>NZ_JBLQTS010000001.1:0-4747612 GCF_048684915.1 Lysinibacillus sp. BNK-21 | reverse complement strand
GTTTCTTTATTTCGTTGTCACCTCTTGGCGACTTATACATAATAACATCGATTATTCATGAAAGTCAACACTAAATCATAAGTTTTTTTAAAGAGATTCATTTTTTATTTTAAATTTTAGAAACGAGGTTATCATTATGGTCCGTAAAACGTTGATTTCGCTGCTTTTAATTGTAATGCTCTTTGCCTTTTTAAAGCCTATAAATTCAACGATGATTTCTGTATTTAATATTGCGAATGCACCAGTAGTGGTCACAAAAGGACATTATGGCACATCTCTTATTGTAGAGATCTCTTTCTCTGATGACTCTCTATTAGAATGGCTCCAAACGTTGAAAGAGCCTTATCCACTTCTACTTTTAGATGCTGGTTGGATAAAACGGTCACCCGATCATTTAAAAATTATCCAACAACGAAAATTGCCTACAGGATTACTTGGGCCGGATGATTCAGTAGAAGAACCCGTTGACATTGCACTCATCCAAAAGGATATTGATACTTACGAAAAATATTTAAAAGAAAAACCTTTATGGTTTGCTACCCGAAATCATCAATATTCACAGGATTTACAGAAAGCCTTATTCCAACAACAAATGAATTTACTATCTCCTTCGCTTATTTGGCAAGGTGAAAAAACTCCGAAATTACAAAAAGGTGATTTTGTCTTTTTCCCGCTCCATCAAAATAATCAAATATCCTTTAAAGAGCTTAACACTCTCATACAACAGCATAAGTTTATGTCGATTGAAGAAAATATATTTGGTTATAAGGTTCAAACTAAAAAAGCGCCATAAAAAAATTGCCTCCAATACAGCGAGGCAATTTTTTCCTTATGCGTTTTTAGCCTGTTCACGACGAGCTTGGCGACGTGCTTCTAATTTTTGACGATCTTCATCAGATTTTGCATTATATTTAGGTAATACTAATAATTGATACGCATTAACCGCCAATAATGGGAATAATAAAAGCGCAACATACTCATTAATATTTTCATCGCGACCCATCAAGGCAATTGTCCATTCCAACGTTGTAATGACAATCATAAAGAATAGTGCCGAAATCATTACATGTTTTTTCCCTGTTAATTTTACTTTTTGAACAGCTGTTGCTATTGCCCCAAAAATGAGGACAATTAATAGTCCTACATAGAACAACCAGCTTTGCCCATCCTTCACACCAGGAATAAAGCGGAAGAAAATTATATCGAAAATCGTTATGGCAATTAATAATAGCTGTACCCAATTCCATAATGTCAGTGTTCTAAAAATATTAACACCTACCTGATGAAGTGTTAAATAAGCAAAAAAGCCAGCTTGCGCTATAACACTCATTGTAAACCCTAAGAAAACCATCCATAAAAGTCCAGCGAAAAACTCACCCCATTGACCGTTTGCTATGTATGGTTGGAAGAATTCCCAGCGAATAAATAAACTAAAAACTCCGTTGACTCCACCACCAACGAGCATTGCAAAGAAGAAAAACTTTGCCCAATTTCGTATCGTCACAACTAAAAGTCCCCCAATTTCTCAATATATCTGTCCTTATTTTATCAATGCCTTGTTAAAAAAGCTATTTCTCATCCTAACCAATACATAAAGTCCTGAGAAATGTGAACAATAATTGAAAGAGTCTATCTAGAGAAAGGACTGATTGTCGATGCGAAAATTCACCTTATTACTGATTCTAATGCTTTTTCTTTCTGCCTGTTCACAAGATAAAACCTCTACCATGTCCTATGATGAAATAAAAAAAATCATGATTGACTCTTTACAAACAGAGGATGGTAAAAAGGCATTGCGACAGCTTTTAGAAGAGCCGAGTTTCCGTGAGCTCTTGATTTTAGAGCATGATGAAGTGAAAAAAGCTACCGAGGAAACTTTACTTTCCAAGGAAGCAGAAGACTTTTGGAAAAAAACCTTTGAAGATCCAAAGTTTAAAGAAACTGTTGCGAAAAGTATGCAAAAACAGCAACAGGATATTATGAAGAACTTAATAAAAGATCCGACTTTCCAAAAGGATATGGAGGCATTTTTCGGGCAACCCGATATGCAAAAGCAGTTGGAGACTATCCTTAAATCATCCAATATGCGCAAGCAAATGGAGGAAGTTGTAAAGGAAACGATCGAAAGCCCTTTAATGCAATCTAAATGGCAGGAACTTATTAAGAAAAGTGGCGAAACAGGTTCATCAGGAAGTGGCGATAAGAAAGAAGCGAGTGGCGATAGTGGTGGCGGATCGGATAAGGGACAAAAAAGTACCGAGTAACCTTGGTAATGTAAAAACGGATTTCCCCATAAAACTGGTGGAAATCCGTTTTTTATTATTTATTTAATTTATCGATGATTTTCGTCGCGATGTCTAAATAAATTTGTCCTGTTGTATGTTTTTCAGCGTATACAGAAGGAGCAAAATCTTCATCTGTCCAATCTGGTTGCCCAAGCGGGATTTGTCCAAGCAACTCTGTACGTAGTTCGTCAGCTAGCTTTGGTCCTCCTCCTTGCCCAAAAACAAATTCTCGGTCACCTGATTTAGATTCAAACCAAGCCATGTTTTCGATAACTCCTAAAATTTCATGGTCTGTTTGAAGCGCCATTGCCCCTGCACGAGCTGCAACAAATGCTGCTGTTGGGTGTGGAGTTGTTACAACAATTTCTTTTGATGATGGCAACATTTGATGGATATCTAATGCAACGTCACCTGTGCCAGGAGGTAAATCTAATAATAGATAATCTAATTCACCCCACTCAACATCACGGAAGAATTGATCTAATACTTTACCAAGCATTGGTCCGCGCCATACGATCGGTGCGTTATTTTCTACAAAGAAGCCCATTGAAATCATTTTTACCCCAAAGCGATCTACTGGGAAAATACGATTATCGACTACCTTAGGCATATCCGTTACACCCATCATATCAGGTACACTAAATCCATAAATATCTGCGTCAATTAAGCCGACTTTCTTTCCTAGACGAGCTAAAGCAACAGCTAAGTTTACTGATACTGTCGATTTACCAACTCCACCTTTACCAGAAGCAATTGAAATTACTTGGACTGTGCTTAATGGAGATAAAATATCTTGTGCTTCCGACTCTGTTGCTGTACCACGGAAGCTTTGCAATTTTTCTGTTGATAGTTCTTCAAAACGAATACCAACAGTGTTTACACCTGCTTCTTTCAACACCTCAACAACTTTCATTTGTAGTTGTAATTGTTCCGGTGTATTCAGTTTAGCAATGGCAATTTTTACACTGACATGATTTTTTTCTTCTTTTATTGCTACGTTCGTAATACCATCTGTTTCTGCAAGCGATTTATGTAAAAATGGATCTTGTAGTTGTCCCAGTATTTCTCGTACTTGTTGTTCAGTAATCACGACGAACACTCCCCTTATATTGTCTCAATATTAGTATATCATAATGATTTGATTTACGTTGTAGATGTTGCTCTACTCAATTTTGGCTAATAAATAGTCTTCTATACCTTCAACTATGGCATCTGCCATTTTTTCTTGATAGTTTTTGTCCACTAATAATGCTCGTTCCTCATCATTACTAATAAAACCAGTCTCCACTAAAGCTGCAGGTACTTCCGCTTTCTTCAATAAATAGATTTGCTTAATAGACAATGCTTCACGTTCTGTATTTTTTAAATTAGTGCGAATGGATTGTTGAATACTCTTGGCAAGAATCTCTCCATCAGCATGTCCTTCCTTATGGTAAAATACCTGTGCGCCACGCCATTTTGTTTCAGGAATGGCATTTGCATGAATAGTTATAAATACATCAGGCTTTTCCTTTTCCACGATATCCTTTCTTAGGAAGATATCTTGCTTTTTCCGTTCTCTCATTGTTCCATATTTTTCTGATGGCGCATGCTCATCGATTACATCACCATTTTTTGTTCGTGTCATTATAACCGTTGCGCCTTTTTTCTTTAATTGCTTCTCTACATGCTGAGCAATTGCAAGTGTAATATCCTTTTCAATCACTTCGCCCTTTGAAGCTCCTCCGTCCTCACCACCATGCCCTGCATCAATGACAATTTTTATGCCACCAAGTGGGTCCGGTAAGAAGAAGTTACGGTCCGAAGCATTTGTTTCATATGCCACGACCACTATACTCATAAGCATAATTACTCCTAGTGCAAGCCAGCGCTTCACCCATATACACCACCCTTTTACATTTAGTGTACGAAATTAGTGGATGAACTATGCCAGAAAGTAAAAAAAACTCCCAAGTCACAAACTTGAGAGTTTTAATTTCTTCTATATTAAGGGAGGAAGAATTTTATTGGTTTGTAAAAGTAGGTTTGAATTCACCTGTATATGGCTCATGCTCTACAAATACAGTTATATCATTGCCATCTTTGTCTTTACCTGTTCGTTTATACGTGAACTTCTTATCGTTGATTTCTGTAATTTCAAGAGCTACACCATACTTATTATCACCGACAGAAACATGCGCTCTTATTTTATTATCATGAATGACATTAAAGTAACCATAGTCTCCACGACTTTCACCTGTTTCAGGATTAAAGAACTCATATTTATTTGTATTTGCATCATACTTTGCAATGCTAATGAAATTTGAATTGAATTCTGTTACATCATTACCCGCTTCATCTAACACAACTGTTCCATGCCATAGTGTATCAGCGAGAATTTTATCTCCGTCAACGTCTGTAACAATTTCACCTGTAGAAGCATCTAACGTTTTATCGGAATCAGTAAATGCCAGTTCTTTTTCTTTATATGGAATATGTTCCACGAATATTTCTACATCATTGCCCGCAGCATCTTTACCCATTCTCTTATAAGTAAAGATACTATCGTTTAGCTCAGTGATCTCGACAACTGCTTGGTAGTTTTTTGATTCGGAAATTAATATTCTTTGTTTCCCATCATTTGTGATAAAGAATGTCCCTTTATCCTCACGGCTTTTACCTGTAGCCGCGTCAAAGAATTCATAATGACCTGTCTGGGCATCATATTTTGCTAAGCCAATGAAGTTTGCGTTCTCCGCCGTTAAATCATTGTGATCTTGATCATAAACCTTTGTACCTTGCCAATTTGTACCACTTAGAACATTAGCCATTTCTTGTCCCTTTGTTAATTGCTCTTTGGCAGTATTTTCTGTTACAGTACTTTCTGTTTTAACTTCATCACTACTTGTCTTATTGCCTTTTGCAGGCTCCTTATCTTGACATGCTGCCAGTAATGCAATAGCAGCAACAGATACTATTAATATTTTTTTCATACCTACTTACCTCCATCGGTTAGTTTATATTTTGAGTTACATCAAACCCATAATGACAATTTTTAAAAATGAAAGGTTTGTTGTACCTTCTAAAAACTATATTAAAGTGGAATGTTAAACTCCCCCTAAATAATTTCTAAAAAAAACATAAACTTATACGAAAATATTTTTAATATATATTAAATCTGTACACTAATAGTGAGGTTTATGTAAAAAACTATTTATTTTTTTCTACATATACTTAATTTATGGGTGATCGACATTTCTCACAAACGAGTACTTCAACATTATTTATTATAGGAAAAAGCTAAGCCTAGCATATCTTTTTAATATTACTCGTATAATTCGCAACATGTTACCATATTTTTATAAACGGAAAAGTAGGCTACAGTGATATACCATTAGTCATTTGGCTGTTTTAACCAAAGAAAAGAGGGTGGAAAAATGAATGATCAATTAATACTTTCAGCAGCGAACGGTGATATTGATAAAGTATTAGCACTTCTGCAAAAAGGCATCAATATTAATACAACGGATCAGAATGGAAGAACCCCTGTCTTAGCTGCCACTTATAATAACCAGGTGGATACTGTGAAGGTGCTCATTCAACATGGTGCTGATATTAATATTAGAGATAATAACCTTGAGAACGTACTTTTACATGCAGGGGCATCAGGCTATTTAGAAATCGTTAAACTTGCCATATCTGCAGGGGCAGATACAAAGCTAACTAATCGCTTTGGTGGAATTGCCATCATCCCTGCATCCGAACGTGGACATGTTGAGGTGGTCCGAGAGCTACTTAATCACTCGGACATTCATGTCAATCACATTAATAATTTGCATTGGACAGCTCTATTGGAGGCAGTCATATTAGGCAATGGTGGGGAGAAACATCAAGAAATTGTGCAATTATTGGTGGATCATGGTGCTGATATAACTATTGGAGATCAAGATGGTGTCACACCATTGCAGCATGCAAAAAAACTAGGCTTTTATGAGATTGAGCAAATTTTAAAAGAAGCTGTACCCGAACGAAATAACAGTTAACACTATAGGAGATATGATCATATACTTTTCTAGATGGCCTCACTTCGGAATTAGCTTACCTGTTGCATCAATTTCACCTGCAATTTCAAAAGAAATAACGTTAAGCAATCTTTGGGTTACTTCACAGATTGCCTTTTATGATGGAATGACAAAAAGACTCTTTCCTCGAAAGTAGAAAGAGTCTTTTTGTCAGCCTCTGACTCAGTAAAGACCAAATCATCTTTAAACGGTACGCCATTTGTAAAGGTTACGAATTCTCTTCTGGCAATAGAATAATAACAGTAGTTCCTATACCTTCTTCACTATATATACGAAAACTGGCATTTCTCATAAGCTTAAATTTTTTCAAAGGATTCGTAAATCCAATACGTGAGTTTTCTTCATTTACTAATCGTTGCAACTTTTCTTCTGAGATACCGACCCCATTATCATAAATTTTAATACGTATCAATTGACCTTCTCGTTGCACACTCACCTCAATAGTACCACCTTCTTTTTTCTTCGAAATCCCGTGAAAAACTGCATTTTCAACTATAGGCTGAATTGATAATGCTGGAATCAAAGATTGAATGGACTCATCAATATCATACGCAACTATAAGACGATCACCAAAGCGCATTTTTTCAATATAGAGATATGCTTTTACAAGATCTATTTCATCTTCTATTGAAACCATGCTGTTACGATAATGGACATTTAGCTTGGCACGGAAATAGGTGGCTAAACTGTATAACGCCTCTCGTGTATTCTCTATATTTGTATAGCTTAAGCCGATAATAGTGTTAAGTGTATTGTAGACAAAATGAGGAGTTACTTGCGCATATAAATAATTCATTTCATCTTCAATCGCATCAATGGAAGATTGTCGAACTGCTAGTAATGATTGAATACGCACTAGTAATTCATCCATCGCAATCGGTTTTTGCAGATAATCATTTGCCCCAACTTGTAAAGATAACACTAAATCCGAATGCTGCATAATTGCTGTTAAAACTATAATCGGTAATTCCAACATATCGTATTGCTTTCGTACTTGTTTGCATAATTCATAGCCTGACATACCATTCATCATTAAATCTACTAACATACAATCTACTTTATGTTTCTTTATATAATCCATCGCATCAAACCCATTATCTACTCCAATAACGGTATAGCCTTTTTGAATTAATGCGTCCACTAGTACTTTTATATTCACATGATCATCATCAACAATGAGTATGGCTTTGTCATTACCTTTATGCAGTAATGGTAAATCTAGCTGTAGTATAGTATTATCTGCTCGATTGCCTATCTGTTGTTGTGTTTCAATATCTAGTTTTTCGAGTGTGGCAAGTGGCACCGTAAAAGTAAAAATTGTTCCAACACCTAATGTACTTGTTACATGAATTTCCCCATTTAACTGTTCTACTATATTTTTTGAGATACTTAATCCTAACCCAAGTCCCCCACTTTTTTTACCTTTCTTTACTTGATAAAAGGAATTAAAAATTCGATCTAAGTCTTGTGATGGTATACCAATTCCAGTATCGCTTACTTGTATTTCCATATAATCATTACGTACACTAGCTAAGACTGTAATTTGCCCATTTTTTGTATGTTGCAGAGCATTATAGAGTAAATTATAAAGCACTTGTTTCAATCGTAATTCATCTGTATACATATGGGGTAAATTAGAATCTACTGCACTCATTAACCTTATGGATGTATCACTCGACATTAAACTACGAATTTCCTCAATTACTTCATCAATTACGCTTATCGGAACAACACGAGGGATAACACGAACTTCTCCGGTCATATGATTCGAAGAAATCAATAAATCCTCTACTAAATAACCTAAACGTTGCGCGACATTATGTATTAAAATGACATTTTCTTGTTGCTCACGCTTTAAAGGTCCTTGTATACCTTCCATTAATGATTTGGATATATTTAAAATACCATTTAAAGGCGTACGTAATTCATGAGACGTTTTCAATAAAAACTCATCCTTCATTTGATTATGCATCAAAAGCTCTTCCGATAACGCTTGAACTTCCTTAAAAGAAGTATTTGCTCGGAAGCTAAGCAGAGATGCAAAACTATAGAGTGTAAAAATAAACAATAATTGTTCACTATAAACCATAGGTATATCAAAAATGTAATACATTACCATTAAAAAAGTATAACAAGTAAGAGATACTAAAAGAATTAGAATATAACGTGAGCCATCTACACCTTTCATAAGCACACGTAATAGCACAAACACATTATAAAGCCCAACTGGAATAAAAATTACTGCAAAGATTATTTGGGAAAGAACTAGATTTTCTATTGGTATAATCATACTATTTTTTGTCATCGGGTTGTAAATCCCATAGATAAAAAAAAGTAAACCTAACAAAATACTAATAATATAAATCGCTTTTTTCCTCATAAACTCCGGATACAAATAATAGAGAAATAATGCTAAACAAACATCAACAAGTGGTAAAATCCCTAATTGTAAACGTACTTGTTCATTTATAGTTAAATGTGGAAAAATAGGGAAAAATATTTTTTCATTTGTAAACGACATGTACAGTCCGAATAATATAGTGAATAACCCCAAAAACAATTCTTCTTTACGCTTCCGATTTTGACTATACGATATAATATAAATTGCACCGAATACAATATAACCAATACATACAAACGATTCTGCTAAAATTTTCATGCTAAAATCTCTTTGAATAGCTTCCTTTGTTCCAAACTCAATAGGAAAAGTAATACCAGCTTTTGGATAATTATAATTCCCCACATGAATTACTATATCAAGCATTAGATTCTCACTTGGTGCAAACACCGTATATTTATCATCATTTTCGAACTTAAAGTCCTTTAAGGTTTCACTCGGATTCCCCTTACTACCTACATCTTTTCCATTTATGAATACACGGTTAGATTGACGAATTGAACGAATGTATAATCCATATTCCCCTTCAACTGGTACATTTATCTTAACATGATACGTTCCTACAGTAGGCCCTTCCTCATTTGGTTCTACAAAGCTATTCCAAGTAGCTGGCACCTCAATTGGTATTTTCTCGCTCTCGTACGCGTCGAATGAATCGCTTGATGCTATTAAGATATTTGGATAGAAAGACCATTCTCCATCTAGTTTTAAAATAGTCTTTTCTTGTAGTTCTTTTTCTTCAATCGTAACGATCCCATTCAGCGCAATCGGCTGACTACTACTAACAAAATACTCTCCATTGCCAATAAAGTATACGATAATAAATAGCATGATAATGGCCAAAGTAATGCTAATATTTTTTTTCACTATCACCCCTCCCCTACTTGAACACAATTATATATAACATCAAACTATCAGTTAGTTAGAATGAAATCCATTATTCAATATGACTTTCACCTGTATTTCATTAGTCCTCTTAGGCATCCTATCATAGGGCTGTTAAACAAATTCTGAACAAATCATATTGTTTTTGTTATCGACGTAAAAAAAAGCTCCTCTCAGGTAAACCTGAGAAGAGCTTGAAATCGTTGATATAACAACGATATTAACGTTTTGAGAACTGAGGTGCACGACGAGCGCCGCGTAGACCTGGTTTTTTACGTTCTTTCATGCGTGAATCACGAGTAAGTAATCCAGCTGATTTTAATGCAGCACGGAAATCTGGGTCTACTTGAAGTAGAGCACGAGCGATACCGTGACGAACAGCACCAGCTTGACCAGTGTATCCACCACCGTTAACGTTTACGTGGATATCATAGCTTCCTGTAGTTTCAGTAGCTACTAATGGTTGTTTAATTACTTCGCGTAATGCAGCGAATGGTACGTATTCTTCGATTTCACGTTTGTTGATAACAATTTTACCTGTACCTGGTACTAAACGTACGCGAGCTACAGAGCTTTTACGGCGACCAGTGCCGATGTATTGAACTTGTGCCAAAGTAATATCCTCCTCTTAATTTATATTATCCGCGAAGCTCGTATGCTTCTGGTTTTTGTGCAGCATGTGGATGCTCTGTTCCAGTGTAAACATTAAGTTTAGTGAACATTTTGCGACCTAAAGAGTTTTTAGGAAGCATTCCTTTAACTGCTAATTCGATCATTCTTGTTGGGTACTTATCTAGCATTTCACCAGCAGTACGTGTTTTTAAACCACCCGCAAATTGAGTGTGGTGACGGTATAATTTACCCTCTAATTTGTTACCAGTTAAATGGATTTTGTCAGCGTTGATGATGATTACGTGATCACCTGTGTCAACGTTTGGTGTGAATGTTGGTTTATGTTTACCACGTAAGATTGCAGCTACTTCAGAAGCTAAACGTCCAAGAGTTTGGCCTTCTGCATCAACTACTAACCATTTACGGTCTACTTCGTGACCTTTAGCCATGAATGTTGTACGCATGTATATATCCTCCTAATCGATTCGATTACCGTTATTTTTCATTAGACTACACTATAAGTTTCGGGGCTTATTTGTGGTGGTAATGAAAATACCATCTGTTATCATATAATGAATGACTTTTAAAGTCAAGCAATTTCATTAAACACCTGGTGAAGTTGTTCAGAATTGTAGAACGCCACTAATAGAACACTTTTTCTAAGTATAGCCCTTGTGGTGGAGCGGTTTTCCCCGCCTTATCACGATTACCTGAAGCAACTACATGGGACACATTGTCAATCTTACGTCGACCTATCCCAACCTCCCAAAGAGTACCTGCAATAATACGTACCATATTATATAAGAAGCCATTCCCTTCAATCACCATATGTAGCTCTTCACCATGCCATTCAAATTGTAACAATGTTACTGTGCGTACTTTATCTTTCACGCTTGTATTCGCCGCGCAAAAACAAGAAAAGTCATGTGTACCAATAATAGCCTTAGCTGCCTCTTGCATCGCCTCTACGTTAGGTTTGACCCCATTTGTCTCCACAGTATAATATCTGCGGAATGGACTTTGGATAGGCTCACAAGACCAAATATAGCGATATCTTTTTCCAGCCACATCGTAACGCGCATGAAAGTCATGTGCCACTTCCTCAACCGATAATACACGAATATCTCTTGGCAGTTGCACATTCAAAGCCTTACTATATTTTTCTGCTGAAATGGCAAGTGGTGTGTCGAAATGCAATGTTTGCCCTGTCGCATGTACTTTAGCATCTGTACGACCACTTGCGGTTACCTTAACCTGTACTCCCTTATGCATAATAGCTAGAACACGCTCAAGCTCAGCCTGCACTGTGCGTTCACCTGGCTGCACCTGATAGCCCGAAAAAAGTGTGCCATCATAGCTTATAATTACTTTTAATCGTCGCATATAGCCTACTCCTTTAACTTCTATAGAAGAATAGCAATACGCCTATTGCTACTAATAACACAATCGCAAATGTGTCCCCCATATCCCATTTTAACCTACGGTACCTAGTGCGTCCTTCACCACCACGATAGCCTCTTACTTCCATCGCTGTTGCTAAATCCTCAGCCCGTTTAAATGCACTGACAAAGAGAGGCACAAGCAATGGTACTACTGCCTTTATACGGTCCTTAATTGGCCCAGATGATAAATCAGAGCCTCTTGCCATTTGTGCCTTCATAATTTTATCCGTCTCATCCATTAAGGTTGGAATAAAGCGTAATGAGATGGACATCATTAAAGCCAATTCATGTACGGGTACTTTTATTGCTTTTAAGGGATTCAGTAGAACCTCGATACCATCTGTAATGGAAATCGGTGATGTAGTTAACGTTAAGATTGACGTCATAAATACTAATACTAGAAAACGAGTTGAGATAAATATTCCCCGCCTAATCCCTTCGTCATAAATTGTAATGAATTTTGATTCAAACACAGGGACGCCTTCCTTCGTCATGAAAATATGGAGAAGGAATGTGAAGGCCATCAAAAAGAGTACTGGTTTGAGTCCATTTATTAAAAAATATAGACGAATGCGCGAAACTAATACAATCAGTAGCGTGAATGCGAGTAACAGAGCATATGTCACGGTATTATTGGCTAAAAACACAATTATAATAAAGGCGAACACAAAGATCAGCTTTGACCGCGGATCAAGCTTGTGTACAGGTGAATCACCAGGTAAGAAGCGACCAAAGATCATTTTTTCCATCATGACTCTGCACGCTCCTCTCTAAGTGCTTGAGCAATTTCAGCAGCAAGCTCTTCCTCTGTTAAGCAAACCTTAGACAAGGAATGCCCCATCATGTGCTCAATCTTTTGCTGAAAGCGGACAATACGTGGTGGCTCTAAACGGAATTTCTTTAATGTTGCAACATCTTTAAAAATATCTCGTGGTGATCCACTTAAGACATTCTTTCCTTCATGCATGATCACAATATTATCTGCATATCGAGCGGCATCCTCCATGCTATGGGTTACTAGAATGGTTGTAAGATGACGTTCTTGATGGAGCTGATAAAACATATCCATAATTTCCTTTTGACCTCGTGGATCAAGACCTGCTGTTGGCTCATCTAAGACAATAACCTCAGGGTCCATCGCCAAAACACCTGCAATCGCTACTCGACGCATTTGACCACCTGATAAATCAAACGGTGATTTATCCAAAACGTTATCTGGCAAACCGACTAAGCAGACAAGTTCTCTTGCACGAGCCTCAGCCTCCTCCTCCGATATACCAAAGTTCATTGGGCCAAACATAATGTCCTTCAACACGGTTTCTTCAAATAGTTGATGCTCTGGAAATTGAAAGACAATGCCGACCTTTTGTCTTACAGCTTTTAAATCCTTTGCTTTTTTCCCAGCTACAATAAGACGATCCCCTATATGTACTTCTCCTGAAGTAGGTCTTAGAAGCGCGTTAAAATGCTGCAAAATCGTTGATTTCCCAGAACCGGTATGGCCAATTATCGCTTGATAAGTATGAGATGGAATGTCAAAATCCACATCGAATAATGCCCGTTTTTCAAAGGGCGTTCCTTGTGCATAGGCATAGCTTACTTGTTGAAGTTTGATGTCCATAAATCATTCACCAACTCTTCTTCTGTCATATGTTGCCCCATTAATGGAACACCTTCCTTTTGCAATAGCTTTGATAACTTCAAGGCAAATGGCAAATCTAGCCCAAATTCAACTAGCTTGTCCCCAAGTGCAAAGATTTCAGCAGGTGTACCTTCTGCAAACTTCTTACCATCATTCATAAAAAGAACACGATCCGCTAACATTGCCTCTTCTAAATCATGGGTAATAGATAAAACTGTTAATCCTGTTTCTGCACGTAATGTTTGAACCGTTTGTAACACCTCTGCACGCCCCTGAGGATCTAACATGGATGTAGCCTCATCTAAAATTAAAAGCTTCGGCTTTAATGCAAGTGCCCCAGCAATGGCTACACGCTGTTTTTGTCCACCAGATAAATGATGTGGCTCATGGTCTAAAAACTGACTCATTTTTACCTGTTCGAGTGCCGCATGTACACGTTTTACCATTTCTTCAAAGGGGATACCGTTGTTTTCCAAGGCAAATGCTACATCATCCTGTACCGTTGCTCCAACGAATTGATTGTCAGGGTTTTGAAAGACCATTCCCATTAAAGAGCGAGATTCCCAAAGATTTTCTTCATTCAAGGGTTCTCGCAATATTCGTACATCTCCCTGTTGAGGAAACAATAAACCATTCATCAGCTTGGCAATAGTGGACTTACCAGAACCATTATGTCCTACTATAGCAATCCACTCACCTTCTTCCACAGCAAAGCTAACATTTTCAACAGCATTACGACTATTTGGATTTTCTGGTGTATATGAAAAAGTTACATTATTTAAAGATAAAATTTCAGGCATATCTAGAACTCCTCTCCCTACGCTCAGCTCTACTAATTAACTTACACTTTTTTATGTATGAATTCTACTACAATCCGTATGTCGATAAAAGAAAAATACTACAATAACAACTCAAATTGATATTGGTTTAATAAATAACAAAATAACACCCATATATTAAAAAAAGCACCACAAATTGGCGCCATCTAATCTAATAAAAAAGCGCGCACCTCATTCGATAGAAATGCGCTAGTCGTTACATTTACAAGAAATATGGGTGCTCAAGCCCTTATTTCTCCTGAATGAGGTGCGGAGAGCTAAACGAGACGCCACACTAATAAGTGTCCGCTCATCATAACGCTCAGCTTAATTATTTGTCGTATAAATCATTTATAAAGAAAGAGGGTGGTGATTCCCACCCTCTTCACCACAAGTTTTCTCTTATGATTAAACTAGTTCAATCACAACAACAGGTGCACCGTCGCCACGACGAGGACCTACTTTAAGAATACGAGTGTAACCACCTTGACGCTCAGCATAACGTGGTGCAACATCATCAAATAACTTTTGAAGTGCAAATGATGTTGATTCGTTACCTTCTGCATCAGTCGTTGTTACTAGTTCACGACGGATAAATGCAGCAGCTTGACGGCGTGCATGTAAATCTCCGCGTTTACCTAAAGTAATCATTTTTTCAACAGCTTTACGTACTTCTTTAGCGCGAGCCTCAGTAGTTTCGATACGCTCGTTGATGATTAAATCAGTAGCTAAGTCACGTAACATCGCTTTACGTTGAGAACTTGTACGACCAAGTTTTCTGTAACCCATGGATGTTTCCCTCCTTTATAGAAAAAAATCTGATCTTGTTAGTTGTGTTTAAATCGCTTAGTCTTCTTTGCGTAATCCTAAACCAAGCTCTTCTAACTTCGCTTTTACTTCTTCTAATGACTTGCGTCCAAGGTTACGAACTTTCATCATGTCGTCTTCTGATTTATTCGCAAGTTCTAGTACTGTATTAATACCAGCGCGTTTTAAACAGTTATAAGAACGAACAGAAAGATCAAGCTCTTCGATAGTCATCTCTAAAACTTTTTCTTTTTGATCTTCTTCTTTTTCGACCATGATTTCAGCAGTTTGTGCCTCATCTGTCATGCCAACGAAGATGTTAAGATGCTCGGTTAAAATTTTTGCTCCGAGCGAAATCGCCTCTTTCGGACCGATGCTGCCATCTGTCCACACATCAAGAGAAAGTTTGTCGTAGTCAGAAGACTGACCAACACGAGTATTTTCCACTTGGAAATTGACGCGTGATACTGGAGTGTAAATAGAGTCGATCGGGATCACGCCGATAGGAAGATCCTCACGTTTGTTTTGATCAGCAGGAGTGTAACCACGGCCGCGTTGTGCATACATACGCATACGTAAATGACCGTTTTTAGCGATTGTTGCAATATATAGATCTGGGTTTAAAATTTCTACGTCACTGTCATGTGTAATGTCAGCAGCCGTAACTGTACCATCGCCTTTAACATCAATCTCAATAACTTTTTCTTCGTCAGAGTAGATTTTAAGAGCTAGTTTTTTCACGTTCAAAATGATTGAAGCTACATCTTCTACTACGCCTTCTACAGTTGAGAATTCGTGAAGAACACCATCAATTTGAATTGAAGTGACAGCAGCTCCTGGTAATGAAGACAGAAGGATACGACGTAAAGAATTACCCAAAGTGTTTCCATATCCGCGTTCAAGCGGTTCTACAACAAACTTTCCATATTTGGAATCTTCGCTGATCTCCACCGTTTCAATCTTTGGTTTTTCAATTTCGATCATTTTATTTACCCTCCTTCAAAACATCGAATGTATAGGTTCTTTCCATCATAGATTCGATCGTCAATGACGTATCGTTTATTATCTGCACAAGACAGTCTGTACAAAAAATGATGTTCTCATACAATATGAGACGCACCCATTACACGCGACGACGTTTTGGCGGACGGCAACCATTATGAGGAACTGGAGTAACGTCTTTAATAGCAGTTACTTCTAAACCAGCAGCTTGAAGTGCACGAATAGCAGCTTCACGACCAGCACCAGGACCTTTAACAGTTACTTCCAACGTTTTCAGACCATGTTCAAGGGATGTTTTAGCAGCAGTTTCTGCAGCCATTTGAGCAGCGAATGGTGTAGATTTACGTGAACCACGGAAACCAAGAGCACCAGCACTTGACCAAGATACAGCGTTACCTTGCATATCTGTAATCGTTACGATTGTATTGTTAAATGTAGAACGAATGTGTGCGATACCAGATTCGATATTCTTTTTCACACGACGTTTACGAGTTTGTTGTTTACGAGCCATGTTAAGAAGGAACCTCCTTTACCAATTATTTTTTCTTGTTCGCAACTGTTTTACGAGGACCTTTACGCGTACGCGCATTGTTCTTCGTATTTTGACCACGAACAGGTAAGCCACGACGGTGACGGATACCACGGAATGAACCGATTTCCATCAGACGTTTAATATTTAATGAAGTTTCGCGACGTAAGTCACCTTCAAGTTTGTATGAATCTAATTGTTCACGGATTTTGTTTAACTCATCTTCAGTTAAGTCGCGTACGCGTGTATCTTCTGAAATACCTGCATCAGCTAGTACTTTCTGAGCTGTAGTTTTACCAATACCGAAAATGTACGTTAATGAAATTACCACGCGTTTGTCGCGAGGAATATCAACACCAGCAATACGTGCCATGTACGTTGTGCACCTCCTTTAGAATTAACCTTGTTTTTGTTTATGTTTAGGATTTTCACAGATTACCATTACTTTACCGCGTCGGCGAATTACTTTACATTTTTCGCAGATCGGTTTCACAGATGGTCTCACTTTCATCTAACCTAACCTCCTTAGTAGTCCGGAGCGCAAAAGATTATTTAAAACGGTATGTGATACGACCGCGAGTTAAATCATAAGGAGATAACTCAATAGTAACCTTATCTCCAGGTAGAATACGGATAAAGTGCATACGAATCTTACCAGATACGTGTGCTAGAATCACATGTCCATTTTCTAATTCTACCTTAAACATCGCGTTTGGCAAAGTCTCAACAACTGTCCCTTCGACTTCAATTACATCATCTTTCGCCATCTACTCTGTCTCCTCTCTATATGCAAATTAAAGTTCTCATCGTTACATCAAACGGATATCTGCTGCAACTTTAGAAGCAACCTCGTTTCAACATATGTTTGGATTGTATGAGAGATGTTTGAAAGACGCTCGTCTGGTTTCGCTTCACACAATCCACGGAATATACAGAACCAGTAAGGGCACTGAATCTCCCATGTTTACACGAATACCGGAATGTCTTGGATGAGATATTCATACCCGTTACACAGATGCTTCCACGAAACCCATTATACTCCTCCAAAAGGTATGTTGCACTTTTAAGAAGAAATATATACCGGGCACAATATGCTTTTGCAACTCTCAAAAAAATTATGTTTCGTTGTTGCTCCCGCATGCCTCCCGCGGAAGCAGTACTCTGCGCCCGGAGCCGGGTATCAGCTGCGGCTGCTCTGTAATAGAGCATCAAGATCAGCAAACACTTTGTTAATATCTTGCTGTCCATCTATATTAGTTAACACGCCTTTAGCTTGATAGAAATCAAGTAGAGGTTGTGCTTGTTTCATATTTACTTCCAGACGGTTCGCAACCGTTTCAGGATTATCATCTGCACGTGTATAAAGCTCGCCACCATCTTTATCACATTTCCCTTCCTCAGCAGGAGGATTGAAAATTAAATGATAGGATGTACCACAAGTTTTACAAATACGTCTACCTGAAAGACGAGCAATTAACTCATCCTTTTCAACTTGAATGTTTAATGTATGCTCAATAGCTTTACCTAGGTCAGCAAGAATGCTATCTAAGGCTTCAGCTTGAGGAACAGTACGTGGGAAACCATCTAATAAGAATCCTTTTTCACAATCAGGTTTAGCCAGTCGCTCACGAACAATACCAATCGTTACTTCATCAGGTACAAGTGCACCTTGATCCATAAACGACTTAGCTTGTAAGCCTAGTTCAGTACCTTCTTTAATTGCAGCACGGAACATATCGCCTGTAGAAATATGAGGAATTGCGTACTTCTCAACAATTTTATCTGCCTGCGTACCTTTACCAGCACCTGGCAGACCCATTAAAACGATATTCATTAGGAAATATTCCTCCCACAAAAGGTTTGCTGATTAAAGGAAACGATGGAACGTTCCCTAAAAACCAACATTATTTCATAAAGCCTTTGTAGTGACGTTTAACAAGTTGAGATTCTAGCTGCTTCATCGTTTCGAGCGCTACGCCGACTACGATAATAATACTAGTACCACCGATCTGCACTGAGGCAGGTAGATTCATAAAGTTTATGAATATAACCGGCATTACTGAAATAACAGTTAAGAAAATCGCGCCGACAAATGTCAGACGATATAACACGCTTGTTAAATACGTTTGAGTGTTTTCACCAGGACGAATACCTGGAATATAAGCACCTTGCTTTTTCAAGTTATCTGCCACATTTTCTGGATTCACTTGTACGAATGCATAGAAATATGTGAATGCGATGATTAATGCCACATAAATAATCATTCCAACAGGTTTTGTATGATCAAACGTGTTATTAATGAAAGTAGTAACATTATTTTCACCGAAGAACGGAACTAACGTACGAGGTGTCATCAGAAACGCTGAAGCAAAGATTACAGGAATAACCCCTGCAGCATTTACTTTTAACGGTAAATGAGTTTGTTGACCACCAGTTTGTTGATTTCGCCCAGTAACTCGTTTTGCATATTGAATTGGAATTTTACGTAGTGCTTGTTGCACGTAGATAACTCCAATAACAACCGCAAGCAAGATTAAAACAAGTAGACCAAGGATAATTAGGTTGATAAATAGCTTATCACCCGCACCCTCTATTTGTTGTGCATAGATTTGGTTGATACCTGTAGGTAATGCCGCAACGATACCTGCGAAGATTACAACAGAAATACCATTACCAACGCCATGCGCAGTAATTTGATCAGCAAGCCATACTAGGAATGCTGTACCCGCTGTTAATACAATAGAGATTATAACATATGTTAAAACTCCTTCTTCCTTAATCAATGACCCGCCATACATTCTATTAAAACCAAATGACATCGCGAATGATTGAATAAAAGCAAGAATAATAGTAAAGTAGCGTGTAAATTGCGCAAGTTTACGTCTTCCGACTTCACCTTGCTTTGCCCACTCAGCAAACTTCGGTACTACGTCCATTTGCAATAACTGAACAATAATTGAGGCTGTGATGTAAGGCATAATCCCCATTGCAAAGATGGAGAAGTTCTTTAAAGCACCACCGCCAAAAGTATTCAGGAAACCAACGAGGTTAAACTCATCAGTTGCCTTTAATACATTAGCGTCAACGTTAGGTACTGGAATGAAAGTTCCAATACGAAAAACGATTAACATTAAAAGTGTGAAAATGATTTTATTTCTTATATCTCGAACACGCATAAAGTTAGAGATTGTCTGAAACATTAAATCACCTCAGTAGTTCCGCCGGCATTCTCGATTGCTTCTTTCGCTGAAGCTGAGAATTTATGAGCTTTGACAGTAAGCTTTTTATTAAGAGTTCCGTTGCCTAGAACTTTAATTCCAGCTTTTTCATTGCTCACTAGACCAGTTTCAAGTAATAATGCAGCAGTTACCTCTGCACCGTCTTCGAAACGGTTTAAAGCATCAAGGTTAACGATCGCGTATTCTTTACGGTTAATGTTCGTAAAGCCACGTTTTGGTAAACGACGGAATAATGGGTTCTGACCGCCTTCAAAGCCTGGGCGTACACCGCCACCAGAACGAGCGTTTTGACCTTTATGACCTTTACCTGCTGTTTTACCGTTACCAGAACCGATACCACGACCAACGCGGTTGCGTTGCTTACGAGAACCTTCTGCTGGTTTTAACTCATGCAGTTTCATAGTGGGTGGCACCTCCTTGTTCAATAATTGGAAATTAAATTTCTTTTACAGTAACTAAGTGAGCTACTTTATCAAGCATACCGCGAGTAGCTGCGTTATCAGCTTTCTCTACAGTTTGGTGTAATTTACGTAAACCTAAAGCTTCAACAGTTTTGCGTTGTGCAGGTTTAGTACCAATCACAGATTTAGTAAGGGTGATTTCTAATTTGTTAGCCATTATCTTTCCCCCCTTATCCTAATAGTTCTTCCACTGATTTACCACGTAATTTAGCTACGTCCTCTACGCGTTTTAATTCAGTTAAACCTTGAATTGTTGCACGCACCATGTTGATTGGTGTGTTAGATCCAAGTGATTTTGAAAGAATATCAGTAATACCAGCAAGTTCTAGTACAGCACGTACTGGACCACCAGCGATAACCCCTGTACCAGGAGCAGCAGGTTTGATTAGGATTTCTCCTGCACCAAAGCGACCTTGCACTAAGTGTGGAGTTGTTCCACCTACGCGTGGCACTTCGATTAAGTTTTTCTTCGCATCTTCAACAGCTTTGCGGATAGCATCTGGCACCTCTTGAGCTTTACCAGTACCGAAACCTACATGACCGTTTCTATCGCCAACTACAACTAATGCTGTGAAGCGGAAGCGACGTCCACCTTTAACAACTTTAGCAACGCGGTTAATAGTAACTACGCGTTCTTCAAGTTCTCCAAGTTTGTTTGCGTCAATACGACTCATGAAATGTGTCCCTCCTTCTTATTAAAATTCTAAACCGTTCTCACGTGCAGCTTCAGCTAAAGCTTTAACACGTCCATGATATAAGTAACCACCACGGTCAAATACTACAGCAGTAATATTTTTTTCCGCAGCGCGTTTTGCGATTGTTTCACCGACTTTAGTTGCTGCGTCAACATTGCTACCAGCACCTTCGAAACCATTTTCTTGAGAAGATGCGCTAACAATTGTTACGCCTGCTACGTCATCGATAAGTTGCGCGTAAATGTTCTTGTTAGAACGGAATACGTTTAAGCGTGGACGCTGAGCAGTACCCGAAATTTTAGAACGAACGCGAGCATGACGTTTTTTACGAACCTGATTTTTATCTTGTTTCGTAATCACAAGGGTCACTCCTTTCTAATGCTTAAGCTGCATTATTTACCTGTTTTACCTTCTTTACGACGAACATATTCGCCTTCATAACGAATACCTTTACCTTTATAAGGCTCTGGTGGACGAACGTCACGGATGTTAGATGCAAGAGCACCAACGCGTTCTTTGCTGATACCTTTAACGATGATCTTTGTGTTTGAAGGAACTTCAATTTGTAGACCATCTTCAGGTGTGAACTCTACTGGATGAGAGTAACCTACGTTAAGTACAAGTTTATTACCTTGTAATTGCGCACGGTAACCAACACCGATAAGTTCTAAAGCTTTTTCGAAACCTGCAGAAACACCAGTAACCATGTTCGCAAGAAGCGCACGAGTAGTACCGTGGTTTGTGCGGTGTTCTTTTGAATCAGAAGGACGTACTACAGTGATTACGTTACCCTCTTGCTCAATTTTCATATCTTGGTGGAAAGAACGAACAAGTTCGCCTTTAGGACCTTTAACAGTAACAGTGTTGTTTGCATCAACAGTAACAGTTACGTTAGCAGGTACCTCGATAATTTTTTTACCTACACGAGACATTTAGCTGCACCTCCATTCATTTATTGCTAATTACCAAACGTATGCTAGAATTTCTCCGCCAACTTGTTTAGCGCGAGCTTCTTTATCTGTTAATAAACCTTGTGAAGTTGACACTAAAGCGATACCTAGACCGTTCAATACTTTAGGTACTTCATTTGTTTTAGCATATACACGTAAACCAGGTTTAGAAATACGTTTTAAGCCAGTGATAACGCGCTCGTTATCTTTTCCATATTTTAAGAAAATACGGATGATACCTTGTTTGTTGTCTTCCACGTATTCTACGTCACGTACGAAACCTTCACGCTTTAAAATTTCAGCGATTTCTTTTTTCACGTTGGAAGCTGGTACTTCTAACTTCTCGTGACGAACCATGTTCGCATTACGAATGCGAGTAAGCATATCTGCAATCGGATCAGTCATTGTCATTACATTTACCTCCTTCCCAAATTAGGGGATTACCAGCTGGCTTTTTTCACGCCAGGAATTTGTCCCTTATATGCAAGTTCTCGGAAACAAATACGGCAAAGTTTGAATTTGCGATATACTGAATGTGGACGACCACAGCGTTCACAACGTGTATACTCTTGCACTTTAAACTTTTGCTTACGTTGTTGTTTAACGATCATAGATTTTTTAGCCACGTTTTCGCCCTCCTTGTTTGATTACTTTTGGAACGGCATACCGAATTGTGTCAATAACTCGCGAGCTTCTTCGTCAGAGTTCGCTGTCGTTACGATCACGATGTCCATACCGCGTACTTTTGAAACTTTATCGTAATCGATTTCTGGGAAAATTAATTGTTCTTTAACACCTAGTGTGTAGTTACCGCGACCATCGAATGCTTTTTTAGAAACACCACGGAAGTCACGTACACGAGGTAGTGAGATAGAAATTAATTTGTCCAAGAATTCATACATACGCTCACCGCGTAATGTAACTTTAGCACCGATAGGCATACCTTCACGAAGACGGAAACCTGCGATCGATTTTTTAGCTTTAGTTACTACTGGTTTTTGACCAGTGATAATTGTTAATTCTTCAACAGCTGCATCTAACGCTTTAGAGTTTTGAACTGCATCACCAACACCCATGTTGATAACGATTTTCTCAACTTTCGGTAGTTGCATAACTGATTTATATCCAAATTTGCTCATAAGAGCTGGAGAAACTTCATTTAAATATTTTTCTTTTAGGCGGCTCATGTGTGTACCTCCCTTCTATTTATACTAATTAGTCGATTACTGCACCTGATTTTTTTGCTACACGAACTTTTTTACCGTTTTCGATTTTATAACCTACACGAGTCGGCTCGCCAGATTTAGGATCGATTAGCATTACGTTCGAAACGTGAATTGCAGCCTCTTGGCTAACAATACCACCTTGTGGATTCAATTGGTTAGGTTTAACGTGTTTTTTCACGATGTTCACACCTTCAACAAGAACGCGATCTTGTTTTGGGAAAGCAGCAAGGATTACGCCTTCTTTGCCTTTATCCTTACCAGTGATTACCTTAACCTTGTCACCTTTTTTTACATGCATGCTGTCGCACCTCCTTGATTGGCACTGTCATGAAATTAAAGAACTTCTGGAGCTAGAGAAACGATTTTCATGAAGTTGCTGTCACGTAGTTCACGTGCAACAGGTCCGAAAATACGAGTTCCGCGTGGTGATTTATCATCACGAATAATTACACAAGCATTTTCATCAAATTTGATGTACGTGCCGTCTTTACGACGAACGCCTGATTTAGTACGAACGATAACAGCTTTAACAACGTCACCCTTCTTGACAACGCCACCTGGTGTTGCTTTCTTAACTGTACAAACAACGATATCACCGATGTTAGCAGTTTTACGGCCAGAGCCACCAAGCACTTTAATTGTAAGAACTTCACGTGCACCTGAGTTGTCAGCAACTTTCATACGACTTTCTTGTTGGATCACTTAGGTTACCTCCCTTCGGAAATTGGTTGTTCCGAAATAGTTATTAAATAATAACCGCTTTTTCTACAACTTCTACTAGACGGAAACGTTTAGTAGCTGATAGCGGGCGAGTTTCCATGATACGTACGATATCACCGATTTTCGCTGTGTTTAACTCATCATGAGCTTTAAACTTTTTAGAGTATTTTACACGCTTACCATAAAGCTTGTGCTTTTTGTAAGTTTCAACTAAAACAGTAACAGTTTTGTCCATTTTATCTGAAACAACGCGGCCCGTGTAAACTTTGCGTTGATTGCGCTCAGTCATACTTGAAAACCTCCTTTATCAGTTATTTGCACTGATTTCTCTTTCACGAATAACAGTTTTCATACGCGCGATTGCTTTACGCACTTCACGAATACGAGCTGTGTTTTCTAATTGACCAGTCGCCAATTGGAAGCGAAGGTTGAAAAGCTCTTCTTTCAGTGATTTCACTTTTAATTCTATTTCAGAAGTAGCAAGGTCACGGATTTCATTAGCTTTCATTAGATTCACCACCAGTTTCTTGACGTTTTACGATCTTACATTTAACAGGAAGTTTGTGTGATGCTAAACGAAGTGCTTCACGTGCAACTTCTTCAGATACGCCAGCAATTTCGAACATTACTTTTCCTGGTTTAACTACTGCTACCCAACCTTCAGGAGAACCTTTACCAGAACCCATGCGGACTTCTAGAGGTTTTTTAGTGTAAGGTTTATGTGGGAAGATTTTAATCCAAACTTTACCGCCACGTTTCATGTAACGAGTCATCGCGATACGAGCAGATTCGATTTGACGGTTAGTAATCCAGCTAGCAGTTTGAGCTTGTAAGCCCCATTCGCCGAAAGTTACTTCTTTACCGCCTTTCGCTTCGCCACGCATGTTGCCGCGGTGTTCACGACGGTATTTAACGCGTTTAGGCAATAACATATTATTTGCCTCCTTCCACAGATTTCTTCGTAGGAAGAACTTCACCACGGTAGATCCATACTTTAACGCCTAATTTACCGTAAGTAGTATCAGCTTCTGCGTGTGCATAATCGATGTCAGCACGTAGAGTATGAAGTGGAACAGTTCCTTCACTATAGTGTTCAGCACGCGCGATATCAGCGCCACCTAAACGACCAGATACTTGTGTTTTAATTCCTTTTGCACCAGCGCGGATTGTGCGTTGGATCGCTTGCTTTTGCGCACGACGGAATGATACACGATTTTCTAATTGACGAGCGATGTTTTCAGCTACTAGACGAGCGTCAAGATCTGCACGTTTGATTTCAATGATGTTGATGTGTACACGTTTACCAGTTAAATCGCTAAGGTATTTACGAAGATTTTCAACTTCAGTACCACCTTTACCGATTACCATACCTGGTTTCGCAGTGTGAATTGTAATGTTTACACGGTTTGCAGCACGTTCGATTTCTACTTTAGAAACTGAAGCGTCTTTAAGAGCCGTTTCAATATATTTACGCACTTTGATGTCTTCGTGAAGTAGAGTTGCATAGTCTTTTTCAGCGTACCATTTTGACTCCCAGTCACGAATAATACCAACGCGTAGTCCTATTGGATGTACTTTTTGACCCACGGATTAACCCTCCTTCTTCTCAGATACCACTAGAGTAATGTGGCTTGTGCGTTTGTTAATTGCGCTTGCACGTCCTTGTGCACGTGGACGGAAACGTTTTAAAGTTGGACCTTCGTCAACGAATACTTCAGAAACTACTAAAGAGTTGATGTCAAGATCGTAGTTGTGCTCAGCGTTAGCAACTGCAGATTTTAATACTTTCTCAACGACTGGAGACGCCGCTTTTGGAGTATGACGTAAAATTGCAACTGCTTCACCAACTTGCTTACCTCGGATTAAGTCTACAACTAGACGTACTTTGCGAGGAGCAATGCGTACTGTACGAGCGATAGCTTTAGCTTGTGTCATTAGGATTTACCTCCTCTCAAAATTAGCGTCTTGTTTTCTTGTCGTCTGCACCGTGACCTTTATAAGTACGTGTCGGTGCGAACTCACCAAGTTTATGGCCTACCATATCTTCTGTTACGTATACAGGAACATGTTTACGTCCATCATATACAGCAATCGTTAAACCGATGAAGTTCGGGAAGATTGTAGAACGGCGTGACCAAGTTTTGATAACTTGTTTTTTCTCAGAAGCCTCTTGCGCTTCCACTTTTTTCATTAAGTGGTCATCGACAAAAGGTCCTTTTTTCAAGCTGCGACCCATGTAGGAACCTCCCTCCGTGATTCCACCACGGCTCTCACATAGAACCGTAGTTTAACCACTTTATTTTTTACGACTACGGATGATAAATTTATCCGATTTGTTTTTCTTCTTGCGAGTTTTGTAACCAAGTGCTGGTTTACCCCAAGGAGTCATTGGTGATTTACGTCCGATTGGAGAACGTCCTTCACCACCACCGTGTGGGTGATCGTTAGGGTTCATTACAGAACCACGAACTTCTGGGCGTTTACCTAACCAACGGCTACGACCTGCTTTACCGATGTGTACAAGTTCGTGTTGTTCGTTACCAACTTGACCGATTGTAGCGCGGCAAGTAGCTAAAACTAAACGTACTTCACCAGATTGTAAACGAACGATAACGTACTTATCTTCACGACCAAGTACTTGCGCAGAAGTACCAGCTGAACGTACTAATTGTCCGCCTTTACCAGGTTTTAACTCGATGTTATGGATTGTAGTACCCATTGGAATGTTTGCTAATGGTAAAGTGTTACCTACTTTAATATCAGCATCTGGACCAGAAACGATTGTTTGACCAACCTCTAGACCTTTTGGTGCTAAGATGTAAGCTTTTGCTCCATCAGCGTAGTTGATTAATGCGATATTCGCAGAACGGTTTGGATCATATTCAATAGTAGCAACTTTTGCCGGAATGCCATCTTTAACACGTTTGAAATCGATAACACGGTATTGCTTCTTATGACCACCACCATGATGACGAACAGTGATTTTACCTTGGTTGTTACGACCAGCTTTGCGTTTAGTTGGTTCAAGCAATGATTTCTCAGGCTTGTTAGTTGTAATTTCCGCAAAGTCTAATGACGTCATGTTACGACGACCATTAGAGGTAGGTTTATACTTTTTAATCGCCATTGTGTTTTCCCTCCTTCTTGAGTGTTCAAATCATAAATCCGTTAGGATTACATTTCGAATAATTCAATTTCTTTGCTATCAGCAGTTAGTTTAACGATCGCTTTACGACGTTTGTTAGTGTAACCACCGTAACGGCCTACGCGTTTGAATTTACCTTTGTAGTTAAGAACGTTTACTTTCTCAACTTTTACGCCAAAGATTTCTTCTACAGCGTCTTTTACTTGAGTTTTGTTAGCGCGAGTGTCTACTTCGAAAGTATACTTTTTCTCTGCCATAAGTTCTGAAGAACGCTCAGTAATGACCGGACGTTTTAAAATATCACGTGCTTCCATTATCCAAGCACCTCCTCAACTTTTTCTACTGCAGACTTAGTGAATACAACTTTATCATGACCTAATAGATCAAGAACGTTGATTCCGTTTGCAGTTAAAACTGTTACACCTGGGATGTTACGAGCAGATAATGCTACGTTTTCATCTAGGTCAGCAGTTACGAATAAAGATTTTTTCTCTAAAGAAAGATCTTTAAGGATTTTTGTGAATTCTTTTGTTTTTGGTGCTGCTAGAGTTAGAGCATCAAGAACTAAGAAGTTTTGTTCTACTACTTTAGCTGATAAAGCAGATTTAAGAGCTAAACGACGAACTTTTTTAGGTAATTTATAAGAATAGCTACGTGGAGTAGGACCGAATACGATACCACCGCCGCGCCATTGTGGAGAACGGATAGAACCTTGACGAGCACGACCAGTTCCTTTTTGACGCCATGGTTTACGACCACCACCAGCAACTTCAGAACGGTTTTTAACCTTGTGATTACCTTGACGAAGAGAAGCGCGTTGAGCAACTACTGCGTCGAATAATACTGCTTCATTTGGCTCGATTCCGAAGATCGCATCGTTTAATTCGATTTCACCAACTGAAGCACCTGTTTGACTAAGTACAGATACTTTTGTCATTCCTGTTTCCTCCTTTCCTTAAGTGATTACTTAGCTTTAATTGCAGTTTTTACTGTAACTAGAGCTTTTTTAGAACCAGGAACATTACCTTTAACAAGTAGTAAGTTACGATCTGTGTCAACTTTCACGATTTCTAAGTTTTGGATTGTAACTACATTGCCACCCATTTGACCAGGTAATTTCTTTTGTTTGAATACGCGGTTCGGAGCAACTGGACCCATTGAACCAGGACGACGGTGGTAACGAGAACCGTGGGCCATAGGACCACGAGATTGTCCGTGGCGTTTGATAACACCTTGGAAACCTTTACCTTTAGTAACTCCTGTTACATCGATTACATCGCCTTCTGCGAAAATTTCTACTTTGACTTCTTGACCAACTTCGTATTCTTCCACGTTCACGTTGCGGAATTCACGAATGAAGCGCTTAGGAGCAGTGTTCGCTTTTGCTACGTGACCTTGTTCTGGTTTGTTAGAAAGCTTAACGCGCTTGTCTTCGAAACCAACTTGAATTGCTTCGTAGCCGTCTGTTTCAACAGTTTTCTTTTGAAGAACTACGTTTGGAGTAGCTTCGATAACTGTTACCGGGATTAAATCGCCGTTTTCAGCGAAAACTTGTGTCATACCAATTTTTCTACCTAAGATTCCTTTAGCCATTTGTCACACCTCCTGTAAGTTTTAAAAGTTATATTGTTTTTACCATTAAAGTTTGATTTCGATATCAACGCCAGATGGTAAATCAAGTTTCATTAACGCGTCAACAGTTTGTGGTGTTGGGTTAACGATATCGATCAGACGTTTATGCGTACGCATTTCGAATTGTTCACGAGAATCTTTGTACTTGTGAACCGCACGAAGAATTGTGTACACAGACTTCTCAGTTGGAAGTGGAATCGGACCTGATACACTTGCACCTGAACGTTTTGCAGTTTCCACAATTTTCTCAGCAGATTGATCTAAAATACGGTGATCATACGCTTTTAAACGAATACGAATCTTTTGTTTTGCCATTATTTTCCCTCCTTCTCGCCTATTTTCTAGACATTCTCCACGAAAATTTTCCCACACACCGCCATGGCAAAGCGGCCGGGTGTGTCGGCAACCTCTCGCTTCATCGCAGTCAAAGACCAACATTCAACATTATATACAATAAAAAAAGAATAAGCAAGTCTTTTCGCTAAATTCTTTTAAATGTTGCAGATATTCTTAGTACTACTATTTCTTCGCTTTATTAAGCCGTTTATTAGTATATAAAATTTCTATACATATTGCAACACTTAAGGTTGTCATATCAACATTTTCGCACATTTCAAATAACTCAAAAAAGAAAAAAGTAGTTTCTATATAATTATAGAAACTACCTCCTTATTATAGAAAGAACACACAAGCAATCCAACCAAACAGGATTAGTGGTATGTTAATGAAAATAAACGTAGGAACACAGGTATCCCAAATATGATGATGCTGGCCATCAACATTAAGGCCTGCTGTTGGCCCTAATGTAGAATCGGATGCTGGAGAACCTGCGTCTCCTAAAGCACCAGCTGTACCGATTAAGCATAATATCGCTAAAGGACTCATATCTAAACCTTGTGCTAGCGGAACAAATAGTGTCGCGATTATAGGCACTGTAGCGAAGGACGAACCAATCCCCATCGTCACAACTAATCCTATGACTAACATGATGAAGACAGCAAGACTTCTATTTCCTTCTAATACAGTGAGTGAATCTGTAATTAAGCTGTCCACATCACCTGTTGCATTGATTACCGCCGCAAAACCATTTGCCGCAATCATAACAAAGCCAATAAAGGCCATCATCTTCATTCCTTCAGAAAGAATATCATCTGCTTCTCTCCATTTAAGAGCACCTGTAAAATACATAATCATAATACCTGCAAACGAGCCTACAATCATTGAGTCTGTTAACACTTGAGCGCATAGTGATATTACTAGTGCCAGAGCTGTAGAAAACATAATGAATTTGCTGACGTTTACATTTAAAGATTCCGTCTCCACTTCACTATGCTTATAATGTCTTGGTTTGCGGTATACAGCGAAGGCAATTATCAATCCGATTAGCATTCCTAATACGGGAATACCCATTGCTGCAGGGACATCACGTGAAGAAACAGCCATTCCTGCCTCTGACACTTGTGTAGCAACGATATCTTGAAAGATTGCTCCAAAACCAGCAGGTACAAAACTATAAGTACCAATTAAGCCTACTGCAATCAACGTTGCAATTATACGTCGATCGACTTCTAGCATATTTAAAATCTTTAAAATAGGAGGTATTAATAATGGAATGAAGGCAATATGAATAGGAATAACATTTTGAGATAAAATAGACATCACAAAAATAAGGAAGAAAATTAATACCTTCACAAGTCCTTTTCTATTACTTTCACCCTTTAATATTTTTAACATCCCGGCTATCATTAATTCGGGTATTCCTGTTTTGGCAATGGCGATTGCAAAACCACCAAGTAAGCCATAACTTAATGCAATGGTTGCTCCTGCTCCTAATCCCTCTGTAAATGATTGGACTGTTGACTCAATTCCCATCCCACTAGTTAGACCACCTACAAATGCTCCTAGAACTAACGAGAGAACTACATTGATGCGAAGCAAGCTTAATATTAACATAACGGCAACAGCCGCAATTACTGCATTCATTGTTACACTCTACTTTCATACACTAAATTACTAACATGTTAAACTTTATTATTCTGATAATTGAAAGTCAAGGTTTTTTGTAACTTCTATATTTTTTGCACTAAAAAAACAGTGTCAATGATAACCACCACACTGTTTCCGAGTTTCCCCTTATTTAATATTACAACGACTGACGTACAACCTTTTTATAGTAGCCTACCGATAGAATAGCAAAAATCGTATATAAAGCTATATAACAGCACATTGCAATCCACAAGGGAGCTGTTAACTCTGTCCCAAATAAAAACCATCCTGACTTAACAGCAAAGTAGCTATGCAATAACCCAATAACTAGTGGAACACCGAAATTAAAGGCCTGTTTCATATAAATACCCTTCATGATATCTTTTTCAGCAAAACCAATCTTTCGTAGGATTGTATAGGAATCACGTTCTTCCTCCGCCTCAGACATTTGTTTAAAGTATAGAATACTACCTGTGGTCATTAAAAACGCTAACCCTAAAAACGCTGTTGTAAAGATGGTAAGACCCAATGATTCAATATTGTCTTTACGTTTTCCTTCATAGGATGATTGTGTATATTGCTTTGTCTTCCCTTTATCATCTACAGCCGTAATAATACCTGCATTTGATTGAATATATAATTTTTCTGCTGTTGCAATATCTTCGTTAGATTTTAAAGTAATTGTTGTTTGATGATGCCAAGGATAAAGAGCTGCCTGTGTAGTTAAACTTTTAAACATATCATCTGTCACAACAAAGATAGGTCCACCACCCCCAGCCGTTACAATACCACTTATCACGCTTTTATCGTGGATATCAACGACATGAAAAGTTTCTTCAAGTTCTCCTGCAGATACTACTAAATCATGATCTTTCTCTAACGGGAACATTTCAGCCATATAACCACCATAGTTTGTCAAGATAACCTCATTCCCTGAAAGCTTAGCCTCAGGAACACTCTGCTGGTAATCTGAAAGCGGAATGGTATAAATTGTGCCTTCCATTGTATATAAAGGGTTATCCTGCTGTTTTTTAGACATCAATTGACCTACAGCAGCGGTTACTCCCTGAAGACGGTAGTCAATTTTATCATAAGCAATATTATTTTCCTCTAACTTCTCTAAAAATTCCTCCCCTTGCTCTTCAAGCAATATGAAATCACCAGGTACTTGGCTATATGCAGATGCTTCCGAGGAGTAGTAGGCGATATAGGAAAGAGTCGTCACGCCTAGAGAAACGCCTGTTAACACGGTGATTAGCGTTAATGACTTTGCATTGCTCTTCATGCGATGCATGATGGGCGTTAATGCTAATACATCCTTTATGGATAAATGCCCTTTTTTCTTTAGGCGAATAGTATTCATAATAAATGCTACAGAGAAACGAAAAACAAGGAATGTTCCACCAATTGTAGTAGCTAAAATAATTATCATATTGATAAATAAATTACCAGCAGATTCGATATCGAACAACTTTGTCGATGCATAGTAGCCATAAACAATCAGTATAAGACCCAAAAAGCCAATAACCATCTGGAACGCACTAAAGCGTCTCACACGCTCATCTGCTTGTTTTGCTGCACTAAATAATGATAACAATGACACATGATGAATCATCCAAGCCATCTGTATAAGAACGATGATCAATAAGATAGTAAATACAATCATCGACTGCAGTAAAGCTTGTGTACTAAAAGTCATGGTTACGAGAGCTTCTTTTTCAAGCACACGAAGCAAAATCATTGCAAACACACGAGAGCTAAAGAAGCCTGCCAACATACCTATAATAACGGCTCCAACAAATAAGAGAATGTTTTCAACCGCTAATAAACGCACGATTAGCCCCTTAGTCATGCCGATCAGTTGATACAAACCTATTTCCTTACTACGACGCTTCATAAATAAATGGTTTGCATACAGAACGAAGAATAAAACGATAAAATAAAGAATATAAGTTGCTGCCTTAAATCCGGCCGTAGCTGTTCCACTCATTTGAACAGCAGCCCACACCTCCGTATTATTTTGCAAGGTGACAAACGAAAAGTATAAGGTAACACTAAAAATAAGTGCAAAGAAATATAGATAGTAGTGCTTCATATTTTTCTTCATACTTCGAAGTACTAACTTACTAAGACTCATACCCGTCACCGCCTAGCACACTTTGTGTATGCATGATTTCTTTGAAAAAGGCCTGCCTTGTTTTATCGCCCTTATAAAGTTCACTATAGATAAGGCCATCCTTTAGAAATAACACACGTGTACAGAAACTTGCAGCTACAGCATCGTGTGTAACCATCATAATTGTCGCTTCTTTTGTTTCATTTATATTTTGTAGATTTTGAAGCAGGGCTGTAGCTGATTTAGAATCTAGTGCACCAGTGGGCTCGTCTGCAAATACCAATGACGGATTGGTAATAAGTGCACGTGCAGCAGAGGTACGCTGTTTTTGTCCACCTGATATTTCGTTGGGGTATTTATTTAAAATTTCCGTGATTCCCAACAAAGAAGTGAGTTCCTTCACTCGACTTTCGGCAACAGCTTTTGGTAACTTACTGATGGCTAACGGTAGAAGAATATTTTCTTTTACTGTCAAGGTATCTAATAAATTATAGTCTTGAAATATAAATCCCAGCTGCTCTCTTCGGAAGTTTGCTAAAGCCTTTTCTTTCATACCACGTAAACTATGACCGTTTATCTCAATAACACCTTCTGTCGCAAAGTCAATTGAGCATAAGACATTTAAAAGCGTTGTTTTACCAGAGCCAGAAGGTCCCATAATACCTACAAATTCTCCTCTATTCACTTCTACATCAATACCCTTTAATACTTCCTGAGCCGTTGATTTTTTTCCATACACTTTCTTTATTTTACGTCCTATTAAAACTGTCACTTCATAACGCCCCTTTCTATAGTTCAAGTGTACCCTGTCAAACCTAATCATTCGTGCGTTTTACATGACAATATAAAAAGGTAGGTGACATTTTCGTCATCTACCTGTTAGTTTCGCATATTCATTTTGTAAGGGGAAACGTAGTGTAAATAGCGAGCCTTCACCAACTTTAGATTGAACATTAATACGAATACCAATTTTATGGGCTACATTAGATGCTAAATAGAGACCCATACCTGTAGATTGAGAGGATTCCCTTCCCGCTGTTCCTGTATAAGATTTTTGAAAAATCCTAGGTAAATCGTCTAAAGGTATACCCCTACCTATATCTTTAATATGTAGTAATGTTGCACCTGTAGAATCATGTTCTGTAAAGATTGTTATCTCAGAATTTACTGGGCTATACTTGATGGCATTCGAAAGAATTTGTCGAATAATAAAAGTTAGCCACTTGCCATCTGTCATAACCATCTCTGTCAGTTCACCAATTTCAAAGCCAATGCCTTTTTCAAGACACCAAGCTTGCATAGCTCGGATTTCTTTATAAATAATGGGCTTCAGTTCAATCTCATTTAAATAATTATCTTTTTCAATAGCGTATAATCTTGTTTGATGCAGTTGTTGATCAACCAAAAGATGTAGTCTTAGCCATTCATTCTCTAATTTTCGACGTAGCTGTAAATCCTCAATATGTTCAAACATTAAATTAATGGCAGTTAAAGGTGCTTTTACTTCATGGACCCAAGCTAATAGTTCATCAGAATGTTCTTGTATCTGCACTTTGGCTTGATTTAACTCTAAATTCTTTTCAAAAAATGCATCCTCCATTTTTCGAAAGTATACTTCTTGAAAAGGAGATAAAGCTAAACTATTTCTATGTGCATCATCAAGGTGGCTATCCATATTTCCCAGGAAATCTTTTAATTTCCCAACTTCGATGACATAGCGACACCAAAAAAAGAGTATAAAACATACAAGTAAACTAACGTTTACATACCAAATAGAAACCCCATTTAAACCAACATCTAAAGAAAACAGCACATTTAGAATTATCAGAGTAAAAATAAAAAATCCTATCCAAGCAAAGCGTTCTCTAATAAATAATAATAACAATTCCCCTCACATCCCTCAGCATACTGCCATATAACCAAGTCCCTTTTTTGTTAGTATTACCTCATGTAAACCAATATCCTCTAGCTTTGTACGTAACCGATTAACGTTTACAGACAAAGTATTATCGTTTACGAAACGTTCGTCATCCCATAGTTTTCTCATTAGCTCGTCTCTTGAAACGATATGATTAGCCTGCTCCACTAATATTCTTAAAATAAAAAGTTCATTTTTTGTTAAAGAAGCAATGGTACCATTATACATAATTTCACTTCTCGCATAATCAATTATGGCATCGTTAAAACGTGTAACATCCATTTTTTCTTCAACGTAATCATAGGTTCTACGTAAAATAGCCTGTGCTTTTGCGAGTAAAACTTCCATATGAAAAGGCTTTTGAATAAAATCATCAGCCCCCATTTGCATAGCCATCACCATATCCATCGGGTGATCTCGGGAAGAAAGAAAAAGGATTGGCACTTTGGATAAATGACGAATTTCACGACACCAATGAAAGCCGTCATAGGCAGGCAATTGAATATCAATTAGCACGAGATGGGGCTTCTCCTCTATAAAGTCATCCATCACCTTCTGAAAATTTTTAGGTCCAACCACGTTTAGTGACCACTGCTCAAAACGTTCTTGAATCATGCTAAAAATAGAAGGATCATCTTCAATCAGCAAAATTTTCATGTCCATACTCAGTTCCCCTTTCCCTTTAATTATTTACGCTAGAGGACATGCTTGTGGTTATGTACACATACACTAATTAAAACTCTAATTTTTCTTTATTTTAACACAAAAAACCAATCTGTAGGCGTCCCTACAGATTGGTTTGGAATTAGCAAGAGCTAAAATTATTTTTGGATAGAAGCAACTACGCCAGCGCCTACAGTACGGCCACCCTCACGGATAGAGAATTTAGTACCTTCTTCAAGAGCGATTGGAGCGATAAGTTCAACTGTCATTTCGATGTTATCACCAGGCATTACCATTTCAACGCCTTCTGGTAAGTTACAGATACCTGTTACGTCAGTTGTACGGAAGTAGAACTGAGGACGGTAGTTAGAGAAGAATGGAGTATGACGGCCACCCTCTTCTTTTGATAAAACGTAAACTTCAGCTTTGAAGTTAGTGTGTGGAGTAATTGAACCTGGTTTAGCTAATACTTGACCACGTTGGATTTCTTCACGAGCAACACCACGTAGTAAAGCACCGATGTTGTCACCAGCTTCAGCATAGTCTAATAATTTACGGAACATTTCTACACCAGTTACAGTAGTAGATTTAGCTTCTTCAGCGATACCGATGATTTCAACTACGTCACCAACTTTAACTTGACCACGTTCAACACGGCCAGTTGCAACTGTACCACGACCAGTAATAGAGAATACGTCCTCTACTGGCATCATGAATGGTTTGTCAGTTTGACGTTCTGGAGTTGGGATGTAAGAATCTACAGCGTCCATTAATTCAACGATTTTTTCTTCCCATTCTGGTTCACCTTCAAGAGCTTTAAGAGCAGAACCTTTGATTACAGGAATATCGTCACCTGGGAAGTCATATTCAGATAGTAGGTCACGGATTTCCATTTCTACTAATTCTAATAATTCTTCGTCGTCAACCATATCACATTTGTTCATGAATACTACTAAGTATGGAACACCTACTTGACGAGATAAAAGGATGTGTTCACGAGTTTGTGGCATTGGGCCGTCAGCAGCAGATACTACTAAGATACCGCCGTCCATTTGAGCAGCACCAGTGATCATGTTTTTAACATAGTCAGCGTGTCCTGGGCAGTCAACGTGTGCATAGTGACGAGTTTCAGTTTCGTATTCTACGTGAGAAGTATTGATTGTGATACCACGTTCTTTTTCTTCTGGAGCGTTATCGATATCAGCGTAAGATTTAGCTGTACCACCCATTTTTTTAGAAAGAACTGTAGCGATTGCAGCAGTTAAAGTAGTTTTACCATGGTCAACGTGTCCGATTGTACCAATGTTAGCATGCGTTTTAGAACGGTCAAATTTTTCTTTAGCCATTAGAGATTGCCTCCTCAAAATTGTATGTTTTAGATTTAAAATTTATAGAATGAATGCTGATAGAGAACGGGCCCATCCCCTATCCTGCAATCATAGCTTACAAATTAGTTATACTTTATGCAAGATGAAATTTCAATTATTCACCTTTATTTTTTTTGATGATATCTTCAGAGATTGATTTTGGTACTTCTTCATAATGATCGAATACCATTGAGAATACACCACGACCTTGCGTTGCAGAACGTAAAGTTGTTGCATATCCAAACATTTCTGAAAGTGGAACCATCGCACGAACAACTTGAGCGTTACCGCGAGCTTCCATACCTTCTACGCGACCACGGCGAGAAGTGATGTTACCCATGATATCACCAAGATATTCTTCAGGAATTACAACTTCAACTTTCATCATAGGCTCTAAAAGAACTGGACTACATTTTGATGCAGCAGCTTTAAGTGCCATTGATGCAGCGATTTTAAATGCCATTTCGTTTGAGTCAACATCATGGTATGAACCATCGAATAATTTCGCTTTGATGTCGATTAATGGGTAACCAGCGATTACACCGCGGTCAAGCGAGTCACGAAGACCTGCTTCTACAGCTGGAATATATTCACGTGGTACTACACCACCAACGATAGCATTTTCGAATTCAAAGCCTTTACCCTCTTCATTTGGAGAGAACTCGATCCATACGTCACCGTATTGACCACGACCACCTGATTGACGAGTGAATTTACCTTGAACTTGAGCAGAGCCACGGAATGTTTCACGGTAAGATACCATTGGAGCACCTACGTTAGCTTCTACTTTAAATTCACGGCGCATACGATCAACTAAGATATCAAGGTGAAGCTCACCCATACCTGAGATAATTGTTTGACCAGTTTCTTGGTCTGTATGTGCACGGAATGTTGGATCTTCTTCTTGTAGTTTTTGTAAAGCTTGACCCATTTTATCTTGGTCAGCTTTTGATTTTGGTTCTACAGAAAGAGAGATAACTGGTTCTGGGAACTCCATAGACTCAAGGATAACAAGGTTTTTCTCTTCACAAAGAGTGTCACCAGTTGTTGTATCTTTAAGACCTACAGCAGCTGCGATATCACCAGCAAATACTTTTGAAATCTCTTCACGGCTGTTAGCGTGCATTTGTAGGATACGACCTACACGTTCACGTTTACCTTTTGAAGAGTTTTGTACGTATGAACCTGATTCAAGAACACCAGAGTACACACGGAAGAACGTTAATTTACCTACGAATGGGTCAGTCATAACTTTAAATGCTAAAGCTGAGAATGGCGCTTCGTCTGATGATGGACGTTCAGTTTCATCACCATCTGGAGTTGTACCTTTAATAGCTGGTACATCAACTGGTGATGGTAAGTAATCGATAACTGCGTCAAGCATTTTACGAACACCTTTGTGTTTGAATGCTGTACCACAGATTACTGGGTAGAATTCTACAGCGATTGTCGCTTTACGGATAGCCGCTTTAAGCTCTTCTTTTGTAATTTCTTCACCAGCAAAGTATTTTTCCATGATTTCTTCGTTAACTTCAGCGATTGCTTCGATTAACTTCTCACGGTATTCTTCAGCTTGCGCTTGGAATTCTTCAGGAATTGGTTGACCTTCACGTAATGCTGTACCTTCTTCGTTATCGTAGTAAGTTACATCCATTTCAACTAGGTCAATAATTGCTTTGAACTCATCTTCCGCACCAATTGGTAATTGGATTGGATGAGCATTTGCTTGTAAACGCTCGTGTAAAGTACCTACAGAATATAGGAAGTCTGCACCCATTTTATCCATTTTGTTAATGAATACGATACGTGGTACACCGTAAGTTGTAGCTTGACGCCATACAGTTTCTGTTTGAGGTTCAACACCAGATTGAGCATCAAGTACAGTTACTGCGCCGTCAAGTACACGTAAAGAACGTTCTACTTCTACAGTGAAGTCTACGTGTCCAGGAGTATCGATGATGTTTACGCGGTTGCCTTTCCATTGAGCTGTTGTCGCAGCAGAAGTGATTGTGATACCACGTTCTTGCTCTTGCTCCATCCAGTCCATTTGAGAAGCGCCTTCATGAGTTTCACCGATTTTGTGAATCTTACCTGTGTAATAAAGGATACGCTCAGTTGTTGTTGTTTTACCAGCATCAATGTGAGCCATGATCCCAATATTACGAGTATTCTCTAGTGAGAATTCGCGTTTCATTAGGTATTTCTCCTTCCATATTGGGCTTATGCTATGTTTAGATTACCAACGGTAGTGAGCGAATGCTTTGTTCGCTTCTGCCATTTTGTGCATATCTTCACGTTTCTTAACTGATGCACCAGTGTTGTTAGAAGCATCAAGGATTTCGTTAGCTAAACGCTCTTCCATAGTTTTTTCACCACGAAGACGAGAATAGTTAACTAGGTAACGAAGACCTAAAGTTGTACGACGTTCTGGGCGTACTTCAACTGGTACTTGGTAGTTAGAACCACCAACACGGCGAGCACGTACTTCAAGAACTGGCATTACGTTATTTAGAGCAGCTTCGAATACTTCGATTGGATCTTGACCAGAACGTTCTTTAACTAGTTCGAACGCACCGTATAAAATCTTTTGAGAAGTACCTCTTTTACCATCAATCATCATTTTATTGATTAAACGAGTTACTAGTTTTGAATTATAAATTGGATCTGGTAACACGTCACGTTTGGAAACAGGACCTTTACGAGGCATGTGTTTTCCTCCTTTCATTGAGTAAATATATAGTGGGATTTAAATTATTTTTTTTCTTTAGGGCGTTTTGTACCGTATAAAGAACGTGATTGCATACGACCGTTTACACCAGCAGTATCAAGAGCACCACGAACGATATGGTAACGAACACCCGGTAAGTCTTTTACACGACCGCCACGGATAAGAACAACACTGTGCTCTTGTAAGTTGTGGCCTTCACCAGGAATGTACGCTGTAACCTCGATTTGGTTAGTTAAACGTACACGAGCGTATTTACGTAACGCTGAGTTTGGTTTTTTAGGCGTCATTGTACCTACACGAGTACAAACACCACGTTTTTGTGGAGATTTAACATCAGTTAAAGATTTTTTAAATGAGTTATATCCTTTGTTTAACGCTGGTGAATTTGATTTCGTGATTTTAGATTTACGAGGCTTACGTACCAATTGGTTAATTGTAGGCATCGATTTTTCCTCCCTTCATTCCTTCTTTTTTTAATACCACACATCCAGGTGGTTCATTTTTTGGGTAAAAACAAAGTCTTTGTGCATTCTACACAAAAACTACTCTACAGTAATCGCAACTACCGCAGCTCCAACATGGATTCCACAGGCTTTGCCCAGTTCCTTTTTGGACTCAACAAGAATAACTGGTATACCGATTTCTCTCGCGAAAGATATGGCCGAATCGGTTACCCAATTGTCTGCATCAAGTGCCACAAAAAGTTCTTTCACTGAACCAGCTCGCATTGCTTTTACTGCTTGCTTTGTACCTATGATTGTTTGACTAGCCCTTACTTTATCATAAGACATTTACATATCCTCCGAAGTACAGACAGTTAACTATCAACCTTCAATATATTATCATTACTCATTTACACTGTCAACTAATATCTTGAAAAAGTCCGAAGAGATGATGAAAATATGCATCTCTTCGGCCTAATTTAATGTTTATTCAGCAGAAACGACTTCTGTGTCAAGCTCATCTTTTTCGATGCGGATTTGACGATAACGTTGCATACCAGTACCTGCAGGAACAAGTTTACCGATAATTACGTTCTCTTTTAATCCAAGAAGTTCGTCACGTTTACCCTTAATTGCTGCATCTGTTAACACACGTGTTGTTTCTTGGAACGATGCTGCAGATAAGAATGATTCTGTTTCAAGAGAAGCTTTTGTAATACCAAGGATAACAGGGCGACAAGTTGCAGGGTTTTTGCCATTCATAACAGCGTCTACGTTTGCCTCTGAGAATTGGTGGATATCTAGTAATGAGCCAGGTAGTAATTCTGTATCTCCAGCTTCAATTACACGCACTTTACGAAGCATTTGGCGAACCATTACCTCAATGTGTTTATCCCCAATTTCTACCCCTTGCATACGGTATACTTTTTGAACTTCTTTTAATAAATATTCTTGAACAGTTGAAACGTCTTTGACTTTTAGCAATTGTTTTGGATCGATAGAACCTTCTGTTAAAACTTGACCACGTTCTACATTATCACCTTCGATAACTTTCAAACGTGCGTTATAAGGTGCTTGATACTTACGAGTTTCTACGTCACCTTGAATTGTAATTTCTTTTAAGCCTTCACGAATTTCTGTGATATCTGAAACCGTACCAGCAATTTCTGAAATAACAGATTGACCTTTTGGATTACGTGCTTCAAAGATCTCTTGGATACGTGGAAGACCTTGTGTAATATCATCACCGGCAACCCCACCTGTATGGAATGTACGCATTGTTAACTGTGTACCTGGTTCACCGATTGATTGAGCCGCAATAATACCAACTGCTTCCCCAACTTCAACCTTCTCACCTGTCGCCAAGTTCATGCCGTAACATTTTTTACAAACGCCGTGTTTTGTATTACATGTAAATGCTGAACGGATTGTCACTTCTTCAATACCAGCCTCAATAATTGCACGAGCGATATCTTGGTCGATTAAACCGTCTTTTGCAAGAATTACTTCACCAGTTTCAGGGTGGAAGATTGTTTTCTTCGTATGACGACCAACAATACGTTCATCTAGAGCTTCAATTAACTCTGTGCCTTCCATTAGTGCACCAATCGTTAAGCCACGGTCAGTACCACAGTCATCTTCACGAACGATAACATCTTGTGCAACGTCAACAAGACGACGCGTTAAGTAACCTGAATCGGCAGTTTTTAGGGCTGTATCGGCAAGACCTTTACGAGCACCGTGAGTTGAGATGAAGTACTCTAATACTGTTAAACCTTCACGGAATGAAGATTTGATTGGAAGTTCGATAATACGACCAGCCGGGTTGGCCATCAGACCACGCATACCAGCTAGCTGAGTAAAGTTAGATGCATTACCACGGGCACCTGAATCAGACATCATGAAAATTGGGTTTGTTTTCTCAAGTGACTTCATCAGCTTCGCTTGAATTTCATCTTTTGCAGCACTCCAGCTTGAAATAACGCGATCATAACGCTCATCCTCAGTAATGAAACCACGACGGAATTGCGCTTGAACTTTATCTACTTTCTCTTGAGCTTCTGCTAAAATTTCACCTTTATCAGGTAATACCACGATATCAGATACACCTACAGTAATACCTGCACGTGTTGAATATTTGAAACCTAGGTTTTTCATACGGTCAAGCATTTTAGATGTTTCCGTAATGTGGAAACGTTTAAATACTTCAGCAATGATATTTCCTAAGAATTTCTTACGGAATGGGTTTACAACAGGTACTGATGCAAAGTATTTACGCAATACAGCTGTACGTTGTGCATCAATTTTCCCTTTTTCATCTAAATTATTATAAGCACTATCTGATTCAAGCTCTTTAAGTGTTTCTTCATCAATTGTTAACTTAGCAAAGTATTTTTCTGGTGTTACTTGCTCTAAGTTGAAATCAGTTGGCTCATTAATATAAGGGAATGATTCCGGTAAGATTTCATTAAAGATTACTTTACCGACAGTTGTTAATAAGAACATATTATTTTGTTCTTCAGTGAATGTCGGATTATTTAATGAACTTGCTTTAATTGCGATACGTGTATGCAAGTGTACATGACCTGTATCATAGGCAATTAAAACTTCATTTGGACCATAGAAAACAGTACCTTCACCACGTGCGCCTTCACGTTCAAGTGTTAAGTAGTAGTTTCCTAATACCATATCTTGAGAAGGTGTTACAACAGGTTTACCGTCTTTTGGATTCAGGATGTTTTGTGCAGCAAGCATTAGAAGACGAGCTTCAGCTTGAGCTTCAGCTGATAATGGTACGTGAACCGCCATTTGGTCACCATCGAAGTCAGCATTATAGGCTGTACATACTAATGGGTGAAGACGAATAGCACGACCTTCAACTAGTGTTGGTTCAAATGCTTGAATTCCAAGACGGTGAAGCGTTGGTGCACGGTTTAGTAATACTGGATGCTCACGGATAACATCTTCTAAAACGTCCCATACGTCGTTATTTAAACGTTCGATTTTACGTTTAGCAGATTTAATGTTATGAGCAAGACCACGCTCTACTAATTCTTTCATAACGAATGGCTTGAATAATTCGATAGCCATTTCTTTTGGTAAGCCACATTGGTACATTTTTAAGTTTGGACCTACTACGATAACCGAACGACCAGAGTAGTCAACACGTTTACCAAGTAGATTTTGACGGAAACGACCTTGTTTACCTTTCAACATATGTGAAAGTGATTTTAACGGGCGGTTACCAGGACCTGTTACAGGACGTCCACGACGACCATTATCGATTAATGCATCAACAGCTTCTTGTAACATTCGTTTTTCATTTTGTACGATGATGCTCGGAGCACCTAAATCTAATAAACGTTTTAAACGGTTATTACGATTAATTACACGACGGTATAAATCGTTTAAATCTGAAGTCGCGAAACGACCACCATCTAATTGCACCATTGGACGAAGCTCTGGTGGAATAACAGGTAGTACATCTAGAATCATCCATTCAGGTGAGTTTCCTGAGTTACGGAAAGATTCAACAACTTCTAGACGTTTAATGGCACGAGTACGTCTTTGACCTTGAGCAGATTTTAACTCCTCTTTTAAAGATTGCGTTTCATCTTCTAGGTCGATTTTACCTAATAATTTTTTGATTGCTTCTGCACCCATTGATGCTTCGAATGTATTACCGAATTTTTCACGGTATGCACGATACTCTTTTTCAGATAGTAATTGTTTACTTTCTAAATTAGTAGCACCTGCATCGATCACAACGTATGAAGCGAAATAGATAACTTCTTCAAGAGCACGAGGTGACATATCTAAAATTAGACCCATACGGCTAGGAATACCTTTGAAGTACCAGATATGAGAAACTGGTGCTGCTAATTCGATATGTCCCATACGTTCACGACGAACTTTAGCACGTGTTACTTCAACGCCACAACGATCACAAACTACACCTTTATAGCGTACACGTTTATATTTCCCACAGTGACACTCCCAGTCCTTAGTTGGACCAAAAATACGCTCACAGAATAAACCATCTTTTTCTGGTTTTAGTGTACGGTAGTTAATTGTTTCAGGTTTTTTAACCTCTCCATATGACCAAGAACGAATCTTGTCAGGTGATGCTAAACCAATTTTCATATATTCAAATTCATTAACGTCTATCAAGGAGCCTACCTCCCTCTAGTATAGGTCTTTATAAAGACTCTTTTACGCAGCTCGATAATCGTTTGCAAAGATTGCCTCTTTGGCAAAGGATTAGAAATAGAATGATTTATTAAAAGAAAAAGCCAGGCAGGGCGTTAAATCCTGCCCGGCTAATTTGAAAAATAAGTTTGACCATATTCACATTTGTGAATTTGGTTTTCCATTATTCAAAAGACTCTACTGGCTCTTCTTCTGTATCTGGCTGTGGTGCAATGTTAAGTGCATCAGCTGGCTGAAGATCGTCTTCTTCGTCTAAATCGCGAAGCTCTACTTCTTCATCATTAACTGTTAACATCTTAACATCCATACCAAGAGATTGAAGTTCTTTAATCAATACTTTGAATGACTCAGGAACACCTGGCTCTGGTACACTTTCACCTTTAACGATGGCTTCATATGTTTTCACACGACCAACAACGTCATCAGATTTAACCGTTAAGATTTCTTGAAGTGTATACGCAGCACCATAAGCTTCAAGTGCCCATACCTCCATTTCACCAAAACGTTGTCCACCAAATTGCGCTTTACCACCAAGTGGTTGTTGCGTAACAAGTGAGTAAGGACCAGTTGAACGTGCATGAAGTTTATCATCAACCATGTGAGCAAGTTTGATCATATACATGATACCTACTGATACACGGTTATCGAATGGTTCACCAGAACGTCCATCATACAGGATTGTTTTACCGTCACGGTTCATCCCAGCTTCTTCCATTGTTTCCCAAACGTCTTCTTCATTAGCACCATCAAATACTGGTGTTGCCATGTGAACGCCTAGATAACGAGAAGCCATACCTAAGTGTAACTCTAAAACTTGTCCGATATTCATACGGGAAGGTACACCAAGTGGATTTAACATGATATCAACAGGCGTGCCATCTGGCATGAATGGCATATCTTCTTCTGGTAAGATACGAGAGATAACCCCTTTGTTACCATGACGTCCGGCCATTTTGTCCCCAACACGAATTTTACGTTTTTGAACAATATAAGCACGAACTAATTGGTTAACACCTGGTGGTAATTCATCGCCATCTTCACGGTTAAATACTTTAACATCAAGAATGATACCGCCAGCACCGTGTGGTACACGTAATGAAGTATCACGAACCTCACGAGCCTTTTCACCGAAGATTGCATGTAATAAACGCTCTTCAGCAGTTAATTCTGTAACCCCTTTAGGCGTTACTTTCCCAACAAGAATATCACCGTCACGTACTTCCGCACCAATACGGATAATACCACGTTCGTCTAGGTTACGAAGTGCATCTTCTCCGACGTTTGGAATATCACGAGTGATTTCTTCTGGTCCAAGCTTTGTATCACGAGATTCTGATTCATATTCTTCGATATGAACAGATGTATAGACATCGTCTTTTACAAGACGCTCACTCATAATAACAGCATCCTCATAGTTAAAGCCGTTCCAAGTCATGAATGCAACCAGTACGTTACGTCCAAGAGCTAGTTCGCCTTTTTCCATTGATGGACCATCTGCTAAAATGTCACGAGGTTTCACACGTTCGCCTACTTTTACAAGTGGACGTTGGTTATATGAAGTACCTTGGTTAGAACGAATGAACTTCTGTAATTTATATTTTGTTAAATCGCCTTTAACCTCTTTGCCGTCTACAACTTCAATGCGGCGTACATGGATAGAGCGAGCTTCAACGTGCTCAACAATACCATCATACTTCGCTACTACAGCTGCACCTGAATCACGCGCATCAACATGTTCCATACCAGTACCAACGAATGGTGCTTCTGGGTTAAGTAGTGGAACTGCTTGACGTTGCATGTTGGCACCCATAAGTGCACGGTTCGAGTCATCGTTTTCTAAGAACGGTATACATGCAGTCGCTGCAGAGACAACTTGTTTAGGAGATACATCCATGTAGTCCATTTGCGCTTTATTGAATACCGTGTTATCACCACGGAAACGACCTACTACTTCATCATTTACAAAAGTACCATCTGGATTTAACGGTGAATTTGCTTGTGCTACATAGTAGTTATCTTCTTCATCAGCTGTTAAATAATCAATTTGCTCCGTTACTCGACCTGTTTCGTGGTCAATACGACGATAAGGTGTTTCAATGAAGCCAAATTTATTTACTTTGGCAAATGAAGATAATGAGTTGATTAACCCAATGTTTGGACCCTCTGGTGTTTCGATCGGACACATACGACCATAGTGAGAGTAGTGAACGTCACGTACTTCGAAGCCAGCACGCTCACGCGTTAAACCACCAGGACCTAATGCAGATAGACGACGTTTATGCGTTAACTCTGCTAATGGGTTTGTTTGGTCCATGAATTGTGATAATTGAGAGCTTCCGAAGAACTCTTTAATGGACGCAATCACTGGACGGATATTGATTAATTGTTGTGGTACGATCGCAGCTGTGTCATTAATTGACATACGCTCACGTACTACACGTTCCATACGAGACAAACCGATACGGAATTGGTTTTGTAGTAACTCACCAACAGAACGTAGGCGACGGTTACCTAAATGGTCAATATCATCTGTTGCACCTACTTGGTAAAGTAAGTTAAAGAAATAGCTTACTGAAGATAAAACATCAGCAGGTGTAATATTCTTCACTTCTTCATCAATGTACGCATTACCAATGATATTAATTTCTTTTTGAGCTTCATCCTTTGGAGCATAAATCTTAATAGATTGGATGGTTACATCATCTTCAAGCACTCCACCGACTTGTGATAAAGTGCGGTAACCAATACCTTTTGATGAATCTTCTAGGTAAGGTAGAATTTTATCTAAAGTACGACGATCTAGTACTGTACCTTTTTCTACTAAAATTTCGCCTGTTTCTGGATCTACAAGCGTTTCAGCAATCGTTTGGTTGAATAAACGATTTTTAATGTGAAGCTTTTTATTCATTTTGTAGCGACCAACATTCGCTAAATCATAACGTTTAGCATCGAAGAAACGAGAGTATAATAAACTCTTCGCACTTTCTACTGTTGGTGGCTCACCTGGACGTAAACGTTCGTAGATTTCTAAAAGCGCTTTTTCTGTACTTTCAGAGTTATCTTTTTCTAACGTATTACGTAGATACTCGTTATCACCGATAATATCGATAATTTCTTGATCTGAACCGAAACCTAATGCACGTAGTAACACTGTTACTGGTAGCTTACGAGTACGATCAATTCGCACATAAACTACGTCTTTCGCATCAGTTTCATACTCTAACCAAGCACCACGGTTTGGAATAACTGTAGCTCCAAAGCCTTTTTTACCGTTTTTATCAGTTTTATCATGGAAATACACACTTGGTGAACGAACTAATTGTGAAACGATAACACGTTCAGCACCGTTGATAATGAACGTACCTGTTTCTGTCATTAACGGGAAATCACCCATGAAGACATCTTGTTCTTTCACTTCGTCTGTTTCTTTGTTGTAAAGACGTACTTTCACACGTAATGGAGCTGCGTAAGTAACATCTCGCTCTTTACACTCATCAACATCATATTTAGGCTCACCTAATGAATAATCGATGAATTCTAATGAAAGATTACCTGTAAAGTCCTCGATCGGCGAAATGTCACGGAACATTTCACGTAAACCTTCTTCAAGGAACCACTCGTAAGACGCCGTTTGAATCTCAATCAGATTTGGAAGCTCAAGCACCTCTTTAATACGCGCAAAGCTTCTACGCTGGCGGTGTTGTCCGTACTGAACTAGTTGACCTGTCAACTCATTCACCCCTCAATAAAGCGATATTAGGTCTTTGCAAAATCATACAAATAGTGTATGATTTCGAAAGACAAAAAGAAAACGAGTCTTCAAAAAGATCTCATTTTCGGTTAACTAAACTTATCTTGGCAAGTATACCCATATTAAAACAATTCTATACAAAAAGGGCATACGACCTCAAAATAATATTTTTGCATTGTATCATATTATCATAGCCGATTTGTCAAGTCAATAAATTATACATATTTCATTTATTTTTTTGCGCGTACTATCCAGTACCCTTTTTTCTTTTCTACTACATCGACTTCTGAAAACTTTTCTTCTAAGTAACTTACTGTCGATGGCGCTCCTTGTTTCTTCTGAATGACTACCCAGAGTTCACCCGAAGACACTAGCCGATCGTAAGCTCCATCGTAAAAGCGGAAAATCGTTTCCTTCCCCGCACGAATTGGTGGATTCGTTAAGATAGCTGCTGCATCTACATCTTTATCAACCATCGATAGGCCGTCACTCACAAATATTCGCACATTTTGAACACCGTTCACTTGCGCATTTTTTTGCGAAAGCGCAACTGCACGTTCATTAATATCCATCATAAAAACGGTACGGTCTGGATTAGTTTTGGCAATCGATAACCCTATCGGCCCGTATCCACAACCTACATCAAAAATCGCACCATCAATATCAGGCATTTGAAAAGCGTCTATTAAAACACGGGATCCAAAATCTACTTCGCTTTTACTAAATACACCTGCATCCGTTTCGAATGAAAACGTATGCCCTAGTAACTTGAATGTCCAGTGACGTGGTTTACTTTCAGTTTGAGGCTTACTTGTATAATAGTGATCTGACATTTTCACGCCTCCTCAGAATGAAGAAAAAAGCTCGCCAAAATGACGAGCTTTCCTTTTGTTAAAAAGTAACGCGAGATTACTTAACTTCTACAGATGCGCCAACTTCTTCAAGTTTAGCTTTGATTTCTTCAGCTTCATCTTTAGAAACGCCTTCTTTAAGAGCTTTAGGAGCGTTATCTACTACTTCTTTAGCTTCTTTAAGACCTAAACCAGTGATTTCACGAACCACTTTGATTACTTTGATTTTTTCTGCACCAGCAGATGCTAATACTACGTCAAATTCTGTTTTTTCTTCAGCTGCAGCAGCACCACCAGCAACTACTGCTACTGGAGCAGCAGCTGTTACACCGAATTCTTCTTCGATAGCTTTTACTAAATCGTTTAATTCAAGAACTGTCATAGCTTTGATAGCTTCTAAGATTTGCTCTTTATTCATTATAATTTCCTCCTAATTGGATAATGTTTTATTTTTTGCGATCAGGCCGCAGAAGTATTAGTGCGTACTAAATTACGCGCCTTGTTCTTCTTTTTGTTCTGCAACAGCTTTTGTTGCAAGTGCGAAGTTACGCACTGGAGCTTGAAGTACAGATAAAAGCATAGAAAGTAGACCTTCGCGTGATGGAAGTTCTGCAAGTGCTTTAACATCTTCAACAGAAGAAATAGTACCTTCAATAATACCAGCTTTAATTTCTAAAGCTTCGTTTTTCTTAGCGAACTCGTTGATGATTTTAGCAGGCGCTACAACATCTTCATTTGAGAACGCAATTGCGTTAGGACCAACTAATACGTCGTTGATTCCTTCAAGGCCAGCAGCTTCAGCAGCACGACGAGTTAAAGTGTTTTTGTAAACTTTGAACTCAACGCCAGCTTCACGAAGTTGTTTACGAAGCTCTGTTACTTGTGCAACATTAAGACCACGGTAATCCACAACTACTACAGAAGCAGCGCCTTGGAATTTTTCAGTAATCTCTTGAACTTGTACTTGTTTGTTTTCGATTGCTTTGCTCACGATGACACCTCCTATTAGAATGGGTCATTTATACCGACAAAAGAAAAGCCTCCGAGTCAAATAGACACAGAGGCTGAAAGTCATCATCTTTAAATAAGAATCTGAATTCCGATGTCCTCGGTAGGAACATTAAGTGACAAGTCACTCCTACTGTCTACGGTACAAATGGATAATTCACAACAGCAACTATAGTATCACGTATAGCCACTATCGTCAATACATATATATAAATTATTTTACTACTACGTTAGAAGCGTCAATTTTAACCGCTGGACCCATTGTAGTTGTAACATTTACAGATTTCATGTAAGTACCTTTAGCTGCAGCAGGTTTTGCTTTTTGAACTACATCAAAAACAGCTAAGAAGTTTTCTACTAATTTTTCTGCTGAGAAAGAAACTTTACCGATAGGAGCGTGGATAATACCAGCTTTATCAGCACGGTATTCTACTTTACCAGCTTTGATTTCTTCGATAGCTTTTGTTACATCAAAAGTAACTGTACCAGTTTTAGGGTTTGGCATTAAACCTTTAGGCCCTAATACACGACCAAGTTTACCAACTTCACCCATCATGTCAGGAGTTGCTACGATTACATCGAAGTCAAACCAACCTTGTTGGATTTTTTGGATGTATTCTGCATCGCCTACATAGTCAGCACCAGCTGCTTCAGCTTCTTTAAGTTTTTCACCTTTTGCAAATACTAATACGCGTTGAGTTTTACCAGTACCGTTTGGTAGTACTACTGCACCACGGATTTGTTGGTCGTTCTTACGAGTATCAATACCTAAGCGGAAAGCAACTTCTACAGTAGCGTCGAAGTTTACTGTGCTAGTTTTTTGAGCAAGTTCGATTGCTTCTTGTGCAGTGTAAAGTGCGTTACGATCAATTAATTTTGCTGCATCTTGCAGTTTTTTACCTTTTTTAGCCATTATATATTTCCTCCTTGATTGTGGTTATAGCGGATTTTACCTCCCACGAATAAAGGTTGCGTGTTCACAAAGAAACTTCGCAACCTTCCAAAAAACAAAACATCAAGTAAATGGGATTAGTCTTCGATAACAATACCCATGCTTCGTGCAGTACCTTCAACCATTAACATAGCAGCTTCTACTGAAGCAGCGTTAAGGTCTGGCATTTTAGTTTCAGCGATTTCGCGAACTTTATCACGTTTAACCGTTGCCACTTTTTTACGGTTTGGTTCACCAGATCCAGATTGGATACCAGCTGCTACTTTAAGTAGAACTGCTGCAGGTGGAGTTTTTGTAATGAAAGTGAAAGAACGATCCTCGAATACTGAAATTTCAACTGGGATAATAAGACCAGCTTGATCAGCAGTACGCGCATTAAATTCTTTACAGAATCCCATGATGTTCACACCCGCTTGACCTAATGCAGGACCAACCGGTGGAGCTGGGTTAGCTTTACCAGCAGGGATTTGAAGTTTAACAACTTTAATAACTTTTTTAGCCACGAGACACACCTCCTTAAGTCCGTGATGTGGTAATTGGGTTGCCCCTCCCACTCAATATCTGTCTGTCAGCTAAGTGCCGATAACATTAAAATTATCATTACAGACGTCAAACAAAAGTATGACAGTCTGACCTATGAAATGATACCACTTTTAATTTTTTTAAGCAAGTAGTAATTAACAAAATCTGCGAAACATCTACCAATTAGCATGTAATGTTCTAATGTTAGAACTATAATTTTTGAACTTGTTCGAAATCTAGCTCCATAATCGTTTCGCGACCAAACATATCAACCGTCACTTTAATTTTACCTTTTTCTGTGTCAATTTCTTCAACACGTCCTTGGAAATGAGCAAACGGCCCTTCTAATACTTCTACTGCTTCACCAACAGAAATGTCCACTTCTACAACTTTATCAGTCATACCCATTTGTTGTAGTAAACGATCTGCTTCTTCAGGTAATAACGGTGTTGGTTTTGCTCCTCCACCAGATGAACCGATAAAGCCCGTAACACCAGGCGTATTTCGAACTACATACCAAGAATCATCTGTCATGATTAACTCTACTAACACATAACCAGGGAAAACTTTACGCATCATTGTACGTTTTTTTCCATCTTTCATTTCTGTTTCTTCATGCTCAGGAACAATCACACGGAAGATTTTATCTTGCATTCCCATTGTTTCTACACGTTTCTCTAGGTTTGCTTTTACACGGTTTTCATACCCTGAATACGTATGAACAACATACCAATTTTTCTCCATAACTACTAGGACTCCTCGTCCGTCCCTCCCTTACAAATAAAAGTGAAAATGAATCGCGATACGCTCAATGCATTTTTACTCTTTTCACAAACATCTCATTAGAAAAATATAGCTTTCGCTAATTACTTGCGAAAGCTCGATGATATATACCGAAACTAGCATAGTCATCTATCGCTACTATCATACTCTCCTAGTAGTATTTATCATAATGAGGAGATTTTACTGCTTTGCGCTTCACTTCACCCATCCCACCGATCCCATTAGATGGGGTTTTCTGCTGAATGAATGAAGATAAAACAAACGAAAAAACCCGTTATTGCAATGGACGGGCTATTTCAAAAATATGCTATTTACTAAATTATAAATCTAAGTACCAGCGGAATAATGATGAAATACCTAAGTCAACTAACACAAAAAATAAAGCCATAATGACAACAGTTGAAATTACAACGACTGTATATTTCGTCAGTTCTTTACTTTTCGGCCAGCTTGTTTTGCGCATTTCTGACATTACATCGCTGAAAAAGCTTTTGATCTTGCCCATTCTAGCTTAACCTCCGAATCAATCAAATCTGTCTATTTACATATCATTTTATAGCGTTTGTTTATGCATTGTATGTTCATTGCAATGCGAGCAAAATTTCTTTAATTCGAGACGTACAGTTGAACCTTCTTTAGCTGGGAACGTGTAATTTCTCGAACCACATTTCTCACAATTTAGCACGACTTTTTTTGCCATATAATCACCTTTTTCGGCACTTTGTCTTTTTAAGACTAACACCTATATTTGTCAATGTCAATAAAGGCCTAAATGGGCTAAGACATTTCCTCAAGGACTAAATGACGTTCTAATTTACGTTTTACCCGCTGCAATGCATTATCGATAGATTTCACATGACGATTTAATTTGGCGGAAATTTCATGATAAGACTGGCCGTCTAGATATAAGGCTAAAACTTGTAGCTCTAATTCACTTAAAATCTCACTCATCTTTTCTTCTAAATATCCAAACTCTTCTCTATGAATCATCAATTCTTCTGGATCATCCATAATAGCACCCGTTAGTACATCCATAAGCGTTCGGTCTGACTCTTCGTCGAATATAGGCTTGTCCAAAGAGATATAGGAATTTAGAGGTATATGCTTTTGCCTAGTTGCTGTTTTAATAGCTGTGATAATCTGTCTTGTAATACATAACTCTGCAAAAGCTCTGAATGATGCAAGCTTATCTCCTTTAAAATCACGAATCGCTTTATATAAGCCTATCATGCCCTCTTGTACAATGTCTTCCTTATCTGCTCCGATTAAAAAATAGGATCTTGCCTTCGCTCTTACTAACAAACGGTATTTTGTAATTAAATAATCCAACGCATCTGTATTACCTTGATGCACCATTTCAATAAGCTCTTCATCATTGAATCGTTCAAAATCTTGTGTCACTTGTACAATGCTATTTTTAAACATGGTATCACCTCAGCCACAACAGATAATTAGAAACAGTATAACGGAATTGGAAAATATGCGTCAATCAATCATTTCAAGCCTCGTCGCCATTTTTCAAAGGCGAGCGCAACATCTGGCTTTAATTCTATACGAGAAGGCGGCTTACTTTCTTGCTTCCGCTTCACATCATGAGTAATTTTATGTTGAATAATACTTGTATCAATTTCTAGCTCTCTAGCCGATTTCCTTAAGGCACCATTCCCAAATATAACACTTTGCTCTGCCATATCTGAAGTTGCTACATGAATTTGTACATTTCTAGCCTTTAATTCATGTGTCATTTTTTCAATACGTTCATCTGCTGTTTCATTTTTTCGTGTATAAATGACTTCTACATCATTTTCTATATAAGATTGCTCTACTCCTGGTACAAGATGGGCGTCAAAAACAATAATTACGCGCCAACCCATTGCTGCTTTATATTCAGCCATGAGTTCTATCAACCTTCTTCGCGCATCCTCAAAATTCGTATCACGCAATGGCCGCAGCTCTTTCCAAGATCCAATCATATTATAGCCATCAACAAGCAAAATGTTTTTCATTGTTATTCAATCGCTTCTTGACGTTTACGATACACTTCGTACATTAATAAAGCCGCTGCTACTGATGCGTTCAGTGATGTGACATGCCCAACCATCGGTAAGTGATATAAAAAATCGCATTTTTCTTTTAATAAACGCCCCATCCCTTTGCCCTCACTACCGATAATGATGGCTAATGGTAATGTTGCATCCATTTTTCGATAATCTGCAGATCCCTTTGCATCTGTCCCTGCAATCCATACACCGCGTTCTTTTAATTCATCTATAGTTTGAGCAAGATTGTTTACACGTACAACTGGAACGTGTTCAATCGCTCCTGTAGATGCCTTTGCCACTACTGCTGTTAGACTCACTGATCGGCGCTTAGGAATAATAATACCATGTGCTCCTATAGCATCAGCCGTTCTCATAATAGACCCTAGATTATGAGGATCCTCTAACTCATCTAAGATTAAGAAAAAAGGATCTTCCTGTTTATTAGCTGCGGCTGCAAATAAATCTTCTATTTCAGCATACTTATAAGCGGCAACAGAAGCAACGATACCTTGATGATTAGCACTTGATAATTGATCAACTTTCTTTTTTGGGACAAATTGAACTATGACACCACGTTCACGGGCTAAATCTAGCAGTTCATTGACGCCAGATTTTTTTACTCCTTCTGCAATCCATACTTTATTCATCTCGCGGCCTGAACGAAGTGCTTCTAACACTGGGTTTTTACCGGCAATAATTTCACCATTCTGTTCTGCCATTATTTAGACACTCCTTTTGATTCCTCGATTATTTGAATAGCATATGCAATGATTTCGTAGACGCGTTCTAGTTCATTCAATAAATATAAACTACCAAGCACCGCCTCAAAGCCTGAGCTATTACGATAGGTTTGGACATCCGTATTTTTTGGTACAGAGCCGGATTTGGCATTGCGTCCACGGCGGAACACAGCCAATTCCTCCTCTGTTAAATAATTTTCATCCATCATGCGATGAACGATCATCGATTGCGCTTTTGCTGAGACGTAGCGAGTTGCCTCTCGATGTAGTGTGTTTGGTTTAACACGACCAGAGCGTAGCAAATATTCTCGGACCTTTTGTTCCAATACGGCATCACCCATATAGGCTAACGCCAGCGCTTTTAATTGTTTAACATCTTCATTGCGAAGTTTATCCAACTTAATTACCCTCGTTTCCATCTAGTTCCTTGTCGTGTATCTTCTAAAATGATACCTTGGGCTTGCAAATGGTCACGGATCTCATCAGAGCGAGCAAAATCACGATTTTTACGTGCCTCGACGCGCTCTTGTAGTAATGCTTCAATTTCTTCGTCTAATAGTTCTTCTTCTTTTGCAAATTCAATACCTAAGACGTCACCTAGTACTTCAAAGGTTTCAATAAAGGTTTCTAATACCTTCTTGCAAGTATTGGCTTCATTTAAGTAAATATTAGCAATACGAGCTACTTCAAATAATACAGAAATAGCGTTGGCTGTATTAAAATCATCATCCATTGCCTCTTCAAAATGCGCTTTCTGTTCCGCAATTTTGTTCAGCCATTCTTCTGAATGATCACCTAAGCTTACAGTAGTCGTAAGGCGATGCTTCACATTGTTGTATGCTGTACGAATGCGCTCTAAACCTGACGCAGCAGCTTCTACTAGGTCCTTCGCAAAGTTAATTGGATGACGATAATGGACAGATAGCATGAAGAAACGCAATATCTGCGGGTCAATTTGTTTACGGATATCATTCACAAGAATAAAATTCCCAAGAGATTTGGACATCTTTTCATTATCAATATTAATATACCCGTTATGCATCCAATAACGCGCAAATGTTTTATCATTGTGTGCCTCTGATTGAGCAATTTCATTTTCGTGGTGAGGGAAAGTTAAATCCTGCCCACCAGCATGAATATCAATAGTATCTCCTAAATGTTCACGAGCCATTACAGAACACTCAATATGCCACCCTGGACGGCCATCTCCCCATGGGCTTTCCCAGAATATCTCACCTGGCTTAGCAGCTTTCCATAAAGCAAAATCTAGCGCATCATCTTTTTTCTCGCCCGCTTCAATACGAGCACCGATTTTTAAATCGTCAACTGATTGGTGTGATAATTTACCGTAGCCATCAAATTTACGAGTACGGTAATACACATCTCCTGCAGACTCATAAGCGTAGCCCTTTTCAATTAGCACTTGAATAAATTGAATGATATCGTCCATATGCTCTGTCACACGTGGATGAACATCTGCCTTTTTGCATCCCAGTGCTGTAACATCTTCAAAATAGGCTGCAATAAAACGCTCTGTTAATTCGTGTACTTCTTCACCAAGCTCATTTGCTGCTTTAATAATTTTATCGTCTACATCCGTAAAATTGGAAACAAACTTTACATCATAGCCTTTATACTGAAAATAACGACGTACTGTATCATAAACAATTACAGGACGTGAATTCCCAATATGGATATAGTTATAAACCGTAGGACCGCAGACATACATTTTTACCTTGCCCTCTTCTAGCGGTACAAAGGTTTCCTTTTGTCGTGTTAATGAGTTAAAAATTTGAATACCCATTGTATTTCACTCTCCTTTTCTGTTGAATAAAAAAAGCGCCTCTATCACTCCTAAAAGGAATGACAGAGACGCTCGATTTGCGTGGTTCCACTCTGATTGAAGACAAAAGGTCTTCCACTTTGGACATCCATTAACGGGGATGACTCGATAAAGCCTACTCTCGTTCAGCTTTATGCTCAAAGGTGCATTTCAGTTTTGCCTAGGCTCAGACCACTTTCAGCCGATGATGGTCCTCTCTTAAGAGCATGCGCCACTTACTTCTCCTTATCAACGCTTTTTCAATGTAAATACATTTTACAACGAAAGAATGAATTGTCAATAAATTTATCTTTATTGTGCAAATTTTTCTACACGGTCAATTGCTTTCTCTTTACCAATTAAACAAATGGCGTTCGGCAACTCTGGTCCATGTGTTTCACCTGTTGTCACAACACGGATTGGCATGAACAGATTTTTACCTTTATGACCAGTTGTCTTTTGTACAGCTTTAATCGCAGCTTTTACCGCATCTGGTGTAAACTCTTCTAGCTCTTCCAATTGTGCTTTAAATGCCGCCATTACTTCAGGTACTTGCTCTCCTGCTAAAACCTCTTTTGCTTCTTCATCATATTCAATATGGTCGTTAAAGAATAGGCTAGATAATTCGACAATTTCTGCACCAAAGCTCATTTGGTCATGATAAAGTGCGATTAAATCCGTCGCCCAAGCATGTTGCTCTGCAGTAAGCTCTTCAGGTAATAAGCCTGCTTTTTGTAGATGTGGTAAAGATAAAGCTACAACTTCTTCCAAAGACAACTTTTTAATATATTGATTATTCATCCATGTTAGCTTTTGTTTATCGAACATAGATGGTGATTTTGAAAGACGTTTTTCATCAAAAATTTTGATAAATTCTTCTTTTGAGAAAATCTCTTCTTCTCCCTCTGGAGACCAACCAAGTAGCGCAAAGAAGTTAAACATCGCTTCAGGAAGATAACCTAAATCTTTATATTGCGTAACAAATTGAATAATCGATTCATCACGCTTAGATAGTTTTTTACGGTTTTCGTTAATAATTAATGTCATATGTCCAAAGCGTGGATATTCCCAACCAAATGCATCAAAAATCATCATTTGCTTTGGTGTATTCGATAAATGCTCCTCACCGCGGAAAACGTGAGAGATTTCCATAAAGTGATCATCTAAAACAACTGCATAGTTATATGTTGGAATACCATTTGCTTTTACAAGTACCCAATCACCAATATCTTTAGACTCAAAGGTAACTTGTCCACGAACTAAATCTTCAAATTCGTATGTTACATTTTCAGGTACACGCATACGGATTGTGTATGGCTCACCTGCCGCTTCTTTAGCAGCGATTTCATCTGCTGATAAGTGGCGACATGTACCATCATAAGTAGGAGCAGCTACACCTCTTGCTTTTTGTTCTTCACGAGATGCTTCAAGCTTTTCAGAAGAACAGAAACACTTGTAGGCTACACCTTGTTCTAATAGTTTTTCAGCGTGCTCTTTATAAATATCAAGACGTTCCATTTGACGATAAGGCGCATAAGGTCCACCAATATCAATGGACTCATCATATTCAATACCTAACCATTTTAGGTTATCTAGCTGAGATGCTTCTCCGCCCTCTACATTACGTTCAATATCCGTATCTTCAATACGTACAATGAATTTACCGTTATGATGTTTTGCATATAAATAATTGAATAATGCTGTACGCGCTCCACCGATATGTAAATAACCTGTTGGAGATGGCGCGTAACGAACGCGAACTTCTTTCGTCATAATTAAAAGCCTCCTAAATTTTCGATCAAAAATTGACTTTGTTCATTTTACCACTCTGTTACAGGAAATAAAAGCGGGGTTCATCCACATTTATTTCTTGATCAATAGAATTGTTGCCATTGTCGCAATACCTTCCTCGCGACCTGTAAAACCTAATCGTTCAGTTGTAGTTGCTTTAACATTTACCTGTGAAGGCTCTGCGTGTAATAATTCAGCGATACGTTGTTGCATCTGTCCAATATAGGGGGCCATTTTAGGACGCTGTGCCATAATGGTACAATCGACATTACCTAGAGAATAACCCTTATCCTCAACAATCTTCCAAATGTACTCTAATAATTTTGCTGAGTCCGCGTCCTTAAATGCAGGGTCTGTATCTGGAAAATGACGGCCAATATCCCCTTCTCCAATTGCTCCTAGAGCCGCATCTGTGACAGTGTGTAAGAGAACATCCGCATCTGAATGTCCTACTAGTCCTTTTTCATGCGGAATGGTAATGCCACCAATAATTAATGGACGACCTTCTTCAAATGCATGTACGTCAAAACCTTGTCCAATTCGAAACATATTCATCTTCCTTTAATTAATATTTAACATTATCATATCAAAATTTGCCCTAGGTTGTTTGAAAAGCGCTTTAATAATTATCCTCCTATAGCAGTAATGGGCAGTTTAGAAAGCTACACTCTCTAGACTGCCCCACATTCTTTAAATATGATACTCTATATTTTTCATTTGACTGTTGCTAATATTCGGAGATGGCTGTGAATTATAAACACGTGAATAAGGGGGAACAGAGTGTGTTAGCCAAATATTACTTCCTAAAACGGAATCGTGCCCAATCGTCGTCTCGCCCCCTAAGATAGTAGCACCAGCATAAATGACAACATTGTCGGCAATATTCGGATGACGTTTAATGCCCTTAATTGGATTACCATTTTCATCTAATGGGAAGCTTAGTGCACCTAATGTTACACCTTGATAAATTTTTACATTCTTACCGATAGTACAAGTTTCACCGATAACTACACCTGTTCCGTGGTCAATAAAGAATGATTCTCCTATTGTAGCCCCTGGATGAATATCGATACCCGTTAATCGGTGCGCATATTCTGACATAATTCGAGGCACAATTTGTACACCCATTTCGTATAACTCATGTGCGATGCGGTGAATATAAACAGCCACAATAGATGGATAGCTTAGCAAAATTTCCTCTGTGGAAAGAGCTGCTGGGTCACCATTATATGCCGCTTGAATATCTGTTTGTAGCACTTGGCGAATGGCAGGAAATCGATTAATCAAATTCATAACAATTTTGTCTGCTTGTTCACGGCAATACTTCTCGCAATTGGCAGGATCACTATCCTCCATATTATAAAATAATACTTTTTCGATAATATCCCGCAAATCTAATGCTGTTTCACGCAGCTTATTACTGCAAACTACGTTCACCCTTGTTTCATCAATAGGTCTTGTCATATAAATGCCAGGAAACAGCACCTCATGGAAATTATCTATTATTTTTATAACCCGATCTCGTCCATCAAAGCCTATTGAGTTGTCAACGTCGATGTACTGTTTATTTATACTAGTTAATGAACCTGTAATTTCTGGAACCTTTTGATTTAACCAATCATTTAATGACACAATAAACACCCCTCACATCTTTTCATCTATTCTATTACCTTATTAATCATATATCCACTATTTCATTTTACACGTAAAACGATCACACATGGATAAAATCCACTTTATTTGAGCATTCCAACTTTTTATTCTCTTCTACGCCTTCGTTTCTAATTCGACTAGCAGTTATGTCATTATTATCATACATATATGGATGAACAGATTACGAAGCAATAAGGCATTCTGACCATATAATTTTTCCCAAACAAAACAAATAAAAAAGACTATCCATCCTTAACAAACTACGAATGAATAGCCTCTATATATAATATTTCTTAATGATTGAATGATCCACGCTTACGCAAAATTGCCTCACCAAATACTAAGTCTTCTTGTGTTGTCATTTTTACATTTTCATAACTACTTTCTACGATGTGTACCTGATGTCCGAGACGCTCCATTAGCATTGCCTCATCTGTCCCAAGAAAACCTACTTTTTCAGCTACGTCCTCCGCTTCCATAATTAATTCAAAACGGAATGCTTGTGGAGTTTGCACCATCCAAAGGCTTTCTCGATCAACCGTTTCCTCTATAATGCCATTCATTGATACTTTTTTCATCGTATCTTTCGCACGAACCCCTGCAATTGCTGCACCATGATGATGCGCGTTCTGTACAAGCTTTGCAATGATATCATGCGTAATAAACGGGCGTGCTGCGTCATGGACAAGCACAATATCTACCTGTTGCATCTCTTTCATGCAAGAATGAACCGAATGCTGTCGCTCAGCACCCCCATCAGGTAAACCCTTCACTTTGGTAATCCTATAGTCCTCTAGCATTTTTTGAATAAATCCACGCTCTTCTGGTTTTACAGCGAGCCAAATACCTGTGCAAGCGGGATCTTGTTGAAACACTTCTAGCGTGTGTACCAGAATAGGTTTCTCTAAAAGCTTTAAAAATAATTTATTTTGCCCTGCACCCATACGCTTCCCACTTCCGGCAGCAGGTAGAACCACTTCATATTGCATTTCCCCACATCCTAATCGTCCTTCGGCTTAGCAAATATCATACGACCTGCTGATGTTTGCAGCACACTAGTAACTGTAACTGTAATTGCCTGTCCGATGTAACTACGACCACCTTCAACCACTATCATCGTACCATCATCTAAATAGGCAACTCCTTGGTTATGCTCTTTGCCATCCTTTATAACCACAACCTGCATATCTTCACCTGGTATAACTACAGGTTTCACTGCATTCGCTAAATCATTGATATTTAACACTTTTACATGATGGAGCTCACAGACTTTATTCAGGTTAAAATCATTGGTAACGATGCATGTATCATTGCCCATTTTTTTTGCAAGACGGACAAGCTTTAAATCTACCTCTTGTACATCTTCAAAATCCTCGTCTGTAATTTCAACTTTTGTCTTACGTTCATCTTGTAATTTTTTTAAAATATCTAAACCACGCCGACCTCTTGTGCGCTTTAAGGTATCAGAAGAATCAGCTATATGCTGAAGCTCTGTGAGCACAAATTGAGGTACAACTAATATACCCTCAATGAAGCCTGTTTCAGAAATATCAGCAATACGACCATCAATAATTACACTTGTATCTAGCAGTTTGTAGCTTCCACGAACCTCTTGAGCTTCAGCACCTTCAGCAGCTTTTTTCTTCGTATTGGTACTACGTAATGTAAAAAGCTGTATGAGCTCATCTCTTTTTCTAAAACCTAGACGGAACCCTAAATACCCTAATACAAATGACAGGATAATTGGAAATACTTCCGAAATAATAGGGAATGGTACACTATCAATGGCAAAGCCTAAAAAGTAAGCGACAATCAACCCAATTATTAAACCAAACGTACCAAATAATAAATCTCCGATAGGAACCTTAAACAGAACTTCTTCCATCCAGCTAATGAGCCTTACAAAGTAATCGGAAAATGCAAAAGATAGTGTAAACAGTAAAAGTGCGCCTAGAGCTACTGATACATAAGGATTATCTAGCCAAGGATTAGATGATAAATGAAGCAATTCGTATAATGGCGGTAAGAAAACAAGGCCCAATGCTCCTCCAATCAGTAAAAACGCAATTTGAACAAATTTTTTCACAAGCTGTCACCTCCTAATTGTTAGTTAAGATTATACATAGTTTACGGTAGAAAATCTTTCATGAGCTCAGTCAAAATCTCATTATTTTTGATGTTGTGAAACAAGGATAAGATAGTTAGACAAAATTTTACAAACTTCTATTTTGTTCGTACTAGATGAAATCCTTTATTCATTCATCAGCTATTATTTAGGACGTTTATTCTTTTATATGAGTTTCCGATATTAGCATTAAAAGTGAAGGAAAATGCATGTCAGAATAATATCCAACATGCACAACCTCCTTTATAACTCTCTAAAGCATGCATTTAGTGCATCTTTTATCGTTTCTACACCAACAATTTCAATTCCCTGCGGAAATTCCCAACCACCAATATTTGAAGAAGGAATGAAAGCTCTTTTAAATCCAAGCTTCGCCGCTTCAATGACTCGCTGTTCTATACGTGATACCCGACGGACCTCACCTGTCAGTCCGACCTCACCAATAAAGCAATCCGTTGCACGCACTGCCTGATCCTTAAAACTAGATACAATGCTTGTCAACACCGCTAAATCTATTGCTGGCTCATCCAGCTTGACACCACCAGCAACTTTAATATATGCATCCTGAGCTTGTAGCATGAGACCCATACGCTTTTCTAGTACAGCCATTAGCAATTGTACTCGATTTTGATCGACACCTGTGGCCATACGTTTAGGATAGTTAAAGCTTGTAGGCGTAACTAAGGATTGAATTTCAACAAGAATTGGCCTTGTCCCCTCCATTGAGGCTACAATAGTTGACCCTGCCGCACCTTGTGAACGCTCCTGTAAAAATAACTCAGAAGGGTTTAGAACTTCCTTTAACCCACCTTGAAGCATTTCAAATATAGCAATTTCATTTGTAGATCCGAAGCGGTTTTTTTGGCTTCGTAAAATACGATGATTATGATGTCTTTCCCCTTCAAAGTATAGTACAGTATCCACCATATGCTCTAAAATACGTGGCCCAGCAATTTGCCCCTCTTTTGTGACATGCCCTACTAGAAAAATAGCAATGCCTTTTGTTTTAGCGATTCGCATCAGCTCGGCTGTACATTCACGAACCTGTGAGACACTACCTGGGGCGCTTGTTACTTCTGGATGAAAAACCGTTTGTATGGAATCGACAATGACAAATTTAGGTTGTACTTCATCAATGGTTTGGTTTAAAAACTCTAGGTTTGTTTCGGAGTATATGTAGAGCTCTTGAGAAATCACTCCTAAACGCTCTGCTCGTAATTTCGTTTGACGAATAGATTCCTCTCCAGAAATATAAAGTACGCGATGCCCTTTATTCGAGAGTAATGCGGAAACCTGTAATAGTAATGTTGATTTCCCTATTCCAGGATCACCCCCAATTAATACTAGAGAACCAGGTACAATGCCACCGCCTAATACACGATTGAGTTCGCCCATTTCTGTTGCTACGCGCGATTCTTCAGTAGCTTCCACTTGGATAATCGGGATTGCCTTTTGAGTAACTGTAGCAGAATGTTGAAATGCTCCACGTGGGCCTTTTGCAACCATTTCTACTTCTTCCACCATTTTATTCCATTCACCACACCCAGGGCATCTTCCCATCCATTTAGCAGATTCATAGCCACAGCCTGAACATACAAATTTCGTTTTTTTCTTTGCCAAATTGCTTTCACCTCGAATATTTGTTCTTATCCTTAATTGTACAGAAAAAAAGACAGCTTGGCACTTAAAGCCTTACTGTCTTTCCTTGAAATTATTTAGAGATGGATACTCCCTCTTTTTTCTTTACAACAAACTCATCGTTTACGTAATCAATGACAACCTGATTACCCTTTTCTACATTACCCTTTAGTAATTCTTCTGATAATCGATCCTCTACTTGTTTTTGTAATGCACGACGTAGTGGACGAGCACCATATTGAGGGTCATAGCCTTCTTCAGCAATTTTTTCAAGTGCTGCATCAGTCAGCTCTAACGAAATGTCTTGCTCTTGCAAGCGTTTTGTTAAAGCATTGCCCATCATCGCAATGATTTCTTTTAAGTGCTCTTTTTCTAATGCGTGGAAGACAATCATTTCATCGATACGGTTTAAGAATTCTGGACGGAATGCTTTTTTCAATTCTTCTAACATCGTACCCTTCATGTCTTTATGCTTAGACTCTGCACCACCTACATTGAAACCAAGGTTCTTTTGGTATTTTAATGCATCCGCACCAACGTTTGAAGTCATAATGACCACTGTATTGCGGAAGTCTACTACACGTCCCTTAGAGTCTGTTAAACGACCATCTTCAAGCACTTGCAATAGAATATTGAATACATCAGGGTGTGCCTTTTCAATTTCATCTAATAAAACGACTGAATATGGCTTACGGCGAACTTTCTCTGTCAGTTGGCCACCATCATCGAAGCCTACATAGCCCGGAGGTGAACCTACTAAACGAGAAGTCGAATGTTTCTCCATGTACTCGGACATGTCAACACGAATCATCGCATCCTCATCGCCAAACATTACCTCAGCAAGTGCTCTTGCAAGCTCTGTTTTACCAACGCCTGTAGGTCCTAAGAAGATAAATGAGCCAATTGGTCGTTTTGGATCTTTTAAGCCTGCTCTTGCACGACGTATGGCACGAGAAATCGCTTCTACTGCTTCTCCTTGCCCTACTACACGTTTGTGTAACTCTTCTTCAAGCTGTAATAACTTCGAAGATTCTTCAGAAGCAATTTTAGCTACTGGGATTCCTGTCCACATTGATACAACTGCTGCTACATCATCCACAGTCACTTTAGATTCGGCTTTACCTTGCTCTTCTTTCCAATTTTTTCGAGTAGCTTCAATTTCATCCTTCAGCTTTTGCTCTGTATCTCTTAGCGCTGCTGCCTTTTCAAATTCTTGACCTGATACGGCTGCATTTTTTTCAGAACGAACATTTTCAAGCTTATCCTCAAGCGCCTTTAAGTTTGGTGGTACTGCGAATGAGCGTAAGCGTACTTTAGAACCTGCTTCATCGATTAAGTCAATCGCTTTATCTGGTAAGAATCGATCAGAAATATATCTATCACTCATTTTTGCCGCTGCTTCAATGGCTTCATCTGTAATTTTCACACGGTGATGCGCTTCATAACGATCGCGTAAGCCTTGAATAATTAGAATAGCCTCTTCCACTGTCGGCTCATCCACTTGGATTGGTTGGAAACGACGCTCTAAGGCCGCATCCTTTTCAATGTACTTGCGGTACTCATCAAGTGTTGTGGCACCAATACATTGAAGCTCCCCACGTGCTAAAGATGGTTTTAAGATATTTGATGCATCAATCGCACCTTCAGCACCACCCGCACCAATTAATGTATGCAATTCGTCAATAAATAAAATGATGTTGCCTGCTTGGCGAATTTCATCCATCACTTTTTTCAAACGATCTTCAAATTCTCCACGATATTTTGTACCTGCAACAACTGTCCCCATATCTAGTGTCATTACACGTTTGTCACGAAGGATTTCTGGCACTTCGTTATTAATAATTTGCTGTGCCAATCCTTCAGCAATCGCTGTTTTACCAACACCTGGCTCACCAATCAATACAGGGTTATTTTTCGTACGACGCGATAAAACTTCAATAACTCGTGTAATTTCCTTGCTTCGGCCAATAACAGGGTCTAAAGTACCTTCACGTGCAATTTGTGTTAAATCACGTGCTAGACTATCTAATGTTGGTGTATTGGCAGCTTGAGCTGCTTGTTGACCAGATTGTGCATTATCATTATTACCTAATAGCAATAATACTTGCTGGCGAGCTTTATTTAAACCGACTCCCGCATTGTTTAAAACGCGAGCTGCCACGCCCTCACCCTCACGTATAAGCGCCAATAATAGATGCTCTGTACCGATATAGGAGTGACCTAGTTTACGTGACTCATCAACAGATAATTCAATTACTTTTTTAGCTCTTGGTGTATAATGAACGATTGGACCGACATCTTCTTTGCCCTTACCAACTAATTCTTCAATGCCAGCTTCAATCATTTGAGGACTAATATCAATGGCTTCTAACGCTTTCGCAGCAATACCGCCGCCTTCACGTATAAGCCCTAATAGAATATGCTCTGTACCGATAGATTCGTGCTTCCAACGAATAGCCTCTTCCTGAGCAAGCTGTAATACTTTTTGCGCGCGTTGTGTAAAACGATTAAACATCATATAAATCCTCTCCTTTTTCCCCATTTATAGGCTTATTCGCATGTTCTTGAGATAATGTCTCACGAAGCATCTCCGCTCGTACACGATCCCGCTCAGCAGGTGGTAATGCCTCACCTGCATAGTGCTGTAAAAAACCTGGTTGCATACTAACAACACATTCATTTAAGGTCGTTGTTTGTATACCATCAATCAATTGTAAATCTACTCCTAAACGAACATTAGATAGGCAAGTAGCAGCTTCCTCACTTGTTAAAATTCTTGCATGTGTAAGGGTACCTAAAGCTCGATATACGCGATCTTCTAGCGCAAGCTCTGCCTTTTCCATTAATTTACCTCTTGCATGCCGCTCTTTTTGAATAATCTTTTCAGCGACGCTTTGTATATCTGCTAAAATATCTTCCTCTGTCTTCCCAAGTGTAATTTGGTTAGACACTTGATAAACATTCCCTAAATTTTCGCTTCCTTCACCATATATACCTCTTACAGTCATTCCTAAGCGTGTCATGGCATTTATAATTTGATTCATTTGCCCAGTTAATGTAAGAGCGGGTAAATGCATCATGACGGATGCTCGTAGACCCGTACCAATATTCGTTGGACAGCTTGTTAAATAACCAAAAGTATCTCGAAAAGCATACGGTAATACTTTCTCTAGGATACGATCAATCTTATTTGCTTGTTCATAAGCACTTTGAAGTTGAAAACTTGCTGTCATACATTGAATGCGTAAATGATCCTCTTCATTCACCATAATGCTAACGGATTCGTCTTCAGAGAGTAGTATAGAGCCCACTTGCTCTTTTTTAGCCAGTTGCGGGCTAATCAAATGCTTTTCTACAAGAATTTGACGCTGTAAAGGGGTTAAATCCTTTATAGCAAAATAAGCATAATCATTTTGAAGAGTTGGGCTATCGCTGACAGCATGTGTAACGGCCTGTTCCACTTGCAGTGCCTCATTTTCTGAAAACGCTAATGGAAAACGATAGCCATCTAAATTTCGTGCAAGGCGGATCCGTGTACTAATGACGATATCTGAGTAATCATCTTTGATATGCATCCAAGTTGGTGTCGCACGCTCTAAAAATGATTCAATCATCATGTCACATCACCACCTTCAAATTGTAGATGCTTCTCTAGCTCTTTAACTTCATCACGTAGCTTCGCCGCTTCTTCAAACTGTTCTTCATCTACGGCGGATTTCATACGCTTGCGGATATCTTCTATTTGCTTTTTAATAACATACACATTACTGCGAGCACCAGGCATTTTTCCAATGTGTTGTGGACCTGCCTGAATACGATTAAAAAGCTTTGGCAAATGATCTCCAAATGTGTCATAACAGCTTGGGCACCCGAATTTTCCTTCTTTTAAAAATTGCTTATACGAAAATCCACATTGTGGGCATGTTTGCTGTTGTGGTTGTACCTGTTGTTTTTCCCCCACCTTTTGCCATGTAGGAGAGCCAAACCAGTTAGACAATAACTGTTGAATAGATACTGGCTCTTGTTTAAACTCTGCATGAAATGGATGGAATTGTGAGGCGCAGACGTCACAATAATGATGCTCTACTTTTTGCCCACTTTGAACTTGTGTTACTGTAACTGTCGCATTACGTTGTTTACAATGTTCGCATATCATTTCCATCACCTCACTATTTTTGTTGTTCATATTTTATTGTTGTCAGCATTGCTCGCAATATTTTTGATCGAATGACATCTCTTAATGGGAGATGCAAGTCGATCGTGGAGCGATCAATTGCTGCTAACATTAATTTCGCTTCTCGCTTGGAAATTACCTGCTCATCAATGAGTCGATAAACCAAATCTTCTGCCATTGTTTGTGATGCCCCACCTTCAATTTGCCTGAGAACATCGTCGATTAGATCAATCTGTGAATTCGCACGGACACGTAAAATTCGAATGTATCCACCACCACCACGTTTGCTCTCAACAAGGTAACCCCGCTCGGCAGTAAATCTTGTATTAATAACATAATTTATTTGTGATGGTACACATTGAAATTTATCAGCGATTTCACTACGTTTAATTTCAATATGCCCTTCCCCACCTAATTCAAGCACTTGCTTTAAGTAACCCTCTATGATGTCTGATATATTACGCATTTTAGGAACACACCTCGCTTGCTTCACTGACTTTGACTATCTTTGACTTTCTTTGAGTATATTATACAAAACGCTTGAAAAAAATTGCAATGATTTCGCCCATAGAAAAGTGGAAAGTCTAGAAAAAGGCTTTTTAAGAGCCGAAAAGAGCCCTTTTTCGATTATTTGTTTACGGTTTAATAATTTCCTTATACACCTAATGTACCCTTATTCGTCATAGAAAAAACGCAAGCATATGCAACTAGCATATACTTGCGTCTATGAAAATTATACCCAGCGACCAACAATTGGATAACGCCAAGGTTCATCAGACAATGCTTTTACGATACCGATGATCGGTACCACAAATACCATAATGCCGAAAATGATTAAAAATGGTAAGCCAATAAGGACAAAGCTTAAACCAACAGAGATAGCAATTAAAACACCCATGACAATTTGGAATAGCAGTGCTTGAATAGAAATTGCCTTTACTTCCTCATCCGAACTAATTAAAAAGAAAATAATGGGCACTAACCATGGCGCAAAAAATGCACTTGCGTGTATGATTACTTTAGACCATTTAGTCTCCATATATATCAACCCTTTCTTTGAACTTTATTCTATGTTTTATGTACTACTATTTACGGAACTATACCCGCAATAGTTTCACATTAAGAAAGATTTTTTAAAATTTTTTTGAAAGGCTGTGAGGAGCGTTGGAATTTAACAACACATTAGCAAATGAATATGAAAAGGGTATTCGCCGTACATTGCCTAGTTATGATGCCATGCTACGTTTAATACAAACTTTTTATCATTCTAGGCTATCAGAAAATGCTAACATGCTAGTCGTGGGAGCAGGAAGTGGCAATGAAATTATACAGCTTGCAGAAGGAAGACCTCACTGGTCATTCACTGGCATTGATCCATCAGAATCCATGCTTACTATAGCTAAAGAGCGTTTACTCACTCTTCCTAATGATATGTCATTCCATCAGGCTACAATACTTGATGCTTCGCTGCCCTCTACTCAGTATGATGCGGCAAGTTGTGTTCTCGTCTTGCATTTTATTCATGATTATAAAGAAAAGCTCGAAACAATAACAGAAATAGCAAGACATTTGAAACCTGGAGCACCATTTGTCCTTGTTTCAAAATATGGTCAGCTAGGCTCTTTAGAAACAGAACTACAATTTGATTTATGGCGTTCTTATTGGCTACAGCATACTAGACTTTCTTTATCCGATGTAGCAGAGATGGAAAAATCCATTCGTTCCCTTTCTTTTATGAGTGAAGAAGAAATTTTAATACTTTTACAAAGTGCGGGTTTTACTAAACCTTCTAGATTTTTTGCCACTACTTTGTTCGGTGGTTGGGTATGCTTTAAAGAGGAGCGCTAACTATTTTGTAGTAAATAATTTGAGGTGAAAACCGTGATAAGCACCATTGGCATTACAAAGCAACAACAATTGTTAAAGGATTTTCCATTAGAAGAGATACATCAGCAAGAATTTGAATGGTATTGGGTTGATTTTAATTGTCCTACAGCCGAGGAGGAATCATTGTTGGATACATTTTTCCACTTTCACCCTCTCGCTATTGAAGATTGCTTAATGAGGTTGCAGCGTCCTAAGCTCGATTTTTATGATGATTTTCATTTCTTTGTCATTCATCGGGTAAACGAAGAGACGTTAGCTGCGGAGGAGGTTAATATTTTTGCCTCCAATAAATTCATCATAACCTTCCATAAAAATTCTGTCCCTGAGATAGAGAAGGTGCAAAAGATGCTGGAAAACCAACCGAAGAATTGGGAGCGAGGTACTGTATACCTAACGTATCAAACTATCGATAAAATTGTTGACAGTTATTTTCCACTCGTTTATAAAATTGAAGATCATCTAAATGCTTTAGAAGGTGAACTTACATACCAAAGTAATGTAAATGCCATGAAAATTGTCTTCGAGTTCCGTAGTGACTTGCTTGACTTAAGACGTACTATTTTACCAATGCGTGATCTCTTATATCGCATTCTCAATTCTTACCGTTTCTCACTAAAAAAATCGGAGAGAGCTTATTTTGGAGATATCTACGACCATCTACTTAAGCTAACAGAGATGGTTGAATCTAATCGAGAGCTTACAGCAGACATGCGGGATAGTTATATGGCTATGAGTTCTAGCAGAATGAATGGCATTATGATGACTTTAACAATTGTATCAACTATCTTTATACCACTTACCTTCATTGCTGGTGTGTATGGGATGAATTTCGATAACATGCCTGAGCTACATGGGCAATACAGCTATTTTATTGTACTTGGGATTATGATAATTATCGTTATCTTTATGTTGGCTGTCTTTAAACATAAAGGCTGGTTTAAACTGTTTAAACCATAAAAAGACTGCTCGTTTTAATGAAAACGAGCAGTTTTTTTAATCTATTAATACGGTCCTCTGTCATCAATCTTATTATCACCCTGCTGTGGAAATAAAAAGTAGGCTAATACCCCTGATCCCAAAGCTGCACATATGGTAATTAATAATTGCTCAATATCTGGTACCTCAGCATGATAGTTTCGTAGCATATAAACAGAACCAATGGCAACAATCACCATGACAGGAATAACAAATTTAAAACGTTTTTTCTCCATACCACCCCTCCTTCCATTTTTTATTTTCGTACGATTTTTAGATTGCTAAACAGTTCGTATTTTACAGGTTTCCTATTTTAAATTCAAATTTACATCGCTTCACCATTTGGACTAACAATAAAGTAAAAAAATAAAGAAATATCCAATTTTTTAACCAAATATTCAGCAAATAATAGTAAAATAGATTTAATCCCATTTATTTATTAAATATACAAACCTAACAAATTTCAAAAGTGCTTATTTACTTACAATTTATTATGGATATTAAGAATGGAGCAAATAATAATGAGTTGGTTTTCAAAAAATAGTAGTTCTAGCTACGCAATTACATTAACACCTGAAAATTTTAAGAGCGGTGTACAGTTAGATGTATTGAACCACCCCAATCTTCAAAAACAATTACAACTTTTAAATTTAACACTTGAGGATTTAGCTATCATTAAGCAGCTACAGCCTTTAGCTAAAGACTTAATTCCTGAAATGGTGGAGAAATTTTATGCAGCCATTAGTTTGAGCCAAGATTTACTTGATATTATTAATAGAACATCACATATTGATCGTTTGAAAATCACGTTACATAAACATTTAAGTGACATTTTTGAAAGTCATATTAATGATGCCTACATTGCTGAGCGAAAAGCCATTGCTGAGGCTCACGTTCGAATTGGCTTGCAGTCAAAGTGGTATATTGCCTCATTCCAGTCACTCACTACTACTTTTGCAAACTTTGTGAACGAGGTGGATATTTCTAAAACAGATGCTATTCGTGCTATAAACGCTTTTTGTAAAATCATTAATTTTGAGCAACAACTCGTGATTGAGGCATATGAAAAAGAGGAAGAACGTATTCGCTCAGCAGCAGATGCAACAAAAAATTCCCTTGTAACGACGATCCAAAGTACTGCAGAAGAGCTTAATGCCATTAGTGAAGAAACAGCCGCATCATTATTAGTGATTTCCTCACAAACAGATGATATTGCTGTAGCAACCAAGCAAGGATTGAACTTCGTAGCAGATACACAAGAAAAATCAAGACGAGGCCAACAGCAATTGAAAGAACAAAATGATTTAATCCAAGTTATTTTGCAAAGTGTCAATGGTCTTGAGGTAACGATGAACCAACTACGTACCTCTTCTCAAAAAATTTCTGAAATCGTTGGGCTAGTTACAGGCATTGCTGATCAAACCAATTTATTAGCATTAAATGCTTCTATTGAGGCTGCACGAGCTGGAGAACATGGGAAAGGTTTTGCAGTAGTGGCTGAGGAAGTTCGTAAACTTGCGGAGGAAACAAAAAATGCCGTCCAAAATGTTTCTCACCTTATTAAGGAAACAGAAAGTAATATTACGACTATGGCTAATTCAGTTACTAATGTTGATCAAAAAATTCAACATAGTGTCAATACACAAGAAAGTTTATCCAAGTCATTTAATGATATTGCTGATGCAGTTTCTGGCATTCAGCAGCAATACGTAAATACATCGAGAGATATTTCAGCTATATCTAATTTAATCACTGAATTATCGCAAGGTGCTACACTAGTCTCTTCTTCTTCCGACTCGCTCATTAATGTTGTCAATGAACTAAATATGTAAAATAAAAAAGGGAACTCATTTGGAGTTCCCTTTTTCCTTAATGCGGCAATGCACGTTTTTGTTTACGGTGCTCTCGTCTTGCTGGCCCAGTTTCAAATAAACGCTTCTCTTCATCTGTTTCAGGATAGATTGAGGGAACTGGTACGGGTTTCCCTTCCTCATTTACTGCAACCATCGTGACAAATGATTCTGTCGTTAATTTTTCCTCGCCAGTCTCAATATTGCGAGAAACAACGCGAACATAAACCTCCATTGAAGAACGTCCTGTAGACGAAACAATACTCTCGATTTCAAGAATATCTCCTACATGTGCAGCGGATAAAAAATCAACCGAGTCAATAGAAGCTGTCACTACAAGGCCTTTCGCATGTTTCATTGCTGTAATAGCAGCAATTTCATCAATATAAGCTAACACTCTTCCACCGAAAATAGAATTGTGATTATTTGTGTCTGGGGGTAATACGAGACGCGATTGAACCGTACGTGATTGGCTCATGGGTACAGCGTTGTTTGGCATAATTCTTGCAACTTCCCTTCTCATGTTGTTCTTTCGTCATCGTATCGCAGAAAAAGAGCTGATGCAAATTTAGAACGATTTTTTCATCGAAATAAATTTCATATCAGTCATTTCTTCTATAGCCCACTTAATTCCTTCACGTCCATAACCACTCATCTTTACTCCACCATATGGCATGTTATCTACTCGGAATGTCGGAATATCATTAATAATGACAGCACCAGCCTGTAATTCATCTGCTGCATATAAAGCATCTGACAATATATTCGTGTAAATACCTGCATTTAGGCCAAGGTCCGACTCATTTACAAGTCGAATTGCGTCGTCTAATGTTTCATATGAAACAATTGAGACGATTGGTGCGAATGTTTCCTGACAAACAATTTTCATATCAGCTGACACATTCTTCATAACTGTTGGCGTTAAAGTACGTTCAGTAAATACGCCTCCAGTTGCAATCATAGCCCCCTGTTCTTGTGCCTCCTCAATCCATTCCCTAATACGTTCCACTTCATTTGGATTTATCATGGCACTAACATCTGTTGTCTTCTCTAATGGATCTCCTACTATAAGCTTTTCTGTTTCTGCAACAAATGCTTTAGTAAATTCATCAATAATGGAGGAATGCACATATATACGTTGTAACGAAATGCATACTTGTCCAGCAAAGTTAAAAGCCCCGCTTACACAACGACTGATAATTTTATTTATTGGCGTAGATGGTTCGACAATTACTGCAGCATTAGAACCCAGCTCTAAAGTTACTTTACGTAAGCCTACTTTTTCTTTAATCTTCAAACCAACCTTACCACTACCAGTAAAGGTTACTTTTTTGACATATGGATGTGTGACAAGCGTATCACTAAGCTCACCCCCACTTCCTGTCACAATTTGTAATGCCCCATCGGGTAATCCTGCATCTCGGAAAATTTCTGCCATAACGATAGCACTTAGTGGCGTTTGTGTTGCTGGCTTTAATACAACTGTATTGCCCACTGCAAACGCTGGGCCTAACTTGTGTGCCACTAAATTGAACGGAAAATTAAATGGCGTAATGGCTGATATTACACCTAAAGGTTCTCTTTTTGTCCAGCCAATTCGATCTCCTGCTCCAGGGGCTGCATCCATTGGAACAGTCTCACCTTTTGCCTGTTTAGCTCCTTCAGCTGCAAATTGATAGGTTGCGATTGTACGGTCAATTTCAGCTAAACCTGCAACAATAGGTTTTCCAGCCTCTAAGGCTAAAATCTCTGCAAGTTCTTCTTTTCTTTGTCGCATTATATCAACAACTTTATATAATATTTCGGCACGTTCGTAGGCTGTTGTCTTTTTAAACGATTGGAATGCCTGCTGCGCACCTTCGATAGCTTTTTCTACATCTTGAATAGATGCTTTAGCTACATGAGCAATAACCTCACCGCTATATGGAGAAGCTAGCTCATAGCTTTCCTCTGCATCATGCCACTGACCATTAATCCAAAGTTTTGTATCCTTCATCCTTCAAATGCACCTCCAAATAATCATGTTCTTCTTTATTCTATCACGAAGAACTTGAACTAGACGCAATGGCAGCTGCACTAACCGCTGCAATCATTGCTGCTTGCTGTGCTTGGATTAATAGCTCAATAGAAGACATAATGGTCATGGACAAAGACTTTTGTACCTTTGCCATATCATAAATAGCAAATTGTACAGCCATAAAGAGCACAAATTCACGATGCCATTTTAATAACTTCATGTCTTTTAATTCATGGTATAAATCAATCAACCCTTGAAGTTGTGCTTTATCCAGGTTAAGTATGGCTAAAAAGCCAAGTAAAGGATAATGCATAGCCTTGACTTTAACGTTTTGCTTTTTGAGCCCATCACGAAGGGTTACAACATCGGGTACTAGCTGACCATCAAATTTGGGTGATAAAAATGTTAATACCTGTGAAAGCCATTGGAGTTCATTGCCAGCATTAAAATTAGATGTTCTTAGTTCTTTATAGTATCGATTCATGGTATCCGCGCGCAATTCAACATCATCAGATGGACTGCTTAATAATATGACATAAGGAATGTCCTCATATGAGGTTAAAAATGGATGATGTTTACGAATAGCATCAAATAAGACTCTTGCCGCCTGTGCATGCGTCTTTTTATCCTGTTCATCTTCCGTCAAGAATTGTGCTCCAATATAGCTAAAATTGCCGCTTCTGAATTTCGCTTCCTTTAAGATGCTCACATTTGTAAGTAAATTCTTCACTGCCTTTTCTGCATCATCTTGCTCCATGAGGTTGGCAGCAATACTATATCCAACGGTTGTCCGTAAAGGAGACAGCCATGAAGATTGCTTCTTCATCTCTTGTAAAACATTTTTATACTTCGTTGCATCAAAAGTTTTTCCTGAGGCTACAAATGTACTAGCAATAGCTAATACAATTTTACGGTCCACCGTCCAGCCTGCAGCCTTTGATACCTCCTCTACTGTATTGGCAAATTCATTTTCAATCATCACATAATCCATATTTATCACACTCCTTTACCCGTTTTACGTAACATAATGTGAGAAAGATTCACCCTCTTTGTAACAATTAACATAAAAAGTAAACATAATTTAATGTATGTTACTTACTTTATTTGATTTAATAGAAAATATTAACAACCTATAAAGGAGGTATGGCCGATGTTAGCAAAAACCACAAAGAAACTATTATTTACCATGACCTTAAAGGATCGATTAAATCTATTCCTTTTCCTAAAAAATTCATCCAATAATATCGCTTTACATACTCTTTTCCATAAAAATTAATATCAAAACACTTGAACGACCAAAATCAATATTCATCATTCCTATAAGAAAAGAGTCATGTGTCCTAAAGCCTCCCTTTCCATACAATAACTTTTCTACTTCCAGATAAAAAAACAGCGGCAGAAAAACTTTGCCGCTGTACAGATAACTTGTTAAATTAACCCTAGCTCTTGCAGTTCTTCAGAGTTGAAGGCTCTTGACCTTGTTAGGAAACGTTTTCCTTCTACGCCCTCGAGTGAAAACATGCCGCCTCTGCCGTCCACCACATCCAATATGATTTGTGTATGCTTCCAGTAATCATATTGATTTTTGTGCATATAGAAAGGGGCACCACCCACTACACCAAGGCACACATCCTGATCTCCTATTAGCAAATCCCCTTCTGGATAACACATTGGTGAGGAGCCATCACAGCATCCGCCTGATTGATGAAACATAACGGGCCCATGTTTCTCTTTTAATAGATCGATTAGTGCTAGCGCTTCTTCCGTAGCTAATACACGTTCAACCACGCTAATGCACCTCCCTACGAATTAGAAGAAACCAAGTTTGTTTTCGCTATAGCTAACTAATAAGTTTTTCGTTTGTTGGTAATGCGCTAACATCATTTTATGATTTTCACGACCAACACCCGACATTTTGTAGCCACCGAATGCAGCATGTGCAGGATATGCGTGGTAACAGTTTGTCCAAACACGACCAGCTTGAATTTCACGACCGAAGCGATATGCCGTATTTATATCTCTCGTCCAAACACCTGATCCTAAACCATATAATGTATCATTCGCAATTTCCAATGCTTCCTCTTTCGTTTTAAATGTCGTGACAGCAACTACTGGTCCAAAAATTTCTTCTTGGAATATACGCATTTTATTATGTCCTTTGAAAACAGTTGGTTTAATGTAGTAGCCATTTTCGAAGCCTTCACCTACATTATTTTTGTCTCCTCCAATTAGACATTCTGCACCTTCTTGCTTACCAATATCTAAATAAGAAAGAATTTTTTCCATTTGCTCACTAGATGCCTGTGCACCCATCATTGTGTTTGGATCAAGTGGGTTGCCAACTTTAATGGCTTCTACTCGCTGTAATACGCGCTCCATAAATTTATCGTAAATTGATTCCTGAATCAGTGCACGGGAAGGACAAGTACATACTTCCCCTTGATTTAGAGCGAATAGCACAAAGCCTTCAACAGCTTTATCTAAAAAGGCATCATCTTTATCCATAATATCTTCAAAGAAAATGTTTGGCGACTTACCACCCAGTTCTAATGTTACTGGAATAAGGTTTTGAGAAGCATATTGCATAATTAAACGCCCTGTTGTTGTCTCACCTGTAAAGGCAATCTTACCAATGCGTGGATTTGATGCAAGCGGTTTCCCTGCTTCTAAGCCAAATCCATTCACAACATTAATGACACCTGGTGGTAGTAAATCTTCTATTAATTCTAAAAGCACCATAATAGATGCTGGTGTTTGTTCTGCAGGTTTTAATACGACACAGTTTCCAGCTGCAAGTGCTGGCGCAAGCTTCCATACAGCCATTAATAACGGGAAGTTCCAAGGTATAATTTGGCCAACTACGCCAATTGGCTCGTGGAAATGATAAGCAACTGTATCGTTATCTATTTGGCTTACTGAGCCCTCTTGAGCACGTAATACCCCAGCAAAATAACGAAAATGATCAATTGCAAGAGGGATGTCTGCATTTAATGTTTCGCGTACCGCTTTACCGTTATCCCATGTTTCAGCAACGGCTAGCTTTTCTAAATTTTGCTCGATACGGTCCGCAATTTTAAGTAAAATGTTTGCGCGTTCTGTTGGTGATGTTTTACCCCATGCATCCTTAGCAGCATGTGCCGCATCTAATGCATGTTCAATATCCTCAGCTGTGGAACGTGCTATTTGTGTAAAAACTTGTCCAGTAACAGGAGTAACGTTATCAAAGTATTGACCCTTCACTGGGGGTGTCCATTCGCCACCGATATAATTATCATATTTCTCTTTGAATTGAACTACCGATCCTTCAGTGTTTGGAAATGCATAAACCATTTTACTTCTCCCCTTTACACAATTTAATGAGAACTATCTACAAAAAACGTTATTTTATATCGGAATAACAATATTTTCATAGAAACCCTCTCACCTAATATATTGTCAGAAACATAAAATAATTTCAACTTTTTCAAAAACTTTTCCAACTAATTTATTTTTGCTAGAAAAGCTTCTAGCATTCACTGTATGTGCGACGTTAAGGTATACTTAAAAATAATATAAAATATAGGAGAACAATATGCGTATTAATAAATATTTAAGTGAAACAGGCATCATATCTCGTCGTGGTGCTGATAAATGGATAGCAGAAGGAAAGGTAACAATTAACGGAGAACTGGCAACAGTTGGTAGTCAAGTTGAAACAGGAGACATTGTTTGCGTGAATGGAAAAGAGGTAAAGAAAGAACAACAGCTTGTTTACATTGCTCTAAATAAACCTGTCGGCATTACAAGTACGACAGAGCGTCATATAAAAGGCAATGTTGTTGATTTTGTCAATCATCCTCTACGTATTTTTCATATCGGGCGTCTTGATAAGGAATCAGAGGGGCTATTATTATTAACGAATGATGGTGATATCGTCAATAAAATTCTACGTGCTGAAAATCATCATGAAAAAGAATACATTGTTCAAGTTGATAAGCCTATAACTGCGCAATTCATCCAAAAAATGGGTGCAGGTGTCGATATTTTAGATACAACAACCTTACCATGCCATGTGGAAAAGATTTCAGATAAAGTATTTAAAATCATTTTAGAGCAAGGCTTAAACCGCCAAATTCGCCGAATGTGCTCAGCACTAGGGTATTCCGTTAAGCGTCTACAACGCATTCGTATTATGAATATTAAGCTTGGTAATTTAAAGGTAGGGCAATGGCGTGATTTAACGGAGAAGGAACGAACAGAACTATTCAAACTACTCAATTACACACCAAAATAGATACATCCAAAGGGAGGGACGAGGACTATGATATCCATTCAAAGCACAGAACAACTAACAGGGGTACGAATTAGCGCGGATTATTGGGATTTAGATGAACTAATTAATGCTATTTATAAAGTAACTGGTGACGAAAATAAATACTATGATTATCAGGGTCCTCGACTACGTATTTTAAGCGTTTGCTATAAACTAAGACATGCTATGCTTGGTGAGCATCACCTAGAGTTTGTTAGTAATGGACTTAATAAGAGTGTTCTAACACAACATGAACTCATCTTTCCAAATAAGAATGTCTATTTTTCAACAGAAATTCTTTGGCCAGAAATTATCTTTAGTGCAATCGCATTAAATGATTTTATTGAACTGCACCAAAAATTAAACAATGCTTCTATATGGAATCATGAGATAGCTATTATTCGTAAATTTCAAGCGGCTATTGCTGAATGTTTAGAGCAGGAGGTAAGTGACGAAGATTATGTTGTGTTTTTAAGAATGTTACATGCTAAAAACCCCTTAACTTTCCGTTTTGCAACACAATACGTGGATGTTTTAAATCTAGAATATATTGAATTAAGTAAAGAGGAACGTCAGGCACATTTAGCTGCATTTGCTGTGCGATTAATGGTAGAGGACCATGAATATGTAGCATTAAAATCCCACCTGATGGAAGCAGCTATGGCAACGAAACAAGCATTACATGATATTCAAATTCAACTTAATTATCCTGAAGAAATACTGTGGTGAACGAATCATGCCGTCTCAAAATAATTGAGACGGCTGTTTTTCTATTCAATTGTTTTGTAGGCCATTTTATAAATAACTTCCTTGTGCTGAGGATAATCTACTAAAAGCTCTTCCTGTGTGAACAATTCAAAGTCCTCAAAGTCAAAGCCTGGCGCCACCATACATCCGACTAAACTAAACGTCTCAGATTCCTCCACCGACGAGCCGAAAATTGTATGCTTTGGCACTGCAAGCTGAGGGACTTCCCCCGCTTCTATATTCAAGCCAAGCTTCTTCGCTTCATATGTCCCATCTGGGAAAATCATATGAACTGTTAGTGGGCTTCCAGCGTGATAATACCATAGCTCGTCCGATTGTAGACGATGTAAATGTGAAATATCCTGTGAGCGCAGAAGGAAATATATACTAGTATAAATCGGTCTCTGTACATCTCTCACTGCTATATCGTCCGATGCACGGAACGATGAAATGTAATAGCCCCCTTCAGGATGTTCGGCTAACTTTAAATGTTCAATAAAATATTGTGCTGAATACTTCAAAAAGCATCACTCCTTTTTTCAACCTTACCAAAAAGTAAAGTGGAAATGCTACCTCTGATTTTCTTTCAACATACAAGCCAAAAAGGACATCTCAACGTGAGATGTCCTACCATTTTTATAATCCGCCTAAATAAGCTGCCTTTACTTGCTCACTCTCTTGTAGCTCTTTTGCTGAACCAGATAAAACAATACGCCCTGTTTCAAGTACATATGCACGGTTAGCGACAGATAATGCCATATTAGCATTTTGCTCTACAAGTAATACGGTTGTTCCTTCTTTATTAACCTGCTCAATAATATTGAAGATATTTTTCACCATCAACGGTGCAAGACCCATCGAAGGTTCATCCATTAATAACAGTTTTGGTTTTGCCATTAAGGCGCGCCCCATCGCCAGCATCTGCTGTTCCCCACCAGACAATGTACCTGACTGCTGTTTTCGGCGCTCTAATAATCGTGGAAATAACTCGAAAACATGATCCATATCTTTCTTAATACCTGCTTTATCATTACGCAGATACGCACCAAGCTCTAAGTTTTCCTCAACTGACATATTGGCAAAAACACGGCGTCCTTCTGGAACGTGAGAAATCCCTGATTTAACAATAGTCTGTGCCGCTTTCCCAGCTATCGAAAAGCCTTCGTATTCGATAATGCCACCTTTTGGCTTTAATAAACCTGACAATGTCTTTAAGAGCGTACTTTTTCCAGCACCATTTGCACCGATTAACGTTACAATTTCACCCTCGTTTACTTCTAAAGAGAGGCCCTTTAATGCTTGGATATTGCCATAAAAAACATCGATATTTTGTACTTTTAGCATTAGCCGATAACCTCCTCTCCAAGGTATGCTTCTATTACCTTTGGATTGTTGCGAATTTCTTCTGGTGTCCCGTCAGCGATTAATTGTCCGTGATCAAGTACGTAAATGCGCTCACAAATACCCATAACTAAGCTCATATCATGCTCAATCAGCAATATTGTTAAACCGAACTCTTTACGAATAAATGCAATTAGCTCCATTAAATCGTGAGTTTCTTGTGGGTTCATCCCTGCTGCTGGTTCATCCAATAGAAGCAGTTTGGGATTTGCTGCTAACGCACGAGCAATCTCTAAACGACGTTGCATCCCGTATGGCAAATTCTTAGCTAGCTCATCTTTATAGACATCTAAGCCAAAGATTTTTAAGAACTCAATGGACTGTTGCTCCATTTCGGCCTCACCTTTGAAATGCGTAGGTAAACGAAAAATAGAAGCCCACATAGAATGCTTTGCAAGTGAATGATTGGCTACCTTTACATTGTCAAGAACAGATAGCTCTTTAAATAATCGAATATTTTGGAACGTACGGCTGATCCCTTTCTGTGTAACCTGATAGGGAGCAAGTCCATTCAATTTCAGACCATTAAAAGTAATTGTACCTTCCGTAGGTGTATATACCCCTGTTAACATATTAAAGCTAGTTGTTTTTCCAGCTCCGTTTGGCCCAATAAGTCCTACCAACTCGCCTTGGTTAAGGTACATATTAACACCCTGTACTGCCTTTAAACCACCGAATTGAATACCCATATTTTCAACATTGATAAGAAGGTTTCCAGTCATTATTTCGTACCTCCCTTTTTACCAAACTTAAATAATTGTGTTATCTCTTTCGTTCCCATTAAGCCTGTTGGACGATAAAGCATCACGATAATTAATACTAAACTGTAAATAATCATACGCGTTTCTGGGAAGTTTGCTAGATAAGTAGACACGACTGTTAGGAAAATCGCAGCAATCACTGAACCAGAAAGACTTCCTAAACCACCAAGTACAACGTAAATTAAAATATCAAATGATTTTAAGAAACCGAATGTTGTCGGTTGAATAATGTAAAAGTTATGTGCAAAAATGGCTCCTGCTAGACCTGCGAAGAAAGACCCAATCGCAAATGCAACAACTTTATAGTAAGTTGTGTTAATACCCATCGCATCTGCTGCTATTTCATCTTCTCGAATGGAAATACACGCACGCCCATGACGAGAATTTGTAAAGTTTGAGATAACTAGAATCGTTAACACTACGCCAAAGAATGCGTATGTCCAGTTCGATAAATATTTAACCTGCATCCCTGCTGCGCCACCAACATAATCCGTATTTAAAAAGATAATACGAATGATCTCTGCAAATCCAAGTGTAGCAATCGCTAAGTAATCCCCTTTTAAACGAAGCGTTGGAATCCCTACGATTAAACCAGCAATTGCTGCTGCAGCAGCCCCTAATAAGATGGCCAATGGGAATGGTAACATTAACTTTGTTGTAATAATAGCGGATACATATGCTCCAACTGCAAGGAACCCAGCATGCCCAATTGAAAACTGTCCAGTAACACCAATAACAATATGCAAGCTGACAGCCAACATGATGTTAATACACATTGTGATCAACATATTTTTATAGTACAAATCAATTACTTCTGTTGTAATCAACAATTGTACAACTGCATAGATGACTAGCGCTATTACGGCATAGCCCCAGAAAACTTTAGACTTTTTCATAAAACCGCTCACCTACACTTTCTCACGGGCGTTTTTACCAAAGATACCCGATGGTCTGAAGATTAAGATTAAAATTAAAATAACGAATGCCGCTGCATCACGCCATAACGAGAAGCCAAGTGCACTTACTAAGGACTCTACAACACCTAGTAACATACCACCAACCATAGCGCCAGGGATGATACCAATACCACCAAGAACAGCTGCGATAAATGCTTTAACCCCAGGAATAACCCCCATTAACGGGTCAATTTTTGTATAATAAACCCCAAAGATAACACCTGCTGCACCAGCTAAAGCTGAACCAATCGCAAACGTTGCAGAGATTGTATTGTCAACGTTAATACCCATTAAGCGAGCTGCATCTGCATCGTGGGAAACGGCACGCATCGCTTTACCGATTTTTGTTTTATGTACGATGAATTGTAAAAGAATCATCAGTACAACTGCGACTGATAAAATTAAGATGGAAGTACTGCTGATTTGAACGCCAAAAATATCTAATGATTTGTTTTTGAAAACTTCAGGATATGCTGCTGGTTGTGCACCTCTGAAGAAAATTGTTGTATATTCAATTAATAGCGATACACCTATCGCTGTAATTAAAGCTGCGATACGTGTCGCATTTCGTAAACGTTTATAGGCAATACGTTCAATTAATACACCAAAAATTGCACAAACTAACATCGCCAATAATAATGCTGGGAAGAAACCAAGCTCCCATTTAGCAATAGCGTAAAAGCCAATAAATGACCCAATCATGAAGACATCACCATGAGCAAAGTTAATCAGCTTGATAATACCGTATACCATCGTATACCCTAACGCTATTAACGCGTAGATACTTCCAAGTGAAATACCGTTCACAAGTTGCTGTATCCATTCCATGCGCATTCACTCCTTTAAATTTTCTGAAAATTGAAAAATAAGTACATAGATCGATACTAAAAGTTATGTTTTGCTCTACGATTCTAGTTATCTAACACACAAAAAAGGAAGGCGTGTTTACCCGCCTCCCCCTTGCTTACAAAACATTAAGGATTAACTTTAGAGTTGAACACTTGTTTACCGTCTTTAAATTCAAGAACTGTTGCTGTTTTAATTGGGTTATGATTTTCGTCAACTGAGAAAGTACCTGTTACTAAAGAAAGATCTTTTGTTGCAGCTAATTCATTTTTAATTGCTTCCCCATCTGTAGAGCCTGCACGTTTAATTGCATCAGCAATGTAGTAAATTGTGTCATAACCAAGTGCGTTGAATGCGTCAGGCGCTTTGTCACCATTTGCCGCTTTAAATGCCTTTACGAAATCTTGAATTTTTTGATCTGGGTCTTCAGCAGAATAGTGGTTTGTGATGAATGTGTTATTCAATGCATCCGCGCCAGCTAATTCAATTAAAGTTGGAGAATCCCAACCATCAGCACCCATCAGAGGTACATCAATGCCCATTTCGCGTGCTTGTTTAACAATCAAACCTACTTCTTCATAATATCCAGGGATAAAGATAAAGTCTGGATTTGCCGCTTTAATATTTGTTAATTGTGTACGGAAATCTGTATCCTTCGCTACATAAGCTTCCTCTTTTACAACTTTTCCGCCACTCTTCGTAATCGTTTCTTTAAAGGATTTTGCTAAACCTTTTGCATAGTCTGATGCATTATCTGCAAAAATAGCTACATTTTTCGCATCTAGCTCACCTGAAGCAAAATTAGCTGCTACAATCCCCTGGAATGGGTCAATAAAGCATGTACGGAAAGCATATTCATTAACACTGCCATCCTCATTTACCGTGATATTCGGTGCTGTACCAGAACCCGTAACAATAGGAATTTTATTATCATTTGCAATTTGAACAGTAGCTACTGTATTACCTGAAGTTGCAGGTGCTAGCATTGCTACTACTTTATCCTGCGTTGCTAGTTTAATAGCAGCTGAAGTTGCTTCAGAGTTCTCTGATTTATTATCTACTTTAATAAGTTCAATTTTCTTACCATCAATACCGCCAGCATCATTAATTTCTTTTACAGCCAGTTCTGCACCTAGCCCAATAGAGGAACCATAAGATGCTACATTCCCTGAAAGCTCTAAGTTGGCACCGATTTTAATTGTATCGCCATCAGATGAACCTCCGCCTGATGATGAGCCTCCGCCAGAACTTGAATCGTCTCCGTTACCGCAACCAGCAAGAACACCAGCAAGTAATGAAGATGCTACTAAAAGTGAACCGAACTTCTTAAGCTTTTTGCTCTCTCTCATAATTAAATTCCCCCTGAAAATTTCTCAAATATTAGATATTTCTGATAATTATAAACAATTAAATTCATTTACTCAATAGCCAAAATAATTATTTATAACTATCTAAAAACAAAAGAAAATATTATTCATATAAGCCTTTTTCATTGTAAAACATTCTTTATATTTAGTCTAGAGTGATTTTTCAGTATAATTAGTTATTTATGAATTATCTTTTAATTCAAACTATAGACTAGTACAAAACTATCAGATGAAATTGTTTTTTCAACATAAAGTCTGCTTGATTTATAGAATATCTTCCTCTATTACAATTATTTCCCTGAAAATAATCAAAAGAATACGAATAACTAATTGCTAATATCTGTACTGCTAACAAGAAAAAGCTTAGAGTGGGTTTCCCCATACTCTAAGCTTTTTTTAATTCAAAGACACAAAGGCGCTCATTAATATTTGTTTCATTTTCTAAATGCACTTCATGAAGCAACTCAAATGGTGTTCCATGATGTAAAAATTGTAAATAATCGTAAGGCGGATAATATAAAATTATATGAATATCTCGCATTCGCTGCTCATAGGATTTCCAAATATTGTGAATGACTGTGCGGAAAATATGGATTGAAAAAGGATTAAAAAAGAAAAACACATTATCACGTGACTTTATTTCATATGATTCGGCTATTGTATGAATAAACTTAATAGGGGCATGTGCTCTCATTTTTTGAAGATAACTACGTTTATTTTCTTCAGCCTCCGTATAAAACCCTGCATCCATTTCTATCCCAATGGTTGGTATATGGAACTTATGGTGCACATAAATAGGAACTCGCCCTTTCCCGCACCCCATATCAATAAATACTGGATTGTCAGGCATCTGATACGCAGCGAATAATTGCTCCAATCCTCTGTAGGGTGTTGGCTCATAACGATGATAGTGTGCAAGCTTAGGAAAGCCATATTGCTCTCCCACCGTGTTTATATGCAAATGTTTATCAAATTGCTGTTCATTCATATGAAAGGACTCCTCAGAAAAGAATGCTTTATTTTAACACGATAAAAAGCAAAAACCATACCCAAAGATATTGGATATGGTTATTTTCTAACGACCTCTACGTTTAAATTTAACAACAAAGAGAAGTGCAAGAAGGAGTAGCACTAGGCATGTAATGGCTGTAAACATTGTATTTTTATCAATAACAGGCTCGTGATTCGCAGCTTCACTATTCGCACTAGGCATTCCCATTGGGGCTCCATTTCCATCAGGAGGTTGCATTTGTTCTCCATTTTGTCCATTTCTCGGACCCTCGCCCTCTCTATTAAAAGGTGGGCTCTTTGATGGATCAAAGTCCTCTGGTAGCTGACTTGGATCAAAATCATCTGGCATCCAATCCATTTCACCATTTTCACTTGGTATTGGCATACCCATATTGCCCTGAGAAGACGTAGATGCTTCCACAACAAGCTCCCCAGACAGTTGCTTTAATATAGATTCTGAGCGCTGTTTGGCAAATTCCGGCAAGCTATTTTCACCTTCAACTGCTTCTAAAAACTGCTCCGTAGTAGAGAATTTGGTTGGATCCGCCTCCACATAAGTAGTTAATAAGACAGCTAACTTTTTAGTAATGGATTGCACATACTCTTCTGTTAAATAAGTTGTCGCTAGTTCTTCTAAATAACCTTCATATTTGTCACGATATTCATCATTCGAAAGCAATGCCTTCAAGAGTGGCCGCTCCTCTAATGTTGTGCCAGAAACAGGTGTTGTCACACTAAAATTAATAGCACTATCATTTATTAGATTGCCCGACATGCCCATTCCCATGTCAACGCCGCCACCTCGTTGTTGCTGCATACCCCCATCGCCAGTTTGATCGGGTTGTCCATTGTTTTGTGCCACTGGTTTTTCCATATTAGTAGTAACGTCAGCTTGATTTTCACCGTTTCCTCCTGCTATTCTACCGCCTCCAGCCCCAAAGCCACCAAAGGACATGTTGTAATCCCAAGGAATAATAGAAAACACACCGTTCTGTTCATATAAATAATAGTTATGTTTCATATTCCCTTGATAACTATCTAAATTCACAAGTGCTGTGTTGACGGCAAAATAACGTAACATTTCATCCACATCGATATACTTTTCTATGTCTCCACCATTATTAATTGCGTCTAGCATTTCAACTAATTTGGATTGATTAATATTACCTTCATTTGTTTTTAATCCGATACCTGTATAGTCTTCGATATCGTCGCTTATATATTTTAAATCGCTGCCTGTCCCATCTGGCTTAAATAAAAAACCATCATTAGAGCCGTAATTATTAGCCAGGAATGTCTCATCCACAGCTTCTACCCCTAAGAACAAACCACGCTCCTCACCATTCACTGTGACATACATATAGGAGTGTGCTGGTGTTGGTAAACCCATTTGCTCCATCAGTTCATAGGAGATATACTCTCTCATTAATGTAGAGTCACTATAATTATTGTTTAAATTAAATTTTTTTAAGCCATACAAGCTTTGTGTATCATCATAATAATCAAAATCGATTTTTAAGCTATAGCGATCTGAGTCACTATTGACAACCGATCGTAATGATAGATTGCCCTTTGTACGAATAGCAACATTCTCAACTTTCTTGCCGTTTACTGTAATATCTGCTTGTTTTAATTCTTCAGCAGAAGCATTTTCGAGCATGTCAGCCCAATCTTCCTCAGCAATTTCAATATCAACTGTTGTTACTTTATTTTTATTAAATACTATATTCTCATAGGAGAACTCAGAATTTTTCGTTTCAATGCCTACATTCGGAAGTACAGCATATATCACGACAAAGAGAAGGAGTAAAATCACCATGCATAGATAGACAATTCGTGTTTTAATCATAGCCGTCACCTCTCATCGTAGTTCTATTTGTTAATGAGGTCATTACGCTGTGAAATTCCCATCATAGCTCAGCATAATGGCTGATTTTACACCAGCTACCTTTGTTAGTTCTTCCATCAATTTTGCATCATTTTGTTTTACACGAATTTCATAAGTTGTTTCGATTTCATTCTGTTGCATAATGGATTTCGATTTGAGAGCGAATTTTTTTGTTTGCGCAGCAATAATTCGCTCAATTTCAGCATTAGCCAATTCCTCTTCAAACTTTACAATTAGTAAATACGGATTTTCTACCGTTATTTTATTAACGAATATTAGCAATACAAGTCCGATTAAAATAGCACCAATAATCACTAATGGAATAAAGCCAGCACCACATAAAATACCTGAAACAATTGCCCAGAAAATATAGACTAAATCCATGGGATCCTTAATAGGTGTACGGAAACGTACAATAGATAAGGCACCAACCATACCAAGTGACAGCAGAACATTTGAACTGATTCCCATAATCACTAGTGCTGTTGCCATTGTCATTATAAGTAGTGAGATATTGAATGAATGTGAGTAAATGACTCCATTAAAGGTCTTCTTATAAACAGCATAAATGAAAAGCCCAATAAAAAACGCTACTACTAAACCAATAATTGAATCGATTAATGAAAACGAGGTTGTTTTTTCTAAAAAGTTGGATTTAAAAATATCACTAAATTTAATTGTATCCATTGTTCATTCTCCTTTATTATTAGCCGTACATACGACTAAGTTGATATTTTGAATAGGCCTCAGCACGAGTATCCACTGACTGTAGTAAATATTTGATGATGTCTGGTAGATATTCATCGTACTTTACCTCTAAAATAACAAGATTAGGCTCCAGCACATCGACCATAGGCAAGTTTTGATTAAACATATCCGTGTTGCGTAGACTCGATTGCACCTTACTATCAAATGTCACACGCACATTGCCAAACGGATAGATATAGGCTTCTCTCTCGTAATCCACTACCGTAGTAGGTCGCAACTGGTTGTAATTCATCTCATGATATAAATCTAGAATTAGCGCTCGGTCATCATTCTTCATCCAGGCTATCTCGCCAATACGTAGTTTTTCATACTCAGCTTGAGATATTGAACATTTTGTTTTAAAGGTCACATTGTTACGCTTACTCTTCCGCTCAAGATTAATAACATTATTAGACTTGCCGTATATGCGTACTCGATATTTATCTCGATTAATAAAGCCTTCTTTTTTCTCATTTAACACTTTATTGGCAAAATTATCGAAGTACGTACTACGAATTAAATATTTACCGTCTAAGCCAGCATGATGATCACGCTGCATAACATGCTGAAGCTTGGCTTTTAATAATGCATAATCTGGATAGGAGATCGCTTGCTTTATTTCTTGGCGACCATTTGGATTAAATGAAGTAACTATTGGCATTTCATCACTCTCCCTACTTGTATTAGTGTCAGACTGACTAACCTTTAATGCTGCTCGTCCCTTTGTTCATTTCCCGTCTACATCGTTTACTATAAAGGGCTTTTGTGTCAGGCAGATGTCAGCTTTACAAATTCTTCAACTCTCTTTTACAAAACAAAGCAGATTTCTGGGAGACGGATTAAACCAACACTAAGAAGGCTACTACGCTCTTATAGCGTAGTAGCCTTTTGCAATACTAATTCAAAATGTGTTCCAGAGGGATTGCTTTCAATTAATCGCAAATCGCCCCCAACAGATTGGGCCATCATTTTACTAAGTGGTAATCCTAAACCCAAGCCGCGAACAGTATATTTTTTATTTTCCCCTCTATAAAAGCGCTCAAAAATAAATGACTGATCCTCTAGAGGGATTCCATGTCCTGTGTCCTTCACCATCACTGACAGAGCCTCGCCATGATCTATCAACCTCAAGGTTATTGTTCCTTTGTCCATCGCCTGTTTAGCATTGGTTAATAGGTTTGTAATGATCTGTTGGATACGAACAATATCTATCTGTACAAGCACAGGTTTTTCCAACAAATGTAAATGAACTTTTACATGTTCATCTTCCTGCATGACTTCCCACTGTGCCACCGCCTCTCGCAGTAGCTGATTAACATCTACTGACTCTATCTGCACAGGAACAGCATCGACAGCAAAATGGTTAAAGGCAAGTAAGTCACCAACCATTGTTTTCATTTTTGTCGTTTCGACCATAGCCATTTCAATGAATTCCATAGCATCCTGTCCCGTTACAACACCATCTCTTACAGCCTGTAATAAACCACTTATAGAGGTGACAGGTGTTTTCAATTCATGGGTGACACCTGCTAGTAATTCCGTTCGAGTTTTCTCCAGCTGTTCTAATTTATTTGCCATATTTTTAAAGGAGGAAACAAGCTCATAGATTTCCTTTTCCTTACTATATTGAGGCAAATCAATTGCATAATTGCCTTCCTGTACATGCTTGGCAGCCTCAGCTACTTGTTTAATGGGATGGGCCAAACGCTTTGACAGAAAGTAAATAGCGATCCAGCCTAATAATGCTAATGCTCCAATTAATATGGCAAGCTGTCCATATGCTTGGTTAACTCTTGTTAAATTCCCCTTCTTCTCCATCACCAGGGCCCAGCCCAATAACTCATGATTATTTTCTATCTTTCTTTTCACTACATATTCAGGTTCAAGTCCATCCTTTATTTCCTTAGTACCTTCTTTTCCATCTAACAAGCCAGCAACATTTTTAGCACTACCAGGTGGTACAGGACGGTTGCTAGTCAGTATATTTCCCTCTGTATCTACAACATACAAAATCGGATCGATCTCTTTCATATTAAAACGCTGACGATCCCCTATGAAACCTGGAATACCATTTATAGGTCCATTATTAGGATTTGTTGTATCCGTTAAACGATAGACCGTCTCGTCTGCTAAAAACTCCATTAATTCTAATCGATTTTCAAATGTTGTATGTCGAATCCACACTGCTGAGATTAAAGATATAATAGCTAAGCCTATAAAAAGTGTCAGTAAATATCGGCTCGTCCAATATTGAAGTAAGGATATTCGCTTATTTTTTTTGAACACTTAGCTGATACCCCAATCCACGTAGTGTCTTTATTTCTCCTTCCGCTTCATCCCATTCTTTTAAAGCCTTCCTTAGCCTCTTTATAGCTAAATCTACAGCACGATCACTACCCTCATACTCCCATCCCCAAACTTGATCTATAAGCTGATCCCGGGTAAATGTTTGATTAGGGTGGTCAGCTAAAAACATGAGCACTGATAAATCTCTTGGCGTTAATACAATCTCTTCTCCACCCAAAAGCACTTTATGCGCTTTACAATCAATCACTAGAGACCCATACTGCTTACCAGTAGCTGAATCAGAACTACCTACAGCACGTCTTAAAACAGCCCTCACTCTTGCAACAACTTCATCTGCGATAAAAGGCTTGGCAATATAATCATCTGCCCCATGATCAAACCCCTCTAGACGGTAATTAACCTCACCTAATGCTGTTAACATGATAACTGGGCAAGTACTTCGTTCTCTTATTTCTTTTAAAATGGACCAACCATTTTTTTCTGGTAACATAATATCTAGCAACACTAGATCTGGCTGTGTTTCACGAAACATGACCAAGGCTTGACCACCATTGAAACATTGTGTCACACTATAACCGACTTTTTGTAAATACACCTTTAAAACCTGGCTTATTGGATATTCGTCCTCTATTACTAGAATGTTTGCCAAAGTCAATCACCTCGCTACTAGTTCACTCTTATATTCATTATAGCACTGGATTATGTCAGTTAAATGTCAGCCTATCCATTACCCATAAACTAATAGCACAGATTATATAGAGGACATCTATTGACAATGTCTTCCTCAGCCACTTATCATTGAGTGCGAATGATAATCAATGATAATTCATTCAAAAACCTAGTAAATGAAATTAAGGGGGGTAAAAGCATGATTATTGTAACTAATCGTATTCAAGTAAAACCCGGTTTTGCTGCGAGAATGGCACCAAATTTTACAAAGCCAGGTCCTCTGCAACAGTTTGAAGGCTTTCATAAAGTAGAGGTATTAATTTCAACTGATGATCCTACTTATGATGAAATGAGTGTTAATATGTATTGGGAATCTAAGGAGCATTTCCAAGCATGGCGTAATAGCGATGCATTTGCTGCAGCCCATCAACGCCCAAATTCGGGCTCTGAGGGAGAAAAGGCTGACAGTCCAATTATCGGCAGCAAAATAGTGGTGGCGGAATTAGCTTCTTCTATTGAAGCCTTAAATTAATAAACGACGATTAAATTACTTATACATTATCTTCTGATTCTATCTAAAAAGCCCTGCATGTTGAACGATCATGTAGGGTCTTTTTTCTTGGTATAAGAAACATTGATTAAATCAATATAAAAGAATGACTAGTATATAGCCCAGCACGGATAGACAAACCGAGCCAATTAAACCTGCAATAAATGCCTTTACACCTAGCTCCTTAAATGTTTTCATCTCAACATTTAGCCCTAAACCAGCCATTGCCATCGCAATTAAGATATAAGCAATATCTACTAATGCTTGCGATACATTCGCCGGTATAATCCCTAAAGAGTTGATAGCACTCATCGCTAAAAATCCTAAAATAAACCACGGTATGATGGATAAAGAAAAGGCTTTTTTCTCTTCACTTTTGTCCATTCTTCGATAGAAAATACCAATAACAATTGCTACAGGTACGAGTAGGGCCACTCGTGTTAATTTCACGATGACGGCTATATCAATTGCTTCATTTCCACCAGCAGATGCAGCTGCAATTACATGCGCAATTTCATGTAATGTCCCCCCTGCGAAAATACCATACGCAGTAGGTGTTAAATCGATGATGGAATAAAGTACCGTATAAATAAGTGTAAAAATAGTCCCCAATAACGCAACAATCGCTGCCCCTACCGCCGTTTCCTTTTCATTTGCTTTAATTTGAGGTGCAATTGCCACTACTGCAGCAGCTCCGCAAATGGCAGTCCCGCAAGCCGTTAATATCCCTAGCTTTTGATCGACTTTAAATATTTTTGTTAGGCCGTACACAACAATTAAGGCAAATAGCAGATTAATGACTGCAATTAAAAAAACGTTAGCACCCGCATGATAAATATCTGCCAAATTTAAGCGCATACCCAATAAAATAATACCAAAGCGTAATAGCTTCTTGCTGGAAAATGAAATACCTACTTGCCAAGAATCTTGTACTTTAAATGTTGCTCGCCAGGTCATCCCTAATATAATGGCAATAACCAACTGTCCCAATATTGAAAGGAAAGGAAATGTGGCAATATATTTCGCTACTAAAGCAATAAGAAGCGTTAACAATATCCCCTTCAAGAAATTTGGATTAAGAGTAGATTTTAATTTAAGCTGTCTATTAACCATGATGTTCACTTCTTTCTCCCTTGTTGATTATTACTTTAATAAAGAGTGCACTATTAGTAAAATACATATATATAATTATTATTATTAATATTTCTAATAATAGGGGTGAAGATATGCAATTGGATGCTTTAAAAACATTTATCACACTGGTTGAGGTCAATAATTTTACAAAGACCTCTGAAATACTTCATATTTCACAACCAAGTGTTAGCTTACACATTAAGAATCTAGAGCAAGAATTACAAACAACCTTATTTATTCGTTCCCCAAAATCGGTGCAAATTACACCAACTGGTGAAATTCTTTATAAACGAGCAAAGCAAATCATGGCGATAGCTGAAGCTGCAAAAGAAGATATCGCTGCCTATCATCAAGAGGTACAAGGTACGCTAGTCATTGGGGCAAGCTTTACAATTGGCGAATATATATTACCTCCAATTATTGCAAGCTTACAGCAACAATTCCCACAACTTGAACTTCAAATTATTATTGGCAATACAAAAGAAATCATTCAATATACAAAATTACTGCAAGTCGATATAGGTCTAATTGAAGGACAGGCTCATGATAATGAACTAGTCATTAAGCCATTTATGCAAGATGAGTTATTTATTGTTAGCGACAGTAAACATCCTCTTACAAAGCAACAACCTCTGACTGCTGATAAACTCCAGCAGCAAAGCTGGGTTGCGCGTGAAGAAGGCTCTGGAACACGTTATTATCTGGATCATTTATTCAGAGCAAATGGTTTACAGATTCATTCGCTTTTGACTATTAGCAGTAATCAGGGCGTGAAGGAGAGTGTAATGCAGGGACTTGGTCTTTCTTTATTGTCTGCCTGTGTGATAGAACGTGAATTAAAAAATGGAGATATGACTATTCTGCGCCTTGAAGGACAGCACTTTATGCGAACATTTTCTTATCTTTGCTCACCTACCATGAAAAATAAGCGCAATGTCGACATACTGATTGATATCTTAATAAAAAAAGCATAGCGATTCTTTTCTCGTCGCTAAGCTCTTTTTATGGTTCTTCTCGTATTAAAATGTTTACTTTCAATGATTTCAACAAATTTCATTGCTGCTCTAGAAAGAGGTACTGACTTCAAATAACACATACCAATACTTCTCGTAGGAATACTTTCCCTTAAAGTTAATTCATAAAGAAGTCCACGTTGAAGATAGTCCTTTGAAAATTCCTTTGTTACACATGCAATGCCAAGGTTACTACGCGCAAATTCGAGTACTAAATCATGTGAGCCTAGCTCAAACTCTGGCTCTATGTGAACGCCTCTTGCAAAAAGATAATCTTCCACATACTTCCTTGAATTCGATTTTTTCTCTAGAAAGATAAGTGGAAATTTTAAAAGGTCCTCATAGTTTAAACTTTTAGATGAAAGTGTTTTATATTTTTCCCCACAGACAAAAATATCCTGAATATCTGTACATACCGTTAACTGTAATGTTGAATCTTCAATTGGAAAATTACAAAACCCTATATCTACTTCACCCGATTTAATAAAATTACAAATTTCAGAGGTTGTGCCATTTAGCATTTGCAATTTAATATTCGGATACATTGTATGGAATGCTTCTAAATAAGGCATTAAAAAGAAGCGTGAGATCGTATCACCTACACCTATTTTTAATTGCCCTGTTGTTAAATTTTTGAATTCAAGTAACTTTTCTTCACCAGCATCTAAAAGCCCTAAAGCAGAATTAGTATATTCAAAAAGTAGGCTACCCTCTGTTGTTAATGTCACACCTTTAGGAGTTCGATTAAAAAGACGTGTGCCAAGTTCATTTTCTAATTGCATCATTGCCTGACTTACAGCTGGCTGTGTCATATATAAATCTTTTGCCGCACTAGAAAAGCTATTATTTTTTGCTACAACACTAAAAACACGATATAAATCTAATTTCCCTATCATATAAGCACCTCTTATAGCTATTATATGAACTATTAATTTTACTTATATCATTAACGAGCCTTATAGTAAAATCATATGGTTTTTATATCACTTTACGCTAGATAGAATGAGGAGAGATTAAATTGGAACGTGTAATCGGTACAGTTGTAAGAGGTCTTCGTGGTCCTATTATTAATGAAGGCGATAATATTGAACAAATTGTTGTAGATACAGTGTTAAATGCTGCACATATTGAAGGATATACAATAGAGGATCGTGATATTGTGACAGTAACTGAATCTGTCGTGGCACGTGCACAAGGAAACTATGCTACAATTGATGATATTGCCATAGATGTAGCGGCTAAGTTTGGAGATGATACGGTAGGCGTTATTTTCCCCATCTTAAGTCGAAACCGCTTCGCCAATTGTTTACGAGGCATCGCTAAAGGTGTAAAAAAGGTAGTATTAATGCTAAGCTACCCATCTGATGAAGTGGGTAATCACCTTGTAGATATTGATGAGCTCGATGTAAAAGGCATTAACCCATGGACGGATACACTCAATGAGGTTGAATTCCGCGAGCATTTTGGCTATAAAAAACACACATTTACTGGTGTAGATTATATTGAATACTATAAAGAGTTAATCGAAGCAGAAGGGGCTACGTGTGAGGTCATCTTCTCAAATAATCCAAAAACAATTTTAAATTACACAAAGAGTATCTTAACATGTGATATTCATTCACGCTTCCGCACAAAACGTATTCTAACAGCGAACGGTGCAGAAAAAGTTTACAGCCTTGATAATATTTTAGCTGAATCAATTAATGGCTCTGGTTTCAATGCTGAGTATGGTCTACTTGGCTCGAACAAAGCAACAGAGGATAGTGTTAAATTATTCCCACATACTTGCCAACCGATTGTTGATGGAATCCAAGCAAAAATTAAAGAAGCTACAGGAAAAACAGTAGAAGTTATGATTTATGGTGACGGCGCATTCAAAGATCCTGTGGGTAAAATTTGGGAGCTTGCAGATCCTGTTGTATCCCCAGCATTCACCGCTGGATTACATGGAACACCGAACGAGGTTAAATTAAAATATTTAGCGGACAATGATTTTGCAGACCTTCGAGGCGAAGAACTAAAGGCTGCTATTTCTGAATACATCCAAAATAAAGATGAAGATTTAACAGGTCAAATGGCTGCACAAGGAACAACACCGCGTCGTTTAACAGACCTTATCGGTTCCCTATCTGACCTTACATCTGGTTCGGGTGACAAAGGAACACCAATGATTTACATTCAAGGCTACTTCGATAATTACACTAAATAAACAAACAAAAATGAACTCTCGTCCTAATGAAGAGAGTTCATTTTTTTATGGCGAGGATAACAGGAATCGAACCCGTACTCCCATTGGAAAGGGATATGCACTCCTTGCACCTACCTCGTAATAGATGATTATTGAATGCTTGCTATAGTATTACATTGTGCTCAGTCCCTTCTCTTCTTAATTGGTTAGGATTTTAATTTATTTGGAATAATTTCTTCTTGTAGCCAATGCTCACTTGTTTGAACATGTTGCGGTCTCACAAATTTCCCTAAATTATAGCGGAAATCTTCGTAATGGAATGAGCTAGTATTTCTAATGACATACCCCTCTTGTTCCCCTTCAAAGAATGATTTTCCATTGAATGTACGTTTTATCTGTTCTTCGTCAAAAATCCCTCGGTATAAAACGGGCACTGTTTCTATACCTAACTCTGCTGCAAAGGCCACGGTTTCATCCCAGCTCAAACAAATATTTTCTTCATTCCAAATGCTAAACAAATAGAAATAGCTTGTTAATCCTTGATAATAAATAGAATGCTTGGCATAAACATTTTCACCACATAAGCGCCAGTCCTTTGGAATCCGATATGCAAAATTCGCGTGAAATGTTTTTACCCAATGTCTAGAAGGATGGTTGGCTGAATGAATACTTCTAGCATGCATATAGTCTCTGTAAAGCGTTGTACCTTCTCCATCTAACTTTTCAGTGACAACAACCTCCTTTCCAATAAAATGATTCACATTTCTAGCAACTTTATCATCATCGGTATAACCCCTGCTCCATGGTAAATGAAAACTTCTTGGGTACTTCATTAATTTCGTCATATTTTCACCTTCCTTTCCTAAAGTTTACTTGGCAAATTGATCTGCCTCACGGAAAAAATAAAGCCTTGTTAATAAATCACCATCTAATAAATGATAAATTTGGCTTCCACCTCTATCTCCCCCATACTGGATTAACATATGAAATTGCACTAAATGAACAACCTTTAATACAAATTCCTTTTCAAAGCCCAACTCTAATAGAAAATGGCAAACCAGTTGAGCCGAGACATTTTCATGCCCAAAATAACCATAACGCTGTTGCAAAGGTTTATATTTTTTACAAGCTGGTTTACCGACATCATGAAACAATGCAGCTATTTGTAGAGCTAGTTTATCGCTTTCTAAGTAGTACTCATTGATATACGCGTACACAAAATACGTATGCTGACATAGTAAAAATTGATGGAATGGGTTTTCTTGATCGAATTGATAAATTTCTTTGAAAAGTGGGACTGCTTGAAGTGTTTGAAAAAGCTCTTCATAGGTGGGGTGGCCTTGTATGAGTGAAACAAATTGTTGTCGAGAAAGATCATAGGGACTTGATTCATGAATAATATGCAATTCATTAAACCCTTCTCCTACTGTCGGGAACTCTAAATGCTTTCTCATTTTTTCCATCACGATTAATGGTACATGTCTTTTCCTTTGCTGGTTTCTAGCTACACAGATTGAATAAGGTGTATCAAAGTAATAACATACCTTCTGCACATTACTTGGTATTTTACGAAGTGCAAACATCCTGCGCTCTCGTTCAATATTGGTTGCATCCACAATGACAGAAAACCCTTTTGCCACTAAGTCATTAAGACGTTCATATAATGTACGAAAGACTATACGTGATTTTTGCCTTGTTGAATCCCCAAATAACTCCTGACGTATAGCGTCGCTTGATAGGACAATTGCATTTTCATTTTTAGCTAACTGTTTCACAAATGTACTTTTCCCACTACCAGGCAACCCCACTGTAAAGATTACCTTCATTCTTTTCACCTCCCTTCAAGTTTCTTTATCGTATGGCATGCCACATTCTTTAGTGTCTCAATAGCATTTCATCCATTATTTTTAATAACAATTTATGATAATCAGTCATAATATGAAGCAATATTACATATAAAAAAGACGGCTCCACCTTTTTGTAGAGCTGTCTCTGTTTATCAATATCTTATTACCTTACACATTTATTGTATCATAAATTTACAATAATTTCTAGACTATACTTCTTTCCGAAGTAGATGTATGATAAATTTCCTGCTTCAATCCCCCCATATCATCTGCATTTGGATACTTTCACTATATTCAAATTTGTGGTTGGACAAACAGTTAAAAAAGCAGCACAATTACCCTCTTCTCACCATCTATTGAGGTGAGGGTTACTGTCAAAGGAAGCAAATAACTATGGAGAGGAATGTGAGTAAACGTTGGAAAATCAAAAAGAATGGCTAGAAGAAAAGCATCACCTTGAGGATTCTTTAAACATTATTGTTCATAAAATAAAAGAGTTAGAGCATAAAGAAAAAGGTTTTAAAGAAAATGCTGTTGCCTTAAAGAAATCCTTTTGGAACGATGTGAGAGTCAATCTAGATACCGCTGAGGATGTAGACGAAACCTTTTTTGCAATTAAGCAGCAGGCAGAGCTTTTATCTGACTCAGAGCTAGCACAGGAACGTGCAATTCGTAATGTAAAGGTATATGAACGTTTACAACAGTCACCCTATTTTGCTCGTATTGACTTTGTACAAGATGGTCAACAAGACCCTTTAAAAATTTATATTGGTGTAGCCACATTATTGGATGAACAGGATGAAAATATCATCATTTTTGATTGGCGAGCGCCTATATCAAGTATGTATTATGATTACACACCTGGTGATGCATCCTACGAAACATTAGGTGAAGAAATTCATGGAGAAATGCTGTTAAAACGGCAATTTATTATTAAAAATGGTCAACTACAATCCATGTTTAATACGGGCCTTACAATTGGTGATGACCTACTGCTCGATATCCTTGCGCAAAATGCAAATGAGCATATTCGTAGTATTGTTGCGACAATCCAAGCAGAGCAAAATAAAATTATTCGCCATGTAAATTCACGCTATCTTATTGTTGAAGGTGTGGCAGGTAGTGGCAAAACAGCTGTAGCCTTACAGCGGGTAGCTTATCTACTTTATCGTTATCGTGATGAAATGACTGCCGATCAAATTCTGCTAATTACACCTAACCAACTTTTTAATCAATATGTTCATTCTGTCTTACCTGATTTAGGGGAAGACAATATGCAGCAGTTAACGTTTATAGAATATGCTGAAAAACGATTAGGTAAACAGTTTCAATTAGAGTATCCTTATGAGCAGCTTGAAGAACTGTTAACAGAAAAGGATGATGCTCAGTATCAAACAAAATTAAGCATCATTTCTTTTAAAGCGAGTCTCGCTTATAAACATTTAATCGATCAATATGCGAGTTATTTATCCGATAAAGGCTTGTTATTTAAAAATATCGTTTTTCGTGGAGAACGGATTATTACTGCACAGGAAATTACCGAATACTTCTATTCTTTCCCTTCTACTATGTCGATACCAGATCGCCTACAATTAGTAAAAGAATGGTTATTGCAGCAACTAACGAAATTGGAAAAGGCTGAGCGTACAAAGGAATGGGTAGAAGAAGCTACTGAGCTATTAGATAAAGAAGATTACTCCAAATCTTATAGTGAACTTTTATATGAGGGTCGCTATACTGAAAACTCATTTGACGATTTTGATCAAGAACGCTATAAATTAGCGAGACAAATTGTCAAAAAACACTTTAAACCATTACGTAACTCTGTGAACAAGTTAAAGTTTGTCCATATGTTGGGTACATATCGACAGCTCTTTGATTTGAATAGTTCTATTAACAGGGATTTACAACACCTTATGCCAGACAATTGGGAGGACATTTGTCTACAAACACTCCCTAATTTAGCAAAGCGTTTGATTGCCTATGAGGATACTGCACCATTTTTATATTTACAGGACAAAATTGAAGGACAACAGACCAATAGGATGATCCGTCATGTGTTAATAGATGAAGCACAGGATTATTCGCCATTTCAACTTACTGTATTACAGCAGTTATTTCCAAAAGCACGTATGACCATTTTAGGTGATGGCCACCAAACGATTCATCCACATACCTTTAATAATCCTTCTCTACTCGACACTCAATTATATGGTGAGCAGGCAGAAAAAATGATATTAACCAAAAGCTATCGTTCGACAAAGCAAATCATACAACTCACTGCCAAAATATTGAATGATGGTAGTGAAGTAGAAGCATTTAACCGAAATGGCCCTGAACCATCGATTACTATTGTGCCAAATGAATTGGAATTAATGGATCAAATTATTCAAAATATCGACCATTTATCTATTGAATTCGAAACAATTGCTGTCATCTGTAAAACCGCAGCCGAATGCTCTGCCGTTTATAAGCAATTAAACAATCGAGTAGATATTCAATTAATCAACCATAATTCAAAGCAGTTTAAGAAGGGTATTTTATTACTTCCAGCTTACATGGCGAAAGGGATCGAATTTGATGCGGTAATCATCTATAATGCATCTGCTGCTAATTACTCAAGAGAAAGCGAACGGTACTATTTCTATACGGCGTGTACAAGAGCTATGCATGAGCTGCACATTTATTCTATTAACAAATTAACGTATTTCCTTCAATAATAGGTAACAGGAGAATCTGTAAATAACAGATTCTCCTGTTCTCTTGCTGTTTTATATATAGAACGTATAGTCTTCTGGAATAACACGTTTTAAAAATTTCTTCGTTCGCTCCTCTTTTGGGCTGACGAAAATATCATGAGGGCTACCTTCCTCTACAACCACTCCTCCATCCATGAAAATTACGCGATTGGCAACATCTTTGGCAAAGCCCATTTCGTGTGTTACTACAAGCATTGTTGTACCCTCCGCCGCAATATTTTTCATGACCTGTAGAACCTCACCTACCAATTCAGGGTCAAGTGCGGACGTTGGTTCATCAAATAAAATAATATCAGGATTCAAAGCTACTGCTCGTGCAATACCAACACGTTGCTGTTGACCTCCTGACAACTGACTTGGATAGGCATCATATTTGTCTGATAAACCTACTTTATCAAGTGCCTTTTTACCAATTTCCACAGCCTGTGCTTTAGGAATTTTACGTCCAATGATTAATCCTTCCGTTACATTTTCTAATGCTGTTTTATTAGTAAATAGATTATAGTTTTGAAAGACAAATGCGACACGCTGGCGAATTGCATGCACGTCTTTTTTCTTTACATGTTGAAAATCAACCTGAATATCTCCAAATGTCGCATGGCCTTGATCAGCCTTCTCTAAAAAATTGATACAACGCAATAATGTTGTTTTTCCTGAACCACTGGGACCTAAAATAACAACAACGTCCCCTTTATCAATGGCTAAATCAACACCCTTTAAGATTTCATTGCCACCAAATGATTTATGAATATTTTTAATTTCTAACATGCTAATTCACCCCTTAGACATTTGCCATTTTGTATTTGCTTAAATATTTCTCATAACGCTTAAACAAGTATTCAACCGTACTACATAAAATTAAGTACACAATAAAGATATCCAAATAGGCCTCTACATAATTGTAGCCAACGTTTGCCGCTACTTTTGCCTTCAGTGTAATTTCAGGAAGCGACATTGCGTAGCCTAGCGATGTAGCTTTAATAAGATTAACTGTAGCTGTGCAAATATTCGGCAATGCCACTACTAATGCCTGTGGAATGATGATGCGAGTATATGCTTGGAATGTTGACAAACCTACTGAGTGTGCAGCCTCTAGTTGCCCCTTTTCAATGGTACTTAACGCCGATCGAAAGACCTCAATCAAAATGGCTGTTGAGCTGAATGCAAATACAATAAACGCATACCAAATTGGATTGATTTTATAAATATCATACGCAATATGATATTTTTCAAAAATAATTTTTAACATTAAAGGTATACTGCTATAGATAATAAAAATTTGTATAATAATCGGCGTTCCTCGAACAAAAGAAACATAAATCTTCGCGAGGTGATGAATAACTGGAATTTTATTGATCCTAGTTAGTGCTAACAAAAAACCTAGTGGCAAAGCTATCACCAAAGCAACAACTGTGACTAGGAGCGCTATAGGAACACCAGACAAAGCTACGAAAAATGTTTCAAGTAAAAATTGATAATTCACCCTCACGCCTCCTTAAGTTGTTTCTAGGGTCTTCTTACCCTTGCCAAATACCTTTTCTAATATAGTAAATATTTTCTCTATAATAATAGATAACACCCAATAGATAATAGCCAATGCAATATAAATTTCTAAGGCATGAGCATTGATGTTACTTGCAATAATTAGATTTGCCTTACCTACAATATCAATTAGACCAATTGTATAAGCGAGTGCACCTTCCTGTAATAGAGCAATCATGCCATTGCCAAAGTTCGGTAAAGCGACGACCAGCGCCTGCGGAAAAATAATTCGACGGTAGGCTTGGAATGGTGTTAACCCGACACTAACGGCTGCTTCAAACTGCCCTTTTGGAATGGCTAAGTAGGCAGACCGTATCACCTCAGACATTATTGCCGTGAATTGTAAGGTGAATGTTACGACAACAAATATGGCCGTTTCAATTGAATGGAGATTAAGACCAACATTTTCCGCTAATGCTGGGACACCATAGTAGACAAGAAATAACAAAACAATGGAGGGTGTACAACGCATAATCGTTGTATACAGATTGGCGAATTTAATTAGCCACTTGACTGAAGATAGCTTAGCAGCCGCCAGCAATAAGCCGAATAGGGTACCTAAGATAATGGAGGACCCTGCAACTAAGAACGTGATTTTTAAAAATGGCAATAACACTGGGATTGCGTTCCAAATGTAGGTTGCGTCAAAATATTTATCCATTTCCTCACCAACTTTTGTTTTTATGAATAAAGACTGCTGAGCATTACTGACTCAACAGCCTTACTATTCGTTCCGTTTTAAACTAACGATTTACGTTTTCCAGTACTTCAAATAAATCACGGCCATAGAATTTTGTACTTAATTCATTTGTTTTCTTTTGTTCTTTAACCTGTGCTATTGCTTTATCATAAGCGTCAGCAAATTCCTGCTCTTTTTTATTGAACAGTGGCCATGTTTTTATAACAGCAAATTCGTTATAGACAACGTCATCTTTTAGGTTATAATATGGTCCATCTTCTGCAAGTACTTGTTGTTTAAATGGGCCTTCAATCATGACACCACCATCAACACGGCCCTCATTTACCCACTGCACTACATCGACAGTAAAGGCGTCACCGGCCTCAAGTTTTACTTTATTATCTGGATTTGCCGTATTATACTCATCGATAATTGTATATTGAGCATTATTTGCAGCAATTGGTGCTAAAGAATAGCCCTTTTTCGCAAAATCTGCTAATGTTTTCACGCCTTCATCCTCTTTACGCAAAACTAAACCTGCGCTACTTAAACCTAAGAATTCCTTCGGGAAAATAAATTTCTCTGTTCGTTCCTGAGTAAAGAATGCGTTTTTAACCCCTACTTGATATTTCCCTTGCTCCACACCAATTAATAAATCATCACTTGTTGTACCTACATACTCAAATTGATAGTCAGGTAGCAATTCATCTACTAATTTCATTACTTCTACATCATAACCAGTTGGATTTCCATTATCGTCAATGTAACTAATAGGCTTTGACGCTTGATCGTAGGCTACTTTTACTGTACGTACCTTTTCACCATCACCAGAATCTTTATCTGCAGACTCTCCTGAATTACAACCTGCTAATAATGCTATAGAGGCCAAACCAATTGCAGCAAATTGAAAAATCTTATTCTTCTTCATATGTCATTTCTCCTTATTGTTCACATGATTTAATGATTGATTTTCATATAATTTCTGCTGTTCAATAGCGGCAGTCGCTAATTTAATTATCGTCATATCATCCATCGGTGGATTATGAAGCCCTGCACGAACATTGCGGTAAAAACGCTGTAATGGATTGGATAGTTGTAAGCTTTTCGCCCCTACTACACGCATCGCTTTATCGACTATATCTATTGCCATGTTTGTTACTGTGTGTTTAGCAACAGCCATTTCATTTGTTATTAGTCCACGTCTAGCAGGATCATCGTAAGCCTCAGCCACTCCGTATAAGACAAAACGTGCTTGATGGAGCTTTAATTCAATATCCCCTAAAAGCTGTTGTACGTTTGGCAACGTACTAATTGGCGCATTCAGGCTATTCGGTTGATGGTGATTAGCAAAATGAATAGCATAATCACGGGCTGCTTGTGCAATACCTAAGTAAGTTGCTGGGATATGGAGTATCCAGCCATTTATTTTGCCACCACTCGGATGACTTGGTAACTCTACTAAATACTCTGTTGCAACAAGCACATCCTTTAACACAAGGTCGTGGCTGCTTGTGCCTCGCATTGCAGACATCTCCCAATTCTCCTCAATGGATAGACCTGCTGCATCCTTATGAATGAGGAAGAAGCCAACTTGCTGCTTTTCTTCAATCCAAGCGGAGGTAAGGAAATAATCGAGCACTGGAGATGCAGTCGTAAAAATCTTGCGCCCATTTATTAGCCAGCCACCTTTAGTAGAAATGGCATTTGTCCCTGGCCGCCCTCCTCGCGTTGGGCTACCTGTTGCCGCCTCACTAACAGCTCTATTAATCATGGCCCCTTTCTTTATTTCTTCAGAAAAAGCTATTAATAGATCATCAGTCCATAGTTTAGTTTCATAAATTTCACCAACAACACCTAATGTCCATCCAAGGGAAAGAGAGGCATTTTCGTCATAGCTTGCTAGCGTCTCTTGTACAAGCACCATATCATAAACAGATAACCCTTCTCCGCCATATTGTTTCGGTAAAGTAAGTTGAGGATAGCCAATTTGTAAAAGTAATCGATGAGCTTCGAACGGAAAACGAGATTGCTCATCTACCTCAACAGCCTCTGCCTTGATTGGCTCAGCTATAGCAGCTAGTTGATCTAGCCAATATCGTTGTCGCTCTGTCTTTACAAATAAATTCTTCAAATGAATCTCCTTCTTCCTAATATATATAAATCGTATAAATTTACTAAGGATTGATAATGAAAAAAAATCTCTTGCTACATGAATGTAGTGAGATACTATTTGGTACTGAATTTTCTGATTCGTTGACACTTATAATACTTTTCGCATTAGAAAATGTCAATGGGTGAAATTCAAGTTTTTTTGTAAGTTTAATATGTATTACAAAGTTTCAACTTTTACCTTTGATTTATGCACCAAGCTTTTCTTACAACATATGCTAAGACTAATGAAAGAGGTGCATATATGACCAATAATTTAAATTCGCCACTAAACGGTGGAATCATAACCCATTCGGCTCCACAAGTTATTCAAACTAAGTTTGGAGATATTAACGGGGATGGTTTTTTTGAAACCATTTTTTTAATGGGCACTAAACAGCCTGATAGTCCTTTCTGGAGAAATCTAACACTGTCTATTTTTTATGGTCAAACAAGACAAATGGAGCAACTTCCATTGAAACAAAATATGGGCTATAATCCGACTATTTTCTTGGGCGATTTTACTGGTAATCATATTGAGGATATTCTGGTTGTGTCTGATACAGGAGGTAGCGGCGGAATTGTAAATGGTGAGATTTTTTCCTCCATCAACAATCAAGTTCGTTCCATCTTTGATGCAGAGTCTTTTAATAATAAACTTAAATATAAGGTCAATTATGTAGATCATTATAAGGCTGTTGTTCAGAGTTTTAATCCTGCTATTAAATACACAATTGATTTACAGTATAAAGGAACCGACTACTTAGCTGAAATTTATAATCCAGATGGCACCTTGAAGCAACCGATTGAAGGCTGGGTAGATCCTTTTGGAGGACTATATCCTGTTGATTACGACCGAGATGGAACGTATGAAATTTTAGGATATCAAGAAATTGCAGGTAGATATCATGCTGATGGATTAGGCTATGTAGAAAATATTTTAAAATGGAATGGCCATGAATTTGTAATAGATCGGCAAACGGTTGGTATTTTTGGTGAGGATTTATCATAGACGACAAATCTAGCTATTAAATAATCTAAAACAGGAATCTGCTCATTTTTACTTAACTCTAACAAAAAACAAGCAGATTCCGTTATTTATTTTTTCTTTTCAACCAAGGCAAAGTAGTTATTTTCAGGGTCAGCAAAGTTAAAAACCCTACCCATTGGCATCATGACTAGATCTCCTACTTTTACGCCCTTTGCCTGAAAATCTTGGTACATCTCTTCAATTTTATCAGCGTAAAACATAATAGAAGGTGTTCCTAAATTTAGATCAGGTTGCATTTTAGCAATAATTTCTTTGTTATGAAGCACAAAGGATGTTTGAGCTTCCTTAGTTGGTGCAATTTCAATCCAGCGCATGCCTGCTTCTTCCTGTTCAGAAATGACCACAAACCCCACTTTTTCTGTCCAAAACTTAACAATTGCATCTTGATCATTAACATATAACATTACTTGTCCTATTTGATGAATCATGACTTCATTCCCTCCTCTTTTGAGCATTAGTATACATCAAAAAGCAGCTTTATATAGCTTCTAACGCCATCAATTTAAGGAAATTTCAAACAATTGATAATGATATACATTACTAAGAAATAATTAATTCAAAGTACTTAACTTTTATTTTATTTCTGATAGAATGAGTATTATTTACCTTTAAGGGAAAAGTATAGAATAAAATATTATGTGAGGATAATACAATTGAAACAACTAAGTTTAAGAAAAAAGCTTATTTTTTCGTTTTTAGCCATGCTTCTCATCCCAACACTCTTGATTGGAATAGTATCTTACCAAAGTGCTGAACAGCAAATTTCAGAGGAGCAACGCGCAAGTGCGACTGAAAGTGTACGCATTCTAAATTCCAATATTACAAACATGATTGAACCTAAATTGAAAGATGTACAATATTTTTCACAGAAATTTAGTGAAACTTACTTTCAAGATGAGAGCATTTTAGAACTGAAGTCATTATTAAGTGAATATGTCAACATGCACCCTGAAGTAGATCTGATATATATTGGAACTGCTGAAGGCAAACTGTTTGATCAGCCTGTTCAAGAGTATCCTGATGGCTTCGACCCTCGGACAAGACCTTGGTATAAGCAGGCTTTAGCTAATAATGGAAAGACCTCAATTACTGCACCATATGTTACACAATCTACAGGTGACATTGTCATCACAATTACTCAGGCATTACCGGATGGTTCTGGCGTATTAGGATTAGATCTAAATATTTCTACATTAAGTGACATTACGAATAATATTCGTATTGGAGAAACGGGCTTCGCTTCTCTTTTAGATAACAATAAAATTTACATTGCTCAGCCAGATAAAGAAAGTGGTACAGAGGCAACGGAAAGCTACATAACAAAAATTTATGAGCAGGAAAGCGGTACTATCATTGAAAAAGACCGTCACTTACAATTTGTTACGAATGAGTTAACGGGTTGGAAAGTAATTGGTACAATGTTTACTGCGGAAGCTGCAAAAGCTGCAGCATCCACATTGAATATAAATTTAATTATCATTATTGTTTCCATTCTCGTTGGCGTTATTTTCATGCTCTTTATGATAAAGTCTATTGTTAACCCAATTAATCAATTGAAGCAAAGCGCATTAAAAATTAGTGACGGTAATTTAACGGAGTTTATTGAAATCCATTCTAAAGATGAAATAGGTCAGCTTGGAGAAGCCTTTATCTCTATGAAGGTGAGCTTAAAAAAATTAATTCGAAATGTTGATCAAAGCTCACAACATGTCCAAACAGCCGCTCAAAATTTATCTGCTAATGCAGAACAAAACATCGCTGCTTCAGAGCAAGTTGCCGATGCCATGCACCAAATGGCAATTAGTACAGAAAAACAAACAACAGGTATTGATCAGAATGCCATTTCAGTTGAAGAAATTGCTAAAGGCGTTGTTGAAGTGGCAGACAGTTCCATGCAGGTTTCTGACCTCTCTAGCCATGCTATCCAATTGGCAGAAGAAGGTGGACAATCTGTCAAACAAACTGTACATCAAATGAATTCTATCCATAATTCTGTAACACAATCAGATACAATGATTAAAGCACTCTATGACCGCACGAAAGAGATCGGCTCCATTTTAGAAATGATTAGTGCTATTTCAGATCAAACAAATTTACTAGCACTAAATGCTGCTATAGAAGCAGCTAGAGCAGGAGAACATGGCAAAGGCTTCGCAGTAGTGGCGGATGAAGTACGCAAATTAGCAGAGCAATCACATCAGTCAGCAGAGCAAATTTCCGCGCTCATTACTACTATTCAGCAGGATACGGCAAAATCTGTAGAGACAATGGTCAAAGCGTCGACAGATGTTCAAGAAGGCTTACAATTGACAGAAGAAACAAGTAGAAAATTCGAGAGCATTATTGAAAGTCTTCGGAACATCGCGCCGAAAATGGAGGATATTTCAGCATCTGCTCAAGAAATGTCTGCCGTTGTAGAAGAAGTGTCAGCGACCGCTATTGAACTTTCCGATCACGCAAAATTAAATGCTGCTGCTACAGAAGAAGTTGCCGCTTCCACGGAACAAACTTTATCTTCTATGCAAGATATGGCTTCGTCTGCCAAAACCCTACTTGATATGGCGGATGAATTGCAGGGTTATGTCAATCGTTTTAAATATTAATTATTTAACTGCTAGATCTGAGTTCAAGAAAGTATTGAACTCAGATTTTTTCTATTCCAAAAAGATAGGAAATTACAAAATAAGATATTTTTCTACAAATAGTAGCGTTACATAACTTTATTTTCCAGATTTTTCAGAAAATTGTGTTGATTATTATTCATTTTCCTCTTAGAATCAGATTAAACATTTGAACGACTTAGGAGACTACTAGTGTAATAAAACCAATCACGTAGTTAATTCTATTACACTTCAATAATGTCGTTTAAGGAGGAATACTATATGAAACGAATTAGTTTAAGAAAGAAACTCATCTTTGCATTTTTAGTCATACTTCTCATTCCCGCACTTTTAATCGGGTATACCTCCTTTAAAAGTACCAAAAATCAAATACTAGAAGAGCAGCAAGCAAGCGCCAAGGAAAGTGTGCGTATGCTTAATAGTAATATTACCAATACAATTGCTCCTAGAGTTCATGATATCGAATATTTTGCCAAGAAAATAAATCAGTCTTATTTACAAGATGATAAAAAAGCTGAATTAAAAGGTCTTTTTCAGGAATATGTAAATACACACCCTGAAGTAGAACTAGTATATATAGGGACTGCTGATGGGCGAATGATTGATGAACCTGTCCATGACTATGCAAGTGATTATGATCCTCGGAAACGTCCTTGGTATATAGAAGCCATTGATAATAAAGGACATGTATCCATCACTTCTCCATATATCTCGAAATCAACAAATAACATCGTTGTGACAGTTATGCAAGCTCTTCCTGATGATTCTGGCGTAATTGCCTTAGATTTAAATATCTCTCTTCTAAGTGCACTGACAGATCAAACACGTATTGGAGAAACGGGCTTTGCCTCTCTGTTAGATAATAATAAGTTATATATTGCTCAAAAAGATAAGGAAAGCGGCACAGAGGCAACGGAAGATTATGTTTCAAAAATTTACGAAAAGCAGGAAGGTATTATTACTGAAGGTGACCGTCATTTACGCTTTGAAACAAATGAAATCACAGGCTGGAAGATAATTGGTACAATGTTCATTGCAGAGGCTACTAACGCTGCTACCTCAACCTTTACTATTACATTACTTATTATTGGTATTTCTATTATTGTTGGTATTATCTTTATGCTCTCAATGATTAAATCTATTGTTAACCCAATTAAACAACTACAGCAAAGTGCTCTTAAAATTAGTGAAGGTGATTTGACAGAGTTTATTGATATTCATACCAAAGATGAAATAGGACAGCTTGCTGAAGCATTTGTCTCAATGAAAGTTAGCTTAAAAAGACTGATCCGCAATGTTGATCAAAGCTCACAACATGTTCAAACCTCGGCACAAGGTCTTTCAGCGAATGCTGAGCAAAATATCGCTGCATCTGAGCAAGTGACAGAGGCTATGCAACAGGTAGCGATTAGTACGGAAAAACAAACAACAGGAATCGATCAAAATGCTGTTTCTATTGAGGAAATTGCAAAAGGTGTTGTAGAGGTAGCAGATAGTGCCCTACAAGTTTCAGACCTATCCAGTCAGGCCATCCAATTAGCGGAAGAAGGTAGTCAATCTGTTGAGCACACTGTTAATCAAATGGTATCCATTCATGATTCAGTGGCTCAATCCGATACGATGATTAAATCCCTATTTGATCGTACAAAAGAAATTGGCTCCATTATAGAAATTATTAGCGCTATTTCAGACCAAACAAACCTTCTTGCTCTTAATGCTGCTATTGAAGCAGCACGAGCAGGTGAACACGGTAAAGGCTTTGCAGTTGTAGCAGATGAAGTACGTAAATTAGCGGAGCAATCTCATCAATCAGCAGAGCAAATTTCTACTCTGATTACTGGCATACAACAAGATACAGCTAAATCTGTACAAACGATGACGAAAGCTTCTGCAGACGTTCAAGAAGGTTTACAGCTATCCGAGGATACGAAAAAGAAATTTATAAGTATCGTTGGAAGTCTTCGAGAAATTGCTCCTAAAATGGAGGATATATCAGCTTCAGCACAAGAAATGTCTGCCGTTGTAGAGGAGGTATCCGCTACTGCTATTGAACTGTCAGATCATGCAAAACTAAACGCAGCTGCATCTGAAGAGGTTGCCGCTTCAACGGAACAAACATTATCTTCCATGCAGGAAATCGCCTCTTCTGCTAAAACATTGCTTGATATGGCAGATGAATTACAAGGCTATGTAGATCGTTTTAATTACTAAATAAGAAAGCACGATGATACTTGGTTTAGCCCTATCATCGTGCTTTTATCTTGTTATTTAATTATTCATTTACCTCATGGCTAAATTGCCATTCAACGCCAAATTTGTCTGTAAGTGAGCCGTAACATTTGCTCCAAAATGTTTCTTGAAGCTCCATTCTCACGTTACCACCTTCTTTAAGCTTATCAAATGCTTGACGCATTTGCTCTTCATCATCGGATACAACAGCTAATGTGACATTATTCCCTGTGGAAAATGGCATGCCTGGAAATGTATCTGAGAACATAATTCTACTACCGAATACAATAAGTCGTGTATGCATGACAAGATCTTTTGCTTCTTCTGGTAATGGATAGTCTGGATTTTGTGGTGTCTCTCCAAACGTCATAATTTCAGCCTTGTCCGTATTAAAAACGTCTTCGTAAAACGCAACTGCCTCTCGACAATTTCCATTAAAATTCAAATAAACCTCTACTGCCATTTTCAACACTCCTTTGTCATTTTTTAAAACAATTCTATTGTACATGGATTATAAAACATAACACAAATTATAACTAGAATATTTCATCTTCAAAGTAAGTTGTCTCCTTTCTTTTTAAATTTTTTATTTATTTTCACAAAAGCTTTGACATTTACTCAAAAATCATGTAAATTACCAAATGGCGAACAATTTAAATTAAATCTTAAAAAATATTCGTATTTTAGGAGTGTATATAATGGATAACGTATTTGACTATGAGGATATTCAACTAATTCCCGCAAAATGTATTGTAGAAAGTCGTTCAGAATGTGATACTTCTGTTACTTTAGGTGGTCACACTTTTAAACTTCCAGTAGTACCTGCAAATATGCAAACAATTATCGATGAAAATCTTGCAAAGAAACTTGCTGAAAACGGTTACTTTTACATCATGCACCGTTTCCAACCAGAAACTCGTCGAAACTTTATTCTAGAAATGCAAGGAAATGGCTTAATTGCTTCTATTAGCGTTGGTGTAAAAGAAGAGGAATATACATTTATTGAAGAATTAGCAGCTACTAATTTGGTACCTGATTTTATTACAATTGATATTGCACATGGTCATTCAAATGCTGTTATTCGTATGATTCAGCATATTAAAAAGCATTTACCAAAAAGCTTTGTTATCGCAGGTAATGTAGGAACACCTGAAGCGGTGCGTGAGCTTGAGAATGCTGGCGCAGATGCAACAAAAGTTGGGATTGGACCAGGTAAAGTATGTATTACTAAAATCAAAACAGGTTTTGGTACTGGCGGCTGGCAACTAGCTGCACTACGTTGGTGTGCAAAGGCTGCTACAAAACCAATTATTGCTGATGGTGGCATTCGTACACATGGAGATATCGCTAAATCTGTACGTTTTGGTGCTTCAATGGTAATGATCGGTTCATTATTCGCTGGTCACGAAGAGTCACCTGGTGAAACAATCGAAATCGAGGGTAGAACAGTGAAGGAATACTTCGGCTCTGCTTCTGAATTCCAAAAAGGTGAACGTAAAAACGTCGAAGGTAAGAAAATGTACGTTGAACATAAAGGTAGCATCAAAGATACATTAATCGAGATGCAACAAGATTTACAGTCATCTATTTCATATGCTGGTGGCACAAAGCTAGAGGCTATTCGCAATGTTGATTATGTAATTGTAAAGAACTCTATTTTCAATGGAGATAAAGTGTATTAATCGATGTAAACCTGCTATATTAAGCTTCAACATCACCCCAATTAAGAGCTGTTTTTTACTCTTGATTGGGGTGATTTTTTTGGACCTATTTCACTTAAAATACCGTATTTATTTTCAGAATTTTCTATTTTATTAAAAAATTATATATTATAATAGAACTATATTGAAGGAATGAAGGAACGGGGGTTGTATCTTATGAAGTCAGTACGTAATAAACTTGTTAGTCTTGCTATTATAGTTATTCTACTATCAACAGGACTAGTTGGAACCGTCAATTATATGGTGGTGAAAGGAGAACTCGATCAGGTAGGTCGAGATAGTCTTAAAAATGGCACACTTGGCATACTTGAACTAATTGCACAGTTAGATACTCAAGTTCAAAATGGGAAATTAACGCTAGAAGAAGCTCAGGAAAGTGCTAGAACACAGATCGTTGGTAATAAAATTGAAGATAACAAAAGATCCATTGATAATCCTGTTAAATATGGAGATAATTTTTATTTCTATGCTTTCCAAGATAGTGGTATGGTTGAAACTCATCCATCCCTAGAAGGACAAAATATTTCAGATTTACAAACAGAGGATGGGCGCTATTTTGTACGAGAAATGATTGAAGCAGCAAATGCTGGAGGAGGATATGTACGTTATGATTGGGCCCTTCCCTCAAATCCTGAAATCGTTGCGCCTAAGATAACTTATGTAGAAAAGGACAAGCATTGGGGCTGGATTATAGCAGCTGGTACATACGAAATGGACTTTAATGCAGGTACGAATAATGTTTTATACTACACACTAGGCATGACCATCCTTGCAACGATTATTGGTGTATCACTCTTCTGGTTCTTCTCTGGACGAATGACAACCTATATACGAAAAATTATGGTCATTACATCTGATATTGCTAAAGGCAAGCTAACTGGTGATGACATACCTGTTACTACAGAAGATGAACTAGGTATACTAGCTAGTAACGTGAATAATATGAAACATAGCTTACACGAAATGGTCAACAATACAAAGGATAGTGCGTCCCAAATGCGCGTTTCTTCAGAAATGCTGAGTGCTATTACTGAGGAGACGACTGCTTCTGCTGATGAAATTCATCAAGCCATCAATGATATATCTAAGGGAGCTGTAGTACAAGCTGAGGAAGCAGAAATGGCCATTAGTAAAGTAGAAACACTGTCCTCACTTATCTCAAATGCTACAGATAAATATAGTGAGATTACAGAAAATATGAATATCATTAATCAATCACAAGAAAACGGTAGACAAAAAGTAGATGTATTACTTCAAAATTCAAGTGAGTTTACGCAAGTGATTGAGGAATTAAGAACAACTTTCTCAAGTTTGACAAGCCAAATGAAAGAAATTCATCAAGTCGTACAAACAATTACATCCATTTCTGAACAAACAAATCTATTAGCGCTAAATGCAAGTATTGAAGCAGCCCGTGCAGGTGAACATGGCAAAGGGTTTGCTGTCGTAGCTGAGGAAGTCCGTCATTTATCTGAGGATACGAATGAAGCTACTAATCGGGTTAGAAACCTATTACAGCGTATTGAGGTCGATACCGCTAATTCAGATTCAAAAATGATACACACGCTCCAACTGTCACAAAATCAGGCCATGTCGATTACGGAAGTAAAGGGAGCCTTTACTTTTCTAGCAGACTCCATTCATGGCATTACAAAGCACCTTGTTTCTTTAGACAAAGGAATGAATGACATGGCGCAAAATCGAATAGTCGTGATGAACGCCATCAATGAAATAGCAAGTGTCGCTACACAATCTGCCGCAGCTACCGAACAAATTAACGCTTCTATTGACGAACAAAAGTCAGCAGTGACATCTATCATGCACTCCTCTATGGAGCTTCATACAGAGGCAGAGCGCATGTACGACTTGGTAGAACGCTTTACATGATAAAATACTATATAAAAAAGAATGCTACGCATATCCGTAGCATTCCTCTTTTACATTATAGTTTGTTAATTACTGCGTGGATTGTTTCCTTAAGCTCTGCATCGTGATCTGCAAGATCTACAAGGTTCCCTAGACGTTCACGTAATACAGGACGCTCAATTACTAGCTTTTCATCAAGTACTTGTACCAGTAGCTCGATAATAAGTCGATCACGAACATTTAACGCTTCTTCTAAACGTTCTGGTGTAATTTTCGCATCAGTTTTTGCAGATTTTGCCATTTCAAAAACCCCTTTTATATTTTATATTCATGCACATCTATTTTAGCATACCACTAAATTATTTTGAAAACTTTCTTTCATTAAAATATACCAAAACTTTACAAAATACTAAGAAAAGATTTACGACAAATTGTTATATTTATATCATAATACACTACTACTCGACCATATGATGATGTATTTACAAAACCGATTGGAGGAATTGGATGAATCAAAAAAATACGACTTATTTACAGCTCATTAAAGCTGTGCCAAAATCTCTACAGCTCTTTCTCAATGTTTGCCTTGTACTATTAGCACTGATTCTCTGTTTTTTATTATTTAAGGAGCTAATTGAATTTCTTAAAATATTACTATTCGCTAAGGAAGATGGTGATTATAAACTATTCCTTGCCAATATTCTTATTTTCTTTTTATATTTCGAATTCATCACAATGATCATTAAATATTTTAAGGAGGATTACCATTTTCCACTTCGCTATTTTATCTATATAGGTATCACAGCAATGATTCGACTAATTATTGTGGAGCATGATCATCCTCTAAATACGTTAATTTATTCATTAATTATCCTCATACTAATCATAAGCTACTTTATTATTAATATAACGCCACTTGAAAGGCCAACACGTTCTTCCATTCTCATCAAAAATGATTAAAAGCCCTCACGCCCATTCTAAAATGCAGATATACATGTGGGCTTTTCAAACACATAGAAGAATTGCTGTAAAGCCTGTGAATACTGATTATCACTAATCTGTATTCGACTCAGCATAAATAGCTCTTGGACCGTTACTACGCCCATTACTAGTGATGAAAGCTCAGCTACATCTATCGTTACTTCAACATCATAGCTATCACTTTCTAGCATTTTAATTGTACCGTTAACAGCCTCAACAATAAGTTGCTGATTATTTTTTGCCAGTAACGAATCCATAACATTCAATTTAAAGGTCAAAGTGACACCGTTAAAATTGCGTGTTAGTAGCTCATCAAAAAAGCCCTTCACATTAATTATACGGTACATTAGACCAATTCCTGACACGGCACTTGCGTGATAGACACTTGGAATTAAATGATTTGTGCCATTTCTAACATCCTCTAAAAAGAAATGGACATTTTCTTCTTGTGTATTCCATTCGATTCGGTTTACTTGATCTGCTTGACTGTTTAAAAATGTACTAAGCTCTAGCAAAGCCTCCGGAGTTTCATAGATCCACTCCTTAATGACCAAATTATTTAGCATAAAATTACTATCGCTTTGTTTATTAAAAGAAAAGGCAATATAGCCCTGAACTGTACCTTCCTGTTCCATTGCAATCACATAGTTATCTGGATTATTAAAAATAAAAGATAGTTCCGATTGTGTTTTAAGAAACATCCCATGTTTTTTTGCTACTACCCTGTTGTAGCAATCTACTAGCTGTTGTTGATCTTCAACTGTCAAATATTTAAGGTGCTTTTTGGTTGGTCCTTTCGGGAAGTTTGAAGGCTCTACCAAGTATTGATAGATTTTCGGTCCATAGCCAAAACCCATTTTTTTATAAAAATCTGGTCTAAACGGATACAAGGCCACAAAATGGATATTTTTTTCTAAAAAGATGTTAAAGAAATGTTGGATTAATTCTTTTGCAGCCTTCTCTTTTTTATGTAATAAATCAACTGCAACAAGTCCTACCCCACCAATTGGTAGCATTTTAGAGAACAGATTCATTTGAAAGTCATGTAGTCGCATACCACCAATGAGTTTGTCCTTTTCCCAAAGTCCGTAATAATGAAGAGATTCATCATTGCTCTGATTTTGCATAAAGAGCTTTTTCAGCTGTTCTTTTGTTATTTGTGTTCCATTCAATCTTCCTGGATACGCTCCTACAACGATATTCACAAAGGCTACAAAATCTTGCTCTTTTAATAATTTCTCTACAACCCTCATCATGTCCCCTCCATTTTCAAATTGTTGCATGTTGTTCACGAATTTTTCATATTAATTTTTATACCCCATAATAACATATATTACCACGACCAATTAATGAGTACTGAAAATGATTAAAGGAGGAAAATGTATGACTTTAATTGATTCATATATTCACGAAGTGACTAAAAGGCTACATAAAAATAAACGTGAGATAATCAAGGTTGAACTAAAGGCTACTATTGAGGATATGTTGCCAGAGCAATATACAGAATCTGAGGTGAAGGAAGTAATTAGGAAGCTTGGAAGCCCTTCAGAAGTTGCTGCACGCTATCAGGATACTCCCCACTTTTTAATTGGTCCAAAGAATTTTGAACAATATACAAGAACCATCAAGCTAATTATTCCTTGGGCAATTCTTATTACGATCATTGTTCAAATAACAGAGAAGATGGTTCTCTATTCTGGAGAAGAAGCACTTCTCACAACCATTATTACAGCATTTGTAGGGATGATTGTTGCAATTATTGCTGTGTTATTTCACGTTTTGTTTTGGGTTACGGTTATTTTTATCATTAAGGACCGTTCTAGGGCTGAAAGGTTTTCGATGCCTTTTCTGAGAGATACCAAGCCATGGTCACCTGATGATTTAGTACAGATTAAAAGGATTCCCAAAGATAAAATTATTCCTATAAGTGATACGATTTTTAGCCTTTTAGGAATACTTATTTTTTCTTTTGTTTACTGGAATGCCTATCGTCTTTTAGGTATTTATACAACAAATGACAACGGCAGCTTGAAATTTGTTATGCCTATCTTTAATCAAAATATTTTACAATCGTTTATTCCCATGGTCTTACTATGTATTATCCTAAGTCTCACTTTAACCTTATTAAAATGGCGTGCAGGACAGTGGACAATGCCTATTGCCATCACTAATGCACTACTTCAAAGTGTAGGAACGATTGTGTTTATTTTAATAGCGATACACCAAGATTTTATTCACAGCGCCTCTATCCCTTATATTGCGGCTATTACAGAAACAACCTCAGCTAAAGTTGCCTTCACTATTGATAAAATCCTACTTGTCAGTATGATTATTGCTGTTTTAGCAAATGTATTTGATATCTACCAAGGATTTAAAAAAGCGAAAATATAACGCCCTTCTTCTTCATATACCTAGTAAACCATACATTCAAATCGCCAAAATACCTTTATTCTCTGATGTTTTGTATAATGATAAAGTTGAAAGTATTTTATATATGTGAAAAATAATCTGCACAATTCAATCAGAGTAAGGGGAAAGTACTATGACCATTCTTCTAGTAGATGACAATCAAGTCAATTTATTTGTCATTGAGAAAATACTAAAAAATGCAGGTTATGATAACTGTGTTTCTCTTTCATCTGCTTATGAGCTATTTGATTATTTACAATTAGATTCACCCAATCCGACAGGAAATTCAGTAGATTTAATTTTGTTAGATATTATGATGCCGGAAGTAGATGGTATTGAGGCCTGCAAACGCATTAAGCAAAATGAGAGATTAAAAGATATTCAAATCATTTTTGTTACAGCACTCGAGGATAAAAACAAACTGGCAGAAGCCCTAGACATTGGTGGTGTAGATTATATTACTAAACCAATTAATAAAACAGAGTTGCTTGCCAGAATGCGTGTTGCCTTACGTTTAAAGGCAGAATTAGACTGGCACACACAGCATGAAAAGAAAATACAATATGAACTAGATTTAGCAACCCATGTACAAAGGAGTCTTCTTAGCCCACCGTTAAATGAGAAGGACATCCGTATTGAAGTTTCTTATTTACCATCCTCTAATTTGGCAGGAGATATGTATTATTGGTACAAAATAGACGATCATCGTTATGCCATTATATTATTGGATATGATGGGTCACGGTATATCGGCAGCGTTGGTTTGTATGTTCATCTCCTCTGTTCTAAGAGAGGCGGTTAAGCAATTGGTAGAACCTGAGCTTGTCATCCAAGAACTGAATCGTTATATGACGCTATTACAAGATGGGAAAGAGAATAATCTTTATTATTTTACAGCGATTTATTTAATCATTGATACAGAGCAAAAAACAGTCGAGTACATAAATGCTGGCCATCCTCCTGGATATGCACTAATCGATGAAAAAACATGTATTCCATTAGATCAGGGTAGCTGTGCAGTCGGTTTCTTCGATGAAATAAAAGTGAAAAAGCAATATATTCAATATGAGCATGACATTCAAATCGTGTTATTTACAGACGGTGTATTAGAGGCAATGGGACCCTGTGAATTAGAATCAGAAAAGCATTTGCAAACGCTAACATCCTCAAAGTGGGATTATTCACAATGCCTAATCGATAACCTTTTGCCTAAGGATAAACAAGAGAATCAGCCTGATGACATGTGTGTTTTAATGATTCAAGCTAGCACTAATACTATATAAAAAAGCAGAGGCTATCCGTTAAAGATAGCCTCTTACTCATTAATACATTTTTTGATAAATTCTTTCGTTTCCAGAAATCTCCTTATACTTTGAAATAACCTCTTCAAATCGCAATGTTTCTTTATCCCCTAAGCATAAAAAACCTTTGTCACTTAGACTTTCATAAAATAATTGATGTACCTGGCTCTGAAGCTTAGGTGAAAAATAAATAAGAACATTTCTGCACAGAACAACATGAAATTCATTAAATGAATGATCTGTTACTAAATTATGTTGAGCAAAAATAATATTTTTCAATAATGTTGGATGAAAGTAAGCATATTGATAATCTGTTTGATAGTATTCTGAAAAAGCATGGGCACCTCCAGCAAGCATATAGTTTTTTGTATATGCCTGCATTTTATGAATTGGAAAGGCCCCCTTCTTAGCTTTTTCTAATACTTGCTCGTTCATATCTGTTGCATAAATTACAGATCTCTCTATTAGCCCCTCTTCTTGAAGCAAGATAGCCATAGAATATACTTCTTCACCTGTTGCACAGCCTGCATGCCAAATACGGATTTCTGGATATTCTCGTAAAACAGGGATGACCGTTTCACGAAAGGCCTTAAAAAAGCTTGGGTTGCGGAACATCTCTGTTACATTTATCGAAAAATCGTTTAATATCTGCTCTAAAAATTCTTTATCATGAATGACCTTTTCTTGTACACGTGAAATCGTTGGGATGTTATTTATCGCCATCCTATTGTAGATTCTGCGTGAAATGGATGAACGATTATATTGCCGAAAATCATAACCCGATAAACGATAAATAGCTTCTAGTAACAAATCAATTTCTAAATTTGTATGCTTATTTAATTGTATATTTTGCTCCAAAGGCTGAAATTGTTGTTCCATGTTAATTAACTCCCCTTAGAAACTAACCATACTCTTAAAACTGATATTAATTGATCTAAATTTAATGGCTTACTAATATAATCAGATGCACCTGCCTGCAATGATTTATCACGGTCATTTTTCATCGCTTTAGCAGTCAATGCAATGATTGGCAAATCGATACGTTTCATTTGCTGACGAATAATAGTCATTGCTTCATAGCCATCCATATTAGGCATCATTATATCCATCAGAACAAGATCGATATCTGGATTAGCCTGCAAGACCTCTAAACATTCTAGTCCATCTTTGGCAACTAGAATATGCATGCCTCTTTTTTCTAATGCCGTTTTCAACGCATAAATATTACGGTTATCATCATCAACTATTAAAATATTTTTCCCTTGAAACACCTCAACCTCATGTTGAAGGGCTTCTTCCATTGCTACTGGCTGCTCTTTGATTTGTTCCTCTTCCACCGTCGTCACTGCCACTTCGTTCATGGCAAGCTTTTGGCAATGCTCCTCTTCAATTCCATTTGGTAGACTCGGAATCGTTAACGTAAAGCTACTACCTTGTCCTTCAGTACTTTGTAATGTAATCCATCCACCAAGTAATTTTGCAAATTCCTTACAAATAGAAAGACCAAGACCCGTTCCACCATATTTTCGGACCGTAGCTCCATCTGCTTGTTGGAATGATTCAAAAATCAGCTGGTGTTTGTCTTTTGGAATACCTATTCCTGTATCTGAAACAGTAATTTCTAACCAATCCGTACTTATATCCTGCATATTGTTTGTTAGTTGTTGTGGTGTAAGCTGGTTAATGTCTAATGTGACAGATCCCTGCTCAGTAAATTTAAAGGCATTCGATAATAAATTCTTTAAGATTTGCTGGAATCTCTTCTCATCCGTATAGAATACATCCACTACATGATCCGCCTTTGAAATATGGAATGCTAAGTTTTTCTTCCTCGCAACTGGTGCAAAGGTATGTTCAATTTGTACAGGTACTTCGCTCATATTCACTTCATTAAAAATAATATCAAGCTTCCCGGCCTCCACTTTAGATAAATCTAATATGTCATTGATTAGAGCTAGCAAGTCCTCTCCTGAAGAATGAATAACTTTAGCAAACTCTGCTTCCTCGTCTGTTAGGTTGTGTTGGCTATTTTCTGCTAGCATTTCAGATAATATTAATATGCTGTTTAAAGGTGTTCTTAATTCATGTGACATATTCGCTAAAAATTCGGATTTGTAATTAGAGTTAAGGATAAGCTGCTCTGCACTTTCTTCTAATTCCTTCTTCGCTTTCTCTAGCTCTCTTGATTTGGACTCTGCCTCTTTCGTGCGTTCCTCAAGCTGCTCATTAATCATAGTCAGCTCTTCTGTCTGCATTTGTAATTCCTCTGATTGTGTTTGAAGCTCCTCTGATTGGACCTGTAATTCCTCTGTCATTGCTCTAGATTCATTCAATAAACGTACAATTTCCATACGCCCTAAAACACTATTAACTGTTAGTCCAAAGGTTTCAGTAACCTGTCTCACTAATTCTTGCTGTAACTTACTGAATTTAGCCATTGTTGCTATTTCAACAACCGCTATAACTTCATTTTCAAAAATGACAGGAATCAATAAAATATTTTGTGGTCTAATTTCACCTAATCCCGTTTTGATTAAACGATAGTCTCTCGGAATATTATCATAGAATAGCACTCTCTTTTCTAATGCACATTGACCGATTAACCCTTGTCCTATTTTGAAACTCTCCATACCAACACAATCATCCGTGTCAGCAAAAGCAGCCTTTTTCACAAACTGTACTTGATTCTCTGTTACTTCTCGAACATAAAATGCGCCAAGGGATGCTTGGGTTTTCTGTGCTACTTCTGATAGGAAGGTCTCCGCTAATTTTGAAATTGCTGAAATACCTTGATAATTTGTCACGATTTCAGCTACATTGCTTTGTAGCCATTCCCTCTTTTCGACGGACTCTAAAAGCGTATTCGTTGCATTAGCAAGTTCATTCACTTCATCGTTTGTATTCACATGGATTCTTCTTGTAAAATCACCTTTTGTAGCTGCTATTTCTTGAATTGTTTGTGTAACTTCCGTTATCGTTTTTACAATTGAACGGGAAATGCCACTAGCGATAGCAATAGCTATTGTAGAAACTAAAATTAAGATCCCAAATAGAGCACTAGTTAATTTACTATTTTGCTTATCTAACTGACTTGCCTTTGCCTGTGTATAAGCATTTTCAGTGGCACGGAATGAATCGAATAATTTGCGCATTTTTTCCATATCCTGACGACCATTATCCACTTTAAAAAAATCATTTAATGCTTCTATATTATTATCCTTTTTATATTGAATAGTTGGTTCGCCTGACGTTGCAACCCAATGTTCAATTGTTTCCTCTATCTCTTTAAGTTTGTCCTGCTGAGCTGGTTTATCTTTCATTTGTTGATAGAGTTCATTAAAATCTATTTTCCAATTTTCAGCTGCATTATCATAGGGTTCCAGATAACTCTGCTTACCCGTAATGATGAAAGCCCGTTGACTTGATTCCATATCCAATATATATTTTTCAATTTCATTGGTTAAAGTTAGAACATTGGAATCGTACTTAATAATAAAATTTCTTTCCTTCTGCAAAGATGTAATTTGATTATTTAATATGACAACCGTCGCAAGTAGGCAAAGAATGATTACGATATAACCTAATGAAATCTTTGAGCGTATACCCAATTTTAATCTATTTAACATTTGGTTTTCCTACCTTTACCTTTCTTTTACTTTAGTATGATTACTAGTATACATGTAAAAACAACTCATTTTCTCCTATTTTAGATTCATCATAAAGAAATTTTGCTGATTTTGTATCAATAAGTCTCTGTATTTTTCATATACATTTTATATTGAACCATTTCTAATTAAGGAGAGAAAACATGTGGATATTATCGTAAGACCAGGAGATTCACTTTGGCATTTCAGTGAGGTATTTAAAATTCCTCTTCAACTCATTTTAGATTCTAATGAAAATATAAATCCCCAATTTTTAAGAGTTGGACAACGGGTTCGTATTCCTGGTTTTGTGACCAACAACTATCAAATTAAACAAGGAGACTCTTTTTGGCAGATTGCCCAGAGCCGAAACCTCCCCCTAGTCGCCCTATTGCTTGTTAATCCTGATCTCAATCCAAATCGATTACAAATCGGTCAAATGATCCGCATACCCCAACGTATCACATGGCGTTTAGTTGAAGGTAAGCAAACTTACACGTATACCCATATGATAAATGATCTCAGAAAGCTCCTTGATGCATATCCTTTTCTTCATAGCTCAAACATTGGCAGTTCCGTTTTAGGGAAGGAGCTACCTGAGCTGTCGATTGGCCATGGTGCAAAACGTGTACACTATAATGGCTCCTTCCATGCAAACGAATGGATTACTACACCTATTATTCTAACATTTTTAAATGACTATTTGCTCGCCCTCACCAATCAAAGTAGTATTCGTGGAATTTCTCCATTTTCTCTTTATCAGCAAACATTCCTTTCTATCGTTCCTATGGTAAATCCTGATGGCGTAGATTTAGTAATACAAGGCCCACCAAATGATGAAGCATTAAGAAATCAACTAATTGCATGGAATAATGATAACGCTGATTTTTCTGGCTGGAAAGCAAATATTCATGGGATTGATTTGAATGACCAATTCCCTGCCAAATGGGAGCTTGAAAGTGCCCGTAATCCAAAAACACCAGGGCCAAGAGATTATGGTGGTGAAAGACCACTATCTGAACCTGAAGCCATTGCAATGGCTGATTTGACCAAGCAACGTGATTTTTCAAGAGTATTAGCCTTTCATACACAGGGACGTGTCATATATTGGGGTTTTGAAAATCTAGAGCCCCCAGAATCAGAGGTGCTTGTAAATGAATTTAGTAGAGTAAGTGGCTATGAGCCCGTTCAATCTGCTGGAAGCTATGCTGGTTATAAAGATTGGTTTATTCAAGATTGGCGTAGACCAGGCTTCACTGTTGAATTAGGAAGTGGTACAAATCCTTTACCAATCAGCCAGTTTGATGACATTTACGAGGAGTCTTTAGGGATTTTCCTTGCTGCATTGTATATGTAAAAAGAGTACTCGAACTCCATTCGCTATGAAATAGTCCTTTTGGGCTTTTCAGCGAATGGGTTTTTTTATTGAAAATCTCATCATCATTGTAAAAAAAGGGGAATAAATTACTTTGACAGACAGAGTAATGTTTGCTACTATTACTCTGACAGATAGAGCAATAAAAAAAGTAGGTGACTTATGGTTCGCAGTGATATTATCCGAGGACATTTGGATTCGATTATTTTACGGTTAATTTCAGAAAAAGACCGTTATGGCTACGAAATTTCTCAGGAAATAAGTCTCCGTACAAACAATCGGTTTCAAATCAAGGAAGCAACTTTGTATGCAGTTTTTCAACGTCTCGAAAAAAAAGAAATTATTGAAGCCTATTATGGAGATGTCTCACATGGAGGCAAAAGAAAGTATTACCGTATTACATCATTAGGTAAGGCCTATTTAAATGAGCTAGTGAAAGAATGGTCGGAAGTAAAGGAAATAATCGATTTATTTATGGAGGGCTTAGAATGAAAAGAATAAAAAACCATATTGATGAGCTTTTTAAAGACATTCCTCGAACTAACGAAACGGAAATGGTTAAACAAGAAATCATTGAAAATCTTGAAGAAAAAGTATTTTATTTGATGGACCAAGGTAAAGAACAAGAGGATGCCATTAATAAAGCCATTGTAGAATTTGGAGATATCGAAGACTTAAAGCAAGAGTTAGGTGTTAAAGAACCAGCAAAGAAAAACATGGCTAAATTAAACTTAGAATTTTCAATTTGGGGTAGTGGCTTAATCATTGCATTTTTTATTTTTATTAATCTTTATTACACACCACATACTATTTGGGCAATCTATCCGATTTTCGCCATTCTTTGGTGGCCTTTATCGATGTACTTTGTGTGGTCTCGTAAGAAATGGGGTGAATAAACATGAGGAACTTTATTAACTTTTCTATAGCGGGGAGCTTGATGACAATGATTTTTTTAGGGGTTGTTAATTATACGACATCTCCTCAAACAATGTGGTTTGTATATCCATGCTTATTGCTACTGTTTTGGCCTATTACGTTATTCTTTATGGCTAAAAAATTGTATAAACAATACTCAATTGTTTGTAGTGCCTTAATTATTACATTTCTAATAGTTGAAAATTATATTTACGCACCAGATCATTTATGGTTTATCTATGCGATTTATCCAATTATCTGGTGGCCAATCCTCATGTACTTAGATGAAAAGGCAAAAACGTTAAAAACAGCTCTAATTGGATGTGCTTCTACCATCATCTATTACTCTATATTGAATATGATTGTATCTCCTCAATACCCTTGGGCAATTTATCCTGCTTTTTTAGTGATATGGTGGCCTCTAGCTTTATATCACGCGCAACGAAAAACCTTTGTAGCATTCTCCGTTACAGCTACGATACTAATTAGTATCTTTTTCATTACAGTAAATGTTGTTTCTTCACCAAGCGTTATATGGGCGATTTACCCTATTTTTGTGACACTTTGGTGGCCTCTGAGTATGTATTTTTATGTGTATAAAAGAAAAATGTATCATGCTAGCTTTATGAAACGCATGTAAAGTAGGTATTGTATGAAAAGGATTAAAAAGTTCATTAAATATCTTGTCTTGATTATGACCTCCTTACTATTATTAGCACTTGTATTTCCAACATGGACATCATCTATAGAGGACATGAACAGCATCAGTACGCTAGAACAGGTAGAAATTAACGGCAGTGACCATGAAATCATGATACGGGGCCATAACAAAAATAATCCTGTCATCATCTTTGTCCATGGCGGACCAGGTCGCTCTGAAATACCCTACGCTAAAAAATATCAAGATTTATTGGAAACCGAATTTACAGTGGTAAATTATGATCAAAGGGCTAGTGGGAAGTCTTATCATTTTTTTGAGGACTACTCAAATCTTTCATCTGATTTGCTTGTGGAGGATTTACTAGCACTGACTGACTATATTGCTAATCATCTAGATAAAGAAAAAATTATCTTAATTGGTCATTCCTACGGTACCTATATTGCCACACAAGCAGCTGCTAAAGCTCCTGATAAATATGAGGCCTATGTAGGGATTGGTCAAATGAGTAATACCGTTGAAAGTGAGATGGACAGTTTACACTTTACGATCAAACAGGCTCAGCTTAAGAGTAACACAGAGGAAGTTGCACATTTACAGAGGTTAATGGAGGAAATTAGTAGTGGTAAAACATTTACGCCTCGTCATTTAGTGAGCAAATACGGTGGCGCTACAAGACTTATTACTAACCCTGATGGAAATATGTTAGGGATGCTTTTTAGTACCGAATATAATTTGTTAGATATTATTCGCTATAGCAAGGGGATATCCCTATCGCAAGAAGTCTTAGTAAACGAAGTCTTGCAGTCCCCACTTCCTGCGAAAGTCAATTCACTGACTCTTCCCTTCTATTTTGTAATGGGGGATTATGATTATCAAACATCATCGAATAGCGCTAAAAAGTACTTCGACCAAATTATCGCGAAGAAAAAGGAATTCATAGCATATGAACAATCTGCTCACTACCCCCAGTTCGAAGAAAAAGAGAGATTTTTCGAATGGATGCGTACGACTTTTAAAAAATAAATATTTCTTAAAGTAATTCTACACTTGGTAGCATTTATTTAATTGCTATATAATTTAATTATTAAATATTTTAGCGGACGTGATTATATGCCAGAAAATCTAAACAATGTAGAAATTATTATGAAAGAAATGCTGGAAATACAGCAGAAGTCGAAAATGTTTGTAGATCTTTTATCTGAAGGAGAGGCGTTATCACAAAACCAATTAATATTACTCCTACAGCTAAAAATAAATAATGGGATGAAGGCAACAGAAATTGCTGAATTCTTTAGTGTAACACCCGGAGCTGTAACTTCCATGTGCGATAAACTGGAAAAACTCGAACTCATACAAAGAATTAGAGAAAATAATGATCGACGTGTGGTCAAAATGGCTTTAACCAATATTGGTGACATGAAGGTTCAAGAAATCTTTTTAAAGTTTTCTCAGGATAAACTCATAGACATGGCCAACATCTTACGCGAAGTAAACCAATTAATGAATAAAATTTTTTAGGATTTCAACAAATTGAAATCCTTTTTTTATTGTTTAATTTAAGCAGTGCTTTTGTTCTTGACAAATGGAAGTAGCATATAATTTAATTAATATATATTTTAATAATTAAAATATATATTAATTAAATTATAATGAGGTGACTTTATGTTTCAAAAACTCCGTACCCTTACACAAACGAATGGCACCGTTAAACATTTGGATGCTGATTATGAACAATTAAACATTCGAGGCGCTGTATCGTTACAACAAGAAGTACACTTAATAAAAGTGTCCACTCATGGTCATAGCTCCTTCTATTATCCAGTTACAGCGCAGATATTTAATAGTACTGGCTCGTGTAAGTTAAAGGATTATTGCCAAATCGGAGAACTTACAAATGCCGGGAATATTAAAATACGTAATGGTTTTATCCAAAAAATCAATAGTTCTGGAAAGCTAATGGTTGAAGAGAAATTACAGAGCGAGCAATTTGATGCCATTGGAATAGTCAAGGCTGCGGAAATAATCGCTCATCACTTTCATTTGAAGTTATCGGGAGAAAGCGGAATTGACAGGTTAAGGGCTGAAAATGTGGTAATAGAAAAGGATAGGATAACCCTTCTTCCGTTATTTAAAAAAATATTACGCTGTCACACAATTAGTGGAAAACACCTACAATTATCTAATACGAATGCAGAGTTTGTGGAAGGGGAAGTCGTCCATGTTGGGGAAAATAGTGTGATTGGGACACTTTACTATACGGATGATTATTCGATAGCTTCGAGTTCAAAGGTGCACCACATTATACGGAGGGAAAAAGAATGATCCTTCTAAAAATGCTAAAGACTTTTTTTTGCTCATTAGCTTTAGTAGTTTTATCTGTACTTTATGTTGGATTACTTTTAAGCGCTGGCTTATCCATCCTCGCTGGTTTTTTACGAACATTCGGAGTGGATCAAATTAAAATGGGCCTTTGGTATGGCGTAGAACTTCCTGTTATGTTCAGCATCCCCTTCGCCCTGTTAATAGCCCTACTGTTGTTCTTTTGTGCCATATATATTAAACGTTCTATTGTTTTTTGTTTGTCAACTCTTCGTATATAGAGCAATAAAAAGTAAGCATATTTCTTAGAAAGAATATGCTTACTCTCATCGACTTTTAAGTTGAATAGCAGGGAGGCTTATTTAATCAGTTGATTCACATTTTTATTGGTAGCTTAAAACATTGCTATAGTTCTCCTTCAAGGAAACGGATAAGGTATATTTCAGGTCTACCAATAAATTCTTTAAAACTACATAAATTAGCATACTCCTCATGCTCCACATCATAGCACCCTATACGGCCTTCTCCTTTTGGGTTCCAGACTATTTGCAAATCAGAATAATTGTCGATATTTGCGGAAAGAAGGAGGAGCTCTCTATGACCTAGTTTCATCTCAATTGTATCAGTTAGTTTGAAAAAATCGATAAAGTGAATGTCATAATCATTTGGTGCAAGCTCAAGATGCAGTCGATCTCCTGTCAGAAAATTAATCAATTCATCTGGTAACTTGTATTTTTTCAATGTCTCTTTTTTGTTTTCAATAGTATGGAGTTCTATTGGTTCTAGAGCCTTTAAGTAATTTGCTAGTTCCATATTTTTCATACGTACAGCAATTGTATAAGCTCTCTCACCATCTTTCTCCGCTAAAGTGATGTTTGCACCTCGTTCAATCAAATAGTTCACCATAGCTATATTTCCCATTCTTGTTGCAACTGTTAATGGTGTTGCTTCATAGGGATAGACCATATCAGGCTTTTGATAATTAATATCTACTCCTTGATCAAGTAAATAAGTGACTGTTTTTTTATCAAAATTCGACACAGCCTGACGCAATACAGGACCTCCATGCTGCTTTATATCAAGCCCAAGTTCATGAATAAGAGGGATATTTCTTTTATTGCCATAGTAGGCCTGAGAATAGGCTCCAGATCTCACTTGGTTATAGCCATCTAATTTTGCTCCTTGTTCAACAAGGTAACGTACTATATTTTCTTTACAATATCGAACAGCTCTTAAAAAAGAAGGATTTTTTTCCACATTTAAATTAACCCCATATCCAACTAATAATTTTACTACATCCAATCTTTGTGCAATCAACGCTAAATCCAATGGGCTTAATGATGTATGCTGACTTAAACATATCTCTTCTTCAATATTCCAGCCTTTATCCCTCGCAACTCGCAAAGCTGTAATATCGCCAGTATAGATATACATTGCAAGCTCTGGTAGTTCTGAAAATGTTCCAATATCCTGTAGCTTAATCATCTATAGATTGGCTCCCTTCTTATTGTATATACAAAGTATAGGAAACTACCATCTATATCACAATGGGACATAGAGCTATAGTGTCATAAAATACAGGGCAAGATTTATAGCAAATTTGATGGTTCTTTTATTAAAAAGAAGGCAATTGGATTTAAAATTTCCCAGGAAAGAATTTATTCAAATAAAAAAGAGCTCTCAATCAGAATAGATTGAGAGCTCTTTCTTAAACGCTTACCATGACTTATTTTTATTTTAAGCCAAGTGCTTTATCTGTTGTTGCATTTATTTCTTTTAAAAGCTCAGGGTTTTCTGCTAATGATAGACCATAAGATGGAATCATTTCTTTAATTTTTGGTTCCCACTCCTTGATATGTTGAGGGAAACATTTATTAAGAACTTCAAGCATAACATGTACAGCCGTAGATGCACCTGGTGAAGCTCCTAGTAAAGCTGCAATCGAGCCATCAGAAGCACTTACAACTTCTGTACCGAATTGAAGTGTTCCTTTACCGCCAGCTTCTGTATCTTTAATAACTTGTACACGTTGTCCAGCTACGATAATATCCCAATCATCACTTTTTGCATTTGGAATGAACTCACGTAACTCTTCCATACGTTGTTCTTTTGAAAGCATAAGCTGTTGGATTAAATACTTTGTTAAGCCCATCTCTTTCACGCCCGCAGCTAATAAAGTTGTGATATTATGCGGTTTTACAGAAGCAAATAAATCCATATTTGAACCTGTTTTTAAGAACTTAGGAGAGAAACCTGCGAATGGTCCAAATAGTAATGATTTCTTGTTATCAATATAACGTGTGTCAAGATGCGGAACCGACATTGGTGGAGCACCAACTTTTGCTTTTCCGTATACTTTTGCATGATGTTGTTCAGCTATTTCTGGATTATTACATGCTAAGAATAGACCGCTAATTGGGAATCCACCAATATGTTTCCCTTCAGGAATACCTGATTTTTGTAGTAATTCTAAGCTTCCTCCACCAGCTCCAAGGAAGACAAATTTTGCTGAATGATATTCCATTTTACAGCCATCTAAATCGTGCACACGTACTTCCCATGTACCATCACTAGCTTGTTTTAAACTTTCAACACTATGATTATAGTTAACATCTACATCTTTTGCTTTTAAGTGATCAATTAACATACGTGTTAAAGCACCAAAGTTAACATCTGTACCAGTGTCAATTTTTGTTGCAGCAATGTCTTCACCAGCAGGACGATTTTCCATAATAAGTGGAATCCATTTTTTTAGTGTTTCAGGGTCATTAGAAAATTCCATTCCTTCAAATAAAGGATTTTTTGTCATCGTTTCATGACGTTTCTTTAGAAACTCAACATTTTCTTTCCCTTGTACTAAACTCATATGTGGTAAAGGCATAATGAAGTCTTGTGGATTATTGATCAGCTTATTGTTTACAAGATACGACCAAAACTGTCTTGAAACATGGAACTGTTCATTAACATTAATCGCTTTTTTGATATCGATTGATCCGTCTTTTTTCTCTGATGTGTAGTTCAGCTCACATAATGCAGCATGTCCAGTTCCCGCATTGTTTAATTCGTGAGAACTTTCCTCGCCTGCTTTTTCAAGCTTTTCAAACACTGTAATTTTCCAATCTGGTGCTAATTCTTTGAGTAATGTTCCCAAAGTTGCACTCATGATTCCGGCACCAATTAAGATAACATCTGATTTAATTTGTCTGTTACTCATTTTTACCTTCCTTATATGTTAAGATTTGCAGAAAGGATGTAAGCACTCCCACTTTAGAAGTACTGTAGCCATGGAGCAACCTCGGAGCACACCATTTCTGTATCAATTATTACCTTATTGCAGTTTATCACAATTAGTTCAAGAATAAAATATCAACTATTTATATGAGAGTTATCAGCTTTTTTCGAGCCTTTCCAATCATAATTCAAGCAAAAAAATCACTTTTTGTTCTAGATAAAAATTGAATTATTTAAGCTTATTGGAATAATCGGCCTAAAAATGGTTGACATTTTCATAAAAAATAGGTTCTTTTTATTATTATATCTGTATAATAACATATAAATATGGAGCTCGTCTTGTATCTGAACTAACTTTCCTTTCCCCAAAGATTAACTTTCGATTGGGCTTTTTATATGCCAGCCATCTATATGAAAACCGCCCATTTGTATGAACACATACCTTACTACTGTTTCATATAACGCCATCATCTTTTCAACATTGTCCTCATGCATTGCTCTCATAAAAATTTCTCTAAAGTCCTCATCTGGAAATGCTGACTTACTATATTTTTGCAGGTAAATTGGATCTTCAAGATAGGAATAGATTTGATAAAAGGGTATCGTTTCTAGATTTAAAAATTGACAGTACACCAAAAATAAATTGGCTAATGAGTTATGGTAGGTAAAGGAAAAGTCCATTCTATCCTGCTCATAACAATCCTTTAAATTATCTAGTGCATCCCATAGTTCATATTTTTTTATTTCTAAGACCGTTTTATTCATTGTGTTATATTTTTCTTCGAGCCATTCCTCTGCCTCAAATTTCAAGTCTTTTATTATTCCAGTATAATCAAATAAAATTCTACCTGTTTTAAATTGGACCATCGACATGGTTCTTCTTTTTTTAAAATCATCTTGGAAATACCCACGAATTTGACTTGGTGGATTCGCAAAGTATTCAATTAAAAAACCATCAATAACACGATTCCCTCTTTCCCTCCACCCCACATTATCCGCCAAAATAATATGAACATCGATATCAGAGCGCTTAGAGGGATTTCCAGTAATATAGCTCCCACATATGAGCGCTCCTACAACTTCCTCTTTATCTTGCCATTCTTTCAGGAACGTTTCTAAGGCTATTTTCCATTTTGCCATTGATATCATTCACTCCCTTTTTAATTGATTTATTTCTACGATACTATTGAAAAAACAGAAAACCTTTAAATACGTTTTCTGTTTTTATCTGCTTCTTATTTAATTTCTTTAACAGTTAATTTCTTTTGGCTAACTTCATAAGTGACTACCACGTTTTTAATAATCGCCGTATCATCATAGGAGAGACTAGCTTCAAATTCTATTGTAGCATCTCCCTTCCATCTAAGATGATCCACATAGCTATAGTTTTCATGATCTGTTCGAATCCAAGTATCTAACCCTTGCTCAGCACCATATTTAACCCTTGAAGATTCTACTAACTCCGGGCTTACCATTCGCTCTTCCACATTGATGACTTCAACAAATTCACTTTTATTAGAGTTCGTGACAATAGCAATTAATTTCTGATCAGGTGAAGGAATTATCTCTTTAATATACATTGATGGACTGGAGAAGCTAGAATATGCCTCTAGCACATCATCTTTTATACGCCAAAGAACATTTTGGCTTCCGTAATCTGAATAATTATTGAATAAAGTAAAGAAGACGCTCCCATCTGCTAATTTATATACCTGCTGACTTTTAAAGCTTCCCGATAAAATATCGACAGCAAAAATAGCCGAATTTGCAATTTTTTTGTTATCACTTTGTATAAATGGCTGAATAGCCTTTAACGCCTTATTTCTCAACTTTTCATCATTATAGCTCTCTACTAGTCTATTTATTGCAATATAGATATACTCCTCTTTGTCACTATCTAGAGCTTTTAGAAATTTATCTGCATCATATTTTGTAGCTGGCATTAGTTCCATATCCTCTGCTGATAAATAACGAATATAAAGCTCATTATTTTGATGTTTATAGTAAGCTGCTGCTATTGTGGCAGTAGAAACTGAGCTTACGATCATCATACTTATTACCACTGCGAGCCATTTTTTAGAAAAACTTTTCTTCTTTACTTCATAGTTGGCGGCTTCAATTAATTCTTCCTCTATAAATCCAATTTCACGATATAACTCCTCTTTTTTCATATATATAATCCCTCGCTTTCCAAATAAAATCTTAGTTTATTACGTGTCCTAAATAAGTTGGACTTAACTTTACTACTACTCATTTGAAAGTGTAAGGAAATATCTTTTATAGAATAGGAGTACCAATATCGTTGAATAAATATATTTCTAGATTGTTCATCTAAGGTATATAAAAATTGGCTAATGTATTGAGCAAGTTCACCCGCTTCATAGGATGTTTCTACCGTATGAGAAGAAGCTAGACATTCTTCCAGCTCTGTGAGAATGACCTCAAACTCATTGTTTCTCTTTTTGGCTGTATTATAGCTATGCTTATCAAGTGCAATATTACGTATGATTCTCCCTAAAAAAATAGATAGTTTTCTTGGTATCTGTGGAGGGATTGTGTTCCATGCAGCTAGGTAGGCATCATTCTCACATTCTTCAACATCCCTCAAATTTGCCAAGATTCTTCTTGCTATTACTCTACAATATGCTCCATATTTTTTCCTTGTTTCCAAAATAGCCTGCTGTGAGCGTTGTATGTATAAAGCAACTATTTTTTCATCGTCCATTTGCATTTTCTCCTTTTATGTACTCTTACTTATAAAGTAGATAATCCAAACAATTGGTTGCATGTTGTGGCAAAAATTCTGGTAATGAAAAAACCGCACTCTTTTAGGTACGGTTCTCCACATTTCAAAATAAATTAGATAAAAATGTTTGTATTGATGTAGGTAATAGCTGAAAGAATAATCCCTCATATTTAATATCCAGTATACCAGCGACAACAATAACAACGAAAATTAACAATAGAAAGATTTTCTTATTTTTAGAAATCCAATTCAATAGATGCCACTCCTCTGTCCTAATAGTAAGCATGTTTAGTATAAGTTGATTGCTATCAAATAGCATCCTATTCATTGTCTGTCACCTAATTTTACAATGCTACATAAATTAAAATGATACGCTAAAAATGAGAAATATGTAAGAAGGGAATGGGTATGGTCAATTTTAAATCTTTTCGGGGTGTTATCACTCAAATCAGTGATTTTTCTGTTGGGCAAAACGGAGATAAGAACGGTTGTTATAAAATAATGACCTTAGAAGATGGTGCTGGTGGGGTCGTCAATTTTATTATTTCTCCCTCCACCTATTTTGTTAATCGTGAAATTGTCACTACTGGTGAATGGGTAACAGGATATTATGATGGAGATGCACCTGTACCGATGATTTACCCGCCACAATACCGTGCTTTAATTATTGTAAAAGAAAGCAATTATCATAATGTAAAGGTAGATTTCTTTAATCAACAATTACTGAGTAGTGATGGACAATTACAATTAAACCTTTCTTCTACTACGATTATTTCACTTAAAAATGGGCAGCCTTTTACCAATAGTCCTGCCAATCGAAACCTCATTGTTGTTTATGGTCCTACCACTAGGAGTATTCCTGCTCAAACCACTCCCTATGAAATCATTGTTTGGTGTTAATTTAATCACATTTAAACAACGGCTTAAACCTCACTACGTGAATTTAAGCCGTTGTATATTGTTATTTTTTATTCAGTATCATTTTTCATTTCATGTAATTGTTGTTTAATCTGCTCTAGATATTCTTTATTTTGCTGAACCGTATCCAAATGCTCACCATATTGTTCTGCATTGAAACGTGCATTTTCAGCATGCTTAATCTGATTAAATGCATGTTCTATTGCTATTTCCTCTGGATGTGATTTTGCATGCTTTAATAGACGATCCGCCTTTTGCACAGAGTTACTAAACAATGTGCTAGGATGATCCTGCTTCCAACTTGTATCGGAGTGCTTAGCCAATGTATATATCTTCCCTTCTTAAAAATGTTTTCATTGTTCTAGATGTAGTATTATGAAATGCTCTGATAATATGTATGGAAGAAAATAAACACAATATTTCCCAGGCTATACTCAAAGAACTAAGGCACATGCCTTAGTCCTCCTCTCAATGTCATGAATAGTTGTCAAATATAAATTAGTGCCATGCAGTCCTCTCACTGACTGGTTGCTTGATATCTGTTTTTCCTTGTGTTTCAGCAAAGTTATTGATTTGTGCTGAAGCTGAATCAAGCTCAAATTCAGCACCAAACTCCTCACGATGAAGTGTCTGACGCTGTTGATTTGTTTTATTTGCACTTTTCGTACCATTTGATTTGTTACAGTTTGTATCCATATTTGACATAACCATCCTTCATCGATTATTTGAAAAGCTTTAAAACCTTATATATGGTTTACGAACTTTTCATTCTAAAGTTTGTCCAAGGAGGAAAAAAGAATGTGCATTAATTATTTTTTTTAGCTAAGTATAGAGTTGAGGATTTTTCAATTTTTGATTGTTAGTAAGTCGCTTGCAATCTTATTTTCTTTCTGACTATAATACTTGTATACAAGTATACTCAAAATCAAAAAGGGTGATATTATGAGCGAATATAATGATTATTTATATCCACAAAAATGGCTTTCTAAGGCTTCTACAGGTGATCGTGTAGCATATGAACTTAGAATGCGTATTATTTCAGGTTTAATTGAAAGCGGTACCATTCTTTCAGAAAACAAACTGGCAGCTGATTTTGAAGTAAGCCGTTCACCCATTCGTGAAGCCTTAAGAATATTAGCTTCTGAAAATATCATTCGATTAGAGAAAATGGGTGCTGTTGTCATTGGTTTATCTGAAAAAGAGATTGAAGAAATTTATGATGTTCGATTGCTGATTGAAACATTTGTGTTTGAACGTCTCATAAAAATGGATACAACTAGCTTAGCACTAGAACTTAGCAAAACATTAGAAATGATGAAAGTTGCCATTAAGTATAACGATGCAGACGAATTTTCTTATCAGGATGTTATGTTCCATGAGACAATTATTCGTTCCATCGGACATTCCTATATCACCATGATTTGGAATAATTTAAAGCCAGTAATGGAAGGCTTGATTTTACTATCTATGCGCATGCGCTTTAAAGAGAAATATGAGGATTTTACTCGTATTGTGAAAAATCATGAGCTCTATATTGACGCTATTAGAGCCAAAGATCGAGAGCTTATGATTAAATCCTTACATGAAAATTTTGATGATGTTCAAGGCAAAGTAGAAGATTTATGGCGGTCACAGCAAATGCTATCTAAAGGGGTTGAGCCACAAAATGACTAACTATATGTTAGGTGTTGATATAGGGACTACTAGCACTAAGGCCGTATTATTTAGTCAACATGGGAAGGTTATTCAACAAGAAAATATTGGGTATCCATTATATACACCGGATATTTCGACAGCAGAACAAAATCCAGAAGAAATCTTTCAAGCTGTACTACAAGCCATTACCAACATTATGAAAGTCCATTCTGATAAACCATTACTATTTGTTTCCTTTAGTAGTGCTATGCATAGTGTGATCGCTATGGACGAAAATGATCAACCGTTAACACCTGTCATCACTTGGGCGGATAATCGTAGTGAAGCATGGGCACATAAAATTAAAACTGACTGGAATGGCCATGAAATTTATAAAAGAACAGGTACACCTATTCATCCAATGTCACCACTAAGCAAAATTACTTGGCTTGTGCATGAACATCCTGAAATCGCGCGCAAAACGAAGAAATATATCGGTATTAAAGAATACATTTTTAAAAAGTTTTTTGATCAATATGTCGTCGATTATTCATTAGCTTCGTGTATGGGTATGATGAATCTCCATACATTAGATTGGGACGAAGATGCTTTAGCTGTTGCAGGTATTGCGAAAGCACAATTATCCACACTCGTACCAACAACTCAACTATTTTTAAATTGCAATGACCTTTTAGCTAAACAAATTGGTATTGACCCACAAACACCTTTTGTCATTGGTGCAAGTGATGGCGTGCTCTCTAATCTAGGTGTAAACGCCATTCGAGAAGGCGAAATTGCTGTCACTATTGGGACAAGCGGTGCTATCCGTACCATAATTGATAGGCCCAAAACAGATGTAAAGGGTAGAATTTTTTGCTATGCACTAACAGAAAACCATTGGGTCATTGGTGGACCCGTAAACAATGGTGGTATGGTATTACGCTGGATTCGCGATGAGTTTGCCTCTTCTGAGATTGAAACAGCTAAAAGACTAGGTATTGATCCATATGAAGTGTTAACGAAAATTGCTGAACGTGTTAGACCTGGTGCTGATGGGCTGCTATTCCATCCCTATCTATCAGGTGAACGTGCGCCTTTATGGAATCCAGATGTCCGTGGTTCATTTTTTGGTTTAACTATGTCTCATAAAAAGGAACATATGATACGAGCTGCCCTCGAAGGGGTTATCTACAATTTATATACTGTCTATTTAGCATTACTGGAATGTATGGAAAGCCCTGTCACTCGTATTCAAGCAACAGGCGGGTTTTCACGCTCTGAGATTTGGAGACAAATGATGGCGGATATTTTTGAATCCGAAGTGGTAGTACCTGAAAGCTATGAAAGCTCCTGTCTAGGCGCTTGTATTTTAGGCTTATATGCTACAGGAAAAATTGATTCCTTTGACGTTGTCGCTGATATGGTTGGTGACACTTATAAACATACGCCAATCGAAGAAGCAGCCAAAGAATATAGACAGCTACTCCCAATTTTCATTCGTTTATCTAGAGTTTTAGCAGACGACTATACGTCAATTGCTCAGTATCAAAGGAGCTTAATTAAGCCCGACTAAAGAGGAGGAGAATACATGCCATTAGTTATTGTAGGTATTGGTATTATTGCGCTGTTAATTTTAATAATGGGCTTTAAATTAAATACGTTTATTTCATTAATCATTGTTTCATTCGGTGTTGCTTTAGCTCTTGGGATGCCTTTGGATATTATCGTAAAAACGATTGAAGCAGGGTTAGGTGGAACATTAGGTCACTTGGCACTAATATTTGGTCTTGGAGCGATGCTAGGAAAATTAATTGCCGATTCTGGCGGTGCACAGCGTATTGCCATGACCCTTGTGAATAAATTTGGAGAAAAGAACATTCAATGGGCAGTTGTAGCAGCATCCTTTATTATCGGTATCGCTCTTTTCTTTGAAGTAGGTCTTGTGCTATTAATCCCAATTGTCTTTGCTATTTCAAGACAATTAAAGGTTTCTATTTTATATTTAGGAATTCCAATGACCGCAGCCTTATCTGTCACACATGGATTTTTGCCACCACATCCTGGACCAACTGTTATTGCTGGCGAATTTGGGGCAAATATTGGTGAGGTGTTGCTTTATGGCTTTATCATCGCCATTCCGACTGTTATTTTAGCTGGACCATTATTTACAAAATTAGCGAAAAGGTTAGTGCCTGAATCATTCAACAAAACTGGAAATATTGCCTCTCTAGGTGAACAAAAAACATTTGAACTAGAGGACACACCGAGTTTTGGAATAAGTGTTTTTACTGCACTATTACCCGTTATTTTAATGTCCATTGCTACTATTATTACACTGTTACAAAAAACAATTGGCTTTGAAGATAATGGCTTCTTAGCAGGTATCCGCTTCATCGGTGAAGCTGGTACATCCATGTTAATTTCCTTATTAGTTGCCGTCTATACAATGGGTATCGCAAGGGAAATTCCTATTAAGCAAGTAATGGAGTCATGTACAACAGCAATATCCCATATCGGTATGATGCTCTTAATTATTGGGGGCGGTGGTGCCTTCAAACAAGTTTTAATTGATGGTGGTGTCGGTGATTATGTAGCTGAACTCTTCCATGGAACTACCTTATCGCCAATTTTACTAGCATGGATTATTGCGGCTATTTTACGCATTTCATTAGGGTCAGCTACGGTTGCTGCTTTAACAACAGCTGGTTTAGTCATTCCAATGTTAGGTCAAAGTGATGTAAACCTTGCCTTGGTCGTGTTGGCAACAGGTGCAGGAAGCTTAATTGCTTCACATGTTAATGATGCAGGTTTCTGGATGTTTAAAGAATATTTTGGATTGAGCATGAAGGAAACATTCGCTACTTGGACCTTGCTAGAAACAATTGTATCTGTAGCTGGTTTAGGGTTTATTTTATTACTTAGTTTATTTGTTTAAAAAATATTTAAAAAGGAGCAAGTACAATGTTAAATACAATTGGCGTTATTGGATTAGGTGTTATGGGCAGTAATATCGCTTTAAACATGGCTAATAAGGGCGAGCAAGTAGCCGTTTATAATTACACACGAGATTTAACCGACAAACTTCTACAAAAAGTTGAAGGACAAGCGCTTACTCCTTACTATGAAATAGAAGAGTTTGTACAAGCTTTAGAAAAACCAAGAAAGATTTTTTTGATGGTGACAGCTGGGAATGCTATTGATTCAGTTATTCAATCAGTAGTGCCTTTCCTTGAAAAGGGCGATGTCATTATGGATGGCGGCAACTCTCATTATAAAGATACAGAGCGTAGATACGATGAACTTAAAGCTTTAGAAATCGGGTATTTAGGGATTGGTATTTCTGGTGGTGAAGTAGGAGCATTGACAGGACCATCTATTATGCCTGGTGGTGATCAAGAGGTCTATAACAAAGTAGCACCTATACTGACAAAGATTGCAGCACAAGTGAATGATACACCATGCTGTACGTATATTGGTCCCAAGGGCGCAGGTCACTTCGTCAAAATGGTACACAATGGAATCGAGTATGCAGATATGCAACTCATTGCGGAGGCCTATACGTTTTTAAGAAAAAATATAGGATTATCCGTTGAGGAAATTGCTACTATCTTTGAAACATGGAATCAGGGCGAATTGAAAAGCTATTTAATCGAAATAACAGCTGAAATCTTAAGGAAAAAAGATGAGATAACAGGATTACCACTGATTGATATGATACTTGATAAAGCTGGTCAAAAAGGTACTGGGAAATGGACAAGCCTGCAATCTATAGACAATGGTATTCCTACATCAATTATTACGGAGGCCTTATTCGCTCGCTATATTTCATCATTAAAAGAGGAACGAATTCAAGCAGAGGCAATACTATCTGGACCAAATTATAAACAACAAAATCTAGATAAAGATGTCTGGATTGAATACGTCCGCCAAGCGCTATATATGGGGAAAATATGTGCTTATGCGCAAGGATTTACACAATATAAAATGACATCAGAGCTTTATGAATGGCGTTTACCATTAAAAGATATTGCATTAATTTTCCGTAGTGGTTGTATTATTCGAGCAGAATTTTTAAATGTTATTAGTGAAGCCTATCAAAAGCAACCTTCTCTAAATAATTTATTAATTGATCCGTACTTTGCAGAAAAGACGATGGACTATCAAAATGGATTAAGAAAAATAGTTTGTGAAGGCATCCAAGCAGGAAACGCGTTCCCTTGCTTGAGTGCTTCTCTCACATATTACGATAGTTATCGAACAGGTTCATCTAATGCTAATATGTTACAGGCACAACGTGATTATTTCGGTGCGCATACGTATGAACGAATTGATGCACAAGGTGTTTTCCATACAAATTGGTAAGTAAAAAGCTAAAATATACATCATTGCCTCAATGATTGTATATTTTAGCTTTTTTATTCTAGAAAAACATGTACTCGATTACGGCCTGCTTGTTTTGCCGCATACAGTGCTTTGTCCGCACTGTTTAAAAGCTGATACAGTGTCTCTTGTCCCTTTGTGCCTTCTGCTACACCACAGCTTATAGTAGCACGAATTGCTCCCTCAGTAGTCATAAGTGGCTGGGATTCTACGCTATTACAGAGCAAATTAGCTAATGCTTGCCCCTCTAATAATGTAGAGTCCTTGAGTGCAAGAACAAATTCCTCACCGCCATACCGTGCAAACAGTTCTCCTTTTTTCAACACACTCTGACAAACCTTTACGACATGAACTAGTAATTGATCACCGATAGCATGCCCATACGTATCATTGACGTTTTTAAAATGATCGATGTCCATTAAAATGACAGTAAAAGCTGAGGATGATTCTCTTGCCTCGCTGTAAGCCTGATTACATTGTTGAAAAAAAGCTCGACGATTATAAATTTGTGTAAGTTCATCGTAAAAAGCGAGTTGCTCTAACTGTCTTTGTAGCTCCTTCAACTCTGTTATATCAGTGAAAATAAGTAATAACCCCTTACCATGATTAACATGTTGCAGCTCTGTAACACGCACTTGATAAGTATGATCAGAAAGCACCATCTCGATGTCTTGCGTATTCACCACTGCCTCCAATGTAAATGGTATCGGTTGTCCAGTTACTTCAAGCCATGTTTTCCTAATATCCCTACCAATCATGGATCTGGTTAGCTGAGGAAATACCTTGCTGCAGGCTTGGTTAAACTCTATTAATCGAGCAGATTCATCTAAGACAATAACCCCATCATTGATACTATGAAATATTGCATCCTTGGCAACAGGCATCACCCTAAATAACCGTGAGGAATTAATAGACCATAAATATAAAAATGAAGAAGCCCATAATACCATAGGAACAGGATCAACTCCTTGAGGTGTTAAGCCCAATAAATAGATGAATGCTGTTATCATAGGAATAAGTTGACCACACATTAAGGCAATTAATTGTTGCCGGTAGGCCTTAGTAGTCTCTTTCCAATGGATTAATACTAATAAGAAGGATACGAACATACAGCCAAAAGTAAATATGCCATGAATGATATACCATATGCCAATTTCCTGATGAACATAAGGTGCCCCTAATATAGGATCTATTTCAAATACTCTATAATGAAAATGGTGTATATCATTTGTAGCAACCATGACTAAGCTAATAAATGGAATGGCAAGAAGAGCCATTATCTTTTTCCTTGTCAGATGAAAGCCTAGGTATTGCATGATAAACAATAATCCGAGAGGCGTTGAAAAAGCCATACCTACATATTGGATGGCCGTCCAAACCTTTATGGCACTTAATGTTGTAGCGATTAAACCAAAAGCAGAGGCAAAACAATATACCGCAATTAATGCGGTATAACTAATAAACAATTGAGCAATTTTTGTATAATTGTAGCGTTTTAGAAATACGTATAAACATAAATACAAATTTAGTACACCTGATGTGCAGCTAAGAGTAATGAAAGCAGTCAATTGCGAATTCATGTCTATGTACCTCTTTATATTTTTAATTTTAATGTAGCATACATATAAAATTTTGTGGATTTATTTATCGATTAATTTTTTAAGGAGTAACGAATATGATTAATAAGGATAACTCAGAAATCATTTTCTTTTCTGATCCAGTTGAAAATCTAACCCACCCCTTTTATAAGAAACAAATTGTATTCACAGGCGCCCTTTCTACCATGACACGATCCGAAGCCTTCAAACAAGTAAAAGCCTATGGAGGGTATTTACAGGGAGCTGTTACACAACATACTGATTTCGTTGTGCTTGGTAATAAACGTAGGGGTATAAGCGCCAAGCAGCATAAAGCTGAGCAACTAATCCGTGAGGGGCAAGACATTCAAATATTAATAGAAGATGATTTTTTATGGCTTATTTCAATCCCAAAGAAAGATGATAAGTAAAAAGAGTATGTAAGGTTGTTCTTCTTACATACTCTTTTAATTTTTTACTTTATCGGAACAGCAATAGGCTTTAATGTATATGGCTCTTTTATCGGTTCTAATGCCCCTGTACTATCCTTAATTTTGTATACACCTACTACAGGGGTGATCATAATCGAGGTAGCTTGTTCATCAAATTTATTTGCAACAATACGAGGGAAATTTCCACGCCCTTGAAAATCTGTACTATGACTAGTTCCTCTAAAATGAATGACATTATAATCATTCCCTAAATCATCTGTCACAATATAGTCAATGAGAACTCCTCGCCAAGCTTCATTTTCTTTTTCCACCAAGACTTCTTCGGAAAGATAAAATGTTGTAGCGATAGGTGTTTTGGTTATTTTAAAAGCTTCAATTTTTATACCTTCCCCTTCTGTTTTCATACTATCTTTTTCCACCTTTATTGTTTCACTTTCAAGCTTCTCTAAAGTAAATTCAAATGCCCAGTCTCCTGCTACTGACTTATTTACATTATTTAAATCAACAATTTGATTTCCTTGAAAATTAATGTGAACTTCCTCGGGCTTAGAGCCTCTAATGAGTTCAAAAATATACAATACTGCATACTCATTGCTGTTTATTTTTTGAACCAAATAATTTGTTGAATAGCCACCATATCGATACCTATTACCAAATTCCTCAGCAGTTAGTTCACGATTGTCACCATATAAAACTGGCCTTTCTCCTAAATCCTTTTCACTTTTTATAGTGTAAGCAATAGTAATATTTTCACCATCATATACAGCATCTGTAACAGTGACTTCAACTCCATTACTTTCTTGGCTCACTCCGACACTTGTAGAATACTGATCATAATTGTTAAATACATACCTTTCATCATCAATAAACAATCCGAATACACTTCCAATAAATGGTAAATTTGCAGCAAATGTAGGAAACGAATAACCAATTGTCATACTGGATGCAATAAAAAAAGTAGCTGCAACAATAAAATTTTTAATGAAATGCCTTTTCTTTTTAACTATCAAGACATTTCTTTTCACTCTCTCTTTTTCAAGTGAGCTCACTTCCATCGGCTCTATATTTATATCAAGATTTAAATCATTAAATTGTTTATATAGCTTTTTCATGTCATACTTCCCCCCAAACGAATTTGCTGTAATCGTTTTTTCCCACGATATAATCGATTATCAATAGCGGCTTTTGTTAAACCACAATGAGTAGCAATTTCTTCGTTTTTCATATTTAAAAAGTATTTCATCGTAAAAATATCCCGGTCTAACTGCTCTAATTGCGTCATCATGATGAGCACTTCCTCTGTTGTTGTCTTGATTAAGTATTCCTCTTCAGCCGATATTGCGGCTTCACCTGTTTCATTTAGCTCATAAAAATATGGCGTTTTAGACAACCTTCTTTGTTTCGATATGGCTTTAAACTTTGCTATCGTGCAAATCCATCTTCTAAAATCCTCTTTATCGCCTCTAAATTGTTTAGCATTTTCATAAGCCCCTAGAAATGTATCACTAATACATTCCTCTATTATTTGAGGATCATTATAGGATTTTAGAGCATTATAAATAATCGCTTTGATAATCCCCATATATTCCTCAATGACATATTGAAGTGCTTCTTCTCGTTTTTTCTTAAGATGTTTTATAAAATTTTCATCTGTTACCCTCATGCAAACACCCTTTCTTCCATAAACATAAAGGATCCTTTATATAAAACATCGCTCAATCTTAAATTTCTTCTCATATTACTCAAAAATATTTATAATTTCAATTTTTTAACAAATATAAAAGGCTAAATCTCAATTGATTTAGCCTTTTTAATATTTATAGTATAGATTTTAACCAATAGCATTGGGACGAAAACTATTTGTTTACCTTAGGTGCTGGATAATCAAAGCCCTTTGTATCCACCTCTACCTTTTTCATCTGCTGATCTTCTAGTGGTTTATTTGTAGCATCTCGCTCTGCTCCAACAATGGCATCAACTGTTTCCATACCTGCAATCACCTTGCCAAAAGCAGCATATTTTCCATCAAGATGTGATGCTTCCTTTACCATAATGAAAAATTGTGAGCCTGCTGAGTTTGGATCATCTGAACGAGCCATCGAAATAACACCACGTTCATGCTTCATATTATTTTCAAATCCATTTGAGGTAAACTCACCATCAATCGAATAATCAGATCCTCCAGTACCATTCCCTTTAGGATCTCCACCCTGAATCATAAAATCAGGAATAACCCGATGGAAAATAAGACCATCATAGAATCCATCTTTTACTAAAGCAATAAAGTTAGCTACTGTATTTGGTGCTACAGTAGGCTCCAATTCAATAACAATTTTTTCATCATTGCTCATCGTAATCGTCACAATTGGATTTTCCTTCACTTTTGACGCATAATCCATTGTTTCTTGTGTTTCTTTAGCTGTTTTTCCCTCAGTTTTCTCACTATCCTTAGCTGTACCACAGCCTGTCAAAACAACAATAATGGCTAGCAGAGATAGCATAAAGAACAAACCTTTATTACGTACGAACATATCCTTTTCAACTCCTCTTGTTAAGCATCAATTCATTATAAAACTATCCAAACTGTAGGACAAATCCAAGAGAGACAATGACAGAATATTCCTGTCATTGTCTCTTTTTATTTCTACTATATTAATTTCGTAGGTTGCTATTAATTCACATTATTTCAATAAATCATAATTCCCTTGTCTAATACAGATTGATTTTGTACCTGATTCCCTAAAATATATAGTTTTTTTAAGTTGGGCAAATTCACTAAGGGTTCTACATTCGAAATAGCATTATTTTCTAAATGAAGCACCTCTATTTGTTGCCAATTTCCCAAGAAATTTAACGATTGTAGTGAACTATCTTGTAAAGTGAATGAACGTAAATTTGTAAAGCCAGCAAAGTAAGGCATGATCTTATCTACTTCTTGCACCCATTCCCCATTACCAATTTGAATGGAAACATCATTTAAAGTTAAATGCTCCAGCACGTTGTTCGTAAATGGCTTGCTATTCACCTGAAAATTACATTCATTACAGATTAACATTTTTACATGCTGCAAATTGAATAAGTCATTGGTTTCATAAAAGAGGGTCTCATTTAAATTGATTGTTTGCAAATGAGGTAGGTCATTTAATGAACGAATACCTGTAAGAATTCCATACTCCATGACTGTAAGCTGTTCTAGCTGTGGGTATTTCAGTAGTTCTGCACCATTCAATTGCGAATCCGATCCACTTATAGAAACCGTCAAATCTCTTAAAGCGGGTGCTTCTAGCTGTGGTAAAAATGAACTCTTCAGCTCTGCTTTTTTCAAATGGGGCGCTACAATCGATGAAATATCACCATGATAGCCAGTTAACGATAACTCCGTCAATGACGTTAGACTGTTAACCATATCCAACAATTTCACTTGACCAGGAGAAGCTAAACGTAGCTTTGTTAAAGATGACATATTTCTAAGTCTATCTAAATTGATGATATTCATGTTTTCAAGATCTAAAGATTGTAGTTTAGGCATATTTTGTATAAAATCAAGTGTTTTTAAATTTCTTACTGAGGTAAGTTTTAATTCTTGTAATTGAGTCAATGAGTATAGTGGGCTAAAATCTGTAGCTTCACTAATGTCTATTGCTAACGATTCTAGATTAGTTAGTGTAGACAGCCACTTTAAATCATTAATTGATTTTAAGGAAAGTGATTTCAGCGATAATTTATTTAGAATCTGAAAATCTGTCACCTCTTCAGCCACATAAGATAGTTCTAGAGATTGAAGATTGGGGAACTCTAATAATAAAGCAAGTTCATCATTACTTCTAATTTGGATAGAGAGCTCTTTAACATTAGACTTATCACTAAAATATCCTGCGATTTTACTAAATGATTCATTAAAACTACCTGTATAACTTTTTAAGTTTTCAAGATGTTGGAAGCTTACTTTTTCACTTTGTGATATTTCATAATCATTCATGAGCTTTAAAACCGTTAATCCAGTAAAGGCCTCAAAGTCCTTTTGTTCAATTTTTTGCGTATTTAATAATTTATCCATAATGATATAAGTAGAAATTTTAGCTTCCTTATTTGTAAAAGGATCTTCTAGACTATAATCAAAATGCCATTGATCGTCAGAATAGTAGGCAGCCAAATATCGAATACTTGCAATCTCTTCTTTTGCTGGCATCGTCCCACCTTTATCAAAAATATCTTTTAAAAAGAACAGTAGAACTTCACTTTCAGGCATTGTTCGAACGGATAGTTCTTCACGGTTTCCATCCTCTGTTTGATTACTACTTAAAAGAAAATACCCAAGGAATACACACATCATGACAATTGGTATCATAAAGAGCAGCTTTAAATTTGTTTTTGGACGGGATGGTGTATGAGGAGAAGCTGTTCCATAATAATTATTAATCGTTTGATCAACATAATAAATTTTATTCTCTTTCAACATGATTTCCGTATCACAAAAAGGACATTTGAATGTTTGCTCTTCTTTATATTCAATTTTCCCATTACAATTTGGACAATTTAATTTAATAAATTCCACTGGCAGCCCCCCAGCACTATTTTTCCATTAAGCTTAGTTGTCTAAAAAATAAATGTCAATATTTACGAAGTATAGGCAAGCAATCTAAAACTAAATTTTAAGTGTCTAGCCAGCTGTTTGAATTCTTCATAACAGCAGAATTTAATAAATCTAACTAAATTTACAATAATCCTATACTTGGGTTATTAAAGTTTGCCCAGGCTATATCACTGTTAATGTACCTAACCATTCTATAGGCTACTGGCTTAAAACCGCACTTTGGCCAAAATGCCGATGCAGCAAGATTAGTTATTCTCCAATCTGTAATGATATTCTCATAGCCCGCCTCTTTCATCCTTCTACAGCCTTCATCCATCAACTTTTTTCCCACACCTCTTCCCATTTGTGAAGAGTAAGTACCTGCAATCGTTAGCTCTATTGCATGCTCAGGTGTCATCAAATCTGAATGTATAGGATAATATTTTTGAAATCCTAATTCCTGCCCATCCTTTACTGCAACGAAACATGTATCATCATTCTCCTCTACTATACTTTTATATGAGTCTTTTATGCTCATGACAACCTCAGGGAATACAGGCTCAAATGTAGGTGCGGAATTTTGATACGATTGAATGATCCTAGACATTTTCCCCATCATTTCACTATCCATTTTATTTGCAACCCTAATCTCTGCATTACATGTATTTTCAAATGGTTTATAATCCCCAATGTTCATGACCCCATGTACTTGTTGTATAGAAAAGCTTAATCGTTGGTAGGCATCATAGTAAGCCTGATTTCCAAGAGGGATGATCGTGTAATGCATAAAGCAACCTTGCTCTAGCCATACCACTGAAATCTCTGCATATAATTTTCTAATAAGCTCAGCGGATTGATCCTTTCTGATTGCCAACCCTTCATATGGTACCCATACATGTCTGCCTCTTAGAGAGTCATTCTTGATGACTCCGATTAAATATCCTACTAGGTCATCTTTAATAAATGCTCCAATCCCCTTAATAGTATTATGAGCAAATAAGTTTTCAAGCATATTTGTTATATGTTCAGCATGAAGACAGCTGTTGTTTAGAAATGGATATACTTCACCCTCAAGGCTCTGTCTATTTTCGAGTAATTCAGCCATTGTGGGTACATCATTCACATCGATTGTTTTATATTTATATTTTCCCACTTCAACTCTCCCCCCCTAAATTTCTACATTATATTACATATTATATCATTATAGATAATACAGGATTTTGCTGGATATTTTTAATTACTTTCTAATCTAAGAGAGCCAAAGTCTAATTACAATGATGCATTTCTATCCTTAAGCTAAGCCAATTAACTATGTAGAAATAAAATAAATATGATATCTTTTTGCAAGGTAGTATTTTGGAAAGAGAGGATTTTTAGCAATGAATCAAAAAAATTTCTGGCTTGATTTACCACGGCCATTCTTCATTTTAGCTCCAATGGAGGATGTGACAGATGTTGTATTTCGTCATGTCATTCAGGAAGCAGGGAGACCCGATGTATATTTTACGGAATTCACCAATACGACGAGCTATTGTCATCCAGATGGGTTAGATAATGTACGTAACCGCTTAGCTTTCACAGAAGATGAACAGCCTATTGTTGCACATATTTGGGGAGACAACCCTGAACATTTTCGTCAAATGAGTATTGGTATGAAGGAATTAGGCTTTAAGGGAATTGATATTAATATGGGTTGCCCAGTTGATAATGTAGCAGAAAGAGGTAAAGGAGCTGGATTAATTCTTCATCCTGACCTAGCCGCAGATATTATTCAAGCAGCCAAAGCAGGAGGCTTACCCGTCAGTGTCAAAACAAGACTTGGCTTTACGGATGTAGCAGAATGGCGTGAGTGGCTTACACATATTTTAAAACAGGATATCGCCAATCTTTCTATTCATCTCCGTACAAGGGAAGAGATGAGCAAGGTCGCTGCACATTGGGAATTAATTGGAGATATCAAAAAACTACGTGATGAAGTTGCTCCCCACACATTACTGACGATCAACGGTGATATTCCTGATCGTTTAACAGGTCTAAAACTAGTTGAGCAATACGGTATCGATGGTGTAATGATTGGGCGCGGGGTGTTTTCAAACCCATTTGCCTTTGAAAAGGAACCTAAAGAGCATAGTGCCAAAGAATACCTTAATTTACTATACTTACACCTTAACCTTCATGACCACTATTCCAAGGAATTCGAAACACGTTCATTTAAAGCATTACAACGTTTCTTTAAAATATATGTACGTGGCTTCAAAGGGGCTAGTCAATTGAGAGTTCAATTACTGGGTGCACATTCTACGGATGAAGTCCGTGAATTACTAGCTACGTATATTGCCCACGAACTAAAGGAGAAAAAATAAGAGGAGATTGGCTTCGCCACTCTCCTTTTTATTTGCTTTTACTTGTAATCATTTATTGGGCCTTTATCCATTAGAACTTCTACCATATTAGAAGAGCCCATCTTCAGCTTAGGTCTACGTTCAGAATTTGGTTCACTATAAAGCTCTAATGGGCTGATAATCACACCATCTGGAGTATTATGAAGTATTCCAGGCACACAGGAATAAATTCTATCATTATTATTAGCATTTTTAGCAAAAATAGTAACGGAGGTTCCATTATGATTATCTATACTCATAGACACCTTATATCTGTAGAATGAGCCTGTGCCATTTGATTGGGCGGAATAAACCACAGGAACAACAGCTAAAACATTATTATTTAATCTCAATTTGATTACTTCAGTTTTTGTTGAACCAGCATCTCTCCCAACATCCCCCATGTGTTCGACTACCCCGTTGTGAAAACTCCTAAGTGGGGGTGTATTTTTCGCCCCAAACATAGCTACATCGATCTGCTGACCATCCTTTGTATAGACTAAAGCATATATATCGTAGTCAGTACCAGTTTGCCATGATACCGTAGCAGTAATTTCAGGCGTTTTATCAATGATAACTGGCTTTTGACCTTTGGTGAGACTGACATTCCCCTTTACCTTTTCAAGATTTATCTGTGATAACATGTTTTGTCTATTTGTACTTTCTGGAACATTTAATGATTGATCAGGTTCTATCAGCATTTGTTTTTTTATAGTTGTTGATTCAGAAAGCTTGTTTTGTTCTTCAGGTTCAACCTCAACACCGTAATTTTCACATAACCCCTCTAACCCAGAATCAAATCCCTGCCAAATAGATCTCACCTTTGTCTGACTATTTCTTAGATATAATTCTAATACTACGATTCCATTTTCATTTGCAAAATTAGCTGGTGCTAAATTGATAATATTGTTATCAGTACGTATTTCTGCCTTTAAATTTTTCACATTTGAAAAACCTCGGCTATTATCTTCTGTAAGTGTTATAGCTATTTTAGTAATACCTTCAGGGATTTTACTCATGTCGAAATTCATTTTATGTATTTTTATATTCCCTACATTCTCAGGTGGTATCAGGGTAGCTGCACCAGATAAGCTAGTTGGTTGATTATAAAATATAATGCCGCTATCTCCTTGTACCTTGTTTACATCCGTTAAAAGGAATGCAGTTAACGAAATATCGATCGAATTAGACATTTCGTAGCTAATAGTAACACTACCTTTTTGGGAACTTATAACTGTATTTGCTCCCATCTGAAGGAATTGAATCATGTGAATCCCCCTTATCCCCTTATTATGTATAGATATCAAATTGATAAAATTGTAAAGTTAATCTTCCAATTAAAAAATTCGAGTAATATTTACAAAATCCTTCTTTAGAGGAAGAAAGTTGGAAACAAACACTGATATTTACAGGAAACCAATCTAATTTCTCACAAATGCATTTTATGATATGATGTTTAAATTGTGTGTCTACTAAGTAGCACAGTTACATTCTTCAAAGAAAGAGGTATTTATGCATCATACACAGTTATCCAAGCGACATTGGTTACTTATCTTAACACTTGCATTATTAACATTTGTTCTTGGGACAAGCGAATTTGTTATTGTCGGGATCTTAACTGATATTTCTTCAAGCCTTCATATGACAAATGCAAAAGCAGGCACACTCGTTTCTGCGTTCGCTATCACATTTGCCATCGCTACACCACTCGTGATGTCAGCAACAAGCCATTTTCCAAAGCGTAAATGGATGTTGTTTTTGATAGGTTCCTTCATTGCCTTAAATGCTCTGTGTGTAATTTCAACGAGCTATATTATGCTCCTTATACTTCGGGTTATGACCGCGATTGTAACAGGTGTATTGATCTCTCTAGCCATGATTGTTGCAAGCGAAACCATGCCGATTAATAAACGCGGCCTTGCTATATCATTTGTTTTCGGTGGTTTTACACTGGCCAATGTAGTTGGAGTACCCATTGGAATTGTAATCGCTGAATGGTACGGCTGGAATGCCACTTTTATGTTAACCACTCTTCTCGGAGGGTTGGCGTTTGCGGCATCTTTTTTTGTCTTACCTACTCGACTCAGCCAAGTACGAAGCTCAATACGGGATCAATTTTCTATAATGATTCAGCCTCGAATTTTAATTGCCTTTTTCATTCCTGCTCTCGGGTTTGGTGCAACCTATGCAGTCTTTACGTACCTTGTTCCTATTTTAAAGGGAATGGGTGCACCAAATAATTCTATAAGTTTAATCTTATTCGGCTACGGCTTTCTTTCGATTTTCAGCAACATTCTTGCCGGTAAAATTGCCACTCACAATGCCATCGGCCGACTTCGGTTTGTCTTTCTCGCACAAGCTATTGTATTGACAAGCTTATTTTGGACAACAAACCATTTTATTTTAGGATTAGCGAACATCGGACTAATGTCACTAATGGCCATCCTCTTAACAACATCTACTCAACTTTATTTAATAGATTTGGCCGAAATTTATAAACCAGATGCTAAAGGACTCGCTGCTTCTCTTATGCCCGTGGCAAGTAACGTAGGCATCGCTTTTGGGTCTGCATTAGGCGGCATTGTATATCATCAAGGAAATTTGATGAATGTCACATGGGTCGGTGGTATAGTTGCCGTCAGTGCAAGTCTACTAACTTTCTTTAGTTATCATTTAGACCTTAAACAAAAGAAAACAGCATAAAAAATGCAAGAGGTACCTTTGAAAGAATATAAATCAAACAGACCCATTCGAATAAAGCGAATGGGCCTGTTTTTAAAAAGCTTACTTGTGATCCGTATCTTCATAATAAGGAATAATTATTCTGGAATAATATATTTTTCTTTCATTGGCCCTACTTTATTTAAAATAATTGCGCCAATCATTTGTATAATCGTCTTCACAATAATTTGCCCCAAAATGGCGGCAGGTACCGCTTCCCATGGCAATATATTGGCACCAAGTGGACTTAAGCCGATTACTACGAAAATTGCAGAATCTAGAAATCCTCCAACAAGACCACTGTAGAACACACGCCAAGCCATTGGTAATTTTAATCGAGTATAAATTTCAGTATCAGCCGTTTCAGCGACAACAAATGATAGTGCTGAGGCTACCACAATTAAAAGTGTATCACCTAGTAGGAATGACACCACAGCTGATAAAATTAAAGCTGTAATAATAAATAAATACGTCTTTTTTCTACCATATTTATTTTGTACTAGATCCCGAAAAATAAAGGTTGCCCCAATTAAAAGCGTTCCCATTGGGACAATAAACATACCAAAATGGAAAGGTGCAAATGCTGCCGTTACCACATTAGCAATAACAATAGATAATAAATAAAATAATATTCTCAAACTATTACTCCTCAAGTAAATTTAATTTTTGTAAGAGCACCCTACACGCCTCTTTTATTTCCCCAAACAAGGGCATGTAACTGTGGTAGTACTTTAACATCTCTTAAATCCTCATCCTTCATTACTCTATCAATCAGTGCACGATATTTATCCAATAAATGCATCATTAATTGTGAATTATCAGTTGCCGTGAGATTATCATTACCGACTTGAAGATAAAAAGGAATCATGGGATATCGATGGTGAATTTGTTTAGCATAATCGTAATCCTCTTGATTAAAAACGACTATTTTGAGGGATACATGGTGATTGCTGTTCCGATCTTTAAGTTTTTCGAAGATATAAGAGAGCACCGAGTAGTCTGTGGTCATTCCAGAACTAGGTGGCTTTGGTGAAATTGTCAGTTCATCAATCTCATACATCCACTTTTGCCACCTACTCCCCTGTGTTTCTACACCGATTTTTATGTCATTTTCTTTTAAAATGGCAATAAGCTCTGCTAAATTCGGATTGAGTGCAGGATTGCCGCCTGAAATTGTGACAAATGAAAAACCATTGCCCCCTAAACGCTTCAACTCAGACCAAATCTCTTCCGCTGTCATTTGGACAATAAGGTGCTTTCCACTGCCATCCCACGTAAACGATGAATCGCACCAAGAACAGGAATAATCGCAGCCCGCAGTTCTTACAAACATTGTCTTCTGGCCAACGACCATACCCTCTCCTTGAATCGTTGGCCCAAAAATCTCGATAACAGGTACTTTACTCAACTTCCATCCACTCCCGTCTAGCTTCTGCATAGCTTGTTGGAGTCTCATAAAGCCTGATAAACTCTACACGCACACCGTTATATCCTTCATCAAGCAAAGCCTCAGTCAACTTTTCGTAAATCCAAACAACAATGTTCTCTGCCGTCGTATTCATGGATGGAAGCGTTTCATTTAAATAACGGTGATCCAAATGAATCTCTATTTTATGTTTCCATATTTCTTTTATATCGCCGAAATCAATCATCAAACCACGTTCATCTGTGTAGCCACTCAGTCCTAATATAGCTCGATAGGTATGCCCATGTAGATTTTTACATTTCCCTTCATAATGATGTAGATGGTGGGCAGCATCGAAGGTAAATTCTTTGCTTATGAGAACACGCTTTGCATGATATTTCAATTGATTTCTTTGAATATCCACATCAATTCTCTGGAGTCTCTCAACGATTTTAAAATCTGACATGCCTTAAGACTCCTTCCTATAACTTAAATACTCATCAAGCCCTTTATTTCGCAATTTACATGCTGGGCATTCACCACATCCATCTGCTATAACACCGTTATAGCAAGTCAACGTTCTTTGTCGTACAAACTCAAGTGCCCCAAGCTGATCAGCTAATTCCCATGTTTGTGCCTTATTCAGCCACATCAAGGGTGTATCAATCACAAAGGAATCATCCATCGATAAATTTAACGTTACATTTAAGGATTTAATAAAGACATCTCGGCAATCCGGATATCCACTAAAATCAGTTTCACAAACACCTGTTACAATATGCTTTGCCCCTACTTGGCTCGCTAAAACGCCCGCAAATGAAAGAAAAAGGAGATTGCGGCCAGGCACAAAAGTCGATGGGAGCTCACCATTTTCTCCGTCCTTCACCTTTATGTCTTGTCGTGTCAATGCATTCGGAGCAAGTTGATTCAGGAGAGACATATCAAGTATGTGATGCTTGATACCAAGCTCCTCTGTTATCACCTTCGCACAGTCAATTTCAAGACGGTGCCTTTGACCATAATCGAAAGTTACTGCCTCAATCTCTTCAAAGCGTTCTTTTGCCCAGAACAAACAAGTTGTACTGTCCTGACCTCCACTAAATACTACAATTGCTTTTTCCTTTTTCATCTATATAGACTCCCTTATATCGAAAAAACAGCACTCTAAGAAAAAGTGCTGCTTTCTTCTTAGTTTTTTTAAGAGGGTAGCTAAAAACCTCTGTCTTGCTTCATTTATCGATTATCAATTTTTTCTGGGTTAAGATCGTGGTTCATTAAACGATAATTGGCGATTTCTTCGTATTTAGTTCCTGGCTTCCCATAGTTACACCATGGATCAATCGAGATACCCCCACGTGGAGTAAATTTCCCCCAAACCTCTATATATCTTGGATCAAGTAATGCAATTAAATCATTCATAATGATATTAACGCAATCTTCATGGAAATCGCCGTGATTTCTAAAACTGAATAAATACAACTTTAGAGATTTACTTTCAACAATTTTTTTATCTGGGATATATGAAATGTACATCGTTGCAAAATCCGGCTGATTTGTAAGCGGACATAAACTAGTAAACTCTGGACAATTAAACTTAACAAAATAATCTCGATTAGCATGAAGATTATCCACTGCCTCTAATACCTCAGGTGCATAATCATAGGAATACTTTGTACCTTGATTACCTAATAGGGTCAAATCCTTTAATCCTTCTTCATGACTTCTGCCAGACATAAAAAAACCTCCTTGTAAAATGTTTCCCAACACTTTTCAAGAGAGGTATCACCAATCATTCTATTTAAAACATAAGTAAACAGATAAAAAAAGCCACGTCCGATATGGACATGGCATATTGTCATGTTTCCATAGTTTTTTATAGAGGGTATCAGCTATGAACCTCTCCCGTTCTAGTTCGGGCATTCTTTTCTTCAATATCGTACAAAAAATAATACAGGACGTCAAATAGATTTTTTATAAAACTCTTAAATGATAAAAAGTATGAATTACTGTAAGTCAATACTCATTTGAAAGTTCTACTTTTTTATTAAATTACTATGAAAATAGAATTAATTTATTTTTGACAAAGTAATACTAATTATCAATATTTTGAGATTTTTCAATATTACGATATTCGAATTATCTCACCTGTGATAAATTGGAAATATCACACTAAACTGAAAAGTGTGATAATTAAGAGTGGAGGGAGAAATGAGATTTGAAAAAGTTTAAGTTTACGAAGTTTTTAAGTAGTATGATAGCTTTCGTTATGGTGCTTTTTCTATTGGTTCCATTATCGAGTGCTAATGCTGAAGATTCGAAACCATTCAAGCAGGATAGCCAAAGTGAAAGTATACTTCAATTAAAGGCGGCTATCGCTGAACAGCTAAGCTTGTCTAAAGATGGTCCAACTCTTCACGAAAGCTTACAAAATGTATCAGGCAATCAAGAAGTTGCAGTCATCGTACATTTATCTGAAAAGCCTGTGGCACTAGAGCAAGGAATGAGCCAATTGAAAGGCCAAAAGTTCTCTAATGCGCGAGCAAATGAAGTTCGATCAAATGTAAAATCTCAACAAGCACAAGTTAAGAAAGAATTAGCTACTAAAAATGTTCAAATGACTCAAGGCTACACATTTGATACTGTTTTAAACGGTTTTGCAGCAACTGTGAAAGCAAATGATCTCCCAAAGCTGCTTTCAATAGAAGGAATAACATTAATTGAACCTGATGCAATTGTTTACGCATCTGAAGATAATACAATGAAATCATCAGAACTGATTAAGGAAGATCAATTAGAGGCTCAAATGAATACAAGTATTTCTTTCCTCGGCATCGAACAGCTTTGGAATGAAGGAATTGAAGGACAAGGTATAAAGGTAGCAGTATTAGATACTGGTATTGACACAGATCACCCTGAGTTCGCCGGAATTTACAAGGGTGGGAAAAACTTCATTCCAAATTCATCAACTTACACAAAGCCTCGGGCAGATGACGATGCATCGGAAACCTTGCCTTCTGAGCGTCCTGCTGGAACACCTGAATTTAATGAAAAGGGAAGCTCGTTCTATACTTCTCACGGTACCCATGTTGCTGGAACTATTGCAGCAATTGGAGCTAACAATTTCGGCATTAAAGGAATTGCTCCAAAAGTAGACCTTTATGCTTACCGTGTTCTTGGTGCATATGGAAGTGGGGCTACATCTGGTATTGTTAAAGCAATTGAAACGGCTGTAACAGAAAAAATGGACATAATCAACCTTTCTCTTGGTGGGGGGGCTAACTCTGAAACGGACGCAGGTTCATTTGCTATTAATAATGCAATGATGGCTGGAACAATCGGAGTAATTGCAACAGGGAACTCCGGCCCAAATCGAGGAACAATGGGCACGCCTGCAACCGCTCGTTTAGGAATTGCTGTGGGTAACACAACAAATCCAGAAACAATGTATAACGGTGAAGTGAATGTTACAGTTGGTGACTACAACTTAACAAAACAGCTCCCATTAATGGGAACAACTTTTGGAAGGGATTTAGCAACACAGCTTCAAGGAGAATTTGACCTAGTTGCTATTCCTGGAAACGGAGAAGTAAAAGACTATGAGGGAATCGATGTAGAAGGTAAAGTGGCATTAATCTCTCGTGGCAGTATCGCATTTGTTGATAAAATTGCGAATGCAAAGGCAAATGGAGCAGTCGCCACAATTATTCATAACTTTGCTGGTGGAACAAATGCACCTAATATTTCAGGTACATTCCTGGGTGATTCTTTTGCTTTTCTACCAACATTTGATATGTCCCAAACGGATGGCAATGCAATTCGTGCTGCATTAGCCGGTGGAACTGGAAAAGTTAGCTTTAGTCAATTTACTTCCACAAAGACACTGGGAGATGAAGTAAACGATTCAAGTTCCCGTGGCCCATCTACGCCAAACTTTGATATTAAACCAGATGTAAGTGCACCTGGAACAAACATTATGTCAACGATTCCAATGTATAAAAAGGACTTCCCTAATGCAGATTATGCAGAGGCATATGATCGTAAAACAGGAACTTCTATGGCAACACCGCATATTACAGGTATTGTTGCATTACTTAAACAAGCAAATCCTGATTGGAATGCGTTCGACATAAAAGTGGCGCTTTCTAATACAGCAAAGGTTTTAGATAAAACAAAATACGATGTATTCTCTCAAGGTGCAGGTCGTGTAAATGCTTATGCTGCAGCACATCCAGAAATTCTTGCCTATGCATTGGATAGTGCAATTTTAGATGGAACAGGAGCTGTTTCAGAAAACTTAAAAGGGACAGTTACTTTTGGTCCACAATCACTTAAAGACCAGGATATTTCCGTAACGAAACAAGTTTTAGTAAAAGATATAAAGGGGAACGGCGGTAATTATAATGTATCAATTGATGTGACAAAATCATTTGGTGATGCAACTGTTACAGTCGACCAGCCAACATTTAATTTAGTTGGTGAGCAAGTGTTAAATCTTACATTAACGGCTTCACAAGCTACAGCTCCAAACGGCTCGGAAATACTGGGGTATATTCACATCAGCGGTGGTGCTACAGAAATTTCATTGCCATTCGCAGCTGACTTTGGAAGCGAGGCAGTAACTGAAATTAAAGATTTAAAGATTACAGAAACAGACCTCTCCTTTAATGGAGATGGCGTGAAAGATTCAGCTGTACTTTCATTTACATTAACTGGCGATGTAACAACTAACTATATCGAGCTATGGGATATTATGAATCCTCAAGGTGGAGAATATGGTGATGGCTACATCGGTTATCTACATGCAGGTACTGCGCTAGGAAAAGGCTCTTATACGCTGAATATCGCTGGGCAATACAAACCATGGGGAACAGAACCTGCCACAGCAATTCCAGATGGTCTCTATACTATTGACTTTACTGGTCTTGCGGCATCAGGGGTAGTTTCCGATTATGTTGGACCAATTATCGTGAAAACGACTAAACCAGAAATTACTGGTTCAGTAGCTGAAGGTGTCGCTACAGGAAAGGTAACAGATAAGTATATCGACTACAATGAAGAGTTATATTTATATGGTTTAAACTACAATTTAAATGATAAATTAAAAGCTTCCTATATTGCGACTGTGAATGGCGAAATACAAGCGCCAGTTCCTTTTGAATTAAATCAAGACGGTAGCTTCACATTCCCAGTAACAACAGAAACTAATGCTGTATCAGTAAAAATTGAAGACGCTGCAGGGAATGTTGGTGAAGCACTAATATTTGAAAAAGATGTAGTTGAACCAAAAGTAACACTTTCTGTCAATCCAACTGAGCTAGACCTAACAGCTGGGGAATCTGCACAACTTACGGTAACAGAGACATCTACTCCTCCAGAAGGTGAAGCAACAGAGGAAGATGTAACTTCAAAAGCAACTTATGTTGTGGGAGATGAAAATGTTGCAACAATAGCAAATGGATTAGTAACTGCTGTAGGTGAGGGCACGACTACGATTACTATTTCATATGGTGATCATGAAGTTATGGTAAATGTTACAGTTAAAGCACCTGTTGTAGAAACACCAATCGTAACACTAGAAATTGATCAAGCTCAGGTTGAAACTAGAATAGGTAAAGAGGTTATGGTTAAGATTACTGAAGTAACTACTTTTGAGGGTAGAACAACAGAAAAAGATGTTACTACGCTTGCAACCTACGAAGTAGCAAATGATAAAATAGCTACTGTAAAAGCAGGAGCTGTAAAAGGTAAAGGTCAAGGTACTACGACAATTACAGCAACGTATGGTGACCACACATTAACATTTGATGTATTGGTTGAAAAGCCGGGCAATGGCAATGGCAATGGCAATGGCAATGGCAATGGTAATGGTAACGGCAATGGTAATGGTAATGGTAACGGCAATGGTAACGGCAATGGTAACGGCAATGGTAATGGTAATAATGAAGTTACCGAAGTTGAGTTATAATTAAATAAGTACAGTTCCAGCAAAAAGAGAAATTGCGCTTTGCAATTTCTCCTTTTGCTATTTAAATTTCACTTACTCATGATAAGGTTGGCTGTAACGAGTCTATGTGCAGTTTTTCTGTACATGCTTTATCTAGTAATCGAATATTTAATGCAAAACCATAAGAGATCCTAACATTACCGTTCAGAACCTTTTAGTTTTATTTAAGCATTGTTGCAGTTAAAAATTCTCGTGTTCTCTCCTCTTTTGGATGATTGAAAAATTGTTCAGGTGTGCCGCGTTCAATAATTCTCCCATCATGCATATAGACAATCCAATCAGCTACCTCTTTTGCGAATCCCATTTCATGGGTTACAACAACCATAGTCATTCCTTCTTCAGCCAAATCTTTCATGGTTGTTAAAACCTCTCCCACAAGCTCAGGATCGAGTGCCGATGTTGGCTCATCGAAAAGCATAATGTCTGGTTCCATCGCAAGTGCTCTAGCAATCGCCACCCGTTGCTTTTGCCCCCCTGATAGTTTACTAGGATAGACATCCGACTTATCCTCCAAACCTACTTTTTTCAGTAATTGTTTTGCTTTTATGATAGCTTTTTCTTTGTCTACACCCTTTACCATAACAGGTGCTTCAATAATATTTTCTAAAACCGTTTTATGTGGGAATAAGTTGAAATTTTGAAACACCATCCCAACCTTTTCTCTAATCTTGTTAAGATCATCTGTCCGTGGATTGACTTCATTTCCCTCAATTATAATATTGCCATTATCTTTTCTTTCTAAAAAGTTCAAGCAGCGAAGGAGGGTGCTTTTCCCTGACCCACTAGATCCTATTAGACAAACAACATCGCTCTCGTAGACTGTCATGTCGATATTTTTCAATACATGTAAGTCTCCAAACGATTTATTCAATTGACTTATTTTAATCATTTCCTTAGTGTCCAATTTTTTCAGCTCCTATCTGTCGCTTACTGCTAATTTTAATTCAGTTCGGTTCACTACAAATGTCATCAACGCTACCAGCAATAAATAGTAGACTGCTACAATGAGTAAGTAGGTCATTTCATCGAAATTATTCGACCCAAGTGTTGTCGCCACATTAAACAGCTCATTCATGGAGATAAATGCGGCTAACGAAGAATCTTTTAAACTGATGATAAATTGATTGCCTAAAGGCGGCAATGCTCTACGGAATGCCTGTGGGAGAATAATCCTTCTTAATGTCAGTGTCTTTGTCATTCCCAAAGAGCGTCCTGCTTCAAATTGGCCATTATCGACTGACTGAATTGCTCCACGAAGGATTTCAGAAATATAAGCTCCATTATGTAGCGCTAGAGCAAGGGAAGCAGCCCAAAAATCAGGAAGAAGGAAAATCCCGCTAATTCCGAAGTAGAGGATAAATATTTGAACAATCAGTGGTGTTCCTCGAACCAAATAGACATATATATCTGAAATAAGTTCTAAAATTTTTATATTAGAAATTTTTAATAAGGCAAAGACTAGTCCGATGATGATTCCCAGTAAGATAGAAACCACCGTCAGCTCTAATGTTAAAAGCATAGCTTTAAAGAATACACCTTTTGTTTCCATTAGTATTTGAAAAAAATGCGAAAAACTTGGCAAAGTACTACTTCCTTTCTTTTATAGCATTGGTTTATTCTGATTTTTTGGTAATGTCCTCACCAAAATATTTGATACTGATTTGAGTCAATGTTCCATTTTCCCGAAGTTGTTCCAAAGATTCATTTACTCGCTTCAATAGCTTTGGATTATCCTGAGGCAACACAATCGCTTGTTCACTGCGATTAATTAATTGCTGTCCTTTAATCTTAAAACCTTCCTTTTCAGCAGTTTTTCCTGTAACAAAATCTGTAATTACTGCATCATGACGCCCACTACTCAACGCCTTTAATGCCGTAATATCGCTGTCATATGTTTTGATGTTGTCTGTATACTTGGAAGCTGTATCGGCATATGTTGATCCTTTTGCAACAGCTACTTCCTTTCCCTCTAAATCTTCAACAGTCCTAATTTTACTATCCGGTCTGGTGAAAATTTTCGGCCCTGAATAATAATAGGGGGTAGAGAAAGAAACATGTTTACTCCGCTGCGGGTTAATCGTGTGACTTGCAACGGCTGCATCCGCTCTTCCCGTTTTCACCCCTTCAACAATCCCTTTGAACTTGATTCGTTTCTGAACCGGCTCAAGGCCCATTTCCTTTGCAATCGCTTCACCAACCTCAATATCAAAGCCCGACATTGTAAGATCGTCATTTATATAACTAAATGGCTTAAATTCACCAGAAGTAGCAAAAACAAATTGATTTTTATTGATCAGTTCAGATCCATCTTCAAGCTTCTGCTTCTCTCCACAACCAGACAACATGCAGGCTACGATTGTACTTAAGACCAATAAAAACTTTTTATTCAACAACATGTTGGCTATAACTCCTTTCTCTTTCGATTATTCCTACAATCCTTTCTTGCTATATAACTTGCTTATGATAGTTAATACCCAATCCACTCCCAATAAAACAAAAAAGTATCAGGCACTTTTAATAGTGCCTGATACTTTTTCTACAAATTTCGAATTATATAATTATCTTTCAAGTCTTCTCTTTCCTCTAAAAATGTAGCTTTTTAGATGTATAGAACTAAGAAAACCGCACTTACTTATGATACGGTTCACCCTTCATAATCCTAAAACTACGATAAATCTGTTCCACTAGCACAAGCTTCATGAGCTGGTGAGGAAGTGTCATCTTACCAAAAGATTGCTGCTCATCTGCACGCTTTAACACATCTTCATGTAGACCGAGGGAGCCGCCGATGACGAAGGCGATTTTGCTTTTGCCGTAGGTCATGAGGGATTCGATGTCGGCAGCCATTTGTTCGGAGGTTTTCATTTTGCCGTTGATGGCTAGAGCAATTACATAGGCATCCGGATTGATTTTCGTTAGGATGCGTTCGCCCTCTTTTTTCTTGACGATATCTATTTCAGCTTCACTTAGTTGTTCAGGTGCCTTTTCGTCTGGCACTTCAACCAAATCCATTTTTGCATAGCCGCCAAGACGTTTTACGTACTCATCGATCCCCATTTTTAAGTACTTTTCTTTTAGTTTGCCGACTGATACAATCGTTATATTCACACGTTATCCACCTTTACAATTCATTTACAAACAAATTATCCACAAAAGTTATCAACATATCCACAAGCACTCTCTATATATTGTGTAAAGTTATTTACTTGATACAATATATTCTGCTGCCTGTTCACAGTAGCTACACTTTGTGGATAACTTTTTATCCTCTTCGATTTTATCCATAATTGGGAACACTTTTTGCTCTGCTACAAACATGTCTAAAGCGTGATCTATATGGCTTTCACAGCTGTACTTTTCCATTTTTTGATGTCTCCTTATTTTCCGAAATTTCCACAAACTTATTCACAAATCAGTCTATGTTATCCACAATCTATTGTAACAAAGTAATAGCATGTATGGAAGAAGTGCCTTTTACTCCCGATTTACTGTGCGGAATTAGTATTCGCAATTTTCTAGTTATCCACAATATTTCATAAAAGTATTTTCTCCATCCTCATAAAAAAAGCGATGGAGATTGATTAGATCTCCATCGCTTTTCATATTCTTTACAATGTATTACCGTTTGTTAATGTTAGTGATAGCTCGACTAATTTACCTTGACGGTACACTTTTAATGTTAGCTTATCACCAATTTTTTTGTCATTATATAAATGTTTGCGTAAATCAATAGTTGTTTCAATTTTTTGACCATCCATCTCTACAATAACATCGTATTGTTGAACCCCTGCTTTTGAGGCTGGTGAGTTATTCATGACATCTGTTACAACAACGCCTGTTGTCACCTCTGCAGGTAATTTTAATGTTTGTTGTTGATAGAATGATGGCACATCTGTTAAATCTGCAAGTGAAACTCCCATTGTTGGACGTTTCATTTCTCCATTTTTCTCTAGTTCCTCGATAATTGGAATAGCTGAATTAATTGGAATAGAGAACCCTAAACCTTCAACTGAGGATTCAGCAATTTTCATGGAGTTAATTCCTACTAATTCTCCAGCTAAGTTCACAAGTGCTCCACCACTATTCCCTGGGTTAATCGCAGCATCTGTTTGCAATACTTCTTGTTGCCAATCTTCTGTGCCATCACCATTTAAGTCTACTGGTACAGAACGGTCTTTACCTGAAACAACACCAGTTGTCACAGAACCATAGAAGTCTAAACCAAGTGGGTTACCAATGGCAATCACTGTTTCACCTTGTTTTAATACATCCGAATTCCCGAATGTCGCAACTGTTTTAACATTTTTAGAGTTAATAGAAATAACTGCAAGGTCCGTCCAAACATCGTGACCCACTAATTGTGCAGGTTCTTTTGTTCCGTCTGGCATTGTGACCTCTAACTGCTTTGCCCCTTCAATAACATGGTTATTTGTGATGATAAAGGCTTTGTCACCTTCAATTTTATAAACGACACCTGAACCGCTTCCTGCTTCTTTTGTTGTCGTTGATGGTGGGCTCCAAAAACCTCCGCTTGTGACTTCTTGAATATTTGTGATACCAACAACTGCTTGTGAGGCTTTATCAACTGCAGTTGTCACATCTGTCGTTACTTCTGTAGCTACCTGATTAATTGTTGTGTTATTTTTTCCTGTATTACTTGTTGTTGTTCCAGGCATTTGATTGACAAGTCCCGGTAGCATAAGCCACACAAGTAAGGCACCTATAATGACACCGACCAGACCACTAAAGAAATAGCCGCCTTTACCTCCTCCACCTTTCTTTTTCATGCGCTTAGTCTGTATTTCTTGCTCCTCGCGCTCTAGTCTTTCTTGAAGAGGTGATTTCGGTACTTCATCATTTTTAAGGAAATCACTGTTTTTATCATCATCTTGGAAATAGCTCATGTTCGTCATCCTTTCCTTTGAGTGCTATCTAATTAGTTGTTACCCTAATCTTACGATTCAAACATTAAAATCAGATGAAAAACAAATAAAATAGGCATAAAAAAAGCTGCTCAATGCATTTTTTTATGCATTGAACAGCTTCAAATTTTATCTAAATAGCCTATGATTAAACCGTCACCAATTTTGTTGGTTCTTCTGCATCCGTATCAAATAGATGAACATGCTCACCAACAAGGATGCCACAAGATTGTAAGGTTTGTGCGACACTCATACGTGCTAGCTCTTTCATATTATTATCTTTACTTAAATGTGAAAGATAAATATTGGTCGTCTTATCAAATACAACCTCACTCATTGCAATTGCTGCATCCTCATTAGACACATGTCCTACATCACTTAAAATACGACGTTTAATAGACCAAGGATAGCGTCCCATTTGTAGCATATTGACATCATGATTACTTTCAAAGACAAAAGAATCAGCGCCTCGAATAATTCCTTTCATACGATCACTGACATAGCCTGTATCTGTAATAATAACAAGCTTGCGATCATTTTCATGAAAAGTATAGAACATTGGATCTGCTGCATCGTGTGAAACAGCAAAGGATTCAACAGCTAAAGAACCAAAATGCTTCACTGTATCCATTTCAAATTCAAAACGTTGCTCTACAGGAATGTCCCCAATAAGCCCATCCATTGCCTGCCACGTTTTGGCGTTTGCGTAAATTGGTACATTATATTTCCGTGCCAGTACACCAATTCCTTTAATATGATCACTATGCTCATGTGTAACAAAGATACCACTGAGCTGCTTCATATTACGGTCGATTTTTGTAAATAACTGCTCCATCTTTTTCCCACTAAGACCCGCATCAACGATAAAAGCATGATCGTCATTCTCTACATAAATCGAATTCCCTGTACTGCCACTTGCTAAAACACTAAATCGCATTATTCAACTCCCCAGTCTTCTTCTTCGCTCTCTTGCTTGTCCTCCTGGATTTCGATGACTTTACCTTCTACTGCATTCACAAAGTACTCTTCTTTTGTCCCATCAGATAATTTCACTTGAACTTCCCATGTTGGCACCAATACCTGAGTACGTGTTAATTTAACAAGCGTTGAGTAACCTAGTTTCATTTGTGTAATGCGAGAATCAGGCTTGAGCGGTCCCTTTGCATACAAAGTTTGAATAATTTGAAGTGGTGGAATAACTGTTTCCTGCTGTTCCATTTCTTCAATATTATCAATCATTGTTTGCTCATACATTGTTACTTCGTTATTAGCATTCCATTTTATTTTTAATGAACCACTATAATAGAACATTCGATTGTTTGTCTTTTGGAAAAAAATTGCGACTCGTTCTTCGCGGTCTATTTTCCATAAAGCATAAGATGCACCTTCAATGACGTTTGCTAGGACAAAATCTGTAAAGCTTGTGTCATCACTTACATTACGTAATTTAACAGGCCTCATAAAAATAACACGAGCCTTTGTATTATTATCATCCTTAAATTTAACTTGCTGGTTACTATTACTAAATTCGGCTGGTGTGAATTTATGCACTTGAGCTGTCATATACGAAGCAGATTCAATATTATTTGGTAATGTGCCATACGTAATATTATCATCCTTTAAACGAGCTTCTATTGTTCTTTCACCTGGTACCTCAATATCTTTTGCTTCATTATAGCGATTGACATAAAGTGAATACAAGAAGATGTTCAGTATTAAAAAAACGAATATAAAAATAGATTTTGTTCTATTCCAATCCATTTTTAACACCTCCTAATACTTCAGGAGTCAGTTTAGTCCATGTACCATTACGAATAACAAACCAACAAGGTTCAAATATAAATATATTCTGTTCTTGATTTTGTGTTAAATAATAGCCTAAGACGATTTCATCGATATCAGACAGAGGAATACTGTTAGCGCTTTTTAATCTCTCTGCGATCTCCGCACCTGATGCTAACTCTTTGATTTCTTTCTCCAATGATATATCCATATCCAATGAGAAGTATGGACGCTTATAATGGAAAATTCGACTATCTCCCCAAATCGTTGTCATTCGTGTAATGACATGATTGCTATAGACAGGGAAACCTTGCAAATACATTTGATAATCTATTTGATTTTTATTGGTATTGGATGAAGCATAGCGGAAATCTGCCGTAAATCCTCCATGCTCATTAATAAATTCAAAGCTATCCTTTAAAAGCTTGGATGGCTCGACTCTAATACTACTTTCTGCAGCAGGATAAACATAGTTTAATGATTTAAGATTTGTTTCTAAGGTCATTAACGACATACCATCTGTATATTTTTCAGAGGATGCACTTTCCACATTCCGCTGCACAATATTTGGATCTGGGAATAATACATTTTTAAATAGTTCTGGCGTAATATCCTCAATAAAATACGTATATTTTACAGATTCAATATTACTGTTCGCCAAATAAAGAGATGTATAGCCTTCTCTTTCTACTTCTTTAAAAACCTCATATTTTTTGGCAGGTTCTATGACTTCCTGTATAAATTGATTCATGTTTGGCACACTGACATGTGAGCGGAATAATGATTGGTTATTACCACTAATGTAATACAACATCAATTCTTTGCTATTGTAATTACTCCAATCTATAATCATACGATTGAACGTTGTTTCTGGTAATTCCTTATCAGTGAACTGAAAGGTTGTGTTAAAAGCGGAAAATGGAATCTCTCCTGTAAAAAATATTGTCATTCGATGATCTGCGCCAATAATTTGATTCACATAGTTTGCAGAAAGATTATTGTTTACAGGAACCAAATCTAAAACATTCCAGCCTTTAAATACTTTCATCATATCTTTCATAGCTGCATTAGAAACTGTGCCTGTAAACTCTTCTTCAGAACGGAAAATAGCCTTGTATGGTCGAATAATATCCTCCATATCCTTTTGCGGCTTAATTAAAATTTCCTCTCCCTCTGTTTTTTCAATATATTTATAATCAGGTGTATAGGTCCAAATTAAAAAAGTTAAAATCACACTCAGCATAACAAGTAGAAATAAAACAACAGATTTAACTGGCTCTATATATTTCATTCCCACTCACCTGCCTCACCAAATTCATCTGCATCATATGGTAATGTGAAGAAAATTGTTGTACCCTGTCCTTCTTCACTTTCAGCCCAAATCTTACCGCCGTGTGCTTCAATCATTTCCCGCGCAATAGCTAGTCCCAAGCCTGTTCCTCCCATAGAACGAGCGCGTGCACGATCCACACGATAGAAGCGATCAAAAATACGGCCAACATTTTCTTTAGGAATACCCATGCCATCATCTGAAATCATGACTTTCAACATGTCATCCTGTCCCGTAAAGCCAAAGCGAATATTTCCACCATCTGGAGAATATTTAATAGCATTGGAAATGATATTATCAATAACTTGTGTGATTTTATCCGTATCAATTTCTACATAAAAGGAGGTTTCAGGGAATAATCGTTCAAAATGTACCTTGTCAGACTTAGACATTTCAAATCGGTCTATAATGCGGTTAAAGAATGAATTAAATAAGACAATATCTTTATTCAACTCGTAATCTGAACTATCCATTCTTGATAACTGCAGTAAATCATTTACTAGACGAATCATACGCTCTGTTTCGGTTTGTGTCACATTTAAAAACGTAGGAGCAATATTTTCATCTTTCCATGCACCATCTGCAAGTGCCTCTAAATAACTACGCATTGTTGTTAATGGCGTTCTTAACTCATGTGATACATTCGATACGAATTCCCGACGATCCATTTCAATCTTTTCTTGCTCTGTTATATCGTGCAAAACAGTAATCAGACCATTAATAAAGCCTGTTTCTTTTTGAATAACAGAGAAATTAGCACGAAGTATATAGGGAGCATCTGCTGTACTGAAGTTTAAATTCACGGCATCATTCATATGAATTAAGTCTTCAAAACTATATTCCTGATCAATCCCCAATACAGAGGCGATAGGACGCCCTAATGTAATATCTCTTGAAATATGCAGTAATTCCAATGCAGGGTCATTGATGAGAATAATACGTCCCTTACGATCTGTTGCAATTACACCATCTGTCATATTACTCAGAACTGAATCTAGCTTTCGACGTTCAGCTTCTGTGGTCGATTGTGCTTCCTGCAAACGGTTGGTTAGATGATTAAAGGTGATGGCTAGTTGGCCGATTTCATCTGTACCATATACACGTACCTTTCGAGAATAGTTCCCCTTCGCCATTGCCTGAGCCTGCTTTCGCATATCAGCAATAGGCTGTGTAATCGTTCTTGCCACAAGAATACCTAAGAAGATGGTAATGACCAAGGACATTGCCGTACCACCAAGGAAAATCTGATTAATATCATTCATTTGTTCAAAAACTGATTCAATATTGGCTTCAATATAGAGTACACCAATGATTTCATCATCTGGTCCTGCACCCGCACGAATGGGATTCGCTAAAACCCACACACGATTTCTCGTCTTATTGTCCAGCTTAATAATATCAAACAGTGTTTCGGCAGAGATCGCTCGACGTACAAGATCAGTATTAGAGCGCTGACCTATTAAATTCTGGTTTTCAAGCTCAGATGTTGCAAGTATTCTTTGTCTATCGTCAATGACACGAATTTCTAAAATATCACCATTTGAAACATCCCTTAAACCAGTAGAAAACTCCATAACAATTGACTTTAGGCTCTCCTCTAGTTTAGGCATGCTTTCATCGCGTTCCTTTAAAATTTCCTCACGAAGACTATATTGCATCAAGTCAACTCGCTGAAAAATGGAATCTTGGAAGTTGCTCTTCAAATTTCTTTCTAATTCACGAGCGAAATAGATACCGATAATTTGTAAAGCAAGCAATATTAATAAAATATAAATCAGCACTAGTTTGACATGAATGGATTTAAAGAAGCTCACTTTCTGCATTCCTATTACTCCTGTTCAGGATTTCGTAAATAATAACCTACACCACGTCGTGTGACAATCCAAGCGGGATGACTAGGATTATCCTCAATTTTTTCACGTAAACGGCGAATTGTTACATCAACAGTTCGTACATCACCAAAGTAATCATAGCCCCATACTGTTTGTAGGAGGTGCTCCCGTGTCATTACTTGTCCAATATGTTTCCCTAAATAATGAAGTAACTCAAATTCTCGATGTGTCAATTCAATTGCTTCATCACGCTTCATTACTAAATAAGCATCTGGTTGAATAACAAGCGAACCTACGACAATCTCATTCGACTCCTCCTCAGCCTCTTCTGCTGCTGGAGCGACTACTTGTAAACGGCGCATATTGGCCTTTACACGTGCAATCAGCTCTCTTGTACTAAATGGCTTTGTGACATAATCATCTGCACCCATCTCTAATCCTAATACTTTATCAATTTCAGAGCCTTTAGCTGTTAGCATAATAATCGGAAAATCATATTTTTTACGTACTTCTCTACAAACTTCCATCCCATCACGCTTTGGCAGCATAATATCTAAAAGCATTAAATCTGGTTGCTCTTCCTCTACTTTCTTTAATGCCTCATCACCATCATAAGCACAAATAACTTTATAGCCTTCTTTTATTAAATTAAATTGCAAAATATCTGCGATTGGTTTCTCATCATCAACAACTAAAATTGTTTTATTCATACATACTCTCCCTTTCGCTTCTTATCTATTCTTAAACAATGTGTATTTGTAAATTCACTACTCTTAACTCTATCATGCTTTCGGATTCTATGCATTAATCGATATTCAATCCCTCTAATACTGTGACAAAAAGCGATGTAATTCAACAATTATTTCTCGGGAAATAATAGAAAAAGACAGTCCATTATTCGGACTGCCTTCTATTCAACATGTTTTATCGGCCTACATAAGATAACGGATTTTCTAATGAACCGTTCTTTTCAACTTCAAAGTGCAAATGTGTACCTGTCGAATTTCCAGTGGAACCCATAATACCAATCACAGAACCTTTTTCCACTACTTGTCCGACTTCAACATTAATTGAAGATAAATGTCCATAAAGTGTTGTAAAACCATTATTGTGATTAATAACAATACGATTACCATAGGTGCCAGAAGTGCCAGCAGCAACAACTACACCATTATCAGCAGCTAAAATATTATAGTTACTTGGTCGAGCGATATCAATACCACGATGGAAGGCTCCCCAACGTTCACCCATACCACTTGAAATATAGCCCCCGACTGCTGGCCATGCAAATTCTCCAGTTCCACGTGAAGAAATAACCTTTGTACCAACTACTTCAATTTCATCTACTGGCTGTTGAAGTATTTTTTCCTCTAAGGCAACTTTTGATGTCTGTGTACCATTTTCAGATGTTAATGCATAAGTTGTTTCTTTTTTTCCATTAACACCTTCTTGCTTGATGACCTTTTCACCTTTATACATTGTAGGATCTTCTTCAATTACTTTTTTAAACGGAATGACTTCCGCTACTTTCTTTTCCTTTTTTACTTCAAGTGTCACAAATGGCTTTGCCACAGTAACATTTAATTCTTGTCCAATTTGTAAAACTGTATCTACTGTGATATCCGGATTTAGAGCTAGTAGTTCACTTGTTGTTAAATTATGTTTTTTAGCAACTGACCCTAACACGTCTCCTGATTCAATTTTATATGTTTCTTGCTCAAGATAGCCTGTCATTAAAAACTTCACGGCTTGCTCAGGTGATAATATATCAGTGGGTGTCACTTTTTGTGATAACCCTGAAACTCCTTGTTTAAAGGAAACATTTAGAAGTCTAGCCTCACCATCTTTTAATTCTGGTAGATTATTGCTAGCTTGGCGTTTTGATAAGTTATCTAATTCTTGCTGAGAAACATATTGTAGCTTTAACATTTGAACAGTTTTCTCATAAGCTTCCGTATTCTTTAGTGATACTACTGGTTTATGATTTACTAATAATGTAAAGGCATCTGATTTGGCCACTAAAGATTGCTTAAGCTTTGATAATGTTTCTGTATCTTTTGTTTCATTTGTAAATACTTGTTCTGGGATTATTTTAACAGCTGAGCTAGCATCAATGGATAAACCTTTGAATTGCTGACTTGCCACTTTTTCTTTTGATGCAATTATTTCTTGAATTGCTTTCTCATCAGATACTGCACCAATATATTCATTCCCCACATAGACGTGGTAAATTTTATTTAAGTTTTCTTTGTTATATTCCTTAGCAAATCCCATGTTAATCGTTAGGCTTGTCATTAAAACTACAATGATTGAAGCCTTTTTAAAAGAAGAAAAATTGTAGGTGAATCTATTGTTTTCTTCTTTTCTTTTCCAAAACGAATTCATCAATAAAGCCCCTTCCAACTTTACCCTACTGTAGGATGATTTACCCACAAGGATTTTTTGCACCCCTATAATGTACCATAAAGAAAATGACGTTTGAACGATTTCACTCTTTTGTAATGTAAATGTATTATTTATCTACTTATTGTTACATAGAATATATTTTATATAGTTTATAAATACTGTAATTTTATTCATATATTGGTTCTTAAAATTCAATTTAACTATCTTTTGTATACTATTCTCAAATTTTTTCAAGTGAATTTTGACTTAATACTTTTTACTTTTTTAATATTCCGATAAAATATATATAGAAGGTACACTATTTGATTGGAGCGATTAAATTGAGTGATTCACAAACCTCTGAGATCACAACAAAAGTGTTGAGACCTCAGAAAAATAGCATGCGTAAAGTTTTTGCAAGAATTATTATGGTTTCGCTAGGCGCGATTATAATGGCATTGGGCTTGGAACTGTTTTTAGTACCCAACCACATTATGGATGGTGGCATCGTAGGTGTTTCCATTATCACATCTCATTTATTAAAATTACCCCTTGGTATTTTCATCTTCATTTTAAACTTACCTTTTATTTTTTTAGGCTATAAACAAATTGGTAAAACCTTTGCATTGTCCACAGGTCTAGGTATTACCGTACTCTCATTTTCAACACTCGCCTTACATAATATCCATCCATTTACGGAAGACACATTATTGGCAACAGTCTTTGGAGGAATGATTTTAGGAGTTGGTGTCGGAATTGTCATTCGTTATGGAGGTTCATTGGATGGAACTGAAATATTAGCTATTTTAGCTAATAGCAAAACACCTTTTTCAGTTGGAGAAATCATCATGTTCTTCAATATCATTATTTTTACGGTGGCAGGATTTATTTTTAATTGGGAGCAAGCCATGTACTCCATCATTGCATACTATATTGCTTATAAAATGATTGATATTGTTATTCAAGGATTGGAAGAATCTAAATCGGTTTATATCATAAGTGATGACATTGATGAAATTGGACAAACGATTATGGATCGACTTGGTCGTGGTGTTACTTTCCTTCACGGAGAGGGAGCTTATACGGGGAATGACAAGAAAGTCATATTTACCGTTATTACTCGTTTAGAAGAATCTAAATTGAAAACAATCGTCGCTGAAATAGATGACAATGCTTTTCTAGCCATCGGTAATATCGCTGAGGTAAAAGGTGGTCGCTTTAAGAAGAAAGATATTCACTAAAAGAGGGCATGCCACATTTGGCACGCCCTTTTCATTTTATTTTATTATGCTTCCCAAACGTCCACTAACACGTTTGTTTGCTCACGTGCAGGTCCAACAGAGAAAGTAGCAATTTGAATGCCCGTTAGTTCGCTGATACGCTCCACATAGCGGCGTGCATTTTCAGGTAGCTCTTCTAAAGTTCTGCAGCTTGTTACATCCTCTGACCAGCCTGGAAGCTCTTCATAAATCGGCTCACATTGTTCAATAATATGAAGGTTTGCTGGATACTCTGTGATTGTTTCACCTTTATAGTTATAGGCTGTACAAATTTTTACTGTTTCTAAGCCCGATAAAACATCGATAGAGTTAAGAGCAAGATGAGTAATGCCACTTACACGGCGTGAGTGACGAACAACGACTGTGTCGAACCAGCCTACACGACGTGGACGACCTGTTGTTGTACCATATTCGCGACCAACCTCACGAATTTGTTGACCTACTTCATCGAACAACTCCGTTGGGAATGGCCCATCTCCTACTCGAGATGTATAGGCCTTAGATACACCAATAACGCTTGTTACGCGTGATGGCCCAACACCTGCACCAATTGCTACTCCCCCAGCAACAGGATTTGAAGATGTTACATATGGATACGTACCTTGATCGACATCAAGTAAAATTCCTTGTGCACCTTCGAATAGCACTTTACCGCCCTCATCAAGGACATCGTTCAAAATTTTAGACGTGTCCGTAACATACTTAGCAATTTCTTGTCCGTAACCATAGTATTCCTCGAAAATTTCTTCGAATGTTACGCCTTCAACTTCATAGAATTTCTCAAATAACTTATTTTTAATGGCTAAATTATGACGTAGTTTTTCCTCAAAGATTTCCTTATCAAGTAAGTCAGCCATACGGATCCCAATACGTGCTACTTTATCTTGATAACAAGGTCCAATACCTTTACAAGTTGTGCCGATTTTATTGTCTCCACGACTTTCTTCATCCGCAATATCTTGTTTAATATGATAAGGCAAAATCACATGTGCACGATTAGAAATACGTAGATTATCTGTATTAATACCACGCTCTTGTAAACCTTTAAGCTCTGTTACTAATGATTTTGGATTCACAACTAATCCATTACCAATTACTGAAGTTTTATCTTTATAGAAGATCCCTGATGGAATTAAATGTAATTTATAAGTTTCACCATCAATTTTAATGGTATGTCCTGCATTATCTCCACCGGCAAAACGAGCGATGGCATCGGCTTTGTGCGAAAGGAAATCTGTAATTTTACCTTTTCCTTCGTCTCCCCACTGTGTTCCTACAACTACTACTGATGTCATAATCAGCACCTCCGTTAGATACCTTTGTATCTCAATTTTCAAGCCTCAATTATTGTAACAATGATAGAAACAACTCGTCAATAAAAAATAGCGAAAAAACACGAACATAAAATCAAAAAATCTGATTCAACGTTCGTGTTTAATAACAGAATGGTATGAATATTATCGAACATTCAGATTAATTTAATCTAAGGGTAATATTTCATTACTAATAGGCAACTTATCTGAATGACGAGTAACTTGACTAATCACGTGGCGGTGGAGGTGGCATTTGTGACCAATCCACATTAATGAATTTATTGAATTCTTTTTTAAAGGCCAATGTAACAGTTCCTGTTGGACCATTACGTTGTTTCGCAATGATAATTTCGATCATATTTTTATTCTCAGATTCTTTATCGTAATAATCATCACGGTATAAAAATGCAACAATATCAGCATCTTGCTCAATACTCCCCGATTCACGTAAGTCACTCATCATTGGCCGTTTATCTTGTCGTTGCTCAACACCACGAGATAACTGTGATAACGCAATAACAGGTACCTTTAATTCACGGGCTAATCCCTTTAAGGAACGGGAAATCTCTGATACCTCTTGCTGACGGTTTTCTCCTGGCTTGCCGCTCCCCTGAATCAACTGTAAATAATCAATTAAGATCATTCCTAGTCCATTCTCCTGAGCTAAACGACGACATTTTGCACGGATTTCATTGATACGTACACCTGGAGTATCATCAATAAAAATCCCTGAATTCGATAAACTACCCATTGCCATAGTTAGTTTACCCCAATCTTCTGTAGTTAAAGCACCTGTACGTAAAACTTGTGCATCTATATTTCCTTCTGCACAAAGCATACGCATGACCAGTTGCTCTGCACCCATCTCTAAAGAAAAGATTGCAACATTTTCACGAGCTTGTACAGCAACACTTTGCGCAACATTCAATGCAAAGGCTGTTTTCCCTACAGATGGACGTGCAGCAACAATGATTAAATCATTGCGTTGAAAGCCTGCAGTAATGTTATCTAAATCACGGAAACCAGTCGGGATACCTGTTACTTCTCCCTTTTGTGATTGCAGTTGCTCAATATTATCGAAAGTTTCCACTAGCACATCTTTAACATGCTTAAAGTCACCTGCATTCTTTCGATTGGCAACCTCCATCATTTTCTTCTCTGCCTCGCCTAATAATGCCTCTACTTCGTCTTCACGCGTATAGCCGTCCTCGACAATTTTCGTAGCCACTCGAATCAATCGACGTAAGAGGGCCTTTTCCTCAACGATTTTGGCATAATGAGCGACATTGGCAGCTGTAGGGACAGCATTGGCGAGCTCTAGTAAATAAGAAAGCCCGCCAACGTCCTCAATCTCTTTTTTAGCTGATAATTCTTCTGTAACTGTTACAACATCTATCGCTTTTCCTTGATCACTCAAGCGCAACATCGTTTCGAAAATTTTCTTATGGGCATTTAAATAAAAATCATCTGCCAATAAAATTTCTGATGCTGTTATTAATGCCTGTGGCTCAAGGAAAATAGCACCGATAACCGATTGTTCCGCCTCCCGGTTATGCGGTGGAACGCGGTCCATCATCGGTTCACTCATGGATTGTCGCTCCTTATTCTTCCGTTACATGGACTTTTAACGTTGCTGATACTTCATGATGTAGTTTTACAGGAACATTTGTAAAGCCAAGTGAACGAATCCCATCAGGTAAAGTCATTTTACGTTTGTCAATTTTAATGCCGTGCACTTTTTGTAATGCATCAGCAATTTGCTTTGTAGATACTGAGCCAAATAAGCGGCCACCATCTCCTGATTTTGCTTTTAGCTCAACTGTTAGTGCTTCTACTTTTTCCTTTAATGCTTGTGCTTCAGCTAATTCGGCAGCAGCATTTTTGGCCTCTAATTTCTTTTGCCCCTCTATTTGGCTTAAAGCTTGCGCATTTGCTTCCGCTGCATAGCCATTCTTGATTAAGAAATTTTGTGCATAGCCATCAGCTACGTTTTTAATTTCACCTTTTTTTCCTTTTCCTTTAACGTCTTTTAAAAATACTACTTTCATTAGTCAGAACTCCCTTCAAAGACCTCATTTATGGCCTCTTCTAAATGTTTTTTCACACCATCGATGGATTTAGCATCTATTTGGCAGGCAGCATTCGTTAAATGTCCACCGCCGCCAAGCCTCTCCATAATTAGCTGTACATTGACCTCGCCAAGTGATCGTGCACTTATACCAATTTTGCCATCTGCCCGATGTGCAATGACAAAGGATGCACTAACATCCTTCATCGTTAGTAAAATATCGGCTGTTTGCGCAATTAAGACAGAGTCATACACTTTTGATTCCTCACCTACAGCAACAGCTACTCCTGGTTTTACGAACCTAACTGTTTGCACAATTTTGGAGCGCTCTATATATGTGTCCACGTCCTCCTTCAAGAGACGTTGGACCAATACTGTATCGGCACCATTTGTTCGTAAGTAAGAAGCTGCTTCAAATGTACGTGCTCCTGTTCGAAGTGTAAAGCTTTTGGTATCAACGATAATACCCGCTAGTAATGCAGTAGCTTCTAGCATATTAATTTTTGCACGCTTCGGCTGATATTCTAGTAACTCTGTCACTAGCTCTGCTGTGGATGACGCATATGGCTCCATATAAACGAGTGTAGGATTTTCAATAAAGTCCTCACTTCGACGATGATGGTCGATTACAACCACCTTTTCAGCTAATTTCAATAGGTGTGCATCAATTACTAAATTCGGCTTATGTGTATCAACAATAACGAGCAACGATTTCTCAGTCATTTTACCAGCGGCTTCCTCTGGTGTAAGGAAATTTTCATAGAAATCTGATTTACTCTCTATTTCATTCATTAATCGTGTAACGCTACCATTTAATTCATCAAAATTGATAATGACATAGCCCTTTACATCATTCATTTGTGCCATTTTACGTACACCTACAGAAGCACCAATGGAGTCCATGTCAGGATTTTTATGTCCCATAACAAACACTTGGTCACTGTCTTGAATTAAATCGCGTAATGCATGTGAAATAACGCGCGCTCTAACACGTGTACGTTTTTCGACTGGATTTGTTTTTCCACCATAGAATTTAAGTTTTCCAGTAGGTTGCTTTATTGCCACTTGGTCTCCACCCCGTCCTAATACAAGATCAAGACTGGATTGTGCCAACTCACCAAGCTCCACTAATGAGGATGATCCAGCTCCTACACCAATACTTAATGTTAATGATAAATTCTTTTGAGCTGTTTTTTCTCGAATGGTATCTAATATAGCAAATTTTTTCTTTTCTAGCTCCGTTAAAATGGATTCATTTAAGACTGCTAAGAAACGATCTGATGATATTCGTTTGACAAATACACCATGCTCTGCAGCCCATTCATTGACAATTGAAGTAACCATTGTGTTGGTTAAACTACGTGGTTGATCGTCCATGGCTTGCGTGATTTCATCGTAATTATCGACAAACAATATAGCGATTACTGTACGGTCTGCATAGTATTGCTTTTCAATGGCAATCTGTTCAGTTATATCAAAGAAATACAGTAGTCGTTCCTCTTTTTTATAATAAACACGATATTTCCGATCACGTAGTGTAATCGTCGCCTCATTAGTCTCCTCGGTCTTCATTAATACATAGATGTCATCAGATATATTTACAATACCTTCTCCAACTAATGATTCCATATTTAAAATGCCTTGCATATATGGATTAGACCATTCGATTTCATACTGCTCATTAACCAGCAGTATCCCAATTGGCATTTCAAGCAGTGCCTCTTCCCCCACTTTTTTCATACGGAAGGAGATAGATTCAATGTGCTTTTCTGTTTCCTCAAAAGCTATCTTCTCTACTTTCCATGTGTAGGCCATCAGTAAAACAAAACCTACACCATAACCGATGCCTATCCCGATATTCCAAATACATAGAAGCACGAACGTCACAGTTCCAAATATGGAAAGAACAAAAAGCGGATAGCGAATTGGTCGTTTTCTAAATGTCCCCATTACAATCAGCCCCTTATTCTTTAGTCTTCCCCTTTACAAGTGAACGCACGTCAAAACCTAAATCAACAATACCGAGTAAGATCATAAAGGATGATAATGGAATTGCTAATAAAGTTGCTACCCATTTAACTCCATTTGGCATCCCCTTTTTAGAGATAAAATAATGGATAAAAGATATTCCTTGTAAAATCAGTAACAACCATAAAATATAAGAAACATTTAATACAATAATATCTAGCGTAGAGCCAGCCTCAGGACGCATGAATAAATTAATACATAAAACAATCATGTAATACCATAAAATAGAGCGTGGTAATCTCATATTTTGGAATGGAGCAAATTTTGGAACATCTACCCCTAGTCGTTTTAGAGCTGGTAAATTGACTGTAATGATAATAAATGCAGCAAAAAATGCTGAGATTGTTATCGTTGCAGGCATAGTCAGTTCAATTGTTTTAAACATTGCCTCAAGCTGCTCTGGATTAATGGCTACTTGGCCTGTTACATTCTTCGCAAATTCATTAGATTGCTCATAATTTTTACGTGCCATCTCTAAACTCATGCTTATGAAGTCAATCCCTGAAAGCTTTACATAAGCAACATAAACAATTGCCATCGAAAGGAGATTAGCAATCCCCGTTGACATAAATAAATAAAGCTTACTCTTCTTCAAATAAATGGCGTTACCCATAACGACACCTACTAGCCCTAAAATAAAGGCAAATGGCAGCATGGATATTCCACTCGTTATAGTGGTTAGGATACAGCCTACTATTGCTACGAGTATTGATGTGGAACGCTTGTAATTTGCGCTATACCAAGCAATCGGTAGTGGAGCGAATAATAAAGCTACTATAAAGATGAATGGTACATATGCAGAAATTAGCATTAAGATTGTAAAAAGTGCAACCATCATTGAGCCTTGTACAAGCGCTTTTGTTTGATTATTCGGCATTGAAAACCTTCCTTTTTTTCAGTCAAACTTACTACCCTTTATTGTACCATTTTTTCATAGTATTGAACAAAAATCACTTAGATCACTATGTACATTGTCATTATTTTTTCAATTTTAATTCGAACTTTTACCTAACTAGTTGATAATTTTCCTTTTAACCATAACAAAAAACCAGCATACCCGATACGAATATCGTAATATGCTGGTAGTTAAAATTGATGTAAGGTCAGTTACCTTAACGTCATCAATCTTATTTATCTTCTGCTACGAATGGAAGTAATCCCATGATACGAGATACTTTAATAGCTGAAGTTAATTTACGTTGGTACTTTGCACTTGTGCCAGTTACGCGACGTGGTAAAATTTTACCGCGCTCAGAGATGAATTTTTTTAATAAATCTACATCTTTGTAGTCGATGTGCGTAATATTGTTTGAAGTGAAGTAGCAAACTTTACGGCGTTTGCGGCCTCCGCGACGTGGTGCCATAGTATGTCCCCTCCTTATTAGATTATTGAATTTAAAGATTATACAGTTATTTTAAATATAAAGTAGTAATTCTACATATAGCAATAGATTATACACTATATTTAAACACTGCAAATAATCTTTAAATTTTGGATGAATACCATTTCCAAGATTACACAGTGTAAACATATCAAAAGCTATATTAAATAAGGGCTTTTGAAGTTTTTGCTGTTTACACACTATTCACTTTTTAAAATGGAAGATCATCCTCAGATACTTCTATTGGCCCTTTGCTATTCGCAAATGGATCCTCATCTACACGTGTATAATTTGGCTGATTCATAGGTGGTTGATTTTGCTGATACGAATCGCCGCCATAGGAACCCTGCCCTGGCATAGCGCCACCAAACTGTTGTTGTGGTTGACCACCGCCATATGACGGTTGGTTATTACCGTAAGTTTGTCCACCATATTGAGGAGCAGGAGCACCGCTACCATTACGGGGTTCTAAAAACTGTACGCTATCCGCCACGACATCTGTTGTGTATACTCGCTTACCATCTTGTCCTTCATAACTGCCTGTCTGGATACGACCTTCTACCCCAATTAAACTTCCTTTTCGCATGAAGTTCGCTAGGTTTTCAGCCTGTTTACGCCAAGCAACACAGCTAATGAAATCAGCTTCGCGTTCACCTTGTTGATTTGAGAATGCACGGTTTACAGCTACTGTAAATCTTGTAGACGCAACTCCATTCGGTGTATAACGTAGCTCAGGATCTTTTGTTAGTCTTCCAACTAATACGACACGGTTAATCATCAGAATACAACCTCCTTTTCAGCGTTTTGTAAAAAATTAATTATTAAGCTTCTTCGCGAACTGCAATGTGGCGAATGATGTCTTCGCTGATGTTAGCAAGACGTGTATACTCGTTGATTGCATCTGAAGTAGCGTTTACTTTTACGATTTGGTAGTAACCTTCGCGGAAGTCTTGAATTTCATAAGCTAAGCGGCGTTTGCCCCACTCTTTTGATTCGATGACTTCTGCACCGTTAGAAGTTAACATTTCGTTGAAACGTTCAACTAAAGCTTTCTTCGCTTCGTCTTCAATGTTCGGACGTACGATGTACATTAATTCGTATTTTCTCATCTGTTTACACCTCCTTATGGACTTAGGCTCTCCTAATTAAGGGAGCAAGGAGCAAGTAATTAATTATTACTCACATCAATGAATTGTAACATATAGGTACATGTCTTTCAAGTCACAAACTAATAATTCGTTATATAATGGCAGTATATTTCATTATCTATGAAAGGAGTGCCTTCATGTTAACCAACGATAAGGATCCTATCGTTATCGAATTAGATTTAAAGAAGTTAATGATCGACAATTTTGTGATTACAAGTGGTCTTGTCATATTATTTATTGCCATTCAATATATTTGCTTTAAAGATTTCCATTTTTCTTTTTGGAAGATGATTGGTGGCACAGCACTATTTGTTGTGCTGTATATAATTTTTATTATCCTACACGAGGCTTTTCATTTAATTGGCTTTATGATTTTTGGCAGAGTTCCCTTTAAAGCTTTAAAATATGGCATAAATTTAGAGCAAGGTATTGCCTATGCAACTACTGAGCAACCTCTCCCCAACCATGCTATGAAAAAAGCTTTATTACTGCCATTCTGGACGACTGGAGTACTTCCAACCATTGTTGGGTTTTATCTTAACAGTACTGTTTTAATATTGATAGGGGCGGTGTTAATAGCTGGAGCTGTAGGCGATTTTGCCATGTATAAAGAGCTACGCAAATATCCACGTAATGCTATCGTACAGGATGATCCTAAATTACCAAAGCTGTATGTTTATCTATTGCGGGAAAAGGATCATCATTAAAATAAGACTACATAATTAAATAGAATCTGTAGATTAGAAATGAACAACTACAGATTCTATTTATACTTTAAGGAGTTAAAAATCCATGCTGGGCTGCTGTATATAAATTTCTCCAAATACGGTTAATCGTAGATGTTTCTGTAATAGCATCCATACCGAGACAGCGTATTAAATTATTCGCTATCTCTAAGCAGGCAGCAGCTATATCCTTAGCCAATTGAGTAAATTGTGATAATTCCTCTTCCGTTAATTGTTCACCTTTTTGATGCTGTTGCCAAAAGACAGATAATGTTGCATAAAACTGTTCCTCGCATTGCTTGAAACGTTTATGCTGCTGCATCCATAAAAATTGGAAGGCTCCAATTCGCTCAGTTCTGCTTCCATCATGATTTCGTTGCTTCATTAAAGCAAAAGCTTCTTCTAAAAAATTCTCTGTCATCCCAAGACAAACGCCTAAAAAGGAAGCCTCTGCAAAAGTGGTAAATGGAAAGCTATGTACTGAATTGCCATAATCATTTCTGATGACCCCTAATTGAAAAGTAGCTTCCTGTGGTACCCAAACATTGTTTACACGGATTGTATGACTAGCTGTTGCCTTTAAACCCATTGCAGACCAATCATTCAAAATTTCTACATCATGTGGATTTACTGAGCAGCTAATAATTTTTTCGGTTTTGATACCATCTTCTTCAATTAAACAATTCATCGTAAATGTTGATGCATAATTAGAACCACTACAATACTTCCATTGCCCTGTTACATAATAGCCTCCAATTGTTTTTATAGCTATCCCTGTTGGATATCCACTACCTGCTATAACTGCTTCTTTAGGAGAATAGATTTTTTCACAAATTTCCTTACTGAATGTTGGAATAAATACGTTTCCACCTGTACCAATAGTAATGAGCCATCCAAAATTGCCATCAAGTGCAGACATCTGTTGAAATATCTTTACACCTTCTACTAAATTTAAATCCATACCACCTAATTCTCTTGGAGTGAACAATTTGAATAATCGTTGTTCATAAATATAATCTAAGACATCTTGTGGTAGCATCCCCAGTTGCTCAAACTCTAAACCACGTTCCTTAATTTGCACAGGATTCATTCATAAGTCGCCTCCATACATTAAAAATTCTGATAACTACGCAATCGAAAAAGGGCAACCATTTTAGATTGCCCTTGTAAGTTTTTTATACATTAAAGCGGAATAACATAATATCGCCATCTTGTACTTCATATTCTTTACCTTCAAGACGTACTTTACCAGCTTCCTTAGCCGCTGCTTGCGAACCTGCCTCAAGAAGATCATCATATGCCACTGTTTCTGCACGAATAAAGCCGCGTTCAAAGTCAGTATGAATAATACCTGCACATTGAGGTGCCTTCATTCCTTTACGGAACGTCCAGGCACGTACCTCTTGTACACCTGCAGTGAAGTAAGTAGCTAGTCCTAATAAGTCATAAGAAGTACGAATTAGTTGATCTAAACCAGATTCTTTAATTCCTAATTCTTCTAAGAACATAGCTTTTTCTTCATCATCTAACTCAGAAATTTCTTCTTCGATTTTTGCACAAATAGTAATGACCTGTGCACCTTCAGCGGATGCATACTCACGTACTTTTTTCACATACTCGTTGTTGTCTGCATCTGCTACTTCATCTTCTGAAACGTTTGCTACATAAAGCATTGGTTTAATTGTTAGCAGATGAAGACCTTTAATTACCTTTAATTCATCATCTGATAGCTCAGCTGCTCTAGCTGGTTTACCGTTTTCTAGTTGCTCTTTAATTTTTAGAAGCACTGGCTCTTCTATCATAGCCTCTTTATCTTTTTGTTTCGCCATTTTGCTAACTCGTTGTAAACGTTTATCCACAGATTCTAAGTCAGCTAGTGCAAGCTCTAGATTAATAACTTCAATATCGTCAATTGGATCTACTGCACCAGAAACGTGAGTAATGTTTTCGTCTACAAAACAACGTACTACCTGACAAATTGCGTCTACTTCACGAATATGAGCTAGGAACTTATTTCCTAATCCTTCACCCTTGGAAGCACCTTTAACAATTCCAGCGATATCTGTAAATTCAAATGCAGTTGGCACAGTTTTTTTCGGTACCACTAATTCTGTTAATTTATCTAAACGTGCATCAGGTACTTCAACTATACCAACGTTTGGATCGATCGTTGCGAATGGATAGTTTGCAGCCAATGCGCCCGCTTTTGTTATTGCGTTAAATAATGTTGATTTTCCAACGTTAGGTAAACCAACGATTCCAGCTGTTAATGCCATGGATGGACACAACCTTTCTATACTCAGTTCAAATTTTCTCTCATATAACCCTATCTATTATATTGATTCACCCAGAAAAAGTCTAATATGCCTGATGTTACGACTCCTCCGCAGAAAATAAAACCTTTTTCATTTTTTTCTCAAATTCACGACGTGGAATCATGACACTATGCTGACATCCTTCGCATTTGATACGTACATCCGCCCCCATACGAATAATTTTCCATTTATTAGTACCGCATGGATGTTGTTTTTTCATTTCAACAATATCGTTTAAACCAAATTTTTTTGCCTCCATCTTACACACTTCTCCCCTCATCTTTGCCATAGAACATCATTTTTGGATAGGCCATTGGTATATTATTTTCTTCAAAGAGTTTCGTAATATCGCGGCGTATGGTACGTGCTACTCCATATTGTTGCTGCGGTAATGTTTCAGCAGCTATACGAATGGTTACTTCTGTCCCTTTCACATTTTGCACACCTAGAAATACCGGAGCTGCAATTAATTCTTTATGCATCTTAGGCAATGTCTCTAAATACTTATTAATAACCCCTTCTGCTTTCTCAAAATCAGCATCCGTGGCCATTTGTAAATCTATAAAAATTTTGGAGTTGTTAACAGAATAATTGACGACTTCGCCTATGGCACCATTGGGAATGATGAACTGTTCACCAGTAGCACCATTAATTTTTGTTGTACGTAAGCCAATTTCTACAACTGTACCTTCTGCAGCATTTATTTTTATATAATCGCCTACACCAAACTGGTCTTCAAAAATAATAAAGAATCCAGTAATAACATCCTTTACTAAGCTTTGAGCACCAAAACCTATTGCTAAACCAACAATTCCTGCACCCGCTAATAAACCTGCTACCTTTATATTTAAGGAAGAAAGTATACCAATGATTGCAGAGAAATAAACGACATAGGAAATCACGCTTTGTAATAATCTTGAAATTGTTCGTTGGCGTCGCTCTGAGTGGCTCAATGGTGAACGCATACGGATTAAAAACACCTTTTTAATAAATTTTTTACCTAATCTTACAGCGATCCACGATACTAATAGAATGAGCAAAATTTCTATAGATGCATCAATAACCTTTTCCCAAAGATCCTCAGATGTGAGCTTGTCCCAGTATTTTTCCATTAACTTTTTATTCTTTTCCATCATTACCACCTCTTGAATAACTTGCTAAAAATTTGCGTATACTGCATAAAAATTGAGCACTTCTAAAAATAAAAAGAAAGTGAGTTTTTTTATGAATACTATACCAAATTTGTTACTACCTTATTCCCTTCATCATGAGAGTAAAAATGCTGTTTGGCAATTAAGTACATTATTTTTAGAACATATACCGTTTCATCATGAAAGACTAATTTTTTGTTGTATTGGCAGTGACCGATGTACGGGTGATACACTTGGTCCATTAACTGGTAGCTTTTTAAAAAAATCTGTTAGCTTTCCTTATGAAATTGTAGGTTCCTTAGAAGACCCTTTACATGCTCTAAACCTAGATTCTACAATGCAACAGCTACACAATCATACTACAAAACCATTCATTATTGCGATTGATGCCTGTCTCGGCAGTGAGCAAAATGTTGGTCATATTTCAGTTCAAAGTGGACCCATTTTCCCTGGAAAAGCTGTAAAAAAAGAATTACCCCCAATTGGAGACATTTCCGTGAAAGGAATCGTCAATATTGGAGGCTTTATGGAAATGCTTGTTTTACAAAATACCAGACTTCATATTTCTTATGCAATGGCTGAAAAGCTTTCAAGAGCATTATTACTGGCTGCTCATCGTTATTCACTAAAAAATGTAGAAGATAGCCACCATAATACCAACAATGACGATACCTGGAAGCAAGTTAGCAGCTTTGATCTTAGCTAAGCCTGCAATGTTTAACCCTATTGCCATAATCATAACCCCGCCAACAGCTGTCATTTCTGTAATGAACATTTGTAGTGCGGCATCAGGGATAAAGGAACTTATAACACCTGCAAAAAGAGCTATTAATCCTTGATAAACAAAGACAGGTACAGCGGATAGCATTACACCTATACCTAATGTCGAGGCTAGAATAATGGATGTAAATCCATCTATTAATCCTTTAGTAATGAGTACATTATGATCATTACGAAGACCACTATCAAGAGCACCTATAACAGCCATTGATCCTACAACAAAAATTAGTGAGGCAGTTACAAAGCCCTCTGCTATGCTAATTTGATTTTGGTCATCCCGTTTTGTACGAAATAAACTCTCTACCCATTTACCTAGACGATTCATTTGTTTATCTAAATCTAACCACTCACCTATTACTGTACCTACCACTAAACTTACTACCAATATAATAAAATTATCACTTTCAAAGCCCATTTTTATCCCTAATAATGTGACGGCTAAACCAATAATAGAAAGAACCGTAGATTTCATAGATTCAGGAAGATTTTTAAAAATGCGCCCTACTAATGCTCCTACTATAATTAACACAGCATTTATTAATGCCCCTAGTAATACCACACTTAAGCCTTCTTTCTCTCTAAAAAATAGAGAGCGCCTATTTGCTTGGCGCTCTGATTAAGTTATAGAAATATTATTTTATTCTTCCTGTATGTTTAATATTTCCAATATTCGTTCTAAATCATCTTCAGAATAAAATTCAATTTCTATTTTCCCTTTATTGCTTGTTTTCTTTATTTGAACATTTGTTCCAAAGTAGTCTCGTAATTGTGACTCCTTTGCAGTTACAAAGATATCTTTTTTCTTAGGAGGGATTGTTTCACGTGAAACTTCTTCATTTAAGTTTTGCACTAATAATTCAACTTGACGTACGTTCAATCCTAGATTTATTACCTTATTAGCCACTTCTGATATTCTTCTTTTATTTTTTAAGCCGAGTAATGCTCGTCCCTGCCCCATCGATAGAGTTCCATCATTCATCAATTTACGTACATCTTCTGGTAATGCCAGTAGCCGAACGTGATTGGCAATATGTGGTCTACTTTTTCCTAATCGCTTCGATAACTCTTCCTGAGTTAAATGTAAGTTTTCCATTAAACTCTGATAGGCTTCTGCTTCTTCAATAACAGTTAAATCCTCACGTTGGAGGTTTTCTAAAATAGCAAGCTCCATCATTTGTGCATCTGATAGCTCTTTTATAATGACAGGAATAACCTCGAGGCCAGCTAATAGACAAGCTCTATAACGACGCTCTCCCGCAACAATTTCAAACTTGCGTGCTTTTTTACGCACAGCAATTGGCTGTAAAATTCCATGTTCTTTAATAGAATCAGCTAATTCTTGTAAACTTTCTTCATCGAAAATTTTACGTGGCTGAAATGGGTTCGCAACAATTAAATCTAATTGGATTTCTTCCACTTGACCACTGTGTTCTAAAGACTCTCCTGGAAATAATGCCCCAATACCCTTTCCTAGACCTTTAGCCATTTTTAATCACTTCCCTCGCCATCTCTAAATAAACTTCTGCACCTCTAGATTTTGCATCATAAGTGATGATTGGTTGACCATGACTTGGTGCCTCACTTAATCGCACATTACGGGGGATTATTGTTTTATATACTTTATCTTGGAAATATTTTTTCACTTCCTCAATAACTTGTAAGCCTAAGTTTGTGCGTGCATCTAGCATTGTTAATAAAACGCCATCGATATAAAGCTGTTGATTCAAATGCTTTTGAACGAGGCGAACTGTTGATAGTAATTGACTTAACCCTTCCAATGCATAATATTCACATTGTACAGGAATAATAAGCGCATCTGAAGCTGTTAACGCATTGATTGTTAAAAGCCCTAAAGATGGTGGACAGTCAATAATTATATAATCGAAATCCTCTTTCACATTTTGTAAAGCATGTTTTAAACGTACTTCTCTGGAAATAGTCGAAACCAATTCAATTTCTGCACCTGCAAGTGAGATAGTTGCTGGCACGATAGATAAATTTTCAACATTTGTTTTTTGAATGACATTTTGAACATCTTCATCATCAATGAGCACATCATAAATACAACCCTGTATTTCTCCTTTATTAATACCAAGTCCACTTGTTGTATTCCCCTGCGGATCAGTATCAATTAAAAGTACTTTCTTACCTAAGTATGCTAGGCAAGCGCTCAAATTGACCGAAGTTGTTGTTTTACCTACGCCACCCTTTTGATTGGCGATTGCTATAATTCTACCCATTTAAAAGCACCTGCTTTCATCTATCAAAGTTTACTTTGACAAATCATTTGTAAAATCACTATTTAATCCGCTATCTAACTTTCATTCTATCAAAAAATTTGAAGAGAGTTGTATAAAATATTAAGAATAAATACAAAAAAGGAGATATCTCTATTAATCTTCTGAGATATCTCCCCTGTACAGTGATAAATTTGATCATAAATTATTTTTCTAAAATAATTTATTACACTTTTTTCTTTTTAGGAATCTTCACTGTAATTTGATAGTATTCTTCTGTATCTTCTTCTTCAGTTTTCACCGTAATCCCACTTTTCGTTACCATCGTTAAAGACTGTTTGATGGTATTCAAAGCAATACGTACATCTTTACTTATAGCTTTACGTTTCGGTTTAGCTTTCTTTGGAATTGATTCTTCCTGCTCATCAGCTACAGGATGTAATATAGCCTGGATTTGCTCCTCTAACTGTCGCACATTCCAATCATTTTCAATTGCTAGCTGCAAAATTTCTAGTTGCAATGGTTGATCTTTAATAGCAATTAATGCACGTGCATGTCGTTCAGATATTTTTCGCTTCAAAATAGCTTGCTGTACTTCATCTGGCAGCCTTAATAAACGTAATTTGTTGGCTACAGTGGATTGTCCTTTTCCAAGTCTTTGGGCAAGAGCTTCCTGTGTTAGCTCATGAAGCTCTAATAATTTTTGATAGGCTACCGCTTCTTCAATAGCAGTTAACTCCTCACGCTGCAAGTTCTCTATTAACGCAATAGATGCTGTTTCCTTATCAGTTAAATTACGTACAATAGCAGGGACTTCTGTCCATTGTAGCTTTTTCATCGCTCGATAACGACGCTCACCAGCGATAATTTCATATTGATTGTCTGATGTTTTACGTACAACAATTGGCTGAATCACACCATGTGTATGAATGGTTCTTGATAATTCTTCAATTTTTTCATCATCAAAAATAGTACGTGGCTGAAAACGGTTAGGTACAATTTGATCAATAGGCAACTTTATGACTTCTTCCGCTGCATGAACCGCCTCTGCTTGTTCTACTTCATTTTTCACAATAGGCTCTGTTTTACTTCCGCCTCCAAAAAAACGTGAAAAAGGACTTTTCATCCAAGTGGCACCACCTTTAAGTAACTATCTTGCTCTGTGTCATTCTATTATTATTTATTATATTTCTTTAAATGTATATAGTTCATAGATGTCTTTTGCGTGAACCATCCATAACTAGTATGTATGCTCAAAATAGAAAAAATATTTTCCACTTTGAGAAGTTTCACATGAAACACTAATTATTGAATCGGTGTTTTATTTGGTACACCTGGCTTACGCGGATATTTTTTCGGTGTTCCTTTTATTTTATCAAATATATATAAAATGCGTTCACTTTCTTCAACAGGTAGCTTGAAAGAAAATTCCTCTCTCAGTTTAACACCCAATGTTGTTAAAGCTTTTTTAGCATCCTTTAGTTCTTCTGCCCCAGCTGCGGCTTTTAAAGCAACAAAATATCCATCTTGTTTCGCTAAAGGTACACATAACTCTGCTAGAACGGATAAACGAGCTACAGCTCGTGCTGTTACCACATCAAATTGTTCGCGGTATTTTAAATTTTGGCCAAACTCTTCCGCTCGAGCATGTACAAAATGCATATTCTCTAATTGTAACTCATCACTTAAATGATTTAAAAAGGTAATTCTTTTATTTAAGGAGTCGACAATTGTAACTTGTAAATGTGGGAAACAGATTTTAATTGGGATACTTGGGAAACCAGCTCCTGCCCCAACATCACAAACAGTTATGACTTTTGAAAAATCAAAGTAAAATGAAGGACTAATCGAATCGAAGAAATGCTTTAAATACACGCCTTCTAAATCTGTAATGGCAGTTAAATTCATCTTTTCATTCCACTCAACAAGTAATTCAAAATACTTTTTAAATTGAGCAATCTGTATATCAGAAAGTTCGATACCTTTCTCTTTCAGAGCTTCAATAAATTGTTGTTCGTTCATGTAAAGTCTCCTTTGTTGATCTAGCTATACAACTCCAACTAATAGTATAGCTTTAAAAATAGGAAGCGGGCACAATGGTATGCCCGCCTCTTATTCACTTTACTGTTGTTGATGATCAGCTGCTTACTTTCGCAATTTTACCTTGTTCAATATAAACAAGCAGAATTGAAATATCAGCTGGATTAACACCAGAAATACGAGAGGCTTGCGCAATAGATAGAGGTGTAACTTGTTTTAATTTTTGACGCGCTTCTGTTGCTAAACCTGAAATAGCATCGTAATCAATATTCTCAGGAATTTTTTTATTTTCCATTTTGTGTAGTTTCTCTACCTGTTGCAATGCTTTTTCGATATAGCCTTCATATTTAAGCTGGATTTCAATTTGTTCTTTCACTTCATCCGCCAATTCGATTTCTGCCGGAATTAAAGAAGAGATTAACTCATAATGCATTTCAGGACGTTTTAATAAGTCTGCACCACGTATACCGTCTTTTAATTCACTACCACCAACAGAACGAATAACAGATTGTGTCGCTTCATTTGGCTTAATAATGACTTCACGAAGACGTGCAATTTCATTTTCAATCAGCTCTTTTTTCTCATTGAAACTAGCATATCTTTCTTGTGGAATCATCCCCATATTGTAAGCTAACTCTACTAATCGTAGATCTGCATTATCATGACGTAATAGTAAACGATATTCTGCACGAGATGTTAATAAACGATATGGCTCATTTGTTCCTTTTGTCACTAGGTCATCGATCAAAACGCCAATATAAGCATCCGAACGGCTCAAAATTAATTCGTCTTTACCTAGTACATTAGCAGCAGCATTCATGCCCGCCATTAAGCCTTGCGCGGCAGCTTCTTCATAGCCAGATGTGCCGTTGATTTGACCCGCTGTATATAAGCCTTTAATACGTTTTGTTTCTAAAGTTGGCCATAGTTGTGTTGGCACAATTGAATCGTATTCAATAGCATAACCAGCGCGCATCATTTCCGCATTCTCTAAGCCAGGTATAGATTTTAGTAAACGTGTTTGAACATGCTCTGGTAGGCTTGTTGACAAACCTTGAACATAAACCTCACGTGTATTGCGGCCTTCTGGCTCTAAGAAGATTTGGTGTCTTGGCTTATCATTAAAACGTACAACTTTATCTTCAATAGATGGGCAATAACGTGGACCTGTCCCTTTAATCATCCCTGAATACATCGGTGAAAGATGTAAATTTGCTTCAATAATTTCATGAGTTTCAGGGCTTGTATATGTTAACCAGCAAGGTAGCTGATCCATGATGAATTCAGTCGTTTCAAAACTAAATGCACGTGGAACATCATCACCTGGTTGAATCTCTGTTTTGTCATAATCTATTGTTCGATTATTCACACGTGGTGGTGTACCTGTTTTAAATCGAACTAGATCAAAACCTAGCTCTTTTAAATTATCAGCTAAGCGAATTGACGGTTGTTGGTTATTAGGACCACTTGAATACTTAATATCACCAATAATGATTTCACCACGTAGGAAAGTACCTGTTGTCACGACAACTGTTTTAGCACGATAAACGGCACCAATTTGTGTAATGACTCCTTTTACTTCCCCATCCTCAATAATCAACTCTTCAACCATCCCTTGATGGATTGTTAAGTTTGGTGTTTCTTCTAATACTCGTTTCATTTCTTGCTGATACAAAACTTTGTCCGCTTGTGCGCGCAATGCACGTACAGCTGGGCCTTTCCCTGTATTCAACATTCGCATTTGAATATGCGTTTTATCTATCACTTTCCCCATGACGCCTCCTAAAGCGTCAATCTCACGTACGACAATTCCTTTGGCAGGACCACCAATAGATGGATTACATGGCATAAATGCAATCATATCTAAATTGATTGTTAGCATTAATGTGTTAGCACCCATTTTAGCTGCGGCATGTGCAGCTTCTGAACCTGCATGACCAGCACCAATCACAATCACATCAAACGTGCCTGCCTCATATTTTGTTGGCATGCTCGTACCTTCCTTTCTTTCTGAAAATTATTTTCCTAAACAGAACTGAGAAAATAGTTGATTGATGAGGCTTTCTTGAACAGTATCACCAATGATTTCGCCAAGTATTTCCCATGTTCTTGTTACATCAATTTGTACCATATCAACTGGTACACCATCCTGTGCAGCTGCTATTGCATCTTCTACCGTTGCTTGTGCTTGGTGTAGAAGGGCAATATGTCTTGCGTTTGAAACATATGTTAAATCGCCCGCTTCGATTTGTCCCTCAAAGAATAGTGCAGCAATGGCTTCTTCTAGCTCTGTAATACCTTCCTCTTGTAGCAGAGAAGTTGTTACAATGCGATGCTCACCAGCTAATTCCTTGACACGAGCCAAATCAATTTTTTGCGGTAAATCTGTTTTATTGACAATAACGATGTAATCCATCTCTTCAATTGTTTCGAATAGACGCTCATCCTCAGCAGTTAATTCATCTGCATAGTTTAATACAAACAGAATTAAATCAGCTCCACGAAGAGCTTCCCGTGAGCGTTCTACTCCAATTCGTTCAACAATATCTTCTGTTTCCCGAATACCCGCTGTATCCACTAAACGAAGTGGAACACCTCGGACATTGACGTACTCCTCTATAATATCACGAGTAGTCCCTGCAATATCTGTCACTATGGCCTTATTTTCTTGTACTAAGCTATTTAATAGTGAAGATTTCCCTACATTCGGACGACCTAAAATAACTGTTGATAATCCCTCACGTAAAATTTTTCCTTGAGAAGATGTTTGCAAAAGTTTTATAATTTCATTTTTTACCCATGTACATTTCTCTACTAATACAGGTACAGTCATTTCTTCTACATCATCATACTCTGGATAATCTATATTAACCTCTACTTGGGCTAATGTCTCTAGTAAAGCTTGGCGCAAATCACCAATAAGTCTCGATAATTTTCCATCCATTTGACCCAGAGCCACATTCATCGCACGATCTGTTTTAGCTCTTATCAAATCCATTACTGCTTCAGCCTGTGATAAATCAATACGTCCGTTTAAAAAGGCACGTTTTGTGAATTCACCTGGCTCAGCTAACCTTGCTCCATTTGTTAAAGCAAGTTGCAACACGCGTTTGACTGAAACTAATCCACCATGACAGTTTATTTCAACTACATCCTCACGTGTGAATGTTTTTGGCCCACGCATCAGCGATAGCATTACTTCCTCTACTACCTCATTAGTTTTAGGATCGACTAAATGTCCATAATGAATAGTGTGCGAATCTTTGGTTGTTAAACTTTTTCCCCCGGGTGATTTGAATATTTTGTCTGCAATCGTCACAGCCTCGTCTCCACTTAAACGAACGATGGCTATGGCACCTTCACCCATCGGTGTGGATATCGCAGCAATTGTATCGAACTCCATTTAATGACCTCCTCAACGTTATCCACATGTGGATAATCAAAACCGACCAATACTTACTAACACCTTAGACTAACATATTTTCAGCAAAATCTAAAGTAAGGATCATTTCCAAATGTGGATAAAATCAATTTTTCGCTAATCATATTTTCGACAAAATTTGCTACGTTTCATTAAAAAAGGTCATTTTATCTAAAAGATAAAATGACCTTTCAAAATATATTGTCTGTATGATTATGTGAAACAGTCTAATTATTTTTTTACTGGTTCTATTACTAAATAACGATTAGGCTCCGTACCTTCTGAATACGTTTCAAGATCTAGGCGGTTTGCTAATTGATTATGAATTATCTTTCGTTCGTAAGACGGCATTGGTTCAAATGCCACACGTTGATTTAAGCGTAATGCCTTATCCGCCATTCGATCCGCAAGTAATTCTAAAGCTACTTGTCGACGCTCGCGATAGTTTTCTACATCTAGTTTCACCATTAAGAACTGCTTTGCGCTTTTATTTAATACGAGTTGTGTTAATTGCTGTAAGGAATTTAATGTTTGACCTCGTTTCCCTATAAGCAGGGCAGCTTTCTCACTTTTTAGTTGAAATAATACATATTTCCCTTCGCGTGTCGTAGCAATCTCAAGATCATGAATAGCCAATTGTTCAGCGATACTACTTAAATAAGCCTTTGCCTCTTCAATTGGATTTGCTGAGTCATCCTCATCTTGTTCTTTAACGACTTGTTGAACTTCTTCCATTTCACTTGGTTGTTCAGAAACTTGTGAACTTAGTGTTTCAACATCATCTACTTCTATTGGTTCATATAATTGAGTTACTACCTGCAATTGCGCATTGTCGCTTTCAATTGTCGGAACCTGAACTTCTTTTACTGTTACACGTACCTCTGCAGAACGTGCACCAAAACCTAAAAATCCTTTTTTACCTTCTTGTAAAACTTCAACATCTACTTGTTCACGGGTTTTGCCAAGTTTCTGTAACGCCAATGAGATCGCTTCTTGTGTTGTTGCGCCTATTTGCGTAAGTTGTTTCACTTTTTAGCCCCTCCATTTTGAGCAGGTTGTGTTTTATCTTTATTCCAAGGTTTATAAATGTACAAGTTTTGGAAAATCGAAATAATGTTTCCGATTACCCAGTATAATGATAATGCGGCTGGTAAGGCCATACCAAAACCAATAATCATGAATGGCATAATATACATCATAATTTTCATTTGAGGATTATCCATTGCTGGTCCTGTACGTAACACGATAAACTGCATTAAGCCAGCTGTAATAGCTAATGCAGGTGCAGGATCTGCTAGCGGGAAGATAAAGAAATTCCCTAAATCAAATGTTGATGTTGCATTCATACGGCTAATTGCATGATAGAAACCAATTAAGATTGGCATTTGAATGATTACTGGTAAGCATCCTGCAAGTGGATTTACTCCAGATTCACTCATTAACTTCATCATTTCTTGCTGATATTGTTGTTGTGTCTGAGCATCCTTAGAAGCATACTTCTTTTGCAGTTCCTTCAATTTTGGTTGAATTTCTTGCATCTTTTTAGAACTCTTTGTTTGTTTGATCATCAATGGTAAAATTGCTAAACGAATAATAATCGTTACGGCAATGATCCCCCATGCATACGTACCTAGCAGATCAGCAAAGTATTTTATTGCTGATACCAACGGCCAAACAATGAATTCATTCCAGAAGCCTGTGCTATCTTTGGAAATTGGTTCATTGAATTCTGTACAACCAGAAAGTAGTAAGGCTACCGATACTAGTGACAAAATTACCCAATGTTGTTTTTTCAACCTTCTTCCCCCTACAATTACTATTCACTTTTTCTTATTCTATATGGTTCTTTTTGTACCGACAGTTTCCTATCACATAATCGGTTTAACGTCAGTAGCCTTATCTTTATTTCAGTCCACTTTTGAGAGTCCTCGATGAAGATAAAGTTATCAGTTATTTTATCATGCCTATAACATTCACTCTACTAAATATTCTAACTACACATACTTATTCCTAGGATAAGTTGTGAATTTTACATATTTTTAAGCGAAAACTCTCGACACAAATACCCCCGTGTGTATAATTCTCTTACATATAATTTTATGCAAAATCACATATTATTTATTCTATTGCTAACAGTACAGGCGTAATTTCACCACTTGGTTGCATACATTACACTTTTTTCATTACCTTTGCGATTCGTAGTACATGCTGCAAACTTTGTTTCACTTCATGAAAATCCATAGTGGCCGCCGGATGTCTGGCGATAATAACATAATCCATATTCGGCTTTAGCTCATCTTTTAATTCATGAATACTTTGTCGAATATAGCGTTTTACTTGGTTGCGTGTTACCGCATTCCCAAGCTTCTTACTAACTGATAAACCTACACGAAATTCCGTTTGTCCCTCTTTTACTAAAAAATAAACAACAAACTGACGATTAGCGAAAGATTTACCTTTTTTAAACACCTTTTGAAAATCATCATTCTTCTTCACTCGTTGGCGTTTTTTCATTTCTTTCACCTGCTATTAGATAATATCTTTTGATCCTCATTTCTAGGTTTACCAAAAATAAAGAAAAAAAAGACCACTGATGTGGCTCAGTGGACTTATTTTATGCTGATAAAACTTTTCTTCCTTTACGACGACGAGCAGCAAGAACTTTGCGACCGTTTTTCGTGCTCATACGTGCGCGGAAACCGTGTACTTTGCTGTGCTTACGTTTTTTTGGTTGGTAAGTACGTTTCATTTATATAGACACCTCCTGATATGAGTTGAATTTTTCAACATACAGACTCGAATATTATATAAAGTATCTAGTTATTTTGTCAATGAATTTCACAAATTTCTTTTAATCCGTCGAACTATCTATTTATTCTATTCTCAATTTTCTAGTGTTTGGATCTCTACTAGAAATATTTTTTTCTACATAAACATAAAAATATTTATCCACAGAGTACTTGTTTTTTTTACACAGAGTTGTGTATAGTATTTTTTGCATTATTTTTTATCCACAACAATTATCTACAGGTTTCTCACATAAGCAGTGCTTGTGGACAACTATAAAGTGCATAACTGCAAGCTATGTGGATAAGTTTCACAAACTATTGAAATAGCTTTGTTTTTCTGATACGATTACTGTGCTTCACTTTGTTGAAAACTAAAACGAACATTTTAATTATCCACAACTGTTAATATGCTGTGGATAATTTTCATCACAGCCTTTGGTTAACTTTTATCCACAACTTGTGATTATGTGGACGAGTTATAAAATGAACGTATTTACAATTCTATAAATGCGATTTTTTTTGTATTGAACACTGTAAAGGAGATTAGTAGCTTGGAACATTTAGAAGAACTATGGAACAATGTCCTGGCTCAAGTTGAACAAAAAATTTCTAAACCAAGCTTCGAAACGTGGCTAAAGTCTACGAAGTTACTATCTTACAATGGTAGTGGGTCCACTGTGACAATTGCTGCGCCAAATTCGTTTGCTCGAGACTGGCTTGAAAATCATTATATTCATTTGATTACAGGTATATTAACGGAGCTAACAGGCGAAGACTTGCTTATTAAATTTGTTGTTCAAAAAAACCAGGATTCGGACGATTTTGATTTGCCAGCGCCGATTATCCAAGCAAAAAATAATGAACATCATGATATTTCACCAGGTATGTTAAACCCGAAATATACTTTTGACACGTTTGTTATTGGCTCTGGTAACCGCTTTGCACATGCAGCTTCGCTAGCTGTAGCTGAAGCACCTGCTAAAGCATACAATCCATTCTTTATTTATGGGGGAGTAGGGCTAGGTAAAACGCACTTAATGCACGCTATTGGTCATTATGTATTAGAGCATAATCCAAATGCTAAAGTAGTGTACTTATCATCCGAGAAATTTACAAATGAATTTATTAACTCAATTCGTGATAACAAAGCACTTGATTTTCGCAATAAGTACCGCAACGTGGATGTACTGCTAATTGATGATATTCAATTCCTTGCTGGAAAAGAATCAACTCAAGAAGAATTTTTCCACACTTTTAATACTTTACATGAAGAATCCAAACAAATTGTTATATCAAGTGACCGACCTCCTAAGGAGATCCCAACTTTAGAAGATCGGCTCCGTTCACGTTTCGAGTGGGGGTTAATAACAGATATTGCGCCACCCGATTTGGAAACTCGTATCGCTATTTTGCGTAAAAAAGCAAAAGCAGACGGTCTAGAGGTACCAAATGAAGTAATGCTTTATATTGCGAACCAGATTGACTCCAATATTAGGGAGCTTGAAGGTGCGCTTATTCGCGTCGTTGCCTACTCATCTCTTGTAAACAAAGATATTACAGCGACATTAGCTGCCGAGGCATTGAAGGATATCATTCCAAATTCAAAACCGCGAACAGTGACAATATTAGACATTCAAAATGCAGTAGGGGAACATTTTAGTATACGTTTGGAAGATTTCGCTGCTAAAAAACGTACTAAATTAATTGCTTTTCCACGTCAAATCGCTATGTACTTATCGCGCGAGTTGACAGATTTTTCGCTGCCCAAAATTGGCGAAGAATTTGGTGGCCGCGATCATACGACTGTCATCCATGCGCACGAAAAAATATCTTCTATGTTGAAAAATGACGTTCAACTTCAACAAGATGTTAAACAAATTCGTAGTATGCTAGGCAAGTAATTGCTGTGGACAAACTAACTATTTAAACACAAACTTATACACAGTCTATCTACATGTGGATAGACTGATTTTATTCATAAAAATATACTTATCCACAAATCCACAGGGCCTATTACTATATCTTTTTATTTTATATAAATAAATAATATAAATATGTGAGGGAAAACGAATGAAATTTGATATTTTACGTGACCGTTTATTAGAAGGTTTAAATGATGTCATGAAAGCAGTAAGTTCAAAAACAACTATTCCGATTTTAACTGGTATTAAAATTGACGTAACAGAGGAAGGGATCCGCTTAACTGGTAGTGATGCTGATATAACTATTCAAACATTTATTCCAGTAGAAGAAGATGGACAACAAATTATTCACATTACAGAAACAGGTTCAATTGTTGTACAAGCACGTATGTTTAATGAAATCGTACGTAAATTACCAACAAACGATGTTGAAATTCAAGTAACACCAGGTTTCCAAACGCATATTCGTTCAGGGAAATCGGAATTCCATTTAATTGGCTCAGATGCAGCAGAGTATCCTTTATTACCAGAGCTTACAGAAGATCAAAAATTTACTATTCCTGCTGATCTCTTAAAAACAATTATCCGTGAAACAGTATTCGCTGTTGCCACTTCAGAAAGTAGACCCGTGTTGACAGGTGTAAACTGGCAGATCAAAAATGAAACATTAATCTGTGTTGCAACAGATAGTCATCGTTTGGCAAGACGTAAAGTGCAACTCGAAAATTTACCAGAAGTTGAACATAGTGTAGTAATTCCAGGGAAAAGTTTGAATGAATTAAATAAAGTACTTGAAGATTCTACAAATCTTGTCCAAATCGTTATTACAAGTCAGCAAGTATTATTTAAAACTGGTGATGTATTATTCTTCTCTCGCTTACTGGAAGGAAATTATCCTGACACAACTCGTTTAATTCCTGAAGAGTATCAAACAAATGTAACAATTAATGGTAAATCTTTATTACAAGCTATTGACCGTGCATCACTTGTTGCACGAGGAGATCGTAATAATGTTGTCCGTTTTGAAATTTTAGATAACCAAGCAGTTGAGGTTTCTTCTAATTCTCCTGAAATCGGTAAAGTACAAGAAGAAATTCCTGTGGAAGCATTAGAAGGGGAAGGTTTGAAAATCTCATTCAGTGCAAAATATATGATGGAAGCATTAAAAGCAATAGATGGACAAGACGTAGTTATTCAATTTACTGGGGCAATGAGACCGTTTATTTTACGTTCCGTTCATGATGATGCTATTTTACAATTAATTTTACCTGTACGAACTTACTAAAGAATATAAGATCTGTTAAGATAGTCGCTCATTGTGACTATCTTTTTTTACTTATGGCGTAATTTTAGGTATGATAGAGAGATAGACAGTCTGTATTCGGAGGGGAACACACTATGCAGGACATTAAAATTGATGAGGAGTTCATCACGTTAGGGCAACTTTTAAAAATTACTGATGCCATTAGTTCAGGTGGAATGGCCAAGTGGTTTTTACAAGAACATGCTGTATATGTAAACGGAGAAGTAGACGATCGTCGAGGTCGTAAATTACGTAACGGAGATATTGTAAATATTCCTGGATGTGGTCGTTTTCAAATTATAGGACCAACTGGACAATAAATTATGTATATTGAGCAAATAAAACTTACAAATTACCGTAACTATGATGCCTTAGCTTTAAACTTCTCTCCAAAAATTAATGTTTTCATTGGTGAAAATGCACAAGGAAAAACAAATGTTATGGAGTCCATCTATGTTTTAGCAATGGCTAAGTCCCATCGAACAACGAACGATAAAGAATTGATACGTTGGGATTCAGACTATGGTAAAATAGAAGGGGCCGTTAAAAAAAGGCATGGTATTTTACCGATCGAACTTACGATTACAAAGAAAGGTAAAAAGGGCAAGATAAATCATATAGAGCAAAGTCGCCTTAGTCATTATATTGGTCAAATGAATGTCGTTATGTTTGCGCCAGAGGATTTGAACGTTGTAAAGGGAAGTCCGCAAATACGTCGGCGTTTTATTGATATGGAGATTGGGCAAATTTCGCCTGTCTATTTACATGATTTATTAACCTTTCAAAAAGTTTTAAAACAACGTAACCATTTTTTAAAAATGAACCAAGGCAAGTCCATGCCAAATGATGTGATGTATGAGGTCTACAATGAACAATATATTCACGCTGCTACCCAAATTATTCGTAAAAGATTTCAATTTATGGATTTATTGCAAGAGTGGGCGGAACCCATACACGCAGGTATATCGCAAGGTAAGGAAACACTGGTTATAAAATATCGTACGGTAGCTGGTATTGAAAAAGAACACTCTACTAGTGAAATTGAAAATACTTTACATCAAAAATTAATTGAAGCGAGAGAACGTGAATTTGATAGAGGCGTGACATTAGTTGGTCCACACCGAGATGATTTACAATTTTTAGTGAATGGCTATGATGTTCAAACTTATGGTTCACAAGGACAGCAGCGTACTACTGCATTGTCTTTAAAGCTTGCTGAAATTGAATTAATTAAACAAGAAACAAATGAAACACCCATACTACTTTTAGATGATGTTTTATCGGAACTCGATGATTATCGCCAATCGCATTTATTAAATACCATTCAGGGTGAAGTCCAAACCTTTGTTACAACCACAAGTGTGGAAGGAATTCATCATGAAACGATGGAACAGGCTCAACTGTTCCACGTGAAACAAGGTGCGATTGAAAGAAGTTAGCCAGGGTAGTTTTTTAGATTACAAAAAGAATGGTAATAGTCAGCTCGGTTGACTGTTCATTCATTTACACACAATGATGTTATGAAGGAGTAGATGAAAGCCGTGGCTATAGAGAACGAAGGTTTACAAAACCAAGCTTATGAGGCCGATCAGATACAGGTATTAGAAGGTTTAGAAGCAGTACGTAAAAGACCAGGGATGTATATCGGTTCAACTAGCTCTAAAGGGCTTCACCATTTAGTATGGGAAATTGTTGATAATAGTATCGATGAAGCACTTGCAGGATTTTGTACAGATATCAAAGTAACAATTGAAAAAGAAAACTGGATTCGTGTAGAAGATAACGGTCGTGGTATTCCAGTTAGTATTCAAGAAAAAATGGGTAAGCCTGCTGTTGAAGTTATTATGACTGTTTTACATGCTGGTGGTAAATTTGGCGGTGGAGGCTATAAAGTTTCTGGTGGTCTTCATGGAGTTGGAGCATCAGTAGTAAATGCACTTTCTGTTGAAACAATTGTTCAAGTACATCGTGAAGGTCATATCCATGAAATAAAATTTGAACGTGGAAAAACAGTTCAAGAGTTAATGGTTATCGGTGACACCGATCATAATGGTACAACAACGCGTTTTAAAGCTGACCCAGAAATATTTAAAGAAACTACTGTTTATGAATATGATATTTTAGCTCATCGTATTAGAGAATTGGCTTATTTAAATCGTGGTATTAAGATTACGATTGCTGATGAGCGTGAAGAAGAGATTCGCTCAACAACATACCACTATGAAGGTGGTATTCGCTCTTATGTTGAGCATTTAAATCAATCTAAAGAGCCAATCCATGATCCAATTGATGTTCTTGGAGAGAAGGATGGCATCACAGTAGAAATTGCTATGCAATATAATGCTGGATTCTCTTCTAATATTTTTTCATTTGCTAATAACATTAATACGTATGAGGGCGGTACACATGAGTCAGGGTTTAAAACAGCCCTTACACGCGTTATTAATGACTATGCACGAAAAAGTGGATTACTAAAAGAATCTGACGCTAATCTTACAGGTGAGGATGTACGAGAAGGGTTAACAGCTATAGTTTCAGTTAAACACCCAGATCCGCAATTTGAAGGACAAACAAAAACAAAGTTAGGGAATTCAGAAGTAAGTCAAATTACCAATTCTTTGTTCTCAGATGGCTTTGAGCGTTTTATGTTAGAAAATCCAACGGTTGCACGAAAGATTGTGGAAAAAGGATTAATGGCAGCCCGTGCTCGTGTAGCTGCGAAAAAAGCACGTGAGTTTACTCGTCGTAAAAATGCCCTCGAAGTATCTAGCTTACCGGGTAAATTAGCTGACTGTTCTTCTACTAACCCAGCTGATTGTGAAATTTATATTGTTGAGGGTGATTCTGCCGGCGGTTCGGCTAAATCTGGACGTGATCGACACTTCCAAGCAATTTTACCTTTACGTGGTAAAATCCTTAACGTTGAGAAAGCTCGTCTAGATAAAATTTTATCGAATGCGGAAATCCGTGCGATGATAACAGCATTCGGTACTGGTATTGGTGAGGAGTTTAATTTAGAGAAAGCTCGTTATCATAAAATCATTATCATGACAGATGCCGATGTCGATGGGGCACATATTCGTACATTACTTTTAACATTCTTCTTCCGTTTCCTTCGACCACTTATAGAAGCAGGCTATATTTATATTGCACAGCCACCACTTTATCAAGTGAAACAAGGTAAACATATTGAGTATTGCTATGATGAAGAGACATTAAAAGAAATTTTAGAACGGCTACCAAAAATGCCAAAGCCAAATGTGCAGCGTTATAAAGGTCTTGGAGAAATGAACGCTGAGCAGCTTTGGGAAACAACAATGGATCCTGAGTACCGCACATTATTACAAGTAGAATTAGATGATGCAATTAAAGCAAACCAAGCATTTGAACGTTTAATGGGCGATGAAGTTGAACCTCGTCGTCAATTTATCGAGGAAAATGCCGTATACGCTAATTTAGATATCTAATTTTTCTTGAGAGGAGGTCTACACTTTGTCAGAACAAGAACGCTCCGGTGTTAAAGGAGTTAATATAACAGAAGAAATTGAAACATCCTTTCTTGATTATGCAATGAGTGTAATTGTATCACGTGCATTACCTGATGTACGTGATGGATTAAAACCAGTTCATCGTCGTATTTTATATGGGATGCAAGAATTAGGTAATACAGCAGATAAAGCCTACAAAAAGTCAGCACGTATCGTTGGGGATGTAATGGGTAAGTACCATCCACATGGTGACTCTTCCATCTATGATGCAATGGTACGTATGGCACAAGATTTTAGCTATCGCTACATGCTTGTTGATGGTCACGGAAACTTCGGTTCTGTTGATGGTGATGGCGCAGCAGCCATGCGTTATACAGAATCACGTATGTCTAAAATAGCAATGGAAATGCTCCGTGATATTAATAAAGATACAATTGACTATACAGATAACTATGATGGATCAGAAAAAGAACCAATAGTTTTACCAAGTCGCTATCCAAATCTTTTAGTCAACGGTGCTGCAGGGATTGCTGTAGGTATGGCAACAAATATTCCTCCGCATCAATTGGGCGAAACAATTGATGCTGTTATAGCACTTTCTGAAAATCCGGCCATTACGACTGAAGAGCTGATGGAAATCATTCCTGGCCCTGATTTTCCTACTGGTGGATTAATTTTAGGACGTAGTGGTATTCGTAGAGCCTATGAAACTGGTCGAGGTTCCATTATCATCCGTGCGAAAGTGGAAATTGAGCAAAAGGCAAATGGTAAGGAAACTATTCTTATTCATGAATTGCCTTACCAAGTGAATAAGGCTAAGCTTATTGAAAAAATTGCAGAGCTTGTACGTGATAAAAAAATAGATGGAATCACAAATTTACGTGATGAATCAGACCGTCGTGGTATGCGTGTAGTGATTGAAGTTCGTAAAGATGCAAATGCTAATGTTGTACTAAATAATTTATATAAACAAACAGCTATGCAATCTAGCTTTGGTATCAATATGCTATCTTTAGTAAATGGTCAGCCTAAAGTATTAGGCTTAAAAGAAATGCTATACCATTATTTAGAACACCAAAAAGTAATTATTCGTCGTCGTACAGAGTTTGATCTTCGAAAAGCTGAAGACCGCGCTCACATTTTAGAGGGCTTACGAATCGCACTCGATCATATTGATGAAATAATCGCTATTATACGTGGTTCACGTAGTGGTGAAGAAGCAAAACCTCAATTAATGGAACGCTTTAGCTTATCGGAGCGTCAGGCTCAAGCTATTTTAGATATGCGCCTCGTTCGATTAAGTGGCTTAGAACGTGAAAAAATTGAAGCAGAATATCAAGAGCTTCAAGTTCTTATAGCTGAATTAAAGGCAATATTAGCAGATGAAGAGAAAATTGTAGATATTATTCGTAATGAAATCTTAGAGTTGAAAGAACGTTTTAATGATACGCGCCGTACTGAGATTACATCAGGTGGAATTGAAATGATTGAGGATGAGGATTTAATTCCTGTTGAAAACTCAGTTGTTACTTTAACACATAATGGCTATATCAAGCGTTTAGCTGCGAATACATATCGTAGTCAAAAGCGTGGTGGTCGTGGTGTACAAGGAATGGGTACAAATGAAGACGACTTTGTAGAGCATCTAATGAATACTTCTACCCACGATACAATTTTATTCTTCACGTCTAAAGGTAAAGTATTTAGAGCAAAAGGATATGAAATTCCTGAGTTCGGTCGTACTGCTAAAGGGTTACCAATCGTAAACTTGCTTAATATAGAAAAAGGCGAGAAAGTAACAGCTATGATTCGTGTTGCGTCGTTTGATGAAGATGCTTACTTTATCTTTACCACAAAAACAGGTATTACAAAACGTACCCCTGTATCACAATTTGCTAACATCCGAACAAATGGTTTAATCGCAATCAGCTTGAGAGAAGACGACGATCTTATTTCGGTACGTCTTACAGATGGAGAGAAACAAGTGATTATTGGTACTCGCGATGGTATGCTCGTTCGTTTCCAAGAAGACGACATTCGATCTATGGGCCGTACAGCTGGTGGTGTTCGAGGCATTAAGCTACGTGATGGTGATGAAGTAGTTGGCATGGAGATTGTTGAACCAGGGCAAGAAATATTAGTAGTAACTGAAAAAGGTTACGGTAAACGTACTTCTGAAGAGGACTATCGTTTACAAAGTCGTGGTGGAGTAGGACTGAAAACTATTCAGATTACAGATAAGAATGGTCCAATGGTGGCTGTAAAAACCGTCGATGGTTCTGAGGATTTAATGCTTATAACTATTAATGGTATGCTTATCCGTATGGATGTAAATGATATTTCATTAATTGGGCGCAGTACGCAAGGTGTACGTTTAATTCGACTAGGAGATGACGAATTGGTTGCAACTGTCGCTAAAGTGGAAAAAGCAGAAGAGTCTTTTGAAGACGAAGAGGAAGTCGAAGAATAATATAATCCGATGACGACATTATTGAATGTCGTCATCGGTTTTTTTACGTAAATAATGAAAAATAAGTAATTATTTTGAATTCCATGATAAAATGATAATACCTTATTTTGAAGCAAGAAATAGTGGAGAGGTGTTCATTCTGTGGAAACTATACATGTTCCAATTTCAGAGCTAGGTGTTGGCAAGGTAATTTCTGAAGATATATTTGCTAATACACAGTATCCGATTATTTTCAAAGATACAATGATTTCTTATGTACACTTGCAAGTTTTTCATGCATTTAATATTTTCACCGTCCCCGTTTATAAAAGTGAAAATGATATGCGTGTAGAAAAGAATGAAAGTGATGTCGAAGTTATAATAGAAGAACTTCCGACTTTTAGGAAAATCTATAATCATTCTGTTGAACAGTTTAAAAAAGAATTTAAAAACTGGGAAGCGGGCGCCAAGGTAGATATTGCAAAGGCCAGAACAATTATTTTACCTTTAGTAGAGATGGTACTAGAAGATCGTACTATTATTTTTGATTTAAATGAGTATTCAAATCCAAAAGACTACCTGTATCATCATTGTGTAGCAACTGGTCTGATTGCCTCAGTTATTGCTCAAAAACTTGGTTATGATAGAGGAACCACTATTCAAGTAGCCATCGGTGGTTTATTGGCTGATTGTGGTATGGCTAAAGTACATCCTCGTATAAGGGATAAGAAGACACCATTAACAGAGCAAGAATATGATGAGATTTATAAACACCCGATTTATAGCCATAATATGGTGAAAGATTTGACCATATTAAAAGAAACGATGAAAGAAGCAATCTTCCAACATCATGAACGTTTAAATGGTAGTGGATATCCGAAGAACGAAAAGATCGCCAATATTTCTATATTTGCACAAATCATTGCTGTTGCAGATGTTTTTCATGCTATGACATGTGAACGAGTATATAGAACGAAACAATCTTCATTTAAAGTAATTGAAATGATTAATGAATCTGAGTTTGGTAAATTTGATATTAAAGTAGTGCGTGCATTAATTGATATTGTTGCAGATCTTCCGATAGGTACAATTGTAGAGCTTTCTAATTTAGAACGTGGGGAAGTAATGTTTGTAAATAAATTTGCCCCAACACGACCACTTATTAAATTAATTCATTCAGGGGAAATTTTTGATTTAGGGAAAAATCGCAGTTTTTATATTTCACGTATCATAACTAATTTATAGATAGACGGGCAAACTATATTATGTGGTTTGCCTTTTTTTACTAGGTAAGAGATGTACTCTACGCAAGTGCTAATATAATTTTTTCTTAACAAACACTTCGCAATAATAGTAATCAATTAAATAGTGAGCATTTTAACCATAATTGTTTTTTGAAACATTTATATATTGTATTAAAATATTTTTGGAGAAACTGTTGACTTTGTTTTGGAATCTTGATATTATAAATGAGTCGCCAAGAGGTGACAACGAAATAAACAAAATGAACCTTGAAAACTGAACAAGCAAAACGTAATCAATAAAGTTTTAAATAGCTAGTTTTGCTAGTGAACGAAACACAATTTTGGACATCAAACATGATGCCAGCAAAACAATTTGAGCTAATCAAATTTCTTTTATGGAGAGTTTGATCCTGGCTCAGGACGAACGCTGGCGGCGTGCCTAATACATGCAAGTCGAGCGAACAGAAAAGGAGCTTGCTCCTTTGACGTTAGCGGCGGACGGGTGAGTAACACGTGGGCAACCTACCCTATAGTTTGGGATAACTCCGGGAAACCGGGGCTAATACCGAATAATCTCTTTTGCTTCATGGCAAGAGACTGAAAGACGGTTTCGGCTGTCGCTATAGGATGGGCCCGCGGCGCATTAGCTAGTTGGTGAGGTAACGGCTCACCAAGGCGACGATGCGTAGCCGACCTGAGAGGGTGATCGGCCACACTGGGACTGAGACACGGCCCAGACTCCTACGGGAGGCAGCAGTAGGGAATCTTCCACAATGGGCGAAAGCCTGATGGAGCAACGCCGCGTGAGTGAAGAAGGTTTTCGGATCGTAAAACTCTGTTGTAAGGGAAGAACAAGTACAGTAGTAACTGGCTGTACCTTGACGGTACCTTATTAGAAAGCCACGGCTAACTACGTGCCAGCAGCCGCGGTAATACGTAGGTGGCAAGCGTTGTCCGGAATTATTGGGCGTAAAGCGCGCGCAGGCGGTCCTTTAAGTCTGATGTGAAAGCCCACGGCTCAACCGTGGAGGGTCATTGGAAACTGGGGGACTTGAGTGCAGAAGAGGAAAGTGGAATTCCAAGTGTAGCGGTGAAATGCGTAGAGATTTGGAGGAACACCAGTGGCGAAGGCGACTTTCTGGTCTGTAACTGACGCTGAGGCGCGAAAGCGTGGGGAGCAAACAGGATTAGATACCCTGGTAGTCCACGCCGTAAACGATGAGTGCTAAGTGTTAGGGGGTTTCCGCCCCTTAGTGCTGCAGCTAACGCATTAAGCACTCCGCCTGGGGAGTACGGTCGCAAGACTGAAACTCAAAGGAATTGACGGGGGCCCGCACAAGCGGTGGAGCATGTGGTTTAATTCGAAGCAACGCGAAGAACCTTACCAGGTCTTGACATCCCGTTGACCACTGTAGAGATATAGTTTCCCCTTCGGGGGCAACGGTGACAGGTGGTGCATGGTTGTCGTCAGCTCGTGTCGTGAGATGTTGGGTTAAGTCCCGCAACGAGCGCAACCCTTGATCTTAGTTGCCATCATTTAGTTGGGCACTCTAAGGTGACTGCCGGTGACAAACCGGAGGAAGGTGGGGATGACGTCAAATCATCATGCCCCTTATGACCTGGGCTACACACGTGCTACAATGGACGATACAAACGGTTGCCAACTCGCGAGAGGGAGCTAATCCGATAAAGTCGTTCTCAGTTCGGATTGTAGGCTGCAACTCGCCTACATGAAGCCGGAATCGCTAGTAATCGCGGATCAGCATGCCGCGGTGAATACGTTCCCGGGCCTTGTACACACCGCCCGTCACACCACGAGAGTTTGTAACACCCGAAGTCGGTGAGGTAACCTTTTGGAGCCAGCCGCCGAAGGTGGGATAGATGATTGGGGTGAAGTCGTAACAAGGTAGCCGTATCGGAAGGTGCGGCTGGATCACCTCCTTTCTAAGGATTATTTCGGAATACAAACCTTGGGTTTGTAAGATTACGTTTTGCGTTCAGTTTTGAAGGTTTATGAAATTTAATAAAACTTCCAAGAGGGCCTATAGCTCAGCTGGTTAGAGCGCACGCCTGATAAGCGTGAGGTCGATGGTTCGAGTCCATTTAGGCCCACCATATATACCTCTTGGGGCCTTAGCTCAGCTGGGAGAGCGCCTGCCTTGCACGCAGGAGGTCAGCGGTTCGATCCCGCTAGGCTCCACCATTTTTTTGTTCTTTGAAAACTGGATAAAACGACATTGAAATTGTAACAAACACATTTATTTTTTTAAGTTTTTTATAGGCTTAATAACTTGGTTAAGTTATTAAGGGCGCACGGCGAATGCCTTGGCACTAGGAGCCGAAGAAGGACGGCACTAACACCGATATGCTTCGGGGAGCTGTAAGTGAGCTTTGATCCGGAGATTTCCGAATGGGGGAACCCACTACGTTTAATCGCGTAGTATCTTGACGTGAATACATAGCGTCTTGAAGGCAGACCCAGGGAACTGAAACATCTAAGTACCTGGAGGAAGAGAAAGAAAAATCGATTCCCTGAGTAGCGGCGAGCGAAACGGGAAGAGCCCAAACCAAGAGGCTTGCCTCTTGGGGTTGTAGGACACTCTATACGGAGTTACAAAAGAGCGAGTTAGATGAAGCGACTTGGAAAGGTCCGCCAGAGCAGGTAAAAGCCCTGTAGTCGAAAGTTCGTTCTCTCCTGAGTGGATCCTGAGTACGGCGGAACACGTGAAATTCCGTCGGAATCCGGGAGGACCATCTCCCAAGGCTAAATACTACCTAGTGACCGATAGTGAACCAGTACCGTGAGGGAAAGGTGAAAAGCACCCCGGAAGGGGAGTGAAAGAGATCCTGAAACCGTGTGCCTACAAGTAGTTAGAGCCCGTTAATGGGTGATAGCGTGCCTTTTGTAGAATGAACCGGCGAGTTACGATTACGTGCAAGGTTAAGCTTTAGAAGGCGGAGCCGCAGCGAAAGCGAGTCTGAATAGGGCGAAATAGTACGTGGTCGTAGACCCGAAACCAGGTGATCTACCCATGTCCAGGGTGAAGGTGAGGTAACACTTACTGGAGGCCCGAACCCACGCACGTTGAAAAGTGCGGGGATGAGGTGTGGGTAGCGGAGAAATTCCAATCGAACTTGGAGATAGCTGGTTCTCTCCGAAATAGCTTTAGGGCTAGCCTCGTGATGAGAATACTGGAGGTAGAGCACTGTTTGGACTAGGGGGCCATCCCGGTTTACCGAATTCAGACAAACTCCGAATGCCAGATATTTATACACGGGAGTCAGACTGCGAGTGATAAGATCCGTAGTCAAAAGGGAAACAGCCCAGACCACCAGCTAAGGTCCCAAAGTAATCGTTAAGTGGAAAAGGATGTGGCGTTGCACAGACAACCAGGATGTTGGCTTAGAAGCAGCCATCATTTAAAGAGTGCGTAATAGCTCACTGGTCGAGTGACGCTGCGCCGAAAATGTATCGGGGCTAAACGATTCACCGAAGCTGTGGATTGACATCTACGATGTCAGTGGTAGGAGAGCGTTCTAAGTGCGTTGAAGTCAGATCGGAAGGACTGGTGGAGCGCTTAGAAGTGAGAATGCCGGTATGAGTAGCGAAAGACGGGTGAGAATCCCGTCCACCGTATGACTAAGGTTTCCTGAGGAAGGCTCGTCCGCTCAGGGTTAGTCGGGACCTAAGCCGAGGCCGATAGGCGTAGGCGATGGACAACAGGTTGATATTCCTGTACCACCTCCTCACCGTTTGAGAAATGGGGGGACGCAGTAGGATAGGGTAAGCGCGCCGTTGGTTGTGCGCGTCCAAGCAGTAAGGCGTGTGTGTAGGCAAATCCGCACACTGTAACGTTGAGCTGTGATGGCGAGTCCGTATGGACGAAGTTCCTGATTTCACACTGCCAAGAAAAGCCTCTATCGAGGTGAGAGGTGCCCGTACCGCAAACCGACACAGGTAGTCGAGGAGAGAATCCTAAGGTGTGCGAGAGAACTCTCGTTAAGGAACTCGGCAAAATGACCCCGTAACTTCGGGAGAAGGGGTGCTCTTGAGCGTGCAAGCGCATGAGAGCCGCAGTGAATAGGCCCAGGCGACTGTTTAGCAAAAACACAGGTCTCTGCAAAACCGTAAGGTGACGTATAGGGGCTGACGCCTGCCCGGTGCTGGAAGGTTAAGAGGAGTGGTTAGCGCAAGCGAAGCTGCGAATTGAAGCCCCAGTAAACGGCGGCCGTAACTATAACGGTCCTAAGGTAGCGAAATTCCTTGTCGGGTAAGTTCCGACCCGCACGAAAGGCGTAACGATCTGGGCACTGTCTCAACGAGAGACTCGGTGAAATTATAGTACCTGTGAAGATGCAGGTTACCCGCGACAGGACGGAAAGACCCCGTGGAGCTTTACTGTAGCCTGATATTGAATTTTGGTACAACTTGTACAGGATAGGTAGGAGCCAGAGATCTCGGAGCGCCAGCTTCGAAGGAGGCGTCGGTGGGATACTACCCTGGTTGTATTGAAATTCTAACCCATGCCCCTTAGCGGGGCAGGAGACAGTGTCAGGCGGACAGTTTGACTGGGGCGGTCGCCTCCTAAAAGGTAACGGAGGCGCCCAAAGGTTCCCTCAGAATGGTTGGAAATCATTCGTAGAGTGTAAAGGCACAAGGGAGCTTGACTGCGAGACCTACAAGTCGAGCAGGGTCGAAAGACGGGCTTAGTGATCCGGTGGTTCCGCATGGAAGGGCCATCGCTCAACGGATAAAAGCTACCCCGGGGATAACAGGCTTATCTCCCCCAAGAGTCCACATCGACGGGGAGGTTTGGCACCTCGATGTCGGCTCATCGCATCCTGGGGCTGTAGTCGGTCCCAAGGGTTGGGCTGTTCGCCCATTAAAGCGGTACGCGAGCTGGGTTCAGAACGTCGTGAGACAGTTCGGTCCCTATCCGTCGTGGGCGTAGGAAATTTGAGAGGAGCTGTCCTTAGTACGAGAGGACCGGGATGGACACACCGCTGGTGTACCAGTTGTCTTGCCAAAGGCATCGCTGGGTAGCTATGTGTGGACGGGATAAGTGCTGAAAGCATCTAAGCATGAAGCCCCCCTCAAGATGAGATTTCCCATTACGCAAGTAAGTAAGATCCCTCAAAGACGATGAGGTAGATAGGTTCGAGGTGGAAGTGTGGTGACACATGGAGCTGACGAATACTAATCGATCGAGGACTTAACCAAAAAAGTTTGAAACATTCAATGCGCCGTTTATCCAGTTTTGAAAGAATAAATCTTTCAACAAAAAAAGAGAGCTTCAAGACACAAGTAGTACAAGGAAGCAAACGAGTGATTGAAGAAGCGTACTTCTGTACGTGACTGATTGAACGAGAGCAGCTGACGCAGTAATACGCCGTGTATTGGAGGTCGCATAAGTCTAGTGATGATGGCAAAGAGGTCACACCCGTTCCCATACCGAACACGGAAGTTAAGCTCTTTAGCGCCGATGGTAGTTGGGGGCTTCCCCCTGTGAGAGTAGGACGTCGCTAGGCAACAAAACAGTCAGTGCACAGCTGACTGTTTTTTTATTGTATATTTAAAAAACCCCTTGCTATGTGAGGGGTTCCAAAGAGCTTCTAGCTATGGACAAGAAAAAAAACAGCCGAGCAATCAGGTATGTTGGTGAGTATTCGAGCAAAAATAATTGTTTCATCTTTTGTGGTTTATTTGAAAGGGAAGAGTAGCTTAATGATATTCGATCGGCATGCCAACCTGAATACAAATATGGACCAGAACCCCAGTGTTTCACGCGAGAGCAAACCACCAGTCTAACTGGTGGTTCTGATTCATTGTAATCTTAGCGAGATATAGAAGGGGTTAGTAAGCTATTAACTAAGTCGGCTAAAATTTTCAAGCCTTCAGTGAAAGAATAAAATTAGAAGTTATGAAAACCTCAGCATTTGTGGATAGTTAAACATTCTGTAACTTTTTTTAAAATTAAATAATATCAATCACCATCAGTACGTTCTTATAAGACATAGTTAATATAGATAAGGGCTGTGATTTAAATTAAATATTGTTGGGGGCTTAGGCCCTTTATTTTTGTTGTTAAAAATATGTTCTACACTAAAAATTCCCGGAACTAAAATTATTGTTGAAACTACTTTAGCATTTAAGTAGCTCTTTACATTTCTTAGAATAACGATATTTCGCCGCATATTCTTATATGATACTGTAATCGAATTTTAGCTAGACACTTGGTTAAAGTTTGCTGCTATGTACATAAGTATCGTCAATAAAGTAGAAAATTTAGTTCTATTCGTCATTCTTCATCCTTATACTATAAAGATTACATCAAAAAGGAGAGGAAATTTTGTGGATTGATGGCGTGTTTTCTGGTGGCGGTTTGAAGGGCTTTGCATTAGTAGGGGCATATCAAGTACTAGAAGCTGAACATTTTCGATTTAAACGTGTAGCTGGTACAAGTGCGGGTGCCATTTTAGCCGCCTTTATTGCGGCAGGATATAGTGGAAAAGAGATAGAAATTATGCTAGAAGAGTTAGATGTTCCTTCATTACTTGATCCAAGAAGAACAATTTTACCTTTTCCTTTTATGAAATGGGTAAATGTTTATAATCATTTAGGTCTCTATAAAGGAAAGGCGTTAGAAAAATGGTTTTTCCAAAAGCTAGCTGCAAAAGGAGTATATACTTTTGGTGATCTGCCTAAAGATTCACTTAAATTAGTAGCTTCAGATTTAACGAATGGTAGAATGATTGTTTTACCAGACGATTTGCATAAATATCAAATTGAAGCAAAGAATTTTTCAGTAGCTTGTGCGTTACGCATGAGTTGTGGTATACCTTTTTTCTTTGAACCAGTTACATTAAAGACTGGGAAGGGTGAATCGGTTATAGTGGATGGTGGTGTTTTAAGTAATTTTCCACTATGGATATTCGATGATAAAGAAGGTCGGAAAGTACGTCCGATTTTAGGTCTGAAACTGAGTAGAAGAAGAGAAGAACAATGTCCTCAAGAAATTAAGAATGGTCTAAATTTATTTGAGGCACTATTTTCAACTATGAAAGATGCACATGATGAAAGGTATATATCAAGACGACACGAAAGAGACATTATTTTTATTCCTGTAGAAGATTATAGTGCAACCCAATTTGATTTAAATGAAGAAACAAAAGAAACTCTATTAGATATAGGAAGAAACCGTACAATTCAATTTTTACGAAATTGGCCAAGATTGAGGTTGTAATTTTTTAAAAAAATAATTATAAAACTATTGACCAATGACAAATAGGGTGTTATTATATAAAAGTTGCTGTTGAGATATGCAGCTACTAAAATATAAAATAAAATAACTGTTTGACATTAAATATAAAACATGTTATTATATAAAAGTTAACTCTTACAGAAGAGTAAACAAAATGAACCTTGAAAACTGAACAAGCAAAACGTAATCAATAAAGTTTTAAGTAGCTAGTTTTGCTAGTGAACGAAACACAATTTTGGACATCAAACATGATGCCAGCAAAATTTGAGCTAATCAAATTTCTTTTATGGAGAGTTTGATCCTGGCTCAGGACGAACGCTGGCGGCGTGCCTAATACATGCAAGTCGAGCGAACAGAAAAGGAGCTTGCTCCTTTGACGTTAGCGGCGGACGGGTGAGTAACACGTGGGCAACCTACCCTATAGTTTGGGATAACTCCGGGAAACCGGGGCTAATACCGAATAATCTCTTTTGCTTCATGGTAAAAGACTGAAAGACGGTTTCGGCTGTCGCTATAGGATGGGCCCGCGGCGCATTAGCTAGTTGGTGAGGTAACGGCTCACCAAGGCGACGATGCGTAGCCGACCTGAGAGGGTGATCGGCCACACTGGGACTGAGACACGGCCCAGACTCCTACGGGAGGCAGCAGTAGGGAATCTTCCACAATGGGCGAAAGCCTGATGGAGCAACGCCGCGTGAGTGAAGAAGGTTTTCGGATCGTAAAACTCTGTTGTAAGGGAAGAACAAGTACAGTAGTAACTGGCTGTACCTTGACGGTACCTTATTAGAAAGCCACGGCTAACTACGTGCCAGCAGCCGCGGTAATACGTAGGTGGCAAGCGTTGTCCGGAATTATTGGGCGTAAAGCGCGCGCAGGCGGTCCTTTAAGTCTGATGTGAAAGCCCACGGCTCAACCGTGGAGGGTCATTGGAAACTGGGGGACTTGAGTGCAGAAGAGGAAAGTGGAATTCCAAGTGTAGCGGTGAAATGCGTAGAGATTTGGAGGAACACCAGTGGCGAAGGCGACTTTCTGGTCTGTAACTGACGCTGAGGCGCGAAAGCGTGGGGAGCAAACAGGATTAGATACCCTGGTAGTCCACGCCGTAAACGATGAGTGCTAAGTGTTAGGGGGTTTCCGCCCCTTAGTGCTGCAGCTAACGCATTAAGCACTCCGCCTGGGGAGTACGGTCGCAAGACTGAAACTCAAAGGAATTGACGGGGGCCCGCACAAGCGGTGGAGCATGTGGTTTAATTCGAAGCAACGCGAAGAACCTTACCAGGTCTTGACATCCCGTTGACCACTGTAGAGATATAGTTTCCCCTTCGGGGGCAACGGTGACAGGTGGTGCATGGTTGTCGTCAGCTCGTGTCGTGAGATGTTGGGTTAAGTCCCGCAACGAGCGCAACCCTTGATCTTAGTTGCCATCATTTAGTTGGGCACTCTAAGGTGACTGCCGGTGACAAACCGGAGGAAGGTGGGGATGACGTCAAATCATCATGCCCCTTATGACCTGGGCTACACACGTGCTACAATGGACGATACAAACGGTTGCCAACTCGCGAGAGGGAGCTAATCCGATAAAGTCGTTCTCAGTTCGGATTGTAGGCTGCAACTCGCCTACATGAAGCCGGAATCGCTAGTAATCGCGGATCAGCATGCCGCGGTGAATACGTTCCCGGGCCTTGTACACACCGCCCGTCACACCACGAGAGTTTGTAACACCCGAAGTCGGTGAGGTAACCTTTTGGAGCCAGCCGCCGAAGGTGGGATAGATGATTGGGGTGAAGTCGTAACAAGGTAGCCGTATCGGAAGGTGCGGCTGGATCACCTCCTTTCTAAGGATTATTTCGGAATACAAACCTTGGGTTTGTAAGATTACGTTTTGCGTTCAGTTTTGAAGGTTCATTCTTCTGAATGAAACACTTCAAAACTTGTTCTTTGAAAACTGGATAAAACGACATTGAAATTGTAACAAACACATTTATTTTTTAAGTTTTTTTATAGGCTTAATAACTTGGTTAAGTTATTAAGGGCGCACGGCGAATGCCTTGGCACTAGGAGCCGAAGAAGGACGGCACTAACACCGATATGCTTCGGGGAGCTGTAAGTGAGCTTTGATCCGGAGATTTCCGAATGGGGGAACCCACTACGTTTAATCGCGTAGTATCTTGACGTGAATACATAGCGTCTTGAAGGCAGACCCAGGGAACTGAAACATCTAAGTACCTGGAGGAAGAGAAAGAAAAATCGATTCCCTGAGTAGCGGCGAGCGAAACGGGAAGAGCCCAAACCAAGAGGCTTGCCTCTTGGGGTTGTAGGACACTCTATACGGAGTTACAAAAGAGCGAGTTAGATGAAGCGACTTGGAAAGGTCCGCCAGAGCAGGTAAAAGCCCTGTAGTCGAAAGTTCGTTCTCTCCTGAGTGGATCCTGAGTACGGCGGAACACGTGAAATTCCGTCGGAATCCGGGAGGACCATCTCCCAAGGCTAAATACTACCTAGTGACCGATAGTGAACCAGTACCGTGAGGGAAAGGTGAAAAGCACCCCGGAAGGGGAGTGAAAGAGATCCTGAAACCGTGTGCCTACAAGTAGTTAGAGCCCGTTAATGGGTGATAGCGTGCCTTTTGTAGAATGAACCGGCGAGTTACGATTACGTGCGAGGTTAAGCTTTAGAAGGCGGAGCCGCAGCGAAAGCGAGTCTGAATAGGGCGAAATAGTACGTGGTCGTAGACCCGAAACCAGGTGATCTACCCATGTCCAGGGTGAAGGTGAGGTAACACTTACTGGAGGCCCGAACCCACGCACGTTGAAAAGTGCGGGGATGAGGTGTGGGTAGCGGAGAAATTCCAATCGAACTTGGAGATAGCTGGTTCTCTCCGAAATAGCTTTAGGGCTAGCCTCGTGATGAGAATACTGGAGGTAGAGCACTGTTTGGACTAGGGGGCCATCCCGGTTTACCGAATTTAGACAAACTCCGAATGCCAGATATTTATACACGGGAGTCAGACTGCGAGTGATAAGATCCGTAGTCAAAAGGGAAACAGCCCAGACCACCAGCTAAGGTCCCAAAGTAATCGTTAAGTGGAAAAGGATGTGGCGTTGCACAGACAACCAGGATGTTGGCTTAGAAGCAGCCATCATTTAAAGAGTGCGTAATAGCTCACTGGTCGAGTGACGCTGCGCCGAAAATGTATCGGGGCTAAACGATTCACCGAAGCTGTGGATTGACATCTACGATGTCAGTGGTAGGAGAGCGTTCTAAGTGCGTTGAAGTCAGATCGGAAGGACTGGTGGAGCGCTTAGAAGTGAGAATGCCGGTATGAGTAGCGAAAGACGGGTGAGAATCCCGTCCACCGTATGACTAAGGTTTCCTGAGGAAGGCTCGTCCGCTCAGGGTTAGTCGGGACCTAAGCCGAGGCCGATAGGCGTAGGCGATGGACAACAGGTTGATATTCCTGTACCACCTCCTCACCGTTTGAGAAATGGGGGGACGCAGTAGGATAGGGTAAGCGCGCCGTTGGTTGTGCGCGTCCAAGCAGTAAGGCGTGTGTGTAGGCAAATCCGCACACTGTAACGTTGAGCTGTGATGGCGAGTCCGTATGGACGAAGTTCCTGATTTCACACTGCCAAGAAAAGCCTCTATCGAGGTGAGAGGTGCCCGTACCGCAAACCGACACAGGTAGTCGAGGAGAGAATCCTAAGGTGTGCGAGAGAACTCTCGTTAAGGAACTCGGCAAAATGACCCCGTAACTTCGGGAGAAGGGGTGCTCTTGAGCGTGCAAGCGCATGAGAGCCGCAGTGAATAGGCCCAGGCGACTGTTTAGCAAAAACACAGGTCTCTGCAAAACCGTAAGGTGACGTATAGGGGCTGACGCCTGCCCGGTGCTGGAAGGTTAAGAGGAGTGGTTAGCGCAAGCGAAGCTGCGAATTGAAGCCCCAGTAAACGGCGGCCGTAACTATAACGGTCCTAAGGTAGCGAAATTCCTTGTCGGGTAAGTTCCGACCCGCACGAAAGGCGTAACGATCTGGGCACTGTCTCAACGAGAGACTCGGTGAAATTATAGTACCTGTGAAGATGCAGGTTACCCGCGACAGGACGGAAAGACCCCGTGGAGCTTTACTGTAGCCTGATATTGAATTTTGGTACAACTTGTACAGGATAGGTAGGAGCCAGAGATCTCGGAGCGCCAGCTTCGAAGGAGGCGTCGGTGGGATACTACCCTGGTTGTATTGAAATTCTAACCCATGCCCCTTAGCGGGGCAGGAGACAGTGTCAGGCGGACAGTTTGACTGGGGCGGTCGCCTCCTAAAAGGTAACGGAGGCGCCCAAAGGTTCCCTCAGAATGGTTGGAAATCATTCGTAGAGTGTAAAGGCACAAGGGAGCTTGACTGCGAGACCTACAAGTCGAGCAGGGTCGAAAGACGGGCTTAGTGATCCGGTGGTTCCGCATGGAAGGGCCATCGCTCAACGGATAAAAGCTACCCCGGGGATAACAGGCTTATCTCCCCCAAGAGTCCACATCGACGGGGAGGTTTGGCACCTCGATGTCGGCTCATCGCATCCTGGGGCTGTAGTCGGTCCCAAGGGTTGGGCTGTTCGCCCATTAAAGCGGTACGCGAGCTGGGTTCAGAACGTCGTGAGACAGTTCGGTCCCTATCCGTCGTGGGCGTAGGAAATTTGAGAGGAGCTGTCCTTAGTACGAGAGGACCGGGATGGACACACCGCTGGTGTACCAGTTGTCTTGCCAAAGGCATCGCTGGGTAGCTATGTGTGGACGGGATAAGTGCTGAAAGCATCTAAGCATGAAGCCCCCCTCAAGATGAGATTTCCCATTACGCAAGTAAGTAAGATCCCTCAAAGACGATGAGGTAGATAGGTTCGAGGTGGAAGTGTGGTGACACATGGAGCTGACGAATACTAATCGATCGAGGACTTAACCAAAAAAGTTTGAAACATTCAATGCGCCGTTTATCCAGTTTTGAAAGAGCAAATCTTTCAATTAAATACAAAGTCTAGTGATGATGGCAAAGAGGTCACACCCGTTCCCATACCGAACACGGAAGTTAAGCTCTTTAGCGCCGATGGTAGTTGGGGGCTTCCCCCTGTGAGAGTAGGACGTCGCTAGGCAAACAAAACAGTCAGCTGTATGCTGGCTGTTTTTTTACTTTCTTTTTTGATAACTTTTAACTCTACTAAAGAGATTGTTCAAATGTGTTTTTTGAATTTAAAAAATGCAAATAAATGCCTCGAAAATGTAGTTAATTATTTGTATTGTTTATCTTAATTGTTATTTGTTAAAAATCTGAATTGTCTTTCTTTTATAAGTTCCTTGACAGTAGCAGTCCACGTTGTTAATCTTACAATTAATATTCTTTTAACTATAGGAGGAAGTTACGAAAATGTGGGAGACTAAATTTGCCAAAGAAGGTTTAACTTTTGATGATGTATTATTAGTACCAGCTCATTCCGAAGTACTACCGAAAGATGTTGATTTATCTGTTCAATTAACACCAAAGATTAAATTAAACATCCCAATGGTCAGCGCAGGTATGGATACAGTTACAGAGTCTAAAATGGCGATTGCTATGGCACGTCAAGGCGGTATCGGTATTATCCATAAAAACATGGGGATTGATGAGCAAGCTGAACAAGTAGAAAAAGTAAAACGTTCTGAAAATGGTGTTATTACAAACCCATTCTTCTTAACTCCGACACATCAAGTTTTCGATGCTGAGCATCTAATGGGTAAATACCGAATCTCTGGTGTTCCTATTGTTGATAGTATGGAAAATCAAAAGCTAGTAGGGATTATTACAAACCGTGATTTACGTTTTATCTCTGACTACTCTTTAAAAATTGAAGATGTAATGACGAAAGAAGATTTGATTACAGCACCAGTGGGAACGACTTTAGAGGATGCTGAAAAAATTCTTCAACAATATAAAATCGAAAAGCTTCCAATTGTAGATGAAGAAGGTAGATTAACTGGACTTATTACAATTAAGGATATCGAGAAAGTGATTGAATTCCCGAATGCTGCGAAAGATACACATGGCCGTTTATTAGTAGGCGCGGCAGTTGGTGTATCAAAAGATACGATGGTACGTATTGAGAAGCTTGTTGAAGCACAAGTTGACATTGTTGTAATCGATACGGCCCATGGTCATTCAGAAGGCGTATTACAAACAATTCGCTCAATCCGTGAGACTTACCCTGAGCTAGAAATCATCGCTGGTAATGTTGCTACTGGAGAAGGCGCACGTGCATTATTTGAAGCAGGAGCAGATGTTGTTAAAGTAGGTATCGGTCCTGGTTCTATTTGTACTACACGTGTTGTAGCAGGTGTAGGTGTACCACAAATTACAGCAGTATATGATTGTGCTACAGTAGCTCGTGAGCTAGGTAAAACAATAATTGCTGATGGTGGTATTAAATACTCTGGTGATATCGTAAAAGCTTTAGCAGCTGGAGGCAACGTTGTAATGCTTGGTTCTCTTCTAGCAGGTACATCTGAATCTCCTGGAGAAACAGAAATTTTCCAAGGCCGTCGCTTTAAAGTTTATCGTGGTATGGGTTCTATCGGCGCAATGGAAAAAGGTTCTAAAGATCGTTACTTCCAAGAGGATGCAAAAAAATTAGTACCTGAAGGTATTGAAGGCCGTCTTCCTTATAAAGGACCTTTAGCTGATACAATCTACCAACTGATTGGTGGTATTCGCGCTGGTATGGGTTATTGTGGAGCTCCACATCTGGAGCACCTACGCGAGAATGCACAATTTGTTAGAATGACAGGTGCTGGTCTTCGTGAATCACATCCACATGATGTACAGATTACAAAAGAATCACCAAACTATTCCATGTAATATATTACTTGCAACTTTTATGCTTTCGCATCGTCTACAAAGATGGCGCGAGAGCATTTTTTTATGGTAGAGAGTCAACACGTTTGTTGTTATCTATGATAAAATGTCGAGGACAAGATTATTTTTTGGAGGGCTTTAAAGGTGAAAAAGAAAATGAACACCGTATTACGCTTACTCCTAATTCCTGTTTTATTATTTAGTATTTTTGCAGGTATTCCTGCAAAGGCAAATGCGGAAACAGATTTAGGATTAACAGTGGATGCTGCGATTTTAATTGATGCAGATTCAGGGAAAATTTTATTTGAACAAAATGCAGATACTTCACTAGGTATTGCAAGTATGACAAAGATGATGACTGAATACCTGTTATTGGACGCGATTGATGCAGGGAAAGTTAAATGGGATCAAGAATATCACGTAACAGATTATACGTATCGTATGTCTCAAAATCGTGCATTAAGTAATGTACCTTTACGTAGAGATGGCTCTTATACGATTCGTGAGTTATATGAGGCAATGGCAATCTATTCAGCAAATGCAGCAACCGTAGCTATTGCTGAAACGATCGCAGGTTCTGAAACTGAATTTTTAAAGTTAATGAATAAAAAAGCAGAAGAACTTGGTTTAGAGGGCTATAAATTTGTCAACTCTACTGGTCTTAATAATGCTGATTTATTTGGTATGCATCCATCAGGCACAGGCCCAGAAGATGAGAATGTGATGCCTGCAAAATCTGTAGCAAAATTAGCATATCATTTATTAAAAGATCACCCAAAGGTATTAGAAACATCTAAAATTGCAAAAAAGACATTCCGTGAAGGAACAGAAGATGCAATTAAAATGTCTAACTGGAACTTTATGTTACCGGGATTAGTGTATGAATATCAAGGTGTAGATGGATTAAAGACAGGTACAACAAACTTTGCAGGTCACTGCTTCACAGGTACTGCAGAGCGCAACGGTACTCGTTTGATTGCAGTTGTAATGAAAGCTGTTGATGCAAATGGACAAGGGTCCTATGAAGCTCGCTTTGATGCCACAGCGAAATTATTTAACTACGGCTTTTCACAATTCTCAAAGCAAGAAATTTTACCAGGGAACTATACATTCAAAGATCACAAAACAGTTAAAGTGACAAAAGGTAAAGAAGACAAAGTATCGATTGCAGTAAAAGAACCAATTTCATTTATGATTAAGTCTTCTGATAAAGACTTATATAAACCTACATTGGTTTTAGATAAAAAGAGTTTAGAGGCAGACGTTAAAAAAGACACTGTTGTAGGAAAGGTCGTTATTGAACGCACAGAAGGCACAGATTACGGCTTTATTGATGGCAAGGATATTTCATCCGATGTTGTCACAACAGAGGCTGTAGAGCGTGCTAGCGGTATCTCATTGTTCTTCCAAGGTGTAGGTAACTTCTTCGGTAATTTATGGGGAGGCATTACAGACTTTGTTGGTGGATTGTTTTAATATTTAAATACGAGCACATGAATGCACTTAAGCATTCATGTGCTTTTTCACATTTTTACACGCTATAGCATACGCTAATAGGCGAAAGGATGTGGCTAAATGTGTGGCATTACAGGCTGGGCTAGTTTTCAAAAGGACTTAAGAACAAGTGACACAATATTAAAATCGATGACGCAAACATTAAATAAGAGAGGGCCAGATGATGAAAATATTTGGTGTAGTGAGCATATTGCATTTGGCCATCGACGGTTGGCTGTTATTGATTTAATCGGTGGCAAACAGCCAATGAAAAAAATCCATGATGGTTTGAACTATGTCATTACATATAATGGCGAACTTTATAATACAGAGGAGCTACGTAAGGAACTTCAAAAAAGAGGGCACAGCTTTACAACACAATCGGATACTGAAGTACTATTAACTGCCTATATTGAATGGAAAGAGCAGTGTGTAGAATTTCTAAATGGTATTTTTGCCTTCGGTATTTGGGATGAGCAAACACAGTCTTTATTTTTGTGTCGAGACCGACTAGGCGTAAAACCCTTGTATTATACAGAGCAACAAGAAGGTGTACTTTTTGCATCTGAGGTGAAGGCTCTGCTAGCACACCCTACGGTTCAAGCATGTGTAAATGTTGAAGGGTTGGCAAGTATGATGGCTGTAGGACCTTCTAGAGCGCCAGGTAAAACCCTTTTTCAAAATATTGAAGAATTACGACCTGGCTATGCTATGCGATTCTCTAGAGAAGAAGGTTTAAGAAAGTGGCCGTATTGGCAACTACAAAGCCGTAGACATGAAGAAACATTAGGAGAAACAATTGAACATGTTGGTTTTTTGTTAACGGATGCTATAGAACGTCAGCTAGTTTCGGATGTACCCATTTGTACGTTTCTTTCAGGAGGACTAGATTCCAGTATTATTACAGGCATTGCAGCAAATAGATTCCAACAGCAAAACCATCAATTGCATACGTATTCTATTGATTATGAAGATAATGAGCGCTTCTTTAACCCACATTCTTTCCAGACCTCCACGGATACGTACTGGATTCAAAAAATGACAGAAACTTTCAAGACAGCTCACCACGCAGAGGAAATCACTCAGCAACAGTTAATTGATTTATTAGTGGAATCGGTCATTGTTCGTGATTCCCCAGGTATGGCAGATGTAGATTCTTCGTTATTATGGTTTTGTCGTGAAATAAAAAGGGAATTTACTGTAGCGCTATCAGGAGAGTGTGCAGATGAAATTTTTGGTGGTTATCCATGGTTTAAAGATAGGACTACTGGTTTCCCTTGGATCCGTTCATTGTCTGAAAGAAGTGCATTACTCCAAGAGAAGTGGAACAAAAAATTAAAAATTGAAGCCTATGCACAACAACTATATACACAAACAATAGCTGAAGTTCCTTTGCTAGATGGAGAAGGTCTAGCAGAGGCAAAGCATCGTGAAATGTCCTACTTAAATATGCTATGGTTTATGCAAACATTATTAGAGCGGAAGGATCGTATGAGTATGGGGGCAAGTTTAGAGGTACGTGTCCCTTTTGCAGATCATCGGCTTGTAGAATATGCCTGGAATATTCCGTGGGAAATGAAGAATTTAGATGGAATAGAAAAAGGATTACTTCGAAAATCAATGTCACATCTATTGCCGAATGAAGTGTTATATCGTAAAAAAAATCCTTATCCAAAAACATATCATCCTATCTATACAGCAGGAGTGCAAAAATGGTTGAAGGAAATTCTACATGATAAAAATTCAATTTTGCATGAACTATTTGAACGACAAAAGCTTGCGGAGTTAATTGAATCGGGAGGTAGCTCTTTTAAGGTTCCGTGGTATGGGCAATTAATGGCAGGTCCTCAGCTTTTAGCTTATCTAGGGCAAATTCATACTTGGTTTGAGCATTATCAAATTCAATTAATTGAGACTTAATTTAAAACGACCCATCTACGTAGATGGGTCATTTTTTTGTATACTCCAGCAATCCATCAACTGCTCAATGGATGATTCGATTGCTTGTACGGGAATCCCTCCAAAACCTAATAAAAATTGAGCTTGTGAAGATTCATAATGATCTAGTCTATAGGCTGATAATGGATAAATACCGATTTCTGCTTGAGAGGCGAGCTGTTGTAATTGTTTTTCTGAAAATGTGTGTTGAACCTCTAATAAAATATGCATACCCGCTTGTTCACCAGTAATGTTAATGGATGATGAATATTTTTCTAAAATAGAAGTTAGTTTATCATGTTTTTTACGATAAATTTTACGCATACGATTGAGATGCTTTGCAAAATGCCCATCACCCATAAAATTTGCTACAATATGCTGATCAAAACGAGGCACCGTTGATGAATAATAATTAAAGACATCGTTATAAGTAGCAAGTAGTTTAGGTGGAAGTACAAAATAAGCTACTCGCAAGGATGGCATTAAAGATTTAGTAAAAGTACTCATGTAAATAACTTTATCGTTTCGATCTAATGCATGTAGGGCAGGAATTGGTTTTCCAGCATAACGAAATTCCGAATCATAATCATCCTCAATAATATAACGAGAGGTGCTTTGTGCCGCCCAATTTAAAGCTTGTGCTCGTCTTGTAGCAGATAATACAGCCCCAGTTGGGAATTGATGTGAGGGTGTAATATACACAACATTAGCATTTGTTTCTTCAAGATCATGAATAATTATGCCCTCTTCATCAACTGCAATTGGATAAACTTTTCGTTTATGCTGCGAAAACATTCGATGGACGGCAGGGTATCCTGGGTTTTCTAATGCAAAGCTGGTGTCCTCACTAAAAAGACGGAGAATCATAGGGAGGAGCTGCTCCGTCCCTGAACCAATAACAATTTGTTCAGGGTGGCATACAACACCACGGGATTGATATAAATAATTAGCAATCTCTGTGCGTAAAGACAGTTCACCTTGTGGTTCCCCTGTTAATAATAGCTCCTTTGAGGTATCGTCAAAAAGCTCTTTTGCATACTTTCTCCATGTTTGAAATGGAAAAGCATCGATATCAATAGATCCTGGATTAAAATCGATTTTGTAAGACTTTTTCTTAGGATGTTCATTAATGGACGCCACAGTATCTTGTTGAATGTAGGGCAGTTCATCTATTTCTTCTACAAAATAGCCAATACGTGATTTGGACATAATATAGCCTTCAGCTAAAAGCTGAGCATAGGCAATTTCAATTGTTGTTTGGGAAATGTTTAAAAAATCAGCTAATTTTCTTTTTGAAGGCAGTTTTTCTCCTACAGTTATTTTTTTAGAAATAATAGCTTCTTTAATACCGTTATAAAGCTGATCATAAAGCGGTTTATCACTATCTCTTTCAAGCTGGAATAAAAGCATATCCATGATCTGGAACCTCCTGACCCTATAAATATTTTAAAAACTGGATATTTTGATATGGTCAATTTCTATTATACTAAACTTCATCATAAAGGTGGAGGTTAGAAAATGAAACAAACAGGTACAGAGCTAGTAAAGCGTGGAATGGCAGAAATGCAAAAAGGCGGCGTCATTATGGATGTCATTAATGCAGAGCAAGCAAAAATTGCAGAAGCTGCAGGTGCTGTAGCAGTTATGGCATTAGAAAGAGTACCTTCAGATATTCGGAAAGCAGGTGGCGTTGCACGCATGGCTGATCCTCGTATTGTTGAGGAAGTGATGGGGGCAGTAACTATTCCTGTGATGGCCAAAGCACGTATTGGTCATATTGTTGAAGCACGTGTCTTAGAAGCAATGGGTGTTGATTATATTGATGAAAGTGAAGTTTTAACACCAGCAGATGAAGAGTACCATTTATTAAAAAGTGAATACACAGTACCGTTTGTGTGTGGCTGTCGCGATTTAGGGGAAGCAGCCCGTCGTATCGGGGAAGGTGCCTCGATGTTACGAACTAAAGGTGAACCAGGTACAGGGAATATTGTGGAGGCCGTTCGCCATATTCGTAAAGTAAATGCACAGGTTCGTAAAGTCGTAGGAATGACAGAGGATGAATTAATGACAGAGGCGAAATTACTAGGAGCTCCTTTCGAGTTATTAAGAGAAATTAAACGTATTGGTCGTTTACCAGTAGTAAACTTCGCAGCAGGAGGAGTGGCAACGCCTGCTGATGTAGCCTTAATGATGGAACTTGGAGCTGATGGCGTTTTCGTTGGTTCAGGTATTTTTAAATCTGAGAACCCTGAAAAATTTGCACGTGCCATTGTAGAGGCGACTACTCATTATAAAGACTATAAGCTTATTGCGGAAATATCAAAAGAGCTCGGAGTGCCCATGAAGGGGATTGATATTGCACAGCTTGGACACAACGAGCGTATGCAAGAGCGAGGTTGGTAGCATGAAGCGAATTGGTGTATTAGCATTACAAGGAGCAGTTCGTGAGCATATACAAATGTTAGAAGCTCTTGGTTGTGAAGCAATTCAAGTAAAACAAAGAAAGGATTTAGGAAACCTAGATGGACTTGTGTTACCAGGTGGAGAAAGCACAACAATGAGAAAATTGCTGGATCGATTTGATCTGCTAGAGCCAATTCGTGGACTTGCACAGCAAGGATTACCGATGCTTGGTACATGTGCGGGATTAATTTTATTAGCCAAGGATCTAATTGAAGATGAACCACATTTGGCTGTGATGGACGTGACTGTAGCAAGAAACTCATATGGACGTCAGGTGGATAGCTTCGAAGTACAACTAGATATTCCTAAAGTAGGTGTAGGGATTCCAGCAGTATTTATTCGTGCACCTCATATTGAAGCGGTAGGTAAAGGTGTTGAAATTCTTGCACAACATGAAGGGAAAATAATCTTGGCACAAGATGGCCATTTATTGGGTTGTTCGTTTCATCCCGAATTAACAGAGGATACACGAATTCTTAAATATTTTGTAACCTCTATGGTATGACTTGCAAAATTTGTTTTCATATAGTACAGTATGGTTAAATTTTAAATAACTGAACACGATGATGGGAAGTAGTAGCAAGCACGTTTTTTTTAGAGAGTCAGCGGTTGGTGGAAGCTGATAAAAGCACTTGTGAATCCGTCCTGGAGTTGCACAGTCGAAGTGAATGAAGTAGGCTGTAGCCGGCTGAAATGCCGTTATGAAATAAGTGGATTAGGCAGAAATATGTCTAGTCAATTAGGGTGGCAACGCGGGTAGCTCTCGTCCCTTTTTAGGGATGAGGGCTTTTTTGTGTTCATTTCGCTGCAACGATTTTCCATCATGAAGAAACTATTGGAGGTATGAAGATGTTAGATATTAAACGCGTCCGTGAGAATTTCACGGAAATTAAAGAGATGTTATTAACACGTAATGAAGACTTGGGAAACTTAGATGACTTTGAAGACTTAGATGCAAAACGTCGTGAATTGATTGCCAAAACAGAAGAATTAAAAGCAGAACGCAATAAAGTGTCTGAACAAATCTCAGTTATGAAACGCAACAAAGAAAATGCTGATGAAGTCATTGCTCGTATGCGTCAGGTTGGCGATGAAATTAAAGAATTAGATGTACAATTAAATAATGTTGAAGAACGCTTTAAAGATATGATGATGCGTTTACCAAACATCCCACATGAATCTGTACCAGTAGGCACAACAGAGGACGACAATGTTGAAGAATATACGTGGGGTGAAATTCCGACATTTGATTTTGATATTAAAGCACACTGGGACCTTGCTACGGATTTAAAAATTGTAGACTTTGAACGTGGCGCGAAAGTAACAGGTAGCCGTTTCTTATTCTATCGTGGTCTTGGTGCTCGTTTAGAACGAGCATTAATGACATTCATGATGGATTTACATGCAGAGGAGCATGGTTACGAGGAAATGCTACCACCTGTCATTGTTAATCGAGATAGCCTAACAGGTACAGGGCAACTTCCGAAATTTGAGGAAGATGTATTCAAATTAGAGGAAACAGATTATTTTATGATTCCAACTGCAGAAGTACCAGTAACGAACTTCTATCGAGATGAGATTTTACCGGCTGAAGCTTTACCACAAGGCTTTGCAGCGTATAGTGCTTGCTTCCGTTCAGAAGCGGGATCTGCAGGTCGTGATACACGTGGTTTAATTCGTCAACACCAGTTCAATAAAGTAGAATTAGTACGTTTTGTAAAACCAGAGGAGTCATACGAACAATTAGAGCTATTAACAAGTCATGCAGAAAAAGTATTACAATTACTAGGCTTACCATATCGTAAGTTAAAAATGTGTACAGCTGATTTAGGTTTTACTGCAGCGAAAAAATATGATTTAGAAGTTTGGATTCCTGCACAAAACATGTACCGTGAAATTTCTTCTTGCTCTAACTTTGAGGATTTCCAGGCACGACGAGCAAATATCCGCTTCCGTCGTGAGCCAAATGCAAAACCAGAATATGTGCATACATTAAACGGCTCAGGTCTTGCCATTGGCCGTACAGTTGCTGCTCTTCTAGAAAACTACCAACAAGCTGATGGCAGCGTAGTAATTCCTGAAGTTTTAAGACCTTATATGGGCGGTAAAGAAATAATCGCACCAAAATAAACGACAGATAAAGCTATTTTAGACAATTCCTTTATGGATGTTCTAAAATAGCTTTTTTGTGTTGCTAAAATTGAAATCTCTCATAATTTTTGAAAATTCGTTATAATGGGTAATATTCATGGGGACAAGGGGGAGAAATTCATGGAATTGCAACAATTTGCACAGGCTTTCAGTGAATTTGATAATGTTTTAATTACAGATGATAAAGGCTGTGCAATCTTTTATGATTTAGCAGATTTAAATATATTATTGGAAATCGGCTTAACACCAGATGAATTTTTTCACAGCACAGTGACTGATAATTATCAAAATTTATCACCTGAGACAAGTACTGTTTTTCAAGTCATACAAACAGGGCAGCCAGTTTTATACTATGAACAACAACTGACAACATTGAACGGTTTTAGTTATTTATCACTGAGTTCGACCTATCCCATTATGGAGCATGGAAAAGCCATTGGTGCCATTGAATTTTCAAAACATTTTTATGAAACTAAGCAAATTAAATACTTAGACAATTTCCTGGGACATAAATTATATCGAGATAATCATACAACCTATCGTTTAGAGGATTACATTACAACAAACGCCGAAATGAAAACTCAACTTGAAAAGGCACGTCGTAGTGCTCAAAAAAGTGCACCAGTTTTACTAACTGGGGAAACTGGAACTGGGAAAGATATAATCGCACAAGGCATACACAATGAAAGTGAACGCTATACAAAGCCGTTTATTACTTTGAACTGCTCAACATTAACAGAGGATAATATATTTACTCAGCTATACGGCTCGGACAATGAAGCAAAAAGTGGAAAGTTACAGGAGGCTAATGGAGGGACGCTACTCATTGACCACCTTAATTTATTGGATATATCTTTGCAGGCGAAACTTTTACATGCGGTAGATATAAAAGTGTTAAATGGTGAGCCCTTGGATATACGGTATATTACTACTGTCAATGAAGATGTGGACAAACTATTAGCTGAAAAAAGGCTACGCGAGGACTTATTTTATCGCTTAAATGTTCTTCAAATTGATTTGCCACCGCTAAGATTAAGGAAGGAAGATATTCCACTTATCCTTGATTTTTATATACAATTTTACAATGAACATACACTACAGAAAAATGTAAGCTATTGTAATGAAGTAATTCAGTTATTTTATGCCTATCATTGGCCGGGGAATGTGCGTGAACTAAAAAATGCCCTTGAATCGGCATATAATAATTTGCTTGGGGATGAAATACTTGTTGAACATGTTCCAGAGAGGATTAAAAAAAATGTTCAACATTCAACTCAATCGATCATGCAAAACAACCAATCTGGACATTTACGAGATTTAACGGAAGCCTACGAGCGTCTAATTATAGCGGAAAAGTTGCGTGAAACTGATGGACGATTAGCGGAAACAGCTAGACGTTTAGGTATATCTCGTCAATTACTAAAATATAAGTGTTTAAAATATGAATTGTTGTAAAAAAAATTTTACAAAAAGGGGATAAAAATTTATCTCCTTTTTTCGTGTTATTAAATTTTTTATTATTTAGATAAATCTTCTGTAAACGATTATAAAGGGGTTGAGGATATGTCTAAAGTTGTGCAGCATACGATAATCGTGGGGCTAGCCTTATTTGCTATATTTTTTGGTGCTGGGAATTTAATATTTCCGCCTTCCATAGGAAATAGTGCAGGGGAATCATGGATCTCCGCTCTGATGGGCTTTAGCTTAACGGGTGTTATTTTACCTGTGCTTGCGGTGTATGCAATTTATAATACTGGGGGAACTGTGGAAGCGCTCACAAGACCAATCGGAAATTGGTTTTATAAAGCCTTTAATACGGTCATGATGGTTTGTATTGGGATGGTTGTCACAATACCGAGGATGTCAGCGACAACTCATGAATTAGGAGTATCACAAATTATTCCGAACGTACCTTTAATTGTGTCAGTATTAGCATTTTTCGCGATTTGCTTTTACTTTGCGATGGACCAATCAAATGTGATCGATAAGATTGGAAAATGGTTGACGCCTGTTCTTGTTCTTATACTTATTATCCTCATTGGTAAAGGGGTATTAGACCCAATAGGAGCGGCAATTAATACAGGAGCAGAAAGGGTTTTTGCCAACTCCATAATAGCAGCCTATCAAACAGGAGATGTGGGAACAGGTATTCTTTGTGCGCCAATCTTTTTAGCAGCAATAGTGGGCTATGGCTATAAAGGGAAACAATCTAAAAAGGTCGCGCTTGGTGGAATGGCTATTGCTGCAATAGGGTTAATTGCAGTATATGGTGGCCTGCTCTATTTAGGGGCTACAAGTAGTGGCATCATCACAAATCCTGGCAGTGATACAGAACTATTAGCGGGCATTGCCTTTAGTGTCATTGGTAATTTGGGTAAAGCGTTACTAGCTATATGTGTTGTTTTTGCCTGCTTAACATCAGCGATTGGTGTCATGGTCATATCCTCACAGTTTTTAAATGAACTAACAAAAGAGAAGCTTGGCTATAGAACGTGGGTCTTTATTATGTGTGTAGTAGGCGCAACTATTGGCTCCTTAGGTGTAGGTGCCATCGTCGAAATTACATTGCCGATTTTCTTGGTAATTTATCCAGTCATTATTGTACTTGTGCTACTGGGAGCCTTTGATCGTTTTGTCCCAAATGCAGGAGCCTATAAAGGAACTGTGCTATTTGCATTTCTAGTAAGCGTCGTTGAAACATTTGCTAGCTATGAAATTACGATACCTGGTGTGACACAGTTGGTCATGCATTTACCATTGCAGTCTAGTGGATTTGCTTGGATTATGCCATCTATTGTTGGCTTTATTATCGGTACTATTTTGCATAAGGTGCTGAAAGCAGAAGATCCTGAAAAATCTACTTTTGGTATAGAAGAAATAGGAGTTGAAAAATGATGCAAATTATTTGTAACGCAAAGATATATACAGCAGATACTATTCAGCCATCTGCAACTGCTATGGTAATCGAAGGAAGAAAGATACTTTGGATTGGACAACAGGAAGATTTACCCCCCTATCAGGGAGAAATAATAGATTTACAAGGAAAGGTCATTATTCCTGGGATTATTGACGCTCATATGCATCCGATTATGTTAGCGGATGTTATGGAACAAGTGGCTTGTTTACCTCCATATATTTATTCTATTGAGGATATAATTAATGCATTAGCAAACTATGATGCAAGTCAGCGGGGATGGCTATTAGGCTGGGGCTATGATGAAGGGAAACTAAAGGAAAAAAGAGCGCCTTTAAAAGAGGACTTAGACCGTGCCTCTACAGAGTTACCTGTCATTGTTATGCGTACATGTGGTCATATTATATCGGTTAATAGTAAAGCATTAGCAATCGCAGGTATTACGAAGGATACGCTTGATCCACAGGGTGGACAAATCGATCGGGATGAAAATGGAGAACCTACAGGCGTACTGCGTGAAAATGCACGTAATCTAGTACTACAGCATTTACCTACACCATCTGAAGAAGAGATTGTCAAAAGGCTTCTAAAGCTATCACAAACTTTGGCATCCTATGGTGTAACAAGTATTACAGAATTAATGGCCACGGTAGCACCAATTGATTATTTAGGCCTGTATCGTAAAGCCCGAGAAAAAGGTTTTAAGCAACGCGTAGCAGTTTATTATATCTGGGAAGATATTCAACGATATGAGCTGTTGACAGCAAATACTATTGATCGTTCTGCAGGAGCCTATATCGGAGGCATTAAGCTATTTTCGGATGGCAGTGTTTCAGGCCGTACAGCACTTGTTTCTGAGCCACTTTTGGGAAGTGATGAAAAAGGCATAGCGATGACTTCGAAAGAGGAGCTGCTAGCGGCTGCTGCGGTAGCAAAAGAATATGGTATTCAATTAGTGGTTCATGCAATGGGGGACAGAGCCATTGATCTAATTGTCGACACATTTTATGAGGAAAAGGCTTGGTTAACAGATGCACCGTCTGTTCGTATTGAGCATGCAGCCATGCCATCTAAAAGTGCCTTGCAAAAAGCTGCTGAATGGGGGATAGGCTTTGTGCCACAACCCATCTTCTTATTTTGTGAAATTGAGAGTTATTTAGAGAATCTAGGGCTAGAAAAAACACAGACATTATATGGTGTACAAACATTTCTCAAGAGGGGGATTGCGACAGCGCTCTCTTCAGATGCGCCTGCTACATCATGGGCAGAAGCGGCTAATCCCTTTGTTACGATACAAGCAGCTGTTACACGAACAGCCTATGATGGAACAGATTTAGGTACCGCAGAAAAAATCTCTGTAGAGGAGGCATTACAGCTATACACAGCTGATGCCAAGACGATGATTCGTATGGAGAACGTTGGTCAGTTAAAAGAGGGCTATGAAGCTAATTTTGTTGTACTAACAGACGATTTGCTGACGCTTTCACATAACCAGCTTATGCATGTAAAACCATTCGCTACATATATCGAAGGAGAATGTGTTTTTACACAATCCACTATTCAAGCTCAATAAATTAGTTATGAAGATGGTCGCTGCTACGACATATTTCATATATATCGCCATTCCCTTAAATATTAAAGAAGGTGTCTCATTAGGAGGCACCTTCTTTAAAGACCATTTACATCGTTGGAAGCTAATCGTGCTTTTTTCTCAGCTTTTTTACGGTCTCGTAATGCCTTAAAAAAGTCTGTTAAAATTTGACCACATTCCTCGGCTAAAATCCCTTCTGTTACATCACATTCATGATTAAAGCGTTCATCATTTAATAAATGGTAAAGAGAATCTACACAGCCAGCTTTTTGATCTCTTGCCCCATAAACAACTCGGGGTACACGTGATTGGAGAATGGCTCCTGCACACATTGGACAAGGCTCCAATGTAACATAAAGAGTAGTATCCTCCAGTCGCCAACTCCCTATTTTTTTGCAGGCTTCTTGAATCACTAACAGCTCCGCATGTGTTGTTGCATTTTGCGTTGTTTCTCTTAAATTATGCGCACGTGCAATGATTTTTCCTTCATAAACAAGTACTGCACCAATTGGTACTTCCCCAAGTAATGCAGCCTGTTGAGCTTCCTCTAATGCTTGTTTCATAAATAAACGATCTGCGTCAAAAATATCCACTCATATCTCTCCTTAACAGTAGTGTAGCGTGCTGAATTGGTAATTGCTACTTTTAACTTCTTTTCGGATGTTATATTCATCTAAAATCATTGCAGCCATGCGTAAGCGATTGATATGTAATATGTCGAAGCATAAATACTTGTTGACATTCCTTATATATCCATATATATTTATATATGAACACATGGTCATATATAAATATTGAAGAATGGGGTAAACTTCTATGGATGAAAAATTAAACAGTTCAGAAATGCAAAAAAATATTGATCAGCATTTAGATGAAGAGACATTATTTGTAGTATCTCAGACTTTTAAAGCCTTGAGTGATCCAACACGAATTCGTATTTTAAACTTACTTTGTTCAGATGAACATTCTGTTAATGATATTGCAGAAATTTTAGATTTAGGCCAATCAACCGTTTCCCACCAATTACGCTTTCTTAAAAATTTAAGATTGGTGAAATTTAGGAGAGAAGGAACAACCATATATTATTCTAAGGACGATGATCACATTATGAATTTATTGAAGCAGGCTATTGAGCATGCGGCTCATAACTAAAATGAAATGGGGGAATAACAATGGGACATCAACACGACCATGGCCATGATCATACACATGGTGCAAATAAAAAGGTATTATTACTGTCGTTTATTATTATTACAGGGTATATGGTAGTGGAAGCCATTGGTGGCTTTTTAACAAATAGTTTGGCTCTTTTATCAGATGCAGGGCATATGTTAAGCGACTCTATCTCTTTAGGCATAGCAATGTTAGCTTTTATGTTTGGGGAAAAAGCTGCAAGCTATAGTAAGACATACGGCTATAAACGATTTGAGATTCTAGCTGCAGTATTGAATGGCATTACATTAATAGGAATCGCATTATTTATTTTCTATGAAGCAATTGAACGATTTACAAACCCACCAGAAGTAGCTACAACTGGAATGCTTATAATTAGTATAATTGGTTTGTTCGTAAACATTTTAGTTGCCTGGATTATGATGCGTGGAAGTGATACAAAGGATAATTTAAATATGCGCGGAGCATTTTTACATGTACTAAGTGATATGCTAGGGTCTGTAGGAGCTATTGTTGCGGCACTATTAATTATGTTTTTTGGCTGGGGCTGGGCAGATCCTCTTGCAAGCGTTATTGTTGCATTATTGGTCGTACGAAGTGGCTACCATGTCACAAAAGCCTCCATTCATGTCTTAATGGAGGGGACACCTTCAAATGTAGATGTTCAGGAGATTATTCAGTTAATAGAGCAGACTGATGGAATAGAAAGTATCCACGATTTACACATCTGGACAATTACTAGTGGAACGAATGCATTATCCTGTCATGCGGTTGTAAATGATCAATTGAAAATAGCTGAGAGTGAGCATATCTTGCGGAAAATTGAACATAATCTTCAACATAAGGACATTAAGCATGTATCAATTCAATTAGAAACATCCTTACATCGACATGATAATTCTATTTTATGTAAATTAGAAAATGACCATGAACATCATCACGATGAAAAATAAAATTTTTTATGACTTGCATACCCTTCTTGGGTATAGTATGATAATTACAAATAGGAGGTGTAGTGAATGGAGGAGACAGTAAAAGAAGAAGCTTGTCATACAGAGGAAGCTACGTCTTGCCGAAAAAGTCATCACCCTGAGCGTGTGAAAAAGGATTTAACAACTCGCTTAAATCGAATTGAAGGTCAGATTCGAGGTATTAAGGGAATGATTGATAAAGACGTTTACTGTGATGATATTATTACGCAACTATCTGCTACACAATCTGCATTAAATAGTGTGGCAAAAATATTATTAGAAGGTCATTTAAAGGGCTGTGTTGTGGATCGTCTATCAGAGGGCGATGAAGCAGTATTAGATGAGTTAGTAATAACGATTCAAAAGTTAATGAAAAAATAGATTGAAAACATACAAAAGGAGAGATTTTATTATGCAAAACGTAACATTAAACGTACAAGGAATGTCATGTGGTCATTGTGTAAACGCGGTTGAAAAAAACGTTGGTGCTTTAGCTGGTGTTGAACAAGTAAAAGTAAATTTAGCAGAAGGTTTAGTTGATGTTGCATTTGACGATGCACAAGTATCACTTGATCAAATTAAAGAGACAATTGATGATCAAGGCTATGAAGTAAAATAAAATTTGTAGAGTGCTTCTGTGGCACTCTCTTATTTTCAAAAATATATACCCCTAGTTGGTATAAGGAGAGGTGAAAGGTAAATGAGTTCTGATCATAAGGAAGCTAATTTGCAAATTACAGGGATGACATGTGCGGCCTGTGCCACTCGAATAGAAAAAGGGTTAAATAAAATGGATGGTGTAGAACATGCAACAGTAAATTTAGCACTTGAAAAATCATCTATTAAATATGACCCAACTAAACTAAGTGAAGCAGATTTTGAAAAGAAAATAGAAGCACTTGGCTATGGTGTTGTTAAACAAAAAGCTGAACTTGATATTACAGGTATGACATGTGCAGCCTGTGCGACTCGCATTGAAAAAGGGTTAAATAAACTAAGTGGTATTTCCTCTGCTAATGTCAACTTAGCACTGGAAAAAGCGATGATTGAGTTTAATCCTTCGGAAGTATCCATCGCAGATATCATTACAAAAGTTGAGAAGCTAGGCTATGGGGCACATCAAAAGGCAGATGAGCGGGAAACAGTGGATCATCGTGAAAAAGCTATCAAACAGCAACAACATAAATTTATTTTATCGGCAATACTTTCTTTACCACTGCTTTGGACGATGGTTGGTCATTTTTCCTTTACGTCATTTTTATATGTTCCAGAATTTCTAATGAATCCATGGGTCCAAATGGTATTGGCTACGCCAGTGCAATTTATTATTGGTAAACAATTTTATGTAGGGGCATATAAAGCATTACGCAATGGTAGTGCAAATATGGATGTGCTTGTTGTGATGGGGACATCAGCGGCCTATTTCTATAGTGTCTATCAAGCGATTGTAACGATAGGATCACATCATGGTCCACATCTTTATTTTGAAACGAGTGCTGTATTAATTACACTTATTTTATTAGGTAAATTATTTGAGGCAAAGGCAAAAGGACGCTCATCTGAAGCCATAAAAAAACTAATGGGACTTCAGGCAAAGACAGCAATCGTTGTACGTGACGGTATAGAAAAGGAGGTCCCATTAGAAGAAGTTATCATTGGCGATGTTATTTTAGTGAAACCAGGTGAAAAAATTCCTGTAGATGGTGAGGTAATAGAGGGGACAACAGCTGTTGATGAATCGATGCTAACAGGAGAAAGTCTACCAGTTGATAAAAAGCAAGGTGATCTATTATTTGGCTCAACTATTAACAAAAATGGTTTTATTAAAATGACTGCAACAAAGGTTGGACGTGATACAGCATTAGCACAAATTATTAAAGTGGTCGAAGATGCTCAAGGATCGAAAGCACCTATTCAACGTTTAGCAGATCAGATTTCAGGGATTTTCGTACCTATTGTTGTTGGCATAGCCATTGTAACCTTTTTAATTTGGATTATTTGGGTCCGTCCAGGGGAATTTACACCTGCTTTAGAGGTATTAATCGCAGTTCTTGTCATTGCTTGTCCATGTGCACTTGGGTTAGCAACACCAACTTCAATAATGGCAGGCTCTGGACGTGCAGCTGAGTTTGGTATTTTATTTAAAGGTGGAGAACATTTAGAGCAAACACAAGGCATAGATACAGTTGTTGTAGATAAAACAGGAACAGTGACACATGGTAAACCTGAGCTTACAGATGTTCTGTTAGCGCCAGAGCAAGATGAAGCACGTTTTTTATCCTTAATCGGGGCAGCAGAGAAGCAGTCAGAGCATCCACTAGCAGAAGCCATTGTTCAAGGCATAGAAAAACGCGGCATAGCTTTAGGTGACGTTCAGTTCTTTGAAGCAATACCGGGTTATGGTGTGCAGGCAAATGTCTCAGGTCAAGGTGTTATCATTGGCACACGTAAATTAATGCAACAATATGATATTCGTATTAATGATATTTTACCAACAATGGAGCAACTAGAACGAAATGGTAAGACAGCCATGTTAGCAGCCATCAATGGGCAATATGCAGGTTTAGTAGCTGTGGCTGATACCGTGAAAGATACATCAAAAGAAGCTATTCGTCGTTTACAGGATATGGGTATTACGGTCATCATGATGACTGGTGATAACGAGCGTACTGCTCAAGCAATTGGAACAGAGGTAGGCGTGAATCATGTTATTGCAGAAGTCTTACCAGAAGGTAAAGCTGATGAAGTGAAAAAACTTCAAGCTCAAGGTAAAAAAGTAGCGATGGTTGGTGATGGTATTAATGACGCACCTGCCTTAGCAACAGCGAATATTGGGATGGCAATTGGTACAGGGACAGATGTGGCAATGGAAGCTGCAGATATTACGCTTATTCGTGGAGATTTAAATAGTATCGCGGATGCCATTCTAATGAGTAGAAAAACAATGCGTAATATTAAACAAAATCTATTTTGGGCATTTGCTTATAATACATTAGGTATTCCAATTGCTGCACTCGGTCTGCTTGCTCCATGGGTAGCAGGCGCAGCGATGGCCTTTAGTTCAGTTTCGGTCGTATTAAATGCACTTCGTTTACAACGAGTGAAATTATAAATAAGTATAAAGGCATCGGGAAGTAGATTCTCGATGTCTTTTTTCTATGTCATCATGAGAAGAATATCCCAGGTAAATTTACTAGAACAATAGGTTGATTCTGTTTTTCATTTTCCTACTATGATAAAATGAAAGGTACTGATTCATTTTATGTAGGACACAATGATCGAATCCATAGAACAAAAGGAGGAGCTTCTGGTGACGGTTCCATTTGTTACGGTAGAAGGTCCGATTGGTGTTGGTAAAACCTCTTTATCGAAAGAGATAGCAGCGACATTTAATTACCATCTATTAAAAGAAATTGTAGACGAAAACCCTTTTTTAAATAAGTTTTATGAAAACATTGAGGAGTGGAGTTTCCAAACGGAAATGTTCTTCCTCTGTAATCGCTATAAGCAACTAACCGATATTAAAAAATTTCGTTTAGCACATGCCAAACCTGTTGTAGCAGACTATCATATTTTTAAAAATTTAATATTTGCGAAGCGTACATTGGCACCAACTGAATACGAGAAGTATGAAGAGATCTATAGAATTTTAACGAAAGACATGCCTGTTCCAAATGTAGTGGTTTATTTACATGCCAGCGTTGAGACATTAATGAAGCGTATCGCCATGCGAGGGCGAGAGTTTGAAAAGATGATTTCACGTGATTACATGGAGCAGCTTGTGGCTGACTATCATTCTTTTATCGAGCATTTTGAGAGCATGCATCCCGAAATTCCAGTTATCCGATTTAATGGAGATCAACTTGATTTTGTAAAAAATCCCAATGATTTAAATCATGTTTTAAAAATAATTAAAGATACGTTACAACAAAGGAGTTTGCAATAATGAATTTAAGAGAGAAGTACGATATTCCACCACAAACGGTTATTACGATTGCAGGTACTGTTGGGGTAGGAAAATCGACGATGACAAAGGCTTTAGCAGAGGCACTGAACTTTCGTACCTCGTTCGAGAAAGTAGACACAAATCCATACCTTGATAAATTTTATGAGGACTTTGAAAAATGGAGCTTTCATTTACAGGTCTACTTTTTAGCAGAGCGTTTTAAAGAACAGAAGCGTATTTTTGAATATGGTGGAGGATTTGTACAAGATCGTTCTATTTATGAGGATACTGGCATTTTTGCTAAGATGCATTATGATAAAGGAACAATGAGCCCAACAGATTATGAGACTTATACAAATTTGTTTGATGCAATGGTGATGACACCTTATTTCCCACATCCAGATTTGCTTGTCTATCTTGAAGGACCTATTGATGCAGTTATTGGGCGTATTCAAGAGCGAGGACGTACAATGGAGCAACAAACACCGAATGATTATTGGATAGAAATGCATGAACGCTATGAAAATTGGATAAATAATTTTAATTCTTGTCCAGTTCTACGTTTAGATATTAATGATTATGATTTATTAAAAAATCCTGATGCCATTGAATCAATTGTAAGCCGTATCAGTCATATGCTAAAACAAACAAGCCATTTACGAAAATAAAAGTAAAATAAATGACCAAAAAACGTGAGACAATATATAGCCGATTGTTTCACGTTTTTTGAATAGGAGGGATTATTATAAGAATCGCAGTGTATTGCGGATCCGGTTTGGGTAAAAGTCCTATTTATGCAGAGAAAGCTGCTGAGCTTGGTACAGCACTGGCAAAAAACGGTCACGGGGTTGTCTATGGTGGTTCTAAAACAGGCCTAATGGGGAAGGTAGCCGATGCTGTTTTAGCAGCTGGAGGAGAAGTGATTGGTGTGATGCCAACACATTTACAAAAGCGTGAATTGGCCCATGCCTCATTAACAGAAATTCATATTGTAGACTCTATGCATATTCGTAAAGCTAAAATGGCCGAGTTAGCCGATGCTTTTATTGCTCTGCCAGGTGGCGCAGGGACTTTAGATGAATATTTTGAGGTATTTACTTGGGCTCAGATTGGCCTTCATACAAAACCTGTCATTTTATATAATGTCCATGGATTCTATGATGCACTTCTACAGCATTTTAAAACAATGCTAGAGGAAGGCTTTATACGTGCAGAGCAAAAGAAGTTCTTACGTGTAGCGGCTACCTCTGAAGGGATTTTACGTTTATTAAAAAAACATGGATGAACATTCTCCATGTTTTTTATCTTGATGCAGCAGGTACACTAACATCTGCTGCAATTACACTGAGGCATAATTAATGTAATATAAAATTAAATTTTAAGTAAAAAATTAGTAACGGATGGGGTGTTCTTTATGCATAGTGTAGAGGCTCAAGTAACCGATGATTTAGTAGTACAGGCTATTGAACGCAATATAGCTATTATCCGCTTCGATATGGATAGAAGAGTAGCGTATGTCAATGAACTATTTGCTCAAACATTAGGCTATACAGTGCAGGAAATGCTAGGAAAACATCATAAAGACTTTTGTTTGCCAGATTTCGTTAATAGTATGGAGTACGATAAATTTTGGCGTCACCTAACGGCAGGAAACAGCTATCAGGACAAAATAGAAAGAATTGATGCTAGAGGGAATATAATTTGGCTGGAAGCGACATATATGCCTGTCTTCGCAAATAATACAAGAAAAGTAATAGGTGTATCCAAAATAGCTACCAATATCACCGAACGCCAACATGAGATAGTTAGTGTTGCCGACAAGTTGAAGGGCATGTCTAATAAGCTTTACCAGCGTTCAGAGGCGGGCATTCAAAATAGCCAAGATCTACTAGAAACCATTAAAGTGGTTTCAAAGGAATCAAATGAAAATGTAAGTAATCTTGTACAGCTTCAGAAACAAGCAGATTCTATTAAAGGGATTGTCAAAACTATACAAGAAATTGCCTCACAAACTAATTTATTGGCATTAAATGCAGCTATTGAAGCAGCTAGGGCTGGAGAATATGGAAGAGGTTTTGATGTAGTGGCGAAAGAGGTACGTAAGCTTTCTGTAAGAGTTGAACAATCTATTTCAGAAGTGAAGGATAATGTGGAGGGCATTGAGCGAGAAATTGGTCAGGTGACTGATAGTATTACAAAAATAGCAGAAAAAATAGATAAAACAAATGAACAAATTACTGTCACAGCAAATGACTTTAGTGAAATAGCATCTGCTGCTGAAGCCTTAGACGAGCAATCAAAGCAATTTATTGAAATTATTTAATTCTAATAATGACTACTATTTTCGAGATATATTGAAATAGGATATATTTTTTATTTACAATACTAGTGTAAGTCATTAATCATAATAGGGGTGTTATGTATGACAAAAGTGGAAGTAAGCTTTCAGCATTTACCAACAACAGCTATTTCAGATGCAACTGGTGGGCATACCAATGTGCGAAGTGATATTAAGCCGTTAGCAGACCATTTTAAAGTTGCTGGGCGAGCTGTAACTGTACGTTTACCAGATGGTGAAAATGGGGCAGTTTTGGAAGCGATTAGGGCTGCAAATGAAGGGGATATTTTAGTAATTGATGCAAAAGGAAATACAAACCGAGCTGTTGCTGGAGATTTTGTGATCTCCTTAGCAAAAGGGATAGGTGTACAAGGTTTTGTTGTGGATGGTGTAATCCGTGATATTGCAGCAATTCGCGAATTAAATTTCCCTGTATTTTCGTTGGGCACTACTGTAGCAGCAGGCAATAAAAACGGCGGTGGTCAAGTAAATGTACCGATCGCCATTGGAGGAGTTACGGTTCATCCTGGTGATTATATTATTGGGGATGTGGATGGTGTAATTGTTGTGCCACAGCAAGATGCTGAAAAAATCGTTCTAGCGGCAGAGGCTAAGCTTGAAAAAGATGAAAAACGCGCTCAAGAAGCACATGCCAATGGAAAAGAATCAATTATCGCTTATTTAGATAAAGTGTTAGCAAAATAAAAAAACCCTCACGATGCCATCCAACATCGTGAGGATTTTTTTAAATTACGCTAGATTTTCATTATCATTAAAGTAATTTTTCATCTTTTCTCGATCGAAACGGCCTTCCCATTTAGCCATTACTAATGACGCTAATGAGTTACCAATTACGTTAACAACTGTACGTCCCATATCAAGAATACGGTCAATACCAGCAATGAAGGCTAGTCCCTCAAGTGGAATACCTACAGTACCTAAAGTTGCTAGAAGTACTACGAATGATACGCCTGGTACACCTGCAATACCTTTTGATGTAACCATTAATACAAGCATTAACGTAATTTGTTCACCAATGCTTAGGTGAATACCGTACATTTGTGCAATAAATAATGCTGCAATGGCTTGATATAGTGTTGACCCATCTAAGTTAAAGGAGTAACCGGTCGGTATAACAAAAGATACAATATCCTTTGGCGCCCCTAATTTCTCCATTTTCATCATAATACGTGGTAACACAGCTTCAGAACTTGCTGTTGAGAAGGCTAAAATTAGCTCATCTTTTAATACTTTAATCAAATAGAAGATGCTGATTCCTGCGAATTTTGCCACAAGTCCAAGAACGACAAAGATAAAGAATAGCATTGTTGCATAAACAAGAATTGCTAATTTGGCAAGTGGAACCAGTGAAGCAAACCCATATTTGGAAACGGTTACACCAATTAAACCAAATACCCCTAGTGGCGCGAATTTCATTACGAGGTTTGTTACCCAGAACATAGCATCTGCTACCCCTTGGAAGAAGTCTAAGACTGGTTTCCCTCGATCTCCTACTGCAGCAACCCCTAAACCGAAAATAACTGAGAAGAAGATAATTGCTAGCATATTACCTTCAGCCATTGACTGAATAATATTTGTTGGGACAATGCCTACAATGATATCAAATGGTCCCTCATGCTGAACTTCCTCAGTTGTTGATACATACTTCGAAATATCCCCTTGAGATAATTCATTCATGTTAAGACCTGCACCAGGTTGGAAAATGTTTGCGGAAAGTAATCCAACTACGATTGCAACTGTAGTAATAATCTCAAAGTAAATTATAGATTTCCCGCCTAATCGTCCAAGTTGCTTCATATCTCCAGTGCCAGCAACACCAACGATTAATGTCGAAATAATAATCGGTACAACAATCATCTTAATAAGATGTAAAAATATATCCCCTAATGGTTGTAGATATGTCTCAATTTTGGGATTTCCGTAAAAGATACCACCAACAATGATCCCTAAAATCAAACCGATTAAAATCTGAGCGGCTAAACTGACTTTAAATTTCTTTTTCAAATCCTTTGTACCTCCCCTAATATTAAATTTTTAGGACACGCCTTACTTTAATAATACGGAGGACTTATGGAATCCGACAAAATCCGAGAAAATTAATTTACTTTTGTTAAAATGTCTGAATATAACACTTGAATAAACTTCTTAATATTTACCTTTGCTTTACGATTATCGTGATCTTCAATCTGTGTCATGAGCTGACGAATTTCTTTAAAATCAAAGTAGCGAGGGGCATAGTACTCGAATTCTGAGTTTGTGTAATCAACAACCCCTAAATTAGCGAGATTAATCATGGCAGCTAATATTGTACGACGCACACGCTGCTCGATGGCTTTACTCTCTTTTAAAATTTCATCTGGCGTAGCCTTGGTCACAGCTGCAATTTCTTCATAAAGCTCTTTTAATGGAGGAAGGGGAGCAATCTTGTGCTGGTGAGCAAGTAATGTTTCTATAATGGCAATGATATCCTCACTACCAATTTCCCCGACAATCCCCATATCATTCAAAATAGATTGAATATGGTCTCGTGATGTAGCTTTATGAGTCTTTTGTTCACTTAACTCAATATTTGTAAGTGATTGACGTATCACTAATAGTGAATTTTTAAGTCGAAATTGTTCAGTTGTTTTTTTCAAAACATTTTCGACTTCAATACGATTGATTGGTTTATGAATGAAGAAATCAATTCCTTGCTCATATGCTTCGCCAACCATTTCCTTATTCACTACCTGTGAAATCATAATAAATTGTCCCTCGAAACGATTTTGCATAAGTTGTTCTACAGTTGCTATGCCATCAAGCTTAGGCATCAGTAAATCAATAAGCACAAACTCTGGCTGTGTCATTAAAATTTGTGGAATGGCATCCTCACCATTGCGAGCCTCACCAATAACCGTTCCTAACCCGCTATCTTCAATAATTTGCTTTAACATAACACGACTTGCACGATCATCATCTACAATAAAATACCTCATTTAAGTCTCTCCCGTTTGAATAGTTTGCGTAGGAATTATGATTTTAAACGTTGTGTATTGATTGTTTGATTCAACGGTTATTGAGCCTTTTAATTTTTCTACTAGTTCAGCAACATGTGAAAGCCCAATGCCAGTTGCTGCAACACCATCAACATTGAATTTAGTGGTGTATCCAGGTTCAAAAATAACAGAAATATCTGCTTGTGAAATCCCTTGTCCATTATCACATACGGTTATTACAGTATTATCCTCTTGGCGCTCAATAGCAATAGAAATGATCCCTTGCTTTTCAATAGCCTCAACAGCATTGGCTGATAAATTATTTAATAGAGCAAGGAGTGCAATATGATCTTTCGTTTGAAAATCGAAGTCTATACATGTATTAAATTGTATTTCCTTACCAAGTAATTCTGCATATTTCCTATTACCTTCTTCAATATAATGCAATAATTCAGATAATACAAAAGGGCCAAAGCTCTTTTCACCGACAATCTTTGAAATACCAGCATATATCCGTTGAGAATCCTTTTTCACTTCATGGATTTCCTGGGCAATATGAAGTGCTTGTAAACTTTCCGCTCGAAAACCTAGTGTCTTTAACTGACGATATAATTCATAACCACTACCTGTAATTGTTTCAATATGATTCATTGATTTTTTTAAATATAGTGTCTCCACATAGAGATCAGATCCAATATTCAGCATTTCTTGTACCCGTTTTTTTTGTTCAGCTATCAAAATAGAGCTGTAAATCCCTACTACAAAAAAGCTTCGTAATAATGCTACTGCTAATAGGATCAAGAGATCATGGAGAAATAAAAAAGTATATGTTTGGACAAAAAAGCGGAAAATCTGTTCAGCTAAATTACTGATAACTTCACTAAAAGCAACGAGTAAACCAAGTTTTAGTGGTTTTTCTCTGTATTGTTGAATATCTAAAATCTGCAGGCATACTGCAAACAATACATAAAATAAACCAGCTGGTAAATGGTTAAATATACTCTCGGCTATCGGAACATCATGTAATGTCGAATTAATAACCCGAAAAATAGTTGTCACAATACTGGTAGCTACACCGGCTAAAATAATTGGTGTAGGTTTAATTAATGTGCATAAAAAGAAGACAATGGTTCCTAAACCAAAACGGAAAGTTGTATTAGCAAAAGGCATAATTTTAATTTCACTACCTATTGCGGTCATAACAGCAATAATGAAAATCCAAGTAAGGGAAGCACGCGTCATAAGTAATTTCGATTGCAATTCAACAACCTCCCATCATTGATATAATAAAAAATACCACAACCGAGGCGGAAGTGGTATCTAACAAGTAATACATACAATTTGGGCAAAAAAAAACGGCTACATTCGTAGTCGGAAATTTAAAACTGGAGGAGGTAGAGGGATTCGAACCCCCGCGCGGTGTTACCCGCCTGTCGGTTTTCAAGACCGATCCCTTCAGCCAGACTTGGGTATACCTCCATGTTATATTGCTTTACTGTCTTATCGACAAAAATAAATTTATCATAACTAGAAACGAACGTCAAGATAATTTTTGAAAAAATACATAATGTTTAAATCGTCACTTAGAAATAAATAATTTGTGCATTAAGTTGCATTTTATACAAACAGTCAGTATACTAGTTATTGCCGTGCTAGGTGGGAAGGTAGCGGTGTCCTGTAACTCGCAATCCGCTCTAGCGAGACTGAATTCCTTTTTCGAGGCTGTCCGTATTGTTTGGTCTGCCTTTTGCACGTAGTGTTGACGATTGGGTCCTGCGCAATGGATACCCATGAACCATGTCAGGTCCGGAAGGAAGCAGCATTAAGTGGTCTTATTCATGTGCCGCGGGGTTGCCTAATCTGAGCTAACGACAAGAGTAACGCTTATGTGCGGCTGTCAAGGAAAGGTGCACGGCATTAAATTGCCAATTCAAAGCATCCGTCTATTATAGGCGGATGCTTTTTTATTTTAAATTTAGCATCTTCATTTTCTATATAATGCTGCAAATGCTATAATAAAACTATTCAATTAAATGGAGAAGGAGAGAGGAAATCAGTGACGTATCAAGCATTTTACCGTGTGTATCGACCACAATCTTTTCGAGAAATGTCTGGTCAAACACATGTCAAAAGAACGCTACAAAATGCTCTCCTAGCAAATAAAACAACACACGCTTACTTGTTTTCTGGGCCCCGTGGTACAGGGAAAACAAGTACTGCTAAAATCTTTGCGAAGGCCTTGAATTGTGAACATGCACCATCGAAAGAGCCTTGTAATGAATGTGATACATGCATGAGTATTACAGATGGTTCTCATCCAGATGTAATTGAATTTGATGCAGCCTCAAATTCACGTGTTGAAGAGATTAGGGATATCATAGAAAAGGTTCGTTTTGCTCCCGCAAGCAGTAGATATAAGGTGTACATCATAGACGAAGTGCATATGCTTTCTACAAGCGCTTTTAACGCTCTTTTAAAAACGTTGGAAGAACCACCTCCTCATGCTGTGTTTATTTTAGCAACTACAGAGCCTCATAAATTGCCTGCTACGATCATTTCTCGTTGTCAGCGTTTTGATTTTAAACGACTTTCTACTAATGATATTATTGAACGTATGAAGGTTGTTTTGGAAGATATTGACTTGCCATATGAAGAACAAGGTTTAAAGGTGATTGCACAATCAGCCGCAGGGGGAATGCGTGATGCTTTAAGCTTATTGGACCAAGTTGTGTCTTTTAGTGGCGAAAAATTAAAACTTGAGGATACGTTATTAGTTACAGGTTCTATTAGTCAGGATGTTTTTTATGATCTAGCGGAGGCACTTAAAGTAAAAGATGTTGCGCAAATGCTTGCCCTTTTAGAGCAACTTATAGCTGACGGTAAGGACCCTTTGCGGCTCTCAGAGGATTTAATTACATTTTTCCGCGATTTATTATTACTTCAAACAAGTGATGATTTAGCTGAACTTTTAGAGCTTGTATCTCCTGAGGAACGTGTATTCACTTTAGCACACGAATTTGCACCAAATATGCTTTATGGGTATATTGATATACTTGCAAAAACACAGCAAGAGATGCGTTTCTCTCACCATACAAAAATTTATTTAGAGACGGCTTTGCTTAAAATGGTACAGTTTTCAGGAGGTATAGCCCATCAAACGGTGACTACAAATGAAATGGGAGAAAACCCTGATCTCACTCAAAAAATTGTGGCTCTTGAACAGCTGGTTCAGCAACTATCCTTACAACTGCAAACGGGGACTCCTGTGCAAACGCCGACAGCACAAAAAGAGCAACGGCCCCGAGCTAAAAGTCCGAATGGTTATAAAGCACCTACAGGTCGTATTCAGGAAGTGCTGAAAGATGCCACAAAGCAAGATGTGCAACGCATTAAGTCCATTTGGGCGCAAGCCTTAAGTCAAATGCAAAAATCACAATCTGCTCTTTTAGCAGAAGCCGAACCTGTTGCGGCATCTTCAAGTGCTTTTGTGTTAAAATTCAAGTATGATATTCATTGTCAGATGGTTGCCGACAACCAGTCTTTAAAGGCTCACTTTACACAATTAATTGCAGGGCAAACTGGTACAATGTACGAGATGCTATGCATACCAGAAGAATCATGGTTAAAAATGCGTGAAGAGTTTATTCGTGATCATGGTCTGCAGCAAAAGAAATCACAGACTGAATCAGAGCATGGAGAAGAATTATTAGAGCCACCACCGGCAGAAATGCCAGAAGAACCATTTATCGATGATGCCCAACCTCTTGCTTCACAAGATCCACTTGTGACTGAGGCTGAAAAGCTCTTTGGTAAAGATTTTGTTGAAATTATTGAAGATTAAATTTTTAGGAGGAAACATTTATGCGTGGAATGGGAAATATGCAAGGTATGATGAAAAAAATGCAAAAAATGCAAAAGGAAATGATGGAGGCACAAGAAGCTTTAAATGCTGAGCAATTCGAAGGTGTTGCAGGCGGCGGTATGGTGAAAGTAACAGTTTCTGGTCAGCGTGAAGTAGTTTCAGTAAATCTGGATGAATCTGTAGTAGACCCAGAAGACATCGAAATGCTACAAGACCTAATTGTTATTGCAACAAATGAAGCTTTGAAAAAAGTAGAAGAAAAAACAAACTCAACTATGGGTAAATTCACGCAAGGCTTAAACCTTCCATTCTAGGAGGTATTCATATGTACTACCCAGAACCAATATCTAAATTGATCGATAGTTTTATGAAATTGCCAGGTATCGGGCCGAAAACTGCGGCTCGTCTGGCGTTTTTTGTGTTAACAATGAAGGAAGATGATGTATTATCTTTCTCTAAAGCACTGATTGATGCTAAACGAAACTTAAGCTACTGTTCTGTTTGTGGCAATATAACAGATGTAGATCCATGTCACATATGTACAGATAAGCAGCGAGATCATTCTATTATTTGTGTTGTACAAGATACAAAAGATGTGATTGCAATGGAAAAAATGCGTGACTACAACGGTATGTACCATGTACTTCAAGGAGCAATTTCACCAATGGATGGTATTGGTCCAGAAGACATTAATGTTGCTTCTTTGCTAGTGCGCTTGCAAGATGAAAGTGTCCAAGAACTTATTTTAGCTACAAATTCAACAATCGAGGGTGAGGCAACCGCTATGTACATTTCTCGCCTTGTCAAACCGTCTGGCATTCGTACAACCCGTATTGCTCATGGATTGCCAGTAGGTGGAGATCTAGAATATGCAGATGAGGTTACGCTATCAAAGGCAATGGAAGGCCGACGCGAGTTATGAGTGAGGGATTAGTATGTTCTTCCGTAGTAAAGGGAAATTAAAAAAAGAATTCGATGATAAGCTTGTGAATCTGATGAAAGAAACAAAAGAGGATTTACAACAGGCAAAGATAATAGAAGAATTAATGGATGATTATGACCTAGGTGTAATTGCTCAACGCAAAACAGCAGAAAGTATTCATTTCTATTTGTTTAAGGAAGCTAGAATTCGTAAGGTATTAATAAAATAGTTCTCTGTAAAATATTCATAGAAGCAAAACAGGAAACATAAACTTTCATAATTATTTAATTGAGGGGGCAACTATATGTCTGGGTTAGTAATTATGAGTATTTGTATTCCTGTCGGGCTTCTTTTTCTTTATGTAATAATAAGACATGCTAAATTGGGTAAGATCTTAGAAGGATTATCGGTGTTTTGGTTTAGATTTGCATTTGCTTTTCTACTATTATTCGTAATCCATTTAGGTATTGGTTATATAGGATATAATGTGCCAATCAATCTGTTTTCGGTCTTAACAATCGCTGTTTTAGGTATTCCTGGTGTCTTAGGAATAACAGCTTTAATATTTATTTTATAAAAGGCTTGCAATATAAAAAGATTATGGTATAGTTATAAAAGTCGCTAATACAACTGATTGAAACGGAAAATAATTTTAAAATTATTGTTGACACAGTTTGTGGCGCGTGGTATTATATAAGAGTTGCTGCTGAAACAGCGGTGAACGATATGAACCTTGAAAACTGAACAAGCAAAACGTAATCAATAAAGTTTTAAGTAGCTAGTTTTGCTAGTGAACGAAACACAATTTTGGACATCAAACATGATGCCAGCAAAATTTGAGCTAATCAAATTTCTTTTATGGAGAGTTTGATCCTGGCTCAGGACGAACGCTGGCGGCGTGCCTAATACATGCAAGTCGAGCGAACAGAAAAGGAGCTTGCTCCTTTGACGTTAGCGGCGGACGGGTGAGTAACACGTGGGCAACCTACCCTATAGTTTGGGATAACTCCGGGAAACCGGGGCTAATACCGAATAATCTCTTTTGCTTCATGGTAAAAGACTGAAAGACGGTTTCGGCTGTCGCTATAGGATGGGCCCGCGGCGCATTAGCTAGTTGGTGAGGTAACGGCTCACCAAGGCGACGATGCGTAGCCGACCTGAGAGGGTGATCGGCCACACTGGGACTGAGACACGGCCCAGACTCCTACGGGAGGCAGCAGTAGGGAATCTTCCACAATGGGCGAAAGCCTGATGGAGCAACGCCGCGTGAGTGAAGAAGGTTTTCGGATCGTAAAACTCTGTTGTAAGGGAAGAACAAGTACAGTAGTAACTGGCTGTACCTTGACGGTACCTTATTAGAAAGCCACGGCTAACTACGTGCCAGCAGCCGCGGTAATACGTAGGTGGCAAGCGTTGTCCGGAATTATTGGGCGTAAAGCGCGCGCAGGCGGTCCTTTAAGTCTGATGTGAAAGCCCACGGCTCAACCGTGGAGGGTCATTGGAAACTGGGGGACTTGAGTGCAGAAGAGGAAAGTGGAATTCCAAGTGTAGCGGTGAAATGCGTAGAGATTTGGAGGAACACCAGTGGCGAAGGCGACTTTCTGGTCTGTAACTGACGCTGAGGCGCGAAAGCGTGGGGAGCAAACAGGATTAGATACCCTGGTAGTCCACGCCGTAAACGATGAGTGCTAAGTGTTAGGGGGTTTCCGCCCCTTAGTGCTGCAGCTAACGCATTAAGCACTCCGCCTGGGGAGTACGGTCGCAAGACTGAAACTCAAAGGAATTGACGGGGGCCCGCACAAGCGGTGGAGCATGTGGTTTAATTCGAAGCAACGCGAAGAACCTTACCAGGTCTTGACATCCCGTTGACCACTGTAGAGATATAGTTTCCCCTTCGGGGGCAACGGTGACAGGTGGTGCATGGTTGTCGTCAGCTCGTGTCGTGAGATGTTGGGTTAAGTCCCGCAACGAGCGCAACCCTTGATCTTAGTTGCCATCATTTAGTTGGGCACTCTAAGGTGACTGCCGGTGACAAACCGGAGGAAGGTGGGGATGACGTCAAATCATCATGCCCCTTATGACCTGGGCTACACACGTGCTACAATGGACGATACAAACGGTTGCCAACTCGCGAGAGGGAGCTAATCCGATAAAGTCGTTCTCAGTTCGGATTGTAGGCTGCAACTCGCCTACATGAAGCCGGAATCGCTAGTAATCGCGGATCAGCATGCCGCGGTGAATACGTTCCCGGGCCTTGTACACACCGCCCGTCACACCACGAGAGTTTGTAACACCCGAAGTCGGTGAGGTAACCTTTTGGAGCCAGCCGCCGAAGGTGGGATAGATGATTGGGGTGAAGTCGTAACAAGGTAGCCGTATCGGAAGGTGCGGCTGGATCACCTCCTTTCTAAGGATTATTTCGGAATACAAACCTTGGGTTTGTAAGATTACGTTTTGCGTTCAGTTTTGAAGGTTCATTCTATCTGAATGAAACACTTCAAAACTTGTTCTTTGAAAACTGGATAAAACGACATTGAAATTGTAACAAACACATTTATTTTTTTAAGTTTTTTATAGGCTTAATAACTTGGTTAAGTTATTAAGGGCGCACGGCGAATGCCTTGGCACTAGGAGCCGAAGAAGGACGGCACTAACACCGATATGCTTCGGGGAGCTGTAAGTGAGCTTTGATCCGGAGATTTCCGAATGGGGGAACCCACTACGTTTAATCGCGTAGTATCTTGACGTGAATACATAGCGTCTTGAAGGCAGACCCAGGGAACTGAAACATCTAAGTACCTGGAGGAAGAGAAAGAAAAATCGATTCCCTGAGTAGCGGCGAGCGAAACGGGAAGAGCCCAAACCAAGAGGCTTGCCTCTTGGGGTTGTAGGACACTCTATACGGAGTTACAAAAGAGCGAGTTAGATGAAGCGACTTGGAAAGGTCCGCCAGAGCAGGTAAAAGCCCTGTAGTCGAAAGTTCGTTCTCTCCTGAGTGGATCCTGAGTACGGCGGAACACGTGAAATTCCGTCGGAATCCGGGAGGACCATCTCCCAAGGCTAAATACTACCTAGTGACCGATAGTGAACCAGTACCGTGAGGGAAAGGTGAAAAGCACCCCGGAAGGGGAGTGAAAGAGATCCTGAAACCGTGTGCCTACAAGTAGTTAGAGCCCGTTAATGGGTGATAGCGTGCCTTTTGTAGAATGAACCGGCGAGTTACGATTACGTGCAAGGTTAAGCTTTAGAAGGCGGAGCCGCAGCGAAAGCGAGTCTGAATAGGGCGAAATAGTACGTGGTCGTAGACCCGAAACCAGGTGATCTACCCATGTCCAGGGTGAAGGTGAGGTAACACTTACTGGAGGCCCGAACCCACGCACGTTGAAAAGTGCGGGGATGAGGTGTGGGTAGCGGAGAAATTCCAATCGAACTTGGAGATAGCTGGTTCTCTCCGAAATAGCTTTAGGGCTAGCCTCGTGATGAGAATACTGGAGGTAGAGCACTGTTTGGACTAGGGGGCCATCCCGGTTTACCGAATTCAGACAAACTCCGAATGCCAGATATTTATACACGGGAGTCAGACTGCGAGTGATAAGATCCGTAGTCAAAAGGGAAACAGCCCAGACCACCAGCTAAGGTCCCAAAGTAATCGTTAAGTGGAAAAGGATGTGGCGTTGCACAGACAACCAGGATGTTGGCTTAGAAGCAGCCATCATTTAAAGAGTGCGTAATAGCTCACTGGTCGAGTGACGCTGCGCCGAAAATGTATCGGGGCTAAACGATTCACCGAAGCTGTGGATTGACATCTACGATGTCAGTGGTAGGAGAGCGTTCTAAGTGCGTTGAAGTCAGATCGGAAGGACTGGTGGAGCGCTTAGAAGTGAGAATGCCGGTATGAGTAGCGAAAGACGGGTGAGAATCCCGTCCACCGTATGACTAAGGTTTCCTGAGGAAGGCTCGTCCGCTCAGGGTTAGTCGGGACCTAAGCCGAGGCCGATAGGCGTAGGCGATGGACAACAGGTTGATATTCCTGTACCACCTCCTCACCGTTTGAGAAATGGGGGGACGCAGTAGGATAGGGTAAGCGCGCCGTTGGTTGTGCGCGTCCAAGCAGTAAGGCGTGTGTGTAGGCAAATCCGCACACTGTAACGTTGAGCTGTGATGGCGAGTCCGTATGGACGAAGTTCCTGATTTCACACTGCCAAGAAAAGCCTCTATCGAGGTGAGAGGTGCCCGTACCGCAAACCGACACAGGTAGTCGAGGAGAGAATCCTAAGGTGTGCGAGAGAACTCTCGTTAAGGAACTCGGCAAAATGACCCCGTAACTTCGGGAGAAGGGGTGCTCTTGAGCGTGCAAGCGCATGAGAGCCGCAGTGAATAGGCCCAGGCGACTGTTTAGCAAAAACACAGGTCTCTGCAAAACCGTAAGGTGACGTATAGGGGCTGACGCCTGCCCGGTGCTGGAAGGTTAAGAGGAGTGGTTAGCGCAAGCGAAGCTGCGAATTGAAGCCCCAGTAAACGGCGGCCGTAACTATAACGGTCCTAAGGTAGCGAAATTCCTTGTCGGGTAAGTTCCGACCCGCACGAAAGGCGTAACGATCTGGGCACTGTCTCAACGAGAGACTCGGTGAAATTATAGTACCTGTGAAGATGCAGGTTACCCGCGACAGGACGGAAAGACCCCGTGGAGCTTTACTGTAGCCTGATATTGAATTTTGGTACAACTTGTACAGGATAGGTAGGAGCCAGAGATCTCGGAGCGCCAGCTTCGAAGGAGGCGTCGGTGGGATACTACCCTGGTTGTATTGAAATTCTAACCCATGCCCCTTAGCGGGGCAGGAGACAGTGTCAGGCGGACAGTTTGACTGGGGCGGTCGCCTCCTAAAAGGTAACGGAGGCGCCCAAAGGTTCCCTCAGAATGGTTGGAAATCATTCGTAGAGTGTAAAGGCACAAGGGAGCTTGACTGCGAGACCTACAAGTCGAGCAGGGTCGAAAGACGGGCTTAGTGATCCGGTGGTTCCGCATGGAAGGGCCATCGCTCAACGGATAAAAGCTACCCCGGGGATAACAGGCTTATCTCCCCCAAGAGTCCACATCGACGGGGAGGTTTGGCACCTCGATGTCGGCTCATCGCATCCTGGGGCTGTAGTCGGTCCCAAGGGTTGGGCTGTTCGCCCATTAAAGCGGTACGCGAGCTGGGTTCAGAACGTCGTGAGACAGTTCGGTCCCTATCCGTCGTGGGCGTAGGAAATTTGAGAGGAGCTGTCCTTAGTACGAGAGGACCGGGATGGACACACCGCTGGTGTACCAGTTGTCTTGCCAAAGGCATCGCTGGGTAGCTATGTGTGGACGGGATAAGTGCTGAAAGCATCTAAGCATGAAGCCCCCCTCAAGATGAGATTTCCCATTACGCAAGTAAGTAAGATCCCTCAAAGACGATGAGGTAGATAGGTTCGAGGTGGAAGTGTGGTGACACATGGAGCTGACGAATACTAATCGATCGAGGACTTAACCAAAACGTTTGAAACATTCAATATGCCGTTTATCCAGTTTTGAAAGAATAAATCTTTCAACAAAAAAGAGAGCTTCAAGACACAAGTAGTACAAGGAAGCAAACGAGTGATTGAAGGAGCGTACTTTTGTACGTGACTGATTGAACGAGAGCAGCTGACGCAGTAATACGCCGTGTATTGGAGGTCAAATAAGTCTAGTGATGATGGCAAAGAGGTCACACCCGTTCCCATACCGAACACGGAAGTTAAGCTCTTTAGCGCCGATGGTAGTTGGGGGCTTCCCCCTGTGAGAGTAGGACGTCGCTAGGCAAAAAGTAACCACTGAGAAATCAGTGGTTTTTTTGTATGTTTTGAAATCTAGAAAATGTTAAAGTTTAATAGAGTGATCAAAATATTCAAAGGGGTGCAATGGAATGGCAACAGGACAATATAGTAAGGTAATCAATGTACAGAAAAATAAATTAGAGGGTTTTATTCATAATAAAGAACAATGGGCTGTTTTAATACCAGGTTACTTACATCACGAATTACTAAATGAAGACGATATGATCTGGGTCTTCCAAGGAGACTTTGGTATAATTCAGAAAGCTGTTAAAGTAAAACTTAAAGTAAACAAATCAGATGCTCATCAAATACAGTTTGAATTAGAGGGTTTATCTGATCCTATAAATGGTAATGGTTCTTTTGAAATCATACAAAATCAAAATGAATCACCACAACTGACTGGTAATTTAACAATGAAAGCAAGTGGATTTTTAGCAGGAATGATGAATCCAGTATTAGATAATTTTGTACCTCGGCTGATTGAGCAATTAGTGGAAGCAATGGCCATTCAAGCATTACAAGACTAGTTATATGAAAATAAGTGGTGAACCGATTATTACAGATAACAGCAATAATCGGTTTTATTTTAATTAGCAATTCCTACTGCTACAAAAATGATGGTTTAGGTATAGATGACTCTTTTTTTGAGTGAGGCGTCAACGATAATGACATCAAGCTGTGATTAACTTTGATGAAAAGGTTTGTTACTAAATAAAAAGTGGATTACCATGCGGAGGGATAGCTTTTTTCTCTCCTTATAATTTCGTATAATTAAAGGAGAATCTAACGAAAATGGGTGTTTGTTTTGCATAAGAAAAAACCAATTATAGAAGGGTTAGAACGTTTTCGACAGCAACAAAATATTTCTTTTCATGTCCCAGGTCATAAGCATGGTGAACTGTCCCACCTTCCACAAGCATTTAAGGATGTAATGCGTTATGATGTAACTGAGTTATCAGGATTAGATGATCTACATTACCCTGAGGAAATGATATTAGAAGCCGAGAATTTATTGGCAGATACATATGGAGCAACGAAGAGTTTCTTTTTGGTAGGAGGGTCTACTGTTGGAAATTTAGCAATGATTTATGCTACTTGTAACAAAGACGATACCATTATTGTTCAGCGTAATGCACATAAATCAATTTTCCATGCTATTGAACTTGTTGGGGCTAAGCCAATTTTTGTGTCGCCGCTGTGGGATGAACGGACAATGTCGGCGACACATGTAACTTATAGAGATTTAAAAGAAGCCGTAGAAAATTATTCAGAGGCGAAAGCAGTAGTGTTAACATATCCTACTTATTATGGGATGACTTCGAATGAAATACAGCAACAAATTGCTTATTGTCATGAGAAGGGAATACCTGTATTGGTGGATGAAGCACATGGCGCTCATTTTAATGCATGTACGCTATTTCAGCCATCCGCATTGACACTTGGTGCAGACGTTGTTGTTCAATCAGCTCATAAAACTTTACCTGCTATGACGATGGCCTCTTTTATGCATGTTAAGTCGGAATTGATAGAGGCTGACAAAATACATCATTACTTACGCATGTTACAATCTAGTAGTCCATCTTACTTATTATTAGCATCATTAGATGATGCTCGCTATTATGTACAGACATATATGGAGAGTGATGGGGCATATATAATAGAAAAAAAGAATCAATGGGTAGATGCATTACGAGCAATTGGATCATTAGAAGTAATTGAAGTAGATGATCCACTTAAAGTATTGCTACGTGTTAATGGTTATAGTGGCTTTCAATTACAGGAGGCATTAGAGGCAAAGCATGTATATGGGGAACTTGCAGATGCCAATCAGGTTTTATTTGTGTTACCTTTGCTGAAGCAGGGACATACCTACCCATTTGCTGAAATCAGGGTTCGTATAAAAGAGGCCATAACAACGCTATTAAACACAGCTAAAACAGATAGCATAACGGCTTCTCAAACAGCCTATCATTTTGTCCCGATTACTGAGCCTATATATACCTTTAATGAGGTTGCATCATTAAAGAAAGAATGGTTACCATATATGCGTACAATGGGGCGAATTTCAGCGAATATGATCATTCCTTATCCACCTGGTATACCATTATTAGTACCAGGAGAAAGAATAACAGTAGCTAAGTTAAGTCAATTGGAAGAGCTACTAGCAGCAGGTGCAACATTCCAGGGGAATCATCGTTTAGCAGAAAAAAAGATTCAGGTTATTAAATAGTTGGAGGCAATAACAGCATGAATAGCAATTTATTTATTACATTTGAAGGACCAGAGGGAGCAGGAAAAACAACGGTCATTCAAATGATAGCAGAGCGATTAAAAAAAAATAATATTGAAGTTCTAGCAACAAGAGAACCAGGTGGAATTGAGATTGCAGAAAAAATAAGAACGATTATTTTGAATCCTGCACATACTGCTATGGATGAACGAACAGAAGCATTGTTATATGCTGCAGCAAGAAGCCAGCATTATTTTGAGAAAGTACGTCCTGCCTTAGATGCAGGGAAGTTAGTGATATGTGACCGTTTTATCGATTCCTCTTTAGCTTATCAAGGATATGCAAGAGGTATAGGTGTTAATGAGGTGCTTTCTATTAATGAATTTGCTATTGGGAAGAAATTACCTGACGTGACCATACTATTTGATCTTGCTCCAGAGGTTGGCTTAGCGCGTATTCATGCAACTGGCAATCGAGAAGTAAACCGCTTAGATGTTGAAAGCTTGCCGTTTCATCAGAAGGTACGTGAAGGATATTTACAATTAGTAGAGCAGTACCCAGAGCGAATACGTGTAGTCAATGCAGATCAAGATATTAAAAATGTTGTTGAAGATGTATGGTTATTATTATTGGAAGCAATGCAGTAAATGCATGAAGTTGTCTACAACAATGTGATATAATGATACTATCCATTAATTTATCTTCACTAGGAGGGCAACATTTGTCGAAGTACCTATTAGGTCAGACACACCTTCGTGTAAGATACATTATGTGTTTAGGGAACCTTGTAGATGTCTTTTTTAAAACTTTCTTATAGAGTTTTTGTATCAACATGATGATGTTCCTCTAGTTCAACAGATGAACTAAGATTAAGTATAGAATTGAAATCTATCTAGGCGAATTTTATAAAAGGGGTGAGTGCGAATGAAGTTAGTCGTAGCTGTAGTGCAAGATCAGGATAGCAGCCGCTTATCAAATGCTTTAACGAAAAATCAGTTTCGCGCAACTAAATTAGCGAGCACAGGAGGATTTTTACGTTCAGGAAATACGACATTTCTTATAGGAACTGAAGACTCTCTCATACCCAAACTTTTAGATATTATTCGGGATAATTGTCGGGCAAGAGAGCAAATGGTTGCACCCGTTTCTCCGTTAGGAGGAAATGCTGATTCCTATATACCTTACCCTGTGGAGGTAGAGGTGGGAGGAGCTACCGTATTTGTTTTACCGATTGAACAATTCCATCATTTTTAAAAAGTAGCCTCCGAAGCTAAATCATTGATTATTTGTTACTATTAAACATTTTATTTAAAATCGATTATGCGTAGGAGAAATAGATGAAAATTGTGGGGGCGAAACCAGCTTGAAGATTAATCAAGATATACGTGTCGGGTTAAATACAAATCGCAAAGAGCCACTACAAAATAATAATCAAAATAACCGATTTGGAGATATGGTCGTCAAGCAAGGTAATAAGCTGCAAACAGAACAACTCACGCGTTTGTTAGGAGATATATCTACTGCAGGGGACCGAGTAGCTAGATCACGTAATTTACGAGAACTTGCTAGGTTTAAAATGCTTGTTAAACGATTTCTACAAGAGACAGTAGAACATGGTATGGAGTTAAAACAATCACATACCTGGAATCGTTTTGGTGAAGGAAGACGTCTGAAAATCATTGAAACCATTGATACACGTCTTGTCGAGCTTGCACAGGATCTCTTAGACGAAGAAAAAGAAGCAATAGATCTTCTTGATAAAATCGGTGAAATTAAAGGCTTACTAATTAATTTATATATGTAAAACCCGTGTCTCGTTCTCATTTAGGCGCGGGCTTTTTTCAAATGTTGATGTGGCTACTCGCCATAAAGTAAACAACTGTAATCTTTACAAGAGTGCAAGAAAGTATCACCTTTTGTTGTAGAGACAGGAAGGAATTTAAATGTATGGCCAAGAATGTTGAAGAGCTACTCACACTGCAACCAGTCGTAATGAAGCAGCTTCAAACAATATTTGACAAGAATAGATTAGCACATGCATATATTTTTGATGGCGAAAAAGGGACAGGCAAGGCAGATATTATGCACTTTTTTGTCAAATTAATGTTATGTGAGCAACCAAGTGGAAATGTTCCATGTGAAACATGTCGAAATTGCAAACGTGTAGATTCGGGAAATCATCCAAATATTCATCAAATTTATCCAGATGGTCAATTCATAAAAATTGATCAGATGCGAGAACTCATCGGAGAAATGAAAATGGTGGGTGTAGAAGAAGGACGTAAGATTTATGTGCTTCATCATGCAGACCGTCTTAATACAGCCTCTGCAAATATGATACTTAAATTTTTAGAGGAGCCAGAAGGAGAAGTAACTGCCATATTACTAACTGAGCAAATGCAGTCAATTCTTCCAACTATCCGTTCTCGTTGTCAACATATCAAATTTCAAAAAATGCCACGTCATGTTTTGTTGAAGCATTTACAGGAAAATAATATTTCACATTCAATGGCCTCAACAGTAAGCATGATGACAAATGAGCTCGAAACAGCGATATTTTTAGCAAATGATGAGCAGTTTGCACTCGCTCGAAAAACAGTGTTAAAATTAGTAGAGGCCATTCGGCAAAATGTACATGAAGCATTGCTTATTGTGCATGAAGAGTGGTTGCCTCACTTTAAAGAAAAAAGCGAGATGGAGCAAGCATTGGATTTACTACTATTTGCTTACCGTGATATAGTGTCAATAAAAGCTAATCCCGAGGCAGCTTGTACTTATCCAGACATGTTACCACTATTTAAAGAAGTTGCGTTATATTCCACTTATGAAAGATTATCAAATCAGATGGAATCTATTTTACAAGCACGCGCCTCTTTACAGCGTAACATGAATAGGACGTTATTGATGGAGCAGTTAATGCTAAATCTGCAGGAGGGATATACATTTGTATAATGTAGTAGGAGTCCGCTTTAAAAAGGCGGGTAAAATATATTATTTTGATCCGGCATCATTTCTACTAGAGGATAGTCAATATGTTATTGTAGAGACAGCCCGCGGTGTAGAGTATGGAAAAGTAGTTGTCCCTCAAAAAGTTGTGGGTGATAATGATGTTGTATTACCACTAAAACAAGTACTTAGACCAGCAGATGATCGTGATCGTATACAAGTAGAGGAAAATGCAGCGGAATCAAAGCGTGCATTTGAGCTCGCTAGTACTAAAATTATAGAGCATAATTTAGAAATGAAACTTGTAGATGTTGAATATACATTTGATCGTAATAAAATTATTTTTTACTTTACAGCTGAAGGACGAGTTGATTTTAGGGATCTAGTAAAAGATTTAGCCTCGGTTTTTAGAACACGTATTGAACTTCGTCAAATTGGTGTGCGTGATGAAGCCAAGCTTTTAGGTGGTATCGGTCCATGTGGTAGAATGCTTTGTTGTTCCACATTTTTGGGTGATTTTGAGCCCGTTTCGATTAAAATGGCTAAAGATCAAAACCTATCATTAAATCCTTCAAAAATATCTGGCCTTTGTGGACGTTTAATGTGTTGCTTAAAGTATGAAAATGATGAATATGAAGAAGCAAAAGAGGGCATGCCAGATGTTGGTGAGATAACAATGACACCAGATGGCCGTGGGAAAGTAGTAGGGCTAAATGTGCTGGAAAGACTTATTCAAGTATATTTACATGAGCAGGAACGCACAGTTGAGTATACACTAGAAGAACTGCTAGCATGCGAAAAAAATCTTATTTAAGATAGAGAATTTAACGAGGTGGCTTGGGTGAAGGACCGTAATTTCTTAGATACCGTTATGGAGTTCGAACAACAGCTCGAAGCAATGCAGGAGCAATTTGGTGCATTGAAACAATTTGTAGCGTTAATGATGGAAGAGCATAAGGCGCTTGAAACAGAAAATCATCACCTACGTACACGTCTAGAAGAACTACTTTCTAATACAAACTCCGTACAAGCTGCTGAAGTAAAGAAAGAGAGTCCGCTAGATATTGGTGAGGGATATGATAACTTAGCTCGCCTCTACCAAGAGGGCTTCCATGTTTGCCATGTTCATTTTGGAAGTTCACGTAAGGGTGAGGATTGTCTGTTCTGTCTATCATTTTTAAATAAACAAAATGTGTAATAAAAGGCTGATTCCCGCTACGGTGGTGTCAGTCTTTTGTTTTGTAGCGTAGGAGGAGTAAGCATGGAAAAATGGCTAAAAGGTGACGAGCGGTTAGATTATTTGTTGGCTGAGAATTTACGTATTATTCAAAGTCCCTCTGTCTTTTCGTTCTCATTAGATGCAGTATTGCTTTCGAAATTTGTCAGTATTCCTTATCATAAGGGAAAAATCGTTGATTTATGCTCAGGAAATGGTGTGATTCCACTTTTTTTAAGCGCACGTACAAAGGGACAGATAACAGGCGTAGAAATTCAGCCACGTTTATTTGAGATGGCAGAGAGAAGTATCCGTTACAATCAGCTAGAACAGCAAATTCAAATGATTCTTGGAGATGTTAAAGAAATACCAAAACAACTTGGCATTGAAAAGTATGATGTGGTTACCTGTAATCCACCCTATTTTTTAGCACATGAAGCGAGTGATAAAAATCTTAGTGAGCATCATGCCATTGCACGCCATGAATTGTATTTAACATTGGAAGAAGCGATTCAATCCGCAAGTAAATTATTAAAGCAAGGGGGCAAGGCCGCATTTGTTCACCGACCTGGGCGATTATTAGATATTGTGACAGCTATGCGAGCAAATCGCTTAGAGCCTAAACGGATGCAGCTCATTTATCCGAAAGAAGGGAAAGAGGCTAATACATTATTAATAGAAGGAATAAAAGATGGAAAGCCTGATTTAAAAATTCTGCCGCCGTTGTATGTTTATGATGCCAATAATGAATACACGACAGAAGTGAGAGAAATTCTTTATGGAAAAGAGCAATAATCACTACTTTTATGTGTTAGAGTGTGCTGATCAAACTCTTTATGCAGGGTATACAAATAATATAGAAAAACGTGTTGCTGTACATAACGCTGGTAAAGGAGCAAAATATACAAGAGCTAGAGGTCCAGTGAAATGTATTTACAAAGAAATATTCGAGACAAAGCAAGAAGCAATGCGTGCTGAATATGCCTTTAAGCAATTAACAAGAACACAGAAAATTAATTATATAAGGAGGGGTGAATCGTGAAATCACAAAAAAGTACAATACACGATCAGACAGGTTGTTTATATCTGGTAGGAACACCTATTGGTAATTTAGAGGATATGAGTGTGCGTGCACTTCGCATTTTAAAAGAAGCAGATATTATCGCTGCAGAAGATACTAGAAACACCAAAAAGCTTTGTAACTACTTTGAGATTGACACACCACTAATCAGCTACCATGAGCATAATATAGCCGTAGGTGGAGAAAAATTATTAACATTACTACAAGAAGGAAAAACAATTGCATTAGTAAGTGATGCAGGTTTACCTTGTATTTCTGATCCAGGTGCAGATATAGTGGAAAAAGCAATTGCCCAAAACTTTTCTGTTGTACCAGTGCCAGGGCCTAATGCAGCAATTTCAGCATTAATTGCATCTGGGTTATCGCCACAGCCATTTTTCTTTTATGGATTTTTGAATCGCGGAAAAAAGGAACGTCGCCAGCAATTAGAACAATTAAAAAAACGCCAAGAAACGATTTTACTATATGAGGCACCACATCGCTTAAAGGATACATTAAAAGATATGGAAGCTATACTCGGGGAACGTCGTATTGTTTTAGCTCGAGAGCTGACAAAGAAGTTTGAAGAGTTTTTACGAGGTACTTTGTCTGAAGCTGTAGAATGGTCACAAACTGAAGAAATACGAGGAGAGTTTTGTATTGTTCTTGAAGGTAATAGCTGTGTAGAAGAGGAAGATCATGAAGAAGCCTATTGGCAAAACATGTCCATTGTTGAACATGTTGATTTCATTATCAATCAATCGAATGTATCTTCAAAAGAAGCCATTAAAGAAGTAGCTAAGTTAAGGCAAGTGGCAAAGCGAGATGTTTATAATGAATATCATAGTGAATAATAGTAAAGAGTTACCTTATTAGGGTAGCTCTTTATTTTTATTTAGTTAATGACTCGAAACTTAAAAGTTGAAAAGTAATAATTTTGAGACACAATTTTAAATTGATAATAATTGTAAATAATAGTAACCTTAAATAGAAAGGTCTGACATGGACATTATAAGGGGTTAAGAAATTGGTTATATTAATAAACAGAAACACCTAAATCACTGTTTTGATTTAGGTGAGAAACTAATTATTTTTTTAAGTTAGATTGAATTTCTTTAACTAACATTTCTGCGCCTTCTGGACTTAAAATTAATTTGCCTCCAACTAGACGGAAGTTATCATCTGAAACTTCACCAGTAACAGCACATGTCATATTAGGCATATATTTTTTTAAGATGATTTTATCATCATCCACATAGATTTCTAAAGCGTCCTTTTCAGCAATACCTAGCGTACGGCGTAACTCGATAGGAATTACTACACGACCTAACTCATCGACTTTACGAACAATCCCTGTTGATTTCATAATAGATTTCCTCCTAATTTATAAAAGTTATATTGGTATTTCGTCAAATTTCGACATTATTTCTTTGTCTGATAGTTATCATACCAAGTAATGCCATAAACGTCAATTAATTAATGCACTAATATTATGGTTTTTAAAAAAAATTTTTGAGAAGAATGCAGGTATTTTAATTTTTTTAAAAGGTTTTTAATAAATATTTTTGTTAATAGTAAAAAAGGTTCTTATTTAAGTCATTTAATGGATTAAATATATTATTCGACAATTTTCGCGTTTAATAAACTTTCATTGAAACGAATTTCGTACTTCGTTAGAATAGAAAGTATATTGTAAAACAATGGAGGCAGTTCTTGTGAGTGAACAACAAAAAACATTCTATATAACAACACCCATTTACTATCCAAGTGGGAAATTTCATATTGGTACGGCATATACAACAGTAGCATCTGATACTATTGCACGCTATAAACGTTTAAAAGGTTATGATGTACGCTTTTTAACAGGAATGGACGAACATGGCCAAAAAATTCAAGAAAAAGCAGCTGAAGCGGGTAAACATCCTCAAGATTATGTAAATGAAATTGCCGATGCTGCGAAAAAACTTTGGGGTTTAATGGATATTTCTTATGATGACTTTATTCAAACAACGCAGGATCGACATACGAAAGCTGTCGAAAAGATTTTCCAAAAGTTTTTAGATAATGGTGATATCTATAAAGGTGAATATGAAGGCTGGTACTGTACACCGTGTGAATCATTCTTTACTGAGACTCAACTAGTTGACGGGAACTGTCCTGATTGTGGTCGTCCGGTGCATAAGGTTAAAGAAGAATCGTACTTCTTTAATATGAAGAAATATGCAGATCGTTTATTAGCTTATTATGAAGAGAACCTTGAATTCATTGAGCCAGAATCACGAAAAAATGAAATGATTAACAACTTCATTAAACCAGGGCTAGAGGATTTATCGGTATCAAGAACATCCTTCGACTGGGGAATTAAAGTACCAGGAGATCCAAAGCATGTTATTTATGTATGGGTTGATGCATTAACGAATTATATTACAGCCTTAGGTTATCTATCAGAAGATGAATCATTATTCAATAAATATTGGCCAGCAGATGTACATGTAGTTGGCAAGGATATTGTTCGTTTCCACACGATTTATTGGCCAATCTTCTTAATGGCATTAGATTTGCCATTGCCGAAAAAGGTATTTGCTCATGGTTTTATTATGATGAAAGACGGTAAAATGTCTAAATCAAAAGGCAATGTAATTTATCCTGAAATGTTAATCGAGCGTTATGGTCTAGATGCGACACGTTATTTCCTATTACGAGAATTACCATTTGGCTCTGATGGGGTATTTTCACCAGAATCATTTATTGAACGTACAAACTTTGATCTGGCTAATGATTTAGGGAACTTATTAAATCGTACAATTTCAATGATTAATAAATATTTTGAAGGTATTATTCCGACAGAAAATCTTCAACCGACAGAATTTGATGCAGCTTTAAAAGAGCAAGCTGAGTCGGTACGTATTAAATATGAAGAAAGTATGGAAAAAATGCAATTTAGTGTCGTTCTTGCTGACTTATGGACGCTTGTTTCACGCACAAATAAGTATATAGATGAGACACAACCATGGGTGTTAGCAAAGGAAGAGTCAGACAAGCCAAAATTAGGTGCAGTTATGCGAAATTTGGCAGAAAGCTTACACCAAATCGCTGTCATGTTGCAACCATTTATGACAACAACTCCTAAACGTATGATCGATCAGTTAGGATTAGATGACAAATTCTTAGCATGGGATACAATTGCAACATTCGGCAATACTATTCCAGCAAACATTAAAGTGGTAGAAAAAGGGATACCGATTTTCCCACGCTTAGAAAATGAGGTTGAGATTACTTATATTCGTGAGGAAATGCGTGGGTCTGTGAAAACACCACAGGATGAAGAAATTAAAAAGGTAGCAAAAACTGAAGAAAATCCAGAAATTCCTGAAATTACTATTGATGATTTTATGAAAGTTGATTTGCGTGTAGCTACTGTGACTGCATGTGAAACTGTTCCGAAAGCAGATAAATTATTAAAGCTACAAGTTGATCTAGGATATGAGCAACGTCAAGTAGTTTCAGGTATAGCGAAATTTTATACACCAGATGATTTAATAGGTCAAAAAGTGATTGTCGTAGCAAATTTAAAACCAGTAAAATTACGTGGTGAAATATCACAAGGAATGATTTTAGCTGGTGAGAAAGATGGAAATTTAAAATTAGCATCAGTTGATCCTAAACTTGAAAATGGTGCAAAAGTAAAGTAATGAACTTAAGGAAGGCCTGCTGAATATGAATTATTCAGCAGGCTTTTCAAATCTGTTAGAGAAATCGGGATTAAATTATTTTGATATAATTTACGATGCGTGAAAAACTTGGTTTTATGGGCCCGAAGAACTACTTGTGGTAATGTCGATTAAGTGGAATGTCACAATGTCGAATAGTTTGTAATGAAATTGTAATGATCACGAAAAATATGAAATAATAAATTTTAATAAAATCAATGTTAGGAGAATGAAGATGTTTATAGATACACACGTACATTTAAACGCAGATCAGTATGAGGAAGATCTTCAAGAAGTGATTGATAGAGCTCTTGAAGCTAAAGTAGAACGAATGGTAGTTATTGGTTTCGACCGTAAAACCATTGAGAGAACAATGCAATTAATAGAGCAATATGATTTTGTTTACGGTGTCATTGGCTGGCATCCAGTAGACGCTATTGATTGTACTCAACAAGATTTAGAGTGGATTGAGCAATTAGCTTCACATCCAAAAATAGTTGGCATTGGTGAAACGGGATTGGACTACTATTGGGATAAGTCTCCAAAAGACGTTCAACAGGAACTTTTTCGCAAGCAAATTCAATTAGCTCAAAAGATCAATTTACCAATCGTTATTCATAATAGGGATGCAACAGGTGATGTTGTACAAATTTTACGTGAAGAAAATGCTGCATCCGTAGGGGGTGTTATGCACTGCTTTAGTGGAAGTGTAGAAACAGCGCGTGAATGTATAGCAATGAATTTTATGATTAGTCTTGGGGGACCAGTGACATTTAAAAATGCACGTCTACCAAAGGAAGTAGCTACAGAAATAGCTCTTGAGCATTTGATGATTGAAACAGACGCTCCTTATTTAGCTCCACATCCACATCGAGGTAAGCGCAATGAACCCGCTTTCGTGCCTTTAGTTGCTGAGGAAATCGCACGTTTGAAAGGGTTGACAATTGAGGAAATTGCACAAGCAACTACAGCCAATGCGAAAAATTTTTTTGGGATTGACAATTAACTAGCTTAGATGCCTCCAATACAGGGTTTGTGGTTGGCAAAAAACAAGAAGTCAATTTTCAGAGAAATACTTTCGGGTTGACAGTGCCAAAACTAGTCCGTATAATCCAACCTTGTATTAAGGAGGCGTTTTTTCATGTCAAATAATTCCATGAAAAACTTGTTCTTAGGATCATTGAGGAGTAAGCAAACAGTGATAAGAATTATCTCACTTGTCCTGTTTGTGTCTGTAATCTCTTTCGTGCTTTACCAAGGTACGAAAAAATCCGTTAAGCTTGAAGCAAATGGAGAAACAATCGAAGTATCAACACATGCCAAAACTGTAGAACAATTATTACAAAATCAAAATATAGATATAGCAGAGCATGACAAAATTTCACCCTCTCTGAACACCAAAATTGTTAATGGATTAGCAATTACATGGGAACAGGCAAAAGAAGTAACTATTTCAGTTGATGGAAATCAGTCAAAAGTTTGGACAACTGAAACACTTGTGAAGGACATTTTGAAGGAAGCAAATATTAAAGTATCTGAACATGACTCTTTAGCGCAAGGTCTAGATACTGAACTAGGAGCAGAAAACAAAATCGATATTCAAAAAGCGTTTCAAGTAGCGCTTGTCGATGGCGTAAATAAAAGACAAGTATGGTCCACTTCGACTACGGTCGCTAACTTTTTAAAACAACAAGGAATTCAGCTAAATGAATTCGATCGTGTCGAAAATAACCTGGAGAACGTTATTACTCCGGAGAGTAAAATCACAGTAGTTCGCGTAGAAAAGGTTATCGATGTAGTGGAAGACTCTTTAGATTTCGCAGTTGAAAAGAAGCAGGATGCTTCATTGCAAAAGGGGAAACAAAAAGTAGTAGCAACGGGCGAGAAGGGTTCGATTTCTCGTACGTATGAGGTTGTCAAAGAAAACGGTAAGGTTGTGGCAAAAAACCTACAATCTGAGAAAGTTTTAAAAGAGCCGAAGAAACAAGTGGTTGCTGTAGGCACAAAAACAATTGTTGCAAGTGCAGCAACTGTGTCACGTGGTTCAGCAGAGCCTACTAACGGAAAAGAATTTTATGTAACGGCAACAGCATATACACCATATTGCAACGGTTGTACTGGTACATCAGCAACTGGTATAAACCTACGTTCAAATTCTGGCTTGAAGGTGATCGCAGTTGACCCTTCTGTTATTAAGTTAGGATCAAAGGTTTGGGTAGAAGGCTATGGAACTGCTATAGCTGGGGATACTGGTGGGTCAATTAAGGGTAATAAGATTGACATACTTGTACAAACAGATGCCCAAGCACGTAACTGGGGACGTAAGAAAGTGCGCGTTAAAGTATTAAATTAAAAAAATTGTAAAATTAATCAAAATGTTTTTCACAAATGGAGCTTTCCTGTTTTGACTGGCGGGAAGGCTTCTTTATTATTTTTTTAGCAAATGATGTTGTAGGTATGTAGAGAGAAAGTTGAATAAGATAAGCTCATCTGAACCTTGTATTCCTGTACAAATCGTATAGAGCAGTTGTAAAATGGTCAGAAGATAAGGTAGATAGAAAAGAGGAGCCTTTTTGCAAATTAAAGAAATTATTGTTGTTGAAGGAAAAGATGATACGACAGCTATTAAACGTGCTGTACAAGCAGATACTATAGAAACGAATGGATCTGCAATTTCTGAAGAAACGTTAAAGCGAATTCAGCACGCCCAAGAAAAACGTGGAGTTATCGTATTTACTGATCCAGACTATCCAGGACGTCGAATACGCGCCATTATCGAGGAGCGTGTAAAAGGGGTGAAGCATGCCTTTTTACCAAAAGCGAAAACGATCGCTAAAAACGGTAAAGGGTTAGGGATTGAGCATGCTGCTGATGAGGATATACGTGAAGCACTACAACATGTCTATACCCCTACACATGAGTTGCTAAACGAAGCGGTAATTACACTGGAAGATTTAATGACTGCTCGTTTAATTGGACATCCACAATCAAAGCAGCGTCGTGATAGACTAGGGGAAATTTTAAATATAGGTGCTACAAATGGTAAACAACTTCATAAAAGATTGAAAATGTTTCAGATTACAGAGGAGCAATTTGGTGCGGCTATCGCACAGTTAGATCAGGAGGAAAATGATGCATAAGGATATTGCTACACCAATTCGAACACAAGAAATATTAAAAAAGTATGGTTTTTCATTTAAAAAAAGTTTAGGTCAAAACTTCTTAATTGACCCGAACATTTTAAGAAATATAGTGAGTCACGCCAATTTAACTGAGAATAGTGGCGCAATTGAAGTTGGTCCTGGGATTGGGGCATTAACTGAGCATTTGGCGAGAAGCGCTAAAAAGGTAGTTTCCTTTGAAATTGACCAACGTTTATTACCTGTACTAGAAGATACGCTTAGTCCATATAATAATGTGTCTATTATTCACTCTGACATACTTAAGGCAGATGTGGAGAAAGTAATTGCAGATGAGATGCCAGGTATTGATGATATTATGGTTGTAGCAAATTTACCGTATTATGTAACGACCCCAATTTTACTGAAGTTACTCAATGACCGATTACCGATCCGTGGTTTTGTTGTGATGATGCAGAAAGAGGTAGCAGACCGTATAACAGCTAAGCCAGGGACGAAAGAATATGGTTCTTTATCAATTGCAATACAATATTACGTGAAAGCAGATATTGCGATGACAGTGCCAAAAACCGTTTTCATGCCGCAACCTAACGTCGACTCTGCAGTAATTCGCCTTATTAAGCATGAGGAACCACCAGTAAAAGTAATAGATGAGGATTTTTTATTTGTTGTAACGCGTGCTTCATTCGTACAGCGAAGAAAAACAATCTATAATAACCTGCAATCTGGTTTACCTAATGGAAAGGCACAAAAGGATCAAATTTTACAGGCATTAGAGTTAGCAAATATTGAGCCAACTCGCCGTGGAGAAACACTTTCAATTCAAGAGTTTGGGAAATTAGCTGATGCACTGCATCCTGTATTTGCAAAGTAAAAATTTTTGTTAACAATTTTTCGGATATGTAAAAAAATATATATTTTTTTATAAAAAATAAGTTGACAAGATTTATAAGAGGCTGATAAAATATTATATTTTGTTGACATTTTTGGGCCATTAGCTTATACTTGTTATTAGTGAGGTGTAAGCGAAAATGCCAAAAACTTTAGCGGACATTAAAAAGTCGTTGGATTGTCATTTGGGTAAACGTTTGCAATTAAAAGCAAACGGTGGTCGCAAGAAAACGGTTGAGTGTGCAGGGATACTACGTGAGACATATCGCGCCATCTTTGTAGTAGAGCTCGATCAAGAAGACAATACGTGCAAGCGCGTATCGTATAGCTACACAGATATTTTAACTGAAGCAGTAGAGATTACATTTTTAGACGAAGCAAAGGCTGCTGTCGCAAAATAGTTTCTAGTACTTATTTCTATATTTTAGAAACACTCATGTATATTAAAAATACATGAGTGTTTTGCGTTTTCACGGGCATACTAAATTCGTCAGTTGTTAAAGGAGGAGTTTATATGCCTAGAAAAGGTATCATGTCACCTCGTTTAAAAGAAGAGATCGCAAAAGAACTTGGATTTTATGATGTTGTGCAAAAGGAAGGCTGGGGCGGCATAAAAGCTCGTGATGCTGGTAATATGGTCAAACGTGCCATAGAAATGGCAGAACGGGCAAGTAGTGAGCAAGAGCGTAAGTAGACTGTTTTTGCTAAAATAGTCATCTTATAAAGTTTCATTCAGCAGGGATGAAAATCCTTACTGACACAACAAATACAACTGACGAGAGAGAGCCGTTACTCCGAATAGGGTAAACGGTTCTTTTTTTCCATTTTCGTATTCTCAATATGGTAAAATAAAATGAATAATCTTGCGCGAAAAAAAGAACTGTTTATACGTGTAGCTATAAGGAGGAAGAAAGATGCTTTATGTAAAGGCGCCTGCAAAAATTAATTTAACATTAGATGTACTTTATAAAAGACCGGATAATTTTCACGAAGTGGAGATGGTTATGACAACAGTCGATTTAGCTGATCGTATCAGTCTTGAATCTCGAGAAGATGGTGTTATTCAAATAATTTCAACAGATAATTTTGTACCAAATGACCATCGTAATTTTGCTTATCAGGCAGCGCGTCTCATTAAAGATACATATGGCATTAGACAAGGTGTATCCATTACGATTGAAAAGGAAATCCCCATAGCAGCAGGACTCGCAGGAGGTAGTAGTGATGCAGCTGCAACATTAAAAGGGCTAAATGAACTGTGGGATTTAGGTTTATCAATAGATGAATTAGCGGAACTTGGTGCTAAAATTGGTTCGGATGTTTCGTTTTGTGTTTACGGAGGCACGGCACTCGCTACAGGACGAGGCGAAAAAATAAAGGAATTACCAGCTCCACCTAATTGTTGGGTTGTACTAGCTAAGCCTAAAATTGGTGTGTCGACAGCAGAAGTTTATGGGGGTCTTAAGGTTGAAGGACTGCAACACCCCAATACACAGCAGATGATACAAGCTATAGAGACAAAAGATTATGAGCTATTATGTTCTTCATTAGGAAATGTTTTGGAAACTGTAACATTTAAGCTACACCCAGAAGTTGTGATGTTAAAGGAACAAATGAAGCGCTTTGGGGCAGATGCCACGCTAATGAGTGGAAGCGGTCCAACTGTATTTGGGCTAGTGGATAGTGAAGCTCGTGTAAGTCGCATTTATAATGGTTTACGTGGTTTTTGTGAGGAAGTTTATGCAGTACGAATTTTGGGTGAGCGAAATACGCTTGCTTAGAAACGCAAATTTGTGTTAATTTTACCTATAAATATTCGTGTTTAGGAGAGGGTCGCATGAAATGGAAGCGTAGTGAACGACTAGTTGATATGACGTACTACTTACTAGAACATCCACATCAGCTGATCCCGCTAACTTATTTTTCAGAACTATATCAATCTGCTAAGTCATCCATTAGTGAAGATTTAACGATTGTAAAAGAAACATTCGAAGAAAAAGGAATCGGGTTATTGATGACAGTGCCGGGTGCTGCAGGAGGAGTAAAGTATATTCCGAAAATGTCCGAGGCTGAAGTACGTTTAGTGATTCAAGATTTAAAAGCAGAGCTAGAACATTCAGATCGATTGTTACCAGGTGGTTACTTATTTATGACGGACTTGCTTGGAAACCCAGATTTAATTAATCGTGTAGGAAAGGTCTTTGCTTCGGCCTTTGCAGATCAACAAATCGATGTCATAATGACAGTAGCAACTAAAGGGATATCCATCGCTCATGCCATTGCAAGACATTTAAATGTACCAGTGGTTGTTGTGAGAAGAGATAGTAAAGTAACAGAAGGTTCTACAGTAAGCATTAACTATGTATCTGGTTCTTCCAGAAGAATTCAGACAATGGTATTATCAAAAAGAAGCATGAAGAGTGGACAACGTGTATTAATTACTGACGACTTTATGAAGGTCGGCGGTACTATGAATGGCATGAAAAATCTCTTAGAGGAGTTTGACTGTCAGCTAGCAGGCATTGCAGTGCTTGTGGAGGCTGAGCATGCGGACGAAACATTAGTAGATGATTATTATTCACTTGTAAAGCTTCATGAAGTTAATGAAAAAGATCGAACAATTGCATTAAGTGAAGGTAACTATTTTTCTAAAAGGGGACATGACAAATGAAAGTAGTAGCAACAACAAATGCACCAGCAGCAATCGGACCATATTCACAAGGTATTATTGTTAACGGAATGTTTTATAGCTCTGGTCAAATTCCATTAACAGCTACAGGTGATTTAGTGGAAGGCGATATAACTGTACAAACAAATCAAGTATTTGCTAATTTAAAAGCTGTTTTAGCGGAAGCTGGAACTTCTTTAGATAATGTTGTAAAAACAACGGTCTTTATGAAAGATATGAATGACTTTGTAGCGATGAATGAAGTTTATGCAAATCATTTCGGTGATCATAAACCAGCTCGTTCAGCTGTAGAGGTAGCCCGTCTTCCGAAAGATGTAAAAGTAGAAATCGAAGTAATCGCAATCGTAAAATAAATAAAACTTATTAAGCTCACTAAAGAGAATCTTTATTCTTTTTAGTGGGTTTTTTTACGCCGACAAACAATTGTCAAAAATTACGTATATAAGAAAAAATATTATTCTAATAAGTATTCAAATTTTTTAGAAAATTTGATAGACTATGAAAAGGAAAATATTCGGTAATTGAGAATATAATATTTTCATTTAGGCATCCAAGAAGAGAGGTGGTGAGAAAATGGAAGTTACTGATGTGAGATTACGTCGGGTACAGACGGATGGTCGCATGCGTGCGATTGCTTCCATTACACTTGATAATGAGTTTGTTGTTCACGATATTCGTGTCATTGATGGAAATACTGGTTTATTTGTAGCTATGCCTAGTAAACGAACACCAGATGGGGAATTTAGAGATATTGCTCATCCAATTAATTCTGATACTCGAAATAAAATTCAGGAGATCATTTTAAACGAGTATCATAACTCTAGTGAAATAGAGGAAGCTGGTAAAGAAGAAGAATTAGAGGGAATCGGTGTGTAATAAATAGTAAATAACTTACTTTTTAAGGATATGTTACAAACTTACGGTAAAAAAGATAAGAAGAACTCTTCTAGTTGGAAGGGTTCTTTTTATTTTGATAAAAAGATAATATGAGCAATTTCAGGATATACTTCATGACATTCGAGCATAAGGTGCATTGGATTTAGGAATTCATGTTTTTGTCAACTCTACATGCCTTGAAAATAGATGAATTTTGCTATATAGTCATAAGAGAAAATGAGCGTATTGGAGGACTTACAGATGAGCAATATTTTTGCTGTCATTTTGGCTGCAGGTCAAGGTACACGTATGAAGTCCAAATTATATAAAGTGCTCCATCCAGTATGTGGGAAACCAATGGTACAACATGTGGTGGATCATATTCAGACGTTAGATGTGAATCGCATTGTAACGGTTGTCGGACATGGTGCTGAAAAAGTGCAACAACAGCTTGGTGATAAAAGTGAGTATGTGCTGCAGGCTGAACAACTAGGTACAGCGCACGCTGTGCAACAAGCAGAGGCCATTTTAGGTAATGAAGAAGGTACAACATTAGTTGTATGTGGAGATACACCACTAATTCGTCCTGAAACGATGCAAGCTCTATTCGAACATCATCAAGCAAAGAATGCTAAAGCAACTATTTTAACTGCAATTGCTGAAAATCCAACTGGCTATGGCCGTATATTACGTGGCAGTAACGGACAGGTGGAGCAAATTGTTGAACAAAAGGATGCTTCAGCAGAGCAGCAATTAGTAAAAGAAATAAACACAGGCACATATTGCTTTGATAACAAATTATTATTTGAAACATTGAAGCTTGTGAAAAATGATAATGCTCAAGGTGAATATTATTTACCAGATGTCATTGAAATTTTACAAAAGCAAGGTGATATTGTTGAAGCATATGTCACTGATGATTTTGAAGAAACACTAGGTGTTAACGATCGCGTGGCTTTATCACAAGCCGAGACATTAATGCGTACAAGAATCAACGAGAAGCATATGCGGAATGGTGTAACAATTATCCATCCTGAAACAACGCATATTAGTGCAGATGCAGTTATTGGGCGTGATACGGTGATTCAACCTGGCTCAATGATTGAAGGTGCTACTGTGATCGGTGAAGATTGCATTATCGGGCCAAACACTCAAATCATAGATAGCCGCGTTGGTGATCGTACAACTATACATTCTTCAGTTGTCCGTGAAAGCGCTATTGCAGAGGATACTGCTATTGGGCCATTTGCTCATATTCGACCACTTTCAGACATAGGTAGTCATGTCAAAATTGGTAACTTTGTAGAAGTGAAGAAAAGCAAGCTAGATAACGGCTCGAAAGTTTCACATTTAAGTTATATTGGCGATGCTGAGATCGGTAGTAACGTCAATATTGGTTGTGGTTCCATTACAGTAAACTATGATGGAAAAAACAAGTTCAAAACAATTATTGAAGATGATGTATTTGTAGGATGTAATACTAACTTAGTAGCGCCAGTGAAAGTTGGAAAAGGTTCATTTATTGCAGCAGGTTCTACAATTACAAAAGAAGTTCCTGAAGATGCACTTGCCATAGCTCGTGCAAGACAAGAAAACAAACCGAATTATGTAAGCAAATTAAATTCAAAATAATTATCAACTAAACAGGAGGCCATCATGCCGTATCATTATGCAAACTCACAATTAAAAATATTTTCACTTAACTCTAATAATCCATTAGCTCAAGAAATTGCGCAGGAAATGGGCGTAGAATTAGGTAAATCTTCTGTTAAGCACTTCAGTGATGGAGAGATTCAAATTAGCATTGAAGAAAGTATTCGAGGTTGTGATGTGTTTATCGTGCAGTCTACTTCTGCACCTGTAAACGAACATTTAATGGAGCTTTTAATTATGGTAGATGCAGTTAAACGTGCATCTGCTCGTACAGTAAACGTTGTAATGCCTTATTATGGTTATGCACGCCAAGATCGTAAAGCAAAAGCGCGCGAGCCAATTACAGCTAAATTAGTGGCAAACCTACTTGAAACTGCTGGTGCAACACGTGTTATCGTATTAGATTTACACGCACCTCAAATCCAAGGTTTCTTCGATATCCTAATCGACCACTTAATGGCAGTACCATTACTATCTGATTACTTCAAATCTAAAGGTATTCCAGGAGATGAGATCGTTATTGTTTCACCAGATCATGGTGGGGTAACACGTGCTCGTAAAATGGCTGAACGATTAAAAGCACCGATTGCAATTATTGACAAACGTCGTCCGAAACCAAACGTTGCGGAAGTGATGAACATTGTTGGTAATGTTGATGGTAAAGTGGCAATCTTGATTGATGATATTATTGATACAGCAGGTACAATTACAATTGGGGCAGATGCGTTACGTGCTGCTGGTGCAAAAGAAGTTTACGCTTGCTGTTCACACCCTGTATTATCTGGTCCAGCAATTGAACGTATTGAAAACTCTGCTATTAAAGAATTAGTGGTGACAAATACAATTCAGCTTTCAGACGAGAAAAAATCTCCAAAAATTACAGAGCTTTCTGTAGCTAAATTAATGGCGGATGCTATTTCTCGCGTTTATGAAAATAAATCTGTAAGTACTCTATTTGATTAATAAATATTGTAAGTATAAGACCAATCTACTCTTTGAGTAGATTGGTCTTTTTTATATAAATTGGACACTATTTCATCAAGACGAAGAAATAGATGAGTGTTTTATGTGTGAGCCTTCTCACAAAGGGGTATAATAATAATGTGTCTTAATAATATTTACTCTACCTTAAACAAATAGAGCTAAGTATTATCATAGCCTACAACGAATTATTGTTGAGGCGTAAATAATTTTCTTGGAAGGGGAATAAAGAAGTATGAGTACAGTATTAAGTGTTACAAAGCGCGAAACTGGGCATCGTTCAACATTAACCCAACTTAGAAAAGGGGGAGCCATTCCTGCAGTTATTTACGGCTACAAAGTAGATTCAACCCCAATTTCTATTGCTGCAAAAGATTTTAAAAAGTCCATTCAAAAAAATGGGCAAAATAGTGTGTTTTCGCTAGAGTTAGAGGGGAAAAAGGTGAATGCTGTTGTGTCAGAGATTCAGCAATGTTCATTGAAAGATGAAGTAAATCATATTGACTTTTTAGCCATTAATATGGCGGAAGAGCTAGAAGCTGATGTCCCGATTAAATTACTTGGACAGTCAGTTGGTGTGAGTGAGGGCGGTATTTTAATGCAGCCTAACTTAGAATTAAAAGTTAAAGTAAAGCCAACAGAGTTACCCGAATCAATTGATGTGGACATTTCATCGTTGAAAATTGGGGAATCCTTAACAGTAGCAGATATTCGCGATGCTACACCTGTTGAAATTATTAGTGAAGATGATTATATGTTAGTAACCATTGTGGCGCCTGTTTCTGTAGAGGAAGAGACTACAGAAAATGAAGAAGGGCAAGAGTCAGTATAAAAGTAAATACGCTTAAGGCTAATAAGAAGGCTATAGCTTTCTTGTTAGCCTTATTTTTTATGTCTTTTAACAATTGTACAAAATGCTTTCTAGGCATGCTATATGGTAAAATAATGACTATTAGATTTGAAAGAAGAGAGGTACTTATGAAAATTATCGTTGGTTTAGGAAACCCAGGTAAACCTTATGAGCATACAAGACATAATATTGGCTTTGATGTTATTGATGCGTTAGCAGAAAAATGGGGAACACCTTTAACAAATTCAAAATTTAACGGGATGTACACAACTGTACATCGACCAGAAGGAAAGGTTCTACTTGTTAAACCATTAACATATATGAATTTATCAGGGGAATGTGTTGGTCCCCTAATGGACTATTTTGACATAGAGGTAGAAGACTTAATTGTCATTTATGATGACTTGGATTTAGAGACAGGTAAATTACGTCTGCGACAAAAAGGGAGTGCAGGTGGTCATAACGGCATTAAATCATTAATTCAACATTTAGGCACTCAGGAATTTAATCGTATTCGAGTGGGCATTAATCGTCCACCAGCGGGCATGAAGGTAGCAGACTATGTGTTAGCTAAATTTTCGAAGGAAGACCAAGTTCTTATGCAAGACGCCATTGTAAATTCTGTAAACGCTGTTGAAGCATCTCTTTCAAAGCCGTTTCTTGATGTGATGAATCACTTTAACGCAAGCAAATAGATGGAAGTAATAAAATTTCTGTTAAAGTTTTTGGATAATTGGCATGGTGTAAGGTGAGTAATGAACTGTCTTACACTATTATTACAGCTAATATTTGTAGTGAATAGTCTTAGCTACAGGTAAAAATTAATTCTCTAATTTTCAAGTTATTGCAATGAGGATGACAGTGAAAAGTGCATAATCCTTTTTATAAATGTCTATACTTTAAGTAGAAAGTTGCTTAAAGGAGGATGATTTGGAGATGTCAGTTCGCTATCGATGTCGGCATTGTGAAGTAGAAATAGGGACACTACCATTTGATGCAGATGATACAATTCGAAAGCTGCATATTTTCGAATTGGGAGAAGCGGATGATTATGTTGAGAAAGATCAACATGGTCAAACGACTGTGCACTGCATTTGTGAGCAATGTGAGGATTCGCTGAGACAATATCCAGATTATCACGCACTCAATAAATGGATTCAATAATTGGAAGGATGCTTTGACACACTTATGTGTGTTCAAGGCTTTTTCCATTTCATAAAACAGCCATTAATAGAGAAATGTAAAATAACACTAGAATAATAGAAATAAAAATATAGAATTTATGCTGAAAGGAGCTTTTGACTGTGGAGGTTTTACGACAGCTTGTGTCGCAAGATAAACATATTACATCATTTTTAAAGGAAATTCAGAGCGGTCAAACTGCATCACAGCTTATTACAGGTTTAACAGGAAGCGCACGCCCCGTAATGGTCGATGTGTTATTTGAATATGTAAAGAAGCCAATCTATATTATCTCTCCTAATCTATTGCAGGCACAAAAAATGGTTGATGAGCTTGCTGGATTGTTAGGTGAAGAACATGTTCATTATTACCCAGCAGATGAATTTATTGCAGCCGATCTTTCTGTAGCTTCACCAGAACTTCGCGCGGAGCGAATTGCGACGCTTGATTGCTTAGCTAGAGGTGAGAAAGCCATATATGTAATACCTGTGGCTGGTTTACGTAAAATAATGCAGCCTAAGGAACACTGGCTACATTATTTTTTACAAACAGCCGTAGGCGAAGATATTGAAATTGAGATGTGGTTACAAACATTAGTAGAGATGGGCTATGTACGGAATTCAATGGTGACATCACCTGGAGAGTTTGCGTTGCGTGGGGGGATTTTAGATATTTATCCACCTTATTTGGAATCACCTATTCGTATTGAATTATTTGACACAGAGGTTGATTCCATACGAACATTTTCAGCAGATGACCAACGTTCTATTGATAAATTACAAAAAATTCGTATTCTTCCTGCTTCAGAGGTCATTCTTACTAAATCAGAAAGACAGGCATTAGCAGGCCGTTTAGAAGTGGCATTAGCAGCCAGTCTAAAGAAGGTAAAAAAGCAGGAGACAAAGGAACTTCTGTATCAGCATATTCAATATGATATTGAATTGCTACAGCAAGGAAATTTACCTGATTATGTAAACAAATATGGCTCATTATTATACGATAAAACAGCCTTTTTGGGAGATTACTTTGAACAAGATAGTATTGTACTTTTTGACGAGCTTGGACGTATTCAAGAGGTAATGGATGCATGGGAACGTGAAGAAGATGAATGGTTTTTATCTTTAATCGAAGAGGGAAAAATGGTTCATGATGTCAAACCCGCCTTCTCATTAAAAGAAATATTGGCGATGTTGTCACAACAAAAGCTTTCATTTTCATTATTTTCGCGAACATTTGCAGGGATTACGTTTACTAAAACAACTAACTTTTCTTGCAAACCAATGCAGCAATTTCATGGACAAATGTCCTTGCTTCAAAGTGAGGTTGAACGCTGGTTACTTGGCAAATTTACAGTTCTAATCATAGCAAGGGATAAAGAACGAGTAAAAAGGGTTCAGCAAATGCTTGAAGAGTACGATATTCATACGGCGATAGGTGAGCCGACAGAACCTGGTATTTATATTGTAGATGGTGGTTTGTCGAGTGGCTTTGAATTGCCTCTACAGCGTTTAGCAATTGTAACAGAAGACGAGCTCTTTAAACAGCAGGCAAAGAAAAAAGCACGTACACAAAAAATGACTAATGCTGAACGTATTAAAAGTTATACGGAAATTAAGCCAGGTGATTATGTTGTGCATGTTCATCATGGGATTGGTAAATACATCGGTGTAGAGACATTAGAGGTTAATGGTACACATAAGGATTACCTGCATATTCGATATCGTGCAGACGATAAATTATATGTCCCTGTAGAGCAAATAGACTTAATCCAAAAATATGTGGCGTCAGAGGATCGTGAACCAAAGCTACATAAATTAGGTGGAGCAGAGTGGAAAAAGGCGAAAGCGAAGGTATCCTCTGCTGTACAGGATATTGCAGATGATTTAATAAAGCTGTATGCAAAGCGTGAAGCAGAGAAAGGGCATGCTTTTACACCTGATAACGATGACCAACGTAATTTTGAAGCGATGTTCCCTTATGAGGAAACAGAGGATCAGCTACGTTCAATTGTTGAAGTAAAACGAGATATGGAACGTGAACGCCCTATGGATCGTTTAGTCTGTGGCGATGTAGGCTATGGTAAGACAGAGATAGCCATTCGTGCCGCATTTAAGGCTATTCAAGATGGAAAGCAAGTGGCATTCCTTGTCCCTACTACTATCTTGGCTCAGCAACACTATGAGACAATTCGTGAGCGCTTTCAGGATTTCGCCATTAATGTTGGATTGTTATCTCGCTTCCGTTCGAAAAAAGAGCAAACAGCCACATTAAAAGGCTTAAAAGAAGGCCGAGTCGATATAGTTATTGGAACACACCGTATTTTATCTAAAGATTTAATTTTCCAAGACCTTGGTCTGCTAATTGTGGATGAAGAGCAACGTTTTGGTGTGACGCATAAGGAAAAAATTAAGCAGTTAAAGACAAATGTCGATGTCTTAACTTTAACGGCTACACCAATCCCAAGGACTCTTCATATGTCCATGGTAGGGGTCCGAGATTTATCTGTTATTGAAACGCCTCCTGCTAATCGCTTCCCAGTTCAAACATATGTGATGGAGCACAGTGGTGCATTAGTACGAGAAGCTATTGAGAGGGAAATGGCACGTGGCGGACAAGTATTTTATTTATATAATCGGGTTGAGGATATGGCTCGAAGGGTTGAGGAGATTCAAGTACTCGTCCCTGAAGCACGTATAGGCTTTGCTCATGGAAAAATGACTGAGTCAGAGCTAGAATCAGTGATTTTAGCCTTTTTAGAGGGCGATTATGATGTGCTTGTCACGACAACAATTATCGAGACTGGTGTCGATATACCGAATGTAAATACATTAATAGTCCATGATGCTGATCGCATGGGCTTAGCACAGCTCTACCAATTACGCGGGCGCGTTGGACGTTCTAACAGAGTAGCTTATGCATATTTTATGTACCAACGCGACAAAGTTCTGACAGATGTAGCAGAGCAACGTTTACAAGCAATTAAAGAATTTACAGAGCTTGGCTCAGGCTTTAAAATTGCGATGCGAGATTTATCTATTCGAGGTGCAGGAAACTTACTTGGAGCGCAGCAACATGGCTTTATTGATTCAGTTGGCTTTGATTTATATTCACAAATGCTTCAGGATGCCATCGCGGAACGTCAAACAGGCGTGAAAAAAGAAGAAAAGCCAGATATAGAAATTTTGCTGAGTATTGATGCTTATATTCCAGACGCTTACATTCCAGATGGTTATCAAAAGATCCAAATGTATAAACGAATTAAAGCCATGGATCAGGTGGAGGAGTATGACGAAATCATGGAGGAATTAGAGGATCGATTTGGCGATCTTCCAATTGAAACAGAGCGTTTACTTCGAATAGCACGAATGAAAGTTTGGGGCTTAGGTGCGGGAGTAGTATCTGTAAAGGAGAAGCAAAAACTTATTACAATACTATTGTCAGAACAAGGGACGGCAAGTGTCGATGGCAGTAAGATTATTGAAGAATCGATGAAATTCGAGCGTGCTGTTGGTTTTGGTATGGATGGCATGCAGTTAAAATTAACAATAGATGAACGCAAGAGTGGGAAATATCAACCCTTTGATATGTTGGAAGAGCTAATGCAAATTATTGATAAAGCAAAAAAGCAGCCATAGTAGTTAAAAGGCTAATCTTATCTTTTACCATAAAAGATAAGATTAGCCTTTTTCATGTTGCTTCAGTAATCATCATCTCTAACATATTTGCTCACAGGAATAATTGATTTTTTCCAATATTTTTTATGAATTAATTATAGAAACTTATTCCTTGGGTAATCTAATAAAGAGTTGATTGATGTAATACCGTTTTTTGAAAAAAATTGATTGATGGTTGTGAAATCCTTTTTCTTCAGTTTTTGCATAGATTGCTCAAATAAAAACCATACTATCATTGAATTAAAATTTCATTGTAGCGAAAGCGAGGCATTAGAATGAAGGCAACAGGAATTGTTCGTCGTATTGATGATTTAGGGCGTGTAGTTATTCCAAAAGAAATTCGTAGGACGCTACGTATTCGTGAAGGCGACCCGCTTGAAATTTATACGGACCGTGAAGGCGAAGTCATTTTAAAGAAATATTCTCCCATCAATGATTTAGGGGAATTTGCAAGAGAATATGTTGAAACACTTTATGAAACGATGGGCACACCAGCATTTGTCACTGACCGTGATGAAGTAATCGCTGTTGCAGGGATAGGGAAAAAGGAATATATAAATCGTCGCATTACGTCCTTTGCGGAAAGCTTTATGGACGAACGCTCCACAAAAATAGAAAAAATGGAGACAACGATTGAAATTGTCCCTGGACAATATGAGCAAGTAAAATCATATTGTGCGACACCTATTATGGTGAATGGTGACCCAATAGGCTGTATTATCGTCTTGTCTAAAGTACACTTTGTTGGTGAGGTAGAAGTCAAAGTAGTGGAAACAGCTGCAAACTTCTTAGCAAAACAAATGAATAGTTAATGCATGGAAAAGTTATTGCGATGACCTTTAAGGCTGAACAATAACTTTTTTGCGTACATAAGGATGAATCATTATAGGAACAGTAGTGCCACCTTGCACGTCAAACTTTTGAGATATGCTATACTATTGGCATTGTTAAGAAGGAAAGAGGGCAATTTATGTCGCAACGTTTTGGTATGAAAAGCTACATGAAGGGTGCCGCCTTATTGACGATAGCAGCCCTTATTGTAAAAGTTCTTAGTGCCATTTACCGTGTGCCTTTTCAAAATCTAGTAGGTGATGAAGGCTTTTATATCTATCAACAGGTATATCCAGTTATTTCAATCTTCGTTGTTTGGACATCTAGTGGCTTTGCTATAGCCATTTCTAAAATGCTTGCAGACAATGATTGTATTGTTGATACAATAGAACGTGATGAAAGACGTCGCACTATAACACAGGTAGTTTTCAGGTATTTAACGGTATTATCACTACTGTTTTTTGCCATTTTATTTGGAGGTGCTGAAAAGATTGCCCATTTAATGGGAGACATTCAATTAGCACCACTTATTCGTACAGGCTCCTTAGTAGTATTGGTTATGCCGGCGCTGGCTATTTTAAAAGGTAGCTTTCAATCTAGAGCAATTATGGAGCCTATTGCTTATGCCCAAGTACTTGAACAAGCAGTGAGAGTAACTGTCATATTAGCAGGTACCTTTCTTATTATGACAACGACTAAATCTCTTTATGGTGCAGGAAAAATGGCTGTTATCGGTACAGTAATTGGAGAAATTACAGCCTTGCTATTACTTGCTTATATCTCATATAAACGATTTGGTCTACTGCAAGTTAAACAACATCTACAACGTAATCCAAGTTTACCTATCATTAAAGAGGTCACTTGGCTCAGCTTGAGTGTCAGTATGAGTGGTCTACTACTACTTGGCTATCAATTGGTCGATTCATTTACAATCTATTCTTCATTAATTGATAATGGCATGACTCCTACAATTGCAAAGGAAACGAAGGGTATTTATGATCGAGGACAACCGTTAGTTCAACTAGGTGTTGTCATTGCATCCTCATTGTCGTTGGCCATTGTGCCACTTGTCGCCCATTTGTCGAAAAAACAAGCGGGACGTAGTGCAGTACCATTCATACAATTAACATACAAAGCATCCGTCCTGTTCGGCTGGTCTGCTGCACTAGGCTTAATGCTAGTTATGCCTTATTTAAATGAAATGCTTTTTAAAACCAATTCCTTATCGGAAGTATTGATTGTCTATGTATTTCAAATTGTCCCTTTGTCGATTATCCTTACATTTACAGCGATCTTACAAGGCTATGGAAAATTAAAAAAACCAGCTTTATTTCTCATAATTGGTTTTCTAATAAAAATTATATTAAATGTACGTTTAATTGGTGGATTAGGTGTACTAGGAGCTGCCATCGCAAATGATATAGGATTATTATTAACAGCAACCTTGCTGATTATTTATTTAAAAACATTGACTGGCATTCAATTAGCTTCAGGCGCATTTTATAAAAAAGTAGGTATAGCCTCCTTCAGTATGACAATCGTCGTTCTTATATGGTTACAGCTAGTATCGTCCTTGTTAAACCATTTGATGTCTTCACGTATGATAGCCATGGTGGCGGGTTTGACAGCAGTATCTATTGGGGCGTTTGTTATGCTAACAATTATTGCAAAGAAAAGAGTACTAATAGAAAAAGAATGGTATTTACTGCCGTTTGGACGTAGAATGGCTGTTTACCAACTTTGGCTAAATTCAAGGAAGTAGGTGTAATATTGAATACATTAACAATTATTGGTTTAGGTGCAGGTGACTTTAATCAGCTGCAAATGGGTGTTTATAAAAAATTAAAGGCTGCTAAAAAATTATATGTACGAACAGTGGATCATCCGGTTTTAGAGGAATTAGCAGCAGAGGGTGTGGGATTTGAAAGTTTTGACGACGTTTATGAAAAACACGATACATTTCAACCTGTGTATGCAGAAATAGCTGATTCTCTTATAGAAGCTACCGCTGTTGAGGATGTTATGTATGCTGTGCCAGGGCATCCACTAGTTGCAGAGCAAACAGTGCAATTACTTATTGCAGCCGCAAATGAAGGGAAAATTGAGCTAGTCATTGAGGGTGGTCAGAGTTTCTTAGATCCCATTTTTGGTGCGTTAAAAATAGATCCAATTGAAGGCTTTCAATTACTTGATGGTACTAGCTTTTCAATGCATGACATTAACATGCGTCAGCATATCTTGATCGCTCAAGTATACGATACATTCAGTGCATCAGAAGTGAAGCTAACGTTGATGGAGAAATATGATGATGAGTATCCTGTGACAGTTGTGACAGCGGCTGGATCTTCACAGGAACAGATTGTCACAGTGCCACTCTATGAACTCGATCAAAGTGTAGAAGTAAATAATTTAACAACAGTCTATGTACCACCTGTAAAATCACAGGAGGAGTCATTAAGAGATTGGACAACATTCCGTCAAATCATTGCAACGCTGAGAGGTCCAAATGGCTGTCCTTGGGATCAAAAGCAAACACATGAGTCGTTGAAAAAATATTTACTTGAGGAAGCACATGAATACTTGGCTGCGGTCGATGCTGAGGATGATTTTGCTATGATTGAGGAACTTGGTGATGTGTTGTTACAAGTATTTTTGCATGCACAAATTGGAGAAGATCAAGGTTATTTTACACTTGAAGATGTGTTAGCTTCGATTAGTAAAAAAATGATTCGCCGCCATCCGCACGTTTTTGGGGATGTTGCAGTAGAAGATGCAGATGATGTCGTGACTAATTGGGAGGCTATTAAAGCTGAGGAAAAAGAAACTAGCGACAAACCTTTATTAGACGAAGAATATAGAGCATCTTCGGCATTACAGACAGCCTACAATTATCAAAAAAGAGCTGCAAAAGTGGGCTTTGATTGGCCAGATGTGGAGGGAGCATGGGATAAATTTACCGAGGAATGGCAGGAATTTCGCCATGAGGTGACGAAAGGCTCTAATGCGTCCCGTCTTGATGAATTTGGCGATGTATTGTTCACATTAGTAAACTTAGCACGTTTCTATAAATTATCACCAGAAGAAGCCATGCTACATGCAAATGAGAAATTTGCAAGACGTTTCGGCTATGTTGAGCAACAGGTAAAAGCAAGTGGAAAACCATTTTCCGATTTTACATTAGAACAATTAGATGCATTTTGGAATGAAGCAAAGCAACTAGAAAAGGAGTAAGATTATGAGATTAGATAAGTTTTTAAAAGTATCCCGTTTAATAAAACGCCGTACTTTAGCCAAAGAAGTGGCCGATCAAGGACGTATTACAATCAATGAAAAGATTGCAAAAGCAAGTAGTACAGTGAAAGCTGGTGATGAGCTTGCTATCCGTTTTGGTCAAAAAATAGTAACGGCACGTGTAGAAGAAATACGTGATACTGTGAAAAAAGAAGATGCAGCAAAAATGTTTACCATTTTGAAAGAAGAACGACTTGAAAAGATTGAGCCTGAATTTATTGATGATGAGGATTAAAGCTAAATTTATTTTCTAGCCCTCCTATTGTTGTCCCGCCTTTCTTTTTGTAGGTGAAAGTATGATACAACTTAAATAAAGTTGTCATGCTTTGAAGGTTGTCCGCATAAAGTGAACAGAAGCTAGGACGACTAAAGGAGGAAAAAAATGACGCTACATCAAGAAAGTAATCGTTACACAATTCCATCTGGAGAGCATATTTTAACGATTCGTAATCGTAAAAGAATGGACATGACTTCTGTAAAATCAATTGAACGCTTTGATCAGGAAGAGTTTTTCATTAAGACGTCCCAAGGGCACTTGTTAATCCGTGGAGAGGAACTGCATATCGTTCATTTAGATGTTGACAAAGGATTATTGACACTTGAAGGAACTGTAAAAACCTTACAGTACGACGAGGAGGAAAGTGGCTTCTCGAAAGGTTTCCTTCATAAGTTATTTGGATGATTGTCAGTGAACAATTTTATCAATTAATTGTCATGGTTTTGAGCGGTATAGCAGTTGGTTTCATAATTGATAGTATAAGGCTTATTGTTTTTTCAACTCCAAAAAGGTCAAGCCTTCGAAAGTGGATGATGGTTGTTGAGTTAATAACTTGGATTCTACTTGGAGGGTTGACATACTATTTATTATTTTGGCTAAAAGATGGCGCTTGGCGGGCTTACGACCCGCTAGCGCAAATAGCTGGAATTTTTTTGTATCAATCATTTTTTCAAACCTTTTTACGTTTCGTTGCTAGAATTTTGGTGAATATAACATGGAGACCCTTTTGGTTCATTGTGCGTTTCATAATTACGGTTATTCGACAAATTTTGCAATTATTAATAAATATTGTTATGTTTGTTATAAGACCTTTTGTCAAAATTTATTCGTATTTGTCCTACACTTTTTTTAAAAAATTACGATATTTGAAGTATAATAAAAAGCAACAATAATTATCGGAGGTGCGGACATGACTAGACGTCATTCATCAAATGATGAATCCCAAAACTTCACTAAGCTTGATAATGACTATGTCCGTAACACGGATAGAGCTATAAATCGCAAACAACAGGCTCGAAAACGTAAGATGCGTCGTATTGTCTTTTTTGCGATTGTACCAGTCATTATTATTGCTCTTCTCTTAAATGTGCTGTCACATCAGAATGAAACATTAGCAGCAAAAGAGAAATCCAAAGAAGAAGCGAATCGGCATCTCACTGAATTGAAAGAAGAACAAGATACATTAAATCTTAAAATCAAACAATTGCAGGATGATGAATATATCGCAAAGCTATTAAGAAAAGAGTACTACTTATCGGAAAAAGGTGAGATTATTTTCATCATTCCAGATAAGGAAGATAAAAAAGACGACTGAAAAGCTATGTATTGTTGACACTCTTTTATTGTTATATATAATGAAAAGAGAAGCTTATTGCAGTAAAAAGTTTGATTAAATTGATTACATGGCTCAAAAGAGTCGCTTAATTTTTAAGGAGGAGCATTTTTTTTATGTCAATTGAAGTAGGCAGCAAGGTACAAGGTAAAGTAACAGGAATCACAAATTTTGGAGCATTCGTTGAGCTGCCAGATGGCAAAACAGGCTTAGTTCACATTAGTGAAGTTGCTGACAATTATGTAAAAGATATCAATGAGCATCTAAAAGTTGGAGATGAAGTTGAAGTAAAAGTGATGAATGTTGAAGCGGACGGAAAGATTGGTCTTTCAATCCGTAAAGCAAAGCCTCAAGCTGAAAGACCAGAGCGACCAGAGCGTCCAGCACGTCCACGTCGTGATAATCGTTCCAATGATCGCAACGAACGCCACCAGCCAAAAGAAAATTTTGAGCAAAAAATGGCACGCTTCTTAAAAGATAGTGATGAACGTCTAGCAACACTTAAACGTGCTACAGAATCAAAACGCGGAGGTCGCGGAGCTAGAAGAGGGTAGTTTGCTGACTGTTTTAATCGTAGAAAAAGTGTATGAAATAGAGTTGGGAGTGGCTTTTTAAAAAGCTACTCCCTTTTTTAATATACCTATAAAGTAGAAGAAGGTCTCTTTTTCTTTTTTGTGGGTGTTATCGTTTTTTCATCGGTAAGACCAATGGATTCTTTCTTCACAGGATGGATAACCATTTTAACAAGTAAAGCAACACCATATACACTCACAGCTAGTCCACCAAGCAATAAGATTATTTGAACAAAAAACGGTAAGTTTATTAGAATTGAAATAAGAATAATCATTGAGCCACTTCCACAAATTAAAGCAGCTTTTGTTAATGCACTCAAGGGAATTAAACCTCCTAAAAACGTTGTTTTTACTAGTATGCCATACTTTTATATTCTGTCACATAGCTTTACTTGAGCGGACGGATAGAATTTGCAAAGAAGTAGATAGATGGATAAATTAAAAATAGGTATCTCAGAATCTAGTTCTGAGATACCTATTTGAGATGACCCGTACGGGATTCGAACCCGTGTTACCGCCGTGAAAGGGCGGTGTCTTAACCACTTGACCAACGGGCCTATATGGTGGCGGCCGAGGGGATCGAACCCCCGACCTTACGGGTATGAACCGTACGCTCTAGCCAGCTGAGCTAGGCCGCCAAATTTAGAAATGGAGCGGAAGACGAGGTTCGAACTCGCGACCCCCACCTTGGCAAGGTGGTGTTCTACCACTGAACTACTTCCGCATGTCGTTTAAGCAACAAGTTAAATAATACAAGCCAATCGTGCTAGTGTCAAGTAGGTTTGGAAAAATATTTAAAGATATTTTAGGACATTTAACTATAGAAGAATATTTTAGCGGATTTTTTGTTCTTACGTAGAAATATATCCTAGAGAATAGTTGAATCAAACCATTAATAGTACATAAAATCCCTTCAAATTAGGCTTTAAGATGAATAGTAAATAATTATTATATTGATTCAATAATTGAATTTTCCAATATTTCTATTGATCAAAAGCCTTTTACTATAGAAATTGTTGCCAATTCTCGTATTTATGAATAGCTATTAGTCGAAATATTTATATTTTTTTCTGTCAACGTCAGACAATCTTTCCACACATAATTTTTTATAATAACCAAAAGTGCGGAAAGGGGATAGTTAAATGACAAGTATTGAATGGTATAATACAACGAATGTAGATGACCAAAAAATAGGTTTGAAAAAGAAGCAGATCCTAATAGGCTCTCTCTTTTTTTTAACCGCCTTTTTCTTGGCTCAATCTGTTGTATTTGAAGCGGCTGTACCGTTCTCAGTTCCTTTTTGGGCCATTATTCGAACAAAATATAGGGAGTATGCCAAATTCGTATTATTTGGGAGTTTAGTGGGTTGCTTTTTCCTGGGCTTTGGACAAGTCCTAATTCTCGCTTTACAAATTATCCTGTATGAATGTATTATGCGTTTTCGTTACTGGCAACTGCCCCAAAGTATTGCGGTGTCTTTAGCTGTATTACTGGTACAAATAATGTGGCAAGGGGTGATGTATCAAGGCTTACCACCAGTGCTTGTACAATTTTATGTGGGCTGTGAAGCAGCTTTAGCTCTTATTATGACATTGTTTATGCAAGTATTATTTGTTAATTCGTATGAATGGTTTACGACGCATTGGACATATGAAAAGCTAGGTTCAGGATTAGTCGTCTTTGCAGCCATGCTTACTGGAATGCAAACGGTTGTAATAAGCTATTTTTCACTCCCTATTTTTTTACTGCAGCTCTTTATCTGTTTTGGCGCATTGGTTGGAAGTGTTCCTTTAGCAACTGTCATTGGAGCAGTGCTAGGGACGCTTATTGGTGTGGCCAAGCTTTCGTTTACCGGTATGCTTTCGGTGGCTACCTTAACTGGATTATGTGCGGGTATGGGAGCGAAAGGTGGTAGATTTGGCGTTGCTATTGGTAGTATTTTACCTAGTGTATTTTTTTTATTTTATGACGCCACATTGCCCTTGGATAGTGTTTATTTTACCTCAATTGCCATTGGTAGTATTTTATTTCTAACCATTCCAAAGAAATATTCAGATAAGGTAAGGGACAAGCTCTTTCCACAACGAGAAGAGGTTTTACTAGCCCGACAGAATTGGTTAACAGAACATGTAACGTATAAATTAGAGCACTTTCAGCATTTTGTGCAATTCATGAAGGAACTTGTGTTTGATCGCTTTATGACAGCACCAGTTGAAGCGGCAAAGGAAGTAGCACCAATGAATACTTGTTTAAGTTGTTTCCGTTATGATCATTGCTGGGGTGCGCAAAATAATGGTATGGACAAGCTGATGACAGATTGGTTTCATATGAAAGGAGTAGGCAAGGAATCAGCTATTCATCGTGTTGAAGAACAAATACGCTATAAATGTGTGAAATCCACGAAAATCTTTGAGGAATTAGATACAGAACTTTATAGAGAACGAATTAACGGGCAATATTTCCATGGTAAAAAAATGATTGCCCTTCAACTGCGAGATATGAGCAATCATTTAAATCAGTTAATTGCTGAGATGAAGGAAGATACAATTTCTTTTGTAAGTGTTGAGAAGGACATTGTTGAGCGCTTAAAGGAAGCCAATATTGAATGTTTTCAACTTGATGTCTTAAGTAATAAGCCTGGGGCAAGAAAGATTGTTTGTGCCTTAGCACCAGCACGTGTCAACTGGGAGAAAGATACGACATTAGCTGAACGTATGATTTTGCCGATTCTTTATGAAATTTTTGATGAACCTTTTGAAATTGAAAAAGTAGTAGCCTGCGAAATACCATTTCGTCATGTTCAAATTTGCTTTAGATCAGCTATTAGCTTTGAAGTAGAGTATGATATATATAGCATGTCTAAAGATGCAACATTATATTCCGGTGATTCTCATGCCCTTTTCCAATTGCATCCAGGATTATTTGCGATATTGCTGTCTGATGGTATGGGGCAAAGTAAAGAAGCACAACATGAAAGTAGAAAATTGATTCATTTAATGAGAGAGTGTCTAAATTACAATATGAATCCCGAAACTGCGATGCATACGCTCCATTATGTCATGGCATTAAAACAGCAAGATGATATGTATGCAACCCTTGATTTTGCACTTGTCGATTTACAGCATGGAGATTTGTGGTCGTGGAAAGCGGGTGGAATGTCAACCTACATTTTGCGTGGAAAAGAGGTACTGAAAGTAGAAAGTAATGCAGCACCTGTAGGATTCTTATCTATTTCAGCAGTCGAAGCTGAAAAAAGAAAACTGAAGGCAGGTGATGTTATTTTAATGCATTCAGATGGACTGTTCTCAAGTGTAGCTGATTGGGATGAACAGGAGGAAACATTTTTAGCTTTCGCACAGCAGGTAGCAAGTACAAATAAAACGATTCAAGAAAAGCTAACAACCATTATGCAATCATTCCAAGGATATTTTGAAATAGAGGATGATTGTACAGTATTAATGTTAGAGGTGACACATGTTGTACCGGCATGGGCTGTCTTTAGACCAGCTCAGTATTCAATGAGTAAATCATCTTAAACTAAAAACGAAAAGGGGAGGAGAAGCGTTTGTCATTTGAATTAAAGGTCAAAACATTTATAGAAGAAGAGCAATTATTACAGCAAGGCGACCATCTTCTCATCGCCGTTTCGGGTGGGATAGACTCTATGGCTTTACTTCATTACTTTATTCAAACACAGGAGCATTGGAACATTCAGGTGGAAGCCGTACATGTTGATCATATGTTGAGAGGAGAAGCTTCTGCTGAGGATAGGGCTTTTGTTCAAAAATATTGTGACGCTAATGATGTTTACTTACATGCCAAGGAAATTCCAATACCTACAATATTGGCACAGGAAAATGGTAATACACAGTTAATATGTCGTAGGGAAAGGTATCAATTTTTCAAAGAAGTTCTGCATAAAACAAATGCTAATAAGCTTGTAACTGCACATCATGCGGATGACCAACTGGAGTCAGTATTAATGGCCCTTACAAAAAATGCAACAATGAATAGCATGCAGGGCATACGTCCTCAAAGAATTTTTGGAGGAAAATCATTAATTCGTCCGTTTTTAACGGTTACAAAGTCTGAAATAGGGGAATATTTACTTAGAAAAGGTTTAGATTATCGAGAAGATGCTAGCAATTCTAAAGATACCTATGTACGTAATCGTTTTAGACATCATGTGGTGCCTTTATTGGAGGCAGAGAATCCGCGAGTGACTGAACAGGTGACCCATTTCACAAAGCAATTGCAAGAAGACGATACCTTTTTAATGACATTGGCCCAAGATGTATTTTCCCAAATCATCATAAGAAATAATGAAAATACATATCGCATGGAAATTGAGGCATTTCAATTGGTACCACTTGCTTTACAAAGGAGGCTCATTTTAATACTATTAAACTATCTTTACAAAGATTCAAATACGATACAAAGTTATGCCTTATTGACTTCAATTTTAAAGCTTTGTGATACAACAGCAGGGTATGCTGAAATTCACTTACCTGAAGATTTTCTAGCAGTTCGCCGTTATGGAAATTTAACGATTCAGAAAAAGGAGCCGTTAGAAGGCCTAGCTTCTCCTGAGAAACAGGTTATTTCGACTGCTAATGGCTGGACAACACTGACAAATGGTGAGCGCTTACGCGTAGTCAATTTGCATGATTTATCGTCTGAATTGCTGACGGATACTGCACAACTTTTTTATTTTAACGCTAGCAAACTCCACCTACCGTTTTATGTTCGGGCACGCAGGGATGGAGATAGAATGCTGTTAAAAGGAATGGATCAGCCAAAACGCTTATCTCGCCTTTTTATAGATGAAAAGATTCCTTTAAATGAGCGAAATAGCTGGCCGTTACTGATTTCTCAATCTGATGAGGTGGTAGCGGTAATTGGTGTGCGTATGGGAATATTTTTTTCAACCACTCCGCAACCAAACGATGATACAGTGCTCATCGTAGACTAAGGTCTTTGTAAAATATTTCACCGAAATAGGGTGAAGATTTTTTGATACATCACGAGGAGGAATCGATATGTTACAAAACGACATCGAAAAAATTATGATTACAGAAGAACAATTGCAAGAAAGAATTGCAGACTTAGGCGCGCAATTAACAGAGGAATACAAAGATGCATTTCCATTAGCTGTTGGCGTACTTAAAGGGGCAATGCCATTTATGACAGACCTAATGAAACGTTTCGATTCTTTCATCGAACTTGATTTTATGGATGTGTCTAGCTATGGTAATGCTACTGTGTCATCTGGTGAAGTGAAGATTTTAAAGGATTTGAATACAAGCGTTGAGGGACGTGACGTATTAATTATCGAGGACATTATTGATAGTGGTTTAACTTTAAGCTATCTAGTAGATTTATTTAAATATCGCAAAGCAAAGTCCATTAAAATTGTTACATTACTTGATAAACCATCAGGTCGAAAAGTAAATTTATCTGCTGACTATGTTGGTTTCGAAGTGCCAGATGGCTTTGTTGTAGGATATGGCTTAGATTACGCTGAAAAATATCGTAACTTACCTTATATTGGTATTTTAAAGCCTGAGGTATATTCTTTCTAAGAACAAAAGACCAGCTATAAAAAGTAAAGGTCTCCAGCGCAAGTCACGTATTTTTAGTTATGTTTAACATAATTCAAAATCTTGACACAATGTTTAGCTATATCGAGCCCGAGGAACAGGTACAATTACGCTGGGACATATAAAGATGGCCTAAAAACTGTTGTGATAACGGCAATAAGTGAACGAAACATTTTTTAAGTAGGGCTTTTCGTTGTATGATGAAATCATGATATGTTAAGATTTTACTTATAATTTTTCTGTTTGTAATGAGGAGGCTGGAGATGAATCGAATATTTCGATATACCATATTCTATCTACTGATTTTCCTAGTGATTATCGGTATTTTTGGTACTTTCAATGGTGGAAATTCACCAACGAAAGAATTAACTTATCATGAGTTTCAAGAAGCTCTAGATAAGAAAGAAATAACAAGTGCTACAATTCAACCTGATAAATCAGTTTACGTCGTTGAAGGAACACTGAAGGGGTATGAAAAAGGGGAAAGTTTTACTACAAACATCCCTCGTGAAAACCAATCTTTAATGGACCGCATCGATGAGGCTGCTAAGGATAAAAATAGTAATATTAGTTTTTTAGCAGCACCAGAAACAAGTGGATGGATTCAATTCTTTACAGGAATTATTCCTTTCATTATCATCATTTTCTTATTCTTCTTCCTAATGAGTCAATCTCAGGGTGGCGGTAATAAAGTGATGAGCTTTGGTAAAAGTAAAGCTAAACTGTATGATGATCAAAAGAAAAAAGTGCGTTTTACAGATGTAGCAGGTGCTGATGAAGAGAAAGCAGAACTTGTTGAAGTGGTAGAATTCTTAAAAGACCACCGCAAATTCACTGAAATTGGTGCCCGTATTCCAAAGGGTATCTTACTTGTAGGTCCTCCAGGTACAGGTAAAACATTACTTGCACGAGCAGTAGCAGGTGAAGCAGGTGTTCCATTCTTCTCTATCTCAGGTTCTGACTTCGTTGAAATGTTTGTCGGTGTTGGTGCTTCTCGTGTCCGAGATCTATTTGAAAATGCTAAGAAAAATGCTCCATGTATCATCTTTATCGATGAGATTGATGCAGTAGGTCGTCAACGTGGTGCTGGTCTCGGTGGAGGCCATGATGAGCGTGAACAAACATTAAACCAGTTATTAGTTGAAATGGATGGTTTTGGTGCCAATGAAGGGATTATTATCATTGCCGCAACAAACCGCCCGGATATTTTAGATAAAGCATTATTACGTCCAGGTCGTTTTGACCGTCAAATTACAGTAGGTCATCCTGATGTAAAAGGACGTGAGGCAATTCTTAAAGTACATGCACGTAATAAGCCTTTAGCAGATACAGTTGATTTAGCAGCTGTTGCTCAACGTACCCCAGGTTTCTCAGGTGCGGATTTAGAAAATCTACTAAACGAAGCAGCGCTTGTAGCGGCTCGAAAAAGTAAGCGCACTATAAATATGGCAGATATTGATGAAGCATCAGACCGAGTAATCGCTGGTCCTGCAAAAGCCAGTCGCGTATATTCTGCGAAAGAGAAGAAACTGGTATCCTTCCATGAAGCCGGCCACGTAGTCGTTGGTCTTGAGCTAGATGAGGCTGATACAGTACACAAAGTAACAATTGTTCCTCGTGGGCAAGCGGGTGGATATGCGATTATGTTACCGAAGGAAGAGCGCTTCTTTACGACAAAGCAAGAGCTTTTAGATCGTATTGCAGGTCTTCTGGGTGGTCGTGTAGCTGAAGAAATTGTTCTTGGTGAAGTTTCTACTGGAGCACATAACGATTTCCAAAAGGTTACAAGCATTGCCCGTGCTATGGTTACTGAATACGGAATGAGTGAGAATCTTGGAGCTATGCAATTTGGTTCAAGTCAAGGTGGTAATGTATTCCTTGGCCGCGACTTTAATTCTGACCAGAACTATTCTGATTCAATAGCCTATGAAATTGATAAAGAAATGCAAAAAATAATTGATACACAATATGAGCGTACTAAGCGTATCCTTACGGAAAAACGTCACCTGCTTGATTTAATTGCCAATACACTAATGGAAAAAGAAACATTAAATGCACAAGAAATTGAGCATTTACGTGATCACGGTGTGTTACCGGAACCAGAGGCTGCAGAAAAAATTGAGGAGAACACTCCAAAGATTGAAGCAAAGCCTACATTAGATACTATTGGCGAACCAGTTGTTGAAAAAGAGCTACTAAGTAAAGAGTCAAATCCAACAACTTTGGATTTAGCAAAAGAACGTAAAGAACCGAATGATGCACCTAAGGGTATCGATGAAAAACGTGATTAAAAATAGGGAAGACTGTTTACTAGTTCAGTAAGCAGTCTTTTTCTTTGCCTTTTCTTACTAATAAGCATTAGGATAGAGTAGTAAAAAGGACAAGCTGCATGCAACTCTGCCATTTAGAGAGATGTTAGCCAAAAAAGATAGGAGTGTATATGCGTGGGAAATGTTGTATTGAATAATGGTCTTAAAATGCCAATGGTTGGATATGGTGTCTTTCGAGTACCCGAAGGAGATGACCTAGCTGAAGCAGTCAAAACAGCTATAGCAAAAGGCTATCGTAGTATTGATACAGCACAAGTATATCGAAACGAAGAAAGTGTTGGACGAGGAATACGAGCAGCCATTGAAGAAGGCTTGGTAACTCGTGAAGAATTATTTATCACATCAAAAGTTTGGAACGATGGACTTTCCTATGAAGAAACACTTGCGGCATATGACAGCAGTCTAGAAAAAATAGGATTAGACTATTTAGATTTATATTTAGTACATTGGCCTGGAATAGACCAAAATTATATTGAAGTTTATAAAGCACTAGAAAAGATTTATCAAGATGGTCGAGTACGTTCAATTGGTGTTAGTAATTTCCATGTACACCATTTGGAAAGCCTTTTGAAGGAAACGACTGTCGTCCCTGTTATAAATCAAATTGAATTCCATCCGCATTTAATACAGGAGGAAGTACGTGCCTACTGTAAGGATAAGGGCATACAGGTAGAGGCATGGTCTCCGTTGATGAATGGTTCTCTACTGGAAGAGGCATTGATTCAAGAGCTAGCATCTAAATATGGCAAAACGCCTGCACAGATTGTATTACGCTATGATGTGCAACATGATGTTGTCACGATTCCAAAAACGATGACACCTGCACGTATGACTGAAAACCTAGCTGTTTTTGATTTTACGTTAACTGAGCAAGAAATGACACAGTTAGATGCAATGAACGATGGACTACGTTGTGGTCCAGATCCAGAAAAATTTAATTTCAAATGATTGTAAGAGAGGCTACCATATTTAGGGGGCCTCTTTTTAAAGAAGGATGATAACATGTATAGGTATTTATCTCCACCTGTAGTAGAAGGTGATGTACCTAAGACTATCCCTACAGTACAAACAACATCTGCTGAATCAAGATAAAAAGTATGGTATCATTTTCTAAAGTGTTTTATCCTCATTCCAGTTAGAGAGAATATTGTAATATGGGGATTGTGAAAGTTACAATGACGACATGGGAGGTGTCATTCTTGATTTTAGTTTTAGATGCAGGGAATTCCAATATTGTATTAGGTGTCTATGATGACAACGATCAATTAGCCTTCCATTGGCGTATGGTGACGGATCTTCATAAAACAGAAGATGAATATGCCATGCAAGTTCTTTCATTTTTTAATCATGCAGGCATTTCATTTGAACAAATAACAGGCATTATTATATCCTCAGTTGTGCCACCAATTATGTTTTCACTAGAGGCGATGTGCCAGAAGTATTTTCGAAAAAAGCCATTGATAGTAGGGCCAGGTGTGAAAACAGGTTTAAATATTAAATACGAAAATCCTCGTGAGGTTGGGTCTGATCGCATAGTGAATGCCATAGCAGCTCTAGATTTATATAAGGCCCCTTGTATCATAGTTGATTTTGGGACAGCAACAACCTATTGTTATTTGAACGAAAAGGGCGATTACATGGGTGGAGCTATTGCGCCAGGCATAACTATTTCTACAGAGGCTCTTTATACACAGGCTGCAAGATTGCCGCGTATTGAAATCGTTCGACCTACACATATCGTGGGGAAAACGACCGTTTCTGCCATGCAGGCGGGAATTTTTTATGGCTTTGTCGGGCAAGTTGAGGGCATTGTTAATCGTATAAAAGCACAAAGTAAAGAGGAGCCATTAGTTATTGCTACAGGTGGATTAGCAAATCTAATTGCAGGGGAGACACAAATTATAGATGTTGTAGATCCATTTTTAACGTTAAAGGGTTTATATAAGCTCTATAAACGTAACCAATAGGAAATGAGGGACATTCCATTTATGAGTGATTATTTAGTAAGAGGTTTAGGATTTAATGGACAAGTTCGTGTGTTTGCAGCACGTACAACAGCCACAGTAGGAGAAGTGCAACGCCGTCACGATACATGGCCAGTTGTATCAGCAGCTTTAGGTCGTTCAATGACAGCGGCAGTTATGATGGGAGCCATGCTAAAAGGTGAAGAGAAAATCACTATTAAAATTGAGGGCAACGGTCCAATTGGCCCAATGGTAATTGATAGTAATGCACATGGAGAAGTGCGTGGATTTGTGACAAACCCTCATGTACACTTTGATTTAAACGAGCAAGGTAAGCTAGATGTTCGAGCAGGTGTTGGAACAGAAGGTGCTCTTACAATTGTTAAAGACCTTGGTTTAAGAGATATGTTTTCAGGACAAACACCAATTGTTTCAGGCGAAATTGCTGAAGATTTTACTTATTATTTTGCTACATCTGAGCAAGTACCATCATCTGTAGGTTTAGGCGTATTAGTTAATCCAGACAACACTATTCTTGCAGCTGGCGGATTTATACTTCAATTAATGCCAGGTTGTGAGGAAGAAACGATAACTGAAATTGAGCAACACCTTGCTACAATAGAGCCTGTTTCCAAAATGATTGAAAAAGGCTTTACACCAGAGCAAATTTTAGAAGCTGTATTAGGAAATGGACATCTACAAATTTTAGATTCCATGCCAGTTGAATTTAAATGTCAATGTTCAAAAGAGCGGTTTGGTGCGGCAATTTTAGGTCTAGGAACAGCAGAGATTAGAGAAATGATTGATGAGGACGGCGGTGCAGAGGCACAATGTCACTTCTGCTTAGAGACATATAGCTTTTCTAAAGATGAGCTAGAAGGGTTTATCGATGAGCTCAACGCGTAATCGGCGACCTTCAACCAATGTAACACCAAACCAAACTCCTTTATTGCAACGTCGTTTAAAGACAAAGCCTGCTTTAGCTGTCATAGCCGTTTTGTTATTAGGAAATGTATTATGGTTCATTAGTTGGTTGATCCCTAACAAAGGTCAGGAAATTGGTAGCGACGAACAAGTCGCTGCCATTGACGGGGATGTTATCACACGCCAAGAGTGGATGATTGCTATGGAAGAACGATATGGTAAAGAAACACTCCAAAATTTAGTAAATGAAACGGTAATGGAAAAGGCCGCAAAAACATATAAAATTAAAGTTACTGATAAAGAAATTGATCTTGAATTAGCGTTAATGCGATCTGCTCAAGATAAGTATGATACAGCCATGCAAAATCTTTCGGCAGAGCAACTACGCCAAAAGATTCGATCACAGCTTATATTGGATAAGGTACTCACTAAAGATGTAGTGATAGAGGAAGAAAACGTTGAAAAGTATTATGAGGAAAATCAAGGCTTATATAATACAAAAACAAGCTATCGTACGAATTTTATTGAGGTCGATTCAAAAAAAGCTGCTGATGAGGCACTGGGTGAATTAAAAAATGGCTCTGATTTTACAGTGCTGGCACGAGAAATTTCTGTTGATAGTGCTTCAGCGAGTTTAGGAGGGGATATTGGTTTCCTTACAGAAAATCAGGAAAATGTAGACCCTGCAATTATTAATACTGTAAAATCACTAAAGGTAGATGAGGTAAGTAAAGCCTTTAAGTTAGATAATGGTCATTATGGCATTGTTCAAGTACAAGAGATATTAGAAGGACAATCCTTTACATATGACGATGTGAAAGAACATATTGAGCGAGAATTAGCTTTAGAGCAATTACCGCAATCTGTTACGCCAGAAGCATTTTGGTCGGAATTTAATGCTACTTGGTATTATGGAGAGACTAAAAAAGAAAAATAATACATGAAAAGAGTCTGCAGGTTTTGCGGGGTAAAATGAGTGATCAAACTTACAGGCATTCGTAGTGAATTACCCAATAAATGCAGGTTCTTTTTCTTTAGTGAGGATAAGATTTTTCCTTTTCATAGCAATGATAAATATTCTGAAAATATTAGTTTTATTTATTGACAATCGAATGGAAAAATTGATAAAATACAAAATAAGTAAAACCTATAAAAATAGTAGGGATTGGGAGTGGATTAGTAAATGAGTAGATTAGCAAACTCGGTAGCTGAATTAGTTGGTAAAACACCAATTGTAAAATTAAATCATGCAACAAGTGAAAATGAAGGTACTGTGTATGTAAAATTAGAATATTTTAATCCGGGAAGCTCGGTGAAAGACCGTCTAGCTTTAGCTATGATTGAAGCTGCGGAAAAAGACGGGACATTAAAACCTGGTGGTACGATTATTGAGCCGACATCTGGTAATACAGGTATTGGTCTTGCGATGATTGCAGCTGCTAAAGGTTATAAAGCCATTTTAGTTATGCCAGAAACTATGAGCTTAGAGCGTCGTAATTTATTACGTGCTTATGGTGCAGAGCTTGTATTAACACCTGGTCCAGCAGGTATGAAAGGTGCAATTGCTAAAGCAGAAGAACTATCTGAAGAACATGGCTACTTCCTACCACAACAATTTACAAATCCTGCGAACGCGGTAATTCACCGTTTAACAACAGGCCCAGAAATTGTAGAAGCATTTGATGGCCTGACACTCGATGCTTTTGTAGCTGGTGTCGGCACTGGTGGTACAATTACTGGTGCTGGTGCGGTCTTAAAAGAAAAGTATCCAAACATTGAAATCATTGCAGTTGAACCAAAGGATTCACCAGTTCTTTCTGGTGGTCAACCAGGGCCTCATAAAATTCAAGGAATTGGCGCTGGATTTGTACCAGCAGTTTTAGATACAGAAGTCTACTCTTCAGTATTCCCTGTTGAGAATGAGGTTGCTTTTGAAGTAGCACGTAAAGTAGCACGTGAAGAAGGAATCCTATGTGGTATTTCATCTGGTGCTGCAATCTATGCTGCAATTGAAGCGGCAAAACGTTTAGGTAAGGGTTCGAATGTCCTTGCTATTGTGCCTTCTAATGGTGAACGTTATCTATCAACACCTTTATATCAATTTGAAGACTAATTCAATTTTTTTATGTAAGGGCTCCTTTATAAAGGGGCCCTTTTTTAGTGTGAAAACTAGGGCACTATGAAAATTATAAAAACATTCGCTTCTATGTAATAATCAAGTTAAGATGGAATCACATCATATGTTTAAAGGGGAAAAATAACTTGAAAACAATACTTACAAAAACATTAACGATGGATGCAGATTCATTTTTTTATAGCTATAAAAGGCAGACAGAGACGCAGCGAGCGCATGTGTTTTTAGAGAGTGGACGTGGTGGACATTTTTCAATAGCTGCGTGGAATCCATTAGCTACCGCACGATCAGTAGAGGGTGGGCTTTTCGTAAATTGGAGAAATGGCAGACAGGAAGTTTTACAAGGGGAGTCCCTCGACTTACTGGAAGAGCTTGTGGCGGAATATCAGGTTTCTTATAATGCAGAGTTACCTGTTTTTCAGGGAGGGGCTATTGGATTTGTGTCGTATGATTATGCTCGTAAAATCGAGGAGCTTCCTAATACGGCAACAGATGATTTACAAGTGCCTGATATCTATTATTATATCTTTGATTGCTGGGCCGTACATGATGTGAAAACGAATACAGTGACACTTATGAAGTTAGAAGAGAATGAGGTTAACTTGGAAGAATGGGCTAACATCTGGCAGGTTGCTGCACAGGCTGGGTTAGACGCGCGCAAATTTGAGAAAACAACTGCTATAGAAGTTAAGAATGATGAAAATGAGTTGCTTGTTTCATTTGCAGGAGGCGATTTCGAGGCAGCAGTTAAAAAAATCCAAACGTATATCGCACAAGGCGATGTCTTTCAGGTGAATTTATCTGTTCGTCAGTCTAAGAAACTCAATGCAAATGCACTAGATGTCTATGAGGCACTACGAGCTTTTAATCCGTCGCCATATATGGCTTATATTGAAGCACCTGATTTTTCTGTTGTTTCTGGATCGCCAGAGTTACTAGTCAAGCGTCAAGGCAATGAGTTGTCGACGAGACCAATCGCTGGCACTCGACCAAGAGGGAAGTCTGAAGAGGAAGATTTAGCGTTGGCTCAAGAATTAATTGATAATGATAAAGAGCGTGCTGAGCATGTGATGTTAGTGGATTTAGAGCGCAATGATTTAGGTCGTGTATCCACCTATGGAACAGTGGAAGTGGATGAGTTTATGGTCATTGAGCGCTATTCACATGTTATGCATATCGTTTCGAATGTGCGTGGAGAAATAGCAGAAGGTAAAACGAATGCAGATGTTATTCGTGCGATGTTCCCAGGTGGGACAATTACAGGAGCGCCTAAAATCCGCACTATGGAAATTATTGAAGAATTGGAGCCTGTACGACGTGGTTTATATACAGGCTCAATCGGCTGGCTAGGCTTTACAGGTGATATGGAATTTAATATTGTAATCCGTACAGCGTTTGTAAAAGATGGGGTTGCGCATATTCAAGCTGGAGCAGGCATTGTCATTGACTCTGTTCCGGAAAGAGAGTATCAGGAATCATTAAATAAAGCGAAAGCAATGTGGCAGGCAAAGGCAATGGCAGAGGAGCGAGTAATATGATTTTGATGATCGATAACTATGATTCATTTATTTATAACATCGTCCAATATTTGGGTGAATTTGGTCATGACATAGTAGTAAAACGTAATGATGTTATTACAGTAGAAGAAATAGAACAACTTTCGCCAGATATGATTGTTATTTCTCCAGGGCCATGTAGTCCAAATGAGGCGGGGGAAAGCCTGAACATTATTAAATATTTCGCGGGAAATATTCCGATTTTAGGAGTTTGTCTTGGACATCAGGCGCTTGCACAAGTGTTTGGTGGTCATGTCATACAAGCGGAACGTTTAATGCATGGGAAGACATCACCCGTGCTGCATGCTGAAGTGGGTTTGCATAAAGGCATGCCAAATCCATTCCAAGCAACTCGCTATCATTCTCTTATTGTAGAAAAGGAGACATTACCAGCGTGTCTAGAAGTAACAGCTTGGACAGAAGAAGGAGAAATTATGGGTTTACGTCATAAGGAATATCCTATTGAGGGTGTACAATATCATCCGGAATCCATTATGACAGAGCAAGGGAAACAACTTCTTCGTCAATTTATAGAAATGTATATAGAAGGAGTGAAATAGATGCAGTGCTGGATGAACGGAAACTATATGGCGGCCCAGGATCTGAGAATTTCGCCATTTGATCATGGATTTTTATATGGATTAGGATTTTTTGAAACGTTCCGAACATATGGTGGTCAGGTATTTTACTGGGAAGCACATATGGAAAGATTACAGCATGCTTTATCACAATATCACATTCATTTAAACTATCCTGAAAGTGTATTACTTGAGGCTGTGCAACAACTAAATCAACTTGCTGGCGGTCAGGATGGTTACTTCCGTTTAAATGTATCTGCGGGTGAACATAATATTGGATTACAGCCAACAGAATATAGACAACCTAATATCATCATTTTTCGCAAGGAACTTCAAGACACACCGCGTGGTACTGAAAAGTTTGCACAATGGCTTACCATACCACGTAATACACCTGAACAAGCATTTCGTGTTAAATCGCACCATTACGGCAATAACGTGCTTGGTCGCTTTGAAATGCCATCACTGGCTCAACAAGAAGGTTTTTTTTTAACAGAATCAGGCTATGTAGCTGAAGGTGTGACATCAAATATATTTTGGATAAAAAATGATATACTATATACGCCTTCTTTGGAGACAGGTATTTTACCAGGAATTATTCGTGCATGGGTTATAGAAAAGGCTAGTGCGCTAAACCTTGACGTACAGGAAGGCTTTTATACAAAAGAGGATTTACTACAAAGTACGGAATGCTTCATTACCAATTCAGTACAAGAACTTGTGCCTATTAGTAGCTTGGCGAACCAGCGATTTTTAGGCAATAAAGGACCTATTTATTCCATTTTGCATAGCGCATTTGTTCAAGAAGTGGAACGAGGATAGAAGGAGCGTTTACATGCTAGAAAAATATACGAAACCATTAACGATTAATGGTATTACATTAGACTATAGACAAGAAACATTTGTTATGGGGATTCTAAATGTTACACCGGACTCCTTCTCTGATGGAGGAAAGTATAACAATGTGGAGGCTGCAGTTACTCAAGCAAAAAAAATGGTGGCTGAAGGAGCAAAAATTATCGATGTAGGTGGAGAATCTACACGTCCTGGGTACGAACGAATTTCAGATGAAGATGAAATTGCACGCATCGTGCCTGTTATTCGAGCGTTAGCACAAGAAGTAAAGGTCATTATTTCAGTTGATACGTATAAAGCAAGTGTGGCGCGTGCCGCAATTGAAGCCGGCGCACATATCATCAATGATATTTGGGGAGCAAAGGCAGAACCAGAAATTGCTCAGGTTGCTGCAGACTTACATGTTCCAATCATTTTAATGCATAACCGTGAAAATATGGATTATGGTGTTGATTTTTGGACGACTGCAAAGGCAGATTTAGAAAAAAGTATTGCCATTGCACAGCAAGCGGGAGTTCCCGATCATCATATCATCTTAGACCCAGGTATCGGCTTTGCTAAAAATACTGCACAAAATATAGCTATGATGCAACACTTATCGGATTTAGTGGCTATGGGCTATCCCGTATTATTAGCAACATCACGTAAATCAATGATTGGTAATGTCTTGAACTTACCTGTTGAGGAGCGTCTTGAAGGGACAAGCGCCACAGTGGTTTATGGAATTGAAAAGGGTTGTCATATGATAAGAGTTCATGATGTAAAGGAAATGGCGCGGGCAACATATATGACAGATGTATTAGTGGGTAAACGTTTGTTTAAGGAGGAAGCGTGATGGATTATATTCATTTAAAGGACATGCAGTTTTATGGTTATCATGGTGTATTAGCAGCTGAAACCACTCTAGGCCAACGCTTTCGAGCAAATGTTTCGCTTGCAGTAGACATGACAAAAGCCGGTGAAACGGATGATCTTTCTTATACCGTAAATTATGCAGAGGTATATGCGTTATGTCGGGATATTGTAGAGGGTGAACCGTTTAAGCTTATTGAGGCTCTTGTTGTGAAAATAGCAAATGTGATTTTAGCAACCTATCCTGATAAAGTAAAAGGAGTTCGTGTAGAGCTCATTAAACCAGACCCACCTATTCATGGTTATTATAAAGAAGTCTCTGTTGAGGTTACGAGGGGGGATTTCTAATGAAGGATGTCTATTTATCTATCGGAACAAATATGGGGGAGAGATATGAGAATCTTCAGCATGCAGTAGACCTTTTAAAAGAAAAGAAGGAACTAGAGTTGATTCGTGTTTCATCTGTTTTTGAAACAGCTGCTGTAGGTTATACGGATCAGGCCGATTTTTTAAATATAGCTGTTCATCTAAAAACAGCTATATCATCTGTTGAGATGTTAAATATTTGCCAAGAAATCGAACGGGAATTAGGGCGTGTAAGAGAATTCCGCTGGGGCCCAAGAGTTATTGATCTTGACATTTTACTTTACAATCAAGAGAATATTGAAACGGAGAACTTAATTGTTCCTCATCCAAGAATGTACGAGCGAGCGTTCGTCCTAGTACCACTTGTAGAGATCACACCATCACCTTTCGATGAACAGCTACAACAAGCGCATGATCTGTTACAGCAAATGGATTGTGAAAAGGAAGGCGTAATCTTCTGGAACCACTTTAATGAGCCGTCAGCGGTGAATTAAGTATTTGTATAGGAATGAATTATCAGCGTATAGCATTAACGATAGATAGAGAAAATAGGTAAAGCCTATAGAGGAGGAAGAAAAACGTTGAGTCAGTCAACAGAGAAGCCATTTCAAATTGGCGATATTGTCATGGACAACCGAGTAGTATTAGCGCCAATGGCTGGGATTTGTAACTCTGCTTTCCGATTAACGGTTAAGGAGTTTGGGGCAGGTCTCGTATATGCTGAAATGATTAGTGATAAGGGCATTGTCCAAAAAAATGAAAAAACATTAGGTATGCTTTATATCGATGAACGTGAAAATCCTCTTTCACTGCAAATCTTTGGTGGAGATAAAGAAACCTTAGTGGAAGCAGCGAAATATGTGGATGAAAATACGACTGCTGATATTATTGATATCAACATGGGGTGTCCTGTTAATAAAATTATAAAATGTGAAGCGGGAGCACGTTTACTACTTGATCCTAATAAAGTATATGAGATGGTAGCGGCTGTTGTGGATGCTGTTAAAAAGCCTGTTAGCGTAAAAATGCGTATTGGTTGGGATGAAGAACATATCTTTGCGATTGAAAACGCTCAAGCTGTTGAGCGGGCAGGTGCAGCTGCAGTAGCAGTTCATGGTCGTACACGTGTACAAATGTATGAGGGTAAAGCGAACTGGGATTATATTCGTCAAGTAAAGGAAAATGTCAGCATCCCTGTGCTGGGTAACGGTGACGTGGAAACACCCCAAGATGCTAAACGTATGCTGGAAACTACAGGTGTAGATGCAGTAATGATTGGACGTGCTGCTTTAGGTAATCCATGGATGATCTATCGTACGGTTCAATACCTAGCAACTGGTGAATTAAAAGAAGAGCCAAGTGTACGAGAAAAAATGGACGTATGTTTACTACACTTTGAACGACTTCTTCAATTAAAAGGAGAAGGAATTGCAGTACGGGAAATGCGTAAGCATGCATCATGGTATTTAAAAGGAATCCGAGGTAATGGTAAGGCCCGCAATGCTATTAACCAAACAGAAACTGCGGTAGAACTTCGGGTACTATTAAATAGTCTTGTACTGGAGTATGAAGAAAGCGAATCTAAATTGATTGTTCCCGAAGTTAAAGAATTAATGATATAGTTTTTATTATGGGCGTCTCTATAATTTGATAGAGGCGCCTTTTCAGCAGCACCTTTAATTTTTAGAATTATTAATTATTTTGTATTGGATTGAAAATAAATTGAAACAGATGATTACAGCACTAAAATTGTGTACAATAGAAATATTATGGACGTAAACGCGGACAATTTACTTAAGGAGTGAAACAAGTGTCAAATATAGAAGAATTAAATGATCAACTATTGGTGAGACGCCAAAAGATGACAACGATACTAGAAAATGGACAAGACCCATTTGGAAGCCGTTTTGAGCGTACACATTTATCAACAGAAGTACGTGATCAATTTGCAGATCAAACAAAAGAACAGCTTGAGGAAAACCTTCAAGAGGTAATTATTGCGGGCCGTATTATGACGAAACGTGGTAAAGGAAAAGCTGGCTTTGCACATATTCAAGATTTAAATGGTCAAATTCAAATTTATGTTCGTCAAGATCATGTAGGCGAAGAAGCGTATGAATTATTTAAACAAGCTGATTTAGGAGATATCGTGGGTGTGCGTGGTAACGTGTTCCGTACACAAGTAGGAGAACTTTCTGTAAAGGCTGAGGAATTCACATTCCTTACAAAAGCGCTACGTCCTATGCCAGAGAAATTCCACGGCTTACAGGATGTTGAGCAACGTTATCGCCAACGTTATCTAGATTTAATGACAAACGAAGATAGCAAAAAGACATTTATCACGCGTTCGAAAATTATTCGTGCAATCCGAAATTATTTAGATAATGCTGGATACTTAGAAGTAGAAACACCAATGCTTCACACAATTGCAGGTGGCGCAGCAGCTCGTCCATTTATTACGCATCACAATGCCCTTGATATGGAATTATATATGCGAATTGCCATCGAATTGCATTTAAAACGTTTAATAGTTGGTGGTTTAGAGAAAGTTTACGAGATCGGACGTGTGTTCCGTAATGAAGGGATTTCTACACGCCACAACCCTGAATTTACAATGATTGAACTATATGAAGCATATGCTGATTATCAAGATATCATGTCTCTAACTGAAAACCTTATTGCACATGTTGCTCAAGAAGTTCTCGGTACAACTTCTGTTCAATATGGTGAAGATGAAATCAACCTTGCTGTAGGCTGGAAACGAGTTCATATGGTTGACGCTGTAAAAGAGGCAACAGGTGTAGACTTCTGGCAGCCGATGACAAAAGAACAAGCACAAGCACTTGCTAAAGAGCATGGAGTTGAAGTGAAGGATGTTCACGAAGTAGGTCATATTATCAATGAATTCTTCGAACAGAAAGTAGAAGAGACGCTTGTACAGCCTACATTTGTATATGGTCACCCTGTAGAAATCTCACCTCTTGCGAAGAAAAATCCAGAGGACGAGCGTTTTACAGATCGCTTTGAGTTATTTATCGTTCGTCGTGAGCACGCCAATGCCTTCACAGAGTTAAATGACCCTATCGACCAACGCCAACGCTTTGAAGCACAATTAGCAGAAAAAGAAGCAGGTAATGATGAGGCACATGAAATGGACAATGATTTCATTGAAGCATTAGAATACGGTATGCCTCCAACAGGTGGTTTAGGTATAGGTATTGACCGTTTAATTATGCTACTAACAAATTCACCGTCAATTCGTGATGTATTATTGTTCCCAACAATGCGTCATATTACAAAATAAATTACTGCGTAGGCTCTTTATAGAGCTGCTAAAGAGCATTCAATGAATTAAGAGGAGAATTCACAGGATAGGTGAGTTCTCTTCTTTTTGCTCAATGAAAAAAATTAAGTTGTTTAAACGTAGATTATATTTAGGTTATACTTTTATAGTTCTATGTTTTTCAAATCAAATACAATAAGTATAAAAAGAAGTATTTTATTGGGGGCTTATAATGAATTACAAAATTATTAACAAACAAGTATTTGAACAGGCACAATTACGTTCTGTTTCTGATGTTCCATTTACGGAGGAAGAGCTCGAGCATGGTATGAAATTAGTCGTTGCTAAAAAAGACGAGAATCTTACTTTATATTTAGTAGAAATAGATGGCCATAAGAAATTTGATGTTCGTTGGGACGATTCTTCTGAAATCTTTAGTGGCTGGTATTCTGCATGGGATAACTTCTTGTGGTGCTTAAATATAGTTGACCCTCAAGGTAATGAAATAAAATAGGGACTATTAGAAATAAGCAGGCGCTAAAGTACTTCTACTTTAGCGCCTGCTTATTTTCATAATGCAATTTTTAAAAACCTTCTTTGACCTAAACAACTAATTAAATTTGTAGTTTTATTTAGGAAGTAATTTTACACTAAGTTTTATGAGCTATATTTAACTTGAAAAGTAAGTAGTATTTTAATTTAAAATATTGAGATTTAATAGAAAGAGATGTATAGTAAAACAAATAATAAATAAGGAAAGATACTATGATTTACGATTCTCGTAAATACACAAATTTGCTTATTAAAGCAAGTTTGTTAAATTAAATTAGATTTTGTATAAAAAACACTTGCGAAGTTTTTTCTAACGTGATATATTATTACTTGTCGTTAAGACGATGCAATCAACAACATTGAACTTCAAAAACAATTTGAAAAAAAGATGTTGACATGAATAATTGATTATAATATAATTTAAAAGTTGTCTCCGCTGATTTGAAAAAACATTTTAAAAAAGTGTTGACAACGAAGTGAAGAAATGTTATAATTTAAAAGTTGCTGTCGAGAGATGGTTGCTGAATGAACCTTGAAAACTGAACAAGCAAAACGTAATCAATAAAGTTTTAAGTAGCTAGTTTTGCTAGTGAACGAAACATAATTTTGGACATCAAACATGATGCCAGCAAAATTTGAGCTAATCAAATTTCTTTTATGGAGAGTTTGATCCTGGCTCAGGACGAACGCTGGCGGCGTGCCTAATACATGCAAGTCGAGCGAACAGAAAAGGAGCTTGCTCCTTTGACGTTAGCGGCGGACGGGTGAGTAACACGTGGGCAACCTACCCTATAGTTTGGGATAACTCCGGGAAACCGGGGCTAATACCGAATAATCTCTTTTGCTTCATGGTGAAAGACTGAAAGACGGTTTCGGCTGTCGCTATAGGATGGGCCCGCGGCGCATTAGCTAGTTGGTGAGGTAACGGCTCACCAAGGCGACGATGCGTAGCCGACCTGAGAGGGTGATCGGCCACACTGGGACTGAGACACGGCCCAGACTCCTACGGGAGGCAGCAGTAGGGAATCTTCCACAATGGGCGAAAGCCTGATGGAGCAACGCCGCGTGAGTGAAGAAGGTTTTCGGATCGTAAAACTCTGTTGTAAGGGAAGAACAAGTACAGTAGTAACTGGCTGTACCTTGACGGTACCTTATTAGAAAGCCACGGCTAACTACGTGCCAGCAGCCGCGGTAATACGTAGGTGGCAAGCGTTGTCCGGAATTATTGGGCGTAAAGCGCGCGCAGGCGGTCCTTTAAGTCTGATGTGAAAGCCCACGGCTCAACCGTGGAGGGTCATTGGAAACTGGGGGACTTGAGTGCAGAAGAGGAAAGTGGAATTCCAAGTGTAGCGGTGAAATGCGTAGAGATTTGGAGGAACACCAGTGGCGAAGGCGACTTTCTGGTCTGTAACTGACGCTGAGGCGCGAAAGCGTGGGGAGCAAACAGGATTAGATACCCTGGTAGTCCACGCCGTAAACGATGAGTGCTAAGTGTTAGGGGGTTTCCGCCCCTTAGTGCTGCAGCTAACGCATTAAGCACTCCGCCTGGGGAGTACGGTCGCAAGACTGAAACTCAAAGGAATTGACGGGGGCCCGCACAAGCGGTGGAGCATGTGGTTTAATTCGAAGCAACGCGAAGAACCTTACCAGGTCTTGACATCCCGTTGACCACTGTAGAGATATAGTTTCCCCTTCGGGGGCAACGGTGACAGGTGGTGCATGGTTGTCGTCAGCTCGTGTCGTGAGATGTTGGGTTAAGTCCCGCAACGAGCGCAACCCTTGATCTTAGTTGCCATCATTTAGTTGGGCACTCTAAGGTGACTGCCGGTGACAAACCGGAGGAAGGTGGGGATGACGTCAAATCATCATGCCCCTTATGACCTGGGCTACACACGTGCTACAATGGACGATACAAACGGTTGCCAACTCGCGAGAGGGAGCTAATCCGATAAAGTCGTTCTCAGTTCGGATTGTAGGCTGCAACTCGCCTACATGAAGCCGGAATCGCTAGTAATCGCGGATCAGCATGCCGCGGTGAATACGTTCCCGGGCCTTGTACACACCGCCCGTCACACCACGAGAGTTTGTAACACCCGAAGTCGGTGAGGTAACCTTTTGGAGCCAGCCGCCGAAGGTGGGATAGATGATTGGGGTGAAGTCGTAACAAGGTAGCCGTATCGGAAGGTGCGGCTGGATCACCTCCTTTCTAAGGATTATTTCGGAATACAAACCTTGGGTTTGTAAGATTACGTTTTGCGTTCAGTTTTGAAGGTTCATTCTATCTGAATGAAACACTTCAAAACTTGTTCTTTGAAAACTGGATAAAACGACATTGAAATTGTAACAAACACATTTATTTTTTAAGTTTTTTATAGGCTTAATAACTTGGTTAAGTTATTAAGGGCGCACGGCGAATGCCTTGGCACTAGGAGCCGAAGAAGGACGGCACTAACACCGATATGCTTCGGGGAGCTGTAAGTGAGCTTTGATCCGGAGATTTCCGAATGGGGGAACCCACTACGTTTAATCGCGTAGTATCTTGACGTGAATACATAGCGTCTTGAAGGCAGACCCAGGGAACTGAAACATCTAAGTACCTGGAGGAAGAGAAAGAAAAATCGATTCCCTGAGTAGCGGCGAGCGAAACGGGAAGAGCCCAAACCAAGAGGCTTGCCTCTTGGGGTTGTAGGACACTCTATACGGAGTTACAAAAGAGCGAGTTAGATGAAGCGACTTGGAAAGGTCCGCCAGAGCAGGTAAAAGCCCTGTAGTCGAAAGTTCGTTCTCTCCTGAGTGGATCCTGAGTACGGCGGAACACGTGAAATTCCGTCGGAATCCGGGAGGACCATCTCCCAAGGCTAAATACTACCTAGTGACCGATAGTGAACCAGTACCGTGAGGGAAAGGTGAAAAGCACCCCGGAAGGGGAGTGAAAGAGATCCTGAAACCGTGTGCCTACAAGTAGTTAGAGCCCGTTAATGGGTGATAGCGTGCCTTTTGTAGAATGAACCGGCGAGTTACGATTACGTGCAAGGTTAAGCTTTAGAAGGCGGAGCCGCAGCGAAAGCGAGTCTGAATAGGGCGAAATAGTACGTGGTCGTAGACCCGAAACCAGGTGATCTACCCATGTCCAGGGTGAAGGTGAGGTAACACTTACTGGAGGCCCGAACCCACGCACGTTGAAAAGTGCGGGGATGAGGTGTGGGTAGCGGAGAAATTCCAATCGAACTTGGAGATAGCTGGTTCTCTCCGAAATAGCTTTAGGGCTAGCCTCGTGATGAGAATACTGGAGGTAGAGCACTGTTTGGACTAGGGGGCCATCCCGGTTTACCGAATTCAGACAAACTCCGAATGCCAGATATTTATACACGGGAGTCAGACTGCGAGTGATAAGATCCGTAGTCAAAAGGGAAACAGCCCAGACCACCAGCTAAGGTCCCAAAGTAATCGTTAAGTGGAAAAGGATGTGGCGTTGCACAGACAACCAGGATGTTGGCTTAGAAGCAGCCATCATTTAAAGAGTGCGTAATAGCTCACTGGTCGAGTGACGCTGCGCCGAAAATGTATCGGGGCTAAACGATTCACCGAAGCTGTGGATTGACATCTACGATGTCAGTGGTAGGAGAGCGTTCTAAGTGCGTTGAAGTCAGATCGGAAGGACTGGTGGAGCGCTTAGAAGTGAGAATGCCGGTATGAGTAGCGAAAGACGGGTGAGAATCCCGTCCACCGTATGACTAAGGTTTCCTGAGGAAGGCTCGTCCGCTCAGGGTTAGTCGGGACCTAAGCCGAGGCCGATAGGCGTAGGCGATGGACAACAGGTTGATATTCCTGTACCACCTCCTCACCGTTTGAGAAATGGGGGGACGCAGTAGGATAGGGTAAGCGCGCCGTTGGTTGTGCGCGTCCAAGCAGTAAGGCGTGTGTGTAGGCAAATCCGCACACTGTAACGTTGAGCTGTGATGGCGAGTCCGTATGGACGAAGTTCCTGATTTCACACTGCCAAGAAAAGCCTCTATCGAGGTGAGAGGTGCCCGTACCGCAAACCGACACAGGTAGTCGAGGAGAGAATCCTAAGGTGTGCGAGAGAACTCTCGTTAAGGAACTCGGCAAAATGACCCCGTAACTTCGGGAGAAGGGGTGCTCTTGAGCGTGCAAGCGCATGAGAGCCGCAGTGAATAGGCCCAGGCGACTGTTTAGCAAAAACACAGGTCTCTGCAAAACCGTAAGGTGACGTATAGGGGCTGACGCCTGCCCGGTGCTGGAAGGTTAAGAGGAGTGGTTAGCGCAAGCGAAGCTGCGAATTGAAGCCCCAGTAAACGGCGGCCGTAACTATAACGGTCCTAAGGTAGCGAAATTCCTTGTCGGGTAAGTTCCGACCCGCACGAAAGGCGTAACGATCTGGGCACTGTCTCAACGAGAGACTCGGTGAAATTATAGTACCTGTGAAGATGCAGGTTACCCGCGACAGGACGGAAAGACCCCGTGGAGCTTTACTGTAGCCTGATATTGAATTTTGGTACAACTTGTACAGGATAGGTAGGAGCCAGAGATCTCGGAGCGCCAGCTTCGAAGGAGGCGTCGGTGGGATACTACCCTGGTTGTATTGAAATTCTAACCCATGCCCCTTAGCGGGGCAGGAGACAGTGTCAGGCGGACAGTTTGACTGGGGCGGTCGCCTCCTAAAAGGTAACGGAGGCGCCCAAAGGTTCCCTCAGAATGGTTGGAAATCATTCGTAGAGTGTAAAGGCACAAGGGAGCTTGACTGCGAGACCTACAAGTCGAGCAGGGTCGAAAGACGGGCTTAGTGATCCGGTGGTTCCGCATGGAAGGGCCATCGCTCAACGGATAAAAGCTACCCCGGGGATAACAGGCTTATCTCCCCCAAGAGTCCACATCGACGGGGAGGTTTGGCACCTCGATGTCGGCTCATCGCATCCTGGGGCTGTAGTCGGTCCCAAGGGTTGGGCTGTTCGCCCATTAAAGCGGTACGCGAGCTGGGTTCAGAACGTCGTGAGACAGTTCGGTCCCTATCCGTCGTGGGCGTAGGAAATTTGAGAGGAGCTGTCCTTAGTACGAGAGGACCGGGATGGACACACCGCTGGTGTACCAGTTGTCTTGCCAAAGGCATCGCTGGGTAGCTATGTGTGGACGGGATAAGTGCTGAAAGCATCTAAGCATGAAGCCCCCCTCAAGATGAGATTTCCCATTACGCAAGTAAGTAAGATCCCTCAAAGACGATGAGGTAGATAGGTTCGAGGTGGAAGTGTGGTGACACATGGAGCTGACGAATACTAATCGATCGAGGACTTAACCAAAAAAGTTTGAAACATTCAATGTGCCGTTTATCCAGTTTTGAAAGAACAAGTAAGCTTTTAAAAAAAGCTTGCATTTATACTGAAATATGGTATAATAAATCTTGTCTTTTAATAAGTCTAGTGATGATGGCAAAGAGGTCACACCCGTTCCCATACCGAACACGGAAGTTAAGCTCTTTAGCGCCGATGGTAGTTGGGGGCTTCCCCCTGTGAGAGTAGGACGTCGCTAGGCATAATACCCAGGAGGATTAGCTCAGCTGGGAGAGCATCTGCCTTACAAGCAGAGGGTCGGCGGTTCGAGCCCGTCATCCTCCACCATATGCCGGTTTAGCTCAGCAGGTAGAGCAACTGACTTGTAATCAGTAGGTCGTGGGTTCGATTCCTATAGCCGGCACCATTTTTTCGAGCCATTAGCTCAGTTGGTAGAGCATCTGACTTTTAATCAGAGGGTCGAAGGTTCGAGTCCTTCATGGCTCACCATTTATAAATAATAATAAGCGGGTGTGGCGGAATTGGCAGACGCACTAGACTTAGGATCTAGCGCCGCAAGGCGTGGGGGTTCGACTCCCTTCACCCGCACCATTATTTTAATTGCCAGATAAAAAAAGCTTATGCACATGCGGAAGTAGTTCAGTGGTAGAACACCACCTTGCCAAGGTGGGGGTCGCGAGTTCGAACCTCGTCTTCCGCTCCAAATGTGCCGGGGTGGCGGAACTGGCAGACGCACAGGACTTAAAATCCTGCGGTAGGTGACTACCGTACCGGTTCGATTCCGGTCCTCGGCACCATTTTAAATGCGCCCGTAGCTCAATTGGATAGAGCGTCTGACTACGGATCAGAAGGTTATGGGTTCGACTCCTGTCGGGCGCGCCATAAGAACAACGGGAAGTAGCTCAGCTTGGTAGAGCACTTGGTTTGGGACCAAGGGGTCGCAGGTTCGAATCCTGTCTTCCCGACCATTTCCTAAAAATAAAAATATGGGGCCTTAGCTCAGCTGGGAGAGCGCCTGCCTTGCACGCAGGAGGTCAGCGGTTCGATCCCGCTAGGCTCCACCAATTCAATCACATGAACCTTGAAAACTGAACAAGCAAAACGTAATCAATAAAGTTTTAAGTAGCTAGTTTTGCTAGTGAACGAAACATAATTTTGGACATCAAACATGATGCCAGCAAAATTTGAGCTAATCAAATTTCTTTTATGGAGAGTTTGATCCTGGCTCAGGACGAACGCTGGCGGCGTGCCTAATACATGCAAGTCGAGCGAACAGAAAAGGAGCTTGCTCCTTTGACGTTAGCGGCGGACGGGTGAGTAACACGTGGGCAACCTACCCTATAGTTTGGGATAACTCCGGGAAACCGGGGCTAATACCGAATAATCTCTTTTGCTTCATGGTGAAAGACTGAAAGACGGTTTCGGCTGTCGCTATAGGATGGGCCCGCGGCGCATTAGCTAGTTGGTGAGGTAACGGCTCACCAAGGCGACGATGCGTAGCCGACCTGAGAGGGTGATCGGCCACACTGGGACTGAGACACGGCCCAGACTCCTACGGGAGGCAGCAGTAGGGAATCTTCCACAATGGGCGAAAGCCTGATGGAGCAACGCCGCGTGAGTGAAGAAGGTTTTCGGATCGTAAAACTCTGTTGTAAGGGAAGAACAAGTACAGTAGTAACTGGCTGTACCTTGACGGTACCTTATTAGAAAGCCACGGCTAACTACGTGCCAGCAGCCGCGGTAATACGTAGGTGGCAAGCGTTGTCCGGAATTATTGGGCGTAAAGCGCGCGCAGGCGGTCCTTTAAGTCTGATGTGAAAGCCCACGGCTCAACCGTGGAGGGTCATTGGAAACTGGGGGACTTGAGTGCAGAAGAGGAAAGTGGAATTCCAAGTGTAGCGGTGAAATGCGTAGAGATTTGGAGGAACACCAGTGGCGAAGGCGACTTTCTGGTCTGTAACTGACGCTGAGGCGCGAAAGCGTGGGGAGCAAACAGGATTAGATACCCTGGTAGTCCACGCCGTAAACGATGAGTGCTAAGTGTTAGGGGGTTTCCGCCCCTTAGTGCTGCAGCTAACGCATTAAGCACTCCGCCTGGGGAGTACGGTCGCAAGACTGAAACTCAAAGGAATTGACGGGGGCCCGCACAAGCGGTGGAGCATGTGGTTTAATTCGAAGCAACGCGAAGAACCTTACCAGGTCTTGACATCCCGTTGACCACTGTAGAGATATAGTTTCCCCTTCGGGGGCAACGGTGACAGGTGGTGCATGGTTGTCGTCAGCTCGTGTCGTGAGATGTTGGGTTAAGTCCCGCAACGAGCGCAACCCTTGATCTTAGTTGCCATCATTTAGTTGGGCACTCTAAGGTGACTGCCGGTGACAAACCGGAGGAAGGTGGGGATGACGTCAAATCATCATGCCCCTTATGACCTGGGCTACACACGTGCTACAATGGACGATACAAACGGTTGCCAACTCGCGAGAGGGAGCTAATCCGATAAAGTCGTTCTCAGTTCGGATTGTAGGCTGCAACTCGCCTACATGAAGCCGGAATCGCTAGTAATCGCGGATCAGCATGCCGCGGTGAATACGTTCCCGGGCCTTGTACACACCGCCCGTCACACCACGAGAGTTTGTAACACCCGAAGTCGGTGAGGTAACCTTTTGGAGCCAGCCGCCGAAGGTGGGATAGATGATTGGGGTGAAGTCGTAACAAGGTAGCCGTATCGGAAGGTGCGGCTGGATCACCTCCTTTCTAAGGATTATTTCGGAATACAAACCTTGGGTTTGTAAGATTACGTTTTGCGTTCAGTTTTGAAGGTTTATGAAATTTAATAAAACTTCCAAGAGGGCCTATAGCTCAGCTGGTTAGAGCGCACGCCTGATAAGCGTGAGGTCGATGGTTCGAGTCCATTTAGGCCCACCATATATACCTCTTGGGGCCTTAGCTCAGCTGGGAGAGCGCCTGCCTTGCACGCAGGAGGTCAGCGGTTCGATCCCGCTAGGCTCCACCATTTTTTTGTTCTTTGAAAACTGGATAAAACGACATTGAAATTGTAACAAACACATTTATTTTTTAAGTTTTTTTATAGGCTTAATAACTTGGTTAAGTTATTAAGGGCGCACGGCGAATGCCTTGGCACTAGGAGCCGAAGAAGGACGGCACTAACACCGATATGCTTCGGGGAGCTGTAAGTGAGCTTTGATCCGGAGATTTCCGAATGGGGGAACCCACTACGTTTAATCGCGTAGTATCTTGACGTGAATACATAGCGTCTTGAAGGCAGACCCAGGGAACTGAAACATCTAAGTACCTGGAGGAAGAGAAAGAAAAATCGATTCCCTGAGTAGCGGCGAGCGAAACGGGAAGAGCCCAAACCAAGAGGCTTGCCTCTTGGGGTTGTAGGACACTCTATACGGAGTTACAAAAGAGCGAGTTAGATGAAGCGACTTGGAAAGGTCCGCCAGAGCAGGTAAAAGCCCTGTAGTCGAAAGTTCGTTCTCTCCTGAGTGGATCCTGAGTACGGCGGAACACGTGAAATTCCGTCGGAATCCGGGAGGACCATCTCCCAAGGCTAAATACTACCTAGTGACCGATAGTGAACCAGTACCGTGAGGGAAAGGTGAAAAGCACCCCGGAAGGGGAGTGAAAGAGATCCTGAAACCGTGTGCCTACAAGTAGTTAGAGCCCGTTAATGGGTGATAGCGTGCCTTTTGTAGAATGAACCGGCGAGTTACGATTACGTGCAAGGTTAAGCTTTAGAAGGCGGAGCCGCAGCGAAAGCGAGTCTGAATAGGGCGAAATAGTACGTGGTCGTAGACCCGAAACCAGGTGATCTACCCATGTCCAGGGTGAAGGTGAGGTAACACTTACTGGAGGCCCGAACCCACGCACGTTGAAAAGTGCGGGGATGAGGTGTGGGTAGCGGAGAAATTCCAATCGAACTTGGAGATAGCTGGTTCTCTCCGAAATAGCTTTAGGGCTAGCCTCGTGATGAGAATACTGGAGGTAGAGCACTGTTTGGACTAGGGGGCCATCCCGGTTTACCGAATTCAGACAAACTCCGAATGCCAGATATTTATACACGGGAGTCAGACTGCGAGTGATAAGATCCGTAGTCAAAAGGGAAACAGCCCAGACCACCAGCTAAGGTCCCAAAGTAATCGTTAAGTGGAAAAGGATGTGGCGTTGCACAGACAACCAGGATGTTGGCTTAGAAGCAGCCATCATTTAAAGAGTGCGTAATAGCTCACTGGTCGAGTGACGCTGCGCCGAAAATGTATCGGGGCTAAACGATTCACCGAAGCTGTGGATTGACATCTACGATGTCAGTGGTAGGAGAGCGTTCTAAGTGCGTTGAAGTCAGATCGGAAGGACTGGTGGAGCGCTTAGAAGTGAGAATGCCGGTATGAGTAGCGAAAGACGGGTGAGAATCCCGTCCACCGTATGACTAAGGTTTCCTGAGGAAGGCTCGTCCGCTCAGGGTTAGTCGGGACCTAAGCCGAGGCCGATAGGCGTAGGCGATGGACAACAGGTTGATATTCCTGTACCACCTCCTCACCGTTTGAGAAATGGGGGGACGCAGTAGGATAGGGTAAGCGCGCCGTTGGTTGTGCGCGTCCAAGCAGTAAGGCGTGTGTGTAGGCAAATCCGCACACTGTAACGTTGAGCTGTGATGGCGAGTCCGTATGGACGAAGTTCCTGATTTCACACTGCCAAGAAAAGCCTCTATCGAGGTGAGAGGTGCCCGTACCGCAAACCGACACAGGTAGTCGAGGAGAGAATCCTAAGGTGTGCGAGAGAACTCTCGTTAAGGAACTCGGCAAAATGACCCCGTAACTTCGGGAGAAGGGGTGCTCTTGAGCGTGCAAGCGCATGAGAGCCGCAGTGAATAGGCCCAGGCGACTGTTTAGCAAAAACACAGGTCTCTGCAAAACCGTAAGGTGACGTATAGGGGCTGACGCCTGCCCGGTGCTGGAAGGTTAAGAGGAGTGGTTAGCGCAAGCGAAGCTGCGAATTGAAGCCCCAGTAAACGGCGGCCGTAACTATAACGGTCCTAAGGTAGCGAAATTCCTTGTCGGGTAAGTTCCGACCCGCACGAAAGGCGTAACGATCTGGGCACTGTCTCAACGAGAGACTCGGTGAAATTATAGTACCTGTGAAGATGCAGGTTACCCGCGACAGGACGGAAAGACCCCGTGGAGCTTTACTGTAGCCTGATATTGAATTTTGGTACAACTTGTACAGGATAGGTAGGAGCCAGAGATCTCGGAGCGCCAGCTTCGAAGGAGGCGTCGGTGGGATACTACCCTGGTTGTATTGAAATTCTAACCCATGCCCCTTAGCGGGGCAGGAGACAGTGTCAGGCGGACAGTTTGACTGGGGCGGTCGCCTCCTAAAAGGTAACGGAGGCGCCCAAAGGTTCCCTCAGAATGGTTGGAAATCATTCGTAGAGTGTAAAGGCACAAGGGAGCTTGACTGCGAGACCTACAAGTCGAGCAGGGTCGAAAGACGGGCTTAGTGATCCGGTGGTTCCGCATGGAAGGGCCATCGCTCAACGGATAAAAGCTACCCCGGGGATAACAGGCTTATCTCCCCCAAGAGTCCACATCGACGGGGAGGTTTGGCACCTCGATGTCGGCTCATCGCATCCTGGGGCTGTAGTCGGTCCCAAGGGTTGGGCTGTTCGCCCATTAAAGCGGTACGCGAGCTGGGTTCAGAACGTCGTGAGACAGTTCGGTCCCTATCCGTCGTGGGCGTAGGAAATTTGAGAGGAGCTGTCCTTAGTACGAGAGGACCGGGATGGACACACCGCTGGTGTACCAGTTGTCTTGCCAAAGGCATCGCTGGGTAGCTATGTGTGGACGGGATAAGTGCTGAAAGCATCTAAGCATGAAGCCCCCCTCAAGATGAGATTTCCCATTACGCAAGTAAGTAAGATCCCTCAAAGACGATGAGGTAGATAGGTTCGAGGTGGAAGTGTGGTGACACATGGAGCTGACGAATACTAATCGATCGAGGACTTAACCAAAAAAGTTTGAAACATTCAATGAGCCGTTTATCCAGTTTTGAAAGAATAAATCTTTCAATTAAATAAAAAGTCTAGTGATGATGGCAAAGAGGTCACACCCGTTCCCATACCGAACACGGAAGTTAAGCTCTTTAGCGCCGATGGTAGTTGGGGGCTTCCCCCTGTGAGAGTAGGACGTCGCTAGGCAAAAGAAAGATCAGAGAATAAATTCTCTGGTCTTTTTTGTTGTATCAAATTAAGAAGATAGTTTAAAGTAGGCTGTCCCCGGAAAAGGACAGCCGTATATACTAAAACTCAAGAGCACTCCGAAGATCATTTAGATAAGATTGACTTACTGGTAACTCACTTCCATCAGTTAAAGTGACAATAAAATTTGACGTTAAATCACGTGCCATTTTTTTTATGAAATGTATATTTACAATGTAAGATCTATGGATACGAATAAAATATGATGGTAATCGTAATTGAAGTTCTTTAAGTGTAATACTTGTTTTATACTGATCACCCTCTACATAAAACCATGTTTTTTTCTGTAGGCTTTCAATATGAGATATTTTATTAATTGCTACAGGATTCCATTCCTCCTCTTGCTTTCCAGTTAAAAATTGAAATGGTTCTGCTCTTTTTGCTGTAAATGATGACGGTAGGACAATGACGAGAGCAGCATGCTTATTTTGAATGTATATGGGATAACCAATGCCATAATATGGCGTATCGAAAAGGGAATTATCTAAAATAGCATCTGTTTTTTTTTGAGTCTGTAACACTTGGTCGGCAATACTCCCAGGTAATACTTGTTGACCTATCTCTAAATGAATACTTTGGTGACCAGAGTGAAAATAAACATAAGCATTTTCAACAGCAATAGCAATGGATGAATCAGCAGGTATCCAGTCTTTCAACAGAAAAATATATTGTTGTGAAATATCTTTTACGAAAGAATTTAACTCATTGTTCATTGTGAATATCCCCCTTGTTTGTAAACAGTCTTCCAAATTTCATCGTCAAAAAAGGTAGTTTTATCCTTAAAATTGGATCTTTTATCGAAAAATAATGAAAATTCAAATAGTCTGTTATATATTAATTTACAACAAATAAACCTGTTATGGAACAGATAATTAAAAGTTTTTTAACAGAGTATATTGTACACAAAGGGGAAGGTGGAATTTCAATATGTCAACTCGTCAAGAAAGAATCGAAGCTTTAGAAAAACAATGGGCTGAAAACCCACGTTGGGCTGGTATTGAACGCACATATTCAGCAGAAGAAGTTGTTAAATTACAGGGGACAGTAGTAATTGAACAAACACTAGCACAAAAAGGTGCTACTCGACTTTGGAATTCATTACATGAGGAACCGTTTATCAATGCATTGGGGGCATTAACGGGGAATCAGGCAGTACAACAAGTAAAAGCTGGATTAAAGGCTATCTATCTATCAGGCTGGCAAGTAGCTGCTGATGCAAACCTGTCTGGTCAAATGTATCCTGACCAATCATTATATCCAGCTAACTCTGTACCAGCAGTAGTAAAACGAATTAATCAAGCGCTTCAACGTGCAGATCAAATTGATCATGCTGAAGGACGTGTTGATCAATTTGATTGGTTCGCGCCAATTGTAGCAGACGCAGAAGCAGGTTTTGGTGGGCCTCTAAACGTATTCGAGCTTGTAAAAGGTATGATTGAAGCAGGAGCAGCGGGTGTTCACTTAGAAGATCAATTAGCATCTGAAAAGAAATGTGGACACCTTGGAGGTAAAGTATTACTTCCAACACAAAATGCTGTTCGTAACTTAGTAGCTGCACGTTTAGCAACAGATGTAATGGGTGTAGATACAATTTTAATTGCACGTACAGATGCTGATGCTGCTGATATGGTTACATCAGATATTGATCCACGTGATGCAGAGTTCATCACTGGTGAACGCACACCTGAAGGCTTCTTCCGTACAAAAGCTGGAATCAAACAAGCAATTGCTCGTGGTTTAGCTTACGCTCCATATGCAGATTTAATTTGGTGTGAAACTTCTAAACCATCACTTGAAGAAGCTAGAGAATTTGCTGAAGCTATTCATGCTGAGTTCCCAGGTAAAATGCTTGCATACAACTGCTCACCTTCATTCAACTGGAAGGCAAATCTTTCAGAAGAAGAAATCGCAGAGTATCAACGTGAACTTGGTAAGTTGGGTTACAAATTCCAATTCGTTACTTTAGCAGGTTTCCATGCACTTAACCACTCTATGTTTGAGCTTGCTCATGACTATAAAGATAATGGTATGTCTGCATATTCTAAGCTACAGCAGGCAGAATTTGCTTCTGAGTCTAAAGGCTATACAGCTACACGTCACCAACGCGAAGTAGGTACTGGATACTTTGATGAAATCTCTCAAGTTATCTCTGGTGGTACTTCTTCTACAACAGCAATGGCAGGTTCTACTGAAACAGAACAGTTTGTATAAGTCGTAGTTTAAATACGTGTTTTCCTAAATTCATAATCATAGAATAGTCTCCTCCGCTCCTCCTAAAGCGGAGGATGACGAAACTAAAATGGCAAAGGTGGGTAAACAGCTAATGGAACAAGCAACGACAGGTAAGCTTAAAATTGTTGGAGAACAAAATGAGCAAACTAATGAAATTTTGACACCTGAAGCTCTTGAATTAGTTCTTGCTCTGCACGAAAAATTTGATGCTCGTCGCAAGGAGCTGTTGGAGGCTCGACAAGAACGCCAAAAACGACTTGATGCGGGAGAGAAGCTGGATTTCCTACCAGAGACAAAGCATATTCGGGAAGGTGATTGGGTAATCGCACCACTTCCAAACGACTTACAAGATCGCCGTGTTGAAATTACAGGGCCAGTTGATCGGAAAATGGTTATTAATGCGTTAAATTCTGGAGCAAAAATGTTCATGGCATGCTTTGAAGATGCATCTTCTCCGACATGGGAAAATATGATTGGCGGTCAAATTAATATGCGTGATGCTATTAATAAGACGATTGAGTTTACACAAGAATCCAATGGTAAAACATATAAATTAAATGATGAGACAGCAGTGCTGTTAGTTCGTCCACGAGGTCTACACTTGCTTGAGAAGCATGTCCTGGTGGATGGAGAGCCGATTTCTGGCAGTTTCTTTGACTTCGGTTTATATCTATTCCACAATGCCAAAAACGCACTTGCACAAGGTACAGGGCCATATTTCTATCTACCAAAACTTGAAAGTCATTTAGAGGCTCGACTATGGAATGATGTCTTTGTGTTTGCTCAAGATTATATTGGTATTCCACAGGGGACAATAAAAGCTACTGTATTAATCGAAACGATTTTAGCTGCGTTTGAGATGGATGAAATTTTATATGAGCTACGTGAACATTCAGCTGGTTTGAATTGCGGTCGTTGGGATTATATTTTCAGCTATATTAAGCGTCTACGCAATCAAGCTGATGTTATTTTGCCAGACCGTGGGCAAGTAACGATGACAGTACCTTTTATGAAAGCCTATACATCTTTATGTATTCAAACATGTCACAAGCGAAATGCACCAGCAATGGGCGGAATGGCAGCTCAAATTCCAGTTAAAAATGACGATGAGGCCAATGCAGTGGCATTTGCAAAGGTGGCAGAAGATAAACGTCGTGAGGCAACAGAGGGGCATGACGGTACATGGGTAGCACATCCTGGTATGGTTGCAACAGCGATGGAGCAATTTGATGCAATTATGACAACTCCTAACCAAATTCATAAAAAGCGTGAGGATGTACAAGTATCTGCCGAAGATTTAGTAGCTGTACCAGAAGGAACAATAACAATTGAAGGTCTACGTATTAACTGTAGTGTTGGTGTACAATATATTGCTTCATGGCTTCGAGGTAACGGAGCTGCACCAATTAATAACTTGATGGAGGATGCTGCAACAGCAGAAATCTCTCGTACACAAGTATGGCAATGGATCCGTCATCCGAAAGGAATCTTAGATGATGGACGTGGTATTACACTAGCATTTGTTTTAGAAATATTGGAAGAAGAACTTGTGAAAATTAAAGAGGCTGTTGGGGAACAAGCTTATAACAGTGGTCGCTATGAAGAAGCTGCTGAACTGTTTAAATCCTTAATTGAACAAGATGAATTTGCGGAATTCTTGACACTTCCAGGGTATGAAAAATTAGCGTAAAATACAAGTCTACTATCCAACATATCAAACTTTCCTAATAACTATCTAAGGATTGCACTCGAGTACAATCCAGCCTATTCCACTAACATAACGTGACGGGGTCTGTTCCCCCGTTTAGAGAGATGAGCACGATTGAATTAAAAGGGGTCTATAAATAAAAGTTAAGAGATTTTAAGGGGTAAAGATGTCTTACTAGCTTAGATGGGGAGCAGTAAGGCATCTTTTATATAGTACATCCGCGTAACTACTTTTTTAGTTACGCGGTTTTTCTATGCTAATTTACTACGGCTAGTACAAAGCCGTCATACCCTTTGACACCCACTGTTTGTATAGCCGTTGCTTCAATTCTTGGGTTTGCTTTTACTAAATCTATAAATTCTTGTACGCCTCTAACACGTTCATCCTCACTATTTTCATTAGTTACCTCACCATTACGTACAACATTATCTGCAATGATAAGAGCGCCAGATTTTGCTAATTTTAAAGCCCACTTCAAGTAAGCGGGGTTATTAGGTTTATCAGCATCAATAAAGATAAAGTCAAATAATAGTCCAGCGTTTTTTAAGTTTGGTAATGTATCTAGGGCATTTCCTAATGACCTCAACCTTTGGTCCATACCCTGCATTCGCTATATTTTGCTTGGCAACTTTGGCGTACTCTTCATTAATTTCTAATGTCACAACTTTTCCTGCCTGAGGAAGAGCTTGGGCTAAACAAATACTGCTATAGCCTCCAAGTGTGCCGATCTCTAAAATATTTACCGCACTTTTCATTTTTGCGAGTAAATATAATAGTCTCCCTTGAGTAGGAGATACATCAATCTCTGGAATACCTGCAGCTTTATTAGCCTGTAGTGCAGTATTAAGATGTTCGTTTTCTGAAAGGAGCTTAGTCATGAAATAGTCATCTACGTATTGCCAAACATTTAATTCTGTCATTATACAGTCCTCATTTCATTATGCTTTAAAGTGCAAGCTTGCCAATCAAGTGTATGATAGAATGAATCATAATAAAAATATATTATTATTATTAATACATAACTAAAGATTATGAATTGAGGTTAAATCATGAATAGTCATGGCTTAAAATTGTTTTATCAAGTTGCGGTTACAGGCAGTTTTACAAAAGCTGCAGAAATGCTATGCATAAGTCAACCTGCAGTTTCAAGTCAAATCAAACGTTTTGAACATGAAATTGGAGTCCAGCTATTTCAACAACAGGGACGTGGTGTAGTACTTACTGAATTCGGTGTGACACTAGCAGAAAAAGCTCAAAATCTTATTGCTCTTGAGCAACATATTGAAACATTTATAGAAGATTATCGACTTGCAAGAACTGGGAATTTACACATTGTTGCAACTTTCTTACCTGCTAATTTTTTAATTCCTAAATGGGCGGCTACTTTCAAGGCTGCTAATGAACAGGCGAATTTAATGATTACAACAACCAACACAAAGGATGCCTTTGAACAGTTAATAAACTATAAAGCGGATATGGCTATTTACGGTGGGGGAATGTCTGAAAGACCTAAGGAAATAGAGTGGGAGGAATTATATGAGGATGAATTATGGTTTGTAGTATCGCCAAATCATCGCTATGCACATCAATCTATTACATTAGTTGAAATGTTTCAGGAGCCTTTTATTATGAGAGAAGTAGGTAGTTCGATGAGGGAGCATCTTTTCTCATTATGTCAAACATACCAAGTGAGACCACCAAATATCGCACTCCAATTTAATGGTATTCATGAAACCATTCGCTCAGTCATGGCGGGCTATGGTGCAAATTTTATTTCTTCTCTTGCGGTTAGAGAGTATGTAGAGAGTGGGCAATTGGCGAGAGTTTATGTGAAGGATATACATGCCATTAAACATAAAATTGCAATTTGTACAAGGAATAATGAGAAGCAGAATTTACTTGTGCAAAGGTTTATTGAAACCATAAAAAATTCCCCCATTTAAACATTTGAATCTCATGCAAGGTGGAGAGAAATTTGTTATATTAGTTGTATAACAAATGTGGAGCTGATAAACATGTTTATTCAAATAGAATTTCAATCAGACGTACCTATTTATGAGCAGGTAACACGTCAAATTATTGAAGGAATTGCTAGAGGAGAAATGAAGCCAGGTGATACTTTGCCGTCTGTGCGGAGTTTAGCTGCCGATTTAGGTGTTAATATGCATACTGTTAATAAGAGTTATCATGAATTAGAGGCGAAAGGGATTATTACCATTCGGCCAAAATCTGGAGCTATTATAAGTTCAGCAGAGGAGAGAGCTTTATCACCTGAGCAACTACGACAAATCGAAAAGAATTTAAAACCTGTTGTGGCAGAAGGAATGGTGCTCGGTGCAACAGCTGAACAAATTGAGCACATGATGAAAAAAGTATTTGCTGATTTGCAAATTCCAGCAGAGGGAGTGTAGCAAAATGCTACTTGGCGTTTTTATAACCATTTACATCATGACATTAGCTTTGCAAATAGTCGTTCCCTATATTGTAAGAGAGACTATCGTTTTTGGAGTCACAGTGCCTGATCAAATTATTAAGCATCCCATCTTAGCTCAGTTGAAAAAACAGTATGTGCGGTTCGTAGGGGGAACAGGGATAGTTTTTCTAATCATCTTGATTATAAGTTACAATCAATTTGCTCCTTCTGAAGCTATTCAAAGTATTGTTTTATTAAGCTGTTTGTTTAGTATGCTTACAGTAAGTATGGCGTTGTATTGGATAAATCATCAAAAGGTATCGAAGTTGAAAAAACAAGAGCAGTGGGGTGCAAATATTAAACAAGTACGGGCAGTGGATTTAACTGCAAGAAGTCGTGATGAAATGCTTCCTTGGTCTTTTTTTGCTGTACCATTAGGAATATCCGTATTTTTGATCATTTACACATACCTTCATTACGATCTCATGCCAAATGATATAGCAGTACATTGGGGGCCGAGTGGTGAAGCGGATGCATGGAGAAACAAGACCTATTTTACGGCTATTTCACTGCCACTGGTAATGCTAATGATGCAATGTATGATGTGGGGAATTACCGACTCCATTAAACGTTCTGCAATTAAATTAGCTGTAAATCGCAAAGAGGAATCGTTGGAGGATCAGCTAAAAACACGAAAATACATGAGTTGGCAAATACTACTGATAAGTTCTGCATTAACAGCTTTATTAACAATTTTACAATTAAGCAACATCTATCCTTCTATGACAGTAGGCTATAAGCTATTACCAGTATTTATTTTGTTCTTAGTTGTTTTGCTGGGTTCATTACTGATATATGTGGTGAAAAAGTATAAACATAAAGTACGCTATGAAGCAAATATAGATTCCCAGGTAATGGACGTGGATGAGGATCGTTATTGGAAGGGCGGCTTAATTTATATGAATCGACAAGACCCATCCGTTTTTGTGGAGAAACGCTTCGGGGTAGGATGGACCATGAACCTTGCCAATCCTAGAGGCTATATTGTGATTGGTTTACCTTTTCTCTTATTGCTGTTGATTTCTATATTTTCGTTATAAAATAATAGTAATTTGTGATGAAAAAATTCGTTCTATATGATCGGATTTTTTCTTATTAACTGGAGGTGGGCAGATGAAGATCCTTGTTGTCGATGATGACGTTCATATTTTACAGCTAGTCAATATTTATCTTACTAAGGAAGGCTACCAAGTGCTACTTGCTGAAAATGCAAAGCAGGCACTAGCCTTACTCGAAGGGAATCTGCCTGATTTAGCTGTTGTTGATGTGATGATGCCAGGAATGGATGGTTTTACACTAACAGAGTATTTAACTCAAGATTATGATATTCCTGTTTTATTATTAACAGCAAAAGGTGAGCTAGAGGATAAAGAACGTGGCTTTTTAGCAGGATCTGACGATTATGTTGTAAAGCCCTTTGAACCAAAGGAATTATTATTTCGTATAGCTGCAATTTTGAGGAGATTTGATAAAAAAAATCAAGTAACCATTCAAGTAGGTAAACTAGTAATTGACCGACGAAGCTTTGAGGTTGTAATAGGGGAAAATACACTTATATTACCTTTAAAGGAATTTGAATTACTGGCTTTGTTAGCATCACGCCCCCATCAAGTATTTACTCGCAGCTATATTATGGAACAAGTATGGGGCTATGACTATGATGGAGATGAGCAAACGTTAAATACGCATGTGAAGCGGATTCGTGAAAGATTAAACCGATATGACACGGCTGTTGAAATTACAACAGTAAGAGGTGTTGGCTATAAGCTAGAGGAAACAACATGAAAACGTTATATAGTAAATTTGTTGTAACAACAATGCTAGTAATGATTGGAAGCTTATGTATGGGCTTTTTGGTAACGAATACCTATTACCATCAAGTTGTAAAAGAAAAAAATGATGCGAAAAACGTTAGCATAGCACAGGATATTGTGCATTATATTGAGACAGACGAACCAGAAGATTTAAATAGCTATCTGACAACCTTGGGTGAAATCGGCTATCAAATATATGTGACAACTGGTGAGGAGGGGCATTTTTTTGGCGGTCCATATCGTGATAAAACATTGTCAACATCTGTTGTGGAGCATGTTTTAAATGGGGAAACCTATCATGGTATGCGAGATTTTCCTAAAGAAACCTTTGTAACAGGATTTTTTGCTAACGAACTGAATAATACAATTGGTGTGCCATTTACCTATGAAAGCAAGTCCTATGCACTATTCATAAGACCAGATATTCGTTTATTGTTTTCTGAGGTGCATACAATACTCGCAGGATTAATGTTGGTTATGACAGTACTGAGTCTTCTTGCCATGCTACTATTTGCTAAAGCATTAATTCGCCCCATTACGAAGTTAACAGCAGCCACTCAACAGCTAGCACATGAAAAATTTGATACAGTTCTAGATATTGATCGTGCAGATGAAATTGGTCAATTAGCATCAAGCTTTAATAGGATGACCGAGAGATTACAGGAAAATGATCGTACACGGAAGGAATTTATTAGTAATGTATCACATGATTTTCAGTCGCCTTTATTAAATATTCAAGGGTATGTAGATTTACTGAAAAATCCTTCCCTTACTGAACAGGAAAGACAGGAATATGCAGCAATCATAGAGCTAGAAACAAAACGCCTATCTACATTAACCAAACAGTTATTATTATTAACTTCCCTTGACCAATCGACAAGAATTGTAAAACGAGAGTCTTATCGTTTAGATGAACAGTTAAAGGAAACCGTACGAAAGTATCGTTGGCAAATGGAAGAGTCACAGCTTCAAATATCATATAAGCTTGAGCAAATTATTTTTGATGGCGATGCAGGGCTTTTACAAAATGTATGGGATAATTTACTGACAAATGCCATTAAATATAATGTAGAGGGTGGGCAAATACATCTACATTTACAAAAAAGATCTGCCTCACTTGAAATTCTTGTTGAGGACAGTGGGATAGGAATGACTGAGGATCAATTAGCAAAAGCATATGACCGTTTTTATCGCGCCGATGCGTCTAGAACCAAGCAAGGGACAGGGCTAGGCTTAGCGATTGTCAAACAAATTGTTGAGCTACATGGAGGGACCATACAGATGCAAAGTACGATGCATGCGGGCACAAAGGTTTATATCCATCTACCAATTTTGTCATAAGGAGTTCATATAAAGTTCATGTTCACACGATAAACTGCTACTTAGTTGAAACACAACTAGGGGGAGTTATCGTATGGAACAAAAGTGGAGCATACGTCTTATTCGATTAGCGGCAATCTTTGCTTTAATCGGCACATATTTAGGTTCACATATGTCGGGATCAGGTAGCTATGAATATAGACCGATACATGCACATATTTTACTGGTCGGCTGGCTTAGTATGTTTGCCTGGGGTATTTTTTATAGAGCCTTCAAAGTGAAATCACAAAAATTAGTAACCATTCATGGTTGGACAGCTATTGTGGGTGTTCTGGGCTTAACGTTAGGCATGTGGTTTTACAATATAAATCCATTTAATTTTGGTAGCACTTTTACATTAGTCTTCTTTATTGTAGGAGGAACTACACTATTAATTAGCTTTGCTTTATTTATTGTTGTAACATTTATGATTCAACAACAAAAGGATAATAGCAGTCTTTAATAAAACCTACCGTGTCATTCGTGATGCGGTAGGTTTTAAAATATTTATTTAATTTCTTCAAGTGACTTTTTCAGCCATCTTGTCGCCTCTTGATAGTCTTGTGCAACACCATGCCCTTTTTTGTATAGCATACCAAGCTGGAATTGGGCTTTTTGATGTCCTTGATTAGCAGATAGTCGATAAAGCTGGGCTGCCTTTGCAAAGTCCTTTGGTACGCCCTGTCCATGAATGTGCATTTGGGCTAATTGGTATTGTGCTTTCATATGTCCTTGTGACGCAGCCTGTTCAATCCATTTAGCTGCCTCTGTGTAATCCTGCTCTACCCCTTTACCTTTATCAAATATATTGCCTAGTTGATACTGCGCACCTGCATGGCCTTGAATGGCTGCTAGGCGATAACATCTGCGCGCCTCTTCAAGATTTAAGGCTACCCCTAATCCCTGTTCATATAGTAGACCTAATTGATATTCAGCTTGAATATGTGATTGATCAGTTGCTGCTCGCCACCATATCACGGCCTCCTTATAATTTATAGGAACACCATTTCCAGATGTCAGTAATAGGCCAAGCTCATACTGAGCATCTGCATAGCCTTTTTCTGCCGCAGACCTAAAATATGACATTGCTTTGGCTGGATCTTGAAGCTGATATACATATAGACGTCCTAGCTCGAAGCCAGCGCTGATATGGCCATTGTCAGCAGCTAGCAGTAGCCACTTTTCTGCTGACACAAGATTCTGTTCTTTTTCATACAGCAGGCCAAGACAGTATTGAGCATTTAAATGTCCTTTATGTGCCGCTAGCTTGAACCATTTTAAAGCTTCTATATGATCTTCTATCATTCCTTGCCCAGTATTATAGAGCATGGCCAGTTGAAACTCTGCGTTAACATGGTCCTGTAAAGCAGCCATATGAAACCATTTTGCCGCTTCTTCTTGGTTTTGGGGAATACCACGCCCTTTTAGATGCATATAGCCGAGATTGTATTGAGCACTTGCATCTCCAGTTAAGGCAGCCATTTTGAAGTAGGCAACGGCTTTATCATAGCTTTGCTCCACACCCGTGCCATTATGATAAAGGAAGCCTAGATTGTTTTGGGCACTTGTATTACCTTGATTGGCTGCTAAGGTATACCACTTGGCAGCTTCGTTAAAATTTTGAGATAGGCCTAAGCCTTGATTATAGAGTACCCCTAAATTGTATTGAGCGTCAGCATTCCCTAAATCAGCCGCTATTTGGTAATGACGTGCAGCCTCTAGATAATCCTGTATAACGCCTTGGCCTAGATGATAAAGTACACCGAGGCTATAGTGAGCATTTGCGTCATTTTGTGCGGCAGCTCGTTCATACCATATTTTTGCAAGCCTATAGTCTCTTTCTACCCCTCGACCATGATTGTAAAGAGCACCTAAGTTATATTGAGCACTTGCATCTCCGTTCTGGGCAGCTACTTCAAACCATTTGACAGCATGTTCGTAAGCCTCTCGTGACTGCTCATGCTGAAGTATATTTTTATCAAATATAGAAGGAAGTTCTGTGACATGAGAAGACAGGCGGTTCGACTTGAAACTACGATCATAGCGCTTCATAAACCATTCGACAATATCGCTAAGATAGTCTAAAACAATTTTAGCTGCTTTGGCTTCTACAATGTCATTACTAGTATGGCTTGTCATTTTATGAATTAGATTCATCAATAAATAAATCCGACGAGGATGAATTTGAGCCACAAAACTTCGATTATTTAATAGCATTCGAACATTTTTGAGTTTGGGTTCGGTATGCATTTCCAATCGGTAAATCTCATATAAAATTTCCTCTAATACAAGAAGTGACTTCTGTAAGGATTCTGCTGGGGTTGAAATGGCGAGCAAACTAGCATCCTGTAAATTTTTAGCTAATATTGTGAAGGACAGCTGTCTTAATTTTTGACATTGTTCTTCAAGATTTTCATAATGCATGACGAAAGTACTCACCTCTTTCAGTTAATTACCTCGGCGTCGTTGCAAGCAATTTCCTATTCCACCTTTTTACAAAGCGCCTCTTCATCTCTTTGTTCATATATCGGAGAAAAATCGATATTATTGATATGTTTTAATGGGATTCATCAGTTGAATTGTTGCTGTTACATGATACTATTTGATATAAGGGAGATTCGTAGCTACGGAGAACCTGTCAGCCTTTAGGTGGGGGATCGAAATGAAAAATATTGCAGCTATTATACCAGCATATAATCCACAACAATCACTCATTACCTATGTACATCAATTGTTAGCAACAACTATTACACAAATCATCATTGTCAATGATGGGAGTGATCAAAAATATAAAGATATTTTTGAAAACCTAGATAAAATTGAACGCTGCCAAGTACTACAGCATGATTGCAATATCGGTAAGGGTGGCGCACTTAAGACCGCCTTTGCATATATACGAGAACAACAATCGAGGTGCCATGGTATCCTTACAGTTGGGGCCCATGGGCAACATACTTTACAAGATGTGAAGCTTGTTTTAACGATGACAAAGGTGTTTTCTGAAGGGATTGTGCTAGGTGTACGTAACTTTCGTTCAACTGATAGTACATTTCTTTCTTACTGGGGAAATCGTGCAACAAGCTTATTTTTCGAGATACTGTATCATAAGAAATTAATGGATACACAAACAGGTTTACGTTATATTTCCATCAATGAGTTGCCTTGGTTAATGAAAGTAAAAGGTGAACGCTATGATTATGATACAAACATGTTAGTTGCTGCACTTAAAAGAAAGTGTCCAGTTTTCGAAGTTGAAATTGGGCAATTACGTATAAAGAAGAATTCAATAATTCAGTACGATGAAATAACAAACGCTGGTACCATTATTACGAGAATGCTCATAAATTATCTAAAGCCAAGGAATAGTAATGGCTAGGTTTAAATTTAAAATAATGAGCTAGGATAAAGAATAACGATCACTCATTAGAGCGTAGCGAGTATAAGAGAAGGAGCAATGTATATGGAATATTCAGATCAAGTGAAAAATCGTGTGAAACGGATGGAAGGACAGCTACGTGGCATTTTGAAAATGATGGAGGAGGAAAAAGACTGTAAGGCAGTCATTACGCAATTATCAGCAGTACGCTCTGCTGTAGACCGTACAGTTGGGGTTATTGTTAGTACAAACCTATTGGAATGTGTACAGAATGCTGAAGGGGATGGCGAAAAAATGAACGAAGCCATTCAGGAAGCAGTTAATTTAGTGGTGAAAAGTAGATAATTTTCTAAACTCCTGAACAATTACAGAATCTAAATCGAAATAAAACTCACTATTAATTAGGTGAGTTTTATTATTTTGCAAAAAAATAGTTATATTCGCTAATTATATTTTATTATTAGGTATTTTATATTATATAAAATTTAATATATTTTTAGTTAAAAGTCTTAGTTAGTGAACTTGTATGATAGCTTAGTAGGTACATTCTTTGCTATGCTAAATAGTGAAGAAAGAATCAAAGGGAAGGTGATGAGTGATGAAAAAATTATTGTTATGTGGTGCGGCTTTATTGATATTAAGTCCAACTGCAGTCTATGCAAAACAAACAGAAAATACCTCCCAAATTTATCCTATGGTTGCTAACTCAACAGTAGCAAATTGGGATCAATTAACAGAAGAACTTGCAAAGCAAATACAAAACTTTGAGACCGATATAAAAATTACGTATACAGGCAAAATAGGCGACCTCAAAAAAGAAATGATGGACGCACTTGAAAAAGCTAAGCAACAAGCCGTTTATGCAAGTGGACATATAGAAAGTACCATGGTTTCCGCAGATTCTCTAGGGAATGTAACGTATAAAATGAAGTACCTGACAAATCAAACTCAAGAAGTAGCTGTACAAAAAAAGATTAATCTAATATTGAAAAATATTATCAAACCTTCTATGACAGATTTCCAAAAAGTAAAAGCTATTAACGATTATATTGTATCCAATACTATGTACGGGACTAAAACTAAGGCAAGTCCACATAGTGCTTATGCTTTGTTTTTTGAAGGACAGGCTGTATGCCAGGGTTATGCATTGGCAGCACATGCTATGTTAGAGCAGTCTGGGATAGAGACAAAATATGTTGTAGGTTTTGTAAATGGGAATGAGGCACATGCTTGGAATTTAGTAAAGGTTGATGGGAAATGGTATCATTTGGATACAACATGGAACGATCCTTTGCCAAATCGCGTTGGTGCGGCGTCCTATGACTATTTTTTAGTGTCGGACAATCAAATTAGCAAAGATCACACTTGGATTAAAGGAAATTATCCTACTGCTACAAGCACTAAATACAGTTATATGCTTAATGTTCATTTCGCACATCAGTTAAATAATATTGTTTATTTTAGTAATACTGCAGATAACGATAAACTGTATAAGCTTGATATGACTAGTGGTAGCAAGTCAAAGGTATTAGATAAACGTGCGTTGTATATTACAGGGACTAATCAAAACCTATATTATAGTGATTACAGTAACGGTGGGTATTTGACAAAGCTAGATTTAAAAACGTTAAAAGCTGAGGTGCTAGTGAAGCAGCCAGTAACAAATTTAAAGGTTAGTGACAATTATTTAATGTATAATGTCCAGACAAAAGAACATAAACTTAAAATTAATTAAGTCAACAAACAAATATTAACAGGCACAAATGGACCCTTAAGTGAGTTCTTTGTGCTTTTTTTGTATATAATGTAAGGAAGACGGTTGGAGGTGAGGAGTTTGTGGAAGAAATTGGCTATAATTGCCATTATTATTATTTTTATTGATCCTATTTATACGGCTGGTAAGGCTGTTGTTCAGCAGGTGGTCGATTGGACAAATAATGATGAAATAGAAACTATGCTACTTTCAACAAAAGAGAAGATCGTAGATGTTACTGCAAGACTTTCAGATAATGCCTCAATTGAAACAGCCCTACCTATAGAAGATGTCCATGAAGCGGAGGTAGCCCCTACAGCTCCACCTATTCAGAAACCTGAAACAAAGTTAGTCGTGACAAATGCCAAGGAACTGGCTGATGCGATGTATGCGTACTATAATAGCTTTTCACCAAAGTTTGAAATTCAATATAAAGGAAATACACAGCGAATTGAACAAATTGTAGAAGAGGCCTATAACAATGCTATCAAACGCGATGACTATGTTTACGGCCATGTAAGTAAACATTCAATTCGATATGAATATGGGCGAAATAAAGCAACTATTTTTGGAGAACAGAGCTATTTAATGACGCCAGAGCAGGCGGCATATGTAGAGATGAATGTTCAAGAAATTATTGCTAAGATTAGTAAAAAATCTATGACGGATGTAGAAAAGGTACGAGCTGTCAATGACTATATTGTTGCCAATACTTCCTATACAGAACAAACGAATTCTAGCCCACACAGCGCTTATACCGTTCTTGCCGAGCACGGGGGAGTATGTCAGGGCTATGCTTTACTTGCCCACTCTATGCTTCAAAAATTGGGTATTGAAACAAAATATATCGTAGGCTATGTAGGTCAAGAGGGACATGCGTGGAATCTAGTCAAGCTGGATGGACAATGGTATCATCTCGATACGACATGGAATGATCCAGTACCAGATCGTAAGGGCGCAATACGCTACCAATACTTTTTAGTAGATGACCGTACAATGGCGAAGGATCACACGTGGATTGCTGAAGACTATCCAAAAGCAACAAGCACACTGTATAGTTATTATCATGATATAGACTTCCCAGCACAGGTTGGAGACCAATTGTTTTATAGTAATATTGCAGATGACAATAAGTTATATGTACTAGATATGAAAACTGGTAAAACGAAGCGTGTCACAAATTCACGGGCACAATATATCGTTTATTCGGATGGTTGGCTCTACTTTAGTAATTATTCCCGAGGGGCGTATTTAACAAAGATTCGTCCAGATGGTAGTGGAGAAGAGATACTAAATAGGGAGGATTCGAAGGATTTATTTATAAAGGATGGGTATCTCTATTTTACGACGAATGAATTGAAGAGACTGGCACTTTAAAAGCAAGGAAAGGGCAATGACTTATAAACAGTCATATGCCCTTTTTGTTCGTTCAATTAAATAAGTAATAGGCTGATGCTGACAAAGGATAATGTCCACTTGAGGATACATGAAGGTTATTTCCTCTGTAAAGATCTTTAAAATGAGTGGATTATGTTTGATGGCACCACCATTACAATATAGAGTAAATGGTGTATTCTGATAGTTAATTTTTTTCAATACAGCGTTAGCTAGAATAGCTAGTTCGTGGGCAGCTTGTTGAGATATTTCGATGGCACAAGCATCTTCTTGCTCGACTGCCTTTGCCACAAAGGAACCCATCTTGGCCAGTTGTGCATTGGTATAGGAAGGGCGGAAGAGCCATTCAGCGAGCTCTGTAACATCTTGTATACCTAAAGATTGAAAGACGGCTTCCTTTAAGATTGTTGGTTTCCCACGACCATCCTCCATTTTAAATATAGCTCTTACGACTTCCTGCCCTAACCAATACCCACTTCCCTCATCGCCAGCCCGATGTCCCCAACCCCCTACACGTACAATTCGTTGCCCATCAAAGGCATAGGCAATAGCTCCTGTTCCAGCTATGAGTAGTGCACCTGCCTGTCCAGCAGTCACACCTAATAGTGTGGCCTCCGCATCATTTTCAATAATCAGTGTATCGATTTGTAGCTGTGTGGTCTGAAGAGCATTTTGAACAATGGCCACGACGATTGCATGATCCTTCGGAGAATCAATGCCAGCTAAAGCAAAGGTAGCTACAGCGATTTGAGAATTAGGATACTTTTGCAAAAATGTTTCAACATTTGCTAAAAGCTCTTGTAAAATTGCTGTAGCTGATTCAACACCAATGGCTTGATAATTAGAGCCTTTAGCGGATATAGAATATTCAATGTCACCAGATTCAGCATGAACAACTGCACATGCTGTTTTTGTCGCCCCACCATCAATAATTAATAACCATTGCTTCATTGATTCCATTCCTCTAGAAAGGCTGTTAGTTCTTTTTCTGCTTCAATAATGGAACTTTCCTTTAAGCGAATCCATTCATAAAAATCATGGGCATTCAGTTTGGAGCGTTCAAGGGCAGCTTTCATAGTGGCTGGAGCGGGTCCACCTAGTAATGTTCGTACACCAACAAAAGATTCTGGTTTTAATGTCTTATAGAAATCCTCTTCTGAAATAGTTAATTCCTTGCCCGTGATCAATTTCGATTGTGTATTTGCAAGTCCCCATGTAAGACTAGCTAATGATTCCTCTCCATGAGCAAGTAGAACCTTAATACATTTACTAACAATACTATGTGCTTGACGGAAGGAAATGCCCTCTGAACGGACTAATGTATCAGCGAGCTCAGTGACATTCGCAAAGCTATTTTCAGCGCGATTTTTTAACTTCTTCTTATTGACATCCATTGTAACAACAAGCGAACCAAACAACTTATAAATACCAATTAAGCGGTCAATGGCACGCCATAAATAAGGCTGCATATCATCCTCAGTGTCTACGATATCGCCAAAAGGTGTATTATGTACCATCTGTAATACTGTACTTGCATCTCCTACAACCGCAGATAGTAATGAGCGTGTATGTTCTATAGAAACAGGATTACGCTTTTGAGGCATAATAGAGCTTATTTGAACATATGGACTTGCGAGTGTAAACGCATTAAACTCCTGAGTAGCCCATAATAAAAAATCTTGAGAAGTACGGCCAAGATTGAGTGCTGCAAGCTGTACAATACTTGCAGCCTCAGCTATATAATCTGCTCCTGCAACCGCATCCCATGCATTTTCGATAATATCATCAAAGGCTAGTAGATCACGCATACGTTCTCTACTAATATTAAAGCCTGTCGTTGTTAAGGCAGCGGCTCCCATACTGCTACGATTGACGGTTTTATAGACATGCTGCATTCGTTCAAAATCACGCTCTAGCTGATCGATCACGGCCTTTAAATAATGGGCGAAGGTTGTAGGCTGGGCCTGCTGTGTATGTGTGTAGCCAATCATAATGGTATCGATATGTTCCTCTGCAGCAGCGATTAAATCATCACGTAATGTTAGTAACTCGCGCATTAATAGTAATAATTTTTTTCTTAATGTCATTCGATAGATGGCAATACCCATATCATTTCGGCTTCTGCCAATGTGAAGATTTCCAGCAACATCTCCAGCAAGCTCTATTAATTTATTTTCAATGCGGAAAAATAAATCCTCATATTGGGGACTGTAATCCTCTAAACGATAATAATTTAAGTCAATTTTTTTTAGAGCTATCCCAATTTGCTTTGCTTCATCTTTTTTTACAAGTCCTTGTTCTTCTAACATTTTTAAATGAGCAATATTGATTTGTAGCATAATTGTTAAAAAATTTTTCTTTGCCTCATCATAAGCTGGCTGTAAAACGATTTTTCGATAGATGTTAGAAGGGAATATCATCCCATCTTCCAGCTGTGTTTTATTGCGAAAATCTTCAAACATTGTCATGGCCCCCTAATAGATTGGCAGCTAAATGGCTGTACCAGCACTGCCTTTTGATAGTTTTTCAGAAATAATAAGGACAACTAAAATTAAACAAATTTGTAAGACACCATAAGCACAGGCGGTCCCAAATTTAAATGCATATAATTTTTGGAATATCGCTACAGACAATGGAATAGTGGATGTACTGTAAATTAGAATGGATGCAACAAATTCACCAAAGCTTTGCACGAGGGCTAAGAGTGTCCCTGCTAAAATCCCGGTGAATGTTAAAGGCACGACAATACGTCTAAATGTATACCACCAGTTGGCTCCTAAGCCACGTGATGCCTCTTCAATCGATTGATCTAGCTGTACAAGAGAGGCGGATGTTGATCGAAAAACAAGTGGTAAATGTCGAATAAAGTAGGCTAATGGCAAAATCCAAAATGTCCCGATCAATACTTGATTAAAACTAAAGATACTTTCTGTACTAAAAGCAGCAATTAAATTAACAGCAACAACTGTTCCTGGCAAAGCCCAAGGTACCATTATCAAAATATCGAGCAAGGTTTTCCCTTTAAAATTTAAGCGCACCATAGCATAAGCAGCCGCGACACCAAAGATGATATTGCCCAGTGTTGCAATGACACCCATTTGAATGGAGTTCCAAATAGGCCGCCATGTGCGCTCATCGGTAAAAAGGGCAATATAATGATCAATTGTATAGTCGGTCGGGAGAATTTGCGTTTTCCAAGCGCCATCCACAGAAAAAGAGATCAATATCAGCACTAAAATAGGCAGTATCAATATTAATGTGCCAACAAAAGAAGCAATTGTTGCTATAATTTTTACCTTTTTTGAGGATACCTCTGAACGATGAACACTAATTCCCTTACTTAGATTTTGATAATTTCTGCGATTTTGATACCAGCGCATAATGATTAAAAAAGTGATAGATACAAAAGATAATATCATCGACTGTGTTGCAGCCATCTCAAGATTCCCATTTGTACGTGATAAATAAATTTGCATCGTCATAGTACGCTCTACACCAAACATCAAAGGTGCAGTATAAGAAGCCATAGAAATCATAAACACCAATAAGGATGAGGCAACAATAGAAGGTGTGAGCATTGGTAAAATAACCTTTGTCCATACGCGAATACGCCCTGCACCCAGACTAGTAGCTGCCTCTTCAAGAGCAGGATCAAGCCCCTTAATGGCAGCAGAGGCAGTCAAATAGAAGTACGTATACATTGTGAATGTATGAACAACGATGACACCCCATATTCCCTTCAAGGCAAAAGGAACGTGATCCAAACCAAATAGATGCTGAAAAATTCGTGGGAAAATCCCGCTATCACCATATAAAAATGAAAAGGACAAAACACCTACTAGAGGAGGAAGTGCCATTGGAACCAAAACTAAAACAGACAATATCCGTCTCCCAGGGAAATTATAGCGTTCTAGTAAAAAGGCCATTGTTACCCCAACAAGTGCACAGCAAATAACACTGATGAATGAAATATAAATACTGGTCCACAAGGCCTCTAAATTTGCTGGACTAGCTATATCAAAAAATTTCTTATAGTGCAAGAATGCTTCATCGCCAGCAAAGCTTTGGATGAAAGTTTGATAGAAGGGGTAAACCACATAGGCGAATAACACTAAAAATAATGGCGATATTAAAACATAGACAAACCAATTAGCATGAAAAATTCGCGTCCACGTACTTTCAGACTGTTTCTCCATATTGGCTTCCTCCTATTCCCCTAAAAAGTATAGTGAATCTTGTGCCATATGGATTGTAATATCTTCACCGATCTTTTTGATTTGGTCATAAGAATTAATAAGCATTACTTTAAGTGAGAACGCAGTAAAATCTACAATGTAATTAACGCTAATGCCTGTGAATTCAACAAATGTAATTTTTCCTGTTAATGTGTTTTCACCAGTACCAAGTTGAATCGATTCTGGACGAATAGAAATAAATACTTTGTCTCCAATCATATGCGTTAAGGAGGGAGAGCTTTGTTGCTTTCGCCCAGTTAAATTATGTCCATTCACTGTTCGTACTTGTACATTTTCCCCATCAATAGCTTGGATTGAGCATTCAATTAAATTAGTTTCACCAATAAAATTTGCCACAAAACGATCCTTGGGTTGATGATAAATTTCCTGAGGAGTACCAATTTGTTTGATATAGCCATTTTCCATGACCATAATTCGATCCGACATAGACATGGCCTCCATTTGATCGTGAGTAACGTATATCGTTGTGACTCCAAGCTCAGATTGGATTCGTTTGATTTCAATACGTGTTTCCTCACGCAATTTTGCATCTAGATTGGATAGAGGTTCATCAAGCAATAAAATATCTGGCTCTATCACGAGTGCTCTAGCTAAAGCAACACGTTGCTGCTGTCCACCAGATAGCTCATTTATTTTTCTGTTGCCGTAAGCAGCAAGATGCACTTGGCCTCTAATTCGATCAACCTTGTGCTGAATCTCAGCTTTTGAAAATTTTCGAACTTGTAAACCAAATGCAATATTCTCATCAACTGTCATATGGGGGAAAAGGGCATAATTTTGAAATACCATGCCGATATTGCGCTTATTGGGCTGAAGTCGAGTGACATCTCGCTCATCAAAAAGAATTTTGCCTTTAGTAGGGTAATAAAAGCCTGCAAGCATCCTTAAAGTGGTTGTTTTGCCACAGCCGCTAGGACCGAGAAAGGTAAAAAATTCACCAGCTTTTATTTCAAGATTTAAGTCTTTCACGCCATACACTTGACCAAATTGCTTCGAGACATTTTCAATTCTGACACTTCTCAATCATTAGCTCCTCTCTAACAAAGAATCTAGATGATACAGGAAGGTAAAAATTCGCTGTATAAGCCGAATTTTTACCCGTTCTACTATTTACCGCGCCCTTTAATATTGTTATCCCAGTATTCCATCCATTCTGCTTCTTTGTCAGACATTAGCTGCCAATCAATATCAAATGTTTTTAAATCTAATTCCTGATACCATTCTGGCATGGAGGCTTTGTCGATATCAGAACGTGTAGGAATTTGATAGTAATCATTAGCTAATTGTGTTACCATCTCTTTTTCAAATAAAAACTCTACAAATAGTTTTGCATTTTCTAGGTTTTTCGCATTGTTTACAACTGCTACACCGTCTACTAAAATAGGTGCTCCACTTTTAGGATAAATATAATCAAAAGGATAATCTGTCGTATATTTTTTTAACAAAATATCTTGTAGATTCCATAGGGAGACACTGCCTTCTTGACGTGTTAGCTTTAAATACAAGGCATTAGGGTCTTGTGTGTACTCCTTTGTATTGGCATCTAATTGTAGTAACCATTCATAGCCTTTATCTGGTGAATCTGCATCTTGCCGTACAATCATGGAAGAATAAATCGTACGCATTGTGCCTGACGCCAGTACACCTCTGATTAAAATTTGATCCTTCCATTTAGGATCTAATAAGTCATCCCAGTCCTGTGGACCAGTTTCTTTTGTTAGTAAATCACTATTAATCATAATTACTTCTGGTAACAGCATCTCGCCGAACCATCGTCCTTCAACATCTTTGTGTGTGGTATCAATAGCGTCAATAAAGCTCGGCTGCCAAGCATGTAGTAAGTCTTCATTGGCGCCAACAATGAGCGCTGATTGGGTTCCGCCCCACCAAAAATCTGCTTGAGGATTGGCTTTCTCTCCACGAAGACGTTCTAAAATTTGTTGAGCACCCATCGTTAGAAATTCTACTTCAATGTCTGGATATTTTTCATTAAACTGATCGATCACATTTTGCACCATTTCTTCGTCACGTCCAGTGTAAATTACTAGCTTGCCTGAAGGCGACGTTGCTGCTACTTCTGTTTTTTTACCATCCGATGCCTCGTCATTATTTGCTGCATCATTTGTAGAATTTTGCTGATCTTTGCCATTACAAGCAGCTAAAACGAAAAGCATTAACATAAGGAAAAAACCAAGAATATAGGCTTTTTTCATCAACTTCCCCTTTCTTAAAGTAAGTTACTTGCATATTGCAGTATAATACCGAAGGGGGACATTAATGTTAGAATTATTAAAAAATTACATTTGCATTCATCATAACGAAGTGCATAATGGTAAGCAATGGCATTTCATTAAAGTTCAAAAAAACTCCTTAAAAAGGAATCATTCCATTTTTAAGGAGTTTTTTGTCGTTTTATGAATGTGCTTCTAATAAGCTATCCTTTTGTTGACGTTGTGCAACAATGGTTGGCAGCATCATACCAGCAATCACCAGTACAATCCCGATAATTTGTACAGCAGTTAAAGGTTCATGCAAAACAATAACGGAAACAGTAACAGCCACTGGTAATTCAATGGCACTTAAAATAGAAGCAAGCGCACCACCGATTTTAGGGATAGCAATTGAAAATAGATAAATCGGTAAAATGATACCGAAAAGACCTAATGCTAGTCCGTATTTCCACAGGCCTTGCATGAATAGTTTACCGTTCCAAATAACCTCGGGGCTTAGGAAAATACTGATCAAAATAAGGGCTACAGAGGAAACGATTAATACCCTTGATGTGGTAGTCACGCCCTCGACGGGTCGAGAATTAAATTGAATAAAACATGCAAAAGTAACGGCTGCTGTAAAACCGAATAGCCATCCTTGAATAGGAATGTCACTTAAATCTACATTTAATACACCTGCAGCTAGAATCGTTCCTATAAATAAGATAACGATTGAAATTACTTCAGGTCTACTTGGTAATCTTTTATGGAGGGCACAATCAATCAGTAGACCAATCCATGTAAATTGGAATAACATGACTACTGCAAGAGAAGCAGGAAGATACTTTAAAGATTCTCCGTACACGATACCTGTTGTCCCTGTAAAAATTCCCGCGCATATTAAAATAAGTAAGCCCTTCTTGGACGGTCTTGGTAATTTTCTGTCGGTAAAAATAAAGATGGATATTACGAGTAAAAAGCCAATAATATATTGGCTTGATACAGCCTCCGCTGATGTAAAGCCATGCTGCATAGCTACTTTGACAATAGTCGACAAGATCCCGTAACTACTAGATGCAATAACAATCAAAAGAGGGTAAATCAAATTGTTTTTCATATATTAGTTATTCACTTCCTAAAACTGTTTAACCATATGGTGAAAAGGCTCATCAATAATTGACCAAGGCTCCGTAATAACAAATCCTAGTCGTTCATAAAGACGGCGAGCTTCTTCTTTTTGGGTTTCAACATTTAATGATAATTTTGTATAGCCACGCTGCTTTGTCAGCTCTTCAGCAAATTGTAATAGCAATGTTCCGATTCCTTTACCACGTGCAGCTGGTGCAACACAAACTGTATCAATGTAAGCCTCATCTTCATGGGCTTCTTGGTCAATAACAATGGATGGCGCATTCTTTGCTTCAAGCCATTTAACAAGGTTAGCGTCCATGTGAACGGCTTGTTCGCCGTGATAATAAACGAGAATCCCCAAAATCTGTTCATTTTCAGTAGCGACAAAAGTATTTAAATAAGAATGTCGATTGTCTTCTTGGTGAAAAAGAACAGTCAGCTCTTGTATAACAGCCTCCGTTGATTGCTCACCAGTTAAGCGATTAGCAATATCGCCAATGGCGTCGATAATTAAAGGCACAACGGCATGGGCATCTTGTGGTTGCGCTTGTCGAATTGTAATACTCATTTTGATAATCCCTACCTTTCTATAGGCAAGTATAACAAAGATAGGGGATGACTCAAGTTATCCATCCTCTCATAAAGAAATGCCAAAAGTAAAAACCTTTATAGAATGACAATTTTCGTGTTAATCTATAATGACTAGACTTTCAGGAGGACTATCATGACAAAGCAAGAGAAGGATTTTATATTAGTCTATGGAGATGCTTTTATTGACTATATTGCTGATGATGTAACAAACACATCATTTACTAAATATATGGGTGGCGCAACGGTCAATGTTGCAGCGGGTATTAGCCGCATTGGTGCGCCTTCCGCATTAATTACAATTACGGGGGATGACGAGGGCTCGCAATTTGTGCGAGATGGGCTTGCCCAAGAGGGTGTGAAACTGGATTATGCCGTATTTGATCCAGCAAAACGAGTAAGTGGTGTATATGTGCATCTAACAGAAGCATGTGAGCGAATTTTTAAGGATTATGTTGATGAAACACCTGATTTACAAGTTGAACCATCACAGCTAAATGAAGCAGCTTTTAAGCATGCCTCTGCTTTAACGGTGTGTTCAGGCACAATGTTCCATCCAACAGCTCTTGCTACAACACGAGCAGCAGTAGAAATGGCTAAGGACAAGGGTGCGATTATTGCAATGGATGCAAATATTCGTCCTTTACGTTGGAGCAGTGAAGAAATTTGTCGAGATACGATTACATCATTTTTCGAGGATGTCGATATTTTAAAGGTGACGGATGATGAGCTATTCTTCCTGACAGAGACAAGTAGCTTAGAAGAAGGTATCGAGCAATTAAATAGCTATTTAGTGCCTATTATTTTAATTACCGTAGGAGAAAACGGGACTTATGCAGTCCTTAATGGTGAAGTTATCCATGTACCTACTGAGAAAGTAGTGCCTGTGGATACAACAGGTGCGGGAGATGCATTTATGGCAGGTGTCCTACGTGATGTCCATTACAATGGTTTACCTACAACAAAAGAAGAACTAGTGCGTTGTACAAGCTTTGGCAACAAATTAGGAGCTTTTGCCGCAACAAAAGCAGGTGCTTTAACGGCTCTACCATATTATGAGGATATTAAGCATTTACTAAAATAAAACATGTGAGGCGTGGAGAATATGGGGAAAGACTACGATGTTTTAGTAAAGGATCAACTGTTCTTTGGCGGTGCAAAAGATGCAGAGGCTGCATTTACACAAGAATCCGTTGATGTTGTGATAGATGTTCGTGTTCAAGGGCTATCCCCTCAAGACCAGGAGACAGTTTCTTATTCTTATAAACATATGCCTATAGCAGATGAAGATAGTGAGGTAGCATCATCCATCCAACAAGTCGCGCAAGAAGTTGCTATAGCCTTTGAGACAGGGCAGAAAGTATATGTCCACTGTGGAAGTGGTGGTGGACGTGCAGGTGTTGCAGCTACTGCTATATTAATGGAGTTGGGTATGGCTGATTCATTAGAAGCAGCACAGGCAGCTGTCAAAAAAGCTCGTCCAGTGGTGACGATACGCCCTAAAATGGAAGAAGCGCTGCAAAAACTTTATAAATAATTGAGAAGATGTACTAATTAAGGTACATCTTTTTTTATGATGTAAGAGATACTTTGTTCTATACATATTAGAACAAAGTTGTTATAGTTAATGTATAACAACTAATGAGGTGATCTGTATGATGGAGGAATTAGCAAAAGTTCCATGGGCAGTAATAGCACCGCTCATCATCGTTCAAATTATTTTGATGATTGTAGCACTTATTGATTTACGAAAAATTCATGCAACAAACGGCCCTAAAATTCTTTGGGTGTTTATTATTCTTTTTGCTAATCTATTTGGATCAATTGCGTACTTTATAGTGGGGAGAAAGCAGTCATGACAACTTTACTTCAAGTTATAGGTTTGACCAAGCAATTTGCAGAGCACAAAGTTGTAGATGCTATTCATTTTAACTTAGAGGAAAAAACTTCTACGGCTTTAATTGGTCCAAATGGAGCTGGCAAGACAACCACTTTATCTATGTTAACGGGGCTTTTAAGACCGACTGCTGGAAATGTAAAGATGCTAGGTAATGATTTACGTGCGAATATAGGTTTTTTACCCCAATATCCACAATTTCATCCTTGGTTAACTGCGTTAGAGTTTACAGAAATGGCTGCAAAATTGAATGGTGTAGCAGCCAAAAAGGCTAAATTAGAAGCACAAAAAACCTTAGAATTTGTAGGGTTAGGGGACGTCCAACATAAAAAAATAGCCTCTTTTTCAGGTGGAATGAAGCAGCGACTGGGTATTTCCCAAGCAATAGTGCATAAGCCTAAATTACTGCTATTAGACGAACCTGTTTCAGCTTTAGATCCAGTCGGCCGTAGAGAAGTACTTGATTTATTAAAAGGACTACAGCAAGAGACGACTATTTTATACTCAACGCATATTTTAAATGATGCTGAAGAAATGACAGATCAACTATTATTCTTGCAAAATGGAAAACTAGTAGAGCAGGGAACATTACGTGAAGTACGGCAACGTTTTGATGAGCAAAATTATGTCATTGAATTTGGCAGTGAAGAAGAGGCTAAGCTTTTTGCAAATTCCTCTAATCAAGTAATAGGTTGTAATGTGTATATTGAGATCGTGAATGAAGAGCCGACGATGAAAATGTTGCTTCAACGGTTAAGTGAATGTCCTTATACAATTAGAAAGGTAGAGCGACAGACAGCATCTTTGGAAGAAATTTTCATGAAGGTGGCGAAAAAGGCATGAGAGGATTCAATGTACTTCTGCAAAAGGAATTTAGAGAAGCATGGCGGAGTTGGAAGTTTCTATGGATTCCTCTAGTGTTTGCTCTGCTTGGAATGAGTGATCCACTAACAAACTATTATATGATGGATATTTTAAATGCTGTTGGAAATGTTCCAGAGGGCTTTGAAATGTTGATGCCAGAATTAATGCCACTGGATTTAATTCAAGCTTCTATCGGGCAATTTCAAACAATTGGCTTGTTGGTGATGATGGCTTCGTTTGTAGGAGCTGTCAGTAAGGAACGTGCTAATGGTATGGCAACATTACTATATGCTCGACCTATATCATTTGGCGCATATTTTTTGAGTAAATTTGTTGTTATGAGCACCATTTGTTTTGTTAGTATTTTAGCTGGGTTTGGTGCAAGTGTCTATTATACAACTATTCTATATGGAACGTTGGACGTGGGTGCACTGTTAGTAAGCTTTTCTACTTACTATATTTGGTTGCTATTTGTGATAGCTGTTACGTTAATGATGAGTGCCAGCTTTAAAACAGTTATTGCTACAACATGTGCATTTACAGTGATCTTTGTTGGGCAAATTATCGATATGATTATAGGAATCTTTTGGACAATATCACCGTGGAAACTAGCAAGCTACGGAATTGCAAAATTTCGAGGGACAATAGATATGTCAGATTACTGGTGGAGCTTAGTCATTACGCTAGCATTGACAATTATCTGCATCGGCATTGGTATCGTGATGATGAAAAGAAATGCGTCTATGACAAAAATCTGAAGAGAAAACGGTAAAAATGGATTTTTACCGTTTTTTATTTTAAATCATCCTACCATTTATAAGCAAAATCAATCCTACAAAGAACATAATCCAAGAAAGGGTCGAGCTTGTTCTTTGATCAAAAAGCGTTTGAATTTTTCTTAAAGGTTTATTCATAAATCGGCGGAATAATAGATGTAAGCATAGTAGGATGATCCCTGGTGCAATCATTACTAAATTGTATCCTGCCAATAAAGGTAACCATTCATAAAACACTATTTGATTACTCGTTAAAATACCTATTGCCGCGAAATAAGGAAGAGCGGTTGCAATTTCTAAAATAGAAGTTGTGAAACCTAAAGCTACCATAGAGCTGACATGTAAAGATTTTGGTTTAGGGGATCCATTTGCCTTTCTTTTTGGAACTAACCAACTGCCAATAAATAAAATTCCCCCTACCATGGTCATGATTAATCGAGCTGAGTAACTATCTAGCAAATTAGAAATAGGGTTGAATATGACACCTAGACCTAACATTAAAAAAATCCCAGTACTAAAGTAAAACAACCCAACAGTCATTAAATAGGTTAATAAAAGGCGGATCTGCTGTTTTTTAGCCACAAGCAATACATAGACGGATACGCCAATTATAGAAGGACTAAACATGTCTAACAAAGCTAAGGTACCAATCAGTAGCAACATTTCTATGTTCATGATTGTGATTTTCCTAACGCCTGTTTTTTTGTTTCATAAACATGAAAAGCCTGCTCTATAAAATGTAGAAATTCTTCCTCTAAAGGATATAATCCAATTTGTTCAGATTTATAAGTAGATTTTCTTATGGTCCACATCTTCTCTAAAAATTCATCATTTCCGTTATATTCTACCTCGGCTTTTTCCATCATTCGTTTAATAATAAACTGAACGGAATCGGCTTCAGGACTTTCCTTATGAAGCTGCTTTAATTGACCTAATAAACCAATCCACTCTAAAGAATTAGGATCATTTTTATTTAAATTGGGTAATTTTCTAAATAGTTCCATTTCTATGGCTGCAAAAATCTGCTGGCAGAAGGCTTGCTTATTATCTCGTTCTTGATTTGAAAGCTTAATGTACTTTTGGATAAGGGACTCTGTCAACCCACCTTCGATAGACGAAGCATTCTTTAATCCAAGAATAGTGTTCTTCATTTGCTGTAGTTTCTTTTGCTCTTCTGCTACAAAAGCTAACTGATGGTCTAAACTTGCTTCCCAGTTCCATGAATTATTGATAAGCGTCTGAATTTCTTTCAACTTGAAGCCCAATGCCTTTAAAAATACAATCTGTTGTAACGTTTTGAGTTCGTTCTCTCCGTATATCCTATGTCCCCCCTCAGTCTTTGCTATAGGAAGTAACAAGCCGATCTCCTCATAGTAACGTAACGTTCGAACAGAAATGCCAGTTTGTTTTGATACATTGTGAATCGTAATCAAGGTAATCACTCCTCCTCTCTGTTAATGACATTATATAAAATGACGTAACGTCACTTTCAAGAGGGATTGTAAAACTCCTTTCTTGGAATCTCTATAACTTAGGAATATAATGGGTGTGTAACTCGAAATTTGTCAAATAACTCGGAAAATATATAGACTACTATAGAAAGAAGGGACATGAAAAGTGGGAACTGAAAATTCCGATCGTTTCCTGACAGCGTTTAATCGAATAGATCATAGACTGAGAGATATTGTAGGTGCGAAGGATTTTATGCCTTTTTATCGGCTGATTGATCAAGCAAAGAAAAAGGATGTCTTGGTGAAGAAATATGAAGATGATCTCCGCTCATATGCGGACTTACGAAATGCGATTGTGCATCATCGTACATCATTACATTATGTGATTGCAGAGCCACATACTGATGTTGTAGAACGAATTGAATACATAGATGCTACCCTTGCTAAGCCAACGCTTGTGGGGCAAATGTTCCGTAAAAGAGTATTGATTTTTCAAGAAAATGATTCTTTAAAACATGTTTTAAAAGTGATACGTCAGCGCAAATATACACAATTTCCTGTTTATTATAATAAGCAGTTTAAGGGGCTCATCACAACAGTAGGAATCACAAATTGGCTTGCGTCAAAGATGGGTGGTGATCATTTACCGAAAAGAATACCAACACTGCATGATATCTTATTGCATGAGAAAAATAGAGTGAATTACAAATTTGTCAGTAGAACGATATCCATCTATGAGGCTGAGGAAATATTTAAACAAGGAGTCGAAAGAGGGAGACGCTTTGAGGCATTATTAATAACGGAGCATGGTCAACCACATCAAAGATTACTCGGTATTATTACGCCCTTAGATATTGTCAAAATTGATTAACAAAAAAACGAGACTAGACAAGCAATTAAGGGCTTGAATGTCTCGCTTTATCTTTTAAGCTGATGTACAAGGAACCATTTGTTTGGACTTGAGCAAAATAAACTTCTTCTACAGAATGCACATTTTGCTTTTTCAATTTCTTTATTACCCAGTCTTCTGTCAGCTCAAGTTCAACAATATTCTCGGTAATAAGTTGACCATCAGAAATAACTTCTGTAGGAAGGTAGGTAGGTGGTGATACATCGGCTTTAACATCCTGCTTTGTAGCCACTTGTTCAGAGGTTTTTTGTAGCACACTGAGCTTTCCATTCGTTTCTAGTAAAGCATACTCAACGTCCTGTACGGAGAAAATGGCTTGTTCACGTAACATCATTGTAAGCTCATCTAGATGAAGACGGTTTTTTTGTAGTGCTGATTCTAATATAAGACCCTTTTGAATAACAATTGTTGGTTTATCATCAATGAGAACGCGTGCTTTTTTAGATTTAATCGTAATAACGGTCATCAAATACGTTAAAGCACTCCACCAAACGAGAGAAATCAAACCATCTAAAAATGGTGTTTCTTCCTGAGAGGCAATTTCTGAAGCGATCGACCCAAATGTAATACCTGTAATGTAATGGAAAAACGTTAACTGGCCTAATTGTTTTTTACCAAGTAGACGTGCCAGAATTAGTAAGGCAAAAAACGAAAGTGTTGTTCGTAGAATCATTTCCCAAAAGTGAGCATGAATAAAGCTTTCCATGCATATATCAACTCCTTTTACAGCTGTCGAACTATAGCTTGTGCAAAATGGTCGATAGTATGCGACAATCATTTTTAAACAAAATAAGAGTGAGGTGGCAACATGAATAAACAATTAAATGTAACCAATCCAATCTATCCAATAATGATTGCAATCGGTGTTGCTCACCTAATCAATGATACGATGCAAGCTGTTATCCCAGCGATGTTTCCGATATTTAAGAGTGAATTAGGATTGACCTTTACACAAATTGGAATGATTTCTTTTGTATTAAACATATTTGCTTCTGCATTGCAGCCTGCGGTAGGCTTTATTAGTGATAAAAAACCAATGCCTTATGCTTTACCTATCGGTATGATTAGTTCATTTATAGGGATTGCTATTATAGCGTTCACAACGCAGTATTGGATTATTATTATTGCGGTATTATTTATAGGCTTCGGGTCAGCTATTTTTCACCCTGAGGGATCGAGAGTTTCCTTTATGGCAGCTGGATCTAAACGAGGACTTGCGCAGTCAATTTATCAAGTGGGGGGAAATTCAGGGCAAGCACTAGCACCATTAATTAGTGCTTATATCTTTGATATTTTAGGGCAACGTGGGGCTGCGATCATATTAGTAATTGCAACGTTTGGTATCATTTTATTAAGTAAAATTGCTACATGGTATAAAAAACAATTGGAGCAGGAGCGTGCAACTAAGAAAAAGCGTGTACTCGTCTCAACATTGCCTCCATTAACAAAGAAACAAGTAGGAATCGCATTAACATTATTATTTACAATTATTTTTGCACGATCATTTTATACAACAAATATAACAAGTTTTTATGTGTTTTATCTAATGGATCACTATGAGGTCAGCCTTCGACTAGGGCAAATATTAATATTCACCTTCATGGCATTTGGTGTAGTAGGTACCTTTTTCGGAGGTTCTTTATCAGACCGTATTGGTAGGAAAAATGTCATTATCCTTTCTGTAGTTGGCCCTATGCCATTTTGTTTAGCATTGCCATATGTACCATTATGGGCGGCTATGATATTTTTAGTTATTATTGGTACGTTGATTATGATTAGCTTCTCCGTAACGGTGGTCTATGCGCAAGAGTTAGTCCCAACAAAAATTGGCACCATGGCAGGTTTAACAACAGGATTTGCTTTTGGAATGGGCGCAATAGGGGCAATGGTTATCGGCGTTTTAATGGATCATAAAGGCATTGATTTTACAATGATTGTTGTTTCATTATTACCTTTATTATTACTAGTTGCCTTCTTCTTACCGAAAGATAAACCTGCTTCAGCTGCTGTCTAATAAAAAAAACGCGTATCTACGCGTTTTTTTATTGTCTTAATGGAGCTAAAAATTCTGCTGGCAATTTTTCCTGATCAATTACATAGCCCTCTGAAATATGAACTTCATGCATTTTATCGTTGTAAGTAAATTTAAAGATGCCATTGTCAAAATCTGTGCCAATTTCTTTGAAGAATATACCTTCAATCGATACATACTTAGGACATGTAAATGCTACTTTAAAGTTCTCCTGTTCTTTAATTAAGTAAGCACGTACTCCTTTTTCATATGTTTCATTTGCATCATCATCGGTTGGGCGTTGAACAGCTACGATATGAAAATCAACAAAAGGAACTTCCTTTAACAGTACGTTTAAGAACGAACCTTTAGTGATTTCCTCCCAACGGCTTTGTGCGCTTTGCCCTACGATAATTTGTGAAATACTATAATTCTTCGCGACCTCTGCAATAACCTTTTGTATGGGGCGTTTTTCATTATCTTGCAAAATAAATTTTTCAACCTCAAGTTCATCTGATAACTTTTTCCATTGCTCTATATAACTAGATTTCTCTGCGTCAAATGCATCAAGGGGTTGCGAATCGACTGAAAGAATATAGAGTGGGCAATCAAGCATTGTGGCCATCTTATGACCACGACGAATCAAACGTTCGCCATTTAAGCCGTAATAAACACAAACTAATATACTTTCATCCAAACGCCCTTTTACATGCTTCATAAAAAATGTACACCTCTTATCTGTTGGTATTTTGTTAATTTCACTGTTGATTTTGAAAAAATTATCCTAAAACAGCTAAAATCGATGCTGTTACAGTGCATTATGCTCATTTATATTGTATACTTAAAAATGTATAAAAGTTAACGAAAATGTATTGGAAAACCCTTGAAGGATTAAGCTTAAATCGATAATTAGAGATTATTTAATTTATGCATTCTGTGCATCTATGCTAATTTGCTTTCATATGCCACACTATTATGCAGTGAGTTAAATAGATAGTCAAGTGTCTTCATTATGCTGATATTAACTGAGTTGTAACTGTATAAATTATCTGATTTTCCACAAGTTATTTAGGCTTGCATCGGGTTAGAAGTGACTAAATAACTAAAATAACCGTTTTTATAAACAATTAGGCACTTTAATACCCCACCACATTCCATTAATAAATTTCAAGAATACATCTAATATGTTCCTTAGCTTGAACAAATTTCTAAAGTCTTAGCACTTTACATGCCCATCACCACAAAAATTTGCTAGATGATTTAGATAGTAGGAGGTTTTCATTTGGTCACAGTTCTCATTGCGATACTTTTGCCATTTGTTTGTGCTGCTCTAATTCCATTGCTTTACAGGCGACTAAGGCGTGTCACACATCTTGGCTGGTTTGTTTTATCTGTTCCATTCATCTTGTTTCTTTTACTCGCTCGCTATATTCCTCAATTAGCCGAGGGTAAAACCTTTATTCATACATATGAGTGGATTCCCTCTTTTAATATAAATTTCACAACTTACCTAGATGGACTCAGTATGATTTTTGGTCTGCTGATTACAGGTGTAGGTAGTTTAGTCATTTTATATTCTATTTTTTATTTATCAACGAAAGAATCTCTTCATCATTTTTACTGCTATTTATTACTATTCATGGGCGCTATGCTTGGCGTTGTTTTTTCAGATAACCTAATGGTATTATACACATTTTGGGAATTAACAAGTGTGTCATCATTCCTATTAATCGCATTTTGGCATCATAGAAAGGCTTCTCGGGCAGGTGCTAAAAAAGCGATGATGATTACCGTCTTTGGCGGACTCTCAATGCTTGCGGGTTTCTTAATGCTCTATGTAGCTTCTCATACATTTAGTATTCGTGAAATTGTAGCTAATGTAGAGGTTATACGAGATCATACCTTATTTACGCCAGCGCTTATTCTAATTTTACTAGGGGCTTTTACAAAATCTGCACAATTTCCATTCCACATTTGGTTGCCTGATGCTATGGAGGCCCCAACACCTGTTAGTGCTTACTTACATTCCGCAACAATGGTGAAGGCAGGCATTTATTTAGTTGCTCGTTTTTCACCGGTTTTTGGAGGAGAGGCAGTATGGTTCTGGCTAGTTAGTGTTATCGGCCTAGTTACATTATTCTGGGGCTCCTTTAATGCTGTCCGTCAGACGGATTTAAAAGCATTATTAGCCTTTTCAACAGTGAGTCAGCTTGGTTTAATTATGAGTCTCTTTGGTCTTGGGTCTGTTGGTCATTATTATGGCTATGAGGAAAACTCGATTTTTTACACCCAAGCAAGCTTTGCAGCGCTATTTCACCTTGTGAATCATTCGACCTTTAAAGGAGCTTTATTCATGATGGTTGGAATTGTCGATCATGAAGTAGGTACTCGTGATATTCGTCGTTTAGGTGGCTTAATGTCTTTCATGCCTATCACTTTTACAATTGCTGTGATTGGTAGCTTCTCAATGGCAGGACTGCCACCATTTAATGGCTTTTTAAGTAAGGAAATGTTTTTTGCAGCAGTATTGGCTATTCGTGATGTAGAAGCATTCTCTATTGCTGATATAGGGCTGTTTTTCCCTATAGTAGCATGGGTGGCAAGTATCTTTACCTTTGTCTATAGTTTGATTTTAATTAGTCGTACATTTTTGGGTAAACTACAGCCAGAGAAGATTGATAAAAAACCACACGAAGCTCCACTTGGCATGTTAATATCGCCAATTATTTTATGCTTGTTGGTAGTTGGTATCTTTTTCTTCCCTAATATATTAGGTCATTATATTTTAGAGCCTGCAATGGCTAGTATTTATCCAACATTCCCAACTACAAGTGAGTTAACACCACATATTCATGCATGGCATGGCATCAATGCAGAGTTATTGATGACAGTAGGTGTCATTATTATTGGAATTATCTTATTTAAAACATTAAAAAGCTGGAAGCCACTTTATCGTCTATTTTCACAAAAGTATACGTTTAATACGTATTACAATCGAATGATAGAGATGAGTGAAAATGGCTCACAGAAGCTTACAAATAAATATATGACAGGTAATTTAACACATTATTTTGTCTATATATATGTATTTTTTGTTGCACTTATCGCTGGTTATTTTGTTTGGTCAGATGCCATGACCTTTAATTTTGACAAAGATTCCGCTATAGAATCCTACGAGTTAATCCTTGTGTTTGTCATGATCTTTGCTGCTGTTTGGATGATTTTCGCAAAGGGTCGGGTGACAGCCATGTTGCTAAATGGTGTACTAGGCTATTCTATTGCCTTCTTCTTTGTTATTTTCCGTGCACCAGATCTAGCTTTAACACAATTAGTTGTTGAATCAGTCACAACAGCTTTATTCCTTTTATGTTTTAAATATTTGCCAGATTTAATGCCAGAGCTACCACGTAAAAGGGTTCAATGGTCAAAAGCATTGATTTCTATTTTTGTTGGTGCAACCGTAACAATTGTTGGCTTAGCCGTCGTACACTATGATCGCTTTGAACCAGTGGCTACTTACTTCAATGATGCCTATGAATTGGCTGGCGGTTCCAACATCGTTAATACCATACTAGGGGATTTCCGTGCTTTTGATACGATGCTAGAGGTTGTTGTTCTTCTGATTGCTGGCTTAGGGGTCTATGCTCTGACAAAGCTTAAGCCACGAAAGGAGGAAGCAGATCATGAAAATTAATGATGTGATTTTAAGGACCGTCACCAAAGCGGTTGTGTTCATTATTTTAACACTCGGCGTGTATTTATTTTTTGCTGGGCATCATGCTCCTGGTGGTGGCTTTATAGGTGGTCTGGTGTTAGCCTCAGGCATTGTTTTGTTATATCTAGCCTATGATATTGAAACTGTTCATAAAGGGATGCCTTTCGACTTCAAAAAAGTTGCAGCTCTTGGTGTATTGCTAGCAACTGGAACAGCAATAGGTTCGTTGTTTTTTGATGTCCCATTTTTAACACAAGCACATACGTATATAGATGTTCCTATCTTTGGGAAAATGGGCTTTTCAACTGTCACTATTTTTGAAGCAGGTGTGGCTTTAACAGTGGTGGGGGTTGTTGTAACAATTATTTTAAGTATAAGTGAGGATGAGTAGCCAATGGAGTCTTTAATACTTGTTTTAGTAGGTATATTAGTAGCTGTTGCGACGTACTTAATCCTCTCGAAGCAGTTATTGCGTGTTATTTTAGGCACCGCTGTTTTATCTCATGCTGCCCACTTACTGATTTTGACTATGGGAGGTTTAAAAAAAGGGGATGTCCCGTTATTAGGAGAATCAGAGGGACCATATACAGATGCATTACCTCAAGCATTAATATTAACAGCGATTGTGATTAGCTTTGCTGTCACTGCTTTTGTTCTCGTTTTAGGGTATCGCGCGTACAAAACAAATGGTTCAGGGAATTTTGATGAATTGAGAGGTACGCCTGATGAGTAATATGATTGTTTTACCATTAATTGTACCAGTAATTACGGCTATTTTACTGGTGTTTTTAAAAGAGCATGTGACGCTACAACGTATCATCAGCTTATTGACATTGAGCTTTATTATTATCATTAGCGTCATTTTATTAGTAGAGATTCAAGAACAGGGTGTGATGCGCATTGATTTTAGTGGATGGGCACCACCATTTGGAATCTCATTTGTAGCCGATTCATTTGCGACACTATTAGTGTTAGTTGCAAATATTGTAGCCCTCATTTGTATGCTATATGCAATTTTTACAATGGAGCTAAGATATGAAAAAATGTATTTTTATCCATTTACCTTGCTGATGATAGCAGGTGTCAATGGCTCATTTTTGACGGGCGATATTTTTAACTTATTTGTGTGTTTTGAAGTAATGTTGCTCGCTTCCTATGCATTGATTAGCTTAGGTGGCGAAAAAATTCAGCTACGTGAAGCATTGAAATATGTGCTCATCAACATTGTTGCCTCTTGGATTTTCTTAGTGGCACTAGCTTTTCTGTATGGAACGGTAGGCACATTAAATATGGCACATATTTCAGTTCGTGTAATGGAGGCAGGAGCTAATCCTCTTATTACAACAGTAGCGCTTATTTTCTTAATCGTCTTTAGCTTGAAGGCTGGACTTTTATTATTCTTCTGGTTGCCAGGATCTTATAGTGTACCACCAACTGCCATTGCTGCTTTATTTGCTGCTTTATTAACAAAGGTAGGGATGTATGCACTTGTACGTTCCTTTACATTGCTGTTCCCTAACAATCCTGAAGTCACACACACAGCTCTTGGCATCATGGCTGGACTCACAATTATAGCAGGCTGTATCGGTGCACTTTCAGGTCGTGATGTTAGAACAATAGCCTCTTACAATGTACTAATTGGCGTTGGTTTTATAATAATTGGGCTAGCTGTAGGCACAGAGTCAGCCTTACAAGGTGTTATCTACTATTTAATGCACGATATGATAGCTAAGGCTATGTTGTTCTTAGCTGTTGGCATGATGATATATCTCACTGGGGAAACAGTAATTGATAAGATGAGTGGACTTATTCGTAACTACCCCTTTTTTGGATGGTTGTTCTTTATAGCAATGTGTTCACTAGCTGGTATACCCCCACTGAGTGGTTTTTTAGGAAAGGTTTTAATTGGACAAGGTGCGATAGAAGGTGGCCATTTCGTTCTATTAGGTCTAGGGTTTTTCTCTAGTTTAATTGTTTTATATTCATTGTTAAGGATATTTCTTTCTTCCTTTTTCGGCGAAACCATTATTAGCTTAGAGGATGAAAAACCTTTACCTAAACGTATATTGTTGCCATTAACATTACTAGCTGTTTGCACATTTGGGTTAGGTATTGGGGCAGAAAAACTGGCACCATTTGTCACAGATGCAGCTGAAACACTTTATACACCATCTATCTATATCGATGCAGTTTTAGATGGCGAACAATGGCAAGGTGAGGTGAATAAATAATGGCGATGCAGTTTATTTTAAATTTATTTATCGCAACACTTTGGTTACTTCTACAGGATGAAGTGACACCACAATTTTCAACATTTTTAATGGGTTTTGTTGTAGGTATGGGTATTCTATATGCGATGCATCGCTTTTATGGTACTCAATTTTACATGAGGAGAGTCTTTTCCATTATCAAGTTATTATGGCTGTTTAACTGGGAGCTATTTTTATCAAGCTATAGTGTATTAAGACAAATCACTACACCTAAGCTAAATATTACACCGGGTATTTTCACATATAAAACTGTATTAGAGGGTGATTGGGAGATTACAGCTCTTGCCTTACTGTTAACGTTAACACCTGGCTCTGTCGTCATGGAGGTATCGGAAGAGGGAGATGTCTTTTATATTCATGCTATGGACATCGAACAGTCAAAGGATGCTGTTATACGATCAATTGGAAAATTCGAACAAGCAATAATGGAGGTGACACGCTAATGATTAACAATATATTACTTCTTGCACTTGCTTTCTTCAGTATTTCCATTGCGCTGTCGTTATATCGTGTTATCCGTGGTCCGTCAATGCCTGATCGAGCGATAGCTCTCGATACAATTGGTGTTAATTTATTATCGGCTATTGCGATTGTCTCTATTATATTGAAGACTAAAGCATATTTAGAAGCTATTCTTATTTTGGGGATTTTAGCGTTTATCGGAACGATTGCATTTACAAAATATATAGAAAGAGGTGTGATTGTTGAACGTAAATCAAATGATTGAATGGGCAGCAGTTATCCTTATTCTTATAGGTTCCATTGTGAGTGTTATTAGCGCATTTGGGATGATTCGCCTACCAGATGTCTATACACGATCACATGCTGCTACGAAAAGCTCTACATTATCGGTTTTAACCTGTTTGTTAGGAGCGTTTATCTATTTCTGGGTGCATGACGGTTTTGTTAGTGTACGGCTCATTTTAGGTATTCTTTTCGTCTTTGTGACAGCACCCGTTGCAGGGCATTTAATTTGTCGTGCTGCCTATCGTTCTCGCGTTCCATTAGCAAAGGACTCTGGTGAAGATGAATTAAAGTCAAAATTGTTCCCTGAAGAGCATACGATAAAATAGAAGGAGGACTGTTTGCCCTAAAGCAAACAGTCTTTTTAGTGCAAAATAATGAAAATAGTAGAACTGCAAAATTGATGAATAGATTCTTCAAAGAGAGTGGCGAAATCCCTGCACAAAAGATGAGAGAGCACTGGCTTAAGATAGCAAACATTGGACATTTCTTAACATTCAAGTGGATTCTAAATAAGTGAAAGGGAAGTTGATTGGTTAAATCAACTTCCCTTTCAAATTATTCTTGAAAAACTAATTGATACCCAGAGCCTCTTACCATAACGATTTTAGCTGTATGACCTGGAATCGTTTCAAGTTTTTTTCTTAAATTGCTGATATGAACTCGTAAGGCTTGTGTTTGTCCAAAGCTATCCTCGTCCCAAATAAGTCGGTACAGCTCAGCAGCTGGAAAAGCTTGATTGCAATGCTGTGCTAAAAAGAATAAAATTTGGAATTCCTTTGTTGATAAAGTTAATACAGTATCACCAATTGAAACTTTTCCTGAGTGTATATGGAAGTGTAATGTATGAATAATTTTGATTCCTTCATTTACGGAAGTATGTTCAATTGGTTGCATCAACTTTTTATGTTGCCTTCGTTCAAGTAGCCGCTCAATTGTTTTTAAGAGTCGGTTGTGGTCAATGGGCTTTAAAATATAATCTATAGCCTGTACATTAAAGGCCTCTAAAGCATAGTTTTCGTAAGCTGTAACAAAGACAATATCTATATAGCTTGAGACATCTTCTATTTTAGAAGCAAATTCAAGTCCAGTCATTTCAGTCATTTCAATGTCTAAAAACAAAATATCAGGTTTTAGCATATCAATATTTACTAAACCATCTTTTGGATTCTGGAAGGTTCCAATAATCTCAATAGAGCCACTTGCCTTTAGCATGGATTCTAATAAACGAATGGCTAAAATTTCATCATCTATAATAACTGCTTTTAACAAGCTGCTCACATCCTCTATAAAGTAATTATTGGAAATCTTATTTCAACAGTCGTTCCTTTGTTTTCGTGGCTATCAAAATGGATAATAGCGTTGTCGAATTTTTTTAATCTTTTGGAAATATTTAAAATACCAATGCCTTGACTAGCTGTTTTTTCACCATTTTGAATTTGCCTTAAAAGCTCTGAAGATATCCCAATGCCGTTGTCAATCAGTTGGAAAATCACCATATGCTCTTCCTGCCTTATAACTAATAGTAGCTCGCTAACCTCTTTTCTGACTTTCAAACCATGAAGAAGGGCATTCTCTACTAAAGGCTGAAGCAGTAAAGGAGGAATAAGACATTGGATAGGCTCATCCATGCAAATATTAAATTCTAATTGCTCAGGATATCTAGTACGATGAATATTTACATATGCCTCAATAAGACTAAGCTCCTTTTCCAAAGGGACAAGACTGTTGGCATTTTCAAAGGCAAAACTGTTACGTAAAAATGTAGCAAAATCTGTAATCATTGCCCGTGATTTATCTAAGTCTAAATAGCTTAGGGACAGAATGGAATTTAAGACATTATAAATAAAATGCGGTTTTATTTGTGCTTGTAAAAACGCAGTTTCCATTTTCACAGCTGTTTCTGCAGACTCCTTCAATAAAAGAAGATTGCGAACCCTTGTCATTAGCTCGGTAGCATCTAAAGGTTTATGTAAAAAATCATTTGCTCCAGATTGAAAGGCTGCAATCATATCCTCTGGGCGAACCGCCGCAGTCAACATTAGAATAGGTAGCTCTGTAGACGTGTAATGTTGCCTAACCTGTTGACAAATCTCATAGCCAGAAATTGTGGGCATCATTATATCTAAAATTAATAAATCAATACTAGGTTGTTGTGTAAGGTACTCAAAAACATGGTGTCCATTATCAATTGCTATAATGGAATAGTTTTCTTGTGTCAATATATCTATTAGTACCTTTAAATTAACAGCATCGTCATCTACAATAAGAATTTTTTTCTTTCCTGTTTTCTCAACAATATGTGGGAATGTTAGGAAAGGATGCTGGTATGTTTGGATTGGCATTGATGGTAATTCCTCATTTGTCGGCTGACCTTTTCGTAATTTGAATGAAAAGGTAGCGCCTTGTCCGACAATAGAATCAACAAATATTTTCCCACCCTGCCGTTCGACAAGCTCCTTTGTAATATGTAAACCTAATCCACTGCCACCAATTGAATAATTGAATTGTTGGAACGGGTTAAAAATGGTTTTTAAATTTTCTGGTGCTATCCCACACCCAGTATCCTTAACTTCAATCACAAGGAATGACTGTTTCTCATAACAAGTTATATCAATTTTTCCTTCATTTGTATACTTCACTGCGTTATGAATTAAATTATATAAAATTTGGCGAAGACGGTTTTCATCAGCTTGGACAAAGGTTCCCCGTTCTATATGATTATAAATTTTGACATTCTTACTAATCGTGTAGGAAAGCACTTCTACAGTCATATGTGTAATGGCATATAAATCAACAGATGCCATCCGCAATGTTAATTCATTCTCCTTCAGCTTTGAAAAATCAAGTAAATCATTGACTAAATAGGATAGACGTTCTGCAATATTGAAAATAAGTGATACTTTTTCTTTTTGTTCGTCCGCTGAGATAGGTAAACTATTATCCTTCAGCATAGATTGTGAAATGCCTATAATGCCATGTAAGGGCGTTTGGAATTCATGAGATGTTTTAGCGAGAAACTCATCCTTTAATTTATCTACACGTATCAGTGCCTCCGTTAGCTTGCCTTTTTCTAAATAAGAATCTGCAAAACGATGAGAAATATATAGGGAAAGCATTGTCAGGCAAATAAATGGCAACAATGGTGGTAGAGCACTCAGTTCAAGATTAATATTTGTATTTAAAGTAGCAACGATAAAATAAAGCAAAATGGCTAGAGAGCTTAACGTTAAATACATTACTCCAGTAGCACGTTTGTAAATTGCTATAATTTGTACATAGAAGATATAAACAATATTTGCGAATACATACAATGAGTTGATATTCTGAAATAGTGAATTAAAGGATGTTGGAAGCAATGCAACCAGCATTAGAAGGGTACCTATTGCGCAAAACACTTTCACAACTAAACGGTTCATATGTTTTATTAGAGCACGGTAAAAATACAACAATATAAAAAGGCCTACAGCTATACTAGAGATCATTTGCATTTTCTGAAATGGAGCATAGGAAATATTTATAAAGTCTAGTAATAACTTTTCGCCATGAGTAAGGGTGTAAACCCCACTTGCGAAACAAAATATAGAGAAGTAAAGCTGTTCTATACCAAATTTTGAATAAAGATATGAGCCAAAAAAGTAGATAAACATTGTTAAAAAACCTGCTAAGGTAATTAAATCGTAGAATATGGCACCCTCTCGAAGCTTTGCAATACTAGATTGATCCCCCAAAAAAATGGAGCTAATAATTCCTCCTCCTGGTGCATAATCAAAATTGGCTACATGAACAATCAATTCAAGTTCTTTTTTATCAGGCGAAAAATAAGCGGTATATGGGGTATTGTGGGGTATATAGCTGCTATCCTCAGCTGGTTCTCCACTATGTCCAACTCGCTTTCCGTTAATATACAATGCGTTCGACATTCGAATGTTACTCGTTTTAATTCCTAAAATATCTTCGGTATCATCGATTAAAACCTTGAGACGATAAGTCCCACTTTCAAATACAGGTATTTGTTGCCCATCAATTGTATATTTTGTCCAAGCTGAAGGGACATTAACAAGATAGCTTTGATAGGAATCAAAGGCTTCACCGTCCACTAAATGATTCGGGATAAATTCCCACTCCCCATCTAATTTGATAGGCGTATTATCGTGAAATGAATGATGACGTAAATCCATCACACCTTCAATCGCTTTCGGCCCATGCGACTTAGGTTGAGTTAAGAAAAAGGTAATGCCTGCTATCAGCACTGAGCCAATAATAATTGCGAACAATAACGATAATTTTTTCATCGTAAAAATCCCTTTCAAATGATTTATTTGGATTATACAAGATAACTTACGGCATTAATACAAAAATCCTACTAGCGATGAAATCTAAATATTGCGAGCTTAAAGGATGGCGATAATCTCTATCTCTGAACTGTTGAAATTAAGTTGTTTTTATGATGGAGGAATAAATAATGCTAAAACGGAAAATAGTAAAGTTACTTTGTAAAATGAATGAAAACAAAAATAAATTGACTTATCAGAAAATTATGCATATAATATTTAGCTAAAATTTTTTTAGTTTATCTTGATTATTATTTCAAAAGAGTATATCTTAATTAGCAGATAGATTTTTTATTCTTCAACATGAATAAATATCCAATCAACTATATTCGAGAAATGTATTCTCATACACAATAAATTATAAATAAAAGGAGTTACAATTTATGAAGAACAAGTTATTCATCATGATGCTGGTACTAGTAATAGGTGTACTTGCAGCATGTGGCACTAAAGACAATAATGCAAGCGATACAGGTTCTACTACGGATACAGAGGGTAAGCAAGTATTAAAAGTTGGTACATCAGCTGACTATGCGCCATTTGAATATGTGGATGCAGCAAAAGGCGAAGAAATTATTGGATTTGATATTGATCTAATCAAATTAGTTGGAGAAAAAATAGGCGTTGATATGCAAGTGCAAGATATGGACTTTAACAGTTTAGTGCCAGCACTTCAAGCAGGTAAAATTGATGTCGTTATTTCTGGTATGACACCGAATCCAGAGCGTGAAAAAGTGGTAGATTTCTCAGATAAATATAATGAAACAGAGCAAGTAATCCTTGTTAGAAAGGATAGCGGTATTAAAAAAGAAGCTGACTTAGCTGGTAAAAAAATAGGTGTACAAACTGCATCTATTCAGGAAAACTTAGGTAATGAAATTGCGAAAAAGGTTGATGTAACAGTAGAAGGACGTACGCGAATCCCTGAGATTGTGCAAGATATGATGTCTAAACGTTTAGACGCAGGTATTTTAGAGGGTGGCGTTGCGAAAGGCTATTTAAAAACGAATGATCAATTAGAGGCTTTCCCAGTGGAAGAACAGCCTGAAGATTTCAAAGCAATCGCTGTTCCAAAAGGGAGCGATTTAAAAGATAAAATTAATAAAGCTTTAAAAGAGCTAGCTGAAGAAGGCAAAATCAAAGAGTTAGAAGAAAAATGGTTAGAAAAAGTTGAATAATAATTGCGTGCGATAGCTCTACTTTTGGGCTATCGCTTGTGCTTTTCATTATTATCCTTTAAGCCTCTTCTAAATTTGTGTTTGGTACAAAAAACAAAGCTACATCATGATGAAAAAGAAAGGAGGGAGCGCTGTGAATTTAGATTTTACAGCTATCGTTCCCTCTATTCCTTATATTTTAAAAGGGATAGGTGTTACACTTCAAATTGCAATCGGTGCATCCATCATTGGTTTTATCGTAGGTATACTTTTAGCATTATGTAAAATTGGTAAAGTGAATTTTTTACGTTGGTTTGCTGATTTCTATACGTCGATTTTCCGCGGTACACCTCTTGTATTACAATTACTAATTATTTATTATGCAGTACCGCAATTACTAGATATCCAAATTGAGCCTATTCCAACAGCTATTATTGCTTTTGGTTTAAATTCAGGTGCATATATTTCGGAGATTATCCGTGCTGGTATCAATGCAGTTGATAAAGGACAAATGGAAGCTGCACAAGCATTGGGGATTCCATATGCAAAAATGATGAAGGATATTATTATTCCGCAAGCAGTAAAAAATATTTTACCATCCTTAGTAAATGAATTTATTACATTAAATAAAGAAACAGCAGTTGTGACAGTAATCAGTGCATTAGATATTATGCGTCGTGCCTACATTGTAGGAGGTTCGACATACCGTTATCTTGAGCCATTACTTTTTGCAGGGGTAATCTATTACATCATGACGCTTGTTTTAACGTTCCTTGGTAAACGAATCGAGAAAGGAATGAGAAAAAGTGATTAAAATTGAAGATTTACACAAATCTTATGGGCAGAATGAAGTATTAAAGGGTATATCAACTGAAGTTAAAGAAAAAGAAGTAATTGCTATTATTGGACCTTCAGGATCAGGTAAATCGACATTTCTTCGTTGCTTAAATTTATTAGAAACTCCGACAAGTGGGAAGGTAACGATTGCAGGGGATGTCCTGACAGATAAAGGGACAAATATAATGAAAATACGTGAAGAAGTAGGTATGGTATTTCAGCATTTTCATCTTTTCCCTCATAAAACTGTGCTTGAAAATTTAACATATGCGCCAATCAATGTGAAGGGTTTGGATAAGGCTACAGCTATCAACAAAGCAGAAGAGTTACTAAAGAAAGTAGGTCTGTTTGAGAAGCGTCTAGAATATCCAAATCGTTTATCGGGAGGACAAAAGCAACGTGTTGCTATTGCGCGAGCACTTGCCATGGACCCTAAAGTTATATTATTTGATGAGCCTACATCGGCACTTGACCCTGAAATGGTTAAAGAGGTATTGGCTGTTATGAAAAACCTCGCAGATTCTGGGATGACCATGTTGATTGTGACACATGAGATGGGCTTTGCTCGTGAGGTTGCTGATCGTATTCTTTTCCTTGATGGCGGCAAGCTCATTGAGGATGCTCCTCCAGAACAGTTTTTTTCAGCGCCATCAACACAGCGTGCAAAGGATTTTTTAGAGAAGGTTTTATAATAAAACAACAGGCATTTAGCTTCTCCGTTAGATGAGAGCTAAATGCCATTTTTATTGAAGGGACATATCAAATTGAGTCTGAAAGGTGTCTAATGTAAATAATTCCTCAATATGATAGGCTCCTGCTGGATGTTTATTGTTAAGAAACTCGTTAGCTATAAATGCTGCAACTTTCGCTGTTACAAGTGATTCATCGCGATCAAGAAAGTCTAATGTGAAGCTTACTTCTTTGTGATGTTTTGTCCCAATGGCTTCTATTTGTATGCCACACACATCAGAACCAATTTTAATTTTTTGAATAAGTGAAGCGAGCAAGATTTGTATACCGTTAAATTTTAATAGGCAAGCAATTCTACTCTTTTGTAAAAAGGATACAAATTTATTGAGTGGCTCAACATCAAAGCCTAATCTTGTGACGATAGGAATAGAAGGGAAATGCTTTGTTAATGTATGCTGGTCAGAGAAATTAAATTGATACACACTTCGTTTCCCAATCTTTTTAAATTTCACGGTTCTCTTATTAGTAAAATTAGCAACCTTATGATTGTTGTAGCTACTAAAGGGTTTATTTAATTGTTGCAATATCCAAAGAATTGCCGCGGTGCCATGTGTATCGCCTGCCCCAAGTAAGATGGAAATATGCATCTTCTCGAGGGAGGATAATTGCCTTGCAGCATGCATGGCCATTAAGTTGGTCAATCCTGGAGCCATACCAACACTAAAAATGGCTGTAGAATGTTTTTGTACAGCTAGTGAGTGGAGTGCCTCTAACTTTTTAAGGAAGGTATAGCTTGCAGTAATATCGATATAGATAATCCCTTCATTTAAGCAGAGCTGTGCAAATGCAGTATCCTTTTGCTCTAGACACATAATGACCAGTGCTACATTTTCTAATTGCTCTGGATGCACTTTTTCTGACACATCCAATTGAAGAGGTCTTACTAAATTTTTGTGCTGGACACAGAAATCCTTAGCCTTTTCTATATTTCTTCCGGCAATCCATATTCTGTTGGGATAGTTTTGCAACAATAATTTTGCAATTTTCCCTCCCACTTCACCATAGCCTCCGATGATTAAGATATTCCCATTTTTCATATAGTAGTTTCTCCTTTAATAGCGACTAAAGCGTCAATCATATGTGTTTTAAAATAGGGAAGGATTGTTGTAAAGCCAGCCTCTTTCAGTAAATTAATAAGCAATTCAAGATTAATCGGATGGGTTGTGACGCTAAAGGATTGCTCAAAGCGTTGCCAATGATCCTCACCTATTCCGTTATGAAGCATGGAGCTTCGCCAATAACAAAGCTCATGTTTGAACGTTTGTGAAGTTAAATCAGCATTTATCGATGAAATAAATAACACTCCATTTTCTTTTAAGCTATCCGCAATCTTTTGAAGCATTGTTCTCTTTTGATCAAGGCTTTTTATGAAATGCAAAACCAAATGACAACTAACTACATCGAAAACCTCATTTACTCTTAAGGATAGTAGATCCTTCTCAACCCACATAATAGTAGGTCGATGTGGGTGCGATTCAATTTGTTTAGCAGCCAGCTCCAGCATTTCCTTTGAGGAATCGACTGCTGTGAAATGGGCAGAAGGAAATGATTTGCCTAAAGTGAGTAATTCCTGTCCACCTCCAGCACCTACCACTAAAAATTTATTTGCAGGAGTGAAATTCTGAAGTATATTGACCATCATGTCATAAATAAGATCATAGCCTATGATTTTTTGTCGAATGGACTGTTGATAATTGTTGACAGAAGGACTGTCCCAGCTATGTATAGATCTATTCATTAAAATACCTCCAAAGCAATTTATTTTTATACGTTAAAATTTCGAGAGCAATTCCTTCATCTTTAAGCAATCATTCTGATGAAAGGCTGATGACTGTTTAGTGAAGTCACCTAGTATCTGTGTAGGACTATTCCCTAAAAATATCTGGTGGACCACCTTAACTAGGTATGAAAATAGTTTGATGTGCTAGACCTCCTATAAGTTGTAATGGCACTCTTTTTGCATATAGATTAGCTCCCATATTAAGAGGAAGTACCATAAATTGTGCTTGGATTTTTTGTATTTGAGCTAAAAGGGTATCTACTGTTTCCCAGGTAATAAGTTCAATATCCTCTTTTGTTCTGCCAACAGGATGCTTGGAAAAATAGCAGACGAGTTAGGGGCACTAATAGTAGCTTTAATCTGAATTCACACCACCCACAATTGCTTGAGACGATTTCTCTGAGCAGCCACTAATAACGGAAGTAGCTAGCAAGAAAATAAAAAGTAAAAATTTTCTTCAAAATAGTATTCCTACTTGTTGAATTTCTGTACAATTCAATTAAGAATTATTCTCAATTATAAACTTTCGGAAAAAAAGAACTATCCCATATTTCTGGGGGGAGGTAGGTGTTTATGAAGGAAGCACAATATTGGCAACGAAAATCTGACCAATGCTTAAAGCACAGCAAAAATTCGTTTGAATATCGTCAATTGATGATCGAAGCTCTACGAAGACATATAAATTTTGATGCGTATTGCTGTACATTAACGGATGTACATACTCTTTTTTCAGTAGGAGCAGTCACAGAAAAATCAATAGAGGCGATTCATCAGAAGATTATGGAGTTGGAATATACGACAGAAGATGTAAATAAATATGGATTCTTAGTTCAAAGTGGTCAAAACATAGGTAGGTTAAGCGATTCCTCTAGTCGGAGCTTTCGCTATAGAGAAGTTTTAATGCCCAATGGTTTTAGTGATGAAGTAAGAGCTGCATTAATTTATCAAGGACAATGCTATGGTTTTTTAACACTATTCAAAAGAGCTGAAAATGAAAAGCCTTTATTTAAAGAACAAGATGTGGTGCTTATAAAAAGACTGATGCCATTTATGGGTGAATCATTAAAGAAGTTCTATCATTATATTATTGAGGAGAGGATTCCAGCTGTAGAAGGAGAACAAGGCATTGTTATTTTTGATAAAGGGTTAAAAATTCTTTCAAGTAATACCAAAGCTTGTGAATTGCTATCTATTTTAAGAAAGTATGAAAGTTTAGCAGAAACTCAAGTTCCTAAGCCTATTCAAGCTATCTGTGCAAAATTACTTGCTGACAAGTACAATTCAAATACTTCTTTAATAGTACCTATCAAAGATACAGGCTATATTGCTATTCGGGCATCACTTTTGCTGACAAGCCAACAAGAACAGCAAATTGCTTTATTAATAAATGAAGCATCATCAAGAGAAATGCTCAATTTCTTAATAACAGCCTATAATCTTACCCTCAGAGAAAAGGAAGTAGTATTTGAAGTTATTAAAGGGATTCCTACAAAAGAGATTGCTTATAATCTTGATATTTCAATCTACACGGTACAAGATCATTTAAAGGTAATTTTTCAAAAAGTAAATGTCTCAAATCGAAATGAGCTAGTATGGAAGATCTTCTCCCGCTTCCAATTAGATTAAAGGTGGGCTAACAAAAGAAACTGCTATCTTTCTAGCAGTTTCTTTTGTTATTAGCATTTTAATCAGTAGATTTGTATTAGAAGTTAAAAGGTTAAGAAAAATTAACCTAAAAAAGGGAATGAACTCATAGCGGAATCTATGGACCTATAATATAATGAAAAAAAGTTATAAAGAACCAAAAAAATGTAACCTTTAGATTTTTTATTAGGTAATAAGAATTATTTGTTTTACATAAATTAATTTCTGAATATTAAAATATTTTAATTGGAGGTATCACACTTATGGCATGGACATTTAGTTTTAACGTTACAAATGACACAGATCGAGATTTAGAATTGGTGGAATCACAATTGCACTGGGGATACTGGAATACAAATGGTGAAGAGGATAAAGGACCCCAATCAATTAAAGCAGGACAAACAATACAGGCCGTTGGGGTCAAATCTGCCTTTGGTCCGAATGGTTACGAATTTTCTTGTTCATGGAAGGATAATAACAAGAATCATGAAGGAAATATGCAGGAACCATATGGTGTTGTAAGCCTTTATGTTAATGTGCCATATAACAATCCCAATGAAGCAACTTGCAGAGCGAATGGGTATTTTGAAGTGAATGAATGGAAGGGTATTACTCATGATGGACATAACTTTGTTCGAGATATACGGATTTCGAATAAGATGGACAGGATTAGAAAAAAGGAAGTACCTAATAGTTTATATACAGATTGGTCCAAAATAGACACATTAAAGGTTGTTGAGAATGTAGAAACTATTGATCTAAATCAGTATATTCCTAGTGGAGTTAACTTTGAAAAGAAAGCAATATTTAAAACGTCTATATTTAAAATTTCGAAAAAACTTTGGGATGGGGTTAATGATGTAGATTTTGATAGCCTTTATTTGAAAAAGCGTGAAGTGAATGATTATTTTTCTGTTGAGGTTACTTGCATAAGAGCAGATGCTTCAAAAGTTGAAACTGTCACTAGAAGAGGAAAAATAAAAGTAAAAGATGAACAGTTTATATCGACTACAAGTAAAAAAGTAGTAGAAAAGGTTAGCACGATTGAAACCGCACTGAAATTTTCGGAAAAAGCTTCAGTTTCTGAAGAAAAGATAGTGAAGGCGAGTGTTGAGCAAGAATTACAGACGGAATTAAGAGCGAAGTTTAATATATTAAATTCTGTGACCAAAGAACAACAACAAACAGAAAGAAAGTCAATTGATAGAGAATTTGAAGCACCAAACGATAAAGATATGGATGTTGTACCTTGGATTTTTAGTAAAATGATTCTTTTATATCGAACTGATAAAGATAATGTGACAACATTAATCGGAGCATCCGAATGGGATTACGCAATTTTGAACCGTACACATGAATTCGATGTTATGGATAATGCAAAGATAAAAGTAACAACAGGAGGGGAGAATTAAAATGGCAACTTGGACTTTTTCATTAATGATAACAAATGCAACAGATCGTGAATTAGAAGTTTTTCATAAGGAGAGAACTTGGGGTATTTGGAATACAGAGGATATTGAAGGCAAAGAGCCTATGAATGTTCCGCCTAATACAACTATTCAGGCTTTAGGAATTAAGGCTTCAACAGGGCCTAATGGCTATGAATGTTCTTGCTCTTGGCGAGATAAGGTACCGCCAGGTGAAAAATCCTATGGTACTATCTCGTTATCATTAGACGTACCGCAAAAAAGTCAAAATAGAGCTGAATGCTTGGCTGATCATCAATTTCATATAGATAGCTGGGAAAAACTACCGGAAAAAGGGCATAACTTTGTGCGTTCCATCATTGTTACAAACAAGAACTCCTAAGCGCAATTAATATTTGTATGGTGATAAATATGAAACGAATTACATGTGATTTTTCTGACGATTTGATAAATTTTGATGAAATAAGCTTACGTCTCGCTACAAAGGAAGACCAAGCGGTATTATATCGAATATTTGAAGAATCACGAATGGAGTTATCTTTTATAGAGGATGAAAATGTAAGGAAAAGTATTGTACAACAACAATATGAATTAGATAATGTGCAGACTAAGAAGATGTTCCCAAGGGCAGAAAAGATAATTGTTCAATATAAAGGGAAGCCAATCGGGAGATATACCATTGATAAAACAAATATAAACTATCGATTAATTTGGATAGGATTCCTTCATACGTGGAGAAGCAAAGGTATTGGGAAGTATATTATACAATCTATGATGAAGGAAGCAACCCATTATTTGAAGGGCATGGAACTTGAAGTGGCTAAATTTAATATAGCTGCCTATCAGTTATATAAAAAGCTAGGGTTTAAGATTGTAATGGATAAAGAAGCAACATTTGAGATGTACTGGAGAAAATAAACTTAAGGAGAGATATTTATGGAAGCATTTATAGGAGTAATTTTACCTTGGGCAGGAACATACGCTCCAAGAGGATGGTTGTTTTGTAATGGACAACAATTACAAATTAATCAATACCAAGCTTTGTATGCAGTGATTGGATTCCAATACGGAGGGGATGGAAAAACGGTTTTTAATTTGCCAAATCTTAATGGCCGCGTTCCAGTAGGTGCCGATATGGGGGGACAAAGAGATGCAGGAATATCATCTTATTCGAATGGTAGTAAGGGTGGTACAGAGCAGACGACTTTAAGTATAAATAATTTACCAAGACACAATCATCTTTTTAGTAGCGCAGGTGGTATCCTTAAAAACGCTAATGCTACTGTTGCTATTCCCGTTGTAAATAATGATGGTACGACTAATATTCCAGATGATAACAGTACCCTCGGAAAAGGCATTTCTAATGGCAGGGACGCTAATATTTATAGTAAGAATACTTCAAACGGCACTCTAAAGTCCTTTGATGCTCCAGTAACTGGTGATGTATCAATTAGTGGGATAATAGGAGAGACAGGTAGTGGTACTTCATTTGATAATCGCCAACCTTATTTAGCAGTGAACTATATTATTTGTATCGAAGGACTATATCCACCGAGACCTTAGTAATTGAGGGGCGTGTTATGATGAAAATATTTTCTAGGTTAAAGATAGGCATTCTGTGTATTTGTATGATAGTACTAAATCTTTCTTCGATGACAATTGTGGAGGTTCCAAGAGTTTCAGCAACTACCTTTCCATCAAGCGAGGATTTTGAATCTAGTGACGGCGTGGGTACAAATCCCCGTATTATAGGGGATTGGAAATTTGCATTATTAAAAATTGATGGTACTTTGGATGATTCAAATAATAGTAACAATGATATTGACGATTTTTATCCAACTGATAAAAGTTTAGGGATGTCGGGTTACCCTGGTATTGTTACTACAGCTTCTATTAAGTCCATTAAAGGAAATTTCAAGCTAAACTCATTACGATTAGAAAGTGCGGTTAATGAAATTGTAGAACTCAAAATAGAAGGATATAGAGATAATACATTTGTTACCGGAGCTGTAGTTATAAATCAGTACATGCCTTTTGAAAAAATTGATGTCCCATTAACGGGGGAACCATGGCAAAACATCGATGAAATTAGAATTAGTAGAACAGATGGAGTTGCAGATATATTTGTGAGGATTTATCATTTGGATGTAAGTGCATCAGTTACGAGTACAGAAGATTTAATACCTCCAGAAATAAGCAATCCATCTATTAATGTTATGAATATTAGTAATAATAGCGTGACATTAAACTGGCTAAAAGCAACAGATAATATTACTTCTACAGAAGATTTAGAATATCAAATCTATCAATCTACAAGTAACAATATTGATACAGTTAGTCATATAGAGACAAATGGCATTGCTTTAGGAAACTATTCAAAGGATATCGCAACATTTGATATACCTGATTTATTACAAAATACAACCTACTATTTTAACATCATAGTGAAGGATGCAGCAGGAAATAAAACAGCCTATACTATGGTGAATGTAACTACACTTAAAGCGTATTCTGTAAGTTTTAGTGTGGACGGAGGAAGTACAGTCCCAGCACAAACAATAGCTCATGGAGAAAAAGCAACGGAGCCACCTTCACCAACGAAAGCAGGACATACATTTGTCGGCTGGTACACAAGCAGTATGGGAAATACACCATTTAATTTTGATACTGCGATTACAGGAGCCACAACGATTTATGCAAAATGGAATCCTGTGACGCATACAGTGAGCTTTGATGTAGATGGAGGAAGTACAATCCCAGCACAAACAATAGCTCATGGAGAAAAAGCAACGGAGCCACCTTCACCAACGAAAGTAGGACATACATTTGTCGGTTGGTACACAAGCAGTACGGGAAATACACCATTTAATTTTGATACGGCGATTACAGGAGACACAATCGTTTATGCAAAATGGAATCCCTTGACGTATACAGTGAGCTTTGATGTAGACGGAGGAAATACAATCCCAGCACAAACAATAGCTCATGGAGAAAAAACAACGGAGCCACCTTCACCAACGAAAGCAGGACATACATTTGTCGGCTGGTACACAAGCAGTATGGGAAATACACCATTTAATTTTGATACTACGATTACAGGAGACATAACGATTTATGCGAAATGGAGTCCTGTGACGCATACAGTGAGCTTTGATGTAGATGGAGGAAGTACAATCTCAGCACAAACAATAGCTCATGGAGAAAAAGCAACGGAGCCACCTTCACCAACGAAAGCAGGACATACATTTATTGGCTGGTACACAAGCAGTAGTGGGAATACAGCATTTAATTTTGATACTGCAATTACAGGAGACACAATGATTTATGCGAAATGGAATCCCGTGACACATACAGTGAGCTTTGATGTAGATGGGGGAAGTACAGTCCCAGCACAAACAATAGCTCATGGAGAAAAAGCGACGGAGCCACCTCCACCAACGAAAGTGGGACATACATTTGTTGGCTGGTATACAAGCAGTACGGGAAATACACCATTTAATTTTGATACTGTGATTACAGGGGACACAACGATTTATGCAAAATGGAATCCCGTGACACATACAGTGAGCTTTGATGTAGATGGGGGAAGTACAGTCCCAGCACAAACAATAGCTCATGGAGAAAAAGCGACGGAGCCACCTCCACCAACGAAAGCAGGACATACATTTGTTGGCTGGTATACAAGCAGTACGGGAAATACACCATTTAATTTTGATACTGTGATTACAGGGGACACAACGATTTATGCAAAATGGAATCCCGTGACACATACAGTGAGCTTTGATGTAGACGGAGGAAGTATAGTCCCAGCACAAACAATAGCTCATGGAGAAAAAGCAACGGAGCCACCTTCACCAACGAAAGCAGGACATACATTTGTCGGCTGGTACACAAGCAGTAGTGGGAATACAGCGTTTAATTTTGATACTGCAATTACAGGAGACACAATGATTTATGCAAAATGGAATCCCGTGACACATACAGTGAGCTTTGATGTAGATGGGGGAAGTACAGTCCCAGCACAAACAATAGCTCATGGAGAAAAAGCGACGGAGCCACCTCCACCAACGAAAGTGGGACATACATTTATTGGCTGGTATACAAGCAGTACGGGAAATACACCGTTTAATTTTGATACTGTGATTACAGGGGACACAACGATTTATGCAAAATGGAATCCCGTGACACATACAGTGAGCTTTGATGTAGACGGAGGAAGTACAATCCCAGCACAAACAATAGCTCATGGAGAAAAAGCAACGGAGCCACCTCCACCAACGAAAGCAGGACATACATTTGTCGGCTGGTACACAAGCAGTATGGGAAATACAGCATTTAATTTTGATACTACGATTACAGGAGACACAATGATTTATGCGAAATGGAATCCTGTGACTGTGACACATACGGTAAGCTTTGATGTGGCTGGCGGTAGTGCTGTCTCCAATCAGATGGTGGTACATGAAGGAAAAGCAGGTCAGCCAACACCAGCGCCAACGAAAGCTGGCTATACATTTGGGGGCTGGTATACAAGTAATGCCTACACAACACCATATAATTTTAATACTCTTATTACAGCAAACACAGTGATCTATGCAAAATGGATTAGTAATAATACAGGTGGCGGTAATACTGATCCTTCACCAAATCCTGATTCAGGTTCATCAACACCTTCAACCAATGTAGAGGAAATTGTAGTAGATGTAGAATCTGGCAATGGTGATGTAGTTTCAAAAACAACGATAAAACGAGCAAAAAATGTAGATAACACGATGAATGATGATGTCACATTAACAGCAGCAAGCGCAACAGAGACAATTAGGAAATTAAAGGAACAAGGGAATGATAAAGCAAGGATTATCATCCCAGACGAGAAGGATCAAGTAAATCAAGTCAAAGTGTCCATTCCGAAAAATGTGCTGTCAATTTTGCAAATTGGAGCAGTCCATCTCGAAATTGTTACCGATAAGGTTAGAATTGAAGTGCCAAAAACTTCATTGGAAATGTTTAATGAGAATCTATACTTCCGACTCGTTCCTATAAAAGGGCATGATAAACAGCTAGAGATTGAAGAACAAGCCAAAAGGGAAACCGTTGTGCAGCAATTGGTAGAAGGTGGGGTTGTAAAGTTGCTTGGTCGTCCAATGACCATCGAAACCAATATGCAAAGCCTTCCTGTTAAATTAACATTGCCGTTGCCTACAGATTTAACAGATGGCCAACTTGCCAATTTGGCGATCTTTATCGAGCATAGTGATGGCACAAAAGAAGTTGTTCGTGGGAAGATTGTAGAATATCAAAAGGGAATAGGTTTACAGTTTGAGGTGAATAAATTCTCCACCTTCTCCATTCTCTACTTACCAGAGAAGGAAGAAGTGAAGGAGCCAATTACTGAGGGTGTTACCCATCTACCTTACATTCAAGGCTATCCAGATGATACCTTCCGTCCAAATGCTCCTGTTACAAGGGCACAGATGGCAAGTATGTTTGCTCGTCAATTAACAGGTAACGCCATACCGCAAGCAAAGGCAACCTATACAGATACATTCCAACATGATGCTAAAGATGCAATCGAATTTGCGAAGGAAAAGGGTCTGTTTAAAGGGGTTACAGCAACGAACTTTAATCCAAACGGCTTGATTACGCGTGCACAGATGGCTACAGTGGCTGCCCGCTGGATAGAACAGCAATGTGTAGAACGTCCTGATGCCGATTTCTGTCCACCAACCTCACAAAGTCCAGCATTCAAAGATGTGAGCGTCCATCATTGGGCAGTGAAAGCAATTGATACTGTCAATGCAGCGGAAATTATGACAGGAATAACAGCCGATACATTCAATCCAGATGGATTTTTAACACGTGCACAAGCAGTGAAGGTATTAAATCGACTGTTTGAACGTCAAGTTCTTATTGAAGATCAAACACCATTATTTAAAGATGTTCCAAAACACCATTGGGCATTTTATGAGATTCAAGAAGCCGCAGTAAAGCATATTCATGAAAAATAGATAAAAAAATAATATAAGGTTATTCAATATTGCTAGCAATATTGAATAACCTTTTTTTGATAAATAAAGGTTAAGAAAAATTAACTTTTATCATTAATGAATTTTGTAGTTAGGATTTTAGTTCTATTATATAATTTTATGTGAGTTGAAAGTCATAGCAAAAGGGAGAGTAATGTTAATTATTTTACATATATGGGAGGGAACGATTTTGCGTCAAAATACACGTATTAAAAAATGTACTAAGATAATCATTTTGCTAACATTAATCTTTAGTTTTTGTTTTCAAGCACAATTAACTTATGCAACTTCTATTAATCATCCACCTGTTGTGGTAGCTTCAGAAAGAATTCAGAAGCAAACAATGACACTAGATCAAGCAAATATCGTGATTGATGTAAGTAAGCTATTCTATGATGCTGATAATGATTCATTAATATTTAAAGCTATTCCTGATTCTGTGGGGGTAGTAACAGCCGAAGTTAACTCAAATCTATTAACACTAGAGGCCTTATCCCCAGGAAAAACAAGAATAAAAGTTAGTGCTGATGATGGGAAATTAGGGAGAGCTAGTAGTAGTTTTGAGGTAGAAGTCTTGCCCAAGTTGAATAACTTACCTACTGTTGTTCAAATAATAAATGACCAAATAGGACACGTAGGGGGAGCTCCAATATTAATTGATACAAGCAATGTTTTTACTGATGTAGATAACGATAACTTGACATTAGATGTAGATTCAAGTAACAAAACTGTAGCTACAGCACAATTGAATTCACAAATGATAACTATTGTACCGCTGGCTGTGGGGCAAAGTATAATTACTGTACAAGCGGATGATGGTAATGGAGGAATTGTCTCTACAACCTTTAAATTAACAGTTACAATCCCACCTAACCAGCCTCCTGTGGTCGAACAAACAATTACTAACAAAACAGGTACTGTGGGGGATGTACTAACAATAGATGTTAGTAATATTTTTTCAGATCCAAATAATGATGTTCTTACAATAGAAGTAAACTCAAGCAATGAAACTGTGGCTACAGCTCAAATAAGTGGGCAAGTAATAACTATTTTGCCGTTAGCAGTAGGGCTAAGTACAATTACAGTGCAAGCGGATGATGGCAAAGGAGGGAAAGTATCAACTAGCTTTTCAGTTACCATAAACAATCCTACAGTGAATAACTTGCCAGTTGTAGCTCAGACTGTTAGTAATCAACGAGCAACTATTGGTGGTATACCTTGGAGTATTGATGTAGGTAATGTATTTTCAGATGCTGATAACGATTCGTTAACATTAGCTGTAAGCTCTAGTAATAGTGGAGTAGCTACGGCTAGTTTAAATGGTACAACCCTTAACATGACACAAAAAGCAATAGGGACAAGTATTATTACTATCACAGCAGATGATGGCAAAGGAGGGCTAGAATCTACAAGTTTTATATTTACTGTTGATGCTCCAGGCATTTTTATATCTGATTTTGTACAAAGTGGAAACTATAATGATGTCCTAGAAATATATAATCCTACAACGTCTCCTCTATATGGTTATCAATTAGAGATACAGCAATATAATTTAATTTCAATGCAGCATAGTGTTGAAGAATTAGATATATCTTTAGTAAATCCAAATATGAATTTTGTAGTGATTCACCCCTATTTTTATGATTTTATGGATATTACCTTATCATTTTATTACAACGAAGAATTTATTTTTAGAGATGCCTCTAAAATAACGGTGTCAATTACTTTAAAAGACAGTAATGGGAATATTGTTGATATATTGGGAACAAAAGATTCGACAACCGCTATATTGCAAAGTAATGGAGGCTATATTAGAGATAAAAGACTGCAATCAGGTTCTCCAAATTTCAATATTTTAGAGTGGACAATATTACCTAAAGACGACTTTTCTACTATCGGACATTACTAAACTATATTCTAATGAGGAAAGGGTGATTTTTATTCAACAATCTAAAAGAAAAATACTAAACTTAATTATGATATTTACCTTAGTTGCTTGCTTGCTGCCTTTATCATCTGTAGCAGCAAAAAGTGATCTAACTTCATTTAATACTGCCACTAATACGGAAGAAATGAAGTTGGCAATGACTACTGACTGGAGTGTATTACATTATACTGCTAAAGCTAATGAATTATTTCAAAGCTTTAAATTAGCAGACCAAAACTATTTAGCTAATAAGTTAATAGATGAAAGACCACAAAGTGGATATACATCTACAACATTAAGACAAACATACTTAAATGCAGTCAATAATCGTTCTTATCTTATTAATGTTAACAGTACGACAGACTCATTAACACTATGGACAGTTTTCATTGATGATGATCATTTAAATTATAATAACTACAATCTTCTCACTGTTGAAGATCAAGATGAAGTTTGTAAGCAAATTCTACTTGGCCGTCCTAATCAAGGGTATGAGTCTATAGAAACTTTACAATCTGTGTTAGATAGCAAAGTATCCAGTCTGCTTATTCAAAAGGTACAACTGGATAAAGATGCACTTAATATTCAATATGCTCAAGGTGATACCTCAGCAAATGTCACTAAAAACCTTACTTTACCAATTATCGGGGATAATGGAACAACGATTAATTGGATATCTGACAAACCTGAAGTAGTGCAAAATAATGGAAGCATTGTTCGCCCTACTATCTCCACAGGAAATCAAAAGGTAACGTTGACAGCACAAATTTTCATCGGTAATTTTGTAGATACTAAAAGCTTCACCATTGATGTAATTGCATTATCTAAAAGCCATAATGCCTTTTTAAAGGATTTGACTATTTCACAGGGAGCCTTAAATATGGCATTTAATAAAAATACAATGTCATATTCCGCTATTGTTACTTCTAAAGTAGATAGTCTATTTGTAAATCCATTAGCTGAGGATAAAAAAGCTGAAATCACAATAAATGGGAGATCCGTTGCAGAGCCGATCAAGCTTGTAACAGGTGTCAATACAATAAAAATTTTGGTAACGGCTGAAGATGGCAGTCAAAAACTTTATACAATTGTAGTAACAAAGGAGAATTCTTCTACTAATAGTGAAAATACCTCTACCTCAGAATCTTCTCCACCTTCTCCTACAGAGAGTTTTACTGTAAATGTGGAGTCGAGTAATGGAAAAGCCGTTTCTAAAACAACTATTAAGCGATTAGTAGATGTGGATGGATTGGTGAAAGATGAAGTAATTCTTACAGAAGCAAGTGTATTAGAAACTATCAATAAATTAAAAGAAGAAAAATCGGATCAAGCACGTATTGTTATTCCTAATTCGCAGGATAATGTAAAGCAAGTGGACATATCTATACCTAATAATATTGTTACTCTACTAAAAGAAAGTCGTTTAAATTTAGAAATTTCAGCTTATGATGTAAGTGTCAATGTCTCAAATGAATCATTGGCAACATTTAGTGATAATTTATACTTTAGATTAATTCCTTTAAAGGGACAAGCTGAACAATCACAGGTTGAAGAACGTGCAAAAAAAGAGTCAATTGTGCAAGAAATAGCGAATAGTTCATTTAGTAAAGTATTAGGGCAACCCATGAAAATTGAGACTAATATGCAGAATCGACCTGTATTATTAACTCTTCCATTACCTACAGATATTACAGAGGAACAGCTCAATCATCTGGCTATTTATATCGAGCATAGTGATGGCACAAAAGAAGTTGTACGTGGGAAGATTGTAGAATATCAAAAGGGAATAACAGGTTTACAGTTTGAGGTGAATAAGTTCTCCACCTTCTCCATTCTCTACTTACCAGAGAAGGAAGAAGTGAAGGAACCAACTACTGAGGGGGTTACCCATCTACCTTACATTCAAGGCTATCCAGGTGGTACCTTCCGTCCAAATGCTCCTGTTACAAGGGCACAGATGGCAAGTATGTTTGCTCGTCAATTAACAGGTAACGCCATACCGCAAGCAAAGGCAACCTATACAGACACATTCCAACATGATGCTAAAGATGCAATCGAATTTGCGAAGGAAAAGGGTCTGTTTAAAGGGGTTACAGCAACGAACTTTAATCCAAACGGCTTGATTACGCGTGCACAGATGGCTACAGTGGCAGCCCGCTGGATAGAACAGCAATGTGTAGAACGTCCTGATGCAGATTTCTGTCCACCAACCTCACAAAGTGCAGTATTCAAAGATGTGAGTGTCCATCATTGGGCAGGGCAAGCAATTGATACTGTCAATGCAGCGGAAATTATGACAGGAATAACAGCAGATACATTCAATCCAGATGGATTATTAACACGTGCACAAGCCGTGAAGGTATTAAATCGACTGTTTGAACGCCAAGTTCTTATTGAAGATCAAACACCATTATTTAAAGATGTTCCAAAACACCATTGGGCATTTTATGAGATTCAAGAAGCCGCAAAAAAATAACCAAAAAGAGGGTACGCGATTCGTAATGTAATCGCAGTGCCCTTCTTTTTCATGGCTCGAAAAGGAATTTATATCCCGAACCCCTCACTGTTATAATCTTTGCTCTATGGCCAGTAACGGATTCTAGCTTTTTTCGTAAATTACTAATATGAACCTTCAATGCCTGTGTATGCCCGATACTTTCCTCTGCCCAAATAAGCTTATACAGCTCTGAGGGGGGAAAAATTTGTCCTGGTCGTTGTGCTAGAAAGAAAAAAATTTGAAATTCCTTTGTAGATAGGGCTAATGCTGTGTTACCGATATATACTCTTCCAGAATGAACATGAAAGTGAAAATCCTCTATTATATGAGCATCTTCCTCTATATGGTGTACAGTAGCTTTTACTTGAAATTGCTTTCTACGCATGGATATTCTCTTGATTGCCTTCATTAAACGCTCTTTCTCAATAGGCTTTAAAATATAGTCAACAGCCTGTACATTAAAAGCTTCTATTGCAAAACGTTCATATGCAGTGACAAATACAATGTCCATTAAAAAAGGAAGGTCTGCAATCTTACTAGCAAATTCAATACCATTCATTTCGGCCATATCTATATCTAAAAAAAGAATATCAGGTTTGAGTGTAGGGATGTTTGCAATAGCTTCTAGTGGATTTACGAATTTTCCGATAATAGTAACATCGCTATTATCATGTAACGTGGCTTCTAATAAATTGATTGCTAAAATTTCATCATCTACTATGATGGCTTTCAACATTTTTTCACCTCTTATCATCTAAATTTAGAATATTATGTAGCCCAACTGTACTAAATAAATTTTTCGTCATCAGTTTTATACTTGCCTGTAGCAATGGAAGCTGGATTCTGAAATTATTCGATTCTGTAAATTATGTAATTTATTAGTATGTAAAACACATTTATCGTCCAATCTAACTGGATCATTACTTACAATAAAGCAATTTTTTTCTCCTTTAACTGATTTAAGTTTATTAGTATTCTCGCACTTTAGTAAATGAGATGCATTTCCCATATCGTGATGTATTATGAGGGGATAATAAAATATGCCTTTCTACCCATAGTATAGCATGCCAATAGTTAACAAAAAATAGATTAAAGCGTGTATCATAATCTAATGATAAAAATTTTAAGCTAAGTGTATTTTGTGCATTTTGTGTATTTAAAGTGCATATACTTACAATCACTCTGTTTTTTGCTTATAATGAGAAAGTCAGAATTATTTCTGAAAAAAGTAGCCACAAAGTGAGCGATTGCGATTGAAAAAATTATTATATGGTATCTTCTTTGTTGTTTTTATAGTCATTTTTTTGTACGTAAACAATCACTGGCTAGTCGTAAGTAAACATGTGTTTGAATCAGATAGTGTGCCTGACAGCTTTGATGGGCTACGCATTGTACAAGTTTCGGATTTACATGACGCTGTCTTTGGTGACAAGCAACAAAAATTGATTGCTAAGGTAAAGGATACAAAGCCTGATTATATTTTTATCACAGGTGACGTGATCGATAGTAATCGCTATAATTTAAAACAAAGCCTACAAGCAGTGGAAGGACTAGTTAAAATAGCGGATGTTTATTATGTACTAGGAAACCATGAGGTAGCGACGAATAAGGTGAATGAAATTTATGAGGCGCTGTCATCGTTAGGGGTACATATTATGGCCAACGAATCGACCGTGTTAGAGCGCGACGGGGAGCGCTTGGCGATTGTTGGTATTGAGGATCCGTTAATGGGTAGAACAACAGAAGATATGCTGGACATTGCAACGGCCTATTTGCCAGACGATATGTTTAAGTTGTTACTAGCACATAGACCAGAATTATTTAATACGTATGTAAATTATCACATAAATTTAGTATTTTCGGGACATGCGCATGGTGGGCAAGTTCGTATTCCTGGGCTTGGAGGACTTGTGGCACCAGGACAGGGGCTGTTCCCAAAATATACAGCTGGTGTCTACGAAGCAGACGCGACGAAAATGGTAGTTAGTAGAGGGTTGGGTAATAGCACAGTACCATATCGTATTTTTAATCTACCAGAAATTATTGTGATGGATCTAAAGAAAAAATAAGCACTGCGTAAAATTTACGCAGTGCTTTCAATTTGTTTGCGTTCTATACGTTTAACGAGGTAAATACTTATTTCATATAAAATAATCATCGGTATTAATACGAGTAACTGACTTATAAAGTCTGGTGGCGTGATAACAGCGGAGCCTACGCCCATTGCGATATAAGACCAGCCTCGTATTTTTTTCATGGATTCAGCAGTCAGTACACCAATGGCTGATAAGAATAGGGCAACAATCGGTAACTCAAATAATAGACCAAGCGGTACAGTCGTCATGATTAAAAAGTGCATATATTCATTTGCTGATACCATGACATCGAAATTGGTAGCCCCAATGCTTACTAAGAATGTATAGCTAAGTGGGTTAACGACGAAATAGCCAAAAGCTACTCCTACTAAAAATAGAACTAACATGATTGGTGCATAGAGGCCTAAAAATCGACTTTCCTCTTCTTTTAAGCCTGGTTTAATAAAGCTCCAAAGAAAGTGGACGAGGAAAGGCATTGCAAGACCAAAAGCTAAAGTTGTTGAAATCGTCATGTAAAATTTAACTACTTCTAGTGGTCCTAAAATAACGAGTGAGTGACCTCGCGTTATGAATGGAAACCAAATATTAATAGTAGAAAAGACAACAATGAAAAATAAAATAAAAACCGTTAACCCTTTGATAATTTGCTTACGTAAATCACTAAGATGCTCCAATAATGAGGTAACAGGTATCAGGGGTTCATCTGACACATGATCCTCTTCAATTGCTACCGTAGGTATTTCAACTAAAGCCTCCACTGGCTTTGGAGGCTCGGCTTGTGGTTTATCTAGAGGGCTTAAATATTTTCTTTTTCCGTCTTCATATGGATCCATAGGAAACCCTCCTACGAAGCATCAGATTTTTTTTCGACCTTTTTTACGGTATCATCTTCATCATCCATAAGTCCCTTAGTAGACTTTTTAAATTCTGCAAACGTTTTGCCAACTGCTCCACCGATTTCTGGTAATTTTTTTGGGCCAAATACAATTAATACAATCACTAAAATAATGATTAATCCAGGTACTCCAATTGCTCCTAGACCTCCCATAAGTCTTGCCTCCTTTAGAATGATTTTTTTATACTAATGAACCACCTGATTGACTGTATTTGATGACTCCCTCAGCACAACGGTAGGCAAGTGCCCCTAATGTGCCTGTTGGATTATAACCACTATTGTGTGCAAAGTTGCCTGCACTTACTGCGAAAAGGTTATCAACATCCCAGTGCTGTAAGTAATTATTCACAACCCCTTGTTCTGGTGTTAAGCTCATCACCGTACCACCTGTATTATGCGTTGTTTGGTAAGGTACGATATTGTAATCGGTAATTTCCGCGTTAGGGACAATAGTTTTTGCACCCATTTCCTTCATAATGTCAGCTGCACGTGCAGAGATATATTTATGAAGAGCTCGATCCTGATCAGTAAAATTGTATGTTAACTGAGTTAATGGCAGCCCGTAAGCATCCTTATAGGTAGGGTCCAGTGATATATAGTTTTCCTTATGTGGCATAGATGCTCCTTGCGCACCAATCCCAAATGAACGTGTATAGTAATAAATAGATTGCTTTTTAAATTCTGGTCCCCAAGTAGGCGTATCAGGCGGAGTTGGATTTGAGCCGATTGGTCGCGTACCTGTCTGTGTAAGTGCAATATTACCTCCGTGAATAAAATCTAAATCACTATGGTCAAAATTATCCCCATTGTAATCGTCTATACACATGCCTAACGAACCTGCACCCATAAATGTATTGTATTGTTCCTCGAAGAACCCAGCAGCACCAGGCAAAATTTGATAGCAATAGTTTCTGCCAAGTGTTCCTTTGCCAGTAGTAGGGTCATATCTTTCACCAATGTCAGAGACCATTAATAGCTTGGCATTATTAAAGACATAACTAGTTAATACAACAGCATTAGCTGGCTGAATGAATTCTTCTCCCGAAACAGTATCGATATATCTTACACCTGTAGCCTTGTTACCCTGCTTTAAAATTTCAACAACATTGGAATTAAAGCGTAAATCAAAATTCCCTGTCTTCAGGGCTGTAGGGACAACAGTAATTTCTGCGGACGACTTTGCACCATATTCGCATCCAAAGCGTTCACAAAAACCACAATATTGGCAAGCGTTGATTGTTTCGCCATCTGGATTTTTATAAACCTCTGATACATTAGCTGATGGAACCATATAAGGTGTTAGCTTCAGGTTTGTTGCAGCTTTTTCGAATTGTGCAAGCATAGGCGTTTTTTTCATAGGCGGTGTTGGATAGGGATTCGAACGCTTTCCACTAAATTTATTTTTATCATCACCCGAAATACCAGCTGTTTTCTCGAACTTATCGAAATAGGGCTCAAGCTGATCATATGTTAATCCCCAATCCTGAATCAGATAATCTGGTCCAAGCTTATTTGGTCCATAACGTTTATCTGTTAATGTCTTGATTTGAAAATCATAGGGTAAAAATCGATAAGTCATTCCATTCCAATGTGTTCCTGATCCACCCAGACCCTCTCCAAGTAAGAAGGAGCCAAGCTGACGCATTGGTAATGCCTTCATATTTCGATCATTCCGAAAGCTTACGGTCTCTTTAGAAAGATTTTGCATTAAATCATATCGGATGGCATAACGGTATTCGTCATGAACATTTAAATAATCCTCGGTCCCACGCTTTTGACCTCGCTCTAAACCGACTACCTTTAAGCCAGCTTTAGCACATTCAGCAGCGACAATACCGCCAGTCCAACCTACACCAACTGTTACAACGTCTACACTCGGTAATGTTTTAGCCATTTTGTATCCCCCCTTAGTGGTTGCCTAATGGATTAGGCTCAATTTTTTGGAACTTGGCATCTTCTATTTGTGTAATATAAGCCATCTGGTGACCAGGGAAGCCCTTCATACGCCAGCCATCCATATTGCGATTTCCTCCATACATAGGGTCAGAATAAGCTCCCTCTAATGTAGCTGCTCGTAATAATGTAAAGAAGAACGCGGAAGTAACCCCAACCATTTCTATGTCACCTTTTTGGAAGGCAGTTAATATTTCATCCATTTGTTTGCCATCTAAATCGTTAAAGCTTTTCTTATAACGCTTTTGTGCTTCATCCTCCATTTTTTGAATACCCTGTCTAAAAATTTCCGCTCGCGTTAAACGGCTCTGATAGCCTTGAGTTGGGGCACCAACATCAAATGGACCTTGCATATATTCTTTAGAGTTACTTCCATAATTTCCTGCAAGTTGATGATCGATAAAATAGGGAACGTCTAAACCAATAGCTCCTGGTCCCAAATCGTCCTCTGGGAAGATACGTTCCGTGGCCTTTGATAAGATACTAAAATCTTTTTCATTTCTGAAGAACATCTTAGCTTTTGGTGAGCCTGTGGCCTCATTCGTTGTTTCATGACCACCATGCTCTAGGGTAGAAGTACCTTTACCATGGATGTTGTAACCAACTAATCCTCCAATTAAACCACCACCGACTAATGTACCAGCAGCAATACCTGTAGTTTTTAAAAAGTCTCGACGAGAAACATTATTTTTGTCTGAACTCATGGAAATCCTCCCCTCAAAATGTGTTAAACGGATCCTATCTTTAATAATCAGCAAAAAATGTGAATTATAATCAATTTTTGTTGGAAAATGTTTTAATTACCTCTATTAGCATGGTGTACTCTCCTTTTTAATGACAAGAGGGATCTATGAATTGAAAATTTTGTAGAAAATTGTTAGCACTATAAAGGTAGTGTAAATGGTATTATTATACATTTATTAATCATATTGGAAAACTTTTGTTGACTTCTACTTTTAGTGACTTTACTCTGAAGTTATGCAAAAATATGCGGATTGTATAGCTAAAAATGGAAGAAGTGAGAAAAAGAGAAATGTGGTTAAAAGGTATTGGTGGTAAATTAATTGTTGCAATTATAGCTCTTGTATTTGTAACATGTGGCACGCTTGGGCTATCTACTTGGATAAATAGTACAAAAGCTGTGAATGAGCAAGTGGAATCTAATTTGGTATCTAGAGCAGAGGATGTTTCCAAATACATAGAAGAACACTTCCAATTAACACTAGTGGAGGTGGAAGCCATTGCAGAGCAAGAGGCAGTTCGGAGCATGGACTTTGAAAAGCAGAAGCAGTATCTATCGAAACGTCTTGCCAGTAATGAAAATTACTTAGGTTTTGGCATTATCAATGCTAATGGAGTTGCCCATTATCTGGATGATACAACAGCTGATCTAGGGGATCGTGATTACGTAAAAGAAGGTTTTACTGGTAAGTCTGTCATGTCTGACATTACGATTAGTCGTGTAACAGGTGAACCAGTCATTTTAATCGTTTCTCCAATTGACACAGTGACAGGTGAAAAAGCTTTATTATTAGCACGTATTGACGGCTATTACCTATCTAAAATTGTAGAAGGCATTAAGGTTGGAGACAGTGGCTATGCATTTATGTTAGATGCTAACGGAACAATTATTGGACATAATAATCATTCGTATGTGAAGGAGCAATACAATCCAATTAAGGAAGCAGACGAAACAGGTATCAAGACAGGAAGAGCAATGGCTGCTAAAGAAATGATTGCTAATGATAACGGTTATTTTTCTTTTGAAACGGAAGATACAGGAACTAGTCTAATGGGCTATCATACCCTCGATAATGGTTGGAAAATGGGGGTTATCGCATTAGAAGATGAGATGTTTTCAGGGCTTTCTAAGCTTAAGACGAACTTCATTGTCACTACGATCATAGTTTCAATACTTGGGCTATGCATCTCATTTGCCATTTCTCGCTCTGTTAGTAGACCACTTCGACATGTACTTCGCATTAGTGAGGGCTTATCGGAAGGAGACTTTACACAGGAAATTCCAGAAAAATATTTGAAACGTATTGATGAAATGGGAACGATGGCACGTGCATTAGATCGTATGACTGATAATATGCGGGAAATGATAGCCAAAGTGAGTCAAGAAGCAACGGCAGTGAATGAAGCTGCGTGTGATTTAATGGGAGATGTAAATGGAGTAACAAAGCGTTCAAAGCAAATTGCTGGTGCAATAAGTGAAGTAGATCGAGGGGCACAAAGCCAAACTGTGATGGCAGAGGAAAGTGCCTCAGCAATGGAACAAATGGCGATAGGGATACAAAATGTAGCTGAAGTTGCCTCCACAATTGCTTGTAATACAGATTTTATTTCCCAGAAAATTAGTGAAAGCAATCATGCAGTTCAACAATCCGTTTTACGTATGAATGAGATTCAGCAAGGCACAACAGATGAACTATCAATTATACACAAGCTAGAAAAAGAGTCAGAAGAAATTAGCTTAATTTCAAAAATGATTACCGATATCTCCGATCAAACAAATTTATTGGCATTGAATGCCTCTATAGAAGCAGCACGGGCAGGAGATGCTGGTAAAGGCTTTGCCGTTGTAGCAGAAGAAGTTCGCAAGCTATCGGAGCAAACAGCAGAATCAGCTACTAAAATTAATGTGCTTATTGAAAGAGTTCAATCTTATACATTAGAAGTAGTAAAAGCAGCTGAATTTGGTGAAGATAATGTTGAGCGTGGTTTAGCTTCTATTGAGGCAGTGGGAGAACGCTTCGAGGAAATGGTTCAAGCAGTAGGAGAAATAGCAGGTCAAATTGAAGAAATGAATGCTTCAGCTGAACAAATGTCTGCCAATACGGAGGAAGTTTCCGCGTCTATGGAAGAAATGGCAGCTACTGCACATGCGGCAAGTGATTATGTGCATGAGGTAACAGATGCAACAGCGGAACAGTTGAAGACGGTGGCAGTAATGAACAATCAAACTGAAAAACTATCAGAAATGGCAAAACGTTTATATGAAGCCATTCAAAAATTTAAATATTAAATTAGAGAGGAGCTGTCTATTAATGACAGCTCCTCTCAGAGTGTTGAAAAACAAAACCATCCATACAATTTTTGTGAAAGGTCAAAATGGATTACCGCTCCATGCAGAGGATCGTCTGTCTCGCTATCCCACGAAAGTCAGGTATCCATCCACTCCACCTCATAAAAATGTTACCTTTTTAGCGAAGGCTGAATTGAAGGTGTTCACTACTCATTTTATGGAGAGGTGTGGTCAATCATCATTTCTCCCATTGAAAATAAGAGTCTATCCTTTCTCGAATTATACATTTGCTATTTTGTTCACAACGACTGTATGAAAGATAAGGAAAAGCCACTTTTACAGAATGGTTGATTGGAGAGGAGCCAGTGTCACTCCTAGGGGATTTAGCGTCACAGATGAGACCCTGGAGCGAACGTAAGTGAGTGAAGCGACTCATCGGACGCCCCCTGGAAAGGACGCTGGCGGAACGGAAATCAACCCCTCGCCTAGTCAAGAAGTCTTTTTCTGCTAGCGACATTTTCTTTTTTCAACAACATAGTAGGAGCCGTCTTTTAATAACAGCTCCTCTATTATAATGCAACTAAGCGTCTTGCATCACTGCTAGTAATTCTTCTTTCGAAACGGTGCAATCGCCACCGCCTTGTACCATTTGGTCACTTCCGCCACCCTTACCATTAATAAGAGGCAGTGCCTTTTGGGCAACATCCTTCATGCTTTTTGAAACATTATTACCTCTTGCTGCAACGAATTGTAGTTTGCCTTCATTTTCAGACACAAGTAGAGCTATTACATCTTTCTGTTCCGTAACAATCATACGGGCTATTTTTTGTAGCTCTTGCATTGTTCGCTGATTAAAAGCAGCCGTTACGACACCTTCGCTATTAACAAGTGCCTTTGCTTCATACGTGAGTAATTCCTCTTTCGCAGCAGCGAGTGCTTTTTCTGTAGTTTTTTGAGTAGATAAAACTTTTGTAAGTGCTGTGGCAGCATCAATTTCAGGGACACTTAATTGACGAGCAACGTCCGCTAATATTTTTTTTCGCATGCCAAGCTCAGTCAAAACGCGTTGACCACACACAAAAGAAACGCGCACATTGCCCTTCATTTTTTCGGTCCCTAATATTTTGATGGTACTAACTTGCCCTGTGGATGTAGGGTGAGTGCCACCACAACCGTTGTAATCAAAATTAGGGATAATCACAAGTCGAATGTCTCCCGTCACTGCGACCTCTTTACGAAGATTATAGTTGCCCAGCTCTTGCTCTGTAACCCAGATAGTTTGAATGGGGCGGTTCTCTAGAATAATGTCATTGGCTCTTGCTTCTGCCGCTGCAAGCTGTTGCTCAGAAATCGTTTCTATAGCAAGATCAATTGTTACTTGCTCACTGCCTAGATGAAAGCTTACAGTCTGCGCATTAAAAAGCTCTACAAAAGCAGCTGTTAAAATATGTTGCCCAGCATGCTGCTGCATATGATCGAATCGTCTTGGCCAATTTAACTTGCCATGTACCACACCATCTAAAGTCGATAGATCACCTTCAATATAGTGACGAATTTCATCATCCACTTTTTCAACATCTATGACCTCCAACGCATTCAATGTACCTGTATCGTGAGGTTGACCACCACCAGTTGGATAGAAAGCGGTGTTCGATAGTACAACATAATGACGGTCGGATTCGTCAGTTCCTTTACTAATAATAGTTGCATCAAACTCTTGTAACATAACGTCTTGATAATATAATAGCTCTTTCATGAAAAGCCTCCTCGTATGTAGGGAAATTTAGTTCTAAATTAATTCCATTTCATTGTGGCATAATTACTTACAGGTGTATACGAGTTTTCTAGTTGACCCATGCTGAAATTGATTTAATATAGAAAAGAACAGCTAAAGAAAAAGGAGCAAATATAATGGAAATTACACAATTCTCAATGGAAGAGATTTTAGACCCAACAAATATTATTGAAGGTAAGCGTTATGAATTTATTCTGGATGTAGAAATTGATGAAGAGGATGAGCTTTACCACGAAGCTGGCATTGAAATTCGTGTCCTAATTGGTGAAAAAGACGAAGAACCATTTATATTAAATTACTTCATCATGGAAAAGGCTGAAGGTGAATATTTAGACTTTGCATTAGAGGATGATGAACTAGAAGAAATTTTGACATTCTGTAAAGAAGAAATAGCGAAAGCATAGTAAGTAACAGGTAGAGAGTAGATTCTTTACCTGTTTTTTTATTGAATTAAGGATTATGTAAGCTTGATGAAATATACATGTAGTATTGAAGGATTAAACTTAGTTTTAGTGTTCAGAAAATAGGGCAATTTAAAGAGAGAGGTGTTTCTATGTCAACGTACACGCAATCCATTTTTATAGCATTTTTCATAACTATTATTTTATCCTTTGTACTATTTATACCATGGCTGATTTATACGTATCGTAAGTATGGATACTTATCGATGTCCAAAACAATTATCATGTTCTCATTTATTTTTTACTTTTTATCAGCGCTTTGTTTAGTATTACTACCATTTCCGTCTACAAGAGATACTTGCTCACTTCAATCCGCTGACACCGTTCATACTAATTTGCGACTTTTTCAATTTGTTGATGATGTTTTAAAGGATAGTGGCGTTGTTGTCACAAATCCATCTACATGGCTTGCTATCACAAAACAGCAGGCATTTTTTCAAGCCTTCTTTAATTTCTTACTACTAATGCCATTCGGCGTTTACTTGCGATATTTTCTTAAAGAAAGAAGGTACTGGAAACGTGCATTTTTAATTAGCTTTTTGCTAACATTGTTTTATGAGGTCACACAAAGAACAGGCATTTATGGCATCTTTAATTGCGCATACCGAATCTTTGATGTCGATGACTTATTACTAAACAGTGTAGGTGCGCTCCTAGGTTTCTTCTTAGCACCAATTGTTTGGGCATTATTCCCCTCTCATGAAGAGATTGAGGCTAAAGCTGCTGAAATGGAGAAAAATGATATTGTTAAGCCGATTTCTATTTTACTAGCATTGGCCATTGATTTATTTATCGTCCAATCAGTTTGGATGATTATTGGTGTTCTGACAGGGTATAGCGGTACTTTTGAATTCTTAGTGAAAATGGCTCTGTACGTGGTACTCTTTGGGGTGTTACCAAGTATGATGAATGGTGCAACACTCGGTATGAAGGTGATGCGTTTTACAATGTTCAACAAGAATGGCAAAAGTATTGTAAAGCAATCATGGCGTCGTTGTATTGCTATTATCGCTACCTTGTGTTTATCAGAAGCCATTACAACATTAGGTGACATCCAATTAGATATGGATTCACCATTTTATGTTCTACAAATTGTCATTTCTCTACTTGCCGCAATAGCAGGTTTTGCACTTACAATGATAATAGCTATTCATGTGGTACGGGTCATCGTAAGTGGTGGAAAACGACGTTTGTATATCGATCAATATGCAGATTTAATGGCAACAAGGAAAAAATAAGGGGGCTTGTAGAATGAAATACGTCATCATTGGTGGAGATGCTGCAGGTATGTCTGCAGCAATGGAAATCTATCGGAATGTTCCAGGAGCAGAAATAACTACTTTAGAACGTGGTTTTATTTATTCATATGGGCAATGTGGATTGCCTTATGTTGTAGATGGTCGTATTTCATCAACCAAACGTTTAATTGCAAGAGATGTCGAAACTTTTCGAGATAAGTATGGCATTGATGCAAGAGTTGGCTATGAGGTAGAGAATGTAAACATAGAGAAGAAGGTTATTACAGGTACACAAGCAAGTGGTGATAAATTTGAGATTACCTACGATAAACTTCTTATTGCAACGGGGGCTAGTCCAGTCATGCCTGTGAAAAGGGGGAATGAGCTAGATGGTATCCATACGGTAAAAACAATTCCTCAACTGGAAGATTTGATGGCAGATTTAACATCAGAGATTGAGCAGGTAACAATCATAGGTGGTGGCTATATTGGTTTAGAAATGGCTGAAACCATACATGCCTGTGGGAAAAAGGTAAGGCTTATTCAGCGCGGAAGTCATGTGGCCCGTATTTTAGATGAAGAACTTGCTCAGCATGTTCATGAGGAAGCGAAAAAGAACGATGTAGAGCTGTTATTAAATACGAGCGTTGAAGCTTTTGAAGGAAATAAACGAGTGGAACGTGTTATTACAGATAACGGCGTTCTAGAGACGGATTTAGTCATTGTCGCTTCAGGCATAAAACCAAATACACAGTTTTTAAAGAATACTGGGATTGCACTTGCAAAAAATGGAGCAATCATTGTAAATCGCCATTTAGAGACTTCCCTTGAAAATATTTATGCAGCTGGCGATTGTGCAACTCACTTTAATATTGTGAAAGAACGTTTAGATTATATACCTTTAGGAACGACTGCTAATAAGCAAGGTCGTTTAGCAGGTCTCAACATGTCAGGCAAATTTGCTCCGTTTAGAGGAATTGTGGGCACTTCTATTTTAAAATTTTTCAATTTAACTATTGCTACAACAGGTATTAATGAGCGCGATGCTAAAGAGCTTGGTTTTGACTATGAGGCATTTAAATTATCTGCACGCCATATAGCCGGCTATTATCCAGGTGCACAACGTATGTTTATAAAAGTGGTCGTTCGCAAGCGTGATCAATTGTTATTGGGTGCACAAATCGTGGGACCAGCGGGAGTTGATAAGCGTATCGATGTGTTTGCGACAGCATTATATAGTAAAATGACCTTACCTGATTTGCTAGATTTAGATTTGGCCTATGCACCACCATTCAACGGTGTTTGGGACCCTTTGCAGCAGGTGGCAAGAATGAATGGACGTTTATAATAGGAGGTAGAGAGATGAGCATTTATGATATTAATGTAACTTTAGAAGATGGTACTATCTATAGCCTTGAACGTTATAAAGGAAAGCCGATGCTAATTGTTAATACAGCTTCCAAATGTGGCTTTACACCACAATTTGAAGAATTAGAAGGTCTCTATGAAAAATATCAGGAGCAAGGTCTGGTTGTACTTGGTTTTCCATCAAATCAATTTAAACAAGAGCTAGCGTCAGCTGAAGAAGCGGCTTCCCAATGTCGACTAACATATGGAGTGACGTTCCCGATGCATGAGATCGTGAAGGTGAATGGTAAAGAAGCACATCCTATTTTCGATTATCTTACTTCCCATTCCAAAGGATTTTTAGGCAATAGTGTTAAATGGAACTTTACAAAATTCCTTGTAAACCGTAATGGAGAGGTTGTTGGACGATACGCCTCAGCAGATAAGCCAAGTAGCTTTGAGGAAGATATTCAAAAAGTATTAGCACAATAGATTAGAAAAGATTCATGCACAGTTTGTGTATGAATCTTTTTTTGTCTACAAATTTCAAAAAGCAGATGATTTAAGGTTGCTGTAAGCTTGCGACAAATTTGCTGTAAGTTTGAGGTCGTATACTAAAGTCAGAAAGAAGAGGTGAGCGTATATGACGCCATTATTAAAGGTACAAAACGTTGGGAAAAATTACGGCAAAGGCGCAAATACTTTTACAGCGCTATCGAATATATCATTTGAAGTAGAAAAGGGAGAGTTTGTTGGGGTAATGGGTCCTTCTGGGGCTGGAAAATCTACGCTTCTTAATGTATTAGCAACGATTGATACGCCAACAACTGGTGAAATTATTATTGAAGATACTAATTTGGCACGTATGAAGGATGCTGAATTAGCGGATTTTCGTCGAGATAATTTAGGGTTTATTTTCCAGGATTATAACTTGCTCGATTCTTTAACAGTGCGAGAAAATATTGTTTTACCACTAGCGATTGCAAAAATGCCGACAAAGGCTATTAATGCAAGAGTTGATCGAATTGCTGCATTGTTTGGAATTAGTGATTTATTAAACAAATATCCTTATCAAATTTCAGGTGGGCAAAAGCAGCGTACAGCCTCGTCGCGAGCATTAGTGACAGAACCAAAACTAATTTTTGCCGATGAGCCTACAGGTGCGCTAGATTCAAAATCTGCAACCGATTTATTAGAAAGCCTAAGTGATTTAAACCAATCTCAAGCCGCAACGATTATGATGGTTACACATGATGCCTTTGCAGCTAGCTTCTGCCAGCGCATTCTATTTATTCAGGATGGACAGCTATCTAAGGAAATTCAACGTAGGACTCTAACGAGGAAGCAATTTTTCCAAGAGATCTTGCAGGTGCTATCTAGCATCGGGGGTGGAGTAAATGACGTTATTTAGTTTAGCGCGTAAAAATATTCAACGCAATTTATCGAATTACTTTTTATATATTGCCTCAATGGTATTTAGTATCGTTATTTACTTTACGTTTGTGACGCTCAAATATAATGATGATCTTTCAGCCTTAAAGCAATCGTCACAACAAATTAAAGGATTGATGAGTGCCTCGTCAGTCGTACTTCTGTTCTTCATTGTCATCTTTATGGCCTATTCCAACTCGTTTTTTATGAAGAAGCGGAAAAAGGAAGTAGCCCTTTACTCGTTACTAGGTGTACGTAAGCAAAAAATTGGCTTAATGCTCTTTTTTGAAAATTTAGTCATAGGGCTTGTTTCTCTTGTGTTTGGTATCCTTCTAGGTTTCTTTATGTCCCAAGGGCTATTAATGATACTAGTACGCTTAATGGGCTATGAAGTGGTTGGTAGCCTGACATTTTCAATGGAGGCACTAATTAATACAACGGGCATTTTTACACTACTGTTTTTATTCACATCCTTACAAGGTTACCGTGTGATTTATCAATTTAAACTAATTGATTTATTCCATGCAGACAAACAGGGAGAGCAAATTCCACGTGCATCATTAGTAGCTGCTTTACTTGGCACTGTACTTATTGCATTTGGTTATTATACAGCTGCCTCTGATATGTTTACGAGTGAAATATGGAGATTCTTTACGGTATTAGGTACGCCATTAATGGTTATAGGGGTAACAATTGCAGGGACATACCTTCTATTCCATAGTGTGAGTGTCTTTGTATTAACAGCATTAAAGAAAGCAACATCATGGTCCTGGAAGGGTTTAAATTTAATCGGTGTTTCTCAATTATTGTATCGTATTCGAGCTAATGCCAAATCGTTGTCAATCATTGCAATTTTAAGTGCCACTACGATTACAGCAGGTGGCGGTGTCTTCGGTATGTATTATAATGCAGAAGCTTCTGTACGTCAGATGCTGCCAAACACATTTATGTGGAAAGGCGAGACAGTAGAATTTTCACAACAGGATGTCTTATATAATGAAGCACTGGCTGTGAAAAATTTACGTGTGGATAATGAATTCTCATTTTTCGAATATACATTACTTAAGGAATCGGACTATAATCGCTTAGTGAAATTACAAGGCAAGGATAAAGAGCTACACATTGCAGAGGGTTCTACGGTTTTACTGGATGCAGCCTACGATGAACGATTTTCACATAATTTTACAGGTGAGGACTTTAAGCTACAAAACGGAGACTCCTTCCATGTAGAAAAGATGTACACGGAAAGCGTGTTAAACTTTATAGCAGCTGGAACAGTTCTCGTTGTGAATGATCAAGAATATAAAGCTACTGATGCCGATGAGATTATGATGCAGGTTGTTGGATTGGACAATGATTTGAAACAACAGGACGTGTCGAAAGACATTTACCAACAGTTGTCTTCTGAACAACAAGAATCATTTTCTAGTGTACCGCAAAGCTATGAGGATAGTTTAGCAACAGTTGGTGCCCTATTGTTTGTGGGAAGCTTCCTAGGATTGGTCTTTCTAGCGGCAACAGGCAGTATTATCTACTTCAAAATTTTAACGGAAGCCGAAGAAGATCAGGAAAAATATGCTATTTTAAATAAAATTGGTGTAAATAGTAAGCAAATCTTAAAGACAGTAGCAGGACAGGTCGCTGTTATCTTTAGTGCGCCACTTATTGTGGGTATTGCACATAGTGTGTTTGCATTACTAGCATTTTCACAGCTATTTAACATGAATATTACAAAACCAGTCATCTTGTGGATGATTGCTTATTCAGCTATTTACTTTATTTATTATATCTTTACCGTTCGTTCGTTTTATAAAATAGTGAGACAGGGGAATTAATATGAAAAAAGTATTTTTCGGAATAGGTGCATTGTTTATCTTATTCGTAGCAGGGTTAATTGTATTGATGACTGTAGATTTTAACCGATTAAATAAAGATACCTACTATGTTCATATCACGGCTGATGGTGAGGTAGAGGAGTATAAAGCAGATAGTGGTGAAATCTTTAAAATGTATTGGTACGAGCTACCTACTTACGATAAAAATGGGGAAGAGAAAACATTAAAGTTTTCCGCTCATAAAAATTTACGCCAGGATGCTTATTTAAAGCTTTACGTGAAAAAGGAAACAGAAGTTACTTCATTTGATGAAGTGAAATTCCATGAATTACCTACTAAAGTACAGGATCAAATGAAATAGCACAAAGAAGGAGTCTCAAATTTTGAGACTCCTTCTTTTCCACACGAAAGTTCAGTGCAAAGTATTTAGCGTTTAAATTCAACTGGTTAAATTTAGTTTATTTATTTAGTATTCCTTTTGTAGATCAATAATAACGCATGTACCTTTTCCTTTTTCCGAGGTGATGGTCACTGTTCCTCCATGGGCCTCAATGATATCTCTAGCAATAGCTGTACCTAAACCAGTCCCAGCAGTATTGTCCGTATTTGTGCCTCGGTAATAGCGTTCAAAAATATGTTCTAGATCCTCTGGGTCTATCCCCTTGCCATTATCAGAAATTGTAAGAGTATGCTCATCAACAGACACATGGACAGATACATCGGGAGCATTATGAAGCAATGCATTGTGTAAAAAGTTCATGATAGCTCTGCGCATAAAATGTTCATCGATCTGATGCAGACTTTTCTCGGTTGTCGCCTCAAACATAAGATTAGCTTGTTCATATTGTGGTGTATTTAATGTTTCAATCACTATCTCTCGAATAAAAGGCACCATGTTCACTTCATTTAGTGTAAGTGGAAGCTGTTGATGTCTTAAACGCATCGTTAAATTTAAGTCATCCAGTAGATTTTGCATATGCAATGATTGTTTTTCTATAATTTGTGCATACTCCATTTGCTCATTATTTGTTATTTGTGCATCATTCAATAGTTCTGCATAACCTCGAATAGAGGCAAGTGGTGTTTTCATATCGTGTGAGACATTACTAATCCATTCTTCACGCATAATCTCTAGTCTCTTTCGCTCCTGTTCATGGGCTGCCAATTCTCGTGATACTTCATTTAAGTTTTCAAAAACCGGCTTGTAGACACCACCAGGAGACTTAATAGACGTATGATCATGATTCTTTAAATGATGAATGCGATCTATCATCGCATAAAGAGGTTTCGTTAATGTACGACCAAAAAGCCACCCTACTAATGTAGCTACTAACAAGTCCGCAATCACGATGAACAAGCCAAATTTCCCTATAAACTGTAACAGTGATGTGCCAGAAACATGCGTAACAAACCTTGTAACACCGCTACCTTTAATACCGATTAAATAACTAATGGAATCCTTACTGCCAATATACACCGTAGTATCAGAATCGAATTCTTTATATTTATATACTTGAATTAAGTCGATAGGTGCATAGTGCAATGGTGCTTTATCTGGTGCAAAATGAGCATCAATCACTTGACCATTTTCATCAAGCAATTGTATCCACGCATTTCTTTGATGCAATTGTTCGATTCCTTCTGCACGTATGGAAGTTGCTCCATTTTTTATCTCGATATATTTTTGAAATTCCCGCACAAAGTGTTCTTCTTCTGTGGCAGAAACGCCTTCAGAGTCAGTTGCTAGCCGATAAGTAAGGAGTCCCATGAAGATAGCTGTATTGACGAAAATAACAATGATGACGATAGAAAGTACGGAAAGGAGAAAGCGAGCAGTTAATTTCCACTTCATTCTTGTGCCTCTTTTGGCATGACAAACTTATAGCCAAGTCCTTTTACAGTTGTGATATATAGAGGATTAGAGGCATCCTCCTCAATTTTTTCACGCAACCGGCGAATATGCACCATAACAGTGTTATCAGAACCGAAGAAATCCTCTCCCCATACACGTTCAAATAATGTTTCTTTACTTAAGATTCGATTGGGATTGTGCATAAAGCACGCCATTAATCCAATTTCCTTAGCTGTTAACTCCAATAATACGCCATTTTTATGGACTTCAGTTTCATCGGCATTCAACTGAAATGGTCCAATTTGTAGTGCTTTTTCAACAATATTCGTTACGGTATCTTGTGTTTGATAGCCAGCTCTACGTAGTTGCGCCTTCACACGATAGGCTACTTCTTTCGGGCTAAAAGGTTTTGTAATATAATCGTCTCCGCCAATGGCTAGTCCTAAAATTTTATCAATTTCCTCATTTTTAGCAGACATAAAGAGCACAGGGACATGGGATACTTCACGGATACGTCTACATAAATCGTAGCCCTCACCATCGGGAAGCATGACATCTAGAAGTATAATATCGGGTGTTGTTTGTTGAAAGCTTGTCCATGCATCGTGAATGGTACCAGCTGTATAAATTTGTTTGTAGCCCTCTTTTTGTAAGCTTACTTTTAGTAGATTCGCTAAATCTGCCTCATCATCCACTACTAAAATGGTTGGTTCTTGCACTTGTTCACACGACCTTTCGATTTGGAAGAATCTTTACTGACAATTATTATAAATGAAATGTATAGAAAAGAGGAAATGTTGGGTTGTATAGCTTAACCAGTAAATGCTTTTATTCTACAAGAGAAGAAGAACATTTTTTATATAAATCAATACATGGTGAAACCTTTACAGATTCTAAAGCGTAAAAAGAGTATTACAAATTAGGAGGAATGACGATGTTTAAAAAAATAGCAGCAGATGCACTTGGACTTTCAGATATTGGTGTGGTTGTGCCAAGAGAGGACTATGATAAGACAGATGCAGATGATTTTATCTTACATGAAATTGATGAAAAAATTTACTTTTTAATTAAAACGAAGGCAGATGAGTATTGCTTTACAAATCGTGCGATTATTCATGTAGATGGCGAAAGTGCTATGAGCAAGAAACGATTACTGCGACGCTATGACTATTCAATGTATACTGTGACAGAAGTTTTTCTCGAAACAGCAGGAACAATCGACCTTGATGTCGAAATTAAGTTTACAATCGGCAATTCCCCACTATCCATCGACATTCATAAACGCTTTATTGATGACATTAAAGATTTATATAAAGCACTACATGCCATTAGCTATGAACAAAAGAACAATGCTTATAAGCTAGAAGTAGCGGAAAAAAGTTTAAACATAGCATCATCATCACTTGGTCGAATTGGCAATGACAATATATCTCCTGCGTCGTCATTCAAAGAAATTACAAGCTTTGCGAATACTTGGATGATCGATCATAAAGATAAGTATAAAAAAGAAGACTTCTCACATATTTTTGATTTATATATGAACAATTGATAAAAATAGCTCTCTGCAAGTGTAGAGAGCATTTTTAACATATAACGATATACATAAAAATTATTCTAGGAGCGTGATTAGAAAATGACAAACGACATGCATGTGCTAGAAAAAGAAGAGGTAGAAAGTGATGATTTTATACAGCAACCTCAAGCCGCTGAAACATTGTTCGTAAATGAGTTTATTGATGGTATTTTAGATCCATCACAGAAGATGTTAGGGCCGCTTAAGGATGGTGGAACGATTATTGCCAATACAACACCTGGATGTTGGGGACCCATGCTTACTCCTACTATTCGTGGAGGACATGAAGTAACGAAGCCCGTGTTTGTAGAAGGAGCAGAGGTGGGTGACGCCATTGTTATAAAAATTAAATCTATTCAGGTCACATCTCTTGCAACTTCGTCTGGCCATGATGAAGCAATTGTAGATCGATTCATTGGTGATCCGTTTGTTTCTGTAAAATGTCCAGGCTGTGGCAAGCTTCATCCAAGCACAGTTGTAAAAGGAATAGGCCCACATGCAATTCGATGTTCTACATGTGATACAGAAACGGCACCCTTTAAAATGACAAACGGCTATACGATGGCACTCGATCATAAAGGGCAAATGGGTGTAACTGTTGGACGAGAGGGTGCTAGACGAATTGCACTTGATGCTAAAAACTACATGAGAACACCTGAAAATTCTGTACAAAATCCTGTTGTTGCATTGGCTCCAAGCGACTTAGTAGGTGTATTGGCGAGAATGCGACCATTTTTAGGTCAGCTTGGGACAACCCCTTCTAAAGCGATGCCTGATTCACATAATGCAGGTGACTTTGGTTCATTTTTAATTGGAGCACCACATGAATATGCTTTTACTCAAGAAGAATTGGATTTACATCGTACCGATGGACATATGGATATCAGCCGAGTACGAGAAGGTGCGACTATTATTTGTCCAGTCAAGGTACCAGGCGGTGGTGTATATATTGGAGACATGCATGCTATGCAAGGGGACGGCGAGATTGCAGGACATACAACCGATGTAGCGGGTATTGTGCAGCTTCAAGTTAAGGTATTGAAGAAAGTAGCTTTGGAAGGCCCAATTTTACTACCAAATGTAGAAGACTTACCTTATACAGCAAAACCCTTTACCAAGGAAGAAAAACGTCGCGCACGTGAGCTAGCGGAGGAGTTTGGTGTTAAACAGGTAGAGGATGCATTCCCAGTGTCGGTGATTGGTTCTGGTAAAACGTTAAATGAGGCGACTGATAACGCGATTAGTCGAGCTGCGAAGCTATTTGAGATGAGCGAACCAGAGGTTTTAAATAGAGCAACTATCACAGGCTCCATTGAAATCGGACGCCATCCAGGGGTTGTCACAGCCACTTTCCAAGTACCTAAAACTGTATTGAAAAAGGTAAGAATATATAAAACTATTAAAAAACAATATGACTAATAATGATTTCTTGAAAAAGCAAACTTTTAAAAGTTTGCTTTTTTGTATGAGCTACAAGTCAGATAAGTAAATGTTTGTCTGAAATTTGAAGTTTGGATTGAAATCTATTGTTGTGTTGATATAATAGTTAAAGTTTAAAAATGAATAACAGGACCTTATATAAAACAGATGAGTATAGAAGAGAAAAGTTGGTGTCTAATGACAGAAATTATAGGTGTGGAAAACAAAATAGAGAAAAAGAATAGTATAAAACCTTTTATATTAAAAATGAGAGGAGGAGGTCATGCTCCATCTCGAACAAATTTTGCTGATGCCTTTACTGGAGCAATAGGAGGATTAATATGCATTTTTGTGTTGCTATGGTTAACTAACATTACCAATTCACCTTGGTTAATGGCATCATTAGGCGGTAGCTGCGTTCTTGTATTTGTCGTCTGGAATGCACCTTTGTCCCAGCCCCGAAATATAATTGGAGGTCATTTTATTTCGGCATTTATCGGGTTGGCCATGTATTCATTACTAGGCTCCAATATATTGTCTATTAGTCTTGGTGTCGGATTAACTATATTTTTTATGGCCTTTTTAGGTGTCATACATCCTCCAGCAGGCGCCAATCCTATAATTATTATTTTAGGAGGTTATGGTTGGAGTTATTTACTAACCCCTGTATTAATTGGAGCAGTCATAATTGTATTTTTCGGTTTGTTGATCAATAATTTACGAGAAAAAAGAAAATATCCGTTGTTTTGGTAAAGATGATATCCATCTATAAAGTGTGTTCACTTATATAGGTGGTTTTTTATATTGTTAACGTTTTTGCTATGCATACCCATATTTTTTTAGCATATGTTAGTTAAGATTTGTTATATTGAAGAAAGAGTGTAAAAATCATGTATTTGAATGATAGGGGAAGATCTTTGTTGGTAGAAATTGATGGGAGGATCCATTTTTATGCTGTTGGACTGTGATGAGCAATTATTCATGGCTTATAAACAAAAAAGTAAAAAGGGTGCTGAAAATATACTAGCAACTTGGTTGGAAGCAGAGTTAAATCTGCAAGAAGATCCAAAAATACTTGGTACTTCGCTTTCACCCAATCTATTTTTAGTAAACGAAGAAACGGCTAAGAATATTGCCTTTTCCACAGCACGTAAATATTGGGGTCATGTATCAACAGAAATGCAAATATATTTTGACAAATATGGTTTAGATTCAAAATTTGTGAATGAGCGTCTCAGTACTTTTTTCTATACTCAAAAAGGTAAAGATACTTTTTTTGAGCAGCTTTTTGCACAACATACAATAGACTTAGAACGATTAATTTGGTTAGTCTTTGGGAAACGAATGCAAATAGCTATGCCAGTTAATGAGCTACAATCAATTATTTTATATAAATTTCAAGATGAATATTTAGTGCATATGATGTATAAAGAGCATGCATCTTTTTGGCATTGGCTTTTCACAAAAAAAGTTTATTCACTGCTTATCCACAAACCTTTAGAGCAATTCACATTTCTTTATGAAATAATGGGACATTTCGAGCATTCTGTGAGAGAAAATTGTGAACATGTGGATAACTTTGTGAATAACTATAAAGCGATACTGGATAAGTGTATAACTCATGTGGATAAGCATAATGCTAGCTGTTTGGCAAAGAAACAGTTACGTCTTTATCAAATTGTTACTCATTATTGCTTATCAGAAGGTGATTTTAATAGTGTCAAATCGTTTATTACCTCATTTGAAGCGGAATGGCGCTACTCAATGTATGCACTATCAGAGAAGGAAAAAGTGTTGATTGCCTATATTTTATTTCATATAGCAAATAGAGAACAGCAGAGTGAAAAGGTTATACATTATGGTGAATATTTATTAGAGGATGAACGAATAAATAATTATGCCATTGAAATATTACTAGAGTATAAAGAGCTATTACCAAATCGTAAACCAACACCACCTGCCATTATTAAAAATTATCAGTTAAATTATTTAGAAAATTTATATGCCATTCTACTAGAGCATTATGTAAAAATGGCACGTTATGAGGATGGCTTACTTTTATTAAAAGAGCATGTTTTAGCATCGAATAAAAAAATTAATTCTTCATTAGTACAAAAAAACTTTAGTAGTGAACAGCTTATTGCAATTGAAGCATATGTTCAACAGGATATAGCACTTCATGTGAATAACTCTCTACAACATATTGGTTTGTCTGTGGAAGAGTGGCGACGCAATTATCGTCAACCAAATGCACCATACTATGTTGTAGCACAAAGTGCCTCCCTGCATATGTTAAATATTTTAAGAGTTTTGTTTGTAACAGAGCAGTACGAGCTTTTTGAAAAGTTAATGGAGATTTACAAAAAATATCTACTAATAGATGATCATTTTGAAAACCTACGTATGTTTATTAGTGCGTATGTATGAAAAAGGTGTCTAATACATCACAGTATTAGACACCTTTTTTTACTCTAAAACACCTTTTTCCTTCAAAGCCTTGATTTGTTCAGCATTAAAGCCCAGAGATAGTAAAACTTCCTCATTATGCTCGCCTAATTTAGCACCAACATGCTTGTATTCAGGCTGCGTACCATCAAATTTAAACGGAGAGGCAATTTGTTTTTGCATAGTGCCATCGCTTTTGGGTATAGTCACAATCATTTCTCGTGCCTTTAGCTGTGGATGTTCACATGCTTCAGGAAATGTTAGAACTGGCTCTACACAACCTTCAAAATCCTCGTTAAACACTTCAAGCCATTCTTCATATGTCTTGGACAAGAAGGCATCGTGAACAGCCTCTTTAAAACGAATTTGCGTATAGTAGGAGTCATTGAAGGTATTATCGATCAATTCGGGAATATCGAGTGCTTCACATAGCAATTTGCGAAATTGAGGCTCTAAACTACCGACAGAGAAAAAGCGCCCATCCTTTGTTTTGTAAAAATCATAGTAACTGCCTCCATTTAAAATTTCTTGCTCTGGCTGTGGTACACGTCCACCTCCAATAAATGCTGCACCATACATAGCATTAAGTGAAAAGACAGCATCTGTCATACTAATATCGATGAACTGTCCTTCTCCTGTTTTTTCACGATGAAGGGCAGCAGCCAGCACACCTATTGCTGCATGCATTGTCCCTCCAGCTATGTCAGCTAGTTGAACGCCCATGGAAACAGGCTTTTTATCCTTATGGCGGGAATAGTCGAGTAAGCCAGCTAAGGATAGATAGTTATTATCATGTCCTGGTCGATTACTATAAGGCCCTGTTTGTCCGTAGCCAGTAATCGCACAATAAATAACCTTAGGATTTATTTCTTTAAGCGCTTCATAGCCGATGCCAAGTCGCTGCATTACACCAGGTCGAAATCCTTCGATAATAACGTCATACTCCTGTACAAGTGATTTAACAATGTCGATAGCTTCTGGTGATTTTAAATTTAGCGTTATAGATTTTTTTGATCGATTTAAATGTTGATGGATATATGCCTCGTGATCATCGTCATAGGGAGGCATAATTCGCGTTAAATCAACCCGCTTTGAAGATTCAACATGGATGACATCTGCTCCTAAATCAGCAAATATCATTGTCGCCATTGGTCCTGGTAGTAATGCAGAAAAATCGAGAATTTTTAACCCCTTTAAAATACCCAAATCTTCCAACCCCTTTTTGTGTAGGCTACACAACCATCTGGATGATGATGGCGAGTAGCGCTTTTCTCATAATCCCCATTGTGTGAAAAGCGAATTCTATATACTGTATTATTACAGTTTATTATATTTTAATGAGTATTATAACAGATTAAATCTTAACTTGCCTATGCTAATTTTTATTATAAAATAAACGTTTCAACTTTTATATGTCAGAATAACAATAAAAGTAAAAAAATTTAGAATTTAGATTTTCTATCAAATTTCAGATAATTAGCGTCAGCTGTTGCAATTTTTAATCTAAATAACTAAAATGTTGGAATTTTGTTTGCCAGATTCTATATGATACAACCTCGTTTATTGATACAATCCTAGAGGTGTGTTGGATTCTTCTTACACAATTAATACATGTTACTTTTACCTATAGGAGTCTTTGCTTATAATAGGCACTAATTGTTTAAGAATCTCTCAAAATATACATATAAAAAATCATAAATAGGAGGGGAAAAATGAAATCGCACCGATTAAAATTAAAGCATCTTATAATGGGCGTAGCAATGGCAGCATTCTTTTTAACAAGCATAGGTAGTGTTTGGGGCGGCTATAGGATGAACATTGATTCCATTAAGGAAAATACGCTAGAAACGAATAGAGTTTATGCTCAAAAATTGGCCTCAACTGCTGATTCCTATCTACACGAAGCTTTCCAAATATTAGGTTATAGCGCGGATCAGGTGAGAACGAAAATGGATGATGAACAAGTATTGAATCAGGAAACAGAGCGTTTGAGATTGCAAAATCAAATGTTCAATTCGGTGGTTATAACAAATGCAAAGGGACTTGTTTTATCTGTCTCTCCGCCATCTATAGAAATTAAAGGAGAGATTTTAACATCAATTGGCGCTAAAGAGGCATTAGCCAAAAAGACACCAATTATTTCTAAGCCATATGAGGCGATGACAGGGCGGCTCATCATTTTTATATCGCATCCTATTTTCTCGGAGTCCAATGAATATCTAGGAATGATTGCTGGCACTATTTATTTAAAGGAACCTAATGCCTTTAAAACCTTGTTGGGAGAACATTATAGTAAGGATGGTTCTTACGTATATGTAGTTGATTCAGAAGGACGAGTTATCTATCATCAAGATCCAAGTCGTATTAATGACATTGTAACAAAAAATAAAGTCGTTCAAGCTGTTACATCTGGCAAGGATGGTGCCCAACTAATTGAGAATACAAAAGGAGTGAAAATGCTAGCTGGCTATAGTGCAGTGGCATCGACAGGGTGGGGAGTTGTTGCGCAGAAACCTTTAGAAGTAGCATTAGCCCCTTCATTTGATCGTGTACAGGAGGTCATTATAAAATCTGTGCCTCTTATGTTTGTTTCCATTATCATTGTACTTTGGGCTGCAACACGTATTGCGAATCCCTTACAACAATTAGCATCATTAACAGAAGAAAGTTTAGATAAGAAAAATGTAGAAGGTTTAAAATCTGTTAGTGGATGGTACTTTGAAGCCTATTCTTTGAAGAATGCATTGGTTCGAAGTTTATCGTTTCTACATGGACAGGTCTCCTTTTTCAAAGATCAATCTACTGTTGATCCACTGACTGGGATTACGAACCGACGTACAATGGATTCAATGCTTGCTGAATGGTTAGCAAGTAAGGTACCACATGTCATTATTTTGTTAGATTTAGACCACTTTAAAAGTGTGAATGATACATATGGACATGCAGTAGGCGATAAAGTTTTACAATTTTTGGCTAGACAAATGGAATCAGTAGCTCGTGAAGGCGATGTATGTTGCCGTTACGGTGGCGAGGAATTTGTCATACTTCTGCCGAACACGACGATAGAGGAAGCCACACTAGTCGCAGAACAATTACGAAAAACTTTGGCCGATACGGTCAGTCCATGTGGTAGACCAATAACATTATCTGCAGGAATAGCTGCCTATCCAGCAATGGCACATACAACTGAAGCGCTAATTGAAGCGGCTGATGACGCACTTTACCTTGCGAAACAAGAAGGGCGAAATCAGGTAAAAGTTGGAGTCTCAAAAAAGGAATAAAAAAATATAACAAAAGAGCTTACAACCCTAATTTTTGGGGTAATGATTAATGCAAACATCATTTGGGCAAGCTGTATATAAGTCATCAGCCACATGACTTTTAAATTATGTTCAAATGATATGTAACTCGGGCCACATCTCTTGATCGACTTGACAAGACGTAAGGTTATCCCCCTTTCCCTTATGACACCCCAAGTACGACTAGATGTATGCCTATATATCGTCAAAAGCCAAGCGAGCACCGATGCTCCTTGGCTTTTTTACATTTTATGGGATATTCTAACGAAGTGACAAGCTGTGGTTTTGATACGAATTATAGAAAGGTGATTAGTACAAGGAGCCATTAAGGAAAACTTAGCTTTCCTTTTGATGACAACAAATTTGTTGCTCCTTGGCAATTCCCTTTAAACGTGCATAATCATTTCCCCATGTACACATTGTATTTAAAACGGGTATAAATGACTCTCCTAAATCTGTTAAACTATATTCTACTTTTGGTGGTACTTCTTTAAATATTTCTCTCCGAACAAGTCCGTCTCTTTCTAACTGCTTCAATTGATCGGTTAGAACTTTTTGCGTAATTCCGGGTATTAATTCATAAAACTCTTTCGTCCTTACTGATTGTTGACTCAAGAAAAATAGTATTAATCCTTTCCATTTGCCACCTGCAATATCCATAAAAATATTGATTCCTGTATTATAGTTAACCATGTGCTTCCTCTCCTAAATAGGCACAAAAAAGTGGCTATACCACTTTTTTGTGCGTTATTTTCTTATTTATTATTGCTTACTATAATTAGAGGCGCAATACAATAAAAACTTAGGAGTTGTTCATAATGAGTGTAAAAGATATTTTAGAAAAAAGACGTTCAGTTAGACATTATGATTCAAATTATAAAATTAGTTCAGAAACATTGACTGCCTTAGTTGACAGTGCAAGTAAGTCGCCTAACGGAAATAATATTCAAGCAACGCGATACTTAATAATCGAGGATGCGAACTTAAGAAATTTATTACTACCTATAGCTTTTAATCAACAGCAAATAGTAGAAGCTTCAACGTTAATCGTCATGTTGGGCGACTATCAGGCATTTAACAAAGGTAATATTATTAAAATTCATGAGGAGGGGTACCAAGCAGGTTATTTTGATGAATCATTAAGAGACTATCTTGCGAATGCTGCAATAAATTATTATGAAAGTAAGACAAAAGAAGATCTAAAGTTAGAGTTAACTAGAGATGTAAGTCTTGCCTCAATGTCCTTAGTTTTGTTAGCGAATGAAGCTGGTTTTGACACAATTACGATGTCAGGCTACGATTCTAAGAAATTGAAAGAGATCTTAAATATTTCTGATAGGTATCTTGATGTTATGCTGATTGCTATTGGTAAAGGTATAAAAGCAGGTCATAAGACTGTTAGGCATAATGTAAACAAGGTAATTTATAAAAATGAAATAATTTAATGTTTTTAAACTAACCGAACTTTTAAAAGTCCAAAATTAATATCTAATAAAGAGAAGCCAGTTATGAATTTATCTTTAATGGCTTCTTTTTTATGTATTGCAAACTATGAATTTTTAAATATTCAGTGAATGGAAAGCTTATGGACTCGCATAGTAAAGAAATCGTATTTTAGTCTCTAACTCTAGAAGAAATTTACCCTACTATTTTAGATTTATCTATGAAGGTTCACTAGTCTTTGGTCGATATAAAGGATATGAGCAAATGATAGTTGTACGTATCAAAATACATAAACGAAAGGAAGAGTGGAATGGATAAATCTAAAATCCAAAAAGTAAATAAAGCCTTGATTGCAACAGTATTTGCTTCAAGTGGGATTGCTGCAGTAGTATCACCACCAAAAGCAGCAGCGGCTACTTCTCCCTTTACGGATATTAACCAATACTCGGATAATTATAATGAAATATTAAAACTATATTCTCAGGGCGTAATGAGCGGTTTTGCGGATAATACTTTCCGTCCTGATGTCAGTGTAACTCGTGGAGAGGCAGCGAAAATGCTGGCAACTGCGTTAAAATTGGATACAAAAAATATCCAAGATCCTTACTATAAGGATGTTCCAAAGGGCAATCAATATTATAAATACGTAGCGGCATTGCAAAATGCAGGTATTATGTCGGGCTATTCAAATGGCATGTTTATGCCGAATGAAGTGTTGACTAGAGGGGAACTAGCCAAAATGGTTGTAGTTGGATTCCATCTAGAGGTATCCCCTACGTACAATAATATTTTCAAAGATGTGAATAGCAAAACAAACAATGCCATCTATATTCAAACTTTAATCGATTTGAATATTACAAAGGGCACAACTCCTGTTACATTTTCTCCATTTGATCCTGTTACTCGCGGACAGTTTGCTTCGTTTGTAGTGGGTTCACAAGAGAAGAAAAATAATGAAACATCTTACAAAATCACAAATGTGGATGATGACGCAGTTTATATAAATGGCCAGTCATATACAATTCCAGAGAGTCTTGCTCATATTTTTAACGAATATAATGCTCCGGTGTTAAAAGGTGCATTCATTGAGGGGGATTTATCGAGTAAGGGAATTCGCTCCATTTCAAAATTGACCCTTAATGCAAGTGGGACAAGCACACGTTCTCTAGATTTTGATGGAAATTACGGTTCTTTTGGTGCAACGATTGTAGTAAATGGTAATTATATAGAATTCTCGAATATGACGCTGACAGGGACAATGTTTGTCAACGAAACCGTTCGCCCACCATTGCATTTAGGGGCTACTTACAATCAACCATTAGCTCTTGGTCGTGTGGCAAGTAACAATATTTCATTTATTAATTGGTCAAACCCAGATAACAATAAAGGCGATGATTCGTCAAATAACAATTCGAACGATCTTCAAAATTGGACAAAACCAAATACTGAAAATGATAAGCCATTTGTTAACTGGTCTAAAGAAAAAGAGGAAATGAAAAACGTTGAGAAGTACCTAGAATTTTATAACAGCAGTGTTGCTCGACTAGTAGTATCTCAAACAGGTACAAAAATTGAAACAAATACAAAACTACCACGTGTAGACATCATTGGAAATGTGCGTGAGTTTGAAATTCAAGGTGATATTGGTACGTTAAATTTAAATACAGAAACAAAACTTACAATTTATGGTTCAGGGAATATCGATTGGATCAATTACAATAGCTACACAGATCTAGAGCTGTATATTGATGGACGAATTGGCACATTATTTGTTGATAATTCATATGGCAAAATTGATATTGGAGATTATACGTATATTGATAAGGTCATCTTACCTAAGGATGGATCACCAAATAATATCTTCGACGATTTCCTCGATGATAAAGATAATATAGGCAATATTACTGATCCAGATGGCAAACCAATTGATAAAGAGGAAAATGAGAATCAAAATCCTGATGATAAAACAAAACCAATCATTAGTATTACGAATGTAAAAGTCCTAAATGGTAGCGAAATTCAAGCAGATTTCACTTCTGATGAAGTCGGTACGTACTATTATATTGTGCGTGAAAAGGGCGCAGAGGCACCAAATAAAAGTGAAATGGTTAACCGTCTCTCAAATAAGAACGTAGCACATGGAACTGCGGCAGCCATCAAAGGAACAAACTCAATTAAGGTTTCTAATTTAGGTGAGAAAAAAGAATATGTTATCTACATCATGGTTGTGGATGGCTCGAAAAATGCATCGGACATAGTTTCTCAAGAGTTCCAAATGAAAGATGCTTCACCACCAGTAGTGAAATCCCTACAAGTTACGCCATTACATGGAGGAACACGTGCTGAATTTACTTTTACAGCCAGTGAACCAGGAGACTATTACTACTATGTACGTAAGAAAACAACAGCAACTGATCCAACAACGGCTGACATCGTTGCAAAACCAATAGGTTCGGGTAAGGCTGTTGGAGGTAATCTAGGTATTAAGGGAGTTTTATCAGGCTTAGAGGCAGAAGAAATGTACCAGCTCTATGTGGTGATGAAGGATGCATCTGGTAACTATTCGATAGACCCTATCCCAAAAGAGGCCATCGAAGAGTTTACGACAAGTGCACTGGATAATATTCACCCTTATGTTGAACAGACGAAGTTAGAACCAGCGGGAAAATCAAATCAATTTTATTTATATTTAAACGAAGCATTAGATCCCGAAAGTGCACGGAATATAAATAACTATGATTTATCTGGGACCGTTATTGTAAATACAACAGGACAAAATAAAATTAAACCTTCGGCAGTAGATTATAAAGAAGGGGACAAAAGAGTGTTATTAACGATTCCTTCTGAAACAGGTTTTGTTTACGGTGATACATTACGCGTGACTGTTTTACCAAAAGTAAAAGACTTAGCGGATAATGACTTTGAAAATACCAGTACTGTAGATCCAGGCAAACCTGTACGAAATTATGCAGAATATATCCATCAAAAATTTGATATGCCCGTTATAACTATTGAAAATGTAATAAGTAAGCCAGATCAAAATGATAACTTTAGACGCTCTGAAGTTGAGTTTAAACCAAGTAAGGCCGGTACTTATTATTATATGGTGTTGCCTAATACTGTTGACGATAATGGGGAAGTAAAAACGTTTAGACAATATTTAACCGATAAGGGTATTACTGAACGTGATTTTGTTAATGAGTTCGCAAGTGAATCATCGTTAAAATCAGGTTACTTCCAATTAGGCGGAAAGGATATTTATATTGAACGTGGATCGGGTCCAGCTGATTTAGAGGAAGCTACAAAAAAATTCCCAATAACGTTAGCTAAAGATAAACTAAATCCATTTTTAAGCTATTCCGTGTATATGGTCTTAAAGGATCGTGGTGGGGAAATTTCGAAAATTACCTCTGGGGAAATGATTGGTGATACTAGAGCACCTTTAATTAAAAATTTAGTAGTAAAACCTAAAGAAAATGATGATACGACAGCCATGATTTCCTTTGATACTGATGAAACAACGGAGCTTCATTATTGGTTTGTACCGAAGAAAAATACAGATGGTACAACAAATGATTCAGCAAATCTAAAAATTGATACACCTGCTGAACGTAAATTTTTAGAGGATAAATTAAGAATTAGCCCAAGTGTTAAGAAAAGTGGAAAGGGATCATTTCCATTATCTGAAGCAACAGGTGTAACGTTAGAGCCTCATACGGAATACGTGGTATATTTTGGTGCGGAAGATACTTATGGAAATATGACAGTGTACAGATCCAATACCACTTCTGATGGATACGATGAATCAAGCGTAGGGTGGATGAAAGAAGATTTCTATTCCGATGGTACACCACCTAAAATAGCAGTTGGCACGCAACCATGGATTAAGAAAATATCAAAAAATGAGTTTGAGGCAATTGCGCAAAATCCGTTAACTTCAGATTCTATGACATTTAGTGAAGACAGAACATTTGTAGTAACGTTCTCAGAAGCTCTGAATATTACAGATGCTCAATTACTTTCAGCTTTAAATACTAAGCTAGATGGTACAACAGCAACAATTAGTAAGATCGAATGGGAAGACACAGTAAATATTAAAACATGGCAACCACGTAAACTATTAATTCAATTCAATCAAAGTGTTCTAAGTAGCTTTACTCTGGATATGAACAAAGGAACAGTCGTAGTCAAAGACTTTGCTGGATTGACATTCGATAAATCAATAGGAGAATTCAAATACCAAAATATGCCGGGATTTGGTATTGCTGGCGCAGGCTTGATTGGAAACCTAACTAAGAATACAAGCCTTCCTGCGACATCAAATAAAATTCAGGTTGTATATACAGTTAATTCTAGAGTGCATAATCCGAAATACTACTATGTCATGTCAAATACAAATTATGACCTTACATCATCAACAACTATTTTAACAAAGCAGCATATTATTGCAGGTATAGATCCAGAAAATAATCTAGCATTCGATGTTAAAGGTACTAACGTTATGTTAGGAGACTCGTTATTAAATATTAGTTTATGGCCAGACAGTCTAATTGGTACAGCTAATCAGCCAGAGAAGGTATTTATAGAAAATAAATATATCTACATGGTTTTAATGGATGATTACGGAAATATTTCAGATATTTCGAAAGCTACAATTATTAAATAAGTTACTAAACAGCGAGCTTTATTAATTTATTCATAATATCATCTGCTATCCCAAAAGAATTTTAGTCAAATCTACTGTGAATAATTGAAGGCAGAAATGTTGTTCAAAACAACGTTTCTGCTTTTAAATTGGCATAAATAAAGTAAAGTGATCTATTGTACCATCATATTATTTGGAAAAATAAAGGAGATTCTCACTAATTTTTATATATGAATTGAACTATTTATTTATATCTTTAAAGTCATTGGAGAACAGACAGCCTCTATAATTGGCAGTACTGACAAAGAGGTATACATATATGGTGATCATTATTCTAGAGGTGGAGAAATTATTTATAGGGAATTCCAATTAAATGTGCCAGCCTTGGTTCAAAAAGAGGCCCTTGATTCAAAATAATGGGAGTTTCAGTTTCATTTTCAATTGAACGATTGGCAGACTGTGCAGGAGATTTTATTTTTTTATAGAAGATACGGCGCTTGAATTCCCTAAATAAAGTACATTATGGAATGAGATGCCTGCTGTGAAAAATAATAAGGTTACTACTTTAGGTAGTACTACCTCCTACTTTAATGACCCTGTTTCATTAAATAAACACCTTAATTTAGTAGTAGAAGCCTTTAGTAATATAAAAAAATAAATAACATGAATAATTCATAAGCCAAACTACAATCTATCGTATTTTGGCTTTTATTTGAGAATAATTTTTAATTATAATAATAGTAGTAAAGAAGGTAGATAGGAGAAGTTAGGGCATTATGAATGTTGATGTCCATATTTACCTGTGGGATCTTTCTGCTACCGTGCCTGTCCTACAAATCAAGAAATAGCAAAACTCATGATGTAATCTCTTTCAGTTGCAATATAGTTATATACCAATTTATACGAAATTGTGGAACTCCTTACCTACTGTGAAGGAGAGGCAAGGTTAGACTTTAGTTTATCCTGCAAGCAGTAAAGTTATAACAAAGAGGCTGGGACATAACTAACTGGGACCTTCATAAAGCCGTATAATCTCTAAATTAACAAAATATGATAACTAGAAAAACCGAACTATTCCGAAATACTTCGTAAGCGTTTCAGTGGATAGTTCGGTATTTTTGTTGGTTGAAACATTTTTGTCCCACCCTCTTCTTAGCTAGGAATTTAAAATCGAGAAAGACTACTAAATTACAATTTGCTATATCTTTTTTAATGAAGAGTAACCCCTTATAAATGTCATTATTTTACAATAAATACTTATTTTAATAAAATGTAATTATAAACCATTTTTATGAGAGATCAGTAGAATTGTTGCGTGTAATTGATAAGATGCATTACAAGGAGGAAAAAGAAATGAGTAATATTTTAACATTGTCGAATATCACAAAGAGTTATCGAAATAATAAAGTAATTAATAATGTTTCTTTCTCAGTTCCAAAAGGTGAAGTAATAGGCTTAGTTGGACCAAATGGTGCAGGGAAAACAACCCTGATGCGAATAATTATGGGATTAATAACGAAGTTTGAGGGGGAGGTTCGGTTTGATATTGAAAAGCAGCCTTTAAAACATATAAAACGTATTGGAGGACTGATTGAATACCCTAGTTTTTATCCCCATATGAGTGGAATGGATAACCTTATTTATTTTGCAGAGATTTCAGGGGGATATGATAGAGATAATGTTTCATCTGTAATCCATTTATTGGGGATTGAAGGTTTTGTTCATAAGAAGGTAAAAAGGTATTCTTTAGGAATGAAACAGAGGTTAGGAATTGCACAGGCATTAGTTAATAATCCTAAACTATTGATTTTAGATGAACCCACAAATGGCTTAGATCCAGAAGGAGTTGCTGAAATAAGAGAAATATTGGGAAAAATTTCAAAAGAAAGAGGGATATCAATTCTTGTATCCAGCCATATTTTATCAGAAATTGAAGCTGTTTGTGATAAAGTTTTGTTTTTGAAGAAGGGAACAGTAGTAGATTATATTGATTTAAAAACAGAAAAACAGACTGATAGAGAGCTACATGAATTTATCATAGAAACTAAAAAAATAGAAATGGTAAAAAACTATTTAAATGATATACAAAACATACCTTTTATAGAAATAGATCAAGATAAAGTAAAATTTCAATATCTTTATAAAGATTCTGATTCTCTTATAGTAGATTTAGTAAAAAATAAAATTAGTATAAATGCTATTTATCCACTTCGCAAAGATTTAGAAAAGAGATTTTTTGAGTTAATGGGAGGAAATAAGATTGAATAGCACTTTAAGAATATCAATATTAGAGGTTAAACAATTATTCAAAAGATACGGCATTTGGTCAAGTTTATTTATTGCAGTTTTATACACTATTACAATTTATCTAAAAAGGCCCATGTATCCATCCCCTTCGGATTTGGATACATATTACAATTACTTTGGTGATATTTCGTACTATATTATTCTCATTCTGCCTTCTTTTATTATGTCCAGAGAGTTTTCATTAAAAACTTCTAGAATTATATTCACAGGATCTTTATCACGTATAAATATAGTCCTATCAAAATTACTTTCATTGATTTTAATTGGATGTATTGTTGGAACTATTCACCGATTACTAGCCAATTTATTGTGGGTATTGGAACATAATAAATTTACTCTGAATAATCTTACACACGATATTTTTACTAATCTAACAAATTATTTACTTATTTCCTTTTTTGTTTCAAGTTTATCTTTCATCATTGGTTTCATTACGTTCAGTCAAATTGCAACAATAGTTTCCATTATTTCTATGTTTTCATTTGAGAGTATGATTAGAGGTATTATTCTAATAAAATTAGATTATACAACAAAATTAGCTCTTTGGATTAAAGAGAATCCACTGGCTTTGGTTTATAAGGGAATGCAATATAATAATTTATCAATATCAAATAATATTTGTTTAGCATTAACAGGCTTAGTATTATTTTTAATATCTTTAATAATTATTAATAAAAGAGAAATTTAGGAGATTGATAATATGACTGGTATGTTTTCTATAAGCCGAATGGAAATAAAGAAAATATTTGATACATCAACATGCGTTTTTTTAATAATATTATTTATTGCTACAATTATTGATAATGTTCTTTATTATCAGATGAACTTAAGTAAAAGCGTAGAGTTAAGCGGAAATATTGGTATTTCCTTATTTATTATACAAATTTATTTTATTTACTTAGGTAGTAATATGATAGGATCCGAGTTTAGTTTTGGAACTTCGAAAATGGTATTCAGTAGTATGTTCAGTAGAAGTCAAATAATTCATATTAAAAGTGTTTCATTTTTATTTTATACTTCTTTATATGGCATTTTTAATATATTAATTGGATTAACTGTTCAACTTATCATAGGTAAACATTTCTCTAGTATGGAGATCCTAAGTACGCTATTCTCAGTTTGGATTGTATATATAGTTTATTTCGCTTCTATCTTATCAGTAGGAATATTTACAATTTCTATTACGTTTAATCGCGTTTACTCATTAATAACTGGATATGTTCTATATATTTTTTTATATAACATTGGTATACAAATTGTAGAAAGAGATGAAAGTTGGATGAAGACGATTATGGAGAATACACCATTTTACATTGCTTCTGATGGTTTTTCTACTCTATACTACAATATTAATGATATTATTTACTTAAGCTTCTTTTCAGTAGTAATTTATATAATAGGTCTCTATATTATCAAAAAAAGAGATTTGAAATAAATAAACTCTATATATTTTGTTTAGATTCTTGGAATAATCGTAGTTTATCAGGGAAATATATTTTAAATGTAGTGCCAGTATCTTCTTGAGAATCTACACTTATGCGTAACCCTAATTTTTTGCACAAGGTTTCACAAAGGTACAAACCCATACCAGTAGATTTAACATAGTTTCTACCATTGGTTCCCGTGAACCCACGTTTAAAAATTCTCTCAATATCAGATGAAGCTATACCTATACCATTGTCTGATATTAACAATAAAGTACCGTTTTCTACTTTTTTAGCAATAAAGGATAATTTAAGTGGATTATGACGATATTTGATAGCATTATCTATTAATTGCTTTAAAATAAAAATAATCCATTTTGAATCAGATGTGACTTTCAAATCAAGGTTATCCTTATATATACTACCATTGGCACGAATAATACTTAGAGATAATGATTTAATAGCTAAATTTACAGCCTTATCAAGTGTAAATGTTTCTATTCTATAATCTTGAGTTAAAGTACTACTTCTTGCATAGTATAGAGCTTGTTCAACATAACCTTCTATTTTTAATAGTTCTTCTTGAATAAGTATGTTTTCAGGTGTCTTATGGTTACTTAAAATTAACTTTAGTGCAGTGATTGGTGTTTTTATTTCATGCACCCAAAGTTCAATGTAGTCGGTATAATCACGTTGAGAGTTTTTCAAAGAGAACATACAATCATTCATGTATTTTGTTGCTTCATTTAAGATGTTGTAGAAGAATTTCCCTGAAAAAAAAGGGGGTTCCTCTACAATATCTGCGATGTATGTTTTTTCTTTGATTTGTTTTGAAATATTTTTTATTTCATTATAATATTTACTTAATTGATAGTATTTAACTATAATTGGTGTGAAAAAGAAGAATAGAAGAATTAAATCTATTACTATTACTAAACTTCCATTTTCATTATACAAGTAGAGGACACTAGAGATAATTAGCAAAGATAGTAAATGAAAAAGTATTGCTAACTGTTTTTCCTTAAAAAATTCAATTAAACTCATAACTGATAACCCTGTCCTCTCTTCGTTAATAAATATTTTTTTAAACCGATCGATTCCAATTTGCGCCTTAACCTCGATATATTAACATTTAAGGTATTTTCATCAACAAAATCTCCGTTTTGCCAAAGCTCATTCATTATTTCATCTCTAGAAACTACGTTTCCTTTATTCATCATCAATAATCTAAGAATGCATAATTCATTCTTTGTAAGTTCTATTTCTATATTATTATAAATAGCTTTGCTCTTTAATATTTCCAGTGTTAAATCTTTATAAGAAAGGATAGCACTTTTGGAAATTTCGTAAGTTCTCTTTAAAACGGATTGAATATGAGCTAAAAGGATTTGTAAATCATATGGTTTTGTAATAAAGTCATCTGCTCCTATTTGAAGACTTAATAGTTCGTCAAAGGAAGTGTCACGGCTAGTTACTATAATAATGGGCACAGAAGACACTTTCCGAATTTCACGACACACTTGAAAACCGTCTTGAAAAGGAAGGTTAAGATCTAAAATAATTAAATGCGGCATGCTTTGTATAGCATCTTCTACAATTTTTGTGAAATCGTCGCCACTTATGCATTCATACCCATATCTCTCTAGAAAATCAAAAAGTTCCTTTCTGATAATTGGATCATCCTCGATAATGAATATTTTCATTTTTAATCTCCCCTTAATCGAACCAATGAATGGTTTTATTTCCATAATTTATACCTTTTCATTATATTATAGTGCATAGTAAGTAAACTTACAAAACGGTAATATTATGATACAATAATCGATTTTTTGTTAATTCATTAAATGGTAATATTATGGTAGTAAAAGGATAAGTCATCCATAAAAGGAGTGAAATTGGGAAGTGAATACAATATTAAAAGTTGAAAATATTGAAAAGGTGTATGGTAATAAGGGTAATGTAACCCATGCATTAAAAAACATTTCATTTGAAGTGCAAAAAGGCGATTTTATAGCAATTATGGGACCAAGTGGAAGTGGTAAATCGACTTTACTTAATTGTATTTCAACCATTGATACTGCTACTGCTGGTCATGTATTTATAGATGGCGAAGATGTCACAAAATTAAAGGGCCATAAATTATCAAAATTTAGAAGTGAGAAGTTAGGTTTTATATTTCAAGAATATAATTTACTAGATACACTAACTGCTTTTGAAAATGTTTCTTTGGCATTATCTATAATTAATTATCCAGTGAATGAAATTGAACATGAAGTCGATAGAGTTGCAGCCGCTTTGGATATAAAGGAAGTATTGTACAAATACCCATATCAAATGTCAGGAGGACAACAGCAGAGAATTGCGGCAGCGAGAGCCATTGTTACAAGGCCTACATTATTATTAGCCGATGAGCCAACAGGGGCTCTTGATAGTAAATCTGCTAAAATGTTGCTGAAAAATTTAGAAATATTAAATCAGCAACAAGATGCCACAACTTTGATGGTTACTCATGATCCTTATAATGCTAGTTATTGCAGAAGGATTATTTTTCTAAAGGATGGAGAAATTTTTAATGAACTAATACGAGGAAAAGATGATCGTAAAACTTTCTTTAATCGAATAATGGAGGTTGTTGCACTACTAGGAGGAAATATCAATGATGAGTTTTAAATTGATATATAAAAATGTAGGCAGAAGTATTAAAGATTATGCTATTTATTTTCTAACTCTTGTTTTAGGTGTCAGCCTATTTTATGCATTTAATTCAGTATCATCACAACCAGCTTTAAATGATTTAAATTATTCTATGGAGATTTTTGGGGATGCATTAGTTACGTATATTGGACTTTTAACAAGGTTTATTGCAATTGTTTTTGCTTTTCTCATCATATATGCCAATCAATTCATAATGAAGCGAAGAAAAAAAGAAATGGGTATTTATATGACATTAGGGATGAGTAAATGGCGGATATCCTTTATTTTTGTAGGTGAGACCTTTTTGGTAGGGTTATTTGCTTTAATTATAGGCCTTGGGCTAGGATTTTTAATGTCACAAGTTATTTCGATATTAGCTTTAAAAATGTTTGTAGGTGATGCAGTAGGATATAAATTGTTGTTATCAAAAGAAGCTATAAAAGAAACTATTATAAGTTTTTCAATTATTTATATTATAGTAGCACTTTTTAATACTCGTAATATTATGAACATTAAACTTATCGATTTATTAACTGCGAATCGTAAAAATCAAGAGTTAAAGGTCTATAACAAATGGGCGACAAGTAGCCTTTTTTTATTAGCAATTACTTTAATAACTACTGGAATACTATTGTTAATGAAATTAGGACTTGATAAGAATTATTTAACTGTGATAGTCTCGCTTCTTGGTGTTGGTATTATTTTGTTTTATTATACCATTTCCAGTGTGATGGTGTTCTTGGCTAAAAGAAACAAAAAGCTGTATTTTAAAGAACTAAATTCATTTTTGTTTCGACAATTCGGAAGTAAAATGCAAATCAATTTTCTAGTAATAAGTATCTTAAGTGCATTACTGATAGCTTCACTAGTTGTTCTAGGTACAGGATTTAGTGTTACAAGTTCTATGAATAAACAAGTTACCACGGCAACCCCATTTGACTTAACAATTGTAAAACCATATGAGGATAACAAAAATCTTTTAGAAACAGCAAAACAAGATGGCATTCCACTTAAAGAAAATCTTAAAAGTTATGTAGAGATAATGTTGTTTAATGCAGATTTAACTTATGGAGAATTGTTTAAAGAGCAACAAGTAAAACTATCTGATTTAGAACAAGAGATACTTATGTCACAAGTTACTTTAATAACTGAAACAGATTACAATAAAATATTGGAACTATCTGGAGAAGAGGGAATTCAGTTAGGAGAAAATAAATTCATTATTAATGCAAACTATGAACCCTTTAATAAACATATTCAATATTTCTTAAATAAAGAAGGAAAAATAAGAATTGGTGATAAGGAGCTCACTCCTGCAAACAAAAAAATATTTGGCAATATTACTTACTTAACAAATTCAACCAGGGAAAATGATGTAGGAACAGTGGTTGTTCCAGACAATATGAAAAATTATATGAATCCTGATAGTTTCTTATTGAATGGTGTTTTTCCCTCTCAAGAAATAGAGGGCACGGTCTATAAAATAATGAATAATAAATGGGTTGAAAAATCTCTTGATGGAAAGATTTATTATGTAACTAAGAGTGTGATACAAGACACTTACTTTGGCGTATTTGGAGTAATAGCTTTTATTAGCAGTTACTTAGGAATAATTTTAATGATTGTCACGTTATCCATACTAGCATTACAGCAATTAACAGAAACCCAGGATAACAAAGAAAGATACCTGACATTATCGAAAATTGGTGCAGATAAAAAAATGATTAATAGGTTGTTATTTAGACAAATTGGATTTTATTTTATTTCACCTTTAATTATAGCTAGTTTCATATCAATCTTTACTACTAAGGTTGTATTAGAAAAATTAGAACCATTTTTTGAAGTCTCTATCAAACAGAATATGTTTTTAAGCTTTGGTATTATTTTGTTGCTATATGTAATATATTTCATTGCAACTTATCAGAGTGCAAAACAGGTAATTTTAGACAATAGACTTAAATAAAAGGAGTAGATAATATGACTGAATTTCTAATGGGTTTTGGATTATCGGAGGGAATAGTTGAAACTATTAAATGGTGGATCCCGTATTTAAGTTTTATAATGATCATAATAATCGTAACCATTTTATTCAAGGTTATCCGTAAAAAGAAAATAAAGAATGCGAAAAATTAATAAGGTATTTAGTTTAAAAAAGCATTATTCTTGGTTAAATGATCTTAGAACTAACATGACTTGTTCCTCACAATTTTACAATTGACAATTGAAGCAGTTAAAAATAATAGCGTATTCAACTTAAACCCAGAGCGTTTCTGGCCTTATGATCCAATTGCTGTAGAATCACAAGTTGAAGAAATCGCTAGCATGCTTAAGGAACTTTTGGAGAAAGAGAAGTAAATGTTATAAAAATGCCCAAGTGGAATGATTACCACTTGGGTTTTTTCTACTACGTATCCAAAAACCGGGGAAGCCGGCCGAGCAAACAAGGTAGGACACTCACATGGTCCTCCTCATCAAACTTCACATAATTAGTATGAATGTTTTGGTCGCTTAAATGCTTCAGTCGTTCAGCCGCTAGATCAGCTCCCTCTAACATATCTGGCAACTCGTTAGCACCGATTGTGAGTAAGAGATTAATAGCATGCTGACCGTTCCAATCATCAAAACATCTGTCTATTAATTTTAGTACTGCATTGTCAGCCCACCAAACAGAAGGACTGCCAGCTACAATGTGACTGAATAAGTGAGGTTTTGCACATAAAGCATATAGTGTGAAAAGACCGCCTAAGGAATGACCAACAATCGCTTGCTTCTTTTTATTGATAGGCCATTCCTGTGCTATAGCAGGCATAAGCTCATGTTCAATAAAATCTAAGAAATCATTAGCTTTGCCGTTTGGAGGCCAAGGCGTTCCATCTGGACGTGGTGGCAGATGTTCTTTGGTAACAGGTAGTGTAAAATTGAGACAGCGTCGCTCCATATCAAAAGGTTCCTTTGAGGGATAACCGATGCCAATAACAAGAATAGGATCATAGCCTTTTGGTTTACGTGTTTGTAATTTCACTGCCTCTGCAAGTGTTGGAAAAAGGGCGTCCCCATCTAAGGCGTAGATGACAGTATAACCATCTGCTGGTGGTTCATCTGTTGGGCTTGCAATTAAAATGCGATAATCTAGCTGTTGACGAGATGTCATGGCAACTTCAAAGTAGTTTTCTGATGTATAAGGTTTCTTTGTCATTGTTATCATGGCGCTAAAAACTCCAATACATCTTCTATCACTTTTCCTTGAGCATGAATACCGCCATTTAGCCAGTAATCCTCAGATGTCTCAAATACTTGATTGTTTTTGAAGGCTGCTGTACTTTGCCAAATTTTACTGTTCTTCAACTCATTTAAAAATTCATCCCCAAGATTACCATCATTGATTAGGAAAATATAATCGGCATCCAGTTCAGGTAGAATCTCCAATGATACTTCGAAGGCACCATTTTTCACGTAGCTGCTTTGTTCAAATCCTAATTCATGTGTTAAGACATACCCACTAAAATACTCATCCGTCATGAAAAACATACCTTTTGCATTAAAGCGAATTAAAGCAATTTTTTTACCCTCTGTTATAGAGGATAGCTTTGTTTTTGCTACATCTACTTTTTCTTGATAATCCTGTAAGGCTTGCTCAGCCTTGTCTGTTTCATCAAGTAGTTGCCCTAAAACTTTAATAGAGCCTTCTAAATCACTTGCAGCATTATTAAAAACATAGGTTGGTGCGATTTTTGCATATTTTTCATAGGTGCCATTTTCCATATAAAATGAATTGTGCAAAATAATTAAGTCTGGTTTATCTGCTATAATGGCTTCGGCTGATGGGGGACCGCTTGCAAAGCTAATTTCTGGTATACCCTGTAGCTGATCTTGTAAATAAAGCTGTGGCTTAACACCATTAGACCATTGCATAGTAGGCTTGATACCAAGAGCTAGTAATGAATCCTCCATGACAGGTGCAAAAATTTTAGTAGGCTTAGCTGGTAGTGTTACCTCATTACCAACCTCATCTTTTAGTGTTAACGGATAAATACTTTGCTCCTTTGTACTTTCTGAGGATGCCTGCGTTTCTACCTGTTCCACTTTATTGCTTGATTGGGTATTGCAGGCGGAAAGTATGCCGATAGTTAGCAAAAACATCGCTGATAAATAGGCAGATTTTATAATTGTATGACATTGAATAGGACAATTTTGTTTCATTGTTCATCAAAGTCTCCTTCCAGTGATAATCATTCTCAAATGGAATTATAAATCACTGTCTGATACGTTACCATGGACGGGGACAGGAAAAGGATTTGGATTTTTTCCGGTTAGCATAAGTAACATTTCATCTAGCATTCGGTTTATAGCAATAGCTGAGTATTCGAACCAAGGATTCGAAGGTAAAACATAGACATGTCCATTTTTTACAGCACGGAGCTCTTTCCAACGATCAAGGTATTGTAGAGTAAGCCAATAATTTCGGGTTGGTGAATCGGGACAAATGATAAATAGCAAACGGTCAGGGTCTATATTTACTAGCTGATCAAGTGTAATATGCTCATTATATGTTTGTTGGTGAGTATCGACAGAGCGAAGCTGTAAATCTGTATACAGTACATCCTGAATCCCTTTATTACAATACATAAATAATTGATCACCGCATAAACGAAGAACAGCAAACGTATCATTTTCAGCAACTTGATTAATTTCTAATCTCGCCTGTAATACCTTTTGTTCATATGTTTGAATGAAGTGCTCACCTACGCTTTGCTTTTTAACAGCTACAGCTATTTCTCTCAGCTGTGTTCGCCAATCCTTCGCTTGTATAAAGACACTTTTGATGCCAATAGTTTGAAGCCAATTAAGCATGGAGAGGGAGGGTTCCTCTTGAAAAATATGAATATCTGGCTTAGCGGAGGCTAATTTTTTGAAGTTATCCTCTGATTCTGTATCAAATATATTAACATGCACGGGAATTTTCTCTTGATAATGATTGTAATAATAAGGACTCCATTTAGCATTCAGCGGAGCCGCAACTGGTATGATACCAAGCGCTAATAAATTTCCAGTAGCGGAGACGGAAAAAGTAGAAATACGCTGGCGAGCCATCTCACTATAAGCAGAAGGTGAAATCCCAACTTCTTTTTTAAATTTTCGGCTAAAATAAAATTCGTCACTGTAACCTACTTTTCTAGCAATCTCACGAAGTAATAAATCGGTATCACGCAGTAATTGCTTGGCATGTCCGATACGTAGCGCCGTTAAATAATCTGTGGCACTTTGACCGAATGCCTTTTTAAATGCCTCTCCAAAGTAACTGGAACTCAGACCCGAAATGAGTGCTAGATGCTTAATCGTGAGAGGTTGATGATGGTTTTTAGCAATATAATCTCGAATATCCTTTAATGATATTTGAGTTGTCGTATCTGTTATACTTCCCTTTTCCATATAAATGTCACCCCTTATTATAAGTATGAGAATTACTTGGCAGTAACCAATAGTTTTGGTAATGCACCGAGTAACTTCTCTCTTGTAAAGGCATCTCCATAATTCCACTTTGTTGCATCCACTAAATAAGCATGGTTAGTTTGTACAGCAGGGAGTCCTTTCCAAATATCGCTATTAATCAATTCCATCGTAGCCATTTGCGATTCGGGTTTATCAGATAACAACATAAAGATACGGTCACCAGCATACTGAGGTAAGTGATCTATTGGTATTTCTCTATACCCTTCGCCTGCTTGAAGTAGCTTTTTGACTTGTGGGTGAGGTTGAAAACCATCTGGATGAAAAAGAGCAGGGGATAGACCTGTACAGCCCATAATAAAAAGACGTTTGCCATGATCAAAAGTCAAAACAGATGCTGTTTCACCAGGCTCTATCACTGTTTGTAGCTGCTGCCACATAGTATTTTCTTGGATTTTAAAATATTCTAGCCAATCTTCTGCACGCTGTTGTTGGCTAAGCCACTGCCCTAATAAAAGAACGCGTTCCTCCAATGAATCCCAGGAATTTAGGGTAACTGTTGGTGCAATAGAAGATAGTGCTTGATATTGCTGTTCGTCATTATTTGTAAAGATAATTAAATCAGGGTTCAGCTTCGAAGATTTTTCAAGATTGATTGGAAAGGCAACATCTTGAATATAAGGAACATGGTTTTTATAGAAGGATTTACTAATAGAGTTTTTGTTACCACCTATTGGCTGCACATCAAAAATCAACATATCCCCAAACGTTTCTCCATGATAAATAACACGATGCGGTGAACGAGGAATGGCTACCTCGTGTCCTGTCCAATCTTTTACAACAGTTTTTTGTTTATATTGTCGTGCAAACTCTTTTGGAGGTATTCCAATTACCTGTCGGAAGCGGCGATTAAAATAATATTCATCATCAAATCCCACTTGCTGCGAAATATCTTTTAATGGCTCATTTGTTTGTAGTAATAATTCCTTGGCATTTGTAAGACGTAAATCTGTAATATAATCAAGTGGTTTCTTCCCAGTTAAGGTTTGGAAGATCGTACTATATTGCCATTGAGCTATACGAGCGAGTTCCGCTAGCTTTTTCACTGTTAAAGGCTGTTGAAAATAGTTATGTATATAGTCGATAGTTTCTTCAACCGCCTTTGTCATTGTCAACTGGTAGTTCATATGAAGCTGATGTTCAAATAATAAATTTAAGAGTTCATACAAGACTCCTTGTTGTTTAAGAAAATCCAATTTAGGATTTAAATTATACAGATTTTCGCTAAGACGAATTAATCGTGTATACGGATAAATTGTATATTCCACTTCATCAGAAAAAATAGATCCTAGATGTGGGGAAGGGTGCTTATGTTTTAGCTGAAAGGCTGAAAAGGCAATTTTATAGAAACGGTAACCATGATTTATATCCGATAAATCAATCATAGAATGGGGCTGAACAAGAAAAATTTTTCCTTTCGTCACCAAATAGGGTATATCATCAATCGTTAATGTCCCACAGCCATTTGTAAAAAGTATCATCGTATGATGAGAAGTCGAGATAAACGGATAGCTCTGCGAAATACAGTCAATATCTTCTAAATGAAATAGTAAATCATTGTTAATAGAAGCTGATTTATTGTCTTCCATCTGTTCACTTCCTTAGTAAATGAAAATGATTATCAATTAACTGTATTGTATAAAAAGTAAAGAGACATTTCAACAAAGATGAAATGTCTCTTGTTAGTTATTTTTTTAACATAGTAGGTAATTGTGATAACAGCCATTCTCTTGTTGAGGCATCGCTATCACTTTTTTCAATATCAAATGTGTAGACATGACCGTTCTTCACTGCCGGTAGGTTCTTCCAAATTGGACTTTCCATCATTTCTTTTGTCGATTGTTTTGCTTCATCATCGACTGGTGTGAGGATGAAAATTCGATCACCAGCATATTCAGGAAGAAGTTCTGTGGAGATTTCAGCAAAGCCTGTTCCATCATCAAGAATTTTTTGTATGTTGTCGCCAGGCTTAAGCACATTTGAATCGTATAAAACTTGAGAAAGTCCAGCACGTGCCATGACAAATAATCGATCTCCTGGATAATATGTTAAAACCGATGCCGTTTCATCTGGTTTAATGATGTCATCAGCTACAAGCGACTCCCACATTTTATCCGCTTTTTCTGTATAAGCATCCATCCATTGAGTTGCTTCTTCTTTTTTATTAAGTATATCGCCCAGCTCTGTTAAACGTTGGTTTAAGGGCGCAAAAGTATCAAACACGATAGTAGGAGCGATTTTAGAAAGCTGTGAATATGTTTTTTCATCTGAAGTACCAATAATGATAAGATCAGGCTTTAATGACAATGTTTTTTCCACATTAATAGGAAAACCAACGTCCTCCACATCTTTTACGCGATCTTCCCAAGCGTAATTTGTAATCCAAGAGAAGCCAGCACCAACTGTTTTGATATTCAATGCAAGTAAATCACCGAATCCTTCTCCATGATAAACCACTCTCTCAGGATCTACAGGAATTTCAACCTCATGACCTAAATAATCCTTATAAACACGAGTGGTTGATGCTGATGTTGTTGTCTCTTCCTTCTTTGTTTCTTGATTGGTAGAACCACAAGCAGCTAGTATGATACTAACCAGTAATAATAAGCTATAAATGAGCATATGTCGCTTTAATTTTTTCATGTCTCTTCCTCCGTAAATGATAATCATTATCGATATAGGCTAGCATAAATTAGTCAGTGACCTAGAACAATGGATAAAATGAAAAAGGGCCATTAAGGTTTATCCAAAAATCTAACTGTAACCTTAAATTAAAATCCGTTTTACCGTATAAGTATCCTTCCATTGGTGGAGAATGGACTTTTCATTGGACTAAGATTCGTGTAATGAAAGGGGGTTAAAAATAAAAAATTATTGGATGTTTGTCATAACAGGAATGCTATTAATTGTTACAACTACGGGGTTTGGTCGCATGGCATAAGGAGTTATATTGCCGTTTATGCAGGAGGGAATGAATTTCACGACCACTCAATCTGGTTACTTAGGAACAATGCTGTTTTTAGATTATTTACTAATAGTGGGAATTTCTGGAATACTTACAACACACATTAGTGCAAAAAATGTTCTGTTAGCAGGGGGAGCCTGTGTCATTTTAGGGTTAATAGGACTGGTGTTTGTTGCAAATTTCTGGTAGGCTGCCATCACACTGTTCCTTGCAGGTGCTGGTCTATACGCCACTACTATCGATAGCTATTAACCTGTATCCTAAGAAACGAGGTACTGTCATGGGACTGTTAATGAGTGGAGCCGGGATAGGGATGTTTTTATCAGGTTTGATCGTACTTTCTTGCTTATCAACTTCCTGAGTTAGATTGGAGAGGAGCATGGCTAATTTTCGGAGTTTTGACACTAATCGTCGTATTGTTAGCGTTTTGTACAATAAAGCTCCCAAGTTCTATACAGAAAAACAACGTTTGGAGAAGGCATGTTATTTATTACAAAGCGGGACAATGAATGTTATGGAAATAGCGAATGCTGTTGGCTATTTTAATCCGAGTCATTTTGCTGCGGTTTTTAAGGAGAAATATGGGTTGAATCCTCGAGACTTTATCAGATACAGATCACAATAATACCCTTCAGCTTTTAAACAAAGCTGAAGGGATTTTTTTTATTTCACTATGCTATCCATTACATTTTCAATAATTTGGCGATTGGCTATAGCACCTGAATATAACCAGCTCGAACTTGATTCGAATTCATAAACATGATCATTTTTAATGGCAGGTATATTAGCTAGCAGAGGATCGCTTAGCAATTCAGAGCTACCTGCACTATCACTGTTAATAACAAAAAGATAGTCAGCATCTATTTGAACGAATTTTTCTAAAGAAACTTGCGACCAATCACCAGCAGCAGAAGCTGACATCTCTTTCACAAGGCTTGGCGTTTGTAACCCAAGATCCTCATAAAGAACAACACCGCTAGAAGCTGTTTCACTTACCATATAGATTGAATTTTTGATATTCCAGATCACAGTGGCTGAAGGCTTCCCGACTTTGTTGTGAATTTCTTCTTTTGCTTCTTTAGCGAATTGATCATAATCTGCTAGAACTTCCTTTGCCTTATCTGTTTGACCAAAAATTTCGCCCATTTTTAATAGTTTATTGCGCCAATTATTATCCTCCGTTCCCATCACATACGTAGGTGCAATTTTGCTATATTGCTTATATTTTTCACCTTCAGCAATTTCAGGAGAACCGATTACAATTAAATCTGGATTAAAGCTTGTCACAGCTTCATAGGGAAGATCGAATTCAATTGTTGGAATATCCTTTAATGAATCCTGGAGATAGTCTTGGATAGAAGTCCCACCCTTTACGGACCATTGTGCAACGGGCTTTAAACCTAATGCTACAAGGTGATCTTCTAGATAAGGAGCTATGATGCGTTGGGGATTCTTAGGAATGGTCACTTCATGTGCTATTGAATCTGTTAATACTTGATTGGAGTTTTCTTCCTTTGCCTTCTCTATTGTGAAAGAAGATTGAGTTCCGCATGCAGCCAAAAGGATGGAAATAATTAAAATGCCAGTTATAAAGGCATTCTTTTTTATAAATTTTTTCAAAGCTATAAGCCTCCTATTTCAATTGATTTCTATCATTCTATTTCATTATAATGAAAATGATAATCAATATCAATTTGATGTTTAGGAGATAGAACTAAAATGTACAAAGACAATCAGTTACTGTCCCATCTTTTTTATCAACCTATACAAATAGTGAAATTAAATGAAATGTTAAGTGACATAGAAACACAATTCACCTACCCATTTATGGTCATAGTATATGAGGGATATATAGAGTGTACGCTTCAAGGTAGGCACATTAGGCTTAGTTCAAATTCTGTTATGCTTTTAGATAATACTGACGATTTTCATCTTCTAGAAACATGTGAAAGCAGAGGGATCATCATTCAATATCGTGTTTATGGTTACAAAACTGATCGTTTATTGCAAGCTTCTATCTTAATTGAGCAATGCTCCTATCGACTGATGAACTTAGCTAAAGAAGTAGAAAAAGAAGCAAACACTGAGAGCAATAATCCGTTTCGTTTACAAAAATTATTTGGTGAAATGCTAGAAGTGCTATACAGCCTTTTACGTGAAAATAATCAAAAAAAAGAAGGACTATGGATTGATAAAGTACTTCATTATATTCATCTACATTTCCGTGAAGAATTAACAAGAGAGCAGATGGCCAAAAAAGCACAAGTAAGTCCAGAGCATTTTTCTCGTACGTTTCATAAGCACACAGGCTATACATATAGTGAATATATAACATGGCTAAGAATACGAGAATCACAGAAAAGGCTATTGTTTACAATGCCTAAATTAGATGAGCTTGCCGAGGAAGTTGGCTACAATGAAGGAACTTATTTAAGTCGGAAATTTAAAGAAAAAGTAGGTGTATCACCAACAGTCTATTATCAGAAATCGAAGCGTGTCCTTGCACTCAATACCAATCATACAGCATGCTTACTAGCTCTTGGTATTACGCCGGTGTTGGGTGTATACTCTCCATTTCTAGAGGGTATAAAGCCTGTCCCTAATACGCATAAACTGAAAGGCTATGAGTATGATATTGCTTCAAATTATCAGGCAATCACCGCAGCCTGTCCTGATATCATTATTAACTACAGTGGTGGTGACGAAAAACCATTATTACTTTCAGTAGCTCCTATATTCGAGCTACCATGTAGAGAATTAAGCTGGCGAGAGCAATTTGGGTTGATTGCCCATATCGTTGATAGACAAGAAGTATGTAAGAGCTGGCTCCAGCAATATGATGAACAGATAGCTCAGTGTAACGATATTCTTGACCAACAACATGGAGCAAGAGGGACTGCTATTGTTTGGGAAATAGGTAGTCATCAAGCATATTGTTTAAATAGTAGTCACGGAAGAGGGAGTCATATACTGTACGAAGATTTGGGCTTTAGTCGACCAGCTGCGATTGTCACACGAAATATTGAACAAACAGGTTACTTAACAGTAGATATTGAAGATATTGCTTATTTTCAAGCTGATTATATATTCGTCACTGCTCTTCCTACAAAAGATTTTGGAAAAGAGCATCTTTTGAGGGTATTACATTCGGAAAAATGGCAGTCACTTACAGCGGTTCAAAAGAAACAGGTGTACTTTTTGAATCAGTATGAATTATTTTATGGCTATGACCCATTATCTACAGCTATGCAATTACAAAAATTAATGGAAGTATTAACATCATAAATATACAGAGCAACAAATCACTTTCATACATAGACAGTTATTTTACAATCTTCTACAATTAGTGAGAATGATTATCAACTGGTATGTATGGAGGGAAAAAATTGCTGACACAAAATAGAAAATTCATAGCGCCACTATTTCTTTTAATATTACTTCTGTTAACGGCTTGTGGAGAAAAGGAGAAAAATTCTAGTCCGACTACAGTGCAAGATACAAAAGAAGCAGAGGCAAAAACTGTTCAGACGACAAATGGTGAAGTTGTTATTCCGACTAGTCCTCAGCGTATTGTAGCAGAGGAGTATATTGCAAGTTTGCTTGTATTAGATGTAAAACCTGTGGGGGCTCCTGGGTTGGCACTTGAAAACTATTATTTAAAGGATGCATTAAAAGATGTAGAAGAAATCGGTGACTATGGGAAACCGTCGATTGAGAAGATTATCGCGCTCAAACCTGATTTGATTATTACTGGCAATGGGGAAAATTATGATGCTTTAAGTAAAATTGCTCCTACAGTTGTCATTCCCTTTGGTGAATTAAAGGATGCGCACGAAGAACTTACTTATTTCGGTGAGTTGCTTGGCAAAGAGCAAGAAGCTAAGGATTGGCTTACGCAATATGATCAAAAGATTGCCGATGCCAAAGCACAGGTAGATGCGATTATTCCAAAGGATGCAAGCTTCTCTATTATGGAGGACGCAGGCAAAACGTATTATGCATATGGTGATAATTTTGGACGTGGTGGGCAACCAGTCTATCAGGCACTTGGTCGCAAACCACCTGCTAAAGTAGCAGATGAAATGATGGAAAAGCAGTGGGCTGAAATTTCCGAAGAGGTGCTGGCAGATTATGCAGGAGACTACATTATTTTGACTTCAGATGATCGTACAGTTGAAGATTTTAAGAAAGATCCAATATGGGGTAGCTTGCCAGCAGTAAAAAATGATCATCTTTATGTTTGGCCTGAGGAGCGTTCATGGTATTATGACCCAACAGCCGTGTTGGCTCAGGTAGAGGAATTAACAAACTGGCTCACGAATAAAAAATAAGCTAAATAATTGAAAATGCTAGTACAACATACTAAACAAAATTAAATGAAATTCTATAAAATCACTCAGGCATTGGATTGTTTGAGTGATTTTTCTATGCTTATACAGGTTTATATTGAGAATGATTATCAATTATAATAAACTTGTAGGTAGTGAAGAATTGGAAGGAATGATGTAGGATGCTACCAAAAGAGGAGTTTCTATTTCTTTGGAATCACGCAACGATCAAAGTGCTCGATATAAGATATGAGCTATTCAAACCTGAGGAAATCGGAAAATCATATAAATTGCCTGCAAATATGTTTCTTTATGCCACAGGTGGTGGTGCGGAAGTTCAAATCGATTTAATAAACTATACACTAGAGGGCTTTCACCTTATTCACGGTGGAAAGGGCACCACACTACAAATAATGGCTACAGACAAAGGCTTTGAATATTTTTTAATATTTTATCGAGCTTCCATTCCTTTAACCTCAAATAAAATGATAGCAAGGGCGTTACAAACAAATAATCCTTTCAACTATCAATACAGTCTTGTTCCTAACTCGCCTATTACAATGTTTGAAAAAATATATTTTATGTATAAGAAGTGGGAAAATGCCAATAGCCTCAGCAAATTTACTGTTAAATCGCTATTCTATCAATTATTAAATGAAATTTTCATGCAGCTAGATCAGGACAGTGTCGACATTCAAAAACTAAATGTCTCTAGTCAAATTAAAGCCTATCTAGAGCAAAATTATGCACAGCCATTGACCTTAGAATCCATTGCGAAGGCATTGCGCTATAGTCCATCTCATTTATCCATTCAATTCAAGCAACAGTTAGGTTGCAGCCCGATTGAATATTTAATTCAACTACGGATTGAAAAAGCTTCTATTTTGCTTGAGAAGACAAATGCTAGCTTACGCGATATCGCTATGGGTGTGGGCTATAGTGATGTCTATTATTTTAGTAGACTTTTCAAAAAGAGAGTAGGCGTTTCTCCTACAAAATTCCGTCAAAAGCAAAAAGTAAGTGATCTGATAAAAGATAGTCCTTCAATGTCTGAAAGATACTCCATTGTCGATTGGAGCTTCCAAGATTATATTGAGAATGGTTATCAATATAATGAAAGGAAGTATGAACCAATGAATAAAAGAGGATTATCAGCTTTTACAACACTCTTTCTATGTCTGATGCTTTTATTAAGTGCTTGCAGTAGTGGGGCATCAACCAGTACACAGGGCGGGGAAAAACAAGCCTCTACCACTCAAACAGTAAGCGAATCACAAACAAATACTGTCTCTACTATGAAAGGAGACGTAGAAATACCTGTTAACCCTGAGCGAGTAGTGGTGATGTATTATACAGGTGATGTACTAGCATTTGATGTGACACCAGTGGGTTCTTCTAAAATACAAGAGGGAGCAGCATTTGAGGAAGAATTAAAAACAGTTGAAAGTTTAGGTGAATGGTTTGAACCAAATGTCGAGGCAGTAATCCAATTAAAACCTGATGTCATCATTATCCCAAGTAAGAATGAACTTTACGATCAAATGGAGAAAATTGCACCTACTGTCATGATCGATTTCTCAACCTCTCTAGATGAACGTTTAACAAAGATTGGTGAAGTACTAGGGAAAGAGAAAGAAGCAAAAGAGCTTTTAGCTAATTTCTATACAAAAGTAGAGGATAGCCAAGAGAAGTTAGAAGAGGCAGGTATTTCAGATAGAACGGTTAGTATTATGGAAGGCGGCAAAGGAAAAATGTCTGTTGTAACAAGCTATACCTTTGGACGTGGTTCTCAAGCTATTTATGAGTATTTAGGAATAAAAGCACCAGATATTATTCAAAAGAAAATAGATGATAAAAACAACACCAATGAGGCAATCGATGTTTCTTTAGAAGTATTAACAGATTATGCAGGAGATTATGTGTTCCGCTCATCTTATGAAGGAATGGTAGATTTAACAGATCATCCAGTTTGGGCTAATATTCCTGCCATTAAAGAAGGAAGGCTTATCGAAATGGATTTTGGTTTTTGTTACTACAACGACATTTATTCATTGTCAAAACAGCTTGATTTCATTGTGGATCAACTAGTAGCGACAACTAAATAAGTTAAAAAATGGATGGTTTACCCCATAAATGTTTATTGATACATAACATTTATGGAGCGGTTATATTTTTATTTACGATGAGATAAATTTGATTATTTGACTTCGAAGTGCACTTGTAATAATAGAGATTATTTTTCAAAAAGAAAGCACTAAAGAAACCAACATTGTTTCTTTAGTGCTTTAATTTAATTTCTTACGATTTGGAACGTGCCAGGAGTAGTAGTTTGGATAATATGACGATTTCCACTGATGATAAAGTCAGCTGGAACTTGCTTGCCAAAGCCATTTGAGCGATTGAAGGTAGAATTAGCTGGTAAGCCTTCAATTATGATTTCCATATTTGCATCAAAGGTTACTGGTTTTTTATTCAATGTAGCTTGAAGAGTAATTCGGTTTGCCTTTTTTGTTACTTGAATATCCATAACCCCTTCATCTTCATCGATAAGTGTATAAAGTGGAGGAATAATGATGGTCATTTTATCTTCTGTTGTTAGAATATAACGTTCCGTGTCAATTTCTGATGAGGCTACATTAATTTTGGCTTTATAGATATTTTTATTTTTTGTCATAGCTGTAGTTTTCCCTGGGACAGCTGCTACATCAGATAAAACAGGTGTTTTAGGGATGTTATCTTTTGTAGGAAGTGTATGTGTTCCTTGTACAAAATCCACTAAAGTCCATACATTTGGGACGAGTTGCTGCTGAACAGGTGTTAATGCTTCAAAAGAAGTTTTGACTGCCTGCACATCCTGAGCTGTCGATGTTTTTGGTGATAAAGCTGCAATAGCGTTTTCAACTTCTTTAGCTACTGCCTTATCCTTTACAACCAACTGTTCTGCATCAAGTAATTGTTGCTCGATACCTGCAGGTAAAGAAATATTTGAAAACCTACGTAATGCATTAAGCTCTGCTCGAGCATTGGCTACATCTTTATGGAACGAGAGACGAGATGAATTAATCAATTGAATTTTATTGACCACCTTGTCAACAGATGTATTTGGCGTGATATAGGAAGTTAGAATTTTTTGCGCAGATGCACTTACAAAGGTTTTTTGCGCTGCATTCAGGGTATTATACCAATCTTTTGTTTCAGTAACATTTTGATAATAATTAGGGGACGTAGAATCCACAGAATACAATTTCTCTTCAATTTGTGTAGCAAGCTTACGATAAGCAATTCTTGTCTGCTGATGTGCTGACAATGTGGAGTAGTTCGTAACATACTGTTTTTCTGTTTCTGTTAAAGCATTGTAAGCCTTCAAAGCTGCCTCTAAATTTGTTTGGAAGGTAGCAGTTGTATTGTTAATGTTGTTAATTAGTTGTACAACATTTGCCACGTTAGCATTGTAGCTAGCAAGTATGTAGGCTGGCTTTGGTATCTCAGTAGCCGATGCTGGCGCGGTGTAAAGAAGCGAAGGAACCGCCACTAAAGATAGTAAGACAAGTTTCTTATTAGATTTCATAATGTAGAATCCTCCTGTGTTTAATGTTCTTGGTTAATTGAAGGGAATATATACAATATATGGTGTTGATTTAATCTTAACATAGTCTAGAATCTTTTTTGTATTTATTAGTTGAACTTGTGCTGTTTAAAATACCATATGCAAATGTGCTTAATATCTACCATGAAATAAGATTGAAGAGGTTTTTAGATGTATGGTATAGAAGATGTATATTTCTGAATGGTAGAATAATTTAAAATTGCCTATTGTTATAGAGATTTTTGTTATTTTGGAAAAATAATATAAGAAGTTAATAGATTAAAGATGCAGAGGTTGGTTATTTTACTTTAATGAAACTTTACGATCTACTTAATAATTCAGCCGCCGTTGAGGAGCAATATTGGCTGTTAAAAAAGATGCCTCAAGAGCATTTGGCAGTGGAACCGAGTGAGGAGGTGGAGGATTGGTATCGAAGGTGAAGCAAATGAATACAATGTTGCAAATGAATTCATTTAGTTAAAAAAGAATTATTAAATAGTGAAGGGCTCTACAATAGGTAGAGTCCTTCGTTATACTAAAAGAGATTTAGGTGTTGACAACATAGCAAAACCTAATTGCTAATAATTCCTACATTTTGTGCTTTTCTATAAGTTTCTATTGCTTGGTTTAAGGTGTTATACATGTCATTAATTTGATATTGGTACACATTAGGATCATTTAGTATATATTGTGCTTGTTGAACTACAGCCTCAAAGTTACTTCGATCAACAGCTTTTGTCCATCTTATTCCGTTAGTAACATCTACCCCAGTTCCGCTTGTAGAAACTGTTACATTTTGAAGTTCATAATACGCAGCAGTAACACTTGTTTGTAAATTAGCTTTATCCACATAATACCCATTATTTCCGTACTTATTAGCATTCTTATAAGTCCAAATAGCATTGTTTAAATTATTGATGGCATTGGCAATATCCGTTTGAGTGGCATAATAATTATTAACAACTGCTTGGGCAGATGAAACAGCAGATTCTATTGCGTTTCTTTCTGCTTGTGTAGTCCAAGGAGAATTATAAGGTACATTTGACCCGTCCCAAGAAACAGTAACATATTGAACAGAATTAATTAAAGACTGTAGTGAAGCTTTATCGCCATAACCATATTTTGTACCACTCTTCTGAGTAGCTTGGTAGACTGCTAGTGCATTTTTATACTGATTAATGGCATTTTTCACCTGTTCTTGTGAGGCATTTGAATTATTTGCTACAGCTCTCGCACTTGCTACAGCAGAATCAAACACTGTGCGGTCTGCTTGTGTTGTCCATTTGTCCGTATTTAAAATATCATAGCCGTTTACAGATACTTGTACATATGGTGGGGATGCGATTAATGTATTAAGTTCCTTTTTATCAATAACAGGTAGTGTCACGGAGACATTTTTATTGTCTACTTGTACATTGTTTACCAGATGTCCTGAATCTAAAGCTACTTTAGTACCGCCCTTTACAACGATTTGCTCAATTTTACCCTCACCATAAAGGTTGAAATTTTTCGCTACATCAATTGTAAGCTTTTCTATATTAGTCATTGCTTCAAAAGATTCCACTTTACCAACCACATCTACTTTGGCAAGAGTTTGGTCAGAAGATACATTGACTTTAGTACGTCCCAAATTGATGTTTGATGATTTCATATCGATTAAAGTAACATATAGCCAACTTACCTTTTTCGTGACAATTGGTTTTAGTGTAATTGTTTCATCTACTGCTACTTCATCGAGTGTAACGGCTTTTTTTACTCTGTTGGTAATGATAAGCTGACCATCCACACTAACGTTTTGAACTTTTACATAGTCCGCGTTAACAGTGAGGTCTCCAGAGATTTGTGCGTCACCTCCATCAAAATAGACAGATTTTTTGCTTGTACCTGCTTTGTTTAAAATTAATGAGGTAACGTCCGTAATTTGACCATTTTTCACTACAATTGTAGCTCGGGCATTGGTTAATGCTGTTTTATTTGAAGTATCAAATAGGGGCTTTAATGCCGATTGAATTCTAAATGTGCCGTTAGATGTTATTACAGTATCTTTTGTAATGTTTTTGATCGTTACGGATTCACCTATTACTTTTTTTGCTGCTGCTACATGTGTCTCATATGAATTTGATTGAATTTGAGATGATGCGGCATTCGCAGTAGACATTGGTAATACTAGTGTCGCTGTAATAGCCGTGGCCATTAATGTTGATAGCGCTTTATTTTTCATGTAAGTCACTCCAATCATTCTATTTAATAGTTAATATATCATATTCTTCTATAATTTAGAATTCGAAGAGGGTGTTTTACTATGAATCTCAATTCAAATAAGTCATTAGTCCTTTATATTGAAAAATAAATGTTTGGTGAAGTATCGGTATTTTTCTCTATAATTCTGTAAATTTTCTACTTTATTCGCTAAATATTTTATTGTGATACAATCATCCATCCATTATTATTAGTATAAAAGTGGGGGTGTTAGTTATGAAAAAATCAAGAGGAATTGCCTTAAAACTTTCTTCCCTTATAATAGGATTATTTCTCATTTTATTTTTATCCTATACTGTCATAACGGGAATTATTATAAAAAAGCAAAGTGTTGAAGACGCAGAGCATGGAACATTGCAAACTGCTGAATCCTCTGCAGCTATTATGAGTGAAAGATTTAAGAAAGCCAATACGACATTACAAACAACAAAGCGTATCATAGAAAGCATGGAGAAGAATAATACGTTGTCTACCAAGGGTGTCATAGACATAATGGAAAACAATTTAGCTAGCAATAATGACATTCTTGGAGTAGGAGCAATCTTTGAGCAAGATTCTATTATTTTAGAACCAACTGAGGCTGCTTTAGTAGATACTAAAAAACGTTTTATCCCTTATTTAAGTAAGAACGGAAATGATATCTCGACTGCTCTAATCGAAGGTATTGATGATAAGAGTATTTCTGAATGGTATTGGGTACCAAAAGAAGAGAGACGTGCAGTTTTGACAGAGCCCTATGATTATAATGTAAACGGACAATCTGTATTGATGACAACCATTTCGGTGCCATTAATCAATGCTTCCGGAACATTTTTCGGTGTATTGACTGCCGATGTATCAATAGATTTTTTAAATGATTTAACAAAATCGAATGCCCCAGAAGGCGGTTATGCGGCAATTATTACGAATAAAGGTGTGCTAACAGCTAACAGCTTTGGTGATGAGCTAGTTGGGCGCAATATGCAAGAGGATCCTACTTGGACAAGTATTAGTAAGACAATGGAAAATGGTGAACTAACAAGTATGTACGTTGACTCTAATCAACTGAAGGAAAAGGCCTATAATGTTTTTGCTCCAATGATTTTAGAGGGTATTGACGAAACATGGACTGTTCAAGTCGTGTTAGCTGAATCAAAGATTCTAGAAACATATAATCATGTATTTGTATTTACGATTATTGCTTCCATTATTATGGTGGTTTTGATGACAGCTGCAAGTGTGTTATTCATCTATAAACAATTAAAACCACTTAAATTTTTACGTGCATCGATTGAAACTGCAGCCGAAGGGGATTTAACACAAAAGGTAGAAGAGCGATATATTAAGCCTGATGAAATTGGTGCAGTTGCTGTGGCCTATAATAATATGTTAGATAAAACCAATAGTGCGATTCAAACTGTACTAAATTCCACGAGGTTATTGAACCAATCTTCTAATCAGGTAAATGAGGCATTTAATGAGGTAGTTGCTTCTAGTCAGGAGGTTTCCGTAGCTATCAACGAGATTGCACAAGGAGCTTCGAAGCAATCAGAGGATACAGAAGAAACAAATTATCGAATGATGGATTTATCAGATCAGATTGATGCTATTACGGCTCTTTCTAATGAAATGGATGAGCTATCTCATAAAACAGGTGTAACAACGGAAAAAGGATTGCATGAGGTTGAAAGTTTAAGAGAACGTAATATGGAGACCAATCAAATGAATGGGCGTATCCAGCAGCAAATGGAATCATTAGCTTCTAATATTGCCAATATTAATCAGATTATTGCTTCGATTCAAAGCATTACCGAGCAGACTAATCTGCTAGCTTTAAATGCAAGTATTGAGGCTGCACGTGCTGGTGAACATGGTAAAGGATTTGCTGTAGTTGCAGAGGAAGTTAGAAAGCTTGCAGAACAATCTAAGAATGAAACAGAAATTATTAAGAGTACAGTAGAAAGTATTCTTGAAAATTCTCAGCAGACGGTTGCTGTGATTGCATCTAATGCAGATTTAATGCAATCTCAAAATGAGTCCGTACAAAGCACGCAACTAGCATTTAAAGATAGCAGTGACTTGTCGGGTTCAATTGCAAATTCTATTAGTGAATTAATGAATAAACTATCTAGCATGTTAGAGCATAAAAATCAGGCAATCATGGCTATCCAAAGTATTTCGGCTATTTCTGAGCAAACAGCAGCCTCTGCGGAACAAGTAAGTGCTTCTGCAATGGATCAACAAGTAGAATTACAAAAAGTAGCAGAGTCTATTCAAAATATGAACGATATTTCAAACGAGCTACAAGAAGTTGTAAACCGATTTAAGCTTGCTTAAAAAGAAAGGCTGCCTTCAATATAGAGGCAGTCTTCTTTATGGTGAAAGCCGGAGAAATTGACCTAGAAGGAATTCAACACTACTATTAACACTGGAAGGGGGACATTGATATGATGTATCTCGGAATGATTTTCTTTCAAATTGTTGTACCTATTTTAGTGTTACTTTTAATAGGCGCTATACTACAAAAGAAATTTCGCTTTAATTTAAAAGCATTGTCTCAGCTTATTACATATTGCTTTATGCCAGCAGCTGTTTTTGTAAATTTATATGAAACACATGTGGAATTAACTGTACTGGGAGAGGTCGGATTATTTATTGTACTCTTTATCGGTAGTCAAATGATACTCAGTCACTTTATGGCAAAAGGGTTAGGTTTAGCTAGAACAGAGGCTGCTGTCTTTAAAAATAGTGTTGTGCTCATTAACTCGGGTAATTACGGTATTCCAGTGGCTCAAATGATATTTGCCACGCAACCTATTGGAGTAGCCATTCAGGTCATGCTCGTAATCTTTCAAAATATGACTACGTATACATATGGTTTATACAATTTAATTTCTTCTACAAAGTCAGGTATGACAATCATCAAGGATTTCTTTAAAATGCCTATTATTCATGCGCTGATTATAGGTGTCGCTATGAATTATTTTGATATCGGTATACCACAGTTTATCAAAATACCAGTAGAACATGTGGCAGATGGATTTATTGCTGTGGCTCTAATTACTTTAGGTGCGCAATTATCACAACTAGAGATGAAATCAATGTTTAATAAAACCGTCTTTATCAGCTGTTTTACGCGACTAATTATTGGACCATCTGTTGCATTGGCCATTATTTATATATTGGGATTAGATGGAGTCGTCGCACAATCACTCTTTATAGCTAGTGCCTTTCCAACATCCCGCAATAGTTCTAGTCTAGCATTGGAATATGATGTAGAATCAGCAACAGCCGCGCAAGCTGTTTTATTTTCAACCATTGTAAGCTGTATAACTGTAACCATTGTGATCTATTTTGCAGAAGTATTATTTACCTAGTAAGATAAAAAATAACTTCCATCTCTTAGTATTATCTGCTACACTAGCATCAAACTAAATAGTATTAACTAGGGGAGTCTGATGAGTCAGGCTGAGAGGGAAACGCTACGAAGTTTCTTGACCCTTTGGACCTGATCTGGCTCATACCAGCGTGGGAAAGTTAAGAAGCTATTGCAGAGTATGCAATCAATAGACCTTTACATTCGTGGCCGGATCCAAATAATTATTTTGGATTCGGCCTTTATTTTTTGGATTGTTGGGGTGAGCTAGAATCGGTCCTTATATCAAAATAAATTTAAGGGAGAGAAGTAGCTCATGTCAGCAATTAGTGAAAAGAATATTACCATTATTTCCGGCTTTGAAGGAAGCAAAAAAGTATATGTGGAAGGATCACGCCCAGATATTCTAGTACCTATGCGAGAAATTGCATTAAGTCCGACAACAGGCAGTTTTGGAAATGAAGAAAATGCTCCTATTCGAGTATATGATACAAGTGGGCCCTATACAGATCCAGCCTACCAAGTAGATATTACGAAAGGTTTACCTGCCTTACGAAATGCATGGATTCAAGAGCGAGGGGATGTAGAAGCATATGAGGGACGCTCCATTAAACCGGAAGATAATGGCTTTCGTCATGTTGATGACCCGCGTATTCAAGAAAATGTCTTCCCTGAGTTGGCGAGAAAGCCTTTGCGTGCTAAAAAAGGTAAAAATGTGACACAGCTTCACTATGCACGAAAGGGAATTATAACGCCTGAAATGGAGTTTGTAGCGATTCGTGAAAATATGGATCCTGAATTTGTACGTTCAGAAATTGCAGCTGGGCGTGCTATAATGCCTTCTAATATTAATCACCCTGAGGCAGAGCCAATGATTATTGGGCGTAATTTTCATGTAAAGATCAATGCGAATATCGGGAATTCTGCTGTATCTTCTTCCATTGCAGAAGAAGTTGAGAAAATGACCTGGGCAACTCGATGGGGCGCAGATAATATTATGGATTTATCGACTGGTAAACATATTCATACAACTAGAGAATGGATTATTCGAAATGCTGCAGTGCCAGTGGGAACAGTGCCAATTTATCAGGCTTTAGAAAAGGTAAATGGTGTAGCAGAGGATTTAACGTGGGAGGTTTATCGTGATACTCTCATAGAACAAGCCGAGCAGGGTGTAGATTACTTCACCATTCATGCAGGTGTCCTTTTACGCTATGTACCACTAACAGCAAATCGTGTGACAGGTATTGTATCTCGAGGTGGCTCTATAATGGCACAGTGGTGTTTATATCATCATCAAGAGAATTTCCTGTATACACACTTTGAGGAAATCTGTGAAATTATGAAAGCCTATGATGTTGCTTTTTCCTTAGGTGATGGTTTACGCCCAGGCTCAATTGCAGATGCCAATGATGAGGCACAATTTGCAGAGCTTGAAACACTAGGCGAGCTAACACAGATTGCTTGGCAGCATGATGTTCAGGTAATGGTTGAGGGACCAGGTCATGTACCAATGCATCTGATTAAAGAAAACATGGACAAGCAATTAGAGGTTTGTAAGGAAGCGCCCTTCTATACATTAGGACCACTCACAACAGATATTGCTCCAGGTTATGACCACATTACATCAGCCATTGGGGCAGCCATGATTGGCTGGTTTGGTACAGCGATGCTTTGTTATGTGACACCGAAAGAGCATCTTGGTTTACCGAATCGCGAGGACGTTCGTGTGGGCGTTATCACTTATAAAATTGCTGCACATGCTGCTGATTTAGCAAAAGGTCATCCAGGTGCACAACAACGAGACGATGCACTGTCTAAAGCGCGCTTTGAGTTCCGTTGGCGTGATCAATTCAATCTGTCACTAGATCCCGAGCGTGCAGTGGAATATCATGATGAGACACTGCCAGCAGAGGGAGCAAAAACAGCACACTTTTGTTCTATGTGTGGGCCTAAATTCTGTAGCATGAGAATTTCACAGGATATTCGTAATTATGCGAAAGATAAGGATTTGAATACGACTGAAGCGATCCATCAAGGTATGAAAGAAAAGGCTGAGGAGTTTAAAAAAGCAGGCAGTCAAATTTACCAATAATGAAAGAAAAGGCTTATGTCAAAAAAATAGACATAGGCCTTTTCTTAATAAAAAAACTCCATGTGAATAGTGGATTCACATGGAGTAAAAGTTGGATTTGGATATCAATAATAAAGTGGAATATTAAACGTTTGTTGGTTGTTTTACATATGGATTTGTAAGGTCCATACCTTCTAAGGAAAGACCCATCGCTTTAGCGACACCTTCACCATATGCTGGGTCAGCTAGATAGCAGTGAAGGATGTGACGGCGTTTGATGAACTCTTCAACAGAAGCCATATCGTTCGCGGTATTTTCAAATAAGCGTTGCTGCTCTTCCGAAGTCAATAGACGGAATAGTTTACCTGGTTGTTCAAAGTAATTATTATCGTCTTCACGGAAATCATGAATACCTGCATGACCATCAATACGTAATTCAGGCTCTTTATGGTCTAAATTATGCTCCCACTCACCATAGCTATTTGGTTCATAGCTTAATGTCGAACCAAGATTGCCATCAAAGCGCATTGCTCCATCGCGATGGAAAGTACGGAATGGACATTTTGGTGCGTTGACAGGAAGCATATAGTGGTTTACACCAAGACGATAGCGTTGGGCATCGGCATATGCAAAGATACGACCTTGTAACATTTTATCTGGTGAGAAGCTGATGCCAGGAACAATGTTAGATGGTGCGAATGCAGCTTGTTCAACTTCTGCAAAGTAGTTGTCTGGATTTTTGTTTAACTCGAATTCACCTACAGGAATTAATGGGAAGTCTTTTTTATACCATACCTTTGTTAAATCAAATGGGTTGTATGGTAGCTCACGAGCTTGTTCCTCTGTCATTACCTGAATGTACATTTTCCATTTAGGGAAATCGCCTTTTTCAATTGCTTCATATAAATCACGTTGTGAAGATTCGCGGTCTTGACCAATAATCTCATTAGCCTCGGCACCAGTTAAGTTCTTAATGCCTTGCTCTGTACGGAAGTGGAATTTAACCCAAACACGTTCATTATTAGCATTGATAAAGCTATACGTATGAGAACCAAATCCGTGCATATTACGGTAACCAGCTGGAATACCACGGTCAGACATAACAATTGTCACTTGGTGAAGTGCTTCAGGTAATGAAGTCCAGAAATCCCAGTTAGAGTTGGCATTTTTCATATTTGTACGTGGGTCACGTTTTACCACATGGTTTAAATCTGTAAAGTGTAACGGGTCACGGAAGAAGAATACAGGTGTATTGTTCCCTACTAAATCCCAGTTTCCATCTTCTGTATAGAATTTAAGGGCGAAGCCACGAATATCTCGCTCTGCATCTGCTGCACCACGCTCACCCGCTACTGTAGAGAAACGTGCGAACATTTCAGTTTTCTTGCCGATCTCTGAGAAGATTTTCGCTTTAGTATATTGTGAAATATCATGCGTTACAGTAAAAGTACCAAATGCACCTGAGCCCTTTGCGTGCATACGACGTTCTGGAATTACTTCACGGTTGAAATTTGCTAGTTTTTCAACTAACCATACATCCTGAAGTAAAAGAGGGCCACGTGGACCTGCTGACATAGAGTCATGGTTACTTACTACTGGAGCACCACCTGCTGTTGTAAAGCGACGGCTACGATCATTTGCGTTTGTCATATTAGTTTACCTCCTGAAAAAAATGTGAGTCAAACTCTTCGTCTATAACTATAACAAATATAAAATAGAATTGCTAGTACATTATAATAATTATCGTTAAAGAATTTTTATATTTAAGTATAAACTATAAATATATGCGCTAGACATAGGGTTTATACATAGTTTTTAACTTAAATTTATTTTATTTAATCTCAATTTTATAGATAATTGTCATATTAAGATCAAGATAATGACATCATGATAAAATCTTTATTGAAAATAAAATCAACTAATTGAAAATTATTTTAATCAATCTTTTAATTTTTTCTATATCGGTTAGGCGTAATACCAATTTGTTGCTTAAATAATTTTATGAAATAATTTGGGTCATCAAAACCGTTTAAATGAGCGATTTCGCTAATAGCAAAATCTGTTTCTCGCAGCATTTTTGTGGCATGATGAATTCTTACTTGCTGTAAATAGCGCTTAAATGGCAAGCCTTGTTTTCTTGAGAAAATTGTACTTAAATAATTGGGGCTTATTCCAAGCTTATGAGCGACAAAGGGAAGAGACAGTGCGCTATCTTTAAATTGTTGATCAATTATTTCTATAGCTAGTTCAACATAATCAGCTCGTTTCTCTATTCGAGCTTCCCTTGCTAACTCAATTAATGTCTGCGTGAAAGAAATAATCCCATTGAGTATCGTATAAAATATAGGATGCTCAATGATTAAATGAAATAGCTGACGGTAGTGTTGTTCGATAACCGCTTTTTCATGTAATTTATATTTCAGCATAAAGCGTCTAATTTGTGCTAAGACACTCGTCAAATGAATGCGTAAATCGTCTTGCTCATAATATATGCCTTCATTAGAAAGCCGATATAAAAATGTTTTAACGGCCTCTAGGTTTCCATCTTCCAAACTACTTATTAGTAATTGTTGCTCTTCTGGTGTCAGTAAGGGATCAAAGGGCTGAGTTTCATATTGTTTGCTCGCATAAAAAATATGGCCAAAGCCCTCATAAAAACTTTGATGTAGTGCACGCTTTGTTAATGTATACATAGTTTTAATGGTTGTAGGTGTTCCATCATATATGCCGATATTTAAAGAACTATTACTAATCAAACGCCATTCCTTCATAAGTGTACGTACATCTTTTTCCACAATCCTTATATCATTTGTTTGAAAAAGACATACGATTCTATTAGATAGAGGGTAGGTTTTCATATGAAAGTGAATCGGTGTTTGTTGAAGCCAATTGTAAAGCTTATTGAAGGTTTCAGTATGCTCGGGTTCAATCATTGTGAAATGTAATGTTGTCTCAATTGAACTTGATTTATTATCTAAAAATAATTGATTATAAAAGGAATCGTTTGTAGTCTCTTGAGCATCTTCTGTAATCTGTGGTGTGCGAAGAGAAATGGTTGTGAGTTTTTTCTTTAATAGCTCTAAATCAATAGGCTTCACAAAAAGATGAGCCACTTGTAAATCAATTGCCTTCAAAGCATTTTTAAATAATGGCTCAGTTGTCATTGCTAAAATGGCACCAGAAAGCTTTTGCATATCGCGATAAAGAGCTGCTAAGCGATTATTAGGAAATATATCGATATTTAACAGTATGGCATCAGGTTCAAATTGTCTAATGCTATGAGACACCTCTGAAATACTTGTACACATTTCAATAAAAACATCTCCAGGGAAATATGTATGTAAAAACCACTTTATTCCTGCTAGGTCGGTTGGATCGCGATCAATTAATAACAGCTTCATACCATCAGCCCTTCTTAAAATATTCTAGTTTCATATAAAAGTACGGTTATATTAATAAAAATAACATAGTAATCTGAAAAAAGTCTTGTTTTCTCTATTAAAATTCTCTATATTCTGAAAAAGGTAGTTAGTACAATGTAAATAGAGTAATTGATCATCAGCAGAAGCCAACTTTTGTTATGAAAACGCTTAAAAAGTTTGAGACTGATGTTTTCATATTACGAAAATATGAATGAAGATAATTTATTTACATAGCCATATAGGGAATAGGGGGATGTCATGTGAAGTCAATCATCGAGCTTGATGGCAATACATTATCAAGACAACAAATAGAGGAAATCGTGAAGGGGCAAGCAACAGTTGCGCTTGCTACAGAGAGTTTGGAACGTATTCGTTTAAGTAGAGAGCGTATCGAAAAGCGTTTAGCTGAAGGCCAAACAATTTATGGTGTGAATACAGGGTTTGGTAAACTCAGCAATATAAAAATTGAAGAAGAAGACATTGAGCTATTGCAGCTAAATTTATTACGATCAGATGCAACCGGTGTTGGTGAACCATTCCCAACAGATGTTGTACGTGCAATGATGGTGTTACGTGCCAATGCTTTGGCCAGAGGATTTTCTGGCATTCGTGAGGAAACTGTCCAACTATTGTTGAATCTTATTAATAAAGGTGTTCATCCAATTGTTCCGTCACAAGGTTCAGTAGGAGCAAGTGGTGATTTAGCGCCTTTATCACATTTGGCATTAGTGTTAGTGGGAGAAGGAAAGGCTGAGTTTAACGGAGAAATCATGAGTGGTAGTGACGCGCTAAAGCAAGCAGGATTAACCCCTGTTAGACTTCAAGCTAAAGAGGGGCTAGCATTAGTTAACGGTACACAAGCTATGACGGGTATAGGTGTATTAACGGTCAATGAAGCTGAACGAATCGGTCTTGCAGCGGATATGGCTGCTAGCTTAACACTGGAAGCTTTAAAGGGCATTACCTCGGCATTTGATCCAGCACTTTTAGCGGTAAGACCACATCCAGAGTTAGAACTAGTAGGCGGGCGTATTCGTAAGTGGCTCGATGGCAGTAAACGTGTGACAAAGCAGGGTGAAATTCGCATGCAGGATGCTTATTCACTACGTTGTATACCGCAAGTACATGGTGCTTCTTGGCAGTCATTTTTCTACGCACAGGACCGTGTTCAAACAGAAATGAATGCAACAACTGATAATCCAATCGTTTTAGAAAGCGGGGAGGTTTTATCGGGTGGGCATTTCCATGGACAGCCAATAGCTTTGGCAATGGACTTTTTGAAAATAGGTGTATGTGAGTGGGCCAATATTTCAGAACGACGTACAGAACGTATGGTAAACCCTCAACTTAATGAAGGGCTACCACCGTTTCTAGCAACAAACCCTGGGATTGAATGTGGGCTTATGATTGCTCAATATACAGCAGCCTCTATTGTCTCAGAAAATAAAGTTTTAGCACATCCTTCGAGTGTGGATTCTATTCCTACATCAGGTAACCAAGAGGATCATGTAAGTATGGGAACAACTTCGGCACGTCAAGTACGTCAGATTGTTCACAACGCTGCTCGCGTTATAGCTATCGAATTGATTTGTGCATCTCAGGCTATTCATTTAGACAAGGCAGAAGAGCAATTATCTCCTACTACAAGTAAATTCTTAAAGAAAGTGCGTGAATTTTGTCCACCATTACTAGCCGATCAACCAATTGGCGATGAAATTGAAGCATTGGCGAAATATTTACTATCAAGTAATGATTTAGTAAATGAGTATGTGTAAATTGGTTTAAGTTTTGATATGAAAGAGCAAAGGCGTCGCTCGGTTTATACACCGAGTAGCCTCTGCTTTGAAAATATTTATATGTATTTAAGTCTGAATATTCAGTTATTAATAGCTTTAGACAGCAAAATTCACATTTTTTTAATAGGAAAAGGAGCGTGTTTTTAATGGTATTTAAGACAGATATTCGTGCACCACGTGGAAATGAACTAACATGTAAGGGATGGACACAGGAAGCAGCAATGCGTATGTTAATGAACAATCTTGACCCAGAGGTAGCAGAGAATCCAGATGAACTGATTGTTTATGGGGGTATTGGTAAGGCTGCTCGTAACTGGGAAAGCTATGAACAAATCATTGCATCTTTGAAAGAATTAGAGAATGATGAGACTCTATTAATCCAATCTGGAAAGCCAGTAGCTGTATTCCGTACACATGAGCATTCCCCTCGAGTGTTGATTGCCAATTCAAACCTTGTACCAGCATGGGCAAATTGGGATCACTTTTATGAATTAGAAGAAAGAGATTTAATGATGTATGGTCAAATGACTGCTGGGAGTTGGATTTATATTGGTGCTCAAGGAATTTTACAAGGAACTTATCTGTCCTTTGTAGAAGCAGGCAAAAAGGTATTTGGCACTGCTGATTTACGTGGTAAATTCATCCTTACAGGTGGTATGGGCGGTATGAGTGGTGCACAGCCATTAGCAGGGAAAATGGCTGGTGCTGTAATCTTAGTTGTTGAAGTTGAACGTGCTCGCATTGAACGTAAAATCAAAGAAGGTTACTGTGATTATATTGTAGAAACTGTAGATGAAGCAATTGCATTAGTTAATAAATTACGTGACCAAAATGAGCCAGCATCCATTGGCCTTGTTGGTAACTGTGCTGATGTTAATCGTGAGTTGTTGAATCGTGGAATTATTCCAGATTTTGTGACAGACCAAACATCTGCGCATGATCCGATTAATGGTTATGTACCTAATGGCATGACCTTTGAAGAAGCGCTAAAACTTCGCAAAGAGGATGTAAAAACATATGAGCGTAAAGCAAAAGAAACAATGGCAGAGCATGTTCGTACAATGCTAGAGTTCCAAGAGGCAGGCGCAGAAGTATTTGATTATGGGAATAACATTCGTGCCTATGCCAAAGAAATGGGTGTGACAAATGCCTTTGATTTCCCAGGCTTTGTACCAGCGTATATTCGTCCGTTATTCTGTGAAGGAAAGGGCCCATTCCGTTGGGCGGCGCTTTCAGGAAACCCTGAGGATATATATAAAACAGATGCACTGGCAAAAGAGATGTTTGCTGAAGATGAGGGTCTAGTCAATTGGATTGATATGGCACAAAAAATGGTGAAATGGCAAGGGCTACCTGCACGCATTTGCTGGTTGGGTTATGGTGATCGTCATCGTTTTGCATTAAAGGTCAATGAAATGGTTGCAAATGGTGAATTATCAGCACCAATTGTCTTTGGTCGCGATCACTTAGATTCAGGTTCTGTAGCATCACCAAATCGTGAAACAGAAGGAATGCTAGATGGTTCGGATGCGGTATCGGATTGGCCAATTTTAAATGCTCTTGTTAATACTGCGAGTGGTGCAAGCTGGGTAAGCGTACACCATGGTGGTGGTGTAGGAATGGGTTATTCACAGCATGCAGGTCAAGTCTTAGTAGCAGATGGATCAGAGCTTGCCGCTGAAAAAATTGCACGTGTATTAGTTTCAGACCCTGGAATGGGCGTTGCTCGTCATGCTGATGCAGGCTACGATATTGCTATCAATACAGCAAAAAACAAAGGTGTCCATATACCAATGTTAAAGGGTGATGTGAAGTGACCATTCTAATAAAAAATGCAAATGAAGTAATTACCTTGAAAAGTAATGTACAAGGACCACGTACAAAAGAACAAATGCAGGAAATTGCAGTAATAGAATATGGCAGTGTTCTAATTGAAGAAGAGCGTATTGTAGCAGTAGGAGCGTATGAGCAACTAGAAGCTGACTTCCCAGAATTAATAAAGAAGGCAGAAACGATTGATGCTACTGGTAAGATTGTTATGCCTGGCTTAGTGGATTGTCATACACATTTGGTGCATGGTGGAACACGCGAGCAAGAGTTTAATATGAGATTAAATGGTTCTACCTATATGGAAATCATGAATGCAGGCGGTGGCATTCATGCTACAACAAAGCGTACACGAGAAACAAGCTTTGATGAATTATATGAAAAAACGATGCAGCATTTAGATGTATTTTTAAAGCATGGTGTAACAACAGTTGAAGCAAAATCAGGGTATGGCTTGGACTGGGAAACGGAAAAGAAACAGCTAGAGGTCGCAAAAGAATTACAAGCTGCACATCATATTGATGTCATTAGCACGTTTATGGGAGCCCATGCAGTTCCTCGTGATTATAAGGGGCGTGAGGATGAATTTGTGGATGTGGTGGTCAATGAGATGCTGCCAAAAGTAGCAGAACTAGAGTTGGCTGAATTTAATGATGTATTTTGTGAAAAAGGCGTCTTTACACCCGAACAATCCCGACGCATTTTAGAGGCTGGAAAAGCACTAGGCTTAACGCCAAAAATACATGCGGATGAAATCGAACCTTATCAAGGCGCCGAGCTGGCTGCGGAAGTAGAGGCCATTTCTGCGGAGCATTTGTTAGTTGCTTCTGATAAGGGAATTCGAAAAATGGCTGAAGCGGGTACAATTGCTGTATTGCTGCCAGGTACTGCATTCTTTTTACGTGCACCTTTTGCAAGAGGGCGTCTAATGATTGACGAGGGAGTACCTGTGGCGATATCCACAGACTTTAACCCTGGGTCATCCCCAACAATGAGCCTACCCTTCATTATGAATTTAGCTTGCATGCATATGGGTATGACATTGGAGGAAGTATTAACGGCAACAACAATTAATGCAGCATATGCCCTAAATCGAGGCGAGCAAATTGGTTCCCTTGAAGCACATAAAAAAGCTGACGTACTTATCCTTGATGTTGCTAATTACAAGCAACTGCAATATTTCTACGGCATGAATCATACACATACAGTAATCAAAAATGGGCAAGTTGTTGTACAAAACGGAATTCTGCTGAAAGATCAATAATAATAATGGGCATAAATAAGGCGGAGTAGCTTTATTTATGCTTTTTTTATAAATTAGTTGCAAATGCTTTGATGAAAGATTATAATTCTAATAAATAGTAATTAACGAATTACAAATTACATGAACCTTGTAATTATAGAAGGGGTTATACAATGACAAAATTTCGTACCGAAGAAGAAGTGCTTGCTCATTATGATTCTTCAAAATATCAAACACCCGATGGATATACCGCAGATATTGCTATTTTTACAATTACCTCAGAGAAAACAGAGGAAAAAGCACCGCCAAACATGACGCTAAAGATTATGTTAATTAAGCGTGCTACTAGGGATGCTGAAGGAAATCCCAATATTGAAGGAGGAAAATGGGCACTTCCTGGGGGCTTTGTAGATGCAAATCAAAAAGAAACTGCCTTTATCGCAGCAAAGAGAGAATTAAAAGAAGAAACAAATGTAGAAGGTTTACATGTTCAACATTTTGGTGTTTATGATGAGATCGATCGAGATCCACGTGGTTGGATGATTTCAAATGCATTTTATGCCATTGTTCCTGAGACATATATTGAGCAACGTCAAGCGAATGATGATGCAGACGATGTAGAACTGTTTGATATAGAAAGTGTATTTACGCTTCCATTAGCTTTCGATCACCGAAAAATCATTTCCGATGCGTTGCATTTTATTAAAAGGGATATGATTCAGACAACTGTTGCTAAAAACTTTTTACCACAAGAGTTTACATTATCAGAATTGCAACGAGTACTTCTAACAGTTGGAGAAGATCCACGAATCTCTAACGATTCCGTATTCTTTACAAAAGCACCTAAATTACCATTTATCGAAAAAGCATTGGATGAAGAAGGAAAACCGAAGAAAACAAAAAGAAATTCGTTCCGGCCTTCCCAGCTCTATACATTTAATGATTTCGAAATGGTAGAGTCTATCTATCATTAGGAAAGATCCGTCTTTCCTGTTTATTTTAAAGAAAGTAATTTGTAATTTAAGTATTACTAATTAAAGAGTGGAGTGATGAAATGATGAAAAAGCGTGCATTAATTAATATTGATTATACAGTGGATTTCGTTGCGACGGATGGGGCTCTTACTTGCGGAGAGCCTGGGCAATTGCTCGAACGTGCAAATGTTGATTTAACAAAGGAGTTTATTAAGAGGGGGGATTTTACAGTATTTGCGATAGATGTTCATGAAAAGGGAGATATTTATCATCCAGAAACAAAGCTATTCCCACCTCATAATATTCGTCATACAGAAGGTAGAGAGTTATATGGTGCATTAAACTCATTATATGAAGAAAATAAAGACCAAGATTTCGTCTATTACATTGATAAAACGCGTTATTCTGCTTTTGCAGGAACAGATTTAGAATTGAAATTGCGTGAAAGAGGAATTGCTGAGCTGCATTTAATCGGCGTTTGTACAGATATTTGTGTTCTTCATACAGCAGTAGATGCTTATAATAAAGGGTTCGATATCGTCATTCATAAAAATGCTGTCGCCTCCTTTAATGAAGCTGGACATGAGTGGGCGTTAAATCATTTCGAGCATACTCTAGGTGCCACTATTATTTGACATGAATGGAGGGGAAAATATGAAATATGTAGATGATAGTTTCATGTTACACACGGACCTATACCAAATTAATATGGTTCAAACTTATTGGCAAGATGGTGTTCATCAACGTAAAGCTGTTTTCGAATTATATTTTAGAAAGCTTCCATTTGGCAATGGCTATGGAGTTTTCGCTGGATTGAAAAAAGTGATTGAGTTTATTAATAACTTTGGTTTCTCTCAAAGCGATATTCAATATTTACGAGAAGAGGGGAAGTATCCCGAGGAATTTCTTGAATACCTAAAAGAACTTAAATTTACAGGGACAATTAAGGGGATGAGAGAGGGAGAATTGGTCTTTGCAAACGAGCCTATCCTGCGAATTGAAGCACCATTAGCAGAGGCTCAATTAATTGAAACGCCGTTGTTAAATATCGTTAATTACCAAACCCTGATTGCAACAAAAGCTTCACGTATCAAACAAGTGACGGGTGAGGATGTTGTAATGGAATTTGGAACCCGCCGCGCACACGAATTTGATGCTGCTATTTGGGGAACTCGTGCTGCTTATATAGGCGGATTCTCTGCAACAAGCAATGTAAGAGCAGGAAAATTATTCGGTATTCCTGTGTCAGGAACACATGCCCATGCGATGATTCAAACCTATCGAGATGAATATACTGCGTTTAAAAAATACGCAGCAGCCCATAAAGACTGTGTTTTCCTAGTAGATACTTATGACACACTACGTTCTGGTGTTCCGAATGCTATCCGCGTAGCGAAGGAGCTAGGGAATCAAATTAATTTTATTGGTATCCGTTTAGACAGTGGAGATTTAGCCTATCTCTCAAAACAGGCAAGGAAAATGCTAGATGATGCAGGATTTACTGCAACTAAAATTATGGCTTCGAATGATTTGGATGAATATACAATTATGCATTTAAAGTCACAAGGGGCGCAAATTGATGCTTGGGGAATCGGAACTAAGCTGATTACAGCCTATGATCAAGCAGCTCTTGGTGGAGTATACAAATTAGTTGCAATAGAAAACGAAAGTGGAGAACTAGTTGATACCATTAAAATTTCAGCAAATCCTGAGAAAGTGACTACACCTGGACGTAAACGTGTTTACCGTATTATTAATGCAGAGAATGGTCATGCTGAAGGAGATTATATTGCGTTAGATAATGAAAACATACAGCAAGAAGAAAGATTGAAAATGTTCCACCCTATTCATACGTATATTAGTAAATTTGTTACAAATTTTACGGCGAAAGAGTTACATGAAAGTATTATAGAAAATGGAAATATTGTTTATGAGGAGCCAACTATTCAAGAAATACAAAAATATGTACAGGAAAACTTACATTTATTGTGGTGTGAGTATAAACGAACAATGAATCCTGAAGAATATCCTGTCGATTTAAGTCAAGTATGTTGGGACAATAAAATGGCAAGCATACAGGCAATAAAAGAAAAGGTTTCACAACGTATTTAAAAGTAACTGCTAGGAGGTAGAGACGATGGCGAGAATAGGTATTTATGGTTCATCATTTGATCCTATTACCAATGTCCATCTTTGGACAGCAAGCACTGTAGCACATCGGTGTAAGTTAGATAAGGTTATTTTTTTGCCTTGTTCAAATAAACGCAAAGATAAAACCATCAAAACAGCTGATACACATCGTTGGAATATGCTTCAGTTAGCTATTGCTAAGGACGATCGTTTTATCGCAGATTCCTATGAAATGGATCAAGAAGGCTGGAATATCTACACATATGACACTATGAAATACTTTAGAGAGAAGAACCCAGAGGATGAGGTGCATTTTATTATGGGTGCTGATTTACTAGTGGATATTGGTGCGGGTTTATGGAAAAAGGGCGACGCATTAGTAGCGGAGAATAAATTTATTGTAATGGCACGACACGGCATTGATATGCTCTCAACCATTAGTCGTTCTCCGATTTTAAGAAATAATGATGATGGAAGATTTCATCTTATAGATAAAGGGCTAGCGATGGAAATTAGCTCTACCTATATTCGAGAAGAATTCGCAATGGGAGGAGAACCGAGATACCTCTTGCCTACTGCTTGTTACAACTATATTAAAGAACATCATCTTTACCAAAAATAAAATAGTGAAGCTATCATTATAAGTGTGGATGACTACCACACTTATTTTAATTTTGAAAAGATGGTGAATTTTATCATATAGAGCTCAGGGTAAGCTATAATAAAAATAGTAATGAAGTACAATTTTTTGCTGTCAATTTTTAATAATGATTAATGTTAGAAAGGAATTCATGAATGTGCAGCTTACATTAACATTTCTTATTTTAGGAGCAACAATTTTCGCATTTGTGACCAATAAAATACGAGCAGATCTTGTAGCAATTGTGTCACTATTAGCATTTGTCATTATGGATATTTTGACGCCCTCGGAGGCATTAGCTGGTTTTTCAAACTCTGTAGTTTTAATGATTGCAGGGTTATTTGTCGTGGGTGCAGGGATTTTACGTACGGGCCTGGCAGGCATGGCGGGGCAACTCTTACTAAAATGGTCAGGCAATAGTGAGCTGAAGTTATTTGTGCTACTGCTTATTATTGTAGGATCGGTTGGTGCATTTATGAGTAATACGGGTACTGTCGCCTTAATGATGCCAATCGTTGTAAGTATAGCAATAAGTATGAAAGTCAGCCCTTCTAAATTTCTACTACCACTCTCCTATGTAGCAAGTCTTTCTGGTCTGATGACACTGATTGCGTCCCCAACCAATTTAATTGTCAGTCAGTTATTGGTTGATCGAGGCTATAACAAACTTGGCTTTTTTGAAGTAACTCCTATTGGTATCGTGGGGATGATTGCTGGCATTTCCTATTTAGTACTTGTAAGAAATATTTTATTACCAAAGGATCAAAACCGTACACAGACTAATGAAGGCTATAAACTTTCACCGAAAAAAATTATTAAACAATATGATTTAAATAATCGTCTATTTAAAATCTCCGTCCCTGAGGAGTCACCTATTATTGAAACATCGTTAGCGGAATTAAAACTACCAGCTAAGTATATGCTTTGTATGATGAAAATTCATAGGAAATCACAGGAGGGCATTAATTTACTACCGATGACTTATCAAGAAATGGCAGGACCAACTAGTGTCATTCATGCCAAGGATGAGTTATATGTTCAAGGAGAAATAGAGGATATTCGGCGTTTTGTTGAGGATTATCATCTTGAGATGCAAGGATTAGTTGAAGGAGAAGCCGATGAATTGGTATCGAAGCATCTGGGTATTGCAGAGGTATTGCTTACCCCGAATTCGAGCTTTATCAATGAAACGGTTAGTTCCCTTGGGTTCCGGGAAAAATACAATCTAAATATCATTGGTATTAATCGTAAGGGTGGTTACAAGCTTCAGGATATGGTGTCTCACAAATTAAAATTTGGGGACGCAATATTAGTACAGGGAGCATGGGATGAAATTCTTTTGTTAGCAAGAGAAACGCAAGATGTCGTGGTTGTAGGACAGCCGAAAGAACACGCAAGTGTGGCAGCAGCTACAGGCAAAGCTGGAATTGCGGGGATTATTATGTTATTCATGATTATTTTGATGGCATTTGAAGTTTTTCCTGCTGTCATTTCTGTGATGATTGGTGCTGTACTTATGATTTTAACAGGCTGCTTGAGAAACATGGAAGATGCCTATAGCAATATGAATTTTGAAAGTATTGTATTAGTAGCTGCCATGTTACCAATGGCGACAGCGTTAGAAAAAACAGGAGGCATGACCATTTTATCTGATGGTATTATTAATGCTTTAGGTGGTTTCGGACCATACGGTGTACTCATAGGAGTTTATATTTTGACAGCTATTTTCGGTCAATTTATTAGTAATACGGCAACTGCTGTATTGTTTGCACCCATTGCCATGAGTGCAGCCATTGCAATGGAGGTTAGTCCCACAACATTTATGATTGCAGTCGCAGTTGCAGCAAGTATGGCATTTGCTACGCCAATTGCTTCCCCTACGAATGCACTGGTAATGACAGCGGGGGGCTATAAATTTATGGATTTCGTAAGAATAGGGGTTCCGTTACAGCTTGTTATGTTTATTGTGATGATGATAGCCATCCCGTTCTTTTTCCCATTTTAAAAACTCGGTTTCTTTACCGAGTTTCAGACTGTAGACAAACTCAATGAATTTTGAGTTTGCCTACAGTCTTTTTTCTTTTACAATAAAATAAAGTAAAGCCGTTGATTTCCACTACGGGCGGACGCTTTCCGCGGGCGGGGTCGAGCTGCTTCCCTCGCTTCGCTCAGTCCAGGATCTCGACTTTCCCGCTTTTCCCGCAGGAGTCGCCACCCTTCGTTCCAATCAACTTCTACATAAAGAATTATTGATAAAAAGTACACTTTCGAGGTGATCAACCATGATGACGAAAAATCAAATCAATGAACGTGAACAATTAGAAATGCTAACGATTGATCAATTAGTTCCCCAAGATCATTTAGTACGAAAACTAGAGGCGGCTATTGATTTTTCATTTATCTATCCTTTAGTAGAAAACCTCTACTCTGCTAAAGGACGCCCTAGTATTGATCCTGTTGTTCTCTTTAAAATGACGTTTATTCAGTACGTTTTTGGTATACGGTCCATGCGTCAAACCATCAAAGAAATTGAAACGAATATGGCGTATCGTTGGTTTTTAGGGTTTGGCTTCCATACAGAAGTCCCGCATTTCTCTACCTTCGGTAAAAATTATGTCCGTCGCTTTCAAGACACTGATATATTTGAGCAGATATTCTATCGTATATTAAAAGAGATTATGCATCAAGGACTCCTCCATGCAGACCATTTATTTATCGATTCTACGCATGTGAAAGCGAGTGCGAATAAACGAAAGTATGATAAAAAAGTTGTGCGAAAAGAAACACGGGCTTATGAAGAGAAACTTCAATTAGAGTTAAATATTGATCGTGAGGAACACGGAAAAAAGCCCTTTCCCCCGGAGAAGTTTGAAAAGGAAGAATGGAAAGAAATAAAGGAAAGCACGACAGATCCTGAAAGTGGCTATTACGTGAAGGATGAACGTACGAAGCAGTTTGCGTATTCTTTTCATGCAGCGACAGATGAAAAGGGCTTTGTCTTGGGTGCCATTGTAACTCCGGGAAATGTGCACGATAGTCATGTATTACAGCCACTTGTGGAAAAAGTCATTGAAAACGTTCAAAAACCATTAGCTGTTGCGGCAGATGCAGCCTATAAAACACCAGCGATTACGAATTTTTTATTAGAGAATCAAATGTTGCCTGTTCTTCCTTATACACGTCCTAAAACGAAAGATGGATTCTTCCGAAAGCATGAGTATATATATGATGAGCACTATAATTGTTATCTTTGCCCACAAGGGCAGATATTGAAGTATGCAACAACGACGAAAGAAGGATATCGGCAATATAAATCGAATCCTTTGATTTGTGCGAAGTGTCCAAGCCTTTCCCAATGTACAGAAAGTAAGCATCATCAAAAACTCATTCAACGCCATATTTGGGAGTCGTATGTGGAGGAAGCTGAACATTTACGCCATTCCTATGACATCAAACAGATTTATGCAAAGCGCAAAGAAACGATTGAGCGTGTATTTGCGGATGCAAAAGAAAAGCATGGTATGCGATGGACAACCTTAAGAGGTCTAAAAAAATTGTCCATGCAGGCGATGCTTACTTTTGCTGCCATGAATTTAAAGAAACTGGCTACTTGGACGTGGCAGGCAGCTTAAGAAGGTAGCTATGCTCGAAGAGTATGTTGAATTTGGTAGTATATTATCAAATGTTAAAGATAAAATAGGAAGAAAAATGACAAAAGCCCATCGAGAGTGAACCTCTCGATGGCTTTTGTCTACAGTCTGAAACTCGGTTTCTTTACCGAGTTTTTTGTTTTTTTAAAGATCTATTATTTTTTTGTAGGAAATTATGATAAAATTATTTTCTAGTTCATGGTCTAATATTGAACTAGCTTGTGAATAGATTTGTTAGTTATTAATATATGAAGTTTTACTTTGGTAATAAAAAAATAAAGTTTTTTATTAAAAAGTGTTGACCTTTTAAAAATAAGGGTGTAGTATTATACAAGTCGCCAGGGTGACACGCTAAAATAAAGCAAAACATGAACCTTGAAAACTGAACAAGCAAAACGTAATCAATAAAGTTTTAAGTAGCTAGTTTTGCTAGTGAACGAAACACAATTTTGGACATCAAACATGATGCCAGCAAAACAATTTGAGCTAATCAAATTTCTTTTATGGAGAGTTTGATCCTGGCTCAGGACGAACGCTGGCGGCGTGCCTAATACATGCAAGTCGAGCGAACAGAAAAGGAGCTTGCTCCTTTGACGTTAGCGGCGGACGGGTGAGTAACACGTGGGCAACCTACCCTATAGTTTGGGATAACTCCGGGAAACCGGGGCTAATACCGAATAATCTCTTTTGCTTCATGGTGAAAGACTGAAAGACGGTTTCGGCTGTCGCTATAGGATGGGCCCGCGGCGCATTAGCTAGTTGGTGAGGTAACGGCTCACCAAGGCGACGATGCGTAGCCGACCTGAGAGGGTGATCGGCCACACTGGGACTGAGACACGGCCCAGACTCCTACGGGAGGCAGCAGTAGGGAATCTTCCACAATGGGCGAAAGCCTGATGGAGCAACGCCGCGTGAGTGAAGAAGGTTTTCGGATCGTAAAACTCTGTTGTAAGGGAAGAACAAGTACAGTAGTAACTGGCTGTACCTTGACGGTACCTTATTAGAAAGCCACGGCTAACTACGTGCCAGCAGCCGCGGTAATACGTAGGTGGCAAGCGTTGTCCGGAATTATTGGGCGTAAAGCGCGCGCAGGCGGTCCTTTAAGTCTGATGTGAAAGCCCACGGCTCAACCGTGGAGGGTCATTGGAAACTGGGGGACTTGAGTGCAGAAGAGGAAAGTGGAATTCCAAGTGTAGCGGTGAAATGCGTAGAGATTTGGAGGAACACCAGTGGCGAAGGCGACTTTCTGGTCTGTAACTGACGCTGAGGCGCGAAAGCGTGGGGAGCAAACAGGATTAGATACCCTGGTAGTCCACGCCGTAAACGATGAGTGCTAAGTGTTAGGGGGTTTCCGCCCCTTAGTGCTGCAGCTAACGCATTAAGCACTCCGCCTGGGGAGTACGGTCGCAAGACTGAAACTCAAAGGAATTGACGGGGGCCCGCACAAGCGGTGGAGCATGTGGTTTAATTCGAAGCAACGCGAAGAACCTTACCAGGTCTTGACATCCCGTTGACCACTGTAGAGATATAGTTTCCCCTTCGGGGGCAACGGTGACAGGTGGTGCATGGTTGTCGTCAGCTCGTGTCGTGAGATGTTGGGTTAAGTCCCGCAACGAGCGCAACCCTTGATCTTAGTTGCCATCATTTAGTTGGGCACTCTAAGGTGACTGCCGGTGACAAACCGGAGGAAGGTGGGGATGACGTCAAATCATCATGCCCCTTATGACCTGGGCTACACACGTGCTACAATGGACGATACAAACGGTTGCCAACTCGCGAGAGGGAGCTAATCCGATAAAGTCGTTCTCAGTTCGGATTGTAGGCTGCAACTCGCCTACATGAAGCCGGAATCGCTAGTAATCGCGGATCAGCATGCCGCGGTGAATACGTTCCCGGGCCTTGTACACACCGCCCGTCACACCACGAGAGTTTGTAACACCCGAAGTCGGTGAGGTAACCTTTTGGAGCCAGCCGCCGAAGGTGGGATAGATGATTGGGGTGAAGTCGTAACAAGGTAGCCGTATCGGAAGGTGCGGCTGGATCACCTCCTTTCTAAGGATTATTTCGGAATACAAACCTTGGGTTTGTAAGATTACGTTTTGCGTTCAGTTTTGAAGGTTCATTCTATCTGAATGAAACACTTCAAAACTTGTTCTTTGAAAACTGGATAAAACGACATTGAAATTGTAACAAACACATTTATTTTTTAAGTTTTTTATAGGCTTAATAACTTGGTTAAGTTATTAAGGGCGCACGGCGAATGCCTTGGCACTAGGAGCCGAAGAAGGACGGCACTAACACCGATATGCTTCGGGGAGCTGTAAGTGAGCTTTGATCCGGAGATTTCCGAATGGGGGAACCCACTACGTTTAATCGCGTAGTATCTTGACGTGAATACATAGCGTCTTGAAGGCAGACCCAGGGAACTGAAACATCTAAGTACCTGGAGGAAGAGAAAGAAAAATCGATTCCCTGAGTAGCGGCGAGCGAAACGGGAAGAGCCCAAACCAAGAGGCTTGCCTCTTGGGGTTGTAGGACACTCTATACGGAGTTACAAAAGAGCGAGTTAGATGAAGCGACTTGGAAAGGTCCGCCAGAGCAGGTAAAAGCCCTGTAGTCGAAAGTTCGTTCTCTCCTGAGTGGATCCTGAGTACGGCGGAACACGTGAAATTCCGTCGGAATCCGGGAGGACCATCTCCCAAGGCTAAATACTACCTAGTGACCGATAGTGAACCAGTACCGTGAGGGAAAGGTGAAAAGCACCCCGGAAGGGGAGTGAAAGAGATCCTGAAACCGTGTGCCTACAAGTAGTTAGAGCCCGTTAATGGGTGATAGCGTGCCTTTTGTAGAATGAACCGGCGAGTTACGATTACGTGCAAGGTTAAGCTTTAGAAGGCGGAGCCGCAGCGAAAGCGAGTCTGAATAGGGCGAAGTAGTACGTGGTCGTAGACCCGAAACCAGGTGATCTACCCATGTCCAGGGTGAAGGTGAGGTAACACTTACTGGAGGCCCGAACCCACGCACGTTGAAAAGTGCGGGGATGAGGTGTGGGTAGCGGAGAAATTCCAATCGAACTTGGAGATAGCTGGTTCTCTCCGAAATAGCTTTAGGGCTAGCCTCGTGATGAGAATACTGGAGGTAGAGCACTGTTTGGACTAGGGGGCCATCCCGGTTTACCGAATTCAGACAAACTCCGAATGCCAGATATTTATACACGGGAGTCAGACTGCGAGTGATAAGATCCGTAGTCAAAAGGGAAACAGCCCAGACCACCAGCTAAGGTCCCAAAGTAATCGTTAAGTGGAAAAGGATGTGGCGTTGCACAGACAACCAGGATGTTGGCTTAGAAGCAGCCATCATTTAAAGAGTGCGTAATAGCTCACTGGTCGAGTGACGCTGCGCCGAAAATGTATCGGGGCTAAACGATTCACCGAAGCTGTGGATTGACATCTACGATGTCAGTGGTAGGAGAGCGTTCTAAGTGCGTTGAAGTCAGATCGGAAGGACTGGTGGAGCGCTTAGAAGTGAGAATGCCGGTATGAGTAGCGAAAGACGGGTGAGAATCCCGTCCACCGTATGACTAAGGTTTCCTGAGGAAGGCTCGTCCGCTCAGGGTTAGTCGGGACCTAAGCCGAGGCCGATAGGCGTAGGCGATGGACAACAGGTTGATATTCCTGTACCACCTCCTCACCGTTTGAGAAATGGGGGGACGCAGTAGGATAGGGTAAGCGCGCCGTTGGTTGTGCGCGTCCAAGCAGTAAGGCGTGTGTGTAGGCAAATCCGCACACTGTAACGTTGAGCTGTGATGGCGAGTCCGTATGGACGAAGTTCCTGATTTCACACTGCCAAGAAAAGCCTCTATCGAGGTGAGAGGTGCCCGTACCGCAAACCGACACAGGTAGTCGAGGAGAGAATCCTAAGGTGTGCGAGAGAACTCTCGTTAAGGAACTCGGCAAAATGACCCCGTAACTTCGGGAGAAGGGGTGCTCTTGAGCGTGCAAGCGCATGAGAGCCGCAGTGAATAGGCCCAGGCGACTGTTTAGCAAAAACACAGGTCTCTGCAAAACCGTAAGGTGACGTATAGGGGCTGACGCCTGCCCGGTGCTGGAAGGTTAAGAGGAGTGGTTAGCGCAAGCGAAGCTGCGAATTGAAGCCCCAGTAAACGGCGGCCGTAACTATAACGGTCCTAAGGTAGCGAAATTCCTTGTCGGGTAAGTTCCGACCCGCACGAAAGGCGTAACGATCTGGGCACTGTCTCAACGAGAGACTCGGTGAAATTATAGTACCTGTGAAGATGCAGGTTACCCGCGACAGGACGGAAAGACCCCGTGGAGCTTTACTGTAGCCTGATATTGAATTTTGGTACAACTTGTACAGGATAGGTAGGAGCCAGAGATCTCGGAGCGCCAGCTTCGAAGGAGGCGTCGGTGGGATACTACCCTGGTTGTATTGAAATTCTAACCCATGCCCCTTAGCGGGGCAGGAGACAGTGTCAGGCGGACAGTTTGACTGGGGCGGTCGCCTCCTAAAAGGTAACGGAGGCGCCCAAAGGTTCCCTCAGAATGGTTGGAAATCATTCGTAGAGTGTAAAGGCACAAGGGAGCTTGACTGCGAGACCTACAAGTCGAGCAGGGTCGAAAGACGGGCTTAGTGATCCGGTGGTTCCGCATGGAAGGGCCATCGCTCAACGGATAAAAGCTACCCCGGGGATAACAGGCTTATCTCCCCCAAGAGTCCACATCGACGGGGAGGTTTGGCACCTCGATGTCGGCTCATCGCATCCTGGGGCTGTAGTCGGTCCCAAGGGTTGGGCTGTTCGCCCATTAAAGCGGTACGCGAGCTGGGTTCAGAACGTCGTGAGACAGTTCGGTCCCTATCCGTCGTGGGCGTAGGAAATTTGAGAGGAGCTGTCCTTAGTACGAGAGGACCGGGATGGACACACCGCTGGTGTACCAGTTGTCTTGCCAAAGGCATCGCTGGGTAGCTATGTGTGGACGGGATAAGTGCTGAAAGCATCTAAGCATGAAGCCCCCCTCAAGATGAGATTTCCCATTACGCAAGTAAGTAAGATCCCTCAAAGACGATGAGGTAGATAGGTTCGAGGTGGAAGTGTGGTGACACATGGAGCTGACGAATACTAATCGATCGAGGACTTAACCAAAAAAGTTTGAAACTTTCAATGTATCGTTTATCTAGTTTTGAAAGAATAAGTCTTTCAGCTGAATAAGTGAAGTGATGATGGCAAAGAGGTCACACCCGTTCCCATACCGAACACGGAAGTTAAGCTCTTTAGCGCCGATGGTAGTTGGGGGCTTCCCCCTGTGAGAGTAGGACGTCGCTTCGCTTATTTTTTGTGGAGGATTAGCTCAGCTGGGAGAGCACCTGCCTTACAAGCAGGGGGTCGGCGGTTCGAGCCCGTCATCCTCCACCATTTTGGTCCCGTGGTGTAGCGGTTAACATGCCTGCCTGTCACGCAGGAGATCGCCGGTTCGATCCCGGTCGGGACCGCCATTATTATTGCCGGTGTAGCTCAGTTGGTAGAGCAACTGACTTGTAATCAGTAGGTCGTGGGTTCGACTCCTATCGCCGGCACCATTCCCTTGGAGGGGTAGCGAAGTGGCTAAACGCGGCGGACTGTAAATCCGCTCCTTAGGGTTCGGCGGTTCGAATCCGTCCCCCTCCACCATTTTAGGGGCATAGTTCAACGGTAGAATAGAGGTCTCCAAAACCTTTGGTGTGGGTTCGATTCCTACTGCCCCTGCCAGGTATTGAGGTACTCGTTCATAATACAGCTAATATAATCTATATAGTGGCGATTGTGGCGAAGTGGTTAACGCATCGGATTGTGGTTCCGACATTCGTGGGTTCGATTCCCATCAGTCGCCCCATTTTAAAATTGGGGTATAGCCAAGCGGTAAGGCAACGGATTTTGATTCCGTCATGCCTAGGTTCGAATCCTAGTACCCCAGCCATTTTTAATTTCACGAGCCATTAGCTCAGTTGGTAGAGCATCTGACTTTTAATCAGAGGGTCGAAGGTTCGAGTCCTTCATGGCTCATCATTTTTTAATTAACATGCGCCCGTAGCTCAATTGGATAGAGCGTCTGACTACGGATCAGAAGGTTATGGGTTCGACTCCTGTCGGGCGCGCCAATAAAATCATGTTTACGGAATGTAGCTCAGCTTGGTAGAGCACTTGGTTTGGGACCAAGGGGTCGTAGGTTCGAATCCTGTCATTCCGACCATCTTTCATGATAAATGGGGCCTTAGCTCAGCTGGGAGAGCGCCTGCCTTGCACGCAGGAGGTCAGCGGTTCGATCCCGCTAGGCTCCACCATTGTAATATTTTTGGAGGTATACCCAAGTCTGGCTGAAGGGATCGGTCTTGAAAACCGACAGGCGGGTAACACCGCGCGGGGGTTCGAATCCCTCTACCTCCTCCATTTTTCGGGTCAGTAGCTCAGTTGGTAGAGCATTAGATTGAAGCTCTAAGTGTCGGCGGTTCGATTCCGTCCTGACCCACCATTATTGCGGGTGTAGTTTAATGGTAAAACCTCAGCCTTCCAAGCTGATGTCGTGAGTTCGATTCTCATCACCCGCTCCAAAATGGGCCTATAGCTCAGCTGGTTAGAGCGCACGCCTGATAAGCGTGAGGTCGATGGTTCGAGTCCATTTAGGCCCATATTATTCCGAAGTAGCTCAGTTGGTAGTAGCACCTGACTGTTAATCAGGTTGTCGCAGGTTCGAGTCCTGCCTTCGGAGCCACGGCCCGTTGGTCAAGTGGTTAAGACACCGCCCTTTCACGGCGGTAACACGGGTTCGAATCCCGTACGGGTCATCAAGCATGTAGCACAGATGTGTGTTACATGCTTTTTTCTATTCTCCTGTTCTTTAAACGATAAAAGATAATGCAATAGCAGAAAAAGGCCTATTTGCAAGGTGAGGGACTGAATTTAATTCCCCTAGCATCTTACTATGGGCTCCTATAAGCCGTTTCACTTACCACGTACACTTCCATGGTCAATACTTTTGTGAAGGCTGCTTGACTTCTCTAGTATAGCGATACAGGCGAAATCCTGGCCAGAGAATTTGTGAAACTGGTTCTGCTCTATGCGAAAGCGAAGCAACAGCAGCAAGTAAGTAGCCCAGAACGTATAGCTTTTTCACCATTTACAAAAATTCTATTGATTTCTTTGTTCTACACCCCCCTGAAAAAGGCTACATGACTACTGTAGCCTTTTTATAATAATTAATATCTTTCTCCCTTACATTCTCTTACGAAAGAGAGTCTATAGAGTAAATATGAACAAACTATTTCATATATAAAATATGTATGTTTTTTCAATTACTATTTTCATGGTGCTTGTTGTTTTGTTCCTCTAATATGAGGATAAGTGGAGGAATCGATATGAATATACAGGAGATACAGCAATTTTTAAGTCTATATCAGACAGAACAAAATGAATCAGAACTTTGGTTAAAGAATAGATTACAGGCAGTTAAGGATGCAGGTGAATATCACCCAACAACAGAGGAGCTAGTTTTTGGCGCACGTGTGGCATGGCGAAATAGCAATAAGTGTATTGGACGTCTATTTTGGCAGTCACTGCATGTGGTAGATGCACGTGATGTTTTAGATGAAAAGGCTATTTTTCAAAAATTACTAGAACATATTGATTATGCGACAAATCATGGGAAAATCCGTCCAACTATAACAGTGTTTGCTTCAGATAGAGTACGGATTTGGAATCATCAACTAATTCGTTATGCAGGCTATGAAACAGATGCAGGCATTATTGGAGATTCACAGTCCGTTAAATTTACAAAAGTGTGTGAGTCGTTAGGATGGAGAGGTAAAGGAACTGATTTTGATGTACTACCACTCGTTATACAGGTGGATAATCGTGCTCCTCAAATGTTTGTAATTCCTGAAGAAAATATAGTAGAGGTCTCAATCCGTCATCCAGAGTCAAATGATATGGAAAAATTAGGAATGAAGTGGTATGCCGTACCTATTATTTCGAGTATGCGTTTTCAAATGGCTGGAATTGATTTTCAAGCAGCTCCATTTAACGGCTGGTATATGGGAACAGAGATTGGTGCACGAAATTTAGCAGATCATGATCGTTATAATATGTTACCTGCAATTGCAGAGATTTTTAATCTTGATACAACCAAACATGCGTCTCTTTGGCGTGATCGTGCTTTAGTAGAACTTAATATTGCTGTTCTTCACTCATTTAAAGAAGATGGTGTGAGCATTGTTGATCATCATACAGCAGCTCAGCAGTTTAAATTGTTTGAGGAGGCAGAAAAATCAACAGGAAGAGAAGTTACAGGCAACTGGACATGGTTAATCCCACCACTTTCCCCTGCCACAACTCATATATTCCATAAACCCTATGTAAATATTTATCATACACCAAATTATTTTTACCAAAAACCATGCTATTAGTGTAAAGGAATTGTTTACTTTCAATACTTTTGATGAGAGAGGGCGCTTACTATGTTAAATCAGCAAATTCCCAATATCCCATGGAGACAATTGACGACACCTTATGGTAGAGGTACAGCCATTCCTAAGCTGATAGAACAGGAGCAATACACACAACTAGCTGAATTAATTGAACATCAAGGTACACTGTGGCAGGTGACACCATGGGTTTTGCTTGTCCTGCTAAAAAAGCTTACTAGTAAAAAATTAGAGGTTGTCTCCTTACAAGAGGTACAGTTATATTTAGCTGTGGCACATGCTATTACCAAGGATTATCTCGAGCCAGTCAATACTGTTAAAAATATGCAGGAGCTATTAGACGTCAACTATTTGTGGATAGAAAATGAGGATAATGATGAGCAGGAGTGGGAGAAAGAAACGCCAAAGGGCTATGAGGAGCAAGCTTTTGTAGGCTATTACTATTATAGTTATATGCTTTTACAAGAGGCTGTTCCTATTTTTTCTACTATAACAGCTCGTAATAATGAAGCATCAGAATGCCTTGCTGAATTGCTAACATTACTCCAGCAACCCGACAATTAAGTAATGTGTAAACACTATATAGAAATAGAGCAGATGGAGGAATCTAATCCACCTGCTTTATTTAATTTTAATGCACATATTCATCCTTAGAGGCTCTCATTGAGCAAAAGAAGAGTAACATTGCTACAACGACAAAGAGCCATCCCGCAATATTCCAGCCGCCAAATAAATCATGCAAGTAGCCAAAAAGAATAGGACCAATTGCGGCAAATAAATAACCCAAAGATTGTGCAAAGCCTGATAAATCTGCTGCTTCAAATGCAGTACGAGTACGGAGAGTGAAGAACATCATTGCTAGGGCAAATGAAGAACCACCTGCTAACCCTAGAAGAACCATCCACAGTACCCCAAGACTTGTCCATTCCATGACAACCCCAACAAAGCCTACTAAATAGAAGGATGTAAACATCAATACAAGTGGGCGTTGAGAAGTCATTTTACCAGCAATAATAGGCACTGCTAAGGCCATTGGTACTTGTGAGAATTGCATGATTGAAAACATCCAGCCAGCTTTATCAGGTGCTAAACCTTGAGCAATATAGATCTCAGGTATCCAAGCTGCTGTTGTGTAGAATAATAAAGACTGTAAACCCATTGCCCCTGTGACAGCCCAAGTAACAGGTGATTTCCATAAAGGTGTACTGGTCTTCTTAGATGTAGTAACTGGTTCTGGTTTATTTGATTTTAGTTGAGGTATCCAAATTAAGATTGTAATTAGAACGAGTATGAGTGCAATGGAAAGTGCACCTTGCCAGCCTAACGATGAATTAGCTATCGGATAGCTAATACCAGCACCAAGGCCAGCAGTAAAATTCATGGACATGGTGAAAAAGGCCATTAATAAACCCACATGATAGGGAAATTTCAACTTCAATAATCCTGGAATTAGTACATTTCCAAAAGAAATGGCTACGCCAATTAACACAGTACCCAATAGAAGTAATTCTGTAGTACCAAGTGAACGTAGGACAATTCCTAAAGCCAAGAGAAAAGTTGATAAAAATAATGTTAGCTCAAGCCCTAGTTTGCGTGCTACAACGGGTGCAAATGGAGATATAACAGCAAAAGCCAGCAATGGTATCGTTGTTAGAAAGCCTGCCAATACATTAGATATTCCAAGATCTTCACGGATAAAGGATATAATTGGGCCAACAACAGTTAGTGGCATTCGTAATGTAGAGGCTATAAAGATAACTCCAAAGACTAAAAGTAAGGTTGTTCCTTTCCAGCTAATTTTTTTACTTGGAAAACTAGTGGAATGATCATTTGTAGTCAAAATAAAATCCCCCCTAATAATAACCATTCTAATTGAACTACTATAACACTTTATCACACTATTAAAAATAGTAGAAGATTCATAAAATACAGAACATTTATGGTTGTATTGAAATGTCTATGGTCTTATGTTAGTATAATAAACATCATAAATTTAATAATTATATGCCTCATGTTTGTATTGAGGTAGAGGTCGCGATATTTATAAGTATGCTAATTGAAATGACAAGCATTGATGAAATTAGTTGAAAGGAAATATTGCCGAAGTGTGAGGGGACTTGAAAACCTCATGCTGGGGCTGTCTCCGAAAGGAACAGAACTGTCACGTTTGCACAACGTGTTGAGCTATCATGTAGGAAAACTGAGGATTAACGTAGCCATCACAGTGTATATGTGATGGCATTTTTTTGCCTCATAAATAGGAAGGAAGCTATATCGTGAGTGAAATAAAAGTAAATCAGCTCGGACATAAAGCGCCGAAGCTGAAAAAAGAATTAAAAAGCCGTCATATTACAATGATTTCTTTAGGCGGTACAATTGGTACGGGGCTATTTTTAGCCAGTGGAGGTGCAATTGCTCAGGCAGGGCCTGGAGGAGCATTGCTTGCCTATGCTTTAATCGGTATTATGGTGTATTTTTTAATGACAAGCTTAGGGGAAATGGCTGCCTATATGCCATCCTCAGGTTCATTTAGTACGTATGCAACCAAATTTGTAGATCCTGCTTTGGGCTTTGCATTAGGCTGGAACTACTGGTATAACTGGGCAATCACCATTGCTGCCGAAATTGCTGCTGTGTCATTAATTATGAAATATTGGTTCCCAGATAGCTCATCAGCACTTTGGACAGTATTATTTATTGCTGTTGTATTGACATTTAATTTACTATCCGTAAAAAGTTATGGTGAAAGTGAATATTGGTTTGCCATGATTAAAGTAGCAACGGTTATTGTTTTTATTATCATTAGCTTACTAATGATTTTTGGTATTTTAGGTGGGCAGGCTCCTGTAGGTTTCACTAATTTCTTTGTTAGTGATGGGCCATTCCATGGTGGCTTCCTTGCTACATTTGGTATTTTCCTAGCTGCAGGATTTTCATTCCAAGGGACAGAATTACTAGGAATTACAGCTGGTGAAACAGATGATCCTGGTAAAAATATTCCGAAGGCTGTTAAATCTGTATTTTGGCGTATTCTTTTGTTCTATATTTTAGCGATTGGTGCAATTGGGATGTTAATTCCATTTACAGACGAACGTTTATTATCAGAAGATATCGCAGTATCACCGTTTACACTAGTGTTTGACCGCCTAGGTATTGCCTTTGCTGCTTCATTAATGAATGCCATTATTTTAACGGCTATGCTGTCAGCAGGAAATTCAGGACTATATGCATCTTCTCGTATGTTATGGCAATTAGCAGTGGATGGACATGCACCTAAATTTTTTGCAAAGCTAAGTCGTAGAGGTATTCCGATTTATGCACTTATGGCAACATTAGCTGTAGGCTGCTTAGCATTTTTGGCATCCTTCTTTGGCGATGGAGTGGTTTATATCTGGCTATTAAATGCTTCTGGAATGTCTGGCTTTATTGCATGGCTAGGGATTGCGTTTAGTCATTATCGTTTCCGCCGAGCGTTTGATGCACAAGGCTTAGATCCAAAGTTATTACCTTATAAAGCCAAATTATATCCGTTTGGACCATTATTTGCTTTTACAGTTTGTATGATCGTAGTCATTGGACAAAATTACTCAGCCTTTACAGGCGATAAGATTGATTGGTACGGTATCCTTGTTTCGTATATTGGGATTCCATTATTTTTAGCATTATGGTTTGGCTATAAATTAAAGCACAAAACAAAAATGCTTCCACTTGAAGATTGTGATTTAAAAGTTGAAGATTAAATAATAGAGCTGTTCTATAAACCAAAGAGTGATGGTTTATGGAGCAGCTCTTTTTTCAACACTCATAAACAAATCTCTAATGATACATCATAAATATGGTAATGTAATATACATATGGAAATTGGGTTTTGATAGGAGAGGTGCATCAAAGTGCAAAAGCATATTTTACTTGTAGAAGACGATGAAGCCATTCGTGAAATGGTTTCTAATTACTTAACGATGGAAGGTTTCCATGTCACAACAGTGACTAATGGCGAAGAGGCATTACAAAATTGTTTGCAAAAAACCTTTGATTTAGTCATCTTAGATATTATGATTCCTAAATTAAATGGATTGGAAGTATTAAAGATTATTAGAGAGCAGGCAGCACTTCCTATCATTATTATGTCTGCAAAAGACAGTGATGTTGATAAAGCATTGGGCTTAGGGTTAGGGGCAGATGATTATATTGCTAAACCCTTTTCTATGCTAGAATTTTCAGCACGTGTAAAGGCTGTTATCAGAAGAGCTACGAAATACTCTAGTCAAGCTGAACAAAAGCAAGAGGTACTCGAAATTGATAATTTAAAGATAGATATCGTTAATTTCTCAATAACAAAGAGCGGACAAGACATAAAGCTGACATCAAAGGAATTTTCCATTTTAAAATTGTTTGTGACAAATCGTCACAGAGTTTTTACCAAAGAGCAAATTTATCAGACGATATGGAAAGATGCCTATTATGGAGATGAAAATATTATAAATGTACATATCAGAAGACTCCGTGAAAAAATAGAAGATGATCCGTCACATCCTCACTATATTAAAACCCTATGGGGAATCGGCTATAAATTTGAAGGGTAAAAATATATGATATTTCTATTATTATTAATCATTGTATTGCTAATCGGCATTCTTATTTTTCAATGGAAAATCAAGAAGGAACAAGAACGTGCTATCCAATATATTCATCGAAAACTACACGTAATTGTGAATGAACAGACGTATGAAAAGATTCTAGTAACAACTACAAATTCAGAAATTCAACAGTTACTTATTACACTGAATACTTTGCTAGATCAACATCAAAAAATTCAGGCTACACATCGTAAAATGGAAAATTCCATGAAAAAGATGTTGGCCAATATTTCACATGATCTTAAAACGCCTTTAACCGTTGTACTTGGCTATATTGAAATGCTTCAACTTCAAAACGGGATTAGTGACGAGGAACAGCAACGTTTACTTACGGGTGTACATGCTAAAACATTAGAAGTATTAAAAATTATTCATACATTTTTTGACTTGGCAAAATTAGAGGCTGGGGACACAGATTATCCAATCTCTAAAATCAATGTCAGTGAAATATGCCGAAAAAATGTTTTGTCTTTTTACGATTTGGTTACTTCATTGGGATTAGATATTAAAATTGATATCCCTGAAAGCTCCATATATGCACTTGGTAATGAAGAAGCATTAAATAGAGTGCTAAACAATCTACTGTCTAATGCTATTGCATATGGAGCAGATGGCAATGTAATTGGAATTACTATAAGAAACGATGAAGCCAATATTGATATTGATGTGTGGGATTGTGGCAAGGGCATTGATGAATACCATATCGATCGCGTTTTTGAAAGGATGTATACACTTGAGGATTCTCGAAATAAATCTTTCCAAGGTAGCGGTCTGGGACTAACGATTACAAAGCGGCTTGTAGAAATAATGAATGGCTCGATCCGTTTATCGAGTATTCCCTATGAAAAAACTATTTTTACGATTTCGTTAAAGCGAATGATGTATTGAATCCATTATGCTTGTAGAGCTTTAATGCTTTGCAGGCTTTTTTACTTAAGAAATTTGTAAGAATGCAGTAATAAAATAGAGAGTTTCATTTTTTATAATGAAACTAGTCACAATTGAGGGAGAGAATTACATGACATACATTGTAAAAACAAATCAGCTTACGAAAGTGTACGATGGAAAGGAAGTTGTTTCTGCTGTCAATATGAACGTTAAGAAAGGTGAGATTTATGGATTTTTAGGTCCTAATGGTGCGGGTAAAACGACTGTTATGAAGATGCTAACTAATCTTACGAAACCTACAAGTGGGGATGTAGAAATTTTGGGGGCGAAATTGACGGACAAATCCTATGAAATACTAAAAAGAATGGGGACAATTATTGAATATCCTATTTTTTATGAAAAATTAACGGCTAGAGAGACCCTGGAATTACATTGTGAATACATGGGTTATTATGATAAGAAAGAAATTGCACATGTTCTTAATTTAGTAAAGTTATCGAATACAGAGAATAAGCAGGTTAAAGATTTTTCTCTGGGGATGAAGCAAAGATTAGGCATCGCAAGGGCCATTATTACAAAGCCAGAGTTACTTATATTAGACGAACCAATTAATGGATTGGACCCAGTAGGGATAAAGGAGTTAAGAGAGCTTTTCAAGATGCTTTGTAAGGAGTACGGCATAACTATTATTATCTCTAGTCATATTCTAGCTGAAATAGAACAATTGGTCGATACAATAGGTGTTATTAAGAATGGAAGGCTCATCACTGAGGTAGCAATGGATACTATTAATCGTGATCAGGTCAATTATACGGAAGTGATCGTAAGTGATGGGAAAAAGGCAGCGTTTATTATTGAAAGCGAATTAAACATTACGAATTTTAAGCTGATGGATGATAACTCTATACGTATATACGACTCAACAGTATCCCAACAAAGCCTATCGAGAGCATTAATTGAACATGACGTTGAGATTGAAGAGATTAGTAAAAAAACTAGTTCATTAGAGGATTATTTCTTAAAGCTAATCAATGGAGGTGTTGTCCATGCTTAATTTAATGCGTTTAGAAATGAAAAAATTTCATTTAGGTTCATATGTTAAAGGAGCCATTATCGCTAATTTTGTTATTCTTGGTTTTTTGTTTATGATTTTATTTATTTCTAAAGTGGAAGGAGACCCAGGGCTTGAAAATTATGAGGTTGCATTCAGTGTTATTGATTCATTTGTAAGAGCAGTTTTTATGATTTTTGCTTCTACGTTAATAGCTAAGTTAATCATCGGAGAATATAAATTTAAAACCATTACATTAGCCTTTATGTATCCTATAAGTAGAAAGAAATTAATGGTCGCAAAGCTTGCTATTGTCATGCTATTTACTTTCAGTATGATCATTATCTCCAATGCTCTTATTACAACCATTTTTTGTATCATAAGCGATCGATATGAATTAATTCCTGATGTACTATCTAGTTCTTTAATTATCCAGCAAATACCTTCTGTATTGATGAATGCGATTGCTGCCTCAGGTATAGCTTTAATCCCATTGTATTTCGGGATGAGAAAATACTCTATACCGACAACTATTATTTCATCTATTATAATTGTGTCTGTAACTTCGTCAAATTCAGGTAACTTTACTTTAAACGATATAATTATTATTCCAATTACTTTAGCAATCGTGGGTCTTGGTATTGCTTATTTAGCCATTAGAAATATCGAAAAGGTGGATGTTTAATCAAAAAGATACCAGGTGCTCATTACTATAGAGTACCTGGCTTTTTGTTATCCAAAAATTGTTTCCCACAGTAAGTAAATATTTAACGTAACAACAATGACTACGACAAACCAACCTAAAACAGTTGTAATACGGTGATTAACTAGGCTTCCCATAATGTCTCGTTTACTTGTAAACATAACAAGAGGGACAAGTGCAAAGGCAATACCAAATGATAAAACAACTTGACTAAGAACGAGAGCATAGGTAGCATTCACACCAGAGGCAATGATTGCAAGTGGTGGCACCATGGTAATCGCTCTACGTAAATAAAGAGGTATTTTTCTTTGAATGAAGCCCTGCATGACTACATCACCTGCTAAAGTCCCTACAGAGGAGCTAGCAAGCCCTGCAATAAGTAAACCAAGACCAAAGGAAATGGCAGCCATTGGGCCCAGAACATCTTTTAAGCCATTATAGGCAACATCTAAATCTTCAACTACAACGCCTTGGGTATGGAATACTGCTGCGGCAATTATGAGCATGCTCATATTGATGGCACCAGCAATAATCATAGCGATGATAATATCGATAAATTCAAAACGGAAAATACGTTTTTTTTCTGCCTCATTTCGACCAATAATACGACTTTGAGTTAAAGAAGAATGTAAGTAAATAGCATGAGGCATAACGGTTGCACCTAAAATACCTGTTGCTAATAATAGTGAATCTACACCTTCAAAGTGTGGTGTGAACATGCCAATCGCCACATCGCCCCATGCTGGCTGCGCTAAAAATGTTTGGAAGGCAAATGCCAATACAACAATTAAAACCATGCCAGAAATACCTGCTTCAAAGGCTCTAAATCCTCTTCTTTGCAACTCTAAAATAGCGAATGAACCTACTGCTGTAATCAATGCGGCGGGAAGCATTGGGATATTAAAAAGTAAATAAAGCCCTAATGCTGCTCCGATAAATTCCGCGAGGTCTGTGGCAATGATGACCAATTCCGCCTGTATCCATAAAAAGATAGATGTTTTTTTAGAAAAATGCTCGCGTGCTACTTCAGGTAAATTTTTTCCTGTCGCAATCCCAAGCTTGGCAGACAGGGACTGAATTAACACGGCCATTAAATTAGAAAAGGCTATAACCCAAAGTAGCAGGTAGCCGTATTGAGAGCCTGCTGTAATATTTGTAGCAAAATTGCCAGGATCAATATAGGCAACTGCTGCAATGAAAGCAGGTCCTAAAAATGGCAAGAATCTTCGCCAACCTTTTATATCTCCATCTAAAACTGCCTCTGCAGACGATTTTGTGACTCGTTTGTAAACCATATTGTTCCCTCGTTTCAAAAAGTATCGTCAGTGAAATAAAGTTTCCTATAGGAAAATAAGATATTAGTATTCTAACGCTAGGAATAAAAAAAGTGAAGTAGTTTGCTTTATCCTTCTAAAATAAGTATGCTCTTTTGGATGAAGTGAATGAGTAGAAAAATTAAATTGCAGGAAAAATTCGAAATTTATAGAACTAATGAAATGAAGAAGGGAGACAAGGTGATGGATATGGTATGGGTAAAATCAAAAGTAACAATTCCACGTACAGTGCCAAATGTATTAGAGAGGAAGAAATTATTTTCTATTTTATCTAACAATAGAATGAAGAAACTAACCATTATACGGTCAGCCGCAGGATACGGAAAGACGACTCTTTTAAGTCTGTGGTTGAAGCATATTGATGAATCGGTAGCATGGTTTACTATCGATCAGAATGACAATGATCCTGTGAGATTTTTAAAGTACTTAATACATACATTATCTTTTAGCATATTGAATGTAGAACAAAAGTTAAACAATATACTAGATGAAACACCACCTTTTGAAATAATTATAGATACACTGTTAAACGATTTAGATACATATAAAGAAAATATTCATATTGTTTTTGATAATTTTCAAGAAATCCACAACCCTCAAATTCATCAAATTATCAATCGACTTATTGAATATTTACCAGCCAATGTACGGATCTATATAACTACACGAACTAATTTAGAACTTCCACTAGCAAAATGGCGTGTAAAAGGTTGGATACTAGAAGTCGGGACGGGTCAATTATGTTTTGATTTAGAAGAGCTACAATCTTTCTTTAATTCTGTTACTAATGATGAACAGAAGGATGCGCTGAAGCCTTTATTAAAGACTACAGGGGGCTGGATAGCAGGTATCCAACTGATAAAGCTATCAACAGGTGGAATGATAGGTAATCTTAGTAGTGAAGAAATTTTAGCCAAAGCTAGTTCATATATACATGAGTACTTCATGCAAGAAATTCTTTTAATATTACCTCAAGAATTGCAAGATTTTCTAGTAAGAACTTCCATTTTAAACTACTTAGATCCGAGTGTTTGTGGATCCATCACGAACGGATTAGATAGTTTAACTACATTCTCAGAGCTGGAGAAAAATTGTTTGTTTATCGAACAAGTACAAGCTCATCCACCCGTTTATCGTTACCAAACTTTATTTAGGCATGCCCTACAGGTAGAATTTCAAAGGCAATATTCCTATGAAATGATTACCTCTATTTATTACGAAGCAGCCACTAATTTATGCCAAAGAGAAGACTATGTAGCGGCAATTGAGCTTGCTTTAAATGGCGAATTATACAAGCTTGCACATGAATGGATTCAAAAATATTTAGTCGAAATATTTGCCGAGGGACATACTCTATTATTCGGGCAGTGGATACAGAAATTAAGGAATGCTCAGTTTCCAGTAGATATTAATATGCTTGTCTTATATATTACTACTCTGTTTTCAACCCATGAAATTGATCAGGCGAATAAAATCATAGAGGAACTATTATTTAAACAAAATAAATGGAAATGGATGGAGGGTTTTCAGTTCATTGCTGTATCAAAAATCTTTGAAATTATACATGCTTATATAGGTTATATGGAAGATGGAGACATTGAAAAGGCAAAAGTAGGTTTACAAACACGCGTAAATGTAAGAAAGAATAAGTCATCTTTATATCATATTTCTTTAAAATATAATCAATTTGAGCCTAGAATTTTATGTACTTTTGTAGGTGCAAAAGGAAAATTCTTACCAGTAGAAAAAATGGATGAACTGATTCACGTGTTGAATGAAAGTGAAATAAGGGAGCGAAATATTACAGGCGTTACCTATGGATTACTAGCTGAAATTTTGTATGAAATAAATGATTTAGATAGAGCAAGTAAAGAGTTAGAAATCGGTTTACAATATGGTTTACATTTTCAAGATCCAGGATTATTTATACCAATGTACTTATTAAAGGCTCGTATTTATATGACTAAAAAACTATTCGAAGAAGCACATCTGTTATTGCTTGAAGCTATGAAGGAAACCGATAAACCTTATTGGATAGGTATGCTCTATATTATGAAAGCACAATCTTATTTATTGGAAGGAAATATTTCATATGCACAACAGGAATTTTTTAGAGTGACGGATTTTATCAATTATAGAATTGCATCAAAAAATCCATTTTATTTATTAGTTCAAGGTAAAATTCTATATGCTAAAAATCAACTGGAGGAAGCATTGCAAATTGCTATTCGTTTAAAAGAAGGAGCAACTCAGGAAAAGCAAATCGTTACGCTTATTGAAGCGGGCTTGCTAGAAGCCATTTGTCATTTTTCACTTGGTAAAGAGGATTTCGCTTTAACAGTATTACATGATGCTCTTGAACTTGGAGTGTCCTATGGGTATTACCGTACATTTATAGAGGAGGATTCTATCTGGCCATTACTTAATAAATACTGGCGCCTACGTCAGCATAATAAGGGAGATACATTTAAGTCAGTGCCGTTAGCCTATGTAAATAAACTATTACTGAATGACAGCACAGAAGATGAGTTTTTCACTAACTTTACTGCAAGAGAAAAAGATGTTCTGCAATTACTCGCAGAAGGTGCTTCTAATAAGGAGATTGCACAACAATTGCAGCTGACAGAGGGAACAATTCGTATATATTTAACAGGAATTTACAGTAAAATAAGCGTGAAATCTCGCACGAAGGCCATTTTATGGGCAAAAGAATGGCTAGGCTTTTAAAGTTGTTAAAGAGAAAGGAGGTCTACATGTGCCAAATATTTTAGTAGCCTCAAAAACAACAGTCCCTCAAACGGGCAAGCAAATTATTGAGCGAGAACGATTAAATGCCATTCTACTCCAGTCAACAGCAAAACTTATAGTAGTACAAGCGCCAGCAGGGTATGGTAAAACCACTTTGTTAAGTAGTTGGTTTCAGCAACTTGAAACGACAGTTGCATGGTATACGGTGGACCAAACAGACAATGATCCCATTCGTTATTGGAAGTATTTAATTCACGCTATTGGTCATTCCTTGCAGCCTGAAGCTGCCTCACGGATTGATTCTATACTCCATGCTCAACCACAGTTACCATTAGAGTTTTTAGTGGACTCTCTCTTATATGAATTATCGCTATCTACTAAAAAGATTCATATTATGATTGATGATTATCATCATATTCATAATATTGCTATCCATCAAGCGATGACTCGACTAATTGATTTCTTACCTGAAAATTGCTTTATTTATTTGACTAGTAGATCAACTATTTCATTACCTATTGCAAAGTGGAGATTAAACCATTGCTTGCTTGAAATTGGTTTAGAGCAACTTCTTTTTACGTATGAAGAGACAAAAGAATTTTATAAAAATTTAAATAAAAAGCTGGATGTAAAGGTATTTCAAAAGGTTTTTGAGATAACAGAGGGCTGGCCAACAGGGTTGCAATTAACTAATTTAGCGGATTTTCATAATGTAGAAAAAGAGTTAAAAGAAAGTAATTTATATGTGTTCCAATATTTAATGAGTGAGGTTTTTTCCAAACTAGCACCATCCCTCCAAATTTTTCTTCTTTATACTTCACTTTTGGAACAATTAACCGCTGATACCTGTAATGTCCTAACAAACCGTACTGATGCTCACCTAGTCTTATTAGAGCTTGATCAACAAGGATTATTTATTAGCAGAGTAGAAGCAAAAGAACAGGTTTTTCGATATCACAATTTATTTAGAGAAGCATTGCGCCAAGAGTTGAGCAATCGTTTTACTCAGCAGGATATTTTGTATTTATATGAAAAGGCAGCTGTGGCTTTATATAATAATGGAAATTTTTTATCTGCTATAGAGCTTGCTTTAAGCGGCAACGTATTTATGTATGCTGAACAATGGATTCAGGAGCATCTTGTAACATTTCTTTCCTGTGGACATTCAACATCTTATGTAAAATGGATTGATACATTTTTGTCTAATGGCTATGAGGTACACCCAGAGTTGATGGTAATGTATGCATATACACTCGCAGCATTACACAATTTAGAAGATGCTTATCGGACGATCTTAGACCTAGAACAAAAGCATAGGTCTAATCAATGGATGAATAAAAGTGAGTATGCATCTGCTGTCGATGATTTTCTAGGTGTGAAAGCCTATGTCTTTGTCATGAAAAACGGAGATCTTTCTCAAGCTGGGGAATATATTCGACAAAGACTGGAGAGAAATCCAGTCGGGTCCAAATGGGACGCAATATTTATACAATATAATCAATCAGAGCCTATGTTGTTTAGAACAAATATCGGGTCTCGAGGAAAGTTACTTTCAGATGAACAGGCTATGTCTTATTTTGCTAAGTTTAGAACAGGGAAATTTAAAAACTTAAGTATGACGGGCTATAGCTATGGCGTGCGTGCAGAAAAATTATATGAGTGGAACCAATTTGCTGAGCTATCAACAGAATTAGAGGAAGCTATACGTTCTGGACATCAATTTCAAGATGCAGGATTGTTAGTACCGATGTATATTCTTAAAAGTAAAATAGCCGTGTTAGAACAGCAATATATAGTTGCTCAAGGGGTTTTAGATCATGCAATTGAAGCTGTCAATGAACGCCAGTGGATTGATAGTATAAGAGTAATGAAGGCACTTTTATTTTTACGTGAAGACAATGTTGTCCAAGCAGAACAGGAGTTAGCTAAGGTCAAAGTAGGTAAGGATTTTCCATTTTATTTGCTAGTAAAAGCACGTTATTTACTCATGGAAGGACATCTACTAGCAGCGCAGCAATTGATTATAAAGGTGCAATCACAGGCGCAACAACAAGAACAGCTATCTACTCGTATAGAAGCGACAATTTTATTAGCCATATGTTTGGTTGAGCAAGGACAAGCAGATGAGGCGTTAGAAAAATTACACCAAGCCTTGAAATTAGCCGAACCATATCAATATATCAGAACCTTTATAGATGAGCCTCAAACATATGCTTTATTAAAAAAATATGCCGCTATTCGAAAGCAATCTTTTGAAATGGAGTGGAGGGAGGTTTCCATGAGCTACGTTGAGCACTTGCTCCAATGTGTTCAAAAGTATAAGCAAATTTCACCATTGGCGTCCCTTACAACTCGTGAACAGGAAATATTTTTATTATTATCAGAAGGTGCTTCAAATAAAGAAATAGCCGAGCAATTATTTTTATCTGAAGGTACCATACGTGTCTATCTATCGGGGATTTATAGTAAGTTAGGTGTTAAAAATCGAGCGCAGGCAATATTATCAAAACAATCCAAATAAAACAAACCGCTATCAATTTTTTGATAGCGGTTTGTTTATAGTTAGTGAAAAATTAACATTCCTCAATAGTAGAAGTAAATTGATTTTTTTATGATAAAGAAGAGTGTTTTCCTTATATAGAAGCATTATCGAAAGGATTCACAAAGGAAGGGGACTATGTTGAAGCTGAAAATTTACAGAAGGAGAGAGGATGAATGAAGAAAAACATTACCATTATACTTATGGTATTACTGCTCTTTTTCCAATGGGGGCAACCCCTGACCTATGCGAATGAACAAAATGACATAGAAGAAAAAGTTCAAGAAGCAGGTGGAAATGAAGTAGATAATAAGAGTGAAGTTGAAGATCATGAGGAAATAGATAGCAATCGTCATTTAACCAATTTCATTACAAGCGAATTTGAGATACAACCAAATAGCACCGGTGTAACGATTATAAAATATTTAGGCGCGGGGGGACCTGTGATTATTCCTGAAATTATTGGAGGGAAGCCCGTAACAATTATAGGAAATCTCGCGTTTTACGACTCTAAACTAACAGAAATAGTGATTCCTGAAAGTGTAATAACGATAGGTGATTGGGCTTTTGCAGATAATCTGCTGAGCACGGTGGTGATTCCCGATAGTGTGACGGATATAGGACGTTGGACATTCCACAACAATAAATTAACAAGCGTGGCCATTTCAAAAAGCATCACTACCATAGGATATCAAGCATTTTATGGTAATCAGCTAGTACATGTAGATATACCTGATGGTGTTACTGATATAGAGCATCAGGCGTTTTTTGGAAATCGAATAACAACTGTAAATATTCCTGATAGTGTAACAAAAATAGGTACCCGAGCTTTTACAAGCAATCGGATAACTAATATAAAGATTCCAAATAGCGTAACAAGTATAGGAGATGAGGCATTTGCCTATAATCAGTTAATTAATGTGGAACTTCCAAACAGTATATCAAGTATAGGAAATAATGTATTTGAAAGTAATAAGATAACAACTGTAAACATTCCAAATAGTGTTACAAGTATAGGGAAGGGAGCATTTCAAGCTAATTACTTAACAAATATAGAACTTCCAAATAGTCTTCTTAGTATAGGAAATCTGGCATTTTATAATAATCAGTTAAAAAGTATAGTCATTCCTAATAATGTTACAAGTATAGGGGATTGGGCATTTGGACAAAATCGTCTTACATCTATAGAGCTTCCAGATAGTCTTCTTAGTATAGGAAATCTGGCATTTAATGATAATCAATTATCGAATGTTTCTTTCCCAAACAGTTTAACGAGCATTGGGGATAGGGCATTTGAATTTAATCGGTTACAATGGGTTCAATTTAATAGCCCATTAATGATAGGAGCAAATACATTTATCAGCCAAGGTGTTACTTTTGAAGGTTGGTACCAGGATTTATCATGGGTAACACAATGGGATGGAAATGTAACACAGCCATTAAGAATTTATGCCAAGGGAAATGTACAACAGTACACAGTTACATTTGAAACAAATACTGATACCACCATAGAGGTACAGAAAGTACTGGCTGGAGAAAAGGCGGTAGTCCCAGATGCTCCAGTGAAAGCAGGTTTTACATTTGGTGGTTGGTATAAGGATGAAGAATTGAATATACCCTGGAGCTTTGATACAGATGTGATAACAGAGAATATAATCTTGTATGCCAAATGGGAAAAGGTAGCCACGCAATATACGGTGAATTTTGAAACAAATGGAGGAAGTACAGTAGTATCACAGAAGGTAACTGAAGATACCTTGGCAACAAAGCCAGCGGACCCAACAAAAGCTGGCTATGAGTTTGCAGGTTGGTATATGGATCCCGCATTCAGTACACCATGGAATTTTGCAACGGATAAGGTAACCGAAAATACAACCTTGTATGCCAAATGGGAAAAGATAGCCACACAATATACGGTGAATTTTGAAACAAATGGAGGAAGTACAGTAGTATCACAGAAGGTAACGGAAGACACCTTAGCAATAAAGCCAGCAAACCCAATAAAGGCAGGCTATGAATTTGCAGGTTGGTATATGGATCCCGCATTCAATACACCATGGAATTTTGCAACGGATAAGGTAACCGAAAATACAACCTTGTATGCCAAATGGGAAAAGGTAGCCACGCAATATACGTTGGATTTTGAAACAAATGGAGGAAGTACAGTAGTATCACAGAAGGTAACTGAAGACACCTTAGCAATAAAGCCAGCAAACCCAATAAAGGCAGGCTATGAATTTGCAGGTTGGTATATGGATCCCACATTCACCACACCATGGAATTTTACAACGGATAAGATAACCGAAAATACAACCTTGTATGCAAAATGGGAAAACGCCGTCGCACAGTATACGGTGGATTTCGAAACAAATGGAGGAAGTGCAGTAGCATCACAGACGGTAACTAAAGATACCTTAGCAACAAAGCCAGTAAATCCCACAAAGGCTGGCTATATATTTACAGGCTGGTATAAGGATATTAATCTCACAATACCATGGGATTTTTCCAAAGATGTAGTGAAGGCCAATCTTACATTATATGCCCATTGGGTAACAGGCGGTTCAACGGGTGGTGGAGGAAGTATATCTCCGAATCCAGCCCCAATACCGGAGCCTACCATACCTATAAAACCACAGCCTAAACCTGAAGAGCCAACTGATCCACAGCCAACAGAGTCAGCACCCCAACAAGAGTCAGATATCATCTTCTCAGATATTTCTCAAGAACATTGGGCATGGACGATGATTCAGGAGATGGCAAGGCAGGGCATTATTACAGGCTATCAAGACGGCACCTTCAAGCCAAATGCACCAATTCAGCGCCAGCATGTTGCCCTGATGTTAACCAGAGCATTAGAGCTAGAACCGAAAAAAGAGGCGTTTATATTTGAGGATATTCCTGAAAGTCATCTCTATTTTGAGGAAATTAAGCAAGTGCAACAAGCAGGACTGTTTGATGGCATAGATGGAAACTTCCAACCAAAATCTAATATGACACGTTCACAAATGGCCAAAGTATTGGTAGAGGCTTTAAACTTAACTGCCCATAAGAAAGAAACATTTAATGATGTATCTGCAGCTCATTGGGCATACAATTATATTGCTATTCTTGCGTCAAACGGTATCACAATAGGTGATCAAGGTAATTTTAGACCTAATGATGCTGTTACACGGGCAGAATTCGCAATCTTTTTATATAGAGCCCTCTCTCAATAAGAATAAATCCCATCACTGGTGTGATAAGACTACCAATGATGGGATTTTTGTATTTACCTAAAAATAATTAACATTCCTCAATAGTAGGAGTAAATAATTACCTTTAAGATGAAGAAGAATTATTTCATTTTTAAAGAAAGGAGAGACTATATGAAAGCAAAAAGTGTTAGATATGGAATATGGTTTACACTATTTATCTTCATGATGTTAGTGAAAATCCCTTTTACTTTTGCTAATGAAGCTGATTATGATGTGGAAGATAGCCCTGATGGATCGATAACTATAAAGACATACACAGGTACTGGCGGAGACATGGTAATTCCTCATCAAATACAAGGGAAAATCGTAACAGGGATAGACGCTTGGGTGTTTACTAATAAAAATCTGACAAGCCTCACGATACCAGAAACAATAACAACAATTGGTGCTTATGCTTTTTATCAAAATCAGTTAACAAGTGTGACACTGCCAAGTAATCTAACGAACATTAGTGATGGTGTATTTTCCTTAAACCAACTAACAAATGTGATACTTCCAAATAATCTAAGTAGTATCGGAAATTATGCATTTTCTGGAAATTTGCTAGAAAGCGTAGATATACCTAAAAGTGTTATTAGTATAGGAGATCATGCATTTTCAACAAATGATATTGTCAATGTGAAAATTCCAGAGGGTGTAAAAATAATAGGGTCAAATGCATTTGCAAGGAATGATATTGAAAGTTTAGAGATACCAGAAAGTGTGAAAACCATTGGAGATGAAGCCTTTTCAAATAATTACCTAAAGGAAATCATTATATATTCTAAAGATGTTGAAATAGGTGATGATGCTTTTATAGGGCATAGTCCTAACCTTGTTATTTATGCTCCAGAGAATTCTTCTGCAAAAGAGTATGCAGATAGGTTGAATATAAACTTTCAAGGTATAAATTCTCCAGATCCTGTCAATGAAGCGGATTATGAGTGGACAAAAAATAGGGATGGGTCAGTAACGATTAGAGATTACATAGGTACTGATATGGCAATAACCATTCCAAGTCAGCTAGATGGCAGGGTAGTAACAGCAATAGGTAGTGGAGCATTTGGTGAAAAAGGTCTTACGCAGGTAATTATACCAGACAGTGTAACAAGCATTGGAGATGTGGCATTTGCAGAAAATCAATTAACGTATGTGAAACTACCAAATAACCTTAAAAAGATAGGTGAAGGTGTATTCTTTACAAATAAACTTACTGCTATAGAAATACCAGATCAAGTTACTCAAATTGGCTCATATGCATTTTTAGATAATGCACTTGCTACAGTTAAGCTGCCAAATCAACTTAAGACAATTGGGGATTTCGCATTTATGGAGAACCAATTAACAAACATTGAGTTACCAGCAACTTTGGAGACTATAGGAGAATGGGCGTTTTCAGATAATCACATAACCTCTTTAATAATACCTACTAGTGTCGTAAGTATAGGAGCGTATGCATTTGCTACCAATGAACTTTCAAATGTAACGATTCCCTCAAGTATAACAAGTATAGCGGAAAGTGTATTTCTCGATAATCAGCTTACAAGTATAGAGATTCCTAGTAGTGTAACGAATATTGGTAGATGGGCCTTTGGGGAGAATAGACTTAGTAGCATCGAAATTCCTAAAAATGTAATGACTTTAGAGGATAATGCCTTTAATGACAATAATCTTAAACAAGTGAAAATATTATCGGATGCAACGATTCTTTTAGAAGATATTTTTAATGCAAATCCAAGTAATTTAATTATTTATGGTCATGATGCATCGACTGCTCAAGCCTATGCCAATCAAAATAATCACCAGTTCGAGTTACTTACTTATCAAATTATCTATCATGGAAATGGCTCTGAACATGGAAATCCACCAGTAGATATGAATATGTATCCAAGAAATACTCCAGCAACGATCTTAGATAATATAGGATCTTTAGAAAAAACTGGCTATACATTTGATGGTTGGAACAGCACTAACGTGGGAGATGGTATAGATTATACAGTCAATAGCATTGTTGATATTGAAGAATCCAATCTTGCCTTGTATGCGAAATGGAAAGCAAATTCATATGTTGTCACATTTAATACAAATGGGGGGACAGCAATCAATCCTATTACAGTAAATTATAAGGCACTAGTAAGTAAACCAGTAATTCCTATAAAACCAGGGTATACATTTTTAGGCTGGTATAAGGATGCTCAATTCACCACACCATGGAATTTTACAACGGATATGATAACCCAAAATACAACCTTGTATGCAAAATGGGAAAACGTCGTCGCACAGTATACGGTGGATTTCGAAACAAATGGAGGAAGTGCAGTAGCATCACAGAAGGTAACAAAAGATACCTTAGCAACAAATCCAGTAAATCCAACAAAGGCAGGCTATACATTTACAGGCTGGTATAAGGATATTGAACTGACGATACCATGGAATTTTTCTAAAGATGTAGTGAAGGCCAATATTACATTATATGCCCATTGGGTAACAGGCGGTTCAATGGGTGGTGGAGGAAGTATATCCCCGAATCCAGCCCCAATACCGGAGCCTACCATACCTATAAAACCAGAGCCTAAACCTGAAGAGCCAATTGATCCACAGCCTACAGAGTCAGTACCCCAACCAGAGCCAGATATTATCTTCACAGATATTTCTCAACGTCATTGGGCATGGAAGATGATACAGGAGATGGCAAGACAGGGCATTATTACAGGCTATCAAGATGGCACGTTCAAGCCAAATGCACCAATTCAGCGCCAGCATGCTGCTCTGATATTAACAAGAGCATTAGAGCTAGAACCGAAAAAAGATGCGCGAGAATTTAACGATATACCTAAAAGCCATCTCTATTTTGGGGTAATCGATCAGGTGCAACAAGCAGGTCTGTTTGAAGGCATAGATGGGAACTTCCAGCCAACTACTAATATGACACGCGCTCAAATGGCAAAAGTATTAGTTCTTGCCTTTAATTTAACTTCATCGAATAAAGATACGTTCAAGGATGTGCCAAAAACACACTGGGCCCACAACTTTATCGCAATACTTGCAGGAAATGGGATCACAATTGGAGATAATGGCAACTTTAGACCAAATGATCCTGTAACACGTGCGGAGTTTGTAGCATTTTTGTATAGAGCTTTGCATCAATAATTAAAAACCTCACCAATGGCTATCCATAAAGCTTTTGGTGAGATTTTTTTGTTCAAATTATTAACATTACTCAATAGTGCGTAAGGATGTAAATTATTATGCTAATAGAAAAGGAAGTGTTTCTATTGAAAATCGTTCGTCTTACCTTCTTCATATTATTCTTAAGTTTAGCTTTTGTATCGATTAAACTTTCAATTAAAACAGATGAAAGGAATTATGATTGGCGTAATAACTCTGATGGTACAGTGACAATTATTCATTACAATGGTCCTCATATAGAGTTTCCCTTTCCAAGCCGTTTAAATGGCAAAAAAGTTGCTAAAGTAAGTTCAGGAATTTTTGAGAGAAGGGATATTTAGAGCTTTTTACCGAAAGTTTATTAGTTAAAGTCATCCCCTTTGTCAAAAAAAGAAATGTGTGTTGTATTTCTCATCATTTTCTAATTAGACTTTCACCACTTGTATCGTATACGATGAAAAGAAAAGGCGAAGGACGGATTCGACATGACACATCGAATTTTAATTATAGAAGATGAAGAGAATATTGCGAGAGTGCTACAACTGGAGCTTCAATTTGAAGGATATGAGGCAGCGACGGCTCATACAGGAGCAGAAGGCTTACTACAATACCGTGAGCAGCAATGGGATTTAATTTTACTTGATATCATGCTACCTGAGATGAGCGGTATTGATGTGCTAAAGCGTATTCGTGCAACAGAATCTCAAACACCTGTTATCATGCTAACTGCCAAAAGCGAGGTAGAGGATAAGGTAAAGGGCTTGGATTTAGGAGCCAATGATTATGTGACAAAGCCTTTTGAAATTGAGGAGCTACTGGCACGAATTCGCAATGCATTACGGTTTTCACAGAAGGTAAGTCCAAAGCAAATAGCACTTACATTTGGCCATTTATCGATAAACGAGCAAACGAGGGAAGTTGTATATTTTGATAAGGAAATTCAGCTGACACCTCGTGAGTATGATTTGTTGTTCTATTTACTAAAGCATCCTAAACAAGTACTGACAAGGGAGCAAATATTAGAGGCTGTGTGGGGCTATGATTATTATGGGGATACAAATGTTGTGGACGTTTATATACGTTATGTACGACAAAAGCTTGAGGCTGCTAATCCAACACCTCTTATCCAGACAATTCGAGGTGTTGGATATGTGCTAAAGGAACACAGTTATGAGACTTAAAACAAAAATTCATCTACTAACAACATTGCTGATGCTAGTTATTGTAGTGGCAACAAATAGTGGAATTTATTTGTTGTATGAGAAATTTGCCTATGATACGGAATATAATCAGCTCCAGTCACGGGCAAATGATTTAAGCTCTACACTGAGTCAGTTAAATGCACAAACCAACCTACAGCAAGTATTAAGAGCTTATATGCCAACAGATGGTGCTGTTTATATTTATGATGGTGAACGTTTGAAAACAAAGGTTCAAGCTACCCTTGAAATGCAAGAAGTCCCTGCCATTACCTTCACTATGCCTGCCATTTGGATCGACGGAACGGTGGTGGACATAACATTACAGCAATCTATGGAAGAAGTAGAACGGACATTAGATTTGTTAAAGGTCATCTTAGTTGTTGTATCTGTCGTGGCAACGATTCCAATTTTCCTAGCGAGCTTGGTACTTGGGCGACTTATTTTATTACCGCTAGAACGTTTAAATGAGACCATGCGCAAAAGTGCATCTACTGGGAAATATGAAAAAATAGATACTACAGAAAAAGGTGGGGACGAGTTAATAAACATTAACCGCACTTTTAATATAATGATGGAGAAGCTTGAACAACATTATCAAAAGCAACAAGAATTTGTATCAAATGCCTCTCACGAGTTAAAAACTCCTATAACTGTCATTGAAAGTTATGCAAAACTACTCCTAAGAAGGGGTTTTGATAATCGTGAGGTTGCTCAGGAATCCTTACAGGCCATTGCCAATGAATCATCTCGTATGCATGAAATGGTGTTGCAATTGCTAGAGCTAGCTAAAAACAAAGAGCAATTGGACATTCATTTCGAACAACTAGAGCTTGCCCCTTTCTTAAATAAAGTAGCTTCACAAATGGAACAGGCTTATCATCGAACATTTAGAATTGATGCGCAGATACCAAAATTTATTTATAGTGATGAAAAAATATTGAAGCAACTACTTTTTATTTTGCTGGATAATGCTAGGAAATATAGTGAGGATGAAGTACGTATTCAAGCCACTGAAACAACCAACCATGTACGTATTACCATCCAAGATTTTGGTATTGGTATTCCAGTCGAGCATATTCCTCATTTGTTTGAGCGTTTCTATCGTGTAACAGAGGATCGTAATCGTAAAACAGGTGGTTCAGGGCTAGGGCTAGCAATAGCACACGAACTGGCACAACAATTAGGTATAACGATAGATGTGAAAAGTAAGCTAGGGGAAGGCTCAAGCTTTACTTTATGTATACCAAAGGAGGGACAGCAATGAAAAAGTGGATGTTAGTAATTGTTGTTATTATCCTTCTTTGTAGTGGAGTAATTTGGTTTGTTCAACATCGTTATTTTTACGTTCAACCTCTTAGTGAAGCGCAGGCTATTCGGCATATTGAGACTATCTACAATGGTCATGTTACACAGGTTGAAAAACAAGGAAATAACTTTGAAATGCTTTTTACGCGTGACGATGTCAAGTATGCAGCTATACTCGATGTTACGACACAACAGGTGACTGATCTAATCCTGAAAGAAGGACATAGTAAATTACTTTTAACAGAAAAGCAGATCAGACAAATGGTTAAAAAGGAATATGGAGATATAGAAAGCGTTATGCTTACAGACTCCATTTACACTGTACGTGTTGAAAATGAGGAAATTCAAAAGGATTTAACGTTTGATGGTTATACTGGCGAACTACTGGCTGAGAAAAAGGTTGAGCCACAAGAACAACCTATCGAAGAGCCTATTATTACTGAGCAACAGGCCATTCAAATAGCTCTTAAGCAATTAAAGGGTGAAGTGGATTCAGTTGATTTTGAAGAAACCCCAGAGGGTGGTTACTATTTAGTTGAGATTGAAACGCAGGAGGACGAAGCTACATTTCAAATTCATGCTGTTTCAGGAAAAGTACTGTCTGTAACATGGGATGACGATCATTAAATCATTCTCATGAAATTCTAATGTTTCTCTTATAGTTCTATCATCTTCACTTGGTAAGCTAAGTTTAGATAAAACAAAGGAGAGATGAACATGAAAAAAATGATCATGATTCCAGCACTAGTAATTACACTGGGAGTGGGTGCAGCGATTGGCTCGACGACTTTATTATCAGGAAATGCCCAAGAAAAAAAGGTCTTATCCATGCAGGAAATTGAGAAGAAAGCTCTAGCGGTAGTGGATGGTACAGTTGCCAATATCGAGTTTGACCAAAATCAGTTTAGCTCTATTTATGAAGTAGAGGTGTATACAGATACAGAAGAATATGATTTAAAATTTGATGCTTATAGTGGAAAATTGCTCAAGCAGAAAAAGGAACGTCTAGATGACGATGATTGGGATGATCATATTCCTGCTACGACTGCTACAACAAAAATAATTACAAAAGAGCAGGCTATCAAGACAGCCCAAACAAAAGCAAAGGGTAAAGTGACAAAAATTAAGCTTGATGATGGTGTATATGAAATTGAACTGAAAGACGGTCAATATGAATACGAAGTAGATGTGGATGCAGTCTCTGGGAACATTATCGACTTTGAACAAGGCTTTGATGACTAATATAATGAGCTGTCTTGAAGGTAGAATATACCTTTAAGGCAGTTTTTATTGTTTATATTGTGGGTATTGACTAGGTATTCAGGAAATTTTCTTTAAGAAGCGATTATTTATATGTTCAAAAAAAGCCTATGCTTTTACTCAAAAAAGAGAAAAATTTTCTTCTTTACTTTTTCAATTAGCAGGCGTAATATGACATCATTATAAAAGTTTCAAATTTCTAAATCGCTGAAGCAACTAAACGCGGGGGAACCAATTTTGATGGATGGCATAGCCATTCTTGGGGTGAATCTCTTCCTTGTGGAGGAGTAGGGCTACTCAGGCCCGAATCCGACAGCTAACCTCGTAAGCGTTAAGAGCAGAAAAGTGGAGCTTGGCAGACGGATGAGCGTCTACAGGTCTTATTTAGTGATGACTTGTAGGCGTTTTTTGATGTAATTTAGAAAGGCGAAACACATTCTATGAAACTAGAAGGTGTTTATCAATGAAATCCTCATTCAAACGTTATGTAATCGGCAAACCATTAAGATCCGATGCGTTAGGGGAACAAAAGCTCAGTAAAACAAAGGCACTGGCCATATTATCGTCAGATGCATTGTCATCAGTAGCCTATGGACCAGAACAAATTTTAATTGTCCTAATGACGGTAGGTACAATGGCGTTTTGGTATTCTTTACCTATTGCCGCTGGAGTGGTTATTCTACTCGTGGCACTGATTTTATCCTATCGTCAAGTTATCTTCGCCTATCCACATGGGGGAGGCGCCTATGTCGTATCACGAGAAAATTTAGGCGTGAATGCAGGTCTTGTTGCAGGGGGTTCTTTGCTTGTTGATTATATTTTAACGGTAGCAGTAAGTGTGTCGGCCGGGACAGATGCCATTACATCTGCATTTCCAAGTCTTCATGCTTATAATGTACCCATTGCTATTATATTTGTGATTTTCTTAACGATTTTAAACTTGCGAGGTGTAACAGAGTCAGCTTCTATCTTGGCGTACCCAGTTTATATATTTGTAGGCGTTATGCTGTTGCTAATCGGGATTGGGCTCTATAATGTGGCAACTGGACAGGTGCCTGCAGAGCTACATCCAAAGATTGGCACACCAGTGGCAGGGATTAGCCTATTTATTTTATTAAAGGCATTTGCTTCAGGAAGCTCAGCGTTAACAGGAGTAGAGGCTATTTCTAACGCTATACCTAATTTTAGAAATCCTGCCCCGAATAATGCTGCTAAAACGCTTTTAGCAATGGGCGCCATTTTAGCCGTTTTATTCATCGGGATTGTTAGTCTAGCTTATTTTTATGGCGTTGCACCAACAGCAGAAGCAACAGTCGTTTCCCAACTAGCAGAAGCTAGTGTTGGTCGGAATTTTCTTTATTATATTGTACAGGGGACAACGGCAATGATTTTAGTACTTGCCGCAAACACAGGATATTCAGCATTTCCCTTGCTTGCTGTGAATTTATCGAAGGATGGTTTTATTCCACGAATCTTCCAAATTCGTGGGGACCGTCTTGGCTATTCAAATGGTATTTTAATGCTAGGTATTGCAGCCAATTTTTTAATTATACTTTTTGACGGGGCCACAGAGCATTTAATTCCGCTCTATGCAGTAGGCGTATTTATTCCCTTTACATTAGCGCAAACGGGAATGATGAGAAAATGGTGGCGCGAAAAACCTAAAGGCTGGGTAGCAAAATTTACGATCAATACAATTGGGGCTGCTATCTCTTTCATCGTGGCAATGATGTTTTTTGTGACAAAAATGCCTCAAGTATGGCCAGTGTTTATCTTTTTACCAATTATTATTTTTGTATTCCATCGCATTAAGCAACATTATCAAGCTGTTGGAGAACAGTTAAGATTAAATCATGAAGAACTGGCTACTATTGAGGGGAATGTTTTCATTGTGCCAGTAGCTGGTATAACAAAGGTGGTTGAAAACTCCCTACATTATGCCAAATCACTTAAGGTTGATAAAGTGATAGCCTTTTACGTAGCTTTCGATCAAGCAGATGCAAAAGCTTTTGAAGAGAAGTGGAACGCCTGGCAACCTGATGTACGATTAGTTACCTACTATTCACCATATCGCAGCATTACACAGCCATTAATTAAATTTATTGATAAAGTAGAACATCAATGTACGAAGACAGGTCATAAAGTTACAGTTGTTATCCCTCAATTCTTACCGAAAAAAGGGTGGCATCATATGCTACACAACCAATCGAGTCTTCTCATTCGTACATCACTGTTATTTCACAGAAATGTCGTCATTATGACAGTACCGTTCCATTTATCAAAATAATGCTAGCAAGCTAGAAAATAGTCTGTTATAATCAGTACGTTGATTGAAAACACGAACGTTTACAATTAAAAAGTTCCAGAATACCATTAAATTCCGAAAAATCAAACTTTTTTTGGTGAGAGATAGTAGCCCTTACCGAATAAAGTGATAAATTGGTTATTCTGATAGTTTCATACAAATCCACTCATATAATAGCGAGAATAGGGCTCGCAAGTTTCTACCGATTTACCGTAAATGAATCGACTATGGGTAGCAATGCTTTTAGAGAACTTCAATTTAATGATGTTTTCTATTCATTTCGACGTTTTTGCGCTGAATGCTTTGCTCCACTCGTAGCAGAATGGAATCAAAGTATTCAGCGTTTTTTTATAATTTTTTACGAAAGAAGGATATGAAAGAAATGAAGTTATTACAAGACAAAATTATGCAAGAGGGTAAAGTATTATCTTCATCCGTATTAAAGGTTGATTCATTTTTAAACCATCAAATTGATCCGATGCTAATGAAGGAAATTGGTCATGAATTTGCAAATCGTTTCTCTGATCAAGTGATTACAAAGATTTTAACAATAGAATCTTCAGGTATTGCCCCATCCGTGATGTTAGGCTTAGAAATTGGCGCGCCTGTCGTGTTTGCTCGTAAACGTAAATCATTAACTCTTTCAGATAACCTTTATTCTTCAAAGGTACATTCATTCACAAAAAATGAAACAAATGAGATCTCTGTCTCACGTAATTTCTTAAGCGAAGATGACAATATTTTAATCGTAGATGATTTCTTAGCTAATGGTGAGGCTGTCAAAGGCTTACTTGATATTGCTGCACAAGCGGGTGCGAATGTTGTAGGAGTTGGAATTGTTATTGAAAAGGGCTTCCAAGATGGCGGAAAACTATTGCGTGAGCAAGGTGTTCGCGTTGAGTCATTAGCAATTGTAGATTCTCTTGAAGATGGCAAAGTAACATTTGCTACGGAGGCTCGCGCGTAATGAATACCTTTAAATCGACTGCGCTAGCGATTCAACATTTACTTGCAATGTATGCTGGAGCCATCTTAGTGCCACTGATTATCGGTGGGGCAATTGGCTTCGATTCAACACAAATGACATATTTAGTAGCAATTGATATTATGATGTGCGGGATCGCTACACTTTTACAGGTTTATTCAGGTAAATTCATTGGTATTGGCTTACCTGTAGTACTTGGCTGTACATTCACAGCGGTAAGTCCAATTATTGCGATTGGTACAAACCCAGAGCAGGGTATTACGGACATTTATGGTTCTATTATTGCCTCTGGTGTAATTGTAATGATAATTGCGGGCTTCTTCGGCAAGCTTGTGAAATTCTTCCCACCAGTCGTAACAGGGTCAGTTGTTTCAATTATCGGTATTTCCTTATTACCAGTAGCATTAAACAATATGGCAGGTGGACAAGGTGCTGAGGATTTTGCCTCTGCTTCTAATGTAGCCTTAGCCTTTATTACATTGGTTGTCATTTTAGTCGTTTATCGCTTTTCTACGGGCTTTGTTCGTGCCATTTCTATTTTAATAGGATTAGTAGTAGGTACTGTTTTAGGTGCCTTCATGGACAAGGTGGATTTCACCCCAGTTGCAGATGCTAATGTATTTCACATGGTACAACCTTTCTACTTTGGCATGCCAACATTTGATGTAACGGCGATTATTACCATGACACTTGTAGCAATGGTATCTTTAGTAGAATCATCTGGTGTCTATTTTGCGCTAAGTGATATTTGTAATAAAAAAATAGATTCAAAAGATTTGGCTCGTGGCTACCGTTCAGAAGGTCTAGCTTCAGTAATCGGTGGTATTTTCAATGCCTTCCCATACACAACATTCTCACAAAACGTGGGATTAACGCGTATGTCTGGCGTAAAAGACCGTAAAGTCATTTACATCACAGGTGGTTTACTAGTAGCACTTGGCTTCCTACCAAAAATCGCAGCATTAACAACGATTATTCCAACGTCTGTACTAGGTGCGGCAATGCTTGCGATGTTCGGTATGGTGATTACACAAGGTATGGGAATGCTTGTACCTGTTATGAATGAATCAGCGGAAAACGCAATGATTGCAGCGATTGCAGTAAGTTTAGGTGTCGGTGTATCCGTTGTTCCTGGCATTTTTGATGCACTGCCAACAAGCGTTTCAATCTTAACGTCAAATGGTATTGTTTGTGGTTCAGTCACAGCAATTATCCTAAATATTTTATTCAACATGATTGGGCCTAAGCATAAAAAAGACCCGATGCACGGGGAAGTATAAAATGATAATTAAATAATATTCATCTAAATATTTTACATATTTTGATGAAAAGAAAGTGTCACCTACTTTTATCTATTGATTTAGATTTGAGGAGGTGTCACTTTTTTGTTGTTATGGATTGTATGTTTTAAACTATAGATTATGATTTTAGTTAAAATTTGTTCCGTTAAAATAACTTTAGACTGTCATAAGGAATGTTTAAAATTAGACTAAAAGGGAATTTAAAATAGAGTTGTTGAAATCGCATGTAACTCTCTCTTTCAACATATACTTATATAAAACTACTCTCAGAAAGGTCTAGCACAAATGCAAAGTATTGTTTTAATTTTAATCCTACAATTAGTATATGTACCTTTTTTAACATTACGAACAATATTTTTGGTAAAGAATATCACATTCCTTGCAGCGATATTTGGTATGCTGGAGATGTTGGTGTATGTATTTGGCCTTTCACTCGTTTTCAGTGGGAAGCAAAGTATGTTATCTATGGTTGTCTATGCAGTTGGGTTTGGATTAGGTATATTTTTAGGAGCAAAAATAGAACGAAAGCTAGCGATAGGCTATGTTTATACAACCATTAATACGCAAAATAAGAATGAAGAGCTTGTGAAATTTCTTCGCCACGAAGGGTTTGCAGTCACGATTTATATAGGAGAAGGGCGAGATAGTAACCGCTATAAATATGAGATCTTAACGAAGAGGAATCGTGAAGGAGAGCTCTTTCAAATAGTAGAGCAATTTGAGCCGAATGCGTTTATTATCTCGTATGAGCCTAAATCATTTAAGGGCGGCTTTTTACTTGCTCGTATGAAGGCCAAGCAAAAATAATATTCAATATGAGAGGACCTTCGCTAAAAGCGAAGGTCCCTTTTTACATTTTTGTTTCAACCCAGTTTTTGAATAAGTCATAATCTGTATAGACGGTTTCTTTGTAACTCATTGCTTGTAAAATTGTATGTTCTATAAATACATTCCGTTCTTTACCGATTGCTTTTAAAATCTCCTCCTCGCTGTGATAGGTAAAAACATGAGAATAATCGATGTCAGCTCGTGCATGTATTTTAGCGGCAATTTTCCCCATAAGTGATGTTGTTGTAAAGTAATCCTCTACATCCTTATAGTTTTTAGGCTTAATCTTCTTTTTATAAGGAGAACGTTCTCGAATATAAAATTCCTGACCATTCATTGTAATAAAGGCTAAATGTGGATCCTCTAAGTGGTGCATGGCTTTTTGAGTTCCAACTACTCGTGCTCCTTGGTGCTCATAATGAGCCCAAAATAGATCCTGATAGGGAAGAAAGTAGGCAGGAATGGCTGTGCGTACTTCTTTCATTTCTAACACTAAATTTTCAACCCCTGATGCACCCTTTTCATCTTCCACTAAAATATAGTAACGTTTTAAACCGATTGAAGCTGTACCAGATCCATACTTATAAGCTATGTCCCTAATTTTATATGTAGAAAGTGCGTTTGAAATGGCACTGTATTCCTCAGCAGTGACTGGTTGAATTTCTTCATTCCATAAGAAAGCGCGCTCGCCGTCTTCATTGAGATACGTAATATCCTGTAAAAAATGGGATCGTTGGCGTTTCTCAAGCTTTTTCAATAACCTCTTTGCGGGTCCCTTGGTATTGTTCTTTGTGAAAATGAGTGTTAGAGGATCATCCTGTTTACGCTCAAATCGTTTTAGTTGATTGATATAACTATTAAGAAAATGTTGAATAGCCGTTTCTTGGGTTGTCTTATGTAAGCCTTGTTCTTCTAAATAAAGTGCAATACTAATACTCATACGAATAATATCGTATAAATATGAACCGACATAGCCCTCATCGAAATCATTGACATCAAAAACAATGGAGCCAGCTTCATTTTGAAAAGCACCGAAGTTATCCATATGCATGTCACCTTGAATCCAAGTCGGTTTTCTATCAGGAGTATGGAAGATTGAAGCGGATTTTGTCATATCAAAATAAAAGAGATAGGCACTTCCACGGAAAAAGCGAAAAGGACTTTCAAGCATTTTACGGTATTTCTCCAAGCGCTGTACCTCTGTTAAGCGCATTCGTTGACCATCAAACTCTTCAAAGATTGTTTCCAATTGTTCTTGTCTTAAAAAAGTTCTAGTATGTTTAACTTGTTCCAATAAAGCATGCTCCATATCATAATCCCCTTTGTTAATTTAAAATTTATCTGTATATACGGAAATAAATTGAATAAGTTTCGAAGAAATTTAGCAAATGCACTCGATAAAAATGGCTAATCATCTAAGGTTATTTCATAACATGTTCAATAACCTATTTTCATACTATAAGACATGCATAGACACGGAGGGGGGTTGTATGTATTTCTTTACAAAAAGTCTAGTCATTATAATAGGAAGTATTTCATTGTCGTTAGGAATAAACTTATTTTTAACGCCCTATGAAATTTTAGATGGGGGAGTAGTAGGGTTAGCGCTAATTTTACATTATTTATATAAGCTCCAAATTGGTTTAATGATTATTATCATTAGTATTCCAATTTTTATTATTGCGTGGTTTAAATATAAAACCTATTTTTACAATAGTATACATGGCTTACTAACGTCTTCCTTCATTATCGATTTTTTAAAGCCTGTCCGCAATCTTGTGCAAATTGATGCGCTCTATAGTGCCATTCTTGGAGGAATACTTGTAGGCTTTGGTATTGGTCTAATGCTGCGATTTCAGACAAGCACAGGGGGGACTGACTTGATAGCACAATTTATCTGTGATAAAACGGGTATCAATGTTGGGATATTAATATTTTTTATTGATTCCATCGTGATTGTTATAGGCGGCTTCCTCCTATCCACCTCGACCTTGCTATTATCTATAATTACAGTGCTAGTTGTGGGGATTACGACAAGCATTATTACTAGTCGAGTTTAATAAACATAAAAAAAGTTCCAGTATAAACTGAAACTATTTGGGGGTCTGATTATCGAGTGCTTTCATTAGCTTCTTTTTTGGATGTGCGGGTTTCACTTCGGCAATTAGTATAGCTAGTAAAATAAGGACGGCACCAACGACCATACGGCTTGTTAGCATTTCATGCAAAAAGATAACGGATAAAACCATGCCGAAAAAAGATTCCGTTGATAGTATAATCGCAGCCTTTGTGGCAGTTGTATATTGATTGGCCACATTCTGGAAAAGATAAGCTATTGTCGTAGAAAAAATCCCTAAATAAACAAGCGAGTAAATTGCCTCTTTTTCAAGCGACGTAGGAATTTCACCTTGACTAATGACAACGATAACACCTATAAAGGATGCTGTGAGAAACTGAATAATAGTTAGAGCAATGGCATCTTCTTTTTGAACAAAAAGGTTTGTACAAAAGATATCAAAGGCAAAAGCAACAGCACAAGCTAATGATAGGGCATCACCTATATTCATTGTCAATGAGCCTTGTAATGATAAAAAGCCAATGCCCACAATTGCCATTATCGAACCAATGATTTCGTAGCCATCAATACGCCGTTTATAAACGGCATATGCTATTAAAGGAACAATAATGACATTAACTGCGGTTAAAAAGGCATTTTTAGATGGTGTTGTATATTGCAGTCCGACTGTTTGAAGGGCAAACGCTATATACAAAATCGTACCTAATAAAGCTCCCTTCCAAATTACTGATCTCGAAGCCTTTTTTAAGCGGGCGCCAAATAAAACGGTTAATATGATTGAAGCTAATAAAAATCTGCCAGCCATTACTTGATATGCTGTTAAATATTCTAGAGCAATGGCCGTTACAACAAATCCACTACCCCACACGATTGCAGTAACTAATAACATGCCATCAGCTATGTAAGTTTTCATGTGTTCTTCCTCCTAACTTCAATAGAATAGCATAAGAGAGAAGAAAAGAATTTGATTTTATTTCTAAATATTCAGGCGTTTTTTTGTACTTATTCCAAAGCGATTAGTCACTGTTCATTTTGCTATGTAATAAGTACAATTTAACGGCTGCAGCTAGGCGTTCATAAAAAACATAATCATTATCTATGGGTGCTACTAGCTGACGTATTTTAGCCATACGATAGCGAATTGTATTTGGATGACAGAATTGTGCTACAGCAACTTCCTTAATATTTCCTTTTTTAATGATATAAGTTATGGCGGTCTCCATTAAGTCTGGATCAGCCTTATCATCAAGTAAAGGGGCTAAAAAGGAGGTAACATAGTCCATAGCGAATGTTGCATCTTTACGGTATAACTCGATTAATAAACAATCAGACGCGAGATTCTTATAATGACAGCTAGGGAGCATATCGATTTCAGCGAAAATATTGGCAAAAAAAGCTTCGCGTAATGCCATTGGGAATCCAGTCTGGGTATCATTACAACTGCTATAGCCGAAAGTGATTGTATCAGTGGGTATGGTATATAATGCTAGCCATTCATGTAAAACCCTTTCAAATTGGAATTGCTGAGATGGATGTGTCATGATGATAAAAAGACTTTTTTTATAAGAACAAATCATACCCGATTTTAATAGTGGCTCCAACGAGTAAAAGGGCTGCATCCAGTTCGGATGGATTGTGTCACCAGCTCGTAAATTTGCTATAAATACATATTTTTCAAAGGGCTTATTGAGCTGTTGTAAAATGGATTTGATTTGCTCCTGTGTTACATCTTCCTCCACTAACCTTCGTAAAATAGTTTCTATAAAATAGGAATAATCCTGTGTCTTAGCATAAGCCATCGTTTCTAAAATGATTTTTTCAAAAAACTCATCTCCACCAAAGCGCAATATAGGGAAATTATGCTGCTCTGCATACGACAAAACTTCTTCAGGTAATTCCTTAAAAATAACAGGCTTATAAGCTAAAGCACTAGCCCCAAGCTCAATTAGATTTTTAACAGCATTGAATAAATACTCAGGCTTTTGCTTAGCAAATAATAAACTACTTAACACAACACTGTTGGGTGTAAAGATAGTATCTCTGACATGGTGGATGTCAGGTGAAAATTCAAAGTCTAATATTTCTACATTTTGAACAGCTTTATTTAAGCCGTTGTGACCCGCTATAACAGTGAAGTCTTTGGTAATAGGTAGTTGTAAAAATTTCTCTACATTCATGAATGGATCATTGCCTTTCCTGTAGTAAGCTTCTAGCTTCTATTATAAAATTACTTGTTCATAAAAAACCATTACTATGAATGCTAGCAGGTTTCCCCCACAAAAAAATCTGCTCATTCAGTGGTATACCGTGAAGTGAGCAGATTTCTAGTGCTTATCGTTTAGATATTAGCAAAAATATTTGGTTTTCTATTTCTCTGTGGATTTGCTTGCTCAACAGCATAGCCTACATTTAAAATGCGTCCTTCTTTAAAGGCTGGGCCAATAATTTGTAGACCTATTGGTAAGTTTCCTTTAAAGCCACAAGGAACCGAGAGGGCAGGTAAGCCTGTTAAGTTACTAGGGCCTGTAAAGCGGATAATATTATCAATTAAATCTACTTTTTGTCCGTTTAACTCTGCAAAATCATCCCCAATTGTACTAGCTACAACAGGTAGGGTAGGGGAAATGAGCACATCTACCTTATTAAAAATCTCTGTAAACTCCTGCTTGATTTGACGACGTACCTGCTGAGCCTGCAAGTAATCGACTGCAGAAGGCAATTCACCAAGCTCAAATAGCAGACGAATATCGTCACCAAAATCTTGTGGTCTCTTTTGTAAATCTGAATGGTGTATAGCTGCTGCCTCTGAAAGAGACGTCACAAGCTCTGCCCATTCTGCATATTGTAGGGAAGGAATACGCACCACTTCTACTTTAGCGCCTGAATCCACTAAGCTTTGAATACTTGCTCTAACAGCCTTCTCTACATCAGCATCAACATTATTAAAGAAATATTCTTCATTGATACCAATCACTAGATCTTTGATATTGCCAGTAAGCTGCTTCTCATAGTTGTCTACTGGAACATTCACGCAAGTAGGGTCTCGATGATCAAAACCAGCAATGACTTCGAGCAAGCCCGCTGCATCTTTAACTGTCTTTGTCATCGGACCAATATGGTCTAAGCTCCATGCTAGCGGGTAGCAGCCGTATTTACTTACACGACCGTGTGTAGGTTTTAAACCTACAATGCCGCAAGCAGAAGATGGAATTCGAATAGAGCCTGCTGTATCTGTCCCTAGTGAAGCAACACTTGCTCCAGCTGCAACAGCCGCACCAGAGCCTCCACTTGAACCACCAGGAATTTTATCTAAGTCCCATGGGTTACGAACAGGGCCGTAATGAGGGTTGTTATTGGTAATTCCCCATGCATATTCATGCATACTTAATTTCCCAGTGAAAATAACACCAGCATCACGTAGCTTTTCAACCACTGTCGCATCATAATCAGAAACGAAGTCCTTATGAATTTTTGAGGACATCGTTGTTATTTTATCTTTAAAATACAAGTTGTCCTTTAAGGCCATAGGTATCCCATGATACATACCCTTATAATGACCTTGGAGAATCTCCTGTTCAACTTCTTTTGCCCTTGCTAAGGCTTCTTCCCGATAAAAAGCCATATAGGAATTAATTTTAGGCTGACTTTCCTCAGCAAAATCTAAAATAGCTTTCGTTAATTCCACGGGAGATAGCGACTTTGATGCAAGTAAAGGTGCCAACTCTTCAACAGATTTTAAATGTAAATCAGTTGTCAATGTGATCACCTCCAGGAATACTACGTACGGCGATGTCTGCATCATCGATCGCAATACCTTCTAAATTGCTGCGAAGTGACTGCATACCTTCCCAGCGCGTTTTTAATAGTTCAAGGTGTTCAGGTTTCGGTGTAATTCCTTTGTTCTCCAATAATTGTTGAATAGACAAGCTCATTAACAGGATCCTCCCTTGAATAATTTTTATCTAAATAGGTATCCCTATTAAGACCAATACAGTAAAAACACAAAAAAATATAATAGGTAATATAAACCTATTATTACAATCATACACTAATATCATTTTATATCAAATAAATTATTTGTAATAGTTTTAATATTGTGAAATATTAACTAGAAAAGAGTTTTGTTAAAACCTATTGCTGGAACTTGCTCTTTTTACATTCGATTCACAGTCTGTTTACAATCAAAGCGTACAATGAACCATAATAACCAATTGAAGAGGTGCAGGGATGGAGTCTGTAGTGGGACAAAGTATAAAAACAAGTAATATATTTTCTTTTTTTAAATATTTATATGGTCAGCATCAAAGTAGTTCGTTATATATGAAACGTTTAAAGGCATTGAAACAAATTATTCAACATAACGATTTACATACATACTTTCAACCTATTGTAGATTTACAGTCACAGCAAACAATAGGATTTGAAGCCTTAAATCGACCATTACCCTCAACATTATTTAACAGTGTGGACCAGTTTTACGAGTTTGTAGGACAAACAGATTGCGTTTTTTTATTTGAATGTTTTTGTAGAAATCTTTCCTTGAAACGTTTCAAGGAACGTTTACACAAAGACTTGGTGAATAAAAACTTTTTAGTGTTCCTTAATATACATCCGAATGTTTTATTAGATAAAAAATATCACAGTGGCGAAACACTACAATTATTGAAGGAGCTTGGAATCAAACCTCAGCAAGTGGTTTTTGAACTAACTGAGCGAAGTGCAGTAATAGATTTTGTGGAGTTTGAACGTGTATTATCGCATTATCGATCACAGGGCTATCGCATTGCCGTAGATGATGTAGGATCAGGTTATAATAGTTTAAAAACGCTCATCTATTTAAAGCCGGAATTTATTAAGCTAGACCGTTCATTAATTCAATTCATAGACCAAAATAGTGAACAACAGCAGCTCGTCACATTGTTAATGAAATATGCTGAACAAGCCAATACTAAAATCATCGCTGAAGGGATTGAAAGACAAGAAGAGCTTGATTATCTCCATCATATTGGCATTCATTATGCACAGGGATATGCGATAGGAAAGCCTGCAAAGGAAATATATATGGGGAAAATAAGGGTGGGTGACCATGAAGATAGGGGAAGTCATTGAGAAAGTTCCATGTATTGATGAATTTGTGAAAAACAAAGAAGTAGATGTACTTTTTACAAGTAATCCATCGTTGCGTAGCGTTGTTGTTGTGCGTGATGAAAAACCAATTGGACATATTACACGCACACATTTCTATCAAAAAATCGGTACTCGATATGGCTATCATTTATTAATGGAACGTCAAAATCAGCTGATGATAAAGAAAAATCCTTTAATCGTTGATCGTAATACACCAATCACAGAGGTTAGTACATTAGCTATGGCTAGACCTCCAGAGGATTTATATGATGATGTCATTGTCACGAAAAACAATCTTTATTATGGCATGGTTAGTATTCGAGAGTTATTGTTAAAGCTTGTTGATACACAAGTAGCCATTGCAAGTTTCCTGAATCCATTAAGTAGTCTTCCAGGCAATAAATTAATCGATGAAAAATTAGAAGAAGCATTACAGCTATCGCAATATAGTTTAATCTATTTTGATTTAGATCACTTTAAATCCTACAATGACACATATGGCTTTAATAAAGGCGATAAAATTTTACGGTATTTAACAGAAATACTAAAAAGACATATCTGCGGCGTAGAGGATTTTTTAGGACATATTGGTGGAGATGATTTTGTAGCCATTCTACCTTATTACGAGGTAGAAAAGATGTGTCAAAAAATTATTGATGACTTTGATGCCAACATACTTAGTTTTTATGAGTTGGAGGATTTAGCATATGTTCAGGTAGCTAATAGATCTGGAGAACTGGAGCCTTTAACATGTACATCTTTATCTATTGCCGTTATTACGAATGAATATCAGTATTTTGAATCTGTGGAACAATTATCCAATGCGGTAACACATGTAAAAAAGCAGTGTAAAAAAATAGCTGGTAGTTGTTACCTCATTAATAAACAACAAAATTATTTTGTTCATTAGCAAACTATGTTAGATTTGTGGAACTGATATGTAAAATATATGAAAATTTAAATAAAATTGATATATATTTTGGTTACAGGAGGTTTAGATGGATTCAAGAAGACTGCACATTTGGCAACCCGTCACTTGCTTAGAAAGAGCCCAAATCGTTAATGCCACATTGAATTATACAGATCGAGGGCTCTGCTTAACATTAATAGATCGAAACAATACAGAAGTTGATATTATCTATGATAAGATGTCTCCTATTCACGATTATGTTTGGTCTTTTCGCTATACTGGAGAAATCCCACGATCTGATTTAGTAGACATGGTCACTGAAGCCATGACCCAAGAACAATCTAAAAATTCTTCAGCAGAATGGTTTTATAAAATGAGCAATTCAGATTATATAGAATGGTTTGATCAACTCCCGTGGATTGGAAGCAAAGAAATTCCTACCGTAGAACATCATATCTACTGCTATAATGACGGTGTGTTTGACATCATTAGTGACTACGAACCAAGATTTGTAATTAGAAATAATGCTTAAAAGGCTGCCCCTGCACTGTTAAAAACTAACAGTATAGGGGCAGTTACTCATTTGTCACCAAATGTAGTGGCATTGATTAAACTAGCTATACATTTACAAACATTTTTTATGAACTTTTCCATGATTAATCCTTTGCCAGAGGATGATTGTTACGCCATTTTTCGGGGTATAATCCTTAGCAAGAAAGCATTTTGTTATAGGAATTTATTAATCTTAATAAAACATACTTGAATTATAGGGATTATGGGTATATAATTCGATTACATTATTATAAAACATCTTAGGAGGCATTCCATTGTCGAATTTACAAATCATTCTTAACGTAGCAGTGTTACTTGTGTTCGTTGGAATTTTATATGTTATGAATAAAAAGCACGTTAAGTTTTCTAATCGTGTTTTTGCCGGTTTAGGCTTAGGGATTGTACTTGGTCTTGGACTTCATTTTATTTATGGTCTCGATTCTGAAGTATTAGCCAAAACAACATCTTGGTACAATATTATCGGTACTGGGTATGTGAAACTGCTCCAAATGGTAGCAATGCCATTGGTATTTATCTCCATTTTAATTGCATTTACTAAAATGAAGATTGGTAAAAATTTCGGAAAGATGGCAGCACTTATTTTAGCCATTTTAATCGGTACAACAGCCGTTTCGGCAGCTGTAGGTATTCTTTCTGCAACAGTCTTTGATTTAGATGCAACACAAATTTTACAAGGTGACGCAGAAACTGCACGTGGTCAATACCTTGAAGAAAAAACAACGGGCTTAGCAGCTCCTGATTTACCAACACAAATTATTGAGTTATTCCCAGCAAATCCATTCCTTGATTTAACGGGTGCTCGTTCTACTTCAACGATTGCGGTTGTAATTTTCTCAGCATTCCTTGGTTTTGCTTATTTACGTGTGGCACGTAAGGATGAGGGAACAGCAGCTACAATTAAAAAAGGCTTGGATGCCATCTATGCCCTTGTTATGGGTGTTGTAACAATTGTATTACGCTTAACGCCATATGGAATTCTAGCGATTATGGCTCGTACGGTAGCAACATCTGATTTTGGAGCTATCTATAATTTAGGTAAGTTTGTTATTGCTTCTTATGTAGCTCTATTTATTGTTCTAATCGTACACTTATTAATCATTACATTAAGTGGTTTAAATCCATTTACGTATTTGAAAAAATCGGCAGAAACATTATTATTCGCCTTTACATCACGTTCTAGTGCTGGTACTTTACCGATGAATATTAAAACGCAAACAGGTCGTCTTGGAGTATCTGAGGGGATTGCAAACTTCTCAGGCTCATTCGGATTATCAATCGGTCAAAATGGTTGTGCAGGTGTATATCCTGCGATGTTAGCCATTATGATTGCACCGACAGTCGGCATTAATCCACTTGACCCTGTGTTCATTATTACAGTTATTGCAGTAGTAGCAGTTAGCTCATTTGGTGTAGCTGGTGTTGGTGGTGGTGCAACATTTGCAGCTATCCTTGTATTATCAGCACTTGATTTACCAATTGCTCTAGCAGGTGTATTAATCTCTGTTGAGCCTTTAATTGATATGGGTCGTACAGCGTTAAATGTAAGTGGTTCAATGACTGCTGGTGTTACAACAGCGCGTATTACTAAAGAATTAGATACAGAAATGTATAATAATAAAGAATTAGGTGCTCAAGTAGCAGACCTATAAGGTCAAAGAAGCCCCGTTAAAGTTTTAACTTTAACGGGGCTTCAGCTTTATACGATTTTTACATAAAAATCTTTACCGTTGATTAATTCGGATATCTCAATATTATAATTTTGTTTATAGTACTCATAAATATTGTAGGCTAAACCGGAGTGTCCATTCAAATAGGTTCCCTTTTTAATCTCTTTACGTGGATTATGGAAATCAAAATATAAGCGTGAATCATGACTCATTGTATTTAAAATAGCAAGAAATTCTTGTTCTTCAATATGAATTCCCCGTGTATACCGACATTCTCTACGATACGTATCATGTGACACATTTACGGGAGAAGCTTCAAGAATCATTTCAATATGTTTATTCAAATGATGACAGCTCCTTTCAAATTATAGGTAAAAACCATAAGAACAATCAGCTTTTATTACTTCTAGTATATAATTGTCAGAAAATTATATCAATATTTTTCTACCAGTTTTGCTGTTGAATTTCTTCAGCTATTAATTGTAAGTCATAGGCAGTTACTGTTAAAAGATTATAATCATGGGACTCCATATATTTTTCTGCAAGCCGTTTGATATATTTGGGTGAACCCTCATTTTCTTCATCATAAATTAATAAAAGTCCATCTGTATTTTGGATAATAAATTTGTCCTTCTCAATAAATTGCCAAGGAGCTTCATAGGGTTTTTTGGTCACGCTTGTGACAAAATCAGCTTGGGCAATTAATGCTTGATACTTTTCTTTTTTATGATCTTGCCAATTTTTCTCTTGCTCTAAAAAAGGTGTGATCACGGCGTATTTTAAAAGTGGGAATTCTTTTTTTAACATTAAAACAACTTCAGCACTCCAAGTTTCTACGCCCTGCTGACCGCTGATAATAACCCATTCGAGTCCTTCATCAAGCAGTGTACGTAGATGAGCTTCCAGTGCTTTCTTTATGATGACAATACCAGGATGTTTATCATTAAAGATACCAAGCTCATGTGGTTTATAGCCAGTAATCATAATACGCTGTAACAACAAAATACCTCCTAAGCTGTATAGTTGTAATACTAGTATACAGCAAGGAGGCAAATGAAATCGATATTGTCTATGAAAAGGCAAATAGTGTTAAAATTACTGCTACAGCTGCACAAATGCCTAAAAACCACCATGAGTCTGTAAAGTCTTCTTTTGTGTCACTATTCATAAAAAATATTCCTTTCTAATTTGCTTGTTTGAGGGGTTTTATTTTACTTGACCAGTCCAAGACCAATTTGTCCATATTCGTAAAATTGTTTCAAATGGACCACGTTTAAATTTCTTTAAATAGGCAAGGCTGAAAACACATTGCAGGCTATAAACAACAATTCCGAAAAGGATTCCGCCAAAGACCCCTAATTTGCCATATAAGCCAAGGCCATAGCCATAAAAAACAGTTGTACAAATGATGGTTTGTAGTAAATAATTGGTTAGTGATAGTTTGCCAACGCTCTCAAATGCAGGAGCCAGTAGTTGAACGGGACGGGTGTTATAAATGTATGCTGCGAGGCAAACATAGCCAATCGCTAATAACTGGGAGCCGCCCATTAATAAAATAGAAGAAAATGCACTTTTACTTTCTATAAAACTTACACTTTTACATACGAGTCCTATAGGTACAAGGAGAGCACCTAGCTTATACCATTTCATTTCCTTATGCATCTCCACGAAGGCTTGCTTCTTAGCAAGCGCCATCCCAAACAGGAATAGTGGTGCGTAGAACATAGGTGCAAAAATTAATATAATGAAAATAAATGAAGAATCATCCATTCCTGGTACTTCGGCATTAGCTCTAAAATCAAAAATTTCTAAGTAGCTGCCGTTAGCGTAAACATCATCCGCTTGCTCGATGTATGTGTCTATCTCTTTTTGTTCTTTTTTAGACGTTTCCATAGAGCCGTATGTTAACGCCGTAGTTAGTACAAATAGGATACCAGCCCAAATAAATAAAGTTTTTGGTTTACGATTAATAAATGGGATTAAAAATAACATCATACAGCCATAAGAAAATAGAATATCGCCTTCCCACAATAAAATAGAATGTAATAAGCCAAGGGCAATTAATCCTGTTGCACGACGTAAAATAGACCAACGGCTTTTATTCTTTTTTCTGCGGATGGATTCAATTAATTTAATAAGTGAGAAGCCGAATAAAATAGTGAAGATGGGCATAAACGAGCCTTCAATCACAACTTTTACAAAATATAAAGCCCCGTTATCTAAGGTAGAAAGATTTTTTAATTCATCTTTGCCATACATCCCGAATTGGAAGATTAGCAAATTTGCCATTAAGATGCCAAATAAACTAAATCCACGCATTGTATCAATGAAAGTAACACGATTAGTTGTCATTGCGTTTTATCTCCTTAATTGGTTATCTTATACATATAATAAATAGGGAAGCTTATGGTGAAATAATGACTACCTTAAAGTAATCTTAAAAGTAGGTGAGGAAATGCAGGAAGCATCAATTTTAGTGTTAGAGGATGAACGTGCCATTGCTGAAATGATTGAAATCATTTTAAGAAAAGAAGGAATTAACAATATTACCTTATGTAATACAATTGAAGAAGCAAAAGATGAAATGAATACTAAAACATTTGATTTTTATCTATTAGATATCATGCTACCAGATGGAAGTGGGCTGGATATTGCGAATAGTATTCGAGAAAAAAGTGATGCCCCTATTTTTTATTTAACCGCAAAAAGTAGTGATGCAGATAAGCTTCGTGGTTTTATGAATGGTGCAGATGATTATATTACAAAACCATTTAACCCCTTAGAGCTTGTAGCACGAGTAAAGGTGCAGCTAGTCCGTTATATGAAGAAAAAAGGTGTACCAGAAAATCACATATTTACTTGCAGCCGTTTTACATTTGACATTGATGCAGCAGAAATTGAGGTAGACGGTGTAAAGGAAATAATCAGTGGTCGCTTGTTTCATTTATTAAAATATTTATGTGACAATGCAGGGCAAGTGTTATCAAAAGAGCAAATATACGAACGTGTATGGGGTGATTGTTTATTTGATGATAATACAGTGATGGTACATATAAGAAAGCTGCGAGAAAAAATAGAAAAAAATCCTGGAAAGCCAACATGCATTATTACTGTCAGAGGCATTGGCTATAAGCTTGTTGGGGACATTTCTTCATGAAGCCTGCTGGAAAATTAACACTCCGCTTTGTTTCGTATTTCATCATATTCTATCTATTGATCATTTCAGGTTTTATTATGAGTTTGGTGTTTTTTGCTATTTTTATCAATGACCGTGTTGGTGACAACATTCATGTGATGAGCTCCTTTGAAATCGAAGATGATGCAGTTGTAGAGCAAGGGAAGACAGTTAAAATTGCTGATTATTTAGTGAAGAGAGCTGAAGAAAATGTTGGACAGCTTTATTTATTTGATCCAACCATGACGATTGTTGATTATACAGGAGATACATGTGGTCTATGTGGAAAGTCAGATAGTGAAATATTGGCATTGCAGCAACCAGGCATGCATACATGGGAATTGCCGAATTACTACTTATTATTTCTTCCAACTACTCCTGTGCAACCACTTTTTGAGGATGCGCTTGAAAACTGGACAGCGACAGGGGACATTTCAGCTGTAACACAGCAACGTCTAAAAGAAAATAAAGCTAGTGTTGAAATTTATGACGAGCAATGGAATCGAATTGAGGTCATAGGCGAACGTTATGAGAAGCTAAATAAGCCACAATTACTAGAGGAAAAATACGATATTTTCGAGCATGCGGAGCTGAAGCAAAGTACAGCCTTAGCCAACGATAAGACATTTGTTGTAAGAATGCCTAATCCATCGTATAAGCCATTTGAAGAGCCTTTTAATAAGGCAATGGTACTGTTTGTTTCTATCTTCTTTGGGGGACATATTATTTTGCTGTTGGGCGTTATTTTCTTATCTATTAGTATTTCACGTCAATTCGTGCGACCACTTGTCTATGTGATATCGCGCATTGAGCGACTTACCCAATTCGATTACAGTGAGATTAGTGACAAAAAAATCCATCATAAAAAGACAGGTAAGTTGAAAAGAAAATTTAAACTGTTTCAACCAGTAGAAGAGTCACTCAATCACTTATCAGAGCGACTTGATTCAAATGAAAGGCAAATCAAGCATGCAGAGCAATTACGGGAGGAGTGGATAACAGGTTTATCGCATGATTTAAAGACCCCGTTAAGCTCAATTTACGGTTATTCAACGATGCTGGCATCGGAGGATTATGAGTGGACAAAGGATGAGATGCGTATTTTTGCACAGACCATGCAGGAAAAGGCAACCTATATGGATGCACTTATTCAGGATTTGACGTATACGTATCAATTAAAAAATAAAGCCATACAGCTAGATAAAGTGGTACTGCCGCTAGCAACATGGCTACCACAATTTGCAGACGAACAGGTGTGTGTGAAGGTGTATGGTGATGTGTTGTTACAAGCAGATGAGCTTTTACTCAAGCGAATAATGGATAATTTAATTACCAATGCGAAAAAATATACCCCTGAAGGCACGAAGGTAATTGTGGAAGCACAACATACTGGTAAAGAAGTAATGCTTACCATTGCTGATCAAGGACCTGGTATTCCACAGGAGGAGCTCGATAATCTATTCGAACGCTATTATCGAGGTACGAATACAACAGACGATATAACAGGAACAGGGCTAGGACTAGCCATAACGAAGCAGCTCATTGATTTACACAATGGCACAATTAGTGTCCGTTCAGGTAAGGATGGGACAATCTTTGTGCTAAAATTTCAATGTCATTAAGGTGAATCTCTGAGCTTTCTTAAGACTGTACAAAGGTCTGTCATAGAACTTAATTTCATTCAACAGAGTAAAGAGGTATCAAAGTGTTCATTTGATACCTCTTTTTTTATTTATTTTTCGTACATCGTTCAGCGGGCTGTTCAATTTTTACGTAACGCCATAAGTTATTGGCGATGTCACGGGCCTCTGCGATATGTTCTGTGCCGACGAAAGCCTTACGGAAAGGTGTAAGAAGTGATTCGATGATAAAAAGCTTTGGTTTTTCTTTCTGCAATTCTTCTAATAAGAATTGTGCATACTCCAAACCTTCCATTGTTTCGTTACTCGATAATCCCTTTGTAAATCCTTGTAGTTGTTCAATAACCATTCCTTTTGTAACGGTTTTATAGTTCACGACATTTTGAATGGTATTGATCATTTCAACACTTACGATAATCTCTTTTGACTCAAGCATAGTGGGTATAATTACGCTAATATTGCGCAATGCTACACGTACAATAGCTTCTCGATTGATATATTTATAATCGGCAATAAAGACAGCACGTAGAGTGAGGTTAATCATTCCAAGTGTTTGAACAGCACATTCATAGCTAATAGGGCTAATCTCTTCTCCAAAGACTTGTACTAGACGATTGGCGAGCCATTCTAGTTCTTGTAAATGGTAATTAATAATAATTTTTTTTAGTTCTTTATCTCTTGATTGGAAGATGGATTCGAATATCTGTACTAAATTATGTTCACGATTGACATACATGAGAACAGCGACTTGCTGCGTCAATACCTCTAAATCTGTAGGGTCTTTGCCATAAATGAGCTCATGGCGACGATTACTAGCTTCTTCGCGACCTTCATCTAAGATGGCGATTAAGCATTCGTTTTTCGAAGTAAAATGATTATAAAATGTACCTTTAGAGATTTTAGCCGCATTGATGATGTCATTAATTGATGTATCTAGAAAGCCTTTTTCAATAAAAAGTTCACGTGCTGCTGTTATAATTTGTCTTTTTCTTTTGTTCATAACCTCACCTTTTTTATAATATTATACTCTTATTCTACACTTGGAATGCTTTTATATCAACGTTTATAAAAAATATAAACTTATTTGTTGAAAAAAGTAGACTACGAGTATAAAATAAGTTTTATCGTAAAACACAAGAAAGAATTGAGGGATATAAATGAATAGTGAGCAAACAATGAAAAAGCCCCCTTATGGCATGATAGCTATTCTATTTGTGGGTGCTTTTGTTGCTTTTCTAAATAACACATTGTTGAATGTGGCATTACCAACAATCATGAAAGATTTTGGGATCACCTATTCAAAAGTACAATGGTTAGCAACAGGGTATATGCTTGTGAGCGGTATTTTAGTGCCTGCTTCAGCATTCTTTGTGACACGCTTTAAAAATAGACATTTATTTATTACAGCGATGTCTATCTTTACAATTGGTACAATTATGGCAGGTTTCGCTCCTAATTTTGGCGTGCTGCTAGCAGGTCGGATGGTGCAAGCAGCCGGAGCTTCTAGTATGTCACCACTTTTAATGAACGTTATGCTAACAAGCTTCCCGAAAGAAAAGCGTGGGGCAGCAATGGGGATCTTTGGTTTAGTTATGATTATGGCGCCAGCAATTGGTCCTACATTATCAGGGTATATTGTGGAACATCATGATTGGCGTATGCTTTTCCAAATGATTATTCCATTTGCTTTAATTAGTTTATTATTTGGTGTTTGGAAACTAAGAAACGTGATGGAGACACGTGAAGTTCACTTAGATTTCCCTTCAGTACTTTTATCAACAGTTGCATTTGGTGGTATTTTATACGGCTTTAGTACAGCGGGCGACAAAGGTTGGTCAAGTCCATGGGTATATGGCACAATTACGATTGGCTTCATTGCTTTAATTATTTTCGTTGTTAAACAGCTGAAAATGGATGAGCCATTACTGGAACTACGTATCTATAAATATCCAATGTTTGCTTTAGGTTCTGTTATCTCAGTTATTGTCTCTATGGCAATGTTCTCAGGGATGATTTTAACACCAGCATATGTACAGTCTATCCGTGGTATCGAACCATTTGAAGCAGGCTTAATGATGCTTCCAGGAGCACTTGTCATGGGGATTATGTCACCAATCACTGGTAAGCTTTTCGATAAATTTGGTCCACGTGTGTTAGCCATTATTGGATTAACGATTACAACAATCGCAACTTTCGGTTTAACAAAGTTAGAAATTGATTCAAGCTACACATATATCGTATCGATGTATACAATTCGTATGTTCGGTATGTCGATGGTCATGATGCCTATTATGACAAACGGTTTAAATCAACTACCACAAATGATGAATCCACATGGTACAGCGATAAACAATACATTACAGCAGGTATCAGGAGCAATCGGTAGTGCGATCCTTGTAACATTTATGAATAATCGTACAAAAGTTAAAGCGGAAGAATTAATTGCAGAAGCCAAAGCGAATGCTGCACAATCAGGAGCAGCGCCTACAGCAGAGCAAATGCAACAAATGCAAGATCAGATTATGCAAACTGCCTTATTAGATGGTATTACGCATTCCTTCTTAATTGCAGCTGGGATAACAGTGATTGCAGTGGTACTTGCATTCTTCTTGAAACGCGTAAAAGTTGAAAGCGCAGCAGCGTCAATGGATTTAAAAAAACCAACTAAATAATCAAAGTAGCCCTAGCCAGTAAATATTTACTGGCTAGGGCTTTTTTTATTGAGTACACATGAAAAAAAATTTTAGGATTGGTGTTATTTTTCATCATTTTATTTTATATGATAATACTAATTTACAGAAAATTTAGATATTTAATAGTGGGGTGCTTCCTTGGTAGATGCATATATAACTGGCTTAGTGAAAGAACAGAAAATTCCAGGTGCTGTATTAATTGTTCAGCAGCAAGAAAGAAGGCTATTTTCATGCAATTATGGAGCCTATACTGCTGAGGATGGCAGCGAGCAAGCTATTTTAAGTAATACGTTGTTTGATTTAGCCTCCTTAACAAAAGTTGTCGCAACACTCCCAGCTATTTTACTCCTGATGAGTCGAAATCAAGTTTATATAACAGATCCAGTCCAAACCTATTTGCCTGATTTTAATTATCCTCTTATTACAATCCAGCATTTATTGCAGCATTGCTCAGGATTGCCAGCAGATTTAACACCTGTAGTTAAAAGACATCATAAGCGTGACATCCTGCAGGAGGTACTGGCAAGTGATGTAGTATGGCAGCCAAATGAACAAGTGCAATATAGTGATTTAGGTATGATTATTATAGGAAAGGTGATTGAGGAAGTTACTGGCATTTCATTAAAAAGTTTTGTAGAGCAAGAGGTTTTTAAGCCATGGGGCATGCATCATACATGTTTTCAACTGCCTGTGCATACAAGAAGGCTTGCAGCATCTACAGAAATGGTGGCAGGTCAATTTGTACAGGGAATAGTCCATGATGAGAAAGCTTTATTACTAGATGGTATTGCTGGTAGTGCAGGTTTATTTTCATGTGTAGAGGATTTAGCAAAGTATGCGGAAATTTGGTTGGGGATCAAGCAACAAAGTGTAATTCCATATGAATGGTTAGAGCTTGCCTATACGAAAACTTTTAAAACGAGGGGACTTGGGTTTGAAGTATGGGGAGGAGATGAAGCATCATTTTGTTTTGGTAGGAGGTGGAGCAAGGGCTCATTTGGTCATACAGGATTTACAGGCACGAGTATTTGGATGGACCCTGTAAAAAAGGCATTTGTCATTTTACTAACGAATGCTGTGCATTATGGGAGAAATACAAACATGGGAAGGATTAGAGAGAAGCTTCATACGATGATTTATGAAAAATTACTGATATGAAGGGTGGATCTGCTGGTATGAGACAAAAGAGTAAATGGTTATTGTTGCTTCTTTTATTACTCGTTGTGGGTTTAGTAGGCTGTAACACGAACGAGAAAATAACGACCTCAACAACACCTGATAATGAAGAGAAATCGAAAACTGAAGAGGTTTCGCTAACAATAGGGAGTTGGCGCACAGAAGATGTTGCCAAGTATGAAAAAGTGATTGCTTTATTCAATGAACAACATCCTGAAATACATGTTTCATTTAACCCAACTAAAAATACTGAATATAATACAGTCCTCAATACGGCATTACAGGCTGGAGAGGGTCCAGATATTTTTCACTTACGTCCTTATGCAGCTGGATTGAAGCTTGCGGAGGCAGGTTATGTTGAGAAAATAAACGGTTTAAATGGATTGAATGTATTTCCTGAAGAAGCATTACAGGCTTCTCGTGATGACCAAGGGAATCAGTACGGTGTACCAATTAACTTAAGCTCTACACAATTTTTCTATAATAAGAAGATTTTTAAAGATAATAATCTTGAAATTCCTACTACATGGGATGAATTCATAGCATTAAATGACCAATTATTAGAAAAGGGTATTACACCAATTGCAATGGGTACAAAAGAAGGTTGGCTATTATCGTTGCTACACGGTATTGTCGGTCCTGCTGTTTATGAGGGCAATGACTTTTACCAAGCAGTGCTCGCAGGAGAAAAGGATTTTACAGATCCGAAGTTTATTGAATCCATTCAAGTAATGAATGACTTGAAAAAGTATTTTCCTGTCAATTCAGAAGGCTTAGGAATGGATGATATCCGTACTTTGTTTGCACTAGAAGACGCGGCAATGTTTCCGTTAGGTAGCTGGGAAATTCCTGTTGTATTAGAAATGAATCCAGATTTAGATTTAGGTTATTTTCCTATTCCATCTAAAGAGAGTAATACAACAGTGACGACTTGGGTAGATGGCTCATTTGCGATCAATGCTAATTCGAAAAATAAAGAAGCAGCTAAAGTATTTTTAGAATTTTTAACAACTAAGGAGTTTGGCGATTTGTTTGTAAAAGAGTTTTCTATGATCAGCGCTATTCCAGGTATTACCTCTGACGATGCATTGTTAAACGCTATTAGTCATTCGACTGCAAATGAAGCAACGCCATATATGTGGGTAACTAATTTTACTGGTGGGGACCCAACAACAAAGAGCTTGCTTGAAAGTGAGCTACAAGGCATGTATTTAGGTCAAGTAACGCCTGAAGAGGTTGCCACAAAAGTACAGGAAAACGCTAAAACTTGGTTTACGCCATTTCAAAAATAATGAAAGCATCAAGTCAGTAGACCCCTGAAGTGCTATAAGGAGTTTAGGGGTCTTGTTGTTTAAAAGGAGGCTGCTCATGATAAGAGAATATACAGCTCCATCAGTAAGAAGGAGGAAATCGAGAGTAAGGTGGACTATCCATCTTTTCCCTATTCCTGCACTAATAATCTATGGGTTGTTTGTGCTTTATCCGATAATAGCGGCATTATCCTATAGTTTTTTTGAATGGAAAGGGATGGCTCGTGGTGATTTTATCGGTTTCCAAAATTTTGTGACGCTTTTTACGATAGAACCCTATGGCTCCATGTTTTGGAATGCCTTTAAACATAATGTCCTCTATTTTGTTGTGCAAATGATTGTTATGAATGGATTAGCCTTCTTTCTTGCCTTTATTATTTATCAAAAAATTAAAGGTGCAGAGTTTTTTAAGGCTGCTTTCTTTCTACCGCGATTATTATCAGTGATTGTTGTAGGTTTCTTATGGAAGCTCATTCTAAATCCAAATTTTGGTACTTTAAATGTCATTTTGGAGAAATTAGGTCTTGAAACTTTACAAAAGGCTTGGCTTGGTGATCCCAACACGGCGTTAATCGCCATTATTTTAGTCAATTGTTGGTTTGGATTAGGTTTTGGTGTCTTAATTTTTCTTGCTGGCTTTCAAGGGATCCCAAGTGAGTTAGTCGAAGCTGCAAAGTTAGATGGCGCTAAGGGTTTTACTTTATTGCGTACGATTTACTTGCCTTTAATGGTGCCATCAATTATGATCATGGGCATTTTAACATTTATCCAGTCATTTGAAGCATTTGAATTAGTATATGCAATGCAGGGCTCCATGGGAGAGCCGTACTATTCTACAGATACGTTAGCTGTGTTTTTCTATCGTTTAGCATTTGGTAGCTCTACCGCTTCTGGGGCAACAGCTATTGGGTTGGGTTCGGCGTTAGCTACAGTACTATTCTTATTTATATTAGTTTGTACCACGCTATTTTTACGCTTTGCCAATAAAAAGAATGTTCAAATGTAAGGGGTGATTATAGTGAAGCAAGGCGCTATTTGGGTTCGACCATTTTATTATCTTGTGGTGTTTACGGTGGCGACCATTAGTTTATATCCAATTTTGTTAATGATTTTATCTTCATTTAAAAAGAGCGTGGATATCTATAAAAATCCATTGGGTTTACCGACTAGCTTTAGCTTAGATACTTATCGTACATTATTAGCAAAAATTCCATTTACCACATACTTTCTAAACAGTCTAATTGTCAGTATTGTATCTGTGATACTAATAGTGGTTGTTTGTTCACTGGCTGCATTTTATATTGCTCGCTTTAAATTTTCTTGGAATCATGCATTGTTCTTTATTTTTTTATTAGGCATGATGATTCCTATAAAATTGGGGATTGTCCCGCTCTTTATATTAATGCGTGATTTAGGACTGATAAATTCCTTATGGTCTTTAATTTTGATGAACATGGCGACAGGTATTCCATTATCCATGCTGATCTTAACTGGCTTTTTTAAAACAATGCCTTATGAATTAGAGGAAGCAGCCCGTATAGATGGGGCGGGGAACTTAAGAGTTCTTTGGCATGTAATGTTACCGTTAATGAGACCTGCCCTTGGAACAGTGGTTATTATAAATTTTATTGCTTCATGGAATGATTTCTTCTTCCCGCTTATTTTTATTACAGAAAAAATGAAACGGACGATACCTGTTGGAATGATGTCACTTTTTGGTGAGCATTCGGCAGATTGGGGCTCTCTTTTTGCAGGTTTAACATTAGCTTCATTACCAATGATCCTATTATTTTTTATTGCCTCAAAGCAATTTATGGAGGGGCTGACGGCTGGTGCCATTAAATAGGGAATACATTATTGGGGTCGATGGTGGTGGGACGAGAACTCGTGCAGTGATTGGGACAAGAAAAGGGGAAGTGCTGGCTTTTGTTGAAGGAGCTGGAACGAATATAAAATCAACGCCACCTGACGAGGTAAGGCTACATATTATCAAGCTCCTTGCCACGTTACTACAAAAGATAGATGCAACAAATAATGATATTGCTGCGGTGTTCTTATGTGTGGCAGGGGGCGATCGCCAGTTAGATAAAGAACGCTGGGAGCAATGGATTAGCTTCCTTTTCCCTACTAGCTCCTGTAAGATAACCATCACCAATGATGCGGTAGCGGCACTTACTAGCGGCACATATACACAGCAAGGGCTCGTTGTGATAGCAGGAACGGGTTCAATCGTATATGCAGTTGGAAAAAATCATCAAGTTAGTCGTGTTGGAGGATGGGGTTATTTATTAGGAGATGAGGGCAGTGGCTACTATATTGGGCAAGAGGCATTGCGATTGATTACGCGACATTATGATGCTATTGGCGTGAATGAGGATCTGTTTACAGCGACTATTATGGAGCAGCTAGCATTAAAGAATCCTACTGAAATTATTACGCATGTTTATGAGCATCCACAGCCACGTGTACTTATAGCCTCCGTAGCTCGTGTGGTGTTGCGTTTAGCAGAGCAAAATAATGATAGGGCACAAAAAATTATTGAACACGCTGCTCATCATTTAACTCATTTCATCCAAATAATGTTGAAAAAAGAGCCTCAGCTAAAAGGTGACTCTATTGTCCTATGTGGAGGTTTATTCGAAAATTTTTATTTTGTTCAATGCTTTCGAGAAAAATTACAGCTTGCTAAAATACCTAATCGACTAATACAACCAGAGGTGCCACCTGTTATAGGAGCTTTCGTTAATGGACTTCTCAGTGAAGGAATTCCAATCACAGAGGCTTTACAACGAAAGGTAAAAGGAACTTGGATGAGTATCCATGAAAAATAGTGTGGAGGGATTTGATTTCAATGGAACGAATGACAAAACTGACGACTGAAGGCTATCATCCAGATACGACAAATCTAGATTTAATGTCCACTATTGAAATTGTAAAGCTGATGAATGAAGAGGATAAAAAAGTACCATTAGCCATAGCAAAGGTTTTACCTGAAATCGAGCAGGCTGTCACAGCTGTTGTGGATGCACTAAAGAATGGCGGTAGATTATTTTATGTTGGTGCAGGGACAAGTGGGCGAATTGGTTTGCTAGATGCCGTAGAATGTCCACCTACATTTAGTACATCACCAAAGCTTGTGCAGGCAATATTGGCTGGAGGAGCAGATGCAGTAATGATTGCCATAGAAGGTGCAGAAGATGATCTTTCATTAGGAGAGGTTGAACTACAGAAACAACAGCTAACAAACCGAGATGTAGTGATAGGGATTGCAGCAAGCGGTCGAACGCCTTTTGTCAAAGGAGCATTAAATTATGCTCAACAACTAGGGGCAAAAACAATCAGCTTAGTGAGCAACGCTCATTCTATTATTAGTAAGCATGCAGATATTGCAATAGAGGTGATTACAGGACCAGAAATTTTAACAGGTTCTACAAGACTAAAGGCTGCAACAGCTCATAAACAAATATTAAATATGATTACAACGACAACCATGATTAAGCTTGGAAAGGTCTATAAAAATTTAATGGTGGACGTTCATGCTAGTAATTTTAAATTGCGAGAGAGAGCCAAACAAATCGTCTGTGAGGTAACGGGAGTTTCTTATAATCAGGCTGAAAGTGTTCTGGAGCAAAACAATTATCAAGTAAAGCTCGCGATTGTGGTGCTACTGACGAATACAACGATTGAAGAGGCGACGGAATTACTTGCTCAATCAGAAGGGCATGTGCGGAGAGCGGTGTCTCTAAAGAAATATTGATGAAGGAGGTACATGGATAACTTCCTTTTATCTAGAGATGGAGCTGGAAAAATGGAAAAAATAAATGCGGGTTTAATTATGCTTGCTGAAATGTGCGAAAAGCTTCCACTCTCCGAAAAAAAGGTGGCAAGCTATATATTAGCACATCCTACACAGGCTATAAAAATGACAGCAGTTGAACTAGGAGAGGCTAGTCAAACAAGTAGTGCCGCAGTTATTCGGCTGTGTAAATCGTTAAATATTAGTGGTGTTCAAGAGCTGAAATTGCGCATTGCTGGTGATTTACAACATGCTAAAGTTGAAGATCGAGATATTGAGGCGAATGAAGCGCTGCCATCGATTGTAGAGAAGGTAACGACGCAAAGTAGTGAAATTTTGACACAAACAGCTAATTTAATAAATATTGCTGAATTAGAGCGTGCAATAACGGCCTTATCACAAGCTGATAAAATTATATTTTTTGGAGTGGGTGCATCAGGTATAGCAGCAATGGATGCAGATCAAAAATTTTTACGAATCAATAAAAATAGTAGGGCATTTGTGGATTTGCATTTAGGAGCTACAGCCGTTGTCAATACACAGAAGGGGGATGTGGTAGTAGGTATCTCCTTCTCCGGAGAAACGCATGAAGTGGCTAAAATCCTTGAAATAGCTAGCCAAACACCAGCCACTACAATCAGTTTAACGCGCTATGGTAGTTCACTAGTGTCTAGCCTAGCAGACATTTGTTTATATATCTCTCCCAATGTTGAAGCAACTTTTAGAAGTGGTGCCACTTCCTCACGTCTAGCGCAGTTACTTGTCATTGATATTTTATTTATGGGGATAGTGACGAGTGCCTATGAGCAGACAGTGGATTATTTAGATGAAACACGTTCTGTTATTCAGGGGTTGCATAAAAAAGTGGCTAAAAGAAAAAATAAAATAAAAACATATTAGTGTTAGTATGTTCAGACTGTAGACAAAAGCTATCGAGAAGTTTTCTCTCGATAGCTTTTGACATTTTTATTCTCGGAAATAAAAACGAATTCTGGTTTTAGGTATTTAGTTTAATATTTTTATAGATGTAATATCATTACCCACTTTTTTCTTTTAACTCTTTCTTATAAGCAACAATATTGTATTGATATTTTGGATTAAATGGTTGGTGAGTTAGTCCATTTTGGAAAAAACATATTTTTTAACCTAATTTTAACCTTGTTATTGTAATGTGCTAGGTAAAGCAATATTTTGTAAGGAGGTTTTAAGAATGGAACAATATGTCGGAGAAATTCGGTTATTTGCTGGTGATTATGCCCCAGACGGCTGGGCTCTTTGTAATGGTCAACTATTATCTATTTCCGAAAATGAAATACTTTTTTCTTTGATTGGCACAACCTACGGGGGAGATGGTCAATCAACCTTTGCATTACCAAATTTTCAAGGCAGGGTTGTAGTACATCAAGGACAGAATCCAACTACTGGTACTACCTTTGTCAATGGTCAAATGGGAGGGGCGGAAACCGTCACTTTAATCTCTTCACAGCTTCCTGCACATACACATCAGGTAAAAGCTTCTTCTCTTGATGGCACAACCCCTAGTCCAGAAAATGCTGTTTGGGCAAAAAATATACAATATTCGACACAACCACCAAATGGCACAATGAATGCCGCCATTGTTTCAAGTGTGGGAGGAAACGCTTCTCATAACAATGTAATGCCGTTTTTAACAATTAGTTACATTATTGCTCTTTACGGTATGTATCCAACAGAATAGGAGGTATGAAGGATGAGTGAACAATATGTAGGTGAAATACGATTATTTAGCTTTGGGACAGTTCCAAGCGGATGGGCGCGATGTGATGGACAAATATTACAAATTAATACAAACCAAGCGCTGTATTCAATTTTAGGAGCAACTTATGGTGGTAATGGCTCTACGACATTTGCATTACCTGACTTAAGGGGAAGAGTCCCAGTTCATGTAAGCAGTAGTATCACACGTGGACAAAAAGCAGGAGAAGAGGTACATGTATTAACAATTAATGAGATGCCAACTCATACACATATTGTTAATGGTAGTTCAGAAAGTGCTACGTTGAAAGTGGCTACTGGAAATGTATGGGGTACATCTGCTAATAATATTTATTCTGTCAATCAACCAAATACTATTATGAACATGCAAGCATTGTCAACATCAGGAAATTCGCAGTCACATCAAAATATGCAGCCATACAGTGTCGCTAATTACTGCATAGCTTTAGTAGGAATTTATCCATCAAGAAATTAGAAAAAAGGAGGTGGGCAAAGTGTCAGAAGCATATATTGGAGAAATTAGAATATTTGGCGGTAATTTTGCACCAAAAGACTGGGCTTTGTGTGATGGTCAGATAATAAACATTGCCTCGAATAGTGCATTATATGCTATTTTGGGTAACAGATATGGAGGAGATGGTAAAACAACCTTTGCATTACCAAATTTAAATGGTAGAGCAGCTATTCATCAAGGAACAGGTGTAGGTTTAACGCCTAGAATTATAGGGAGTAGTGGTGGTGCCCCCTCTGTAACGCTGTTGGAAAATGAGATGCCTAGTCATAATCATCTAGCAAATTGTAACAATCTTCAAACCACTAATAATGATCCAACGGGTGCAATATGGACAGATCAGCAAGGGAAAGGAACTGTCCCAGTTTATACGTCACAAGTAAATAAACAAATGAATCTAATGACGGTTAATGCTGTTGGAGGAAGTCAACCACATAACAATATGCAGCCATATTTAGGACTGAACTTTATTATTTGTTTATATGGGGAATGGCCTCCTAAGAGTTAACGATTCATTAAATGAAGGGTGTGAAACCAAGAAGGAGAATATAGAATGGGAAAAAAGATATTAACCATAACCCTGTGTTTGGTGTTGGTCGCTTATAGTCAATTGATGGGATTAGGGTTCGTTTCACCTTTAAAGGTGGAGGCGGCTGCTTGCGATTCGCCAGATTTTCCAAGTTGTATACAGGATTTAACTCAAGCTTCGTGGAAAGATGACACAAATAATGGCTTTGTAGTAAGCGGTATTCCTGGTGATAATGGTATTAATTTATTCACATATAGCAATGGATCACAATTTCCAGCTGGTTATTATTTTGATGCAGATGAATATTCACCACCAAAATCAATTAGAATTTCTGCTGGGGAAAGCTTTGCAGGTGGGATCTTCGATTTAAAATCATTAAAAATTAATACGATTAATAAACATCCTGAAAACGATGCATTATCCATAACAATTCAAGGGTATGATGGGGCAGGAAACCCAAAAGGAAATCCTGTAATTTTTAAGACAATTGCAAATCATGAGCCTATTTATGATATTCCTATTAATATAGAAGGAATCAACTCATTTGTCATTACTGCGAGTGTAAATTTTATACCTACTGTACAGGCGGGACTATGGGATTTAACGTTTACCCAATTTACGATTGATATCCCAAATAATAGTCCACCAACAATTACAAATGGTGCTATAACTTCTTCAAATATTACTACCTCAGGCGTACAGTTGGACTGGGCTAAAGCATCTGATGATATAACAGCTCAAGAGGATTTAGAATATCAAGTCTATCAATCTAGTAGTAACAATATTGATACGGTTAGTACCATAGAATTGAATGGGACACCGTTAGGCGGTTATACCAAAGATAGTAACTCCTTTAATGTTACAGGTCTTGCTGCCAATACTACCTATTATTTTAATATCATTGTCAAAGATACCAATGGCAATAAGAGTGCATATTTAATGCAGGAGGTAACAACCCTTGCCTTAAATAAACCACCGACATCCAGTAATGGAAGCATAGATGTAAACGAGGGTCAAGTGTATACATTTACTAGTACTTCTTTTGCTTTTTCAGATGAAGATGCTGGAGATACTTTGCAACAGATTCAAATCTCTACTATCCCAAATAGCGGACAGCTCTTTCTTGATAACAACAATAATCAGCAATTTGATGGTGGGGAAGCTATTACAAATGGTATGACAATTAGTAAGGCTAATTTAGATGCAGGTAATTTAAGATATATTACGGAAAATGGCACATCTTCATCTTTTACATTTAAGGTAAGTGATGGTATCGATTTTAGTACTGACTATACAATGGAGCTAGTCGTCAATGCACGTCCAGCAGTGATAATTATACCAAATGATTCTAGTCCAACAAATAGCAATTCAATTCTTATAACTTTGGTATTCAGTGAGTCAGTGACAGGCTTTATGATTGGGGATATCGAAGTTACAAATGGAAATGTGGCAATTCTGTCAGGGAGTGGTACCACATATACAGCTCTTATATCACCTATTGCTGATGGAGCTGTGAAAATCAAAATTCCTGAAAAGGTAGTTGCAAATAGTGGAGGTGCATTGAATAAAGCATCAAATGAATTACAAATATTCTATGATAGTACACCACCTACTGATATTGAGCTCAATAATACTACTGTACAAGAAAAGAAACCCATTGGTACAACAGTTGGAACATTGGCGGCAGTGGATACAGGAAGCTCACAAACATTCACGTATTCATTACAGTCTGGAGATACAAGCTTCTTTACGATTGATGGGAATGTATTAAAGACAAAGGCAATGTTTGAATTCGATACGAAAAATAGTTATAAGATTACGATAAGAGTAACTGATGAGGCTGGTAATACGTTGGATAAGGAGTTTACAATCCAGATTACTAAAAATCATGCACCATCAGGTTCCATCATTGTTAACGGTGGACAAATCTCGACAAGTTCTATAAATGTTACCTTAAATTTGACGGCAACAGATTTAGAAGGAGAAGCGATAGAAATGCGCTTTTCGAATGATGGTATTACTTGGTCCAGTTGGGAGTCAAAAATATCTACGAAAAGTTGGACTTTATCCCATGGAGAAGGTAGTAAAACAGTTTATATGCAACTAAGGGATACTGCTGGCAATATATCAAATACATTCTCAGATACAATTGTTCTAGATACAACTCCACCAGTCATAACAGGGGTTACAAATAACGGTGTTTATAACACTGATGTAACGATTAGTTTTAATGAAGGAACTGCTACCCTGAATGGAGCAACCTTTTCAAGTGGAACCACAGTAAGTACATCTGGAAATTATACTTTGGTAGCAACAGATAGTGCAGGGAATACCACAACCATTACATTTGTGATTGATAAAGCTCTGCCAAAAGCTGTAGAGGTAGAGATCAAATCGAATAATCTGGATCCTACAAAGGCTAAGGTAGGAGATACGATCACCTTAACAATGAAAACAGATAAAAATATACAAGCACCTATAATTACCATTTCGGGGAAAGCTGCTATTGTAACAGGAGCATCCACAAACTGGCAGGCAACATATGTTATAGATAATGGTGATTTAGAGGGAACAGCACCTTTTACAATTAACTTTAAAGATCTGTTAGGTAATTCGGCAATAGAGGTAACGGACGTAACTGATGGAAGCTATGTCATTGTCGATAGCGTAAAGCCAACAGTAAAAAAGGTGACAATGGCTTCAAATAATGCTAACCCAACAGTTGCTAAGGTAGACGATGTAATCACAATAGACTTTGAGACAAGTGAGGACATTCAATCACCGAATGTATCAATCCTAGGACAAACAGCAAATGTCAATGATAAAGGTGATGGGGATGCTAAAACATGGCAAGCAAGCTATACGTTAAAGTCCATAGACTCAGATGGACCTATCAGTTTTACAATTGATTTTCAAGATATAGCAGGGAATGAGGGCTTACAGGTAACAGAGATTTCATCAGGGACAATTGTGATATTTGATAAAATTTCTCCTGAAATAACAACCTATTTCCCAGCGCATCAGGCAATTAATGTACAGCCTGTAGATAATCTTGTATTAACATTTGATGAAAAGATCTTACCTGTAACTAGTAAAAATATTGTCATAAGAAATGCTACAGATAACCAAATTGTCGAAACAATTGCTGTTACACAAGCAAATGTTTCTATCACTAATGAAACTGTGACAGTAAATCCTACATTGGATTTAGCCCATAACACCACTTACAGCATTCAAATTGACGCAGGTGCATTTACTGATGTAGCAGGTAATGCGTATAAAGGTATTACTAATAATACTTCCTGGAATTTTACGACTAGTGCACTGCAAACATATACGGTTACGTATGACAGTAACGGGTCTGATGGGGGGATAGTACCAACAGATTCAAAGCAGTATAAAAACCAGGACACTATTACAGTACTAGGCAATACGGGTAATTTAATGAAAGCAGGCTATACATTTGTAGGATGGAATACGAAGGCTGATGGAAAAGGTGTTACTTATAAAATTGGGCAAACGATTCAAATGGGGAAAGGGAATTTGATATTGTATGCTTTGTGGTCTAAAAACAATGTACCAGGAGATGGAGGATCATCAACGCCTAGTCCTACACCAACACCTGATCCTGTTGCACCAAGTAATCAGCTAAAGATAAATGTTGTAGATCAAAGTATGCCAGATGATGTGCTCCTCCAAACCGTGTTAACACGTGTATTGAGTAACGGTAGCTTTCAAGATACAGTAAACTTTACAGTTGCAAATGCAAACGAGTTTCTTCGGATATTAGGGAATAAGGAAGATAAAAGATCTCGACTTGTGATCCCTAATATGGAACCTCCAGCAAGTGAAACAAAGGTGATACTTGATAGAGATGCTGCTAAGCGATTAATAGAGGGTAAATCACATTTTAGTATAGCTATGGGAATGGTCAAAATAGATGTTCCTTTTACTTCAATGAATGATTTCAATGAAGACATTTACTTCCGAATTGTACCGATTAAGGATGCATTGCGGCAAAAAGCTATTGAGGATCAGGCTAAACAAGCTGAAATAGTTTTACAACAGGGTAATGGCGCTAATGTAAAACTCGTTGGTCAGCCAATATCTATCGACACAAATCTACAAAACCGTCAAGTAACATTGCTACTACCATTACCAGCGAATCTCACATCAGCTCAACGAGAAGATATGATGGTCTATGTAGAGCATAGTAATGGAACAGTTGAAATAATACGTGGGCGTTTTGCAGAATTTACGAGAGGGCAAACAGGTATAGTCTTTGATGTAGAGCACTTTTCTACATTTTCTCTACTTTATGTAGAACAAGCGCAGGAAGAAGTGCCACCAGAGAAAGAACCAATAGAGGTAGACAGCACATTTGCTTCCTATATTCACGGCTATACAGATGGCACTTTCCGTCCGAATGTAAATGTCACTCGTGCCCAAATGGCAGCAATGTTGGCAAGAAACCTAAGTGACAATCATGTACCAGAAGCGTCTAACCTATTTTATGCAGATACAGCTACTTCATGGGCAAAAAACGATATTGAATATATTCGTACAGAAGGAATTATGCAAGGACGTCATGATCGTTCATTCGGGCCGAATGAAATGATTACTAGAGCCCAAATGGCGGTTATTGCTGTGAGATGGATTGATAAACAATGTGTAGAAGGGGCTACAGATACCTCGTATTGCGAAATAAATACAAGTGGAGAAACATATCGTGATGTGGCGGTCACACATTGGGCAGCAAAAGAAATCAATCGCATAAGTGCGATAGGTATAATGGTTGGCTCAGGCAATGGTGAATTTAGACCTGAAGAAAAACTAACACGTGCACAGGCAGTAAAGGTACTGAATCGAATCTTTAATCGTCCAATACCAACTGAGGACACAGAACAAATCTTCAAGGATATACCTAAAGAGCATTGGGCTTACTTTGAGATTCAAGCCGCGGCAAAATAAGATTAATAGAATAAGCACGCTAGGTGGATAATGCCTAGCGTGCTTTTAATTCGTTTGAAGAAATCAATTAATTTCTTATTTAAATTACCAGATGTAGAAGTTTGAATATAAATTCGATTGCCATCAATGGTATATACAGCTGGCTTTCTCTTCCCGAACTCATGGATTCGAAGCATGCATGCTTTAAAGACGTTCTTCTGTTTGAGGATCAAAGAAATGGATCTTTTCTTCTTTCATAAATAGGAAAACCTTGTCGGATGGATGAAAATTGTTATCAGCCTGTACTCGAGCAATAAAATTCTGATTTACTAAAGAACAATAGAGATAAGTTTCTGCTCCTAGTAATTCTGCAACATCAATCGTTGCAGTGAAAGTGTAAGGGGAAATAACATCTGTCATTTGTAAATCCTCAGGTCGTATACCCATAATAATCTCTTTCCCTAAATAATTTTTTTCCTTTAACAATGGTAAATGCATGGATGGGATAGGGAAGCTTTGCTCGCCTAAAAGGATCTCGGTATCTGTTAGACGACAGTGGAAGAGGTTCATGGATGGTGAACCAATAAAGCCTGCCACAAACATGTTAAGTGGTGTATTATATACTTCTTTAGGTGTCCCAATTTGTTGTATAAGGCCATCCTTCATCACTACCAGACGGGTAGCCATCGTCATAGCCTCTGTTTGGTCATGTGTGACATAGATCGTTGTCGTTTGAATTCGTTGATGGAGCTTCTGGATTTCTGCTCGCATTTGTACACGTAATTTGGCATCCAAATTAGAAAGAGGTTCATCCATTAAAAATACCTTAGCATCTCTGACAATTGCTCTTCCCAGTGCTACACGCTGACGTTGTCCACCAGATAGAGCTTTTGGTTTTCTTTTTAAATAATCCTCTAATCCTAAAATCTTAGCAGCTTCTTTAACACGACGATCTATTTCCTTTTTATCAACCTTTCGTAGCTTTAAGCTAAATGCCATATTATCATAGACTGTCATATGTGGATATAAAGCATAGCTTTGAAATACCATTGCAATGCTACGATCTTTTGATTCCACATCATTCATGAAAACATCGTCAATGTATAGTTCTCCCTTTGATATATCCTCTAAGCCAGCAATCATACGTAAAGTTGTGGTCTTACCACAGCCAGAAGGGCCTACAAACACAATGAATTCTTTATCATGGATATGCAAATTAAAATCAGTTACGGCCTGGATATTTTTATCGTAAATCTTATAGATATGCTCTAACCGTAATTCCGCCATACATACTGCACCCCTTTACAAGTCATATTTTCATTGTAAATGACTTTAGAATAGAGTGATATGGAAAGCTTGCACAGTGTTGAAGGCATAATTTGTGCAGTTGGTCTTAAAGTGATTCTAAGAAAATAATTGCGAGATAAACTTCTAGCCGATGGGAAAATTGCCGAATATCCTTTTGCGTCATTTGTTGAAATTTTTCTAGGCGATTTTGTAAGGTATTACGGTGCATATACATTTTTTTAGAGGCTAATGTAATGTTTCCATCACATTCAATCAATTTCTTAATTGTATGGAGTAATTCTGGCTGAGAAGTGGCTCTTTTTAGGATAGAGGAGATAAAAATTTCTTTCTCTTGATAGGCTAGATGCCGCGTTATATAAGGCACTAAAAGCTCTTGCTGTGTGAGTACATGCTTTGGTGTATAAGTCCAAATGGATGGTAGAAGGTGAACATACCAGTTAAATCGTTCCTTGGTCGTGGTGATGTTGTGTATAATATCAGAAACAAAAATTTTAAAATGAGTCTCTAAGTCTGCCATTATGGGATTAACATAATGAGTCAAATCTAAAAACTCCTCATTGTAGTCGATACATTCGATTATGACAAATAATTGTGGCTGAAGCGATAGCAGAATAATATCCTTCCCAAGTAAAGCTTCGAAGACTGAACGCAATAATGTAGGTGTTGTAAAGTCTTTATCAAAATGAAGAAATAACAAACGATGCATAGGAAGATTAGTTGGAGCAATATCTGTTTTATCTGTAAAATAATCAAGCCAAATCATATCATTGTTATCGTATAAGACAGTGGGGCCTGAGAATATTCGCAATAGCTCATATTCATTTTGTGTCATTGTGTGTATGGGAATTTCGTAAAGCTGATTGTCAAAATTAAATACATAATTTCCATCAGTTTTACCTGAGAAGGGGCTTAATAATGGGAAACGTTGCTTTAATTTTTGAAGATCCATACATGCCACTCCTTATTTAATGTAATAAGGTCAATTTACTATAATTATATGATGAAATGCTTATAGTATTAATATAAAAAAACACGGACATGAGCATGTATGACAATCATACCTAGCTAATGTCCGTGTTATCTATTTAGGCATCTTTTTTAAATAACTTACCTGGCCAGAAAGCATATTTACCTAGTACTGTTGTGATGGCTGGTACAAGTAATGGTCTTACAATAAATGTATCGAGCAATACACCAATGGCTGTCACAACACCAAATTGAACAAGCACTTGAATCGGTAATGTTGCCAGCACCGCAAATGTACCTGCTAGGATGAGTCCAGCAGATGTAATAACGCTTCCTGTTCGGACAACACCTTCTTCTACAGCTGTTAAATGGTCAGTGGTTTTGCGCTTTTTCCAAATCTCTGAAATCATAAAGATATTATAATCCTCTCCGAGAGCAACTAAGAACACAAAAGCATACAATGGAATAGCACCAGAAATTGCCTCGGCCCCCATGATATGATGTAAGATTAACCATCCAGCGCCTAATGCCCCAAAATAAGAAATAATAACAGTCGCTAATAGATAAACAGTTGCTGTAATAGAACGTAAATAGACAAATAATAATAATGCGATTAAGGCAATCATGGTTGGCATGATTACTGTTTCATCTCGCTTAGTTATTTGTTGTGTATCATATTGACTAGCTGTTTCTCCACCAAGCCAAACATGTTTTTCAGCGTTGTTGAGACCTTGTGCCTCTAGTATTTTAATAACCTCTTTTTGTAGTTCAGGAATATGAGCTAATGACTCCTGTGCATAAGGGTTGGCATTGAAATTGAGTTCATACAAGTGTATATTCTTATTTTTTTCGCCAATTTGTACATCTGCCACACTATCAATATAAGAGATAGCTTCAAGTTGTTGCTGGATATTAATATCAGTACCTTCTGTGTCTATTACTAATTGAACAGGTGCTAGTTCTCCAGGCGAAAAATTCTCTTCTATTAATGTAAACCCTTCTCTAGACGGCATATCTTTTGGGAAGGATGAAAGCAAATCAAATGTATATTGAATTCGCGGAACAAATGCCGCCAACCCTCCAAGTAAGATTACAGTTACAGCCATAACGACCCAAGGTTTATGGGTAACAAAATGACCAATTTTATGACTAACCTTATGTGAAGGCTTATGCTGTTTCTTGCCCTTTTTATTGGCCATTTCCTCCGTTCGAGGAGTGAAGGGGAAGAACGCTACTCGCCCAATAAGGACAAGAATTGCTGGTAGGACAACAAGTGCTGCGACTCCCATGACAAGCACACCAAAACTAAATGGTACGGCAAAGCGTTGAAATGCGCCATAATGGGCAAGACTAAGGGTCGCTAAACCTATAACTACTGTTAGGGCACTCATTAAAATAGCACCACCCGATTCTTTAACAGCTAGCTTCATTGCGACCGTCTTATCCTCAACATCAAAGAGTATTTCTCTATATTTTGAAATTAAAAATAAACAATAGTCAGTACCTGCACCAAATAGTAAAACAGTCATAATGGAGACTGCCTGTGAATCTTTATCTATCCATCCCTGTTCAGCAAAAAAACCAAGTGTCGGGCTAATCACACCATAGGCAAGCCCTACAACAATTAAAGGAATAATAGCTAGCAATGGAGAACGATAAATAATAATAAGTAATACTAAAACGAGTAATACAGTTGCGATCAATAGCTTCACATCTGCTTGTGAAAATAAACTGACAGCATCAGTGGCAATTCCCACTGGTCCAGAATAGCGCACATGGAGTGCATCGCTTGATAATTTATCATCTAATTGGACTTGATAGCCTTCCATTATTTTTGTCAGCTTATCTAAACTATCCTGTAGCATATCTGTTGCGACACCTTTTTCAAAAAACACAGGTGTAACAATTGTTGAACCATTTTCGGAAGCGGAAGCCATTAAAGCCTGAGGTGGCATTTGATCAAATGGTGGAACCATTGTTTGATGGGCTAAGGGCTTTGCTTGCAGCTCGTTGTATACACCTTGTATAGCCGAAAAATCATCAGGTGTTAAGCCGTTTTCACGATGCCACACCAACAATAGAGGTGTTCCAGCATCATTAGGAAATTGCTCTGCAATAATGGACGCAGCTTGCTCAGACATTTCGGTATTAGGTAAGTTTTTGCCTGACTCACTTTCTATACTATTGATTTGTGGCCAAGCAAATGAGAATACAACTACTAATAGCACCCAAAAAGCTAGTGCTAATAATCTTCCCTTTTTACTTGCAACCATTGAGCCCCATTGCTCAAGTGGATGTTTTTTCATCAAAAGACCTCCATTTCATGTAAGTGATTTAATTATATATACTAGAAGGTTAATTAATCAATCCATAAATATTAATATGTTATAATATGCGTAAAAAGAATGCTTAATTAAGGAGGCGAACTTGTTGAAACAATCACCGCGTGTTCTCGGGAGACCTCGCCATGATGAAAATGCGAAACCTACAAAAGATATTGTCCTTGAAACGGCCACAAGACTTTTTATTAAAGAGGGCTACAAAAATATTTCAATGGATGATGTAGCAAAGGCTTGTAACGTAACAAAGGCGACTGTCTATTACTACTACCCAACTAAAGGGGATTTATATACATCTGCTTTAATCGCTATGATGGATCGTATCAAGCTATCTATTCTACAAATTTTAGAGCAGCCTAAACCATTTAAAGAACGACTCGAACAGCTCGTTGAGGTTCATTTATCAGCCACTATCGATATTGATATGAAAAATTTTATGAAAGAGGCTACCATTAATTTATCGGAATCGCAGCTGAGACAAGTTCAAGCATCCGAAAATGGTATGTATCAAACAATAGAGCATGCTATGCAAAAAGAGATGGAAAAGGGCACAATTCGAAAAGGAAATGCAAAGTTTTTCGCTCATAACTTTATGGCATTGATGACTGTAGGGTATTTTAAAGATGGGGATGGTAAAACTTTGCTAGGCTCAGTAGATGTGACGGCAAAGGAAGTAACAAATTTCTTCTGGCTTTCTGTTGAAAAACGTTAACACAAAATAGGTTTGTAAAAGGAGTTATCTCATTCATTTGGGATACTTCTTTTTTAGTGATGTAAGTCACAGACAATCAGAGTGATTCTTCATTATAGTGGGGGTGTGGCCTAAAAAGTAGTGGAACATCGTAAATCAAAAGAACCTATAATAGCATAAAAACAGTGTAATGGAGGAATGACAATGACAATTATACCAATCCAAGCAATGCTAGAAGAAAAGACAAAACATATTGGTAAATTAGGGAGTATCGCTGGTGCAGATATTTTGAACATTCAATTGCGTGCAGGTGAAAAAATTCCTGAGCATCGTGCGGACAATGAAGTGCTAATTATTGTTCAATTTGGTGAAGTTCGCTTTATTGTTGAAGGTGTGGAAGAAATTTTAACACAAGATACAATTTTAACTTTAAAACCATCTGAAAAGCACAGCTTAGAAGCAGTTACAGACGTTCGTGTTATTGTCATTAAATTAAAATAAAAAAAGCTCCTATATTCTAAAATCTACTTTGTTAGCCAAGAGGGATACATTTCTATTGACACTAACAAAAAAGATATAGCGTCCTTATTGAATATTACTAGAGAAACCTAAAGCTGTCGTTTATCTGCTTTCCAAAGAGAAGGGGATATAGAGATGACAGGAAAAGGAATTATCAAAAAAAAATTATGATGCGTTGGAAAATTTATTATAGCAAGACAGTTAATAGTTGATGAAATCAATGAATTTTGAAAAGATTGTCGAAATTGTGATATAGCTCATTGAAATAATGTCCAAACAGTCTTATAATGAAGGTTGTAATGTCACCAAGACAAGATAAGGATGGTATTATGATGCGCTTTTTGCGATTTAAAGTAAACATTGTAATAACAAGTCATACGAATCGCTATCCAGCCCTTGTGACTGGTGATTGTGTAAGATATACGCTGTAACGACTGTTAAGTTTTACCTTAATGGTCTTTTTTACATGTAAGCAATAAAAAATAGTACTAGTGATGGCAAAGGAGAGTTCAAAATGTCAGAAACGAATAACCAAACACAGGCTGAACAAGTAACTGTGAGTAAAGAGCAATTAGATGTACTAGATCAATTATTAAAGCCTGAAGTTCAAGAATCACTAACAACTTTAGTTGAGCAATTACCAAAGTTAACTGAAATGATGACATTATTAACGAAATCATATGAGTTTGCTCAAGCTGTTGCAACAGACGAAGTGCTTAAAAACGATACTGTTGGAGCGGTAACAGAAATCGCTGGTCCTGTAGTGGGCTCTGCGAAAAACCTTGCAGCAACTGCAATTGAAGCGAAAGACCGTGCATCTGAAAGCCATGAAGTAATTGGTTTATTCGGTCTTGTGAAAATGTTAAAAGACCCTCAAGTTCAAAATGTTTTCCGTTTTGTTAATGCTTTCTTACAAGTAAGCTCAGAACGCAAAGCCAAATAAGACTCAAGGTAAATTCAATTCGTAAGGACGGAGGATTAATTAATCATGTCAAAAGAAATCGTCATCTTAGGTGCAGGTTACGCTGGCGTTTTAACTGCATTAACAGCACGTAAGTATCTATCAGCTGATGAAGCTAAAATTACTGTAGTAAACCAATTCCCAACACACCAAATTATCACTGAGCTTCACCGTTTAGCTGGTGGTACAATTGCAGAAGGTGCTGTTGCATTACCACTTAAAAAAATCTTTAAAGGTTTAGATATCGACCTACACATTGCGAAAGTATCAAAATTTAATGTAGATACTAAAAAAGTTGATTTAGATAATGGTTATACATTAACTTATGACACACTTGTAGTATCTTTAGGTAGCCAAACTGGATTCTTTGGTATCCCAGGATTAGAAGAAAACTCTATGGTTCTGAAATCAGTAAATGATGCCAATAAAATCAACAAACATATTGAAGACCGCATTAAAGCATATGCACAATCTAAAGATGAAGCAGATGCAACAATCGTTATTGGTGGTGGCGGTTTAACAGGTGTTGAGCTTGTTGGTGAAATCGTGGACAACTTCCCGAAAATCGCTGCAAAACATGGTGTTAATTTTGCTGATCTTAAAATTAAACTTGTTGAAGCTGGTCCGAAAATCTTGCCAGTTCTTCCAGATACACTTATCCAACGCGCTACTGAAAGCTTAACTAAACGTGGCGTAGAATTTATTACAGGTACACCAGTAACAGGTGTTGACGGCAACGTTATTTCTTTAAAAGACCGTGAACCAATTGTTGCAAATACACTTGTTTGGACAGGTGGGGTAGCTCCACTTCCAATCGTAGGCGAATCAGGTCTAGCTGCTGATCGTGGAAAAGCAACTATTAATGAATTCTTACAATCTACGTCTCACGAAGATGTCTTTGTTATTGGTGATGCATCTGTTGCACTACCAGCTGATGGAGGTCGTCCACTATACGCTCCAACAGCACAAGTTGCATGGCAAATGGGTGAATGTGCTGGTTATAATGTATTTGCACAATACAAAAACCAAGACATGAAAGCATTCTCAGCTGTAAACTCTGGCACACTTGCAAGCTTAGGTCGTAAAGATGCTGTTGCTACAATTGGTGCGAGCAACACAGAGCTTAAAGGCCTTCCTGCAACATTAATGAAAGAAGCTTCTAATATTCGTTACTTAACACATATTAAAGCTTTATTTGGTTTAGCCTATTAAAAAACAAAACACTCACTACTATCACGCTATGTCGTTGTTAGTAGTGAGTGTTTGTTTTTTTCTAAAGATGTATATTAATTACTTTAAATCCAGTAAAATAAATACATATTCAATATTCTATTTTCTGAGGTGATGGCTGTGTTAACAATGTTCCAATCAAAAAAAGTAGATATAGAGCAATTTAAGGCTAAAATTGATGAACTGAATGCAAAGCTGGATAAGAAAGATCATGAATTTCAAATTTTTTTAAATGAGTTACATAAGGAAATCATTGAAACTATTGAACAACATAACAAGGTAAATGACCAGCATACTATTTTAGGAGAAATGGTCGCAGATATTGTAGGAGAGTTTAATAAAGTTGAGGATAGCACAATTCACTCCAATAAAATTTCTGAAAATGCCCTAGATAAAGGCAATTTATTAATCTCTTCCTCGGATCAAATGATGACATTATCGGTTGAAAGCAAGCAGGCTGTTCAGGAAGTAGAGCATTTGATTGATGCGTTGGGAGAGCAGTCTCACAAAACGTCTTTAAGCATGAGTAATTTAAGTGAGCGCTCAAAGCAAATAGCTGAAATTGTAAATGTAATTGGAGAAATATCAAATCAAACCAATTTACTAGCTTTGAATGCATCTATTGAGGCAGCAAGAGCAGGGGAGCATGGTAAAGGCTTTTCGGTTGTTGCCGAGGAAGTTCGCAAATTAGCTGAAAATACGAAAACAAGCACAGAAGATATTGCTAATTTAACAAAGAAAATCGAAGAACAAATTGGACTTGCTTACGAGGATAATAAAAATAACATGCAGCTAGTAACGGAAGGCATTGATAAAAGTGCTAAAACATCAGTAAAAATTGATCAATTACTGCACATTATGACAAATGTTCAAACGGGAATAAATGAGCTATTAGCTTCAATTAAAGATCAGAAGCTATCAAACGAAGATGTTATACATAAATTTAATAGGACGACAGCTTTATTTGATGAAACAAATCGCGTTCTAACAAGCCATATTGATGAATCAGAAATTGTAACAAAAAAATTATTAGAGGCAGTTGATCAAGTAAAGCATTTCCCAACTGAAAGATAGAGATTTTAACTTCATTCTATGGAAATTTAAAAAGCAAGAACCCTGCATAGCAGCAACTTTTCAACTTCTTAGTGACTACTACAGGGTTCATTTAATTATTTCAAGTCGCCAACTTTTTCTTTTAATGCGGCTAATTGATCTGGATAGTTTTTTTCAGTTATTTCATTCCACAATTCTGCATCTTTAATACCACATCTTTCGGGAATAAAGACTGGGTCAAGCCCCAACTTCTTTTGCTCTTCATAATCTCTTAATGTAGCTATACCTGGCTTTGTTAATAAAATAATAGCAATTAGGTTTAACCATGCAAGTATACCTACACCAATATCAGCAAGATTCCAAGCAGTTGCTGAGGAACGAATCGTTCCAAAAAAGATAGAGATAACTAGTAGTACTTTTACGACAATAGCAATAGTAGCAAAGTTTTTATTGTTTCTAAATAAGTAAGCAACATTACTTTCCGTGTATACCCCAAAAGCAAGCATAGTAGTTATTGCAAAGAAAAATACTGCGATAGCAACAAAAGGACTTCCTAAACCAGGAATGAATGAGTTAATTGCTTCTTGTGCAAATGCAGTACCTGCTTCAACTCCTGGTAGATTCTCAACCAAAAATCCCCCATTAGGATGGGCAATATTGTAACTGCCTGTGGAGATGATCATAATGGCTGTAGCTGTACAAACAAGTAGTGTATCTACATAGACCGAGAATGCTTGGACAAGCCCTTGTTTAGCAGGATGAGATACTTCTGCGGTACCAGCTGCCTGTGCCCCAGTACCTTGACCTGCTTCATTTGAATAAGCCCCTCTTTTTACTCCCCACATAATTGCTTTTCCAAAAACAGCACCAAATGCAGCATTTAAATTAAAGGCAGAGCTGAAAATTAAAGCAAATATTGCAGGTACTTCTTTTATATTGATTAATAAAATAATGAATGCAAGAAGTATGTAAGCAGTTGCCATAAACGGTACAGCATATTCAGCAACTTTTCCAACCCTTTTAATACCACCAAAAATAGCAAATCCAAATATTGCAGAAACAATAATACCTGTAATTATTGGTGAAATCCCGAAGGCATTTTTTGTTGAATCAGCAATATTAAAGGCTTGAACACCTGAACCAGTGAAACCAGTTGCTATAATTGTAGCGATAGCAAATAATATAGCAAATGGCTTATTTTTTAACCCTTTCTCAATATAGTATGCTGGCCCTCCACGATACTCTCCTGCGATTTCTTGTTTCCAAACCTGGGCTAACGAGGACTCAATATAGGCAGCACCAGCTCCTAAAAAGGCTATGACCCACATCCAAAAGATAGCCCCTGGTCCTCCAAAATAAATTGCAGTAGCTACACCAGCTATATTCCCAATTCCGACACGTCCACCCAATGCCATTGCAAAGCTTTGAAAAGATGAAACGCCATTTGCCGAAGTTTTTCTATTAAATAATTGTTTAATCATATCTTTGAAGAGACGCAGCTGTGGAAACCTCATAATAAGCGAAAAGTAAACGCCAGCTCCTAAGCAAAGATAAACTAATGCGTTACTCCAGATAATCCCTGCTATTTTACCTGTTAAAGCGGCAAAATCCATATAACAACCTCTTTCTATTTTGTACTGTGTCATCTTAGATTATTAGGTAACAATTTAAATGAGAGGATATGAAAGCTATTTTGAATGAAGTTTCTTTTATTTAAAATAAACTTTTAATCAATGTATCAATCATAATAGGCATCTCTTTAAACGCACTATCCACATGCAATCGCTCTGTTTTTTGATGGGCATCCTTACCAAATGGACCGACATTTAAGACAGGACCTTGTAATGCCGCCATCTCTTTGAATGGAATATGATACGTATCGCCCCATACAGGTGTGTTCCGTTCAAATGCTAGCCACTCATTGGATGCATCTGAATAATTGACATAGCTTAAATCACAAATTCCGTTAAAGTAGTGGATCTGCTCCACCTCAATATCAAATGTTTGAGCTGTTTGCTTCATTAATTCAATCGACTGTTTCACTAATGGATGGTTGGATGAATTAATGGCTGGATAGTAAGGTGGTGCATATAACAGAACTGTGGCAGGTGCTAATTCCTGACAGCGAATCATGAGCTGATCCACAATACGAATGGATTTTTCACGATCATCCCATGCAGGATGCTGCTGAACCTGGTGCTTAATCGCTTGTACTTCCTCAGCTCCTAACTTATGGATCGCATGCTCCAATAATGCCTCGTAGCGTAAGACCTTTACCTTGCCCACACCCTGAACATTTTCGCGTGTACAAATGTCCTGATAGTGCGCATTGCAAGCAGCCATTGCCTGTAACGCAACTTCCTCAAAAATAGCCATCACCTCAGCCGCTGTACGTTTTAACAAAAAGACATTGTAAAGTGCCGCCGCACGGTATGGTGTTTGTGTAGAATACTCCATTTTTAAATCTTTTAATTGTAGAGAGACGGGTAATGGTGTGCTTTCGCCTAAATCTGTTTCACTGAAAAGGGGATTCCACTCCATATGCTGTGTCATATAGGAAGCGATAAAGGGAGCCGTCATCCCTTTTAATGGCTCACCAACATGTGTCTCTTTTCCGTAGAACAAAGCAGCAGGCATGATTTTACCAATTGTACCTGAATAAATATATTCATTCGTATCCGAAGGCCCTTGTGAAAACGATGGCTCACTATTTAAAAATAATTTATAGGTTAAGCCATGCTGTCCCCGCAGTCTCACCAGTTCCACAACAGCCGCTCTCATACCAGCAGAGTTGACTTCCTCATCAGGAACCGTAGTTAAAATTAAATTAATCGGCCATTGCTCAAAGCTTGCCTTTTCAATCAACTGCATGTGTAAGGCAAGACCCATTTTCATATCCATTGTGCCGCGTCCAAATAAATAATTCCCAGACGCCAAATCAATGCGAGCTGCCTCTGGTAAATCTTTTAGGTATTTAGGTTCCATTAGCTTTTTCGTTAGTTCTTCTGGAGAAAAGGCTAACGGCTCTAGTTCACCATATTCCTCTGTATGCACGGTATCGAAGTGACTGATTAACACAACGGTTTCAGTTGCGGTTGGATGCTTATAGAAGGCTGTCACTGCATTTCTGCCAAGTCCTGCATCATGTAATTCAATCAAGTCTGGGTGCTTCTCAAAATATGGAAGCGTTAACAATTTATCTTTTAGTCGAAAGGCAAATTTATTTTCACCCTCCGTTAATGTTCGGCTTTCCCAGCTCACAAGTTCACATAATAGGGCACGTAGTTTTTCGGGTGTATCCCACATAAAAGTATTCATGATTTTTTCTCCTTTTATAGAAAAGTTTTTTATTTTCAAGATGATATTAATAGATAATTAGTAGAGAAATACATATTTTTACCGTTATATATTTTTCACTATATGAAATTAAATCTACATAGTGGAATATAAATTCATCGTAAATGCAAAACAACAAATTGTCAATTTTAATTTTTGTGAATACTCGTAATTTTCTGCGCTAATTGAGTGGAACTATGTATATATTTCATGTAGCATCTATTTATATGCATAAAAATTAGTTAAAATAAAATGAAACTACATTTAAAAGCAGGGCTACATGTAAAAAATTGAAGGTACATAAAAATTTGATAATTTGCATGAATTTTAATTTCATAATGATCCTAGTTAAAGCTAAATGGATCTATAAAAACCTTAAGATAGTGATCATATGGGGAAATGAAAGGGAGTAATTGTAATGATTCAATCAATCGAAAGAGCAATGTTAGTTATAAATATACTGGCGAAGCATCCGAAGCGTTTTTTTACTGTGCAAGAAATTTTTAATGAAACAGACTTGCCTACTAGCACAATATACAGATTATTATATACATTAGAAAGTTTTGATTTAGTAGAGAGAAATGAGAATAAAAAAGAATTTCGATTGGGGTATACATGGCTGCAACTTGGCATGAAAATGTATCATGAGACGGATATTAGAGAAAAAGCGCATCCTCTATTAGAAAACCTTGCATATAATGTTCGAGAAACAATCTATTTAAGTATTGCTAAACAGTTTGCATCCATTATTATTGATCGAATTGATAGTCCTAAAAATGTCCGTATTATTGATATGATTGGTGAAAAAATTCCATATCCTATAGGAGCTCCAAATAAAGTATTACTTGCGTTTTCTAAAAGCGATGTACAGCAACAATTTTTCCAACAACTTGAGGAGCCTGAGAAAGAAAAATTGATAGAGAGCCTCAATGATGTAAGAGAAAAAGGCTTTGCCATAAGCGTTGGAGAAAAAACAAAGGGGACAGTATCCATAGCAGCACCTATATTTGATTCAAATAAACAAACAATTGCAGCCATTAGTGCAGAGTGCTTTGAATATGATACAGATGCTGAAAAATTAGAAAGTATAACACAGGAAGTCATTAAAACTGCACAGCAGCTATCCTTTGAATTAGGGTATATATAAGATTGCTTATTACGATAAAAACCATCTGATGTCAGTAATTAGTAGACATTAGATGGTTAATTTTTATATGAAAAGTGAGATTACTGTTGCTTGCTACTTATCAACCTTTTATAATAGTGGCTTTTCGAAGGTTTTATATTTAGCCATAGTAGAATGACAGCTACAAATGCCATCATAAAGGATGCACTAATGACAACTGAGCGTATAGTAATCCATTCAGCGAAAATCCCAAAAATAGTAGTAAAAATAATAATAAAAAGTGCTTCAAAAAATCCATAAATACTTCCTATACGACCCATGCTCTCAGAGGGAATATTATTTTGATAAAATGTATAAAATCCTGTATTCGCAAAGGCAGTTGCAAAGGATAATACAAAGCAACCTATAGCAGCTATAAGAAAGGAAAAGGATGAGGTAAATATTAAATAGCCCAGTGCTGTTACGAGAGACCCCATACCTATTAACCAAGAAGTTGGTATTTTTTCAACAATAACAGAGTTGGTTAACGAGCCAAATAAAACACCTACCCCTGCGATACTGACTAAAATCCCATATTCTCCTTCCGATAAAGCTAATATCTGTGTTGCAAAGGCAGCCTCCAAAGAATCAGTAGCTGTCATCAAGATGATGATAGCACTAAACAACAAATAGACTACCATAACATAGGAATTTTTTAAGCTAAAGCGTATGACCATTTGCCAATCCTGAAGCAATACTCGAAAAAGGGATGCTTTTTCTGTACGATTCATAAATTTTTCAAGGGCTTCAATGTTCGGCATTTTGAACGTTATACAGGCTGATAGAAATAAAGCAATCGCGTTTAAATATATGGCCATATAGGGTGTTCCGACTGTGAACAAGAAACCTGCGATTGCTGGCCCAGTTAGAAATGCACCAGAGTCGAGTAAGCTGCGTAATGCATTAAAACGTTTCCTTTGTTGGACAGGAATTAACTTAGTGATATAAGTCATAGATGTCGGCTGATACATAGAGCTAGCTACTGTAATGAGAAAAACAAGGACATACATCCACAAGAGGCTTGAAAAGCAGGGGAGTATGACAATGAGTATAGATTGAACCAAATTTAGAAAAATCATTAGCTTTTTCTTATTAAAACGATCGATTAGGCTTCCTGACCAAAAATTAGTGAACAAGGAAGAGATCGCTCTTACAATATACAATCCAGAGACAGCCAGAGCAGATTCTGTGAGGTTTAACACAATTAAATTTAAGGCGATAAAATAAATCCATTCGCCAACACTTGAAACACCAATACTACATAATAGGATGGCAGGATAACGCCAGCTTTCTAAAGCTTTTTTCATATAAATTCCTCCTTAAGCAAAGTGACGATTTGCAAAATAAAAAACCCCACCTCCAAGACGATTAGTCTTAGGGACGAGGTTGTAGAATTTATATACTCACGTGGTGCCACCCTAGTTCACTATTATGTCACCATAATAGCCTTTTCAGTACGGCATAGAGCCTATGCTTATACTGTAACTCTATAACGGGAGTTCCCGTCGCACCATCATTCAAACAAAATCCAATGCGCTACTCCGAGGCTTGTTTCAATAATTCGTTCTTACTCGTTTTCAGCAATCCGAGCTCTCTGGGAAGAACAGCCTTATTTACTCTTCTCTTCAATGTATTTTTGCTAGTGTAGCATAGTACACGATTTTGGTAAATAGTACTATAAAATATTACTAATTATTTTGTAGGAAGATTTTTAATTGTGTTATCAGCGATTGGCAGTGCTGTATGGATAAAACAGCATTCAAAGGAATTTCAAGTGAATGATTAAGGTCCTCAAAAACAGCAAGCTGAAGGGTAGCAAGTTGCGCTAGCTTCTGCTGTGAATAATGAGGGTCCGCTGTACCAATTGCCAAAAATGCATGTTTGTCTAATAGATTTGTCATTGTATGTTGAAGAGAAAGTAATGGGGTGAAAAGTACATAACGAGCAGGAATAGAAGGAGTCTGCTGCATATAATAATCGACAATAGGCATAGTACCTAAAGATTTTCCTAGATAAACGACTTCTCTATAAGGCTTTGATTGCAAGCTATTTTCTACAATAGGGTTGGCAACACGATAGACCATTTTTGATATGGCTTGGGAGTCCTGTTCGAATTGCTGTTGCTCAAATGTATAATTGATTTGGACGACATCATAGCCAAGTTCTAACAGTAATGCCGTAGAATAATAAAGTATAGGTTTATCATAGGTATAGCCCGTGCCAGAGAGCATAAAACATACCCTATCGCTATTTCCATCAAAAAAATTGTAGGATATACCATTGTACATGGCGTGCTTAGGTTAGATTTTCATGAATATTCCTCCATCATTTCTATATATAGTATATAATTTTACCATAGCAAGGAGGGAGAAATTTATGAAGGCTATTATTATCAATGAATTTGGTACATCGGATGTTTTAACTTTTATTGATTGTCCAAAACCGACTATTTCTGAGGGTGAAGTCTTAATAAGGACAACCTATACAAGCGTAAATTTTGCAGATATTAAAAATCGCACAGGTAATAAAGCTAAAGCAAATTTTCCGATGGTTCTTGGTTTAGATGTTGCAGGGGTAATTGAAGAAGTTTTTAATGATAGCAGTGGTTTTCAAAAGGGTGACCAAGTTATCGCATTCCCGAAAAACGGTGCTTATGCAGAATTTGTAGTAGCAAAGGAACAACTAGTTTTTAAAATTCCTAGTGGGGTACCAATCGAGAAGGTAGCAGCTGTACCGACTGTTTTATTTTTATCATATATGTTAACACATCAAATAGCGGCCATTGGTCAGCAGGATGCCGTCTTAATTCATGCTGCTTCTGGTGGGGTAGGGACAATGCTTGTCCAAATGGCCAAAAGGCTCGGAGCTAAACAGATTATAGGTACGGTGAGTAATTTAGAAAAAGCCCCAATTGTTTATCAGCTTGGTGCGGATCATGTACTTACATATGATCAATTTAGTACAAATGTCAATGAACTTACAAAGGGTCAGGGTGTTGATATTGTGTACGATTCTATTGCAGGAGCTATCACCGAGGAGAGTTTAACTTGTTTAGCGCCTTATGGCACTCTTGTCCAATTCGGGAATAGTGGAGGAAGAGCAGGAAATATAAAAACAGCAGATTTACACAATAGCTGCCGCAATATAAAAGGATTTAGCTTAGGTACGACAAGAGCTTTGAAGCCAGAACTGTTACAACAGGTGGCGCAGGATATTTTCTCTTTAGTAAACGAAGACAGTTTTCAGGTGCCAATTGCTAAAATATTTGCCTTAGAGGAAATGAAAAAGGCTCATGAATTTATGGAAAGTCGTCAGCATCAAGGAAAAATACTTATTAAAATATAAAGCACAAAAAAGATGACACCCATATTTGGAGTGTCATCTTTTGTCGATCAACAATCTAGTTCAGTAAGTTTTTCATAAATACGTCTTTTACGATAAAGCATAATACCAGTTTCGGCTACATCCTGAATCATGCCTTTATTAGCATAGGCTCCAAAAACCATCCCTGCGATAGGGATCATTTGAAACAACTTTTTCCAGCCTAGCTGATCACGGTATGTGTAAAATACCTCCTGCCATCCTTGAAGCTGAGAAATCATGTTATCTGAAGCCTTTTTTGAGCTATTCATAGTAGAAAGCTCCTGTAAGATTGCTTCTTTACCAACAATATCAGCAGAGGTAAATTGTAGACATTTTACAATAAAAATACGTTCCATTTTATCGTTCGGATCATAGCCATGAATAATTGCTATTTCTTGCAAAGTTTTTAGTGCAGTCCCTAAAATCATTGGAATATCAATAGCTAAAGTAAAGATGCCACCAAAGCCAGTAGAGGCTCCTTGTACAGTAGCAAATTTCACACGTTCATTTTGTAATTTGTCACTGAGGGAGATCATGTCCTCTAAAGGGATCTGACCAATATCAGATATAGTTATAATATGCTGAGTGGAAGAATGGTCACGAATTTTTTGTATCATGGCTTGTTCATTGATTAAATACTTTCCACCGGACTGAATATAATTGCCTAGTTCATCTACCAATAAAGCAATTTTATTTTGGAGAAAGGCAGGTGTCATTTTATCTAATAATTTAAATGGTATTCTCCCTAATTTCTCCCAAAACCATAAATCTTTTTGATCTTTTTCCCACACTTGAATCTCTTGTAAATGCTGCTCTAATAACTCTCGATTCTCCATTATTGTCTTATCCCCTTATGTGTCCATTTAACTTTAAATACGAAAAAAACTATATAAAGTTTCGCTTTATTTAAATGAGATTTCGACAAACTAATGAATCACATGCTATTGCCAAACGGACGCAAGGAGTGCAATTCCTTCATTTATTTGCTGAAGTGTCAGTCCACCATACCCTATAATGATCATGGTTTCATTTGTTCCATTCTGATAGGAGGTAGAGCATGGATAGACTTGAACCCCTACCTCTTGAGCAAGCTGGATCGCTCTACTCTCGGTGAGATGTTGTGGTAGCTTGATGACTATATGAAGTCCGGATTTTTCACCGATTACTTGAAATTCATTTGAAAAATGTGAAGAGATGGCGGTCAATAATGCTTGTTGTTTTTTACGATAGATTGTTCGCATTTTTGCCAAATGCTTATCGAATAGACCTTGTGCAAGAAAGTCTGCTAAGACAAGTTGGTCTACTTTGGAGACAACGGATTTTTGCTCAGAATGAAAAGTCATAAACGGCACTACTAAAGACTTTGGAAGGATCATATAACTAATGCGTAAGGATGGAAGCAATGTTTTCGAAAATGTTCCGAAATAAATGACACGCTGAAGCTGATCCATTTTTGCTAAAGACGGGATTGGTAGCCCCTTATAACGAAATTCGGAATCATAATCATCTTCAATAATAAGCCCCGCGTTCGAGTTAGCCCATTGTAACAATTTCACTCTTCTTTCTATGGTCATAATCATGCCTAATGGAAATTGATGAGCAGGTGTTGTGTATAACATGTGAATTGGTGTTGCAGGGAGTGTAACCCCTGAATAGTCCACAGGAATCGCCTCTGTGGACAATCCACATTGCTGTAAAACGGCACGCACTCTTTTAAATCCTGGCTCCTCTAACCCAACGCGTATCGCAGACCCAAGAAAATGACAAAGAGCCTGAAGCTGGCTTTGTGTACCACTGTATATAAATACCTGTGAAGCATCACAGCTAACCCCACGAGAACGCTCTACATAGCGGGCAATCTCTGTGCGTAAAGTTGTCTCTCCCTCCCAAGGGCTTGTTGATAAGTTGTTACTATTAAAATGCTTTTTTATAAGCTTGTGCCAAGCAGCATAGGGAAAAGCCTCGTTATCCACATGTCCATTTGTAAAATCAAATTGTATATTGTTAGGGATATTGTTACTTGGAACAGATACATGCCGGGGTACTTGCTGTAGCCAATCAAATTCAAAGGGCGCAATAAAATAACCAGAACGCTCTTTACTATAAATATAGCCTTCTGCAAGTAACTGCTCATAGGCTTCCTTTATGGTGTGTACACTCACATTCAATGTTAGGGCGAGAGCTCGTTTAGAAGGCAGTTGTTCATGAGCAAGTAATTTTTTAGTAATAATCTTATGCTTTATTTCTTCATAGATTTGAATGTATTTCGCTAGATTGCCTGTAAATATAATGGAGAGCTCCAGATAATTTCCTCCTCCTCTGGTATGGTTGATTTTTTAGTAATTGGTTATATATATCATATCAATTTTACCGTTAAATAAGTAAAAAGGAGTGAAGTGTAATGGAATTTATAACATTAGAAAATGAAGTGGTTAAACTAAAGCCTTTAGAATTGAGCGATTTACCAGGAATTTTAGAGACAGGAAGTTATCCAGAAATTTGGTCACATATGTCCACAACCATAGAAAAAAAGGAAGATGTGAATAAATTTGTGGAAAACGCATTAAAGGCAAAAAACGAAAAAACAGAATTTCCATTTGTGATTGTGGATAAACAATCAGGGGACATTATCGGGTCTACACGTTTTATGGATATTGATGACAAGCATCAGCGATTAGAAATTGGCTATACATGGCTAACACCCGCATACTGGCGTACAGCTATTAATACTAATTGTAAGTATTTGCTATTACGATACTCTTTTGAGCATCTTCATTTACAACGTGTACAAATAAAAACGGATCATGAAAATATTCGTTCTCAAAAGGCAATTGAGCGAATTGGTGCTACAAAAGAGGGAATATTGCGTAACCATATGATTCGCAAAGATGGGACAACTAGGCACACCGTTATGTATAGCATTACAATAGAAGAATGGCCACAGGTGAAAAAGCATTTAGAAAGTCTATTAGTGCAATTGGGATGTTAATAGGTATAAAAAGGGATTTATATAACCCGTAAAACCCTTTTTTCTTATAAAAAGTGTCAAAAAATAAAGGGGAGGGTAGAGTAGAGTACCGAAAAATTGAAAGAGGGTAATCTACTTGAAACCTAAATACACGTTAAGACAAATTTATGGTGATAATGCTGTGTATACACCAAGAACACCGTATAGCGATAATCCGTGGATGATGGATGATCCTCATAAGCTAGATGCTTTAACCTCAAGAGAAGTTGCTATTGCTGATATCCCCGTGCTAGTACATCGAGCAACACAAACAGAAAAGGCGCAAGAGCTTCATCAATTAGCAGGATTACCATGGGTAGAACAGCCTTATAGTTATGAGACTCAAGAGGAATATCTGGCACAGATCCAAACTTGGTGTAAGGAAGGGAAGACCATTGTATGTCAATATATACACGACCTGGAGCATATGGATCGTCAATGTTATTGGATGGATGCGGAGAAATTTAATGAGTTGAATACAAAAGCTTATATTGATCATTTAATCGATAGTAAATATGTGCCAAGTCGTCTAAATGTGGAGACGTATAGACTTTCAGATGCCATTAAAAATTGGCAGCCCCCTGTAGTATTAAAGCCTGGTGATGATTCGCCAACCTCGGGAGGATATGGCGTTACCATTTGTCATAATAAAGATGAATTGACGGAAGGTTTACGACAATTTCGCATGACAGGAACTGAAAGTATAATTATTGAGGAGCTTTTACAGACAAAGGACAACTATAGCTGTCAATTTGTTTACTCAGAGGAGCTAGGGATTCAATACTTAGGAGCTTCCCAGCAAATTACGGATGATAACGGCATTTACGAAGGGAATATCATTGTAGAGAAAGTACCCGAAAAAGTAATTGAAGTAGGAAAGCATATTATGGAACGTGGCGTTGAGGAAGGCTTTGTAGGTGTGGCAGGCTTTGATTTAATTGTCACGGAAGCTGGTGATGTTCAAGCAATAGACTTAAATTTCCGCCAAAATGGTTCAACCTCAATGCTGATGTTTCATGATGCTTTAGGAAAGCCCATCAATAAATTTAGCTCCTATTCATCACAAAGCCCACAACAGAATGATCATTTCTATCAAACAATTAAGAAATATATAGAAAAGGGTATGTTATTTCCTTTATCTTTCTATGATGGAGATTATTTTGAGGAGTCTGTCCCTTCTAGATTTGTGGGTGTATGGTATGCAGATACGTTAGAGGAAATTGAAAAACGGGAGAAGGAATTATTACCTGAAGAAAAGAATGGTCTTTAATCGACCATTCTTTTTTTATAGATAATTGCTGCGAAAATCCAAGAAAGAAGAGACCATACAATTATCGTAATCATAGGAATAAGAACATCTGCCATAGAATACTTACCTTCTAACGCCTCTGCTAAAAGTAATAACTGTGAGCTTGGTAGCCATTCAGCTAATTTTAAGATTGGGTATGCCGAAGATAGAGCTAAGGCCAGAGGACCAAATGAGAAGATAACCATTACAGGCAACACAATAATAGATGCTTCCATAATAGATTTAGCAAATAAACCACATATTGTACCTAGAGCAATATAAAACACAGCAGAAAGCAATAATGCAATTGCTAAGATAAAAAGGTTTGCAGGTTCGTAGCCAACTAGAAAAATAGCCATTGTTACAGATACAATTGTAACAATTAGAACAAACAGGCTTTTACCAATTAAAATATCTCCAAGTGAGGCAGGGGAGAGCATAAGACTGCGAAGAGTGTTTTTTTCCTTTTCTTCTGCAATTAAACTACATTGTACGTAAGTAGTCACTATGGAAAATGTCATGTTAATTGGTAGAAAATACATGCTAATAGTATTTGCACCTAATTGATTATATAAAAACGCCATTATAAGTGGTAGTAATACCATAGTTGATACGGCATAGTTACGTGAGAATTCCTTATAATCCTTCATCAATATAGCTTGAATACGTGTCATTGAAATATTCATACTAAATCACTCCCTGTTATTTGCATAAAAATGTCACCTAGTGTTGGCTCGTTTGTATAGATACGTGTAACTTGATCGGATTGCATCCATTGAAATAACTTCTCTGCATCTTGAGAACCATTTTCTATAATTTCCTGTTCACCATTTTTAAGCTCTACTGTAATAGTGTCAGAGCCAAATTCTTTTTTTAGATCTTTTGGAGCGCCGATTGCTCGGATTTTCCCTTTATGCAGGAAAGCAACACGATCACAAAGTATTTCTGCTTCGCTCATATCGTGTGTTGTTAAAAAAATTGTTGTACCCATAGCATTTAATTTTCGTAAGCCATTATATATATGTTGTGTATTTACTGGGTCCAAAGCAGAAGTAGGCTCATCTAAAAATAATAATTCGGGCTTGTGCATAATTGCACGAGCAAGTGTAACACGTTGAATCATTCCTTTGGAAAGCTGACTGATCTTTTTCTTACGTTCTGCATATAAATTGACAAAGTCCAAAGCTTCTTTTACAGCAGATTGAGATAGCTGATATAAATTACTATAAAGTATTAAATTTTCTTCAATTGATAGTCTCGTATACAAGCCACTATTATCTGTTAAAATACCAAAACGTTTACGATTTTGACTTTGCTTCATTTCAGATGCATGTTGCCCAAATAATAGAACATTACCTGCCGATTTATCTGTTTGTGCGGTTAATATTTTAATTGTAGTAGTTTTACCAGAACCACTTGGGCCAAGAAAGCCGAATATTTCCCCTTTTTTAATGGTAAAGGAAACATCCTGTAATGCTGTTTCATTATTAAAAATTTTTTTCAAATGTTGCACATCAATCACTGCGTTCATGTGTAACCTCCTGTTTGTTGTTGATGTCTACACTATAAACAACAAGGGTAAGGCTCACAGTAAAAATCATGCGAAAGGCAGAAAAAGAACCTTCAATGGAATTTTATTAAAGGTGACAGGAGTCGATTATTTCCTGGGAAATCTACTAAATTCCGAGTATTTCCTTTAAAGTTGCCAATTTATTTTTCGACAGTGGAACAACTGTCTTTTCTGTACTGTTGAGTGCTAAGCTATAGCTATTGCGTGTCCAAGTAATAATCTCTCGAACCTTTTGTAGGTTCACAATATAAGAACGATGGCTTCTAAAAAAGCCGAATGGTGTCAATTTTTGCTCTAACTCATTTAGCGATAGAGTACATGGATAAGCTTCACCTGCTACATAAATAGATACTTCTCCTTCAACACTTTCAATATAATCAATTTCGGGTGGATTAAATAAAATAATCTTTTCATTTTTCTTTGTTGGGATTTTATCTAGTCGAATTGGTGCATCTTCAAGAGGCTTTGGAGCTTGCTCAAGGCTACCCTCTTTTACGTCTAAAGGATGTAAGTCTGCACCATCTAATCGATGTATAGTTGTACTTGCAACCATTAAGTCTTCTAGATTATTTGATAACAAAATGATAATTTTATGCTCTTTTGCGAGATTTTTTAATAACTGTTGGATAGTTTGCTTTGAAAATTCATCTATATTTTGAAAGGGTTCTTCTAAAATTTGAATAGATGCCGGATGTAGGTACATATTCAATAGTTTTAATCGCTGTTTTTCACTATTAGAAAGCTTACTAATTCTATTGTTTTTTTGTTCAGTAAGTTTAAAAAGCTTCAATATGTTCTCTGTTTCATTAGTTGGGCGGTTAAAAAGCTTTAAAATGAACTGGATATACTCGCGCGCTGTGAGTCGCTCATATAACGAGCTTTCACGAAAAGAAGTATACGTATCATCTCGTTTCATAAACCATTGCATTAATGTATGTATTTTGGAAACATCTGTATAGATGCCTATAATCGTGCCAGGTTGTAGAGAAAGATGGAAGCTTGGATAAATAACATTGCCTGCTTCAATATATGGATCAACCTGAATATCAATATTTTGTTCCACGTTTATTCCTCCTATAGCTTGCTAGCTTGTAAAAAGTATTGAATGTCGTTGAGTGCTTGCGAGTGGCTCAACTGACAGTAGTTTGAGTTAGAGGCATCCATAAAGCCATGTAAGCCTTGAAATTGTTTGATTTGAACATTCGGTATGCTTACAAGAGTATCCTTCAAAGATTGAATATCAAAGCTATCTTCATGGCTAGGTAAAACAACCAAAGTTGGACAAGATGGAATGTTATCAAGGTATTGGCGGATCCGTGAGCCATATACACAAATGACACGGTGTAGGGGGAGTGTAGTTAATCTCCAGGCTAAAGTTGCACCTACACTATATCCAATTAATATTACCTCGTTGTAGTTTTCACAAGCCTCCAATATTTTTGGTGAAAGCAACTCAAGAGGAGCATCAAAGCCAACTGTCTGTAAGAAAAAGTCATAGGCTTGTTTTTCCTGGTCATATGGAAAGGAAAGCCCTTCTGGATAAAGTGAAATAAGGGAAACGGCAGTGTCCTCATCGCTGTATATTTGTATTTGTTCTTCAATAAAATGATTAACTCCATAGATTTCATGTAATATAAAAATTTTTCTTTTCATTGTGCCCTCGATCTTTTTTCCAATAGTGTATCAAAAAGTAAGTAAAACGTATAATCTGCTTTTAGAATGAATAGTGCAAAAGCATAATGATGAAAATTTTTATGGACAAATACATAAATTTATTTTTTTACTAATTACATAAATGAAAATATTAATAAAAGGTGACCACATCTGTTATTAATATCATGATTTGTTATAATTTTATTTGATAATGATTATCATTATCGTATAATGGAGTTAAGGAGGATTTTCCAAAGCAATATTTACATTTAGACATTTACGATTGAGCTGTTATGCAGTATGAGCTAGTCCAATTGTTGAGATAGTAATGACCAAATGAAAGGTGTGTTAGGAATTGTTAGAACAAGAACTGTATGATGTAACCATTATTGGTGGTGGGCCAGCGGGTTTATATTCAAGCTTTTATTGTGGTTTACGTGAAATGAAAACCAAGCTAATTGAATCACAACCACAGCTAGGCGGTAAAATTCATGTTTATCCAGAGAAAATGATTTGGGATGTGGGAGGTGTAACGCCTATATCAGGGGGGCAACTAATTAAACAATTAGTTGAGCAAGCCTTAACCTTTAATCCTTCTATTTATACAAATGAAAAAGTGCAGTCCATTGCTAAAAATGAAGATGGTATATTTGTCATCGCAGCAGAGTCAGGGAATATTCATTATTCCAAAACAGTTATCGTGGCTATTGGTGGTGGCATCCTAAATCCTCAAAAAATTGAAATTGAGGGGGCTGAACGCTTTGAAGTATCTAATTTAAATTACACAATTAAATCCTATGAAAAATTTAAAGATAAGGCAGTAATTATTTCTGGTGGTGGTAACACAGCGGTAGACTGGGCATTAGAATTAACGGAGGTAGCATCCAAGGTCTATTTAACTTATCGAAAAGATACATTGTCTGCACATGAGGCTCAAATTACAGAGCTTGCAAATAGTTCGATCGAATGCCATTTCAATTCTGAAATTACTAAGCTGATTGCAGACGATCAAGCAGGAATGATTAAAGCTATTGCTTTAACAAATCATGAGACTGGGACTGTAACAGAAATTCCTATTGATGAAGTTGTTATTAGTCATGGGTATGTGCGTGATAAAGAATTGTTAGATAATAGTCCATTAGCCATTGAGCGCAAAAATGATTATTTTATCGCTGGTACGATTAATAGTGAATCATCGATCCCAGGCCTTTATGCTGCGGGTGATATTTTGAGCCATGATGGTAAAATTCATTTAATTGCAGCAGCCTTTCATGATGCACTTCATGCAGTGAATAGTGCGAAGAAGTATATTCAACCTGATGCTTCTGAGGGAGGTATTGTTTCTTCACATAATGACATTTTCAAACAACGTAATCGTAAGCTATTACAGGAAAGTTTAAAATAATCAATTTTAGGAGCACTAATATATTGTTGGTGTTCCTTTCTTTTTGTCTTGATGTATATTTTAGAAGAAATACTTCTGATGGACTATCAATATAAAAAAGAAAACATAACGCTGATTATGGAGTATATATAAGAAAATTATACAGAGAATATGATTGTCATGGATATCGCGAAACATTTTAATAAAGAGTCTATCTATTAGAGAAAAAAATGTTCGTCAACTCAAAAAATCTAAAATGTACCTGAGAAACTCTCATTTATCATTAAAGAATTTGCTGAAAAATCTCCAAAACAATTCCGTAAATATATGAATTAACAAATACCTAATGAAAAAATAACTTTCATTAGGTGTTTTTCATCTAGAAATAACATAGCTTTTCCTTTTTTGGACACCCTAAACTAGAAAAAATGACATGGGGTGATGATCATGAAAATAGAAAGGTCGTCCGAGTGGGAAGAGGGCTTTATCGATCGATTAAATCATCTTGAAAAATGGGATAGCTGGACATTGTACAAGATGAACTATGATATTGTGAAAATGAAACTAATTCCTGATTTTACAGGATTGCAGGCTACAAAGTACTTACCTAATTTACAACCTTTGAAACACCAGTTAGAAGCAGCTGAAACAGTTATTGAACGTATGAATGGGAAAGCTATTTTAGCTGATGAGGTGGGGCTAGGTAAAACAATAGAAGCGGGCTTAATCTTAAAGGAATACCTTATTCGAGGTCTTGTGAAAAGAGCATTAATTTTAGCACCTGCTTCTTTAATTAATCAGTGGATTGAAGAGTTAAATATAAAATTTCATATTCCTGCCGTCGCATATAAAAAAAATTGCCCGATAGAGCGCTATGATGTCCTTATTATGAGTATGGATACGGCAAAAAAGAGTCCACATAGAGAGCGCATTTATGAGCAGGATTATGACATGATAATTATTGATGAGGCACATAAATTAAAAAATAATAAAACACAAATTTACGAGTTTGTACAAGGCTTAAAGAAAAAATTCTGCTTATTATTAACTGCCACACCTATTCAAAATGATATCTTTGAATTGTATTATTTAATCTCCTTATTAAAGCCTGGGCATCTTGGTAACTATGATGCCTTCCAATCGGCTTTCTCTGCTAGCAAGCATGATTTAGAACATGATGATTATTTAAAAGAGATGGTTAATCAGGTAATGGTAAGAAATCGTAGGGAAGATACGGGGATTGATTGGACAAATCGTCGTGTTCAAATTGTACCGATTACATTTACGGACGAAGAAAGAGAAGTTTACGAAATGCTTGGCAACCTTCAAAACACAGGGTCATTTTCATTAATTACGTTGCAAAAAGAAATGTGTAGTAGCAAGGAAGCTACGGCATTAACATTAACGAATATGCTAGATGACCATGTACAACCACAAGAAATAGAAGCAATTATTACTAAATTAATGACCTTGGAAGTGAATTCAAAGGCGGAAAAGACTTTGGAAATTGTTAAACAAGCAAATGACAAGGTTATTATTTTTACAGAATATCGTGCTACGCAAATTTATTTGCAATGGTACTTACATTCTAATGGCATATCAAGTGTGCTATTTAATGGCAAGTTTAATAAAAGTAAACGAGATTATATGAAGCACCTATTTAAAGAAAGAGCACAGGTGCTCATCGCTACCGAGGCAGGTGGAGAGGGGATAAATCTTCAATTTTGTCATCATGTAATCAACTATGATCTACCTTGGAATCCAATGAAGCTAGAGCAACGTATTGGTCGTGTCCATCGTTTGGGACAGGAGCATGATGTCCATATTTATAATCTTGCCATTGAACATACAATTGAAGAGAAAATCTTGGAATTGCTTCATACAAAAATTGATGTGTTCGAGAAGGTGGTTGGCGATTTAGATGCCATTTTAACAAACTTTAAAGAATCTGTATAAGGTAGGGAGGTGCAGCTATGTATCCACAGCAAGTTCACCACTATTTAAAGGAATTTTTTATGGAGAATGACTGTGCAATTTTAGGAGAAGAGAATCATTATCTAACCGTTCAATTAACGATAGACATAGATAAAAGAATTATGAATAGGCCATTTTATTGGCAATATGTTGAAGCAACGAATAGCGAACCAAATCCAGCGCAAGTAACCTTTATTACAAATCAAACAGCAATGGCTGGTAATTTATTTGGGGAAGCTATTCATTACGGCTCTCCACGTTTAAATCAGATATTTTTAGCTACAAGGGAACTAGGAGCTTATGTTCAGTTGTTTGAAAAAGTGGATCGTGATATGGGGCAGGTTATTTTAACACCCTGGTTAGGTGTTAACTTTAAAGTTTCGTATTGCTGTGATCGTACAAAAGAAATGCTTTACTCATTTGGCATTAATTTATTGACGGGCGTCATCAAGGAGGGTTTTCATGAAAGGATTTGTTCTTCGGACTTTAACATAGAACCTGAAGAAAATGTATTTCATGTGCAATATATTATTAAGCCTGCCAGAGCACTGGAAAGATTAAAAGCTACAATTGAGTCAATTATTGAGCAGGATGACCATTCCTGGGCAACGGAAGCACAAAAACGATGGCAACGTGATCAACGTGTATTGGATTATTTTTATGAGGATATAGAAGATAAACCAGAGTGTTATGAAATTGAAAGAAAAGCATTAGAGGAGCAATATGAAGCAAAAATTAAAATAGAAGTCATTAATGGGGGATTATTTTATCTCTTTTAAATGAGGAGCTGTCTAACAAAAGGACAGCTCTTTTTCTGCTTTAATGATCTTCAACCATGCTTTGAAGCTGAGCCAATTTATTATCCCAAAATAAATGAAAGTATTGGAGCCAATCTTCAATCTCCTTTAAACGCTCCCTATGCAACGTATAGATTTTTTCACGACCTTTTTTTTGAGCAGAGATTAGCTCCGCCTGTTCCAATATTTTTAAATGCTTTACAACAGCCGTTCGACTAATCGTAAAATGCTCGGAAATATTGGAAATAGGTCTGTCACTTGCTGCAAGGAGCTGTAAAACACTTCTTCTTGTGGGATCAGCAATTGCTTGAAAAACATCATACTTTATGGCTGCTTCAGTCATTAGAATTCAGCAGCCTCTTTTAATTTATGATTAATAATCATTGTCCATCCGTTATCCATATTAGTACGTACGGCTTCAGTAGCAGTGTTTGCTTTAGGAATAATATGTGAAGCTTCCTTCCAGCCACCATGTGTTAAAGTAAATTCAGTATTGCTGCCTACTTCTTTTAACTCAAAAGTTACGAACCAGCCATCTTGATCCCAAGCAAATCGTAGAAAGTGTGGTGCATCTACACGTTCTACTTTACAGGGTGATGGGCCGAACGGTGATTGAATAGTGAATTCGTATCCTTCGATAGGTTGAAAATCATTTGGCATAAACCAAGCAGCTATTTTGTCAGCTGTTGCGACAGTCTCCCAAACTTTTTCGATAGGGGCATTTAATGTAATTGTTTTGACAATATCCTGTAATTTTTCAGTCATGTTCTATTACTCCTTTTTCAACGTTATTTAGTCCACTAGCAGAGGAATCTGTATAAAATATAACCATAGGGTGTTATGAATATATAACACCCTATGGTTATATGTCAACGGAAAAATTTTGTATCTTTCTGTTGGACTTGGCGTATGTTACAATTACTTTTATAATTTTCTGACAGAAAGGGTGGGCGTAATATGGTCAATATATCTGTATTCTTAGTTATGTGCATTTTACTTATTATTTTACCTGGCCCTGATACAGCGATTGCAACAAAAAACACACTGACTGTAAGTAGAAAGGGCGGTTTACAAACAATCATAGGTTCTTGTTGCGGTTTATTAATTCATACTTGTGCGGCTGTTATTGGACTTTCGGCGATTATTGTAAAATCCGCCTATATATTTGCTGTTTTAAAATATGTTGGTGCGGTTTATTTATGTTATTTAGGAATCAAGACCTTGTGGACACTTCGAACAATTCGAACACAATCTCCAGTTGTAGACGATGTAGGAAGTATAGAACACAAATATTCCCACCAATCTTGCTTTAAACAAGGGTTTCTCACAAATGTGACAAATCCAAAGGTCGCCGTATTTTTCCTAACATTTCTCCCTCAATTTGTAGATGGAAATAGTGGAACATTTTTTCCTTTTTTAATAATGGGTCTAATTTACACAGCATTAACAATGCTATGGTTTATCTTCTACGTGTACCTTTTAGATCGAATTAGTGCATTTATGAAAAAGCCATCAACTAAGGCAGTAATTGAAGGATTAACAGGTGCAATATTAATTGCATTTGGCATTAAATTAGCATTAGAAAAAGCTCACTAAAAAATACACACCTTTATAGAGTTATTTTTTACTATAAAGGTGGTGTATTTTTTGTTGGCACTTAATAAGATAAGGTCATTTCTCTTTGAAAAATTTTTATTTAAGTTGGCTTATATTTGTCAGTAGAAGGTTTTTAAGTCTTTCTTGTAAAAATTTTTTCTTTTCTGCACGCTTTTTATAGAGAGAAAAAGATTTTATAACAAATAAAGCTACTAGTATGATGACAATCAATAAAATAAATGAAAATAACATCGTAAAATCCTCTATCCAATTAGTTACATAGAAAGTTCGTTAGTAACAAAAATCTTATTCGTAATAACAAACGTTAATAATATATTTAAAGCAATTAATTTTGGTATGCCTTGTTGCTGAATAATAATGTGAGAAAACTTTAAATTAGCTATACGGTTAGCTAATGTATACTCCTCGGCTCCTGTTACTTGTCTACCATCGGGTGTACACCCTAAAACAAAATGCCCAGCATAAGAATTCTTGAGCACATAGGGATGCATGGATTGATAATGAACTTCCATGATCGTATCTGCTTCAATCATATAATGATGAGTTACTAGGAATTTTTTTAATGCGCCTTTTAGGTCAATGGCAATGGCAGTATCAGCTAGAATTGTCCGGAAATAAACAGGCACGATGTTGGCATGTTTAATATAAGGTTTCACTTCAATGCAAATTTCACCAGAATGTTGTACAAATAGCTGAACAATTGCTTGATGAATTCCATCTGTTAAAGTGACCATGGTATTTCCGAAATGAGCACTTTTAAAGAAAATACTGTCATCAGCAATATAGCCAACAGCAATATGACGATTCTCAATATGTAGCGATTTAGCTTTCACTCCTAAAACTTCCTCACAGTTCTTTAATTCATAAACATGTTGCTGAAATGTAAGACCTAAATAATGCCTATTAACTATTCGATTTTCAAGCAATTGCTTCAACATCTGTTACATCTCCAATCTTTGATAAATTATGACAATATTTATAATTGATTGTAGGTCATATAACTCTCAAAAAACTCTCCAAAAGTCGAAAAGATACGTATAATGGCAGGGGTGAAAATATCTAAATTTTATAGTTCAACACATTGCAAAGGATTAAAAAGAAAGGATGGAGAATTTATTGCTAAAGGGTAGTACTTGTAGATGCTTTTATAACAAATACGAATAAATGGAGAAGATAGTGATGGAATTAAGAGATTTAAAAGCCTTTATGGCTGTTGTTGAGCATAGGAGTTTTACAAAGGCTGCACATGATTCATTTGTATCTCAGCCTTCATTAAGCAAAAGTATCAAAAAATTAGAAGCATCATTACAAGTTGAATTGTTGAACAGATCAACGCGTAATGTAGAACTTACTGATGCAGGTAGTATTGTTTATCATCAAGGACAAAAAATAATGCAGGCTGTCCAAGAACTACATATTTTGCTAGACGATTTATTAAATATTAAGACAGGTGCTATCAAATTAGGGATTCCACCTTTAATTGGAACTTTATTTTTCCCTGAAATCGCTAGGAGATTTCATCAGCTATATCCTGAAGTACATTTAGCGCTTATCGAACGTGGTGCAAAAATGGTAGAAATGCTAGTTGAAAATGGTGATGTTGATATGGGCATCGTTGTATTACCAGTAGACGAAAGGAAGTTTGCTGTTCAATCCTTTATAGAAGACCAGTTTTATGTCTTTATGAATGAATCTCACCCCTATGCACACCAGGAATCCATAGGTTTACAAGATTTAGAAAATGAAACGTTCATTATTTTTGCAGAGGAGTTCACGCTTCACGACTATATAATTAAATCATGTGAAAGTGTTGGCTTTACACCTACAATCGGCTATAAAAGTTCACAGTGGGACTTGATTGTAGAGTTAGTATCCTCCAATTTAGGGGTTACATTGTTACCCCACTCCATTGCAGCTAAGCAAACAAATACCAATGTGAAAATAATTCCATTAAATGATTTTGAAATGCCGTGGCGTTTAGGGATTATTACGAAGAAAAATACCTATCAATCTTATGCATTAAAACAGTTACTTGGAATGATAGGTAGGAATGGGGAAAAAAGATTTATTCCATATAAGAATAAGTAGTATTCTAATTAATTCCTTTACTTGTAAAATAGCAATGATGTAGAATTTTCCTTAATAAACGAGCAATTCAGGGAGGTTTCGAGATGGGGAATGGCAAGGTATGGAGTTCGTTTGAAGAGGCGATTGCGGATATTAAGGATGGAGATACATTAGCTGTAGGTGGCTTCGGGCTATGTGGTATACCCGAAAAATCAATCGCAGCATTAGTGCAACAGGGAACAAAGGATTTAACCGTTGTCAGTAACAACTGTGGTGTAGATGACTGGGGATTGGGTCTACTATTAGCAAACAAGCAAATAAAAAAAATGGTTGCTTCTTATGTAGGAGAAAATAAGATTTTTGAACAACAATTTTTAAGTGGTGAGCTAGAAGTAGAGTTGACACCGCAAGGAACTCTTGCAGAACGTTTGCGTGCAGGTGGAGCGGGAATTCCTGGTTTTTACACAGCTACAGGGGTTGGCACACCAATTGCTGAAGGAAAAGAAGTGAAGGTTTTTGATGGCAAAGAATATATATTGGAAGAAGGTATCGTTGCTGACTTTGCGCTGGTCAAAGCATGGAAAGCCGATAAGCTAGGAAATTTAGTTTACAGAAAAACATCACGCAATTTTAATCCATTAGCTGCTATGTCAGGGAAAATTACAATAGCTGAAGTGGAGGAAATTGTAGAAGTAGGCGAGCTAGATCCTGATCATATTCATACACCAGGGGTTTTTGTACAACGTGTATTATTAGGTGAAAATTATGAGAAGCGTATTGAGCGTTTAACGGTGAAGAAGGGGGAAGCATGATGGATACAAGACAAAAAATTGTTAACCGAGCAGTAAAAGAAATAGCCAACGGTATGAATGTCAATTTAGGCATAGGTATTCCAACACTTGTGGCGAATGCTATCCCAACCGATTATGACGTACTCTTACAATCCGAAAACGGTCTTCTCGGTATTGGTCCTTATCCAGTAGAAGATGCAATAGATCCTGATTTAATCAATGCAGGTAAAGAAACAGTTACGGCAGTTCCAGGGGCATCCTTCTTTGACAGTGCAGAATCATTTGCGATGATTCGAGGTGGACATATTGACCTTGCCATCTTAGGAGGTATGGAGGTATCTGAAACAGGAGACCTTGCTAACTGGATGATTCCGGGGAAAATGGTGAAGGGCATGGGTGGGGCAATGGACCTTGTCGTTGGTGCAAAGAGAGTGATTGTCGTCATGGAGCATGTGAATAAAAATGGTGAATCTAAAATAAAAAAACAATGTGAACTGCCACTAACGGGTAAAGGTGTGGTACATCGATTAATTACAGATTTGGCTGTATTTGATTTTACGAAAGAGGGCATGCAACTGATAGAATTAGCAGATGGTGTTTCTTTAGAGGAAGTAAAAGAGAAAACAGCTGCTTCTTTTAGCGTTGCTCTTATCCAATAACTTCAGACTTAGGAATGTTTCCAGCGTTATGGTCTCATTTTACAATAGTCTAAAAGGGGATTTCATAACAATGGAACAGCAATGGACAAATGAATTAGCAGTCGCACAGGTGCGTGTGGCAAGACCAACCGATCAGCTAAAGGAAGTAGAACGATTTTACTGTGAAGGTGTCGGATTAAAGAAAATTGGTTCGTTTACAGAACATCGTGGCTATAATGGTTTAATGATTGGTCTTCCAGATGCAGGTTATCACTTAGAATTTACTGAGCATAGTGACGGTAGCCCCTGTCCAGCACCAAGTAAGGACAATCTTCTCGTACTTTATATCCCAAACAGAGATACCATTCGTCATATTGCCGAACGTCTTGCGCTCATGGGATATCCCGAAGTTGAGCCTGAAAATCCATATTGGGCTGAGAAAGGGGTAACCATTGAAGACCCTGATGGCTGGCGTCTAGTATTCATGAATACGGAAGGCATTTAAATAGAAAATTTTAAGCACGAGCACGTATGTAGTCTCGTGTTTTTTTGTAACCTAAAATACCCCTTGTAGTATATAATCTGTTTAGGGGGTTACTAAATGCAACGAATAACGACATTAAACAAATGGTGCGAGGTTTTAGAGCAATCGAAGTTCAAACCTTGTCTTGTGTTAAAAATTAGCATGACATGTATAAGTAGTATTTCAGCATTAAAGGAATATAAAGAATTACAAACGGAATTGCCTAAATATCTTGTCATTGTACAAATGGATCGGGTAATTTCAAATGCTATTGCCTGTGATCTTCAAGTGAAGCACGAATCTCCTCAACTAATAATCCTGCAGGGTGGGAAAGGAATTTGGCAAGCAACTCACTACAAAATAAAGCACTCTCTTTTGGAAAACGCTATAGAACAATATGTAAAAAAAGATACTCCACAATAGGCTGTGGGGTATCTTTATGTGATTAATCTTCTAAAGCCTCATCTTCATGATAATTTGTAGCGCTAGATTCGATATCGACCTGTAGATAATTGGCCCAGTCTATTTTGTGAAAATCCTCTTCACTAAAATAAATATTCAAAACCTCAGTCATTGTTTTGTCCCCATCAGGTTCAGTGAGAGGAGCATACCAAGTAATAGCAGGTGTCTTCACATTTTTTAATTTGGACAAATCAGCGAAAATTTTAGTAGAATCCTTTAGCATCTGGCTTTTCGATCCTTCTGTTACATCTGTATCTTGAATGGAAATTGTGACAACACCGTCTTTTGATTCATCCACAGAGAATTCGTTTTTCACAATCGCGCCTACAATATCTTCAACATTCGTATTTTGATCGACTGCCACTTCCTTTGGTTCAGCGCTCTTTCCGCAAGCTACTAACAGTAGTGAAGTAAAAACCAATAGATAAATTATTTTCTTCAATGTCATAACCTCCCTTGTTACTCCATCTATGCGCAAAATGGGAGGGAATTATACAAAATACAAGAAGGTTGTCCTTACTTTTTATGAATGGTTAGGAAGTGATTGAATAAGGAGAAGAGGAGAGTAGGTTGAATATAAAAAAGCACCTTAACCTAAATAGCTAAGGTGCTGTATCAATCATGTATAAAAAGCCGCGTATGCCGTAGTTATTATAGAAAGTTTTAAACCACCACTCCTCAAAGTGGGTGTTCGCAGAAGTTTTCCTGCTTATCCTCATGCACCGTAGTGTGAGGCCCGTCATTCCAACTCCAATAATAAAACTCCCTTTTACAGCTTAAAGGTTAAAACTTAATATTATACGAACAATGCAGCCTTTATGGATATAATAAAGCATGATTGATAAACATGCAAGTAAGATGATAATGGCAAATTAGTCAATGGGCAAGTGTTCCAAATAGCGTTATAAATATCTTGTACTACCTTCAAAAAGGTGCTGATGTTTCATATTTTTTTCACAAATGCGAACGGAAAATACGAACAACCTTTGCTAAATAAGGTCGACTATGTAAAGATAGGAGCATAAAGAGGATTTTCCTAGTAAAAGTATAAAAGGAGGAAGCAAAAATGGCAGCTTATCCAAATTGTCCAAAATGTCATTCAGAATATACATATGAGGATGGAGCAAATTATGTATGTCCAGAATGTGCGCATGAATGGAGTATGGACGCAACTGAACAGGAATCAGATGCACTTATTGTAAAAGATGCAAATGGTAATCTGTTAGCTGACGGCGATTCAGTTACTGTTATTAAGGATTTAAAGGTGAAGGGCAGTTCTTCCACTTTAAAAATTGGGACAAAGGTAAAAAGTATTCGTCTAGTGGAAGGCGATCATAATATCGACTGTAAAATTGATGGCTTTGGTGCCATGAAATTAAAATCAGAATTTGTGAAAAAGGCCTAACAAACAAAATGCACCTCAACTTTGGTAAAAAAGTTCAAAGGTGCTTTTTTGTTTATTGAAAAACCCTACGTAATAGAATGGCAAAAGCTGCGCCAATTAAAGCGAAAATGGTATGTAAAAGTGCGATGTAGCCAGCTCCAATCACAAGCGCCCCTATTTCAGTTAAAGAAAAGATTGTAATATAGAGCTCATTATTAAGATTATTAATGATAGCCCAAACGAATACAGGCAAAGAGCTTATGATAAAAACAATCCAGATATTTTTATAGAAAAGGTAAGAAAGACAGCCGAAAAGAGCATATGAGATGACAAAGCCCTTTTGATTGCCAAGTAAGGACGAGTTAATGGCAAATATAAAGGATAATACAATAAATATGATATGAAAAAAGGATACTGTTCTTTTCATGGGTAAATATGCGTTCTGAGTTGATGAATTGGCTACAAGCTGCTGACATTGCTGACAAGTTGTTAGATGCTGTTCGACAAATTCTATTGTTGATGCTTGAAGCAGTTGTTTTTTATAAAGAGGTATTAAATCTTCTATAATCGAGCATTCCTGTGACAATACTTTCCCTCCATTCAATCTCTCCTCATTATACGACTTTTTACGGAAAATAAAAAAAGCCTTCCGTGAATTTTTCAATCGGAAAACTTGTACATGCACTCTATTAGTTTGATGTTAATACTTCATTTGTTAATGCTTGAATATCGATATGTGTTTTTTCCTTTACTGCGTCCTTTAAAATTTCTGTGCGGAAATAGTGGACGGTCGCTTCAAGTGGAATCGCCAACAGTTTTGAAAGGGCTGATTGATACATATAGACAAATTCTTTGTCAGTATTACCACGCTTTAATTCTGCGAAAGCCTCATAAAACTGGTCGAGTTTATCCGCAAATTCAAGTAGCCGACCCTCTAAAGTCTGATCCTTTCCTTCTTTCATCCGTTCAAAGAAAATAGCCTGAAATTCTTGAGGGATTTCATTGATAATGAACTTTTCCATCATCTTTTCTTCCACATGTGCGAGCATTTGCTTTAACTCTGGGCTAGCATGTTTTACTGGTGTCTTAATGTCACCAATAAACACTTCCGCAAAGTCATGATTGATTGTCTTTTCATATAAAGATTTCCAATCAACTGTTGCACCGTGCATTTCTTCTAACGTTGCGAAAAACATCGCATATTGGGACACTTTCCAAGAATGGGCTGCCACGTTGTGCTCTTCAAATTTGAAGCGACCAGGGCAACGAATAATACGCTCTAAATCATTAAGACTTGTGAAAAATTGATGAATTCCTATAAAAATCACTCCTTTTTGTTCTATAAGTGCATGTTACTATAAACAATACCCTCTTTATACGTTTTTCAAACAATTTAACAATGATTCAGGCTGTGTTTACAAAGGATTCACAATTGCTGATAAAGTAAATTCAGCTGAATGCTATAATGAAGGGGACTGATGAAAAGGGGAGTACACAGTATGTTTTCCATTTATACACTTCTTCTTTATATACATATTTTAAGTGCTATTCTTTCGATTGGGCCTTTGTTCGTTGTGCTAACCATTGTAAAAAAAATGCGCATAGCTTCCATGGATGACATGCCACCATATATAGAAGCCTTTAAGGGGGCCATTACGCTGGTCAAACATTCAGGGCATGTACTAGTAGCCTCTGGTATTTTGTTAATGTGGCATGCGGGCTATCATTGGAATACCTCGTGGATTGTATTAACCTTCCTCGTGATGTTTGCATCGATCGTATTTCTAGCAAGGGCGTTTAAACCGACGTTGCGTACTTTTAACACACCAGCATTTAATCATCTACAATTTGTTTCACTGTTGCATCGTAAAACATGGATGTATATAGTATTATTGCTTATTATGCTATGGCTGATGGTAGCAAAGCCCGTTCTTTGGTAAAAAAGATAATGTCATCTGCAGAAAAAGACCTTTTCACAAGGCGAGAGGTTGATTTGCGTTCCGCCAGCGTTCTTTCCAGGGGGCGTCCGATGAGCCGCTAAATCCCCTAGGAGTGACGCTGGTTCCTCTCCAATCAACCATTCTACAGAAGTGTTTTTTCCTAAGCAGCAGTAGCGATCCAATAGCCCATTATTTGAATAATGGCTTTTATTTTCAATGAGGAGAAGAGATGAATGACGACACTCCTCACTAAAATGAGTAGTTAACACCTTCACTTTATTTGAAAAACTTTGTTAAAAGCTTTTCATAAAGATTCTATTAATTGGTTTGTTTTTCAACACTATAAAAAAATCGCACCCCTTAAGGAGTGCGATTTTTTAGCTTACTAAGCGTTTAAAATAACTTTTTCGAATTAATACATAGCTAATGAGGAAAAGCACAAAGAAACAACAAGAGCTAGCTATGGAAACTTGTAAAAATGCTGTAGAAACCATTGTTTGTATAGCCAAAAGTGTAATTAGCAAGAGTGTAATAGCTATGGTGAATGGTACAAAAATAAGAATCGCCAATTCTTTAGTGATAATGGTAGCTAATTCATTTCTAGAAAGTCCTAACTTACGTATACCAATATACTTTTCCTTCTCTTGTTGTAATGTTGTTTGTAAATAGAAGTACAATATACTCATGGCTGCACTTAAGAAAATTAGACTTAACATGGAGCCGATAAAGAACATGACACTTTTAACAAACATCTCTGTGTTATATAAATCAATTTTGGATGTTACATAACGTTCTCCAGGTAAAGAGGGTAAGTCACTGGTAATAATTTTTGCCAAATCTGTGTGGGCTGTCCAATCTTCCAGTTCATAGATATACGTTTTATAAATAGGGTAGTCAATGGTTTTGTAAATGTCATCAGGTACAATGAAATAACTTTGTTGGAAGCCGGTAGATAGTAGATTTTGCTCATGGGTGCTGGCTAGTTTGAAAGATTTTATATACAGATCGCTGGTATTGTTTGTTGTAGGCGCTACATCTCGACTGCCAGCGACGGCAATAAATTCATCTTTACTTAGTTTGTTGTCCTGATGCTGGATCAGGTTATAATCCGATAACGCCATATAGCCAATGCGTTGATCTTCGTTTGATTTAAATTCAATAAAATACCTCTGAGCTTGAACAGTTGATAAAGTATCTTCAAGATAATCAAGATCAGCCTTTACCATGTTGTCATCAGCTCTTGGATCAGCAATATATTGAAAGCTATATGGATAATTTTCTTCACTAGCCTTTTTTACATTGTAATAAGAGCTAAATAAAATACTTGTACATAGAAAGACACCGCTTAATAGGATAGTAATTAGAAACAGCATATTTGCATGTGATTTCATTTTTGCATTTAAATTGGACGCCAAAAGCATATTTGTTTTTTGAAGATAGGCAGGAGACTTTTCATATATTTTTAAAAACAAACGAAATCCTTGTGTAATAACTAAATAAATCGTACTAAGAATGCTAATAAAAAATAACAGATAATAAAGGACACTTAAAGTGTCTACAATGGAATGCTCGATTTTTAGCAAGTAAGCTAAAGTGGCAGACATCAAAATACTTAGTATTAATAACCCATAATGAGGCTTAATAGATTTCTCGATAACTGTATCGCTTTTTAAAAGTTGGATAGACGCTTCTTTATTAATGAACCTCGTAACAACTATCGATATTACAACAAATAAAATCAGAAATAATCCTATGGTTATGCTGATTGCTTGAAGAGGGATGTACATACCAAATGTTTCTGCCTTTAAAATGACTTTTGCACCCATTAAGAAAAGAGGTGTAATAACAAGGCCGAGAACGATAGCCGCCAGAATAGCTAAAATGCCAATCAACAGATTTTCACGGAAGACCAGCTTACGAATCTGCTTCATGGAAGCCCCAGTAATCATAAATATTCCTAAGGTCTTGGTCTTCTTACGTAAAAATGCTGTGATTGAATAGGTAATGTAAATAAAAGAGAATAAATAAACGAGCATACTAGCTAGCATTAAAGAAATTCCAAGTGTAGAGTTTGGATCTAGGCTTTTCAGATTTGGATGAAAGACGATAACAGAAAATAGAAAGAAAATAATAATAGAAAACATACTACTCAAGAAGTAAGAAACATACGTCCATTTGTCACGTAAAATATTTTGAATCACAATATGATTAAAGCTCATGCTGTCCACCACCTAGAAAAGCAAGCGTGTCCATAATTTCCTGATAAAAATGCTTACGGTTGTTGCCTCGATGTATTTCGTTATATAATTTCCCATCTTTAATAAAAATAATGCGATTGGCAAAGCTTGCTACATAAGGATCATGTGTCACCATGAGAATAGCCGTATCAAGCTCTTGATTAATTGAGGAAAATAAGTTCATGACATCATTGACAGCCTTTGAATCCAAGTTTCCAGTAGGCTCGTCTGCTAACAATAAACTTGGCCCATGTATAACGGCACGAGCGATGGCTACTCGTTGTTTTTGTCCACCTGAAATTTCATAAATACGTTTCGACAATAGTTCCTCGATACCAAGAAATTGAGCGACATCCTTTAAACGTTGAAGCATTTTTGAAGCAGGTATGCTATCTAATGTTAATGGCAATAAAATATTTTCTTTCACTGTTAATGTATGCACAAGATTAAAATCCTGAAATACAAAACCTAGTTCAGAGCGTCTAAATTTGGCGAGCTCCTCATCATTTAATGCGTAAGGATTATGATTGTTTATGAAGATATCGCCAGCGGTAGGACGATCAATAGTGGATACACTATTTAAAAATGTTGTTTTCCCACTACCTGAAGGTCCCATGACAGCTACAAATTCCTGTTGTTATAGCTGAAAATCGATACCGTTTAACGCTTTATAGGTGATCTCACCGATGTATTCCTTGTGCAAATTGGTTACTTGTAGTATTGTGTTACCCAAATTAAAACAACTCCTTTATGCTCATTAGATAACTTTAGTATAGAAAAGGAGCGGCACATAACCTATTTCTCTTGATGACGTGAAGATGACAACTTTGTCATCTTCATTTTTTAAGACTATTTGAAAAATTAATGGAAAAAGTAGTGACATGCTCAGAAGATTGTAAAGTGAAGGGGTGCTCTAGTGTAGTTAAAATCTTTTTCACTAAATATAAGCCTATACCTGTTGCTTCACCACTCGTTCGCCCCTTCATACCTGTATAAAATAAATCAAAGACTCGTGCTATTTCACTAGTAGGGATCGTCTCACCATTATTTTTTATGTGCAAAGCCGTGTTGTCATAATGGATATGAATGGTGCTTGCCATTTCACTATATTTAATGGCGTTATTTAATACTTGATAAAGTACAATTTTTAACCACTTTCGATCTGAATAAATGATTTGGTCTTCAGCAAACGTCAGCTTTGGAAAAACTTCTCTTATGATAAAGAAATCCTTCAAATCATTGATGACTTCTTGCACGAGTCCTTTTAAAATAATAGGTTCAATTTTTAAATCAGCTACTAAATGAGATGTGCGCTCATACGTTAATAACTGATTGAGGGTAAATGTCAATTTATTGCACTCTTTATTGATGGTATACCATTGCTGCAATTCATCAGTGGTCTTGTTGGGTGTAGCTTGAACGATTAATTGAATAACAGATAAAGGTGTCTTCATTTGATGTGCAAAATGTGATAGAACTAGTTGCTTCTCATGTGCTTGTTCTTCCAATCTTTGCTGTTGGGTTAAAAATAAATACTGTATTTGCCTTAGTTTTTCACTATAGTATTGCTCAATAGCTGCACGTGGTTCAAATAAATGAAGATCATCCTGTGTGTTGATATTTTTTTGTAAATGATGATAAAACTTTCTTCTTCGATAATAACGACCAAGCAGCCACAGAATAAATAGAAAGCTGACAAGAAAAATAAAGTAGGCATAGTGTGAGGATAGGTCATCTAATACATGAATTATCCAAGGTAATAGGAGGAAGCTTATGCTATAGAGAATAATGATACTAAGATGATCTCGAAAGAATAGCTTCATTCACTTTCCTCCACTAATTGATATCCAAGACCACGGATCGTTTTAATCTCAAGTTTAGAGTGTACGGCTTCCAATTTTCTACGTAATCGACCAATATTCACAGACAAAGTATTTTCCTCAACAAAGGTTTCATCATCCCAAATAGCACTTAAAAGCTTTTGACGCGGCACTACATTAGGGTAAGCTTCGAATAATAACTTACTAAGCTGCATTTCTTTTAGCGTTAACAGGCTCTCTTTGGCTTTTGTTTGAAGACGAACTGTATCTGGATTTAATGTAGTATTGGCTATAGTTATGGTTGTTGTCTCGGTTAAAGCATATTCACCATAGGTACGCCGAAGTAGTCCATTTACTTTTGCCATGAGGACATCCAATGAAAAGGGCTTTGTGATAAAATCATCGGCACCATTTTCAATTCCATATACTTGATCAATATCATTTACTCTGGCAGAGACAATGATGATGGGACATGTTGAGAGTTGACGGATTTTCCGTGACCAAAAATAGCCATCGTAAGTCGGGAGATTGATATCCATAATGACCAGGTGTGGTTGTATAGTATTAAATTCTTCAATAATGTGTGGAAATTGTTGTACAGTAAAGCATTCAAACTGATACTTAGCTAAATGCTCGACAATCAGTGAAGCTATATTTGCATCGTCTTCTATTATGTATATTTTGTACATACCTATCGATCCTTCCTTTATTCTATATGTATACTGTACCCTCATTTCGAAAAATCTATATGTAATTGGAAACTTGAGAAAAGAGTCACTACAAAAATGGCGTTGTAATGACTCCGATTTTTAATCTTTAGGTATATGGAAAGTAACATTTGTACCTTGGTTTATAGTACTTTGAATTTGTAATTGTTGGCCATAAATTCTTTTAAGTCGTAGATTTGTATTTCTTATTCCTATACCAGAGCTTGTCCCTTTGTAATCTTCTTGCAATTCCTCTAATAGAGTGGGGCTAATTCCCACACCATCATCTATTACGCTAATAGATACATAAGTTGTGAAATCTTTAATACGAATACAAACAGTACCGCCTTCTTCTTTCTTTAATATACCGTGTCGAATGGCATTTTCAACTAACGTTTGTAAAGAAATTGGAGGAATTTCAATTTGTATCGTTTCATCAATATCCCATTCAATCTGAATTAATTCTCCAAATCGCTGCTGTTTAATGTAAAGATACGAACGAACTAAATCGAGCTCATGCTGTAGTGGTACTACTCTTTGAAGATTTCTGACATCGAAGCTGGCATGTAAATATTCACCAAAGTGATGCATTAAATCGATCATTCTATCTGTATCAATAGTACTAAGTGAGGCAATGGTATTAAGTGTATTAAATAAGAAGTGTGGTTGGATTTGAGATTGCAGCCAAGCACTTTCTAAATGTAGACGTTGTTGAATACTATATTTTAAATCAATTAAAGCTCGACTTCTTACTTTTAGCTCTAATGCATTAATAGGTTTTGTTACATAATCATTAGCACCATAGGCAAAGCCTGTATAAACATCTTCAGGGTGCTTTCTTATCGTCAATAATAAGATAGGTAATTCCAGCAATGAGTATTGTTTTCGTATTTTTTGAATTACAGCATAGCCTGAAATATACGGAAGCATTGCATCAACAATTACTAAATCCCATGATTCTTGCTGAATCAGAGCTAGAGCTTTCTCACTGGTTGTAACAGTAGTAATTTCGTATTCAGAGATCGAAAATATACTTTTCATCGTTGCTAAATTCATAGGGTCATCATCAATCATTAAGATCCTGAAATGCTTATCTGACACCATGGATAACTCTTGTTCATTTGTGGATAGCTGAGTTTTAGCTTGTGCATTAAAGGTTGCGTATTCCTTATTTTGTCTACTTTCATCTGCAAGAGGTAATGTAAAATAAACATTCGATCCTTTGTTAGGAATAGATTGTATATTTAACGTACCTCCATGTAATTCAATCAGTTTTTTTGAAATAAGTAGGCCAATACCAATGCCTTCATCATATTCTTGGCCCTGTTCATAGGGCGAATACAAAAGACTTTGTACAAAATTGTCCATGCCTTGTCCAGTATCACGAATGTGGATAATAGCCATATGCTGTTCTTCACGAGCAATAATTTCTATAGAGCCTTCACCTGTATACTTTAGGGCATTATGCAAAATGTTAAATAGGATTTGAATAAGGCGATTTTCGTCGGCTAATACATTTGGGAAACTTGGAGGTACTAAAGATACCATATGTATTTGTTTACCATTTGCAATAAAGCGGAGGATATCGAAAACTCCATAAACAGCACCTTGAAGATTTACACTTTGTGTATGGAGATGTAAATCTCCTTCTTTTAAACGAGTAAAATCCAGTATGTTGTTTAACGTAAAGGACATACTTCTACCTATATCGATAAGGTGTTTAAGATTTTTTTCATCTTCAGTAACAAGTTTGTTATGTGGGTTGTCATAAATGGATTGTCCTAGGGTAATCATCCTATTCATTGGACTCCAAAGTTTTTCTGCATTACTTGTAAGGAATTCATCTTTTAAAGCATCCTCGTGTTGTAGTTTAGTCACTAAGTTTTGAATTTGCTGAGAGTTCTCATGAAAACGTTTGAACCAATAGCTAGAAAAACCAAGCATGATAAATAAATAATCGAATGGATAAACGGGAATATCGAATACGTAAACAGATTTAATGAAACCCCATATAATACCATTTGTGGTGCCGATAGCTGTTAGTGCAATAAAAGCAGAGCTCCTTTTTTGGTTTTCTAAATACTCTCTAAGAGCCAGTACCACTACGTAAAGAAAGGATACTAGATAAAGTACGAAGAAAATATTCTTCGTAGGTATCAGCCATGTCATTGGTAAAACAATCGTGAGTATTGCACTTAAAACATAACAAGCAAAAATCCATTGAAATGTTTTAGTGTTGTGATATTTGACTAAGAGGACTCTCATAAACTGAACAAAGAAAAAGGAGGCTCCTAGAAAAATAATAGAAGAAAGCTTATAGGACCATACATAATTCAGATGCAACCAATCCAGTAGGGAGCGATCAAACGTAATTAATTCATCTGCTAAAGGCAAAAGAAAACCAAATGTGAAAAGTAAAACGATAGATTTTCGATAGATGAACAAATATACAAGTATGCTAAAAAGAGAGAATATGATTAGCATAACTACAATAGTTGAAAGAGATAGCCCTACAATTAATTGATGATGCGTCATCGCTGACGCAGTGCCAAATAAAATCCTTTTATTAATAATAGGACTTGTAGGTGTATCAAAATTAGATACATGAAGTATGAGATTAATTTCAGATTGTGTATTAGTAAAATAAACAGTATAAGGTGCAGCTTGACCTTCATGGTCTTCTGCATTATCTGCTACTTTGCCTGATTTTCCTACTAGCTTTGCATTTATATATAAGGTTGATGCAGTTGAGATAGCAGGTATACGAATGGCATATCGATCATTATCTAAATTGTTTGGTAGCAGAATTTTTAACTGATAAGTGCCATAGGGTTGAGTCGTTCGCTCATTTTTTAACGCAGGAATATTTTGGGTATTATACGTATTGCTATGACTCTCTTTGTTACCCCCCTTATTTTCAGAATTCACAAATTGTCCAGGATAATAGATCCATCCTCCATCCAAGGAAATAACTTCTTCTTCCGATGTAGTCAAATTGTTTATGTGGACCACACCATCTTTGGCACTAGGTTGATGTGTAGAGGGGAGGAAATAGTTTAACCATAATAACCTTAGAAAAGTAAGGACTATAAAAATGGCAATTATAATAAGTAGATGTTGGGTAGAAGCTTTTCTCAACACAGCAATTTTTCCCTCCTAATAATCTCTATCTACCATGCCACGAAATTGGAAAAAAGAAAATATAATGGATAATAAAAGAATGCTTTAAGCCTATATAAATAGAACAATTTGGAGTTAGTAGTACTATCGATTTTTTCCTTTTAAATTGAAGGAGGAAAAAATCATTAGTGTTTAAGTTTTCTTTAAGAGGTTTGACGTATGATGATTGAATAAGTATATCAAAATTTAAACATAGATAAGATTAACGAAAAAACATCTCAATGGGAGAAATGATCTATTGTGGGTAAATTCAAGTTAAAGTTATCGTTTCTTATTATTAGTATGACAACTATTGTTGTCCTCATAACATCTAGTATTAGTATTTGGAGTAGCTATCGTAATTTCAATGAAATTTTGAAGGAACATAAAACAAATATACAAGAAACTTATGTAATGGAAGTCTCGACAATTACGGAAAGCTATTTACAAGATGCTAAGACAGATGACCATTCATTAAAGCTGTATACGCAACAAATGGTTGATACTTTACTTGATGAAAGAATAGTGTCCTTCAATTTGTTTTTTAAAAAAGTCCTAGGCCCAATCATAATAGTTATAGCGACTATAATGGGATTTGCTATTTGGTTTGCTATTAAAATTACACAGCCTCTCAAAGAGCTATCGAAAAGAATTGAAGTAGATGAAGGAGCACAAGGGATTGAGGAAATTGCTGATTGGTATGATGAGGTAAATTTATTGAAAAAGAATATTCAAAATATGATGATCTGTTCGGAAAGTAAAATCAATGACTTAACAGAGCAGTTGAACTTAGATTCATTAACAGGGATTCTTAATCGCAGAAGAATGGATCAAATTTTACACAATTTAATTATTGATAAGGTTCCTCATGCCATTATCTTAATAGATCTAGATGATTTTAAAAGTATAAATGATACATATGGTCATACTGTAGGAGATGAAGTTTTAAAAGCCTTTGCGATTACTATGCAGAGCAGTGTCGGGGAGCAGGGGTTATGCTTTAGATTTGGCGGCGAAGAATTTATGGTCATCTTACCTTCGATGAATATAGAGGATGCAGTCCAATTAGCGGAAAGTCTCCGAATCAAACAAGCTTTACAAGAAACTGTGTGTGGAAGACCTGTGACAATGTCTGCTGGAATTACGGCTTTTACACCAAATGTCCAAAGTCCCAATCAACTGATAGAAATTGCAGATCATGCTTTGTATAAGGCTAAAAAATCTGGAAGAAACTGTTTATGTGTTGTAAGTAATATGAGACAAATGATTGTTAAATAATTAAACTATATAAGCATGCTAGCACTGGACGCTAGCATGTTTTTTCATGTCCTTAGGGGTAAACGCTTGTTTTCATGCTCTTTTTCATGTGCATGTAAGACGTTTTGAAAAAGTTCTGTGGTTTCCTGAGATGGTGACACATTTAATTCTGTTAATAGAAGGCTATTAAAAGAATGGTATATTTTTATAGCTTCTGCGCGATTTCCAATTTCAGTATAATGTTGGATTAATTGTTGCACGATTTTGTCGGAATACGGATTAAACTCTAAAGCAAATAACAATGAACGCTCTCTGTTTTTAAGGTTCTGATTTTTAGAGTAATAAAGTATCAATTCATCAAGTAGTTGACTAAATTGTTTATTCATCAAATTTGCTTTACTAGTAGTCCATGCATAGTCCATTGTTGCCATAAATTCACCATGGTAATTTTGGATGAGTTCCTCAACTCTTTCAATATTTAATCGTCCTGTTTCAGCTTTGGTATTTAAGATATCCTCCAAATCAAAGGCATCACATTGAAAATCGTTTAGTTTCAAAATATAGCAGCCATTTGCATATTCAATGACATCCGTGTAGCCATAAGATGAAAGTGTTGTACGTAAGTAGGAGACAGTAGTATGCAATTGTACTCTGGCTTTTTTTACATCCGTATCACTCCAAAGTGAATCTAAAATGTTATCACGAGGTACGGGCATATGAAGCTGTAAAAATAGAAAGGCAAACAATTCTTTGCTTTTAATTGTTCTCCAATGAATTACTTTTTCATCAAAAGAAACGACAAACTCTCCAAAGCATCTGATTTGAAGCATAGGCTTTTGATGCGTTCGAGTTTTCTCCGATGATAGATTTTTTTGTAATAGCTTTTGTATTCTGTTAATGGTTATCTCTAAACGAGATTTTGAAACTGGCTTTAATAAATAATCAAGTGATTGTACATCAAATGCCTGAACAGCATAGTCTCGATAGGCAGTTACAAAAATGATACAGATATTTTTATCCCATGTTTTTAACAGTTGTGCTACTTCTAATCCGCTCATACCTGGCATTTCAACGTCTAAAAATGCTACTTGAAAGTCTAAGGTAGGTCCTTCTTTCAATACATCCTTTGCAGTAGTAAAAGTTCGAATGACCTCTATGTTATCAAATTCATTTAAATGTTTTTTCATACTAACCAGAGCTAATGGCTCATCGTCCACGATAATTACCCGAATCACATAAGGAACCTCCTTTCGATAAATATGGCTGTATGATCAGATTGAGATATCTATTATGGATCCTTTATATGGGTGAGTAGGAGCTGTTTGTTGTTGAGGTAGTTCTTTCAGTAATTCAATTGCAGTAGTTGTGTTTAAATTAAGAGCATTTTGCATGACACTCATCTGTACTGTTTGTTGGAGTTCCATCAGCTGGGATGACATAAGTGAATTAACTTCCATTTTTATTCCCTCCTTTTCTTTTTTTATCGGCTAAATATAGCAAATATCTAATATAAAAAAGTCCTAAACAGACCTACTAAATTATAGTTTATACGCAATAAATTGATTAAATTACTAAAAAATTAATTGAAATTGTATATTTTTCCGTTTTTATAGTAATAATTCCTAATATCAGGTAGCTAGTCCTGAGTTATTAATTTGCAAACTTATGGTTGCTTACATAATAGAGCTTTTAACTCTAGTGTGCTAGCAACAGATTTGCAACAAATAATAAAATGATGGAGGTATTACTAAACATGAAGAAAAGAGCATTAGCTTTAGCGGTAGTATTGACATTTGGTGTGAGTCTCTATGCTAGTCCTTCCTTTGCTAAGGACAAATCGCCAGGCAATATACTATGGGCACTCCCGCAAATTTATAATTTAACAGTAGGTGAGTTCCAGCAATTAAATGAAAAGGATTCATTATGGTTTTACCCAGAGCAAGACTTAGTGAAAGACACGTCAAAAGCAGAAGAACCATTGGGGGATGAATATGTCATCAAAGGTGGGGATACTTTATTTTCAATAGCTCGTATTAATAATGTAACTGTAGATGATTTGAAGAAATGGAATCACCTTGCGTCAGATTTGATTTTAGCTGGTGAATCGATAGCTATTAAAGCTTCAGCTGCAAAACCAAAACCAAAAACTTCCGGGGGGATTGCAACAGCTACTAAGCCTGCTGCACCTGCCAAAACAAAACCAGCAAGTGCTCCAGCAACTGTCTCTGGTAAAACATTAACAATGCGTGCGACTGCGTATACAGCCTATTGTGAAGGCTGTTCAGGAATTACAGCAAATGGAACAGATATAAGGTCGAATCCTAATTTAAAGGTAATCGCTGTAGATCCACGGGTTATTCCACTCGGTACGAAGGTTTGGGTGGAAGGTTATGGTGAAGCAATCGCTGCTGATACAGGGGGAGCTATTAAAGGAAATAAAATCGATGTATTTATTCCTACTGAAGGACAAGCACTTCAGTGGGGTGTCAAAACAGTAACGGTAAAAATCTTAAATTAATTATGAAAGGGGTTTCTCGAACTTTGGGAAATCCCTTTTACTTTGGTTGAGTTTCCTATTCAAGCTCAAATGAAATAGGAGCCATTATAGAATCGTAAATGATTAATTTTGCATAAGTACTGAAGAAATTGGAAATCATCAGAAAGAGAGGAGGTATTTTTATGAAAAAAATAAGCTTAATGAGTCTTTCTTTACTAATTTTTGTTGCGGGTTGCAGTTTTTTTGATAAGAAAGAGGAGAAAGTAGCTGTCAATGCATCTACCCCTTTAACAGCTACTGCAAAAGTAATTGGTGCAAATAATGAAAGCTATGGCAATGCATATCTTCAAGAGGAAGATAATGGGGTTATGATGACGCTCGCATTAACAGGCTTACCACCAGGCACACATGGTATCCATATTCATGAAGTAGGAAAGTGTGAACCACCTAAATTTGAATCAGCTGGTGCCCACTTTAATCCAACAAACAAGGAACATGGTAAATTAAATCCTAATGGTTATCATTTAGGGGACTTACCAAATTTGGAAATTGGTGAAGATGGCAATGTGGATCTTAACTTTTTAGCTGAGGGGTTAACTTTACAAAAAGATCAACCAAATTCGCTATTAGATAGTGATGGAAGTGCTATTGTCATTCATGAATCAGCGGATGATTATAAAACAGATCCTGCTGGTAATTCAGGAGCTAGAATAGCCTGTGGAGCCATTCAATAGAATAAAATACATGACTGTATCTGTTAGTTTTCAGATGCAGTTTTTTATATTTTATTCATTATTTATACAGTTAGAATAGTTATTTTGTTTTATTAAAAAAAGAAAATATGAGTTTATTATAGATATAAAGGGGGTAATTAAATAAAGCTATAGCTCTGTAAATTAATGGGTGGTAAGTAGTTTTGTATAATTATAAAAGTCTGAATTTACTATAAATATATTGACATTATTATACTAAGTTTGTTAATTTTAAATAGATTCTTAAAAATAACCAAAGGGGGAAGGTTACTATGAAGAAGAAACAATTTAATCTAATAATGCTATTAAGTATCTTTGCGCTTATGATATTAGCTGCATGTGGAACAGGTAGCGGCAGTGGATCAAAGGAAACGAGTGGAGATGACTCTGCATCATCCGATAAACCAGCTTCGGATATTAAGTTTTTAAGCTTACTAACAGGTGGTACGCAAGGTACTTACTATGCACTTGGCGGAACTTTTGCTGATTTAATTACGACAGATACAGGTATTAAAACAACTGCAGAAGTATCTCAGGCATCTGCTGCCAATATGACTGCTTTACAAGAAGGAAAAGGTGAGATTGCATTTGTTCAAACGGATATTGCTTATTATGCTACTGAAGGTAAGATGATGTTTGATGGCAATAAAATTGATACAATTTCAGCTTTGGGTGCGCTTTATCCAGAAACAGTGCAACTTGTTACAACTGAAGCTTCAGGTATTAAAACGTATGCAGATTTAAAAGGTAAAAAAGTATCAGTGGGTGCGCCAGGCTCGGGTACTTACGCAAATGCTGAACAATTACTTGAAATCAATGGATTAACAATGGATGATATCAAGGCACAAAACCTTGATTTTGGTGAATCAACAGATGGTCTTCAATCAGGTCAAATAGATGCTGCATTTATTACAGCAGGTACACCAACAGGTGCTGTTGAAGCGTTAAATGCTACAACGAAAGTAAATATTATCGGTTTAGATGCGGGTAAAGCTGATGAAATAATTGCTAAATACCCTTACTATGCAAAAGACACAGTAAAAGCTGGTACTTATGGTATTGCAAACGATGTGGAGACAGTTTCAGTTCTGGCTATGCTAGCGGTGAAGAAGGATCTTCCGGAAGATGTTGTTTATTCAATGACAAAAGCTATTTATGATAATACAAATAAAATTTCTCACGATAAAGGAAGATTTATTAAGGCAGAAACAGGTTTAGATGGTATTAGTATTGACATTCATCCAGGCGCACAAAAATACTTTGATGAAAAGAAATAGTGTGAATAGTGCTTGAAACTTTCTAAAAAATACGAAGGGGCTCGTTGCATAAAGCTTCGAGTCTCTTTCTTACTTTTAGGATATAGGATTAGGCGAATAGCTTTTAAAGTGGGGGAATAGGTCGAATGCAACAGAGAAAATTCATCATAACAGTCCTATTAAGTATCTGTCTATGTATTATCATATTTCTTCCTCTTCAAAAGGTGTTCACCTTTACAGAGGCGCGTATAGCCCATCCTAAAGTGCACTACATACCCATTTTAGATGAGCAAACCTTTCAAATAAGATACACCCACTCCATACATAAGTCAGATGTATTGGAATCCTATCAATATATAAAAGGTAATCGTATTGAAATGCTTGAAATGGAATATGAAGACTTAGCTATTGGTATGCCAGGCTATGCAGAGGAAAATCAAACACTTATTCAACGGAACGGTAAATATGTTCTCCAATTTAACAATAGTGCCATACTTGATAATTTTACGATCTATATAGGTGATTTAGATTTAGATCTGGTATTCAATTATGCAGAAAGAGAATATGATTTAAAAAAAGATTTACATAGGGGTAAATCCTATTTATTTGAAATTAAGCGTTTGTCGCTTTATGAACAGTGGAAAGGAGTAAGGATGAAATGACAACACAAGAGAAATCAAAGAAAGAAAAAAAAGTAGAAGAATTTGAGCAAATTTCTGCTGAAGAGCAACAAGCCATACTTGAAAAATATGATATAGAATCCAATGTAAGAACTATCTCAGGTGTAATGAAGCATGTTATTTTCTTTGGCCTTTTAGCATTTTCGCTATTTCAACTTTACACAGCTATTTTTGGGCAATTTCCTGCTCAAATTCAACGTACCATCCATTTAGGCTTTGGTTTAACATTAATTTTCTTATTATTCCCCGCAAGAAAAAAAGCACCCAAGCATAAAATCGCCTGGTTCGATTATATTTTAGCATTACTAGCTATTGCAGTAGGTTCATATTGGTCTATGAACTATACAGAACTTGTGAATCGCAATGGCTCCATTACACAGGTAGACTTTATTGTTGGGCTAATAGCTGTTGTACTAGTACTTGAGGCTGCTCGACGTGCTGTAGGGTTGCCTATTACAATTATTGCAATCGCTTTCTTGATTTACGCTTACTATGGCCCGTATTTCCCGGCATTTATGGCACATAGAGGACAGGATTTGGAGAGTATCGTCAACCTTATGTACTTTACAACTGATGGGATATTCGGAACACCAATTAGTGTATCAGCCACATTTATTTTTGTATTTTTACTATTCGGGGCATTTCTTGTGAAAACAGGGGTTGGCCAGTATTTTAACGATCTAGCAGTTGCACTAGCTGGAAAATTAATTGGCGGTCCTGCGAAGGTAGCTGTATTCTCAAGTGCACTTCAAGGTACAATTTCTGGAAGCTCTGTAGCTAACGTAGTAACGTCAGGATCTTATACAATTCCAATGATGAAAAAACTAGGCTATCGAAAAGAGTTTGCTGGTGCAGTGGAAGCAGCTGCATCGACAGGTGGTCAACTTATGCCACCGATTATGGGTGCTGCTGCCTTCCTAATGGTTGAATTTATAGGCCGAGGGATTACGTATTGGGATATAGCAAAAGCGGCAGCTATACCTGCTCTTTTATATTTTACAGGTATTTGGATTATGACACATTTCGAAGCAAAAAGAGTTGGTCTAAAAGGTCTGAGAGACGATCAAATGCCAAATCGTCAAGAGGTATTTAAAAAGATTTACCTTCTATTACCGATTGTGGCGATTATCATATTAATGCTAACGGGTACAGCAGTTATGCATGCTGCATTATATGGAATTATTATTTCGATTGGTGTGGCTATGTTTAATAAAGAAACGCGTCTTAAACCAAAAGATGTGATTGATGCGTTGGTGGAAGGTGCTCGAACTGCATTAGGTGTCGTTGCAGCTACTGCTTGTGCTGGGATTATTGTGGGTGTCGTTGTAAAAACAGGACTAGGTTTAAGTTTAGCAAATAGCTTAGTAGCTTTAGCTGGTGGGAGTATTATTTTGACACTTATTTTTGTCATGATTGCATCGCTTATTCTTGGGATGGGTGCACCAACAACAGCAAACTATGTGATAACATCGACAATTGCTGCACCAGCAATAGTGGCATTACTATCTCCAAATACACCACAAGAATTAGTGCCAGTAGTTGTATTACTATCTGCTCATTTCTTTGTGTTCTATTTTGGTATTATTGCAGATATTACACCACCTGTAGCCCTGGCTGCGTTTGCGGCATCAGGTATTTCTGGTGGTGACCCTATCAAAACGGGTGTAAATTCAGCGAAACTTGCGATTGCGGCATTTATTATACCGTATATGATTGTTTTCTCCCCCGCATTATTAATGATTGATACAACCATTCCGCAAATTTTATGGGTAGTATTTACTGCTATCACGGGAATGGTGGCAATTGGTGCAGGGGTGATCGGCTACTGGTATCGTAAACTTTTCTGGTTTGAAAGAATTATTTTGATTGCGGCAGGACTATTACTAATCTATCCAGAAAAATTCTCGGATTGGGTAGGTTTAGGAATATTTATTGTGATGTTTGTAATTCAATTTCTATCCCATAAAAAAGGAAATCATCCCGATAATATGAATGGCAAAACGGGAGTTTCAGTCTCGTGAATTCTTGGTTTGCATAAAAATCTGCTCATTTAATAACTATTAATGAGCAGATTTTTTTAAAAAGGTAAAAATCGTTTTAGAAATCATAAGAATCAGTGGCATTTTTAATCTAATTTTGTGATAGGTTTTATAGTTATAATGCATAATGTATATAATTTATTGCAATTTACTAAAAATCTATTGTATAATCCTTTTATCAGAAAATTCAATAAATGAGGAGTGGTACGATGGGGAAGTTGTCAAATTCAAAGTTTGAGACGTATTTAATGGATCAAGAATTCGATTTGCGTGAAGAGGAAGAGAAAAATGAGGAGCAAATGGTGAATATTCAATATGAAGAGTATCCAGAAGGGTTTTTTACAAGTTTATAATGAAAATTTGATGGGCTATGTTGAAAGTATACTAACTTTTAGCATAGCTCATTGTATTTTATACCTCTATTGATAAATGGCTTTTTCAGTGCATATGAATGTAATATATGATTTAAATAAGTGAATTAGGTCTGAAGACATATGTACTTTTCTGAAAAAGATTCATGTATAATGGGAAACAAAAATGCGTATAGAGGTGTAGTTATGTCGAAAGCTTTAACAGTAGAAGAAACGATTTATCAATGGTTTGATCATTTTCATCAATATCCCGAAGTAAGTTGGAAAGAGTTTGAGACTACTAAAAAAATTGCTTCCATACTGGATGAATTGCATGTTAGTTATCGTTTATTAGGTGATATACCAGGATTAATAGCTGAAATTGGGACTGGTAATGAAATTGTTGCAGTACGTGCTGATATTGATGCTTTATGGCAGGAAGTTGATGGGAAATGGCAAGCAAATCATTCGTGTGGACATGATGCGAATATCTCAATGGTTCTTGGTGCATTATTACTACTGAAAGATCGCACCTTACAGCATCGTATTCGTTTCATTTTCCAACCTGCTGAAGAACTAGGAAATGGCGCGTGCGCAACGTTTGATAGAGGCGCAGTTGATGGAGTATCACATTTATTTGGTGTTCATTTAAGACCAATAGAAGAATTACCACTTGGCAAAGTTTCGCCAGCGATTCATCATGGTGCTGCTTATTTTTTAGAGGGATCTATTCAGGGTATAGATGCACATGGTGCTAGACCACATCAAGGTAAAAATGCCATAGATGTTATTATGGCCGTGCAACAAATGCTACACAGCATTCATTTATCACCATTTGAACCTCATTCTGCTAAATTAACAAAAATTATTGCAGATGGGGGTAGTACGAATATTATTCCTGGTAATGCTAGTTTCTCAATGGATGTTCGTGCACAACATAATCAACAACTTGAATTGCTGCGCAGTAAAATTGAATCTGGCTTGAAATCAATTCAGCAACAATTTGAAATAGATATGAGTTGGAAGTGGATAGATTTCACACCAGGTGCTGAAGTTTCCCCAACTGCTGCGAACATGGCGAAGAATGCCATCATTGAAGCTTTGGGGGAAGAGCATTTAGCAGATGAAATAACTACACCAGGTAGTGATGATTTCCATTTCTATACAGTTAAAAAACCTGAATTAAAAGCGGCAATGATTGGAATTGGTGCAAATTTAACACCAGGATTACACCACCCTAAAATGACATTTGATCGTAGTGCCTTAATTAATGCTGCGAAAGTACTGGCATGTGTATTGGAAAAAAAGCCTGAATAAAAAAATTTAAAAGCTATATGAAAAAATGTAACTATTTTTTCATATAGCTTTTTTGCATGAACATTTTTAATGATGCATGGATATTCAAGGGTTTGCATTGTTTTTTATTGCTACTTGAAAGCGTTTTATTACGCTAAAATAAAGGGATTTGCTAGGGAAGCATAAATTTTTTGCGTTGACTTTTAATTTTTTGAATATTAAGCTAAAAAACGTAAAAAATTATTTGCGTCTTGAAAAAACCGAAAAGGGATTTGGTGCAAAAAAAGGGGATGGAAAAATGAAAAAGGATATTAATGCGGGCTGGGCACTACTAACTTTTGCAATTATGATTATTACTATGTTGATTACAGTAGTTGTTTTAGAGCAAAGTCCTCACGTACCTCTTCTTGTTGGCACAACTGTAGCAGCAATTGTTGCCAAAATGCATGGATATAAATGGGCAGAAATTGAAGAGATGATGTATAAAGGGATACGTCTGGCATTACCTGCCATTGTTATTATTATTTTAGTAGGTTTGACAATTGGGGCATGGATTGGCGGCGGTGTCGTAGCAACAATGATTTTCTACGGTCTAAAGTTAATTTCTCCAGCGTGGTTCCTTGTGACAATCATGTTGTTATGTTCAATTGTGTCATTAGCTATTGGTAGTTCATGGTCTACAATGGCTACAATTGGTGTCGCGGGTATGGGTATTGGTTTAAGTATGGGTATTCCAGCGGCTATGATTGCTGGTGCTGTTATTTCGGGTTCATACTTTGGAGATAAGATGTCACCATTATCAGATACAACAAATCTAGCAGCAGGATTAACTGGTACAGATCTGTTTGCACATATTAAGCATATGCTTTATACAACGATTCCAGCGTTGATTATTTCACTTGTTGTTTTTGGATTCATGGGTAGAAAATTTGCAGAAGTTTCAATGCAATCTGAAGAAATATTAACAACTTTAAAAGTGATGGAAGAAAGCTTCGTTATTTCTCCTTTACTATTACTTGTTCCTGTGGGGGTTATTGTATTAGTAGCTAAGAAAGTACCAGCAATTCCAGCTTTAATTATAGGGATTGTTTCAGGTTTCTTACTACAGATTTTTGTACAAGGTGGTTCAGCTGCAAGTGCTGTACAAGCATTACAGGCAGGCTTTGAAATCTCAACAGGTAATCACATGGTGGATGATTTATTTAACCGTGGTGGTCTAGACTCGATGATGAATACAGTTTCAATGACGATTGTAGCGATGACATTTGGTGGTATTTTAGAGTATTCAGGAATGTTAAAGGCATTGATGAATGTAATTGTGAAGTTTGCTAAATCTACTGGAAGTCTTATTGCTTCAACGATTGCAGCTTGTGTAACAACCAACGCAACATGTTCTGAGCAATATATCTCAATTGTTGTTCCTTCACGTATGTTCGCGGGTGTCTATCAACAACGTGGTTTACATTCTAAAAACCTCTCTCGTGCATTAGAGGATGGGGGAACATTAACATCTGTTTTCTTCCCTTGGAATACTTGTGGTGTGTTTATTTTAGCTACTTTAGGTGTAAGTGCAATGGAATATGCACCATATGCAATTCTTAACTTTACTGTACCGATTATTTCTATTATCTATGGATATATTGGATTTGCTATTGTTAAATTAACGCCAGAAGAAATAGCAGAAGCTGAGAAGCGTAAAAAGGCGCAAGAAGCTGAAAATACGGATAATTTGGTAATGGTTGACTAAAATAAAAATTCTCGTAGATTCATGTGTATCTACGAGAATTCTTTTATGAGGCAGTTTAGTAAGTTGCAAAATTCAATTGATAAATTTTACGAGGACGTCCTTGTTGATGGGTCATTTCTTCACCAACAATATTTACATAGCCATTATCAACTAATTTTTTAATAATACGCTCTGTAGTACGTCGTGTTACTTGGAGGTATTCAGAAAGATTTTGAGATGTAAATTGAGCTGACTGTCGTTCGTTACTGAAATTGATTATTTTAGAAATATTTAATGGACTTAAACTTGTAAGCTTAGCCATTTGTAAAACATAAGGATCATCGGTTTTTAAAGAAATTTTACCTTCTGTATTAGGGAAAGGCCCTAATAAGTTTTTATGTTCATCAAGAATATAAATCTCAAAAGGTTTAGTAAACGTTAAAGCATGCTGAGCATTTTGTGTGGCCTCCAAAATGGAATAGCCATAGCCAAATGCTAGCTTAAAAGGTTGTTCAACTTGCTGTATGAGCTGCTCTAAGTTTTCCTTTTCGAGAGCATTTTGAAGATGTCCAGCAGTTGTGTATAGCTCAAAGGAATGCGTTGAAATTTGCTTAAAAGTTGAAAAGGTAGCTTTCGCAATTTGACTTAAAACAGTTGATTCAATGGAAGTATTTTTAGGGATTTCTAAGAGACCCACTACAGCCTTGAAAGCTTCTGACTTGGTTAATAGTGATTTTGATTTTGTTTCTTCAAGGCATTGAATAATAGATTTGGTAGCATCTAACATACGCATTGACGGTATTTGAAGTGCTTGTAATTCATCAAATACACTATGAATACTGGTAATGACAAAATCAATACTTTTTGAATTCCACAGGGCGATATGGCGTTTTAAAATATTCTCAGTTGGCTCAGTAATCGAAATATGCTGAACATGTGGCTTTTGACCATGAAATTCTATTTCTGCTAAAACATTATCAACGAATGCAGGATTCATTACATCAATGGATATCCTGTCGATAGCTACAGCATGTTTGGCTACTAATGATAATAATGTTGTAGAAATGGTTGTTTCATCTTGCTTAATATAATTCCAAGGTATTGGAACTTCTGAAAGTAATGATTGAGTGTGTAGATAAGGTAACGTTCCTCCGAATAATATTGCATCACACGGTTTTATTTGCTTCATTAAAGTAGGCGCTTCAGAGGGGTGGCTGTAAAGATAAAATTCTAATTGAATATCGGTTATGTTTTGTGCGATACTAATAATACGTTTCATAAATGCTTTTGAACATATAATCGCTATTTTGGTAGACATGGACATCACTCCTTTTCTATTTTTTTAAACATTTAGCGACGTATTAGCGACAACTTTAACGACAGAGGAGACTGATTACGATGAAAATTAAACAAGTAGAAATTTTTGCTATACATTTACCGCTAATTGATCCATTCATCATTAGTTATGCTACATATGATACAATGCCTTCCATTATTTTAAAAGTAACTACCGATACAGGTGTGGTAGGGTATGGTGAAGCTGTTCCTGATGAACATGTAACAGGTGAATCATGGGAAAGTACATATGCTGTACTAAAACATCAGCTTGTCCCAGCTATTATTGGGGAAAGTCCAATGGCCTTTGAAAAACTACACGATAAAATGAATAAAGTTGTGAAACATGTACCAGCAGCAAAAGCAGCGATCGATATTGCTTGCTTCGATATTGCTGGAAAAGCCTTAGGGGTGCCTGTATACCAACTTTTAGGTGGACGTTATCATGAAAAATTCCCAATTACACATGTACTAAGCATTGGAACACCTGAAGCAATGGCAGAAGAGGCAGCTAATCGAGTAGAAATGGGCTATCGCTCTTTTAAAATGAAGGTAGGTACAGAGGTACTTCGTGATGTAGCCCGTATAAAAGCGGTACGTGAGCGAGTAGGCGAAGACATTGCTATTCGAGTGGATGTAAATCAAGGTTGGGGTAATGCAGCCACTACTTTACAAGGTTTACGTGCTATGAAAGATTTAAATATCGATTGGCTAGAGCAACCTGTCGATAGCGAAGACATTGATGGAATGGTGGAAATTAAATCAAAGTCTGATGTGACATTAATGATTGATGAAGGACTACGAGGCGTACGTGAAATGCGTGAAATTATAGCCAAGCGTGCAGCAGATAAAGTAAATATTAAATTAATGAAGTGTGGTGGCATCTATCCTGCTATGAAGCTTGCTGTTATGGCGGAAATGGCAGGAATTGAATGTCAAGTTGGTTCCATGGTAGAGTCGTCAGTTGGTTCTGCTGCAGGCTTCCATGTAGCATTTTCTAAGAAGATTATGACGAGTGTAGAACTAACGGGTCCATTAAAATTCTCAAAGGATGTTGGGAACTTACATTATGATGTACCATTTATTTGCTTAAATGAAAAACCGGGATTAGGTGTAGATGTAGATGAAGCTGTAATCAAGGAATTATGTAAGTTTTCAACTGTTGTCACAGCCTAAGGAGGCGTAATATGGAAATTATCTATGATGGTATGCTTGGTGAGACACCGTTTTTTGTTATAAAATTAACACTCCAACATTTACAACAAATTGAAGAGCTACAAGTTGAGGTTTATGAAGCTTTAGCAGACCAAAGTATCCTACAACCCTTAAGCACAGAGGAATTTGAGTATATTTTAAATGGTCATGGAATGATGATAGGTGCTTATGTAGGGGAAGAATTAATCGCCTTTCGTGCACTGTTAAACCCGCCAATTGATGAAGAACACCTTGGCTATGATTGTGGGATTGCAGAAAACGAATTTCAACGTGTTTTATATCAGGAAATATCGAATGTTTCACCAAAATATCGAGGTTACGGATTACAGAAAACATTAGCTACAGTAGTGATGGAAAATATCGATTTAGAAAAATACGATTATGTTTGCTCCACTGTAAAGCCATATAATATTCCGAGCTTAAAGGATAAATTCTCGCAAGACCTCGTTATTAAAGGATTAAAAATTAAATATGTAGATAAGCTTCGTTATATTTTTTATAAAGACTTACGACAAGAGATGTCCCCGAATTTTACTGAAAAACAAGTGATATCGATGGGAGACACAACTGCGCAACAGCAACTTTTAAAACAAGGTTTCCTTGGCACGTCTATGTTTGAAGAAAACAACGATTGGTTTGTAGTATACGAAAAATAAAGCACAAAGCCTTACCTTTCACATGAATTTGTGGAGGGTAAGGCTTTTTTTAAAAAGGCTCTATTATTTTTTCATTGGGCAAAAACCACAAGCCATTAAACCAGGGATATCTTTAGAAAAACAGCATGATTTTCTTACAGGAACGTTGACTAAATTAGTCGGGCTAAGACCACCTGTATATTGTGCCCACCAAGATTTATTGGAGAAGCGTGCCCATGTTTTTGGGTCCTCTAAAGCCTCAACATCCTCCATGGCTTGATCGGCTAAGCCAGGATTAGATAATAATATATGATAATGCCATAGCAAATAGCCGAAGAAATTTTCCCAAATGGTAAGGGGGGAGATGGAGGTTACTTTACGAAGCTGTTGGACAATGACATGGCCATCGTAAAGAATTTTCTCAATAACAGCTTGGCGTTCATCTTCCTCAACGTAGCGCCAATCATTTGGATTGGCAAACATGGCAACAGTAAAGCTATTAAATTCCTTTGCAGCATCAAAACGCAATTCAAGTGGCTTACCATCCCATACTTCGTCATAAGCGGCAAGCATATAAAATTGCATAGCAAAAAACATCCCATAACGGCGTGCAAAGTGAGAAATAGCTGCTGTTTCTGTTGCTGCATCTGTTATACCCATCATAAGGTTTAAAAAATCAGGATGGTAAAAGTCTTTATGTATATCAGCTAAAGTAAATAAAGTCCGCTTAGGTTCAGTTGTATAAATACTGTACGAGTTTAATTGTTGAACTTGATCCATTGTTAAAGCTGGCATAGTTATCCTCTTTTCCTTTGAACATCTGTTAACTTCATTATAAAGTAATCATTTTTGCTTCACAAATGGAATATCATGTAGTAAAATACATTAAACATATCAGAAAGGTGGGTTTTAGGGTGTCGCAACTTCTTACAATTCCAAGACCACTTGTTAGACTGAACCAGTGGACTATTCTTCTGAGTGTCATTTTATCATGGTTAACAGGAATTACCTGGATATTAGTAATTCCACTAGCTGCAAATTTACTAGGTATTTTATGCAACTATAACCCGATACTTCGTGTAGGGAAGCTCTTTTTAACAAAGGCTCCATCTACATATATACCAGAGGATGCTCAGCAGCAAAAATTTAATTCAAGTATTGCTAGCCTTTGTTTAGCAGCTGGTTTATTAGGTTATCTGTTACATTGGCAGGTTGTTGGTCATATCTTTACTGGCCTGGTTGCAATTGCATCGGCCATCGCAATAGCAGGCTTTTGTATAGGCTGTTTTTTACATTTTCAGTTGAAGCAATGGCAGTACCGACGCTCATTAAAAAAATCTTTTTGAAAAAGTAAAAAAATTATAAGATTATGATTGACATTTTAATTGATAATGATTATCATTATCGTATAAAGATTATTCCTCGTCTACAATACAGTGTAGAGAGGATGAACTTTAGCTACTTTTCTCCAGAAGTTTGCTAGTTCATGATTACGCTCCTAAAACCCCCCTCATTTTTTGGGAACGTGAAAATCTCAGACGACTTATTCTAAATTTAGAATAGAGTCGTCTTTTTTTTGTAAAAAAACAGCCCATAAAATGGACTGCTAAGAAGTTGTGTTTTGTTGCACAGCATTCTTTTTCCCGATAATCATTGTATAGTAACTATGTAATAGCATACCAACAATGATAACTCCGAGACCTGCAAGTGCAATAGGGCTAGGGAAGGCAATTCCTAATAGTAATACCTCACCTATAATAACGAAAAGAATTTCTGTTGACTGAGTTGCTTCCACAGCAGCTAGCTTGCCTTGATGGTCTCTTACGCGATCCGTTGCTATGAAAAATAAAACTGTTGCTATAACGCCTGAGCTAATTCCAACAAGCAATGATTGAAACATTTGACTTGCTGAGGGAAGTCCTACTGTAAGAACGGCATAAATAGCTATGATGATCCATGCTGGCATTGAAGCAATGGTCATTCCTAACACCCGCTGAAAAGTATCGATTCGGCCCCCACAAACTTCCATCATTTTACGATTGCCGAGAGGATAAGCAAAAGCTGCAACGATGACAGGTAAAATACCAAGCATTAAACTTCTAAACGATACTGATTGTGCATGAGGTATTTGTATAAGCAAAATACCTACTAAAATGACGCATGAAATAAGCAAGGATATGAAAGGTATTTTTTGTCGCACTGTTTTACCAGCAATGATCGATACAAAAAGAGGAGCTAATAATACACCAGCAACGATTGTAAACTGCCATGTACCTGAAACCAACCAACCTGGACCAAAAGCAGCAGCAAATGTTAATGGCGCGTAAAATAAAACAAATCCAACAAAGCTCCAAAGTAGCCATGCTATAGGCTGTGCTTTTATTTCACCAGAAAGCTGTGAAAAGCCCTTACGATAAAAGACAATGATAAGCAAGAAAGGGAGCATAAAAAAATAGCGTAATGATGCACTCCATAGCCAACTACCACCTTGCATTTCCATTGCGTGATTTAAAATAAATGTCACGGCAAAGAAAAGGGAAGCTAAAATACCTAATGCAATTTCTTTCATAAACATCACCTCAATTTGAGTTTATAACCTCAAACCCTTTATGTAATTTGAAAATTCAGTAATTATGGCTGAAAAAATTACGAAGAGAGGAAAAACCCCTCTTCGTAGCTATGAAAATTTTTCATGATTCCTTAGGTAAATGCGTATAGAAATAAGCTCACTCAAAATTAAAACTATTATTTTGCTTGCTGTTCAAAAAGCTGAACGATTTCTATGATAACTTGAGTTGCTTTTTCCATTGTTTCAGCGGATACATATTCGAATTTGCCATGCATGTTTTCGCCACCAGCGAAAATATTTGGTGTCGGTAGGCCCATATAAGATAATTGTGAGCCATCTGTACCGCCACGAATTGGCAGGGTATTCGGTGTAATATCTAATTTTTCCATTGCAGTACGTGCAATGTCAACAATTTCTTTTACAGGCTCAATTTTTTCACCCATATTGTAGTATTGATCTTCAATGGTAATACTCAGTGCATGCTCACCAAATTGTGCTTGAATTTTAGCTGCAGCATCACGCATTAATTGTTTTTTCTCTTCAAACTTTTGGCGATCATGGTCACGCACGATATAAGATAGCTCAGAATGCTCAAGAGCCCCTTTAAAGCTCATTAAATGAATGAAACCTTCATAACCTTCTGTCTTTTCAGGAACTGCGTCAGCAGGCATTTCATTTTGGAAGGCAATAGCCATTGTAATAGCATTCACCATTTTATTTTTTGCTGAACCAGGATGGACGCTAGTGCCTTTTGTAATTACTTTTACGCCAGCGGCATTGAAGCTCTCGAATTGTAGTTCGCCAAGTGGTCCACCATCCATAGTATAGGCATAGTCTGCACCGAAAGCGGCGACATCAAATTTATGTGGTCCACGACCGATTTCTTCATCTGGCGTGAAGGCTACACGGATTTTACCATGCTTAATAGTAGGATTTTTAATGAGGTACTCCATTGCCGTCATAATTTCAGCAATCCCTGCCTTATCATCAGCGCCTAATAAAGTAGTACCATCTGTTGTAATAAGTGTTTGGCCTACATAGTTTTTAAGCTCTGGGAAGTCAGTCGGAGACATAACTAAGTTTTCGTTTAACTGAATATCTCCACCATCATAATTATCTACACGCTGTGGCTTCACATTTGCGCCTGTATAGTCAGTAGCTGTATCAACATGGGCTAAAAAGCCGATAGTTGGTACTTCTTTTTCTGTATTAGCTTCTAATGAGGCAAATAAATAGCCATTTTCATCTAATGTAATGTCTGTTAAACCAATTTCGGCAAGTTCGTCTTTTAAAACATGTAATAAGTCAAATTGCTTTTGTGTAGAAGGAGTTGTTTCGCTTGTGAAGTCTGATTGTGTATCAATTTTTGCATAGCGTATTAATCGCTCAATTACTTGTTCTTTCATAAGTATGGCCTCCTAATGTATATATGTTAAAATTCTTTGTGCTTTTACAAAGCCGATTCCAGGCGCAATTATGTCTTGGCATAATCGATATTATTGTAACACTTTACTTCGGATTTCGGAATATTGAAGGATACTTAAAGCAATAAGTAATTGGGCGCTATAATAAGTCAGCATGATAATTTCATGAGAAAATGCTAGTGGCATGACAAATTTGTTAATAGCTAAATAAGAATCAGATGCAATAAATAATATTGCACCACTTGTTGCCAGAGTAGATCCAGTTTTAATAGCTGTCCATCCCATTGTGAGTATCACAGAAATGTAGGCGATTACTGCAATACCAAGTATGGTTTCACCTGTTTTAAAGACAGATCCCGCAATCCATATAGCCATACTTGCTCCATAGAGTAATAATAGTATTTTAGCCCAAGTTGGTACATGCCGCTCATTTGCAGTAGAGAAAGCAAAAATATAAAAGATATGCCCGATAAGAAAGCTAGTTAGACCGATTAAAAACCACTGCAATGTATAGTCTCCAATCATGCAGAATACAAGCCCAACAATAATCAAAAGTTGGTATTTTTTAATATGTAATGGCTTCTGAATCGCAGCTAATATAATGATGAGCAACATAGGAATCACTTTAAAGATGAGTTTTAAACTTTCAGCAATATGGGAAAAGAGAAAAATATAATAAAGACCCAATAAAATAATGACACTGATTAATAATTTTTTTAACAAATTTTTCAGCTCCTTTCCTTTTGAAATTCAATATTTATGGTAGAATTCCTTTCTGTACAACGTATGTATGAAACTTTTTTAGTATGTAACCGTAAAGTAAGTAGTGAGAAAGAAGAAGAGAGGATGAACCAAATGACTAAGCTACTGATAGCTTCTGCAGTCATTGCATTGATCGCAAGTGTGCTAGTGACGCCGCTTATTACGAAGAAGCGAGAAGATGGACAATCGAAAAAGGTAATAGGATACTTTTTTATTGGAGTCTTTGTACTAGGGTTTTTAGCCACGGGGATTACGTTATATGTAACAAAAATTGATGTGAATTGGCTTGTTTTTTGGCCTGCTATTATTTTATTAACGTTAGTGGGTGCTCTGCTAGCAAGTGGTATCGAAAGGAAAATAAAAGGTGTTTTATTTTTAGCAAGTCTAGGTGTAGCTGTGTATGTTTTATCAGCACCTTTATGGAATGCTAATGAAAAATTTAAGTCATCCGAAATGAAGGAAGAAGTTGAAATAAAACCATTCGATGAGACACAAACACCTGCAAGTGTACCACCGAAATTTGCTCGCAATAAAATGAAAAAGGCTTTCGGTCAAGTGCCAAATACGAGCTACTATGAATTAGGACGCTTACAAATTCAAAAAGTGAAGGGCGAATATGTTTATATCGCACCAGTTGAATTTTCTGGATTCTTTAAATGGATGAACGGTGGTACAACACCTGGTTACTTCATAATGAGTGCTACAGATTCTGCGGATAATCCTAAATTTATAAAAGAGGAAATGAAATATGTACCTTCCGCATATTTAAATGCTAATTTAGAACGTCATATTCGTTTACAACACCCATTCCTTATTTTTTATGGTGACGTACAGCTGGAAGTAGATGATGAAGGAAAGCCATACTATATTCGCTCATATGGGGAATTTATTTCTGCGCGTAATGGCTTTGATGTAAAAGGAATTGTCTTGGTTGATGCGCTGACGGGGAAATCAGAGGTCATTAAACTGGATCAAATACCTGAATTTATTGATGGTGCTGTATCACCAGAGACAGTAAGTTTACAAAACAGTTATTTCGGTAATTATGTACATGGTTTTTGGAATAGTATGTTTGGTAAAAAGGATGTAAAGATTCCTTCTGATGAAGGAACAGAATCGAATGTTAGCCCGATTTTCGATGAGAAGGGTGATATGTATTACTTTACAGATTTTACAAGTCCTAAAGAAGGTGTAGATTCAATGTTAGGCTATTCACTAACAAACGCACGAACAGGGGATGCAACATACTATACAGGGAATCAAGACTCAAGTTATATGGATTCACAAGGTAATTTACAAATAATAGAGAAGAAATTTATTGAGAAAAAGTGGAGTGGCGAAATGCCAGTGTTGTATAACTTTTATGGAGAAGCGAGCTGGCTGACAGCGGTGCTAGATTCCAATGGTTTCTTACAAAACTATTTTATTGTTTCTGCAGCCAATCCTGAAATTTCCGTTTATGCTACTACTCCTAAGGAGGCATTGAAATTATATAAAACAGCCTTAAGTCGAGGAGGAAATACTGTAGATGGTAGCTCAAGTGCTGAGGAAAAACAAATAAGTGGTAAGGTATTACGTGTATATAAAGAACGTCTAGGCGATTTTACAACTGTATCTTTCTTATTAAACAATGGTGAAAATTATTTAGTGAGTGCCGAAACAGAACCTTTAGCAATTTATTTACAGGAGGGTGATGAGGTGATACTCACTTATGGAGATACAGGAGAGCAGTTCCTACCAGTTCGTTCTCTTATAATTAGAGGACTACAATAAAAGAACAAAAGACGATCTTGTTATTACGAAGATCGTCTTTTTTATGTAGCTTGCCCTTGAACATAGGTAAGCATCTTTTCTCTATGGTTCATAAATAGTCTTTTTGCATGATCATTTAGTGTAAAGATTTCTTGTATATACCCCTGTAACAATTTATCTTCATATTCAAAAGCATGGCTTTGAGTGTTTTCTAAAATATAGGATAATAAAAGAGCATGCAAGACAACTACTTCTAAATTCTGTGTATTCGTAACGAATTTTAAATTGAGTATAGTAGTGTGAGAAACGAACTGATTGACATAATCAATGGGTTTTTTATATACATTCAAATCAATATGTGGCTCGAGTCTTTTTCTTAATTGGGTGCATTCATTATTTAAGTCTTCAATTTTTAAGAATAAACCTCTTACACTTCTCTTATGCTGTTGTTCTAAGGTGCGAGCAAGATGTTTATTGATATTGGACATTGATTCTATAACTCCTTTCTTTAATAGGTATCATTTATTAATATGAATGGAATAGCTGGAAAAGGAAAGAGTCTTTTCGTTTAATTTAAGGTTAGATTTATAGAAGTAATTGTGGCAATATCCCTAGATTGAATATATATAGGTAATATTTTTATGTAAAAAATGGAATTATTATCATACGATAGTAACTCCATTCTCGTTAATTTATTTCCAATTAAACCCTTTAGTTGCTAAAAACTCTTTGATATGGGGACGTCGTTGTTCAATTAAAAAATCAGCCATCTGTTTTGTCCAGTTATCAATTTTTCTGTTAGACGAACGGCTGTTATAATATATTTCCATTTCCTCGTTGTAGGCTGGTAAAAGTTCTTCATATTTTTCAACATTGTATTCATTTTCATGTAATACAGCAGATACAGGTAAACGAGGTTTTACCTCATTGCGACGTGCAGGAACGCCGATTGTTAGCCCGAATAATGGGAAAACATGGTCAGGCAGATTAAATAATTCACTGATTTCAGAAGGTTTATTGCGTACACCTCCAATATAGCAAATGCCATAACCCATTGACTCTGCCGCAATAACAAAATTCTGTGCAAACAATGATACATCTGCTACCCCGACAAGGACATTTTCAGCTGAATCAGCTACAATATCCACTCCTTCTAGTTTCCCAGCCATTTGAAGTCGCTTGAAATCTACGCAAAAAACAAATGCCCCACCTGAAGTTTCATATTGACGTGGATTACCAGAGTGTAAGCCTAATTTTTCTTTTTTATCTGCATCTGTTACCCATATTACACTATAGGCTTGCACAAAATGTGATGTTGCAGCCATTTGTGCTGTTCCAATTAAATCTTCAATGATTTCTTTTGAAATCGGTTCTCCATCATAGATGCGTACCGAGGAATGGCTACGTAATAGTTCTTTAACCATTAAAAACTCTCTCCTTTGTGTCTGTTCTATACCTTGAGCATAGCACGCTTTTCTAGCAAAATCGAATAATGAGGAACAAAAAGTTATTTATAAATAATTTATAAATGACGAAATTATCTCGTAAAGTAAAATATTTTATTTGATATAGATTAAATATTCTAAATAGTATAAAATTATAGAAGCGACTGTTTATTTGGTTGTGCTACCAAAAAATTACATGATCTTTATTCACAAATGTTTAGACAGCATTAGCTATTAGGTAATGAAATCCTCCTGGAATAAAGATACATTCGCTGACGGATGTCACAGATTTACTGGAACCAAATATGCAAGTTGAACAAAAATAAAGTGGAATGGAGGAATAGGGAATGGAAGAAAAGTTAGCGAAAAAGCTTCGTCATGAACAATTACGAAGCAAGGTTGTAACAGCGGAAGAAGCAGCTTCTTGGATTAAGGATGGCATGGTATTAGGGATGAGTGGATTCACACGTGCTGGTGATGTAAAGGTTGTACCTCTTGCACTTGTAGAGAAAGCAAAAAAAGAGGATTTTCAAGTAGATGTCTTTACAGGTGCATCACTTGGACCTGAGGTAGACCAATATTTAGCAGAAGCAGGGGTCATACGTAAGCGCGGTCCTTTCCAAGCAGATGCTGGCATTCGTAATAAAATCAATAGCGGTGATATCACATTTGTCGATGCCCATCTTTCCCATAATGCTGAGCTTGTTCGTCAAGGCATTATTGGACCAATTGATTTTGCGATCATAGAAGCGGCTGCTATTACAGAAGAAGGCTTATTAATTCCTACAACTTCAGTTGGTAACTCTCCCATTTTTGTGCAAGAAGCAGACCAAGTCATCATTGAATTAAACGTAGCACAGCTTGATGCATTAGAAGGTATACATGATATTTATGTACCTGCACAACAAGGAAAACGTGATCCAATTCCTTTACAGAATGTCTCTGATCGTCTTGGTATAATTGGAATTCCACTAGATTTAGATAAAGTAAAAGGCATCGTCATTTCGGATATATTAGATGCGCCATCAACGATTGTCCCTGCAGATGAAGAGACAGATGTTATGGCTAATCACTTATTAAATTTCCTACGTGAAGAGATTAAAGTAGGTCGCTTAACAACAAGTTTGCGTCCAATTCAATCTGGGGTAGGTTCAGTAGCAAATGCTGTATTGCTAGGCTTTAAAGACTCTGAGTTTGAGAACTTAGAAGTTTATTCAGAAGTTCTCCAAGATGCAGTATTTGAATTAATGGATGCAGGGAAAGTGAATTTTGCATCTGCTACTTCTATTACCCTTTCTGAGCAAGTAGGAAACCGTGTTTATGGGAATTTTGAAAAATATGCTGATAAATTAGTGTTGCGCCCTCAAGAAATTTCAAATCAGCCTGAAATTATTCGTCGACTCGGATTAATTTCTGTGAATACGGCATTGGAATTAGATATTTACGGCAATGTGAATTCCACACATGTTTCTGGTACAAAGATGATGAATGGTATCGGAGGGTCTGGTGACTTTGCTCGTAATGCACGTTTAGGAATTTTTGTAACAAAGTCTTATGCTAAGGGTGGAGATATTTCGAGTATTGTCCCAATGGTCTCACATGTGGATCATACGGAGCATGATGTTGATGTCATTGTAACTGAACAGGGCGTAGCAGATTTACGAGGACTTGCTCCAAAAGAACGAGTGGGACTTATCATTGATAATTGTGCACATCCTGATTATAGGGAGCAGCTGTGGCAGTACTTTAATGATGCCAATGAGGCAACGGGTGGACATCATACACCACATGACCTAGAAAAAGCACTATCATGGCACGTTAACTATGCGAAAAACGGTACGATGAAGGACCCTGCTTTTACGAAACAATAGTCTTATCTTAAAAGCCTTGAAGAACAGATAGTCTGTTTCTTCAAGGCTTTTACGTTTTAATTTAATGAAAGTTCTATAATAATCCAATCCATTTCCAATAAGTTGCAGAGAACAAAAGTACGAGAAGGAAACCGATAATGGTTAATGGAATTCCAGATTTCAAGAAATCCTTTGTTGTAAAGGAGCCTGTACCATAGGCAAGCATGTTTTGTGGTGCACTAATTGGTAATAGGAAGCCAAAGCTTATGACGAATTGTTGCACAATAACAAAACCAACTTGATCAACATTAGCCGTTAATGTGGAGGCTAAAACGATAAACACAGGTATAAGTGCTGAGGCTAAGCTAGTTGCGCTTGCAAAACCTAAATGAATCAAAATGTTAAATAAAGTTACGAGTGCGATGGTTGCTAGTAAAGGCATAGTATCTAGCCCAAGTGAACCAAAAACTTTATCTGATAACCATGCAGCACCTTGCGTATTTAGTAAAATGGTTCCTAACATAATGCCTACCGCAAAGACGATAATTGTCCCCCATGGAATATGAGGCTCAACTTCCTTCCATGAATACACACCGATTTTAGGCATTAATAGAATCGCGATAGCAATAATTGTGACTGTTGTCGTATCAAATGGATGTAGCTTCCCTTCAGTTGCCCAGAAAAATAGTAAAACTACGGATGTAATGATTAAACGAATTTCAGGAGCCTTTAATGGGCCAAGCTCTGCAAGCTGTTTTTTGATGACCTCTTTACCACCTTCGATATTGCTAGTCTCAGGTTTAATTAAAGCAATCATAATGAAAAATAAAAAGATCGACATAATAATTGAGAAGGGGGCGGCATAAAGTAGCCAAGCACCCCATGAAATATCCACATTAAATTGTTCTTGGATAAAGTTTAAAGCCACCATATTTTGAGCTGCTGCAGTTTTAATACCAATATTCCAAATGGAAACGGCTTGTACCGAAGTAATAACTAATAAGGCAGCAAGCCGACTATCACGTGGTAAACCAAATGCTGCCACCATTCCAAGCAAAATCGGTACTACTGCGCCAGCTCGTGCTGTAGCAGAAGGTACAAAAAATGCGAGGACGATAGAGACTAAAATAGCGCCAAATACGATAGCTTTTGTTTTCGTTCCTACCAGTGAAAGAATCCAAAGTGCAAGTCGTTTATGTAGATTAGTAATTTGCATTGCTGCCGCTAGAAAAAGAGCTGCTGCTACTAAAGCAACGGCAGAATTACTAAAGCCACTTAAAGATAATTTTAATGCGCTAGCTGTTCCTAGCTCTGTAGTTGGATTATCCATTGACGGAGCGAGTCCTAGTAAAACAGTTACTAGTGCAATGATCATGGCCGAGCTCACAGGATATGAAACGGCCTCTGTAACCCAAAGGATGACTGCAAAAGCTAAAATGGCTAAAGCTCGTTGCCCAGCTATAGGTAAATCACCATTGTTAGGTAAAAAGGTAATAATGATTAGTAACGCGAATGCCAAGCCAATCCATAGTGGCTTTAAATTAAGTTTTGTAGCTGCTTGCTTTGGTGAAGACATATTTCTCATCCTTTCTACGATAAAAATGACGATTATTATCCATAACATCGGCCTGTATAATGTTTTATTGAGATAAGAATATGTCTATTTTATTGTAGAAAAAAATCTATGTGAAAATGGTGTTTTTTACAGCAATATGAGTAGATAAAGAGAAAAAATACGGTCACAAAAAATACAAAAATATCCATTAAATATTATTTCTTTTTCTTAAAGGCAGAAGTTACTTTAGGCTCTGTTCCATTGACTAATCGTTTAATATTTTCGAGGTGCAGGATGATGGCTATGCCAAAAAGAAGAAGAGCTATAATGGTTGGGCCAATGCCAGGAATCCATAAATAAGTTGCTGTACAAAACACGAGATAAAATTCTAGAACACCTACAATTAAATAATTTGTTGCAAAGGATAAAATAACAAATAAAATAAGTGCAAATAAACCAATCTTCCAATCAACAGCAAGTAAAATACCAATGATGGAGGCCGTTCCTTTCCCGCCGTTGAAGCCCATGTAGAAGGGGAAATTATGACCTAAAATAACCCCAGCAGCCATAATATAAGTAAGCAGCCAAATTTGTTCTTCTGTTAAATGAATGGCGTCCGCTAGATAAAAATGTGCACCTATAATAGCGACAACGCCTTTGCCTATATCGATGAGGGCTACTAAAACGCCATACTTCCAGCCAAGGGAAAGAGTAGCATTAGAGGCACCAGCATTACCGTGGCCAGCCTTTTTTAAATCAACCCCCGATAAAAATTGAGCCACTTTAGAGCCGTGAATACAGCCTATTAAATAGCCAATCATAAGAAAAATGATCACGGCCTTTACCATAAAAATACTCCTCTCAAAATTTTTTCTAAAATAGTGTATGCGTTCATATTACGTATAAGAGCAGACAGAAGTTTCGGAAAAAATAAAATTTACATGTTGACAGAAAAAAACTCTATGTTTATACTGTGTAACAACGATGGAAATTGAATCTCATACTCTTATCAAGAGCGGCGGAGGGATAGGCCCTATGATGCCCGGCAACCAGTAAGCAATGAGCTTACTAAGGTGCTAATTCCTACAGATTCTTACTTGGATCTGGCAGATAAGGGGAGGAAAACTTGCAACCGCAACCCTCTTCTTAGCTGAAGAGGGTTTTTGTTTTCTACAGAAAAATCCTCCTCATCTCCGGTACCATCGTAAAAAAATAACCATTTGGAGGTACACAATGACAAATTTTAAACCAGAAACATTGCTGTTGCATGGTGGTCAAGAGCCAGACCCAGTGACGGGTTCTCGCACAGTTCCAGTCTATCGCTCAACTGCTTTCGTATTTAAAGACACTGCTCATGCGCAACGTCTTTTTGCCTTAGAGGAAGCAGGGAACATTTACACACGAATTACCAATCCAACAGTTGATGTGTTTGAAAAACGTGTGGCTTTATTGGAAGGTGGAACAGCAGCAGTAGCACTTTCATCTGGTGCAGCAGCTATCGCATTTTCCATTTTAAATCTAGCTGGAGCTGGTGATGAGATAGTAGCAGCTAGTTCTTTATATGGTGGTACGTATAATTTATTTGCTAACACATTACCAAACTATGGTATTAAAACAATTTTTGTAGATGAAACAAACCCAGAGAATTTCAAAGCAGCGATTACTGATAAAACAAAAGCTGTCTTTGCAGAGGTTTATGGTAATCCAAGTTTAAAGGTTTTAGATATTGAAGCAGTAGCTAGAATTGCACATGATAATGGTCTACCATTAATTATTGACAGCACGTTCGCTTCTCCTTACGGTTCTACACCTATTGAATACGGCGCAGATGTTGTAGTTCATTCAGCAACTAAATGGATAGGAGGTCATGGTACAACTTTAGGGGGCGTTGTTGTAGACGCTGGTAAGTTTGATTGGACTAGCGGTCGATTCCCTGGTTTTACTGAACCAGATGCCTCTTACCATGGTCTACGTTATGGAATTGATACAGCTTCTGCTGCCTTTGCTACAAAGCTACGTGTACAACTATTACGTGATTTTGGTCCAACATTAAGTGCTGATGCTGCCTTTAATTTATTGCAAGGGTTAGAAACGCTTCATCTGCGTATCCCTAAACACAATGAAAATGCATTGGCAGTGGCTGAGTATTTACAAAACCACCCATCTGTGGAGTATGTAAATTATAATGGCCTAGAAGATTTTCCGACACATGAGTTAGCAAAAAAATATTTAAGAAATGGCTTCGGTTCAGTGCTTACATTTGGCATAAAGGGTGGACGAGAAGCTGGGCGAAAGCTTATTGATAGCGTGAAATTATTTTCACATGTAGCAAATGTAGGTGATGCAAAGTCATTAATTATTCATCCAGCTTCCACTACTCATCAGCAACTATCAGCAGACGAATTAGTTCAAGCTGGTGTAACCGAGTCGCTCATTCGCTTATCCATCGGTTTAGAGGCAGTAGAGGATATTATTGCTGATTTAGATCAAGCCATTACACAGGCTACAACAACTGAACAAACAGTAGAAGCTTAAAGTTTAAAGAAAATGGTAAGATGTTGTGACGTTAACGTATTTTCTCATTCGATTAGCCTCATTTGGTAATGCGTTAAACGTTGCTACATCAATCTATTACTGCTCCCGTTAATTATCAGAACCTTATAAAAAATAATACCAAGTAATTTTATATGTATTATTGACTTTGTTAAATCCATGTTATATACTAGGAAATAAGTTAACAGTACGAAAATTTTTTTAAAAAAGGTAAATGTTTTCATAAGTGCTCCCCCACTTTTGAATATATAGAAGAGTAGTTGCCTAGCCAGTGATTACTCTTCCCAAAAACTGATGATAAAGGAGTGTTTAAAATGGGTAACATCTATAGTGCGCAAAACATTGTATCCTATCTAATATATGAGCTAAATGAAGGGCATGTATTTGTCAACAATAAATCCATTCAACACCTTCTTACATCAGTCGAAAGAAAATGGCAGGAAGTATTTGGTCATACAGCAATTCAAGAACATGTTTTTACTGAAAAGGACTTTACTGTAAAGGAAGTATTTGAGGCATATGAACAGTACGGTGTGAGCCATATCTCACTTCCTGCGACAGAGTTTTACTTGAAGTATGGTACATTTCAATTAGTGGAACGTACGTATGCAATACCAAATTTTACAGAAGAAGAGATTAGTCTTGTTCAACAAGCTTTAGCACAATATCGTTATCAATTGCTTTCAAAAGCAAGTTAAAACCCCCTCATATTTTTAAGCTCATTCTCTGCTGCTACAGGGAATGAGTTTTTTCTTTAAAGGGATTGTTATGAGTGTCTGAGCATACATATATATAATAGAAGAAAGACATTCATATATTGAAATGTAAATAGTCAATATTTGTTCAAATCTTATAGATTGATTAATAAAACGTATAATAAAGGGAATGAAACCGATTTCTTTTGCACATCTAGAGAAAACAAATGTCCTTCCTAGAAAGATTTTTCTTGTGCAAAGCGTGTATTTGCGTTACAATTTTCTTTAAGTTAAATTTTGAATTATTTGAATTTGTATGTGTCCTAACACATATAGAAATAGCGAAACTCATACAAAGAGAGTTGTTGGCTAAAGACTGCGGTGGGTGTCAAATTGTCATGACACAACCCCATGGAAAATTAGCTTTAATGAAACTGCGGAATGTAAGTTGGAGGGAATAACGAGAATGGCAACTATAAAGGCAGCGATTTTAGGATTTGGAACGGTAGGTCAGGGGATTTACCATATTTTAAATGAAAAACGAGAAGAGCTAAAAAATAAATTAGGTATTGAATTAGAGGTAGCGAAGATTTTAGTGACAGATGCTAGTCGTGAACGTGTCCCAGGCACAGCACATTTAATGACAACAAGTATGGATGAAGTCTTAGCAGAGCCAGGTATGCAGGTAGTGTTTGAAGCAATTGTGAACGAAGAACCTGCATACAGTTATTTAAAGCGAGCGGTGGAACATAAATGTCATGTTATTACTGCCAATAAAGTGATGTTTGCCAAACGAGGTTTGGAGTTGCAGGATCTTGCAAAAGCTAATGGCGTTTTTGTAGGCTATGAGGCTACTACCGCTGGTGGCGTACCTGTTATAAAAACAATGAAAAATATCTTACTTGTAAATGATGTAAGTCGTATACAAGGTGTCTTAAATGGCACATGTAATTATATTTTAACAAAAATGCGTGCACAAGGCTGGTCGTTCGAAACAGCTTTAAAAGAGGCACAAGGCTTAGGTTATGCCGAAGCAGATCCATATAATGATATATCTGGGCAGGATGCATTTAAAAAATTAATGATATTAAGTGCCTTAGCTTTTGGTGAGCAGCCTGACTGGTCAGATGTAGAGGTAATTGGGATCGATAGTATCTCTGCTGAACAAGTTCATGAAGCATGTGAAAAGGGTCTTCGTTACCGCCATGTTGCTGAAGTGGAAAAACTAGCTGACGGTAAGATTATTGCAAAAGTAGGTCCTCAACTAGTTGATAATGAGCATCCACTTTATCCAGTCGATGATGTGTTCAATGCGGTGGCATTAGAGACTAACTATATTGGTACATTAACATTAATCGGTCCTGGAGCAGGGATGTATCCAACAGCAAGTGTCATGGTAGAAGATTATGCTGAAATCATTGGGAAAAGAGCAGGATTTGTTGTGACAATCTAATATAAGCTTTAAAAAAGGCCCGCCATTCAACAATGTTCAATTGTATGAATGGTGGGCTTTTAGTCTTCATCTTTGACGTCTATGTCCTCTGGAATAGGAGTAGCACGCCAAATTTCAATTTCCTCTTTTATACGTTCCAATTGTTTAAAATAAGTGCTGAATTGTCCACTATTGATTAAAATTTGTTGGCCATCGTAAACAGAACGGATGCGTCCTTCGTAAATTAGACGCATTACTTGATCCTCAGGCATACCAAGATCAATAGCTGTCTCTTCAATTGATTTGTACATACGATTCGCTCCTTTTACTGTTTTTATTATAACGTCCATTCATGAGAAAACATACTATTGGAATTAAAAGAAAAGTAAAAATGATAATTGTTTGATTTTGGATAAATATGTATGATTAGTATGGAGAAAGATGTGAAGCGGGGATGAGCTGAAAAATGTTAAATTCATTGTTTGTATTACTAGCAGCTATTCTATGGGGAATGACAGGTACTGCCCAGACATATTTGGATGAAGAGGTATCTCCAATAGCTGTAGCCACGATTCGTTCTGCAATTGGTGGCAGTTTTTTAAGGTGGTCATGGAAATGGACAATTTTAGCTGCGGCTAGTATTGCGTTTTTCCAAGGTCTTTTCTTCTCATCCATTCGTCTAACAGGTATAGCCATTGGAACTGTTGCTACTATTGGTAGTGCACCAGTGTTTTCTGGTGTATTAGAGTGGCTAGTATGGAAAACACGTCCCACAGCAGTATGGGGACTTGCTACATTGATGGCCATTATCGGATGTCTTTTATTGTTTATGAATAATGGAGAGGAGTCTGTTCACGTTGGCGGATTCACATTAGCGCTTTGTGCAGGTTTATCCTTTGCATTTTACACAAACATAAGTAAAAAATTAATGGCACAAGAAGAAGCGTTACCCGCAGTTGCTATGACATTCTCCATTTGCGCTTTGTTTTTACTGCCGTTTTCTATACAAGGTGGATTTTCCTGGTTAGTAAATGCGCACAACTTATGGACAATGTTATTTATGGGGATTATGTGTACAAGCGTAGCGTATTTCCTGTTTTTAAGAGGACTACAAAAAATTAGTTCATCCACAGCTGTAACACTTTCATTAGCAGAACCATTGACTGCTGCAATTCTTGGTGTGTTTTTAATTGGAGAACACTTAAGTATAGTTTCCTGGCTTGGAGTAGCGATGCTTTTAGGTGGCATTGTTGTTTTAACATTGGGTGGGAGAAAAAAGCTAAAACCTTAAGAAATTCTTCATTTTTATAATAGCTGGTTTTTAAGATTTAAAAGATACACTTATATTTGAGAGCGAGGTGTATATCATGACGAAATTAACAGTTCTTGTTACAGATGACGATCAAGATATTCGTGATGGTATTGAAATCTATTTAAAAAATGAAGGCTATCATGTCATTAAAGCAGCAGATGGCTTAGATGCATTAAAAAAGCTAGAGAACAATGAAGTACATTTAATAATTTTAGATATCATGATGCCAAATATGGATGGAATTACAGCAACCTTTAAAATTAGGGAAGAGCGCAATATTCCCATTATCATGCTGAGTGCAAAGGCGGAGGATGGCGATAAGATTCATGGATTATCGGTTGGAGCAGATGATTATGTAACAAAGCCATTTCATCCATTAGAGCTGTTGGCACGTGTAAAATCTCAGCTGCGCCGTTATGTTCAGCTAGGAACGTATAGTGAGGGAGCTACAAAAGTGGAAATAGACGGACTTATTCTTGATGAAGAGGCAAAAGAGGTTGTACTAGAAGGAGAACCAGTTCGACTAACCCCGATAGAATATAAAATTACAGAACTATTAATGAAAAATGCAGGGCGTGTGTTTTCGATTCGTGAAATTTATGAACGTGTTTGGAATGAGGAAGCTTATAATGCTGAAAATATTGTAGCTGTTCACATTCGGAAAATACGTGAGAAAATTGAAGCTGATCCGAAAAATCCACGCTATCTAAAGGTGGTATGGGGCGTTGGCTATAAAATGGAAAAATAAATTAGAGAAGTATATGACTATTGCTGGATTTATTGCAGGTGTTATTGGGCTTATCTATTTTGGAATTTATGCCTATCAAATCGTCGATTCTCGCTCCTCAGAGGTTTTACAATTGTTAGAAAGAATTTTTTAGAGGAGTGTAAAAAGGGATGATAAAAAAATGGAAATCTCTTCTCGTATTAATGTGTTTAATCTGGACAATTTTCGGAGTCTTTACTTTTTATAATGTGGGCTATCAGTATATTGGTAAATCATATTTTGATTCGGAAAATTTCCAACATGAAATCGATAATTTCACGGCAGAACTAGGACCGTTAGTAATTAATGTACCAAATGCAGAAGAATTGAAAAATAAAATTGAGATTACTCAAACTGAAATAGAAGATCATCGTAATTATTATGGTACATTAGGACAGCAAATCGATAATATTAAGGCACAATACGAACAACGTATTCAGGAAGCTATAGATGCCAATGCAACAGAATTAAAGACAAAGCTAGTGTCTGAACGTGATAATAAAATTAAAGATATTACAGCAAATTTTGAAGATGATGAGCATGTAAGAAAAAAGATTCTTGCTGAAAAGGAAGCCCTCATTGATAAATATATTAAAGCAGCAAAAGGTGAATCCAAAAACTTTGGAAAAAACTATGACTATTGGTCTTATGAGTTGACCAATACAGAAACTGGTAAAACGTACCGTGCAGGTGATGTTACCGAAAGTAGTGCCTATAAAATTAAGTATACTGATCGAAAACCGCTATATGCATGGAATATCAGTGAGAATTTAAGAGATATTTTTTACAATACCGAAACATACGTGAATGTAGATGATCTTTACGAAACAGCTGAATATACAGGTGTAATAGCTATTTCAAAAAAAGCAGCTATGTCAGAAGATGTTATACAGGGAGGGTATCAACAATTTCAACAGTTTCAACGCAATCAATATACTCACTACTTTATTTGGCTCACAAGTATTTTAATGGCCGTCTTTGTATGGAGGGGGCGTAAAGACTTATTACAGATAGTTACGAGTATGAAGGAAAAAGATCTTTTAACAAAGTATAAAATCGATGTACAAATTATTCTTTTGTTAATAACGAGCCTTATGTATTTCATTTCAGCCCAGGTTGTTTTTGAATCTATTGAATATAATTCTGTTTATAATTATAATTATGTCCGTTTTATACTCGATATTGGCTTTAAAATACTTGTTTTAATGGTAATTGGTAGTGCTTTCTTCGTGCAATTAATTTGGTTGTATACAAGAGTAAATACTTTGAATAAGCTAGAGGAAAATGTGAAATCGAGCTATTTATGGTCACTTGGGGATTCGTTGACTGACTTATTTATTAATCGTTCGATCGCATTACATTCAATTGTAATGCTAGCCGCAGCCTTCTTTGGAGGTGGTAGCCTTGTTGCTACCATGATAGGAGGCGGAGCTTTTCCAGTCCTTGTACTTGGCATTTGTATGTTTATAGGATTTCCTGCTATGATTGTTTTCCTATCAAGAATGGGTTATTTAAACCGTATTATGAAAGATACGAAGGATATGGCTGAAGGACGTTTAAATCGTGATGTAAAGGTAAAAGGTAAATCTCCGCTTTCAGGTCATGCAGAAAACCTCAATCATTTACGAGAAGGTGTGCGTACGTCCATGCATGAGCAGGCGAAAAGTGAGCGGTTAAAAACAGAGCTGATTACAAATGTGAGTCATGATTTACGTACTCCTTTAACCTCTATAATTACGTATACCGATTTACTGAAGAAGCCAAATATTACAGAGGAAGAACGGAAACAATACATTCATATACTAGATAAAAAGTCTGAACGTTTAAAAGTGCTGATTGAAGACCTTTTTGAAGTATCGAAAATGGCTAGTGGTAATATTGAACTTCACCGCAGTCGAGTAGATTTAACACAGCTTATCCAACAAGCTGTAGGGGAGCATAAAGAGGATTTAACACAGTCACAACTAGATTTACGAATGACCATGCCTCATGATCCAATCTTTGCATATGTGGATGGTCAAAAATGGTGGAGACTTATTGATAATTTAATTGTCAATGTTTTGAAGTATGCGCTAGAGGGAACGCGTGTTTATGTGACATTTAAGCGTACGGCAGATGGCGATGCTGAATTTACGGTGAAAAATGTAGCAAAGTATGAAATTAGTGAAGATGCTGAGGAATTATTTGAACGCTTTAAACGTGCCGATGCCTCACGTCATACAGAGGGCTCAGGGCTTGGATTAGCCATTGCACAATCCATTGTCGATTTACATGGAGCAAGAATGAGCATTGATGTAGATGGCGATTTATTTAAAGTAATCGTTCGAATTCCAGCAGTTTAATGGTAAAAAGGCGGCAAACTTCTGCCGCCTTTTTTATTATAGGCCTAAATTTTTGGCGATAATAACCTTCATGACTTCATTAGTACCAGCATAGATCGACATAACAGGTATATCTCTATATCTTCTAGCAATCTTATATTCCTCCATATAGCCATAGCCACCATGCAATTGCATACATTGCGTAGCAAGGTCACGTGCATTTTCGGTAATCCAGTATTTTGCCATAGAAACTTTTGTCACAACATCATTGCCTGCAATATGCTCTTCAATCAATGATTCTAAAAAGGATTTACCAAGCTCGATTTTAGTAGCCATTTCAGCTATTTTAAATTGTGTATTTTGGAAGTCACCAATTGTTTTGCCAAAAGCCTGACGTGATTTCACATAGTCCAGCGTTAGTGTAAGCATATCCTCAGCGGCTGTTTGTGCGGCAATCGCTACTGCTAATCGCTCTTGCTGCAGTTTTTCCATCATATAATGAAAGCCCTTGCCTTCTTCGCCAAGTAGATTTTGAACAGGCACTCGACAATCTTCAAAATAGAGTTCAGCTGTATCTTGGGCATGCATACCAACTTTTTCGAGCTGTCTTCCTTTTGTAAAGCCAGGTGTGCCCTCTTCAATAACAAGTAGGCTAATACCACGATGTTTTTTATCAGCCTGAGGATTTGTTTTTACTGCGACAACCGCTAAGTTTGTATGGATGCCATTTGTTATAAAGGTTTTTTGACCATTTACAATATAATGGTCCCCATCGCGAATGGCTGACGTTTTGATATTAGCCAAGTCTGAACCTGTGCCAGGCTCCGTCATTGCAATAGCTGTTATATAGTCGCCTGTGACACATTTTGGTAGCCAACGAGATTTTTGTTCGTGTGTCCCATATGCTTCGATATACGGGACAACAATATCATTATGCAGGCCAACCCCGATAAGACTTGAGCCTATACGTTCAAGTTCTTCTTGTATAATGACGCCAAAGCTGAAATCCAAGCCTAGCCCGCCATATTGTTCTTCTACTTGTGGACAAAGATAACCCATATCACCAAGCTTACGCCAAAAAGAAAGCGGAATAAGATGATCCTTTTCCCACTGGGCATAATGCGGTTCAGCTTCTTCAGCTAAAAACTTACGAAAGGTTTTGCGAAATAATTCATGCTCTGTTGTTTCAAATTTATAACGTGTCATTTGAAATAGCACCCCTTTTTCTTCGTAAATACGCGATTTTGCTCGTTCATCTACTATGTTACTGGAAGGAATGCGAAAATGAAAGTAGCGTTTAGTATGTAAATGACGAAAATGTCATCTATATACAGTGAAATGTCATGTAAAACGAGAGTAACGAATGAAATGAAAAGGTAAACTTAAATTTGGACAAGTTCCTACTTTCTTTAGAAGATTATTCAAGTGCTTTAAGCAATATGATTGATAAGTATAATGGTATAATCAATTAAATTATAGAAAGAAAGTAGAGGACTTGGTTATGCCAAAAGTAATCGGCGCTGTTCTTTTAATTAGTATTTATAGTGCTTTGACTTTCTATTTAGGGTGGGGAGTAAAGCAGTGGCTTGTAGCAATGGGGTGGTTTCGTTTTCCAGTATTATTTTGGGTCGTGCTGTATATGGTTGCTTTTAGTATTATAATCGGAAGATTACACGAGTCATTACGTGTGTTTTCTGTAATCAGTAATTATTGGATGTTTATCTTTGAATATGGCTTATTGCTATGTTTAGTTGCACAATTCATTATTTGGCTTACACCTTTTAAAAACGTGCAAATAATAGGTAGTATAGCAGTAGCTATCCTATTCTTGTTAAGTATCATTGGCTCCTATTTAGCCTACTCTCCAGTTGTTCGTCATTTAGAAATAACTGTTGATAAACAAGATAGTGACTTAAACACACTAAGAGCTGTTGTAGCATCTGATTTTCACTTAGGTGTTTTATCCCATAAACGACATTTACAACGTTTTGTCAGCTTAGCTAATGAAGCACAACCAGATATCGTGTTGTTAGCTGGGGATATTGTGGACGATGACCCTAAATGGTTTGTTCAAGAGGGTATGGCAGATGTCATGAAACAATTAACATCTACATATGGAACATATGGTATATTAGGTAACCATGAATATTATGGCAAAAAAATTCCTGAATTTATTAAGGAAATGGAAAATGCCAATGTGAAAATGCTCCTAGATGAAACAATTCTTATAGAAGATGCGTTTATATTAACAGGGCAAGAGGACAGAACGAATAAAGAAAGAAAACCACTTGAGGTGCTAAAGCCTTCTGCTAATTTACCATGGCTTGTAATGAATCATACACCTGACGATTTAAACACGCCTTCCCAAATGGGCGTTGATTTACATATGTCTGGTCATACACACAAGGGACAGCTGTGGCCGAATCAGTATATAACAGCTCGTGTATTTGAACTGGATTATGGTTATAAGTTGAAGGAACAGATGCATACACTTGTTTCATCAGGCTATGGCTTCTGGGGCCCACCGATGCGAATTGGCAGTAGATCAGAGCTTTGGGTAGTAGATATAACATTTAAATAGTATGTGATAATCTAACAATCGGCTTCTTAGGTGAAAAGGCAGTAGTATATAAAAACTTAGTATTTTATAATAAGTGGGTATTTGATTAAAAAAGGTAAGGTGACATGGTGGAAATTATAGAGTTATTAAAAGCATTAATATTAGGCTTTGTCGAGGGTATGACAGAATTTGCACCAGTATCTTCTACGGGACATATGATTATCGTGGATGATATGTGGTTAAAGACTGAGGAGTTTTTAGGGAAATATCCTGCCAACACATTTAAAATTGTTGTACAACTTGGTTCCATATTAGCGGTTATCGTAGTTATGTGGAAACGTATGCTAAGCTTAGTTGGTTTATATAAAATTGAAGGTCAAGCTAAGTCCATAAATGGCCGCTTTAACTTATTGCATGTTATTGTTGGTATGCTACCAGCAGTTGTCTTAGGTTTTGCATTCAAGGATTTTATTGACGACCATCTTTTTAAAGTAGAGCATGTTGTTTATGCACTAGTGGCAGGAGCAATTCTGATGATTGCTGCAGATAAGTTGGCACCGAGAAAACCAAAAGTTGATTCTTTAGATAAGATTTCTTATGGTTTAGCATTTAAGGTAGGACTTGTACAATGCCTATCACTATGGCCAGGTTTTTCTCGTTCAGGTGCAACGATTTCGGGTGGGGTACTATTTGGTATGAGTCACCGTGTTGCAGCCGATTTTACATTCATTATGGCTGTGCCAATCATGGCAGGAGCTAGCCTCGTATCCGTTTTGAAAAACTGGGATACTTTATCAATGGACTATTTTGGCTTTTATGCTGTAGGATTCATTAGTTCGTTCGTCTTTGCATTATTGTCCATTAAGTTTTTCTTAGCGCTTATTTCAAAGGTAAAATTAATGCCTTTTGCCATTTATCGTTTAGTTTTAGCAGCAGTTCTTTGCGTTATCATTTTCATGTAAACAATAAGTCACGCTTCTTCTTCAAGAAGCAGTGGCTTTTTTTGCGTTAAGATTATTGAATCATATATCCATTTTTTTCAATAAATTGATAGAAAATGAGTATAAAGAATCATGTTAAAGCATAAATTGATAGCGAATTATAATAATATTAGACAACATTTACCTACATATTGTTCATTTAGATGTTTTGAGATTATAATTGATACATAAAGTGTCTAATTATTTGTTGTTTTTTTATAAAAAGTAGGAATATAGACTTATTAAGATATATGATTAAATATATGAGGTGGAGAAAATGTTTCAACTTATCAATAGATCTAAGAAAAATACAATTGAAATAAGCAATGAAACAACAATCGGTATTTTTATAGAAGATCCAGACCGTTTACTACAATTAAATCTTGTAGGGTTAAGTGTGCATGATCTTCAGCTGATTAATAGTTTAAAACCATATGTAGAAAGAAATGTAGTAGAAGTGGTAGCGGCATTTTATCATGCAATAGAAAGTGTTCCTGCCTTACAAAAGGTTATTCAATCACATAGCTCCAGCGAACGTTTACGACAGACATTACGTCACCATATTATTGAAATGTTTGAGGGGAGAATAGATGAAGCCTTTTTAGAAAAGCGAAGACGTGTGGCCAAAATGCATGTAAAGATTAATTTATATCCGAAGTGGTATTTAGCTGCTTTTCAAATACTTGAGAAATCACTTCGCAAAATAGTCTATGAACTACGATTACCAAAGGGCGAAGAAGAGAAGTTTTGTGATGCTATCAGTAAAATATGTAATTTTGAACAACAAATCGTTTTAGAAGAATACGATAGTTATGCAAGTATACTAATTGAAACACAACGCAATAATGTTAGGGACCATGTAAAGGATGTTATCGGCGGAATTTCTACACAATTAGAGGTTCAATCACAAACTACAACTGAAACAGTAACAGAACTTGTATATAGCGCAAAGCGTGTCAACGCTTCTTTGAAGGAAAGTATGTATGAAGCAGAATCAATGCAAAAAGTGTCTAGTGAAGGCTATACTAAAATAATATCTATTAATGAGCAAACAGGGAAGATTCATCATAAGACCGTTGAAATGGCAAATATGGTGGAGCAATTAGATGCATCCTCTTCGAAAATAAATGCCGTTGTAGAAATTGTGAAAAGTATTTCTGGGCAAACAAATTTACTTGCGTTAAACTCTGCAATTGAGGCGGCACGTGCTGGTGAGCATGGTAAAGGCTTTGCAGTTGTTGCAAACGAAGTACGCAAGCTTGCGGATCAAACAAAAAGCTCTGTTGAACAGATTGCTGAGTTAATCATGACGTCAAATGGTATCACAACACAAGTTGTACAAGCAATTCAGAACATACAGGAGCTTGTAAATAGTAGTATCGAACGTAATGCTGAATCTCTAAAAGCTTTTGATGCGATTTCGGGTTCTGTAGAAGTTTCGATCTCAAATTTCCAAAAAGTCGATAATCAAGTATCTGAATTAGCTACTATAATTGAATCGATTGGTGAATCTTCGGAAGAATTAGCGAGGGTGGCTAATCGCTTAAATACAACAATAAGAGAGTTTTAAAAGAAATATAGCTATGCATACTATCTATGCATAGTTTTTTAGTATGTGAATTAGGATAAAAGGTCTTATTTTATGGATAAATCAACTAAGAGGCTGATGAATTAGCTAATAGCAAATTTTATAGAAAGAGGAAGATTACAAAACCCTAGAAAATGCTTGTTTTAAGTGTTACGCTATAGGCGAATTAGGGAATTGAGTAGAGGGGTGTTTGGAGCATGAAAAAGAAATTATTTATAACACGTAAGTTTCCTACACATATTGTTGAACTGCTACAGGAGTTTTATGAAATCTCACAATGGGATGAGGAAGAAATTGTGATTCCACGTGAAAAATTGCTCGCAGCTGTCGCTGACTGTGAGGTACTGTGGGTAACGATAGCTGACCAAGTAGATGAAGAATTACTTTCGCATGCACCCAACTTAAAATTAGTGACGAATTTAGCAGTTGGATATAATAATATCGATGTGAAGGCTTTAAAAAAACGAGGCATTATGGCGACAAATACGCCTGGAGTTTTAACTAATACAACTGCGGATTTAGTATTTGGCTTACTGCTTGCAACTGCTCGTAGAATTCCAGAAAGTGAAAGATATTTACGTGAGGGCAAATGGAAAAGCTGGTATCCAATGCAACTGGTTGGCAAGGATGTTTCAGGAGCCACAATTGGCATTATTGGCATGGGGAGAATTGGCCAAGCTGTTGCTAGAAGAGCAAAAGGGTTTGATATGAAAATCTTGTATAATAATCGCAGACGTCGTCATGAAGCAGAAGAAATGTATGGCTTCCAGTATGTTTCGCTGGAGGATCTATTAAAGCAATCTGATTTTGTTGTGATTATGACACCTTATAATAGTGATACGGAAGGACTCATTGGTGCAAAGGAACTTGCTTTGATGAAAGAAGATGCGGTATTAATTAATGCCTCACGTGGTGGAATTATTGATGAGGATGCGCTATACGATGTTCTTAAAAATGGGAAGCTTTGGGCTGCAGGACTAGATGTGTTTGAACAAGAGCCGATTGCGATGGATCATCCCTTATTAACACTTCCAAATGTAGTAGCTCTGCCACATATCGGTAGCGCGTCATTAGAAACGAGAACGGCTATGCTAATGTTAAATGTAAAAGCTTTGACTGCTTATGGACAAGGCAAGGCAATATCCAATCGAATTGATTAAAAAGAGGAGCATATCGGTGAAAGATATGCTCCATTTTTTTATCTATTGAATAAATCGAATAAGCCGCCGATACCGCCTTCACCTTTAGATTGACCGCCTCCACCTTGCGAAATAGGTGCAGCTGCAAAGACACGACTGGCTAAACGGCTAAATGGTAATGATTGTACCCACACTGTTCCAGGACCACGTAATGTAGCAAAGAAGATTCCTTCGCCTCCAAACAGGGCTGTTTTTACGCCTCCAACCATTTCAATATCGTAATCCACATTGGATGTCATTGCTACAAGACATCCTGTATCCACACGTAAAACTTCACCCGGTTGTAATGTTTTTTCATGAATGGCTCCTCCTGCATGAACAAATGCCATGCCGTCACCTTCTAGCTTTTGCATAATGAAGCCTTCACCACCGAAGAAGCCTACTCCAATTTTTTTCTGAAATTCAACGCCAACAGAGACCCCTTTAGCAGCAGCTAAGAATGCATCTTTTTGACAGATAATTTTACCGTTTAATTGGCTTAAATCCATCGGAATAATCTTCCCTGGGTATGGTGATGCGAAATAAACATGCTTCTTACCTGAGCCAACGTTTGTGAATGTTGTCATGAATAAACTCTCACCTGTTATTAGGCGTTTTCCGGCACCTAATAATTTACCCATTAGACCACTTTGTGAGCCACCTCGTGAGCCGTCACCAAAAATAGTTTCCATATGGATCGAATCATCCATCATCATTAACGCTCCTGCTTCTGCAACAACTGTTTCCTGAGGGTCAAGCTCAACTTGCACATATTGCATGTCGTCACCAAATAACTTGTAGTCAATTTCATGATTATTCATAAAGGGATTCCTCCAAAAATAAATTTAATGATATTGTATACGATTATAAGTTACATTGGTTTCAATAGAAAATTAAATATTTTAGAAAAAAAGGGAATTAGTTAGAAAATGTCGAATATAAAAAACTAGAATGTGTATTATTTATTTTCATTTAACTAAGGGTATTGTGAATATACATAACCTTAAGAGGCTTCTAAATTTAGAAGTCATCCTCTATATTGAGGTAAGGAAGTTAAGTGGAAATAAAGCCTCTGGCAGTTGTCACCGATTATTATTGAAATGCTAGTATTACAAGGTGTGGTGTATATTGAAAATTCGGAATTTTGACATATTTTATCTCCGCTCACTCCAAGATTCTTAATGAGACATTTTTTCTTTTGGTGGGGAGCAACTATTGATGTATGGAGATAAAGCCACTGGTAGCTGTCACGAATAGTGAAACGTGTAAGCACATTCCACTGCTCGGACGCAATTATTCCAAGGCGAAATGGATTCTGGTTAAATTCATAGACTTATACCTATGGAATACGACTGGTACAACAGCTGAGGCATCATAGAGTATTTCAGGGGGTGTATGTAGTGGAGATTAAAAACTATATCGGTGGTAAATGGATCACACATTCACATTTACAAAGTATAGCAGTGACGAACCCTGCAAACGGTGAGCAGCTTGCTACCATTCCACGCTCTACTTCGAATGAGGTAGGCGAGGCTGTAGCTGTTGCTAAACAAGCACAAAAGAGCTGGGCACTTATACCAGCACCAAAACGTGCAGATTATTTATATGCCATCGGTCAAAAAATGAAAGAGAAAAAAGAACATTTGGCGACCGTTTTAACAAAAGAAATGGGCAAGGTCATTGAAGAGGCTAGAGGAGAAGTCCAAGAAGGAATTGATATGGCATACTATATGGCTGGTGAAGGACGTAGATTGTTTGGTGAAACAACACCGTCTGAGCTTGCCAATAAATTTGCTATGAGTGTAAGGGCACCTATAGGCGTTGTAGCACTCATTACACCTTGGAATTTCCCTGTTGCTATCGCCACATGGAAGTCATTTCCTGCCATTGTTGCAGGGAATACATTCATTTGGAAACCGTCTAATGAGACTCCAATGATGGCCTATGAAATGGGTAAAATCTTTGAGGAAGTAGGCTTACCAGATGGTGTCGCTAATATCGTATTTGGTACAGGACCTACAGTAGGCACAGCATTAATTGAACATCCTGACGTCAAGGTTATTTCTTTTACAGGTTCTACAACAACGGGCAGTAAAGTAGCTGAGCTTGGCGGGAAGCATTTGAAAAAGGTTTCTTTAGAGATGGGTGGCAAAAATGCTGTTATTGTCATGAATGATGCTGATTTACAGCTAGCTACAGAAGGGATTTTATGGAGCGCATTTGGTACTGCTGGGCAAAGGTGTACAGCATGTAGTCGAGTCATTGTGCATAAAGATGTAAAAGAACAATTAGAGAAACGTCTCTTAGATGAAATGCAAAAGCTCACAATTGGGGATGGTCTAGATGAGGGAGTAAAAATCGGGCCAGTGATTAATAAAGCAGCATTGGAAAAAATTAATCACTATGTACAAATAGGTAAACAAGAGGGTGCTACATTATTAGCAGGTGGCAGGATACTAAATGAACCACCTTATGATAAAGGGTTCTATTATGAGCCAACATTGTTTACAAATGTGAAGCCTGACATGATTATTGCTCAAGAAGAAATCTTTGGTCCAGTCGTATCTCTAATTGAAGTGGCAAGTTTGGAAGAAGCAATTGAAGTAAATAATGGTGTGAAATTTGGCTTATCTAGCTCAATATTCTCCCAAGATGTCAATACAATTTTCCGCGCACAACGTGATTTAGATACAGGTATTGTTTATGTAAATGCTGGCACAACAGGTGCTGAAATCCATTTGCCATTCGGAGGTACTAAAGGGACAGGAAATGGACACCGTGATTCAGGTGTAGCAGCCCTAGATGTATACACAGAGTGGAAGAGTATTTATGTAGACTACAGCGGTAAATTACAAAGAGCACAAATCGATACAGAGTAACAGATCAACGAAAGGGGATGTTCTTGATGAAAGTTGTTGTATTAGGTGCAGGTTTAATGGGGAAAGAGGTAGCTCGTGATTTAATAAAAAACGATAAAGTGGAGCGTGTGTATTTAGGTGATATCGATGTAAAAGTTGCACAGGACTTTGTAGATACGCTAGATACAAATAAGGTAGAAGTGGTAGAGCTACACGCAGAACGTGACGATTCATTAATGAGTGTTATTTCGAAGGGGGATGTTGCCGTCAATGCATTGTTTTATTCGTTCAATGAACGAGTAGCAAGAGCAGCTATTGAGGCAGGCGTCCATTCCGTTGATTTAGGTGGTCATATCGGTGGCGTTACAGAGAAGATATTAGATTTACATGAGGAAGCAAAGGCAAAAGGTGTTACAATCATTCCTGACCTAGGTGTTGCTCCCGGCATGATCAATATTCTAGCGGGCTATGGTGCTTCAAAATTAGACGAAGTAGAATCTATTAAACTATTTGTTGGTGGTATTCCAACTGAGCCAAAGCCTCCGCTTCATTATACACGCGTATTTTCTTTAGATGGCGTTTTCGATCATTATACTGAGCCTTCAAAAACGATTCAGAAGGGCAAGCTTGAAGAAGTTCCATCCCTATCAGGCGTTGAACCTATTTATTTTGATGATTTCGGTGTGCTTGAGGCATTTTATACATCTGGTGGTATCTCCACATTGTATAAGACATTCCCGAATGTCCGCACATTAGAATATAAAACCATCCGTTATAAAGGCCATGCTGAGAAATTTAAACTTTTAGCAGACTTAGGCTTCCTTGATTCTGCGAATAAGGTAGAAGTGGATAATCAAGAAGTGCCTGTTCGTGCAGTCGTACGAGAGGCACTCAAAAAGAAGCTTGAATTGGGCTCAAAACCTGATGCTGTATTGTTACGTGTTATTGTAGCAGGTGAAAAGGCCCAACAGCAGGTGACATATGAATATGAAATGGTTGTACGAAAAGATATGACAATTAATGAAACAGCGATGGCCCGTGCTACGGCAAATACGATTTCAGTTGTTGCTCAGATGATTGGTGCCGGTGCTATTACAGAGCATGGTGTATTCCCGCCTGAAGCAATCGTGCCAGGTGATACGTATATTGAAGAGATGGCTAAACGAGGTGTGGTCATTAAAGAGACATCACATAAGTCTGCTATGATTGTGAAATGGTAGGTGCTGACCATGAACTTTGAAATGTCCACTGAGCAGGAAATGCTAAGAAAAACAGTAAGACAGTTTGTTGATGAAGAAATCATTCCCTATATTGCTAAATGGGATGCTGAAGGTGGCTTTGATGCTAAAATTTGGTCCAGACTTGCTGAGCTTGGCTTAATGGGTGTTTGTGTTCCTGAACAATACGGAGGTAGTGGCATGGATTATAATGCACTTGCTATCGTATGTGAGGAGCTTGAACGGGGAGATACGGCATTTCGCACAGCCGTATCTGTTCATACAGGTTTAAATAGCATGACCTTAATGCAGTGGGGGACTGAAGAGCAGAAGCAGCGATACCTTGTTCCGCAAGCTAAAGGTGTACGGATTGGAGCTTTTGGTCTCACAGAACCAGGGGCTGGGTCTGATGTAGCTGCCATGTCAACAACTGCCGTCCGTGATGGAGATCATTATATCCTCAATGGGCAAAAAACGTGGATCTCCTTATGTGATATTGCAGACCACTTTATCGTATTTGCCTATACAGACAAATCAAAAAAACATCATGGAATTAGTGCGTTTATTGTAGAACGTTCCATGGCTGGCTTTACATCTAAAGCGATAAAAGGAAAATATGGTATTCGTGCTGGTAATACAGGTGAGCTCTTTTTTGAAGATTTACGTGTGCCAATTGAAAACCGACTTGGTGAAGAGGGCGAGGGTTTCAAAATTGCCATGTCTGCGCTAGATAATGGTCGATTTACAGTAGCAGCAGGTGCTGTTGGTTTGATCCAAGCTTGCATAGAGGCTAGTGTGAAATACTGTCATGAACGAGAGACATTTGGTAAACCTATTGGTGAGCATCAGCTTGTCGGACGAATGATTGCTAATATGGAAGCAGGCTATCAAATGAGTCGTCTCCTTGTCTATCGTGTTGGAGAATTGAAAAATAAAGGTGTTCGAAATACTCGAGAGACATCATTGGCAAAATGGCAGTCTTGTGATTTTGCGAATAAGGCTGCGGATGATGCGGTCCAGATTCATGGAGCCTATGGCTATTCAGACGAGTATCCAGTTGCCCGTTATTTAAGAAACTCCAAAGCACCAGTCATTTATGAAGGGACTCGCGAAATTCATACTATTATGCAGGCAGATTATGTATTGGGAAGACGACAAGATAAGCCATTAAAAAATATGTTGCCTAAATGGCCATTTGAAGAATAGACGAGAGGGAAGTGTTTCCCTCTCGTTTTTTATTGTGCCTCAACTTACTTAGAAAATTTCAGAAAAATGTAACTTTCCTCTTTTTTACTAGTCTAATTAATAAACAAGTATATGAAGGAGAGGAAAAATGATGAAAAGTAAATGGTTCGCAATTATGCTGATTATCGTTCTAGCTATCGTGCCTGGAATTTTTACATTGATAGTGAATACAGATGTGACGGCAAAGGCGGCTAGCGCAAGTATGGCAACACAAAACTGGCAAGCATCTTTTTCAGTTGCTTTAAAGAAAAACAAAATAACTGAGGAATATGTCTATATCACTACGGAAAAAGGAAGCAAAGTACCTGCAACAATTGAATTGTTGGAAGATCAAAAAACGATAGTGGTGAAAAAGTTAGCACCAGGTAATTATCAATTGCATGTAAAAAAGGAGGCCTTTGCACAAGGCGGACTGAATGTAGCTTCACAGACAATTCCATTTACAATTATCGAGACATTAACAGCCGTTAAATCGGAGAAAGAGTTACAGCAGTATTTTAAAAAGTTGTTAACAACTCAAAGAGTAGAAATTAGAGAAGAAGAGAGCTTACAAAGTACAGCAAGTGAAGATAAAGCAACAGCTAATAATGAGTCTACAACTAATAATCAAGTAGAGGGGGTAGAAGAGGGTGACATTGTAGTGGTAAAAGATGACTTTATTTACACTGCAAAAGATCAGAGCATTACAGTGGTGAATGCTAAAGATCCTAAGAATTTAAAGATGGCTACAAGTATCAAATTAAAACATTCCCAATATATTTCTAAGCTTGCCCTATATGACAATCTATTAATTGCCATCGGGGATCAATATATTGAAAAAGCAGGCACAGCTATGGTAACAGCCTCAATTTATGATATTTCAAATCCAAGCAATCCAAAGCATGTACGTGATGTTGGGCAAGAAGGCTTCTTGCAGGATATTCGCATAACGAATGACACATTATATTTAATCGGTAATATGTATCCAAATTACTGGATGCTACAAGAAGACAATAAAACCGATTTAAAGCCTAAAACATTTGATAGTATGGCAGGAACAGAGTACCAAAGTCTGCCTTTAGAAAAAATCTCAATCTTACCAAATACGATGGATGGTACCTATAGTTTAATTACAGCTGTCGATTTAAAAAATGGAGCTAAGACAACTGCCAATACGAAAGGGTACTTAGGTGGAAGTAGTGGTCTTTATATGTCAGAGAATGCCCTGTATTTAACGACACCAATGTATGAAAGTAGTATTGATGTTTCATCAGAAAAGCGCGTTATGGATATGATTTGGTTACCGAGGTCAGCCGATACTCAAATTTTCAAGTGGAATGTAGATGGAACGACTTTGAACTTTGTCGGAAGTACGGAAGTAAAGGGAACTGTGTTAAATCAGTATTCAATGGATGAATATAAGGGGAACTTCCGAATCTTTACAACAGAAGGTAATACGTGGAATGAGAAAAGTACTTCCTATAACCATCTCTTTATTTTGGATGAACATTTAAAACCGCTTGGTGCAGTAAAAGATATGGCGCCTGGAGAAAAGATATATTCAGCTAGATTTATGGGAGAAAAAGCATATGTGGTGACATTTAAACAAGTGGATCCACTATTTGTCATTGATGTAGCGAATCCGAAAAAGCCTGCTGTACTAGGGGAATTGAAGATTCCTGGCTTCAGTAATTACCTACATCCATTAGATGATACGCATTTAATTGGTATTGGTTATGATACGGAGCAACGCTATGATTCGTATACGAAACGTAATTTTACTGTGACAACCAATATGAAGATGTCCCTATTCGATGTATCAGACTTCCGAAATCCGAAAGAACAATCAACCGTAAAAATTGGTGGGAAAGGTTCTTCCTCTGAAGTGCAATACAATCCTAAAGCGCTATTCCGCAATAAGGAATACAACTATTTTGGCTTCCCTGTAGTACTGTATGAGGCAGGTAAGGGAGACGAAGTTGTCTATCAAGGTCAAGGTGCTCAAATTTATGAAATTACTGCAGAGAAAGGGATAGTATTGAAAGGAAATATAATCAATCGTAATAATAATGAGTCCTATGAAAATTGGGAGCAAGTTGTACAACGTGTTGTCTATATAGATGATACGCTGTATACAATAGCGCGTAACGAGATAAAAAGCTATCAGTTAAATGACTTCAAGCCTTTAGATACATTAACAATAAAATAATAAGAAAAACAAAACAGTCAATTGAAAGGTATCAAGTAGCCTTCTACTCCAATCCTGTATCTTTAGCAACGGTTTTCAAATATAGTGAAGGTGTTCATTATTCTTTATGAAGAGGTGTTGTCACCCATCATCCTCTGATAATGGGCTATTTGATCGCTATGCTACTATGAAAAAGTAAAGACAATTTGCAGAATGGTTGATTGGAGTGGAGCCAGCGTCACTCCTAGGGAATTTAGTGAACTGCACCCAAAATATTGGACTTAAAAAATCTAATACAGGGGGTGCAGTTAGTGATTTCTGATGAACAAAAGTTAGCCGCAGTTCTAGCTTACATTGAAGAAAAGGAAAGTACGTATCAGATTGCCAATAGATTACAGAGGGATCGACAGTACGTTCGATTATGGATTGAATTATATCGATACCATGGCATTGAAGGAATTATTCGTCCTCAAGGGTTCACGAATTACGAAGATTCTTTTAAAATAAAAGTAATTCAACACCTGATAGAGACGGGCGATTCGCTCCTTCAGACTGCTGCGAAGTTTAATATTCCTTCTCGTGAAACCATTCGGAGATGGAAAAAACAGTGGATGTCCAAGGCTGGAAAGGTGCTCTATCAAATAGAAAAGGAGCACCAATCAATGCCAAAAAAACAACCACCTTCGTCCGATTTAAATGAAAAAACAACGGAAGAGTTAAAAGCGGAAATTGAGTATTTACGGATGGAAAATGCCTATTTAAAAAAGTTGAAAGCCTTAGTTCAAGAAAAGGAAGCATTCAAACCGAAGAAAAAATGAGAGCTGTGTATGAGCTAAGGCTGGAATTTCCACTTCAAGCTCTATTAAAAGTGGCAAAAATCAAGAAAAGTACGTATTATTATCATCTTCAAAAATGGGTAAAACCAGATAAATATCAGGCGATCAAAGAACGAATCCAGACACTTTTTCATCACCATAAGGGGCGTTATGGCTATCGTCGTATTTGTCTTGCCCTCCGAAATGAAGGTTTTTTCATCAACCATAAAACGGTACAACGATTGATGCAAGAATTGGGCTTAAAAGGGACGGTACGCCCTAAAAAATACCGTTCGTATAAAGGGACAGTCGGCTATGTCGCAGAGAATGTCATCCAACGTGATTTTGAAGCCACTGCATCCAATCAGAAATGGGTAACCGATGTCACAGAGTTTAAAATAAACGGTCAAAAAATCTATGTATCGGCTGTATTAGATTTATTCAATCGAGAAATCGTTGGATATGAGGTATCAAAATCACCTAATTTTGAGTTAGTTCAACAGTCTTTTAAAAAGGCGTTTACGTATACAAAGTTATCGAAAAAGAGTGGCTTAATCATTCATTCTGATCAAGGATGGTTATATCAAATACCCCGTTTTAAAGCGTTATTAACAACGCATGAAATCAAGCAAAGTATGTCACGGAAAGGAAATTGTTTAGATAATGCCGTAATAGAAAGCTTTTTTGGTATTCTGAAATCAGAATTTCTGTACACAACTACGTTTAAAAACTATGTAGAATTTACAAAAGCATTAGCAGATTATATTTACTATTACAATCATGAGCGGATTAAAAGAAAACTCAACGGAAAAAGTCCCGTTGAGTATCGAAAAGCTTCGTAAAAAAGTTTATATTTTTGGGGTCAGATCATTAGCGTCACAGATGAGACCCTGGATGAACGTAGGTGAGTGAAGCGGCTCATCGGACGCCCTGGAAAGGACGCTGGCGGAACAGAAGTCAACCTCTCGCCTTGCAAAGTTGCTTTTTCTGCCGTTGACATCATCTTTTTCAACCAAAAAGAAAGTCCAATGAATATGAGAAATTCATTGGACTTTTTGTTAATTACTATTGTCGATATGGCAGTATCTCGGATACAGTCACAAATTCATAGCCCTGCTCTTGTAAATAGGCAAGAACAGCGTCAAGTCCGTCTGCAGTGGATTGATGAATATCATGCATTAAGACAATGGCATTATTGTGTAAATTATTTTTTACGTGTGGCAATAGCTGCTGTGCATTTCGATGTTTCCAATCCAATGTATCAATTGTCCATAGCACAACAGGGATAGGAATCTCGGCATTAATTGTGTCATTAGTTGCACCGTATGGTGGTCTAAAAACTGTGGCATCTTGATTGATTGCCTTCTCAATTTCAGTGGCAGTCGTGTTATATTCTTTCATCACTTGTTCCTGCGTAAGCTTTGTTAAGACAGGGTGGTTCCACGAATGGTTTCCAATTTCATGACCGCGCGCAAGAACATCTTTTACGATGTCAGGATAGTATTGTACACGACTACCGAGCATGAAGAAAGTAGCCTTTGCGTGATACTTATCAAGAATATTTAAAATTTGCTCCGTCACTTTTGGATGTGGTCCATCATCAAATGTTAAAGCAATACGTTTTTTATTCGGATCACCAGTTGGTGGTGGATTAATTGGTTTTACATTTTCCATTGCGATTTGAAATTCGGAGGCTAACAAAGGGTTAATAAGCGAAAGGGGTAGTTTCACTATTGGGGTACCTGCTGCTCCACTAGCAATCTCATATTCATCGAAATAGATTTGTAATGAATCATCAACAATAGCAAAGCGATTGAAGTTAGACCATTTTGGTTCGGTAGCTTTTAATAGTTCATCGTTGAAAAGCTCATCCTTTAATTGGAGGTTTTTTTGCAAATCTTTTCGGACGTTTACAGCCAACGTAGATAAGTTATTCTCATCATTTTGTAAGAGCGTTTGGATTGTAATTTGTTCGCCCGTTTCGTTGTTAATGAAGAATGTTTTTGTGGAGACTTCGTGATTGGCTCCACCTACATATAGCATTTTTGTTAGCACAAAGGAATAGTAATGCTCTCGGTACGGAAAAGTTTCTAGACTAATATTTAATTCACCCATAGCATCTGTATCTTTATTTTTCTTCATCGATGTTAGATAGTTTTCTTTTGAATCCGATATGTATTGTAATACGGCATCATTAAAAACCTCGTTATCTGTTTGTGGGTAATGTATAGCAAATGGTGTTCGTTTGTCATTTGAAACGTCTGTAACAATACGTATGCCTGGAAACGCAGAACTTTCGGTCGATAAATGACTATTCACCGATTCCGTCTCGGATTCTTTTGAAGCACTAATCTTTTGAAACTTAAAGTCATCCTTTGAAAGGATGATAAAAAGTATAATAGTTGTTAAGGTCACAATAAGGCTAAGTAATAAGAAATCAATTATTGGACCGCGTCTTTTTCTGCGTTCCTGCATGGTTTTGGATACGCTCCCCTCTTTTTTTATTTTCTATACAATCAGACGTGCCAGTCATTAAAAAAGTTATACAAATCTAGAATCTTTTTATGTAATTATGTGGAAATTTATTAAGATCGCTTTTTCTTCAAGAATTAGCGAATTAATTGTAGTTGTACTTCTATTTAAGAGGTTGTAAAATACCTACTAAAATAGAAAAAACACATGCGTAATATTAGTGTAACTGTAAAAATAAATTGAAAGATAATCCATTGCTTAAGAAAAAATTTTCAGTTGAGTTTTTATTGGCAGTTCGTTAATATTGGCAAGGAACCTTTTGAAGGAGGCAGATAGCTGCAATGGTCTTACAAGATGCGGATAATGAACTTACGATTGACTGTTTATTGCTTGCAGGACGCATTATGATTGAAAGTGGTGCAGAAACATACCGCGTCGAGGATACGATGCTGCGTATGGCACATTCTCAAAATATGCCAAATGCTCAATGTTATGCCACGCCAACGGGCATCATTTTTTCGTTAGGCAAGACACAGCCAACAAGAATTACATCAATTCCCAGTAGGGTTACAGATTTGCAAAAAATCGCCTTGGTAAATTCAGTATCTCGTAGACTCACATCTCAAATCATAACATTAGAAGAAGCTTATGACGAGCTAAAGTCGATACAAAAAACAAATTATTTTTTACCAACTTATTTACAAGTTTTAGCAGCTGCGCTTGCTAGTGGTTGTTTCCTTATTATGTTTAAGGGTGGATGGTCGGATTTTCCGATAGCTTTTTTGGCAGGCGGGCTCGGTTTCCTAGTACTTGTATTCATTAATCATTTAACAAGGGTAAAGTTTTTTTCTGAATTTACTGCATCACTCGTCCTCGGCTTTGTTGCCTTCTTTGCAGTAAAGTATGGTTATGGTACTGAACTTGATAAAATTATTATTAGTTCCGTCATGCCACTAGTACCAGGTATTTTGATTACAAATGCTGTTCGTGATTTAATGGCAGGTCATTTTATGTCAGGGATGGCAAAGGGAGCAGAGGCCTTTTTAACAGCCTTTGCTATTGGTGCAGCAATCGCCGTCACACTAGGATTTTAGGAGGCGGATAATATGCAGATGATGGACATTATTATACAATTAATAGTTAGTTTTTTTGCGACAGCTGGGATTGCCATTATTTTTAATGTTCCTAGAAAAACACTACTTCATTGCGGACTCGTTGGGGTAATTGGCTGGATTATATACTATGTTCTAACAGAGCAAGGCATGGATGTTGTCAAAGCTTCTTTCTTTGGCTCATTTGTCATTGCCATCGTTGCTCATTTATATGCCCGACGCTTTAAAATACCCATGATTATTTTTATTGTTGGGGGAATTATACCATTAGTACCAGGGGGCATGGCTTATAATGCAATGAGAAATGTGGTAGAAGATGATTACTTACAAGGCTTGCAATATGGCTTAAAGGCATTTTTAATTACAGGTGCTATTGTTATTGGACTAGTTTTTGCAGAAGTAATTATCCAACTCATATTCCGCTCAGTTCGTTCCAGTAAAGTAAAATTACAAAAGGTTTATAAAAAATAGAAGGAGACTGCGTGCTAAATAAACGCAGCCTCCTTCTTCATTATTGTTATTTTGTCAGTAATAGTTCAATCTCTTCAGGTGTAACAGGTTTACTAATATAATAGCCCTGAATGGCATCGCAGCCGTAAGTGATTAATAGATCTGCTTGTTCAGCTGTTTCTACACCTTCAGCGACCACTTTCAATTCCATGGATTTACCTAGTTGTACCATACCATTCATAAGCTTTTGGCTCTTTTCGGATTTTAAGAGTGAATTTGTAAACGTTTGATCGATTTTTAATGTACTTATTGGTAAAATTTGCATATATCTAAATGAGCCGTAGCCAGTACCGAAATCATCTAATACAAAAGAAATGCCTTCGTTTTCAAGCTTACGCATTTGCTGTGCAATAGACGTTGCGGCTTCAGCTTCTAAAGCAAATTTTTCAGTAATCTCGATTTGTAATAGGTTCGCTGGACAACCTGTTTTTGTAATCATTTCAAGTATAGATTTTGCCATATTCTTATCACGGAATTCGCGTACAGAAGAGTTAATAGATACTTTTAAATCATAGCCAGCCTTTTTCCAAAGTAATGCTTGTTCACAAGCCTTTTCCAGCATGAAGGACCCAATATTATTAATTAGGCCTGTTTCTTCAGCGATAGGAATTAACTCATCAGGCGTTACGACACCTATGACCTCATCTTCCCAACGTACAAGTGCTTCAACAGCAGTAACTTTTCCAGAATACACATCGATTTGTGGCTGATAGAGTACCTTCAAGTTCTTTTGGTCAAGTGCTTGGAGTAAGCGCTTTTCAATTAATGCTTTACGATTTAAAGCTTTATGTGTTGCTGTTGATAAAGAAACAATTTTATCTCCGCCAGCCTCACGGACTGTTGAAATAGTAGCAATGGATGCCTTCATAAGCTGAGAGAATGTTGATTGATCCTCAGGATATCTAGTTATGCCACCACTAATAGAAATTGGTACAGCAATATTGCCGCTATAAATCGGATGTTGTTGTAAGTAAGATAAAAAGCCTTGAATAAACCATTCACTTAAAGGCGTAATGACAACAAAATCATTTTCATTTATACGAGCCATCGTGCTATCTTGGAAATACATTTTTATACGATTTGTAAATTCAACAATAAGGCTTTGATCGATTTGTTGATCATGTAATTCTTTAAGTGTATAAAATTTATCAATACTTAGATAAACAAATGAAAAGTGTCTCTCATCGTCAATCATATTGGTGATTACTTTTTCAAGTCGATGTGCATTCATCAAACCAGTTTCTGTATCGATGTAAGCAATTTTTTCAAGTTGGTGTTGAATCGTTTTTGATTTAGTTACATCCTTTTCAATTAGGATAAACTGTTGTTCATTTGTTTCAAGATTAACGAGGGGGATAGCCGTTAGTAGCACCCAATAGGATTGCCCCGTTTTTGTAATTTTTTCAACTTCTCCTTGCCATGTATGACCATTATTTAAATTACGCCAGATCGTATGTGTTATTTTTTCACTCATTTCATTATCAGGGAACAGTTGCCAAAAGGTTTTGCCGATAACACGCTTTGGGGTCCATTGGCTTGTTTTTAGAAATTCATTATTACATTCCAAGATAAATCCATCGTGATCGAGTGTAACAGTCATAAAGGTTGCATCTAAACCTTGCTTAAGGTTTACAAAGGTATTGCATTGAGAGATAGCCTGCGTCATTAATTCTGGGAGCATAAAAATCAATAGAATAAAACGTTCTCCCTCATCTGTAAAAGGTTTAGCTAGCAGAGCTGTTGTTATTTCTGCATTTGAAGTTGTGTGTACTTGAATTTTTTCTAGATACGTACTGTCCTCATTTTGTAAAATAGATTGAAGTGTTTCGACAGGAAGCTGACGCAGTAGATTTTCGTGTATAGATGGAGTAGTATTTCCTTTAATATCATTAGCTGATAAGCCAATCAGATGTTCAGCACTCTTTCCCCAGACTGTTGCTTGTCCATCTTGATTAATGATAATTGCAGGAAAAGGAAGTGAATTTAAATAATGTTCATCAATCGTAAATGATTTATGCATATGACTCATGATTATTCGATCTCCTTGGGTAATCAATATATACTAATATTATAGATAATAATCGGGAATTAGTCATTATGAATATATTTGTAAATATTTGATAGTAAAAATTAATAGGACTTTTCTAGTGAAATATAAGAAATGATTTGAAGAAAAGTAACAATTTTTAGTACGTATATAGGAAGCAGGATTGGTATGAAACGTTTAAAAGGAATAATATTTATCGTCTCGGGTGCTATGTTATGGGGAGCAACTGGCCCTTTAATGGAGTGGTTGCTTAATCATACACCTTTGACTGTATCCTTTATGTTAACAATCCGTTTATCGGTTGCAGGTATATTACTACTTACATATTTATTGTTAACAGGAAAAAATATTTTTGGAATTTGGCAGCACAAGCTATGGGGGAGGCAACTCATAGTTTTTGGTATTGCAGGTATGCTTGGTGTCCAATTTACATTTGTTGCTGCAATTAATGAAAGTAATGCTGTGCTTGCTACCTTACTACAGTTTTTAGCGCCAATATTTGTTGTCGCGTATGTCTCTCTTAGTTTAAAGAAATGGCCACCAAAATATCAAGTGTTAGGTATTATTGGTACCCTTATAGGGTTATTTCTGTTACTAACGAATGCATCATTTGAAAGTTTACTTATTAGTCCAAAAGCCTTGATATGGGGAATAGGAGTAGGCTTAACATTTGCATTTTACACCTTGTATCCTGCACGCTTAATGAAGGAATGGAGTGTGCTTTTAGTAGTGGGCTGGGGGATGCTGGTGGGTGGCTTCACTTTGGGCTTAGTAAGCCGTGTTTGGCAGCAGTCCACTCAATGGGTTGTTCTAGTAGATTTTAAAATTTTAATGTTATTAGTTGCTTTAATATTTTTTGGAACAGTAGCTTTTATATTGTTTTTAAGTAGTATGAAATACATTACGGCAGTTGAAACGAGCATTCTTTCTAGTATTGAACCATTAACAGCAATGGTGATCTCTGTTATTATTTTCGGTACTTCTTTAGGTTTTTGGCAATTAATAGGAGTATTCGTTATGCTTGTTTGTGTAACCTGGCTTTCTATAGCAGGAGAAAAAGCATAAATATACTATAGTGTTAGTAGTTTTTAACTATCATTAAATTTTATCTACCAACAAGGGGGAAAGAATATGAAAGAAGTTTTTTCCTATGTAAAGCCATATAAATGGACAGCTATTTTTGCTTTATGTTTAATGCTTTTAGAGTTATTTGTAGAGCTTGTGCAGCCACTCATTATGGCAAAAATAATCGACGAGGGAGTAAGGGCACAAAATCAAGGAATGGTTTTGCAATGGGGGGCTGTTTTACTTGGACTATCTTTTGTTGCCTTTCTGGCGGGCGTTATCAATTCTTATTTTTCTTCACATACAGCTCAAAGCTTTTCATATGATCTTCGAAATGCCCTGTTTGATAGGATTCAATCCTTTACGCTAGCAACCTATCAAAAATTCTCCACTGCATCGCTTATTACTCGATTAACAAATGATGTTACACAGGTACAAACGGTGCTGTTTATGAGCTTACGTATTATGCTTCGAGCGCCACTTGCTGTGATAGGAAGCATTATTATGGCTTTTGTCGTAAATCCGAAATTAGCTTTATTTTTAGTTATTGGTGCACCGATCATTTTTATTTTTCTTCTTTTTATGGTGGCAAAAGGTGTGACTTATTTTGGGCGTGTACAAAAGAGGGTCGATCGTTTAAACAGAGTTTTACAGGAGAATTTACAGGCGATACGATTAGTAAAGGCTTACTTAAGAGGGGCATATGAGGCTACACGCTTTGATGAAGTTGCATCACGGTTAAAGGTTGATACTGTGAAGGCCTTACGCATAATGGAATATATTATGCCGGTTCTTTTGTTCATTATGAATATGAGCCTGCTCGCAGTTTTATGGTTTGGTACAAAACAAATTGCTACAGGAACAACGCCACTTGGTGATATTGTGGCTATTGTGAATTATGCAATGCGTATGACAGGCTCATTTTCAATGTTCGCTTTTATTATTATCTTCTACGCACGTGCAAAGGCATCTGCAGAACGTATGGCAGAAATCCTTTCCGTTGAAAATGAGGTTGAAGATACATCTCTTTTAGAAGAAGTAGGTCATGCCACACAATATGGAGAATTAACCTTTGACCATGTTAGTTTTACTTATCCAGGAGGAGATGTTCCTGTTCTGTCAGATGTGAGCTTTCAAGTTAAGTCTGGCGAGAAACTAGCGATCATGGGGGCAACTGGTGCAGGAAAATCAACATTATTACAGCTCATTCCTCGGTTCTATGAAGTAACGCAAGGCAGAATACTTGTGGAAGGTCAGGATGTGCAACATTGGGATTTACAAGAGTTGCGGGAAGTGATTGGCTATGTCCCCCAGCAGTCATTGTTATTTACAGGAAGTATTGCAGATAATGTGCGTTGGGGAGATACACAGGCTGAAATGGATGCTGTATTACAGGCTACAATGCAGGCGCAAATTCATGCATCTGTTGAAGATTTTCCAAATGGTTATGATACCAAGGTTGGGCAAAAGGGTGTCAATTTATCTGGGGGGCAAAAACAGAGGTTATCTATAGCTAGAGCTCTTTTAAGAAAGGGACATATTTTAATGCTTGATGATAGTACTAGTGCTTTAGATGTGAAAACTGAACAGTCTTTGTGGGCGGCACTGAGTGAAGAAAAAGCAACGATGCTTGTTGTTACACAAAAAATACGTACAGCTAAAGGTGCAGATCGCATTTTACTGATTGATGCTGGAAAAGTAGTTGCTTATGGCACACATGAAGAGCTTTTAGAGACTTCCTCGCTTTATAAAAAAATAGCTATCTCTCAACAGGAGGTGGAGGATTAATGGGATTTTTCCAGAAACCTTTTGGCTATGAACCGCTTTTGACAAAAGATGATCTGAAACAGGGTGTGAAGAAAAAGAAGGGGCCACGTGCAGCTGATTGGAGAAGTACATTGCTGCGGTTATGGAAAATTGTCGACGAACAACGTGCACTGCTTATTGTGGTGCTCTTATTAGTGATGATTAGCTCCATATTAGCTTTAGTTGGTCCTTATGTAATCGGTCAAATGATTGATCACTATGTTATGCATGGCGAGCTTTCAGGCTTAGATAAAGGGATTGGCTTATTAATTGGTATTTATGTGTTATTAGCCGTTTCACTTTTCCTACAAAACTATTGGATGATTGGCATCGCCCAGCAAACGATCTATAGATTAAGGACAAGTGTATTCACTCATTTTCAAAGACTGCCAGTGGCATTCTTTGATCGTCGTCAGCATGGAGAATTGATGAGTAGAATGACGAATGATATTGAAGCTGTCAGCTCAACATTGAACAGTTCCTTTATTCAGGTATTTTCAAGTGTTCTTACGCTTGGTGGAACCGTCATTATTATGCTCAGTTTAAGCCCATTGCTGACAGTTCTGACGATGATCATTATTCCACTGATGTTTTGGGCGATGCGATGGATTACACGTCGTACAGCACCACTGTTTAAAGAACAGCAGGTAGCTATTGGCGCCTTAAACGGGATGATCGAAGAAACAATTTCAGGACAGCGGATTGTGAAGGCATTTTCACAAGAGGAGCGAATGAAAGCAGAATTTCGTGAAAAAAGTTTGCGCTTAAAAAGAACTGGTTTTTGGGCACAGACATACTCAGGTTATATTCCTAAAGTTATGAACTTCTTAAATAATATGAGCTTTACCATTGTAGCAGGTGTAGGAGGAGTTCTTGCGTTATATGGACATGTATCGATAGGGGTAATTGTTATATTCACTGAATATGCACGACAATTTACACGTCCTTTAAATGATTTAGCAAACCAGTTTAATACAGTACTGTCAGCCATTGCTGGTGCAGAACGTGTATTTTCCTTGCTTGATGAACAACCAGAGGCAGAAAATGTGTCAGCACAAAAGCATCAGCTATTGGGACATGTAACGTTTAAGCAGGTGTACTTCAAATATGAACTAGAAGAAGAGGGGTACACACTAAAAAATGTAGACTTTAAAGTGGAACCTGGTCAAACGGTAGCCCTTGTTGGTGCAACTGGGGCTGGTAAAACGACAATCCTTCAACTTATTGCAAGATTTTATGACGTCTCAAAGGGAGAGGTATTATTTGATGGTATAAATGTACAGCAAATTGATCGACAATCCCTTCGTTCACAAATGGCCTTTGTCTTACAGGATCCATTTTTGTTTGAGGCTTCTGTTCGCGAGAATATCCGATATGGTAGACTGGATGCGAGTGATGCAGAGATTGAGGAAGCGGCCAAGCAAGCTAATGCACATGAATTCATTATGAAACTAAAGGATGGGTATGATACTATTCTTGCAGCGGATGGACGCGAGATTTCCCAAGGCCAAAAGCAATTACTTTCTATAGCAAGGGCACTTATTGCTGATCCGAAAATTTTACTATTGGATGAAGCGACAAGCAGTATCGATACTGTGACAGAACTGGCGATACAAGAGGCACTCGATACGTTAATGCAAGGGCGCACGAGCTTTGTGATCGCGCATCGTTTAAATACTGTCCATAATGCCGATATGGTCTTAGTGATGCAAAAAGGGGAATTAGTGGAGGCTGGACCTCAGCAAAAGCTAATCGAATCAGGTGGTCTTTATGCACAAATGCTGCATTCATCCTCACACCATCTTGAGGAATAGATGGAAAAAGAGCAATTTCATTTGAAGTTGCTCTTTTTTATTGAATTAAAATGTTATTAATTTGAATAAATGGTATAATTATTATATAACATTATTAAAATATGAAACAGTAGATAGTTTAAAAGTAATGGGTTGTGAAAGAATAAATATCTCTATTTTAGAAAAATTAGTATATTATTTCTAGTAAATTTCAGTCATTTTACTGAATTTTTATAGTATAAATCCTTTTATTTTTCTAATATTTGAAGTAAAATTCTGATTAATAGCGGGTATTAATATATTTTGTTGCCAGCTTATTTTCATTCTTGCTACAATAGGGCAATAGTCTGTTACAGGAACGGAGTAAATGATGAATATTTCAGTGATGACAGTGTCTTTTCCATTAGATGGAGAAACATTGAAAGAAGTAAAGTTATTATGTGAAGAAGCAACAGTTCAAGATTATCGAGTCTATGAAACCATTATGAATGTACCAATGGCTAGCTCTTTCGAGAATAAAGGCTTCATGGTACTAGCGTATGAGGATGATAAGGATTTACTAGTTGGTGCTGCTAGTGCTATCGACTTAATGGGACTTCATACATATGAGTGGTCATTAGTGGTGACACCTGCATATCGACAAAAGGGTATTGGAACTGCGTTAGTTGAGGGTATACAAGTAGGGCTAAAAGAAAGAGGGGCAGAGGGGCAATTAGCTGTAGTAATTGATGGTTCCCCTTATGGGCACACATTTATTGAAAACAAAGGGTTTACCTATAGTTTTTCAGAAACGACCCTAGAAACAAAAGCAGAGCCTGTTACATTACGAAGTGATATAAATATTCAAGCCTATAACGGAGAGCAAGCTGAACTGATTACTATTTATTGTGAGGCTTTTGGAGATCTACCCGAAGAATCAGAAGAGCTTATTGCTTTTAATACATCAACAAATGGAAGAGAGCTTTGGGTTGCTTACAGAGATGGTGCAGTTGTTGGCACAGTGACTACAGCTAAGGAAAATGAAATCCAGTGGGTAACAGCACTTGCTGTACATCCAAATTGTGAAGGACAAGGTATTGGGACAGCCCTTCTTTCCTTTTCAAAGGATTATGCGAGTAAGGTTGGTGCAGCGTTTGTCATGCTAGATGTAGAAGTAGACAATAAAAAAGCACTTTCTGTCTATGAAAAAGCAGGCTTTATGAAAGCACAGCAAATTGATTATTATGTAAAACAATAGAAAAAAGGGCGATGAGAGGTATTTAATATCAACTCATCGCCCTTTTTTATCATAATCACGTACTATCTTCATATAATATTAATAAGCTTTAAGAAAGGAGTCGTGATCATGCGCATGCCAGCATTGCCAAAGAAGAAGTCTCCTCCGAAGGAAGCCCCTAATTCATGGTGGAAAGTTGTGAAAGCTTATTTATCCAAAGGGAAGTTTTATAAATTACCCCCAAGAAATTAATGATGCAAAGAAAAAAGTCGCCTTTTAGCGACTTTTTAATTTTCTAATAAAAATGTCTTTTTGGATGGACCGATTAAGTATAGCTCGTGCATGGCTCGTGTAAGAGCTACATAAAGTAGCTTTCGGTCAATGGGTGTATCGTAAAATGGTGTATCGTAGGCAGCTACAATGACAGCATCAAATTCAAGTCCCTTAGCTAAGTGACTTGGCACAACAAGTAACATTTCTTGATTAATAGATTCATTTTCCGTTAGTAGTTGTGAAGCAATATCATTGTCTTTTAATGCCTGTTGCATAGTAATGGCTTCTGCAGTAGTTTTGCAAATTAAAGCGATGGATCGATGGCCATTTTGACGAATAGCTTCAAAAATCTCTTTAACTTTGAAGGCATCGAATTGCTCTGCTTGAATAAAACTTGGTACTTTACCGTGACGCACAACGGGTTCTACTAAAGGTAGCTGTTCATTCATTTGCGCTAGAATTTGATTCGCGACTTCCATAATTTCAATTGTTGTTCGATAGCTTTTTTGCAAAGTGCGGAAGCTTGCACGAGGAAATAAGCTTTGGACAGGTTCCCAGGCTGTTAATGAGCGATAGCTATGGATACCTTGTGCTAAATCACCGACCATAGTAAACATATCTGTATCAAGACCTGCTTTTAAAGCAGCAAGCTGAAATAAACTGTAATCTTGGACCTCATCGATAAAGACAACACGCATCTTCCATTCATCTGCAATGCCTTTTAAACGTGCTTGTAAATAGTATAGTGCAGCTAAATCTTCGAGTGCCCATTGTTCTTTACGATGTGCCTGCAAAAATTGTTGCTGTTCAAGGTAATGCCATTCAGGGGCGAGTTCTGCTAATAATTCTGCATCGGTGAGAAGGGTACGATAGAGTGTTTTAATATTATGTTTAGGAAAGCGACGCATATAAGCTGATGCCGTTGTCTTCGTTTCTTTTTCAATGGCAGGAATTCGTTCATCACGCTCATCAATGAATTTTGTGACAACACGTCGCCGTTTTTCATCATCTCGAATTCCATTTAAGGCTTTACCCAATGCTTCATCATACTTTTTATGGAGTGTAGCTAAAACAGCCTGTTTTTTTTGACGTACATGGCTTGCTAAGACCTTTTTAATATGTTCAAGTCGCTTTTCGATAGGCATATATGAGAATTCATATAAAAACAGCTTCTTCAGGTGGGAAGCACGCATGATACAGTATTTTTCAATATAGACATCTTCGAATTGCTCTGCGATCTTTTGTTCCAGCTTTTGTACGTAGCGTTCGATGACATCACGATAGTAAAGTGAACCTTTCATTTCAGCAATCCAGGCAGTAGGATGACTGCCTCCAGCAACGAGCAATTCTAATTGTTCATTTGGATTTTGAAGCTTAAGCTTTAATTTAGTGGCAGAAAGAACGTAGTCTGTAAAAGTAGTTTGGCATATTTTATCGACGCCAAGCTCTGGTAAAACATCGCCTATATAATCAATAAATAACTTATTCGGTGCTAAAATCATGAGCTGCTCAGGATTAAAATGTTCACCCATTGTATAAAGGAAATAGGATATTCTGTGTAGAGCAATGGTTGTTTTTCCACTACCAGCAGCACCTTGCACAATAATTGGTTGACGAAGATGTGCTCGAATAATTTCATTTTGTTCCTTTTGAATGGTTGAAACAATTTCAGTTAGACGGACATCAGCTTTTCCAGCTAATGCTTCTTGTAGTAGTTCATCATTTGTTGTTAGATCAATATCTCGTATATCGAGTAATTCGCCATTTTCGATCTTGTATTGCCTTTTAGCAAAGAGATTTCCTTTATGAACTTCACCACGGACATCGTACTCCATGTCACCAAGACGTCCATCATAATAAACATTAGCTACGGGTGAGCGCCAGTCAACAATAATGGGCTCATGGGTTTCACGATGAAATAGTGATGTTTTCCCAATATAAAGGAATTCTTCTGGGTCACCGGTTTTTTGGAAATGGATTCTAGCGAAATAGGGCTTCTTGCGAACGGCCTCTAGACCTTCTTTTTGATTACGTGCCATTTCAAAAAATCTGGCATTTGTTAAGATATTTAAATAACTTAAACTCGAATCTAAGTAATCAAGATCGGCCATAGATTTGCGGATATTTTCTTGAGCAGATTTTAAATCTCGTTGTGATTCGTCTAATATTTGTTGCATATAGCCTTGGGTATACGCTAACCGCTCTACTTCAGCCTGAAAATCTGGATGTTGTACAGTCATTTTTTAGCACCTCCTAGGTACTTACAATTTCAAAGTAGATTATCATACTACTATATATAATATTTACCAGCAAGTGAAAGCTAAAATGTTAATTATGCTACTATTACATGGGGCTGGAAGGTTTTTCTTTGAATAATAATAGAGGAGGTTATTGAATTTGGACATATTTGCACATAGAGGTGTTTCGATAAACTATCCAGAAAATACGATGGCTGCCTTTCAAGCAGCATCAAAGCTTCCTATAGCAGGGATAGAGCTAGACGTTCATTTAACCGCAGATAAAGAGGTAGTGGTGATTCATGATGAGACCATTGATCGTACCTCCAATGGCTCAGGCTATGTAAAAGATTTTACATTACAACAATTACGTACATTTGATTTTGGCTCGTGGTTTTCACGGGAGTTCGGAGATGAAGTAATTCCTACCTTAGGGGAAGTGTTGGAGTTATTTGCAGGTACCAATCACCGTATCAATATTGAACTGAAAACAGACATTATTGCATATGAAGGAATCGAAGCGCTCGTGCTCAAAGAAGTAGCAGCACAGCAAATGACAGAGCGGGTGATCATTTCATCTTTCAATCATGAATCATTGCAAACAATATCAAAAATAGCGCCTTATATAGAAAGTGCAGCATTGTTTGCAGAGGTGCTGGTGGATTTCCCAACTTACATTGCTCTTATACCAGCTAAGGCGTTACATGTAAGTTTGCCAACTTCCTTCCGTAAATCAGTTAAACTAGCTCTCGCTGAAGGTGCAACTGTACGTGTGTATACCGTCAATGAACAACGCGATGCTCGAAGTTTACAACAGCTCGGTGTACAGGCGATATTTACAGATGATCCAGAAAAAATATTAAGAGCCCTTAGTTAGAGCAAAAGTGGACAGTTAGGAGACAAAAGCTTCCGTGGAATCATTTACATTTTCAAAATACCCACGGAAAGCAACGTCTTCTAGAGGTTTTTTACCATTTTGCACGATGTTCCTCAATACATCCGAGCATTTGTTGAATAACCAGTGTTTCACCATTGTCGAGTAAAATAGAACCGTCGTAATAGCCAAATAGTTGATGTACCTCTGATTTAACTAGTTTGGCATTCGTTTGGGCTATACGCTCAAAAAAGGGTGAAAAGGTTAAGGAGACCTGATTAGAAAATTTTGTTTTCACTTTCCAACGCTGCATGTAATCTTCAGAATCATATTGAAATAATAAATCCTCATGTATTTTTGTCATTTTACCATCAACAAAAACAGCATTTTCAGTCATGCCTGTGCCATCTGTCCATTTACCTCCTAAATTAAGTCCGATGCGTCGTCCACGTACTCGTTGAGAGGCCATTCCCCAATTCCATAATGCTTCACGTGGCCATACACCTCGTCCATAATCCAACACAGCAAAATTCTCCTCAGCTGAGAAATTAAAACGCCGAGTACCAATTGTGACAACACCTGATGTTGGCAATATGTGATGCTTGCCTGTGAACTGAAATGTTTTGCGATTCCAAGGAATGACTACATTTAAGGTTTCGTCCGCTGGTGGGTGCTGAATGATAAGCTTTGCTCGTAAAACATCTCCGTCAAAGTTTGGTATGGAAACAGATAGATGTGTTTCATTTTGTATATATAATAAATCAATCATCATTTCACTATTTTTAAATGAAACAGATTCTAAAACCTGTGTAGGCATTTTTAGTTTACCACCAAAGGGGATTGTGATCGTTTTTTCAAAATAGCGCTGTGTTTCATATTCAAGGAAATAAACGAAGCAGACTGCTGCGTAATCTAGATGACTAATCGTAGCTGAAAACAAGATTTCATCACCGTAGACACACCAATAGTTCCATTTCTTTTTGCGCATGAGATGGCCGCTTAAATTGCTATTAATAAGTGGTTTGCGTGCAAATCCGATGGCTGCTGGATTTAAATTACCTTTTTTATCGCATAAAAGAGTTGGCTGTAAAATCTCTTTTTCAGCATGCTGCCTCACATTCAACATCCCTTCTGGTCATAAAATAAAATTGACATATCTTTAATCCTTATTGTAGCAAAAATGTTCTTGAAATTGGAAAGGAACATGCTGAATATAATGGATTTCAATAAGAATTATGAGGAAGGACCTAACTAATAGAAATGCTTAAATAGACATATGATGGCATGAGGAGGTTATGTATGGCAAAAATGTATAATAGGCAGGCTGCAGTTCAATATGCTAATTTGTGGTGGAACAGACGCAATCCTGCTTTTCCAAATTTTGATGTAGATTGCACGAACTATATATCTCAGTGTTTACTTGCAGGAGGGGCACCGATGCGAGGTGCACCAAGTAGAGAGAAAGGCTGGTGGATTCAGCAAGGGAATTGGAGCTTTAGCTGGTCTGTTGCTCATTCATTACGATGGTATTTAGAAGGATCTACAACAGGATTGAAGGGTAGACGTGTTCAATATGCAGAGGAACTAGAGCTTGGAGATGTCATTTTTTATGATTTTCAAGGGAATGGTAGAATTGACCACTCCGTTATTGTTACAAGTATTCAAAATGGTATTCCTTATGTGAATGCCCACACCTCAGATAGTATTAATCGACCTTATTTTTACGAGGATTCCACCGCCTATACGCCAAGCATGACCTACTTTTTCTATCATATAGATGACAGCTTTGCTTAGGAACAGGTAGTTTTAAAGCATACAAATATATGATAATGTGAAAGATAGAAGAGATAAACTCTAATATGTTGTCTTATGGTAGAAGGAGAATTGATATATGAGCGAACAAATTTTATCTGTTAGAGATGCAATTATTCAACGTCGTTCCATTAAAAAGTTTAATGGCCAGCCTGTAGAGCGTGAGGATTTAATGGCTATTATTGACGATGCAGTATGGGCTCCCAATCATGGTAATCGTGAGCCGTGGCGATTAGTTGTTGCCTGTGGAAAGGAATTAACAAATCTTCACCAGCTATTACGTGACTTAACAATTCCTAAATGGCAGGAGCTTTCAAGCGAAGATTTAGCGAAGCAGATGTTGAAATTTACATTACCAGGTGGCTATGCCTTTGTTATCGTTCCAGAGGATGCGCGTCAAAAAGAACGTTTAGAAGATTATGCAGCAGCAAGTACATTTATTCAAAACATGCAGTTACTGGCATGGGATAGAGGCATAGGCTCTTGCTGGAAAACACCAGGCTTCCTAGATAATCCAAAATTCCGTGAAGCTTTAAAGGTACAGCCAGGTGAGCGTGTCATTGCTATGCTACAAGTTGGTTATTTTGATGAAGTGCCAAAAGGTAAAGAGCGCAAACAAGCAGCTGATATCGTTACGATTTTTGGTGAGTAATCAAATAAAAAAATCCCTTCACTTTGACAGTGAGGGGATTTTTTAATTAATCGATATTTACTTTTGTAATCCTGAAACCTCATATAAATAATCACTAAGAACACGTAAGCCTTTATCAAAGTTTTCTAAATGGAAGTGTTCATTTGGTGCATGGAAGTTTTCACTTGATAGACCGAAGCCCATTAGCACTACAGGTAAATCTAAAATTTCATCAAACGCAGCGACGATAGGGATGGATCCACCGCCACGTGTGTATGCTGTTGGTACATTATACACTTTTTCATAGGAGCGTCCAGCAGCCTGGATAAATGGATGATCGAAAGGCGTTAGGAATGGACGGCCTTTATCGAATTCAGAAATGTTGATTTCCACACCAGCAGGTTTGTGCTTTTCAACATGTGCTTTTAAAAGTGCTACAATTTCATCGGGCTCTTGATTTGGTACAAGACGGCATGTGACTTTAGCGCTAGCTTCAGCGGGCAGCACTGTTTTGATGCCTTCACCTGAGAAACCACCAAATACACCGTTAACCTCTAGGGTTGGGCGGGCCCAAGTACGTTCTAAATAAGAATACCCTTGTTCACCGAATAATTCTTTTACGCCAACTTCCTGTTTAACAGACTCTTCATCGAAGCCAAGCGCAAGATAAGCCTCACGTTCCTCTTCTGTTAATGGCAACACTTTGTCGTAGAAACCTTCAACTTGAATCGTACCATGCTCATCACGGAAGGATGCTAAAATTTCAGCTAATGCGTGAATAGCATTTTGTACGCCACCACCATAAAGACCGGAGTGTAAATCTCCCTTAGCTCCACGCACATCAATTTGAATGCCCGTTAAGCCCCGTAAACCATAGCATACCGCAGGCTTCCCAGGACCATAAAGACCTGTATCGGAAATTAAAATTAAATCTGCCGCTAGTTTTTCTTTATATTGTTCAACATAGGCAGGTAGATGTGGACTACCAATTTCTTCTTCACCTTCATAAATGAACTTAACATTGACAGGTAATGTCCCTGTTGTAGCAAACAATGCCTCAATCATTTTTAAGTGCATAAAGACTTGTCCTTTATCATCACTCGCACCACGAGCAAATAATTTATTGTCTCGAATTGTAGGATTAAAAGGCTCACTGTCCCATAAATTTAATGGATCAACAGGTTGAACATCATAATGACCATAAAATAAAATAGTTGGTTTACCCTCTGCATGTAGCCAGTCTGCATAAACAACAGGGTGCCCAGCTGTTTGTGTAATGGAGATATTTTCAAGATTTAGTTTTTCAAACGCACTGGCTAGCCATTCAGCTGCATGTTGAATATCCTCTTTATGCTCGGATAAAGAACTGATACTTGGAATTCGTAAAAATTCATTCAATTCATTTAAATGTGCCTCACGGTGTTCTGCAAAATAAGCATCAATTTGCTGTAAATTAGTCATTAAGCATCCCTCTTTCTAATATTTCGATAATAGAAATAGTATAGCATAATGTGGTTGGGGAATCTTGCTACATCAATGGTTTCTAACGTATTTATTATTGATTAGCCCCAGATTTAGCCCCACTTGTCTGTAAAGCATGGCTAAAGAGTGAGACAGATTCCGCCTCTAATTCCTTCAAAACATGCCCATATACATCCATAATCATTTTCGGTGTATTGCCAAGCCTTTCAGCGATTACCTTCACATTTAGACCGCGATTTAACAAAATGGTGCAATGTGTATGCCGTAATCCATGTATTGTTGTCTTGGGTAGATTAGTTCTTTCCAAAACTTTATTTATTGTATAAATAGGGCTTGTGGGTGCAATTGGATCCGCAGCATGTTCAAAGATAAATACAAAGGTATCATCCTTTGATAAATCTTCATGTAGTTTACGCCCATGCTTTAATAAAGCTTTTTTACACCACTTCAAATAGTTCTCTAGTTGCTTCATAACAATTTCATCCACTAAAATAGTTCTATAGCTGTTCATTGTTTTAGGCGTGTGGATGCCGATAACATCCCTGGTACGCTCAATGGTAATTGTGTTATTTTGAAAGTCTATATTTCGCCATTGTAAACCCAATGCTTCACCTCTACGGATGCCTGTATAAGCAATCGTAAGGAAAAAAGTATAGTGGGTAATATTTTCATTCTGCTTCACATCATCCAAAAAAATGACGAGTTCAGCAGGAGTAAGGAAGTTAGCCGCTTCCTTTTTCTTTTTGGCTACTGACGGAATCGTTACCTTTGTGAAGCGGTTCCGAGTAAGTATTTCATCTTCTACAGCCGCATTAATGGCAATTTTAAAAATAGTATGCCATGAACGAATTGTACTTGCTTCATATTTGCCAACAAGTACATTGATAAATACCCTTTGATATGTTTGTTTGTCTAATTTCTGTAACTTATAATGACCGAGTAGCGGCTTTAAATGGACACGTACGATGATTTCACGTTGAACCTGTGTCCCTTTTTTCCACTTGCCTTTATTCGTGTCATACCATATATCTAGCCATTCACCAACAATCATTTGGTCATTCTCTACATACTTTTTTTCACCGCGCAGCGTTTGAGCCTTAACTTCCAGGAGGGCTTTTAATGCTGCTTTTTCTGTTTTAAAACCACTTTTCTTCTTCTCTTTCCGCTTTCCAGACGAATCATAATACTTATGTCGAAACATCCATAATTTCTCTTCATTTGCATTGAAATAGTGATATATCTCAGGTTCTTTTGCTGATTTATATAACTTCACCTTGTCCATTCCTTTCATGCTTGGGCGAAGCGTGTGTACAGGAATGGGTGAGTGTGATTAATCTACATTGTCGAATATATTAATAAATCTATCATGGATACATTCAGATAAAAATTTATCAAACTGTTCTTCTATATAGTCAATTACATATACAGGAGCTTTTACATTGTCTAAATTCAAACGAAATTCGTCTGAAATTAGATTATTTGTAAAAATGATTTGTTTGAGTTCGTTAAAATGTACAGCAGTATCTACTTCAATATCAAAAACTGAAAGTTCACCTTCATACTTAAGCGTTAAGTTAATTAAAAATTTACTTTTAGCCCTATAAGCATAGTTCCCACCGTCCCACTTAGAGGGATCCTTAATGTGATTTTCTGACATCAAATCGACTTTACAATCTGTTGAAATGTCATTAAATGAAACCCTCACATTAACAAAGGTGAACAAGTCACCTATAGTACATTTTAAAAGTGTACATAACTGTATTAGTGTATCGAATTGAATACCTGAAACGTAATTATTATACAAGTTCGAAATAGTTGTCCTTGACAGCGTAGTTTGGTCTTTTACATTTTGTATATTTAGGCCTCGTTCAGCCATTAAAACCCTCAAATTGCAGTGGATAAAACCTGACATTTTCATACTCCCTTTCATAATGATTGTTTGAATTATATCATAAACGAATCAAAATAACCAATAAACTAATCAAATTTGATTGACTTTCAATTGAAAAAGACATATCATCAACATATGAATTGTTATAACCAATAAGTTGGTTAATTTAATTGTGAAGGAGGTTTTGTTTTGGCTATTCAATTGAAATCACAAAACGCTTTTAGACAAGAGTTAATTAAATTAGGCTTTTCAAAAAGAGGGTTTGCCCGTTCTATAGGTGTTTCAGAAGCAACTTTGATTCAAATTTCTAATGGAAAGCAATCACCTAGACCCGAAACAGCTAAAAAGATTTGCAGTGCTTTATATGTGGAATTTGATGAAATTTTTGAAATTACCAATGAAAGAGGTGATTAAAGATGCTACCAGCAAACATTGAGGTCAATCTTGATAAGCAAGCCATTCGGCAATACATAGAGAAACGGCTTGATGAAGAAATAAGAGAAGTATTGTGGTGGATTGATCTAAACAAAATGGCAGAACTGACGAATATGTCACCAAGATTTTTAGAAAGTGAACTTGTATGTGATGTACGTATGCGAGCTATTGAGGTCAAGAAAAATCGTAAACGTTGGTGGCCAGCGAGACAGGCTTTTGAAGTAATAAGTGAAATTACAAGTGAATGGTAATTAAAAATATGCTTGGGCGAGCGTGTGTACAGGAATAAGTGATTTTATCATATGTAAAACTCAAGGTGGTGAAATAGATGAATGAAGAATATTTAAATGGACGTATAACTGTGCATTTTGGTATTGATATTGTTTCTTTAGTGCACAAAGTCCATGGCCGTTTTTCGTACATGGATTTAGTAGAAGGTGATCTTATCGAAGTAAAAGAGGGTGACAAATACAAGACTATTACTATTAAAGATATATTAAATAAAATTGTTGAACACGATTCAAGTCAGGTATGGAATCGTGGTTCATCAATTTATGAAGGTGCTCAAGTTAGGGTGAAGCTAGACCCTCAAGGAAACAAACTAGCAGTTTTAACGGAAAAAAGCCTAAAAATAAGTAAAGTAATGCTTACCCTTAAACAAGGGTTCATAACTCAAGAACAAGCTACACAAGCATTTTTACAGCTTGAATTAGAAAACGATGAATAAAAGAGCACCTGCACAGTTTAAGCAACATAGGCACTGACAAGGTGGTGATATAACAATGCCTGATAGTTTCTATTTTCCGGTTTTCACTGGTTTACTAACAGAAGAACATGTCGAAAAAATTGGTCCAGCTTTATGGGAGTTCCTTTGGTTGATTGCGAAAACAACAAAAGAAACCACTGAGAACGGTGAAACTATTGGCATTGTTCTCGGTGGAAGACCCATTAAAAACGTGGAAATAGCCGAATCACTAGGAACAAGTTTGAGGAGTACAGAACGCAATATTTCCAGACTGAAAAAATATGGATACATTGATACGAAACGAACTCCCTACGGAAATATATTCAAGGTTAAAAATTCAAAAAATTCTATAAAGACAGAACCGTCAAAAATGGCGGAACTAAAAAAAGAGAACCGCCAAATATGGATAGAGAACCGCCACTTTTGGTAGAGAGAACCGCCAAAAATGGCGGGAACAAAGAAGATATAAAAGATATAAAAGATATAAAAGATATAAAAGATATAAAAGATATAAAAGATATAAATACTACTCGTCAAAAAAAATATGACGAGGACAGCACCTATTTCAAAATGGCAATATACTTCTATGAGAAAGTTTCTGCAGTTGCAAATGAAGCAGGAATATCTCATTTAATCAAAAAGTCCAATATGCAAACTTGGGCTGATGATATGCGTAAATTAATCGAGCTTGATGGAGTAGATAAACATCTAGCGAAGCAAGTAATGGATTGGGTAACAGAAGATTCATTTTGGAAAACAAATGTACTATCGGCCAAAAAGCTTCGTGAGAGATTTATGGAATTGGCTATAAAAATGAATGCTGATAAAAAACCTTCTCAACCAAAGCAAAAGCCGCAATATGATCCGAGAGATAAAGAAATAGCTTTCCAACGATGGATACAAGACGGAAATGATCCAGATAATTTTGATTGGAGTGATTGAAAAATAGGCTATCAAAAGTGAGAAGCGAGGATGATATCAATGGAACTATTAAAACACTTAACAAGAGTAGAGAAAGTAAAAATTCGTAAAGCTGTTGTAAAAGAATTGGCACGTTATCGACTTTCAAAATTTACTTTAGAGAATTCAGATAATGAAAATGTTGCCTTTCACCAAATGATTGAACGAGCTATTGAGAGATTACCCACACCTGAACGCTTTCTAATTGAAGCAAGGTATTTGTCAGCTAATAGTGAATACTTGACAGATTATCACGTCTACAATTTAAAGTTTGATCCACCAATAAGTTCAGTGACTTACACAAAGATTAGAGATACAGCTATGATAAAGATTTCATTGTTTTTAAATCTTGATACAGGTGTGGAAATTGAACATTTAATTCTAACAAACTATCCTGCTAGGTTTAGTTGAAAGGAGGTTGTGCTGCATGAATCAAACTACTATTTCGGAAGCTTTCGGTGAACAATTAGCGCTTATTACAGCTAACACACCTTATGCAATTGAAAGTGATTCAGATAATTTTGTTTCAGAACTAGAACATAAAGTTAGGGAGTATATGTATTCATTGTGGATGGATGCCCAGGCCAACAAACTAGCAAACTATTTGGAGAAAAGACAAGCAGCACACTTTGCTCAGCTGTATGAATTTAGTTATGGCGTGTCTATGTATGATAACGATCAATCTCTTTTGAGTAGGTCAGATATTCTAGCATTTATGATTATTGACGAGAAGGTAACGTATAAGAAACGTTTAGAATGCATACGGCTTCAATACAAGCGTTTCAAGGAGATATGCGAATTAATTAGTGTGGAAGATAGAAAGCTGTTTATACGCTATTTTGAACAGTCTAAGAAGGTGGATTATGAAACGTTAAGGAAAGCTGTCATAAACAATCTAACATTAATTGGTGAGCGTTATAGGCGTGATGAAAAAATGAAATAGTAACACACGCATGATTCTCTCAATACTTAAAAGATAGTGAGGTGATGTTATGAAAGAACTACGATGCACAAAATGCGGAAAGCTATTACTTAAAGCGAATAAAGAGTATGAAGTAAGTACAAGTGATTGTGATTTAGAAGTACAATGCACACGCTGTAAAGCAATCAATCATTACAAAGTTAAATAATATTAGAGACTCTCGAAGTCCAGTAGCTGCACAGTGGTGTGTATGTTATTGGATTTTTTATTTTCTATTAAAAAATATTATTTGTGAGAGTACCCCCGGGGTTTTTGATTAAAAATATCGAAATTACGGTACACCGACTGCCCCCATTTGCTCTAAAAAAATTCCCTAAATGAAAATTTTTAAGGAGGTGAGGAAATTGGCTAGACCGTCTAAAAGTGAATTTGCAGATTATCAAAATGTGTTTTTTTATTTCAGTGAATTTATACCGAAAACAATATAAATAAAAATTGAAGGGTGGAAGTTAACATGACAATAAACATTGAATCTACAGTTTTAGAGAAATTAGCAGAGTATAAAAAGAATCTAGAGGAGCGAGAAAATGAATGTTATGCAAATATTGGTTTTTTAGAGAACGAAATAGAACGATTAGAAAACGAATTAACGGCTACTGAAAATCGTTACTTAATTGAAGGGACAAAAGAATCAAAGAAAATCTATGAACAAGTATGTAATCTATTAGAAAAAACTGAAAAAGATTTACAGATGGAATATAGATTCCTAGCAAATAAACCGCGTCGGGATAAAGCAAAATTAGAATTAACGGAAGAAGAAAAGGCATCATTATTAACTGATTTGGCAGCATTTACAGATCCAATCAATCCATTAGTAGAAGATTTTAATGAGAAAGGTAAAGCATTTATAAAGGCGTATAATGACCTGATGGAAACATATGGACCAATTGAAGAAGTTTTCGATTTAGCAGTATCTTTAATTGGTAGCGTATGTGGCAAAAAAGAACAACGAAAAATTATTTTTAAAACATCATTTATGAACCCGAATGGATTAAGTCAAAATATCGAACGATACAAAAATGAAATATCTCGAATGAATGCCCCAAGAAATTATTTTTGGTAATTATAAAAGACTACTAATTTAGAAGATGTATTAGATAAAACACTTACTTCGGTAGGTGTTTTTGTGAAAGTAAGTTAAAAAAAGTGATTGAGAAGTGGTGGGAATATGGCATTTTGGTTGAAAGATTATGCTAGTTTGTTGGAAAAGCTAGAGTATTTACAGTTTAAACTGACGGATCCAGAAATGAATGAACAAGAAAAGCAAGATACAGAAAAACAATTACAATTTTGTGTAGAACGAAAAGCGCAGTTTGAGCAGCTGGTTTCTAAATTTGATTCATTGGAACAAAGAATTTTATTTCGTAAATATGTAGAAGGAAAGACATTGGAATCAATAGCAAGTGAATTAGAATATAGCGCAAATTATATTTATAACAAACATTCAGAAATTCTAAAAATATTACGGTTTTATGAAAAGTGAGGTGATCGTCTGTGAACCTAGCAAGAATCAGCGAAGAATTTGGAGAGCAAATAGCAGCCATTACAGCTGGAACAAGGTATGAAATAAGTAGTGAATCGGATAACGATGTTCCAGTGATGGAAGCGCGGATCCGTAACACCATGTATTGTTTGTGGAAGGATGCGACATCAAAAGAGTTGGCCAAGTATTTGAAGCGATCAGCAGAACAATACTTTCAGGAATTGTATGAGTTTTCATACGGTGTTACATCTTACGATGAAGATGTAACTGTAAGTAAAGGAACGGAACGACTCGCTTTAATGATTATTGCGGAAAAGGAGAACAGGAAGCGACAAACAGACCGTTTAGAGAGGGCATACGAGCCTTTTAATGCCATTTTGGATAGTCTTCCCTCAAAAGATGTGGAAGTGCTACAGCAGTACTTTATAGAGCGAAAAAAGGTTGATTATGAACTATTACGTGGAGTTGTGAAAAAGCATCTTAAATTCATTGAGGTATACTATGATGCAGACACAGAAGCAGCGGAGCAACGTTCAAAAGAGATTACTAAAGACATTGATGGCCCAGCACCAGAAGTTAAGAAAATTACGGTGCAACAACTGGAGAAAAATAAGAAAAGAGGATTAAAGCAATTAAATAAATTGTTTAAATAGACACTTACTTGTGTAGGTGTTCCAATAATTGTACGTGTATGTCGGAAACAATGATGAGGCTATTAAATTGGTAGTCTCTTTGTTTTTTTTATTTTCGCTAAACTACAATCGGATTTTATGTTGTACTATTTATATAAAGATGTTGATAAATTGATTATTTTCCAGATTATAGTTCAACTCTTTTTTTATAATAAACATAATTTTAATTGGAGGTATTTAAATTGAGGTAACTATTAACAGTGAATTGGAGTTAGTAAAGAATGGTGAAAAAGAACTTTTAGGAACATATAGTTCAGAAAAAACATCGGAAATCTTTAAACATTTAAAAGAAAAATTTTCAGGTATAAGAGAACATGATAAAGACGCATTAAGATTAGATATTAGTCCTTTAAGAAAGGCTGGAGAAAAAAGACCGTTGTCTCCTTCAGATTTTTGTTATTTCAAAGCCAGTGCATACGATGAGATAAAGAGTGAATTTGATAATTTAGTTTCTAAATAAAGTAATGTCACATCTAACTAGCAACTAGCTGTAAATTTTATATAACCTGAATTTATTTAAGTCATTAAACGTAAAAAATTCATTAAAAAAAATATATAAAGGGTATGGAATGTATGGGTATTAATATAGCTTATTGGAATAGCAGAATATTAGAAAGATCTGATATATCTACTTCATTAGTACATTTAACCAAAAGCACCTATGGCATGGACTGTTTACAAGTGTTATTAAAAATTTTAAACGATAAGAAGTTAATTGGTAGTACTCATAGCGGTTTTATACAAGGCAGTGAAAAAGCTGTTTGTTTTCAGGATGCGCCATTAACTGGTATAGCTCAAAATGTACGTTATGAAGAAAGATTATCAGAGGAGGGTAAAATAAATAAACGACGGTACTACGCATACGGTTTAACTTTTAATAAAACTCTGGCATATAGGAGAGGTGCTCGTCCTGTTATTTACGAGGCTAAAGAGGAAGCAAAACAAAAGTTTAAAAATGAACTGTGGAGAGTGGTGACCTTAGATCTCCATGACGATAACAATTTAATTGATTGGACACATGAACGTGAATGGAGAGTAAAAGGTGATTTTTATTTTGAATTAGAAGATGTAGTTGTCCTATTACCAAATCCAGACGAATATCGTAGATTTATAACAACCGTGGATCCTTATATGTTATCAAGAATCGCAGGAATAGTTATAACAGGTATGTTAGTTTTTTAATCCAAAGGTATAAAAAGTTCTTGTAAGTCGAAAGTTATATATAAAACTATTAAAAGTCATATTCGTTTTTCAATGGGTACCCTCTTTTTGTAAATACAATACTTTCCTTTTGCTTTATTATTGTATTAGAAGGAGAGATTAACTATGGTTAAATATGTTTGTGAGATTCATAAAATTAAACTAGATAGTGAAAGCTACAAAATTAATCAATTCATAAAATTGATTAATATGAACAATATGGAGTGTGTCAAAGTTGAGGCAATATACGAAGTTCCATTTGAATCAAATATATACATTTTTCAAAAAGCAATACAATTGGCAATCCCAAACGTTAACATGGAATTCAAAAAGAATGAAATAATGGAAAGTTTTAATACCTATTTAAATAATTATTATGGTGACTCTGGGAATGGGTATATTGAAGAAGATAGTTCCACAGTATTGATTGATAGTGACCGGATTGAAAAAATTAAAACTTGTTTTAAGATACTAATTGAATATAACAGGAACACTAAAGAAGCTCGAGAGAAAGATGACTGGACTGGAACAAGGTGGGGATACGCATTACAAACTTATTCCAGTGCTTGTTCTGCAACCACAGTAGACTTGAGTATTTTAAGTTTAATAACAGGTTTTGAATCGCTATTAGTCAAAGGAGAGGGTTCTCTCTCATATAAAGTTGCTCTATATGCAAGTTTATTAGTATCTAATGAAAAGGAGGAAAGACGTAAAGTATATAATCTAATTAAAAAAATGTATAATTTCAGAAGTAAAATAGTCCATGGTGAGATCGGAAGTATAGTTAAGCTATCTAAAAAAGAAGATATTTATCGTGATTATTTTGAATTGAGAAGTATACTTTCAAAATTGTTAATTAAAACTTACGGTATACCAGAGGAGGTACTGTTTACTAAAATTGAGGATATGATTTTCGAATGTCCTTCTTCAAATCTTAATTAAAATAATTAAGTCACATCCAAATTGGTGGTGGCTTTTTATTATATCTTGAAGCTATGGCGAACATTAAGAGCAGCATTTGTAGATGCTTTTAATAAGACTGTTAAGCGTTTAATAGCAAGTCGACTAAATCACTATCTATAAAAGAAACTCCATCTAAAGAACGTACAGTGCCTTTCTATAATTGATTAAATGAGCGTGATAGTCAGACACATATAAATAAGAGACCTGGTAATTTAGATAATTGGTTTTAATAATAAAAAATATAATAACTGGTGGTATAGTTGATGAGGAGTTTTGTTAAACAAAGAGAAAGGAGAGATAATTTTGATTGATATCAATAAATTATTCAATGATAAATATAAAAAAGAAGATATGAAAAAACCAATTAATCTAATTGCGTTTTTATCTCTAAAAAATGCCGTGGTATCATACTTTTCTACTTATAAAAGCATAAAAGATATAGCGGATAATATATTTGAATCTTCAACTGCGATTTTTATTCCAAATTATATAGAACAATATTATGAAACCATAATACATTTTCAACATTTTTTTGAGTTAATTATGAAAGATATTTTAAAGGAAAATAACAAAATTGATACAAAAGAATTAAATGAGCTGGGTTTTATAACAGCTTTAGAAAAAATCATTGATTTAGTAAAAAAGAATGAGCTAAAAAAAGATAAATATGAATTCTTTTATAAAAATGAAAAGGTGTTACGTAAATTAAATACCAAAAGGAACGATCTTTGGCATAGAGAAAGTGTTTTTTTGAAATATAAATCCTTTGATGTAATTATTGGAAAGTATATTTTTCCTATTGTGAATGAAATAGTTGAATTACCTGAATATAAGGGATTAGATAGATTATGGAGGGGGACAAATAGGAAACTACATTCAGGAATTGAACCTTTTAATGAGATTATTTTAATTTGTAAATCTAAAAATCCTCATTTAGACAAATTGGCTTTTTTTAAAGAACTAGGACGTGCCTCTTATAATTATGAACGTGGTTTTGGTGAACTTAAACCAGACTTCGTAAAACGTGCAGAAAATATTGCTAAAAATGAGGTGAAAGAATCGCCTACAAACGAGAATATAATGTTATGTCCAGTGTGTGGTGTAAAATCACTAGTGAGATATGAAGATGTTACTCGGGATATAGATTGTCAACCTTATATTAGAGACATTAAATGTTATTCATGTACTTTTGAACTTCATTATAAAGGAATGAGAAATCTAAAAGATTTTTATAAAGAATATGGTATTCTGGATTTTTGGTTAAATTAAGACAAAAGTTAACCCCAAAAAGACCACTTCGAAATGGGTGACAATAATAGTTAATATGCTATTATTGTCCCACCGCATTGTCCCATCGTTAAAATACTGAAATCCATTGGGAGAGTAAGCGTGAAGTTATGGAATTTAAATCTTAATCATTTATTCTTTTAATCTTTTAAAACATGCTATTAATAATTAATATATATATAATCAAGCAGCTGCAGAAATGTGGTTGCTTTTTATTATGGTCAAAAGAAAAACACTTTCAGCTGCACGATGAGCCGGAAGTGTTTTTTTACTGTGTTTAAATTTTTTCTCCATCTTTCATTAGAAAGCTGATTTCATAATCAATTTCTAATGCTTCAGAAATCTTCTCTAAATCACTTTCACTGAAATTATTGCGTGTCATTTTGTTATGTAAGTTTTGGCGTGTGGTTCCTAATTTTTCGGCCAAATCTTTCACAGTCATGTCCTTTCTACCAAGAATTATTTTTATTTTTTCACTGGTAGTTAATCTCATAAAACACACCTCCTATTAGTATTCAGTATACCATTTTATATACTTGTAAACCAATTAATAAATAAAGTAAATTATTTAGTTTACTAAAATGTTTACAAAGTACATTAATTAGTGTACTATTTGGTTATTAGCAAAATTGTAGCAGAAAAAAACCATCAAAGGTTGTCGGTGAATGGACCAGAAATAGCCGATACGCTGCAGAAAAGAGGGGATGACATTGTGTATTAAAGCTCAATCGAAAACCATCCAACAACGTAATGAGTACATTCAAATGAAGATGAAACAACACGATGCAATTAAGGATGTCTGTAAGTATCAGAATCGGTTGAAATGGATTATGAAATATCATCGGCTTTGACTGAATTGGAAGTAGAACAGATGCGTGAAAGTTTACGTAAGGCATTTAAGTAGTAGGAAACAGGAATGAAAGTGAGGTGAAAACGATGGCGTTTGAGTACTTAGCACAATATACAACATTTGATTCAGTAGCAGATATGGACACAGCTGTAGAAAATCACATGGCAGCACACTACTATAACCTAACGGAAAGTGAACGTGCCATCGTTTTCAAACTTGCTAGTCACGGTCTTGAATATCCAGGGGCTTGTCATTTGAAAGCTGCCACAATTGCTGCAGCATTGGAGATCAGCACAAAGACAGTTTATAGAGCTATTAATAAACTTGAATCACTAGGAATCATTAAGACACAGAAAACTACGAAGGTAAAAGGAGGTCGTGGTGCAAACATCTATATTATTTTGCCTTACCAATCTGAAACATGCGAAAGCTCTGTTAAGCCTTTTGAACAAGAGACGGTTGTTCCACTGCAAGAAGCCTATAAACGGGCTCATGCCGATAGAGAAGCATGCAAAGAGTTTATGAATGATTATCAGGTAATGCTATATGATTTTATGCATTCGTTACCTCTTCCAGATAACTTTAAGGACGAGCTACATAAAGTGGTACTGGCATCCAATGTAAATAACATTCAGGAATTCATAAAGGCAAAAAACATCATTTTTAAAATGGCTAATGATATTAAAGAAGGTGTGCTAACGGTTACTAATTCATTGAGTTCCATATTCGTAGGAGCTCATAAGATGGCCTTACAACGTAGAGATAAGCATCTCACAATAATTACATCACCTATGGAAGATATGCCTGTGAATGTGCACACAGTGCCTTTCTACAACTGGTTAACTGAACGAAATAGACCAACAGAAGTATTTTAATATGAAAGGAGGCGAGGATACATGAAAGTAACAGCTAAAGAATGGAGTGTCATGTCTGACCACAACAAACAATTACTATTACATGCAGTAGCAAACAAATAAACAGTGAAAGAAGGTATCGGAATGGAACAAGTAGTAGCAAAGGTAAAATCATTGGTGCATGAAAATAGTCACAATGCCTATAACTTATCAGCACAAATGATTCAATTAGAGGTTGTACAGGGTGCTGTAGCACGATTGATAGAAAGACTTGATGATATAGTTCACAAAGGCTGGGATAAAGATCGAGGGATGGCTTGCCTTGCGATTGATGAAATACGAGATACAGTACGGTTGATTGATATGGGCTTTTATCCATTGTTTAAAGAAATGTCAAAAGATATTGAAACCCTAAATATTCATGCTGAAGAATTATATAAAATGGTAATAAAAAGTGAATAAAAAAAGCCGATGCGCTAACATCGACTAATCAAAACACTTCAAATTGAATATACCAATTACGGTGAGCAGCTGCAACTAATAGTGTGGCCGCTTCTTACTTTTCATATTTTTCGGTAGCTAGTTCATAAAATAAAATAATTTAAAGGGATTTTGAATTTTTAATTGAAAAGTTAACTTTATAACGTATTGTGTTAATATATTACTGGATAACTGAAAGGTGATATTAATATGATAAAGCTAAAAGATAATGATATAAGAGACGTTTTATTAAACGATTTATATATAAAGCACTCCAATGATACTGATACTAAAATTGTTAATGAAATGGGCGTTTTACATGGTCAGTCAAGGGTAGATGTAGCTGTTATAAATGGAGTATTACATGGGTATGAAATTAAAAGTGAAAGTGACAACTTATCAAGACTTCCAAGCCAAATCAAAGATTATAATTTGGTTTTTGAAAGAATGACTATCGTTGTTCAAAGGAAATATTTAGAAGATGTTAGAAAGATGATTCCAAAATGGTGGGGCATTATCTTAGTCACTAGCCAAAGCAATAACATTAATTTAAGAGTTTTAAGGAAAGGTAAGAAAAATCCAACCTTAGATCCTTTTGCTTTAAGCAGCTTATTGTGGAAGGATGAGGCGTTGGAGATTTTAAAAAAACGAGACTTACAAAAAGGTTATTTAAGTAAGCCTCGAAAGGTTATATATCAAAAAATGTCAGAGTCGTTAAGCATTGGAGAAATAAAATACTTTGTCAATGAACAGTTAAAATCTAGGGCAGATTGGCGATGTCTTTAGCAACAAGAGTTAAATGATGATTAATCCCAGCTGTAACCCATGTTTCTAGATTACCATTAGTGGTACGAGTTTGATTCGCACAATCTTCAATTTCTTTATCACCAAATGAGAAAGTGCCTCCACGGTAGCATCGATGTTGAACAACATCTTGGCAAATTGATGTCATTTGTGCAAACCCATTTTTCTTCACACTAACGCCTCGGAAAATATAATATTTATTTGAATAAGTGTATCTAATTCCAGCAGCTACATTAATTAATCTAGGGTCCAAATCAACAAAATCTGGATGGGTAATATTGTAATCACTGAATGCTGGAAGACGTCCTAATGACAAGGTTAATAATTTTTGATAAACGCTCCACTCAGTTCTTGGGATGCTGCCATTTGATCCTGTAGCTATTTGTTGGAGTGTTTTAGGATAGGCTGTACTAGCAATCGTTAGTGTTCGCCACTCTGAAATTAGTGGGAATTGGGCTAATAAAAGGATCAGATTACCAACATGAGTTTGCTCTTGTGTTGGTAATATTTGTTTGTAATCTAAAATGAGATCAACATCCTTCGGAGAGATCTTATGAAAATCTAATAAGTCGTCAATAACCTTTGGTAGTGAAGCTAAATCTGATAACTCTTCTTCTTGCAAACGTATACAGATACCTCTATGATATTTAGTAGTTATTCTCTCAATTGCATCATGGAACGATTGATAACGATATATACCTGTAACAGGAATAACTTTTATCCCATTTGATTCTATAATGTCAATTATAAACTCAACAGGGTGCTGACCCGACTGTACAGTTTCCTCAGAAGATTCAATATTTTCATACAGTGTATCGATGTCTACAAATATTGGTCTATCTTGGTCCCATGCAGATTTAACCTGAGCTCCTATGTTTTCTAGATGTTGATCTAAAGTTTTACTGAATGTACCCTCTTTATGGTTGAAGGGTATAGGCTGAATTTCTAATAGTGGTGTCATGTTCGTTTTTAAAGCGGGATCAAGCTTTTCTAACGCGTTTCTTTCACCTCTTTTCCATTTGATTATGGGTACATAATGTTTGTGATTGAACATATCAACAATCCTCCTAGATAATCGTATTGTATCTAAGATGCTAATCTATGGTGATTATATAGTAATACGACTTTAATCCTTGAAGGTTTCAATATTTTGTAGATTATGTAGAAAATTGTCCTGATTTGTTATCTGCTAATACATAAATGAATGAATAAATATCATGTTGCCAATAAAAAAAGATTGAAGCGGTTAGCCCCAATCCTTTAGCACTCACACATTCCTATACACACGCTCGCCTAGTTATTAATTAGCCCCATTCTGCCCCAACTAGCCCCAAAGCAAAGCTGTTACATGCATTATCTTGCAATTAATGTTGATACTACATTATCGTTAAACCGTTGATACATAAGGATTTCTAGCATGTCGATGTACTACCTTGCAACCTGAAAATAATAGAAATAGTATAGCACAATTTACTTTTAGGAATCTTAAATTGTCTTGAAAGATTACACATAGCACCTACAAAATAAACCACAAGAGCTAAATAGCAATTGTGGTTGAGTCTTACTTGAGTGGATTATAAATTCTTCATTTTTCAGTGAAGGGTTCAGATACAACAGTCAGATCGCTTCGCACTTTTAACGGCTAGAATAGCATCATTAAATGCACTAGCTTTCAGGCGAGTCTATTCAAAGTCTCATTAGTGAGCAGTATAACCACCATCAACAAGAAGCGTTGTACCATTAACAAAGCTTGCGTCATCGCTTGCTAAAAAGAGAACGGCTTTAGCGATTTCTTCTGGTTTACCAAGTCGACCTTGTGGGTGAAGGGATGCTAAATATTCTTTCTTCTGAGCATCGACCTCAGCTAATAGAGGAGTGTCGATATAGCCAGGACACACCGCATTTACACGAATACCCTGTTTAGCGTAAGCAGTACATAGGTTTTGTGTTAATAATTTAACGCCACCTTTTGCAGATGAGTAGGCTGTAGGGTTTGGTAAGGCAACGAAGCTATGAATTGAACCAGCGTTAACAATGACGCCACCTGTTCCTTGGGCAAGGAATTGTTCAATGGCATATTTATCCGATAGAAATACACCTGATAAATTAATATCAATTGTTCTTTTCCATTTTTCAAAAGAAAGCTCGTGTGCTGGTGCATCGTCAGCTACGCCTGCATTTGCATACATAATATCAAGTTTACCGTATTTAGTAACGGTTTCCTTTATCATGTTTTGAATGTCCGCTTCATTTGTTACGTCTGTTTTTACGAAAAGTGTATCAAAACCATTGTTATTTAATTCTTCAGAAACGCTTTGTCCACGATCAGAAAAATCGGCAATAACGACTTTAGCGCCTTCTTCTACAAAGAGACGAACTGTGGCTTCACCGATACCACTAGCCCCACCTGTAACAATTGCTACTTTATCTTTTAGTTTCATATAAATGACCACCTTTAATGTTATTTTGCTGTTGCTCCGCCATCAATAACGAATTCTGCACCTGTTGAAAAGGAAGATTCATCAGAAGCTAAAAACAATACAGTTTGCGCTACTTCCTTTACAGAGCCTAAACGTCCTAATGGGAATAAGTTTTTGCCTAATTCATCTTTTGAGCTTCCTGTTGTTGCTGATGCATAGTCTGCCATACCTGTATCAATGTAGCCAGGATGAATGGAGTTGACACGTACGCCGTATGGAGCATACTCCATAGCAGCATCTTTTGTCATAATGCGAACAGCCCCTTTACTAGCGCCATATAATACGTGACCAGCAGCACCTGTTAAGCCAGCAATAGAGGAAGCATTAATAACAGAACCATTATGTTGTTTAGCCATAAGCGGCATAATATGTTTCATGCCTAAGAACACACCTGTCACATTGATGGACATTAAGCGGTTCCAGTCAGAAAGCTCGATTTCTGCAAGGGGTTTTATGATATAGATACCTGCATTATTGAAAAGAATATCCACTTTCTTAAATGTTTTTATTGATTCATCTGCAACCTTTTTCCAGTCTTCTTCATTACTAACATCGTGGCGGATAAATACTGCCTCACCGCCGATAGTTTGAATATCACGGACTGTATCGTTCCCAGATTGTTCATTTATATCAGTAATAACTATTTTTGCTCCCTCTTTAGCAAATAATAGTGCAGTTTCTTTCCCGATTCCTGTACCTCCACCTGTAATAATGGCCACTTTGTTTTCTAATCTCATTTCAAGCACGCACCTTTCATTATTTCTGGTTATATGGTTGCCTTAGGATTCAAAAGTATTCGCATTGTTTAGCGATACCTTCATCTTACTCCTTTCAATTTGAAATACTATCCTATAAGATGCTGTATAATATAGTGAGTGAATATCCTCCATTTATAGGGGTATTTTTAGTGTGAAGGAGAAGAATTTCCTATGACGCATCCATTTCAATCAATTGAAGAAGTAACACTTCAAGAGTTTGTGTTGTTTATTAAAATCCATCATCAGCAAATTGAAGAGAATACAATTATTTACCTTAATCTAGAACCTTCTATAACTGGGGCAGATCGAAAAAGAACAGCAATGCTATTAGATTCATTTTTGCGTTTAATGACACATGCAAATATCGATGAATTAAATAATGATGAGAAGAATTTTTTCAACACATGGCTTCAATCACAGTTGTCCATTATTGATAGGAAGAGCTTTAATTTATTTCAATTAATATTTGAGAAATCGTTGATTACTTTTATGATTCAACAGAAGAGTAGTCGAACGAACGCCATCTTCATGTATGTATTATCGACATTTACGTTACTTGTAGAGCTTTATTATGACTGTGAGGGAGATAACCAAACTAGTAACATAGCTAGCGAAAATCAGAAAATTAGGCACTTACAATTATTAGATAGGCTTGATAAATTGCTTATTAGTTCCTCAGGTTATCAGGATTTAGCGCTGATTTTAAAAAAATGTGAAGAGTATTTTAGTTATAAAAGATGTGTATTTTACGCATATGTCCCATGGTCCAATCAATTTTATGGAGTTATTGGCGCAGAGCTGCCTAAGGTGCAAAGCATGAAAGGGGAGTTGACTGGGGAAAACACGATACTTAGTTCAAGAAAGCCCATTTATTTAAAAAATCCTAAAAATTACGTGAAAGAAGAGCATATCCAATTATTTAATTTATCCTCGATTATTTTTATTCCCATTTTGCGTCAAGAGCAATTATTTGGATGGCTAACATTTGATCAGCTAGGGGAGGAGTTTGATTGTACAAAGGAAGAATTAACACTCCTTGAGGAAGTAGGGAAGCGTTTAGGTTTATTTTTATCTCGTAAGGGGGAGAAGGTAGAGAAGAATACAGTGCTTCATTTAACTGAAAGGGAATCGATGATACTTGGCCTGCTTGCCGAAGGATATGATAATAAAAAAATTGCTGGTTTATTATTTTTAAGTGAGCATACTGTCAGGGATTATGTAAGCAGTCTTATGACAAAGCTCAAAGCAAAGAATCGAACACAGGTCGTTGCCTCTGCCTTTCGTCTAGGGCTGCTAAGCTAACACACCAATGCACTTCTATTAGGAGTGCATTTTGTGTTTCTTCAAATGACAATAAATTACTAATTAATATTCTGATAATAAATACTATTAAAAATATAGTTTAAATAATAGGTAACTATTGTCATCAAAAGCTTTTTTGGAGGGAAAGCAGTATAGTAGTAAAACAATTTTTACGAATATTACAAGTGAAAGCGATTAAGCTTACACGATTGTAATGAAATTGAAAGCCAATGCGATAGAGTGTAATACATTATTTTGCGAGAATGTGTATAGAAGCAAGAACAAGAAGCGGAGGCATACACAATGAATGAAAAATTAGAAGGCGTATACGAGGAATACAATCGTTATATATATCATTTATGTTTAAAACTAACTCGCAATAATATAGAAGCTGAAGATTTAATGCAAGAAGTTTGGGTTAAGGTTGTACGCTATGAAGATAGCGTGGCTGAAGTAGAGCATATTAAAGCTTGGCTGACAACTATTACAATGAATACATTTAGAGATCGCTATCGTAAAAAAGTACGACGTAGCAAATATATGATGAATCAACCTGAAACATTAGACGTGCCGATTCTAGATTTGGTTCCCAATAACGATATTTCTACAGAAGAAAAAATTGAAAAGGACATTGTAACAAAACTAGTCCAGGATAAAATGGAGCAATTAGATGCTATTTATAGAAAGACTTTATGGTATTTCTACATAGACCAATACTCACTTGCAGAAATCTCTACAATTATGAAAGTTTCCATTGGTACTGTGAAATCTCGTTTATTCCGTGCAAAGGCTCGATTAAAAGAAATGCTCATGTCAGATACAGCTATTGTGGAATCTGTGCTACCAGCGTAATAAAGCAGATTGGTCGCACATCACAGTACTTAGACGGAAGTATTTGGTCGACTAATCAAAAAAGATGCATTCGCAAACAGTTGCAAATGCATCTTTTTATTGTGCTTTAATCTGGTCGATTTGTCTCCACATCCAATAAACATTTAGAGAAAATAGTTCGTAAGGTTTGCAGTTCCTCCGCTGTTAGCATACCAAACATATTATTAATGATTTCGCTCACTTGTTGACGAGATTCTTTTAATATGTTTTCACCGTCAGCCGTAATGACTAGTTGAGAAGCACGGCGGTCTGTGGCATGCTGTGTTTTTTCAATAAAGCCACCATTTATCAGCTTGGTTGTTAAAACAGTGACACCACCAGTAGTTACTTTTAACCGCTCAGCAATAGCAGAAGGGCGTTTTGGGCCCTCCTGCGATAAGTAGTCTAAAATTAAAATATGGGATTTTGAAAAGCCGAGTACATTATGATTATTCCACTCGTTTGCCCACTTACGCTCAATAGATGAAACGACTTCAAACAACGAGGTAATGGCTTTTTGTTTTTCTTGGTCCATAGAAGGTCATCTCCAAAACTGTTTTAACTTTCTTGTGCCAATCTTGTCATCGCATTTAATTCGTAAGCACGTACTTTACGTGGGATAAAACGACGGATGTCCATCTCATTGTAACCAACTTGAATACGTTTTTCATCTATTATAATAGGGCTACGCAACATTCTTGGGTGTGCCTGAATGATAGCAAATAGCTCTTGAATAGAAAGTTGGTCGATGTCGATATTTAAGTTTTTAAAGTCATTTGAGTTTGTTGCAATGATTTCATCTGTGCCATCTTCAGTCATACTTAGAATTTCTTTGAATTCTGCAAGTGTAAGTGGATGAGATGTAATACGTTTTTCTTTATATTCTATGTTGTGATCTTTTAACCATTTAAGTGCTTTTCTGGATGAAGAACAGCTCGCTTGTGAGTAAATTGTAACTGTCATTCTTCATTCCTCGCTTTCTTTTTTAGATTATATTTTACAAATAGCTTATTAGTAAGTTAATAGTTTATATATATATCTTACTAGTAAGCTATATATAAATCAATAGTTAATTGAAAAAATTTCTCAATCGAATTATTATTTTTTCAGTTATATTAAAATATACGAAGATAAGCGTAAAAAGTTTCGTTTATTCAGCTTACAATGATGTAAGTTATGTTAACTCTATAGAAAATGTCTTTTTAAGCTATAAAATCCATGTTGAATTAATAGGAACTACTAGAATTCTAAGTTGTCTCGTAGGAGAGAGTTAGTTGGAAGTAGGGGTAAAATTGTTAGTCCACTGATTATAGTATGTTTAAATGAGGCTATTTATACATAGAAGTTAAAAAAATTTAAAAGAGCAGCCCCATAACATGTTGGAGCTGCCCTTGAAATAATTAGTCTTGGCCTTGTTGTCCAGAAGTAAACCAATCTTGAACATTCCAGACTTTTGTTACGAGTCCTTCATAGAAATCAGGTTCGTGACTTACTAGCACAATGGTACCTTTAAATTCTTTCATGGCACGTTTTAATTCATTTTTTGCATCTACATCTAAATGGTTTGTCGGTTCATCGAAGAGAAGCCAGTTAGCTTCCTCCATCATTAATTTACATAAACGCACTTTAGCTTGCTCGCCACCAGATAAAGAATTAAGCGGACGTGTAATATGGTCAGTTTTTAGGCCAGCTCTTGCTAAAGCTGCACGTACTTGGGCTTGTTCCATAGAAGGGAATGCATTCCAAACATCATCAATTGGCGTGATTTTCTCAGCTTTTACTTCCTGTTCAAAATAGGAAGGATATAGGTAGTCACCACGGACTACTTTCCCACCAAGCGCATTAATTTTACCTAACATTGTTTTTAATAATGTGGATTTACCAACACCATTCATACCCACTAAAGCAATTTTTTCTCCTCGTTCAATCGCAAAAGAAAGTGGAGGAAGTAATGGCTTGTCTTTATCGTAACCAATCACTAAGTTCTCAGCCTCTACAACATAGCGGCTAGACGAACGGGCTTCTTTAAAACCGAATTCTGGTTTTACAGCTGTTTCTGGGCGATCAATTCGCTCTAAACGATCAAGTTGCTTAGCGCGTGATTTTGCACGACCAGTAGTGGAGTAACGAGCCTTGTTTTTGGCTATAAAATCTTCTTGCTTCTTGATGAACTCCTGTTGCTTTTCATAGGCTTCAATATGCTGACGTTTATTGATTTCAGCAAGTTCAAGGAATTTTTCGTATGTTGCAGTATAACGAGTTAATTTAGAAAATTCCAATTGGAAGATGACATCCACTGTTTCGTTCATAAATTCTGTATCATGTGAGATTAGAAGGAAAGCATATGGATAGTTCTTTAAATAAATTTTCAACCAAGTAATATGTTCCTCATCAAGATAGTTCGTCGGCTCATCTAATAAAAGTACTTTTGGCTTTTCTAATAAAAGCTTAGCGAGAAGTACTTTTGTGCGTTGTCCACCAGAAAGAGCAGCTACATCACGTTCTAAGCCAATGGCATCCAAGCCAAGTCCACGTGCCACCTCTTCAATTTTCATATCTAATGAATAAAAATCTCCTGCATCTAATGCATCCTGCACTTCTGCCATTTGTTCTAAAAGTACTTCTAATTCTTCAGGCGTTGCGTCTGCCATCTTGCCCGTAATTTCATTCAGTTCTTCTTCTTTTTTATATAATGGTAAAAAGGCATCGCGTAACACTTCACGCATTGTTCTACCAGCCGTTAGTACGGTATGCTGGTCTAGATAACCATAGTGTGTACCAGGCAGCCACTCAACTTTTCCTGTATCGTGGATCGTTTGACCTGTAATGATGCCCATTAATGTAGACTTACCGACACCATTAGCCCCTACAAGTCCAATATGATCACCTTCCACTAAGCGAAACGATACATCTTTAAAGAGTGTACGATCACCGAAAGAATGACCTAAATTATCTACTGTTAATATTGCCATATCTGTTCCTCCAACTATCTTTCTTGTTTACATTTTATAGTTCTGCAAGCTGCTTGTTAAGTTCTGCTAATTGAGCTTCCATATTCGCAAGACGTTGCTCTGCCTTAGCTACCTGATCGTTGTGTCCAGTAGACTCCAACTTTTCTATATCACCTTGTAAATTCATATAGTCCATTTTTAACTCTCTAATTTGGTATTCAATATCACTTTTTGTTGGCATGAAGACTACTCCTTTTGAGAATATTTTTATAGTGAATGCGTGTAAAAGCGATGGAGGTTTTAAGAATCCCCCACCGCTTATTCTTTAAAATCAATCGGGTACTTGTTGAATTTATTTATGTCCCAACTACTGTAAGAGCTGTTGGAGTGAAAAATTCTTATATATTGTATCATAATCATCTTCGAAGTAGCACTAAGTAGAAGCGATATTATGACGATCGTAAGCAAAATCTAAGAGTAAAGCTTGAAGTGTTTCATTATTACCAGCAAGATTGAGTTGTCGCTGTTTTCTCACTGCTCGTTCACTGCGAGCTTCGTGTAAAAGAAATTCCATGACAGCATTTTGGATTTGTGATTGCTTCATTTTACGACCAAGTCCTAGATGGATAAAGCCATTATGCTCACGAGGAAAAGCATGTAAAAGCTCAGCTTCAGTTTGCGCAAGTGTAATGCATGGCACGCCATAAGAGGCAATTTTATAAGGTGTATAGTTAGCATTACAAATAATGACATCTGCTTTAGGTAGTAGTTTGAGGAGTGCATCTTTATCTCGAAGAATAGCAGTATTGCGACGACTAAGTACCATCATTTGCAAGTCATCCGTTGCATGGCGATAGCTGTCGTCAATCATAACTGTAATTTGTAGTGGTATTTGTAGCTGAGTTAGGTGTCGAAGTGTTCGATACGTTAAATTATGCTCGTCCCCATCCTCGAAAGCAACAACGATATGAGGCGGATTTTCAGGTGTTTTACTATCAGGTATATTATCGAAATGCTGATATGCATCTGGCAGGGCAAAAACAAAGCTTCCACCAATATAATGCGCTGGTAAATAATCTTTCACTTCTTGATAGAGTGCTAGTAGTACACAATCACAGGCTTGGCCACCTTCACCAAAATCATCAAAATGAATAATTGTTTTGCAGAAAGGTCGTAATTCCTCTACTTGCCAGCCTTCAGAATTTCGCCCATCTCTAACAATTAAATCAGGTTGAAGTCCTTTGATTTGCTTAGGTAATTCGTTAAAGTGATCAAATAGAATAGGCGTAACTCCTTCATTCATTAAAATTTGAATTCCGTCATTTGAAGGAGTCTTTACAAAGATAAAAACCTTCTCATTCGAAAGTAGTTTAGCTAATGTTGAAACCCGTTCAAAAGGATACAGCCCTTTATCAATACAGCTTTCAATAATGAAAACAATCGTTTTTTTTGGTTCAATTGCGTGTGTTTCGTTTTGCAAATGTATCCCATCCTTTCCTCTGTCTCTTTAAATTATGGCGAAGAAAGAGCAAGTATGTGTAAAATTTAGGATTTGATCATGAATGTCTCTAGCGGTATCTTCTAGAATAGCTATCTTTAATCAGTTTTAATCATCAAAAAAATGGTCGATATATATAGAAAGGCGAATTGTAGGAATATACATAACAATTGGAAGGTCTTTATCTTGGTTCGAAAAATCCCTCTACAAATGGAGATGATGGGATGTTTTTTAAAATCCGATGTGTCAAGATAAGCGTAATTGATATACTATCAATAAGTAGAAGGACGGGAGAAAAAATGAGTATGCGTGCAGCGATTGTTGTAGGGGCGACTGGTTTAACCGGCTCCGCTCTAGTTGAACAATTATGTGAACATGATGAGTATATTTCAGTAACAGTTATTGCACGAAGAAAGCTAACTTATACGCATCCAAAGTTAGAAGTGAAAATTCGTGATTTTGATAGAATAGAAGAAAACGATATAGGATTTGCTCATGAATTGTATTGTTGCTTAGGTACAACCATTAAAAAGGCAGGCTCTCGTGAAATGTTTGAAAAGGTAGATTTTGAATACCCGTTAGCAATTGCCTCTTTAGCAAAAAAACGGGGAATCCCTCATTTTCTTGTGATTACTGCAATGGGAGCTAATGAAAATTCTCCATTTTACTATAATCAAGTTAAAGGCAAACTTGAGCGTGATTTAGAGGAACTAGGCTTACAAAGGCTTTCCATTATTCGCCCATCACTCTTAGTAGGGAACCGTGATGAATTTCGATTAGGAGAAAAGGCAGGAGAAAAATTATTAAAGCTTGCACAGCCTTTATTAATTGGACCTTTAAAACGTTCTAGAGCAATTGAAGCCACACAAGTGGCAAAGGCTATGATTATCATTGCCCTATATGGTAAACAACAGCCAGTCACTATTTATCCATCAGATGAGTTAGCAACATTAGAGTATCCGGAAGTACCAGAAGAGGACATTTCAAGAGAGATATTATTTAATTGGGATAAGCTGAATGAAGGCGAGAAAGTTAATCGTGAGGTTGTCATTAATCGAGATAAATATAAGCTTGAGGAAACGGTCATTGATAAGGAAGTCCATTTCCGACAACGTGATCAGGATAATTAATTTAGGGATTAAATTTGTCGTTCCGTCTAAAGACTGAATTTATATCAATTGTCATGACAATCCTTTCCGAGCCACTTTTCATTTGTTACAATATTATTGTAGAAGATGAATGTGGAGGCAAAGTAAAGATGAAAATTTTACTCGTAGATGGCACGATGTTTGGTCGTAAAACTGGTGCTATTTTAGAGCAAGTAGAGCAATATATTAAAGAATTAGATGCTAGTTTCGAGTTAGAAATGATGCATTTTAGTCAATATAAGCATCAAATTGTGGATGGTTCTCCATTAAATGATGATATGAAAAAAATGATTCAACAATTTGAGGAGGCAGACGCTTACATTATTGCAACGCCTATTTTCCAAGCGTCTATTCCAGGCGTTTTGAAAAATGCCTTTGACTTCTTACACCCTAAAACAATGCGCTATAAGCCCGTATCCATTGTTGCAAATGGAGGCACATATCAGCATCACCTTGTAGTCGAAAATCAGCTAAAACCTATTTTAGACTACTTCCGAGCGCTTGTTACGCCAAACTATGTGTATACACATACATCACATTTCGATGCAAATAATAATATTGTAGATGCAGACGTTCATAGTCGTTTACGTGAATTAGCTCGTGTATTTGTTCAATACTGTGAAATGAGCAAGAACTTGCCCAAAGAAACAATTGACCAACATTAAGATAGCCCTTGTACGGTGGTAAGAAATCACTGTGCAGGGGATTTTTCTTTGTAAGTATTGTTTTAGTATGTGATAAAATAAAACTTTAGTGACTCAGGAAGGAGGGCTGCTCATGCAGGACATCGCTTTACTAGAAAAACAACGCTGTAATCTTATTTTGACCAATAAGGCGAAGGAAGCGGTAGAGGAATGCTCAGCAAACGAGCATGCCTTTTTTGCGTTACAAAGATCTTTTACCGTCTATATTGAAAAACGAAAAGCAAAAACAGTTGGTGAAACCTTTTTATCCATCTATTTTAATGCGGAGGACAATGAAAAATTAAGCGATATTCTTACTGAGAAAACGGTTATTATGGATTGTGTGCTAAAGGTGGAAGGATTGCTGGCAACCAATATTCGATTTGTCCATATGCGTGGACCTATTAACACAAATCGTCGCTTAGCAGCCGCATTACAATTTGTGACGAAGCCTAATAATGGAGCAGGTATTCCACTTGAGCTTCACACCAAAATAAGACAGCTACCGATTGCAGAGGAACGTACAGAGTATGTAAGAAAACGTATAGCCAGCTGGGAAGGCTATTTAAAAATACAAGAACGAGATGCAACCATTGATGATATTCATACAGAATTTAAGCAAAGCTATTTCAATGAAGATTTTACACGCTTAACCATTGTATGTCCCTACATAAAGAGTAAAGAATGGAAAAAGCTAGAGGGGTTAAGTGTTAGCATTCAAGGAATTCGAGGCGAGATAGGACAGGTTATTAAGGCTAATGCAGGAAAGCAAACGGTAGAAATTGATGTAAAGCCTTTTATACAGGATTTGGCTCGCAAGGACCAGCTGAATCTTCGTTCCAAACAAGCGAGCTTTAGTAATTTTGCAACATTAAGCCAAATTCGACGACTACGTAATGGTTTTACAAAGCTAGAAAAGGGTGAGGCAGTAAACCCTAATTTAGAAACCATACTGTTTGAGCGGCGTCCTGTAGTTCGGGCATCTAAGCTACGCGAAGATATTGAGTTTCATAATAATTTAAATGAATATCAACGACGAGCCGTTTTAGGTGCACTATCTGTTGAGGATTTGTATGTCATTCAGGGTCCACCTGGTACGGGGAAAACAACTGTCATTTCAGAGATTTGTCAGCAAAATGTTAAAGCAGGCTTAAAAACACTTGTTGCCTCACAGTCTAATTTAGCTGTAGATAATGCATTAGGACGCTTACTGTCCAATCAAGAAATTCGAATTTTACGCTATGGTAGAACGGAAAGTATTGAGGAAGAGGGTAAAAAATTCATAGAGGAAAATGTTGCGCTTCAATGGCGTGAGCAGACACTTGCTGCGATTGAAGAAGCAATTACAATATTTCCAGAACGTCAGCAAGAGCTAGAAGCAAACCTTGTAAAAGCAAAAGATGAGCTAGAGAAATTAGAGCAATGGCTAGAGCAATTAACACAGGAAATTGCTGCAAAAGAGCAGGCAGCTATGGAAGAACCCATTTTACAGCAAGAGATTCAAGCATTAAAAAAAGAATTGAAGGCTGCTAAAACAGAGCAACAAACATGTGAGACTCAAAAAGAGCATTATGAAAAACAGCTCGCACAAATTGAGCCAATTGTACAGCAGCTCGAACAGACACTTGCTGATTACCCTTCAGTCGAGCAACTGCAGCGTACGATTGAGGAAACTACTGAAAAAGTGAAACATCTAGAGGCTGCTGCTCAATATAAAGAACTACAAGAACAAAAGCACCAGTTAACACAGCAATTTGAAGAGATACAGCAGAAATATGAAATCGAAAGTAATCGTCTAGTAATCATGAAGGAAGCGCAAAAATATATATACACCTTAACCTCATTTGAGCTTATTCAGCGTTTTTTACAACATTATCAAATTCGCCCTTCTCATGTACTTTCGCAACAAATAGGTCGCTTGCAGCATTTAGAGGATGCGAAAGATTTAGAGGCATGGTCCACAATTAATGCTCGTTTACAAAGAGCAATTGTGAAGCTAGAGGCTTTGGTTACACATGAAGTCAAGGAGCGTGCCCTTGCTAAAAGTAGACTACAACCAGTACAATCGTTTTCTTTGCAAAACCTTACTGGTGTATTTGCACAATTAAACACGGCTTTTCAAGATGGTCAAGCACCAGCAAGTGATGTTATTGAAAGTTATTTGCTCGGGCTATATATGCGTCGTGATTTTGTTTGGCAAAAGGGAATAGCACTAAAGCAACAGCAAGAGCATAAAGATCAGGAATACGAAACTTTTCGTAAAAATCTAGTAACTTTAATTCATCAGGAGTGTGCAATAACTAGCTTCGATGTGCGAAGTTACCAGCGGCAGCTCCAACCATTTATACAGCATACTGAGCGGTTACAACAATTAGCAAACGCCTTTCAAATTACTGAAGAACCAGAAGAATCTGTAGAATATTTAAAAATTCTTGCCTCACAAGCTAGAGAGTCTCTTCTACAAGCAAAGCAGCAACTGGAGGCAGTGGAACAGGCTAAAGTACAACTCATTCCTAAACAAGCCTCTTTACAGACTATCCAAACAAACTTGCAGGAAGTAGAGCAGCAGCTAACGCAGATGGAAGAACAGATAAAAGACATTAATATAGCTGGATTGAAGAAAGAAAAGCAACTAGCTACCTATACCAAGCTCTTACAATCTATGCCAGAACGAACGGCTGAAGAGGTGAAGGAAGCTATTCAAACTGCAAAGCAAGCAATCGAAGCATTCCAACGTCAGGAAAAACAGCTACCTCTTCACAAGAAACTACAAGAACAATGGCGTGAAAAATTACAAAACGCAACAGAGTATGATTTAGATGAAATTCGAAAATTGTATGTGCGTCATGCGAACGTTATTGGTACAACATGCGTAGCTTCTGCCAGTAAGGAGTTTATGGAAAATTATCCGACCTTTGATGTGGTTATTATTGATGAAGTTTCAAAGGCAACACCACCAGAATTGCTCTTACCAATGCTAAAGGGGAAGAAAGTTATTTTAGTAGGTGATCATCATCAGCTACCACCATTACTTGGGGATGATACGCTGGAGGAAACATTAAAGGCAATGCTAGAAGAAAATCCAAACTTTGAAGGCGCACAGGAATTAAAAAATCTGTTGCGTGAATCATTATTTGAGCGTTTATTTAATAATTTGCCACCAACACATAAGCAAATGCTAGCATTGCAATACCGCATGCATGAGAAAATCATGCAAAGTATCACACCGTTTTATGCGGAAGAAGAAAATGGCTTGCAATGTGGCTTACCAGATTCGGATGCAGCAAGAGATCATGGCTTAGAAGGGCAGTTTATAAAACGTGATGACCATTTACTGTGGATTGATATTCCAACAGAAAAACCTTATTTAGAGGAGCAAGTAAAAGGGGGAACGAGTCGTTTTAATGAAGGAGAATTGCTCACAATTAGACGTATTTTACTAGATCTCAATGAAGCTGTGAAGGCAGCAAAAGAAGCAGGGCGTATGCCGCAGGATGCTCAAAAAAGCGTTGGTGTCATCAGTTTCTATGGTGAGCAGGTAAAGAAAATTAATCGCCTTCTTCAGCAAGAATTACAGCTACCACATCTGCAATTTAGAACAGGGACTGTTGATAAATTCCAAGGGATGGAAATGGATGTCATTTTAGTGAGCATGGTTCGTAATACACCTAAAGGCGGGGATATTGGCTTTGCCAGAGATTATCGTCGATTAAATGTCGCGCTATCTCGTGCTCGTGAGTTACTACTGCTTGTTGGGAGTGCAGAAATGTTTGCAAAACGTGCAAAACATCAAGAGACAAGAGAGATGTATGCGAATTTGTTAAAAACAGTAAAATCCTACAATGGCTTACGTAATCATGAAGGATTGGTGATATAGATTGTCAAAATTACAACAACGACTAATGCGTGAGCTTCAGCAGAATCGTAATATTAAGATTGTCAAAACGGCTGAATGGTGTATTCCCATTCGAACAGTTGATGTGACCTATGAGCCTGTTCGTCGTTCAACAATGGATGTCTTAATGACAATGCTTCTGCTTAGTATTCAAGAGGCGGATTTTAGCAACGCACAGGAATTGAGCGAGTTATTGCTTGTAGACCCGTTATTTATTGAAGACTTGGTTTCTTTAATGATTCGAGTAAACCTTGTGAGGAATGAAGATGATTTCTATAGGCTAACTGAAAAAGGACAGAGGCAGCTAGAAAGAGGTATTTTTGAAGAAGAAATAGAGGAAGAAACCTCCACGCTTTACTTTAGTCCTTGTCATCAATCGTTTCTCACTATCGATACGAGAAATGATGAATATGATGAATTGCCAGAGCTTTATCGTTATATTGACAAAGAGGCAGAACAACAGGAACAATTTGAGGAGTCCATGGTGATTGCAGCTTTGCAGGAAGCGGATGAAGAAGAGGAAGGTAGCTCTCAGAAAGTCATCGCAAAAATTGTTCAAACAGAAGCTCAACAAATTAATGATAGCCCATGTTTAGAGTTTGTTCTTTATGATAAGGAACAGGATATAGTATTTGTACGAGTATGGAATACATTACTCAATCAATGGGATCATCATTTAGAGCAACAGCTTACAGACAAAGAACAATTAACATGGCGTGAGCAATATTTATCTTGATTCAATAGGATTTCAATTGCTAGAAAAAACGAACGTAAATCGCGTTCGTTTTTTTGTTTTACATTATAAATTTACAGAGTTAGGTGATAATCGAAAAATTTTTTCGATAAAATACTACATTAGCATAAATTAAACCATTGCTAAGGAGGGGACAGATGTTAACGATTAGTTTATGTATGATTGTTAGAAATGCACAATGTACGATTGAAAGATGCTTAGATTCGGTTCAGCACCTCGTGGATGAGATTAATATTATTGATACTGGTTCAACTGATCGTACAAAAGAGATTGTTCAAAATTTTACCTCTCGAATTTATGACTTTTCCTGGTGTAATCATTTTGCCAAAGCACGAAATTTTTCATTTCAGCAGGCAACAAAAGACTATATTTTATGGCTTGATGCTGATGATATTATGACAAAGGAAAATCAGCACAAGTTCAGCCAACTAAAGCAAACATTATTTCCTTCTATTGATGCTGTAACAATGGATTATTATTTGACGCTTGATTGTGATGGGGAAGTGGAGTGTAGTGAACGAAAGTTTCGTCTAGTAAAAAGGGCGAATCATTTTCAATGGGAGGGTGCTGTTCATGAGAATTTAAAGGTGTCAGGGCAGCTCTTTCATAGTGATATCGCTGTCACACATTTACCGTTAACGAAAGATATTCATCGCAATATAAATATTTATGAGGGATTAATAAAGAATGGACATTCTCTTTCAGCAATTGAGAATTTTCATTATGCGAATGAACTAAAATTGCATCACCGTTACCTAGAAGCTATTAATCAATACAATCTATTTTTGGATAGCAACTTAGGCACTACAGATAATCGCATTGAGGCTTGTTTACATGTAGGGGAATGCTATCGACGTTTACATGATGATCAACAAGCACAGCAAGCTGTTTTGCAATCTTTCTTATATGATCGACCAAAGCCAGAAGCATGTTGCCGAATGGGCCAATTTTTTATGGAGCAATTAAAACATAAGGAGGCTATTTACTGGTATTCTCAAGCCTTGCAACAAGCTCCTGCCGATACAATGACTATCCAAAAGCGTGCTTATTCAACATGGATTCCTCATTTACAATTAAGCCTTTTATACAGAGAGTTACGGTTATTTGAAAATGCCTATCAGCATAATCTAGAGGCACAAAAATGGAAACCGAATCATCAGGAAATAATCAATAATGGGAAATATTTACTTAGTCAATTAAAGATATAAATCTTTCTTATGGAAAAGGTACATCAATAAACAAGACATAAATAGCTTGGCCAATTAACACAGAGACACCTACAACAACCGTCATAAAAATTACATTACGTGGCCTAAAATTTTTTGCTTCCATTAAAAACCTCCCTCGATATAGAATATTCAGTCAATTCAAGATATGTTTAGATGGGGTGAGTATGCATAATAAAAGAGCAAATTCACATATAGAGTGAATTTGCCCTTTTAATTAATCGAACTTTAACCCCTTCAATGCTTCAGCAAGTGCATTGTTCACAGGCTCCTCGTTGTTTTGCTGCTTTAAGTACTTTTGTACGGAGCGCTTGTCGACCTTGCCTCCGCCTTCTTTTTTACGTCTTGCTTCAAAGGCTGATAATTTTTCGCGATAGCCACATTTACAAACGAAAATTTGACCATCACCTTCTCCGCGAAGCTCTAATTTTTTATGACATTGTGGACAACGTGCATTTGTGGTACGTGAGACATTTTTCCGATGACCACATTCGCGATCTTGGCAGACAAGCATTTTTCCTTTCTTGCCATTCACTTCAAGCATTGGTTTACCGCAATCAGGACATGATTTGGTAGAGATATTATCATGCTTATACTTTTTGTCACTACCCTTAATCTCTGTAACAATTTCCTTTGTGTAATTTTTCATCTCGCTAATAAATACACCTTTTTTTAGCTTGCCCTTTGCAATAAGTTCAAGCTTTTGCTCCCAATCTGCTGTCAGGGCAGGGGATTTTAATTCCTCTGGCACTAGGTCGAGTAGTTGACGACCTTTAGAGGTAATATAAATATCTTTGCCACCACGCTTTTCTATTAAGAAGGAATTGAAAAGCTTTTCAATAATATCTGCACGTGTAGCGACTGTGCCAAGACCGCCCGTAGATTTTAATGTATCGGCTAATTTTTTATCATTCGTTGCCATATATTTTGTTGGGTTTTCCATGGCTGATAAAAGAGTAGCTTCATTAAATCGAGCAGGTGGCTTTGTTTGACCAGAAGTTTGGGCAATAAGCTTTACTTTTAATATATCGCCCTTATCAATGCGTGGTAGTATTTGTTCCTTTACGTCATCTGTTGTGTCCTCATCATCAAAGCGATGCTCATAAACTTCCTTCCAGCCAGATGATAAAATCGTTTTTCCACGAGCAATAAAGCTTTCATCGCCAATTTTTGCACGCAGTGTTAGTTGTTCATATTCAAAAGCAGGGAGTAGAACAGCTAGGAAACGCTTTACAACAAGATCATAAATTTTACGTTCCTTATCTGTGAAAGCTGAATAATTTACATAGCCCTCTGTTGGAATAATTGCATGATGATCTGATACTTTACTATCGTCGACAAAGGCCTTTGTTGGCTTGATTGGTTTAGTAAGCAGTTTATTGGCGATGGAGCGATATTCACCAATACCACAGGCCTTTAAGCGTTCTGGTAGTGTGGCAATGATATCCTGTGAAATAAAGCGAGAATCCGTACGTGGATAAGTTAACACTTTATGTTGCTCATAGAGTTTTTGCATGATATTCAATGTTTCTTTCGCTGAGTAGCCGAAGATTTTATTGGCATCTCGCTGCAATTCAGTTAAATCATAAAGTCCAGGTGCAAATGATTTTTTAGGTTTCTTTTCAATGTCCGCAACGATGGCATTGCTATTTCCTATTTTTTTCACCAGTGTATCGATTTTATCTTTATCAAAGCTACGACTATTACCATTTTGGTCTTGCCATGTGAGCTTTAAGTTATCAGTTGTTTGCGCTTCAATACCATAATAAGTTTGTGCCTTAAAGTTTTTAATTTCATCTTCACGTGCAGCAATTATTGCTACTGTTGGTGTTTGTACACGTCCGCAATTCAACTGTGCGTTAAAGCGGGTAGTTAAAGCACGAGTAGCATTAAGCCCGATATACCAATCTGCCTCTGAGCGAGCTACAGCAGAGGCATAGAGATTATCATATGCATTGCCTGGCTTTAGATTGGCAAACCCATCTTTTATTGCCTTATCTGTAACAGAGGAAATCCATAAGCGTTTCAAAGGCTTTTTAATTTTCACTTTATCAAGTATCCAGCGTGCTACTAATTCACCTTCACGTCCAGCATCTGTAGCAATGATGATTTCATTAACATCATTACGTGTAAGCTGACTTTTGACCGCATTAAATTGCTTTCCAGTTTGCTTTATAACCGTTAATTTTAAGCGTTCAGGTAACATGGGGAGATCTTCAAGATTCCATGTTTTATATTTCACATCATAGCTTTCTGGGTCAGCCAGTGTTACAAGATGTCCAAGCGCCCAAGTCACAATATATTTATCTCCTTCAAGGAAGCCATTTCCTTTTTTATTACACTTCAGTACACGTGCAATATCACGTGCTACAGAAGGTTTTTCAGCAATTACTAAGCTCTTTGCCATTGTTAACACCCTTTCATAGTTCCATGGTTTTAAATATAGCATAGGTTGAGTGGGTTCGCAGTTTAACTGAAGCGAATTTATTAAATGTCGGAGGATGATTTAGGCAGGTAACAGTTAAGAAAGTATAAATTTCAGAAAAAATATTGAATTCTGAAAATTATTATGTTAGTCTAGTGTACATGAAAATGAAGTAATGGCTTCATAGTATAAATAAAAAAAGGATGAGCTTCTTTTATGAGAGATCAAACAATTCAGCAAATGATTCAAGAGAAATATCAAGAGTTGTCTAAAAGTCAACAAAAGGTAGCTACATTCATATTAAAAAATTTACAGACAGTAGGAATCCACTCTGCTTCATATGTAGGGGAAAAGGCCGGAGTAAGTGAAACGACAGTTATCCGTTTTTGTTACGCATTAGGCTTATCTGGTTATGCACAATTGCAACGTCAGGTAACCATGCATTTATTTAATGAAGGGAATGCAAGTAGTTTGCAGAATTATTTGCAATCGAAGCAAGCTCTTTTTGAAAATCCACGTTTTTATGTAAAGACGATGGAAAAGGATGCATCTCGCATTTTAAATATGGCTAAAAACATTAACGAGGAAGACTTTAATCGAGCTTCAGTATTGCTCCATGAGAAGAAAAAAATATATATTGCAGGGAATGGCTCTTCCCATTTAGCTGCACAGTGGCTTCATTTTACATTAAATCTTTTGCGACCGAATGTTGTTTTATTAAATTTTGAAACAAGTGAGGTCATACGTGCTATTCAAGAGATTGATGAAAATAGTGTAGTAATTATTTTATCATTCCACCGTTACTTTAAAGAGCCGATCCAATTTGCAGCCGAATTACAAGAAAAAAAATGTGAGATTATTGGCATAACCGATTCTCAAATTGCACCTATTACTCAATATGCAACTATCACCTTTGTGAATGAACAACAACAAGAAGTTTCAACAATTGATGCTATGCCAGCACTCATAGCATTTTTAAATACACTAATAGCAGGAATGACTGCTCAAGATCATGACTATTATGAAAATCAGCGCGTAAAATATGACGATTTTCAAAATAGCTTTTTAGCAAACCGATGGAGTTGACTAATATGAACCAAATTTTACAAGAGTTACAGCCACTTCTTACAGATATTTTTAAACATTTACATGAACATCCAGAAGTTAGTTGGCAAGAGCACAATACAACTCAATATATAGCAAATTTATTAAGAGAGGCCCAAATGGAGCCATACCTTTTTGAAGATATGACAGGACTTTATGTTGATATAGGGGAGGGAACACCTAGAGTAGGGTTCCGCACTGATATAGATGCACTTTGGCAGGAGGTTAATGGTGTCTTTCAAGCTAACCATTCTTGTGGACATGATGGTCATATGACGATGGCTATTGGAACTGCATTGCTGTTAAAGGACATGGAGCATTTACTGTCAGGTGCTGTACGCATACTATTTCAGCCTGCTGAGGAAAAGGCCCAAGGAGCACGCGCATTTGTCGAAAAAGGTATTATAGATGATTTAGATTATTTATTTGGTGTTCATGTTCGCCCATTAAAGGAATTACAGGATGGGTCATATGCGCCAGCGTTATACCACGGAGCAGCAAAGCTTTTTACAGGGACCATTATTGGGGAAGAGGCACATGGCTCACGACCAGAACTTGGCGTTAATGCAATTGAGGTTGGAGCAGCTATTGTCGAAGGTCTTCAAAAAATTTGGACTGATCCAACTATCTCTGCCTCTGTCAAAATGACACAGTTTAATGCGGGAGGCACCTCTACAAATATTATTCCTGGTAAAGCAACCTTTAGCATTGATGCAAGGGCCCAAACAAATGAAGTGATGCAGGTAATCACAGAGGGGGTGGAGCGTGTAAAAGCCTCTGTTGAAGCGATGTATGGTGCCAAGATTACCTTACAGGTAGATGCTCATATAGTGGCAGCATTGGTGAATGATGAAGCCTTACAACATATGAAGGCAGCTATTATTGATGTAGTTGGGGAAAAGGCTTGCGCTCCATCAGTTGTTACACCAGGAGGGGAGGATTTTCATTTTTATACCTATGAACGTCCGAAGCTTAAAGCTACAATGCTTGGATTAGGCTGTGGGGTTACTTCTGGCTTACATCATCCGCAAATGACCTTTAATCAAGACCGGCTGTTAGTAGGAGTAAATATTATTACAAGGGCTATTTTGAGAGCATTATAAAGATATAGAAAGAAGAGATAGCTATGATAGAGATAAGAGAAATCAAAACAATAGAACAACTTGAGCAGGTTCAGCAATTAGAGTTGAATGTATGGGGAATGTCTGCTATTCCTCTCCATCAAACGCTGACAGCAGTGAAAAATGGGGGCATCGTTGTAGGTGCCTATCAAGAAGATAAATTAGTCGGATTTAGTTATGGTTTTGCGGGTTTTCGAGAAGGAAAAAGCTATCTATGCTCTCATATGCTAGGGATTGATGAAAAATATCGATCACTAGGCATAGGAGAAAAGTTAAAGTACGAACAGCGAGCTATTGCTATTGAACGTGGCTATGACTTAATGGTATGGACATTTGACCCTCTTGAAACCCGAAATGCTTATCTTAATTTATCTAAATTAAAGGGTATTTGCTATACCTATATAGAAAATTGCTACGGTGAAATGCAGGATGGTTTCAATAAAGGGCTACCCTCTGATCGATTTGAGGTGAGCTGGCATTTAACTTCAGATTATGTGGTGAACGACATTACAATAGAAGTAGCGGATGCAAAACCAGTGGCAAGCTGTGAACTTACAAAGCAGGGCTTATTATGTTTAAAAATGACTGAAAATTTTGAATTTGTAGAAGAGTTGTATACGCTACCTGTTCCTAAGGACTTTCAAGCCTTAAAAGCACAAAATCCTAGCTTAGCATTGGATTGGCGTTTCAAAACAAGAACTATACTAAAGCAACTATTTTCAGCAGGGTATGCAGCAATTTCACTGCAACAACGAGAATGCTATAACGAATATGTTTTAGTGAAAAAAGCAGCTTTAAATTTGGAAGGAGCATTTTAATATGAAAATTACAGAAATCACAATACGACAATTGAAGATGAAATTAAAAACACCGTTTACAACAAGCTTTGGCACGTTTGATGAGAGGGACTTTTTAGTCCTGGAGGCAAAAGATGAGACAGGCTTAATTGGTTGGGGAGAATCAGTTGCCTTTCATTCACCTTGGTACAATGAAGAAACACTTCAAACAAACTGGCATATGCTTGAAGACTTCCTCATTCCTCTTATTTTAAATAAAGAGATTCATCACCCCGATGAAGTGAGTCAATTATTTGAGCCGATTCGCAAAAATAATATGGCGAAATCGACGATAGAAGGAGCTATTTGGGATATATATGCACAGCAAACTGGCCAATCCCTAGCAACAGCACTTGGTGGTAAAAAGGATAAAATTGAAGTAGGTATTAGTATCGGCATACAAAATTCGATCGAGGAGTTAGTAACATTAGTTAACGGCTATGTAAAGGAAGGCTATAAGCGCATGAAAATCAAAATAAAACCGGGCTGGGATATAGAGGTTATGCGTACATTAAGGGAAACATTTCCTGATGTAGCCTTTATGGCTGATGCCAATTCAGCCTATCGTCTAGAGGATACTGAAACATTGAAACAACTTGATGCATTTAACTTAACAATGATTGAGCAACCATTGGCTTCAGATGACATTATCGACCATGCTTCATTACAAAAATTAATGGAAACACCAATTTGTTTGGACGAAAGTATCCATTCGTTAGAAGATGCACGAAAGGCTATAGAACTAGGGAGCACCAAAATTATAAACATAAAAATTGGTCGTGTTGGTGGCCTAACAGAAGCAAAAAAAATACATGATTATTGTGAGACACATAACATCCCAGTATGGTGTGGCGGCATGTTAGAATCTGGTATTGGTCGTGCGCACAATGTAGCCTTAACAACGTTGTCAAATTTTATATTACCGGGAGATACTGCTGGCTCTAATCGATATTGGGAAAAGGATATTATCGAACCAGAAGTAGTTGTAAAAGATGGTTATATTGAAGTACCACAACAAGTAGGAATTGGTTATGAAATAAATAGGGAAACGGTTAATTCCTTCACAGTCGCACAGAAAACATATCAATAAATAGACTTAATTTCTTATATTAGAATAGTAGGTGGGCTATGAAAAAAAGTTGGCAGATAGGTGGAGCATTTGTAGGCTTAATTGTTGGAGCAGGGTTTGCATCGGGTCAGGAAATAATGCAGTACTTTACTAGCTTTGGTTTGTACAGTATGGTAGGTGCCATTGTTGCTACCCTTGCCTTCGCATTTTTAGGAATGAGTTTAGCTCAATTAGGAACAGATTTACAAACAACATCACATAAAGAGGTGATCTATCATATAGGAGGGCGATATGTTGGCATTATTTTAGATATCGTTATCACGTTTTTCTTATTTGGCGTTGCTGTTGTCATGTTTGCTGGATCAGGCTCAACATTTCATCAGATGTTTGGCATCAATCCAGTAGTTGGTAGTATTTTTATGGTTGTTATAACTATACTAACCTTACTATTAAATGTTAATAATATTATTAATTTAATAGCATTGGTTACCCCTTATTTAATGGGTATCATTTTTATTATTTTGATTTATTCTATCTTTACGATGGATATATCCATTGCAGAGCAAAATACTTTAGCGAAAGCACAATCATCTGCAGCATCTAATTGGTTAATGGGAGCGTTACTTTATGTTTCCTATAATATCGCTGCTGGTGCAGCAATGTTAATTGTAATGGGTGGAACAGTAAAGGACCGCAAAGTTGCTGGCAGAGGTGGACTACTTGGCGGTTTAATGCTTGGTATCTTAATTGTATTAATCAATATAGCCATGTTTGCTAAAATAAATGTTATTGATGGAGTAGCAATGCCAACATTAGAATTAGCAAAACAAATTCAGCCTATAGTAGGTGTCTTAATGTCTATTGCTTTATTAGGCATGATGTACAATACTGCGGTAGGGATGTTCTATTCATTTACAGTTCGATTTATTGCGCCAGACCATCAATATTTTAAAGTAGCTATTGTAGTTATAGGATTAATAGGTTTTGCTGCAAGCCTAGTAGGATTTACTACATTAGTTGGTAAAGTCTATTCAACAATGGGCTACTTAGGTTTCGCCTTGATTGTTGCTGTTATTATTTCGTGGCTACGTAAACTACCAAAAACTTTATAAAGTAAAAATTTCCCTTTTGTGAACGTAAGGGAAATTTTTTTGTTTTTTTGTGATGAAAGCAAGATATATATCATACAGTTAATTTGTGTTTGCGAAATCTATCCATGCTGTTTTAAGTAAAAATTATGCTCGAAACTATAGAAAAAAGCTATTCGGTGCTAGACACCAATTTTTGAGAATGTTATATTTGTATTGTCATAGTATTTTTATAATTAGGAAAAAATAGAATACTCTAAGGGTTGAGGGGTTTTTCCTGATTATAAGGAGTGATGAAGTATAGAGCTAGATGAAGGATGATAGGGCCTATGGTAAAGAAAACGTTAAAACAAAGAATTGTAGACGCTTCAGTTGAATTGTTTCAACAAGATGGTTATCACAATGTAACAGTGGATCGTATTGTGGAATACATTGGGGCATCAAAGGGTGGATTTTATCATAATTTTAAATCAAAAGATGAACTGTTGTATGAAATTCATGATGTCTTTATTTCATATGTCATTCAACAATCGCAAGCTGCATATGACAAATTCGATACACCCATCACACGTTTGTGTGCCATGCTGCAAACACTGACACAAGTATTTGATATGTATCAAGCACATATTACGATTTTTTATGAAGAAAGTCGTTCACTCTCAGATGAATATAGTGACATCATCCATAAAAAGCGAGATCACTATCGTGATATTTTACAAAGAGTGATAGCAGAGGGTCAGGAAGCAAAGGTTTTTCGTACCGAATTACCTTGTACAATTGTAACAATGGCAATAGTCGGGATGATTAACTGGACATACAAATGGTTTAAGCAATCAGGACCATTAACGATGGAGCAAATCACAGATGTTTTTACCGATATGGTATTACGGGCAATTGTGACAGAACAAGCCATGGAAGAAGCGAAGCAATTTATAATAAAGGGGTAGCCAGTAGAAAACACTGGTTTTATTATTTGTTTTTACAAACCGACTAGTCGGTATTAACTGTAAGCAATTGTTCTTAAGCTACATTTACTATGGCAAATTCGACATTAGGGGGACTAGGGATGAATTTTGAATTAACAAAAGAGCAAGAAATGATTCGAGACATGGTGCGTGATTTTGCTGAGAAGGAGATTAAACCGTATGCTCGTGAGGTTGATGAGACATCAACAATGAGAATAGAGAGCTTTAGGAAGATGGCAGAACTAGGCTTATTGGGTATCCCGTTTCCTGAGGAATATGGTGGATCAGGTGGTGATACGGTGTCCTACGCTTTAGCTGTAGAGGAGATTGGTCGAGCATGTGGGGGCACAGGGTTAAGCTATGCAGCTGCTGTTAGCTTAGGAGCCTCACCAATTTACAACTTCGGCACAGAGGAACAAAAGCAAGAGTGGCTAGTTCCATTAGCTAAGGGTGAGACATTAGGATCATTCGGTTTAACAGAGCCAAATGCAGGTTCAGATGCAGGGGGCACACGTACTACAGCTGTTATTGATGGTGATGACTACATCATTAACGGAGAGAAATGCTGGATCACCAATGCAGGATATGCTCGACAAATTATTGTAACGGCGGTAACAGGTAAACGTGAAGATGATAAAAAGATTATTTCTTCTATTATTGTGCCAACAAACACACCAGGCGTAACAATCAACTGTAATTATGACAAAATGGGTGTACGTGGCTCCAATACATGTGAAATTGTGTTAGAAAATGTCCGTGTCCCAAGAACAAATCTATTAGGGGATGAAAAACGTGGCTTTAGCCAGTTTTTAAATACATTGGATGGTGGTCGTATTTCAATCGCTGCTCTTTCTGTTGGAATTGCCCAGGCTGCTTATGAAAAGGCACTAAAATTCGCGAAGGAACGTGAGCAATTTGGTGCACCTATTTCGAAGCTACAAGCGATCCAATTTAAATTAGCTGATATGGCGATGGAAATAGAGCTTGCTCGTACGCTAGTACATAAAGCAGCATGGTTAAAAGATCAAAAGAAGCCATTTGGCAAAGAAGCTGCGATGGCTAAACTATTTGCTTCTGAAATGGGCTTCCGTACATGTAATCAGGCAATCCAAATTCATGGCGGTTCTGGATATATGAAGGAATACGATGTAGAACGTCATTTACGTGACATTAAATTAATGGAAATCGGTGAAGGAACATCTGAAATTCAACGTCTCGTTATTTCTCGTCTAATTGGCTGTTAATCATCATCAGTTAAGTTAAATAGCATAAATAAGGGGGATCTTCATGGCAGAACTTGTGTATCAAACAATTGGTCAATTGCTAGATGAACAATCAAAAAAGTACCCGCAGAATGAAGCATTGGTCTATGCTGACAGAAATTTACGCATGACTTATGAACAGCTAAATCGTCAAGCACGATACGTAGCGAGAGGTTTAATGGCTCTAGGAATTGAAAAGGGAGACCATATCGCAGTATGGACGACGAATGTTCCTGAGTGGGTACAGCTTCAATTTGGTACAGGGAAGATGGGTGCTCCAATTGTAACGGTAAATACGAATTACCGTGCGAGTGAGTTGGAGTATTTATTGAAGCAATCTGATGCTAAAACGATTTTTTTAATTGAAAATTATCGAGACCATTCTTTTATCAATACACTGCAAGAGTTATGTCCAGAGCTTGAACATTGTGAACCAGGTAATTTGCAATCAAAGCGACTACCTTTATTAAAAAATGTTATTTTAATCGGTGAAACCAAATACCCCGGCGTACTTAATTGGTCAGACGTTTTAACTGCTGCCGAGCAAGTAACCGAGGAACAGTTAGATCAGAGAGAGCAGTCTCTTCATTATGATGATGTCATTAATATTCAATATACTTCTGGTACAACAGGCTTTCCTAAGGGAGTCATGCTAACGCATTTTAACTTAGTCAATAATGCTGTTAACATTGCAGAATGTATGCGTTTAACGGCAGAGGATCGCCTATGTATCCCAGTCCCATTCTTCCATTGCTTTGGTTGTGTCATAGGAACATTAGCCATTACAACAAGTGGTGGAACAATGGTACCAGTACAGGAGTTCTCACCTGAAGAGGTACTAAGAACCGTTCAACAAGAGAAATGCACTGCATTACATGGCGTGCCAACGATGTTCATTAGTGAACTGAATTTATCGAATTTTGCATCTTTCGATCTTTCAACTTTACGTACAGGAGTCATGGCAGGATCAAACTGTCCAATTGAGGTTATGAAAGCGGTCATTGAGAAGATGGGCATGAAAGATATAACAATATGCTACGGTCAGACAGAATCATCACCTGTTATTACACAGACAAGAACGGATGACCCGCTAGTGTTAAAGGTGGAGACGGTTGGTCGCGCTTTACCTAACCTAGAAGTAAAGATTGTTGTTCCTGGAACTACCGAGGAAGCTCCGACAAATGAACAGGGAGAGCTGTGTACAAGGGGCTATCATGTGATGAAGGGCTATTATAAAAACCAGGAGGAAACAGATCTGGCGATTGACGAGGATGGTTGGTTGCATACAGGTGATTTAGCAACGATGGATGAAGCAGGTTATGTCCGTGTAACAGGTCGTTTAAAGGATATGATTATCCGTGGTGGCGAAAACCTATATCCTCGTGAAATTGAGGAGTTCCTTTATACACATCCGAAAATTTCAGATGTTCAGGTTGCAGGTGTCCCTGATCCTGTTTATGGCGAGGAGGCGGCAGCTTGGATTGTTTTAAAAGAAGGAGAGCAGGCCACATCGGAAGAAATCCGAGATTATTGTCGGGATAAAATTTCAAGACATAAAATTCCACGACATATTTTCTTTATTGATAACTACCCAATGACTGCATCTGGAAAAGTTCAAAAATATAAATTACGAGAAGATTTCGTTATGACCGTAAAGTAAGGAGGGGCAGTGGATATGTTCAACAAGGTATTAATTGCAAATCGTGGGGAAATTGCTAGACGTGTGATCAGAACATGCAAGCGCCTAAATATTCATACGGTTGCTATCTATTCAGAGGCAGATGCTGAAAGCTTACATGTGAAAGATGCAGATGAGGCTTTCTGTGTAGGGAAGCCACCTGTTGCACAGAGCTATTTAAACATCGACCGCATTCTTGAAATTGCACTAGAAAGTGGCGCAGAGGCTATTCATCCTGGCTATGGTTTACTATCAGAGAATGCAAATTTTGCGAAACGTTGTACAGAGGCAGGTTTAGTGTTTATCGGGCCAAGTGCTGATGTGATCGCTTCAATGGGCAGTAAATTAGAGGCTCGTAAAACAATGAAAGCTGCTAGTGTACCGATTGTAGAGGGTGTAGAAGCGCCAGTGAAGGATGTAGAAGAAGCCACTGACATAGCGGAGCGTTTAGGCTATCCGATTATGTTAAAGGCATCGGCAGGCGGTGGCGGTATCGGTATGCAGCTAGTTGAAAATGCTGAGGAACTAGCCAAAGCTTTTGAGGGCAATCAAAAGCGTGCACAATCATTCTTTGGTGATGGCACGATGTATATGGAGCGATTCATTGCTAACCCTCACCATGTCGAAGTGCAAATTATTGCTGATCATCAAGGTAATGTCGTTCCATTATTTGAACGAGAATGCTCTATTCAACGAAGAAATCAAAAAGTAGTAGAAGAAGCACCATCACCGTTTATCTCACAAGAGACAAGAGAAAAAATGCTAGAAGCGTCAGTTAAGGCGGCGAAGCATATTGGTTATGTCAATGCTGGAACAATCGAATACTTGGTTGATGAAGATCAAAACTTTTATTTTTTAGAAATGAACACAAGACTACAGGTAGAGCATCCCGTTACCGAGGAAATTACGAAGCTTGATTTAGTAGAAGAGCAATTAAAAATTGCGGCAAAACAACCTCTTACGTTTACTAGAGAAAGTATTACTAAAGAGGGGCACGCGATTGAAGTGCGCATATACGCTGAAAATCCTTCGACGTTTTTCCCGTCTCCAGGTACTATTACGACTCTTGAATTACCGACAGGTGAAGGCATTCGACATGAGTGTGGTGTAGAGTCTGGTTCAGTGGTAACACCATTCTATGATCCAATGATTAGTAAATTGGTGGTGTGGGGGGAAACAAGAGAAATTGCCTGCGAAAGATTAGCACAAGCGCTAAAGGCGTATAAAGTGGAGGGGATTCAAACGAATATCCCGATGCTGTTAAAAACCGTCACACATGAGCAATTTTTAAAAGGCTATACGACGACAAAATTTGTAGAGCAATATTATTTACCGCAATTAGCAGAAACAAAATAACAATTATCATGTATTCGTGCTTCTATAGAGGGACGAATACATGATAAAAAATAGGAGTGAATGATTATGGCAACAGTAAAAGCAAGCATGGCAGGAACAGTATGGAAAATCGTCGTAACAGAGGGTGAGAAAGTGACAGCAGGTCAAGATGTAGCTATTTTAGAATCGATGAAAATGGAAATTCCAATTGCAGCAGAAGAGGATGGCGTAGTGACGAAAATCATTGCCAATGAGGGAGACTTCATTAACGTTGATGATGATATTTTAGAAATTGAATAAGAGGAGGCTTGTTTATGCAGCTACCTAAGCAAGTCGCAATCAAAGAAGTTGGTCCCCGTGATGGCTTACAAAATGAAAAAACGCATATTTCAACAGCTGATAAAGTGCAATTAGTAAATTTATTAGGTCAAACAGGATTAAATTATATTGAAGTGACATCTTTTGTGCATCCCAAATGGATTCCTCAATTGGCAGATGCAGTCGAGGTTCTGCAAGCCATTAAAAGACATAAGGATATTACCTATGCGGCACTTGTACCCAATATGAGGGGCTTAGAACGCGCATTACAGGCTGAAGTAGATGAAGTAAGTATTTTTATGTCTGCTAGTGAAAGCCATAACCAAAGTAATATTAATAAAACCATAGAAGATACATTTCCCATATTAGAGGAAGTTGTAGTAGGAGCTCAGGCTGCAAAAAAACATGTTCGAGGTTATATCTCAACGGTTATTGGTTGTCCCTATGAGGGGTATATACACCCTGACAAGGTATTACGAGTAACGGAAAAATTATTGGAGATGGGTGTGACTGAAATATCGCTTGGTGACACAATTGGTGTTGGTGTACCGACGCAGGTTGAGTTTCTTTTAGAGGAATTGCTAAAAAGGTATCCTGCTGAAAAATTTGCCATGCATTTTCATGATACACGTGGGACAGCATTAGCCAATATTATGAAATCCTTAGAGATGGGTATTACCAAGTTTGATAGTGCGCTTGGTGGGCTAGGGGGCTGCCCATATGCGAAAGGTGCCTCAGGTAATGTAGCCACAGAAGATTTATTGTATTTATTCGATGAGATGGGCATTGAAACAGGCGTAGATCGACAAAAGGTGCTAGAGGCAGCACTCTTTATTGAAGAGAAGTTAGGCAAAGCGGTTGCCTCAAAGCAAATGGCTATTGTCCGCAATGAAAGGAGTGCAAATCAAGGATGACACAACTCGTTCGATTTGAATTACTAGAGGGTAGTATTGGACTTATTACTCTTTCAAGACCAGAAGCTGCTAACGCTATGTCGGTTCAATTACTGCATGAGCTGTCTGCCACACTTGATCAAATCAATGGTGATCCAGCAGTGCGTGTAGTCCTTCTAACAGGTGCAGGCGAAAAGGCATTTTGTGCAGGTGCTGATTTAAAGGAACGTAAAGGAATGTCTGATCGACAAGTGAAGCAGATCGTGCAACTGATTGGTGCCACTGTGGCAAAAGTTGAAACGCTTGCACAGCCTGTCATTGCTGTCTTAAATGGTGTTGCCTTTGGTGGAGGCTTGGAGTTGGCACTAGCTTGTGATTTACGAATTGCGGCTACACATGTAAAGCTTGGCTTAACAGAAACATCACTCGGTATTATTCCAGGAGCTGGGGGAACACAGCGACTTCCACGTCTAATTGGTCTTGGTAAAGCAAAGGAATTAATTTATACAGCACGTAGGCTCAGTGCTAAAGAAGCTGAAAATTATGGCATTATCGAGTATGTTTATGAAGGACATGAGGTATTAGATAAGGCACAACTGCTTGCACTGGAAATGGCAAAAAATGCACCACTCTCTCTAGTGCAAGCCAAAGTTGCGATCAATCAAGGTGTTGAGGTAGATTTAGCTACCGGTTTAAAAATTGAATCACTTGCATATAGTGCACTGATCCCAACAGAAGACCGATTAGAGGGCTTACTTGCCTTCCAAGAGAAGCGAGCGCCACAATATTCAGGGAAATAAAACGCCAAGAAATAATTTTGGTGTAATCGATTGGGCAAAGGGAGGAAATAAACATGAGCAATATCTCGACAGAAAATACACCACCTACAATGAAAGATAAAATTTTAGCAGGTGGATTACCAAAATATCATGACAAAAATGCACAACAAGGCAAGCTATTTGTACGTGAGCGTCTTGAACTATTACTTGATGATGGTCTTCAATCAGAGGATGGACTCTATGCGAACTGTTTAGCAGGGGATTTACCAGCAGATGGCGTTATCACTGGTATTGGTAAAATCCATGGTCGCACAGTTTGTGTGCTAGCGAACGATTCAACGATTAAAGCTGGTTCTTGGGGAAAACGCACGGTTGAAAAAATGATTCGCATTCAAGAAACCGCTGAAAAGTTGAATTGTCCATTACTTTATTTAGTGGATTCTGCGGGTGCGCGTATTACAGATCAGCTTGAAATGTTCCCGGGACGCCGAGGTGCAGGACGCATTTTCTACAATCAAGTCAAACTGTCAGGAAAAGTTCCGCAAATTTGCTTATTATTTGGTCCTTCCGCAGCGGGTGGCGCCTATATTCCTGCATTTTGCGATATCGTGGTGATGGTAGAAGGGAATGCTTCTATGTATTTAGGATCTCCTCGAATGGCCGAAATGGTTATCGGTGAAAAAGTAGATTTAGAAACAATGGGTGGCGCAAAAATGCACTGTTCCGTTTCTGGTTGTGGAGATGTGCTTGTTAAATCCGAACAGGAGGCTATTACTTATGCGCGCAAATATTTAGGATATTTCCCGAATAACTATGCAGAGCGTAGCAATGTAGAGGCTCCTAAACCACCAGCTTCATTTGATAAATCTATTGAAGAATTAATTCCTCAAAATCAAAATGTACCATTTGATATGTATAAGCTAATTGATCGTATTATTGATGAAGATTCGTTTTGTGAGGTTAAGAAATTATTTGCACCAGAATTAATTACAGGCCTTGCACGAATTAATGGACAATCCGTTGGGATCATCGCTAACCAACCACGTGTTAAGGGAGGCGTGCTATTCCACGATTCTGCTGATAAAGCGGCGAAATTTATTTCACTTTGTGATGCATTCAATATCCCACTGTTATTCCTAGCAGATGTTCCAGGCTTTATGATTGGTACTCAGGTAGAAAAAGCAGGAATCATCCGTCATGGTGCTAAAATGATTTTTGCCATGAGTGAGGCAACTGTTCCTAAGCTAACGGTCATTGTGCGTAAAGCGTATGGTGCAGGATTATATGCAATGGCTGGTCCTGCGTTTGAACCAGACTGCTGTATTGCCTTATCAAATGCACAAATTGCCGTAATGGGACCAGAAGCTGCTGTCAATGCCGTCTATGCCAATAAAATTGCAGAACTTCCAAAAGAAGAGCAAGCAAGCTTCATTGCCGAGAAACGTAAAGAATATCAAGAGGAAATTGATGTGTATCGCTTAGCTTCAGAGCTTATCATTGATGATGTGATTGAGCCTAATGAGCTGCGTAAGGTACTAGAAAATCGCTTAGAACTTTATATGTCAAAATACTTATTATTCTCACAACGTAAGCATGGGGTAAACCCAGTTTAAACATACTTATTATAAGGCTGTCTCTGCTGGTAGGAGACAGCCTTTTTGGATGATAATTTTTTCAGCTACTTGCAAGCTATAGTTGAGCATATTAAAATATGGGAAGGAATAAAAGGGAAGTGGGTGTTAAGCTTGTCTAAAAACAACATAGCGGATGTTCAAAATAATGCCAAGCTCCCATTACCATATCGGGATGTCATTGATACATATCATTTGCCGCTAAAGATCGCAGGTTGGATTTTATTTAGTATCTATTCATTTATGGCTTTTTATAAATTGGTTATTGATCGCTTAGTAGATGTAGTCGTCCTTTTATTAAAGGGAGATTACTCTATAGGTGACTTAGGATTGTTTGATTATAGTAGTTGGCGATTAACTACTAATTTTATTCCCTTCGAAACGATTCTCCGTTATATAAACTACTCTCAATATTTTAATTGGGAAATTATAATCGTTAACTTACTTGGCAACTTATTAATTTTTACTCCAATGGGCTTTTTACTGCCATTACTATCGAAGAAATTCCGAAAAGCGTGGGTTATTATTTGTTTAGGCTTTATTTCTAGTCTTGCTGTTGAAACCGTTCAATTTATTTTTACCGTTGGTTCTGCGGATATTGATGATTTAATTTTGAATACAATGGGTGCATGGCTTGGTTACTTAGCCTATAAAGGGATATTGATTAGACCCAAAAAATAAGAAAAGCAGTCCAGTATGAAGGGCTGTTTTTTTACGTTGATTAACACTATTTGTGTAGTGTATATGGTAATAAATTTTATTGAAAAGGGTATGGAGCTAATAAATGAATATGAAAACATTAATTAGATGAGATTCTTTATACCTATTTTTGAAAATAATTAGTATCTCTTTAGGAGGTTAGTAGTAATTAGTGCTTGAATTTAATAGTGAAAATTCCGATAATGAGTGTACAGAAACTTATAAAATGGTATAGATAGAGTGTTAGGAAGAATGTTCATATCTATTAACTTATTAGCATATGTAGATAGAAGGGCGAGGTGAAAACTATGAAAATATCAAATTTAATGGAACAAGAAAGAATTTCATCCCAGCATAATCGTAAAAAAATACTTCAGCGTAAAGAGGCAGGAGATGCCTATAGAAAAAATGCGATGTATTTTCAGCCAAAGAAAAACCCATTATTGATTGAACTTGAAAATTTATTATTAGGACGTACTGACCAAGATTTGTATGACCAGCAGCAAGAAGAGTCAAAAGAAGTAACTCCTCAGCAGAAAGCCATTATGGAAGATTTACAGCAAACAGAAAAGAGTGTACGGGCACATGAGCAAACCTATAAAGTAGGAATGAATGATAACGCTGATCCCTCGAATATATCCGATTCAGAACTAGGTGACACACTGCACATTTTAGAGCAGGTACGTAATGCAGCATTGTCATCAGCAGAGCCTTCTCCTCAAGATTTACGTGTGGCGCAAAGCGTTGATGCTCAAATACAGCATATGTTAAATAATTCAAATGTTGACGAGGTTGCCACAAATGAAAGCGAACCATCTTTTGTACGTGACATCATTGAAGTGAAGGTTCCTGAACGTTACTCGAAGGAATTGAAATTGGACCCATTTGCAGATACAATTTTCGGTAAGAACTATGAGACTGCATTCAAGTTAAGAGCATTTAAACAGGCATCGGAAAGATATGCTGCTCACGTTCAAATGACGAAAAATGGCTATCGTCCAGACAAGGATTCTATGTTCTCTTTGATAGCCTGATGCTGTAGATAGGAGATTGTTGACATGGCAAAGGCAAAGCACGCGAAAACGAATGCGATTCGTTTATTAGAACAACAAAAAATTCATTTTGATGTGATGGAATATGAAACAGGGGACGGTCAAGTTGATGGTGTTTCTGTAGCTGAGAAAATAGGACAGCCTGTTGCTCGGGTATTTAAAACATTAGTAGCAAAAGCAAGTGCACAAAGGTTATTTGTATTTGTTATTCCAGTAGCTGAAGAGCTGGACTTAAAAGCAGCCGCGAAGGTAGTTGGGGAAAAGAAAATTGAAATGTTAGCGGTAAAAGATCTACTTAGCCATACTGGTTATGTTCGTGGTGGATGTTCACCAGTAGGGATGAAGAAGTTATATCCAACGGTCATCGATGTATCTGCTCAAGAACAAGGTAGTATAATCGTTAGTGCTGGGAAAATTGGTATGCAAATTCATGTACAAATAGAAGATTTGAAGAATATAACAAAGGCACAACTTGCCTCAATTACAACTACCCATGAGTGAGAGAATGGGTAGTTTTTTATGTGGTAAGATAAACGGTTTAGTTTAAGCACTATAGCTTAATTTTGGTTGAAAGTATGATACAGTAATAGCAATATTATTCAAAGAGAGAAGGATAAGGTATGCGTAGAATAATGGGGTGGCGTTGGACCTTTTTTATTGGTGGCTTAATGGTGATGTCACTTGGCATCACGATGTCGATAAAGGGGAAAATTGTTGGCACAAGCCCATGGGATGTTTTACATATAGGTCTATTTCAAAATTTTGGGTTAAGTATTGGCACATGGTCTATTGTAACAGGACTCTTTATAGTTGGTTCAACATCCATTGTATTGCGTCAATGGCCAAATTTAGGTACTTGGCTCAATATGCTGTTAATTGGCTCGTTTATTGATGTATTTAATTGGATGTTGCCCTCAACGGATGTATATGGCTTACAAATTACATATTTTATTATTGGCTTATTTGTTTTGAGCTTTGGCTGTGGGATGTATATTGCACCGAATATGGGCGCAGGACCAAGGGATACCTTAATGATGATACTTGTCGAAAAGTTTGGTGGATCTATTAAAACAGCAAGAATGGGAATTGAAGTACTTGTAACCATTGTTGGCTGGCTTCTAGGAGGACCAGTTGGAGTAGGGACGGTATTGATCGCCTTAACTTCAGGCTATATTGTGCAATATTCATTACCGTATTGTCGTAAAATATTGATGAAATGTATTGGAAATATAGAGGGCATGAAGCCATTCTATTAAACTAAGAAGCTACTTATATCTGTAAAAGATAGAAGTAGCTTTTCATTTTTTTTAGCGTTCTTTCATATAATGCAGGGCACAAGCTAAAGGAGGAACGACATTTGAACGGAAATGTAACGTATTATTTTGGACACGCATTGACTGGCCAAGGTGTGAAGCATTTATATAAAGAAATGATGGAAGAGGCGTCTCTCGTTTATTTTTTGCAAGGGCCTGCCACATTTAAAGGTTCAGAACTGTTAAAAGAACTAGGATACTTCTATGTGAAACAGGGCTTTGCTGTCGAGTGGTTTAAGCATGCTTTATTAGAGGAGGTTGTTGAGGCCGTTTATATAAAAGGCTGTAACAGACTTTTTGTATGGGCATCTGAGTGGAATATCGAGCCAACTTTACTCGGTACAAAGCATCGTGTCATGTCTTTCTATGAATGCTTAGAAGACATACAGCTTATAAAGGTTGGAGAACAGCTTGCAGAGGCGATGCATGAGCGTGCAACATGGCGTGAAAAATGCATAGCGAAACTGGATCAAGCAATCAAGCTACATGATGACTGGGAGGTTATCACACAAAGCTGTATGAACTGGCAGGCATTAAATGAACAGGTGGAAAATTTAAAGTCGGAAGTGTTCCAATCTATTATTCTGAATAAAACAGGTATGCGGACACATCGTTTACTGGGAACGCTAACTCCTAGAGGTGCGGAAAATACAGTGGATAGTATCACCAAAAGTATCACGACTCGCTTCATGATTAAAGGTAAGCCAGGTACAGGCAAATCTTCACTAATGAAAAGCTTAGCCGATGAAGCAAATGCAAGAGGGCTTGATGCACAAATTGTTTGGTGTGGCTTAGATGCGGGATCTGTAGATATGGTCATTATCCCAGAGCTTAATTTCTGTATTTTTGATAGCACAGAGCCTCATATCTTTGATCCAGAGGATGGTAGGTTAGGAGATAAGATATTTGATATTGGTCAACATTGTGCGCTGTCAGAGGAAGCAGAAACTGCGATCGAGGCAGTGCGAGCACAATACAAAGAAGCTATACAGGATGCGATGGGCCATTCCAAACGATATGCAGAAGCTGAATATACCGTTCGTCGTTTATTAGATAATTGTCTATCGGCTTCTTTATGGCGCGAAAAAACAGCGCCGCTATTCGAAAGATTAACAAAGTAATGTAGCTAATGGCTTGCATGTGCTAAACTAGGAGCGAGAACAGTTTTCCTAGGAAAGGATGATACGCTTGTCAAAAGTATTGAATGCATTTTTAGATGAAAACCTACAAGCCTTACATGAACAAGGCTTATACAATGAAATCGATCCAGTAGAGGGAGCAAATGGCCCAATTATTCAGGTCCGTGGCAAAAATCTTGTTAACTTATCCTCTAACAACTATCTTGGTTTAGCAACAAATGAAGAATTAAAGCGTATTGCCAAAGAGACAATTGATAAATACGGTGTTGGAGCAGGTGCTGTTCGTACAATCAACGGGACACTTGACTTGCACGTAAAATTAGAAGAAAAGCTTGCTGAATTTAAAGGAACAGAAGCGGCTATTTCTTATCAATCTGGATTTAATTGTAATATGGCAGCTATTTCGGCTGTAATGGATAAAAATGATGCCATTCTATCTGATCAATTAAACCATGCCTCTATTATTGATGGATGTCGCTTATCAAAGGCAAAAATCATCGCGTTTAATCACTCTGATATGGAGGATTTACGTGCAAAGGCAAAGGCAGCAAAGGAATCAGGTTTATACAATAAAATCATGGTTATCACAGATGGTGTCTTCTCAATGGATGGTGATATTGCTAAATTACCTGAAATTGTGGAAATAGCTAAAGAGTTTGATTTAATCACGTATGTGGATGATGCACATGGTTCGGGTGTAACAGGTAAAGGAAAAGGAACTGTGAAGCATTTTGGATTAGAAAAAGAAATTGATTTCCAAATTGGTACATTATCAAAAGCCATTGGTGTAGTAGGTGGCTATGTAGCAGGTAAGAAAAATTTAATTGATTGGCTAAAAGTTCGCTCACGCCCATTCCTATTCTCAACAGCATTACCACCAGGTGATGTAGCCGCTATTACAGCAGCCGTGCAAATGCTGATTGATTCAACAGAGCTACACGATAAGCTGTGGGATAATGGTAATTATTTAAAAGCGGGGCTTGAGAAGCTTGGCTTTAATATTGGTGCGTCTGAGACACCAATTACACCATGCATCATTGGGGATGAAAAATTAACACAGGAATTTTCAAAACGTTTATTTGAAGAAGGCGTTTATGCAAAATCAATTGTCTTCCCAACAGTTCCAAAAGGTACAGGTCGCGTTCGGAATATGCCAACAGCGGCACATACAAAAGAAATGCTTGATGATGCAATTGCGATTTACGAGAAGGTTGGTCGTGAATTAGGCGTTATTCAATAAGAAAAAGGCTTCCTCATGGATGGGGAAGCCTTTTTTTGCATGATAGAAAAGAAAAAGTGAAGGATAGAATCAAAAAAGTGACCGATAGAAGCTTAAATCTAACTGATAGGGCGATCTAAAAATAGACAATCACTTTATTTTGCCCCAATTATTTTGCCTGCCTTGAGCTGTTGAATAGCTTGATCAGAAATATTTAATGCCTGTAAAATTTCTTCATTATGTTGTCCTAAAGTGGGTGCTGCACTTGTTAGCTGTCCAGGTGTTTGTGAAAACTTAGCTGGGAAGCCCAATGTTCTCATTGGTCCAGCAGTCGGATGCTCATAGGACAGTACCATGCCACGCTCTAGTATATGAGGGTCATTCAATGTTTGGTCATAAGAAAAGATTGGACTAGATGGTACACCATGCTTATCTAATAGTTCGAGCCAGTAGATAGCCTTATGCTTAATTAGCTCGCTTTCAATTTCTGCTTCCAGCTCCCTCACATGTTGGGCACGTGAATAGTTGGTAGCAAAGAGAGGATTGTCTAACCAATCAGGTCGATTGACAACCTTTGCCGCAAAAATCTCCCATAGCTTTTGATTGCCAGCACCTACTAGAATATAGTCATCCTGTGTTTTGAAACCTTGATAGGGCGCAGACACACGATGGGCGGTTCCTGTTCGCTCAGGTAACTCACCCTTTCCGAAGTAAGCAGCGGCCTCCCAAACAGTCCACGCAAGACCTGACTCCACTAAGGACACATCAATATATTGACCTTCACCACTACGAAGCTTATAAATATAGGCCATTAAAATCGATTGTAAGGCTGTTTGTGCAGCAGCAATATCATTCACCGCAAAGCCAACTTTTACAGGTCGTCCATCTGCTTCACCTGTCATATGCATTAAGCCACTCAGACCCTGAGCCATAATATCATAGCCACCCTTTTGACTATAAGGACCTGTTTGACCATAACCGGAAATAGAGCAGTAAATTAGGCCAGGATTGATGGCTTTTAATGTGTCATAATCAATACCAAGCTTTTTCGTGACACCTGGTCGATAATTTTCCACAAGTACATCAACAGATTGAATCAATTCTTTAAATAAAGTCAGTCCTTCAGTCGTTTTTAAATTGATGCAGACACCTTTTTTATTACGATTAACCATCATATACATATGACTTTCTTCATTAACGAATGGACCCATTGTACGGGTATCGTCTCCATTTGGGTATTTTTCAATTTTGATAACTTCTGCACCCATATCTGCTAATACCATGGTGCAATAGGGACCTGCTAAGACTTGTGATAAATCGATAACCTTTAATCCTTGTAATGCTTGTTTCATTTACCCTCAGTCCCATCCTGTTTGACTAATGTGATGTTGCGTAATCCTTTGACAGAGGTAGCACCGGCTAATGCGATAGAAACCTTTAATTCATCATAAAGATTGGTCATCACCTTTTCGACACCTTGTTGTCCCTCAAGGGCTAGTCCATAGACGAAAGGACGTCCAATTGCAACTGCATTCGCTCCTAAAGCAAGTGCTTTTAAGGCATCCATGCCACGATATACACCACTATCTAATATAATAGGAATTTGTCCATTCACAACTTTCACAATAGCAGGAAGGGCATCAAGTGAACCAATTACACCATCTAATTGACGGCCACCATGGTTTGATACAATAATGCCATCAATACCATTGTCGATAGCATGCTTTGCATCTTCAGGATGTAAAATTCCCTTCAATAATATAGGAAGGTTGGTATGTTTTTTTAGCTCTCGAACATGCTCCCAATTAAGTGTTGGGTGGAAGACATTTTGCAAGACACCTTGTACGTAGGACTCGAATGAATCATCAGGTAAAGTGGCTGTAAAAACGGGATCATTCATATAATTTCCTCTTGCATAGCCTAGCTTCAATGGTGAAAATTGATTGCGTACATCTTCTTCACGCCAGCCTAGCATTACGGTGTCGACAGTTAAAACGATCGCTTCAAATCCAGCTTCCTCCGCACGTGCAGCCATGCTAAAAGCAATTTCTTCATTAGTAGACCAATATAATTGAAACCATTTTGTTGCAGAAGGCGCAGCTTGAGCAACTTCTTCAAGAGCAAAAGTGGACACAGTGCTTTGTATATAAGGGATATTTAAAAACTGGGCGGCACGTGCAACGGCAAGCTCACCTTCATCGTGAACCATTCCGTTCATGCCCACAGGAGCAAAAAGCAAAGGAGTTGGATATGTTTTACCAAACAAATGAACCGATGTATCAACGTTTGACACATCATTTAAAAATCGGGGAACAATGGAATACTTCTCAAAAGCTGCACGATTATTGCGCAGTGTTTGTTCACCGCCAGCACCTGAACGGATGTAGCCAAAAGGGCCAGCTTCGATTTTTTCCGCTACGGCCTTTTCTAAATCTGCAAAGCAAATGGGGAAGGGGGCTTGTGCAGTTATATTTTTTAAGAGTAGATCGCCATCAGTTATGTTTGTCATCGTTACTACCTCACTTATTTATTGAAAATAGGCTTTCTTTTATTTAAAAAGGCTTGAATACCTTCGTTATAATCGTCTGAACTAAATGAATCCAAAACTAACTGTGCCAGCTCATCGTTTTCTTCAATTTCACCATCAACAATTGCTTGGATAATTTTTTTGATGCCTGCGTTTGCAATGGATGATTTACTTAATAAATGTTCAGCGAATTGCAATGTCGCCTCATCAATTTCCTCTGGTTCGTGTAGGGCCGTGATTAAACCAATATTTTTTCCTTCTTCAGCTGTAAAAATAGTAGCTGTGTACAAAATTTCCTTTGCCTTAGCGACACCAACAATATTGATGAGACGTTTCGTGCTTTCTAAATTATAGACAATACCTATGTTTGCAGCGGTAATGCCTAGCTTACTCTTAGGCGTTGCTATTCTAAAATCACAAGCATTTGCTAACTCTAAGCCACCACCAATTGCTAAGCCCTGAATCATAGCAATTGTCGGGTGTGGAAATTTATAGAGAGCATCGATCGCCTTTAGAGCCAATTCATTATAGGCTTTAGCATTGTCTGTAGCATAACGAACATCTAAAAACTCGCTAATATCTGCACCGGAAGAAAAGGCTACTTCATTGACACCGCGAACAATTAAAAGTTTGATGGAAGAATCTATACGGAGCAGCTCTAGTTGGTCTACTATGGCTTGAAACATTGCCCTTGATAAAGAATTCCGTTTATCCGGGCGGTTTAATACTAACGTTGCAATATAGCCATTTTTCTCTACATAAATTTCGTTTGTCATCTTCATTCTCCTCTTAATCTTTTTTCAACTTCGCGGCGAAGCGGTTACCAATGGATTGAATGCTCTGCACAAGGATGATTAAGATAAAGACAGTTGCATACATCACATCAACCTCATAGCGCAAATGACCATAACGATAGGCAAGGTCACCTAAACCGCCAGCACCAACCATTCCTGCCATTGCTGTTGCACCAATTAATCCTATTGTGGCAATTGTTAAGCCTAAAATAATAGATGGTCGCGCTTCACGTAATAGGACATGCCAAATGATATGGCGACGTTTAATACCCATGGCTGTGTAGGCTTCTACTACTCCGGAATCCACTTCTAAAAGCGCAGACTCCATCAGTCGTGCAATATAAGGAGCTGTGTAAACAACTAGTGGTACGATTACACCTTTAACACCAATTGTTGTACCTACAATTAACTTGGTAAAAGGTAAGATGAAGAATAGTAAAATGATAAATGGAACAGAGCGAACAATATTGATAAATAGATTAAAAAACTGATAGAAAAATTTATTTTCAAAGGATTGTCCTGGTCGTGTTAAAACGATTAATAGCCCTAATGGAATGCCAATCAGAATGGAGAAAAATAATGAAATTCCAACCATTTGAAATGTTTCGATAATTGCTTTGCCAATAACATCTGACCAATCTGTAAAGAAGCTTTGGATACTACTCATTGAACGCACCTCCTAATTCTTCCACTGCCACGCCATTTTCTGAAAAATACGTTAACGCCTTTTGGACAATCTGCGTTTCGCCATGTAAATGCACCACAATATTGCCGACAATACCGTTTTTTAATTCAATAATATTGGCTGTTAAAATATTTGGTTGCACATCATATACCTTAGTGATTTCTGCTAATAATGGCTTACCAGTACTTTCACCAAGGAATGTTAAACGGATTACACTTCCTGAAACATTTAATTGCTCAATAAGAGAAGGGGATAAATTACGTTGTGAAATTGTATTCAAAAACTTTCGCGTTGTAGGGTGCTTCGGTTTCGCAAAAAGTTCAATCGCTGTGCCAAATTCCACAACTTTCCCTGATTCTAGAACAGAAACCTCATCGCAAATTTTTTGAATTACATTCATTTCATGTGTGATGAGCAGAATCGTAATGCCTAATTCACGATTAATTTTTAACAACAATTCAAGAATGGCTTCCGTTGTCTCAGGATCAAGTGCACTTGTTGCTTCGTCACTAAGTAAAATCTCTGGTTCCTGTGCTAAGGCACGTGCAATAGCCACACGCTGTTTTTGACCACCTGAAAGTTGATTTGGGTAACTATCTAATTTATCTGTTAAACCGACAATTTCAGCATACTTAGCTACTCGGTTTTTTACTTCCGCCTCTTTATAGCCTAGTAGCTTTAAGGGAACTGCAATATTATTGTAAACTGTTGCTGTTTTTAAGAGATTAAAGTGCTGGAAGATCATCCCGATTTTTTGGCGTGTTTGACGTAATTCGTGAAGAGAAAGGGTCGTAATGTCTACATTGTCTATCACTACTTTTCCTGCTGTAGGACGTTCTAGTAGATTAACGCAACGAATGAGTGTACTTTTACCAGCACCACTATAGCCTATTACACCATGAATTTGTCCCTTTTTTACGTGAAGATTGATGCCATCCACAGCTTTTATGATGCCTTTTTTCGACTTAAATTCTTTTGAGATATTTTGTAATTGAATCATGCAATTGTTTGCTCCTTTCTCAACCTTCTAAAAAGCAAGAATCTGCTCGTCTTCCCATTGGGGAATTTCAGCAGATTCTTCGGCTTTATAGAAGCTTTCTGAACATATTACCAGCTAGGGATTACAGAACCTTTGAATTCCTCTTCGATGAATTGACGCACTTCGTCAGATTGGTAAGCCTCAACGAACTTTTTAATTGTTGGATCATTTTCATTTTCAGCACGTACAACAATATAGTTCACGTATGGAGAATCAGTAGATTCCAATAAAATAGAGTCATCTTTAGGATTAATACCAGCTTCTAATGCAAAGTTTGTATTAATAGCTGCTACATCTACCTCACTAAGTTGTTTAGGAATTTGAGCCGCCTCTAATTCAATGAATTTTAAATTCTTTTTGTTTTCTTCTACATCACGGATCGAGGCTGTTAAGTCTGCACCCTCTTTTAACTTAATATAGCCAGCTTCCTGTAAAACAAAGAGGGCACGCGCTCCATTCGTTGGGTCGTTTGGTAAGCCAAACGTTGCACCTTCAGGAATGTCATCAAAGGATTTATATTTTTCTGAGTAGATACCCATTGGATTTAAAATCGTCTTGCCCACTGGTACTAAATCTGTATCATGGTCTTTATTAAATGTATCTAGGAAAGGCTCGTGTTGATAGCTGTTCGCATCAAGATCACCTTCAGCTAAGGATGTATTAGGTAAAACATAGTCAGAAAATGATTTTAGTTCAACTTCTAGCCCATTTTCTTTTGCTACTTTAGCGGCTACTTCTGCAATTTGTTCGTGTGGACCAGAAGTGACGCCTACAACGATTTTCTTTTCATCAATTCCTTCAGCTTGGCTTTTACTATCTTCTTTAGAGCCACAGCCTGCTAAAGCTGCTACTAATGTTAAACTTGCTAAACCTACTAAAAATTTATTTTTCTTTTTCATGAAAATACCTCCAAGATTGTTTTTATCGGTTTTTTGAAAATAAAAAAACTCTCTTACAAATTAAGAGAGGCTCATGAAAAGATGTCCTCTCTTATCTATCAAACGAAGATCGTTTGCAGGATTTAGCACCTTCCTTTAAAAAGGAGGTTGCCGAGCTTCATAGGGCCAGTCCCTCAGCTACTCTTGATAAGAGATTTATAATATTTTTTTGTAATTCCGATAGAACTAATATAATTTATAGGGTATAGTAAGTCAATAAATAATTTTTAAATTTTTTATATAATTATAATATTTCGACGCAAAAGAGGGATAACAATGTCTGTAAGAGTTAATTATGGTATAGGTTCATTTGGTAAGGTTATTAGTGCTCGTTTTCTAACGGGAACAGATATCATTGAAGGGATTGAAGCGCTTTGCGAAGAGAATAGTATAGAGTCAGCAACAATTGTAAGCTGTATTGGCAGCTTTCAAAAAAGTAGCTTTGTTTATCTAGTGCCAGATGCAACAGTTCAAATTCAAGTTCGGTTTAGTGATGTGATTGAAAAAGAGGGACCATTAGAATTTATTCAAGGTTCAGGTGTGGTGTGTAAACGAGATGGTGGATATGAGACACATTTCCATGGTTCTATGAGCGATCAATGGGGTGCTGTATCAGGTGGGCATTTAATAAAAGGGGGCAACCCTGTTATTACTGCTGACATCGTGTTGGCAGAGGTACAAGGAATTCAACATATTCGAAAATGGGATGATGAAACAGGTCATGTTCAATTTTATCCATTAGAAAATGGTTTAGGGCAACCAAGGAAAATTGAAAAATAGTAATAATCCTGTAGCTAGGGATAGCTACAGGATACGGCGTCATTATCTTTTAAACAATTGTAATTGCTCGATTCTATGGATTGCTTCACGTAAGCGCTCCTCACTAACCAGCAATCCTACGCGTACATATCCTTCACCATATTGACCGAAGCCATTACCTGCTGCTACAGCGATATCAGCTTTTTCGAGCAAAAGATTAGCAAACTGTTCACTTGTATAGCCTAGTGGTACAGGGAGCCATGCGAAGAAGGAGCCTTTTGGAGCCGTAACATGCCAGCCAATTCTTCGAGCTTCTTCAATGAGTACATTGCGGCGACGCTCATAAGTAGCTCGTAGTTCATCCGCACATTGTTGGGAAGCCGTCAGTGCTACTGCTGCGGCTTGTTGAATGGCAGGGAATTGACTACAAAACAGATGATCCTGAATTAGATTAATAGCAGCAATAATCTCGGCATTCCCTACAGCGAAGCCTATACGCCAGCCAGCCATATTATAGGTTTTCGATAATGTATACATTTCAACTCCTACTTCTTTTGCACCCTTTGCTTGAAGGAAGCTAACTGGTTTATTACCGTCAAATCCTATTGTCCCATAAGCAAAATCATGTGATACGATAATATTGTGCTCCTTCGCAAAGCGAACGGTCTCTTCAAAAAACGCAAGTGATGCTGTACCACCTGTAGGGTTGTTCGGGTAATTTAAGTAAAGAAGCTTTGCTTTTTCTTTCACTTCATCAGGTAATGCATGATAATCAGGTAAGAAATCATTTTCAGCAAAAAGGGGCATTACTTCAAAATTGACGTCTCCTAGTACAACACCTGATAGGTAATCTGGATAGCCAGGATCTGGTAAGAGCATCGTGTCACCAGGGTTTAACACAGCTAAAGGTAGCTCAACTAGACCAATTTTTGTTCCACCAAGAATCGCTACCTCTGTATCTGGATTTAGTTCTACCTGATATTCACGTAGATAAAAGTCCGCAGCAGCTTGGCGTAATTCAGCGAGACCTCTAAAAGGTGAATATTTGTGGTTTTGAGGATTTTCAGCTGCTTCCTGTAATGCTTGAATGATGTGAATAGGCGTTGGCTGATCGGGATTTCCTTGCCCAAGGTTAATGACATCACGCCCTTCTTCTAGAGCCAAGTTTACTTTTTGAACGAGTGCTGCAAAAAATTGAGTGGGTAGTTGCTGTAGTTTTTTAGAGAATTCCATGCATGATCACCTTTTTCAGAATATAATAATTATTATTGAAGAATATGAAGCAAATAGTATTACTTTTTCTGATAATTGTCTAGAGGAGGAATAGAGATGAAAATCGGTTGTATTCAATTAAATGTTGGCTTTGGCAAAGTTGAAGAAAATTTTGAACGTGCCGAGGATAAGATTCGTGAAGCTGCAAAAAATGGGGCAGAAATCATAGTGTTACCTGAAATGTGGAATACAGGCTATGCTTTAGAGAAACTGCCTGAGCTAGCAGATATCAATGGTGAGCGGACAAAGACCTTTTTGGCTAAACTTGCTAAGGAACTTGATGTACATATTGTAGGGGGCTCTGTTTCAACAAAGAAAGGCGATAAATTTTATAATACGATGTATACCTTTGATCGTAATGGAGAACTTGTTGGGGAATATAGCAAGGCACATCTTTTCCGTTTAATGGACGAGCATCTTTACTTGGAAGCAGGGGATGAAATGAATCGTTTTGCTTTAGATGATATTGAAGCTGCTGGTGTCATTTGCTATGATATTCGCTTCCCAGAATGGTTACGTGCACATGCATTACAAGGAGCAAAGGTATTATTTGTACCAGCGCAGTGGCCAACTCCAAGGATTGACCATTGGAAAACGTTGCTACAGGCTCGTGCAATTGAAAATCAATGCTTTGTCATTGCAGTAAATCGTATTTCGAAAAAGGTAGAAAATTTTAATGGGCAGTCTATGATTATTCAACCTTGGGGAGAAGTATTATGGGTAGGTGCTGAGGACGAGGAAGTAGCAGTGATCGATGTAGACTTTTCTATTGTCGATGAAGTACGTGGAAGAATTCCTGTTTACGATGATCGTAGACCTGGATTGTATCACGATGTAGTTGTGAAAGGGTAATAAAGGGCACGCTTAGGAGGGGAGTTAACCTTTTAAGCGTGCCAACTTTTTTCTAGCTCTTATCCTCGATTAATGAATTGGCTAGTAGCATAAATTCAAGTGTAATGCGGTTATGCCCGTTCATAAAATTTTTACCAAGTAAACTTTCAAGCTTTTTTAAGCGGTGATAGAGTGTTTGACGAACAATAAACAATTGATTCGCTGTTTGCTGTTTAGAGCCATTTGTTTGTAAATACACTTGCAATGTTTCGAGAAGCTTACTATTATATTTTTCATCGTATTCAATAACGGGCTGTAAATAGTCGTAAATCACTTCCTGTAAATCCACCTGCATTTGTAATTTATAGATTAAATGATATAAATGCAGATCATCATAAAAGAACGAGGACGTTTGTACTTTTCGACAAATATATAAGGTTTCCAGTGCAGTTTGATAGCTTTTAGGAATTTCATCCACATCACAAACGACCTTCCCAATAGCTATCTGATAACCTTGTGCCTGCTGCTTTTTATAAAATTCAGTTTTGACCAAAGAGGAAAACATGTTGTTTAACATATCACGAATGGCTTTACTATCTTTTGTATGCAGTAAAATAAAAATAACATAGCTTTTTCTTTCAAATAAAAATGGAATAAAGCCATGTTGCTCAAAGAGATTACGATAATAAAGCTTACTATAGACTACATCCTCCTGTGCCTTTGTCAACGTATTAGGAGAAGCCAAAATAAAGACAGTGCCACTGGATTGTGTATAGTTAGTATAATGTGTAACGATAAATTTATAGATTTCCTCCTTAGATAGTTTTTGATCAATCCAATCAGCTAAAATCGAAGCATCCTCAATATTCTTTTTTTCCTCAATATAGAACTCTCGCATTAAAAGCTGTGCCAACGCTGTTGCCGTGCGATCTAATATTAATAATTCAAATTCGGAGAAAAGCCCATCTTCTCGATAAATTGATAAATCGGCATAATGTTGATCAAATAGAAAAATAGGCTCATGTTTAAATTGCTGAGACGATGTATTCAATGTTAGGAATTGCTGCCGCTTTTTATGAGCCATATTCGGGAAAAAGACAGGTTCTCTTCCCTTAATGGAAAACATAATTTGTATTTTTAATTCATTATACATATTTTGTAAAATATCGTCCGCGTTTTGTCCCAATACTGCATTTTTGTTCAATGTTTGTGAGTAAGCTTCTAGTGAAGAAATCAATAGATATTGCTGATTGATAATTTGACTATGTAAATCCTGTGTAATACGAACAAAAGGAACTGCTTCATGGAAAACAATAATAGGAAACTGGTGGCGGTTGGCAAGTGTTAAAATCGCTTCAGGTACTGCTTGAATAGAGGTGCCATATTCAATACAAAGTGCTGCACAATTTTTTTGAATGATGGCTTCTATAAAGGATACAAAGTCCTCAATACTATGTTGGAGACTAAGCCCTGTAGTTAATACTAACTCTTCACCAACTAAAAAATTATCAACATGTATGATTTCTAGTACATGTGCCCATTTAACGCTCCTTGTTAATCCCTCATGACCTGCAACTACCTCTGCATTTTGAAAATATTTATTCTGTAAAACGTCTAGTACTTTTAGTTGAAATGGGCTCATTTTTGCCCCTCCTTTTGACATGCGTGTCAGCGGTTAGAATTCAAAAATTTCTGCTTGGTGCAGAGAATTTACTCATAAAATCGTTTAAAAATTATTTTAAGAATATTTAGTCTATTTTACATTATGTATAAAACAAAAGTATAGAATTTTACAGTTTGTCTATTACTTCAACGTTATGAAAGATGTAAGATTTTTGTAAGCGATCAAGCAATCTACTAAAAGAGGTGACAGATATGGGGCAACAAACGCATTTACAAAGAGGATTAAAGAAGCGGCATATGACGATGATTGCGATTGCCGGTGTAATCGGTGCTGGACTATTTATGGGGAGTGGCTCGGTCATTAATCTAGCTGGTCCAGGGGCAATTTTATCGTATATATTTGCAGGAATTATCGTTGTATTAGTTATGCGTATGCTAGGTGAGATGGCGGCAGTCAATCCAACGAGTGGATCGTTTGCTCACTATGCACATGAAGCCATTGGTCCGTGGGCAGGTTTTATGATTGGATGGTTGTACTGGTTTTTCTGGGTGATTGCCATTGCTTTAGAGGCAACAGCAGCAGCTGCCATTATTCAATATTGGTACGATGGGATTCCTTTATGGCTTTTAAGTCTGTTATTAACTGTAGCACTTACATTAACAAATGTTCTTTCTGTCAAAGCTTTTGGTGAGTTTGAGTATTGGTTCTCTCTTATTAAGGTTGCAAGTATAGTCGTTTTTCTAGGTCTTGGTGCTTTTATTATCTTTGGTATTGCTCCAAACTTTAATGCTGTTGGTATGACCAATTTAGTTGAACAGGGTGGTTTTTTGCCAAATGGTTTTGGCGCTGTTCTAATGGGTGTCGTTATCGTTATTTTTTCATTTATGGGGACAGAAATCGTTGCGATTGCTGCTGGTGAATCGGATGAACCGTTAGCCGCTGTCACAAAAGCTACCAATTCTATTACTTGGCGTATTTTAATTTTCTATGTAGGCTCTATTGCAGTTGTAGTGACGCTATTGCCTTGGCATTCCTCAGATATTTTAACAAGTCCTTATGTAGCGGTACTTGATTATATTGGTATTCCTGCAGCCGCACAAATTATGAATTTTGTTGTTTTAACTGCTGTATTATCATGCCTAAATTCAGCACTATATGCTACATCAAGAATGGTATTTTCTTTAGCGGAAAAAGGAGAAGCACCAAAGGCATTTTTAAAATTAAATAAAAATGGTGCACCTGTTAATGCCATACTTGCCGCAACATTTTTCTCATATATTGCGGTCATTATGAACTATGTGTCGCCAGATAAAGTATTTATGTTTTTATTAAGTTCTTGTAGTGCTATTACGTTGATTCTTTATTTAATCATTGCCTTTTCACAGTTAAGAATGCGACGGAAGATTGAGCAAGAAAATCCAGAGCTATTAAAGGTGAAAATGTGGCTATTTCCATATTTAACATATTTAACAATAGTAGCAACAACAGCATTACTCATTGCGATGTTCTTTATAGAGTCTATGCGCTCACAAATTTTATTTACATGCGTTATTGTGGCCATTGTGATGATTTTCTATATGCTGACTCAAAAGAAAAAGGTGATCAAACAAGCCGATGAATCAAGTTCCCTTTTCACAAAAGACAAGTTTGATTTTGAACAATAAGACGAAAAAAAGGAGTGGTCAATTATGACAGTTCAACAAGAAATGAAAACGCTAACACATTTTATCAAAGGAGAAGAGGTAGCAGGTACAAGTAACAGATTCTCTGAAGTATATAATCCGTCAACAGGTGAGGTTATTGCAAGAGTACCCCTTGCTTCAAGAGCCGAGGTAAAGCATGCTATTCAGTTAGCTAAGGAAGCCTTTCCAGCATGGAAAAAAACATCAATTGGGAAGCGGGTAGAAGTGCTACATCGTTTCCGTCAGCTGTTAGTAGAAAGACAGGAAGAACTTATCAATGTGATTTGCCAAGAGAGTGGAAAAACTAAGGAAGATGCGAAAGGTGAAATTGTTCGTGGTATTGAATCTGTGGATATGGCGATCAGTGCCCCACAAATGCTAAAAGGAGAGTATTCCGTCAATGTAGGTGGAAATATTAATGCTTTTTCTGCCAAATCGCCTCTTGGTGTAGTAGCAACCATTGCACCATTTAATTTCCCTGTTATGGTACCACTGGCTATTACAAGTATGGCTGTTGCGGTAGGAAATGCAGTTATTCTAAAGCCATCTGAACGTGTACCTATTTCAGCATTATATTTGAGCCAATTATGGAAAGAGGCAGGTCTACCAGACGGTATTTGGACAGTGGTTAATGGAGATAAAGAGGCAGTCGATGAACTATTAGAAAATAAAGAGATTCAAGCAATTTCATTTGTTGGCTCAACGCCTGTTGCTGAATATATCTATCAAACTGGGACAAAGCACAATAAACGAGTCGCTGCATTTGGTGGTGGAAAGAACTTTATGATTGTTATGCCTGATGCCAATTTAGAACAGACAGCAAATGCCTTTTTAGGAGCAGCATATGGCGCAGCATCTCAGCGTTGCATGGCTATTTCTGGTGCACTCGTTGTAGGGAAGGATACGGAGCAACGATTTACGGAAATATTGAAAAATAAAATTTCCGAACTAAAGGTAGGGCCTTATACAGAGCAAGACGTCGATTTTGGTCCTGTTATCACTAAACAATCAAAGGAAACGATTATACGTTATATCGATGGGGCAGTCAGTGAAGGAGCGAATCTTGTCATCGACGGAAGAAATCCAAAAGTATGTGAATCGTCAAATGGTTTTTATCTTGGTCCTACATTACTTAATCATGTCACACCAGAAATGACGATTTTCAAAGAGGAGGTCTTTGGTCCTGCACGTATTGTAGTAGGGGTTGATTCACTACAAGAGGCTATTGATTTAATAAATGATCATGAGCTTGGCAATGGTGTCACAATGTTTACAAGCAGTGGTGCGGCAGCGCGTAAATTCCAAGAAGAAATAGAGGTGGGTATGGTAGGGGTAAATGTGCCAATCCCAATTCCAGTTGGCTATCATAACTTTGGTGGGTGGAAACGCTCTAAGTTTGGTGAAGGGCATATGTTTGGTCCAGATCAGGCGAGGTTCTTTACAAAGGCAAAAACGATTTCTGAACGTTGGCCCGATGAGACAGAGGATACAGCAAGCTCCTTTGCGTTCCCAAGTAATAACGATGCGAAAAACTAAAATAATAATGAGGGGTGTTTGGCGATGACGCAGATCAATCTTAAAAGTGATGTATTAGCAAAGGATGAGCAATATGTATGGCATTCGATGAAACCCTATAATCCACAAGCCACGTATGTAGTAGAGAAATCTGATGGTGCAAGAATTACTGATACAGATGGTGTGGAATATATTGATGCGATGGCTGGGCTATGGTGTGTCAATGTTGGCTATGGTCGTAAAGAATTAGCGGATGCAGCCCATGAACAAATGATGAAAAATGCTTATGCACCTTTATCTCAGGGACATTTACCAGCCGTGGAACTAGCCGAAAAACTTAATGAAATGCTTGGTGGAGATTATGTTATTTTCTTCTCTAACAGTGGTTCAGAAGCGAATGAAACAGCTTTTAAAATAGCTCGACAATACCATCAGCAAAAAGGACAAAGCTCGCGCTATAAAATCGTCTCTCGCTACCGTGCTTATCATGGGAATTCCTTCGGTGCATTAGCGGCAACAGGGCAGGCGGAGCGTAAATATAAATATGAGCCTCTATCACCTGGCTTTATCCATGTTGCACCACCTGATCAATATCGTGAGCATGAAAGTGAGACTATTGCGCCATTAGATTTAGCGAGTGTAAAGGCCGTAGACAAAACGATGACATGGGAGCTGAGCGATACAATTGCAGCAATGATCTTAGAGCCTATTATTACAGGTGGGGGTGTCATTATGCCTCCAGAAAACTATTTAAAAGGAATTGAAGAAGTATGCAAAAAACACGGCGCTTTAATGATTGTGGATGAGGTTATTTGTGGCTTTGGTCGTACAGGGAAGCCATTTGGATTTATGAATTATGGTGTAAAGCCTGATATTATTACAATGGCCAAAGGAATTACAAGTGCCTATTTACCATTATCAGCTACAGCGGTAAAGCGTGAAATATATGAGGCGTTTACTGGATCAGATGCATACGGCTATTTCCGCCATGTAAATACATTCGGTGGCTCACCGGTGGCATGTGCAGTCGCATTAAAAAATATTGAGATTCTTGAGCAAGAGGCTTTATTTGACCGTTCCAAGGAAATTGGTGCAGCAACACTAAAAACACTGCAACAAGAATTACAGCCTCACCCAAATGTAGGAGATGTACGAGGCAAAGGCTTATTGATTGGAATTGAATTAGTGGTAGATAAAGTTTCGAAAGAACCTTTGCCTGTGGAGAAAGTGAATGCTGTCATTGCAGCATGTAAAGGGCAAGGGGTCATCATTGGGAAAAATGGAGCTACTGTAGCAGGGTTTAATAATGTCTTAACGTTATCACCACCACTTAATATTGCACAAGAAGATCTTGACCGCATACTAAATGTGGTTGTGAATAGTATAAATACGCTATAGCAACTATTCATGTAGGTTCTAAAAGCCATGTAATAAGGGCTTTTAGAACTTTTATTATTGGCCTTTGAGGCAACAAAAATTCTAGGGATAATTATTATATTTCTATAAAAATAATTATAAAATTCTGAAATTTATTTAAAAAATAGTGGAAATAATAGATTTCATAGTTTATAGTTGTTAAAAAATAATTAATTTTCTGATAATAAAAATGTCCTGAGAGGGAATATTTTTTTAATCATTTATTTTCAGCAGTGGAATAAATACACCTTGTATTTTGAACTATACTTTCTGATTAAAAGCAATTGTGATAGTTGAGGGAGCAATTTTTCCTGAATTGAATTGTCTAATCGTAAGAAAATATAGTTTATTTTTTGCCTACTTATTTTCATCAGTGGAGAAAATAAATATTTTTTGGTAATTATATTTCTTAATTTAAGTTTTAAGAAATATTCTTATAGATTTTTACAAAGGGAGTAGATGAGATGAATTATGTTAAAAAATTGGTTTTTGTAATTCTATGTACGTTGCTTTTAGCGGCATGCGCAGAGAAAGACAATTCTAACGCATCAAATACTGGGGATAAGTCTACTGCAGAATCAGGTACAGCTAGTTCTAAAAATGAACTTGTCATCGCTGTAAATGAAAACTTTATTTCAATGGATCCGCATAACACAGGGGATACTAATTCGAGTTCTGTACAGGAGACAATGCTAGAAGGTTTGCTAGGCTTCGATGCAGATGGACAAATTATTAAGGTTTTAGCAGATGATTATTCAATTAGTGAAGACGCTCTTGTCTATACCTTCAAACTTAAAGAAGGGGTTACCTTCCATGACGGGGAACAGTTTAATGCTGAGGCTGTAAAGGCCAATATTGAACGAATCATGAATGATGAAAGCTTACGCTTATATTCTCGAGGCTTTAGCTTAATCAGCAATGTTGAAATTCTAGGCGACTATGAAATTAAAGTTACTTTAAAAGAACCATATGGACCAATGATTACTCGATTCGGAGTTGCCAAAATGATTAGTCCAAAAATGATTAAAGAAAATTCAGCAGATATACCTAAAAAACCTGTTGGTACAGGTCCTTATAAATTTGTTGAATGGGTACAAGGAGACCATTTAACAATTGAAAACTTTGACGGCTATTGGGATGGTGGAGAACGTGTTGCTAAAATCACCTATAAACCAGTGCCAGAAAACGGATCTCGCGTAGCGATGCTAAAAGCGGGTGATGCACAGGTTATCTATCCAGTGCCAGCTCAAAATATTGATGAGCTTTCTAATAGTAAAGATGTAGAAGTTAATAAGGTTCCTTCTACAATTGCACACTATGTTTCCTTAAATACCTATAAAAAACCTTTGGATGATATTAAAGTTCGACAAGCCTTTAACTATGCGGTAGACAAGGATGCTTATTTAAAAGTGGTGAATGCAGGGCTGGGTGTACCATTAGACTCCATTATTCCTTCAAAAACCGTTTATTATAAGCAACAAAAAATGTATGAACACAATATTGAAAAGGCAAAGGAATTGTTGGCTGAGGCAGGCTATCCTGATGGCTTCGATATTGAAATCTGGGGGAACACAAACTCTGATACGATGAAAGGCATGCAGTTTATTCAACAACAGTTAGGTCAAATCGGTGTAAAAGTAGAAATTAAATCGATGGAAGAAGGCACTTTATCAGACGAAATCTATGGTGCACAAACACCAGATGATGCGAAATTACAAATGTGGTATGTGAGTTGGTCAGCCTATGCTTCGGATATAACGAATGCGACAAAGCCTCTTTTCCATAGCGTATCATTCCCACCAAATGGTGCAAATACAGCTTACTATCATAATACGGAGGCAGATCAATTAATGGATGAAGCTAACTCCATTTCAGATGTAGATCGCCAAGCTGAACTATATGAAAAATTACAGGAAGTCGTTTATCAAGATACACCTTGGATTTTCTTAGGGGTAGATGAGGTTGTATATGGTGTACGTTCAAATGTCAGCGGTGTACTAGTAAACCCGACAGGTGGACTAGATGTGAAAAATGCAAAAGTGGAGTAAAACACAATAAAAGGAATTGATGCTAGTCAATTCCTTTTCTACAAAATAGAAAGGAGGAAGGCGGCGTGTGGAAATATATAGCAAGAAGAACCGTTGAAATGATACCGATATTAATTGTCATTTCCATATTAACATTCTTATTCATTCATTTCATACCAGGTGACCCTGCACGATTAGTAGCTGGTAAAGATGCCACGCTAGAAGATGTTGAAAATGTACGGCATGAGTTGGGTTTAGATAAACCCATTCTTAAACAATACGTGGATTATATGAAAAATCTTATGACGGGTGAGCTTGGCACATCTTTAACAACAGGACTACCTGTCATTGATATGTTTAAAACAAGGTTTATGCCTTCTCTTCATCTTACTTTCCTTTCCATGTTTTGGGCTACATTAATGGGTTTGGTGATTGGTGTTCTTTCTGCCATCAATAAAAACAAATGGCCTGATTATTTTGGAATGGTAACGGCTGTTTCTGGCATTTCGATTCCAGGATTTTGGCTGGGCTTATTATTGATTCAATTATTTTCAGTGCAGCTAGGGTTATTTCCGACAGGTGGATTAGACGGCTTTTCTAGTTATATTTTACCCTCCTTGACCTTAGGAGCTGGCATTATGTCAATGATCGCACGATTTACTCGTTCTTCCATGCTTGAAACGTTACAAGCAGATTTTATAAGAACAGGGAGAGCAAAAGGACTGAAAGAACACTCCGTTATTGTGACCCATGCTTTAAGAAATTCCTTGATTTCTGTGGTAACTGTAGCAGGCTTACAATTTGGATTTCTCTTAGGAGGATCAGTGGTAGTGGAGACAGTTTTTAGTTTTCCAGGAATGGGACGACTTCTAATCGATTCGATCGCATTTCGAGATTATCCCGTCATTCAGTCTGCACTGCTGTTATTTGCATTTGAATTTATTTTAGTCAATTTAATTGTTGATGTGCTTTATACCGTGTTAAATCCAAAAATCCAATTAAATTCTTAAGGGAGGGAACAAAATGACTTCACCAACTACTGTGCAAAATAGCCAAGTGCAAAATACACAAAGAAAATACTCTCCTCTTAAAGAATTTTGGAAGTCTTTTAAAAAACAAAAGGCTGCTTTGGTAGCAAGTATCTTTATAGGATTGTTAATTGTAATCGCTATTATTGGCCCTTATATCGCACCTTACGATCCTTTTGAACCGAATTATAATGCTTTATTAGAGGGACCAAGTGCAAGTCATTTGGCAGGAACGGACGAGTATGGTCGAGATATTTTTAGTCGTTTAATAGTAGGCGCAAAAATATCCTTAATGGTGAGTTTCAGTGCCGTATTTTTAGGCTTAATACTAGGAACTATTTTAGGTTTAATTAGCGGTTACTTCGGTGGGTGGGTTGACAAAATCATCATGCGTAGCTGTGATGTGTTGTTTTCATTCCCTGATTTATTATTAGCGATTGCCATTGTAGCCTTATTGGGCCCTGGTATTAATAATGTCATCATTGCTGTGATGATCTTTAGTGTGCCATCTTTTGCTCGTTTAGTCAGAGGTGCTACATTGAATGCGAAGGAGAATGTCTATGTAGAAGCAGCACAATCTATGGGAGCATCGCATGTTAGAGTGCTGTGGAAACATATTTTCCCTGAAACAATTAGTGAGTTAATCATTTTTGTCACAATGCGTATAGGGACAGCCATTTTAGCAGCTTCTGGTTTAAGTTTTTTAGGCTTAGGTGCAAGCCCTGAAATGCCTGAGTGGGGAGTAATGCTAAGTAGTGGGCGCGACTATTTAGGGACATCTTCGCATGTAGTCATCATGCCAGGTATTGCCATATTTTTAACCGTACTAGCATTTAACTTAATAGGTGATGGATTACGAGATGTGTTAGATCCAAAAATAAAAAATAATTAAGGAGAATGCCTATGCCAGAACATGTATTGCGAGTAATTGACTTAGAAACGTCCTTTACGCGTGATAATAAGGAAATCAAAATTTTAAGAGGTGTTAATTTTTCCATCCGTAAAGGAGAGATAGTAGGCTTAGTGGGAGAATCGGGCAGTGGAAAAAGCTTAACATCGTTATCCATCATGCGATTATTTCACGGTACTACAGGCAAAATCGTCAATGGCTCTATACATTTTAATGGACATGACTTGACGAAAATGTCCGAATCAGAAATTCGGAAGATTCGTGGCAAGCAAATGGCCATGATTTTTCAAGAGCCCATGACTTCTTTAAATCCTGTCTTAAAAATAGGCAAGCAGTTAATGGAAGCAATTGAGATGCATTTGAAGCTGCCGAAAAACGAAAGTAAGCATCATGCAATCCAAATGTTAAAAAGCGTGGGCATAGGAAGAGCCGAGGAAATCATTTATGAATATCCACATCAGCTCTCAGGAGGAATGCGCCAACGGGTAATGATTGCAATGGCTATGGCCTGCCACCCTAATTTACTTATTGCCGACGAACCAACCACTGCGCTTGATGTCACGATACAAGCTCAAATTTTAGAGCTAATGAAAAAGCTAAAGGAAGAAAATGAGACAGCTATTTTATTAATTACACATGATTTAGGTGTTGTGGCGGAAATGTGTGATAGGGTAGTGGTCATGTATGCAGGGCAGGTTGTAGAGGAAGCGGATGTCTTTGAATTATTTGCTAGCCCCAAGCATCCCTATACAAAAGGTTTAATTGCATCTGTACCGAAAATTGGTGATAACAAAGAAGTATTAGATTCTATCAATGGTCAAGTACCATCCCCACAAAATATGCCGAATGGTTGTAAATTTGCTCCACGTTGTAATCAAGCGATGTCTATATGCCATCAGGAGAGTCCACCGACAGTAAAAATTTCGGCTACACGCCAATGTAGCTGCTGGCTATATGTGAAAAAGGATGTGGAAGTAAATGCCTAACAGTATATTAAAAGTGGAGAATTTAAAAAAGAGCTTTCAAATAGCCGGAGGGTTATTTCAAAAAAAGCAATATGTTAACGCAGTTATAGATGTCTCCTTTGAAATAGAAGAAGGTACGACATTTAGTTTAGTTGGGGAAAGTGGTTGTGGGAAATCTACTACGGGCAGATTAATTACTAGATTGATAGCACCAACGAATGGAAGTATCGTTGTGGATGGGAAAGAAGTAGCTACTGCAAAGCCATCTGAATTAAGGCACTTAAGGCAAACTGTTCAAATGATTTTTCAAGATCCATATGCCTCATTGAATCCAAGAATGAAGGTCAAGGAGCTTGTTGGAGAGCCTTTAGAAATTCATACAAAACTTTCGAAAGTAGAGCGTGAAAAACTAGTGCTTGAAATGCTGGAAGTCGTTGGATTAAATGCTGAACATGCTGATCGCTATGCACATGAGTTCAGTGGTGGACAAAGACAGCGTTTGGGTATTGCTCGTGCTTTAATAACAAAGCCAAAATTAATTATTGCTGATGAGCCTGTGTCTGCGTTGGATGTATCTATACAGTCACAAATATTGAATCTATTAAAGCAATTGCAGCAAGAATATAAAATATCTTATCTCTTTATTTCTCACGATTTAAGTGTTGTAGAACATATTAGCCATTATATTGGGGTTATGTATTTAGGATCCATTGTAGAAATTGGGCGTAAAGAAACCATATTTAATGAACCAAAGCATCCCTATACACAAGCGCTCATTGCTTCCGTACCGATTGCAGACCCAACATTACGAAAAAAGAAGATCGTTTTAACTGGTGATATTCCAAATCCTAAAAATCCGCCGAGTGGTTGTACCTTCCACACAAGGTGCCCCTTTGCATCAGATATATGTAAGCAAGCTATACCAGAAATGAGGAAAATTAACGAAGAGCAAAGTGTTGCATGTCACTTTGTTAACTAATGGAGAGGATGTTTATAAATGAAAATAGGGTTAAGCACATACAGCATGGTTAAAAAAATGAGACAGGGAGAGATGGATGTTCTAGATGTTTTACAATGGGTAGCAGACAACGGTGGTCAGCATGTAGAATTAGTGCCCTATGAATTTACGGTTGTAGATAACTATGAACTTGCAACTGAAATTAAAGATAAAGCAGCAGAGCTAGGATTAGAGTTATCTGCCTATTCGTTACCTGCTAACTTTATTCAGGATACGGAGGAAGCTTTTTTAGAAGAAGTTGAACGTTTAAAGAAACATATTGATGTAGTACATCATATGGGTATTCACATTATGCGCCATGACGTTACTCTCTTTACCTTACCAAAGGAGCAAACATCCATTCATTATTACAACGAGCATTTTGAAGAAATGGTTAGAGGCTGTCAGTTAATTGCAGATTACGCAAAACAATTTAATATTACGACAACGATTGAAAATCATGGCTTTAATGTTCAAACAAGTGATCGTGTACAACAATTAATTCATGCGGTAAACAGAGACAACTTTAAAACAACTTTAGATATCGGTAATTTTTTATGTATTGATGAAGAGCCTCTCATTGGTGTTATGAAAAACATTCCTTATGCTGCTACAGTGCATTTCAAAGATTTTTATATTCGTCCTTATTATGAAAATCCAGGTGAGGGCGAGTGGTTCCGAACAGTTCATAACAACTACATCAGAGGTGCTATTGTCGGGCATGGTGATATAAATATTCGAGAAATTATTAAACTCGTAAAAGGTAGTGGATATGATGGCTATCTTACTATTGAGTTTGAAGGGATGGAAGATTGCCAAGTTGGTTCAAAAATAGGGATGGATAATGTACGTCGTTTATGGAATGAATGCAAGCTCTAAAGGAGGAAAGCACATGGACAAATTAAAAGTTTGTGTCATTGGCACAGGTTCTATTTCAGATTTTCACTTAGGTTCCTATACGAATAATCCATACGTTGAATTATATGGCGTGTATGATGCCTCCATTGAACGAGGCAAAGCAAAAGCAGCCCAATTTGGAGCAACACATGTTTTTTCTTCAAAAGAAGAGCTATTCGCAGATAAAAATGTGGATGCTGTCAGTATTTGTACATGGAATAATACGCATGCAGAATTGGCGATTTTTGCTTTGGAAAATGACTTACATGTTCTAATAGAAAAGCCGCTATCTATGACTTATGCAGAGGCTCTAAATATCCAAAAGGTTGCAGAAAAGCATCAGAAAGTATTTCAAGTGGGCTATGTAAGACGATTTGCAACAAATACCAAAGTACTGAAAAGCTTCATCGACGATAACAAATTGGGCGATATTTATTATGCCAAAGCTTCCTGCCTAAGAAGATTAGGGAATCCAGGAGGCTGGTTTGCTGAAATTGATAAGTCTGGCGGCGGACCTTTAATTGATCTAGGGGTACATGTAATTGATATATGCTGGTACTTAATGGGTAGACCAAAGGTGAAACGTATAACAGGTCATACTTACAATCAATTAGGAAATCGAAATCATATAGAAAATTTATCCTTCTATAAGGCTGCAGACTATGATGCAACGAAAAACACAGTAGAAGACTTAGCAAATGCCCTCATTACATTTGAGAATGGAGCATCGCTAATGGTAGACGTTTCCTATACACTACATGCTTTAAAAGATGAAATAAGTATTAAGCTATATGGCACGAACGGTGGAGCAGAGCTAGAGCCTGAATTAAAAATTGTAAGTGAAGAGCATAATACGATTTTAAATATTCATCCTCAAATTAACGATCTAACTTTTGATTTTGCAACTGCCTTTCAAAATGAAATTAATTCATTTGTTGATTGTTGCCTTCATCATTATGATTCAGTTGCACCTGTGGAGGATGGGGTAGAAATTATGAAAATCTTAGAAGGTATTTATATTTCTGCAACTGAAGGAAAGGAGGTTGTTTATTAAAATGGTGAAATTGGATAATAAAATCGGTGTGATAGTAGACAGCTTTCGTTTACCTATTCGTGAAGGTTTGTTAAAGGCGAAAGAAGTTGGGGCACAGGGGGTACAAATGTATGCCGTTTCAGGTGAGTTGGACCCCGATAACCTAAATGCTGAACAAAGAGCAGAATTGAAGGCGTATATTTTAGGGTTAGGTCTAGAAATCTCCGCCTTATGTGGAGATTTAGGAGGACATGGCTTCCAAAATAAAGCAGAAAATGCCTGGAAAATCAAGAAATCGAAAGAAATACTGCAATTAGCCAAGGACCTAGGAACATCCATTGTTACAACCCATATCGGTATTATTCCTGAAGATGAAAATGACCCAATCTATCAAACAATGCTGGAAGCTTGTGAAGAATTAGGACAATATGCTACATCATTAGATGCTTATTTTGCGATTGAAACAGGGCCAGAAACGAGTAAAACATTAAAAGAGTTTTTAGATAAGCTATCAACGAACGGTGTATCGGTTAATTTTGATCCAGCCAATATGGTGATGGTAACAAAAGATGATCCTGTAGCTGGAGTCAAACTATTAAAGAAATATATTGTACATACACATGTAAAGGATGGTATTCAACTGCAGTCAACGAATCCTAAAGATGTGTACGGGTACTTAGGATACGATTCTGGAACATCTCATGATAAAATAGAAGAAATGGTGGAAAATGGAGAGTTTTTCAGAGAACTTCCATTAGGTCATGGAGATGTCAATTTCGAGCTTTATTTTTCAGCTTTACAAGAAATCGGATACAATGGCTATTTAACTATTGAACGAGAAGTGAGATCAAATCCCGAAAAAGACATCAAAGAAGCTGTACAATTCATAGAAAAGTTTAAATAGGGGTTGAATCTAATTTGAAAAAGCAAGATCAAGTACAAATGCGAAGACAAAATAAATATATTGTGCTTGACGCAATAAGGCAGATGGCGCCAATTTCAAGAATTCAATTATCAAAATATACAAAAATGAGCCCTACAACCATTACGCGTATTGTGCAAGAACTAGAAGCTGAAGGCTTTATTCTTGAAGGGGTATCGGAAGAAACAGCCATTGGTAGACGTCCTACGTTAATTCATATGCGCGAAGATGCTTTATATACGATTGGTATAGAAATTGACTGTTTTACTATTCGAATAGGTATATTAGATTTCTTAGGGAAGCTTATTGCCTTTCAGGAAGTCAAATGTAGCATCAAGCATCAATACGAAGAAGCTATATATCTACTTAAACGATCTATAGAAAATATCATGACAGAATATCAGATTGCTCAGGATAAATTACTAGGCATTGGGATAGGAATTCCAGGAGTAATCAATAACGAGGAAGGAATTATCGTTTCCTCTGAGCAATTGAAGTGGGAAAACTGCCATATAAGAGAAGATTTAAATGGTGTTTTTGGTTGTGAAGTCATCGTAGATAATGAATTAAAAATGCAAATCATTGCTGAAATTGGTGATATCTATACCCCACAGTATTCAAATTGTATTTTAGTGGGAATTGGAACGGGAATAGGAGCATCCATATTATTAAATGGAGAAGTGTATCGTGGCATTCAAAATAAAGCTGGAGAAATAAGTCATATAACGATTAATCCCTTTGGTGAAATGTGTCACTGTGGTAAAAGAGGATGCTTATCGATGTATGTTTCTGAAGTTACGCTGTTAAAAAGAACACCTAAAAATCTTAATATTCAATCAATAGAAGAGATTTTGCAGTGTGTTGATCAAGGTGAGCAATGGGCAATCGATATTCAACAAGATGTAGCTACTTTTCTAGCTATAGCCATCAATAATCTAGTTTGTTTATACGAACCAGAGGCTGTCATCGTCAGTGGAGAAATTATTGAGCACAATGTGACATTTCAAAAACTACTTAGTGAAAAGTGTAAACAGTATATATGGAAGGAATTACAACCCTACTTTGATTTGCAGTTTTCCAATCAATTAAAAGAAGGGGTTGTTAAAGGAGCGGCATTACAAGCACAAAAGCAGTTGCTGTCTGTTTAAAGAAAGGTTGGTTGATTCGTGGCTTACTCAGAATTTTTAAAGGAGTATCGTTCAGGATTAATGGAAAATGTGCATTATGGACAAATGAGTGCTGTGAATCTAACGAAGGAAGAATTCGTCTCTGTAGGTCAAGACTATGAGCCTGTGTATTTTCGTTCTGCAGCAAAACCATTTCAAGCCATTCCCATTTTTATGACTGATTTTATAGAAAAATACGGGATTACTTCAAATGAAAGTGCATTATTTCTGGCTTCGCAAAGAGGTGAAATTTATCATCAAGAGGCATTAGTCTCTTTGCTGGAAAAACTCCCTATTAATGAAAATGATTTAATTTGTGCAGCATCCTATCCATTAAATGAGGAACCTAAAACACAGTATATTCAACAGGGATTTGAAAAGAGGAAACTCTTTCATAATTGCGCGGGCAAGCATTTAGGATTTTTAACTGCATGTTTAGCAAATGGCTATGATGTCAAGCAATATTGTCATCCAGAACATCCACTGCAACAGATGATAAAAAAATATATTGCTTATTTAAGTGAATATGAGATAGAGAGAATTCGTACAGGGATTGATGGCTGTGGTGCGCCTGTCTTTGCGATTCCGCTAAAAAACATGGCCATTGCCTATTTAAAGTTAGCACGACCAGAATTGATTGATGATGAACTAATTCGTGAAGCAGTAATAAAACTTACAGCAGTAATGAATCAAGAGAGTCATATCATTGCAGCGCAAAACTTTATTTGTACGGCATTATTAAAGGACCCTAATATTGTGGCGAAGGGCGGAGCACAGGGTGTATACTGTTTTGCTCTAAGAAATGAAGGAGTAAGTTTTGCCTTGAAAATTATGAATGGCTCCGAAAGTCCGTGGCCCAATGTAATTGCTTCTGTATTGGAACAAATGCAGTATACAAATCAAGAAACAATTGAGCGTATTAAAGCATTGTCTCCTGCATTTGTGCGTAATGATGCAGGGGTAGAGGTAGGAGAAATTGTATCTACAATTAAAATTGTATAGAGGTGAAGGCACTTGCATGTTTTGGCAATAGATGGTGGTGGAACGAAAACGATTGCAACAATCTCAACATGTCATGGGCAAATTATGGCGCTAGCAGAAACAGGCAAAAGTAATCCCACATCCATGAGCTTCGAGCATTTTACAGAGACGATAACAGAATTAATAAATAATTTAAAAAGACAACAGCCTCACGAATTTCAACACATTACAAAGTGCCATGCGGGCCTGTCTGGTGTAACAGAAAATAATAATGAGAAAATTACCTATGCATTATTAACTTCGCTTTTACCGAAAGACTGTCAACTATCACTATCGAATGATGGAATGAACGCGCTGTATGCGGGAACCTTGGGGCAGCCAGGCATTGTACAAATTTCTGGTACGGGTGCGATTACACTCAGTATAGATGCATCTGGAAGAATTGAGCGTACAGCAGGATGGGGTTATATTTTTGATGATGAGGGCAGTGGCTATGATATTGGCATTCGCACATTAAAAGCGGTATTTAAAGCATTCGACAAAAGAGGTCCTGAAACGCTTCTAACAGCAGCGGTATTAGAATATTTTCGATTACAATCCGTTCCGCAGATAATTGAAGTGGTATATGGCGAAGGACATCCGCGGGATACCATATCACCTTTAAGTAAGGTTGCAATTGAATGCGCTAAACGTGGTGATGGAGAAGCCAATACAATTATTGATCAAGTGTGCCATGTTTTTTATCAAAGTATAGACGCTTGTTACAAAAAAAAACCGTTTGCACATAAGCAAGTCAAAGTAGTGCTAGCTGGTGGCGTTTTTAATGAATTGGAGCTATTTACTAAAAAATTAATCGCTATTGATAAAAAGAATAGTAATCAATATGACTTCGTGGGTGCTTATAGCTTACCGGTAGGTGGTGCCGCTTTAGCTGCTTTAAGATTACCATATAATGAGGCAAAGCTATTTATCGATCAATATAATGCAAGTATGAAGAAGTTTTTAACGAATTAATCCCCCCTTAACTTAGCAAGTAGAGAATAGCATATACATGTCTCTACTTGCATTTTGTCAGTCTCCTACTTTAAACATATACCCCTTATATGAATGATGAATGATCATGACGATTCCGATAAGCATAAAATTGGATAATAACGAACTTCCACCATAGCTTAAAAAGGGTAGGGTGACACCTGTGACAGGTAAAAGCCCAATGGTCATGCCGATATTTTGAGTAATTTGAAAGGCTAGTAAGCTTGAAATACCTGCCCCCATTAAAGTCATAAAGGGGTCTCGCGCTACTACCGTAATAACGACAATACGATAGATAACAAAAAAAAGTAGCGCGATTACAAATGCTCCTCCAATAAAACCTAGCTCTTCTGCAATAGCAGAGAATATAAAATCGGTATGTTTTTCTGGTACATAGACATTGTTATGTAGATAGCCCTTGCCCACAAATTCTCCTGACCCGATAGCCATAAAGCCTTGGCGTACTTGAAAAGAAGAATCTGTATATTCATAAGGCTGAAGCCATCCATAAATTCTAGAAATCTGATGTCCTGATAGAGCACCTAAAACCTTCTCTGTAAAAAATTCATTAAATCTGACATAGAGCACTACCAGCGTACTGATGATAACTAGAGGAACAGTCGTAAATACGACAAGAAGCTTTCTATGAATACCTGAAAAGAAAATCATCGGTAAAATCATTGCCATATACAACATGACCATACCTGTATCGGGTTGTCTATAAACAAGTAGCGTAGGAGGAAGGACAATTAGCCCGATTTTTATAAGTAACCAAAAATCTGCTAGATAGGAGGGGCGGACATTTTTCTCTTGATGAGCAATAATGACCTTACTCACAACTATTAAAAAAGCAAACTTTAAAAATTCCGAGGGTTGGAGAGAACCTAAAAACGGGATTTGATACCATGATTTTGCCTGATTGATCGTTCGAGCAATGCTTTCAGGAGCAACAATAAGACCAGCCGTTAAAGCAACTATTAGGAAGTAAAATGGCCATCCAATCTTCTTCAACTGTTCAATATCAAGCAAGGATATTCCAAGCATGATGGTTAATCCGATGACATAAAATAAAAACTGTTTGATAATAAAGGAGCTTGCATACTGTTCAAAATTTACACTACTAGAATGGACAAAAAGGCAACTAATAGCGCCGAGTAAAAGAAGACTTATTACTAAACTCCAATCTAACTTCTTGAATTGCGTCAAATGTAACACCTCCATTCTCTAGTATGAACGCTTACAATGTATGGAAGGTTGCGAATGTTTTTCTAAAAATAGTATGAATAAGTAGCGATAATCTGGCTAATTTAGCGAGTTAAATTACCTAAATAAAACTAAATGATGGGTATAAATTCTTAATATTTCGATTAAAATTTACAAAAATATAACACTGGCTTTATATCTCTATACTATCATTATTGGTAAGAGTTGGAGGAGGAGCCAAGGATCATGCATTTTTTCCGTTTCATTAAGGTGAAGGACAAGTTACTTGTACTCATGATTGTTTGTGTATTATCGAATGTATTGCTAGGTGTATTCAGTGTAGATTATTTAAGGAAAATGTCGTGGCATGCAAGTGAGAGTTACACACAGGGACTTGTCCCAATTGGATGGCTAAATGAGCTAGAAGAATCACAGCGTCGATTAGATTTTATAGTAGATTCGAAGGGTGACGATAAAGAAATGACAGCCATTTTACAAAACATGGCGCAGCCTTTAGATCATCTAGATAGCCAAGAAATTGACAAGAAGATGAGTCATCAAATTAAGAAGTATAAGTCATTGCTTAAGAAGCAGGAAGAAGCCATTGAGAACTTTAAGCAATTGAACCATGGTGAGCTAGATCAGTTTTATGTGCAAACATTTTTACCAATTAGTCAGGAGAGTCATGCATTATTAGAAGACACGCAAAATTATTTGGTTCAACGAGCAAAAGACCAACAGCAGGCTTATCAAAAAGATGTACAATTTGGCTACTGGTTACTAGGTGGCGTATGCTTAGCGGTTGTCTTGCTTGTTATCCTTATCGGCTTTATTGCAACGAAGGCAGTCAATGTGCCAACCCGTCAACTAAAGTCATTATTAAAACGAGCAGAACAAGGTGATTTCACTGCCAATGCAAGTTATGTAGCTCATGATGAGCTTGGTGAAGTAGTTCTGTCATACAATCAAATGGTAACAGAGGTGAAACGACTACTACATACTGTCACAGACAGTGCTTATGAAGTAGAAGAAATGACAGGCAAATTGCAGAAATCCTCTGAGCAATCATCAACAACGACATTAAAAATAGCGAAGGATGTACAATCTATTTCAGAGTCAACGTCTGCTTCTTCTAGTAAACTAGCTTCGAATACTGCTTCCTTAGAGGAGGTTTTAAATGATGTACAGGTTATTTTAGAAAAGGTTCAGGTTGTAGAAAGTTTTGCACAAAAAACGGCCAGAGATGCAGAAAGTGGAACTGAAATTGTACAGGCTAATTTAACACAAATGCAAGCTATTAAGCAGGCGGTTGAAAAATCTAATACAGCTATCTTTAATTTAGTAGAGCGGGCTGCATCGATTGATCAAATGATTGAAGTAATAGAAAGAATAACAGCGCAAACTAATTTACTGGCTTTAAACGCTTCCATTGAAGCCGCTAGAGCAGGAGAGCATGGTAAAGGCTTTGCAGTAGTGGCTAATGAGGTTCGTAAGCTTGCAGAGCAAACTGTTCAATCGACACAAACGATTACATCCATTGTACAAAACATCCATCTAGATTCGAGTTATGCGGTACAAATGATGGAAGGGGTTTTAGTAGCGACTGAAAAAGGTGTAGCTGTTACAGGACAAACTGCGTCAAGTTTTGATCAAATTTTAGAAAAAGTACATACTATTAAGCCATATATTATGGAAGTATCTGCTACGGTTCAAGAGATTGCCAATCACACGCAGAAGGTAAGTGAGGATGCGGGTATGCTGACAGCCTTATCCGATACGAATGCCGTGTCTACTAAGCATGTTGCTACGTTAACAGCTGATCAATTAAAAGCTCAGCAACAGTTCCATAATTATATTAAGGAATTGCGCAAAGTATCAAAAGTTTTGCAAATAGCTGTCAAACGTTTTTCGATATAATTTAATATTAAAGAATAATATTCAAAAAGGGTCTTCTTTGCAAAAAATAGCAAAGAAGATTCTTTTTTTGCATGGTTACAAAACTAGCTTATGAAAGTGTAAATGATTTGTGTTTTTGAGATGTACAAATGTGTTTTGTGTATTTTTGTAGCACAATATTTTTCTTGTTCTCATATACTGTGAATAAGGGATTGTATGTTCTTTGTAAGGAATATTATTAATATAATTGTTGTATTTTCAAAACGAACACATTATAATGAATTTCATTGAAAGTGTTATTAAATCAATGTTTATTAATGTATTTTTGTACTTTCAGAAAGTACAATTGTTCACATGTGGAGGTTTTGGGAAATGAAAAAGATTATTGTTACTGGAGCACTTGGTCAAATTGGTTCTGAGCTAGTAGAAAAACTTCGTGGTATTTATGGAGAGGACAATATACTTGCTACAGACATTAGAAAGCTTGAACATACTAAGGGCCCATTTGAAATATTGGACGTGACAGATGGACAAAGAATGCATGATTTAGCAAAGGACTTCGGTGCAGATACGATGATGCATTTAGCAGCATTATTATCAGCTACAGCAGAGAGAAATCCATTGTTAGCTTGGAATTTAAATATGGGTGGATTAATGAATGCGTTAGAAGTTTCACGTGAGTTAAATATGCAATTTTTCACGCCAAGCTCAATTGGTGCGTTTGGTCCGTCTACACCTAAGGAAGATACACCACAGGATACTTTGCAAAGACCAACAACTATGTATGGGGTAAATAAGGTAGCGGGTGAGTTATTATGCGATTATTACTTTAATCGTTTTGGTGTTGATACACGCGGAGTACGCTTCCCGGGGCTAATTTCTTATGTAACACCTCCAGGTGGTGGTACAACAGATTATGCTGTAGAAATTTTCTATGAAGCCATCGAACAAGGCAAATATACATCGTATATTCAGGAAGGTACATTTATGGATATGATGTACATGCCAGATGCCTTACAAGCTATTGTAGATTTAATGGAAGCAGACGGTAGTAAGCTTGTTCATCGCAATGCTTTTAATATTACAGCCATGAGCTTCGAACCTTCGCAAATCGCGGCTGAAATCAAGAAACACTTACCAAATTTCACAATGAGCTATCAGGTAGATCCTGTTCGTCAAGCCATTGCAGATAGCTGGCCAAACTCTTTAAATATTGAAGCGGCTCAAAAAGAGTGGGGCTTCAAAGCAGAATATGATTTAGCTAAAATGACGGTAGATATGTTAGAAAAATTGAAAATTAAACTGCATAAAAAAGCAATTTCATAATAGATAGGCAACGGGTGAAGACTAGACTTCATCCGTTTTTTTATATATAAAAGAAAATTATTGGAATATATAGATTAAATTATGAAATTAAAATATAATAATATTCGGAATATTAATAGTATTCAGTTAAATTGATGCTATGATAATTTCACAAGGGGAAATTCACAAATGAAGGGATGATGGGTTTTATGATGCAAGCACCATTAGTTTTAACTAGTTTTTTTAAACGAGCAGAGAGCTATTTTGCAAGAAAATCAATTATTTCACGGACAAGCCCACACAAAATACATCGTTTAACATATGGGCAGTGGGCAAAAAGAACGCGTCGTTTAGCAGATGCCCTTACGAAGCTTGGGATGACAAGAGGAACAAAAGTCGGCTCCTTTGCGTGGAATCAGCATCGACATTTAGAAGCTTATTTTGCTGTGCCTTGCTCAGGGGCAATCTTACACATGGTAAATATTCGTTTATCAGAAGAGCATTTGATCTATATTATTAATCATGCAGAAGATGAGATTTTAATGGTCGATGTAGATTTATTACCGATCATTGAAAATATTGCGCCAAAACTTGAGACAGTGAAACATTATATCATTATGACGGATGAACCAGCTTTGCCAAAGACTACATTACAAAATGTTTTATCCTATGAGGACATATTAGCTACTGCTGATGAAGAATTTCAATTTCCAGAGGATATTGATGAAGAAGCACCTGCTGGTATGTGCTATACAAGCGCCACAACAGGGAATCCAAAGGGGGTTGTCTATTCCCATCGGGGTTTAGTATTACACAGTATCATGCTGAGTATGTCTGACTCTATGGGAATTGCGGAAAGAGATGTCGTGATGCCGATTGTACCCATGTTTCATGCAAATGCATGGGGCTTGCCTTTTGCTAGTGTCAATGTGGGTGCTACACAAGTTCTACCAGGTCCGCAATTTACTTCAGCATTAATAATGGATTTAATCGAACAAGAAAAGGTTACATTAACTGCTGGTGTTCCAACCATTTGGATAGGTGCCCTACAGGAGCAGGAAAAGAAAGAACGAGATATTAGTTCTTTAAGAGCGATATGCTGTGGTGGATCGGCTTCACCAACTCGACTCATTCGGACATTTGAAGAAAAATATGGGATTCCTTATATTGTTGTCTACGGCATGACGGAAACTACACCAATCGTGGCATTGTCTAATTATATGTCATGGATGGAAGATTGGCCGATTGATAAACGTATTGAAGCTCGAGCGATGCAAGGGATGACAATGGCAGGTATCGAATCTAGTATTATTAATGAGGCGGGTGAGGTACCTTGGGATGGCGAAACAATGGGGGAATTACGTTTAAAAGGCCCATGGATTTCCAACGAATACTATCGTGATGAGCGAACAGCAGATGCCTATCGAGATGGTTGGTTATATACTGGTGATATTGCTGTACGAACAGCAGATGGCTTTATTAAAATTACTGACCGTACGAAGGATCTTATTAAATCAGGTGGGGAATGGATTTCCTCTGTTGATTTGGAAAATGCGCTGATGACTCATGATGCCGTTTTAGAAGCGGCTGTCATTGCCATGCCCCATGCTAAATGGCAGGAGCGTCCATTAGCTTGTGTTGTATTGAAAGAGGGACAATCAGTAACTGAACCAGAGCTTCTTGCTTTTTTAGAAAATCAATTTGCCAAATGGTGGGTACCAGATGCAGTCGTCTTTCTAGAAGAAATTCCAAAGACATCTGTCGGAAAATTCCTGAAAGCGAAGCTGCGAGATAATGTAGCAGAAATTTATCCTAAATCATTGGTATAGGTAAAAGAGCGATTTCCGTAAATGGAAGTCGCTCTTTTTTGAGTTATTTAGTTAGCATGTGGAAGACTTGTTCAACGTCTTTATCGCCACGACCAGAGATATTAATAATAATGCTTTCCTCAGATGATAAAGTTGGTGCTAATTTTAGAGCATGTGCGACTGCATGTGAGCTTTCAAGAGCAGGAATAATACCTTCAACCTTAGAAAGTACTTGGAAGGCATCTAAAACTTCTTCATTTGTCACGGTCACATATTCAGCACGACCGATTGTTTTCAAATGGCTATGCTCAGGCCCCGCACCTGGATAATCTAAACCAGCTGCTATTGAATAGGTAGGGAGTGGGTTGCCTTCTGCGTCCTGAAGTACTAAACATTTGAAGCCGTGTAGCTCTCCTGGTGTTCCTTCGTTTAAGGTAGCAGCTTTGTCTGGCTCTATTCCAATAAGACGAACATCTTCGTCTGCAATATAATCAGCAAATGCCCCAATGGCATTACTACCGCCTCCTACACAGGCAAGAACAGCTGTCGGCAGCTTTCCTTCCTTTTCTAAAATCTGTTCACGACTTTCGCGGCTAATCACTGATTGAAAATGTTTAACCATTGATGGGAAGGGGTGTGGTCCAACTGCTGAGCCTAATAAATAGAAGGTTGTTTCATAGTTTTCTACTAAGTCAGCGAATGCCTCATCTACTGCATCCTTTAAGCGTCCTTGCCCTTTATCGACAGCTACAACTTTCGCTCCGAGAAGTTCCATGCGAAATACGTTCAATGCCTGACGTTTTGTATCTTCCAAGCCCATATAAATCGTGCAATCCATTCCAAACATGGCACACGCTGTAGCTGTTGCTACACCATGTTGACCTGCCCCTGTTTCGGCAATCACGCGATTTGCTCCCATACGTTTAGCTAGTAAGATTTGTCCTAATACATTATTGATTTTATGGGAGCCTGTGTGGTTAAGGTCTTCACGTTTTAAATAGATTTTTGCGCCACCTAATTGCTTTGTTAAATTCTCTGCAAAATAAAGAGGGGATTTACGACCGACATATTCACGGAAATAGTAATCTAATTCTTGCTTAAAATCATCATCCTCTTTATACTTTTGAAAATTCTCATCTAGTCTATTTAAAACATTTTGAAGCTCCTTTGGAACAAAGCTTCCACCAAATTCACCGAAATATCCCTTTTTTTCTACTACTGTACTCATCTTAACTCGACTCCTCTATGCTAATTTTTCCAAAAAAAAAGCCACTCCAATCCCTCATAAAAAGGACGAGTAACCGTGGTGCCACCTTCATTCGCAATTTTTGCGCGCTTTCCTGCTCCGGTAACGGGGAGCGAAACGGCCTTACATTTGATAAGGCTGCTCTGAAGTCCATTCACAAGTCTGTACTACTGGTTTGCACCAACCACCAGCTCTCTAAAAGTAACAATGCTTGCTACTACTCTTCTTCCTTGCATTTATTAGAAAGAATTGTAGAGTATTTTCAGAATAGTGTCAAGAAAAAAGACGAATCTAAAAAGATCCGTCAGTTAAATCAAATTTTTAAAGTGAAGGCGTTTGTTTAATACATACATAATCGGTGCACCTACAGCTAATACAACAAATTCACCCGCCGCGACTGTTAGCCAAGTCCAGAAAAATGGCAACTCTAAAGCCAAGTTCAGCTCAAAGGCAATGATAAACATAGTACATGTAAAGAGCAATGTATTAATAATTAAACGTGCCCAAATATTTTTGACAAATTTACAGATTAAAATAAACAGGCCAAGTGTAATCATTGAATGACCTACACCAAAAACTAAATCGTAAATGCCAAGTGGTGAAAAGAGATTAGAGATCAATACACCAATAATAATCCCTACGGCAAAGCGTGGATTAAAGGCCACTAAATGGTTAAACATCTCAGATACTCGGAACTGTACCTCTGTAAAACCAAATGGGGCAACAAGCATGGTTACAGCTATATATAGAGCTGCAATGATACCACTTGCTGCTAAAAATTTTATCTTCATATTCATTTCTCCTTAGTTTTTTTTCGTGGGATGGTTACGAACCACGGTGCTTTCACACAAGTAAATATTCTATTATAGATATCTAGTAGAAGTCAAATGTCAGACTTTGTCTATAATGTCCTATCGTCGCAAAATTGTCATAAATATTTTTTACTATGTTGAAAAAAGAAATCGAATAACTAAAACAGCGTAGTTTAGCGGTTTAAAGCGCCGAATTAAATGAAAAACTAAAATATTTTGTCACTTTTAAAAGTCAGAACATTCATAATGTTGTTGACGGAGCTCGATAATAACGATAATATAGCGATACATTCACACTTTGTTTGGATAAAGTGCGATAGATATTCGAGAATATAATCGGGGGGATTATTTGTGAAAAGCAATGTAAAGAAGTTGTCATTCCTTCTTTTTGGATTAGTGTTGCTTCTTGCTGCTTGTGGTAGCAGTGGCTCAGGTACAACAGATTCAAAAGGAAATGAATCAAACAATGCAAGTGAGAGTGGAAATGATAAAACATATAAAATCGGGATTACTCAAATTGTTGAGCATCCATCGTTAAACGCAGCAACGGAAGGCTTTAAAAAAGCAATTGAAGATGCAGGCTTAAAAGTTGACTACGATCCACAAATTGCACAGGGAGATAATAGCCTTAACACAACGATTGCTAACAATCTAGTAAGTGCAAACGTAGATTTAATTTTTGCAAACTCTACACCTTCTGCACAAGCCGCTGCTACAGCAACAAGTGATATTCCAATTATTTTTACATCGGTTACAGATGCTGTTGGTGCACAGTTAATTGACTCAATGGAAAAGCCAGGGAAAAATATTACAGGCACAATCGATTTACATCCTGAAACGATTTCTAAAACAGTAGCATTCCTAAAAGAACTTGGGGCGAAAAAAGTAGGGATGGTCTACAATGCAGGTGAGCAAAACTCAGTTGCACAAGTTTCAGAAGTGAAAAAGGTTATGGATGAACAAGGTTTAACGGTGGTAGAAGCATCAGCATCCACTTCCGCAGATGTAAAACAAGCGACAGAATCTCTAATTGGTAAGGTAGATGCTTTCTATATTATTACTGATAACACAGTAGTTTCTGCATTAGAATCGGTAATTGATGTTGCCAATACGAATAAACTACCATTAATCGTAGGAGAACTGGATTCTGTGGCACGTGGCGGTTTAGCCGCTTATGGTTTTGAATATTTCGATATCGGCTATGAAGCGGGTCAAATGGCTGTGAAAATTTTAAAAGGTGAAGCTACACCTGCCGATACACCAGCACAATACCCACAAAATCTGAAACTATTAATCAATAAAAAAGTTGCAGATGATTTAGGCATCGAAATTAAAGATTCTTGGGGTGCCGAAATTCTAGAACAGTAAAACGAAGCGGGGTGCACTATCCCCGCTTTATCTTCATTTTACAAGTGATATAAATAATAAAGAGATTTAGGAGATGATTCAACGATGTTTTTAGCATTATTTGGCGCAGTGGAGCAAGGAATCATCTATGCAATTATGGCACTTGGTGTATATTTAACATTTCGGGTGTTAGATTTTCCGGATTTAACGGTTGATGGAAGCTTTGTAACAGGGGCGGCAACTGCAGCAACAATGGTTTTGCTTGGCTACCACCCAATCTTAGCGACTTTAGTGGCAATTGTTGCTGGATTTATTGCTGGATGTATGACAGGAATTCTTCACACGAAAGGAAAGATTAATCCGCTTTTATCAGGAATTTTAATGATGATCGCTTTATATTCGATTAATCTACGTATCATGGGGTTAACTGCAGAAAATACGATAGGTCGCCCGAATATTCCACTACTAAACTCTGAAACAATCTTTTCAAAGTTTCAATCTTTTTGGAGTAATTTAGGGATCGATGATGCTATCAATAACCTATTAAAAAGCATAGGCTTTCAGCATGTACCAGGTACATGGAGTGTGCTGATTGTTGTATTAATCATCACGATTTTAATTAAGTTAATAGCAGACTGGTTCTTAAAGACAGAGGTTGGGCTAGCTATCCGAGCAACTGGTGATAATAAACGAATGATTCGCAGCTTCTCTGCAAATACAGATACACTTATCATTTTGGGGCTAGGTCTTTCTAATGCGCTTGTCGCATTTTCTGGAGCTTTAATCGCACAATACTCGAAGTTCTCTGATGTTAGTATGGGGATTGGTATGATTGTGATCGGTCTCGCATCCGTTATTATTGGTGAAGCTATTTTTGGGACTAAAACTATTATCCGTACAACGTTTGCAGTTATTGCAGGAGCCATCATTTATCGTATTATATTAGCTTTAGCATTACGTGTAGATTTCCTTGATTCAGGAGACATGAAATTAATTACAGCGATCATCGTTATTTTGGCGCTGATCTTACCGCAATTTATAAATAAGAGTAAAGAACGTAAACGTAAAGCTAAACGTGCTGCAGAACTTTCACAAATAAAAAAAGTAGAGCAGGGAGGTAATGGCCTTGCTTAAATTACATGGTATTAATAAGGTATTTAATGAAGGAACACCTGATGAGAAGATTGCACTTGCGGAGATAAACCTACATTTAAAGCCCGGTGATTTTGTGACAATTATAGGTAGTAATGGTGCAGGTAAATCAACGATGATGAATATGATTTCAGGTGCTTTAACACCCGATTTCGGTACAGTATTGATTGATGGTAATGATGTGACAAGTTTGCCTGAATATAAACGCTCTCAATACATTGGGCGTGTCTTCCAGGACCCAATGGCAGGAACTGCACCTACGATGACAATTGAAGAAAATCTAGCATTAGCATACTCTCGAAATAAGCATAGAGGGCTACGCAATGGTGTGGACAAAAAGCGTCGTGAATTTTTTAAAGAATCGCTAGCGATGCTTGGTTTGAATCTTGAGAATCGTCTTTCTGCTAAGGTAGGCTTACTTTCAGGTGGGGAACGTCAAGCTTTGTCGCTCTTAATGGCTACCTTTACAAAGCCATCTATTTTATTACTGGATGAGCATACGGCTGCACTTGATCCATCACGTGCAGAGTTAATTACTCGTATTACGAAGTATTTAGTGGAAAAAGATAATTTAACGACATTAATGGTAACGCACAATATGCAGCAAGCATTAGATTTAGGGAATCGTCTTATTATGATGGACAATGGCCAAATCATTTTAGAAGTTGGTGAAGATCGCAAACATGAATTAACAATTCCTGATTTAATGTCCGAGTTTGAACGTATTCGTGGGGAAAAAATGAATTCAGACCGTGCTCTATTAGGTTAATATCGAAACGCTCATACACTTGTATGGGCGTTTTTTATAGTGTAAAAAATTTCATCAATAGTGTTTTTATGAATGGTGTAAATGAATGACCGTTGCAGGTTCCCTAATTTCACGTGTGGGGGGTGCCGATCTATCTTATGGGAGTCTAGTAGCCTTTCAATCCAGCACATTAATTTAGCAAAGGTCCTCACTACTCTTTATGGAGGAGCGTTGTCACACATCGTTTTTCCGCATTGTTAGTATGATAGAAAATGAAAGGAACAGTTTTAAAAGGGTTGATTGGAGAGGAGTTGCCCCTTAGGGGATTTAGCGGCTCATCAGACGCCACCTGGACGCTGGCGGAACAGATATCAATCCCTCGCCTTGCCAGAATGTCTCTTTCCGCAGACAATATTGTTTTTTCAACATCATATAAAACGCTCATGCACTAGTTTGAATAATTTTATTTAGGGAAATTAAACGATCAATAAACTTTATGCATAAAAAAGCCTCACTTTCAGAGAAGTGAGGCTCAGACTGTAGACAAAAGCCCATCGAGAAGTTCACTTTCGATGGGCTTTTGTCATTTTTCTTCCTATTTTATCTTTAACATTTGGTAATATACTACCAAATTCAACATACTCTTCGAGCATAGATACCTTCTTAAGCTGCCTGCCACGTCCAAGTAGCCAGTTTCTTTAAATTCATGGCAGCAAAAGTAAGCATCGCCTGCATGGACAATTTTTTCAGACCTCTTAAGGTTGTCCATCGCATACCATGCTTTTCTTTTGCATCGGCAAAGACACGCTCAATCGTTTCTTTGCGCTTTGCATAAATTTGTTTGATGTCATAGGAATGGCGTAAATGTTCAGCTTCCTCCACATACGACTCCCAGATATGGCGTTGAATGAGTTTTTGATGATGCTTACTTTCTGTACATTGGGAAAGGCTTGGACACTTCGCACAAATCAAAGGATTCGATTTATATTGCCGATATCCTTCTTTCGTCGTAGTTGCATACTTCAATATCTGCCCTTGTGGGCAAAGATAACAATTATAATGCTCGTCATATATATACTCATGCTTTCGGAAGAATCCATCTTTCGTTTTAGGTCGTGTATACGGAAGAACAGGCAACATTTGATTCTCTAATAAAAAGTTCGTAATCGCTGGTGTTTTATAGGCTGCATCTGCCGCAACAGCGATTGGTTTTTGAACGTTTTGAATGACTCTTTCAACAAGTGGCTGCAATACATGGCTATCGTGCACATTTCCCGGAGTCACAATGGCACCTAAGACAAAGCCCTTTTCATCTGTCGCTGCATGAAAAGAATACGCAAACTGTTTCGTACGTTCATCCTTCACGTAATATCCACTTTCAGGATCTGTCGTGCTTTCCTTTATTTCTTTCCATTCTTCTTTTTCAAATTTCTCCGGGGAAAAGGGCTTTTTTCCGTGTTCCTCACGATCAATATTTAACTCTAATTGAAGTTTCTCTTCATAAGCCCGTGTTTCTTTTCGCACAACTTTTTTATCATACTTTCGTTTATTCGCACTCGCTTTCACATGCGTAGAATCGATAAATAAATGGTCTGCATGGAGGAGTCCTTGATGCATAATCTCTTTTAATATACGATAGAATATCTGCTCAAATATATCAGTGTCTTGAAAGCGACGGACATAATTTTTACCGAAGGTAGAGAAATGCGGGACTTCTGCATGGAAGCCAAACCCTAAAAACCAACGATACGCCATATTCGTTTCAATTTCTTTGATGGTTTGACGCATGGACCGTATACCAAAAACGTACTGAATAAACGTCATTTTAAAGAGAACAACAGGATCAATACTAGGGCGTCCTTTAGCAGAGTAGAGGTTTTCTACTAAAGGATAGATAAATGAAAAATCAATAGCCGCCTCTAGTTTTCGTACTAAATGATCTTGGGGAACTAATTGATCAATCGTTAGCATTTCTAATTGTTCACGTTCATTGATTTAATTTTTCGTCATCATGGTTGATCACCTCGAAAGTGTACTTTTTATCAATAGATGAATAAGGAATTCTTTATGTAGAAGTTGATTGGAACGAAGGGTGGCGACTCCTGCGGGAAAAGCGGGAAAGTCGAGATCCTGGACTAAGCGAAGCGAGGGAAGCAGCTCGACCCCGCCCGCGGAAAGCGTCCGCCCGTAGTGGAAATCAACGGCTTTACTTTATTTTATTGTAAAAGAAAAAAGACTGTAGGCAAACTCAAAATTCATTGAGTTTGTCTACAGTCTGAGCCTCACTTTCAGAGAAGTGAGGCTCTTCATTTTAAACGAGTAAGCCAAATAGTTGAATATCGTTGTTTACTTCTTTGTATTTGAAGCCGAATTCATCCATTCGGGCAAGTAGTCCTTCATATTCAGCACGATCACCTAACTCAATGCCGACTAGTGCAGGGCCACTTTCTTTATTATTTTTCTTGGTATATTCAAAGGTAGTAATGTCATCGTTTGGTCCAAGTACACTAGTGAGGAATTGACGTAATGCTCCGGCACGCTGAGGGAAGCTGACGATGAAGTAGTAAAGTAATCCTTCGTGTATAAGTGACTTTTCTTTAATCTCCTGCATTCGTCCAATGTCATTATTCCCACCACTGATGATGACAACGACTGACTTACCTTTAATTTCTTCTTTATAAAAATCAAGAGCTGCCACTGATAATGCTCCTGCAGGCTCAGCGATAATCGCATGTTTATTATATAGATCTAGAATGGTCGTACATACCTTGCCTTCAGGTACAAGAACAATATCATCTAAATAGCGACGACAAACATCATAAGTGTGGTGACCGACACATTTTACTGCAGCACCATCAACGAATTTATCAATCCAATCAAGAGCAACTGCGCCACCTTCAGCAAAGGCAGCCTTCATACTACCAGCACCAGCAGGCTCCACACCAATAATTTTACTAGCAGGAGAGAGATTTTTAATGTAGGCAGACACGCCTGACATTAAGCCACCACCGCCAATACTTCCGAATACGTAGTCGATTGGCTCCTCCATATCATTCATAATTTCTACCGCTACCGTTCCTTGACCAGCAATGACATCAAAATCATCAAATGGATGAATGAAGATTTTACCATGCTCTTCACAATAGCTCAACGCGCTTTCAGCAGAATCATCGAATGTATCTCCTGCTAAAATAATTTCCACATATTCACGTCCAAACATACGTACTTGGTCTATTTTTTGCTTCGGCGTTGTTTGTGGCATAAAAATGCTTGCTTGAATTTTTAATTGGGCACAGGCATAAGCTACACCTTGTGCATGATTGCCTGCACTTGCACAGACAACCCCAGCATTGCGTGCTTCATCCTCGATTTTTTTAATTTTATAATAGGCACCACGAAGCTTGAATGAGCGTACATGCTGTAAATCTTCGCGTTTAATATAAATATTAGCTCCGTATTTCTCGGATAAATAGTCGTTTTTTTGTAGTGGTGTGTGCACAACTACATCTTTTAAAAAATGATGTGCAATCAGGACATTCTCCACTTGCACGGTTCTAGTATCAGCAACTTCCATAGTATTCATCCTCCGTTATACGTTTAAAACATTTATCTATGATAGCACACTTTATTTGCTTTTTGTGATTAATTTTTAGTAAATTCTAAATTTTCCGTGTCTATTTTATGATGTAAGCGTTTTATCTTGATATAGCTAATTATTTTATAAAGAAGCAATGTCTCAGACCTAGAATTAGCTCAATTTAAGGGGAGAAAATCTGTTGTTTCAAATCTAAAAAATACTACTCTCATAACAAAAATGGTCAAGCATATACTAGATTAGCTTAGGACAAGTAGGAGGGTATGTAGTGGAAATCATTCAAGGAATTTTATCAACATATTGGAAGTTTTTTGATTTGGCGATGTGGCAAGAAGTACTAATGGACCCTGTCTCCTGGGGACTAATATCCTCATTAATTATTATAGAAGGTTTGCTGTCGGCAGATAATGCACTGGTATTAGCGGTACTAGTGAAACATTTACCAGATAAACAGCGAAAACGGGCATTAATGTATGGTATGCTAGGTGCCTATTTTTTTAGATTTTTATTTATTGGCATAGGTGTTTATCTAGTAGAATTTTGGTTTATTAAAGTATTAGGTGCTTTGTATTTAGGTTGGCTTTGTGTAGCTCATTTCCTTCACATAGGGAATGAGGATAGTGTAAAAGAGGTAAAGAGGTCAGGATGGATGGTGCGTCTTTTCGGCACGTTTTGGGCAACTGTCATTTCTGTTGAGCTAATGGATATTGCTTTTTCAATTGACTCAATCTTTGCTGCGTTTGCGATATCAGATCAGGTCTGGGTGCTTTTAATTGGAGGGATGTTAGGAATATTAATGATGAGGACGATTGCAGGTGTTTTTTTAATCATCATTGAAAAAATACCAGAGCTTGAAGCAACAGCCTTCATAATTATAGGTGTCATCGGCTTAAAAATGTTAGTAAGTGTTTTCAATATCCACATCCCTCATTATTTATTCTTCCTTTTCTTAGTGATTGCTTTTTTCATCACGATCATTGTGCATATGATGAAGAGAGTAAGAGCTGCCTAATTAAAAAGTACTGTTCTCCAAAAATGAGAACAGTACTTTATTTATTTTACATATTTATCTGGGTCAACAATATAGAACTTTTCAACATTAAGCCAGCTCTCGCTCATTGGTTCGCCGTCATCAATACGTTTTTCAGTCTCCTGCATCATCCAACCAGTCTGAGACGCATGGGCTTGTAATGCTTTTAATTTGTCCATTCGCATTTCCCGAATATCATAGACCACATGTGGTTCACCATTTTTTTCAATCGTATCATTGGCGAATGCACAACCGAATATTTGTGGACGAGCAGCCTTTGGCATACGACGTACAGCTTCAACTACAGCACGTGCTGTTGCTTCATGGTCTGGGTGAACAGCAAAGCCAGGTAAAAATGTGAAAATTAAAGAAGGCATTAGTTCTTCGATTAGCCCTTCCACTAGTTTTACCATTTTCTCATCATCTTCAAATTCTATTGTTTTATCACGTAGACCAAGCATGCGTAAATCTTGAATACCCATTGCCTCTGCCGCTGCAACCAATTCCTTACGACGGATTTCAGGTAAAGACTCGCGTGTAGCAAAGGGTGGATTACCTAAATTACGTCCCATTTCGCCTAATGTTAAACAGGCATATGTAACAGGTGTATTCATTTTCTTTGTATAGTAGGCGATGGTTCCCGCAACTGAGAAAGCCTCATCATCTGGGTGAGGGTACACAATTAAAATATGACGTTGTGGTTGTAAATTCAAATAGTCGTCCCCCTTAGTAAGTAAATGGCGTTTCACTAATTTCAAGCGCAATCGCCAATTTTCCAGAGTAGTCTAGTCCAGCCATTAATAAACGGCCTAAATCATCTAATTCAAAATGTGTAATGCCTTGAGCATAAACCCAGCCATGAGGTAATTTTAAACCCACACGATGAGGTGCATTATCTACAACCTTAGCAAGCTCATAGTTAATTTTAGCATTGCGAATAAAAGCACCTGCATTAAAAAACTGTTCATCATAGTGTGCTGCATAAGATCCGTTTGTCGTCTCAAGATGAATATAAACGTCTTTGTTGGCGAAAGAATTCAGCAATTTTTGCAACGTCTCTACTTGTACTTCTTGCATCTTAACACTCCTCTCGATCATTTCTCCTTTAAGTATAGTAAAAAAAATTCGCAAAGGGAAATTGATTGCTTTGATAAAAAAATTGATGATTTATATTTACAAACCTTAGCGCCATTTGGTCCAAATTTTTGAGAGTGTGAAAATGAATCGTAGCATCCAGAGAAATAAATCATCATCTCTAAATCTATGACAAGTTCTTAAGCAATATTCTTGAAAAAATTATTGTAATGTATCAATATAGGGAGTGTGAAAATAAATATGTACAAACTGTGTCGTTTCGCATTGTATCCGTTTTCACATCTGAAAAGATATTGCAACCATGACTTCTTCCTAATTTGTGTGTGAAGACAGCTCCACCTGTTGAAGGTAGTATTATTTCAGAAATAATGAATTCTATCTTGGTACAATAGATGACGTTCCTTGAACAGGTTATGCAAGGTGGCTGTGAAAAAGGGAAGAAAAATGAAGCTCATTATCATAGTATAATAAAAACCGCGACTTTCTTTATGACGGAGAGTCGCGGTTTTTTATTGAAAATTAATGTAGGCTATGTATTTGTTAGTATCGATTGAGCTTTCGTTCTATTGTATCTAAACGATTATTAACATTTTGTAATTGTTTAAACATTTGCTTCATATAAAGATTTTGATCTTGGGTTTCAGTAGTTTTGGCTTGTGCCAATTCTTCCTCCTCCTGCAGAGCCAATATTGTGGCAAGGGTGGATAATGAGTAACCAAGTGTTAATATGATGGAGGCAATTACTTCAACTTTTGAAGAGGTGATTTCTCCAGCTAGTAAACCTGATTCTTCCGTTAAGTCTTCTACCTTGTTTTTTTTCATTTTTTCCCCTCCCATACAGCTAATATATGGGGTATGAGGCATTAACGTATCTTGTCCAATTTTAATCTTTATCGGATAAATACTCATCATTAAATAATTGTTTAGTATTTGTAATTTTCTAATAATTACATTGATTTTTCCATTTAAATATAGCATTATAGTAGGAATAAACAAGACGTTTAGAGGGGGAATTAGAGTGAATAAGGACTTTAAATATTGTAAGGAATCAAGAGTGATGCGTACAAGTCGTGTATTTCCAAACGATGTAAATAATCATAATACATTATTTGGCGGACGATTGATGAGCGATATTGATCAAGTTGCTTCCATTTCAGCTGCAAAGCATAGCAGAAGAGATTGTGTTACAGCCTCAACTGATTCAGTCGATTTCCTACATCCCATTCGCCCAACAGATTCGGTTTATTTCGAATCCTATGTAACTTGGACGGGAAGGTCTTCTATGGAGGTTTTTGTTAAAGTCATTTCTGAAAACTTGAAAACTGGGGAGAGAAAGGTGGCAGCGACTGCATTATTAACTTTCGTGGCATTGGATGAAAATAACAAGCCAGCACTGGTCCCACGAGTAATACCTGAAACAGTAGAAGAGACAAAATTGCATGAAACAGCTTCAGAACGAGCGAAGGCCCGTGCTGAACGTAAAAAGGAAAGTAAAGCATTAGCGCAATTTATATCTATGAATGATCCATGGGATTATCGGCTAGAAAAGATGGAGAATTATATGTAAAAAAGAGGGATGTCTCAAATGACTTTGAGACATCCCTTTCATCCTTATATTTCTGTTACTGTTACCTGTGGAGCACCAAAGCGTGATTTCGCTCCATGCATGACAGGACCTACATATTCATTTAGCGCCCAGCCATGTGCAATAGCTGCCGATACAAACTCTTTTGCTTCAATGACAGAATCTTTAATAGTAAGTCCATTCGCAAGATTCGCTGTGACAGAGGCAGCAAAAGTACAGCCTGCACCGTGGTTATTTGTAGATGCAACTTTTTCAGATTCTAATAAGTAGAATGTTTCACCATCAAAGAATAAGTCTATTGCTTTTTCAGTAGCTAGGGCTTTTCCACCTTTTATGACAACAGCTTTAGCTCCTAGTTCATGGATTTTACGAGCAGCAATCTTCATGTCGTCAATGTTTTTTGGTGTACCTGTGCCAGCTAATTGTCCAGCTTCAAAAAGGTTTGGTGTTGTTACCGCTGCTAGTGGTAAAAGATGCTGAATCATGGCATCTGTGTTACCTGGATTCAGTACTTCATCGTCACCTTTACATACCATAACAGGATCGATGACAACATTTTTAGTCCCTGAATTTGCAATAGCCTTTCCAGCAATACGAATAATTTCTTCTGTTGAGAGCATTCCTGTCTTAATGGCATCAATTCCTGTGGAAAGTGCTGTGTCAATTTGTTTTTGTAGTAAATCAGTTGGCAAAGGTGTGACGTTATGTGTCCAGCCGTTAGGGTCCATTGTTACGACAACTGTTAATGCCACCATCCCATATGTACCGTGCTCTTGGAATGTTTTAAGGTCAGCTTGCATTCCTGCACCGCCTGATGTATCTGAACCAGCAATTGTTAATGTTTTTTTTAGAGTCATGTAAAGGATCTCCTTTATCGTTAAGAGTTATAAAATTAACATCTAGTATAGTCCGATTCTGATTCTATAAAAATAGCCAGAATACTATATTTTTATATGGTCAGTTTCAACTGATGCTTGAATTCATCATTAATTTTTTGTACCGTTGTAAGAAGAGAAAGGGGCTTAAAGAACGATGAAACAAGTATTCCCGAATGATTGGCAAGAAGTACTCAAAGAAGAATTAGAAAAACCATATTATCAAAAACTACGTCAATTTGTCGCAAATGAATATTCGACACAAACTATTTATCCACCAATCAATGATGTGATGAACGCATTCTATACAACAGCATATCATGATGTGAAGGTTGTTATTTTGGGACAAGACCCTTATCATGGGCCTAATCAAGCGCATGGGCTAAGCTTTTCTGTTAAACCAGGTATTCCACATCCTCCTAGCTTACGGAATATGTTTCAAGAGCTACAGGATGATTTAGGCTGTCCAATTCCTCAAAATGGAACGCTAACAAAGTGGGCTGAACAGGGTGTTATGCTATTAAATACGGTGCTTACAGTTCGAGCAGGACAAGCGAATTCCCATAAAGAACGAGGGTGGGAGCAATTTACCGATGCTGTTATCGATCTATTAGCTGCAAGGGAAGAACCACTAATTTTTGTATTGTGGGGCAAACCAGCGCAACGCAAAAAGCAATTAATCCGAAAATATAAAACACCACATGTCATACTCGAAGCGCCACACCCAAGTCCATTAAGTGCTTATCGAGGATTCTTTGGTAGTAAACCTTATTCAAAGATAAATCAACAATTAGTGGAGTGGGGCAAGCAGCCGATTGATTGGTGTTTAGCATAGATTGGCACAAATCGTTTGCTTTATACGCTTTAGCAATCATGTTACATTTAATATAGAAGAAAGTGAGGGACATTGATGAAGGTGAATTGTTTTAAGTGTCAATTTTTTAAAGTAACCTGGGACCCTCAAAACCCACGAGCATGTGCAGCTTATGGCTTTAAAACAAAGCAAATACCATCCGTTGTTGTGAAGCAATCCTCGGGTGTAGATTGTTTAAAATTCGTACCAAAAGTAGAAAGTGGGAGAATGTAATGATTTCTTATCAAGCCGTTATACAGCAACTTGAAAAACAATTATCTTACGCAAAAAATGCGGGAAATGATCAGCAAATTCGTGAGGCACTTACAGCCATTCGAGCATTATGTGATGTGGTGTTAGATTCTTCGAGTGATGCACCATCTATCACTCCTCATAAGTATGTACCGCAAATGCTTGTATCAGAGTCAAAACCATCCACTTTATATACAGCAAAGATTGAAGAAGATGGAGCCAATGGCGATTCCATTTTTGATTTTTAATCCATTTTAAAGGTAGGGTAACGAAAATGAAAAGATTTATCGTGACAGGTGCTCTTCATGGCCTATTAGCAGTAGCATTCGGTGCATTTGGTGCACATGCTTTAAAGGAAATTTTAGATGAATATAGTCGAGGTATTTGGGAAACGGCTGTTCAATATCAAATGTTTCACGCTACAGGATTACTAATCATTGGTCTGTTAATGAGCTCTAAACTATTAGGTGAAGTGAAACAATTAAATCTAGCAGGTATTTTCTTTAACCTTGGTATTGTTTTCTTTTCTGGGAGCTTATATGTTCTGGCGATAAGTGGTATTAAAGTATTAGGAGCTATTACACCAATTGGTGGCGTACTATTCTTAGCTGGATGGCTACTTATTATTTTAACTGCTATCAAGCATGCTCGCTAATTTTAAGCTGACTCTCTTACATTATTTGTAGGGGGGTTTTTCTTTGTTATGAGTCATCTTTCAAAGATAGGGATTTAAATCCTATCCATTTTGTAAGAATTTATAGTACACTACTAATATTACTTGCAATATTTCGAAAATATCAAAAGTGAGGTTACGTAGTATGGAAAAACTATTTACATTACTGGATGCTAACTATAATGAGATGGTAGGGATTCGTCGCCATTTACATGAATACCCTGAATTATCCTTTGAAGAAGTCGAAACGCCATCCTATATAGCTACTTTTCATAGAGAATTGGGTCATGTGGTTCGAGAAGGAGTGGGAGGACGTGGCGTCGTAGCGATATTACGTGGCGGAAAGCCGGGCAAAACGGTGGCTTTACGAGCTGACTTCGATGCATTAGCGATTCAAGAAGAAAATGATGTACCTTACAAATCTAAAATAGCTGGAAAAATGCATGCATGTGGACATGATGGACATACAGCTACATTGCTTGGGCTAGCTAAGGCATTAAATGCGATGAGGGACCAAATTGAAGGCAATGTCGTATTTATTCATCAGCATGCAGAGGAAGTGGCTCCAGGTGGAGCTAAGCCGATGATTGAGGATGGTTGTTTAGAAGGTGTAGATGTTATTTTTGGTACACATTTATGGGCACCTACACCATTAGGAGAAATATTAGTGAAAGACGGAGCCATCATGGCTGCCGCGGATAAAGTAGAAATAACGGTACAAGGAAAGGGTGGTCATGGCGCAGAGCCTCATCATTCTATTGATGCAGTTACCCTAGCCTCCCAATTTGTCGTTAATGCTCAACAGCTTGTTTCAAGACGAATTGACCCATTGAAATCAGCTGTTTTAACAATCGGTCATTTTGAGGCAATTAATCCGTTTAACGTTATAGCTGATCGGGTAGTTTTAGCGGGGACAATTCGTACATTTGAAGAAGAAGTACGCATACAAATGGAACAAGAGTTAGAAGCAGTATTAAATGCGACTTGTCTGGCATTTGGGGCAAGTTACGAATATCGTTACACAAGGGGTTATCCACCTGTTTATAACCATCTGAGAGAAACCGAGTTTTTGGCACAATTGGCGTCGACTGTACCAGGGGTAGATCAAGTAATAACATGTCCGCCATTTATGATTGGGGAAGACTTTGCGTATTATTTAGAAAAAGTACCAGGCACATTTTTCTTCACAGGAGCTAAAAAGCCAGAATGGGAAACGGCCTATCCGCATCATCATGCACGCTTTGATTTTGATGAACGTGCTATGCTAATTGCAGCAAAAACCTTAGGTAAAGCAGCCTTAACGTATTTAAAAGAAAATTGAACATAGCCAATGATAAAAATCCGCATACGCCCATCGACTTTTGGTCAGTGAGTGTATTGCGGATTTTTACTTAGAGATAGAATTATGGATTTTGATTAAAGTAAGCCATTTCCTCATCATACTCAGCAAAATCGAAATAAATCATAGGGAAAAGAAAACGATGATTAGACTTAAGCTCACGAATAATGACATGATCTCGACCAGCTGCTTCTACCACACCACGAACAGTTTTTGTGTTTTTTCCCTGCTCTACTGCGTGCTCAAAAGAAAAATGGAAGGTAGCTGGTTTTCCACGGTTCAAACGTAAAATATTTTCTATATAGGACTCCTCACGGCCGGGTGGTCGTCCGCTCGGAAGTGTGACTGGAGGAGGAGTCATTTGTTGTTGCGTTGTTGGTGTCCAATAATAAGGCATCATCAATTATCAACCTACTTTCTTTTTAAATTTGAGGACAATCTTGTTCAGTTGGCGAGAAAAAACAATGGGATTTGAACCTGCCAGTATTCCATTGGCCATACCATTGTGCAGGACAATCACCTGCTGGCATGAAAAACCACAAAGAGCGAGTAGCTGGATGAAATCTTTCACCCTGAATTACTCTTTTAGCTAACCGGATATCTTGATCACGTGCTCTTTGATAAAAATAACCCTTTTGTGTTGCCTCAAAGCCTCCCGGACGCTGATAAACCATTTGTTCAATTGTTCGAATATCACCAAAATCTAAACAATCACCTCTTACACGATTAACGCCAACATTCCCAACCATCAGCATACCTAACTCTCCTTCGCCTTCTGCTTCGGCACGCATTAGTCTTGCAAGTAGGGCTGTCTGTGCATCATTCGTCTTAATAACAGCGATTTTCATACCTCCTCGCAGACAGTATATGCACGAAGGTATAGTAGTCATGTTCAATTTTGTTAAGAAAGACAATCACATATTAAAGTTACTATGCATATAGTAGTAATAACGACAAGTACGTAGAAAATACTTCAAATCCTGCAAGGCCCGATAGTTTTTATAGCAAAAAGGGTAAATAGAAAAAAATAGATTTAGGGGAACGTGAGATCAATGAATTGCATGTGTATCTAATACATGTGAGGTGATGGCTTATGGAAATTGGCGTTTGGTTTGGGATCTTATTAAGTGCAGTACTGGCCTTTCTATTAGGGGAGTTTTATGGACAGCCGCTCCACTGGTATCTCTTTATTGTTATTATAGTGATTGGTTTTTTTATTCAAACGGTTATCTTAATTTTAAAAGTAAAGAACGAGAGCTCTTAATGAGGTATATAGAAGAAACGTGTTGAGGTTAAGAAAGTGTCATCGCTAAAAGATGGCACTTTTTTATATTGTGAGTAAAAGGGTGGAAAGCAGGGCATCAGGAAAAATGCCTTTACAATGCTTGTTTTAGCTGAAATCCAATAAGACATAATTATTCTTGCCTAGTAAGTATATTAAAAATATAGCGTGACATACTAAAATTGACTTTATTTTTGCTTTTATGAAGGAGCGTTTCCATGCGTATTTTTAGTATGTTTGTAGCGATCATCATCAGCGCTTTTCTGGCAGTTGGAATAGCAGAATATTATCATCAACCATATAATTGGTATTTAGTTTTTCTTATGATTCTAACTGGGATTTTTATTCATATTATTATTTTAATATTCGAATCTGAGAATGCAGAAGAAAACGAAATTTAAAAATGCGAGTCCGTCAATATGGACTCGCATTTTTAATTAGATATTAAACAGTTAAGAATTTAACCAATTTATCTTTATCAAGAAGGTTTCCGACGAAAAACTCCCCGAATTCGCCATAGCGTGCTGACACTTCGTCAAAGCGCATTTCATATACTAATTTTTTGAATTGCAGTACGTCATCAGCAAATAAAGTTACGCCCCATTCGTGATCATCGAAGCCTACAGAGCCAGTAATAATTTGTTTTACTTTACCAGCATAGCCGCGACCAATCATTCCATGTGAACGCATTAATGATTTACGCTCATCCATTGATAGCATGTACCAGTTGTCGTTCCCTTGACGGCGTTTATCCATTGGATAGAAGCATACATATTTAGCGCGCGGAAGTTCAGGATATAGACGCGCACGTACATGTGGATTTTGGTAAGGATCTTCATTTGACTCGCCAGCTAAATAGTTTGAAAGCTCTACCACAGATACATAAGAATATGTAGGAATTGTAAAATCTGCAATAGCTAATTTATTGAATTCTGCTTCAAGCTCTTGTAACTCATCCATTGTTTCACGCAATGTCATAATCATAAAGTCAGCTTTTTGACCAACGATTGCATAGAAAGCATGAGCACCTGTTTTAGCTACGTCTGCTTCGTTCAGTTTTTCTAAATAAGCTATAAATTCCTCTACTGCTGCTTGACGTTCCTCAGCAGAAACAAGTTTCCAAGATGCCCAATCAATTGAGCGGAAATCATGTAAAGCGTACCAACCATCTAACGTAATTGCTGCTTCATTCATTATTGAAAACACTCCTTTATAAGTGAATACCATTCAAAAATTAGTTTATCATAGTTTGTACAAAATCCCTAAGTTCATGATAGTAATTCACGAATTTGACACCATCTAAAGATCATGTATTCTAAAGAGAAGAGATGTAATAAGAGGAGTACCGATATGAAACATATTTTACAACAGCCAATTTGGCGTTATTATGATCAATCCATTAGTGCGAAGCAAAGATCACCGCTTGAATCTTTTGCGACGGACGATACATTGTGCCAATTAGTCGGCCAATTGATGTCTCCTCCAACAATTCGTACATGGGTTCATGAGGCATCTGTTGTGCTAGGTATTCAAGACCATCGTTTACCTTATGTTCAGCAAGGTATGGAATTACTAGAATCTAGAGGCTATCATCCTATTGTTCGTAATTCTGGTGGACTAGCGGTTGTGCTAGATGAAGGGATTCTTAATATTTCCATTGTATTGTCTGAACAAAAAGAGTCGCTCAGTATAAACGATGGCTATGATGTAATGGTAGACCTTGTGAAGGGATTGTTCCCAGAAGTAGCTGAAAAAATTGAGGCTTATGAAATAGTAGGCTCTTATTGCCCAGGTTCTTATGATTTAAGTATTGATGGGAAAAAATTTGCTGGTATTTCACAAAGACGCTTACGTCAAGGGGTGGCAGTGCAAATTTATTTATGTATTGAGGGGAGTGGCTCACAACGCGCGGCACTTATCCGTGACTTTTATGAAGAAAGTTTGCAACAAGAGGAAACAAAATTCACTTACCCTCAAATCGTGCCAGAAGTCATGGCTTCGCTATCAGAGCTTATAGACCCTCATTTAACAGTAGAAGCGGTTGTTATTCGTCTACAGCAACTACTTAATCAGTGGGCCGAGGAAGTACGTCCACAGTCCTTTTATGACGAAGAATTAACGTTGTATGGTTTTTATTTACAGCGCGTTTTTGAGCGCAACACCAAAATGCTTGAACGTAAGTAAGCTGGTTGATTATATGAAACAGAAAAAGCGATGCGGCTAATTTAGCGCATCGCCATTTTCTGGTTGATAAATAGAACTGCTAGTTACAAGATTTCCGTTCTTCTCCATTTTAAAAACAGGTGCAATTCGCTCTTCCTCTTCATCAAGCGTAACAAGACGTCTAGCACGATTCATAATTTGTACAAATTGCTCGTAATCTTTGCGAATCGCTCGATTTTCCTCTTCTAGTTTTGTAATGGTTTTCTCTAGTTTTTTATTTTTCTCAGATGTTACATGTACAAGTTGTCGCCATTTTGAAGATTCATTTCCTACTTCACCAGAATGCTGTAAACGTAGTAAATAAGCTATGACAATATCAAGAGAAAGGGCAGATAGCGGAATTGATTTTCCTTCTGCAGCACTATTATTTACGGTAAACATACTAGAAGCACGGCGTCTTGCTGGCGCTCCCAACACTCGCATTCTCTCTTTTCTTTCCTTTTTAGCTTCTGCTAATTGTTCCTCGTATTCTTTACGAACAACGGCATTCCAACGAAAACCACAGGCTGCCGCAGTACGATTTAATGCATCGCCTGCTTCCTCAAAGGCATTAAGCTGTGTGCTTCCTTCTGTTACATGACGGATTACAGCCTCTGCTAGTAATTCATCGTTTTCTTTTAACCAAGCATCTTGTCTTACTTTACTCATATTAAAATCCTCCCACCTTTATCTGGAACTTGTTATTTAAGACTAGCATGACCAATCTTTTAACCTTTTATTCATCTATGTAGAAGGAATTATGCTTGAATAGAAGGGGAAAAGTACGATACAATACCCGATGTAGGTTTGTGCACATGCTGCATACTTAAATATGTGAAGGTCATGTGTGCAATAGAGCGAGATTATGTTTGAAAAATACTATATAGAAAGGGTTGTTGACAAAATGGCAAACGAATTTAAAGTTTGCGATGAATGTCAGGCCGTTAACTTAAAAACGTTAATTCCAAAATTAAAGGAAATCGATCCTGATGCAACCATCGAAATTGGCTGTCATTCTTACTGTGGTCCAGGACGCAAAAAGACATTTACCTTTGTAAATAGCCGACCTGTTGCTGCATTAACAGAAGATGAACTAATGGAAAAGGTTTTAGCAAAATTAAAAAAGTAAAACTAAAAGCTATCTCTACTTGGGGGATAGTTTTTGTTTTGCTTTTTTTATATGTTGAGAAATTAGACCAATATAAATATAAAAATAATGATAAAGGTAATCGAAATAGGTTGTTAATATCTATAGAAAAATGGCAATAAGTATGCTAGTCCTAGATTTATCGCATATAATAGAACTATAACAAAATGGGGGTGCTATCCAAATGACATATGCAAACGCTAAATTAGAAGAAGAAAAGGTATTTAAAGATCCAGTACACCGTTATGTACATGTTCGAGATCAAGTGATATGGGATTTAGTGGGTACAAGAGAATTTCAGCGTTTACGTAGAATTCGTCAACTAGGTACCACATTTTTAGTATTTCATGGAGCAGAGCATAGTCGCTTTAGTCATTCTCTGGGGGTTTACGAAATTGTACGTCGCATAGTAGATGATATCTTTGTAGGGCGTCCAGATTGGGATGAAAGTGAAAGATTATTAGTGTTATGTGCAGCCCTTTTACATGATTTAGGTCATGGCCCATTTTCCCATGCCTTTGAAAATGTATTTGAGCTTGATCATGAATATTTTACAAGGCAAATTTTGTTGGGAGATACAGAAGTAAATGCGATCTTAAAAAAAGTGGCAGCTGATTTTCCTGAAAAGGTATCCCAAGTAATTGAAAAGACATATCCAAATAAGCAAGTAATTAGTTTAATTTCGAGCCAAATTGATGCAGATCGTATGGATTACTTACAACGTGATGCTTATTTTACAGGTGTAAGCTACGGTCATTTTGATATGGAACGGATTTTAAGAGTAATGCGTCCAAGAAAAAACCAAGTAGTAATCAAAGCAACAGGCATGCATGCGGTGGAAGACTATATAATGAGTCGCTATCAAATGTACTTACAAATTTATTTCCATCCTGTTTCACGAAGTGCAGAGGTAATATTAAATAATATATTAAAAAGAGTAAAACAATTAAGCTTAGCGGGCTATACATTTAAGCATGAGCCTACTCATTTCCTAGCATTTTTCCGAAATGTTATTACATTAGAGGATTATCTTGCGTTAGACGAGAGTATACTTTTTACATATTTTCAGTTATGGATGCAAGAGGAGGATGCCATTCTAAGTGATTTAAGCCGCCGCTTTGTGAATCGTAAGCTATTTCAATACATTGATTTAGACCCTGGAGTAGAGCTCAATAAATATCAAAAACTCCAAGAGCTTTTCAAAAAGGCAGGATTAGACCCCGATTATTATCTTGTACATGATACAACAGCAGATCTGCCATATGATTTTTACAGACCAGGTGAGGAAGAAGTGCGTGTACCAATTTTTTTAGAAATGAAAAATGGTGAGCTACGGGAGCTTTCACGTGAATCCATTATTGTGGATGCTATCTCAGGGCGTATGAAACGAGATCATAAAATCTATTTCCCATTAGATTTCTTAGAGGACGATTCAACAAACTCAACTGTAAAAAAACAAATATTAATGTTATTAAGGAAAGACAATAAATAAATATAAATTTTAAAAATAATAAAGCAGTAAACACGTTCCAGGGGGATGTTGTTTACTGCTTTATTATTTTTAGATAATTGTTTAGAAACTGTTAAGTTGAATTAGATATAATTAATCAATAATTTTGAAATGGAGGTGGTGCCCATTGATTGTTGTAATACAAAAGTGCCGTAAAGATATGTGGAAACATCTGTGAATAATTCTAATGACCTATATTAAGATAATGGTTGAATTTTATTTGAGATGTTTCCATAAAAATTAAAGGAGAGAGTGTGACCTATTGTTTGTTCATTCCTTTCCTAAACCTGAAAGGATCAATCTTGTAGCAAACAGTATCAGGTATCTCTCTAACTAAAAAAGGAGAGAAACATGAAAAAATTAAACATAGCGATAATTATATTGCTACTTGTATTTCAAACAGTACTTTCACCAATTTCAGTGTTTGCCGACGAGAGTCAACCACCTGTGACTCCTCAAAATGAATCTAGCGAAAATACTGTGATTGATTCTAATGGAGAAGTAGGAAACCAAAATACTACAAGTGAAATACCAAGTGAAGATGCTGCTGAAGTGACAACTCCAGAAGATGAAACAAAATCAGAAGAGCAAACAGAAGGACAGCAAGAAGAGCAGCCAGAAGAACAACAAGAAGAGCAACCAGAAGAACAGCAAGAAGGACAGCCAGAAGAACAACAAGAAGAGCAGCTAGAAAACCAGCCACAGTTAATAATACCATTAGGTGCGCCAGTAGGTTACCCTGTTGAAAATATGCAAGCAGATGTGACGATGTCATTTAGTGGCTTAAAGCTCTTTTCACAAGGTGGAACATTAATTACAAATGCTACAGATTTAGCAAATTATTCAGGGCCAAAACCTAAAAAGGGTGATGTAGTATATCTAAACTACACATTCTCTTTGGATCCAACAATTGATTATGGAATAGGTTCTACGTTCACATTCCAATTACCTGCCAATATGATTGAAGAGTACACAGCAGGTTCTTTTAATCAATCAAGAACATTAACAGAGACTGGTGATTGGTTAGCCTATTCGTCAAGCTATAACAGTGCTACAAAAACAGTAACAGTCACAATAGATAGTGAATTAGAACAAGGACAATCAGGTAGTATGAACTTTGAGTTTATGGCGAAATTTGATAATTTTGCTGATGAAAGTGAACTTGAACAATCATTAATAATCCCTGTGCTTGGAGGAGCGGATGTTCAACTAGACTTTGAATTTGCACCTACAGATAGTGGGGAATTACTAACTAAAAATGCTGGTTCTATTACACGAGACGCAAGTGGTGAAGTAACGATTCCCTGGACAGTTTGGGTGAATACTGGTGGGCAAAAACTTGAAAGTGCAAGTTTGAATGATGTACCAGATGCAAAGCATGAGCTGGCTGGAAATATTACAGTTGAGCGATACAAAATTGGATTGAATGGGTTTAATTCAAATAGCCCAGGTGCTGTAGACGATACAAGCATTGAAACCTCATTCCCTATCTCATTGACAGATGGATACTATGCATACAAAGTAACATATAACACTGTTGTAACAGCAGATCCAACTGCATCAAGTATGTCCTATACAAACGTAGCTACTTTGACAGGGACAAATATTCCTGCTAACACAACAGCCAATGGAACACAAACTGTACAATATGGACCGAGCTTAGATAAAACAAGAAGTGGCGATAAATATAATTCGACATGGACAATTAAGTATAACTGGCTAGGTCAAAAAATACCTGCTGATAAAGCGAAATTAACAGATACACTGACAGGCTCGTCGCCAACAACTGGTAAGCATAAAATTGATTACAGTAGTTTTAAAGTATATCGTGTAATATTATCAAGTGATGGTCAAAGTGAACAATCTTCAACTCTTTTAACTAAAGACACAGACTATGCTTTAACTGAACATGACTATGATTTTGAGATTGACTTTGATAAATCAACTAACACCTCAGGTCCAAATGGTGAAGTAACATCTGCCTTTAAAATTGTTTATGATTCGGAGCTGGAAGATGAATTTGTTACAGATGCAAATACGGGCACGATTACAAATACTGTAACAAGAGGAGATAGTGGTTCAGACACAGCAACTCTAGACCTGGCTTCAAACATCTTTAATAAAGCACGTGGGGCAATTGACTATGTAAACAAAACAATTACATGGACTTTAACCATTAATGCTGAGAAAGATTTGAAAAACTTTGTAATAGAAGATGACTTTACAACCACAAATAAAGCCGGAGAAACGTTAAAACACACATTAACACCATGGAACGGTACTGACTTCTATGAGGTTACTGGTGCAAATGGTTTAACGTACTCGATTACAGATAAAGCGGGTAATGCCCCAACTATAGGCAACGAAGGTTTTAAAATGGAAATTTCAAGTGACATTCCAAAAGACCGCACAGTTACTATTCGATACAAAACAAAGTACGATATTAAGCCAAACGGAGGTGTAGCAACCTCGTATATTAATACGGCTGATGCAACATGGGATGGCGCAATAGATTCTCATAACCAAGCATTAGATAGAACTGCTAATTATACGCCAGATTCTACTTCTCCAACAAACAATAATGGCTACAAAAAAGTTGTCGTAGATAACCAGACACAAGAGTTTTCTTGGCGTATTGGGGTTAATATCAATAAACAAGATATAAACAGTGCTACCTTAACAGATACATTAGGTGCGGGTCATTATATTCCTGTTCCAGATGGTCAAACATTAAAAGATCAAATTACCATATCTAAGCTAAACTTAACAACAGAAGAGGGAACAAAAAATGGTACATTAGATCCTGCTAAATGGACTGTTACAGAAACACTAACAGATAACAAGGTTACAGGTTTTGAAATTACGTTTATTAACCTAGATCCAATTACTGATAACAACGAAGCGTATTTAATTGAATACAAAACAAAAGATGCTGACGATATTTATGGTCAAAACTCAACTACTGCTTCACGAGAATACACAAATACTGCGACACTAGATACACCATACAATGGTAGCTATAATTATAATGCAACAGCAAAAATTAGTAATCTTGCAAATGAGTTAATTAAAAAAACAGCGACACCTGTTCCAGCCAGCGATATTATTAATTGGGCAGTTACAGTAAATGCTTCTAATTCAAAATTAGGAAATATTACATTAACAGACAAACCATCAAGTAACCAAAAAATATTAACAAATACGTTCAAGAAACAAGAGATTAAACTAAATGCAAATGGGACTTCTCAAAATATAGGATCCCCTATTACTGTGGATGCTAGCGAAATTGTCTTAAATCAAGATGGTAGTTTTAGTCTTAATTTGGGAGAATTAAATGGCAAAGGTTATGTTGTTACGTATTCCACATTCTTTATGGGGGATGGTAACGCGGGTGAAACAATTTCTAATAGTGCCTCTATTGGTTACGCTGGAGCAACAGCTGCAGGTACAAGTGACCACGGTGGCGATAGCAAAACATTTAAATATAGCTCATCTGATACAAGTGCATCAGGTGTTAAGGGTACATTGCAATTAAAAAAATATAAAGTAAATCCTTTAACAGGTAAACGTGAAGAGTTTGCTGGTGTTAAGTTTGAATTATGGAATAAAAATAACACAATCAAACTTGATGAAGGAACAACAGACGCAGATGGTACATTGACATTTGAACAAGTGCGTTATGGAAAGTATACGTTAAGAGAGGAATCACCAGGAGGCTATATTGCGATTGCGCCAATCACGATTACAATGGGAGCAAATATAGATATTACTCCAGGTGTGGATGGTAAAGCATATGTTATTGATAACATTGAGGATGTTAATTTAACAAATGCCTGTCCTGCATTCACATTAACAGTGAAAGACATTGATGGTAATGCTATTGCTAATAAAAATGTTAAATTAATTGATAGCAACGGCAACGCAAAATACACGGGCACAACAAATGCTGCGGGGCAAGTATCAGATATTAAGCGACCTGGTACAGGTGGTAAAGAAGTCCAAGCAGGCGTGTATACATTAGTGGACGAAAATGACATTCCTTTAGGTACTGTTACCGTTAAATATGGTACTGGAGAATGTCAAGATACAGTCCAACCTACAAATTCATGTCCTAACTTTAAAATTACTGTAAAAAATGAGAATGGAAATCCACGTCCAAATGTATCAGTTACACTTAAAGATCTAAGTAATACTGTTATAGCTACTGGCACAACAAATAGTGATGGTCAATTCATCATTGATAAAACAACTCCAGCAGGAAAATATAAGCTATATGAGGGTACCCAGTATTTAGGTGAAGTAAATGTTACGTATCACAATGATAATTGCCAAAGTGAAGTACAGTTAGCACCAAAATGTGAAACGTTTGAATTAACTGTCTATGATGTTGATGGTAATTTAGTTGCAGATGGTACTTCAGTAACGGTTAAAAATAAAGATACAGGTAACATTATAGCTACAAAAACTACAAAAGACGGTGTAATTGAATTAAGTGATTTAGAGCCAGGTGTTTACACAGTTGTAGTTGATGGAGAAGAAATTGATGAGTTTGAAAGCAATATCGATTGTAAAGAGAGCGTTCAACCAACACCAAAATGTGAAAACTTCACAGTAATAATCAAAGATAATACTGGCATCATCAAGCCAGGTAACAATGTCATTATTAAAGATAAATCTGGAAAAGTAATCTCAACAAATAAGGATAAAGATGGAAATTTAACGTTTGTATCTAAAACAACTCCTGCGGGTAAATATGATGTATATGATAAAAATATTTACTTAGGTGAGATAGAAGTTTCTTATGCGAGTGTTCCTTGTGAAATTACATTATCAATTGCACCAGTTTGTCCAGCCTTTACATTGACAATTAACAATATGTTTGGTCAACCACGTGTAGGCGTAAAAGTAACAATAACAGGTGAAGATGGTATACAGGTTGAAGATAATGGTTCAACAGAGTTTATAACAGATAGTAAGGGTCAAATTACGATCAATAATTCAATTATTAAGCCAGGTAAGTATATTGTAAGAGAGAATGGTAAGACAATTATTGGTACAGTTATCGTGGGTAATACATGCGAGGCTAAAATTCAGCCAAGTCTACCAGTAACACCTCCTACAACTAATCCAGGAAATCCAGATCCAGACCCAGAAAAACCAGTGGATCCGAACAAACCGAATCCAGATCCAGAGAAACCAGTGGATCCGAACAAACCGAATCCAGATCCAGAGAAACCAGTGGATCCCAACAAACCAAATCCAGATCCAGAGAAACCAGTGGATCCGAACAAACCAAATCCAGATCCAGAAAAACCGGTGGATCCGAACAAACCAAATCCAGATCCAGAAAAACCGGTGGATCCGAATAAACCAAATCCAGATCCAGAGAATCCTGTAGAACCAAACAAACCAAATACAGATTCAAACAATTCGGCCAATCCTGGAAAAACTGAGGGATCTAAACCTTCTGTTCAAGGTGTCATTGATCAAGGGAAAAACTTACCGCCTTATAATCCAACTAAAGCTACAAAAGATACACTAGATGCTTATAAGGATTTCTTGAATAAATATAGTCAATTAACTAAAGAGGAACAGGAAGCTGTTGCAGAATCACTTGATATTAACAAAATTAAATCGGATGCAAAACGATTAGAAGCTCAATTAAAAGCACAAGGTAAATTACCTCAGACAGATGGTGCCGATCAAACAGCACTAATGCTGATTGGAGTAGCACTTATTCTTGGTGCATTATACTTCTTACGTCGCCGCAACGCTGAAGTTAAATAATTACTTAAAAGAAGAAGCCCCTAAGACTCTTAAATCTTAGGGGCTTCACCTATTTCTAAAATGCTTCTGATAGCTTTTCAGGTGCTTTATCAAATGGATATTGTTGAACAAAATCAGCTTGTATGGCAAGACGCTTTGATCCATTATCAGCACATGTAATGAGTGTTAAAACAGTTTTATTTGGAATATCATCGATTACATAAATATCTGTTGCCGCAATGACTTTCTTAGAAGCTAAATGATATTCATAAATATTGGTTAAATCCGTTACATAGACTGTATCTCCTATACTTGCTTTATATAGAGGACTAAATAAGATATCCTTTTCTTCAAAATAATGTCCTGCTAAGGCGTAATTTCCCTGCCCGAGGCTTTGATTTGGCTTCATGGTACCTGCCCCTACGGCAAGTGCAGCATTTCCAACACCTTTGACAATCGGAAGTTGCATGTCAACACTTGGTATGGCGATACTACCAATTATGGGCATTTTATTGGCCTTTGTTTGAGCCTTTAATACCTCCGCTATGGACAGCGATTGTACATCCTCAAATACATAATCTGCATTAACCTGATTATTCTTTTCAATCTCTTCTACACTGATTTCAGTAGTATTTAATTGATGGCTTAAATGGGCAATGATCGCATTTTGAATGGGGCTGATAAATACAAGTATTAGGCCAAGGACGAGCATAGTGATGAGCAATATTATCTTCAGTTTATTCATGTCGTAGATCACATCCTTGTTTTTGAAATAGAAGGTTTTATTCCAGCAAAAGATGGTTAACTTATGACCATTTCAAGATGCTTGCTCTATCCATCTTACTACTATTTGTCGCTAAAACGCACGCCTGCAACGCCGTAATGATTTTTAGACATTTCTTCAATAAAAACTGTTACATTTTCTGCAGGTGCATTAACTGTGCGAGATACTGCTTCTGTTACTTCTTTTACAAGAGCACGTTTTTGTTCCTCTGTACGACCTTCAAGCATTTTCACTGTTACGTATGGCATAATATTGCCTCCTTTATAGAATAATGTTGTATAGTTAGTTTATAAGAAAGTATAAACTTCTTACTTGCGTTGAGGCATATACGCAATGGCGAAAATAGTGATTGTTTCGACAAAATATGCGTTGATATGCTTTCCTTTATAATAGCAGAATGGAGGATATTTAAGTATGACAAATGAAGAAAAACCAAAACAAAAAATGGGTTTTACCATTATAAAAAACGATCCAACAGATGGACATAAAGGGTTTGGTATCGGTTCACTTTCATTAGAGAATGTATCGCCTGTAATAGTGGACGTAGAAGAGGGGACGGCTTCTGTTGAAATTGGTGCCATGCATGCAAGAAGTGACGTAGAGCGTGGTATTAAATTTACAATGGACCGTGCTGATTCAGAGGGCGGGAAACTGTATTGGCTCGTGTGGGTGACGATAGACCATAAAGAAAATGGGCCATATTATGCAGGAGTTACAGCCTGTGAGATGGTTGTAAATCGTGAAAAACGACGTGGCTATAAAATTCTAGCTGATCATGTAAATAAAATGGATAAATCCATGAAACGTCATATTATTGTAGAGCATATGGATGCACCGTCTAAAAAAGTGTTAGCTTCTTTCCTTAAACAACTTAATCCAGAATTGTGGGAACGTAGTGAGGAGCAATTGCGTCAAGACTTATTTGTCGAATAGACTCGTAATGATTGAACAATCTGTGACATTTTGCAATCGCTTTCGATATTAGGTTGAAAGTGTGTTTGAAACAAAGTACACTTGATGCAGAGCTTACATTTTAGTAAGCTAGGACACTTGGTATCGCGAATGTGATGAGCGCTATGCGGCATTTGAACAACCCAAACCCAAGCCAAATGCCCCATGATGCTCATACTTCGCGGACCATAAAAAAAGAAAAGCTTTCTGTTCCCACGGACACGTCTCCGGGGAAGAGAAAGCTTTTCTTATTTTTAGTATATCAGTTACTTTGTCGAGAGCCTTCATAGCTAAAAACGTATTAGGATTAAAAAGGTTTCCGAAATTATCTTGTTTTTAGTCCTTAAATATAGAGAATGGTAGCATATTCCAAAATTCTCCCCATGTATTACTGTCGAGAATATCGAAGTTTGTACATTTTTCAGTAGGTACATCCTTCGACTCTACATAGACTAGACGTTGTTTAGGACAAGCGTCAGTCGCTAATTTACCTGTTTCAATATCAATGACAACGCCCTCTACACCTTTAGGTTTTTTGAAATCCTCATTTTTTGTACCTTTGTTGACAGTTTCCATAAAGTCAATCCAGATTTGCTTTGTTGCAGCAGTATCTTCCTTCGTGGTAAGGTTTTTACCCTGATCATAGCCATTCCATACACCAGCAGTTAGTTTTGGAGTAAAACCAATTAACCATTGATCACTATTCGTAGAACCTGATTTAGCAGCATATGTGTGTGTCATACGTGAACGAATACTGATTCCTGTAGCGGGTGAATAGTCACTGAAAACAGGATCAAAAATACCTGTCATCATTTCTGTTAAGATGTATGCATTTTCTTTAGAAATGGCTGTTTCAGCTTTGCTTGCTACATCTTTGTTTTCATAAATAACATCTCCATGTGCATTTTTAATGGATACAATGGTTGTTGGTGTTGTTTGCTGTCCTTGCGACGCCAAAATATTATATGCATTTGTCATTTCGTATAATGTCGTTTCAATCGTTCCTAGTGCAATGGATAAATTATCCTTCGCACCAATTCCTACATTAAAACGGTTTGCCATATCATGAAACTCTTTGAAGCCAATGTCCTCTAAGGTTTTTACTGCGTAAATATTATCTGAGATAGCAATAGCTTGTGCCATCGTCATATCATGATCTGCAAATTGACCGTTGACGTTTTTAGGTGCATAAGTGCCACGCCCATTATCATACGTAAAAGTTGTTTCACCAACATCTAAAAAAGTTAGTGGCGTGTAACCATTTTCTAGCGCCGCTGCATATAAGATCGGCTTAATAGTAGAGCCTGGTTGACGTTTGGCTTGTGTAACTCGGTTAAATGAGCTTACTGAATAATCACGACCACCGACTAGTGCAGTGACAGCTCCTGTTTTAGATTCCATACTTACAAACGCAGATTGCAGATCATTGGCAGGCATATTTTTGGCTACTGCTTCTTCAGCTGCTTTTTGATGCTCCAGATTAAGCGTTGTTTGAATTGTCCAGCCACCTTCACTAATATCAAGGTTTTTTGATTTTAAGATTTCACTGGCTTCTTGCCAAGCCACATCCAGGAAATAAGGGGCAACAGATTTGGTTGCAACCCAGCTATCATTTTTTAAGACGAGCTGTTCATTTTCAGCACGCGTTTTTTCTTCTTGTGTAATGGCACCTTGGTCTGCCATAAGTTTTAAAATAACGTGTTGACGATTGGTAGCCTTATCTAAATTGGCAATTGGTGAGTAAATACTTGGTCCTTTTGGTACGCCTGTTAGCATTGCTGCTTCAGCAAGCGTTAAATCACTGGCAGATTTTCCGAAATAAAAACGACTTGCAGCTTCTACTCCATACATGCCATGACCGTAATATACCGTATTCAAATAGCCCTCTAGTATTTCGTCCTTGTCATAAAAAACTTCTAATCTATAAGCATACAGGGCTTCGTTTAATTTACGTGTCCAAGACTTTTCATGGGAAAGATAAAGGTTACGAGCATATTGTTGCGTAATGGTACTAGCTCCTTGAACCTTACCACCAGCCTTAATGTCCACTAAAATGGCACCAGCAATACGTGAATAGTCGAAACCGCCATGTTGATAGAAATCTTTATCTTCAACAGCAACAACTGCTTCCTTTAAATAAGGTGACATCTCATCGAGGCCGACCCAATATCGTCGTTGATTTGTAAAGTGATCCCCAATTTGGTTCTCATTTTCATCTAAGAAAATAGAAGCCTTTGGTACGGTTAAAGGCGGTGCACCAGCCACTTGAACATAGATGCGGAGTGCGACAAACGCTACGACAATTGCAGATGTAAAGGCCACGAATAACGTAAGGCTTTTGCGTGTGCGCTTTACACGTTGTTGCTTTCGATGATAGCTTTTTCGTTTCATCCGACTTCACCTCGTTTTCTCACAACTTCGAACTTAGCTTTAGTATGTGTTCGAACATTCATCTTTAATCGAAATTCTAACTAAAAACTATTGCACTTTATTCAAAAACATCTATACTTTTTTTGTACTACTTGAAATGCTGGCATTCGACAAAAAAATTGCACCTTGTAGATTTTAATCGAAATTTGCTAGACGTTCCAATAATGTATACGAGGATAAAAGGATACAGGTTTCATTACAATCCTGTAAGCCATAATAGAAGAAGACGAAAAATGATGATTAATTATATGGAGGGCTAGCAATGAGATTTGATGAAGCTTATTCAGGAAATGTTTTTATAAAAAGTCATCCTACATATGACGACGCACAGGCAGTAATTTATGGTATGCCAATGGATTGGACAGTAAGTTACCGTCCAGGATCACGTTTCGGTCCACAGCGTATCCGTGAGGTATCCATTGGTCTTGAAGAGTACAGTCCATATCTAGATCGTGAGCTTGAGGAAGTAAAGTACTTTGATGCAGGGGATATTCCACTACCATTCGGTAATGCACAGCGTTCTTTAGATGAAATTGAGAAATTTATAGAGAAATTATTAGCAGATGGCAAGATTCCTGTCGGCATGGGTGGCGAGCATCTAGTGTCTTGGCCAGTAATGAAGGCTGTATCAGCTAAATATGATGATCTTGCTATTATTCACTTTGATGCACATACGGATTTACGTGTGGAATATGAGGGAGAGCCACTTTCGCACTCCACACCAATCCGTAAAATTGCGGAACATATAGGACCAAAAAATGTCTATTCATTTGGTATCCGTTCAGGTATGAAAGAGGAATTTGAATGGGCAAAGGAAAACGGCATGCATATTTCAAAATTTGAAGTACTTGAACCGTTAAAAGAGGTCCTACCAACACTAGCTGGACGCAATGTGTATGTAACAATTGATATCGATGTTTTAGATCCAGCACACGCACCAGGCACTGGTACAGTAGACTGTGGTGGTATTACTTCGAAAGAATTACTCGCTTCCATCCATGCTATTGCAGCAAGTGGTGTAAATGTAGTAGGTTTCGACCTAGTTGAAGTAGCACCGATCTACGATTCTTCAGAAATGACAGCAAACACAGCTTCAAAATTATTACGGGAAATGATTTTAGGCTGGGTAAAATAAGTAAGGATTTATAAAGGTTGATATGAAGCGGTTTGAGTGGGGTTTAGCTATGAGCTAGCCCCACTTTTAGCCCCACTTGCCCTTAAACTCTCACTAAAAACGGATACAGTTTGTGCCTCCATCTCTTGGAGAATGTGGCCATAAACGGTATGGATCATTTCAGGAGTATTTCCTAATCGTTCGGCAATCGCCTTGACAGGAATACTGTTATTCATAAGTATGGTGGCATGTGTGTGCCTTAAACCATGTATCGTTGTTGCTGGTAGCCCAGCCGCCTCTACAAAGCGATTGAATATTACGTTTAACCCTGTGGAAACAAAAGGCTCTGCTGTGTGTGGTGATAAAAAGATAAATGAATCATCTTTTGCTATATCAATGTGCAGCTTACGGCCATGTGAAAGTAACAACGCTTTAACAGCTGTTCGATAGCTCTGTAATTGCTCTAACACCATATCATCTACTTTTATGGTACGCTCACTGTTTTTTGTTTTAGTGGAACCTACACCGTTATTTCCTCTAGTTCGCTCAATAGTTATTGTTTGACTGGCAAAGTCGACATTTCGCCATTGAAGCCCCAATGCCTCGCCTTTACGCATACCTGTATAAGCAATCGTTAAAAATAAGCTGTAGTAGGCAATATCCCCATACTGCTTAATATGATTCAGTAATATACTAAGTTGGCCAGGTGTGAGATAGTTCTTTTCTGTTTCCTTATCTCTTAGAGAGGGAAGGGCGGCTCCATGTAGCTTATTTCGAATTATGATTTCTTCCGCCACAGCTGCATTCATAGCAATCCTAAAAATCGAATGCAAAGCACGAATTGTGGAGGGCTTTAGCTTGTCCTCTAACACATTGATAAACGACATCTGATAAATAACCTTATCGAGCTTCTGCAACTTGTAGGAGCCAAGAAGGGGCTTAAAATAAAGCTTTATAAAGCCCTCGCGTTGAGTAACAGTAGAAGGTTTCCATTTACCTTTATTCATGTCAAACCACATGTCTAGCCATTGAGAGACGGTTAAGTTATCATGTTCTATATGTTTTGTTTCACCACGCAGCGTTGCAGACTTCACTTCCAGCAGGGCTTTCAATGCTGCTTTTTCTGTTTTAAAGCCACTTTTCTTCTTTTCTCTTCGCTTTCCTGAGGCATCATAATACTTATGCCGAAACATCCATAATTTCTCTTTATTCGCATTGAAATAGTGATATATTTCAGGTTCTTTTGCTGATTTATATAGTTTCACCTTGTCCATTCCTTTCATGCTTGGCGGCGTGTGTACAGGAATAGGTGAGTAGTCGAGTATTATTTTGTAGGACCTTCCATAATCTCTATGACTTTTTCAAAAATCCTCATTTTTTGATCAGCACTTAAAGGTTGCCCTTTGTAGTTTATATTTTGGTTAAATAAAATTAAGTTTCCTATTTCATTATTTCTTAAAATATATTGATCATCAGCACTACCTTCTAAAGTAGAATCACTTTCTTTGGGTTTCATGACTCCTATATCCCTTAATGTTTCTGTTACTTTTGAAAATTTTTCAATAAACATATCTTCTAGGGAATTTATTTGTTGTATATTATCAAATATTTTTATTTTATCAGCATTAGAAACATCAGTTGCTGTTGCTTTTTGTATTAATTCTTGTCTTGCGAAATCACTTAATTCAAATGTAGTGGGCAAATCGTGGGCAGCAATCTTTAGTTTATCCTCCAATGAAATTTCGAGATTATTTTTAATATCAGGCGTTAATAATAGAGAAAAAGGAACTTTAAAAGCCTTACATAAAATAAGAATTTCGTTTTCTGTAGGATTTTTAATTTCTCCCTCTTCAAATTTGCTCAATCGATCTTTTGTTATAAAAGATACTATCTCCCCATCTTTATTTTTAGAAATAGTCTGGTTTTCCAACTCATCAAGGGACCAATTGTTTTTATCTCGCAAATTCCGAATAGTATCACCAAAAGTTTTAATATATCCAGCTTTAATCATTAAATCTTCGTATGGAACATCCAATATGTTTGAAAGTTTTTGTAATACATCGGGTGAGGGTTTATTATTTTTTCCTGTTTCCAGTTGAGATATATAAGGTTGTGATACACCTGATTTTTCAGCTAGTTTTCTTGCTGATAAGCCTTTCTGTTTACGTAACGTTTTTATAAACTCACCAATATTAATTTTAATCACCTTCTTTTTAATACAGTTTACTTATTATTGATAGATAAATCAATAAAGTGATTCAAAGTGATTGACATAACAATCACTTGAGGATTAATATTGAATGTATGGAAGGCGGTGATGAGATTGAGAGCAGTATTAAAAAATGCAAATACTACTCGACTTCTTATAGCTGAAAAAGGTATGAGTTTAAGAGGTTTTTCGAAAGAAATCGGTATTTCGCAAGGATATCTATCTCAAGTATTAAAAGGCGATAAGATTCCTTCACCGAAAATTGCTTTTAAGATTGCAAGAGGGCTAGGCCAGGATGTAAACGAATTTTTTTTTATCTATAATGATTGATATAACAATCACTTTGGGTGGTTAACTACATTCTGAAATGAGGGGGGAGTAACATGTTAGAAACAAAAGTTGAATTGCAGTTAGATAAACAGGCAATCCAGCAGCACATAGAAAAGCAACTAGATAATGCTATTCAATCACAGTTATGGTTCGTATCAGTGGAACGTCTTGCACAACTAACTGACATGTCAAAGCGCTGGTTAGAGGATGAAATACTTTGTGATCCGCGTATGAGGGCTATTGAACGTAAAAAGAATCGTAAGCGTTGGTATTTGGCGCAACAGGCTTTTGAGGTAATAAACGAAATCACATCAGATTGGTAAATCAAACGCTGGCGGCGTGTGTATGGAAATAAGTATAGGGGAACGGAGGGCAAATAGAATGTATGAAAATCTAACAAACGATGAATTACGTGTATTTCGCATTTTAGAGGGGTTAGGAGATACTGAGAGTTTAACAGGTTCACAAATTATGGAGCAATTAATGATTAAGGATCGCCGTTTTTTCCACCAGCTAATTTTTGAATTACGGCTGAAAGGAGTACCTATTGTAAGTATTAAGAGTGGCAGTCATTCAGGCTACTGGTTAGCGCGAAATAAGGACGAGCTCGCATCCTATTTACATGACAAGGAACTATATATAGCCACTCATAAGAAAATCATTGAAGCCATGAGGGGAGCTGCAGAAGCAATATTTTAGCTTCAACATTATGAAAAGGGAAGGGAGGTGTATTAATGGATGCTTGGTTGGATTAGTTTGCACAGGAAATTACAAGAACATGAAATATATGCCGATCCTTATATGTTGAAATTATGGATCCATTGTTTACTAAAGGCATCCCATAAAGAACGAAATCAACTAGTGGGAAATCAGGTAGTTAATTTAGAAGTCGGGCAATTCATAACAGGTAGAAAAGCACTTGCGAATGAGTTTAACAAAGGCGCTAAAGATACCCATATTATTTCAGAAAGTACATTGTGGAGATGGTTATTATTATTTGAACAGTTGCAAATGTTGAACATCAAAAAAACAACGAAATATAGCGTTGTTACTGTGGTTAACTGGTGTGAATATCAAGGAACTGAACAACAAATGAACAGCAAGTGGACAGCAGATGAACAACAGATGAACAGCAGTAGAACAGCAAGTGGACAGCAACTGAACAACAAACGAACAGCAGATGAACAACAGATGAACACAAACAATAATGTTAATAATTTTAATAATGTTAATCATGATAATAATTCAAATAACGATAACAACGACAACAATGATAATAATGAAAATAATGCTAATGAAAGAGAAAGACCGACAGACAAAGATCTTAAAGACTCTTTTCCCGCCTCTAGTATTACTAATAGCGTAAATAGAGAGGCGGTAGAAGAGACAAAAGAAAAAACAGTCGTCGGTCGGTCTGTTCCTTCTTCTGATACTTCAGATCAATTAAAACAAGTTATCAAAGCCTGTGAGTTTACTTTCGGGTCTGTAAATCAGAATGATATGGATACACTTAAGCGGTTGATTGGAATGTATAAGGACCATAGACTGATTTCGGCAGCTTTAAACGAAATGGCGCAACATGAGGATATTAGTGCTAAGTCAGTTAATGACATACCAGCACATATTGCTAAATGGCGTAGTCAAGGCATACACAGCTATGAGCAGTTAATAGCAAAGCAGGAACAAACAGCCTGATTCGTCATGAAGGTTAAAAAAGAATAGTAGAGGGGTTGAAGAAATGCCGATAGTGAGAGACGAGCATAAGTACAGCTTATATATAAATGCTTATATCCGCACATTAGAAGCATTACCGGTATATGAAGGAGCTGACCAGACTTCACACCTTCAAAAGATGGTGTACTACGGTGTGAAGGCAATAGGCACACATCCCAAATTAAAGAATTATCAAGAAGCAGTTGCATGTTTTGAATTCATATCCAGTTTAAAAACAGTTATGAGCCTTTTAACATTGCATGAGTTCATGAACATATTCCCGATTGAGAAAGTGTTTGATGGCGCTAAATATGAAATGAAGGACTATTATTCTACACTGGAAGCCATCAACGAATTAGATCTAGAGCTTCATAAGCAAGTAGGTGAAAGTATCTTGGAGTTAATCATGGAGTACATGAATGATGATATTATGAATTTCGCTGTTCAAGGTATGGTAGCCATGAGTGCTATGAGACGTTTTGATGGTCACCTAGACTTGATGGAAGAGTTTATGGCATCAGAAGGGCATAAAACACCTAACACCTTTAAAAATGATAAAGGACAAGTTTATTATGTGCAACATGGAAAGCCACAAAAAATAAAAACGAGCAAGTCGAACCACTTGCGTCTAGTAAAGGGGTGATAAGTTGTTAGCAACATTCAAATATACCGATACGGAATTGAAAAAGCTATTAGCTTCTATGATCGTGCTGATAGACACAAGAGAACAGGTCAACCAGCACATTACAAACTATTTTCAGCTTCATAATATCCCATATACAGCTATAAAGCTAGATACAGGGGATTATAGTGCTATGATTCCCCAAAATTTAGAGCTGGGGATATACCGAGACACCTACTTTCCATTCACTGTGGAACGTAAGAACAGCATTGACGAATTAGCCAGCAGCATTAAAGAGGAACGGTTCGAACATGAGTTGATCCGATCACAAAAGTCACATTTTACTCTTTTGGTTGAAGGTAGTTACTCCGACTTGGTAAACGGTAACTACAGAAGTCAATACAATCCGAAAGCATTACTCGCGCGAATCAAAACATTTGAAGCACGCTACAGCTTCTCCACCACCTTTTTGAATGATAGGCAATTTAGTGGGAACTGGATATATAACCATCTTTATTATCATGTTCGAGCCGCATTGAAAGGATAGAAATTTAGTTCTGAACGTTGGGTGTCAAATTGGGCTCTCACTAAAAAGTTAGTAACCGGACAAATCGGACATCTTAAAAAGAGAAGTTGTTAACCTTTGTTAACGTCTTTTATATAAAGCACAATTTTTCTAGTTACCAATTTGCAGAAGATGTACAGAGACATTCGGTGGAGATATAGCTTAAAACGCACAAGAAGTGACAGGAGTATTTTAAATCTAGTTTGTTAGAAAAAAATTATGAACACGAAACAGATGCTCTAAAAAGGGCAGTAAAACATGTTTTAGGGGTGATGGCATTTTGAATAGAAAATATGATTGGGATTGGATGCGAGAATATTACGCACGCTCTCAGAAAAATAGCCGTACATCGTTAAAGGATGTTTCCCAGCTCTTTGAGGTACCTTATCAAACTGTTAGAAGAGTAGCAGCAAAAGAAAATTGGATAGGCAATGTAGCTGTTTGCCGATGCGCTGAATTGATCGAATACTTTCCGAATACGGAATACCAAGAAAAATATTTGAAATTGGCTGTTTCACTAGCACATCGAGATTATGAGAAGTTGGAAGAAATGCAACGACTTGATGACTGGTTTTGAATAGTAACATTACGAAACAAACAACTTTCTTTTTGAAATTTCTTGACCGTCAAATATGACGGATAGCTTTTTACGAAAAGGAATAACGTTTTTTTGGAAGGCTACAAAACACAGGATTAAATACAATTTTCAATTTACTGGTACATGTTAAGAAATGCTAAGGTTGCAACGTTCCGAAACGGAACTCAATTCACTTTCTCAATCGGTACAGATAGTGAGATAACTTAAGGTATTTGTGATGTTAGAGCCTTGCGAAACCTAATGTTTAAACGGAGTACTCCATTGTAGTACACCAATCAACTACGACAATTCTTCGTAGTACTACCATAATGCATATCAGAAAGATTATGCATCCAAAAGTGTGCGTACTAAACGATAAAGGATGCAACCTTTTCATACGGTGGTTGCATCCTTACAGAACCAAAAATTAAATGCACCATGCTAACTTTTGCTAACATCTTTCATTATGAGGATCCTAAGGTTACCAGACTTTTTCCCGAAACGAACACCGTGAATGGGGTGATACTAATGCAACGACAAAGAGACGAATTTGGCCGCTTTGTAATAGGTAATACAGTGGCAGTAGGGAACAAGGGGAACTGTTATGCGAAATATGGAAATAAGAATGCAAAGAAGCATGGTCTATTTGCAAAAGTGCTTCATGGTCAAGAAATTGTTGGAGATGACTTGATTTTATACGCTTTTCATAAAGGTATAGCTATTCGATTTTATAAAGGTGAATGGCAGGATCATGGAGATGGTTTCACTATCTTTGGAGATAAAGCAGAGAGAGCAGCTTCTTTGCTAGGTATGCAATTTAAGCGAGTGAAGGTTAAGGGGTAAAGGACAATGACATTAGATGAACTAAAACGCCTCTTCAAAAAACAAATACCAGTCGCTTACGAATCACTGAGAGAAGCAGAAACAATGCCAGAGGGTGAGGTAAAGCGTTATAAAACATCGGCTGCTATTGAGGTAATTGAAAAGGCTCAGGGTATTCTCGAAAGTTGTTGTAACGATTTGAAATTTAAGGATGAGCTTATCCTAGCCCATAGAATCGAGAATGTGCCAAGAGAACGTACAGCCATGATTTTCTTTGATTATGTAAATACCGAACCCCAAAGGGCTATAAAAAATTTAAAAGCATTAGAGAATTTAGCGTACAAAAGACTACTTAAGCTTTTAAACGATCAGGAAGTGCATTTAGAGGATGTTTCAAACACTAGCCAACAAAGCATGGCTGATCGCTTAAAAGCGAGAGAACAACGAATGGAAGGGTGATAGCATGTTAACAGACAGCCAATTTTGGACGTATTTACAAGCACAACGAGAATTAGAAGAAATCGAACGAGTATATCAAGCAGAGCGACAAGAAGCCTATGAAGGTATTGCTCCGACGATAACTGGTTTCGATTATGGTAGTGGCCGTATCTACAAATTGGCTTGTCATGTTGAAGACTATGCTATTTACCTGGTAGAGCTTTATGAAAAACGAAATCAACGAATGAAACAAGTAAAACAACGTGTAGAAGTATTAGAAGAAGCGGTTTCCCTTCTCTATGATGATGAGAGGGCACAATACGAGGCGTGGAGGGCGAATCCTGTTGGTTTATACCCTGACGTATTAAAAACGCTGAGGGAGTGCTTGAACTACGTTTTAGAGCGTGGGCAAATCAAAGAATGTGCTCATGAAATGTCAGTGACAGCATGGGATGCTCAAATAGAGGCGATGGATGATGAAGAGCTATTCTCAGATTACTGGGATCGTGATGGTTTATTTGACGAGGAAATTAAGAAGCGACGAGAGAAAGAAAAACAGTATGGCCGAGTCGACTTATCTGGTAGAGCGTTACAGAACTATGCTGATAAGTTTACGATAAAAGACCGCTTCCGTAAGGCGATAGCGTGTTATTAGCATTGTAGGTACTATGTATGTTCTGTAAGTAACTACATAGAAAGGAGCAGCGTACATGTTTTGTGTCATTCAAAAAATACAAAAGAAAAAGCAGGATCCGTATGGCACACACAAAGAAATCATTGTCAACGAAACCAAATTTGGTTTTGTTGGTGAAGAGCCTAAGACATCATACGGTTACACATACAGCGATGAACGTTTTGAAAGACCTATATTAGACGCTTATAAAATTAGTATTCATCACAGCTATCGAGAGAATGGCAAAGTGAAAAAGAAACAATGGGTTATCTGCACCATGGGCTACTATGATTTCATAGACTCCTGGTATGGCGATCATTATATAGATTGTACATTAAAGGAGAAGCTAAATGAAATGGGCATTGATGAAGATACCTTTCATGAAATGATCAACGCTAAGTTGGAACCATTAGTTAAACAAATTGAATTGGAGTTCCAGCAGACAGAAGAATATAAAGTGAAGAAAGAACAAGAAGCGATTCTTGCAGCACATAGGGCAGCAGAAGCAGCATTTAATAAAGAATACGGTCAGGGAGAATATGAGTACTGTTATGATGTATTTGGTACGTTGCGTAATCCAGTTTACTTAGAGGAGCTAAAGGTTAAGAAAAAGGTGGAGGAAGAATATGCAAGGCGTAGTTACGAGGAAAGTTTTAAGCGTAACTACAGTAATTATTCGGGTGAGGGCAGTAGTAGTTACTACACTGCTTCACAAAGTAACTACACAGATGATGAAAAGAAAGTGCTGCATGAAATCTATCGTATGGCATCTAAGAAATTTCATCCGGATGTGTCTGGGGATGATGGTAGCAAGATGAAGTTTTTGACGAAGTTAAAAGAGCAATGGGGGTTATAAGAGAGAAGGAATATCTATAGATTTCTTCCTTCTTATTCCCTTGACGAAGACTTTGTTTTATCACAGACTAAAGAAAATTGGCAAGGGTTTACTAATTTAAAATAAATATTTTGTAATTGGAAAGGGAGAATATAATGTACTCTATAGGTAAATTTTCTAAAATATGTAACATCCCCATTAAAACAATACGCTATTATAGCGACATTGGATTACTAAAACCTTCATACATAGATCCTGTAACAAACTATCGGTATTATGACTATGACAAAATTCAAATAATGAAAAAAATTATGCTTCTAAAAAGCTGTCAATTTTCTTTAACTACAATTAACGAATTTATTAACAGTTCAGAACAAGTACAACTGAAAAATATATTAGCATATAAAATTGAGGAACTCGAGAATCGAAAAGAACAAATCTCCAAACAAATAAAAGAATTGAAACGATTAGACATGCAAATAGACAAAGAAGTTCCTATAATCCCAGGGCCTTTTCTATCCGATTGCTATATTGAAAACCGAGAGGGAATCCTAGTCTACACCATTCGTGAGAAAATAAAGGTCCAATTTATTGATGGGTTGGTTAAAAATTTATTTGATCGAGTTTACGCTTTTAATCTAATGATTACAGGGAAACTAATGGCTATCTTTCATGAAAGAGAATCGAGTCAAAAAGAGGCAGACATAGAGCTGCTTCTTCCAGTAGAAGATACGAATAAAATAGACGGCTGTAGGATTTTATCCAGTGGGATATACGCATGTATTACTGTTAAAGGCCCCTATTCGGAGTTGGATGAAGGATATAAAAAATTGAAAAGTTGGATCTTCGAACAAAATCTAACTCAGATAGAGAAAGAGGTCGAAATTTATGAAGAAGGTCTTGTACCTGCCAATTTTAATATTAGAGAATTAAGACCAGATTTAAACAGACACCCATCAGAATTCGTTACTAAAATATGTATGCCAGTAATTAAGAAGTAAAGTTAACTTATAATTTTATATAAATACAGGGTAAACTCTCCACCTACTGGAGGGTTTATTCTTTTTATATACTAATAAAAGGAGGGAATTACAATGTATCATCCGAGATTAAAAGGAGATGCTTACGAGGCAGGAAAGCATTATGCAGAAATTCTTTATAAAAATGGATTTCGGTTTCCGAACGTATCTGAAGAAAAATTAAAATTTGGAGAGGCATGCAAACATATTCTTACAGAATTTGATCCTAATATTGTGAAAGAAATACAAGGATTTGCAGAAGGCTGCCATTCTTCTTTTGAAGAAGTAAGTTCTTTTCTTTTAAGTATAGGAGTATTTGAATTGGCCGGTCAATGTAGTATTTTCTCAGCTTTTAACGGAAGAGAAATTATTATTGGTCGTAATTATGATATGCTCTTTAATCTGAAGAATTTTACAGAGTCCTCACTAGTTTGTTATGGAGGCAAAAATAAATATGTAGGTCATTCAGATTGTTTTATTGGAAAAGTTGATGGTATAAATCAACATGGTTTATTTGTAGGAATTACATCAGTTCCTCATGAGGGAATCAAGCCAGGATTGAATTTTTATTTTGCTGTTAAATATATTTTAGAAAATTGTTGTACTGTGGGAGAAGGAATAGAAGTTTTAAAAAGATTTCCAAGTTCGGTAGCTAATAACTACTTGTTAGCAGATCCCTTAGGGAATATGGCTGTTGTAGAAGTTACCCCTAATGACTATCAAGTACGACTTCCTACCAATAATTATATTCATTGTACCAATCACCATGAAAGTACATCAGTATCTGAAAGCTGGAATTGGAGCAAATCAAAAGAGCGTTTTGAAACATTAGATATACGTCTTAAAGAAAACGTCAATAAAATGACTCTTTCCATTGCACAATCAATTATGTCAGAAACCAAGGGACATGTTTGTTTAAATTTAAAAGAATATAATTTTGGTACGCTCTTCTCTGTTATAGCAAACTTAAATACATTAGATATACTTAGAGCCGAAGGTCAACCAAACAAAGCAAAATATAAATCAGATAGACGATTGACAGATGCTGTTTTAAAATAAATCCCTCTTGTAAAATAATGACATTAATCAAAAATTCGAACTGGAGAGAGACAAATATGAATTCAATTCAAGCTTCTTTTTCTTATCTTGAAGGTAACAGTTATGAAATTGGTAGACGGCAAGGAGAGGAAATAAAAAAGAATCCTAATGCAATGAATGTAATTTTATCATCTGAATCAATAGATGAAACAAAATTTAAGGATACAAAAAGACTAATTGACCAATACTGTCCTGGTTTAAATGAAGAGCTACAAGGATTTGCAGATTCATTAAATGTAAAGCCTAGTTATCTTAACTTTTTTGATGAAACTTTGCTACAACCAGGGGGATGTAGTTTAGGCGCTGTATTGCCATCTAAAACAAGTGATGGTAAAACCTATGTCCTTAGAAATTACGATTTGTCACCAGCTATATCTGATATGAGACTCTGTACAACCAAGGTAAAAGGGAAATACAGTCATACCGGGTTCTCTGTTTCTTACTTTGGTCGAAGTGAAGGTTTAAATGAAGAGGGATTCTGTGTAGCTTTTGCCTCATGTGGTATTCCAGTTGGAAAACATCCGGGAATGAAAAAGCCCATCATAAAAGGACTTCAGTTTATGGTAATAGTAAGAGCTTTACTTGAAAATTGTAAAGATGTTGAGGAAGGAATTACTTATTTAGAAAATATGCCTATTGGAACAAATATGAATTTGCTACTGGCAGATGCCGGAGGTAATGTAGCTTTAGTAGAAACTTATGATGGAGAAAAGGTTGTAGAAAGGGGCAATCCCAAATCAGGATTTTTGATTGCAACCAATCACGCTGTAATGCCAGAAATAATTAAGTTAGAAAACAGAAAACTAGAGCAATCTGAGATACGTTATAATTTTTTGAAGAATAACTTAGAAAGTAATAATTTTTTAACAAAAAAAAAATTACAACAATTAATGTTTAATGAATACCCTAATGGTATAACAGTACACAATTTCGAAGAAAATTTCGGAACGGTTCATTCTATCCTATTTAATCTTAACGACAAACAATTAGATATTTCTTTTGGTTCCCCTATAAATAATAAAATCTATAAATTAAAAGTAGGAGAAACCTTATCCTTTAATGAATTAGAAGTTTTCATTGAGAACTCAAACTATGGGCCAAACTTTTGGACGTTAATCAAATAATACTATGGTCAAAAGAAAAACACTTTCAGCTGCATGATTTGAGCTGAGAGTGTTTTCTTGTTTATTCTTTATTCGATTTTACATGAGAGATTATATCCTCTACCTCGCACTCTAAGTAATCACATAATTTGTCTACCACACTCATGGAGACATTTTCCCCTTTTGCTAACTTAGCCATTGTTGCTGGAGACAATTGAAGATCCTTTTTTATTTGTTCTCTTGTTACTTCTTTATCGATAAGTGTCTTAAAAAATGGTTTGTAATCGAATGACATAACATAATCCCCTTTCTATATACATTATAAACTAAAAGTTCATAAAGTTAAACTTTTTATTCATAAATAGTTGACTTGATATTCATTAAGTTGTATTATTAGTTCACAAAGTTGAACTTATAGTTTAGAGACATTTAGTAACCATCAATGGTTAGTCGGTGAATGGACTAGAAATAGCCGACATGCTGTAAAAAAAGGAAGGAGAGATGAACCATGCGAGAACAAGCATTGAAAACCATCTCACAACGCAATGAGTACATTCACAACAAAATTAAGCAACTGGATCAGGTGAAAGATGCTCACAAGTATACACGCCGTTTAGCGCGCATTATTATGTACCACAAGCTGTTAACCGATGTTGAAGTGGCTTACATTCACCATCGCTTGCATGATGTGTTTGGAAATTTAAATTTGAAAGGAAGTGATAAGACTTGAAAGTAACAGGTAAAGAGTGGGGGACTATGTCAGATCGCAACAAGCAATTACTTTTAAATGCAGTAGCAACTAAATAAAAATTGTATAGATAGTGAATGCATGAAGCAACTAACAGACCAGGAGCACCAGCAATTAGCACGAGCAATGATAAAAGGCTATATGAAGCAACTAATACAGCAAATTAAATAGCAATAGAAAGCGAGGAATATAAGTAATGGCAACGAAAAAACCTAACTACTTTATTCGTAGCAAGTACGCAGACGGACATGTACTACTGGAAGCGGTGCACGTTGAAACTGATATAGTTTTTCATAACTATCAAATTATTGCCGAAAATGAGCAAGATGCGAATCTCACAATAGAAGCCTACAAGCGTTTTATGTCTAAAAACGACAATGCTTTACGCTTTATGGCGTTGCATTTGGTGGATATTTTAGAAGTGGATTATAAAGGAAAATCTGCTAATGAAGTAGCATTTTTAATAGTAGCTAAAATAAAAGAATCCGATATACGAGGGGAGCAATGATAATGAAATTACGGCAGTTCGTGGTAGAAAATTATCGTGTTTCGTTACATTACAAAGCTGGTATAGCAAAGGTGGCTTTAGGAAGTACGGATAACCACTTTGCGGTGCATTGCTATTGTATACAAGTAGAAGATATGCGTGAAGCGTTTATTTTGTATCAGGCATATAGTCGATTCATAGAAAGTCATTATGTTTATGTTTTACTAAATTTTGCGATACGTGAGCATTATGGGGCGGAAATAGTTGGATGTTATTTGGATGTACTAACTTCTGAAATCCAGACAGTAGTACAACAAATGAAAGAGGTGCAAGCAGATGAGAAATATTAAAAATATTGATTTTATGGAAGGTTCAAACATAGCCATTTTAGAGGAATATTGTACAGATCGTTGGAACGCGTTGGCTGAACGTACTAACACAAAGTCATTCATTCGTATGACTGGTAGACAACCGGTGAACTATGAAGAAGTGCAAATGTGGGTGAATGGATTATCAGAAGGGAAAGAAAAAGCCGCAGCGTTGGCAGACGCTACAGCTCAGAATTGATTATGCCTTTCGATAGTAAGTCGGTAAGTTTATTGTATCAATAACAAGTACTTAAATTGGAGCGTGGCGAAATGCTACGCTTTTTGTAATGGTAATTGGTGATAAAAAGTGGTAGATTTTAAAAAAGTAAATGTAGAGACTTAGATTAAATTTCTAATGATTAATAATGTGAGAAAAATAAATGCAATAAGGAAACAGTGTATACTGTATAAAATTCGACCGCTCCTATATGTTAATCATTTAGTTTGTTTTTTATTGCTTTCATGATTTGATCATAAGATATATTATTTGTTTTACATAAATTCAATAAATTATCCAATTCTACTTCAATATCTTTAGGAAGTTGTATTGAATTATAATTTATAAATTGTTCGGGTACTTCAACATCGAATTCTTTTGCTTTTTGTTTAATAGCATTAATAATTATTTCATAGTCTTGGGGACCGTTTATAACAAGAGCTCTATTAAAATCAATTAATTGATAAATCCCCTGAGTTGCTTTTATAGATTCTGATTCCTGAGGAGACGGACAAAAAAGTACACGATTTTGATTTATAGAAAATTTAATTGTATGTTGTGTACCACCTTCGATTGGAGTTTGTACTGGACAAACTGCTAAAGAAAGACCGCTTTGAATTCGGTCTCGTTGTACAAATGCTGACTTAAATGCTCTGGCACCCAGAGGATATTCAGATAATAACAAACCATTATTAGTTAGTATTTGTTGAGCAAGATGTTTGTTTTCTGCAGGGTAAATACTATCAAGCCCACTTGCTAATACGGCGATAGTTTTTCCATTAGTAGCTTCTAACGCACCTTCATGTCCAGCGGTATCAATTCCAACTGCCAAGCCACTTACTATTGTATATCCATTATTAGCAAATAATCTTGCTAATTTCTTGGCAGCCAAATATCCTTTCTTTGTAGGTTCGCGCGTTCCTATAAAAGCTACCCTTGCATTGTCCTTTAGTAATTCTTTATTCCCTTTTGCATATAAAACAATAGGGGGATCATCTATATTTCTTAAAATAACAGGGTAATAATCTGAACTTATATCAATAGGATAGATATTATTATTTAAATGATTTTCAATCATTTTTTTTGTGTTTATTTTATTTAGTTCTATTTGTTCATTGTTGAAAATTGCATCTAAAATACTACTCTTTTTAATAATTTTAGTTAAATTATCTTGGTATGAATTTATATTTTCTAAAGTTAAATCTGGACATTCTTTATATATTTTGAAAAGGGTTTTATTACCCAGTCCCTTTATATTATTCAAGATAAACCAAACTATGTTTTCCACAATATCACTCTCTTTCTACAGTTTGTCCTATAGCTAATTTAACTACATGATTAGCCCCTGCATCTAGTAATAATTGTTTACATGCATCTAAAGAGCTTCCACTAGTTGTAACATCATCTATTAATAATACTGAAGTATCCTTTATTATATCAGCATTTATTACTTTTATAGACTTAAGATGAACAGCAACATTTCTAGGTCCGCCTTCTGTAGCTTTTGGGATAGTGACAGTTCTTTTTAAACAAGAAGTTGCATCTATCCTATTATTAGCAAGTTTTTTAGCAAGAAAACGTATCCCTGTATCGATATTTTCCTTATCTGAGGAAGGAACGACACATATTGATATTTTTTTTTCTAATTTTGGATTTAATATATCATAAAAATCTTGTATTGCATTCGGCTTACCTTGTTTTAAATCCAATATTGGACCACAACCATGTTTCTTGAATTCGGGATTCACAGTACCATCGTCAAGTCTATAAGGGTAATACTTTTTTAAATGCCATCTCCTATTTAGTTTATCATTATTTTTTTTAAAAACGGCATCATAATTAGTATTTAACAAATTATCTAAGTGGTTGTTTAAAGTAGTGACATTATTAGCAGTCAATTCCGCCCCATTTTCTATATGTTGTGATTCTGAACTATCTCCCCAAGTAACCCCAATCGAAAATATTTCAGCGCGTGCTGCTGCATAAGTATCATTATAGTTATCTCCTATACAGATTGTCTCTGTAATATCTTTATCTAAAATTTCTAAACATTTCAGTAGAGGTTCTGACTCAGGCTTATGTTTAGTAGTATCGTGAAAAGCTACTAAGGCATCGTAATTAATAGAATGATATTTTAACAACTTTTCTGCATAAGATCTTGGAGAATTGGTTACTACACCAATATAATAACTATCGTGTAAATCATTAGGATTAAATATTATATCTGTTTTATCGAGGTTTTGATAACAGCTTTGCCAATCTTTTTTGTTTCTGTATTGCCTTAAATCTTCTGTGTCAATTAAGGTATTATCTAAGTCGAAAATTATAGTGCTAAAATTAGTCATAATTTACCTCCGGATATTGTTTATAACCATTTTAGTAAATTAGACTCAAAATTGGAATGATAAGTATGTGATAGATGAGATAATAAATTGCTTTTAAATAACATTTAAAAGTGGTCCTAAAGTTGAAAAGATATGATTAAGACTCATTATGACTGGATTAAGGAGTTTATAATGTAATTTATTCTTTTGTGAATGAAAGCAAAAAGTTATTGAGGTTTTGTACAGTGCTTATGGCTTATGATTAGGTGAGAGGTGAATATATTGTTATTCAAAGAATATAGACGTTCACGAATAGAAGCTTACAGTTATAACATTTTATTAAAAACACTTCAGGATTTATATGATAATGAGTTAGATGATATGTTAGTCTACCCTAAGGATATTCCGAATGAAGAATATGAGAACGGGAGATTGCTATTGATTTTTAGTGAAAAGAATCTAATTAAAGTAACTTTTAATGAAGATACTATTGAAGTAAGACCTATTAATTATGTAGATGTGAAGTATTCATTTCGTATGAATTCTGGGTTATCAAAACATGAGGAACTGGCGCTAAATATTGAAAATGAGGAAATTTTATTAAATCCATCAATTGATTTTTCACCTTATCTTCAGTCTAATCATCCTAATATTGTCATTTTAATCTACAAGTTTTTATCAACTATATAATAAATTAAAAAATTAGGTTAGGTTCAAAAATATACTTCTTTTGAGGAATTGTCCCTACTTAAGATCATATTTAATTATTTTTAGCAATAACTTATAATTTTATTAGGAATCATAAATAATTCGAAGCAGGCGGATTGATGAATAGGTTAGAATTGTATAAAGAACTATACTTTAAAGAATTAGAGCGTAAGGAACAAATATCAGCAAGGTTACAATGGATAATAAGTTTTTGGTTAATAGTAATGGGTGGAATACTGTTTAGCTTAAACAATATTCATAAAATAGCTTCAGATATGAAAATATACTTTTTTGTATTAATATTTGTTTCTTTACTGGCTATGCTAAGATCAACTTTGTACATAGGCTTTTGTCTGTGGGGCAAAACAATAGATTATTTACCCAGCCCTAAAAGTATAGAAAGAGAATACGAGAACCTGGTAACGCATTATGCCGGTTATCCAGAATATCAGGGTGAAATAGAAAAAGTGTTTGAAAAACGGATGATGGAAATATTTAATGAATGTTCAACACTTATTACTAGAGTCAACGATACGACAATTACTAAGTTAGTAAAATCCACTCAATCCATGCTTATAGCTGCTATATTACTATTGTTAAGTTTCAGTTTTATGCTACCAGACTTTTTAAAAGGTGAAGAGCCTATAAACAAAGTTGAGATAATTAATGGTTCTGATTTAAAAAGTGATGAATGGATTAAATTAAGAATAAAAAGCGAGGAATAGATTATGTCGAATAATGAAAATCGTAGCACACCACCACCACCGCCACCGCCTTCAAGTTTAAGACCAAGGCCGTTACATGAGAACGCTACAAGAGGCAGTGATAAACCAACCGGAAAGAGTCAATCTAACAAATAATTGGTTAAAAGTATATTAAAAAGCTTTTTTTAAAATAAAAGGTACCCCATAAGATAGAAACTTAAAAAAATCTATCCTATAGGGTACCTTTTATTTTAAATGGGAAAAATATTCTCAAGAGAAATTATTGAAGATGCTTGTTTAGATGTTAAATATAGCTATAAAAATAATGGAATTTATATAATAAACTGGTGAGTGTAGAAGGTTTACAACATACATGTAAACAATTTCAGGAAGACCTTCTGAATGTGAATGGTGGTCATTGTAAGAGAAATTGAAGAGATTGGAGGTAAAAAACGTTTATCTAATGCATTCACAATCTAATTGAAGGGCATTTTATGATGTATCACATTCATTAACTAGAGAAATGGCATTTGATAAAGTTGCCGCCTGCAAAGTACAAATAGTAGCTTTAACAAGTTACTTAGCTTTTATAAAATGTCCTTTACAAAATGTACTGTTTAAAAAAGAGGTTGCTTTTTAAATTTTGAATCCCATACCATCCATAGGCGTTCCCACCAGATCCTAATTTAAAGTTATGCAACATTTTAGTATCAGAAAAACTAAAGTTACTTTTGTATCAAATAATTGTCACATGTCCTTGTAAATAGACGGTATAATTTTACAAATTAGAAAATATTATAGTTCATGAAACATAAATGTATGGTATTTTCTGTGAATAAATTATTCATTAAAAAGGGGTTAGTAATTATGTCTGTAATTATTAAAGAGAGATATTTAGAAATATTAGAATTATTAGAGGGAAGGGCATTAAAATCTTTTTTAAATAAATTTAATATCAGTTGTCCAAATAGTAAAGCCGACAGAAGAAAAAAGTTGATTGAAAGTTTAGCAGAAGAAACAATTGATGGGAAAATATCACTAACAGCTTTTGAAAGTTGGATTAAAAGATGGTACATACCTGGAAACAAAAATGTATTTGTATATAGTTTAAACAATGATACGGTTAAAGCATTGAAGAGTATTGAAAATACTAAATTAATATCTGATAAATATAGAGAAAATATGGGTTCAATCGAAGATACTGAAAGACCTGAGGACCCGAAATTAATAATGTTGGAAAAACACTGTGTTGATGGTCAAGTAAATAAAATTGAATTAGGTTTTGTTCAGCTTGGGCAACTTAGAGATATTGATGAAGATAATGATACTATTAAATGGACTCCTATAAGTTATTATGTTTATGCAGAAATAAATTTACTGGAAGAACAGTTGTATATTTGGATTGAGCCAACGAAAAAACTACATAAATTAGGTCAATTAAAAAAAGGTTCTTTTCAAGAAGTTTCAGAAACATACAAGCAAATAATTGCTGCTATGTTTAATCTAAGATTTATCGATAATAATTGGATTTCAAGAGCGCTTTATTTAATGTGGGAAAAAGATGTAAAAGTGATTGATGAAAATATTCAAAGTAAATTGGAAGAATGTAGACCTGAAATTAAAAAATTGGTAGATTCTCATCTGAAAAAACTCTCAATTGATAAATTTACTGTGGAAGAAGTAGTTGAAAAAATAAGTTCTTTATATGAAGGATTATTAATTAGACAAGTTGGTTATAGTACAGATAATAAGGATGGGTTTGTCAGAAGACATAAAGTATTTGATGGAACTGCGACTGTAGAAACTTTTAATGATTTACCACTGTACAATTCCTCTTCCCATTATGGTTTACAAGTAATTGTAAACGAAGTGGGAGAAGTAAATAAACTTGAGTATGCTTGGATTAAAATGGTTGATGATACTGCAGAAGAAGTAATAACAACAATCACTGTTTTAAGAGGGTGTTTTGTTGTTAACTTTTCAGGTTATAAAGATGAGGAGGAAATTAGGCATGTATTATCCGGAATTAATGAGTATAAATCTCAATCTATCTCACGAATTTCTGGAGAAATTTGACTCTTGGATTGGGAATCGAGATTTTACAAAAAAAAGAGGATTGAAAGCTAGTCAACTTATAAGAGACTTGAAAATTGATGAGCAAACCGCTCAGGTTTTATTAATAGAGGCAACAAAATTAGGGATTTTGAAAAAAGTATTTCTTTGGAATTGTCCTTTTTGTTTGGAATTTAAACGATACAATTCATTAACTGATATACCAACTTATTTGGAATGCAATGAAACTGGTAATGAGTTTGAACTAAAAAGTTATCTAAATCAAATTTCAATTATTTTTGATATTGATGAAGGCCGAAAATAAGGGGGATTATAAGTATGGGTATTGATGAGCTTCAATCATATTTAGCAAACCCACTATTGAAGGATGAAGTGGATGGTTGGTTTTGTGATAAGTTTGATGATGAATTAGATTCTTTAATTGATTTGGTAAATGAATCATTTGATTTTTCTGGAGATAGGAATGCTGAAAAAGGAAAACGGCTTGAGAAACTTGCAACCTATATATTAAAAAAGATAAAAGTGGTTGAAGTAACTGAAGATTTAAGAACAGAAAGTAACCAAATTGACCAAAAAGTTACATTAACTGCACTTGCACCGTTGCATCCTTTTTTAAATGAGATTGGGCTTAATTTTATATCTGAATGTAAAAATCAAAAAACTAAGGTAGATGTAGGACAGGTTCAAAAAGTTGCTAATTTAATTGATGATCACGGTTTAAAGTTTGGCATATTTTTTTCTAGAGAACCAATAGCAGGAAAAGGATGGAAAGATGCAGAAGGTAAGAGACGCAAAATATTTTGCAAAAATCGATGGGCTATAATCTCCTTTACTTTCGATGAATTAGTGGAAATAAAGGACAAAAATTTAAATATAATAACTGAAATGAGAAAAAAATATGAGAGTTTAAAATTTGAAGTTGATATAGATCATGTTAGTATAGAGGAATTTGAATGGTATGAGGATGCTGAAAGATTAAAAGCAGTTATATATATATTACATAAGAAAGGAATTTTAACTGAAGAAGAAATGAATACAAAAATACAATTAATTAATTAACTTACTATGTAAAGAAATAGATTTATTCTTAACAAGAACTATTTTTAATAGAATCGCTTATTTCTATACACCCGCCGCCAAGCGATATTTATTAGCCCGCAAACTCGCCCCATTTAGCCCCAATACAATGTTATTATATGCAATATCTTGCATTGTAAAAATTGGGCAAGGTTATTTAATATATTGATACATCAACGGTTCATTAATATTTCTTATTCACCTTGCAAACCTGCCATATTAGGCTGGGTAAAATAAATAAGATTGGTTGAATGGGGTTTAGCTATGAGCTAGCCCCATTTTATATTTTTGAAATGAAGAATGAGCCTTAGCATAAAATTGAAACTTATTTTACTTTGTAGCGTAGATAAGTTAGGTAAAATGTATGTTTCTTCAATTTTAATAAAGGGAGGAGGAGTATTATGATTTGGTCACTTCTCATGAATGATTTATTCATTTTTGTCAGTACAATGGAATACTTTTGGCTATTAGCATCTTTGGTTTTAACTGTATTAAGTGTTCATTTGCATCTGTATCTCGTCAATAAAATAACCGTTCAAGATGTGAAAGACGAGGAGTTTGAAGTTGACTATACTATCACGAATACTTGGACTCCACCTATGCTAACGTGGTTTGTTCTGTGTATTAGAATGTCCGAAGACAATGAGGAAGAAAGTGTATCTCCTAGTTTGATTTAAACTTTAAAACTAGGAGGACAACCATTGTTAACATTTTTAGCACAACCTATTATTAACCTCATTCATTTCATCCATTCTTTTACAGGTAGCTACGCACTTAGTGTCATTGGTATTACGATTGCAGTCAGATTAATTCTTATGCCGTTATTTATTCGATCGGCAAAACACCAAAAGCACTCAAAAGAATTAATGACTACCATTAAGCCTGAATTAGATGCGCTTACAGATAAATATAAGAATAGTCAAAGCGAATCTGAAAAAAGAATGGTACAGCAACAAATCCAAGAGCTAACTTCAGATTCATTGAAAAGCTCTTTACTAGGTTGTTTACCAATCATTATTCAATTACCGATATTATTTTCACTGTACTACGCGATTAAGCTAGATTCAGTGATTGCCAGTGAAAATTTCCTTTGGATGAATTTAGGGACGATTGATATTGGGGTTTCGATGATTGCTTGTTTGATTTATTTCATTCAAAGTTGTATAGCCCTAGAGAAAAGTCAACCATTAAATATGAAGATAATGGTATTTATTAATCCTCTCATGATCCTCATTTTTAGTCTGTTCAATCCAGCGATTATCCCGATCTATTGGACTGTTAGTGCTTTATTGTTAATAGTTCAACAATTGATTATAAAAAAATGGTATAGATAAAATGAAATCCTCTCTTTCCGTTATTGGAAGGAGAGGGTTTTTATTTTCTCGAATAAACTTGTTGAGGAGCTTTACATCACTTCTATCTTGAAAAACCATAAGTATTCATCCTATAATAAAAAGGTTATAGTAAAAGACTAAAAAGGGGCATCCGTTATGGCGAACGAAGTAAGATCGCATGTGAACATAAAGCTCATTTCTACCATTCGTCCAAGTGATGGGGAGTCCGAAAGTTATGAAATGTGGCTCAAAGGGCAGCTACTTGAAAAGGCAGGAAGCTTGTATTTGAAATATGATGAGGTGCAGGAGGATAAAATCGTCCGCACAACGATGAAGTTAGGTCATGAGAAGGCACTAATTATGCGTGCTGGAGCGGTTAATATGCGATTACCGCTGAACATAATCGAACAACAAAAAGGGCATTATGAAAGTGAGTTCGGTTCTATGCCCCTCGTGATTGATACGAAAAATATGACGTTTACAAAACTGGCAACAAGCGGAGATTTCCATGTACAGTACGATTTACTAATGGGTGGGCAATCCGTTGGCAACTATACATTAGATATTACATTTACGGAGGTACAATGATGAACGCAGTAGAACAAGTACAACAGGCTATTAAAGCAGCGATCGTGCAGGCTGTTGAAAAAGCTGGTCTCGTTGAGGCTGGCACAGAATTATCGATTCACCTAGAAACACCAAAGGATAAAGCAAATGGTGACTATGCAACAAACATTGCGATGCAATTAACGAAGTTAGCTAAAAAGCCACCACGTGCTATCGCCGAAGCTATTTTAGAAAATCTTGATCCATCAGGCACTGATATTGAAAAGATTGATATTGCTGGCCCAGGCTTCATGAATATCACAGTGCGTAAAGATTTCCTAACAGAGGTAGTGACACAGGTGCTTGAGCAAGGTACGGACTATGGCCGCTCAAATGCAGGTGCTGGGGAAAAGATTCAAGTGGAGTTCGTTTCAGCAAATCCTACTGGAGATCTTCACCTAGGTCATGCTCGTGGCGCTTCTGTTGGTGATTCCTTATGTAATGTGTTGGATATGGCTGGTTACAGTGTCTCTCGTGAATATTATATTAATGATGCAGGTAATCAAATTAATAACTTAGCTTATTCATTAGAAGCTCGTTATAAACAAGCATTAGGAATGGAAGCTGAAATGCCAGAAGACGGCTATCATGGGCAAGATATTATTGATATTGCGGGTAAATTAGCAAAAGAGCATGGGGATGCAATTTTAGCAAAATCAGATGATGAGCGTTTTGCCTTCTTCCGTCAGCACGGTTTAGCTTTAGAATTAGATAAATTAAAAACAGACCTAGCAAACTTCCGTGTAAATTTTGATGTCTGGTATTCTGAAACGTCTCTATATGAAAACGGGAAAATCGAAGTAGCTTTAGATAAATTAAAAGCTAATGGACATGTGTTTGAAGAGGATGGTGCTACTTGGTTCCGCTCTACAACATTTGGTGATGATAAAGATCGTGTGCTAATTAAAAATGATGGGTCATTCACGTATTTAACACCAGATATTGCTTATCACGAAGACAAAATTGTCCGTGGCTTCGATAAATTAATCAATATTTGGGGAGCTGATCATCACGGATATATTCCACGTATGAAAGCAGCGATTCAAGCACTTGGTTATGATCGAGATACGTTAGAAGTGGAAGTTATTCAAATGGTTCAGCTTTATAAAAACGGTGAAAAATTCAAGATGTCTAAGCGTACAGGGAATGCAGTAACTATGCGTGAGCTTGTAGAAGAGGTTGGTCTTGACGCAGTTCGTTACTTCTTTGTAAAAACAGCTGGCGATTCTCATATGGACTTTGATCTTGACCTTGCAGTATCACAATCTAATGAAAACCCTGTGTACTATGCACAATATGCGCATGCACGTATTTCATCTATTTTACGTTCAGCAAATGAACAAGGCTTTGCTGCTACAACAGAACATCTCAATTTATTAACAGCAGAAAAGGAAATTGATTTACTGAAAAAGATTGGTGATTTCCCGAAAGTGGTAGCGGAAGCAGCGAAACACCGCACACCGCACCGTATCGCAAACTATATTCAAGAAACAGCAGCTGCATTCCACAGCTTCTATAATGCAGAAAAAGTATTAGATGCTTCAAATAAAGAGTTAACAGAGGCTCGTTTAGCATTAATTACGGCTGTCCGCACAACAATTGCGAACGCATTACGTTTAATCGGCGTATCTGCACCTGAAAAAATGTAATTAAACTTTAGGCTCCTAACATGAAAAGTGTTAGGGGCTTTTTTTAATGGATAGAAGGCTAAATATGAGAGATAAAGTTCCGAATGTGTTGGATAGAAAGACAAAAGAAACGGATAAACCGTGGGAAATTAGCTGTCCCAAACTTTATTTTTCTGTTAATTCCGAAAATTTTGTTGAAGTTTACGTTAACGTCAATGGTATACTGTTGCCAATTAGGAAAGGGGAGATGGTTTTGAAGACGATTCAGGAGGTAGCAAAGGAGTTTAATGTGTCTACGCGGACAATACGTTATTATGAGGAACTTGGGCTTCTTTGCCCCCATCGTTCATCTACCAACCAACGAACCTTTTCCAAAAAAGAATTGGCGAAACTCAAGCTTATTTTCAGAGGCAAGCGGTACGGATTTTCTTTAGAGGAAATCAAAGAGATGGTTTTACTATTTGATTTTGATCGCTCAGGAATTCAGCAATTAGAGCGAACGGTTGAATACGGGGAACAAAAAATTCAAGAGATTGACAGTAAAATAGCTGAGCTGACGCAGATGAAGCATGAGTTACAACAAATGCATGGCATGTTTAGCGAAAAATTAGCGACTTTAAAGGGAGAGATGCAAGATGAATAGTTCCAATTTATTAGCACGTAATGCCCGTAAGTATCCGAAAAATGAAGCCGTTATTTGTCATGGCAGAAGAGTAACCTACCAAGATTTAGATAAGCAGGTGACATGTTTTAGTCATGCTTTACTAGAGCAGGGAGTAAAGCAGGGGGATAAGGTTTTAATTTTTATGCCAAACGTTTTAGAGTTTGTTGTCAGTTACTTTGCTATTCAGCGTATTGGAGCGATCGTTGTGCCAGTCAATGCGAAGTTTACATTGCAAGAAGTAGAGTACGTGGCGCAGCATGCCGAGGCGAAGGCAATTGTCGTACATGAGGCTATTTTTGCAGCAGTTGAACAGCTAGCCGGTATTCCGTTAAAAATTAAAACAGGTCAAGAAAAAGTGGGATGGCATCAGTATGAATCAATGCTTCAAAATGCTAGTACACAAACAATTGATTGTCAGTTACAAGAGGATGACCCTTCCACGATTTTATATACATCTGGCACGACAGGAAAACCAAAGGGTGTGTTATTTAGCTACCGTAATATTTTAACAGTGGCGCAAATGATAGCTGTTGAAATGGAGGTAAAGCCTGAGAGCCGTATTTTGCTTATGATGCCATTAACACACTCTGCACCATTACATTTATTTTTAATGGCGGGTGTATTGGTAGGCTCAACAAATGTATTAACACCAACTTTTACACCCGATTTATTCATTGATTCCATTGAAAAGGAGAAAACAACACATTTCTTTGGTGCACCTGTTGCTTATTTATTAACGGCACAACTGCCAAGGCTACATTCGGCAGATTTGTCTTCTATGAAATGGTGGGTCTATGGTGGGGCACCGTTATCTCAAAGTGAGGTTCGGTTCATTCAGCAGGCATTCCGCACAAATAATTTGACTTGTGTATATGGATTAACAGAGGCAGGTCCAAGTGGCTCATTATTATTTGGCAAGGAGCATGAAGCAAAGGCAGGAAGTATTGGTCAGCGGGCGCCACTTGGTACAGAGTTGCGTATTGTGAATGACAGTGGAGAAGATGTAAATGTAGGCGAAGTGGGGGAAATTGTCTTGTTGGGTGAGGGCAACATGCTTGGCTACTATAAGGATGAAGTAGCTACTAATGAAGCCTTTATTGATGGTTGGTTAAAAACCGGAGATCTAGCTCGCAAGGATGAAGATGGTTTTATTTGGATCGTAGATCGTAAAAAGGATGTCATTATTTCGGGAGGTGTCAACATTTATCCGAAAGAAATTGAAGATTGTTTATTGAGCTTTGAAGGTATATTCGAGGTTGCGGTAATTGGTGTACCACATCCGCAATGGGGGGAAACTGTAAAGGCGGTGTATTCTGCTAAACAAGACATCCATGAGGAAGCTTTGAAAGCTTATTTAGAGGAGCATCTTGCAAAGTTTAAAATACCACGTATTTTTGAAAAAGTAGAAGCGCTACCACGCAATGCATCAGGCAAAATATTAAAACAAAATTTAAAGGGGCAAGAGGTGAGATAGCATGAAAGTATTACAACAAGAAGCAATGCGTACTACGAACTTTTTTACTGAAGATGACACGCTTCAAAAAATAGTGGAAATGATGTTAGATAAAGAGTTTTTATCCTATGCCCAACGAGAGTTAACAGATTTTGGTGAGCTATGTGCAGGTGATATTGATGCGAGGGCAAAGCATACAGATCGACAGGGTGAGCCTCGCCTTCAAAGATATGATGCCTATGGTGAAGAGATATCAGAGGTTTGGGTTAATGATGGCTATAAAAAAACGATTGAAGAGACATATAATACTGGGATTGTAGGTTATGTACACAAGCATATTCCGCAGCTAGGACACAAGGGGAATTATGTTTATAGCTTTGCACAAGGTTATTTGCTATCACATGCAGAGCCCGGTTTTTATTGTCCAGTAACATTGACAATGGCAACTGCCTATCTATTAGATCATTATGCAGATGAAGAGGTAAAGCAGCGTTTTTTACCACATGTGTGTGCAACAGGTGACACAGATTTATATGAAGGTGCGACCTTTTTAACAGAACGTCAAGGGGGCTCTGACGTAGGTGCAAATGTGGTGGAGGCGAGAAAGGATGGCACTGCTTATCGTCTATATGGTGAAAAATATTTTGCATCCAATGCGGGCATGTGTGGTGTAGCGATGGTATTAGCACGACTAGAAGGTGCGCCAGCAGGTTCCAAAGGCTTAACATTGTTTGCAGTTCCTTGGCGCAAAGAAGATGGAACAACAAATCATTTACGTATTCGCCGACTGAAAGATAAGCTAGGCGTTCGGGCAGTTCCCTCTGGTGAGGTAGAATTTGATGGTGCACTTGCCTATGTTGTAGGGGAGCAAAATAAAGGGATTTATTATATGCTAGAAGCACTAAATCTCTCTAGAATTTGTAATGCAGTCGCTTCAATTGGTATTATGCGTCGCGGCTTCTTAGAGGCAAAACATTATGTAAGCAATCGACATGCATTTGGCAAGCCCTTAACACAGTACCCTATGATTCAGGATACTTTAGGGAAATTTGCAGCTAAGTTGCACGTGGAAGTAGCGACAGTTTTTGATCTTATCCAATTATACGATAAAGTGACAAGTGGACAGGGAACTCAGCAAGATCTTATTATGAATCGTTTATATATTGCCATTATGAAAAAGGAAACAGCAGAGCAAGCTGTTCATTATGCTAGTGAGGCAATTGAATTACACGGAGGTAATGGCTATATAGAAGACTTTGTAACGCCCCGCTTATTAAGAGACGCCCAAGTGTTAACGGTGTGGGAGGGTACGGCTAATATTTTGGCCTTAGAACTCATTCGTTTAGTAGATAAGTTTCATGCTCATGAACTGTTTGTACAGGAGATGGAGGAACGATTAGACAAATTAGCTGACAGCTCACTAGTACAAATCGTTAAAGAACAATTGGCGAATATGTCTGTGAAACTGCAAATTTTTAGCGCTTTAGACGAGGCAACGAAAACTTTTGAATCTAAGGGTATGGCGGAAAAAATGGCTCACCTTTATGAAAGTGTCATAGCGGTTGAGTGGGCACATAAATTTGGTGGGAAATATGAAAAACTAGCGGACGTTTATTTAGAACAGACATGGTCATTAAGAGAAATGGGTGCTCAAATGAAAACAGTCCAATACTTTTCTGAAATTGTATAATGGCCGGGGAGTCGTCTTGAATGGAGGCGACTTTTTTCATTTTCATGTATAATGAAATCAACTGAATATTATAAAGGTTCTTTACTTAAGTAAAGTGAAAAGGGAAATCGGTGTAATTCCGATGCGGTCCCGCCACTGTAAGTGTGAGTTTTTTCAAATGATGCCACTGAAGATTTCGGGAAGGCTTGAAAAATCGCAAGTAGCACTAGCCAGGAGACCTGCCTTTATAACGACATGACAACCTACGAGGATAGGGTGGTGGATTTTGTATCAGTTTTTTTGGTGCGATTTTGCCCCCTCATCGATCAAAGATGAGGGGTTTTATTTTGATGTAGAATAAAGCGAAATGTCGCACGGATCAACGAAGGAGGATTCACATGAAGAAATTTTGGAAAATAGGATTATCAGCATTTTTAGCAGTAGGCTTGCTAGCTGCTTGTGGGCAGGAAGCAAAAGATAACAAGCCATCTAACGAGCAGCAAACACAGCAAGAAACAGCACAGGTGGATGAAGCAACATTCCCAATGACGATAACAGATGCCCTTGGTAAGGACATTACACTTGAAGCACCTCCTGAGAAAATTGTTTCACTTATTCCAAGTAATACTGAAATCCTTTTTGGACTAGGTTTAAATGATGAAATAGTTGGTGTTACGGACAACGACGATTATCCGCCAGAGGCAGCTGAGAAGGATAAGGTTGGCGGTATGGAATACGATATTGAAAAAATTATTGCCTTAAAACCAGATATCGTTTTTTCACACGAATCTAGCATGTCTCTTTCAGAAGAGGCTATTGCACAGCTTGAATCAGCAGGTTTGAAAGTATTTGTTGTAAAAAATGCACAAGACTTTAATGAAACATATACAACAATTGAGCAACTTGGACGTGCTACAGGGAAATTACCAGAGGCAGAAAAAATTGTCGCTAATATGAAGGCAAAAGTAGAAGAAGTTTTGTCTAAAGTCAAGGATGTTGAACCCAAAAAAGTGTTAGTTGAAGCATCAGATGAGCCAGATATTTATACAGCTGGCAATGGTACATTTATGAACGCTATGCTTGAAATGATCAATGCAGAGAATGTAGCTGTAGATGGCGATAATTGGTATAAAATTGATGCAGAACAAATTATCGCAAAAAATCCAGATGTCATCGTGGTGACATATCATTATGTACCAGATATTTTAACGAAAATACCAAAACGTGCGGGCTTTGATACGATTAATGCCGTAAAAAATAATGCGATTGTGCAGGTAGATGAAAGTACGACAAGTCGTCAAGGGCCACGTTTAGCTGAAGGTCTAGAAGAATTAGCAAAAGCAATCTATCCTGAGGTATTTAAGTGAAAAAAATAGCACTAGCCTATACATTAACATGTACGCTTCTTCTTATTAGCATCTGGTGTGGCGTAGCGATAGGCTCGGTTCATATTCCATTAGAAGTATTGTGGAATAAGGCGGTTGATGAAACAGCCGCCAATATCTTTTGGAAAATTCGTTTGCCTCGCGTGTTATTAGCGGGACTAGTAGGCGCATCTCTAGCTATTGCTGGAGCAGCTTTCCAAGGTTTATTAAAAAATCCATTAGCAGATCCATATACACTAGGGGTTTCATCAGGGGCTTCTGTTGGTGCTGTTTTAACGATCTTTTTTAGTATTTCTATACCTGTTGTCGGTTTGTATGCGCTGCCAATTTTCAGTATGATTGGTGCTATCATCACGATGGTAGTTGTTATGAGCTTTGCTAGACTCGTAGACCGCTCATTAAAAATGGAAACGTTGATATTAACAGGTGTTATTTTTAGTTCATTTTTAGGTTCCCTTATTTCATTAATGATTGCCTTATCTGGTGAAGAATTACGTCAGGTAATAGGCTGGCTACTTGGTTCTGTTTCGATGCGTGGTTGGCCATATGTCCAAATGATCATTCCATTTGTGATTGTAGGTTCAATTATGCTATGGACACAAAGACGAGAACTAAATGTTTTGTTGTATGGTGAAGAGCGAGCAAAACATTTAGGTGTTAATGTGAAGCGCAGTAAATATTTGATATTAGCAGGTGGCTCCATGCTAACTGGAGCAGCTGTAGCGGTTTCTGGCACAATTGGCTTTGTAGGATTAGTGGTGCCGCATATGACAAGGATGATTTGGGGTTCTGATCATCGCCACTTATTACCATTATCTTTTTTCAATGGTGCAACATTACTCATTATTTGCGACTTAGTAGCACGAACAATCATTGTGCCAAGAGAGCTACCAATTGGTGTTATTACGGCATTTATTGGAGCACCTGTTTTCTCCTATATTTTTTATAAGCAGCGAAGAAGCAAGGGGGTACGGGCATGATTGTTGTTGAACATCTATCAGGTGGCTATGAAGATGTACCAATCGTCAGGGACATTAGTTTTACTGTTGAAAAAGGAAAAATTCTTGGCATTCTAGGGCCGAATGGTAGCGGGAAATCCACATTATTAAAAGTAATGAGTGGTATTTTACCAGCTACTGCTGGAACCATTTCGATTGATGGACAAAATATTCTTTCTTATAATGCTCGTGCTTTGGCGAAAAAAATGGCTGTATTACCACAGCTACATGCAAATGCTTTCTCGAACAGTGTGAGAGAGGCAGTTTCACTGGGGCGCTACCCGCATCAAACAGGCTTTTTCTCGAGTTGGTCTGCACAAGATGAGAAGGCAGTTCAACATGCAATGCTTCAAACAGGTGTAAAGCGATATGAGCATACACCGATGGAATTTTTATCTGGTGGTGAACAACAAAGAGTATTTGTAGCACAAGCCTTAGCTCAAACTGCAGAAATACTATTACTGGATGAACCAACTAATCATTTAGATATTGCCCACCAACGTCAAATTTTAGATATGGTGCGGAAGGAAGCCATGGAGTGCGGTTTAACAGTTGTTATGGTACTACACGATATGAATTTAGCCTCTCTTTATTGTGATGAATTATTGCTAATGGAAAGCGGACAAATGAGAGCACTTGGTGCACCACATGAAGTATTAATTGCCTCCCAAATTGAAGAAGTTTATCAAGCACGGGTGACTACATATGCTCACCCTGAAATACCAAAACCTCAAATTACAATGATGCCCGCAGCTACAGACTATCAACAGCGAGCTGTCATCAAAAAAGAGCACTTTACGATAACTGAACAATATATCCAACTTCAATCAGAGCTTCCTCTGAAGACCGTATCTTCTGCAGTTCATAACCCAGGTATTGGCTGGCATAATTGCTTATTAAATCGCTCAGTTCCTGGTGATTATGTCATCAGCGATGTGAAACGAGAAGTTAAAGAATTTTTAAAAAGGGGAAATTTTTCACCTACAAATACTGTTGTTATGCTAACAGCAGTACCAACAGCTCTAGTGGCCATCAATGAATTTTCAGCACCTTTTGGCAGTATAATCGTAGCTGTAACTGCTGGCGTAGGCAATGCAGTTGATGTATCTCGAGTACATGAAAGACAAGATGAACCATATATTGGTACTATTAATACATGGGTTATCATTAATGGTTGTTTATCGGAAGAGGCATTTTTTCAGGCATTGATGACAGCAACTGAGGCAAAAACAAAGGCGTTGCAATCAGAAAATATTCGTGATGAGCGGAGTGGAACAATTGCAACAGGTACTGCTACAGATAGTCTGTTAATTGCTGCAACTCAAAAAGGGGAAGAAATGCTGTATGGTGGCCCAATTACGGAAGTTGGTAAAATGATTGCAAAGGGTGTCTATGAAACAACAGTTCAGGCGATTAGGAATTATAAAAACCAGTTTTAGGAGATGAGAGAAATGAAGCTTTACACGAAAACAGGCGATACGGGGAAAACAAGTCTTATTGGAGGACGGGTTGATAAAGATAGTTTACGTGTGGAAACATATGGGGCAATTGATGAATTAAATTCCTTTATTGGGAAGGCTGTAAGTGAATTAGATCAAGCGCTTTTCAAGGATATTTTAACAGACCTAGAGACAATTCAGCATGAGCTGTTCGATGCTGGTGGAGACCTTGCTAATGTAATGAAAGAACGTCATTATAAATTAACAGAGCAACCGATTGAAGTACTTGAAGCTCGTATAGATGCTTTATCAGACGAAGCGCCACCTTTACAACGTTTTATTTTACCAGGAGGTGCACCAGCAGCGGCAACTTTACACATTGCACGCACGGTTGCACGTCGAGCAGAGCGTGAAATGGTGACACTTATGAAAGAAGTCGAAGATGTACCAAAGGTTGTGCAAAAATATTTAAATCGCTTATCGGATTATTTATTTGCAGCTGCACGTGTTGTAAATGCTCGCTTAAACGTTGCAGATGTTGAATATATCCGCAGTGGGAATGTTTTTAAAAAATAAAGTTTGATTTAATAAATGTTTTTGTACAAAAAATGAATTGCCAGATATTAAGCTACGGGGCGGTATAGGTTTGTATGCAATTTTAGCAGATGTTCAAAAGTCTACTGAATATGCGACATCCCAATAAGTAAAATAGTTAAGGAAAGTAAAAAATTGCTACTTTGAAAAAATTCAGGGTGGCTTTTTTTCTTGTAAAATGTAAGAATATAAAATTATCAGAAATATTTCCGTTTTATGTTGACTGAATGCTCACTCATTTATTAGAATAGGAATATAATGATAAAGTGAAGTACATTTCTGTTTGAACTAGCAAATTCGTCACAAAGAGAGAAAATTACGACAAACTAAAGGGGGGACCAACCATGAGTCCATTATTAATTGCTAACATTGTCTTAACAGTCGTGGTTGTGCTTTATGCAGTAGGATTGTTCTTCTACCTGTTGAAAACACGCTATAAGTATGTGCAATTGGGGAAAAAGGTTGAGTTTGATGAAAGTGTTAAAGAACGACTTCGTTATATTATGGTCAATGTATTTGGTCAAAATAAGCTATTAAAGGATCCAAAGAGTGGTTTAATACATGTTATGTTTTTCTATGGATTTTTGATGGTACAGTTAGGGGCCATTGATTTAATTTGGAAAGGACTAGCACCAGAGTCACATCTGCCACTAGGCATTTTCTATGGTGTCTTTACATTCTTCCAAGAACTGGTGGTTTTAATGATTTTAATCGCGGTAGTGTGGGCATTTTACCGCCGCTATGTTGAAAAGCTAGTGCGTCTAAAACGAGGATGGAAAAACGGCCTTGTATTAATTTTCATTGGTGGGTTAATGGTATCTACATTAATCGCTAATGGTATGGGATTAATTTGGCATGGTGAGGGATTAACTTATACGGAGCCAGTTGCTTCAAGTATTGCTGCTATTTTTGGCTTCCTACCTACATCAGTTGCCGCTGGTGTGTTTTATGTAATGTGGTGGGCACACCTTTTAATTCTATTAACATTCCTGGTATACGTACCGCAGTCTAAACATTTCCACTTAATTGTCAGTCCACTTAATGTTTACATGAATCGTTTAGATCGTACGGGTACATTAACACCAATTGATTTTGAGGCCTTGGAAGAAGCTGGAGAAAATGCTGAAAGCGAAGAGGATATGCCTTCTATTGGGGTAGGACGCATACAGGACTTCACACAAAAGCAAATGCTTGATCTATATTCTTGTGTAGAATGCGGACGTTGTACAAACATGTGTCCAGCAACAGGAACAGGAAAAATGCTGTCTCCTATGGATTTAATCGTAAAATTGCGTGACCATTTAACATTTACGGGCGCAGTCGTAACAAAACAAAAACCATGGGTGCCTTATCAATTCTTTGCCAATACAAAGGGTAACCAGCTTGCAATTGCAGCTGGTGCTGAAGGTGCTGTAATTGAGGATATCTACAGCCCATCTTTAATTGGCGATGTCATTACAGAAGAGGAAATTTGGGCTTGTACGACATGTCGTAACTGTGAGGATCAATGCCCTGTAATGAATGAGCATGTTGATAAAATTATTGATCTACGTCGTTATCTAACAATGACTGAAGGGAAAGTAAATCCTGATGCTCAACGTGCAATGACGAATATCGAACGACAAGGTAATCCTTGGGGCTTAAACCGCAAGGAAAAAGAAAATTGGCGTGATCTAGATCCAACAATCCAAATTCCAACTGTAAAAGAGCTGAAAAAATCTGGCGAGGAAATGGAGTATTTATTCTGGGTTGGTTCGATGGGAGCTTTCGACAACCGCTCTCAAAAAATCGCTTTAGCATTCTGTCGTCTATTAAACGAGGCTGGTGTGAAGTTTGCAATCTTAGGTAATAAAGAGAAAAACTCTGGGGATACACCTCGTCGTTTAGGTAATGAATTCTTATTCCAAGAGCTAGCTACAGCAAATATTGATGAGTTTGAGAAAAATGACGTGAAGAAAATTGTAACAATCGATCCTCATGCCTACAATATCTTTAAAAATGAATATCAAGACTTTGGTTGGAAAGGTGAAGTGTATCATCACACTGAGTTATTAAATCAGTTGATTGAGGAAAATCGTCTAGCGCTAAACTATGAGGTTCATGAAACGATTGTTTTCCATGATTCCTGTTATTTAGGCCGCTACAATGATGTGTACGATGCCCCACGTGAGATCCTTCGAGGAATCCCTGGCGTGAAGCTTGTTGAAATGGAACGTAACCGCGAAACAGCGATGTGCTGTGGTGCTGGTGGTGGATTAATGTGGATGGAAGAGCATGTAGGAAATCGCATAAACGTAGCGCGAACAGAACAGGCTCTTGCAACAAATGCATCAGTTATTTCATCAGGCTGTCCTTACTGCCTAACAATGCTAGAGGATGGTACAAAGGCTAAAGAGGTTGAAGACTCTATTGGAACATTTGATGTTGCAGAATTACTAGAACGTTCTGTGTTCGGTGAAAAAGTAAAGGCAGTTAATCCTTCTTCCGAAGAAACAGAAGAAACATACGAAGAAGTGGTAGCGTCTATAGAAAATGTTCAACAAGACGAGAATACGGAAGCGAACGCAGAAAAATGATTGCTATTGCAGAAATATTTTAGTTATCTGAAAAATATAAATTGCACAATAAAAAATTGTTTTGTAGAATAAGATTAAATGGGAATGGGAGTTGAGATAGTAAACTCCCATTTTTCCTCGATAGAAGTCGAGCGAGCGTTCAGTCAATAATGCTTTGCAGCTTCATCGAGAACGTAAAACAAAAGGGGTGTTTTACTTGAATAGAGCTGTAATTTTAGCAGGAGCAAGAACTGCGTTTGGTAAATTTGGAGGTTCATTATCAGCATTACATGCAAGTGATTTAGGTGCGATTGCCATTAAAGGGGCATTAGAGAAGGCAAATCTTGCACCTGAGCAAGTGGATGAGGTAATTTTAGGTTCTGTTTTACAAGGGGGACAGGGGCAAATTCCTTCTCGACAGGCTGCGCTGAAGGCCAATTTACCAACAGCAGTAAAAACAGAAACAATCAATAAAGTTTGTGCTTCAGGGATGCGTGCGGTGTCATTAGCAGATCAATTGATTCGTTTAGGGGACGAAGAAGTGATTATTGCGGGTGGCATGGAATCTATGTCCAATGCACCATATTATCTTCTGAATGGTCGAAATGGTTTGCGTATGGGAGATTCTACAATGGTAGATGGCATGCTATATGACGGCTTAACATGTGCTTTCGATAAAGCAAGACCGCATATGGGAAGCTATGGTAATGCAACAGCTAAAGAGTTCTCGCTAAGCCGAGAAGAACAGGACACTTGGTCAGTACGCAGTCATGAACGCGCGTTAGCCGCAATTGAAAAAGGTTACTTTGCTGAAGAAATCGTACCAGTGGAGATTCCTCAACGAAAAGGTGCACCACTTATTGTAGATACAGATGAGGCACCAAGAGCAGGGACGTCTTTGGAAGTACTGGCGAAGCTAAAACCAGCCTTTGACAAGGATGGCACGATTACAGCAGGTAATGCACCTGGGGTTAACGACGGTGCATGTGCACTTGTCGTTATGAGTGAAGAACGTGCAAAACGTGAAGGTAGAGAACCATTGGCAATAATCATTGGTCACGAAGAACTTGCGCTTGAGCCAGAAAACTTCCCGCAAACACCAGGTCTTGTTATTAATAAATTACTGAAAAAGACTAACAAATCATTAGCAGATATTGATTTAATTGAAATCAATGAAGCCTTTGCAGCGGTAGCTTTAGTCAGCAAGCAGTTGGCAGATTTAGATGCAGAAAAAGTGAATGTTAATGGCGGTGCAGTTGCTTTAGGTCATCCGATTGGGGCATCTGGTGCACGTATAATATTAACACTTGCACAGGAATTGAAGCGTCGTGGCGGTGGCATTGGCATTGCCGCAATTTGTTCAGGCGGCGGCCAAGGTGATGCAATTATGATTGAAGTACCAAAACAGGGGGACTGAACTAATGGGAATTCAAAAGGTAATGGTTATTGGTGCAGGGCAAATGGGCTCTGGTATTGCCCAAGTTTGTGCACAAGCAGGCTTTGATGTGAAATTGAACGATATCAAACAAGAATTTTTCGAGCGTGGATTAGGGGTTATTACGAAAAATTTATCACGTGATGTAGAAAAGGGTCGTAAAACTGAAGATGAGAAGGCTGCTGTTCTAAGTCGAATTAGTATGTCGCTAGATTTACAAGATGCTAGTGATGTAGATATTATCATTGAAGCAGCTGTGGAAAATATGGAAATTAAGCAATCCATCTTTAAGCAAATTGATGGCATTGCGCCAGCACATGCTATTTTAGCTACGAATACATCTTCACTGCCTATTACAGAAATTGCAGCAGTAACAAAGCGTCCAGAGCAAGTAATTGGTATGCATTTTATGAACCCTGTACCAGTTATGAAACTTGTTGAAATCATTCGAGGCTTAGCAACAACAGATGAAGTGTACAAAGCTGTCGAAGAGATGACGGTTAAATTATCGAAAACACCAGTAGAAGTGAATGATTTCCCAGGATTTATTTCAAATCGAATCCTACTACCGATGATTAATGAAGCGATTTATGCACTTTACGAAGGTGTGGCAACAAAAGAAGCAATTGATGATGTGATGAAGCTTGGTATGAATCATCCGATGGGGCCATTAACATTGGCAGACTTCATTGGTTTAGATACTTGCCTTTACATCATGGAAATTTTACATGAGGGTCTTGGAGACAGTAAATATCGCCCTTGCCCACTGCTACGTAAATACGTTGCAGCTGGCTGGTTAGGTAAGAAATCAGGAAGAGGTTTTTACGTTTACGAATAATCCTATGGGGATGGGGTTATTTAGATGTTTCGGGACAACTTAGAGGGGTGACATTATAGATGCATTTGCAATTTACAGATGAGCAAATTATGATGCGCGATATGGTTCGTCAATTTGCTCAGGAAAAAATTCAACCATGGGTGGAGCGAATGGAAGCGGGAGAATTTCCACGTGAGCTTCTACAGCAAATGGGTGAACTTGGCTTAATGGGGATTACGACTCCAGAAGACTTAGGTGGCTCTGGTATGGATTTTACATCTTATATTATTGCGATTAATGAACTATCAAAAGTAAGCGCTGTAATGGGTGTTATTTTATCCGTCCATACTTCAGTTGGAACGAATCCAATTATTTACTTTGGGAATGACGAACAAAAGAAACGTTATGTACCAAAGCTTGCAACAGGCGAATATTTAGGCGCATTTTGTTTAACAGAACCAAGTGCAGGCTCAGACGCTGGTTCTTTACAGTCAAAGGCAGTGCGTGATGGCGATGAATATGTGATTAACGGCTCCAAAGTATTTATTACAAATGGTGGAGAAGCTGATGTGTATATTGTATTCGCATCTACTAACCCAGCTGAAAAAACAAAGGGTATCTCAGCATTTATTGTTGAAAAGGGAACACCTGGTTTAATCATCGGAAAAGATGAGCATAAGATGGGCTTACACGGCTCACGTACAGTTCAGCTGACATTCGATAATTGTCGCATTCCAGCCGACAACCTACTTGGGGAAGAGGGAGAAGGCTTTAAAATTGCGATGGCCAATTTAGATGTTGGACGAATCGGCATTGCGGCACAGGCGTTAGGAATTGCTGAGGCGGCACTAGAGGCGTCTACTGCTTATGCTAAAGAGCGCATTCAATTTGGTAAGCCGATCGCCGCACAACAAGGTGTTGGCTTTAAGCTTGCGGATATGGCAACGGCTGTTGAATCTGCAAAACTTTTAGTCTATCGTGCAGCCGATTTACGTGCAAAAGGTTTACCATGTGGAGCAGAAGCTTCAATGGCTAAACTTCTCTCATCACGAACAGCGGTACAAACGGCAATAGAGGCTGTTCAAATATTTGGCGGCTACGGCTATACGGAAGATTATCCAGTAGAGCGCTATTTCCGCGATGCAAAGGTGACAGAAATCTATGAAGGTACAAGTGAAATTCAACGACTAGTCATTAGTAAACATTTACTGAAATAAAGCCTGATATTGCGAATGGTACAAAGTGATGGAAACCGTTCAAGAGTGAGGGAAAAACGTTTATAAAGGGTGTAGAACTGCTCTGAAATAAGGCAAAACCGCTCAATCCAACCTAACAATAATCAGGTAACACAAAACAGAGTCTAACTAAAAAGGGGAAATGGACAATGAACTTTCAGTTAACAGAAGAGCATGAACAATTACGTGAAATGATTCGCGATTTTGCTATAAATGAAGTGGCGCCAACAGCTGCTGAACGTGACGAAAATGAAGAATTTGACCGTGCGATTTTCGACAAAATGGCGGAGCTTGGGCTTACTGGTATTCCATGGCCTGAGGAATATGGTGGTGCAGGATTTGATTACCTTGCATATGTCATAGCTGTTGAGGAACTTTCACGTGTTTGTGCTTCGACTGGTGTAACTTTATCTGCACATACTTCACTGGCAGGTTGGCCACTTTACAAGTTCGGTACAGAAGAACAAAAACAAAAATACCTTCGTCCAATGGCTGAAGGCAAACAGATTGGTGCATATGGTTTAACAGAACCTGGCTCTGGCTCTGATGCGGGTGGCATGAAAACTTATGCAAAACGTGATGGCGATGATTATATTTTAAATGGCTCAAAAATCTTTATTACGAACGGTGGAGTAGCAGATACATATATTGTATTTGCAGTAACAGATCCTGAAGCAAAACATGGCACATCCGCATTTATCGTGGAAGCTGGATTTGAAGGTTTCTCTGTAGGGAAGAAAGAAAAAAAATTAGGAATTCGTTCATCTCCAACAACAGAGATTATTTTTGATAACTGTCGTGTTCCAAAGGAAAATCTATTAGGGGCTGAAGGGGAAGGCTTTAAGATTGCCATGACGACACTAGATGGTGGACGTAATGGTATTGCGGCTCAAGCAGTAGGAATTGCACAAGGAGCACTCGATGCAGCAGTTGACTATGCCAAAGAACGTGTGCAATTTGGTAAACCGATCACTGCAAATCAAGGCATTTCCTTTAAATTAGCCGATATGGCAACTCAAATTGAGGCTTCTCGACTTCTTACATACCAAGCGGCATGGTTAGAATCTAATAACCTACCATATGGTAAGGCATCTGCAATGGCGAAATTAATGGCTGGCGATACAGCAATGAGTGTAACGACAGAGGCGGTTCAAGTTTTTGGTGGCTATGGTTATACAAAAGATTACCCTGTAGAACGCTTTATGCGTGATGCTAAAATTACACAAATTTACGAAGGTACGCAGGAGATTCAACGTCTTGTTATCTCGCGTATGCTAACGAAATAATTGATGACTGATAAAGATAAAAGGCCCCAAGTACAGTCAACCGTAAAAGATGAAAATCTAATCGCCATTCGTCGTGAACAAATGATTCAAGGAGCTATTAAGCTATTTAAAGAAAAAGGTTTTCACCGTGCCACGACGAGAGAAATTGCAAAAGCTGCTGGCTTTAGTATCGGTACTTTGTATGAATACATCCGAACGAAGGAAGATGTTCTATACCTTGTTTGTGACAGTATCTATCACCATGCAATGGAGCGTCTTTCAAGTTATGAGATTAAAGCAGGAACTATTGATGAGTTAAAAGAAATGATTCGGGAATACTTCCTGCAAATCGATAGTATGGTTGATGAGCTAACAATCATGTATCAAGAAACAAAATCATTGTCAAAAGAAGCACAACGCTATGTTTTTAGTAAAGAGTTTGAAATGGTTGCCACATTTGAACGCTTGTTACAGCGATGTGTCCAGTCTGGCGAACTAACTATGACAGAGAAGCAAATCCATTTAGCAGCCAATAACTTAGTTGTTTCAGGACAAAGCTGGGCGTTTCGCAAATGGGCTTTACATCGTCAGCATTCAATAGACGAATTCATTGACATGCAAATCACCTTGTTCATTTCAGGCATAAAGGGGTTTTAATATTTGTAAGGGGTTTGTCGGCAATTGCATATAGCGATATTGCAATGCCGGCTTTTTTTATTCAATAAGGGGAGAAAGTGGGGATTTCATATGACAAAGGTAGAAGTATATCGTCCAAAAAATCACGTACGTTTTGTGACAGCATCGAGTCTTTTTGATGGACATGATGCTTCAGTCAATATTATGCGACGCATTTTACAATCGAGCGGTGTAGAAGTAATCCATTTAGGTCATAATCGTTCTGTTGAAGAAGTCGTGAATGCTGCGATACAAGAAGATGCACAAGGGATTGCGGTTTCTTCTTATCAAGGCGGACATATGGAATACTTTAAATATATGTATGATTTACTGCGTGAAAAAGGAGCACCACATATTAAAATTTATGGCGGTGGTGGAGGAGTTATTTTACCTCGTGAAATTAAAGAGCTTCATACGTATGGCATTGCAGGGATATTCTCACCAGAGGATGGCCGTGTTTTAGGGCTACAGGGAATGATTAATGAACAAATTAAAGGTACAGATTTTCCTACTGCAACAGGTAATTATTTAGAGAAATTAAAGTCTTTAACGACAGAGACGCCTGAAATTTTAGCCAATCTAATAACAGCAGCTGAGTCAAATGACGATGAAGCTACGAAAGAAATGCTAGCAGAGGCAAGAAAGCTTTCAAAAGGTACGCCAGTAATGGGGATTACGGGAACAGGTGGTGCAGGGAAATCATCCTTAACGGATGAACTGATTCGCCGCTTCCTAAAAGAATTCCCAGATAAACGTGTAGCCATTCTATCAGTCGATCCAACAAAGCAAAAAACGGGTGGAGCATTGCTTGGGGATCGTATTCGCATGAACGCTATTTTTAATAACCGTGTTTATATGCGTAGTTTAGCAACACGTGGCTCACGTACAGAATTATCTGCATCAATTGGTGATGTGCTAGATGTAGTACGTGTAGCAGGTTATGACTTAATCATCGTAGAAACAAGTGGAATTGGTCAAGGTGATGCCGAAATTACTAAATACACGGATCTATCTATGTATGTCATGACAAGCGAATTCGGTGCACCTACACAACTTGAGAAAATTGATATGATTGACTTTGCAGATGTTATTGCGATCAATAAATTTGAGCGAAAAGGCTCAGAGGACGCCCTTCGACAAGTACAAAAACAATATCAACGTTCCCGCGAGCTTTGGGATGAATCACTTGATAACATGCCAGTCTACGGTACAATAGCTAGCCAATTTAATGATAAAGGCACAAATGCGTTATTCGCCGCCCTCGTTAAAATAATTAACGAAAAAACAGGTTTTAATTGGGAAACAAGCTATGAGCAATTTGCGAAAACGCAAAAGCAAGATGTTATCATTCCAAACGATCGCCGTTATTATTTACGTGAGATTACGGACACTGTCCGTGGCTATCATAAAAAAACTGAGCAGCAGGTGGCATTTGCTCGTCGACTATTCCAATTAGAAGGTGCTATTGCAGCTGTCCAAGAAAAAGCTCCAGATGATGTGCTTGTGGCATCGCTTACTTCTTTAGCAGAAGGTGTTAGAGATGAATTAACAGCAGAATCCAAGCGTATATTGGATAATTGGCAGGCATTAAAAGAAGCGTATGCTGGCGATGAGTTTGTGACTAAAGTTCGCGATAAAGAAATTCGTACCATCTTAAAAACAACTAGTCTTTCTGGCACTAAAATTCCAAAAGTAGCATTACCGAAGTTTGAAGACTATGGGGAAATCTTGCGTTGGGTTTATAAAGAAAATGTTCCTGGCGAATTCCCATATACGGCGGGTGTATTCCAATTCAAACGTGAGGGTGAAGATCCGAAGCGTCAATTTGCTGGCGAGGGAACACCAGAACGTACAAATAAACGATTCCATTATTTATCAAAAGATGATGATGCAAAACGTTTATCTACAGCTTTTGATTCTGTAACCTTGTATGGGGAAGACCCAGATTACCGTCCAGATATTTACGGTAAGGTTGGAGAATCAGGTGTATCGATCTGTACACTAGAAGATATGAAAAAACTTTACGCAGGCTTTGATTTATGTGCACCGTCTACATCTGTATCAATGACTATTAATGGACCAGCACCTATTATTTTAGCAATGTTTATGAATACAGCAATCGATCAACAAGTTCAATTACGTGAGCAAGAGCTAGGACGAACTTTGACAGTTGAAGAGTTTACCGAGACACGTGAAAAAACATTGCAAGTCGTACGTGGAACAGTACAAGCTGATATTTTAAAAGAAGATCAGGGCCAGAATACATGCATTTTCTCAACAGAGTTTGCTTTGCGTATGATGGGCGATATTCAGCAATACTTTATAGACCATAAAGTACGTAACTATTATTCTGTTTCCATTTCTGGTTATCATATTGCGGAAGCTGGAGCAAACCCAATTTCTCAATTAGCCTTCACCTTAGCTAATGGCTTTACGTATGTAGAGTATTATTTAAGTCGTGGCATGAATATCAATGACTTTGCACCAAATTTATCATTCTTCTTCTCAAATGGACTAGATCCAGAGTATACAGTAATCGGCCGTGTGGCACGACGTATTTGGGCTATTGTAATGCGTGATAAATACGGTGCTAATGAGCGCGCTCAAAAGCTAAAGTATCACATTCAAACGTCTGGGCGTAGTTTACACGCACAAGAGATTGATTTTAATGATATTCGTACAACATTACAGGCTTTAATGGCATTACAAGATAACTGTAATTCATTGCATACAAACGCCTACGATGAGGCCATTACTACACCTACGGAGGAATCTGTAAGACGTGCTATGGCAATTCAAATGATTATTACAAAAGAGCATGGTTTAGCAAAAAATGAAAACCCACTACAAGGCGCGTTTATTGTTGAAGAATTAACAGATCTTGTGGAAGAAGCGGTTCTTGAAGAGTTTGATCGTATTAATGATCGTGGCGGTGTGTTAGGTGCTATGGAAACACAATACCAACGTGGGAAAATTCAAGAAGAATCTATGTACTACGAAATGTTAAAACATTCAGGGGAGTTACCAATCATTGGTGTTAATACTTACTTGAACCCAAATCCACCTTCAGATGCTGATATAGATAATATGGAAATCGCACGTGCATCGACAGAAGAAAAAGAGACACAAATTCGTAATTTACAAGCTTTTTGGAAAGCCCATGAAGAGGAAAGTGAAGCTGCGATTGCACGTCTACAAGAAGTGGCTGTCAATAATGGTAATATTTTTGCTGAGCTGATGGAGTCAGTAAAAGTAGCAAGTTTAGGACAAATTACAAAAGCTTTATATGAAGTTGGCGGACAATATCGTCGTAATATGTAAGCAAGGTTGATCAAAACTTCTTGTTTTCTATTCAAGTATCATGCTTCTCTAATTTCTAGTGTCTAGTCTTAAGATTAGGCACTTCTTTTTATTTTCGTTATAATAGAAATGTAAAAAAAGGGGAGGCGCAGTAGAGGATGAAATCAGCTATTCACTACATAATTATATTAGCTTTAGTATTGGGAGCCTTTTTCCTGTATAATAAGCAAATTGGCGCTATTCCTTTACTACTATTATCTGTCTATTTGTTTTATCTTGGAATAAAAAAAATGCGTAATATAAAAAACAGTAATTGAAGCTAGCAAAGGGGCTAAAACTTTGTATATAATGGGTATTATGCTTATTGTATGGAAAGAACCTTTTGCGTGGCCTTTTTTGCTGCGCTTGGAGAATAAAGCACCATGTAATTTTAAAACGTCCATTGTGATGAGGGAAAGGAAGTGCACGAATTGAATTTTCGTGAAATGACAAAGGAACAATTAACAGAAGAATCGTTAATTAACTTAGCTTATGCAATTTTAAATGAAAAACGTGCCTCAGTGTCTTTTAATGATTTATTAAAATTAATTCAAGAGCTTGTGGGCTATAGTGATGCAGAAATGAAATCCCGTCTGTTACAATTTTATACAGATATCAATATTGATGGTCGCTTCTTATATAATCAAGAAGCAGGCTGGGGCTTACGTGAATGGTTTAAAGTTGAGCAAATCGAAGAAGAAACAGCTCCTTCTGTTAAGACTCAAAAGAAAAAATCTAAAGCTGCCTTTGATGATGAAGATCTTGATGAAGATGTAGACTTAGATGAAGAAGATATCGACTTTGATGAAGACTTTGAAGAGTTCATTGATGAAGAAGAACTTGATGAAGAAGATGATGAAAAAGAAGATATCGACTTTGACGATGAAGAACTAGAAGAAATTGATGAAGAAATCGATGAAGAGTTTATTGATGAAGAGGAAGAAGAATTTGAGGAAGAAGAGGAAGAGATCTAATACAGTACACTTAGAATTTTCTTTCTTTTAAGCTAGAAGCAAAAAATCTTGACTTCTATCACGGTTACGTTTAATCTTTTACTTGGGCTCCTTAAAAGAAGGAGAAAGACCGTGTATATAATACGCTCCCCCTGCAAACCTATGCAGGAGGAGCGTTTTTTTGTTTTTAACTTTAATCATTTTAGTTCTCCCATACTTTTAATACCGATATGAATATAAATGTTTTTAATTATTCATGATGTATAGTAAACGGTGACTGAAAAGTTATTAGAGTTTTATGGTTTAAAGGAAAGTGGAAAAGAGATAGAACCGATTACAGCTTCGAATCGACTACATTTTGTAGACATTCTCGGCTTTTCTTTTTTTAGGGTATTAGAATGTAAATGGTTCTGATCCCCCCTAAACGCACTAATATTTTAGAACATCATAAGGAGGAATTTATTCATGACGAAGTATATTTTTGTAACAGGTGGGGTTGTATCATCACTTGGAAAAGGGATTGTTGCAGCATCTTTAGGCCGTTTATTAAAAAATCGTGGGTTAGAAGTGACGATTCAAAAATTTGACCCATATATCAATATTGACCCAGGTACGATGAGTCCTTATCAACATGGTGAGGTTTTTGTAACAGATGATGGTGCTGAGGCTGATTTAGACTTAGGACACTATGAACGTTTTATTGATATTAACCTAGGGAAACATTCTACAGTAACTTCAGGTCGTGTTTACCAATCTGTATTACAGAAAGAACGTCGTGGAGATTATAATGGTGGAACAGTCCAAGTAATTCCTCATATTACAAACGAAATCAAAGATCGTATCCAACGTGCTGGTCGTGAAACAAATGCAGATGTTGTGATCACAGAGGTTGGTGGAACAGTAGGTGATATTGAATCATTGCCATTCCTAGAAGCCATTCGCCAAATGAAAACAAATTTAGGGCATAACAATGTAATGTATATTCACTGTACACTTATTCCTTATATTAAAGCAGCTGGTGAACTTAAAACAAAACCTACACAGCATTCTGTTAAAGAATTACGCTCTTTAGGTATTCAGCCAAATATTATCGTAGTTCGAACTGAACAAGAAGTACCACAAGAGATGAAAGAGAAATTAGCATTATTCTGTGATGTTCAACCACATGAAATTATTGAATCTCGTGATGCTGAGCATTTATATGAAGTACCATTAAACCTACATGCGCAAGATATAGATGATATCGTTTTGGATCATTTTGGTATGGAAGCTCCAGAAGCAGATATGGAAGAATGGCGTGACCTTGTAGAAAAAGTGAAGAACTTACCAAATAAAAGAAAGGTAGCATTAGTAGGGAAATACGTAGAACTACAAGATGCTTACATTTCTGTAGTTGAGGCATTAAAGCATGCTGGATATGCATTTAATTCTGATATTGAAATTGACTGGATTAATGCAGAACACGTTGATGCTAACAATGTGGCCTCGCTATTAAAAGGTGCTGACGCTATTTTAGTACCAGGCGGCTTTGGTGATCGTGGTGTTGAAGGTAAAATCTTAGCCACACAATATGCACGTGAAAATAATGTTCCTTTCCTAGGCATTTGTTTAGGTATGCAATTAGCAACAGTAGAATTTGCACGTAATGTACTTGGCCTAAAAGGTGCTCATTCTACAGAGCTTGATGCAAATACGGAGTATCCAATTATCGACTTCCTACCAGATCAAAATGATACTGTAGATATCGGTGGTACTTTACGTTTAGGTTTATACCCATGTAAATTAAAGGATGGTTCAAAAGCTAGCCAAGCCTATGGTAAAGAGCTTGTTTATGAGCGTCATCGTCACCGCTATGAATTTAACAATGAATATCGTGAGGCAATGGAAGCAGCTGGCCTTGTCTTCTCAGGTACAAGTCCTGATGGCAAATTGGTTGAAATTATTGAGCTACCAGAAAACAACTTCTTTGTAGCATGTCAATTCCACCCAGAGCTAGTGTCACGTCCAAATCGTCCACAACCATTGTTCCGCGATTTTATCGGCTCAACATTTAAATAATCAAAAAGAGTTGTCTCGTTAAATACGAGACAACTCTTTTTAATTTGCTGACTACAATTCTTCTTCATCCAACCCAAGCATTTCATCATAAGCAATTTTGACAGCTTCATATACAAAGAGTCCTGCAAGCGCATGTGGTACAACAATACGTTGACCTAGATCATTTGGTATTAAACCGCCTTTAATGCGTGTAGAAACATACGTATAGGCTAAATCAGCAAGAGGGTTATCTACACTAGCTGCTTCACTAGCTATAGCAGCAAAGGGAATAAATTGCGTATTTAATTTTTGTGCTAAGACGAGTGCTTCTTCATCATATGCACTACGAGTAAAAATGCAAACCCGATCAGCTTCTGTTAAGCTTGTGTCTGTAGTCCAAGGTGCTAACTTGCTAAAGGGTTCGACTGCTTGAAGTGCATTTAATGCCACAACCTGCATTTCTCCAAAGCAAGCAAAATAGACATTTCCTTCGCCGATTGCGGCTTGTGCTAATAACCTTGCTGTTTCCTCGATAGCATCTTCTTCATTTTGTATAATTCTTTGTAATAATCCACTTAATTGTGTTGTTAGAATTTTTGACATGTTCCCACCTCTATTCATATTATAGGGGGTAAAAGGTAGAAAGCAAAAGCAGATAATTTATAATACTAGAAGGTATTAAGCTGAAAAAGGAGAATTATACATAATAAAGAAAGTTTTTGTGTAAGAATAAAACTAAAAAGGGCGGAATGCGATGTGAAACGATTACTAATTGTCGATGATCAGCAGGGAATTCGTTTACTTTTAAATGAAGTGCTGAAAAAGGAAGGATATATTACATATTTAGCAGCGAATGGTTCAGAGGCATTAAAGTATGCAGACGAACAAGAGATGGATTGTGTTTTACTGGACATGAAAATTCCAGGAATGGATGGTATTGAAATTTTGAGACGTTTAAAAAAGAAGTTTCCGAAGCTGCCTGTTTTTATGATGACAGCATACGGAGAATTGGATGTTGTGCAAGAAGCGTTAGAATTAGGAGCCATTCGTTACTTTACAAAACCGTTTGATATTTTCGAAGTGCGTGATGAAGTAAATAAAGCTTTACAAGTTTAAAAAGCAGGCAGTGGACACACGGCCTGTTTTTTTATGTTGATTAATAGCTCCTGCTTTTCAGGTGAGAGGACTTCGTTACGTAACACTTCACTTTCGGGTAGAAAATAATAGCCCCTGCTTTTCAGGTGAGAGGACTTCGTTGCGTTACACTTCACTTCGTCACCCCTGCCGCTACGTTACACTCCGCTTTCGGGTAGAAAATAATAGCCCCTGCTTTTCAGGTGCGATGACTTCGTTGCGTTACACTTCACTTCGTCACCCCTGCCGCTACGTTATACTTCGCTTTCGGGTAGAAAATAATAGCCCCTGCTTTTCAGGGGCTATGACTTCGTTACGTAACCCTTCACTTCGTCACCCCTGCCGCTACGTTACACTCCGCTTTCGGGTAGAAAATAATAGCCCCTGCTTTTCAGGGGCTATGCAGACTGTAGACAAACTCAATGAATTTTGAGTTTGCCTACAGTCTTTTTTCTTTTACAATAAAATAAAGTAAAGCCGTTGATTTCCACTACGGGCGGACGCTTTCCGCGGGCGGGGTCGAGCTGCTTCCCTCGCTTCGCTCAGTCCAGGATCTCGACTTTCCCGCTTTTCCCGCAGGAGTCGCCACCCTTCGTTCCAATCAACTTCTACATAAATAATTCCTTATTCATCTATTGATAAAAAGTACACTTTCGAGGTGATCAACCATGATGACGAAAAATCAAATCAATGAACGTGAACAATTAGAAATGCTAACGATTGATCAATTAGTTCCCCAAGATCATTTAGTACGAAAACTAGAGGCGGCTATTGATTTTTCATTTATCTATCCTTTAGTAGAAAACCTCTACTCTGCCAAAGGACGCCCTAGTATTGATCCTGTTGTTCTCTTTAAAATGACGTTTATTCAGTACGTTTTTGGTATACGGTCCATGCGTCAAACCATCAAAGAAATTGAAACGAATATGGCGTATCGTTGGTTTTTAGGATTTGGCTTCCAGACAGAAGTCCCGCATTTCTCTACCTTCGGTAAAAATTATGTCCGTCGCTTTCAAGACACTGATATATTTGAGCAGATATTCTATCGTATATTAAAAGAGATTATGCATCAAGGACTCCTCCATGCAGACCATTTATTTATCGATTCTACGCATGTGAAAGCGAGTGCGAATAAACGAAAGTATGATAAAAAAGTTGTGCGAAAAGAAACACGGGCTTATGAAGAGAAACTTCAATTAGAGTTAAATATTGATCGTGAGGAACACGGAAAAAAGCCCTTTTCCCCGGAGAAATTTGAAAAAGAAGAATGGAAAGAAATAAAGGAAAGCACGACAGATCCTGAAAGTGGATATTACGTGAAGGATGAACGTACGAAACAGTTTGCGTATTCTTTTCATGCAGCGACAGATGAAAAGGGCTTTGTCTTAGGTGCCATTGTGACTCCGGGAAATGTGCACGATAGCCATGTATTGCAGCCACTTGTTGAAAGAGTCATTCAAAACGTTCAAAAACCAATCGCTGTTGCGGCAGATGCAGCCTATAAAACACCAGCGATTACGAACTTTTTATTAGAGAATCAAATGTTGCCTGTTCTTCCGTATACACGACCTAAAACAAAAGATGGATTCTTCCGAAAGCATGAGTATATATATGACGAGCATTATAATTGTTATCTTTGCCCACAAGGGCAGATATTGAAGTATGCAACTACGACGAAAGAAGGATATCGGCAATATAAATCGAATCCTTTGATTTGTGCGAAGTGTCCAAGCCTTTCCCAATGTACAGAAAGTAAGCATCATCAAAAACTCATTCAACGCCATATCTGGGAGTCGTATGTGGAGGAAGCTGAACATTTACGCCATTCCTATGACATCAAACAAATTTATGCAAAGCGCAAAGAAACGATTGAGCGTGTCTTTGCCGATGCAAAAGAAAAGCATGGTATGCGATGGACAACCTTAAGAGGTCTGAAAAAATTGTCCATGCAGGCGATGCTTACTTTTGCTGCCATGAATTTAAAGAAACTGGCTACTTGGACGTGGCAGGCAGCTTAAGAAGGTATCTATGCTCGAAGAGTATGTTGAATTTGGTAGTATATTACCAAATGTTAAAGATAAAATAGGAAGAAAAATGACAAAAGCCCATCGAAAGTGAACTTCTCGATGGGCTTTTGTCTACAGTCTGAATAGCCCCTGCTTTTCAGGGGCTATGACTTCGTTACGTTACACTTCACTTCGTCACCCCTGCCGCTACGTTACACTCCGCTTTCGGGTAGAAAATAATAGCCCCTGCTTTTCAGGGGCTATTATTTTTGCTATGATTGAGGAGCATGTTTATGTAGAAAGAATAGTCCTATGAGGAGGATTTTTAGTATGGCATTAGTATCTATGAAAGAGATGTTAATTAAAGCAAAAGCAGAAGGTTATGCTGTTGGTCAATTCAACATTAATAACCTTGAATGGACTCAGGCAATTTTACAAGCAGCTGAAGAAGAAAAGTCTCCAGTGATTCTTGGTGTTTCTGAAGGCGCAGGTAAATATATGGGCGGATTTATTTCTGTTGTTCATATGGTAAAAGGTTTAATGGAATCTTACGGTACTACAGTTCCTGTAGCAATTCACCTTGACCATGGTTCTAGCTTTGCAAAATGTAAAGAAGCAATTGATGCAGGCTTTACTTCCGTGATGATTGATGCATCACATCACCCATTTGAGGAAAATGTGAAAATTACTTCAGAAGTAGTAGAATACGCACATGCTAAAGGTGTTTCTGTGGAAGCAGAATTAGGAACTGTTGGTGGAGATGAAGATGGCGTAATCGGTGGTATTATTTACGCTGATCCAGAAGAATGTCGCAAAATGGTTGAACTAACTGACATTGACTGCTTAGCGCCAGCACTTGGCTCTGTACACGGTCCTTACAAAGGAGAGCCAAACTTAGGCTTTAAAGAAATGGAGGAGATCTCTAAATTGGCAGACCTTCCACTTGTTTTACATGGTGGTACAGGTATCCCAACAAAAGATATCCAACGTTCTATTTCGTTAGGTACGGCAAAAATTAACGTCAATACTGAAAATCAAATTGAAGCAACAAAAGTAATTCGTGAAATTCTGGACAACGACAAAGTTGTTTACGACCCACGTAAATTCCTTGGTCCAGCACGTGAAGCCATCAAAGCTACGGTTATTGGTAAAATTCGTGAATTTGGAAGTGCACAAAAAGCATAATTTTTGCATTTAATATGTTACAAAAGCATAGATAAATACACATAATAAGAGAAGTGTTGATGCTTTCAATCGACCTTCTCTTGTTTTTGAAATAAAGAAATTTTGGAAAATATTTAATAATATAAGAAAAATGATCAGGAGGAAATAATATGAAATTTTTCATTGATACAGCAAACTTTGAAGAGATTAAAGAGGCACATGCATGGGGTATTTTATCAGGAGTAACGACAAACCCATCGTTAGTGGCTAAAGAAGAGAATGTTTCTTTCCATGATCGTCTTCGCGAAATCGCTGAGCTTGTTGATGGCTCTGTAAGTGGGGAAGTTATTGCACTTGATGCAGAAGGTATGATTAAAGAAGGTTTGGAATTAGCTGCGATTGCGCCAAACATCACAGTAAAGCTTCCTATGACACCAGCTGGATTAGAGGCATGCCGATTCTTTGCAAACAAAGGAATTAAAACAAACGTGACATTAATTTTTAGTGCTAACCAAGCATTAATGGCTGCGCGTGCAGGTGCTACATACGTATCACCATTTATCGGCCGTTTAGATGACATTGGTCAAAATGGTGTTGAGTTAATTGAAACAATTGCAGATATTTTTACAATCCATAATATCGATACACAAATTATCGCTGCCTCTGTCCGTCACCCGCAACACGTTACAGCAGCGGCTTTAGCAGGTGCACATATTTCAACTACTCCGTTTAAAGTATTAAAGCAGCTTTTCCACCATCCATTAACTGAAAAAGGAATTGAAGGATTTTTAGCGGATTGGAATAAGAGAAAAGGCGAATAATAAGATTATAAAGTGTGCAAATTGCAAAAATACTACTTTCCAATCATGAGGGAGAACGCAAAATGGATGTTTATAAAATTACTGGCGAAAATCGTCTACAAGGTACAATTAAAGTTAGTGGCGCAAAAAATAGTGCAGTCGCCTTAATTCCTGCATCAATTTTGGCGAACTCTCCAGTGACTATTGGAGGGATACCCGAAATTTCAGATGCTTGGACGTTAAAGGCTCTACTAGAGGAAATTGGTGGAGAAGTTTCATTTGAGAATGGGAAAATGACAATCGATCCAACAGAGATGATTGCATTGCCCTTACCAAACGGCAACGTTAAAAAGTTACGTGCTTCTTATTATTTAATGGGGGCTATGCTTGGACGTTTCAAAAAAGCAGTTATTGGTTTACCTGGAGGCTGTTTTTTAGGACCTCGACCTATTGATCAACATATAAAGGGCTTTGAGGCTTTAGGAGCTAAAATTACTAATGAACACGGAGCCATTTATTTACGTGCAGATGAATTGATAGGGGCAAAAATTTATTTAGATGTGGCAAGTGTTGGGGCTACGATTAATATCATGCTTGCTGCTGTCCTTGCTAAGGGACGTACTGTCATTGAAAATGCTGCAAAAGAACCTGAGATAATTGATGTGGCGACACTTCTAACAAATATGGGTGCCAATATTAAAGGTGCAGGTACAAGTGTCATTCGTATCGAAGGCGTAGAAGAGCTACATGGTACTGAACATACGATTATACCTGATCGCATTGAGGCCTCTACATTTTTGATTATGGCTGCAGCAGTTGGTGATGGTATAACAATCGATAACGTTATTCCACTTCACTTAGAAGCAATTATCGCCAAGCTTCGTGAAATGGGTGTGAAAATTGAGATTGGTGAAGAAAGTATTTATGTACCAAAAACAGACCTCTCAACATTACAGGCAGTGGATGTCAAAACATTGGTATACCCTGGATTCCCAACGGATATTCAACAACCGCTTGCCGTGTTAATGTCACAAGCATTCGGTTCCTCAAAAGTAACAGATACTATTTACACAGCTCGTTTCAAGCATATTGATGAGCTTCGTCGTATGAATGCAGATGCTCGTGTAGAAGGAAACACAGCAATTATTAAAGGGCCGAGTAGATTACATGGCTCAACTGTCACAGCTACAGATCTTCGTGCTGGAGCAGCTTTAGTGTTAGCTGGACTCTTAGCAGAAGGAGAAACTGAGATTCAGGATATCTATCATATCGAACGTGGCTATAGCTCACTTATTGAGAAATTACGTGATTTAGGCGCTGATATTCGACGTGAAACAATTGTGGCACGTGTAGCTGAGACAAAGGAATAATGAGAGCTAAAAGTTTTCAACCAATTATGTTACAATAGAGGTAATTTGAATGTTTTGGCACGAAAAGGTGCCCATAACGGGAGGCAAAGCAACAATGGAACGTAGTTTATCGATGGAAGTAGTACGAGTAACAGAAGCAGCAGCAATCGCATCCGGGAAATGGATGGGGCGCGGTTTGAAAATTGAGGCAGACGATGCAGCAACAACAGCGATGCGCAAAATGTTCGATACAATTCCAATGCATGCTACAGTAGTAATTGGTGAAGGCGAAATGGATGAAGCACCAATGCTTTATATTGGTGAAGAACTTGGTTTACGAAATGGTGGTCCTAAAGTAGATATTGCAGTAGATCCTTTAGAAGGTACAAACATTGTAGCAAAAGGTACAAATGGTGCTATGACAGTTCTTGCTATTGCAGATAAAGGGAATCTGTTAAATGCACCAGATATGTACATGGAGAAAATTGCTGTAGGACCAGAAGCGGCGGGCAAAGTGGATATCAATGCTTCCGTCACTTATAACTTATTACAAGTAGCAAAAGCTAAAAATAAAGATATTTCTGATGTTGTAGCTACTCTTTTAGATCGACCACGTCACCAAGCGATTGTTGATGAAATTCGTGAGGCTGGTGCACGTATTAAATTTATCCAAGATGGCGATGTTGGTGCAGCAATCAATACGGCTTTTGATGAAACAGGCATTGATATTATGTTTGGAACAGGTGGTGCACCTGAGGGTGTTATAGCAGCAGTAGCTTTAAAATGCCTTGGTGGTGACTTCCAAGCAAAACTAGTACCAGAAGATGAAGAGCAATTAGAACGCTGCACAAAAATGGGTGTGGATGTTGAAAAAGTTCTTTATTTAGATGACCTAGTAAAAGGTGACGATGCTATTTTTGCAGCGACAGCAGTAACAGATTGCGAGCTTTTAAAGGGTGTTCAATATAAAGGTGCTTATGCCTTAACTCATTCAGTAGTTATGCGTGCTAAATCTGGTACGGTTCGCTTTGTTGAAGGCCGTCACGCTCTTGAGAAAAAACCTAGATATTAATGTTATTTTCTTCTAAAATATACCTAGTACATCTATTGTGCTAGGTACCTTCTTCTTTAAATAACCATCCCATATTTTTAAGGCAATGTTTAGTTATATGGTGGAAGTATTTCAATAGATATTATTAAAGGCAACCATATAAGCGTTAGCAGAGCCAATCGTAAACTTCAATGATAACCCCATTAAATTGAATTATATTTTGAAAAAGACTGGAGTTGTGCATATGTCTGCATTGACAATCGCTCAATTAGAAAACATGACGTTAAAAGAGCTTTACGCCCTTGCACGCCAATATAAAATTTCTTATTATAGCAAGCTAACGAAAAAAGAATTGATATTTGCTATTTTGAAAACGCGTTCAGAGCAAGAGGGCTATTTCTTTATGGAAGGCGTACTAGAAATTGTTTCGCAAGAGGGCTTCGGCTTCCTTCGACCAATCAACTACTCACCAAGTAAAGAAGATATTTATATTTCTGCATCCCAAATCCGTCGCTTTGATTTGCGTAATGGGGACAAGGTGTCAGGAAAGGTGCGTCCACCGAAGGAAAATGAGCGCTATTATGGCCTATTACAAGTAGATGCTGTCAATGGCGAAGATCCTGAAGTAGCGAAAGAACGAGTTCATTTCCCAGCACTAACACCTTTATATCCAAATCGACAAATTAAATTAGAAACAACACAACGCAATTTATCCACACGTATAATGGATTTAGTGGCACCAGTAGGCTTTGGACAACGTGGATTAATTGTAGCTCCGCCAAAGGCAGGGAAAACGTCTTTATTAAAAGAGATTGCGAACGCTATTACAACCAATCATCCGCAAGCGGAGTTAATTGTCCTATTGATTGATGAACGACCTGAGGAAGTGACAGATATTGAACGTTCTGTCAATGCAGATGTTGTCAGCTCAACATTTGATGAAGTACCTGAGAACCACGTCAAAGTGGCTGAAATAGTATTAGAACGCGCACGACGTTTAGTGGAACATAAACGTGATGTAATTATTTTAATGGACTCTATTACACGTTTAGCTCGTGCTTATAACTTAGTAATTCCACCAAGTGGACGTACACTATCTGGTGGTATTGATCCTGCTGCATTCCATAGACCGAAACGTTTCTTTGGTTCGGCTCGTAATATTGAAGAAGGCGGCAGTTTAACAATTTTAGCAACGGCTTTAGTAGATACAGGTTCTCGTATGGATGAAGTTATCTATGAAGAATTTAAGGGAACAGGGAACTTAGAGCTTCATCTTGATCGTCAGTTAGCGGAACGCCGTATATTCCCTGCGCTTGACATTCGTCGTTCGGGTACACGTAAAGAAGAGCTTCTTCTGGAACCAGAACAACTTGAAAAGCTATGGGCAATTCGTAAAACGTTTTCTGATGCACCTGATTTTGCAGAGCGCTTCCTGAAAAAAATACGTACAACAAAATCAAATGAAGAATTTTTTGAAAAGCTAAACGAAGATATGAAAAAAGCAACAAAGGGTAAGGGACTTTTATAAAGGGCATCACCATTGACAATCAAATTGTCAGTGGTGATTTTTTTTTGTATATGTTTATTTTATAAATGTATATTGAAATTGATAATCATTATCAATATAATGGTAAGTAAATATGTGTTCTGAAGGAGACGAAGATGAATTATGATGCCTATATGCTTCTTTGGCAAAATGCATTTATCCAGTTGAAGCAAATCGATTACATAAATAAATCAGACATTCATGTGTCAAAGGTTTTAACATATAGCTCGTTTCTTATCGTCACAGCAGGCGGTGCACAGATTGTCATTGATGATCAATCTTATCATGTGCAGCGCTTCAGTATTTTTCATCTAGGTAAATCTCAATCTCTTCACATTAGGGCACAGCAGAGTGTTAGCTATTTTCTCATTAGCTATAAAGGAGATGTCATGTACAAAGATGCCTTTATGCAGCATTTGCACATGCACTATCAACCATTCCAAACACATTTCTCTTGTGTACCCGCAAATCCGATAGTCATTCACAGCATCCTTCAGGATATGTATAGCAAATGGCAATCTGGCTCTATACAGGAGCATTTATCTGTAAGGGCATCCTTCTATGAGCTTATCTATCATGTCTTTCGAGAATTAGCAGAAGGACAAGGGAAACCACATGAAATTGATAAGGCAGAAGCCGCACGATTATTTATAAAGCAACACATTCATCAACCATTATCTATCCAGACATTAGCAGATATGCTTCAGATTAGTACACGACATTTATTACGCATCTTTAAAGCTCGCTATGAAATAGGTCCACAAATATATTTACAACAATTAAGAATAGAGCAGGCTAAGCAGTATTTATTAACCAATCAATATGGCATAAAAGAAATTGCCATATCTCTTGGATTTGAAGATGAATATTATTTTAGCCGTGCTTTTAAAAAAGCAACAAAACTGGCTCCAAGTAGCTTTAGGCTGAAATATGCATCTAATATGTCCGAAATTGCCATTACAAATGAGAATCATTTTCAATACAATAATAATCAGCTCGCGCAAGCAAAACGATTTGAGAATGGAGAAAATGAAATCATGATGAAGAAGATGATTCACCATATAAAGCTACCTTTTTTATTAAGCCTGTTCGTTTTACTGACAGCTTGTAATGAAGAGACAAGCCAATCTAAGGTTGATGAACCAACTTCGCCCGAGAAGGCAGAGACTAGAACCGTAACAGATGATAGTGGACGCGAAGTAGAAATTCCAATGCAGGCAGAGAGAGTCGTAACTGATTGGTATCTGGGGCAAATTTTAGCGTTAGATGTTGTACCAGTTGGAGGCGTAACGGCTAACCTTGATTATGCTGCTTTCTTAAAGCAACACTATAAGGATGGTGAAATTACGAATATTGGTACAGATGGTAAGGTGTCATTAGAAAAAGTTTTAGAGTTAAAGCCTGACTTGATTATTACTTGGAATATTGAAGATGTAGCGAAATATGAAAAAATTGCCCCGACAATTGTCTTCGCTGAAGATACCCATCAATCAGCGATTGAGGAGATTAAGGCAATGGGGAATTACTTAGGAAGACAAGAAGAGGCTAAGGCCTTTACAAAAGAATTTGAAGATCGGATCGCAAAAGCTAAAGAAAAAATCATGGATGTGATTCCAAAAGGATCTACATTTACTATTTATGAAATGTTTGAAAAAAATGCAACGATTATAGGGAAATCTAGTGTATCGGGCGGTAGAGCGCTCTATCAAATTTTGGGCATGAAACCTCAAGAAAAGGTGCAGGAGATTTTTGATACAAAGGAAGCAAGTAATGGACGTTATGAGATTTCCTATGAGGTAGTAGGTAACTATGTAGGTGACTATAACTTCATGATTAATTTCTTTAACAAAGATGGCCAGTTGCCAGCAACATGGACAAACTTAGATGTCGTTAAAAGTAATCAAGTATTAGAGCTTCCATCTGAATATTATTTTGCTTCTGATCCGCTCTCTGGCTTACACCAAGCTGAAGAACTAGCTGATAAAATAGTTGAATTTACAAAGGCTCATCAACAATAACTGAGATAACAGGAGAGCTATTGTAGATAGCTCATTTATAGATACGTAAAACGAGATCACGATAGGAGGCTACACCATGTTATTACGGCGATTTTTTTCATATTATAAGCCCTATAAAGGCTTATTTATTTTAGATTTTAGCTGTGCCATATTAGTGGCACTAATAGAGCTTGCGTTTCCGATTGTTTTAAATAAAGTAATTGATGATATTCTACCAGATGGGGAATTGAAATGGATTATTATGGCGAGTTTATTGCTGTTTGGATTATATATTTTTAACTCCATTCTTCATTTTATCGTTTCATATTGGGGACATATGCTGGGCATTAATATTGAGACGGATATGAGAAAAGAATCCTTCAGCCATGTACAAAAGCTATCCTTTAGATATTTTGATAACAACAAAACAGGGCATCTTGTTTCTCGTTTAACAAATGATTTGATGGATATTGGTGAACTTGCTCACCATGGTCCAGAGGATATCTTTATTGCAGCGATGACGATTATTGGAACATTTGGTGTCATGTACTATATTGATCCAACCTTTACGATTCTTATTTTCTTACTTGTTCCGATTATCTTAATCTTAACCATTATTTTCGGGAAATTAATGTCCAAGGCATTCCGTCAAATGTTTGGAGATATTGCAGATTTTAATGCACGTGTTGAAAACAATGTAAGTGGTATTCGTGTTGTACAAGCTTTTACAAATGAAGATCATGAGATTAAACGCTTTAAAGTAAATAATGAAAGATTCCGTATGACAAAGCTGTTTTCCTATAAAGTAATGGCTTGGAATGAAGCTATTTCAGGCATACTCACGAAGGTATTATCACTCTTTACTTTATTTGTTGGGGCTTATTTTGTATTAAATGGGCATTTAACAAATGGCGATTTTATCGCATTTATTTTACTTTCAGGTATTCTCTTAGGCCCAATTAACAAAATCAATATGTTTATAGAAAGCTATCCGAAGGGCATGGCAGGATTTAGGCGCTATATTGAATTCCTCGAAACGGAGCCCGAAATTGCGGACCGTCCAGAAGCGAAAACAATCGATGAAATTGATGGTGAAATTACTTTTTCTAATGTATCGTTTGGCTACGCTGCCAATAATCATGCCTTACATCAAATTAATTTAAAGGTACGTCCTGGTGAAACGGTTGCCTTAGTAGGCCCTTCAGGTGCAGGGAAATCTACCATCTGTAGCCTATTGCCACGTTTTTATGAGGTGAATGAGGGTTCCATTAAGATTGATGGTGTTGATATACGAGATTTTAAACTACAATCTTTACGTTCGCATATCGGGATTGTCCAGCAAGATGTCTTTTTATTCGATGGTACCATTCGTGAAAACATAGCCTATGGTGATTTAAATGCCAGTGAAGAAGATATTTGGTATGCCGCACAACGAGCACAACTGACAGATGTAATTAATGCTTTACCAGAAGGCATGGATACTCTCATAGGTGAACGGGGTGTCAAATTATCAGGTGGACAAAAACAAAGATTATCAATTGCGCGTATTTTCTTGAAAAATCCAAAAATCTTAATACTAGATGAAGCAACATCTGCATTGGATACAGAAACAGAACAAGCTATCCAGCAAGCCTTAAACGAGCTTTCTATCGGTCGTACTACATTAGTGATTGCCCACCGTTTAGCAACGATTAAGGATGCAGACAGAATTGTTGTGGTATCGAAAAAGGGCATTATTGAAGAAGGCACACATGAGCAATTAATGGAACGCCAAAATGCTTACTATGGCTTGTATACAGCCCAATTTGGTTTACAAATTTAAAAGTAATAGCATTCTCAAAAGTGAAAGGAAGTTAAAGATGTCAGTACTTGAAATAGATCATGTTGCGATTGGTTACTCTTCAGCGCTCATCGTCAATGATTTAAGTGTGGAGATTCCGAAAGGGGAGATCTCCACGATTATTGGTCCAAATGGTTGTGGCAAGTCTACTTTATTAAAGGCTGTAGCACGTGTATTACGCACACAAAATGGAGCTGTCTATTTAGATGGCAAAGCTATACATCAATTAAAAACAAAGGAAGTGGCCAAAAGAATGGCTATTTTACCTCAAACAGCAACAGCACCAGGAGGATTAACGGTTTTTGAACTGGTATCCTATGGTCGTTTTCCTCATCAAGTAGGGTTTGGTACATTGCAAAAGGAAGACTATGAATATATCCATTGGGCTATTGATGTTACGGGGCTAAGAGAATTTAGTGATCGACCAATCGAAGCATTATCAGGTGGTCAGCGTCAGAGAGTATGGATTGCTATGGCATTGGCGCAAGGCACGGATATTTTAGTACTGGATGAACCAACAACTTATTTAGATTTAGCACATCAGCTCGATATTTTATTGTTGCTACAAAAATTAAATAAGGAAGAAGGACGAACAATTATCATGGTTTTACATGATTTAAACCATGCATCACGGTTCTCTCATTTTATGATGGCCATGAGAGACGGCAATTTAATGGTGAATGGCAGTCCAAAAGAAGTGATGACAAAAGAAAATTTACAAAGGGTATTTAATATCGATGCAGAAATGGCTGTATGTCCCTATAGTGAAAATCCAATCTGCCTATCTTATCAGTTGTACGATATGAAAAAATAAAAGCTAGTTGGAAGTTATGAGGAGGAAATAAAATGACTACGTCGACAGGAGTAGGAGAGCTCCACGATTTAGAAGATCTACAGAAGCGATCTCATCCGATCCGTGGAGTAGTGGCTTTAATCGTAGGAGTAATTGGATTAATAGTTGCCATTGGCTTATCAATTTCTTTTGGTGCAGCAGATATTTCATTGGGTACTGTTTGGACAGCAATTACCCATTTTTCACCAGAATTAACAACACATCAAATTATCCATGATATTCGCTTACCACGGGTACTTGGAGCAGCATTAGTCGGTGCAAGCTTTGCGGTAGCGGGTGCGATTATGCAGGGGATGACACGTAACCCTTTAGCAGACTCAGGGTTATTAGGCTTGAACTCAGGAGCTGCCTTTATGTTAGCCGTATGTTTTGCCTTCTTCCCTGGGTTGCCTTATATGTATTTAATTTTATGGTCCTTTGTAGGTGCAGGTCTTGGTGTGGCCATCGTTTATGGTATTGGCTCGCTTTCTAAAGGTGGCTTAACACCTATGCGACTAGTTTTAGCAGGAGCTGCTGTTAGTGCGTTACTTGGGGCGCTCGGAGAAGGAATTGCTCTTTATTTTCGTATCGGACAAGACCTCGCATTTTGGTATGCGGGTGGGGTTTCAGGCACAAAATGGAGCCATCTACAAATCTTATCTCCATGGATACTTGTTGCGATGATAGGAGCTCTTATCCTATCACGCTCCATCACCGTACTGAGCTTAGGTGAAGAAATTGCAGTCGGGCTAGGGCAACGTACTGCTGTGGTAAAAGTATGGGGAATGATCATTGTTTTAGTTTTAGCGGGTGCAGCAGTTTCTGTTGTCGGTGCAGTTGGTTTTGTAGGGTTAATTATCCCTCATTTAACCAGATACATAGTTGGTCATGATTATCGCTGGATCATCGCTTGTTCCTTGGTATATGGAGCATTGCTTGTTGTGTTAGCTGATTTAGTAGCACGTGTTATTAATCCACCTTATGAAACACCCATTGGTGCGCTCATAGCCTTTATTGGAGTACCATTCTTCCTTTATTTAGCTCGAAAAGGAGGGAAAGAACTATGAGTAACAGCTATTTAACACCAAGTCAGCTAAAGGCGAAAAGGAAACATTTTTCCATCCTTGCTACGCTCATTGTGTTAATCGTTATTACCTTTGTCATAAGTATGAATACAGGTGTCATTAAACTGACACCAATGGAGGTTCTTCGGACTCTTTTTGGTCAAGGTGATGCACAACAGCAGCTTATCTTATATGAATTCAGACTTCCAAGAATTGTGATTGCTGTATTAGTAGGTATGGGGTTAGCTATATCAGGCGCTATTTTACAGGGCATTTCTAAAAATGCCTTAGCAGACCCAGGAATCTTAGGGATTAATGCGGGAGCAGGACTAGCGGTTATGCTCTATGTGTCATTTTTTCCAACTACGAAAGCAGCACCTGTTTATTTACTGCCTATACTGGCTTTTGTAGGAGCAGGTTTGACAGCTGTACTGATTTATTCACTTTCTTATCGACGCCATGAGGGGATTACACCAATGCGTTTAATCTTAACTGGGGTAGCTGTGGCAGCAGGGATTAGCTCGGCTATGATTGTGCTAACACTACGTCTATCGCCAGAGAATTATCAATTTGTAGCAACATGGCTAGCAGGTAGTATTTGGGGCTCAAATTGGAGATTTGTTCTGTCGTTATTACCATGGTTAGTTATCTTATTGCCATTCGTCTATTCAAAATCACGTGTATTAAACATATTGAATTTAGGCGAATTAACAGCAGTAGGACTAGGTGCCTCGATAGAAAAAGAGCGACGCTGGTTGTTGGCTGCTGCTGTTGGTTTGGCTGGAGCTAGTGTTTCAGTAAGTGGTGGAATTGGTTTCGTTGGCCTTGTTGCGCCACACTTAGCTCGACAGCTTGTTGGGGCTAAACACCAGTTTTTATTGCCAACCGCAGCATTATTAGGAGGTTTCTTAGTGTTAATGGCTGATACAATCGGTCGTTCCATTTTAGAACCTTCAGAAATTCCAGCAGGGATTGTGGTAGCAGTTTTAGGAGCACCTTATTTCTTGTATTTACTAGCACGATTAAAAGAGTAAATGGCACTTTTTCCTTTGTGTGTGAATAGTATTACCATGAGGGGAAAGAATAGACGGTTATTAGATTAATTCTTGTCAAATAATTTACGTTTGAATAGATTAGAAGGGGATGGAGAAGAGGAAATGTCAGAGGAACTATATGATGTAACGATTGTTGGCGGTGGTCCAGCAGGGCTTTATACTGCCTTTTATAGTGGAATGCGAGATTTAAAAACGAAAATTATCGAGTATAGCTCACAACTAGGTGGTCGTATGTTAATATATCCTGAAAAAATGATTTGGGATGTAGGTGGAGTAACACCTATTTTAGGTGGTCAGCTTATTAAACAACTTGTGGAGCAAGCTGAAACCTTTGATCCAACGATTGTCTTAAATCAAAAAGTGGAAAAGTTAGATAAGCAACAGGATGGAACATTTATTTTAACATCCTCTACAGGAGAAAAGCATTATTCCAAAACGGTTATTTTAGCAGTAGGCTATGGCGTCCTTTCTATGCAAAAGCTTGAAATTGAAGGAGCGGATCGCTACGAAGTAACGAATTTACATTATACAGTTCAGGAATTAGAAATCTTCCGAGACAAGCATGTGTTAATTTCAGGTGGTGGTAATTCTGCGGTTGATTGGGCTAATGAGCTAGAGTCAATTGCCGCAAGCGTCACGATTGTTCATCGGCGAGATGATTTTGGTGGACATGAAAAAAATGTCTTACGTATGAAAGAATCCTTAGTTCATGTAAAAACGCCCTATGAAGTGGTTCAATTGCATGGGGACGGTGATTTAATTCAATATGTATCTATTGTTAATAAAGATACCGATGAATTGGAACGAGTAAAGGTAGATGCTGTCATTGTAAATCATGGTTTAAAATGCGATTACGGTGCGCTTGAAGAATGGGGATTAAATATTCAGGATGGCGTAGCAATTGTTAATGAGAATCGGGAAACGAACGTAGCGGGTATCTATGGAGCTGGTGATTTTATTGATCATCCTAGTAAAGTTAGATTAATAGCTGGTGCATTTACTGATGGAATACTAGCATTAAATAGTGCAAAACTATACTTGGAGCCAGATGCACCGAAAGTAGCCTATGTATCTTCACATAATATTCGCTTTAAAGAACGAAATGAGAAAATTGGGTTAGTAGACAATGATTATCGTGAAGTTCGCGGTTAGGTATTAGGGATGGTTTGCTTTTAATATTTTTTACTTGAAAATGATAAAATGTCTATGCTATACTTCAAAAGTATGCAACGTGTACATATGTAGCTGACGTTCCACTTCGACACAACTTTTGTAGTCGACATATTCGGGCTATGTAAGGTACAGTTCGATAATACTCTGTTCCAGATGGTTCAGGGCGAGAGGAGAAAACGAATATGAAACAAGGAATTCATCCAGACTACAAAGAAGCAACAGTAACTTGCTCTTGTGGGAACACTTTCAAAACTGGTTCAGTAAAAGAAAACATCGTTGTCGAGTTCTGCAACGAATGTCACCCATTCTACACTGGCCGTCAAAAATTCGCGTCTGCTGATGGTCGCGTGGATCGTTTCAACAAAAAATACGGTCTTAAAAACTAATGTTAGTTTAATACCTGCCAAGCATGCGCTTGGCAGGTATTTTTTTCAGTAAATAATACACGTTGATGCAAGTCTTTTCAAAATCCAGATTGACACAAAGAAAGGGAGAAGACAAAATGGCACAGCTATATTTTAAACATGGTGCAATGAATAGTGGAAAGTCAATAGAAATTCTAAAAGTTGCCCATAATTATGAAGAACAACAAAAACCTGTAATGATGTTTACTTCAGGTCTAGATACGCGTGATGAGGTGGGCTTCGTTTCCAGTCGAGTAGGTTTACGACAACAAGCCATTCCTGTTTATGAAGATACAAATATTTTTGAAATAGTGAAAACTAATGCTGTCAAACCTTATTGTGTGCTTGTGGATGAAGTTCAATTTCTAAAAAAAGCACATGTTTTACAGCTAGCTAACATTGTGGATAAATTGGACATTCCCGTAATGGGCTTTGGTTTAAAAAATGATTTTCAAAATGAGCTATTTGAAGGTAGCCAGTACATGCTTACATATGCAGATAAAATTGAGGAAATGAAAACAATTTGCTGGTTCTGTCATAAAAAAGCAACAATGAATTTGCGAGTAGATGAAAGTGGAAAGCCAGTTTACACAGGAGATCAAATTCAAATCGGTGGCAATGATTCGTATTATCCTGTTTGCCGAAAATGTCATGCAAATCCACCGCTTTAAAGCTAAGTAGCTTGTTAAAGCGCTAAGAAAAAGTAGCATACATGTGAAAATTTCCTTATACTAAGTAGTGGAAATAAGAAATGAAAAAACGATTACGCCTTAGCGTAATTTTGATGAAAGCGGCTTCTCTGTAAAAAAGGAGCAATTTAAAAAACTAAATAGAGGTGAAATCCATGTTTGATCGATTACAAGCAGTGGAAGATCGTTATGAAAGGCTTACTGAGCTTTTGAGCGATCCGGATATTGTTAATGATAGTAAGAAATTACGCGAATATTCTAAGGAACAATCAGATATCCAAGAGACAGTAGATACTTATCGTGAATATAAAAGTGTTAAAGAACAGCTAGTAGATACACGAGAAATGTTAGATAGCGAAAAAGATCCTGATATGCACGAAATGGTAAAGGAAGAATTTAACCTATTAAAAGTACAGCAGGAAGAGCTAGAAGAGCGATTACGTATTTTATTAATTCCAAAAGATCCGAATGATAATAAAAACGTTATTATGGAAATCCGTGGGGCAGCTGGTGGTGACGAGGCTAATATTTTTGCAGGTGACTTGTTCCGTATGTATTCTCGCTATGCAGAAACGCAAGGCTGGAAAATTGATATTATGGAAGCTACACCAAACCCAATGGGCGGCTATAAAGAGGTAATCTTTATGATTAATGGACAAGGAGCCTATTCAAAATTCAAATTTGAAAATGGTGCACACCGTGTACAACGTGTCCCTGCTACAGAATCACAAGGCCGAATTCATACATCAACAGCAACAGTTGCTTGCTTACCTGAGGTTGAGGAAGTAGATGTTGAAATCCATGAAAAAGATATCCGTGTAGATACATTCGCATCTTCTGGTGCGGGTGGTCAATCTGTAAATACAACAATGTCTGCTGTTCGTATGACCCATTTACCGACAGGTGTTGTGGTTTCGATGCAGGATGAACGTTCACAAATTAAAAACCGTGAAAAAGCAATGAAAATTCTTCGTGCTCGTGTTGCAGATATGTATATGCAGGAAGCGCAAAAAGAGATTGATGCTACACGTAAATCAGCTGTTGGATCTGGTGACCGCTCTGAGCGAATTCGCACATACAATTATCCACAAAACCGCGTAACCGACCACCGTATCGGCTTAACGATTCAAAAGCTAGATCAAATCGTTGAAGGCAGACTAGACGAGATTATCGATGCTCTTATTTTAGAAGAACAAGCATCGAAGTTAGAGCGTTTAAATGATGACTTATAAAAATGTGATGGAGGCCCTTGAGTGGGCTTCTTCTTTTTTAGTGGATAATGGTTGTGAACAAACAGCAGCACGGATTGTTATGCAACATGTGCTTGGTACTAGTTATGGAGAAGTTATGTTGCATTTGCAAGATGAATTAACAGCAGCGCAGCAAATGAGATTTAATGAGCTCATAGAAGAACATGTCAATGGACGCCCTGTCCAATACTGTGTTGGGTATGAGGAGTTTTATGGCCGTTTATTCTTAGTCGATGAATCGGTCTTAATACCACGACCTGAAACAGAGGAATTGGTGCTTGGAACAATTAATCGACTACCTAAATTATTTACAAAGCAAACATTGAAGCTGGCTGATATCGGTACAGGTAGTGGAGCCATTGCTATTTCAATGAAGCTGGAATGCCCAGCATTAACGGTCATAGCTACCGATTTATCAGAAGCTGCACTAGCAACTGCTCAAAAAAATGCAAAGCAATTAGAGGCAGATATTGATTTTAGATTGGGAGATTTAGCTGCTCCACTTGCAGGAGAAAAATTTGATATTGTTTTATCGAACCCACCGTATATCGCATTTGATGAGGCACAAGCAATGTCAAGCGTTGTGCTAGAGCATGAGCCGCATAGTGCCCTCTTTGCCGAGGAAGATGGTCTTATTTTATATAGAAAATTAGCCGAACAATTACCAGCTTATATGAATAGGCCAGCGTTGATTGGATTAGAAATCGGTTATACACAGGGGGAGAAAGTAGCCAAATTCTTTCAAGATAGTTTTCCACAGGCGACAGTTTCAGTAGAAAAAGATATTAACGGTAAACCTCGAATGATTTTTTGTGAGCTACATGTATAAAGTTTCTTATTCTTGCCAACAATGTTGAGCAAGGAGGGATTTTTATGTTGAACGAATACAAGATTATTAGATTACCTAAACAAAATATCTTTCTAGCTTTTGCTAGACTAGTATTAATTGCGATTGTTTTACAGTTATGTGTTTTATATATCCCAACATTAGTAGGTTTGGCGAAGGAATCTTCCGGTGATGTGCAAGAAAAAGATTTTCGTATACGTGTTATTGCAAACAGTAATACTGCACAAGATCAGCTAGAGAAACAGCAGCTTGTCCAAGATTTAAAGCCATACTTTCTACAACTGGGTACGGCTGGATTTGCGGGGAATGAGCAAATTCTTTCGTTAAAACAACAAATTGAAGCTGAACTGAGCGAAAATTATCCACAATTGGATGCACAGGTTGTTGTTGGGGATAATTTATTCCCACCAAAAAGACAAGGTGCTGTACTTTATCCACAAAATGTCTATCAATCAATTGTTGTAAAGATTGGTGATGCCCGTGGAGATAACTGGTGGTGCAGTATCTTCCCATCGATATGTGAGCCTGATAAAGAAGAGGTAAAAGAAGAAGTAGAAGTAGAAGAAAAAGAACAAGTTACATTCTTTATATGGGAATGGATTAAAGGACTTTTTGAATGAATTGTGCACAAATTCAGACAACTTATACACATTTTTTATTAAGTTATAAACAATATGTGGATAATTCAGTAAAAACGAATAATTGAAGGTAGGTATTAATCATGAAAACTGTTTGTAAGGTTGTGGACAGTAATGTGAATAGTCAGATTAATTATACACAAGCTGTGGATATCTTAAATGCAGGAGAGGTAGTCGCATTTCCAACAGAGACGGTTTATGGCTTAGGAGCGATTGCCACAAATGATCTGGCAGTTAAAAAGATATTTGAAGCAAAAGGTCGACCTTCAGATAATCCTTTAATTGTCCATGTTGGTACAAAAGAGGAAGTAGCGATCTATATCGAACATATTTCTGACATAGCTAAACAATGCATGGATTTATTTTGGCCAGGACCATTAACACTGGTGATGCCAGCGAAGCCAGATGTATTAGCAAAAAGTGTCACAGCTGGGTTATCAACAGTTGGCATTCGAATGCCTGATCATCCAGTAGCGCTCGCCTTACTACAACAGCTCCAAAAACCGCTTGCTGCACCGAGCGCTAATCGTAGTGGAAAGCCAAGTCCTACAGAAGCCGTTCATGTTTTAGATGATTTAGAAGGGTACATACCTTATATTTTAGATGGAGGTTCTACAGGCATAGGGCTTGAGTCTACTGTACTAGATGTGACACATGAACCTCCAGTAATTTTACGTCCAGGTGGCATTACGAAGGAAATGCTTGAGGCTAAGATTGGTCCAGTGATTCAACCAACTAAAATAGAACAGAAGCTAGACGCAACGCCTAAGGCACCGGGAATGAAATATACGCATTATGCACCAAATGCTCCCGTGTATTTAATAGACTGTGATGTTGAGAAAGTCAACGAAGCTGTTCTGCATTTACAGAGACAAGGACATAGTGTAGCACTACTTGCACCTGAGAACTTTGAAGAAATTAAAGTGGATTTTTACTTCTCTATTGGTGAAGCAGGAAGTAAAGAAGAAATGGGTGCGGCCTTATATAATGCACTTAGAGCATGTGATAAAACTACCGCTACCGTAATATTAGCAACAACTACTTCAATAGAAGGAGTAGGTGCAGCTATTATGAATAGACTTGAAAAAGCCTCTGGAGGTAAATGGTATTCATTGTAAATAATAATAGAACAATTATAGGCAAAAGACATTGAAAAACCACATGTTTTTTGTCTTTTTTTGTCCAATTATTATATGTTAAAAATGAAAAACAATAGTAAACAGTTATGATAATAATGTATTTTCGAGCATAAAATGATAAAATATTAGGGAGCGAAGGAGTGCGTTCTTGCAGGGAATTCTTGCAGGTATATTAACGTCTGTTGATGTGATTGGTCTATATGTTTTGCTGCCAAATGTTAGATATCGATTATTTTTATCATTATGGACGGCTGCATTACATATGCTTTTTCCTTTATTAGGGTTTGAATTAGGAAGCTATTTAGTTCGATTTCTATTAGAATGGGGACAATGGATTTCAAGTATTTTATTATTTTGTATCGGGATGCATTTATTATTATTTTCTCACAGAGATGAAAAAGTAACGATTTCACCTGTACTTTTAGCAGTGACTGCAAGCCTAGACACCTTTTCAGTTAGTGTTTCTTTTGGTATGCTTAACTTAGAAAAAACGATTTTTATTATGAGTGCAGGCTTAAGTGCATTAATTTGTGCTTATGGGTCATTAGTTATAGCACGTAGGAGCCAAGTCTTTTTTGGCAATAAAATTCAAATCATTGCTGGCATTATATTTATAATCATGAGTATTCTAGCTATTCAACAATAGATAAAATTGGAGAGTGATAAGTGTGAAAATATTATTTGTTTGTACAGGCAATACTTGTCGCAGTCCGATGGCAGAAGCTATTTTAAAACATAAACAAATAAACAATGTAGAAGTGCGCTCAGCGGGTATTTATGCGATGCCTAATGCACAAATGTCAGCACATGCACAACAAGTGTTAAATGAAGCCCAAATGTCCCATCAACATTTTGCGACGCAATTATCACAAGCTGAAATGGCATGGGCAGACTTAGTTTTAACGATGACGACTGCTCACAAAGATACCGTCATTTCCAATTATCCAGAAGCTGAGCATAAAGTATTTACATTGAAAGAGTATACAAATGAGGGCAGTTTAGAAAATGTAGTGGATCCTTATGGTGGTAATAGAGCAATTTATGAAGCAACATTTGCAGAATTAAAAGAACTGGTTGATCAATTAATACAAAAACTAGAAAAGAATTGAGGGGTCCTATGAAAAAACAATTTGGTTTACGCCTAAAGTTGGTGTTATTTGTTAGTGTTCTTGCACTAATCACCTACAGTGTCAGTTTTATATTCATTGAGTTTTTACAACCTACCTTCTTCCCTGACACAAATCGAAAAGTTTTTGAAGTGATTACGTATGCGTTAGGCATAACTTGGTCAGGGATATTAGCTGCCTTTTTAAGTGTAATCCTCATCAAGCCGTTACAGCAGCTTGAACACTCAGCAACACTTGTGGCAGAAGGAAAAATAGGACAGGATGTACAAATGCCTAATACAAATGATGAGATTCGATCTGTTGCAGAGGCATTCCAACAAATGGTGTTAAACTTACGTCAAATGGTGGAAAGTATTGATCATAACTTCCAACAAACGAATCAATCGATTATCCAGCTTTCAGATGAAGCAGGAGTGGCAACAAGAAAGGCAGAAGGCATTGCATCTACCGTAAAGCATATTTCTACAGGAGCAGAAGCATCTGCAACTGCTGTACAAGATACTGCTGAAGCGATTGAAGATGTAAGAACGCTTGCAACAGAGGTAAATAGTAGGGCAGAAGCATCAGCATCACAAACTAAAGAGATTCTACATAATTTATCGACAACAACAAAAGCCATTGAAACATTAGTGAATAGTATTCAACAAATTGCGACAGGCAATAATGAGGCATTAAAAAGCATTCATGCGCTAGAAGAGAATGCTGGACAGGTAGAACGAATAATTAGCTTAGTTGGTGACATTGCAGCACAAACCAATCTGTTGGCACTAAACGCCTCTATAGAAGCTGCTCGTGCAGGAGAACATGGAAAAGGCTTTGCAGTAGTAGCTGAAGAAGTCCGTGGTTTGGCTGATGAAAGTGCAAAAGCAGTGCAAGGAATTACAGCTTTAATTCAAACCATGCAGCAAAACGTAGAGGTAGTTGTGAAACAAATGAACGAACAAGTTGCCTTTGCAACAAAGGAAGCTGATCGAGTTTCTGAAACAACGACAGCAGTAGAAAATATGGCTTCGAATGTACATGAAATGGCAACATCAATTGTTGAGATTTCTTCTTTAATTGAACAGCAAATGCATAATATTGAAACGACAGCTCGACAATCACAGGAAGTTGCTGCCATTGCGGAACAAACGTCAGCAGGTGCACAGGAAGTTCGTAGTGCTGCTGAAGAGCAAGCCTATGCAATTGAACAAGTCGAGCATCTGGCTCAAAGTTTGAAAAAGCAATCGGAAGCATTGCATAAAATGATCCAACAATTTGATAGACAAGCATAGTCCTGAAGGTTATACATAAATCCCATGAAAAATCGGATTTATGTATAACCTTTTTTATTAAAGGACAATTTATGTCCACTGTAAGTAAAAAGCTAAAAAAACTTCAGTAGATGGAATATTACAACAAAAGACCATTATCCGAACTTATTAACATGATATTCACATTATCCACAAAAAAATAAGTTTAAAAGTGAATGATTTTGTGTTAACATACAATTAATGTTCGTCTTTCGGGAAAAATCAACGTAAAAACATAAGAAAAATCGTGTTATTCTTCAGAAAGAAGTGGTACACTAAGGTTGACTATAATTCGAAAAGAGGGAACCCAGTGAGAATAGCAATTTCTTCTGATCACGGAGGCAATAACTTACGTCGTGAGATTATGCAGCTATTAGATGAACTTCAAATTAGCTACGAAGATTTTGGTCCACAATCTGCGGATTCAGTAGACTATCCAGACTATGCAAAACCTGTATCTGAGGGTGTTGCTAACGGAGAATTTGATAAAGGCATTTTAATTTGTGGCACAGGAATTGGTATGTCCATTGCCGCTAATAAGGTCAAGGGCATACGTTGTGCATTAGTACATGATGTATTTAGTGCCAAGGCAACGCGTTGCCATAATGATTCAAATATTTTAGCAATGGGCGAACGTGTAATTGGCCCTGGCCTTGCACGTGAAATCGTACAAGCATGGCTAGAAACCGATTTTGAAGGTGGCCGCCATGTACGCCGTATTGAAAAAATTACTGAACTAGAGCAATAATAGTTTTGTTATTCCATATATGGCATTCGTATAGGATGTCATATATGGCATGATTTTAATGGATATAGATGAAGGAGCTGAGCTTAATGGTTGTAAAACAAATACGAACACATTTGACTCAGTTACTCAGTGAATTTGAAGAGCAAGTAACATTACGACCCCATACAATTTTTGTAATAGGGTGCTCTACATCTGAAGTGATTGGTCAGAAAATTGGCACAGCGGGAGCATTGGAGATAGCAGAAGCCATTTTTGAGCCGTTACAAGAATTTGCAGCAAAGCATCAATTGCTTTTAGCATTCCAAGGTTGTGAGCATATAAATCGCGCCATTACTATGGAAGCATCCACAGCTGAAAAATTTGGCTATGATCCAGTAGCGGTTGTTCCAGTACGTACGGCAGGCGGCTCAATGTCAGCATATGCCTATACGCAATTTGATAATCCAGTGATTGTTGAAACAATACAGGCACATGCAGGTATTGATATTGGACAAACATTAATCGGTATGCATTTGAAAGCAGTAGCTGTACCTGTTCGAACATCGGTAAAAATGGTAGGAGAAGCTGTTGTGACGATTGCAACAACACGTCCTAAGCTAATTGGCGGAGAACGTGCAGTATATAAATAATTACCACCCTATTTAGTGGTAGAGATGAATAACGATACTTTAGGAGGCTTTTTCAAACATGGCATATGAAAAATTAGCAGTACAAGACAAAGCAGTACTAGATGGAATTCTTGCAGAAAAAACACGTCAGCAAGCAAATATTGAATTGATTGCATCAGAAAACTTTGTATCCGAAGCAGTGATGGAAGCGCAAGGATCAGTACTGACAAATAAATACGCTGAAGGTTATCCTGGTAAACGCTATTATGGTGGCTGTGAGCATGTAGACGTAGTAGAAGACATTGCACGTGATCGTGTAAAAGAACTCTTCGGAGCAGAATATGCAAATGTGCAACCACACTCAGGTGCACAAGCAAACATGGCTGTTTACCATACGATTCTAGAACCAGGTGACACAGTTCTGGGTATGAACCTTTCACATGGTGGTCACTTAACACATGGTTCTCCAGTAAACTTCTCTGGTATTCTATATAATTTTGTAGAGTATGGTGTAACACAAGATACACAAGTGATTGATTATGAAGATGTACGACAAAAGGCTTTAGAGCATAAACCGAAACTGATTGTTGCTGGTGCATCTGCTTATCCACGTGAAATTGACTTCTCTAAATTCCGTGAAATTGCAGACGAAGTTGGAGCCTATTTCATGGTGGATATGGCACACATTGCTGGCCTTGTAGCTGCTGGCGAACATCAATCACCAGTGCCATATGCTGATTTTGTTACATCAACTACACATAAAACATTACGTGGACCACGTGGTGGATTAATTCTTGCTTCAAAAGAATGGGAGCAAAAACTAAATAAATCTGTATTCCCAGGCATTCAAGGTGGCCCATTAATGCATGTTATTGCTGCAAAAGCTGTAGCATTTGGAGAAGCTTTACAACCAGAATTTAAAGACTATGCAAAACAAATTAAAGCCAATGCAAAGGCATTAGCTGAAGTATTAATTGCTGAGGGTGTTGAAATTGTTTCTGGTGGTACAGATAACCATTTATTACTGCTAAATGTTAAATCTCTTGGTTTAACAGGTAAAGTAGCAGAGCACGCACTAGATGAAGTAGGTATTACAACAAATAAAAATACAATCCCTTACGATACTGAATCTCCATTTGTCACTTCTGGAATTCGTATTGGTACTCCAGCGGTCACTTCTCGTGGCTTTAAAGAGGAAGATATGAAAGAAGTAGGAGCAATTATAGCAGCTGTTCTTAAAAGCCCTGAAGATGAGGCAGTTAAAGTAGATGCAAAAGATCGTGTGAAGGCATTAACTGATAAGCATCCACTATATGTATAATCAATAGAATAATAGCTGTATTTAAAGTACAAAATTTACTTTAAATACAGCTTTTTATTTTGGGAATGGAGGATTAAACTGTAAAAAACATCTTTTTTCTAATAAAGTAGAATAATCCTCTTATTTTTGAATAAATTTACATAAAAACGGTATAAAGGGATATATTATAGTAGTCAGAGGACAGATAGTGTCCTAGAAAAGAAGTTTTTTTTAATAAAAGTGAAAATTTAATTAAATTTTATGTACAATGGAAATGAGATGAAGTGATAGAAAAGGAGGGGTTGGATGGTCACTAAATCGTTAAACACAGATTATGATGTATTATTAAACAGCATTCGCAAATTAGGTAATAATTCGAAAGAAAGCTACGTTATTTTTGATGCGACGAAGCATCATTACATAGTAGAGTGTAATGATTCTTTTTGTATGCTTACTAATGCTGCACGTTCACAAATTCTAAATACTGATTATTTTTCATGGCTATCAATGGACGAAAAAATGACAACCATTGAAATGATTAAAGAAAAAATACATAACGGCATAATGGTGCAGGCGAAGCTATATCATAATGGCATCGATAAACCTCCCTTTTGGGCAGAAATACAAGCATTACCTTTTTGCAATGAGGCAAATGTAACCCAATTTGTTTTAGTATTTGTGAAGGATGTTACATATTATCATACGGAAGACTTCTTAATACGTTTAGAAAATGATATGTACAGGGCAATTGAGAAGGAGTTTACTTTTGAGCAAAAGATGAAGCTTATTTGTCAAGGCCTCGATGAATTTTTCATGCCAAATATTGCAAGTATGGTGCTTATAAAAACAGAAGTAAACCAATTACAAGTTTTCATAGGAGATAATCAAACAGAGAGCGTACCAAAATGTTGTACAAACAATGATTTCTTTAATAAGGTCATGCAATCAGAAACGACTACTTTCATAGAAAATTTAGATGAAGTGAATATTCCTAAAGAACATAAGCAATATGCTTCGCTAGCTAAAAAGCCGCATGGATGGTTTATCCCTATACGTAATCAACAGCGGCAAGTAATAGGTGTTTTCTCGATATTTAGCCAAAAAACACAAAGTGACCAAATGCTTAAAAATATGTTTCGAAAAATGGGTGCTCTTGTTGCATTGGCTTATTCATATGCAAGGACGCAGAAAAAAATTTGGGATTTAGCCTATACAGACATTACAACAGGTCTGCCTAATCGTCACAGCTTTGTTAATACGATTGAAAGGGAAGTCCAGCAGGGGCAAAGTGGCTTTATTAAAATATTAAAACCTAGTGAATTTCATCAAGTAGTTGAATTATATGGCCGTGAAATTGGTGATGAACTTTTAAGACAACTTGCCAAACGTCTTGAGCAAGACAAGTCAGAAAGTAATGAGTATGTTGCTAGATTCACTAGCTCTAGTTTGATTATGACTACAATGTCACTTCATGAAGATTTGAATGATTATGAGATGAGAATAAAAGAAACGATTCGCCAGCCTTTTATTATAGGAGGAAAGCAAATCTATATTACATTAAAAACAGGCATTGCTTCCTATAATGATGACATAAATATTAATGATGCGATTCGTTTTGCAGATAATGCGTTATCCTTTGCAATCGATAGGCCAGGCACACATACTGAAATATTTACAACAGAGAAAAATGATGTGCTTGTACAGAAGATGACGGTTTTAAATCATTTGTCAGAAGCCATCAAAAATAAAGAAATAACAGTCCACTTACAGCCTAAAGTAGATTTACGCAATGGGGAAATTCAAAGTATTGAAGCACTTGCAAGATGGATTTCTCCAAAATTGGGTTTTGTTTCACCGGCAGTCTTTATTCCAGTAGCTGAGAGTGCTGGTAAGGTTCGAGAAATTGATGTGCTTATTTTAGAGACGGTACTCTCATGGCTTTCAGAACGACAACGCCTGGGAAGGAAATTAGTGAAAATAGCTGTCAATATTTCACCTGATCATTTTTACTACACGCACTTTGTTCAGGATACACTGAAACTTGTGCGGAAGTATAATATTGACCCTAGCTATATTATCTTAGAGGTGACAGAAAATATTGGTTTAGTAGATTTCCAATCAGCCTATAAGATCATTCAAGAGCTGAAGAGCTATGGCTTTAAAACATCCGTAGATGATTTTGGAACAGGCTTTTCTTCATTAAGCTATTTACAACAATTACCGTTTGCTGAACTAAAGATTGATCGAAGCTTCATCAATGCTATTGAAGATCCAGCAACACTTGCTATTGTTCGCTCTATCATTCAGTTAGCATTAAATTTAGGGATGATTTCAGTGGCAGAGGGTATAGAGACAGAGGAACAGGTTGAGATTCTACGTGCGCTAGGATGCACAGTAGGACAAGGATACTTCTATTTCAAGCCAATGCCAATTGAACAATTAGATATAATCCTTGATCAATAACTTAGTTTTGACAAAAGAATAGATGATAAATGGAGTTGTCCTAAATTTATTTTTGAGGCGACTCCTTTTTTCTGTTATACTAGTTGAGATAAAAATGAATCCGAACGGTGAGGAGAGAATCCCTTTGAGCAAAGTCTATGTATTTGATCATCCACTAATCCAACACAAATTAACTTATATTCGCGACAAGAATACAGGAACAAAAGAATTTCGTGAGCTAGTAGACGAAGTGGCAACACTAATGGCATTTGAAATTACACGTGATATGCCAGTAGAGGAAATTGAAATTGAAACACCTGTAACAATTGCAAAAACAAAAGTACTTTCTGGTAAAAAACTTGCAATCGTACCGATTTTACGTGCAGGTATCGGTATGGTAGATGGCGTATTAAAGCTTATCCCTGCTGCAAAAGTTGGTCATATTGGTCTTTACCGTGATCCAGAGACATTAAAACCAGTTGAATATTACGCAAAACTTCCTGCAGATGTTGAAGAACGTGATTTCATCATTGTAGATCCAATGCTTGCAACTGGTGGTTCTGCAGTGGAGGCAATTCATTCACTGAAAAAACGTGGAGCTAAAAACATTAAATTCATGTGCTTAATCGCTGCACCAGAGGGTGTGAAAGCTATTCAAGAAGAACATTCGGATGTAGATATTTACATTGCTGCACTTGATGAAAAATTAAACGACCATGGTTATATTGTACCAGGCTTAGGTGATGCCGGAGACCGTCTATTCGGTACAAAATAAAAATCCATACATGAAATTTCCTCATTTAGGAAACTAATAATTTGTGAAAGCGTCCTTCAAATTGAAGGGCGTTTCATAGTATGTGTAGGTAAGTAATCCCTCATCAACAGGAGATTGATCTTACTATACAATAACAAAAAGGACGGTGCAGATCGTTTTGACAAAGAAATGGAAAGTAATGACGATTTTTGGTACAAGACCAGAAGCAATTAAAATGGCTCCTCTTGTTTTGGAGTTACAAAAGTATCCTAAGCAAATAGAATCTATTGTAACTGTAACAGCACAGCATCGCCAAATGCTCGATCAAGTATTAGAGACGTTTAGTATTACACCAAACTATGACTTAAATATAATGAAGGATCGCCAAACATTAATTGATGTAACGACAAACGCATTACAGGGTTTAGATAAAGTAATGAAGGAAGCACAACCAGATATCGTTTTGGTACATGGTGATACAGCAACGACTTTCATTGCAAGCCTCGCTGCGTTCTATAACCAAATTGCTATAGGACATGTAGAAGCGGGACTTCGAACATGGAACAAATATTCACCATATCCAGAGGAAATGAATCGCCAACTAACAGGCGTGATGGCAGATTTACATTTTGCGCCAACTGAAGTATCTAAAAAGAATCTTTTAGATGAGAACAAAAATCCAGCGACGATTTTTGTTACAGGTAATACAGCAATAGACGCATTAGCAACAACAGTCAGTGAACACTACACGCATCCTGTATTAGATAAAATTGGCGAGGATCGCATGATTTTATTAACGGCACATCGTCGCGAAAATCTTGGTGAACCAATGCGCCATATGTTTAAAGCGATCACTAGAATACTCGCAGAACATGAGGATGTTCAAGTAGTTTATCCAGTTCATATGAATCCGGCTGTAAGAGAAATTGCTAATGAAATTTTAGGGAATAATAAACGAGTGCATTTAATTGAGCCTCTTGAAGTATTTGATTTCCATAACTTTGCGGCAAATTCATATATGATCTTAACGGATTCAGGCGGTGTACAAGAAGAGGCACCTTCATTAGGGAAGCCAGTGCTTGTTCTTAGAGATACGACAGAACGTCCAGAGGGGATTGCAGCAGGAACATTAAAGCTAGCAGGAACAGAAGAGGAAACAATTTACGCCTTAGCAAAGGAATTACTAACAGATAATAATGCCTATGAAGCAATGGCTAAAGCATCAAATCCATATGGAGACGGACATGCATCTAAGCGTATTGTTGAAGCATTGCTAGGATTTTTGCAAAAAACTAATTAAAATACTATATTTTATATTAAAAATAAGTCTAATGTACCTATTGAAATGGGTAAGCTAATTTACGAGCATAATCTTGTCGTAAATTAGCTTTTTTTATGCGTGAGAAGGTTGAGAAATTTTGAAACTATGAAATTTCATACACAAATTTGTCAACAATTTGACAAGAGTATAGAGGCTGTGAAGTTTTTCTCCTTTACCAATTGACTTCAAATATCACCTATTGTATGCTTACAAAGGGTAAGAATGATAAGGGTTTCTGTTCATAAATAGGACGTTGAAACACTTGTTATATCAACTTTCTACTAAATTGACAGTTCAAAATAAGACTGTCGATTTGCAACGTTTTGTGCGTTTCGGTTTTTACCGAGTCGGTAAGGGGTGTAAGTTATTTTTTTGGGCATTTACACCTGTAATTGAAATGACTCTCCCATTACTATTCCGCTGTGAGTAGTGCTTTTCACTGCTCTTTTCTGATTTCACATAGTGGTCAGCAAACGTTTTCATTACTCGAAAAAATGATTCAGGAGATTACAACCAATGCTAGATTTGCATCACATTTTTGCTGTGCAGAAGAGGGCGTTATTTTTTTTGCTTGCACTCTGCGCATTAGGCTGGGGATTTACCCCCTATCAAACTGTTTTTGCGGGCATCGCAGTCGGTGCATTCTTTGGTACGTATAATTTTTGGATTTTAGTTCGGCGTATGGAGAAGTTTGACAGATCCATTAGTGAAGGGAAGAAAATAGGCTCACTTGGTACAGCGCTTCGCTTTGGATCAGGTGTTGCGGCAGTCGCAATAGCCATTTCGTTGCCAAACTATTTTCACTTAATTAGCACGGTTATAGGGCTAATGATTCCGTACGTTTTTCTCTTTGTCGAGAGAATTGTGTCACATGTAAGGAACCGCTAATGTGCTTTAAATTAGAAAGAGAGGTGAAAAATAACAATGAATCATGAAGCTCCGTTACTAGAAGTCGGTTTTTTAACATTTAACTTATCAACAGTTATGATGTTACTAGTTGCAGCAATTATCGTATTTTTAATTGCCTTTATTTCAACTAGAAGCCTAAAGTTAAAACCTACTGGTATGCAAAACTTTATGGAATGGATTATGGATTTCGTTAAGAATATCATTAAAAGCAACATGGATTGGAAAACTGGTGGTCGATTCCACGTTCTAGGTATCACACTAATTATGTTTATCGCAGTATCTAACTTACTAGGTCTTCCTTTCTCAATTGTCTATGGGCATGAGCTATGGTGGAAATCACCAACAGCTGACCCTACAGTAACGATGACATTAGCAGCAATGATATTAGTCTTAACGCATTTCTATGGTGTAAAAATGAAGGGTACAGGTCATTATGTTGGTACGTTCTTCAAACCAATGTCATTCATGTTCCCACTTAAAATAGTAGAAGAATTTGCAAACACATTAACATTAGGTTTACGTCTTTACGGTAACATTTACGCGGGTGAGATTTTACTTGGCTTACTTGCAGGTTTAGCATCATCAGGTGCTGTGGGATTCATCGGGGCAATCGTTCCAATGATGGCATGGCAAGGTTTCTCAATTTTCATCGGCTTTATCCAAGCCTTTATCTTCACAATGTTAACAATGGTTTACATGGCTCATAAAGTGAGCGATGACCATTAATATAAAGCATATACCCTATGCTTGAACAACAAAAACAAACAATTCCAAGGAGGAAATTTTCAAATGACAGGTTCATTAGGTTTATTAGCAGCAGCAATCGCAATCGGTTTAGGTGCACTTGGTGCAGGTATTGGTAACGGTCTTATTGTATCAAAAACAGTAGAAGGTATCGCTCGTCAACCAGAAGCTCGTGGCGTTCTTCAAACTACAATGTTCATCGGGGTTGCATTAGTTGAGGCCCTACCGATCATCGCAGTAGTAGTAGCATTCATCGTAATGAACAAATAATTCAGTTGAACACTGAATTTTACTAGTGGCGAAGCAGGATTCTCCAGATGAAACTTCGCCCTTCATTTTGGAACTGATAAAAGCTATGTGTAAATATAGCTTTTTAAAATAGGTAGTTTTTTAGTCATTAAATTATGTTGAAGTTAAAGCTCTTGAAGGGAGTGAAACAATCGTGTTTTTAGATAATCTTGTACTAGGTGCAGGCGGTGCTTCGTTAAATAGTGGAGATATCATCGCAACATTAGTTATTTTCATCGTATTAATGTTACTACTTAAGAAATTCGCTTGGGGTCCACTTATGGGCATTATGCAACAACGTGAAGAATTAGTAGCGAGTGAAATCGAAGCAGCTGAAAAAGCGCGCAAAGAATCGCACCAATTTTTAGAAGAACAAAAGAGCCTTCTTAAGGAAGCTCGTACAGAAGCACAATCGATTGTTGAAGGCGCTAAGAAGCAAGGCGAATTACAAAAAGAAGAAATTCTTACTGTAGCTCGTAATGAAGCAAATCGCTTAAAAGAATCGGCTTTACGTGAAATTGAGTCTGAAAAAGAAAAAGCTATTGCAGCTGTACGTGATGAAGTCGTTTCATTATCTGTACTTGCAGCATCTAAAGTCCTTAGCAAAGAGATTTCTGAGGCAGACAACCGTGCTCTAATTGAAGAGACGATTGCGAAGGCAGGGGAAGCTCGATGAGTAATTCAACTGTAGCAAAACGTTACGCTCAAGCGCTTTTTGAATTGGCGCAACAAAAAAATATTCTTACTGAAGTAGGAGCAGACTTAAGTGAACTAACAAAAGTAGTAAAAGAATCGCCTGATTTTTTAACGCTTTTAAATGCACCTAAGTTCTCCGTTGAACGAAAAAAACAAATGGTAGCTGATATCTTTAATGGTGCAACACCAGAAGTTTTACACACTGTTCAACTTCTAGTTGAGAAAAAACGTGTAAACGAGATGACACAAATTGCTAAGGCATATGCTGAACTTGCTGCGCAAGCACAAGGCACTGCAGATGCAACAGTATTTTCAACACGTGCACTTTCTGCAGAAGAAAGCGCTAATATTTCAGCAGCGTTCGCGAAACTTGTTGGAAAACAATCATTAAATATTACAAACGAAGTTGATCCATCTTTACTTGGTGGTATTCGTGTTCAAATCGGTAACCATATTTATGATAGCTCAGTAGCTAATAAACTAGAGCGTCTAAAACGTGAATTAATCGGTTAATAATTTAGAAATGTGAGAGGTGACATACATGGGCATCAAGGCTGAAGAAATCAGCAGTCTGATTAAACAACAGATTGAGAATTATGAATCTGAACTTAAAGTAAGCGAAGTTGGTACAGTTATCCGTATTGGTGACGGTATTGCTCTTGCTCATGGCCTCGACAACGCCATGGCTGGAGAACTACTAGAGTTCTCTAATGGTGTTATGGGTATGGCTCAAAACCTAGAAGAAGGTAACGTTGGTATCGTAATCTTAGGTCCATACACTGACATCAAAGAAGGCGATGAAGTTCGTCGTACAGGTCGTATCATGGAAGTACCAGTTGGTGAAGAACTAATTGGTCGTGTTGTAAACCCACTTGGACAACCAGTGGATGGACAAGGTCCTATCAACACTACAAAATCTCGTCCAATCGAAAGTCCAGCTTTCGGTGTAATGGCTCGTAAATCAGTACACGAACCACTACAAACTGGTATTAAAGCGATTGACGCATTAGTACCAATCGGTCGTGGTCAACGTGAGTTAATCATCGGTGACCGTCAAACTGGTAAAACATCTGTAGCTATTGATACAATTCTTAACCAAAATGACCAAAATATGATTTGTATCTACGTAGCAATCGGTCAAAAAGAATCTACTGTACGTGGTGTTGTAGAAACTCTTCGTAAACATGGCGCTTTAGATTACACAATCGTTGTGACAGCTTCTGCTTCTCAACCAGCTCCATTATTATTCTTAGCACCATTTGCTGGTGTATCTATGGCTGAAGAATTCATGTTACAAGGTAAACACGTATTAATCGTGTATGATGATCTTTCTAAACAAGCATCAGCTTACCGTGAACTTTCACTTCTTCTTCGCCGTCCTCCAGGTCGTGAAGCATATCCTGGTGACGTTTTCTACTTACACAGCCGCTTACTTGAACGTGCTGCGAAGTTAAATGAAACATATCAAAATGGTTCAATTACAGCTCTTCCATTCGTTGAGACACAAGCTGGGGATATCTCTGCATACATCCCAACTAACGTAATCTCAATTACTGATGGACAAATATTCTTACAATCTGACTTATTCAACTCAGGTGTACGTCCAGCGATTAACGCCGGTCTTTCTGTATCACGTGTAGGTGGATCTGCTCAAATTAAAGCGATGAAAAAGGTTGCGGGTACACTTCGTCTTGACTTAGCTGCATTCCGTGAGCTTGAATCATTTGCTCAATTTGGTTCAGATTTAGATAAAGTAACACTTGCTAAACTGGAGCGTGGTAAACGTACGGTTGAAGTTCTTAAACAAGACCTTAACAAACCACTAAAAGTTGAAAAACAAGTTGCAATCCTTTACGCATTAACTAAAGGTCATTTAGATGATATTCCAGTACAAGATATCGTTCGCTTCGAATCAGAATTCTTAAGCTGGTTAGATTCAAACCACACAAACGTTTTAGATCATGTTCGTACTACTAAAGAGCTTGCTCCTGATGCGGATTATGAAGCAGCAATCAATGCATTCAAAAAAACTTTCGCTAAATCAGAATAAGTCTTAGCTAGTCACTTGATTAAAAAACAGAAGGTGGTGAAATACCAGTGGTAAACTTACGCGAAATTAAAGGTCGTATTACTTCAACAAAGAGTACGAAGCAAATTACAAAAGCAATGCAGATGGTTTCTTCTTCTAAGTTACGTCGTGCAGAGCAAAATGCTAAAGCTTACGTTCCTTACATGGAAAAAATTCAGGACGTAGTAGGCGCGATCGCTTCAGGGACAAAAGACAGCGGACATCCAATGTTAACTGCTCGTCCTGTTAAGAAAACGGCTTACTTAGTCATTGGTTCTGACCGTGGTCTTGCAGGTGCTTACAATTCAAGTATCCTACGTCAAGTACAACGTACGATTAACGAGCGTCATAAATCAAAAGACGAATACGTTATTTTAGCAGTAGGTCGTGTTGTTCGTGACTACTTTGTGAAACGTGATCATAATGTCATCAGTAATGTTGTCGGTCTACCTGACCAACCAACATTTGCTGATATTAAAGAAATCGCTCGTAATGCTGTTGGTATGTTCATTGATGGTACGTATGACGAACTTTATATGTACTATAATCACTTTGTCAGCGCTATTGCTAGCGAAGTGACAGAGAAAAAACTTCTTCCATTAACAGATATTGCCCCTGCAAGCGGTACTGCTTCTTATGAATTCGAGCCATCTGGTGAAGCAATTCTAGAAGTGTTACTTCCACAATATGCGGAAAGCTTAGTTTATGGCGCATTATTAGATGGAAAAGCAAGTGAACATGCTTCTCGTATGACGGCTATGAAAAATGCAACAGATAATGCAACTGATCTTATTTCAGACCTTTCTTTGCAATATAACCGTGCACGTCAAGCGGCGATTACACAAGAAATTACAGAAATCGTTGGTGGAGCTGCAGCCTTAGAATAGGCAAGCAGCTTCCCAATGTCGTATAAGAATACGATAGGAGGGTACACAGTAATGAATAAAGGACATGTTATTCAAGTAATGGGTCCAGTTGTTGACGTTAAATTCGACAATGGCCAATTACCAGCAATCTATAACGCTTTAACAGTTAAGATTGAACGTCCTAATGAAGAACCAACAATTCTTGCATTAGAAGTTGCGCTTCATTTAGGTGATGATTCTGTTCGTACAATTGCGATGTCATCTACTGATGGCTTACAACGTGGAGCAGAAGTAACAGACTTAGGAAAAGCTATCTCAGTACCAGTTGGTGAAGTTACACTAGGTCGTGTATTCAACGTACTTGGAGAAGTAATTGACTTAGGTGAAGAGATTCCAGCAGACGCACGTCGTGATTCAATTCACCGTGAAGCACCAACTTTCGAGAATCTTTCAACTACAGTTGAAATTCTTGAAACAGGTATCAAAGTAGTAGACTTACTTGCACCATATATCAAAGGTGGTAAAATCGGTCTATTCGGTGGTGCCGGTGTAGGTAAAACTGTATTAATCCAAGAATTAATCAACAATATCGCACAAGAGCACTCTGGTATCTCTGTATTTGCTGGTGTAGGTGAGCGTACTCGTGAAGGGAACGACTTATTCTTCGAAATGAGCGATTCAGGCGTTATCAAGCAAACAGCGATGGTATTCGGTCAAATGAACGAACCACCTGGTGCACGTATGCGTGTTGCTTTAACTGGTCTTACAATGGCGGAATACTTCCGTGATGAGCAAGGTCAAGACGTACTTTTATTCATCGACAATATCTTCCGTTTCACACAAGCAGGTTCTGAGGTTTCTGCCCTATTAGGTCGTATGCCTTCTGCGGTAGGTTACCAACCAACACTTGCAACTGAAATGGGTAAACTACAAGAGCGTATCACATCTACGAACAAAGGATCTGTAACTTCTATTCAAGCGATTTATGTACCAGCCGATGACTATACTGACCCGGCTCCAGCTACAACTTTCGCCCACTTAGATGCAACAACTAACCTTGAGCGTAAATTATCTGAAATGGGTATCTACCCTGCGGTTGACCCATTAGCTTCGACTTCTCGTGCATTATCACCTGAAATCGTAGGCGCTGAGCACTACGCAATTGCTACTGGTGTACAACGTACAATCCAACGTTACCGTGAATTACAAGATATCATTGCAATCTTAGGTATGGATGAGTTATCTGATGAAGATAAACAAACAGTAGAACGTGCTCGTCGTATTCAATTCTTCTTATCACAAAACTTCCACGTAGCGGAACAATTCACTGGTCAAAAAGGTTCTTATGTACCTGTAAAAGAAACTGTTCGTTCATTCAAGGAAATCCTTGATGGCAAATGGGATCACCTACCAGAAGATGCTTTCCGTCTAGTTGGTTCAATTGATGAAGTAGTTGAAAAAGCGAAAAGCATGGGCGTAGAGGTTTAATACTAGGGACGAGGAGGAAAAAATATGAAGACAGTTCTAGTCAATATTGTCACTCCCGACGGCCCAGTATACGATTCTGAAGTATCAATGGTAATCGCTAAAACAACTTCAGGAGAAATCGGTGTTCTTGCAGGCCATATTCCAATGGTTGCTCCACTTGCAATTGGTGCAGTGAAGCTTAAAAAAGAAAACGGTTCGACTGATATTGTTGCAGTAAGCGGTGGTTTCATTGAAGTTCGTCCAGAAAAAATCTCAATTTTAGCGCCGTCTGCTGAAATTGCTGAAAGCATCGATGTTCAACGTGCTAAAGAAGCCGTTAAACGTGCTGAAGGACGTCTTCAAAGTAAACAAGACAACATTGATTTCAAACGTGCTGACCTAGCATTAAAACGTGCGTTGAATCGTATCAACGTTCATGAGGGTAATATCTAATTCATTTTTAACGGGCAGATATCGCATCTGCCCGTTTTTTAAGGTGAATAAACATATTGAAGGAGAAATGGAGGATGTTACATGGAAATATATGAAGCGATCGGACAAGAAGCTTTATTGGGTATTTTGTCTCACCTATTTTTTATTGCTATTACTTTTTACGCATTACAAGCTTTTATGATCGAAAAACTATTTAAAAAGAATCGAGTTTTTCAAATTCAGCTCATTTATATTTTACTTAGTATTGCGATAGGCTCAGCAGTATCTAATTTCTTTCTTCAAATATCTAGCTGGTCAGGCAAACTTCCTTATTTATTTTAAAGAATTCGTTGCTTTCTTTCATAAATTTATAGGTCTACATACTTCAAAGGACTTTATAATACCATTTGTGTGGCCCTTTGAACTATGTAAAAAGACGCTAATACATTAAATTCTTATGAATTTTACGCTATTAGCTACCAAGATACCCATTGATAAATGTACGATAATAGGGCCTGCCACTTCATTTTTTATAGAAAAAAGTGAAAAGTTGTTTTTTATTCATATATCTTTGGGTATGTATTAGAAGCGAACGGGTTATTGGTCATTCACAAAAAAAATTTAGCAGCGTACAATAAATAAATAGCAAAAAATCTAATAATGGCTTAAAATAGTGATTTGGACGCTTGAACGAGCGTTAGAAAAGTTGTACTATAGAGTTGTTTGTTTACTGATTATGACATTATACTTCTTTATTAAAATAAAAATTTGGTAGGTTAATAGATTGAATTCGGAGGGACATAGGGTGGATAAAATAATAGTGACTGGCGGCCAAAAACTACAGGGAAAAGTACGTGTAGAGGGCGCAAAAAATGCAGTGTTACCAATCCTTGCAGCAGCTTTACTTGCTTCAAAAGGAGAAAATGTAATTAAAGAAGTCCCTAATTTAGCAGACGTCTTTACAATAAATGAAGTACTTAAAAGTTTAAACGCAGCAGTTACATATATACCTGAAGATAATGCCGTATATATAGATGCAACAAAAGAACTTTCAAGTGAAGCTCAATTTGAATTTGTTAGTAAAATGCGTGCATCTATTTTAGTAATGGGATCTCTACTTGCTCGTAATGGCTATGCTCGTGTAGCACTTCCTGGAGGCTGTGCAATTGGATCACGTCCGATTGAATTACACTTAAAAGGTTTTGAAGCAATGGGTGCAAAAATTTCATTTGGCCATGGCTATGTTGAGGCGAAGACAGAGGGTCGCTTAAAAGGGGCTAATGTGTATTTGGATTTCCCAAGTGTTGGGGCAACTGAAAATATTATGACAGCTGCATCTTTAGCTGAAGGGACAACTGTAATTGAAAATGCAGCGAAAGAGCCTGAAATCGTGGATCTTGCAAACTTTATTAATAGTATGGGTGGCCGTGTAATCGGAGCGGGGACAAATACGATTCGTATCGAAGGAGTCGATACATTATATGGAGTAGAGCATCATATTATTCCTGACCGTATTGAAGCTGGTACATTTATGGTGGCAGCAGCTATTACGAGAGGAGATGTGGTGATTGAAAACGCAGTTCCTGAGCATATGACTGCTTTAATAGCTAAAATGCGTGAGATGGGCGTAGAAATTACTGAGTTGGATGAAGGAATCCGTGTACGAGTTCCCAAAACACTAAAAGCAGTTGATATCAAAACAATGCCACATCCTGGTTTCCCAACAGATATGCAATCACAAATGATGGCGTTAATGCTTACTGCTGAAGGTACGAGTATTATTACAGAAACGGTATTCGAAAATCGTTTTATGCATGTTGAGGAATTCCGTCGCATGAATGCTGGTGCTAAAATAGAGGGACGTTCTGTGTTTATCGAGGGGCCTGTGGATCTTCAGGGAGCTGAGGTAATGGCAACGGATTTACGAGCTGCGGCTGCATTAATTTTAGCGGGTCTTGTATCAGAAGGAATGACACGTGTCACAAAACTTCATCATTTAGATCGTGGTTATGTTGATTTCCATGGAAAATTAGCATCTCTTGGTGCTAATATTGAACGTATTACAGAAGAAGTAGTGACAATTGAAGATGTAACAGTTGAATTGCCTACAAACTAAATAAATTTTAAAACCCTTTGCTTTTTATGCAGAGGGTTTTTGTTTTCTCATAACTACAAGAAATCTAGCATATTATTCCTTATGAAAAAATGGATGATTAGTATAGGTGTCATTTGCTTGATTGGGGCATTATATATGCTTCCTATAGTAGGGTTTAGTGAAAGACAAGAGGCTATCATACCTCAAACTAGTGATAAGAATGCTTGTGAAATATTTATAGAAGTGGAGGGGCAAGAAGAAAAAATCCCTTTGGAAACGTATATTACAGGAGTAGTTGCTGCAGAAATGCCCGTTTCTTTTAAAAAAGAGGCACTGAAGGCACAAGCTATTGCAGCACGCACATATGCGTTGAAAACGACAAATTACGGAAAAATTGCGATCGCCCCAACTGTGGCAAAGCAAGTCTTCTATGATGAAGAACAAAGAAAGGCGAATTGGGCTAGCAATTTCCTGGGAAATGAAAAGAAAATTGTCGAAGCTATCAATGAAACACAAGGACAAGTTATTCTTTATAATAATGAATTGATTACAGCCATGTTTCATTCAACAAGCAATGGTAAAACAGAAAGTGCTTATGGATATGGTGGAAATGATATTCCATATTTGCAAAGTGTTGCAAGTATATCTGATCAAACATCTCCTAAGTTTGAGGCTGAGCAAGAATGGACTTTAGCTCAATGGAATAAGCTCTGGCCTATACAATGGCAACCTAGTGATTTTAATCGTATCCAGTTATTTTATAATGATTCTGGACGAGTAGAACGTTTACAGCTAGGGAATAACGTCTGGACAGGGAGAGAGGTAAGAACGCTCCTTGGTATACCATCAACTGATTTCACAATCATCTTTAATGCCAATAAAAGAAAAGTTCAAGTGAAAACTCAAGGTTATGGGCATGGAGTGGGCATGAGTCAATATGGAGCTGAGGCAATGGCAAATGAAGGGAAAACAGCTGCCGAAATTTTACACTATTATTATCAAGATATTGAAATAAAAAAAATAGATGCATGTTTAAAATAACTTCTAGTTGTTCACACTGCAACTAGAGGTGATGAAAATGAGAGAGGATAAAAATAACAAAGCTTCTCAAAACCAAGATCCAAATCAAAAGGAAAATGGCCAATTACAAAAGAAACCGTGGTTTTGGCCAGTAGTTTACACAGGTGGTGCACTTGTTCTAGCAGGATTGTTATTTGGTTACAATAGTCTCGTATCAAAAGTAGAAGAGGCTCCTTTACCAGATTTAGCTGAAGTAGATCCAGGTCCTGTAGTGGAAACTAATGCACGAACTGAAAACATGAAGTATCCATTCAAAGAAGAGAATTTTAGTAAAGTACAAGTCTTACAAGAATTTTACGAGTTAGAGGCAAATGAAGAGTCTCGTGAAAATGCACTAATGGTATTTAATCAAACATTTACTACATCTTCAGGAATCTCTATTGCTATGAATGGTGAAGAGTTTGAAGTACTAGCTGCTATGAGTGGTAAAGTACTAGAGGTAAAACTAGACGCATTTACAGGCAATAAGATCGTGATCGAGCATCCAAATGGTATGCAGACACATTATAGTTCTGTGAAGGATATCGCTGTTAAAGAAGGCGATGAGGTTACACAAGGTCAAGCATTAGGAAAAGCGACTGACAACGAGTGGAATCAAGCGGCTGGCGTCCACATGCATTTCGAAATTCTTGAAAACGGAAAATATATCAATCCGAAAAAATTACTAGCTTTTTAATGAGAAAAGCTAGTAACGCATAAAAAGTCAGCATTTTATCAAGAAAATGCAAAACGTGTTCTGAATAGCTTTGTCCTCACATAAGGTGAAGAAATGCGCAAATGTGCATCTGATTGCCAAAGCATTTTGTGAAATTGTGTGGAAAGGACGAAGAACGTGCATGAGCACATTCGGAAGCGCTGCATACGCCTCGGTGAATTACTGATTGAGACGCGTGAGACTGTGCGTGTCCTCGCGAAAATGACTGGTTATTCAAAAAGTACGGTGCACAAGGATTTAACAGAGCGATTACCAACAATTCATGAAGGATTAGCTGACCAAGTGAAAGAAATACTCGCCTACCATAAGGCCGTACGTCATATTCGCGGAGGAGAAGCAACGAAAAACAAGTGGAAAGAAAGAGCGAGTCAAGAATGATTCGTTCTTTTTTGCTGTGTTGGACAAGCATAAGTGATGATTTTCTAAGAATAGTAATTCTATATTATAGCCGTTCACTGCCTAAAAAGAAAACAGTCTTATTCACTAAATTTAGGTGAAATTACCAATAGAATATGATAAAATATTCTAGATAAAGAGATAAAATGAACGTTATGTAGTTGGAACTGGCGGGAAGGAGAAATTATAAAATGTTTTCGAAAGATATTGGCATTGACTTAGGGACTGCGAACGTATTAATCCACGTTAAGGGGAAAGGGATCGTCCTCAATGAACCATCTGTTGTGGCGATCGATAAAAAGACAAATAAAGTATTAGCGGTTGGGGAAGAAGCCCGCCAAATGGTAGGGAGAACGCCAGGTAATATCACAGCTATTCGTCCACTAAGAGACGGAGTCATTGCAGATTTTGATGTGACAGAGGCGATGTTAAGACATTTCATCAATAAATTAAACGTAAAAGGATTTTTGGCGAAGCCACGCATATTAATTTGTTGTCCAACGAATATTACAAGTGTTGAACAAAAGGCAATTCGTGAAGCTGCTGAAAAATCCGGTGGTAAAAAAGTATATTTAGAGGAAGAGCCAAAAGTTGCAGCAATAGGTGCTGGAATGGATATCTTCCAACCAAGTGGAAATATGGTAGTCGATATCGGGGGCGGAACGACAGATATCGCAGTTCTATCAATGGGTGATATCGTAACAAGTGAATCCATTAAAGTAGCAGGCGATGTGTTTGATAACGATATTTTGCAATATATTAAAAAGGAATATAAATTGCTGATTGGAGAACGTACTGCAGAGGCAATCAAAATGACAATTGGTACAGTTTTCAAAGGTAGTCGCAATGATACAATGGATATTCGTGGCCGTGATATGGTAACAGGTTTACCACGTACAATTACAATTGAGTCTGAAGAAATTGAACGTGCACTACATGAGTCAGTAGCCATGATTGTCCAGTCAGCTAAAAATGTCTTAGAAAAAACACCACCTGAACTATCAGCCGATATCATTGATCGTGGAGTGATTATAACTGGTGGTGGTGCATTGTTACATGGAATGGACCAGCTATTAATAGAAGAGTTGAAGGTACCTGTTTTCATTGCAGAGAGACCTATGGATTGTGTAGCCATTGGTACAGGTATCATGCTTGAAAATATTGATCGTGTGCCAGCATCCTTATAAAAATAAAATGAGGTGATTTCTTTGTTTAAAGGATTTTATACAGTTGCAACAGGTATGATCACGCAACAAAGAAGAACAGAATTACTTACCAATAATTTATCAAATGCGAATACACCAGGATTTAAGGCAGATCAATCTACAATTCGCTCATTTCCAGATATGCTAATGTCTAGCATTGGAAAAACAAATGCTCCTGCTCACCAACAAGCCGGCGCTGAATATATGAGTCAAGTAGGAGCTTTAAATACAGGGACATATTTACAAGAAACATTGCCAAATTACATACAAGGCCAAATCTATAATACTGATTTTACAACAGATATTGCATTGATTAATGGAAACTTACCACAAAATGAAGATGGGGTTACGGGTTCAATTTTCTTCCGACTAGAACATCCTGCTGGTGGTGAGGCTTACACACGTAATGGTAATTTCACTTTAGATGGGCAAGGCTATTTAGTTAACGGTCAAGGATTATATGTACTAAATGATGCTGGGCAACGTATCCAGCTACCAAATGATGATTTCCGATTAGATGAAAGTGGCGCTATCTTTGTAAATAATCAACAAGTAGCTCGTGTTGGTGTATCATTTGCTGCAAACCCGAACATGCTACAAAAACAAGATAATGGTCTTATTCGTACAGAAAATGGTGAGAACTTGCCAACAGCTTATGGAGCGAATGGTGTTTCCTTTACACTACGTCAAAACTTTTTAGAAGGGTCAAACGTAGATTCTGGTCGCACAATGACAGATTTAATGACTGCCTACCGTGCATTTGAAGCAAATCAAAAAGTATTACAAGCTTATGATCGTAGCATGGAAAAGGCTGTAAATGAAATCGGAAAAATTTAATGGGCGAACAGGAGGCTTTTATCAATGCTACGTACAATGATTACAGCTACAAACACAATGGGGCAATTACAAAACAAACTGGATACCATTAGTAATAACATTGCTAACAGTAATACAACAGGCTATAAAACAAAGGAAGCATCCTTTAATGAATTACTTTATCAGCAATTTAATAATGATAAGCAGGATCGTGCAGAACGACAAACACCTGTTGGTATTCGCTATGGATCTGGCGCAATGATTGGGCAAATTAAATCCAATGAAAAGCAAGGTTCATTACAAACAACTAATCGTGATTTAGACTTAGCTTTCACAAAAGCGAAACAATATTTCAATATTTTGATGCCAGATGGTGAAAATGGAACTGAAACAGTGTATACTCGACAAGGTGACTTTTATTTATCTCCATTGAATAATGGAACAGTTATGCTTGTAACAGCAGAGGGTTATCCAGTAGCTAATGCTGCAGGACAAGCTATTACATTACCAGACACGGTTCAAAAGTTTGCTGTTCGAGATAGTGGGGTATTAGAAGCATCTTATCCAAATGGGGATATTATTCGTACGGATTTAGCTGTAACAGAATTCCAAAAGCCGCAATTAATGGAGCATGTTGCCGGTTCTTATATAGGATTACCTAATAATTTAGCTGAACTTGGCTATACGCAGGCAGAAGTTTTGACAGAGCTTGTGGGAGCCAACCGTCAGCAAATTGGCATGCAAAGTGGTACACTAGAAATGTCCAATGTTAACCTCTCGAAAGAAATGACAGAACTTATTCAAACACAACGTTCTTATCAATTCAACGCAAGAGCGGTGACATTAGCAGATCAAATGCTAGGACTAATTAATGGCATTCGATAGGAAGTTATCCAAAAACGCATAGTAAGGAATGAAGAGGAGTACAATCTATGACAAACGATTCACGTCGACGTTCTGTGCCGACACAAGAAACCGATACGCAACCGCAACCAGAAAAGAAAGAACGCCGCTCGACTGGAGAGCAACGCGAGGTTCGATGGGTGCAAATCCGACTGATTCCGATTTGGTTACGCATTGTAATTATTCTCATTTTAGTCGTTGTTGCCGCAGCATTAGGCGCAATGTTTGGCTTTAGCGTTATTGGAGAAGGCAATGCTATGGATATTTTTAAACGAGAAACATGGCAGCATATATTTGATATTATGAATGGTAAAGAATAACATTATTCTTTACCTTACTTTGTGTATACATACTTTATTTTTGAGGGGGAAATGACATGTTAACTGCAGAACAAATTCAAGCAATTTTACCACACCGCTATCCTTTTTTATTCGTCGATCGCATCATTGAATTAGAAGAAGGGAAACGTGCAGTAGGATTAAAAAACGTTTCAATTAACGAAGATTTTTTTAATGGGCACTTCCCAGGTTATCCAGTTATGCCAGGTGTGTTAATTGTGGAAGCTTTAGCTCAAGTAGGTGGAGTGGCTTTATTAAATGCTGAAGAATTTAAGGGTCGTTTAGCGTTTTTAACGGGTATTGATAATTGTCGTTTCAAGCGTCAAGTCGTACCTGGCGACCAACTTAAATTGGAAGTAGAATTTGTAAAACTTCGTGGCGCAATGGGTAAAGGTCATGGTGTAGCAACTGTAGATGGAGAACTTGTATGTGAAGCCGATATTCTATTTGCAATTGGGCCTGAACAGCCTAAACAAGCTTAATTTGCATTTGTAGACCAAAAGATATAAAATAGATAAAGTCAAGTCAAAAATTGATTAGTAGGTTCTTAAATTGCGATGGTAAATAAGCGATTGTGAATTGAAATAGATGTAATTTTTAGGTTTTACAAACGTAGGAGGATTATTAAGATGTATAAGGAATTGTCTTCAGGTATTAAAATTAGCATTACTCGTTCGATTTCAACATCTTTTGAAACATACTTAGCAAGTATTGGTTGGGATGAAGAGCGCTTTTCCATGGAAGACTTCATTGCAAACTGGCAGACTTATTTTCAGGAGAATGCCGCGTGGATCGAAAAAATCCCTGCTGATACATTGATGAGCGCACAGTTTCATGAAGAAATGGCACAAAAAATCGATGAGGTTATTGCCAAAATTTTAAATGAAGAACCAACAGCACAGCAAGTCGAAACAATCGAGGCATTGCAAAAAGAGCTAGGCACAAACTATAGCTACGACTGTAAAGCAGAGGCAGCATATATTGAACAGTTATTAAAAGAAAAACAAAAATAGTTTGTACAAAAATCGGATAGTTCCCTCCTTTCTCGGGCAATCTATGTAGGATCACAAATACAGTAGATGTATTTGATGACATAGTACCAAGAAAGGAGGTTTTTTACTATGTGGAAAATGTCATTTTTAACCATCATTCTTGCAACTGCATTCCTTGGAGGTTGTAACTGGGGAAATAATGCAGTAGAAGATCACCCTGTTCGAGAAGTCGAGAATGACGTACGTCGAGGAGTCGACGATGTCGAGGACGCATTAGATCCGAATAATCGTGACGATGCATACGATCGCAATAATGTAAATGGGAATGGTGTAGATCGAGGTACTGTTAACGATAATACAACATTACCTGAAGCAACAACACCTGGTTCAAATGCCGATATCAACAGCACAAACGGCTATGACAACACACCAAATGCAAACGGTGTAAATGGTGTTGAACGTAATGACAACATGAACGGTAACAATAATAATGATGTTGTCGACGATAAAGTAAACAACACTGAAAAATACCGTGATGGTATGAATAACCGATAACATAAAAAGAGTGTTTCCTCTGCGGAAAACACTCTTTTTTATACCCATGTAAGCGGGAAATGCCAGAAGCAGAATACTCATGAAGAGTAACTAATCACTAATCAAGCATGGCCCTGAGAAAATTCCTATACTCCTATAATGACAAAACGAACATCTCCAACAGCCTTAAAGGCCTCCCCCTCATAGCAACCACCAAATGAAACCCTCCTTTTTCAAATTGTATTGTACAAAAAAATTACTGCTTGTCCAATAAAAAAAACGATGCAAAAATTCGCATCGTCAGTCATTTTTTAATTTTGGTCGCTTTTTCATATCTTGTGTAAAGCGATCCAGTAAATCCTCTAAAGAAACACCCTCAGAAAGTAGCTCAGAAAGTAATTGTTCTGCATATTTTGATCGTTTAATTTTAAGCGTACCTTTTAATAGGACTGAAACATGATTACCGATTTCTTCAACAGTATGTACGATCACCTGAAAAGGAGCGGGTTCATTATCTGGAAATGAAATAACTGCACGTACATTGAAGACTGTAGCATTTGCTAAGAGCTCATCAAAGGTTGAGCGATATTGTTTTTCCATAAACAATTCAAGTACCCAAGATTGATGGCTATTTTCCTGATTAATAATGATGCCATCGATTAAAGGGAATGGTTGCACGCCATCTTTTGTGACAAGGTCAAAGGAAAGCATTTTAAAGGTTTTCAATATGTATATTCCTCCTAAGTCTGTCATTCTTTTAGTATAACACATGAGGCAGCAGTTGTTTGTGATGCGCACTTGTGACGGTTTTTCAAAAACTGCGAAATTGCAGATTTCATGAAATAGCATTTGCCATTACAGCCTAAAGCATTCAGCTAGAAAATTAACAAAAAATAGAAAAATAAAAATGCTAATTTACCTAATTTATGCACAAAAACTGAAGGAAATTAACAATATCGATTTTTGCGAATGTCGGAATCATTTTGTAAGATGAGAGCAATCAAAAGCAAAGGAGGTGAATGAATGAATCAAGTCGGATTGGTTGGAAGGTTTACAAAAGACCCGGTATTACGTTACTTATCTGGAAATCGTGTGCAAACTCATTTCTCACTAGCCATTAATCGTAATTTTAAAAACAATCAAGGGGAAGTAGATACAGATTTTGTATTCTGTACAGCTTGGGGAAGGCTTGCAGAGAATATCGTTAAATATTGCGGTAAAGGTTCATTAATCGGTGCCACTGGCCGTATTCAAACAAGGTCATTTGTAAATGAGGAAAGCACTAAGATTTTTATGACAGAGATAGTGGTTGAGGATGTTAGATTTTATCAACTTAAACAAAGAGATAGTGACGAAGCAGTTACTATACCGCCACAGCCACCGAATGAACAGGAACACTTAAAGGATTTTGTTTTACCTTAGCAAGTATAGCTTACATACGGGGCAAGAGAACATTCATTGTCTGATCCGCCATTCTCCTTATATTTCTTGCACCGTAACAAACAGAAAGGAATGATGTGGAACACAAATAAAAAACATTGCTGAAGACCGCACAGCAATGGAATTTTCAATACAACTAAATACAAATGATGAAGTAAGTAGGGAAAAGAAGTAGCAAGTTCCACTAAAAGAGCGCCAAGAACTATTTGCTCTTGGCGCATCTCATTATTATATATCTAATGTTATTAAATCGCGGAGTTCTTGATCTTCTAACTCGGTCAACCACTGGCTTGATTGAATAAGCTCTTCGGATAATGCAGATTTCTGCACCAGCATCTTATCAATTTTTTCCTCGATCGTGCCAATTGTCACAAACTTATGGACCTGCACAAATTGTGTCTGTCCGATTCGATATGCTCGATCGGTCGCTTGGTTTTCAACAGCAGGATTCCACCAGCGATCTGCATGTAAAACATGATTAGCTGCTGTTAAATTAAGTCCTGTTCCACCAGCTTTCAAAGAAAGGATAAATATAGGGAAATCTCCTGCCTGGAAAGCCTCTACTAAGCGGTCTCGCTGCTGCTTAGGCATGGCACCAGTTAAAAACGGTGCATCTACATTATATATTTCACTAAAGCAATGTTGTAGCAATTGTCCCATTCCAATATATTGTGTAAAGATGAGACATTGCTCTCCATTGTCCACAATCTCAGCTGCCATTTGTACAATGCGCTCTAGTTTAGTCGAACGCGCAAGCATTGTTTCGGCATCCTCGAAAGGTTCCTTTAAATATAAGGCAGGATGATTACATAGTTGCTTTAATTTACTGAGCATCTTTAAGACGCGTCCCTTTTTTTGAAAGCCTGTTAACTGCTCCAGCTGATCAAGCGTTTCTAAAATATAGCCCTCATAGAGTGAAGCTTGCTCTGTTGTTAATGGACAATATTCATTCGATTCTAGCTTATCTGGTAAGTTAAGCTGTAAATGTGGATCTCGCTTTGTACGACGCAATAAGAATGGCTGAATTTTAGCTCGAAGCTTCTGCTTATGCGACTCTGATTCGTCTCGTTCAATAGGCAAAATAAATTCTTCATTGAAGCGACCAAAACTACCTAGATAGCCCTTATGAATGAAATCAAAAATAGCCCATAACTCAGATAAACGATTTTCTACAGGTGTCCCAGTAAGAGCTATGTGATGGTCACCTAGCAATTTACGAATGGCTTTCGATTGTAATGTTTGCATATTTTTAATGTTTTGTGCTTCATCAAGTACTACCGTTGCCCATTCGATATCCTGTAAAAATTCAGTATCCTGTGACACAGTACCATAGGTTGATAAAATGACATGTGGCCTTTCTGCTGTCACTAGCTTTTTAAACTCTTCATCCTTTGCTCGATTTGCTTGATAATGTGTATGCACAATCAGGGACGGGGCAAATCGAGCAAGTTCTTTTTGCCAGTTCCCAAGTACTGAAGTGGGACAAATAATGATGGATGGCTTTGTGTAAGTTGATGACTCATAAATATGGAGCAAATAGGTAATCAATTGAACCGTTTTTCCAAGTCCCATATCATCAGCTAGACATGCACCGAAACCTTGTTGGCGCATAAAGACTAACCATTCAAAGCCTTCTAATTGATAAGGGCGTAATTCGGTTTGTAGGGACAATGGAATCGAGACGGCAGGTAAGCCTTTCTTCTCCAAAAGTTGCTCCATGTATGCTTTTAATGATTGTTGCATTTCCAATGCAAAGATTGGATCATCTCTCAGTGCATCATCTGCATCTTCTTCCTCAAGAGGGGCAGACAGGTCTTCTGGTAACTCCCTAAATAATAATTCTCGAACAGTCCAACTTTCATCTTCTGCCTGTTGCATCAATTCACGCATTTCTTGCATCCAATTAGCATCTACTCGGAACCATTCAGTACCAATACGAATAAATTCACGTTTCTCATCCACAAGTTTTTTAAATTGCTCAGCTGAAATCGTTTGTCCGTTCATAGAAAACTGCCATTTAAACGTTAAAATATCATCTAAACCTGCTACCTTCCTTGTTGAAACATTGCTAGTTGTAACGCGTACTCGGATTTTGGATTGTTTTAAATCCTTTAGCCATGCTGGCAGCACAACATCAAAACCAAGTGCCTGCAATCTAGCAAGATCTTCCCGTAAAAAAGAGCGAACTTCTAAATCTTCCAGTGTCACACGAATAAAGATATCACTATTGATCGTATCGGTGGATAGAAGTTCTACAATTTGCTGTTGTTGCTGCTTAATTTCAGTCGCAAACATTCGCCACTTTGTAGGTAGTGCTTCTTCAATAGGTAAGGATTGTTTACGAATAGCAGGTGTCCAGTAGTTTTTCGTTGTAGCAGTGCTTAGCACCGTTTCTAATAACCATACATCGGCATCTTCTTCTGGCTCACTTAACCGTAAAGAAACGGAAACAGCTCCAGCTTGACGAGCTTGATCCAATGGCCAGCCTCCACGTAGGAAAAAGGGTAATAACTTTGGTAAATCAGTTAGTATTAGCCCAACCTGTGAAAGCTTCTGCTGTACAGCTGTTTCCAATAATGCTGAATCTATATGATCAATAGGGAAAGTTAATGATGAAAAATCATCTGCAATCACGGCATGTGACCAAAGTGATGGCTCTTGCCAGTATGCTTGTAATGCGTAAACTTTTTTTAACCATTCTATACTTTCTTCATTTACACCACTCCAATTGATGAAAGGGTGCTGGAAGCTTGTTGAAAAAATATCGAGTAACTCAGCTGTAGAAACTTGAATTGTAAAATCTGCTCGATTTGTTAATAATCCATAAACGTTTGCCTCATAAGTAAAGAATAGCGAAGAAATTAATGTATCAACATCGATTGTTGTACCATTTGCAGTAAAACCCTGCAACGTAAAATATCCTTCCCGAGCTACTTCAATACGGAGCTGTTGTGTTTTGGAAAAAGGGGAAGGAGCATTTATTGTCATCATACTAAGTTTCCTTTCTCAATTTCTTCTTGTAACGCACGTAGTCGTTTATATTCTGCACGAATGGTTTGCATATATGTTTCAAAATAAGCTGCTTTACCAGCTCGCTTTGCAGCGCTACGCATACTTTTCCAAATACGCACAGCCTGTTTATAATTTAAGCGTGATTTTTGCGCAATTTCAGCCATTGCATAGACATGATATAAAGGTAAAACAGTTGCAGGTTCAACCTGTAATACATCCTTTAATCCACACATTTCTAAGTAAGAGAGGGATGATGGGTTTAGTTGATGCAGAGCTGCCCATTCCCGATAGCGACCTTTTTTAATTAAAAAACTTGAGAACGGCTGTAGTCCATACACACCAAAGGCACTATACAGCGTTGCTTCCTCTTCCTCCGAAAGCTGAATCTCGTCAAATAAAAGTTGGAATTGCCTTACGTATTGGGCACGCTGAACGACTGGAACGACCTCCTGTAGAAACACTTCAGTCAAAGGTAAAATTGCTCGTAAAATGACTGCTAATGAATTGGACTCTCCAGCACGTTGGGCAAAAGTAGCTAGTTCAAACAAATCCTGCATTTGTGGTAAATCAACCTGTGCCAACTTTTCAAGCAGTAAATCCTCTTTCTGTAATAGCACATAAAATAATAATTTTAGTGATTGTAGAGAAATTTCTGCTGAAGAGTGAACAAGATTATTTATAAATGCCAATTCCTGTTCACGACGAGGCTTCTCATAAAAAAGTACTGCCCATAGTAGCATATATAGACGAAGGCGATTGGCAAAAAGCCCTTGTCTTTCTAATAAAAATTCTCTTACTAGCTCTTGGATGGCATCATAAAATGGATCTGTCGCAAATAGTCGTGATCGATTAGAAAGCTCTGTAAGAATGCTCTCAAAAGATTGCGTGCTTTGTTCGATAAAATATTTCATATAAGGTGAATCTAACGAATGTCCAGGTGTTTCATTTAAATGTCGCCATATCGAATTAAAAATGGTTAGCTCCATATAGAGCTTATAAAGAGGTTGCCATTCACGCTCAAAGGGCATATGTCGACGAAGACGCTCCAAAGCATCAGTTCTTACAGCGGAAAGCCCATAACCTTCTAGTATGCGCCCAGGTGGTAATAATCGTTTCATCACCTCATCCACCATCATCGACCAGCTTTGTGGGCTGCGCTCATCTGCTAAAGATTTTAATTGAACAGATTTTTGTGCACGCCAAGCACTCGACCAATTTTGAACAGAATCAAAATATTGGTAGAGAGCGAGTAAAGCACCTATTTGATGTCGACACCATTTTGCTTGAGGACAGCTACAATGTAGCTCTTCCTTTGAAAAATCAATTTCAACAGAAGCGGGTCTGACATCTTGAACACTTGCATATAATATAGAACTTGCTCCATTAAATCGTTCAAAAACAATGGACTTATTCCTTACTGAAAAGACAGCACGGCGCACTAGTTCCTCATCTTCGGTAGAGGAAGGATGTAACCCTTGTTCAGCTTCTTTTAATTTAGTCAGCACAAATGCTTGATGTTCCTTAGCTAATTGCGATATAGACAATGCCATAACCTCACTCCTTTCATCATGTATGGCTATAGTTAACATTGTTAATTGTAAAAAGGAAAAAAAGACTGTCCTTCCATTATACGATTAAAATGCAGTAATGATAAGCTGAATGATCAGAAAGAAAAAAATGAGGTAAAGATAGTTAACAAGGCTTTTGATTTGTGTTAAAATCTGAATAATCAGATAACTAGGGAGGGATGAAGGATGATGCAAGTTCAATACATGAAGCCGTTTTACACAAAAGTTACTGGAGATAAATTACGTCTCGTATTTGCTTATCAATATTTCTCTATTTTAAAAGAGAATGAGATTTTCCATTTCATTCCCATAGAAGGTAAAGAGATGATCATCAACATGAAGACACAGCAGATTGAAAACTTATCTGAGGTTTTTGTTTTCCAAAAAGGAAATCGCTTTATTCGGTTACCACTTTATCAACTATTGCTTATTACTAATGTTCATGAGCATCTAGCACCAATACTTGAAAGCGCTACACCAAAGCAACAAATTCCGATGGTTTCTACTGTGACGGTTGGTGAAATCGATCAGCTTATTGCAGAGTTAGAGGAGAAAAATTTGGATCATTTGATTGATCAGGCATTACTAGAGAATGATAAAGAACTCTTTTTCGAATTGCTACAGCAAAAGAGCCATCAACTTGGGGGTTTCAAAATTGAATAGATGGAATGTCCAGTAAGCACCTACTTATCATAAATGACAAGCAGGTGCTTTTATTATGTAGTTAATCAACTATAAAATGTTAAAAACACATAAAAAATTAGAAACCATTTCCAATATTAAGGTCAATAGATGAGATGTTGGACCGATATAAAAACAAGAAGGTGGTGAAATTATGCTTGGTAAGTGGTCAGCAACAGGGATGGCAATCCTGAATAATATGAATCGTCATTATGGGGCGATGAGTAAAGCCATGCTACGAATTTCTTCCGGATATCGAATTAATAGTGCAACGGATGATCCAGCTGGACTGGCGATTTCTGAAAAAATGCGTGCTCAAATTCGTGGCTTGAATATGGCAGCTAAGAATATACAGGATGGTATTTCGCTTGTGCAGACGGCAGAGGGGGCACTGAATGAGACACATGCCATGATTCAGCGTATGCGTGAGTTAGCAGTGGAGGCAGCCAATGATACATTAACAGATGATGATCGTAAAAAATTAGATTTGGAATTTCAAGAATTAAAAAAGGAAATCCAGCGGACATCAACCGATACAGAATTTAATACGAAGACATTACTTAATGGGGATTATGAAACAAATGGCATCAAGATTCAAGCAGGCGCCAATGCAGGACAGAGTATCGAATTATTTATCAATGGGATGGGGTCCGAGGAGCTTGGGTTGAAGTATGCTTCTATTGCTACTCGTGAGGATGCGGAAAAAGCTATGTCTTCAATGGATGAAGCCTTAAAACGTGTTTCCAATGAACGCTCACGTCTTGGTGCCTATCAGAACCGCTTGGAACATGCCTATAATGCTAATGTGAACACGGCAGAGAATTTACAAGCAGCAGAGTCTCGTATTCGAGATGCAGATATCGCAAAAGAGATGATGAATATGGTGAAGGCGCAAATTTTAATGCAAGCAGGTCAATATGTTTTAGCCATGCATATGCAACAGGCCCAGTCCATTTTAAAATTATTAGAAGTAGGAAAAAAATGATGAATTTCAATGTTAATTGAAATTCATCATTTTTTAATGTTTATTTTGACAAAGCATCAATTGCTAATTTAGCAGTTGCAGTTGCTTCATCTTGCAATGGGATGACAGCCTGGCGCAATTTTTCTTGAACTGTTGTATAGGATTCAAGAATTGCTACAGCTTGTTCAAACAATGTTACACCATTCCAATCATCAACCTCGACATGACCGATGACAGGCTGATCAACGATATCAGCAAACGCATCAATTTTCGGATCATACGAAATGGCAATAAACGGTGTTGCATAGATTGCCGAGAAAATTAAGGAGTGCAGTCGCATACCTATTAATAGTTGAGATTGACCAATCACTGCGATTTTTTCTTCAATAGATAAATCAGCAGGAGCAATCAAGCTCTTTTCCTTCATAAGTGCTGCTACTTCCTGTGAAGTAATAAAATCATGCTCACCATGCATAGGCAGGAAAACGATTTGCTCACCCTGACGTACTAATTCATCTAGGCTGTGTGCAATTTTTTCCTTGTAGGCAACAGCGGATGGCCAATCTCGAACGCTTACAGAGATATAGCTATCGGCTGACAAAGAGATATTTTCTAGCCACTCACAATGAAAATCATTACCGTTAAGTCCCATAACAGGATCTGGTACGATCTTTGTTTCTTTTCGCACACCGATCTCTGTTAAAAGAGCTAGAGAGGCTCTATCTCTGACTGTTATTTGTTCGACCTTATTAAAAACTGTACGAACAATAAATTTACTAAGTGGGTGATTAATCGGGCCCATACCTTGGGCGTAAACAAATACTGGCTTCTTCAACCATTTTGCGATTTGAATAACGCCCGCATAGTAAGGAATCGTTTTCATGCCTGTTTGATCCTGCATGAGACTACCGCCACCACTAATCAGTCCATCTGCTGTTTTAAGTAATTGACGAATTTCTTTCATTTTCCAACGGTTAATGGCTTTGACACCATATGTTTGCTCAGTAGCTGCTGGATTATTAGATAATACCGTGATTTCTATATCACTTTGCCACTTTTTTAAAGATTGGATAATGGACAGTAGAATGGCATCATCTCCGACATTATCAAATCCATAATAGCCAGATAAAACAACGTGCATTATGACCACCTCGCGATTGCCTTAGAAACCCAACGATAACCGATTTTGAAGATTAGGATAAACACAAGTCCTACTACAAGACCTAGAGATACACTGTATAGTGTACGTAATACAGAAACAGCTACTGGGATGTGTAGATGGGTAAATGTATTCATGATGGATAAGAAACCGATAACACCTGGTACTAGGAGAATACTTCCCCATTTTCGATTAATACCCATTACATATAGCGCTAAAATGAAGAATGGGAAACCAATTAAAAATTCCTTTGTTCTTGGTCGAACATACAATGTATTTTCTAGCCATTGTCTAAAGGCTAATTCCATATCACTTACAGAGCCAGAGTTACCTGTTCGGCTAATGTAAAATAATCCGACACCTGCCAACACAACGAGTAGTAGCACATGCCAATATTTTAATTCTTTATTTAACAATGTTACCGTATTTGATAAAGAGTTCTTAATGTTTTGTTCAGCTAGTCGGTTTATCTCAATCACTGTAAATAGTAAAACACCCATAATGGGAATAAGATAAACAAGCTTAACCCCTTTAAATACAGCAAAGCCTGTCATAAAGGCATTACCATTCAATAAGCCAATGACAATAACAATGCCAATTACACTAATTGCTACTGCCTTTAAGTATTGGATCAATATGTTAGACACCTTCGTAGAACCTTGCGCTGATTTGATGACTGCATAGGTTGGTGCAAGGACTGCAATAATGAGTGCAAATGCTTGTAAAAACAGAGTACTTTTCAGGATAAAGTACGCAATTGCTAGTACAGCCATAAAGCCAGCTGCTGCGATACGAAGAGGCATCCATTTTACTAATTCTGAAATGATAAAGGTAAATAAAATACCTGCTACTAATACGGCTGCTGTGACCCAAGCTGGCACTACTACTTTATCAAATAGCTTTGGTTCACCTGCTTTGAAATGATCTGGCATTGTGTCATGCACACCATTTAAATAATCAATCGTTTCTTCTACATTTTCTTTGGCATTACCTGTTGTTTTAATATGATAGAAAATAGAGCGAATATTACGCTCTTTGACAGCTCGTGTTGTACGGTCAATACTTGCATTTAGCTTTAATTTAGTCTCTCTATTGACATTGATGCTATGCAAACGAATCATATTGTAATCCGTCATTTGAGCGATTTTACTTTCGCCTTTAAGTGGGTTACTTTCAATTGTGTAGAAGTAATAGCCAGCATCATTTAATTTTTCAACTAATTGATTGCCGTCTTCTTGTCCAAAACCAATAGCTTCATCACCTTGACCAAGTAAGCGGCCTGCTGAAGCCTCTTTTAAATCGACTAATTGATTGACCAACTTTTCGTTAGCTACTTCATTATCTGCATTTTCCACCTTAAAGATGTGAGCTAGTCCATGCTTACTAATCATGTCAATAGCAGGCTGATCATAGCCAATTGGAGTTTTTAAATCAAAATTGTGGTTAGAAGCAGGAAGGAAATAGAAAGCTTCTTCTCCTATTTGTACTTCCTCTGGTTCAACGCTCTCCATGATCAGTTTTTGGTAGCTTTCGTTTTCAGGCACTCGAATATAATAGCCGCTATTAGTGATATCAACAGCATCTTTATAAGGTGTAAACAATAATTGGGCTGCTAACTCACTTTCTTTATAAACGGTAATTAGGTTTTGCTTTTCCATTTCCTTTAATGTTAAGGGCTCTAGACTCACAGTATTCAGCCCAGCATCCTTTAAGGAGGAAAGAATTTCATCCATTGTTAGGTCGCTATTTTTTTCTGCGGTTTGTATTTCATCATAGGGAATAACAATCTCATAAGCATCATTCGATTGCTCCGCATTCCACCTCTTCATAATACCTGTAGAGGAAACGACGAGTAAAAGAACAATGATTCCCCAAAGCCATTTCTGTTTTGACATAAGTGTCCTACCTCTCTTATTTATGAAAATCTTTTTCCGATAACAGGGATTTTCTTTAAATCTTGTTTATGAATAGCTTTCATCAGCCATAGTAGAAGGAAGTAAAGAGCTCCACCAACTACGATTGCGACAGTTAGATAGCCCATTGCCGACATTCTTGACCAATGTGTAAAGTCAAGCCAAAGTGTTGGTAATCCAACTGCTGCTCCCATTACAATTGAAGACACAATCATTTTCACCGTATCTTTTCTAAGGACAGTAAAGCGAATCGTACGATAAATAAAGACAGAATTCACAATAAATAACACAAAATACACTAGCAAAGTTGCATAGGCAGCACCATCTAAACCAAATGCTTGAATAAGGAAGATGTTAGAAAAGACCTTAAGGACAACACCGCTCAAAATAATGAGAGCTCCTGTTTTGGCAGCATTCATGCCCTGTAGAATACCTGTTCCTAGCAAAGTTAGTGATGTAAAGACAGAGCTGAGATTGATGATGGCTAACATTAAGCTTCCCTCTAAGTCTTTAAAAAGAGCTAGATTTAAAGGCAAGGTTAAGGCTAGTAGCCCAATCGCAGCTGGCCATGAAATAAGATGTGTCATACGATGAGTTTGCTCAATAATAGTGCGTGTTTCATCCAATTTACGCTCAGCTAGCTTCGTTGTAATCAAAGGCACAAGCGGCAAGATAATTGAAGAAGCAAAAACAGTCGTAATTTGAACTAATGTTAGTCCTCGACCATAAATACCATAAAGGTAGCTAATCTCACTCGCATCTGCACCAGCACTTCTTAAGCCATATGTAACCGTAAAGGAATCAACAAAGTTAAAGAGTGCCATTGTCACAGAACCGATCGCAATGGGAATAGAAATCTTTAAAATGGTTTTACTGTATTTAGAGAAATCCTTACCAGAATATTTCTCCTTACTCGTCACTTTTACCGAAGAACGGAAATATTTAAAGAGTAAATAGAAAAGTGAACCGAGGGCTCCTAATACAGAGCCTGCCATAATTCCACCAGCTACGATATCATTTGAATAATCCATTGCTACTAGGAAATACGCAACAATTAAAATTAATGCAACACGTACTAACTGCTCAATCACTTGAGAAATGGCAGTAGGTCGCATATCCCCAAAACCTTGGAAAAATCCACGATAGACAGCCATATAGGGGGCTACCAGTAATGTAAGGGCAACAATAATTAAGGCAATCTCTGTTGAAGGTCCACCAAGTGCATTCGCTATCTGCTCTGAAAAGCCGTAAATGATTGTAAAACTAATGACGCCAAAGGATAATGCAAGGATTCTTGCAGTCACATAAATTTTCTTAATTTTAGCAGTATCATGACTCGTCCTAGCTTCGGCTATTAGCTTAGAAATAGCGATAGGGATACCCGCAACGGATAAATAAAGTGCTACCATATAAACAGGATAGACAAGACTAAAAATACCAAGTACTTCATCACCAGCAATATTTTGAAGTGGTATACGGAAGATACTTCCGATTACTTTGGAAAGTAAGGTGGCAATCGTCAGGATGAGTGTACTTTTAACAAATGTTGACTGACTCATTTTGTTTTGCCCTGACCTTTAAGCTTTAATGCAAATACCTTTAAAGCAAAGCGAGGGAGTACAAGCATTCTTCCAAACCGACTCGGCTGGCGTAACAGTCGATAGAGCCATTCAAGATTTAACTTTTGCCAAATTACTGGTGCACGTTTTACAGTACCAGCGATGACATCGAAGGAGCCACCTACACCGATAAATACACCCTTTGAAAATTTTTCAAGGTTTTCTGTTATCCATTTTTCCTGTCTTGGTACACCTAATGCCACAAATACAAGATCAGGCTGTAAAGTTGCAATTTCTTTTGCAAAATCATTATTATTCCAGTCGAAGTAGCCATCATGATAGCCAACGACATCAACGTTTGGATAGTTCTTATGAATATTGGCAACCGTCTTTTCGATAGTTTCCTTTTGAGCACCTAGTAAATAGATTTTAAAATGCTTTTGCTGACCAACCTCTAACAGACGTACCATCGTATCATAGCCAGTTACGCGCTCTGGAAGTGAATCTCCAAGGATTTGTGCAGCCTTAACGACACCAATGCCATCTGCACAAATGTATGTTGCCTGCTTTAAGTAATTCATGACAGTTGGATTTTCATTTGCCTGCATGACAACTTCAGGATTGGCTGTCACAACGAAAGTTTTTTCTTGCTGTTCAATACGATTAACGAGTAAATCAACAAACCCTTGTTGACTAATATGTAAAAAGGGTACGCCCATAATCGTTACATGCCTCATATAGTGTTCAAACCTTTCTGTAATTCCATTTTCACTGCAATCTATCATACCACAAAAGCAATATTGACAGGAAATTTTCGATAATGGGTTTAACGATGATTACCTAGAGTATAGCTCTTATTAGTAACGATTTTTACATGGTATAGCAATCGTCCTATTAAGCTTTTTTAGGACACTATTTTGACGTAGAATTTACTAAATTTTAGGGGAATAGTATGAAAATTATATCCTGAAATTTCGAGTTTCTTCTATTATATAGCGCTTTCATCTCGGCGATAAAAAATGACTAACAAAAAGAGTGCGAATCATCATCGCACTCTTCTTTTGCGCATCCTATTAAAATCATTTTTTTACAATATAATCGCCATGTACCCAGCCTGTTTTTCCGTTGTAAAGCACCTGATACCAGGCATCATTTTTTATGAATTCACCTTTATCGTCTACAACACCGATAATAAAGCCATTCGGTTTAACAGTACCTAAAATAGCACTTGTCGTAGATGGTTCACTTCGAACATTAAGTGTAATGTTCATATTAACAATTTGTAAGCCATTTTCAAGACTCACATAATCATCAATCACCCAGCCCTCTTGTCCATTGACACTTACTTTCAACCAACCACCATTTTCACCAAGAACTTTAAAGGAGGTATCCTTTGGCAAATTCGTAATAATCGAAGCATTATCTGCTGTATTCGGATACGTTCTCATATTGAGATTAATCGTCGTCTTCCCAGTTGCTCCAGCTAACCCTAAGTCCAATGCGTATTGCTTCGATGGACTCGGTAATGAAGGAGCGGAAGATTGACTTTGGTAGGCAGGCACATCAAACACTAGGTTTGTTGTCGTATGAGCACCAATTAATTCATAAATATCATAGATCTTTTTCGCTTGAATGACAGCCCACATCACATGTGTTGCATACTGGTGGACTGTCGGATTATCAGGATTCCAACGCATTTTATAGAGCGTATCCTGCCCCCTGCTAATATACTGATCCTTTACAAATTGGGCACCGCCGATAATGGCATCCTGAACAGTAAACCAGCCATTTGTATAAGCGCGCTCCGCACCATACTTATTAGCATCGGCATCTATAGCGCCAATACCGTAAGCATTGTAGGTTGTCTTAATAGCAGTTAATTTATCCCGATTTTCTGGTGTTGCTACCATTGGCTTGCCATTTGTATCTAAGCCAACCTCGATCCCTTTAATTAGTGCAGAACCTCCATTGGCTGTTTCATGCAAGGCATGCGAGACTAAATAAATAGCATTAATTTTATTGTCTACACCAGCTTGAATGAAGGCATCCGCTGTACCTGCTAAGCTTCCTTTATTGGCAAGTACTTTATCATTTAGCTCTTTTGCACTCAGATTATTGACAACAGTAGATAATTTTAGGAATTGATAATAAGATGGGCTATCCTGCATAAAGCTTTTTGGGTGTACATAGTATGACACTAGTGCCTCGCTAGCCGTGAAAATGCCAGCACCATCGACCTTTGGATTATTCATTGTTTGTTTACTCACTACAGAGGAGTAATCATGTGAGTAATTCGTCGTCATGTATTGCTTACCACCTGTCCCAGGCGCCTCTAGATGGATTAAACGATAGAGCACGGTAGCTGCCTCAGCACGAGTTGTTTGAGCAAGAGGTGCAAATTGATTATTTGGCTTCCCAACAAGTAGTCCTGTTGTGACGACAGCTTGTACATCTGCATAGGCCCATTTGGCAATGCGCGCATTATCACTAAAAGCAATAGGGGAAGAAGATGTATTGATGTTTTGATAAGTAAGAGCTCTTTTTAACATAGCCGCCATTTCCTGACGATTAATGTGATTATTCGGATGGAACTTACCTTGCTCGTCACCTTTAATTAACCCGTGATAGCTTGCTTGCTCGACTACTCCGTAATACCAGTCACCTTTTTTAACATCTGTAAAGGTTGCCTGACTAGAAGCTGCTGGTAAGTTCAGTGTTCTAACAAGAAAGGCTGCAAATTCAGCACGAGTGACAGCATCATTCGGACGATATTGGCCGAATTCATCACCCTTCATTAAATCGTTGGTAATAAGATAGTTCATTTCATGGTAGGCCCAGTGCTTCGAAATATCTTCTGCTGAAGCGGTAGTTGGCGCAAGATATAACATGCCTGCTAGCACGGCCCCGTAAAGAGGAAATTTACGTTTCATTTTTTAAGCTCCCTTCAATAGCTGATATGTTCTATCAAACTATCAAAAGTGTAGCATAAAAAGTGGCAATCTATTATTACAACATGGGGACAGATAGATTTAGCTTTTTATTTAATAAAGAAGAAACTCATAAAGTTGGTGGGGAAGAGGCGGAATTCGCTAAGAAACGCCTTCTATATTTCGGTTTCTTTACAATTATAACTAAAATATTACGGGAGTCTTTAATTTTTGACAATTTAGTAACCATTCCAGAAAATGCTTGGTTATTATTGAGAGTAAGGTATAATAGGTAACGGAACTATATGTTACCAATCCAAATGAGGATATAATTAGTTGTAATTTTAATGGTTTCTATTAAATACCATATTAGGTATGGTAAAAAAATCTTCTATAACTAAATTTATGTCCCAATGCTTGAATTTCGGAAAAGATAGTGTTATATTATTGTAGAAAGTGAATAAACTTACTAGAATGGTATTCTACTACGCTTTTTCTAGTAAATTTACTAACAAATTTGCTTTAGTTTTGTATTATTCAAGAAAGCTATAATACATACATTTAGGTAACTAGGCGGTACTATAGTTTTCGTTGGATTAATATCAATTTAAGGAATTTTAGGGAGGAATACATTAATGGCAAAGCAAAACAAAGGCCGTAAGTTCTTCGCGGCATCAGCAACAGCTGCATTAGTTGCATCGGCAATCGTACCTGTAGCATCTGCTGCGCAAGTAAACGACTATAACAAAATCTCTGGATACGCTAAAGAAGCAGTTCAATCTTTAGTTGACGCTGGTGTAATCCAAGGTGACACTAACGGGAACTTCAACCCACTTAACACAGTAACTCGTGCACAAGCTGCAGAAATCTTCACGAAAGCTCTAGAATTAGAAGCTGACGGCGATGTAAACTTCTCAGACGTTAAAAAAGGTGCTTGGTACTACAACTCAATCGCAGCAGTAGTAGCAAACGGCATTTTTGAAGGCGTAAGTGCAAACGAATTCGCTCCAAACAAATCTTTAACTCGTTCTGAAGCAGCTAAAGTTCTTGTAGATGCTTTCGGTTTAGAAGGTAGCGAAAGCCTAAGCCAATTCGCTGACGCTTCTCAAGTTAAACCATGGGCTAAAGATGCTCTAGAAACTGCTGTAGCAAACGGAATCTTCACTGGTTCTGAAGAAAACGGCAAATTAAACCTTAAACCAAACGCAGCAATTACTCGCCAAGACTTCGCAGTAGTATTCGCTCGTACGCTTGATCTAGCTGTTGAAACAGTTGACGCTTCAATCAAAGCTATCAACAACACAACTGTTGAAGTAACATTCGACGAAGAAGTAAACGTTGATGATGTAAAAGCAGCTAACTTCAAAATCGATGGTTTAGAAGTGAAAAATGCTTCTGTTAAACAAACTAACAAAAAAGTTGTTGTATTAACAACTGAAGCTCAAACTGCTGATAAAGACTACGTTCTTTCTTATAAAGACGAAGAAATCGGTAAATTCAAAGGTGTTGCTGCTGTAATCCCAACAGCTGTTAAACTTACAACTTCATCTGTACAAGGTGTAATTGGTAACGAAGTAACACTTAAAGCACAAGTTACTGTTGCTGAAGGTCAATCTAAAGCTGGTATTCCTGTAACTTTCAACATCGTTAATGATAAAACTACTAACGATAAAGTAGAAGTTGAAGCTTTAACTGATGAAAATGGTGTAGCTACTTACTCTTACACTCGTTACTACTCTTCAGTTGATTCTGTAACTGCTTATGCAACAAGCAAATCTTCTGTATACTCAAGTGCAAAAGTTTACTGGGCTAATGCTCTTCAATTAACTGTTAAAGACATTACTGAAGCTACAACTTTAGTAAACGGCGCTAAAAAAGTATATGAAATCAACTCTAAAGACAACGCTAATGGTTATGTATTCGTAGCATTCGAAGAAAACCTTGATGTTGCTCCTAACAAAGCTGTAACAGGTGCTAAAGTTGAAGGCCTAAACACTTATGTTTTAGATTCAGCTGGTAAATTAACTGCAACTACAAATGTAAATGGATACCCATATGCATACACTACAGGCGGTAAAGCTGTAACTGCTGTTAAATTAGATGGCAATGGTAAAGCAAACTTAGTTGTAACTGGTAGCAATGCTGCAGTAACTCCAATCGTTTACTCTAAAGGTTTTGTAGATGCTACTAAAACTTTAGTAGGTGTAGATGCTGATTACTCTGCAACAGCATTACAAACTAAAGCTTCAACAGTTAAATTCGAACTTAAACATGAGTTAGGCTTAACTATTCAAGCTGAAGGCGTTCAAAATTCTGCAACTTACTTAAATGATACTGAAACTGGTGGTCGTGATTACACAGTAACTTACACTGATAAAAATGGTAAAGTTGCTGCACCAGGTACAAAAGTGAAAGTTGCTATCGATACTAAAGGTGTTAACGGTACATTACATGTATTAGATGCTGACAAAAAAGAGCTTACTTATACAACTTCTGCTACTACTCCAGGTACTCGTTACTATGAAGTAACTGTAGAAAAAGAAGGTAAAGCTAAGTTCACTGTATCTAGCACAAACGTTAATGACTATGTAACTCCAGTTGTATTCATTGACAACGGTAAATCAACAGCAGCTGGTGCATTAGATGCTGACGATTTACAAGCTCAAGGCGAAATCACTTACTTCGTAGCTGATGTAACATATGCGGCTAAATTATCTGCTGTAGATGCAGCTGGTAAAGAAGTAAAAGCTGTAGTAGCAAACGGTGTTGAGTATGCTGACTTTGTTTACTCTTTAGTTGACCAAAATGGTAAACCACGTCGTTCTAAAGATGGTAATGCTACAACTGTATCATTTGAAGTTAAAGCTGGTACGGGTACTGTAACTGTTGATGGTACTACTGTAATTCAACCAGGTGGAACTAAAACAGTTAATGCTACTATTCCATCAAATGGAACAAAAGCAAGCGTACGTGTAGTAGCTCAAAACCCATCTTCAGTAACTGTAAGCGCAACTGGTTCTCGTGCGGGTGTAGTACTTCCATCTACAAACCCAGCATCAGTAGCTGTTGACTTCTCACAATACGGTACTGCTGAAGTAACTGGTTATGCTAAAGCTGTTAACACTTCATTAGATGTTCTATCTGTTAACAATGTAGTTTATAACTATGCAAATGCAGTATATAAACAAAATGGTAACGTGATTGACCTTGCAGCATTTGAGTCTCTTATCGTAGGAAACAATGCATATGTTTCTATTACTAAAGATTCAGCTGACAAATTTACATTTAACGTAATTCCAGCTCCAGGTCAAACAGTAGTTAATACTGCAAAAGCAACAACTGCTACTAATTTGGACATTACATTCACAAGTACACCAGCAGTTACAGATGGAACACAATTCTGGGTAGATCACGACGATGATACTTCAACTCCAATGGTACCAGGTACTGTTGCTGCTGTAGTTGGTAAAGTTGTAAGTGTGACATTCGGTGCTGGTACATTTACAAAGGCTGACATTGGCGAAGTGCAATATATTCCTTCTGCAACTCTTGCTAATCGTTTAACATTAGATGGCGTACGTGCTGATAGTACAATTACAATTTCTGATGCAAACACTACATCTGCAATTGTAGTAGCGGGTAACCAATCAACATTTGGAGCAGGTGCAGTTACACCATTTGTTTTAGGTGCAAAAGCTGTTAAACAAACAGAAGTATTAACAATCGGTGCACAACCAACTGCTTCTGGTAACTTACGTGTTAACTTAACTGATAAAGATGGTACTGTATTTAACGGCCTAATCAATGGTGTAGTAAATGCTGATTCTGAAGCAAGCGTTGCTACTAAAGTTGCTACTTTATTACAAAACACTTTAGCAGTTACAAACAAATATGATGTAACTTTAGGTACAGGTACAGATGCAGCTAAAGTAACTTTAACTGCTAAGAATGCTGCTGCTAATGATCCAGCACTAGTATTAACAGTTGAAGATGATACAGCTACAATTGGTACTCAAACTTCTGTAGATGGTCTTGCGGGTGTGGCTACTAGTGTTGCTCAAATCGTAGATGTTGCTGTAACTGGTGCAACAAATGCTACTTCACCAGTAGAACCAGTAACTGTAGCAATTAACCAAGTTTCTGCTGATTTAGGTAACTTCTCATTAACTAAAACAGTAAATGTAACTAATACATCTACAACAGCTACTTTAGCAAGTAGCATTGTATCTGCATTAAACAATGATGCATCATTTAGTGCTCGTTTTGTAGCAAGTGTATCTCCAATTGATGCTACACTTTCTACTGTTCGTATTACTAATAAAGATACTGGTGTAGTAACTAGCACAACATTCACAATTACTCCTTAATAAACTAGTTTACTAGTGAAATAAGTTGAGTTTGACCGACCCTATGGATATAACTTTAATTAGTTAAACTCCATAGGGTCTTTTTTATCTTTTGTTCATCAGAGACTTCTGATGCGTGAGGAACTATTCCATTGGCTCGCTGCACTGGGTAAGTCATAACCGTAGCACTCACTTCAAATATATTATTGATCCAGAAATTTATGATCCTTTATTCTTTCTACAGGAGTAAAGGCTTTTTACATTTGTGGAGGAATTTAAAAGGATAGAAATATAATGTAAATTTTTTATAACTAAAAATCCAGATTTAATTTACTTATTTGAACTAATGCCAATGCTAAGAGGAATCTGAAGATTATAAATAAATGATATAAGTTAGGACCTTTTTCGAAAAAGGTTGAAGTTGTTGTAACCTTTTTATAAGATAACAAGTCTACTTATAAAGAATAGTTTCTAATAGAATGTATATAAACAATAAGTTAAATCTTTTCCAAATTATTCATCCATAGATTAATTTGAATTGATAAAAAGCCAACTTACCTTACGTTAAAGATCAAACAATTAGAGCTGTATAAAAGAATTTATCAAGCTGGAATAATTTTGATAGAAAATGTCCACGGTATTTTGGAATATCATTTACTTTATATGAAGCTTTCGAAGGAGAAAGGCTAGCACTCTAGTACCGAATTCTACTCTTTTCGATAAAAATCCCACATTTTAGGGGTTTTTCGTGTTAAGATGATAAAGACTATTGTAAGAGGAAAAAGGAGATTAAGATGTTTAAGAAACTTAGGACTACATGTATTGTATCAGCAGTTGCGTTGGCTACGATTTTGCCAGGACAAGCGTCTGCATCAGCTACTAGTAACAAGGGAATTCAGATAAAAAACAATGTTTCGATTACGATTAATGGAGAGACGATTCAAGTCAATGATCCTATTTTAAATAAATCGGATTTCTTATTATTACCAATGCGTGCATTGTATGAAGCAGTTGGTGCAAGTGTGGATTGGGATAAGGAAACGTTGACGGCATCGGCAATTCGCAATGGTAAAATGGTTGATTTAACGATCGATTCGAATACGGCTTTAGTAGATGGTCAAGAGGTTGCAATGGATGTTGCACCGTTTATGTATAAAGATCGTACCTACATGCCATTACGTTTCGTCAGCGAAAACTTTGATGGTGTTGTTAATTGGGATGAGGCTACTCAATCGGTGGATATTACATTATCAGATGAAACAACAGCACCACCGCAGGAAGACCCATATATCTTACATATCAATAACAAACGTATTGTCATGAAAGATCCGATTGTTTCAAAGGATGGAAGAACCTATTTACCTGCTAGCTATATTTATGATTATTTAGATGATTCATCTGGTACTTGGCAGCCTGATGGTTCCTTTGAATTGTTAATTGGTGGGATGAGCTTTATTTTCAATGATAATAGCAATCAGGCTTTGGTAAACAATGAAGCAGTGACAATGATCGAAAAGCCATTTATACAAAAAGGTAAAATGTACATTCCTACCAAGTTTCTTGTGGACGCATTAGGCGGGAATTTACGTTATATCACAGAGAAAAAAGAAATGTATATTTATGTTTACCGTTATATGTTCACAAGCCCCTTCCTAGATAAATCATATGGCACGACGTCATCACCCGAGGCTGTTCCTTCTGCTCGTTTAGAGGGGGATCGTGACTTATTTATTAGTGATAATCCAGAAACGTTAACACGTAAGCTTGTACCAATGAATAATGCGACGCTCGCCCAATATGATGTCAAACCAACTGCGGCAACGAATAAGCATCGTGTCTTTGGCTGGCATTACAACACATTAGGTACGGATGTCACTCTTGGCATTACCGTTCAAAACAAGTCTACGACAGAGAGCATTAAAGTGACTGACTCGAAGGGCATTAGCCAAAAAACAGGTAATAGCTGGGTAGGTCATGACCTAGGTTTGTCAATTGCGGACGCTACTTTAAATAACAAGCTTCAAAAATCAGAAAGTAGTGGTATTGTCATTGCACCAGGGGAAACAAAGGTCATTGAAACATACGATTTACACTATGATTATATTATCGGCTTTTTACATGATTTAGATATTCAAGCAGTCAATGGTGGAAAGCCAGAGTATACGATTCGTACTGTGCTTTCAAAAGATAATACAGATTTAACAACAATCCAATCAGAACAGGTTGCCGTGGATGAGTATGCGAAACATCCAAGGGGTGCGTGGCCAAGTGCGACAATTCTAGCAGAGCTACCAGCCTATACAGTAGATACTCCAGAGGTAGGCTATAACATTTCCAATGGCCGTACAGACCATTTACAAACAGCTGAAAATTCATTTTCTCAAATCAATGGTGCTGTAGGAAACCCAGGTCACTTCGGTATGAACTATAAAGTATCCATTCCTGTTGTCAATCCAACAGGCTCTACAAAAACGATTAAGCTGAAGTTGGCTGGTCGAGGAGGATTATACAGCGGAGCGATTAAGGTGAATGGCAAAGTGTATTTAGTGCCTTCTTTAAGAGTAGGGGCAGAGTATGTTGAATTACCAGATTTCAAAATGAAGGGTTCAAAAGATACGATTGAATTAGAGCTAATGCATGCTGGTGGTGTCAACCTTCCAGTAGCGATCTATGTAGAAACAAAATAAAAAAGTCACTGGCACGGGTCATGTGACATGGTACGTGCCATACTTTGAATTAATTCGGAGTGAAAAATGGCAAGAAAACTAATAACGATTATTGTAGTCCTATTCATGCTTACACTAACAGTTAGCCCCATCAATGGACAAGCCGCTGGTTTAGGCAATAAAGTCAGTGAAGTTAAAATAGAGGTTTCACCACAGGTAATACATTCACAGCAAAACTATACGTCAGGTTCGATACGTCAGTTTGTAAATGTTTTAGATGTCAATTTAAATAATACATATACAAAACTAGAAATTGGTATGCCAAATCCTATTAATTCATTAAAAACAACATCAGCGATGGCCAAGCAAAACACATATGATGGGCATCGTGTGGTTGGGGCTGTCAATGCCTCTTACTTTTTAGGAAATGGTATGCCTGCGAACTTGTTAGCAGAAAACAATGAAATTGTGAACTATGGTATTTTGGGAGATACATATGATAGCCCAACACAAAAGCCAGTTGCATTTGGTTTATCGAAATCAGGGAAAGCTATTGCAGATTATTATTCTACGAATCTAACTTTCCAAGTGAATGGCAAAAGCTATCCTATTGATCTTATTAATAGTGAACGAGGAACAAATAAAAACGTTTTATATACACCTGAAAAAAAATCAACAGGGACAAATACATGGGGGGTAGAACTCGTTGTGTCAGGCGCTAGCCAAGATACAAGCACCTTGCATTTTGGTGATCAGTTCTCAGGTACAGTATCTCATGTAACAGCTTACGGAGCAGAAGGTAACTCTTCTGTACCAGCAGATGGCTTTGTTATCTCTGTCCAAAATAAAGAGTTAGCCGCTGAATTAAGTAACATTACAGCAGGTACAAGCGTGGATGTCAGCTTATCAATCGATCAAAAATGGATGGATGCACAGTTCATCTTAGCTGCTGGACCAATGCTTGTGCGTAACGGCAAAGTGGATATTTCTATGCCAACGAATTCAGGGTTTGCTTCTACACGTAGTCCACGTACAGCAGTAGCTATAGATGCTACAGGTACAAAGGTATCTCTTGTCACGATTGATGGACGCATAAGTGGTCATAGTAATGGTGTTAATTTATCAGATTTAGCTGCTCATTTAATTTCAGTGGGTGCTTCTTCGGCTATTAACCTAGATGGAGGCGGCTCTACAGCAATGGTGGCGCGTAACCCAGGAGGTTATTTCGCCAACCTAGTGAATAGACCGTCAGAGGGTAGTGAACGTCGTGTATCTGCCATTTTACAGGTAGTGAATACAGCGCCACCAGGGAAAGTAAAATCAATTACGTTAAGTAGTGTTGGTCAAGTAATGAAAGGTTCTTCTGTAGATATGCAGGTTGTAAGTGCCTATGATCAATACTTGAATCCAATGACCATCAACCCAGCAAATATGAACTGGACAGTTGAAGGCAATATCGGCAAAATGGATGGTGCAACCTTCACAGCAACACAAAAGGGTGAAGGGAAAATTATTGGAGAGTATGAAGGAATTCGTACGTCTACAGCTGTGAAAGTAGTAGATCTAGCAGAAAAACCTATTGTACTAGATAGCTTTGATAATACGTCATCTTGGACAACAGAAGTGGCGAAAGCTAATGCTTCATTAGCAAGCTCTAAAGAGTATGCAAGACAGGGAACGGCTAGCTTACAATTAAACTATGATTTCACAACTAGTGGCACGGGCACAAAAGCTGCCTATATGGTTGCGAAAACACCAATTGCTATTTCAGGGCAGCCTAAAAATATCGGTCTTTGGGTATTTGGCGATGCTGGTAAGCATTGGCTAAGAGGCGTTGTCATTGATGGTGCTGGAGCTAAGCATACAATTGATTTTACAAGCCAGGGTGGTTTAGACTGGAGTGGTTGGAAGTACGTGACGGCGAATATTCCGAGTGACTTACCACAGCCATTGAAATTCGAGCGTTTGTATGTTGCTCAGCCAACAGCATCTCTTCAGAAGAAAGGACAGCTGTATTTCGATCAATTACAAGCCGTTTATAAAGATAATCATGAGGAATTAGTTTATACAGATGTAACAAAAGGACATTGGGCATTTTCCGAAATCCAAAGTCTATACGAGCAATCCCTTATTAAAGGATACTCAAATGGAACGTTCAAACCAGAGGCATCCATTACACGTGCTGAGGCAGCTACGATCATTGCCAGAGCTTTAAATCTAACTACAACGAAGGATTCTAGCTTTAAAGATGTGAGTAAGAGCCATTATGCATACAGTGCCATTGCCGCAGTTGAGCAGGCTGGCATTATTAAAGGGCAAGAGGCAGGGAAGTTTAATCCAAACGGACAGCTTTCACGTGCAGAAATGGCAGCGATTTTAACAAGAGCGTACAAATTAACTGGTACAAGCAAGGTAAACTTCACAGATATTAAATCAACACACTGGGCGTACAGCAATATCCAAGCGCTTGTGGCGAATGATTTAACAGGAGGCTTCCCAGATAATACGTTTAGACCTGACGCACAAATTACGCGTGCTCAATTCGCAAGCTTCTTAAATAGATGCTTATCTTTAAAATAAACATGAATCCTCTGTAGCTTCTACAGAGGATTTTTTGTGTTGTTTAAAAAGGAATGTTTGCGTTAAAGCGAGAGTTGATTTCCGTTCCAGGGCTACTTGCTTCATTGTGGGCGAGCTTCGAGCCTTCGTGCAGGGTCTTGCCAGTCTTGCTATCACACTGAGTCAAGTAGCATTCCACTCCAACGTACAATTTAGCAAAGGTTTTTAAATAATGTGAAGGTGTACACTACTCATTTTATTTTGATTGCTACGGCTAGTAGGAAAGATAAGTAAATGCCACTTTTTTGCAGAATGGTTGATTGGAGTGGAGCCAGCGTAACTCCTAGGGGATTAGCGTCACAGATGAGACCCTGGAGCGAACGTAGTGAGTGAAGCGGCTCATCGGACGCCCCCTGGAAAGGACGCTGGCGGAACGGAAATCAATCCCTTGCTCGCTTTTCCAAAAAGATCTTTAATTTTGTTTTTAATAATAAAAAATCCGCCTAGCCCCAAAAAAAGGCGAAGCGGATTTAGATTAGAAAACGATGTATTTCACATATTGTTTCCACGTTAAATCTTTAAAGTGGTTCCATTGTATTTTTTCAACGGGTAATGTTCTGAAGGTATAGGCTTCAATATTACGTTTCTCATTAGTGAGCATTGGCGTTCCTTCATCTATATAGTCCATAAAAATAGCTGACTTAGCAGTATTAAATTGTACATTGATATCGATCAGCTGAATTTTGCCATCCTTATTGATAATATACAGCTTTTTATTGCCCTTTTTAGTCGTTGCTAGCCACGATTTATCAACTTTATAGGAATCGAACGCTTCATTGACAATAATAGAGGCCTTGCCCGTTGTTGAAAATGGGATGTCCTCTAAAGGAGCGTCTTGTTGTAGTTTGACTTCATAATTTGTTGGTTGTGGCAATGCTGCTGTTTTGGCTAGTTCATTTGCCCAAAATGTATCATCATCAGTCGCAATCATTTGTTTTTCTAATACGACGCCAGATAATGCATCTTTGACATGCTTCACCTTAAAATCAACAGTTTGGCCTTCTTCAACCTTTTGCCATTCTCTTTCGGATAAATAAGCATACATAGCTTTTTCATTTGAATAGATTTCAAACGTCAGTGCACCTGCATCTTCTTTAATCGCTGACACAACACCATCGATTGGACTGACAATACCTTGACGGGACTGTATTTGTGTAATCTGTGCCTCAATTAGCGCAATTTGACGATTGGTTTCAGCAATATGTCGATTTAACAGGGCAACTGCTGTTGATGGTGAATTTTGCTGAGCAAGCTCTAATTTTAGCGTAACAGAAAGCTTATCATTCATTTGATCTGTATTAATCGAGCTTTTTGGATCAGAGCCATCGCCGTATTCATCCTCAATTTGATCAAGTGCATCCTGTAAATCGCTTAATTCAGTTTCATAGGCTGTACGTTCCGATTCAAGCTTTGTTAGCTCCTCGTCCACTTCATCCGTTTGATAGGTAGCAAGTAAATCATTCATCATGACTTTCTGGCCACGCTTTACATTTACTGCTGATAAGCTTGTTGCATCAGCGGTAATAGTATATATTTCAGCAGGTGCTACAATCGTTTCCTTGTTAACACGTTCTTTATTTGTTCCGATGTGAGCCTTTTGAAATTCGTCGATAAAGTAGGATCGTGTCACGCTGCTATCATCTTTGAATACGAAATAAGCATTGATACCGATTACTAGCATCGCTAACACAATGGTCAAACTTGTCCATGGTCTTGCTTTAATCCATGCCATCATCCTAACCCCCTAGCAATCCATTCTTTAATTGGTAGAACACTTATCATGCCAACAAATAGAGCCATAAATAGCTGTATACCAATCAATTTGACTACTAACATCTTTCTACTAGCTTCTTCCTCCCATTTGGACAGGAATAAATACTGCACAATAATGATTAAAACGGTTGTTACCGTCAATTGGTTAACAGTGAATAACACGAAATCTGTTTCAATCAGTTGTAAGGCAGCGGGAGCTAAAGAAAAGAACGAAAACATCGTTGTATAGCCTACAGCGTAGAAAACAGCAAAGAGAATCGCTTTTTCAATTAGTAGAAAGACAACAACATAGAGTTGGACTCTTTTTATCCAAGTATAAGGAATATCCGTTAATAAATGTAATAAATAAGTAACCCCATAATAATGGAAGCAAAAATAGAGGGTCGCCCACAAAATGGCACCGAGCATTGACAGTATACGTGCTACAAAGTATTCATTTTGTAAATCTGAAGCGAATAAGGTCGTTAAATTTTCTGTCCCCATTCCCCAATATTCGCGAGCAGCGAATAGGGCGATGAATAGGATAAACACCGTTAATGCGCGTTTTTTATATCCAGTTACTTCGCCTTCCTCTACGACGTTTGTAAAGTATGTAGGATTTTTTAAGCTATGCCAGAACTTATAGTGGTAAAACATAAACAGCGTCCTTTCTTCCAAATTAGGCTATCAAAGTTGTAGTATACACCTTGTAAAGACATTATGACATATGAAAATAGCTGTTTTTTTTCATGAATTTCGTTGAAAAAAGCATATTTCGTTAGTGTATGTCACTTGATGCAGAACCCACATCCATTACGTCTCGGCATACTATGTCCTGATTTTTTTCGTGCTTGTCGAAAATCAGTGACAACTCCCGAAGACTTTTTCTTAATTCAATAAATGTTCAAACCTTTTGCTGAATCTACATAAATCTATTGTATAGTATAATTGAAATAACTTCCTGTTTTTCTAGCTAGTAATTTAGAAAAAATTCTTTTCATGCTCAAAAATTTGTAAATGTAGTAGAAAGGCTTGAAAACATTTGATTTACACCGATACTAAAGTCATGATTTCTAAATGAAAATGAGCACAATCATTTTTACTATAGATAAACTATGAAAGGGTGGTTCGATTGAATCGAAAATTGACAGCAGGTGTCTTAACAAGTCTATTATTAGCACCTACAGCTATAGCAAATGCACAAGAAAATGATGCCCAATCTCGCGTTACAACACAATCAGAGCAGGTTGCCTATACGAATGAGGTAGCAGCTGCAACGACAAGAGAACAGCTTATTGCTCAATTTGGTAAGTTGTCGGAGAACTCTACGGGAGATGAGATGTCGTTAGCAAAAGGGGATATAATAGTTGTACAAAAATCAGCTGATTTTTTTCCGGAAGAGAAGGCTATTATACAAGCGAAGTATGATTATGTAGTAGAACAACGTAAGCTATTAACGAGGCTTAAAGAAATTGGTACTAGAATTGGAGAAATATCATATTTAAGTAAAACATTCTTTGAAGATGTTAAAAGTGCAAAAGATGACTATGATCTATTTTTAGGGAATGAAGAAGAACCAAAAGCGCCGTCTTATTTATACGTACAACTTCAATTTAAAAATTCCCTTGAGGAAGCACTTATTAATGCAAATAGTGTAGCTTCTACCATGAGGAGTACAGTTTTACAATATGATTATGAAAAGTCTGACCGTAATGCTTACTTCAAAGGCAAAGGAGCAGATATCGACAAACTGAATAAATTGATTAGTGACTCAAAAGCAGCGAAATCTGCTACAGATCAATTAGACGATTTAGATTTACAAAATCCTACTGCAATAAATAACTTTACAACTACCTATAATTCACTAACAGCAGATCAAAAGAAAGTAGTTGAGGCCTATAATCCGAAAAATGAAGCATTAACACCTTTTAAAAAATATAAAGATGCTTTAACAGGCCTATCAGCAGCGGATAAAGTTTCTTCAAGTATTGCTCAGCTAATAACGAAACAACCTACTGATTTCTCATCAGCAACAAGTTTTATTAGTGCTGTAGCTGCTATTGAAAAATCCTATAATAGCCTAGATGCAACCCAGAAAAATTTAGTGTCAAACTATGATGAATTTAAACCATTTATACAAGCGGCAGATGTTTCCAAGCGAATCTCATCCCTACGAATTTCAAGTGATAAGGCTTATCGTGCTTCTGTCACTACATTGAAAGCATTGTATGATAATTTAGATAAAATAAAAGGGTATGTAAAAAACGGAGTAGACTTAGAAACTGCGGATGCAAATATTAAATCTGCAGAAAAGATTGAGGAACTGATCAATGCTATAAAAGATGCAGAAAATAAAGTTTCTGCTATTAAATCTGCACGTGAAGCCTATAATACGCCTCTGGGAACAGATATTAACCCAGCAAATGTTAAAAAAATCGTCAATAATTTAGCAGAGTTAACAACGTGGGAGAAAAAGTTAAGTGCAACATTAAAGGTAGATAAGTTAATTGATAGCTTAGATCCAGCCGCCAAAACATTTGAAAGTAAAACTTTATCTGCATGGACTGCCTTTAATAAGTTGAGTGTTAATGATCAAATTCTGGTGCAGGGAGCGACAAAGCTAACGCTGTTTCAAACATACGCAGAAGCATCGAAAACAATTAGTACATTAAAGCCTACAGCTGACTATGGCACACAGCTTAGCAAGTTGAAAGAGACAGTGGAGAAATTAGATACGACATTGCAAGGATATGAAACAGCTCTTACTAATTTGAAAACACAGCTGCAAAACAAAGTAGAGGCTTTGGTTAAAGAGGAAGAAGCGGTACAGGCCGTTATAAAGGAAATTGGTCTGCTAGATAAAAATATAGCGGTTGAAAAAATATTGGCTGCACGAGCAAATTATGATGCGTTATCAGCAACTGCTAAAAAGCGCGTGACAAATATTAAAGTGTTAACAGATTTAGAGAAATCCTATAAATCGGTTGTTAATGTCATCTCTCAATTTGAAAAATTGGATCCTTCCTCTAAAAGCTATATTTCTAAAGCAAAATCAGCTTATACGGCTTACTCCAAACTAGATAATGCTAATCAGGAGTTTGTTTTAAATTATAAGGGCTTGAGTAAAAAAGTACCTGTTATAGATGTTATTGTTCAAATTGATGCTTTAAATACTTCAAAAAAGACCTATAAAGATGATGTGCAAAAGGCAACGGGTGCTTATAACGCATTAAATAATATAGAGCCAAAACTTCAAGACGAGGTCATCAATTATGTACACCTAACAAACGCACAAGGCTATATCAATACGGCCAAAGCATTTGATGACCGTATTATAGCATTAGCAAATGAAGGCCCTGACACATTTGTCAAAAAGGTAGCCGAACTTACATTAGAATATAAAGCAATGGATAAGAACGCGCAGAAGCTAGTGGAGCAAGCCAAAATGTTAAGCTCCTACGAAAAGGATAACAAGGCAGTAATCAAGGTGATTCAAATGATTGATGCCTTAAACCCAACAAATAAGGATTATACAAAAAAGGTTCTTGATGCACGTAAAGCCTATAATGCACTTGATCAAGTTTCCCAAAAGCGAGTGACAAACTATGCTAATCTCACTGCTGTAGAGGATGTTGCTTCCTTGATTGGTCTCATTGCGTCGTTAAAGCCAACAAGTAAAACTTTCTATCAAGATATGAAAACAGCGCGTGAGCTTTATGATTCCTTGCCAGCAGAGAAGCAGCAAGCGATCGTAAACTATGATGCACTGGTAGCAGCAGAGAATGAACAGGGATTAGCACAGAGTGTAGTCGAGCTAATTAAATTAACAGAAGTGCAAGATGCTGACTATTTAACGAAGCTGATGAATGCGCGTGTAGCATACGATAAGCTGTCATCGGACCAAAAGAAATTAGTGACGAATATTAAAGATTTAACAACACGTGAAAAAGCAGTGAAACCAATTTTAAGTGTGATGGTTCAAATTAATGAACTAGATCCAGAATCAACAAGCTTTGTTAGTAAGGTAAACTCAGCACGTAAAGCGTATGATAAATTATCGAAAGATCAAAAAAAATACATCGATAATATTAATATTCTCTTAAAATTTGAGCCTGTCTCTAATGTGATGGAATTGATTAGTAAACTTAAATCTTCAAGTAACACATTCCTTCAAGATACATCGCGAGCACGCTCACTTTACGATGCACTACCTGACGATATGAAGCAATATGTGACAAACTACTACTTATTGCAAGCAGCGGAGTCTAGTATTTTAGGGGCTGGTAATGTCATGCAAATGATTGATGACTTACCATCCGTTGATCCAAAGCAATATGTGAAACGTATTCAAGAAATCCGTGCTGCTTACAATGCTTTACCAAAGGATCAGCAACGGGCTGTTCAAAATTATAAAGTGCTACAAGATCAGGAAAAGCTAATAAAGCCTGTAATGAGTATTGTAGAAGATATAGACCGATTGCTAACGGCAAAAGATATGAATAGCCAATACCAAAAGATTTTAAAAGCCTATGATAAGCTCAATGCGGAACAACGTCGCTATGTTTATAACGACCAGCTATTGCTTTCGCTAGATAATGTTATAAAGGTTTATAATAATATTGCTAAATTGAATCCAAAGGATAAATATTACTTTGGCATGGTGGAAGCGGCGCGTAAAGAATATGATAGTTTGAATACGACAGATAAACAACGTATCTCCAATTATGCTCTTTTACTCGAAGCAGAGAAAAGTTTAGCTGATGTGAAGAAGGTTGTGGAGATCATAGCGGGACTGTCTCCAAGCTCTTCAACGTATATTGAAGATGTGGCGAATGCCGTTGCTGCCTATAAGGCATTGGACTCTAAAATTAAAGGACAGGTCATTAATGAGGATGTCTTAAAGCAGGCTGAAAAAGATGTGGCTGCCGTTCTCAAAGTTGTTCAAGCGATCGGAAATATTGATCCAGACAGCTCCTCATTCGAGAAAAAAGTGTTAGCTGCTCAAAAAGATTATAGTAATTTGTCAATTGAGCAACAGGGCTTAGTGTATAATTACCGCATTCTAGAAGACTATCTTAAAATGATTCAATAGTATGATAAAAAAGGAGTTTTCCCAATCAATATAACGGGAAAACTCCTTTTATAAGTAAGAAAAAATGAATCCTAATATTAATTTCCAAAAAAGTGAAACTATATCATCTGAAATTCGTATCTTATAGTATAAATGGTCGCTTTGACTGGGAGGTACCATTTCATACATTTTCATTTTGCCAACGTGAGGAGGTCGCCCTGTTGAAAAAATTATTGAGTATAATGGTACTTTCAATAGCTGCAACCGTAGGAAGTTTAACTAGTTTTAGTCAAGTAGAAGCAGCGTCTGCTAAGGTAGTAGATGTGACAAATTCATACTGGGCAAATGCCTCGATTCAACATATGCTCACAAAACAATATATGACTACATACAACGACAACACTTTTAAGCCAGAGCAAGCTATTACAAGGGCAGAGGCTGCTGCTGCCCTTGCTCGCTCTCTTCAAACAAACATTGACATTGAGAACCCTGTAAAATTCAAGGATGTTCCTACAACACATCCATATTACAAGGAAATTTGCCAGCTTGTTAAACTGGGAGTTATTCAAAAAAGTGATGCCTTTCAGCCAGAAGAGCCTTTAAAGCGTATGCAGGTGGCAAAAATGCTAGCACTAGCTTACCAAATTAAAGTAGATGGCAAAAATAATAGCCAGTTTGCGGATATTACGCGTACGCATTGGGCAAAAGACTATATTGAATCCTTAGCAGATATCGGCATTATTGGTGGAGTGGATGCTAAGCATTTTGCTCCTGACCAATTGGTAACACGTGCACAGTTTGCTGTTTTTGTTGAGCGAAGCATGATTTTTCAACAAAAAATTAAGGCATTGGAAGTAGCCTATGACTATCTAGCAAAGGATTATATCCCAACTGTAAACCTTTCTTCTGAGTGGTCTAAAAAGGTGATTGAATTAATAAATGTTGAAAGACAGAAGAATAAGCTAGAACCTGTTGCTTATGATTCGAAACTGACACAAATTGCAATTATCAAAGCACAGGACATGGTAAATCGCCATTATTTTGAACACGTTTCCCCATATTATGGGGCACCTTGGGATTTAGCGACATTATTTGATTACAACTATACAAGTTTTGGAGAGAATATTGCTAGAAATATTAAAACACCTGAAATTGCTGTTAAGGCATGGATGGCTTCACCTAGCCATCGAGATAATATTTTAAAAGAGCACTATACGAACATAGGTGTTGCAATAGCACAGGATAGCAAAGGAAATTACTATTGGGTCCAAATGTTCTCTAGTCAATAAGTTGTTGTGTAACAAAGAATCGCTAATATTACAGAAATGTTACGAAAGTTCCAAATTACGATAAAAAAATCCCCTTTTTAACGCTGGAAATACCACCAAACGCTGGTATTACAGCGTTTTTTTGCTGTCTAAAACCGTTACACAATTGAAAAATAACATTCGCCTCTTTTGTGATAGTCTATGTATAGGCAAAAAAGTTTTGAGAGGGGTATAACAAAAGTATGAATAAGAAATGGTTATTACCGATTTTTGCATCATTTATGTTATTTTCAACTACTAATATTAATACTGCTGAAGCAGCGTCTAAAGCAGATTTAACTGATACAGCTTCTAAATATTTAGGTGTTCCATATAAATACGGCGGTACAACAACAAGCGGTTTTGATTGCTCTGGCTTTACTTCTAAAGTATTTTCAGACTTAGGCATTCAATTAAACCGTACGTCAGGATCTCAATATCAACAAGGTACTGCAGTTGCCAAGAGTGATCTTCAAGTTGGCGATTTAGTATTTTTCAATACAAGTGGTAGTGGTATTTCACATGTGGGGATATACATAGGTGATGGTAAAATGATCCACTCTCAAACTGGTCAAGGTGTAAGCTATTCAAATGTTAATGACCCATATTATTGGGGCGATCGTTATGTAGGTGCTAAACGTGTAGCAACATTTGATGCTCAACAACAAGCTGAAGTAAAACAAGCAGCTATTGACTTTTCCGTATATGCTTCTCGTGCAGAGGTAGCAGTACAAATTGCAAAAGCTTTAAACTTAGATACATCTGATACTACTACTAGTTTCGTAGATGTAAAACCTACATATGCTCATGCAGGTGCTATTGCAGCTGTAGCAAAATTAGGTATCTTTGAAGGCGATGCAAATGGTAAATTCAACCCGTCTTCACCAATTACACGTGCACAAATTGCTAAAGTATTAGTGCTAGCATTTGGTCTTGAAAATAATGGTGGAAGTGTAGCTTTTAGTGATGTGCCTCAAAAGAGCTGGGCTAATGAATATGTTTCTACTCTAGCGTCAAATGGCATTACAAATGGTGACGGAGACGGTAGCTTCGGTTCTGATGAATTACTAAAAATCGAACAATTAAAAGTATTTATTGAAAGAATTCAACAATAAGTTCATAAAGTTAACACTTTAATTGTGTCATAGATTGCAAGAAATGATCTTTTGAATAGCGTATAATGGAAGAAGGGTTTGCAATAGCAGACTCTTCTATTTTTATGATAATTTTGTAGGAAAGGATGTGAATTGGAAAATTAAATTTTAACAGTTCTATTGTATGATGCTTTATTTAGCTAATTTTGTTAAAATGGACACGTTAAGAGAACAAGAAGGGAGGAAATAAGACATTGAACATCAAAAAAATTAGTCTTATCTTGTGCGTCTTATTCATTTCGGCTTCTATGTTTACGATACATAGTGCAAGTGTCAGTGCAGCTAACAATTCAAATATAACATTTGAAGATGTTACTAAAAATCACCCAGCCTATGAAGAAATCAATTATTTAGTAAATTTGGGGGTAATTCAAGGTTACTTTGTGAATGGTAAGAGAGTCTTTGGCCCAAATAATAGTGTTACAAGAGGACAAGCAGCTAAAATGGTTGTTGTTGCCTCTGGTAATAAACCATTAGTTGTAAATAAATCTAGCTTTTCAGATGTTACAGTCGGCACTGAAATGTCAGGTTATATAGAACGTGCTGTACAGCTAGGATTTTTCGACAAAAATATAAAAGGTCAATTCTTACCAAATAAGCCTCTAACTCGTGGAGAAATGAGTTATGTATTAACAAAGGCTTTTAATTTAGATACTAGTGAGTATGAGGGGATCGACTCACCTTTTACTGATGTAGGAATCACACATGAATATGTGAAATACATCAATACAATCTATTATAATGGCATTACCAACGGAACAGGTAATACGTATTTACCAAATAGCACTGTAACACGTTCTCAATTTTCATTATTCGTTGCACGTGCAAACAGTGAAAAATATCGATTAGAGCTCCCTGTAAAAGGTGTACAAGTTCCAGATACATCACAAGTCATTGGCTTAGTGAAGGTCACTACAGATGGGTTAAACATCCGTAAGACAAAAGATTCTACTTCAAGCACGAACATTGTAGGCAAAGTCAATACAGGCGGTAAATTATCAGTCTACGCTGTTGAAAGTAATTGGCTAAAGGTTACTTATAAAGGCGCATATGCCTACATCTATAAGCAATATGCAGAATTTGTAGATGCAGATGGTAATGCGTTAGGAACAGTCGAAAAAGAAGTAACGACAAAAAATGCTGTCAATTTATATGTGAAGCCTACATCTTCAGCAAAAGTAATTTCATCGATTAAAGCGAACGAAAAGCTTCCCGTTTACAAAACAACTGGTGGCTACTACTTAACACAAGTAAATGGTTTACCAGGTTATATTGTAGCGAATAGCACTACGGATATTGTGGAGGAAGAAAAGCCAAATCCTAATCCAAATCCAGATCCAACACCACCAGCTTCTGGTGATGTGCTAGGAAGAGTAACGGTAGCTAATTTAAATGTTCGCAGTCAAAGTAACTCTACATCAGCCGTGTTATTTAAGCTGAATAAAGGAGAGTATGTCCAAGTTAATAACATCAATGGTTACTGGGCAGAAATCACCTATAATGGCCAATCAGGCTATGTTCACAAGTCTTATTTGAAACTATTAAATCAAACAGCTAAACCTTTACAAAATCGTATTATCATCCTAGACCCAGGTCATGGTGGTAAAGATCCAGGTACAGTAAAGGGCTCTGCTTCTGAAAAGAACATTACATTAAAAGTCAGCACACAAGTGAAACAATTACTAGAGAATGCTGGTGCAAAAGTTTATATGACACGTACTGGTGATACGTATCCATCCTTACAAGATCGCGTAGACTTTACTCAAGCAAACTATGGTGAAATTTTTGTAAGTGTTCATGTCAACTCTGCTGCTAATACGTCAGCGTCTGGTACTGAAACATATTATGCAATATCTACAGGAGATATGTATCAGGAAGACATTGATTTAGCGACATATGTTAATAATCAAATTGTCAACAATTTAAATATGAAAAATCGTGGTGTCAAGCAAGAGCAATACTACGTTATTCGTAATATGGTGATCCCTTCTATTCTAGTAGAACTTGGTTTCTTAACGAATGCAGAGGATAACAGTAAAATGACAAATGATCAATACGTTAAATTATTTGCAGAATCTATTTATAATGGTATTTTGCAATATTATAAAAAACAATAATTGATTAAGAGACGATTCCAAAGGTGTACTAGCCTTTAGGATCGTTTTTCTTATTCTCTATATACCCACATAAGAAAAAGACAAACTAATTGATAAAAATGGCTATAAAATTTTTCTAATCATACAAATAATGGGCTAGTTTGATTGCTACGGCTGGCTAGTATGAAAGATAAGGAAAAGACACTTTTGCACATAGGTGATTGGAGTGGAGCTAGCGTCACAGAGGAGACCCTGGAGCGAACGTAAGTAAGTGAAGCTGCTCATCGGACGTCCCCTGGAAAGATCGCTGGCGGAACGGAAATCCACCTCCTGCCTTAAGAAAAGGCCTTTTTTGCTAGTGACTTTATCTTTTTTCAACAACAGTAAATGGCTGTCTCATTTATTAAGAGACAGCCATTTACGTTATTTCACGGTATTGATGAATTTAATATAATCCTTACTTATATATCCAAGTTCAGTGTTTAGTTTATCTGAAACAATTTGATACCAACCATTTGAGCTTGTATCTGTAACGATGACAGGCATATTACTTTTACTAAATGTGAAAAGTGGACTTTGACTTGTTGATGCATCTGCACGAACATTTAGTCCAGCAGTTGTTGTGAGAGCGATTTTATAGGGATTATTTGCATCTTTAAAGCCTAAAGCTTTTTCTGCACGATAGTAATGTCCTGCAATTTTTGCCCCCCAGAATGGATCTGAAGCGTATTTTACGTTGAAGCCGATAGCCTTAGAACCAACAACTGCGCCATTTGTATAACGTCCACCTGGCGTAATATAATTTGGCTGAAGGAATTTTTCAACTAGCTCATTAATATTGGCTTCCACACTATCAAACTTCTTGTTTAGTGGATTTGTATCATAGACATATAAGCCAAATAGATTGTTTAGATTTTGAGCGTGATCACTCATACCATAGGCACTCTCATGCTGTGCTAAGGATAAAATTAGCATAGCATTGATATGAGAATTGGCTTCCACTTCTTTTAATACAGAGCCTAAACCAAGTAGTTTACTTTTAGTTGTGGCATTTTTATAAATCGAAGCACCTGAGCTTTCAACCTCTGCTAATTTTCCCACAATATATTGATCTAGTTCATCTGCTGTATATTGAGTTGCTGCACGAGCTGGTAAGAACTGATAGTAGTTATAGGCTTCTCCCTTTGAAGAACCATCAGCATTGGTAAAGTTGATGCCATCCCAGCTAAAGTATTTCTCACCCTGCTTCATAAAGCTAGGTGCCTTGCCATACACGTAACTAGCAGAATATTTATTAGTTTTATAATCATATAAAGTATGTTTTATTTCACCGTACTCATTTGTGTAATAAGAACGGCCTTTCACTAAAGCAGAAGGAATTAAGGTAACGTCAGCCTGCTTTAAATAGCCAGTATGACCAGCTAAGCGTACTTTTACTTGTGTGGCATCACTACCTAGATACTCCATTTCTGTATTACCCGCAACTGCGATTTGATCCTTAATCGTTTCAGAATTTAGAGCAACATAATTATTCGTTACAACATAACCTGAAGTCATTTTAATAATTTTATTATTTTGAGTAATCACTAAGGAACTAGTCGTCATCGCCTTTTCAGCTGCTTCAAAGCTAGTAAAGGTTTGTTTGTCTACCAAGTTACCATTGGAAACTTCTTTGACGATATATGCAGTAGTATTACCGTTATTACCAGTATTATTGTTGTTCCCATTATTAGTATTACCGTTATTTTCGGAGTTACCATTGTTTTCATTTTTACCAGCGTCAAGCTGATCAGCAAGAAGTATTAATCGTAGAATAAATGTCGATGCCTCACCAATTGTGGCATTGTCTCTTGGTAAAAACATGCCATTGGAGCTTCCTTTAATAAGTCCTAATTGTGCACCGATTGCAACATCCTCACGGAAATCTTTAAAAATAGTTGTATTGTCTTTGAAGGTAATAGAAGAAGTACCTTTTGGTATTTTTAAATAATCAACTGCTCTGATTAGCATCACTGCCATATGCTCTCTTGAAATACGGTCATCTGGCTTAAATGAGCCATCCGTATAACCAGTAATAATTCCAGCAGTTGCGGCAAGCTTAATTTCATTTGCAAATAAATATGTGTCTGACACATCTGTAAACGTTATCTCGTTCTTTGTGTCCAAATTTAATGCTTTTGCTATGTATGTGGCGAATTCACCGCGTGTAACCGTAGCATTTGGACGATAGCTTCCATTTGCATCCTTTAGTAATGCATCTTTCTGAATTAAATAGCGTAGACCACTTTCATGCATATGTCCTGATAGCTCGTCTGCATAGACAGATTGAGGCTGCCAAATGACTAGACTAACAAGCATCAAGAGCAACATAAAAATTGATAGTTTTTTCATAGTTTTACCCTCCTAAACTGATATCATTTTAACAAAGTTACACAATCAAGATAAGGGTCAAATGTTAGAAATGCCATAAAATATACCAGCGTTTTATAGGCAATAAGTATGCTTTTATAATTTGATGTGAAAGTTAGTTTTAAATAGGGGAAGGAAAGTGAACCGAAATTCACATGAGTTTCTTCTATTATATATGTCATTTGTGTTACCCAAAAAAATAATGCCGTACATTGCTTACTAAGAAACAATGTACGGCATTTTATTGAAGTAAAAATTAAAGCATTTCTGAAGTTGTTTTTGCTTGCATATGCAGCTGTAGGTAGTCTGGGCCACCTGCTTTTGAATCTGTCCCTGACATGTTGAAGCCACCAAATGGTTGGTAACCTACGATAGCACCTGTACAGCCACGGTTGAAGTAAAGGTTTCCTACATGGAATTCTTCACGTGCTTTTTCTAGGTTCATACGATTTGTTGTGATAACAGCGCCTGTTAAACCGTATTCTGTATCGTTTGCAATTTCAATCGCATGGTCGAAATCTTTTGCTTTTGCAATGGCTACCACTGGTCCGAAGATTTCTTCCTTCATAATACGAGCAGAAGGATCTACGTCCGCGAATACAGTTGGTTGTACGAAGTAGCCGACTGAATCGTCTGCTGTACCACCAGCTACTAAACGACCTTCGCCTTTACCGATTTCGATGTACTCTGTAATTTTATTGAATGCTGCTTGGTCAATTACTGTTGCCATGAAGTTGCTGTAATCAGTTGGGTCACCCACTGTTAAAGCGTTTGTTAACTCTTCTACGCGATTTACCACTTGCTCATATACATCTTCTACGATGACAGCACGAGAACATGCTGAACATTTTTGACCTGAGAAACCAAATGCTGATTTCACGATGGATTGTGCAGCTAATTCTAAATCTGCTTCTTTATCCACTACGATTGTATCTTTACCGCCCATTTCAGCGATGACACGTTTAATCCAAATTTGGCCTTCGTTTAATACAGATGCACGTTGGTTGATACGTAAGCCAACATCACGTGAACCTGTGAAGCTGATGAAGCGTGTTTTTGGATGATCGACTAAGTAGTCACCTACTTCAGCACCAGAACCTGGTACGAAGTTCACTGCACCTGCTGGAAGACCAGCTTCTTCTAATACTTCGATAAATTTATACGCTACAACTGGCGTTGTAGAAGCTGGTTTTAATAACACTGTGTTCCCTGTTACTAAAGCAGCTACTGTTGTCCCAGCCATGATTGCAAATGGGAAGTTCCAAGGAGAAATGACAATACCGATTCCTAATGGAATGTAGTCATAACGATTATATTCACCTGGACGGCTTTCGACTGGCTGACCGTTTTTAATGCGTAGCATTTGGCGACCATAGTATTCCATGAAGTCGATTGCTTCCGCTGTATCTGCATCAGCCTCTGCCCATGGTTTCCCGGCTTCTTTTGTTAATAAAGCTGAGAATTCATGTTTACGACGACGAACGATTGCTGCCGCTTTGAAAAGAACGTCCGCACGAATGGCTGGATCAACTTTTTTCCATGTTTTGAATGTTTCATCTGCCGCTTGCATCGCTTTTTCAGCTAAATCTTTGCTTGCTTTCGAAACGCGACCAATGACTTCTGTTTTCTTTGCAGGATTGTACGAAACGATTTTATCTTCTGTTGTAATGCGCTCGCCACCAATAATTAGTGGGTAGTCTTGACCTAAGTAACCTTCAACTTTATTTAAAGCCTCTACATAAGCATTGTAGTTTGCCTCTTGTGAAAAATCTGTGAATGGTTCGTGTTTGTATGGAATCATGTCAGTTTCCTCCCAGGTATAAGTAGTGCCAAATGATTATGCACCTTTTAAGATTGTGTTAATTATATAATGCAATATAATTTGGCATTAATCAACTCAAATTTTAAAACTTTTTTAATTTTTGCATCTGCTTTTCATATTGGTGTTAGAATAAGCTTAATGGACTACAGGAGGACAAAATGGATAACAATGTACTACTAAGTATTTATAAATACGTCATTGAAAAAGGCGATATGGGAATTTGCGTTGTAGACACAGAGGGCAAATTGCTTATATACAATAAAAAAATGAGAGAATTAGAAGGCGTTAATGAGGATGAATTTGAGGAGAGGCGAGCCTTAGAGATTATTGATTTTGAAATCGAAAAAAGCGATATTTATAAGGTCCTCAGCTCTGAAACGCCAGTGCACAATATAAAAAAAACGTATTGGAATAAAAAAAATCAAGAAGTGACCTACATAAGCAATATTTATCCGTTGCACTATGAAGGCTCTTTAATAGGCGCTGTGGAATTTGCCCGAGATATTACACAGCTTGAATACATGATGTATCAGCCATTGAGAAGGTATGGCGCTCCATTGACATTTGACATCATCACGGCTGTATCACCAGTCATGAAGGATGTCATTGAAAAAGCAAAAATTGTGGCACTAAGTAGAATGCCTGTTGTGTTAATAGGGGAATCAGGTACTGGGATTGATATGGTTGCAGAGGGAATACATCATGATCTAAAGGTACAAAATGATATGTTTATTGCTTTAATTTGCCGTCGAGATGAGAAAACGGTATTAAAGCAATTTGAAAAATATATTGTGGAAAAGGAGAAAATAACCTTCTTTGCTGAGCGCATTGAATATTTATCTTTAGAAGCACAGGAAAAGATTGTTGAACTTTTTAATAATCATCCTAATCATCAGCATGTTTTAATTGCTAGTGTTGGCAAAGATCCAATTGATTTGATTCAAAAGCATGAGCTATCCAAAAAGCTTTACAGACTTTTTTCAGGTATTACGATTTATGTACCTCCTTTACGAGAAAGAAAAGAAGATATTATGCCCTTTATCGATGATTATTTCAAAAGACATCGTGATAGCTTTGGCTCATCTATTCACGGGCTTTCAGAAGAAGTACGAGATACCTTTTTAAAATATGATTGGCCAGGAAATTTAAAGGAATTAGAAGTCCTGCTGGATGAAATAACCTCGTTGATCACCAATGAAACGATAGTTGAATCACATATGCTGCCAGTGCATTTCAAATGGAAAATCCAAAGCTCTTGTGAGGAGACGGAAAAAGAGGTTTCTACGAGTGACTTGTTTGTCATTAAAAATCAACAGGATATTCGACCATTAGATGTCTATATGAAAGAGGTAGAGGAGTACTATATTTCGAAGGCATTGGACTTTCATCAAGGCAATATCTCCAAAACGGCTGCTGCGTTAGGGATTCGGCGACAAAGTTTACAGTATCGAGTTAAAAACTATAAGCTCAATAAAAAAAGCGAAAACATTGATTAACAATGTTTTCGCTTTTTTGGATAGTTTCCCGAAAGTGAAGGATAGAACGATCTAACTGAAGGATAAAAACACAAAACTGATGGATAGCTTCAAGCTTGTATAATTATTTTCCTTTTTTCGAAAGGCGACCAAGCGCAAATGCAGCTGCTCCTAAGCCAATTGCCATGTTCGTTTTTTTGTTAAACACTTGTTTTGTCACAAGTGCAACATTTTGTGGACGCTCAGCTAAACGACGCATAAAGTAACCGTACCAGTCATTACCGAATGGTAGGTATGTGCAGAAATTATAACCTTCACGAGCAAGGTCTAGCTGCATTTCTTTACGGAAACCATATAGCATTTGGAATTCGAATTTTTCATTTGGAATATTATGTTGTTTCACAAATTGTTTTACATGGTTGATCACATTATGATCGTGTGTCGCAATCGAAGTAAATTTACCATGTAGCAAATGATATTCAATTAGTTTTAAGTAATTATGGTCAATATCAGTTTTAGATTGATAAGCCACATTTTCAGGTTCTTTATAAGCACCTTTTACAATACGTAAGCGGAAGTTTTTATATTTCTCAATATTTTCCTCTGATTCGAAGAAGTAAGCTTGAATAACTGTCCCTACGTTATCATACTCTTTGTGTAATTCCTCTAATAATTCAAAAGAGCTATGTAAACGCTCGTAGTTTTCCATATCGAAATTCACGAAAATATTATATTGATGTGCAAGAGCTACGATTTCTTTTAAGTTTTCATAGCAAAATGCGTAATCAATATCTAAACCTAATTGTGAAGGTTTAAGAGAGATGTGTGCATCAAGCTGTTCATCATGAATAGCTTGTACAACAGCTAAAATGTTATTTTTGGCAGCAGTTGCCTCTGATTTTTCGTAGACGAACTCGCCTAGATTATCGACTGTACAAGAAATATTGGCCTTGTTTAATTCTTTAATCGATTGCACAACTTCTGGTAAACTTGTGCCAGCAACAACACTTTGAGCACCCATTTTTAAACCATATTTTTGTGCAGCGCTGTTTAATAATTTGTTCTCTGATAAGTAAATGAAAAAGTCACGTAATACCATCATATGCCTCCAAAAATGAAAATTTTAAATTCTTGGCGATTATAACACTTTTTTTGAAAAGTAAAATGGTTTGATTTTCAGAAAAAATTTTTTCGAAGCCAGTTAGTGAGATAAAACTATTGCAGTCATTGACTTTTTCATGATAAAAATTTAAATTAAAAAATTTTTTCAAAAAAAAAGGACTTTTCAAAATAAAAGATTTGCTTTATGTTAATTAGTATATGTCTAAATTTGCGAATATGTATAATATTGGACTTTTCGAGAGTGATTTACTTGAAATGGCATGATAGTATTTCAGAATTATTTATATTTTAATATAATTTATTAGTGGGTATTCTTAGAAGTGATTCTTAGATATCCGCTTTTTCATTTTTCAATTTAAATATCATATTAATAGTAGTTTATAGTAAAAAAAAACAGGGTGTATTATAATAAAATGGTATATAATCAAGATTAAATTATGTACGTTTTGTGAATTTGTAGTTACTTTTGATTTAGAATAGTGTGTCTATATAAGCAATACAAAAGGGAATATGACTACTCTAAACTAAGATAAGGTGGAAAGTATGGCAAGAGGCAGAAAATTTAATTCAAATGGCGAACAAAGTAAACAACTATTACTTGAAAAAGCGATAGAGCTATTTTCTGATAAAGGTTATCATCACACAAAAATTAGTGACATTGTAAAGGCTGCCAATGTAACTCAGCCTACTTTTTATCTCTATTTTAAAAGCAAGGATGCCCTTTATAACGATTTGAATGCGCAATTTCAAAGCGGATTCTTGGCAGTAATGAATAGTAAGTCAACTGACATTATTGAATATGGATTACAGGGTTTTATCACGCTCTTAGAGCAAAAGTTATTGAACTTGTTCGTATACATAATTGAAAATCCTGAATTAACAAAAATAGGTTTTATTGAATCCAAGCAAGCACATTTGGTGAAAAACCAAATGACACAGCAATTGATCCACCTTATTTATCTGCATGATTGTGACAAAGATCTACAACTGTATAGTGTGGATATAAAAATCATGATAGATAGTTTAGTAGGCTCAATAGAAAGACTCATCATTACGAATTTATTAGAAGAAAAAAGGTTACCTGCAGAACTTGCAAATGATATTGTACAATTATATTTTTGGAAAACCAAAGAAGTGATATAAAAAACTGCCATCGATACTTATTATCGATGACAGTTTTTTTAATTGCTTATTCTTATATGCTGATAGTAGCCTTTTTGATCTTTGCTCTTCGGGTGAATAAGTAGCATATATTCCTGATTTGGTGATAAAGCACTCTTAGGTGTAACAGTTAATGTACGACCTTCAATTTTAACTGCTACGGGTACTTCCTTAGCTCCTAAAGCAGCCAGTTGAATGTTGCTTTTAGCAATTTGAGAAGTAAGCCCAGCAGGAATTTTTACTGTAAATTTTTGTGTATCAGCAATATTTTTTACCGTGGAAAGTTGTTTATATTTAGGATATTTCTCCTTCAATGCATCATAATGTGCCTGGAAAATAGGTGCTGTTGTGGTTTGAACATTTGGCTTAACGCCTACTTCATGAATAGTATGACCTGCAGGACCTGTAAATTTACCAACTGTAAGCTTTAAATAGCTACCATCCTGTAATGTGTAAAAGCCTTGCATAGCGCCTTTCCCATAGGTTGTTTCTCCGTATAAAATAGCAGCTTTCTGGTCTTTCAATGATGCGGAAAGCATTTCAGAAGCACTGGCACTATAGCGGTTTACAAGAATACGGGTATCTTTAGGAAACTTTGTATCTTGTTGAACTGCTGGGATGGTATAAGAGTTATGTGCTTCTTCTAATAAATACGCAACTTTAGCAGATTGGAATAATCCTGTTAGTTCTTCAGCTGTTGTCACATAACCTCCACCATTATTTTGTAAATCTAAGATGAACGATGTTGCACCACGTTTTTTTAAGTCTATCAGCGCATTTTTAACAAGCTGTGCACCATCCTCTGAAAAGGAAGCCAACGAAATATAGCCCACATTTCCAAATAGCATGTCAGCTTGTACATTTGGTAATGTGAATTTTTTACGTGTAATAGTTTTGGTAGTTTTTGAACTGTCACTATTCTTTAATGTAACTTCCACCTTAGTCCCTTCATTACCGATTAAAAGGGAAGAGGCCTCTTGAGTAGAACGCCCGATAATGGATTCACCATTAACCCCAATGATGATATCTCCAGCCTGAACACCAGCCTCAAAAGCACCACTGCCTTCGATTACTTGTAAAATATGAATTCCATCTTCGTGTTCTTCAATCACCACACCTATACCTATAGTAGATAGGTTGATGCTATTCATATAATTTTCAAATTCTTGCTTAGTGAAGTAGGTTGAGTAAGGATCAAGCATACTCATGATTTCTGAGATGGATGTAGCCTTCTCTAAATTTCCATTAATTGTTCCAACGTAAGTATCTTTCACAATCTCCTTAATTTCCTTAATAAGCTGTTGATCATTTTCAGCAGCGTGAGTAGTTGTAAAAGGGAGAAGGAAGAAGCTTAGAACAAATACGAATGACCATATTAACTTTTTCATTGGACACCTCTTTTCTAGAACTCAAAATAGAATGTATCATTATTAGGTATTAAATGGATGGTTACATTATGCAATTGAGTATCTAATTTTTATTATACATGAAGCCATCGCTATAGTGGTGGACTTATATGAGGTAGAAAAAGAATCTACTTGTCGCTATGGGCAAGTAGATTCTTGTAAATTATTTTTTTATCAATTTATGAATAATAAAACCAATTGATGCGCCAACAATAGCTGGTAAAAGCCATCCTAAATTTTGCTCATACATTGGCAATGCTTTCAGGATAGTTTCATAAGGTGTAATTTCAACTTTCATTTGTTTTAAGCCATCATATAGACTGACAAGGAAAGTTGGAACGAGCGCTAAAATATAAACAATTTGTCCACCTTTAAAGAAATGATCAGCTAGTGACAAGACCATCAATACCATAGCTAAAGGATAAATGATTAATAGTACAGGTAGTGATGCACTAATTATTGTTGAAAGTCCCACATTTGTAATAGCTGTACTAAAAATAGTGAAGACAACTAAAAACGTTTTATATGAAATTTGAGGGAATAGCTTATGGAAAAATTGTGCATTAGCAGTCAATAAACCAACAGCTGTGGATATACAAGCTAGTAAAATAGTCGCAGACAAAATAATACTTCCAAGGCTTCCAAAGAGCACCTCAGCTGATTTTGCAATAATATTTCCGCCATTATCAGAAATACCGATTGCATTGATACTTGTATTACCAATATGCCCTAGAGAGATATAGACAAAGGATAAACCTATTGCAGCAACGACCCCCGCAAAAATGGTTGTTTTTACTTGTTTTCTTGTATCTTTCATACCCATATCACGCAAGGCTTGTAAAATGACGATACCAAAAACAAGAGCACTTAGAACGTCCATCGTTAAGTAACCTTGTACAAAGCCTTCAGCTAATGGTGACACTTTATAGTTTCCTACGGCTTCTCCTGGTTCTCCCATAGGAGAGATAAAACTTTTAACAGCAAGCAATAAAATAACAAAAAGCAGGGCAGGTGTTAAAATTTTACCTACTCGATCGACGAGCTTCGAAGGGTTAATAGATAAATATAGAATTAACGTGAAAAACAAGATAGATGTGATAAAAAGTGGCGCCCAATGATCCCTCATCGCTTCAGAGAGAAATGGCGCAATGCCTATTTCATAGGACACAGATCCAGTACGTGGTACAGCAAAGAACGGTCCAATTGCTAAGTAGACAATGGAGGTGAAAATCACCCCAAAAGCAGGACTAACACGGTTAGCAAGCAGTTGTAAATCGCCTCCTGCTTTGGCAACAGCAACAATCGCTAATAGTGGAAGACCAACACCTGTTATAAGGAAACCAATCATGGCTACAGTGATGTTTTCACCTGCTTGTTGGCCTAATAATGGTGGGAAAATAATATTACCAGCACCCAAGAACAAGGCAAATAGTAGTAATCCTACTGCTAAATTTCCTTTGATGAAATGCAAGATGTTTTTCATAAGTATAATAACTCCTTTAAGATTGAAAAGCTAAAACTTTCTAAAAATTTTAAATACAGAAGTGTATGTTATCATAGGAACACTAATCTTGCAATGAAAATAGTATTTCAATATAGTCGGATTTCGTCGTATTCTATAAGTTTCCTATAATGTTTGAAAAATAGTCAGTTTTTCCGATTTTTCATGCAATAGTTATCTAGTATGATAGACACACAAGGGAATATTCTAGCACGAACGGAGGCACTTTGGTATGCAAAAGACAAAAAAATGGAGAATTCTTGTTCTAAGTACTTTAGCAACTTCATTTTTAGCATTACAAACAGCGGAAGCAGCAACATATACTGTACAAAAAGGAGATACTTTAACGAAAATCGCCCAAAATCATCAAGTCACGATTGGGGATATTATGAAGTGGAATAATCTATCGAAAGATACGATTTTTGTAGCTCAAAAGCTTGAGATTCCAAAACAATCAACGAATGAGGGAGTAAAGCCCGCAACTCCATCAACTTCTGGAAAACCAGCATCTAGTTCTCATACAGTAGCAAAGGGTGACACCTTATCAAAAATTGCAAAGCTATATAATGTGACAATTAAGGATATAATGGATTGGAATAAGCTTGAAAAAGACACGATTTTTGTTGGACAAGTACTGAAGCTTTCTTCAGCTGCAGTGATACCCGATGGTGATACTATACATAATAATGTGACTTCAGGTACGGGCACTCCATCAAAAGTAACTGCGAAAGATCCTACAGCTAATGGACAAGCGATTTATAACAAAACCGTTGAAGTTGCCAATACATTGGTTGGAACACCCTATCTATACGGTGGAAATACACCTGTAGGGCTTGATTGCAGTGGCTTTATTTTTTATGCCTTTAATCAAGGTGGTTTAAAAATAGGAAGAGCAAGCAGTGAGGGCTATTTTTACGGTAATACTACCCATGTAGAAAATCCAGTACCCGGCGATTTAGTGTTCTTTGAGAATACGTATAAAGAAGGTATTTCTCATATGGGAATTTATCTCGGAGATAATAAATTCATTCATGCGGGTACAGATGGTGTAGAAGTTTCGGATGTTACGTACTCCTACTGGTCTTCTAAATTAGTAGCCTATAAACGTTTTGATAGTGTGAAATAAAAAGTAGCGATTTTTGCCTAGGCAAAAATCGCTTTTAACAAAACCCCCCTTTCTTCTAAATGAAGTGACCCCTATAAGTTAGACACGGTTATTTCGTTTAGGCAGCTTGGGTAAACTGAGTTCGGTATTCTACCGGACTCAGTTTTAATTTTGCCTTTAAACGTCTCGTGTTGTAATACGTTATATACTTTTCAAGTTCCTTTTTAAAATGCTCGACACTATCAAATTCCTTTAAGTAGAGGAATTCTGACTTCATGATGCCGAAGAAATTCTCCATGACAGAGTTGTCATAACAGTTTCCCTTACGTGACATACTTTGCACAATGCCTCTTGATTCAAGGGCGTGGCGATATTGTTTCATTTGGTAATGCCAACCTTGATCTGAATGCATCAATAATTGATGTTCCTCTGGCAACCTCTCTAGTGCCTTCTCCAACATTTCTGATACAAGCGAATATGTTGGTCTATGACCAATTGTGTACGTAATAATTTCGCCGTTAAATAAGTCTAAAATAGGTGATAAATAGAGCTTTTCACCAAACAGCTTAAACTCCGTAATATCTGTAACCCATTTTTCATTCGGTGCTTCTGCTATGAAGTTACGATCCAATCTATTAGGCGCAATCTTACCGATTGTCCCTTTATAAGATTTGTATTTCTTCATACGCACTAAGCACTTTAAACCTAATTCTTTCATGATACGTTGAACCTTTTTATGATTCACTTTTTTCCCACGATTTGCTAGCTCATCACGAATACGACGATAACCATAACGACCTTCGTGTTCGTTATAAATTGCTCGAATTTCGGCCTTTAACTCGGCATCTGGATCTGGACGATCCATCTTCTTCACTAAATCATAGTACGTGCTACGTGGAATGCCTGCGAATTTCGCAAGCGCCTTCACCGAGTATTTATGCCTTAATTCATAGATGACCTTTACTTTGTCTTCTTTGGTGATTTTTCCTTGGCTTGAACTAAGGCGTTCAACTTTTTTAAGTACTCATTTTCCATACGTAGACGATTGATTTCTGCTTGAAGTGCTTCAGGTGTCCCTTCTACTGGTGCTTGTTTTGGTTGTTTGTTCGTTTCTTTTTTCATGGATGGATGCCCCTTTTTCCTTGATTGAAGGGCATCGAATCCTTTTGTTTTAAATTGCTTTTTCCAACTACGAAGTGTAGAAGGCGTAGCTATCTTAAAGATAGCTGCTGTTTCAAGTAAGGACGTACCATTTTCAATCATAAAGTTTAGTACGTCTAGTTTAAACTGTGCCGAATAATTTGTATATCGCTTTATAAACGCTTCTACGCCATTATACTCATATTGTTTCGCCCAATTAAGAATTGCTTTGTGATCTGTTCCGATAGATTTAGCAATTTCATGTGAACTTTCATTGCCTTTTATGTAACGTAAGGCTGCTTGTAGTTTTTCTTCCGATGTAAATTTAGCCATATAAAAACTGCTCCTCCAAATGTTAGATGTGTCTAACATTTGGGGAGCAGTTCATAAAAGAGAAAGGGGGGTTTTAGGTTATTGTGTTACACGAGCTGTCCAACGAGAAAGGTCAGCGTCTTTAGCATCAACAAGCTCTGCAGGGAAAATAAATGTCCAAGGCTTTGTGGAGTTTGGCTGGACAGTTAAGATTGGATCCATTTTAAAGGAACCTTTGGCAATTTGTTTACCTGTAGCATCGACAATTTCTAATGGTAATTGTTCTAGATTGATTGCTTTATTATGTCCATTACGAATAAAGATAGATACGTTTAAATTACCATTGTCAGCTAGTTTGGCCTGTAAACCTGTGAAATTCACTTCTGTCTCACCTAGCTTTGGTAATGTTTTAACGATTTTCTCAAGTTCTTCTTTTTGTTCTGCTGGTAACTGTTTTTCCCATGACGGATCTAATTCTAATTGATGACCGCGAAGGGAAACAAGATTAAAGGCAATTTTCCAGCCATCTTCGGGAACTTCATCTACTTTAATTGTAGACTTTTCAAATTCAAATACCCATGGACGAGCACTTTCTGCTGGGATTGTACCAAGTGCTTTAAAATCGAATTTTTTAGATGCAACAAGCTCATCATTTTTATCCATAATGAAAAGTTCAATTTCACCTAGCTCAATAGCTTGAGGTAGAGAGGAACGGAAAAATGCACGAACTAACCATTTTCCACCTCGACCTTCTTCAATACTAATTGAAGAGAGCGATAATTGGTTTGGTTTCAACGGCTCTAGCTCATTCGCTAGGAAGTTAAAAATGTATTTTTGCTCTTGTGGGACATCCCATTCTGGATGGAATGATAATTTTGTCTCCACATCGCGATTATCACCTGTATTTTTCGTTGTATTCCCTAGTAAATCTTTTGAGTCAATTGTGTTTTCCTGAACAACTTTATCTGATTTTTTAAAAAATGAAAATAAGCCCATTATTGTTCCTCCTGTTGTGCCTCAACTGTTTTCATGAAGCCTGTAATTTCTATAATAATAGAACGACGTAATTCTTGGAAGTTTTTACCGAATAATTCTAACCCTTCACGTTGGTAAATTCGCATTGGATCTTCTTGCTGATAATGACGTAGACCGATTCCTTCTTTTAAATGCGTCATGGCCTCTAAATGCTTAATCCAGCCGCTATCAATATGGCTAAGCATAATTTGAGGAAGTACTTCTATGACTCTTTCGTTTTCAGCGAATGTCTCCATGCGATCAAGCAGTTCTTGTTCAGAAGGTTGAATTTCAGCAAGAATTTGTTTTGTTTTTCCTATTTCTCGGTTGATTGAAACAGGTGTGATGAATAATGAGTTAAGCGCATTCTCCATTTGTTCGTAATCCCATTCAATTGGAGATACATCTTCTGGCGCGGCGTCATGAACAGCAAAATCAACCGTTTCACGTAGCATTTTCTTCAGTTCACCCATTAAATCTTCGCCAGCTAAAATTTTGTCGCGAAGTCCATAAAGAACGGTACGTTGGTCATTGATAACATCGTCTAATTTTAGGTTATACTCCCGCATGCCATATTGGGAACCTTCAACAATTCGTTGTGTTCGGTCAATAAGCTCTTGAACCTCTTTATTTTGAATAATACCCTGATCATCTACAATCATTTTTGCAGAGAATTTTTCTACTTCTTCTTTTGCGTAACGGCGGAACATATCATCTTCAATAGAGAGAATGAAGCGACTTTCGCCTACATCACCTTGACGGCCTGAACGCCCACGCAACTGATTGTCTACACGACGGCTTTCATGCTTTTCTGTCCCAATTACATATAAACCACCAAGCTCGTGTACATCCTCACCTAACATGATATCCGTACCACGACCAGCCATGTTTGTCGCTACCGTAATACGACCCTTTTGACCTGCCTGTGAAATAAGTTCAACTTCTTGTTCAACTGTTTTTGCATTAAGTAATTGGAATGTTAATTTTTCCTTTTTCAGATAGTCAGCTACAGTTTCAGATTGTAAAATCGATGTTGTCCCAATTAAAATTGGCTGGCCTTTTTCATGACGTTTTTTAACCTCAGCTGCAACATACTTATATTTTGCTTCCTGTGTGCTAAAAATAAGGTCAGGTTGATCAATACGCTGACGCGGACGGTTTGTTGGGATTTGCACAACTTCCATGCCGTATACTTCGCGAATTTCTTTTTCCTGTGTTTTCGCTGTACCTGTCATCCCGGAAAGCTTTGGATACATACGGAAATAGTTTTGAATTGTGACCTGGGCCATTGATTTATTTTCATCTGTAATCGTTACGCCTTCTTTAGCTTCAATCGCTTGATGTAAACCATCAGAAAGTGAACGACCTTCCAAAATACGACCTGTAAACATATCAACAAGCTCAATTTTGTCTTCTTTGACAATGTAATCAACATCGCGCTTAAACATCACATGTGCACGTACTGCTTGGATTACGTAATGGAAGAGTGTTTGGTGTTCTAAGTCATATAAATTATCGATATTGAAGGCAGCCTCAACCTTTTCAATACCTTTATCCGTTAGAGAAGTAGCCTTTGTTTCATCGTCAAAGTCATAATCTTCATCTTTCTTAAATCGTTTCGCTAACATAGCAGCAATGCGGTGTAATTCATCATTAGAAGGCATTTTACCTGCGATAATTAAAGGTGTTTTCGCTTCGTCGATTAATACACTATCTACTTCATCGATAATAGCGAAGTGATAAGGACGTTGTACTTTATCTGCTAAGCTATAAGCCATATTGTCACGTAGATAATCGAAGCCAAACTCAGTACCCACACCGTATGTAATATCGGCGTTATAGGCTTCTTTCTTTTCACCAGGTTCCATCATTGGTACATTTAAACCTACAGTTAAGCCAAGGAAACGATGGATTTGACCAACAAGCTCATAGTCACGCTTTGCTAGGTAATCATTAACCGTGATGACATGAACACCTTTACCTTCTAATGCACGCACATAAGAGGGAAGAGAAGCAACAAGTGTTTTACCTTCACCAGTAGGCATTTCAGCAATATTGCCTTCAGTTAATACCAGGCCACCGATAAGCTGGACATCAAAATGACGCATTCCTAATACACGCTTTGAGGCTTCGCGTACAACAGCAAATGCGTCCGGGATGATCGATGTAAGAGGCTCACCTTGTTCTAATTGATCTTTGAAAATAAAAGTCATTTCTCGTAATTCGGCATCTGACTTGTTAACATATTTTTCTTCAAGATTGTTAATTTGATCTACTATTTTGTAGTAGCGTTTTAATTGACGAGCACTAGTTTGCTCTTTATTACTTTTGAAAATTGAGAACATGAAATATACGCTCCTTTAAAGTTGTCTACATGCTAGACACTCCATTATTCTATCAAATTTTGCGAATGGTGACTACATTTGACTGTATAGGAATCTACTAATGCTAAAATGTACAAAATATTTGTGAAATCGTGGAAAATGTTTAGAAAAAGTATATTTCAATGCTTGTTCATGCTATAATCAATTTGGATTTCAATGTAGATTATATATTTGAGGAGGAGAGACATGCTTTACGTGTCTTTAATAGCAGCGTTCGTTGCATCCATTTTGTTAACTCCATTAGTGAAACGTTTAGCGTTTAGAATAGGTGCAGTTGATGCACCAAACTATCGAAAAGTACATGCTCGAATTATGCCAAGACTTGGCGGTTTAGCCATTTTCCTTGCCTTTATTATTGGCGTGACGATTTTATACTCATTTTTAGTTCATACAAAACATGGTAGTAATGAGGCTTTATTAGCTATCATTATTGGTGCTTGTATAATCGTAATCACAGGTGTTATTGATGATATGCGTGAGATTTCTGCTAAAGCAAAAATGCTTGGTCAGCTAGTTGCTGCACTGATTGTTGTTTTTGTAGGTGGTATTGAAATTGAAATGGTTAATCTACCTTTCTTAGGTACATTAGATTTTGGTTTATTGAGTATTCCATTAACGATTATTTGGATCATCGGTATTACGAATGCCATTAATTTAATTGACGGCCTTGATGGTCTAGCTGCAGGTGTTTCTACGATTGCACTGATTACATTAGCTGTCATGGCGTTTATCATGAGCAATGTGTTTGTTTTAGCGTTAGCAGCCATTTTAGCTGTAGCTTCACTTGGTTTCTTATTTTATAATTTCCACCCAGCAAAAATCTTTATGGGTGATACAGGGGCATTGTTCCTAGGATTTATGATCTCTGTGTTAGCGTTACTTGGTTTTAAAAATATTACATTCGTAGCTTTAATCATTCCAATTATTATCCTTGGTGTTCCGATTTCTGATACATTCTTTGCCATTGTTCGTCGTGTTCGCATGAAGAAGAAATGGTCTGACCCAGATAAATCACATTTACACCATCGATTACTCGATATGGGCTTTACACATCGACAAACAGTCCTAATTATCTACGGAATTGCAGTAATGTTTGGATTAGCAGCTATCATTTTCTCTATGGCAAAGGTTTGGGGAGCTATATTACTTGTAGCGGTCATCCTAACAGCTATTGAAATCTTTGTAGAGGTCATCGGATTGGCTGGTAAAAACTATAAACCATTATTAAATTTTGTACGGATATTTAGTAAATAAAATATAAGCAATCATACAATTTGTATGATTGCTTTTTTGTTGTTAAATAGGGTTACTATTAAAGTTAGACACTGAGAAACTCTTTTAAACCGATTATATATAGGGAATGGAATAGAAGGTAAACTTAAATAAGCTTGTTTATCGATTACTAGGAGGGGTAAATGAAAAGGGTAGTCAATCAATGGAGAAGCCATATAAAAAGACCATAGACAAGTTGTTTGTCTATGGTCTGAAAGCTCTATTCAGTAACTGAATTGTCATCGCTACTAGCAGCACTATCTGTTCCTGTATTGCCACTTGTTAGACTTGATGATTGTTCATTTAGGCCAAGATGGTTTTTGAAAATCTCCTTTGTTTCTTCAACAGAATCTTGATTTAACTGGTAATAATAAATACCAGTAGATGTATCATCCGTGCCATCTAATGTTAAGGAATCGATACGTGGTGCGCCTTTTGATAAATAAGATAAGAAGGACTTCATTTCAGTGAATGTCATATCTGTTTTCATATTATCACCAAGAGCTTTAATGACATCATCATATTTCGTAACGGACTTAACAGAAGCGACTTTTTTAATAATCGCAGATAGAATTTCCTGTTGACGTTTACCACGCTCAATATCATTATCTTGTTTACGTGTTCTTGCGAGTGCAAGTGCCTCACTACCATTTAAATGTTGTAAGCCTGGCTGTAAGTTAATTGTAAACTTATCAAACTCATCTAATTCATGTAAAGCATAAGGTACTTCAGCTTCAATACCACCTAAAGCATCGACTACATCAATAAAGGCATTGAAATTCATACGTACATAGTAATTGATTGGAATATCAAATAGTTCCTCTACTGTTTCAATAGTAGTAAGTGTTCCACCCATAGCATGTGCATGAGTAATTTTATCTTTATAACCTACTTTAGGAATATAAACGTAAGAATCACGAGGAATGCTTAGCATTTTAATTGTATGAGTTTTGTTATTTAATGTAGCTAAAACGAGTGCATCGGAGCGTGAATGATCCGAACCTTGCCCTCGATTGTCACTATCATCAACACCTACAAATAAAATAGAGACATTGTCATGTACAGGCTCTACTTTCTCTACACGTTGCGTTGAAACCTCTCGACCTTCTAACTCCTCATATGCTGAGTCTGCAGCATGCTCTACCTGTTTTGTAAGGTAAACAGCATAAGCCGTTACACAAATCACCAAGCTTGCAACAAGGAGTAGTGTAACTTTTATAATTAAGGAAGCTTTAGAAGACCTCTTTTTATTTGGACTAACAGATCTTTTTTTCATAATAGATATATTCTCCTCTAATTATTGGGAATAATAATGCGATAAAGCTAACTTTTATTCAATTTTAACTAAGCAATTGTGTGGACAATAAAATAGCTTAACAAAAAAATTATACTATGCATATTTAGTTTCGACAATTAAAACTATTTAATTGACAATAAATTCTACAAATTGAGCATCTTCGAAAGTGATGGTAGCCTGTCCATTTGTCATTTCTGTTATCCAACTTCGGAACTGTTCTTCTTCCTCTTTTAGCACAGAAACAATAATTTCAACACCCTCCAAATAACGTATTTCCTCTAAAGAATATGATGAACTTCTTATTTCATTTTCGACTTTTCCTAGCCATGTATAATCAATAGCTACTTTCATGACATGATGCAATTTACGTTCAACTATCTGTGCAGCAGTTAATCCCTCTGTAGTTGCTTTTCCATAAGCACGAATAAGGCCACCACCACCGAGCTTAATGCCTCCGAAATAGCGGGTCACAACAACGACCGTATCTTTTAACCCTTGTTTTTTTAAGACCTCTAACATAGGGACGCCTGCAGTACCACTAGGTTCCCCATCATCATTTGCCTTTTGAATATGATCATGCTCTCCAATAATATATGCAGAGCAGTTATGTGTTGCATTATGATGCAATTTTTTTATACCATCTATAAAAGAAATTGCATCCTCTTCCGTTTCTGCACGTTCTATATAAGTGAGAAAGCGAGATTTGGAAATGACAATTTCGCTTTCACCATATCCTTTTACTGTTAAATAGTTTTCTCTCATTCGTATCAATCTCCTTTTAACTAGAGTTCTATTCTATAATTTTCATGAAGAAAAAGCATTAAATTTTAGCATGGTAATGCTATAATAGGTGTAGACTATGGAATATGTGATTTTAGTCTATTAAATTAGTAAGTAATCATAAGACATTAGACTGGGGAGTATACTATGTTTTCAAATGATACCTTCGATTTAAAGTCGCTTGATGACATTTTTAATCGAATGTTAGATACAATCATGAGCTCAAAGGATGATATCTTTATTATAAGTGAACAAAGCCGCAGAAGCTTTGAAGATATGCAAAAAGAGCTGGAAATTGTTCGAAAACAAATATCAATCGTAATTGATGATGGCGATGCATTGGAAAAAAGTACGCAGCTTGCTAAGCAACGACTTGTGCTAGTGAGTAAAGCTTTTGATAATTATACCGAAGAACAAGTTAGAGAAGCCTATGAAACTGCACATGATTTTCAAGTAAAGCTCTCCGTTATTAGAACACAAGAAAAACAGCTACGGGATAAAAGAGATGATCTAGAGAGAAGATTAAGAGGATTACTCGATACGATTGAACGTGCTGATCATATTGTTAATCAGGTAAATGTCGTTTTGAATTACTTAACTTCAGATTTAAGAAATGTTGGTTTAGCCCTTGAACAAGCAAAAATGAAACAGGATTTTGGGATACGTATTATTGCAGCTCAAGAGGAAGAGCGTAAGCGTTTATCAAGAGAGATTCACGATGGACCTGCTCAAATGCTTGCAAATGTCCTTATGCGCACTGATTTAATAGATAGAACGTATCGTGAAAAAGGTATTGAAAAGGCTTTGGCTGAAATTGCCGATTTAAAGAAAACGGTACGTAATGCCTTATCTGAGGTGCGACGTATTATTTATGATCTACGACCAATGGCACTTGATGATTTGGGAATTATTCCGACATTAAAGAAGTATTTATCGACAGTGACTGAATATAATCCAGGTGTTGAAATTCATTTCCAATCGAGAAGTACAGAAAAACGTATACCTTCAAATTATGAAGTATCCATTTTCCGATTAGTACAAGAATGTGTAACCAACGCCATGAAGCATGGAAAGTGTAAAGACATTTGGGTAAAGCTTGAATGGTTAAAAGATGCCGTCAACATTGTTGTAAAAGATGATGGCATAGGCTTCGACCCACAAGTAGTGAAAGATCATTCCTTTGGAATATTAGGAATGAAAGAACGTATTGAAATTTTAAATGGTACAATCACCATTACGAGTGAAATCAATCGAGGGACAACGGTGTTATTTAAAATACCGTTAGAAGTAGAATGATGTAACTGTCGCAGAAATCTAGGGGGTAAAGACAAATGACAAAGATTATTATTGTAGACGATCACCAGCTATTCCGCGAAGGAGTAAAACGCATTTTAGATTTTGAAGATACGTTTGATGTAGTAGCAGAAGGTGACGATGGTACAGATGTGGTTACGTTATACGCTGAAAACGAACCAGATGTTGTACTTATGGATATTAACATGCCAGGCAAAAATGGAGTAGAAGCAACGGCAGAGTTAATTACTGAATTTCCAGATGCAAAAGTGATTATGCTGTCTATACATGACGATGAAACATATGTTACGCATGCATTAAAATCAGGTGCTCTTGGCTATATGTTAAAAGAGATGGATGCAGATGAAATCGTTGAGGCGATTAAAGTTGTTGCCAACGGCGGTTCTTATTTACATCCAAAAGTAACGAAAAACCTAGTAGCAGAATTTAAACGACTTTCAGAACATGAAAATAAAGGAAACTTCCATCAAACTGAAATTCGTCGTCCATTCCATTTGCTAACTAAGCGTGAATGTGAAGTATTACAATTATTAACAGATGGTCAATCAAACCGTACAATTGGTGAGACACTGTTTATCTCTGAAAAAACAGTTAAAAACCACGTATCAAGTATTCTACAAAAAATGAATGTGAATGACCGTACACAAGCAGTTGTAACAGCCATTAAAAATGGCTGGGTTGAAGTACGTTAATTGCTAAAACTGTTTTTAAAAGCTACTTTTTATTGAAGTAGTTTTTAAAACAGTTTTTTATTGTTTTTTGGTAATAATTTGTATTGGGCTTACATGATGAAGAACAGGTCATTCACAATTTTGTAACATTACTAATCATTAGTATGAATATGATAACTAGCAATTCATGCAACATTTTACAGCCTAATGCGTCATAAGGAAGATGTAGCACTTAAATGTTGAAAATGCACAACAAAATTCCTACGAAAGCATTTATATGCTACAATATGCGCGGGAGGTTTTTTGATGTTAAAGAAAAGTTTTCTAGCAGTTCTAATCTTATTAGTGTTAACTGCCTGTGGTAATAAAGATGAAAAGATGAGTGATGAAGAACGAGATAAAGTAATAGAGGATGGTACAGTTGGCTTTGAAATGATGGGTGGAAACGTAGAAAAGGCTGATAATGTACCAGCGGAAGATGAAAAGGCGATTTTAGCATCTTTTGATGAGTATATTGCTGCATTAAATGCTGAAGAAATTGATCGTTATATGAATACAATCTCGAAAAATCCAAAGGGTTTTAAATACGATGAAGAAAAAACATATGCATCAGAAGTATTTGATCAATTTGATATTAAGCGTGAAGTAGAAAATGTAACAATTGCAAAGTATGAATCAGAAGAGGCGCAAGTATTTGCCAACATGAAAATGCACTCACTTCAGCTTGAGACAAATGTCGAACATGAAAGTGCAGGACGTCAGGTAACAGTCTTTGTGAAAGAGGACAATGATTGGAAAGTGACGAGTGTCTTTTATATTGGCGATGACTCACAGTCAAGTACAGGAAATTAACAGAAGCTATCTTCATTCAACATATCAATTGAGTGAAGATATGCCTATTTATACATAGACAATGAATGTGAAATGGAAGCTAGCTTACTAGCACGACTCTAGAAGGGCAAGAACGGGAATCCGACGTTCGTCATTCATTTCACATTCATTTCTTTTTGTTTTCCGTCATTTATGCAAAAGCGAAGCGCCAGCAATAACAACACAACAACAACAACAATTGCACCAAGTAGAAATAGATTGTAAACTAAAAATTATAGGAGAGTGGACATGGATGAGGACGGCAATCGTAACAGATAGTACTGCATATATTACAGCTGAGGAACGTGCACGCTTAAACATTCACATGATACCTTTAAGTGTTAATATCTCAGGTCAATTATTTGCAGAAGAAGTAGATATCACAGCATCTGAATTTTATGATAAGGTGCGTGGAGCTAAAGAATTTCCTAAAACAACACAACCTCCAATTGGAGAATTTGTTGCTCTTTTTGATGAGCTAGCAAAGGATTACGATGAGATAATTTCCATCCATTTATCGAGTGGTATTAGTGGAACATACCAAGGTGCAGTGCAGGCCAGTGAAATGGTGGAAGGTATTAATGTTTATGCCTTTGACAGTGAAATATCCTGTGCTGTTCAAGGCTTTTACGTATTAAGAGCAGCGGAAATGGCGAAAGAGGGCCATTCAGCAAAAGACATACTTGCTGCATTAGCAGACATGCAGCAGTTTATTCGTGCTTACTTCATTGTAGACGACTTAGCACATTTACAGCGTGGTGGGCGTTTATCTTCTGCCGCAGCATTAATCGGTGGCTTACTACAAGTAAAGCCTGTTTTACATTTTGTGGATAAGGTAATTGTACCTTTCGAAAAAATCCGAACACGTAAAAAGGCATTAAAGCGTGCGGAAGAATTGCTAGCAGAGGATGCAAAAAAGTATGCAGCGATGGACGCTGTTGTCATTCACGGAAATTGTCCTGCTGAAGCCCAAGAATGGCTAGAGCAATTAGCCGCAACGTACCCAAACGTAAACTTTAAATTGAGCTATTTTGGTCCTGTTATTGGTACTCATTTGGGTGAAGGGTCAATGGGATTAGGATGGACAAAAAAATAACGAATTGTGAGAAGTCTCTACTGCAAAAGTAGAGGCTTTTTTCTATGAAAGGGGAGGTTTTAATGAGATATAGGGGTTGGTTGTTGCCCCCAGCATTACGTGATTTTCATGAAGGGCGCATTTGGTTAAAAGAACATTCGCCATTTTCATCTGAAGATATTGAGAAAGCAATAAAGCGAAAATACGTCAGTATAATAGAAGGAATTCAAATGAAGCCAGCTATGAAATGCAATCGTTGTCACAATACAGACCAGCACCTATTCACAAAATTCGATTGCTCAAAATGTCAGCAACAATGTGTCTACTGCCGACACTGTATTAAGATGGGGAGAGTCAGTAGCTGTACACAATTGATGACTTGGACAGGTCCCAAGACGATAAAAATTAACAAGCATTCATTAAAATGGGCAGGGCAATACACCGAACTCCAGCAACAGGCTGCTAATGAAACCTTGGCAAGTGTGAAAGCAAAACGCTCCCATTTAATTCATGCAGTTTGCGGTGCAGGCAAAACAGAGCTACTTTTTCCTACTGTCTATGATGCATTAAAGAGAGGGCTACGTGTTTGTATTGCTACACCACGGACAGATGTAGTGTTAGAACTGTATCCACGCTTTCAAGAGGCTTTTCCGGATACAGTTATTCATGCTTTATACGGTGGAGCACCTCACCAAAAGGGCTATGCGCAGTTTATTATAGCAACGACGCATCAGCTCTACCGATTTGATAAGGCATTTGATGTCATTATTGTAGATGAGGCAGATGCTTTTCCTTATACATTTGATGAAACTCTACAAAGAGCAGTAGAAAAGGCTAAAAAGGAAAATGCTCCTCTGGTATTTGTGACAGCAACCCCATCAGCATCATTACTCCATACTTTCCAGCAAGAAAGCTACTCTTTTATTCCAAAACGCTATCATAATCATCCATTACCAATCCCACAAGTAAGTTCTTTATGGGGCTATGATAAATGCTTTAAGCGAGGTAAAATCCCTAAAAGGTTAAAAAAGTGGGTGGAGGAGCGCTTACACCAAAAGGAACCCTTTTTACTATTTTTCCCGACAATTGACTTAATGAAACGTGCAACTCCTCTTTTTCAAGGGTTAAATGAAGACATATTGGCTGTGCATGCAGCTGACCCAGAGCGGAAGGTGAAGGTGTTAAAGCTACGAAATAAAGCAGTTCCGGGCTTATTAACCACTACGATATTAGAAAGAGGCATTACAATCAGCAATGTACAGGTGGCTGTTATAGGGGCAGAGTCATTGATTTTTACTGCAAATGCTCTCATTCAGATTGCAGGTCGAGTTGGGCGAGATGTTCAATTTCCTGATGGGGACGTCCTATTCTTTCATCACGGTATTACGGCAGAGATGGATGAGGCATGTGCAAAAATTCAATTTTATAATAAGAAGGGATTTTCTGAATGAATAAAATAGAATCTCATTGTTTAATATGCACACAGCCATTAAAAATAACTATTTACTGGAAAATTATTCTAACCAAGCAATTCTCGCCGACTATATGTGAAAGATGTGCCGCTCGTTTTGTACCTTCTCAATCTGCTACATCCCTTTATCAATATAATGAGGCGATGAAGGATTACTTACACCAGCTAAAGTTTCTTCAAGATGTGGCTCTTGCAAAGGTATTTCGGCAGGAGCTTCATAATCGTCTCACCAAAGAAAAAGCGATGATTCTACCCATTCCAATGCACCCTCTCAAACAACAGGAGCGTACATTCTCGCATACTGATGAACTATTAAAGGCAGCGCATATTCCTTTTATACAATTATTAGAAAAGACAACGACAGAAACCCAAAGCTCAAAAAATAGAGAGCAGCGAATACATGCAGCTCCACTTTTTTGCTTAAAGGAGGGTGCACAAGTTGAACATAAAAACTATCTTCTTTTTGACGATATAAAAACTACAGGGACAACTCTACAGCATGCTGAAAATGTTTTAATACAGGCAGGTGCTAAAAATGTCCAATACTTCACATTAATTGAAGGATGAAAATACCAATGCATTATGTATAATAGTTAATGAGACAGCATTCGTAGATAAGTTTTCTAGAAAGAGGAGGAAGGCCAATGGCAGAGGTTCGTAATTGTCCAAAATGTAATGAATTTTTTAATTATACGGGAGTCCGAGAAGTGTGTCATAAGTGTGCACAATCAGAGGAGGAGCTTTATCAAATCGTTTATCGTTTCTTACGTAAACGTGAAAACCGCGCAGCAACAGTAGAACGTATTGTGGAAGCCACGGGAGCAGATAAAGACTTACTATTTAAATGGGTCCGTAAAGGCCGTTTACAGCCAGCAATGTTCCCGAATCTAGGCTATCCATGTGATAACTGTGGTCATCTAACGACGACAGGAAAGCTCTGCTCGAAATGTCAAGATGAATTAAAAGCAGACTTACGGACATTTGAAGCTGCCAAAGAGTTTCGTCAAAGTGTCGAAGAACGTGAGAGAGTAACCTATCACTCAGAGCGTAAACGTTAATTACTCCAAGTGTGTTAATTTTAAACAAAATTAGCACACTTTTTTCTATGTGAAAACTTAACATTATGTGAGACAATCCGAAATAATAGTAAGATAGGATTTAGAGATGGGGGGTATTGAAATGAAAATTACATCTTATGGAGTTAATGCAGTAAACGCCTATAAAAACCAAGTACGTAATGTGAAATCAAATACAAACAAGGCATCTTTCGCCGATAAAATTGAAATTTCAAAGGCTGCACAAGAAATGCGAGGTGTTTCAACATACAGTTCGGAGCGAGCAGATCATGTTCAACAGTTGAAAAAGGATATTGCTTCTGGCGATTACAAAGTAGATGCGCGTAAAGTGGCAGAGGATATGCTGAAATATTATCGTTTCTAGGGAATAGCAGAAAGGGTGTATAACGATATGTCTGTAGAAGCAATTAGTTCTACACTAATAATGCTAGAGAGAATGCATAAAAGCTTACTCGAACTAGCCTTTAAAAAAACGGAAATTATTAAAGCTGGCGATATCGAAGCGCTAGACCAATTGCTCAAGGATGAGCAGGCGCATGTAGCAGCCATCGATAAGCTCGAGCAACAGCGTCAGAAACAGGTAACGGACTACCTTGAAGCAAAGGGACTTGCTTCAGCTGACAAAACAACTGTCGCGGATGTCATCGAGGCTGCTGAACAACAAGCTGACAAAGCAACACTATCAGCAGTTCGCGAACGTTTAATGCAAATTATCAATGACCTACGAAAACAAAATGATCTAAATCAAAAACTCGTTTTCCAATCATTACAGATCGTCAACCTAACATTAGATGCAGTAAGACCCCGTACAGAGCAAATGAACTATTCCAGCAACGAAGTACGTGGAACTAATACCATAGCTAAAAAATCATATTTCGATTCACAAGCATAACAAGGGAGGAAGAAAAATGCGCTCAACATTTATGGGCTTAGAAGCTAGTAAACGTGGCCTCTTCACACAGCAAACTGCTTTATATACAACAGGTCACAATATTTCCAACGCCAACACACTAGGCTACTCTCGTCAACGAGTGAACATGCAGGCAACACCTGGATTTCCAACTGCCGGACTAAATTCGCCTTCATATCCTGGTCATCTTGGGACAGGTGTCGAAGCAACATCTATCCAACGTATTCGCGATGAGTTTATTGATCGGCAATATCGTCAGGAAACAAATCGACTAGGTTATTGGGAATCCACAGTAAAATCTATCTCGCAAATAGAAGATGTAATGAATGAACCCTCTCAATATGGAATTAACCAGGCATTCACCAATTTTTGGAAATCAATGGAAGATATCACTAAAGATCCACAATTAATGGCTGGGCGTCAGGTGTTGCTTGCTGAAGGAAGAACTCTTGCAGACTCCTTCAATTATATGGATCGGCAATTAAAGAAGGTTCAAGGGAATATCGGGAATGAAATAAAGGTTACAACAGACGTCGTCAACTCACTTCTTAAACAAATTGCTCATATTAATAAGCAAATTGAAGAGGTTGAACCGAATGGCAATGTGCCGAATGATTTATATGATGCACGGGACTTGTTGGTAGATGAATTAAATAAAAAATTGCCTGTGTCCATCCAACGAGAAAAATCTGGTGGGTTAGCAAACGATGTAGCAGAAGGTACTATTACAATTACCTATGAACCATCAGATGGTAGTCCACCAATCACCTTAGTAAACGGCAGGGAATATGCAACACTTGCTGCTGTGGATAGAAACGGTAATCGTATAGATGGTGAAGAAGACGATCCAGCAACAGGAAGTTTTGCAGAGTTTTTGGAGTTTAGAATTTCTGATATTGGGGAACCACCAACTGATCCGATGGTAGGTCCTTCTACTATTAGCTTTGGTCAACTGCATAAAGAAGGTGGGGGTTTTCGAGCGTTAATCGAAGCTTATGGTCACAGTTATAATAATGGCACAGGACAAGGACTCTATTCCGAAATGATAGCTAATCTGGATAAGTTAGCTAATGAATTTATTACCGAATTTAATGCGATTCATCGAGCAGGTTTTGGACTAAACGACACTGTTGGCAATCGTGATTTTTTCAGTGGTACAACAGCCCGTGATTTTAAAATAGTAATTACAAAACCAGAAGAAGTGGCTGCGTCTGATACAGCAGGTGAATCTGGTAATAATAAAAATATGCTTAAATTAGCAGAGTTACAGTCAAAGACAAATGCCAATTTAGGTCAAGCCACATTCCAGAACTTCTATAGAGGAATAACAGGGGACTTAGCTGTCAAAGGAAAAGAGGCAGAAACTAATTTTAAGAACTCGCAGGCATTACATTTACAAATCGCTAATAATCGAGCTGCGATGAGTTCGGTTTCTTTAGATGAAGAGATGACCAATATGATTACATTTCAACAAGCATACAACGCTAATGCACGTATGATTACCGTAGTGGATGAAACACTAGACAAAATTATTAATGGAATGGGACGAGTAGGACTATAATCGCTACCTGAAAGGAGAGTTATCGATGCGTGTTACACAATCCATGTTATCTAATAACATGTTACGGAATTTAAATAGCAGCTATGGAAAAATGTCCAACTATCAAAATATGTTGACTTCTGGTAGGAAATTCAACAAACCATCTGAGGATCCTGTTGCAGCAGTGGTGGGCATGGGATACCGTGTAGATCTCGGTAAAAACGAACAATACCAACGTAATCTAAGTACAGCGAATTCATGGTTAGATTCAACGGACTCAGCTTTTAATGAAGTTGGTTCTGCATTAACCCGTGTCAAGGAACTGATTGTCCAGGCTGCAAATGATACAAATGGGAAGGAACGTCAAAAAATTAATGCAGAAATGAAACAAATTAAGGAGTCTCTCCGAGATGTTGGTAACACACAAATTGCTGGGAATTATATTTTTTCAGGTACACATGTAGATCAGCCGCTCTATACGGATAAAATAAGTCCACAAAATCCAGCTATTACAACATTGGGAAAAGAGAAAAATATTGAGATTGATGTGTTTGACGGAATTAGAATGTCAGTGAATACACCAGGTGCTGAGTTATTCGGGGAACTCGATGACTTTATGGCTCATGTGATAGCTACTTTAGATGATGATACTAAAACAAGTGATGAAGTGAGCGCAGCACTTGGCTTACAAGTAACAGATGGTGGTGGGGCAACAATCCCGGCACTAGATAGTATTCATGAAAAGACATTGAAACTACAAGCTGATGTTGGAGCACGTCAAAATCGAGTTGAACTGATGGGAAATCGTTTGAAAATTGGTGAAGAACATGCCACAAAGCAAATGTCGCTAAACGAGGATACAGAATATCCTGAAACGATTACCAATATGGTAACACAAGAATCTATTCACCAGGCAGCTCTATCCGTAGGAGCAAAAATTATTCAGCAGACTTTAGTCGATTTTATTAGATAAAATCGACTAAAGCTCTTTTAAAAAGTAATATAGGATGAATTAATCGATTATCCAAATGATGAATTTAGATATTTTAAGAAAGATGTGATGCGTATGAAATTGCCACAAATTCAAATTCGCACAACAGATATTCAAATGGATTGGCAAAAACAGGATCCTATCCAATATATTAAACAACCTTCAGCTGAATTATCTATTTCTCAGCCAGCTGCAATTCTTGAAATGAGTACAACACCAGGTAAATTGACAATTGACTCTTCGGATGCAAGAAGAGATTTAGGTTTTTTTCCAACTGGTGAAATGATAGAGCGCTATGCACAGGAGGGGAAGAACGAAGCTGCAAAAGGTCTTGTGCGCCGAATGCAAGAAGGACGACAAATGAGAGAAAGTGCTGGTAAAGGTCAAGAAGGCACTGTTATTCAACAAATCGCTAAACAAAATCATGGTCCAAAAAGAGCAGGTCCATATAATATTGAATTTGTTCCTTCTGTCGGTTCAGTGAAAACGAATTATCACCCTGGCAAACTAGACATAAATATTACACGTCGTTATCCACAAATTAATGTACAAGTAAACAAAGTAATACATGCTTACACACCTGGTAAAATAACAGGAACAATGATACAAAGACCACGTGTTGATATCGATGTTCTTCGTTAAAGAGAAAATACACAAAAGAAGGGTTTCTATAATGAAAATAAATTCGATTTTTTTGGGGGAAATAGAAATTGCGGAACAAGATATATTAGTTTTTGAACATGGCTTAATGGGCTTAGAGGAGTATAAGAAATTTGTTCTTCTCCCTCTGGATGTTGATTTACCATTAATCCTATTGCAATCAATAGAGTGTGCAGAAATTAGTTTTATTCTTGCGTTCCCTTATGCTTTTAAAATAGATTATCATTTTGATATAAGTGAAGAGGATAAAAAGCAGCTACAAATTGAAAAAGAAGAGGATGTAGTTGCTTATGTAATCATTACATTCAAAGAACCCTTTGAACAATCTACATTGAATTTATTAGCACCAATCGTTATGAATAATAACAAAAAGCTTGGTAAACAAATAGTACTACACGATAAAGATTATCCGCTGCGCTATCCAATCCCAGTGTTAAAAGGTAGGGATAAATAATGCTCGTATTATCAAGGAAAAAAAATGAATCTATTATGATTGGTGATCAAATTGAAATAAAAATATTAGCTGTTGAAGGAGAACAAATAAAGCTTGGGATTATCGCTCCAAAAGCAGTAACCATCCATCGTAAAGAAATATTCGAAGATATTCAAAGACAAAACAAAGAGGCATTAGTATTAAATGTTGATTTATTAGATCAATTAAAAAAATATAAATAATATGGACAAAGGAAGCCTGAAAGATTTCTTTCGGGTGTTTCTTTGTGTGGTAAATACTAAATGAAAGAGGATTAACAATGAAGAAACAAGTATTGCAGCCTACTTATTTTGAAAAATTCTCTTGTATAGGTCCAGCGTGTGAGGATACTTGCTGTGCGGGATGGAAGTTAAGTGTTGATAAACGCACTTTCCAAATGTATCGAAAAGTAACAAGTGGATCGATTGCTAAAGATTTACGCACGAACGTAACAAGAGAGCGCGCAAACCCATCAGATAGTAACTACGCTAAAATAAAAGTAGACGAACATATGAACTGTTCATTTTTAAATGAAGATAAATTATGTAACATTTTTATTGAGCTCGGAGAAAATTTTTTGTGTGATACATGTACATTTTTTCCAAGACAAATTTCAGCTATCGAGCAGCGTGTAGAAAGAGATTTGAGTGTAGCATGCCCTGAAGCTGCGAGATTAATATTGTTAAATCCAGATGGCATTGACTTTGTGATGATGGAAGATGAATTTGCTAAACATACACTATTTGCATACCCGGATGTGACGAGTCGTTTTTGGGATATGCGTATATTTGTTATTCAAATACTTCAAAATCGCCAAGCTTCCATTGAATCTCGTTTACTAGTATTAGGAATATTCATGAGAAAAATGCAAACTACTGAAGAGAGTGACTGGGAACAGCGGTTACCTCTTTATATAAGCGAATGTAACGATATTTTAAATCGTGCAGCGTCTTTTGGTATACACAAATATTTACCAAGCGATGAAGAAATGATTAATATTATATACCGCCTTCTAGAATTCCAAAAAGAATATGAGCTATTTAATCGCCGTTTCGATGAATGTATCGCACAGTTAGAAGAAGGTTTACAATTAAATGGTGGGGATACAGTAGAGCAGTCAGTTGCTTTGTACAAACAGTCCGTACAAAACTATTACAAACCTTTCTTTGAAGAAAAAGACTATATTTTAGAAAATTATTTAGTGAATTATGTGTTTAAAAATAGCTTACCACAAAGTCAAATGAGCTTTGTGAAGGAATATGAGCAATTGTTTATGTGGTTTTTATTTATTAAAGGTACGTTAATAGGTTTGGGAAGTTATCATCAAGGCTTATCGGAGGAAATCGTATTAAAATTCATCCAATCTTTTACGAAGACATTAGAAAATAATAAGGATTTTAGAAAACTAATGAAAAGTATATTGGAGAGAGAAAATGACTAGCATTCGATCACCATATAAATGAATGTCTATGTTTGACGAAGTAGTGAAGTTTGAAATAAATTAATAAAATAATTTATTAAATATATTAAACATTTTAAAAGCATGTCGATATAGAAATTGTGGGAAATAAAAAGTTGAAAAACGCTTTGTTTCCAAACAACCACAAGGACGTGGAAATAAAAAACATTCAAGGAGGAATTCCAAATGAGAATTCAAAATAACATTGCAGCGTTTAACGCACACCGTAACTTAGCAAACAATACTACAAATACGAGTAAACACCTTGAGAAATTATCTTCAGGTTTCCGTATTAACCGTGCTGGAGACGATGCAGCAGGTTTAGCGATTTCAGAAAAAATGCGTGGACAAATCCGTGGTCTACAAATGGCTTCTAAAAACGCACAAGATGGTATTTCATTAATCAAAACTGCTGAGGGTGCGTTAGAAGAAACACACGCAATTTTACAACGTATGCGTGAGTTAGCTGTTCAAGCATCTACTCAAACGAATGAGCGCGGTGATGATGCTACTAAATCAGCATCAGCAGCAGCAAAAACAGCATCAGCAGCATCAAAAACAGCATCAGCAGCAAGTAAGGGAGCGTCAGCAGCTACTAAATCACAATCTGCTTCGAAAAAAGCAGCATCAGCAGCATCAAAAACAGCATCAGCAACAGTTAAAAAAGCATCAGCTGACGCAATGAAAGCAGCGGGAAGCCTTGCATCAGCAGCAGCTTTAGAAGCATCAGCAGCAACACTTAACGGTTCAGCAGCGACAATTAATGGTTCAGCAGCTGTACTTCAACAGTCAGCAGCAGAACTTAAAGGCTCAGCTGATAACATCAATGCATCAGCAACTGCACTTAAAGCATCAGCAACACTTATTTCAGGTAAAGGTGCTGGGAATAAAGATACTGTAGCAAATAAAGACGTAGGTAAAATTCAAGAAGAATTATCAGCATTACGTAATGAAGTAGATCGTATCGCTGAACAAACTGAGTTCAATAACATGAAGTTATTAGATGGTACGTACCAAGGTAAGAAATTCCACATCGGTGCAAACACAGGTCAAAACATTGAAGTAAATATTGCTGAAATGGGTCTTAAAGGTCTTAATTTAACAGATGATCAAGGTAAAAATTTAATGGAAATTACTTCTCGTGCAGATGCGGATGCAGCAATCAAGAAAATCGATGACGCTGTGACAAAAGTATCTGTTGAGCGTTCTCGCTTAGGGGCAGTACAAAACCGTTTAGAACATACAGTGAAAAACTTAGGTACATCAGCTGAAAACTTACAAGATGCTGAATCTCGTATCCGTGATGCTGATATGGCGAAAGAGATGATGGGCTTCACGAAGAACAACATCTTAATGCAAGCAGCACAATCTATGCTTGCACAAGCAAACCAACAACCTCAAGGTGTTCTTCAATTATTACAATAAGAAATTTAGAAAAAGCCTTCTTTTTGAAGGCTTTTTCTTTATATTTATAAGAAATAACCGATATACATAGGGTAGTAAGGTGAATTTAACTCATTAATACATAAAAAATTAGGAACGTGAAGGAGAAGAGAAAAGGTGGCACATTTAGAATCAATCATTATTCCTGCACACCATACAATATGGAATGGCTATAATAAAAGAGAGTTAAGAATCGAATTTGCGCTACCTGAAAAAGGGACGAACGAGGAAACCGGATTCTTTATTTTTGCTCCTGGTTTTGGTGGACATATTGACTCTAATGTTTATAAAAAAATGCGGAGTCAATTTTCAGATTTATATAATGTAGTGACAATACAATGTGATTATTTTGGGAATCGTTTTATGCAAGGCGTTGACAGATTTACATTTAACGATGAAACTGCTTTTTTAGCTAAAATATTTTTAGATCATGAAATCGCACAAATCCAAAATGATTCATCAAATTTAATACCATTATTGCAAAATAAAGATGCAGAATTTCCTGTCTATGCAAAATTAGACGAAACTTTAGATGAATTTGCGGATATGAGTTATATGCAGGCAATCGACATTATAACCGCTATTGAAGCTGTTAAAGTTGTTTTAACTAAAAATGGTTTTCAATATAATGAACAGCGAATCATCGGATTTGGACAATCGCAAGGGGCCTATTTACTGCATCTTAGCAACCGCTTAGTGCCGCATTTGTTTTCTCATATTGTTGATCTAGCAGCGTGGGTCTCCCCAGTGTATTTAAAGTATGAGAGATGTCTATATACACAAAAATTATGTGTTTACTTCAATTACTTAGCAAAGGATATTATTCAAGATCAAGAGGCATTAACGTTACACCAACTTTATAAAAATTTTGAAAATGGTGCATTTATTTATTCAGCTATAGGCACAACAGATAATTTAGTGAATCCGGCGGATAAGAAAAAAAGTTTAAGCGAGTTACAACACGTTCAATTTGAAATTGTTGACAATACAAAAGTAGATAATGTAATTTTTAAATCGACAAATCACGGTATGGATGCTGATTTCCTTGAACTTGTAAAGTATGTATTAAAAAAGAAACCCCAACATCATAATATAAATGAACGCCAACTATGCTATACAGTTACGAGTGCTAATACGAAAATCCATGTAGATTATCGTTATGGGTTACCACTCTTTCAGTTAGAAGATGGACATGTGAATATAGATGTAGCACTAGATGAGTTGGCAAAACAAACGAAGCGAAATACAAAGGCTTTGGAAGACTATACATTGAAATCGAAAAATATTATTGCTGAAATGAAACAACAACAACCAACAATAGAATATATCGATACAAAAATTGGTTCTCCAACGATTGCATTAGGTGGTTATTTATTACATAGTAAATATGACCCTATAAAAGAGGCAGAAAAAATAGCTGAAAAGGAAATCGAAGAAGATTATTTACATGTATTATTCGGCTATGGCTATGGCTATGTTGCACAAGCGTTAAAAGCGAAATTAAAGGATGCCCCATTACTCGTTTACGAGCCTGCCATGAGTGGCATTGAAAAAACAATGACTGTTGAAGGTGTGACAGTCATTTCTAATAAAAAACTGTTCCAAGAGCAGGTTAGAGCTTATCACAATGAATATGATACAAATATGAAATTAATTTGTTCTCCTAACTATGATAAATTGTTTCCGATGGAGCAGCGCAATATAAATTTAATTGTGAAAGAAAGCTACTTAGCAGATCGAATGAGAAGAAATACGATTAGTTTCTTTAGTGATATTTGGCAACAAAATGTTCGCCGTAATCTCCAATACTTGAATGGTGCAGAAAGCTTGAATCGTTTATATAAACGCTATACACAGCCTGTTATTGTCGCTTCAGGTGGACCATCATTAACAAAGCAGCTTCCTTTACTAAAGAAAATTGCAGATCAAGTTGTCATTATCGCAGCAGGTTCTACGACTAAATCCTTACTTGCAGCAGGCATTGAACCAGATTATGTCTTGACAATTGACGGTGCACAAATTAACTATGATTTGCATTTTAAAAACCTAGAAATAGGAAAATCAAAATTAATTACGGCGCTTAGTAGCCATTACAAAATAACTGAGAAGTATCAAAATAATTTGTATTTTTATGGTATGGGGATAGAAGATACAATTTTAGATTATTGCGAGGAAAAGTTAGGGATTAAAATACCGATTATGCTCAATGGGGGGAGCTGTGCACATACAGCGCTCCATGTTGCTACGTTTATCTCAAGTGGTCCTGTCGCATTAATTGGACAAGATTTAGCATTTACAAATAATCAAACACATGCAGCAGACAATGCTGGGTATGTAGAAATTGATGAAAATTGGCTAATTAGAAATCATGCTTATGAAGTAGAAGGGTATAATGGAGATAAAGTTTATACAGATTTAACGTTTAATTCAATGCGCCAGCAATTCGAGGAAATTTATGAAGTGTTAAAAAACAACCATGTCATTTATAACTGTACAGAGGGTGGCAGTAAAATTGAAGGAATGCCGCAAAAAACATTCCAAGATTTTTGTCAGGAGTATGCGGACCTTTTACAAACGAAAGAATTGCAAGATGCCAGCTATGAGAAACAAACAGTCACTTTAACGCAATTAAAAAAATTCTTTGAAGATGAAATGGATGTATATCGTCAATTGGAACACCAACTTCAAAAAGCACTGACGATACTAAGGGAAAAGAAATCTAACATTCAATTTACAAAACCTGTTCTCAAAAAGCTAGATAAAATTGACGAGAAATTAATTGAATTGTATGATCAAGTACTTCTAGATAGTGTCATATACCTTATTATTTTAGAAACGCGTAAAGATTATAAAAAAGGAAAAAATGAAACACTAGAACAGACGTATGAGCGTGTTTATAATCAAAGTAAAGCATTATATGAAAAATTATTAGTGGTATTCCAGAAAGCTAGACGTTATACACAAGAAGTATTATTAGAAATTGAAGAGAGAGGTACACGTTCATGACAGACTTACAAGAAGTGATTGCAAGTTATAATGAGTATATTTACAATATCCCCCATGGTGCACAGTATATTGCAGAACAATTAGCAGATGGCAAGCATGATGATGCACTACTCGCTGTACAAGATTTTTCAGAAGGTATGATTTGGTTGATGGAATTAAAACCATTGCTAAAGGAGCATAATATCGAGCTGAATTTTCCTATAGAGCAAATTCAAATGTTTTTAACGGAAATTAATGAAGGATTAAGTAAGAAAGATTGGGTATTAGTTGCGGATTTATTCGTATATGAAATCAAACCGTTCTTTGAAGAGCAAGTACAAATAATACAATAATAAACAGGGGATTTTCTATGTCAAAAATATTAATCACCGGCGCCGACGGTTTTATCGGCTCACATTTAACAGAGCAGCTCGTACGTGAAGGTCACGACGTACGAGCATTTGTTTACTACAATTCATTTAATTCTTGGGGATGGCTCGACCAGGTATCGCAAGATATTAAATCACAACTTGATGTATTCTCAGGCGATATTCGCGATCCTTACGGTGTAAAAGAAGCGATGAAAGGCTGTACACATGTGCTAAATTTAGCGGCACTTATTGCAATACCTTATTCATATCACTCACCAGCGACGTATGTTGATACTAATGTAACTGGGACGTTGAATATCGTGCAAGCGGCAAAGGAATTAAATGTAGAAAAGGTTGTCCACACATCTACGAGTGAAGTATATGGTACAGCTATGTACGTGCCAATTGACGAGAATCATCCACTACAAGGACAATCGCCGTATTCAGCATCGAAAATTGGGGCAGATCAAATGGCGTTATCATTTTATCGCTCATTTGACACACCTGTTTCTATTATTCGTCCCTTCAATACGTATGGCCCACGTCAATCAGCACGCGCGGTAATACCGACAATTATTAGCCAGCTCGCGAGTGGTCAAACGACAATTAAGCTTGGTGCAGTGAGTCCGACTCGTGATTTTAACTATGTGAAAGATACTGTGCAAGGCTTTATTTCTGTTATGCAATCTGAAAAGTCGATTGGGCAAGTTATTAATATCGGTTCGAACTATGAAGTATCGATTGGTGAGACAGCTGAAATGATTGCTGACATTATGGATGTAGATTTGACGATTGAGACAGATGAACAACGCCTACGTCCTGAAAAGAGCGAGGTTGAGCGTCTTTGGGCCGATAATCAAAAAGCGCGAGAGCTATTAAATTGGACACCACAATACGGCGGGAAAAAAGGCTTCCGACAAGGATTAGAAGAAACGATTGAATGGTTTACGAATCCTAAAAATTTAGCACAATATAAGGCGGATGTGTATAACATATGACGAAACAATGGATAGAATTTGCTCATAACATTAAACAGTTATACGGGAAAGAATTTGTTCCATTACACGAACCAACATTCAATGAAAAAGAAGTCGAATACGTAACAGACTGTATAGAAACTGGCTGGGTGTCGTCTGTCGGGGCATATGTCACACGCTTTGAGGAAGACTTGGCGAAATTTGTCGGTGTGAAGCGTGCGGTAGCTGTCGTGAACGGTACGGCGTCACTGCATATCGCCCTAAAGGCAGTTGGAGTTGAGGCTCAAGATGAAGTACTCATGCCTTCTTTAACATTTATTGCGACAGCGAATGCAGTGAGCTACTTGCAGGCGGTGCCGCACTTTGTGGATGTGAATGAAGAGACACTTGGTGTAGACCCTGTGAAACTTGAGCAGTACTTAGTACAAATTGGTGAAATGCGCGGTGGTGTGCTTTTTAATAAACAGACGAACCGTCGTATAATAGCACTTGTGCCAATGCACACGTTCGGTCACCCTTGTATGATGGACGAGCTCGTCGCTATTTGTGAAAAGTATCATATTGTTCTCGTAGAAGATGCGGCAGAATCACTTGGTAGCTATTATAAAGGGAAGCATACAGGGACATTTGGTAAAGTAAGTGCGATGAGCTTTAATGGCAATAAAATTATGACGACAGGTGGCGGCGGTGCAATTTTGACAGATGACGAGGAGCTCGCTAATTATATGAAGCACCTCACAACAACTGCCAAAGTGCCACACAAGTGGGAATTTGTCCACGATGAAATCGGCTATAACTATCGTATGCCAAATATTAATGCTGCGCTGGGTTGTGCACAGTTAGAAAAGCTCCGAATATTTATTGAGCAAAAGCGTTCGCTCACAAACTTTTATGATAAGCTTGTCGCAACTATAGATGGCGTGCGCTTAATGAAAGAACCGGTTCATACGTCAAGCAATTACTGGTTACAGACGATATTGCTTGATGAAACGTATAAGCGAGATGAAGTTTTACAGCTATTAAATGATGAAGGTATCATGAGTCGACCTATTTGGACACCGATGCATGAGTTAGGGATGTATAAAGGTTGTCCGAGGATGGATTTGATGGTGACGGAGAAATTAAAGAGAAAGGTTATCAATATACCTAGCACAGCAATTGAGGTGAAATTATGAATAAATTTGATGAAAGATACGAAATTCGTTTAGCGAAGTATTCAGATATAGAGATGATTATGGCGTTTTTAAATGAACATTGGCGTGAAGGCCATATTATGGCTATTAATCGAGAATTATTTGAGTATGAATATGTTAACGGAGAAATTGTGAATTTCGTGATAGCAATTGATAAAGTAAGTGGGTTGTTAGAAGGGATTTTTGGATTTTTAAATTGCTCTCATCCAAATAATATTGATAAAAGGGATATTTGGGGAAGTATGTGGAAAGTTGTTGACACGCGAGAAAACATGCCTTTTTTAGGAATAGAACTAGCTAAGCGAGTAGTCGAATTAACAAAATGTAGAACCCAAATTGGAAATGGAGCGAATCCACGAACAACCATTCCTTTAAGAAAAATGTTTTTTAAAGAAACGGTAGGAAAAATGCAACACTTTTATTTTTTAAATGATACTATAGATAATTTTAAGATAGCAAAAATTGAAAGAATAAATCATTCTGAAAATAAAGCAAAGAAGCGAACAAATTTAATTAGATTAAATTCTATAGAAGAGGTTACAAAAAACTTTAATCTAGACAATATAGATTCCATTCCTTATAAAGACTCCTGGTATTTAGAAAAACGTTATTTCAAACACCCAATTTATCAATATGAAGTTTACGGAATCAAAGATAAAAATAAAATAGGGGCTTTATTAGTTTGGAGAGAAGTAATACAAAATGATACTAAAATAATTCGTATTATGGACTTTTTAGGAAACGAAAGCTTATTTGAAGGTTTATATGACGATTTTAAAAAGTTATTTGTAGAAAGAAATATTGAGTATATAGATTTTTATGCTTATGGCTTTAATAATGATTATATATTAAATGCCGGGTTTATATTACGTATAGAAGATGATAGAAATGTGATACCAAATTACTTTGAGCCTTTTTTACAGGCAAATGTAGACATTTGGGTGCATCATAAATTGCCTAATACTAAGTTTTTTAAAGCTGATGGAGATCAAGATCGCCCTAATTCTATGGTGAAAAAAATGTAATATCACTAAAAAATACGCGATATGAACGGTTTGTATAACACTATAACCCAAATGGAGTTATATAGATAGAATAATATACTATCCAATACCAATATATCATCTTATATAAAATGTAAAGGGGATAGAATAATGAAACCCATAGTAATAGGCATGGTAGGTGCAGGGAGAGCAACAGAATTACATATGCAAGCTCTTGAAAGAGTTAGTAAAATCCCATTGAAATTTAAAACAATCGTTGCAAGACGGGAAGAGCAACTAATTCCGGCTAAGAATCTATATGGTTTTGAATATGCTTCTTATAATTTTGAAGATTTAATTAACGATGATGAAATTGATGTAATTGATATATGTACACCTCCATATGTACATGAAGATATGGTAATACGAGCAATGGAAGCAGGGAAGCATGTAATTTGTGAAAAGCCTCTCTCGGGATTTTTTGGACGTGAAAATGATGTATTACCAATTGGTAATAACGTTTCAAAAGCCGAAATGTACAACCAACTTTTGCAATCATTAGATAAACTACAAGCGGTTGTTGAAAAGTCGGGAAGGAAATTTATGTATGCAGAAAATTTTGTCTATGCTCCTGCTGTGGTTAAAGCTGCAGAAGTTATTAAGGCAAAAAAAAGCCGAATATTGTATATGAAAGGCGAAGAAAGTTTAAAAGGATCTAGTTCACCAGTGGCTGGGGAATGGTCAAAAACAGGAGGAGGCACTTTTATTCGGACAGGCTCACATCCTTTATCTGCAGTTTTATGGCTAAAACAACAAGAAGCCAAAGCAAGAGGAATTGAGATTCATATAGAAAGTGTTCTTGGGGATATGGGAAGAATTACACCTACTTTGACTGAGTACGAGCATCGCCATATTATGGCAAGACCTCAAGATGTAGAAGATATGGGTACAGTGATTATTACATTTTCGGATGGTTCCAAGGCAGTAGTTATTGCGACAGATGTTTGTTTAGGGGGTAGTAAAAATTATGTTGAACTCTACTGTAATGATGCTACTATTAATTGTACGATTACCCTGAACGATTTAATGGAGACATACTTCTTGGATGAAGATGGGTTAAATGATATATATTTATCTGAAATGCTTCCAAGTAAACAAGGTTGGAATAAGCCATTTATCGCAGATGAAATAATCAGGGGCTACACTGATGAGATGCAAGATTTCATGGAATGTATCTACTATGACCGAGAGCCGAAGTCAGGCTTTAAATTAGCATATGATACAATTAAAGTCACGTATGCTGCATATATGTCGGCCGAAATAGGTCGTAAAGTAAACTTATAATCGGAGAAAAAATATTATGACGTTAGCAGATTTATTTTATAAGACAGCCCAGTTAAATGGAGATAAAATTGCTATTTGGTGTGAGGGTGAAAGTATTACTTATAAGGAATTAGCAAAATTAACGAGTCAATATGCTAATTTTTTGTTAGAAAACGAAGTAGTATATGGTGAACATATAGGTATACCTATGTATAATAACATAATATCTGTCGCTTTAATGTTGGCGGCTGCGAATAATGGTATTACTTTAGTGCCAATTAATCCAACTTTACCAGAGGCAGCAATAATTCAGGCCTTTGAAGCATCAGATGTAAAACACATTATTGCTAATGCTAGATTTTTTGAAAAAAATAAAAATTTATACTTACAAGGTCGATCTTTTTGTCTGGATGCATATATGGAAGGGAAAACATCATTATTAAATGTAGACCAACAATCTTCTTTGAGACCATATAATGAAAAAGTGAATGGAAAAGAAACCTTTATTATTACACTTACTTCTGGTTCAACAGGGACTCCGAAACCTATTTTATTGACACAAGAAAATAAAAACAAACGTATTGTAGCACATTATGATTTATATAAAGTGACAAAAAAAGATAGAGTATTAGCTGCAACACCTTTATACCATTCTTTAGCTGAGAGGCTAGTTTTAATGCCTTTGTTAATAGGGGGTACGTGTATTCTAATGGCTCGTTTTACTCCAACTAGATGGTTAAAGATTGTCAAGGAACAACAAGTAACGTTTACAATTGCTGTGTCAGCACAGCTAACACAAATTAATCACCACTTGATGGAAGTGCCACAAGACGATATGAATTCTTTAAGGTGCCTTGTTTCCTCATCGGCACTATTGGAGGGAAATGTACGAAAAGAATTAATAGAGAGATTGCAGTGTGATTTTTATGAAATGTATGGAACATCGGAAACTTCTACTATGACAAGTATTAATTTTAAAGAAAGTTTAAGTAAGCAAAATTCTGTTGGAAAACCCTTGAAGGACGCAACTATTAAAATAATAAACGATGATTTTAAAGAAACTAAAACATATGAAATTGGTGAAATCGCCTGTCGTACATTATTAATGTGTGAAGGATATTATAAGAAAATGGACCTATTTGAAGAGAGCGTTGCCGGTGGTTATTTTAAAACGGGCGATTTGGGATATGTAGATGAAGATGGTTATCTGTATTTTGCAGGTCGAAAAAAGGAATTAATTATAACAGGAGGAATTAACGTCTATCCAACAGATGTTGATAAAGTAATAAGTAGTTTACCTGAAATTGAGGAATGTGCATCTTTCTCATATCCTGATGAGAAATTAGGAGAAGTTGTAGCAGTAGCTATTGTATTAAAGAAGGATAACGAACTATCTGCACGTGATATTCAGCGCTATTGTTCAAAAAAGTTAGCTGACTATCAACAACCGCAAAAAATTTTTTTTGTTAAAGATTTACCGAAAAATGCAATGGGAAAATTATTACGAACACAAATTATTAACCATATAACGGAGTGAAGTTTAGATGGATATTAGAGAATATGTATTAACCTCTCTACAAGAAAAACATGAAATTGAAAAACATGAGAATTTAGATGAATTAAATTATGTGGAAGAAGGTTATGTTGATTCTTTTGGTCTTGTGCAGTTTGTATTTGATTTAGAAGAACAGTTTAATATTACTTTTTCTGATGAAGAAATGATGTCTAAGGACTTTCAATTTGTAGGGAAACTTATTCAGTTGATAGAAGATAAATTAAGTAATTTATAAAGTTATTTTCCAATATAGAGGGTGTATGAAATGGAAGATTTAGTTATTATGTATCACTACGTTATGGAGCCGGAAGAGTGGAAGGGGAGTGTCCCAATCTCACCAAGTGATTTTAGAAAACAAGTGGAGTGGGCTAAAGAGCATTATGAAATTATTAAGCCAGAGGACATACATAAGCAAACGCAAAAACCAAAATGTATTATTTCATTTGATGATGCAACAAAAGATCAGTATACCAATGCATTTCGAATTTTAAAAGAATTAAATGTTCCTGGTTATTTTACAATTATGTCAGGTCCACTTATAGAAAGAAAAGTACCAATTTTTCATTTAGTGCATACGGTACTCTCACATTTCAAAGAAGAGCAAATTTGGGAAGAAGTTTTTCAACAAGTCAATGTAACTGAAATTAAAAATAAGAGTGATATTTATTCATATGAGATGAATGAATATAGACGTTATGTCAAATATTTATTTAATTTTTATTGGTCAGAAGAGCAAAGTCGTCCTTATTTAGAGAGGAAAGTAACTTCTATTTATCACACACTTGAAAACTTTATAGAAGAATTTTATTTATCAGAGAGAGAAATTCTTGAGATGGATGCGAGTGGTATGTCTATAGGTGTTCATAGTGTGAATCACTTACCATATGAAAGGAATCCACAGGGTTTTTATGATAAAGAAATACGTGGTTGTAAAAACTACTTAGAAAAATTATTGAATAAAGATGTGAAACTGTATACACCGTCTTTTGGTGGTGGTGAGCAGTCAATTCAAATGCAAGTGGAATTGTTGCCGATTTTAATTGAGAATGGTTTTATTTTAGGATTCACTACAGAAAAGGGTTTTACAGATATGAGAAATGGATTTTGGCATAAGCGAATTGATTGCAATCAATTAATTCTAAATGGAGTTGTTTGATATGAAAATATGCGTTATGACAGGTACAAGAGCAGAGTATGGTTTATTATATCCATTGATTAAGAAGATAAAAGAAGATGATGCATTCCAGTTGCAGTTAGTCGTAACTGGGATGCATTTATCTCCTGAATTTGGCAATACATACGAACAAATTGAACGTGATGGCTTTGTGATTGATGAGAAAGTGGAGATGCTGCTGTCAGGGGATAGTGCGAATAGCGTTGTAAAGTCAATAGGGCTTGCGACAATTGGCTTTGCGGATGCCTTCACTCGATTACGACCAGATTTACTCATCATATTAGGAGATCGCTTTGAAATGTTAGCCGCTGCACAGGCAGCTCTCATTATGCAAATCCCAATTGCACATCTGCATGGGGGAGAGTGTACGTACGGCGCATATGATGATGCGATACGGCATTCAATTACGAAAATGGCGACATGGCACTTTACAAGCACAGCATCTCATCGCAAGCGTGTTATCCAACTTGGTGAGAATCCAGAGCGTGTGTTTAATGTTGGAGCGATTGGCATAGAAAATGTTATGACTATTGACTTATTAACAAAAGCTTCGTTATATGAGCAGCTTTCTGTAGATGAAAATAAACCATTGTTTTTAATTACATATCATCCAGAAACGAACGGGGAAACGGGTGGAATCTTTAAGCTTTTAGCAGCATTAGAAAATTATCCAGAAGTTAACTTATTATTTACAAAATCAAATGCAGATAATGGTGGCAGAGCGATCAATGAAGTGATTCAGCAATTCGTTAATGACCACCCAAATGCGCAATTATATGATTCATTAGGGCAATTGCGCTATTTAAGCGCTGTAAAACATGCACAAGTTGTCATTGGTAATTCTTCAAGCGCATTAATCGAGGTTCCATACTTGGAAACACCGACAGTTAATTGTGGGACAAGACAAAAGGGACGAGAGCGACCAAATTCCGTGTTCGATGTGGCTTTAAGAACGAAAGATATCGTGGATGCGATTGAACAAGCCCTATCATTTAATGAGCCGTATGAACAAATATTTGGAGATGGTCAGGTTTCTAAAAAAATTATAAATATTTTAAAAGAGTTACCGTCATTTACAGTAGTAAAGGAGTTTTATGATCTATGACTAAAACATACATCATCGCAGAAGCCGGTGTAAATCATAATGGTTCGCTAGAGTTAGCAAAGGAGCTCGTCCTTGTCGCAAAAGATGCAGGCGCGGATGCTGTAAAGTTTCAGACATTCAAGGCTGAAACAATAGTGACGAAAGAAGCACAACAAGCAGACTATCAAGTTGAAAATCTAGGTGAAGCTACATCACAATATGCGATGCTCAAAAAACTTGAGCTAACATTTGACGAATTTGTAGAACTTCATGCATTTTGTGGTGAGCAAAACATCGCTTTTTTATCGACACCTTTTGATTTTGAAAGTGTCGATTTTTTATTAGACCAATTAGCGATGCAAACTGTGAAAATTCCATCTGGTGAGCTAACGAATTCGCCCTTCATCCATTACATTGCGACAAAGCAACGTCCAATTATTTTATCTACGGGTATGGCGACGGTGGATGAGATACATGAAGCACTAGCGTTTATTGCGTATGGTCTAGCTTATCCACAGCAGAGTGTTGATACTACTGAAGTTAAAGCGTTTTATAAAACATTGATAGCGAAAGAACTGCTACAAAAATATGTAACAGTGCTACACTGCACAACACAATACCCAGCACCTGTACATTCTATTAACTTAAAGGCTATGGATGCAATACGTACAACATTCCAAGTGCCTATTGGTTTTTCTGATCATTCGGAAGGCATTATTATACCCATCGGAGCTGTAGTTATGGGTGCAACAGTTATTGAAAAACATTTTACTTTAGATAAGAAAATGGAAGGACCTGACCATGTCGCATCATTAAATCCACAAGAATTGAAAACGATGGTACAGGGAATACGTGAAATTGAAGAGGCACTCGGCGATGGTGTAAAAGAGCCGACAGCAGTTGAGCTGCAAAATCGCCAGTCAGCCCGTAAAAGCTTAGTCGCGAAAAAGGCGATACAAGTAGGAGAAGTATTCTCAGAAATGAACTTAACCGTTAAACGTCCCGGTAATGGGATCGCGCCATCAAAGTACTGGGGATATATTGGTAAAACTGCTACTAAAAATTATGCAGAGGATGCGATGATTGATGAATAAACCGCTTATTATTATTGGCAACGGTGGACATGCATCGGTTTTAACAGAAACATTACTAGCGCAAGATGAGAAAATTATTGGCTTTACCGCACTGAATGAAGAAGATAATTTTTTTAACCTTCGTTATTTAGGGCAAGACGATATTGTGCTGCAATATAATCCAAAAGAGATTGATTTAGTGTTAGGAATTGGTATGGTGGGACCTAACAGTTTACGCACTAAAATTTATCAACATTTTACACAGTTAGGTTACAGTTTTAAATCTGTCATCCACCAGACTGCCATTATCGCCCCTTCTGTTACTTTAGGCGAAGGTGTACAAATGATGGCAGGTACAATTGCTCAAACAAACGTCAAAATTGCCGATAATACTATTATTAATACAGGTGCTCAAATTGATCATGATTGCATGATTAGAGAGCACATACATATCGCACCAGGGGCTGTATTATCTGGTGCAGTGACTATAGGTGAAGGGACGCATATCGGTACAGGCGTTACTGTTATTCAAAATATAACGATTGGAAAAGGCTGTTTAATAGGAGCTGGAGCAGTCGTTTTGAAAAACATAGAAGATAATAAGACGGCGTATGGTGTGCCAGCGAAGGAAGTGTAAATAATGAAACAGTGGCAACAAATTATTGTGAAAAAAAATTATACACTACTAGAAACAATGCAAGTTATTGATGCATCTTCACTTCAGTTTGCAGTTGTTGTAGACGACGAACAGCATTTGCTTGGTACTGTGACGGACGGGGATATTCGGCGTGGTATTTTGCGCGGTGAAGGGCTAGATGTATCGATTGATGAAGTGATGAATACAACACCTATTACCGCTCTAGCTGGGCAAAAACCTTATAAGTATAAACAGTTGATGCAAAAAAAGAAGCTGAAGCAGCTACCGATTGTAGATAGTGCAAAACAATTAATCGATATAGTATTTTTTGATAAGTGGCAAAATATTGGTGAAAATAAAAATAGTGTTATTTTAATGTTGGGTGGTTTAGGCACACGTCTACGCCCATTAACGAATGACGTACCGAAACCGATGTTGAAAGTGGGGAATAAGCCAATCGTCGAAACAATCGTTGATAGCTTCAAGCAACATGGCTACACGAACTTTATTTTTTCGGTTAATTATAAAAAAGAGATGATTCAAGAGTATTTCCAAGATGGTGAGCCTTTTGGAATTTCGATTGAATATATAGAAGAACAAAAGAGGATGGGGACAGCCGGGGCATTGTCGTTATTAAAAGAGCGTCCGGTAGCACCTTTTTTTGTCATGAATGGCGATTTGCTGACACAAATTAATTTTGATCAACTCATGCAGTTTCATAAGGAGCATGAAGCGATTGCGACGATGTGTGTGCGGGAGTATGAGTTTCAAATTCCGTACGGTGTGATTGAAACGAACGGCGCGAATCTTGTCAATATAAAAGAGAAACCTATACATCGTAGTTTTATAAACGCAGGTATTTATGTTTTAAGTCCTGAGGTATTAGATTTTATACCACAATCTGAGTTTTATGATATGCCGACATTGTTTGAGCAATTGATGGCAAGAGGTAAAAAAACAGCAGCATTTCCAATTCATGAATACTGGTTGGATATTGGGCAGATGGATGATTTTTATCGGGCGAATGAAGAGTTTGGGAGGTTGGATATATGACTGCAAGATGTTTAGCTGTAATTCCTGCGCGTGGAGGATCAAAAGGAGTACCGGGTAAAAATATAAGACTACTAGCAGGAAAGCCACTCATTGCTTGGACAATTGAAGCAGCTAAAAGATCGAAATATATTACGACAACAATTGTTTCGACGGATGATGAAGAAATTAGTACAGTCGCTATTGAATATGGTGCAGAAGTTCCTTTCATTAGACCCGCCCATTTAGCTGAGGATGATACACCAGGTGTAGCGCCCATTTTGCATGCGTTAGAACAATGTCCAGATTACGATTATGTAGTAGTGCTCCAACCAACTTCACCATTAAGAACAGCTGAAGATATTGATGGGACTATCGAAAAAATGTTTAAAAATGATGGGGATTTTTGTGTTTCTGTTGCAGAGGCGGCACAATCGCCATATTGGATGTACACATTAAATAAAGATGATGTTATGCAACCATTAATAGATTCGCCATTAGTAGTAAGAAGGCAAGAATTACCGAAAGCATATATTTTAAATGGCGCTGTATATGTGGCGAAAGTGGAAGAATTAAAGAAAACGGAAAGCTTTATTACTTCAGAAACAGTTGCATATGAAATGCCAGAAGAGCGATCTTTTGATATTGATGTGGAGAAAGATTTTTTTGTTTGTGAGAATATCATGCAACCGCTCGTTGAATAAAATATAATTCCAGTGGCGCTTCCTGAAAATTGTGGGGAATTTAGCCGTTTCGCAAAAAAACATGAAACTTATAGAAATTACTTCCGATAATAGAAGCAAGTAAAAAAATATTTATGTGAGGTGAATTCAATGCGTATTACATCGCAAGGGCAGCCTACAGAAGGAGGCAACGTAACTCCAACCAAAGCATCAGAGAAAATAACATCTACCGATTATACTCATATAAGTTCAACACCAATTGGAGAAACAGCGTTAGTTACTGTAGAAGAAAAAGAAATTTCAAAAGAAAAACTACAACAAGCAGTTGATACGATGAATAATGTGTTGGAGGCAAACAGCAATACGGCAAAATTTGTTTATCATGAAGGGTTAGATCGCTTTTATGTAACGGTTGTAAATAAGGAAACGGATCAGGTTGTAAAAGAGATTCCACCTAAAAAGTTATTAGATGCCTTTTATGAAATGCAAAAGATGCTTGGGTTGATAGTAGACGAAAAAATCTAAACGTATTCAATATTAAGGAGGAAAATGATTATGGTAAATCGAATTGGCGGTCTGGTCTCGGGAATGGATATTGATGGACTTGTACAAAAAATGATGAGAACACAACGAGCACCATTAGACAGACTATTTCAAAATAAGCAAATAGGGGAATGGCAACGTGATGCTTACCGAGCTGTTAATACAAAAATCAGAGCATTTGATACGTATATGGCTGACAATTTAGTGTTAAAGGAACTTAATAGCAAGACGGCTTCTAGTTCTAACTCTAATTTAGTCGATGCTAAAGCAACTGGAAGTGCGTCAGGTACAATAAGTATTGAAGAAGTAAAACAATTAGCAACTGCAGGTCGTCTAGTAGGAGCAAAAACAGTAAAAACTGAAACAGCAACTGGCTCAACAAAATTAAGCGATTTGGGTGTAACTAGTTCAACGATTGATATTAAAGCGATTCAAAATAATGGGACACTTGCAAAAGAAGCTACAAAAATTAGCATTATAGAAGGTATGACAGTGGATCAGTTTATTAATAAAGTTAATACTAGTAATGCTGGTGTGACAGCCATTTTTGAAAATGGCCGATTCTCCTTTACCGCTAAAAATACAGGTGATGTAACAAATGGGGAGGAAATCGAGCTTGTCGGTGCAGATGCTCTAGGATTTTCAGCAGCTGATTTTGCTAATCCAGATATAAGTAAAAAAGCTAGTGCAACAGCGGGACAAAATGCTGTTTTCACAGTTAATGGTATCGAAACGGAACGTACATCCAACACCTTCTCCATTTCTGGTTATAACATTACATTAAAGGAGAAATTTGACCAAGGTCCTGCTGTTACAATCACTGCGACAAGCAATGTAGATGAGATGGTAGATAAGGTGAAAGATTTTGTGAAAACCTATAACGGGTTTGTCAAAGACTTAATGGATCAAACAAATGAAACAAGATACCGAGATTATCCACCACTAACGGATGAACAAAGGAAAGAGCTGTCTGAGAGTGAAGTAAAACTTTGGGATGAAAAAGCGAAAAGTGGTTTACTAAGTAGAGATAGTATTTTGCGCGATGGTTTATCTAATATGCGTTCTTTACTCTACCAGTCTAATCCTGCAGTAGAGGATACAAACTATAACACCCTTTATAAAATTGGGATTACTACAACTCAAAATTATAACGATGGTGGTATGATTGAGATTAATGAGGAGAAATTGCGTCAAGCCTTAACAGAAAATCCAGATGCTGTTGAGCAGCTCCTTACAAGTACTGGAAATAAAAATGGTACTGTGACAAAAGTGAACCCAGATACTGGTGTAGAGGAGACCATTACAACAGATACACGTGGCTTTGTTAAAAAACTACGTGATTCATTGGAAGGTTTTAAACTTGCTATTGAGGATAAAGCTGGACGAGCAAACATGGCCGATGAAAAATTTAGTATTGGTCGAGATTTGAAAGCAACAACTGAGCGAATGGATAATTTAAAAAGAAGATTAGAAACGATTGAACAAATGTATTGGAAACAATTCACAGCTATGGAGCAAGCAATGAACAAAGCCAGTGAACAATCAAGTATTTTTATGCAAAGGTAAATAAGAGTCGTCATTAAGTGAAATAGAGGTGTACTATGCAACTAGTAGAACAACTATTACAAGTATCGACGAACTTATATAAAGTTTTAGACGATACACTAATTAGTGAAGAACGTGATGAGTATATTGCCCATATACATGAGCTTCTGGATCAACGTAAAATTATTATAGAAATGTTAGTACAACAAGAAGGTGGTTTTCGCTTTGACAAGCAAAATCGTATTCATTGTAAATTACTAGAATTAGATAATGGAATTAAAGAAAGATTGGAGATTGTAATAAATTCTATTAAGAAGGATTTAACAAATCTACAAAAAGCTAAAAAAAATGAATCACAATATTATAATCCTTTTGCAAGTGTGCGAGTAATGGATGGGATGTATTATGATAAAAAAAATTAGTAAATTTAAAGATGTGATGTGACTTACTTTTAACATTTAGATAACCAAAATCATATAATCACTGAATTTAGATAAGGAAATTGATGATATAGATAGGGATAAGTGCAAGTTGTACAAATCAATGTTTAATGAATTTATATCTTACAGTCATTTCATTATTCTCAAAAAAGTAAAGACTTAATGGGAGAGTTTTGTGATATATTATGATAATATTCGTAAAAATAAATGTGAATATATTCTAAAAAAGGGGTTGACCTTGTATGTCAGCTAATTTATCGGCGCAAAATGCCTATAAACAAAATACGGTTTCTACTGCTTCTCCAGGAGAACTAACACTGATGCTTTATAATGGTTGCTTGAAGTTTTTACATCTGGCTAAGAAAGCTACTCAAGAAAAAAAGATTCAAGCTAAAAATACCAATATTCAAAAAGCGCAAGCTATTATTCAAGAGTTAATAGTGACATTAAACATGGATTATGCTATTTCAAAAAATATGTTAGCATTATATGAATATATGAACCAACGTTTAATGGAAGCTAATATGCTAGATGATGTAGCCATTATTGAGGAAGTGGAAGGATTGGTGACGGAATTTCGCGATACGTGGAAGGAAGTAATTCGCATTAATCGACAACAGCAATTTGGTCAGGGAAACAGCGGACAAATTTAGACACAATTAGAGACCATCGAAAGAGATGGTCTCTTTTTTGTTAAACCGTTATTATCATGAAATAGTCATAAATTAGGCTATTCAACGGTAAAATATGTTACTTATTCCCTGTGGCTGTTAGTTGGGCATCATGGCATAATCAAAGCAATAAACATGTTTAAAAGAGTACTGGGGTGGGAATATGATCTTTAAGCGTCAAGAAGGTTTCCGATTTAAATTTAAGGAGCCTATTCAAATAACTTTTGCTATTTATGAGAATGGGAAGGTCAATCATGGACAAACGGCTATGGCTGACTTGTTGGATATAAGTCCACGTGGATTAAAGATGTTTACGGAGGTGGATTTAGGTATAAACCCTCCTCCATTAGATATCCATTTTGTGCTTGATACACAAGAAGTTCGTGCTTATGGAGAAGTGATTTGGAGTCGTCCATTTGGGAGTGGCAAGCAATATGGCATCTATTTCAATAATCAAGGACCCGTGGAAGATTTGATTGTTGAAGAACTAAAGCTTCGACGAAAAAAGGAAGCAGCAGAAGCGAAAAAACAAAATAATAATTTATAAAAATTTTTGTAAAAAAAAGAATGATTTTAGAGGAATTTCACACACTTGTGTAGAAATAGATAGTATAGCAGTTATAAAGGAGGAGTTTACATGTTAAACTTTAACATTCGTGGTGAAAATATTGAGGTAACTCCAGCTATTCGAGAGTATGTTGAGAACAAAATCGATAAAGTTGAACGCTATTTTAACGAAGATGTTAATGCCAACGCTAATGTCAATTTAAAGGTTTACAATGACAAACAAACTAAAGTGGAAGTTACTATTCCAATGAAGAATCTAACTCTTCGTGCTGAAGAGCGTCATAATGATATGTATGCTGCTGTTGATCTAATTGTTGATAAATTAGAGCGTCAGATCCGCAAGCATAAAACAAAAGTAAACCGTAAATTCCGCGAGCGTGAAGGTGCAGGCCTTTATTTTGCTACTACTCAAGCAGCCGCTGATGCTGTGTCAGAGGAAGAAGAGTACTCAATTGTTCGTACAAAGCAATTTGATTTAAAGCCTATGGATCAAGAAGAGGCAGTTCTACAAATGAATATGCTTGGACATGATTTCTATGTCTTTACAGATGCTGAATCGAACGGCACAAATATTGTATATAAACGTAAAGATGGAAAATATGGCTTAATTGAAACAACTTAAAACTTCATGATGACGAAGGCTCTCGCGATGGCGAGGGTCTTTTTTTGGTATGACAATCATATGTAGTCGAGGTGACAGTTTGCATGAAACTGTTACACAATGGTAAAATGAAAGTTGAATCTATATAGGAAGTGAAAAACATTCATGGCAAACCTATTAAATAAATTATTTGATTTCAATAAACGTGAGCTAAAAAAATTAGAAAAAATCGCTGACCAAGTTGAGAGATTCGCTTCTCAAATGGAACAGCTTTCAGATGATCAACTACAAGCGAAAACAGATGAATTTAAAAAGCGCTATGCTGAGGGTGAGCATTTAGAGTCGATTCGTGCCGAAGCGTTTGCTGTTTGTCGAGAAGCGGCAAAACGTGTATTAGAGATGTACCCATTCCGCGTTCAAATCATGGGGGCAGCCGCTCTTGATGAGGGGAATATTGCGGAGATGAAAACCGGGGAAGGTAAAACTTTAACAGCGACAATGGCTGTTTATTTAAATGCCATCACTGGTAAAGGTGTACATGTTGTAACAGTCAACGAATACCTAGCGAGTCGTGATGCTGCTGAAATGGGACAACTTTATAATTTCTTAGGCTTATCTGTTGGGCTTAATTTAAATAGCCTTTCAAAAGATGAAAAACGTACTGCTTATGAGGCAGATATTACGTATAGTACAAACAATGAGCTAGGATTTGACTACTTACGTGATAACATGGTGCTTTACAAAGAGGAACGTGTACAACGTCCATTGCACTATGCTGTCATTGATGAGGTGGACTCGATCTTAATTGATGAAGCTCGTACGCCATTAATTATTTCGGGTCAAGCTGGGAAATCAGCACAGCTTTATAAACAGTCTAATGCGTTTGTGCGTATGTTAAATGCAGAGACAGACTATACGTATGAAGAGTCAACAAAAGGTGTTACGTTAACAGATGCAGGTGTGGAAAAGGCAGAAAAAGCATTTGGCATCGATAATCTATTTGATTTGACACATGTTCGTTTAAATCATGCGATCAATCAATCATTAAAGGCGCATGTTAGTATGCATAATGATGTCGATTATGTTGTGCAGGATGGCGAAATTGTGATCGTTGATGGCTTTACTGGTCGTTTGATGAAGGGTCGTCGTTATTCTGATGGCTTACACCAAGCGATTGAGGCTAAAGAAGGCGTTGAGATTCAAAATGAATCGATGACAATGGCGACAATTACCTTCCAAAACTACTTCCGTATGTATCAAAAGCTTGCAGGGATGACAGGTACAGCGAAAACAGAGGAAGAGGAATTCCGTAATATTTACAATATGAATGTTGTCGCTATTCCGACGAATAAACCAATTGCTCGTGATGATCGTGCTGACTTGATTTTTGCAACGATGGAAGGGAAATATAAAGCAGTTGCTGCTGATATCGCAGAGCGTCATAGAGCTGGTCAACCTGTTCTTGTTGGTACAGTTGCTATTGAAACGTCTGAGATTATTTCTAAACTATTGGATAAACATAAAATTCCTCATAATGTATTAAATGCGAAAAATCATGAACGTGAAGCTGAAATCATTGCGAACGCTGGTACAAAGGGTGCAGTGACAATTGCAACTAACATGGCTGGACGTGGTACAGATATTAAACCTGGCGAAGGAGTACTCGAAATTGGCGGTTTAGCGGTAATCGGTACAGAGCGACATGAATCACGTCGTATTGATAATCAGCTTCGTGGACGTTCTGGTCGTCAAGGGAATCCAGGGGTTACACAATTCTACCTATCCTTAGAGGATGATTTAATGCGTCGTTTTGGCTCTGATAATATGAAGTCGATGATGATGCGCTTAGGTATGGATGATTCCCAGCCATTGCAATCTAAAGTAGTGTCGAGAGCTGTAGAATCAGCGCAGAAACGTGTCGAGGGTAATAACTTTGATGCGCGTAAACGCTTATTACAATATGACGATGTACTACGTCAGCAACGTGAGATTATTTATAAAGAGCGTTATGATGTACTAGAAACAGAAAATATGCGTGTGCTTGTTGAGTCTATGATTCAAGAAACAATTGATAATGTTGTTAGCCTGTATACTCAAGGTGAACAGAAGGATTGGAACCTAAAGGCTATTGAAGACTTTGTAGCGGCTAATCTTTTAGAGGAAGGTCAACTTAAAGTATCTGATTTCCAAGGCAAGTCTGCTGAAGATATTAATCAGCTAATCTCTGATGCTGTTCATGTTCGTTATGATGAAAAAGAGGCAGAACTGACACCAGAGCGTATGCGTGAGTTTGAAAAGGTTATTTTATTACGATCAATCGATACAAAATGGATTGATCATATTGATGCAATGGATCAACTACGTCAAGGTATCCATCTGCGTGCTTATGGTCAAAACGATCCTCTTCGTGAATATCAACAAGAAGGCTTTGCGATGTTTGAGGATATGGTAGCCTCTATTCGCGAGGATGTTGCGAAATATGCGATGAAAGCAGAAATCCGCAATAATCTGGAGCGAGAAGAGGTGGCAAAGGGGCAGGCTGTTAATCCAAAAGAAGAAGGTGGCGCTGCGCCGAAAAAGCAACCAGTACGTAAAGCTGAAAACATTGGTCGTAATGATTTATGTCCATGTGGTAGCGGCAAGAAATTTAAAAACTGTCATGGCACAGCTCAATAATATCTAGGTGAAAAAATCATTTTAACTACGTGTTAAAATGATTTTTTCTTTATAAAATTACTTAAAAATGAAGAAATTTTAGTATTAAAAGTCAGAATTTATAGACAATTGAAAAATATGGGTATACAATAGCTGTAATAATAGGAATATAGTACAAGTCATTTATCCTATTATTATCCTGAATTTTTGATGGTGATACTAAGTCTTAAGGAGGATCGGAATTTTCAAGCAATCTTACTCATTGAAAATAGCGGGAATGTACGCATATTTGTATATTCCTTTTTATTTTGACTGGAAGCAACATAAAATGTATAAAGGGGGACTATAGATGCATAAAAAAGATATTATGAATAGTGAAACAATGATGTATATGCCTGTGTATGATTCCTTTGGAAATTTATGTACGCAGGTGTATGAGAAAAATAATGAGTATATATCTACGTTACCACCAACGAAATTATTGGACTTTAATCTGCGTTATTTTGGTTCTAGTTTAAGAGGAGCGTTCGATGGTTCGAAAATGATCCTAGGCAAGCTTAATAAAAATCCTATTGTCGTGCACGAACGTTGTAATATTTTATGGTTCCCTAGTAGGTCTCCTTTACATCCTGACTGTATCTGGTTCGCTGTTCATCATATAGATGACTATGTCGCTGTGGATAAAAAGAGGACAAAGGTTACTTTTATGAATGGCAAGGAATTTATTGTGGATGTCAGTGTCAATGCGTTAGAGTCTCGGATTCAAAGAGCTTTTTTATTAAAATATAGACTAGAGAAACGAACAAAATATTTACTTGTTCAGTATGACCGTGTGAAAGTATTTCAACGTCTTGCCAAGAATATGTTTGAGGACGAGACGCAGGATAGTTGACTTAATTCCACAAAACATCTGCTAGATAGTATGTTTTCGTTTCTAAAAACGTTATAATAAAAAGATACGGAGCTTTATGAATAAAGTGTTAGCTCCATGACTAACGTTCGGAGGATTTAACGATGATTGAATTAGCAGATGTACGCAATGTGTTAGACACTACAGCCAAAAAATTGGCGGACTTTAGGGGGTCTCTTTGACTTAGAGAACAAAGAGGCACGTATTCAGGAGCTAGATGAAATGATGCTAGAGCCAGGCTTTTGGGATGATCAGCAAGGTGCTCAGGTGATCATCAATGAAGGAAATGGCTTAAAAGCTATTGTCAATGAATATAAAGATTTAGTGGAAACACATGAAAATTTAGATATGACACTGGAACTTTTGCGTGAAGAACCAGACGAAGAATTACAAGAAGAACTAGGCAAAGAACTAGCAGAATTCCAACAAAAGATGGCTGATTTTGAGCTTCAATTACTGCTAAGTGGCCCATACGATCAAAACAATGCCATTTTAGAGCTACATCCTGGTGCTGGTGGTACGGAGTCACAGGACTGGGGTTCAATGCTATTACGTATGTATACACGATGGGCTGAGAAGCGTGGATTTAAAGTGGAAACAGTGGACTATCTACCAGGAGATGAAGCTGGGATTAAATCTGTAACATTGTCGATTAAAGGTCACAATGCTTTCGGTTATTTACAAGCGGAAAAGGGTGTGCATCGTCTAGTACGTATTTCTCCATTCGATTCGTCTGGCCGCCGTCATACGTCCTTCGTTTCCTGTGATGTTATGCCAGAGTTTGACGACAATATAGAAATCGATATTCGTACAGAGGATTTAAAAATTGATACGTATCGCGCAACAGGTGCAGGTGGTCAGCATATTAATACGACAGATTCTGCCGTTCGTATTACGCATATTCCTACTGGTACGATTGTACAATGTCAAGCTGAGCGCTCCCAGATTAAAAACCGTGAAAAAGCGATGACGATGTTAAAAGGGAAGCTATATCAATTAGAACTTGATAAACAGCAGGCACAATTAGATGAAATACGCGGTGAGCAAAAAGAAATAGGCTGGGGCTCCCAAATTCGTTCGTATGTCTTCCACCCATACTCGATGGTGAAAGATCATCGTACAAATGAAGAAACAGGTAATGTGGGTGCTGTGATGGATGGCGACTTAGATCCATTTATTAATGCCTATTTACGTTCAAAAATAAATTAATACCCAGATTCCCCAAGAGTGAGATGCTCTTGGGGAATTTTTGTTAAAAGGGTGGATGATAGGGTGCATCTTGGCTAAGCTGTTTTCGTTCATTCATGTAATATTTATACAGCATAGATGCGTTAAGAAATTGTTTACTAATGGAAGCATAACGAATAGGTAGTTCGATTTGTTTATCATTTTTTAACGTTACAATACACCCCAATTCACTAGGTGTAATATTAATAATTGCATGAAGCCCTATCCATATATTGTGAATGGAGCTGGGTGAATAAGTTGGCAGAAAAATACAGGGATAACCATAATCAAAGGCCACGACGATTGGTAGCTTGTGTTGATTGCCGAAAAAACGTTTAGCCGATTGTTTTGCGGCTTCATAAGTTGATCCTAATGAGAGACAGGATTTTCGAAGGACATGCATCGGTTTGCGTGTAACAATCAGCTCATTATGCTTATCAATCACATGCGTGAAGACTTTGGAGTCATGCTGAATAGGTTGCAGCAAATAAGTATTGAATGAAATTAAGTAGCCGTTTACAAAGTTAGTTGTCATATAGGGAGTGCCTCCTTTTTTCTAGTGATAACGGTAGTGTAAAACAGAATATGACTTTCTTAAATTAAATGAAATAGTTGAAAATCGTTCAGAAAAGCACGAAATGCCTAGAGAATTTGCTCTAAATATCAATTGATTAATAGCTAATCCAAGATATTTTCGAATCGTAAGCATTGCTTTTTAATTTCAATTTTCATATAATTTAGAAAAGGATCGAGGTGAGATCGTTGGATAAATATTATTCGTATACAGATTTTCTGAAAGCCGTTGGTCAGTCGAAAAAAGTTGATGAGGCAGAGAAATTATTAAACGAGATTTATTTAGATTTATTTTTAAATCGTATCCAGCGTATGCATCGGCAAGAGCAGCTCATGGTTCTGATAGATAGAGCACTCGATGAAAAAGATGAAAACGCATTTTATCAATACGCATCCGAACTAACTTCCTTACACCAAACAGAAGATGAATCATATTGACGAACCCGCTCTCCATATCTATTGGAGAGTGGGATTTTTTTGCCTTTGAAAATAGTTGCAGAGTATGTGAAGATTGTATGTTTTGGTTAGAAGAAGTGATCTTGCTTATAGAATGGGGAAAGTCATTTAAAAAGTTTGAGACGCTGTTTATTAAAAAGTGAGAGTCGCTCTAAAAGTACATAGCCCGACTCCTGAGAGAGTGTGAGCTGCACATAAAGCAAAACAGGAAATCCCATCCATCGATAAAGCTTGAAAACCTAATAAAACGGCTATTATAAGAGTAACAAGTTAAATTGACTGTATTGTTATGTATTAAAAATTTTAGAGATGAAAAAAATTTTTACAAACATTCGTTCGTTAAATGTTCGAAATTTTAATATTGCTATGCTAAAATATATGTACAAATTGGAAGGAAAGGACGGGGACATGAGTGCAAACATTTGATTTACAAGCGCCATATCAGCCTAACGGGGATCAGCCACAGGCCATTGCGGAATTAGTGGAGGGTGTGAAAGCAGGCAAACGTCATCAAACATTGCTTGGTGCTACTGGAACAGGTAAGACGTTTACCATTTCGAATGTCATCCAGCAAGTTAAAAAACCAACACTAATTATGGCACACAATAAAACACTAGCTGGCCAGTTGTATAGTGAATTTAAAGAGTTCTTCCCGAATAACGCCGTTGAATATTTTGTCAGCTACTATGATTACTACCAACCAGAAGCTTATGTACCGCAGACAGATACCTATATAGAAAAAGACTCTAGCATTAACGATGAAATTGATAAGCTGCGTCACTCTGCTACTTCTGCATTGTTTGAGCGTGAGGATGTCATTATTATTGCATCCGTGTCCTGTATCTATGGTTTAGGTTCTCCCGAAGAATATCGAGAAATGGTTGTTTCCATTCGTACAGGTATGGAAATTGAACGTAATCAGCTATTACGCAAGCTTGTAGACGTTCAGTATGAGCGAAATGATGTTAGTTTTACTCGCGGAACATTTCGGGTACGTGGAGATGTAGTGGAAATCTTCCCAGCCTCTCGTGATGAGCATTGTATTCGTGTGGAATTTTTTGGGGATGAAATCGATCGCATTCGTGAGGTAGATGCACTAACGGGAGAGATTTTATCGGATCGAGAGCATGTTGCTATTTTCCCTGCATCTCACTTCGTTACACGAGAAGAGAAAATGCGTAAAGCGATTGAAAACATTGAAAAAGAATTAGAGGAACGACTTGCATTATTACGTGCAGAAGATAAATTACTAGAGGCACAGCGTTTAGAACAGCGTACACGCTATGATTTAGAGATGATGCGTGAAATGGGCTTTTGCTCTGGGATTGAAAACTATTCACGTCATTTAACATTGCGTGAAGCAGGTGCTACTCCATATACTTTGCTAGATTATTTCCCCGAAGACTTTTTACTTGTGGTTGATGAAAGTCACGTAACACTTCCACAGGTTCGAGGAATGTACAATGGTGACCAAGCACGTAAAGGAGTGCTCGTAGAACATGGCTTCCGATTGCCATCTGCTCTAGATAACCGTCCATTACGTTTTGAAGAGTATGAAAACCGCGTACATCAAGCGATTTATGTATCAGCCACACCAGGTCCTTATGAACTGGAGCATACACCAGAAATGGTAGAGCAAATTATCCGTCCAACTGGATTATTAGATCCATTAATTGATGTACGTCCTATTGAAGGTCAAATTGATAATTTAATTGATGAAATACAAGATCGAATTGCGCGTGATGAGCGAGTTTTAGTGACAACGCTAACGAAGAAAATGTCTGAGGATTTAACGGCTTACCTGAAGGAAATGGGCTTAAAAGTAGAATACTTACATTCAGAAATTAAGACACTAGAACGTATTGAAATTATCCGTGAGCTACGCAAAGGAACGTATGATGTGCTAATAGGTATTAATCTATTGCGTGAAGGTCTTGATATCCCTGAGGTGTCCCTTGTGGCAATTTTAGATGCTGATAAAGAAGGATTTTTACGTTCAGAGCGTTCATTGATTCAAACCATTGGTCGTGCTGCTCGTAACGCGAATGGTCATGTCATTATGTATGCGGATCATATAACAGACTCGATGAAAAAGGCGATTGATGAAACGCAACGTCGTCGTGCGTTACAAATGGCTTATAACGAGGAGCATGGCATAACACCTCAAACGATCATTAAGAAAATCCCAGATGTGATTCGCGCAACACAAGTAGCAGAAGAAGAGGAATCGTATGTAACAAAGGCAACAAAAGGCAAAAAGCTGACAAAGGCGGAAAGAGAACAGCTCTTAGCTTCCCTAGAAGTCGAAATGAAGGAAGCAGCAAAAGCGCTTGATTTTGAACGTGCGGCTGAGTTACGAGATACAATATTTGAATTGAAGGTAGAAGGGTGAATGACTTGTGAAAAATACTGAAATTGTCGTGCAAGGCGCACGTGCTCATAATTTAAAAAATATCAATGTCACAATTCCACGTGACCAATTAGTCGTTTTAACAGGATTATCAGGCTCTGGAAAGTCTTCTCTAGCATTTGACACAATTTATGCGGAGGGCCAACGTCGTTATGTTGAGTCCCTCTCCGCCTATGCCCGCCAATTTCTTGGACAAATGGATAAACCAGATGTCGATGCAATAGAAGGCTTGTCGCCTGCTATTTCCATTGACCAAAAAACAACTAGTCGTAACCCGCGATCTACTGTCGGTACGGTAACGGAAATCTATGATTACCTACGTTTACTTTATGCACGTATTGGTAAACCGATTTGTCCAAATCATGGCATAGAAATCACTTCCCAAACGATTGAGCAAATGGTGGATCGTTTATTAACCTATCCTGAGAGAACTAAGATGCAGCTCCTTGCACCAATGGTTTCTGGACGTAAGGGTACCCATGTTAAACTACTAGAAGATTTAAAAAAGCAGGGGTTTGTTCGTGTACGAATTGATGGGGAATTGCGTGATTTAGATGATGCTATCGAACTTGATAAAAATAAAAAGCATTCCATCGAAGTAGTAGTGGATCGTGTTGTTATGAAGGAAGGGATTGCTGCTCGTCTGAGTGATTCTTTAGAAACGGCTTTACGCCTGGCAGATGGACGTGTGCTTGTCGATGTGATGGAACATGAAGAGTTATTATTTAGTGAGCATCATGCCTGCCCATTATGTGGTTTTTCTATTGGTGAGTTAGAGCCTCGTATGTTTTCATTTAATAGTCCATTCGGTGCTTGTCCAAGCTGTGATGGCTTAGGTTCAACACAAGAGGTAGATTTAGATTTAGTGGTGCCTGATTGGGATCGTTCCTTGTTAGAGCATGCCATCGCACCATGGGAACCAACAAGTTCGCAGTACTACCCACAATTACTAAAAGCTGTATGTGATCATTACGATATTCCAATGGACGTGCCTGTGAAGGATTTGCCAAAGGAAAAGATGGATAAAGTTTTATATGGCTCTGGAAAAGACAAGATACACTTCCATTATGAAAATGAGTTTGGCAATGTGCGAGATCAAATGATTGAATTTGAAGGGGTGGTGCGCAATGTTGAGCGTCGTTTTAAAGAGACGACATCCGATTATGTTCGTGAGCAGATGGAAAAATACATGGCACAGCAGGCTTGCCCTTCATGTAAAGGGTATCGATTAAAGCCTGAGACGCTAGCAGTGAAAGTAGCTGATAAACATATCGGTGAGGTCACACAATATTCAATTCAGGAAGCAGACACTTTCTTTAAAGAGCTTGATCTCACTGAAAAGGATATGCAAATTGCTCGATTAGTTTTACGAGAAATCGAAGAACGATTGGGCTTCCTTGTGAATGTTGGTTTAGACTATTTAACATTGAGTCGTGCAGCAGGTACATTATCTGGTGGAGAGGCACAACGTATTCGCCTTGCTACGCAAATTGGTTCACGATTAACAGGAGTCCTCTATATTTTAGATGAGCCTTCGATTGGTTTGCACCAGCGTGATAATGATCGGCTGATAAGCACATTACAAAATATGCGTGACATTGGGAATACGCTGATTGTGGTAGAGCATGATGAAGATACGATGCTTGCAGCAGATTATCTCATCGATGTAGGACCTGGAGCAGGCGTCCATGGCGGTCAAATTGTGGCAGCAGGTACACCAAAGGAAGTTATGAATAATGAAAAATCCTTAACTGGACAATATTTAAGTGGTAGAAAGTTTATTCCTTTACCAATTGAAAGACGCCAACCAAATGGCCGAAAGCTCTCCATTAAAGGTGCCAAGGAAAATAATTTACGCAATGTTAAAGTAGATGTTCCATTAGGCTTATTTGTAGCAGTGACAGGTGTGTCTGGTTCAGGGAAATCTACACTGATTAATGAAATTTTATATAAATCTTTGGCACAGAAGCTGAATCGTTCAAAGGTTAAGCCTGGCGAGCATAAAGAAGTGACAGGTATCGATGAGCTTGAAAAAGTAATCGATATTGATCAATCGCCAATTGGTCGTACACCTCGTTCAAACCCAGCAACTTATACAGGTGTTTTTGATGATATTCGCGATGTTTTCGCAGCAACAAATGAAGCAAAGGTACGAGGCTATAAAAAAGGACGCTTTAGCTTTAATGTCAAGGGCGGTCGTTGTGAAGCATGTCGTGGTGACGGCATTATTAAAATTGAAATGCATTTCCTTCCAGATGTTTATGTACCATGTGAAGTATGTCACGGCAAACGTTATAACCGTGAAACACTTGAAGTGAAGTATAAAGATAAGAGTATTGCAGATATTCTCGATATGACAATTGAAAATGCAGTAGTGTTCTTTGAAAATATTCCAAAGATCCAGCGTAAGCTACAAACGATTGTTGATGTGGGGTTGGGTTATATGAAATTAGGGCAACCAGCCACAACCTTATCGGGCGGTGAGGCACAGCGTGTAAAACTAGCCTCTGAATTACATCGACGCTCCACAGGGAAATCCTTCTATATTTTAGATGAACCAACGACAGGATTACATGCCGATGATATTGCTCGTTTACTTGTCGTTTTACAGCGTCTTGTTGAAAACGGTGATTCGGTATTAGTTATTGAGCATAACTTGGATGTGATTAAAACAGCTGATTATATCATTGACTTAGGTCCAGAAGGCGGAGACAAAGGTGGTACGATTGTTGCAACTGGTACACCTGAAGAGGTAGTAGAAGTAGCAGGCTCCTATACAGGCAAATACTTAAAACCAATTCTGGAACGTGATCGTATGAGAATGGATGCATTGCTAGCAGAAGCTACTAAGTCTTAAGGGTTTTACATTCGAACGGAAATGATTAATCTGGATTGAAAGGTGATCTTAAATTGGGGAAAGTCGCTCAATCCAGATTGAAAATGATTCGAAATGTGAAGAACCCACTAAAACAGAGGTCAGAAGTGATCCAACTAATCTAAAAAACGAGCAATAAAATCTTCAGAGGTAAAAGCCTGTCGATGTTGAAATGAAAAGACCCAATTTATTCAATTTTGCAGTGAAACTTTTCACATGATGAATCGTATAAATAGTATAACGAACTGAGGGAGGCTATTTATTTATGCAAAATGAACGTCAACGAATTTTAGAACTTGTAGAAAAAGGAACAATTTCGGCACAAGAGGCGATTACATTATTAGAAGCATTAGAGCAACCTGGCAAGTCTACTCAACATGTTATGAATGATGTGTCGAAAGAGACGCAATCCTTTTCAAATGAAAAAGAGCCATTATTTGAAGAAAAATCAAAAGATGGTGACAAGAAAAAAGATGATTTTATGAAATACTTCCAAGATGAAATGCAGGATTTTCGTAAGGATTTAACGCAAATCGGTTCTCTTTTTATGGATATGATGAATACGGCTGTTAAAAAGGTAAAGGAATTTGATGTAGCTTCTCCATTTGGAGATAAAATTGAATTTACCCATACAGAAGAAGTGGCTGCTGCCAATGTGGACAATATTATTGTTGAATTACCGAATGGTAACTTCTCATTGGAATCCAGTGAAGGGGAAACTATTCAGGTGATTTGCAAGGTAAAGGCACCTTTGATGAACGAAAGTGAAGAAGAAACTCGTAATCACTTCTTAGAGCAATTTGTTGTGAAAAAGGAAGCGCAATCACTTCGTATTTTGAGCCAATTAAAGCTTGTTCAAGTCAATGTGAAGGTGCTAGTACCAAAGGATAAACTTGAAAAATTATCTGTTCGTCTAATGAATGGTAGTGTTTCATTACAGGATACAGAATTTGAAGAATTAAAAGTGAAAACGTTAAACGGTGCCATTAAAGGTACGAAATTTAATTTTGGAAAAGCTGAAGTGGATTCTTCTAATGGTTCCATTGAATTAACGAATGTTCGAGGTAAGGATTTAGAGGCTGAAACATTGAATGGGCGTGTTTATTTGGATGGTGCATTGGATGAAGTTGAAGCTAAGTCTGTCAATGGACATGTAGTCGTAACAACATGCTCGACAAATTCTTCTAAAATTAAAGCTCAAACAGTTGCTGGAGCAGTGGAATTATATGTCCCAAGAACAATTTCATTGAGCGGTAAAGTCGTAACGAATTTCGGTAAAGTGGATGTGGGGATCCAGGATGTTTCTAAAATGGAGTCACAAGATCAATTCTTATCCAAAGTAGTCCGTTTCGACAAAGAAGTTGAAAATGCGAATCGCCTATTTATCGAGGGTGAATCGAAAACTGGTGCTGTTTTAGTGCGTTACACAACAACAGATGAACAACAAATTTAACAGTAGGAGCATTCAAGTTAAAGCTTGAATGCTTTTCTTTTCAAACAGGATTCGACCTAGCACATAGAGGCGAATCTTGTTTTATTTTTGTCATATTCTTAAGGATAATGGCAAGGAAAGAATGAAATAGAAGGAACTGCCACGGATTGAAATGAAACTGTAATAAAAAAACAGAAATAGAGTGCTATAATAGTAAAAGAAATACCTCTTACATAGATGAGAGTTTTAGGTGGTTTAATCATGATAGAAATGAAAAATGTGACAAAGAAATACCCAAACGGTGTTGTTGCGACAAATGGTATTTCAGTTAATATAAAGCAAGGCGAATTTGTGTATGTAGTTGGCCCAAGTGGAGCAGGGAAATCCACATTTATTAAATTGATGTACCGTGAAGAAAAAGCAACATCAGGACAAATAATTGTAAATGGTATTGATTTAGCAACTTTAAAGAATAAGAAGGTCCCTTTTTTGCGCCGTCAACTTGGTGTAGTTTTCCAAGATTTCAAATTGCTACCTCGTTTGAATGTCTATGAGAATGTAGCGTTTGCGCTTGAAGTAATAGAGGAAAAGCCAGATGAAATCCGACGTCGGGTTATGGAAGTGCTAGAACTAGTTGGATTGAAGCATAAAGCAAGAATGTTTCCAAATGAACTTTCAGGAGGAGAGCAGCAACGAGTATCGATTGCTCGTTCAATCGTCAATGTCCCAAAAGTGGTGATTGCAGATGAACCTACAGGGAATCTTGACCCTGAAACATCATGGGAAATTATGAATTTATTTGAGGAAATTAATGCACGTGGGACAACGATTGTAATGGCAACCCACAACCGTGAAATTGTAAATACGATTCGACGTCGTGTTATTGCAATTGAAGGCGGCTTAATTGTCCGTGATGAACACGGAGGTGAATACGGCTATGAAATTTAGTACAGTAAAGCGCCACTTCCGGGAAAGTATCAAATCACTTGGTCGAAATAGCTGGATGACCATTGCCTCTGTCAGTGCCGTTACCGTTACGCTCATTCTAGTAGGTGTTTTTGCGCTTATTATGATGAATTTAAATAAAGTAGCAACGGATTTAGAAAATGATGTCGAAATTAAAGTGTTAATTGATGAAACAGCAGATGAAGCTGCTGAAAAAGCACTCATCGAAAAAGTCAAAAAATTGCCTGGTGTCTCCGAGATGACGTATTCCACTAAGGAAGATGAGTTAACCAAGCTAGTAAAAGACTTCGGTGATGATTTTAAACTATTTGAACAAAGTAACCCTTTACGTAACGTTATTTATGTAAAAGCTGCTGATCCACAGCAAACAGCAAAAGTTGCGAAAACCATTGATAAATATGAGTATACATATGATGTAATGTATGGCGAAGGAAAAGTTGAAAAACTATTTAACTTCTTAAATATTAGTCGTAATGTAGGAATCGTACTTATTTTAGGGTTATTATTTACGGCAATTTTCTTAATTTCGAACACAATTCGTATAACGATTATAGCTCGACGTGATGAAATAGAAATTATGAAACTTGTAGGGGCTACAAATTCATTCGTGCGTATCCCATTCTTATTAGAAGGTATGTGGCTTGGAATTTTAGGTTCAATTATTCCGATTGCGGTTGTCACGACCCTTTACCACAATATATATAAAATTATTGCACCACGTTTACAAGGAGAGCTTGTTCAATTACTAGATTTTTCTCCACTTGTGTATCAGGTAAGCGGTCTTCTGTTACTCATTGGTGTACTGATCGGTATTTGGGGAAGTTTCATGTCAGTACGTAAGTTTTTAAAAATTTAGTCACAACGGATATTTGTGAAAAAGAAAAGAATAGTCGAAGGGGAGTTCAATCGGTGAAAAGTAAGGCGAAAAACATATTAAAAACACTTGCAGCAGCATCTGCTCTAATTCTTTTTATCCAAACTCCATCAGCATATGCAACAAGTTTATCGGATTTAAAAGAAGAAAAGAAACAAGTTGAAACAAAGAAGAATCAGTTAAATTCATCTATCAGCAATAAATCAAATGCAATTACAGCTAATCAAGAAAAGCAACAACAAATCTTAGATCAAATTCAAGCATTGAACGCTGAAATCGACAAAACTAATAGTAATATTAAAAAAGTACAAGCAGATATTCGGGCAACAAATGAGGAAATTAAAAAGTTAGAAGCTTCTATTGAAGAGCTTTTGCATAAAATTGAAGAGCGCGATTTATTGTTACAAGAACGTGCACGTGCCATTCAAGCTGGGGGCTCTGTAAGTTATTTAGATGTTTTGCTAGGCTCTAATAGTTTTGTAGACTTTATTGATCGTTTCTCTGCAGTTAATGCATTATTGGAAGCGGATCGTCAAATTATTCAAGATCAAAAAGATGATAAACAAAAATTAGAAGAGCAAAAGCAAAGTGTAGAAGAGAAACGTAAAAACTTAGAAGGTAAAAAAGCCGAGCTTGAACGATTAAAAGCATCATTAGACAGTCAAAAAACTGAGAAAAATAAACTAGTAGACCAATTAGAAAAAGAGCAAGAAAAGCTGAAATCAGAAAAGGTATTACTTGAAAAAGAATACTCAGAGGCTTTGGAAGTAAGTCAGGAATTGCAAGATCAAATTATTGCTGAACAAAATCGTTTGGCTGAAATTGCACGTCAGCAAGAGGCAAAACGTAAAGCAGCGGCCGCGGCAGCAGCTGCTGCTGCTAACAATGGTGGCGGATCATCTGGTGGTACAGTCCATGCGCCTCAATCAAACGGAACTTGGATAAAACCAACGAATGGTCGCTTAACATCACCATATGGTTGGCGAAATCTTGGAGCAGGTCCTGAATTCCATTATGGTGTCGATCTTGCAAATGCAACGGGAACACCAATATGGGCAGCAGCAGATGGCGTTGTTTCTTACGCAGCACCACTTAGTTCGTATGGTAATGTTGTCATTGTAACGCACTCTATCGATGGACAAATTTACACAACCGTTTATGCACATTTAAGTGCATTTAATGTTAGTGTAGGACAAGAAGTAACACAAGGTCAGCAAATTGCAGCCATGGGTAGTACAGGTCGCTCTACTGGCCCACACTTACACTTTGAAGTGCATATTGGTCCTTGGAAAGGACAAGCAGTCGGCAGTGTAAATCCACTGAAATATATTCCATTGTAAACATAAAAGCTATACACTAGCGTTTTCTAGTGTATAGCTTTTAATATTTCATCGAATGTTTCACCATTCACCAACTTATAGGTTTGCCCATTAATAGCCAATAAGCCATTTTTGCAGAACAGTATTTTTAATGTATGGTCAAAATAAGTAAGATCCAATTGATAGACAACATCAGCTTTTTTGTTATTTAATAAGGTTCTTTTTAATTCCAAAGTACGTAAGTCTAAACGCAAACATCTAATCGTGGATTTTCACGATTGAGAATGCAAAGCTTTTATTGGTACCATTGTCAACTTCCAAATCGTTATCTTATTTACTATTTCTAGAAGATCTTTATTAAGAAAAAATCTTGTAGTAAATTCTTTGTTCAATACTCTGAGTACAGCATCAGAACACTATTACTAAGACAAATAGCAGCAATCCATAGTATAAGTCGCTTTGAAAGCATAATTCCTCCCCTTTTCTCATTTTACGAAATATTCCATTGAAAGTTTCATCGCTATTATAAGATTCTAAATAATGTTATGATGAATATATACTTAGTGGGGTATTTTTATTGTTGTTATTTCTGAAGATTTTCTTAAAACAGTGTGAAATAGTCTTTTTTTAAAAAGGTTCTATGCTATGCTTTCGGAGGAGGATTCGTTGAATTGATAAATACAGAGTGGTACTCAATCCGAACATTAACTTTACCAGCTACTGCAGTCGCTTTACTTATTACTTTTTTTATTGTGTGGCTTATCTTGCGCTTACAATTTTCTAAAAAGTGGTCTGAGCTATATAGTGATGCCATTTTCACCTTTATTATTGTTTGGAAGTTAAGTTTACTTGTAACAGATTTCAAAACGGTAGTAAACAATCCAATTACATTGCTTTATTTTAATGGCGGAACAATGGGTGTTCTTCTCGGTGTCATTGTAGCATCTTTGCAAATATGGAGAAAGCGACAGAGTCTACAGCTTGAGGAACAGGAGATGATAGCTGGCAGCTGGGCTATTATTCTCACGCAATCCATTTATCAAATGCTTGCTGTGCTATTTAATGACAACAATATATCGAGTGAAGTTATAACATTAGCTGTGCTAAGTGTAGTCACGCTCGTCATATTATGGAGATTAGTAGCGGTGAAACAAGCTCTCATACTCTATACAATTAGCTATTTGATAGTGGCTATCTTCCAGCCGCTTGGTATAGGGCAAACAGCTGTGGCTGTCAGTGTAATACTACTTTGTTTGGGCTTAACTATTCAGCATGAACGAATCAATGTGGGAGGTAAGAAATGAAAAAAAATATTGGACTGCTGATCGTTGTGCTATTAGTGGTTGCGATGATTGGTACATATGTAAAACAACAAATTGACGAAGAACGTGCTATTGATAAATCGGCCCTAGGTAAGGATATGGAGGAGCTAGAAACCGGCTTAAGCAAAGGGGATATACCGCCTGATTTCACCTTAACAAGCTTAGACGGGGAAGATATCACGTTAAGCGATCTTCGTGGAAAAAAAGTCGTTTTAAATTTCTGGGCGACATGGTGCCCACCTTGTAAGGCGGAAATGCCTCATATGCAAAGCTTCTATGATGAGTATGCAAAAGAGAAAAACGTTGAAATTATAGCGGTCAATTTAACAGAAGCCGAACGTGATGTGACCGCTGATGCCAAAGTGGACACAGTGATGACATTTAGAGATAGCTTTGAGCTAACGTTCCCTATTTTATTGGACCCTGACAATGAAGCTGGCTTGAATTATCAAGTCATCACGATTCCAACCACTTATTTTATTGATTCCAAGGGCCTCATTCAACGCGCCATCAGAGGACCAATGGACGTGGATATGTTAAATGATTATGTAGATGCACTAGATTGATTCATAAAAAATCTGCTCGTTTTCTATAGTGGAAACAAGCGGATTTTTTTATTTTTCATGAAATCAAGGTGAATACTCGCGGGAACCAAGGTATATCCGTGCGAATCAACAGCCAACATCCATGTGTAAAGTGAAATATTCTCTCTTAACAAATTTGAAAGGTAATTTTGTATGTTTGAAAAAATAGAGTCATACAGTAAAAGAGACGGAGGAGGGAAGATTTGCGCAAATTAACAGCCGGTGTCGGAGTCCTACTTAGTAGTTTGGTGGTGGGCAGTGGTATTTACTTTGATTGGTTTAATATTGGCGATAAAAAGGAGCCTGTTACGGAGGTTGATACTATTGGTGAGGCTATGACAATCATTGAAGAAAAATCAGTATACAGTACAAAAAAGGATGAATTAGTGGAAGGGGCTCTTCGTGGGATGGCTGATGCCATTAAAGATCCTTATAGTACGTATTACTCCAAGGAAGAGGCTGAGCAACATCGGCAAATGCTAGCTGAGGAACGAGTAGGCATCGGTATTGAACTAACCGAAAATAAAGGGAAGTTTATTGTTGTGTCACCTGTTCGCTCATCACCAGCAGAGAAAGCAGGCATGCGTTCACTCGATGAAATTGTACAAGTTGATGGGGTACGGATTGATGGGAAAACGATGAGTGAATTAATGCATTTAATTCAAGGTGAAAAGGGAACGAAAGTAACCATTGTTGTCTATCGTCCAAGTGAAGATAAGCATATTAAGATGACGATGGAGCGTGCAGCAATTTCCAATAAAACGGTAACTAGTGAGGTAGTGAAGGTAGAAGATACAGCTATTGGCTATGTAGTGATCTCATTATTCGGTGAAAAAACCGCCAATGAATGGGTGGCAGAAACGAGTAAATTACTTCGTAAAGATGTGGAAGGAATTGTGATCGATGTACGGGATAATCCAGGTGGTTATTTACATAGCGTCGCAGCGCTACTGAGCACAGTATTGGACAATGGCAAAGTATTTGCATATATGCAAAATGCGGAAGGTGCTATGGAACCATTAAAAACGCAAACAAAAGGCTTTGATGAAAAATATATAGAAACGATGAATAAAATTCCAATTGTTGTTTTGCAAAATCAAGGTAGTGCATCTGCTAGTGAAGTATTGAGCGGAGCTTTAAAAGGCTGGGGACGCGCTTCACTTGTTGGGGTTAAGAGCTTTGGAAAAGGGACTGTACAAGAATCTTGGGAGCTTTCCAATGGCGGCGAGCTTAAATTATCAACCAATAAATGGCTAACACCAAAACGTGAATGGATTCATGGGCAGGGCATTGAAGCCAGTTTAATGATTGAGCAAAATGAGTTATTTGCTTTTCAACTTCATCCACTAACAGGTAAGTTTAAAGTGGGTGATATGAGTGAAGAGATTTCCTATTCACAAAACGCCTTGCAGAAACTAGGCTATCAAATCGATCGTTTAGATGGCTATATGGATGAAACGACCGCTGAGGCCGTTAATCTTTATCGTAAACAGAAAAAATTAAAGCTAGCAGAAGATGAATTTTATATGGACACGACTTTCTTTAATAGTTTAAACGAAACGTTAAAGGATTTTAAAGCCGATCGTCAAAATGACCAACAATTCCAAATGGCCACTAGTTTTTTACTGCATACGATTGACCAATAAAACTCGCAGACAGAACAAAAATACCATAATACAAAGCTTTCTATGAGTTTGTACTACGCAAGCGTGTAGTCCTTTGATACAATAAATTCATAGTATTCAAGATAGAAATGGCGGGTGTTCGTATGGTTAGTGAGATATTAATAGAAATTGTAACAGCGATTGGCCGCTTTTTACTCAACCCATTACTATATATAGTCATATTATTTGCTATTATTTTAGGTTATCGTCGAGTAAAACAGGAGCGTAAATATTTTAATAGACGTATTATTTGGGGCTGGACGGAGCTAATCGGACAATGGAAAGATGGGTGGCTCTATGCACTAATTATTTCTATCATTAGTATTGGAGCAGGTCTAACTGTCCCAAAGGAATTTTTAATCATTTTAACGGCAGTTTCTATAGTAGCACTTATCTTATTTGTCATGAATGCAATGTCGCCTATTTTGACAATGGGGATTGCCACACTTGCCATATGGGGTATGTCCTATTACAATTGGTCATTTTCCTGGTGGAAAATTTCAGTAGAGGATGTCCATTTAGAGAGTGGCGCAATTGTGACAATTACCATTCTTGCGGGCCTTTGTGTTATTGCAGAAGGGCTATTAATTCGACGTATGGCGATGAAGGTTACAACACCTTGTATTGAGAAAACGAAGCGGGGTATGCAGGCAATTGTCTATCGGTCAAAAAATGTATGGGTATTACCTATTTTCTTTGTTATTCCTGGTGATGCGATCTCGGCTATATTCCCATATTGGCCACAGTTTACGATAGGTCATAATAGCTTTGCACTTGTGTTATTTCCACTTGTCATTGGCTTTACTAAACTGACAAGAAAGGAATTACCAGCTTACATGTATCCAAAAATTGGCCGACCTGTCTTTTTACTAGGACAGCTTATTTTAATAGGAGGATTGGCTGCATATTTTGAGCCAGTGATTGGCTTCATTACACTTGCTGTTGGTGTAATTATCCGCATTATAATTGCTATCTACTTTGCACAACAGGAAAAAACAGATCATTATGCAGTTGCGCCAAGTACGAAGGGTGCTATTATTGCAGCTGTTCTTCCTGATTCACCTGCTGAGAAGATGGGCTTACTTGCAGGAGAATGTATCCGCAAAGTAAATGGTGTGTCAATTTTTACAGAAAATGAGTTATATGAAGCACTGCAATTAAATGCAGCTCATTGTCGTCTAGAGGTTTTAGACCGAAACAATGAATTACGTTTAACACAACATGTGATTTATAGCAATGATCATTACCGTATTGGATTATTATTAGCTGAGCCGAGGGAAGTATAATGGACGTTTTTGGGAAAATGATGCTAGCATTATTCATACCAGCTTTATTGGTATTACTATTCACTAGAATTACCTATAACCGCTATGTTGCATTATTATTAGCCATTGCACTTATTGCTGCCTCTGTATATGCAGGCTATACATCCCCACCTATTATTTTCGTTATCGATGCATTTTCATTAACAGTAGGCTTTTGGCTAGCAAGTAAAATGAATAAATAAGGAAAGGTCAGTCCAGGCAATAGGACTGACCTTTTTACATGAAAAATCGCACTGCTGCCATAATGATTACTCCTGCAACTACTGTAATCGATAAGCTTTTTGTGACAAGGGCAATAATAAGAGTAGGAACAAATGTAATAAAGACTGGCCAATCAAGTGTCACTACTTTGCCGCTTTCAGTATCTATTAAATTTTCAATGACAAGAGCACTTAATATACAAACAGGAATAAAACTAAGCCATTTTAGCACAACATCAGGTAGTGTTACACTACGCACAAAAATAAATGGAATGACACGCGGTAGCCATGTTACAAGTGCGCAGCCGATAATAAGCCAGACCATATAAGAAGTTGTTGTCATTTATCTGTCACCACCCCAATTGTTGCGACAATCACAGTTGCCAGTAGCACAGCCACATGTGAAGGGACTACAAAAGAAAGACCGTACATAATAACCGCCATATAGCCAATTAACTTGATATAATGCATGATTTTACTTTTACCAACACTGCTCAATTGCAAAACTAAAAGTGCAACAAACATGGCAACCAAGGCAAAATCTAAACCCCATTTTTCAGGATTTGCTACCCACTGTCCTAAAAAGGCACCCGTAACACAGGAAAGAATCCAGAAGATATAGGCTGTTATATTTAACCCATCCATCCATTTACCATATAATTTACCTGTTTGCATTTGCTTTGTTACTGCTACACCAAAGGTTTCATCCGTTAATAATGTACCAAAGCCCACATTTCTAAGCATGGAGTAGCGCGTAAAGTGAGGTGCTAATGTTAAACTCATTAATAAATGGCGTAGATTCACTACGAAAATGGTTACAATGATAGCAGAGGCAGGGCTACTTGTTAAAAGAAGTGCACAAAAAATAAATTGTGCAGAACCTGCATAAATCAGTATCGTTAATAGCGCGATTTCAAGGACGGATAACCCTGAAGCGGAACCTACAACCCCAAATGCAAGTCCTATACTAATATAACCGAGTAATGTAGGCACGCAATCTTTCACGCCTTGTAAAAAACTGTCATTGGAAGAGCTTGTTGTGTCATCATGTTGAAGCTCTGTTGTACTTGTCATAAATAGGTCATCCTTTCTTGATAATTTCCATGTATACTATTGATGGAATTGTTTGATAGTTCTTGATGTTTATTAAAGTATACATATGTCTGATAAAATAAACAATAGAAATTGGTGAGTAAAGATGGAACAAATGAGCCGAAATTTAGCATTTCAATTAAAGAAAATTAGACAGCAACGTCATTTAAGTCTCGATGATGTGGCCAAAGCGACAGGTGTCAGTAAAGCACAGCTTGCACAAATCGAAAAAGGAGAGGCCAATCCGACTGTTTCAACAATTTGGAAAATTGCAGCGGGTATGCGTATGTCATTCTCTTCATTATTACAGCCACCAACTGCCCATTACATGCGTTATAGCAGTAAAGATGTACCACATGTAGATGAGGATGAGGGACGCTATCGTGTTTACTCCATAATTCCGTATAATCCAGAGCGAGGCTGGGAGTTTTATAAGGTTGAAATGGAGCCAGGGGCAGTTAGTAGGAGTGAAGCCCATACAGAAGGGGTAGAGGAAACTGTAATGGTTATTAAAGGACAAGCAGTTATTTCTGCTGGAGACATGCATGAATTACTGGATGAAGGGGACACACTAGTATTCTCAGGGCATCAACCCCATGAATATCGCAATACTTCAGAAGGGTTAACAATTTTTCATTTAATTTTACAGTATAAATAGAGGTGTCGATATTGAATGAATGGTTTACTGTAGAAAATATTGAACAGGTTGCGGCACAGTATCGAACGTTCGGCCCAATCATTGGTTTACTGCTCCCGTTTTTAGAGGCGTTTTTACCATTCCTACCATTAGTCGTATTCGTTGTGGCGAATGCCAGTGCATTCGGCTTATGGCTAGGATTTCTATTATCTTGGCTAGGCTCTGTAGCTGGCTCCTATGCGGTTTTCTTACTTGTGCGTCATTTTGGCAAACATCCAAGACTACAATTTTTAACAGGTAGTAAAAAAGTACAGAAGCTTATTAAATGGGTGGATATGAATGGCATCAGCCCTCTTTTTGTCCTCCTCTGCTTCCCTTTTACACCATCTGTGATTGTCAATATTGTAGCGGGATTGTCACATATCCATAAAAAATTTTACTTAATCGTTTTACTTGCAGGAAAGTTTGTCATGATTTTAGGTATGAGTGTATTGGGCTATGATTTAAAATCGCTCTTGACTAGCCCAGTGAGATTGATAATTGCAGCAGTGGCCATTGTTATTTTATGGTGGGTTGGGAAGTTGATAGAGAAGCGTTTGAATGCCCGTGTAGAAAGAGATTTAAAGCAAGCGCGAAATTTGACGAAAAAGCAGGACCACCATGCCAGTTAGTAAAAATTTGTAGCCTCTTTCATTATGTGAAGAGGCTGCTTTTTTGTGTAATAAATTAACCTTTTTATAGGTAGGTGAAGGTTGATAGATAGTATTTACTAGTTTTTTTCGATAGAATTTAAGATAGATGATTTATGTTGTTTTTAGTAGGCTGGGAAAACTGCTCCACCATAGATGAGAAGCGATCAATAGTCTGGAGAAGCCGCTCCAAAATAGATGAGAAGTAATCAATTCAGTGAAAGAATCGCTCAAATAAAAGTACAAATTTTTATTTCATTAAAAGAGACACCCGCAACAGCAAGTTAATGAGGAGGGGAAAGTAAATGACATTGCGTATTGTTTCAGGACGTTCGGGAACAGGGAAATCAGCATTTATTCATCAGGAAATTGTTGAGCAATTAAAGACAGATCCATTGGGACATCCAATTTTCATTATAGTGCCTGACCAAATGTCTTATTCTACGGAATATGAGCTGACAAATAAGCATGGTTTACAAGGCTTGATTCGAGCACAGGTGATGACGTTTAAACGTTTAGCATGGTTGGTTTTACAGGAAACAGGAGGTATTGCTCGTAAAGAAGTGAATGGCTATGGCTATCGAATGCTTATACGTAAACTTTTGGAGGAACAAAAAAGCGAGTTTTCCTTATTTCGACAAGCAGCAGGAAAACGTGGCTTTACGGAGGAAATTGAAACCCTTTTAAGAGAATTTAGTCGCTATAGCGTCAATAGCTCAGTCTTGGCAGAGGTAACGGAATCGTTAAAGGCAATAGATGCACCTAATACATTGCAGGCGAAAGCGAATGATTTACATGTCGTTTTGCAGGCATTGGAGGAACGACTTGGTACGACCTATGTTGACAGCGAGGGCTATTATCCGATTTTAACGGAGCAACTGAAGTATGCAGAAACGATGAAGCAAGCGACCATCTATATTGATGGTTTCACCGCTTTCACTGTGCGAGAGTTAGAACTGGTTCGTGAATTGTTAAAGGTAACGAAGCAAGTAACTGTCGTCCTTCCATTTGATCATATGGATGAAGCCTTTGATGAACAAGCTTTATTCCATGAAGCAGCGTTAACGAATCAACGTCTTCATGATATAGCAAAAGAAGAGGGCATTGATGTTGAATTACCATTACATTTTTATAAGACTCAAAGATTTCATTCTAAAGATTTACAGCATGTGGAGGCAAAGTTTGCTGTTTTGGAGCCCCAAACGATAAAAACTTCAGGAGATGTAACCGTGCTTGAAGCATCAAATCGTCGAGCAGAGATACATGCGATTGCCCGGGAAATAACAAAACTGACAAGAGAAGACGGTTTTCGCTATCAGGATATCGTACTTTTGTATAGACAAGCAGATCTCTACGATCCACTTATTACAAGTATTTTCCAACAATATGAAATTCCTATTTTTACAAATACAAAAAAGACAATGCTACATCATCCATTAATAGAGCTAAGTCGTTCAGCCTTGGAGGTTATGACCTCGAATTGGAAATATGAGCCAGTTTTTCGTAGTGTCAAAACCGATTTGTTTTTCCCATTACAAGCGGAGCTAACAATTTGGCGTGAGCGAGCAGATCGATTAGAAAATTATTGCTTGGCACAAGGCATCTATGGTGAACGATGGTTTGAGGAGGCACGTTGGTTTTATAAAAAATATCGAGGTCTAGAATTCCATTCGCGTGTACAAACAGATGAGGAGCGTGCAATGCAGGCAGAAATCGAGGCCATTCGAGATGAAATTCGCCAACCTCTAAAACTTTTACAAGACAAGCTTGATAGCGCCAAAAATGGCAGGGATATTGCAACTGCTTTATTTGAACTTATAGAGTCATTACAGGTATATGATAAACTGCAAGCCATGAAAGATCGTGAGCTAGAGCGAGGTGACGCATTAGCTGCAAGTGAACATGAACAAGCTTGGAATGAATGGATTGCTGTTCTTGACCAATTCGTTTATATGTTTGGAGAGCAGGATATGTCTGTAGAGCAAGCAGCCAAAATTCTTGATGAAGGCTTTGATACATTAGAATTTTCAAGAATTCCGCCAACCCTTGATGAAGTAATGGTGGCTACTGTTGATTTAGCTCGTTTATCCAATATCAAAGTCGCTTTTGTAATAGGAATGAATGATGGTGTTTATCCAACTCGGATGGAGTATGAGGGCTTGTTGTCAGATATCGAACGTGAATGGTTTAGTCAAATTGGCTATGAGCTTGCTCCTACCTCTACTAATCGTTTATTACAGGAAAATTTCTTGTTCTATCGCGCTATTACAACGCCATCTAACAAATTATATATGACTTATCCTACGGCGGATGAGGAAGGCAAGGCACTTCTAGCCTCACTTTATATTAAGAAAATAATAGGAAATGACAAAAAGGCTGGCTTATTAAGTGGTGTTTCGATAGAACGAGTGGTAGTCGATCCGATTGAATTACTAGATGGGGATGTTTTACCATATTTACGCCATCCAAGGACTGCATTGGCACATCTAATGGTACAGCTACGTCAAGCTGAACATAGCCGTGAACTAGCGCCAGAATGGCTAGCTTTACAAAGATTTTATAAACAAGATCCGTATTGGGCACTCATTTTCGACCGCGTACTTTATCCAATTACCCATAAAAATGAGGCTGAGCCACTTGAAACCTATATTACACAGGAATTATATGGTCAGAAGCTAACATCCAGTGTGTCGCGAATTGAGAAATACTTCAGATGTCCTTTTTCTCATTTCACTACGTATGGCCTACGTCTTGAAGAACGAGCTGAGTATCGGCTAGAAACGTTTGCAATGGGTGACTTATTCCATGAGGCATTAAAGTGGATTACAGAGGAAACACATCGTCAGCAATTATCTTGGATTCGTTTAACAACAAAGCAAATTAAACAATTAGCACGTCAAGCAGTAGAACAAATTGTTCCAGTTTTTTCCCATCAAATCCTATTATCCAGTGCCCGCTATCGCTATATTCAGCGTAAGCTAATTCGAATTGTTGAGCGTACAATGACAGCACTGACACAGCATGCAAATGTATCACACTTCAAACCAATTGCAATTGAGGCGTCGTTTGGTCCTGGACAACATGAACAGCTACCACCATTAGAGATTGATTTGACTGGTGGTAAGAAAATGTTTATGCGTGGACGTATTGATAGAGTGGATAGTGCAACGATAGATGACCGCTCTTATTTGCGGATTGTCGACTATAAATCCTCAGCTCGTGACCTTGATTTAAATGAGGTTTATTACGGATTATCCTTACAGGTCCTAACGTATTTAGATGTGGCAATGGAAAATAGTTCTTACTGGCTCTCAGGTGAAGCAGAGCCAGCAGGGGTACTGTATGTCCATGTTCATAATCCGATGCTGAAGCTGGATAAAGATTTGACGGACAGTGAAATAGAAGAGGATCGTTTAAAGCAGTATAAAATGAAAGGTTTGCTATCTGAAAATGCTGAAGCGATTTTATCAATGGACGAACAATTAGAAGAAAGTAGTGGACATTCAAAAATCATTCCTGTCTATATGAAAAAAGATGGAACACCGTCAGAATCACAATCGCGTATAGTTCCTGTCAATGATATGAAAAAGTTGCAGCATTTTGTTCGTCGTAAACATCAGGAGGCAGGGAATGGTATCTTATCTGGTGATACGGCCATTAGCCCCTATAAATTAAAAGCTAAAACGGCATGTGATTATTGTCAATTTGCTGCGGTTTGCCAATTTGATCCATCAGATGGTAAACAAAGCTATCGTCAATTAATGCAAGCAAAGCCGAATGATATTGTCGATAAAATTCGGAAGGAGATAGAATAGCATGGTACAAACAATTCCTGTTAAGCCAGTAGATGTCACATGGACAGACGATCAGTGGAAGGCCATTTATGCTAGCGGTCAAGATACGCTTGTTTCGGCTGCAGCAGGGTCTGGGAAAACAGCGGTTCTGATCAATCGTATGATTGAAAAAGTCATTGCTACTGAAAACCCGATCAATGTAGATGAACTATTGGTAGTGACCTTTACAAATGCCTCAGCTGCTGAAATGCGCCATCGTATGTCTGAGGCATTAGAAAAGGCGATAGCAGAAAATCCAACATCTAATCATTTAAGACGGCAGCTAAGTCTTGTGAATAAAGCACAAATTTCTACGCTACATTCATTCTGTTTAGCAATTGTGAAGCAATATGCGTACTTACTTGATATAGACCCAGGCTTCCGTATTGCCAATGAAGCAGAAATAGCATTATTGCGAGATGATGTTTTAGCAGAAGTTTTAGAAGATGCCTACGATGCGGAGAATGAGGCTCACGTACAAGCCATCTATCGTCTTGTCGATAGCTTTACCTCAGATCGTGATGATCAAGCCATCGAAACGCTGATTAGTAAACTTTATGATACGTCTCGTGTCCATGCTGAGCCTCAAAAATGGCTTTGGAGCCTGCCGAAAGCTTATGAATTAGCTGAGGAAGTGACAATCGATGATTTAGAGCTATCTCAATACGTCAAATTAACCGTACGTCATATCCTGGAAGAGGCGTTTATGCTAATTTCTGAAATGCGCACAATTACATTACAGCCAGATGGACCTGCACCCTATGCAGAAACGGCAGAGGTAGATTTTGCTATGATTCAGGAAGGGATACGCATTAGTCAAAGTGGGACATGGCAGGAGCTATTTGATTATTTTGCAACGGTTAAATGGTCTACCTTAAAGCGGGTATCGAAGGATGCACTAGTTAATGTAGAGCTACAGGAGCTTGCGAAGAAAAAACGAGAAGCAGCCAAAAAAATGATGAATAAAATCAAGGAGACGTATTTTGTTCGTACGCCTGCACGGCTACTTGAGGAAATAAGGTTAATGGCACCGACCATTGCTACGCTAGTTGAATTGACCACTACATTTAGTGAACAATTTCGACTAGCCAAGTTAGAACGGGGAATCATTGACTTTTCAGATTTAGAGCATTATGCACTTCAAATTTTAACGGTAGAGATAGATGGTGCACTTCATCCATCACCGGTTGCACTAGATATGAAAAAGCGTTTTAAAGAAGTACTTGTGGATGAATATCAAGATACCAATATGCTACAGGAAACCATCTTACAGCTTGTCAAAACGGGTGAAGAACAAGACGGCAACCTTTTTATGGTTGGGGATGTTAAACAAAGTATATACCGTTTCCGATTAGCTGAGCCAAAGCTTTTTATGAGAAAATATAGTGAATACTTGGAGTCACCTGATGTAACGGGGATGCGAATTGATTTAAACGCTAACTTCCGAAGTCGAAAAGAAGTATTAAATGCTACAAACTATGTTTTTGCACAAATTATGGGTGAGCGTGTCGGTGAGATTTCGTATGATGACAATGCGTCACTAAAGCCTGCTGCGCCCTATGATGATAAAGAAATACCTGTTGAGCTGGTCGTATTGCATCCACCACAGGAAGAGGAAACACCAGAAGAACTGGAAGAACTAAGCAATGAGGCAACGGAGCTAGAGGAATTAAAAAAATCACAATACGAGGCACGATTTATTATCGATCGTATACGTCAAATGATGGAAGATGGAACAACCGTATACGATACGAAAACAAAAACAGAGCGACCATTAAAGTATAGTGATATTGTGATTTTAATGCGCTCGATGACATGGTCAACAGACTTAGTAGAGGAATTTAAGCTGGCAGGGATTCCACTCTATGCAGAATCATCTAAAGGTTATTTTGACGCACTCGAAGTAATGATTATGTTAAATGTCCTGAAGGTAGTCGATAATCCCTATCAGGATATCCCCTTAGCCTCTGTACTGCGCGCACCGTTTGTTGGTTTAACGGAAAATGAGCTGGCGAAAATTCGTTTAGCCGATCAAAAGGTACCTTTTTATGATGCTTTACGACAATTTATTCGTAGTGAAGGACATGGTGTGCAAACCACTACATTTGAGAAGTTGCAACGCTTTATGCTAGCCTTTGAAAATTGGCGTGATTTAGCACGTCGTGGATCATTATCAGATTTAATTTGGAAAATTTATTTAGATACACATTATTATGAAATGGTTGGGGCAATGCCGAATGGCAAACAGCGTCAAGCAAATCTACGCGTATTACATGATCGTGCATTAATGTATGAAAAAACAGCATTTCGTGGGCTATTCCGTTTTTTACGCTTTATTGATCGTATGCGTACGCGTGGCGATGATTTAGGTACTGCCAAATCAATTGGCGAAAAGGATGATGTAGTACGTCTGGTAACAATACACTCTTCCAAGGGTTTAGAATATCCAGTAGTTTTTGTGGCAGGAATGGGACGTCCGTTTAATAAAATGGATTTTCATCAGCCCTATTTGTTTGATCAAGATTTTGGACTAGCTGTTAAGGCCATTGATCCCGAAAATCGTATCACCTATACATCGTTACCGTTTTTAGCATTGAAGGAGAAAAAAGAACTGGAGATGCGTGCAGAAGAAATGCGTGTCTTATACGTTGCGATGACTCGTGCGAAGGAGCGTTTGATTTTAGTAGGCTCAGTGAAGAACTGGGAGAAAACACGCGACAACTGGCAGGACGCACAAAGTTTACCAATGGATGCACCGCTTCAAGAATATTTACGTGCAAGAGCTAACAGCTATTTGGACTGGGTTGGCCCAGCAGTAGCAAGACATGCAGATTTTGCAGTAGTAGCAAGCACATCTTATAAAGAAGTGGAGGATCAATCACATTGGTGGGTTCAAGTCATCAATACAAAGCATTATTCATATGAGATAGAGGCGATGGGCGATGAAGTACAGCAAGTGCTTGCGATGCAAGAGGATGAGGACTTGCTGGCTGAAATCACTACCCGCTTTCAAGCGCAGTATGTCTATCAAAAATCTACAAGAAAGCGCTCCAAAACATCTGTTAGTGAAATAAAGCGATTAGAAAATTTACAGCGCCAGGAGGAACCTGAATTTTATTTTGCCTCTCCTATCACGCAAAAGGCTTCGTCCATTGCACCTCGACCCGCTTTTTTACAGGAGCAACAGCTAACTGGTGCTGAAATTGGTACAGCTGTGCACACAGTGATGCAGCATGTTCCTCAATATGGCTTTAGTCATATCGATGCTGTAAGGGACTTTGTGGAGGATTTAGTGGCAAGACAGCTTTTAACAGAGGCGGAGGGCAAAGTAGTTCCGCAAGCGAAAATTTATCGTTTTTTTGAGACAGAAATAGGGCAACGCTTTCAACGCGCGAGGCAGATACGTAGAGAAATGCCGTTTACAATTAGTAGAATCGATGAAGATGGTGATGCTCAAATTGTGCAAGGGATCATTGACTGCCTATTTGAGGATGAATACGGTAATTGGGTCTTGTTGGATTATAAAACGGATCGTATACAATCTCATTTTGCGCAGGAGCCAGCCTTGTCAAAGGAAATACTAGGTCGTTATGCCGTACAGCTTCGTGTTTATAGCGAAGCCATTGAATCCATCTTACACATCAAGGTGAACGATAAAGTATTATTTTTATTCGATAATGAACAGATCATACACGCATAAAGAACTTGTTACGGGCAAAGTGGGGCAAAGTTTTTTCTTGCCCTGCTTTCACCATAGCTGTTAGTCAAGAGGAGGCTATTTTGTGGAGTTAAAACCAACAATGTTGCAAGAACGAATAGCAACATTAGATATTTTACGAGGTATTAGTTTAGTAGGTATCTTATTAGTAAATATGTATACCTTTTATTTGCCAATGCCGCATATTGATTTGGCATCATGGTTTACAACCCCATCAGATATTGTTTGGCAGAAAAATATAGATATTTATGTGCAAGGCAGCTTTTACCCGCTTTTTGCCATGCTATTTGGTTATGGGCTAGCCATGCAGTGGCAAAAGGCTCAAAGTCGTCAACAAAACTTTTATACGCTGGGGCTTCGTAGACTGTCCAACCTGTTTGCTTTTGGTTTTATCCATGCTGTGCTAATTTGGTGGGGCGACATATTAATGATGTATGCATTTTGTGGCGTTTTCTTAGTGCTTTTACTACGATTGAGTCCCATCTGGTTATTAGCGAGTGCTTTGATTATTAATGGCTTGATGCAAGCTTTTATGCTCTTTGTAGTAGGGATTGTAAATTTTAATACAAAAGTAGATGATTACTTAGATATCGTTTCAGTAGAGAAGGCCATCACGGCTTATGGGACAGGAAACTGGGTAGATGCCTTTTTGCAACGCTTAACAGATTTATCAACGCAGGCAGGCATCGAGATGTGGTTTGTCGCACTGTTCACGATTTTACCGTATATGTTAATAGGGGCCGCTGCCTCTAAATGGCATTTAGTAGAACGGGCTAAAGAATTGAAGTGGCTCTGGCTGACGTTTGCAATTGCTGGATTGGTCATCGGTATTGGTATAAAAAGCTTATCTATTATGTTTACAAGAACATATTTACTAGATTATTTAAAGGTATACATAGGGGGCCCAGTTCTATCGGTGGGCTATATTGGGGTCATTGTGTTACTTTGCTTAGTGCCAATAATGCCAAAACTACTTAGTCCTTTTGCTAAAATCGGACGCATGTCATTAACGATGTATATTCTTCAATCTATTATAGGTACTTGTTTATTCTACCAATTTGGCTTTGGCTGGTATGGTAAAGTAAGTGTAGAAACAGGGGTATTAATTGCTGTCGGCATTATTGTTGTGCAAATGATCATAGCAGAAATCTGGTTATCTAAGTGGAAACAAGGACCGTTAGAAACAATATGGCGTAAATTAACATATAAGCAAAAAGTAGAAGTGCGTTAATATATTCCTCTTCACATGCATATTTTATGAAGATATAACAACTTATAAAAATGTTGTCGCAAAAATGAGGTAATTTCTATCATATTGTTGTATTATGTAGAAAAAAGAAGGAGCTCTTTCAATCATGAAAATTTTATCATTCAAATTAGGTGGACATGTAAGCTTTGGACCAAAAGTAAAAAAAGAAGAAGCGGTATGGGATGTACTCGCTATTCAAAGTGAACTTCAAGTTCTCCCTTCTTTTTCAAGTTCAATCGTGGATGGCATTGCTTTAGGCTTTGATTTTGTGGAACAGATTCGTAAATTAGTAGAAGCAGCAGAAAAATCAGATAATGCTAATAGTTTTAAACGTGAATTTACAGAGATCGAATGGCTTTCACCAATTCCACGTACACCTAAAAATATTATGTGTATTGGTAAAAACTATGATGAACATGCAAAGGAAATGGGTGCAGAGGCAGCACCAACGGATTTAATGGTATTCACAAAATCACCAACTGCAATTGCTGCAGATGGACAAACAATTTCCATACATGCAGATCTTTCTTCAAAAATGGATTATGAAGGTGAGCTAGCTATCGTTATTGGTAAACGAGGCAAAAACATTCCTAAAAACTTAGCGTTTGATTATGTATTTGGTTATACTATTGCCAATGATGTAACAGCTCGTGATTTACAAGAGAAACATAAACAATTCTTCTTGGGTAAAAGCTTGGACGGTACTTGCCCTCTTGGACCATACCTTGTGACAAAGGATGAGATCCCAAATCCACAAGACTTAACAGTAGTGACAAAGGTCAATGATGAAGTACGTCAAAATGGCTCTACGAAAGATATGATGTTCTCTGTTGAAACGTTAGTATCCATCCTATCTCAGCATGTAACATTAGAGCCAGGAGATGTGATTTTAACAGGTACGCCAGCTGGTGTTGGCAAAGGGATGAACCCGCCACAATTCTTAAAAGCTGGAGATACAGTAAAAGTGTCTATTCAAGGAATTGGTACTTTAGTCAACCATTTTGAATAATGATGATATCAATCCGCGTGAGTCTATACTCCGCGGATTTTTTACTGCTTTAAGGCATAGTAACAGATGTAAAAACTATGAAATGCAAGGATTCCAAGTTTTAAATGATGTAAATTATGTGAACACTATTGTAATATTTGAAACCCTTTCCATCGCATGGTAGGATAGAGTTTGATAGAAAAAGAATGAGGGGGACAAACATGAGTTTTTTAACTAGCCAAACGCATTTGCATATTACTACGTGGGTAGTAGGTATTGTCATCTTTTTAATTGCGGCACTAATGGGCAAGCAATCAAAAGGCTTACATATGACATTACGTCTGTTTTATGTACTAATAATCATCACAGGTGGGGCATTATTTATCGAGGCAATGGACTATGGTAAAGGTATGCTTTACGGATTTAAGTTCTTAGGTGGCATACTTGTAATTGGCATGATGGAAATGGTCTTAGTGCGTCAAAAGAAAAATAAACCAACAGCTATGTTTTGGATTTTATTTGCAGTATTCCTATTAATCACTTTGTTCCTAGGATTTAAACTGCCAATGGGTCAAGATTTCTTAGCATAATGATTTAAAAGTCGTGAAGTAGTTGCTTCACGGCTTTTATTTTGTAAACGAAAACGGAAGACGGAATTGACACCTTTTTGTCGTAATTCATTTCGCTTTTACGCAAAATCTTTGGAAAAGATAGCGACGTGACAGAGTTATTTGGTAAAATGACGTTGATTGGTTTGAAAGAGAGGGAATAACAGTGAAATTTAAGAAGTGGATAAGTGCGACGGCTGCATCACTTTTATTAGCAACTTCATTAGTAAGTACTATACCAGTAGCACATGCGGATGAATCAGCGACTAGAACAATAGCAGAAGAAAGCATCTATGATTTACTCGTTGACCGTTTCTTTAATGGCTCGGGCACAAACGATTTTGATACAAATACGCAGGACCCTTCGAAATTTGCGGGGGGCGATTTTACAGGTTTACAGGATAAACTGAAATTTATCGGTGAGATGGGCTATACAATTGTTTCCATTGGGCCTATTTTTTCTACAGAGAAGTATGATGGATCAATGCCCACAAGTTATACTACAATAGAACGTCATTTTGGAACAACGGAAGAATTCCAAAGTACTGTAGAGGCCTACAAAGCTAAAAATATGTCCATTATGGTGGATTTTCCACTTACAAATGTGAGTCCAAATCATGAGTGGGCAAAGGATGCATCGAAAGCGGATTGGATTGCATCTACCAATAATGGACAAGTACAGTGGGATTTATCGAATAAGGATGTGCAAGAAGCACTTATTCAAGCAGTAACTGAATTTGTTTCTACATATGACATCGGTGGCATTCGTTTAACAAATATCGCAGGGGCTGATACAGCGTTTATCAATGCAGTAATAGCTGCATTAAAAGAGACAAAAACATCACTTTATGTGATAGCAAATGAAGAAAGCGATGCTGACTTTGATGCAACTTTCTCACCTGTAACGGCAGATATCTATCGTAATATATTTAAAAACGTGGATATGGATTCTTCTAAATTAATGGAACCCTTCACAGGAGAAAAACCGACACAAATTATGGTGGATTCACTTGAAACCCATCGTTTTACATTTGACTCTGCTAATGAAAATATGTTCCCACCTACCCGCTTAAAAATGGCGATGGGTGCTTTATTTATGCTACCAGGAATTCCTGTCGTACAATACGGGACAGAAATTGCTATGAATGGGGAAGCAAAACCAGATACACACCAGCTTTATAACTTTAAAACAGACGAAGAACTGATTGATTATATTAAAAATGTTCAATCTTTACGTAATCAATCAGCTACTTTACGTAATGGTGATTTTGAAGTCATTACAAATGAAAATGGCCTTCTTGTCTTTACACGTTCTTCTGACGAAGAAAAGTGGGTAATCATGGTTAATAATACTGGTAAAACACAACGCGTCGACTTAACACCTGAACAACTTGGTGAAGGGAAAATGCTGAACGGTATTTTACATGAGGAAAAAGTTCGCATAAATGAAAAAGAAGTCTATCCTGTTATTTTAGACCGAGAAATGGTTGAAATTTATCAAGTTCGCAATGATGAAGGCTTAAACACTCCTTATATGGTGGCTCTTGGCTTAGTATGGGTGATCTTTATTGGCTTTGTTGTCATCATCATTAAACGAGGGAAAGTTCGTCGTCAGGAGCAAGACGTCCAATAATAATAACACGACAAAAAAGCATGCCAGGAGCCATCCTAGCATGCTTTTTATTAGCCTTCAAAGCTTTTGTTTGTGAAGAAAATTGCAATAGTCCCAGGTCCGACATGTGAGCCGATCGCGGAACCTATCATGGTAATTTGCACAGCTTGAGGTGAAAAACGCTCCTGGATAGAGGCTTTTGCTTCATTCGCAAAGGCAGCGTCGTCACTATGGCTAATACCTACGATTTTATTTGTAAAGCTGCCACCACGCTCCTGCATTAAATCTAACATACGATTAAGTGCTTTTTTTCGACCGCGTGACTTTTCAATCGGTACAAGTTTGCCATCTTCTACATTTAAAATAGGCTTAATACTAAGAAGGCCACCTAAAAATGCACTAGCTTTTGATACACGACCACCTTTTGCAAGGTAATCTAAGTCTTCTACAGTAAATAAATGCTCGACCTGAGGTGCAAGGGTGTTTATTTTAGAGGCCATGTCTTCTAAGGATACTCCTATATTTCGCAGTCGTACAGCTTCTTCAACGACAAGGCCATGTCCTAGTGATGCGCATTTAGAGTCGATAATGACTAGTTTTAAGGAAGGATACTGCTCAAGTACCTGATTGCGAATCATTTGAGCAGTGCTATATGTGCCTGATAATTCTGATGAAAACGCGATATAAATACCTTCTTCATCATTTTTAGCTAGCTCCTCAAAATGCTTCAAAAAGAGCTCAGGTGACACTTGTGATGTTTTTGGCTGAGCACCTTGGCGTATTGCATCATAGATCTCTTTGGAATCAATTGAAATCACATCTTCATATTCTTTGTTGTTCAATTGCACTCGTAAAGGGAGTAGCACGACATCATTTTCTTCATAGTAAGATTTTGGTAGATCACATCCACTATCCGTAAAAATCTTCATTCTCTTGTCCCCCTAATTTCAACTTACTTTTGCTTTTTAACTTTATTCAGTAGATACTCACTTTAGATAAATGGAAGGGGTACCACTGAATAAAGTTAAACTGGTAAAAATGGAATGTTAACTTGAACTTACTACTTAACTATGATAATTTCAAGCGTTCAATGAGTATTTTTGCAATTCCATCATCATTATTCGTTGTCGTAATTTCATTGGCAATGTTTTTAAGACTTGAAATACCGTTCCCCATCGCTACACCAAGTCCAGCATATTCGATCATTTCTAAATCATTGTCTTCATCACCAAATGCGATGATGCGCTCACGAGGAATACCTAAATCTTTTGCCACATGTGCAATACCCACAGCTTTATTTAAGCCGCGACGCACAATTTCAATAATATGAAGTGGCGCGCCCCATCGACGATGCTCAATGACCTCAGCATGCACTGCCTGTAAATGATCACGTATAATTACCGAATTTGCTTCATTTGCCTGAATCAGCAAACTTGTGGGATTTTCCAAGAGATGTGTGTATAAATCGCCAAGTGTAATTCTTGGATTTCCCATATTAAAAATATTTAAAATACGATCGTCTTCTGTGTGGACATAAATATCATCTTTTACCTCAGCGATAATATTTTCGTATTCATAACTGTTAATAGAATCAACGACATCATGTACGACACTTAAATCAATTGGTGTGTGCATATGTTGCCAAGAGACATTTTTAGGATGATGCACATATGCGCCATTAAAATTAACAATGGGTGTAGTGAGCCCAAGTTCATGATAATAAAGATCGCTTGCACGGTATGGACGTCCCGTCGCAATCATCACTTGATGCCCTTGTTCCTTAGCCTGCAATAATGTTTTTTTCGTTTTTGCAGAAATTTGCTGTTGATCTGTTAATAAAGTTCCATCTAAGTCTAATACGATTAAATGCGGTTTCATAGCTCGTTGCCCCTTTCCTATAGTTTGAATAGTATCTCTTTGTCTTACATTCGTCAAAATTTTGTCACAGTGAAAAAAGTTTGCTAACATAAAGATGAGAGAATAGTTGGGAGTGACAATAATGTTTGTAGAAAAAGAAGTGTGGGGAAATATTCCTTTATTACATATACATACAGACAATATGAATGAAGAAACCCCGGTAGTCATTTTTTTGCATGGTTTTATGAGTGCAAAAGAACATAACTTACACTATGCATACCAATTGGTGCATAAAGGGGTGCGTGTCCTATTGCCAGATGCAAAATTTCATGGTGAGCGTAGCGAAGGCCTAACAGAAATGCAAATGAATTTAAATTTTTGGGACATTGTTTTAAATTCTATTCATGAAGTTCAACAATTATATGATGAATTAAAGAATAAAAATTTATTAGCTAGTCATAAAATTGGCATAGGAGGCACTTCAATGGGTGGCATCGTGACATCAGGCTGTCTGAAACTTTATGATTGGATACAAACAGCTGCAATATGCATGGGTGCACCTGGTTTTATAAAATTGGGTGAATACCAATTGCAACAATTTGCTAAAAGCGGAGTTAACTGGCCGATGTCAGAGGAAGACGTAGAAAAAATTAATGAAGCCCTTGCTAAATATGATGTCAGTTTAACACCAGAAAAATTCGCGGGTCGCCCTGTATTCTTTTGGCATGGAGAATTAGATAAAACAGTTCCTTTTCACGAAACGTATAAATTTTATGAAACATTACGGGAATACTATGAAGCAAACCCTGAATATTTAAAGTTCATGGTTAACAAAAGGGCTGGACATGCTGTACCACGTGACGGTATGCTAGCAGCTACAGCATGGCTTGCACAGCATTTGGCATAACAGGGTGCATCTGCTATGATAAGGTTAACACTATGATGGAAGGAGAAATACGAATGGATCAGGATATGAAAGATAGCATGTTAGGTGCTTTAGAAAACGTAATTGATCCTGAGCTTGGCATTGATATTGTCAACTTAGGTTTAGTATATGATGTGGAATTAGATGATGAAGGTGTTGCAACTGTTACGATGACACTAACATCTATGGGCTGTCCACTTGGTCCAGTCATTGTGGATCAAGTGAATACGGCGTTAGGTGAACTTCCAGAAGTGAAAAGTACAAATGTTAATATTGTATGGAATCCGCCTTGGTCGAAAGATAAAATGTCACGCTATGCCAAAATGGCATTGGGCGTACGTTAAAATGGCTTATTTAAAACCCTGCTTATTTTTCAATAAGCAGGGTTTTTGCTTGTAACGAAACTAATCGATACGGCATATTTGTAATGGACAATTTTCACAGGCAATTTCATTTTTTAAAAATTGTAAATCATGAATGGTAATAAATCCTTTATCAAAAGTGATAATCTCATGTTTTTTTAAATCATTCAGCATACGATTAATCATTTCCCGACTTGTCGCACACAGATTTGCAATTTCTGTATTTGTTAGCTGAAAATCAATAAAAATCGAGTCATTTTCTACAGGTTTACCATACGTATTGGACAGCCGAATGAGCGTTGAAAATAGAGCACCTTTTTTACCGTTTAACACTAAATCGCGCAAACGACTCTGATGCTTTAAGTTTTCTGTTTGTAGCCACTTCATGTATTCCACCATAACTGTCGGCTGCTCTTCTAGTAAATGCTCCAAAGATTTACGACTCAAAACATACAACGTAGAGGGTTCTAAAACTTTGGCAGTCATTGAATTATAGACGAGATTACAAAATAACGAACCTTCTCCTATTATGCTGTCAGGGCCACAAATACGAATGGTTAATTCCTTACCCGTCTCGGATTCTTGGCTAATCGAAATAACACCTGATTGGATGTAATAAATTTCTTTTGCCCGTTCACCCTCTAGAAAAATTTTATTTCCTTTATTCACTTTGATAAAAACACCGTGGTTTTGAAAAAGTTCTTTAATTTTTTCAAACATATTATCCATTAAAACCATATCTCCAACACATCGCTTTCTTTTTGTAATAAATGGCGATTATTACAAAAGGATAGTGGATTTCGATACTAAAACATAGAAACATACCATTATTATAACGTAAACTTCCATAATAAGTGAAAAAATTTTAGGACGATTTCTTTGCTAAGCATTGTCGAGTGATGTAAAATAAAGTTAGTCAAAAAAGGTCAAACTTTTTTAATGAATAAGAATGGGTATATAAATAATGAGAAATATGAAAAAAAGGAGTGCTAGCTATGCAATTTCAACAAACAGACAATAAAAAACCATTAGAACAATTTGGGCGCAATTTAATTGAAGAAGTAAAAAACGGCAAGATGGATCCTGTTATCGGGCGTGATGAAGAAATTCGAAATGTAATTCGTATTCTAACACGTAAAACGAAAAATAATCCTGTATTAATCGGTGAACCAGGAGTTGGTAAAACGGCAATTGTGGAAGGTTTAGCACAGCGTATTGTTAAAGGTGATGTACCAGAAGGCTTGAAAGAATGTGTATTATATGAATTAGATATGAGTGCGTTAATCGCTGGTGCAAGTTATCGTGGACAATTTGAAGAACGCTTAAAAGGTGTGCTAAAAGAAGTAAAAGAATCAGAAGGACAAATCATTCTATTTATTGATGAAATTCATACGATCGTAGGTGCAGGAAAAACAGATGGCGCTATGGATGCAGGAAATATGCTAAAACCTATGCTAGCACGTGGTGAATTACACTGTATTGGTGCTACTACCTTAGACGAATATCGTATGTACATTGAAAAGGATCCTGCCTTAGAACGTCGATTCCAGCAAGTACTAGTACGTGAGCCATCTATAGAGGATACGGTATCCATTTTACGTGGTTTAAAGGAACGCTTTGAATTACATCACGCAGTACGTATTCATGACAGAGCAATTGTTGCGGCAGCAGAACTATCCAATCGCTATATTACAGAACGATTTTTACCTGATAAGGCCATTGATTTAATTGATGAGGCTTGTGCAATGATTCGTACAGAAATTGATTCAATGCCACAGGAATTAGACGCAGTCACACGTCGTATTATGCAGCTTGAAATTGAGGAACAGGCATTGCGTAAGGAAAAGGACGAGGCAAGTAAAAAACGTCTGGAGCAATTACGCGAAGAATTAACTAAGTTAAAAGAATCATCTAAGGGCATGCGACAACAATGGGAAGCAGAAAAAGAAAAACTACACGATATTCAGAAAAAACGTGAAACATTGGATAAATATCGTCGTGATCTAGATGAGGCAGAAAGTAAATATGATCTAAATAAAGCTGCTGAATTACGTCATGGTAAAATTCCAACACTTGAAAAAGACATTCAGGTACTTGAAAAGGAATTAGAGAACGGTGCAGAATCTCGTATTTTACGTGAAGAGGTAACAGCAGATGAAATCGCTGCAATTGTTTCACGTTGGACAGGAATCCCTGTAACAAAATTAGTAGAGGGTGAGCGTGAAAAACTATTACGTTTAAAGGATACATTACATGAACGTGTGGTTGGACAAGATACAGCAGTTCAATTAGTGACAGAAGCGGTATGGCGTGCACGTGCAGGTATCAAAGATCCACACCGACCTATTGGTAGCTTTTTATTTTTAGGTCCAACTGGTGTAGGTAAAACAGAACTTACCAAGGCACTTGCTGCACAGTTATTTGATTCAGAAGATCACTTTATTCGGATTGATATGAGTGAATACATGGAGAAACATAGTGTGTCTCGACTTGTTGGGGCTCCTCCAGGCTATGTGGGCTATGAGGAAGGTGGACAACTAACGGAAGCAGTTCGCCGAAATCCTTATTCTGTGGTGCTACTAGACGAGATTGAAAAAGCTCATCCTGATGTGGCGAACATTTTATTGCAAATTTTAGATGATGGGCGCATTACAGATAGTCAGGGACGAATGGTGAATTTTACAAATACAGTAGTCATTTTAACTTCGAATATCGGATCAAGTTATTTAATGGAGGCAAAGGAAAATGATGCGGCTGTGGAGGACTTAGTCATGTCAGCCCTACGACAACATTTTAAACCTGAGCTATTAAACAGAATGGATGATATCATCTTCTTCCATGCATTATCTACTAAACATTTTACTGCGATTGCCTGGAAGTATGTGGAGCAATTGATTAAACGTGTCGCAGAGCAAGAAATTACTTTATCTGTCGAGCAAGAAGTCATTGATTGGGTAGTAGAGCAAGGTGCAGATGCCCAATTTGGAGCAAGACCACTAAAACGCTTTGTACAGCGACATATCGAAACAGCCGTTGCTAAAGAACTATTACGCGGAGAAGTTTTACCAGGGGAGACGTTGCATGTGAAAATGCATGAGGGTCAATGTGTTGTGGAAAAATAACAGAAAAAACCTGTTCGGCATGAAGCTGAACAGGTTTTTTCTAGCTGAATTAATGATGGTCTGCAGCTTCTGGTGTAGGGTCGTTTGGAATGATTGCTCCAATAATAAAGATAAGGATGGAGAATACAACAGAAACGATTGCCCCAGTTTTGAAATCAAATGGTACACCAAGTACAGAGCTGACTACGTAGTTTAACATAGAAACTAGTAGGAATGACCATATGAACGTTACGATATATTGCATTAATTTCACCTCAACCGAACTTTTTTCATCATAAGGTTTTACTCATATTCATTATCATATCATAACATAAATCAAAAAAAAATGAACCATTTATGTGAAACATGGCGATTTTGTCACAACAAATATGAGATTTAGTATTTTATGTTTAGTAATGTAAAGTATTTAGGAACAGCTCTGAAATAGGGGAATGCGCTCCTAAGCGGGTGAAAAGTGATCCAAAAGGGAAGAACACCGCTCATACATGATGCAAGGTGCTTTGAAAAATAATGAACAAGCTCAACAAAGTACGATAGATAAAGCTCTAAACAGAATAACCTCATTCCATAAAATTCTTCACTTCTATATTCAAAGAACACTACCCTCAGCCGCATAAATTTTAAATCATATTGCGTCATTCCTTTTATATGCGTTATAATTATGACCAGTTACTAATAATTGATAGTAAGAAAGCTGAGGGGTTGCTATATGAACGCTGGTATTATAGGAATAGGCAAATATGTTCCTGAGAAGGTCGTTACAAATTTTGATTTGGAAAAAATCATGGATACTTCTGATGAATGGATTCGTACTCGAACAGGCATTGAAGAACGTCATTTTGCGGCAGATGATCAGGAAACTTCAGATTTGGCAGTAGCTGCTGCAAAAGAAGCTATTGCAAATGCGGGTATTACGCCTGAGGAAATTGGTTTAATTCTTGTAGCAACTGTCACACAGGATCAAACTTTTCCAAGTGTAGCTTGTATGATTCAGGAACAAATCGGAGCAGTAAATGCTGCAGCAATGGATCAAGCAGCAGCATGTGCAGGATTTATATATAGTTTAGTGACAGCAAAGCACTTTGTTGAGGCAAATGCTTATAAATATGTCTTAGTAGTAGGTGTTGAAAAGCTGTCTAAAGTCGTTGATTGGGAAGATCGCAATACAGCTGTATTATTTGGCGATGGTGCCAGTGCAGCTATCATTGGGCAAGTCTCTGAAGGTAGAGGTATTCTATCCTTTGAACTTGGTGCAGATGGTACAGGCGGAAAGAATCTTTATTTAACGAAGCAAGATACAATTGCGATGAATGGTCGTGAAGTGTTTAAATTTGCTGTTCGACAAATGGGTGAATCGGCTGTTAATGTATTAGAGAAAGCGGGATTAACAAAAGAAGACGTTGATTTCCTAGTGCCACATCAGGCAAATATACGTATTATGGAATCTGCACGTGAGCGTTTAGAGCTACCACCAGAAAAAATGTCAAAAACGATTCATAAATACGGAAATACTTCAGCAGCATCTATTGGTATTTCCTTGGTAGATGAGCTCGAAGCAGGTAAGATTAAAGAGGATGATTTATTAGTCCTTGTAGGTTTTGGTGGCGGCTTAACATGGGGTGCCGTAGCCATGAGATGGGGAAAATAAGTAGGAAAAATGCTTGAGGGGAGTAAGACAATGAGTAAAAGACGAGTAGTAATTACAGGAATTGGCGCAGTTACACCACTAGGAAATAGCATCGAAGAAACATGGGCAAACATTAAAGCTGGTAAATCTGGCATTGGTGAGCTGACACGTTTAAATAAAGATCTTTTTGCCGCAAAAATCGCCGCAGAAGTAAAGGACTTTGATATTGAAAAATACATTGATCGTAAAGAAGCACGTAAAATGGATCGCTTCACACAATACGCATTAGCGGCTTCTATTATGGCAATGGAAGATGCACAGCTAACAATTGATGAAGAGCTAGCTCCACGAGCAGGTGTATGGATTGGTTCTGGTATCGGTGGGATGGAAACATATGAACAACAATTTTTAACATTCCAAGAGCGTGGCGCAAGACGTGTTAGTCCTTTCTTTATCCCAATGATGATTCCTGATATGGCATCGGGCCAAGTCTCTATTCACTTTGGTGCAAAGGGGATAAATTCTTGTTCTGTAACGGCATGTGCTTCAGGCACAAACTCTATTGGTGATGCCTTTAAAGTAATTGAGCGTGGAGATGCTGATGTTATGATTTCTGGTGGTGCTGAATCACCAATCGTAACAATGGCGGTTGCAGGTTTTTGTGCCAATACAGCACTATCATTAAATCAAGATCCACAAGCTGCATGTCGCCCATTCGATAAAAACCGAGATGGCTTTATTATCGGAGAAGGAGCGGGTATTGTCATTTTAGAAGAATATGAACATGCAAAAGCTCGTGGTGCCAAAATCTATGCTGAAGTTTTAGGTTATGGTGCAACTGGGGATGCGCATCACATTACGGCTCCAGCTCCAGAGGGTGAAGGTGCAGCACGTGCGATGACGCAAGCATTAACAGATGGTGGCGTAGAGCCATCACAAGTTGATTATATTAATGCCCATGGTACAAGTACGCCATATAACGATTTATTCGAAACACAAGCTGTGAAAACTGCTTTTGGTGATCATGCGTATAACCTTGCAATGAGCTCAACAAAATCTATGACGGGTCACTTATTAGGAGCAGCAGGTGGTGTGGAAGCTATTTTCACAGCATTAGCTCTTAAAGAGGGGATTTTACCACCTACAATCAATTTAAAAGATCCTGATCCTGAATGTGATTTAGATTATGTTCCAAACGAAGCAAGAGAAGCAAATATTCAATATGCAATGAGTAATTCTCTTGGTTTTGGTGGTCATAATGCAAGTCTCCTATTCAAAAAATATGAAGCATAATAGATAAACATAAAAAAACGTCAGCCAAATTTAAATGGCTGACGTCTTTTTTTATAGTTTTGTGAATAAATGATAAGTAAGAAGAAATAGAAAGGATGCCCTTACTATGTTTCGTCTCTTTTTATTTTTAGTAAGTTATGGCTTAATGATCCTCTCTGTAGGGAATCTCATATTGTATTTAAATTACCGCACACTAGGTTATTCATGGAAGGTTGTTTTCAAATTTATTTTTCAAACAACAGAATTTTATATGGCGGTAGGAGCCTGTATCATCATCTGCGCAGTTGTGCTTGATTTGGGCTTTGATCGATCCTCAGACAAGCCGTAAGTTTAGCGACGTGCGCGACCAAGACCCATAGCATCTTCCATACGTTTTAATGTAGCACTAGCAATCGCATTCGCCTTTTCAGCACCTTCATCTAGAATGACATCTAATTCTGATGATTCTACTAGATGATAGAATTTCTCTTGAATAGGTGTTAGGTGTTCAATTACTGCTGTTGCTACACCCTGCTTGAATCCACCATAACCAATTCCCTCATATTTTTTGACTAAATCTTTAACGGCTACCCCTGAAATAGCTGATTCGATTGTCAATAAATTTGAAACACCTGGTTTATTTTCCACATCAAATGCAACGATGCCGTCAGAGTCAGTTACAGCTGATTTAATTTTTTTCTCAATGTCTTTCGCAGTATCTAATAAGCGAATTGTCGCTTTCGTATTTGGATCTGATTTACTCATTTTCTTTGTTGGCTCTTGTAAGGATTTAATGCGTGCGCCAGCTTTAGGTAATTGAATTTCAGGAATTGTTAAAACATCGCCAAAGCGTTTGTTAAAGCGTTCTGCAAGGTCACGAGTTAGCTCAATATGCTGCTTCTGATCATCGCCGACAGGGACAATATTTGTGTTATAAAGTAGAATGTCTGCAGCCATTAGCGGTGGATATGTTAAAAGAGCAGCAGATACGCTTTCCTTACCATGTGATTTATCTTTGAATTGTGTCATACGTTCTAGCTCACCGATAGACGCAACACATTGTAACATCCATCCTGCCTGAGCATGCGCTGGCACCTCTGATTGAATAAATAATGTCGATTTTTTAGGGTCAATGCCAGTAGCAATGTAGGTAGCAGCAAGCTTACGAATACTTTCTCGTAATTCTTTAGGATCTTGTGCAACAGTGATGGCATGTTGATCAACGATACAATAAATAGCGTTTCCTTCATCTTGTAGTGCCGGGAACTGCTTGAATGCTCCTAAATAGTTCCCTAATGTTACGATACCTGTAGGCTGTACGCCAGAAAAAATAGTTGTCATTAAAAAATTCCTCCTCGAATTCAATTGCTGTAACTTGTGTCACAGCGTTGTCTTCACCTTTCAACTTGGTGATGAAGACAAAAAAACATCATGCGTCCTCATTAGATTTTTTCTAATGAAGGGACGAATGATGTTTGAATCCGCGGTACCACCCAGCTTGCCTAAAAAGGCCACTCAGCTTCGTAACGTGAAGGGACGAGCTTTGCTAATAGCTTCAAGTAGCGTTCACAAAGCTAACTCGGAAGTCCATTCCACATGCATCCACGATCTGTTTACAGCAACCACAGACTCTCTATACGTGAATTAGCATATGTACTACTCTTCGTCAGCGTTTTTCTCAATTTAAATTGTTCAAATTGATTTGATTGCAAAGAATTATATTATAAAGATTCCTTTGTGTAAAGTCAGACTTTTGACGGTGTTTTTTTTCTAGAAAAAATTATATGCTTTTTTTGTTATGTAATTTTGTTATAAATTTATAATTTTTTATTAAAAAATTGTTTGGATGTACACATGGGATTGACAATTTTCTCGATTATTTTTCTTAAATGAGAACAACTGAGATATCTGTTTAGATGTTTAAAATGCTTTAAAAATGGGAATGGTAGTAGTAGCACATAAGTTTGAAGAAAATACATCATATTTGAAAGCTGTATGAATAGACAGAATATTTATGGATAGGTTCAGATTTTTTTATTGGAACTATATTCAAATACAGCTGAGTACTGTATAATGGTACTGTGTATTTTACATTACATTAATTCTAATTTAACACATTGGTTCTGGTTTATAGATAATGATTTTTAAATGAAAGGATGTGTCAGAATGATCGTAACCCTATTTACATCACCAAGTTGTACCTCTTGTCGTAAAGCAAAAGCTTGGTTAGAGGAGCACGAAATTCCATATACAGAACGTAATATATTTTCTGAACCGCTTAGCATAAGTGAAATAAAAAAAATTTTACGAATGACAGAAGATGGAACTGATGAAATCATTTCCACTCGTTCTAAAATATTCCAAAAATTAAATGTGGATGTTGAAAGCTTACCATTACAACGTTTATATGAATTAATTCAGGAATATCCTGGCTTACTACGTAGACCAATCATTTTAGATGAAAAACGTCTGCAGGTTGGCTACAATGAAGATGAAATTCGTCGTTTCTTACCTCGAAAAGTTCGAGCATATCAATTACAAGAAGCGCAACGAATGGTGAATTAAACCTTTCTATTCTGAATAATATATGTAATAGATGTTACAGATGTGGAATACATGTTGTGACATCTTTTTTTTATGTTTTACTTCTGTAAAACCTTCTATATGAAGTATAATAATTAATAGGGAAAAGTCATATATTTCCGTAAAAGTATGTTAAACTTGATTTAAGTTAAATAGTTTACTACAATTTCAATAATTCAAATATCTTCTGTGAAACGGTGTATATCCTTTTCATTTTATGACAGAACAGCATACAATAGAGTTAGAGACAACTGTGAACACAAAAATTCATGTTTACGGTTACTCGATGGTTTTACTGTAGTGTGGTCAAAGGTTGAAAAACAAATGCAGTATGAAGGTTAAAAACAAAGAATAAAAGCATACTAATGAAACAAACTGTTTTTCGACATATGACAGTGAAGGGAGATGAGGTCTAGTGGACATCGAACGTGTAAATGAAAATACACTCAAGCTCTTTATTACGTACAATGATATAGAGGATCGCGGCTATAGTCGTGAAGAAATTTGGTACAATCGAGCAAAGGGTGAACAACTTTTTTGGGATATGATTGATGAAGTAAACACGGAGGATTATTTTGATGTAGAGGGTCCGATTTGGATTCATATCAATGCATCTGAAGTAGGCTTAGAAATCATTGTCACACGTGCACATATTTTAAAAGACGGTGAAACATTAGATGGTCATTCGAATTTTGATGAACACAAAGATATGTTTGCACCATTCGATGAAGTTGGAGAGGATCTTCTTAGCCAACTAACTCAATTTGGTGACATGGATGAGTCAGAATTATTTATGGATACAGACATTTATGTTTATAAATTTAAAGATATTGATGAGTTAATCCCTGTCGCAAAACGAATGACAGACGAATTAGTGGATTCCTCATTATTCAAATATGAAAATTGGTACTATCTAGTTGTTGATTTCGGAAACGCAGATGAGGATTTAAATCGTCATGATAGAAATGCAGTTATCAAGGAATTTTTAACACCATCCAATTTTACAATTCATCGTCTAGAGGAGTACGGTGAAAAGATTATGGAATTCAATTGCTTTGAAACAGTTCGAAAATACTTTGCATAGGCAATGAAATACTAATTATTTTAGACTGTAGTGAAACTCGTAAATGAATCGAGTTTCGCTACAGTCCTTTTTTATGTTTTCAGCATCAAAGAGCTTGAATAAGAGCGCATTTTTAAAATTTCAAGAAAAAGGTGCTTTATTTTTGTTAGTGAAAATCCATTCTATTATAGTTGGCTAAAAAGGAGCTGATACTATGCTGATTGCCTATAACAATCAACAGCAACTATTTCTCCCATATCAATATACGAGGAAAGCTTTACAGCGATATAGGCGGCAAATGAAATTTTATTGCCCTCAATGTTTAGAACAAGTTCAATTGAAAATAGGTAACTATAATATTCCCCACTTTGCTCACTTCACAAAAAATCAATGTTCACAGCTGTTCGCAGAAGGTGAATCTAAAATACATTTACAAGGTAAAGTGCAATTATATGAGTGGCTCCAAAAGCATGGACATCAGGTGAAACTAGAACCATATTTAAAGGAGCTTTCTCAGCGCCCAGATTTGCTTGTTACACTCGATAAGGAGCAGTTTGCAGTTGAATTTCAATGTAGTACTATCTCTCATGAAAAATGGCACCAACGAACAATGGGCTATGAAAGAAACGATATACAAGCAATTTGGCTTTTTCAAACTCCGCAAGGCAAAGAAGCTGTCAACGGCATCAGAAAAATTAGAATCTCTCCACTCTTGCAAAAGGCGTTTATAACGACAACGGATTTACCATATTTATTGACGTACAACCCGGTGACAGCCCAGTTTGTTTATTGGACGAATCTTCTTCATGTTCATGGGCATACTTTCATAGGTAAAGTACAGAAAATTTCGGTCGATCTACAACATTTCCCTTTTTATAGACCTCAACGTATTACCCCAGAAGAATTTCAACGCTATTGGCAGCTCTATAAACAGACTTGTAGGCAATTTGCGCATAGTCGTCTTTTACATAGCAAGAAGGGGGCACAAGATCCATTTTTACGTAATTGCTATGAATTAAATCTTTCTCTTACTGCTCTGCCACCATACATTGGTATTCCAGTGAAAGAAGGAGCAGCTATCCCTTTGTTTACGAGCGAGTGGCAAATAATGCTGTTTTATTTTAGTAAACAATTAGGACGTCTTCCATTTGAATTAACAAAGGGGCAGATGGAAAACTTTTTATGTAAGCATCAACTGGAAGTAACCGAACAAGCACTCAGGGCTATTCAAAATTATGGGTATCTTCTTAAGCGTATGCATCATGAGAATGGTTTACTAGATAATTGTGAGCAAGTCTATGTACATTTATTTGCAATTGCCACAATATACTGAGAAAATATGAGAGTAAAAGGAAAAAAGCACATATAAAGGGGGCTGGCATATATGGCTAGTAACAGTAATCAGGTTTTAGTTCGAAAAGAAGTACCAGAAGAATTAACATGGCGCTTAGAAGACATCTTTGCAACAGATGCAGCTTGGGAAGAGGAATTGAAGGAGGTTGCAGAGCTTGCTAAACAAGCACCTAGCTATGCAGGTACTTTAAATAATGGGGCAGAGGCATTATTAGCAGCTTTACAGTATCATGATCATATATATGAACGTGCAATGAAGCTCTACACATATGCTCATATGCGCTATGATCAAGATACTACAAATAGCTTTTATCAAGATATGAACAGCCGTATTCAAACATTGGCAACGAGTATCTCAGCTGGCCTTTCCTATTTAACGCCAGAAATTCTGTCATTAAGTGAAGAAACGATTGAACGCTACTTAACAGAAAATCAAGACCTACAACTATATAAGCAATCTTTAAAAGAAATTACAATGGCACGTCCACATGTATTACCAGCCGAACAGGAGGCATTGCTAGCGCAAATGTCTGAGGTGACAGGTACAGCTTCGAATACATTCAGCATGTTAAACAATGCCGATATGGTATTCCCTCATGTGAAAAATGAAGAGGGAGAAGAAGTACAACTTACGCATGGTAATTATATCAAGTTTTTAGAGAGCAAGGATCGCTCTGTACGTGAAGGCGCATTTAAGGCTATGTACGAAACATACGGCAAGTTTAAAAATACGTTCTCGGCTACGCTAACTGGTAATGTAAAGAAGCATAATGTAAGTGCTCGAATTCGTCATTATGAATCTGCACGCCACGCTGCCATGTCTAATAACTTCATTCCTGAAAATGTCTATGATCAGCTGGTGGAAACAATTCATAAGCATTTACCAGCTATGCAACGTTATATTTCGTTGCGTAAGAAATTATTGGGTGTAGACGAATTGCATATGTGGGATTTATTTGCGCCACTAGTTAAAGAGGTGGAAATGAAGGTCTCTTATGATGAAGCGAAAGATATTTTAGTAAAGGCTTTAGCTCCATTAGGGGAGGAATATCAAAGCATCGTTCAAAATGGACTGGATAACCGCTGGGTCGATGTTTTAGAGAATAAAGGGAAGCGTAGTGGAGCCTATTCTTCAGGCGCCTATGGTACGAATCCGTATATTTTAATGAATTGGCAGGATAATGTGAATAATCTATTTACATTAGCACATGAATTTGGCCATAGTGTTCATAGTTATTATTCACGTAACAACCAGCCTTTTGTTTATGGAGACTACTCTATTTTTGTGGCAGAGGTCGCTTCTACTTGCAATGAAGAGTTATTAAATGACTATTTACTGAAAACAATTGATGATCCACAACAAAAAATATACTTATTAAACCATTGGCTAGATGGCTTCAGAAGTACGGTATTCAGACAAACGATGTTTGCAGAGTTCGAACACCTTATTCATCAGATGGATAAGAACGGTGAATCCTTGACAGCAGATCGTTTAACAGAAGTTTACTATGAATTAAACAAAAAGTACTTCGGTGATGATATGGTGGTTGATGAGGAAATAGGCTTAGAATGGGCTCGTATTCCACACTTCTACTATAATTACTATGTTTATCAGTATGCGACTGGTAAATCAGCCGCTACAGCATTGAGTAAACAAATTTTAGAGGAGGGTGCACCAGCTGTAGAACGTTATATTAATAACTTCTTAAAAGCGGGATGCTCTGATTTCCCTATTGAGGTATTAAAGGCAGCAGGCGTTGATATGAACGTAGCTAAGCCAATTGAAGATGCATGTAAAGTATTTGAAGAACGTTTAAATGAATTAGAAAAATTTTTGTTAAATAACTAATTAATTGGGCTATAGGAATGTTCCTATAGCCCAATTCTTTTTATTAACAGCATAAATTAAAAGGAAAGAATAATGTTTTTTTTTGATTTCTAAATAGTTTAAAAGTGTGCATCTTGGAAAAATACTGTTTGTAATCGCTTTCTATTTGACAAATTTGTGAATCTAGTATTGGTTTCATTGCTAAATATATTATTCCATGATAGAGTAATTCTTGTGAAATAAATCACAAAACAAACATACACCCCTTTGTTTGAACGTGAACATTTCTCCCATCCCCTTTGTGAAAAAGAAGCGTCTCTATCGGTCGAGGATAGAGGCGCTTCTTTGTATTTTGCATTATCTTGAAAAAGGGACTCCATCATGATGATTGGAGTCCCTTTTGTTTATTTTATTATTTAAGACGCCATAACGTAGCGTGAGTAGTCTGGATTCGTTCGATCTTTTGTTGCAGCATGCGTTTCTTTAGTTCACGCTCTGCTGCTTGCTCAGTTAATGAATAGATAAAAGCTATTTCATTTGTAGAAAGAGTATGGAATTTAGAAAATAAGTCCTCTATTGATGGTAAAGGCTGACGGACAAGCTGTTCGTTCAGCATTTCTTGTAAAATATGTTCATAAACTTCATAGGAATAGCTACCACTAACTTTTAGTCCCTCATCTTCAATACATTCATTGAAAAATACGATACTTGGTACTTCATCTACTTCCATTTCGCGTTTAATATATAAATCGCATTGGAAAGCACGTGCTGCCTCTTTTGAACCAAAGTCAACAGTAAACTCATTCATATCGAGTTGAACATCCTCAGCTATTTTTAAAAGCGTTGCATAGGAGTTTACATCTTGATGACTTAATAATACGTATTCTTGTAGTTTCGACAAATAACGCGCACCTGCACGTTTCCCCTGTAATTCAGCTGCTTTAATAGCGATAGAAGGTAAAACAGGGTGATTAATATCAAGTTCGATGCCTGAAATACAGCCTTTGACACGTTTACTTAAGCAATTTAAAGAAGTAAGTTCTGTACTTAAAACAAAGCGCCATGTGAAGTAATGGTTGTATTCAAGCTGTAATTTACGAAGAGTTGCTTGCATACTGAAAGCTTCAGGGCAAAGTGGATCTACGAAAATATACAATTCAATTGGCTTGTTTGCAGTAGAAATCGTTGGCGTTGGCTCTTGCAACATTTGAATATTATTCACGTAACAATTCCCCCTCATCGTCATTTGGCGTATTAACCATGTGATGAGCTGTTAATACTAAACGTTGATAATAAGTTTCACGGAACTTCCCTTCCAAACCTACCTCATCCATTGCTTCTGACATACACTCTAGCCAAGCTTGAGCGCGGTCAGGTGTAATAGGAAAATTCATGTGACGTGCACGCATCATCGGATGACCATGCTCCTCAGTAAAAAGATTTGGCCCTCCTAAATACTGTGTTTGAAATTGAATTTGTTTACGGGCTGTTTCTGTTAAATCCTTTGGAAAGATTGGAATAAGATCAGGATGCTGAGCAACTCTTTTATAGAACGCATGAATGAGTTCTGACAGTTTTTCAGCTCCCAGCTCCTCATAAGGAACAGTGTATTTTCGACTCATAAGTTATATGCTCCTTTAATTCTTTATATCGTAAAGTACCATATTGTATACTTCATCCTCATCAAATTGTGAAATTCTTGTGACTACCTTCATTCTATCAACGTCTTTTCGTTAACACAAACAAAGAGCTCTTTCGAATTGCTGTTCGCTACAAAAGCACAAATTTCACCACTATGGGTGAAATTTGTTGGAAATGACATAGATAACAGGAAAGATGCGATTACACTGTAAAGTAATTCATCACTTTTTTGACATAATTCTGTGTTTCTTTGAAAGGAGGGATTCCTCCATATTTCGTAACACGAGATGCGCCAGCATTATAAGCTGCTAATGCTAGTGAAGGGTCATTATTAAACTTATCTAGCATTTGACGCAAATATTTTGCACCAGCCATAATATTCTGCTCTGGATCAAAAGCGTTAGTCACACCCAAATATTGTGCTGTTTTGGGCATGAGTTGCATTAAACCTTGCGCACCCGCATGGCTTACTACAGTTGGATTAAAATTAGATTCTTGTTTAATAACCGCTGCAATAAGCTTCGCGGGTATCTGATAAGTAGCGGCTGCTTTTTCAATAATGGCAGTATACTCATTTGATCCTGCTAGTGAATTAGCATATGCTGTAGAGCCTATTACATCGTCTGAAACATAGGAATCAAGTTTGTTATTAGCATATGTGTTTGCTAAAGCTTGTTTGACTGATTCAGGTATAAACACAGCATTAGACCCTTTGTAAAGTAATGATTCTAATGGACTTTGCTCCAAAGTAGCTAATTCTTTGACGAAATTTGAATTATTTGCTGTTCCTGTAGCAAGCAAGCTTGATAATTTAGCATTACTTGCTGTCGAAGTTTCTCCTAATAATTCGTTAATCATATCAGAAAAAATAGACTCATTGTCTGTGGGTGAACTTTCGCTTGATCCAAGTGTTTGCAAAGCCCGAATTTCTAGTAAAGATTTGAATGATTGAATATCCAAGGAGTCAGACACCTTCCTTTTTTCTACTTTTATAAATTTTGTGCTTTTAGTGCCTTCATAAAACGAGCAATTTTTTTATCAGTTGGTTGCTTATCAATACCATATTGTTGTAAAAATTCGTCGAAAATTATATTTCCTTTTATTGCATCTTTTGCTTCATATTCTACCTCATAATCGTCACGCTGCAAATAGAAAGAATGATCAAAAACGAGAAGTCCCTCTTTGTAGGGAATTTCGACACGATCTGTAGTGAGAGAACCAAATACATGCAATTGTTCTAAAGGAATGTGATGAAGAGCTAATCTTTTAGCTACCTCTTGAGCATAAAATCCTTTGCCATCTAACATTTGTTGCGCCTCTATTGCTGTTATTTCATCCGTCGTTTCAAGGTGAGCATGCTCGGCGTTTTTTTCCTTGAGCGTACATTCGTAATAATCACCAATTTGTCTAATACGAAGACCACTTTGTAGGTTGCGAATTGCTTGATTAGGTGTGTCAAAATAATGATTTGTTTGACGATGAATAGCATTTTGGCTAATGTGGAACTCTTGTAATAATTGCTCGTATTGTTGTTTTGTTAATAGATTTTTAAATTCAATTTCAATTTCTTGTGTCATTTATAGTCACCTATTTATTTTTTATTTTTCATCCGTTGTTTCGCTCGAATTAATATTTACACACTGCAACTATTTACCCTGTGTGCTAAAATAAGAGGAAGAGTACAACGAAAAGGGGAACCGCATGTGCGTAAAATTTATACAATAGATACATCGAATTTTGAACAAGATCAACTTCATTTTAGTTTAAACGACAATGAAGTAAATTTACAGTTAAAACCTGCTGGACAACTCATTGCAGATTCAGATGATTTTGCATTCATTTATTTACTTGATGCAGGTGAAGACTATCATTACTTGCGTTTTCCACCGAGTAGTTGGGAGAATCTTGTACATATTTTACAAAAAGGGAAAAATCCATTGCTACGAATAGGTGAAGAAGTGATTGAGCTGACAAATTTCTACGAGGAATTGGAAATGCTCGTGTATAATATTGAAGGAAATTACAATTATGGGGCAGAATTTGTCCAGGCAGTGGAACAACACTTCAAGGCTATTCTTGCTGAATAGAAAGACAAAACGAACAGACGGTGGTGTTCGATACCGATTGTCGGGAGGTTTTTACAATGGGACAATGGGAAATTTTTTTAAGTCCTTATAAACAAGCAGTAGACGAATTAAAAGTAAAATTAAAGGGCATGCGTTCGCAATTTGGTATTGTTAATGCCAATTCGCCAATTGAATTTGTTACAGGACGTGTCAAGCCTTTAGCAAGTATATATGACAAAACGTTAGAAAAAGGACTAGCTTTTGAGCCTTCTAAACAACTTGGTGATGAACTTGGTGATATTGCTGGCCTTCGGATTATGTGTCAATTTGTTGATGATATTTCAACGGTAACTGAGCTAATTCGTCAGCGAAAAGATATGCGTGTAGTGGAAGAACGCGATTATATTACACATAATAAGCCTAGTGGTTATCGCTCCTACCATATGATAGTGGAGTATCCTGTTGAAACAATTCAAGGAAAAAAAGTAGTATTAGCAGAAATACAAATCCGTACACTAGCCATGAATTTCTGGGCTTCAATAGAGCATTCTTTAAATTATAAATATAAGGGCATGTTCCCAGAAGAGATTAAGAATCGCTTGCAAAGTGCTGCCGAGGCAGCATTTCGGTTGGATGAGGAAATGTCATCCATTCGTAGTGAAATTCAAGAGGCACAGGCCTACTTTAGCGAATATAAAGAAGCATCGAATCCTAATTTACTAACGGAGAAGGAGCGTGACGCACAATGAAATTTTCGATTCAATCACGTAGAGATGCACAATCCAACGAGCTGATGGAACTTGCTAAAACCTATTTACAGGATTTTGGCTTGACCTATGATGAAGAGACGCCAGAAATTGTTGTTTCGATTGGAGGAGATGGCACACTATTGCATGCCTTTCATCGATACTCCCATTTATTAGATCAGGTAGCCTTCGTTGGTATCCATACAGGGCATTTAGGATTTTATGCGGATTGGAAACCATCTGAATTAGAAAAATTAGTTTTGTCCATTGCTAAGAAGGATTTTAATGTTGTGGAATATCCACTGCTGGAAGTAAGGGTAGAGCATCATAATGCCGAATCAAATACGTATCTTGCTTTAAACGAAGCAACCGTCAAATCGCCAGATGTTACACTTGTGATGGATGTAGAGTTAAATGGCAATCAATTTGAGCGTTTCCGTGGTGATGGTCTTTGTGTATCCACTCCCTCGGGTAGTACGGCTTATAATAAAGCTCTAGGTGGAGCCATCATACATCCTACACTAGCGGCACTCCAAGTCACTGAAATTGCCTCAATTAATAACCGCGTTTTCAGGACAGTAGGATCGCCATTAATCTTACCAGCACACCATCATTGTGTATTGCGTCCTGTAAATGAACAAAATTTTAATATGACTGTTGATCACTTGCAAATTACTCAAGGTGATGTCAAAGCCATAGCGTTTAATGTAGCAAATGAAAGAGTACGTTTTGCCCGTTTCCGACCATTCCCATTTTGGGAGCGAGTGCATGAATCATTTGTTGCAAATGAATAACGTGGATACAAGATTTACATTACAATTTGAGGCAAAGAAAAATGGCCAATTATTACGAGAGGCTCTTCAAGAGTGGCGTATTTCTAAGCGAGCTCTAACAGCTATTAAGTTTGATGGTGGCATGTTGACTGTGAATGATGTCGAACGTAATGTGAGACATATCCTGCAAGTTGGAGATTGTGTGAAAGTAACGTTTCCTCCTGAAGAAAAAAGTGAAGGGCTTGCTATCGAGCATGGAGATTTGTCCATTGTATACGAAGATGATGCCATCTTAGTGCTCAACAAACCAGCTCATCAAAGTACGATACCCTCACGAGAGCATCCAACCAACAGCATTGCAAATTTAGTTTGTGGCTATTTTCAGCAACAAGGATTGGCCTCTACGGCTCATATTGTTACAAGGCTAGACCGAGATACATCAGGTTTACTATGCATAGCTAAGCATGCTCATATTCATCATTTAACAGGGCTTGCTCAGCGTAAGAGAGAGATTTCAAGACAATATGAAGCCATTGTACATGGACATATCGAACAAAACTTTCAATCGATTATAGCTCCGATTGGTCGTAAAGAAGCTAGTATTATTGAAAGAGAAGTACGAGAAGATGGACAATATGCACATACGGATGTAAAGGTTCTGAAGCGTTTTTCACTGGGTGCTGAACCAATGACACATGTACGACTTCAATTGCATACAGGGCGTACACATCAAATTCGCGTGCACATGTCACATCTTGGACACCCACTTGTGGGGGATGACCTTTATGGTGGTAGTCGTCTTCAGATTGATCGACAAGCATTACATTGTGTATCTTTAAGTATGGAGCATCCTTTAACAAGTGTGCCATTACACTTTACAAGTATGCTAAATGAAGACATGCAAAGATTACTGAAGGAATCTTCAGCATAAATTTTTGATAAAAGGAGGTGTTCGCGCAAACGAGCATCTCCTTATCGTTTTTTGAATTAGGTTAAACTGCGTATTTCTTCACGAGGGAGATTCTTAATATCACAGGTTGTATGGTAGGTGAAAATTGGATGTATTGTTTATCTGCGCGTCAACAACAACTATCTTGGAGTTTGGCTAGAGAAGTAGATTATTTTTTACACCTTATTCATAACAAAGTGACAAAGGTAAGGTATAGTAAAATAGAATCGCCATGATTTTAGGCGTAATATTGAATTTTATAAAAATCTGCCCAATTGCTCATAAATATAACTTAAAAAAGAGTTTGCAGAAAAGGTACATTACACTCTATTATATAGAAGGTAGATTTACGGCAGCATTGCCCGTAAAATGATTGAAAGCTCGGAAGGAGGGGACAAGCATGATAGAGGAAAGAAATGAAAAGGATGATGTGCAATTTGATGAGGCACATCTACGAGAAATGCTGGAAGCACATAATATTGACGCATTCCGTGATGAGTTTTTAGAACTTCATCCATATGATCAGGCAACGTTTTATGAAAAGGTGGAACCTGATATAAGGAAAATCATCTATTCGTTCTTGTCTCCGACAGAAATGGCTGATATTTTTGAGGCAATCGATATTGAAGATGATGAGTATAAAGCATATCTTGCTGAAATGGATCCATCATACGGTGCAGAAATGCTATCTCATATGTATGCGGATGATGCGGCAGATGTCTTAAATGAACTGGATACAGCACAGCGCGAAAGCTATTTAGAAATGATGGATGAAGAAGCGGCAGAAGATATTAATGAGCTATTAAGCTACGATGAATATACTGCTGGTTCTATCATGACCACTGAATATGTCGCTATACCAGAAAATTCAACAGTTCGTTCAGCTATGGCCATTTTGCGTAAAGAGGCACCAGATGCAGAGACCGTTTATTATATTTTTGTTGTGGATGAAGAACATCGTCTAACGGGTGTTATTTCGTTACGTGATTTAATCATTGCTGACGAGGATACACTTATTCGTTCCATTATGAATGAACGTGTCGTGATGGTACATGTAGGCGATGACCAAGAAGAAGTCGCGCAAATTATGAAGGATTATAATTTTTTAGCGACACCTGTTATTGATGATAAAGGAGAATTACTTGGTATTATCACGGTTGACGATATTATTGATGTTATTGATGAAGAGGCTTCTGAGGATTACTCTAAATTGGCTGGTATTTCGGATATGGATAAATTTGATGTAACACCATTCCAAGCAGCTAAAAAACGTTTGCCATGGCTAGTAGTTCTACTGTTTCTAGGTATGTTAACAGCTAACCTAATGGGGCAATTTGAGGATACTTTAGATAAGGTTGCCTTACTAGCGGTCTTTATTCCATTAATTTCAGGAACTTCAGGTAATAGTGGAACACAGGCATTGGCCGTGGCCATTCGAGGGATTGCAACAGGTGATGTAGAAGAACATAGTAAATTGAAGTTACTATTACGTGAAGCAGGTACTGGCTTAATGTCAGGCATTGTTTGTGGATTAATTGTTATTGGGATCGTTTATTTTTGGAAACATGAACTTGTCCTAGGTATGTTAGTAGGGGCAGCGCTTTGTGGTTCTATTTTAGTGGCAACATTAGCTGGTTCATTTATTCCATTGTTAATGCATCGACTAAAAATTGACCCTGCTGTTGCATCAGGACCCTTTATTACTACATTAAATGATATTACAAGTATTTTAATTTATTTGGGCTTAGCAACAGTTTTCTTAAGCCAAATAGGCTAAGAACCAATTTGCTTACTTTCGCATATTGTATGGAAAAAAGGGAAGTGAGTAAAGTGGATCAAGAACCACGCTTGTTTATAAAATCACCATCATATTTTTTAAATATTTCTAAGGTGTTACATGAACTTGATTTGGATGAAAGTACATCTGTCTATGTAAAGGACACTATGTTCGATGAGCAAATAGTTGAAGAAAAAAATGAGACAGTGGATGAAGTACAAATAGATCCTTATTTACTGAAACAGCTCCAGTTTTTAGAAAAACCATTTCGTCAGAGAGCCTATCAGCCATTATTAGTTTGTTTAAAGGATGGTAGAAAATTAACTGGGACAGCTTCAGATGTACAGAATGATTCTTTAATGCTCACATCATTAGAATTAAAAATACAGGAAATCATTCATTTTGAAGATATACAGCAAATACTTTGGCGAGGAAGAAAATTGCCAACTTTATAAAAAAAGTGTACAGCAGAGGATGCTGTACACTTTTTTTATGTGTGTGTGTCAAAGGTGAAAGAATTAGTCACAAATCCCTAAGTCAACATCAGCGATACATTGTACAGCGCAGAAGCAAGATAAATCCACAGTAATACAGCTATCTGTTGAGCTCCAGTCATCTACTTTACAGATTTTCTTCATGTTGATACAACAACCATCTTTGCTTAGTAAGTCTACTGTACTTTCACTAGAGTCAAATGTACATAATGGCTCTAAAACACGTAAAGTAGCACAGCATTCATCAAACATATCTTCTACGCGGAAGAATACAGATGTACAAATACAAGGATCTGCTGTTGGAGAGTTAAAGAATGCTTTGAAAGGAGTACCATCTTTTGTAATTAACATGAAAACACGTGTATCTGCTTGTGAGCGTGCAGGACTAACAATCCCGCCTAGTGGCTCTAAGAAACAGTTTGCTGTACATGGAGAACACTCATCTCGCACCGCTTGATTTTGAATATCTAAAATAGCGCGAACTACGTCACAAACGCAGCCTGCTGAATGGATTGGTCCAATAGGATTTGTTGGCTTACCACAACCCATATTGTCACCCCCTTTCCTTGTTACTACTTCTACAATATGTACTTTTGAAAACTGGACTCGGGCTTTTGTGTATTTCTTTGAATGAATAGTTTTTTTATGTGTGGAGAAACTGTAAAGAAAAGGAGGGTAAAACTTGAGGCTACTAGGAATGACGTTACCTCTCTTAGTTGTTTTATCGCTGTTAAATGGTTGTGCTGAAAAGGAAAAATTTATCGTCTATGGGTCTCCACAAAATGAAAGTGAAGTCGAAACCCTTATTAAAGAAGAAGACTATGTTGATCGCTCAACGGTTATTCAATATGACGATAGTATGCTTATCGCAGTACAAATTAAACCATGGGAAAAGTGGAAAAAAACTAAGTTAGAGAAAAAATTGCAAAAGAAATTTGAAGAGAAATATCCAAACAAAGAAGTGTTTGTCTCCGCTGATTACAAAATTTTTTATGAAGCCAATAAAATAAAAAAGGATCAGATGGAAGATAATAAATTAAGCGATAAAATTACAGAACTAAAAGAGCTTGCAAAGGAGGAGACATAAATGGAAAAAGAGCAGTATCAACAGTTAGAGCAAAATGTTACACCAAAGCCCCCTTATTTAAAGAATGTAGCAAAAGCCTTTTTCGTTGGCGGTTTTATTTGTGCAATCGGTCAAGCTGTGTCTCTTTTTTATATTATTTTCTTCAATTTTACAGAAGCAACAGCAGGAAATCCTACGGTTGCAACGATGGTATTTTTCGCAATGATATTAACAGGTCTTGGCCTTTATAAAAGAATTGGTCAATTTGCTGGGGCTGGATCAGCAGTTCCAGTAACAGGCTTTGGTAATGCTGTTATTTCGGCAGCAATCGAGCATCGTTCTGAAGGGCTAGTATTGGGAGTCGGAGGAAATTTATTTAAATTAGCAGGATCAGTTGTTTTATTTGGTGTAGTGTCAGCATTTTTTGTAGCGCTCATTAAATATATCCTCGTAACGATAGGAGTGGTTTCATGGTAATTGTATTTCAATCGAAGCCCTCTCTTTTAGCAGGTGGTGTGGTAGCAGGTCCATTAGAAAATAGGAGTATTTTTAGTCAATATTTTGACTCTGTGTATGATGATGAACGTTGGCAAATGAAAACAAACGAACAGGGACATCGTAAAATGATCGAAGAGGCCTGTGAATTTGCTATGAAAAAAATGGGCGTACAAAAAGGTGATATCAATTATTTAATGGGTGGAGATTTAGTCAACCAAATGACGCCAACTAATTTTGCCGCTAGGGATTTAGAAATCCCTTTTATTGGACTCTTTTCGGCATGTGCCACATCTGTATCTTCAGTCATTATTGCATGCCTGTTAACCGAGTTAGGTGCTGCTAATTTTTCATTAGCAGGTGCCTCTAGTCAACATAATGCAATTGAACGCCAGTTTCGTTACCCCATCAATTATGGAGCACAAAAACCACAAACAGCTCAGTGGACTGTAACTGCTGCTGGTTATGCGTTAATTGGCAAGCATCGCGAGGAATATCCTTCTATAGAAGCGGCAACAATTGGCAAATCCGTTGACTATGGTATGGATGATCCTTTCCATATGGGTGCAGCAATGGCACCTGCTGCATTTCAGACGATTCAATCTCATTTACAACAGAGAAATCAAAAAATTTATCATTACGATTTAATTTTAACAGGCGATTTGGGCCAGCTTGGCTTAAAGCTATTGAAAGGAATGCTTGTGGAAAATGGCGTGAAAAATGAAGAGCTCACGTTATTACGTGATGCAGGTGCTGAATTTTATGGACAGGATGAAGCATTCCAATCTGGTGCAAGTGGTGCAGGCTGTTCGGCAGCTGTTTTTTTTAGTTATGTTATTCAACAAATGCGTGCAGGGAGCTATAAGCGAGTATTACTAGTAGCAACGGGTGCGTTATTATCTCCGCTATCCTATCAGCAAGGCGAGACGATTCCATGTACGGCACATGCGATAGAAATTACGATGAAATGAGGCAAAAAACATGGTTATGACTTTTGTATTTGCATTTATTGTTGGAGGCATTATTTGCGTCATAGGCCAATTATTAATGGATGTTGGCAATTTAACACCGGGCCATACACTAAGTACGTTAGTGGTTGTAGGTGCGATTTTGGATGGTATGGGCTTATATGAGCCATTAATTAATTTTGCTGGAGCAGGGGCGACAGTGCCCATTACATCCTTCGGGAATTCATTAACACATGGTGCTCTGGCGGAGGCAGAAAAACATGGACTTGTTGGCGTATTAACAGGCATGTTCGAAGTAACAAGCTCAGGAATCAGTGCTGCTATTGTGTTCGGCTTTATTGGTGCCTTAATATTTAGACCAAAAGGAAATATTGACTAGACGAATACCCCTCCCATTTTTACGACCGAAACATATTATAGGTTGTAGAAGGGAGGGGTGCTTTTATGGGATACCAAGGCTGGGGCTCACAACCGTACGGAAATAACGTTGGTGGGTGGAACAATAGCTACTGCGGAGGATACTCTGGAGGTAACAACTATGGTTATGGTTCTACATTTGTTCTAATTGTTGTACTATTCATTCTATTAATTATTGTTGGCGCTACTTACATCTAATTTGATGAACATAATAAAGGCTTTAGCTTTTATTTAGGAAATTCTAAATAAAGTTAAGGCCTCCACCATTTGCGAAATGTTTCGTGCAAGAAGCAAGGTCATATTGAGTTTTAATGATAGGAGGGAAAACATGCATCGCTCGTTTTTTAATTCGATTGAGCAAAAAACAGGTGTATCGATGGATGAAATCTTCGCATTAGCCAATGCCATTCAACATGCGGATTTTACCAGTGAAAAACAAGTAAGAAAAATTGTACGACGTGTTGCTAAAATATCTAACAGATCAATTACGCAAGAGTTAGAAGATAAATTAGTACAATCTATTATTCAAGATGGCGCATCACTAGATTTCGATAAAATCACTAGAATGATGAAGTAGCGCATGGCATATCTACTTGGCAATGCAGCTTGTTACGATAGAGTAGATAAATGGTGGCAAGCGAATTCGTCTCATAAAAAGGGGTGTTACGACATTATAAATATCGTAACACCCTTTCATTAAATATTCTTCTCCATAGCACGGTGTGGAATACCTGCATCCATAAACTCAGGTGAGGTAACTGTAAAGCCTAGCTTTTCGTAAAAGGGAATTGCATAGCTTTGTGCATGAAGTTTTAAGGTTTTTTTATTAATAGAAATGGCATGCTTCTCCATTTCCTTCATAATTAAAGCGCCTAATTTTTTGCCGCGTTGGGATTGTAAAATACAGACACGCTCAATTTTAGCTGTATTGTTGTCAATACTGCGTAAACGTGCTGCTCCTACAGGCTCATCGTTATCATACATAATGAAATGTGTTGCAGTTGCATCCTCAGCATCACATTCTAGATGAAGCGGAACACCTTGCTCTTCAACAAATACTTTTTTGCGAATAGCAAAGGCATCATCGTGTTCTTGCTTTGTTTCAACAATTTTAACGTTATACAACAATCACTCAGCTCCAGACAAACGGAATGTTTCGTAAGTTGTCCATGAACCATCTTCTAATTGATATAAAAGATGAATGCGATCAATTGTATCTTTTTCATCAACGCCTGTCATGCGTAATTGACCAAAAATGTCATCATGCTCTGAATCTGACATTTTTTGAGCGATTGTAATGTGTGGAACAAATACATGCTTCATTTCCCCATAAGGGATTTTTTCTTGAAGTTCATGTTGGAATGCTGCTAATTGTTCTGTTGGTTCAATGCGGAAGTAAATCGCATTTGTTGTAGGGAAAAACGAACTAATGCGAGATGCATGAATGTTTAAAGGTGCATATTTAGCAGCAAGTTCATCTAATTGCTTGACGATGGTTTGAATCTCTTCTTCAGACGCATCGAAGCTGTCCTTTAATGTCATATGCGGTGTAATCTTTGCATAATGAGGATCGTATCGTTTGCGATAAGTATTCGCTAAATCTTGCAATTTTTTTGATGGAAATGCCACAATACCGTACTTCATAGTCCATTACCTCCCGAAAATAAACAATTTTTCTAATTAAGTATAACAGAAATTTCAGTTTTCGTAATTTGAATCGCTTCATATTAATTGAAATTTTCAATTAATGCACGTCGAAGGTCTGGTTTCCAATATTTCCATGTATGATTGCCATCAAACTCGTCATAAAATGTAGTAAACCCTTTATTTATCATGAGATCATGCAATTGACGATTAGGTGTTAAAAAATCTTTGATGGTTTTATCCATTGTCACAACTTGATCTTCGCCTTTGCCGACGATATGGTAGATAGAAATAGATCCTGGATCTTTAAAATTTTCCACAGCCTTTAATACATCAGCATCTACATAAGGTGATTGTAGGATGACTTTGCCAAAGATGCTTGGATACTTTAAAGCAGCCATTAAGGAAGCAGTGGCAGCCATAGAGTCACCAATCACTCCACGACTCATACCCATTTGGTAAGTGGCATACTCCTGATCTAAATAAGGCACTAGCTCATGTGCTAAAAAGCGAAGATAGGCTTCATGTTGCTCACCGCTCGGGATATATTTATGACGTCGATCTTTTATGTCTTTGTAAGGAACAAATGCAATAATTAAATTTTCGATTTCATAGTCATCAATCAGTTCATCAGCTAGCTTTGTAATACCACCAAGTTGGAAATAATCTTTACCGTCTGATGCGATTAAAATGTTGTATTTATATAGTGGAGAATAATTTGCAGGAACATAAATATAGAGCTGTAATTCTTCCTGTAATGACTCACTGTAAAATGTTAAATCCTGTACTGTTCCCTTATCCAATGATGACACTCCTTCTTGTGTTTGTAACAAAATTGTACCATATTACGTAAGTAAAGGTATAATAGGTTGGGCTAGCATTATACTAGCAATAAAAATCGAAATGAGGGTTAAATATGCATAATAAAAGTATTCGTGTGCACTCTGACGAAGTAGCAAAGGCAGCTCAAGCCGCGTTAATTCGTAGAGGTGTAGCGATAGAGGATATCGCGCAAATTGTTTACGAAATGCAAAAAACCTATAATGAAGGTTTAACACTAGAGCATTGTGTTCATTCTGTTGAACGTGTATTACGTAAGCGAGAAGTGCAACATGCTTTATTAGTAGGGATTGAATTAGATGAATTAGCAGAGAAAAAATTATTATCTTCACCACTACAACAAATTATCGAATCAGATGAAGGTCTATTTGGTGTAGACGAAACAATTGCACTAGGATCTGTATTTACATATGGCAGCATTGCCGTTACTACTTTTGGTCATTTAGACAAGCAGAAAATAGGGATTATTAAAAAACTGGATACAGAACCCGGACATCATGTCAACACGTTCTTAGATGATTTGGTTGGTAGTATAGCAGCGTCAGCAGCTTCCCGTATTGCACATCGTATGCGTGACCTAGAAGAAGAAGGCGAAACATTCGCTGATATCGAACCTGAAGAGCTAGGACCAAAACCAAAATCACATAATGAAATTTAAAATGAGTTTCTTCTATATAAAAGTGAGCCTTCTCAAATTTTGAGAAGGCTCTAATTTGTATTACTTTTTATCGTTATATGCTTTTACCAATTCTTTTACTTTTTCGCTATCTGCTTCAAGTTTTAAACCAGTATCAATTAATGGAGAGACTGTGGATACAGCTGGTTTTTTATTGCCTTGATAATAGCTAATGAATTCATCTTGGTTAATAGAGTATAGAATTGCTTTACGTAAATCTGCTGAATCAGAAACCGCACGGCCAGATGTATTCATTTGTAGGTAAGACACAGCATTACTATCTGCCGTATTTAATGTTAATTTAGCATCTGATTTGACAATATCCAGTTTCGTTTCTGGTACTGTTTGCAGAACATGAATTTCACCATTACGTAATGCAGATAGGGCACTATCAACATCAGAGATAAAACGGACATTGATTTTAGCAATTTTTGGCTCATATTCGCTACCAGCTCGATAAGCAGGATTTTTCACAAACTGTGCTTCATAATCATTTTTCTTCACTAAAATGTAAGGACCACTTGCATATAACTGGTTATTGAATGTAGCTGAACCTTCCGTTACAGTAGCTTGATCACCATAGGCAATGTCCTTGTCAGGGTTGTAGTTAGCCACATCATACGTATTAACACTTGTTACTTGTTTTTCAGATACGATACCACCAGATTGGTGTGCTAAATAGTTTAATACTTGTGGGAAAGGTGTAGGTGTTGTAATTTTAACAACTTGGTATGCACCTGCTGCATTATTAACAGCACCTTTATCTTTTGCTAATTGCGCTACAGAAGCAGGTAGGTTTTGTGATAATGCTTCTAAAACGGATTGCTCAGAGCCTGCTACTTTTTTATTTTGTAATTCAGTTAATTCAGAAACGATTTCGACTGTTTCAATGTTTTCATGAATGCTGTAAGTACGATGATCTGGTACTGAATTAGCGTCTTTCGCACGGTTTAATGAAAAGACTACATCTTCAGCTGACACTAATTCACCTGAATCAACAGCTGCACCATCTTTCACTGCTGCAAAATTGATATCATCTCGTAAAATGAAGTAATATTCTTGATTCCCTTCAGCCATTACATGGTTGTAAGATAATGAACCATCTGACACAACTTCATCTGTGTCTGTTAAGTTAACAAGACGAACATACATATTCGTGTTTAATGTGTTGATTGAACCATCATTCCCTTTGATTGGGTCTAGTGAAGTAAGAGAATTGATTGTTTGGTGTAAAATTAAAGGTTCTGTTGTATTTTTAGATGTATCATTAAATTCTATTTTTTCCCAAACTTGTGCTCGAGATTTTGGTAAAAGTACTGTTTTAGGGTTTACAAGTTCAGAGTAGATACCTTGATACTTATTGGAAATATATAAAGGCGCAATATAAGCTTCATCGAATACTAATAATTGTTCTAAATCTTTATATTTAGCTGCTGCTTCTTCACCAGTCAATGTACTCGCTTCATCAATCAATGCATCTAGTTTTGAATCTGCCACCACACTGTAGTCACCGCCAGTTTTAAATAAACCACGAACAGCATAGTCTGGGTTCCCTGTAACTGTCGTCCAGCTTGAAAGAGCAAGATCATAATTACCTGCTTCTTTTTGAGCAGAGAAAGAACCGTAATCAGGTTGAATATTTAGCTTTACATCAAAACCATTTTTCACTAATTGGTCACGCACAATATTCATATCTTCTTCAGAAGCTGCCATCCCTAATACTTCAATGGCAACCTTGCCATTGCTCTTGTCACTATCTTTTGAATCTTTACTGCCTTCTACGTCAGTTTTTGTTTGTACACAGCCAGCCAAAGCTAGTACTGCAACGAATAAAAATACAAGTAATTTCTTCATAGTTACCTCCGATTAATTTGTTTTTGGATCTAAAGCATCTCGTAAACCATCTCCTAAGAAGTTAAAGGAGAGGACAAGAAGCATAATACAAAGACCTGGGAAAATCGCGACATATGAATGTGTTTCCAGGTACGTACTACCAACTTTTAAAATATTGCCCCATTCAGGAATGTGTGGCTCAATACCTAGCCCTAAAAAACTTAAACTACTTGTGGAAATAACAGCTCCACCAATCGTTAATGTTGCTTTCACAATCATTGGTGCTAAAGAATTGGGGACAATGTGCTTGAAAATAATAGCTGCATCAGATGCACCTAAAGCTCTAGCCGATTCTACAAACTCATAATTAGCAAGCTGCATAACATTTGCCCGCATTGTACGGGCATAGGTTGGAATTGCTCCAACACTAAGTGCAATAATAAGATTCACAGTATTAGCACCAAATGCGGCGATAATAGCAATGGCTAACAATATCCCAGGAATGGCATATAAAATATCGAGACTTCGCATGATGATATTATCAGTGGATTTACCATAATAGCCTGAAAATGCTCCTAATGCGCCACCAATAACTGCGGGGATAATCGTGGAGAAAAATCCGACGATTAATGATATTTGTGCCCCAAACACAATACGAGAAAATAAATCTCGACCATAATTATCTGTACCTAGTGGATATTCTAATGTCGGTGTTTGTAGCAATGCTCCATAATTATTTTCAGTAGCGAAATCATAGTCGAAAGTCCAAGAACTTGTAACGGATAACGAGAACATGAAAATAATGAAGAATAAGCCGAATACAGCCATTGTATTGCGTAAAATCTTCTCCCATATTTTTTGCCATTTCTCAATAGAAGATGGATTTGCCCTTCGAGCCTTTTGGATAAGGCTATATCCTAGTAAAGTCGCAAATAGATTACCAGTGAAAGTCGCCAATAATAGGACAATACCTGGAATGAGCATCCATTTAGGTGCCTCAGTTGCTGTGACATATTTCGTACATAAAATGGCCATCACGATATAGAGAAGCGAGAGTACTAAGAAAACGCCCATTGCCAGTACAAAGGTATCTGTGACATATGGCTTAAATAAATTCAATGCTGCAATACCTAAGATGAATAGCTGTGTTATAAAGGCATAGGCAGCAAAAGTATATTCAGCAGTCTTTCTTTTTGACACAAGCATAAATGCAAAGGATGTCGAAAAAATATTGCCTGACAGTATCGTTATTAAAAGAGGATAGCCAAACATTCGAGTATTTTTTTGAATGTCACCATACGTTGCTAAATCCTTTTTAATTCGTAAATTGACGAAGGCAACATATGCCGTAGTGATGACATAAATAACAAAAAGAAGCAGAACCACTGGTCGCCAGCTATTGCTGGAAAAATTATAGCTATAGGCTAGAAATAGTAAAGAAAACAGTAAGGAAAAGACAAAAGTAAAATGAGAATTGACATATTCCTGTGTAATCTTCAAGAGTAGTTTGACATGTAAGATGTTTTTCACAGGTGATCCTCCTTTAAGACTTCTTCATTTTCGAGCGAATGCGTGGATCAAAAAAGGCATACATGATATCAATGAATAAATTGACAATCGAAATGGTGATGGCAATATAAACAACGCCCCCAAGAATTGCCGGAATATCAGGGATAAATTGTTTATCGACGATATAGCTACCTATACCACTAATGTTGAATACCTTTTCTGTTACAGATGCGCCTCCCAACATACCTCCAAAAAGAAGTCCAATCACCGTAATAATCGGAATCATAGCATTGCGAATGGCATGTTTTGAAATCACTTTGAATTCATTTAAGCCCTTAGCTTTTGCTGTAATAATGTAATCCTCATGAATCACCTCAAGCATACTTGACCTTGTCATCCTAGCAATAGAAGCCGTAATGGATGTTCCTAAGACGACAATTGGCATGATAAGCGAGAGCCAATTATGAGGGTTATAGGTAGCTGGAAACCATTGTAGCTTTAGAGCAAATGTCAAAATAAAAATTAAACCTTGCCAAAAGCTTGGGATGGATAGACCAATTAAAGCAATGAACATAAATGTATAATCCAAATATGAATTTGGACGAACAGCTGAAATAATTCCAACTGGTATGGCAATAGCAATAGCCATTAGCAACGACAATACGGCAATTTCAAGAGTGACAGGAAATTTTGTAGCAATGCTATGTGTGATATCTTCTTTACCTGCAAAGGATGTACCTAAATCAAATGTAAATAGACCAGATAATGCGTTCCATAGCTGTGATAAATAAGGTTGATCCAAACCATGAATGCGATTAAAGTTTTCTATTTGCACAGGTGTTGCTTCAACTCCGAGTAGGTTTCTTGCTGGATCAAAAGGTGATAAATATAAAATGGTAAACACTAATGTAGCCACTCCAACAATCACAATGAAGCTTTGTAAAATACGTTCAATGATAAATTGCAGAAATGGATTCGCAAATAAGATAAGTACTACATAAAATAAAACAGCTGGTAGAAAGGTAAGAGCCACAAAACGTTTGTTAGTTAGTTGCTGATTAAAAAATTGGGCATAGGATAGTTGTTGTATGTCCTCTTTTTGTAAATCCTGATCCACTTGCTGTTGAAGCTTCCTTTGAGCTAAGTGCTTGGCTGTGAACTGAATTTGTGACTCCAATACAGCCTCTTTAAAAAATGTAGCTTTTGCTATTTCTTGTTGCTCAAATTCCTTTTGCCACTGGGCAACCAATCCATGCTCTATATAGTACTGACTACGCAATGCAAAAGCCTGATCATAAGTGTTTGAAAGTTTCCTTTTCCGATAGATAAAGTATGTAAAAGGGTGAACTAAAATACTAAAAAGAAAAAGAAGTAGATGATAAGGCTTTTGATGCATTAGTTTTTGATAAACCGTAGAAAAGAAAATAAATTTCTCTGGTTTTAAATGATTTTTTGAAGTAACCATGCATTTCCTCCAAACGTAAATAAAATATTCAGCATTATATTGTATAATTCCTATCAGTATTGTAAAGTATGGATTATACTTGAAAGTAAGTCAATCACAAATTTTAAAAAGGATGGGTCGAATGAGTGAAAAGCTTTTAGAAATCAATAATCTTCGCGTATCCTTTATCACAGGGGAGACAGAATTTGAAGCCGTTAAGGACGTTAACTTCCATCTAAATAAAGGTGAAACACTAGGAATTGTGGGAGAGTCTGGGAGCGGGAAAAGTGTAACGGCTCGCTCCATTATGCGTTTATTACCATCGCCACCTTCATTTTTGAAATCTGGCTCAATTGTGTTTAAAGGGCAAGAACTCACTGAATTTAGTGAAAAACAAATGGAAGGGATACGTGGACAAGATATTAGTATGATTTTCCAAGATCCGATGACATCCACAAATCCTACTATTCGAATAGGTGATCAAGTGGCTGAAAGTTTAATCAAGCATCAGTCAATGTCAAAAAACGAAGCCTATCAACAAACAATAGAATTATTAAAATTGGTTGGTATTAGAGACGCCGAAGAACGGTATCGACAATACCCTCATGAATTTTCAGGTGGTATGCGTCAACGGGTAATGATTGCTATGGCGCTTGCTTGTAATCCCTCACTGCTTATTGCAGATGAGCCAACAACAGCACTGGACGTTACTATTCAAGCTCAAATCCTAAAATTGATGCGCGATATGCAAAAGAAAATGGGAACGTCTATTATTTTAATTACACACGATTTAGGCGTTGTTGCAGGTATGTGTGATCGCATCATAGTGATGAAAGAAGGAGAAATAGTTGAACAGGGCACAACAGAAGAAATTTTTGCAAATGCCCAGCATCCGTATACCCAGAAATTATTGAATGCCTTACCAAAACTGCATGAGAAAAAGCAGCCAAAAGAGATTGCTACTATTCAGCCAGGTATCGATCGACATAAGCCGTTAATCGAAGTGACCCATCTATCCAAAGAATTTCCATTAGGTCGTGGTCAAACGTTGAAAGCAGTGAATGATTTATCGTTCTATATATATCCTGGTGAAACATTGGGCTTGGTTGGTGAATCTGGTTCAGGTAAATCGACTACAGGTAGGACGATTCTTCAACTTCATCAGCCTACAAATGGAGAGGTTCTATATCAAGGAATACCTGTAACGAGGCTATCGAAAAAACAGCTAAAGGCAATGCGTCGCCATATGCAAATTATTTTCCAAGACCCCTATTCATCGTTAAATCCTCGCAGAAAAATCTTAGATATTATTGGCGAGGCTCTTGATATTCATGGTCTGGTGAAGACACATGTGGAGAGGCGACAACGGGTAGAGGAATTGCTTGAACTTGTTGGTTTGAAAAAAGAGCATGCCATGCGTTATCCTCATGAATTTTCGGGAGGTCAGCGTCAACGAATTGGTATTGCGAGAGCATTAGCGGTTGAGCCAAACTTTATTGTTTGTGATGAACCCTTATCGGCACTGGATGTTTCCATTCAAAGGCAGATTGTTGATTTATTAAAAGAATTACAACAAAAGCTTGGGCTGACGTATTTATTTATTGCCCATGATTTATCCATGGTGAAGCACATCAGTGATCGTGTAGCCGTGATGTATGGTGGAAAGATTGTAGAACTGGCAGAAAGTGAAGAGCTATACGCTAACCCACAACATCCATATACACGTGCATTACTACGTTCTATTCCTATTCCAGATCCTGCAATTGAGAAGCAGAAATATACTGATGCTGATCATGCAGAAGACGTGAAAATACGTTATGAGGTAGAAAATAGTCAGTTAGTAGAGGTTTTACCAAATCACTGGGTAGCAGTGACAATATGATAGCTTGAATGTAGTAGCTTGATATTTTACAATAGAAACATCGTGAAACTTGTTGTCTTTCTGATGATGAGGTGCACAACTTATACGAATCGTAAGTATAAGCAATGATGATTAGTTGTGAGGGGCCTACTACATGAAAATGCAAGATATAAAAACATTAATAACAAGTGGTACGATTATTTTGGCTGTAGCATTGTACATGATATTTGGCAGATCACCTGCGGAAGATCAAAGTACTAAATCAGTTACAGATCAGCAAGGTACTATTACCATTGAACAAGTGGAAGGAAAAACAGGTAATAAACGCTTTGAGATAGACTATAATAAAGCATATGATGGGGATACGATTCAGGCGACAATTAATGGTGAGAAACGAAAAATTCGTCTATTAATGGTGGATACTCCTGAAATGAATTACAATAAAGGTGGCGCTCAGCCATATGCGGAAGAAGCAAAAGAGTATACGATCAATTTATTGGAAAAGGCTAAGAAAATTGAAGCGGTCTATGATGTTGGACCAGAAACAGACAATTATGATCGCCTTCTAGCCTACGTGTTTGTAGATAATGTCTTATTGCAGGAATCTTTATTAAACGAAGGGCTTGCAGTTGTACGTTATATTCATAAACCAAACAATACATTTGAAGATGCATTTAGAGCTATTCAACAAAAAGCTCAGGATGCAAAATTAAATATTTGGTCACATGAGGATTACTTCCAAAAAGATGGTTTTCACCCTGAAGTAGTTCAATAATCTATAAATCCATTACTATACGCTTTTAAGTTTAATTTTAGCTAGGAAGCTGCTTCCAGTATCTTACTGGTAGCAGCTTCCTATTTTAAATTCCCTTTGCAGAAGCTTTTGGCATGAGACGGTGTTTCCCTTTTCTAGGGTCGTCTCTCTGTATATAATGCACTCATGATATTGGTCGTAAAAATCTACTGTAGAGGTTCAGCACACGGTAGCGGAAAGCGATTGCACAAAGGAAAGCAAGATACCAGCAACGTTTTGTTTACTTAACAGTGGAAGACGGCTACTGATAAATGAAAAAATCATTTTTATTAATGTTGACAATCAATATGATAATGATTATCATTATCATATAAAGAATATTCCTTGTTCTACAATACAGTGTAGAGAGGATGAACTTTAGCTACTTTTCTCCAGAAGTTTGCTAGTTCATGATTACGCTCCTGAAACCCCCCTCATTTTTGGGAACGTTAAAAATTGTAGACGGCTCATTCTATAATAGAATGAGCCGTCTACAGTCTGAATCTATTTACTAATGAGTAGTAAATGGGTTCTCTTTTTATGCTTGTACATCTTTCGTCCATTCGGCTACTTTCTCTTGATTATTGGCAATCCATTTTTTCGCAGCATCTGTGGCACTCATGCCTTCCATTATATCAAACATTACACTTTCTATATCTTCAGTACTCCAGTTGAAACGGTCAAGGACGCTATAGGCTTCAGGGGCATCCTCTTTTAAACCATTCCGCGCAAAAGTGCCAATATATTCTTCGTCTCCATATAAACCTTTGGGGTCATCTAAGTACTTTAAATCATAGGCATTAAAGATCCAGTGTGGTGACCAGCCTGTGATGATGATTTCTTCATTATTAGAGATAGCTTGACTGAGGGCTGCGGTCATTGCACCAGCAGACGAGGTCAATACATTCCAACCTTCTAGATTCTTATATTCCTTATAGGCATTTTCTGTGGTAGCCATCATATTAGCTCCTGGTTCAATGCCTGTAATGGTTTGATTAGCTTGGTTTGTTAAATCTTCAATAGAATCGACATCCATATAACTTGGTACAACCAAACCAATCTTAGCACCAGTTAGGTTTTCTCCTAAGTTCTCTATCTTATTGTTGTATTTTTCTACTTGTGGAGCATGTGTTTGTGGCAACCAAGCAGATACCATACCATCGACCTCGCCGTTTGCAAGTGCTTCCCACATGATCCCATTGTCTAAAGGTGTCAGTGTTACCTTATATCCTAAATCTTCTAGTACTTGTCCTACTACATGTGTAGATGCAACCTCAGTATCCCATTCAACATATGCTAAATTGATTTCACCTTTATCAGTATTCTTTGTGTCTCCATTTTCTGAACCACATGCAGTTAACACAATAAGGCATATAAATGCTATTCCTATTTTCAATAACTTGATGAGTTTCATATTACATCTCCTTTCTATTATTTCTTACATAAAAATTAAAAATATTAACAAGTAACAACTTAATCTTATAAACAAGTTGTTACTTTTGTCAAATTGATGGTTTAGTCACACCGTGCTAAAAAGATGAAACATAATCAACTAACTTATTTGAGCCCATTAATTTTTTTATTGTTGTCATACGATAGGTGAAAATGGAGACGGAGATTTGAGGAGGCTTAGTATGCATTGGATTACAATTATTCTAATAGGAATCGCTGCGAATTTAGATAACTTGGGGATTGGTCTAGCCTATGGAGTTAAACAAGTTAAAATTCCAATTTTATCAAATGCTGTGATTGCTGTTATGTCGATGATTGTCACATATGTCGCAGTAACAGCTGGTAGCACAGTTGTTGAGTATATTTCACCGCATACTGCCAATTTACTAGGGAGTTTACTACTGTGTGTGATTGGTATATGGACTTTGATGTCCAATAATTTTTCTAATCAGCGGATAGCAGGAAATCCCGAATTATTTGATGAAGATAAAAATCTAGTAATCTCAACAAGAGAAGCAATGGCACTTGGCTTTGTCTTGTCAGCAAACTGTTTAGCAGGGGGGATTGCAATAGGCGCAAATGGCATCTCAGCCCTTTGGACAGTCATTTCCATCGGCGTATTTTCCTTTATCACAGTTGGAGTAGGAAGTAGATGTGGCTCTTTACTAGCAAAAACGTTTATTGGCAAGCATTCTACAGCAATCTCAGGATGGCTACTTATCATGATTGGTATTTTTGAGGTTTTTGCAAAATAATATATTGCTGCGGCTAAATATCACCAAATATTGGTGATATTCTTTTTATTACATAGAGAGGGATGTACCGATGACTCGACTTTTTTTATGTTTTAAAAATTTATTTTTAATTACTTGACGTAACTAAATTATTAATATATAGTAGGTTACAGAAAGTAATTAAAAACTTTTCATAAGCTAAGATGTAAACACATAAGTAACTACAAATGTTTATCCTATCCAATTTTGGGTAACATAAAAGATGTAGTTGCTTCATATTTTAAAATATATCTCGAAATCGAGATAAAATCAACCAATTGGAGGAATTTATAATGGCAAAATGGAACATTGATTTAGGACACTCAGCAATTAACTTTCAAGTAAAACACATGATGGTATCAAAAGTTAAGGGTGTATTTGACAGTTACTCAGCTGATATTGAGGCAGCAGATCTTGCAGATTTAACAACTGCTATCATTAGTTTTACAATCGATCCAGCAAGTATTAATACACGTAGCGAAGATCGCGATAATCATTTAAAAGCAGCAGATTTCTTTGATGCCGAAAAATATCCAACGATTACGTTTAAATCTACAAATATTGCTAAAAAAGCAGGCGATGAATATGCAGTAACTGGTGATTTAACAATCAAAGACGTTACAAAATCAGTAACATTTGATACAGAATTTAATGGAAAAGGCACAAATCCATGGGGTCAAGAAGTATACGGCTTTGAAGCTGAAACAACAATTAATCGTGAAGACTTTGGTCTAACTTGGAATGCGGCATTAGAAACTGGTGGGGTCCTTGTTGGGAAAGATATTAAAGTAACGGTTGAATTAGAAATTAATCCAGCTTAAAAATAGATAGCTAGGGCATGTTTGAAGTAATCTTCAAACATGCTTTTTATATAGCTCAAAATAGATACTTGTGAATGAAGAAATCTAGTAAAAAGAATTTGAGAAAAATTTCCAGTAAATAAGTTTCTTGCATATTTTTAGTAATTACTGCATATAAATCATCATATTGTTTTTGGGGGCGATAGGATGAATGTATTAGTGACAGGTGGCTATGGTTTTATTGGCAGTGCAGTAGGTAGGCGCTTTTTTGAAGAAGGTGCAACGGTTTATATTATTGATAATTTAAGTACGGGGCATTTACGGAATGTTGACTTCGAGCATAAATCCTATCTTTTAAATGTTGAGGATGAGGTTTGCGAGCATCTCTTTAAGGAAATAAACTTTGATGTGGTCGTCCATTGTGCAGCGCAAACGAGCGTGCAGCAATCTATCCAGGAGCCAGTAAAGGATATTTTGACAAATATAGTTGGGCTTAGCCAAATGCTTTTTTTATCATCCAAGTATAAGGTACAGCACTTTGTCTTTGCCTCCTCAGCAGCTGTTTACGGGGATAGTCACTATCCTCCATTAGAGGAATCAGATGTCTGTGAACCAATATCTATGTACGGATTAAACAAGAGCATTGGCGAAACCTACTGTGAGAAATGGCAAAAAGATTATCGTTTGCCCGTTCTTATCTATAGATTTGCCAATGTTTTCGGGCCAAGACAGCAAATGCAAGGTGAAGCAGCTGTGATTCCAAGTATGATAAAAAGCAGTATGGCAGGTAAACCATTTACAATTTATGGTGATGGTGAACAAACACGTGATTTTATTTATGTAGACGATATTGCTGATGCTATTTACGCAGGTGTATCTGCACGTTTACAAGGCACGTATAATGTATCCACTAATGAGGCTTGGTCAATTCACCAGGTCATCTTACTGCTCCAACACTTAAACCATCCACTTGAAATTCAATATGCCCCAGCACGAGAAGGAGATATTGAGCATTCATTTTTAAATAATGATAAATTAGCCAATGCAATTGGTTGGAAGCCTAAAATATCTTTTGCAGAAGGCATTGAACGTACATTGCATGCGCTACAAAATGAATCATTAGCAGAAATTCAACAAAAAAGTGGATAAAGTAAAAAGACATATTACATTGAGTAATATGTCTTTTTCTATGTCTATAGTATAATAATTCATTAAAGAAATGGTTGTGGACGGAGGTTTACATATGCTTGTAGATTTTAGAGTAAAGAATTGTTTAAGTTATAAAGATGATACGTTGTTTTCAATGGTAGCTGGAAGTCGCCTACGAAAATGGAAGGATACCCATACAATTCAGTTTGATACACTTCGTCTTGTAAAAAGCGCATTTATTTTTGGTCCAAATGGAAGCGGAAAATCTAATCTGTTTACGGCTATTAAAGTATTACGTTCCTTGCTTTTTAATTTTGAAAACTTAAATAATGTAAAGCAATTACGTCTACCCTATCAACCGTTTAAGTTAGGAAGTCAGCAAGACAAACCAACAGAGTTTATGATATCGCTTTTTTTGGACGGAGCTTTATATGATTATGAAATTCAGTATAATGCTTCTCAAGTTCTCTATGAACGTCTTGTGAAAACGAACAAGTCACTGAAGGAAGAATTATTTGTCAGACAATGGGATGGTACAGAATATTCTTATGAGACATTTCAAACAGCTTCACAGGAATTGACAAAATATACACGTAATAATACAGCCTTTCTATCCGTATTACATGTTTTTAATGATCCAGACGCTTTAAAGATATTCGATTGGTTTTTACATAAAATTCTTTTCCTAGATGAAGCAAATCGGTTATCAAGTCATCCTCTTATTCGTAAACTTGAAGAGGAGCCCTTTAAAAAGGAAGTGATCAAACTGCTAAAAATTGCAGACCTCTCCATTCAAGATGTCACGGCTAGACGTGTGGAACGCAGAGAGAAAAATACAATTGGCTATGAGTTTGATTCGCCTGAGGTGATACAAGAAGTAGATATTGATCTACATTATTTATCATTTGATGAAGCAGGTGCACCGATAGGGACAAAAACAATTAATTGGACAATGGATTCTAAGGGCACAGTGCGAATGCTACATTTAGCCTGTGTGATGGTGGATGCTTATAATAAAGGAAAAACCATTTTTATAGACGAATTCGACACAGCCTTCCATGTATCGATTTGTGAGTTTTTAATGGCTATTATGAATAGCAAACGCAATAGCAGTAATCAATTTGTCGTGACAAGTCATGAAATAGAATTACTTGATCAGCCACTACGCGCCGATCAAATTTGGTTTGTTAATAAAAGCTTTAAAAATGAATCGGAACTATACTCCTTATTTGATTTTGCAGATTTACAAAGGAAACGTGGAGATCTTTCTTATGCGAAACGCTATATGAAAGGGGAATTTGGTGCAACGCCTGTCATTAATGAGTATTTATCTGAACAATACTTAGAAGAAGCGGAGGTATCTGAGCAGTGAGAGTACGTCAACAAGGGAGCCGAACACTGCGTAAAACTATTTTAATTTATTGTGAAGGTGAAACAGAACGCATCTATTTTGAACAAATGCGTATTTTAAAGCGCTCTAAGATGGTTAGCGTCAAGATAAAAAACGTTAAACGTTCAGCGATTAAGCTTGCCCAACATGCTTATCGAGATTCCAGCTACCAATACTTTGATGAAGTTTGGATTGTTTTTGATAAGGATGATCTAACCGAAAAGCAACTAGAGGAAGTAAATCAATTTTGTGAGGAAAAAAATATTCATATTGCCTATACAAATGAAGCATTTGAATTGTGGTTACTCTTGCATTTTGAGGAAGTTGATAGTACAGAAAAGTACCCTCGTGCTGTCCTTAATGACAAAATGGAACAGCACCTTGGTGTGAGTCGTTATTTCCGGCATAAGGCTGATGAATCCCTCATAGCCCCCATTGCATTACGACATGAGTTAGCGATTAAAAATTGCACAGATATGATGGCACTTCGAGAGACAGAGAGCCGTGACAACCCATACTGTAACATACATGAAATGATACGATACATATTTTAAGATTGAGCAGGTTTTCTATTAACAAATAGAAGCCTGTTTTTTATCTTACATAATGCTTTATCGGAATGAAGGCATGTTTCTTTTTCCGAAACATATAGTGTATATGGAGCGAAATTAGTACATGTATGAAAGGGGATTGTGTGGATAACTCAAAGTCGAATCAATCCAAAAATGGAGAAGGAAACCCAAAGGATCATCAATTAGAGCCGTTTCGTGTCGAAAATGAGGGTACGAAAATGACAACGAATCAGGGACTAAGGGTGTCCAATGATGAGGATTCGTTAAAGGCAGGTGTTCGTGGTCCGACAATTATGGAGGATTTTCATCTTAGAGAAAAAATTACCCATTTTGATCATGAACGCATTCCAGAGCGTGTTGTACATGCCAGAGGTTTTGCAGCACATGGCGAGTTTGAATTATATGAATCCATGTCGGAATATACGAAGGCAAAATTTTTGCAGGATCCGAAAAAGAAGACACCTGTGTTTGTCAGATTTTCGACAGTGGTAGGGAGCTTAGGTTCAATGGACACAGCTCGTGATGTACGTGGGTTTGCAACAAAATTTTATACGGATGAGGGGAATTATGATTTAGTTGGTAATAACATCCCTGTATTTTTTATTCAGGATGCCATTAAGTTTCCCGATTTAATTCATGCCGTAAAGCCTGAGCCTCATAATGAAATGCCACAAGCAGCCTCTGCACACGATACTTTTTGGGATTTTGTAGCCAGTAATCAGGAAATTGCACATATGGTAATGTGGGTAATGTCTGACCGTGCCATTCCACGAAGCTTTCGTATGATGGAAGGTTTCGGTGTGCATACATTCCGTTTCGTCAATGACAAGGGAAGATCAAGATTTGTGAAATTCCACTGGAAGCCTGTGCTAGGAGTGCATTCTCTTGTTTGGGATGAAGCACAAATAATTGCAGGGAAGGATCCAGATTTTCAACGGAGAGATTTATGGGAAGCCATCGAAATTGGAGATTATCCAGAGTTTGAGTTAGGCATACAGATACTAGAACCTGAGGATGAATTTAAATTTGATTTTGATATTTTAGATGCGACAAAGCTTTGGCCAGAGGAATTAGTACCTGTGAAGAAAATTGGAAAGATGACCTTAAATCGCAATGTAGATAATGTCTTTGCTGAAACAGAGCAAGTTGCCTTTCATCCAGGTAATGTTGTACCTGGCATAGATTTTACGAATGATCCTCTACTACAAGGTCGATTGTTTTCCTATTTAGATACACAATTGATTCGATTAGGTGGACCAAATTTTGCAGAAATCCCTATTAATCGCCCGATTTGCCCAGTGCATAACAATCAACGTAATGGCTTTAGTCGACAGACCATTAATTTAGGCAGGGTAAGCTATCATAAAAATTCATTAGCAAATAATACACCAGCTACCTCTACTGCAAGAGAAGGCGGATATGTTCATTATGAAGAAAAGGTTGAAGGAAGAATCACGAGAGCGCGTAGTAAATCCTTTAACGATCACTTTTCACAAGCAAGGCTATTTTGGAACAGCATGTCTCCACCTGAAAAACAACACATTATCGATGCCTTTAGCTTCGAAGTAGGAAAAGTGAAAAGTAAATCTGTTCGACAGCAAGTAGTGGATATGTTTGTTCATGTGGATAAAGAAATGGCTACCACAGTGGCAGACAACGTTGGTGTTAATCGACCTAATGGCGAGCAGTCTAAAGTAACGGCCTCTTCACCTGCACTGAGTCAAGCCAATACCGTTAAATTACCCTATACGTTGAAAGTAGGCGTCTTAATTGGTGATGGCTTTGATGCAAATGAAGTCGGGGAAGTATTGAAATATTTAACAAGACAAGGTGTGCGCTATAGCATAATCTCTGATCGACTAGGTGTGGTAATAGGGAATAATGGTGTGCAATTAACGGCTACTGACACATTTATTACAACCGATGCTGTATTATTTGACTCATTATATGTTGTTGGAGTAAAGGCAAGTAATCAGGCGAAATTCAATACTTATATCGTCAATTATATAAATGAAGCATATCGCCACTTTAAGCCTATAGGATTTGCTGCAACTGGCACAACCTTCTTCAATATGTCGAATGCCAATGTAGGGCCAGGAATCGTTTTAGCTACAGGTAATAAAGATTTTCCGAAAAAGTTTGTAGCTGCCATTGCCCAGCAACGATTTTGGCAACGAAATATTTATTAAAAAGATCAATGAGCGTCGAATACTCATGAAAGAGAAGCAAATACCCGCGGAGAGAAAGCCTTATACCTGCGAAAGAGAAACGAATGCTCATAAACGTATATAAATAAGTCAAAAGGCCTTTCATTGTAATGAAAGGCTTTTACTATGTCTGTCATTGCATTCAAAATTTGCAAATGATATGGTGGTACATGAGGTGAAAATTATGGAAAATTTTGATATTGCTATTATTGGAGCGGGACCAGGTGGCTATGTGGCTGCCATACATGCAGCCAAGAATGGCAAAAAAGTAGCACTCATCGAACGAGATAAATTGGGAGGAGCCTGCTATAATGTTGGCTGCATTCCATCTAAGATTTTATTGGAGCATAGTAAACTTGTGCAGGAAATAAAAAGAGGGAATAGCTGGGGAATAGAAGTGCCTAAAGTGGAAATTAATTTTCCTCGACTAATGCAACGGAAAGATACAATTATTCATGAACTACTAACAAACCTTGAGCAATATATTATCAATAATCATATAACTTTATATCGTGGTGAAGCTTCAATCGGAAAGGACTTAACGATAACTATCGGGAATGAGACGATAATGGCATCAGATATAATTTTAGCGACAGGTAGTAAACCCTTTGTTCCACGATTCAAAGGGTTAGAGACATCCACCTACCATACGACGGACACATTTTTTGAGATAGACAAGCTTCCAGCACAGCTAACAATCATTGGCGGGGGCGTAATTGCCATTGAAATGGCGTTTAGTTTAGCACCACTTGGTACAAAGGTAACAGTGCTTAATCATAGCGAGGATATTTTACAAACGGAAGAGGCGGAAGCAAGACCGCTGATTCGAGAAAAGATGAAGAAACTTGGTATTGAACTTGTGACAGATTTTCAATTTGAAAAATTTGAAGGTAATATCATTCATACATCTAAAGGATCTTATACATATGAAAACCTTTTATTTGCAACTGGACGTCGTCCTAATATAGAAATTGCTGAGCATCTAGGATTAGCTTTTGATGGTCGATTAATAGCTGTCAATGAGCATTTTGAAACAAGCCTGCCGAATATTTATGCAATTGGTGACTTAGTGGGTGGTTATCAACTTGCACATTCTGCCAGTGCTGAAGGAATTTACGTTGTCGATTATATTGTAGGAAATCAACCAATACCAATTGATCAAACAAGCATTCCACGTTGTGTTTATACAAACCCTGAAATTGCTACATTTGGTTTACTAGAAGAGCAAGTAAAGGCACCGTACATTGTAACGAAAATGCCACTACAAACAAACCCAAAGGCATTAATGGAGGGGAATACTGAAGGCTTTGTCAAGCTAATTTCATCTAAGGATAATGGGCAAATTTTAGGGGCTTGTGTAGTAGCTGATGGTGCAACAGAAATACTTAATGCACTATTAGCAACAAAAAATGCTGGTGGTACAGCTCGAACACTTGCACATATGATTTTTCCACATCCTACTGTATCGGAGCATATTGGAGATGTGGCTAAAGCTGTGTTTGGGAAAGCAATACACCAATAAAAAGCTGTTGACATTCTAGAAATTTATGTTAAATTAATTTTATAAGAATACTAGGAATTTAAGTTAACTAGACATCTAGAGGCTTCTATTTTACAAAACGATGTTTCATCGATTTGTAGAATAGGGGCCTTTTTTATAACATTGCTAAAAGGAGTGGGCAAGATGACAAAAGCAGTCATTATTAATGGAAGTAATTCGAAAAATTCTAGAGTTACCGCCATTCATGAAAAGGTGGAGAATCATTTCATTGCACAAGGAGTAGAGGTTCACTCAAATTATATACATGAGCTCCCAGCTACAGATTTATTAACAGCGAATTTTTCTAGTAAGCAAATACAGTCTGAAAATGAGCATGTTAAGGAAGCAGATTTTATTGTCATCCTTACACCAATTTATAAAGCATCCTATACAGGTATTTTGAAGACTTACTTGGATCTACTACCGCAAAAAGCCTTGCTCGATAAGGCTATACTCCCTATTGCTGTAGGAGGTTCGATCAGTCATTTGTTGGCATTGGAATATGCATTAAAGCCAGTATTAGCTGTACTAGGAGCCACTTCCATTACCAATTCTGTTTACATTGTAGATAAACAAATTATACGTTTGGAAGAGGGCGGCTTTGCGATAGAAGAAGAGGCTATCAGTAGACTTGAAGCACAATTAGATCAGTTGCAGCAAGCATTCATTGTTAATTAGAAATAAAAACGCATTATAGGGGCATCCTATAATGCGTTATTTTTTAATTTCCTTCTGGATTTTCTTCATTCTCCACAGGTATTGTAGAGAGATATAAGAAAGCCTCATCTTGCAATAGCAATATTTTTTCTTCACAAATTCCATGCGATAATGGTCCAGAAAAAATGGACTCCCACCATGTTCCTGTTGTTGTTGTCATTCATCTACGCCCCCGTTTCGGTTTTAATATGTAGTTGTATATTTCCCGAGATGAAAAAACTAAAACATTTCATTTCACATATTGCTATTTCACCCCCTCGATGTAGAAAGAGGATTTTTGCCTCTCGATGTTGTATCGTATAGACAAAGATAGTTTGTTTCAAAATGAAAAAACTATGTATGCCATTTTAAAAAAAGGGGTGCTTTATTGATGAATTTTACGTCACAAGATGTGGAAAATATGATTACAGAGCAACGTCAATTTTATTTTTCCCGTGCTACAAAAAGTGTGAAATTTAGAAAAGAGCAATTAAAGAAATTAAAAACTTCAATTTTGAAATATGAGAAGGAAATATTGAATGCGCTTTACTTAGACCTTCGTAAAAGTGAATTTGAAGCGTATGCAACAGAAATTGGCATTGTATTAGATAGTATTTCATATATGGTAAAACATGTAGAAGAATGGATGGAACCAGAAGCAGTCAAAACACCAATACAATATCAAATGGGTAAGAGCTTTATTGTTCGTGAGCCCTATGGCGTAACGTTAATTATTGGGCCATTTAATTATCCATTCCAACTTGTAATGGAGCCACTGATTGGCGCCATAGTTGGAGGAAACACAGCAATCGTCAAACCATCAGAAACCTCTGTACACACAGCAGTCATTGTGAAAAAAATCATTGAGGAAACATTCCCGTCTTCATATGTACGTGTCGTGGAAGGCGAAAAGGAAGAGGTTACGGCTCTTATTCATGCTTCCTTCGATTATATCTTTTTTACAGGTAGTGTAGCTGTTGGTAAAGTAGTAGCAAAAGCTGCTGCAGAACGTTTGACACCAGTTGCGTTAGAGCTTGGTGGCAAAAGTCCAGCAATTGTCGATCAAACAGCAAATCTAGAGGTAGCAGCAAAGCGGATTGTGTGGGGTAAATTTACTAATACTGGACAGACATGTGTGGCCCCTGATTATCTGCTTGTACACAAAGACGTTTATGACCGTTTTATGAAAATATTAAAAGAAACAATCCGTTCGTTTTATGGCAAAAATCCTTTAAAAAGCCCTGATTATGGACGTATCGTTAATTTAAAACAATTTGATCGTTTACAGCAAATAATTGTGAACGAACGTGATGCCATTACATATGGTGGACGAATAGATCGGGATGATTTATATATTGAACCTACAATCGTAGAATATGTAAAATGGACAAGTCCATCCATGCAGGAAGAACTATTTGGTCCTATCTTACCTGTTATGATGTATAATGATTTGCCACTTGCCATTCATCAAATCCGGCAATTACCAAAGCCTTTAGCGGCATACTTCTTCTCAGAACATGAAAAAGCCATGCAATACTTTTTAGAAGAATTACCATTTGGTGGGGGATGTATTAACGACACCATCACACATGTTGGAAATTTACATTTACCATTTGGTGGTGTAGGTCCATCAGGTGTGAAAGCATACCATGGCAAAGCGAGCTTTGAAAACTTTACTCACCAGAAATCTATCTTGAAGAAATCTTCCAAGCTGGAGACAAATGTGTTGTTCCCGCCATATAAACAGAAAGTGAAAATTGTGCGCTCAATTATGAAATAGTTTAACAATGGAGGTATCTTCTTGATGCCTCCATTGTAACTATAAGCTTACCATGCATAGACAAGTGTTCTCTAAATAACCTTTTCTCGTTATGTCGAAAAATGCCGATTGGTGATTATAAATGAAAATTTGAAGAAAACATGATTTTTTCCTCAAATGAAAGCGGTTTCGTTGAAAAAACACTAGAGAGGCATTTTATTTATCATGAAATAAGTAGTAAAATAAGTTCAATAGAACGTGGGGGATTTCATATTGTCGTTTTTTGTCGATTATTAAGAATGATGACATGAGTGTAGAGATTGATTGGAGGATTATGAAATGTATGCAGAGGAATTGTTAAACGCATTACCTTTGAAAAAAATAATTGGCGTGCTGCCAGATCAGGTTAGTGATATCGTAGTAGATTCAAGAAGTGTGCAACCAAATAGCATGTTTGTTTGTATCAAAGGGTATACAGTAGATGGGCATGATTATGCGCAAAAGGCTGTAGATGGTGGCGCAACAATTGTTGTGACAGAGCGAGAATTACCGCTAGGAGAGACAATCGCACAAGTGATTGTGAAAGATACAGATCGTGCAGTAGGTTTACTAGCTGCAAAGTTCTTTGATTATCCTTCAAAGGACATAACGATGATTGGTGTAACGGGAACGAATGGTAAAACATCCGTAACAGGAATTATTCAAAATATAATGCATGGTATGGGCGAGAAATCGGCTTTATCCGGCACAATTGGCTTTAATTTAAATGGAATTTTATATGAATCAGCTAATACAACGAGTGATGCGTTATCGACACAACAAATGATTTTCCGTGCAAAAATGGAAGGCTGTCGATTAATGACAATGGAAGTTTCATCACACGGGTTAGCACTTGGACGTTTAGCAGGTGTTGATTATGATATCGCTATTTTTACGAATCTAACGCACGATCATCTTGATTTCCATGGTACGATGGAGGAATATGGCCATGCAAAAGGCTTATTATTTTCCCAACTTGGACAAGATTTAGAAAAAAATAAATTTGTTGTGTTGAATGCAGACGATGCTTGGTCAGAGAGATATGCTGCAATGACACCATTTCCAGTGTGGACATATGGTTTAAAAAATGAAAATGCTGATTTCCGCGCCATTAACTGTGAATATCACGACTATATGACATCATTTGACGTGGAAATGCCTGAAGGAATTTATCGTGTAAAAATGAATTTGCTTGGGGAATTTAATATTTATAATGTATTGGCAGCCATGATTGCGTTTTATGGTAGGGGCTATTCAATGGAGTCCATTATTGAACAAATCGAGCAACTACCGCCAGTCAAGGGTCGTATGGAGAAAGTATGTTCAGATCTACCTGTGCAAATTTTTATTGATTATGCCCATACTCCAGATGCAATTGAAAAGGCAATTCAAGCAGCGCAACCTTATAAAAAGGGCAAGTTGATTTTCTTAGTTGGAACAGGTGGCAATCGTGATAAATCAAAGCGTCCTGCCATGGCTGAAAAAGCGTCTGCTGCGGAATATGTTATTTTAACGACAGATGATCCACGCTATGAAGACTACGATAGTATTACAGGCGATCTTGCTAAAGGTATGCTTCATGATAATTATGCTTGTATTGGAGATCGTGCAGAGGCAGTGCGCCATGCGATTGAAATTGCTGAACCAGGTGACATGATTATTTTTGCTGGTAAAGGCCATGAGGATTATCAAATTATCGAAAATACCAAATTTCCACATAGTGATGCAGAAATTGCGATAGAAGCAGGCCGATTAAAATTCGTGTGATGAAAGCTAAATTCTTAGGAAACCCTTTTAGTTGTAACTAAAGGGTTTTCTTTTTTGAGATTTCATGTAAAAAGGTTGTACGAAAGGCAAGTCTTCTTTTATTATTATTAAGTATGAAAAAAGGAGAATGACGAGATGAATTCAAATTTAGAACAAGATATACTATCGCGTCGTACTTTTGCCATTATCAGTCACCCTGATGCTGGGAAAACGACGATTACAGAAAAGCTTTTACTTTTTGGTGGTGCCATTCGTGATGCAGGTACAGTAAAAGGTAAAAAAACAGGTAAATTTGCAACATCGGACTGGATGGAGATCGAAAAACAACGTGGGATTTCGGTTACTTCATCTGTCATGCAATTCGATTATAACGGCTCTCGTGTGAATATTTTGGATACCCCTGGTCACCAAGATTTCTCGGAAGACACATATCGTACATTGATGGCTGTAGATAGTGCCGTCATGGTAGTGGATGCTGCCAAAGGGATCGAGGCACAGACTTTAAAGCTATTTAAGGTTTGTAAAATGCGTGGTATTCCTATTTTTACATTTATTAATAAGTTAGACCGTCAAGGGAAAGAGCCGCTTGAATTGATCGAAGAGCTTGAAGAGGTATTAGGTATCAATGCATATCCTATGAACTGGCCAATCGGTATGGGTAAAGAGTTCCTTGGTATTTATGATCGTTACAATAAACGCATTGAGCAATTCCGTACAGATGAAGCGGAACGTTTCTTACCAATTGACGACAATGGGGAGCTTGCTGTGGAGCATCCAATGAAGGTGACTTCTTATTATTCACAAGCAATGGACGATATTTTACTTTTAGATGAAGCGGGAAATGCATATTCTGAGGAAAAAATTCGTCGTGGGGAATTAACACCTGTATTCTTTGGTTCAGCATTAACGAACTTTGGTGTTCAAACTTTCCTGGAAACCTATTTACAATTCGCACCGACGCCGCAGCCAAGAATTACTGAAGATGAGCAGTTTATTGATCCTGTGGAGCATGATGAGTTTTCAGGTTTTATTTTCAAGATTCAGGCCAATATGAATCCAGCACACCGTGATCGTATTGCCTTTGTACGTATTGTTTCTGGTAAATTTGAACGTGGAATGAATATGACGTTATCTCGTACAGGGAAGTCATTTAAAGTCACACAATCTACACAGTTCCTTGCAGACGATCGTGAGACAGTAGATGAAGCAGTTGCTGGTGATATAATTGGTTTGTACGATACAGGAACATACCAAATTGGAGACACTGTTGTAGGTGGCAAGAAAACATTCCAATTTGAAAAATTACCACAGTTTACACCAGAATTATTCGTCCGCGTAACGGCGAAGAACGTTATGAAATCAAAGCAATTCCATAAAGGGATTTTACAATTAGTGCAAGAGGGTGCTATTCAATACTATAAAACGCTGCATACAGAGGAAGTTATACTTGGAGCAGTTGGTCAATTACAATTTGAAGTATTTGAACATCGTATGAAAAATGAATACAATGTGGAAGTAAAAATGGAGCCAATTGGTTCGAAAATCGCACGCTGGATTGAAAATGAAGAGGATGTCAAAGAATCAATGTCATCAGGTCGATCAATGCTTGTAAAAGACCGTTTTGACAATCTTGTTTTCCTATTTGAAAATGAGTTCGCTATGCGTTGGTTTGCAGATAAAAACGAAAACATTAAACTTTATAGCCTTTTATAATTATAAAACACGAATCGACAATTTTGCGATTCGTGTTTTTTTGCAAGGAAAAATGACACTGTTTGTAGAATATGTACATTATTAGGAAATATAAGTTTCCTTAGAGATAGTATCTCAATAATGGGAGCTTATTTATAAAATAATCTCCTTTTCGGCTATCATAGAAAGGAAGAGGTAGAAAAGGGGTTTGTTTATATGAATATTAGTCATTTTTCTATTAAAAGACCTGTCTTTACGATTGTTACTATGCTTTTTGTCATCATACTAGGCGGTGTATCTTTATTAAAAATACCGATTACGTTAATTCCAGAGTTAAATCCTCCTATTGGAGTGGTTGTCACCTCTTATCCTGGGGCAAGCCCGACGGAGGTAAATGAAAAGATAACGAAGCCATTAGAGGCTACACTTGCCACCTTACCTGGTATCAAAAAAATCCAGTCAACCTCCCAGGAAGGCTCCAATTTAATTGTGCTTGAGTTCAACTGGTCCACAAATATGGATGTTGTCCAACTTGATATTTTACAGCGAATTGATATGACCCCATTGCCTAATGATGCTGGCAAGCCTAGTTTCCTAAAATTTGATCCGTCTCAATTTCCTATTATTCAGCTGTCTTTACGTGCGGAAAATAATCAAGTAGATGTACGTGTATTAGCAGAGCACTTAGAGAAGGAACTGCTACGGACAGAGGGTGTTGCCAGTGTGAATGTTTCTGGCAAATTGATTGATGAAATCCAAATAGAATTGGATGAAGCAAAGCTAGTTGAAAAAGGCTTGACTCAGACAGACGTGATGCAAATAGTTCAAGCGAATAATGTGTCTCTTCCTGGTGAGCCTGTTTCAACAGATGATGGCAAAATGCTAACAACACGTATAGTTAGCACATTATCTTCTCCGGAAAGTATTGCCAATTTAATTGTTTCGGTGGACCCTTTAACGGGCAAATCATTAACCATTGGTGATCTTGCAACCGTTGAGAGGACAGAACAACAATCTATTACCACAACACGAGCAAATGAGCATCCAGCAGTTCTTATGTCTGTATTACAGGAATCTGGTGCAAATACGGCAGAGGTTTCTAAGGATTTCCAGAAGGCCTTAGAGACATTACTAAAGAAAGATCAGTATAAAGGTATCACAGCAGATATTTTAATTGATCAAGGTAATTATGTGGATTTAGCGATTAGTAATATTGGCTCTTCCTTACTCTTAGGTGGATTATTTGCGATGTTCATCCTATTTGTTTTTTTACGTAGTGTAAAGAGTCCGATCATTATTGGTATTGCGATTCCTTACTCGGTTATTGTCACATTTGTTTTGATGTTTTTTGCGGATTTTTCCCTCAATATTATGACATTAGGTGCTCTGGCACTTGGAATTGGTATGCTTGTGGATAATGCCATAGTCGTTATTGAGAATATAGAAAGACATCTAGGACTAGAAAAGGACCCGATAACTGCAGCAAAGGAAGGAACAAAGGAAGTAGCCCTTGCCATTACAGCTTCTACTTTAACCACAATAGCAGTATTCATTCCTGTTATGTTCATCGAAGGATTGATTGGTCAAATATTTACAGAGTTTGCCTTAACAATCTCATTCAGCTTAATTGCATCTTTAGTAGTTGCGCTTACAGTCGTTCCGATGCTAGCAAGTCGACTTTTAAAAATGAAAAACAATAATTTTTATGTACAACGCAGTAAATCACGTTTTTATAGGCATTACAAGGCATCAATTGTATGGGTACTAAAGCATCGAATGCTTATACTGCTTTTTACAGTGGTTTGCTTTAGTCTTTCTTTGTTTGGACTGACTAGAATAGGTACTGAATTTTTACCGCCTACAGATGAGGGATTCACCTCTATAAGTGTCAATCTTGAAAAAGGTGTCGCTGTATCAGAAACAGAAAAGATTGTTAAGCAAATTGAGGAACGTTTAAAGCAGGAAAAGGATGTAGATGTGTATGTTAGTTTAATTGGCGGTACACAACAATCCCAAGCACGTGGACAAACTAGCGCCAACCAAGCTGAGATATATGTAAAGCTTGTCCCATTAGCAGAAAGGCAACGTTCCATTTTTAAATTTGTAGAAGAGCTAGAACAAGATATACAGGGAGAGCTTGAAGAGCAAGCTGAAATTACATTTAATGTATCGACAGCTACAGGATCGTCACCACACACCTTAACATTCCGTTTAACAGATTCCGATGAACAGAGGCTACAGCAAACTGTTAAGAAAGTGCAGCAGGAACTACTAGCGATTCAGCAAGTGACAAATGTCTCTACGGATTTAGATAATACTGTTCAAGAGATTCAAATTGAGGTTAATCGTGAAAAAGCAAAAGACTATGGTTTTGCTCCAGCACAAATCGCTCAAACTGTAAATCAAATGACAAAAGGTCAATTAACGTCCCAATTGATTACTGATGACGGCGCAGTATTACCCGTTTATACAGGTTTTGGGCAGTCATTTAATACGAGTATAGATGCTTTAAAAGCCATGCAGCTGCGTTCGCCTGCAGGATTATTTGTAAAATTAGAGGAAGTGGCTACTGTTTCTATACAAGAGGGGCCGGTATCCATTCGTCGTTCTGATCAAGCAGCAGCAGTGGCCTTTTTTGTAGATTATGAAACAAAGGAATCGTTGGGAGGAATCTCTGCAAAAGTAGATAAAGCATTAGAACAAGTTAATTTACCATCTACTACTCAAATTGTTTTCAGTGGGGACAGAGAGCTCTATGATAGTGCAATTGATGATATGTTACTAGCTGTGATGCTAGCCATCGTGCTTGTATATATTGTGATGGCAGCTCAATTTGAGTCATTTAAATATCCGTTTGTTATCATGTTTACTGTCCCATTAATGATCATTGGTGTGGCGATAGCTATGTTCCTAACAAATACTTTAATTGGTGTAACCTCAGTTATCGGTATCCTAGTGCTAGTAGGAATAGTCGTAAATAACGGTATTGTGCTGGTAGATTATATTAATCAGCAAAAGGCAATGGGCATGCCAGCTTATGAGGCAATTTTACTTGCTACCCAAGATCGGCTTCGTCCAATTTTAATGACAGCCTTAACAACTATTTTAGGGCTTTTACCACTCGCACTGGGCATTGGAGAAGGGACCGAGATGAATCAGCCAATGGGGATTGCTGTTATCGGAGGGCTTGTGACCTCAACTTTACTGACGCTGTATATTGTACCGATCATTTACAGTTTAATGGATAAAGATACAAGAAAGATGCACTAGGGTCAAGGGGGAATGTGAGATGAAGGTTCATTTTTTTACAGGTTTTCCTGGTTTCATTTCGAGTCAACTAATTCGAGCATTATTTCAAAAGAAACAAGCACAACAAGTAATTACCATCGTATTGGCTGGTGAAACCATAAAGGCACATAAAGAAAAAAACAAAATATTAGAGGATTTTCCTGACTGTTCGATTCGAATTGTGGAAGGCGATATTACACTACCAAACCTTGGATTAGAAAATCAAATCATCAAAGAAATTGTACCGCAAATTGAAGTGCTTTGGCATTTAGCTGCTATCTATGATTTAGCTGTACCACGTGATATTGCCTGGAAGGTAAATGTTCATGGTACAACAATGGTTAATGATTTTGTTCGCACCTTACCAAATATACAGCGCTATATGTATTTCAGCACTGCCTATGTGGCTGGTACACGTGAGGGCATACTGCGTGAAAATGAATTAATCCGACCAAGAGCATTTAAAAACCACTATGAGGAAACAAAATATGAGGCTGAGCACCGAGTAGAAGATTTAAAATCGGAAATACCATTGACAATAATTAGACCTGGAATTGTTCGTGGTCATTCCCAAACTGGTGAAACCATTAAATTTGATGGTCCTTATTTCTTCTTAAACTTAGTTGAACGTTTAAAGGGTTTACCTTTTATTCCGTACATTGGTCAAACTTCATCGACAATTAATGTAGTGCCAGTTGATTATATTATAAATGCTTCTACTTTTCTGGTTAGTGAACAGAGTGCAGAAGGGAAGACACTTCATTTAACTGATCCTAATCCTCACCCTGTACAGGAGGTATACCGTACAATGGTGAAACTAGTTACAAATTCTTATCCAAAAGGACGTTTACCATTTACATTGGCTAAGCTTTCATTGCAGATTCCATTTATTCGAAAAAAATTAGGTGTCGAACAAGAAACATTAGATTATTTAACATGGAATGCCTCATTTGATACGACTGAAGCACATCATATCTTACAAAAAGGTGGTATTACATGCCCTGATTTTATACAGACGATGCCAAAAATGATTGAGTTTTATTTAGCACATAAGGAAGAGAAGAGCTATCAAATTCAGATTAAGTAACGAAAAAAACATATAGATATTTTTGTCAGTTGTAAATGATAGTGCTATAATATTTGAAAGAAGATACCTTCGACAATTTGTCAAAGGGGAGTAGCTAACAGGTAATTAACTTTCCCTGGTTTCACATTCGTCAAGACATGGTACAACCATCGGGTGTGATAGTGAATGGCTCTATACGTATGACGTGTAGATTGAAGTACCATAAATAGAAAGGGTACGAATTTACTTAGCGAGACCTTTGCCTGAATTAGGGCAGGGGTTTTTTTCTTTTATACTTGAATGACAGGGTCATTGAGGGTATAGAGAGCTTAGAGGAGGCACTAGAATGGAAGCGATTTTATTACAATATGGCTGGGTGTTAATTGTCCTTGTTGTATTAGAGGGATTACTAGCAGCTGATAACGCGGTAGTAATGGCTGTTATGGTGAAGCATTTACCACAAGAGCAGCAAAAAAAGGCGTTATTTTATGGACTATTTGGAGCATTGATATTCCGATTCTCCGCATTATTTGTTATTACAGTTTTAGTGAATTATTGGCAAATACAAGCGGTCGGTGCAGCTTATCTATTATTTATGTCTGCGAAAAATATATATGATTTACGAAAACATAAAGATGAAGAAGAAGCAGCAACCGAAAATGGTGGAAAAAAGGGTTCTGGTTTCTGGTTAACAGTACTAAAAGTAGAGGCTGCCGATATAGCATTTGCTATTGATTCGATGCTAGCAGCCGTTGCAATTGCTGTAACTTTGCCACACTTAGGTGAATTTGATATTGGTGGCATCAATGGCGGTCAGTTCATTGTGATGCTCCTTGGCGGATTTATTGGTGTCATTATGATGCGGTTTGCTGCCCAATGGTTTGTAAAAATATTAAATGATTACCCTTCACTTGAAACAGCGGCATTTCTAATCGTTGGCTGGGTAGGTGTGAAGCTAGTGGTCTTAACATTGGCACATGAGAAGGTGGGAATATTGCCTAAAGAATTTCCACATTCCACGGCATGGGAGTTAACATTCTGGATTGTTCTAGTAGGTATTGCTTTTGTCGGCTATTTAGTCGGTGTAAGAAAGAAAAAATAAGTAGATGAACGTTGGAGGAATAGTTATCACTATTCCTCTTTCTTTTTTTATGTATTTTTTCTATACTATAATCTATCTAGTTGGGCATCATATGTGGGAGGAGTTGTTAAAGTGCCTTGGAAAAAATCATCAAATAAACTAGTCACACCATTTCAGGTACTTGTTTCTTATTATTTTATAGCGATAGCGATTTCCTTCCTGTTATTACGGCTTCCAGGCGTTCATCAAGAAGGTGTAAAAGTCTCTTTTTTAGATAGCTTGTTTACAGCAGTAAGTGCAGTAAGTGTTACTGGGTTAACAACCATTAATATTTCGGAAACCTATACTACCTTTGGGCTTGTAATGATTCTTGTTATTTTACAGTTAGGCGCCATTGGTATTATGTCACTTGGTACCTTTGTGTGGCTGCTTGTTGGGAAAAAAATAGGCATGCGTGAGCGACAGTTAATCATGATTGATCATAACCAGTACAGTGTCTCTGGTGTTGTTAAATTAATCCGCGAAATTTTAAAAATTTTATTTGGCATTGAATTAACGGGTACCATTATTTTAACGCTACATTTTACCAATTATTTTGATACATTAGAAGAAGCCTTTTTACATGGAATTTTTGCCTCTATTTCTGCTACGACAAATGGAGGATTCGATATAACGGGAATGAGCTTACTCCCATTCCATGATGATTATTTTGTACAGATGGTTACCATGGTACTGATTGTATTAGGTGCTATCGGATTTCCGGTATTAATTGAATTGAAGACTTTTTTGCTTAATCGACGCGAGAATTTCCGTTTTAGTTTATTTACTAAAATCACTACTTCAACATACGCTATTTTATTTATAGTTGGTGCACTTGTCATTTTACTCCTTGAATCATTCCATTCTTTTAAGGAAATGTCTTGGCATGAGGCATTATTTTCAGCAATGTTCCATTCTGTATCAACGAGATCAGCTGGACTGACTACTTACGATGTCACGACTTTTAGTGAAGCTACAGATATATTCATGAGCTTCCTGATGTTCATTGGCTCTTCCCCAAGCTCAGTTGGTGGAGGTATTCGCACCACAACTTTTGCCTTGGCCATTTTATTCTTAATTACCTTTGCTAGAGGAAGAGAGGATATCCAAGTATTTGGACGAGAAATTCATTTGATTGATGTCTTCCGATCATTTGTCGTAATTTTATTAGCCTTTTTCATGGTATTAGTTGCAACCCTTATCTTGCTTATAACAGAGCCACACGCATCTCTTATTCAAATTATTTTTGAAATTACTTCAGCGTTCGGTACATGTGGTATGTCGTTAGGCATAACATCTGATTTATCAGTGGTTGGTAAAATCATTATCATTATTTTAATGTTTATTGGTCGAGTTGGATTAATATCATTCCTTTATACTCTTGGGGGTGGCGGAAGAGGAAAGAAATCAGGCTTCCACTATCCGAAGGAACGAGTAATTATTGGTTAAATTTTTAAAGTATGTGAGGCATTAAGTAAGGAGTAATTCCATCGTAAACCTCATATAAAAGTAAAAAATATTATCTTGTCATAAAATATTCAAAAAATTTAAAATTTTATTTCCTGATTAGATAGATTGTTTTTTGGGCATTTTTTACAAAGTTTTATCAATCTTTATTTAAGGAATTTGACCTATATTGGTAAGGCTGGCTATGAGTACTTAACTAACCGAACAATGAAGCGCAGAAGGAATAAATTTAGCAGTCTTTATTGTTACTATGAGGATTTAAGAATCGTTTAAGTAATAAAAAAAGCTAGTCCTGATAGTTATGACAGGACTAGCGTTTCTTATTAGTTAGAGTAGATTGTTGCAAAGTAAGGTGCTTGACCATGTCGGAAATAGGTTAACAGATAGCCATTTTTTTGTACAATTTTGCCATTTGCAAACTCTTGGTAATCAAGAGCATGAGGGATAATCAAGGTATGCTTAAACAACTCTTTTTCAGTTAACTTAAAGTTAGCAAATTCCTCGCCTGCGATAGCTGGATCTTCTCGTAAAGCGTGATAAAGGGCTTTTTGTTGCTCTTCTGTAGGACGCTCATTCCACCATAGCTTCCGTGGTTGGAACTGCTGAGCCATTAAGTAATCAAGCTGCATTAAACTCTGGACAATGTTTAAATTCACATCATCAATCGTTTCTAAAAACATTAATAAACGACGGAATAAATCCTCTAGCTGATGACCAATACGAGACCAACCTTTTGTTTCCCAATATGTTCCGAAGTTTTGGAAGAAATCAAATGGTGTATCAAAGACCTCTGTAACCAAGTATTCAATCGTATGATCCATACGGTGATCATTCCAATACTTTTCAAGAACATCCTCTGCATGCTTAATACGGACGATATCATCAAATGTTAGAACATTATTTGAAAAGATTTCGTAAGGAGATAGATCCACATAGGTATAGCCAAACTTCTCGGCTTCTAATCGAAGTCCTGTGCCGCGTAAAAGTTTCAAAAATCCAAGCTGTAATTCCTCTGGCCGCATTGCAAAGACATCATTAAATGTTTGACGAAAACTAGCGTAATCTTCCTCTGGTAAACCTGCAATTAAATCTAAATGTTGATCTATTTTTCCGCCATCTTTCACCATAGTAACTGTTCGCTTTAGTTTTTCAAAGTTTTGACGACGTTTTACAAGAGTATTTGTTAAATCGTTCGTAGATTGAACACCTATTTCGAATCGGAACAAACCTTTTGGTGCATTATCATTTAAGAATTGAATGACTTCAGGGCGCATTATATCAGCCGTGATTTCAAACTGGAATACAACACCTGGTTTGTGTTCATCAATTAAAAATTGGAACATTTCCATTGCGTAGCTACGACTGATGTTGAAGGTGCGATCCACAAATTTAATTGTTCGAGCTCCGTTATCCATTAAGAAACGAATATCCTCTTTTATTTTTTCACGGTTAAAGTATCGGACGCCAACTTCAATAGAAGATAAACAAAATTGGCAGCTAAATGGGCAGCCTCGGCTTGTTTCGATATATTGAATTCGCTTACCTAGATAGGGAAGATCCTCCTCAAAACGAAAAGGACTTGGTAATTCGCGCAAATCAATTTTAGGTGGCATAGCGTGAATCTTGACTTTCTCGTCCTCTAAATAACAAATACCAGGAACATCTTCTAACAATATTTCACCGTGGAAATAGCGCAGTAATTGTTTAAATGAAGTTTCTCCTTCACCCATCACAATGAAGTCTACCTCAGGTATTCGACGTAACCAATGGTGACAATCATAAGAAACCTCAGGTCCCCCGAGCAGAATTTTAACATTTGGACAGACAGTTTTTAACATCTTGATAACGTGAATTGTTTCTTCGATGTTCCAGATATAGCAACTAAATCCAACGATATCAGGTTTTTTTTGGAATAAATCTGATACAATATTAAAAGCAGGGTCTTTAATAGTATACTCTGCTATAATTGGATTAAACTCCGGTAAAGCTGCGCCTTTTAAATAGCGCAATGCTAAATTTGTGTGAATATACTTTGCATTCAAAGTAGTTAAAATAGTATTCATGCAATAATCTTCCTTTCAACATCCTATTGTATCAGTCAAGTATCTGACATACAATATAATTCTTTTTACCTATTTATTTTGTGAACGGTTCGTGAAATAATTTAAAATACTTAAATTTACTAAATTTTGTAATAATAGAATCGTGCTGTCATAAAGTATAGTAAAGGCTCAAAATTCGATTTTAGAGGTTTTTTACTCTTTTGAAAGGTTCGGTGAGAAAGTTGAAGCAAAATGATATTAATCAATGTTTTGGAAATCTTATGAAAAGTACTTCGTCACCAACACTTATACTCAATAAAGCAGGGAAAATTTTAAACGTCAATGAGGCTGCTATCAATCTTTTCAATCTTAATTTAACCTATATTGGCTATTTAGCTATGGACGAGCCATCTAATTTTAAATGGACTAAGTTCGTCAAACAGTTACAAAATGATTTACGTTCAGAGGAAATTTTCAATATTCGCACAGTTGGAAATGACTACGAAATGTTATCTTTCAAATGCTTTTACGATCCTAATACAGAGGAAATTGTTGCGCAAATTTCAACATTAAATGATGATGTTGCCCATAAATTATATGTTAGCCAAGCACATGAGAGAGCGCAATCTTTTAATGCCTACGATTACTTACCTTATGCTGTTATTGTTAGTGACGCTAGTGGTATTATTCTTGGGCTAAATAAATATGCGGAAATGTTTCTGAAAGTTGAAAATTCGCAGCTTCTTCATAAAGCGCATCAGCATATATTTGATTCATTTACATTGAAAAAGGGGCAAATTACAACCTACCTTTCTAAGTTAATGGGTGAAAAACATGCAAGCATTCATGTAGTCGATGAAACACAAGTAAGCAGAACTTGCTATTATGAAATTTCAAGTATTTTTGATGAATACAATAATATTATTGTCACTGTGATTAATGATGAAACAGAGAAAAAGCAACTTCAACATAAAGTTGAGCATCAGCAAGCATTAAACGTTGTGGGACAGATGGCAGCGAGTATTGCACATGAAATTCGTAACCCATTAACTTCTTTAAAGGGTTTTACTGAATTACTAAAATTAAATGCTGATGATGAATCACGCATGTATCTCTCTGTTATTGACAGTGAGCTTCAACGGATGGAACAAATCTTATCCGAATTATTAGTATTGTCTAAGCCAACAACGATGAAAGTGGAATTATTAGAACTGGATCATATTGTAAAGCAAGTCATTGAGTTTATGCTACCAGATGCACTCATGAAAAATATTATGATTCAGTATATTTCAACCTCTAATCAAGTCTATATTGGCGGCAACGAGAATCGACTAAAGCAAGTGCTGATGAATTTAATTAAAAATGCAATGGAATCCATGAATAATGGTGGTACGATTACCGTCGAAATGGCAACAAATGACTGTGCGATTGTCGAACTTATGATAAAAGATGAAGGTGTTGGCATGGACAGCACGACACTTCAAAACCTATTCCAGCCTTTTTACACGACAAAATCAACAGGGACAGGACTGGGCCTTGCTTTCGTGAAAAAGGTGATTGAAGAACATGAAGGAGTAATTGGCGTTAGTAGTGAACTACAGAAGGGGACATGCTTCCATCTGCAGTTTCCAATTTACACATTCAATCAGATGGATACAATGGAAGTATCCACAAAAGATTCTGCTTATTTAGTAACATAAAGAAAGTAAAAATGGTTGCATAATGAACAACAAAACCTTCTAAATCATATATTGCTTTTGACAATGCTTTTCTAATGTCGCTATAATGTCATGTATAAAGAGCGAAGTGAGAGGAAAAGAATATGCCGTCAGAAGATCTAAAACAATCTTTAAAATTATATATTGTATTATCACGTGCACTAAAAGCAATTAATGAAACAACACATCAATTATTTCAGGATAATGGTTTAAACCCAACTGAATTTGCTGTTCTAGAACTTCTCTATCATAAAGGAAGACAGCCATTACAGCAAATTGGCAATAAAATTTTGTTAGCCAGTGGGTCTATTACGTATGTCATTGATAAGCTAGAGAAGAGAGGTTACTTATTACGAGTATCTTGTCCTGCTGATCGTCGTGTTACGTATGCAGAAATCACCCCTGAAGGTGAAGCTTTTATGGGAGAGCTGTTCCCAAAACACGAACAGCATTTGCATGAATTAATGAGTGTACTATCCCCAGAAGAAAAAGAGCAAGCTATTACGTTATTGAAGAAAATTGGCCTTTCTATCAAAGACCTATCTTATTAAAAAAGTTGTCTCATTGATTTGAGACAACTTTTTTGTGATCAAATAGAAGGACGATAGACTATGTCTATCGTCCTTAGCATTTTATTATTTTTTAGATATAGTTGCTGCCATATTAAGCATAGCATCTGTTAAATCTTGTTCATCATTATCATGAATAGTTAATTTTGTAATGAGACCATCTTTCTCAAGGACAACCCCAATTACTTTCTCAGTGTCGAAGTCCACAACATAACCCTCGATATTTTGAACATCTTTAAATGCTGCTAATTCCTCAGCAGTTAGAGCTACTGTTTCACCCACTGCGTTCATATAATCTTGCATAGTTGTTTTTACTTCTTCAAAGCTCGATTGTGAAGCTTCAATTGTTTCAATACGCATAAACACTTCGTCATCATCATTGGACACTAACATGTCTTTACCAGGCTCTTCTTGTGTCAGTGTAAAACCAGGAAGCTGTTGTAGTTTATAGCTTTGATCAACACTTGCTGATTCAGTTGCCTTTTCAGTTTTATCTACACCATTTTGGACGTATTTTACATCTTGTTGAGGCTGTTTAGAAGCATCCTCTGTATTTGTATCATTTGATGCAGGTGTATCTTCTTCTTCCTCATTTGATTCACCTGCTGTATCATCTCCAGATGGTTTTTGATCGGCAGCAGTATTTGATGGCTCATTTTGTTGAGCATCTGAATCCCCTGTTTTATCAGATGTATTACAACCTACAACTAATACGGCTGTTAGTAATAATGCAAGAATAGAAACTAATTTTTTTTGCATAAAAAACCCTCCTTTTCTAAATTAAACGTTAGTAAAGATAAAATGTTTCCAAATATTAATGTTATGATGTTAATGGCAACACTAAAAATAATAATAGTACAAAAACGACATGAGCTACAATAACAAGTGGCATACTTTTACGCCATTCATATAAGAAGCCCCAAATAATGCTTGTTACCAATGCAGCAATGACACCAAGCATAAATCCGCTAAGGGCAATTGATACAGCACATAATACTGCGGTAACTATGACAGCCAGCGGTGGGCGCATAAAACGTTTTAACTGTTGTTGGATATAACCACGCCAAAATAATTCTTCACCTATGGCAACGATAAATACTAGTAAAACATAGTGCCAAATATTTTGTGGTCCGTAGCTTGCTAAAAATTTTTGAACGGATTGTACTAAGTTATTATTAATATATGGAGCGAGCCAGTAACCAAAGCGAATAATACCATATGTGATGGTACCGTATCCAATACCAAAGAGTAAAAATTGCCAAGTAGGTAATTGATCTTCAATGGAGCCAGCTAAGATGGCAATGGCAATACATACTAGTAGAGTGAATGCATACATGTACCAAAATACAGCTTGGTTAGCAAAGGTAAAAGCAAGCATACCATAAACGAATAATAAAGAAAGGAGAAATAGTATTGTTTGTTTCGAATTTGTTAGCATATTCGACCTCCATACCTTAATCTTATCAAAAAAATAGTCCCTTATCATCTATTAAGACAAATAGGGACTATTCAGACTATTAAGCTTCATTAGTATATAAAATTTTATATCGTTTATGATTGACGACCGTTTTTTCTTCAATTTCAAGGGAATCAAAATTCTCCATATATGTTAAGTTAACGATCACCGAATTTTCATTTACCTTTTCTACAATACCTTGGAGACCATTTTTAAACTCGATAATATTTCCAACTTCAGCTATTTTCACAGACAGTCAGCTCCTTCATCGACTAATAATATACAGTTTGCATGAAAAATTGGTAAACGTAAAGCTTTTTTTAAATAATTCATAATTTATTACACAAATGAGGCAAAGAGAGGAATAAAGTTCATGGAAAAATACGAAAATATGCTTAAACAATTACAAAATGGGGAAAGAGAAAGTATTGAAATTCAAAAGGAAGAATTTTACGAATTTCGTGAAATTCTTGTAAAACACCCATTATTTAAACATTATAGAGGTGAGGCCAAGCAAAATGGGCGAATTATCTATACTTATACTGAAACACCTAGAAGTTAATTTGTCGAACATTGTCGTAAGTTAATGCTGTAAGAAATGAAATATAAATGTATAATAATGGTATGATTATTTGTGTGTGGAGGGTTGTATGAATGGTCAATCTACTCTTGAAACAAATGGAACAAACTCGTGAGATGATGATTCGCTCAGGTGTAGAAAACGGGTTACAAAATGCAAAAACCATTCAACTGAGTCGCAGATTAGATCAGTTAATGAATACTTATTATAGACAGATGGCATTTGAAGAAGAAAAAGATCAAGAAGACTAAAAAAGATTGTTCCAGTATTCAGAGTAAAAAACATTTTAACATATATGTTTAAAATGCATTTCAATGGGGAATAACTTACTATGAACACAGCAACATTCTCATTTCCCCCTTTAGAGCAGTGATCCCCCAATCACTTGCTCTCTTTTTTTGCTTATTCGGTATATATGCCCTACATATAAATTTTAGTACAAGTTGTGGGAAGAGTTTGAATTATTTCATTCCTTCACCTAAACTGAAAAGATATAGAGTTGGACTCTCACGGAGAGTACAGACATTCTAGAACAAAGGAGCATGTACATATGACAAAGAAACGTATTGCATTTATTGGAACTGGAGTAATGGGTGCTAGTATTATTAAGCATTTACTAAAAAATGGTCATGAAGTAACCGTCTATACTCGTACGCAAGAAAAGGCAGAGCCTCTTGTTGCCTTAGGGGCGTCATGGGCAAGCTCACCTGCTGAAGCATTTAAAAATCATGAAATTGCCTTTACAATGGTTGGCTATCCTTCAGATGTAGAGGAAGTATATTTTGGGGAAAATGGCCTCTTCCAAACAGCAGAACAAGGCAATATTGTCATTGATATGACGACTTCAGAGCCATCTTTAGCAAAGAAAATTTATATGTATGCTCAATCCATCGGTGTAGAGGCTTTAGACGCCCCTGTTTCAGGTGGGGATATTGGTGCTCAAAATGGCACTTTGTCTATCATGATTGGTGGCGATCAGGTCACATACGACAAGGTATTGCCAATTATGAAGCAATTTGGAGAAAATATAATTTATCAGGGTGAAGCAGGAGCTGGGCAGCATGCAAAGATGTGCAATCAAATTGTTATTGCCTCTGGTATGATTGGCGTGTGTGAATCACTAGCTTATGGACTAAAGGCAGGATTAGATTTACCTACCGTATTACAATCGATCTCTTCAGGTGCAGCAGGTTCATGGTCTTTAAGCAATTTAGCCCCACGTATGATAAAAGAAGATTTTGCGCCAGGCTTTTATATTAAACATTTTGTAAAGGATATGAAAATAGCTTTAGACGAGTCAAACAAAATGGGCATAACATTACCAGGACTTGCATTAGCCTATGAAATGTATGAGAAATTAATCGCAGCAGGCTATGGTGATAATGGTACACAAGCACTCTTAAAGTATTATAAATAATTCGCGATGGGATTCTGAATAGGAAACCTGAAGGCTCCTTAAATGGGAGACCTTCAGGTTTTTTGTTTTACTCTTTCCCGAAAAGTTGAGAATCCAGTGAGAAGCTGGATGCGCCTGCGAGAGTAAAGTAAAGAGCTATTGCACCTAAAGCTAAATCTAATTCATAACCAGCCAATCCATCTGCCCCGATAAAGCCGATGCTAAGTTTTGCTGTAAAGATCGCCACAATCATTGTAATGGTTAATAAAGCACCAAATATTCTTGTTGCTAAACCTAAAATGATTGCAATTCCTCCAACTAATTCAATAATTGCCACGATATACGCCATAAATCCTGGTATACCTAGGCTATCAAAGAAGTCAGCTGTATAGCTAATGCCACCTTGAAATTTTTGAAAACCATGCACTGCAAAAATAACGCCTAGAACGATACGTAAAATTGTTGAACCAATATTTTGCATAATAAAGTAACTCCTTATCTTTTTTGCTTACAATTCGTAACTTAGTTTATTTTTAAAAACAACTTTTGTCAAGTAACTTAATGTATTTTTAGAACAAGTTTTTTTAAAAAGTGATATACTCTTAAATAGGAACTAATATACAAAGGGGGGAAGTCATTTGGATCAAAAAAATATTTGTCCGCGATTTGAAAAAGCACTCATGATATTAAATCATCGTTGGAATACGCTACTTATTTATCAGCTATTAGATGGTCCGCAAAGGTATTCGACCATTAAAAATCAGTTGAATATTAGTAGTCGTGTATTAACAGAACGTTTAAAGGAATTAGAGACTGAGCAAATAGTGCTACGTACAGTAATTCCATCAACACCAGTTGTCATTGAGTATGAACTTACAGAAAAGGGTTATGCTATTGCACCTGTGCTAAAAGCGATTGAGCAATGGTCCTCTGAATGGGTAACCATAGATATAGAATGATAAAAAGGTATTCAAGCGAGGGGCTTGAATACCTTTTTTGGTTTTACACAGAAAATAAGCGTTCAATTATCGACCATTTGGCAGTTATTTTTCAGTGAATTTACTGTTATATTGTAAATAATATTAATTTTCTTTAAAAAAAGGTATTTTTTATTTCAGAGAGAAATTAATTGTTTATTATAGAGAATGGAGAGGAGGGTTTTATGAAGAAGAGTACAGCTATAGACGTACAACATCGAAGTCAATTAGCCATTTATTTATCATTACCGATACTTTCATGGGCATTTTATGATTTTGCGAATACAATTTTTTCTTCAAATATAAATACAATATTTTTTCCCTTTTACATGGATGAGGTTTTAGGAACAAATGAAGTCATGCAACAAGTTGCGAGCACCTTTATATCTTATGCAAATGCCATTGCAAGCTTGTTGCTCGTTATCTTTTCACCCCTTTTCGGTGTGTGGATTGATAACACAGGTTATAAAAAGAGATTTATTGTATGGTTTGCATCCATATCTATTCTATTTACATTTATGATGGGAATATTTGCTAATGCACAAACCACTGTCAATTACTCTGGTGTGCCTCTTAGTTTATTTTTGGTAGTTGCAAGTTTTGTCATAGCAAAATTTTTCTTTAATTCAAGTTTAGTATTTTACGATTCTATGATGGGTGATCTAGGGACAAAAGAAGAGATGCCGCTCATTTCAGGGTATGGTGTTGCAATCGGGTATCTTGGTACACTTTTTGGATTACTTGTTTACTTGTATGTTGGTAACAGCGATTTTCATCGAGCATTTATCCCAACAGCCATTCTGTATCTACTCTTTTCATTGCCATTATTCTTAATTAATAAAGATACACCGATCCCAAAGTCCCAACGAAAGTCCTTAAAGTTTTTAGATGGTTATAAAGAAATCATTCAAACATTTAAAGATATGAAGCAATATAAAGCAATCTTTACCTTTATGATTGCTTATTTCTTTCTAAATGATGCCATTGCTACAACGATTGCTATGATGGCTGTTTATGCGACAACGATTGTTGGCTTTAGTTCTGGACAATTTATCGTACTTTATTTGGTCTCTACTGTCTCAACAATCATTGGGTCACTTGCCTTTGGGTATATTACGAAATCAATAGGTGCTAAACGTGCCATTACAATTGTTGCACTTATTATGATTGTTGCTCTGGTATTCGCTGTTTTTGCTTCAGCACAATGGATGTTCTGGCTTGCTGGTAGTCTATTTGGTATATCACTTGGCTCAATGTGGGTGACATCTCGGACATATATTATTGAATTATCACCGAACGAAAAACGTGGACAATTTTTTGGGTTGTTTGCTTTTTCAGGTAAAGTATCCTCCATTATTGGTCCAGCTATATATGGAACTGTTACATTATGGATGAAGGATTATGGTACTATTGCTAGTCGTGTAGCATTATCAACGTTGATCGTTATGACTGTCGTTGGTCTATTGGTACATCTAAAAGTTAATGATAAAAATGGAAATAGCAAGTAGGAGAAATGTATTGCCTATGATACAATTGAATTATAAACAGATGTAGAGAAAGGAGCGGGGTTGCATTGGAACATAAAGGAATATTATTAGAAAGTGGCACAAATGAGCTAGAGATTGTTGAATTTGAAGTAGCAAACAATAAGTTTGGCATCAATGTTATTAAAGTAAAAGAAATTATTCAACCGATCCCAGTAACGTTTATCCCACACGCGCACCCGCATGTAGAAGGAATCATTCAATTACGAGGTGAGGTATTACCTGTTGTAGATATGCTACGAGTATTAGGAATTCAAGGTGCTGAGCGTAATCCACAACAAAAATATATTGTCGCAGAATTTAATAAACAACGTGTCGTTTTCCATGTAGATAATGTAACACAAATTCATCGTATTTCTTGGAATCAAATCGAAAAGCCTTCAGATATGTATCAAGGGGGTACATCACAAGTAATTGGTGTGATTAAACAGAATGAGCAAATGATTCTATTACTAGATTTCGAAAGAATTATGGTGGATATCAATCCTGCATCAGGAATTAGTGTGGAATCTGTTAAAAAGCTCGGTAAACGTGAGCGATCTGGAAAGCGAATTTTAATTGCAGAAGATTCACCGTTATTACGTAAATTACTGTTTGATACTATGAGTGAAGCTGGTTATGACAATGTTGAATTCTTTGAAAATGGCCGCGATGCTTATGAATACTTAGAGGGAATTGCAAAGAGTGGTAGTGACATAGCAGAGCATATTCAATTGGTGGTAACGGATATTGAAATGCCACAAATGGATGGCCATCATTTAACACGAAAAATCAAAGAGCATCCCGATCTTCAAAAGCTTCCTGTTATCATTTTTTCAAGTCTAATTACAGATGACCTTCGTCATAAAGGCGATCAAGTAGGGGCTGAGGATCAAATAAGTAAGCCAGAAATTGCAGAGCTCATTTTACGTGTTGACCAACTTATTCTGTAATCACCATGGCTTACATGATACTTCTCAATTTTAATAATGGGTATCCTGCAAGTATAAATAAATGAAAGTAAAGTCGGATGCCTTAATTAAGAGGGTCCGATTTTTTGTATATGTCCAAATATTATGAACAAAATAAATGGTAGATGCTTGAAGGATGTGATTATTTGAATGAATTAAAAACAGCTATTATTGATATCGGCTCCAATACTATACGATTAGTATTATATCAATATGATAATGAAGAGGGACTTCGTGAGCTTGGAAATATTAAGACGGTAGCACGTTTGCGTACATATTTACAGCCCTCAGGAGAGATGTCTGATGAAGGTATTCAAGTGTTATCAGAAACTTTATTAACATTTAAAGCCATGCTTGAGGATTTTGAAGTAACAGATGTAAAAGCTGCTGCGACTGCGGCTATTCGACAAGCCACTAATCGAGACAAAATTATAGAGGAAATGAAAGAACGGACTGGTATCCAAATAGAGCTTTTATCAGAAGAGGAAGAGGCCTATTTTGGCTACGTTGCTGTTGCTTACTCCATGGGTACAAAATCGGCCGTAACAATCGATATCGGTGGTGGTAGTACCGAAATTACGCTGTTTGAAAATAAAGAAATTCAGCAATCACATAGTTTCCCTTTTGGGACAGTTTCTTTAAAGCAACGTTTTGTAAAAGGTGACATTATCAATAGTAGTGAGAAAAAAGAGCTTCTTGCCTTTGTCAAAGAGCAGTTCCAAACACTCCCTTGGATAAAAAATGTTGCTCTACCTATTATCGCAATTGGTGGTAGTGCGCGTAATATTGCTCAAATACATCAACAAAAGCATGATTATCCTATTGCCAGCGTACATGGTTATGAAATGACAAAGGAAAATTTGGATGATTTAAGCTTATTTTTAGGGCAATTAAGCTTTCAGGAATTGAAACAATTGGATGGTCTCTCATCTGACCGTGCAGATATCATTGTTCCTGCATTAGAGGTATTTAGAGTGTTGATGGAGGTAGTTGGTAGTGAGACCTTCCAACTGACAAAGCGAGGTTTACGTGAGGGACTCATTATTCAACGGATTTTGCAAACAGATACAAAGGCGTTTGATAAATATAATGTATTTGAAGGAAATGCTAGAAGATTAGCACGTCAGTATGGTCGGAGTGAAGTGGAAGTAGATTATTTAATGCATTTAGCAGACCAACTGTATCGTGAATGTTGTCATTTAGGCTACTTGCAATATCATCCAGAAGATTTGCATTTATTAGCAAAAGCGGCGAAGGTTTTTAATATAGGAGAGTATATCGAATTAAGCTCTTCAAGCCAACATACTTTTTATTTAATTGCGAATCAATCCATTGATGGTTTAAATCATTTAGAACGAGTAAAACTAGCACTTCTTGCCTCCTATAAAAATAAAGATTATTTCGAACGATTTGCTGCTCCATTTGCTACATGGATGAGTCGGGAGGAACATCGTAAAATAAGAGATTTCGGAGCGTTATTAAAATTTGTCTATGCATTAAATGTTTCAAAACGCAATATAGTACATGCTATTGAAATGCACACCGAAGAAGATCATGTTCAACTTAATATTTATGTAAAAAAGAATGCTGCGGCTGAAAAGTATCAAGCCAATCGACATAGAAAGCATTTAGAACGTGCATTAAAAATCCCAATGAAGATCAATTTTATTGAAGAAGGGTGGAACAATGGATGACAACTGAAGTAACGAAAAACGAGCTACATGGGGAAGAGTTTTCCGAAAACTACAATCTATTGTTAGAGGAAATTGCAAAGCCTCAATATTATAATAATCGTGAATTAAGCTGGCTTGCCTTTAATGAACGCGTGCTAGAGGAAGCAGAGGATATTAATAATCCTCTGCTTGAGCGTTTAAAATTTTTAGCTATATTTAGTTCCAATCTAGATGAATTTTTTATGGTTCGTGTTGCAGGCTTACAGGACCAGGTACGTGCTGGTTTTCATAAGCCCGAAAACAAATCTGGCTTAACGCCAAAGGAACAGTTGGCCAAAATAGCAGAACGCACACAAGCATTAGTGCGTCGACAAACTGAGGTGTATAGACATTTAATCTATGATTTACTACCTCAACATAATGTACATATTGCGGACATGAAAGATTTAAATAGCAAGCAAAAATCATTTATCAATGAAATGTTTGCAGAAACTATCTTCCCTGTTTTAACCCCTGTTGCAGTGGATGCATATCGTCCATTCCCAACCTTGCTTGGTAAAACTTTGAATTTATTAGTGCTGTTAGAGCAGGATGAGTCAGATCTTGAAAGTCGTGAAAAAGTGGCGATTGTCCAGGTTCCATCAGTGTTAGATCGCTATATAAAAGTACCGTCCGAAGAAGGTAAGACAGTTGTAGTTTTATTGGAGGATGTGATAGTAGCGCATATTGAAAAGCTGTTTTATGGCTATAGCGTAAAATCAGCACAAGCCTTCCGCTTAACAAGAAATGCAGATTTAACTATCCATGAAGAAGGGGCTCGAGATCTTCTCGTGGAGATCGAAAAAGAGCTGAAAAAGCGAAAATGGGGAGTAGGAAGCCGTTTAGAAGTTCGAGTTGGAGAAATGAACGAGGAAGTGCTGCAATACTTACTAGATGAATTCGAAATAGAAGAATCGGATGTTTTCCATATTGATGGTCCTTTGGATTTAACGTTTATGTTCTCTTTTGTGAAAGGTATTTCAGTAGGTCGTGAGCATTTAGAATATGAAAGCTTTATCCCACAGCCACCTTTAGATTTACAGTCTGACGAAAATATTTTTGAAAAAGCACTTCAACAGGATATATTTTTCCATCATCCATATGAATCTTTTGCCCCTATTGTTGATTTTATTTCTGAGGCCGCTATCAACCCAAATGTGTTGGCTATAAAACAGACATTATATCGAGTAAGCGGAAATTCACCGATTATTCAAGCGTTAAAACTTGCCGCTGAAAACGGTAAACAAGTAACGGTATTAGTGGAGCTAAAGGCTCGCTTCGATGAAGAAAACAATGTGCACTGGGCAAAACAATTAGAACAAGCAGGTTGTCTTGTGATCTATGGGATGAATAATTTAAAAACGCACTCAAAAATCACGCTAGTCGTTAGTCGTCGTAACGGCAAAATTGAACGTTTTGTCCATTTGGGTACAGGAAATTATAATGATGCTACTGCAAAAATTTATACGGATATGGGCATAATAACGACAGATAAAGAGTTTGGCATTGATGCGACAAATTTCTTTAACTACTTAAGTGGCTATACAGAAAAGCCTACCTTTAATCATTTAGTCGTTGCACCATTTGATATACGCGATGAGTTTATTCGGTTAATGGATGAGGAAATTGCCTGTCATAAAAAATATGGAAATGGTTTTATTCGTGCAAAAATGAATTCATTGACAGACAAAGATTTAATGATGAAGCTTTATGAGGCATCGATTGCGGGTGTAAAGGTCGAGCTTATTATTCGTGGTATATGCTGTATTAGACCAGGAATCCCAGGTATTAGTGAGAACATTACCGTAACAAGTATTGTTGGTCGTTTCCTTGAACATTCTCGTATTTATTGGTTCCATCATAATGGGGAAAATAAAGTATATTTATCCTCTGCAGATATGATGACACGCAATATGATTAAACGTGTGGAAATTTTATTCCCTGTATATGCAAGTGAAGCAAAAACTCGTATTATTGACATAATGAATGCACAATTAATGGATACTGCCAAAGCCCGTATTCAAGACTCTAATGGTAAGTATCATTATAAAGAGTTTGATCGTAGCGAAGATCCATTAAATAGCCAGGAAATTTTCTTGAAGGATGCATTAAAGCCTACGCTAGACGAAGAATAGAGCAAACACGCTACTTAGTGAGGGATAGAATGAAAAAATGTAGAGAAAATGTAGCGCCATTTGCAGAATATCAACAGCTCATGCAACTGAATCCATTTGATGCAATCATTTGTTTGAGACAAGTTGATAAGACAGTGTTTGAGGTCGTTGAATTTAATGAAAAGCTATCGTCAATGATTGAGTTGGAGGATATAACAGCCAAAAACGCTGAGAACTTTTTTACTAAGCAATGCTGGCTGCAATTGTCGGGATTTCTAATTGAAGAAATCAATAAACAGCATACTCTAAAATTAGGTAACGGTCTTCAAGAGAAAACATTTATGCTTCATGTTCAGCACTTTTCTGAATCAATAGTTGCCATTATTCTTCGAGCGACACCATTTGAAGAAAATCCCTATTTACAGTTCATTGAACAACATATAAGTCCAGTGTTAACGACAGATTTACAAGGTCGAATAATTCATCAAAATATTGCTGCTACTGCTACACTATCGAGAGAGCAGCACAGTCTAATTGGACTAGATATTTTTTCATTACTCGAAAGTAAATATCTCAATGAGTTTAAACTATTATTTACCAAAACAATCGAAGGTTCAGCGTTTGGCATGCCTAAATGCTTATTGAAAGGTGATTTACTAAGCAAAGAGCCCTTTTATTTAAGAACGCATCCAACCTATTATAATGGAGAAGTTGTGGGTGTCCACCTATTTGTTAAAGATGCTAATTCATTTATGAATGATCATGAAGCATTCTATTACCTAGCACTAATGGATGAATTAACAGGTATTTGGAATCGAAAAGCTTTTAAGGAGCATTGGCTACAGCATTTAAATGATAAAAAGCAAGAGCATAAGCAAGCCGCTCTTATTTTAGTTGACATTGACCGTTTTAAAAAGTTTAATGAATCCCTTGGCGAGAGCAAGGGAGATGATTTGATGCGTATGTTTAGTCATAGGTTACGGGAGCTTTGCTACTCAAAGTGTTCGCTATATCGATATAATAGTGATGAGTTTATTTTTGTGCTAAAAGATGCAACCATCCAAAAAATTGAACGAACTGCAAACTTGATTATGGACGTATTAAAACAGCCATTTATGATAGATGGACAGGAATATTTTATTAGCGTATCGATTGGGATTTCACTTAGCCCAGCAGATGGTAAAGATATCGAGACACTTGTACGGAAAGCAGATAAAGCTTTATTTTCTGTTAAAGAACATGGTCGTTCACATTATCGCTACTACCGTGAAGATATGACGGCCATTTTTCCAAACGAAGCATTAATGGAGGCACATTTACGTCGAGCAATTGAATTTAATGAGCTAAGTCTTCATCTACAACCGCAAATGGATTTAGCAAATAATAGCATCAATAGCTTTGAAGCATTATTACGATGGAATAACCGTAAATTTGGTTTTGTATCACCAGCACAATTTATTCCTATTGCGGAAGCCTCAGGGTTGATTATTGAAATCGGTGATTGGATTATTGATGAGGTATGTCGTTACCAAAAAGAATGGCAATCGAAAGGATATCGTCCTGTACGGATTGCAGTCAATATATCCCCAAAACAGTTTAGAAAAGAAAATTTTGCCCGAAAAATTAAAACAGCTTTAAAGAAATATGGTGTACCCCCTGAATTATTAGAAGTAGAAATTACCGAAAGTTCCATGACAAATGTACATGAAACATTTTCGATTCTTACAGAACTGAAGCAATTAGGTGTTTATGTGTCTGTGGATGACTTTGGGACAGGCTATTCCTCATTAAGTTATCTCAAGCGTTATCCGATTGATATTATTAAAATTGATCAGTCATTTATTGCAGATATAGCAAAGGATGACAAAAATGAAGCCATCATAAAAGCCATTATTTCGATGTCTCATAATTTAGGATTAGAGGTCATTGCTGAGGGAATTGAAGAACCAATACAAGTTGATTTTCTCAAACGCCATCGTTGTCAAAAAGGGCAAGGCTATTTGTATAATAAACCATTACCAGTTGAAACGATTGTACAACAATATTTTGTAAGCTAGAAAACGGGTAGCACTTTCATCACAAAATAGATGAAGTGCTACTTTTTTATTTGCCGTTTTTAAGACCGTTTAAGACAATTGCTGTGAATTGCGCCATTTCAGAGGCTAGGTCAAAGTCTTCACTATGTATCAACCAATCATAGACATTCGCACGCATACAGCGCTGAATAAGTGTTTGTATGGTAGCAGCAGAAACATCTTGTCTAAATTCACCATGTTGAATTCCTTCCTCGATATATGTATTCATTATCTGAAAAATCTTACGTTGTGGATTGATTAAATAATGATCCTGTTCTACTTGGTTTGTCATAGCAGCCGTATATACTGTCCGTAATAAATCCTTTCCCACAATATTGGTTAAATATCTCATTTGCTCTTGATACACTAAGAGTATTTTTTCACTTGCTGGTAATGTGGGATCAATATTTTTTTCAACTGTACGATAAAAATTATCAAGCTCCTTAAATTTTTCTAAAATAACATCATATTTAGATGGGAAATGTGTATAAAATGTACCCTTTGAAACATTACATGCCTTTGTAATTTGTTCAACAGAAACATGTTCATAACCATGCTTGTTAAATAAATCTAAAGAAGTTTTCAATAATTTTTCACGTGTTTCTAATGCCTTTTTCTGTCTGCTTGTGAGTGTTTCCATTGGTAGCTAATACCTCCTATATTAAATATTGTAAAATATCTTTTGTAAAAAATATTCTGAAAATATTAATTTTTTAATTGACGAGATGGATTTCGATTGATTATGATTTAAATGACCGAAGTCAATGACTGCGGTCAATAATATTATCTCGTTCTTAATGTTACTTTAAAAAATGAAAGTTGGCTAGTATATCATCAAGTTTTCTGTTGTATTTTCAAGGAATGGGGAGGTCACAATGAAGAAAAAATTGGGTTTTATTGGCTTAGGGAATATGGGTTTACCGATGGCTATTAACTTATTAAGAGCAGATTATCAGGTATATGGTTTCGATACGAATGCGGAAGCAATGGAACAATTCGCAGCAGCAGGGGGTTTCGGCCTTGAGACAGCTATGGATATTGCGAAACAATGTGATGTTATTATGACAAGCTTGCCTACCCCTCAGGTTGTAGAATTGGTTTATCGATCAGAGCAAGGAATTTTACAACATGCAAAGAAAGGGTGCCTACTGATTGATTTTAGTACTGTTAATCCCGAATTGAATGATACGTTACATACAGAAGCTATAGCTTTGGGATTACGTTATTTGGGAGCGCCTGTCAGTGGGGGTGTCATAGGGGCTATCAATGCGACATTAACTATTATGGTTGGTGGTGGCACAGATGATTATATAAGTGCTGGTGAAATATTCAGAATAGTCGGTAAAAATATTTATCATTTGGGCACATCTTCAAGTATAGGAACGCGAATTAAATTACTCAATAACTTAATGATTGGCTTTTACACAGAGGCAGTCGCTGAAACGATTGTACTTGGCGAAAAAATGGGTATTCAGGCAGACACGCTCTATGAAGTATTAAATAATAGTTATGGACAAAGCCGTATTTATGAACGTAATTATTTGGAATATATGAAAAATGATAATTATGAGCCGGGCTTTTCGACAAATCTACTATTAAAAGATTTGAAGTTAGCTAAGGAAATGGCGGATGAAGCAGGCGTATCGCTGCGAATCGGCGAAAAGTTAGTGGATCTTTATAGTGAAATTGCTCAGCAGGGCTATGGAGAAAAAGATATGTCTGCAGCTTATTTAAGTTTAAAAGAAAAATGTAAACTAGAACAATTTTAAGAGGAGGAAATGGATATGACAACGACACAAGAGGTTAAAACATTAACACATTTTATTGGTGGCAAATTGGTTGAAGGAAAAAGTGGCCGATTCGGTTCGGTATTTAACCCAACAACAGGTGAAGTCATTGCTAAGGTACCCCTTGCAACAGTAGAGGAAACACAAGATGCAATCGAGCAAGCTCAAGCAGCATTTCCGGCTTGGCGTGATACATCAGTGGCTAAGCGTGCAGAAATTGTATTAAAGTTCCGTAACCTTATCACTGAAAATATGGAAGAGCTATTACAAATCATTTGTACTGAAAGCGGCAAAACGATTGAAGATGCCAAAGGTGAGATTACACGAGGACTTGAATCTGTTGACTTAGCCATTGGTGCGCCACATTTAATGAAAGGAGAATACTCCGTAAATGTTGGAGGTCAAATAAATGCTTATTCTGCAAAATATCCATTAGGGGTTGTGGCAGCAATTTCTCCATTTAATTTCCCCATCATGGTGCCTCTAGCACAAACGAGTATGGCCATTGCTGTAGGAAATGCGGTTATTTTAAAGGCATCTGAGCGTGTGCCAATGACTTCATTATATGTTAGTGAGCTTTGGAAGAAGGCGGGATTGCCTGATGGTATTTGGACAGTAATCAATGGTGATAAAGATGCGGTCAATGAACTTTTAGAAAACCCAGCTGTGCAAGCGATTTCATTTGTTGGATCAACACCAGTAGCTAAATATATTTATGAAACAGGATCAAAGTACGGTAAACGTGTCACGGCTCTTGGTGGTGGTAAAAACAATATGGTCGTGATGCCAGATGCGGATCTTGAACAGGTTGCTAATGCCTTTATTGGTGCAGCTTATGGAGCAGCATCCCAACGTTGCATGGCAATATCTACTATCATGCCTGTAGGAAAGGATACTGCTGATCGCCTAGTGGATATTCTTAAGGAAAAAATTTCTAATCTGAAAGTAGGCCCATATACAAACCCTGATTCAGATTTTGGCCCTGTTATTTCTCAGCAATCAAAAGAAGCAATTCTTACTGCAATTAATCGAGGGGAAGCCGAAGGAGCTTCAGTAATTTGTGACGGACGAGAACTTGATATTGTCAAAGAGTCTAAAGGGTTTTATGTAGGGCCTACATTATTAGATCATGTAAAGCCAGGCATGGAAGTTTACGAGCAAGAAATATTTGGTCCAGCTCGCAATGTTGTTCGTGTAGATTCCTTAGAGGAAGCTATTACACTTATCAATAAGCATGAGCTAGGTAATGGTGTCACAATCTTTACGAATGATGGATTAGCAGCTCGAAAATTTACAACAGAAATTGATGTTGGCATGGTTGGTGTCAATGTACCAATTCCAATTCCTGTTGGCTACCATAACTTTGCAGGCTTTAAAGGATCTCGTTTTGGTGAGGGGCATATGTTTGGCCCAGATCAAGCACGATTCTTTACAAAAACTAAGACAATTTCAGAGCGTTGGATGGCTAGCAATGCCTCCTCAGCATCCACGTTTGCATTCCCAAGCAATAACGACTAATAAAACCTAGAGCTGTAGAGTTATACAGCTCTTTTTCTAAAAAAGGGGATGGGTGGGGTGTAAATGTTAGAGTATATTGGTCTTTTTGGTAGTTTAGCATTATTAGTTTATTTAACAATGAAGGGTGTAAATCTACTTATTTCAGCACCGTTAACTGCGCTGTTAGCAGCCTTAACAAACGGTCTTGCATTTTTTCCTCAAACAGCTGATAAAGATCAGGCCAACTTTCTAACGAGCTATATGGATGGGTTCACCGGATTTGTTGGTTCATGGTATTTAATGTTCATGGCGGGCGCCATTTTCGGCAAAGTCATGGAGGACACAGGCGCTGCAGATAGTGTCTCTAAATGGATTGTAGAAAAAATAGGGGTGAAATATGCCACATATGCTGTAGTTTTAGCTGCAGCAGTACTCACATATGGTGGTGTTTCAGTTTTTATCGTAGCCTTTTCAGTTTATCCAATGGCTATTAGTTTATTTAAACAAGCAAACTTTCCACGACGTTTTATTCCTGCTGCACTGGGCCTAGGTTCTGTCACATTTACGATGACATCAGCAGGCTCACCTGAGATTCAAAATTGGATACCAATTCCATATCTTGGTACAACTCCATATGCAGGTTGGCAAGTTAGTATTGTCGTGGCTATTTTTATGGCCGTTGGTGGCTCGCTTTGGCTGAATTGGATGATTAAACGCGCTGTTAACAATGGGGAAATTTTCATTGAGCGCTCCACCGATCCAGTAGCTGATGAAACAAGAAAGCTTCCGAGTCCCCTTTTGAGTCTCATACCATTATTAGTTGTTTTAGTCATTTCTTATATTTTCCATGATTCACTTGGAACCTCTGCTTTAATTGTAGCCTTAACTAGTGGCTGTATCGTTGCTTATTTAGTGAGTTACAAATATGCAAAGTCAGTTGGCGCAACATTAGCAGCAGGTGCAATGGGTGCTATTATTGCCATTGCAAATACGGCGGCTGTTGTCGGCTTTGGCGGGGTAGTAAAAGCAACACCATCCTTTGTTGCAACTGTTGATGTAATGACCAATATCCCTGGCAGTCCGCTGATTGGAGGAGCCTTAGCAATTGCGGTTATTGCTGGTTTAACAGGTTCAGCATCAGGGGGACAAACAATTGCTATGCCCTTACTAGCACCGCATTATATCGAGATGGGTGTAGATACAGAGGCGTTGCATCGGACAATCGCTATAGCATCTGGTTCCCTAGATTCATTGCCGCACGGAGGATATGTTGTGACAACCATCAATTCAGTATGTAATGAAAAGCATAAGGATGCATATATGCCATTTGGAGCTTTGACGGTTATTATCCCTATCATAGGTACAATACTTGCAATCATATTATTCTCATTAGGGATGTAGGAGGGATGAAGTATGCAAGGAAAAACGGTTTTTATTACAGGGGCAGCTCGTGGTATTGGTCTTGCTATTGCACAAGCATTTGCTGAGCAAGGGGCTAATGTTGTGATATCAGATAAAAATGAACAGCTTCTTGAGGAAGCCGTCGCACAATACCCCTCTTTAACTTCCTATATATGTGATGTGACAGAAGAACAAGCCATAAGAGAAGCCATTGATTTTACGATTAATAAATTCTCAACATTAGATATTTTAATCAATAATGCAGGATTTCAACATGTGTCGCTTATTGAGGATTTTAAGACAGAAATTTTTGAGTCAATGCAAAAAGTGATGGTCGTTGCTCCCTTTGTGGCGATGAAGTATGCGTTACCACATATGAAGAAAAATCAATTTGGTCGTATTATCAATATGGCCTCCATCAATGGCGTCATTGGGTTTGCTGGGAAGGCGGGATATAATGCAGCAAAGCATGGTGTGATTGGGCTTACTAAGGTAACGGCACTAGAGGTGGCGACAGAGGGAATTACGGTAAATGCTATTTGTCCAGGGTATGTTGACACGGAATTAGTACGTAATCAGTTTATGGATTTAGCACAGACACGGGGTATTCAAGTGGAAGAAGTTCTTGAGCAAGTGTTATATCCACTTGTACCGCAAAAACGTTTACTTGATGTCTCAGAAATTACAGGACTTGCATTATATTTAGCAAGTGATGTAGCAAAGGGGTTAACCGGCCAGGCCATACTATTAGATGGTGGCTATACAGCTCAATAGCTTAGGAGGGAAAATATGATTCAAACAAAAACCATCTTTACTGTTCATTCTCCAGGAACGATTGTATATGGTCGAGATTCATTTGAAGAAGTAGGAGAGTATGCGAAAAAACTAGGTTCAAAGGCATTAATTATTAGTGATCCAATTATGGACAGTTTAGGCTTTATCAAGAAATGCCATACACTGTTAAAGACCCAAGGGATAGACGTCGTTTCATTTATAGGGGTGACAACTGAGCCAGATGATACGTATGTAGCAGAGGGATTGCAGCTTTTGCAGAAAGAAAACTGTGATATCATTATTTCTGTTGGTGGTGGTAGCTGTATTGATACGGCGAAGGCGATTGCAGTAGTGGCTACAAATGGCGGCTACATAGGAGATTATATGAAAATGGCAAAGGTTGCAGCTGAAGCACCAATTCCACACATTGCGATACCAACAACAGCAGGTACAGGCTCTGAAGCAACAGATGCCACTGTTATTACCAATACAAAAAGTGATGTGAAAATGATGATTAAGCAACCAGCTTTTATGCCCACTATAGCGATTGTTGATCCTATTTTAACCATTACCTCACCTCCAGCAATTACCGCAGCAACTGGAATAGATGCATTGAGCCATGCCATTGAGAGCTATTTATCGCGTTTAGCTCATCCTTATTCGAATGTGCTCGCCTTATCTGCTATGGAATTAATTGTGAATAACATCATAAGGGTTTATGAACATGGAGATGATGTTGATGCTAGGGAAGCGATGTCATTGGGTTCGATGCAGGCAGGGCTGTCATTTTCTAATGCTTCTGTTGCCCTTGTACATGGAATGTCCCGTCCGATTGGTGCACTTTTCCACGTACCGCATGGCATCTCCAATGCGATGCTTTTACCAGCTGTACTAGATTATTCAAAAGACGCTTGTATAGAACGATTGGCAGATTTAGGACAATTTTTTAATAAAACAAAAGAACGTCTATCGCAAGAGGAGCTTGCTCAGCTTGCTATTACGTCCATTAAAGATATGTGTAAGTATATGAAAATTGGCAATTTAAAGCAGTGGGGAATCAAGGAGCATGCTTATTATCAGGCTATTCCTAAAATGGCTGAGGATGCACTTGCAAGTGGGAGCCCTGGTAACAATCCGAAGATACCAACTTTAGAAGAGTTAATGGAGCTATATAAAATTGTCTATACGTATGAGTTTTAATGATATTGGAGAGCTATTCATTGAATGAATGGCTCTTTTATATTTTTTCAGAAAATAAACTCGCATTCTATAGAATTAATATGACATATTCGAGAATATATAGTAAACTTTTAGTGAATCACCATTCATTTTTAACAAAGGGGGAAATGGAATGTTGCAAGGGAAGACGATTATTATTACGGGTGGATCAAGTGGTATGGGGCTGTATATGGCAAAGCAGTTCGTAACTGAGGGAGCTAATGTTGTCATAACAGGTCGTAACGAAGAACGATTAGCAGAGGCAAAGAAATTTATAGCGGAGGCGGGTCCCTCTATTGAGACATTCCAAATGGATGTACGTGTACCTGAGCATGCTGAGGCTATGCTCGAATTTGCTATTGAAAAATTTGGTCAAGTGGATGGGCTTGTGAATAATGCAGCGGGTAACTTTATTGTACGTGCAGAGGATTTATCACCGAATGGCTGGAAGGCTGTTGTAGATATCGTATTAAATGGTACATTCTATTGCTCTTCAGCAGTAGGCAAGTATTGGATTGAGAATAAGATCAAAGGGTCTATATTAAATATGGTAGCGACGTATGCTTGGAATGCAGGAGCAGGTGTGATCCATTCAGCTGCAGCAAAAGCAGGGGTACTATCATTGACGAGAACGCTAGCTGTTGAGTGGGGGAAACAGTATGGGATTCGGGTTAATGCTATTGCACCAGGCCCGATCGAGCGTACTGGTGGAGCCGATAAGCTTTGGGAATCAGAAGCAGCGGCAGCTCGTACACTAGATTCTGTTCCACTAGGCCGTATAGGAACACCAGAAGAAATTGCTGATTTAGCTACATTTATGATGTCTAACAAAGCAAGTTATATGAATGGAGAATGTGTAACTTTGGATGGTGGGCAGTGGCTCAATCAATATCCATTCTAAAAAATCTTTGCATAACGAATAGCTGGGTTGACGCATACTAAGGGTAAAGAAAGGAGTTTTGCCGATGGGTATGTGGTTAATACCAGCAATTATTGCCATTGTGATCATTTCTGCTATTTCGTTTGTTTATACATTAAAAATAGCTAAAATGACTTCTGAACGGAAATCTGAAAATGATACCCCTATTTCAGAAACAGTTGAAGAATATGCAACGATGTTGAACCCAATTGTTTGGGTCTATGCAATTTTTTTACTTTTTTTAGGAATCATGATTTTTTACTACTGGAGTAAGGCTGGCTATTAGTTCAGAACCATCTTCATTCAGTCACGAAAACTTGACTGGATGAAGATATTCTAAGTTTTTGCTGTAAAGGCTAAAATAATTCATTGTTCATGAAAACTCTTCTCGGCCTGGTCATGGTCATACATAGAAAAGTTGTGATATGATGAAAGGGAAGGACTGTTCTACACAGTGAGGACAGAAAAGGAGAAGAAGTTCATGATTTCAACTAACAGCAAAGACTTATTAGCAATGCCAATTAGTGATTTTATCATTTCCTCTGAAAAAGTTGCGCATGTACAAAGTGGAAATAGTGCGGAACATGCACTCCTTGTACTAACACGTACAGGGTACTCGTCCATACCTGTATTAGATTTGAAATATCGACTTCAAGGTTTACTTAGCATGAAAATGATTACCGAATCGATTCTTGGACTTGAGCATATTGAATATGAAAAGCTACCTGATATTAAGGTTGACTCTATTATGGAAAAAGAGATCGCTGTATTGAAGCTGACGGATACTTTCCAGCGTGCTTTGGATTTAGTTATTAACCACGCCTTTTTATGTGTAGTGGACGAAGATGGTACATTTGCAGGGATATTAACAAGACGTGTTATTTTAAAGCAATTGAAAAAATATATTTATCAAAAAGAGTAGTAGCTTAAGAGGGAACTCAGATGAAAATCATGAGGCCCTCTTTGCTTGTATTGGAGGTTTACAGATTGATGGCAACAGAGGCAGAAATTTTAAAAATCTTAGCTGAAGAACGCAATATGCGGAAAGCAGCAGAACGTCTATTTTTATCCCAACCAGCCCTTTCACAACGATTGCAAACGATTGAGAAAGACTGGGGTGCACAATTATTTATTCGTTCACAAAAAGGTTTAACAGCAACACCTGCTGGTGAACAAGTTATTGCTTATGCAAAGGAAATGCTAGCCAAAAAGGAAGAAATATTTGAAACGATTCAATCCTTAACGACAAAGGTAAACGGGACATTGAAAATTGCTTGTGCATCCATTGTTGGTCAGAACTGGCTACCAAAAATCTTGAAGGAGTTTGTGTCAAAATATCCAGAGGCTAAAATATCACTGATGACGGGCTGGAGTTCTGAAATTGTGAAGGCTCTTTACGAGGGCGAGGCCCATGTAGGCATTGTACGAGGCCAAGTTGACTGGAAAGGAGAAAAGATCCACCTTTTCAGAGATACTCTTTATTTAGTGGACAAAGAGGTTAAAACAATTGAAGATGTGTTAAAGACAGACCGTCCATTTATTCAATATAAGAGTGATTCCAACTATTATCAAGAAATTCAGCAATGGTGGCAGCAGCATTTTGCCTCGAATCCAAGAAAACAAATTTTAGTGGATCAAATTGAAATTTGCAAGCAAATGGCATTAAATGGTATCGGTTATGCGATCTTGCCTTCTATTACGTTAAATGACCACGATGCCATTCACAAAATCCCTCTATCAAATGATGAAAAAGAGTTTGGTCTTACACGCGATACTTGGCTAATTGGTTATGAATCCTCTTTTGAATTAAGACAAGTAGAGGCGTTTGTGGAAGTAGTGCAGGATCATGCACGGTGTTTGTTTGATTATACTAAATAGAAAATCAGGCAGCTCCAGGTTGTTTTGGAGTTGCCTTTTTGCATTGTAGAATTCTTAAGAGTTTATGAATATTAATGAAGATAACATAAGAAATGGAACAAAATGCAATATAAATCGTATAATTATGTAACCATCTATTTACATAAAAAGGGGTTGAGCTTTTGAAAAAGACAAAATGGACGGCACTGGCCTTACTAGTCATGCTGGTAATGAGCTTTATCTTGCCTACAACTCAGGCAAGTGCTGCTGCTACGCTAGAGGTGAAAGCAACAGCGGGTGTTTCTGGTAAAGCGAAATATCAATCAGTAGTACCACTCCAAGTTACAGTGAAAAATAATGGAGCTGACTTCTCAGGAGATATGGCGATTAATTCATCAAATTCTTATGAGGCAGCTTCAGCACTTGTCGTTCCAATTGATATAGCAGCAGGAGAGGAAAAGACATTTACTTTCTATCTTGATGGTTTAGCTGACTATAGTTATTCGGACACCGATTTATTTGCTTTTTATGAGGGAAGCATTGAAAAAGGAAAAAAGATTGCCTATAAGGGAACTAAACGTCTGCAATCAAATTTTTTAGACCCCTCATCAACATTCATTTATACATTAACAGATAAAAGTGATCGTCTTTCTGCACTATTACGTTTATCAACATTTGTAGCTCAAAGTAATGTGGAAGTATTTAATATCAATCAATTAAAAGATTATACACTTCCAGAAGATTCGCAGGGACTTGCGATGGCCAATGTCATTGTTGTAGATGAAGTGGCTATTGCTGATTTAACACCGAAACAACAAGAAGCATTACTAAAATGGGTACAGGATGGTGGTACCTTACTTCTAGGTGCTGCTGACCAAATTAATGCTACAGCAGGGGTTTTTAAAGAGTATTTACCTTTGTCATTATCACAAGAAATGACTGCGATTTCTGCAGAAGCTTTAACTAAATTGTCAGGAGGCGGCATTTTTACACAGCCGATTTCAGTATACTCAGCTACTAGTAGTGAAGGAAGTTTACCTGTATTAACAGAAAATAATGAAGTGTTAGCAGCAAAGAAAAAAGTGGGTAGCGGGGAAGTGATTCAAACAACCTTCTCTTTAGGTGATCAACCACTTGCTTCTATGGACGGCTACGGAGCACTTTTAGCCAAAGTGATAAATATTCAAAGTATTTCACAGCAAGGAATGATGAGACAGGGACAATCTCCTCTCGATCAAATATCTTATGAACTTCGTAACATTAATGAACTATTTCCATCATTCGAAGTATCAGTGAGCTATATGCTAATTGTCATTATTCTTTATATTTTAATAATCGGGCCAATTCTTTATTTTGTCTTGAAAAAAGCGGACAAGCGTGAACATGCATGGTGGATAATACCGTCCATCTCTGTTGTTCTTTCCATTGTTCTCTTTATTGTCGGAGCGAAGGATCGTATTGTTCAGCCACAAGTTCAACAATCTGCATTCTATAAAGTAAATGAAGACAATAGTGTAAATGGCTATTATGTAGAGTCCATTCTAACGAATCGTAGTGGGGACTTTGTGGTCAATGCTGACCAAAATACAACTGCTGTTGCATTAAGAAATTATAATAACTTCACAGGCACGATGGGACCATTACATGAATCTTCTTATATAAAAGAAAATGCTAGCGGTTCAACACTAACATTACGTGATTTAAGCTACTGGTCTGTGCAATCCTTTGGTGGAAAAACATCAGCACAAAATATCGGGAAGATGGATATAGATATAACACTGAAAAATGAAAAACTAACAGGAACAGTTAAAAATAATTTCCCGTTTGCATTAAAAGATGTCACATTAATCTCTGGTGTGAAAGAAGTAAAACTAGGTGATATTGAAGCAAATGGAACATTACAGGTAAATAAGGAACTGAAAACAACGGTTCTTCAAAAACCATCTATTTTCAATAATTATAATTATAGTTACCCATCGAAAAAGGATGAGGTAAACCCAATGCGGATTGAACGAATGAAAACTTTAGCATTGCCGCTTGTCGAAAAGGATAACCAGCCAATACTTACAGCTTGGACAGATCAAGCTGTGGTAGGTGTTGAATTAGAAACAAGTGCCAATATGTCACCGATTACGATGCTTGTTCAACCATTTAAAGGAAAAGTTGAGCTAACAGGGCCATTTACAATGAAGCGTAATAACTTCTCGTATTCAGTAGAGCCACTATCAGCAAATGGCTATTATGAAAAGATCGAGGAAGAATTGAATAAATGGTACCTATCTGAAGGTTTGTACGAAGTAACGATGACCATGCCAGATCAATTCATGGATGCCGTTGAATCACTTAATGAGCTGACAATTTCTAATAAGGATGTCTCACGTATGCAGCTATCCATTTGGAATAATGAAACGAATATATATGAGCCTTTAGTCGATACAAAGCAAGTGTTTACAGACAAGATTTCCACATACTTTAATCAAGATGGAGAGCTTCGAATTGAAATCAAATATGGTCCCGATCCATCAGGAGAACAAACGAAGTTACCAGACATAGAGCTGAAAGGAGTGGCAAAATAATGATTGAAATTCGTGATTTAACGAAACGATACGGCTCCTTTACAGCATTAGATCATTTAAACTTATCTTTAGAAGAAGGCGTTGTATTTGGATTTGTTGGCGCAAATGGAGCAGGGAAATCAACGACATTCTCTATTTTAGCTACACTATTGTCACCGACTTCAGGAGATGCTCTGATAAATGGCAAAAGTGTTGTGAAGGAACCAAAAGAAGTTCGAAAGCAAATTGGTTATATGCCCGATTTCTTTGGTGTTTATGATCAGTTAAAAGTAGATGAATATTTAGATTTTTATGGAGCGAGCTACGGTATCCAATTAGCAGAGCGTCAAGTGTTAATTCCACAACTATTAGAACTAGTGAATTTAACAAGTAAACGCTATGAATATGTTGATTTATTATCACGTGGTATGAAGCAACGCTTATGTTTAGCTCGTGCACTCATCCATGATCCAAAGGTACTGATTCTAGATGAACCTGCATCAGGACTAGATCCGCGTGCTCGTGTGGAAATGCGAGATATTTTACGGAATTTAAAGTCTATGGGAAAAACAATTTTAATTTCGTCGCATATTTTACCTGAACTTGCTGAGATGTGTGATGAAATCGGTGTTATTGATAATGGTAAATTAATTGCACATGGAAATGTAGCCGCGATTCAGGCCCAGCTACAAGGAGAAAAGCGTATTGTGTTGAAAGTGACAGATCAATTGGATGCAGTACGAGCGTTTTTAGAGGAAGATCCTCATATTTCATCAATTGATGTCATTGAAAATCGTTTAGAAATAGCCTTTAACTATCGAGGAACAAATGCTGAACAGGTGGCATTGCTAAAAAAAGCTATGCTTACAGATTTACCAATCTATGCATTAAGTGAAGAAGAGAAGGATTTAGAGGATGTCTTTATGGCGATTACGAAGGGAGCGGACAATCAATGATGGAAAGATTTTATAATCCAGTACTTGTTAAAGAATTGAAGTTACGCTTCCGTTCTTTTAAAAGCTTTTCAGGTTTAATGTTTTATTTAGCGGTACTGTGTATTTTCATTGCAGGGTTTTTATTGCTTACAACTGAATTTACTGGCAGAGGCTTCTTTAAACCAGAGACAAGCTTTATGATGTTTGCTGTGCTAACCATCTTGCAAATGGCATTAGTTCTTTTCATTACACCAAGTTTGACTGCTGGTGCTATCAGTAGTGAGCGCGAAAAGCAAACATTAAATATTTTATTAACAACGACACAAAGTTCTACACAAATTGTTATTGGAAAATTACTATCCTCCGTAGCATTTCTAGTATTGATGCTGGTAGCGGGATTACCACTATACAGTCTAGTGTTTCTATTCGGTGGTGTGTCGCCTTCACAGCTTATTTCTATATTTTTATTTTATTTAGTCACTGTAGTAGCAATAGGTAGTATAGGCGTGATGTTTTCTACGATTACTAAGAGAACTATTGTTGCCATGATTGCCACATACGGCTCAATCATTTTCTTAGGAGGTATTACAGCATTCTTCTTCTTTTTAACAATGGCCTTTCATCAAATGGGCAATGCCATTGGAACAGGTGCCTCCTTTATGACCTATTTCTGGGCATCTATTAATCCAGGTGCCTTGATGCTGACACTTATTTCTCCAGAGATGGGGGATGCATTAGCAGAGCTGTCGGGTGTAGAACTACCTGTATGGATTACTTATTTAATTACTTATGTATTCATCATTGTGCTTTGTTTAACGATTGCGATTAAAAAATTGCGTGCCAACATGAAAAGTAACCGATGAGGAGGAATTGGTATGGAGCGTCGTAAGCAATTACGAAAATATATTCAGCGTGCAAAATCGAGATTAACTCTTGAAAGAAGCATTCCCATTGCACAATACGGTTTGTTTTTGGCATTGCTTTCGAGTGCTTCTCTCGTACTTATTTCCCGACTATTTGTCTGGCCATATTATCGCCAAATAGCGTTAGGAGCCTTTATTACCGTTATTATTTCAACCATTGCTTATATTTGGTGGAAACGGGTCAAAGAGAAAGAGGCATTGCATAAACTGGATCATTATTTCTCACATAATGAATTAGTGACAGCTTTATCATTTAAAGATGATCAGGATCCTCTTGTTCAATCATTATTATCGAAAGCTATCCAAAATGCTGAAAAAGCTTTCGCAGACTTTAAGGCTCGAAAGAAAAATCTATTTCGTCCAAAGGCGTTTATCGGTTTATTTATTACAACAGTTGTACTAGCCATTCTTTATATGTTCCCAGCAGCTACGCAAATTGAAGCAATAGAGGTTGAAAAGGAGCAAGCAGTTATCGAAGATATGAAGAAGGAAGTTGCTGAATTAGAGAAGAAGGCGGAAACAAAAGAAGTAAAGGAGCAATTGCAAGAACTTCAAAATACTTTAAAAGAGGCTGAAACAGCAGAAGAAGCTTTACGAGAAGTTGTCAAAAAGCAAAAGGAGCTAGCATTAAAGGAGCAGCAATTAAAGGATAAACAAACGGCTAGTCAAGATGGCACAACAGAAGGCCAAGGATTATCGAAGGAAGAGGTTGAGCAGCTAAAAGAGCTTGCCCAAATGCAGCAAGGGCTCACAGAAAATGCAAATGCCACACAAACTGCTATGAGTAAACTTGGTAAACCAGCGAGTAACTCCTTACAAAATGCAATTGCGAGTGCCAATAATGCCAGCAGCCACAATCAAAACAGTCAACAGTCATCTGGTAATTCCCAACCTAGTAATCAACAAAGCCAGTCTAGTCAAAATAATGCTCAAAGTGGTTCTCAACAGCAAAATGGTAGTAGCCAGAGCAATGGTCAAGGACAGGGCCAAGGACAGGGACAAGGCCAAGGACAGGGCCAAGGTCAGGGACAAGGCCAAGGACAGGGCCAAGGTCAGGGACAAGGACAAGGACAAGGACAAGGACAGGGACAAGGCCAAGGACAGGGCCAAGGTCAGGGACAAGGACAGGGCCAAGGTCAAGGTCAAGGTCAGGGACAAGGTGGTCAAGGAGCAGGAAGTGGCCAAGGCGGTCGGAATTTGCTAACGACACCGAATCGAATAGGTGGGGCAAGTGAGACATCAGTAGATGGTGGCGCATTAGGAGATGGTTCCCATGTATCTGAGCAACAAGGAAATGGTCCGATAACAAAAGGTTCTATTCGACCTTATGAAGAAGTAATTGGCTCTTATAAAGACAGCTATTTAGAGAGTTCAGAGCGCTTACAATTACCAAAGGATTTACAAAATGTCGTGCAATCTTATTTCACGTCAATTGAGTCGCAGTAGGAGGAAAAGAAATGGCCTTTACAGAGCAACAGTATGTAGATATGAGTACGAAATTACAACAAGTTAAAGAAGAAATCCATCGCTTCATTGTTGGACAGGAAGAAGCAATTGATTATACCCTGTATGCAGTATTAGCGGATGGTCATGCATTGTTAGAAGGTTTACCTGGTTTAGGAAAAACGATGTTAATTCGTACCATTTCAGAGGTACTTGATCTGTCGTTTTCACGTATTCAATTTACACCAGATCTTATGCCAGCAGATATAACAGGTACGAGCATGATTGAACGTACACCCGATGGGAAGCAGCAATTTACCTTTCAACCTGGGCCAATCTTTAGTCAAATGGTATTGGCTGATGAGATAAATCGCGCAACACCCAAAACCCAAAGTGCCTTGTTGGAAGCAATGGGAGAAAAAACGGTAACCATATTAGGGGATACAAAAAAAATGGCGAGACCATTTTTCGTGCTGGCAACTCAAAACCCTATTGAAATGGAAGGAACATACCCATTACCAGAAGCACAGATGGACCGTTTCCTTTGTAAAATTCTTGTACCCTATCCAGAAAAAAGCGAACTTATGGAAATTATGAAGCGAACGACAGGTGCCCAGGAAATTGGTTTACAGAAACAGATGGATACGGATGCTCTCATTCAAGCTCAGCAAATGGTAAAGGAAGTGATGGTTGCTGATGAAATGCTAGAGTATGCAACTGATCTAGTAGTGGCTACGCATCCTGAGAGAACAGATGCGCTTGATGAGGTTAAACAATATGCAATGTATGGCAGTGGTCCACGTGGTTTGCAGAGCTTAATCAAATTGGCAAAGGCAAGAGCTTTAATGAATGGTCGTTTTCATGTTTCTGTAGCGGATATTAAATCTGTTGCTAAGCCTGTTTTACGTCATCGCATGCTGTTGAATTATGAAGGGGAGGCTTCAGGAAAAACAGCAGACGATGTGATTGATGTTATTTTAGAAAAAGTTCAGCAAGGTATTAGCAAGTGACAGCAAAATACTTATTGCCCGAAGACTGGTTAGCGAAAATCAGTCGCTTTCAAGTAGCGACGGCCTCCAAACTACGCGGGCAACATAAGGGCTCGCACCGTTCTCAACGCTTCGGGGCATCCCTTGATTTCTCGGATTTTCGAGAATACCATTTAGGAGATGATGTACGCCAAGTGGATTGGAACGTCTTTGCTCGTACAGATAAATACTTTATTAAAAGGTTTTTAGATGAGCAAGAGATGCGTGTACATATTCTACTAGATGCTACCAAATCAATGGGGCAACATGCTAAGTGGTTATTTGCTCGTCAAATTGTGGCCTCCCTCGGTCTGATGGTATTAGGTCGAGATGATCGTCTATCCTTTTCTTTTGTCCAAGATGAAGTGAAGCCACCATTTCGACGGAAGGGTACCATGTATCGCCGAGCTTTTTTACAGCTAGTAACAGATATAGAGGAAGCTAATTACTCTAATCGTTTTGCCAAGGATGCACTTAAAGCTTTACCTAAAGATAGTACCGTATTATTCATTGTTACAGATGGATTAGAGCCAATTGAGGAATGGGAACAGCTATTAAAAAGGCTACCACGCTATGCTGGAGATGTTCGCATTTTGCAAATTGTAACGCAAGAAGAACTGTCACCAAATTATTCGGGTGATGTACGTCTCCTTGATCGTGAAACAGGTAATGATGTGAATGTGACGATGTCCTCTAAAGTATTAGAGTCCTACCATGCAAGACGCATACTACATGAAGAAGAATTTGAAGCCATTTGCCGTCGCTTTGGTGTTCGAAAATTACAATTGAAAGTGGAAGATGGATTGCAACATGCGATTTTCCAGCAATTATTAAAAGCACATTGGATTAGGTGAGGTGAGCCGTATTGGGCTTTAGTCAAATTATATTTAGCTGGACGGCCATCATCCCGGTCATTGTCCTACTTTATTATTTCTTTCGAAAAAAATATACAGATCAAACAGTTTCTTCGACGCTTTTTTGGTCGGAGATTATGCAGGAAACGCGAGTATCGCCTTATTTAAAGCATTTACAAAAAAATGCCCTACTATATTTACAGCTTCTTGCTTTACTGCTACTTGTTTTGGCATTGATGAATCCTTATATAAAAAAATCAACCATTGTTGGTGCACAAACCATATTTATTGTAGATACTTCAGCCACAATGCTGGCAGGTAAAGAGCAATCAACCTTTGACGCTCATAAACAGGAAATGCTGAACTTGATGAATGAATTGAATGGTCGACCTGTCACATTAATTACAACTGGTGCTGCACCAAAAGCTGTTTTACAGCAAGAAACAAACACGAGTGAAATAAAAAAAGCTATTCAAGATTTACAAGTAACCTATGAAACTGCTGAAATGAATAAGGCGCTGGATGTAGCACAGGCATTTGTGGGCGACACACCGACTTCTATCTATGTTTTTACAGATACACTTGATAAAAAGCAATTACCGATGGACAAGGATTCTGTGAAATGGCTAGTAAGAGGTGCTACAAAAGACTTAACAAATATCGCTATCACCCGCTTTGCTGCTACGACAGATGGGCAAGCTACGCTGGCACTTGTACAACTCCATAATGATACAAATACCGAGCAAAAGGTAACGCTCGCATTGAATAATGCAGAGGGTGAGGAGCTGGTAGCAGAAAGTGTCGTTGTGCCTCCAAATGAAGCCATTACGAAAACATTTAAAGATTTGCCTTTAGCAAAATCCATGACAGCTATTATTGATGCAAAAGATGATTATGACATAGACAATCAACAAACAGTTTTACTACAAACGACTACGTCAAAAATTATTGTTGATCAAGGCTTGCATCAACTGATACAAAAAGGTTTTCAAACAGTTAGTAGTGGCGTAAAAATCGTCCCTTCCTTGCAAGTCGCTGACAATCAAGATGCTACCATAATCACAAACCAATCAGCGTTATTGGAAAAGATGGACAATCCCCTCGTATTATTTGGTCGTGATGATGCAGAAAAAGTAGATGCGAATGGGACGGTAAGCACTAGCAGTGATGCATTATTTGCCTTTAGTGAACTAAAGGATGTTTATGTTAGTGCTGTTTATCCTGGTTTTGCGGACTATGAAACGATTGCTTCTGTTGGAGAAGAGCCGTTCATCCAACGCTCCCCAAAAGGAGATATCGTTGTTTTAGCCGATATTGCTGATACAGATTGGCCTTTACATCCATCATTCCCACTATTTCTATGGAGTACAGAGCAGCAGCTAACAGAATCAGTTGGGTCACTTGGGATTTTTTCACCCAATGAACAACGTGCAGTTGCTTTAGCGCAAGGAGACTGGAATGTTTATTCGCAAGAAGACGAGTTTCTTTCGTCTGTTACGAAGGGGATGCTAACTGCGCCCAAACAGCCAGGCATTTATATGGTACGCTCAAATAATGAGGAAAAACAATTGATTGTACAATTGCAAGCACAAGAACGTGTCATTGAACAAGGAACAAGTTTTACATTAGGTGATATTTCAGACAATGGAAAGGAAGAAGTGTCGATGACCTCTTTCGTGCCTTGGCTAATTGTAATTATTTTACTATTGCTTGTTTCAGAGTGGGAGGTGCAACGACGTCGTGGATTTACGAATTGATATGCCGTTAGTATTGTTGTTACTCCTTCCATTATTCTTGTATTTTGGATGGACATACTTTCATGAGCGACAGCGACTTAAAAGAAGTCATATTGTTGTACTTACTATTCGCATAGTGGCAGCAGGCTGTTTAGTTTTTGCACTCGCAGGTCCATATCTATTATTACCAATCAAAGAAGAACAAATTATTTATTTAGTAGACCGTTCTGCTTCTATGAATGGTACGGAAGATGAGATGGTTCAGTTTATACAGGAGAGCCTCCAATCAAAAAAAGAACCGCAGCTTGCGGGCATTTATTCATTTTCCTCTACTTTACAAACAGAAGCCATTTTATCTAAAACATTAAAGGAAGTACCGAAACTAACTGAAATTAAAGCTACCGATCAAACAAATATAGAACAAAGTCTACAGCTTGCTTCAGGGATTATAGATCCTAAAAAAGCAACTCGTCTTGTGCTATTAACAGATGGTAATGAGACAAAGGGCGATGCTTTAGAATTTGCTACGAAGTTGAAAGGCTCTAATATTAGTGTGGATATTAAGCCTTTTAGTCAACCAGTTGTCAATGATGTATCACTAAAAAGCTTTGTATCCCCTCAAGTTGCTTACGTTGGAGAGCAACAACAATTAGTGACTGACATACTTGCAACATCAGCAGGCCAAGGCGAGCTATTACTATATGAAAATGATGAGCTTATTCATCGAGAGGCAGTTGAGCTGACTGAAGGCACGAATGTGTTTACCTATAAACATGCAGCAACAGCTGAAGGACTTGTAAAATATGAAGCCGTTGTTCAAGTTGGTCAGGATGCCATTTTTGAAAACAATAAGTTAACTAGTGTCACAATGGTTCAAAGTGAACCACATTTATTAATCGTTAATGGTTATGAAACAGCTTCACCCATCGCAGCAGCACTTGGTAGTCAATCCATTGCCTATGATGTTGTAGCACCTAAAAGTTTACCAAATGAACTATCCAGCTATTTGCAATATAATGCTATCATCTTCGACAATGTACCAGGTCATTTAGTGGGTGAAGCAAAAATGAGTGTTATTGAGCAAGCAGTCAAAAACTTTGGAGTTGGTTTTACAATGGTGGGTGGAGAAAATAGTTTTGGTCTAGGTGGCTATTTTAAAACACCGATTGAAACCTTATTGCCAGTGGAAATGGAAATTAAGGGCAAAGAGCAATTACCTTCCTTAGGATTAGTGATTGTACTTGACCGTTCTGGCAGTATGCAAGGCTCGAAGCTTGAGCTTGCTAAGGAAGCAGCGGCACGTTCTGTTGAGATGTTGCGAGACGAGGATACATTAGGATTCATCGCCTTTGATGATCGTCCTTGGGAGATTATAGAGACAGGGCCTCTTAACAGTAAAGAAGAGGCTGTGGATACTATTTTATCAGTAACACCTGGTGGGGGAACAGAAATCTATAGTTCATTAGCTAAAGCCTACGAGAACCTTGCTGATTTAAAGCTCCAACGTAAGCATATTATCCTCTTAACAGATGGGCAGTCACAGGCAGGGAACTATGAGGATTTAATTGGTGAAGGGAAAGAAGAGGGTATAACCTTATCGACAGTAGCGATTGGACAAGATGCCGATGCGAACTTATTAGAAGCGCTTAGTGACATGGGCAGTGGACGTTTCTATGATGTGATAGATGAGCAAACCATTCCTTCTATTTTATCTCGAGAAACAGCTATGATTTCCCGCACCTATATTGAGGACAATCCATTCTATCCGGCAATTTATAATGCAGCAGGATGGAACTCACTGTTTGCTAATGGTGTCCCACAAATGAATGCATATATTGGGACAACGGCAAAACAGGGGGCTACTGTTGTAGCAAAAAGCGAGAAAGAAGATCCTGTGTTAGCGCAGTGGCAATATGGTCTTGGTAAAACATTTGCCTTTACATCTGATTCAACGGGTAAATGGACAGGAGATTGGGCAAGATGGCAGAATTGGGGAGCATTTTGGCAAACACTTATTTCTCAAATGCTACCAAGCTACAATGATGTAGCCTATGATGTAAGATTGGAAGCAGATGGTTCCTTTATGATTACAGACCCTACAAATGAAGCCGCATTTTTAGATATTGTAGCGGTAAATGAAGCAGGGGAGGAGCTAGAAACACAACTTGAAACCATTTCCGCATCTCAAGTTCGAGCTGTAGTACAAGCTGAACCTGGATTAATTTTCTTCCGTATAGCAGATGAAAAGCAGGCCATTTATCAGGCAGGGCTAAGTGTTCCTTATAGTGCTGAATACGAACTACTCCCTGTAAATAACCAACTGATAGAAGAGTTAACTCAACGAACAGGAGGCACTGTTTTAAAGGAACCACAAGATGTCTTCCGTGACTTTACGACAAAAGGAGCAGATCGGCAAAATATTGCCACATGGCTACTCTTAGCAAGTATGCTTCTTTTCTTTATTGATATTACGATAAGACGTTTTGGTTGGAATTTCCTAACGAATGCGAAGAAAAAAGAGCCGCTGGTTGAGGAAAAAACTATACCAGAAGACACGAATGTAGCACAGTTGTTAAAAGGCATGAAAAAACGATCTTAAAATAGAGGAAGCAGTGCAAATTCGAATAGTTTTGCACTGCTTTTTATATTCCTTGAAATAGAGAGTTATCCCCTTTGTAAAGAGGGTAAATGAGAAGAAAAGCGATCCAAATTGGACTACCCCAGCTCAATGAATGCTCATAATTCAATCTCTCTCAATAAAGAGAAGAATTAAACCTCTTTACTAGCTCTGTTTTACGCAAGCTACTTGCAACCATTACACCTAAAATAGCACCGATCGTACTTGATGTTAAAAAGGCTGGTAGGAAGAAGAATGCTGCTACAGATGTTCCCATGAATAATTTTGCATAAGGGACGGCAATAAGTGAAGCCAGAATGCCCGTTCCGATAACTTCTCCGATACCAGCTAACCACATTTTATTGCTATATTTATAGGCAAGGGCAGCACAGAACGCACCGATGATACTACCAGGGATAGCTAGTAGAGAGCCTGTTCCAGTAAGGATACGAATGATGGCAGTGACAAAGGCAACTATAACTGTTGGTACGGGTCCAAGTATAATGGCTCCTATCACATTAATAGCATGCTGAACTGGGTAAGCACGTGCGATTCCTGTTGGGATGGATACGAAAGTAGAGCCTGCAACAGCAACGGCTACTAATAAAGCCATGACTGTTAATTTACGAATTGACATAAAGTTCACTCCTTTTGGTAAAGTTCGTGAGGAAAAATAAAAAGGCCACCCCCTTTAAACAATAGGAAGCGGCCTTGCGTGTATATAGTGACAACAGCAAGTAGCGCCACTTCCCTCCGCTAGTGTGAACTAGATCAGGTTCAAAGGGTCCGTATATTACCATATACGTCTCAGCCTTTAAAAGACTCCCCTAGTGGTTAAAATCATTCAATTTTGTGAATCAACAATAATGTAACATACTGCTAAAAATAGTCAATGATTTTTCAGACTATTTTGTATCGGGATGCATTAAATGAGGTGCTTTTTTCACTGTCCAGATGAGCGCAAGGAAGAAACAGGCTAATAATATGATAGAACCGAAAATATATGGGCTATTCATATTCCAGTCAAATAATAAACCTGCCAAAGCGGGTCCAATCATATTTCCGAGGCTCATATAGGCATTATTCAAGCCCGCAGCAAATCCCTGCTCTTTCTCTGCAAGCTTTGAGATGAGTGTATTAACAGCTGGACGAATTAATGTCGTTGCTGTAGAGAAAATTGTTGCTACAACTAAAATAAGGGCAAAGCCAGAAACAAATAATATTAAGAAAATAGCAACGGATGCAATAAATAAATTTACTAGTACTACTTTCATTTCACCATAACGATTGAACAGTGGTGTAATAATAAACATTTGTACTACTACTCCAAAAGCACCACCAACAACTAATATAATCGCTATATCTACAGGTGTGTAATTAAACTTTTCTGTCACAAATAATGACAATGTCGTTTGGAAATTTGCAATTCCAAACGAGAACACCAGCATAATTATGAGCATAACAAAATAAGGCATATGTATGGAACGAGCCATTTGCTTCGCCAGATTGTCTTGCTTTTGTTTCTGTTGAGCAGTGTTTGGTTTGGTAGAAGGTAATAAAAAGTAAGATAAAATAGATGCTACAATGGCTGCAGCTCCAGCTGTGAAAAATGGGAAATGTAAGCTTACCTTTGCTAAAAAGCCACCAATACCTGGTCCAATCATAAAGCCAAGAGACATAGCGGCACCCAACATCCCCATACCTTTCCCACGTTCTTCATAGGTTGTGACGTCAGCGACAAAAGCCATAATAGGAGGTGCAACAAATGCGGAACCTAGACCACCTAAAAATCGTGCTAAAAAGAGCATCCATACATCTGTAGCAAGGCCAAATCCGATTTGTGCAAGACCTGTTACGATAAGACCGAAAATAATTAAATTTTTTCGTCCGTACTGATCTGAAAGATTCCCAGCAATAGGAGAAAATACGAATTGAGCTAAGGCGAACGTTGCGATTAGCATACCTAGAACTTGTCCTGCTGCACCAAATATTTTTAAATACTCTGGCATGACAGGAATAATAATGCCAATACTCCCCATTGCGATAAACATATTAAACATTAAAATATACAAAGCCGCCTTATTGGACTTCTGCTGGGTCATCGAATGAACCCCCTTTTTGTAATCAAATATAGTACAGTCTATCATAAAGAATTATTGCTTGGCTAATAGTTAAGATTATAGTACTGGTTCTATATTTAGAATGGTTTTCCACAAAAGTTTTTATCCACGCACCTATGCATGATGAAATAATACATTTTAGTCATAAAAGTTGAGGGAAAAGAAGCTATGGGAGGATAAATTAGTAAAGCAACAACAATTGAGGGACTTCTCTTATAAAGGGAGAATTAAAAATTTGGAGAGTCTGTCTGTAATGGTATAAAGCATGGCTATAAATTGTAGCGATGTTGAGCGTTAGAAGTTATGGACTATCAAAAATACACTAATGTGAGAATCTATTAAAATTTAGATAAAATATTTTATAAATATAATAATGCAAATAGTGATTGAAAATGTTCTTAGTTTAATAAACAGTTAGATAAGCAAAGTAAAAAACTAGCGAATTGGTGTGAAAACCAATTCGCTAGTTTAATTATCTGATACTCATTTTAAATTCTAAAAATAATTCGTTGTATTTCCCTAAATAATCAGGTCCTAAATTTTTGTAGACCTCTAATGTATCGCGTTGTTCTTCAGAAGGATAGTAGCGTTCGTCAGAAACAACTTCTTCGTCCATTAAGTCCATAGCGGCAATATTAGGAGTAGAATAGCCTACAAAATCAGCATTTTGAGCACCTGATTCAGCACTTAGCATGAAGTTAATAAAGGCGTGGGCACCATCAATATTTTTTGATGTTTTTGGGATGACCATATTATCAAACCATAAGTTTGAGCCTTCCTCAGGTACAGCAAAGTCTAACTCTTCATTTTCATACATCATATCAGCTGCTTGGCCAGACCATGTAAGGGCAACAGTTGCCTCATTATTGATCATTAACGGTGTGATTTCATCTCCAATGATCGCTTTAACATTTGGTGCAAGTGTAATTAATTTGTCAGTAGCTTCACGAAGTTCCTGATCATCTAGTGAATTCAGAGAATAGCCAAGACTGTTTAAGCCCATCCCAATGACTTCACGCGCACCATCTACTAAAAAGACTTTTCGCTTTAAAGAAGGGTCCCATAAATCGTCCCAAGAGGAGAAGTCTAAGTCTCCAACAAGGCTCGGATTGTAGACAATACCTACTGTTCCCCAAAAATAAGGGACAGAATATTTATTGTTAGCATCGAATGGTAAATCTAAAAAGTAAGGATCAATATTTTTTAAATTAGGGATTTTCGTTTTATCTAAAGGAATTAATAATTTTTCTTCCTTCATCTTCTCAATCATATATTCAGAAGGGACAGCAATATCGTAAGCTGTTCCGCCTTGCTGAATCTTTGTCATCATAGCTTCATTGGAATCGAATGTTTCATAGATGACATGAATGCCTGTTTCTTTTTCAAATTCTTTTAACAAATCAGGATCAATATATTCTCCCCAGTTAAAGATGGTTAACGTGTCTTTTCCACTTTTACCGCCTCCCGCACTTAAGGCATCAGCCGCATAGAATAAAAGGGCTGAAACGACAAGGATGGCGATGGTAGCTTGAATTAGTGACTTCATCGATGCCCCTCCATTCTTTTACTCGTACGACTTGTCATGAAATAATAACCAACAACAACTAAAACCGTAACAAAGAATACTAATCCAGAAATTGCATTCACCGTTAGAGAAATTCCTGCGCGGGCCATTGAATAAATTTCTACGGATAAAGTACTAAAGCCATTACCTGTTACAAAGAATGTCACGGCAAAATCATCTAATGAATACGTAAGGGCAAGGAAGAAGCCTGCAAAAATACCTGGCTGAATATAAGGAAGAATGACACGCATCATAACGTCCTTTTTCGTTGCCCCTAAATCTAATGCTGCATCGATTAATGAGTTATTCATTTCTAGTAGCTTTGGTAAAACCATTAATACAACAATCGGTACACTAAATGCAACATGGGCTAGTAAAACAGATGCAAAGCCCAGTTTAATGCCTACCATTGTAAATAAAATTAAGAAGCTAGCCCCGATAATTACGTCTGGGCTGACGATTAAGACATTGTTTAAGGATAATAAAGTATTACGCATTTTAGAATCCTTAACCGTCACAATTCCAATTGCTCCTAGCGTACCAATAATAGTAGAAATGAGAGCAGAAAGTAATGCCACGATGACCGTATTTATTAATATAACAAGAAGACGTGAATCTTCAAAAACAGCTTGATAATGCTCCAAAGTAAAGGATTCAAAATTATTCATGGAGCCGCCACTATTAAACGAGTAAAAGATTAAATAGAAAATTGGAGCATAGAGAACGATAAAAACAATTGTTAAATAGACTTTGGCTGAAGCAGATAGTTTGTTCATCGTACGCGACCTCCTTTATCCTTTTGTCCCGTAATTAGCATGATAATCACCATGAATAAAATTAAGAATACAGCAATAGTGGAGCCCATACCCCAGTTTTGCGTCACAAGGAATTGCTGTTCAATCGCTGTGCCTAGAGTAATGACACGGTTCCCTGCAATTAAGCGAGTAATCATGAACAGGGATAGGGCAGGGATAAAGACAACTTGAATACCAGATTTAACGCCATCCATTGTCAATGGTAAAACAACACGACGGAAGGTTGTAAAAGCCGAAGCACCCAAATCCCGTGCTGCATAAATGAGCGTTGGGTTTAAACGATCTAAAGAATTGAAGATCGGTAAAATCATAAATGGAATAAAAATATAGACCGACACAAAGACAAAGCTAATATCGGTAAAGAGCATTTGCTTTGGATCGAAGCCAAATACTTCGATAAATGCATTAATAGGCCCGTATAACCCAAAGATGCCGATAAAGGCATATGTTTTTAACAAAAGATTAATCCATGAAGGAATAATAATAAGTAGAAGCCAAAGTTGTTTATGCTTAGTCTTCGTTAAAAAATAAGCAGTTGGGTATGAAATTAATAGTGTAAAGAATGTAATTAAAAATGCATACCAAAACGAGCTCAAAGTCATCTTTAAGTAAACAGAAGAAAAGAACGCTTTATAGTTATCGAGCGTAAAGTTGCCATGTAAATCAAGCAGGGAATAATAGACAACGAGTGCAATTGGCGCGATAACGAAAAAGGCAATCCATAACACATATGGAAATAACGCTGATTTTGATGTTTTAGTTTGCATCTTCATCGTCTCCATACGATTCTAATCGTTTATCAAACTCTTCCTCTGTTTCGTTTAAGCGCATTACGTGAATCGCCTCAGGATCAAAGTCTAAGCCAATCTCAGTCCCTACTTCTGCTTTCTTCAATGAATGGACTAGCCACTCATTACCATCTTTATCGTATGTGGATAATTCATAATGTACCCCTCGGAATAATTGTGTATCCACTTTTACCACAAGTTTGCCTTTATCGATCGTTGTCATTTCTAAATCTTCTGGTCGAATGACAATGTCTATTTTTTCATTTGGCTTCATCCCTTGGTCGACACATTCAAAAACTTTGCCAGCAAATTCAACCTTGAAATCCTCAATCATCACGCCGGGTACAATATTGGATTCACCAATAAAGTCAGCAACAAAGCGGTTAATCGGTTCATCATAAATATCCACTGGTGTACCTGACTGCTGAATTTGTCCTTCACTTAAGACAAAAATTTCATCACTCATGGCAAGTGCTTCTTCTTGATCATGTGTAACAAAGACAAATGTTTTACCAAGACGTTGCTGTAATTCACGTAGCTCATATTGCATTTCTGTACGTAGCTTTAAGTCTAAAGCTGAAAGTGGCTCATCCAGTAAAATTACTTCAGGGTCATTGACAATGGCACGTGCAATCGCGACTCGTTGTCGTTGTCCACCAGACATTTCAGATATTTCGCGGTTACCATAGCCTGCCAAATTGACAAACTTTAAGGCTTCAGCTACACGCTCTTTTATGTCCTTTTCAGGAAGCTTTTTAATACGTAGGCCAAATGCGACATTTTCAAACACATTTAAATGAGGGAACAGCGCATAATCCTGAAAAACAGTATTAACTTGACGTTCATTGGCAGGAACTGCATTAATCTTTTTATCATGGAAAAATATATTTCCTGTTGTAGGTTCCGTAAATCCTGCAATAATTCGTAAAATGGTTGTTTTACCACAACCTGATGGACCAAGCAGTGTATAAAATTTCCCTTTTTCAAGCTCCAAATTGATATTTTTTAAAACGACGGTACCGTCGCTATATGACTTTGAAACATTTTCAAAGCGGATAATTGAATTGGTTGTCATGGATGCGCCTCCTTAAGCTATAAATAAGAATCTGTTGCGACAAGTAAAATTTTTGTTTCATCATCATGTGCATTAAAAATCTGATGATGGTCTGTCGCGTCATAATAAAGTGCGTTACCTTCACTTGCGATATACTGTTCATTCCCTAAAACGAGACGAATACGCCCTTTAACAACATAAATAAATGTTTCAGAAAGCGAAGGCTCAAACTGTTTAAACTCGCCATCTGCTGCAAAGGTTAAGAAAATGGGTTCCATCTCTTTTTCATTCGAAGTAGGAATCAGCCATTGAATTTCATATTTTTTTTCTTCATCTGTATAGGTAGATTGGTCTTCCTCTGTATAAACAACCTTCTGTTCAGGTGATTCATCATCAAAAAAGTCTTTGGGTCTTGACCCTAATACTTCTAAGATTGAAAATAATGTTTCAATTGAAGGTGAGTTTAGATCACGTTCTAATTGGGAAATATAACCTTTGCTTAAATCTGTACGTTCTCCAAGTTCCTCTTGGGTAAGACCTTTTTTTAAACGAAGCGCTTTAATTTTTGCTCCTATTTGCATCTTTTCCCTCCTAAGAGAAGTTTAGCAATGATAAACTTTCGAAATATGAAGTTTACTTTAACGAAACTTTTAGTTTACTAAAACCATTACAATTATACATAATAATAAAAAATTTGCAATCGTTTTTCGTGAAAAAAATAGCTGTAAAAAGTTAAAAAATAGGGTATAAATGAAAGTGAGAAAAATTTTGAATAGAGTAGAATATTATTGTCAAAAATAGCTTGTAGATAGACAATAGCAATAATTCCAGTTATGGATTTGACGAATTTTTGTCAATCCATTTTAATCATCCAAACGGGCGGAGTTTACTTGTTTGAAAAACTGCGGTTACTCTGCTATCGTAGAAGACGAGTTCGCTAGTGCGAATGGAATATATAAACTACATATTTATTCGGAGGGATTTATTATGGCAGAACGCATGGTAGGTAAACAAGCACCTGACTTTACAATGGAAGCAGTACTTTCAGACAAATCGTTTGGTAAAGTATCATTAGAAGATATTAAAGCACAAGATAAATGGACAGTTCTTTTCTTCTATCCAATGGACTTTACATTTGTATGTCCAACTGAAATCACTGCAATGAGCGATCGTTATGACGAGTTCGAAGACTTAGATGCAGAAGTAATCGGTGTTTCTACTGACACAATCCACACACACTTAGCATGGATTAACACAGACCGTACGCAAAATGGTCTTGGTGAATTAAAATACCCATTAGCTGCTGATACAAACCATCAAGTATCTAAAGAATATGGTGTATTAATTGAAGAAGAAGGTATCGCATTACGTGGTTTATTCATCATCAACCCAGAAGGCGAATTAAAATACCAAACAGTGTTTGATAACAACATCGGCCGTGATGTTGATGAAACACTACGTGTACTTCAAGCACTACAAACTGGTGGTCTTTGCCCAGCTAACTGGCGTCCAGGCCAAGCAACTCTATAATCTAAATAGAGTCGAATCATTATGCGAAAAATTAAAAGTCCCCACGACAAGCTTGTGGGGACTTTTAACTGAATTTTTGTTTTGGGAAAGAGTTTTTATACCGTTATCTAAATATTTGAAGACAAACGATCTTTTAGAGGAGGATTTTTATGAAACTTCGTGAACAAATGCCTGAATTAGTTGGCGCAACGACTTGGTTAAATGGTGAAGTAACTAAAGCAGAATTAGTAGGCAAAAAACCAACATTAATCCACTTCTGGTCAGTAAGCTGTCATTTATGTAAAGAAGCAATGCCAGATGTGAACAATTTCCGCGATCAATATAAAGATGAATTAAACGTTGTAGCAGTACATATGCCACGTTCTGAGGCAGATACTGATTTAGACACAATTAAAGCAGTAGCAGCAGAGCATGATATTGTGCAACCAATCTTTGTAGATAGTGAAATGAAGCTAACAGATGCTTTTGAAAACCAATATGTTCCAGCATATTTTGTGTTCGATAAAGATGGTCAGCTGCGTCATATGCAAGCTGGTGGTAGTGGTATGAAAATGCTAGAAAAGCGTGTAAACCGCGTGCTAGATGAGATGCGTAACGCAGAATAATAATGATATGTTGAAGACGGGGATTAAGGTCCTCGTCTTTTTTGTTGTCCACCATTGACGAATTGGCTCTTGTTTTGACAATACATATCGCAGAGAATAGGCTACAATGGTGGTATAGTAGTTTTCGGAGGGATTTTTATGATGAAAAAAGAGTTTGCAGTCATAGGGCTTGGACGTTTTGGAGGCAGTATTGTTCGTGAATTAATGAGTCAGGGCGCACAGGTAATGGCAATTGATCATTCTTCAGAGCGTGTAGATGAGTTTGCTTCCATTGCTACACAAGCTGTTATTGCAGATTCAACCGATGAATCGGTGTTGAATTCATTAGGTATTCGTAATTTTGAGCACGTGATTGTAGCAATTGGGGAAGATATTCAAGCAAGTATATTAACAACAATCATTTTAAAGGAAATTGGTGTTGAGCAAATTACAGTAAAAGCTCAAAACGATTACCATGAAAAGGTTTTACGTAAAATTGGCGCAGATTTTGTCGTCCATCCTGAGCGAGATATGGGTATTCGTATTGCTAATAATATGTTGTCGAATACTGTTCTAGATTATTTAGAGCTATCAGATGAACACTCCATTATGGAATTAAAGGCTAATGATGCGATTGCTGGCTATTCCATTATGGATTTAGATATTCGCGCTAAATATGGCATCAATATTGTAGGAATTAAGCGTGGGGCTGATATTATCGTATCTCCACAGGCGAGTGACAAGATTTTATTAGGAGATATTATGCTTGTTATAGGCGCTGATGTTGATATAAATCGCTTTGTTAAAAAGGCCTTGAATGGGTAAGAGCAAATGACGAAACGCAGATGGAGACTTGTTATATTCGCTGGTATTTTATTAGTCGGTGCTTTTATTATGCAAAACAGAGAAAAAAGTGAAGATGAAGCTATTTCTCTTGTTCTAGATCATGCCACAGAAATTGACGACATTGAATTATTCCAAGGAGATCAATCACTATTTCATGCTACAGGCGATGAAGCACAAGGCTTTATTGAGAAATATCCTTTAAGTCATGTAAGGAAGCTTTCCAAAAAGGAAAGAACTATTTTTGAAGAAAAGCCTGTATATCATATCGTTTATAAAATGAAGGATAAGCCTCTTTATGAGGTAGAAATATTAAAAGTGGCTATTAGTTCTGAACTTGATGAAGAGTTACAGCAAATGGTTTTTCGTGTGGATGATGCACAATATTTGGTTTATTGGGCAAAAGAGAAAAAGGTACTCGAACAATCGACCAACACGCAACGATTACTTGAACAATACGGGCAATAATGCAGGTAGTGATACAGCAATTCATGCTGGTCACTACTTTTTTATTCTATTTTTAAGAAAAAATTGGAAAAAATATTTGATTTCATCGAGAGAGTTAGATTAAACTTTGACATAAAGAAGGGGGCTAGATGTAATGAAAATCATGTCAACTAATTGTGTAATCGAACAATTACAACCAGAGCATTTTACAGATATACAAAAACTCTACTCTAATAAACAAGTTCGAACTTATCTCGGTGGTGTTCCATCAAACAGCTATATAGAAGCATCTTTTAAAGGCATGCTAGAAGCGCCATTCCCTAATACATATTTATATATTACTTTAAAGGAGACAGGTGAATTTATAGGTCTTGTCTCGATCGATGAATACCATGATAAGGAGTTATATGAGCTTTCCTATCAATTTTTACCTCAGTTTTGGGGGAAGGGGTTAGCTTTTGAAGTGCTAACGCAGGTAATTCAGGATGGTTTGAATTATCTGAATATAGAATCTATTGTGGCAGAAACACAAACAGCGAACAAGGCATCATGTCGCTTGCTCGAAAAATTAGGAATGAAAAATGTACAGATGTTAGAAAGATTTGGGCAGGAACAAGCTGTCTATGAATTAAGTAAAAATAATGATTCGATAAGACAAATCATCGCCCTATCAGGTGGTGGGTTTTCTCAGCAGAACCTTTCATTTATCGATGAGTACATTTTACGACAAACTCAGAAAAATGAACGAGTTAAAATTTGTTTTATTCCCACAGCAAGTAATGATGCGCAAGGGTATATCGAGAAGTTTTATGCAGCATTCTATCATTGTGATGCAACCCATATCTTGCAAAAAGATATGCATGATAGAAGCATTCGAGAAAAAGTACTAGCGCAGCATATTATCTATGTGGGTGGAGGGAATACAGGTTATCTTCTTGAAAAGTGGCGAGAATATGGTTTTGATAAATTGTTAAAGGAAGCTTATCAAAAAGGGATTATATTAGCTGGCATCAGTGCTGGGGCAATGTGTTGGTTTGAAAAATGCTATAGTGAAAATACATATGATGATTTTGAGGAATGGAATGGCTTAGGACTATTATCAGGTACCTATTGTCCACATTATAATGATCCAGAGAGAAGGAGGGCATTTGATCGCTGGATAGAAAATCATCCCACATTACAAGCATACACACTCATAGATACTGAGACACTCCATTTTAGGGATGAAAAGCTAGTAGCTAAAATTCAAACCTACTAGAAGGGACGAAGAAAAGTATGAGAATTCCAGCAAAATTAACACTGGGTGATGAGATACTTTGGTGGCAAGGTCCATATAAATACAAAAGAATTGAGGATTCAGGTGACTATATTTTAGAAGGAGAGCGTGTTCAACATGATCATAAGAGAAGCAACCCGACATGACAGTGAACGAATTATAGCTGTTATGGCAAATGCAGAGGCATCAAATTATATGTTATTTGGACCAGGTGAGCGCAATTTAGCACCTAAGCCATTTGGGGAGTATATAGACAAGCTATATCATAGTCACCACTCAGCTTTGTTCATAGCTGAAATGGATGAGCAGGTTGTGGCGTACTTAATTGTACAAGGCAATGAGCCGTCAAGAATTGCTCACCGTGCTTATCTTGTCATAGGCATACATAGTGACTATAGAGGAAGAAAAATTGGAACAGCTTTATTTCAACACGTAGAAAATTGGGCAATAGTGAATGGTGTACATCGTCTAGAATTAACCGTCATGGAAAATAATGAGGCTGGTGTTGCTTTGTATAAGAAAATGGGCTTTGATATTGAAGGAACGAAGCGGGCTTCGCTGTATGTAGATGGACAATATATTAATGAATACTACATGTCAAAACTATTGATTGGGAAAGGAACTACCGTATGACTTCAAAAATAAACATCGGCATTTATTCCCCGTCCTCCCCAGCAACGGTGACGGCTTTGGAACGATATGAACGTGCTAAAGCATTTCTCGAGAATAAAAATTTTCAAATCGTGACAGGTTCTCTAACTGGTAAAACTGATTATTATCGTTCAGGTTCGCCAAAAGAAAGAGCAGAAGAATTGAATGAGTTATTACGTAATCCAAATGTGGATATGATTATGTCTACGATAGGGGGCACCAATGCCAATAGTATGCTACCTTATATTGATTATGAGGCTTTTCGTCAACATCCCAAATTGGTCGTAGGTTATTCAGATGCAACGGCCGTTCTACTGGCACTTTATGCAAAGACGGGAATCTCAACTTTTTATGGTCCAGCCCTCGTACCTTCCTTTGGCGAGTTTGAACCATTGGTAAATGATACCTTCAAATTTTTTGAGCATTATTTCTTTAAGCCTCAAGCATTACCATACGAAATTCCAATGCCTTCTTATTGGTCGGATGAACCTGTTAATTGGCTAGAGAAGACAGTGGATAAAAAACTCAAGAAGAATGAATGGTTAGCGATTCAGGGTGGGGTTGCTGAAGGAAGGTTAATTGGCGGGAATGCCAATGCCATGTATGGATTTATTGGTACGCCGTATTTCCCTAAAATTGTGGAAGGTGATATTTTATTAGTGGAGGACTGCTTAAAAAATGCTGCTGTTGTTGAAAAGAATTTTGCAATGCTAAAATTGCATGGTGTCTTTAACAGAGTTAGTGGGATTATTTTGGGGAAACATGAATGCTACGATGATTTAGGAACGGATCGACAGCCATATCATATTCTACTTGAACAGTTGGATGGAATAAAGATTCCTATATTAGCAGAGGTGGATATTTGTCATACACATCCTATGCACCCAATTGCGATAGGCAAACGAGTAAGGATAGATGCCACAGCTAAGAAGATATACTGTTTGGAAAGATGGTTGTAATGATAAAGCCTTGCAAATCGTAGCAAGGCTTTATTTTCTAGAGGTTCCTATAATCATCATCAGTGATAGCGTACATTTTTACATTTTGGTATTGTCCCTTAACAAGCATACTTTTCCGTAATAACCCTTCAAACTGCATACCTGACTTCTCCATAACCTTTTGTGAGCCAATGTTTTCTTCAAAGCATCGTGCTTGGATACGTACTAAATCTAACTCATTAAAACCGAAGTCAATGAGTTTTTTTGTTGCTTCTGTTATGAACCCCTTATTCCAAAAATCCTCAGAAAGCACATAGCCAATTTCCGCGTATCTATGGGTGTCATTAATCGTCACAAAATCAATCGTTCCAATAATTGTGCCTGCATATTCAATACCCCATAACATCAAATTGCCTTGCTGATAGCCATTAAAAATTAATGCCATAAAAGCCTTTGTATCCTCTAAGCTCGTGTGTGCTTGCCATGTCACATAACGCGCCACATTTTTACTGGAAGAGTAGTCATACATTGCTTCTAAATCCCCATGTGTAATTGGTCTTAATAGTAACCTTTCCGTTTTCATAATTGGTATTTTACTCATGATTTACCCCCTTTAACAAATAGTATATAAAAAAGTCGACCTATAATTATGAATTAGGTCGACTTTTTATATTTATTCATTTTTGCAGCGATCACATTAAGGATAGCGCTTATCTGTTGCAGAGGAATCCTTAGTTTTGGTTTTATATTGTTCATCTTTCACTTTTTCATTCAATTCTTCGACAGGTATTGGATCTACTGTTTTCATGTCCTCGTGTTTATCAAAAATGCTTTCTTTATCTGTATCCAAAACATCAGGGTTATTCGTATTACGTGTTTTTGCCTGTTTTTTATCATTCATTCACTATCACCTCTTACTATTAACTTTCACTTTTTTACTAGAGTGTAAACATTTTATTTTGGGTGATAGTGTAAGCTAATTGTTTGTTGTCAGCGTCAATCCATAAGGACATAGCTTTTACTCGAATGATAATGAGTATAGTGAAACAGAGATGGCTATCATTCCTACCATTTTTGTTAGGAAGATATAGTGGTCTTTCCCTGAAGTGCACGTTCTTCCATAGCTGTGTCAAACTCTTTTTCAGATTTTGACACGACAACACAAGCTACGCCATTACCAATTAAATTTGTAACAGCTCGAGCCTCAGACATAAAGCGATCTACACCGATTAACAGCGCTATTCCTTCCACTGGTATCATTGGGAAGGCAGCCAAAGTTGCTGCTAATGTAATAAATCCTGAGCCTGTTACACCTGCTGCACCTTTAGAAGTAATCATTAAAATTCCGAGCAGTGTAATGATTTGAATCCAAGTTAGTTCCATTCCATATGCTTGTGCGATAAACAATGCAGCCATGGACAGGTAGATGGAAGTCCCATCTAGATTGAAGGAGTACCCTGTAGGAACGACTAAACCTACAACCTGCTTCGAGCAACCATAGTTCTCAAGCTTTCGCATCATAGATGGCAGAGCTGATTCAGAAGAGGAAGTCCCGATTACTAAGAAAATCTCATCTTTGATATAAGCGATAAATTTAAAGATGTTGAATCCAAAGAACTTTGCAATGGCACCTAAAATAAAGACAACAAATAAAAACATTGTTATATATACGGCAGCCATTAATAAACCTAGATTACCTAAAGATTTTAAACCAAAATTTCCAATTGTATAGGCCATTGCACCAAAAGCTCCGATTGGTGATATTTTCATAACCATACTTACAATCTTGAAGAATATCTCTGCTACTTGCTCAAAGAATGTGATGACTGGTTTTGCGGGTGCACCGATTGAGGCAGCTGCTAAGCCAAATAAAACAGCAGAGAATAGGACTGGTAATAATTGACCAGTTGCCAATGCACCAACTACATTTTCTGGAATAATACTAGAAATGAAGGCACCCAAGCCTTGCTCAGATTCAGCTGCAGCAGTTGTATATTTTGAAATATCAGCATCAGATGCACCTGATGTATCCAAGCCCGTACCAGGACTTACGATTAAAGCAACAGCAATTCCGATTGCTAATGCAATTGTGGAAACTATTTCGAAGTAAAGCAATGCCTTACCTCCGATTTTCCCGACCTTTTTCATATCTCCCATACTGCCGATTCCAATAACAACTGTTAGGAAAATAATAGGCGCAATTAACATTTTAATTAATTTGATGAATAGGTCTGCTAAGATTTTCAAGCTGGCACCGAACTCGGGGAAAATGGCTCCGACAATAATCCCAAGTATGATAGCCACTATAACCTGAATAGTCAAATTTTTCAGTAACTTCATTTTTTGCTACCTCTTTTCTAAATTTTCTCTTTGATATCGCTTTCACTAAAAGTATCATAGCGAATATTTCTTTAAAAAAGAGATTTAGAAAATAAGAATCATATCGTTCATTAAGTACATTTACTTACATTTACATATAAATATAGTAATATCAATAACTATCTCTGTTATGGTACGCTATAGTTAATTAATTATTGTTATAATACAAAAACATAGAGTGATAATTAAGTTCTTTTTAAATTATCAGTTTATAATATTGTTCATTAAATTCAATATTTTCTGCTACTTATATCGACTAAATATGTTGTCAAAAGATTTTTTTGCAGATAATCTTAAAACTAAATATGTGTGCCACTGATTATGAGAATGCAAATTTGAAAGGAAGGAATTTTTTAATGATGAAAATGCCTGTGAACGGCAAAATACTGTTAGTGACATTTTTAATCATTGCACTCTCCTTTTTACTAGGTGGTATTTTTTTACTCGGTAACCTATTATCTGAACAGGAAAAAGATTTTGGACAGCGAGCAATGCTTGTGGCAAGAACTGTATCAAATGTACCAGAGCTTAGTGTACATCTGGAAAATGCCAATATAAAAGAATCTGCAAAAAATATTAATAAAATTGTAGATGGCATTAGAGTGATTCATAAGGCCGAGTATATTGTTGTAATGAATATGGAGCGTATTAAACTATCACACCCAGTAAGTAAGGAAATAGGAAAACGCAGTGAGTCGCAGGATTTAAACGCCGCATTTAGTGAACATTATTATGTATCAAAGGCACGTGGAGAATCGGGTGTTATGATACGGGCTTTCGTGCCAATTATTAATGATAAAAGGGAACAAGTGGGCATTGTAGTCGTTGGCTATTCATTACCAGATTTTCTGGAAATGTTACAAAGTTATGAGCGAGAAATTATGATAACTATTGTTATATCACTGATTTTTAGTATTTTCGGTGCCTATACACTAGGACGACATATAAAAAAACAAATGTTTGGGCTTGAACCTCATGAAATTGCAAAAATGTATGTGGAAAGAACAGAAACCTTTAATGCCATGCATGAGGGAATAATAGCGGTAGATAAGGAAATGAATATCACCATTTTTAATGAAAAAGCGGCCGATATTTTAGGTGTTACTAGGAAAATAGAGGACTGTATTGGACAAAAGATTTATGACGTTTTGCCTGATACCCGTCTGCCTGAAATTGTTGAAACAGCAACACCTGTTTATGATCAAGAGCTTTACATTAATCATCATAGTATCTTAAGTAATCGTGTACCTATTATTGTGAATGGAGAGCTAGTTGGTGCAGTTGCTATGTTTAAAGATTTAACAGCTGTGAAAAAGCTTGCGGAGGAAGTAACAGGTGTAAAGGCCTTTGTTCAAGCATTACGTGTACAAACCCATGAGCATAAAAATAAGATTCATACGATTGCGGGACTACTGCAATTGGGACATACAAAGCAAGCACTTGAATATGTTACTGTTACTACTGAAAATGAAGCCTCATTAACGAAATTTTTAAATGAACGCTTTCATAATGAAAATATTTCAGGTTTGTTATTAAGTAAAGTAAGTTATGGAAAAGAACTGGGTATCGAGGTTGAAATTGATCGGAAAAGTCATTTTAAACGCTTTCCACCTCTATTAGATCATCATGATTTTGTTGTGTTGTTTGGCAATTTAATTGAAAATGCTTTTGAGGCATTAAATGTACTTTCTAAGGAAGATAAATATGTAGCCATCTCTGTAGACGAGCATGATGGCGTCTTAGCGATTGCAGTTACCGATAACGGGATTGGCATGACTAAAGAGGTGCAGGAGCGTATGTTTGAAAATGGATTTTCGTCAAAGGCTAGTGAAAATCGAGGCATTGGCTTGCATTTAGTCTATGAAATTGTAAGAAAAGGCAATGGAGATATTGAAGTAACAAGTGAATTTATGAAAGGAACAAGTTTCTTAATTTTATTTGAGTTAGGAGAAGTATAGATGGATGTAATAAATGTCTTATTGATTGAAGATGATCCAATGGTACGAGAAGTGAACAGACAATTTATTGAACAAATCAAAGGTTTTTCATTAGTTGGCTATGCTAGCAATGGAATTGAGGGAATTCAAAAAATTAAACAATTAACCCCAGAGCTTGTCTTTATGGACATTTTTATGCCAGAGCAGGATGGCATTATTACGTTAGGGAAAATACGAGAAGAGCATCTTCATGTTGATGTTATTGCTGTAACAGCTGCGAATGATATGCCCACTGTGCAGCGAATATTACACTTAGGTGTCTATGATTATATTATGAAGCCCTTTACGTTTGAGCGGATTGAGCAGACTTTAAAAAATTATCAAAGCTATAGAAGGAAAATAAGCGGGATGCAAGATTTAACTCAGCATGATGTCGATCATTTAATGCAACAGCGTCTTCCTGAACAAATTGTAGTAGAAACAACAGGAATGGATGCCATTCTTATAGAAGAACTCCCAAAAGGGTTTAATCGAGCTACCTTAGATAAGGTACTTGCATATATAAAAAAAAGTGGCGAGGCAGTATCAGCGGAGGAGGTATCAGCTTATATAGGTACAGCACGTGTTACAGCTAGACGCTATCTAGACTTTTTAGAAAAGCAGAAACTATTAAAAGTAGATATACAATATGGAAACGTAGGACGTCCTATTCATCGTTATTATATTTAGTTCAATTAGATTAAAGTCCGTATTTTAATAAGTTATGGTGAAAAATGTACAGATAAATTCTAAGCGTCCTATTTCCTAATACATATCTTTAAATTCCTTTAAGGGCAACATCTAAAATTTTTGGATACCGAAGTTGTTGCGTATTGGAAGAGATCTTCATGACCATTTAAATTTTAAATAATTACAATTCAGATATTGTGGGAAGCAAGATGCTAAAGCACAAAAAATTATTCCCAAGACATAAATTAAGATGGAAAAAGCCCTGCATAAAGCAAGGCTTTTTTAGCGTCAACGTTGTTTGAGATTGTGTATAGGCTAAATTTAAATGTTATTTTTTTTATTAACAATTTTCTTGAAATAAAATCTTCACTTTTTTTCTAGCGAGTCAACATGCTCAGCAGTAGGTTTACCAGCTTTTAATAAGACTTTACTGCCCAGAAGGAAAAATCCTTGGATGAAGAGTAATAATCCTGTACCGATGAGTAGCCACTCAATAGCAATAATATCAGCTATTGGCCCGAAAATTAGCATTCCTAAAGGCATCATAGAGGTAGATATCATACTAAGAATGCCAAATACTCTTCCCATATAGTCACTTTCCACTTTTTCTTGTAATAACACCGTTGCAGGTGTATTAAAGATTGGCATGGCTATGCCAGTAATGGCCATGATTCCGAGATACAACCAAAAAATAGGAATGACGCCGAGAGCTATTGTACAAAGACCAAATAACAAAGCAGATAATGTCATTGTATGCACTTTATTTTTAAAGCCACCCCATGTTGCGATTGCGATACCACCGATTAACATCCCAATGGCAAAGGCCATTTCGATGGCAGTCAAACGCCATACATCATTGCCAAAAGTTCGTGTAACTTGTAAAGGCGTTAAAAAGGCAGCAGGTGCAGCAAGCAGCATGAAAAAGGCAAAGAACAAGAATAATTGTTTCAAGAAAGCATGCTCTTTAATATAGATGAAGCCTTGTTTCATATCACTAAAATAGCCTGTTGTTTGTGGCTGATTAGCTTTTGCATGTGCAGGGATATGCAGAAATAATAAGAAGATAGCGATGGCAATAGCCGCTGTTGTCACATCAATAAAGAAAATGGATTCAATAGAAGCCATCGTTAATAATGCACCACTTGCCATAGGTGCAAGAATCATGATGAAGGCTTGAATACTACTATTTGCACCATTAACCTTCATTAAATGCTCTTCAGGAACAAATTGTGGCAAAATTGCGCCCACTGCTGGTGTTTGAATACCTGCACCAACTGCGCGTACGGCTGATATAACAAATAGTAGCCAGAGCTCATCATAGCCGATTAAAAATAAAATAGCTAGAATTAGCGTAGATAAGGCAATCATTCCATCTGCTAAAATAATAAGCCATTTACGGTTATAGCGATCTGCCCAGACACCAGCAATAGGTGCTAAGAAGAAGGTTGGTAAAAAGCCGCAAATGATCGCGATGGTCATCATGCTGCCTGATTGTGTTGTAAGTGTGATATACCATGTAATGGCATATTGCACAAGAGCAGAGCCAAAAAGTGAAATCGTTTGACTACTTAAAAAAAGTATTGTGTTACGTTTCCAATGTTCCAATTTCGTCATCCCTTTCTAACAGTAGTGCCTGTGTGGAAAGTAAAAGACAACACAAAAAAAGAGGGGAGTAGAAGTCCCCTCTTTTCCAGTATTCCTAAAACAGACTAGACCTAATTCCATTTCCCTTGCACAGCAGGCAAAGTGTACACATATTTAATTAATAAGGTGAAATCGTAGTCTAATTGAAGCTGTCATTTGGAATACCCTCCGTTCTATATAAGTTGTGTTGATTGTAGCATAAAGTTCATCGATGCGTAAAGAATGAATTAAGCAAAAACTAGGTTGAATTTAAAAATTTGGAAATTGTAAAATGAATCTCATAAAATGAAACGCCATGCATCTATATTTATCGATTTCTTTAAAGGAAAAGTACTATACATTGTCTTTTCAGTAGTTTTTTTATACATATTTTGAAACTATCGAGAACGTTTGTTAGAGATGAAACTTATTATCTGCTTGCATTGTTTCCGATAAAGTTGCTTCGGAGACGTGCATATAGCGAGTACTTGTCATATACTAAAATAGAAAAATAGCAAATGGAGGAAATATGAGAAAGAAAAATAGTAAATGGAAGATCTTAACTTTAGTCGCGATGATTTTTGTGTTATGCCTATCGACAATCCCTACAAAGACTGCCATGGCAAGCACGACACAGCCAAAAAGGGAGATGAGGGCTGTCTGGATTTCAACCGTTCTTAATCTTGATATGAAAGCAGGTATGACGAAGGAGCAGTACACGGCTTGGACACGCCAAACTTTGGATCAACTAAAAGCCAATAAATTCAATACTGTTATTTATCAAGTAAGACCAACAAATGATGCAATGTATGCCTCTGATTTAGCGCCATGGTCATCTTACATAACAGGCAAAAAGCAAGGCACGAATCCAGGCTACGATCCTCTTGCGATCATGATAGAGGAAAGTCATAAACGGGGTATGGAGCTACATGCATGGATGAATCCTTATCGTGTAACAATGTCTGGACAAAAACTGACAGACCTTGCTGCTGATAATGTGGCTAGAACACATCCAAATTGGGTTATCAAATACGGTAAGCAATATTATTTAAATCCTGGTTTACCAGAAGTACAAGACTATTTAGTTGAAGTAGTAAGAGAGCTAGTAGCCAATTATGATATTGACGCAGTGCATATGGATGATTATTTTTATCCATATAAAGTTGCTAATGAAGTTTTTCCAGATCAAGCAGCTTTTAAAAACTATGGTGCTTCCTTCAAAAAGGTGGAGGATTGGCGACGAGATAATGTCAACCGTCTTGTAGAAAATCTTTACACGGCCATTAAAGACACAAAGCCATATGTTCAATTTGGTATTTCACCATTTGGTGTATGGCGCAATAAATCGCTAGATAAAACAGGAAGCGATACAAGGGCTGGTGTTAATAATTACGATGATTTATATGCAGACGTCAGAACATGGATTCAAAATGGCACAATTGATTACATTACACCACAAATTTATTGGTCAAGAACATTATCTGTTGCGAAATATGGAACGCTGCTAGATTGGTGGAGCCATGAAGTGCAAACCTACGCAACAACACACCCTGTACATCTATACATTGGGCTTGCTGATTACAAAGTTGGCAATGATAGTGATGCAGCATGGAAAAATAAAATGGAGCTACCTAGTCAAATACTAGCGAATCGTTCGGAAAAGGTAGCGGCTGAGGGGCAAATGCATTTCTCCTTGAGAAGCTTTCAAAACAATAAACTAGGCTATGCAACGATTGTTAGTCAACAATTATATAATTACACAGCACTGACACCAGAAACAACTTGGGATGATGACACAGTGCCGAACGTGCCGACTTTTGTGCAAGTGACAAAGGAAGCGGCAGGTCGTAAGATAGAGATTATAGACGAAAATGAAACACAACCACGCAAGTATGTCATTTATCGTTTTACAGGAAACAAAGAAGGCTCTTATGATGACCCTCGAAATATAGTGGATGTTGTTTATAATATGGATGGATTCACTAAATTTGTGGACAAGTCAGCTCTTGCTAAGCATAGCTATACATACGGCATTAAGGCTGTATCAAATACAGGTGTGGAAAGCAAGGAAGTTTTTGTAGTAATAGAAAATCAATAAAAAGCTTAGGATAAAAAATAACCACTCGCGCAAAGATTGCATGAGTGGTTGTTTTTTTTTATTAATTTTCTTCAATATCTTTACGGTTTTTCTTTAACATTTTAGATAGCATTTCATAAACAATTGGTACAACAACGAGTGTTAATAGGGTAGAAGATAATAAACCGCCAATTACAGTAATAGCTAAGTCTTTGGAAATTAACCCACTACCGCCAGTACCAAGTGCCATTGGAATCATAGCTCCAATTGTAGCGATGGCTGTCATCAGGATAGGACGTAAACGTGTTGCTCCTGCTTCAAGGATCGCTTCACGCATGGCAAGACCATCATGTTCCATATGAATGATACGGTCAACTAATACGATGGCATTTGTTACGACGATACCAATCAACATCAATAGACCCATCATGACAGATACAGAAATAGTCTGCCCTGTAACGAATAAACCAATAAATGCACCAATTACTGCGAATGGTAGTGAGAAAAGAATAGCGAATGGAGCTAAACCTTCTCCGAATGTTACCACTAGAATGAAGTAAACAATGGCAATGGCTGCTAACATCGCAATACCAAGCTTAGTGAATGTTTCTTGCATATCTGCAGCAACACCAGCAACACCAAGTGTTACACCTTTTTGTAAATCTAATTTATCAATTTTTTTATCAGCAGCAGTAGTGGCTTTTGAAATATCGTCACCGATAATCGTACCAGATACTGTTGCGAAATATTCACCTTTTGAACGAGATAATGAGTTAAGTGTTGTACCTTCCTCAACATCTACTAATTCTCCGATAGTCATTGTTGTACCTAATGCTGTTTTAATTTCAGTGGCTAAGACATCATCAAGTGAAGTCGCAGCTGCTTTAGCATCGCGTTGAACGATGACATCGATATCTTTACCATCGTTTTTCACGGTAGTTAATACTTCTTGCGATGTATTTGAATTTAATGCCATCACGATTTGAGCTGTCGTTAACCCGTATTGAAGGACATTTTTTTGTTCAACTTTTAGCACATGCTCTACGTATGGATCTTCATTATCAGATTTAATATCTTCTAAGCCATCCACTTCTTTTAGAGCACCCTCTACTTGTTTCACAGCATCTCGAAGTTTATCTAAATCATCACTATACAGTGTATAGCTGACTTCGTTTGATGACATCGACATAGAAGTGAAGTTTTGAGACTTCCATTCTCCTGATTGCCCGATGTTAAATACATAGTCTTCAACCTCATCACGAGCTTTAGGGAAGTCTTCCATATCCGGATCAAAGATAAGGTACATTAAGGCACCGCCAGCACCTCCACCCATCATCATTGCTGATGGATCGACATTCTTCGCATCTGTAATGGAAACTTGTAAAATATCAACATCTTTACGTTTCATTAATTCTTTTTCTACTTTTTCAACATTTGCTGCCGTTTCGTCAGCCAGCTCTCCCGTTGCAGGCGTATACGTTAAGTACATAACTTTTTCTTCTTGTGAGCCCATAAAACTAAAACCAATAAGTGGTGTTAATGCAAGAGAACCAACAAGTAAAAGAATCGCAAGGACAGATGTAATAATTTTGTGATTTAATACTTTTTCTAAGACACCTTTGTACCAGGTAGCAAGTTTACCAACTTCTTTATGTTGGCTTTCAGTCTTCTCACCGTATAACTTTTTACGGAATAAGAAGTGAGATAAAGCAGGTACGATTGTGATCGCAACTAATAACGATGCACCTAATGCAAATGTCATTGTAAGGGCAAATGGCATGAATAATTCGCCTACCATACCACCTACGAAAATAAGAGGAGCGAATACAGCGACCGTTACCAATGTTGAAGAAAGAATTGGTTTGAACATTTCAATTGTTGCTTCGCGAATTAGGGCACGACCTGTAAGTTTTTCTTGTTTTAAGTGAATTCGTCGGTAAATATTTTCTACAACTACGATTGAGTCATCGATAACACGACCGATTGCGACGGTAATCGCGCCGAGGGTCATGATGTTTAAAGTAATATCCATCCAGTTTAATAGGAGTAATGCCATGAAGATAGAAACTGGGATAGAAATAATTGAAATAATCGTTGATTTGAAATCACGTAAGAATAGTAAAATGATTAATACGGCAATTGCGCCGCCAAAGACTGCTTTTTCGATCATTGTAAATACAGAATCTTCAATTGGGGCACCTTGGTCAAGAGAGATCTCTACGTTTAAGCCGTCTAATCGTTTTTCCTCATCCTTCATAAGGTCTTTTACGGCATTAACAACTGTTACCGTATTCGCATCTTGGCCTTTTACGATTTGAATAGCAATGGCATCTTGACCATTTGTACGTGAAACAGATTGCACTTTACCTTCTACTTCAATTTTTGCAATATCACCTAGACGAACGAAAGGTGAAGGATTTGTAGCTGAAGGTGTAACTGGAATTAATAAGTCTTTCAGTTCATCCACTGATTTTACCTTACCATCTACTGAAACGGCTTGTTCCCCGACAGTAAATTGATATAAACCAAGTGACAGTGACATATCACTTGCCTGAATCATTTGTTTAACAGTTTCCTCTGTTAAACCAAGTGCTGCCATTTTTTCTTCATCGTATTTAAACGATACTTGTTCAATATGCTGACCTGTGATGGTAGCAGATGCAACACCATCAATCTTTTCGATTTTAGGCAGTAAAACTTCTTCTACTGTTGAAGTTAAATCAACAATATCTTCCTTAGAGCTACTTACAGATAAAGCGACTACGGGCATCATGTTCATGCTGATTGCCATAATAGTAGGCTCTTGAGCACCTTCAGGTAGTTTAAGATTATCTAAAGCTGCTTCTAATTGACGTTTTTTCTCATCCATATCAATTCCATAGTCGTATTCCACTTGAACTTGTGCTACGTTGGAAGAGGAAGTTGAGTAAACAGCCTTCACATCTTCTAAACTTTCTATGGATTTTTCGAACGGAATGGAAAGTTCATTCATGACTTGTTCAGGCGTTGCGCCAGGATATACGCCCATGACAATTAAATACGGGATCGAAATATCAGGTATCGATTCCATTTTCATCCTTGTACCCGAATAAATACCAGAGACAGTGATGATAATTGTTAATAACCACACTGCCAATTTGTTCTTTAATACGAAATTAACTAAACCTTTCACCTTCACACCTACCCTTTATTGACTATCTAAATTCAATTATTTATACTAATGACTAATCGGTCATTTGTCAACGAAATGCATTAGGAGAGAGTTAAAAATATGTTAAAAAAGCAATTAATTATGGAGAAAGCGTTAGAACTGTTTTCTGAACAGGGTTTTGAAGCTACGTCAGTACAACAAATTACAGAACGCTGCGGGATTTCTAAAGGTGCATTTTATTTATCCTTCAAAACCAAAGATGAGCTTGTTATATCTATGGTTGATTACTATTTACAGCAGTTTATTACAGATGTTGACCAAGTAGTCAGAGGAACGTATAACAAAGAAACTGTTTTGGTTGAATTTTATAAAAGTATTTTTCAAGCATTCAAAGACCATTCTGCATCTGCACGTGTATTCTTTAATGAAAAGGTCTTTTTAACAAAAAAAGAGCTATTTCATAAAATAACAGCGTATGAAGCAGAAATGTCGAAATCAATTCTCTATATGCTTGAGCAGCTTTATCAGGATCAATTAAAAGAAATGAAATATGATGTAATGTACTGCATAAAAGGATTTATGAAGAGCTATGCTGAGCTTTTTATTTTTTCAGATATGCCACTTGATTTAGAGCAATTAGCTAAATCTTTAGCAGAAAAGACAGATATTATTGCCCATCATACAACCATTCCATTTATTACAGCAGATCTTGTGCCGTTTATTGCAAAGCCGTGTGAGGAAGACGTGTCAAAAGATGCTTTACTACAATTATTGGAGCAAAATATAAATCATACTGAGGATTCTATAGAAAAAGAATCCATTGAGTTGTTAAAGCAAGAAATAGAAAATCCTACTTATGGTAAAGCAATCATTAAGGGGCTAATTGAAAATCTACGTTTAGACCCAGCGTATCATTGGATTGCATATGTAACTGCAAAATACTTTAATATTTGAACTCTAGGATAGAATTGTTCACGTTTGGCGGTGAACAATTCTATTTTTAATGGTTTTTATCTATGAATGGGGGCATAGATTGCAAGGCCTCTAACGCACTTGCAAAGGGTTCTTGAATCCATAATAGGCGCTCAAGAAAATCTTGGACTTTGATTGGTAATTTTAATTCCTGCTGCCAAACTTTCTCTTTTTTCTTGCTTGGCTTGTAGTCTGAGTATAGTAAAAATAATAAAAAATGGCCGACAAAATAAAGATCACTAATATGATTTTCGGCGCGTTTTGGATTTTCAATCGTAGAGATATCGATTTGCTTTTGATAAGTGGTAGCTAGACCAAAGTCAATAATATGCAATTGCTGACCCACTAACAATATATTCGGAATCCGTAAATCGCGATGTACAATACCATAATTGTGTAACTGTACAATTTGCTCTAATAATTGCTTTGTAATAGCAAGGGATTGAGCAATTGTAAATTTGGTACCATTCTGAAAAATAAGCTCCTCAAAAGTTTGCCCATTGACATAGTCCATGATAAAAAATGGGCTGTCTGAAATTGTTCCTGCTGAATGGATGGTAGGAACATAGGGTAGTGAAAGTTGCTGGAGTATGTGAATTTCTTGTTGAAATTTATGAATGGTTTTCTGGTGGTGACGATGTTTGGGTCGCAAGCATTTTAAAACAAATAGACTTGCTGACGAGCAATCTTCAATTAAATACGTACGACCATATGAGCCATAGCCAAGGAATTTTTTAAAAGAAAAATCGGGATGTTCGGCTATGTAAAGTTCTACAGCCTGGTCAAAACTTTTTTCGGAAATTCGTTTCCACCACATTAGCTACTAAAGAAACTCATAGAGCTGAAAAAACTGCGTGAGCTTTTACGAGAGCCACGCTTATAATGCTTGTGACCATAATAATTATGTCGCTTTGAATATCTACTACGGCTACTTGATGAAGAATAATGGCGTTTGGATTTACTATTGAGTAAGGAATGAAGAATTTTATCTAGCATAAAAACGCTCCTTTTTGATGTTGTTATTACTATATACGCAAAAATAAAAAGGAGGTTTCAAAAATAAAAAAGAAACTATGTAAATTTTACATAGTTTCTTCAGACTGTAGACAAAAGCCATCGAGAGGTTCACTCTCGATGGGCTTTTGTCATTTTTCTTCCTATTTTATCTTTAACATTTGATAATATACTACCAAATTCAACATACTCTTCGAGCATAGCTACCTTCTTAAGCTGCCTGCCACGTCCAAGTAGCCAGTTTCTTTAAATTCATGGCAGCAAAAGTAAGCATCGCCTGCATGGACAATTTTTTTAGACCTCTTAAGGTTGTCCATCGCATACCATGCTTTTCTTTTGCATCCGCAAATACACGCTCAATCGTTTCTTTGCGCTTTGCATAAATCTGTTTGATGTCATAGGAATGGCGTAAATGTTCAGCTTCCTCCACATACGACTCCCAAATATGGCGTTGAATGAGTTTTTGATGATGCTTACTTTCTGTACATTGGGAAAGGCTTGGACACTTCGCACAAATCAAAGGATTCGATTTATATTGCCGATATCCTTCTTTCGTCGTTGTTGCATACTTCAATATCTGCCCTTGTGGGCAAAGATAACAATTATAGTGCTCATCATATATATACTCATGCTTTCGGAAGAATCCATCTTTCGTTTTAGGACGTGTATAAGGAAGAACAGGCAACATTTGATTCTCTAATAAAAAATTCGTAATCGCTGGTGTTTTATAGGCTGCATCTGCCGCAACAGCTAATGGTTTTTGAACGTTTTCAATGACTTTTTCCACAAGTGGCTGTAATACATGACTATCGTGCACATTTCCCGGAGTTACAATGGCACCCAAGACAAAGCCCTTTTCATCTGTCGCTGCATGAAAAGAATACGCAAACTGCTTCGTACGTTCATCCTTCACGTAATAGCCACTTTCAGGATCTGTCGTGCTTTCCTTTATTTCTTTCCATTCTTCCTTTTCAAACTTCTCCGGGGGAAAGGGCTTTTTTCCGTGTTCCTCACGATCAATATTTAACTCTAATTGAAGTTTCTCTTCATAAGCCCGTGTTTCTTTTCGCACAACTTTTTTATCATACTTTCGTTTATTCGCACTCGCTTTCACATGCGTAGAATCGATAAATAAATGGTCTGCATGGAGGAGTCCTTGATGCATAATCTCTTTTAATATACGATAGAATATCTGCTCAAATATATCAGTGTCTTGAAAGCGACGGACATAATTTTTACCGAAGGTAGAGAAATGCGGGACTTCTGTATGGAAGCCAAACCCTAAAAACCAACGATACGCCATATTCGTTTCAATTTCTTTGATGGTTTGACGCATGGACCGTATACCAAAAACGTACTGAATAAACGTCATTTTAAAGAGAACAACAGGATCAATACTAGGGCGTCCTTTAGCAGAGTAGAGGTTTTCTACTAAAGGATAGATAAATGAAAAATCAATAGCCGCCTCTAGTTTTCGTACTAAATGATCTTGGGGAACTAATTGATCAATCGTTAGCATTTCTAATTGTTCACGTTCATTGATTTGATTTTTCGTCATCATGGTTGATCACCTCGAAAGTGTACTTTTTATCAATAATTCTTTATGTAGAAGTTGATTGGAACGAAGGGTGGCGACTCCTGCGGGAAAAGCGGGAAAGTCGAGATCCTGGACTGAGCGAAGCGAGGGAAGCAGCTCGACCCCGCCCGCGGAAAGCGTCCGCCCGTAGTGGAAATCAACGGCTTTACTTTATTGTAAAAGAAAAAAGACTGTAGGCAAACTCAAAATTCATTGAGTTTGTCTACAGTCTGAAGAAACTATGTAAATTTTACATAGTTTCTTTTTACGAGGTTAAACCTCCATAATAATCGGTAAGATCATTGGACGACGTTTTGTTTTTTCGAATAGATAAGGTCCCAATACGTCTGTAATTTCATTTTTCAATTCTGTCCATTGAGGAGTTTTGCTTTGAATTGTTTCATTCAGATGACGGTTTAGCATTTTTTGTGCCTCGTTGATCATCGTACCTGATTCACGCATATAGACAAATCCACGTGAGATGATGTCAGGGCCAGAAACAATTTTTTGGTTTTCCATATCAACACTTACAACTACAATCACTAAACCTTCTTCAGAAAGAATACGGCGATCACGTAACACGATATTACCGATATCGCCAATACCATTGCCATCAATGTAAACATCTCCTGAAGGAATACGCCCAGCTACATGTGCTTCATTGGCACTTAGTGCTAGAACATCACCATTTTCCATAACAAATGTATTGTCTAGTGGAACATCGCAATCTTCAGCTAAATGTGTATGCATTTTTAACATACGGAATTCACCATGGATAGGCATAAAGAACTTAGGCTTCATTAAACGAAGCATCAGTTTTTGTTCTTCTTGAGATCCGTGACCAGATGTATGAATGTTGTTTAATGCACCATGAATGACTTCTGCACCTGCACGGAACAATAAATTAATGATTTTATTAACACTCACGGTATTACCTGGTACTGGTGAAGAAGAAAAGATAACTGTATCGCCAGGCTGTATTTGAATCTGACGATGTGTCCCGTTGGCAATACGTGACAAGGCAGCCATTGGTTCACCTTGAGAGCCTGTACATAAAATCATCACTTCGTTTGCAGGAAGTCGATTGATGCTTTGAGCATCAATAAATGTATCCTTTGGAGCAGTAATGTAACCTAGCTCACGACCAATCGTAATAGCATTGTCCATTGAGCGACCAAAGACAGCAATCTTTCTTCCGTATTTTACGGCTGCGTCTGTGGCTTGCTGTAAACGGTGAATATTTGATGCAAAGGTAGCAAAAATAATACGGCTATCCACCTTACGGAAAATCTCGTCGATACTTTTTCCAACTGTGCGCTCTGACATTGTGAAATTAGGCTTTTCAGCGTTAGTACTATCAGATAGTAAGCAAAGCACGCCATCACGTCCGATTTCAGCCATCTTTGTTAGGTTGGCTGGTTCACCCACTGGTGTAAAGTCAAATTTAAAGTCACCTGTGTGAACGATATTACCAGGTGGTGTTTTAACAACAATTCCATAAGCATCAGGAATACTATGTGTTGTTCTAAAGAAGCTAACAGATGTTTTTCTGAATTTAATAACATCCTCTTCTTTAATTTCAATGAGTTTTGTTGTACGTAGCAAGCCATGTTCTTCTAATTTATTACGTAATAAGCCAAGTGCAAGCTTACCGCCATAGACAGGGATATTTACTTGACGTAAAAGGTATGGAATACCACCAATATGATCCTCATGCCCATGGGTAATAAACAGTCCTTTGATTTTATCGACATTACGTACTAAGTACGTGTAATCAGGAATAACATAGTCAATGCCGAGTAAGTCGTCTTCTGGAAATTTTATACCGGCGTCAATTAAGATAATTTCATCTTGAAATTGAACGCCATAAGTGTTTTTGCCGATTTCGCCCAGTCCGCCGAGCGCGAAAACAGCTGCTTGGTCATTTTTAACAAACTTCATGTTTGTTAAATTTCCTCCAAGACGAAGTTCGGGCTTGCTTGTTCGTACTCTAAGTAGTTACCCTCAAGCAGTTGAATGAACTCGATGTTATAGTTTCGGTCTTTTAGCTTTTCACGTACTTCACGTTCTGAAGTAGCTTCTAGGTATAGACTTTTAGTATTTTCGCGAACTGGAATCTCATTTGCATTTTCTTGATAATAAACTTTGTAAATCATAGTTTGCTCTCCTTTAATTGCGTACAATTTTCTTGCACCTTTGACTACTACCACACACGTGCTACAAGAAAACAACGAATTTCTTTTATTGAAGAAATGTACGTTTGTAATACTTGTATCTCAATGCTTCAGATGTGCACTATGTTATAAAATTGTATAGGAAGTAGTGAGACAGTGGTTGCGTATAGCCAAATAAATGCATTTCCTTTATATTATCACGCACTTCCTCTAAAATAAAGAAAAGCCCTTCAAATAATGAAGGGCAAATGTTAGGCAATTGATTTTTTTCCGAGTACGCCGCGAAGTTGCTTCAATAATTTTCGTTTGAGTTTCTTCAGCATGGCACATCACTCCTTAGGATCATTATAATTAAAATTATTGTCTATGTAAAGTCATTTAGCTTGAAAGGATAATATTTATGGAAAGGGTTAATAGAATGAACAAAATTTTATTTTTTGATGTCGATGGTACTCTCTATAACAGTGAAAAAAAGTTACCTTCATCTGCAAAAGAGGCACTTTTGACAGCACGACGTAATGGTTATGAATTGGCAATTGCTACTGGTCGAGCACCATTTATGATTGAGTCATTGCTAGAAGAATTAGAGATCGATACGTATGTTACCTTCAATGGCCAATATGTTGTCTATAAAGGTGAGGTTGTCTATACAAATGGGATTGCGAAAGATGAACTAGCTAAAATTATTGCCTTTGGTGAGGCGCGTAACGAACCGGTAGTGTTTTTAGATGATAAACGGATGATTGCCTCAGTTGGCGATCATCGTATGGTAGCTGAAAGCTTAGATACTCTTAAATATCCGTATCCAGAATTAGACTCATCTTATTATATGCAGAACAATGTATATCAAACACTTATTTTTATGGAAGAAAAAGATGAACCTTTATATAATGAAACATTCCCAAATGTTCAATTTGTACGTTGGCATCGTTATTCTTGTGATATTTTGCCAAAGGGAGGTTCGAAGGCTGCTGGTATTGAAAAGGTGCTTGAAAAAATGGGCATCACTTTACAAGATACCTTTGCTTTTGGCGATGGCATAAATGATATTGAGATGCTACAGGCAGTTGGGACAAGTGTTGCTATGGGAAATGGCCATGAGCGAGTGAAGGCAGTTGCTCATCATATTGCAGACCATGTAGACGAGGATGGTCTCTCTAAAATAATGCGTAAGCTATCCATTATTTAAAAATGAAAAACAACTAGTTGTGAAATTTACAACTAGTTGTTTTTTATTGATTAATGGTCTATGCCATATTGACGGTTTTTATTTGAACACCTTTTTCCGAAAAATGTTGAATCGTCTTTTTGGATAGTGCGTCATCTGTGATAATGACATCTACGTCATCCACTGGACAAACTTGAATCGCTACATCTTTATTAAATTTTGAGGAATCTGTAGCTACGTAGACTTTTTGAGAGATGGAAATAATTTGCTTTCTAGTAATCGCTTCATCCAAGCTAAAATCAGATATGCCTTTTTCAATTGAAACGCCACTAGCGCAAATAAAAGCTTTATTGATATTAAGATGCTCGAAGCGAAATAAAAATTCATTTGATGTCACTGATTTTTCAGAATGGCGTACTTTACCCCCAAGCAGTATAACCTCAATGTTAGAGCCGATTAGATCAAATGCTACAGGTAGTGAATTTGTCACCACTGTTAGTTTTTCCTTGTCCAATAAAAATGGTGTCATTTGATAGGTGGTTGTTCCACTATCAATGAAAATACATTCCCCATCTTGAACGAGCGAAGCACATGCTTTGGCAATGGCGATTTTCTCTGTTAACTGTTCGTGAAGTCGGTGATCAATTAGTCCTTCTACTGGCTCAATATATTTAACGCCCCCATAAAATTTTTCAATTTTTTTGTCTTGCATCAACTGTTGGACATCACGACGGATCGTTTCCATTGAAACGTTAAACTCTTTTGTAAGTGTTACTAATTTTACTACCTTATGTTGACGTATAAACTGCAAAATTTGGTGTTGCCTTTCTATCATATACATTTCATCACCTCTACTAGATATTTACTCAAAATAACCATAACTTTGTCAACAGTTGGTCAGAATTTACTCAACATTTACACAAATAAGCATTTTCCTTTACAAATAGTCTCTATACTGAAGCTAAGAACTGAGTGAGGTGACCCAATTTGTTAGAGCTAAAAAATATCTCAAAAAGCTATAAAAATAAAAAAGTTTTAGTAGATATCAATGTAACCGTCGAATCAGGTGAGATTATTTCTTTGCTAGGGCCGAGTGGCTGCGGTAAAACTACTTTGCTTAATATCATTTTAGGACTTGTAGATCCAACTGCTGGTCAGCTTGTCTACAATGGACAAGATATTTCCAAGCAATCAATGCAAGAAAGAGGATTTAATATAGTGTTTCAGGATTTTGCGTTATTTCCTCATTTAAATGCATACGACAATATCATTTATGGATTAAAAAATAAAAATGTGAAAATGTCCAAAGAGGAGATACAAGAATACATTGATTTTTTAGAGCTAGCTCCTCATTTGCATAAGAAGATTCATGAATTGTCTGGTGGGCAAAAACAACGCGTTTCCATTGCAAGAACACTCGTGATGCAACCTAAAATTCTATTATTAGACGAACCACTAAGTGCACTAGATGGCGTTATAAAGGAATCTATAAAGGAACGTATTAAATCCATCGCCCGTGAATTTAATTTGACGACGATTATCGTGACACATGATCCGGAAGAAGCCCTTACCTTATCGGATAAAGTCATCATTATTAATGAAGGTACAGTTGCTCAATTTGGCACACCTCATGAAATTGTTACAGCGCCAAAAAATCAATTTGTAGAAGATTTTATCTTAAGGCAGCTTCATATTAAGCGACATAACATCTATCAATTGTTTGGAGAAACATATGCTTAAAACGAATAAAATAATGAAATTAATTTTTCTACCGATTCTACTATTTTTTCTATTCTTTTTAATTGTGCCATTGCTTTATATGTTTTGGCAGTCATTCAAAATAGGCAATGTCGTTACCACTCAAAATTATATAGAAGCTTTACGGAATATCGAAATTCGTGAAGCTTTTACGAATAGTTTTAAAGTTTCTTTTGTAGCATCAGTGATTACAACCATTTTAGCCTTTTGGTTGGCCTATGCTGTTCATTTTACTACGATGCATCGCCATACAAAAAAGCTAGTTCAAATTGGAATTACCTTGCCGATGCTACTGCCAACCATCACCTATGGCTTTGTATTGATTTATACATTTGGGAATCAAGGAATTCTAACAAAACTAGTGGGGCAGCCTCTTTTTACAATCTATGGGTATAACGGCTTGGTGATCGGTTACGTCTTATACACATTACCAGTTGCTTTTATATTAATGCAAAACTCCATGCAATATATCGATAAACGTTTTTTACTTGTTTCAATATTAATGCATGATCAGCCAATGCGTCGTTTTTATCATACCGTATACCGTCCTATGGTTGGGTCAATTGGCGGGGCATTTATTTTAACATTTGTTTTAAGCTTCACAGACTTTGGAATCCCTGCATCGGTTGGTGGCAATTACAGGGTAATAGCTACTGAACTCTACCAAGCTATGTTAGGTTCCATTGTGCATTTTGAACGTGGAGCAGTCATTTCTGTGTTAATGCTAGTACCTGCTGTATTAGGTGTTGTCATGCTAACGATTTTAGAGCGCTTTAATTTTCAATATAAACAGGTTGGGCAAAGTGAACTTGTAAAGCATCGTTTACGAGACGCGCTATTTACAATTTATTCAATTCTCTGTGTAACAGCTGTATGTATTATTTTTTCAACCATGTTTATCGTGCCTTTTACCAAAGGCTATCCGTACGATTTCAGCTTTACATTAGAGCATGTTCAAAATGTACTCGCAGAGAAAGATTTAACAAAGGTTTACATCAATTCTCTCATCGTAGCGGTTCTAACAGCAATATTAGGTGTGGGCATAACATTTATGTCGGCGCTTCTTAATACAAGGACACCATTAAAGGGAAGAAAAAGCTTAGATGTAACTTCTATGATGACAAATACAGTTCCAGGTATGGTACTTGGATTATCCTACTTATTTTTCTTTAATGGAAGTTCTTTAAAGGGTACTTTTCTTATCATTATCGCATGTAATATCGTGCATTTTTTTACGACACCTTATTTAATGGCGAAAAATTCATTGCAAAAAATGGATCCTACGTGGGAAGTGACAGCTGAGCTGTTAAAGGATTCGTGGTTAAAAACCGTGATACGAATTATTTTACCGAATATTAGGCCAACGATTTATCAAATGTTTAGCTACTATTTTTTAAATGCGATGGTTACAGTCAGCGGTGTTATTTTTCTTGTCAGCACAAAGACAATGCTTGTATCGACAAGGATAAAAGAGCTACAGCATTTCGCAAAGTACACCGATATTTTTGTTTTATCGATATTCATTTTATGTACAAACCTCATTGTGAAATTAGGTTGTGATTATATAGCAGCACATAAAGAAAAAACGGAGGAGATTACAAAATGAAGAAGTCAACAGGCATGATGTTAGGGACAGTAAGTGCAGCAGCAGTCGTTTTAGCTGCATGTGGAGGAGTAGCAGCAGATTCCAAAGAGCAAGTCATCATTTATTCAAATGCTGATGATGAAGCTATTGAAGTGATGGAAACTACATTAGATGATAAAGGCTATAAAGGTAAGTATTTAATCCAGTCGTTTGGTACTTCTGAGTTAGGTGGCAAAATGATGGCGGAAGGGACAGATATTGAAGCAGATGTTGTAACAATGGCTTCTTATTTTATAGAAAGTGCACAAACCTCAAAATCTATGTTTGTGGATATTTCTTCAGACTTAAAGCCTCTTGATGGGAGTGTTACGTATGCATTACCGATTTTAGGCAATATAGGCTCTATCTTTATTAATACAGAGGTATTACAACAAAAGGGGCTATCTATTCCGAAATCCATTAAAGATTTGACGGACCCTGCCTATAAGGATTTAGTGTCATTCCCAAACATTATGGACTCCTCAACTGGGTGGCTTCTAGTACAAGCTATTATAAAGGAATATGGTGAAGAGGAAGGGGAAAAAGTTCTAGCCGAGTTAATTAAAAATGCAGGACCACATATTGAAAGTTCAGGCTCTGGCCCTATTAAAAAGGTGAAAACAGGAGAAGTTGCTACAGGCTTTGGTTTACGTATCCAAGCTATTGATGCCAAAAACGAAGGGTTACCGATTGATTATATTGACCCGACAGAAGGAAATTTCACTTTAACGGAATCTGTAGCTGTTGTAGATAAAGAAGGTGAGGAAGCATTAGCAAAAGAAATTGCAAAGGTAATTGCAACAGAGGCTCGTGATGGTCTTCTAGAGCAATATCCTGTAGCTCTATATGAAGGAGAACAAGTAAAGGACGAGCACGTTCCTACCTATTTGAAAAAATGGGATACTACCTTAACCGTAGATTTATTAGAAAAACACCAAGCCTTCTTTAAAGAAGCACAGCGATAAGGAGTTATAGCAGATGAGTAACTATAAATTATTGACGCCAGGTCCATTGACAACAACTGAAGCAGTGAAACGAGAAATGTTAAAAGATCGTTGTACATGGGATGACGATTATAAAAATGTGACACAAGTGATTCGTAAGCAACTCTTAAAATTAGCAAAAGTTGATGAAGCTGATTACACTACGGTACTAATGCAAGGAAGTGGAAGCTTTGTAGTAGAGTCTGTACTAACAACAGCAATTGGTGAAAATGATAAGGTGCTGATACTAACAAATGGTGCTTATGGTGAAAGAATTGTTGAAATGGCCAAAGCCTTAAAGTTACAGCATGTTGTTTATAGTGCTCCTTATGATGAACAGCCCTCCTTGTTAGAAGTTCAATCCTTCCTTAAAAGAGATAGGAGTATTACTCATGTAGCTCTCGTACATTGTGAGACGACTACTGGTATTTTAAATCCTATTAAAGAAATTGGGGAAGTTGTTCATTCGTTCAACAAAACGTTTATTGTGGATGCCATGAGTAGCTTTGGAGGCGTACCAATGGATTTATCAAGCTTGCATATTGATTTTTGTATTAGTAGTGCCAATAAATGTATTCAGGGTGTCCCAGGCTTTGGTTTTGTTATCGCGAATACAAGAGCACTGGAAAAATGTAAGGGACAAGCTCGAAGTGTTGCATTAGATTTGCATAGTCAGTGGGAAGTAATGAAGCAAGATGGGAAATGGCGTTTCACATCGCCTACACATGTAGTGGCAGCTTTTGCGAAGGCGCTTGAAGAGTTGAATGAAGAAGGCGGAATTCATGCCCGCTACAAACGCTATGCGTATAATAATCAACTACTTCGCTCTCGCTTGTCGGTGCTGGGATTTAAAGCGTATATTTCGGAGGAGCTTCAATCACCAATTATCACAACATTTTTATTCCCGTATAAAGAGTTTTCTTTTGAGCATTTTTATCAGGAAATAAAAAATGCAGGTTTCGTTATCTATCCAGGTAAGCTGACGGATGTCGATACATTCCGTATTGGCAATATTGGTGATATTCATGAGGAAGATATTCTTGCATTATGTGAAATCATTGAAAATTATATGGTGGTGAAAAACAATGAAAATTGAGACGGTTATTTTGGACTGGGCAGGCACTGCAGTTGACTTTGGTTGTTTTGCTCCTGTTAATGTTTTTTTAACAATTTTTGAAGATGCTGGTGTAATAGTTACACTGGAAGAGGCTCGTAAACCAATGGGGATGCTGAAAATTGATCATATACGCACCATGCTAGAAATGCCAAGAATTAAAGCAGCATGGCATCGTGTACATGGACAATCCTTTACTGAAAAGGATGTACATGTATTTTATAATCATTTTGAAACAAAATTAATGGAGTCTTTGGCGACCTATACAGATCCTATCCAGCACGTGAAAACAACAGTACAGCAATTAAGAGATGCAGGTATTCGAATAGGCTCTACAACTGGCTATACAGATGCAATGATGGAAGTAGTGACAAAGCATGCTGCTGACAAGGGCTATCAACCTGATTTTCTTGTAACACCAACACAGGTTGGTGATAAAGGGCGACCATATCCATATATGATTTTTAAAAATATGGAGGTATTAGGTTCGCAAGCGACGAAGCAAGTTGTGAAGGTTGGCGATACAACATCAGATATAAAGGAAGCCTTGAATGCAGGTGTTTGGGCTGTTGGCGTTATTATTGGAAGCTCAGAAATGGGACTATCCGAAGAAGAATTCAATGCCCTGTCTTCAGAAGAACAGCAACAAATCATAGAGAAAACAAAATGTGTTTTTGAAGAATCTGGCGCTCATTATACAATTGAAACAATGGCGGAGTTGCCAGCATTAATTGAAACGATCAATGCTCGGTTAAATATGGATAGACAATTAGAATGTAAATAATAATTAACCTCGGCAGAAGTAAAAAACTGCCGAGGTTGTTTTTAGTCGCGCTCATATGGGATTGAATCTGGTATTTCCGCAAATGGATTCTTTTCATTAATACGGTCATAAAACATAATGCCATTTAGATGATCTAATTCATGCTGAAAGGCAATAGCTGGCAAGCCCTTAAGGCGCATTTTTTTCTCTTCACCATCAATTGTTTTAAATTTTACTGTGATGCGTGCATGGCGAGGTACATACCCAGGGATATTACGGTCAACAGAAAGACATCCTTCTCCTGCTGATAGGTATGTGTTTTCAACAGAATGGCTAACGATCTTTGGATTTATGGCTACAAAGCTTAATTGTTCACCAGCCTCATCTTTTAAATGAAGAGCAAACATACGCTGTAAGCTATTTACCTGATTGGCAGCCAAACCAATGCCACTACGCAAATTATATTTTTCTGCCATTTCAGGATCTTGGCTGTTGATTAAATATTGAAGCATATCCTCAGCAAGCTTTCTTGTTTCTTCAGTTAAAGGGAATTTAACTTCCTCTGCTTTTGTGCGTAAAGTCGGATGACCTTCGCGGATAATATCATCCATTAAAATCATAATAGTAATCTTCCTTTCAACTTTGTAGTGCTTACTAATAAGTATACATCACGTTTTCGTACAATCCCATGAAAAAAGTCCTTATTTGAATATACTCAAAAAATTTTTCTAATGCTATTAGATTTTCGAGAATGGGGTATTCTACTAGGGGAAAACCTGTTGGAAAACGTAAGAGTTGTATGGTGTGAGTAAGGTGTTGTAATACAGAATTTGAATATTAGTAATACAGTATAGGACAGTTGTGTTTGATTGTTATTCTAGAAAAAATCTTTGTATATAGCAGTAATAGATGATTGACCGACAGTATTTTATTCAGTATACTGAGTGTCAAGAATAAGTTGTACTAGTTAAAAAGGTGATTTATTTTAATACAGCTGAAAGGGAGATGTGACAAATGAGCAAGAAAAACAATAATATTTTTGATGCTAAACAAACGCTAACTGAAATCGAAGATAAGTTTGAAATGTTTCAAATTTTGAATGAAGAAGGCGAAATTATAAATAAAGAGGCAGATCCGAAATTATCAGATGAGGAACTAGTTGAGTTAATGACACGTATGGTTTACACACGTATTTTAGATCAACGTTCAATCTCATTAAATCGTCAAGGACGTTTAGGCTTCTATGCACCGACTGCTGGTCAAGAAGCTTCACAACTTGCTTCTCACTTTGCATTAGAACAAGAAGATTGGATTTTACCAGGTTACCGTGATGTACCTCAAATTGTATGGCATGGCTTACCTCTTGAAAAAGCATTTTTATTCTCACGTGGTCACTTCATGGGGAATCAGGTTCCTGAAGGTGTAAACGTTTTAGCTCCACAAATTATTATTGGAGCACAATATATTCAAGCTGCTGGGGTAGCACTTGGTATTAAAAAACGCGGGAAAAAAGCTGTTGCAGTAACTTATACTGGTGACGGTGGTTCTTCTCAGGGAGACTTCTATGAAGGCATTAACTTTGCAGGTGCATTTAAATCTCCAGCAATCTTCATCGTACAAAATAACCAATATGCAATCTCAACACCTCGTGAATTGCAAACAGCTGCTAAAACAATTGCACAAAAAGGTGTAGCAGCAGGATTACCAAGTATTTTAGTAGATGGAATGGATGCGCTTGCAGTTTATGTAGCAACTCGTGATGCTCGTGAGCGCGCGGTTAATGGTGAAGGCCCAACATTAATTGAAACAATGTGTTACCGTTATGGTCCTCATACAATGGCTGGGGATGACCCAACTCGTTACCGTACTTCTGATACAGATAATGAATGGGCTCAAAAAGATCCTCTAGTTCGCTTCCGTAAATACCTAGAAGCAAAAGGTATATGGGATGAGAAAAAAGAAGAAGCAGTTATTGAGCGAGCAAAAGAAGAAATTAAAGAAGCAATCAAAAAAGCAGATGCTGCTCCAAAACAAAAAGTAACAGAATTAATGGAAAATATGTATAAAGGCGAAATGCCATCTAATCTAAAAGAACAGTATGAAATCTATAAAGAGAAGGAGTCGAAATAACCTATGGCACAAATGACGATGATTCAAGCAATTACAGATGCACTTCGCACAGAATTAAAGAATGATGAAAACGTTCTTGTATTCGGGGAAGATGTAGGTGTCAACGGTGGGGTATTCCGCGCGACAGAAGGCCTACAAAAAGAATTTGGGGTTGACCGCGTATTTGATACACCATTAGCAGAATCAGGTATTGGTGGCTTAGCAGTTGGCCTTTCTCTTCAAGGATTCCGTCCAGTTCCTGAAATTCAATTCTTTGGTTTCGTTTATGAAGTAATGGATTCAATTAGTGGCCAGCTAGCACGTATGAGCTACCGTAGTGGTGGCGTCTACAATGCTCCAGTAACAATCCGTTCACCATTTGGTGGTGGTGTGCACACACCTGAAATGCACTCAGATAGCTTAGAAAGCTTAATGACAGCACAACCAGGATTAACAGTTGTTGTTCCATCAACACCATATGATGCAAAAGGTTTACTTATTTCTTCTATTCGTAATGACAACCCAGTTATTTTCTTAGAGCATTTAAAACTATACCGTTCATTCCGTGAAGAAGTGCCTGAGGAAGCATACGAAATTCCACTAGGAAAAGCGGATGTAAAACGTGAAGGTACTGATTTAACAATTGTTGCTTACGGTTTAATGGTTCATGAAAGCTTAAAGGCTGCAGAAGAACTTGAAAAAGAAGGACATTCTGTAGAAGTAATTGACTTACGTACAATTCAACCAATCGATGTGGAAACAATTATCGCATCTGTTGAAAAAACAGGTCGTGCAATCGTTGTCCAAGAAGCTCAAAAACAAGCAGGTATCGCTGCGAACGTAGTAGCAGAAATTACAGAGCGTGCAATTCTAAGCTTAGAGGCTCCTGTTCTTCGTGTGGCTGCACCAGATACTGTGTACCCATTCCCACAAGCTGAAGGTGTTTGGTTACCAAACTACAAAGATGTAATGGAAACAGCGAAAAAAGTTTTAACATTCTAATAAAGCTTCTAAACTTGAACAACAGTAAATAGAAAGGATGGGTACAAATGGCATTTGAATTCAGATTACCGGATATTGGCGAGGGTATTCACGAAGGCGAGATTGTGAAATGGTTCGTTAAAGCTGGAGATACAGTAAAAGAAGACGATATTCTTTGTGAAGTACAAAATGATAAAGCAGTAGTAGAAATCCCTTCACCAGTTGAAGGAACAGTAGAGGAAGTTTTAGTAGGAGAAGGAACAGTTGCCGTAGTTGGCGATGTTTTAATCCGATTAGACGCACCTGGCTATGAAGACTTAAAGCTAAAAGGTGACGATCATGCCGAAGCAAAAACAGAGGCACAAGTTCAAGCAACTGCTGAATCTGGTCAGAACGTAGAAAAAGCTCCTGCTAAAGAGGAAAAGGCACCAGAAAAAGCTCCCGAAAAAGCTCCAGAAAAAGTGGAGACAGTAGTTGATGAAACAAAACGTGTGATCGCGATGCCTTCTGTACGTAAATTTGCCCGTGATAACGATGTAAATATTCGTGAAGTGAAGGGTACAGGCAAAAACGGTCGAATCCTTAAAGAAGATATTGAAAACTTCTTAAAAGGTGGAGGCACTGTAGAGGCTGAAACTACAAATATCGAAACATCAGAAGATACAGTTCAACAAGAAACGTCTACACCAGCAGCACCAGTAGTTCTTGAGGGGGATTTCCCAGAGACTCGTGAAAAAATGTCAGGTATTCGAAAAGCGATTGCAAAAGCAATGGTACACTCGAAACAAACGGCTCCTCATGTTACACTAATGGATGAAGTCGATGTAACAGCTCTTGTAGCACATCGTAAAAAATTCAAAGATATCGCTGCCGAAAAAGGTGTTAAATTAACATACTTACCATATGTAGTGAAAGCACTTATTTCAACTTTACGCGAGTTCCCAGAATTTAATCGCTCTTTAGATGATGCAACACAAGAAATTATCCAAAAGCATTACTATAACATTGGTATTGCAGCAGATACTGAAAGAGGCTTACTAGTACCAGTTATTAAGCATGCAGATCGTAAATCTGTATTTGCAGTGTCTAATGAAATTAATGAATTAGCGACAAAAGCCCGTGAAGGTAAGCTAGCACCACATGAAATGAAAGGTGCTTCCATGTCCATTACGAATATTGGCTCTGCAGGAGGACAATGGTTTACACCAGTTATTAACCATCCTGAAGTAGCAATTCTAGGTATTGGTCGAATTTCAGAAAAACCTGTAATAAAAAATGGTGAAATTGTAGCCGCACCTGTGTTAGCATTATCATTGAGCTTTGATCATCGTATGATCGATGGAGCCACTGCGCAAAATGCTTTAAATCATTTAAAGCGTTTGTTAAGTGAGCCAGAATTATTATTAATGGAGGCGTAACAAAAATGGTAGTAGGAGATTTCCCAATCGAAACAGATACTCTTGTCATTGGTTCAGGTCCTGGAGGATATGTAGCAGCAATTCGTGCAGCTCAAACTGGCCAAAAAGTAACAATCGTTGAAAAAAATGTACTTGGTGGAGTGTGCTTAAACGTAGGTTGTATCCCATCAAAAGCATTAATTTCAGTAGGTCACCGTTTTGAGCAAGCTAAACATTCAGATGACATGGGAATCATCGCTTCTGATGTGAAATTAGACTTCTCAAAAGCACAAGCATTTAAAGACAGCGTTGTTAAGAAATTAACTGGCGGTGTTGAAGGCTTACTTAAAGGTAACAAAGTTGAAATAGTACAAGGTGAAGCTTATTTCGTTGACGCTCATTCAGTGCGTATCATCAATGGTGAATCTGCTCAAACTTACACATTTAACAATGTCATTATTGCAACAGGTTCTCGTCCAGTTGAAATTCCAACATTCAAATTCACTGATCGTGTATTAAATTCTACTGGTGCACTTTCTCTACAAGAAGTACCTGGTAAATTAGTTGTTATCGGTGGCGGTTATATTGGTACTGAGCTTGGATCAGCTTATGCGAACCTTGGCTCTCAAGTAACAATTATTGAAGGCGGAAAAGATATTTTAGCTGGCTTCGAAAAACAAATGACGCAAATCGTGAAAAAAGGCCTTAAAAAGAAAGGCGTTGAAATTGAAGTTAACGCATCTGCAAAAGGCGTAGAAGAAACTGAAAACGGCGTAGTAGTAACTTATGAAGTAGGCGGAGAAGAGAAAAAAGTTGAAGCTGATTACGTATTAGTTACTGTAGGACGTCGTCCAAATACAGATGAAATGGGCCTTGCTGAAATCGGAGTTGAATTCGGTGAACGTGGTCTAATCAATGTTGACAAACAATGTCGTACAAATATTCCAAACATCTATGCAATCGGTGATATCGTAGCAGGTCCACAACTTGCACATAAAGCATCTTACGAAGGTAAAGTTGCTGCTGAAGCAATTGCGGGTGAAAAATCAGTAGTTGATTATCTTGCTGTGCCGGCTGTATGTTTCACAGATCCAGAAATGGCGACAGTTGGTTACAACGAAGAACAAGCAAAAGCTGAAGGCATTGAATACACTGCAGCGAAATTCCCATTCGCAGCAAATGGTCGTGCTCTTGCATTAAACCAATCAGAAGGTTTCGTGAAACTTGTTGCTCGTAAAGAAGACGGCTTATTAATTGGTGCTCAAATCGTAGGTGCTGGTGCATCTGATATGATCGCTGAAATGGGCTTAGCAATTGAAGGCGGCATGACTGCTGAGGATATCGCATTAACAATTCACGCTCACCCAACATTAGGTGAAATTACAATGGAAACTGCTGAAGTATTACTTGGCAACCCAATCCACATTGTAGCGAAAAAATAATTTGAATAAAGGAGTGTAGATAAAGCGAGACATTCGCTTATCTACACTCTTTTTTTAGCCAATGTTTTATATGAACAATTAATTTTTCTATTAGCTTTTTCCTGTAACAGGCTTGAATGATAATGATAAGTAATAAGTAGCTCCTCATGGAAAATATTCAATTATTATAGCTTTTAAATCGTATTTCTACCTTTTACAAGCTCCTTTGATTATTCTGAATAATCGATAAATGCTATAATGATAGCATTGTAGAAAGTAAGGAGGATTTAATAATGGAGCTTAATTTAACGGGGAAAGTAGCAATTATAACAGGATCGAGTAAAGGAATTGGCTATTATACAGCCATGCAGCTTGTTAAAGAGGGTGCACAGGTTGTACTTTGCGCTCGTGGTGAAAAACAACTGCAAGTGGCTGCAGGATGCATAAAAAATGAAACAGGCGTAGATGTATTAATTGTTCCAACTGACATTACAAAAGAAAAAGATTGTAAGTATCTCATTGAGCGTACTGTAGAGCATTTTGGACGTGTGGATATTCTTATTAATAATGCTGGTACAGCTTCAGCGAATTCCTTTGAAACGGTGAGTAGTGAGCTGTGGCAGGCAGATTTAGATTTAAAGGTATTTGGAGCTATTCATTGTTCAAAATATGCTGCTCCATATATGCGAAAGGCTGGGGGCGGTGCAATCGTTAATGTGACTGCCGTGATGGCTAAAACTCCACCTGCAAGTTCACTTCCAACTACTGTAAGCCGTGCTGCGGGGCTTGCCTTGACAAAAGCGATGAGCAAGGATTTAGGGAAGGATAATATTCGAGTAAATTCTGTATGTATAGGACTTATTCGTAGTGATCAAATCGAAAAGAAATGGAAAAAGGAAGAACCAAATTTATCATGGGAAGAATATTCTCGTAAAGTGGGGCAAGTAATTCCGCTGGGTCGTGTAGGTGATACGCAAGAAGCAGCAAACGTTATCACTTTTTTAGTATCTGATGCGGCGAGCTATGTTACAGGTACAGCTGTTAATATTGATGGTGGCTCTGGTCACGCATTATAGAATAGTAAAAATCCACTATACTAATAGAAGTATAGTGGATTTTTAAGAATATTTATCCTTCTTCATTAATAAGAACATTTTTACCACGTATTTTCATAATCAGTGGTATAAGTAACCAAGAAATGGCAACCACTAAAAATAGTAATGATAAAGGCTTTGTTATAAAAATAGAAAAGTCTCCATTCGAAATGGTTAATGCACGGCGCATATTATTTTCAATCATCGGCCCTAGTACTAATGCAAGTACTAATGGAGCTACTGGGTAATCATTTTTAGCAAATAGATAACCAAGTACACCACAAGCTACTAATAAAAATAAATCAAACGTGGCGAATTGTACGGCATAAACTCCAAAAATTGAAATTGCAATAATAATAGGCAATAAATATTTTTTAGGTGTTTCGATGATTTTGGCAAAAATGCGGACCAAAGGCATATTTAATGCTAATAACATTAAATTTCCAATAAACATACTGGCAATTAATCCCCAAGCAACTTGTGGATGTTCATCAAATAATAATGGACCTGGCTGAATATTATACATAATAAGTGCACCCATTAAAATAGCAGTAGTACCTGAGCCGGGAATTCCTAAAGTTAGTAATGGGATCATTGCACCGCCTGATGCAGCATTGTTCGCTGATTCAGGTCCAGCTACACCCGCAATATGACCTTTTCCAAATTGCTCGGGTGTTTTACTGAATTTTTTCTCGGTAATATAAGAAAAGAATGAGGCAAGTGTTGCGCCTGCGCCGGGTAATACGCCGATGAAAAAGCCTAATAAGGAGCCGCGAGCAATAGGAACAGCACTATCCTTTAAATCTTGCTTTGTTGGTAATACACGATTAATTTTGGCTAATTGACCATCCTCTTCTTCTTTTTCAAGAATGGTTTTAAATACTTCGCCTAATGCAAATAAACCAACAGCGATGGTTAAAAATTCAATGCCAGAGAACAGCATTGGCTGACCAAATGTAAAACGTTCTATACCTGATACGGCATCAATATCAACTGTTCCGAGCATAAGCCCTAAAACAGTCATAATTAAAGCTTTGGTAATAGAACGTCCTGCTAGGCCACTTACTGCTGCAAGTCCTAATAACATCAAAGAAAAGTATTCTGCGGGTCCAAATTTAAGTGCTAATTTTGACAATGGATTAGCTAATAATATCAGACCTAGTAGTGCTACAACGCCTGCACAAAATGAGCCAATGGCCGCGATAGAAAGAGCACTTCCAGCACGACCTTGTTTAGCCATTTGATAGCCATCCAATGTTGTCACAACTGATGAGGATTCACCAGGCGTGTTTAATAGAATGGAAGTTGTTGATCCACCATACATGGCCCCATAGTATACCCCTGCAAGTAAAATAATTGAGCTGGTAGCGGCAGCCTCAGTAGGTAGTCCAGCTGTAATGGTTGCTGTAACGGGGATTAATAATGCAACTCCACTCATGGGACCTATACCTGGAAGTACACCAACTGCTGTACCAATTATGACACCAACAAGAGCGAATAAAAGGTTTTGCCATTGAAGGGCAACTGCAAATCCATCAGCTAAAAATTGCAATGTCGACATATGTTCACTCCTGTACTAAAAAATTGGGAAACTAGGCAATGACCCTCCTAGTAAACTTGTAAATAAATAATAGACGCCCAGTGAAAATCCAGCTGCAATAATAATTGAATAAATAAGTTTAGTACGTTCCATTGTTTGGAAACTAATACACAAAAATAAAAATGTTGTTATCATATAGCCAATTTTTTCAAGGAAAAATACATACGCAAGAGCGCTACCTAAAATAATTAAGAACTTTTTGAGCTCTGTTGAAGATATTTTAGAAGAAGTAGTTGGTCCTCCTGTGACTCGCTCTCTCACAGCTTTTTTCCATGATTCATAAAATAATTGAAGACTTAATAAACCTAAAATAATACCTAAACCTAATGGGAAAATTTTGGGACCAACTGTAGACCCATAAGCACTATCAGAAATCTGTGTTGCTTGAAAAATAAACAAAATACTAAGTGCTAAGAGGGTAATGCTAAATGTTTTATCAAATGTATAGCTCAACCGTTTTACACCTCCATTGAAAATAGATAAAGTTACACAAGTAGTTCTATATTTAATGGAAATACTTGTGCCTTTTTTAAAAAAACGATTCGTTATTTTTGCATACCAAGAGCTGTTAGTAGTTCAATGATTATTTTATTTTGACTGTCTAGATAAGCTGTAAATTCTTCCGCATTACGGTATTCTGCTTGCCAGCCATTACGTGTCACCTCAGCTTGCCATTCTTTTGATTCAGACATTGCCTGTAATTTTTCAGACCAATAGGCAATCGCATCTTCACTCATATTTTTTGGACCAAAGATACCACGCCAAATTGTAAACTCCTCATCAATACCGGCTTCTTTAAAAGTAGGAACCTCTGCTAGCTCACCTTCTAAGCGTTCAGAGGAACTGACAGCTAATACACGAACATCTCCGGATTTAACATAAGTAGCAATTGTGGAGGCATCTGTTGCAATTACATCCGCATTGCCACCTAATAATGCTGTAACTGCCTCACCGCCACCGTCATAAGAAACATATTTAATTGTTTTTAAGTCAATCCCCGCTTTATAAGCCGGGATAATTCCTACTAGATGATCCATCGAACCTGGTGCAGACCCACCTGCTAATGTGACATCTTTTGGTGAAGTTTTCATGGCATTTAAAACATCTGCAAGCGTTTGGAAAGGAGAATCCTTTTTAACAACGATTGCGCCATAGTCACGTGTTAATTGTGCTAAAGGTGTAGTATCCTTATAGCCAAATTTACTATTTCCTTCAGCCTTTTCATGATTTATAAGGATCGGTGGTGATTTAACCATTAATATATAATCATTATTGGCTTCCTTTGTAGCAAATGTTGCCATGAAGGCAGCACCACCACCACCTGGCTTATTCTCAACTTGAATCGCCTTATCAATCAACCCAGTATCACTCATTGTTTTTGCTACTGCACGAGCTGTTAAATCCCAGCCACCACCAGCACCTGATGGAGCAACAATGGTAATATTACTTTTTGGATAATCACTGGCATTCTTTCCCTCTGTTTTTTCTCCATTTGATGCTGAACAGCCAACCAAACTAGTAAATAGTAAGCCAGCTACCATTATTTTAGAAATGTTCCTCCACATAAAAATCCCCCTTAAAAATAAAATGGTAGCGCTATCAATTTAGCGCTACCCATACTATAACTTACTTCTCAATTTTGGAAATATTGTGATAATAATGTGGATTAACATCATTTTGTTCATAAAGTTTATGTGGAAATAAAGTATCGTCGTTCAGGACGCCCAACTGTACCATAAGTCAGTTCGGTATAGACCTGCTTTTGTGTAACTAAAAATTCTAAATAACGACGAGCGGTGGAACGGCTGACACCTATATTCTTTCCCAACAGCTCAGCTGTACTACCATTCTCCATTATACTTAAATGGTTGATAACATGATTCATTGTTGTTGGATCTATCCCTTTTGGTAATAATAACGGTGTTTCTTGAAGGGGGGATGAACCTGCTTTTGGCCAAAGGTATTGAATTTTTTCATGTGTAAATTTCTCATTATTTTTCAGCAATAGATACTTGTAACGGAATTTTTCTATACTCTCTTTTAGCTGTTCGAATGTAAATGGCTTTAAAATGTAATCAGTAACATTTTTCTGATAAGCTTTCTGTACTATATGTGCCTCTGTAGCTGCGGTAATCAAAATAATACTACTTGTTGGGCTCACTTCTTGGATTTTATCAATTAAATCTACTCCCAGTATATCTGGCAAAAAGACATCGAGTAATATAAGGTGTGGTGAAAATGATTGAAGCCAATCTAAAGCTTCTTCTCCCGTACTTGCCCGTGCAATTACTGTAAAGCCTTCAATTTTTTCTAAAAAACGACAATGTACATCTGCTACACGTACATCATCTTCAATTACTAGCACTTCAATATTGTTCATGGATCATAGTCCCCCTTTTGCTAATAGATACGATAAATAGGGCACCTCCTAAATCTCCTTCTTCAAGAGCAAGAGTACCGTTTAAATCATGGATACTGGAAATGACTTTCCTTAATCCATAGCCTCGATGCTTACTATCTTTCGTAGAAATATTTTCTGAAAATAGCACGTCTAGTTTTTCTTGTGCAAAACCTTGTCCCGAGTCCTCGACCTCAAAGATGATTTCCTCTCCATTATCAAATATAAAAAGCCTAATAATTGGTTGTCGCTCTTTGTTTTTTTCAACCTCTTCAAAAGCATTGGTTAATAAATTTCCAATAATAGAAATAATTAGGCTTTTTTCGATGCTTTCAGGGAATGTTTCTAAATAACTATCCTCATCAAAAATCAACTTGATTTTTAATTCACGTGCACGATTAAAAAATCCGATAATTAAACCATTTAAAAATGGGTCCTTTACACGCTTTGTTATAAATTGGGTTAGAGAAGAATGTCCTTGTACCTCTTTATGAATAATAGATAGTGCTTCATCAGATGCATTTAATTGAATAAGGCCTGATATTGTGTAAAGGACATTATTAAACTCATGTGTTTGAGCACGTAAAGCTTCCGTATATTGCTTTACTTGTGATAATTCGATAGCCATTTGTTCTATTTCTGATTGTAATCGGAAACTTGCAACTGCGCCGACAACTTTATCATTCACCTTCATAGGTACACGGTTAACAATAATTTCATGACCATTAACAATCATCAATTTATCAAGTTGTTTTTCACCCTTCATTAATACGTTTAGCAGATGTGTGTTTGGTATATGCTCTTCTATATTATCGCCCATGATAGAAGCTGAATCCGTTAAATGTAAGATTTTCGCGGCAGCATTGTTTAGGGTCGTAATTTCACCTTTCTGATTTACCGTAATAATAGCTTCACGGACTGATTCAATTAAAGTATTTTTTTCTGTTAATAGACTGGCAATTTCACTTGGCTCCAGATTAAAAATTTGCTTTTTAATGTTTCGGGATAAAAAAATAGAGCCGATAATACCAATGCCTAGTGCAATAACCATCGTATAAAAAATATTATCAAGGTATAAAAAATATAAGCGATCTAATTCACTTGTTAAGTAACCAATTGAAACAACACCAATAATCGATCCATTTGAGTCTAAGATAGGTGCTTTCCCACGAATGGATTGTCCCATTGAACCATTTGCAATGGAAATATAAGACTCACCGTTGATTAATGCTCGGTCATTATCATCTCCGACCATCGATTTACCAATACGGTCAGCGATAGGATGGGTGTAGCGTATACCATTTTTATCTCCTATTACAACATAAGTAGTTTTTGCAGCAAGCATAATCTCTTTGCTAATTTTTTGCAGACTTTCGGAAGGGTTATTTGTATGAAACGCTTCAATTACATCACCCCTGCTAGCCGTTGTTTCCGCCAAATATAGTGCCCGGTTTCCAATTTGTGTTTGCAATGCATCAGATATGGTCATATAAAAGAGGATGCCTGCTAAAATAACAATAATAAAAATTAAAAAACTGCTGTAATAGGCAAAGCGGGCTTGGAGTGTTAATGTTTTAAAGATAATAGTGAATCCCACCTTTGTGTTTATTCTAGAAATTTTAGTCATTGATAATACTAGTAATCTTTTGTAATTTTCGATTATATAAAAAAATTTCGAAATTTGCTAGATGATCATTAAAAAAGTGATTTGAAGTGGATAGGCACAATATAAAAAAGTTGATAAGTCATAATGATAAAAAGTGAAGTTCTTATAGAATAGGACTTTTAATACTGTTTCATAGAATTGCTTGGATATTTCGGTATTTGATTATTATTTTTCTAAAATTACAATAGACAGAAAATTCCTACAGATGTAGAATGAACGATATAGGGGGTGAAAAGTGGCGAAATGTTGAACGAAAATTTTGCTACGTTGTTGTTACGAGCTGTTCGGATTATTGTGCAAATCGGTATACTTACTATTTTCTATTACATGGGGGTTGGTTTTGTTTCTTATCTGCACATACCTCTTCCAGGAAGCGTTATTGGCTTACTTTTATTAGCACTTTCACTCAATTTTAAAATTATTAAGGTCGAATATATACAAGATGGAGCAGGTTTTTTAATTGGCATCTTAACGTTGTTTTTCATTCCAGCAACTGTAGGTGTTATTGATTATCCAGAGCTCATGACATTCACTGGTCTGCTCATCATTTTAGCAGTTATTGCTAGTACATTAATCTCTATTTATGTAACAGGATTGCTGACACAACTCATTGAAAAAAGAGAACTGGCCAAAAAAGAAAGCTCAAAGCCTAATGTGGAAGAAGGAAAGGGGGAATTAACTGTTGATTGAAGTAACGGTTGTCCTTAGCACCATCATCATGTTTATTTTATTTACAAAGCTCTATCAACGATTTCCTCATCCTATCATGATTCCCTTGGTCACGACTACGATTGTCAGTGCAATGATTTTACTTGTATTTGATATTCCTTATTCAACTTATATGCAAGGTGGGGAATGGCTTCAGAAAATGCTTGGGCCTGCTGTTGTGGCACTTGCATATCCTCTCTATAATCAACGAGCTATTATTATGAAATATAAGTATTCTATTTTATCAGGACTTCTAATCGGCATGATAACAGGCTTAGTGACAATTTTTGTGTTACTAAAATGGATCGGTGTAGAACCTAGCTGGATGCTGACAGCCTTACCTAAATCGTTAACAACGCCTGTTGGAATGCAGGTGAGCGAAACGATTGGGGGCATTCCTCCTTTAACGGCTGTTTTCGTCATGATTGCAGGGTTTGTAGGGGCCATTATCGGACCATTAGTCATTAAGTATGGCAAAATTGACTCTGCCGTGAGTAGGGGAGTGGCAGTAGGAAGTGCCTCACATGGGGTAGGTCTTGTGAAATTAAGAGAATATGGGGAACAGGAATTATCAGTTGGTTCCTTATCAATGGGTTTAACGGCTATTATCGGAGCCTTCTTCTGCCCTTTATTTGTGTATTTATTTTTATAATAGAATGGTGCTTTATAGAAAAAGGAGCTGTCTCAAAAAAGATAGGAAACAACCCTTTTGTTTTAAATAAATGGTTATTTCTAGAAGCAATTATTCATTGTGAAAATGAAATGAAAAAAACTTCAGATAATATTCTATTATAACTATTTTGTAATGAAGAGAATGTTTTCTGGTTGTGTTCAAGAAGAAGAATATACTCACATCTGTATTTATAAATATAAAAGCTAGCCCTTCTTATTGAAGAGCTAGCTTATATTTTTTAGAAAATTGGCTTACGTTCTTTGATAACACGAATTGTTTTTAATGTTGTATCCTCTGGTCCTTGAACGGGTAAACCTGCTTCAATATTCATTTGAATATAATGAATATTTTCTTGAGTAATTATTTCCCCGGGAATAAAAATAGGAATTCCGGGAGGATACACCATAATAAATTCTGCACAAATACAGTTATCTGCTTCTGCAAGTGGAACGACTTCTGTATCTGCATAAAAAGCATCACGTGGAGACATAGCAAGAGCTGGAATTTCTGGCACGTTTACCAAAGCCTCTGTTATAGCCGCTTCAGAATCAAATGCTTTTGACATACGAGTTAACGCATTTATTAAAAGATTAATTTCCTTTTTTGTATCTCCTAAAGTCACTAAACATAAGATATTATAAAGGTCAGACAATTCGACTTCAATATTGGCATTATAACGCAACCATTCCTCAGCTCGATGACCAGAAATACCTAAATCTTTCACACTAATCAGAAGTTTTAATGGATCCATATCATAAGTTGCAGAAGAATGTAACTTTTCCTTACCTGCGCACTTTAAATGTGGTATTTGATTGATGCGTTTACGAGCATCCTTTGCTAAACGTAATGCATCGTCAATTAAATCGTATCCATGAATGGCTAACTGACGTCGAGCTGTGTCAAGTGAAGCAAGTAATGGATAGGATGTCGATGTAGTTGTTAACATAGAAAATACAGCTTGTACACGTTTTGCAGAAACAAGACCCTCACGTACATTTAAAATAGACGTTTGTGTCATGGAGCCACCAAGCTTATGAACGCTTGTTGCTGCCATGTCAGCACCTGCTTCCATAGCTGAATATGGAAGGTCATCATGGAATTTTATGTGTACACCATGCGCTTCATCTACTACTACCGGAATATTACGGTCATGAGCAATCTCCACAATACGCTTTAAATCAGCTGTAAAGCCAAAATATGTTGGATTAATAACAAGTACTGCCTTTGTATCTGGGTAAGCATTTAATGCTTTTTCAACAGCTTCAGGAGATATGCCATGAGAAATCCCATATTCGCTGTCAACTTCAGGATGAATAAAAATTGGAATGGCACCAGCGAATACAATCGCCGACATAATAGATTTATGAACATTCCGTGGCACTAGAATTTTATCACCTGGACCGACGACGGTCAGAATCATCGTCATGATGGCGCCACTAGTACCTTGAACGGAAAAGAATGTATGATCAGCACCAAAGGCTTCAGCTGCTAAGTTTTGCGCTTCTTTTATAGCACCCTTTGGTGAATGTAAATCGTCTAGTGGAGCAATATTAATTAAATCAATTGATAAAACGTTGTCGCCGACGAATTCTCGGAAAGCAGGATCCATTCCTTGCCCTTTCTTATGGCCTGGAATATGGAACTGAATGGGATGTCTGTTCCGATGTTTTAATAATACGTCGAACAATGGAGTCTCTAATTGTGACAACGCAGGTACCACCTCACTTTATAATATCTAAGAAAACAAATGAATTATAGCACCTAACGACACGAAAAAATAGGCTTTTCCTAAAAAATAAAAGGATTTTTTTCAGGATACCGAGAAAATAGTATTGAACGAAAGGGGAGGTACTATGAATTGGAATACACGTGTGACGGATCTTTTACAGGTTAAATATCCAATTATTCAAGGGGGATTAGCCTATTTAGCATATGCTGATTTAGCCGCAGCTGTGTCGAATGCTGGTGGTTTAGGGCAAATAACGGCTATGAGTTTACGAGATCCTGAATTATTACGAGCAGAGATCCATAAGGTACGAACATTAACAGATAAACCATTTGGCGTAAATTTTGCGATTGGCATGCATGGTACAGGCTATGAGGATATGGTGCGCGTTGCAATCGAAGAAGAAGTTCCAGTTGTTACAATGACAGGGGGAAATCCAGCGCCTATATTTAATTTACTGGCAGGCACAGCTATAAAAAAATTAGTCCTTGTAGCTGCTCGTAGACAAGCTCAAAAGGCTGAACAGCTTGGAGCAGATGCTGTAATGGTTGTGGGTCAAGAGGGTGGCGGTCATCTTGGGCGTGATGATGTCGGTACAATGGTTCTTGTTCCCCAGGTGGTTGATAGTGTTAGTATTCCTGTCATTGCTTCAGGTGGAATTGGTGATGGACGCGGCTGGATGGCTGCTCAAGCATTGGGAGCTGAAGGCATTGAAATGGGCACTCGTTTTATAGCAACACGAGAGTGTGTTGATGCTTCTGAGGCTTATAAAGAGGCACTAGTTGCAAGTACTGAGGCAGATACAACCATTATTAAGCGCTCAATTGGTGCGCCGGCTCGTGCATTACGCAATGACTTTACTACAAAGATTTTGGAAATTGAGGAAAAAACACCAACATATGAGGCGTTGAAAGAATATATAAGTGGTTCAGCAAATAAACGCTTTATTTATGATGGTGATAAGGAACAGGGTTTTGGCTGGGCTGGACAAGTGACCGGAATGATTCACGATATCCCAACCGTTGATGACCTTATTAAGCGAATGGTTGCAGAAGCTGAAAGTATACGGTTAAAATGGGGGCAATAACGTAAAGGTGGTTTTGTCGAATGGAATACTCTTATCCGTTTTCAACTGATTGGTCCACAGAGGAGATTGTGGATGTTGTTCAATTCTTTGAGGGAATTGAGAAAGCTTATGAAAAAGGCATCAAGCGTGAAGTTATGCTAGCTAAATATCGACGCTTTAAAGAGATTGTTCCTTCCCAAGCAGAGGAAAAATCAATTTTTCGCGAATTTGAAGAGGCGAGTGGCTACATTAGCTATCCAGTTGTAAAACAAACAAAGGAAGCCGAAGATGGGATGATTATAAAAGTTACCCCAAGAAATGGCCATTAAAAAAGTGGATGTGAGATCAACTCACATCCACTCTTTATTTTTTTGTGTTAAAAAACGACATATTGCATAAACTACATCAATAAAAAAACTTTATAAGGTTAGCTTATTTTCCAACAATAATGTTGTAAAGAGGAAGTAAGCTGTTAAATGTGTCTTCTGTTAATTGATGTAATTCGCTTGCTGTTAGTTTGGTTGCTTGTTCTTTTGGAATATGACGGCCAATTAAAAACTCACCCTTTTTGACATCTCGTAGGCGAATAAGCATTTCTTCAAGCTTGTCTTCTTTTGCCACTTCGAGAGAAACGGCCTCAGGGGACATATGATCTCCTGACACGATAAAATCATCTGGAAGCTGCTCAATTAAAGATTTATGAGCTAGTAAACGCTCAGCCATAACATTTTTTTGAGGGGCTTCATAAATAATAGCTAAGACGATGAATAAATGTGTGCGCCATAGACCAATCTGAAAGTGAGGCAATGATTTATAACCTCTTTTATAAGGGGCGAAGGCAACCCAACTATCTTTTGGAGGGTTAACAGTTCTTCGAGCATGTTTAGCCACATGCGGGAAGAATTCTTCACCTAATTGGCTAGAGAAAAATGCAGAAAAATCTTCACCTAGCTGATTGAATTTTGGACGTACATGTAAATTTAAAGCATCCATTCTTTGTTCTAAACCGTCTATTGTAAAAACCTTAAAGTCTTTGTTTGTCCACTTTATTTTTGGCAATTTTATTTTACTCCTTTCGTTTTATAAGGTTTATTTTACGCTGAATTTGGGAAAAAATCTTATAACAAGAACTTTATCAAATGAGTAAAGTTTTTGTGAAAAAATTAAAAAAAGGAAGTGTTTTTTATGAAACCATTCGTAAAAATTATACGTAAAGTTGACATTGAAAAGCAATATGAGCACATTTTACAATTAGAATTAGATTATGAATTAGCTTCACTTTTTGCAGCAATGAATGAAAAAAATGACATGGAAATTGAAAAAAGTAAAAAACGTCTGGCAGAAATTCAGATGGAACTTGAAAGTTTGCACGCCTATGCGTAATCAAAATCTAATACCCATTTAAAAAATCACTTGCTGAATATTCCGACAGCAGGTGATTTTTATTGTGACAAAGGGTAAAATAGAAATTATATCATAAGGTAGTACTAGGTTTTATATAGCAAAAGTTGTGAAGTAGTGGGAAAAGGCATCATAAACATACGAGAGCGATTAATATAAAAGGCCTTTTCTTATATTCGAAGGGTGGGTTATGAGTGGATTTACAACAAATTGATAAATTTGCAAAAGATATTATTTTTGAAGCTGGGCGACGTATTCGAGAGGCTTTTTCGTATAATCTAGTAATTGAGACAAAATCAGGTGCAAATGACCTCGTTACCAATATTGATCGAGAGACGGAGTTATTCTTTATTGAGCAAATTAAAGCTTTTGATCCAACCCACAAAATTCTAGGGGAAGAAGGAATGGGCGAACAGGTTAAATCACTGGATGGTGTAGTTTGGATTATTGATCCAATTGATGGAACGATGAATTTTGTTAAACAGCATCGCCATTTTATGATTTCAATCGGTATTTTTGTCAATGGCGTAGGAAAGTTAGGTTACATATTTGATGTCATGCGGGAGGATTTATTTAGTGCCATAGAGGGGCAAGGGGCATGGTATAATGATTCACCATTGCGTAAACTACAGTCTGTTACAATGGAGGAGTCTGTCATTGGCATAAATGCACATTGGGTCGCACCTAATCGACATATTCACCATGAAAAGGTGATAGATATGGTTCGTAAAGTTCGCGGTACACGGTCCTATGGCTCCGCAGCAATGGAAATTGCATTTGTTGTAAGTGGCAAATTAGATGCCTATGTCTCTATGCGTTTAGCACCATGGGATATTGCAGGAGGGACCATCATTGCTCAGGAAGTTGGAGCAGTTGCTACAAATCTACATGGTGAAGGCTTTGATTTCCTTCATCAGGATACATTTATTATTGCTAATCCCGCTATTCATAAAGAATTATTAGAAAAATATATAGTGCCATATGAATAAAAAGGAGCCGTCTATTTATTAGACAGCTCCTTTTTATGTTCTTTAAAGTAATCCTTGCGCACGTAGTTTACGCTTCATTTTAAAGGCTGTCATGAAAATGACACAAGTAGCCACAATACCAGCTATTACACCAAATACATTACTAGCTGCAACAGAGTAGCCGATAGAACACATTGCTAATACAGCTGCCAATGCATAGATGGCCATTACGATTTTTGCACGATTCATAGCCTAGCCTCCTATATAAAAAATTTGTCGATCAAATATATTTTTTAGAATGATGGAAATTCTAATAAGGACATTTCTATCCTTCTTGTGCTATAATATCACAGTTAAACATTCGAAAAAAGAATATGGAGTGGAATAATGACAAACTTACGTCAAGATCTTCGCAATATCGCAATTATCGCCCACGTTGACCATGGTAAAACTACTTTAGTCGACCAATTATTAAAACAATCAGGTACATTCCGTTCAAACGAACATGTTGAAGAACGTGCAATGGACTCTAATGATATTGAACGCGAACGTGGTATTACAATTTTAGCAAAAAATACTGCAGTAAACTATAACGGAACTCGTATTAACATCCTTGATACGCCTGGACACGCCGACTTCGGTGGTGAGGTAGAACGTATTTTAAAAATGGTAGATGGCGTTTTACTAGTTGTCGATGCGTATGAGGGTTGTATGCCGCAAACACGCTTTGTACTGAAAAAAGCGTTGGAACAAAAGTTAACACCGATTGTAGTTGTAAACAAAGTTGATAAAGATTCAGCTCGTCCTTTAGAAGTAGTAGATGAAGTATTAGAATTATTCATCGAGCTAGGCGCTGATGATGATCAATTAGATTTCCCTGTTGTGTATGCATCAGGTGTAAACGGTACAGCTTCTCTTGATGCTGATCCAGCAAAACAAGAAGAAAATATGCAATGTCTATTTGAAAAGGTAATTGAAGCAATTCCTGCACCAGTAGACAACTCAGCAGATCCATTACAATTCCAAGTGGCATTACTTGACTACAATGATTATGTTGGTCGTATTGGGATTGGACGCGTATTCCGCGGAACAATTGAAGTAGGGCAACAAGTTGCTTTAATGAAGTTAGATGGGACTGTGAAACAATTCCGTGTAACAAAACTATTTGGTTTCTTTGGTTTAAAACGTGAAGAAATCCAATCAGCAAAAGCTGGTGACTTAATTGCTGTTTCAGGTATGGAAGACATCAACGTTGGGGAAACAGTATGTCCGGTGGAACATCAAGAAGCTTTAACACCATTACGTATAGACGAGCCAACATTACAAATGACTTTCTTAGTGAATAATTCACCGTTTGCAGGTCGTGAAGGGAAATGGGTAACTGCTCGTAAAGTAGAAGAGCGTTTACGTTCACAACTTCAAACGGACGTATCTCTACGTGTAGAAGATACAGATTCACCAGATGCATGGACGGTTTCTGGACGTGGTGAGCTACATTTATCAATTCTTATTGAAAATATGCGCCGTGAAGGCTTTGAACTACAAGTATCAAAACCTCAAGTTATCATTCGTGAAATTGATGGTGTAAAATGTGAACCATTTGAACGTGTACAAATCGATGTTCCAGAGGAAAATGTAGGTTCGGTTATTGAATCGATTGGTACGCGTAAAGGTGAAATGTTGGATATGGTGAACAATGGCAATGGCCAAGTACGTTTAACATTCCTTGTTCCTGCCCGTGGTTTAATTGGATATACAACAGAATTCATGTCTATGACGAAAGGTTTTGGTATCATTAACCATACATTCGATTGTTACCAACCATATATTCCAGGCCGTATTGGTGGCCGTCACCAAGGTGTTCTTGTATCAATGGAAACTGGTAAATCGACAACTTATGGTATGATGCAAGTAGAGGACCGTGGTACACTATTTGTTGAGCCAGGTACTGAAATTTATGAAGGTATGATTGTTGGTGAAAATACACGTGATAATGATATCACTGTAAACATAACAAAAATGAAGCAAAAAACGAATGTTCGTTCTGCGACAAAAGATGCAACAAACGTTATTAAAAAGCCGCGTCTATTAACACTAGAAGAAGCATTAGAGTTCTTAAATGATGATGAGTATTTAGAAATCACTCCAGAATCTATTCGCCTTCGTAAACAAATTCTAGATAAAAATGAACGTGAAAGAATAGCGAAAAAACTAAAAAACGCTGAACAATAATTTTTTGCTTCCACGAAAGGAAGAGGAGTCTTGGATCTGAAGTCCGCTTTATTGGGTGAACTAAATGTTATTCAAGTTGCTGCACAGACAGGTACAGATGAAACAACACGAGTTTATGGGAGAATGGCTGGTATCACTAGATTTTTATATGAAAATTTACCAAGCTATGAAATAGCAGGTTATGTTGTATTTCTTCTTGTATTTGTACTTTCTGCCATTGTCTATAAACTAGGCTTTGCCAAGAAATTAAAGTTATCTCAAAATATTATTATTTATGCGTTCCTATTTTTAGGTTGTATCATGCTTACATTCTTCGCCCTATTCTTACCAATGATTGAAGGTCTTATTGTAGCGGCCTTAATTCTAATTGTCTATAAAACAAGACTATGGCGTGAAAAAAGAGAAGAGCAACAAGCTACCAATCAATAACAATTACGTACTTTATAATAAGAACTTTTTATCTGTTATAAACAGTCTTAGCGGTTTTAATGCTAAGGCTGTTTTTTTGTATGTTTCCCCCTGTAGTCAAGCTGAGGAAAACACCCACACTCTACACAAATTAAAAAATGATAGGCACCGAAATCTTCTTATGTGAATAAGTTAATGTCGATAGGCTTATTTTCAACACATCAAGGAGGAAAGGGAATGCGTTGGCTTACAAAAGGTTTATTATTAGGTGTCATTGCTTTGTTACTCCTTTCTTTGACGGCATGTAATAAAGCAGAGCTAGAAAAAGTCAAAGTAGGAGAAGTAACTCGTTCGATTTTCTATGCGCCTCAATATGTAGCACTTGAGAAAGGTTTCTTCGAGGAGGAGGGTCTTTCTGTTGAGCTACAAACGATTGCAGGTGGCGATAAAACGATGACGGCGTTACTGTCAGATGGAATTGATATAGCTTTAGTTGGGTCTGAGACGTCTATTTATGTCACTTTACAAGGTGCAAATGATCCCATTCAAAATTTTGCACAGTTAACACAAACGGATGGTACCTTTTTAGTGGCAAGAGATAAGATAGATAATTTTTCGTGGGATCAATTGAAGGGCTCAACGTTTTTGGGGCAACGTAAAGGTGGAATGCCACAAATGGCAGGTGAATTCGTGCTGAAAAAACATGGCATCGACCCTGTAAATGATTTAACGCTCATTCAAAATATTGATTTTGCCAACATTGCTACTGCTTTTGCATCAGGTACTGGTGACTATGTTCAATTATTTGAACCTACTGCGAGTGTCTTTGAGAAAGAAGGAAAGGGTTATATTGTAGCTTCGTTTGGAACGGAGTCTGGTAATCTTCCTTACACGTCCTTTATGGCCAAAAGTAGTTATTTAAAGGATGAAGCTTCAACTGTTCAAGCCTTTACAAATGCATTGAAACGAGCACAGGATTTTGTGCAAAATGAGAGTGCTGCTGAAGTAGCAAAAATTATTCAACCGTATTTTGAAAATGTGGATATAGAGATAATTGAAACGGTAATTGAGCGATATAAAGCACAAGGCTCTTATGCTACTGACCCAATCCTTGATGAAGGAGAGTGGGATAACTTGCAAACAATTATGGAGGAAGCAGGTGAACTTCCTCAACGAGTGGAGTATGAAAAACTTGTGAACACTACTTTTGCCAAAAAGGCTGCTGAGTAATATGGAATTTTTACAGCTGGAGAATATTCACCATAGTTATTTTTCAAGTACACAGGCAAAGGAAGTATTACGTGATATCAGTTTAGCCATTCATGAAGGAGAGTTTGTTTCGTTTATTGGGCCGAGTGGCTGCGGTAAAACCACATTATTATCAATTATTGCAGGATTATTCCCTGCCACTGAAGGCAATGTTTATATAGATGGTGAAAAGCTATCAGCAAGTAATCAATCAAGCATTGGCTATATGCTTCAGCAGGACTATTTATTTCCTTGGAAGACCATTGAAGAAAACGTCACAATAGGATTGAAAATAATGGAAAAAAGTCATAAAACACATAAAGTAACGGCCAATGCGTTATTACAGGAAGTAGGATTACCGCATGTGGGGAACAATTACCCTCGAGAATTATCAGGAGGTATGCGGCAACGTGTGGCCCTTGCTCGTACCTTAGCTGTAAATCCTAAAATTTTATTATTAGATGAACCATTTTCAGCGTTAGATTATCAGTCGAAATTAAAGCTTGAGGATTTAGTGGTGGAAACATTAAAAACTTATAAAAAGACTGCTATTCTTGTGACACATGATATTGGTGAAGCAATCGCAATGAGTGAGCGCGTAGTTCTATTTTCTGCAAACCCAGGGGCAGTTCACAAAGTGTTTGAAATACCTGAAGCCCTTAATGAACTATCACCTTTTGATGTAAGACAGCATCCAGCCTATGCAGATATTTTCCAAACTATTTGGAAGGAGCTGGAGAGCCTTGGATAATACATTATTTAAGCAATATCAGCAATTGTTAAAAAAAGAAAAACGCTATGTTCGAATATATCAGCTTATTATTTTACTGCTATTCTTTGGTGGATGGGAGCTGCTTTCAAGATTAGAATGGATTGATCGGTTAATTTTTAGCTCGCCAACTCATGTATGGCATACATTTATTGAGAAAGTCATTGACGGTTCTTTAACATTGCATGTGAGTGTTACATTAATGGAGACCGTAATTGGCTTTTTAGCGGGGACTTTATTAGGAACATTGATAGCTGTTGTCTTGTGGTGGTCCCCGTTACTATCAAAAGTACTCGATCCCTATCTAGTAATTTTAAACGCGATGCCAAAAGTTGCACTTGGTCCGATTTTGATTGTTGCACTCGGCCCAGGTTATTTTTCTATCATAGCTATGGGTGCATTAATATCCATCATTATAACAACGATTGTTGTATATACGGCATTTAAAGGTGTCGATCCGAATTATAGTAAGGTTTTACAAACCTTTGGAGCGACAAGATGGCAAATCTTTCGTGAGGTCATTTTGCCAGCCTCATTTCCTACAATCATTTCGACCTTGAAAGTGAATGTTGGCTTATCATGGGTAGGGGTTATTGTAGGGGAATTTTTAGTAGCTTCAAAAGGACTTGGTTATTTAATTATCTATGGCTTCCAAGTATTTAATTTTAACCTTGTCCTTATGTCACTTCTGATCATTGCCTTTTTTGCTACCATTATGTATCAAGTTGTAGAATTAGTTGAAAAAACGATTATTAAAAATAATGGATAGTATAAAAAAGAGGTGTCTCAAAATAGAGGCACCTCTTTTTAATCTGTTCTTTAGTTAAAATTCTTTATCCATCTGGGGTGAAGTACGATAAAAACGGAAATTGCCTGTTTCCATTCGTGCTACAGTATTTTCCGAAATGCGATCATGACAAATATCGCACATATAAGTATGAATTGGTCGATTACGCAATTTTTTTGCTAAAGGTAAATTATCATCTAAATTATGAATCGTATCGCAAATAACGCATTTAACGCGCATTGCATTCCCTCCTATTCAGCGCGAATGGCTGATACGTTTTTAATAGGATTGTCAATATTTGAACCGTCTCTTAGTAATACATGGATGGGACCGTCTTCTAAAAGAGGCTTACCGTCTTGGCTATATTTTAAAATAAGTGTATAAGCTTCTTCAATTGTAAAAGGATATTCTTCGCCATCTTTGCAAGTTAAGACGATTTTTGTCGCTTCTGGTTTAATTTCAGCATTCTTCAAGAAGTGACTTAATTCGATACCAAATGTACCTGTCTCCATTCCTTTACGGTCAAATTTCCTTTCTGATTTTAATGTAGGTGGGAATGTTGCTCCTTCCATAATTTCACGTGACCAGTGTGCTCCTACTTCACGCATATATTTGACGTCAGCATCTTCCTCAACATTTTGAGTAGTGAAGTAAGTGTTTAAATCTAATTTACGATCATCGAAAATCCACACAGTAGGATCTAATGTTAGTTGGTATGTGACTGCACCTGTGATAGGAATTATTGTTTCCATAATAGAAATCCTCCTCAAATCTTGTATATCCATGACATAGTATAACGCTAATGCCTAGAGATAATAAAGAAATATAATTCGAATTCTCTATTTTCCAATGAAGACACTTGCATTTTTATCGACTAAAAGATAAACTTTATTAAGATAGAATCGAAGAAATATCAGATAATGGGGGCGTCCTCATGGATACGAAATCACAAACTTCTTTTCAAGAGAAGGCTTTGGAGCTATTAGTTGCTGATGCAGATAAGATTGCTCGCCTTATTCGAGTACAAATGGATCATTTAACAATGCCACAATGCCCTTTATATGAGGAAGTATTAGATACACAAATGTTCGGTCTATCACGTGAAATTGACTTTGCTGTGAAGCTTGGATTGATTGAACGTGAAAAAGGCAAAGAAATTCTCGATTCACTCGAGAAGGAACTTTCTGTACTACACGACGCGTATACAGACAAATAAAAAGAAAAACTCAAACGCTTCTTTGCGCTTTGAGTTTTTTTACTAGAACGAGGTTTTCCAATGAGACAATACTTAAAACGCTATGCACAAAATTTTGATTATCCCTTATTTTTCACGGTACTATTATTAAGTTTATTTGGGTTAATAATGATTTACAGTTCAAGTATGATGGTTGCTATTGCACAGAAAAAACAAGCACCTGATTATTTTTATCAAAAGCAAGTGATCAATTTAATGGTGGCTTTTCTCGGTTTTATAGTGGCGGCCTTTTTTCCATATAAACATTATGCGAATAAGAACATTATGTTATTGCTAACGGTCGTGTTGGCGGTGTTATTCACGTGGTTAAAATTGTTTGGTCATGGGGCAGATGAAGTAGGCTCTCAAAGTTGGATTGCTATTCCAGGATTAGGGAATTTTCAGCCTTCAGAGTATGCGAAACTATTTATAATTTTATATTTTGCAGCTGCTTTTTATCGAAAAGCGCAAAAATATACATTTGAAAAGCTACAACCTACTGAAATTTTTTACCCAATTTTTCTATGGATTTTAGTGGTTGCTGGGGTAGCCTTTGAAACAGACTTAGGAGCAGTCATTATTCTATGTGGTATTGCCGTTTCAGTTGTAGCTTCAAGTGGCATTCCGTTTAAAACATTTTGGAAATTTTTCGGTGTATTAGGTGCGTTTGGTACAGCTATTCTTGGTATTCTATGGATATTTAAGGGAGAGCTACTAACAGGAAATCGAAAAGGACGGATATTGTCTTACTTAAATCCATTTGAGTATGAGGATGGTAGTGGTCACCAAGTGGTGAATAGTTATTATGCCATTGGCGGAGGCGGCTTAGAAGGGCGGGGCCTTGGTCAATCCATTCAAAAATTAGGATATTTGCCTGAACCACAAACAGATTTTATTATGGCAATCATAATGGAAGAGTTAGGGATATGGGGCGTTTTGATTGTCTTATGTGGCTTGGGATTTATTGTATATAAAGGTTTTTCTATTGCATTGCGGACAAAAGATCCATTGGCACGCATGATTGCGGCTGGTATTGCGAGCTGGATAGGCTGGCAATCATTTATTAATCTTGGGGGTGTAACCGGGTTAATCCCGTTAACCGGTGTAACGTTACCTTTTATAAGCTATGGCGGTACATCTATAATCATTCTATCTTTAGCGATGGGAATATTGATCAATGTTTCTATGTTTGAAAAGGTAGAGAGGAAAAAAACACAATCATAAAGGGGGATACCTATGGAATCAATCAACAAAATTCTCGTAGCCAATCGAGGAGAAATTGCAATTCGTATTTTCCGTGCTTGTACGGAGCTGAATATCCAAACTGTTGCCATCTATTCAAGAGAAGATAGTGGTGCTTTTCATCGCTTTAAAGCAGATGAAGCTTATTTAGTGGGAGCTGGCAAGAAACCAATCGATGCTTATTTAGATATTGAAGGTATTATTGCCATCGCAAAAGATGCAGATGTTGATGCGATTCATCCAGGGTATGGTTTTTTATCAGAAAACGTGGAATTTGCACGTCGCTGTGAGGAAGAGGGCATTGTCTTTATCGGACCAACTTCTCAGCATTTAGATATGTTTGGAGATAAGGTCAAAGCACGTTCTCAAGCCATTGCGGCTGAGATTCCTGTTATTCCTGGTACAGATGGCCCAGTAGCCGATCTAGCAGAGGTAGAGACGTTTGCTAGCAATTATGGCTATCCAGTTATGATTAAGGCAGCACTTGGCGGTGGTGGTCGAGGGATGCGTCTAGTCCATACGCCAGAGGATCTTGCTTCCTCCTATGAAAGAGCAAAATCTGAGGCAAAGGCTGCTTTTGGTTCCGATGAAGTATATGTAGAAAAAGCAATCATAAAACCAAAACACATTGAAGTACAAATTATTGGCGATAAGCATGGCAATATTGTGCATTTATATGAGCGTGATTGCTCAATTCAGCGTCGACATCAAAAAGTGGTAGAAATTGCGCCATCTCATTCGATTTCACAAGAGTTAAGAAATCGTATTTGCGATGCTGCTGTGAAATTAATGAAGAATGTCTCGTACATAAATGCAGGGACAGTGGAATTTTTAGTCGCAGGAGACGATTTTTATTTCATCGAGGTAAACCCTCGCATTCAAGTAGAACATACAATTACAGAAATGATTACAGGTGTTGATATCGTCCATGCCCAAATTAAGGTAGCGGCAGGCTATGGACTTCACAGTGAAGAAATTCATATGCCAAAGCAAGAAGATATGCCAATGATTGGCTATGCCATTCAAGCACGTGTGACAACAGAAGACCCTGCAAATGACTTTATGCCAGATACAGGAAAGTTAATGGTTTACCGTTCAAGTGGTGGTTTTGGCGTGCGATTAGATGCTGGGAATGGCTTCCAGGGTGCTGTCGTTACACCATACTATGACTCTTTGTTGGTGAAAATTTCTACTTCGGGTATGAACTTTAAAGAAGCTGCTGCGAAAATGGATCGTAATTTAAAAGAATTCCGTATTCGTGGCGTTAAAACGAATATTCCGTTTTTAAATAATGTGGTGACTCATGAAAAGTTTTTATCAGGGGCCTTTGATACTAGCTTTATTGATACAACACCAGAGCTTTTCGAGTTCCCTGTGCGTAAAGACCGTGGAACAAAGCTGTTAAGCTATATTGGGAATGTGACCTTAAATGGCTTCCCTGGTGTAGAGAAGAAGTCAAAACCTATCTTTGTCCAGCCAAACCAACCTAAAATTGATCCTTTAATCGTACCATCAGCAGGTACAAAGCAGATTTTAGATACACAGGGAGCAGATGGCTTAGTGCAGTGGATTTTAGCACAGGAAGACGTACTACTAACAGATACTACATTCCGCGATGCTCACCAATCCCTGCTTGCAACACGTGTTCGTTCACAGGATATGTATCAAATTGCAGATGCAACAGCTCGCATGATGCATCAGTTATTCTCGCTGGAAATGTGGGGCGGTGCAACATTCGATGTAGCATATCGCTTCTTAAAAGAAGATCCATGGGAGCGGCTAGCGAAACTGCGTGAGCAAGTGCCGAATGTGTTATTCCAGATGTTACTGCGTGGAGCTAATGCTGTTGGTTATACAAACTATCCTGACAATCTAATCCGAGAATTTATCGCTGAATCGGCTTCATCAGGAATTGATGTATTCCGTATTTTCGATAGCTTAAATTGGATTAAAGGCATGGAAGTAGCGATAGATGCTGTGCGTCAATCAGGAAAAATTGCTGAAGCAGCCATCTGTTATACGGGGGATATCCTCGATGACAGTCGTGCGAAATATTCAGTGCAATACTATAAGGATATGGCGAAAGAGCTTGAAGCAGCTGGTGCCCATATTTTAGCGATTAAAGATATGGCTGGTTTATTGAAACCGGAAGCGGCGTACCGTTTAATTTCCGAGTTAAAAGAGACGACAAGTCTGCCAATCCACTTGCATACACATGATACTAGTGGCAATGGAATTTACTTATATGCTAAAGCGATAGAAGCAGGTGTTGATATTATTGATACAGCGCTTGGATCTATGGCAGGTCTAACATCTCAACCAAGTGCAAACTCCTTGTACTATGCAATGAAGGGCGGAAAACGTGAGGTACGAGCGGATATCGATGCATTAGAAAAATTATCGTACTACTGGGAAGATGTTCGTAAATACTATAAAGATTTTGAAAGTGGCATGATCAGCCCGCATTCTGAGATTTACGTACATGAGATGCCTGGTGGTCAGTATAGTAACTTACAGCAACAAGCAAAAGCTGTAGGGCTTGGTGATCGATGGGAAGAAGTGAAACGCATGTATTCCCGTGTAAATCTACTATTTGGTGATATTGTTAAAGTTACACCATCCTCCAAGGTAGTGGGTGATATGGCTTTATTTATGGTGCAAAATGATCTAGACGAAAATACAGTCTTAACAAGAGGGAAAACGATTGACTTCCCAGATTCTGTGATTGAATTCTTCCAAGGTTATCTTGGGCAGCCACATGGCGGGTTCCCAGAGGCATTACAACAAGTAGTGTTAAAAGATCGAGAAGCAATTACAGTTCGTCCAGGAGAATTATTAGAGCCTATTCAATTTGATCAATTAGAGGCTGTGCTAGAGGAAAAGTTAAATCGACCAGTTACGAAAAAAGATGTACTGGCTTATGCACTTTATCCAAAAGTCTTTGAGGAATATGCGAAAACAGCAGAATCCTTTGGCAATATTTCAGTTCTTGACACACCGACATTCTTATATGGCTTAAAGCTTGGTGAAATTATTGAGGTCGAAATTGAAAAAGGTAAAACATTGATTATTAAACTCGTTTCAATCGGGGAACCACAACACAATGGAACACGTGTCCTTTACTTTGAGCTTAATGGTCAATCGCGTGAATTGGTGATTCAAGATATGACTGTTGAGGTTGATGGCAATTTAGCATTAAAAGCCGATCCAAGCAATCCAAACCAAATCGGTGCTACAATGCCAGGTACTGTGTTGAAAGTTGTTGTTTCTAAAGGTAGTCCTGTTAAACGTGGTGATCACCTGTTAATTACAGAAGCCATGAAAATGGAAACAACTGTCCAAGCACCTAAAGATGGCATTGTAAAAGAGGTATATGCAAGTGCAGGAGATGCCATTTCAACAGGGGATCTATTAATTGAAATTGAATAAATAGTCATGAAAAAAGGTTATTAGATGCTTTTATTAGTATCTACATAACCTTTTTTATTGTGTTTAAGCGATAAATCATATAAAATCTGATTACTTAATCAGAAAAATGTTTGGTTAATCAGGAGAATTCTATGGATAACAATAAAAATACCTTTATTCAGGAAGCAAGAAAGCAGCAAATTATTGAAGCTACGATAGCGACACTTGATGATATAGGCTATGTAAAGGCAAGTTTAGCACAAATCGCTAAACGTGCTTCTATTAGCACAGCATTAATTTCTTATCACTTTGTAGATCGACAAGATTTAATCAACCAAAGTCTGCAAGCACTAATTGAGCAATCCACAACTTTCATTTTGACAAAAACATATACTGCCAGTGACCCTGTCACACAATTAGCAAACTTCATAGAGGCAAGCATTGCTTATCAAGCGACACACCCAAAAGAAAATGCAGCATTATTAGAAATTGTCTTCAACGCTCGGACTGCACATGACATCCCTTACTATAAACTGCCAGATGAAGAGGAAGACCCACTATTGACGGCATTATGTAATATTTTGGAAGATGGTAAAAAACAGGGGACTTTTAGTGTTCGCTCTGTCAATGTAATGGCAAAAGTAATTCAAGGAGCGATTGGTGAATATATGCTTATAGGGGGACCGCTTGCGATTGCGGCAGAGGATTACAGTCTCGAAGTAACAAATATTATATGGACAGCAATGAAAGTAGAGGGGCCAAAAAATGCTTAGAGCGCTATTTAACTGGATGTTAGTCATTGGTTTAATTTTATTAGGAGGCCGTCTCGTAACGCTAATTTGTCGATATTTCGACATTCCTTTTACAACATTTTTTAAAGATTATGCACTGGTATCCATGATTATTTTAATTGTTGGAATTATAGGGACTGAAGCTATGAAGAAACAAAAATAGTCATAGAAAAAAGATTCGACACATCTTTGGTGGCGAATCTTTTTTAATGGGCTATTTCTGGGCTATTTCTTTTTCTCATTATAATTACTTCGAGCAACTAGCATGATCATATAGCATAATAAACCGAATAAAAGGGAAATAAATAATGAATGCAGTAAAGCTACCGTTAAATTCAGTTTAGTAAGAACTACTAACATACCTGCAATAACTTGTAAAACTACTATAGTAAAGGCAATTATCCATCCATAGTAGATAACACGTTGATGTTTATATTCCTTTACAGCGTGCCAAGTTATGTATGCTATCCAAATGAAAATAATAAGAACAGCTAATCGATGTCCCATTTGCACCCATTCATACATATTATTCGGGGGTGCCAAAGGTGTTTCATTATAGCAAAATGGCCAATCGGGACAAATTAAGCTCGAATCTGTATGTCGAACTAGCGCCCCAGTATAAACGACTAAATAAGAATAAATTGTGACAGCAATTGTATGCCAACGTAACTTTTTACCGATAAATACGTTATCGGCATCAAATTTCCGATCGACTTCAAATACAATCATAGAGAGAAGAAGAACAGCGGCAAAGGAAATCAGAGATATCCCAAAATGAAGTGCTAAGATGAAATCACCTTGCCCCCATAATACTTGAGCTGCTCCAATAAGAGCTTGCGCAATTAAGAAAAACATTGCTAGGAAACCTAATAGTTTTACTTCGCGAATATGTCCGAGCTTACGCCATGTCCAAACGGTTAACACAAGAATTGAGATAGATACAACTCCTGTTACGAGACGATGTGAGAATTCAATAAGGACTTCTGGTGTAATCTCCTTTGGAATAAGAGATCCATTACAATCAGGCCAGTTTCGACCACAGCCTAGGCCACTATCTGTTTTGGTAACGAGAGCCCCACCTAGTAATATAAGGAGCATCCCTACTGTAGCGGCAACAGCAAACCACTTCAAATACCTGTTGTGTTGCATAAAATGAGTCACCTACTTTATCTATCAACATTACAAGAACGTAATGTTTCTGCTACTAGATAATATCGAAAATACGTATAAAAAACAACTTGTAAAGAGAAGGGACTACTAGATGTCGATTCCATTTCACAAATTGTTCATAATTTCGTGCTTTAACCTTCACAATTCATTTTAGAAAATGTTTTACTATAGATATGTTGTTTTTAATTATATTTCTAGACAAAACTAATTTTTACAACTTCATCTAAATTTCACTTAATGTCTAGAAATCAATCGCAAATTTCGCTATAGTTATTGTTAGCGGAATATGCTTACAAAAATGAAAGGAGAGGTATTATGTCAAACGGTCGTACACTGGCGGCTACTAGAAATCCTGGTCCAGAAACAACATCTGTTGTAAAAGATTTCTTAGCACTAATAAAAATTGGAATCGTTAACTCGAATCTTGTCACAACGTTTACAGGGATGTGGCTGGCTTTTCAGTTTACTAGTAGACATTTCTTGCAAGAGCTTGATGTCATATTTTACACCATGCTGGGTGCGGCATTAATCATTGGTGGCTCAGGTGCAATGAATAACTTCATTGATCAGGATATAGATCCCATCATGAAAAGAACTAAGGCAAGACCGACAGTGACAGGCAGATTTAAGCCAAACTTTGTGTTGACCATTGCCCTCTCATTTTTAATTGTAGGTGAAATTTTGTTATTTGCGGCATCGTTTGCAGCCGGCATGTGGGGACTAGTAGGAATATTTGCTTATGTCGTTCTGTATTCAATGTGGTCAAAGAGGAAGCATGTTAGTAACACGGTTGTAGGTAGTATTTCGGGGGCTATTCCTCCTGTTATTGGATTCGCAGCGATTGAGCCTGCCTTAGGTCCAGGAGCACTAGCCTTATTCCTTATCATGTTTGCATGGCAACCACCACATTTCTATGCGCTTGCAATGAAACGGACTGAGGAATATCGTGCAGCTAAAATACCAATGCTACCTGTTGTAAAGGGATTTAAACGTACAAAGTACTCAATGTTATTCTGGATTCTTTTATTATTACCGTTACCTTTCCTTTTAACAGAGCTTGGAATTGGCTTTTTAACTCTTGCTACTGCATTGAACTTGGGTTGGTTAATACTAGCTCTGAAAGGCTTTACAACAAAAGATGATATGAAATGGGCAAATAAAATGTTTATTTATTCGTTGAATCATATGACCATACTATTTGTAGCCATCATAATATTTGCGGTGTTTAGCTAAAGTTAGGGATTCTTTCTTTTTATAAGAATTCATATAGACAGAACTGATGTCCTAGGTACACATGAAAATACAACAAAGAAAGAGGGGTTTAATTAAGCTATGATGAAAGGGCTTAAAAAATGGCGTCTTTTTTCACTTCTAGCAGTGATGATGGTTTTCCTTTCAGGTTGTGGTGAAGATTATCTTTCTACACTAAAACCATCTGGAGAAGTAGGTAAACAACAATTAAATTTATTACTGTTAACTACTGTAATTATGACGCTAGTAGTAGTAATAGTATCTGTTATCTATTTACTTGCATTCCTAAAATACCGTCGTGCACGCGTAGGTGAAAATGTTATCCCTAAGCAAGTAGAGGGTAGTCATACTTTAGAAGTGATTTGGACAGTTATTCCGATTATTTTATTATTAATTATCGCTGTACCAGTTGTTACAACTACTTATAAATTTGCAGATGTTGCTGCAATGGATGAGGTAGATGAAGAAGGGAACAAAACAGCCCTAACAATCAATGTAACGGCAAAATTATACTGGTGGGAATTCGAATATCCTAACCAAGGTATCGTAACGGCTCAAGAGCTAGTGGTACCAACAGGTGAAAAAGTTTACTTTAATTTAAAAGCTGCCGATGTTAAGCACTCATTCTGGATTCCTGCTGTAGGCGGTAAAATGGATACAAACGTGGAAAACTTAAACAAATTCTACTTAGTATTCGATAAAGAATCAAAAGATCTTAAAGATGGCGTATTTTATGGAAAATGTGCTGAATTATGTGGACCTTCACATGCATTAATGGACTTTAAAGTAAAAACATTAAGCCCAGACGCATTTGATGCATGGGTTGATGCAATGAAAGCAACTGAAGGACAAACTGCTGACAAAGCTTCAACAGATCTTGGTGAAGCAACTTTTGCAAATAGCTGCTTAGGCTGTCATGCTATCTCTGGTTCAGGAGCAGGCGGTACACCAGGTCCAAACTTAACTACGTTTGGTGACCGTAACCGTGTTGCTGGTTTCTTAGAGCATAATGAAGAAAGTTTAAAAGCTTGGATTAAAAACCCTGAGGAATTTAAACCAGGTAACTTAATGATGAATGCTGATGGCACTGCGCCTATCTACGGTAATTTATCTGATGAAGAAATTGAAGCTCTTGCAACTTACATCATGGGCTTATCAGTAGAAAAATAATTTTCGTTCTATGTAACAAATTTTGAGGGAGGTAAAAGTTGTGAGCTCATACACACAGAAAAAGGGCTTTGGAGCAGCTGTCTGGGATTACATCACTACTGTTGACCATAAAAAGTTAGCAGTGATGTATTTATTAGCCGGTACATTGTTCTTCGCTATCGCTGGTTTTGAAGCATTATTAATGCGTATTCAATTAATGAAACCAAATAATGATTTCGTATCAGCTGGTTTTTTCAATGAATTATTAACAATGCATGGAACAACAATGTTATTCCTAGCTGCTACGCCACTACTATTCGCATTTATGAACATGCTTGTACCATTACAAATTGGTGCGCGTGACGTTGCATTCCCGTTCCTTAACTCATTAGGGTTCTGGTTATTCTTCCTAGGTGCAGTATTCCTTCACCTGTCATTCTTTATGGGTGGCGCTCCTGATGCGGGCTGGACTTCTTATGCATCATTATCTTTATACTCTCCAGGACATGGTATTGATTTCTATGTTCTTGGTTTACAAATTTCAGGGGCAGGTACATTAATTTCAGGTCTTAACTTTATCGTTACGATTATTACAATGCGTGCTCCAGGTATGACATTTATGCGTATGCCATTATTCACTTGGACTGCTCTTGTATCAAGTGCCTTAATCTTATTCGCATTCCCTCCATTAACAATTGGTTTATTAATGATGTTATTTGACCGTATGTTCGGTGGTAACTTCTTTGACCATACAATGGGTGGTAACACAGTAATTTGGGAACACTTATTCTGGATCTTCGGACACCCAGAGGTTTATATCTTAGTATTACCAGCATTCGGTTTATTCTCTGAGATTATTCCAGCGTTCTCTCGTAAACGTCTATTCGGATACTCTTCAATGGTATTCGCTACAATTTTAATTGGTTTCTTAGGGTTCATGGTTTGGGCTCACCATATGTTTACAGTTGGTCTTGGGCCAACAGCAAACGCAATCTTCGCTGTTGCAACAATGGCAATTGCGGTTCCAACAGGTATGAAAGTATTCAACTGGATCCTAACTATTTGGGGTGGATCTATTAAAGTTACAACACCAATGCTTTATGCACTTGGATTTATCCCGTCATTCGTTGCGGGTGGTGTTACAGGGGTCATGCAAGCATCTGCACCTCTTGACTATCAATTACATGATTCTTACTTTATCGTTGCTCACTTCCACTACGTAATCGTTGGTGGTATCGTTACAGCATTATTCGGTTCAGCGCACTTCTACTGGCCAATTTTCTTCAACCGTATGTTAAACGAAACGCTTGGTAAAATTACTTTCTGGGTATTCTTTATCGGATTCCATTTAACATTCTTCCTTCAACATTTCTTAGGTTTGATGGGTATGCCACGTCGTGTATTCACTTACATGGAAGGTCAAGGTTGGGATCAATTCAACTATATCTCTACAATCGGTGCATTAATGATGGGTGTAGGGGTTATCTTAATGGTAATCAACTGCTTAATGTCTATTAAGGGCAAACCAGCAGGACGCGACCCATGGGGCGATGGACGTACTTTAGAATGGTCAATTCCACAACCAATTCCATTCTATAATTTCCGTCAAACTCCACTTGTTCGTGGTTTAGATCCATGGTGGATTGAAAAACAAGAAGGTAATAAAGAAGTAACATTTGCTGAACCACTAGGTGATATCCATATGCCAAATAACTCAGCGATTCCATTCGTTATTTCATTAGGTATGTTTATTGCAGCATTTGGTGCACTTTACAATCCAGACGCAGATAAGCCATGGTCTATTTATGTATTAATCATTGGTTTAGCAATTACATTTGGTGCGATGATTGCTCGTTCTGTTAAAGACGATCATGGTTTCCATTTACACAAAGAAGAAATTCTTGAAATTGAAGAACATCTTTACGGCAAAGGAGGAAATAAATAATGGATTTCAATACTAAATTTACTCCTCATACTTGGCCAGATCATCCTGAACAAGCTACGATGGAAGGTAAAAATAAAGTCGTTGGTTTCTGGATTTTCCTTGCCTGTGAAGTTGTACTTTTCGCAAGTTTATTCGCTACTTATTTAGCGCTTAAGAACAAAGGGCCAGCTGGCATGGAGTTCACAACTCAAGGTTTATTTGAATTACCATTAGCATTTGCTATGACGATGTTATTATTAACATCATCACTAACATCTGTTTATGCAATTTACCATATGCGTAACTTTAACTTTAAAGGTATGCAAACTTGGTTAGCGATTACATTAGCTTTAGGTCTTGGATTCTTAGCACTTGAAATCTATGAGTTCAACCACTATGTGCACCTTGGTTTTACATTTAATCAATCTGCATTCGCAACAGCGTTTTATTCGTTAGTTGGTACACACGGTTTCCACGTAACTTTAGGTCTTGTATGGATTGGTACTTTAATGATCCGTAATGCTAAACGTGGATTAAACCTGTACAATGCACCTAAATTCTTCGTTGCTGCTTTATATTGGCACTTTATCGACGTAGTTTGGGTATTTATCTTTACAGTAGTATACTTGATGGGAGTGATCGGATAATGTCTTCACACGATACACCTATAGTTGCTAAGTCACAGGCACAGTATGAGTATGATCGTCATCATAATGCCGTTCATATGCGTAAACAAGTAATCAACTTTGCGATTATGATTTTCTTCACTTTTATCGCATTCGCAGTAGTTGCAGCTGATTTTTCTAAATACTTAATTATGCCATTCGTATTATTATTGGCTGGCGTTCAAGTTGTACTTCAACTTTATTCTTTCATGCACTTAGAAGATAAAAAAACTCACTTTGGTGGTGTTATTGGTTTCTTCATGTGGATGGGAATTTTAATCGCATTTACATTCTTCTTAGCATTTTTAACAATCATTTGGTGGTAATCACCAAAAAAGCACGTTCGTTATATTGTACGAACGTGCTTTTCTTATGTTTTGAGGTTATTTAGGTATCCAAAGAGGCAAACACTGTTGAAACTTAACATTTGTTCACCTTTCGTTCATTGCAGTATAGCTGTAAGCGTTTTATAATAGGAGTACTGAAGTTTAAAGGAGTGCGTTCCATATGCCACTTAGTATATTTGGTTTCCAAGCATTGTGGAGCCCGTATTTAATAGGGGTTCTTGTTTTTATAACAATCATCTATTTTTTAGTCACAACAAAGTGGCGTAAAGATTTTAAAGTAAGTGAACCTTTGAAAAAAAGTGAAGCTATTTACTTTGTTTTAGCTATGATTACCATCTATATTATCAAAGGATCTCCGATTGATTTAATGGCTCATATTATGTTTACCATGCACATGGTGCAAATGGCTATTCTGTTATTGCTGGTCCCTATTTTCTTAATTAAAGGGATTCCCTGGTGGGTTTGGAAGGTGGCTATTGAGGCACCTGTAGTTAGAACTTTGTTTAAAGTGCTAACATTACCAGTTGTTGCTGTCTTTGTATTTATCGGTCTATTTTCTTTCTATCATTTACCGTCCATATTGGATTACATTAAATTAAATGAAACATTACATGGTACCTATACATTTGTATTATTTCTATCTGCAGTGTTTATGTACTGGCCTTTAATTCAAAATATGCCAAATAGTAATCAAATGAAGCCTTTGCATAAATTGGCGTATATTATTGCTAATGCTGTTTTAATTACACCTGCTTGTGGATTAATCATCTTTGCGCCAAATGCAATGTATGAGACATATACAAACGGCGATGCATGGTTAAAGGCAATGGAGCTTTGTGTACCAGCCTCTACATTGTCAGGATTATCTTTATCTGGACCAGAGCTATTTACAGACATGAAACCAGTTGCAGATCAGCAATTAGGTGGCGTGTTAATGAAAATCTTACAAGAGCTTATTTTTGGTGTACTAATTGGTACGATCTTCACAAGATGGTATCGATCTGAGCAAAAAGATCCAGATAAAATCACTGCTGACGCTTTAGCTGCCCACCAAAAGAAGTGGGAAAGTCAACAGCAACATTAATTGAAGAATAGAAATTTACTTTGTGTAAGGGGTTTTGACAATGGAATTGCAAATATTGCCTACTATTAGTACATCGTTTATCGTTATTAGTGCTGTACTAGTAGCGATAGGGTGGGGCTTAATTATAAAAAGAAATGTAGAGGGACATAAGAAAGTGATGCTTGCTGCAGGTGTTGCAGCACTTATTTTCTTTATCATCTATGCGTCCCGTACAATCTTTATTGGAAATACAGCTTTTGGCGGTGGAGAAGATTTAAAACCATACTATACGTTCTTCTTGATTTTCCATATTATTTTAGCGACATCTGGAGCTGTGTTTGGTATCGTTAGTATTATTTCAGGTTTGAAAATGAACATTAAATTACACAGACGAATTGGGCCAATTACAAGTATTATTTGGTTCTTTGTTGCCATAACTGGTGTATTAGTTTATTTATTATTGTATATTTTATTTGAGCCTGGTGAAACAACATCAGTAATTAAAGCCATTTTAGGATTTTAAAAAAATCTCCCTCCTTATTTCTGTGCAGGAGGGAGATTTTTTATAGTTGGTTGGAATAGTGAAAGCACTACAACAACCAGTAATGGACCAATTAATATTCCAATAAATCCAAAGATTTTAAAACCAATAAACATGGCAATAAAGGTATTCAAGGAAGAAAGTCCAATTTTATCGCCAATAATTTTTGGCTCAATCATTCGTCGGACTAGAAATTGTCCAATGGTTAGTAAAATTAAGACAGCTGCATATAAATAATCGCCAGCAAAGACCTGATAGATTGCCCATGGGACTAATAAAATAAATGAATCAAGAAAAGGGATAAAGTCTAAAACAACAAGTAAAATTGCTAACAATATAGGGAATGGTGTTTTTAAAAAATAAAATGCAGCGAATGATATAGCAAAGATCCCTATCCCTACAAGTAATTGAGCTTTCAGAAATCCAAATAAGGCTAGCTTAACACGTTGGCCAATAAAGATAATTTTTTGATGGTAATGAAAAGGAACGGGTGATAATAATTTACGATTAATTGTTGGTAATTCTAAAAGCAACATATACAACACAATCCAATAAACAAATATATCAAAAAGACGTGTGGGAATATATGTTAGTAACGTTGACCAAACATTGACGTTCGTTAAGGATAAAGAAAATTTTTCGATGGATGCTAAAGCTTTTGCAATCATAAATTGAATTTGTGAAACTAGCTCTACCGGTAAATGATAGGTGTAATTGCTGAGCTTAGATTGCATTTGAATCCATAGGGCAGACAATTGATTAAGATAATCAGGTATATCAATAATAAAGGAAGAAAATTGTTTCCAGCTTATATAAAGGATTAGTGTACATAATAATAAAGATATACTTAGAAAAAACAAAAAAAAGAAGAAGACAACGATTTTCCGTTTTTTTCTAAACCGTTTGCTCATTCGAACGATGATTGGTTCTAACAATAACGCGGTTAAGTAGGCAAGTAAAATTGGTAATGATATGGAGATGGACCAAAGGATCAGTATACCCATTGCAATAACAATAATGGGATGACGAAAAAAAGGACGATTAAAAAATGATAACATTTTTCTCACCTACATCTTGTAATAGATATAGGTAGTATGAGAAAAAAAATTTTTTTTACTCAAAATAAAAAAGACTGGACCACCAGTCTTTTTACAACCATGAAGCTATTTACGCTTACTTGCCGTCACTTCAATGTACGAAAGATTAGCGTGCGTTAACAGGTTCAAAGTTATTTTTATTTGTAGGCTCGATTGAGAATTGATCTAACTCTAATTTAACCTTTTTTAAGATTTCTTCACATTTTTTTACAAGGTGTGCTGGATAAACCTCGTCATCTCCATATTCAACACCATGCGGATAATAGTATTTACCAAGGACTGGTTTCATTAATGTAAGGATAGCATCGTGTGCACCTACGTCACCAGAAATAGCATATGCGAATACGCGTAGGTAATAACGACCTTCACGAGTATCGAATCGTTTATCGAATGTCATACGCTCGTAATCCCAGCCGCCATCACATTCTAAACCATGTTTTTTCATAATGCTGACAAGTAGCTCTTGATCAGCTGTTAAATTTTCAAGGTTAGTATTTTCAAAATACATGTATAGTCCTCCTTTAGGTTCTCGTACAAAGTATACGCTCATTTTTATAATAGAGCATATTCGACATTGTTGCAATGACAACATTGTGTCAACCCAATTACAATTGATATAATAACTTACAATAATGGTGATGAAAAGGAGCCCTGTATGAAAGCTTTATTCCGCATTTTAATGGTTTGTGGTGCAGTTGCATTAATTGGTTTTATGTTTTTTAATACCCCTAAGGAAAATGAGCCACTAGAAGGCCCAAATACCAATTCGAATATCATACCTCAAACACAGCTAAAGCAGGAACCTGCAATAGGAGCAATGACACGTCCACAAACGGGTATATCCACATTGATAGGAAAAGGCACACAAACTGTTTTAGAACAATATGGGGAGCCTGCAAGAAAAGAGCCGTCTTCATTCGGTTATCAATGGTGGGTCTACAATGAAGACGTTTCAACTTTTTTTATGATTGGTATTGATAATAATATTGTGACACAAATTTACATAGCAGGACAAGAAATTGATGCATTTCCTTTTAAAGTAGGCCAAAAACGTGATGAAATATACAGAATGACGATCATTGATTATGAGGTAGCCGCCACTGTAGGCGAAAATATTTTCATTTTCTCAATGAGTGAAGAAGATATGCAAACAAGGCTGCTTATCAAATTTGATGGTCTTTATGCACAGCTTTACATAGATAGGGAGACAAGTGAGTTGCAAGGGATACGATATACAGACAGTGAAACACTTGTCCTTCATCAGCCATATGAAATGAGCTATCAAGGGGAGCTTGTTAGACGTGCTCCACCTTCCTCTTTCTTACAGCAAGAAATTGATGTGGCTAGTGCTAAACAATTAGACGATTTGCTAAATGTAACAAGAGTCCATCATGATTTACTTCCTTTAGAAATGGATGAATCATTGGAGGAAGCAGCAAGAATGCATAGTGAGGACATGAAGGTGCAAAATTTTTTAGCGCATGAATCTCCAACCTATGGTGATCTAAAAAAACGATTACAGACGCAAAAAATCGAGTATAGTGAAGCGAACGAAAACCTGGCAACTGCTTATTTTGATGCGATTGAAGCCATGCATGGCTGGACAAATTCTCCTGAACATAGAAAAGTTCTTTTGAATGATCGATATACACGCGTTGGTTCTGGCGCCTTTGTAGATTATTATACGCAAATATATCTTGAACCTACTACACAAGAAGTGGGTAGAGAAGAGCAAGATAATGAAGAGACGAAAAATGAAAAACAAGATAGCGAAGAATCTACAGATAAATCAAATCAAACCTTACCATAACAGAAGAATATTCAGATGAAGACAAGCTTTCAACAGACGGGCTTGTCTTCATTTTTTATGTGGAGTTTCTCCTTCTTTTAGGCTTCTACATTTTTCGTCACACCGTTACAAACGCCATCATATGATAGAGAACTGAAAGGGGGAATGAGGTTTGCAATTAGCAGAGTTATTAAAAGACTGGCCATGTAGCGTGACGGGAGGATCTATACGGACAGAAATTACTGGTGTAGAGGACTATGCACAGGCGGTACAACCTGGTGATATATTTATTGTGCGAAAAGGTAAAAAAACATCGGGAAGTCGGTTTGTCAAAGAGGCATTGGCACGTGGAGCTGCTGCCATCGTTTCAGAAGAAAGTATCTCTTTGCCAATAATAGATAAAGAAATTCCTTTTGTATGGGTTCCAAATACAGCATTATTTTTATCGTATGCAAGTGCGAAGCTTGCTGCTTTTCCAGCAGAAGCTTTAACTGTTATCGCCATTACAGGTACAAATGGAAAGACGACAGTGAGCCATTTTGTTAGTCAGCTTCTAAATGCACTACATAAACATGCAGCAGTTATTGGAACGGTTGGCTTTTTCATCAATGGTGAGAAACAACAAACGGCTTATGAGCAATTAACAACATTGCAAGCTAAAGAATTACACCCCATTCTTAAGCAATGTGTGCGAAAAGGTGTGACCCATGTTGTATTAGAAGCTTCTTCAATGGGGTTGCAGCAGCATAGGCTCGATCATTGTGACATTGACTGTGGTGTATTTTTAAATTTATCAGAAGATCATTTAGAAGATCATGGAGGTTTAGAAGCTTATAAACGTGCCAAGAAACGTTTAGCGGATTTATCAAAAAAGCTAGTATTAAATGGAGATGATAATTTTTGCCGTTCTGTTGGTATTTATGATAAGAAAAAATCTTGCTCATTTGGTTTTGATAATCACAATGATTTACATATTCAAATCGTCAGTGAATCAGTTGGAAAAACCGTACTTTGTTTACAGACTTCCGCGAGTGAGCATATTGTAGAAATTCCTTTTGTCGGTAAATACCATGTGCAAAATGCTGTTGCATCCTTAATGGCTGTATGGCGCTTAGGTGTCCCTATGGAAGATATAGTTGGACATATGTGGTCGTTAAGGCTACCAGAGGGCAGGCTAGAGAAGATTGAAAATCCATTAGGAATTGATGTTTATGTAGATTATGCCCATACAGCAGAAGCATTGCAAGCGGTATTGCAAACCTTTGATCGCTCTAAAACAATTTACCTTGTCTTCAGTTGTGGAGGAAATCGAGACAAGGCGAAACGCTTTGCAATGGGGGCAGTAGCAAGTAAATATGCTGATGTTATTTATTTAACAACAGATAATCCTCGTGATGAAGATCCTATTGTGATTAATGAAAGTATTATTGCTGGATTTACAGAGCAACAATATTATGAAATTTATTTAGATCGCAAACTTGCGATCCATCAAGCATTAGCAAAGGCAGAAAAGGGAGACATTGTCCTTGTTGCCGGAAAAGGGCATGAACAAACACAGCAAATTAAAAATCAAAAGTTCCCTTTTTCCGATCAACAATGTATTAAAGACTATTTTGCGAGTTTAATTACGGACGACGCTGAATAACGAAGAAAGATCCTGTAGCAATGGCAAGCCTTCGACCAGTCTCATCTTCAACATCACATTCCATGACAAGCGTTTGGCGTCCCTTATGAACAAAACGACCACGTGCAATCAATTCTTTATTTGTAGTGGTAGCAATATACGATATATTCATGTTCGTAGTAACTACATTATAGCCCTCAGGCACAGAGCGCGAAGCAAGCCCTCCCATAGCGGCATCAGCAATCGTTGCAACAATACCTCCGTGTGGCACCTTTATCGTATTATGGATGACCGGTGTAATAGGGATACGGACCTCACTGACCTCAGGCTCAAATTTACCTACCATATGTAAAGTAGCATTAATATAACGACGGTGAATGCCTTGCTGTTTCTCCCGTAGGCCATTTAAAAGATGTAATAAAACTTCTTCATCTTCCTCGGTACTGTCTTGTAAAATCTCGGCCACTAACTGTTCAACCTGCTCCTTAGATGTTGTCATCATTTGGAAAACCTCTTTCATTAAAATTATCATTAATGTAAAATTACCATAAAATCTGTTATGATGGGAAAGAGATTGGGGGAATTAAAGATGATGATGACCTCTGACTGGGTAATCATTTTGGATGAGGCGGAAGCGCTTTGTGAGATGATTCTTTCCTCAGAACCTGCGATGGCGCTACAACAAGCGTATGAAGCTGTATATAGTGATGCACAAATTGTAGAGGCTATATATGCATTTAATCGCATGAAAGAGCAGTACGAAGATGTACAACGTTTCGGAAAATATCATCCGGACTACCATACAATTATGAAGTCGATTCGCCAACAGAAAAGGGCACTTGACTTAAATGAGAAAGTTTCAGCCTTGAAAATTGCTGAAAACGATTTTCAGGATTTACTGGATGAGATTAGCCTATTAATAGGAAAAACGGTCTCTGAAGCGGTAAAAGTTCCTGTTAGTAATCCATTCTTTGCATCTGGTTCATCTTGTGGAGGTGGATGTGGCTCGGGCGGTTCATGCTCTTGCTCAGCGTAAATAGGATGTGTATATAACATATCTCTTCTAGACTGTAGACAACTCGAAGGCAATAACTGAGTTAGTTTACAGTCTTTTTTATAATTAAATTCAAGGAGGAAGCATTAATGAAAACTTATCGAATTGCCGTAATACCTGGGGATGGAATAGGAAAAGAGGTTGTGCCAGCTGCAATAAAAGTTCTTGATCAGGCAGCGTTGTTAGATGGACGCTTTCAATTTGAATGGACAATTTTTCCATGGGGCTGTGAATACTATTTAGAGACAGGAAAAATGATGCCTGATAATGGCATTGAGCTGTTAAAACAGTATGACCAAATATTTTTAGGTGCAGTTGGTATGCCTAACTTGGTTCCGGATCATGTATCATTATGGGGCCTTCTCATTAAAATTCGACGTGAGCTACAGCAATTTATTAATGTACGACCTGCAAAGCTACTTCAAGGGTTACCATCACCTTTACGACAACCAAATGATTTTGATTTTATTGTTGTAAGGGAAAATTCTGAAGGGGAGTATGCTGAAAGCGGAGGAAGAATACATAGTGGACAAGATGAGGTGGCAATCCAAAATGCTGTTTTTACAAGAAAGGGTACAGAACGGGCGATGCGCTATGCATTTGAATTAGCCAAAACACGTAATGGACATGTGACAAGTGCTACAAAATCAAATGGGATTACATATAGCATGCCTTTTTGGGATGAAGTGTTTACTCAAGTAGGAAAAGAATATGAAGAGGTAGGTCAAGCATCTAATCATATTGATACACTAGCGGCATTTTTAGTGATGAAGCCAGAAAATTTTGATGTTATCGTAGCATCGAATTTATTTGGGGATATTTTGACAGATCTAGGCGGTGCCATTATGGGAAGCATTGGTATTGCACCTGCAGCAAATTTAAACATTGAAGGGCTATATCCATCAATGTTTGAACCTGTCCATGGTTCTGCACCAGATATAGCTGGTCAAGGAATTGCCAATCCTATTGGACAAATTTGGACAGGTAAGATGATGCTCGATTTTCTTGGTTATCAAGATGTGGGAACAAGGATATTGAATGCTATAGAGCAAACATTAGCGCGGGGTATAAAAACGCCTGATTTGGGTGGAGCTGCCACACTACAAGAAGTAACTGATGCAATCATAGATTATTTAACTTAAGTATTACTGTAATGGGAAGTAATAATGGATCTAACATTTACATGAAAGGGAAGCACATCAGTTCAGTGTGCTTCCCTTTCATTCCTAGTCTTATTTAGACTCTTGAACTTGTAATAACTCAACTGCAATATCCGGACGATCTGTAATAATGCCCTTTGCTCCATTATTGAGTAATTTTTTCATCGTATCTAGGTCATTGATTGTCCAATAGTGGACAGGAATATTGAGGTTGTTTAAAAACTGAATAAATTTAGGAGAATCTAATGCAATAACCCCTGACTTTGGAGGGATTTGAAAAACATCCACTTTAGGGTGATATAAATGTCCAAACTGACTTGAGAAAGAAGCAAATGCTTTTCTGACATCTGATTCACCTGCACCAAGTGCTACTTGATTTTGAGCATATAAATTAAAACGATCTATTTGCTCACCATAAAAGCTTGTCATAACAACACGATGTTCAGCTTGAAGTTCTTCAATTAAGCGCCAAAGTTTAGAAGGCATCAGACTCCCTTCGTACGTATCAGGAGCATCTTTGATATCAATGTTGATTAACATATTTGGATAGGCTTCAAGCAACTCTCGTAAAGTTACGACTTTTAATTTATCCTCTCGATATGGGAAATTTCCCTCTAAATCTTCAAATTGGTAGCCGTGGTTCAAGGCATTGATTTCTGCCAACGTCATATCTGCAATGAGACCATAGCCATCCGTTGTACGTTCAACTGTCTCGTCATGGAAAACAATAATTTCCTCATCTTTTGTTAGGCGAATGTCGATTTCAAAGCCATCGACACCTAGCTGTGCAGCTTTTTCAAATGCAACCATTGTATGTTCTGGTGCTAAAAGAGCTCCGCCACGATGTGCAAGAATTATGGGGCGTTCGAATTGTAATGCTTGTTTACCTTCGCGTTGCTGTGGTTTTGAAATAGCTTTACTGCCTGCCCAAGCTGCTGCACTTGCTGCTGCAATTGCAAGCGCAATTTTTGTTTTCTTACCCATATTCGTCCTCCTTAACAATTATCCTCATATAAAAAGTAGTAGTGAATTCATTGTTTAATCAATAGTAGTAAGTACAGGGCCTACTATTAAAATTAGTTATATAAGTGAATGATGATTTTTTTATGCCGATTTTTGCCATCCTATTTGAAAAACAATCATTATGGAGGTGCAAATGTCTTGTAAAGGGTTCATTTGAGGCATGATCATCTTTCAGCATTCTTCTGTTCCTGTAATGATGCTACAATTGAATTTAATTAAAACAACTGATTCATCTTCACGATGTTCAACGTCGTATGCTTTTCCATTATAACGGAAAATTGAGCGTTCTGTCAGCTAAACTCTGTTGCTATCATTTTCTGGTCTATGGTATTCTTTTATGTAAGAAATGAGGGAATCCACTATGAACGAACGACAAGGGCTAATCGTTTACGTCCATCAATTAAAACATGCGAAGTCACTTCGGAAATATGGTCATGTTCTTTATATTTCTAGAAGGCAAAAATACGTAGTGCTTTACTGCGATCGTGAGGATATTGACATGATGACAACAAAACTACAACGCCTTCCATTTGTGAAAGACGTTGTGGCGTCTTATCGTCCTTTTGTAAAAACTGAATATGAAAATGCAAAACCAGATAAAGCAAAGGAATATGACTACAAAGTAGGTCTATAAACTTATGTTAATGCAGGTATATAGTTATTTAGTCTTAATATACCTATTAAGTATTGATAAAATAGTTTTGATTCCGAAAATATAGATGAGTGCTTTATTTCTACAACTACTGCTTTTCGACCGAGTTGTTCTATTTGTGCTTCAAACATTTTTTGTCGCTGTGTTGGCTGTTCTTCATTGTATGGGATGCCTTCTCGACAAATATAAATAGGCATGAACTTACTTTCGCCGACTGGTTTAAGGGCGACAGCTAAAGAAATCACCTTCTTGTCTTCTTTTGTAGATGTTAGTAAAAAGGCTTGATGAAAACGTTCCTGGTTGGTTTTAATAATTTCGAGTAGCTCGTAAACATCACCATAGCCTTCACCTAATTCTATAAATTGTTGTGGCATAATAATTGCACATCCTTTCCAATATTCATAGTATCATGCTGCGGGAGGTCAAGCACATGAAATTTGCATTAAGCTTTTTTTCTATTTTAGCACTAATCATTACAGGAACGGTATTTTTCCAATACCATGCTTATTCATCTGATTTAGAAACAGGCATAGGGGATTTTCATTATTCTCAGGAAATAGAAATTGTCTATCGCGAAAATAGCTTAGATATTCGTCAACATTTTAAAAACCTACCAAATCAAAAGGTGAAAATTAAATGGCCTGAAAAAGCAACAAACGCTAGTTGCTTTATTGAAAATGAAAAAAGCTGTGATCGTTTATCAGATGAAGTTTCTTACTTTGCAAAAGGGGAGACAAAATCACAATCTGTGTCATACATAATTCCAATTGAGGGTGGCTTAAAAAATAAGATGCTCCTTCAAAATGTTTTTGCTACACTTATAAATGGTGAAGCATCGTATTCAATTGTTTCAATTTCTACAGACAGTAAGGTGAAAGGACAATGGGTTACGGGTTTGCCCCTAGTAGGTCAACAACAACTTGTACTTGTCAATTACACAATGTTTAGAGGAAACGGTACTGTTCAAGATTTATATTGGCAAGCCGGGGAGCTTAAAGCGCAAGAACAGACACCGGTGTTATCAATTTATGCCCAGCAAGAAGTCCCTAATGATTTTCTAAAGTCATTAAAAAATTTACAGCTTCTAAGTGATGAGCATATTGCAATTATTCAAGAAAAAAGTCCAGTAGCAGTTCATGACGAAAGATTGTTATTTTTACCAACACTTACTGCACAAGCTGTAGAGCAAGAAGTAATTTTATCACAAATCAAATCACAATATAATTTTGTAGATTCCCCAGAATGGTTGCCTGAGGTTGTGGCATCCTATTTAATAAGCGATCCAATTGGTGGAGAAAAAACAAAGAAAATCATCAAGACATTAAATGATTACATGACGGATGCTCAACAACAAGCTTGGCAGGAAACATTGAAAAAGCTTGGAGATGAATCGATTTCACCAGATACAATGGACAAGTACTTATCACAGGTATTAGATGCCAAGACATCTTATTTTACATTAAATGCAGCTCAGCAAAATGGAACCTATCCACTTTTATTTGAGGATGCACGTGATGTCTATGTGGATGATACATTGAAGGAAGATGTTCATGTTATTCTCTATGAGGGACAGGTATTGTATACGGCAGATACATTATTGCCTTACCTCGGCTACTCAGCTGCGGAAGGAAAGAATGGCTATTATGTAAATAGTGAGCATCGTACATTCCGTTTCCCTAAAGAGCCTGGATTTTATGTATTCAACCAGCGTAGGTATTCGACTATCTCTGAACCAATCATTAAGATTGCTGATCATTATTATGTAGAAGAAGCTTGGTTACAGCGATTATTCCTAGTTGAACTACAAAAAAAGGATGAGCGTATTCAAGTATTAAAACAAGAGCAACAATAACTTTTGCAGCGGAGGGCCAACCTTTCGCTGCAAAATACTTTATATAGACGAAAGTACGGTGAGATGCTGATATGAGAGTTGTAGCAGGAGAGCGCAAAGGAATGCCGCTTAAAGCAATAGCAGGAAATACGACAAGGCCTACAACTGACAAAGTAAAGGAGTCCATTTTTAATATAATTGGGCCATTTTTTGATGGAGGTTTAGCGTTAGATCTGTTTGCTGGAAGCGGTGGCTTGGGGATTGAATCATTAAGTAGAGGAGCAGAACGTGCTATTTTTATTGAGAAAGATCCTAAAGCATTCCAGGTGCTACAAGAAAATATAAAAAAATGCCGTTATGAAGAATATACAGAGCTTTTTCGTATAGATGCAAAGCGCGCTGTGAAAGCGCTATTAAAGCGTGATATTACATTTAAACTCGTTTTTTTAGATCCACCTTACCATCAGCAGGAATATTATGACCTCGTACAGATTTTGGTCGATAACCGTAAAATACAACAAGATGGTATTATTTTATGTGAACATGCAAAAGAGATAGGATTACCTCAAAATTTTGGGGAGTTTGTTTTAACAAGACAAGAAACCTATGGCGGAACAATTATTTCTGTTTATCGCTGTACAGAGGAAGAGGGAGAATAAGTTGTCTGAAAAAATTGCTGTAGTTCCTGGAAGTTTTGACCCTGTAACATTCGGCCATTTAGATATAATTAAACGTGCGGCTGATGTGTTTGATATCGTATATGTAGCAGTATTAAACAATTCAGCAAAGAATCCTTTGTTTTCTGTAGAGGAACGTATGGCTTTGATGGCTGAAGTGACAAAAACCTTACCTAATGTTCGTATAGAGAGTTCTTCAGGCTTATTGATTGATTATGCTAAGGAAAAAAAGGCGAAGGCAATTGTTCGTGGCTTACGAGCAGTTTCAGATTTTGAATATGAGATGCAAATTACATCTATGAACCGTTTCCTTGATGAAACAATCGAAACATTTTTCATCATGACGAAAAATCAATATTCATTCCTAAGTTCTAGTATAGTAAAAGAGGTTGCGAAATACGGTAGTGATGTTAACGAGCTAGTCCCTACATGTGTCGTAAAGGCTTTAAAAGAAAAATATGGTTTTACACAATAAGGATGCAGAGGATGTCAAAAGAACGATGACATCCTCTTTTTTGATATTTAGAGCGATTGTTATTTTAGAAAAAATAGAGCATAAATAGTTGGTACAATGATTATGCTAAGGAGGCGGAATTTAATATAAGGTCGTACAGAAAGTTTTGCAGATTTGGCGATAACAAAAATTTGTAAGTGAATACTTATACTTTGCATCGTTAACAAAATCACAACAAGTAAATGGATATAAGGAAGATCTGGAAATGCTGTAACTGTCATTTTAAGACCGTTCGTTACCTCCAGAACAGCTGCTATGGAAAGCTCAATCGTATAGGGAAGCTTTGGTATCAGCTGATCTAAGCCTTGTTGTACAATGGTTTGAATCGTTGTGAAAAAGATGATGGTTGTACCAACTAGTAGAATGGTTGGGGCTGTTTCTTTAATACTTTCCGAAAATGGAGCACTATAGAGTGGTGTGTTGTGTACGGAGATATTAGGTGAATCAGTTTTGCGAAAGAAAAAGTAGCCAGTTACTAGGCAACAAATATTAAACGTATGTAGTAAACATAAAAACAACCATCCAAACGTATTACTGTGTAGTAAATCAAGGCTTACAAAACCTAATACAAAAAGTGGACTAGGTGCATGACAAACAGCTAGCAAGAAATTTGCCTCTTTAGGGTGTAATTGACCACTATTTTTCAAATAAACAATAGTGGTTGCACCAGTTGGATAGCCTCCAAGAGCACTAATAATATAGGCTTGTACGTATAAAGAAGCCCTTTTTGTTTTGGTACGCATAGGGGCTGTTAAACGCAGAAGCCATTGTGTTAACACAAGATACGGCAATAAGTACGGAAAAAGTGCTTCCATGAAAAGATTTAAGCCTAAATCAGTACCACTGTGAGCGGTTTGTGGGAATAACAAGAGTAAGAGAATTAGAATTACGCAGAGCACTATTTGAATTGTAGCAAACATGTTATCATCTCGTTTCAACTTTTTGTCATTCACATAGGCAAATGCTAAAATCAATATATGTGAGAAAGGCAAAAACATGAACGTATGGTTTTGCAAGCGTCCTAGGAGGTGTTTTCAAGTGAAGAAAAAAATTAGTATTTATGCAGTGTTGATAGTCGTGATTTGTTTTATGATGTTATACCGACTAGACGCGTATATTATGAAACCTGGCAGTGCCTATGATGTCAGTAAATTTGTTACTGTGGATAGTAAAGAGGCAGATAGTGAGGGGTCTTTAAGTTTAATGACAGTTGCTATGCAGCAAGCCACACCATTTTCGTATTTGTGGGCGAAAGTTCAAAAATATCAAAAGCTAATGGATATTGAACAAGTACGAAATCCTTTAGAGGATGATGAGGAATATAATATTCGACAGTTAAAGTTAATGTCTGATTCACAATTTAATGCCAAATATGTAGCCTTCCAAAGAGCAGGGCTAGAGACAAAGGTACTTTTTAATGGTGTATTCATATTAAACGTTTTAGACGGAGGAGCTTCGGACGGTATTTTAAAAGCGGGTGATGAAATTGTCGAGGTTGATGGACAAAGAATAACTAGCCAGCAAATGCTTGTGGATCTATTAAAACCTAAGCAGCTTGGCGATAAGGTAACCATTCAATTTATACGTAATGAAGAACAACACCAGGAGACTATTACACTACAGGAAATTCCTAACGCCCAAGAACATAGAGCGGGTTTAGGTATTTCTTATACTGAAAGCAAATCGATTGAAACTAATCCGAAAGTGACGATGAAAACAGAGGATATAGGGGGACCTTCTGCTGGACTGATGTTTACACTTGAAATATTAGACCAATTACTTGATGAAGATTTAACAAAAGGCTATGCAATTGCTGGAACAGGTGAAATGCTAATAGATGGATCTGTTGGAAGAATTGGTGGAATAGACTATAAGGTTATTGCCGCTGATCGTGACGGCATGGAAATCTTTTTTGCACCAGATGATGAAATCTCTCAAGAAATGAAAGCGAAGTACCCAGAGCTAGAATCGAATTATGCAACGGCTGTCAAAACGGCCAAAGAGATTAAAACAAAAATGAAAATCGTTCCAGTGAAGAGCGTTGACGATGCTATCAATTATTTAAAGCAACTTCAACCAAAATAATATAAAGGGATGCTAAAAGGACTTTAGCATCCCTTTTGATGTCTTTAGCAACGAATAGGTGGTGTTTGATAATCCTTCGGCAGCGTAAAATCCTTTGTTCCTTGCTCGATACTTAAATTATAAAGCTCTGCTGAATGTATATCGATAGCTAACATCGCATCATTTGTAGCTGCAACTCGACTGATTAAGGGTAATTCTATATTCTTTTTTTGCTGACCTAAATAAGCTTGTCCTGTCGAACTCATACCCAATAGCCGAATAAAAGAGGGCGCGTTAAAACTTTGAAGCTGCTTTTTGGTAAACCCTGTATAGATATGTGTTATCATCCGTTGAAGGCGGGTCCAAGTATAACGCTTAGATTTTATTTTTTCCATAAAGCTATAAAATGTAGAGCTGTTTTTGGCTGCTTTTACAATTGCGTTTTCTATGCCCTCTGTTACTTCTGCATAACGAGTAAGTTCTGAAGGGGTATGTCTTATAATGGTGAACTGTAATAACGGCCAAAATGTTTCCCAGCTTGCAAATTGGTTATACTTTGTATGCCAGTCTGTTAAATAATCAAAAGTAGCTGTAGGAACAACATTTTGTACACTTTGTAAAGAATTTGTAGAGGCAAGGGCTTTACGTATGCCAGTGGCACTGGCGATCGATGCATCTTCCTTTAATGCATCATGATATCCTGCTGCAACGCGAGGAATTGTTAATGGTTTAATGTTGCTGTTAAGTGCCCTCGCTGCTTCAAGATAATGAAAGCCCAATATATTATTTGGTTGTGCAAGATCGATGTATGGAGCAGGGTACATCTGAGAAAGCTGTTCATAGGCGTAATGTAGGCTTTTTGGGTAGCTGGCACCTGTTTTAAGGCTGTCTTTAATGAACAGGTCATATTCTGCACGGTGGCTGTCAATCAGCTCGAAAGTGTTTAGAAAGGGCTGTATAGAGCCGTCTTCACTTCCAAAGGCAAAAGAGTTGCAACCAACAGCACTTAATAAGGAAATGGCTCCTTTTGCGAAATCTGTAGCAGGTGCTGTACTATAGACATAAGGCAGTTCAATAACAATATCTACACCGCCAGAAAGCGCCATTTTAGTACGTGTCCATTTATCTACCATGGCAGGTTCTCCACGTTGTAAAAATGTGCCGCTCATAACAGCGATTACGAGATCTGCCTGTGCTGCTTTTTTAGCCTGTTCTAAATGATAAGCATGTCCGTTGTGAAAAGGATTATATTCAACAACAATTCCAACTGCTTGCATGCTTCTCCCCCTTATAATTTGTGTCTTTATTTTAAACTGTTAGGAGTAAATACACTTCTCATAGTATATAATTATAGGTGGGTTTTAAAGTGGTGACAAGAAATTATCTTGACATCTATTTTTACACATTATATAATCAACAGTGTTGTCTCGAGGTGATTAAACGAATGAAATGGTCAATTCATCAATTATCTAAATACCGCCAAAACGGGATGCCAATCGATGCCTTTGTCCAGCTGGATGAAGTGATGGAGCGAAACCAGGATATTCGAGCAATTTCGCCCGTTCATGTAAAAGGGCTATGTACTTTTGGTGCATCGCAAATGACATGTCAGTTAACTGTGACAGCAACGTTAACACTACCATGTGCTCGCACATGGGAGGATGTTGAGTTTCCAATTGAAGTTGAGACAGTTGAAATTTTTAGCTGGATTGACGAAGATAAACGAGGAGACGATGACGGAGACATTCACTATATTGACGGTGAAGTCATCGACATGAAACCGGTTCTTGAGGAATTAGTTTTGCTTGAGGTACCAATGCAAGTGTTCAAGGAAGATTCTGAAGGACAAGTGCATGGTGGTAAAAATTGGTCTTATGCAACAGATGAAGACGTAGAGCTACACAAAAAAGCTGACGAACAAAAAGTGGATCCAAGACTAGCTGCTTTAGCTAAGTATTTTGATCAAACAGACGAATAGACGATCTGTAAGGAGGTGCCATCAATGGCTGTACCATTTAGAAGAACTTCTAAAACTGCAAAAAGAAAGCGTCGTACGCATTTCAAATTATCTGTACCTGGTATGGTAACTTGCCCTAACTGTGGTGAGGCTAAATTATCACACCGTGTTTGCAAAGCTTGCGGACAATACAAAGGTAAAGAAGTAGTAAGCAAATAATACAGTGTTTGCTCACTTAAAAGGCTAGTAGAGAGACCATGGCTCTTTACTAGCCTTTTTGTTTGCTTAAAAAGACGGAATATTTCGTTGATTATGAAGTTCTTTACAATAGTGAAATAATTGTGTGATACAATTTATTCATTGCGACAAAGGGGGTAGTAATATGTCTTATACGATTGACAATCATGATGGCATTATGACGTTTACCATTAACCGTGAAGAGAAACGGAATGCTGTCAATGATGATGTGATGAACGGTCTTCAAGAAGTCATTACATATATTCGTGGGCATGAAGATGTGCGTTTCTTAGTAGTGACTGGTGCTGGCGATAAATCGTTTTGCTCAGGAGGGGATTTATCTGAGTTTCATTCTTTGGAAACAGAGGATGAGGCGTTTGGTATGTTAAGTAAGATGGGGAAAATATTATATGACCTTGCTACGCTTCCTGTACCAACTATAGCACTTATAAATGGTACCGCTGTTGGAGGGGGCTGTGAGATTGCAACAGCTTGTGATTTTCGTTTAGTAGCTAGCCATGCGAAATGTGGATTTATCCAAGGAACACTAGCCATTACAAGTGGCTGGGGTGGCGGTACATATTTATTTGAACGAGGTTTGCGTCATGATCGTGCGATGAAGATGCTCGTGGATGCGAAGCCTTACCCTGCGCAATTATTATATGAGATAGGATGGGCTATGCGTGTTTTTGAAGGCTCAAAAGAAGATGCCTTGAACGATTTTATTGAACATATGCGAAAAATTCATCCTTCTGTTCATAAAGCTTATAAGGAGATTGAGCTTAGAAAGTGGCGTGAACGAAATATGTATGAGCGTGTGATGGAAGAAGTTCGTACCTGTGCAAAGTTGTGGGAAAGTGAAGCGCACCATCAAGCGGTTAATAATTTCTTGACAAAGAAGAATAATAAGTAATGTATAAAGACAGTGTTGAGAGTGAAAACATCATCACTGTCTTTTTTCATGCAATGATTCTATTTTGCTTGCTTTTGCATATAGTAGTAAAAAATGCGAGGGTGATAGATTATGGAATTGAAAAAAAGAAAAGATCAATGGACAAAGGAAGATGATGAAAGACTAGCAGAAATCGTATTGCATAATGTGCAAAATGGCAAAACACAGCTAGAGGCCTTTGAAATGGCGGCCATAGAACTAGGTCGTACAAAACAAGCGTGTGGCTTCCGATGGAATAAAACATTGCGTGGTCAATATAGTCAGTCACTACTAGCTGTGCGAAATCAGCCCCAACAATCTATGCGAAGTCATTTGAAATTAGCGTTGACAAGTTTTGACGAATTAACGGAGGCTTATCAAACGCTTGAAATGAAGCATCGGGAATTGCAAAATGAGCATGAGAAGCTAGTGAAATGGCTTCAGCAAGGTTATTCATTAATGAAAGATTAAAATTATGATTACGTGGTTTTTGGAACATGAATTACATTGCTTTTCTTTTATGGACATAAAACCCTTTCTGTATATCGTCAATAATCAGTCTATCCTGTATAATAAAAGAACCTGCGTAGAAGGTGCCTTAGATGTATTCTAAGGCACCTTATTCTTATAGTTTTATGAATGTATACTATTCAGAGGTGAAGCATCAGATGGGTGTTTTAAAGTCTACTGTTATAGGAGGCATGCCAAAAAGTGCGTCACCCTTTTTGATGGTGTGAATAGTATCGTGTTGCTTCAAAGTATCACAGAGTGTTTTGAGTATTTTGGAATAATATGGATGTGGTGACATCGAGGAACATTGATCAGTAAAGATGGAAAGGGTGTAGACAATGAAAGTAGCGATAATTGGAGCAGGGGCAGTTGGTCAATTAACAGCAAGTTTTTTAGCGGAGTCTGGTGTACCAGTAACGTTGGTTGCCAGAAGGCAGGAACAAGTAATTGAACTAAATGCCAAGAAGTTAACACGTATCAACGTTGATGGGACTAAAACTGTGCAAAGGATTGTTGCTACTACAGATTTGGCTAATCTACCAAAGCAAGATTTACTAGTGATTGCTGTTAAATACGGACATTTGCAAAAGCTCTACAATCAATTAGCCTTATTCTCAAGTGAAATGCCGTTGCTTTTTATGCAAAACGGCTTAGCGCATTTTGAGGAGGCACTACTCTTGCCACAAAAAAATATCGCCTTTGGTTCAGTGACCTTTGGAGCTCAATTGTTGGACCATTCAACGGTTCAACATAGAGGAGTAGGGCTATTTAAAATAGCAATAGAACGAGGAGAACACCAGGCTTTTCAACAGCTACTACAATTACAACGTTCCTTATTTCCTATTGAATTGGCTAGTAAAGCAGAGCAAATGCTTTTTGCAAAAGCGGTACTTAATAGCTTAATTAATCCATTGACAGCTGTATTGCAAGTAAAGAACGGAGAGTTAGTGACTAATCAACAAGCATTTTTACTGCTAGAAAATATTTATCGAGAGCTTACGGAAGCTTTTGAAGATATTGAACACACCATATCTTTTAGTGATGTGATAGACTTATGTAGGAAAACGGCCAACAATACTTCATCTATGCTAGCGGATCGTCTGCAGGGGAGAAAAAGTGAAATCGAAACAATTGTTGGTGTCATTCTAAATAAAGCTTTAGCAAACGGTCATAATTTACCTACTTTGCGTACTTTATATCATCAAGTGCTTGCAATAGAGGAGAGCGGTGAAAGAAGTTGAAAGACCTTTTACATATAGTTATTAGTATCATTATTTTTTGTCCAATTGTTCTTTTCGTAATTGTTTATCTGGTTGGCAGGAAAGTTAAAATTCGAGGCACACATGCTTTTGGAGCAGCCTCTGATGTTACGACATTGTGCTTGTTTTTTTCTGTTCCGTTAGCTATCGGTGTGCTTTGGCGTGTGAATGTTGGGGCGCTTTTAGTGATCCTTGCGATAATGATGGCCATGATTTTTACATATATTGATTGGCGGACTAAAAAGGAAATAGAAGTAAAGCCGTTATTAAAGAAAATTTGGCGTTTTTTATTCTTAATACTTAGTACAGCTTATCTGGTGATATGTATCGTGGGTGTTATCCAATCCATTATGGAATATTTACAGGTTGTCTAAGCATTTTCTTTTCATGTTGAAGCTTTAAGCGTTAAAATAATAGCATTAAAATAGTTATAAAAATCATTCTGTGGGGATGAGAATATGGATTGCATTCATAAACCTTCGAAACTAGAAGTGTAGTTCAGTGATATGAGGAAGTGAACCAGCGCATGTTTTTTTCTACCGAAAGCAAAGTTAGGTATAGAAAATATTTCTCGAGGGAGAATGATGGCTTTTAAATCGAAATGTCTGCTGCAACATTGTTGCCTAAAAGCCGCTAATAGATGCCGCGGATTTTTTTGAGCAATTTGAATGTCAAGGCAACATTGAAAGCCTCATGTGCATAGTATGAATGAAATTCAATTTCTTGTTATGAGTAAGGAAATGATTTAGTGAGTAGAGGAGTTTATGTTAAATGAAACTGGAGTCAATCCAAGTACCTATAAAAAATCATGTACTAGCAGATTACTGGTCGCCAAATACTGCCATTCATCAATTTTTTGAGTATGAATACAATGATCAAGCTTTTGAGAAAAGAGCGGAGCATTTAGCGCGAAATTCCCGTGATCAAAAAGAGTTAACAACAATCATCCGTCAATTTATGGAGCCGCTGGGGTTATCCAAAAAAACGAATGAACATTTAGAACAACTAGAGCAAGGAGCTATGGTAATAGTTGGTGGACAACAAGCAGGTATCTTAACAGGCCCTCTTTACTCCGTTCATAAAGCTATTTCAGTTATTGCATTAGCGAAAGAGCAAAGTACGAAGCTTCAACAGCCTGTTATTCCTGTTTTCTGGATAGCTGGAGAAGATCATGACTTAGAAGAAATCAATCACACCTATACGGTACATGGGGAATTGCTGAAAAAAAGAGCTTATGGGGAGCGCTCTAGACGTAAAACGATGGCTTCTGCAACAGCCCTCAACAAAGAGTCGATGACGCAATTAATTAATACAATTATTCGTGATATTGGAGAAACAGAGTATACAGAAACGCTGATTAAGCAATTAGTTGACGCATTGAACAATAGTGAAACATTTACAGATTTCTTTGCCTGTCTAATGAATCAATTATTCAAAGAGGAAGGCTTATTATTAATCGATGCCGCTAACTTTGAATTCCGTCAATTTGAACATAAATATTTTGCTCAAATTATTCAATCCAATGAAGAAATTGCTAGAGTAGTAACGGAAAAGGAGCAAGAGCTTGAACGTGCTGGCTATGGTAAGCCTATTTTAGCAACATATGAAGCCGCCAATTTATTTTACGTAGAAGATGGGGAGCGACATCTTTTAGAAAGAAAAAATGATCTGTTTGTTAATTTAGCGGCAAACCTTAAATTTACACAAGAAGAGCTATTAGAAGTGGCGCATAATCATCCTGAACGTTTAAGTAATAACGTAGTAACTCGCCCATTGATGCAGGAGATGACATTGCCAGTATTAGCGTTTGTTGGAGGTCCAGGAGAGCTAGCTTATTGGGCGACACTGAAAAATGCATTTTCAGTGCTAGATTTACAAATGCCGATTTTTGCTCCGCGCCTACATATAACTATTGTCACTCGTCATGTAGAGCAATTATTACGCGAGCATCAACTAACTGTTACTGACGTATGGGAAGGGAAAGCATTACACCTGAAAGAACGTTTTATTGCAGATGTACAGGACAGTGAAGCCAAACGTCAAATTCAAGCTATGCAGCAGTTGTTAGTAGAAAAATATGAAGAGCTAGCCTCCTATTTAGAGAAACAACATCTGCAATTAGATAAGATTCTTGAGAAAAATCAAGAAAATCATGCGAAGCAATTTGACTATCTACAGCAAAAAATTGAACAAACTGTATTGGGTAAGCATGAAACGACGATTCGTAAATTTATGACATTGCAAAATGAATTATATCCGAATGATGGTTTCCAAGAGAGATCCTTTAATCCGTATCAATATTTCAATGAGTTTGGACCTATGTTAATTACTGAAATGCTGAAGCAAAATTATAGCATCGGTAAACACCACTATTTACTTTATTTATAAAATTAATAAACAGATACTTTTTACCTAAGTAGTAATTTGATATCCTGTGAATTTGATGAATAATGTCGAGATAAATAGTATTTAAAGAGCTATCCTACCAGGGGTGGCTCTTTTTTTGTATCATTTAGCACATGTCAAAAAAATTCCTAAAGGTCTAATTGCATATTAAGTGATAAAATGTCAAGTTTTTTTTAAAAAAAGTGGAGGAAAGTGGGGGGATGTGGTACATTATTTAATAAAGTGGGGTGAGTAGTATGTTCATGGGAGAATATCAACACTCCGTTGATGCGAAAGGGCGATTAATCGTACCGGCAAAATTTCGTGAAGCTTTAGGCGAAACGTTTGTTGTCACAAGAGGTCTCGATAACTGTCTATTTGGCTATCCTATGAATGAATGGCGAAAACTCGAAGAGAAATTAAAAGGTTTACCAATGACCAAAAAAGATACACGAGCATTTGCGAGGTTTTTCTTTTCTGGAGCAACAGAGGTAGAGATAGACAAGCAGGGGCGTATCAACATCCCAGCTACCCTTATGCAGCATGCGCATCTAGTAAAAGAATGTGTGGTGTTGGGTGTTTCAAATCGAATCGAGATTTGGGCTAAGGATGCTTGGGAAGCTTACTTTAGTGAATCTGAACAATCTTTTAATGAAATTGCAGAAAATATGATTGGCTTTGATTTTTAACTTGTAATAGGCATTACAACGTGATAGTTGAATGAGGTTAAGGCCTGAGAGGAGCGAGTGGTATGTTCGATCATACAACCGTGTTATTAAAAGAAACTGTTGATGGGTTGAACATAGATCCTGATGGTGTATATGTGGACTGTACACTAGGTGGTGCGGGACACAGTGAATATCTAGTACAACAATTATCAGATAAAGGCCGCTTAATTTGTTTTGATCAAGATATGACGGCTATTGAAAATGCGAAAATTCGATTAGCACCTTATATAGAGCGTGTTACATTTATCCATTCGAATTTCCGTTACTTAAAAGAAGAACTATTAGCTCATGGCATTAAGCAGGTTGATGGTATTTTATATGACTTAGGCGTATCTTCTCCACAATTAGATACACCTGAGAGAGGCTTTAGTTATCACCACGATGCACCACTTGATATGCGTATGGATCAAACTGCAACACTGACAGCATCAGATGTTGTTAATCAATGGGCATACGAAGATCTTGTTCGTATATTTTTCCGTTATGGAGAAGAAAAGTTTTCTAAACAAGTTGCCCGTAAAATTGAAGAGGCTCGAAAAACAGCACCGATTGAAACAACTGGTCAACTTGTAGAATTAATTAAAGAGGGTATTCCAGCAGCGGCACGCCGAAAAGGTGGACATCCGGCAAAGCGCATTTTCCAAGCAATAAGAATTGCTGTTAATGATGAGCTAGGCGCAGCAGAGGATTCATTAGTCGATGCGATTGATATGATTAACGTAGGGGGGCGCATTAGTGTCATTACGTTCCATTCATTGGAGGACCGCCTATGCAAGACAATCTTTAAGGAAGCGTCATCATTACCGGAATTACCGCCAAATTTACCTGTAATTCCTGATGACATGAAGCCAACTTTAAAGCTTATTACACGAAAGCCTATTATTCCTTCTGATGAAGAATTGGCAGTTAATAATCGTGCGCGTTCAGCGAAGCTTAGAGTGGTGGAGAAAATTAACGACAAAGGGCGTGAGTAAATGGCAGCAGTTCGTGTAAGGCAACAGCACCAACATCAACAAGTGCAACAACCGATAACACCACCTAGTCCACAACCCACTATCATACGTCGTAAAAAAACGAACCAGAAGTTTGAAAAGACAATGCTAATTGTTTTAATTGGCATTATTGCTGTACTAGGAATTCTTGTATTAAATAAACAAGCAGCGATTCAAACAACAAGTATAGACATTCAAAAAATCGAATCAGAAGCAGAAGAGATTGCGAAACAGAATGTTGACTTAACGGTTCGTGTAAGTGAACTTTCTACATACGAAAACATATGGAAAAAAGCCAAAGAACTCGGTTTAACTCAAAATGAGAAAAATGTAAAGGTAGTGCCGGGAGAATGAAAAAAAAGAGATTTCGATTCCAATGGGGAGCCTTTCTATTATTAATTTTTTATGGAGGGCTCTTTTTTCTATTATTCACAAGAATGGTGACATTACAGGCTACAGGTGAAGTGGAAGGACAAGAGCTTGCAGCGAGAGCAGCAGCTAAGTATGGTAAGGAAAGTGTAATTACAGCTAATCGTGGGAAGATTTATGATCAAAATGGACAAGTAATTGCAGAGGATACATTGAGTTATCGCATGATTGCCATTGTAAGCGAAAAGGCTACAACAGATCCAAAGAATCCTCGTCATGTAGTGGATTCGGAGAAAACGGCAAAAGTACTAGCGAAATATATTCCAGCGATGAAGGAAAAGGAAGACGAGATTGTTAAAAAATTGAACAATCGATATAGAAGTGATGGTGAACCTTTATATCAAGTTGAGTTTGGTAGCGCAGGCCGTGGCATTAGTCACGAGGTCATGAGTAAAATAAAGGAAGAAAAATTACCAGGAATTCTCTTTGTGAGTGACTTAAAACGGTATTATCCAAATGGTGTATTTGCCTCGCATTTAATTGGCTATGCTCTCAAAAAAGATAATGAAGATGGCACGGTTACAACCAAGGGAGAAATGGGTCTAGAATATACGTATGATAAAGAATTAACAGGCGTTAATGGCAAGGTGGAATATGAGACAGATGCTTTCCGCTATTTGCTTCCAAACAGTGAGAAAATGATTACACCTGCAAAAAATGGGGACGACATTTATTTAACACTTGATAAAACAATCCAAAGCTTCTTAGAGGAAGCAATGACAAAGGTTGAACAGGAATATAATCCTGAGTCCATGACCGCGGTAGTAGCAGATCCGAAGACTGGAAAGATTTTAGCAATGTCACAGCGTCCTACATTTAACCCAGAAACACGTGATAGTCAAAATATGAAGTGGCTGAATGAGGTGATTGAGGAGACAATTGAGCCTGGCTCGACGATGAAAACTTTCACGCTTGCTTCAGCTATCGATACGGGAAAATGGACACCGAATGACTCATTTAAATCAGGATCATATACAGTGTTTGACCGTACGATTCGAGATCACAATAGATATGGTTGGGGTTATATCACTTATTTACAAGGGTTCCAACGCTCTGCCAATACTGCTATGGCCCATTTATTAACAAAGATTGGCGATGATGTATTTATTGATTATCTAGACCGCTTTGGTTTTGGGCACAAAACGGGTATTGATTTACCGAATGAAGCAACGGGTACTATTTTATCGAAGTACCCTATTCAAAGAGTAACAACAACTTACGGCCAAGGTTCTACAGTAACACCTATTCAGTTAATCCAAGCGATGACTGCTATTGCGAATGATGGCAAGATGATGCAACCGTATGTTATCGACCGTATTGTTGATTCTTCTACTGGGAAAATTATTCAAAATCATGAGCCTGTTGAAAAAGGACAGCCGATTAAAGCTGATACAGCGAAACAAGTACGAGAAATCCTAGCTTCAACGTTAACATCAGAATATGGTACAGCTAAGGATTTTATATTGGAGGATTATGAGGTTGCAGGGAAAACGGGTACTGCCCAAATTCCGAAAGCTAGTGGTGGATATCTTTCAAACCAATACCTTTATTCATTTTTAGGTTTGGCTCCTGTAGATGATCCACAGCTAATTGTATATGTCTCAGTGAAAAAACCTAAGCTGAACAATGAGCTTGGATCTGTACCAGTATCAAAAGTCTTTAATCCAGTTATGTTAAATAGCTTAAAGCACCTTAATATCAACCCAGACGATGTTCAACATGTCAATAAAGTCAGTATTCAGGACTTTACAGGTCAAAGTGCTGAAGCGGTTGAAGTAGAATTAGCCAATGATGGTTTACAACCAATTGTTGTTGGTAGTGGTGGTAAAATTATTGAACAATATCCAACGAACACTCAAAAGCTGGTAAAAGGTAGTTTTGTATTTTTAAAGACAGATGGCGAGGTAACATTGCCTGACTTTACGAATTGGTCATTACGTAATTTACTAGTCTTCAAATCTATGACTGGACTAGAGATGGAAATATTCGGCGAAGGTTTTGTAGCAAGTCAAAGCGTTTCAGCTGGAACCGTCATCACTGATAGTTCCCCGATTGTTGTTAAGCTCAAAACACCTGCTGAAAGCTTTGTACAAGACGTTGAAGCTGCCTCTGAGGGTGAAGTTGAAGAAGTAGAGGATGAATAATACTGAATAGAAGTCCACTTTATTTCATACGTTGTAAAAAACAAGGTGTGATGTCGAATGAAGTGGATTTCTATCCATTCTAAAAAGCGTTTACGTATTTTATATGTGTTGTTTATGTGTGTAGCAGTGGCAATTGTTGTTAGGTTGTTCTTTTTGCAAGTGTTAGATCAAAAAGAATTGACTACTAAGGCAGAGGAGAACTGGGACAGGGAAATTCCATTTGCGAATGAACGAGGGCATATAACAGATCGAGATGGAGAGAGTATTGTAACTAATAAGCTAGCGCCTACTTTATATTTCATGCCTTCACAAAGTGATGATATTGAAGGAGCTGCTGAAAAAATTGCCCAGGTTCTAGAAGTGGATAAAGCGAAGCTATTAGAGAAAATGCAAAAAAAAGCGTACTTAGTGAAACTAGCACCTGAAGGCAAAAATATACCTTATGAAAAAGCAGTAGAATTACAAGGCATGCAAATTGAAGGATTGTATAGTGGTGTTGATTATTCTAGGGATTATCCTTATGGCACGCTATTATCTCGATTTTTAGGTTTTACGGGGTATGATGCCCAAGGATTAGCTGGGATTGAATATGAATATGATAAATTTCTGCAGGCTAATTCTTCTGCTATCCGTCTCTTTACAGATGCAAAAGGTAATAATTTGCCTAATGTTTCAAGTGCTTGGAAAGCAGGAGAAGATGGTGCTACGATTGAGCTAACAATTGACGTTGATGTACAGCAAGTCGTAGAGCGCGAAATATCGCAAGCAATGAAGCGCTATGAAGCTGACCAAGCACTAGCGATTGCGATGAATCCAAACACTGGCGAAATTTTGGCATTAGCCTCTTATCCTACTTTCCACCCAGCGGAATATCAATTAGTAGAGCCAGCCATCTACAATCGAAATTTACCTGTATGGATGACGTATGAGCCCGGTTCTACTTTTAAAATTATTACCCTTAGTGCTGCGTTGGAAGAAAACTTAGTGGATTTGGAGCATGAAACCTTTTATGATCCAGGTTATACGATGGTGGCGGGAGCAAAGCTTCGCTGTTGGAAACGTGAAGGACATGGGCATGAAACCTTTTTAGAGGTGGTTGAGAACTCCTGTAACCCAGGCTTTATAGAATTAGGTCAGCGTCTAGGCAATGAGCGATTACTACAATATATTAAAGACTTTGGTTTTGGAAAAAAGACAGGGTCTAATATAGCTGGTGAAGCATCGGGTATTTTATTTTCCAAGGATGCCTTTGGTCCTGTTGAGCAGGCCACCACTTCATTTGGGCAAGGGGTAGCCGTGACACCTATTCAACAAGTTCAAGCAGTAGCTGCTGCCATAAATGGAGGCAAGCTTTATACGCCATATGTTGTGAAAAAGGTATTTAATCCAAATACAGGTGAAGTCATACAAGAAACGCAACCAGTTGTTAAAAATCAGGTAATTCGTGAAGAAACCTCTGCTAAGGTTCGAGGTGCTTTGGAATCAGTAGTAGCGAATGGTTCAGGTCGACAAGCCTTTCGAGACGGACTGCGAATTGGTGGTAAAACTGGAACAGCGCAAAAAGTTGAAAATGGCCGTTATAAAAGTGGAGAATACATCGTATCCTTTATTGGCTTTGCACCAGCAGACAATCCGCAAATTGTTGTCTATGTAGCTGTTGACAATCCGAAAAAGACAACCCAGTTTGGTGGTGTTGTAGCAGCACCTATAGTGGGGCAAATTATTGAGGATGTTGCGCCTTTTGTAGGTATTGAAAAATCGAAGGAACAACTGGAAAAGGATTATCGTTATGGTGACCCAATTACTGTGAAGGTACCGAATTTTATTGGTCAAACAAAGGATGATATTGCCAAGCAATTTTATCCATTCCGTATTGAATGGCATGGAGAAGGGACTAAAATTGGTAATCAATTACCTGAAGTGGATAGTGTTATCAAACAAGATGGTACCATTCATTTATATTTGGAGAACTAAAATAACTTTACCTTTAAAAAATGGGAAAGAACCACTATTATTATGAAGGGTAGTAATAATAAAATGAAAGTTAATGCTTTTTTCTTAAAGAAGAAAGTGAAACAAGATTTAAAGGAGATTTTTCAATGAAACTCGCAACAACACTTACCATTTTAGCTCTTGCTTTTATAGTAACAGTTATCCTGGCACCAATTAGTATTCCACTTCTTCGTCGTCTAAAGTTTGGGCAAAGTATTCGAGAAGAGGGACCAAAATCACATATGAAAAAAGCTGGTACACCAACAATGGGGGGAATCATTTTCTTAATATCCATCCTCGTAACAACTGTTGGTGTAGGTAGCTTTTTAGATTTATTAACGACACAGACCGTAGTACTTTTATTAGTATTAGCAGGATTCGGCTTAATAGGTTTATTAGATGATGGTTTAAAGGTTGTATTTAAAAGAAATTTAGGTTTAACCTCTCTTCAAAAATTGATTGGTCAAATTGTTATTGCTATTCTTGCGTATTTCCTTCTACATGTAGGATCGTTTGATACAACGTTAGCTATTCCATTTACGGAGTGGACTATTGATCTAGATGTATTCTATGTAGCCTTTTTAATTTTTTGGTTAGTAGGCTTCTCCAATGCAGTGAATTTGACAGATGGACTAGACGGGCTAGTGGCGGGTACTGCCTCAATTGCCTTTGCAGCATTTGGTGTTATTGCGCTATTCCAAAGTCAGGCAGATATTGCACTATTTTCGTTTGCTGTAACAGGTGCTTTATTAGGCTTTTTATTATTTAATGCAAATCCTGCAAAGGTATTTATGGGGGATACGGGGTCATTAGCATTAGGTGGAGCATTAGCTATGGTATCTGTCTTAGTAAAAGAAGAATTCTTGCTTTTACTAGTTGGCTTAGTGTTTGTGATCGAAACACTTTCCGTTATTTTGCAGGTAGGTAGCTTTAAGCTTCGAAAAAAGCGTATTTTTAAAATGAGCCCTATTCATCATCATTTTGAATTATCCGGTTGGTCAGAATGGAAAGTAGTGCTTGTCTTCTGGTCAACTGCCTTAGCAGTAGCATTAATTGCAGTCTTATCGGAGGCGTTCTAATGAAAAACTATACAGATTTACAACATAAAAAAGTACTTGTGTTAGGTCTAGCAAAAAGTGGTGTGGCCGCTGCTGAAATTTTACATGAGCTTGGTGCATTTGTAACAGTAAATGATTCAAAACCATTTGATGAAAGTCCAGATGCACAAGGGCTCTTACAGAAGGGGATTACAGTTATCTGTGGTCGCCATCCTGAAGATTTACTTGATGAAGGCTTTGAGTTAGTGGTAAAAAATCCAGGTATACCTTATAGCAATCGAATTGTGGCTGATGCCCTTAGTCGAGAGATTCCAGTCTGGACAGAGATTGAGCTAGCTTTTTTAATTAGTGATGCACCATTTATTGGTATAACAGGCTCAAATGGCAAAACAACGACGACAACTTTAATATTCGACATGTTAAGTAACGGAAGTAAAAATCCTTTAATTGCTGGAAATATTGGGACAGTTGCTTGTGGCGTCGCAAAAGAAGCTAATCAAGATGACATCATTGTAACAGAATTGTCTTCTTTCCAATTGATGGGGATTAAAACGTTTAAGCCTAAAATTGCTATTTTGACGAATCTTTATGATGCGCATCTAGACTATCATGGAACATTTAATAACTATGCTGAAGCGAAGTTTGGCGTAACTCGTAATCAAGATGACAGTGATTATTTTATTTATAATGCCGACCAACCGATAGTGGTTGGATATGCAGCACAATCTCATGCACAGAAGATTCCATTCAGTTCGAAGGGGCGTACTGCAAATGGAATTAGTGCAGATGATACAACAATTTATTGGCAAGGTGAACCATACATGGATCGCGCGAACATTGCCTTGCCTGGTAAGCATAATTTAGAAAATATCCTAGCAGCCGTGGCAGCCTGTATTTTAGTTGGCTGTGACAAAGAGAAGATGGAAGAGGTTTTAGCGACATTTGGTGGAGTTAGACACCGTACACAATTCGTACGTGAATGGAACGGTCGTAAGATTTACAACGACTCTAAGGCAACCAATTGCTTAGCGACAAAGAGTGCTTTAGATGCTTTCCAAGCTCCTGTCATTTTACTCGCAGGTGGCTTAGATCGTGGACATTCTTTCGAAGAGCTTCGCCCTTGTATGAGTCATGTAAAGGGTGTTGTTGCGTTTGGAGAAACTGGCTTACGATTTGTAGAATTTGCAAAATCGTGTGGTGTCCAACATACCGTCATTGCTCAAAATGTAGAAGACGCTGTTCAATATGCAGCACCGATGTCTGCAGAAGGAGATGTTATTTTACTATCTCCAGCATGTGCAAGTTGGGATCAATATGACAGCTTTGAAATACGTGGAGATGTTTTTATTGATGCTGTAATGAAGCTGTAATGAGCCTGTAACTATTTTAGAATATACTTGACTTGGAAGGATGGCATTACTGAGAGGTAAAGAAAGCTACTTATTGCTCGTCACAACTTTGATGCTATCAATAATCGGCATTATTTTCGTCTATTCTGCAGGTACCTATTGGAGTGCCGTTCATTATAGTGGAAAAATGCCGTTTTATATGAAGCAAAGCGTATACTTTGTGGTAGCCATTGTCGTATTTTTAATCACGATTCGATTAAATATTTTGAGAGAGCAGTCCTTTTGGAAAATGGCCTATATATTTTCGTTAATTTTACTCGTTCTCGTCCTGATTCCTGGTATAGGATTAGTGCGAAATGGTTCGCAAAGCTGGATTGGTGTAGGTCCATTAACAATACAGCCGGCAGAGCTAACGAAAATTACCGTCATTGTGTACTTGAGCCATATATTAGCCCAACATAAAACGGGCACTCCTGTTGTTAACTGGCGACATGGTTTTATCCTGTTACTTCCTGTTGTTCTTATCATGTTGCAGCCGGATTTTGGCTCAGTATTTATTCTCGTTGTATCTGTGTTTTTATTGTTTTTTGTCGCTGGCTATCCTCTAAAATTATACGCCATGATTATGCTAGCTGGTGTCGCTGGATTAGTAGGTCTCATAGCGACAGCGCCATATCGTCTAAAGCGTATAGAAGCATTTCTTGATCCATGGGCTGATCCCTTGGTTAGTGGGTTCCAAGCGGTGCAATCTTTAATGGCTATCGGTCCAGCAGGGATTTTTGGGCATGGCTTTGGACAAAGCCGACAAAAGTTTCTGTATTTACCAGAGCCTCAAAATGATTTTATTTACGCCATTATTTTAGAAGAAGTCGGATTGATTGGTGGCCTCGTTATTTTAGTGCTTTTTGTACTAACGATCTATGCAGGCTATAGATTTGCTGTACAGGCTAAAAACCGAACGTCCTATTATGCGATTATCGGGCTAGTCACAATGCTTATGGTGCAGGCTTTTCTAAATATAGCCGTAGTAATAGGTTTAGTGCCAGTAACGGGTGTTACATTACCTTTTATTAGCTATGGTGGAACATCTTTAGTAACAATGTGGTTAATAATAGGTATTATTTATCAATTAGCGAAATAAATATAAAGGAGGAGTACTTTTATGGAGAAAGTAATTGATATAGAAGAACGCATACCTACGCTAAAAAAGCGACGAAAAAAGCGTACAAACCGGAAATTTATAGTGCTAATATTACTTTTCTTTATTGTGTTAGCAGTACTCCTTTATTTTCAATCTCCATACAGTAACATCAATAAAATCACTGTCAATGGTGCGAAGCTAGCGAATGACCAATATTATTTGGAGGCAAGTACTCTTGCGCCAGGAAAATCAATGTGGAGTTTCAAAGTGGAAGATATTGAACAGATTTTATTAAAGGATAAATGGGTAAAAGAAGTACAGGTTAACCGTAACTGGTTACAAGGCGTAACAATTGATATTAAAGAATGGAAAAAAGTTGCGTACTTAGCTGGGGATGGGACTTATTATCCTTTGCTAGAAAACGGCAAGCGCTTTGAACAAACGGGAAATGATACACCCATTGATGCACCTGTTTTTATCGGGATAACTGGTGAAAAGACAATTAATAAGCTTGTTGAACAGCTAGCACAATTAAAGCCCGAAGTATTAGCTTTAATTTCTCAGGTTAACACGAATAGTAATGAAGCAAATCCAAATGCAGTAAAGCTTTATATGAATGATGGCTACGAAGTACGTGCTGTTATTCAGACACTAGCGGAAAAGTTAAATTACTACCCCTCTATCGTCGCACAAATTGCTAACTTAGAAAAAGGTGTGATTGATTTAGAGGTCGGTTCATACTATCGTCCTTTTAACGAGGAATACAACAAGATTAGTATTGACATGGAAGTAAATGCAGATGGTGAAATGGTTAACCAGGAAGTGACAGAAGATGAACAACAAGAAGACGAATAGCAAAGGTAGTTTTTTTACTAGAAAACAATTCGAATTACTAATTGTTTGTGTAACAACAGGATTTATCATCGGCTATTCATACAACCAGGCGAAAGATAATCGAGAAGCAGGCACTATTAATTCTGAGCTTTTTGAGCAAGAAGATTCTTATCGTGAGGAGCTAATCACTCAACAAGAGCGCAATAAAGAACTTACGGAAGAACTAAATCATTTACAAGAACAAATTCGGAAGTATGAAAAATCCTTTGCTTCAAACGAAAAGGACTACAAGAAGCTTGTTGAGCAAGCAGAAGATTTACGGCTTTTACTCGGTGAACTAAAGAGTGAGGGGAAGGGCATACGCATAACCCTTCAAGATGGAGACTATGATCCAAAATCCTTAAATCCAAATGACTATATTGTCCATGAAAGTCATGTATTTAAATTGTTAAATGAACTAAAAATTTCAGGCGCGCAAGCTATTGCTATTAATGGACAACGTGTATTAGCGAGTTCTTATATTCGCTGTAATGGCCCAGTAATAACAATTGATGGTACACAACATCCAGCTCCGTTTGTAATCGAAGCGGTTGGTGATTCAGATACATTAATAGCTTCTTTAAACTTAAACGGGGGCGTGGTGGATCAATTATTAAATGACAATATTGTTGTGTCACTTGAAGAAAATCAGAAGCTTACCATGCCAAAAGTAAAAATAGAAAGTTAGGACAAGTTCTATACTTTAAACTTCATGTTTAATTTAGCCTTCAGTTATATAGTCGATTGTAGAAAATTATACAATTCAAAGTCGTATTCTGAGGGGCATACGATACGTCTAGGAGGGGCTATTTTGAAAAGAAATATGTACACCCGAATAACGATCGTGCTATTTATTATCGGTTTGATGATAGCGGTACAATACAATACCATACAAAAACCAGCTGAGCGAGATACACGAGATATTTGGGCAATAAGAGAGGAATTAGCACAAGAAAAACAAAGACATTCCGCACTACTGGCAGAAATTCGCTCACTTCATGAAGTAGTGGATCGCTATGAGCAATCTGAAAAAGTAAATCAGCAAGCAGCTTTAAATGAAACATTAAATCGTTTAAAGCTACAAGCAGGATTAACAGAAGTTATAGGGCCAGGTGTTGTACTTCGAGTTGAACCTGCACCTGAACTGATAGAAATGGGCTATGAAATTAAAGAGATTTCACCCGATTTGTTAACTCAATTATTGAATACCCTTTTTAAGAACAATGCTACTAATGTCTCAATTGATGGTAATCGGGTAGTACAAACAACAGCCATACGGGATATTAATGGTAAGACAACAGTAAACAGTATACCACTGTCTTCGCCTTCATTTGAGATATTTGTTGGGACAAGCGATTATAAAGCAGCACAAAAAATGTATAATTCCTTGCAGGCCTCAACATTTATAGACTCATTTTATTTAGACAATTTTAATTTAGTAATTGAAGAACCAATTGAACAGTTACAAATTCCAGCATTTGATCAGCCGTTGACAAATGATTATTTAGCAGAGGTAAAAAAAGGAGATTAATATATGTGGCTACCATTTTTAGGTTTGGTATTTGGACTTGCCCTTGGCTTGTTAACAAATATACAAATCCCCTCTATGTATGAAAATTATCTGTCAATAGCTGTTTTAGCAGCTTTAGATACATTATTTGGAGGTATTCGTGCTCAATTACAGCAAGTTTACGATGATAAAGTTTTTGTATCAGGATTCTTTTTTAATATAGTTCTAGCAGCAGGATTAGCTTTTATAGGAGTGAATTTGGGGATAGATTTGTATTTAGCAGCGATTTTTGCTTTTGGAGTACGTTTATTCCAAAATATAGCAATTATTAGGCGTATATTACTAACTCGGTTAGATGAGAAACGTCACAAGCGGAAAAAAACTTCCATAGAATGAGAGAAAAATTGACCAAAATACTCGATTTGCTTAGACATTATGCCAAATTTACAATAGAATGAAAACAAGAGCATTTTTCAAGGAGGTGCAGCGAATTGAATCAGCAAGATTTATACATTTCCCTTGATATTGGGTCCTCCTCTGTCAAGGTATTAATAGGTGAAATGAGTGACGGGCAATTACATGTAATTGGCGTCGGAAATGTAAAGTCGAATGGAGTTCGAAAAGGTGCAATTGTTGATATTGATGCAACAGTACAATCTATTCGAAAAGCAATAGAACAGGCCGAACGAATGACTGGTTATCAAATCCATGAAGTCGTTTTAGGCGTTCCAGCTAACCAGACGATGTTACAGCTAGTTAAAGGTGTTGTCGCTGTAAATAGTGAAAATAGAGAAATTACAGATGATGATTTAGACAGAGTGGTAGAATCTGCACAAGTCATGTCAATACCTCCTGAACGTGAATTAGTTAACATCATTCCAAGACAGTTTATTGTGGACAACCTTGATGAAATTAAAGATCCTCGTGGTATGATTGGCATCCGTCTTGAAATGGATGCAACAATGATAACGACATCCAAAACGCTTTTACACAATGTTCTTCGCTGTGTTGAGCGAGCGGGTTTAAGTATACGAGAAATATATTTGCAGCCATTAGCATCAGGCTACTTTGCATTAACAGAAGATGAAAAAAACCAAGGAACTGCCTTTATTGACTTAGGTGGCGGATCTACAACAATTGCAGTTTTTGAAGAGGGATTATTAACGCATACGGGTGTCATACCAGTTGGTGGTGATCATATAACGAAAGATATTTCAATCGTTTTAAAAACACCAACAGAACAAGCAGAACAAATTAAACACCAGTTTGGACACGCCTTTTATGATGACGCATCAGATGACGAACTCTTTGAAGTGCCTGTCGTGGGTACAGATTCTACTGATCAGTACAGCCAACGTTATATATCGGAGATTATCGGTGCTAGATTAGAAGAATTACTAGAGTTAGTTATAGATGAATTAGCACGTTTAGGTGTTAGAGATTTACCAGGCGGTGTAGTTTTAACTGGTGGTGTTGCAAAGCTTGAGGGGATTGCCCAATTAGCACGTCAAATTCTACAAACGCGTGTTAGAATCTATACACCCGATTATATCGGTGTTAGAGAGCCTTCATTTGCGACGGCAGTTGGACTTATTCGTTACGCCTATTTAGAAGATGATTTTTACGGTAAAAGTACGAATACGCAGCCTGTTGAATATGCAGTTGTAGGGGCTCAACCAGCTATAAGCAAAAAGCAAGAGTATTCTGCACCTTCAGAACCAAAAGAAAGCGTAATTGGGAGAGCAAAAAAATTATTTGATAAGTTTTTTGATTAACTAGAATGCGTAATGAATGATACAGAGTCGAGTTACCGTGGGAGGAAAAAGAGATGTTAGAATTTGATACAAGTGTTGATGAACTTGCAGTAATAAAGGTCATAGGTGTTGGTGGCGGCGGTAACAACGCTGTCAATCGAATGATAGAACATGGTGTACAAGGTGTTGACTTTATCGCAGTTAACACGGATGCTCAGGCATTAAATTTATCCAAAGCGGAAGTAAGGCTACAAATTGGGGCTAAATTAACGCGTGGATTAGGTGCAGGTGCAAATCCAGAAGTAGGAAAAAAAGCTGCTGAAGAGAGCAGAGAACAGCTAGAAGAGGTTTTACGAGGCGCCGATATGGTATTCGTGACTGCTGGTATGGGCGGCGGAACGGGTACTGGGGCAGCTCCAGTGATTGCACAAATTGCACGTGAATTGGGAGCCCTAACAGTAGGTGTTGTCACACGTCCATTTACTTTTGAAGGTCGTAAACGTCAAACACAAGCAATCGGTGGAATTGGCGGAATGAAAGAAGCAGTAGATACACTGATTGTGATACCAAACGACAAGCTACTACAAATAGTTGATAAATCAACACCAATGTTAGAAGCCTTTAGAGAAGCCGATAATGTATTACGTCAAGGTGTACAAGGTATTTCAGATTTAATTGCTACACCTGGTCTTATTAACTTAGACTTTGCTGACGTGAAAACGATTATGTCCAACAAAGGTTCAGCTTTAATGGGAATTGGTATTGCAACAGGTGAAAACAGAGCTTCTGAGGCTGCAAAGAAAGCTATTTCAAGTCCATTGCTTGAATCATCCATTGATGGTGCTAAAGGTGTCCTTATGAACATTACAGGTGGTTCAAATCTTAGCTTATTTGAAGTACAAGAAGCAGCAGATATCGTAGCTTCTGCATCAGATGAAGAGGTAAATATGATTTTCGGTTCTGTAATTAATGAAAATCTTAAAGATGAAATCATTGTTACAGTTATTGCGACAGGCTTCACAGAGGAAGCTTTACAGCAACAACGACCTACAGCAAAACCGACACTTAATATGAACAGACAATCTGCTCCACAGCAACAAGCACCTATTCGTGAACAACGACAAGAAATGCATGTTCAACATGAGCAGCCACGTCAAAATCAGCAAAATTATGCACAGGATGACATGCTTGAGGTTCCGGCATTTTTACGTAACCGCAAAAATCGTGGTTAATTAACTTCTAAAAAGCTCGTATTTTACATATGTAAAATACGAGCTTTTTATATTGTCTGCCATGATGTTCAAATGTGTAAGGAAACCATGTTTTTTGTCAAAACATTTTTAGGAAATGATGCGATTGTTTGACAATATTTGTGGGAGTAACGTGCTAACTTTGTAAGTAGGAGGCGGCTGTTATGTATGGAGAATGGCTGGTGCTCATTAATACGCTTTTTAATCTAGCGATACTCACGTTTACGGCAAGAGTAACAGGAGTCCTTGTAAAAAATTCAAGATTATTAATGAGTTCTATTTGTAGTAGTTTTGTAGCTGTCATTGGCGGTCAAATGCTGTGGACGACAATTCTTAGTTTTATATTGTTAATTGGTATAGCGTTTCACTTTAAGATTCGAAGCTTTCAGAAGCAAGGACCTATTGTGTTAACAGCAACGATCGTTATTGGCGGATTGTTAACAGCACTACAACCTTTTTTAAAAAATCTTTCTTCCACCCATTTCATTATGATTTGCTTTTTGCTTGCAGTTTTAAATCTTATTGCATTTTATAAGCAATGGGGTTTTGTAAAGTTAGAACGCTTAAGTGGTCAATTTGTATTTGATACAACTTTAACAATCTTTGGGGCAAAGATACCACTTTCTGCCTTTGTAGATACAGGAAATCAAGCCATTGAGCCATTATCAGGAAAGCCGGTTCATTTTGTTTCCTATACTGCTTTGAGACCACATTTACCTTCAGCGTTCCGGGAATCATTAATGGAATGGCAAGAAACAGATCCGTACAATGTATCTATGTTTTCAGAAGATTATCAGCGTTATATACGATTTATTCATGTCAATACAGTACAGCAGCAAACCGTTGTCCTTGGTTTTCGCTTTGATGAGTGGCATATAAAGGGGGAGCCTTCGCAAGTGAAAATGAATGAATATATCGTATTAACCAAAAAAGCTAAAAATTTTCCACATAGCACAGCAGCAATTTTACATTTTTCAGCGCTTTCAAATAACTCATAGAGGGGGAGAACTATTGCTTCTTAGGCTACTTGCTAGCTTGAAAAAATTATGGAGTAAGTTTCGGAGTCGTGAAACGTACTATATAGGGGGAAATGATTCATTGCCAGTGCCATTAAGTCGAGAAGAAGAAGTTACAGTCATTGCATCCTTTATGAATGGTGATTTACGAGCTAGAGACACACTAATTGAACGTAATTTACGTCTTGTTGTTTATATTGCTAGACGTTTTGATAATACGGGAACGCCAATCGAAGACTTAATCAGTATTGGCTCCATTGGTTTAATAAAAGCAATTGAGACGTTCAATACGGATAAAAATATTAAGCTTGCAACATACGCATCACGCTGTATTGAAAATGAAATTTTAATGCATTTACGAAAAACAAGTCGTATGAAGGGTGAAGTATCCTTAGATGAGCCACTAAATTCTGATGCAGATGGAAATGAATTATTACTGTCAGATATTTTAGGAACAGAAGAGCATATTATTTTAGATAATGTGGAGAAAAAAATTGAACGTCAGCATATGTTCCACGCTATTAATTTACTAGGTGCGCGTGAACGTTATATTATGGAATGTCGCTTTGGTCTCAATGGAAAAGTTGAAATGACACAAAAAGAAGTTGCAGATCATTTAGGCATATCGCAATCATATATTTCCCGTTTAGAAAAGAAAATTATTCAAGATTTACGTGAAAATTTAAATCAACCAATTTCTTAGAAAGGGAAATTTATCCTACCTAAAATTGGTCGCAGCTTTTGTGCATATTCTTGTTTCTCTCGGACAAACTGATGTCACGGTTTAGTCAGAGAATAACATCCGGAGGAATCGAATATGCGAACAAAAGTAGATCTTTGCGGCTTAGATACATCGACTTTGCCAATTCTAAAGCACGAGGAAATGAAGGAACTCTTTATCCGATTACAAGCTGGAGAAACAGAGATTAGAGAAGAGCTTGTGATGTGCAATTTAAGGTTAGTGCTTAGTATTGTCGGTAGATTTGCCTATAGAGGTGAACAGGCAGATGATTTATTTCAAGTAGGCTGTATTGGCCTCATGAAAGCCATTGATCATTTTGATTTAAAGCATAATGTACGATTTTCGACATATGCTGTACCAATGATTATTGGTGAAATTCGTCGCCATCTGCGTGATCATCATGCATTACGTGTATCTCGCTCTCTAAGAGATATAGCTTATAAGGCAATGCAGGCAAAAGAGCAATGGATAACCGATAATTTGCGAGAACCAACGATTGAAGAAATTGCCGAGATGATTGACATGAAAAAGGAAGACGTTTTATTTGCTTTAGATGCCATTCAAGATCCAGTTTCATTACAGGAACCCATTTATTCAGATGGCGGAGATGCTGTTTATATGATGGACCAATTACGTGATGATGATGTATCAGAAGATCAATGGGTTGCCTATGTGTCGGTAAAGGAAAGCTTGCAAAAGCTAGATGAACGTCAGCAAATGATCGTTGCCAAACGATTTTATTATGGAGAGACCCAAACTGAGATTGCCAAAGAACTTGGGATTTCTCAAGCACAAATTTCACGTCTTGAAAAAAATGCAATTGAAACAATGCAAAAAGATTACAAATAAAAAAATGCGCATCGTATAATTCGGTGCGCATTTTATCTTCATTCAATGAACAAATGATACATAAATATAAAGTAACAGCAAAGTTTGATGGTAGTAGAAATGTTTATACGAAAGTAAACAATAGAGGAGGTATGTCATTGCGTTTTTCGATGTTACAACAAAAAGAAGTCATTGAAGCAGGAAATGGACGATTTATAGGCTTTGTCATAGATGCTGAAGTATCAAAAGAAACAGGCTATGTGACAGCATTTTTGATTGCAGAGCCTCGCAAATATCTTGGTTTTTTTAAAGGTGAAGAGTCTGTGAGAAAAGTGTATATGAAGGATGTGCTTGTTGTTGGTAAGGATGTCATTTTAGTCAAAGCCCTTTCCTAAGACATAGGCACATTAAAATTGTGAGAATTGTATGCTGACATAGGTCAGGCTATTCATTGATAAATCAAGCATTGCTTGTTACAATAAAGGAAACTATTGTTGTAAAGTTGGGAAAAACAGTGACAAAAATCTTAACAAATTTAAACAAACTAAATGATTTAATAACAGCAGCAGAAAAAAAAGGGAATCGTGAGGGCGAAAAAGTCCAAATAATTGCCGTGACGAAGGAAGTTTCTGTTGAAAGAACACAAGAAGCAATTGAAGCAGGGCTCACTCATTTAGGAGAAAACAGACCAGAGGGCTTACATCGTAAAATTACTGAGATACATGCTGATGTTCATTGGCATTACATTGGGTCGCTTCAAACACGTAAAGTAAAACAAGTGATTAACAGCATTGATTATTTACACTCCTTAGATCGTTTGAGTTTGGCAGAAGAAATTGAAAAAAGAGCCGAACAACCTGTTAAATGTTTTGTACAAGTAAATATTTCTGGTGAAGAATCAAAACATGGTTTAACTATCGAAGAAGTTTTGCCTTTTGTAGAAGCGTTAAAAGGTTTTACTAAGATTCAAGTTGTAGGTTTAATGACTATGGCACCAAACACCGAAAACGAAGCAATTATTCGCTCTGTTTTCAAGCAATTAAAACAATGTCAACAGCAAATAGCCGAGCAAGGATTCGCACACGCACCTTGTACCGAGTTATCAATGGGCATGTCTAATGACTTTGAAATTGCGGTAGAGGAAGGGGCTACTTTTGTTCGAGTCGGAACGGCTCTTGTTGGAAATGAAAGAGGGGAACAGGATGAGCATGAAAAATAAGATTAAAAACTTCTTTTACCTTGAAGAAGAATTAGAAGAAGAAATCACGCAAGCTCCTATTCAGCAACAACAACCCATACAACAACAGCAACCGATTCATTCAGTTAAGCCAAAAAAAATGATGAAAGAACGCAAAGCACCTATTCATGAAATCATGCCACAAAGCACAGCAACTCCTAATAACATTGTCAGTTTGCAGGCAGCTATGAGTTCTAAGGGAGCAAAAGTTGTTTTAATAGAACCGAGAGTTTATGCAGAAGCACAAGATATCGCAGAGCATTTAAAAAATAAACGTGCAACAATTGTCAATTTGCAACGTATCGAAAGAGAACAAGGTAAACGCATTATTGATTTTTTAAGTGGCACAGTCTATGCTCTTGCTGGAGATATTCAACGTATTGGTAAAGATATCTTCCTTTGTACGCCAGATAATGTAGAAGTGACTGGTGAAATTACAAACTTTATTTTAGACGATAATTAATAGCGAGGATTGTAGTTTATATGACTTTTTTTATTATACTTGGTTATGTATCATTAGCATTTAAGATTTACTCATTCATGCTAATTGCATATATCTTAATGTCTTGGGTGCCTGCCGCTCAAAATTCAGCAATTGGTCGCATGCTTGAAAAAGTTTGTGAGCCATATTTAGGTATTTTTAGGAAATTCATTCCGCCTCTTGGTATGATTGATATTTCGCCAATTGTGGCCATCTTTATGCTGAATTTTATAGAAAGAGGGCTTTATATAGTCATTCAGAAAATATATTTTATGTTCGCTTAGAAGTAAATCCTCACGTTTTGGTGGGGATTTTTTATTTATTTTAATTTTCTATGCTACTAAAGCGACTAATAAAAAATTTAAAACAATGACGTTCAAACGTCATTAATTGGGAATACTAAGTTTCCAACTAACAAAGCAAAATGGAACTAGTGAAAGAGGAGACAACAAGATGGAACACTTAATCCAGCATTTTCGAAAAGATGAACAGCCCTTTATTGAACAGGTAATAAGCTGGCAGCGTGAGGTTGAAGATCGTTATGCGCCTAAGCTGACAGATTTTCTTGATCCAAGACAACGTTTTATTGTGACATCGATTATCGGGCAAAATGATACCCTAAAAACTGCATGCACAGGTTTATTTGAAGAGGCGGAGAGGCAGCGTATGCTTATTTTTCCTACTTACTATGAAGCAATAGAAGAAGACTTTCAGTTAGTGGCATTTACGATTCAATATCCAGTGAAATTTGTCCAATTACGACATCCTGATGTTTTAGGTGCGTTGCTTTCATTAGGTTTAAACCGTGGCAAATTTGGTGATATTCGTGTAAATGATCAGCAGGTGCAATTCGTTGTAGCTCAAGAGGTAGCAGAATACGTTCGATTACATTTAACAGGTATTGGTAAAGTTAAGGTGCATATTGAGTCTTTAAAAGAAGCGGATTCCCTTATTGTAAATGAGGAAGAATGGTTGGAGGAATCTCATACAGTATCTTCCATGCGCTTAGATGTAATAATTGCGACTGTATTAAATGTATCACGCCAAAAAGCTCAAGCTTTAATTACTGGGAAAAAAGTTCGTGTAAATTGGACAGAAAGAGATACAGTTGCTTTTGAATTACAAGAGGGAGATATTTTATCGATACGTGGAAGTGGTCGGGTGAAAATTATTATGACTGAAGGCCGAACAAAAAAAGATAAAATCCGTCTTCAAATCGGTCGATTGGCCCAAAAAAGCTGAAAGTGAAGTAAATTTCATTAATTTTTACTGCTAAGTTGTCGGAACAATTGTATAATAGGAATTACGAATGTACATGTAAAGGAGAGAAGGATTGTATGCCATTATCACCTATTGATATACATAATAAGGAGTTTACAAAAGCCTTCAGAGGTTATGCTGAAGATGAAGTAAATGAATTTTTAGATCAGATTATTAAAGACTATGAAATTCTGCTTCGTGAAAAAAAAGAGGTTGATAAGCAATTAGAGATGGCTTTAGAACAAGCGAGGCATTTCAACACCTTAGAAGAAACTTTGCAGAAGTCTATTGTCGTTGCACAAGAAGCGGCTGATGAAGTGAGAAGAAATTCTCAAAAAGAGGCAAAGCTCATTGTAAAAGAAGCTGAAAAAAATGCTGATCGAATTGTCAATGAAGCTTTGACGAAGGCTCGTAAGGTGACGATTGAAATTGATGAGCTTAAAAAGCAATCTAAGGTATTTCGTAATCGTTTCAAGATGCTTGTAGAAGCACAGCTGGATTTACTTAATGCAGATGACTGGGATCATTTGCTGCAATATGATATCGATTTAACAGAAATTCAAGCATCTGTTGAAGAAGCACAGGATTCTGAGGATATTTAACTTTTCTTTTTAATTGCTGTAATTGACAAATGAAACTTGACGCGATTGTTTGAATTTCATATACTTTGTAATAGTAATTATTTTGAACAGATATGCATAAAAGCAGAGACGAAGACAGTATTTGTTAGGCGTTGTTAAGCGATTTGGGGACAGTGAGAGCCCAAACATACAACTAGCATTGAACATCACTTCTGAGCTAAATAACTGAAAAAAGTAGGTTATTTCGTGATGCACGACGTTAAACGTGCTTTTAAGAGGTAGTGCAAATTTTTGTACTACAATTAGGGTGGTACCGCGAGTAGAAGCTTCTCGTCCCTTAGTGGGATTGAGGGCTTTTTTTGTTTGTTTCCGAATCGTTTTAGATAATTTTGCCAATAACTGTCTTATGAGAAAAATGTCTACCTGTTTGTGTAAAATAAAGGAGGAATTTTAATGGTTGAATACAAAGATACTTTATTAATGCCAAAAACAGATTTCCCAATGCGTGGAAATTTACCGGCAAATGAGCCAAAAATGCAAGAAAAATGGAATGGCATGGATATTAACAAATTACAGATGGAGCGTACGGAAGGTCGACCAGAATTTGTTCTACATGATGGTCCTCCCTATGCAAATGGTGATATCCATATAGGTCATGCTCTAAATAAAGTATTGAAGGATATGATTACACGTCATCGCTCCATGACTGGCTACCATGTCAATTATATTCCAGGTTGGGATACACATGGTTTACCAATTGAGCAAGCATTGACTAACAAAGGTGTAAAACGTAAAGAAATGTCAGTAGCAGCATTCCGCCAACTTTGTGAAGAGTATGCTTATGAGCAAATTGACAATCAACGTGCCCAATTCCGCCGTCTAGGCATTCGAGGTGATTGGGAAAATCCATATATTACATTAAAGCCTGAGTTTGAAGCTCGTCAAATTGAAGTATTCGGTAAAATGGCGGAAAAAGGTTATATCTATAAAGGGTTAAAGCCGGTTTATTGGTCTCCTTCTTCTGAATCTGCTTTGGCGGAAGCTGAAATTGAATATAAGGACATCAAATCTCCATCCATTTATGTAAGCTTTGCAATTAAGGATGCGAAGGGTGTTGTTCCAGCAGATGCTAAATTTATCATTTGGACAACAACACCATGGACATTACCAGCAAACTTAGGGATTTCTTTGAATCCTGAATTTATCTATGTAGTAGTTGCAGTGGCTAATAAAAAATTCATCATTGCCAAAGAGTTATTAGAGTCAGTGGCAACTACGCTTGGATGGGTAGACTATGAGGTTGTACAAGAGGTAAAAGGAGAGGCATTAGATCGTATTGTAGCACAACATCCATTCTACGATCGTGAATCGCTTATTATGGTAGGTGAACACGTAACTGCTGAAGCGGGTACAGGTTGTGTTCATACAGCCCCAGGGCATGGTGAAGACGATTATCATATTGGTAAACAGTACGGTTTAGGTATTCTTAGCCCTCTTGATAATAGTGGCTGTTATACAGATGAAGCACCTGGCTTTGAAGGCGTGTTTTATAATGATGCGAATAAACTCGTCACAGAAAAACTAAAAGAAGTAGGAGCGTTAGAAAAGCTTGATTTCTTTACGCACTCCTATCCACATGACTGGCGTACGAAAAAGCCTGTTATTTATCGTGCGACACCACAATGGTTTGCATCTGTTGAAGCATTCCGTGGGGAGTTATTAGAGGCTGTAAAAGCAACAGCATTTACACCAGCTTGGGGAGAAACTCGTCTTTATAATATGATTCGTGATCGTGGAGACTGGGTAATTTCACGTCAACGTGCGTGGGGTGTGCCGATTCCGATTTTCTATGCTGAAAATGGTGAACCTATTATTACACCTGAAACAATTAGTCATGTCTCAGCATTATTCCGTGAGAATGGATCAAATATTTGGTTCCAAAAAACAGCAAAAGAGTTATTACCAGAAGGCTTTACACATCCAGGTAGCCCGAACGGCGAATTTACAAAAGAAAATGATATTATGGATGTTTGGTTTGATTCCGGTTCATCACACCAAGGTGTACTAGTAGAACGTGGTATGAAATATCCAGCTGATCTCTATTTAGAGGGTTCTGACCAACATCGTGGTTGGTTTAATTCCTCTCTTATTACATCTGTAGCTATTAACGGCTATGCACCATACAAAGGACTTTTAACACATGGTTTTGTACTTGATGGTGAAGGACGTAAAATGAGTAAATCTTTAGGGAATGTGATTATTCCGCAAAAAGTAATGGATCAGTATGGAGCAGACATACTTCGTTTATGGGTTGCTTCTGTTGATTATACAGCAGATGTGCGCATCTCTATGGATATGTTAAAGCAAGTATCTGAAGTGTATCGTAAAATTCGTAATACTTTCCGTTTCTTACACGGCAATATTGCTGATTTCGATCCTACGAAAGATCGTGTAAGTTATGCTGAGCTTCGTGAAATGGATCAATATGTGTATATGCGCTTACAGGATGTCTTAAAAACTGTGCGTGCTGCCTATGATCGCTATGATTTTGCTGCTGTCTATCATGTAGTCAATAATTTCGTTGCTGTAGAGTTATCTTCATTCTATCTTGATATTGCCAAAGACGTAGTCTATATCGAGGGTCATGACAATAAGGATCGTCGTGCGATGCAAACAGTTATTTATGATACATTGATGACATTAGTAAAAATCATGACACCAATTATCCCACATACAACAGATGAAATGTGGTCTTATCTACATGCTCAAGGTATTGTAGAAGAAGTTTCTGTTCAATTAACAGATTTCCCAGAGGTAGATGTTCAAGCGAATTTTGACAGCCTACGTACAAAATGGGAAAAAATTATTGATGTACGCGATGATATTTTAAAAGCATTAGAGGAAGCACGTAATGCGAAAACAATTGGTAAATCACTTGAAGCAAAAGTCACTGTCTACGCGAAAGAAGATGTTGTCGCATTATTGAACGATGCCAACATTGACTTTGCACAACTTTCCATCGTTTCAGCTTTTGAGGTAGCTGCTATCGAGGAGGCACCTGCTGAAGCTTTAACACTTGAGCATGTTTCCATTGTTGTTGAGAAGGCTACAGGTGAGAAATGTGAGCGTTGCTGGTCAATTTCTGAAACAGTTGGTTCAAATGAAGCACAACCTACAGTATGTGCTCGCTGTGCAGAAGTTGTAGAAAAGTATTACGTTTAATCTATAAATAACAAGAATCTGCATTTTAATGTAGAGGATGTGCAAGTCTCCTTGTTGGAGGCTTGCTTTTTTCATGGAAGTTTTGCAGATTCTTTTCCATTATTTAAATAAAATTTCTGTCGTATTGCGATAGTCTGTTGGAGATATACCTACATATTTTTTAAAAGTTAAACTATAGTAATTTGGTGTATTGAAGCCACAGGTGGAGGAGATTTTTTCTATGGTGTAGTCGTACTTGCGTAAAAAAGGTAAGGTTTTGATAATGCGTGTATAAGCAACATAGTCAACAAAATTACGACCTGTTTCTTTTTTAAATAGTCTACTAAAATGAGTTGGGCTAAAGTTAATATATTTTGCAACATCACGAATGGTCAGTTGTTCGTCGTAATGTTCTTCAATATACTGAATAGCTTTTTGCAGCTGCTCATGCTTTGTTAAATCTTCGTAATATCGGATGTGTATATTATGGATAGGTGGTTTTCTACGTGCTTTTCTAGCCTGGCTATAGGATTCCTTCACTTGCATAGCATCCTGAAATACACCTCCAACCCCCATAAAAAGATGAATAGAACAATCCCTTTTTAGGGTCTCGATAACCTCTAATAAACAGGCTTCACCCTCAGTCCAATGTTTGAAAGAGTTGTAGTCAGTAGGAATTCGCATGAGAAGTAATAAATAGCGTTCAAAATGTAAAAAGGATAATGAGGCCTTCTCAGCAAAGTGCTGACGAAAAACAGTTGTAATACTACTACTTGCATCGTGTGGGACAGCTTTCTTATTAGCCCCATCAATATAGCCTTGAATTAAAAATACAATATTAGGTATACAGCTTGTCGATAAAAATGAAGCAGATTGTATTATTTCTTGTTCATTGTCAATTTCTCCACGGATCAGGCGTTTTAAAAATGCTTCCCTAAATGGAGAGGTATGTTGTTGGGATACTTGTTGTGATAGCTCAAGCATTGTAAGTGTACTCGCCTTTTTTTCCTGATAGGACGTATACAGCTTTTTTACAATTCGTAAAAATTTTGATTTTTGTAATGGTTTTATGAGAAGTGCGGGTAAAGCTAATTCAATTGCTATACCAGTCGAGTAGGTAAGGTGTTCTGTAACAAACGGGACAATAATACTATTAGGATAATTTCTTTTTAATCGATTAATCTTTACCCAATCAAATAACCGATTGACTTCATAGACAATAATGACCTCATCTTCTGGCTTTGGCACTTTACATTCCTCTAAAGCGTTTGGTAAAACCTCTTTTAACCATTCACTCATTTGCTGCTTGTCAAATGAGCTTTCCATATACCATACCACCTTTAAAATGCTACCAGCCCCCTACGAATAAAAAGATAAAAATATTTTAACTTAAAATAGCAATTTTTTGTACTAATACAGCAATATTTTATATCTATATTGAAGTTGAAATAGAATAGAATAATTGTAGTGAATAATAATTTGAAATTTCAGACAATTATTCACTTACCAAAAAAGGGGGAGTTGGCTTATGGCGGAAGTAGGCAGTCATGATTATGACTATGTAGAAGCAGGAACAATTGATGTGAAAGATCTACCACCTTTAGATGCAACAACAAACAAAATTATGAAAGATGAATTTACAACAGGTTTAGGTTTATCGATATTTTACTTTATTTTGATTTTTAGTATCCCTGTTATGAATTGGTTTGCGCCAGCATTTGCGTTTAAGAAGATCTGGGGTGGTATGACAGTCACATGGTTTGTGACAACGATTGTAATGATGGCTATGGCATTTATTATTGCATATGTTCACACAGCCATGTACGAGAAACGTCTAAAGCAATATGATATAGCAAATAAGTAGTTGGAACAAAGGGGGAAATGTTGAATGATGGAAGCTCTATTAGAACCAAAGATGTTAATGACCATTGCTTTAATGGGAACAATTGTATACATTACGTATTTAACAAAAAGAAATGCAACAGCTTCGGATTTCTTTGTAGGTGGCCGAAGCTTCGGATGGTTTACAAATGGGTCTGCCATTGGTGGGGATTACTTAAGTGCAGCAACATTTCTGGGTATCGCAGGGTTAACATTTCAACTTGGATATGATGGTGCTTATTATGCTTTTTGCTTCTCCATTGGGTTAACATTATTAGCGATTTTTGTGGCAGGTCCTTTAAGACGTTTTGGTGCATTTACCGTTGCAGATTTTTTAGGCTATCGTTTTCATAGTAGACGAGCTCGGCTTGTAGCTGTGGCAGTGGTGTTAGCTATTTCAGGCTTTTATGCAGCTCCCCAATTATTAGGTGCTGCACAGATTTTAAGTATGTTTTTCGGTACTTCTTATGAATTCGGCATTATATTTACTTGTGTTGTTATGATTTTTTATGTAGGTATTGGTGGTATGAAAGGAACAACCATCAACCAAGCATTAGAGTTGTGGATTCGTCTTGGTGCGTTTATTGTGATGTTAATTGCAGCAGTTTATGGCGGTTTACATTATGATAAAATTTTAGCAGCCATCCATTCATTTAGCGGTCCAATTACAGGCACTTCACCGTATGCCTTAGATGGCAATGATATCAATTTTGATGGTGCTGCTTGGACAGGCACGGGCTTTTATTTCCCCACGTTCTGGCAAACAATTAGTATGACGATAGGATTAGCGCTAGGAACAATTGGTCTTCCTCATATTTTATTGCGCTTTTATACAAACCCAAGTGCTAAAGCAGCCCGTAAATCTGCACTCATGGCCATTGGAATTGCAAGCGCGTTCTTCTTGTTAGCTGTTTATTTAGGTGTTGTAGGTCGATCTATTTTCATTTCTGGGACAGCTAGTGAGGAAGTCATGCGTGATTTAGTGCTGGGTGGGAATAATATGGTCATTCCTACTACAGCCCTTGCACTAGGTGGCAAATGGCTACTTGGATTAGTTATAGCAGGAGCATTTGCAGCTATTTTCTCCAATCTTTCAGGATTGTTTATTACAAGCTCAGGTGCACTAGCTCATGATTTATATGCCAATATCATGAAAAAGGATATTACACAAAAACAACGAGTTATTGCTGGGAAAGTGGCTATTGTATTATTAGGTATTTTATATGGAGCATTGGGTTTACTTGTAAAGGATGCATCCATTGGCCATTTAGTGGCGCTCGCTTTTACTGTCGCTGCAAGTACATTTACCCCAATATTCATTTTAGGTATTTGGTGGAGAGGCATGACAGAAAAAGGAGCCATTGCAGGATTATTAATAGGACTTGGCGTGTCTATGTGGATGATCTTTTTACCAGGAACGTTACCAAGCTTCTTGCAGTTTAAAATTCCAGGTATTGTGACAGTACCTGTGGGCTTCTTATCTGTTATCATCGTGTCATTAATAGATCGCAAAGTTCCTGCTGATGTTAATGACTTCATGAAGCGAGTACATTCAAAAGAATCTGAAACTGTCTAACCAATAAGTTATGGCTATTTCTATTGCTTAAACGTAATAGGGGTAGCCTTTTTATATTTCTTGAAGAGATTTAGAATCAGCCATATTTAGATATGATATTAGTTATTGTGAATGGTACTGTTATGGTAGAATAGGTAAGATGTTGAGTGAACGGAGGAATGTCTGTGTATAAATATTATGGATTAGCTGCTTTTGTCGTTTTACTGGATCAATGGACAAAATGGCTGATTGTGAAAAATATGGAATATGCTGAACGCATTGCTGTATGGGACCCATGGTTTGGTATTTTGTCTCATCGAAATAGAGGGGCAGCATGGGGGATGCTAGAGGGGCAAATGTGGTTGTTTAGTATTGTCACAGTTGCTGTTATCTGTGCGATTGTCTATTTTTATCATAAAGAAGCAAAGGGAAAGCCTGTTTTTCAAGTCGGCTTAATGCTCTTGCTTGGTGGTGCAGTAGGAAACTTTATAGACCGTCTATTTAGAGGAGAAGTGGTCGATTTTGTAGATGTTTTAATTCCAATTATTAATTATGATTTTCCTATTTTTAATGTGGCAGATGCTGCATTAACAATAGCGGTTGTCGTGCTGATGATTGGCTTAATTATGGAAGATAAAAAAGAGAAGAAACAGGTGAAACAATGACGCAAGTAACATATACAATCGAAGAACAGCAGCAAGGAGAGCGCATTGATAAAGCACTTTCTAGCTTACAATCTGAGTGGTCACGCACGCAAATTGGGAACTGGATTAGTGAGGGAGTCATTAAAGTAAACGGTGATGCTGTAAAGGCAAAATATAAGGTTAAAGCTGGTGACATCATCGCTATTGATGTACCAGAAGTGGAAGAATTGGATGTTGTCGCAGAAAATTTAGATTTAGATATTGTTTATGAGGATGCAGATGTTCTTGTTGTGAATAAACCAAAGGGTATGGTGGTACATCCAGCACCGGGCCATATGGGAGGTACACTGGTAAATGGCTTAATGTATCATTGTAAAGACTTATCAGGGATTAATGGTGTACTACGACCAGGAATTGTCCATCGTATCGACAAAGATACATCGGGCTTATTGATGGTTGCTAAAAACGATACGGCTCATGAATCATTAGTCAATCAATTAGTGAATAAAACAGTTACTCGTAAATATATTGCTCTTGTCCACGGGCATATTGCACATGATAAGGGGACAATTGATGCACCAATTGGACGTGACCAAAAAGATCGCCAAAAACAGGCTGTTGTCGATAATGGTAAACATGCTGTCACACACTTCCAAGTTGTTGAACGTTTTGGTGACTATACGCTTGTGGAATGTCGTTTAGAAACGGGCCGTACACACCAAATTCGTGTGCATATGAATTATATTGGCTTCCCACTTGTTGGAGATCCAAAATATGGTCCGAAAAAGACAATCGACTTTGGGGGACAAGTTTTACATGCAGCGACTTTAGGATTCGATCATCCTTCATCTGGAGAATACTTGGAGTTTGAAACACCACTTCCAGCTGATTATGAACAATTATTAAATGATTTACGAAATAGGCATTGACGTATACGAAAAGAAAGTCTATACTAACGACAGTGAATGAACAACATAACTAAATATTCACCTTTAATGGCAGTCCAGAGAGGCTGAGAAGGGACATGTGATAGTGTTGTGGAAATTTGTGCTGCAAATTTTTCCAACATGCTTTTTCGACACGTATACAACCCTCTCAGGCTATTCGCCTCGAGAGGTTTTTTTATGGACACATGGCCGATAATAGATTGAAGAGAGGAGGATACGAATATGGCACAAAATGAATTATTAGATGGCCCATCAATGACACGAGCATTAACACGTATTGCCCATGAAATAATTGAACGTAATAAAGGAATCGATGAATGTATTTTAGTTGGCATTAAAACACGAGGTGCCTTTCTAGCCAGACGTTTGGCGCAGCGAATTGAAAAAATTGAAGGTAAACCGATTCGTACAGGGGAACTTGATATTACACTTTACCGAGATGATTTAACAACGAAACATGAAAACGAACAAGCACATGTAGAACAAGTTGATATCGAGTATCAAGTGAAAAATCAAAAAATCATCTTAGTAGATGATGTACTTTATACAGGTCGAACAGTACGTGCAGCTCTAGATGCTGTAATGGATTTAGGAAGACCTGCACAAATTCAACTAGCTGTTCTAGTAGATAGAGGACATCGAGAGCTACCAATTAGAGCAGACTATGTGGGAAAAAACGTTCCAACTTCTGGCTCTGAGCGCATTGTTGTCAATTTACAAGAAGTAGACGGAGAAGATTGCGTCATTATTTACAAAGAAGACGAACAATAAAGTGAGGAAACAGTATGTCAAATGCAGTTTTAGATATTAAGGATAAACCGACCCCGCTCCAGCTAGTGACATTAAGTTTCCAGCATATGTTTGCGATGTTTGGTTCAACGATTTTAGTACCGCAGTTAGTAGGTCTTAGTCCAGCGATTGCCCTTTTAACAAGCGGAATTGCTACATTATTCTTCCTATTAATTACGAAATTCCAGGTACCGGCTTATTTAGGCTCATCCTTCGCCTTTATTGCACCAATCCTACTTGCTGCAGGTGGTTTAAATGAAGACGGTTCGAGTGTAAACCCAGGCAATGCCATGATCGGTGCTATGGCTGTCGGCATTACGTACGGAATTGTATCCTTAATCATTTGGAAAAGTGGTTATAAGTGGATTATGAAAATCTTGCCACCGATTGTGGTAGGTCCAGTAATTATGGTAATTGGGCTTGGACTTTCTGGTACGGCTGTGAATATGGCAATGAACGTTAATGGAGAGTATAGCTTTTTACACTTCTCAGCTGCTTTAGTTACGGTCTTTACAGCGATCATCTTTACGATTTTCTTTAAAGGAATTTTAAGCACTATGCCAATTTTGATGGGCCTAATTGTAGGTTACATTTACTCCATGATAATTGACATAGTAGACTATACACCGATTGCCAAAGCAAAATTCTTCGCTATGCCTGATTTCTTAATACCGGGTGTGCATTATGAGTTTGAAATAACAACAAAAATTCTACTTATCATGGTACCGATCGTTATTGTAACAATTTCAGAACATATTGGTCATCAACTGGTATTAGGAAAAGTAGTAGATCGGGATTATATTAAAGAGCCAGGACTACACCGTTCGCTACTAGGTGACGGACTTGGCACATTTGTGAGTGCTTTAATCGGAGGCCCTCCGAAAACAACGTATGGTGAGAATATTGGTGTACTAGCCATTACTCGAGTATACAGTATCTACGTTATTGCAGGTGCAGCAGTGGTTGCTATCTTACTATCATTCTTCGGGAAAGCAATGGCCGTAATTGCAACGATTCCAACCGCAGTACTTGGTGGGGTCTCCATCTTACTCTTCGGAATTATCGCAGCAAGTGGCTTACGTATGCTAGTAGATAATCATATTGATTTTGGTAACAGTCGTAACCTAGTAATTGCTTCAGTGATTTTAGTCATTGGTATTGGCGGTGCCAAGTTTGTTATCTCAGAATCATTGAGTGTTGAAGGAATGGCCCTAGCAGCGATTATTGGTGTGCTATTGAATGCGATTCTACCAGGTAAAAAAGAAGCTGATATACCCGTACAATACAATCAAAATAAAGATTCATAGTAGTACCTTTTAATGAATTGTCCAGAGAGGCAAAAAAAGGGAAGTTGTGGACAGGCTGAAGTAGGATGTATGTCTTGCTGTAGTTTGTCACGCCTCCTCATGCCTCGTTGATGACATCAACGGGGCTTTTACTTTATATACAGAGAACGTCAGACAAAGACGTTCACGATTCACAACCTAATGGAGGTCACATGATGAAGAACTTATTATCGATGGAACATTTAACAACAGAAGAGATTAACCAAATCCTAGATCTTGCGCAAGCATTTGAAAATGGTGAAACATCATCGTTATCTCGCACACACAAAGTGGCCAACCTATTCTTTGAACCAAGTACTCGTACAAAAACAAGCTTTGAAATGGCAGAATACAAAATTGGCTGTCATGTTATCCCTTTTGATGCAGGGTTTTCGAGTGTTACAAAAGGGGAAACGATGTACGATACGGTCAAAACATTGGAAATGATTGGTTTAGATGCTGTCATCATTCGAGCGTCAGAAGATGAGTATTACAATGAGCTGCTGAATGGTATCAACGTAGCGATTATTAATGCAGGAGATGGTGCTGGGCAACACCCTTCACAATCCTTATTGGATCTTTATACCATCAAAAAAGAGTTTGGCTATTTCGAAGGGTTGAATGTCACAATTGCAGGAGATATCTCTCATAGTCGAGTAGCGAAATCAAATGCAACAGCATTACAAAATTTAGGGGCAAATGTTCATTTCCTTTGCCCAGAAGAATGGTCTGGCGGTTTTGAAGCGCACCATTCATGGGATAATCTGATCGAAATAAGTGATGTCATTATGTTACTACGTGTGCAACATGAACGTCATAAAGTAAATAAAAGCTTCTCAAAGGAAGGTTACCATCAAGAGTTTGGTTTAACAATTGAACGAGAAAAGCAAATGAAAGAATCGGCCATTATTATGCATCCAGCACCCGTCAATCGTGATGTCGAAATTGCTTCTGAGTTAGTCGAGTGTGATCGCTCTCGAATTTTTGAACAGGTGCGGAACGGTGTTTACACAAGGATGGCTATTATGGAAACCATTTTAAAGGGGAGAGAATAACATGACAAAGGTACTTCAAAATGTACAAATGCTAGATGAACAAGGTGAATTGAAGACAGTCAATATTGCAATGGCAGACGGAAAGATTACGGCTATTGGTCAAGATGTGACTGTAGCAGGTGCAGAACTGATTGAAGGACATGGTTTAATCGTAGCACCAGGCTTTATCGATGTTCATACACATTTACGAGAGCCAGGATTTGAGCATAAGGAAACCATTGCAACAGGTTCGGCATCAGCAGCAAAAGGCGGCTTTACGACAATTTGCGCAATGCCTAATACTAAGCCAGTACCTGATTCGGTTGAAAACATGCAACTTATCAATGGGCTCATTAAGGACAGTGCGGTTATTCGAGTACTCCCATACGGTTCCCTAACAAAGGATATATCGGGTGAGGTTCGAACAAATATTGAAGAATTAAAAGCACATGGAGCAGTGGCATTCTCAGATGATGGTGTTGGTATCCAGCTAGCCTCAACGATGTATGAGCAAATGAAAGATGCGGCCCAGCACGATATGGTCGTTGTAGCACATTGTGAGGACAACTCATTAATCTATGATGGTGTGATGCATGAAGGAAAGCGTAATAAAGAGCTAGGCCTCCCAGGAATACCTTCCATTTGTGAATCCGTACAAATTGCACGAGATGTACTACTTGCAGAAGCAGCAGGCGCTCGTTACCATGTTTGTCACGTATCGACGAAGGAATCAGTGCGTGCGGTAAGAGATGCAAAGGCTGCAGGAATCCGTGTCACAGCAGAAGTTTGTCCACATCATTTATTACTAGAAGAGATGGATATTCCATCTGATGATGCTAATTGGAAAATGAATCCACCATTACGCGCAGCGGATGATAAAGATTCTCTACATGCAGCACTACTTGATGGCACAATCGACTGCATTGCAACAGATCATGCGCCACACACAGTAGAAGAAAAATGCTGCGGTATGGTTGGCGCACCATTTGGTATTGTAGGTTTCGAAACAGCTTTCCCACTACTTTATACACAGTTTGTAGAAACAGGAAAGTGGACGTTAAAACAATTAGTTGATTGGATGACAGTGAAAGCAGCTGAGATTTTTGATCTGCCATATGGCACATTAGAAGTGGGTGCTTCAGCGGATATGATTTTAATTGATACTCAAAAAGAACAAACGATTGATGCAGAAGGCTTTGTATCAAAAGGTCGTAATACACCATTCAACGGCTGGGTGGCAAAGGGTTGGCCAGTACTAACGATTTTTGAAGGCAATATCGTATATCAGGAGGCAGAGTAATGAAAAAACGTTTACTAGTTTTAGAAGATGGCACAGTATTTACAGGTACAGCATTTGGTAGCGAGCGCGCTTCACAAGGTGAGGTTGTTTTCACAACAGGGATGACGGGTTATCAGGAAACGATTTCAGATCCTTCATTCTATGGACAAATTGTCACTTTAACTTATCCTTTAGTTGGTAATTACGGCATTAACCGTGATGACTTTGAATCGATTACGCCAGCTATTCGTGGATTTGTTGTGCGTGAATTAGCTAAAAATCCTTCAAATTTCCGCTGTGATTTAACTTTAGATGATTATTTGACATCAAAGGATATCCCAGGAATTGAAGGAATTGATACACGAAAATTAACACGTATTATTCGTAGTAAAGGTTCCGTAAAAGCGATTTTGACAGCTGCTGATGAAGAAGTAAATGTGGATGAAATAGTAGCACAATTACAAGCAACGCCAGCCATTACGCACCATGTTCGTGAAGTATCACCAAAAGCGGCCTATCCATCTCCAGGGCGTGGTAAACGAGTTGTCCTAATTGATTATGGAATGAAGCATGGGATTTTACGTGAATTAAACAAACGTGATTGTGATGTGCTAGTAGTACCTTATAATACGTCAGCTGAGGAAATTTTAGCTTGGCATCCAGATGGCATCATGCTGTCAAATGGACCAGGAAATCCTGAAGATGTTCAAGAAGGCATTGAAACAGTACGTAACTTAATTGGAAAAGTGCCAATGTTCGGTATTTGTTTAGGCCATCAAATCTTTTCTTTAGCAAGTGGTGCAAAAGCCTTTAAATTACCGTTTGGACACCGTGGTGGTAACCATCCAGTAAAAGATTTACGCACAGGTCGTACAGATTTAACATCTCAGAACCATGGCTATGCCATCGATATCGAATCATTAAAAGATACAGAGTTAGAATTAACACATATCGCGTTAAATGATGGAACATGTGAAGGTGTGCGTCATAAAAAATATCCAATTTTCACAGTGCAATATCACCCAGAAGCATCACCAGGTCCAGAAGATTCAAACCACTTATTTGATGAATTCATCGAAATGATGGAAGTAGAAGCAGGGAAGGGGAAACAACATGCCTAAACGTACAGATATTGAAACTATTTTAGTAATCGGCTCAGGCCCAATTGTTATCGGACAAGCAGCAGAATTTGACTATGCAGGAACACAAGCATGTCTTTCATTAAAAGAAGAGGGCTACCGCGTTATTTTAATCAATTCAAACCCTGCTACAATCATGACAGATACAGAAATTGCAGACAAAGTCTATATTGAGCCAATTTCTCTTGATTTTGTATCGCGTATATTACGTAAAGAACGTCCAGACGCGATTTTACCAACACTTGGTGGTCAAACGGGCCTAAATATGGCGATCGAATTAGACAAATCAGGTATTCTAGATGAGCTTGGGATTGAAATTTTTGGTACTAAATTAGATGCCATCCATAAAGCAGAGGACCGTGATTTATTCCGTAATTTAATGTATGAGCTAGGAGCTCCAGTTCCTGAATCTGATATTATTCATAACTTAGATGAAGCGAAAAGATTTGTTGCGAAAATTGGCTATCCTGTCATTGTTCGACCTGCCTTTACACTTGGCGGTACAGGGGGCGGTATTTGCTACAACGATCAAGACTTAGAAGAAATTGTGACATCGGGTTTAAAATATTCACCTGTAACGCAATGTCTATTAGAGAAATCAATCGCAGGCTATAAAGAAATTGAATACGAAGTAATGCGTGATGCAGCTGACAATGCCATCGTTGTATGTAACATGGAAAACGTTGACCCAGTAGGGATTCATACAGGTGACTCAATCGTTGTTGCACCAACGCAAACATTATCTGATCGCGAAAACCAAATGCTACGTAATATTTCACTCGATATTATTCGCGCATTAAAAATTGAAGGTGGCTGTAACGTACAGCTTGCACTTGATCCATATAGCTTTAATTACTATGTGATTGAAGTAAATCCACGTGTCTCTCGATCATCTGCATTAGCATCAAAAGCAACAGGTTATCCAATTGCTAAGCTAGCCGCTAAAATTGCAGTAGGCTTAACGTTAGATGAAATTAAAAATCCTGTAACAGGCTCAACATATGCTTGTTTTGAGCCTGCACTGGACTATATCGTAGCAAAAATTCCTCGCTGGCCATTCGATAAATTCGAATCTGCTAAACGTAATCTTGGTACGCAAATGAAAGCTACTGGTGAAGTAATGGCGTTAGGTCGTACTTTTGAGGAAGCTATGCTAAAAGCGGTTCGTTCTCTTGAGACAGGTCAAGTACACTTAGAGTTAAAACATGCTGAAGAAAATTCAGATTCTTGGATTGAAAAACGCATTCGCAAGGCTGGGGATGAGCGTCTATTCTTCATCGGTGAAGCTTTACGTCGAGGTGTAACAATTGAACAAATTCATGAATGGTCAGCAATCGATCTATTCTTCTTAAATAAATTTAAAAATATTGTGGATATGGAACAAACGCTTGCTGACAATAAGAATGATAAAGACGTACTACGAACAGCTAAACGTTTAGGCTTTGCAGATAAGAAAATTGCTGAGCTTTGGGAAACAACACCAGAAGAACTGTATGCTTATCGTAAAGAGCATGGTATTATGCCAGTCTATAAAATGGTGGATACATGTGCAGCAGAATTTGAATCAGAAACACCATATTTCTATGGCACTTATGAAGACGAAAATGAATCGATTAAGTCAGAAAAACCTTCTGTGGTGGTACTCGGTTCAGGTCCAATCCGCATTGGCCAAGGGGTAGAATTTGACTACGCCACAGTACACTCAGTATGGGCGATTCAAGAAGCAGGTTATGAAGCGATCATCATTAACTCAAATCCAGAAACAGTGTCAACAGATTTCTCAATTTCCGATAAATTATATTTTGAACCATTAACAATTGAGGATGTTATGCATATTATCGACTTAGAACAACCAATTGGTGTTGTTGTTCAATTCGGTGGTCAAACGGCTATTAACCTTGCTGATAAATTAGCTGCTAATGGTGTGAAAATCTTAGGTACGTCTCTTGAGGATATTGACCGTGCAGAAAACCGCGATAAATTTGAGCAGGCGCTACGTGAATTAGATATTCCACAACCTCAAGGAGAAACAGCGGTTTCTACAGAGGAAGCTCTTGCCATTGGTGAGCGTCTAGGCTTCCCAGTGCTTGTCCGCCCTTCTTATGTACTTGGTGGACGTGCAATGGAAATTGTTTATAACCAAGAAGAATTACAGCACTATATGGAAAACGCGGTAGAGGCATCTCCAGATCATCCAGTATTAGTAGACCGTTACTTAACAGGACAGGAAATTGAAGTAGATGCTATCTGTGACGGTGAGAATGTGTTAATACCAGGAATTATGGAGCATATCGAGCGTGCAGGAGTTCACTCTGGTGACTCAATCTCTGTTTATCCACCGCAAAAATTAACACAGGCACAAAAAGATACATTAGTTGACTATACAACTCGTCTTGCGAAGGGGCTAGGCATCATCGGCTTAATGAACATCCAATATGTCATTTCACAAAACGAAGTATTTGTTATCGAGGTGAACCCACGTTCATCACGTACAGTACCGTTCCTAAGTAAGATTACAAATATCCCAATGGCTAATATTGCAACAAAAGCAATCCTTGGCAAATCCATTGTAGAGCAAGGCTATCCAACAGGCCTAGCAGCTGAGCAAAAAGGCGTATTTGTAAAAGTACCAGTGTTCTCATTCGCTAAATTACGACGTGTAGACATTACATTAGGACCTGAAATGAAATCTACTGGTGAAGTAATGGGGAAAGATGCAACATTAGAAAAAGCTCTTTATAAAGGCTTAGTTGCAGCAGGTATGGAAATACGAACAGAAGGTACAGTATTATTCACTGTGTCTGATAAAGATAAGGAAGAAGCGATTGCATTAGCAAAACGCTTCTCAACAGTAGGCTATCGCATTGTAGCAACTGAAGGTACAGCAAAAGCATTTGAAGCAGCAGGCGTACGAACTGATGTAGTAGGCAAGATTGGGGCGAAAGGACAAACATTGATTGACCTTATCCAAAATGGGGAAGCTCAGCTTGTTGTCAACACTTTAACAAAAGGCAAGCAACCAGCTCGTGACGGCTTCCGAATTCGTCGTGAGTCTGTAGAAAATGGTGTTCCTTGTCTAACATCTTTAGATACAGCAGAAGCCATGGTACGTGTTATCGAATCTATGACATTTACAGCAGAACAAATGCCAAAAGCGGAGGTAGTACACTAATATGATACGTCAAGAGAAAATGACGGTCGTCTCTCAAAAGCAAATTGCGACAAACATTTTCGAACTGACACTTCATGGTGAACTGGTTCAGGAGATGACTCCTGGCCAGTTTGTCCATGTAAAGGTGTCGGATTCATTGGAGCCGCTTTTACGTCGACCAATTAGTATTGCAAATATTGATAAAGACAACAATGAGTTTACAATGATCTATCGTGCTGAGGGGCGTGGTACGAAAGTTCTGGCAACAAATCGAGAAGGTCAGCTGGTCAACGTACTTGGACCAATTGGGAATGGTTTCCCAGTAGAAGCGGTGCAAGAGGGAGGTACTGCACTACTAGTTGGTGGTGGCATTGGTGTCCCTCCATTACATGAGCTAGCCAAGCAATTGAATGCTCGTGGTGTGAAAACAATCCACGTCTTAGGCTTCCAAACAAAAGATGTCTGCTTTTATGAGGATGAATTTAGTGCACTTGGTGAAACGCATTATGTTACGGTGGATGGCTCGAAAGGTACAAAAGGCTTTGTAACAACGGTTTTAGAGTCGCATGCTCCTGAATTTGATGTTTTTTATTCCTGTGGACCCTTACCAATGTTAAGAGCATTAGAAGGCTTTTATCCTGAAAAAGAAGGCTATTTATCATTTGAAGAACGTATGGGCTGTGGTATTGGAGCTTGCTTTGCATGTGTATGCAAAACAACTGATCAGGTTGAAAAAGACTATGTTAAAGTTTGCTCTGATGGTCCAGTTTTCCCGAAAGGAACGGTGGCACTATGAGTCGTTTAACAATTCAAATACCAGGCTTAGATTTAAAAAACCCTATTATGCCAGCCTCAGGTTGCTTTGGCTTTGGTCGTGAATATGCACAGCTTTATGATTTATCTAAACTAGGGGCTATCATGATTAAGGCAACAACGGTCGAAACGCGTGCAGGTAACCCTACGCCACGTGTTGCCGAAACAGCAGCGGGGATGTTAAATGCCATTGGTCTACAAAATCCGGGCATTGAAAAAGTGATGAATGAGGAATTAAAATTTTTAGAGGATTATAATGTGCCCATCATCGCCAATGTTGCTGGAACAGAGACATCAGACTATGTAGAAGTAGCACGCCGTATTTCAACAGCCTCAAATGTTAAAGCATTGGAGCTGAATATTTCGTGCCCTAATGTGAAATGTGGTGGTATTCAATTTGGAACAGATCCTGCTACTGCACGTGAGCTGGTCAAGGCTGTCAAGGCTGTGTCAGAAGTGCCAGTCTATGTGAAGTTATCACCAAACGTGACGAACATCGTTGATATTGCCCTAGCTGTTGAAGCAGGTGGAGCAGATGGTATTACCATGATTAATACATTGGTTGGTATGCGTTTAGATGAGCGTACAGGTAAGCCAGTCATAGCTAATGGCACAGGTGGACTATCTGGTCCTGCTGTAAAACCTGTAGCAATACGAATGGTTTATGAGGTGTACAAGGCTGTCAATATTCCGATAATTGGTATGGGCGGTGTAACGGAAGCACAGGATGTCATTGATTTTATGTCCGCAGGTGCTTCAGCTGTAGCAGTAGGAACAGCTAACTTTGTTGACCATTTCGTTTGCCCGAACATTATTGAAGAATTACCAGCAAAGCTGGATGCATTAGGTGTAGAACATATAACAGAGATTATTGGAAGGAGCCATCGTTGATGAATACGAAACCTATACTAGCTCTAGATTTTCCAGGAGAAAAAGAAGTATTCGATTTTCTTAAAAAATTCGATGAGCCTCTTTTCGTGAAAATTGGAATGGAATTATATATGCAAGAAGGACCTGATATCGTACGCAAAGTAAAGGATTTAGGTCATGATATTTTCCTTGATTTAAAATTACATGATATCCCAAATACAGTAGGCTCTGCGATGAAGGGGCTAGCAAAATTAGGGGTAGATTTAGTCAATGTCCATGCTGCAGGCGGACGTGCTATGATGGAAGCAGCTCTAGAAGGACTTGAAGCAGGAACACCAACAGGCAAAGAACGTCCTGCACTAATAGCTGTTACTCAATTAACATCCACAACAGAAGAACAAATGCAAGCAGAACAAAAGATTGCTCTTTCATTGCAAGAGTCTGTCCTACACTACGCAGGGCTGACAAAGGAAGCAGGCTTACAAGGTGTTGTTTGCTCTGTCCATGAGGCTAAGGCGATTGCTGAGGTGTGTGGAGATGAATTTCTACGTGTCACACCTGGGATTCGTTTAGCTGGAGGTGCTGCACACGATCAAAAACGTATAGCAACACCTGATGGGGCAAAGCGTGATGGTTCATCACTCATCGTTGTTGGCCGTGCTGTAACAGGTGCACAGGATCCAGTAGCAGCATATAAAATCGTAAGTGAATTATGGGAGGCATAAATTATGACATTACAAAATGAAATTGCACACGCTATGTTAAAAGTTGGAGCAGTAGAATTAAATCCTACAGAGCTATTTACATGGGCATCTGGTATTAAATCACCTATTTACTGTGATACACGTTTAACAATTTCCGATCCAGTTATTCGTAAACAATTAGCAAATGGTTTAGCCTCTGTCATCAAAGAAAATTTCGGAGCGACAGAAATTGTAGCAGGAACAGCTACAGCAGGTATCCCACATGCGGCATGGGTAAGTGATATTTTAGAATTACCAATGGTTTATGTACGCTCTAAAGCGAAGGAGCATGGCCGTGGTAATCAAATTGAAGGAAAATACGTAGCAGGACAAAAAGTAGTGGTTGTGGAGGATATCGTTTCTACAGGTGGTTCTTCCATTACAGCAGTAGAAGCATTGCGTGCAGCAGGCTGTGAGGTGCTTGGAGTTGTTTGTGTTTACACATATAATCTTCCACGCGCTGAACAAGCATTTGATGAGGCTGGCATTCAATACGTATCATTAACAAATTTTGATTATCTGATTGAAGCAGCAAATGAATCCGGCGCTATTAAAGAAGAAGATATTCCATTCTTAAAAGAGTGGCATGGAAAATTAAAAGCTGGAGAGCTATAATTAGAAATCTTGTAAAAGTAGTAGTGAAACATAGAGTTACTGGAATATAAAAGAGAGCAAATGCATAGAAACAACTATCGATACTTTTGTTGATAGTTGTTTTTTTGTGTTTTTTCGATGTAGTCAAAGGAAAATAAACTTTATTAACTTTTAAGAGAAGTATGGCCTATAGATTAAAGAAATTATAAAAATAATTTATTTTTTTAATGTAATATAAAACACTTCATTTGTTTAGTGCTTTAGTAAATAAAATTATTCGTTAATAATAATTAGGAAAATTTAGTATCATTCTCTGAATTAAATAAACAATAAAAATCCTTTTATAATCATGTTTTCCAAATAAAAGTAAATTTTGACGTAGTATGTGTGGATCAATTGAGTAGGTTATTATTATTTTAATAAAATAAAAAAATGATACTTTAGGCAAATAAAGTTGAAAATGAACTAATATTCAGTATGCTTAAACCTAAAGTGTCCAATTTGAAATGGTATAGTTGTATGGATTATTTTGTATGTAATATTATGAGAATTGTAAAAATTCACTTGATTAAATGTATTATTTCCAGATAAAATAGCATTACGCCTAATTGTCAGAATATTATATACTGATCCAGTTACTATTACATTTGGAAAATAGGATCAATTTATGTAATGAAGATGTTCTTTTTAAAATTTGATGTTTTTTTTAGCTAATATAATTTTGAAATAGGTTTAACATCTTAGGATCTAATTTTTCGGAATATTGAATCTTATGAAGGAAGTCAAAAGCTAATTTCTTTTTACATCTTTTACTTAAAGAATACATTTTAGACATATGTTTCTGTTGCTTACATAAAGGATGTAGTGATTTTTAGTAAAAAAATTAAAGGTGTGATATTAAATGAGCTTAATGTTAGAAGTGAAAAACCTTAAAACTGGTTTCGATATAGATGGGGATATCTATCATGCTGTTGATGATGTTTCTTTTTCAGTCAAATCAGGTCAAATTATTGGGGTAGTTGGAGAATCTGGATGTGGAAAAAGTGTCATGTCACTTTCAGTTATGCAGCTTCTTCCAAAAGGGATTGGCAAAATTACAGGCGGAGAAATTAAGTTTGAAGGAAAAAACATCGAAAATTATTCTAGCGATGACATGAATAAGATTAGAGGAAAAGATATCAGTATGATTTTCCAAGAACCCATGACATCATTAAATCCCGTTTTTACAATTGGTTCACAAATACAAGAGATTATCTTAAATCACTCTAAAATCTCAAAGGCTGAGGCTAAAAGTAAAGCAATAGACTTATTAAAGCAAGTCGGCATACCCAGAGCGGATCAAATTGTAGATGAGTATCCTCACCAATTATCTGGTGGTATGAGACAAAGGGTTATGATTGCCATTGCCATTGCATGTCAACCTAAACTATTAATTGCAGATGAGCCTACTACGGCACTTGATGTGACGGTGCAAGCTCAAATCTTAGAGCTATTAAAGACAATTCAAGCAAAAAATGATATGTCCATCGTACTTATTACACATGATTTAGGCGTCGTAGCCGAAATGTGTGATGAAGTAATTATCATGTACGCGGGGAAAATTGTAGAAAAAACAAATGTAGATAATTTGTTCCACAATCCGCAGCATCCTTATACAAAGCTATTAATGGCTTCTATACCAAGAATCGATGAGGAAGTTGAAAAGTTAACGACCATTCAAGGGATTGTACCTTCGTTGAAAAATATGCCCCAAATAGGTTGCCGTTTTGTGGATAGATGTCCTTCAGCTATGCCTGATTGTAGCAAGGTTACGCCGCAACTTTCCTTTATAGATGATGGACATGAGGTATCTTGTTTACTTTATGAAAGTTGCGATACTAGAAAGGGTGTGAGCTGACAACATGAATGAAACAATCGTAAAACAAAAAAAGGATAACTTATTAGAAATAATTGATTTGAAAACATATTACCCAATCAAAGGTGGCTTCTTAAGGCATACTGTTGGTCATGTAAAAGCAGTGGATAACATTTCTTTTTCTATTAAAAATGGCGAGACATTAGGGTTAGTTGGAGAATCGGGTTGCGGAAAATCGACAACTGGACGGACAATTTTAAGATTATTAGACTCGACGGATGGAAAAATTATCTTTGATGGTAAAGATATTACAAACTTGAGAGGGAAATCTTTAAGAGATATACGAAAAGATATTCAAATGGTATTTCAGGATCCATACGCATCTTTAAATCCTATGCAAATGGTAGGAAGCATTGTTGCAGAGCCAATTATGAATTTCAGTAACAAATCATTGAAATCATTAAAAGGCGAGGTAATGGAGCTATTAAGAAAAGTCGGCTTACCTGAAGATGCCTATTATAAATATGCTCATGAGTTCTCAGGTGGTCAGCGCCAGCGTATTGGTATTGCTCGGGCACTAGCACTTAGACCAAAGCTTATTATTGCAGACGAGCCTGTTTCAGCCTTAGATGTATCAGTACAATCACAAGTTCTTAATCTATTAAAAGAACTTCAGGATGAGTTTGATTTAACATTCCTGTTTATCGCACATGATTTAAGTGTGGTCAAGCATATGAGCGATCGAATTGGCGTGATGTATCTAGGAAATATTGTAGAAATAGCTGATAAGGAACATATTTACGATGAGCCATTACATCCTTATACACAAGCATTGATCTCTGCAATACCTGTGCCAGATCCGAGAAAGAAAAATAGTCGTATTGTTTTAGAGGGAGATATACCGAGTCCTGCTAATCCACCATCAGGCTGTCCATTCCATCCAAGGTGTCCAAAGGCAATGGCAGAATGTTCATTATCTAAGCCAGCTTTAAAGGAGGTGAAGTCGGGGCATAGTGTTGCTTGTCATTTATATTAAAAACTAAAAACGGAAAATAGTTATTGACAAAAATAAAATTACGGGGGGAAAAAAATGAAAAAATCAGCATTATGGTCATTTATGCTATTGCTAGTTATGGCATTATTTTTAGCTGCATGTAATAATGACTCATCAAAAACAGAGAAGGAAAATGAAAAGGATACAAGCGGGGATACAACGACAACAACAGATGAACCTTCTACAGAGGGTGGCATCGTAACATATGGTACGGATGTTGCACCTGAAGGCGTATATGATCCTGCTTATTCAGGTAGTATTGTAGACAGCTATATTCAAAATTTCACAATGGAAGGTATTTATGATGTAAATGATGACTTAGAATATGTTCCAAACTTAGCTTCATGGGAAATTAGTGAGGATAAATTAACGTATACGTTTACATTCCAGAAGGGTGTAAAATGGCATAATGGTGAGGAATTAACAGCTGATGACTGGGTTTTTGCTTTAGAAACTCTTGCGCATCCTGATTATGCTGGACCTCGCTACAATTATGTTGAGGGAATTAAAGGTGCCAAAGCTAAAAAAGAAGGTAAGGCTGACAAAATCGAAGGTATTGAAGTAGTAGATCCATACACTGTAAAAATCACTTTTGAACAAGTGAAAATTAATAATTTAGAAAATCTATGGTCAAATCCAATGCCGAAGAAACATTATGAAGGTATTGCTGTTAAGGATTTAGAGGAGTCAAAGCAAGTTCGTGAAAATCCTGTTGGCTTAGGGCCATTTAAGGTGAAAAAAGTTGTAGATGGAGAATATTCTGAATTAGAGCGTTTTGATGATTACTGGAAGGGCAAACCACAGCTTGATGGTGTTATTGTAAAAGTAATTGACCCATCATTAGCAACTGGTGCATTCCAAAATGGAGAAATTGACATTATGGATATTAGACCACAATCCGTAAAAGAATTAGAAGCATTAGGCAATGTACGTATTGAAGAAACTAATGGTGTGGGCTATTCATACATCGGACTTCGTTTTGGTCATCGTGATAAAGCTACATTAAAAAATGTGGCAGATTTTGATAAATTTAATGCAAAAGAATTACGTCAAGCATTATTATATGCAATTAACCGTCCAGCAATGATCGATGCTTTCTTAGAAGGAAAAGCAACAGTTGCCAACACTGTGATTCCAACTACTTTCTGGACTGCTGCACCAGAGTCAGAACTAAACCAATATGAATTCAACCCAGAAAAAGCAAAAGAGCTATTAGCATCTGCAGGTTATGTAGATAAAGATGGTGATGGTTTCGTAGAAGATCCAAAGGGACAACCATTTAAAATTTCATTTGGTCACTATGCAGGTTCAGCAGCATTTGAAGGACGTGCACAAGCAATTGTTCAATCTTGGAATGATATTGGTGTAAAAACAGAATTAGCGACAGGTAGTTTAATTGAGTTTAACTTATATAATGATATGAAAGATAATGATGATGCAGCTTTAGAAGCATTCTTCGGTGCGTGGAGTACAGGTGCTGATCCAGATCCATCAGGATTATGGGGTAATGACGCTGAGTGGAACTATGGTCGTTGGGTAGATCCTAAAAACCAAGAATTATTGGATAAAGGCTTAAGTGAAGAAGCATTTGACAAAGAAAAACGTATGGCAACATATGTTGAATGGCAAAAATACTTCAACGAAGAATTACCTGCACTTCCTTTATGGGAAAACTTAGATTTATATGGTATTAATAACCGTTTACAAGGTGTTCATGTCAACGCTGTTGGCTTCCAAACGGATGTTTATAAATGGCATATTAAAGAATAAGCTATTGTGTACTTTAATTCTTGCTAACTAAGTCCTTGAACAGAGGACTTAGTTAGTAAATTTATAGATAAGGAGACGTTACATGCTTCAATATACACTTCGACGACTACTTGGCATGATCCCATTGTTACTCCTTATTTCGTTGGTGGTATTCTTTTTAGCGAAAATGATGCCAGGAGATGCATTTGCTGGTGAAATTGATCCTTCTAATACGAATCCACAATATATCGAAGAAATGAGAGAAAAATTAGGCTATAACGATCCTATTATCCAGCAATACGGTAGATGGATTGTTAATTTTATGCAAGGGGATTTTGGTAAATCAACTGTTTATAAGAAACCAGCAGTAGAAATTATTGCGCAGCGTATACCTAATACCATATTTTTAGCTCTAACATCGTTAATTTTTACCTACATATTTGCATTTATCATGGGCATGTATGCTGGTAGAAAACCCTATACACTTGGGGATAATTTGATTGCAACGTATAATTATCTAGCTTTAGCCATTCCGTCATTTGTTGCGGGAATTGTAGCCATTTACTTTTTCTCGTTCAAATTAGGTTGGTTCCCATTTAACGGATCTGTTGGTGTCGGGCTAGAGCCTGGAAATTTGGACTACTATATAAGTAGATTCCACCATGTTTTACTACCTGCGCTTATATTAGGATTGATGGGAACAGCATCCTATACACAATTTTTGCGGAATGACATTATTGAAAATAGTAGAAAAGATTTTGTAAGAACTGCGAGAGCAAAGGGAACAAAAGAATCGAAAATTTATAACAAACATATTTTACGAAATTCTATTATTCCTCTTATTACGTTCCTTGGGTTTGATATCGCAACATTAATTAGCGGTGCAGTAATAACAGAAACAATCTTTACGTATCCTGGAATAGGTGCTCTCTTCCTTGAATCTGTTGGAAGAAGGGATTATGCAGTCATGATGTCGATCACAATGTTACTTTCGTTTTTAACACTTTTTGGAAATTTAATAGCGGATTTATTATATGGTGTAGTAGATCCACGTATTAGATTGGATTAAGGAGGGGGAAATATGACATTGGTAACGGATCAAGAAGTTTTAACGCCAAAATCGCCAAAGAAAAGCCCCTCGCCATGGGTAATTGCGAGACGAAAGTTCTTTAAAAATAAACTAGCCTTGATTAGCCTTATATTTCTACTGATCGTTATTATCTTATCGTTTCTAGCACCATATATTACAACTAAAGATATTGTCCGGGTTGATTTTACCCAAATAAGTAAACCACCATCTAGTGAAAATTGGTTAGGAACAGATACAAATGGACGAGATGTGTTTACAAGAATGCTCTATGCTGGTAGATCCTCCTTAACAGTAGGATTAAGCTGTATGTTCTTTATTGTTTTAATTGGAACTACTGTCGGCGCCATTTCAGGGTACTTTGGTGGAAAAATAGATCAAATACTCATGAGATTTACAGATTTTATCTTAATGTTTCCATTTATGATTTTTGTAATTGTTTTAAATCAAATTCTAATTGGAAAAGTATCTGGTCTATGGACTTTGATTTTTGTTATCTCACTGTTAATGTGGGGATCAGTTGCAAGGATTGTACGAAGTAGGGTGCTTGCTGAAAAGGAAAATGAGTATATATTAGCAGCTCAATCAATAGGATGTAAATCATCAAAGATTATTATGAAGCATTTACTACCTAATGTTGCTTCGACGATTATTGTACAAGCAACATTGCTGATGGCTGTAACAATCGTCGCTGAATCTGGTTTAAGCTTTTTAGGGTTGGGCGTACCAGCAGATACACCAAGTTGGGGGAATATGCTGTCCGAAGCTAGAAACTCAGAGGTATTAAAGGAGAAGCTTTGGATGTGGGTGCCTCCTGCAACAGCTATTACGCTAGTAATTTTGTCCATTAATTTTATCGGAGAAGGGTTAAAGGATGCATTAAATCCAAAATCTAGAAGGTAATTAAAAAATGGATATTAAATAAGTGACAAGAAAATAGGGCACCTTTAAATGTAAAAGTAATCACATTTAAAGGTGCCGAATTTTATAAAGGATAATAGTTTAATACATAGTAATATTGATTGTCCTTACAGAGACCATAGAGACCTGGAAATAATGTTTTGAGAGCAACTATTATGGTCTAATCACACAAGGCTTTGGACTGTGGCATGGACCAGGGTAGGCAGATGCTGTGGTAGAACCAACACTAATTAATACGATTGTAAAACAACATGTAGCAAGAAGAAGTTTCATACTTCTTTTCATTGAATACACCCCTTTATTCGTGTTAACTCTATCATAATATATTCCTTAAAATATTTAAACTAATTTTACATAAATGGTATTTATTTACTAATTATTTTATGTAAAATAAAAGAATGAAGGGAATTATAGTCTACTAAAAGGTAGTAAGTTTATTTAGGTTTAGTCTGATGGGGATATTGGGTAATAAAAGAAGAAAATTAAAAAAACTCCCATCACAGTTTTTATACTGTCGATAGGAGTTATAGCTTTTAGCGATTACCAACCCAAGTTTTTACTAGATCAGCAGTACCATAAACATAATGCTGGTCACCTACTTCATGGTAGGTTGCACTTTCGTCAACCTCTGTATGCTTGTACTGAATACGTTGACGGCGCTTCTCTGACATTGGATCAGGAAGTGGGATAGCTGATAATAAAGATTTTGTATACGGATGAACAGGGTGATTGTAAATATCATCTGCTTTACCGATTTCCATGATTTTACCACGGTACATTACAGCAATACGGTCACTGATGTATTTTACCATAGATAAGTCATGGGCAATGAAAAGATATGTTAAGCCACGTTCTTTTTGTAGTTGTTTTAGTAAGTTAACAACTTGCGCTTGGATAGATACGTCTAGCGCAGAGATTGGCTCATCTGCAATGATAAACTTAGGATCTAAACTTAGTGCACGGGCAATCCCAATACGTTGACGTTGACCACCAGAGAATTCGTGTGCGTAACGATTCGCGTGTTCTTTGTTTAAACCAACAGCTTCAAGTAACTCTTGAATTTTTGCACGACGTTCTTTTTTATCCTTGTAAAGGCCATGAATATCAAAGGCTTCACCAATGATCTCACCAGCCGTCATACGAGGGTTTAAAGAAGCATAAGGATCTTGGAAAATCATTTGCATTTGACGGTTAAATTTCTTTAACTCATTTTTAGATTTTTTTCCATGGACATTTTCACCATCGAAAACAATCTCGCCACCTGTAATATCATATAAACGAATTATTGAACGACCAGTTGTTGACTTACCACAACCTGATTCACCCACAAGACCAAGTGTTTCACCTTCGTAAACATCGAAGCTGATACCATCTACAGCTTTGATAGGATTACTTGGCGAACCAAAATGCTGCTGTAAATTTTTGATTTCAAGAATTTTTTTCGCACCAGTTTTAGTCATTTTCTTGTGCCTCCTTTGCTAAATACCCTTCAATACGTTTAGCAACCGCATCTGGAAGAGGAATCTTTGGTGCATCAGGATGCAACAACCAAGTCTTTGCAAAATGTGTTTCACTTACTTGGAACATTGGTGGCTCTTGTTCATAATCAATGGCCATAGCATACTCGTTACGAGCTGCAAATGCATCACCCTTAGGTGGATTCGTCAGATCTGGTGGTGAGCCTGGAATCGTACGTAATAGCTCATCAGTATCATTATCTAAATCTGGCATTGAACCAAGTAGACCCCATGTGTAAGGATGCTTTGGATTATAGAAAATATCATTTACAGTACCATATTCAACGATTTGTCCAGCGTACATTACTGCTACACGGTCAGCGATATTCGCCACTACACCTAAATCGTGTGTAATGAAAATGATAGATGTTTGCGAGTTTTTCTGAATTTCTTTCATTAATTCTAAAATTTGCGCTTGAATTGTTACGTCTAGAGCTGTTGTCGGCTCATCTGCAATTAATAGCTTAGGATCAGCTGCAAGGGCAATGGCAATAACAACACGTTGACGCATACCACCTGAAAATTCATGTGGGTATTGGTTATAGCGTTTTTCAGGGAAGGGGATACCTACCTGTGTTAAAAGCTCAATTGCACGTTTTTTCGCTTCGTCTTTAGAAACTTTTTTGTGTTGCAAAATTACTTCAGTTATTTGACGTCCGACCTTCATTGTTGGGTTCAAACTTGTCATAGGATCTTGGAAAATCATTGCAATTTCATTTCCGCGTACTTTAGACATTTCTTTATCAGTTAATGGAACTAAATCACGGCCATTGAATAAAATTTGTCCTGACTCATAAATACCAGGTGGCTGGGGAATTAGTTTCATTAATGCATTACTTGTAACACTTTTACCAGAGCCTGATTCACCTACTATAGCGAGTGTTTCACCCTCCTTTAAATCAAAGTTAACACCACGTACAGCACGGACAAGCCCTGCATAAGTTTTAAAGTTAATTCTTAAATCTTTTACTTCTAGAATTGTTTTACTCATTTCGGCCACCTCCTTATTTACGTAGTTTTGGATCTAAAGCGTCACGTAAGCCGTCACCAACTGCGTTAAACGCAAAGATTGTTAGTGAGATAAATACTGCTGGGAAAATCAAGCGCCATGGAGCATTGGCAATAGCTTTATTACCATCAGAGGCCATTGTACCCCAAGAAGCTGTTGGAGCAGGCACCCCAAGACCAAGGTAGCTTAGGAATGATTCAGTGAAAATAGCAGATGGAATTGTTAACGTCATCGTTACTAAGATTGCACCAAGAGCATTCGGAACTAAGTGTTTAATAATTAAATGACCTGTACTAGCACCTAATGTACGAGCAGCAAGAACATATTCTTGATTTTTAATAGATAATACTTCACCACGAACGATACGAGCCATGTTAATCCATCCAGTGATGGACAGGGCAATAATCATAGGAATTAAACCAGGTTGCATAACAACTAAAAGTACGATTACTACTAAAAGGTAAGGTACAGCTGTTAAAACGTCAGCAATACGCATCATGATGTTATCAACACGACCGCCTGCTAAGCCTGAAATACTTCCCCAAATTACACCGATGATTAAATCAATAACCGCTGCAGCAATACCGATAAATAGGGAAATACGAGCGCCTTCCCAAATACGAACGAAGATATCACGACCAAGGTCATCCGTTCCAAACCAAAATTGTGCAGATGGTGGTGCATTGTAAACACCTAGTTGATCACTTGATTTATACTGAGAAAACATTGGTACGAAAATAGCCATTAAAATAACAATGATTAAAATGATTATCCCAATGATGGCCATTTTGTTATGAGAGAAACGGAGAAATACTTCTTTCCAAAAGGAGACTGATTTATCAGCTAATTTTTCCGTTGCTTCATGATTTCCACCAACAATTTTAAACTTATCTTTTTCAATTTGTTGCTGTGTCATTATTTTTTCGCTCCTTTCAGTTTAATACGCGGATCAATCACACTATATAGTATATCAACGATTAATACCGCAAATAAAAGGATGATGGAATAGAACACCGTCGTACCCATAATGACTGTATAGTCACGGTTTGTAATACTTTGAACGAAGTGCTTACCAAGTCCAGGAATAGCGAAAATTTGCTCAACAATGAAACTACCTGTTACAACACCAGCTGTTAATGGGCCTAGGTATGTTACGACGGGTAAAAGAGCATTTCGTAATGTATGGCGGAAAACAACTGTCCATTTTCCAATCCCTTTGGCACGAGCCATTTTTACATAATCACTATTGTTTTGCTCAAGCATACTTGAACGTGTTAATTTTGCGATAAACCCCATATGTGAAAACGCAATCGCAAGGGCAGGTAATATGCTGTAAGTAAATCCTTTCCATCCACTAACTGGGAACAACCCTAATTTAAAGGATAAGAAATACTGCATTAAACCAGCTAAAATAAATGAAGGTACTGATATACCGAGCACCGCAAAGGACGTTGCCAAATAATCCGGGAACCTATTATGATATAGCGCGGAAACTACGCCAATTAAAACTCCAAATCCAACTGCTAATAGCATAGCTTCAATCCCTAATGTTAAAGACACAGGGAAACTTTCAGAAATCATATCATTTGTAGAACGCGCTTTATATTTCATTGACTCACCGAAATTGAAAGAGGCCGTATCGATTAAATAATCTTTATATTGAATATACCAAGGGTTATTTAATCCATACGTTTCGTTTAACTTCTCCTCGATTTGAGGTGGGAAATTACGTTCACTCGCAAATGGACTACCAGGAGCGAGACGCATTAAGAAAAACGTAACCGTTACGATGACGAAAAGCGCGAGAAGTATATACATCAGCCTTTTCAAAATATATTTAATCACATAAAACTCCTCCTTCTATTTGTCAATTGTCAGACAAATATATGCCTTCGTATTTTAAAAAGAGCTGACTCGAGCCTAAGAGACTACGAGGCAGCTCTTTTTTAAAGAGCTTAATTAAACAATAGAATTATTCAGCAATTTTAACATCTTTAAGTTGAATGATACCGATTCTATCTGGAGACATATTTTGTACTTTATCATCTTTAACATATAAGTTAGTGTAGTAATAAATTGGTCCAACTGGGAATTCAGTCATAGCAATTGCTTCAGCTTGTTTTAAGATTTCAGTACGCTTTGCAGTGTCTATTTCTGAAATAGATTGTTTTAGTAAATCTTTATATTGAGAGTTTTCCCAACCAGTATCGTTATTACCATTGGCAGCAGTATCGTACATTTCTAAGAATGTATAAGCATCGTTGTAGTCAGCAATCCATCCCATACGACCAACTTGATAGTCTAATTGGTTAAGTTTTTCTAAATATACTTGCCATTCAGAGTTATCAAGGTTTACTGAAATTCCAAGGTTTTTGCTCCAACCTTCTTGAATAAATTGAGCGATAGCAGCATGTCCTTCACTTGTATTAAATGAAAGGTTGATGCTGATTTCTTTTGGATCAGAAATACCAAGCTCTTTCATTCCAGCTTCAAGTGCAGCTTTTGCTCCTTCAATATCATTGTCTTTATAATAACCACGGTCTTCTTCAAAACCAGAAATTGCAGATGGAACCATACCTAGAGCAGGCTTTTGTTCTCCTTTAGTAACGTTATCGATTAAGCTTTGGCGATCAATTGCTAATGTTAAAGCTTTTCGAATGTTAGCGTTTCCAGTAATTTTATCTTTTGTATTAAATTTGTACCAATAAATAGCTGCATAGTCCTCAATTTGTAATGAGCCATCAGCTTTAAAACCATCAATTGCATCAAGTGCTACTGTTTGGTATGGAGAACCTAAGTAGTCAATTTCTCCATTTTTAAACATTGTTACTGCCGTAGCTTCATTCTCAACCATTCCGATATTAACTGTTTCAAGGTCTACATTTGCAGCATCCCAGTAATCAGCATTTTTCTTAAGAACTATTGAGTCACTGTGTTTCCAAGTATCTAAAACGAAAGGTCCGTTTGTTACATAGTTTTCACCAGCATCTGTATACCATTCATCATTACCTTCAACTACTTTTTGGTTAACAGGTGCGTACGTTTTGAAAGCAGTTAATTCTAAGAAGTAAGCAGTTGGATTTGCTAATGTAACTACTAAAGTTTTATCATCTTCAGCTTTAATTGCTACATCATCAACAGCCCCTTCACCAAGATTGTAAGCTTCAGCACCTTTAATTGGGTAGAATACAGAAGCATATTCTGATAGATTTTCAGGATTTAAAGCCCATTTCCAAGCATATTCGAAGTCACCAGCAACTACTGGATCTCCGTTTGTCCATTTTGCATCACGTAAATGGAAAGTGTAAGTAAGCCCATCTTCACTTACATCCCATTTTTCAGCCATTGCTGGAGTTGGTTTACCTTCTTTGTCTGTACGTGTTAGACCTTCAAAAATGTTAATTAATACTGCGCTAGATGTAGAATCCGTCGCAAGTTGTGGATGTAAAGATGGTGGTTCAGAAGTTACTACTAAGTTTAATTCACCACCTGATGAAGCAGTTTCAGATGAACCTGAATCTTTTCCATCGTCTTTTGATTTTTCAGACGAATCTCCGCCGAAGCCACATGCAGCAAGTACTAAAGAAAATACTGCAAGGACTGTTAGTAATAAAAACTTTTTGTTTTTATTCATGTGAATCCCCCTTATACAATTTTTAAGCCTTTTGTGAAGCTCCTATTTAATATACCAAAAAAATCATTGTGTACAAAATAAAAAAGATTCGAATTTATATAGTATTATCTGACATTTAGGAGAATAATAAATTTTTCCGATTTATCACACTAAAGAGGCGAAGTGTATATATATTAAAAATTTGATATTTACTTATTCTGAATATCAAAAATAAAGTAAAAATAAAAAAATGATTTACTATACGGAAAATTCCTATTTTTTTGATAATATTATCGATATTTGAAAAATGAATCAAAAGTCATAGATGTAATACCTTGAGGAATTTGTATAGATTTGTAGAAAATCTATGTAAAACTCAGTGAATTAGATTCTATTACAGGTAATTTCTTGTAATTTATTATCGCAAAACATGAATATTTTTATCTATTAATGATATATAAGAAACTTGTTTTGTATTTTTCTAGGATTATCCATTTGTGGGGAGGAAAAAGAAAAAAATGAGCATTTGTATGAAAAAAGGTACCCATACTAAGAAAAATTTGGATTTAGTGACAAGCTAGTTTACGAGATTAAGTTTTTTTGAAATAATTTTTGAGCTAGTTGTATATACATGCATATATGCAGTTGGTTACTGTTTTATTCATCAGTTAAAAAATAAAAGGAATGCTTCATTTCGCCTTGTATTCTTCCAAAGAGAACTGTTTAAATCGTATTGTTTTTTTGAGGATGTCATTTGTCTTACTGAAGAGGATTGATAATGCAAATAATTACTAAAAACCTGTTTATTCATCGAATGAAAACGTTAACAATAGCTATTCAGAAGGATATTCTTCCACTTTTTAAGTGGTATACCATGAAAAAATATAAAAAACAGTGCATCCCATTTATAAAATGCACTGTTTTTTATTTAAAGTTTAAATTGATTGATCTGATTCTGTAAATCTAAGGACTTTTCGCTTAGATCTGAGGCAACTTGGTTTACTTGTTGTACTGTTATAGATTGTTCTCTAGTTGCTGAAGCTACAATTTTTGTATTATCCGCGCTAGTTGAAGCACCATGGGCGATTTCTGCAACGGACGCTGCAACCTGTTCAGCGCTAGCTGAAATTTCTTCAGAGGTAGCTGATATATCTTCTATTTGATCTGTCATCGTATTAATTGCTTTCACAATTCCTTCAAAGGCTTGTCCTGCATGTCCGATGATTTTAACGCCCTCTGTGACAGAATGAAGTCCATCAAAGACTGCTTTTTCTACATTATGTGTATCCTGTTGAATATCTAGCGTTAAGGCAACGATTTGGTTGGCTGATTGTTTTGATTCCTCAGCTAACTTACGAACCTCATCTGCTACTACCGCAAATCCTTTACCATGCTCTCCAGCTCTAGCAGCTTCAATTGCTGCATTGAGTGCCAATAAATTTGTTTGATCTGTAATAGCTGTAATAACAGCTGTGATCTGACTAATCTCATCTGATTGCTTACTCAATTTTTGAACAAGATTATTAATCGTTTGTGTTGATTCATGGATGACATTCATTTGTTGCTGAGCTTCTTCTACCGTATCGTTTCCATTTGTTGCTAATTCTGAAGTTGTTATAGCATTCTGATGTAGTTGTTGAGTTGCCTCAGCTATTCGTTGAACACCTACAGCCGTTTCATCCATTGCGTGTGCGCTTTCGTTAGCTGCAACTGTAGCTGTCACTGCAGCCTCAGCTGTTTCGTTAATCCGTATTGTAATTTCATCAGCAGTGGCAGTAATTTCTTCAGTTGAGGCAGAAAGTTCCTCTACTGAAGCTGTTAAATGCTCTGCATTGTCCTGTATATGCGTTAATAAATTTTTCAAATTACCCTTCATGGCATTAAAAGCTGCTGAAAGCTGACCAATTTCATCTTTTGATTGATGGGTAATATCTGGATGAATTAATTCTCCATTAGCTACATGGTTTGCAGCCAGAACGACAGATTTTAAAGGGCGTGAGATTGTCCGTTGTATATAGAAAATAAGGAAAATACCTAGAGCGATACCAATAATGATTGCGATAATGGAAATAATTTGTGAATTAAACACGGCCTGTTTAGATTCTTTTGTCACAATATCTAGTTGTTCCTTTTGATAGTTTCCAATTTGATCAGATACATCTTGTATACCTTTATTAGCTTGTTGGACTTCACCATTTACCTTCTGCAAAGCACCTTCTAGATTACCAGCTTCAAATAAAGCTATTGCTTCAGTTGCTGCCTTGTTAAAAGAATCATTATGAACTTTTAATTCCTGTGCATATGTTTCCATTTCAGCTGAATTCGATTTTTCAGTGATTTCATCTACATGTGTGTCGAGCATACTTGCATATTTTGAGAAACTCTCTTTGTTAGCAGGTTTGTCTTCGATGATGATGGCACGAATGAAAAGACCTTGCATAGCCATTTCGTATTGAATATCATCTGCTAATTCTACAAGGGCAACATGTCCTTCTAATGCATTTTCAATCTTTTTTTCAATGTTTGAAAATAACAGGAACATAATGAACAAAGAAATGATTAATGTGAGAATAATTGCAAAGAAACCAAAGCTTAATTTTTTACCTACAGACATATAGATACGCCCTTTCCTGAATGCTCTATAAAAATTTTTATACTTTAATTTAGCGTTTCTCAGTAGTAGAAGTCAATATACGTTGAAGGAAACAGTGCAGATTATTCATGTGTTTTTATATTGTTATTATAATAAGGAAGATTGTCTGTAAAAATCAATCAAGATAAGGTTGTTTTCATCGTTTTATAGTACGGATTACGTGTACTCGTTATAAAAAGGAAGAAACCGATACAATTTGTATCGGTTTCTTCCTTTATGACTGTTTCTTTAACTGTAAAATGACTGCCTCATCCGGGTCAATATACAGTGTCTTTTGTTCAAAATAGATGACGAAACCAGGTTTGGCACCATTTGGTTTTTTGACCTGTCGTATTTCGGTATAATCTACAGGCACAGAAGAGGATTCTCTGGCCTTAGAAAAATAGGCGGCTAGTGTGGCAGCTTCTCGCAATGTCGTTTCATCGGGTTCACTTGAATGAATGACAACATGAGATCCAGGAATATCTTTTGTGTGTAACCAAATATCAGTCCGCTTTGCTAGTTTGAATGTCAGCATGTCATTTTGTTTATTGTTTTTTCCAACAGAGATTGTTACACCTGTAGAAGAAACATAGCGTTCTGGTTCAGGTTTCGCTTGTTTTTTCTTTTTCTTCGCATGACGTAGTTTTAAGTAACCTTGCTCTGCTAGCTCTTCACGAATTTCCTCAATATCTCCAGGAGAAGCCTGCTGAACTTGCTGTGCAAGCATTTCGAAGTAAGAAATTTCATCAGTAGTTTTTTCTAGCTGCTCTTGAACCATGACCAAGGCATTTTTTGCCTTTGTATATTTTGTATAATAACTTTGGGCATTTTCAATAGGTGTTTTACGTTCGCTTACTGGAATGGTTATTTCTTCGCCAGTTTCACTATAGTAATTTGTGACAGTAACTTCCTTAACTCCTTTTTCAAAGGCATAGATATTAGCCATTAATAGCTCACCATATAGTTGGAATTGATCGAGCTTGGAGGCACGTTCATAATCCTTTGTTAACTTTTTTGTTTTTAAAGCTAATTTGTCAATCTCATTTTGTAGCCAGCGCTCTAAATCGCCTGCTTGTTGTTTTACACGATCTCGCTCTGCACGGGCAAAGAATACACGATCAAGAAGCTCATGGACATTAGGATAGATTGTTATATCCCCATCATGCAAATGCGTTAATTCGATAGGGGAAAAGTATACTTTCTGATTGAAGAGTACGTACATAGGCTTCATTCCACCGTTCGCAAAGGAGGCCATAAAATCCTTGAAACATACTAGCGTATTTGAAGTCGTCTTCATTCGATACAATAATTCTTCCGCGTGAAGAGGTGAAAAACCAGCTAATTGTTGCACTAGCTCTTTAGAGGTTTTCCCTTCAGCAAAAAATGCTGTTAGCTCTTCATCTGTCACCGTTAAAGGATTCCATTTGTTTTGTGCGGGTGGTGCAATATACGGTTGCCCTGGTAGTACAGTACGGAAGCTATTGACTGAAGGCGGTAGATGTTTTAGGCTGTCAATAATTTTTCCCTGCTCTTGATCAATCAACAGTAGATTACTATGTCTACCCATAATTTCAGCATGTATTTCTCTTACAATTGGATCTCCAATTTCATTTTTACTTTCAATTTCTACTATTATAATGCGATCAAAATCACGCTGTTTTATAGAAGCAATAAAACCACCCTCTATATGCTTACGCAAAAGCATACAAAACATTGGCGGCTCTGCTGGATTTTCAATCACCTGTTCAGTAAGGTGTACACGTGCATAAGAAGAGTGGATGGAAAACAGTAATTTATGATTCTTTCCGTTCGCTCGCACATGTAAAATAACTTCTTGTGCATTGGGTTGATGTATTTTGGTAATCCGACCAGTGACTAGCTGTTGTAGGTCGGCAGTTATTGAATAAGTAAATAAGCCATCAAATGCCATATGAATTCCTCTTTCCAACGATATCAAGCATCTTGGTACTTTCGTATTTTTTTCTTAATGTATCTGCATGCACTATTTTTAAGCTCGCAAATACTCTTTTGGTATGTTTATCATAGCATTTTTTAGGTGAATATTAAAATATAGCTTCAATTGTGGTAGAATTAGCTTTTACTTTAACCAAATTTTTTTGGAGAGTCGTCATAATCGACAAAGCTTATGTTATAATAATCCCAGTATGCAAAGAAAGGTGTGACGAACCTTGGTGCGTAGTATGACTGGTTTTGGCAGAGGTGTCACAACAACTAGAGACTTTCAATTAACCGTGGAAATGCGCTCGGTCAACCATCGTTTTTTAGAAATTAACGCAAAATTTCCGAAAGAATGGCTTGAAGCTGAAATTTTTGCAAAGAAACTAATTTCTCAAGCTTTGTCACGCGGCAAAATTGATGTGATGGTATATGTGAAGGACTTAGAGAACGTAGAGCAATCTATTGAGATTAATTGGTCATTAATTGAAGCGTATCGTAAGGCAAAAGAGCAATTAGCAAGTAAAGTACCACTTGAAGAAAAATGGACGATGCAAGAGCTTTTATCGTTAGAGCAGGCACTTGTACAGCAAAAACCCCAGCTTACACCAGAGGATTTGCTCAGTGCTGTAGAACAAGCGATTTCACAAGCGATTTCACAGCTCGTTCAAATGCGTGAGCGTGAAGGGCAAGAATTACAAGAGGTTGTTGTACAATATAAAGAACAGTTAATGGAGCAAGTCAATCAGATTCGTTTGTGTTCTTCACTTGCTGTTGAAAAATATCGTACACGATTAATAGAGCGAATTAATGAAGTTGCAGATGGCACATTGCTAGAAGATCGTTTACTAGCGGAAGTAGCCATTTTTGCAGAACGAGTAGACATCTCCGAAGAATTAGACAGATTAGATAGTCACTTCAATCAGCTGGAGGAAACATTACTTGAAAAGATTTCGGTTGGGCGTAAATTGGACTTTTTAATGCAGGAAATACATCGCGAGATTAATACGATTGGTTCAAAAAATCAATCTACAGAAGCAGCGATTGCTGTTGTTCAGGCGAAAACAATTTTAGAAAAGATGCGTGAGCAAGTGCAAAACATCGAATAACTTGCACGTGTCTGTTATAAATTAAGGGAGATATAGAGAATAAATGATAAAAGAACGTGGATTATTAATTGTTCTGTCTGGCCCCTCTGGTGTAGGTAAAGGGACAGTGCGAAAAGAATTATTTTCTCAGCCGAATACGAATTATGAGTATTCCATCTCGATGACAACACGAAATCCTCGCGAAGGTGAAGTAGATGGTGTAGACTATTTTTTCAAGACACGTCATGAATTTGAAGTGTTAATCGAACAAGGTGGCTTATTAGAGCACGCTGAATTTGTCGGTAACTATTATGGAACACCATTAGCTTATGTAAATGAAACACTTGATGCAGGTCGTGATGTATTTTTAGAAATCGAAGTGCAGGGTGCAGCACAAATTCGTAAAAAAGCACCAGATGCCTTATTTATTTTCTTAGCCCCTCCAAGTTTAACGGAATTAAAAGATCGTTTAGTTGGACGTGGGACAGAAACGGAGGATATCATTGCCAAACGAATCGCTACTGCAAGTGAAGAGCTTGAAATGATGAGCTTGTATGATTATGTTGTGGAAAATGATGAAGTGACGAATGCCTGTGATCGTATAAATGCGATTATTAAAGCCGAGCATTGTCGTAGAGAACGTGTTGAAAAAAGATATTTGTCAATGTTGAGAGGAGAATAAAACAATGCTATACCCATCAGTAGACGCTTTAAAAAAAGAAATCGATTCAAAATATTCATTAGTGAGCCTTGCTTCTAAACGTGCTCGCCAAATGCAAGAAGAGCAAGACACAGAACGCTTACACAAGTATGTTTCCCATAAATATGTTGGGAAAGCGCTTGAAGAAGTAGCGGCAGGTGTACTTACGAAAGTATCACAGGATGAGTCAACTGTGTATGAGGACGAAATCTAACATCATGTAAAGAGCTTTACTATGTTTACATGCATGCTAGTCTAGTTAGCAGTAGATTTTAATTATACAGAATGCCGAAAGCTCCCAGGGAATCCTTCTTTGGGAGCTTATCATTTGAAAGGACGACACCTAGCATGAATAAAAATATTTTACTTTGTGTTTCAGGCGGGATTGCCGTATATAAAGCTGTGGCACTTGTAAGCAAGCTATCACAAGCAGGAGCCAATGTAAAAGTCATCATGACAGCCTCTGCTAGACAGTTTGTAAATCCATTAAGTTTTCAAGTGATGTCCAAAAATGATGTTTATTTTGACACGTTTGATGAAAAAGATTCAAGTGTGATTGCTCATATAGACTTAGCAGACTGGGCTGATTTAATTTTAGTAGCGCCCGCTACAGCAAATATAATAGGGAAAATGGCCAATGGTATAGCAGATGATATGATCACAACAACCCTGCTTGCTACGACAGCACCTGTATGGATTGCACCAGCCATGAATGTACACATGTACGACCATCCAGCGGTAAAACGTAATTTGGATAGGCTATCAGCTGATGGCTACAAATTTATTGAGCCTTCCGAAGGCTTTTTAGCATGTGGCTATGTCGGGAAGGGCCGTCTAGAGGAGCCAGAAAAAATCACTGCACTTGTACAAGATTTTTTTTCTGGAAAAACTACACCACTAACAGATAAAACAGTCATAGTGACTGCGGGTGCCCTACATGTACCATTGGATGAACAGCATGTAATTAGTCCACAGGCAAATGGAGCCATAGGCCGAGCTTTAGCACATGAAGCAAGAATGCTAGGCGCACATGTAATTGAAATAGAAAATTCTAATTTGTTTGATGCTATACAGCAACTGGAGGCTTATAAAATCCAATATCCTCAGGCAATATTGATCCATGCAGCAAATGTGCCGACTATAAAGGAAACGCCGATCATTTCGGTAGAAGGCATAAAAGCGATCACTTTCGGACAAAAAGTGCAAGGAACTCCAATGCTTAATATACTTTCTGAGAGATGGATTGATTTTAGTGAAAAAGCGCAGCTTAACGGACAGTTTTTGGCTACAATTAACCCACAACTTTTTGCTCAGACATTATGGTCATATATTATAAAGGGTGAGGAACAATGAGCTTCTTGATAGCAGAGGTCATTGTAGATGTCTCTACTTACCATGTAGACCGTCCATTTGATTATCAAGTACCTGTAGAATGGGTTAGTGTTATCGAATTAGGAAGTCGTGTTAAAGTGCCATTTGGTCCAAGGAATGTCCTGGGTTTTGTTGTTGGATTGAAGAAAGAAACAGATGTACCGTTAAATAAACTAAAGGCAATCAATCAAATTTTAGATATGGAGCCAGTCCTAACAGAAGAGATGTTGCGAATGGCGAAGTGGTTGAAGAACGATACGATTTGCTATGAAATAGATGCCTTGCAAGTGATGTTACCATCTGCACTTCGAGCCAAGTATGAAAAAATGATTAAGCTACAACAAGGTCAACAATTGCCACTAGAGGTACAGGCTATATTCGGGAAGCGTCAACGAGCAAATTTTAAAGAATTTGAGCGAGCAGGTTTACTACCCCTTTTGAAGCAATTGGTTGCAGAAAACATTGTTTCAATCGAAAATGTTGTGAAGCAACAGGGAAATGTGAAAGAAATTCGAATGGTTCAAATAACAGCAGACCAACAACTTATTGAACGTGCTTTAGAGCAATCATCCAGAGCAGCTAAACAACGGCTATTACTGCAATGGATGTGCCAACACTTAGGAGAGATTTTTACTCCCCAACAAATTTGTGACGAAGCAAGGGTCTCTATTTCAGTTTTAGAGGCAGTAATTGATAAAGGAGCTGCTCAATTTATTCAAGAGGAAGTATTTCGTGATCCATTTACGAAGGAAGTTTCACGTACACATGCCTTACAATTAACGAGTGAGCAGCAGGTTGCTCTCCAAGCTATTACTACAGCTATGGACCAGCAAATAGCGCAAACCTTTTTATTACATGGTGTAACAGGAAGTGGCAAAACAGAGGTTTATTTGCAGGCTATTCAAAAGGTATTAGAAGAAGGAAAAGAAGCCATTATGTTGGTACCTGAAATCTCTTTAACTCCACAAATGACCGAACGATTCCGCAGTCGCTTTGGTGAGATGGTTGCTGTGATGCATAGTGGATTATCTGTAGGGGAGAAATATGATGAATGGCGTAAAATCCAACAAGGCAAAGTGAAGGTCGTAGTTGGAGCTCGTTCAGCTATTTTTGCTCCTTTTACGAATATAGGGCTTATTATATTGGATGAGGAACATGAATCAACTTATAAGCAAGAAGATTCACCGCGTTATCATGCAAGAGATGTAGCCATCTGGCGTAGCGAATTTTATAACTGTCCTATTATTTTAGGGAGTGCAACACCAGCATTAGAATCATTTGCAAGAGCTAAAAAGGGAGTATATAAGCTACTCTCCTTAAAACACCGTGCTTTACATCAGGCTTTGCCGACTGTTTTTATTGCAGATATGCGTGAAGAGCTGAGACAAGGTAATCGTTCGATGTTTTCCCAATCACTGATAGAAGCAATCCGTTTAAGACTTGAGAAAAAAGAACAAATGGTGCTGTTTTTAAACCGTCGCGGCTATTCATCATTTGTACTCTGCCGAGATTGTGGAACAGTTGTCCAATGTCCAAATTGCGATATTTCATTAACCTATCATCGAACAACTGAAAAATTGAAATGTCATTATTGTGGTTACGAGGAACATGTTCCACAAATATGTCCGCAATGTCAAAGTGATCATATTCGTTATTTTGGTACAGGTACACAAAAGGTGGAAGAGGAGCTGTATAAGTTGTTTCCTGAGGCAAGAGTATTACGTATGGATGTAGATACTACGAAGCATAAAGGGGCACATGAAGAAATATTAGAGACATTTGGGGCAGGGCATGCAGATATTTTGCTGGGTACTCAAATGATCGCAAAGGGTCTGGATTTTCCAAATATTACGCTAGTCGGTGTACTTAGTGCTGATACATCCTTACATTTACCTGATTACCGCGCAGCAGAGCGAACATTTCAGCTATTAACACAGGTAAGTGGCCGAGCTGGGAGACATGACAAGCTAGGGGAAGTCATCATTCAAACGTATACACCTGAGCATTACGCAATTGATTTAGCTAAAACACAAGAGTATGAACCATTTTATGAACGTGAGATGTTTTTACGTCGCAGATCAAACTATCCACCTTATTATTTTGTAGCTCTTATTCAATTATCCCATGAAGATGTCATGATGGCTGCTGAATATGCTGGTCGAGTGGCTGATTGGTTACGAGGGAACTTATCGAATCAAGTAGCAATAATAGGACCAACAACTGCGAGTATTGCTCGTCTCCAAAATAGATATCGTTATCAATGTTTGATAAAATATAAAATTGAACCAAATCTAATTCCCGTGTTACAACGTTTACTTGCTATGTATAGAGCAGAGTGGATTAAACAAGGAATATTAATGACGGTAGATTTAGATCCGTCTACTATATAGTTAGCGTGTAATAATAGCACGATTTTTAATAAAAGTATCAATTAGCTAGTGCACTAGCTTTAAAGCAGAAATGAGGAAATAATAATGGCTATAAAAAAAGTAATTGAAAATCCTGCAAAAGTACTATCCACACCGTGTGCTGAAGTGACAGAAATTAATGATGAAATTATTACATTACTTGATGATTTATATGACACTATGGTGGAATATGATGGCGTTGGAATTGCGGCACCACAAATAGACGTAGGGTTACGGGTAGCAATTGTTGAACTAGGTGAAGAACGTGATATTTTAGAAATGATTAATCCAACTGTCGTTGAAACGGACGGAGCAGAAGTAGATATTGAAGGATGCTTGAGCTTTCCAGGGTTATATGGAGAAGTGGAACGTCCTAGTTATGTCAAAATTGAAGCATGTGATCGTGAAGGACGTGTTTATGAATTAGAGGCAGGTGGCTTTGATGCCCGTGCGATTTTACATGAAATTGATCATTTAGATGGTGTGCTTTTCGATTCAAAAATCAAGCGTATTGTCACAGCAGAAGAACTAGAAGAAATGTACGCTGAAGAGGAGGAATAAAATGACATCTATCGTTTTTATGGGGACACCTGACTTCTCCGCACCTATTTTGCGTATGCTACATGATGAAGGATATACTATTAAAGCAGTTGTAACACAACCAGATCGTCCAGTTGGGCGTAAGCGAGTATTAACACCGCCGCCAGTAAAGGCAACGGCTTTGGAACTTGGCTTGCCAATTATTCAACCTGAAAAATTGCGTGGCTCCGAGGAGTTACAGCAGATTCTTGCTTTACAGCCTGACCTAGTAATAACAGCAGCATTTGGACAGATACTACCAAAAGAATTATTAGATGCACCGGCTCTAGGCTGCATTAATGTCCATGCCTCCCTATTACCAAAATATCGTGGAGGGGCTCCGATTCACCAAGCCGTCATGGATGGTGAAAAAGAAACAGGAGTAACAATCATGTATATGGCAGAAAAGCTTGATGCGGGAGATATTATCTCTCAAAAAGCGATCCCTATTGAAGAAGATGATCATACTGGTGGACTTTTTGATAAGCTAAGTATGGTTGGCTGTGAATTACTTAAGGAAACACTTCCTTCTATTATAAATGGTACAAATAACCGTACAGTTCAAGATGAAGCACAAGTTACCTTTGCAAGTAATATTTCAAGGGAACAAGAACGGATTGATTGGACCAACGATGCTATTACTTTATACAATCAAGTGCGCGGTCTTCATCCATGGCCTGTTGCTTATACTACTTTTGAGGATGGTAATTTTAAAATTTGGTGGGCAACGATTGGCAAAAGTAAGCATGAGGCTAATCCAGGTACAGTGGTTGCCATTGATAAAGATCACTTTGAGGTAGCAGCTGGCAACGGGACAACTTTAGCATTATATGATGTGCAACCAGCTGGTAAAAAGCGCATGACCGCAGAGGAATATTTACGTGGGACAGGTTCTAAATTACAGATTGGGGACCAATTTAAATGAGTAAAAAAAGTGTAGTGATTTGGGATGGCAATGTACGAGATGCCGCATTGTCAATTCTATTAGCAGTTGATAAAAATCAGGCTTATAGCAACTTATTGCTAAATGAAACAATTAAACGGCATAAAATTGAAGCAAAAGATCGTGCTTTATTGACTGAAATAACGTATGGAACTTTACAGCATAAAATGACACTTGATTATTACTTAGAGCCATTTATTCGTGGTTCAATTGATCATTGGGTTCGCTGGTTATTAAGAATTTCGTTGTATCAAATCCATTATTTAACACGTATCCCTCCACACGCTGCAGTAAACGAAGCAGTAGAAATTGCCAAGCGTCGAGGGCATCGTGGAATCGCTTCTATGGTCAATGGCATATTAAGATCCGTGTTACGCAGTGGAGTCCTTTCAACAGATGACATAGCAGATCCAATTGAGCGCCTTTCAATAGAAACAAGTCATCCAATGTGGTTAGTTCAAAGATTTGTTGATAACTACGGTCTTGAAGTAGCGACTGAAATGTTGCATGAAAATAATAGACCGCCTGTGCAGACTGTGCGTGTTAATACGACAAAAGCAACTGTTCAGCAAGCAATTGCCAAGTTAGAGGCAGAAGGATTAACGGCTAATCAAAGCGACGTTATACCAGAGTGCTTATACATTACAAACGGTCAACCAGCTCGTACAAAAGCCTTCAAAGAAGGTATGATTACTATTCAGGATGAAAGTTCAATGATACCTGCTAATGTGCTAAATCCATCTCCAGGTATGCGTGTCTTGGATATGTGTGCGGCACCTGGTGGAAAAACAACACATATTGCCGAAATAATGAAAAATGAAGGGTCTATTTTAGCAACAGACCTTCATCCACATAAATTAGATTTAATCGACCATAATACAGAGCGTCTAGGGCTTGATATTGTTGAAACAGCCCCAATAGACGGAAGGAAAGCACCAGAATTTTTACAAGCAGCGTCTTTTGATGCTATCTTAGTCGATGCACCATGTAGTGGACTAGGAGTTATGCGACGTAAACCAGATATTAAATATACAAAGCGAGAAGAAGATTTAGAAAGTCTTCAAAAAATCCAATTAGCTTTACTTGATGCAGCAACGAAAGTTTTGAAAACAAATGGTAAGCTTGTATACAGTACGTGTACAGTAGACATACAAGAAAACGAAGGCACTGTGAAAGCCTTTTTAACAGCACATCCAGAAATGGAAGCTATACAACTAGAATCTTTACCAACAAAATTAGCGGAAAAGCAAGCTAATGGCATGCTTCAAGTCTTTCCACAAGACTTTGGCAGTGACGGTTTCTTTGTCGCCGCCTTTCGTAAAAAAGGAGAATCCAACTAATGGTGGATCAAGAGAAATTTAATGAACGTATTAACGATTTAGTCGAAGAAGCAGAAGAAAAGCCCGTTCGACGTGTAAAAAAAGAAAAGCCAAATTTAAAAGAATCCATTTATTCGTTACAACCTCATCAATTAGAAGAATGGCTAAAGGAAAATGGCGAAAAGCCTTTCCGTGCTGCTCAAATTTTTGACTGGCTGTATAATAAACGTGTAAAGACATTTGAAGAAATGTCAAACCTTTCAAAGGGATTACGCGAAAAACTAACTGCAAATTTTGCATTATCCACACTATCAACCATTATTAAACAAGAATCTAAAGATGGTACCATTAAATTTTTATTCCAATTACAAGATGGCTATTCAATAGAAACTGTTTTAATGCGCCATGAATATGGAAATTCTGTCTGTGTAACAACACAAGTAGGCTGCCGAATTGGCTGTACGTTTTGTGCATCCACTTTAGGTGGTTTGAAGCGACATTTATTAGCAGGGGAAATTGTGGAGCAAGTTGTCAAAGTGCAGCAAACATTAGATGAATTGGGCGAGCGAGTATCTCATATTGTCATTATGGGTATTGGTGAACCTTTCGATAACTATGATGCAATGATGAACTTCTTAAAAGTGATCAATCATGAAAAAGGTTTAAATATCGGAGCACGTCATATCACAGTTTCAACATCGGGTATTGTCCCTAAAATTTACCAGTTTGCGGATGAACAATTACAAATTAACTTTGCCGTTTCTCTGCATGCGCCAAACCAAGAAGCACGTCAAAAGCTAATGCCAATTGCCCGTGCTTATAAATTGGAAGAATTAATGGAAGCTGTGCGATACTATACAAAAAAAACAGGTCGACGAGTGAGTTTCGAGTATGGGCTGATGTCTGGTGAAAATGATTCAGTAGAAATAGCAGAGGAACTATCTGCTTTAATTAAAGGAATTAAATGTCATGTCAACTTAATTCCTGTAAACTATGTACCAGAACGTGATTATGTTCGTACATCTCGTAGTCAAATTTTTGCTTTTGAAAAAACATTAAAGAAAAATGGTATTAACGTAACGATCCGCCGAGAGCAAGGTTCAGATATCGCTGCTGCGTGTGGTCAATTACGTGCACAAGAGAGATCTGAAGAAACGAGGTGACCAGTATTGGAATACACAGTCGAAAGTGATATTGGTTTAAAACGATCCATTAATGAGGACCGTGCTGCATTCTTTAAACGTCCAGATGGGCTTGCACTAGCACTTGTAGCGGATGGCATGGGTGGTCATAATGCTGGTGATGTAGCAAGTGATATGGCAATTAAACAAATGGAATCCTTTTTTTTACAGGCAGACACACATCATTTTGTATCCACAACATCAAAAAAAGAATGGTTATTACAAACAGTTAAGCAATTGAATAAAACAATATATGACTATTCTTTATCACATGAAGACTGTAAAGGAATGGGCACGACATTTATTGCAGTGTTAATCGAAGAACAACATTGCTTCATTGCACATGTGGGAGACAGTCGTGTGTATTATTTCTTTGAAGATGGTGCACAACAAATAACAAGAGATCATTCATATGTGAACGTCTTGGTCGAAAATGGTGAGATAAGCGAAGAAGAGGCTTTGACACATCCAAAGAAAAATTTCATCTTAAAAGCGGTTGGGACAGAGGACACAATCGAACCAGACTTTTATGAAGTAGATTTAGCATCAGAATCGTATTTACTCATTTGTTCAGATGGATTAAGCAATAAACTAACTGTTTATGAAATGGCATCGATAATTACGTATCCAGACTCCATTAAGGAAAAGGGACGTAAACTTGTAGAATTAGCAAATGCCAGCGGGGGAGAAGACAATATCTCCCTCGTGCTATTAACAAAAAAGGATGAGGAGGTGTAAGAATGCTTGTAGGTAAAAGAATTAGTGACCGTTATAAAATTTTAGAACTCATTGGTGGCGGAGGTATGTCCAATGTTTATTTAGCACACGATATGATTTTAAATCGTGATGTAGCCATTAAAATATTACGCTATGATTTTTCCAATGAGGATGAATTACATCGACGTTTCCAACGTGAGGCACTGTCTGCTACAAGTCTTACACATCCAAATATTGTTAGTGTTTATGATGTAGGTGACGATGGAGATCTACACTATATTGTGATGGAATATGTTCAAGGAAAAACATTAAAGCAGTACATACAAGAATTTGCACCAATTTCTCCTGCTAGAAGTGTGCATATTATGAAGCAATTAACGTCTGCCATTGCTAATGCCCACGAAAACCATATTATCCACCGTGATATTAAACCGCAAAATATATTAATGGATGCGGAAGGTAATGTGAAAATTACGGATTTTGGTATTGCCATGACGTTAAGTGCTACATCATTTACTCAAACAAATTCTGTGCTTGGTACAGTCCATTATTTATCACCAGAGCAAGCTCGCGGCGGTACAGCTACAAACAAATCAGATATTTACGCACTCGGTATTGTGTTATATGAATTATTAACAGGTGAACTTCCATTTTCTGGTGAATCTGCTGTTTCAATAGCACTTAAGCATTTACAAGCCGAAACGCCTTCTGTCCGTGCTTTTGATGCAACGATTCCCCAAAGCTTGGAAAATGTAGTATTAAAGGCTACTGCCAAAGATTCATCCCATCGTTATACTACAGTGGAAGAAATGTATGAAGATTTGGAAACCGTACTAACACCATCTAGAATCAACGATCCCAAATTTGTCATACCTGTGGATAATGATGTAACGAAAGCTATTCCCATCATTAAAGAGCAGATGCATAAAAAAGACGAAGATCTAACTAAAACAAGAGTTATTGAACCGATTATGGAAGCTAAAGCACCTTCTCAACCACAACCTAAAAAGCCTGTAGAAAAGCCAGTTCCTGTAAAGGGAAAGAAGAAAAATTGGCCCAAATATGTTGCAGGACTATTCATTGCAGCGGTTGTCATTTTCTTATTCTTTATTTTTGCAAAAGATTTATTTAGCCCGAAAAAAGTGGCTATACCAGATGTAGCAAATTTAACAATAGAGGAAGCGACAAAAAAATTAGAAGCAGATGGATTTGTTGTTGGTGAAGAGCATCAGGAGCGAAATCATGAGGAAATAGAGAAGGGGAAAGTTATAGAAACGGACCCATCAAAAAATTCATTACGTGAAAAAGGTTCAGAGGTAGACTTAATCGTTAGTTTAGGTGTAGAGATGACGACTGTTGATAATTATGTTGGACAAAATTATAGTCAAGTTGAAGCTTTAATAAAAGGAAAGTATAAAGACGTAATAAAAGAGGATGTCCCTTCTAATGAGCCAGAAGGAAGAATTATTGAACAAAGCATACCACCAAATTCTGAGGTAGTAGCGAAAGAAGAAACAATCACGTTTAAAGTTAGCCAAGGAGTTAGAATGGTAAGGGTTGAAAATGTTGTAAATTATACGAAAGCTGATATGGATGACTATGTGAAAAGAGCAGGTCTCAATTGGCGTATATCTCGTGAAGAACATCATGAAACCATCCCAGCTGGCAGTGTAATTTCGCAATTGACAAAAGCGGGTACTATGGTAGAAGAAGGTTCTATGATATCGGTTGTAATAAGTAAAGGGCCAGCAAAACAGCCCGATAAACTACGTGTCATACCTGTAGTCATTGAGTATAAACCTACAGAAGAGGGAATAGCTCAAAATATTCGAATTGAAATTCAAGATAAAAATCATACATTGTCTGAACCTGTTGAAGTATTTGAAATTTTAAGTGATACGCCATACAACATTCAGCTTACAATTGAAGATGGCAAAGATGCGAGTTATAGAATAATTCGTGACTCAGAAATAATTTTAGAAGGCAAAGTTAATTATAATGATGTCGATTAAGGAGGAATTGGATGGCGCAAGGCCAAATAAGAAAAGCATTAAGTGGTTATTATTATGTATTTGATGGACATCAACTGATTCAATGCCGAGGACGTGGGGTATTTCGTAATCGTGGCGAATCCCCACTCGTAGGCGATATTGTAGAGTATACAATGGAAACTGAAGGCTCTGATGGGACAATACAAAAGATTTTTGAGCGCCAAAATGAATTAGTACGTCCGCCAATTGCGAATATTGATCAAGGTATTTTGGTGTTTTCTGTAAAGGAACCGAATTTCAATACCATTTTACTGGATCGTTTTTTAGTTGTGTTAGAATCCTTCCATGTACATCCTATTATTTGTTTAACAAAAATGGATTTGCTAGAAAATGATGAACGTGATGAATTACAAAATTATATAGCAGATTATGAAAGCATGGGCTATACAGTTTTGCAAACATATAAAGATGAAGAAGAATTAGTAGAACGGTTACGTCCTATTTTAAAGGGAAAAACCACCGTTTTAGCTGGCCAATCGGGCGTTGGGAAATCAACTTTGCTTAATACGCTCATTCCAGAGTTGAACTTAAAAACGGGTATTATATCCCAAAGCTTAGGACGGGGTAAACATACTACTCGACATGTTGAACTGATAGAGGTCTGTGATGGTTTATTAGCAGATACGCCTGGATTTAGTTCCTTTGATTTTGACGAAATTGAGAAAGAAGAATTAGGTGTATGTTTTCCTGAAATGGCTAGAGTAGCGGATGATTGTAAATTTAGAGGTTGCTTACACTTGAAAGAGCCAAAATGTGCAGTAAAGGCAGCAGTAGAAGCAGGGGAAATTCGAGACTACCGCTACAAGCATTATGAACAATTTATGCAAGAAATTATGGATCGAAAGCCGAGGTATTAATGATGATACAAATAGCACCATCAATTTTAGCAGCAAATTTTGCAAAGTTAGGTGAAGAAGTAAAGGAAGTAGAGCAAGCAGGTGCACAACTTATTCATATTGATGTAATGGATGGTCACTTTGTACCGAATATTTCATTTGGTTCTATTGTATTGGATGCTATCCGTCCATTAACGAAGTTACCATTAGATGTGCATTTAATGATAGAAAATCCAGATCAGTATATTGAACAGTTCGCAAAAGCTGGAGCAGATTATATTACAGTACATGTAGAAGCATGTCGTCATTTACATCGAACAATTCAATTAATCCGTTCTTTTGGTGTAAAAGCGGGTGTCGTATTAAATCCACATACACCGATAGAATCAATTCAACACATTTTAGAAGATATTGATATGGTATTATTAATGACTGTTAATCCTGGATTCGGTGGACAAAAATTTATTCATTCTGTTGTACCTAAAATTGAAGCATTATCAACAATAATTAAGGAGCGAGGCTTAGATATTGCCATTGAAATTGATGGTGGTATTACTGCTGAAACAATTGTGCCATGTGCACAGGCTGGAGCGACAATTTTTGTAGCTGGGTCAGCTATCTATAGTAAAGAAGATCGAACAGCTGCTCTTCAAGAGATTTTACTAGCTGGTGAGGCAGCGATTAAAGGATGACGACAGTCGTTGTTTGTGCAGGTGGTCCAAAAAATGAGCTTTGTTCATTTTCATCGTTTCAGCAACAACAGGATGTTGTGTTTATCGGGGCTGATCGTGGCGCTTTATATTTAATTGAGCAAGGAATTACGCCCCATGCTATTGTTGGTGATTTTGATTCTTTAACGGATGAAGAATATCGACAAGTAATGGCACAAACCAATGATCAACAACGTTTTCAAGAAGAGAAAAATGAAACAGACACGGATTTAGCTTTGCTTAAAGCCTATACGTTTGCACCACAAGAAATTATTTTGACAGGTGTGACGGGTGGGCGTTTAGATCATTACGAGGCAGCTGTTCGTTCTATTTATCGGTTACAAAAAGAGCATCCTCAAATTGAGTTAAAGATAATCAATCATACTAATATGTTGCAATTTTTACTACCAGGTACACATACAATTTATGCAGATGATCGATACCGATACTTGTCTTTTTTTGCTCACGAGGAGCCTATTCAAGGTGTAACATTACGACAAGTAAAATATGAAACAACGAATGAGGAAATTTCCTTAGGAACATCTCGATTTACAAGTAATGAAATAATAGGAACTTCAGGGTCTATATCTTTCTCGCAAGGCATATGTTTAATGATAAGAAGCATAGATTAGCGTAAGGGGGAGAGAGTCCTGAAAGTATATACGTTCCAATTGCCGAAATTCGTGAGTAGTATCACGCGTACGTGTATTAACCTATTTAAAAAAGATAAGAAAGTAAAAAAATCCGACTAGTGTTAGTCGGATTTTTTACTTTCTTCTAGAATACTAATCAAGAAAAAAATCGATTGCGCTCAATGCGAAATCGATTTTTTAGAAGCAGCGATTAAACGCGCTCGATTTTACCTGATTTTAATGCACGAGCAGAAACCCATACACGTTTTGGTTTACCGTCAACTAAGATACGAACTTTTTGAAGGTTAGCACCCCAAGTACGTTTGTTAGCGTTCATAGCGTGGGAACGGTTGTTACCAGTACGAGCTTTACGTCCAGTGATTACACATTGTTTTGGCATGTTGTATTCCCTCCTTACTGTTGATGCTGAAAGATTATTATTTCAGTTCGGTATTTCACATACCATAATAATTTAACATACGATGGCGTTCAGTGCAACAGTTTTCACATAACCTTTCAAGAAAAAAACCTTTACAGACATAAAACATTTATGAAAAGTAGAGAAGTTTAATGGGGAATAGTTCTCCTATCCTTTTCCTCGATAACCAAGTTTCAGCGATACACGTCTACCAGTATCAACTAATCGCTCAATCAATGTATTAATATGATCTTGAGAGACATTAAAGTTTACAAAACCAATACTGACTGCTCCTATCACTTCACCAAACCCATCTAAAACAGAGACAGCAATGGAGGAAGTACCTGCAGTTCGTTCTCCATGACTTATTGCATAGCCTTGTTGTCGAATTTGGTGAAGCTGCTCCTCTAATTCGGCCATTTCATCTTTAGTTACTAGTTGCTCTAGAATTTCTTTGGATTGTAGCGCTGACATTGAGGCAAGTATGGCCTTATTGGCCGCTCCGATATGCATAGGTATGCGAATACCCAACTGATCATAAATACGAATCGGATTAGCTGCACTGTCTATCCGTTCTATAATAATCGTATCTAATCCAGCTGGTTTACTTAAATAAACGCTTTCTTCAACCTCCCTGGCTAATCGTTCTAACTCAGGTCTGATTTTGCTAATATAATCCATCGTATCATACACCTGTAAGCCAAGTTCCATCCATATGGTTCCAAGCCGATAATATTTAGTCTGTTCATCTTGCTCAATCATCCCTTGTTTAATCATGGCTTTTAAAATTCTATGTAAAGTACTTAGCGGTAAATCGCATTTTGTAGAAAGCTCTGAAATGGACAAGCTACTGTCGTTTGCATCAGCTGCTAAAACCTTGGCAATTGTCATCGCCCGCTCTAATAATTGCATTTGTCCCACCTCCCTTCATCCTATTTTATTTTTATTCTCCATCTACGTCTAGTTCCAATATTCCCGTACAAATCAGAAGTCTAAACAAATGCTTATTTTAATTCACGAAAGCTACAAAAGGATCCTTTAAGAGGCTTCTTTAATAAACGATAGCATTTTTTCCAAGGGTGAACGCAATCTAGATTAAAAGAAAAATAAAAGTTTTCTAAATATATTGACAGTATAGCATAAAACGAATATATTCTTCATATAAACTTTCCTCTTAACGGAAACGTTTTCCACTACACGGAAATGGGGTGAAAGGAATGCATTATTGTTCATCAATGTATGCGCCTTTGAAACATGTTATTGTAAAAGATCCAAAAGATGCTTTCCGAAGCCAGACACATCTTAGTGAGGAATGGAAAACATTTAACTACTTATCTGAGCCTAATTATGAAGAAGCTCTAAGCGAATACGCTGAATTTATTGGGATTCTTGGAAAGTATGTTGAGACTATTGAATATCTGCCTATAGCAGATGAAGTAGGATTAGATTCTCTTTATGCACATGATCCAGTTAAATTCACTCCAAATGGTGCCATAATACTGAAATCAGGCAAAAAATTAAGACAACCAGAAGCAGCAGTATACAAGGACTTTTTACGGCAAAAAGGTATACCAATAATTGGTGAACTTACTGGAGAGGCAGTTTCAGACGGTGGAGATATTGTTTGGCTAGATGATCGAACGCTCGTTGTGGGTAGAGGTTATCGAACAAACGATGAAGCCATTCGTCAGTTAAAGGAAATGACAGCCGATATGGTAGATGAATTTATAGTTGTACAACTACCACATGATCTTGGTGAAGCTGAATGTTTACATTTAATGTCTTTCATAAGTATGGTAGACCGAGATTTAGCTGTTGTGCATTCGCGTTTAATGCCAGTATTTTTCAGACAACTGCTAATTGAGCGTGGCATCCAGCTAGTAGAAGTACCTAAAGATGAATACGATTCGTTAGGCTGTAATGTTTTAGCGCTTGCACCAAGGGTATGTGTGATTCCTCAAGGCAACAAAGAAACAAAGCAACAGCTACTTGATGCTGGAGCAACGGTGTACGAATATAAAGGCGATGAAATTACTGTTAAAGGAACAGGTGGGCCGACTTGCCTAACTTGCCCAGTAGTAAGAGGATAAAGGAGAAGATGAATATGTTTAAAAATGTTATTGTTAAAAATCCAGGTAATAGTTTTGTAAACGGTTTAACAACTAGTGATTTAGGAAAGCCAATTTTAGAAAAATTATTTGAACAACATGAACATTATGTAGAAGCTTTAAAAAAATGCGGTGTAGAAGTTACACAATTACCAGCAAATGAAGCATTTCCAGATTCAACATTTGTAGAGGATACAGCTGTATTAACGCCTGAATTTGCTATTATATCGAATCCTGGAGCAGCAGCTCGTAACCGCGAAATTGAAGAAATCGAACCAGCTGTAAAGCAATTCTATGAAAAAATTTACTATATTAAAGGTTCTGGAACACTTGATGGTGGAGATGTACTACAAGCAGAGAAAAAGTTTTACGTAGGGATCTCAGAGCGCACAAATGAAGAAGGCGCTCAGCAATTTAAAGAGATTGTTGAACTAGAAGGTTATGAAGCAACTATTATTCCATTAAAAGAATTCTTCCACTTAAAAACTGGAATTGCCTATGTTGGGGAAAATCGTATGGTGCTAGCTGGTGAATTTGTCGATCATCCTGCATTTGAATCTTACGAAAAAATCGTGATTCCTAAAGAGGATGAATATTCAGCTAACTGTATTCAAGTAAATGATTATATTATTATTCCAGCTGGCTATCCAGAAACAAATCGTAAATTACTGGACCTTGGCTATCAAACAATTGAACTTGATATGTCTGAATTTAGAAAACACGATGGTGGTTTAAGCTGTTTATCATTACGTTTTTAAGTAAATCTAACAATACCCAATCAATTTAAAAGAGAAAATTGATTGGGTACTTTCATTCTTAAAATATCAGAATATTTAATATTTTTACATTATATGGGAAGTAGGGATGGATGTTGAATAAAGGGGATCAGCTTCACAATAATCAATTAAAGCGTTCGATGAAAAGTCGTCACTTGTTAATGCTTTCACTTGGGGGTGTTATTGGAACAGGCTTATTTTTAAATGTAGGCTATACCATTAACCAGGCAGGACCCGGCGGTGCACTGATTGGTTACTTATTTGGTGGCTTAATTTTGTTTATGGTCATGAATTGTCTTGGGGAATTGGCTGTTTACATGCCTGTTACAGGTTCTTTCCAAACATATGCAACACGTTTCATTAGTCCTTCAGCCGGTTTTTCATTAGGTTGGATGTATTTTGTCGGATCTGCTGCCACAGCAGGCGTTGAATTTACGGCTGCAGGTATTTTAATGCAGCATTGGTTTCCAAGTGTACCAATTTGGATATGGTGTGCTGTGTTTATGGTTCTTTTATTTGTCTTAAATGCTTTAACAACGAAGGGCTTTGCTGAAGCAGAGTTCTGGTTTGCTAGTATAAAAGTTGTTGCAGTGATTGCATTTATCATTATTGGTGGAGCAGCAATCTTTGGTTTAATTCCATTGGCAGATCGTCCTACTCCACATCTCACAAATTTAGCACCTTCTGGTTTATTCCCAGCAGGTATTACGATTATTTTTGTCACAATGATGAATGTAATTTTTTCTTATCAGGGATCAGAGCTGGTGGGTATTGCAGCAGGGGAGACCGAGAACCCTGAAAAAAATATTCCTAGAGCGATTCGTACAATTCTATTTAGAATCATCGTTTTCTATATTGCTTCCATTATTGTATTATCGGCAATATTCCCAGCATCAGAGCTTGGGCTTATGGAAAGTCCATTTGTCACGTTAATGAATTTAGCTGGTGTACCATATGCAGCTGGTATCATGAACTTTGTTATTTTGACAGCTATTTTATCAGTCGGTAATTCATGTTTATATGCATCAACACGTTTATTATTTTCCATGTCACAAGAGGGGATGGCGCCCAAGTTATTTGGTCGATTAACGAAAAATAAAGTACCTTTAAATGCGCTTATTTTTACGATGGTATTCTCACTCTTATCTTTATTAACTAGTGTAATGGAAGCTGATGCTGTATTTGTATTACTAATGTCGGTAGCAGGTATATCTGTCACAATTTCATGGATGGGGATATGTGCTTCTCAGTTAATGTTCCGTTATCGCTATGTGAAGTCGGGAGGAAATGTGGCTGATCTAAAATTTAAAACACCACTATTCCCGTTGATTCCAGTATTTTGTATAATCTTTTGTGTTTTAATTTTAGTATTTTTAGCGTTTGATCCAACGCAAAGGATTGGTTTACTATACGGGATTGGCTTCTTTATTGCCTGTATGATTTTTTATCAATTGAAATTAAAGAAAGCGGCGACTGCTGCTACAGATAGCAAAAGTGAAGAAACACTAGAAGTTCGTTAATCGTACCTCTAACGAATGGGAGTAAAAGGAGAAAAAATCATGAATACTTTTATGTGGGATACACCCGAAAAACTACGTGCCCTATTATGTGAACTTGTGAGCTGGGAAAGCCGAACATTAACGGAGGGCGAAAATAAATTTGCCTTTCGACTAAAAGATAAATTGTTAACGCTTCCATATTTTGAGAAGCACCCAGACTTGATTGAATTACATGATGCAGGACTTGGCAGAAATGCAGTGACAGCCTTCTATAAGCATCCAACCGCAACTGAAACCGTTGTGTTAATCAGTCACTTCGATACCGTGCATACAGAAGAATATGGTGAACTAGAGCCGTTAGCCTTTTCTCCAGAAGAACTAACGAAAAAGCTAATGGAACCTAAATACCTAAAAGATTTACCAGAGGCAGCTCGCATTGATTTGGCGTCTGGGAATTATTTATTTGGACGCGGCACAATGGATATGAAAATGGGTCTTGCCTTACACATGCAGTTGATCGAAAAGGCAAGCTTAGAGCAATGGCCGATTAATTTAATTTTAACAACGGTCCCTGATGAGGAAGTCAACTCTGCTGGTATGAGAGCGGCTGTTGTGGAACTGGTGAGACTGCGGGAACAGCATGGCTTAACCTATAAATTATTTTTAAATAGTGAGCCATCGTTTTCACAAGGGCCTTCGGATACGAATGAATATATTTATTCAGGTACAATTGGTAAAATCATGCCTGCTGCTTTGTTCTATGGGAAAGAGACACATGTCGGCGAGCCATTAAAAGGGATCACGGCTCCCTTTATCGCTTCCTATATGACACAGCATATGGAGTGGAATCCCCTTTTCCGTGAAACAGATTTAGGCGAAAGCACACCATTACCCGTCTCTCTACAATTAAAAGATTTAAAAATGGAGTATTCTACACAAACACCATACCGTGCGGCGGCACTTTACAATGTCTTTTTATTAAAACGTACAGCGGCTGAGGTGATGGCTATTTTTGAGGAAGTTGCGTTACAGGCAATGGCTGCTTGCAATGCGCACTATCAGGACATTTGTACACGCGAAAATGTTCAGGGTGTGGGCATGGTAAAGGTCTTACGCTATGAGGCATTATTGGAGCATGCGATCCATAAGTTAGGAGCTGAGGAAGTACAAGCGATTAAGCACCAGGTTCAGCAGCATCGTGCATGGGATGATCGTGAAAAATCCATTCGTATTGTGGATCAGCTCATGATTCGCTGTCAGGAATTAGCACCTGCCACAGTTCTGTTATATGCACCGCCTTACTATCCAGCCATTAATTCATCCAACCATCCATTAGTGAAACAGTCGATTGAATTAATGAAGCAAACAGCTCAAACATTTGATATTGAGGTGGAGCAGATCCACTACTTTAACGGAATTTGTGATTTAAGCTATGTCAACTATTCAGATGCATCCAATGAGTGGCTAGCATTTGAGCGGAACACACCTGTATGGGGCGATACGTACCATATTCCATTCAAAGAGATGGCGGCATTACAAGGTCCTGTCTTAAATGTCGGTCCATTTGGTAAGGATGCCCATCAAAAAACAGAACGATTGCATGTGGATAGTGCGTTTAAAGAGATGCCTGTTATGATTGACACGCTTATTAAAAGTCTATTTTAGCCAAATAAATTTTTCGATATTTAATTGAATACAATGTAAAAAGTTGATGCTATAAAGGTATCAACTTTTTTATTTATCAGAAAAATTTAGATTGACTTGTATTTTTCGTTATCATGACGATACATATAGGACATTATAATTATTTGAAAGTGGGCATGAGGAGAGAGCATGATGGAAAATCAAGAAAAATTAGCTTTTTCTATTCGCGAAGAAATGGTTCAGTCGAATTTAAAAGGGATGAGAATAGTTGCTTGGACACTCATGTATGTATCAGTCATTATTTCGTTAATACATTATGGAGAGGTATTTTTTGTGAAGGCGGAAAGAGCCATGGTTCCCGTCTATATTGCCATTCATATCGCTATGTTTTATATAGATGTTGCAGTATTATTGTTTATCCGAGAAAAGCGAATTCATATTACTCCTGTTAATATACAGAAGTATGAACGGTTGGTTGTTGTTTATATTTACACAATAATGCTTTTGATTACTGCGATATCGGTATTGGATGTTTACTTTTTCCGTCATGCAGCACTCTATGAGGTTATTTTAATCATTATTTGTACAGTATTCGCGTTACCTTTACGAAAAATTGTCTGGATTATTTTGCTTTCTGCATCAGCCATTATTGTGAGTGCATATATGAGTGCTGGAATATCGAGTGAAAATATAAAAATTATATTACCCATGTCATTATTAATACCTATTGGTGTAATGATTCAATATCAGACCTATAAGGTTCGTAAACAAATCCATACCCAGCATATTTTATTGAATGAGGAAATGACTAAAACGAAGCGACTATCAGAATTGTTGGCTATTAAAAATAATGAATTAGCAGAGCAAGCATTAAAAGATTCTTTAACGAATCTACCTAATCGACGTGCATTTAACCAAAAATTGAATAAGATAGGACAGCAACTTTATCAAACACAACCTTTAACAGTCATAATGATTGATATTGATTGCTTTAAAAAATTTAATGATTATTATGGTCATTTGCAGGGAGATGCAGCAATTGTCAAAGTCGCATCTCTATTGGAGGAAATTGCAGGGAAGTATAATGCATTTGTTGCCCGTTGGGGTGGCGAGGAGTTTGTTATGATAAGCCAGCATACTCATAAGGTTGCTGAACCTGTATGTGAAGAAATCTTAGAAGAAATTCGACAACTTAATATCCCGCATTTACAATCTACTATTGCCCAACAAGTTACTGTTAGTATTGGAATGTGTCAAGCTAAAATCGCAAAATATGAGCATTTACAAACATGTTGTGAATTAGCTGACCAAGCGCTATATTTGGCAAAGCAAAACGGACGAAATAACTATTTCCGCAAAATGGAAATTTTTGATGAAGAAGCAAATGCGTCTATTTGAAGTCAGAAAACGTTGCTACGAAGCCCTTCAATACCCCCTTAGGTTGCTTAAATTATAACGAAAGTGTTACAATATAGTTTAGTCAAAAAGAGCCAAGGGGGCATTTCTATGTCAATTGAATTAAACAATGAATTCGGCCAAATTGATATTTCAACAGATGTACTTGCACAAATTGCTGGTGGAGCTGCTGTAGAATGCTACGGTATTGTTGGCATGGCATCTAAACATCAAATTCGTGATGGTCTAACTGATATTTTACGTAAAGAAAACTTCGCAAAAGGTGTTGTAATTCGACAACAGGACGACGATTTACATATAGATATGTACATTATTGTTAGTTACGGGACAAAAATTTCGGAAGTGGCTTATCAAGTACAATCGAAAGTGAAATATACAGTAGATAAAACATTAGGTATGAGCGTAAAATCTGTCAATATCTTTGTACAGGGCGTTCGTGTAGCGAATTAAGAGGAGGAACTAAATCGAATGCAGTCTTTAGACGGTATAAAGTTTGCTGAAATGGTACAAATGGGGGCGCATCACCTATACCAAAATGCAAATTATGTAGATTCATTAAATGTTTTCCCCGTTCCAGATGGTGATACAGGTACAAATATGAACTTATCGATGACATCTGGTGCAAAGGAAACAGAGCATGCTGCTTCAGAGCATATTGGTAAAACAGCACAGGCATTATCAAAAGGCTTGTTAATGGGAGCGCGTGGGAATTCAGGCGTTATTCTATCTCAGTTATTCCGTGGTTTTGGGAAGTTTATTGAGAAGGAGTCAACAATTGATGCAAAGGGCTTTGCTGGAGCATTCCAAGCGGGTGTTGATACGGCATATAAAGCTGTTATGAAGCCAGTAGAAGGAACAATTTTAACGGTGGCACGTGAAGCTGCGAAAAAAGGTGTAGAAGTAGCAGAAACTGAAAACGATATCATTGCCGTAATGGAAGCTTTTACAGCAGAGGCAAAGGCATCGTTGGATCGTACACCTGACCTACTGCCTGTTTTAAAAGAAGTTGGTGTGGTAGATAGTGGTGGTCAAGGCTTACTATTTGTGTATGAAGGATTTTTAGCTTCCTTAAAGGGGGAGGCTCTTCCGGAGAAAAATGATGCGACGCTAGATGATTTAATCAATGCAGAACATCATAGAGCCCAAGATTTCATGAACACTGCTGATATTGAATTTGGTTACTGTACAGAAATAATGGTACGCTTAGAAGAAGGAAAAGAACCTTTTAATGAAGAACAATTCCGTAATGAATTAAATCCTTTAGGTGATTCTTTACTTGTTATTTCAGATGAGGAAATTGCGAAGGTTCATATCCATTCCGAGCAACCAGGTTCTGTTCTATCAATTGGTCAAAAATACGGTAGTCTTATAAAAATTAAAGTTGATAATATGCGTGAGCAGCATTCAGCAATCGTTGGCGAGGAACATAAAGCCCCTACGCCTGCTAAAAAAGTAGAAAAACATCCATATGCTATTGTAACGATTGCTATGGGTGAAGGTGTGGCAGAATTATTGCGCTCTATCGGTGCTTCCTATGTCATTGAAGGCGGTCAAACAATGAATCCTTCAACTGAAGATATCGTGAAGGCTGTACAAGAAATCGGTGCAGAGAAAGTATTAATCTTACCGAATAATAAAAATATAGTGATGGCAGCGGAACAAGCGGTTGAACTATTAGAAATTGATGCAGCAGTAGTTCCTACGAAGACGATTCCTCAAGGAATGGCAGCGATTTTAGCGTTTAACCCAGAGGCAGCTGTTGATGTAAATAAAAAAACAATGTCAGAAGCATTTACAAATGTGAAGACAGGTCAAGTTACCTATGCAGTGCGTGATACATCTATTGATGGTGTTGAAATTCACAAAGATGATTTTATGGCATTGGCAGAAGGGAAAATTGTCCTTTCTACACCAGCACTAAAGGATGCAGCTGAAAAAGTAATTAAGGATTTAGTCGATGAAGATGCTGAGATTGTTACAGTCATTTATGGTGAAGATACAACTGAACAAGCTGCCTCTGAGTTGGTAGCTTTCATAGAAGAGAGCTATCCGGATGTAGAAGTTGAATTATTTGATGGTAAACAAGGGTTATATCCATATATTATTTCAGTAGAATAATTACATGCTACTTTGCTATTCCGTAAAGAAAGCAGTGCACAAAACGTGTACTGCTTTTGTTTATGCTACAAAGAGAATGTTGAATTAAATTTATTAAAAACGTACTAAATATGAATCATTCAATGTACGTACCCACAGGATATAAAATTTGGAAATATTGGAATGTCGCCGCTTTCGTAGTTGTGTATATATGGTACGGACAATAAATAAGTATAAATATTTACTATAAATTATAGTAGTGGTAATTTTCTGAAAGTTGATAAATTAAATGCTTTACTTTTATAGTAACTATCAAGCATGATATAAATAAAAATAAATATTATTATACGGATAGAATAGAGGGGTGTTTGTATGAAGTTTACTTCAGTATTTGATATTATTGGACCAGTCATGATTGGGCCTTCCTCCTCTCATACGGCAGGAGCAGCTCGCATCGGGCGTGTTGCAAGGGATTTATTTGGTAGACAACCTAAATGGGCAAAAATTCATTTATATGGATCGTTTGCAGAAACGTATAGAGGGCATGGTACAGATGTTGCGATTGTAGGAGGCTTATTAAATTACGATACATTTGATGATCGTATTAAAACGGCATTTGAAGATGCCAAAAAAGCAGGATTAGAATACGAATTCATTCCTGAAACAGCTAATACCGAGCATCCAAATACGGCTCGACTTGTCATTGGAGACGATGAAGGGGAAATGTCAGTAGTCGGTATTTCAATTGGTGGCGGAAAAATTGAAGTCAGTGAAGTCAATGGCTTTAAGTTACGTTTAACTGGTGGTATGCCAGCTATTCTTGTTGTTCATGACGATCGTGCTGGCTGTATTGCCAATGTAGCCAATTGCTTGGCGATGCATGAAGTCAACATTGGGCATATGGAGGTATCACGTATCGAACGTGGTTTAACTGCTTTGATGGTGATTGAAGTTGATCAAAACATTGAGGATAAGGTGCTACAGCAAATATCTTTAATTCCATATATTACAAAGGTCTCAAAAATTAATAACTAAGGAGGTGTCCCGTGATGGACGTTTTATTTCATAATGTTCGTGAACTTGTTGAACGAGCAGAGAAAGAAGATAAATTAATATCAGAAATTATGATTGAACAAGAAATATTGATAACTGGTAGAACGCGTGAAGAAATCATCCAGCAAATGGATCGAAATTTAACAGTGATGGAAGAAGCAATTGAACGTGGATTACAAGGTGTGCAATCAGTAACAGGTTTAACTGGTGGGGATGCCGTATTACTTCAAAATTATATTGCACAAGGAAAGTCACTTTCAGGTGATTTATTATTAGATGCAGTAAGTAAAGCGGTTGCAACTAATGAAGTAAATGCTGCAATGGGAACAATCTGTGCAACACCAACAGCAGGTTCAGCAGGTGTAGTACCAGGAACACTGTTTGCAGTAAAAAACAAACTAAATCCAACTCGTGAGCAAATGATTCGTTATTTATTTACGTCAGGAGCATTTGGATTTGTGGTAGCCAATAACGCTTCCATTTCTGGGGCTGCTGGTGGTTGTCAGGCAGAGGTTGGTTCAGCTGCAGGTATGGCTGCAGCTGCTATTGTCGAAATGGCTGGAGGTACACCACAGCAATGTTCAGAAGCGTTTGCCATTACACTAAAAAACATGCTAGGTCTTGTTTGTGATCCAGTGGCAGGCTTGGTTGAAGTGCCTTGTGTCAAACGTAATGCAATGGGTGCATCTAACTCCCTAGTAGCGGCGGATATGGCACTTGCTGGTGTAACAAGTCGTATTCCATGTGATGAAGTAATTGGTGCTATGTATCGCATTGGACAATCTATGAGTCCTAATCTTAAAGAGACGGCACGAGGCGGTCTAGCAGCAACACCAACAGGGAAGGCGATCAGTAAAGCCATCCTTGAAAATGGTGGCTTACAAAGCATTAAAGCACTTCAATAAAAAATAAGAAACATGCTATCTAAATAGGTAGCATGTTTTTATGTTGGTTGATAACTTACTGGAAAGAAAAAACCTCTTACGTACATAGTCGATTTAAGTATAATTAAATTTTAATAAGGAAATGTATTTATCTTAATTATATAGCAGGGACGTGAATAGAGATGGATTTGCGTAATTTGAAAACATTTCATGTTGTTTCAACTTACCTCAACTTTACAAAAGCGGCTGAAATTCTTAATTATAGCCAGCCTACAATTAGCCAACAGATTAAAGCGTTAGAGGAAGAGTTAGGGCATATCTTAATTAATCGAATGGGTAAGAAAATGTTTCTTTCTCAAGTAGGAAAAATAGTAAAGGAACATACAGATCAATTATTTGGGATTATTGAGGAAATGGAACAGGATTTGAAGAATTTCGAAAAGCCATTTGGTCATTTGACAATCGCTGCACCAGAGTTTTATTGCGGCTATTATTTATCACATATTATCGGCTCGTTTTTAAAACAGTACCCTCAGGTAAACCTAAAACTTCTTTGTGCCAATAGTAAAGAAACAGCCAAACTTGTGAGTTCAAACCAAGCAGATATAGGTTTTGTAGCTGGATCCCCTAGTTACGCTGGTGTAGAGGAGATTTTATTGGAGGAAGAGGATTTAGTATTGGTTGGAAATCCGCTTATTATAAAGGATCGTACTGTGCAGGAAATATTTGATGATTATCCCTTTATAACCTATGGAATGGATGACTGTATTGTCAGTTGCCTGCAAGAAATTAAGTGTAAGCCACAAACAATAGTGGAATTTGGAAGCGAGGAAGCAATTAAGAGAGCAGTAATGGAACAAGTGGGTCTAGCCTTGTTGAGTGATATTATTATTCAAAAAGAGGTAACAAAAGGGAGTCTTCAAGTTCTGTACCGATTCCCTAAAAAGTTACCCACTTATTTAATTTTTCCTCAAAATGCTAAAACATTTAGTAATGTAAGTACATTTATTGATTTAGTTAAAGACACATGGAAAACAATTTAATTGGTTTGTATATCGAAAAGAATGAAAAGAATGTTGCTGCCTGGTGAAATCGCAGGGATGTAACGTTCTTTTTATTTGTAATTTTTTTGATGTATCTCGATGAATTTATATGTAAATTTATCAATAGTAACTATTCAAAATACTAATTTTTTATTTATTTTTTTATCAATTACAATGAATAAGACGGAAATTTCAAAAAAAGGGGATGGCTTTTTATGTTGGAGAGATATGTTACGTATTGATAGTGGACATAAAAATTTGTATTTATTCAACGATTCAACTAAGGAGGATGGCGGATGAGTAAATTTATAGCTAATAAAGAAATAGAGCAACAAAAAGGAATCAATGTTTATGTGTTAATCTTTTGCCTTATTGTTGTATCTTCCATTTTAACGTATTTTATTCCAGCTGGTTCATTTCAACGGGAAGAAGTTAATGGACGTCAAGTGATTCAACCTGGGACATTTAGTTTTACAGATATGAACCCCATTGGCTTTCTGGATATTTTTAGCAGTGTACATTCAGGCATGATGCAAGGAGCAAGTATTATTTTCTTCGTATTGATTGTAGGAGGTACCTTTGGAATACTATCAGCCACAGGGGCATTAGAATCCTTTATCGCCATGCTATCTGTAAAAATGGCAAAACGCGAAATGTTAATAATACCAGTATTAATGTTGTTTTTCGCCTGTGCTGGGTCATTAATGGGGATGTCTGATGAAACGATTGTATATGTAGGGATTCTTGCACCGCTTGCTGTTGCCCTAGGGTTTGATGCAATTACAGGTTTTGCAATTGTTATTCTTGGTGCATCTGTCGGATTTTCGGCAGCTGTTATGAATCCGTTTACAGTAGGAATAGCGCAAGAGATTGCGGGCTTGCCATTATTTTCAGGGATTGCTTTTCGAATTGTCATTTTTGTTGTCTTATACACAGTAGCAACAATATATGTTTATCGCTATGCAAGAAAAGTGAAAAATAATCCTAAACTCGGCTTTTATGGAAATTTTCGCAATGATGAGGGTGATTTCGTACAGGGGAATTCGAAAATGGAAATAAGACATAAGCTTGTTATGGCTACATTTCTTTTGAATTTTATCGTATTGATGTACGGGGTTGTAAAACTAGGTTGGTACATTACTGAAATAGCTGGTTTATTTTTATTGTTTGGTATTTTAATGGGGCTTATTGGCAAATTATCACCTTCGCATATTGCTAATTCATTTATGAAGGGCGCAGGTGATTTAGTTGGTGGCGCTCTTATCATTGGGTTAGCTCAGTCTATTTTAGTGATTTTCAATAACTCAGGATTAATTGATACAATTCTCTTTTACACATCTGCATTGCTTGATTCAGTTCCACCTGCACTAAATGCTGTAGGGATGTTTATCTTCCAGTTATTTTTAAATTTTTTAGTACAATCAGGAAGTGGACAGGCTGCCTTAACGATGCCAATTATGGCACCTTTATCAGATATGATCGGTGTTACAAGACAAACAGCCGTACTTGCCTATCAATTTGGCGATGGTATGTCGAATATTATATTCCCAACAGTAGGTTTTTTAATGGCGGGATTATCAATTGCGGGTATTCCTTGGGGTAAATGGATAAAGTGGATTTTTCCGTTTATGCTTATTCAAGTAACAGTTGCGGTAATATCGCTCATTATTGCACAAGTCATACAATACGGACCTTTCTAAAGGAGTTTAACAATGGAAATAATGAATATAAAAAAATTAGCAGAAAAGGCAATAGAGGATCGCCGTCATCTGCACCAATACCCAGAGCTTTCTGGTGAAGAATACGAAACAAGTGAGTTTATTCGCAAAAGACTAGAGGAGTTAGATATAGAAATTCTAGATTATGAACCTCCAGGTGTAGTGGCGTTTATAAAAGGGACAAAGGGAACAAAAACTATTGCATTACGTGCCGATATAGATGCCTTACCTATAAAAGAAGAGGGAGACAAACCGTACATTTCAGACAGGCAAGGTGTTGCTCATATGTGTGGCCATGATGGTCATACAGCGATTTTATTAGCAGTTGCAACATGGATAAGCTTAAATAGAGAGAAAATCGAGCCGAATATCAAGCTTATATTTCAATCAGCAGAGGAAATCACGCCAAGTGGCGCTGATTTATTAATTCAAAAAGGTGTGTTGGAAGATATAGATGCTATTTTTGGCATTCACTTATGGCAAGGTTTAGAGAAAGGGAAGATAGGTTTAACACATGGACCGATGATGGCTTCTATTGATGATTTTGAAATTATAATTCAAGGGTATGGTGGTCATGGTTCGATGCCACATGAAACAATTGATCCTATTTATATAGCTAGCCATTTAATGCAAGCTTTTCAAAGTATCATAAGTAGAAATGTCAATCCTATCGATGCGGGTGTCATTACAGTTGGTAATATACAAGCGGGAACCACTTATAATATTATTCCTGATACGGCAAAATTAACTGGAACGATCAGAGCATTGACACCGAACACTGTAAAAATCATTAAAACGAAAATGGTAAGTTTAACAGAAGGGATTTGCCGAGCATTTGGAGCAGAAGGAAAAATCGATTTTATTTTAGGAACACCTCCGCTCGTCAATTATCCAACACAATCACGATTTATTGAATCGATTGTACGGGAACAATTCGGAGATACCGCATTTAAGGTAGTCGAACCAGTCATGGGTGGAGAAGATTTTTCTTATTATTTACAACATAAGCCTGGAGCATTTGTTTTTGTAGGTATGGGTGGTGAAAAAAGCCAATATCCACATCATCATCCACGATTTGATCTAGATGAAGATGTTTTCCCTGATGCGATTCAACTATTTATAAATATTATCTTGCAACATAAATAATCAGACTATTTATACGAAAAGGAGTTTTACATCGTGATAAAAAAGATTGAAGTGTTTGCAGCACGTTTACAATTAAAGGAACCCTTCGTTATTTCTTATGTTCATTTAGATGATATGCCAACTATTCTTACCAGAATCGAGACGGATGAGGGTGTAGTTGGCTGGGGCGAAGCTGTGCCTGATCAAAATGTGACGGGTGAAACTTGGGAGAGCACGTATCACGTTATTAAACATGAACTAGCGCCATTACTGATTGATGAAGATCCATTTGCAGTAGACCGTATCCATAAAAAGTTTAATGAAAAAATTGATGGAGTCCCTTCAGCAAAAGCCGCATTGGACATTGCACTCTACGATTTGATGGGGAAAATGACTGGTCAACCAGTTTATCAATTAATTGGTGGAAAAGCACATGAGGAATTACAGGTGCCAAGAGTGATTAGCATTAAGAGTCCTGAGGAAATGGCTAAAGATGCAAGTGAATTTGTAAAATCGGGTTTCCGTAATATTAAAATTAAGGTTGGTACAAATGCTGATTTAGATATTGCTCGTATTCGTGCTGTAAGAGAAGCAATAGGTGAGGAGGTGCAACTGCGAGTAGATGCCAATCAAGGTTGGAATAGAATGGAGACACTAAAAGTAATAAGAGAAACTACAGCTTGTCATGTAGACTGGTACGAGCAACCTGTAAAAGCACATGATTTAAGAGCGTTAAAAGAAATCAGAGCCCTTTCACCTTGTAGTATTATGGTAGACGAAGGTGTTCATAATATTTATGATTTAGTCGATGTCATAGAAATGCGTGCTGCCGATATGCTAAATATAAAATTAATGAAATCAGGTGGAATCTATCCAGCTTTAGCGCTTGCAAGTCTTGCGGAGGCTGCAGAGATGCCTTGCCAAGTTGGCTCTATGGTTGAATCAGCAATCGGAACAATGGCTGGGGCACACCTAGCCATCAGTAAGTCGATTATCCATACAAACGAGATGGTCGGACCATTAATGTTTGTAAAAGATGTGGCAAATGTTACATACTATAAAGACATCCTGCAGTTAAGTGATAAAGCTGGATTAGGAATAGAAGTTGATGAGCAATATGTGAAAGAAATTACATGTTTCTCCTGTGAAATTAAATAATCAAAAGTTTAACCCTATCAATCATTGGTAGGGTTTTTGCTTATGTGTAGGGTTAGGGAAATAATTTATGGTACATTAGATAGAGAGAGTATAACACTACATAAACAATCAATGAAGGGAGTTGTGGGATAAGATGACTGAATTATATGGACCCGTCAATGAATTAAAAGGCGTCGGGAAAGAAACAGCAGCCCATCTTGAATCACTAGGAATCAATACAATAGCTGATTTATTATGGACGTTCCCACATCGACATGAAGATTTTCGTTTAAAAGATTTAGCGCAAACACCACATAACGAACGGGTTACAGTTGAGTGTAAGGTGGAGCGGGAGCCTACGATTTTATTTTTAGGTCGTAATAAGTCAAGACTCCAAGTAACTGTTTTAGCAGGAAGACATTTAGTGAAAGTCGTATTTTTCAATCAGGGCTATTTAAAGCAAAAGCTTGTACCTGGTTCCATTATTACGGTGACTGGTAAATGGGATCGCGGTAGACAAGTAATCAATGGCACTTCAGTTACATTTGGTCCTAAAACAGATCAAGTTGACTTTGAGCCTGTCTATAGTCTGAAAGGCTTGATCCCCCAAAAAAGATTTCGAAAATATATGCGACAAGTGTTAGACGATTGTGGAGAAGTACTGCCAGAGACCATTCCATATTATTTACAAGAGTCGTATAAGCTTGTTTCAATAAGAGAGGGCTTGGAGGGTATTCATTTTCCACTGGATGCTGGGCATGCTAAACAAGCAAGGAGACGCTTTGCCTATGAGGAGCTATTAAACTTCCAATTGCGTATTCAAGCTTTACGGAAAATAAGGAAGGATAGTGAACACGGTACAGTTATTCAATTTAATGTGCATAAGTTACGAGATTTTATCGCTTCCTTACCCTATGAATTAACGAATGCTCAAAAACGCGTGGTGAATGAAATTTGTAAGGATTTGAAGGAGCCGCATCGAATGAATCGCTTGCTACAAGGGGATGTAGGTTCGGGTAAAACCGTTGTAGCAGCAATAGGGCTATATGCAGCCGTAACAGCAGGTTTTCAAGGAGCCTTAATGGCACCAACTGAAATATTAGCAGAACAGCACTTAGAGAATTTGAAAGAATGGTTCCAACCATTTGGTGTTCGTGTTGCACTCTTATCCGGGTCCACTAAAACAAAAGAGCGACGTGTGATATTAGCTGATTTGGCAAATGGAGATCTTGATATTGTTATTGGTACACATGCTCTAATCCAGCCAGATGTTATTTTTCATAAACTTGGCTTTGTCATCACGGATGAACAGCACCGCTTTGGTGTGGAGCAACGACGTATTTTGCGTGATAAAGGGGAGAATCCCGATGTGCTTTTTATGACAGCTACCCCGATACCACGAACACTAGCTATTACAGCATTTGGGGAAATGGACGTATCGATGATTGATGAAATGCCAGCAGGGCGTAAGCAGATTGAAACGCATTGGATGAAGAAAGAACAATTCGGCTCTGTTTTATCTAAGCTAGAATTAGAGTTAGCTGCTGGAAGACAAGCCTATGCGATTTGTCCGCTTATCGAGGAATCCGATAAGCTTGATGTTCAGAATGCTGTGGAAATTTATGAGCAGCTAGCGACTTATTTTAAAGATCGTTATCATGTCGGTTTAATGCATGGGCGTTTATCAGCTGATGAAAAAGATGCGGTTATGCGTGCTTTTAGTGAAGGGACTATTCAAGTTTTAGTTTCTACAACCGTTGTAGAGGTAGGTGTAAATGTACCAAATGCTACCTTTATGCTTGTCTATGATGCTGAACGCTTTGGCCTAGCGCAGTTGCATCAGCTTCGAGGTCGTGTTGGTCGTGGTGAGCACCAATCATACTGTATTTTACTTGCAGATCCTAAGTCTGATGAGGGGAAAGAACGTATGCAATCGATGACAGAAACAAATGATGGTTTCCGTTTAGCTGAAAAAGATCTTGAATTAAGGGGACCAGGAGACTTTTTTGGTAGAAAGCAAAGTGGTTTACCTGATTTTAAAGTAGCTGATTTAGTACATGATTATCGTATATTGGAGACCGCTAGAAAAGATGCCTCAGAGATGCTTGAAACAAAAGAGTTTTGGCAGGATGACGACTATCAATACTTGCGTAAAATGCTAGAAGATACTGGTGTTTTACAAGGAGAGCGCTTCGATTAATCTGAGAAGCTTGTTAGCACAGAAAGAATGTAAGTACTTGATTTCAAAACAAGTCTTGCATTCTTTTTTTATACTCTATATACTGATATTAGTACCAAGTGCTAATAACAACTCAAAAGGTGGCGAATGAAGTTGAGACGAACGAAAAAAGAGCGACAGCGACTACTATCTGAAACGATAGCTGAAAATCCATTCGTCACAGATGAACAGCTAGCAACACAGTTTCAGGTAAGTGTCCAAACAATTCGTTTAGACCGTATGGAATTATCAATACCAGAATTACGCGAGCGAATTAAAGATGTTGCTTCAAAAAACTATGAAAATGAAGTAAAATCTCTCCCGATTGATGAGGTCATTGGGGAGATAGTAGATATTGAATTAGATCATCGAGCACTCTCGATTTTTGATGTACAAGAAGAGCATGTTTTTCAGCGTAATGGCATCGCACGTGGGCATCATTTGTTTGCGCAAGCAAATTCATTAGCGGTTGCAGTAATTGATGACGAACTAGCATTAACCGTACATTCCAATATTACGTTTGTGAAACCTGTACGAGCTGGAAATCGTGTTATTACAAAAGCGATTGTTATCGGACGAGATGAACAAACACACCGAACAAAAGTTGAGGTAACATCTACCGTTAATGGTGAAACCGTTTTTGTTGGTGAGTTTGATATGTACCGCACGAAAGGTAAAGGTGAGTAACAATGAAATTAGCGCTTGATGGAATGGGTGGAGACAATGCACCAAAGTCAGTTGTTGAAGGTGCACTTTTAGCATTAGAGCAAATTCCAAACTTAGAAATTCAACTATATGGTCATCAAGATAAGCTGGAACCATTTTTAAAACAACATGATCGATTAAAGGTTATACATTGTGAGGAAGCAGTAGAAGGAACTGATGATCCTGCCCGTGCTGTTCGTAGAAAAAAGGATTCTTCCATGGCACGTATGATGGATGCAGTAGAGGAGGGTAAAGCAGATGCTTGCCTTTCTGCAGGGAACACAGGGGCCCTGATGGCGGGTGGCCTATTTAAAGTAGGTCGCATTGAGGGAATAGCTAGACCAGCATTAGCTACAACGCTACCAACATTAGACGGTAAAGGGTTTTTAATGCTTGATTTAGGGGCAAATGCAGATGCTCGCCCAGAGCATTTAGTGCAATATGCCATTATGGGTGATATTTATGCTAAAAAGGTTGGAGGTTTGCAAAAACCACGAATTGGCTTATTAAATATCGGTACCGAGGATAAAAAAGGGAATGAATTAACAAAAGCTGCCTTCGAATTATTGAAGGAAGCAGATTTGAATTTTATTGGAAATGTAGAAGCACGTGATTTACTTGAAGGAGTAGCTGATGTTGTTGTAACAGATGGCTTTACAGGAAATATGGTGTTGAAGTCTATTGAAGGGACAGCAGGTGCTTTATTTTCTATGTTAAAAGAGGCCTTTATGTCTTCAACGAAAACGAAAATTTCAGCAGCGCTCATGAAAAATAATTTACGTGACTTGAAAAATAAAATGGACTATACAGAGTATGGTGGCGCAGGATTGTTTGGCTTACAAGCACCTGTTATTAAGGCACATGGATCATCAAATGCGAAAGCGATTTTCAGTGCCATTCGACAAGCCAATACGATGGTAGAGCATACGGTTATTTCGACGATTACGGAGACAGTACGCCACATAGAAATTGATTAAGCAAAGGGGATTATTCAAATGACAAAAATAGCATTTATTTTTCCAGGACAGGGTTCACAAGTAGTTGGAATGGGTCAAGAGTTTGTTGAAAATGCTGCAGAAAGTAAAGCATTTTATGATCGCGCAGATCAAGCTCTTCAATTTGAATTATCTAAATTAATGTTAGAAGGTCCAGCAGAAGAGTTAACACTGACATATCATGCACAGCCAGCGCTACTTACTACTGGTGTAATGGTGGCTGAAAAGTTACGCGCAGCAGGTATTCAACCACACTACGCAGCGGGTCATTCACTTGGAGAATATGGTGCATTGGTGTTAGCAGGTGTTATGTCATTTGATGATGCTGTGTCAATCGTGCATAAACGAGGTCTTTATATGAATGAAGCTGTGCCAGCAGGTCAAGGCGCAATGGCAGCAATTTTAGGAATGGAACTAGAGGCATTGAACGAGGTAACAGAGCAGGTATCAGCATCAGGTGACTCTGTTCAGGTGGCTAATGTGAATTGTCCAGGACAAATTGTTATTTCGGGCACTAAAGAAGGTGTGGATAAAGCAAGTGTTGCTGCCAAAGAAGCTGGTGCAAAACGAGCAATACCTTTAGTTGTAAGTGGTCCCTTCCACTCTGATTTAATGCGTCCATCTTCAGAGAAACTGCAAGCAGCATTGGCAGAGATTTCTTTATCTGCACCTGAAATTCCTGTAATTGGCAATGTGATGGCGAAGGAATTAAAAGATGTAGCAGCAATACAACAAGAGCTAGTTGAACAGGTATACAGTGCTGTTCAATGGGAAGCTTCTATGCGTGAAATGCTTGCGCAAGGTGTTGACGTCTTTATCGAATGTGGACCTGGTAAAGTATTAAGCGGTCTCTTGAAAAAAATTGATCGCTCTGTTGCAACTTATTGTGTTTATGATGAAGCTTCGTTAGAAGCAGTTTTAGAAGCGTCGAAGGAGTGGTCAATTAATGCGTAAATTAGAAGGAAAAGTAGCTGTTGTAACAGGAGCTTCAAGAGGGATTGGACGTGCTATTGCTTTAAAGCTTGCAGAAGAAGGTGCTAAGGTTGTTGTGAACTATAGCGGCTCTCAGGCAAAAGCAGAAGAAGTAGTAGCGATGATTCAAGAAAACGGTGGCGAAGCAATTGCTGTACAAGCTAGCGTCTCTCAGACAGAAGAAGTGACAGCATTAATGGATGCTGCTGTGAAAACATACGGCTCCCTTGATATTTTAGTGAATAATGCTGGTATTACAAGAGATAACTTGCTCATGCGTATGAAAGAAGACGAATGGGACGATGTATTAAATACGAACCTTAAAGGTGTTTTCCTTTGTACAAAAGCGGTCACACGTCAAATGATGAAGCAACGTGCAGGTCGCATTATTAACATTTCTTCCATCGTTGGTGTAGCGGGTAATGCTGGTCAAGCCAACTATGTTGCGGCTAAAGCAGGTGTTATTGGACTAACGAAAACGACGGCAAAGGAATTAGCTTCTCGTAATATTTTAGTTAATGCTATTGCACCAGGTTTTATCGAAACAGAAATGACAGAACAATTGCCAGAGGATATCAAACAAGGTATGCTAACACAGATTCCTCTTGCGAAACTTGGTCAGCCAGAGGATATCGCAAAAGCAGTAGCTTTCCTAGCATCGGAGGACGCAAATTATATGACTGGACAAACGCTTCATATTGATGGCGGTATGGTTATGTAATTTCAATTAGGCATATAAGCTGATTTTTTGTATAATCATTTGAGGGGAGGTGAATCATTTGTCTACAGTATTAGAACGCGTAACAAAAGTAATCGTGGACCGTTTAGGTGTGGAAGAAAGCGAAGTAACGCTAGAAGCTTCTTTCCGTGATGATTTAGGTGCTGACTCATTAGACGTAGTTGAGCTTGTAATGGAGCTTGAAGACGAATTCGATATGGAAATTTCTGATGAAGATGCTGAAAAAATCTCAACAGTAGGTACTGCAATCTCATACATCGAAAGTAAATTAAACTAATTTCGTTAAAACTTTATTTAGTGAAAATAGATCACCTCTAATGGTGTAATGGTCATCGTAATCATACAATGGTTTTATGGTAGCTTGAATAAAGTAGAAATTACTTTTTCTGCATTCCTTGTTTGAAGGAGCAGATTCAATGAATGAAGATGTATTTAAAGGGGACGAAATGGATCGGTTTTCGATCTATTAACGTCCCTTTTTTATGTTAAAAATCTAATGACCAGTCAGCTTCAAAATTCTCTCTAATGGGAGATGCATGCTGTATTAAGAGGAATTTTCGGAAAAATTTCCAAAACATTGTGTTTAAGCCGAAATACTTTTGCATAAACGCCCTGAAAAAGGTACACTAAAACGGTAGAAACTATTAGGAAGGCAGATTTGTTCAATGGCTATGAAAAGAAAAGGAACTATGCAGAAATCTGGCGTACTTCCTGAAAAAGTACGCAACCAATTTGAGCTGTTACAGCATGAATTAAATATCACATTTATTAATAAAAATTTATTGTATCAAGCATTCACGCATTCATCTTATGTGAATGAGCATCGCCGTAAATTATTTACGGATAATGAGCGTCTTGAATTTTTAGGAGACGCAGTACTTGAACTGTCTGTTTCTAAATATCTTTTTGAGAAATATCCAAATATGAGCGAGGGTGAGTTAACAAAGCTAAGAGCTTCCATTGTATGTGAGCCATCACTAGTGATATTTGCTAACGAGCTAGGCTTTGGACGCTTTGTATTACTTGGAAAAGGTGAGGAATTAACAGGTGGTCGGGAACGTCCAGCGCTGCTTGCAGATGTCTTTGAATCATTTGTAGGTGCACTCTATTTAGATCAAGATTTACAAACGGTCGTGTCATTTTTAGAACGAATCGTGTTCCCAAAAGTAGAAGTCGGTGCTTTTTCGCATGTGATGGATTTTAAAAGTCAATTGCAAGAAATGGTACAGCAAACGAATAATGGACTTCTTCATTATGAGATTATCGATGAAAAAGGCCCAGCACATAATCGTACCTTTGTATCAAGCGTATTATTAAATGGACAAGAGCTTGGTATTGGTCGTGGAAAATCAAAAAAAGAAGCCGAGCAGCAAGCTGCACAATGTGCAATGCGGATGATGCGTGAAGAAGCTGCAAAAGAGGAGGCTTAATAGATGTTCCTAAAACGACTAGAAGTGATTGGCTTTAAATCTTTTGCGGAACGCATTGGAATTGATTTTGTACCTGGTGTTACAGCCGTTGTTGGACCAAATGGCAGTGGAAAAAGTAATGTCACAGATGCGATTCGTTGGGTACTTGGGGAGCAATCGGCAAAGTCGTTACGTGGAGCAAAGATGGAAGATGTTATTTTCGCTGGGAGTGACTCTCGTAAGCCACTCAACTTTGCAGAAGTAACACTTATTTTAGATAATACTGATGAGCAACTTGCTTTTTCTTATACAGAAGTCAGTGTAACAAGACGCGTATACCGTTCAGGTGATAGTGAATATTTATTAAATAACCAACAGTGTCGCCTGAAGGATATTACGGACTTGTTTATGGATTCAGGACTTGGGAAAGAGGCATTTTCAATTATCTCTCAAGGTCGTGTTGATGAAATTTTAAATAGTCGACCTGATGACCGTCGTTCTATTTTTGAAGAGGCAGCTGGCGTTTTAAAGTATAAAATAAGAAAGAAAAAAGCTGAGCATAAGCTTGTTGAGACAGATGAAAATTTGTATCGTGTATTAGACATTCTCCATGAATTAGACAACCGATTAGAGCCGCTTGAAATGCAGGCATCTAGTGCAAGAGATTATGTACAAATGTCTTCTGAGCTAAAGGATTTTGATATTGCAATTCTTGTGCATGATTTTAAAAATTGTGCACAATCTTTGCATGCGCTTAAAGAGGAATTTACGGAGCTTTCTGCAACAGAGCTAGAACAAGCTCAAAATATTTCAATGATTGATAAACAGACCGCCAATATACGTAAGCTATTAAAAGATCTAGATGATTATTTGGATGTTTCGCAGGCTGAGCTTGTCAATGCCACTATGGAGGTAGAGCGTTGGGATGGTCGTAAGGCATTAATGGCTGAAAAACGCCAAAATGCATCGAATCAACTATTACAACTGAATACAACATTACAAGAGGCTAAGGCGGAAGTAGAGTTACTCCTGGTTCAAGAACAGGAGAAAAAAGAAGTGTTCTCCGAGAAGCAACAAGCCGTATCAGTATTAAAGCAGAGCATCAAGCAGTTAGAACAATCATTAAATCGGTCTGTGACAGAAATCGAGGAAGAAATAGAAGACTATAAAAATCGATATATTGATTCATTAAATGAAGAAGCAACAGTCAAGAATGAATTAAAAAATATCGATCAGCAATTAGCTCAACAAAAGGCAATGGCGGCAAAAATGTCCGATCAAACAGATGAAATTGGACAAGAGCTTATGCAAATCATTGCTGAAAAAGAAAAGCTAGTGGTTGAACATGCTTTGACAACCAATGATTTACAGAAAAAATTAGAGCAATATGAAACCTTACAAATACAGTTGAAAAATGTCAATATTTCTTTTAGCGAAAAACAGGATATGTTGTACAAAGCGTATCAACACCAACAACAACTAAAGGCTAGAAAAGATACATTAGCTGAACTCGAAGCTGATTTTTCTGGGTTCTTCCAAGGTGTTAAAGAAGTCTTGCTTGCTCGAGATAAAGGTGATTTACAAGGTATTGAGGGTGCTGTAGCAGAGTTAATCCAAGTTGAAGGAAAGTATTCACAAGCTATTGAAACAGCTTTAGGTGCTGCCTCTCAACATATTGTCACAACCAATGAGCGCCATGCGCAACAGGCTATTCACTGGTTAAAACAAAAACGGGCTGGACGTGCTACTTTTTTACCGAAAACAGTCATGAAATCACGCAAAATTAATCCAGGAACTATTCAGCTAGCAACTGAACATCCTGCCTTTGTTCAAATGGCAGATGCACTTGTCACTTTTAATGAAGATAATCGAACAATTGTTGAAAATCTATTAGGGAATGTCATCGTGGCATCAAATTTAGAAGGCGCAAGTCAAATTGCCCGATTATGTGGTTTCCGATACCGAGTTGTCACACTTGAAGGAGATATTGTTAATGCAGGGGGTTCCTTAACAGGTGGTGCACTGAAACAGCAATCCTCACTCTTTACAAGAAAAGCAGAGTTAGATGATTTAATCATTAAGCTAGAATCGTTACAGGCTTCCATTTATAGTGCTGAACAGGCTGTTGCAGCCGAAAAAGAGAAGCTTGCAGTACTGCGAGATCAAGTAGAGCAATTAAAGCTTGAAGGAGAGCAATTACGAAAAGATGAGATGCAACAGTCAAGTCGTATTCGTGAGCTAGAAGTCGTAGAAAAAAGCTTATCGGCTAGAGTAACCTTTGCTTCAACTGAAACAAAAGATGTAAAAACACGTGAGGAAGCATTGTTAACACAAAAGCAAGCAGCAGAGGAGCGCTTAAATACCCTTGCTGTAGAGCTTGTCGAAATCAATGAAACTGTCGAACAATTAAGTAAGGTAAAGTTACAGGGGGAGACAGAGAAAGATGTCTTACGAGAACAGCTTGCCGAAAAACGTTCACAGCTAGCGGTTATGCAAGAACAAATGTCACAAGTTCAAATTACGACTGCTGAACTGGCACTACAATTAAACAAAGCACAACAAAAAGTTAAAAATATTTCTCAGGAAATAATGTGGCTTCAATCTGATGAATCGACAAATCATTTAAGTGATGAAGAGGTCGAGGAACAGGTTGTGACATGGAAAGCAAGAAGAGATGCCTTACAAGAGACTATTTCTGAAAAGAAAGAGCAGAAAATAGGACAACAACAAGAACTCTCTACATTAGAAGAACAACTCAAGGAACTACAGCGTATTCATAAAGGATATCTTGAAGCAATTCGTGCCAATGAGTTAAAACGTAATCGTGTAGAATTTGAAATGGATAATTTTATCGAACAACTCGAAGAAAATTATCAGTTAACTTTCGAAGAGGCTGAGAAAGAAGCTCTGGCAATAGAAGATGAAGAGTTTGTGCGAAGACGTGTTAAATTGTTAAAAAGATCTATTGAAGAGCTAGGACCTGTTAATTTAAGTGCGATTGAGGAATATGATAGAGTACTAGAACGTCATACTTTCTTAACTGAACAACGAGAGGACTTGCTTGCTGCACAGGAAACATTACATGAAGCAATCAAAGAAATGGATGAAGAAATGACGATGCGCTTTAGTGAAACGTTTTATGCTATTAGAGAGCAATTTAAACGTGTTTTCCGTGAATTGTTTGGCGGGGGGCAAGCTGATTTGGTTTTAATTGACCCACAAAATTTATTGGAAACAGGTATTGAAATTGTTGCACAGCCTCCAGGAAAAAAATTACAGAATTTAAGTTTGCTTTCTGGTGGTGAGCGTGCACTTACGGCCATTGCTTTACTATTCTCCATCTTAAATATTCGACCTGTACCATTTTGTATTCTGGATGAAGTAGAGGCGGCTTTAGATGAAGCGAATGTTGTGCGTTATAGCCAATATTTGAAAAAGTTTAGTCTCGACACACAATTCATTGTGATTACTCATCGTAAAGGAACAATGGAGGGAGCTGATGTCTTGTATGGTATAACAATGCAAGAATCAGGTGTGTCGAAACTTGTATCAGTAAAACTAGAAGATGAACCCGTACTTGCGGAGCAAAGGAGCGAACAAGCATGAGTTTTTTTAAACGTTTAAAAGATAAATTAATGGGTAATCCAGCAGAGGAAGAGAAGCTAGACGCAACCGACAACGAACAGGAATCTGACCATTCGGAGCCGGAGTTTAAAGAATCAAACGAACCTGCTGCCATTGAGACCGTTGATCTAAAAGTGTCTGAACAAGATGAAGAATCACCAGAAATGGCGATTGTGAAAGAAGTCGACGTGGAAGCCGAGCCCTCACCTGAAATAGAAGAAGCACAGCTAGATCTTCAGGAGCTAGCAGTAGTAGAGGATGAACCACTGGAAGAGAAAAAGCCTTCTGCTTGGTCAATAACACAAAAATTCAAGGCTGGCCTTGAAAAAACACGTAATTCTTTTACATCAAAAGTGAATGACCTTGTTGCACGCTATCGTAAAGTGGATGAGGATTTCTTTGAAGAATTAGAGGACTTACTATTACAGGCTGATGTTGGATTTGAAACAGTCATGGAACTCATGGATAAACTGCGTTATGAAGTGCAACGTAAAAATATTAAAGATACAAATGGCATTCAAGCTGTGATTTCTGAGAAGCTTGTAGAGATTTACGAGCAAGGTGAAGAAGATTTAATTGAACTAACTATGCAGCCAGATGGTGAACTAACGGTTATTCTATTTGTTGGCGTAAATGGTGTTGGGAAAACAACAACGATAGGTAAGCTAGCACACCGTTTAAAGTCTCAAGGGAAAACGGTTGTATTAGCTGCGGGTGATACGTTCCGTGCAGGTGCTATTGATCAATTACAAGTATGGGGAGATCGTGTTGGTTGTGAGGTTATTAAACAATCAGAAGGCTCTGACCCAGCAGCAGTTATGTATGATGCGATTCGTGCAGCAAAAAACAGAAAAGCGGATGTGTTGATTTGTGATACAGCGGGACGCTTGCAGAACAAAGTGAACCTAATGAATGAGCTTGAAAAAGTTCATCGTGTTATTTCACGTGAAATTCCAAATGCTCCACATGAAGTATTATTAGCATTAGATGCAACAACTGGCCAAAATGCGCTTGTTCAAGCACAAACATTTAAAGAGGCAACGAATGTGACAGGGATTGTTTTAACAAAGTTAGACGGTACTGCTAAAGGGGGGATTGTTCTTGCTATTCGTAACAAGCTGCACATTCCTGTAAAATTTGTGGGTCTTGGTGAGAAAATGGATGATTTACAGCCATTTGATGCAGAACGATATGTCTATGGACTATTTGCTGATGGTTTGGATAAGGAACTACAAAATAATGATGAAAACAGCTAACAGTGGCTGAATAGTTTTATATTGAATGCCATATATCTCTTTTCTATTCAGAAAGCAGGATGCTTAGTTTGCTTCAGCTTTTGAACAAAATTGGATAAAGTGACACTGACACATAATAGATAAAAACGCTCGATTGTGTATAGGTGAATTGACTTGTTTAAAAGAGTAATACTAGCCAATGGCAAAAAATGCCTGAAAGCTGTAATTTAGGCTTTTAGACAAGGAGATTACCTTGACACAGACGGGCGCTTTTCGTTATGATACAAATGACTAATAGCGGGAGGAGAAACATTCGATGCTACTTGAAAAAACAACACGCATGAACTTTCTCTTCGACTTTTATCAAGCATTATTAACAGATAAGCAAAGAAGTTATATGGAGCTATACTATTTGGATGATAACTCTCTAGGAGAAATCGCTGAATCGTATGGTGTTTCACGCCAAGCTGTTTACGATAATATTCGTCGAACTGAAGCGATGCTTGAGGAATATGAAGAAAAATTATGTTTACTTGAAAAATTTCAACAACGTACCCAAATGCTGTCACAGCTAACACAGGGGATTACAGAAAAAAGTATGACAGCTGAAGAGCAGCTAGCACTTATTGAGCAGCTGAAAGAATGGGATTAGGAGGCGAAAGCAATGGCTTTTGAAGGATTAGCGGAACGACTCCAAGGAACGATCCAAAAGATTAAAGGCAAAGGAAAAGTGTCAGAGCAAGACGTTAAAGAAATGATGCGAGAAGTCCGATTTGCTTTAATCGAGGCGGATGTTAACTTAAAAGTAGTCAAAGAATTCGTGAAAAAGGTAAGTGAACGTGCTGTCGGTGTTGATGTTATGCAAAGTTTAACACCAGGTCAGCAAGTTATTAAAATTGTACAGGATGAACTAACAGAATTAATGGGGGGCGAACAAAGTCCCATTAAGTTCAATACGAAGCCACCCACTGTCATTATGATGGTTGGTCTACAAGGTGCGGGTAAAACGACCACTACAGGTAAATTGGCAAATGTTCTACGAAAAAAATATAATCGTAAACCATTATTAGTTGCCGCTGACGTTTATCGTCCAGCAGCTGTCCAACAATTACAAACATTAGGAAAACAGTTATCACTACCTGTTTTTGCGCTAGGTACTGAGGTATCTCCTGTAGAAATTGCACGTCAGGCAATTGAATTGGCAAAGGAAGAGCATCATGATGTAGTGATTATTGATACAGCTGGTCGACTTCATATCGATGAAGACCTAATGCAAGAGTTAAAGGATATTCGTGCATTAAAAGAGCCAGATGAGGTTTTCCTAGTTGTTGATGCCATGACGGGTCAAGATGCAGTCAATGTAGCAGAAAGCTTTAATGAAGCAATCGGTATTACTGGGGTTGTTTTAACAAAACTTGACGGTGATACGCGTGGTGGTGCTGCATTATCTATCCGTTCTGTGACGCAAAAACCAATTAAATTTGTCGGGATGGGCGAAAAAATGGATGCGCTTGAACCATTCCATCCAGAGCGTATGGCGTCTCGTATATTAGGTATGGGCGATGTTCTGTCCCTTATCGAGAAAGCTCAGGCAAATGTAGATGAAGCCAAGGCAAAAGAATTAGAAGAAAAGTTTAAATCTCAAACATTTACTTTTGATGATTTTGTCGAGCAATTACAGCAAGTCAAGAAAATGGGCCCTCTTGATGAAATTTTAAAAATGCTACCAGGTGCTAACAAAATCAAAGGCTTAGATAATGTAAAAGTTGATGATAAGCAAATGGGGCGTGTAGAGGCCATTATTTACTCGATGACGCCTGCTGAAAAGACCAACCCAGAAATCATTAATGGTAGCCGTAAAAAGCGTATTGCGAAAGGCTCTGGGACATCTATTCAAGAGGTGAATCGTCTCATTAAACAATTCGATGAAATGAAAAAAATGATGAAACAAATGACTGGAATGGCAAGTGGTAAAGGGAAGAAAAAAATGAAATTACCAGGCTTTGATTCATTGTTTAAATAATAATTTTTAGGTGTTAAGAAAAAACACTTTACAAACAACCTAAACATTGATAATATACTATCTTGTGTGAAACTTATTCGGAGGTGCTATTAAAATGGCAGTTAAAATTCGCTTAAAACGTATGGGAGCTAAAAAATCTCCTTTCTATCGTATCGTAGTTGCAGACGCTCGTTCACCACGTGATGGTCGTCAAATCGAAACAGTTGGTACTTACAACCCACTAACTCAACCAGCTACTGTAAACATTGATGAAGAGAAAGCTCTTAAATGGTTAGCTGACGGTGCAAAACCATCAGATACAGTACGTAACCTGTTCTCAGAACAAGGTATCATGGAAAAATTCCATAACCAAAAATTCAGTAAATAATCGGGGGCGACGTCTTTGAAGCAGCTGATTGAAGCAATCGTTTTACCGTTAGTCGATTATCCAGAAGAAGTTCGTATTGAGACGGATGAAAATGCAAATCGAATTGTTTATAAACTTTTTGTTCATCCAGAGGATAGAGGGAAAGTCATAGGCAAGCAAGGGCGAGTAGCAAAAGCGATTCGTACAATTGTTTATTCAGCGGCAGGTAGTCACCATCAAAAGAAGACCTACGTCGATATATTGGATTAATAGAAAAGATTTTCACGCTCTTGCAACAAGTACTAGTGAGTCCTGATAGGTGTGTTTACATGTCGCTTAGGAGTTCAAAGTGGCCTTTTAGTATAAAGCGTAAAATCTGGACGAAAAAGGAGGGAGCTTGTAGGTTCCTTCCTTTTTTTATCTTTTTTTAACATCAGCATATCGCTATAACTTCTGTTTAAGTGGAAATTAAAGCTTAAATAAGGAGTATAGATAAAGGATATTGCTTATATTATTGTTGACAAGACAAATGAGTCTTAGCTAAAACTACATTCTTCCAAAGCACATCTGCAAGAACGGAACCTTTTTTGGATGAGCCAGATGCATTGTGAAGATAAGCATGTTTTTTACGAGGTGAAATAGAATGGAATGGTTTAATGTAGGTCGAATTGTCAATACGCACGGTATTCGTGGTGAGGTACGTGTATTATCGACAACAGACTTTGAAGAAGAGCGTTTTGCAGTAGGAAATAAGCTTGCTGCCTTTAAAAAAGACGATAAGAAGCCAACCTGGGTAACGATTGACTCTATGCGTCGTCATAAAAACTTTATTTTATTAACTTTTGAAGGCATGAACAATATCAACTTGGTTGAGCCATTTAAAGAAGGCATGCTGAAAGTGACAAAAGATCAAATGACTGATGATCTTCTTGAAGAAAATGAGTTCTTTTTCCATGAAATAATAGGCTGCACAGTTATTTCTGAAGAGGGCGAGACAATCGGTATAGTAGCAGATATCCTGCAAACAGGGGCAAACGATGTATGGGTAGTGAAAGGGACTAAGAAAGAACACTATATCCCTTATATAGAAGATATCGTGAAAGATATTGATGTTAGGGACAAAAAAATAGTCATTCATGTTATGGAAGGCTTATTATGATGAATATTCATGTATTGAGCCTGTTCCCTGATATGTTTTCAGGTGTTTTTGGTGCATCTATTTTAAAGAAGGCACAAGAAAAGGGAGCTGTAAATTTAGAGGTAACGGATATTCGTACATTTTCAGGGAACAAGCATAATCAGGTTGACGACTATCCATATGGTGGTGGTGCAGGTATGGTATTAAAGCCTGAACCAATGTTTAGTGCAGTAGAGGCTATAACTGCAGGGAAACAGCCGCGTATCATATTAATGTGTCCTCAGGGAGAACGATTTACGCAGAAAAAAGCAGAGGAGCTAGCGCAGGAGACAGAGTTAGTGTTCTTATGTGGTCATTATGAAGGCTATGATGAGCGTATACGTCAGCATCTCGTGACAGACGAGATTTCCATTGGCGATTTTGTCTTAACAGGTGGAGAATTAGGCGCTATGACTGTTATTGATAGCGTAGTTAGATTGTTACCAGGTGTCTTAGGACAAGAGGATTCTCATATTCAGGATTCTTTTTCAACAGGTCTCCTTGAGCATCCACATTATACACGTCCTGCGGAGTTCCGTGGTATGAAGGTACCTGATGTTTTATTATCGGGGAATCATGCTAAAATCGAGCAATGGCGAGAGGAACAGTCGCTGAAAAGAACTTTTGAGCGTCGTCCTGACTTACTGGAGCAATACCCATTAACAGACAAGCAAAAATTGTATCTAGAAAAACTAAAAAACAATCGTCTAGATGCTTGATTGCCGAATCTATTTATGATAACATCTAATCTGTACTTCTATGTGGAGTACTGAATTACGGTGTTCCGCTGTGGCATAGATTGCGTGCAAGAGCATCTGTCTAAGGAGAGAAAACAATGTCAAACATTATTGCAGAAATTACAAAATCTCAGCTTCGCTCTGATCTACCAACTTTCCGTCCTGGTGATACTGTTAAGGTACACGTGAAAGTAGTAGAGGGTACTCGTGAACGTATCCAAATTTTCGAAGGTGTAGTAATTAAACGTCGTGGTGGCGGAATTAGCGAAACTTTCACAGTTCGTAAAATTTCTTACGGTGTAGGTGTTGAGCGTACATTCCCTGTACACACACCAAAAATCGCTAACTTAGAAGTTGTACGTCGTGGTAAAGTACGTCGTGCTAAACTTTACTACCTACGTAACCTACGTGGTAAAGCTGCTCGTATTAAAGAAATTCGATAATTATGACTTAAAAGTGAGGGGCTTGTGTTCAAGCCTCTTTTCTTTTTGCTTGTCATCTTTATTCACTATCATCTAAAATGGTGTTAGACAAGGGGGCAATTCTCAATGGAAAAACAAGTGAAAGAAAAAAATGAATTATGGGAATGGACAAAAGCACTATTAATTGCATTTGCGATAGCTGCAGTTATTCGATATTTTTTATTTACACCCATTGCAGTTGATGGAGAGTCCATGATGCCAACCCTTGAAGATGGCGACCGAATGATTGTGAATAAAATTGGTTATAAAATAGGTGAGCCTAAACGTTTTGATATCGTTGTATTTCATGCACCCGAACAAAAAAATTACATAAAGCGTGTAATTGGATTGCCAGGAGATACATTAGAGTATAAGGATGATCAATTGTATATAAATGGTGAGCCAATTGAAGAACCCTATTTAGATGCCTATAAAGCGCAAATCACAGAGGGAACTTTAACAGAAGATTTCACCTTAAATGACATTGATGTTTCCTTGGATAGCAATACCATTCCTGAGGGGTATATCTTTGTTATGGGAGATAATCGTCGATATAGTAAAGACAGTCGACATATTGGTCTTGTTAACCAAAAAGAAATTATCGGTAATACCAGTCTGATTTTCTGGCCATTTAGTGATATAAAAATTGTAAAGTAATGTAAGAAAGGGAGAGCATAATCACTCCCTTTTTCTTTTAGTTTAGGAGGTATAGCTGTGACGATACAATGGTTTCCAGGGCATATGGCTAAAGCCCGACGTGAAGTAACTGAAAAATTAAAGCTTGTCGATATTATCTTTGAATTAATAGATGCACGTTTACCGCTATCCTCACGTAATCCGATGATTGACGAAGTCATTAACCAAAAACCTCGTCTTTTGATCTTAAATAAAGCGGATATGGCAGATGAACAAGAAACACGGAAATGGGTAGAGTATTTTGCAAAGCGTGGCCATAAAGCAGTAGCCATTAACTCACTTGAGGGCAAGGGCTTACAGCAAGTCACAAAAGCGGCACAAGATATTTTAAAAGAAAAATTTGATCGCATGAAAGCAAGAGGAATGAAGCCTAGAGCTATTCGTGCCATGATTGTGGGTATTCCAAACGTGGGAAAATCAACATTGATAAATCGATTAGCGAAAAAAAATATCGCTAAAACAGGCAATACACCAGGTGTGACAAAGGCACAGCAATGGATCAAAGTTGGTAAAGAGCTTGAACTATTGGATACACCAGGTATTTTATGGCCAAAGTTTGAGGATCAAGAAGTAGGCTTTAAATTAGCTTTAACCGGTGCTATTAAGGATACTATTACAAATATGGAAGACCTAGCTGTCTATGGATTACGCTTCTTATCTAATCATTATCCAAAGCGTATGGAAGAGCGTTACGGTCTTGAGTTTATCCATGAGGAGTTAGTGGATACTTTTGACCATATTGGTAAGCTGCGTCGTGTGTTTGGTCCTGGTGGAGAAATAGATTATGATCAAGTAGCTCAACTAATTGTTCGAGATATCCGTGGATTACAATTAGGTAAACTTACCTTTGATTTTGTGGATGAACAGTTAGAAAAGGAAACTGAACAATTATAAGTATTTAAAACTGTCACACGTTCTTTTGTGACAGTTTTTCTTTTAGGAATACATTTTTTAACCGATAATGACTATAGAGAGGAAAATAGTTTTCAAGTTAAAGAGACTACATAATAACTGAACATGATATAGTTTGAATGAATAGAAGCAAGAAGGAGTACACAATGAAAACGATTAAGGAAATTACAACTGCATTGAAAGCTGCTGAGGAATGGCAAGATTGGATGAAAGAAGTTGCAGCCGATGAAAGAGCAGGTGTACAAAAGGCATGGCTAACTTGGCAAAAGAGACAAGATAAAAAACATCAATTACTGCAAGAGCATCAAAAAAAAGTTACATTCGATTTAAGCTATGGGGGAACAGATACATTTATTGCGGGTGTAGATGAAGCAGGAAGAGGACCACTAGCAGGGCCAGTCGTAACGGCAGCAGTAATTTTACCAACAAATTGTGAGGCACTTGTTGGTCTGAATGACTCAAAGCAATTATCGAAGGATAAACGAAACGGCTTTGCTAAATTAGTTAAAGAGCATGCCATAAGCTATTTTATTCATTTTCAATCTGCCCAACAAATTGATGAACTGAATATATATGAGGCAACAAAACAATCTATGAAGGTAAGTGTTGAATCATTGTCAACGAAGCCGGATGTTGTTTTAGTAGATGCTATGACATTACCTATTACAATTCCTCAAGATTCGATTATAAAAGGAGATGCTAAGAGCTTAGCGATAGCAGCCGCATCCATTTTAGCTAAAACGGCACGGGATGAGTATATGGAGCAATTAGACGAGGAATTTCCAATGTATGGCTTTGCGCAACATGCAGGGTATGGGACTAAGCAACATTTAGAAGCGTTAGAAGAATTTGGACCGACTATTCACCATCGTAAATCATTTGAACCAATAAAATCTATGTTTTCATAAAGTTAAAAAACGGTAGACAATTACACGAAGGAGTAATTGATGAAAGGAGTATGTATATGACAGCCACATCATTTAATCCAATTCAGATACAGCAAAATGCAATGACTTCGACAAATCAACCACTTGCTTTAAAACAAGGACAAGTATTTCATGGAACAATTAAGCAATTATATCCAGATCAAATGGCAGAAATACAAGTAGGTAATCAAAAATTTATAGCTAAACTCGAAGTGCCGTTAAAAGCCGGGGATGCCCATTTCTTTCAGGTAACAGGGACAAATCCACAAACGGAATTGAAAATAGTGACTGGACCGATGGCGCAGGCATCTACACCGAGTCAGCAAATTAATCAGTTATTAGAATCCATGAATTTGCCAAAATCTGCAGAGATGCAGCAATTATTAGGGCATTTTATGAAAGCGCAGCTACCCATTTCTAAAGAGCAAATGCTGCAAGCTGAAATGTGGTTAAAGGCATTGCCAGAGGGTATATCAAAAGTAGATGCTCTACAAACCATTCAAAAAATGATAGAGCTTAAAATGCCTATGATAAACGATGTGTTTCAAGCATTGATGAGTGGTCAAAAGACATCTGGTATGACCGCTATCATGGATAACTTTGCTCAGCTTTTAGCGAAGGATACAACCCTATCTGAGTCATTGAGGCAAAATTTAATGCAACAAGTACAAGCGATTGCCAAGCCCTTTGAAGTAGAAACAGGTAGTGCAGTGCTTGCAAGGCTTTTACAAAGTTTAACGAATAGTTCTGCGACAATGAATGAAAAAATGCAAGCTTTATCAATGCTAAAAGAGTCAGGGATTCTCCCCCAGCAGACTACATTGCAAAACTGGTCAAAAATGAATGAAGCAAAAGCCTTTCAGCCAATACAGCAAGCTGGTCAAGTTATTCAAACCATTCTTGCTACAAAGCCAGAAAATGCTAGACAACTGGTGGAACAGCTTAAATCATGGACCGAAAGTCAAAATTTATTAACGAATGGACAAAAACAGCAAATCAATCAGCTTGTGGATCGTTTTAATCAACTACCAGTATCAAAACAAACGCTAGATGTTTTTGCTAAACAAATGCAGGATCAGTTATTAAAAGCTTTTACTCAAAATACAGCTGATCGTTTATTTACACAGGATGCCCACACACTTTCGATGAAAGATCATTTGTTATCCTTATTTAAACAAGAGGCCAATTCTCCTTCACAGTCTGAGGCACTCATGCGCAATCTGGTGAAAAATAGTATTGATTCTTCGCAACCATTTATACAGCAAGTTGTGACACAAGCAGAAGCACTAGTACAAAATTCAATGGATAGTAAAGCGATGGAACATGCACTTAAAACGGTGTTGAAAAATTTAGGAATTAGCTACGAGGCTACACTCGGAAACAAGTCGGCTGATTTACACATGATTGCGCATCAGCTAAAGCCACAGCTCCATACATTATTGCAGGAAACTAATATACCACCTCAAATGAAGGAAGCGGCAGAGATGCTTATGACGCGTATGAATGGAATGCAGTTATCTTCAGGAGAAAATGGTCATCAACATCAGCTCATCATGCAAGTTCCACTTGAATTTTTTGGCAAGAAGATGGATGCAACCTTACAATGGAATGGTCGCATGAAAGATAATGGCAAAATTGATGCAAACTATGCACGCGTATTATTTTATTTACAAATGGCATCTATGCAAGAAACAGTGATTGATATGCAGGTTCAAAATAGAGTTGTCACAGTAACGGTCTTTAATGAAAATTCGGAAATTCAATCACTTGCTGAGCCGTTGAAGGCTGCTTTAAAAATTGGACTGGCTGAAAAAAATTATCAACTTTCAGGTGTGTTTATTAAACAATTTGATAAAGGGCAAACGGAAAAAGTAGGTCCTGTAGTAGAACAGCGAGAGGAGCAGAGTGGGGTGGATATCCGCGTATGAGCGAAGAAAAACTTACTCGAAAAGAGGCAATTGCGCTTACGTATAAGCTTGGTCAATTTGATAGTCCCACTGTTGTAGCAAAGGGAAAAGGGAAAATTGCCGAGAACATTTTGGCAAGAGCAAATGAGCATAATGTGCCGATTTATGAGGATCCTAACCTTGTGCAGTTACTTGGTCAATTAGATTTAAATGAGTCTATTCCTGAAGAATTATATCAGGCAGTAGCAGAAGTTTTCGCATTTATTTATCGTTTGGATCAGCAACATGCGCAAAAATATAGAAAAAATGAATTATTCTGATTATTTTTACAAGCTGTTTTAGTACACAAAATAGAAAAAAGCGTCATAATAAGAGAGAAAATTCGAACTAAAGACAAAGTGTAGACTTTATCAGAATCTTTCGTTAGAATAGTCTATGTTAGTAAAACAATTCTATGCAAATGTTTGATGGGAGGATGTATTATGAATATCCATGAATATCAAGGGAAAGAGATTCTGAGAAAATATGGTGTAGCTGTACCAAACGGAAAAGTTGCTTTTTCCCCTGATGAAGCAGTAAAAGTAGCGAAGGAACTTGGCTCAAACGTAACAGTAGTCAAGGCGCAAATCCATGCAGGTGGACGCGGTAAAGCAGGCGGTGTCAAAATCGCTAAAAACCTTGACGAGGTGCGCACATACGCAAAAGAGTTATTAGGAAAAATTTTAGTGACTCATCAAACAGGTCCAGAAGGAAAAGAAGTAAAACGTTTGTATATTGAAGAGGGTTCTGATATCCAAAAAGAATACTATTTAAGTCTAGTATTAGACCGTGCCACATCTCGTGTAACAGTGATGGGATCTGAAGAAGGCGGTATGGATATTGAAGAAGTAGCAGAAACAAATCCAGAAAAAATCTTCAAAGAAGTTGTAGATCCTGTAGTTGGATTAACAAGCTTCCAAGCACGTCGTATGGCGTTTAATATGAATATTCCAGCAAACCTTGTAGGGAAAGCTGTTAAATTAATGTTAGGCTTATATCAAGCATTTATCGACAAAGATGCATCAATTGTAGAAATTAATCCACTTGTTGTAACTGGACAAGGCGAAGTAGTAGCATTAGATGCTAAATTCAATTTTGATGCCAATGCATTATATCGACATAAGGATATTGTCGAATTACGCGATTTTGACGAAGAAGATGCAAAAGAAATCGAAGCTTCGAAATATGACCTAAGCTATATTTCATTAGATGGAAATATTGGCTGTATGGTTAACGGTGCTGGTCTTGCAATGGCAACGATGGATACAATTAGTTATTATGGCGGAAGCCCTGCTAACTTCCTAGATGTAGGGGGCGGTGCAACAGCTGAAAAAGTAACAGAGGCTTTCAAAATTATCCTTTCTGATCCAAACGTAAAAGGCATTTTCGTAAACATCTTTGGTGGAATTATGAAGTGTAACATTATTGCTGAGGGTGTTGTAACGGCTGCTAAAGAGATTGGTTTAGCTGTGCCATTAGTTGTACGCTTAGAAGGTACAAATGTTGAACTTGGAAAAGAAATTTTAAATGCATCTGGTTTAAACATCGTTGCAGCGGATTCAATGGCTGACGGTGCACAAAAAATTGTGGGACTAGTAGGCTAAGGAAGGCAGGGAGAACAATGGCTGTATTTATTAACAAAGATACGAAGGTAATTGTACAAGGGATTACGGGCGAAACAGCTCTTTTCCATACGAAGCAAATGCTTGAGTATGGTACTAAAATCGTAGCAGGTGTAACACCAGGTAAAGGTGGACTTGAAATCGAGGGAGTTCCTGTTTTCAATACAGTAGCAGAAGCTGTAGCTGCAACAGGTGCTACAACTTCAGTTATCTATGTACCTGCACCATTTGCGGCAGATGCAATTTTAGAAGCTGTTGATGCTGAATTAGAATTAACAATCTGTATCACAGAGCATATTCCTGTCCTTGATATGGTTAAGGTTAAACGTTATATGGAAGGTAAAAACACTCGACTAGTAGGTCCAAACTGTCCAGGTGTTATTACAGCTGATGAATGTAAAATTGGTATCATGCCTGGTTATATTCATACAAAAGGCCATGTAGGAGTTGTTTCTCGTTCTGGTACATTAACATATGAAGCAGTACACCAATTAACACAAGCTGGAATTGGTCAAACAACTGCAGTAGGTATTGGTGGAGACCCTGTCAACGGTACAAACTTCATTGATGTACTTGAAGCCTTTAATAATGATCCAGAAACATACGCAGTTGTTATGATTGGTGAAATCGGTGGTACAGCTGAGGAAGAAGCAGCGGCATGGATTAAGGCAAATATGACAAAACCTGTTGTAGGCTTTATTGGTGGACAAACTGCACCTCCTGGCAAACGTATGGGTCACGCTGGTGCTATCATTTCTGGTGGTAAAGGAACAGCAGCTGAGAAAATTAAAGCAATGAACGAAGCTGGTATTGAAGTTGCAGAAACACCTTCTGTAATTGGTGAAACATTGATTAAAGTAATTAAAGAAAAAGGGCTATACGAAAAGTGTAAAACCCATTAAAATGGAAGATGTAGCCATTACGGCTACATCTTTTTCATTATTTATACACTGTTTATCATACTTCATTCAACAATTACCTACTTACTTATGAAGAAATCAACAATTTTGTGGCAGATGTTATAAATAATAATGCAATGTTGTGTTGAAAATTATCATGCGGTCATTTAATTTCTTCTATTATAAAAGGAGGTTTATTGAATGATTCTCGCAGTAGATACGCAGAGATTACTAGCCTTACATTATGTGTACCCATTACCACTACAGAAACTTCAGCAATTGTTGTCCCCTGTGAATATTTTAAGCTCTTTTGAAGACATTCATTATGACGACCTCGCAAAAGTTTTACAAATATCGGCACAAAAAGCACATCAACTTTCTCAGCGCTTTCGACAAATTATGACAACACCACTTGAAGAGGCCTATGCACGGGCTAATATATTCCCCATCCCGTTTTATCATCCCTATTTCCCGGCGCAATTATTTGAAATATCAAGTCCACCTACTGTATTGTATGTGAAAGGTCAATATTCCCTGTTAACAAACAAAAAACAGATAGCTATTATAGGCTCTAGGAAGGCGACAGCGTATTCAAAAAGAGCGATAGACTTAATTGTCCCGCCGCTTATTCAACGTGATTATACGGTTGTTAGTGGGCTTGCAAGAGGTGCAGATACAATGGCACATAGGGCGACTATCGATATGGGCGGTCATACAATAGCTGTGCTTGGACATGGTTTTAATTATCTCTATCCATCAGAAAACCGCATTCTTGCTACGCAAATGGCAGAGCACCAGTTATTAATGACAGAATATCCTCCTTATATGAAGCCTGAAAAATGGCATTTCCCAATGCGTAACCGAATCATTAGTGGTTTATCTCAAGCATTAGTTGTGACAGAAGCGGCATTAAAAAGTGGCACGCTTATTACAACAGAGCTTGCATTAGAGCAAGGAAAAGATGTGTTTGTGGTGCCAGGACCTATAGACGCAACGCAATCAAAAGGGACAAATCAATTGCTTTTTGAAGGAGCAATTCCCATAGTGAATGGTCATCAAATCATTGAAACATTAGACCTCTTTTCTAACAAAAATTGAAAAAAAGTTGCATTATCTTAAAATCTGTTATACATTTTGCAACAGGTAACTTAAAAAATTAGTAATAGACCTCGCTAAGGGGGAGACATAGATGGCGGATTATTTAGTGATTGTAGAATCACCAGCAAAAGCAAAAACAATTGAACGGTATTTAGGAAAGAAATATAAAGTGAAAGCGTCGGTTGGACACGTACGGGATCTTCCACGTAGTCAGATGGGCGTTAGCGCGGAAAATAATTTCGAGCCTAAATATATTACGATACGTGGTAAAGGACCTGTGTTACAGGAATTAAAGTCTGCTGCTAAAAAAGTAAAGAAAGTTTATCTAGCGGCCGATCCAGACCGCGAGGGAGAAGCAATTGCTTGGCACCTTGCGACTGCATTAAATATTGATATTCACTCAGATTGTCGTGTTGTATTTAATGAAATTACTAAAGATGCAATTATAGAGTCTTTTAAAAACCCACGTCCAATTAACATGGATTTAGTAGATGCGCAGCAAACAAGACGTATATTGGATCGACTTGTTGGCTATAACATTAGCCCAATTCTATGGAAAAAGGTAAAAAAAGGTTTATCAGCGGGTCGGGTACAATCTGTAGCACTACGCATGATCATTGATCGTGAAAATGAAATTAAAAACTTCCAACCTGAAGAATATTGGACAATTGAAGGAACGTTTGAAAAGGGAAAAAAATCATTTGATGCCCTTTACTATGGAAATGGTAAAGACAAAATAAAATTAACAAATGAAGCACAAGTAAAGGCAATCTTAAAAGATGTTAAAGGAACAAACTTTGATGTTGTCAATGTAACGAAAAAGGAACGTAAGCGTAATGCTGCACCAGCCTTTACAACATCATCTTTACAGCAAGAAGCTGCACGAAAATTAAATTTCCGTGCTAAGAAGACCATGATGCTAGCTCAGCAATTATACGAAGGTATAGATATTGGAAAAAAAGAGGGGACAGTCGGGTTAATTACTTATATGCGTACCGATTCCACACGTATTTCTGATACGGCAAAAGCAGAAGCGGTTACGTACATTGAGGATAAATATGGAAAAGAATACATTGCAACAGAAATAAAACAAACAAAGAAAGCTTCAAATGCACAGGATGCGCACGAAGCAATACGTCCAACAAGTACAATGCGGACACCAGATGAATTAAAGGCGGTACTTAGCCGTGATCAGTTACGCTTATATCGCTTAATTTGGGAGCGCTTTATTGCGAGTCAAATGGCACCGGCAGTACTTGATACTGTAGCTGTAGATCTTCAAAATGGTGATGTTTTATTCCGTGCAAATGGCTCACAAGTTAAATTCGCAGGCTTTATGAAACTATATATTGAAGGTACTGATGATCAAACTGAAGAGACGACAAAACTTTTACCTGAGATGGAAATTGGTGATCAAGTAAAATCGCTTGAAATCGAGCCTAAACAACATTTTACACAGCCACCACCACGTTATTCTGAGGCGCGACTTGTTAAAACAATGGAAGAACTAGGAATTGGGCGCCCGTCCACATATGCACCGACCCTCGATACAATTCAGCGCCGTGGCTATGTTGTATTAGATGCTAAACGCTTTATGCCAACAGAGCTAGGAGAGATCGTACACCAACTCGTACTAGAATTTTTCCCAGATATCATAAACATCGAATTCACAGCACAAATGGAACAAGATTTAGATGATATTGAAGAAGGCAATCGACAATGGAAAAAAGTTGTGGAGGAATTTTACAAAGACTTTGAAGTCCATGTAAAACATGCGGATGAAGCTATGGAAAAGGTTGTCATTAAAGATGAGCCTGCAGGAGAAGACTGCGAGCTTTGTGGATCTCCAATGGTCTTTAAGCTTGGACGATATGGCAAATTTATGGCTTGTTCTAATTTCCCGGATTGTAGAAATACAAAAGCGATTATGAAGCCTATTGGTGTGAAATGTCCTTCCTGTGAAACGGGCGAGATTGTGGAGCGAAAAAGTAAAACAAAGCGTCTATTCTATGGTTGCAATCAATATCCTGAATGTGAATTTGTCTCATGGGACAAGCCGATTAATAGACCATGTCCAAAATGTAGTGCATTATTAGTAGAGAAAAAGATAAAAAAAGGTGTGCAAATTCAATGTACGAAGTGTGACTATGAAGAAGCACCAACTCAATGATAGGAAGATGGTAAGAAACATGACTGAACAAGTAGTAAATGTAATTGGAGCAGGGCTGGCAGGTAGTGAGGCAGCTTGGCAAATTGCTAAGCGGGGTATAAAAGTTAAACTTTATGAAATGCGTCCAGTAAAGCAGACACCAGCGCACCATACTGATAAATTTGCTGAGCTTGTTTGTTCTAACTCATTGCGGGCAAACGGGTTAACAAATGCTGTAGGCGTTATAAAAGAAGAAATGCGTATGTTAGATTCTGTTATCTTAAAGGCAGCAGACCAATGTTCAGTACCTGCTGGAGGTGCCTTAGCAGTAGATCGTCACGAATTTGCAGGGTATGTAACTGAAACTGTGAAAAACCATCCACTTGTGGAGGTTATTCATGAAGAAGTCACAGAAATTCCAGAAGGTATTACAGTTATTGCAACAGGACCATTAACTTCAAAAGCTTTAGCTGAAAAAATTCAAGGTTTAACGGGTTTAGATTATTTATACTTTTACGATGCAGCAGCTCCTATTATCGAAAAAGATAGTATTGATATGAATAAAGTTTATTTAAAATCTCGTTATGATAAAGGGGAAGCGGCTTATTTAAACTGTCCTATGACAAAGGAAGAATTCGATCGTTTCCGCCAAGCATTAATCGAAGCTGAAGTTGTACCATTGAAGGAATTTGAAAAAGAAATTTACTTTGAAGGTTGTATGCCAATTGAAGTCATGGCAGCTCGTGGAGAGAAAACTATGTTATTTGGTCCGATGAAGCCAGTAGGTCTTGAGGATCCAAAAACAGGAAAACGTCCATATGCAGTTGTTCAACTTCGTCAAGACGATGCAGCAGGCACGCTTTACAACATTGTAGGCTTCCAAACGCATTTAAAATGGGGGCCACAAAAGGAAGTGCTACAGCTCATTCCTGGGTTAGAGAATGTAGAAATTGTTCGCTATGGCGTCATGCACAGAAACACCTTCATTAATTCACCGAAAGTTTTAGAAAAAACATATCAACTTCGTGAGCAAAAGAATATTTTCTTTGCAGGTCAGATGACTGGTGTGGAAGGCTATGTTGAATCAGCAGGTAGTGGATTAATTGCAGGAATAAATGCAGCTCGTTTAGCATTAGGACAAGAGCCAATTATTTTCCCATTCGAAACGGCATTAGGAAGCATGGCGCGTTATATAACAGAAGCACAGTCGAAAAACTTCCAGCCTATGAATGTAAACTTCGGCATCTTCCCTGACTTACCACCTGGTCGTCGTTCTAAGCCAGAGCGTGCGGAAATGCATGCAACACGCGCAATAAGCACAATTCGAAATTTTGTGAATTCACAAACAATTTAATTGCCAAAAGCCTCTAAAAGTTGTTATACTCTTAGAGGCTTTTTCTTTTTGTAGACAAAATGCTTAATTAGACGTATTTTATTATTTTGTATGGAGTTTTTCTCAAAATATAACTATTTACACTTGCTATATTATGAAGATAGGTTTAGTGTCAATATGTATGTTTATTAATGATAAGGAAAACGATACAAACTTGTAAGAGATGACAAAGGATTGTATATCCGTTATATTACAAGTGTCAGTCATTTAAGAAAATTATTAATAAATTATTGGTGGTGAATCTTTCTGTGTTAGTTTCGTCCCAAGATGCACTCGAACAGTTCATGCTTTACATCCAAGTTGAAAAGAACTTCTCTGTTCATACAGTGCGAGAATATGAATCAGACCTGCTAGATTTTTTAACCTTTTTACAAACAGAGGGAATCGATGATTTAGCAAGTGTTGAATATATACATGCACGTCTTTATGTAACAAAGTTGTACGATGAGAAAAGGGCAAGGGCTTCTATTTCAAGGAAAATTTCCTCGATACGCTCCTTTTTCCGCTTTCTAAATAGACAGTACGGATTAGATGACGGGGCATTTCGTTCGCTTTATCATCCGAAAAAAGAATCACGTTTACCTAATTTTTTCTACGAAGAGGAATTGAAACAGTTATTTGATGCGAATACTGGTGATGATTTGAAATCATTAAGAAATATAGCTATATTAGAGCTGTTATATGCAACAGGTATTCGTGTGAGTGAACTGACTTCAATTCAAGTAGAGGATGTAGATTTTCATTATTCGATTATACGAGTAATGGGAAAAGGTCGAAAAGAACGAATCATTCCATTTGGTCAATTTGCGAGTTTAGCAATGCAGGACTACATAGAGCAAGCTCGTCCACGATTGATGAAAAAAACGAATCATCTGCAGTTGTTTGTCAATATGCGTGGTGGGGAACTTACTCCTAGAGGGGTACGTCATATTTTAAACGAAATGATTGATAAGGCCTCACTCCATACGAAAATTTACCCACACATGCTTCGCCATACTTTTGCTACTCATTTATTGAATAATGGCGCAGATTTACGGACAGTGCAGGAGTTATTAGGTCACTCACATTTATCTTCTACACAAGTTTACACACATGTAACAAAAGAGCATCTTCGTCAAACATATATGAATGCTCATCCAAGGGCATAATAGAGCTAAGGAGGAAGGCAGATGGGACAAATTCATGCAACAACGATATTTGCGGTTCATCATAACGGAGGCTGTGCTATGGCTGGTGATGGTCAAGTAACATTGGGAAATGCAGTTGTGATGAAGGGTACAGCAAGGAAGGTCAGACGTCTGTTTAATGGGCAGGTCCTCGCTGGTTTTGCAGGTTCAGTTGCTGATGCCTTTACACTTTTTGAAATGTTTGAAGGCAAATTAAATGAGTATAACGGTAATTTGCAACGGGCAGCCGTTGAGGTAGCGAAACAATGGCGTGGTGATAAAATGCTGCGCCAGTTAGAAGCAATGCTACTAGTAATGGATAAAACGACTTTATTACTCGTTTCGGGTACAGGAGAAGTGATTGAACCTGATGATGGCATTTTGGCCATTGGCTCTGGAGGCAATTATGCATTGTCTGCAGGTAGAGCATTAAAAAAATATGCAGGTGAAACAATGACTGCTCGTGAAATAGCTGAAGCGGCATTAGAAACAGCTGCTGAAATCTGTGTATTTACAAATCATAATATTATCGTGGAGGCGCTGAACTAATGACACAAAAAAATTTAACGCCAAGACAAATTACTGAGCATTTAGATCGTTACATTGTTGGGCAGAATGAAGCTAAGCGAGCAGTAGCTATTGCGTTACGAAACCGCTATCGTCGTTCGTTGTTAAATGAAGATATGAAGGCTGAAGTTATTCCGAAAAATATTTTGATGATTGGGCCAACTGGTGTCGGCAAAACAGAAATAGCGAGAAGGATTGCAAAGCTTACTAATGCACCTTTTGTAAAAGTTGAAGCGACAAAGTTTACCGAAGTAGGCTATGTGGGTAGAGATGTTGAATCAATGGTCCGTGACTTGGTAGAAGCTTCTCACCGTCTAGTTAAAGAAGAAATGATGGAGTCTGTCAAGGAACAAGCAGAAGAATTAGCAAATGAAGCAATCGTGAAACTTTTGGTGCCTTCTTTACGTAAAAAACAGGCGATGCAAAATCCGTTTGAAATGCTATTTGGTGGGAAAGAACAACCAACAAATGATGATTCATCAGCAGATGATGGAGAAGTTCGCTCGAAGCGTGCTCAAATTGCCATTGATTTACGCAATGGTAAGTTAGAAAATGAGTGGGTTACTGTAGAGGTAACAGAACAAAATCCATCCATTTTTGATGCGTTACAAGGAACTGGGATGGATATGTCTGCGAATAGTGGTATGCAGGATATGCTCTCTAGTTTAATGCCTAAAAAACAGAAGAAACGCCGTGTGCAAGTAAAAGACGCGCGTCGTATTTTAACAATAGAAGAAGCAAATAAGCTGATAGATGCTGATGAAGTAGCACAGGAAGCCATTAAAAGAGCTGAGCAAACAGGTATCATTTTTATTGACGAAATCGATAAAATTGCTAGTAAAGAAGGAAATACTTCGGCGAATGTCTCCCGTGAAGGAGTTCAACGTGACATTTTACCAATTGTAGAAGGTTCTACGGTTACTACAAAGTATGGTGCAGTGAAAACGGATTATATGCTGTTTGTTGCTGCTGGGGCATTTCATATGTCAAAACCATCAGACCTAATTCCCGAGTTACAAGGCCGTTTCCCAATTCGAGTAGAGCTAGAAAAATTAACAAAACAGGATTTTGTCCGTATTTTACAAGAACCAGATCAATCATTAATTTTGCAATATAAAGCACTTTTAGAGACAGAAGGCGTAGAAATTCATTTCACGACAGATGCTATTGAACGAATTGCTGAGATAGCAACTGAAGTGAATCAGGAAACAGACAATATCGGAGCTCGTCGTTTACACACGATATTAGAACGTTTACTGGAAGAACTATCGTTTGAGGCATCTGAAATTGCGCCTGCCAGTATCCCAATCAATGCGGCGTATGTGGATCAAAAACTTGCGGGAATAGTAAAAAACAAAGATTTGTCACAGTTTATACTGTAAGATAAAGCTGATTAGTATCATTCAATAGTAAAAACCTTTAGAATATTTAGTAAATACTCTTCGGATTATTTATAGGAGGAACATATAATGAATTTATTAGAAAAAACACGTAAAATTAACTCGATGCTTCAAGCTTCTGCTGGTAAGCCAGTAAACTTTAAGGAAATGGCCGATACATTAGGCGATATTATCGATAGTAATGTCTATATTTTAAGTCGTAAAGGTAAATTATTAGGTATTTCAATTCACCAACAAATTGAAAATGAACGTATGAAAAAAATGTTCGAAGAGAGACAGTTCCCAGAAGAATATACACATAGCTTATTTACGATCTCTGAAACATCATCAAATTTAGATATTAATAATGAACATACTGCTTTCCCGGTAGAAAATAAAGATTTATTCCAAAATGCTTTAACAACAATTGTACCAATCGTTGGTGGTGGTGAGCGTTTAGGAACATTAATCCTTGCTCGTTTATCTTCACAATTTGAAGATGATGATCTAATTTTAGCTGAGTATGGTGCAACAGTGGTTGGTATGGAAATTTTACGTGAAAAGTCGGAAGAAATTGAAGAAGAAGCTCGTAGCAAAGCTGTCGTGCAAATGGCTATTAATTCACTTTCGTACAGTGAGTTAGAGGCAATTGAACACATTTTCGAAGAACTTGATGGTAATGAAGGCTTACTAGTTGCTTCTAAAATTGCTGATCGAGTGGGTATTACACGCTCGGTGATCGTAAATGCATTACGTAAACTTGAATCAGCAGGTGTCATTGAATCTCGTTCTTTAGGTATGAAAGGTACTTATATTAAAGTACTAAACGATAAATTCTTAAATGCTTTAGCAGAAATTAAAATGAAATAAATACTTCTTTTAATAAGCTAATGAAAGCGTCTATGGTAAACATAGACGCTTTTTATGTTGTTGAAAAAGATAATATTGAAAAAGACCTTTTAGAAAGGTGAGGGGTGCTTTAGGTTTCGTCATCGTCCAATCAAGAGGAGCGTACAATGAATCCGTTAGTCGAACATGAGGAAAAGTGACTTTTAAGACTAGTGATTGTAATTTTTGCTTTTAATGTAGAACGGTGGAGTAGAAGGCTAATTGATTCCCCTGTGAGAAAGGGGAGACCTTAAACAGAGCGGTAGTTTTGTACTTTAAACTGAGTGAGAGAGAAGTATAGTGGCAAGCAGGTAGTGTGGAATGAAAGCCGTTTTCATCTTTCATAAAATGTATTGTTTTTCAAAACAATGATGGTGTCTATGGTAAATATAGACGCTTTTTTGTGTATTTTCGAAATTTTAGGGCATTTGTTTTTTAGAGAATTAATATAAAAACATGGATTTCGTTGCTTTTATCCTAAAAATGTTCGATAATTTGTCACTACAATTAGCATATAAAAAATGCTGATATGTTACTTTTGAATAATGGTGAATAAACTTATAGTCACTGTATAAAAAATACTCCCATAGTGATTAAACTAGTAAAAAGGGACCTTTATTTAAAAGGATTAAAAAAGGCGATAAACCTCATAAAAAGGCATTTTTCACAATAAAATCGTAAACACTGTCGAAATGGTGTAAAATAACTAGATGATTATTAATCTTTACTGAAGCCTAGAGACGCAAAGGATGGGGAAGTTTTGTCATGGTTGAGAGGGAGAAAAAATAGGGCGTATAGACTATTAAAAAGTGACAAAAGACAATAGACACTAGGTATCATCTTAATTACAATTGTATTATTGGATAAATTAACAAGTACATAGATTTTAAATAAAATGAGGTGAACAGTTTTGAATTTATTTGGAGGAACTATTAGTAGCCTGGAAAATGGACTTTCCTATGCCACTTTAAATCATAAAACAATCGCAAATAATATCGCGAATGTCGATACACCTAATTATAAGGCGAAAAATGTTAGTTTTAAGGATATGTTGGAAGAGCAGAAGAGCATAGCTATTTCTGCATACCGCACTGATAATAGACATTATGATTTCACGTTTCGACAATCTACACCAGGTGTCAATATTGTTGAGAACTTGCGATATAGAAACAATGGCAATGCTGTAGATATGGATGCTGAGCAAGCGAAATTAGCAGAGAATCAAATTTATTATAATGCTCTAATCGATCGTGTTAATGGGAAATTAAACACATTGAATACTGTTATTAAAGGAGGTAAGTAATAGATGTCTATTTTTCATGGGATGAATACCACTGCCTCCGCATTAACAGCGCAGCGTTTACGTATGGACGTTATTTCTTCTAATATGGCTAACATGGATACAACTCGCGCTCGTCAAGTGAATGGGGAATGGGAACCATATCGACGTAAGTCCGTGACGCTGTCAGCTCAAGAAGGACAATTTTCTAATTTTTTGAATATAGCACTAGGTAAAAATGCAAAAAGTGGTGTTGGTAATGGTGTGAAAATTACTCGAATCTCAGAAGATCAAGAAACACCTTTCAAACTTGTATATGACCCAACTCATCCAGATGCGAATGCAGATGGTTATGTAAACATGCCTAACGTCGATCCATTAAAAGAAATGGTTGATTTAATGTCGGCTACTCGTTCTTATGAGGCGAATATAACTGTATTTAATGCGAATAAATCCATGCTTACAAAGGCTTTAGAGATTGGTAAATAAATTTAAGTAGAAAGGAAGATACATACATGGCCATTTCGTCCATTTCGCTAATGACACCTACTCAGGTTGTAAATAACACGAATAAACTGAATGCTACACCTTATGAAGCGCAACAAAGCTTCGCGAACTCGTTAAAAGAAGCAATTGCAAAAGTAAATGATCAACAAATAACTTCTGATAAATTTACTCAGAAGCTAATTAAAGGTGAAGATGTGGAGTTGCATGAAGTGATGATTGCTTCGCAAAAGGCAAGCATTACCCTAAACGCAACAATTGAAGTTCGCAATAAGGTGATTGAAGCTTACCAAGAAATAATGCGCATGAGTGTTTAATTTTATTGTAAAGATAAGAAACCTCTTTTCAATATAAATTAACAACCACAAATCAGAGTGGCTCATTATGTTCGCAAATTATTGATGGCTAGGTTATTCACTATAACCGGAGGATTCATAATGAATGAACGATTGACAAAAATAAAAAACGACACCAGTCAATTTTGGACAAGTCGAAGTAAAAAGCAAAAAATAGTTATGATTGGCTCCGTGGTAGTTGTAATCGCACTAGCAGCAATTGTGACATTTTTTGCTTCCAAAACTACATATGTTCCACTTTATAAAGATTTATCAACACGGGAAATTGGACAGGTAAAGGAAGCGCTAGATTCCCAAGGTGTGACCTATCAAATTGCTCCAGGTGGAACATCTATTTTAGTGCCAGAAGAGCAAGTTGACTCCTTATTAGTGCAATTAGCTTCAGAGGGATATCCACAAACAGGATCAATCGATTACTCATTTGCTAATAGTTCAGGATTTGGTATGACTGATAATGAATTTAACCTATTAAAAAAAGCAGCTACTGAAACTGAAATTGCTAAACTTTTCAAAAATCTGGAAGGTGTAAAAGATGCAAAAGTGATGATTACTGTTCCTGAGGAAGGTGTATTCGTAACGGATGTTCAAGGAGAGGCAACAGCATCTATCGTTTTAAATACTGATCCTGGCTATAAATTTACGGAACAGCAAATAACTACAATGTACAATTTAGTGTCAAAAAGTATTCCGAATTTAAAGACTGAAAATATCGTGATCTCTAACCAATTTTCAGAGTACTTTGATCTGAATGCAGCAACAGCTGATGGTACTTCCACAACAACAGCTGAAGGCCAATTACAAATGAAGAAATTGGTAGAACGAGATCTACAACGTCAAGTACAAAATATGCTTGGAACGTTGATGGGACAAGATAAAGTAATGGTTTCTGTCACAACGGATATTGATTTCAAGAAAGAAAATCGAGAAGAAAATCTTGTGACACCTGTTGATGAAGAAAATATGGAAGGTATTGCCATAAGTGCTCAGCGAATTACAGAGCAATATTCTGGTACAGGAGCAGCTGCCGCTGCTGGAACACCTGAAGCTGAAACAACTACTGATAACTTCACAACTTATAATGAAGGTACAGCAGGAAATGGTGATTACGAACGTACGGAAGAAACGATTAATAATGATGTGAACCGTATACGTAAGGATATTCAAGAAGCTCCTTATAAAATTCAGGATATTGGGATACAAGTAATTGTTGAACCACCGACAGCAACTGACGCAGCGTCATTACCAGACGGTGTTCGAGAAGATATTGAGAAAATTTTAAGTACAATTGTACGTACAACAATTTCCAAAGACGTAGCAGCAGAACTTACTCAAGAGCAGATCGATGAAAAAGTGGCGGTATCTGTACAACCATTATACGGTAAGGCAACAGAGGTAGCTGATGAAAAACCAATCATTCCATGGTGGGTTTGGGTTATCGGAGGTATTTTGTTAGCTGTTATCTTATTACTAGCATTCTTCATTATCCGTTCACGTAAACGTGCGAAGGAAGAGGAAGAGTTAAGTATCCTAGAAGAACAAGAAGAATTAATGGTTGAAGATATTAATGAAGAAATTGAAACGGAAGCTACAATGCGTCGTAAGCAGCTAGAAAAAATGGCCAAAGAAAAGCCAGACGATTTTGCAAAGTTACTGCGTAGTTGGATTGCTGAAGACTAACTAGGAGGTTCGGCTGTGTCCAAGAAAGATAAAGAATTAACCGGAAAACAAAAGGCCGCTCTCTTGTTAATTTCATTAGGGCCTGAAGTTTCAGCTTCTGTCTATAAGCACTTAACAGAGGAAGAAATTGAACGTTTAACATTAGAAATTTCAAGTGTTAAAAAAGTAGAATCAAATGTAAAAGAAGAGATTATTGAAGAATTTCACAATATTGCACTCGCGCAGGACTATATCACACAAGGTGGTATTGGCTATGCAAAAACAGTATTAGAAAAAGCACTTGGCGTAGAACAAGCACAAACAATCATTAATCGACTAACATCTTCATTACAAGTACGCCCGTTTGATTTTGCTAGAAGAGCTGATCCAGCGCAAATTTTTAACTTTATCCAAAATGAACATCCTCAAACAATTGCCCTAATCCTCTCTTATTTAGAGGCAGGGCAAGCGGGGGTTATTTTATCTTCTTTACCACAGGAAGTACAAGCTGACATTGCTAAACGTATAGCGGTCATGGAATCGACTTCACCAGAAGTGATTAGCGAAATTGAATCTGTGTTAGAACGTAAATTATCATCAACCGTTACGCAGGATTATACAGAAACTGGTGGTATTGATGCAGTTGTTGAAGTTTTAAATGGAGTAGATCGACAAACAGAAAAAACAATACTCGATGCACTGGAAATACAAGACCCAGAACTTGCAGAGGAAATCAAAAAACGTATGTTTGTGTTCGAGGATATTGTTACACTCGACAATCGTTCCATTCAGCGTGTTATTCGTGATTGTGAAAACGAAGACTTACTGCTTTCAATGAAGGTATCAAGTGAAGAGGTAAAAGATATTATATTCCGCAATATGTCACAACGTATGGCTGAAACATTTAAAGAAGAAATGGAAATTATGGGACCTGTACGTTTACGTGACGTAGAGGAGGCACAATCTCGAATTGTTGCTGTTATTCGTCGTCTAGAGGATGCTGGAGAGATTATTATTGCTCGTGGTGGAGGAGATGACGTCATTGTCTAGAATCATCCGTTCTATTTACACTAAGTCTGATAGCGATAATGTCAAAGAAATACAAATCCGTGATATGTTTGAAGCGATGGAAGAATACCAAGAAGAAGGACCTCCTCAGCATCAATTAACGTTGGATGAAGTCGTGGCAGAGCGAGATCGTTTACTTACTGAAGCTAGAACTGCTTTGCAAGCTGAACGAGAGATGTTTGAACAGGAAAAGCATAGGCACTTTCAAGAAATTGAACATTTAAAGCTAAATTGGGAGGAAGAGAGACCCAATCGTGTTCAAGAAGCTTATGATGAGGGATTTGGACAAGGCTATGAAGATGGTATGAATAAGGCCACTGAAGCAATGGCTCAGTCACTTCAAACAGCGAACGAAATAATGATGTTAGCGAAAGAAAATGCTCAAAAATATATTGAAGATCAAGAAGCGGTAATTTTAGAGTTAGGTTTAACTGCTGCAGAAAGAATTATTGGTACTTCGTTAGAACAGGATAACGAACTATTTGTATCGATTGTGCGTAGAGGGCTAAAAGAAGCAAGAGAAATGAAGGAAATTAAAATTTATGTTTCGCCAGCTTATTATGCTTTAATTACGACCAACCGAGATGAATTAGCAGAAATGTTCCCAATAGACGTACCATTAATGATTTTTGTTAATGAAGATTTGGATAATGAGACAGATTGCTATATTGAAACAAATCATGGAAGAATTATGGTTAGCATCGATGAGCAATTAAATGCTCTCAGATTAAAGTTACATGAAATATTAGAGAGTAAGGAATGATCTTGATGAAAGCGGCTCAATTAATTGAACAAATTCCGCATATCCCAACTTTTAAAAAGTTCGGTAGGGTTACTAGAGTTGTTGGCTTAATGATTGAGTCGCAAGGTCCAGATAGTTCTATAGGTGATGTCTGTAAAATTCATGTGGAAACTGTAAATCATGGTCACCAGATTATTTTAGCAGAGGTCGTTGGTTTTAAAGATGAAATAGTCGTCTTGATGCCTTTTACCTCCTTACGTGAAATATCTATTGGCTGCCTTGTTGAAGGAACGGGAGCTCCACTGGAAGTAAAAGTGGGTCCTGAGTTAATCGGCAAAGTATTGGATTCTATGGGGAATCCAATTGATGGCACTCTATTACCTAAAGGTCTCATGACAGTCCCTACAGAACAAGATCCACCAAACCCACTAACTCGTCCACCAATTAATGAAAGGCTTGAAGTGGGAGTCAAGGCTATTGACGGTATGCTAACAGTTGGAAATGGACAACGTGTTGGTATTTTCGCTGGTTCTGGGGTAGGTAAAAGTACTTTACTTGGTATGATCGCAAGAAATACACAAGCAGATTTGAATGTTATTGCGCTAATAGGTGAGCGTGGTCGTGAGGTTCGGGAATTCATCGAACGTGATTTGGGTGCTGAGGGCTTAAGTCGATCGATTGTTGTTGCAGCCACATCTGATCAACCAGCATTAATGCGGATTAAAGGGGCATTTACAGCTACAGCAATCGCCGAATATTTTAGAAATCGAGGCTTAAATGTCATGCTGATGATGGATTCCGTGACACGTGTGGCTATGGCACAACGTGAAATTGGACTTGCCACAGGAGAACCACCAGCACAAAAAGGTTATACGCCTTCTGTTTTTGCGATATTGCCTAAATTACTAGAACGTACAGGCACCAATGAAAAGGGTTCTATAACAGCATTCTATACTGTTTTAGTAGATGGTGACGATATGAATGAACCAATTGCGGATACTGTGCGAGGGATATTAGATGGTCATATTGTATTGGATCGAAATCTTGCCAACAAGGGGCAATATCCAGCCATAAACGTCTTGAAAAGTGTGAGTCGTTTGATGAATCATGTTGCAGAGCCAACTCATAAGAAAGCTGCTGAACGATTAAGAGAACTCTATTATACTTACGACAAATCAGAGGATTTGATCAATATTGGTGCTTATAAAAGAGGAACCTCTAAAGAAATTGATGAAGCAATTCATTATGAACCGCTCATTACTGCTTATCTTAAACAGGGTTACTTAGATAAAGTGACACTAGAAGAAAGTGTCAATGAGTTAATAACATTATCGAACGGTGGTGCGAAATAGATGGTCAGTTATGTGTATCGTTTTGAAAAAGTGTTAACTATTCGCGAACAAGAAAAAAACGAAACCGAAATGGCTTATAAGGAATCTGTCCGTTCTTTTGAAGAAATAGCAACAAAATTATATGACTTGCTAAAAAAGAAAGAAGATTTAATTGCATTTCAGCAGGAGCGTTTAATGGTTGGTTCATCCATAGATGAAATTCATCATTATAGTCGTTTCATTGATAGTCTCGAAAAAACAATTGCAGATGTACAACAGAAAGTGATACAAGCTCGTGCAAAGATGAATTGGCACGAAGAAAAACTATTAGAAAAAAACTTGGAAGTACGTAAATTTGAAAAAATGAGAGAAAAGGATTTTAAGCATTTCCAACAAGAGCAAGATCGTATAGAAAGCCTTTTTTTAGATGAAATTTCATTACAAACGTATAACAAGAAAGAAATCAGGTGATTTCATGGCAAAGAAAGACAATCGATTAGCAACAGAGTTAGTAGAAGAGCAACCAAAGAAAAAATCTGGGGGCTTTCTTAAGTTTTTTACTTGGATTGTACTGCCGATTATGTTTGTAGTAGCGGTTTTGCTTGTTGTGGCAACATTAATGAATACAAATGTCTTTGATTTAGGAAAAAAGGCAATTGGTAGTTTACCTTTTATTCCCTCAGAAGAGCAACAAGCAAAGGATGCTGTCGTTAATAACGACTCTAAAATAGTGAGTTTACAGGCAGAGGTACAAGAAAAAGAAGCAGAGATTACCCAGCTTCAAAAAAAATTAGATTCAACAATAACTGAAAAAGAGAAGCTGCTGACAGAAAAGGAACAGCTTCAATTTGAAATTGAAAAACTAAATCGTGAACAAGATGATGTGAAGCGTGACTTTAACGATATTTTATCAACATTTGATAAGATGTCGCCGAAAGCTGCGGCACCTGTGTTAATCAATATGAGTGATACAGAAGCACTGCGGATTTTAACGAATTTAAAGCCAGATAAATTAGCAGCTATTTTAGAAAAAATGGATGCAAAAGATGCAGCAAAATATACGGAGCTTATGGCTAAACAGTAGGATAATTGAAAGGAGGTGAAAAATAGTGGATGTAGCAATGATGCAAATGATTAATAAAACAGTACCTACTAAAACTGCAGCAACAAAATCAACAACAGTTGGAAACGCTGAAGGAAAAATAGGCAGCACACCGAATAAAGAAAATTTATCAAATTTTGGTTCTGTTTTTGGGCAAGTATTAACTTCTTCAACTCAAACAACCCAGTCATCACAGACGACTTCAACAAATGAACTCGGGGATTTACAAGCGTTATTAAATGCTGAATCAATGGAGGAAGTACTAGATTTACTGGGGATTTCTCACGATGATGGTTTATTATTGCTTCAATTTGGAGAAGACGGTAAGGCAGTGGCACTGGATGAAATGCTTCATTTAGAAAATATATTAAATGCATTAGGGATTGATGAAGAGCAGCTTCAAAAAATCGTCCAACAGCTACTAGGAGAAGAAAAGGAAGCAAGGGATGTTTGGGAGCTCTTAACTTTAGTAGATGCCCAAGCGCCGGTACTACAGGCGAATATAAGCACTGCTTTACAAGGCGAAGGTCAAGTGACACCAAAAGAGGCATCACAACTTCTTCAAGTGTTGAAATTAGCGCAATTGGTAGGACAAAAGACAGACTTAACAGCACCTCAAGAAGACCTGTTAACAACGGTGAGAAGCCTATTAACGACTTTACAAACGCAGGTAGAAACTTTGCAGGTAACAACAACTAAAACAACTGTTACATTGCCATTACAAGGCTTCCAGCAAGTTGTTCAGCAAGTCCAAATGACGAAACAAAGTGAAACAAATACAAATGACATGGTTACACCACAAACTGTACAAACGAAACCAGACACATTCCATGTAACGTTACCAACGGCTAAGCCTGCTCAATCCGAAGCTTTACTAAAAGAAATGCAAGCCATTATCAATCGAGCGCAGATTTCGAATGCTCAAGGCATTACACGCTTAACCATAAAATTGTATCCAGAAAATCTAGGGACAGTTCGTATTGAACTTGTACAAAATGATGGAGTTCTTACAGCCCGTATACTGGCTTCTACAGCCCATGGACGTGAATTGCTTGATAACCAAGCACACCAGCTAAAACAGGCTTTTGCTCAGCAAAATATACAAGTAGATCGTCTTGATATTGCACAATCTCTGCAAGATGCCGATCGTCAACAACGTGATCAAAGCTTCTTCAATAATTTCTTTAAACAACAGCAGGACGAAGAACAGGATCAAAAAAGTGATGATGAAGATGAAGGAATGTCCTTTAGTGACTATTTAATAAGTGAGGAGGTGTAACAATGGCAGATACTACTACGAAGGTGACAAATCCGGCTATAACTGATGATTTTTATTACTCAAATTATCAGAAGCCAGTGAAGCAAACAGGCAATAGTGAGCTTGGTAAGGATGCCTTTCTACAATTGTTAATTACACAATTACAGCATCAGGACCCAACAAATCCAATGGATGATCGAGAATTTATTTCTCAAATGGCGCAGTTCTCTTCTTTAGAGCAAATGCAAAATATGACAAAGGCAATGGAATCTTTACTAGCATCTCAGCAACAAACACAGATGATGAGTTATACAACTTTTATTGGCAAAGAAGTCAAATGGCATGAGATTACAGAGGAGAAAGATGAAAAAGGTAATCCTGTGGTTAATGAAGGAACAGGCGTCATTGAATCCCTTAAATTTGTAGATGGAAATGTTGTGTTCAAATTAGCTGATGGGAAAGAGATTGCTCCTGGTAATATATCTGGTATTTTAGGTGGAGCTAGCGATTCTAGTTCCAATGGCAATAATAATGTACCTGAATCTCCATTAGTGAAAGCTAGCCAATTGATTGGTAAAAATGTAACGTATAAAGACGGTGACCAAGAACTAAAAGGACGAATCGTCTCTGTTTCCAATAAAGATGGGGTCATTAATTATGTATTAGATAATGATAAAAGACTAACAGATAAAGATTTTACAGTGATTAGCGAATAAAGGTGGAGAAAAGTGATGGATAAATTTTCAATTCATCGTGTACCCTTGCATCCATCTATTCGCTCAACACAGCCTAAGCCAATTAATACACAACAATCGTTTAAGGCTCATTTACAGGAAGCTTCTAAACAAGAGCTAAAGGTGAGTAAGCATGCGAATGAACGTATTATTGAGCGTAAAATTAATATCACTGAACATGAATGGCAGGTTGTATCGGATAAGGTATTTGAAGCACACTCAAAAGGTGTCAAACAACCATTAGTCTTGATGGATCAAGCAGCTTTAATTGTCAGTGCTAAAAATGCTACTGTCATTACAGCAATGGATCGCACGGAAGCAAAACAGCAGTTATTTACAAATATTGATGGCACGATTGTGCTTTAAAGGCTGGACCTTCTTACGTAAGGAAGCCTTGGTGATGCTGAGTGATAGAAGCTCACCTATATAAAACGAAGGGAGAACGAAAACATATGTTACGTTCTATGTATTCAGGTATTTCAGGTCTTAAAAACTTCCAAACAAAGCTAGATGTGATTGGTAATAATATTGCCAACGTGAACACTTATGGCTTTAAAAAAGGGCGAGTAATTTTCAAAGATTTAATGTCGCAAACATCAGCGGGTGCTTCAGCTCCTTCAGGTACTATAGGAGGTATTAACCCAAAACAAGTTGGGTTAGGGGCAGAACTTGCATCTATCGATACTATTCATAATCCAGGATCACGACAATATACTGGACGCGGATTAGATTTAGCTATAGAGGGAGAAGGTTTCTTCATAGTAGGTGATTTAGTGTCAGGAACTGGTGAAGGAACTGGTGAAACGCCATTTACAAATACTCTCTATACACGTGCAGGGAATTTTTATATGGATGAACAAGGTTTTCTAGTTAATGCAGATGGTAAATATCTAATGGGGTCTGCGGCTGCTAACTCTGAAAATTTAGATTCAATGTCTACTGACTTCGATGCACCAGCGGAGTTGGATGAAGTAACAAGTGAGGATTTAAATGTTGATGGCACTTGGGGTTTACCAACAGCGGCCACAGAAAACAGTGGAGAATGGGGACGTATCCGTATTCCAACTGATGCAAAATCGATGAGTATTGCACCAGACGGTCAAGTTACTTTTGTTGATGCAAATGGAGACTTGAAATGGGGTGGTCAATTGGTAATGGCTAAATTCTCCAACGCAGGTGGTCTTGAGAAAGTTGGCGGTAATTACTATACAGTTTCAGCAAACTCTGGAGAACCCTATTTACAAGCAGGTGGTCAAGCAGGTTTAGGCAAACCGATAGCAGGTTCACTTGAAATGTCGAACGTAGACCTTTCAGAGGAATTTACTGAGATGATTGTGGCACAACGTGGTTTCCAAGCAAATACGCGTATCATCACAACATCTGATGAAATATTACAAGAACTAGTAAACTTAAAACGATAATAAAATAGTCCTTTCAAAACGGACGTTTTAACAAACATATTTTCATATGAGGGAGGGTCGGGCCGGCTCTCATGCTAGACCCGGCCCTAATTCATGATTGAACTAACACGTCTAAATGGCAAAGCATTTACATTAAATGCTTTATACATAGAAACAGTCGAATCATTTCCAGATACGACTATTACATTAACAACTGGAACAAAATTAATTGTTTTAGAGAGTGAAGATGAGGTGCGACAAAAGGTTACTGCCTTTTATAACAATATACAAATACTATCCAACCCGCATCTACGAGGTGAAGAAGATGAAGAATAATAAAATGCTAACAATGATTATTATTTTACTAGTAGCAGTCATTCTGATTGGGGTTATTTTGTTTGTATTGCTTACGCAATTTAATAAGCCCACAGGAGCTGTTGAGCCGTCCATTGATGAGATTGTAGAGGCAACAGTGGAGATACCAGAGATCACGACAAATCTTGCAGATAAAAGAGTTGTTCGCTTGTCATTGAAAATTCAAACGACAAGCAAAGATGCTGCTGCAGAATTAACAAAGCGCGTTTTCCAAGTGCAAAACATCGCCATTCAAGAGCTTTCTGAAATGGAGCAAAAGGACTTAGAAGGTAAGCAAGGGAAACAAATTTTCCAAAAATCATTAAAAACAAGATTAAATGAGTTGATGCAAGAGGGAGAAGTCCAGGAAGTATATTTTACCTCCTTCATTACTCAATAAAACAGAAACTGCTTGAATTGGAGGTGGGCAAATGGCAGGAGATGTGTTATCTCAATCCGAGATAGATGCGCTGCTTTCCGCTATATCGACAGGGGAAATGTCAGCGGATGACATAAAAAAAGAGGACGAGGGACGTAAGGTTAAAGTTTATGATTTTAAACGAGCACTTCGATTCTCAAAAGATCAAATCCGAAGTTTGACCCGAATACATGAAAATTTCGCACGACTATTGACAACCTTTTTCTCTGCACAGCTTAGAAGCTATGTACAAATTACGGTTGCATCAGTAGACCAAATACCATTTGAAGAGTTTGTTCGTTCCATTCCAAATATGACACTCATTAATGTATTTGAAGTGCCACCATTAGATGGTAATATATTAATGGAAATTAATCCGAATATTGCCTATTCGATGTTAGATCGCCTAATGGGCGGTAGTGGGGCAAGTCATAGTAATGTAGATAACCTAACGGAAATAGAAACAAAAATTATGACAAACCTTTTTGAACGCTCATTCGACAATTTACGCGAAGCATGGGAAAATGTTGCGGAAATTGATCCTATATTAGTGGAACTTGAAGTAAATCCACAATTTTTACAAATGATTTCACCTAATGAAACGGTTGTCGTAATTTCATTAAATACGATAATTGGTGAGACAAGCGGTATGATTAATATTTGTATTCCGCATGTTGTATTGGAGCCAATTGTTCCAAATCTTTCGGTTCGCTATTGGATGCAAACCAATACGAAAGAGATGTCACCAGAGCAAACAAAAATGCTTGAAACACGTGTGAAACAAGCCCAATTACCACTCTCAGTTGAATTAGGATTAACGGACATCACTATTGAAGATTTCCTAACAATGCAAGTTGGGGATGTCATACAGTTAGATCAAAAAATTGAAGCGCCATTACTACTAAAAGTAGGTACATTGCCGAAGTTCACTGTTCAACCAGGTAAAAAGGGCAAAAAATTAGCAATCCAGATTATCGACCCTTTGAAAGGAGGAGACGAAGATGAGTGATGAAATGCTCTCCCAAGAAGAAATTGAAGCGCTATTAAGGGGCGAGACGTTGGGAGATAAAAACAACGACACTGATGCTTCAACAAATGAAGAAATAAATGAGATACGAGTGGAGGATTACCTTGATTCGTTTGCACAAGATGCATTAGGAGAGGTAGGCAATATATCCTTTGGTAGCTCTGCCACAGCTCTTTCAGCGTTATTGGGTCAAAAAGTAGATATTACAACTCCAAGTATTTCGATGATTAATCGTAATAAATTAGAAGAGGAATTTCCTCATCCATATGTAGCTGTACAAGTTGAATATACAATTGGTTTGACAGGTATGAATTTACTTGTTATTAAACAATCTGATGCAGCAATTATCGCAGATTTAATGTTAGGTGGCGATGGATTAAATCCGAAGCCAGACTTAGGTGAAATTCAGCTAAGTGCTGTTCAAGAGGCTATGAATCAAATGATGGGCTCAGCTGCTACATCTATGTCGACGGTCTTCAACAAAAAAGTAGATATTTCTCCACCGACAATTGATTTAATGAACATCTCGCAAGATGAAGGTCGAGAAAATATCCCAGAAGACGATTTGCTGGTGAAAGTTTCATTTAGATTAAAAATTGGTAATTTAATTGATTCGAATTTAATGCAATTATTACCGCTTAAATTTAGTCAAAATATTGTAAAATCATTATTAGGTGAAACAGGAGTGTTTGAGGAACCTGTGGCAGCAACTATTGCACCTGAGGTTCCACCAGTTACACCACCGCCTGTTCAACAGCAAATACCTGTAGCACCACCATCTGAACAACCAGTTTATCAACAGCAGTCAGTACCGATGCAGCAACCGATTTATCAGGAGCCACAACAATTTGCACAACCAGCAAGACCTGCACAACCAGCACAACCTGTAAATGTGCAACAAGCCCAGTTTGCTAGCTTCGATACAAATGTAATCTCTCAATCTGAAGCTAGAAATTTAAATATGCTACTTGATATTCCATTGCAAGTTACTGTAGAGTTAGGACGTACGAAACGTTCTGTTAAAGAGATTTTAGAACTATCAAGTGGTTCAATTATTGAACTGGATAAATTAGCGGGAGAACCAGTTGATATTTTAGTCAATAGTCGTTTAATTGCTAAAGGGGAAGTCGTTGTTATTGACGAAAACTTTGGTGTCCGTATTACAGATGTTTTAAGTCAAGCAGAGCGTTTAAATAATTTAAGATAGTTTCAATTGGAGGAGTTAACCATGTCTAAAAGAATTTTGATTGTAGACGACGCTGCATTTATGCGCATGATGATCAAGGATATTTTATCAAAAAATGGATTTGAAGTTGTTGGAGAGGCAGCAGATGGTTTACAAGCTGTCGAAAAGTACAATGAACTAAAACCAGATTTAGTAACAATGGATATCACAATGCCAGAGATGGACGGTATTGCAGCTCTTAAAGCAATTAAGGGAACAGATCCAAGTGCAACTGTAATCATGTGTTCAGCAATGGGGCAACAAGCAATGGTAATCGATGCGATTCAAGCTGGTGCAAAAGACTTTATCGTAAAACCTTTCCAAGCAGATCGTGTAATTGAAGCGATTCAAAAAGCGCTAGGATGATTGCATGAAAATGTTAAAATCATTTCGTTTAACGATGATTTTCGCATTTCTTGTATCCTTCCTGTTTTTGTACCCGACACCGACTTCTGTCTATGCAGACGTTGATACAAATAGTGTCACGGATTGCATTAAAGACCCAGAAGCTTGTAATGGAGATACGACTGATCCAGCTGCTAAACAAGAAACAACTGTAACAGCAGCTGGAGATATATCTGCATGGGAATACATAAAAATGGTTTTGGCGCTTATTTTTGTTGTAGCTTTATTTTATGGATTGATGAAGTTTTTAAATAAACGAAATTTAAACTTCCAACGTAATCAAATGGTACAAAATTTAGGCGGTTTATCGTTAGGTGCACAAAAGTCAGTTCAGCTTTTACAGGTAGGTAAAACATTGTATTTAGTTGGGGTCGGAGAAGACGTTCAGCTATTACGAGAAATTACAGATCCTGAAGAAGTTGAAGCTCTTTTAGCCCTTTATAACGAAAGACAAGAATTTGCAGCAACATCACCGTATATTGTAGAAGTATTTTCTAAGTTTAAGAGAAAAGATAGCGCGAAGGTGCAAAATGATCAGCAAAAGCAGGATTCATTTGGCAATCTATTCGAAAAAAAGCTATCAGAAATAAAACAGGAGCGTAGTGATGAGATAGAGAGATGGAAGCAGAAGGAGAAGGATGGTAAATGAATGATTTAATCAATATTTTTTCCAACAGCGATCCAACGAATGTCTCTACATCTGTAAAGCTCTTACTTTTACTAACAGTTTTATCACTTGCACCAAGTATTTTAATTTTAATGACTTCCTTTGCTCGTATAGTCATAGTCTTATCCTTTGTGCGTACAGCATTGGCAACACAGCAAATGCCACCAAATCAAGTGATTATTGGGCTGGCACTATTTTTAACATTTTTTATCATGGCACCAACCTTTCAAGAGGTCAATAAAGAGGCATTACAACCATTGTTTGCTGAAGAAATTGGTATAGAAGAAGCCTATGACCGTGCTAGTGTGCCATTTAAAGAGTTTATGAGTAAGCATACTAGGCAAAAAGATCTTGATTTATTTTTAACATATAATCAAGCAGAAAAACCAGCATCAGTGGAGGAAATCCCACTGACTATGCTTGTACCTGCCTTTGCTTTAAGCGAAATTAAAACAGCATTTCAAATTGGTTTTATGATTTTTATTCCATTCCTAGTGATCGATATGATTGTCGCAAGTACATTAATGTCGATGGGGATGATGATGTTACCGCCAGTAATGATTTCATTGCCATTTAAAATATTATTATTTGTACTGGTTGATGGCTGGTATCTCGTTATGAAATCGTTACTACAAAGTTTTTAGGGGATGATACAGTATGACAGGTGAGTTGGTTATTTCCATTGCAGAGCGTGCTATAATGATTATCCTTCTAACAAGCGGTCCGCTACTATTAGTTGCTTTAATCTCGGGTTTAGCGGTAAGTATCTTTCAAGCCACAACTTCGATACAAGAGCAAACGTTAGCATTTGTACCAAAAATTATTGCTGTCTTAGTGGCCATCGTATTCTTTGGCCCTTGGATGCTATCTCAAGTTACAAGCTATGCGAGAGACATATTCGAGAATTTAACGCGTTATATAGGGTGAGTACATGAATGAATTAATTCCGCATTTAACGGTTTTCTTATTAGTACTTGTACGTGTCTCAGCCTTTTTTGCTACGGTTCCTTTTTTTTCCTATAGAACCATTCCACCTCAAGTCAAAATTACTCTCGCACTGGTTTTAGCTTGGATGATGTACTATACAATTGATGTTGAGCCATTTGCATTCAATGATGATTACATATTATTAGTGGTGAAAGAAGCACTAGTTGGACTATTACTCGGTCTAATGGGCTATATCATCATGTCCGCAATTCAAATTGCAGGAAGCTTTATCGATTTTCAAATGGGTTTTGCCATTGCTAATATAATTGACCCGCAAACAGGTGCTCAAAGTCCATTAATCGGTCAGTTTTTTAATATGCTAGCACTGCTTTTATTGTTAGCGATTGATGGCCATCATATGATTCTTAATGGAATCTACTACAGCTATCAATTTTTCCCGATGGATCAATTCCCTAGTTTTATGAACGAAAACTTTCCTCAATTTATTATCACCACTTTCACAGCAGTTTTTGCCATAGCATTCCAGATGGCTGCTCCTGTTGTAGCGACCTTATTCTTGGTCGATTTAGCTTTAGGGATCACTGCAAAAACAGTACCGCAATTAAATATATTTGTTGTCGGTTTTCCTATTAAAATTGGTGTTAGTTTTTTAGTGTTATTTACAATGATGGCCGTTATGATTCAAGTTATTCAAAAGCTTATTACGATTATGATTTATGGGATGCGTGATTTAATGGCCATTTTAGGTGGTGGATAATATGAGACTACTACTGAATTTAGAGCTACAATTTTTTGCGGGTGAAAAAACAGAAAAGGCAACCCCTAAGAAACGACAGGATGCTCGGAAAAAAGGGCAAGTTGTCAAGAGTCAAGATATTTCTAGTGCCATTGTAATGTTAATGGTATTTATCTTTTTGTTTTTCTTTGCAGGTTCTTTGCGTGACGAGCTTTTAGCTTTTTTCAGGCAAACCTTTATTCATAACATACGCATCGAATCACTGACTATTGATAGTGTGATGCACCTATTTACAGAAACTTTGATTCAAATGGCTTTTATCATTGTGCCCATTATGGCAATTGCATTTGTCGGAGCACTTGCAGGTAACTTTTTGCAATTTGGTTTTCTTTTTACGTTAGAGCCAATGAAGTTTGATTTGAAAAAGATGGACCCTATTAAAGGGTTAAAAAAGATATTTTCTGTCAAAGCCATTGTGGAGTTAATAAAGTCTGTTTTAAAGATTGGTTTTATCGGAAGTGTTACAACAATTATTATTTGGTCAAACTTACCAGAAGTTTTGGCGTTATCGTTTAAAAGTCCATGGATGACTCTCATTACGGTAGGGAAGCTTGTTGGTATTATGGGTATAGCAGCTTCTTTAGTATTACTTTGTGTATCCGTTTTAGACTGGATGTATCAAAAACATGAGTATGAAAAAAATCTTAAAATGTCTAAGCAAGATATTAAAGATGAATATAAAAATAGTGAGGGTGACCCCTTAATCAAATCAAAAATCAAACAACGCCAACGTGAGATGGCGATGAGACGTATGATGTCAGAGGTCCCGAGTGCGGATGTAGTTATTACCAACCCTACTCACTATGCAATTGCCCTCAAATATAATGAGGACAGTATGGATGCTCCTCGTGTTATTGCGAAGGGGACAGACTTTATTGCTCAAAAAATTAAACTGATCGCCAAAGAACATGATGTAATAATGGTTGAAAATCGACCTTTAGCACGAGCTATGTATGACCAGGTAGAAATAGGCGATCAGGTACCAGAAGAATTTTTCAAAGCAGTAGCAGAGATACTCGCTTATGTTTACCGTATTAAGCGAAAAATTTAAGGCTTTTTGTAGGAGGGACACAAATGAAAGTTCGCGATATTGGGGTTTTAGGTGCGGTTATTTTAATCGTTGCGATGCTCATCATCCCTCTTCCTCCGTGGATGTTAAGTTTTTTAATTGTCATTAATATTACATTAGGATTAATTGTACTGCTCACAGCAATGAGTATGAAAGAAGCATTGGATTTTTCCATTTTTCCTTCGGTAATTTTACTATTAACTTTGTTCCGATTAGGACTAAGTGTTTCCACTACTCGTGCCATCTTAGCAAATGGAGATGCAGGTTCGGTCGTTGAAACTTTTGGTGATTTCGTAGTTGGAGGAAATATACTTGTTGGTTTAGTCGTCTTTTTAATTTTAGTGTTAATTCAGTTTATTGTTATTACAAAAGGTGCAGAACGAGTAGCAGAAGTAGCGGCACGTTTCACACTTGATGCGATGCCAGGTAAACAAATGAGTATTGATGCTGACTTAAATGCGGGGATTATTTCCGAAAAGGAAGCACGTGAACGTCGTGAAAAAGTATCAGGAGAAGCCGACTTCTACGGAGCAATGGACGGTGCTACAAAATTCGTAAAAGGGGACGCCATTGCCTCGATGGTAATGGTTATTATCAATCTATTATTTGGTATCATCATTGGGGTTGTCCAAATGGGACTTCCATTTGCGGAAGCAGCAACACATTTTTCGAAACTAACAGTTGGGGACGGTATTGTATCCCAAATTCCTGCCTTGCTTATTTCGACTGCTACAGGGATTGTCGTAACACGAGCCTCTTCTAAAGGTAGTCTTGGTCAAGACATTACAGGCCAATTATTTGCTCAAGCTAAGCTGCTTTATGTAGCAGGAGGTACCATTGTATTACTAGGGCTATTTACGCCAATACCAAACTGGGTAACGCTGCCAATAGGTCTTTCATTAATTGCGGGAGCTTATATGATGGAACGTAAGAAGCCAGAGGATGAAGAAGAATTACAGGAGATTGAAGAAGAAGTGGCTACTGACGGCATGAAGAGCCCTGAGAATGTTGTGAATTTATTAAATGTGGACCCAATTGAATTCGAATTTGGTTATGGATTAATTCCCTTAGTAGATGCCGCTCAAGGTGGGGATTTATTAGACCGTGTTATCATGATTCGTCGACAGCTTGCTTTGGAGTTAGGTATCGTGATCCCAGTAGTCCGTATTCGAGACAATATTCAGCTTCAACCAAATGAATATCGAATTAAAATAAAGGGGAACGAAATGGCACGAGGCGAACTTTTACTAGATCATTATTTAGCGATGAGCCCTGGAGACGATGATTCTATTGAGGGTATTGATACTGTCGAGCCATCATTTGGATTACCAGCTAAATGGATTACAGAGCAAGTAAAAGAGGATGCGGAAATGTATGGTTATACAGTTGTGGACCCACCAAGTGTGGTGTCAACACATTTAACTGAAATAATTCGAGCAAATGCTCATGAGTTATTAGGCCGTCAAGAGACAAAGCAGTTAATCGATCACTTACGCGAATCCCATCCAATTTTAGTAGAAGAATTAACACCTGCACCTTTATCTACTGGAGAAATCCAAAAGGTACTGGGTAAGCTTCTGCGAGAGAATGTATCAGTGCGTAACTTACCTATTATTTTTGAGACACTTGCAGACTATGCAAAATTAACGAGTGATACAGATATCTTAGCTGAATATGTGCGTCAAGCATTAGCTCGTCAAATTACAGCGCAATATGTTGGGGATAGTTCAGTATTAAAGGTGATTACGGTTTCAGGTAAAGTAGAAAAAATGATTGCTGATAGTATCCAACAAACGGATCACGGTAATTATTTAGCTATGGACCCACAAGATTCTCAAACAGTATTAGAAACTATTGCAGCGGAAGTAGAGCGTGTTTCGTTTATGGAGCAATCAGCTATTATATTATGCTCGCCAGCCGTTCGGATGTATTTACGACAACTAACGGAGCGTTATTTCCCACAAATTCCGGTTCTATCCTATAATGAATTGGATGCTTCGGTTGAAATTCAAAGTGTTGGGGTGGTGAATGTTCAATGAAAATGAAAAAGTATTATGCATCATCCATACCAGAGGCGATGAAGCAAGTGCGAGCAGAATTAGGTGAGGACGCAGTCATTTTAAATTCAAAAGTCGTCATCACAAAGAAATTTTTTGGCATGATAAAAAAGAAAAGTTTTGAAGTGGTTGCGGGTATTGATGCAATGGAGCCCCAGCAAGTGTCTTCAGTTCCAACACCAGCTGTACTGCCTGTAGTAAAAAAAGAAAATGCAAGGTTACAAGAGATTACAAATGCTATTCAAGCAAAAATGCATCAGGAACCACCCCTTGATGTAGCAGCAGTACATGAGGACGCTAGCATGTCAGAAGAATTGAGAAAAGAAATTGCTGATTTAAAATCATTAATGCAATCGATGCATAAAAAGACTACCCAAGCTCAATATCCCGATGAACTCTTACCCTTCATTGAATACTTAAGACAGCAAGAGCTAAGTGAAGAGCTCATCACAACGATAGGTGATGAGCTTTTTATGCATTTTAGAGAAGCATCCGAAATAAATTTTTCACAATGTAAATTGATAGCAAAAAATTTATTACGTAAGAAGCTAGAAGTACTTCCAGTCGGAGGATTATCCTACGAAAGAAAATATATAAACATTTTAGGGCCAACAGGGGTTGGTAAGACTACAACTATTGCTAAAATGGCTGCTAGAGCTGTGTTAGAAAAAAAGAAAAAGATTGGCTTTATTACGACAGATACTTATCGGATTGCGGCAATAGAGCAGCTTAAAACATATGCTGGTCTTTTACAAGCTCCTGTAGAAATTGCTTACAATGCAACAGATTTTGAACAAGCAATCCAGAGATTATCACATTTAGATTTGGTTTTTATTGATACAGCTGGTCGAAATTATAAAGAAGTCAAGTATGTTGATGATCTCCAACGCCTCATAAAATTCGATGATCATGCAGAATCTTATTTAGTGCTTGCAATGACAACGAAAGAAAGGGATATGGAGAATATTGTAGATCAATTTAAGCAATTACCAATTCAAAAATTTATTTTTACAAAAATTGATGAAACAAATTCTATTGGCACAATGATCAATTTAATGATTAAATATAATAAAGGACTTGCTTACTATACGAATGGTCAAGAAGTACCAGAAGATATTGAAGAAGCTGATTTAGAAGCAGTACTTAATTTGTTTTTTCAAGGTGAAGAAAAATGAGAGACCAAGCTGAAGCATTACGCTTAAAAATGATGAAACAGCAAGGCGAACTAGGTAGAGCGATTGCAGTTGTAAGTGGCAAAGGTGGAGTAGGTAAAAGTAACTTCACAATGAACTTTGCCATGACTTTAGCCCAAAAGGGAAAAAGAGTTGTCATTGTAGACATGGATATTGGGATGGGGAATATCCATATCTTAATTGGGAAAAATGCTTCTTATAGTTTAAAAGATTACTTAGAAGGAAATAAGCTACTAGATGAGGTAATATTTGAAGGGCCTTACGATTTAAGGTATATTTCAGGTGGGTCAGGTATGACGAGTGTGCTTGATTGGTCTCATAGTATGTTTGAACGACTTATTCAAGCATTTGAAGAACTTCAAAAAAACTATGATTATATTTTATTTGATATGGGCGCTGGTGCTACTAATTGGTCGTTAGATTTACTCACATCTATTGATGAAATTATCGTCATTTCAACAGCGGAACCTACTTCTATTACAGATGCGTACTCCATGATGAAATATATTCATGTTCGAGATCCAGATAAGCAGTTTTATATTCTCTGTAACCGCGCTTTCAGTAAAGAAGAAGGAATAGAAACGAATGAACGTTTACAGTTAACAATGAAACGTTTTTTAGACAAAGAAACGATCATTCTTGGTTCATTACCTGAAGACCCTGTTGTGCGTAAGGCAGTGCGCGAGCAAGTGCCATTCTCACTTGCTTATCCAGACGCATTAATATCAAAGACATTGCAACTTATAGTCGTTCGTTTTATGGAGCAACGTGCGGGGGAAATACATGCACATGATCAAACAACGAAAAAATTTTTAACGAAACTTAGAAGTATTTTCTCGAAAGGGCGTGATTAATTGGACTTTTTGCATAAAAGCAAGCTTTTAGTTGTGGATGATTCTGCTTTTATGAGAAAGCTAATTAGTGACTTTTTTGTTGGCAACTCGAAGGTGGAAGTAGTTGGAACAGCTCGAAATGGAAAAGATGCGATCAAAAAGATACAATCGTTGAAGCCAAACGTTGTGACAATGGATATTGAGATGCCTGAAATGAATGGGCTCGATGCTTTAAAAGAAATTATGATACAATGTCCAGTTCCTGTAGTAATGCTCTCAAGTACCACTCAACGTGGGACAGAAAATGCAATTGCTGCAATTGAGGGCGGGGCAGTAGATTTTGTTGCCAAGCCGAGTGGGACCATCTCCCTTGATTTACATAAAATTCAAAATGAACTTGTGCACAAAGTGGAACAAGCTGCAACGGTGCCAATTTCCAAATTGAAAAAACCTTCTGGTAGTAAACGACAACAAGAACAAGTGACAAGGGTGAGTACCGTAATAAAGGAACCACAACAGCATGGACGAACAAATACGTCTATTAATGTTGTTTCTACTAAGGTAGCCGTAACTAAACCAATGGTAGAATGGAGTAAAATAGGAAAGAAGATTGTGTTAATTGGCACATCAACAGGAGGACCTCGCGCACTTCAGGAGGTTGTTACTAAAATTCCTAAGTCTATTCAAGCTCCCATATTAATTGTACAGCATATGCCTGCTGGATTTACTAAATCGCTTGCTAACCGACTTGATCAGCTAAGTGAAATTTCTGTTAAAGAAGCTGAACAGGGCGATATTTTGCAAAATGGAGTAGCTTATATTGCACCAGGTGGATATCATTTAAAACTTAGAAAAGTAGGGACAACTTTTGGCATTGTTCTTGATAATCAAGAAGCACCAAGATCTGGCCACCGACCTTCTGTAGATGTAATGTTCGAAGATGTTAGTCAATATAAAGATTTTGATAAAGTAGCAGTGATTATGACAGGTATGGGTCATGATGGCTCTAATGGTCTAAAAGCATTAAAAAATACTGGCAATGTCATTGCTATTGCAGAATCAGCAGAAACTTGCATTGTATATGGTATGCCAAAAGCAGCAGTAGAAACGCAACTTGTTGATGAAGTTGCAGATGTAGATGATATTGCACAAACAATAATGAAATATTTGCCTTAAAAGGGGTGTCCTCTTATGGAAGTCAATCAATATTTAGAGATGTTTATTGAAGAAAGTAAAGAGCATTTACAAGCGTGTAGTGAACATTTATTAGAATTAGAAAAAAATCCAGATGATTTGGCAATTGTTGGGGAAATATTCCGCTCTGCACATACATTAAAAGGTATGTCTGCCACAATGGGCTTCGAAGATTTAGCAGATTTAACCCATAAAATGGAGAATGTTTTAGATGCCATCCGTAACGAGAAGATTCATGTTACACCTGAAATTTTAGATGTCGTATTTGAATCTGTTGATCATTTAGAAGAAATGGTAATGGATATTGCTAACGGTGGAGATGGTAAGCGTGATGTTTCCTCAACTGTCGCACAACTAAAGCGTATAGAACTAGGTGAGGAAGTAATACCAGAGGTGGTAGCAACGGTTGCTGCACCGGTTGTTGAAAGTGTATTAGAATATGATTCGTTTGAACAAACAGTCATTACACAATCGGCTGAACAAGGCTTTAATGCTTTTGAAATTTCAGTAACATTACGTGAGGATTGCCTTCTTAAGGCAGCACGTGTATTTATGGTGTTTGAGATTTTAGAAAAAGATGGGGATGTCATTAAATCAAGTCCATCTGTTGAAAAGCTAGAAGATGAGCAGTTTGATCAACAATTTTATGTAGCTTTTGTCACAAAAACAACAGCTGAGGATATGCAGAAAAAGCTAATGAAAGTTTCTGAAGTTGATGAGGTTATTGTGACTACAATTGACCAAAGGAAATTTAGTGAAAAAGTATTTGAAGCGCACCAAGAAGTAGCAGCTACTGCAACAGCAGTGGCTGAGGTAGCCGCAATACCAACAAATACGCCTGCTGCTAAAGCCGAGCCTGTTGCAAAACCTGCTAAAGAAGCTACACCTTCCAAGGCTGACAAAAATCATGCACCTGTAGGTAATAAAACAATTCGTGTAAATATTGAACGTCTAGATATTTTAATGAACTTGTTTGAAGAGCTTGTCATTGATCGTGGTCGATTGCAATCTATCTCTACTGAAGTAAATCATGGCGAACTAAATGAAACAGTAGAGCGTATGAGTCGTGTGATGGGTGATTTGCAAACTATTATTTTAACAATGCGAATGGTACCTGTAGAAACAGTTTTCAATCGTTTCCCGAAAATGATTCGTCAGCTATCACGTGATTTAAATAAGAAAATCAACCTTGAAATTATTGGTGCTGAAACCGAACTAGATCGTACAGTAATTGATGAAATTGGAGATCCGCTTGTTCACTTGATTCGTAATTCTGTGGATCATGGCATTGAGAATCCAACTGCTCGTCGTGCAAAAGGCAAGCCTGAAGAAGGAACGGTCGTATTGCGTGCCTATCATAGCGGAAATTACGTCTTTATTGAAATTGAAGACGATGGCGCGGGCATAAATCGAGAAAAAGTATTAGCGAAAGCTATTTCAAAAGGTATTGTTACACAAGAACAATCCTATTCAATGTCTGATAAACAAATTAATGAGCTTATTCTAGCTTCAGGCTTCTCCACTGCAGATGTTATTTCAGATGTATCTGGTCGTGGAGTAGGTTTAGATGTTGTAAAAACAACCATTGAATCACTAGGTGGCAATATTTCAATTGAATCAACACAGGATGTTGGATCCATCTTCTCGATTCAATTACCACTGACATTATCAATTATTTCAGTTATGCTTGTGGAGATTGAAAAGGAAATTTATGCAATTCCACTATCTTCTATTATTGAAACATCTATTATCCGTTCATCAGAGATTATGAATGCGCATAATCAAAAAGTAATCGACTTCCGTGGCAAAGTTGTTCCGTTGGTATTCTTAGAGGAAATCTTTGAGGTACCTCGTCAAGAGCATCAAGATGAAGAATTCCACTCAGTAGTGATCGTCCGTAAAGGTGAAAAACTTGCTGGTTTAGTGGTGGATTCATTCATTGGCCAACAAGAAATTGTCTTGAAGTCTTTAGGAAATTACTTAACAAATATCTTTGCCATTTCAGGAGCAACAATCTTAGGCAATGGTAAAGTAGCCTTAATTGTAGATTGCAACGCACTAATTAAATAAGGTGAATGAATAAGAGAGGTGTAAAGTATGACAAATGCAGTGGAGCAAGAAAGTATTAAAGTAATAGTTTTTCAGTTAGCAGATAAAGAATATGCAATTCCAGTGTCCCATGTTCAAGGAATTGAGAAATTAATGCATATTACTCGTGTACCGAAAACAGCGAAATACGTAAAAGGTGTAATCAATCTACGAGGTGTTGTCACACCAATTGTGGATTTACGTGAACGTTTTGAATTACCTATTTCTGAACATGAAGAAACAACACGCATTATTATTATTTCATTAGAAGATATGGAAGTAGGCTTTGTAGTGGATTCCGCTAACGACGTTATCGATATTCCTGCAAGTGCTATTGAACCGCAACCAGAAGTCGTTGGCTCACTTGAAGAAGAATTTATTTCAGGCGTTGCTAAAGTAGAGAAGCGATTATTAATCTTATTACATTTAGAAAAAGTATTAAATCCACTAAAGTAGGGATCGATAATGACATTTAATCAAAAAATTACATCACTACATTTAGATGTATTAAAGGAGATTGGAAACATCGGTGCTGCGCATGCCGCGACAGCACTTTCCAATTTACTTGGGAAAAAAATTGATATGCGTGTTCCAAAGGTAGAGATGGTGTCCTTTAACGATATGATGGAGTTGGCTGGCGGATCAGAAAACGTAGTTGTTGGCATTTACCTTCGTATTGAAGGTGATGCAGAGGGAAGTATGTTCTTTATTTTACCTATCGAACAAGCAAACCGCTTTATACGTCGGCTTATTTTCGATGACTCTTTTGACTTTAAAAAACGACCTGTTTCAGAGTTAGGTTTATCAGCTATGCAAGAAATGGGTAATATTTTATCGGGCTCCTATTTATCTGCCTTATCGGATTTTACTAATTTAAAAATTTATCCAACTGTGCCAGGTCTAAGTGTTGATATGTTTGGAGCTATAATAAGCATTGGTTTAATAGAATTATCTCATGTCAGTGATAATGTTATTGTGATAAATACATCCATTTTTGAAGAAGGTGTGGAAGACCATGAAACGGTGAGGGGCCATTTCTTCCTACTACCAGATCCTGACTCGTTTGATGCCATTTTTAAAGCATTAGGGGTTTCGTGATATGTTAACCAATAGTAGTGGACAAGTGATTAAAGTGGGAATTGCACAAATGGATGTAGTAAAGCTACCTAACACGATTCGAACTTCTGGTCTTGGTTCATGTGTTGGTGTTATTTTGTATGATGAGTCAAAAAAAATTGCTGGTTTAATCCATGTGATGTTACCAGATTCAAGTTTAGGAAGAGCTGAGTCAATCAATGTCGCGAAATTTGCAGATTCAGGGATTGCTGCAATGATTGATTTACTAAAGTTAGAAGGCGTTCAAAAATTTAAACTCAAGGCAAAAATTGCAGGGGGTGCGCAGATGTTCCAATTTACTTCCGACAAAGATACAATGCGTATTGGTCCCCGCAATGTAGAAGCTGTCAAAAATGAATTAAAGAGGCAGGGCATCCCTTTAGTGGCCGAGGATACTGGTGGAAATAGTGGTAGAACGATTGAATTTAATCCTGCAACGTCGATATTACATATCCGAACAGTTAACCAGGGAGTGAGTGAAATCTAATGTTTGGTTCTATATTTTACAATCTATGGGGAGCATTAATTGCCTTTTCTATTTATTTTTTTAGTACATTTCAAAAACCATTTACGCCTCTGCGAATCCTGATTGGCTCTTTTATTGTAGCAATCATCGCATTTTTTGTAATGTTTATTGTACGTTTTTTAATTGCTTACATCTTGTTTACACCAGAGGAAGATGAGGAAGCAGTTGAAGTCGATATAGAAGAAAAGGAACTTGAATCAATAGAAGGCGTAAAACAAGAAGTGCCAATAGCTAATTCCACGGTTGAATTTCAAGATGAAAATTCCGAGGAAATTGCACAAGTAGTAAGAACGATGATGAATCGAGAAGAAGATCAACAAGTAAATGCGTAAAAGTAAGAGTCGTGACTAACGACTCTTTTTTATTTTGGCTTTGGAGTTTGTAGTATACGAAAAACTTAAGTGAAATTAATTATTTTTATATTATTCATATATATAGTCCTCATGTTAGCATATTTATACAAAGGAAATAGCTTTAAATCTAAAAACTCCAAAATATAAAAATGTAGCTTGTCCGGGGAATTTATCAACTGAAAAGATAGTGATTATGGCACCATTTACTGGTCTTGTAAGAGAAACACCTCAGACGGCAGTGCTTAGTTTTTCACAGGAGCATGCATTGGCAGTAGCATATTTCCAATAAATGGTCCATTTCAATATATAAAAAGAAAAGAGAATTTCGCTTTTTCTAGGAGGGGAACGACATGAAATCTCATGACTTTATGAAACAAGCACTTGAGTTAGCTAAAGAAAATGAAAGAACAAAACATGGTGCTCCTTTTGGTGCAATTGTAGTTAAAAATGGACAGATTATTGGCTCTGGTGTAAATGAGGTTGCAATCACTAATGATTTGACGAATCATGCAGAGATTCAAGCAATCCGTCAAGCTTGTCACGCACTGAAAACGACCAATTTAGAAGGTTGTGAAATGTATGCAAGTACAGAACCTTGTCCTATGTGTTTGAGTGCCATTTACTATTCTAAAATTTCTACAGTTTATTATTTTAATGCTAGTAATCCTAGTCAAGATTATATCTATCATGAACTTTCTTTACCCCATCAGGAGAGGGCCATTCAAATGGTTCATCTAGCTATCAATCTTTAATAAATTTCGGGAGGTTCAATCAATGATACCAACAGCGTATTGGCTAACAAATGTACGATTAGAAACAGGATATCATTACGATAATGGGGTCGTTATAGGAACAAAAACTGCTCTTTTTAATGTACAAGTAGAAAGTGGTGAAATAAACCAAATTCTTAGCGTAGATCAGCCTTTAAAAACTGATTTGCCTAAGCGAGATGCACATGGTTACTTAATGCTCCCTTCTTTTAGAGATATGCATATTCATATAGATAAAACCTATTTTGGTGGACCATGGAAGGCTCCTTCGATTCCCACAGAAGGTCTTATTACAAGATTAAAAGAAGAAGAGATTCTACTGCCAGGGTTATTGCCTGTTGCAGAGGAACGAGCAAAAAAGTTACTAGATTTGCTTATACATGCAGGATCAACACATATTCGTACTCATTGTAATATTGATCCATTTATTGGGTTGAAAAATTTAGAAGCAGTCTTAAGAGCTAAAGAGGCTTACAAAGATAAAGTTGATTTAGAGGTTGTCGCTTTCCCACAACATGGCCTCTTACGTAGTAAATCCATTTCTTTAGTAAGGGAAGCTTTGCGAAGTGGAGCGTCTCTAGTAGGCGGTGTAGACCCTGCATCGATTGATGAAAATATAGAAAAATCCTTACAAACGGTGATGGAATTAGCGGTAGAAGCTGATGCAAATGTTGATTTGCATATCCATGATCCTGGTCATCTTGGTATTTTTACCTTTAAACGATTAGCTGCATTAACGGAGGAAGCGGGTTGGCATGGCCGAGTGACAATTAGTCATGCCATGGCCTTAGCCGATGTTTCAACTAATGAAGCAAGTGAAGTGGCAGCGTTACTAGCTCATCACGGTATTGACATTACTTCGTCTGTTCCATTGGATCATACCATTCCTATTCCGTTATTAGATCAAAAAGGTGTTCAAATCTCTTTGGGTGAAGATAGTATTACAGATCACTGGTCCCCGTTTGGTATAGGTGACAGCCTAGAAAAACTAGGCACGCTAGCTGAACGCTTTGGCTTAAGTGATGAACATTCACTTAGTCAAAGTCTAAAGTATATTGCTGGAGGCATAACACCTTTAAACAAGGATGGACAGCCCCAATGGCCGAAAATTGGAGATATGGCGAATGTCGTGTTTGTAGATGCAACTTGCTCCGCAGAAGCAGTTGCAAGAAGAGCAAGAAGAGTGGCGGTGCTCTTTACAGGGAAAATAGTTGCGGGTGAGCTTTAATTTTTGAAGAAGAAAGGATAAATCTGAAATGAATTCTACTTTTTGGTTAACAAATGTACGTCTTGAAACAGATTATCACTTTGAAAACGACACGATTACTAAAACGAACTCGGCTTGTTCTCATCTATTCATTAAAGATGGGAAAATTGCAGAAATAGTATCTGCTGATAGCCTATTATTAGATGATGATTATCCAAAAAAAGATATGAAACAGCTATTAGCACTACCTTCATTTATAGAAAAACATTGTCATTTGGATAAAACTCTGTTGAGCGACAAATGGCGGGCAGTCACACCAGTGAATAATATTTTTGAACGTTGTGAAATTGAAAAAGAGGTACTTCCAACCTTACATACAACTACGCAACAACGCGCTGAAAAACTACTTAGTCGTTATGTCCAGTTTGGAGTTACACATGTACGTACGCATGTGGATTTATATCCTGAGGTAGGGTTGAAAAATTTAGAAGAGGTTCAAAAAGCTTTACAAAATTTTGAAGGAAAGTTGTCTTATGAAATCGTTGCCTTTCCTCAACATGGTCTATTACGAACAAAGGCAACCAATTTAATAAGGGAGGCTCTACGTTTTGGGGCAGGATTTGTAGGAGGTGTCGATCCAGCTACTGTGGATGGAGATATTGAGGCTTCCTTACAACAAATGGTGGAACTCGCTGTTGAAGGAAACGCAGGGATTGACTTGCATTTGCATGACCCAGATCAATTAGGTACTTTTACAATGAAGAGATTAGCCCAATTAACAAAGGAAGCTGGTTTACAAGGCAAAGTAGCCATTAGCCATGCCTTTGGGCTAGGAGATGTTTCACACTCTGAGGCAGAAGAAATGGCGGACATCTTACGTGATGCAGGTATTACGATTGTAACGAGTGTCCCTCTGCGTAGAAAGTTTCCACCTGTTGGTTTATTACACAGTAAAGGAGTACCCGTTGCAATTGGGTGTGACAATATCTTTGATGTTTGGTCCCCATTTGGTAACGGAGATTTATTAGAACGAGCTGGTCGTTTGGCAAAAAGCTCAGGTTGGGAAGATGAACGCTCATTAGCCCAAACCCTTCAATTTATTACAGGGGGAAAAACCCCACTCAATCAAGCGGGTGAGCAAACATGGCCAAAAGTGGGAGATAGTGCAAATATGGTGTTTGTGGATGCTTCTTGCTCTGCTGAAGCAATTGCTCGAAGATCTCTACGTAAGGCAACTATATTCAATGGAAACTTTGTCTTTAGTTCGATTTAAAGCATAATTTATCGATAAAGAGTGGTTTTTTATATTGGGTATTATTGCTCTTTTGTTTAATTTGTTCTTTGCTCTACAGTAGTGCTAAAACTAAATCAAAAGAATTCAGTAGCTTCTTAGTAAAAGCTTAATCATATCCAACTGTATCCAAGTGTCATTACACAATTAGGATACAGTTTTTCTATGTCTTTCAAAAACAAAGGAATATATTAGAGACTAAGAGAAACAAATGAAATTATAGTCGATTCTTGTTATAATATAGGAAAGATGGCAACTGCTTATCGGGCTTTAACGATTCAGGCTCACGTCTAGATTAGCTTAAATGTGGATTTTTATAAAAAACAACTAAGAAATCCTGTTGAATGATAAATTTTAAGAGCGCAAGTAGTCGTTAGTAAACAGGCGTGAAAAAGCGTTTTTTAGAGAGGTGGATTTCATGACACAACCAATTCTGAACGATGAGCAAAAACTGTGGAATCGCTGGATACATGAGCGTGATCCCGATGCTGGTGATTTACTTATAAAAAAATACATTTCTTTAGTATCTTATCATGTCCAACGTATTGGTGCAGGTCTGCCCAAAAGCGTATCACGAGACGATTTAACGAGCTTAGGGATGGTAGGACTTTTTGATGCATTAAATAAATTTGACATTAACAGAGATTTAAAATTTGATACATATGCTTCGTTTAGAGTAAGAGGAGCCATCATCGATGGTTTACGAAAAGAAGACTGGTTACCACGGTCAGCGCGTGAAAAAGCCAAAAAATTAGATGCACAAATTGAACAACTAGAACAAAAATATATGCGTCATGTAACACCTGAGGAACTTGCGGAGCATATGGAAGTATCTGTTGAAGATGTTTATCAAACTGTACAAGAGCATTTTTTTTCAAATGTTCTTTCTATTAATGAACAACAGGACCAAGAAGAAACAGATGGCAAGTCATTTGTCATACGAGACGATACAACAAAAACACCTGAGCAAGCTATCATTAAATCAGAATTGTTAGATGATCTTGCGGAAAATATTCAGAAACTCAATGAAAAAGAACAGCTTGTCCTTAGTTTATTTTACACGGAGGAGTTAACCTTGACAGAAATTGGTGAAATGCTTGAACTATCAACCTCTCGTATTTCACAAATTCATTCAAAAGCGCTATTAAAGCTACGAAAGCTATTATCTAGTGAAATGATTAATGCGTAAATATCCTTGAGGGAGAGATTCCAATGAGTTTAAAAGGTGTTGAGTTACAGATTGCTATTCCAAAAACATTTGAAGCAGGAAAAATGGTTGATCAGGCACAGCAGCAAGTATTGGCTCAGCAAGCACATGCAAATGAAGCATTAAAAAAAGAAGTAGAGCGCAAGCAAAAAATTGTCAACACATCAGAAGGTATGGATGAAATTAGTGAGGATGAAGATGCAGGTGGTGAGTATTTAACAGGGATTCATAAAAAGAAAAAAAAGGATCAACAAGAAAAACAGGCACAACATCCGTTTAAAGGGAATTTCGTGGATTTTAGTGGATAGGAGTTTACAATGACAACCATTCTAATAGCGGTGCTATTCTTTTTACAGCTAATTTCATTTTACTTTCTTATCATTTTAAATACAAAGTTAGCAAAGTTTAAAGATTTGGAAAAGAAGCAAGAACGTTTAATGAGAGAAATGGACGACACCATTAGTGTGTATTTAGCTGAAATGAAAGATGAAAATGACCGTCTTATTAAAGAGCTACAAAGTGTCTCACAGTCGGAAATAGCTGCTAGTAGCTTGCATCAAACGGAACAATATATGACACCTCAGGAGCAGCCAACTTTGCCTGTAGTACACGAGGTGAAAAGTGATAGTTCTCTATCTTTAGAGAAAGATGCACGTATCTATGTACCTAAAAATATTGTCGCAAATGCTTATTCACGTCAGCAACATACAAGCTCGAAAATGGTGAAAACAGCTCCACCTCTAAAAGTGGAGGAGCAAAAAGAAGCTGAAAAATTGCTGACAGTGGAACAACAGGCTCTAGAATTAGCAAAACAGGGAAAATCACCAGAGGAAATAGCTAAACAACTGCAAAAGGGTAAAACAGAAATCGAGCTTTTACTGAAATTCCATCACTAAATTGTTGCGAATCGTTCAAAGCTATGATATAGTTGCAAATGGTGTTATTACTACACACGCATTTTGATGCAGTAAGTGGTGCTCTAAGATTAGGGTAGCTTGTTGTAGATGATAAATGCGGAGGATAAAAACCAAACATATTAGGAGGAAATTCACATGTCAGTAATTTCTATGAAACAATTACTTGAAGCTGGTGTACATTTCGGTCACCAAACTCGTCGTTGGAACCCAAAAATGAAGAAATATATCTTCGTTGAACGTAACGGGATCTACATCATCGACTTACAAAAAACTGTAAAAAAATTAGAGGAAGCTTATGACTTCATGCGTCAAGTTGGTCAAGACGGTGGTAAAGTTCTTTTCGTTGGTACGAAAAAACAAGCACAAGAAGCGATCAAAGATGAAGCTGAACGTTCAGGCAACTACTACATCAACCAACGTTGGTTAGGTGGTACTCTTACAAACTTCGGTACAATTCAAAAACGTGTTGCACGTATGAAACAAATCGAAAAAATGGAAGAAGAAGGAACTTTCGAAGTTCTTCCTAAAAAAGAAGTAATCCAACTTAAAAAAGAACACGAACGTCTAATCAAATTCTTAGGCGGTATCCGTGATATGCACGATCTTCCAGACGTAATGTTCGTGGTTGACCCACGTAAAGAACGTATTGCGGTTGCAGAAGCTCGTAAATTAAACATCCCTCTAGTAGGTATTGTTGATACTAACTGTGATCCAGATGAAATCGACTACGTAATCCCTGCTAATGATGATGCTATTCGCGCTGTTAAACTTTTAACTGCTAAAATGGCTGACGCTTTAATCGAGTCAAAACAAGGTGAAGAAGAAGCTCCAGCTGTAGAAGCTGCTGCTGAGTAATTCACGTTTACAAAAAGGTGATAAGTGGCTCAAAACCCTTATCACCTTTTTTAGAACCTATCATTAAATTATGTTCAACCAATTTGAGGAGGAAACACTAAATGGCAAACATTACTGCACAATTAGTAAAAGAATTACGCGAAAAAACTGGCGCTGGAATGATGGATTGTAAAAAAGCGTTAGTACAAACTGATGGCGACTTAGAAGCAGCTATCGACTTCCTACGTGAAAAAGGTCTTTCTTCAGCTGCTAAAAAAGCTGACCGCATCGCTGCAGAAGGTACAACTTATATTTTAGAACAAGGTAACGAAGCAATCATCCTTGAAGTAAATGCTGAAACTGACTTTGTTGCGAAAAACGACAAATTCCAAGTATTAGTTGCATCTTTAGCTGAGCAATTACTTGCTGCTAAACCTGCATCAGTTGAAGCTGCTTTAGAGCTTGCAAATACTGAAGGCGTAAAAATTGTAGATCAAATCTCAACTGCTATTGCAACAATTGGAGAAAAAATTACACTTCGTCGTTTCGAAATTAAAACAAAATCTGATGCAGATGCATTCGGTTCATACTTACACATGGGTGGCCGTATCGGTGTATTAGTAACTTTAGAAGGCTCTACTGATGCAGCAGCTGCTAAAGATGTTGCTATGCACATTGCAGCAATCAACCCAACTTATGTTTCTCGTGATGAAGTTTCTGCTGAAGAAGTTGAACGTGAGCGTAAAGTATTAACTGAACAAGCTCTTAACGAAGGTAAACCAGAAAACATCGTTGCAAAAATGGTTGAAGGCCGTCTTGGTAAATACTTCGAAGATGTTTGCTTACTTGACCAAACTTTCGTTAAAAACTCAGATCAAAAAGTACGTGATTTTGTAGCTTCAACTGGTGGTTCTGTAAACGGCTTTGTACGTTACGCTGTTGGTGAAGGTATCGAAAAACGTGAAGATAACTTTGCAGAAGAAGTAATGAGCCAAGTTAAAGGTAACTAATTTAGCTTGCATTTGATTCTAATCAAATAATATCTAGATTATCTAGACAAAAAAATGGGGAACACAACATAGCGTGTTCCCTATTTTTCCGAAGTGAATGAAAAAATGAAGATAATTTTCTATTCTGCCTTATTCACAACTAGCAATTATTGTTAGATATACTATAATGGAAAAGGGAATAGGGATGTTTTAAATAAAGTCTTACGGAGGTTTACAATGAGTGTACCGCAATATAAACGAGTAGTTATTAAACTAAGTGGTGAAGCGTTAGCTGGAGAAGCGGGCTTCGGTTTATCACCAAAAATAATCAAGTCTGTTGCAGAAGAAGTAAAAGAAGTAGTAGATCTTGATGTAGAAGTTGCTGTTGTTGTAGGTGGCGGTAATATATGGCGTGGGAAAATAGGTAGTGAAATGGGAATGGATCGTGCTGCTGCGGACTACATGGGCATGCTGGCAACCGTAATGAACTCCCTAGCTTTACAAGATGCACTTGAAAAATTAGGCATTGAAACACGTGTTCAATCTTCTATTGTGATGACTCAAGTAGCGGAGCCATACATTCGTCGTAAAGCAGTTAGACATCTTGAGAAAAAGCGTGTCGTTATCTTTGCAGCAGGGACAGGTAATCCATTCTTCTCTACTGATACGACTGCCGCATTACGAGCAGCAGAAATTGATGCTGATGCAATTTTAATGGCTAAAAACAATGTCGATGGCGTTTATTCAGCGGATCCTAAAGTGGATGAGACAGCCATTAAATATGATACACTCACATACTTAGACGTTATCCAACAAGGCTTACAAGTAATGGATTCAACGGCTTCAACTTTATGTATGGATAACGATATCCCGCTAATTGTTTTCTCAATTACGGAGCCGGGTAACATTAAACGTGCTGTACAAGGCGAAAAAATCGGAACAGTTGTTAGGAGGAATGTATAATGGCTAAACAAGTTTTAGAACAAGCTAAAGAAAAAATGAACAAAACAATCGCAGCTTTCTCACGCGAACTAGCATCTATTCGTGCAGGTCGTGCGAACGCATCTCTATTAGATCGTATTTCGGTTGATTACTATGGAGCAGCAACACCAATTAACCAACTTGCGGGTGTTTCTATACCTGAAGCTCGTTTATTAGTAATTACACCTTACGATAAATCTATTTTAGGTGATATTGAAAAAGCAATTATGAAATCAGATATTGGTATCACACCAACAAATGATGGTTCTGTCATTCGTCTTATGATTCCTGCTTTAACAGAAGAGCGTCGTAAGGATCTAGTAAAACAAGTGAAAAAAGAAGCGGAAGATGCAAAAATTGCTGTACGTAATGTTCGTCGTGATGCAAATGATGATTTGAAAAAACTTGAAAAAGCTGGCGAAATCACAGAAGACGATCTACGTGGCTATGGAGAAGATATTCAAAAGTTAACAGATGAATTCATTGTGAAAGTAGATCAAGTAGCGAAAGATAAAGAAAAAGAAATTTTAGAGGTGTAAATAAACCTTTTACACGTCTATGATGGAACTTTTTGATGAGATGAAGGCGTCCTATACTTAACAGGACGTCTTTTCTCTTTATTATTCATAGCCAAATTGCTTACTCAAATAGAGAGCATGTATGAATGTGAAAAGGTCATTAATGATACAATCATCATTATTTAACAAACTCATTCTTTAATATGTGTATAGTTCTAAAATAAGCTAGTACATACATAGTCAATTTAGAGGGAAAAAAAAGACAAAAGGCGCTTTTGTTTGTTATGATAGGTTAGTATACGTCCGATTAGTTGTAGTGGGGGAGTTAGCATGTTTAAAAAGCTATTAGGTAAACAAATAAATATGGATACACTATCATTGGAGGAGCGTGTGGCCCTAGCTAAAAGCGAGCCGATTCCTGCTCATGTAGCGATTATTATGGACGGAAATGGACGTTGGGCGAAGAAAAGAGCTATGCCACGTGTGGCTGGTCATCATGAAGGAATGAAGACGGTGCGTAAGGTGACGAGATTTGCATCAGACTTGGGTATTAAAGTCTTAACTGTCTATGCATTTTCCACTGAAAATTGGAAGAGACCAAAACCTGAGGTAGATTTTCTTATGCGGCTACCTGTTGAGTTTTTAGGTTCCTTTTTACCAGAAATGATGGAGCGTAATGTACGTGTCGAAATGATTGGAGACCCATCTTTATTACCTGCCCATACACAAAAAGCGTTGTATGAGGCAATGGAAGAAACGAAGCATAATACAGGGCTTATTTTAAATTTTGCACTGAATTATGGTAGTCGTTCTGAAATGGTCAATGCCATGAAAATGATGCTTCAAAAAGTGCAGGACGGTCAATTAACGATGCAAGACATAACAGAAGATTGCTTAACATCTCATTTAATGACGGCCCATTTACCTGAACCAGATCTTTTAATTCGTACAAGTGGTGAAGTGCGATTAAGTAACTTTATGCTATGGCAGCTCGCCTATACAGAATTTTGGTTTACAGATACATTGTGGCCAGATTTTAGTGAGGAAAACTTACTCGAAGCGGTGGAAAACTATCAGAAACGTAATCGCCGTTACGGTGGGTTGAAGGGAGAAGAAACAACTTGAAACAAAGAATTATTACCGCAATAATTGCAGCAGCACTTTTTATCCCATTCGTTATTTATGGAAAAGTACCATTTGCCTTACTTGTGCTAGCAATGGCTATTGTCGGTTTTTATGAAATACTTAAGATGAAAGGGATTTCCATCTTATCTGTGCCTGGCTTCTTAGGACTGATCACTTTAATTTTACTGGTTATCCCGAAAGACTGGAGTGAAAGGGTTGTAGAATTAATAGGCTATTCGTCTAATCTAATGGTAGTCTATGGTCTAATGATGCTACTTCTTATTTACGTGGTTTTAGTAAAAAATAAAATTACTTTTGACGAAGTTGGCTTTATTTTATTAGGCGCATTTTATGTGGGATTAGGATTCCATTATCTAATTGAAACTAGAAATGTTGGATTAGAGTATGTTGTCTATTGCTTATTAGTTGTTTGGACAACGGATTCAGGTGCATATTTTGTAGGTAGAAAATTAGGGAAAAATAAGTTATGGCCAGAAATTTCACCTAAGAAAACGATCGAAGGCTTTATAGGTGGAATAGTCATTGCTGTTATTTTTGCAGTAGGTATGCAACTCATTTACCCATTCGCAAATGGTTATATATCACTTGTTTTTGTAACGATTTTTGCCTCAATTATTGGTCAAATGGGCGATTTGGTAGAATCTGCTATTAAACGTCACTTTGATGTAAAAGATTCAGGCAATATTTTACCAGGGCATGGAGGAATTTTAGATCGCTTTGATAGTCTATTATTTGTCGTGCCTCTACTTCATTTTTTACATTTATTTGGTAATTAATTGTATAGGAAAAGACATTTTGCTAAATCATTTGCTTAGATAGAAAAAGGGGACAATTTGTTGTGAAAAAAATTAGTTTATTAGGTGCAACTGGTTCAATTGGTTGGCAAACCTACGATATCTTAAAAGAACAACGTGATGCTTTTCAATTAGTAGCTTTTTCATCAGGAAAGAACCTAGAGAAAACGCGAGAAATGATTGAAACATTAAAGCCCGAATTAGTTTCTGTGCAATTAGAAGAAGACGCACTAACACTAGCTAAAGAGTTTCCAAATATCCAATTTACGTTTGGAGCAAAAGGACTTGTAGAGGTCGCAACACATCCAGATTCGACTGTACTTGTCAATGCTGTGCTTGGAAGTGTAGGCCTTGAATCAACATTAGCAGCCATTCGTATGGGCAAAACGATTGCTATTGCTAATAAAGAAACGCTTGTAACTGCTGGTCATTTAGTGATGGCAGAGGCCAAAAAATACAAAGTAGCCATCTTGCCTGTAGATAGTGAGCACTCTGCCATCTTCCAATCGATGAATGGTGAGAATCCGAAAAATATCGAACGTTTGATTATTACCGCTTCTGGTGGTAGCTTCCGTGATAAAACACGAGAACAATTAAAACACGTGACGGTCGCAGATGCACTGAATCATCCAAACTGGTCTATGGGTGCAAAGATTACGATAGATTCCGCTACAATGATGAATAAGGGATTAGAAGTCATCGAAGCACATGTTTTATTTGATATGCCTTATGATAAAATAGATGTACTTTTGCATAGAGAAAGTATTATTCACTCTCTAGTTGAGTATCATGATACTAGTGTTATTGCTCAGCTAGGTACACCCGATATGCGTGTGCCAATCCAATATGCTTTAAGCTACCCAGACCGTATACCATTACAAAATGGTCAGCGACTAAATTTAGCGCAAATTGGTCAACTACATTTTCAAGAGATGGACTTTGAGCGATACCCTGCTTTGCGTTTAGCGTATGAGGCTGGTCGTATGGGTGGTACGATTCTGACAGCAATGAATGCAGCAAACGAAGCGGCAGTTGCAGCCTTTTTACAAGGGAAAATCACATTCCTTGAAATTGATGAGACGATTGAACGTGTGATGCAGGCACACCAAAACATTGCAGTACCAGATTTACAAACCATATTACATGTGGATAGTGAGACAAGAAAAATAGTGTTAGACATGGTAAAATAACGAAAGCACTGTATCGTTAACTAATCGCTATTAAAGGTGGGGTATTATGCAAACAGCCATTGCATTTATATTAATATTTGGTATGCTCGTCTTCTTCCATGAACTTGGACATTTCTTATTCGCCAAACGTGCAGGTATCTTAGTACGTGAATTTGCGATCGGAATGGGTCCCAAAATTTATGGAAAAACGCATGGTGAAACAATGTATACTATTCGATTATTACCAATCGGGGGATACGTACGTATGGCCGGCGAGGATATGGATGGCACGGAATTACAGCCAGGCTACCGAATAGGGCTTATTGTGAATGAAGATAATGTTGTTAAAAAAATTATTTTCAATCAAAATAATAAGCAGTTACCAGATTTATTATTTTTAGAAGTTGAACGCGCCGATTTAGAGAAGGAGTTATTTGTAGAGGGTTATGATGAAGAAGAACGTCTAGTTCGTTATCAAGTAGCTAGAGACTGTGTGCTTGTGGAAAATGGTCGTGAACTTGTCATTGCGCCACACGATCGTCAATTTAATGCAAAGACAGTTGGTCAACGAGCAATGACTATCTTTGCAGGCCCTTTGTTTAACTTTATTCTCGCATTTGTGATTTATTTAGTGATTGGATTGATCCATGGTGTACCAACATACGAGCCAATTATCACAGAAGTAGTAGAGAATGATCCAGCTGCACAGGCAGGGATGCTGGCAGGAGATAGAGTAACAGCTATTAACGGACAAGCAGTTGAAAAATGGCAAGATTTAGCTGCAATCGTTCAAGATCATCCAAACGAAGATATTGCTGTGACAGTTGAACGAAATGGACAATCAGTGAACTTAAATATGACCGTTAAGGAAATCCAGCAGGATGGCGAGAAATATGGTCAAATAGGTGTACGCTATGAAAGTCCCAGAGAATTTAACCCATTAAAGGCAGTTGTTTATGGAGCTCAAGAAACCTATAATATGACAGTGAAAATATTTGAACTATTAGGTATGCTAATTACTGGTAAGTTCACAATAGACGCACTTTCAGGTCCTGTAGGTATTTATAAAGCAACAGAGCAAGTTGCCCAGTATGGTATTATGAACCTAATGAATTGGGCAGCAATGCTAAGTATTAACTTAGGAATTATGAACCTACTTCCATTACCAGCACTTGACGGAGGCCGTTTATTATTCTTTGGCTTTGAAGCTTTACGTGGTAAACCAATTGACCGTCAAAAAGAAGGTATTGTACATTTTGTAGGAATCGTCCTACTCATGATTCTAATGGTGGTTGTTACATGGAACGATATACAAAGATTTTTCTTTTAATTCATTTACAGTTAAATGAAATTTGATTTCCTAGCTTTGAGCGCAATTTCGATGAAACATTGCGCTCAAAGCTAAATTTGTTTATGCTATTGAGAGTATAAACTTATCTATTGAAAAAGGTGGAACACTGAATGAAGCAAAGTAAAACATTTATCCCAACGTTACGTGAAGTACCTGCTGATGCTGAGGTAAAGTCACATAAGCAATTACTACGTGCAGGGTTTATTCGTCAAAATACAAGTGGGGTATACTCGTATTTACCGCTTGCAAAACGTGTGCTTACAAAAATTGAAACAATTATCCGAGAAGAAATGGAAGCTATCAACTCCATTGAGCTACTAATGCCATCTCTACAATCTGCTGAGCTATGGCAGGAATCAGGTCGCTGGGAAAAATACGGACCTGAATTAATGCGCTTAAAAGACCGACATGACCGTGATTTTGCATTAGGGCCAACACATGAAGAAGTCATTACAACTTTAGTCCGTGATGAAATTAAATCATATAAAAAATTACCGCTAACATTGTATCAAATTCAAACCAAATTCCGTGATGAAAAACGTCCTCGCTTTGGCTTACTACGAGGAAGGGAATTTATCATGAAAGATGCTTATTCTTTCCATGCGTCACGTGAAAGTTTAGATGAAACATATGAAGATATGTATCGTGCTTATTCTAATATTTTCTCCCGTCTCGGCTTAAACTACCGTGCTGTTATTGCAGATGCAGGTTCGATTGGCGGTAAAGGAACACATGAATTTATGGTCCTTTCTGAAATTGGGGAAGATACAATTGCGTACTCAGATACTTCTGATTATGCAGCAAATATCGAAATGGCTGAAGTAATTGTTGACTATCAACCATCTGATGAAGCTTTAAAAGATGTAGAAAAAGTAGCAACTCCAGAGCAAAAAACAATTGAAGATGTTTCAGCATTCTTAAAAGTAGAACCTGCTAATGTCATCAAATCTCTAGTTTTTGATGTAGATGGAGAGCTTGTAGTAGTGCTTTCACGTGGGGATCATGAAATTAATGATATCAAATTGAAAAATGCACTTGATGCAGGGTCTGTGGAACTTGCAAGTGAAGAAGCGATTCAAGAATTATTAGGTTGTGGCGTTGGCTCAATTGGTCCAGTGAAATTACCGGTAGACGTAAAAGTAGTAGCAGACCATGCTATTAAATCTATCCGTAATGGTATTGCAGGTGCCAACGAAGATGGATTCCATTTAGTCAATGTTAACCCTGAGCGTGATTTTGCAGTTAATGACTATTTAGATATTCGTTTTATTCAAGAGGGAGATCCTTCTCCTGATGGACAAGGTAACATTAAGTTTGCAGAAGGTATCGAGGTTGGTCATATTTTCAAATTAGGTACTACATACTCTGCTAAAATGAATGGTACTTTCTTAGATGAGCAAGGTAAGGCTCAACCATTTATTATGGGGTGCTATGGTATTGGTGTTTCTCGTATTCTAGCTGCTGTAGCGGAGCACTTCCAAGATGACAATGGCTTTACATGGCCAACACAATTAGCGCCATATGATATTCATGTTGTGCCAGTAAACACAAAAGATGAGGCACAAGTGACATTAGCGGAGGAGCTTTATGGCTTATTAAAATCATACCGTTATGATGTGTTACTAGATGATCGTCCTGAACGAGCGGGTGTAAAATTCGCTGATGCTGATTTAATTGGCTTACCTGTTCGAGTAACTGTTGGTAAAAAAGCAACAGAAGGTATTGTAGAAGTGAAATTCCGTCAAACGGGTGAAACATTTGAATGGAAAAAAGAAGAAGTAATTGATCGTCTGAATGAATTTTTTCGTAAAAATTAATGACGAGCTAAAAATTGGTGATAATTAGAATTTGATGCTTTTAATAGAGGCTTTCGTATAATTTTGATAAGATAGATATAAATAATTCGCGACACTTCTGCGGGACAGTGAGCCAAGCAAGCAACAACAGATGGTAAAATATCTGTTAAACTTGAAGAGCGCCCGCAGTGTGGGAGCGAATTTTTTTCTTGAATTCATCATGCGTTTGAGACGAATTAGAACATGAGGCTAAAGAAATTGCCTCTTTCTGAAAGTAGGTGTCATTAGATTGGAACAGCAACAAGAGGCAAGAATGAGACTTCGAATGCTCTTGCAACAACTAGAGTTAACAGATGATGTATATATGTCATTTTTTGAGGAAGGTGAACTATCACGCCTGACAGTTCATAAAAAGGATAGACTTTGGCATTTCACAATTAAGTTAAAGGATATATTACCGTTTCCGCTATATCAGCTTTTCCGTACGCATTTGACAGAGAAATTTTCAACGATAGCACAAGTTAATACGACATTTGAAACATTAGAAAAAAATGTCACAGAGGAACTGGTGCAAGCGTACTGGCTAAATGTTGTGGAACAAATTGATGAGATGGCTCCAACGCTTAAAAATTGTCTCATTACCCAAATACCAACATGGAACGGCCAAAAAATGACTTTATCCTGTATGCAGGAAATGGAATTTATGATGCTCAAATCGAAGTATGCGGACAAACTAACAGAAAGCTATGGTCAATTTGGTTTCCCTCGTATGGCAATCGACTTTGTGCTACAAGAAGAAACGGAAGAAATGATAGCGGCACAGGAAGCATTTATGGAGCAGATACGTCTGGAAGAAGTGGCTCTGGCACAGCAAGCGATGCAAGATTTCCAAAAGCGTGAGCAAGAGAAGAAAGACAATCCGGCACTGGCCAACCTTGGCGACCGTCCATTCCAACTTGGGATGCATATTAAAGATGATGAAATCATGGAAATTAAACGGATTGTTGAAGAAGAACGCCGTGTTATTATTGAAGGATTTGTCTTTGATACGGAAATAAAAGAATTAAAAAGTGGACGCTCCTTATTACAAATCAAAATTACCGACTATACAGATTCCATCATTGTTAAAATGTTTTCTCGTGACAATGATGATGCTGAATTAATGCAACATCTGAAAAAGGGCATGTGGGTTAAAGTTCGAGGCTCTGTTCAAACCGATACGTTTATTCGTGATTTAATCGTCATGGCGAATGATATTAATGAAATCAAAAAAGAAACACGACAAGATTTAGCACCAGAGGGTGAAAAGCGTGTTGAGTTACATTTGCATACACCAATGAGCCAAATGGACGCTGTTACACCTGTGGATCGGCTTGTTGCTCAAGCTGCAAAGTGGGGGCATCCAGCAATAGCTATTACAGATCATGCGGTGGTACAATCATTCCCTGAAGCATATGCAGCGGGCAAAAAACATGGCATTAAGATTATTTATGGTCTGGAGGCAAATTTAGTTGATGATGGTGTACCAATTGCCTATGCTCCAGAGCATCGTTTATTGGCAGACACAACGTATGTTGTTTTTGACGTAGAAACGACAGGGCTATCAACTGCATATGATACCATTATTGAATTGGCAGCAGTTAAAATTAAAGATGGACAAGTTATTGATAAATATGAAAGTTTTGCAAATCCACATCATCCACTTTCGGCTACTACCATTGAATTAACAGGTATTACGGATGATATGGTTCGAAATGCACCAGAGGTAGAGCAGGTCATTAAAGAATTTCATGCCTTTATTGGAGATGCAATCGTTGTCGCTCATAACGCATCATTTGATATTGGCTTCCTATATACAGGCTATAAAAAATTTGGTCTTGAAGACACAGTCCATCCTGTCATTGATACATTAGAGCTAGCAAGATTGCTTTATCCTACAATGAAAAACCATCGCTTGAATACACTGTGTAAAAAATTCAATATTGAATTAACACAGCATCACCGAGCAATTTATGATACAGAGGCGACAGGATTTCTACTCCTGCAGCTATTAAAGGATGCTGATGAGCTAGCTATTAAATACCATGATGACTTCAATAAGCATATTGGTGGTGGGGATGCCTATAAAAAAGGTAGACCTATGCATTGTACAATTTTAGCAGTTGATAATGCAGGCTTAAAAAACTTATTTAAAATCGTCTCCCACTCTCATACAAAAACATTCTATCGTGTTCCTCGGGTGACACGTGCTGTGCTTGAACAATATCGTGAGGGTTTATTAGTTGGATCAGGTTGCAGTAATGGTGAAGTATTCGAAACAATGATGAATAAGTCTCCAGAGGAAGCAGAGAAAGTCGCTCGTTTTTATGATTATATTGAGGTGCAACCGAAGGCTGTATATGCACCATTAATCGAACGCAATGTTGTACGTGATGAATGGACATTAGAAGATATTATCCGTAAACTTGTTAAACTCGGGAAGAAGCTAGATAAACCTGTTGTTGCAACTGGAAATGTTCATTATTTAGATCCGACAGATGGGATGTTTAGGCAAATACTTATTGGTTCACAAGGTGGAGCAAATATTTTAAATCGTTCTAAGCTACCAGAAGTCCATTTTAGAACAACTGATGAAATGCTGAAAGAATTTGATTTTTTAGGACCGGATCTTGCAAAAGAAGTGGTTGTGACGAATGCTCAAAAAGTAGCAGCAAGTATTGGGGACGTTAAACCGATTAAGGATGACCTATATACACCAAAAATTGAGGGCTCTGATGATGAAGTAACCAATTTAACTTATGAAATGGCCCATCGTATTTATGGTGAGGAGTTACCGGAAATTGTGAAAGCTCGAATTGAAAAAGAGTTAAAATCGATTTTGGGACACGGTTTTGGTGTTATTTATTTAATTTCTGCCAAGCTAGTGAAAAAATCATTAGCTGATGGCTATTTAGTAGGGTCACGTGGTTCGGTGGGTTCCTCATTAGTAGCCACTTTTATGGAAATCACAGAGGTTAACCCATTACCGCCTCACTATATTTGTCCTAGTTGTAAACATTCCGAGTTTTTCGATGATGGATCTGTCAGCTCAGGCTTCGATTTACCAAATAAAGACTGTACGGAATGTGGAACACCTTATAAAAAAGATGGACAAGACATACCATTTGAAACCTTCCTTGGATTCAAAGGTGATAAGGTACCAGATATCGATTTAAATTTTTCGGGTGAATATCAGCCTCAAGCGCACAACTATACAAAGGTGCTATTTGGTGAGGATTATGTATTCCGTGCTGGAACAATCGGTACAGTTGCGGAGAAAACAGCATATGGCTATGTGAAAGGCTATGCAAATGACCATAATTTACATTTTCGTGGAGCAGAAGTTGATCGTTTAGTGCAAGGCTGTACAGGAGTAAAACGTACAACTGGGCAACACCCTGGAGGAATTATTGTTGTTCCAGATTATATGGACATTTATGATTTTTCTCCAGTGCAATTCCCTGCAGATGCGCAGGATGCAGAATGGCGTACAACCCATTTTGATTTCCACTCTATTCATGACAATATTTTAAAGCTAGATATACTTGGACACGATGATCCAACGGTGATCAGAATGTTACAGGATTTATCGGGAATCGATCCTAAAACAATTCCGACCGATGATCCTGTCGTCATGAAAATTTTTAGTTCTCCTGAATCTTTAGGTGTTACAGAAAAGCAAATTGGCTGTAAGACAGGGACACTAGGTATACCAGAATTCGGTACGCGTTTTGTACGTCAAATGCTAGAAGATACGAAGCCTTCGACATTCTCGGAGCTTGTACAAATTTCTGGACTTTCCCATGGAACAGACGTATGGCTAGGGAATGCACAAGAATTAATTCAAAACGGTACATGTGTGCTAAAAGAAGTAATTGGTTGTCGTGATGACATTATGGTGTATTTAATTTATCAAGGTCTAGAGCCGTCACTAGCCTTCAAAATTATGGAATCTGTTCGTAAAGGGAAGGGATTATCAGAAGAATTTGAAGCCGAGATGCTCGCCAATAAAGTACCAGGTTGGTATATTGAATCTTGTAAAAAGATAAAATACATGTTCCCGAAAGCCCATGCCGCAGCATACGTGCTAATGGCAGTACGAATTGCCTGGTTCAAGGTACATTTTCCAATCCTTTATTATGCAGCGTATTTCACAGTTCGAGCAGATGATTTTGATTTAATTGCAATGGTGCAAGGATCGCAAATGATTCGAGCACGGATTGATGAAATCAATATGAAAGGCTTAGATGCATCCACTAAAGAGAAAAACTTATTAACGGTGCTGGAGCTTGCATTGGAAATGTGTGAGCGAGGTATGAGTTTCCAAAAGGTTGACCTATATCGTTCCCAAGCTAGTGAGTTTGTCATTGATGGCAATTCACTAATCCCTCCGTTCGATGCAATTCCGGGTCTTGGAACCAACGTGGCGAAAACGATCGTAGCTGCTCGTGAAGAGGGAGAGTTTTTATCCAAGGAAGATTTACAGCAACGTGGTCGTGTTTCCAAAACGCTTATCGAATACATGGACCAGCTTGGTTGTTTAGAAGGCATGCCTGATGCTAATCAGTTATCGCTATTCTAGTATTACAATTGTTTTGCATGGAAAGGTCACAATGTAAATTCAAATTCCTGACACAATATGGTTATCTATAATGAAGGAAATTTGCATTGTGTCGAGAACTGTGCTATTCTAATGGTAATAATTTGTTGATATTTTTCCAGCAAAAGAGTGGGGCATACCCGCTCTTTTCTGTTGTTTAACCGTAGCAAAACAAATTTTGACTAACAGCAGGTAAGACCGTAAAATTTCACCAAAGCAACTGGTGGAATTTCTGTTTTATTATGGTTCATTACTGCGTTAACCTGATAGTGATGAACAATTCATACGCTAGAATTTGATAAATACAGGAGGAAATAATGAGCAAAGTACCATCTTTAATTGAAGAGCTCGCTAAACCAATTGTGGATGAGTTAAATCTTGAGCTAGTGGATATTGAGTTCGTAAAAGAAGGACGAAACTGGTTTTTACGTGTCTATGTTGATACACCTGAGGGTGGAATTGACATAGATCAATGTGCTCAAGTGAGTGAACGACTAAGCTTGTTATTGGATGAAAAAGATCCAATTACACAAAACTATTATTTAGAAGTTTCTTCGCCTGGAGCGGAACGTCCATTAAAAAAAGATACGGATTTTGTCAAAGCAGTTGGCAAGTTTATTTATGTAAAAACCTATGAGCCCATCAAGGACATGAAGGAATTCCAAGGCTACTTAACGTCATACGATGAACATACATTAGTGATGGAAGTGCGTATTAAAACACGTAAAATAACAGTAACAATTGAACAAGAAAAAATCGCATTGGCACGACTTGCCATCGATTTTTCTGCATAAAGCATATTTAGGAGTGAAAACAAAATGAGTAGTGATTTGTTAGATGCGCTGAATGCGCTAGAAGAACAAAAAGGAATTTCAAGAGATGTGTTAATCGAAGCCATTGAAGCGGCATTAGTTACAGCTTACAAACGCAACTTTAACCAAGCACAAAATGTTCGAGTAGACTTAAATTTAGATAAGGGCTCAATTCGTGTATTTTCACGTAAAGATGTTGTGGAAGAGGTAGAAGATGATCGTTTGCAAATTTCTTTAGAAGATGCAAAAGTCATTAATCCAGCCTATCAGCTAGAGGATATCGTGGAGCAGGAAGTAACACCACGTAACTTTGGACGCATTGCTGCACAAACAGCAAAGCAAGTAGTTACACAACGCGTACGTGAAGCGGAACGAGGTTTAATTTATGAGCAGTACGTAGACCGTGAAGATGATATCGTAACTGGCGTTGTTGAACGTTTAGATGCTCGTAATATCTATGTAGGTTTAGGGAAAGTAGAAGCGGCATTGCCTGTTAATGAACAAATCCAAGGTGAATCTTATCATCCACATGATCGTATTAAAGTGTATATTACAAAAGTGGAACGTACAACTCGTGGACCTCAAGTGATTGTGTCTCGTACACATCCTGGTTTATTACGTCGATTATTTGAGATGGAAGTACCTGAAATTTATGAGGGTATTGTAGAGATTAAATCAATTGCACGTGAAGCTGGAGATCGCTCTAAAATTTCTGTTTTCGCTCATAATGAGGAAGTGGATCCAGTTGGTTCATGTGTTGGGGCAAAGGGAGCTCGTGTACAAACAATTGTCAATGAACTAAATGGTGAAAAAATTGATATCGTAGAATGGTCTGAAGACCCAGTTGTATTTGTAGCTAATGCATTAAGCCCATCAAAAGTATTAGATGTACAAGTGAATGAAGAAGAAAAGTCGACAACAGTCGTTGTACCAGACTATCAATTATCTCTAGCTATCGGTAAACGTGGGCAAAATGCTCGTCTAGCAGCCAAGCTTACTGGCTGGAAAATTGATATTAAGAGTGAGACTGATGCTCGTGAATTAGGTATTTATCCTTCGGCTACAAGCACTTTCATCCCTGCTCATGATGAAGAAAGTGATTTTGATGATGTAGCAGTTGACTTATATCAAGACGACGAAGAATAAGTAAGAAAGCCCGTGTGACAAGTTAGCTGACAGTATTCAGTGGGCCCCCTACGCCGACTGAATACTGTCAGAGCGTCAAGTAGAGCATGACTTGTCCACCTCTTACGACAAGCTTCAGAGAGGAATGGTGATTCTTATGGCTGTAAACAAAAAAGTACCTCTTCGTAAATGTGTAGCAACTGGAGAAATGCTACCAAAGAAAGAGATGATACGTGTTGTTCGTTCGAAAGAGGGCGAAGTAAGTGTAGATGTCTCCGGGAAAAAGCCTGGGCGTGGTGCCTATGTCTCTAAATCAGAGCAGGCAGTTGACCTCGCGCGTAAGAAAAATGTATTAGGGCACCAACTTGATGTGAAAATTCCTGAAGAAATATACGAGGAACTTATTTTGCTGATTCGTAGGGAGTCAATTTTATGATAAATCAAGCAATATTTAATTTGCTTGGAATCGCAGCAAGAGCACGTAAGGTGATTTCAGGAGAAGAGTTAGTAGTAAAGGAAGTCCGCAATGGCAATGCTAAACTAGTACTGCTTGCAAACGATGCTTCTAAAAACTCTAGTAAAAAAATTCAAGATAAGTGCACGTACTACAACGTTGAGTATCATGTAATTGGAGATCGATATGATCTAGGACATGCTACAGGTAAGGAGGCCCGTGTGGCTTTAGCTATTACCGATAAAGGTTTTGCAAGTAAATTGTCTAGTCTACTCAACGAAAACTAATCGGGGGTGAGCAGATGACCAAAATCAGAGTTCATGAATATGCGAAGCAAGTGAATAAAACGAGTAAAGAGGTTATTGAAGCACTAAGTAAATTAAATGTGAGTGTAACAAACCATATGTCTATGTTGGAAAAAGACGCTGTGGCAAAGTTAAATCAAACATTTAAAGCAACACCTGAGAAAAATGTAGCAAAACAATCAACTCAAAACATGGCACAAAAACCTCAATCAAATGGCCAGCAAAAACCACAGCATTCGGTGAAAAAGCAAGAAGGACAAAGGCAGCAATCTGCTACTTCTAAGCCAAAAGTAAACAATCAGCAACATGCACAGCAAAACTCAAATTCGTCTAACGAAAAATCTAAGAATACAAAAGGTAATCAAAATAGAAATATGACACAAAATAATAATAATAACAATAATAATCGTAGAGGTGGCGGTGGTTACAACCAACGTCCAAAACCAGGGATTCATGGAGGCAAACGTCGCCATCCAAAAACGCATCAACCATCAATTCCAGTGAAACAAAAGGAACTTCCAGAAAAAATTACTTTTGTTGAATCATTATCAGTTGCAGAATTAGCAAAAAAATTACACCGTGAGCCATCTGAAATCATTAAAAAATTATTCATGCTTGGCGTAATGGCAACAATTAACCAAGAATTAGATAAGGATGCAATTGAATTAATTTGCGCAGACTACGGTGTAGAAGTGGAAGAAGAAATTCGTGTAGATATTACGGATTTAGAAACACACTTCGAGCAAACAGAAGAAGTAAACGAGGCAGATTTATCAGAACGTCCGCCAGTTGTAACAATTATGGGTCACGTTGACCATGGTAAAACAACTTTATTAGACTCTATTCGCCATACAAAAGTAACAGCAGGAGAAGCTGGTGGTATCACACAACATATTGGTGCATACCAAGTTACAGAAGGCGACAAGAAAATTACATTCCTTGATACACCAGGACATGCAGCTTTCACAACAATGCGTGCGCGTGGTGCAAAAGTAACGGATTTAACAATTTTAGTTGTAGCTGCTGATGATGGTGTTATGCCACAAACAGTAGAAGCGATCAATCATGCCAAGGCTGCTGAAGTACCAATAATTGTGGCTGTGAATAAAATGGATAAACCATCGGCAAATCCAGATCGTGTGATGCAAGAATTAACAGAACATGGCTTAGTTCCTGAAGCATGGGGTGGAGATACAATTTTCGTTCCAATTTCAGCGTTAAAAGGTGAAGGCATTGATACATTGTTAGAGATGATTTTACTTGTAGCTGAAGTAGGCGAGCTTAAAGCAAATCCAGAACGTTTAGCACTTGGAACAGTAATCGAAGCTCAGCTTGATAAAGGTCGTGGCTCTGTTGCTACACTTTTAGTACAAGATGGAACATTAAAAGTAGGTGACCCAATCGTTGTAGGTCATACGTATGGTCGTGTACGTGCGATGGTAAATGACAAAGGTCGTCGAGTAAAAGAAGCTGGCCCATCAACTCCAGTTGAAATTACAGGTTTAAATGATGTACCTCAAGCAGGTGACCGTTTCGTTGTCTTTGAAGACGAGAAAACAGCACGTCAAGTTGGAGAAACAAGAGCAATGTCAGCGATTCAAGCACAACGTTCAGAAAAACAACGTGTAACGCTTGATAACTTATTTGAACAAATGAGCCAAGGCGAAATGAAAGAGCTCAACTTAATTGTGAAAGCTGACGTTCAAGGTACTGTTGAAGCTATGGCAGCCTCCCTAATGAAAATTGATGTGGAAGGCGTAAATGTGAAAATTATTCATACAGGTGCTGGAGCTATTACCGAATCTGATATTTCTCTTGCAGCAGCTTCTAATGCCATCGTTATTGGATTTAATGTACGTCCGGATGTTAACGCAAAACGTGCAGCAGAAGAAGAGGGTGTAGATATTCGCTTACACCGCATTATCTATAAAGTAATTGAAGAAATTGAACAAGCAATGAAAGGTATGCTTGATCCTGAATTTGAAGAAAAAATTATTGGTCAAGCAGAAGTTCGTCAAACAATTAAAGTATCAAAAGTTGGTACAATTGCTGGTTCATATGTAACAGAAGGAAAGGTAACACGTGATTCAGGTGTACGTGTGATCCGTGATAATGTCGTTATTTTTGAAGGTGAGCTAGATACGCTTAAACGCTTCAAAGATGAAGTAAAAGAAGTGGCAAAAGGATACGAATGTGGTATTACGATTACAAACTTCAACGATATTAAAGAAGGCGACATTATTGAAGCCTATATTATGGAAGAGGTTAAACGCGCCTAATGATCGTGTATGCAGAGGTTGAATTTATCATTCAAACTGCCCATTCGTTAAAGGAAAAGCGTGCTGTCTTACAGCGTATGATTACCCGCACAAAGCAGAAATTTAACGTTTCTATTGCGGAAATTGACCATCAAAATGTATGGCAGCGTACGAAATTAGCACTTGTTGCTGTTTCTTCGTCCAAAGAAGCAGCTGAACGAGAAATTAATCACGCGCTCCACTATTTAGAGTCAAATCCGTCATGGGAACAGCTTAATGTGTGGCGAGATTATTTATAAGTAGTAGTAGATAGTTGTCTAGCTTACGAAAGCATGGAACACACAACTATCTGTACATCGAAATAGAGGTGACAAATTATGTCTCTACGTTCAAACCGTGTTGCCGAGCAAATGAAAAAGGAGCTTGGTGATATTCTTGGCCGTAAAATAAAAGATCCGCGTGTTGGTTTTGTGACTGTTACAGGTGTTGAAGTAACGGGTGATTTACAGCAAGCGACAATTTATATTACATCTTTAGGCAACGAACGTGAACGAGAGGAAACGCTTAAAGCTTTAGTAAAAGCTTCGGGCTTCATTCGCTCTGAAATCGGATCACGCATTCGTTTACGACGTACACCAGAATTAATCTTTGAATTTGATTCATCGATTGAATATGGGAACCGTATTGATTCATTGTTAAGAGATTTACACAAAGAATAAGCAAAAAAAGTCTGCCACATGCATGTTTATGCAGGCAGACTTTTTAGCTTCATGGAAAAAGTTATATTGCCAATGAATAAATAAATGATAGAGTAAGCAATTTGGGAGGAGCTATATGAACGGTATTTTACCGCTTTGGAAAGAAAGAGGCATGACAAGCCATGATTGTGTCTTTAAATTACGCAAAATTTTGCGGACAAAAAAAGTTGGGCATACAGGTACACTGGATCCAGGTGTTGAGGGCGTACTACCAATTTGTATTGGCCAAGCAACTCGAATAGCAGAATATTTAACTGACGCAGGGAAAACCTATGAAGCAATCATTTCAATCGGTCGTACCACGACAACCGAGGATGCAGAAGGTGAAACCGTTGAAGAAGATCTTACGATAAAAAAATTTTCTCGTGAGCAGTTGTTAGAGGTTTTAGCTTCATTGACTGGAGTTATTGAACAAACACCACCCATGTTTTCAGCAGTAAAAGTTAATGGGAAGCGCCTCTATGAATATGCGCGAAAAGGTGAAAGTGTTGAAAGACCAACTCGCCAAGTAACAATTTATAATTTAGAGCTACTTGATGAGCTAGCACATTATGAGGGACAAGAAATCACATTTCCAGTACGTATCGCCTGTAGTAAAGGGACATATATTCGAACACTAGCTGTGCAAATTGGTGAGGCGCTTGGCTATCCAGCACATATGAAGGAGCTTGTACGTACTGCTTCTGGTACTTTTACACAGGATAACTGTTTTACGTTAGCACAGGTTGCTGAGCTAATGGAGACTGAGCAAGTAGCTTCCTGCATTTTACCTGTCGAGTATGCATTAGCAGACTATCCATATATTGAGATTACAAATGCCAATGAAAAAGAAATTTTCAATGGACAAGTGCTTCCAGCAGATGCATTATTAAATAGTCATGATAAAATTGTGTATGGAATCAATGGAAAGGCAGTTGCGGTTTATCAAGCTCACCCAACAAAGGATGGTTTGATGAAGCCACATAAGATGTTTCCGACGATAGAGTAGGAGGATTTTTCAATGGAGGTCATTCATTTAAAATACCCACATCAATTACAGCAACGAGAAAGCATGCAGCCGTATTCATTAGCTCTTGGCTTTTTCGATGGTGTACATAGAGGGCATCAAGCAGTTATCAAGGCAGCTAAGGAAGAGGGCAACAAGCGACAAATTCCAACTGCAGTGATGACATTCGATCCACATCCTTCATTAGTCCTTGGTGGACGTAACGAAAAGGTTTTTTATATTACACTCTTACAACAGAAATTACAGCTGTTTGAAGAACAGGGTGTGGATACGGTATTCGTTGTCCACTTCACTTCAGATTTTGCCAAACTTTCACCAGCGGCATTTATTGATACATTTATCCGTGGATTAAATATTCAGCATGTGACAGCTGGCTTCGATTATTCGTTTGGAGCATTTGGTAAGGGAACAATGGAAGATATGCGTTTATTAAGTAATGGTGATTATGGCGTTACAATTGTTGAGAAGAAAACAGATGATGTTGAGAAAATCAGCTCTACCCGTATACGCAAGCTATTACAAGAAGGCGATATGGAAGAAGCAACAGTTTTATTAGGGAGACCGTTTGAAATCAATGGGATTGTTGTCCATGGTGATAAACGTGGTCGTACTATTGGTTTCCCTACTGCAAATGTCCAAGCATTAGAAGGAACGTTTATTCCAGCTAGTGGTGTTTATGCTGTTCGTCTGCTTGTACAAAATAACTGGTATGATGGTGTTTGCAACGTGGGCTATAAGCCAACTTTCAAAGATCCAAATGATAAGCAATTATCGATTGAAGTCCATATTTTAAACTTTGATAAAAATATCTACGGTGAAGAAGTACATGTGGCATGGTATAAACGTATACGAAGTGAACGGAAATTCGATGGTATTGAGGCCTTGAAAACACAAATTGAAAAGGATAAACAAGAAGCAATCCGTTACTTTAACCAGCTATAAGAAGTACTTCATTACTGTAGTCACATTAGCCAAGTCGACGTTTTACTTGCTTGACTATGTGATTTATGGTAATATTCATAAGTGCATAAATGCTTAACCTTAGCTCGGTATATCGATGACTCCAACGTTTACTGTGCTAATGGGGATTAATTATAATTTAGGAGGTCCATACAAATGGCTATTACAAAAGAACGTAAAAACGAAATTATCGCTGAGTACCGTACTCACGAAAGTGACACTGGTTCACCAGAAGTACAAGTTGCAGTATTAACAGAGGAAATCAATGCTCTAAATACTCACTTACGTACTCACAAAAAAGATTTCCACTCTGAGCGTGGTCTTCTTAAAATGGTAGGTCGTCGTCGTCACTTATTAAAATACCTTCGTGAAACAGACGTACAACGTTACCGTGAATTAATCAACCGTTTAGGCTTACGTCGCTAATTAATAGCAAAAGTAATCCTATATTAGACTGTAGACAAACTGATGTTTGTCTACAGTCTTTTTTTGAGATAATCTTGTTAATTTTGTTCAACAATAAGCCATAACTTTTTTACACTACGATGAACGATAGATAAAAATGATTTGATACTTGATAAAAGGGTGATATATTCTAATCACATTTCACAGCCCATTTATAGTCATTGTGATCATCATTTGCAAGTGTAATTGAAGTAGATAAATTGAAGGCTAGATTGCTATTATATTTCATGAAATACAATCCAGCAAATTATAGGATAGAGGCTCAAAATTGGTACATAAGCGTCAATCATACAATCTAAATGCTATCATTGAATACTAGTAAACGATGGCTATGGGTTAGAAAACTTTCTATGTTAATCGTTGGTGAAATGTAAACTAAATCATTTAGAAGGGTGAGTAGGATGTTTAACCAATTATTAAGAGAGAATAATATTGTTGCAGGTATTTTAACAGTTATTCGTGTTTATTTAGGCTGGCATTGGCTTACAGCAGGTTGGGGAAAATTGTTTAATGGCTTTGATGCATCTGGCTTTTTAGCCAATGTTATTGCAAATCCAGTGACAAGTGGAGAAGAGCTCGCATACCCACTGTATGTAAAGTTTATTGAATCATTTGCTTTGCCAAATGCTGAGCTAATTAATATTCTTGTGCCTTGGGGAGAATTTTTAGTAGGGCTAGGATTAATTCTGGGATGCTTAACGACATATGCTGCATTTTTCGGTATGGTCATGAATTTTGCCTTCCTAATGGCAGGTACTATATCTAGCAATCCTTGGGATATTTTACTTGCGATCTTTATAGCCGTTGCTGGTTACAATGCTGGGAAATTCGGGCTTGACCGCTTCATTATGCCAATCATAGGTGAAAAGATGGCGAGAAATAAGAAAAAAGAAGTTGTTCAACCTGTTAAAATTACATAATAAACTTTTTACATATCTTATATTAGGAGACTACTCATTAGTCTGAATATACCCCGCCCATTATATTGAACTGCTCCCCAAATGTTAGACACATCTAACATTTGGAGGAGCAGTTTTTATATGGCTAAATTTACATCGGAAGAAAAACTACAAGCAGCCTTACGTTACATAAAAGGCAATGAAAGTTCACATGAAATTGCTAAATCTATCGGAACAGATCACAAAGCAATTCTTAATTGGGCGAAACAATATGAGTATAATGGCGTAGAAGCGTTTATAAAGCGATATACAAATTATTCGGCACAGTTTAAACTAGACGTACTAAACTTTATGATTGAAAATGGTACGTCCTTACTTGAAACAGCAGCTATCTTTAAGATAGCTACGCCTTCTACACTTCGTAGTTGGAAAAAGCAATTTAAAACAAAAGGATTCGATGCCCTTCAATCAAGGAAAAAGGGGCATCCATCCATGAAAAAAGAAACGAACAAACAACCAAAACAAGCACCAGTAGAAGGGACACCTGAAGCACTTCAAGCAGAAATCAATCGTCTACGTATGGAAAATGAGTACTTAAAAAAGTTGAACGCCTTAGTTCAAGCCAAGGAAAAATCACCAAAGAAGACAAAGTAAAGGTCATCTATGAATTAAGGCATAAATACTCGGTGAAGGCGCTTGCGAAATTCGCAGGCATTCCACGTAGCACGTACTATGATTTAGTGAAGAAGATGGATCGTCCAGATCCAGATGCCGAGTTAAAGGCCGAAATTCGAGCAATTTATAACGAACACGAAGGTCGTTATGGTTATCGTCGTATTCGTGATGAGCTAGCAAATCGTGGGAAAAAAGTGAATCATAAAAAGGTTCAACGTATCATGAAAGAATTAGGTTTAAAGTGCTTAGTGCGTATGAAGAAATACAAATCTTATAAAGGGACAATCGGTAAGATTGCGCCTAATAGATTGGATCGTAACTTCATAGCAGAAGCACCGAATGAAAAATGGGTTACAGATATTACGGAGTTTAAGCTGTTTGGTGAAAAGCTCTATTTATCACCTATTTTAGACTTATTTAACGGCGAAATTATTACGTACACAATTGGTCATAGACCAACATATTCGCTTGTATCAGAAATGTTGGAGAAGGCACTAGAGAGGTTGCCAGAGGAACATCAATTATTGATGCATTCAGATCAAGGTTGGCATTACCAAATGAAACAATATCGCCACGCCCTTGAATCAAGAGGCATTGTGCAAAGTATGTCACGTAAGGGAAACTGTTATGACAACTCTGTCATGGAGAATTTCTTCGGCATCATGAAGTCAGAATTCCTCTATTTAAAGGAATTTGATAGTGTCGAGCATTTTAAAAAGGAACTTGAAAAGTATATAACGTATTACAACACGAGACGTTTAAAGGCAAAATTAAAACTGAGTCCGGTAGAATACCGAACTCAGTTTACCCAAGCTGCCTAAACGAAATAACCGTGTCTAACTTATAGGGGTCACTTCATTCATATGGGTGGGGTATTTAAGTTGTTGAAAAAAGAAATGTCACTAGCAGAAAAGCCCTTTTTGCAAGGTGAGGGGGTGATTTCTGTTCCACTGGGCGTCCGATGATCCAGCTTTACTCACTTACGCAAATTTCACAAAAATTCTATTGATGGTTTTACTTTTCAACACTATGTAAATCCCGACTATTATTTGCCTGACTTACTAACTTTCCTAGATGATCCAACTTTCTTTTACCTTATAGGATGTTGTATGATAAGCTCCATGTTATAATAAGTCTATTGTTTAAACTTGTATTTGAAAAACTAATGTTAGCGAAGCAGTTATTTCCATTTACATACATTACTTTTCGTCAAGAAGGAATCAATATAAAAAAATCCATATACCAAAAATGCTTTTTCAATAAAATAATGAAATAAATCTTAAATAAATTGGCAATAACTGAATTTAAATGTATGATTATTTCATGAAATATTATTTAGCATAGAACAAGCATTTTTGGTACACTTACTATTAGTACATACAGACGAAGTAAGTGTTTTTATAATAGAGAGGGGTTCATTGAATGAACGAAAAGAAAGTCTATTCCTATGAATGGGCTGGCCGTCCACTTGTAATTGAAGTAGGACAGTTAGCAAAACAAGCAAACGGAGCCGCATTAGTACGCTATGGCGATACTTCTGTACTTGCTACAGCAACAATGTCAAAATCACCTAAACCACTTGATTTCTTCCCATTAACAGTAAATTATGAAGAGCGTCTATATGCTGCAGGTAAAATTCCTGGCGGCTTTATTAAGCGTGAAGGACGTCCATCTGAAAAGGCGATTTTAGCAAGCCGTTTAATCGACCGTCCGATTCGTCCGATGTTCCCGGATGGTTTCCGTAATGAAGTACAAGTTATTTCTATGGTTATGTCAAATGATCCTGACTGTACATCTGAAATGGCAGCAATGGTTGGTTCATCATTAGCATTAGCGATCTCTGATATTCCATTTGATGGGCCAATAGCAGGTGTACAAGTTGGTTATATTGATGGGGAATTCATTGTAAACCCTACAGTAGAGCAATCGAATCGCTCAACAATTCATTTGTCTGTAGCAGGGAACAAAGATGCTATCAATATGGTTGAAGCGGGAGCACTTGAAGTACCAGAGGAAATCATGTTAGAAGCGATTATGTTCGGTCATGAAGAAATCAAAAAAATCATTGCTTTCCAAGAGCAAATTGTGGCAGAGGTTGGTAAAGAAAAGTTACCAGTGACACTATTTGAAATTGACGAAGCAATTCAAGCCGATATAAAAGCAGCTTGTGAGACTGATATGCATGACGCAATTCAAACGGCAGAGAAACATGCTCGTGATGAGGCAATCCAAGCTGTTAAAGAGCGAGTTATCGCTTCCTATGAAGAGCAAGAAGCAGATGACGAAACAATGAAACAAGTGTACACAATTCTTGACAAGATGGTAAAAGAAGAAGTACGCCGTCAAATCACGGAAGATAAGATTCGTCCAGATGGTCGTAAGCTCGACGAAATCCGACCACTTTCTTCTGAAACAGGCTTATTACAACGTACACATGGTTCAGGTCTGTTTACACGTGGACAAACACAAGCACTTTCTATTTGTACATTAGGTGCGCTTGGTGATGTACAAATTATTGACGGTTTGGGTGTGGAAGAGTCAAAACGCTTTATGCACCATTATAACTTCCCACAATTTTCTGTAGGGGAAACGGGTCCAATTCGTGGGCCAGGTCGTCGTGAAATTGGTCATGGTGCGTTAGGTGAGCGTGCACTTGAAGCAGTCATTCCTGATGAGTCGGTCTTCCCTTATACAATTCGTTGTGTATCAGAAGTACTTGAATCAAACGGATCAACTTCTCAAGCTTCTATTTGTGCGTCTACATTAGCCATGATGGATGCAGGTGTCCCATTAAAAGCACCAGTTGCAGGTATTGCAATGGGCCTTATTAAAAAAGGTGAACATTATTCTATTTTAACGGATATTCAAGGAATGGAAGACCATTTAGGCGATATGGACTTTAAAGTGGCTGGTACAGCTAAAGGTGTAACAGCTCTACAAATGGACATTAAAATTGATGGTTTATCTCGCAATATTTTAGAAGAAGCACTGACACAAGCAAAAGTTGGACGTATGCATATTCTAGAATCAATGCTTGCTACACTGCCAGAGCCACGTAAACAATTATCTGCGTTTGCACCAAAAATTGTTATTGTAAAAATTAATCCTGATAAAATTCGCGATGTAATTGGACCAGGTGGTAAACAAATTAATAAAATTATTGAAGAAACGGGCGTTAAGATTGATACAGAGCAAGATGGTACAATCTATATTTCTTCTGCTGATGAAGCAATGAATGCACGTGCAAAACAAATTATTGAAGATATTGTACGTGAAGCAAAAGTAGGGGAATACTACTTATCAACAGTGAAACGTATTGAAAAATTCGGCGCCTTTTGCGAAATCTTCCCAGGGAAAGATGGCTTGCTTCACATTTCTGAAATTCAAGAGGAACGAACAAAGCAAGTGGAGGACGTCTTAAAACTTGGCGATCAATTACTTGTGAAAGTGATTGAAATCGACAAGCAAGGTCGTGTGAATTTATCTCGCAAAGTAGTAATTCAAGAGGAAAAAGAGCGCGCTGAACAAGAAAAATAATATTGGTTAAAAGGCTGCGTAAATTGCGCAGCCTTTTTCGATAGTAGCAAGAAGAAAAGTAGAGGATTTTTATAATTGGGGGAGATAGTTTGGTTCAAGTACATACATGTCAGAATGGTGTTCGAATTGTATCAGAGCAAATTGATCATGTAAGATCAGTGGCATTAGGTATCTTTGTGAACGCTGGCTCTCGCTATGAGCTACCTGAAGAGAATGGTATCACACATTTTATTGAGCATATGTTGTTTAAAGGCACAACAACTCGTTCAGCTCGTCAAATTGCTGAAGAATTTGATCGAATCGGAGGAGAGCTAAATGCCTTCACATCGAAAGAAAATACATGTTACTATGCTAAGATTTTAGATCATCATGCGGAGCTTGCGGTCACAATACTAGCAGATATGTTTTTCAATTCTACCTTTGCGGAAGAAGAATTAGAAAAAGAGCGACAAGTAGTATTAGAAGAAATTTTAATGAGCGAAGATGCTCCTGATGATGACGTTCATGAGAAGCTGTGGGGTGTCATGTATCCGAATGACGCACTCGGTCGTCCAATACTAGGTACGGCTGCTACATTAAAGACATTTACAGCAGATGCTATACGACAATATATGGATAAACATTATGGGCCAGAGTCCGTTGTTATTTCTATTGCAGGTAATGTTTCATCTCAGCTTATGCAAACGATTGAAGATTTATTTGGTCACTATCAACCTTCACCGCATGCTATGGCACCTGTCCTGACAAATCCTTCATTTTATCCAGGGGAAATTACAAAAATACGCGATACAGAGCAGGCACATGTCGCGATTTCCTATCCAGCAATTGGTGTAAAAGATCCAGATATGTATAGCTTTATTGCGCTTAACAATATAATTGGAGGCAATATGAGTTCTCGATTGTTTCAGGAAGTACGAGAAGAACGTGGGCTAGCCTATTCTATTTTCTCCTATCAATCGTGTTATGCAGATGTAGGTGCTTTTACGATTTATGGTAGTACTAGTCGACAGCAATTAGCACAGCTTCAGCACACGATTGATGCCACTTTATTAGATATTGTAGCGGGTGGTGTGACAGAGGAGGAGCTTGATAATGCGAAAGAGCAGCTTAAAGGAAGCTTTGTCCTTGGATTAGAAGGGACGGGAGCTCGTATGAATCGAAATGGAACAAGTGAACTTGTTCATCGCAAGCATCGAACAGTAGACGAGGTTCTTAAATCGATAGATGCCGTATCGATGGAGTCAGTGGATCGGCTGATTGCTAAAATTTTAAAAGCAGAGCCAGCTATCTCAATCATAGGTCCTAGCGAATAAAGATATTTTAATAAGATAGCATTTGTTCAAGCTATTATTAGATAGGAGATTGGCATTTATTTTCAATGTGGATAAGTGACAACAGCCCTCCATAAAATGAGTAGTGAAAACCTTTACCCAAAAGGTAACACTTTATTAAACTGGCGAGGAAGGTACTTGATTCCCGGGGATAGCGAGACATGTCACCCTCTCTAAATGGAGAGGTAGCGAAGGAAGCCGCTCTGCATATGCTCATAGGAAAGCAAGTAGCCTGCAATGAAATCCATTTCCTTTTAATTGACTGTTTTGCTATTCAACACGATTAAAAATAGGCTGCCAAATAAGGCAGCCTATTTTTTGATGAATGTTTAGCAAATTTCCTTTGCCAAATATAAATAAAGACATTTGTGAAACACAAGAAAAGTGATGAGGATACTAACCAGTGTTGGTATGAATAAGATAATTAAATTTGCAGCTACTAGTGATAAATAATAATGAATAACAAAATTTAGCAGAATGATAAGCACAATAGCTGTAAGCATTCTAACCGTTCGCATTCTCTCTGTTTCATCAAGATGCTGAATATAAAATTGACTACAGATGAGGAAAGAGGCGCTACTTATATAAGCAAAGTACATAGCAAGATGCTCGATAAAATTTTCAGATGCATCAGGTTGTGAGAAATACATAGGCGCAAGGATAATAAAGAGCAATGCAATAAGGCCATAGCAAAATAAAAAATCGGATTGCAATTGTGTTTTCTTTGATAGAGGTAGCGTATTGACATACATTGTCCACTTTACTTGACGGTCGCCTTTATATAAATTATCTACGATGTTGGCAGAAATAACGACAACAAATAATCCGATAGAAGGACTATCTACAAAAGGTAAATGTACAAAATGAAGAAGTAAACATATCGTCATTGTAAAAAGAATAGTCCATTTTTATACGACAATTCTTTGTAACAACAGTGCTCGCATGAGATCCCTCCTAAAACTCTTTTCTTTTATAAATAGCAGTAGAAACTAGAGAGGAGAGGCAGAGCAGTATTAGCCCGCCCAAAGGTGCTAAATAGACGTATTGCTTTAAATATAGAAACGTTTGAGTCATATCAGGGATATATTCTTTAAACATCCCCGTTAAGAAGCCAGGGATAAAACAAAACGCAATGAGGACTATTCTTCCTTTAATAGAGCCAAATTTAATATAGATAGGTAGTAATACGGCTAATAAACAGAGCGCCGATGTTATGATCAAATTAAACGTTAGGAAAAATTCTGAAGTGATGTCGTTTTTGGTAAAAAAATTGATAAAAAATAGGATAGGTAATGCCATAACAAGTCCGAAAATCATTAACATCACACTAAGTATATATTTACTAAAAACGATATCTGCTTTAGAAATTGGTAAAGTATTAGCGTATTTATCCCACTTACTTTGTTCATCGTAGCTAAGCGCAGTTATCGCTTGTATCGTAACAATAAAAACAATAACAGCTAGAAGCATTGCGCTTTGCTGCATAAAAATCGCCATCATAAGAAGAAATATAAGAACAAATGCTTGTGCTTTCATTTGTCGTTGAATGGTCATTAAATCTTTTAGGATAAGTCCTACCATATTTAAACACTACCTTTCACGAAAAATAGCATGATATCTTCTATAGAAGGCCTTTCAAGTCTGAAAGCCTCATTTACTTCATTTTTCAGAACTAATGCTTCTATTCCAAACGCACCAGGACGGGTTCTTAGAATAGCATGCTCTGGCAAGTCGTTTACTTCCTCACTGTTACCTTTGAAAATACCATATTCATATAATAGAGCATCTTTACTCTCGCTCAATAAAATCTCACCATTATGAATTAACGTAATATAGTCAGCAATTTTTTCTAAATCGCTTGTAATATGCGAAGAAAATAAAATGCTGTGCGTTTCATCCTGCATAAATGCTAAAAATAAATCCAGAATTTCATCCCGAATAATAGGGTCTAATCCACTTGTTGGCTCATCTAAAATCAATAATTTTGGATGATGTGCCAATGCTAAGGCAATTGATAGCTTCATCCTCATTCCTCGTGATAGTTCCTTTATCTTCTTCCTCTTTGGCACCTTAAATTGAGCTAATCTTTCAAAATAATAGTCTGAATCCCATGTTTGAAATACTTTTCTCATGATTTTGTCGAGTTGCGTCGCATTTAGCGTTTCTGGTACATGTAAATCGTCAAATACAACGCCGATGTCGTTTTTTATCGATAGTTCGTGTTCGACATGATCTTTGCCAAATAGCAAAATTTCGCCATATTCTTTTTTTATTAAATTCAGCATGCATTTTATCGTTGTTGATTTGCCAGCCCCGTTTTCTCCAACAAAACCCATTACCGTGCCTTGAGGGACGGAAAAACTTATATCTTTAAGAAAAAAGCCTTCAAAGCCCTTATGTAGATCATGAATTTCAATGGCATTCATATTACTTATCCTCCTCTAACATTAAAGATAGTAGTTCTTGTAATTCTTCACTAGAAAGTCCAGCGGTTTTCGCTATTTTTGCTGCCTTTTGCAAATGCCCCTCTACCTGCCGTAATAGCTCCTCACGTAGAAAGTCTTGATTTCGTTCTGTGACAAAGCTCCCTTTACCAGCGACAGTTTCAATGAAACCATCTCGCTCTAAATCAGCATAGGCACGTTTAGTGGTCATCACACTTATTTTTAAATCCTTTGCTAAAGCGCGGATAGACGGTAGTGCATCACCAGCCTGTAATTTATTAGCTAAAATAGCCTCTTTGAGCTGTATGGTGATTTGCTCATAAATAGGTTTTTCACTCGCATTACTTAAATGGATATGCACAAATCATCACCTCTTATAACTGTATATATACACTATATACAGAAGGCGATGGAAATGCAACATATTCGTACTTTAGGTAGGGGTCACGATTTGCAAAAAGTCCGCATATATTGAGGTAACGGCTCAAGGAGGGAGATGAGGCATGCTACTATCTGAGATGGTGGATAAGGAGTTAATTCAAATTGAGGGTGGCGTACATTTTGGCATCCTGGCACATACAGAATGCCTATTAGATGTGCAAACAGGAAAAATACATGGTTTTGAAATTGTGAAAGATAAACTACCATTCCAAAAAAAGAAAATGAAAGTTAGTGAAATGATACCTTGGCACGAAATTATTTTAATTGGTGAAGATCGTATTTTATTTAATAAGACATCTACAGTACAGTCAGAATATTTACAGTGAGGTGAGCTTTTGGAAAACGAAAAATGGCTTGTTATCGGTGAGGACTCCCGATTAAAGGAACTAGCTACAATGCTAAGAAGTCCATCGAGAACAGTATTTTATAAAAGAACAACCGTATGGAACGAAGAGTTAAATAAACTTGTTTTAGAATTCCAGCCTAATAAAATCGTATTACCTATTCTTCCATTAAAAATAGAAGTTGAGCAGCTCTATGGTATATCACAAGTGAAATTTTATACAGGTCGATTAACAATGCATTGGAAGCAATTACTAGAGAAAAATGAATCTATTTGCTATTTACAACAAGAATCATTTATTTGGCAAAATGCTCGATTAACAGCGGAGGGATTTATCGCCACGTTTTACGGACTCGAGCAAAAATGTATTTACGGACAAAATTTCACAATCGCAGGTTTTGGTCGCATCGCAAAAATGCTCGCCTCTTTACTAGTTAAGATGGGTGCAAATGTTCATATTGTTGCACGTTCAGTTGTACAAGTGAGTGAAGCAAAAGCTTATGGTTATAAAGCCACGAATTTAGATGATCGCCAATGGTCTATTACAGATGGCATTTTTATTAATACAATTCCTGCTAAATGGATTACAGAGTCTTTTATAGAGCATGTTCCAACTGTTTTATATGACTTGGCTTCAGAGCCAGGATGTTTAGATATAGATTCTGATCAATTACAAACGTATGTACTATTGCCATCATTGCCTGGGAAATACTTTGCACATGATGCAGCTACAATATTGTGCAAGGCAATAGAGGAGGAAGAAAATTGTTAACGGGGAAACGAATTGGCTTAGGTATTACTGCTTCTCATTGTACGTATGAAGATGTAGTACCTAAAATCCAAAATTTTATTGATGTCGGAGCAACAGTTATTCCAATCATTACCCATTCCGTTTTACATGCAGCTACACGCTTTGGTACAGGTGAAGAGTGGATTGCCAAAATAGAAGCTTTGACAGGAGAAAAAGTTATTTCTTCTATAAAAGAGGCGGAGCCATTTGGCCCATCCAATCCATTAGATGCAATGGTCATAGCCCCCATGACAGGGAATAGTATAAGTAAATTTGCTAATGCGGCAACAGATAGTCCTGTGTTAATGGCAGCAAAGGCAACTTTGCGTAATGGTTCGCCTGTAGTTTTAGGTATTTCCACAAACGATGCACTAGGCTTAAATGGCATAAATATTATGAAGCTGTTAAATGCTAAAAATATATATTTTATTCCCTTTGGTCAGGATGCCCCTCACTCCAAACCAAATTCTTTAATTGCTGATTTTGAGCAAATGGTGGATACTGTTCATGCAGCAATTACGCAGAAAAAGCAATTACAACCGCTGTTGATACAATATTTCAAATAAATAAGAGATTACACACAATTTTCAGTATTTTTGTGATACAATAGCACACATTATGGAACATGTATTCAAGGAGAGATGACAGATGACAAAGCAGTTAACAGTTGCGGTTGTTGGGGCAACAGGTGCAGTAGGATCGAAAATGATGGAGCAGTTGATTAAACGTAAATTTCCGATTGGACATATTAAATTTCTAGCTTCTGCTCGTTCAGCAGGAAAATCAATCGAATTTGATGGGGAAACATATACAATTGAAGAAGCGACACCTGAGGCTTTCGAAGGCGTCAATGTCGCTTTATTCTCAGCTGGTGGTTCAGTATCAGCTGTGCTTGCACCAGAAGCAGCTAAGCGGGGTGCAGTAGTTATTGATAATACGAGCCATTTTCGTATGGATCCAGAGGTACCGCTTGTCGTGCCTGAAGTGAATAGAGGCGACTTAGCGAAGCATAAGGGAATTATTGCGAATCCAAACTGCTCGACAATTCAAATGGTAGCTGCGCTTGAACCAATTCGTCATGCATTTGGTTTAACAAAAGTAATTGTTTCAACTTATCAGGCAGTATCAGGTGCAGGGATTTCTGCGATCCAAGAATTAAAGGCACAAAGCGAAAACTGGGATGCAGGTAAAGATGTAGAAGCAAATATTTTACCGTCTGGTAGTGATAAACGTCATTACCCAATTGCTCGTAATGTCATTCCACAAATCGATAAATTCACAGATAATGGATTTACATACGAAGAAATGAAAATGATTAATGAGACGAAAAAAATCATGCATGCACCAGAGCTAAAAGTAGCTGCTACTTGTGTTCGTGTGCCAGTCGTTTCAGGTCACTCTGAATCTGTTTATATTGAGGTAGAGAAAGACGCGTCAATCCAAGAGATTTTCGAAGTATTACGCAACGCACCAGGTGTGGTATTACAAGATGATATTGCAACACAAACTTACCCAATGCCTATTTATGCAGAAGGGGAAGACGCTACTTTTGTAGGACGTATCCGTCAAGATTTAGACAACAGCAAAGGGTTCCATCTATGGATCGTTTCTGATAATTTATTAAAAGGCGCCGCATTAAACTCTATCCAAATTGCAGAAGCAATGCTTGAGGATAACTTACTATAAGAGGGGTGTAAGGATGAATTTAGGTCGAATTGGAACGGCAATGATTACGCCGTTCAAAAATGATGGCACGATTAATTATCCAGAACTAGAACGTATTATTAATCATTTAATAGACAATGGTACTGATTGTATTGTTGCTTGTGGTACGACTTCTGAAAACCCAACTATGTCTACAGAAGAGAAAATTGAAGTTGTACGCTTTACCGTAGAGAAAGTAGCAGGTCGCGTACCAGTTATTGCAGGTACTGGGGATAATGAAACAGCTTACTCTATCGCGATGACACATAAGGCAGAAGAAAATGGAGCAGACGGCATTATGCTTGTAGCTCCTTACTATAATAAGCCAAATCAACGTGGGATTTATGCTCACTTTGAAACCATTGCTAAACAAACGAGTCTCCCTGTTATGCTTTATAATGTTCCAGGGCGTACTGGGGTCAATGTTGCCTATGAAACTTCTGTTGCATTAAGCAAGATTCCTAATATTGCTTGGATTAAGGAAGCTAGCGGTAACTTAGATCAGATGGGTGATGTTATTGAGAATGTTGATCCAGCTGATGATTTCTTAGTGTATAGTGGGGACGATGGTTTAACACTCCCACTAATGGCCATTGGTGGAGCAGGTGTTATTTCTGTAGCTGCCCATGTGGTAGGCAATGATATGCAATTAATGATTAAAGCGTTTGAAGAAGGAAATCATAAGCTAGCAGCCCAAATTCACCGAGCCTTATTACCTTTAGTACGTGCGCTGTTCGCTCAGCCCAACCCTTCACCGATTAAATATGCGATGACAAAATTAGGATTTGATACACTCAATGTTCGTTTGCCGATGATGGAAATGACAGATGAAGAGAAAGCTAATTTTGACCGAATTTGGGATACGTATCAAGAAAAAGCGAAAAGTTTTAGATAAATAAGAGCGAGGCTGATAGCATTTCAGCCTCGTTTTTTATATTTTTTAAATAAAAAGTATGTACAAAATTTGTAACTCCTCGTCCTTACAAATACTTATTTAGCTCTATTTATACAGGATAGCCAATATTTGTTTTCCATCTGCTAGTAATAAGCAAATAGCAGGAAAATCTATTTCCTACGTGAAACATGTATTTTTAATTTGTGCAAAAGCTTTGCAAACCGTATAATAAATGTTAAGTGGTTGCTGTTCGGGATATTTTTTAGGAGGAAATAAATTGACAAAAAAGAAAAATGAATTAATCCGCATCATCCCTCTTGGTGGTGTAGGCGAAATTGGGAAAGCCATGTACGTAGTAGAAATTGATGAAGAGCTATTTGTGGTGGATAGCGGCTTAATGTTCCCAGAAGATGAAATGCTAGGTATAGATATCGTGATTCCTGACATTACTTACTTAGAAGAAAATAAAGAACGTGTGAAAGGTATTTTCTTAACACATGGTCATGAAGATGCAATTGGCTCTATTGCCTATGTATTACAAAAAATAAAGGCACCTGTGTACGGATCGAAATTAACTATTGCATTAGCAAAGGAACATTTAAAAGAATTACCTGCACCACATCAAGTGAAGTTTTTTGAAGTAACAAACCGTAGTCGTATGAATTTTAACTCAACGTATGTAACATTCTTCCACACAACACATAGTATTCCCGATTCGTTAGGGGTAGTGTTCCATACATCTGAAGGCGCGATTGTTCATACAGGAGAGTTTAAATTCGATCAGTCAGCGACAGGTAAATTTAAACCTGATTTAGCAAAAATGGCACAGCTAGGAGAAGACGGCGTTTTCATTTTACTATCTGAGTCTTGCGAAGCTGAGCGACCAGGATATACGACATCAGAGATTGTCATTGAAGAACAATTATCAAAAACATTCCACTCAGCACCAGGTCGTATTTTAGTAGCTGTTTACGCATCGAATTTTATTCGAATTCAACAAGTATTTGCTCAAGCACAGAAATCATTCCGTAAGGTTGTAATTGTGGGCAAACCATTGGAAAAGGCAGTTGATTTAGGCGTACAGCTTGGTTATTTAACAGTCGAAGAAGATACAATTATTCCGATCTCGGAAATGCAAAAATATCAAGATGATGAAATTATCATTATTGCAACAGGCAACAGAGGAGAACCTCTCGATGCTTTAGAAAAAATTGTCCGTAAGCACCATCGTGACATTAAAATTAAACAAGGTGACACGGTACTAATTACCTTTACACCTTCTCCTGGCATGGAAGTTCAAATGGCGAATACAATGAACTCTATGTCAAAAGCAGGCGCTGAAATTTTGACTTCTAGCAAAAATGTCCATGTTTCAGGACATGGTAGCCAAGAAGATTTAAAGCTGATGCTAAACTTGATGCAACCAAAGTACTTTATTCCCGTACAAGGAGAATACCGTATGCTAATTGCGCATTCTAAATTAGCACAACAGCTAGGTATGCAAAAATCCCAAATTTTTATCGCTGATAAAGGGGATATCGTAGAATATAAAAATAATAAAATGCGCATGAGTGGTCGTGTACAAGCTGGTAATGTCTTAATTGACGGTATTGGTGTAGGCGATGTAGGTAATATTGTCCTTCGTGACCGTAAATTATTATCGCAGGATGGTATTTTCATTGTGGTGGTAACATTAAATCGAGCACAAAAGAAAATTGCCTCTGGGCCAGAAATTTTATCACGAGGCTTTGTCTATGTACGAGAATCAGAGGAATTAATGATTGAGGCTTCTGACATTGCGAGGAATGTGATAGAAAAGTACGTTGGGAAAGAAACCTTTGAATGGACGAACATAAAACAAGAAATTAGAGATACGCTAAATACGTATTTATTCCAAAAAACAAAACGTCGCCCAATGATTATTCCTATTATTATGGAATATTAATTGAACAAGCTCATCGTATATGCTTTGAGGAAAAAATAAATGATAAAGGATTTTCTCCCAATTGCGGTGGAAAATCCTTTTTTTGAAATATTCAAGTTCTACATGTGATGATTCGCTACATATATAGAATGGATTGCAGAAGAAGGTGAATTTGATGGCAGTTAGTAAGAGAAAAAAAGTTACTAAAAGTAAAGCGACAACAGAAAAAAAAGAAATGCATCCGCTTATGTACGAAATATTAGGGTTGCTCTTAATTGCATTAGCAGTCATTATGATTTTTGAATACGGCATGATCGGGCGGATTCTACAAACAATCGCCATGTTCCTTTTTGGTAATTTACATTTTGCTGTTCCATTTATGCTTATATTTGTTGCATTGTTAATGATGATTGGTCGTAAAAAAGTTGGGATAAAGGATCGATTAATACTTGGCATGTTCCTCATTGTTATGAGCTTAACGATTTTTAGTCATGGCATATTATTTGAACAACTATCCAAATCAGGTGGTCTACTATCTGATTCTGTGCTACGTGAATCATGGCGAATTTTGATTAATACAGATGGTATCATTCATCGTAGTAATGCTTTAGGGGGTGGCATGATTGGTGCCCTACTATTTAGTGGGCTTCATGTGCTGTTTGAAGCCTCGGGGGCAAAAGTTGTTGCTTGGGTTATTTTCTTTATTGGTTTAATTCTTGTCACTGGTAAAGCATTAGTGCCTTATTTAGCAGAAAAAACGCCAGATATATTTGGTAAATGGAAAAAAAAGCATCGTGATAAGAAAAAAAATACACCGAGAAAACCAAATAATCGTCGTTCAAGAGTAGAGAGTGGGGATGAAGTAGCAGCTGTTAATCAATCTATAGATATGCTTGAACAAGAAGAAGAAATACCACATGAACCAATTATTTCTGCTTTTACACAGAATGTTTCACAGGAAAGAGAAGTGATTGATACAACTCACATGGTGGAAAATGAACTTGAAGAAGCATCGGATGATGTCCAGATTCAGGGCACAGATGCAGTAGAAAATGCAGATTATCAGCTCCCATCATATAATTTATTACAATTACCTCCACAACATGATCAAAGTGGTGAATATTCAGTGATTCAGGCAAATGCCAAAAAGCTTGAGCAGACATTACAAAGTTTTGGCGTAAAGGCAAAGGTGACACAGGTGCATTTAGGTCCTGCTGTTACGAAGTACGAGATTTTACCAGATATCGGTGTGAAAGTAAGCAAAATTGTCAATTTGCAAGATGATCTTGCATTAGCATTGGCAGCTAAAGATATTCGTATGGAAGCGCCAATTCCTGGGAAATCTGCGATTGGTATAGAAGTACCTAATAGTGAGGTAGCCATTGTAACACTTCGTGAGGTATTAGAATCGAAAGATGGTGCTAAGCCTGAAGCATTATTACAAGTAGCATTTGGTCGAGATATTACAGGACAAGCTGTATTAGCAGAGCTCAATAAAATGCCACATTTACTTGTAGCTGGTTCTACAGGTAGTGGGAAAAGTGTTTGCATAAATGGCATTGTTGTATCCATACTAATGCGTACAAAACCGCATGAAGTGAAGCTCATGATGATAGACCCAAAAATGGTTGAATTAAACGTTTATAATGGGATTCCACATTTATTAGCGCCTGTCGTAACGGATGCACGTAAAGCTTCGCAAGCACTGAAAAAAGTGGTATCTGAAATGGAACGCCGCTATGATTTGTTTTCTCATACAGGTACAAGAAATATTGAGGGCTATAATGCACATGTCCAAAAGGTTAATGATCAAACAGAGGAAAAGCATCCAAAGCTACCTTATATTGTGGTTATTGTAGATGAGTTAGCGGATTTGATGATGGTCGCATCAAGTGATGTAGAGGATTCGATTACACGTTTAGCGCAAATGGCAAGGGCAGCTGGCATTCATTTGATTATTGCCACACAACGACCAAGTGTAGATGTTTTAACAGGTGTCATTAAAGCAAATATTCCATCCAGAATTGCTTTTGCAGTTTCTTCCGCGATTGACTCAAGAACAATTTTAGACATGGGTGGAGCTGAACGATTATTAGGACGAGGCGATATGTTATTTTTACCTGCTGGAGCTTCTAAACCAAAAAGGGTGCAGGGTGCCTTTTTATCAGATCAAGAAGTGGAGGCAGTCGTTCATTTTGTTATAGAACAGCAAAAAGCTCAGTATCAGGAGGAGATGATTCCTACTGAAGAAGAGACCATTTTAGAGGAAACAGATGATTTGTATGATGAAGCAGTCCAATTAGTTGTCAATATGCAAACAGCATCTGTCTCTATGCTTCAACGTCGCTTCCGTATTGGTTATTCAAGAGCTGCACGTATTGTTGATCAGATGGAGCAACGCGGTATTGTTGGGCCTCCAGAGGGTAGTAAACCTCGTCAAGTACTTGTTCACCAATACGATAACTAAGCAAAAAATGAAGACGAAAATGGTGAGAGCATTTGTATTTTTGTCCAAAAATTTGCAGATAAAATAAAGAAAGAATGAATTCTATAACAGATTTTACTCAAAACTGTTTATTTCATTCTGCAAAAATGTTATATTTATGAACGATTAGTAGGAATGTTGTACATCAGATGTCTGATCTCTGATTTTGGTGGTGATATATGTGACTATTAAAGCAGATCATCGTCATCTCTATCTTCAAGTAATCGATCGTTTAAAATCTGACATCGAGGCTGGCATTTTTAAAGAAAATGAAAAGCTGCCTTCAGAATTTGAATTATCGAAATCACTAGGAGTCAGTCGAGCAACACTTAGAGAAGCACTTCGACTGTTGGAAGAGGAAAATGTGATTGTGCGCCGACATGGGGTTGGGACTTTTGTCAACCCGAAGCCGTTGTTTACATCAGGCATCGAGCATTTATCTAGTATTTCTTCTATGATCGAGGCAGCAGGTATGGAGCCAGGTTCGCGATTTTTAAAAGCGACTGAGCATGTGCCTTCTGAGGAAGATTTAAAACGCTTCCAAAGTGATGGCGACGATAAAATACTCACGATTGAACGTGTCAGAACAGCGGATGGTGAGCCAGTAGTATACTGCATAGACAGGCTACCTGCAAGCTTCCTGCCTACTGACTTTGTCGAAAAAAAAGAAGTTTCACTGTTCTCTGCACTTGAGCAATCTGGCAAAATTCATGTAGCTTATGCTGTAACCTATATTGATCCAGTTGGGTATCATGAACAAGCCTCACCGATTTTAAATTGTGGACGTGAGACAGCTCTTTTAGTGTTAAAGCAATTGCATTATGATGATCATGATCAAGTAGTGCTCTATTCAAAAAATTATTTCCGAGCTGATAAATTCAGCTTCCATGTAGTTCGTAAACGGGTGTAGAACATTTCTAAATTTTTTCCTGCTAATTACAATACCTTTGGGGGGTTAATTAAATGAAAAAACGTAAATTTGGTTTAGTATTAACATCAGTATTAGCGGCAAGTGCTATTTTAGGTGCTTGTGGTACGAAAGACGACGAAAAGCCAGCGAAAGAAAATGACAATGCTTCAGGTGGCGAAAGCACAGAAGAAGCTTTCTCAGTAGCGATGGTTACTGACGTAGGTGGCGTTGATGACAAATCATTCAACCAATCTGCATGGGAAGGTGTACAAGCTTACGGTAAAGAGCATGATTTATCAAAAGGTGATGGTGGTTTTGACTACCTACAATCAGCTTCAGATGCTGACTATGAAACAAACTTAAACAACTTAGTTCGTCGTGACTTTAACTTAGTATTTGGTATCGGATTCATGATGGCTGATGCAATTGATGCAGTTGCTTCTGAAAATCCAGATAACCACTTTGCATTAATCGATGCTGAAGTAGAAGCAGACAACGTAGTAAACGTACTGTTCAAAGAGCAAGAAGGTGCTTTCTTAGCAGGTGTTGCTGCAGCGAAAACATCTAAAACAGGTAAAATCGGCTTCGTAGGCGGCGTTGATATTCCAGTTATTAACCGTTTCCACGCTGGTTTCGTTGAAGGGGCTAAAGCAGTAAACCCAGATATCGATATTCAAGTAAAATATACTGGTGCGTTTGATAAAGCAGATCTTGGTAAAATTACAGCGAACAGCATGTATTCTTCAGGTGTAGATGTAATCTTCCACGCTGCTGGTGCAACTGGTAACGGTGTATTCTCTGAAGCAAAAGAGCGTAAAGCGAAAGATCCAAATGCTGATGTATGGGTTATCGGTGTAGATGCTGACCAATACGAAGAAGGTAAAGTAGACGATAAAACAAACGTTACATTAACTTCTATGTTAAAAGGTGTTAATACAGCAGTAGTAGATATTTCAAATAGAGCGAAAAATGGTGATTTCCCAGGTGGAGAAACACTTGTTTACGGTTTAGCTGAAGACGGCGTTAAACTTGCGGATTCTCGCGGTGCGATTCCAGAAGATGTACAAAAAGTAATCGACGAATATAAAGAAAAAATTGCTAAGGGTGAAATCAAAGTTCCAGAAAAAGTGGAAAAATAATTCATCTTTTGATCATCATAAGGGACTCTTAGAAGGACCTTATGATGATTTTTCAATCTATCGTTATATTTAGATTATTCGCAATACTCTATTTAACTAGATTTATAGAAACCTTATAGAGGTAGTAATTATGATTTGAATAATGATGGTAACAAGTTAATAGAAGAAAGGTTTCTAACGATGACCTTTCCTGTATTAATTTAGCAAAACATCTACCTCTATAGGTGGGATATTAAATCGGTAATAAAATATAGCCTCTAGTAGAAAATTTATTACTGGACGTATGGCTTATCTGTACCATCCATCATGTAGCAGCAGATACTATACGCTAAGATGAAAATACTTAATAATAGTGCCTATTAAGGGAGTGACAAATTTGGATTATGTGATTGAAATGCTAGGAATCCGTAAAGAATTCGGTAATTTCGTGGCGAATAATAATATCACCCTCCAACTGAAACAAGGCGAGATTCATGCATTGCTAGGTGAAAATGGTGCAGGTAAATCGACTTTGATGAACGTCCTTTTTGGTTTGTATCAACCAGAGGGTGGCGAAATTCGTGTACGTGGGAAGGCTGTAAAAATTACAAACCCGAATATTGCCAATGATTTAGGGATTGGCATGGTGCATCAACATTTTATGTTGGTAGAAAACTTTACGGTAACAGAAAATATCATTTTAGGCACTGAGCCTACTAAAATGGGAATTGTGAATATAAAAGATGCGGCTAAGAAAGTACAAGCACTTTCTGAAAAGTATGGATTAGATGTTGATCCGAACGCCAAAATCGAGGATATCACGGTTGGTATGCAACAGCGTGTAGAAATATTAAAAACATTGTATCGTGGTGCCGAAATTTTAATTTTTGATGAACCAACTGCATCATTAACACCGCAAGAAATTACCGAATTAATTCAAATAATGCGCCGTCTTATCGCAGAGGGTAAATCCATTATTTTAATTACGCATAAGCTAAAAGAAATTATGGAAGTTTCAGACCGTGTGACGATTATCCGTAAGGGAGAAGGGATTGGCACAGTTGTAACCGCTGCCACAAATCCTGATCAGCTTGCTGAAATGATGGTTGGCCGTCAGGTTGAATTCAAAACGGAAAAAACGGATGCAACCCCGACTGACGAAGTGCTTGCGATTGAGAACTTGGTTGTTACAGACTATCGAAATATTGATAAAGTTAAAGGTCTTAATTTAAATGTTCGTAAAGGTGAAATCGTAGGTATTGCTGGTATTGATGGTAATGGTCAATCCGAGTTAATAGAAGCCATTACAGGTCTACGCAAAATTAAAAGTGGTAAAGTCAAGCTGAATGGTAAAGATATTACTAACATGAAGCCTCGTAAAATTACAGAGGAAGGCGTAGGACATATTCCACAAGACCGTCATAAGCATGGATTAGTTTTAGATTTCCCAATTGGTCATAATATTGCATTGCAAACATATTACCAATCTCCAATAGCGAAGGGCTTTGTGATGGACTATAAAAAGGTGTCAGAGAAAGCTCGCCAAATCATTAAAGAGTATGATGTGCGTACTGGTAATGGAGAGATGACACCAGCTCGTGCATTATCTGGTGGTAACCAACAAAAAGCAATTATTGGTCGTGAAATTGACCGTAACCCTGATCTACTAATTGCTGCTCTACCAACACGTGGACTTGACGTAGGAGCTATTGAATTCATTCATTCTCGTCTAATTGAGCAACGTGATAAAGGGAAAGCCGTTTTGTTAATCTCATTTGAATTAGATGAGGTGATGAATGTTTCGGATCGAATTGCTGTTATCTATGATGGACAAATTGTTGATGAGTTAAATCCGAAAGAAACGACTGAACAAGAGCTAGGCTTACTAATGGCAGGACAAAGTAAAAAAAATATAAAGCGTGATGCGAAGGAGGGGAACGACTAATGTCAAATCGTGTCATTAATATCCTCGTTCCTATCATCTCTATCATTATCGGTTTAATTGTAGGGGCTATCGTTATGGTAGTCAGTGGCTATGACCCAGTGCAAGGTTATATCGCTCTTTGGACAGGTATTTTTGGAGATTCATATTCAATCGGGAACACAATTCGTCAAATTACACCATATATTTTAGCAGGTCTTGCGGTAGCATTTGCATTCCGTACAGGGCTCTTCAATATCGGTGTTGAAGGTCAGCTAATTTTAGGTTGGCTAGCCGCTGCTTGGGTAGGTTATGCGTTTGAACTTCCTAAAATCATTCACTTACCATTAGCATTGCTTGCAGCAGCTGCTGCAGGTGCATTTTGGGCCTTTATTGCAGGTTTCTTAAAAGCGAAATTTAAAGTTCACGAAGTTATTGCGACAATTATGCTGAACTACACTGCACTTTATATTGCAAATGCAGTGATTAAAAAATTGTCCGATGGCAGCTTTAAAACAGAACGTATCCATGAGTCAGCTTCTTTACGTTCTCCGTTTTTAAGAGAGCTTACAGACAATTCAAGTCTTCACTATGGGATCATTGTTGCACTTTTAATGGTAGTTGTGATGTGGTTCATTTTAGAAAAAACAACACGTGGCTACGAGCTAAAAGCAGTAGGTTTTAACAAAAATGCTGCTGACTATGCAGGTATGAGTGTCAATAAAAATATCATTTTAGCTATGACGATTTCTGGTATGTTTGCAGGTCTTGGTGGTGCGATGGAAGCTTTAGGGACATTCCAAAACGCATCCATTAAACCTGGCTTTACGGGAATTGGGTTTGACGGTATCGCCGTTGCGCTTCTTGGAGCCAATACACCACTTGGAGTAGTGTTTGGAGCATCCCTTTTTGGTTCTTTAAAATATGGTGCATTAAATATGCCAAATGCTGCGGGTATTCCAGAAGAAATCGTATCCATTATTATTGCATTGATTATCTTCTTCGTTGCATCAGGCTATATTATTCGAGTAGGCTTACAAAAGCTGAGCAAGAAAAAGGAGGGACAATAACATGAGCTTTTTAGAAATGTTATATTTCATCATCCCTTCAGCGATTCTTTATGCAACACCTTTGATTTTTACGGCCATCGGTGGGGTATTCTCTGAACGCTCTGGTGTTGTCAACATCGGGCTAGAAGGCTTAATGATTGTCGGTGCGTTTGTTGGTATTTTTGTCAATTTAGAATTCGCTTCATCATTAGGGGCAGCAACAGTTTGGGTGGCAATGCTAGCAGCTGTTGTGATTGGTGCTGTGTTCTCACTTTTCCATGCTGTAGCTTCTATTTCTTTCCGTGCCGATCAAACGGTATCAGGGGTAGCTATTAACTTACTAGGTTTAGCTGCAACCGTATTCTTAGTAAAAATGATTTATGATAAAGGTCAAACAGATATGATTGACCAACCGATTCGTCGTTTCGGTGTCCCTTACTTAGAGGATATTCCGTTCTTCGGTCGTTTACTGTTCCATGATGTTTACAGCACATCTATTTTAGCGTTCGCTGTAGCATTCGGGGCATGGTTTATCATTTATAAAACGCCATTCGGCTTGCGTTTGCGTGCCGTGGGTGAACATCCAATGGCAGCAGATACAATGGGTATAAATGTAAATAAAATGCGCTATATTGCCGTGATGATTTCAGGGGCATTAGGTGGTCTTGGTGGTGCAGTGTATGCACAAACAATTACACACGACTTCTCACATGCAACAATTGCTGGTCAAGGTTTCATGGCTATTGCCGCAATGATTTTCGGGAAGTGGCATCCAATTGGAGCACTAGGTGCAGCCTTATTCTTCGGTTTAGCACAAACATTAAGTATTGCAGGGAATCAAATTCCGCTAATCGAGAATGTTCCAGCAGTATATCTACAAATTTTACCGTATGTGTTAACAATTCTTGCTTTAGCAGGCTTTATTGGTAAAGCAAACGCTCCAAAAGCGAGTGGACAACCTTATATTAAAGGTAAACGCTAAGAAAAGCATTTTAAGGACTGGGCCTATGCTCGGTCCTTTTTTTATTATAATTGGCGTAATTTTTAATTTTTCCCATACATACTTTGGATTCCTTTTGCAATTATAGACAATAGACATGTATAGTATGTGTAGTACATCGTTATATTAAGAAGGATAGGAGGGTTTCATATGTTTAAAACAATACCTTTTGCAAAAGGTGTCAATTTGCATATCCGACAAACGACCCAATTTAAAACCGTAAATTTTTCAATTAAATGGAGAAGAGCATTAACGGCTAAAAGTGCATCAGAGCGTACAGTATTAACAAATGTACTGCAGCACAGTAATGCTAAATATAAGACAACTGCTGCTTTTCGAAGCTTTTTAGATGACTTGTATGGTACAGTTTTGTATTTTGATACATCGAAGCGTGGAAATGAGCATACGGTTCTTATGAATGTAGAGACTGTTAATGATCATTATCTAGCAAATACAAGTGTCTTAAACGAAGTCCTTGGTTTATTGCATACAGCTATTTTTGAGCCTAATCTAGAAAATGGTGTCTTTAAGGAATCCGTTGTTGAGCGTGAGAAAAAGACAGTTATTCAACGTATTGAATCTATTTTTGACGATAAATCTCGCTTTGCTCAATTCCGTCTTCAACAAATCTTGAGACCAAATGAGCCAGCATCAATTTCAGCGAATGGTAGTGTCGAAGAAATTCAAAAGATTACCCCTGCCTCATTATTTGAGGCTTATCAATCGATGCTAGCTAACGACAAAATCGATATTTATGTAGCTGGAGACATTAATGAAGAGGAAATTGTTGCGAAATTAAAAAAAGCGCTACCATTTAAGGATCGTACTCCTGAGGAAGTTCCAGCAGTACTCCCCCAACAACATCCAGACAATGATTATGTAAGAGAACAGCATGAAATGAAACAAGGTAAACTTCATATTGGCTTTAGCACACCTGTTAGATTTGGTGATGCAGATTTCTCTAAGATGCAAATTTTTAATGGGATTTTTGGTGGATATCCACATGCTAAGCTGTTTATGAATGTTCGTGAAAAAGAGAGTCTTGCTTATTATGCTTCTAGTTCCTATGCTTCGCATTATGGACTTGTATTTGTTGTATCTGGGATTGAAGCTAAAAATGAAGAAAAAGCGCTATCTTTAATTAAAGAACAACTTGCCGTCATGCAGGCTGGGGACATTACAGATTTAGAGCTGGAGCAAACAAAGGCTATGCTGACGAATCAGCTAAAAGAATCCTTAGATTCGGCACGAGGTCAAATTGAAATTTTTGATCAATATAAGGATTTACCTGAGGAATTCTCAGTTCAAGCCTGGGCAAATAAGTGGAAAGCTGTGACAAAAGAAGATGTTGTTGCAATGGCAAAGCAAGTGCAGCTTGAAGCGGTCTATTTCTTATGTGGAAAGGAGCAAGCCGCACAATGAAAACAATAGAATTTAAACAATTAGATGAAATACTTTATTATGAAAAACTAGACAATGGCTTAGATGTTTATATATTGCCGAAAAAAGGCTTTTCCAAAACATTTGTTACATTTACAACAAAGTACGGCTCTGTCGATCGTACGTTCGTGCCAATTGGTGAAACAGAAAGTATTACTGTACCAGATGGTATTGCACACTTTTTAGAGCATAAAATGTTCGAAAAAGAGGATGGAGACGTTTTCCAAAAATTTAGCGAATATGGTGCTTCTGCGAATGCATTTACATCGTTTACGCGTACAGCTTATTTATTTTCATCTACTGACAATATTTATAAAAGTACAGAAACATTATTGAATTTTGTCCAAGAACCATACTTTACAGAAGCTACTGTCAATAAAGAAAAAGGAATTATCGGGCAAGAAATTACAATGTATGATGATCAACCAGACTGGCGTCTATACTTTGGCACAATCGAAAATATGTATCATCATCATCCTGTAAAGATTGATATCGCTGGTACAATTGAATCGATTGATGGCATTACAGCCGAGCACTTATATACGTGCTACAATACGTTTTATCATCCTTCGAATATGTTGTTATTTGTGATTGGTGCTGTTGAACCAGAAGAAATGATGACGTTTATTCGTGAGAATCAAGGTAAAAAAGAGTTCCCAGAACCAACGCCTATTCAACGCTTCTTTGATATAGAACCAACAGAGGTAGCTATGAAAGAACGTACATTAAATATGGATGTTCAAAAACCAAAAATTTATGTAGGTTTAAAAGCGAAAGACACTAATTTATCAGGTCAGGACATGTTAAAGCATGAGTTGTCGGTTCAAATTGCACTTGAGCTTATTTTTGGACGTACCTCTGATTTTTATGAACGTGTTTACGAGGAAGGTTTAATTGATGAGACTTATGCTTTTGATTTTACCTTAGAAAATGGTTTTGGGTTTGCCATGATCGGATCAGATTCAGCAGAGCCTGATAAATTGGCAAAAACGATTATGGACGAATTAGCAAAATATGAAGGAAATAGCCAGTTTGATCGTGCTGGTTTGGATCGTATAAAACGCAAAAAAATTGGGTTCTTCCTACGTGCACTAAATTCGATCGAGTTTATCGCAAACCAATTCACACGATATTCCTTTAATGACATGAATTTATTTGATGTAGTACCAGTACTTGAGACATTAACTGTGGATGATTTACAAAAAGCATTCGCTTCTATCCAAGGTGAAACACAGCAAACGGTCTTTAAAATTCTGCCAAGTAAGCAGGATGCACAGTGAAAAAATTTGCCCTTGTTTTAGGTGCATCAGGTGATATCGGTCATGCCATTTGTCAAAGCTTAGCTGAGGACGGCTGGTCTATCTATGTACATTATTCAAACAATCAAAATGCGGCACAGAGATTATGTGAAATGCTTTCCGAAAATTTCCCTGCACAAGAATTTATGCTTGTACAGGGGGATTTTTCAATTGTTAATGGAGCAGAATTAGTAGCCGCGCAAATTTTCAATGTGCAGGCTATTGTTTTTGCCAATGGACAAGCCCACTATTCATTGCTTGAAGATACGACAGTCGAGGATATGGATGCTTTATGGCGTGTTCATGTTCAAAATCCTATGAGACTAACAGCTTTACTTTCTGGAAAACTTCGCAAGCATGAAGTGAGCTATGTACTATTTATAGGTTCCATTTGGGGAGAAGCTGGCTCAGCGGGGGAGGCACTTTATGCAACTGTTAAGGGTGCGCAACATGCTTTTGTTAAATCCTATGCAAAAGAAGCGGCATTATCTCGGATTAGAGTGAATGCTATTGCTCCTGGTTTTATAAATACCTCAATGAACAGCCATCTAAATCAAGAAGAGCTTCAATACATTTTGGACGATATCCCACTAGGCTCCATTGGACAAACAAAAGATGTGGCTGAAATGGTACGTTTTTATTTGTCTGGTAAAGCTGATTATGTGACAGGACAAATCGTACGATTAAATGGAGGCTGGTACATATAATAATCTCTTTTGCACATACTACTTGTGTAAAGGAGGAGGAAGAATATGACCATTTTAGAAAACTGGCAAAAATGGACATCGTTTTTAGGACAAAACGTTATGCAAGCTGAATCAAGCGGTATGCCGAAGAAAATGATTCAAACGGCTGCTGTCCAAATTGGGGAATATTTGGCGACTAATGTCGATCCTAAAAACGAACAAGAGCGAGTGCTGTCGGATTTATGGGGCGTTGCCTCTGAAGATGAAAAACATGCATTAGCGAATTGTGTCATTAAGCTTGTACAAAATAAGCATGTGCAGTAAATAAAAGAGGAGAGCCAATCTCCTCTTTTTGCTATACAATAAACTTTTTATCTGTGAAAACGGGAACGTATGTAAGCCTATTTAACAGTCATCAAAAAAAATTAGTAAATAACACTGTAATTCCATGTATTCTAACTTTCCATTACATAAAAAATCAGCTATGATGGAACTTATAAAGGATTTTTTACGTTAACTAATAGGAAGGGAACGAGTGTGTTGAGCGATTGGTACTTTGAATATGAAATTCAGGTGAATCGCCCTGGATTATTAGGAGATATTGCTTCACTTTTAGGGATGCTTCGTGTCAATATTATATCAATAAATGGTGTAGATGAGGATCGACGTGGTATGTTAGTGCATACAGACAATGATGAGGCAATTGAGCGTTTTCGTACAATTGTTTCGACAATGGAACATATTAACGTAACCAAATTTCGACAACCAAAACTTCGCGACCGTTTAGCCATTAGGCATGGTCGTTATATTCCTCGAGATGCAGATGAAAAAAACACATTCCATTTCGTAAGAGATGAATTAGGTATTTTAGTCGACTTTATGGCAGAACTCTTTAAAAAAGAGGGACATAAGCTGATTGGTATTCGTGGCATGCCACGTGTTGGAAAAACTGAATCCATAGTAGCCGCCAGTGTCTGTGCCAATAAAAAATGGATCTTTTTATCATCTACAATGATTAAGCAAACAGTTCGTAATAAGCTTGTGGGAGATGAATTTAGTCGTAACAATATTTTTATTTTAGATGGTATTGTGACTCGACGTTCATCTGATGAGAAACATTTGCAATTAGTGCGTGAAATGATGAATATGCCTTGTATCAAAGTTGTAGAGCATCCAGATATGTTTGTTCAGCATTCAGAATATAAAATAGAGGATTTTGATTATATTATTGAACTACGTCATCACACTGATGAAGAAATTACTTATGAAATAATGGAAAAAAATCATATGTCCGAATCGGATTCTTTTGGAGGATTTAATTTTTAATTTGATGTTAAAGTAGGTGTTATTAGTGGCAGAATTAGGGACTCGACTGAAAGAGGCGAGACTGTCTAAAGGCTACAGCTTAGACGATTTACAAGAAATAACGAAAATCCAAAAACGTTATTTAGTAGGAATTGAAGAGGGCAATTATTCCATTATGCCTGGTTCGTTTTATGTACGAGCTTTTATCAAACAATATGCAGAAGCTGTTGGGTTGGATGCGGAAGAAATCTTAGAGACATATAAAAATGAACTACCGAGCACTCCAAACGATCAAGTAAGTCAATCGATGACGAATAGCCCCAGCAGAAGAAAAGTAACGAAAGGCCCTTCGAATAAAATGATGGAGGCTATGCCAAAAATCATTGTTGCTTTATTTATTGTAGTCATTATTGTGGCTATATGGGTGCTATGGCAATCAAAAAACAGTCCAGGGACAAGCGAAGAAGTAAATCCAACTCCTGAGATTGAATATGACACAAATGTCAAGCCAATTGATAGTGAGAAGGATAAAAAAGAACAAGAAAATAAAGATGCACAGAAAAATGATAAAGAAGATACAAAAGCTACAGAAGAAACACCAACTGATGAAGATGACACTGATCAAACTGAAGAGATGAAGCAAACAATTTCCGCGGGTACTGTTGAAGCAGATGGAGCGACAACTTCTTATACGTTAACAGGGACGGATACAATGAAACTGAAAATTGAAATATCAGGCCCTACATTTGTTGGTATTCGCAATCAACAGCAACAAGAAATCTTAACAGATACGCGTGTCTATAATGCCGGGGAAGTAGTTGAATTTGACGCCTCAACACAAAACTATGTTCGTATTCGTCTCGGTAATTCAACGCAAGCTAAAATCTATATTAATGACGAACTTCTAACGTATGCACAACAAATTGTAACGCAAAATATCGTCATCAATTTCAATAAAGAACAGTAGTCATCACATGATGACTACTTTCTTTCATCATGAAAGGTGTTAGAAAAATGAACATTCCAAATAAAATTACCATCTCTCGAATCTTACTTATTCCATTCTTTGTCATTGTTATGATGTTTGATTTTGGCTGGGGAACATTATCACTTTTTGGTGCAGAGATGCCAATTCATCATTTTATAGGCGCACTTATTTTTATCTTTGCTTCAACAACCGATTGGGTGGATGGTTATTACGCACGTAAGTATAATCTTGTAACGACATTTGGGAAATTTTTAGATCCCTTAGCTGACAAGTTACTTGTCTCAGCAGCCTTTATTTTAATGGTCGAGCTTAAGATGGCACCTGCTTGGGTAATTATCATTATTATTAGTCGTGAATTTGCTGTAACGGGTTTACGTTTGATTTTGGCAGGTGGAGGAGAAGTCGTAGCTGCCAATCAGCTTGGTAAAATTAAAACTTGGGCACAAATTGTAGCGATTGCTGCTGCTCTTTTACACAATACAATCTTTACATTGGTTGGTATTCCATTTGATACAATCATGCTCTATGTTGCATTGTTCTTTACACTTTGGTCAGGATGGGATTATTTCTATCTAAATCGACGTGTATTACTTGAGTCTAAATAAGAAAGGTCTTGGGATCATGAATGCTGAAATTCTTGCGGTTGGCTCAGAACTATTATTAGGTCAAATTACGAATACAAATGCGAGATTTATCTCAAGCCAGCTATCCGAGCTTGGCATCAACGTTTTCTATCATACCGTAGTAGGCGATAATGCAAAGCGTTTAGAACAAGCTATCGAAGTGGCAGAGTCTCGTGCAGATCTCATTATTTTTTCGGGAGGACTTGGTCCAACAAAAGATGATTTAACGAAGGAAACGATTGCACGTCATCTTGGTGTTTCTCTTGAGTTTGATGAAGTAGCATTGACGTATATTGAGCAATTTTTTGCTAAACGAGGACGTCCAATGACGGAAAATAATCGTAAACAGGCATTAATTTTAGCTGGGAGTGAAGTATTAGCTAATCACCATGGAATGGCTCCAGGTATGATCTTCACAAAAAATGATCGCACTTATATTTTATTACCAGGACCTCCAAAAGAGTTAGAACCAATGTTTCAATTTGAGGCTAAACCTAAACTTGCTGCGATGCTTAATGATGGAGGGATCATTGCATCACATGTTATGCGATTTTATGGAATTGGTGAGGCCGAGCTTGAAGTACAAGTTCAAAATATTTTAGATGCACAAACCAATCCAACAGTTGCTCCACTTGCTTCTGATGGTGAGGTAACGTTACGCGTAACAGCTAAAGCCGCAACAGAGCAACAAGCTGGCCAGCTTATTAAGGCAAAGGTTGCAGAAATACAAGCACTTGTTGGTGATTATCAATATGGTGTAGATGATGATTCCCTTGCCTCAAAAACGGTAGAAATGCTACTGGATAATGAGCTAACAATTGCGGCTGCAGAAAGTTTAACTGCTGGTTTATTTCAATCTGAACTTGCGGAAATTCCAGGGGTAGGCAATGCACTTATAGGAGGCGTTGTTACCTATGCAGCAGATGCGAAAGTAAAACAGCTAGGCATTTCACAAGAATTAATTGATACACATGGTGTTGTGAGTGCTGAGTGTGCAGCGGCAATGGCAAGTGCTGTTCGTGAGAAATTTGCTACAAATATTGGGATTGGTCTTACAGGAGAAGCAGGTCCCACTGCACACGATCATCAGCCAGTAGGTACGGTTTGGATTGGTATTGCCATAAATGACGAGGAGCCGCTTACATATTTACTTCATTTATCAGGCATGCGGAATACGAATCGACTCCGTGCGGTGAAATTTACATGCCATTATTTAATGCAGCTTTTAGAAGAACGTGGCTACACAAAACGTTATTAAAATAGAGTAAAACATAGGAATTTGGGTAGAGGAAAACTATCCAAATTTTTATTTTGAAGAAAAATCGAATAAATGTTCGCTTTTTTCTTGCGTGTTTTCTCAAAAACAAGTATAGTAGAGATAGATAAAAACAGTGAACAGTTTTCGAAGGAGGAAAATGAATGAGTGATCGTAAAGCAGCCTTAGAACAGGCTCTAAAACAAATTGAAAAGAATTTTGGTAAAGGTTCCATCATGAAACTCGGTGAAAAAACCGATTTAGAAATTGCGACATCTTCAAGTGGTTCACTTGCACTTGATGCTGCATTAGGAGTGGGTGGATATCCACGTGGACGTATTATTGAAGTATACGGTCCAGAATCATCGGGTAAAACAACTGTTGCTCTACATGCCATTGCTGAAGTACAAGCAACAGGTGGACAAGCAGCATTTATCGACGCTGAGCACGCATTAGACCCGATCTATGCACAAAAATTAGGTGTCAATATTGATGAGCTATTATTATCACAGCCCGACACAGGTGAGCAAGCACTTGAAATCGCAGAAGCATTAGTGCGCAGTGGTGCTATTGATATTATCGTCATTGACTCTGTTGCTGCCTTAGTGCCAAAAGCTGAAATTGAAGGGGATATGGGTGACTCTCATGTCGGCCTACAAGCACGTCTAATGTCTCAAGCTTTACGTAAACTTTCAGGCGCGATTAATAAATCAAAAACCATTGCTATTTTCATTAACCAAGTTCGTGAAAAAATTGGTGTCATGTTCGGTAATCCAGAAACAACACCAGGTGGACGTGCGCTTAAGTTCTACAGCTCTGTCCGTTTAGAAGTGCGTCGTGCAGAAGCTATTAAACAAGGTAATGATATTGTTGGTAACCGTACTAAAATTAAGATTGTTAAAAATAAAGTAGCACCACCTTTCCGTACAGCTGAAGTAGATATTATGTATGGAGAAGGAATTTCTAAAGAAGGCGAAACAGTCGATTTAGGCGTAGAATTAGACATTGTACAAAAAAGTGGTTCTTGGTATGCATATGGCGATGAGCGCTTAGGTCAAGGACGAGAAAATGCTAAACAGTATTTAAAAGAAAATACTGCTGTCCTAGAAGACATAGCAAATAAAATCCGAGCTTCTTATGGTATTGCAGCTTCTTCTTATACAATTGCTGCCCATGATGATGAAGAAGAGATGGATGAAGAATTAATGTTACTTCTGGAAGAAGAATAATTAATGATTGCATTGTTCCCACTTTATTGAGGGGGCAATGCATTTTTTTGTCTATATTCTTAAATTTTTACACATAATAAGAGAGAGGCTATGTGTTTATTTCTTATGTACTGTTTTTTTTAAAATTGTATTTAACATGAAAAATTTTCTAGTGAAATAGTAATAGGGAAAAAATTCACTGAATGGATAGGACTTACTTTTTTTGGCTAAGGTGGCGAACATACGCCTGACTATCCTTGACAGAGCATGAGGCTAGCTATACAATTAAATATGTATAATTTCTGAATTATGACTTTAAATAGGCAGTACATTTTATCCTCATTTAGCAAATGTTTTATAGTGAAATATCCTTTAAAATGGATGTCTAAACGCCTACTGGATGAAGATAATGCCTTTGGCCAATGAAACGGGTTTTGCATAAATTTTAACAAAATCTGGTGCATTTTAGCTAAGGCGACATAGATGTATGCGCCGACTGAAACTGTAATACCCAAATAGCAAGAGGAGGTGTTCATATGGATGGAATTACTATCATCTCCGCTTTGCTTGGACTCATCGTTGGTGCCGCTGTTAGCTATATCTACATGAAAAAAGTGAATGACTCAAAAATCACTGGTGCTAAACATGTCGCTGAAACAATCGTTGAAGAAGGAAAACGAGAAGCGGAGGCAATGAAGAAAGAAGCACTACTTGAAGCCAAAGATGAAACTCACAAATTTCGTACTGAAGCTGAAAATGACATTCGTGAACGTCGTTTAGAACTTCAAAAACAAGAGAACCGTTTATTGCAAAGAGAAGAGAATCTTGATCGCAAAGATGATGCTCTAAATAAGAGAGAAGCTGGCTTAGAGCGCAAAGAACAAGCTCTAGCTGAAAGACAACAGCATATTGAACAGATGGAGAGCAAAGTGGACGAGCTCATGGCATCACAAAAAACAGAGTTAGAACGTATTTCTGCTTTAACTAGGGATGAAGCTAAATCAATTATCCTCAATGAAGTAGAAAAAGAGTTATCAACTGATATTGCTGTGATGACGAAAGAAGCTGAAACACGTGCGAAAGAAGACTCAGATAAAAAAGCACGTGAAATTTTATCATTAGCACTACAACGCTTTGCTGCAGATCATGTAGCAGAAACAACTGTATCTGTTGTGAACTTGCCAAATGATGAAATGAAGGGACGTATTATTGGTCGCGAAGGCCGTAATATCCGTACATTGGAAACGTTAACAGGAATTGATTTAATTATTGATGATACGCCAGAAGCGGTTATATTATCAGGCTTTGATCCAATTCGCCGTGAAACAGCTCGACTTGCACTTGAAAAACTTGTACAGGATGGTCGTATTCACCCAGCTCGTATTGAGGAAATGGTGGAAAAAGCTCGACGTGAAGTGGATGAACAAATTCGCGAAACAGGTGAGCAAACTACATTTGAAATTGGTATTCATAACTTACATCCAGATTTAATGAAAATTTTAGGCCGCATGAAATATCGTACAAGCTATGGACAAAATGTTCTAAAACATTCAATTGAAGTCGCACATTTAGCAGGATTACTTGCTGCTGAACTTGGTGAAGATGTAGCATTGGCTCGTCGTGCAGGCTTATTACATGATATTGGAAAAGCAATTGATCATGAAGTTGAAGGAAGCCACGTCGAAATCGGTGTGGAATTAGCAACAAAGTATAAGGAACACCCAGTTGTCATTAATAGTATTGCTTCGCATCATGGTGATACTGAAGCAACATCTGTTATTGCGGTATTAGTCGCTGCAGCTGATGCATTATCAGCAGCTCGTCCAGGTGCACGTAGTGAAACACTTGAAAACTATATCCGCAGACTTGAAAAGTTAGAGGAAATTTCAGAAAGCTATGATGGCGTAGAAAAATCTTATGCGATTCAAGCTGGACGTGAAATTCGTATTATTGTACAACCTGAAAAAATTGATGATTTAGCGTCTCATCGTCTTGCGCGTGATATTCGCAAACGTATTGAGGAAGAACTCGATTATCCAGGTCATATTAAAGTAACAGTTATTCGCGAAACACGTGCTGTGGAATACGCGAAATAAATATTAAAATAATAGGCATCCCTTGACCAAGGTCAGGGGGTGCCTTTTTGTATGTGAATAAATTCGATGTGATCTACCCAGTAAGAATAAATGGATGATTCCAACAATATAGTATGGAATAAAGCATAGTGAACTAGCCTCAACATGAATACCTTTTAAAAATTAACCAGCCTAGTTATACTCCATTTTTACAACTGGTTTATGTTTTGACAAGGAGTGAAGAGCATTGAAAGAAACAATCACATTACAAGATATATTGAAAATAGTCCGAGAAAACTTTCTTTTTATCATAAGTTTTACACTTTTTGCAGCGTTGGTTACAGCCTTTATTAGCATCTTTGTGTTAAAACCTACCTATGAGGCAGAAACGCAAATTTTAGTTAATCAAAAAAATATAGAGCAACCACATTTAGGTGTACAACAGGTTGAAACAGATCTCCGACTTATTAATACGTATAACATTATCATAACAAGTTCTGCTATTTTATCTAAAGTTATAAATAAGCTAGATTTGGATGTCACACCTGAAGTTTTAATGGATCAAATTACTGTATCTAGTGCCAATAACTCACAAGTTGTCAATATTAATGTTGTAGACAAGCAAGCAGGGTTGGCTGTCGAAATTGCCAATACAATAGCAGATGTGTTTCAAGAGGAGATCCAAGTTTTAATGACGGTTGATAATGTTAATATTTTGTCAGTTGCACATTTAGATAAGGAACCTGTACCGATTGCGCCAAATAAAACCCTTTATATAGTAGCAGCCTCGTTTATTGGTTTTGTTTTAAGTGCTGCTCTCATAATCATAATAGAGAGCTTAGATACTACAATCAAGACGGAGCAAGATATTGAAGAGCTAATAGGACTACCGATTATTGGCTTGATTAGTCAAATTAGTGATGCTCACAATAAAAGCACTAGGATAAAATCTCGTAAAACGAGGAGAGGATCATAATGTTTTGGAAAAAAAAGAAAAAGAAGAAGTTAGTGAAAATGGGACGAAAACTTGTGACGATTGCAAATGGCCATTCTTTTATTTCTGAACAATTTCGAACAATCCGAACAAATATTACTTTTTCAATGCCTGATAGAGAAATTAAAACAATATTAGTAACATCTGCAACACCAGGTGAAGGAAAGTCAACCAATGCAGCCAATATAGGTGTTGTTTTCGCACAAGAAGGAAAACGGGTCGTCATCGTAGATGCAGATTTACGAAAACCAACAATGCATTATACGTTTCTATTGCAAAATGCTAGAGGTCTATCAAATTTACTAACAAGACATTTTACAATTTCCGAAGTCGTCAATAATACAGATATTGCTAATCTATATGTCTTGACAAGTGGGCCTATTCCCCCCAATCCTGCAGAGTTACTAGCTTCTACCTTAATGGGGAGTGTAATTGAGGAACTAAAGAAAGAGTTTGACATCATTATTTTTGATGCGCCACCCCTATTATCTGTAACAGATGCTCAAATTTTGTCTAATAAATGTGATGGTACATTATTAATTGTGAACAGTGGAGTTGCAGAAAATGAAAGTGTGTTAAAAGCAAAGTCAAGCCTTGAAGCCTCAAAAGCAAATATTTTAGGCGTAGTATTAAATAACTATAAAATGCCACTCCATCAATATTATGAGCAATATTATCGTTAATTCAAGTATCTAGACAGGGAAGTGAAGTACAGTGATTGATATGCACAGTCATATATTATTTGATGTCGATGATGGTCCGAAAACGATTGAAGAGACACTTTGTTTATTTGAGCAGGCAGTTTTGGAGGGGATTTCAACGATTGTTTCCACTTCGCATGCTTTACATCCATTGTATAATGTCCCCTTTGATGTCGTGAATGAGCAAATTGTACAGTTACAAATGGCAATTGACCAACGTAATATGCCGTTAAAACTTTACACGGGACAAGAGGTACGCTTGGCAGGTAACATTCTAGAATTGTATGAAAAAAAACAATTACATACATTAGCAAATTCCAATTATTTGCTGTTGGAACTTCCCTCTAATCATATTCCCAAATATACAAAGGATATCATTTACTCGTTATTAACAGCAGGCATAACACCAATTATTGCACACCCAGAGCGAAATAGAGTCATTTCAGAAAATCCAAGTCATTTGGAACAAATTATACGCGAGGGGGCAGTTGCACAAATTACATCAGGGAGTTTAGCAGGATTGTTTGGCAAAACCGTCCAAAAACTTTCGCTAAATTTAGTGCGCTCGAATCTTGTCCATACATACGGTTCAGATGTGCATAACTTAAATACACGTCCTTTCTTATTTGAAAAGGGACTTAGATTTTTAGAAAAACAAAAAGATTTGGATATGGTAGAATTTTTGCTTGAAAATAACGAACGAATCATTAATAATCTTCCATTAATTGTATATGAACCAGATGATACTTTCACAAAAAAATGGTGGAAGTTTTTTTAAAATGGGAAAGCACCTTTAAGTTGTAAGGACATAAAAGGAAGCGAAAAGTAGCTGAAGCACTAGAGACATTCAGTGTTTAAGGGGGGGCATATGAGATGCGAGTTGTTTTTATGAGGAGTAACCCTGTTTCTCCAGATCCAAGGGTTGAAAAGGAAGCACATTGCCTTGCGAAAAATAATTGGAAGGTTCACATTTTAGCTTGGGATAGAGATAAAAAATATAAAATAAAGAACCAGCTGTTAGAAGGTGAACAGGCAATTCGTATTACAAGGTTTGGTATTCCGGCAACATTTGGAGGAGGTTTGAAAAAGAACTTAGTCCCATTTATAAATTTTCAACTTAAACTTCTTCAATGGTTACTTCGCCATAAAAATACGTATGATATGATTCACGCTTGTGATTTTGATACAGCGTTAATAGGTACAATATGTGGGAAATTACTTCGTAAAAAAGTAATCTACGACGTATTTGATTCGTATACTTCACCATTTTATGGACCGGAGATTATTGGAAAGGTCATTGCTAGTCTAGATATACGCCTTATGAATAGTGTGGATGCAGTCATTATATGTACAGAAAAGCGCAAAGAACAGATTGCTAAAGCTTCACCTAAAAAAATAGAGGTCATATATAATACTCCACGTTATATAGATTCCAATGATTGCTTAGAGTTGAATCCGAAAAAAGTAAAAATAGTCTATGTAGGTATACTTACTGAAAATCGATTGATTAGTGAATTGGTTGAAGTAGTAAAAAATACGCCAAGTTATGAGCTGCATATTGGTGGATTTGGTAAGTTAGCTGATACATTGCTGCAAGCTTCGAAAATGCATGACAATATACACTTTTATGGTAAGTTACCCTATGAAAAAACAATAGAGTTAGAAAATAGTTGTGACATTATGACGGCTATTTATGATCCTACCATCTCTAACCATTATTATGCTGCACCTAATAAATTCTATGAAGCATTAATGCTTGGTAAGCCTTTGATTATGGTGAAAAATACGGGAATGTCAGAAGTAGTTGCAACAAATAATTTTGGAGAACTTATTGATTACAATAGAGAGAGTTTACAAAACGGAATTGAGAATTTGGTAAAGCGTAGAAAAGAATGGCCAGAAATTTCTCGTGAAATGAAGGCACTGTACGAAGAAGGTTACAGCTGGGCGAAAATGGAGAAACGGATAACAGATTTATACAGTAATTTATAAAAGCTATGCGGAGTGTGAGCAGCAAAGGGAGTAGCTCGTAGCGGCTATCGATCCGTTTTTTATTTACGTAAGAGCAATATGAAAATTTACAGTAGTATTTTTAGGGGGGCTAATATGAAAATATTATTTGTTGCACAAAATTTTCAAATGGGTGGCATCCAAAAGGCGTTAATTAATATGCTAAAAGAAATCAGCCTCTACGAGAAATATGAGATAGATGTTTTCACATTTAGTGGAGGGGAATTAATGAACGATATTCCCTCCAATGTGAAGGTAACTACAGGGAACTTACTGTTACAACTAATTGCTACACCTTTTGCTGAAGTGAAAAAAAGAAATAACGTATGGCATATTATTTTACGCATTGTGTGTATGATAGTTGTTCGATTAATAGGTTCCCATAACTTCTATTCGATGCTTTTAAAAAAACATCGCAATAATTGTCATTATGATATCGCCATATCTTATTTTAATGATGTACCCAATCAATACTTCAATAAGGGGACCAATTTATTTGTAGATCAGTTTGTGATAGCAGATCGTAAGTTAGCATGGATTCATACAGATCCCATTAAAGCGAATTTTAATTATGAGGCTTGTGTCAAAACCTATAAAAATTTTGATCGATTGTTATGTGTTTCAGTAGCATGTAAGGAAAATTTAATACATTTTCTTCCACAATATCAACATAAAATTCAAGTGGTTTATAATTTTTTTCCAATCGAAGAGATTAAAGAACTGGCATGTCAATATACACCGTTTCATAAAAGCGAGTTGGATTTAATATCTGTCGGGCGAATTGAAAATAGTACAAAAAGGTTCGACCTTATTCCACATCTGTGTAAGTTGTTAAAGGAAGCTTCTATAAATAATTTTCGCTGGCGCATTTTAGGGGATGGACCAGACCTACTTTCAAATCAGCAATTAGCTTTGCAACTAGGTGTAGAGGATGTAGTTGAATTTGTAGGAGAAATGAAAAATCCCTATCCATTTATAAAATGTAGTGATGTATTCGTTTTAACATCTGCCTACGAAGGCTATCCAATGGTCATTGGGGAGGCATTAATTGTACAAACGCCTGTTATTACAACGGACTTTGCCGCAGCAGGTGAACAAATTTGTAATGGTCATAACGGATTGATAACAGGCTTTAACATTCAAGACATCTTTCAAGTCATTTCTAGTGTTATGAAAAATACAGAATTACTACACAATATGAAAAATTACATAGAGGAAAATCACTACACAAACAAAAAAGCTCAAGAGCAACTTGTATTGGAGTTTGATGTACATGATAGAATCTAAGAATTTTAGTGTGCTCATTTGTATAATTTCAAGTATCTTTGTCGTATTCAAAATATATACAGGTAGTAATCTATTTCTCTGGCTCTTCTTCCTTTTAACTAGTTTGGCGATGCTGCTAGATAAGCAGCAGCATCGAATTGACTATTTATTGTTTTTTATTTCGTGGGTGTATGTCATTAAATTCGATATATCAGGATACTCACTGCTTGTTGTACTTAGTTCTTTCTATATTTTGTTAAGTATTTTGACGCTCTTTTTACAAAAGCAAGGTATTTCAAAACGACTCCTATTAACCTATTTTTTATTTGCATTTTATACGGTGGCCGTAACGATAGTTAGTGGTGGTAATCTTATTGCAGTTTTAGGCTTTGTGTTGAATTATAGTGTGCTCTTTTGTGCAATATTGACCCTCGATGATAAGGCATATTTCAGAAGGTATACGTATATCTATGCATCGGGTTTACTAGCTGCTTCAATCGTTCGATTGATTAGTTATTCTATCCCAGAAATTGATCATTTCATAGAGTCAATGACCATTGTGAATACAGTGAAGACAATGAACTCGATTAGTACAAGATTTACGGGTTTAGATTTAGATCCAAATTACTTTAGTTTGCAAGTATTAATAGCTATGGCTTGTTTATTAGTGCTTTTTAATCTGGATGGAAAAAAGGAGAAAAAGTCAATTGTATTACTCGTGATATTAGCATTTTTTGGCATACTGACATATTCCAAAATGTTTATTATTACATTAATCGTTTTCATTATGATGACATTTGTTGTATTCATTAGAAATAATGTGAAGACTGCTATTAAATTTTCGTCTTTTATCGTGATTATTTGTGGGGGTGCCCTCTATTTTTTTTACGAGAAGTTATTCGAAATTTATTGGATTCGGTTTTTTGGGTCAGGAATATCGACAGATGCCATTACCACTGGTCGAGTGAGTAGTTGGAGCCTATTTGTAAATGAAATCCTTCAAAACACGAAAGTATTTGTTTTGGGTGCAGGCTTTGGCACAAGCTTTGCGAAGGTAAAGATGGCACATACAATGTACTTATCAACTCCCTATTATATAGGTTTAATCGGAATAGTCTTGTCAGTACTATACATTTCAAGCCTCTATAAAGTACTTAGAGAGAATGTCGGAATTATGAATAGACCAGGCTTTCAAATCCTTTCAATCAACGCTATTCCTCTCTATATCATGTTAATAGCGAATATAGGACTTGATTCATTTGTCATGGATTATTTTCCATATCATATTTTATTAATTATGTTTGCACTGACTATGAGTAAAAGTAAGGGAACTACTATGAATGAGAGGTGAGGTGAGTGCCATATTTAAGCATTATTGTCCCCGTCTATAATACGGAACCTTACTTAAAAATGTGTCTTGATAGTATTCTGAGACAGGAATTCGTAGATTTTGAGTTGATATTAGTAAATGATGGCTCGACTGATAGCTGCTCGGTAATCTGCGATGAATATGCCGAATCTGATACAAGAATTACCGTCATTCATCAAGCAAATAGTGGTGCTGTCAGTGCCCGTAAAGCAGGGCTAAGGGTCGCCAAAGGACAGTATATTGGTTATGTAGATAGTGATGATTGGATTGAAGTTGATATGTATAAATCATTATGTAATACTGCCCGTGTTTTTGATGTAGATATTGTTATTTGTGACATTGTAGAAAATTATCCACTCCAAGAAGTGAAGAGACCACAGCTTGTCTCGCCTGGTTTGTACAGGAAGGATAGAATGGAAAAAGAAGTATATCCAATTATGCTATATTCGGGCGAGTATTACCGTTTTGGCTTATATCCATCTTTATCTAACAAAATATTTAAAAGAGACCTATTAGAGAAAAATCTCTTTGATGTGGATGATCAAATTTGCATGGGGGACGATGTTGCTTGTACATATCCTAGCTTACTTGATGCAGAAAGTATTTATATATTAGAAAATCAGTATCTCTACCATTACCGTCAGCATTCTTCTTCCATGACGGCTAGTTATGATCAGATGTTTTTTAAAAAAATACTTGTGTTGTATGAACAATTGAAAGTTTTAAAGTACAGGAAAGCAGACCAGGTTCCTAATTTTGCTGAACAACTTCAGTATTATTTTACTTATTTAGTGATGGCAGCGGTGAATAATGAATTGAATAGATTCAACCATAAGCGTTTACATGAAAAGCGTACCTTTATTAAGAAAATGTTGATTCATGAAGCGTTTCATGGATCGTTGCATGCGATTCGGATGACAAATATGCCGCTCAAATCAAAGATCTATACTTGGTTATTAAAGAAAAAACAAATTCTTTTACTTTTCATGTTGAATAGGTTTAAACAGCGGATCAGTGATTGCAAAGGCTTAATCCCTACTTTTACTAAAAGAAAAGGTGCTTACCAGCATGAGAACTAAGAGAGTAGTTTTAAATTTAATGTCTAATGTATTACTACAAGTTGTAGCAGCGGTTATTAATTTCATTTTACCTCGACTATTTATGACAACATACGGCTCTGCTACAAACGGGCTTGTTTCGTCGATTAAGCAATTTTTAAGTTATTTAAAAATAGTAGAGGCTGGGGTTGGTAATGCATCGATAGTGGCACTTTATAAGCCACTAGCCAAGGGTGATAAAGACCAAATAAATGGAATTCTTTCAGCGACTAATCGTTTTTATAGACGTTCGGGTTATGTCTTTGTTGGATTAGTCGCCATTTTGGCTATTTGTTATCCGTTATTAGTAGGAGATGAAGTGAATCCGCGAACGGCTCTTTACATGGTACTTATTTTGGGGATTAGTGGCATGTGGGAGTATTTTTTTATAGGGAAATATTTAGTTCTACTGTCGGCAGATCAAAAAAGCTTTGTTATTTTTCGCATTCAAACAATGTTGCTTTTTGCGAGTGCACTATTGTCAGTTACTTTGATAGCATTTGGTTTTTCCATCGTCATTGTTGTTGCTAGTTCAAGTGCCTTATTGTTACTGGATGTTCTTTTTTTAAGATTGTATGTTAAAAAGAAATATCCATATTTCAATTGTAAAAAACAAGCGAATACGTTAGCAATTAAAGATAAATGGGATGCTTTAATTCATCAAATTGCCTCGTTAGTGGTGTTTAACACGCCGTTTATTTTAATAACGATTTTTCTGGGCTTAACAGAAGTCAGTGTGTTTACAGTTTATAGTATGGTGTTTAATGCAGTCACATTGTTTATATCCACTTTTTCAGGGGCGATATTAGCAGCTTTTGGAGACATTCTTGTCAAAGAGGATAAGGACGTTCTTCGGAAATATTTTCATCACTTTGAATATATTTTTTATGGCATCATTGCTTTTAGCTACACATGTACAGCTATTTTAATATTGCCATTTATAAAGATTTATACAGCAGGGATTGAAGATGCCAATTACATAAGGCCCTGGTTAGCAATATTGTTTGTCATTGTAGGAGTAGCGAATACAATTCGGATTCCTGCCAATACGTTAGTGAATGCTGCAGGCCATTTTAGAGAGACGAAAAATCGTGCCATTATGGAAGCATTAATCAACCTTGTAGTTTCTCTTGTTTTTGTACAGTTTTTTGGCGCAGAAGGAATATTACTGGGAGGAATTTGTTCATACGGCTATCGTACTTATGATTTAATCATTTATTCTTCTAAAAAGATTTTACAAAATTCACCTAAAGATACTGTCAAAAAAATTGTGCAAAATAGTATTTTTGCACTTACTGCAGCAATACCATTTATATTTTTTATCGAGCTCCATATTACATCTGCAGGTTCATGGCTTGTAGCCGCTATATGTATTTCCTTGTGGACGATGTTTATTTTATTAGTAGGTAATTTTATTATTGAGCCTCAAACAATGCGAGATATTTTGGTGCAATTAAAGAGAACAACTACCAATAGTAAATAATTTTATCCCTGCATTGAGTAAGGTAAGTAGCATAATTGAAAGGCAAATTGATTCCTTTGAAATGGCAGGTGAGGGTGATGAAGCGAGAAGTCAAAGAAATATATTTACTACGATACGTTGCTTGCTTAGGGATTGTGTTAATGCATAGTGTTACGTTGGCATTGAACATGTATGACATAGAAGAAGGTCCACTATTCGTAATCCTGACATCTATTCAGCTGATCTTTATGTTCGGGACACCTCTTTTTATATTTATCTCAGAGTTTGTCATTGCCTATTCCTATTCAGATCGTTTGCCGAAAAAGTTTTATGTAAAACGTTATAAATATATGTTAACGCCATTTCTTTTTATTGGACTACTTGATGCCGTTCTTAAATCAATTGAATCGCCTTCTATTGAATTTGCCAAAAAACTACTACTAAATTATTTGGAAGGTGATTTCCATGGTTATTTTATCGTGATCATTTTTCAGTTTTATATCATTCATCCATTTTTTGTGAAATTTATTGCCTCAAGATACCCTGCCTATAAAGTAATAATGACTGCTTTTATCATTAATTTTGGTTACTTAGCCTTTTTTAATTTTTTGGATCCATTTAAGTATTTTCCTGATTTAGCGTATACTAGTTTACAATGGGATTTTTTTAATAAGATGCCATTTCCTGCGTGGATTGCTTATTTTGCAGTAGCTTATTACTGTGGAAAAAATTATGATAAATTTCTATCGTGGTTACAGCGTTTTCGTTATTTGTTACTAGCAGTATTACTAATCACAGTAAGTCTTTTGCTAACCACTCAATTATCAGGTATTATTACGGAAGTTCATTCAAAGAGAATAGACGTTATCCTTTATACATTCAGTGTAGCTTTTCTGTTATTTTTCATCGCGAGTAACAGAAGAAAAATGCCGAAATTTATCATTTTTATTAGTCGTTATTCCTTCGGTATATATTTATTACATCCCCTAGTTAATAGCCTACTTAAAATTTTTTTAACGAATTTTATCAAAACATTAAGTGTATTTTCTGTCATTGCCATTTCATTTATTGTCAGTCTCAGTTGCTCCATTTGTATAACATATATAATGAGTAAATGGAAATTAGGCGCTTTTTTTATAGGGCAACTCAATACCAATGGGGCCTCATCTAATAAAAAAGATGCACAATTTCCCATCCAGCAATCCTAGATAAACTGGTGCTAATCAATAAGATAATAGTATTTAAACGTGTAAATTGAGTAAGGCTTGCGTTTTAATTTTGCGATTGCCAAAGCAAAGATGGTAAACTAAAAGATGTTATTTAGAGAAAGTGTGGTCTTGCATAATGAAAGTTCTATTTATTGGTGATATTGTTGGTTCAATTGGTCGAGATGCGGTGGAAAAATATTTACCTCGCTTAAAAAAGAAGTATAATCCAGATGTTGTGATTGCAAATGGGGAAAATGCTGCGGCAGGACGAGGGATTACTCGTAATATTTATAATAGCTTGCTACAAATGGGTGTAGATGTTATTACAATGGGTAATCATACATGGGATAATAAAGATATTTTTGATTTTATTGATGACGCGGATTACTTAATCCGTCCGGCAAACTTTTCAAGTGAAGCACCTGGTAAAGGTATGGTCCAGATTTCTAAAAAGGGTGTGACATTATCTGTCATTAATTTACATGGTCGCGTATTTTTACCACCACATGAGGATCCATTTGCAATGGCAGATCAATTGATTGCAGAGGCTCGACAAATATCTCCACTTGTCTTCGTGGATTTTCATGCTGAAGCGACTAGTGAAAAAATCGCCCTTGGTTGGCATTTAGATGGAAAGGCTTCAGCGGTTGTTGGGACACATACACATGTGCAAACAGCAGATGCAAGAATTTACCCGCAAGGTACAGCTTATATCACGGATGTTGGTATGACAGGGCCGTATGATGAAATTTTAGGTATGACGAAGGAAAGTGTCATCTATAAATTCCAAACAAACATGCCATCTCGTTTTGAAGTTCCGAAAAAAGGGCGAGAGGTTTTAAGTGGTTTCTTTGTAGAGATGGACGATCGAACAGGAAAGGCTATTGCCTGTGAACGCATTTATATAAATGAAGACTATCCATTTCAAGGGTAGATAAGTCGAAGAATGTTTTTTTACGTTTCTTTTACGGGGATATAGGTTTCTTTGTCAAACTAGTCTATTTCCGTTTTGCGGAGCATAAAATGTGCTACGGACAATAACTTGAGGTCCAAAAAGGGGGACATGAGTTGTTGAGCGTAAACACTATTCGCGAAACGGGGAGGAATAATTGTGGATTCATTAAAAGTATCATCACGCTCTAATCCAAATTCAGTTGCAGGTGCATTAGTCGCGGTAATCAGAGAAAAAGGGCAAGCAGAAATGCAAGCAGTTGGGGCAGGTGCACTTAACCAAGCCGTGAAAGCAGTGGCCATCGCACGCGGATTTGTAGCGCCAAGTGGCACAGATTTAATTTGCGCGCCGGCGTTTGCCGATATTTTGATTGCTGGAGAAGAACGAACAGCATTAAAGCTGTTAGTGGAAAAACGTATTCGATAAAAAAGTAATGAAGTAAAATGCTCTGTCACATACTATTGTGGCGGAGCATTTTTTCGTTTTCCTGTTTTACATATGATAGATGTCACTTGAAATAGGGGCGTGATTTTGCTTAGATTTGAAAATTACAACTTTATGAACAGGATTTTCAGTCAAAGGTCTGATTTTCGCCTAAATCGTGGAGAAACAATAGTCCAGACGGTTTCTTCGTGTTAAACTTATGAAGGAAAAATAATAGTACACATTGGATTTAAGGAGTTGTTGACATGTTACATCAGCTTTCATGGAAAGTCGGTGGGCAACAGGGTGAAGGGATTGAGAGTACAGGTGAGATTTTCTCAATGGCAATGAATCGTCTAGGTTATTTCCTATACGGTTATCGTCACTTCTCTTCTCGAATTAAAGGTGGCCATACGAATAATAAAATTACAGTTCGTCCAACAGAAGTACGTTCAATTGCGGATGATTTAGATATTTTAGTGGCATTCGATCAAGAAACAATTGATGTCAATTATAAAGAGCTTACAGAAAAGGGTATTATTTTAGCCGATGCAAAATTTGATCCTGTTAAACCAGAGGATTCAAAAGCACCATTATTTGCAGTACCGTTCACAGAAGTAGCAGCAGAGCTTGGTACTTCGTTAATGAAAAACATGGTGGCTATCGGAGCAACTGCGTCATTGCTAAATCTAGAAGATGCAGTATTCCAAAATGTTGTCGATGATATTTTTGGTAAAAAGGGCGAAGAAGTCGTTCAAAAAAATATGGAAGCCATTACACGTGGTCGTCAAATTATGAATGAGCTTTTAGTTGATCGTATAGGCGAATGGGAGCTTGCACCTGCGGATGGAAAACGTCGTATGTTTATGATTGGGAACGACGCAATAGCACTTGGCGCAATAGCTGCTGGGACACGCTTTATGGCAGCATACCCAATTACACCTGCTTCTGAAATCATGGAATACTTGATTAAAAAATTACCGAAATTCGGTGGTACGGTAATCCAAACGGAAGATGAGATTGCAGCAGCAACAATGGCTATTGGCGCTAACTTTGGTGGCGTACGTTCCTTTACCGCTTCAGCTGGTCCTGGTCTTTCATTGATGATGGAAGCAATCGGTCTTTCAGGTATGACAGAGCAACCTTTAGTAGTAGTGGATACACAACGTGGAGGCCCTTCAACTGGGTTACCAACTAAGCAAGAACAATCTGACTTGATGGCTATGCTTTACGGTACACATGGAGAAATTCCTAAGGTAGTCATTGCACCTTCTACAATGGAGGAAGCTTTCTTTGATACGATCCAAGCATTTAACATTGCAGAGGAATTACAATTACCAGTAATCTTAATGACAGATCTACAATTATCTTTAGGAAAACAATCTGTAGAGCCATTTGATTATAATAAAATTGAAATTCGTCGCGGTAAAATTGTGATGGATGATCTTGAGGAAGCGGCAGATAAAGCCTACTTCAAGCGCTATGAAGATACAGAAGATGGGATTTCACCTCGTGTATTACCGGGTACATTACATGGTATTCACCACGTTACAGGTGTTGAACATGATGAAACAGGGAAGCCATCTGAGGCAACGGGTAATCGCCAAACTCAAATGGATAAACGCTTCCGTAAATTAGAGAGTTTGAAATTTGATAACCCAGTCTTTGTCAATGCACCACATGAGGAAGCCGATATTTTATTAGTAGGCTTTAACTCAACAAGAGGTGCTATTGAAGAAGTGCAAGAGCGACTGAATGCGCAAGGAATGAAAGTGAATCATGCACATATTCGATTAATTCACCCATTCCCATCTGCAGAAATAGCACCTCTTGTTGCACAAGCGAAAAAGGTGATCGTTGTAGAAAATAACTATACAGGTCAATTAGCTAATATTATGAAGATGAATGTTGGTGGTCACGATAAAATCGTGACAATCACTAAATATAACGGTACACCATTCTTGCCAGGTGAATTAGAAAATCGTGTGAAGGAGTTGACTCGCTAATGGCAACATTTAAGGATTTTCGTAATACAGTGAAACCAAACTGGTGCCCAGGCTGTGGAGACTTCTCAGTACAAGCAGCTATCCAACGTGCTGCTGCAAATGTCGGCATTGAACCAAATGAACTTGCTGTCATTTCAGGAATTGGTTGTTCAGGTCGAATTTCAGGATATATCAATTCTTATGGATTCCATGGTATTCATGGCCGTGCACTTCCGATTGCACAGGGATTGAAAATGGCTAATCGTGATTTACATGTTATCGCTTCTGGTGGTGATGGTGATGGATTTGCTATTGGTATGGGGCATACAATTCATGCCATCCGCCGTAATATTGATATAACTTATATTGTAATGGATAACCAAATTTATGGTTTAACAAAAGGTCAAACATCTCCACGTTCAGCTGCTGGATTTATTACAAAATCTACACCAGGTGGAGCGATTGAGCCATCATTGAAACCATTAGAGGTAGCGTTAACAAGTGGTGCAACATTTGTGGCACAGGGCTTCTCTACAGATATTAAAGAATTAACAGCACTAATTGAAGCTGGTATTAACCATAAAGGTTTCTCATTTATCAATGTCTTTTCACCTTGTGTAACGTATAACAAAGTGAACACATATGATTGGTTTAAAGAAAATTTAACAAAATTAGCAGATGTTGAAGGTTATGATCACTCAGATCGTGGTATGGCAATGCGTACAGTGATGGAACACGAGGGCTTAGTAACAGGCATTATTTATCATGATACTGAAACAACGTCGTATCAAGAAAAAGTACCTGGCTACTCTGAGTTACCATTAACAGATATCGATATCAAAATGAGCGAAAATGATTTTAATGATTTAGTAAAAGAATTTATGTAAATTTGATAGGGTCGAAGCATTTGGAATGAAGTCATTCCAAATGCTTTTTTTATGCTTTAGTAATCGATCGCAAGTAAGTAATTGTTATGGAATCCTTATAAAATCCTTATATTTATTTTTTACACTAAGGTCATCGAAAGGATGATGACTAATTATGAAAGATTTGATGTTGAAAACAAACAATCTGAATAAAGCGTTTAAAGGACAAAACATTGTAGATAATTTATCGTTAGAAATTAAACGTAATTCAGTTTATGGCTTACTTGGACCTAACGGAGCGGGAAAATCTACAACCTTAAAGATAATAACGGGCATGCTACGACCTAATGCTGGAGATATCATTTTTAATGGACATCTATGGTCACGAAAAGATTTGCAGGATATCGGGGTCTTAATTGAAACACCACCCTTGTACGATAATTTAACAGCTAAAGAGAATCTAAAAGTTCGAACGATAGCGTTAGGCATACCACAAAGTCGGATTGACGAAGTATTGGAGATTGTAGATTTAACGAATACGGGGAAAAAACGAGCAGGTCAGTTTTCTTTAGGGATGAAGCAACGATTAGGTATAGCAATTGCGCTGTTAAACAAACCGAAACTGTTAATTTTAGATGAGCCGACAAATGGTTTGGATCCAATCGGTATACAAGAGCTTCGTAAGCTCATTCGCTCCTTTCCAGAACAAGGTATCACTGTTATATTGTCTAGTCATATTTTGCCTGAGGTAGAACAAGTCGTGGATGATATTGGCATTATTGCTGGTGGCAAGCTTGGCTATCAGGGACCAGCTCCACAAGGTCATGAATTAGAGTCACTCTTCATGCAGGTTGTCACTGCCAACAGAAAGGCAGGTCATTAGTATGTTAGCCATCATGAAAGCAGAACAATTAAAATGGAAGCGAACTTTTATTCCCAAACTACTTTGGCTTACGCCACTTATAACCTTACTTATAGGCGCTGTACTTATGGGAGGGGAGTATTTTCAAACAGGAGCTTATAACTGGTGGTATACGATGCTTCTGCCAGGTGCACTGACGATTTGCTGTGCCTTAGTGATCGAAAAAGATAAGAAGTTGAAATACCATAGTATACTTGCACTACCACTTGGCCTCAAAAAGGTTTGGTTGGGAAAAATCCTTTCATCAGGTGTATGGCTTTTCATTATCACTAGTATGTTCTTTGGAGGAATTACAGTAGGGGGCTGGCTATTTGGTCATAGCTTACCAATAACAAGCAGCTTATTAAGTTCTCTAGTTATTTTCGTAACGTTTTTGTGGCAAATTCCCTTATGTCTTTTTCTGGCAGCTAAATTAGGAACCTATTTGGCTATTTTGCTCAATGTAGTTGCCAATATCGTAGGGATTGTAGTATTTGCTGATGGAGAGCTATGGTATTGCTATCCTTTTGCAATTGGTGCACGTCTATTATGCTCAACTCTCGGTATATTACCAAATGGTCTACCAGTACCTGAGGGTAGTTCTTTACTCAATAACGATGTTATATTTCCTGGATTATTGATAACGATCACTTGGTTTATCATAATCACTTCACTCACGACAAAGTGGTTTCAAAAAAGGGAGGCCAAATAGCAAATGGACATGTTACGATTATTGAGAGCGGAAAGTCTTAAAACAAGACGAACTCCATTACTACTTACACATCTACTTGTCCCCATTGCTATTTCTGGATTGTTTTTAGCTTACTATTCCTATTCACCATGGGATTTTCACGGAAAAGTAACTGCCTATTTTCAAGGCCTAGCGTGTGGACTACCTATGATTATAGGATTAGTATGTGCAATGGCATCCGATCAGGAGGCGAAGGCAGGTCATTATCAAAGCATGCTAGTCTCAACAAAAATAAAAATAAAGGCATACTTGAGTAAGCTTATATTATTATTGATGTATAGCTTTGGAGCCATCTTTATGTCTGTAGCTATTTTTAGTATGGGCTTTAGAGAATTATTACATGAAGTAGATTTTGACTATTTATTTTATAGTGTTGCTGCCTGTATTTTATTCAGCAGTCATATTATTTTTTATATTTTACATTTATTTGTAAGCTTCCAATTTGGAAAAGGTGCTTCGATTGGTTTAGGCATTGTGGAAGCCCTGCTGGTCGCTTTGTTGCTTACTGGTTTAGGTGATGCTATTTGGCCCTTTTTACCGTATGGATGGAGCGGTCACTTTGTTTCTTTATGGATTTTAACTTCGGCGGGCACAAATTTAATATGGCTCGAAGGAAGTATCCAAACTAGTATAATATGGTGCTTAGGTGGAAGCATACTAGGTTTTGCATTATCTTGCCTATGGTTTTGGAGATGGGAAGGTAGAGCAGCTGAATAGTAGGAATGGATGGTTGAGGATAAATTATGGCAAATATATTAGTAGTTGATGATGAAATTGATATTTTAATGCTGGTTAAAAATGCACTACATAAAGATAATCATTTAGTAAATATTGTGTTTAATTCGACAGAGGTAGAGAAGATGGATCTAGGCTTTTTTGATCTAATCTTACTTGATGTGATGATGCCTGCTATTGATGGCTATACGCTATGTAGGCAAATTCGCCATGCTGTAGATTGTCCGATTCTTTTTCTTACCGCTAAAACCTTAGAGGAAGATATTATGTTTGGTCTTGGCTTAGGTGCAGATGACTATTTAATCAAACCTTTTAGTATTGGGGAACTACGGGCAAGGGTAAATGCTCATATTCGACGTGAAAATAGAGAGAAACGGAATGTTCTTTATCATGGTAAAGTTCATTTTAATCTTTCTGGTAAAGAACTATTTGTTCAAAATGAGAGGATTCCGTTAACCAAAAGTGAGTATGAAATATGTGAATTTTTAGCACGTCATCGCGGGCAAGTTTTTTCTAAAGATCAAATATACGAAACGATTTTTGGGTTTGATGGCAAAAGTGACAGTACAGCGATAACAGAGCATATTAAAAATATTCGTTCAAAGCTGCATGCATTTGATATAGAAGTCATTGATACGGTTTGGGGGATTGGCTATAAGTGGAAACCGTAAAACCGAGGAAAGGAACACGTCTGCATACATTTTTTCTGAGATATTTATTTTTTCTGTGCATTGGCATCATTCTTTTAGTGGCACTATTAATAGGTCTATTTATGTTTGCCTTTTCAGCTAATATTATTTTACCTGCAAATTATGCAGAGGCACAAATCACGTTAGCAAAAGATCGAATTGCTACAAGCAGCTCGGTAACGGATGCGATGATCCCTGACCTTGTAGAATATGCAGTGGTTTCAAACCAGGGAGAGTTTATTTCAGGCAATTTAACTAAAGAAGAGGCTTCCTATGCATGGCAGTTAAAACAAAAAGGAGAAAAGCAGGGAAGTTCTCGATTTTATGCATTTATTGAGCGCGAACAGGAAGTATGTATTTTACGCTATAGTTTAGTACCTGAGTATCGCTCTGCCATCATAAGAAATTATTTACCTAATCCGCAATTAACGGTTTTATTAGTTTTTATTATTGGAGTTGTTGTACAAGCAGCGGTACTTGCTGTTCATTTTGGCAGAAGACTAAAACAAAAAATGATGGGCTTACAAGAAGCTATTGAAAAAATACAACATCAAAATTTGGCATTTCATTTACAACCGTCTGGAATCCAAGAAATTGATGATATTGCTCTTTCCTTCGAACAAATGAAGGAAGCATTAAATACTTCTTTGACACAGCAATGGCGGGCAGAAAGATTGCGCAGAGAACAAATATCAGCACTGGCACATGACCTGAAAACACCATTGACGATTATTCGGGGAAATGCCGAACTTTTATTGGACACCGCCCAAGATGAAATGCAAAAAGAATTTAACCATTATATATTAAAAAATACGGTTGAAATTGAAAAATTCACAAAGCAATTAATGGATCTTTCGAATGTGGAGCAAGGTATTGTCACCTCAAAATCAAATGTCGCCATGCATTCTTTTATTCAACAGGTCGAACAACAAATGAAAGCTCTTGCTTTAGAAAAAAATCTTGAAGTTACTGTAGAAATGGTCAGGCTACCTACTTCCATTATGATAGAGGAAGAGCTTTTTTATCGGGCTCTATTAAATGTGATTGTCAATGCGGTTGAGCACACACCAAATAACGGGAAAGTCACTTTATCTATTGAAGGAAAGGTGAATGTTATTCATTTTACTGTGAAAGATAGTGGTACAGGTTTTTCAGCAAAAGATTTAAAAGAGGCTACCAAACAATTTTATCGTGGAGACCCAAGTAGAAATACAACAGATCATCATGGTATGGGTCTTTATATTGCAGAGTCAGTTATTAAAAAGCATGATGGGGTAATAACACTCGCTAATGATTCGATAACGGGTGGAGGAAAAGTGACAGTCACTATTCCTGTTATGAGGATGGAGTAACAGTTTATTTTTTCCAATTTACTGCGGGTAGAAATCAAAGTCATTGCTCTAATGAAGTCCTTCATGTTACCCTAGTAATAAATTTAGTCCTTTTTATTGGAAGTAAGGTTTTACAACTAACTATCCTTATAAAGGGCTTTTTTTATAGAAAAAAGTTTTAAGGGTACTTAAATGGAGGAGTTTTTTTTATGGCAGAAAGAGGTAGACCAAAAGGCGCAAGTGGAGAAGAAAGTCGCGCATTATTACTTGAAATTGCAGCGAAAGAGTTTGCGCAGCATGGATATCATGAAACGAAGGTGAGTACGATAGTAAAAAGTGCATCATTAAGTCAGCCTACTTTTTACCTGTATTTTAAAAATAAAGAGTCCATTTTTGAAGAATTAGAGAATCTTTTTCGTTTACGAATGATGGATTTAGCCAAAAAAAGCCGCTTACAGCCTGCATTAGAGCAAGCAACAGTAAAATCACGTATTATCCATAATGTTAAGGAATTATTAGCGTTTTTTGCTAAAAACCCAAATTTAACAAGAATTGGATTATATTTATCGACAAAGGCTGATGAAATAAAGGCACAAATCGTCAAGCAAATTAAAGAGAATCTGGATTATGAAGTAGATGCTGGCTATTTTCGGAAAGATTTAGATACACATATAGTTGCAGAGAGCTTAATAGGTATTATTGAGCGATTAACATTTGTTCAATTACTGCCAAAGCAAAAAAAGCCAGAAGAGATAGCCACTGATATTGTGAATTTATTAATAGATGGTATGTTGGATAGGGGAAGTCATGACTAATAATCAACCACTTCATAATTTTAAAAAAAGAAAATACTGATTTTTTCTTTTTTTAAAGTTGAATATTACTTTTGAGTAATATAATATTAGGAATATGTAGTGATTACCATTAGTATTTCAAATGGTTCACTCAATTAAAGAAGAAAAGAGGAGGTGAATGTAATGATGTATCCACCAATGCCATATGTAGGAGATAAAGGTGGCCGTATTACTGTTAAGTAATTATTACTTAAGGGTCTGGCTTATTTAGTCAGACCTTTATCTTTTAAAAGGAGAGACTGTTTAATATGCTTGAACAGAGTAAGTTAGAAAATGTAACTTTCTACTACAGAAAAGAAGGTATAAAGCAATTGATTGGTCAATTAGCAACTGTAGATGGATTAGTGAAATTTCAGGGGACAAGAAGATTCAGAAATACAAAGGTATCATTCATCTATGCGGGGTGTTTTTGGAAAGATTTAGTTACACATATGGGTTTCAGAGTGTTTTAGTGAATTGATTGAATGATTAGCATTCATTCAATTGTTGCCAAAGTAAAAAAGCCAAGAGATAGATAATTGTAACTTTAGTAATAGAAAGGATATTTACTAGAGAAAATAGAGGAAATAACTATATAAAAGAAAATGATTTTCTTTTATATAGTTTAATATTACTTTTGAGTAATATAAAATTGCTTATTGTTATTTTATATCAAGATGTAGAAAAAAGGATCTATGAGTACCAAAATAACATCTCTGTTAACGTTCATCCAGATTTTTTAGGATTAAATCAAACCTTCTAAACTACTGTAAAAATCGATGGGGCTTTAAATAGACTTAGTGAATGAGTGACACCATTAAGAAGAAGGGAGATTGTACATGGGATTGATGTTTAATATGTAAAATTAATCCAAAATGGAGTCGCATTTTGCTTTTATAGCAATTTAAAATTTTTAAATAATATAATTATCGTATATGTTTGTTATTCGTATATGCATTAGAACATGATTGATGTAAGAGAGTGCTCCTATTCTTTTTCAATCACATATTGGTAGAAGTAAAATGTATAGAAAGAGGAGAATGCTATGAGAAAATGGCAGCAGGCAGTATCGGTATTTGTCATCTATTTGTTAATGGCACAGATTGTAGTTGGTAGTTTCCCAGTGTATGCTGAAACGAATGATCATGAACAGCCCATACTAACTGTCACACTCACAACAGATGGAGAGCCTTATATAGATGGTGACATTGCTTCAAGTCCTGTTACTATTCAAGCGACAACAACTACAGTTGATAGTGCTAGTCTACAGATAGAGACTTCTAACGACAAAGGAAATACATGGACAGTATTCAATACTTTAACGCCACTTGTTTTAACAGATGCAGGGGACTATCATATTTGGTTTAGAATCATTGGGCAATCCGCCATTAGTAAGCATGTAATTCGCATCGCAGAACAAAAGCCATCGTTATTGTCAGCAGGTAACTCTATTATTTATGTGGACGCAACTGCTACTGTTGGGAATAATGATGGTACAAGTTGGGACAATGCATTTCAAGATTTACAATCCGCTTTACATAGCGCACTAAGTGGACAGCAAATCTGGATTGCCCAAGGAACATACACACCAACTAGAAAAATGGATGTAAATGATTCACGCAGCGTAGCATTCCGAATGAGAAATGGTGTGGAAATTTATGGCGGTTTTAAAGGTGATGAAGAGACATTAGCGCAGCGAGATTTTAACACATACAAAACTATACTAAGTGGAGCACTTCCTAGTGGAGAAAATGCCTATCATGTATTTTATCATCGATATGACCCTGATGTAAGTGTATTAAATGAAACAGCCATTCTCGATGGTGTCACCATTACGGGAGGTTTTGCTAATAAGGGGACGCATATGTATGGTGGTGGGATGTACAATAGCGATGGCAATAACCCACTCTTAAGAAATGTCCTATTTACCGGGAATAAGGCACAGGGAGATGGTGGAGGCTATGGAGGTGCTATGTATAATACTAGAGGAAGTAACCCGATTTTAACAAATGTTCGATTTAGCGGAAATGAAGCGTACCTAGGTGGCGCTATCTACAATGCTAGTAGTAGTCCAAGATTAAGTGGTGTCAAATTTGATGGAAATAAAGCGACTGGCTATGGAGGCGCTATCTATAATGGTGGTAGCAGTAGTCCGACTTTAACAAATATAACATTTACTAGCAATGAAGCAGTATACGGAGGTGGTATATACAACGGTAACGTGAGTAATCCCATCTTAACGGAAGTTGAATTTAATAGAAATAAGGCAACTCAACATGGTGGTGGCATGTACAATTATGCCAATAATCCAACTTTAACAAACGTAACCTTTAATGAAAATGAAGCTACTTTTTATGGAGGTGCTCTATACAATGATGCTAGCAGTCCCAACTTAATGGAGGTAACATTTAGCGAGAATAAGGCGGAGTATGGAGGAGGGATGTTTAATACTGGTAGCAATAGTAGTCCACTATTGAAAAATGTGCTATTCAATAAAAATCAGGCAAGTCAGTTAGGAGGAGGGATGTTTAATACGAACTATAGTATCCCAAGCTTAACTGATGTGACGTTTGATCAAAACAATGCAATCAATGGGGGCGGCATGCACAATACCAATAGTAGCCCGATGATGACAACTGTAACATTTCGTGAAAATAAGGCCGGTTATGGTGGAGGGGCTATGTCTAATGATGGTGTCAGTAATCCAATTTTAACGAATATGATATTCATTGGAAATGAAGCGTATATTGGGGGTGGTATGTTCAATGATGGCAGTAGCAGCCCCAATTTAAGAAATACGTTATTTACTGGCAACAAGGCAGATTTTGATGGTGCTACTATAAGTACTGACTCTCCAACTAGTAATATCATCTTAACGAATGTGACCATCAGTGGCGATGTTCCGAAATATGGAGTGGCTGCTATTTCTGGAGGTGGCTCAGCTAGTAAAATTCAAAATAGTATTATTATCGGCAATAACAAGAAAATTGCCTTTTATAATTATAAAGGTAAAGTTGAAAATAGCTTGCTCGATGTGGAAGTAGGAAAGAACATAAGAGGGAAACTATTTGATACGACTGGGACGGCTGTTGATACGCCCACTTATCTGCCAACAGATGTGTTTATGGATTCAAGCAAGAAAGATTATCGCTTAAAAGCAGATTCTCCAGTAATAGATCAAGGGAATGCTAGTTATCCTGAATTAGCAGATATAACGACAGACCTTGCTGGGAAAAAACGTGTGCAAGGAGCGGCGATTGATTTAGGCGCGTATGAAGTGCCAAATTATTATAACATTATCTACGATGCAAATGGAGCAACGGGAGGCAGTGTGCCACAAGATGATCAGAAATATGAAGAAAATGCCCTTGTGACAGTGAAGGTTAATAGCGATAATCTTGTGAAAACAGGCTATACCTTTAAAGGCTGGAATACACAGGCAGATGGTAAAGGCACAGCATATGCAGTGGATGATACCTTCCCAATGGGTACAGATAATATTATATTGTATGCGGAGTGGGTAGCTAACCAAACATATACAGTCAAATATGATGCAAATGGCGCAACAAGTGGTATAGTGCCACAGGATAGTCCATTATATGAGGAAAATGAAAAAGTAATGGTACAAGGAAATAGTGGAAATCTAGTAAGAGCAGGCTACACATTCAAAGGCTGGAATACACAAGCAGATGGTAAGGGAATATCCTATGCCGAAAATGCAACCTTTCAAATGGGAAAAGCCGATGTCATCTTGTATGCCCAGTGGACAGCGAACCCAACTTATACAGTCATATATAATGCAAATGGTGCAACAAGTGGGACAGTGCCAAAGGATAGTACATTATATGAAGAAAATGAAACAGTAATGGTACAAGGAAATAGTGGAAATCTAGTAAGAACAGGCTATACTTTTGCGGGCTGGAATACAGCACAGGATGGTAAGGGAATAGCCTATATAGCAAATACGCCTTTAATAATAGGTGAGGCAGATATAATTTTGTATGCTCAATGGATAGCGAATTCTTCAACACCTGGTGGAGGTAATGCCAATGGTCCTTCAATGCCGGATGGAGGTAGTGCTTCTCATCCATCAACGTCTATTCAAATATCCTTCGAGACAAATGGTGGCCTATCTTTAGAGGACATGGAGATTACCTATAATACAAGAGTCAGTGATTTACCTGTACCAACAAAGGAAGGTTTTCGTTTTGACGGTTGGTATATAGATAAAGCGCTAACGATACAATGGGCTGAAGATACGCTTATGAGGGAGAATTTAACGCTCTATGCAAAATGGATAACATTGACAGTGGAAGAACAGAAAGAACCACAGCAAAAGCCTTCCGTGATGACTTTCCAAGATATCGAAAACCATTGGGCACAGGATATGATTGAGGCATTAGCAACGCAGGGCATTATTAAAGGATATGAAGATGGTACTTTCCGACCGAATGAATCAATTAGCCGCCAGCATGTTGCCTCATTATTCACACGTGCTTTTGAATTCGAGGTGATTCGTCCAACAGCAGCCTTTTCGGATGTAGCATCAAATCATATGTACTATGATGCGATTATGACCTTACAGCAGGCAGGCATTATTGATGGAGCGGATGGAGCATTTCGTCCAACAGACAATATCACACGGGCACAATTAGCTAAAATTTTAGCAAATACACTACAGCTGAAATCAGAAGGTAAGAGTTCTTTTAAGGATGTAGATAGCAATCATTGGAGTGTTGGCTATATTGCGGCATTAGAGCGAGCAGAGATTACATTAGGGGATAATGGCAAGTTCCACCCTGAAGCTTCTGTGACAAGAGCCCAATTGGCGGTCTTTTTATACCGTGCAATGCAGCAATAAAAATGATTTTTTAGGCGTGAGGCTATCTAACAACTTCACGCCATTATACTATGATAGAGTAATATTTTTGTTAAATATTACTTTTCGGTAATATAAAGTAGTGAATAGATAGTGAGGATATTTCTGATGAATCACTAAATAAAGAAGAATGAGGGATTAGATGCAACAACCATTAAAAAAGGGGAAGCTATTGTTAGTCACTAGTGTTGTTATTATTTTATGTAGTTTAGGATTTTTACCAAATGCAGCAAAGGCAGCAGAAATTACAGTTAATGGAGAGGTTATATCCTATATCCAGTACCTAGAAGGAGATTCTGCAGGGATTCTTCATATATATAGTGGAGATTATTTAACAAAAAATTTTACCGATAGAGATAGTTTACCGACAGATGCGAAATGGATAACATTTTTTCCAATTACTTTGCCATTAGATAATGGTATAGAATACATGTTTAGTCGTGATGGAAAATCTGTAGAAAAGCAGTATGTTCACAATTGGACTGATATTCCTTCTGATGTTAAGTGGATAACAGTAAGTAATTTTGATGGTGATATTGGGAGTGGTAAAAACCCAATAACGAATCAAAAATACCGCTATAGTGTAGATGGTGTAAATGTTGTGGAAAGCGCTACCGTTCCTGCTAATGCTTTATGGGCTAATTTAAGCTACTATGAAACCATTTCTAATGGAACACATAAACGTTTAAGGTATGAAAAAGTGAATTACACATTAAAATTAAATCCAACTCCACCAGTGATCAATTTAACAAAGTCCCCTACAGGATGGACAAATGGTGATGTTACAGTTACGGCAAATATTAGTAGTGAAAGTGATTTGAAGATTCAAAAGTGGGATTATGGCATTCAAAATGAATCATATTTTAATACAGCTGGAAACTCATTAGTAGGTTCTTCTGTTAGTGTAGATCAAAATCGAACGATTACGTGGTATGCAAGGGATATTTTATTAAATTCAACTGTTCAAACGATTACTATTGATAATATCGATAAAGATGCACCAATCATTACAAGTGGCAATATGACCATAATTACCAATCAGAAATTAGAAGTTCCAATTACCATTACTGATAGTAAAAGTGGAGTGAAAACGAAGAAATGGGCATTTGGAAATCAGAATGAATCTTATTTTTTGACTGGAGGAAATACGTTCACTGAGAATAAAATTGTTGTGGATAATTTTGGGACATATACATTGTTTGCGGAAGATCATGCAGGAAATAAGTCAATCTCCACCGTGCATTTATATTCAGCGGATTTAGAGGGCTTACATTTAAATGAAGGAACGCTTTCCCCACAATTTTCTAAAGAAATACTTTCTTATGATGTCAATGTAATGAACACGGTTTCAACCATTACAGTCATACCAAATGCTATAGATTCAACTGCAACAGTTAAGGTTAATGGGAATCTAGTCAGTAGTGGTGCAACATCAGCTACAATTCCCCTTAATGTTGGAAGTAATACAATATTAATAGAAGTAACAGCTTTAAATAGCACAAAAAAGACATACCAAGTGAAAGTAACGAGGGCGCTATCAAGTAATGCTAATCTAATTAGTCTTACTTTAAGCTCAGGAATACTATCTCCTGAAATTAGTTCAGGAGATAGCAATTATACAGCAAGCGTAGAGAATGCCATTACTAGTTTAACAATAACACCAACAACAGCAGATGCTACAGCTAAAATAAAGGTGAACGGGCATGCCGTTAACAGTGGTACAGCATCAAATTCGATACCACTGAATGTAGGAGTGAATACAGTAACAATAGAAGTAACAGCAGAAGATGATACAACGCAGAGGACCTATACAATAACGATAACGAGATTCCCATCGAGTAATGCTAACCTGAGTGATCTCACTCTAAGCACGGGGTCATACCTTCCTGTATTTAATGGGGGAGATTTCACCTATACAGCAAGCGTAGAGAATGCTATTACTAGTTTAACAGTAACACCAACAGCAGCAGATGCTACAGCTAAAATAAAGGTGAACGGGCATGCCGTGAGCAGTGGCACAGCATCAAATCCGATTCCGCTGAATGTAGGACAGAATACGGTAACAATAGAAGTAACAGCAGAAGATAAAACAACACAGACCTATACAGTAACGGTAACGAGATTCCCATCGAGTAACTCAAATTTAAAAAGTCTAACGTTGAATTATGGAATTTTGAAGCCATCATTTGATTCTCAAAGAGAAAAATATTCAGTTAATGTTGATGTAAATGTGAATAGTATAGATTTAACACCAATACTCGATGACAATGATGCAACGCTGATGATTAATGGATTACCAAGCAGCAGTGGAAAGAAAATGACAGTGTCACTAAACTTCGGGGCAAATACTATTATACTAGAAATAACAGCACCAGACGGGGTTACGAAAAAGAAATACAAAGTTGAAATATATCGTGAACAGCTACCAGCACCCGTAGATTCACCACAAATTCCAGGAAACTCAGCGCCTGTAGAGCCAGCAGCACCAGCAGCACCAATAGAGCTTCCTCAGCTGGTACCTACTGATCCTAAGCAACCGCAAGAGCCCATTACAGATATTATCTTTCCAGACGTGCCCGTGCATCATTGGGCTTACACAATGATTGGTGATTTTGCTAAACGTGGATATATTACAGGGTATGCGGATGGTACTTTTAAACCAAATGATCCGATTTCTCGTCAGCATGTTGCGTTAATATTTTCCCGTATTTTTAAACTAAATCCAATACAGGAAGCACAAACATTTAAGGATATTCCACTAAATCATCGGTATTATGAAACCATCAAGTTGGTGCAACAAGCTGGTCTGTATCAAGGTATTAACGGATACTTTAAGCCAAATGAAAATATGACACGTGCTCAAATAGCGAAAGTATTAGCTATAGCATTAAACTTATCACCAACGAGCACACATACATTTAAAGATATTCCATCAACACATTGGGCACATGACTATATTATCGCTCTGGCGGCAAATGATATTGCGTTAGGGGATAGCGGTTACTTTAAACCAGAATCTTCAGTAACACGTGCCCAATTTGTAGCATTTTTATACAGAGCCTTACAACAATAATCAAATCTCCATCATGGTTCATATTTGTATAATTTTGTTAATCAACATGTGTGATTCTGGGATAAAGGGGATGTTATGAGAAGAACATGGCAACAAGTGGTTTCGTTATTTGTCATCAGGTTGTTACTTATACAACCTGTGTTTGGTAATGTGACCGTATTTGCAAATATAAGTGAGACACTTCATTTTACAATTACAACAGAATCCATCATCAGGTGACAATACCACATCCCCAAACGATAATAACTACTCTTCATTATCAACTGTAAAAATCATTTTTCATACAAATGGTGGTACAATACTTCCGCCACTAGAGATTGCTTATAATACAAGAATAAGTGATTTACCTTTACCTACCAAAGATGGATTCGCTTTGGAGGCTGGTAATGAGGATGCATGTAAAATTAAGTGGGATGAAGATACAGTTATTCGAGTTTGCCAGTGTACGACCGCAAGCACTGGTAAGGTTCGATGATATGGATAGCCATTGGGCAAAAGAGATAGTTGAGGAACTAGCGACACTAGAGATTATCCAAGGTTATGAAGATGGCACTTTCCGTCCGAATGAACCAATTAGTCGAATGCATGTAGCAGTATTATTTGCACGCGCTTCGAGTTTGAATCAATTGCTCAGCAAAAGTCTTTTCTGATATAGCAACAAATCATATCTACTATGAAGAGATCAACACGCTACAGCAAGGGGGAATTATTGATGGGATGGGTGACACATTCCGACCATTAGAAGCTATTACACGTGCACAAGTAGCAAAAATTTTAGCAAAAACATTACAACTAACTTCTAAGGGTACAAGTCCATTTAGTGATGTTTCTAGTAATCATAGGAGCACGGGTTATATTGCAGCACTAGAACAGGCTGGGATTGCATTGGGGAGTAATAGTGAATTTTATCCCGAAACGCCAGTAACACGTGCCGAGCAAGAGACCTTTTTATACAGGGCACTCCAATTTTAACTATCTTTTGTGTAATCTAACAGCTTCACATCGTTATGAACACAGTAAAGTCGAATATTACTTTAAGTAATATAGATTAGCGGTGAATAGATATTTTTATAATAACATTTGAAAGCTCATTAATTTAAAGAAGAAAAGTAATGGATATTACGTATAGCAACAAAGGGTAAAAATATTTACTTTTTGTAAATAGTCCAATAGATAGAAGAAATTATAAGTTAAATTAGTCTATTATTAGAAGTAAGAAAAAACTGATTTTTCTATTTTTCTAGTTGTATATTACTTTAAAGTAATATAGAATCAAAAATAAGTAGTGATTATCATTAGCTTATCTGATGGTTGTTCACTCAATAGAGAAAAGAAAGTGAGGTGAAAAGTAATGATGTTTCCTCCAATGGGTTTCCCAAAAGGCGATACAAAGCCATTCGGTAAATAATTATTACCTCAAGGTCTGACTTTTTAGTCAGACCTCATCTTTTGAAATTTAATCAGGGAAGGCTGTTTACCATGCTTGAACCAATATATGAATTAGAAAATGTAACTTTCTACTATAAAAAAGGTAAATTTAGAGCAAATAATGGCATTTCACTGACTATATATAAAGGTGAAATAATTGGGTTATTAGGACCGAATGGCGCAGGAAAAACGACACTGATAAAGCAAATGATAGGACAGTTAGCACCAACAGAGGGATCCGTGAAATTTCATCAACAAGAAGTATCTAAGAATCCGAAGTATGTATTGAAACAGATTGCCTATTATTCACAGGAGACTTTTGCTTTATCATTTTTAAAAACATGGGAAGCCATTTATTTTACGGGTAGATTAAAGGGGCTTTCCAAAAAAGAGTCGAAGCAACAGACAGATAATATTTTGCTGAGGTTAGACATGGAAGCTTATCGAGATAAGCTATTGTCAAAGCTTTCGGGTGGTCAAAGAAGACTCATTAGTTTAGGAGCAACTTTGATTGGTCAGGCATCCGTTATGATTTTGGATGAGCCTACAAATGAGCTGGATCCATTAAAACGGAAATTAGTATGGGACATCATTCGTGAGCTTAACCAAAAGGGTACAACAATTATTTTAGTCACTCACAATATTTTGGAAGCTGAAAAAGTTGTTCATCGTGTAGCTGTTATAGATAACGGAAAGCTTTTAGCCATTGACCATGTCGAAAAGCTTAAGAAAAGAGTAGACCAAAGAATGCGTTTAGAAATTTATGCACAGGAGGCCTCTATTCACAATATCAAAGACAGACTGAAAGATTTTGGACAAGCAGAATTAGTAGAGGATACAAAACTCACGATGTTAATCGAGAAAAATATGGTTCGTACTATTGTTGAAATAATACAGGATGGGACATTGAACATTAACCAATACTCTCTGTTTCCACCAAGTCTAGAAGATGTCTATTCACTACTTCAAGAACAGCAAAGGAGTGAATAGTTAATGAATGCCTTTAGTCAATTCTTTGTTGAATTACTTATTTTATTTCGTATACAAATAGCTATTGTAAGGCACCAATTATTATGGATTATTGCAATGTCTTCCATTTTCCCAATAGTTACTTTAGTTTTTCTAGAATTTTTACTGGGTGAATCTAGCTCTGAACAATTGGCACGATTAATTATCGGTAATATGATTTTTAGTATTCTATTAATGGGGATGAATATTCTAGGGCAGGATATCTCGTATCAAAAATTTGGGGGCTATTTTACATATTACTCATCCCTTCCCATTCGAAAGGTTAATTTTATTTTATCTTTGTTGTTTTATGGTATTTTAACTTCCTTACCTTCGTTTATTATTGTATTTACGTTTGGTCAGCAAATTTATGGGGTGAATCTTCATTTTGAGTGGCTTTTACTACCAGTTGCTTTATTGGCGATTTTTAGTGTAGTAGGCATTGGTGTATTAATGGGTTTTTTATCTCCAAATCCTCAATTTACAAATATTGTAGCGCAATTTTTGTTGATGTTTGTTACTTTCTTAACACCAGTTATGATTGAACTGAAAGACCTTCCCATCGTTCTGCAGTGGATTTCCTACGTGTTACCTACAACATATGTAGCGAATGTATTACACGGTATGTTAACTGTTGGATGGACCAATTCTACATTCATAGATGTTCTTATCTTACTTATTTTTTCCTGTTTTTCTTATCTATTGATCAGTAAAAAAATACATTGGCGTGTTCAATAAATTATTTGAATAGGGAGTTAAATTTATAATGAAAACTTTTGAAACTAAGATAGATCAGTATGCTGAATTGGTCATAAAAATAGGTATTAATATTCAACAAGGACAGACTTTAGTGATTTCTGCCTCGATAGCTGCTGCTGATTTTGTTCGGAGGGTTTGCCGACATGCCTATCTCAATGGTGCACATTATGTTTATATAAAGTGGATTGATGAAGAGCTTGCTCGAATTGAATTTGAATATATGACAGAGCAAGGCTTAGCCTATACACCAGATTGGCTTGTGAAGGGGTATGAAGAAATGGCGAGTAGTGGTGCCGCTTTTCTTTATATTATTTCACCCCACCTGCAAAATATGGAGGGAATAGACCCTGTTAAGGTAGAAAAAGCAGAGTATGCTTCTGCACTTGCTTTTCGTTCTTTTACCGAAAAATTGATTAAAATGCAAGTTAGTTGGACTGTTATTGTTTATCCGACGGAGCAATGGGCAGCATCTATTTTCCCTGACTTAGAGCCCAAAAATGCTCTTGAGGAATTATGGGAAAAGTTTTTTGAAATACTAAGATTAAATGAAGAGAGCCCACTACAAGCTTGGGAAAAGCATGTTGAAACATTAAATAAAAGGGCCACGTTATTGAATGAAAAGCATTTCCGTTATTTACATTTCATTAGCGAAGACACAAATCTAAAAATAGAGCTACCACAAAATCATCGTTGGGTTAATGGCTTGGAAACGAATGACAAGGGAAGCTCATTTATTTGTAATATGCCGACTGAAGAAATTTATACGACACCACTCAAAAAAGGAGTAAATGGAATAGTCAAAAATACAAAGCCATTAGTTTATGAAGGGCAGATCATTGATCAATTTACACTTACATTTAAAGATGGTGAAATTATTGATTTCTTTGCAGAAAAAGGGATGGATGCATTCCAAAGTATTCTTCAAAAAGACGAGGGTGCTAGATATATAGGTGAGGTTGCATTGGTTCCTCATGATTCTGCAATCTTTGCGAGCAATCTACTATTTTATCATAATTTATTTGATGAAAATGCATCCAGTCATTTAGCCATTGGGCAAGCCTATACTTCAGGCTTGAAAGAAGATGGTGCAAACCTAGAAAACATAAATAATAGTATGATCCATATTGATTTTATGATAGGCTCACAAAACTTACAGGTGAATGGAATACGAGAGGACGGTACTGCCGAAGCGATTTTAGTGAATGGTGAGTGGGTAATTAAATAAGGGGGAAGATGAATGGGAATAGTGCAGTGTAAGACTGATAAGGATTATGAAAAATTCGCTGTTTTCTTTTTGCAAAATAGAAATATATTTGACGATATGTATCCGATTTTAGATACACTTGGTAGTTTATATGTCATGATAGAGGAAACAAATCTGCTCCTCTTTCAAAATACACAGCAGGAAGTATTTGCTGCAGCAAGCTATACATTGGGTGTAAGAGAAGATCAATTTAAAAATAAACATATCGTTTTTATTGATTGCGCACTACTAAAGAAAGAATATCAAAATAGTCGATCCTTTGTTAAGGGTTTTCTACAAATGCTAAAACATATATTAGAAGAACACCCAGAAGTGAAAGAAGTCCAATTTTATGCTTATCGCCATCATGGCTATATTCACCGTCTTTATAAAAAGTTTGCCACTATTATAGATGAAAAAGAAGGATATTTTGGAATGCAAGATGTCTTCTCTGTGGAATTTCACAAATTGACTACTTTTTTAGAGGAATTTAATAAAAAACAAACCATTTAAATGGAATGGATAAAGGGCTATTTCGGGCAATGTTTCTATAAAAAATGCTACAATAAAAGAAAAAAAGAGGCGATGTACGTGAATAACGTCATTGATTTTATTGCAAAAAAAAAGGAACGTGAAGACCGAAAGCGTGCTCAGGATTTAGAACGTTATGTAGCTACACAATGTAATTTTCAACACCCTGAAAATATTGATGCTCTTGTAGAGGACAAATTGATTGAGGTTAAAGATCATACGTTATTTCTTGGCTTTCTATCCATTTTAAAGGATGAGCAAATAGAACCGTTAGATATTTTTCAAGATGTCTTTTCATTAGAGCCCCCTCGTTTTGAAATGTCCTACAATATGAGATGGTGGTCAGTTGTGCAATTGGCATTTACATTTTTAACAATTCTCAAGGAAAATGAGCCGCATACCTATGCTGATTTTTTAGGTCTCTCCAAATAACCTAAGTATGTGTACGTCTGTAAAGCAAACGTACACATACTTAGATTTTTCTTATCTTCCCCCGCTAGCTTTACAAGCCTACTTCATTTATTTATTAAATTCATAGATATTTATAATTCCTCAATAATTTTTACTAAATATTCTTAACACCTCCATACTTGCTTAATGTTTGTTTTATAACATAACGTTTGTAAGCAAATAAAAATAAAGCAAAACAAATGGAGGGTCCAACACATGGCAATTCAAAAACTGTGGAAAAAAGGTCTAATTGGTGCATTAGCTATTTCCATGTTGGCAGCTTGTTCTGACAGTTCATCTAGTGCAAATGAGGTAAACAAGGATTTATCGCTTGAGGACATTACAGAAAAAGCAAAGGAAGAGGGCACTGTTAATTCTGTCGGTATGCCAGATACATGGGCGAACTGGGTAGAAACCTGGGAGGAACTCGGGACCGAATATAGCATCAAACACAAGGATACGGACATGTCGAGTGCAGAGGAGTTAGCGAAGTTTGAAGCAGAGAAGGATGATGCTACGGCAGATATTGGAGATGTCGGGATTGCTTTTGGACCAATCGCTAAGGACAAGGGCTTAACATTACCATACAAAACGTCTTATTGGGATGAAATACCTGATTGGGCTAAAGATGATGAAGGACACTGGATTGTTGGCTATACAGGAACCATTTCTTTTTTGACAGATAAAAATAATGTGAAGAATGCTCCAACCTCATGGGAAGACCTAAAAAATGGAGATTACACAGTAAGTATTGGGGATGCATTAACAGCTAACCAAGCACAGTTTGCCATCTTAGCAGCGGCTATGGCATTTGGTGGAGATGAGTCCAACATCCAGCCAGGTATAGATTTCTTTGCTGAATTAGCGAAGCAAGGACGTCTACAGGGAGATCCATCAGTAGCAAACCTAGAAAAAGGTGAAATAGATGTTGCGATCTTATGGGACTTTAATGCATTAGGTTATCGTCATCAAATTGATGAGGACCGCTTTGATGTAGTGATACCTAAGGAGGGATCTGTCACTTCTGGTTATGCAACGGTAATTAATAAATATGCCAAAAACCCACATGCTGCCATGCTAGCACGTGAATATATTTTATCTGATGCAGGTCAAGAAAATTTAGCAAAAGGCTATGCGCGTCCAATTCGGGACGGAGTGAAATTACCACAGGATGTAAAAGATTTACTATTACCTGCTGATATGTATACGAATGCACAACCTGTTAAAGACCAAAAGAAATGGGAAGATACAACAAAGCAAATCCCACAACTCTATCAAGAGCAGGTGTTAATCCATGCAAAATAACAAAGTGGTTCTCATTGTTATCGATGCCTTGCGCTTTGACACAGCCTGCACACATATGGGGTTCTTGCACCATTTAGTCGAGCGTCAGGTAGCTGCTCGCTATAAGGTTTGCTCAGAGGTGCCTTCTTTATCAAGACCATTGTATGAGACGATTTTAACCGGTACACCCCCTATTGTACATGGCGTTACCAGCAATATGACAGTGCGTTTATCGAAAGGGCAAAGTATCTTTCATATCGCAAAGGAGCATGGTTTAACTACAGCAGCCTCCGCCTATTATTGGGTGAGTGAGCTTTATAATAGAGCGCCATTTAATCATATGGAGGACAGGTTACAACTCGATACACATTTACCAATTGACAATGGTATGTTCTATTTTGAGGATCATTATCCAGATAGTCATGTATTTGCCGATGCAGCATGGTTAATGGCTCAAAAGCAGCCTGATTTCCTGTATATTCATCCAATGAATGTTGATGATGATGGTCACAAATTTACGGCAGATTCTGCTCAATATCGCAATCGAGTTTTAGCGATGGATGCTTTACTATCCTTGTTTATTCCAAAGTGTATGGCGCTGGGCTATGAGGTTATCGTTACGGCTGATCATGGCATGACAAGAGATGGTAATCATGGCGGTACCACACATGAGGATCGTCATGTCCCGCTATTTGTCATTTCAGATGCTGTAAAGGCTGGCATAAAAGAAGGCATTATTTCTCAATTACAAGTTGCACCACTGTGCTGTCATTTATTAAATATCAAGCCTGCTGAAGATATGGTACCACTCCTGTTAGAAGGTGTGTTTACAGCAAAAGAGGTTTAAATAATAGTAGTCGCTCTTATTATAAGGAGCGGCTATTATCCCCATGAGCCGCAAGTCATTTATAGAAAGAAGTGAGTGTGTTGATATCGAAGCGGCAATCCATTGCTTGGCTTTCGCCTTTTCTTGTATTACTATTACTGTTTTTCTTAGTACCGCTCCTATATATGCTCATTACAAGTTTTCAAAATAGTGAGGGCTTTACTCTGAAGCAGTATGAATCAATTTTTACGAACGACTACATTCTTCAAGGTTTTAAAAATAGTATTACTTTATCTGTTATCTCAGCTATGATTGCGTTACTTATCACCTTGTTTGCAGTTTATGCCATGATGAAGTTTTCAGAGCCAGTACGGGAGAAGATTTTAATACTTACGAACTTAACCTCCAATTTTTCAGGTATTCCGCTAGCATTTGCTTTTATCGTTTTACTTGGCAATAGTGGTTTATTTACATTGTTATTTGACAAATGGGATATTGAGGCGTTGACATCCTTTTCATTATACAGTTGGAGCGGTTTGTTACTTATTTACATTTACTTTCAGCTGCCATTATCACTAATGCTGCTATATCCCATTTATGATGGAATTCAGCAACAGTGGAAGGAGGCGGCAGCTCTTCTTGGTGCATCTAGCTGGCAGTTTTGGATGAAAATTGGTCTCCCTGTTATGCTCCCAGGAATTGTGGGAACCTTTAGTGTATTGTTCGCCAATGCTATGGGTGCGTATGCTTCTGCTTATGCATTAACAAGCAGTAATTATAATTTAGTGGCGATTCGTATCGGCTCCTTAATAAAAGGTGATATATTTGCTCAGCCAGAGCTAGCCAGTGCCATTGCAGTTATATTAGCAGTGACAATGGTGACGGCCATGCTGATCAGTGAGTGGAGCATCTCTAAAACAAGGAGGAAAGTAAAATGAAAAAGCGTGGTTTGGCTGATTTCTTTTTCCTTCTGCTCATGGGATATTTACTATTACCAGTGTTAGCAACAATGCTCTATGCGTTTGCAACAAAATGGAATAAAACGATATTGCCAGAAGGACTCACACTAAAATGGCTTTCGGCATTGTTTCAGGATACCGATTTTATGCAAGCATTTGGCCGCTCAGTATTTTTAGCAGGGGGGGCAGTTAGTATTGCACTCCTTGTCATTGTGCCAGCTATTTTCGTCATCGTCCTATACTTTCCAAGATATGAAAAATGGATACAGATGGCAGTGGTGATGGTGTATTCTTTTCCAGGAATCATTTTAGCTGTTGGGCTTATACGCGTTTATAGCCAAATAGGTATACCGATGATATTTGTTGTTTTAGGGGCCTATGTTGTGGGAATTCTTCCTTATATCTATCAAGGTACACGAAATAGTTTAAGAAATATAGATGCGAGGCAGCTACTTGATGCCGCTCAATTACTAGGCGCATCCAAAAGGCAGGCATTCACAAAAATTTTACTGCCTACCGTTTATCCAGGCTTATTTGCAGGGGCATTATTATCCTTCTCTGTCTTATTTGGTGAGTTTGTCTTAATTAATCTTGTTGTAGGTTCTCGCTTTGAAACCGTTCAAATTTATTTAATGAAAAAGCTTAGCACAAGTGGACATATTGCTAGTGCTGTTGTTTTCATCTATCTCGTGCTAATGGGTCTTTTAACATTCGTCATTGCTATCGTAACGAAACGATCGAAAGGTGCTACAAATCTATGAGTTATCTTGTTATTGAAGGGCTTCATAAAAAATATGGACAAGTATCTGTTTTAACCAATATTCATATGGAAATTCAAAAAGGAGAATTTATCACACTATTAGGTCCTAGTGGCTGTGGAAAGAGTACGATTTTGCGTATTGTTGCAGGCTTAACAGATGCATCGGCAGGAAAGATTTTGATTGAAGGAAAAAATATGAGTGGGGTACAACCGAAGGATCGTCAAGTGGGTATGGTCTTTCAATCCTATGCACTTTTTCCTAATATGACTGTGCTCGAAAATGTTGCTTTTGGTTTGCGTATGCAAAAAGTTAATAAGGCAGATATAGAGCAGCGTGTTCATGAAATGCTAGCGCTTGTTCATCTAAGTGAGAAAGCTAATGCGTATCCGAAAGAATTATCTGGAGGTCAACAGCAGCGTGTTGCTCTAGCCCGTGCATTAATTGTCCGACCTAAAGTACTGTTATTAGATGAGCCGCTTAGTGCGCTTGATGCTCAAATTCGCAAAAAACTTCAAGCAGATTTACGAGCAATTCAGCGAAAATTAAATATGACAATGATTCTAGTTACACATGATCAGGAAGAGGCAATGGCTGTTTCGGATAGAATATTTGTCATGAATAATGGCAGCATTGCCCAAAATGGTACGCCAACGGAAATCTATACGAAACCAAATAATGAATTTATTGCTAATTTTATCGGTCATTATAATGTTTTTCCACGCCAAACTTTAGAAAAAATGCTTGGAGCATCTTTAATAGAGCAAGCTACGAAATTTGCTATACGACCTGAGGCGTTACATCTCGATCAACGAGATGGGGACTTATGTCTCTTTGGGGTTGCCAAACAATCATTAATGAGCGGCAATATTATCCGTACTACGTTTGAAGGAGAAATGGCGTTTACAATGGAACAACTGCATCAACAAGGGTATTCGATTGAAATGGGAAAATCCTATAAGTGTTATGTCGCACAAGAAGATGTGATTGCGCTATCATGACTTACGCTAAACTGGAAAGATTTGAATTTATTTTAAAACAATTAGATTCTGAAGGGAAAATTATTGTTGCCAATATTGCCGATGCCCTTCAGGTAGCACCAGAAACAATTCGCCGAGACTTTGATGAATTAGAACAACAGCATTTATTATCAAGAGTTCATGGCGGGGCTATTAAATATACGAATGTACGTAATGAACCGATATTTTTACGCAAGCTACAAATGCACAAGGACGCAAAGAGACAAATTGCTCGTATTGCTGCAAAACGCATTTGCGACGGCGATACTATCGCAGTAGATACAGGTACTACAACAGTACATATAGCCGATTTTTTACTAGCTGTGGAAGATATAACGGTTGTAACGAATTCAATTGCAGCAGCTATTCAATTTAATTTAGCCATAGAAGAACGACGCATGACAGGCAAGGTCATATTACTAGGAGGTACGGCGAATCCAAAACAATCTTCTGTTGCAGGTGCTATGACGTTAGAAATGCTAGATAATATGAATTTTGATAAGGCCTTTTTATCGTGTGGTGGCATGAGTGAGGGCATGGTTTATGATTACGATTTGGATGAATCTCTTATTTCAAAGAAAATGCTCAAGCATAGCAAAGTGAGTTATTTATTAGCCGATGCATCTAAAATTAATGGCAAATCATTTTTTCAAATCTGTCATCTTGATGAATGTACAGAAATTCTTTGCGAAAGCACTTGTCCATTAGAATGGCAGGCTTATGAGGAAAAATGGACGATATGTAATGGAGGGAAGAGTGGATGACAATTGATTATCACGTACATTTAGAAGAGGGGCCTTATTCATTTCGCTGGCTAGAGCGTACATCGCAGGCACTGGAGTTTTTTTATCCGGATGATGAAACGGAAAAAGGCTCCAAACAACAAATAACTTGTCATTTACAGCGTCTAGCAAGGCGTGTGAAAAATGGCTGTTATAGTGAGGAATGGTTGGATTTATATCTTGAACAGGCAAAGCAGCTCGGCTTACGTGAGGTGGGGATTGTCGATCACTTATATCGTTTTCAAGAAACGCGTGCCTATTTTGAGCGTTTTATGAGGCTGGATGATAGTGAAATTGGACAAATTCAGCGCTATTGGCTGGATCGTGTGATGACAGAAAATATGGACGCTTTTGTGACGACCATTCAGCAGGCAAAGGAAAAATGGCGTCAACATGGCATTACACTGAGACTTGGTATAGAGGCAGATTATTTTGTTGGTGGTGAGGAGGAATTAACTGCTTTGCTAGCAGGTTATCCTTGGGATTATGTAATTGGTTCTGTTCATTTTGTTGATGGGTGGGGCTTTGATAATCCACAAACAAAGTATCTTTTTGAGCAAATGGATCAACCCTCTTTACAACAAAATTATGAGCGTTTTTTTAAAGTAGTAGAGAAAATGATTCTTTCCAATATGTTTGATTTTGTTGCCCATTTAGATAATTTTAAAGTATTTAATTATCAGGTGGAGGATCGTGCGTTTCTTGAAGTTTGGTATAAACGTATTGCAAAGGCACTAACGTCTACTGAAACCGCCACTGAAATCAATGCCGGGCTGTATTATCGTTACCCTGTACAGGAAATGTGCCCGGGTCCTCGTTTTTTACAAACCTTACTTGAGCATGGAGTTGCTTTTACTGTATCCTCTGATGCACATTTCCCAGATGATTTAGGTAAATATACATTTGCCAATACAGAGCTGCTAAAGGGTTATGGCGTTCAAGCTATTGCCTCCTTTGAACAGAGAGTGAAAAAAATGATGACGTTATAGGTTGAGTAAAGGGCACTAAAGCTTCAATGTAGTGCCTTTTATTCGTATTACATAAGTACAATTTTACTCGCATACAAATGATTAAATTCATTTTTATAATGTGAGGCGATTCAGATTGACATCTATTAAAGAACAACCCTTTTTACCTATTATTATACAATCGGGTCAGCATGCGTACGGGGTAGCACGCTCATTTTATGCAGCCTACCGCATGAAAAGTCTTGTCATTGAGCCAGCAAAAAAAGGGAGGACGATGCGCTCACTCCTTTTGAAAGGCTCACAGGGAATTGCCACGCAGAATAGCGGTATTCTGGATTTTCAATACGTTGAACATTTAGATGATCCTACCCGTTTTGTACAAGTGCTAGTGGGATTGGCCATGCAGTGCCAACAAAAGAAATTGATTTTATTAGTTTGTGACTGCTACTATGCAGAGCTTATCATTGAAAATAAAGAGCAGCTTGAAAAGTACTTTATTTTACCTTACATTGATCAGGCTTTACTAAATAGGGTGCAAACAAAGGAGAAGTTCTACAGGCTTTGTGATAAATATCAGTTAAAATACCCCAAAACCATCATTATAACAAAGGAACATCATCCAAATAGAGAAATTCCAATCCAGTATCCCATTATTATTAAACCCTCCAATACCGTGGCATATACGAACTGTTCCTTTCCTGAAAAGAAAAAAATATATCTAGTGCACGATGCAGATGAGATGCAGCACATTATTCGCTGTATTTATCGTTCTAGCTATCAAGACACCTTAATCGTTCAAGAATTTATTCCAGGCGACGATTCCTATATCCGTGTTCTAGATGTATATGTAGGAAGAGATCGAAAAGTAAAATTAATGTGTCTTAGCAACAAGCTACTCGAAGATCCATCTCCACAAAACAAAGGTATTTCTTTAGCTGTTATGACCGATTATGATGAACAGCTAATGGAATCCATTCGGCATTTTTTAGAGGACATCGGCTATACGGGCTTTGCTAATTTTGATATGAAATATGATGCAAGGGACGGGAAATACAAGCTATTTGAAATGAATTTGCGAGCAGGGGCTTCAAGCTACTATGTGACCGCAAGCGGGTATAATTTAATGCAATATGTGGTGGATGATTATTTATACCAGGTTAATCATGAACGAACATATGTCCAGACGAAGCATGTATGGTCACTACTTCCTGCAAAAACGCTATTTAAATACATGAAGAATGAAAAATTAAAAATAGAAGCAAAGCAATTAATGAAAGAAGGGCAATACACGGATGCATTACTATATAAAGAAGATATGAATATCAAGCGTTGGATAAAGCTGAAATTGTATCATTCATATTTACAGATAAAATACAGCAAGTATTTTAACAAAAGCAATGGTTAGCATATGTGAAATGAAGGATAGGGCTTTAAGATTCGTATTTATTATTTCATTTTGTTAAGTGATTTAGATATTGAAAAGCGTTATGAGACATTAAATTTAGGTATAGAAAATGCTTTAATAAGAATGAATCAAAGAAAGGATTATCTTTTAGATGAAATTGTTTTAGAAAGCTTCGAATAACTGATAAATAAAAATTGGTACCTTCAAATATAGTAAAAAAATATTGTAGTACTTTATTGGAAATAACGGATGAATTGCGCAAAAATAAAATTGAAAATGATGGGTATTTCAATTTGTTAAAAATAATTAGTGAATATAATATTGATTATGCTTATAAAATCTTTTAATAGCGAGTTCACATGTGTATGACAATAGGGTTAGGAAAGACTCTTTTGAGAGCGCTGTGGATAATATCGAACAATTAAAAGCTATAGAGTATTTTCATAAATTGTATAAATCAGAAATCAAATTATTTAAAGTTTATCTAATGAATTTAAAGATATAAAGATTGATTTGTTGACTTTAGAAGAAAAACTAAACCAACAGTAGGAAAAGATTTAACCAATAATCTTATTAATATTGAAATGATATCAACGAAAACATCTCAAAGATTTTTTCGATGGAGACTTAATTCGCTTAATTGATTATCTAAGAGAAAGTAGCTATTCAGATTACAGATATAACAATTATGTATCTGATACAATACATTATATAGTTGCTGCGGCTTTTAAAAAAAGTCACTTAGATATCAAATAAAAATAGTGGAGCACTAAGGTTATTTTGAATTACTTCAAATATATTCGCTTTTAGAAGGAAGTGGAGATAGAGAGAAATGTAGAGAATTATTTAGTTTCCTATAAAATTAGTAGAATTATTGGTCTTTTAAAGAAATAATTTTTAAAAATGAAATGATAGAATCTTATCTTTACAGACTGTGCTTTTTCTTTTGGTTATTTATAGCAATAACAGTTTCGGAATATTCAAACATATTTTGATGAGAATATTTAAATTTTACCGATTTATATTTGCCGAATCGACAAATCATACTTATAGCTCAATCTCTTATCACCTCTTAAAAAGGTATATTTGTTATTTTAAGTTATTCTTTAATCCCCACTATTATCATATCAATTTATGTTTAAATGACAAAATATATAAGTGAAAATGAGTGTGTATTTTATGGTAATTTTATGACATTGTAAATATAGTGTAGTATAAGAAAAGGCGTGTGCGCACGTGACCTAGAATAGCATAAAAAAGAACACTCATTTGTTTTTAACTCTAAAACAAATGAGTGTTTTTTCAGCTTTCATCGTTCTGAATAGTAGTCTGATTCAGAGGTTCTGCTCATTCCCACTTCAAAAAAATAACAATGTTATTTAATGAAATAGTGCAGAATACAATAGCACTAAAAAACTAAGTAGAGTGAAACTAAATAGAATTATTAGAGGTAATTTCTCTTTACGTTCTTTGATTCGATTCATTCTAAGAAATAGTACAATACAAAGGGTGAGTGAAATACCAAAAAGAATAATAGGAACTATAGATAACACAACTATCCCCCTTTTTTAATAATTAACATTGAGAACCTATCCAGAAAGGATCTGGATTTACTGTACCTGTCCATTTAATCCATAATCCACAGTCCTTAACGCTTGATAAGTTTAAGGCAGTTGCCCCAATATCAATTAATCCTATTGCAATAATAGTAGCTAATCCAAGAGGAGGAGCAATAAAGGCAGCGATAGCAGCTCCAAGTGTAGCTATTCCTGCTCCAATTTGAATATAAGTTATTATCTTGGAAGCTTGACAACTATCAAAGTAAGTATAGAATCCAACTGAAGTCTTTTCATACTTACTTTTACCGTTACATGCAGCTAACGGCTGGACAGAATTCATTAATTCAAAGTCTTTTGTAGTAGACTCAATTAAGTCTTCAGATACATTTTCTTTTCTAGCTGACTCTTCATCAAAATAAAAACCATTTTCATCATATGTTACAAATGGCTGTATAGCCAATGTATCGTTTATTATTTGATTATGTTCATTTACTTTTGATATTGCAAGCTTGATATCAGAATCTGTTGCACCTTGTTTTTTTGCTAAATTAGTATCTATAGCAATATAGTCTCCATAGAAACCTATTGTTTTATCAAATTCTTTATCTAATTCTAATACACTTGTAAGAATAGTCGATAAATTATCTATTGTTTCATTTTCTATTTGTGCTGCGGTTGCGGGAAACTGCGTTGTTATTGAAAACATAAAAATTATTGCAACGATTCCTGTAATAATTTTTTTCATTTTTTATCCCATCCTTTTAATAATATGATTCTCAACACTGTGTGACAACCAATATCTAGTAAACTATATTATTTCCATTTAGTAACCTCCTTCTAGTAGATTATTTATATAATAACATAATAATTTACAAAAATAAACAAATATTAACAATTTTGATAATGATTATCCAATTGTGGAATTATTAATAGGGTTTTAACCAAAGATAAAATTATATAGCTTTTCATAATCTTTATTTAACGTAGTGCTTTATTTAAATATTCGATTTATGAAATATTAAATCTGTACATTTTAAATTTAAATAATTTATTAAATCTGTGCAAATATTGCATAAGTAAATAGTTCTATATAAGGAAGAAAGAAAACGTTTGAGGAACATATTCAAATTGTCAACTACTGTTTAAAGAGCCAGAAAAATTATCAATTAGCAGCACAAGCCTATGATGTTTCGTATCAACAGGTATACCATTGGGTGAAGAAATTTGAAGCGACTGATGAAGAGGGATTACGTGATCATCGCGGTCGAACAAAAAATGAAGTTGAATTAACAGCCGAAGAAAAACTTAAGGTTAGAAATCAAACGAATCGAGCGTGAAAATGAGTGCTTACGTGCTGAAAATCTATTTTTAAAAAAGTTAGAGGAAATCGAAAGGAGGCGTCGCTAAGCCAAATTCGCTTACAACAACGCTATTTAGCAATTCAAGAATTACACCAAGAGGAGAAACTTTCGATTCTTTTATTATGTGAAATCGTGGGTGTTTCGCGCGCCGCTTACTATAAGTGGCTAAGTCGTAAGCCATCTAACAGAGAAGTTGAAAATGAAGCCATTTCAAAGGATATTGATCTCCTTTACCACCAAGTAGATGGCATTTACGGCTATTGTCGTATGACATTGACAATCAATCGTCAGCGAATAAAGAATAATCAAGCGACGGTTAACGAGAAGCGTATTTATCGTTTAATGCAGGTGAGTGGATTGAAGTCCGTTATTAGGCGAAAGAGAAAGCCTTATCGTAAATCTCCAGCGCATCAGTGGCGGAGAACGTATTAATCGGGCATTTACCTCGGAAAAGCCAAATGAAAAATGGTGTACAGATGTCACAGAGTTTAAGTATAGAAACGGGAAAAAACCTTATTTAAGTGCAATTATCGATTTATATGATGGTTCAATTATGAGTTATGTGTTAGGTCATTCGAATAATAATTCCCTTGTTTTCAAAACAATAAAATCAGCTATTCAATCATTACAATCAGGCGAGCAGCCATTAATACATAGTGATCGAGGTTTTCAATATACATCGAAGGGATTTAAACGAATTGTGGAAACAGCCAATATGACACAAAGTATGTCCCGTGTTGGTCGATGTATTGATAACGGACCAATTGAATCATTTTGGGGCACATTGAAGTGTGAGAAGTATTATTTGCATAAGTTCGATTCATATGAAGGGTTAAAACTAGCGATTGATGATTATATTCATTTTTATAATTACTATCGTTATCAGAAACGATTAAACGGCTTGAGTCCTTTAGAATTCAGGGCTCAAGCCGCTTAATACATTTTTTATTATTTCCACTGTCTACTTGACAGGGAGCAGTTCATTACTCTGGTGTCTTTTGTTATTTATTATTGATCAATAATATCTCAATCTTTCAATGTTCGTACATTTTCGTATTCATTAGCTTTAGTTTTATAACTTTGAGGGTGTTGCTTCCAAAATAATATTAGTATAGCCTGTTTTGATTGTAGAACAAATAATCTGAAAACAAATTGTTCGACACAGTTTTACCATCAACAATAACAGTTTGAGCTAAAGCCATTATATATTTTGAACCGCCACCTTCTTTAGCTAAAAGAGGTTTAAATTCTTCACTTGTAACCTTTGATAATAATGCAATCTGTCCAAAGCTGTGCCTCCATTTACAACTATCAATTCATCTTTTGCAGTTGAATGTAAGTCATAAATTGAAGTAATATCATTATCTACTCAAAAATACCCTGGTTTGTACTCAAAATTACTTATGTCGGGTTTTCCTTCAAGATCGTTTGTAATTCCACTGATTTGTCAGCTACAACAGTAAAGCCTATAACGCCTAAACTCCTTTGTTTTATATAAATCAATAATAACAAAGGTTTGGAATTATTTATAAACTATTCTAATTATTGTTATAACTATTGAGAAAGGTGAAGTTTCATCTATTATAAAGGATTAGTAAAAATTATTTGTATGGACAGGAAATGTGACGTTTTAGTTTTGTAACAATTACTTTTTGCTTATTAATGATAAAACATAAAAATAATTGTATAATTCATTTGTGAGGAAGGAGCGTCCGTTTAGTGAGTGAAGAAATGAGAACAGGTAAGAGTGTTTTTGAATTAGAGCAAGAACAACTAAAAACATTACCGAAAAATAAAAATAAAGAATCAGAAAAAGATTATTCAACATATTTTCAAGGGCCATCAATGATTGATGGAAAAAAACGTAAAACAGTAGCTGAACATATTCAATATGCTTTAGAAAACGGTTTCCGTGGAATAGGCGAGGGAAAAAGTTATCATATCATGACTTATGGCTGCCAAATGAATGAGCATGACACAGAAGTAATGGCCGGGATTTTTATGCAGCTAGGCTACACACCAACAGAGGTGATTGAAGAGGCTGACGTTGTCTTGCTAAATACATGTGCTATTCGTGAAAATGCAGAAAACAAAGTATTTGGAGAACTTGGTTTCCTGCTGAAATATAAACGAAAAAACCCTGAGATGCTAATAGGGGTTTGTGGCTGTATGTCGCAAGAGGAATCTGTGGTTAATAAAATTTTAAGAAGCTACCCACATGTTGATATGGTGTTTGGTACACACAATATTCACCGTCTGCCAAACATTTTAAAAGAAGCCTACATGTCAAAAGAAATGGTCATAGAGGTTTGGTCTAAAGAAGGCGATGTCATTGAAAATCTGCCGAAGAAACGTCTTGGCTCCATTAAGGCTTGGGTTAATATTATGTATGGTTGCGATAAATTCTGTACGTATTGTATCGTTCCATATACACGTGGAAAAGAGCGCAGTCGCCGACCAGAGGAAATCATTGCTGAAGTTCGTGAGCTAGCGGCAGCGGGCTACAAAGAAATTATGTTATTGGGACAAAATGTCAACGCTTACGGTAAAGATTTTGAGGATATTGATTATCGTCTTGGCGATTTAATGGATGAATTAAGAAAGATCGATATTCCGCGGATTCGATTTACAACGAGTCATCCACGTGACTTTGATGATCATTTAATCGAAGTTCTTGCAAAGCGTGGCAACTTAGTGGAGCATATCCATTTACCAGTACAATCGGGCTCGAATGACGTGCTAAAAATTATGGCGCGTAAATACACACGCGAGCATTTCCTTGGTTTAGTGGATAGAATTAAAGCGGCAATACCTGAAGTAACATTAACAACAGATATTATCGTTGGCTATCCGAATGAAACAGAGGAACAGTTTGAGGAAACATTGTCCTTATACCGTGAAGTTGGCTTTGACGCAGCCTTTACGTATATTTATTCGCCACGTGAAGGTACACCAGCTGCAAAAATGATTGACAATGTACCTGAAGAGGTGAAAAAAGAGCGTCTTCAACGTTTAAATGAAGTGGTAGGTGAATACTCTCGCAAAGCATTAGAGCGTTTAAATGGCCAGGTTGTCGAAGTATTAGTTGAAGGCACAAGTAAACGACGCGACGATGTGTTAGCGGGCTATACGAGGAAAAATCGTTTAGTTAACTTCAAAGCACCAGCAGAAGTAATTGGTCAATTAGTGAAAGTAAAAATAACAGAGACTACATCCTATTCACTTACTGGTGAATTTGTGGAAGTCGTAAAAAATGAAAAGGTGGAAGCATAAATGACACAAGTCTTATATACAAAAGAAGATTTAATTAAAAAATCACATGAAATTGCACATATGATTGCAAATACGCCAGAGGTTGAATTTTTCAAAAAGGCAGAAGCGCAAATTAACGAAAATCAACAAGTACGTGAACGTATTGCAAGCTTAAAAAGCTTACAAAAACAAGCGGTTAATTTCCAACACCTAGGGAAAGAAAAAGCATTAAAAATGATTGAAGATAAAATTGCTAAAATCGAGGAAGAAATTAATGCCATCCCAGTTGTGCAACAATTTAAAGAATCACAAGGCGATGTGAATGATTTATTGCAACTTGTTTCAAATACGATCGCAAATAATGTTACAAATGAAATTATTCGCTCAACTGGTGGCGATGTTCTTCGTGGTGAAACGGGTTCATACGTAGAAAATAGTCAACCAGGTAGCTGCTCTTAACAGATTATAGAAATCAAAGCTCGAATGCTGTCATTCGAGCTTTTTTTACGTCTTCTTCTATTGAAGCATTCAGCTGCTATAATAGACCTCTCATCGCAAAGTTTTAAATGATCCATTTCATTCTCTAAAAATATATGTTCACCCAATGGGCGCTACCTGCATATGATGGAGTGAAAAGAGTCGAAGGAGGAATTGCGCTGAAACGTTTACGACAAATCGTGACGAAAGCAGTAGTTGCCAAAGGGAAGAAGAGAACGGAAGAACGTGTAACATTATCACCAACAAATAAACCGACAAGTATTTTAGGGTGCTGGGTAATCAATCACACTTGCTCTGCAAAAAGAGTCGGGAAATTTGTAGAAGTAACAGGGAAATTTGATGTCAATGTTTGGTATGCCTATAGTAATCATTCGAAAACAGCTGTGTTTTCTGAAACGATTCACTATAAAGACAAAGTGAAGCTTCACTATCGAGACGGTGAAATTAGCGTTGGTGATGATGTTCGTGTACGTGTGATACAAGAACCAAATTGTATTGAAGCGATTATCTCTCCATGTGGTACAAAGTTTGAAATTGTAGTGGAACGTGAAGTAGTTGTTGAGGTAATGGGTGAAACAACAATTTGTATTAGTGTCCATCCACTAGACTATGAAGAAGATTGGAGCCTTAATGATGAAAGTTCATCTTCATCCTCATCAAGCTCTAGTTCTAGCTCCTCTTCAAGTCCTGAAGGAGAAGGCAGGTATGTGTTAGAGTCTTCATCGTTTCCTGATGAACGACCAAGATAAGTCTAAAAAACATCATTTTTTGATACATGCGAAATGCTAGCATCTTAAAAAAGGTGAATAAAGCGTTTCGCATGTATCTTTTGTTATAATAAATATATCTATAAGGCAAGAGCGAGGTAAATAGTGATATGACAACATATACACCAATGATGCAACAGTATCTACAGGTAAAGGAAGATTACAAAGATGCCTTTTTATTTTTTAGATTAGGTGACTTTTATGAAATGTTTTTTGAGGACGCAATCAATGCCTCACAAATTTTAGAAATTACATTAACAAGCCGAGATGCAGGCGCAAAAGAGCGAATACCAATGTGCGGTGTGCCGCATCATTCGGCTAAAAATTATATTGAAACACTTGTGCAAAAAGGCTATAAAGTGGCTATTTGTGAACAAACAGAAGATCCAAAGCAAGCAAAAGGTGTGGTCAAACGTGAAGTTGTTCAGCTTATCACACCAGGAACAATTATGGAAGGAAAGGCTCTTGATGGTAAATCTAATCATTTTATTGGAGCGGCAGAGCAATTAGATGACACAACATTTGGCTATGCTTATTTAGATTTATCCACAGGTGAAGCCGTAGCGTCTTCTATTGAAGGCGATGGAAAAGCCTTATTAATGCAAATGCAGGCTTACGGAATTCGAGAACTGATTGTAACGGATAGTTTGCAGCTATTATTAGCAGAGCATGCCGTCAATGCTGGGATCGTACTTTCAATTGAAGTGAATGAAATGCCAATGGACAAAGCAGCAAGTTATCTAGAAGCTGTACCACAACCGTTACAAATTGCGTGTCTTCGATTGTTAGCTTATATTGACCAAACACAAATGAGATCTTTATCACATATTCAGGCATTCACGTTTAATGAAATTAAAAATTATTTACGCATTGATTCTAGCTCAAAGCGCAATTTAGAGCTGATTCAATCGATTCGAGGTGGCGATCAAAAAGGTACACTCTTATGGCTATTAGATGACACGGTGACAGCGATGGGTGGACGGAAATTAAAGCAATGGCTACACCAACCGCTTGCCACACGTTCAGCAATCGAGGCTAGACTAGCGATTGTTACGGATTTATTGGAAGAATATTTTGTACGAACAGAGCTTCAAGCATCCTTAAAACAAGTATATGATTTAGAGCGTTTGGCTGGTCGTGTTGCTTTTGGCAATGTGGGTGGACGAGATTTAGCCCAATTGCGTGATTCTTTACGCCAAGTGCCAACTATTCAACAGCAGTTGGTGGGGTCAAATAAAGAAACATTACAGCAATTAGGTGCGGAACTTGATACATGCTCAGATGTCGAGGCATTATTAGCAAAAGCGATTACAGATAATCCCCCTATTACCATTAAAGAAGGGGATGTTATCCGTGACGGCTATAATGAACGCTTAGACGAACTTCGCTATGCCGCTCGTAATGGTAAGGATTGGATTGCCCAACTTGAACAAGAAGAGCGTGTGAAAACGGGTATTAAAAATTTAAAAATAGGCTATAATCGCATTTTTGGTTACTATATAGAAATTACAAAATCAAATATTCATTTAGCAGATTTAACACGCTATGAGCGAAAACAAACACTGGCGAATGCGGAACGCTATATTACACAGGAACTAAAAGAAAAAGAAGCATTGATTTTAAATGCTGAAGAAGAAAGCTTAACATTAGAGTACAACCTGTTTGTAGAAATTCGTGATGTATTAAAAACTTATATTCCGCGTGTCCAAGCACTAGCAGCAAACATTAGTGAATTGGATGTCTTATTAAGCTTTGCAAGCGTCTCAGAAAAATATCGATTTACGAAACCAGAATTTCATGGTGGACGTGCCCTTAAAATTATAGAAGGACGCCATCCTGTCGTTGAAAAAATGCTGAACAAGCAAATGTATGTACCAAACGATTGTGTGCTAGAAGAGCAGAACAATATGATGCTTATTACAGGGCCGAATATGTCTGGTAAAAGTACTTATATGCGTCAAGTAGCATTAATTGTTGTTATGGCTCAAATGGGCTGCTATGTACCTGCTGAAAAAGCGAAGCTACCAATTACCGATCAAATTTTTACTCGGATTGGGGCGGCTGATGATTTAGCGGCAGGACAATCTACATTTATGGTGGAGATGCTTGAATCGCAACATGCTATTATGCATGCAACAAAAAATAGCTTAATGCTATTTGATGAAATTGGACGTGGAACATCGACCTATGATGGTATGAGCTTGGCACAATCGATGATGGAATATATTCATGACAAAATAGGAGCCAATACGTTATTTTCTACGCACTATCATGAATTGACAGCACTTGAAAAGGATTTGCCACGCTTACAAAATGTGCATGTTTCAGCCACTGAAAAAAATGGTACGGTCGTTTTCCTGCATAAGGTGAAAAAAGGAGCGGCTGATAAATCCTATGGTATACATGTGGCACAGCTTGCTCAATTACCTGAGGAAATTTTAGCTAGAGCACGTGTATTACTTGAGAACTTTGAGGCAGGGAAAGAAGTAGTTGCCGAAACACAGGTGATAGCTGAACAACCAATACAGATGTCTTTATTTACAGAGGACGAACCGATTTCCCCAGCCGAGACAAAGGTGCTAAAGAAATTAGAAAAGGTAAATATTCTAGGTACTTCACCGATGCAGGCAATGAATATTTTATATGAGCTACAGCAAGAGCTAGTGAACGCTAAAAAATAAAGGAGTGATACGTTAGTGGGAAACATACAAATTATGGACGAATGGCTATCCAATAAAATCGCAGCAGGAGAGGTAGTAGAAAGGCCAGCTTCTGTTGTCAAAGAGCTAGTGGAAAATGCTATTGATGCTGGGAGTACGTCCATTGATGTTTTTTTACTAGAAGCAGGTCTCACTTCTATTCAAGTAATAGATAATGGTAGCGGTATGGATGAAGAGGATGCACTAATGTCATTCTCTCGTCATGCTACTAGTAAAATTCATCAGGAACATGATTTATTTCGTATTAGAACACTTGGCTTCCGTGGTGAGGCGTTAGCATCCATAGCCTCTGTTTCTAAAATGACATTGATTACATCAAATGGTGAATCTGGAACACATTTAGAACTTGAAGGTGGACATATCCTCACTCATAAACCTGGTCCGTTACGTAAAGGGACTGATTTAACAGTCTCCCAGCTATTCTTTAATACACCTGCCCGTTTAAAATATATGAAAACCATTCAAACCGAACTAGGGCATACAATAGACCTGATGAATCGCCTCGCACTTGGTAATCCACAAATAGCATTCAGATTATTGCATAATGGTCAACAACTACTGCAAACAAATGGCCGAGGAGATGTACAACAAGTGCTAGCAGCTATTTATGGAATACATAATGCGAAGAAAATGGTGTCATTCCAAGGCGAGTCACATGATTATCGAATTTCTGGCTTTGTATCCTTACCAGAGGTAACACGTGCTTCTAAAAATTATATGTCTCTATTTGTTAATGGTCGTTGGGTCAAGCATTATTTAGTACAAAAGGCCATTGTGGATGCTTACCATACGTATTTACCTATCGAGCGCTTCCCAATAGTTGTTCTATATATAGAGGGTGATCCTTACTTAACAGACGTGAATGTGCATCCTGCAAAACATCAAATTCGTTTAAGTAAAGAGGCTGAGCTTTTAAAGTTAATAGAGGAAACCATTCGTGAAACAATACGCAACATTATTCGAGTCCCACAAATGGAAAAGAAAGAAAAAATAGTTAAACCAGCTACTGAGCAATTAAACATTTGGAAGCCTGCTCCGAAGATCGATGTAGAGAAAATGAATGCCATCGTAGAAAAATTATATGATGCCCAAACCATTCAAGAAAACAATCTTGAACAGATAGATGAGCCTAAGCTAATTTCTACGGTTCGAGAAGAAAGTTGGCAGCCTACACCACAAATAGAGGCTGAAACAATTGATGAAGTAACAATAGCTGCACAGTCGGAAATATTGGAAGAGACGCCTACGAAGGAACCCTTTCCTGAACTCGAAGTAGTGGGACAAATCCATGGCACATACATTGTCGCACAAATGGAGGATGGTTTTTATTTAATTGATCAGCATGCTGCTCAGGAACGTATTAAATACGAATTCTTCCGTGAAAAAGTCGGTCAAGTTAATCCTCATGAACGTCAGGCATTATTGTTACCACTAACATTCCATTATGCAGCAGATGAAGCACTGATCTTACGAGAACACAGGCATGAATTAGAAGCTGTAGGCGTATTTTTAGAGGAATTTGGACAGTCATCTTTTGTTGTACGTGAGCATCCGAGTTGGTTCCCACAAGGGGAGGAACAGGAAATCATTGAGGATTTAATTGAACAGGTGTTGACAACTAAAAAGGCTGATATCAAAAAACTGCGTGAGGCAGCCGCAATTATGATGAGCTGTAAAAAGTCAATCAAAGCCAATCATTATTTAACAAAAGAGCAAATGGAAACATTGCTACGAGATTTACGCAATGCAGATAATCCATTTACATGCCCACACGGACGTCCAGTGCTTATTCACTTTACATCATATGAAGTGGAAAAAATGTTTAAACGGGTTATGTAAGGGAGAGGGGGAAAATGGATGGGTGAATTTATTTTAGCGATTGATCAAGGAACGACAAGTTCAAGAGCCATTTTATTTGATAAAAAAGGTCAAATTGTTCATGTAGCACAAAAAGAATTTCAACAAATTTTTCCAAAGGCTGGCTGGGTAGAGCATAATGCCAATGAAATATGGGGTTCTATCTTGTCCGTTATTGCGGCGGTATTAACCGAAAGTGGCCATGAAGCAAGTGAGGTTCATGCGATCGGCATTACCAATCAGCGCGAAACAACAGTGGTGTGGGATAAACACACAGGTCAGCCGATTTACAATGCGATTGTCTGGCAATCACGCCAAACACAGGACATTGTGAATACCTTAAAAGAACAAGGACAGGAAGAACATTTTCAGCAAAAGACAGGGCTTCGCTTAGATGCTTATTTTTCAGCGACAAAAATTAAATGGATCTTAGATAATGTTGAAGGCGCTCGTGAAAAGGCAGACAATGGGGATTTATTATTTGGGACGATTGATACATGGCTTGTTTGGCGATTATCAAAGGGAAAGGCTCATGTGACCGATTACTCAAATGCAGCTCGAACAATGCTCTACAATATTCATGAATTGAAGTGGGATGAGGAACTTTGTGAGCTTTTAGCTATCCCAATGTCCATGCTTCCAGAAGTGAGAAATTCATCAGAAATATATACAGAAACGGCTCCAAGTATATTTTTTGGAGAAAAAATTCCGATAGCTGGAATTGCGGGTGATCAGCAAGCCGCACTTTTTGGACAAACTTGTTTTACCAAAGGAATGGCTAAAAACACGTATGGCACTGGCTGCTTTATGCTATTAAATACAGGAGAGCAGGCAGTGACATCGGAAAATGGTTTATTGACAACCATTGCGTGGGGAATTGATGGGACAGTGACCTATGCATTGGAAGGTAGTGTATTTGTAGCAGGATCAGCTATTCAATGGCTACGCGATGGACTTAGGATGATTCGTACAGCAGAGGATTCTGAATCCTATGCTAGAAAAGTAGATCATACCGATGGGGTTTATGTTGTCCCTGCCTTTGTTGGACTCGGTACACCTTACTGGGATACAGATGCACGTGGCGCCATTTTTGGGTTAACACGTGGAACATCAAAAGAACATTTTATTCGAGCAACACTAGAATCATTAGCCTATCAAACGAAAGATGTACTAGATGCAATGGAAGAAGCAGCAGGTACTCCGATTGAAGTACTCCGTGTAGATGGTGGAGCTGTCAAAAATCAATTTTTAATGCAGTTCCAAAGTGATGTTTTACAGCTACAAGTAGAGCTAGCAAAACTGAATGAGTCAACAGCACTCGGTGCAGCCTATTTAGCGGGGCTGGCGACAAGCTTCTGGCCAAATCAAGAGGCTTTATCTGCATTATGGGTGAGTGGGGAAACCTATCAACCTCACATGGATGAAGAACAAGCCACAGCTCTGTATACAGGATGGCAGAAGGCTGTAGAGGCAACACGTATTTTTAAATCATAGCTATTGGGGGAGAAAGGTATGTTTTCATTTGAGCAGCGACCAAAAATTTTATATTATCTAGAGCACTATAGCTTTGACGTATTAGTCATTGGTGGTGGTATTACAGGTGCAGGAATTGCATTAGATGCCGCATCAAGAGGCCTTTCTGTCGCATTAATTGATATGCAGGATTTTTCAGCTGGTACGTCGAGCCGTTCAACCAAATTGATTCACGGTGGTCTACGTTATTTAAAGCAATTTGAAGTAGGAGTTGTAGCCGAGGTAGGGCGAGAGCGTGAAATTGTTTATGATAATGCTGTACATGTCACAACGCCTGAAAAAATGCTATTACCTTTATATAAAAAGGGTTCACTCGGTCCCTTCACAACATCTATGGCATTAAAGGTCTATGACCGCTTGGCAGGCGTCAAAAAACATGAACGTAGAACGATGTTAAATGCTCAGGAAACCCTGGCATTAGAGCCATTACTTAATCAAGATGGCTTAGTCGGCGGTGGCTATTATGTAGAATACCGTACAGATGATGCCCGTCTAACAATTGAAGTATTAAAAAAGGCTGTAGAATATGGAGCGCTTTGCCTCAACTATGCTGAAATGACGGAATTTATTTATGAAAAGAAAAAGCTTGTTGGCATTAAAGTGAGGGATCATGTGACGGGGAAAATGCTCAATGTCCATGCCGCCCAAATTGTGAATGCAACGGGTCCTTGGGTTGATGACGTACGACAAAAAGATAAAGTAGCAGATAACAAGCAATTACGTCTAACAAAGGGCGTTCATATTGTCCTCAAACAAAAGGATTTCCCGCTAAAGCAAGCTGTTTATTTTGATATTGCTGATGGTCGTATGGCCTTTGCCATTCCACGAGATGGCAAAACCTATGTAGGGACTACGGATACTGTCTATGAAGGTAATCCTGTACATCCAGTGGCAACACAGCAAGATGTGGATTATCTAATTGAGGCTGCTAAAAAGGTCTTTCCAACTGCTACTATCACAAGAGACACAATTGAATCCTCTTGGGCAGGCGTACGACCTCTGATTTATGAAAAAGGTAAGGATCCATCAGAAATTTCAAGGAAAGATGAAATTTGGACAGCGCCAAGTGGTTTAATGACGATTGCGGGTGGCAAGCTTACGGGCTATCGCCAAATGGCTGAAACGATTGTGGATAAAATTGTGAAGTCCCGTCGCTACAAGCATGCAAGTGCCTGTTTAACACGTGAGCTAGCACTTTCTGGTGCAAAGGGAATTAACGCTATTAATTTCCCGGACTATATTGCCTATAAAGCTCGTGAAGGCGTACAATATGGCTTAAATTATGATGAAGCCAAGCATCTCGTACAAAAGTATGGCACGAATGTAGATGCCTTATTTGATCGGGTGAAATTTTTACATGAACATGGTAGTACAATGCCTCTTGCCTTACATGCGATGCTACTGTATGGCATTGAAGCCGAAATGGTCTATACACCAAGCGACTTCTTTATCCGTCGGACTGGTTTATTATACTTCGATATTGAAGCAGTAAAACTTTATAAACAGCAAGTGATTCAGGTGATGCAACAACGCTTAAATTATACAGAGGAGCAAAAAAATAGATATATTGCTGAATTAGAGCAAGCCATTAACGATGCAACAAATTTTGTGAAAGAAGGGGAGTAAGGGATGGAGCGTTATATTCAAATGTCGGATGAACAATTTGTCTTCACGCGAACATTGGAGCCTTCAACGCCATGTATTGGACATATTCACATTTTGCATGGCATGGCAGAGCACAGCGGTCGCTATTTAACATTTGCGAAAACACTCAACGCAGCAGGCTATGTTGTGACGATGCACGATCACCGTGGGCATGGTGAAACGGCAGCATATAATGGGACATTGGGCTTTTTTGCTGAAGAAAACGGCTTTGAGCGTGTTGTAAAAGATGCTCATGAAGTGATTACACAACTTCACGTACCATACGCTAATGTACCATTAATTCTCTTTGGCCATAGTATGGGTTCTTTCATTACTAGACGCTATATTCAATTATACGGAGAGCAAGTAGATAATGTTATTCTCTGTGGCACTGGAAATGTGACAGCCTTGCATGCTGTAGGAAATCTAGTAGCCAAGGCTTTAGCTAAGGGACTAGGAAAAGAAACTGAAAGTAAGCTGTTAAATCAATTGAGCTTTGGTAGCTTTAATAAGCAATTTCCCAATCCGAAGACTGCCTATGATTGGTTATGTTCAGTACAACAAGAGGTGGAAAAGTATATCGATGATCCTTATTGTGGCTTTATTCCAACGAATCAATTTTTCGTGGATTTGACAACTGGCTTTGCCACACTAAATCGTAAAAGAGAATTAGCAAAAGTAAGAAAAGACCTCCCTATTCTCTTGATTAGTGGCAGTAAAGATCCGGTTGGTGAACAGGGGCTAGGCGTTTACAAAGTTGCTGAACAGTTAGCAGCGGTGGGAGTAGAGGATGTAACGGTTTATTTATTCGAGGATAAACGACATGAAATTTTAAATGAAGACAATCAAGAAGCGGTCTTTCAAGTTTTATTACGGTGGTTAGAAAAATATGATAGAAACTAAATTGCAGCAGGCAGAGGTCGTAGCAATAGTGGGACCGACTGCCTCTGGTAAAACGGCATTAAGCATTGAACTGGCAAAAAAATATAACGGTGAAGTCATTAATGGTGATTCCATGCAAGTTTATAAAGGGCTCGATATTGGGACAGCTAAAATTACCGAAGAAGAGATGGAGGGCGTTCCTCATCATCTACTTAGCTTTTTAGAGCCTACAGAATCTTTTTCGGTAGCAGATTATCAAAAATTAGTACGTGCGAAGATCGCGGAAATACAAGCTCGTCAAAAATTACCTATAATAGTAGGAGGCTCTGGCTTATATGTACAAGCTGTCCTCTATGATTTCCAATTTACTGATGAAAAAGTAGATGAAGAAGCACGAAAAGCCTACTATGAGGAATTAGAAAAGCTTGGCCCTGAGGCAATGCATGACAAATTAAAAAAACTAGACCCTCAAACAGCGGAGACAATCCATCCTAACAATACACGTCGTGTTATTCGTGCATTAGAGATGCTGGAATTAAGCGGTGTATCAAAAGCAGCTGAAGCGCAAAATCGAGGAGAAGTACCCCTTTACAACCATGTTATTTTAGGGTTAGGTCAAAACATGTCTCGAGACGTGCTATATGACCGTATTAATCGTCGTGTTGATTTAATGATGGAAAATGGTCTTCTGCAAGAGGTGAAGGGATTATGGCAGCGAAATATCCGTGGTGTGCAGTCTATACAAGCCATCGGGTATAAAGAATTATATGATTATTTAGATGGTAAATGTACCCTAGAGGAAGCCCTTGATAGCTTAAAACAAAATTCCCGTCGCTATGCAAAAAGACAGCTTACTTATTTCCGTAATAAAATGGATGTCCATTTTATTACGCCTGATGATCGATTATAAGAATAAAGAAAAATTTCTAAAAATTACTAATTGATAAATTGGTAGAACATGCTACTATAGGAATGAAGAGGTAGAAAGTTAGTAGGGAGGCTATTTGATGAAATCAATCAATTTGCAAGATACGTTCTTGAACCAACTACGTAAAAACAGTGTTTTTGTAACTGTATTTCTGTTAAACGGATTTCAGTTAAAAGGGACTGTGAAATCATATGATAATTTTACAGTATTACTACTTGATGCTGAAAATAAGCAGCACCTAATCTACAAGCACGCCATTTCTACATTCGTACCAGCAAAACAAATAGAGTTTTTAGAGACAGAAGTATAATAAGTTTGTTAAACAGTTAGTGTTCTCACACTGGCTGTTTTTTTTGCTACAAGCTATAATGATAGTGGAATTTGATATTTTGGAGGACAAAGTTTATGAAAACAATGGAAACAACACAATTATTAGATCTGTTAGATGCAAATGAGGACCTATATATTATCGATGTACGTGAAGAGGATGAAGTAGCCCATGGCATGATCCCAGGTGCTCAACATATTGCACTCGGAACTATCCCTGAACGTTTAGAGGAATTAGATGTAGAAAAGCCATATATTATTGTATGTAAGGCTGGAGCTCGTTCTGCCAATGCGTGTGCTTACTTAGAGGCACAAGGATTTGATGTAACAAACCTTGAAGGCGGCATGCTGGCTTATGATGGAGAATTAGAATTTAAATAGCTAGATTTTTAAGCCTTCGAGTTAGTATGCGAGGGCTTTTTTAGTATATCAAGTAACAATATTCTACCCTATTGCAAAAGCGTTGCAGTCGGAAAAGACAGGGAATAATCATACTAGTCATTATAAAATTCCTTAAGAAAATACATAAGAATCACCAATTAGAAGATTGATGCAAAAAAGCAGCTATTTTTTGTTTTATTTAAAAAATAACTGCTTTTTAAATTTTTGCATTTTTAAAAATAATCAGAATTATGTATATTTTTGTTGTAGTTAAACAAAGGAGGAATTGATATGCAAAGTACAGGTAGAGTGAGAATCCCTGAGGGAAAAAAAGTTGCCGTAAACATTGGTGTAGATTTTGATGCAGCATCTGTATGGTATGGCACGTTTGGTCAAACATCTCCAGCCTATTTGGCAAGAGGGGAATTTGGAGCTGAGGTCGGTGTGCCAAGATTATTGAATTTATTTGAGAAATATAATATTAAAACAACATTTTGTATTCCAGGACATACGATAGATACACACACAGAGACGGTTAAAGACATTATTAAAGCTGGACATGAGATATGCCATCATGGCTATGCACATGAAAATCCAACCAATATGAGCTATGAGCAAGAGGAAGTTATTATGTTAAAGGGATTAGAGGCCTTAAAACGAGTCGGGATTGAACCTGTAGGCTATCGTTCACCAGCGTGGGATTACAGCCCAAATACATTAAAGCTATTAGAAAAATATAATTTTAAATATGATAGTAGTTTAATGGGGAATGATTTATATCCATATCGTCCAAGAGAAGTAAATGTCGATTTTGACAATGGCAACACGTTTGGTCCTCCAAGTGATATTATTGAAATTCCTGTTTCATGGTATTTAGATGATTTTCCAACTCAAGAATATGTGATTGGCGGGGGAGAGGGTCTTCGTTCAAACACAGAAGTATATGAGCGTTGGCAATCTATTTTCGATTATGCAGTCGAGCATGTAGAGGGGGCATGTTATATTTTAACCGTTCATCCTCAAACAATAGGACGAGCACATAATATACAGATGCTAGAAAAGCTAATTCGATACATGGAAGAGAATGGAGCTTGGTTTACAACACTTGCAAATATTTGCTCGGCATACGAGGAAAGTGCAAATTAAATGATCAGACAAAAAGGAGGAAATAAATCCATGCAAGTAAAGGTTTCGAATGTTCAATTTAAATTTGAAAGCTATTTATCTTTTGAGGATTTTGCCAATACGGTCCAACGAATTTTTAAAGATATTCCTTTAGAAAGTGATTATGTTTTATTCCCTGAACTCGTAACAATTGGTCTATTAACAACTTATGACGATTATCACACATTTACAAGTCAAGATAATCGTAAGCTTGCTAATTTTTTAAATGAGTATATTGAGCTGTTTAACACATTATCTAAAGCTAGAAATCAAATTATTATTGCTGGCTCCACGCTTGAGCAGGAAGGATCATATATTTATAATACAGCTTATATTTTTGATGGAAAAGGGAATTATGCTAAGCATAGAAAAACGCATATTTTCCCAGCAGAATCGAGTTGGGATACAAAAGAAGGCGATACACTTGAAACATTTGATATTGGACCAGTAAGAATTGGGGTAGCTATTTGCTATGAAATTGAAATACCTGAAATAGCGACAATTTATAGTAGACAAGGAGCGGACATCATTTTCTGTCCTTCCTATACATTTACTAAGCATGGTTTTTGGCGTGTTCGTCATTGTGCTGAAGCAAGATGTGTTGAAAATCAGTTATACGTTATTCATTCCCCTATTATTGGGGAGGTGGATGGGGTTATAGAAACAGGATTTGGATATTCTTCGAATTTATCCCCTTGTGAGCTACCATGGACACCTAACGGGATAATGGAAGAATGTACGACAAGCGATTTTGAGGTTATTACTTCTATACTAGAAATAGATACGTTATATGACAAACGAAAAAATGGTGTTGCTACTACTTATCATGATAGAAAACGGAGAAATGATATATATCAAAAATATAATAAGTAAGAGGTGTTTTTATGAAGAAATGGTTAACAGTGTGTTTATTCGTAGTTATGATCATGTTGGTGGCATGTAGTAGTACGGATGATTCAGGCAGCTCAGAGGACAAGCAATCCTCTGACGATCAGAAAACAATTGCCTTTTTCTCAGCAGGAGCTAGTAATAATTATTTACAAACAGGCATTAAAGAGGCTGAAAAGGTGGCAAAGGAATACGGGTGGAAAATTGAAATATTTGATGGCGGCTTTGATCCACTTAACCAGCTTAACCAGCTCCAAAATGCTGTAGCACAAAAAAAATTTGACGCCTTTTTAATTGAAGCAGTGGATGGCAATCAGCTATGTGATTTGGTTCAAAGCTCAGTTCTCCCTGCGAATATTGCCGTTTCAGCTATCAATATTGAATTGTGCGGAGCTGTTGATGATGCTGCTGAGGGAACCCTTACGTTTGTCGGTGGACAAGGTGTAAATGTTTATCAAGATATTTATAAGGATATTGTTGCAAACAATCCAGGTGGTGGGAAAATTGCCATTATTGGTGGACCGTCTACTGGGACCCCTTATTTAAACAATATAAAAGGCATGGAGCTTGAGATAGCCGATAATGATAAGTGGCAAATCATTGGCCCATATTCAACTGATTACACTGCAAATCAAGCGTTCCAAGTAACACAAAACGCTTTGCAGGCTCATCCTGACTTGAAGGTTATTTTTTCAAACTATTCAGGTATGTCAGCAGGGGTTGTAGAGGCTGTGAATGCTGCTGGTAAAAAAGGAAAAGTGAAAATTTATGATTTTGGCGGGGACGAGTGGTCCTTTGAAGCAATTAGAAATGGTGATATTGAACAAACCGTTATTATGCTTCCAAAAGAAGAGGTACAAAGAGGAATGGAAGCGATTAAAAATCATTTTGAAGGAAAGGATTATCAATCCTTTTATGATTTAACACAAGAGGAAATCTTACCAGGCACACCTTATGTAAATAAAAATAATATCGGAGATTTTGAGACAAAAGGGTTACCAGAATATTAGATGTAAGCCATCGTGAAAATATAGGGCAAGTTCACAGATTCTATTTAATCACCTTGTGTGCTTGCTTTATCAGGAGGAGAGTGATTTTATGATAAAGGCGACACCCATTATCAATATCACTAATTTATCAAAAAAATATGGAGAATTTTTTGCTAATCAGAGTATTAACATCACAATATCAAAGGGTCATTGTCACGCTTTTATTGGGCAAAATGGCTCAGGTAAATCAACGCTTATTGGCATGCTTTCAGGTAGAATTAAGCCTACAGAAGGCAACATTTTTATTGAGCAAAATGAATTGCATTATGGTGATCCTTATAGTTCGAGAGAGGCTGGCATTGCCACAATTTTTCAGGAATTAACCATCATACCGAATATGACTGCCTTAGATAATGTATTTCTTGGCTTTAAGGAAGGCAAGTCGATTTTGGTTAATCGAAAAAAACGGTTAGAACGATTTTATGAATTGAGCAAGCTTTTAAATACCCATATTTCACCAAATTCTTATGCCATTGATTTATCTGTAGCTGATCAGCAAATTCTTGAAATTATGAGATGTTTAAATTTAGATTCCAAAATATTAATTTTGGATGAGCCTACTTCTTCTTTAGCACAGAATGAGAGAGAGGCTTTATTAGAGGCTTTAATGGAATTGAAAAAAAGAGGAATCACCATCCTTTACGTTAGCCATCATCTAGATGAAATTATGAAAATTTGTGATTCATTTACGGTATTAAAGAATGGTGTAGTTACAGAGCATAGGGACATAGAGGGTTGGACAAAGCAAAAAATTGTTCATGCCATGCTTGGTGAGGAAATTGACAGCGATTTTAAAGAAATCTTAATGCAGGAGTATCCTCATCAAATTCCTTCAGAGGAGATTGTATTAGAGGTTGAAAATTTGGAGAGCTTCCACTTTTTAAAAAATATCTCCTTTACATTAAAGCGGGGAGAAATTTTAGGATTGGGTGGGTTAGTGGGCTCAGGCAGAAGTGCAATTGCTCACACGCTCTATGGGCTAGGAGAAGGCTGTAGGGGAACGCTTAAATTACAAGGTGAGTCTCTTAAAATTCCTTCTACACCAAGACAAGCAATGGGATATGGAATTGTATTAGCTCCAGAGGATCGGAAAAAAACAGGTCTTCATCTAGGTTTTGAAGTACATGAAAACATTCATCTAATTGATTTAAAACGTATTGGTTCCTATGGTTTTTTATCTACTAAAAAATCTAAAAATCTTGCGCAACAATATATTCGAGAGTTTAAGTTAACACGACCAATTAACTCCATTGTTAAAAATTTATCGGGTGGAAATCAACAGAAGGTTTTACTGTCAAAGGTTACAAGTGTTAACCCAAAGGTTTTAATAGTTGATGAACCTACTAGAGGGATTGATGTTGGCGTTAAATTAGATGTATTACGTAAATTAAAGGAGTTAGCGATGCAAGGTATGAGTATCATTATTATTTCCTCAGAGCTAGAAGAGGTAGTTGCTGTTAGCAATCGTGTACTTGTTATATCTAAAGGGGAAATTGTTAATGAATTAACGGGGAAAGATATTAGTGTTAAAAAAATCGTTGAATCAACGTTTTTGGAAGGGAGTCACCATACATGATGAACAAACTATCTGAAGAGCAGAATTTGACTTCTTATAGCAACAAAATTCTGAATTTTGGAAATATCAAGAATTTTGGATTTAGATATGGAGTAGTGTTCGCATTTGTAGTGCTAATTATTATTTCATCGATTGTTTACAATGGGTTTTTAAATCCTACAAATGTATTAAATATGCTAAGTCAATTAGCCATTATTGGCATCATGGCTGCTGGAATGACCTATGTTATGATCACTGGCGGCTTAGATATGTCCATCGGGGGATTATACGCTGCAACGGCTGTTGTAGCTGCAAGCTTAGTTGATAGCACGTCTATTTTTGTAGCTGTGATAGTCGGTCTATCCATTGGTCTCATTGCAGGCTTGTTAAACGGTGTGTTAATCACTTATTTGAAAGTTCCTCCCTTTGTAGCCACACTAGGAACAGGCTCTATTTTCACTGGCTTTGCATTAGTATACTCAAAGGCACAGCCATTTTTTGTAAAAGACCCAGCCTATAAGTTTTTTGGTTCGCATTATTTAGGACCAATCCCCGTTTCAGTCATTATTCTAGCTGCTATTTTTATTACGCTAGGGATAATTCTCTCTTACACGCTATATGGAAAGGCTCTCTATGCTGTAGGAGGAAACCGTGAGGCTAGTAGATTAGCAGGTTTAAAGACAAATCGCCTAATCATTAGCACATATATCATCTGTGGTCTATGTGCCTCAATGAGTGGTATCATTTTATCTTCTCGACTTGCACAGGGGCAGGCAAATATAGGAGAATCAATTGTTTTGGATGTAATAGCTGCCGTCGTTATTGGAGGCACTTCCCTTTCAGGGGGGCAGGGTGCAATTTGGCGAACATTTATTGGTGGAAGTATTTTAATCATGATTTCAAATGTTTTTGATAGTCTTTCCATCAGTACGTATTGGCAATCAATTTTTAAAGGTGCCATTATTATTGTCGCTGTTATGATCGATTTTTATGGTCGTTCGAAGATTCAGAAATAGAGAGGATGAATAAAATGCGCTTACACAATAAGGTAGCAATCATTACAGGTGCAGGAAATGGACAAGGGTTAGCAGAGACTGAATTGTTTTTACAAGAGGGAGCGAAAGTAGTTGCCACAGATATAAACGGGGAGGCATTGGACCTTTTGATGAAGCGCTACCCGAGAAGTGATCATCTTTTTATGCATAAGCATGATGTATCCTCTGAAGCAGAGTGGGATAGCGTTATCCAAAAGGCCATTCAATTGTTTGGACGTATAGATATTTTAGTAAATAATGCTGGCATTCCCTCAAGAAACTCAATTATACAGGAAGATTTAGAGGGCTGGAATAAGGTTATGACCATTAATGCGACAGGTACTTTTTTGGGTGTTAGAAAATGTGCTGAGCATATGATAAAGCAGCGAGCGGGAAGTATTATTAATATCTCTTCGGTCTATGGAATTATTGGCGAAAAGGGCTATGTGTCTTATCATGCCTCAAAGGGAGCTGTCAGAAGCTTAACAAAGGCAGCAGCAATGGATTTAGCAGAATATAATGTACGGGTAAATTCTGTGCACCCTGGCATGATTAAAACGGAAATGACACGAGATCTTTTTGAGAATAACGAAAAAGCGAAATGGATGAAAGAAGTAACGCCTTTGCCATTACTTGGAAATCCTATAGATGTAGCCTATGGTGTTTTATATTTAGCGACTGATGAAGCGAAGTTTGTAACAGGCAGTGAGCTAGTGATTGATGGTGGTTGGATTGCGAAATAAAAATTATTAATGGAGGTATTTATGACGAAGCGTATTCTCATTACAGGGGCTACTGCTGGCATTGGCAGAGCTACTCTCGATAAATTTTACCAGGAGGGTTTTCATATCCTTGCATGTGATATTAATGTAGCGGAAGGTAGCAAGCTAAGTGATATTTATGGTGCTCAGGTTGATTTTATAGAATTGGATGTTACAAATGAAAATAAATGGAAATCATTACAAAGATATATACATGACAAAGGCTATGAAATTGATGTATTGTTTAATAACGCTGGAATATTTGTCATGAATGATCTTACTACAACTACAGAAAAAGAGTATCAGTCTATGTTTGATATTAATGTTAAGGGTAGCTTTTTAGCATTAAAATATATTGCACCTATTATGTATAAACAGGAAAATGGCTCGATTATTAATGCATCGTCCAATGCAGCCTTTTTTGGAGCAAAAGGTTTAGGAATATACGGGGCTACTAAAGGTGCTATTCGAACACTTACAAAAAACGCAGCGATGGAATTTGCACCTTTTATTAGAGTAAACTCCATTCATCCAGGATATATCCAAACACAGATGATTGAATATGCAGCACAAAAATCAAATAAGACACCTCAGGATCAGGTAAAATATGTACCTTTAAAAAGATTAGGACGTCCAGAGGAAATTGCATCCTTAGTCTATTATCTAGGGAGCGAGGATGCTTCCTATATTACGGGTAGTGAAATTGTCATTGATGGTGGTGTTTCAAGCGGCCAGTCGATCTGGGAAGAGGAACATTGCTAAGAAGCTTGAAAGGGTGAGAATGATGTATTTATCGTTAAAATATAAATATCTTATTCTTACCCTTGTTGTATTTATTTTACCGTATTTTATGATGACCATAATTTATATAAATAATGTTGGCGAATATCAAAAGAAACTTTTAATAGAAACAAGGCTAGAGGTATTAAAAAAAATTCATTATTTTAATTCGTCTTTTGAGAGTAATCAAGCAAGTACAAAAGTATATCATGAAGTGTTAAATTCTATTTGGGGAAGCTACTCTGATTTTCTTTTATTAACAGAGCAAAAAGATATAAAATTCAGCACAAATTCCCATATATCAGAGCATGAGGAGTATTTTCTTAAACTGGAGCCTCAGAAAACCAATTACTATAAAATTGATTATTTGAATGTAGAACGAATTCTAATGTATTCATTTGATTCCTTTAATAATTGTTACTATGTTGTCATTGCTACGTCTGACTCCATTTTTAAAGAGGTAAATAATAAAAAGGAGGATTTAATGGCTTTTGCAATTGCTTCTACCTTACTGCTAACCATCATCACCTTTTTATATTCCAATAAAATAAGCACAACGTTACAAATGCTTATTGAACGTATTACCTCTTATAGAAAAGCAATTTATCATTTTGAAGATAAAGAGAAAAAGCATGTTTGGATTAATGATGAGTTAGATATTGCCAGTCATGAATTAAACCAAACCATTGCTTATATGGTAGAAAAGGAAAAAGGCTATGTTCGAGAAAACTATGAAGCGCAATTGAATAATTTACAAAGCCAAATTAATCCTCATTTTCTTTACAATACCTTAGATAATATTAATCAATTAGCCATGATTCATGAGGTTGAGGAAATTTCTACATTGAGCGTTGGGCTTGCAAAGCTTTTTAGATATAATACGGGCAACAGTGAAAATGAAACAACCATTGAAAAAGAGCTAGAGATTATTGAAGAATATATTAATATTATGAAAATAAGAATCTCTTATTTACTATTTGACATTCAAATAGAAGAAAACGATTTATTACAAAATGCTATTTTAAAATTTACACTCCAACCAATTGTAGAAAATATTTTTAAGCATGGTTACAACCATAAAGAAGCTCTATCAATAAATATCAAAATTTATCGAAAAAAGAATTATGTAATAATTGAAACTTATAATAAGAGCGAATATAAGGATACTGCTAGAATAGCTATGCTAAATGATAAAATGAATGAAGAAAATCACGAAGGCAGTATTGGTTTAAAAAATGTAAATAGGCGTTTAAAGATAAAATATGGAGAAGCATATGGTGTAATGGTGCTAGTCAATGAGCAACAATACTTTGTGTCGAGAATTTTGTTACCATATAAGAAATAATATCTTCTAACGGTGAGGTGAGCTCTATGAATCTTTTTATTGTAGAAGATGAAAACTTTATTAGAGAGGGTTTAAGCTTTTTTATTAACAGAAATTTTATAGAATCCTTACGTGTTTATTCTTATACAACGGGGGAGGATATGCTGCTGGCAGCTAAAGAAATTGCTCCAGATATTGTTTTATCGGATATTAATTTACCCGGGATAAGTGGAATAGAGGCTGTTCAGGAGCTAAAAAAGTTTCATCAATTTAAGGTGATTTTTCTATCTGGCTATGACGATTTTCAATATTTACAAAGTGCTATTCAAATTGGAGCTGAGGATTACATTTTAAAGCCAATCGATTATAAAAACCTAAAGCTAAAGCTATCACAAACGATGGAAGCATTGAGCATGAAAAAGCAAGTAGATTATGCAATTAAATATAATCAATTATTAAATTTACTATTGGCCTTTGATCAACAAATGACAGATTGTAGTATCTATTCATTTGAATACTTTATGGTTAGTATAAATCAAACAAAAAATATCGGAATTTCACATGCTCATGAGTTATTTTACTTTAATATTTTTGGGGAACATATTGAGATTATGAATACCGATTTTGTATTGTCATATAGTCAGCATAATCATATTGTTCTTCCAAAAAAAGACTTACATGATTTAAATCAAGCTGTGCTGGAGTTGCTTCTAAAGAGGCATCTAAATACTGATAGCACTGTGCTAAATAAAAGAAAATCCATTTTTGATAATCAAATCTTTACAGATGAATTAAAATTAAAAGAATTTATTGTGGTTTTACAAAATATAAATATTGATTTTCAGCAGAGGTTAGAAATCATGATTATGTTTTTATTACAATATAGCATCTATTTCAATTGCTTGGAAACATATCATCGCGCTCAAAAAATAATTGGTATCCAACATCAAATGATTAAAGAAGCCAATTTATCAAAAATAGTAAATAACTATATCATGCCACTCGTCGATAAAATACTTAACTTACATGGCAATAGGGATAATTTAGGTAAAAAAATAGTCGATTATATTTATACGCATTTTGATGATCCGCAACTAGATTTGAATTATTTATCAAACATCTTTAACAAAAGCCAAGCAAATTTAAGTATATTAATAAAAAAAAGCATTGATAAAAATTTTATCCACCTATTAAATGAACTTAGAATTAACAAAGCTAAGCAGCTATTAGATTATAGTGATAAAAGAAATAATGAAATTGCTTTATTAGTAGGTTATAGCAATGAAGAATATTTTAGTAAAGTATTTAAAAAATATGTTGGTATGACACCTGCTAAATATCGATCCATAAAAAAATAGAAAGAATGATGTACTGTAGATTCGTTCTTTATAGGCTAAACACGTAGAAAGTAGGAACCAGAAGAGAGTTGACAAATTGTGTGTGTTAAAAGAGCTTGTTAAAAAAATTCTGCAATTTTCTTTAACAATGTTATTTCTCAGACTTTAGTAACTAGTAAATTTTAAATCATGTATATCGATGTTAAATCTATTCTTTTACTTATGTTTGGCATTAGCCATCCCGGTATAGGCTCATCTTTTTTTGAGAATAGTCATTTGAAGGGGCAAAGTGTATTCATTTTAAACTATATTGACTCGCTAACAATATTGGTTTCTATTCAATAGTTATAGGAACTATGTGAAATAGCTCCAAATAAAAATACTTTACTTTAATTGTTTCGTATTGATAGCAAGAAAGCTTTGTAGTAAATTAAAAGAAATTACATAAAAGCAATAGGTGCCCATTAGGGAGAATAGGGAATAAAGTGAAAAGCTTTAGCGGACCCGCCACTGTATAAGGGAATTTCATAGTGTATGCCACTAGCAAATTGCTGGGAAGGTACTATGAGGTGTTGAACTTGAGCCAGGAGACCTGCCTACATGCTATAGAAGATATAGATGATGGAAAAGTCTGTAGTTTATTTGTCATGACAATAAACTACAGACTTTTTATTTTGTCTTATGAGAACGAGAGGAGAAATAATCATGCAATTATTACAAGACACAATTCAAAACATTCAGGGGGCTGATATGAAAAGTATGGAGCAAGCTAGAAAGCGGATTGATGCGCTTTGTAAGCCCCCAGGTAGCTTAGGTAAACTAGAATCACTTGCCGTACAGCTCTCTGGTATAACAGGACAATTATATCCGATGGTCGACAAAAAAGTGATGATTGTCTGTGCTGCAGATCATGGTGTTTACGAGGAAGGTGTAACCACGAATCCACAAGATGTTACGGTCTTTCAAACATTAAATTTTCCTAAGGGGGGTACAGGCGTTTGTGCGATTGCGGGGATTACCAATGCAAAGGTGGTCACAGTAGATGTGGGTGTAAAAGAAGATATTCCACTTGATGCAGGTGTCATTATTCATAAAATTAAATATGGTACAGATAACATGGCACATGGTCCAGCTATGGCCAAACAAGAAGCCATTCAATCGATAGAAGTAGGAATCCGTGTGGCCACTGAGGAAATCATAAAAGGTGCTGATGTACTTGGGACTGGAGAAATGGGCATCGGCAATACAACACCAAGTGCTGCGATATTAGCTGTTTTAACGGGATGCAACCCTATCGAAGTAACGGGGTTTGGTGCAGGAGTAGGCCAAGGAGGCATTGCCTATAAAGCAGCAGTTATTGAAAAAGCAATTACCTTAAATAAGCCTAATCCAAATGATGTTATTGATGTTCTGGCTAAGGTTGGAGGGTTAGAGATAGGGGCGATGACAGGTATTATTCTTGGCGCTGCTGCCCATCGTAAACCCGTTGTCATTGATGGATTTATTTCAACTATAGCAGCCCTCATTGCTTATAAGCTCGAACCAAAAGTAATCGATTATATCATTCCTTCCCATGCTTCAGAGGAACCAGGGGCAAAAATTGCCGCTGCCTTACTAGGCATTGAACCAATGTTGCACATGAATATGCGTTTAGGCGAAGGTTCTGGAGCAGCCTTAGCCTTTCCTATTTTAGATGCAGCTTGCTCGATGATGAAAAACATGGCGACTTTAGAAGAATCAATGCAGTTGTTAAAAAGATAAAAACAATAAAACAGCCAATGACTTAATTTTTGGTCATTGGCTGAATGGTGTTTATGCACGATTTAACTTTCGTAATGGCAAGCGCCACTTCATCATATAGGAAAGAATACGTAAAGCTGTAATCACTGCGAATAAAATATAAAGGAAAATGTCTCCTGTAAAAACCTCGAATCCGATTAGCAATCCTGCAAGAGCTGCCCAAACACCATAAACTTCATCACGGAGAACTAATGGTTTTCTTCTAGCTAATAAATCTCGTACAATACCCCCACCTGAACCTGTCAAAACAGCAGCTACAATGACTGCGCTTACTGGCATATCAAGCTTAACAGCATAGAGTGCGCCTTGAATAGCGAATGCTGATAAGCCAATCGCATCTGTGAAGTTACCCCAACGATGCCAATGTTGAATCAGATGATGCGGAAAAATAAAGAATATCGTAATCGCAGCAAGCGCTATTTGAAACATCATATCCTGTCCCCAAAGTGTTGTGACAGGTAGTCCAATGAGTAAATTTCGGATAGCTCCTCCACCAAAAGCAGTCACAATACCAAGTATATATACACCGAATAAATCGTATTCTTCTTCCATGGCAATAATTGCCCCAGAAATAGCAAAGGCAATTGTTCCTATAATACTAAAAACCTCCCAAGCCATCCCTTTCACCCCTTCTATCAATAAATAAACTTTATTAAAAGTTAAAAGACTTTTTACGTAACAGAATCTATGAATTTAATAGCCAAAATCGGTCATTAAATACGCATCTTGAAATGAGTCCGCACATTAGCTTAGCGTAAAATCCTCTTAGAAACAATAGGCAAGTTTTACAGGTGCACATACAAATTGATAAAATGTGATTAAAATAAAGAAAAACATTCGTCAAAAGCGTTCATATACCAGTAGTTGGTTAGGGAATTCTAGAGTGATTGAAGTCAATTTAGATAGTCAATAAATCTTACTGATTGAAATGCGAGACATTGTGAAATGGAGAAGAAAGAATGACGTTTACATCAAATTTATCAACAGAAACGCTATCGTTAGCGGCAAAAGTAGAGGAGCAAGTTCGGCCTTATCATGCCAATGTAGAAGAAATGGCGTTCTACAATCAGCAGAAGGTGCTAGCAGCTTTCAGAAAGCATCAAGTAAGTGATTATCATTTACACCCATCAAACGGCTATGGCTATGATGATGAGGGGCGCGATAATCTAGAGCGTGTTTATGCGGAGGTATTTGGTGCAGAGGCAGCCATAGTCCGACCACAAATTATTTCAGGCACACATGCAATCACGCTTAGTCTATTCGGTGTTTTGCGTCCTGGTGATGAGCTGCTTTATATTTCTGGTCAGCCATATGATACATTGCAATCCATTGTCGATGGTGGTGATAAAGATACAGGTTCACTGAAAGATTATAAAATCGGTTATCGACATGTGGATTTACTAGATAATCAGGTTATTGATTGGGCAGGTGTTGAAGAGGCCATTACAGCACAAACCAAAATGATTGCGATTCAGCGTTCAAAAGGCTACGCCACACGTCCATCCTTTACAATTGAAGAAATTGCAGAAATGTGTGTAAAGGTACGTAAATTAGCTCCGAAAGCTATTATTTTTGTAGATAACTGCTATGGCGAGTTTGTAGAGGCGCAGGAACCTACAGAGGTCGGTGCTGACTTAATGGCAGGCTCGCTCATTAAAAATCCAGGTGGAGGCTTGGCTAAAATTGGTGGCTATATTGCTGGCCGAGCAGATTTAGTGGAGAAATGTGCCTATCGTATGACATCTCCAGGTATTGGAGCAGAAGCGGGGGCCACATTAAATACACTAGGTGATTTTTATCAAGGATTTTTCCTAGCACCACATGTTGTATCGCAAGCACTAAAAGGGGCAATATTTACAGCTGCAATGCTTGAGGAAATCGGCATGAGCACTTCTCCAAGCTATCACGCGAAGCGTACAGATTTAATTCAATCAGTATCGTTCCAAACAGCACAGCAAATGATTGACTTTTGTCGTGAAATACAAGCGAACTCACCGATAAATGCCCATTATGCTCCTGAACCAGCCTATATGCCAGGCTATGAAGATGATGTCATTATGGCAGCTGGAACATTTATTCAGGGGTCCAGCATTGAGCTAACAGCGGATGGCCCAATACGACCTCCATATACAGCATTTATCCAGGGCGGACTAACATACGAACACGTAAAATTTGCTATTTGCAGTGCGGTTCAAGCCATTCAAAAAGCATAACAAGACAATAGATAAAGCCTAAATATGAATAGTTTTTTACAATTTTTAATCGAATTGAAAAAAATAGTGCCAACCATGTTAGATAACCTTACATGGTTGGTTGACAGTAAAAAAATTTCGTTATATGATAAGCGGGTATTGGAGGAGGACTTAAATGAGTCGTGAAATTAGACGAACTATGCCGTTATTATCGATGAGTATCGTGATGCAATTAACAGAGCTTTCGGCAAGACAAATTCGTTATTATGAAGAACACCATTTAATTGAGCCGCACCGAACAGAAGGCAATCGACGTATGTTTTCACTAAATGACGTCGACACATTGCTTGAGGTTAAAGATTACTTAGAACAGGGTATGAATATGGCGAAGATTAAAAAAATATTTGCTAAAAAGAAAAATCCTGTTGCAACAACTGATGAGCAAGATTTAAGTGATTCAGAATTACGCCAAATTATGCGCGAAGAAATGCGTCAAGCACAGCGCATGCAAAAATCGTCCATCCGAAGAGGGGATTTATCTCGATTCTATTAATAAATAGAGTAGGGTAAACATAAAAGCTAGACAAATTATAGGAGTGTGGAAAACTGTGGGTAAATACACAAAAGAGGACATTAAACGTCTCATCGAAGAAAAAAACGTAAGCTTTATTCGTTTACAATTTACAGATATTCTTGGCACTATCAAAAATGTTGAGATTCCTGTAAGTCAATTAGACAAAGCACTGGAAAATAAAATGATGTTTGATGGCTCATCTATTGAAGGTTTCGTTCGAATCGAAGAATCTGATATGTATTTATATCCTGATCTTGATACTTTCGTAGTATTCCCTTGGACTTCTGAAAAAGGGAAAGTAGCACGTTTTATCTGTGATGTATACACTGCGAAAGGCGAACCGTTTGCTGGTGACCCACGTAACAACCTAAAACGAATTCTTAAAAAAATGGAAGAAATGGGCTTCTCAAGCTTCAATTTAGGGCCTGAGCCAGAATTCTTCTTATTCAAATTAGATGCAAAAGGCGAACCAACATTAGAAGTAAATGACCATGGTGGTTATTTCGATTTAGCGCCAACAGATCTTGGTGAAAATTGCCGTCGTGATATCGTGTTAGAGCTAGAAGAAATGGGCTTTGAAATTGAAGCATCACACCATGAGGTAGCTCCAGGACAACACGAAATCGACTTTAAATATGCGGATGCTGTTACTGCATGTGATAACATCCAAACATTCAAATTAGTGGTTAAAACAATCGCTCGTAAACATGGCTTACACGCTACATTTATGCCAAAACCACTATTTGGTGAAGCAGGCTCTGGTATGCACTTTAACGTGTCACTATTTAAAGGCAAAGAAAATGCGTTCTATGATGAATCTACAGAATTAGGTCTTTCTGAAACAGCTATGCAATTCATGGCGGGTGTTCTTGCACACGTACAAGGTTTCACAGCTGTAACAAACCCAACAGTTAACTCTTATAAACGTCTAGTACCAGGTTATGAAGCACCATGTTATGTAGCATGGTCTGCACAAAACCGTTCACCATTAATTCGTATTCCATCTGCACGTGGCCTTTCAACTCGTGTTGAAGTACGCTCTGTAGACCCTTCTGCAAACCCATATTTAGCGATGGCTGTTATTTTAGAAGCAGGTCTTGAAGGTATTCGTCAAAGCCTAACACCACCTGCTGCTATTAACCGCAACATCTATGTGATGTCGGAAGAAGAGCGTCAAGCAAATGGTATTGAAAACCTACCTGCAGCACTTGATGATGCACTAACATTACTTGCTAAAGATCAAGTAGCACAGGAAGCATTAGGTGAGCATATTTATGCAAACTTTAAAGAAGCAAAAGAAATCGAGTTCGATATGTACCGTACAACTGTTCATCAATGGGAACGCGATCAATATTTAAAAATGTATTAATCATAAAGATACCGAGTGCCTGATAAAGGGTACTCGGTTTTTTTCTGAACATATTAGGAACGATGGGGTCATATGACAACCCCATCGTTATTTTAGTATTAGCGCATATGTTTATGATGGTGTGGCATATGGCAAGGGTTAGGTGGCATACCGCACATTGTATGTGTTTCACAGCATTCATTCACGACAGATTCTGTGCATGGGAAATAATACTGATGATCAATCATATGTTTGTTCACTGTTGTAACATGTGCAGGTTGTACGTGTGGAACAACTGTATGGATATAATTTGTGCGTACATATTGCTCTGGTGGTAAAAATTGTGGTGGATCATATTGCATTGGCATCATTTGTGGCGGACAGCAGTGAGGACCTTTTGCCGGATGGCGTCTTCGTTGAAACATGTTATTACCTCCTGTTTTGATAAGTTGTAGTTCATTATTAAGATATGAGATATACGTCGATAGGGTCTATTTATTTGCCTATTAATGCATAGGTAAATCTAACAAGTAACTAAAATAGTAGAAAATCTATAATCAATTTGCCTACGTCTTTGAGTGAAATGAAAGCATGACATATTGTTGAAAATGATGATGTCAACGGCAGGAAAAGCAATTTCGCAGGGCGAGGCGTTTTCCGTTCCATCATCGTCCTTTCCAAAGGGCGATGATCCTCCCCTGATCATGCTGCAAAACTTCTTTCATGTCTAACAGTAGTGAACAAAATAGCACATATTTTCAAAGTGAAGATAATGAGTCTAACAACCATCCAAATGCTTGGTTTTCAACACGATGAATAGGTTTTTCAAATAACGTTCTTCCTAGCGTCATAATGTAAAACTTTTTATTAAAAAAGTATGTTTTTTGAAAAAATAGATATTGTCAATAAAACAATCGTACAGTATACTCTTTAATTGATAATGATTATCGTTGTCGATTATTTCTTAGGAGGAAATGTATGCCAAAATTATCACTGCAAAAAAAGAACTTTTTTATACTTTTCACACTACTATTAACCTTCACGTTATTATTAGTTGGATGTGGGGAGAAAACATCGAACTCCAGTAGTTCACAAGAGAACGACAAAGCAGAAGAAAGCAACACTGAATCAGAATCTTCTAGTCGTGAGATTACACATGCAATGGGTACTACAACGATTGAAGGCACACCTACAAAAATCGTTACACTATATCAAGGCGCAACAGATGTTGCAGTTGCTATGGGCATTAAACCAGTTGGGGTAGTAGAATCTTGGGCAGAAGCGCCTGTTTATAATTATATGAAGAATGAGCTTGATGGCGTTGCAATTGTAGGACAAGAAACACAACCAAACCTTGAAGAAATTGCAAAGCTTAAACCAGATTTAATTATTGCTTCTAAAGTACGTCATGAAGAAATTTATGATCAGTTATCGCAGATTGCACCAACAGTTGCTCATGAAACGGTTTTCGATTTCAAAGGAACAGCTGAAATGATGGGTCAAGCAATGAATCAAGAAGATAAGGTGAATGAATTACTTGGCGATTGGGATACACGAGTAGCTGATTTCCAAACAAAAATCAAAGAGAAGCTTGGCGATAAATGGCCATTCCATGTCTCTGTTGTCAACTTCAGAGCAGACCATGCTCGTATTTATGTGACAGGTTATGCGGGTTCTATTTTATCTGAGCTTGGATTCCAAGGTCCTAAAAATTTAACAGATGATTCTTTAGAAATTGTGAAGCTAACTGACAAGGAAAGCATCACACAAATGAATGCTGATGTTATTTATATGTTTATGGAAAATGATGAGACAGTGAAAAAAACTTATGAAGATTGGACAAACCATCCACTTTGGAAAGAGCTTGACGCAGTGAAAGCGAATCAAGTTTATCAGGTAGATGAAATTAATTGGAATCTAGCAGGTGGTATTACTAGTGCTAATTTAATGCTAGATGATATTTATGACAAGTTTGAATTAGAAAAATAGTGAATGAAGGATGGGCTGTTAAAAGTGTTAGAGAATACTTGAATAACAGCCCTCTCATTGTAGTGTTTGAGCATAATTGAAACCTACATAAGCTAAATCGTGGATCAAGAAAGTTGGCATAACATGAGAATTATTCTTTCCAGTACACCGATGAAACAAATAGGTTTATTCATCAGCTGTTTGATTCTTTTGCTGGCATTTATATTCAGCATAGCTATTGGTCAAACATCCATACCTTTTTCGTCAATCTATGATGCTATTTTTCATTTTGATGCTGCTAACAAGGAGCATGTCATTATTCGAACATCTAGATTTACAAGAGCTGTGATCGCTACAGTAGTTGGCGCAAGCCTTGCCATTGCGGGCGCATTAATGCGAGCATTAACAAGAAATCCTTTAGCAGCTCCTGATATTTTAGGTATTAATGCAGGGGCCATATTTTTTATTGTCAGTGCTATTACTCTTTTTTCCGTTCAATCTTTAATGAGCTATATGTGGATTGCCTTTTTAGGGGCAGGTGCAGCGGGGGCGATGGTTTTTTTCCTAGGCTCATTAGGAAGAGATGGGTTAACACCGATAAAAATAGTATTAGCTGGTGCAGCGATTACAGCTCTATTTGTCTCGTTTACGCAGGGGCTTTTAGTCATCGATGAACAAGGTTTACAAAGTGTCCTGTTTTGGTTAGCAGGTTCTGTATCGGGGCGTAGTATTGAAATGCTCGTGCCTGTCCTACCGTTTATTTTAGGAGTGACAGTTGTGGCAATATTTATGGGGCGTTCAATCAATATTTTACAATCAGGAGATGATATTGCCAAAGGATTAGGACAACGAACAATGCTCACGAAAATCACACTAGGCATAATTATTATCATACTGGCAGGCAGTTCAGTAGCTGTTGCAGGTTCAATAGGCTTTATTGGCTTGATTGTCCCTCATATGGCGCTCCATCTTGTTGGCACGGATTATCGCTGGATTATTCCCTACAGTGCCGTGTTGGGAGCAATATTGCTACTGTTGGCTGATATTGCGGCAAGATATGTGATTATGCCATTGGAAATGCCGATTGGTGTCATGACAGCCTTAATCGGAGCTCCTTTCTTCATTTATATTGCACGAAAGGGGTTAGCAAAAAATGCCTAATTATGTGTCGGTTCGAACGAAAACTAATCGTATATCTTTTCAAATTGCTAAAAGAACGGCTTGGATTCTACTACTTTTAAGCTTATTATTAGTCCTCATAACGGTTCTTGGTTTATCTGCGGGGAGCGAGTTTATCCATCCTGTCACTGTGGTGAAAGAATTATTAGGCTATGGCAATGGAGATTACGATTTTGTCTTACATACATTAAGGCTCCCGCGTGTGTTGATGGCCTTATTAGTTGGTGCTGCGCTGGGAGTGGCCGGTTTAATTTTACAAGGAATTATCCGTAATCCTCTTGCTGCCCCAGATATTATTGGTATAACGAGCGGAGCATCGATGGGGGCAATTATTTTTATTGTGTACTTTATGGGATCAGTCAGCATTCAATTTTTACCGTTAGCTGCTATATTAGGTGCTGGTATTGTCTCCTTCATCATTTACCTACTATCATGGAGAAAAGGAGTCACACCAATTCGAATGGTACTAATTGGAATTGGCATCTCAGCTTTAGCAAAGGCGGTTGTGACGATGCTGCTTGTAATCAGTAATGTAGCCGCTACAACGAAAGCCTATTTATGGCTGACAGGTAGTTTGTATGGGGCCAATATGCAGGATGTCTTTTTGCTATTACCATGGCTAGTCATTTTAGTGCCACTAACATTTATTTTAGCAAGAACGGTGAATGTGAAGGAATTAGGCGATGAAATAGCGATAGGGCTAGGAGTAAAAGTACAAGTGTATCGTTTACTTTTTCTACTCATTAGTGTCATGCTAGCTGGTTCTGCAGTAGCTTTTGCTGGTGGCATCGCCTTTGTTGGATTAGTGGCTCCTCATATGAGCAGAATGCTTGTTGGGCGTTCCTTTGCAGGATTAATTCCTGTGACAGCTATTATAGGTGGAATCATTGTCATTGTGGCTGATATGGTGGCACGCACAGCCTTTTTACCAAAGGACTTACCTACAGGAGTCTTTACTGCTGCAATTGGCGCACCATTCTTTATTTATTTATTATTTAGAACGCGCAATCAATAAAGCTTCATGATAAAAAAGTTAAAAGCGGGAGAAGAAGGTGACAGGAATTTGAAACATGTCTTAGAAGCACAAAATTTACATGTAAGCTATGGAGAAAATCTTATTTTAGAGGATTTGAATCTTCAAATACCAAAAGGAAAAATTACAGTACTAGTTGGGGCTAACGGTTGTGGAAAATCTACACTACTTCGGACATTTGCACGATTACAAAAAGCGAAGTCGGGTGAAATTTTTTTAGATGAGAATAAACTAGATGCCATTTCAACGAAAGAGGTAGCGAAACGTTTAGCTATTCTACCGCAGGGCCCTGTTGCACCAGAAGGATTAACTGTTCAGCAATTGATTAAGCAAGGTCGTTATCCACACCAAAGTTGGTTAAAGCAATGGTCTATGGAGGATGAAAAAATTGTAAACAATGCGCTTGCAGTAACGCAGATGACTGAATTTGCCGATCGTCCAGTAGATGCATTATCAGGTGGTCAGCGACAACGTGTATGGATTGCTATGACATTAGCGCAAAAAACAGATCTTATTTTACTAGATGAACCTACAACTTATTTAGATATGGCTCATCAAGTAGAAATTTTAGATTTACTATTTGATTTAAATGACAAGGAAGGGCGTACCGTCGTTATGGTATTACACGATTTAAACTTAGCCTGTCGCTATGCCCATCATATTGTGGCGGTACGTAATAAACAGGTTTATGCCCAAGGCAAGCCAGAGGAAGTGGTGACAGCAGAGATGGTCCAGGCTGTTTTTCGTATGGATTGTACCGTTATTAAAGATCCGCTCTTTGGGACACCTTTATGTGTGCCACATGGCAAGGGGCGAACAGTTCAAACAGTGGAATTAGAGGAGGTAGGGGTCTGTTGAGCCTATCACTGTCAGCTGAAGAAACATCCGTGTTACTAAGAGAGTATCGATTGTCGATAGAGCCTGCAGTAGATGCTACATACTCTTTATATGCCAAAAATTTATTGGACAATGAACAAGCTCTAGATTATTTACAAAAAATTGCCCATTTCTTTCAATCGCCTTCTATCCTAGTTACGGCATCGTTGTTTGCGAAGCGCTATAGCGTCTTAACGATAGCTTCAGCCTTCTATGCTATGTCCAGATACGATAAAGGACTACATTGCAGAATTGAAAATATGTGGGTAGAAGCGGAATCTTCAAAACCTTGGCTTCCTACTATTCGGCTAATTGATCGCACAGTGTCAATACCTACTGAAGACCGTGAAAAATGGCGAGATGAGGTTCTTAGAGAAATCTTTGCGAATAATTTAGCGAAGGTTTGGCAGTCATTAGCAAAAATAAGTAAAATTCCAAAAACAATCTTATGGGAAAACACAGCTATTTATGTGAATTGGCTCTATGAAACGAAAATAGGGGAAGGAGCCAGTGAGCAAGAAAAGGCTCGTATACAAGAGGATTATCACTATATTGTAAACCTAGCACCAGGCTCCATTTTTGGAGAGAGAAAAAATCCTTTGACGGACTACTGTGGTCCTAAAGTGACAATTATGGAATCGGAGCAACCTGTACGCTTGAGAAAAACATGTTGTTTCTATTATCATACCTCTGATGAAGCAAATGATTATTGTATCTCCTGTCCAAAAATAAAAAGATAATCATAACAACAAAATCTCTAAACCACCAAAAGTGAGTAAACACTTATAGCCTTTCATAGGTGTTTACTCACTTTTATTTTTGCCATCAATACCTGCCATTAAATAAGGAATTGCAGGTTTGATAAATTCTTCGGGCTGTATCTCCTGATTGCTAGTTCTCCATTCTATAGAAGCGCCATAGATTCCCCAGCTTAATATTACAGCAGTCATTTTTAGCGCTTCGTTCTCTGTCGTTACATTTTGTTTCAATAACATTTTGTAAAAGATAATTTCAAGCTGCTCTCTAATAATGCGAGCAATTGTCTCTTCATAGCCTCTATGACAACGATTAGACAATGACTTTTGAAAATTAGTTATCGCTTTAAAGAGAATAATGAAAGCTCCTTCATTAAGTTCGTTATGCTCTAGAAAGTCATCATTCAAATTAATTAATAATACTTCTGATAGGACCTTCTCTAACAAATCATATATATCTTCAAAGTGATAATAAAAAGTCGCACGATTAATCATGGCCTCTGTCGTAATATCTTTAACCGTTATATCCTTGAACTCTTTTTTACTAGAAAGTGTAATGAAAGAATCCATGATTAATTTACGAGTCCGTATAACACGAAGATCTGTCTTAGATGAGGTCATTACTTACACTCCTTTTTAAACAATTTCTTCAAAGTGTTGTATAAACAACAATTCAAATAGATTATTGGTTTATTGATGATTTTATTATGAATAAAATACAACTGTAAGGCAAATAAGAGAGTTATATATTTATATTTAATGAAAGTAAGAAAAGGGGATAGTCTATTGAAGAATCATCCAATGGTTTGTGATTTAGAGACAGGTGTATGTGGAGTAGCTGGCGAGGAGGAATTGGGGATAATTGATTTTAATCAACCAAAGAAATCCATTGAAGTATACTATGTAACTGATCCAATATGTTCTCATTGTTGGGCACTCGAACCCGTTCTTCGACGTTTTATCGAGCAGTACGGACACTATTTTAACTTTCATATTATTATGGGAGGATTACTAGAAAAATGGGGTGATGGTCCAGTAGACCCTGCTAATGGAATATCTGGACCTGCTGACGTTGTAGGACACTGGAGAGAAGTTGGAGAATATTATCGCATGCCAATAGATGGAACAGTGATGATGAACAATCCAGTGCAATCATCCTATCCACCATCTCGTGTTTTTAAAGTGATTCAAAAAAATCAGCATGATGCTATAGCATTTGAATATTTGCGCAGAGCAAGAGAAGCGCTATTCGTATTTAATCAAAATATTGCAGATACATCCGTTATGATTGACATTGTAAATAGACTGGGGCTTGATGGAGCGGCTATTGTAAACGAATCAGAACAAACAAGCGGGCAACAGTTATTAAATGAAGATTTTGACCTTGCAAGAAATCTAAGCGTAAGAGGATTTCCAACTATTATTATGATGAATGAAGATAATAAAGGGTTGAAAATTGTTGGTGGGCGTCCATTTGTAAACTATGTGGAAGGACTAAAACAGGTTCTCAATTTTGAAGAGCTGCAACCAAAACAACAGCCATCTCTTTTAAGCTTGCTTGAAAAAGAAAAGCTTCTATTTTCGAAAGAAATTGAAGTCATGTATGATTTGGAAAAGTCAGAGGTTATATCTTATGTGAAAAAAGAGCTTTCATCAGATCAATATGAAATGAAGGAAATACTTGGTGAATGTTACTTTACTACTAAATAATGAGGAGAATGACAATGACATACGTATTACAAGCAGATTTTAAATTGGATGGACCATTTGGTGATGTGATGGCAGAAGCGTTTTCTGACTTAGCAAAAAGTATTTATGAAGAGGAAGGACTTTTGTGGAAAATTTGGACAGAGAGCCCTGAAACAAACGAAGCGGGCGGCATCTATCTATTTGAATCAAAACGCACAGCTGAACAATATATAGCAATGCATTCAAAAAGGCTAGCTGAATTTGGAATCACTACTATCAACGCAAAAATCTTTGCTATCAATTCAAAACTGACTGAAGTTACGAAAGGTCCAATAAAACAATTAAAAAATCACTGATGCATCATAGAATTACTAGCTAATTCAAAGGAGTCTAATTTCTAATTAAGAAGTTAGGCTTTTATTTTATGAATGTATAAATATTCTGAATATTGTGAGGTTGAACCAATTGCGTTGTAGCGTTTACAATAGTTTTATATCACGTTTATGTTATAAAAACATGAATAATTTGAGTGTTTTTCTGTTTAATGCTTAATACTTCAAAGCTTTTAAAATCGTTCTATAGCAGAAGGAGGGATGAGATGTTGAATGAAAACAACATATTTTTGCTTATATAGTAGTACAGCAATTGATAAATAAATGTTTCTTATAAACACTATTTTAATTGTTGTTATGCAAAATACATAAATTATTGAGATTAAAAGAGATGAGGTTTTATAAAAAAATGAAAAAGTATTCTGTTGCTACATATTTTTACTTCATTATTCCGTCTTTAATTGGTGTCTTTCTATTTATGACCCCCATTTTAACGGAAGAGGGCTGGAAAGTACCCATTGCCATATTAGCCAATGTTTTAGCGGGGATTGTGGCCCCGATCATTAGCTATTTTACAATTGGAATGTTTGCCATCTCTGCAATTGGTGCACTTATAGCGAAATTTATCCCTCGTAAAAATGCTAAAGAACCTAGTATGTTGGATACATTGTTTTATGTTAATTGGTTTTGGACAATTACTCGTATTATCGGTTTAGCCTTTGCTTCAATGGTGGTCTTCAATTTTGGACCTTCTGCCATCAATAATGAAAATACGGGTGGACTTCTCATGGATCCAAATGAGGGACTTGTGACGTTTTTATTTACCATTTTTTTGTTTGCGGGTTTCCTTTTACCATTTTTAACAAACTTCGGTTTACTTGAATTTTTCGGGACAATGATGGTGAAAATTATGCGGCCACTGTTTAAAAGTCCAGGGCGTTCTTCAATCGACGCTCTTACGTCATGGGTAGGTGATGGCACAATAGGTGTGTTAATGACCAGTAAACAATATGAGATGGGGAACTACACAAAAAAAGAAGCTGCGATTATTGCCACAAGTTTCTCAGTAGTGTCCATCACATTCTGTATCGTTGTATTGGATACTGTACATTTGGCACGCTATTTTATTCCTTATTATTTGACAGTAGTACTTTGTGGAATTGTATTAGCCATTATTATGCCTCGAATCTATCCACTTGCGAAAAAGGAGGATACGTATATAGATGGGACACCAGTGGATTATTCACGTGAGAAATTACCAGAGGGCTATAATTCTGTTTCACATGGTTTAGAAAATGCACTTGCTATTGCGCATGCAAATCGTGATCCTCGACAATTTTTCAAAGACGGTTCTAGAAATGTAATTGATTTATGGGTGGGTGTGGCCCCTATTGTTATGGCTTTTGGGACAATTGCCTTAATGCTTGCTGAATTTACAAGTATTTTTGCGATTTTAGGAAAACCGTTCGAGCCAATTTTAACTGTGCTTGGCTTGCCTGAAGCGGCTGAAGCAGCGCAAACAATGGTCGTAGGCTTTGCCGATATGTTTCTACCCTCTATTTTAGGTGCAGGGATTGAATCGGAAGTTACTAGATTTGTTATTGCTGTTGTTTCTGTGTCACAGCTGATCTATATGTCTGAGGTAGGTGGACTTATTTTAGGTACAAAAATTCCATTGAAGTTTTTGGATTTAGTCGTCTTATTTATACTACGTACGCTTATTTCTCTTCCAATTGCAGCATTGGTTGGTCATCTACTCTTCTAACTAAAATGCCAAGTCTTAAATGGACTTGGCATTTTTCATGTTGTTGAAATATCAACGGTAGAAAATTTCTTGACGCCATAAAAAATGGGGAGGTAGCTGGTACTGGTAGGGACGTTTTACTCCTTTTCCATTTCTACAATACGGCAACCTAACAAAATATATGAATATGCCTTCTGTGTTTGAAAATAGCTTGCATCACAAAATATTATCAAAAAATCCTAGTAACTTGGCAAGAGTTCCATTTTTGCATATGTGTCACATAACCACTATGCATATACTGTGGCAAGAGGGGGGAGGTGAGCTTTTATGAGAATTAATTGGAAGGTTCGTCTTCAACATATTCCATTTCTACTAGGGCTATTTTCATTGTTGCTCTTACTCGCACAACAAGTGGCTGCAATTTTTGGCTATGATTTTACAGGTGTGATGAGTGAGCAAATATCATCTATTTTAAATACAGTCTTATCCATTTTTGTGTTAATGGGGGTCATTGTCGATCCAACCACACGTGGCACTAGTGATAGTGAACGTGCCTTAATGTATCGGAGACCGAGATAAAATGAACAAAAAGTGTAATTTTACAATAAGGATAAATATGTTATAATATTAGAAAATTGATAAAGTGGGGAGGATGATTGAATGTCCCTTGAATTGGAGCGCAGAATTGCGAAGCTCGAGGAGGAAATGGCAGATTTACGTCAGGAGTTGTCAATATTAAAAGGTTCGCAAAGCACTGAAAAAAATAATACTCTTGATGCCAGACAGTCGATGATCAAGCAATCAGAACCAATTAAACCAAAACCAGTACTGGAGTCGAAGCCTATCCCGACTAAAGTAGCGGAAAAAGAAGTGCAACCACAGCCATCGATGGAGGAACGTGTTATGTGGGCACTTCCAAAAGTATTCATGGTTATTTTAGTAATGGGCGTACTTTGGGGTCTAAAACTTGTCAGTGACTATGGCTATTTATCGGATGGCGTGAAAATCATCCTTGCCTATGTACTATCGTTGGGATTGGCGGTTATTGCCTATGTACTAGAGCGTAGGAAAGTAGGCTCATCGGCTATAACGATTTCTTTATATGGTGGGGCATTTATTGTCGGTATTTTAACAACCGCAGCAAGTGCCATATTATATGAAATCATTGGTCTTATTCCAGCACTAGGCATTACGCTGCTTTATATTGGCTATGGTATTGCTATTAGCTATTTGAAGAAAAATGAAGCACTAACTGTTTTTGTTGCCTTTACATCATTATTACTACCTTACTTACTAGAATATATGGATTTTAGTGCTGTCATTATTTTATTATTTGTGGTCGTATTGTTTGCTGCATTGCAAGTAGTTATTTACCAGCACAAGCAAAAACTAGCCCTTTATATCGCCACATTCTTTTCAGTGCTAGCAGTGAGTGTTGTAGCATTTATGAATAGTGATCAGCAAGTAGTTTTTGCACTTGGTTTACTTGTGATTCTAGCAATCTTTTATGCAATATGGTGTTTACTGTATAACGCACAATCCAAATGGAAGCCACTTCACATTGGACTCCAATTTTCTTTAGGCTCATTTAGTTTATTACTGCTGAATTTAATCATTCGTTCTCTTGAAAATGGAGAAATGCTACTCCTCATTTTTATGGCTTTATTTGGCGCTGTAGCGTTTTATAGCTATCGTCAAAAATGGCAGGAGGTACTGGATAGTGCTGTGACACTTGTGTTTATCACCTTCTGTAATATGATACTTGTATTGAATATTCCGAATAAAGTGGATGATTTATTGTATCCTTTGATTGCATTTGCAGGCGTGATGATGAGCTTACGAATACGTGCAAGTATGATGAAGATCGTTACTTCACTTTCCCTTGTGATGACATTTACACTAAACTTTGTTTTCCATGAACCAAGTCCATTTTTCAGCATCGATCATTTAAGCTTATTTATGCCAATCATCTATTTCATCATTATTTATTTATATGCAAGACGTCCAAAAGAGACACTCTCACCTTTTGAAAAGGTCATGAAGGATTTGTATGTAATCGATATTTTAGCAGTGGTCACAGCTGGCTATTTCTTAGCCTATATTAGCAAGCTAGATGCCGTATACTTTACAGCCGCAAATGGCATTCCATATATGGTGTGTATCGTACTAGCTGTCTTATTTACTGGTTCTTTATTTGTAGAGGAAACTTACAAAGGACGTGCATTAACGCCAGTACTTGGCGCATTTTTCCTACTAGTCTCCTTGATGATCAGCACTAGAGTGTCAATGTTGGAAAGCTTAAACACTATCACTAGATTAATTTATTTAGCAGTGATTGTAGCGATTGTCGCTGATGTGCTTGTAAAAGGAATTATTTATCGATTGTACGAGGACCGTCTGGGGAAATATGTGGACGCCATTGTAAGTACGGGGATTGTGCTCACGATGATTTCGATATGGGGGCTGATCCATCAGTTTACGTTTATCAACGCACTTGATTGGAAGCTAAGTATCGCTCTTACAACTATTACATTATTCTTAACTGCTAGTGTATCACTATGGATTAATTCCACACGTCATTTAAAAACATTGCGCACAACAGGCTTTATTATTTTAGTTATCGCATTTATTAAGCTAATTTTCTTTGACTTATCTGCCCTTGATTTATTAATTAGAGCTGTTCTATTTATTACCATTGGTGGTATTGGGATGCTGTTGTCGGGTAGGTTGTTGAGGAAATAAAAAATGGGTTATTTAGCGTGCTTTATTCATCATCGCACGCTAAATAACCCTAAATTTTTTACGTTTTTAGTTCTTAATATGAATATTCATATTCAGTAGTATAGTCAATTGAACCAGGAGACACTGTAGGGCTACCGCCTGCGCAGGCAGCTTCAAACGTGTCATTGCCAACAATAACAGATTTATGAGTGCTAGAAGAAGTTCTAGCATATATTTTACTCGTACCGCCTGAATTATCATTGATATTGCCTATAGCTAAATCCCCATTGACACAAATGTTTGCATTCCTTCCAAGATTCACTCCCTGATAAATATTGGCACTTCCTTGTACATATATAGTTGAGTTTGAAATTTGATTTATCTGTCCCATCATAAATGATCCACCGATATACATAGTTGAATTGTTTAGATTATCTAAATTTCCATACAAAGTGGTACTTCCCGCAACTTCAATAACAGAGTCGACTATACGACCATTAAACTGATTTACAAAAAGCGCACCACCAACATGTAATTTTACGTTAGTCATTGAATTTAAGTTTTGACCATTCATACTACCAACTATATAGAGTGTTGAGTTGGAACTAGGGTAATTCATATTTGGAACTGTAAGAGTTCCACTTACTCGATAGATGGAGTTATTGAATTTTAACTCATCATTTTGAGAATAAGTAATATTTCCTTTGATTTGGCATTGTTTATTGGATAAATCCGCCCTTGTTCCAGTTGGACAAATATTTAAACTAGTCCCTGGATCAGCAATTGTATTGCCTGTAATAATTGATTCGTCAGATTCATTATTAGTTGTTGGGTCAATCATATTGGAAAAATCAACTGAAATTGTTCCCTTAATTTCTGCATTTTTTGCTTCGTCATGCCCTATACTTGTAAAGTTAATAATAAGTGCATCATCAGCTCGTGAAAATGTTACAGGGGTAACCTCAAAGGAATTTTTAGGATTTGAGTGTACTTTCATTTTAATAGTTTTTTCTTCAGGATCATCTTCTTTATCATCACTTTTTTTTAAAGATAAAACTATATCTGTTAAAACCTCTTCCATATCTTTTATAGCCAAACCTATATAATGTTGATCATCTTGTAATTGCTTTGCTTTAATATCTTCGTTTCTCTGATCTATAATCTTTTTGATAATATTCTCTTGTTTTGTAATAATTTCATTTGTCATAGCATGTTGAAAATAACTTGCGCCCATTTCTGCGATAGATTGGGATTGGAATGTACTTTCCACAATGTTATGTTGTTTTGTTGTATTGGAGGAAATTGCTAGAAATGAGAAGAAAATCACAGTAATTAATATAGATATAATTAATACTAACGCCAATGCATAACCATTATTATTATTTAGGACATTCCTCACTATTTTTTATCCTCCTTTAAGCGACTTAATAAAGAATTGATTTCGATTTTATTTTTAGGGTTGCTCTTTTCCTCAATTGTTAAGTGTATATCTGCATCAGTTGTTTTGGGATTTATAGTAAAATCATTTGCTTGGATACACATCTGACTATTTTCAAACACTTCTGTTTTTGTTGTACTTTTGGTAGTGTATTGAACCGATAGGATACAGTTGTTTGAAGTGGCACCATATTCAATAGAACGTTTATGAATAGAGTTTAAACTAGCAATAATAACATTAGCTTCTTGTTGCATTTGATTTTTAGATACAGCTTTCTTTGAATATTCTGTGCCTTGAAAAAATATACTCCATGCTAGAATTGAAATGATAGACAATATAATCACTGTTGCTAACACTTCTACTAAAGTAAGTCCTCTTTCATTATTATTTTTCATAATTTTCACCCTCAGTAAAAGACATAACCATAAGTTTCTGCTACTAAAATATTGTTATTTTTATATATAAAAATACTAATCTGATTGGCTTTTGTGGGTTGTGAATCTAGATCTGGTGTTTTTGTTATTTTAATCTCAGTATAATATTTTGAAGGCTTTGATCTAGTATTAGATGTTTTAATGGTAATCGTATCATCACCATCATATGTAAGCTTGTCATCAGATTTGATAAATGAAAACTTACCATTTGGATTAGCCAACAAAGTATTAAAATCACTCTGTAATGCAGATTGCCAATAAGCTAGCTCTTTTGATGCAAGGTTTACAGCAATTTGTTTATCTTCATTCTGGTTATTTTTTTTACCCATTTGGGGTAGTAAATTAATTACAGAAACCAGTATGATAGCTAGAAGAACGATAGACGCAACAACCTCTATTAGTGAAATACCACGTTCGTTAAATACCTTTTTGGGGCTCATTTCTTCAACACCTTTCCATGATAAAAAAATTGAAGACTAAGTAATGATAGTGCTAAATTTATGTATTTAATTAAATTGACATCTTGGTGAACTATTAAAATTGGACTATTCTTCAATAATCACAATTTGATATTTTGGGTTCGAATAATTTACATCCTAATATCATACAACGGGATTACATACTTGAAAAAATTTAGATAAAAATTACTATCTAGGATATTATAACAAATTACAGAGTTGTTTCTATAGAATTATAAAACACTTTGTGATTCTATAGAACTACCTTTTGAATTATTTTTGAATTTTTGTATAAAAATCAAAAGTAAAATCGGAATAAAGTTGCATTTTGGTAGTGTCAGAATACCATAGTTGTAGTATCATTTGTATATAAATAGAAAAACCACTAAGTTAAATAAAGGATGATGTGGATGAAAACATACATAAAAATAATTAGCTTGTTTTTGGTAATTGTTCTAATTGTGGGATTTTTTGTTCCATCATTTGTGCTAAAAGACACGGTTTTTGCTAAAGAGGGTCCTGAATCTTCGACCATTGGGGGTATTGAGATCCATGATGTGAAAACAGCAGATTTAGCAACTACGCTACAAAATGCAATTTCTGAATGGCAAGGTGCCGACATGGAAATTGTTAGTGATGGTATAGCCAAAACCATTGACTCGAAACAATTTGTTTTTGATCCATCAGCAGCTATTGCTCAGTATGAAATGCAGACAAAAAAGCCTTGGTATGCTTTTTGGCAAAAAGAAAAAGTAGTTCATATTCCCATTCCTGTTACCGTCAATGAAGCGATTACGCAGCAAATAGATGAAGCAGGGGTATGGGATACCGATAAAACACTCCAGAAACTAATCTTACAAGCCAGCTATTTGAAGGAGCATAAGGTCGAAGCCGTTATCAATGAAGGTTCCATGCAAACCGGGGAAAGGATTGCCTTTCAGATTGCCGAGCTACCAGCAAATAGTCAAGGAGTAGCAAAAATCATTCCGTTATTAAATGATGTAAATCTAGTTCCAAATCAATCCATCTCGTTGCTTACACTTTTAGGTGAACAGGCCGGGGTTGTCAATGATGCAGGTTTAGATTTTGTGGCATCAATGCTATATAGTGTAATTCTTCAAACGGATTACGAAATTTTAGAAAGACACTCTCAGGAAATAAATCCAAGCTATTTGCAACAGGGAATTGAGGCAGATATCAATGCAGCATTAGCAAAAGACTTACAATTTATTAATCGGTCTGAGCAGCTCGGTAAAATGAAAGCATCTATAGAGGGTAATCAATTAAAGATAGAAGTTTTTGCAGCCGCGAAAGACAAGGACATCACAGTACGTGTTAGTAAGGATAAAATTGTAAAGCCACGCATTATTTATCGCTATTCGAAGGAGTTAAAGGCTGGACAAGAAAGAGTGGAGCAAGAGGGGAAAGAGGGTTCAAGAGTGGAAGTATATCGTTCCATTTTAGAGAACGGAGCAACAGAAGAACAATTCATTAGTAGAGATTATTATGCACCTCAAAATCGAATTGTTACGCGTTCTTCGCAGGAGCCTGTGATTATCACAACGCCTACTCAGAACGTAGGGGCGGGTGCATCAGATCCTGATTTAGAAGTGGATTTAGATGGTAATGGTTTGCCTGATGTGAAACCTTCAAAATCAGAGGAAACAAAGCAAGAAGATGGACCAGAAATTGTCTATGGCTACTATGATAAGGGTGGTAATTTTGTACAAACAAGTCCATAACGATTGGAGGTATGTTTATGGCAATGAAGCCAGGGCGTAAACGTTTAGGGGATTTACTGGTGGAATCAGGTGTTATCACAGCTGACCAGCTTGAGTACGCATTAACTACTAAGATGAAAAATGAGAAGCTTGGAGATTTCCTTATCAAAGAAAATTTCTTAACAGAGCAGCAGCTTATTGAAGTCTTAGAATTCCAGCTTGGTATCCCTCATATCAGCCTGAATCAGTTTTCAATTAGTCCCGAATTATTACAGCTAATTCCAGCGGAGCTGGCAAAGCGGACAAATATTATGCCGATTCGCAAAGAAAAAAATAAATTGTTTATTGCAATGGAAGACCCAATGGATTATTTCGCCATTGAGGAAGTTCGTATGACGACAGGCTGTCAAATCGAGACAAGTATTGCGGCAAAAGATGATTTATATCGGACGATAACAAAATACTATGATTTACAGGAATCAATGGATGCGGCAATGTTGGATTTGGCTGCCACAAGTACGGAAACACAAGAGGAAATAGAGAATGAGGATTCACCTATTGTTCGTTTAGTGAATCAAATTATTGCGAATGGTGTCGCACAGCGCGCTAGTGATATCCATTTTGATCCGCAAGAAACAGAGCTTCGTGTCCGCTATCGGGTAGATGGTGTGCTACGTACTGAGCGATCCTTACCAAAGCACATGCAAAACGTCGTATTGGCGCGTATTAAAATTATGGGGAATTTAAATATTACAGAAAATCGTATTCCGCAGGATGGACGTATTAAAACCAATGTTAATTTTAGACCTGTCGATATCCGTTTAGCTACACTACCAACAGTTTATGGTGAAAAGGTAGTTATGCGTATTTTAGATTTAACTAATTCAGCTAATGATATTGATAAATTAGGCTTTAGTGCAAGTAATGAAGCACTTTTCAGGAAAATGATAGCCCATCCAAACGGTATGATGCTGATTACTGGACCAACAGGCTCAGGTAAGTCCTCTACGTTATATGCGGCCCTTTCCCATTTAAATGAAGAAGGCGTCAACATAATTACGGTTGAGGACCCAGTAGAATATCAGTTAGATGGTATCAATCAGATTCAAGTAAAAGAGGAAGTCGGCTTAACATTTGCTGTAGGGTTACGCTCAATTTTACGACAGGACCCCGACATTGTAATGGTAGGGGAAATTCGTGATCTTGAAACAGCTCAAATTGCTATCCGTGCTTCACTAACAGGCCATTTAGTATTAAGTACACTGCATACTAACAGTGCCATCGAGTCTATCTCACGGCTCCATGACATGGGGATCGAGCCATTTTTATTATCCTCTTCCCTTGTAGGAATCATGGCGCAACGTCTGGTACGAAAAGTTTGTCGTGATTGTGCTGAACCATATATATTCACTTCTCGTGAACTAGAAATACTTGAGGAGAATGGGGTGGAAGGCAAAACACATGGTAAAAAAGGGCGTGGATGTCCTGCCTGCAATCAAACAGGCTACAGAGGACGTATGGCGATTCATGAAATCCTCCCAGTTGATCGCCAAATAAAGGATATGATTTTAAATCGTGTTGGTGATCGCGTCCTCCGTGATTATATGAAAGAAAAAGGCTACCATACCCTATTAGTGGATGGATTACAAAAGGTTGTAGCAGGCCAAACAACCACTTCAGAAATATTACGTGTTGCAACTGCAGACTAGGGGTGAAAAAAATGACAGCATATTCAATCGTTGAATTATTAACACGTGCATTTGAAGAAAAAGCATCTGATCTTCATTTAACAAAAGGTATTCCACCAGTATATCGTATCCATGGGCAACTAGAGCATTATGGCACAATCCCACTTGAAACAGAGGATTTGAAGGCAATGGTAAAGGTCATTCTTCCTGTCCATAAACAACAGGAATTTGAGGATAAGGGAGAAACGGACTTTAACTTTTCATTGCCTGGGAAATGTCGATTCCGTGTCAATGCATACCATCAGCGAAATGAAGTGACGATTGCAGCTCGTTTAATTGAGGCTAAAATTCCTTCTATTGAAGCACTCAATATGCCACAGGTGTTATATAAGCTTGCGGAAAAACCACAAGGCTTAATTTTAGTAACTGGCCCAACAGGCTCAGGGAAATCAACTACCTTGGCAGCAATGATAGATCACATCAATGAAACAAGATCTAAACATATTATTACGTTAGAGGATCCAATTGAATATTTGCATACACATAAGAAGTCTGTCATCAATCAACGTGAGATTGGTGTCGATACAATGAGCTTTGCCAATGGTTTACGTGCATCATTACGTCAAGACCCAGATATTATTTTAGTTGGGGAGATGCGAGATTATGAAACCATTTCAACGGCTATTACGGCTGCTGAAACAGGGCATTTAGTTATGGCTACACTGCATACAAGTAGTGCACCAACGACGATCGACCGTATTATCGATGTATTTCCACCGCATCAGCAGAGTCAAATTCGTGTGCAGCTTGCGAATGTACTACAAGGTATTGTTTCTCAGCGTTTATTTGTACGTAAGGATGTAAAAGGGCGTATTGCTGCGACAGAAATTTTAGTACAGGCACCTGCTATTTCAAATTTAATTCGTAACGAAAAAATTCACCAAATTCCAAGTGTGATGCAAACAAGTAAAGCATTGGGTATGCACACATTGGAGTATTCCATGCAACACCTAATTACCACAGGTAAGATTTCACTAGAGGATGCAAGACCATATATGAACGCTGGTGATTATAGTTGACGATATTTCGTTATAGTGGTCGGACCAAAACAGGAGCGCCTAAAAAGGGCATTATCGAGGCACCGAATAAAAAGGTAGCCATGGAAAAGCTTCGAGCACAAGGAATTAATGCACGAGAACTTCAGGAGTCAAATAGCATTTTACATAAAGATATTGCTTTTGGAACAAAAGTAAAGCACCAGGAATTTGTTATTTATTGTCGACAATATGCGACATTAATTCGTGCTGGCGTTCCCGTTGTTGAAGCGACCCATATTTTGGGTGAGCAAACACGGAGTAAACCACTAAAGCGAGCATTGATGCAGGTTGAAGAGGATATTCGAAATGGTATGGCATTTTCAGATGCAGCAGGCAAACACCCAAAAGTGTTCCCATTGCTATTTGTCAATATGATGCGTGCTGGTGAGGCTACAGGGAACGTCGACGATACATTAGATCGTCTTGCAAGCACACTAGAGAAGCAATACAACATTAAGAAAAAAATTCAATCTGCTATGACCTATCCAGCGATTTTATCGCTTCTAACACTAGTGGTTGGTATGTTTTTAATGGTGTTCATTGTGCCAACCTTTATGGATGCATTTAAAGAAATGAATTTGGAAATGCCGTTAATAACGGTCATTGTAGTGGGTATTAGTGATTGGCTCATTCAGTTTTGGTACCTTGTGATTTTAGGGCTATTGGTATTAGTAGTGGGCCTTCACTATTTCTATAAAAATAATAAAGAGTTTCATTATGCCGTCAATGTATTTTTACTGCGTATGCCAATCTTTGGACAGCTTTTGCAAAAGGATATTATCGCGAGAATGACAAGAACCTTGTCAACACTCTTTAGCAGCTCCGTACCAATCTTACAAGCCTTAACAATTGTCGAAAAGGTTGGTGGTAATCCGGTAATGGGGAAAGTAGTACTGGAAGCGCGCGATAATTTAGAAAAGGGTGGCACATTATCAGAGCCACTTGAAAAAAGCTGGCTATTTCCACCGCTTGTAACACAAATGACATCAATTGGCGAGAAAACAGGGTCCTTGGATTACATGCTCGAAAAGATCGCTGATTTTTATGAAGAGGAAGTAAACCGTGCTGTCGATACCATGAAGTCACTCATTGAGCCTTTAATGATTGTGGTACTGGCTCTAGTTGTTGGAGTCATCGTTGCGGCTATATTCTTACCAATGTTCCAACTATATGAAAATATGTAATGTTTACAATATTTATATGGATGCCCTTTTGTTCCGCTTAATGGGAAATATCTACTTAGATTTGCTAACAAAAGGAAGCGGCAAGTAGGTATCTTCATGGTTAAGTATTAAAGGAGAGACTGGACATGGAAATTAGGGTAAAGAACGAAAAGGGCTTGACATTAGTCGAGTTATTGGCAGTCATTGTTATTCTAGCTATCGTTGCTGCCATTGCAATTCCAGCTATAAGTAATGTCATTGATAATTCACGTTATAAGGCATTAAAAGCAGATGCCATTAATGTTATTCATGCTGCGCAGTTTTATTTTATGGAGCATCCAACCGCTAATCAATGGCAAATAGTCGAAGTGGAAAAATTAGTATCCGACGGTTATTTAGACAGTGCTGGCAAAATATTAGAGGCAGATAAAGAGGGTCAGAGTGCCAATGTCCAATTTATCGAGGGCACCTATTACTTCAATGCGCATGCGATTTATTACAGCAATGGAAAATATATTAATTTTGATAATGCCACCTTACAGCATATTGCAGACGATATTCGTAAGGGCAGCAAGGGAACTGGTGGCAAATGTATAGGGCGAGATTGTGCAGCTTCGCCATAATGTTCAGAAGCGCGTGTACACACACTTCATATAAAACTATTAAGGAGGATTTCATTATGTTAAAAAAATGGAAAAATAAAAAACTATTGAAAAATGAGAAAGGTTTAACATTAGTTGAACTATTAGCTGTAATTGTTATCCTAGCAATTATCGCAGCAATCGCTGTACCTGCAATTGGTAATATTATTAATAAGTCGAAGGACCGTGCAATTTTAGCGGAAGCATCAAATATTCTCTCAGGGGCAAAGATTGCTTATATTGATGGGGCTTGTGTGGATAATTCATGTAGTAATACTGAGTTACAACCTTTTGTGGATGGCATAGTGCTACAGTCTGGTGATAAAGTAGACTATAATGACACGGCTAAAGAATGGACAATCACCTATTCAAGATTTGATGACTTAAAATTAGACGGATCTAAAACAAATCTTTCTGGAAAATCTATAACTGAAAATAATTTAAATAAGAATTTGACAAAAGCGGGCGTTCCAACGACACCTTAATCAGTCCTCCCAACCCATTCAGAAGCGCAGGAAAATTTGCGTTTCTGGCTGGGAAATGGATGACTAATTGAAAAAATCATTTATACTGAGTAGGATAAGGAGGTCTTTTCACATGTTTAAGAGAAAAAGAAAGTCGCATGTTTCGATTGAACTGAAGGATTATGTGCTACGTGCGATTGTGGCGAAAGGACCAGAGCCTAATCAGTGGCAGGGCTATGAATACCCTTTAGCAGCTGGAATCGTTGAAAATGGAACTATTATCGATGAGGTAGCTCTTTTTGAGGTAATTAAAGAGCAAGTAATGAAATGGACAGGGAAAAAACAGGCTGTTCGTATGTTTGTCCCTGATACGACGGTTCTATTAAAAAACTTTGAGCACCCTAAAGATGTAAAGCCTCAGGAATTAAGAGGATATGCTGAAATGGAATTGGGACATTCTATTCATTTACCATTTCAAGACCCTTTAATTGATGTGTATGATGCAGATGCCGAGGACGGCAAGGCTATCTTATTTGCTGCACCTTCTGAAGAGATTACGAAACTGGTTGGGATGCTGTTAGATGTTTCATTAGAACCCGAAGCTGCCGATATTCGTGCGCTTTGTAATATACGTTTATTAGAGCACATGTCCTTATTAATGCCTAATAAAACATATTTAATTGCAGAATGGTCGATTAATGAACTCTCCATCAGTATTTTTTCCAATGGCCAAGTGGAGTTTTTGCGCTATCAAACTATTGAAGTAGATATGACGCAATGGCAGGGGAAGAAAGAGAATGAGTCTAGCTATCAATTTATCTATAATGGCGAATCAGAGAATTATCAAATGGTCGTAATGGATCAGGTTTTGGAGATTGATCGGATGATGAATTTCTTTAAGTTTTCTTTACATAAAGGTGAAAAAACAGTGGATGAAATTATCATGCTTGGCGATAACCCACTATTGAAATCAATTGGGAACTTACTAGCTTCTAATTTAGAACCACCACTAAGGGTTGTCGATGGGAAAAAAATTGAGAAATCGTTTCCGCGCTTTAAGCGAGAATTTTCAACGTTGCTTGGCTTAGCTTTGAAGGAGGTTCGTTAATGGTTCCAGATATAAACCTCTTACCACAACTTGAAAAAAGAACAACCTCTCCCAAGCTTTTTTATAGCTTGGTGATTGTCATTGTGGGACTTATTGTAGCTTATTTACTTTTTTTATTTTTTACATCCAATAGTGAATTGTCACGATTGACTGCAGAGGAACAGGCATTAACAACACAGCTTGATCAATTGCAGCAAGAGCTAGACGCACGACAAAATGTCGATCAGGGTTCGTTGGAAAAGTCAGTAACTTTTATTCAAAGCGTTTCTTATCCTGTAACACCGTTAATTGATGAAACAAAAACTTTATTACCAACTCATTCCTATTTACGTAGCTATGTTTTCGGAGAGAACTCGGTGAATATTGAAGTGGATTTTGAAACGATGACAGATATATCGAAATATGTGGAGCGACTTTTAATGAGTAGCTATTTTACAGATGCTCAAATTAACACTGTCTCAAACTTTGAAATAGAGCTAGGTGAACAAAGGGTGTTAACACCCCAACAAAAATTTAAAGAAGTACCGCGATATTCAGTGTCCATTACAGCGACAATCGATTTTATGTATTTAGCTGGAGGACGACGCTCATGAATAAATTAACGAGTAGTAAAAATTCGTCTATGATCTTGTTACTGGCGCTGATAGCTGCTATTTTATTTGCGCTGTATTATTATTTGCTTTCACCAAAATTGGATGAAGTGAATGAAAAAGAGAGTAATGTATTGCAGGTGCAGCAAGAATTAGCTAGTGTCAAAGAACAACTAGCACAATTAGACAAAGAGCAGGGACAGCCTACTATCAATATATTAGCCTTAAGACAAAAGCTACCTGTAACAAGAGCCGTTGAAAAGATTATTCTTGATTTAGCTGAGATTGAAGAGGTGACAGGAACTCGTGTACTGTCTTTAACTGTTCAAGGTGAGGACGGCACTGTGACACCTTCAGATGAATCGAATGATCTTAATATGTTGGAGCAGGCTGAAGCAGAGGTCAATGGTGATCAGGAGAACAAGGAGACTACTACACCGATTGCATCTCTTTCGAAGGACTCTTTACCAACTAATTTAAAGCTTGTTACTTTTATATTAGAGGTGGGTGCGCTTGATTTTAATTCTCTTGAAAGCTTTTTACAGGAGGTTGAACAATTAGAGCGTATCATGAAAACCGATAAGATTGAATTTAAATTGCCTGGAGAGCAGGCACAGCTTGAGAAAGATGCAGATCTTACGTTAAAGGCAACAGTGCAAGTGACGACGTTCTATTACGAAGAACAACAATAACTTTATTGATAGGCGCACCATACTTCATTTGTATGGGCGCCTATTGGTTTAGGAGGACATAAAATTGGAAATGGCTTATACGATCTTTATTTTTTTATTTGGACTTGTCTTTGGCTCTTTTTATAATGTAGTTGGCTTACGTGTACCACAGAAGGAGTCGATTGTACATCCTCCTTCACATTGTCCAAAATGTCAGAGACGACTGACGGCGCTTGATTTAGTACCAGTTTTGTCTTATGTATTTTTAGGAGGAAAATGTCGGGGTTGTGGCAATAAAATTTCTTGGGTTTACCCAGTCATAGAATTAATGACAGGTGTATTATTTGCCTTTGCTTATGGGCAGTTAGGCTGGGGCATAGAATTGATAGTAGCACTCTTTTTTATCTCTTTATTAATTATTATCGTTGTATCAGATTTAGCATATATGCTAATTCCAGATAAGGTGTTAGTATTCTTTTTACCTTTGCTAGCTATTGGACGAGTGCTGTCACCATTAACACCGTGGTGGGACTCTCTTGTGGGTGCTGTGGTTGGTTTTGGCATATTATATATCATTGCTGTGCTATCAAACGGTGGCATGGGTGGAGGCGATATTAAATTATTCTTTTTAATTGGTCTCGTTCTGGGTACGATTGATACACTGTTAACGCTATTTTTAGCTGCAGTTATTGGTATGATTGTCGGGATTACCATGTTATCGAAAAACAAACAGGGGAGAAAAACACCCATTCCGTTTGGGCCATCTATTGCATTGGCCGCAGTTATTGTTTATTTCTATGGCGATGTATTAATTAATTGGTATCTAGGCTTTTGGTAATTGTGCAATTTTCAAGAATTTGGAGGGAAGCAAGTGAAACCGATTATTGGTATTACAGCCTTTGTTGAGGATGATTTATCCTCTCGATTAAATGCTGCTTACAGTAAAAGCATCATTGAAGCAGGTGGAATTCCACTGATTATTCCAATTGGAGTAGAAGAAGAGGCAGCCCAGATTTTAGCCCTTACAGACGGTTTATTATTATCTGGTGGTCATGATGTGCACCCATTTCTATTCGGGGCTGAGCCTTCATTAAAGCTTGGAAAAATTCATCCAGCGCGAGATACGATTGAGTTAGCATTGATTGAAGCCGCATTCCAACGTAAGATGCCTATTTTCGGGATCTGTCGAGGAATTCAAATACTAAATGTTGCATTAGGTGGTACCTTATATCAGGATATTGATAGTGATCACTTTAGTACCAAGTTACTCCAACATATGCAGCAATCAGGTCGAGCTGTAGCTACCCATTCTGTACAGGTTATTGCTGACAATCTATTAGCGACTATCGTTGAACAAGAGAAAATAGCAGTGAATTCATTTCATCATCAAGCGGTGAATGTTTTAGCAGAAAAATTAAAAGTAGCGGCAAAATCTAACGACGGTATTATCGAAGCGGTAGTTCATGAGGAGATGCCATTTTGCTTAGCTGTTCAGTGGCATCCTGAGGAACTAGCCATAGCAGGAGATGAGAGTGCTCAAAAGCTATTTTCAGCCTTTATTGAAGCGAGCATAAAATTTAAGAAGGAAGCTTAGAAGAGGCATTGTACAAAGAATCCAATCGTATGTGGATTCTTTTTTTGCGTAAAAAAGAGGATACATGCTCTTAGAAGGAACATAATCCTCAAAATCTGCTTTAATCGTTAATGTACACGTCTATAAAGACCTACAACTTGTCCTAAAATAGAAACTTGATCGACAATAATTGGTTCCATAGAAGAATTTTCAGGCTGTAAACGGAAATGGTTTTTCTCTTTAAAGAAACGTTTTACAGTTGCTTCATCCTCAGCTGTCATAGCTACAACAATATCCCCATTATTAGCTGTTGCCTTTTGTTTTACAATGACTAAATCTCCATCTAAAATCCCAGCTTCAATCATTGATTCCCCCATGATTTCTAGCATGAACAATTGATCTTCACTTGTGCCATACGTATCGGGTAATGGGAAGTATTCTTCAATATTTTCAATTGCTGTAATTGGAGAACCAGCTGTAACCTTCCCGACAAGTGGGACATGGATCACCTGTTGTTTTTGAATGGATTCTTCAGGCTCTAAAATTTCAATTGCACGTGGCTTTGTTGGATCTCGACGAATAAAGCCTTTTTGTTCTAATCGAGCTAAATGTCCATGAACAGTTGAACTGGAAGCAAGTCCAACTGCTTCACCAATTTCACGTACTGATGGCGGATATCCTTTAGCTCGTACCTCTTCCTTAATGAAAGCTAAAATGTCCTCTTGTCTTTTCGAAACTTTTTTCATGAGTGCTCACCTCTTTTTTCTAAAATCATTCTTCTTATTTGATAGTATAACAGAATGCGAACATGTATGCAAACATAGGTTCGAAAAGTGTTTGACAAAAACGTTTGTTCGCTTTATTATAGGAACATACATTCCGAACAAACATTCTTAAAAAGGGGTAATGATTATGACATGGTTGAAGAAAAACACACATATCTCAATTTTAATAGGAGCTTGTTTATTATTTGCAGCATACCTTTACATTACTGATCCAGGAAAAGTTAGTTACGCAGAAATTCAAATCGAACATGGGGATAGCTTGTGGTCGTTAGCCGAGCAATATCGTGGTAAGATGAGTACTGATGATTGGATAAAGCTTGTAAAAACTGAAAATGAACTAGCAGATATTAAAATTGTAGCGGGAAAATCTCTAGTTATTCCTGTAGTGAGTGATCAAGCCAGTCCCATCAATACTATCGAAATTGCGAGAAATGAACAATGATAAATAATCAACTATCGGCTGTTGTCTATTGTCGCGTAAGTACTGAAAAAGAAACACAAAGCTCCTCATTAGAGCGCCAGCAGGAAGAGTTGCTGCGCTATGCTAAAGAGCAAGGCTATGCGGTGAAGGGCGTGTTTAAAGATCAACATAGTGGCTATGATGTAGAACGTGAAGGCTTGCTAGAGATGCTTGATTTTATAAAAGATAAGAACATTAATGCTCTTTTTGTCCAAGATGAAACTCGTTTAGGACGAGGCAATGCAAGGATGGCTGTATTACATTTATTACAAAAGTCAGCAACTGATGTTTTTTCTATGCGTGATGCAGGCCCAGTCCAATTAAATGAAATGGATACGATGCTGCTTGAAATTTTAGCGATTGTAGAGGAATATCAGCGTAGAATCCATAATGCTAAAATTCGACGAGGTATGCGACGTGCTGTAGAAAACGGTTATCGTCCAGAAAATAATTTATCGAATCGAGGTAATCCGCAGGGGCAGGAGCGAAAAGATCTACCTGTAGAGGAAATTGTGAAGCTACGCAAACGTGGATTTACCTTTGAAGAAATTTCTATAACGCTTAGAGGGTTAGGCTTTGAGGTAAGTAAGGCGACAGTACATCGTCGTTTCCAAGAGCACCAAGAAAGATTAGCAGGAAAATAATATTCCTGCTAATTTTTTTTGTAAAAAACTACTGAAGGGAAGAAAAACTTTCGATGATAACATGATTTGGCAGTTGGAAAGGGTACTCTTTATTTATTCGGTCATAAAACATGATGCCATTTAAATGATCGATTTCATGCTGTACAACGATGGCCCCGTAGCCCTGTAACTGTACAATGATTTCATGTCCATCGATGTCGTAAGCTTTGACTTTAATTCTCTCATATCTCGGTACAAAACCAGGGACAGGTCGATTTACAGATAGACAGCCTTCTCCTTCCGGTAGATAAATCATATTAAGGGAATGACTCATTATTTTAGGGTTAATCAGCATCATTTCTTGGTCATCAAAGAGTACAACAAACATTCGTTTATCTACGCCAATTTGATTAGCAGAGAGTCCACTTCCAGGGCGAAGCTTATATTTTTTTGCTAGCGTTTGATTTTGGCTATTTTTCAGATATTGCAGCATGGCTAGGAGGGTATTTCGGTCCTCATTTGTCACTGGTATCGACACTTCTTGAGTTTGTTTTCTTAAAATTGCCGAGTGTTCTTTCACAAAATCCTTCATTGTAATCATATAATCCGGGTGAAATTTAGTCATAGATAAACACCTCATCAATACGGCTATTGAGAACCTTAGCAATCTTAAAAGCTAATTCTAGGGTCGGATCATATTTATCATTTTCAATACTATTAATGGTCTGTCTCACAACTCCACACTCTTTTGCAAGAGCAGCTTGTGTTATGCCTAATTTTTTTCTTAAAATTTTGATGATGTTCTTCAGAAAGATCCCTCCATTTTGTCCAAAGTATTAGACATATATCGTAAGATAAGAATTAAAAAATGTCCAACTAATTGGACATTTGGGTTTTAAATCATCACTTAATACCAATTTTCATCAAAATTTAGCTTTAACGCATGCCCGAAACAAATACCGAAAGGAATAAAACCTCTTCCTCTTGCTGTAATGATATTTCCATCTTGTACCACTAGTTCATCTGAATAGTTATGAAGTTCAAAGCACCCTAACTGCTCCATGCCATCTAAAGGTAGTCCTACTGTATATTTTTTGTTCTTTAAGACCCCTGCTTTTGCTAATAGGTAAGGGGAGCTAGAAATACTTGCAATCATTCCTCCTTTTGCAGATAGAAGACGAATGAAGTCTAGTAAGCTCTCTTCAAGTTGTAATGTAGAAATATCCATACAGCCTGGTAATAGTAGACTATCAATATCGTCAAGCTCTACCTCATTCACGGATAAATCAGCTATACAATTTAAACCAGATTCTCCTCTGATAGGTTTGGTATTCGATCCAAGTGTGATGATGGGTTTACCGCCTTGCATTAATATGGACAAAGCAACACTCAATTCATATTCACTAAATTGTGGGTATAATAACACCGCAGTTTTCTTCATTTCATACACCTCTTACCTTTTGATTGTTCCATTCTTCCTCTAAAATAGCGTAATAGTATTCATCCCACCAAGTCTCTCCATGAGGAATGCATTTTTTGAAAAATCCTTCTTGGCGCATTCCGATTTTTTCCATGACTCGGTAAGAAGCGATATTTTCTGGCTGGCATGTGGCAATAATTCGATGAAGTTTCATTTTATTAAAGCCGTGATCTAATAGGGCCTGAGCAGCTTCAGAAGCATAGCCATGATTATGATAGGCAGGGTTCATAACCCATCCAATTTCATACGTATGGTCGCCAAAGTATTTGTGGAAAACAAGATGACCAATGACTCGCTGTTGTTCACGTAAAACAATGGCGAAATGTTTTGCTTGCTCGTTGCTATTCTCTGTTACGAAATTTTGAACCTGATCTTCATTCAACACACCCTCTGGCATATAGTGCATGACCGTTTTGTCGGACATATAGCTATAAACTGCCTGCCAATCTTGGGCTTCAAATGTTCGAATAAGTAGTCTAGGTGTTGTGATGTTCATGATAGCCCCTCCTATTATCTATCAAATTTTTCCTTTTATTATTAGTTATACACCTCTAACTTCTGGAAGTCATGTAAATAATGGCTAAGAAGTGTTTTTAAGGGTTGGTATAACTGCATTTTAAGGGAAACCATGCTATACTTTGCATACTGAGGTCATTAAGCTAGGTACTGAAAGGTGTGTAACCATGTTATCAAAGGAAAAAATTAACCGAATTAATGAATTATCTGCTAAAGCAAAAAGCGGACAATTAACAGAGGAAGAAGCAAAGGAGCGAACAGCGCTTCGCAAGGAGTATTTAGATACGTTTAGAGCAACTATGCGAGATACAATTGAAAACGTTAAAGTGGTAGATGCAGAAGGAAATGATGTAACTCCTGAGAAGGTAAAACAAGCACAAAAAAATAAATTTCTAAATTAATGTGACACAATTCAATAAAGTATGTATGAAAACGCAAATAGTATAACAAAAGCATTGTTTTCTAAAGCAATGTTGACTAAACTGTAAAAGAACAATATATAGGACGAGAAAGGATGTCACAATATAATGACTCAACACGCGGATCTTTTAGCTATTAATGCTATCCGAACTTTGTCAATCGATGCTATTGAAAAAGCAAATTCTGGTCACCCAGGTTTACCAATGGGAGCAGCGCCAATGGCTTATACGCTTTGGACAAAACAATTACGCCATAATCCAGCAAATCCAAAATGGTTTAACCGTGATCGTTTTGTACTATCAGCAGGTCATGGCTCAATGCTTTTATACAGCTTACTTCACCTTGGAGGCTATGGTTTACCAATGGAAGAAATTCAAAACTTCCGCCAATGGGATTCATTAACACCAGGACATCCTGAATACGGTCATACAGTAGGGGTAGAGGCAACAACTGGTCCTCTTGGACAAGGAATCGCTATGACTGTTGGTATGGCAATGGCTGAGCGCCATTTAGCCGCTACTTACAATAAACCAGGTCATGACATTGTTGACCACTACACATTTGCGTTATGTGGCGATGGGGACTTAATGGAAGGTGTAGCAGCAGAGGCGATTTCATTAGCTGGTCACTTAAAACTTGAAAAATTAATCGTACTTTACGATTCTAATGATATTTCTTTAGATGGTGACTTAGAAAAGTCATTTTCAGAAAACGTTCAAAAACGCTTTGAATCTTATGGTTGGAATTATTTAAAAGTGGCAGATGGTACAGATGTAGATGCTATTAATGCAGCCATTGAAGAAGCCAAAAAATCTACTGGCAAGCCAACATTAATTGAAGTGAAAACAGTGATTGGTTTTGGTTCTCCAAATAAATCTGGTAAAGCAGATTCTCACGGTGCACCACTTGGTACAGATGAAGTTGTCTTAACGAAGGCTGCCTATGAGTGGGCACATGAACCATTCCAAATTCCTGCAGAAGTTTACGATACATTTAATGCGGCTGCTGAAGTGCAAGGCGCACAACCAGAGGAAGCTTGGAATGCAAAATTTGCTGCATACAAAGAAGAATTCCCAGCGTTAGCAGCTCAATTCGAGAAAGCGATGAATGGTGAATTACCAGAAGACTTTGCTTCTGAGTTACCTGTATATGAAGCTGGTAAATCTGTAGCAACTCGTTCTTCTTCAGGCGATGCAATTAATGCTATTGCGAAGAAAACACCTTCATTCTTTGGTGGTTCAGCTGACCTTGCTGGCTCCAATAAAACAACGATGAAGGGTGCAGGAGATTTCTCAGCAGACGACTATGCTGGACGTAACATCTGGTTCGGTGTTCGTGAATTTGCAATGGGTGCTGCTATGAACGGAATGGCTCTTCACGGTGGTTTAAATGTATTCGGTGGTACATTCTTCGTATTCTCTGATTACGTTCGTCCTGCAATTCGTCTATCTGCATTAATGGGTCTTCCTGTAACATACGTATTCACACATGATTCGATTGCAGTAGGGGAAGATGGTCCAACACATGAACCAATCGAACACCTTGCATCATTACGTGCAATGCCAAACCTATCTGTTATTCGCCCTGCGGATGCAAATGAATCAGCAGTTGCGTGGGAGCTTGCAGTAGCAGCAGAAAAAACACCAACTGTTCTTGTATTATCTCGTCAAAACTTACCTGTTCTTGACGCTTCTATTGAAACAGTACGTGAGGGCGTAGCAAAGGGTGCTTACACAGTGTCTCCAGCTACAAAAGAAGTGGCAGATGCTATTTTAATTGCAACAGGCTCTGAGGTTTCGCTTGCTGTCGAAGCACAAAAAGCATTAAAAGCAGATGGTATAGATGTAGCAGTTGTTTCTATGCCATCTATGGATCGCTTCGAAAAACAAGACGCAGCTTACAAAGAATCTGTTCTACCAAAAGCTGTTACAAAACGTCTTGCAATTGAAATGGGGGCATCATTCGGCTGGCATAAATATACTGGCTTTGAAGGCGATGTTCTAGCAATTGATAAGTTCGGTGCATCTGCTCCGGGTGAATTAGTAATGGAAAAATACGGCTTCACTGTTGAAAACGTAGTAGCAAAAGTGAAAGCACTATAATTTACAACAAATACCACAATACTCAGCGATTTAAACATCAACTGAGTGTTGTGGTACTTTTTTTAGCGGCAAACACAGTATGTGAAAACTCCATAAAAAGGGTGAGCGAATGAAGAACTATAAAGTTGTGTTATTTGACCTAGATGGAACATTATCTGATCCCAAAATAGGAATCACTAAATCAGTGCAACATGCTTTACAGAAGGCGGGCGTCATGGTGAATGATTTGGATGAACTGGAACCATTCATTGGACCACCATTACAAGTATCTTTTCAAGAAATTTATGGATTCAATGATACACAAATAACGCAAGCAATTAGAGATTACCGAGAACGATTTACGGAAAGGGGAATGTTTGAAAATAAATTATATGAAGATATTCCAGCTTTGTTAGCTCATTTAAAGCAACAAGGATATATACTAACTATTGCCACCTCAAAACCAACTGTCTTTGCGGAACAAATCATAAAGTATTTTCAGCTAGAGTCCTATTTCGATCTAGTCGTAGGAAGTCACTTAGATGGTTCACGTTCTGCCAAAGGTGAGATTATTGCAGAGGTACTTCAACAACTTGATTCCTATCCAAAAGAGCAATTTATTATGATTGGGGATCGAAAATATGATTTAATCGGCGCTCGTGAAAATCAAATCGATGCCATCGGTGTGACATATGGTTTTGGGTCGCTAGAAGAATTAAAAAATGAAGAGCCTATATATATTGTGGACCATGTAAATGATCTCCTAAAATACCTCTAAAAACACGAAAAACTGCATGTCAGCATGCAGTTTTTTTATGTAGGATTATTTAGCAAGTCCGTTTTGGAAGGCGTAGACGACGGCTTGAGTACGATCTTGAACTTCTAGCTTTGCTAAAATATTACTAACATGTGTTTTTACCGTTTTCAAGGCAATATATAGCTCATCAGCGATTTCCTGATTGGCTTTACCCTGGGCCATTAGCAATAATACTTCCATTTCACGTTCAGTCAATTGTTCGTATAGTGGCGTACTATTGCCGTGGCGCATGCGGTGCATCATTTTGGAAGTGACCTCTGGCTCTAATACCGTTTCGCCACCCATCGTTTTTCGAATAGCATCTGCAATTTGTTTGGCATTAGATGTTTTTAAAATATAGCTTACCGCGCCAGCCTCTAAGGCAGGATATACTTTATCATCATCTAAAAAACTAGTCACCATCATGATTTTTGCCTCAGGCCATGCTGCTAATATTTCCACTGTTGCCTCTGCTCCTGTCATAACAGGCATCACATTATCCATTAAAATAATATCAGGCCTTAGCGCTAGGGCACGTTCCACAGCTTCTTTACCGTTCTCAGCCTCACCTACAACCGTAATATCTGGCTGTGCTGAAAGATAGGCTGACACACCAATCCGTACCATTTCATGATCATCCACTATGAGCACTTGTATCATCGACATTGACCTCCTCTTTTTGTAAAGGAATTTTAACCTCTACAATTGTTCCTTCACCAGGCACTGATACAATTTTATAGGTGCAGCCAATTTCAACTGCTCGTTCAGCTATATTTTGTAAACCGTATGATGTGGATTTATCTTCCTCCACATCAAAGCCTAAACCATTATCTTGAATTCGTAAAATAGCTAAGTCGTCTCGTGCCACAAGAAGTAATTCCACCTCACTTGCTTTGGCATGACGCAGCGTATTGGAGAGTGCCTCCTGTGCAATACGAAATAAATGATCTTCCTCTGCTTTAGTTAAGGCCATTTCTTCTAATTCATATTCTATATGGAAATAAACTTTTTGCTGAAGTTCAATAATCAATTCCTCTAAGCCTTGTGCCAATGTTTTATTGTGTAAAGCTACAGGCCGTAAGTGTAGCAGTAATGCACGCATTTCTAGCTGAGCCTGCTGAACGATTTTCTCCACCTGTTTTAAGCTAGTAGCATGTTCGTCATTTTCAGTTAATGCAGATAGTAACATAGAGGCAGCAAATAGTTGCTGTGACACAGAATCATGGAGTTCTCTAGCTAGTCGTTGGCGTTCAGCAATAATACGCTCCTGAATAATTTTATCATTGGCCTCAGCCCGTTCATTGGACAAACGCTGTAAACTTTTACGTTGCGTATCAATTAATTCACTCGTTTGGACAAGTGCCTTTTTTAACGATTTCGGAAGAGCTTGTTTTTTAGGAAAAACAAAATCAGGCTCGATCAGTTGTTTCACTATTCGTGTTGCCTGCGCTTCTCGTGCCCTTGCAGTCATACTGATCCAGCTGGCAAACAGGAAGCTAAGTATAAACAGGCTAACTATGATGATGCCACCTAGAGGGATATTATCGTAATTCTGCTGCCATAAGGGCTCCCATGTTTTTTCATCAGGATTTCCCCATAGTGCAACAAGAAGACCGAAAACAGCACTCATTAAAATAAAAAGTAATGTAAATAATCTTGAGATAAAGGCTATCATTTTCGTAGCACCTCCAAATCTCCAAGCCAGGTTGCGACATGAATAATTAGTACACGTTTAGCATCCTCAGGGTTGCCGTCTGAGAAAGTAATACTTTCATTTACTATACGTTGCGGCCCTACATGTAAGCAGGAGAGCTCACCAAATAACGTCGTATACTGTAAACGGAATGGAATTTCATAAGGAATATAAATTTGAACTTTACCAATACCTTGTCGAATTGTAATAAGACTAGTGCCAGCTGGTAAAATCGTTTGCGTTGTATCGATGGTAATATCTCCAGCGAGGCGCTGAATTTGTACATCTTGCCATTTATAAGCTTCTATAGGCGCTGGCATTGTACCAATTAAGTCATTTTTAATCGCAGGAAGCTTTTCAAAAAGCTCTGCGCCAACTACTTTTGGCTCGTTTTCTCTTTGCAAGTATTGATAGAGCATATATAAGAGCATGATGACAATAAATAAACGTAAGCTCCACATCGTGAACAAAGCAATGGCAATAAAGAAAATTCCTGTCCATTTAAAAAATCGAACTTTTTTGGAAAAACTCAAATAAAGAAGTACAGCCCCAATCAATAAACAGAAGGCACCACCATTATTAAATATAGTTAGCTCCACAAAGACGAGTAAAAAGAAGCAAAGAACCCAAAATGTGAGCTTATTTGTTGTGAAATTTTGCATGAGGGTCACCCTTCCTTCTACTAATAGTATAAGAGAGGGAATGGGACCCTCTATTCTTAAACGTGAAAGAATGCGCCTTTTAATGTTGGCGCATTGCTTTCATTATACCATGTTATTTATTTTCAATTAGCAGTGGTGAGCTTTCTTCTACTGCTTTTTTTTCTAATTCTGCCAGTCTTGCCTCAAAAGTTGTAAGCTCATGGTCTTTATCGATTTGATAAGCTAATTTATCGATATATGCTTCTAAATCTTCAAAGTTTGTTTTATTATTTTTGGCGATCATTCCATCCATTTGATGATGGGCGCGAGTTACATTTTCTTTCCCCATCAGCTGTAATTGACGTACTTTCATATCTTTAATTTTATGCTTCATTGTTTCAAATTTACGCTCGAGCTCGAAGTATTCACGAGTACTTGCTTCAATGCTAGCTTGTAATGTAAGGTTACGAGCTGAATAAGCTGTTACTTCATCCGTAGCGAAATCAATTAAGTCCTGCTCTCCGCTAGATTTTGCTAATGCTAATTGAGATTCACGTTTCGCTAGTAAATCTGCGTTTTCTTTGTATTCTTGTTCTAGCTTTTCTTTTAATTGCCCTTGTCGCTCTAATAATTTGCCTGTTTGTTCTGTTTGCTTTTCTGCTTCACGAATGTATTGATTTAACATCGCAATCGGATTTTTTTGTTCCTTCTTATCAAATAATTGGTGTAAGTCTGCCTCTACTGTATATCTAAAACGTTGAAATAAGTTCATTTAAAATCGCTCCTTTTATTTTGTTAAATTTGACCATTCTTTTTCAAAGTTTGTAAACGGATCTTCTTCTTTTTTTCCTTCAATTGTAGGGATTTTTACATCTTCGCCATTCCATTTTTTATAGATAACATAGATAATGGCGATGGCAGCAAGTCCTACCATTGCTGGAATGTTAGACACTGCTGATAGGACACCGATTAAACCAACTGTAAACCAGAAAATTTTACCGAAAGATGACTTACTAGCAATGTAGAAGTGCATGCCCAGTGCTACAAATAATCCAGAGAATAATAACCCCGCCAGTGGTCCAATTAACGCTAGTGCAACACATGCTGCAATGACGCCTCCAGTTAATAAAAGAAATTTTTTCATTTGTTTTAGCTCCTTTCGTTTGTACCTTTATGTTACCTATTTACAAGATTGTCTAAAACGGACTCGAAATTGATTTTGAACTAGGTCTTGAGGCTGAGATCCATCTAAGCAGCCAAAATAGAAGGTTTTTAGCTGTGTTTAATAAGACTTTTTCTTGTTTTTGGAAAAATATTAATTATTTTTGGTTGAAAATACCATTTGCCATAAAGTCATTTATAGACCCGAAACTAGAATTTTTTCGACAAAAATAGAAGAGAGATCCCTCCTTCGTTTGACAAATAAACAAGATTGAATGAGCTATACTTATGAAAAAGAAACTGAGCGAAGGAGGATTTCTGGTGAGAACCTATTCGATATATAAGATAAAAGAAGAGCATTTAACGTTTATTTTTGGCAGAGAGCGTAAGTTGTTAGAGATGATGCAAGGTTGTGAAGATGCCAATGAGAAATCCTTAAAAGAGCTTGCATATATATGTGAATCCGTTCGTTTTGAGGAGATTGCAGCCATGTTAGAGCATCAACTTGATTCCAAATATGCACACCTAGAAAGAGCTCGTAATGCTTTGTTTTTAGAACATCCGATCAAAGGTAAAATGGCTATTTATTTAGTAGATCGTAAAATTTGTGTTTACTGTGAAGGTTCGCGAATGCTAGATTTAGATTTATTTCAAATGCTTGCTAAAATGAGTGAACGTTTTATTGCTTTTAATAAACAGGATAATGAGTGTGGGTGGTTAAAGCCGATGAAGTATACAATGCACTAGGAAAATTCACTACAATATATAGTAACACGCTATTATTTGGTGTATAATGGAGCGTGGAGAGTTTTTTCTCGGTATATTGTAGTGGAGGAGGTTGGTTGTATGCCTACATGGGGCTGGATTATTATCGTAATTATCGCATTAGCAGCGGGCGCAGCACTTGGTTTCTATTTCGCTCGTCAAGCTATGATGAAATATTTGAAAGAAAACCCACCTATTAATGAGCAAATGATTCGTATGATGATGGCGCAAATGGGTCGTACGCCGTCTGAAAAGCAAGTACGTCAAATGATGGCGCAAATGAATAAATTCCAGAAGTAATTTGGAATGTTCCGAGCAACTAGTTCAAGCTTAACTAGTTGTTTTTTTATTTTTAATAGTATTTAAATAATTCTTAAAAATCATACAACTCTATCGGGAAACTATGTATAATGGAGTTACTATACGGAAGGGAGTTGTGTATATTGCAAAAAGAAAAAACAAATGTAGAAAGTTTTGATCTAGATCATACAAAAGTGAAGGCACCTTATGTTCGTTTAGCCGGTGTGAAAACGGGCAAAAATGGCGATGAAGTATATAAATACGATATTCGTTTTAAACAGCCAAATAAGGAGCATATGGAAATGCCTGCATTACATTCTTTAGAGCATTTATCTGCTGACATTATCCGTAATTACTCTGATCATATTGTTGATTTCAGTCCAATGGGTTGTCAAACAGGCTTCTATGTGTCCTTGATCAATCATAATGATTATGAGGATTTATTAGCTATTTTAGAGAACACATTTACAGATGTGACAAAGGCAACCGCAGTGCCTGCCTGCAATGAAGTGCAATGTGGCTGGGCTGCTAGCCATAGTTTAGAAGGGGCCCAAGCATTAGCGAAAGAGTTTTTAGCGAAACGTGATGAATGGCATATTATTTTTGAAGATTAAATAAAATAAAAACCTTGCGAGTAAAATGACGCAAGGTTTTTCATTGCCCTAAAAATGGAATGGAATGACATTGGAAGAAGAAGAATCCCGATTGATTTTTTGATAAATAAAATTGTCTAAAAAATCATGAATTAAATCCTCATATTCATCCATATTTTCATTAAAGGATTGTGCATGTGCCCCCGTATCAAAAAGTTTTAATTTTTTTGGACCGGTTTTTTTATTGTAGAGATCGAGTGACATGGAAGCTGGAATAAACGTATCGGGAATACTATGGATAAAGAGCACAGGTTTTTCAATATGTGTGACGGCTTCGGCAGGTGTTACACTTTTAAATGAGTAACCATCTCTGAGGCGAACAAAAAAGTCAGCAAAACGAATAGGAATAATGGAGCCATATTTAAATTCAGTTTTCGCAATTTGTTTGAGTAACATAGAAAAGTCGGAGAACGCACAATCTGAGATATAAAAATCAGCGCCATCCTCGACTGTTCCTGCATAGAGGAGCATGGTTGCAGCACCCATCGATTCACCGTGAATGCCAAGTATAGCATCCTCTCCAATCATGGCTTTTACTGTTTTCACCACGGCATCAAGATCGTTTTTCTCATAGTAGCCATAGCTTGTTGTCTTGCCTCCAGATTCACCATGGCGACGGTGGTCAAATATAACAGAATTATAGCCAAGTCTTTCAAAAAGGCGAGCATATTTCACGGAATTTATTTTATTTTCGGTAACACCGTGGCAAATGATGATCGTGTTATTTGTTTGCAATGGCTGAAACATAATGCCTCGAATTGTATAGCCATTTGGAGAATCAATATTCAGTTCACATTTCAAGTTTTTATTGTACCAAGCCTCATCAAAGCGCTTTGCGGTCGTTTCTCGTTCCCGTATAAATTCAGGGTCTTTTTGTTGGATATACATTAATTTATTGGAAAGCGCGAAGCCGAACAGACCTGTTGCAGCGGCGGCTAGCGTTGTTGTAATACCAGAGAATAAAAGCATCTTCTTTTTCATCATAAAACACCTCCACATGCTGTTTCTTATTTGTAATGTTCCCAACTAAGATTGTTTAAAACACGTCAACATTTTACAATATCTTTGGCAAAACTGCGATTATTTCTATTATCGAAAATCGTCATAATATTTGTTAAAATATACATATCTGCTAGTAGCATATGCATGCAGTGTTGATTCTTGAACGGGGAAAAGGGGAGAATGATTATGACAAACGAGGTAGTAATCGTGAGTGCGGTGCGTACAGCAATCGGCTCATTTCAGGGGACATTAAAAGACGTACCAGCGACAACGTTAGGTAGCATTGTCATTAAAGAGGCATTAGTGCGTGCTGGCGTAGCAGGAGAACAGGTCGATGAGGTCATTATGGGGAATGTTTTATCGGCTGGACTTGGACAAAATCCAGCGCGTCAAGCGGCAATTAAAGCGGGGTTACCTCAAGAGGTATCAGCTTTAACAATTAATAAAGTATGTGGATCAGGTTTAAAGGCTGTTCATTTAGCAACACAGGCGATTTTAGCGGGAGATGCAGAGATTGTTGTTGCAGGTGGATTTGAAAATATGAGCCAGGCTCCATACGTCTTAAAAAATGCACGAGAAGGCTTCCGAATGGGCGACCAAAAGGTAGTAGATACAATGATTCAGGATGGCCTATGGTGTGCTTTTAACGATTATCATATGGGCATTACAGCTGAAAATTTATGTGATATGTATCAAATCTCTCGAGAAGAGCAGGATGCTTTTGCAGCTCGTTCTCAGCAACGTGCAGAGGCAGCGATTGCAGCGGGCAAGTTTGAAAATGAAATCGTTGCTGTTGAGATTCTACAGCGCAAGGGAGAGCCACTGCTTTTCAATAAAGATGAATTTCCACGAGCAGGTGTGACAGCGGAATCATTAGGTAAGCTACGACCAGCATTTAAAAAGGATGGCTCTGTCACAGCAGCGAACGCGTCTGGTATAAATGATGGTGCGGCAGCGGTAGTGGTGATGTCAAAGGAAAAAGCACAAGAGCTAGGCATTCAACCAATGGCGATCATTACAGCGAATGCTAGTGCTGGTGTAGATCCTGCAATTATGGGGACAGGTCCTGTAAAAGCAGTACAAAAAGCGCTGACAAAGGCTGAGATTACTTTAAACGATATCGATTTAATTGAAGCAAATGAAGCATTTGCAGCACAATCAATTGCTGTAGATCGTGAATTAAGCTTTAATCATGATAAACTAAATGTTAACGGGGGTGCTATTGCTCTTGGTCACCCAATCGGTGCAAGTGGTGCTCGGATTTTGGTAACGCTATTACATGAGATGGAAAAGCGTGATGTGAAAACGGGCTTAGCCACATTATGTATCGGTGGTGGACAAGGCGTAGCAACAGTTGTGAAGCGCCCTTGATGTCAATAAGAAGGTGAATAGAAATGGGAAAGAAACGAAAACAGCAACAGCATACTGACAATAGCGTAACAGCTAGTCTACCTAAGCAAGAGGCCGTTACATTAGCAGATCAGCTAGGTGGCGATGTGCTAGCAAAATTAAAAGCAGCGAAGCAAGATTTAACTGCTAAAGAGCAGGCGGCAGAAGAAGAGCGTCAGGCAAAACTAGCTTTTGAACGTAAACAACGAGAAAAAAACAAATCGTTTGAAGAACTTTTAAACGAATACGGCGATAAAGGTACTAAATATTAAGAGAGAACAGTGAATTCACATAAGTGGGTTCACTGTTTTGTATTTTACAGCATAAAATTTATATGGCTGTGGTCGATATAGAGGGAGAGGTCTTTGAATTTAAACGAACGGGAGACGCTGCCAATAACATATACCTAATTGTAGTTTAGTATCAATTAAATTATGTTAGGAGACCAACATGGTAGAATTACAAACAGAAAGAATAAGATTAATTCCTTTAAACGCTAAGTATCTTAATTTACTAATAGAGCATGAGGAGCAAATGGCGGCGGAGTTGTCATTAAGTAAAGGTGTAGGGAGTTTAGATTGCGAGCTTAAACAAGCCCTGTATTTTAGACTTTGCAAAGTACTAGAAGATGAGCCAAATTATCTATGGCATACGAATTGGTTACTTGTATTAAAAGAAAAAAATTGTGCTGTTGGTGGCATAATGCTAAAAGGTACGCCAAATGAGCAAGGGGAAGTTGTGATCGGGTATTATACTTTGCCTCCTTATATGGGGCAGGGCTATATGACAGAATCAATCATAGCTCTTAAAGACTGGTTACTCCATCAGCCAAATGCAAAATACGTTATCGCTGACACGGAAAAAGAAAATATGGCTTCCCATCGAGTTTTGGAAAAAGCAGGGGCTGTCTTGTTTAAAGAAACGAAGTCCCTCTATTTTTGGCGGTTCCACCTTTAAAATAAAAGACAAAAGGCTATAATTGAGCCTTTTGTCTTTTATTTTTGAGTATTTTTCTTAGTGCAACAACGAGACTAACAAAAACAATGGCTCCAGCTGTATCGACAAGCACATCTTGAGCACTCATTGTACGACCTGGCGTAAAGCTTTGACGAAATTCATCAAGCACTGCGATTGTAGCCGTTCCACCGATAGCAATACTTGCTGCAAAACGTCTTTTTCCCCAAGCGAAGTAAAGGCCAAGTGCGATGCATCCAAATCCCATGAAGTGTGTCAATTTACGAATTAAAAACTCTACAAATGGAAAATAACCTCGCTCTTCCACTGAAACGATGGTTCCCCAATAGGGAATTTTTAAAATAGATAGTTGTTTTTCAAAAGGTTTATTGGCGAGCAAATCTTCTAATTCTGGTAGTATACTCTGTTGCTCATAGGTCATACTAGAGGAGATTACTAGTACAACTAGACAAATGAGTAAAATTAGCCATTTTTTCATCGATGTTCTTGATAGTACTCATTTTTTGTTAGCTCATTAGCTACCTTGAAATCTGTTATTGAATTAATTTTCTCGTAGGAAGCAAGCGTTTGTGCTAGTTGTTGTTGAGAGCTTGCGCCAATGACCGTAGAAGCGATTGTCGGCTCTTTTAGATTAAAAGCGATAGCCAAAGCATGCAAGTTATTATAGTGTAAAGCTAAGTCTGTTAACGTTGTTGTTAACTCCTCAGCAGTATAGGTGTTAAAACCATTAACATGTTGTAGACGTTGTTGCCAGCTATTTGTTAATAAGCCCTTTGCCACTGTGCCACGTGTTACAACAGAAGCACCCTGTTTCGCAATAAAGTTAAACCATTCTTCAGGGCGGCGATCGAGGGCACTGTATTGCATCATGACGCTTCTAGCGGAGCTTGCAGGTAAAAATCGCTGCAATACATTAGGACGAATGGAGGATATACCATATTCACGAATGAGCCCTTCTTTTTTCAGTCCTTCAAATGTGTCAATTATCTCTTCCCAATCATCTTCGATTGTGCCACCGTGTAATTGATATACATCAATGTAGTCTGTTCCTAAACGTCGTAAGCTAGCATGGACAGCTTCTTTTATATAGGATGGTGATGCGTCCCAATGCCAGCCATCTACCCCTTCTGCCCACCGATTACCTACCTTTGTTGCTAGGATGACATCATGACGACGCTTACCTAACGTTGCGCCAATAATCTCTTCATTTGCACCATAATCATATAAATCAGCTGTATCTATATAGTTAATGCCAGCATCTAATGCCATATCGACAATGGCAGCTGCTTGTGTTTTATCTGTCGAAAGAGACATGCCTCCTAAACTAATCTCTGAAATAAACAATTCACTTGTACCAAGCTGTCTTTTTTTCATACGAATGACCTCCTTCGATTTCTCTACTTGTAATGGTACAATGAACATATCTGAAGAACAAGCGAGGTTATCGTCAATGAAAAAGTTTGAGGAAAAAACAACGAAAACGACACCGATCTATGACGGAAGAATAATAAAACTACAAATTGATGATGTCACTTTACCAAATGGACAGGTTGCAAAACGTGAAATCATTAAGCATCCAGGTGCCGTAGCGGTGATTGCTGTTACGGACGAGGGTAAACTAGTGTTAGTAGAACAATACCGCAAAGCGCTGGAGCGTTCTATTATTGAAATTCCCGCTGGAAAGCTAGAGCCAGGTGAGGAGCCAGTGATGACAGCACGTCGAGAATTAGAGGAAGAAACAGGTTATGGCGCGCATCAACTTACTTTTTTACAAACATTTGCAACATCACCAGGCTTTGCGGATGAAGTTCTTCATTTGTTTGTGGCGAGGGGATTATATACAATAGACAATAAAGCAGATTTAGATGAGGATGAATTTGTCGAACTATTAGAAGTTTCGTTGGAAGAAGCACAAGTAATGGTGGCTGACCAGCGTATATATGATGCTAAAACAGCATTCGCAGTGCTATGGCTAGCTGCAAATTTAGAAAATAATCTTTTAGCATAATAGAGACGGACGAGCATAAGCTGTACAAACCTTGATAGAAAAGGAGCATGTTTATGTCTCGTACGGTGTCTATTTTTTATCACGCTTCCATCATTGCAGTAAGTTTTGTTTGTGGCGTTATTTTCTTTCATATTATTGGTGGACCGAAAGCGGAACCCTTTATATTATTTATAGAGCCTCGTTTAGCAGATGGGGACAGGCAATCCATTTTTCGTTTAGTACTGCCTGTTGCTATTTCCATAGGTCTTATATTATTACTAGCAACACATAGCGTCTTAAAGGTGTTAGTGCGTGTGACTGTAGCCATGCGTGCCACTTTTTTTGGCTTTAGTTCGGTTTTTTTATTACAAAAACTTGAAGCTTTTTGGCTTTATACGATTTGGTGGTTTCCATTTCAGCTCATCTATTGTATATTGTTGCTAGTCCTATGCAATTTACTTGTACCCGCTTGGTCAAAGCGAAAAATCGGGAAACAAGTATCTGGTCGGACAATTTTGTTGAATTTTATCGCATTTTTCATCATAATAGTTGCTGAGTTTATTGTTATTTCTTATGTGTTAAAATGATGGATTGAATAGACCAAAATTGTGATCAGATAAAAAAGTAGAAGCATGTTAGAAATCTATTCACTATCTTGTAATAGGATTTACTCCTTTGGTATAATGGAAAGAGTTTAGGGGGGCGTCACATGGAGAGCCGAATTGATCGTATAAAAAAACAGTTGCATAGTGCTAGTTACAAGCTGACGCCGCAGCGAGAAGCGACAGTTGCTGTTTTGCTTGAGCACGAAGAGGACCACCTAAGTGCTGAAGATGTTTATCTTTTAGTAAAAGAAAAAGCACCTGAGATTGGTCTAGCTACTGTTTATAGAACGTTAGAATTATTAACTGAGCTCAAAATTGTCGACAAAATCAACTTTGGCGATGGCGTATCGCGCTATGATTTACGCCAAGAGGGAGCTGCCCATTTCCACCATCATCTTGTTTGTATCGAATGTGGTGCTGTTGATGAAATTCAAGAAGATTTACTTGAAGATGTGGAAGCCGTTGTTGAAAAACGTTGGAACTTTATCATAAAAGATCACCGACTAACTTTCCACGGCATATGCTGGCGCTGTCATGATAAAAACGACGAATCGAATGAAGAAAAATAACGAAAAACTGTCTGTTTTAATCTTTGGTATAGATTGAATCGGGCAGTTTTTTGTTTTTTTTATTGAAGTATAGACACCATTAGGGTTGGTGGTTTATGTCGAATGGAGGGTCCTTTAGCACATTTCTTAAGGCCATGCTAAAATAGAGAATAATTGACAGTGAGGGGGCGTTGTGATGAATGAATTTCAATATGCAGTAGAGGACTATATCCATTTTATTCAGGTGGAAAGGCAGTTATCTGTTAATACATTAGCATCCTATCGCCGAGATTTAGAAAGCTATGTACATTTTTTAAAGGAAGCAGAAGGTATGTCTGATTTTAGTGTGGTAGAACGGACAACTATATTACGCCATTTAGAGCAATTGCGGGCACAGGGAAAGACAAGTCGTACCATTGCCCGTCATATTTCATCGATTCGAAGTTTCCACCAATTTTTACTACGAGAAAAGCGCGCAGAAACTGATCCGACAGTCCATTTGGAGATGCCGACAATTGAGCAAAAGTTGCCTAATATTTTATCTATCCAAGAGATTGAAGCTTTACTAACAGCTCCAAATAAAAGTAAGCCACAAGGTATACGTGATCTTGCCATGCTGGAGTTACTATATGGGTCTGGTATGCGCATCAGTGAACTTATTGCACTGGATTTAGCTGATATTCATTTAACCATGGGCTTTGTACGTGTATTTGGGAAGGGTGGCAAGGAGCGAATCATTCCACTCGGCAAAAGCGCACTTTCGGCAATAAATGCCTATTTAAATGGTGCTCGTAGTCAATTACAGGGAAAGTACCCCAAAACAGATGCGTTTTTTATTAATCAAAGAGGGAAACGTTTAACAAGGCAGGGTTGTTGGAAATTAATGAAGGAGCATGCGTTAAAGGCAGGCATCCAACATGAATTAACACCACATACATTGCGTCATTCCTTTGCCACTCATTTGGTTGAAAATGGAGCCGATTTACGAGCGGTGCAGGAGATGCTTGGTCATGCAGATATTTCTACTACCCAGATTTATACACATATTAGCAAAACAAGATTATCTGAGGTCTATAAGCAATTCCATCCACGTGCTTAAAAGATAATAGGAAAAAATTATGTTTCAGTCGGATGTCTGACCTTTATTTTTCGCATTTTTTTGGTAAAATAGAGTCATGAGATTAGGAGGCAACCATTATGAATAAACCTTTTAACAAAATCCATGTTGTTGTCATGGATTCCGTAGGTATTGGTGAAGCGCCAGACGCTGCTAAATTTGGGGATGTTGGCGCACATACACTAGGACATATCGCTGAAAAAATGAATGGGCTTACAATGCCAGTAATGGAGTCATTTGGTTTAGCGAATATTGAACCATTGCATGGAATGCATGCAACTACTGACCCTAAAGCATACTACGGTAAAATGCAAGAAGCATCAGTTGGTAAAGATACGATGACTGGCCATTGGGAAATCATGGGGTTAAATATTGATAAACCATTTAAAGTGTATCCAGATGGGTTTCCAGCAGAGCTAATTGATGAGCTAGAGAAACGTACAGGTCGGAAAGTGCTATGCAATCAGCCAGCAAGTGGTACACAAGTAATTGAAGATTTTGGGAAGGAGCATATGGAAACAGGTGCGATTATTGTCTATACATCAGCCGATCCTGTTTTACAAATTGCTGCTCATGAAGAAATCATTCCACTAGAAGAGTTATATAAAATTTGCGAAATTGCTCGTGAATTAACATTACAGCCTGAATATTTAGTAGGTCGCGTCATCGCACGACCATTTGTGGGTACGCCTGGAAACTTTACTCGTACATCCAATCGTCATGATTATGCGTTAAAGCCATTTGGTCGTACAACAATGAATGTTTTGAAGGACGCGGGATTAGATGTGATTGCAATTGGAAAAATCTCAGATATTTTCAATGGTGAAGGTGTAACAGATGCTGTACGTACAAAAAATAATATGGATGGTATGGATCAATTTGCAGAAGTTGTACGTCGTGACTTCCGTGGTCTAAGCTTCTTAAATTTAGTCGACTTTGATGCCAATTTCGGCCATCGACGTGATCCTCTAGGCTATGGACAGGCATTACAAGAATTTGATGCACGTCTACCAGAAATTCTAGAGGCAATGTCAGAAGACGATCTATTAATTATTACAGCAGATCACGGCAATGATCCAACCTTCCCAGGGACAGATCATACACGCGAATATGTACCACTAATTGTCTATTCACCACGTTTTAAAGGTGGTGCGGAACTTGCGCTTCGTGAAACCTTTGCAGATATTGCAGCAACAGTTGCAGAAAACTTTCATGTAGAAGCACCGCCATTCGGTAAAAGTTTCTTACATGATTTGAAATAAGGGGGTTTTTTGTATGAATATGGTTCAATTGTTTGAAAAGAAAAAACAAGGATTAGAGCTTTCTCAAGCTGAAATTCAGTATTTTGTTGAAGGCTATACGACAGGCTCTATCCCAGATTATCAAGCAAGTTCTTTATTAATGGCGATACGTTTACTAGGCATGTCTGATGATGAGACATTTTATTTAACAAAGGCAATGATCGAATCAGGCGATGTCATTGATTTAACATCTATTGAAGGCTTTAAAATTGATAAACACTCAACTGGAGGGGTTGGTGACAAGGTTACACTTGTTGTTACGCCAATTATTGCTGCTCTAGGAATTCCTGTTGCGAAATTTAGTGGTAAAGGCTTAGGGATTACTGGGGGGACAATTGATAAACTTGAATCCATTCAGGGCTTTAAAACAGAGCTTTCATCACAGGAGTTCATTGATAATGTCAATCAGCATAAAATTGCCGTTGCTGGACAAACAGGTAATCTAGTACCAGCCGACAAAAAATTATATGCATTACGTGATGTGACAGGTACTGTCGATTCTATTCCATTAATCGCAGCGTCGATTATGAGTAAAAAAATTGCAAGTGGTGCCGATGGTATAGTCCTCGATGTAAAATGTGGCTCAGGTGCGTTTATGAAGACGCAGGAAGAAGCACAGCGTTTAGCAGATACAATGACGGCTATTGGAGAAAAACTTGGCCGTAAAGTCATCGCACACATCAGTGATATGGATAATCCTTTAGGGAAAATGATTGGTAATAAGCTTGAGGTAGTGGAGGCTTATGCCCTATTAAGTGGACGTATGGCAGAAACGCATGAAGATTTGGTTGAAGAATGTGTTGTCATCTCTTCCTTGATGTACCAAATTGCGGCAGGTGTGAATGAATCGGAAGCGACAGCTGCTGTTAAGCGAGTGCTAGCAGATGGCTCTGCAGCTGCAAAATTCGAGGAGTTTATTGTGGCGCAAGGAGGAGTAGTCTCTGATATTGTTCAAAATGACACAGCTCATAAAGTAGCAGTGACAGCGGTTTCAGAGGGCACGGTGGAGACGATTAATGCTTTATTAGTTGGAGAAGCAAGTGTTAGTCTAGGCGCTGGACGTTTAACGAAGGAATCAAAGCTTGATTATGATGCAGGAATTCAGCTAATCGCCAAAAAAGGTGATCATGTTAATAATGGTGATACGATTGCTTATTTGTATTCAAATCAGCCAATTGACGAAGAGACAATTAATAAAATTCAGCAAGCTTATACAATTGCATAAAGATTATTAGCGAGAGCCCTCACTTATGAGGGTTCTCGCTTTTTTGTGCGTTCGATGAATCGCCAAAATTTAGAGCTCGATAGCGTTTAGAAATTGTAGATTTATCCCATACTGCACATAACCTAAAAAGCTATAAGTATGTCGATTAGACACTATTTCGGAAGACTTTGCACTAGTTCTGTCAGCCACAAGGATTCAATCTATTGAATGTGGAATTGCACGAGGAGGAGGCGATGTTCATGCATTATCAATTAGAAATGGTCACAAGAGAGACAGTCGTTATACGTTTGTTTGGGGAGCTCGATCATCATGCCGTTGAACAAATTCGAGCGAAAATTTCTGCAGCAATTTTTCAAGGCACTGTGACGACCATCATTTGGAACTTGGAAGGACTATCTTTCATGGATAGTTCGGGAGTTGGATTAGTGCTTGGTCGTATGCGTGAGTTAGAGGCAGTTGCTGGGCGAACTATATTATTGAATCCATCGCCAACAATGCGAAAAGTATTTCAATTTTCAGGTTTAGGACCGTGGATGATGGATGCAACAGAGGAACAAGCGATTGATCGCGTAAGGGGGATTGTAAATGGATAACGAAATGACATTAACTTTTTTGGCAATTAGTGAAAATGAAGCTTTAGCGCGTGTAGCTGTTACAGGCTTTATTGCACAATTAGATCCAACTATTGATGAGCTATCAGAATTTAAAACAGTTGTCTCAGAAGCAGTTTCCAATGCTATTATTCATGGCTATGAAGAAGATGGTAAGGGTGTTGTGACAGTTCATGCTAAACGTGAGGATGATATTGTGACAGTATCTGTCATGGATAAAGGGATAGGAATTGAAGACGTTAGTCGAGCGATGGAGCCATTATTTACAACAAAAAGTATGATGGAGCGTTCGGGTATGGGCTTCACGATTATGGATAGCTTTTCAGATCAGCTAACAGTTATATCAAAATGGCAAGAAGGAACAACTGTAACATTCACGAAGAAATTTTACACAGTTCGCACAGCGGTAATGTGAGGTTAAACCCGTGAAGCCGTTAGAACAGTCGTCCGATAAGCTATTGTCTCAGGAGGAAATGCGTGATTTAATTGCACGCGCACAGCAGGGCGATCATGAGGCTCGTAAACGAATGGTAGAAGGCAATACGAGACTTGTGTGGTCCATTGTTCAACGTTTTACAACGAGAGGTGTTGAGCTTGAGGATTTATTCCAGATTGGCTGCATAGGGCTCATGAAATCTGTGGATAAATTTGATTTAACCTATGATGTGAAATTTTCAACCTATGCTGTACCGATGATCATTGGAGAAATTCAGCGCTTTTTAAGGGATGATGGTATGGTGAAGGTGAGCCGCTCTATTCGTGAGCTCAATTTTAAAATCCGTCATGCTACAGATGAATTTATTAAAAAGAACGAACATCCACCAACCATTCAAGAGCTTGCTCAGGTGCTTGGTGTGACAACAGAGGAAATTGTTACAGCATCCGATGCATTGAGAGACCCTGCCTCTCTTCATGAGCAATTGTATGAGAGTGAGGGTGATTCCATTACACTAATGGATCAAATGAAGGATGAAAAATCGGAGCAACCATTTGATTACATCCCATTAAAAGAAGTACTAACGAGACTTGAGCCAAGAGAGCAGTCTATCATATATCTTCGCTATTTTTCAGATTGCACGCAAACTGAAATTGCAAATAGATTAGGTATATCGCAGGTACAGGTTTCCCGATTAGAGAAAAAAATCCTTGCCCAGCTGAAAAGTTGGATGGCAACTAGTGCAACAGTGGAGCAGGAAGTAATAAAAAAAGACATCTAAGAAAATGGTGACAGCATGACAAATAAATTATTTAACAGCTTAGAAGAAGCCGAAGATTTTCTTATCGAACAATTTGGTGACGGCGAATCGTTTGACGTTGGTATTAAACACTTATTTGTCAAAGATTTGCCGGTCCTTTGTGCATATATTAGTGGGCTTGTAGATGGAGAAGCTTTAACACAGTTGCTGTCTAGCATGCTTCCAGATGAGGACATTGAAATTGATGTAGAGGATGAGAAGGAATATTTTGAGTCTTACTTTAATTTCCATGGACGTTCAGAAGAAACAGAGCGTAAAGCCTATTTACTAGCCATTTTAAGTGGACAAGTCACCTTTATTACTAAAAGTGGCTATTGCTATGTTGCAGAGCTTAGAAACTATCCAGGACGCTCTCCAGAAGAGCCAGATAATGAAAAAGTTATCCGTGGATCAAGGGATGGCTTTACAGAAGGGATTTCTCAAAACACAGCCTTAATACGTAGGCGAATTCGTAATAGTAATCTACGTTTCGAGCTACATAAAATATCCAAAATCGGTCAAACCGACGTGGCGATCGCGTTTATGAAGGATGTTGCCAATGAAGATATGCTCGAAAGTTTACGACAGCGTCTTGGACAAATAAATCATGATGGCTTGACGATGGCCGATAAATCATTAGAAGAATGGCTCTTTAAACAAAAGTTCCACCCAGTTCCATTTGTACGTTATACGGAGAGACCTGATATTGCTGCAGCTCATCTACTTGAAGGGCATATAGCTATATTAGTCGATACCTCTCCATCCGTTATTTTAGTACCTGTTACAGTGTTTCATTTATTGCAGCATGCAGAGGAATATCGTCAGGCACCCACAGTAGGGACGTTTGTACGTTTTATGCGATATTTTGGCTCTGTAATGGGTTTACTTTTATTGCCATTGTGGTATGTATTTGCAACGAATGAATCCCTACTTCCAGATGCCCTCTCCTTTTTAGGTACGGAGGAGAAATCGCATGTACCTTTATTACTACAAATTTTGATTGCAGATATTGGAATAGAATTTTTGAGGATGGCCGCCATTCATACTCCGTCACCATTGTCCACAGCGATGGGATTGGTTGCGGGGGTAATCATTGGTCAAATTGCGATTGATGTTGGATTATTCTCTTCAGAGGTGGTCCTCTATACAGCGGTGGCCGCCATTCTTATTTTCATTATTCCATCCTATGAGCTTAGTATCTCCATTAAAATTTTTAGGTTACTGCTACTTCTGATGACGGGTCTCTGGGGTGTCAATGGGTTATTTATTGGTTTATTTTTATTGTTTACGTATTTATGTTCATTGCGACCAATGCAGGCACCTTATTTATGGCCGCTTGTTCCATTCTTTCCAACAGCAATGCTTCGCGTCATTATTCGCTTCCCAATGACATCGGATGCACTCAGACCTTATGTAGTCGCTTCCAAACAGCGAAAAAGATCATAGGAGCCGTTGCACTCGTTTTTTTCATGTGATAAAGTTCACATATAGTATTTTGTGATTTTTGCAAAAATTATTTTCATTCAAGAAAAAGCAAGTACTATACATTTGTTTTTTTATATGTGAAGGAAATAATTTTTTGATGGAATGGTTCTAATATAGTAAAGAACCCTTCCACTTTCAAACCGTAAAAATAACAAGATGGAACGATGTGAAAAGGGAGAGATGCACATGCATTTATATGGAACACAAGCGATTTCTGAAGATGGTCATTTAACAATTGGACAGGTAGACACATTAGAGCTAGCAAAAGAGTATGGTACACCACTTTTCGTGTATGATACTGCACTTATTCGTAAGCGTGCGCGCAGCTTTATCGATACGTTTAAAAAACTAGGTGTAAAAGCAGAAGTAGCTTATGCTTCAAAAGCATTTGCATGTGTAGCGGTGTATCAATTAGCAGCAGAAGAAAATTTATCATTGGATGTTGTATCTGGTGGAGAATTATTTACTGCCTTAAAGGCAGGTTTCCCTGCAGAGCGCATTCATTTTCATGGTAACAATAAAAGCATTGCTGAATTAGAGCTAGCTTTTGACTCCAAGATTGGATGTATTGTTGTAGATAATTTCTATGAAATACAGCTTTTAAAAGATATTTCGGAGCGCCGTCAGCAAAAAATGCGTATATTATTACGTGTTACACCAGGTGTTGAAGCACATACGCATGATTTCATCACGACAGGTCAAGCAGATTCAAAATTCGGCTTTGACTTAAACAATGGTCAAGCGGATGAAGCATTCCAACAAACATTTAACCATGAATTCCTAGAGCTACTTGGTTTACATTGCCATATTGGCTCACAAATTTTTGACACTGCCGGTTTTGGATTGGCTGGAGAAAAATTGATTGACAAAATTTCTGATTGGAACAAGACTCACGGATTTACATGTACTGTGTTAAACTTAGGTGGGGGCTTTGGTATTCGTTATACTGAAGAAGATGCACCGCTTGAACCACAAGTATATGTAGAGGATATGATTACAGTTGTCAAAAATAAAGCAACTGTTCTTGGACTGAAGATGCCGGAAATTTGGATTGAACCAGGTCGATCACTTGTAGGTGATGCAGGAACATCTCTTTATACAATCGGTTCACAAAAAATTGTGCCAGATGTGCGAAAATATATTGCTGTCGATGGAGGTATGAGCGATAATATCCGTCCCGCATTATACGACGCTAAGTATGAGGCAGTCATCGCAAGTAAGGCGAACGAGCCGAAAGATGAACTCTATACAGTTGCTGGTAAATTATGTGAATCTGGCGATAAATTAATTATTGATGCTAAACTACAAGATGCTGCTTCAGGTGATGTGTTAGCCATCTTCTGTACAGGTGCGTATGGTTATTCGATGGCTAGTAACTATAATCGTGTGCCAAGACCTGCAGTTGTATTTGTAGAGGATGGACAGCATCAACTAGCTATTCGCCGCGAAAGTTATGAAGATATTGTGCAAAACGATCTCCCGCTAACTTTAAAAAAGGGTGAGTAAATTTGAGGAAAAATAAGTGGGTATTACTAGCGTCCATTACAACATTTATTTTATTATGGGGCGTAGTCTATTGGGTGTTGGCGTCGAAAGGTATTCTCGGACCTGGTTCGTAAGACAGAAATTGGCTTGCGGTAAAAGTACAAATCGTGTAGGATAGTCAAAGATTATGTACAGCTAGAAAAAGAGGGAATAGACAAATATGTTAATTCGATATAAAAAAGCTTTAGAGAAAATAGCAATGGGGCTACTTTCATTTATGCCTAACGAAAAAGACGTAAAAAAGCTTACAGAAACCATCCACTCCTATGAAAATGACGATAATTGGGTTTTATACTTATGGAAAAAGAATGATGAATATGTTGGCATTGTAGGGCTTGTTGTTGACGAGCATAATATAGCCACAATCCAGCACGTGTCGGTGATCCCTTCCTATAGGGGGGAGGGAGTAGCAACGGAGATGCTTCAAGAAGTGGCGGAACTTGGCCAATATGAAAGTGTGCGTGCTACAGATGAAACACGTAGTTTTGTTCAAAAATGTATTCATTGTATCGATGAAAAAGCAGACGATTAACAACGTCTGCTTTTTCTTTGTTTGCTTTCTTGTCGCTCTGCAAGAATATGTGAGCGATCTCGAAGCATATGTTTATGAAGAAGATAATTTGAGCTATTTGATGGCAAAAGCTTTATACGTGCTAGGGCTAAATCCAGCAAGTGAGGTGAGAGAGGAAGCTGGAAAGTTTGAAAGGACTTGCCCATTTCAATCGAAGTGATAGCTTTTGTTATTTGTGTTAGGAGTTCAAGATAATCAATTTCTTGGAAAAAAACATGCCCTTCATTTTCTTGAAAGTTATGAAGTGCTTTTTCTAAAATTCGTTTAGCACCAGTATTATTACCACGTCGCCAATGATAGAAACCTGTTGCCAGCTGCACATAGCCGACAAGCGGATGCATTTTATCGCCAGGTGCAATTTCCTTCCAATATTCCTCTAGCACTTCATGGCATTCAAAAAAATCTTGATTGCCATTAAAATAGGCACAGTAATCTATAAATAAAGTATGATGCTGTGGATGCATTTTGGACTCCTTTCCACTATACTAAAAGAACATAGAATCTCAGGGTGGTAAAATAATGTCTTATGAAGTAAAATTAGAAGCCTTTTCAGGGCCTCTTGATTTATTATTGCATTTAATTCACAGATTGGAAATTGATATCTATGATATCCCAATGGCTGAAATTACACAACAATATATCGACCATATACATGCAATGCAAGTATTAGAGTTAAATGAAGCAAGTGAATATTTAGTAATGGCAGCAACGTTACTGGCAATTAAAAGCCGCATGTTATTGCCCATTCACGAAGGAGAGATGGAGGACGCAGAATTAGAAGTGGACGGCCCTGACCCTCGTGAAGAACTCGTGCAACGCTTAATCGAATATAAAAAATACAAGGAAGCAGCTAGTAATTTGCAGGAGCTTGAAACAGACCGAGCACAGGTATTTACGAGGCCACCTGCTGATTTAACAGGATTAGCCTCAGAAGAACAGATGGCTTTATTTGATTTGAATGTGAATATCTATGATATGCTTGGAGCATTTCAAAAATTGATGCGTCGCAAAAAATTAAAGAAACCATTAAAAACAACTGTAGCAAGGCAGGAGCGATCAGTAAAAGATCAAATGCGCTCTGTTGTGGATTCTTTACGATTAACAGGTGGACGTGCATCATTTTTCGAGCTTTTTCCCTATGAAGATAAGCCAACACTTATTCTGACGTTTGTATCCCTACTTGAACTGATGAAACGTCAGGTCGTCATCGTAGAGCAAGATGGTAACTTTGAAGAATTAACGGTTACCTTACAGAAGGAGGAATGGGAAGATGACGAAAACTTTGATGTTACAGAGTAGAATTGAAGCCTTATTATTTGTTGTGGGAGATGATGGCTTAACGATTAAACAACTTTCACAACTCTTAGGAGAGCAGGAAGAGCTGATTCTGCAAACAATGAATACATTGAGAGAAACCTACGAAGAAGATTTAACAAGAGGAATCACGGTGAAAGAAATTGCAGGCGTTTATCAGCTCATTACAAAATCTGAGTTTGCCGATACGATTCAAAGATTAGTAGAAAATCCAACCGCACAATCCTTATCTCAAGCCTCCCTTGAAGTGTTAGCGATCGTGGCATACAAACAGCCCATTACACGTGTAGCAATAGAAGATTTGCGCGGTGTGAAGTGTGAACGACCAATCCAAACATTAGTTTCACGAGGATTAATTAAAGAGGTAGGACGGTCAGAAGGGACTGGACGTGCCATCTTATATGGAACAACAAAAGAATTTTTACATTATTTTGGCTTAAATAGTATAGAAGAAATGCCTCCTCTACCTGAAGAGGACCTTGCTGATACAGAACAAGAAACAGATTTATTTATGACGAAGTTCCAAGAGACTTTTAGCGGAGCAAAATAATGGTTAGGTATAATGCGTAGCCTTCAACATAAATTTAAATCTATAATTTCCTATCACATTGAATAAGGAGTGGCTCGTTGCTTCGGTTATTTCGTTTAACACTGTTTATGATCATTGTGTTAATGGTAATGCTTCCTCAGACTAGCTTTGCAAGAGGAGGAAGCGGCTATGCTGTCTTGGATGGCGATACAGGTCGACTTTTAATTGGATCCAATAGCGATGAACGATTACCTATTGCTAGCCTCACAAAAATTTGGACAGCACTTGTGGCAATTGAAAATAGTGACTTGCAGGATGAAGTCGTTATATCCCCTAAGGCTGCTATGGCTGAGGGGAGCTCTATTTACCTACAGGCTGGTGAAACGGTGACAGTTGAAACGTTATTGTATGGCTTAATGCTACGTTCTGGCAATGATGCTGCAACAGCTTTAGCCGAACATGTAGGAGGGTCTGTAGAGGGTTTTGTCAAATTAATGAATGAAAGAGCTGTTATTGCAGGTCTTACCAATACCGTCTTTATGAATCCTTCTGGTCTTCATCATGATGAGCATTTATCGTCTGCAAGAGATACTGCTGAGATGTTAAGACTTGCGTTGCAAAATAAAACATTTGAGAAAATCGCTTCAACGGTACTTTATCGGGCAAATACAGTAAACGGAATGTTATGGGAAAATAAACACCGTCTATTAAGAGAGGGTTCAGGAATGGCAGCAGATATAGATGATGAGACAGAACAGCCTGTTAGTTCCTTAAAGTCAGCCACTGGTACTGCTTTCGCTGGAAAAACGGGCTTTACTAAGGTCGCTGGACGAACACTTGCAACGGCCTTTCAAAAGGACGGGCAAATCTGCGTTGTCGTCACATTAAATGAATCAGATGATTGGAATGTACATCGAGGCTTATCCAATAAAGTATGGCAAGATTATAGTCTTGAAACAGTAGTGAAAAAGGGTAAATACAATGTCAATAAAAAGTTGGCTATTCGTTTACAAGAGCCCGTTCGACTACAGTTAAATAAAGAGGAAAAAGAACAGGTGAGGCAAGTATTACATGTTTCAAGGAAACGCCAAGAAGCAGTCTTGTCTATCTTTATAGGAGAAGAACGGATTTATGCAACGCCAGTAAAAGTTGAATCAGCGGATCGTTAAAAACGATTTGCTGATTTTTTACATTATTTGATCAATTGATGTTAAATTTGGTAAAATGATAATGAATTTAAAGTTCTTAATTTTCGAAAAAAGGGGTGAGGAAATTGAGGAAAGCTTCAATGGAAAGTAATGGTAGGCAAATTCAATTTGGGCTAATCATTATCTTATTCTTATCAAGTTTAATTGTGCCTGTCATTCTTCTATATCCAATTCAAGAGATACTATATCGACCTAATGAATTTTATTATTTTGCACCTTATTTTAATGCTTATATTATCTTTATGGTCTCTTTATTTGTTATGGGCCTCGTACTACTAATCAATTATTTGATCATACCTAAAACGAAAAAAAGAAAGAATATAAAACGTGGTCTAGTATCTACTTCCTTATTAATTGCCTTAGGTTTCATCGCATTAAGCTTTAATACTTATAAATGGATAGATTCAAGAGGTATTCATATGAATCCATTTTTTAGTTTAAAAGTAAATTTTGTCGAGTGGGAAGAAATAGTGAAAGTTGAGCAGGTTAATCTAGAAAAAAGTGGTGTGACAAAGCCTGATCATCTGGTTTTTACATTTCAAGATGGTTCCACAATTGAGGAACCTTTGGCAGGCAACATGGTACTGGCTAAAAACTATATAGCCAATGAGTTAAAGCAGCGTGGCCTAACAATTGAAAATGTATACAAATAAAAGCTGCCGAATGGTAGCTTTTTTTGTGTCAAAATAAACATTTTACAATCGATTCGCATGATTATCAAATGAGTATACTGCTAGTAAACAAAACAAAATCTCAGTTCAAATGTTAAGAAATTAACGAACGAGAAATTAGTCGGAATACTTAATTAAAAAATGTGAAATTTGTTTTTCTTTAATAATGTCTAAAAGTATGACATAATTTTCACAGATTAGCGGGAAAAATAACCCTATTCATTGGATCGAAATCGAATGATGACGAACGTGTCAATGTGAAAGAAAACTAGAGGTGAAAAAATGGAAAGATTACAAAAGGTCATTGCCTATGCAGGCGTTGCGTCAAGGCGCAAGGCAGAGCAATTGATTTTAGAAGGTAAAGTTAAAGTAAATGGTGTAGTGGTTCGTGAGTTAGGAACAAAGGTATCTAATTCCGATACAATTGAAGTAGAAGGTGTAAAACTAGAAAAAGAAGATAAGGTATATTTCTTACTTTACAAACCACGTGGAACAATTTCTGCAGTTACAGATGATAAAGGACGCAAAACTGTCACAGATTTATTTCATCATATTCCGCAACGTATTTTCCCAGTTGGTCGTCTTGATTATGATACATCTGGATTATTGCTATTGACAAATGATGGAGAATTTTCCTATATGTTGACACATCCGAAATTTAAAATTGACAAAACATATATCGCTCGTGTCAAAGGAGTGCCAACAATTGAAGGGCTTAAAAAGCTTCAACGAGGGATCAAATTAGAGGATGGAAAGACAGCACCTGCTAAGGTAAGTATGACATCTTTCGATGAAAAAGCGGGCAAAGCTATTTGTGAAATTACGATTCATGAAGGGCGCAATCGCCAAGTTCGTCGTATGTTTGAAGCGATTGGAACACCCGTTGTTAAATTAAAACGCGAACGCTTTGCTTTTTTAGATTTATTTGGTCTTGCTCCAGGAGAATATCGTGAATTATCAAAGCATGAAGTAAAGCAACTACGTGTGTTAGCAGAAACAGGAAAGCTTGATTAATGCAATGTTGCCAGAAGAAAGTGTGGATACCAATAGAGGTATTTGGATGTTTACACTTTCTTTGTGGTGAAATCGTTCATAAATCATTCATAATTAATAGCTAAGTGTTTTTGTATCATTTTGCTATAATAGGTGAGAATAGTACACCTAGTAGCAGTTTGTTCAAAAAAGCTGTAACACATTTAATCCGGTATTGTTGACGTCAATGTGAAAGAAGCTTTTACATATTTATAGACGTATAGAGAATGAAAAAGTTCTATTTGTTTCTTCAATATGTAAAAGCAACGCAAGCCGTAATTGATAGGGGGTTTATTAACTTGGAGAAAAAGAAAAAACGTCTTGTACTGCGAACTGTCATTTTAGCTGTGTTAGCGTTGGCAATCGGGTACACAGTATATGGAACAGCAACAAAGGAAAAAGTAGAGTTAGTAGCAGTAGGCTCTGAGGCACCTGACTTCACGTTAGTAGATTTAAACGGTGAAAAACATAAATTGTCGGATTATAAAGGGCAAGGGGTATTTTTAAATTTCTGGGGAACTTGGTGTAAGCCTTGTGAGAAGGAAATGCCTGCAATGGACAATCAGTATCAAGAATTTAAAGATCACGGTGTACAAACATTAGCTGTCAATATTGCTCAAACAGATTTTGAAGTACAGAATTTTGTCGATCGATATGGGTTGTCATTTCCAGTAGTTATCGACAAAACAAAAAGTGTTATGACTGCTTATAATGTAGGACAATTACCTGCAACAGTGTTAATTGATCCAGAAGGCAAAGTGGCCAAAATTATTACAGGTGAAATGACGGAGAAAGATATTGCTTCGTACATGGAATTAGTGAAGCCAAATAAGGAGTAAATGACGATGGAAAAAATCATTTGTGCTTGTGGTCATAGTAATCCATACGGCACGAAGCTTTGTGAGAAATGTGGTCGTCCTTTAACCGAAGAAGAAAAACAAAATAAAGTTGTTGATATGCGCTATGATGGTATGGCCATTCGCTCCAAAACATATAACAAATCATTTGTTGATAAAATATGGAATTTCTTCTCAAGTGTTAAAGTTGGTATATCCTTAATTATTATCACATTAATTGCTGCTTCAGTCGGAACATTACTACCGCAAGAGTTTTACGTAAAAGCTTCTGATATGGAGAAGGGGGCTTATTACGCAGACGTATATGGTACATTCGGTAAAATTTATTATACGTTGGGGCTTTCGGATTTATATAGCTCATGGTGGTTCCAGATTTTAGTTGGTATGCTAGCAGTTTCAATTATAGTGGCAAGTCTTGACCGAGGCATTCCACTTTATAAATCATTAAAGAATCAACGTGTTAAAAGACATGAAAGCTTTATGAAGCGTCAGCGCATTGTTGCAGAAGGACAAGTGTCAGCGAGTGCGGAGGAAACGCTTGATAAAGTGGCTCAAAAAATGACTGAGATGAAGTATTCTGTTCGTCGAGATGGTAGCGCTCTCTTAGCTGAAAAAGGACGCTTTTCTCGTTACGGTCCGTACATAAACCATGTAGGTCTCATCATTTTTTTAGGTGGGGTCATGCTACGTCTAGTTCCAGGCTTCTATGTTGATGAATCGATATGGGTGCGTGAAGGTGAAACACGAGCTATCACTGGAATGGAAGGCTATTTCATTGAAAACCGTGACTTTATTTTAGAAACACATGATAATACACCTCAAGGTGAGCAAGTTAAACAGGGTGTGAATGTAGTGGCTAAAAACTTCCAGACCGATATTACACTTTACAAGCAACCTGAAGACGCATTGCCTGGGGATACGGAAAATCTAGAAAAAGTAAAAGACTATTCAATTCGTGTAAACCATCCTTTAAAAGAAGATGGCTTTGCTCTTTACCAGATGGATTATCGTCTAAATGAATTAAAACAGATGAACTTTGAATTAATTAATAAGACGACAGAGAAATCTTTAGGTAAGGTAGAGATTGATTTAACAAATCCTAAAAAAGAATATGATTTAGGGAATGGTTCATCCGTTCAAATTCTTGTCTATACACCTGATTTTGATGGATTTGAAAATGGAGAACCTCAGACTAAAACGTCTATTCCAAATAATCCTGCATTTTTATTTAAAATGACTACACCAGAAACTCCTGAAGGAGAAGTAAGCTTTGTTGAAATTATGCAGCCTCCTTTAGAACCACTGGGTGAAAATAAATACAGAATGAAATTTGCTAGTGCAGAGATGCGTGATATGTCAGGTATTACGGTGCGAAAAGATAGTACCATCCCTATTCTGTTTGTTGGTGGGGTCATCTTTATGATCGGTGTTGCCATTGGCTCTTACTGGAATCATCGTCGTTTATGGCTTCAAGTAGAACCAGACGGCCGTGTGTTAATGGCTGCCCATGTCAACAAAAATATGTTCAGCATGAAAAAGGATTTAGATGCTGTTACAACATTTGCTGCATTGCCTCCGTATAAAGATCAGTTAGAGAAAGATGAGGCTGACGAAGAGCCCACTAATGGTGGCATTAAAGAAAAGGAAGGTGACAACACCTTATGAGTTTGATTGACTTAAGTGGAAACTTACTATTTGTAGCGTTTATTGCTTATCTAGTTGCGACATTATTATTTGGTGGTTCAATTAAGCAAGGTAATGCTACGGGTAAAAATACTGGCAAATGGGGCAAGCTTGCCATTGTGGTTACTATTATTGGTTTCCTATCACAGCTTGGCTATTTTATTACGCGTTGGATTTATACAGGACATGCGCCAGTAAGTAATATGTTCGAATTTACAACTGCCTTTGGTATGTTCATTGTCGGCGCGTTTATCCTAATTTATTTTATTTATCGTTTGACTGCACTTGGATTAGTGGCACTGCCTGTTGCGCTTTTGATTATTGCTTATGCAGCAATGTTCCCGAAAGAAGTAAGTCCATTAGTGCCTTCATTACAAAGTCATTGGTTAACAATTCACGTTATTACAGCAGCATTAGGGCAATCTATTTTAGCCATTAGTGCTGTGGCAGGACTTATTTACTTATTAAAAGTAGTAGATTTAACAAAGCCCTCTAAACAACGTTTTTGGTTAGAAGCTGTCATGTACTGTCTTGTAGTAGTTGTTGGATTTGTCGCGGTAACATCTACATTTAGTGCTATGGATTATGAGTCTAGCTATAATTATGTGGATAAAGAAGGAACTACTCGTAAAATTATTTACAATTTACCTCCAGTATTCGGTATGAATGAATATGAAGTGATAGAAGAACATGGCATGTCGCCATTAGTAGAAATGCCAGCGTTAATTAATGCTAAAAAATTAACAACCGTTGTTTGGTCATTATTGGTAGGATCTGTGTTGTATTTATTAATTCGTTTAATTGCTCGCCGTCGAATTAGTGCCATTTTCCAACCACTTGTTAAACGTGTCAATTTACAATTACTTGATGAAATTGGTTATCGTTCAGTGCTGATTGGTTTCCCTGTATTCTCCCTTGGTGCTTTAATCTTTGCGATGATTTGGGCACAAATTGCTTGGAGTCGTTTCTGGGGTTGGGATCCAAAAGAAGTATGGGCTCTTATTACATGGTTATTCTATGCAGCATTCCTGCATTTACGTCTATCAAAAGGCTGGGAAGGTCGAAAATCTGCTTGGTTAGCACTAATTGGTTTTGGGATTATTTTATTCAACCTAATTGCTGTTAACTTAATTCTTGCAGGTTTACACTCCTACGCGTAACCTGTGAAGCAACAAGCCTTTTCGCTGTAGCGAAGAGGCTTTCTTTTCTTTTCAATATGTGTCACACCATGTACAATAGAAGTTAGAGAAAGATGGAAGAGAGGGATCGTGAAAGTGTCAGAAAATATTTCAGTATTAGTAGTAGATGACGAGGATCGTATTCGCCGCTTATTAAAAATGTATCTTGAGCGAGAAGGATACCTTGTTGACGAGGCCGAAAATGGAGAACAAGCGATCGAGAAATCTTTAGAAAAAGAGTATCACTGTATTTTACTTGATATTATGATGCCTGAAAAAGATGGGCTAGAAGTGTGTGCAGAAATTCGAGAGCGCGCAGCAACACCAATTATTTTATTAACTGCCAAAGGCGAAGAAGCGAACCGTGTACAAGGCTTTGAGCTTGGTGCAGATGACTATATCGTAAAACCATTTAGTCCTCGTGAGGTTGTGTTACGTGTGAAGGCTATTTTACGTCGTTCACAGGCTTTCTCACCAACGACTAATGCATCTTCTTCAAAAGATTTAGTGGTGTTCCAACACTTAATGATTGACCATGATGCACATCGTGTGACTGCAGAAGGCATTGAGGTTAATTTAACACCGAAAGAGTATGAATTGCTGTACTTTTTAGCGAAATCGCCAGACAAAGTATTTGACCGTGAACAACTACTAAAAGAGGTATGGCATTATGACTTCTTTGGTGATTTACGCACAGTAGACACACATGTAAAACGTTTACGTGAAAAGCTCAACCGAGTTTCTGAAAACGCTGCTAAAATGATTGTGACGGTTTGGGGCGTTGGATACAAATTTGAGGTTGTCAATGAATAGAATATGGAATAGTGTTGTCGGGAAGCTATGGGTAACCATATTGCTTCTCGTTTCATTTGTATTATTTGTTTTCACGGTATTAATGCTTGAATTTCTTCAAAATTACCATATGCAGCAAGCAGAAATTTCATTGCGACAAACAGCAGCAACGGTAGCAAGTATAGTAGATGACAATGAAACAGCCGAATCTACCTCTGAATTATTAAAAGATATTTTACCTACAGGAACCAATGCATTGATCGCTATCAGTCATGTTGAAGTGTCCTTTGCGATGCAAGAGGGTGTCAACAAAAAAGAAATACAAGATACTATATTAGCCAATAAATCTTTTCATGAAGTGTTTCAATCAGATGAGCCGATTATTAAAGAAATGATGATGCCTTCTTCAACTGATCAAGAAAAGATGGAATCTTATGTCGTACTTGGTTTTCCCCTAAATGTTGAAAATGCAGTACATGGAGCTGTCTTCATCTACCAAAGCCCAGATGCGCTACATAAAACGTCTAAGGAAACTACGAAAATTGTCTTTTTAGCAGCCTTCATAGCATTTGTGTTGACGACATTCTTCGCATTCTTCCTTTCTTCACGTATAACTTCGCCATTAAGAAAAATGCGTGAATTAGCTTTTGAAATTGCAAAAGGGAATTTTGAAGCGAAAATGCCTACTACCCAAAATGACGAAATTGGTCAGCTTGCCGTTGCCTTCAACCAAATGGGCCGTCAATTAAAGCATAATTTAGAGGTTATCAATCAAGAAAACGAACAGCTTTCTAATATTTTGACATCTATGACAGATGCAGTGATTACGTTTAATAGAGATCGTACAATATTATTAAGTAATCCACCAGCCGAACGTCTGATGCAAAAATGGTTTGTCAACAAAGGCTCCCAAAGTGCTAAACCAATTCCACCTGAGCTGTATCATATGCTTGATCATGCACTGATGTTTGAGGATAAACTAGAAGAGGAAATTGAAATGGATGGCAGCTATTATACATTTACCATTAGTCCTCTTTATAGTGGGGAAATGATACGTGGTGCTGTCGCTGTTATTCGTGATATGACTGAACAGCATCGCTTAGAAAAACTAAGATCGGATTTTATTGCGAATGTCTCTCATGAGCTTCGGACACCGATTGCCATGCTTCAAGGTTACTCAGAAGCATTAATGGATGACGATTTTATTCAGGATCAGGAAGAGCGAAATGAGATTACCAAAATTATTTATGATGAATCGAAGCGAATGGGTCGCCTTGTGACAGATTTATTAGATTTGGCACGTATGGAATCAGGGCATATGACGCTTTATAAAGATGAATTACCAATTAATTCTACTTTTGAACGTATTACACAAAAATTTGCACAGGTAGCAAAAGAAAAGCACGTTCGTCTGCTGTTTGAGAGTGAATTTAATGACGAGGCCATGATTAATATAGATGAGGATCGCATTGAACAAGTGCTTACAAATTTAGTTGACAATGCCCTGAGACATACAGATGAAGGGTCTGTGACTGTAAAAGTAGAGCAGGAGCCGACATTTGCTAAAATATCTGTTCAAGATACAGGACATGGCATTCCTCAAGAGGACTTACCCTATGTCTTTGAACGTTTTTATAAAGCAGATAAGGCACGTACTCGTTCCAAGGGTGGAACTGGTCTCGGCTTAGCCATTGCTAGAAATATTGTGAAGGCACACTCAGGTAATATTATGGTAGACAGTGTGTTGAAAGAGGGTACGACCTTCACGTTTTATTTACCGTTCGATTAATAACAAGTATTGCTATTAATTGGCTGTAACTTCTATGAATGTAAGACGACAAATATTATAGAACGGGGGTGGAGTGCTTTGAATGACTCCGTGTTCCATCGACTATACGATGCATATCACCAAGACGTGTTTCAGTTTTTAATATATTTAGTAAAAAACCGTACACTTGCCGAAGATTTAGCACATGAAGTTTATGTACGAGTGTTGCGCTCATACGATCAATTTGCAGGCAATAGTAGTGAGAAAACTTGGCTATTTGCTATTGCTAAAAATGTAGCAATTGATCATTTTAGAAAGCAAGCTGTACGTCAAAAGCATTCACATGATTTCTTTGACTGGGAAACGGAACAGCTCCATTCAACCACGCCATCACCGGAAGATATGCTACAGGCCAGTGATGAATTTATGCAGGTAGAATCAGCACTTGAAAACTGTACAGGAGACCAAAAAATGGTCATTATTATGCGCTATTTTCAAGATTTATCGATTGCAGAAACAGCGCAAATACTAGATTGGACAGAAGCTAAGGTAAAAACGACCCAGCATCGAGCCATTAAATTTTTAAGGCAACAGCTACAGCCGATTAGAGAACAGGAGGCGAAACGGCAATGACGCATAAGCCATTTGATGATGAACAGCTTGAACATGTCTTGAACAATGCCCCTAAGCTTTCTGACCGCCGTTCAAAAGAAGAAATATTAAATCGGTTAATGGCAGATGCTCGCTTGCAGGATAATAGTCACCTACAAGAAGCGATACAACAACCTATAGAGAATGAAGAAGCACAACAAGAAAGTAAATCTTTAATACAAGATGAACGACCATCACGATTTAAGTTCCGAAAAATGCCGATTTTTACGAGTGTAGCAGCAGTTTTCGCGATAACGGTACTCGTTGGCTTCATGTTCATGAATAATGACGCTAGCCAAAAAGATCTAGCTAGTACGCCAGAAACGGCTAATTACTCTACGTTACAGGAAGATCGTTCTGCTAAAGAGGCAGCTACCCAGGATGAGGCACTTCAATCCAGTATTGTATCGGAGCATGAGCGTATGTTATCTTTACGGTCGTCTGTCTATGAGGAAGATGTGAAAGATGCTGTCGTTTTCCGTATTGGTTTGGCAGGACGCGATGCAGAAAGTGTTCCAATGACATATGTGATACCAAATGAGCGTGTAGCAACTGATTTTGGAACTGAAAAGCCTTCTACCCTACAGATGTATGAAAAATATGCTCCTCAAATAGATGAAGAAGCCAAAGGGTTTACGGATTATCATCCTTTTAAAGGTGAACTGAAGGAGAAGGAAGACAAGCTTGTCCACGTATTACCAAAGGACAATGACTATGATGTTGCATCAGCTACCGTTAATGAGTACAAAGGGACTTTAGAGGATACCTTCTCGGATTCTGAATATACGGAAGTTGAGATTCAAAATGAAGATGGCACACCTTATGAGTTTTCTCAGGAGGGTGAGCCAAGTCAAGCTATGTCATTAACAAACGCCAAGCATTTTAATTATTATTTATACCAAGATGGTAGTGGGGCAGAATATCTGTCACCAGATTTCCGTCAAACATTTGCTAATGTTACAGAGGCACTTACACTAATGAAAAACAAAAATGATGATGTTTATGTAACAGTGGTTCCTGAAAATGTAACATATACCGTGAAAGAGGAAGCAGAAGGTGTAGTCGTAACATTCGATATTCCCTTAGATTTAGCATCGATGGAGCCAATTCGCGCTACCCAATTGATTGAAGCTATGATGTTAACTGCTGCTAGCTTTGACCAACAATTACGCTTGGATAATGTGGTCCAAGAAAGCTGGGAAGGATTCGATTTAAAAACGTATTTGCCAAAGCCTGTGGGGCCAAATAAACAATATATGCCTTAGTCAAAATCAAAAATGGAGCATTCCTGTAACATGGAATGCTCCATTTTTACAATACTTACAAATCTAATCGGAATTTTTTAAGCAGAACTATTTACTTTTTCTTAATAATTAATTATAGTAAGGTTGTAGTATAAAATAATATGATTCATCTTCGGGGCAGGGTGAAAATCCCGACCGGCGGTAATAGAGTGGTGAACCGTTAATGTTTCCATTAACTCGAATGGTTTATGCTTCGCTCTTCAGCCCGCGACCTGTGCAAATTTATTTGCATGGCTGACTTGGTGTGATTCCGAGGCCGACAGTTAAAGTCTGGATGGGAGAAGATGGAGGTACGATCGTCATTCATTGTTATGAAATAAACTATGACCGAGCGCTTTTTTTGTATGGCTTTTTAAACAGTGCTCAAAAATAGTTTAAATTGACGCCTATTCGTCATGCCTTTCTCCCTTGTGCTCTTTATGCATAAGGGTTTTTTTCGTGCTAACAATTGAAAGATCGTCACCTTTCTTCTTGCGAGATTGAATCAGCAAAGAGGAGAGAGTTTTCTATGAAGAAAAATGTTAAACTTCAATCGTTTATTACGATTGGCATGCTGAGCAGTATTTCGTTTTTATTAATGCTTTTTAATTTCCCAATTCCACCATTCCCAGCATTCTTGGAAGTCGACTTTAGTGATATGCCTGCATTAATAGCAGCCATCACAATGGGGCCTGTAGCTGGTATTTTAGTAGAATTATTTAAAAATGTATTGGATTGGATTTTCTCTGGAACGCCAACAGGTGTGCCAGTAGGTCATATTGCCAACTTTGCAACAGGTATTTTATTTATTTTGCCTGTAAGCCTTATTTTTAATCGCTTTAAAACAATTGCTGGTCTTGTTGGAGGTTTAGCGACTGGAACAGTCGTAATGGCAGTAGGGATGAGTATTTTAAACTACGCAGTATTTTTACCGATGTACACATACTTCTTAGGAATGGAACCTGTTGTAGGTGACTCACTTTATAAAATGATTATCGCTGGGATTTTACCATTTAACATTGTGAAAGGTATTTTATTAACGGCTATTATGGCGTTTTTATTTACAACTATGCGCAAGTGGATCGACCGCCAGCGTTCTATCTATATAACAAAATAATTTTTACTAACCTCGGGTGAACATACCTGAGGTTTTTTGTTGGAAGGAATGATGGATAGGGAAAGGTGTGAAGAATAGAAAGGCAAAACTAACGGATAAATATAGAAAAAAGTAATGGGGTAAAAAAGCTAACTAGTACTTTATAATTATAACCTAGTCGAAAGCTATATTTTCATGTAAAATAGAGAAGAGTTTAGAATGTTTGAGGAGTTTGAAGAGATGAGTGGAAAAAAAGGACAATGGTCTAGTAAATTAGGTTTTATTTTAGCATCAGCTGGTGCGGCGATCGGACTAGGGGCAATTTGGAAACTTCCCTATGTAACAGGACAAAGTGGTGGAGGAGCATTTTTCCTTATCTTTGTGTTATTTACCTTGTTAATAGGACTACCGATGTTATTGTCCGAGTATGTTTTAGGACGTGGTACACAATCCGAGGCTGTAACAGCGTATAAAAAAATTGCTCCAACTAAGCCAGGCTGGGCTTGGATTGGTCGAATGGGCGTGCTAGGCTGTTTTTTATTATTAACTTTTTATAGCGTAGTTGGAGGTTGGATCTTTATTTATAGCGGGCTAGGTGTAGCTGGCGCGGTAATTGATCCAGCAGTAGATCCAACTGAATTATTTGGAAAAATTATAGGCACGCCTTGGATTACGCTAGTTGGTCTAGTGTTGTTTACATTAGCCAACGTACTTGTGATTTCATTAGGTGTACAAAATGGGATTGAAAAGGCCAATAAATGGATGATGCCGTTACTTTTCATAATGTTCATTGTCCTTGTTGTGCGTGCAGTTACATTAGATGGGGCAATGGAAGGGGTAAAATTCTTCTTATGGCCTGATTTCTCGAATATTACGGGTAAGGCATTATTAGAAGCCCTAGGGCAATCGTTCTTTGGGTTAGCAGTAGGCTTTTCTTGTTTAGTTACATATAGCTCTTATCTAAAAAAAGATGTCAGTCTTCCGAATTCAGCGGGTTCTGTAGTGCTGTTAACTGTGCTTGTTTCATTTTTAGCAGGTTTAGCGATTTTCCCTGTTGTGTTCGCCTTTGATTTAGAGCCAGCAGCGGGTCCAGGTTTGCTATTTATGGTGCTACCAACAGCATTTAGTCAAATGCCATTTGGTGAAGTGTTTTTAGCCATGTTTTTATTGCTATTTTTATTTGCTACATTAACGTCATCATTTAGTTTATATGAGATTATCGTCGCGGCATTTATGGAGCATAGTCAGAAATCCCGTCCAATGTGGACACTTTTACTTGGTATAGTCGTATTTATTGCAGCTATTCCAGCAGCACTTTCTTCGAGTGTTTTATCGGATATAATGATTTTTGAGAAAAGTATCTTTGATGCAACCGATTTTTTAGTGTCGAATATCATGCTTCCGCTAGGGAATTTATTCATTGCTATTTTTATTGCCTATGTAGTGGATAAAGATTTTGTGAAGAGAGAATTGCTAACGGGTAGTCAAATGGGACAAGGCTATTATTCGACATATCGTATGTTAATGCTAGTTGTTGTACCGATTATCATTCTAGTTGTGTTTGTTAATATGCTACTGCAGTATTAAAGAAAAGGTATATTCTGCCATAGGAAAAATACCTTCTCTTAGTGTTAAAAACATAACAGCCAATAGAAAGGTAGAAATGGATTTCTATTGAAGGCTACTTGCTTTCCTGTGGGCGAGTGCTAGCAGCTTCCTCCGTGTAGGGGCTCACCTGTCTCGTTAACCCACGGGAGTCAAGAAGCCTTCCACACCAACCCAAAAAATCTCAATCTTTTTAGTAAAGGTTTTCAAATAAAGTAAAGGAGTTCATTACTCTTTATGAAGAGGTGTTGTCACTCAGCACTTCACCGCATTGAAAATAAGAGCCTATCCCCTCTAAGAATCCAGATAATGGGTGATTTGATCACTATGCTACTATGAGGTAAAGACACTTTGGAGAATGGTTGATAGCGTCACTCCTATGGGATTTAGCGGCTCATCGGACGCCCCCCTGGAAAGGACGCTGGCGGAACGGAAATCAACCTCTCGCCTTGCAAAGTTGCTATTTCTACCGTTGACTTCTTCTTTTTTTAACAACATAAAAAGGTGTATTCCGTCTAATAGGAATACACCTTTTATTATGATTATAGAGATTAATAATCGTTAAGTGATAGCTCACCTAGCCAATCTTCTTTAATAATCTTCCTTGCTTGTTCTTCACTTTCGGCAATAGGGAATACTTTATCAACCTGTGAAATAGCGAATAAGTTGCGAATGAAATCATCGACGACAATAATGGCGATTTTCTTATCTTTTACAGACACCTTCTTAGCAAAATTAACGATCATACCGAATCCAGTACTATCAATATTTGTTACCCTTTGCATATCGATAATGTATCCGTGTTTTGTGTCTAAGCTAAGTGTTTGCAGCTCTGACTTTATTTCTTCAATCATCCCGTATTCTAAATCGCCTGTAAACGCAATCACAATATAATCAGCCTTTGTGTCAATATTCATTGCAATTTTCTTCTGATTCATCCTATAGCGCCTCCATTTTTCTTTTCTTGTTTGGGGATTTATTCAAACTTAAATTTATTCACTTCATTTTGTAATTTATCAGCAATTGATGATAACTCATCTGAGCTTTGTGTAATTTCGGCAACAGTCGCATATTGCTCTTCTGAGGTTGCGGCAATCTCTTCTGTAGCTGCTGCAGCGTCCTCGATGATGCGAGAAATATCTTGAATGGCTTGTTGCACATCTAGGGAGTTGTCGTTAACATGTGTAAATGCCACTTTCATTTGTTCGACACCTTCTTCAGTTTCGACAACTTTCTCCACGATTTCTTTTAAGGCACTTCCGCCTTTATTGATGATCGTTACTTGCTCCTCGACAGCTAGTAAATTACTTTCCATTGTTCGTACGGTCACAGATGTTTCCGCTTGGATATCATTAATAAGATTAGTAATTTGTCCAGCTGCTAAACTTGACTGTTCAGCTAATTGACGAACCTCTGATGCAACGACAGCAAAACCTTTCCCTTGATCACCTGCTCGTGCTGCCTCGATGGCCGCATTTAGTGCTAACAGATTCGTTTGTTCTGCGATGCCAGTGATAACGGTAATAATACCACCAATTTCTTCAGAGCGCTTGCCTAATTTTTGGATAGAATCTGTTGCATAAGACACTGTTTTCGTAACATCACTTAGATGCATAATCGCTTCATTGATGGCTTCTTCTCCTTTACGTGCGATATGAGTGGATTCGATAGCGCTATTTAAAGTGATTTCAGCTTTTTGTAAGCTCTTTGATACTTCCTCAAGCGTTTTTTGCATCATTGAAACTATTCGTTCAGCCTGATCAGATTGAGTGGTAGTACCAACGGCGATTTCATTCATTGTTAGTGCGATCTGATTAGATGCTTCACTTGTTTGATGTGATGATTCTGCCAAAGTGTGTGATGACTTTGCAATTTGATGTGCACTACCAGCCACAATTTTTATCGTCTCTGTTAAATGATTTTTCATACTACTAAATGCGCGTGCTAATTCAGCGATTTCATCTTTGCCTTTAGGGTTTAACAGTTTAACATTTAAATTTAGTTCTGCTAGTTCCTTGGCATTGGTACTTAGAATGTTAATAGGATTAACAATTTGCTTTTGTAAGAACCAACTAATTCCTCCAATCATTACAATGGCGATCACTAAGGAAATCGCTACATTCTCCAGTGCTGATTTTGTGGCAATGCTTATATAAGGAGCGGTAGGGACAGCGGTTGCCCATACACCGATAACCTCGCCTTGACTATTTACAATCGGATCATAGGCTGCTTGATGCAAACTTCCTAAGACATTGGCAGAACCGATAAAGCGCTTTTTTTCTTTTAGTACAACAGTAGCAACCTCGTCAGAAACCTTTGTATTTAAAGCGCGTTCACCATTATCCACTATATTGGTACTTATACGCGTATCGTTTTGAAAGATGGATACAGCATTCCCGTTTGTGAGTTCTCCAACTTTATCAGCTACCTCAAAGTTTTCTACCATATTGATATCGCCCTTATAGAGTTGGTTGTTTTTAATGGACCATTCACCAGGATATTTAGCGTCTAAATATTCATAGCTCAACTGTATATCTGATAAAAGCTTTGTATCAGCACTTTCTAATAGATTGTTCTTGGCAACAAAAAAATTGACTCCTGCTAAAAGGGAAGTAAGTAAAATAATACAACCAAATATAAGCAGATTCATTTTCTTTCGTATAGATAACTTCATTAAAACGCCCCCAATTTTACGTTTACTTTATAGATGAATCTTTTTGGAAATACCAACTAAAAATTTTGTTTCAGAAATATTTTCGAACCAAATATGGTCGACCATATTTTTGACAAAAAATAAACCGCGTCCACGATCAGCATAATCAAATTTGTCTAAATCGAATTGAAGAACTTTGTCCCAGTCCTTTTCGTCAATGCCTTTTGCTTCGTCAGTGACTGTTATTTTTATCTCTTCGTTTGATTGAGTTACTTGTATTTGAATCTTCTTTTGAGCGGGTGTATTAATTTTTCTCATAGCCTCTACGGCATTGATGACTAGTTCATGAACAACAAATCTTAACTCTCGTTTATAAGGTAGATTATATAACTCTGTATAATTCTCCATTACTTGATCAATAAAGGCTATAGCTTGTGTATCAGGATTTACATTGAGTGTGAATTCCATCTTCAATCACCTACCCTTTAATGTAATTGTTATTGAAACGACTGTGATGTCATCGCTGTAATCATTATCAAATAAATTGTACTTTTGAGAAAACTTTTGTAGTGCATAGCTGTTATCCTGTGAAGCATAGGCGTAGAAAAAGTCCATATCAATTGAGTTTTGCTCGTTCAATGTTAATAATCCATCCGTATAAAGAATAATACGATGCCAGCCTGATAAAGGTATTGTTTTTTTATTTATTTGAATAGTAGGGAATAGTCCGAGGATAGGCGTATTCGCTGGGAGGAAGACTGTTTCTCCAAATTTTCCAAATAAAAAACCAGAAGGGTGAGCCGCATTCACATAGTGCAAAGTGCCGTTTTTTGTATCTAGAAGTATGTAGATTGCTGTCATTAAAAAACGGTCCATATCCTCATCAGAAAATAGCTCGTAAATTTGGCGGTTAAGTTCTTGGATTACGGCTACTGGATCAATTAACTTAGTAATCATTCCTTTTAATAATGATCTGATGGACATAGTAACGAGTGATGCAGCTATGCCATGCCCCATTGCATCGTACAGAAGAATGGCGGTTAAATGGTCATTAATCTTAAACCAGCAGTACATGTCACCTCCTAGTGTATTGGATGTTACGTAAAGACCATCAACCTGTATTTGCTCAAGATTTAATGGAGGAGATAGTGCGTTCTTTTGGAATTTTTTTGCAACAAATAAATCTTTTTGAATCATACTTTCTTGCTGCTTTCGAAGCTTGGCTTCCCTCTGATATTTTAAGGCTACTTGAATTCGAGTCTTAAAATGAGTAAAATCAAACGGCTTTAAAATAAAGTCGAAAATGCCTGCTTCAAAAACCCTATCGATTGTTATGTTTTTTTCGTAGGTAGTAGATAGAAGGATAGGGACATCTATCCAATTTTTAAGTACATGAATGTGCTGACAAATTTCCTCGCAATTGCTGAGTGTCATTTTCGTGTCAAGTACGATTAATTCCAGCTCATCTTTCAAAGCTGAATCTACTAAATAGTTCATTGCTGCTTCCGTTGTTGAAAAGCAATAAATATTGGGGATGCTGATACGATGAAAATATTTTTGCAGACGTAGCACATCATTACTTACGCTGCCAATAATTAATACTGACATGCCTACTTAATTCACCGCCTTATGTATCTATAACTAAATATTTCCTGGAAGCCAACATAATGATTTCTAACCATAATTATATACTCCGTATTTACTGATAATATGAATAAATTAAAATTCTAATTTGCTATAAATTTACCAATAAATATCGCATTATACAAGGCTTTTGTGATATAAAGTAAAACTTAATCAATAGGATTTTTGACATCTTGGTTCTTGGATAGGGTTCACGGGTTATCTTTTTAACGATGTTCTTGATATATCTACAATTGATGCATGGGGAAATAGTGAATACTTCGTCTCTAGTCATGATACTAGACTGTTCATTTTTAGAGTGACGAAGAATTTTTGTAAGACTAAAGGCCTTTTGTAGAAAGTAGTAATTTTGCCCTTTTTTAAAGATGAAAGATCGCTATTTGAGATGGAAATGTGGTAAGAAAAATTAATCTAAAATAAGGATTAATATATTCGATAAAAAGCATGTCATAAAACCTTACATACATATTGCTTATTCTTCAAATTTAATGTATTTTTAGAGCAGTTATAAAAAACGTGTTAATTAAAATTACATTGGAGTGGTGAAGAATGAAACATTATACCAAAGAAGATATTATACGCCGAGTGAAGGAAGAAAATGTGAAATTTATTCGCCTACAATTTACAGATATCTTAGGGACAATCAAAAATGTGGAAGTTCCTGTCAGTCAATTAGAAAAAGCGCTAGATAATAAAGTTATGTTTGACGGCTCTTCAATCGAAGGTTTTGTGCGTATTGAAGAATCAGATATGTATTTAAAGCCAGATATCAATACCTTTGTGATTTTTCCTTGGACTGCTGAAAAGGGGAAAGTAGCTCGCTTTATATGTGATATTGCAAGACCAGATGGTACACCGTTTGAAGGAGATCCACGCTCCAATTTAAAACGAGTATTGAAGGAAATGGAGGAGCTGGGCTTTACGTCGTTTAATTTAGGGCCAGAGCCTGAATTTTTCCTATTCAAGTTGGATGAAAAAGGGCATCCGACACTGGAATTAAATGATAGTGGAGGCTATTTTGATTTAGCGCCAACTGATTTGGGAGAGAACTGTCGTCGTGATATTGTTTTAGAGCTAGAGGGGATGGGCTTTGAAATTGAAGCGTCTCATCATGAAGTAGCACCAGGCCAGCATGAAATCGACTTTAAGTATGCGAGTGCTATTGAGGCATGTGACAATATCCAAACATTTAAACTGGTGGTAAAAACCATTGCTGCACAGCATGGTCTCCACGCAACATTTATGCCAAAGCCACTATTTGGGGTCAATGGCTCAGGAATGCATTTTAATCTCTCCTTATTTGAAGGTGATAAAAATGCCTTCTATGATGAACATGCAGACTTGCAATTAAGCGCAACCGCACGTAGCTTTATGGCAGGAATTATGAAGCATGTGCATGGTTTTACAGCTATCACGAATCCACTTGTCAATTCCTATAAACGATTAGTACCTGGCTATGAAGCCCCTTGCTATGTAGCATGGTCTGCTCAAAACCGTTCACCATTAATTCGCATTCCAGCAGCACGTGGATTATCTACACGAATTGAATTGCGTTCAGTTGATCCAGCAGCAAACCCTTATTTAGCAATGGCTGTAATTCTAGCATCTGGGCTGGATGGTATACGAAAAGATTTAACACCACCAGCTGCGGTAGATCGTAATATTTATAAAATGACAGCAGCAGATCGGGAGTTGAACGGGATTGATAGTTTACCATCCTCATTAGAATTTGCGCTAATTGAATTAGAAATGGATACCATTGTTCGTGATGCATTGGGTGACCATATTTATGATAAATTTACAGCTGCCAAAGAAATTGAATGGAATAAATATCGCACACGTGTCCATAACTGGGAGCGTGAGGAATATTTAACGATGTACTAAAGGTGTTGGGGCTTTTTTAGCTCCAACTTTTTTATGTGACATGTACTTCTTTTTGCTCTATCATAAGATTAAAGGAGTGTGAACGATGACACAGATAACTCAAGTTGTGACAATTCAAAACAATGATATTGTGCAATTTGAACTTGATATTAACCGTGCTTTAGTAGATTTAAAAGGCTTTTTCATACTTGATATCAAATACAATACGCTCTTTATTGGAGAACAGACGGTCATCCATTCTGCTTTAATTATTTATCAGCAAAACAATTACACTATTTAACAAGAGGGGTCATGTCGATGAGACGTGACTTTTTTTAATAAAAGATAAACTCGATTGTTGTGAAAGGTTAATGGTAATCGGGTTTATTCTTCCTTGGATTGTCATAAATTAATTCATCTGGATCATGGATCATCATTTTTCTCCCTAACCAGTACAGTTTCAAAGTAATGAACATCCACAACTTCATTATGTCTTATAATAACTTCTTTAATAATCTTAATGAAATAGCTTGTTATCCTACCGAATTAGCGTGCTTCAAAGTTTTCTACTGCCATTTTACTACTTGATGGAAAGATCTATTTTTTTATCCAAGGCACCTTGTTATTTTACAAAAAATACCTCCTCTCTTATATTTACAGTGGGTAAATGAAAATCGATAGTTGTCGGAAATTTATATGTATTTTATATACTTTTGCTATAATAAAATTATCATGTTCATCGAACAAAGGAGGGGTTTGGTTGAAAATACGGTTAGGTCTTCTTGGCCCTTCAGACTCGATTGAATTTGTCGAAGCTGTCTTGAAAAATTGGCCAGAGTTTATATTTACCTCGATAGAATGTCTAGCACAAGAGGATTTAGATGAAAAAGTGACACCTTTATTGATGGAAGAAATGGATATGTGGCTGTGTACAGGGCCCATCACCTATAATATTGTGCAAAGTTGGAACCAACTAAAGACACCAGTTTTTTATGTTATGTATAAAGGATCATCCTTATATAAAACCGTGTTAAAGGTATTGTACGAACACAAAATCGACGTGAATGAAATTAGCTACGATGCTGGTAATAGTGATGCATGGGAGCAGGCCTTGGTGGAGGCAGGGATTGAAGTAAAGCCTAAATTTGTGGAATCGGAGACAATTTCATTAAAAGAGCTTGTGCACTATCATTTTAAGCTTTGGGAAAGTGGCCAAACAAAGGCTGCCATTACTGGTCATCCCATTCATCATGAACTACAACTGCTAGGTGTTCCAACCTATCGATTGTTCCCATCCTCGATGGCTGTAGAGGCTGTTATTACGAATATGCTACGAACATATGAAATGCTACGCTATAAGGCGACTCAAATTGCTGTACAAATAATCGAAATTGATCCATTTTTAGGAATCGCAAAAAATAACTTCTCAACAGATGAGCTGTTTAGAATGGAACTTAAGATAATGGAGCATTTGCTGACGTACACAAAAAGCATCCATGGTTCCATTAAATCTACAAGATTTGGGCGTTATGTGATTTTCACTACGAGAGGCTTAATGGAGGATATAACGAAGAATTTTAACCAAATGCCTGATATAGAAGATTTCACACCGCTAGATCAAGAGGCCATGACTTGTGGAATTGGGATTGGTCAAACGGTATATGACGCAGAAATAAACGCTGGAAATGCCTTATTGCATGCAAAGGAATGCGGTAAGGGTTCATGGATGGTTTGTTTTGATGATAAAAAAATTGCAGGACCGCTTGGAAAGCCTGAACAACTTACATACTCCTATACCTCAGAAGAATTAGAGGCTTTAAGTCAGAAAACCACCTTAAGTGTGATGACATTAAATAAGTTAAAGTCCTCATTGAAAAAATTAGCAAGTGATGAGCTGAATGCTAATGAGCTAGCAAAATATATGCAGATACCAGCTCGAAGTGCGCGCAGAATATTAACAACCCTTGAGGAAAAAGGATTTGCTGAAGTCGTTGCAGAGGAGAAACCCCATACACGCGGACGTCCACGTAAGGTTTATAAAATTTCTCCATTCTAAGGAGAGTCCATAGATATATGGACTCTCTTGTTATGCTATGAGCGAATTTTGTATTGCTTTACATCTGATGGCAGAGGGGAAGTGTATACCTCACCAGCTCGACGTTCAATTAATTCTGCCTTCGCTTGTTCAATTAATTCTGGTTGTAGAAGGACATCCAGTGCTGTAGAAGCCATAACTTTCCCTGCATGAAGCATGCCTTTATGTGCTAAGGAAGTTGTCCCTGTTGCTACGATTTGCCATGTATGAAGAGGGGTTCCAAGTGGTTCACATGCGGTCATGCATTGTGCAGTTGGGACAAGCCAGCTAACATCACCTACATCAGTTGATCCAGCCATAAATTCATCAGGCTTAAATGGATCAATAATATCCGCAATATCTTTTCCAGCTAATTGACGATTTCTTTGCACATCCACCTTTTTTTCCTCTTCCGATAGTGTTTTACGAATAGCACTAGCAAATTGTATTTCCTCATCTGAATAAGAAGGTGTACCTAATTTAATGAAGTTTTCATACATAACCTGTTCTAATGTTGTATTTGGAAGCACATTAGAAAGAGCTGAGGCTAGATCTATTTCTACCTCAGTACCAGTCATCAGAGCAGCACCTCTTGCAATTTCACAAATACGTTGGTAGATATCCTCCGTTTGAGAAACTCTTGGAGCTCTTACAAAATACAAAACTTCTGCCTCTGCTTGTACAACATTTGGAGAAAAACCACCTGTATTTGTAATGGCATAATGGACTCTTGCTTCAGGAATGATATGCTCTCGTAAATAATTTACTCCTATATTCATCAACTCCACAGCATCAAGAGCACTTCTCCCTAAGTGTGGGCTAGCAGCTGCATGGGCGCTTTTACCTTTAAATTTAAAGTACACTTCGTAACAAGCGAGTGTGGCAACCGACATAATATTATTTGTTGTTCCTGGATGCCAAGTCAAAGCAATATCAACATCATCAAAAACACCCTCTCTTGCCATAAAGGTCTTACCGCCACCGATTTCTTCCCCGGGACAACCGTAATAACGGACCGTTCCTTCGATATTGTTCTCTTGCATGTAATCACGTAATGCAATAGCAGCACCAAGTGAACCTGTACCTAATAAATTATGTCCACACCCATGACCGTTACCTCCTGCTGCTTGTGGATTTGGCTGCGCTATACCGCCATGTTGACTTAAACCAGTAAGCGCATCAAATTCTCCTAGAAATGCGATAACAGGATTGCCATGACCAGACGTTCCTATGAAGGCGGTTTCAATTTGGGCAACACCTTTCTCCACTTCAAAACCTTCATCCTCTAGTGCTTTGCTTAATAGTTCAGCAGATTTAAATTCTTCAAATCCTGTTTCAGCATATTGCCAGATTTGATTACTCACTTCAATTAATTTTTCTCGTTTTTCTTCAATAATTTGTGATAGTCTACTATGTTTGGTCAAATAAACTCACCCTTACCTTTCTTTTTATGCATGATCAATTAAACTACTATTCTTTGATGGAATTCTATAGAATACCGCACAGATTACCACGATGACTAAGGCGCCGATTAGGAAGAAGAAGGCTGCTTGGAATGAGCCTCCAAAACCATCAATAAGAGCACCCATGGCTGTTGGGGCAATAAAGCCAGCCATACCACTAGCGAAATACATCATGCCTAAAAAAGAGCCTATAATTTTTTGAGAAACATACTTAAGCGGAATGGCCAAAATTGCCATTGAAATGGCTGAATCCCCTATAGAGAAGATACTCTGAAAGGAAATCGCTAACTGAATACTCGATGCATTAAACATCATATAAAGGCATAGGCCTGAAACAATGGCACCAATCAATACAATTATTTTTTCTTTTCCAGCAAGTCCTTTATCAATTAAAAATCCTGTGATAATAGCTGCGATTAATCCACAAGCCTGTGGAATCATAGCAAGTGATCCGACTTCTCGTAAATTTAAATTCCGCGTTTGTTCCAAATAGGAGGGAAGCCATGACGAGAAACCCCAATGGACTGTACTTGAGCAAAAGTACATCACGACAAGCATCCATAAAAATGAACTTTTATAGAGTTCTTTCATTGGACGACCATTTGAAGTTTCTGCCACCTGTTGTTTAATAAGCTTTGGGGGATTGTAAAACTTAAACAATAAAAGAGTGACAATTAGACCAACACCACCAATAATGTAAAACATTGTGCGCCAGCCCCAAGTATCAGCAATTAAACCAGCCAAATACAAAGCAAGAACACCACCAATTAATTGAGCAGCTAGAAGCATCGATTTAGCCCGTGCACGAACATCTTTTTTGAAAATCTCCGTAATGGCAACGCCACTGCCTGTCGGTAAACCACCATCACCAAGACCAAGAATAAAACGAATAGCTAAGATTGCCATAAAAGAGCCAATCATCCCCGTAAGTAGGGAGAAGAGGGAAATCATGAAAACAGCAATAACAATTATTTTCCGTGAGCCAAACTTATCAGAGGCCCATCCTGCTAGCAATGTCATCAGTGCACTGCTTAGCCAAAAGCTACTGATGACCAACCCGCTTTGTGTCTGTGTTAAATGTAATTCTTTGCTAATGGGGATAATGGCCACATTCATACCGAACAATGTTAATGAATCGACTAACCATGCTAGAAATAATAATGAAAAGATAAAATTTCGTTTGCCAACACTCAATTGCGTATGTAACTCACTCATTCAATTCTTCCTCCTTTTTAGGACGCTTTATTTTTATTTAAGGACAATAAAGGTCTTGTCCGTTATTATAAATACATTATTGTTATTTTTCAATATATTTTGATTTCGAGTACAATGAAATTTTGAGGAGATAGAGAAAAAAGTGTAGATAAAGGACGAAATTAAGCAAGGGGAGTAGATCATAAAAAATACTTCCCTTAAAACCTGTCCAAAGTTAGCATAAAAAGACAGGTTATATAGCAGTATCTATTTTAAGATGGAATCAAGGAGTGAAAGCAATGAGTTGGATTGAGTCGATACAAAAGGCCATTAATTATATGGAGGAGCATTTATTAGAGGATATTACGATTGAACAGATTGCGCAGGAGGTTAATTCTTCTGTCTTTCACTTTCAGCGAACATTTGCCATTTTGACAGATATGTCTATTGCAGATTATCTGCGGCGAAGAAGATTAACATTAGCTGCACAAGAATTGCTGGGTACTGAACAAAAAATAATCGATCTCGCCTACAAATACGGCTATGAAACTCCTGAAGCCTTTACTAAAGCGTTTCGAAAACAGCACCATGTTACGCCTAGTGAAGCAAGAAAGAAGCAAGGACCATTACAATCATATAATCGCCTGGTCATACAGGTAAGCTTGAAGGGAGCAGAACCAATGAAATATAAAATTATTGAAAAAGACAAGTTCCAAATTGTGGGGGTAAAAAGAACATACAACTGTCAAAATGGGGAGAATACAACGGAAATACCTCTATTTTGGCAAGAGGTAAACCAAAGTGGCTTTGATCACCAGCTATACCAATTAAATAATGGCACGGTCAATGGTGTATTAGGTGTTTGTGTACCAAATACTGAACAGGGACAAAAGGGCTTCATTGATTATTGGATTGCTACTGATCATGTAGGAGAAGTAGGGGAAGATCTCTTAACAATGGAAGTACCTGCATCCAAATGGGTTATCTTTGAAGTACATGGACCTATGCCTGATGCAATGCAAAATACGTGGAAACAAATTTATTCAGAGTGGTTCCCATCCAACCCATATGAACCAGCAGGAACAGCAGAGTTGGAGGTTTATCCTGAAGAGGATGCTTATAGCCCTGATTCGTATTCAGAAATTTGGATTCCAATTAAATAACAAGAAAGCCAAGGATGCTATACTAGTGCATCCTTGGCTTTTATTATTCTATTAAAAAAATTTACCCTTTTTTTAGTTTTGCTAAAGATGTAAAATATATATATGTTTAAAATGAACGGTTTAGCGATGTTTATTAATCGTTACATAATTTCATGAGGGGGTTAAGAAATGATGAGAGGTACGATTCAAAACAAACGTGTTGAAATTTCACAAGAGGATGCACAGCAATACTTAAAGTTGGGAAAAGTTGCGCATGTTGCAACAGTTGATGAGGAAGGTTTTCCTTATGTTATTCCGTTTGTCTATGTATATGAAGGGGAGGACAAACTATACTTGCATATTGGTAATCTTCGAGAAAGTCACTTTTGGTCAAATATCAAACAAAATCCTAAAATTTGTATAGAAGTTTGCGATATGGGTGATTTACATCCAGGCAAAAAATATGCCTGTCAATCCGCACTAGTTTATCAAAGTGTTGTTTTGTTTGGACATATCGAAAGAATTGAAGAGGAAACGAAAAAAGAATGGTTCTTTGATGCGTTACTGGAGAAGTATGGCAAGCCTGAATGGACATTTGAAAGAGAAGGCTATCCGATTATGCCGAAAATTGAACTATTTGAAGTAAAAATAGAAAAGCTGACAGGGAAAATGAATAACGGCATGTATCATTAATCAAAAAGGCTAAGTATTGGTTGAATTCTACCATGCTTAGCCTTTTCTTCTTACGATTTTGTTAAAGTGTAAAGTTGTAGAGTATCTTCAGTATTGTGCTTCTCTTGGTAAATGAAATTCAATTTTTTTAAAACCTTGATTGAATTGATATTGGCAGCGTCAACTTCTGCAGCAATTGTTTCCATTTTTAAGTGCTTAAAGGCATAATCAATTAAAGCAGTTATAGCTTCTGTTGCATAGCCTTTTCCCCAATATTCCTTGCCCAAATCATAGCCAATCTCTGTTAGAGCATTGTCATAATCAAGCATATTAAAGCCACATGACCCAATGATATGATTGGATGCCTTTTCAAAAATAGAGAAGCGGATTGCCTTGTGTTGCTTAGCTAATTGTTCTAGAAGTTCAATCATTTCCAAGGCTTGCTCTTCTTGTGTAAACTGAGTAATGTTCATATACTTGGTTACATCAGGATCAGACCAAATGGTTAATAAACTTTTAGCATCAGCTTTCTCCATTTTTTGTAACCGCAATCTTTCCGTGTCGATATTTTCAATCAATACTTTTACCTCCAAAATTATGATGATGTTGGATGAAAAATATTGCTATCTGCGCATAATTCAGTCCCTTCATATGGATATAAGTTTATTATAATAGAAATGATACATACTGCAAAATACTGGAGGAAATAGCATGATAAAAGTCTCGGAAGAGCAATATCCTATCATTAAACAATTTATTTCAAGAGCCCCGACATTTGTGTATAGTATACTAGATCGAATGATAGAAGGAGCTGTCTATTCTGATACAGCTGCTTTTCAAACATTATTATTTCACACGAAATCAGGGATATACTATGTATATGGCAATGAAAATAAGACTTCGATTGATTATCAGCTTGCCTATTGTTTTCAACAGGCTATAGAACAACAGAAACGGTTTACCTTATTTTCTTATTCTGAACAGTGGAATACTAAAATCGAACATTTGTTAAATAATCAACTGAGAAAGCTAGAACGCTATACATTTACATTTGATGAAAATATTTATAATCATAGAGAGAAGCATGGGGAACGTGACTACGAAGTCAAATTTATTACTGAACCCTTGATTAAAAATTCACTGGAATTTGATCAGACATATTATGAGGAATATTGGGATTCTACCTCTAATTTCCTCAAAAATGGCTTTGGCTTTTGTTTCGTACATAAAGAACAAATCATTAGTGAAGCGGTCTCTATATTTAAATCAAATGAGTATGCAGAAATTGATATTATGACAGATTCGAATTTTAGAGGACAAGGATTAGCAAGTAGCATTGCAGAAACATTTATAGATCATTGTCTTGTCAACCAGCTAAAGCCTTGTTGGGATTGTGACATTTCGAATACAGGATCCATTCACCTAGGCACAAAGCTTGGTTTTACGACACCACAAAAATATGCTATCTATACAAAAAAGTAGCCCACGCGGTTATTAAAAACATCGTGAGCTTTATCTGCTTTTAAAAGAAACGATTTCGTAATTCAAAAACTCGATAGAATAGTCTAGCGTCTCTAGCCATTTTATTTGGAGCGTTCATATGGGGACGGAGGCATTGTTGAAACAATTCATCACAGTATTTTGTGCTACCGTGGCGTTCATAGCATTCATCATGCAGTTTACAGCAAGCATCCACTGCATTTGTAGGCGTACCTGGTCCTGAGCAGCCAGGACCACAGTATCGGTAGCCGGGATAACAAAAACCGAGCTTGCGATTTCTATTCATCTTCTAAACCTCTCTTTTCGATGTTTTTACTATAAAATATGTAATATTTCATCGTAGAAGAGGATAAAAAACTATAAGACTATTCTTTTTGATTTGTAAGGTTCCTGTAAGCTTAAAAATAATTACTTGTAAGGATGGGGAGTTATGCTAGCTATAGCATAAAAGATAAGGAGTTTTTCAACATGAATCCATCCGTTACACAAAAAGAACGAATCATTGCCTTAGATATTATTCGAGGATTAGCGTTATTTGGTATTTTATTTATTAATGTAGGTGCCTATCAGCTCTTGATGGAGGGTGCACCAATGCCTGATATGAGTGGAATCAATGGGGTTATTGATTCACTTATTAATATTTTTATAGAAAAGAAATTTTTCTCTATCTTTTCATTCCTATTTGGGGTTGGTTTTTATATTTTTGCTACACGTGCAGAAGCGCGGGGAGATAGACCGAGAATGCGCTTTGCAAGACGCTTATTGGCTCTATTGGTTATAGGTATTATTCATATTTTTATTTTTTGGGGCTCTATCCTAGCCATTTACGCAGTGATTGGTTTTTTATTGCTACCATTTTACTCTGCGAAGGTTTCAACCATTTCTAAATGGTTGTTTACGATTATCACACTGCATATTCTGGCATTATTAGGACAAATGTATATGCCGTCTAATACAGTTTCGTCAGCTATATTTGGCTTTTTAGGCAATGATGCCGTAGCCATCTTTATTATGTTTTTAAGTGGATTTTTAGTAGCAAAAGCTGATTGGATTGGGCACATTGGAGCGCATAGTCAAAAAATAAAATGGTTGCTTTATAGTACTTTCCCGTTCTTTATTGGATGCTCATTATGGATTTGGTTTGCCTCACAAGCAGAAGACCAACAGCTTCAATCTATCATTGGCTTAGGGGTTGTTCCAACAACCTATTTTTATCTAAGTTGTTTGTTTATTCTATTAGAACATAAAACAATAGCGAAGCTACTTCAGCCAATTGGACGTGTGGGGCAAATGGCCTTTACAAACTATTTAGCGCAAAGCTTTATTGGAACAGCCATCATTTCATTAATGGGGCTAGAAGTAGTTTCACCATCAGAGATTGTAGTGATAGCGAGTATTACGTTTATCATTCAAATAATTTTTAGCGTGATTTGGTTTAAGTTCTTTACAATAGGACCATTTGAAAAATTATGGCGATATATGACTTATGGAAAAAAAGTCGTGTCCAAACAATCGTAAAATACTGTAAATCCCAAACAATCCTACTGTTTGGGATTTTTTCTGCTAAAATAAATTGTATGTTTTTGTAAAAAATGAAACCTAAAATAGGAGATAATCGTAAACTAGGTACCAGAAATAAAGGAGCGTTTATAATATGGCTAAGCAAATAAAAAAATATATGGCTGTGACAACGGCATCTTTGATGGCTGTGCAGCTTGCAGCATGTGGAAATAGTGAAACTCAAACAGCAGAAGAATACCCTTTAACTACTTCTAATCAGATAACTGAAGATCAAAATCAAGCAAATACAAGTGATGAAATAGAAAGTGTTTACAATAGTGAAATGGCTGATGCCTGTGATGAATGGCAAGAAGGTGATGATGGTTCCTTTGAATGTATCGATGAAAATTCACCTTACTATGCCCAGCATTTCTTTAATGGTTTGATGTATGCAACGGCTGGAGCCATGATAGGAAGTGCGATATATAAAAGTCGCAATTTAAAAAATGGTACAGATCGGAATGAGCAAAACAATGGTGGCGGCTCAGCAGTGCCACGATCGTCATCAAGCGCTAAGGATGAAAGTAAACAAACAAATGGTATAACAAACAGTACGCAAAATAAGGCTAGTTCAACTTCAGGTAGCTCAACTTCAAGTGGATCAAATTCTTATTCGAGTGGACAACGCTCCTATTCGACGGATAGTTCATCTAAGAGTTCCAATTCCTACTCCAATAGCTCTTCCTCAAGCACAGGAAAATCGGGCTTTGGTTCAGGTGGGGCATCTCGTGGCGGCTCGTCCTCCTCGTAAGGTTAGGATAGGGAGTGAAGAACATGATGAATCACACACAGCAACGACAAGCATTTTACTCAAAATTCCCTGACTTCTTTCCTGACTTTGAGGATTTAGAGTACGCATTATATGATGTTTTAGAATTGCCAAAGCAACAAATTGATCAACTTCATTATGCAACACAAATGCTTTGGCGCATCTTTTTAAAAGTCGGGAAACAATTTAAACATTTATCGGTCGATCAGCTCTTAGCCTTAGGTATTCGACCAGAAATGATCCCATATATTCAATTAGATTATTTACAGCAGCAATCAATTCTGGCACGATTTGATTTTATTTGTACAGAGGAGGGCTACATTAAATGTTTAGAGTTAAATGGAGAAACCCCTTTTCTTGTACAAGAAACCTTCAAGATGAATGACGCACTATGTCAGCATTTTGGCTATAAAAATCCCAATGATGTAACAGCCTTACAAAAAGCATTGTCGGGCGCTCTTTTTGCTGCCATTCAATATTTACATAATGTCAAAAAGCCGAAGATTGTCATCACAGGAAAAACAGCGAAAGAGGACTACGAAGAGTATTGCCAGGTACAGTTTATCAAGTCCTGTATTCCTTTTGACATTGAGTATGTGCCCATACAAAAGCTTATTATCTTTTCTAATGACACGTCCGAGGTAGCACAAGGTCTTTATACACCTACAATGGAGAAAATTGATATTTTATTTAGACCCGCACACCCTGTAGAGTTTTTAATAGATGATGTGGCAGCAGATGGTGATCGCATTGGCTTGCATCTTTTAGAGCTTGTCAAAAAACGACAGCTAGCCATTATTAATCCACCTGCTGCCTATGTATTACAATCGAAAATCTTATTATGGTTAATATGGGAGCGGAGAAATGATCCATTGCTCTTTACTTCCGAGGAACGTGCAGCTATTTTGCAATATATGCTTCCTACATACCTTACAGCAGAACCATTTATTCGCGATGATGTACCCTATGTCAAGAAGCCTGTTTATTCTCGTGAGGGAAATACAGTAGAAATTTACGCAGGAAGTGGGCGGAGAGTAAATGCTTCTACATCCAAACACTATGATGATAATTTGTTTATTTACCAACAGTATGTGGAGATGCCTAGTATAACAGTGCAGTTAAAAGAAGGATATCGTGCTAAGAAGTGGCTAATTGGCTCATTTGTTGCTGATAATCGTGCATGTGGTTTAAGCTGTCGGGTAGGCAATCAAATTACAGAATGGGATTCACATTGGTTAGCCGTTGGTTACAAGGAATAGCAAATCTATAGTGCTGAAAAACAAAACCACCCATAAAATTTTTTTAGAAGGTGAAAATGGATTGCCGTTGCAGGCTACTTGCTTTCCTGTGGGCGAGCGCCGAACCGCTTCCTTCGCTCCGTGCAGGGTTTCGCCTGACTCGCTATCCCACGGGAGTCAAGTAGCCTTCCACTCCAACCTACAAAAGTGTTATCTTTTTAGCAAAGGTTTTCAAATAAAGTGAAGGTGTTCACTTCTTGTCACTCATCACTTCTCCACATTGAAAATAAGAGCTTATCCCCGCTATGAATACAGATAATGGGCGATTTTATTACTATGCTACTATTAAAAAAGTAAAGACACTTTGCAGAATGGTTGATTGAAGAGGAGCCAGCGTCACACCTAGGGGATTTAGCGTCACTGATGAGAGCCTGGAGCGAACGTAAGTGAGAGAAGCGGCTCATTGGACGCCCCCTGGAATGGACGCTGGCGGAACGGAAATCAACCCTTACCCTGCCAAAAGGTATTATTTCTCCTAGCGATATTATCTTTTTTCAACAACATGAATTGGCGAGACTTTTTAAAGTATCGCCAATCGTTTGGTCCTTATTCATTCCAGCCTTTACAGACATCAATCCATTCTTTATAGGGAGCATATGTTTCAAGTTCTGAAATGGTTACCTCAATGGCTGAATTACTACTACCGCACGCTGGAAATACTGTAGTAAAACGTTTTAAAGATTCATCTAAATAAATGGCTACGCCCTCATTCACACCAAAAGGGCATACACCTCCGACATCATGGCCGATCATCGTCTCCACATCATCTTTGGATAACATCTTTGCCTTCGTACCAAATACGGCTTTATATTTTGCATTATCGATTTTTGCGTCACCAGCAGCCACAATTAAGATCGCTCCATCATTTACAAGAAAAGATAAAGATTTTGCTATGCGCTCTGGCTCACAGCCAAGCGCCTGTGCTGCTAACTCAACTGTTGCGGAGCTTTCTTCTAATTCTTGTATTTTGTGTTCTACATGCCATTGTGCTAAATGGCGACGTACTTTTTCAATTGCCATATGTACACCCTCCTACTTGTATCAATTATGCCCTAGCATAGGTTGTCGAGATTTTTTGAGATTTTCGAAAAGATCCCTTTTCTATAGTTGATATACCACCTTCATACAAAAAGCATTCATTAAATCCAGACAAAATTAATTTTACCATAATTTTCAGAATATATAGTTGTGAATGCTTTATCTTTCGGGTACCATTGGTGTAAGGAGTGTAAAATTACACTAGGGAGGTCTTTGTATGCTTAAGTTTATACAAATAGTATCGATACTAATTGGTTTATCCGTTGTGACATTAATAGTGGCATTCATGATCACATTGAGTGGTGGGCTGCATTTAATTAATTTGGTCTTTACTATACCCATTTGTTTATTTGTCTGGATTGTATGTAGTATGTTTAAATGGACCAATACAAAAAAACGAAGGGGCTTGCTATTTGGTGTCATGGGAATCGCCCTGTTGATTGCAGCCATGAAACCGATTCAACATTATTATAAAATGAGTATTCCCACTGTTGATGCGGAAATTGATGTAACAGTCTATCAGCCATTTGTCCCTGGCAATGAAATAGTGAAAAATAAAGCTTCCTTACAATTGACAGAGTCATTACCACGACTAGATGGTGCAACAGCCATGTACCCTTTATATGCGGCTTTTGTGGAGGCTACGTATCCCAAAGGGGAATATCCTCCATATAATAGTAGAGTTCAAGTAAGTCGTACACCAGAGGCCTATCAAAATTTAATAGCTGGAGATGTTGATTTAATCTTTGTGGCAGCCCCGTCCATCTCACAAGAATGGCAGGCAGAAAAGGAAGGACTTACATTTGATATGACGCCAATTGGTCGAGAGGCATTTGTCTTTTTTGTGCATCGTAAAAATAAAATCGATAATTTAACACTTGAGCAGGTCAAAAAAATATATGCTGGAGAAATAACTAATTGGCGTGAAGTGGGTGGGGAGGATGAGGCCATTCGTGCTTTCCAACGCCCAGCAGATAGTGGAAGCCAAACGACACTAGAAAAGCTGATGGGCAATACGCCAATCATGGAGGCACCCACTGAAGATGTTGCATCAGGAATGGGTGGAATCATTCGTGAAGTGTCGCAATATCGAAATTATAAAAATGCCTTGGGCTTTACGTTTAGATATTATTCTACAGAGATGGTTGGTAACAAAAAGATCAATTTACTATCCATTGACGGAGTAGCACCAACAAAAGAGAATATTCAAAATGGTACATATCCTTTAGTGTCTGAATTTTATGCCATCACAGCAGGAACGGAAAATCAAAATGTACAGAAACTGATTGATTGGATACTTTCTGAGGAAGGGCAGGCAATGGTAGAAAAGGTTGGCTATGTACCAGTGGAAAATCATTGAATAGTTTGCTATACTAAGAGTAATAATCGAATAAAAGTTTTCTAGGGTTCCGTAGCGCTTGCTAGTCTGGTCCGAGAGAAAACCACAAATTGATTTTGTGACACGGAAGGATAAAAGCCTGGGAGATACTGTTTAAAGACAGTTTCTTCAGGCTTTTTTTGTTTGGCTAAAATCAAGTCATTTGGCGAATGCTGAAAAAGTAGTTGGAGCATCCAATTATTCGGCCGTGTCTTATAAAATGGAGGGATTTATGATGAATAAACAATGGATCAGCGTCATTATAGCGGCTTGCTTTGAAGTTGGCTGGGTCATTGGGTTAAAGCATGCAACAAGTGTACTAGAATGGATTGGTACAGCAATTGCCATTTTTATTAGTTTTTATTTGCTCATTAAAGCAGGTGAGCATCTACCAGTTGGGACCGTTTATGCAATCTTTGTCGGATTAGGAACAGCTGGTACTGTATGTGCGGATAGCTTGCTATTTGGAGAGCCGTGGAAATTAGCAAAAATCATATGTATTGTTGTGTTACTTGCAGGAGTTGTAGGCTTAAAGCTAGTAACAGGAGAGCCTAAGGAACAAGAGGTGAGTGAATAATGGCATGGATGGCATTAGTTGTTGCAGGGTTATGTGAAATGTTGGGCGTATATATGATTAGTAAATATAATAAGACAAAGAGTATGAAAAATTTAGGACTGTTGATTGGTGCATTCACCTTAAGTTTTGCAGGCCTTGCCTATGCGATGGAAACATTACCAATGGGTACTGCCTATGCGATCTGGACAGGGATTGGTGCAGCTGGGGGAGCGCTGCTAGGTATGCTGTTTTTTAATGAATCTAAGGACTGGCGACGCATTGTTTGTATTATCCTTGTATTAGGATCAGCAATCATGTTGAAATTGCTATCATAATTAATCAGGCACTCCTCTTATGCAGGAGTGCCTGTTTTTATATTATTTTTTTACGTCTTTTGTCCATTCAGCCACTTTATCTGGATTAGCATCAACCCATTCTTTCGCAGCGTCTTTTGGATCTTTACCATCCATTACTTCTAACATAACACTTTCTAAATCTTCTGCTGTCCAGTGGAAGTTATCGAGTACTGAATATACATCTGGTAAATCTTCTTTTAAGCCTTTACGTACGAATGTATTAATCGTTTCTTCTCCACCATATACACCCTTTGGATCTTCTAAGTATTTAAGATCATATTTCGCAAATTTCCAGTGTGGTGACCAGCCTGTGACAATAATCTCTTCCTTATCTTTCAGTGCTTTTGATAATGCAGTTGTCATCGCACCAGAAGAAGAAGTAATAAAGTTCCAATCTGCTAAATTATCATATTCTTCTAATGCTTTTTCTGTAGCAGCAGTAATGCCCGCACCTGGCTCAATACCAGTGATTGTATGATCTGCTTCATTAGATAAATCTTCAATAGAATTGACATCCATATAGCTTGGTACAACTAAACCAATTTTTGCACCAGCAAGGTTTTCACCTAGCTCATCTAAATCAGCTTTATATTTTTCATATTGTGAAGCATGTGTATGTGGTAGCCAAGCAGCAACCATTCCATCAGCCTCTCCTTTCGAGACAGCCTCCCACATGATCGCATTATCCAAAGGAGTTAATGTTACATCATAACCTAAATCTTCGAGTACCTGCCCAACAACATTCGTTGAGGCAATTTCTGTATCCCACTCAACATAGGCTAGGTTTACCTCCTTAGAATCACTGTTTTTTCCAGAACTTGAGCCTGAGTCGCCTCCACTACATGCAGCAAGCATGAAGCCTAGACCTAGAGCCATTCCTAACTTTGATAGTGTTTTCAGTTTCATCGAATCTCCCTTTCTCTTCATCATTTTGTATCCAAACTGCCGACATCCACAGGAGGATGGATGGTAGCAAGAAAGATGACATTTCTATAATGCTTTCTTTTTATTGAGGCTTTGTGTTAAACGGTCAATAATGATCGCGAAAATAACTAAGCCTAATCCTGCAACGAAGCCATTCCCAACTTGAGTACGTTGAAGGGCTGTTAATACTTCACGTCCTAGACCAGGAGCCCCAATCATAGAGGCAATAACTACCATAGAAAGTGACAGCATAACGGTTTGGTTAATCCCTGCCATAATGGTTGATTTAGCAAGGGGGATTTCTACTTTAAATAATTTTTGGCTAGCTGTACTACCATAGGAGTCTGCAGCTTCCACTAATTCTTTTGGTACTTGACGAATACCGAGGTTTGTCATACGTACAGTTGGGGGTAAAGCAAAGATAACGGATGCAAAGACACCAGGTACAATACCAATACCAAAAAAGGCAACAGCTGGAATTAAATAGACAAAGCCAGGCATTGTTTGCATGAAATCTAGTATTGGTTTAATAATGTTTTCAGCTACCGTTGATTTTGACATTAAGATACCTAGTGGAATACCGATGATGATGGATATAATACTGGAAAAGATCACAAGCGTGGTTGTTTCCATAAGATGAGTCCATAATCCTTGGTTATAGATAAACAACAAGCCAATTAATGAGAATGCAGCAAGCCCTAACTTTTTGCCTGAAACGAAGAAGGCAAATATCACGACAAGAAGTATAAGAATAATGGCTGGGATACTAATTAATAAATCAGTGACCTGATTCATGAGTAGTTTTCCGAATTGCTGAATAGAGTTAAAGAACGCTGAAAAATTACTCGTCAACCAGTCCATAGCTGATTCTACCCACGGAGCTAGTGGTAATGTTGGAATATTATCTAAAAAGTTATTCATGTGATTCGGCCTCCTCATCGCTAGTTGACAGTGCTTGGATGACAACGCCCCTAATTAGTACACCAAGCAAGCGACCATCTTTCACAACGGCAATAGGAGTAGGAGAATTATAAATCATCCCTAAAATATCCTGTAGTAGCATATCTGGTGGAACAGTTAATACTTCTGATTGCACAATAGAATGGACGGTTTGCTCTTGTTTCTTCGCTGCAGCTAGTGCATCGTCTGCAGTGATATAGCCTTTTAAATGTCTATTTTTATCAACAGCCATTAATAAACTTACAGCCTCTTGACGCATACGCTTTAGTGCCACTTTAGGGCCATCTAGGTCTGTATTGACATAAACTGGACGTACCATGACATTTTCAGCTGTCAATACTTTAGAACGATCCACATCTTCCACGAATGTTTTGACATAATCATTTGCTGGGTTGGTTAATATTTCTTCACCCGTACCAATCTGAATGATAGAGCCATCCTTCATAATGGCAATGCGATCCCCAATGCGTAATGCTTCATTTAAATCATGTGTGATAAATAAAATTGTTTTTTTCAATGTTTGTTGTAGATCGAGTAGCTCATCTTGCATTTCCTTGCGAATCAATGGATCAAGTGCTGAAAATGCTTCATCCATTAGTAATATTTCAGGATCATTAGCAAGGGCTCGTGCTAAACCAACACGCTGCTGCATACCACCTGATAACTGATTTGGATACTGGTCTTTATAAGCGAGTAATCCAGCATTTTCTAAAGCCTGTTCAGCTTTTGCTTGCCGTTCTTCTTTTGAAATACCTCGAATTTCAAGGCCATATTCGGTATTTTGAAGTAATGTACGATGGGGGAATAAACCGAAGTTTTGGAAAACCATGCTCATTTTGTTTCTTCGTACAGACCGTAGACTTTCTTTTCCCATGGTAGAAATATTTTCTCCATCGATATATATATTTCCGCTCGTTGGTTCAATTAGGCGGTTTAGGAGCCGTATAAGCGTGGATTTGCCACTTCCTGACAATCCCATAATAACAAAGATTTCTCCTTCGTTGACAGTAAAGCTTGCATCGTATACTCCAACAGTTGCACCTGTTTCTTTTAAGATATCAGTCTTACTTTTTTGTTGCTTAACGAGTTCTAGTGCTTGGGGAATATGTTTGCCAAACACTTTCGATACGTGTTCTATTTTAATTTTTTCCATAGAAGCACTCCTTTCGTAGATTATTACTATGTGAGGATAATGATACCCAAAAATAAACAAGTAACAACCTTACTGTAGCAAAGGGTTGTTACTTTTGTCAAATCGACAAATAAGAAAAAACCCGCTTAAACGCTGTTATATCAGCGCTTAAACGGATTTTAATTTGGGTATAAAAAGCTTTGAACTCTAGCGAAACTTTCATCATTTCCAACAAAATAAATAATGTCCCCTTTTTCAAATGAGACATAAGGACCAGGGGATAGTAATAATTCATTGCCACGTCGAATACCAACGATAGTACTAGAAGTATTTTGCCAAAAATTTAAAGCTTGTACAGTTTGATGAATGCATGGACTATCAGCTGTCATTTCTAATTGATAGGGGATGAACGGATTGACTGACCGGTAATGCTCTGTGCGGCTAATTAGTTGCTTTGCCTTGTCTTGTAAATTAATCAATTCATGATGTTGCTTTTGAATACTTGTCAAAAGCTCATTTTGTATTTCATGAATCGATTGTACATCATGAAACTGTCTGACGAATTGAGCCGCTTTTTCATACGATTTTATAATTACGCCACTACCTTTTGAAGCTTCAACAATTTCTAAGTCTTGCAAAACGGCAATAGCTCTTCTTGCCGTCTCAGCAGAAACATTATATTGACTGGCAAGAGAGGATCTTGCATATATTTTATCGCCAATGCTGTATTTTCTTTCAACAATCTTGGAGGCAAGATCAATGGCTATTTGTTGATATTTTGGTTGCTTTAGTTGAACATTTTTTTCTAAGTTCATGTTAAACTTCCTTTCGTCATTACAGTACCACAGCTTATTATAGACTAGCCTGCACAGAAAAAATAGCATCTCCATAAGCTAGTAGTATATGATGAAAAAGTAATAATAAAATTATCATCCCTAATAATTATAATTAAAGAGTAATAGCTGTCGATTGACACTTTTTAGTTATTATTATAAACTAAGTTACGTTATGTAAGTGATGTGAAAATACATGTGCTCAGTTGGTGAATTTAGCCAACTGTTTCTATAGAAGGTTGGAGATTAATATGAAAATTACAACTAAAGTGATGGACTTAGTAAAAGATAAAATGACGTTAGTAAAGCATACAAATACAGAGAATATTTGCCTAGTTGGACCAGTGAAATTACCTGTAAAACAAGGCGATTTTTCTGCAACTTTTCAATGGTATAACTGGCTTAAAATTGATGCGAATTTAACTAAAGAAGAAATCATTGATGGATTAGCCGCTGCTAATTTAGCATTTTTACAACAATCCTCTGTGCTTGTATATGGTGATTTTACCCATTCAGAAGATGCTTTAATCCGAATGCATAGTATTTGTCACACAGGCGACATATTTGGCAGCCAGCGTTGTGATTGTGGATACCAGTTGCATGAGTCTATGAAAATGATAGTTGAGCATGGCTGTGGTGCTATATTTTATTTAGCTGATCATGAAGGTCGTGGTATTGGACTATTCTCTAAATCTCTTGCTTATTTATTGCAAGAGGAAGGGCTCGATACAGTTGAAGCAAACCATGCACTTGGCTTCCTAGATGATACACGTTCTTATGACGAAGCACTTGCGGTATTAGCTACACTGCGTACCAAACCAGTAACACTTATTACAAATAATCCGAAGAAATTGGCTGCATTACAGGCTCGTGGCATGGCTGCGGAAGGGCATGTTCCTTTATGGGGCGGTTTGACAGAGACGAATCGTTTTTATTTAGAAACGAAAGTTGAAAAATCTGGACATATACGTGAAAAGCAATAGGTGGAGGTTGCGATGATGATGAATGTAGATGAAAAGTATATGCAACTGGCTTTGGATTTAGCAGCTAGTGCTAAAGGAAATACGAACCCTAATCCACTTGTTGGGGCTGTAATCGTGAAGAACGGTGTGATTGTAGGTACAGGTTTACACAGAAAAGCAGGGGAACCACATGCTGAAGTGCATGCTTTTCGAATGGCTGGAGAGCATGCACTGGGTGCTACGTTATATGTAACGTTAGAGCCTTGTTCACATTATGGTAAGACACCTCCTTGTGCCAATTTAGTGAAGGAATCTGGTGTCAGTCGAGTGGTAATTGCTATGCAAGATCCAAATCCAGCAGTAGCAGGTCGTGGCATCCAATTGCTACAAGATGCTGGAATAGTGGTGGAAGTAGGGGTTTTAGAGCAACAAGCGCGCCGTTTAAATGAGCGTTTTATTCACAATATGCTTACGCATCGTCCTTTTGTTATTTCAAAATTTGCTATGACTTTAGATGGGAAAATTGCTACGCATACAGGACATTCAAAATGGGTAACTGGAGAGGGTGCACGTGAGGATGTTCACCATATTCGTCATGAAGTAGATGGAATTTTAGTTGGCGTGGGTACAGTCATTGCTGATAATCCTTCTTTAACAACAAGACTAAAAGAAGGATATGGAAAAAATCCAACACGTATTATTATGGATAGTTCTCTACGTACACCTGACAATGCAAATGTCTTGAATACAGAGGATGCACCAACGATTCTTGTTTGCAGTGACGACGTAAGCCAAGAAAAAATTCATTTATTTACAGAAAAAGGTGTTACAGTTTTACCCGTACAAAAAAATGAATATGGATTACAGATTGATGAGATGCTTGAAAAGCTTTATATACACGGCATAACAGATATTTTGCTAGAAGGTGGAAGTAAAATGAATGCTTCCTTTTTACAGCAAGGTGCAATCGATAAATATGTAGTATATATAGCACCTAAAGTTTTGGGTGGAAATCTATCGTTAACGCCGTTTGCTGGCTATAATCCCTCTCTCATGCATGAGGCATGGAATGTTGAGTTTGCTTCATTTGATAAAATAGGCGAGGATTTGCGTATTATTGCCTATCCAAAGCAGGGTGAAAAAAAGTGAACTATCAAGCAGATGTCTGTATAGTAGGGGCAGGTCCTGCTGGTGCATTGTTATCCTACCTACTTGCTAAAAAAGGGCTGTCAGTGATTTTATTAGAGCAAAATGTAGCACTTGGTCAGGCATTTCGTGGCGAGCATTTAAATGAGGAAGGGGAGGCTGTTTTAAAAAGCCACCATCTTTTCGAAGCAGTCGAGGCACTCGGTATATTACGAATGGAGAAACTTGAGTATTATGCTGGTGGCAGAGCATTTAAAACAATTCTTCCAGATGAAGCAATAGGACATTTAGGCATTCATGTACCACAGGCAAATTTATTAAAAGGAATTTTACAAAAAGCACAGCTGTTCCCTAACTTTACATGCCTGCTACATACAAAGGTAACAAAGCTGATCGCGGATGCTACTGGTCATTATAGAGGCGTTATGGCGATAAAAAACGGAGACCCTATACAAATCGATAGTCAGTTAATTATCGGTGCAGATGGTCGTTATTCTACTATTCGTAAGCAAGCACATATTGATGTTCAGAAACAGAAGCATGGCTTTGATTTACTGTGGGCTAAAATTCCTGCGCCATCTGATTGGGAACCATCCATAAAAATGGCACTCATCGATAATAAGCAGCTGTCATTGTTTACACAAGTTGGTGGTTATCTTCAAATAGGCTGGAATATTGAGCAAGGTAGTTTCCCTCAGCTTCGAAAACTAGCATTTACACCCTTTATCCAGCAGCTTGTGGAGGCATTTCCAGAATTAACGAAGACAGTGCAGGCACAGATAACTTCCTGGCAGGATTTTGTTTTGCTTGATGTCTTTAGTAGCCATTGTAATAGTTGGGGGACAAAGGGCCTTGTCTTGCTAGGGGACGCTGTTCATACAATGACACCAACAGGCGCTTTTGGGCTGAATAGTGCACTAAAAGATGCAGATTGTCTTGCATCATTGCTAAATAAAGACACACTAGCACAATTTAACGTACAATATTTTCAACAAATGCGTAAGCAAGCCATTGAGGAAGTATTAGCAAAACAAATTGAAAAAGAACAGACATTTGCTTCTAACTTTATAAACAAGGCTTCGTGAAAGGACGAACAACTAGATGAAGTTTGGCTTTGATATAGATGACACATTAATTGATTTACGAGCACATGCCTTTTCACTTTATAATAAAAAGCTTGGCAAAAAGGTTTCCTTTGAAACCTTTCAAGCGATACAACGAGTAGAAATTCATGAACCATTTGGATTAACAGATGAGGAAGGAACTGCCTTGTGGAATAGCGCATTGGAAGAGATCTATTTTACGGACTGTCCATCTTTTGATGGTGCTTTAAAAGCCCTCCAAGCTTTAGCAGAGCAGGGACATGACATTTACTATATTACATCTCGTCCAAAACAATATTGTGCGCAAACAAAAGCTTGGATGGAGGCACAGGGCTTTCCAATAACAGACGGTCATTTTTTTTGTGGCATGCAAGATGCAGAAAAGGTAGCCATTATAAAAGAGCTTGCTTTAGATATTTATGTAGATGATAAACCAGCAGTACTTGAGACACTTCATGATGTGACAACTAAGGTAATCTTAAAGAATCAATCTTATAACCAGCATGTAAATCTTCCACGTTTATATGATTGGCAAGAGTTTCAAACGATGTTAACAAAATAAAGGATTGGTGCAACGACTAACCGTTGTACCGATCCTTTTTTGCTAAAATCGACTAAGTTTAAAGGTAGATAAATCTTGTTTACTTTTGCCTTCTATAATTAAATCTGCAAGAGCTTCCCCAACAGCACTACTAAATTTAAAGCCATGACCAGAAAAACCTGCAGCAATCACAATATTCTGATGTTCAGGTAAAAAGTCGATGATGAAATCTTCATCTGGTGTCATCGAATACTTACATGTTTTTCCGTATTTAAGCGTTCCATGCTGAGGCATAAAATGATCAACGAAGTTTTGTAAGTCAACAGCATCAGACGCATCAAACGGACGTAGAGGGTCGTTTGGATTAACCACATCACCACCATCGTGTCGTCCAAGTTTTAACCCCGCTCCATCAATACTTGGAAAGCCGTAGTAGGTTGAATCGGCGAATTCAAAGCAATAGGCTGGAAAAACTTTATCACGATACAGCTGCTCATCTGCCTCAAACCATGCAAAGGTTTTCCGCGTTGGTGTGACGGGTATGCTCACATCTACTGTTTGTAATAATTCTGTTGCCCATGCACCCGCCGTTACTATTAATTGCTTTGCTTTATAGCTATTATGTACTGTTTGTACCTGTACAATATCACCAGCTTGGATAGCCAATACTTTTTCATTTGTTTGGAGGCTTGCACCCGCCTCCAAGGCTAATTTTTTATAGGCTTGAATACATGCTTCGACACGAAGGACACCAGCTGTAGGTTCAAAGCAAGCAACTAAATTTTTTGACAAGAATAACCCTGGCCATTTGTTCATTGCTTCAGCAGGTGAATAGTGTTCAAGCGCTAAATTATAGAGCGCAGCACTAGCCTCCACATTTTGAATAAAGGCACATGTTGGCTCTCCAATATTAATTACACCAGTTTGTATAAATAAGCTTTCATTTGTTAAAGACTCTAGCTCTTGCCAAAGCTCGCCAGCTCTTTTTACAAAAGGTACATAGCTAGCTCCTTCACCATAGGCAAAGCGAATGATTCTTGTATCCCCATGATGACTACCTTCTTCATGGGGTGGAGTAAAGGCATCTAGCATAAGTACATTTTTTCCTTCCTTTGCTAAAAAGTAACCAGCCGCCATCCCCATGGAGCCAGCACCAACTATTATGACATCATAGTCCATTTTAATCCCTACTTTTTTACTCTAGTATAACAGATTTATAGGGAAGGAAACAGAAATTTTAGAAAATAAATAGACACAGCACCTGCAATCCGAATGGACTAGAGATGCTGTGCGTTGTAGATAGCTACTATTTTGAGCTTGGTAAAATTTTATTAAGGAAAATCGCTACGAGCGCAGCGGTTGCAATAGGCGAACCAAATAAATACTGCACGGTTGTAGGTAAGGAATACAGGAAATCATCAGGCAATAATGTCAATGCTAACGTTAAAATAACAGGAATCGCGATGACATACATTTCCTTTTCACCAATATGTTCATTTTTCATGACCTGTAAACCACTAATGGCTATTATGCCGCAGACGATCACAAATACACCACCAATAACAGCTGAAGGAATTGCTGAGATGAGTGCTGCTAATTTACCAGAGAAGCCGAAGACGATAAACCAAATACCTGCTGCTATAAAGACACGACGGCTCGCAATCCCAGTAATAGAGATAACACCTGCATTTGTTGAATAACCTGTCACAGGAGTGGAGCCAAGTAAAGAAGCAATAAAGCAGCCAATTCCTTCACCAATAACACCACGGTTAATTTGTTTATTTGTTAAAGGTTGGTCGATGACATTGCTAATGGCAAACCATGTTCCTGTTGTTTCAGCCATTAAGACAATATATATAATGACCATTGTGATAATAGCAGAAAAATTAAAGCTAAAACTAAAATCTGCAAATGGAATTTGTGGCATGCTAAACCATTTGGCTTGCGATACAGGAGATAAATCTAAAACACCCATGATATTTGCTGCAATACTACCAGCAATTAAGGCGATGATGACAGAAGCAATTCGGAATAGACGTCCTTTTTGATGGAAGACTGTGCCTAACATGACACAAATAATTAATACGAATGCTGAGATAAGTGCTAAATAAATGTTTTGATTTATGGATGCGCCTGCACCATTAAAAATATTATCACTTAAACCAACAGGCATTAAGGACAATCCAACCACAAAGATAATCGTTCCACCAACAATTGGTGGAATAAATGTTTGGACAATTTTATTGAAGATACCTGTATAGCCTAAAATAATAACCAAAATGGCTCCAATTAAACTAGCACCTAGCACAGTACTCCAACCTAAATCACCACTACCACTTGCTGCATAGATCCCAACAATGGCACCAAGTGGAACATAGGATGGACCTTGTGCCATCGGTAATTTCATACAAAAATGTGTTTGCACAATCGTTGCGACCCCAGCTGCAATAAAGGTTGATTGAATCAAGGCGCTTGCCTGACCAGTTTGTAGACCGATTAGCATGGCAATTAAAAAGGGCACCACATAAACATCCATAGCCATAACATGCTGTAAACCGAGTAGAGCAGACTGACCGAACGAAATTTTTTCATCTGGTAACACGGTTAATTGTGTTTGTTTTGTTTGATTAGTTAGTTTTCTATGTTGTGTTTCCACGAAGTTGTACACCTCAAAATGATAGATTTTTATTAGAGAATAAGAGAATGATTAGCCTCTCGTATGAACTTTATTTCCTTGCACCCATACCTCGCGGATATTTTCTGGGCGTACAAGATACATGATTTTTTGGAATATATCGTGTAAATCTTCATTTGGATCAAAAATCGGAAGCCTAGCAGTAGGAATTTTTGTATCGATAATTTGTACATCCCATGTATAGTTTTCCTGTAAACGGCCAATTGGAAGACTTAAGCTTTCTCCACCACCAGCTGTCGCTAGATAGAAGGCCTCATTTATTGTAATGCGTGAATTTGGGACACCACGCTTTTCGGCGGAAATGGTTGTATCTACACCATCCTCTAGCATTCTCGATGACATAACAGCTTGTCTTGCATTATCAAAAAGACTTGGAGAAAATCCGCCTGAAACATCTGAACCTAGTCCAATATCAACGCCCATTGCATGAAAGCGGGCGATTGGAATCACGCTGTTAGCAAAATAGGCATTAGAGATTGGACAATGACCTATGGCAGTGCCAGTTTCAGCAAATAATCTGGCATCCTCATCGCTTAAGAAATTACAATGAGCCATGACAGATTTTTCACCTAACAAACCAAAATTATGTAAGGCGACGGCATCATTTTTGTTGAATCGTTCTTTAACGTAGCTGTGCTCCCAGTCACTTTCACTACAGTGTGATTGGATATGTGTATCATACTTCGCAGCTAATTCACCTAAGCCCTTTAAGGCACCGTCTGTACAGCTTGGAATAAAGCGAGGAGTGACAACGGGGTAAACACCCTGTTTAGTCGTTTTGGCTAAATTTTTTACAGCTAAAATAAATTCTTCCGTATCCTCTAATGCGGTTTTTGTGTTTTCATCTCGATAAAAATCAGGATTCTGTTCAGGATCGTCCATGACCACTTTTCCGACTAATCCTCGTTGTCCCTTTTCAGCACAGATTTTCGCTAAAAGTACACTGGCCTCCTTATGGACCGTCGCAAAATATAATGATGTAGTTGTACCATTGGCAAGTAGTGTGCTTACTAAATCCTCATAAACTTCTTGAGCAAATACTAAATCGGAGAATTTTGATTCGATAGGGAAAGTATATGTGTTTAACCAATCGTAAAGAGGAATGTCTAAAGCTGTCCCAGATTGTGCCCATTGAGGTGCATGTACATGCAAATCGACAAATCCCGGTAGGAAATATTGGCCTTCAGCTAATGCATGGAAGTTATTTTGATCTTGATATGTAATTAATAGTTGTTGGTAATCAGGTTGTTCGGGAGCGATAGTTTTAACAATCATACCGTCAGCATTAATGAAAAATAAATAATCCTTTAAAATGTGAACGTCAGTAGCAGATTTACTAGTAAAAGCTGTTCCTTTGAAAATATACGTATATTCAGACATAAAAACCACCTTAATGTTCGTTTATTGATAATAACACGGATTATTATAGGCTATAAAAACTATTAAGTCTACAAAAAAACGAATATTAATATAATGACTAAAGAAATGCATGCACCTTTTTAACTACATTTTTACAGCTTTGACAAGCGTTGATAGATAATAAAAGAAGGCATCTATTTGAGAGTGCCTTCTTTCTATATGATCGATTCATTGATGATGTGAAGAAAATTATTAAAGGATGTGGAGTGATGCAATTCATTTTTTCTTGTACAAAGGTAAATCGGTCGTTGGATATCAATGTCCTTAATAAAAACGCGGGCAACTTGCTGCTGTAGAATAAAGCTAGAAGCTGCTATGGATGGTGCTAGCATTGTACCAAAACCTGCCGCAATGGCATGTATGGATTCATTAATCCCGTCTAGTTGTAAACCTACTTTCGGTGGAGGAATTTTATGCACTTTACATAGGGCATTTAAGTATTCTTTTGTGGAACTACCATCCTCCCTTGTGACGAAGGGCTGCTGCATAAGTTCTGCAAGCGATACTGTTTGACCTGCCAGATGATGATTGTACGGCACAATAAACCAATAATCCAAATTCATTAGAAATTGATAATTAATATCAGCATGATGTCCATCTTCTTTGACGATAAAAGCTAAATCAGCTTTATAATGGAGTAAATCCTCAATCACTTGCTGGGAATTGGCGGTCTTTAAATGAATATGTGTTGCTGGATAAACTTGTTTAAATTGAGCTAACCATTTAGGTAGTAAAAAATGGGAGGGAACATGCGTGGAGGCAATTTGCAGTTCTTCATTGCCCGTATTTTTAAGCTGTTCAACTTTATTTTCAATATCAGTTTCTAGATCAAATAAGCGCTGTGCCTGTTTGTATAAAAAAGTACCATTTTGTGTTAGCGAAATGCCCCTACCTTTGGCTTCTAGCAGTGTCAAGCCTAGTTCTTTCTCTAAATTTCGAATTTGAATGGTTACAGCAGGCTGACTTATCATAAGTGTCTGTGCCGCTTTGGAAACACTATTGAGTTCAGCCACCTTTATAAATAAACGTAGAGCATGTAAATTCATGTCGTTACACCTTTCATAAATTTTTTTTATGCTTTTATATACATTATATATTAGATTTATTAATTTGCGCTCTGTATCCTTTTAATTACAGTAGAATATATGAGAGGGGGGTTCATCATGAATCGACAACATATAGGAATTGTCTTTGGAGGAATTTTATTATTAGTTGTTGCTATGGGGATTAGTCGATTTGCCTTCACACCGATTCTACCCTTTATGCGTCATGATGTAGGGTTTTCATTGGAAGTGGCTGGTTTTTTAGCTTCAAGCAATTATATTGGTTATTTCATTGGCGCATTATGGGCAGGGTTCATTTATCGTCAACGTAAAAATGTTTTAATGGCAAGTGTTGTTACCAATGTCCTATCTGTTATATTAATGGGCTTAATAGAAGTGTATAGTGTTTGGCTAGTTCTGCGTTTAATTGCGGGCATTACAGGGGGCCTTATTTTTGTGTTAACATCGAGTATTATTATGGATTACTTGGCGAAGCATTCATTATCACGATGGTCTGGCTATGTATTTAGTGGTATAGGCTTAGGGATTGCTATTTCAGGTTTATGTGTACCTGCTATAGAAGCAAGATTTGCTTGGCAGGGTGCATGGTTAGGCTTAGGAATTTTATCAGCGATTTTTTTATTTATTACCTCTTATTTATGGAGAAGTTTAGTGGTGCAGGACAGCACAAAAGTTACGAAATCTCTTGATACAAAAATGACAAAGGGTTTTATGCCATGGCTGATTTTATCCTATGGTTTAGAGGGGTTAGGCTATATTATTACAGGTACTTTTTTAGTCGATATTATTCATAATATTCCTTCTCTTCAAGCTTACTCTTCCTATAGCTGGGTCATTGTGGGGCTCGCGGCTATTCCATCAGCTCCTGTTTGGACGGTCTTATTAGAGAAGTTTTCAGCTATAAAAATTTTGTTTGTGGCATACATACTGCAAGTGGTTGGTATCCTGTTACCTGTTTTTGCACAAACGGTATGGAGCGTTTTATTAGCATCTTTTTTATTCGGTCTAACCTTTGTAGGAATTGTCACGCTAACTACTTCCTATGCACGACAGCTATTCCCGACAAAGAGCGGATTCGTTGTTTCTTTATTAACAACCTTTTATGCTTTTGGACAAATTATCGGACCGATTATCGCAGGAAAACTGGTCGAAGTTTATAGTAGCTATAAAGCAGCACTTATATTTGCTGGTGTCATAGTGTTTCTTGCATTGCTCGTTATGGTAATTGGTAGATGGCTAACTATAAAAAAAGAAGCTGTTGCTGAACATACAATTTCTATATAACGCATAAAAGCCAGAAATCCAAATAGGATTTCTGGCTTTATCATTTACTTAAAGAAGCCGTGCCTCTATCTACATGATATTAAAAAATAAAATAAAAGTCTATATATTTTTTTCTTTATATGGAAAAATAGACAAGTGCACATAGGACGTAACGTTACGATTTTACTTTGAAATGGGGACTGTAAATGAACACAGAACAAGCTATTCAACGCTGGAATCGATATGCGGAAAGGTATACAGCAAACTACGATGAGCAGGGGGATATTCATCGTGTCGTACTGTTAAATCCCACTATCTTTTCTTTGCTAGGTGAGGTAGATGGAAACCATCTATTAGATGCAGGATGTGGAGAAGGCTATTTAAGCAGATTACTGGTAAAGAAGGGTGCAAGAGTAACAGCTGTTGATTTTTCACAAAAAATGCTAGACATTGCTATGGAAAGAACATCACAGCAGGAAGCTATTCAATTTTTACACGGGAATTGTGAAAATTTATCCTTTTTAGCAGATGAACAATTTGATGGTATTGTTTCAAATATGGTTCTCCAAGATTTAGAGGATTATCAGGCTGCTTTATGTGAGATGTTTCGATTATTAAAACCTAATCGCACTTTTATTTTTTCGATTTTACACCCATGCTTTGTGACACCAAATAGTGGATGGATGAGACATGAGCAGCTAGATCAACAGTATTGGAAAGTCCAACGTTATTTTTATGAAGGGGAGTATCACCAGCTAGATGCTGACCCACCAATAGTTCTATACCACCGAACATTAACAAGCTATGTGCAAGCAATTAGGCAAGCTGGATTTACTATTGAGACTATGGTAGAGCCCAAGCCATCACAAGACATGCTAAGGAAGTACCCTCAATTTGCGGAAGATTTGCATTGTGCAGATTTTATTGTTTTTAAATTAAAGAAATAAAGGAGAAGTACCGATGCGTTTATTTCATGTCAGTGAAGACCCTACTATTATGATTTTTCATCCTCGACTGCCTGAGCGACCAGATTTAGATGCCAAAAAAGGGCTAGTATGGGCAATCAACGAAAGATGCCTGCCAAACTATTTAACGCCAAGAGATTGTCCGCGTGTCTGCTTTCATGCAGGAGATCAAACAACAGAGCAGGACAGACAGCAATATCTACATCAAGCTTCACATGTAGTAGTCATAGAAAACAAGTGGTGGGAAGTATTGAAAACTACAAGTCTTTACCTATATGAGTTTGATAGTAATGGATTCACTTTACAGGATGATATTGCGGGCTATTATACGAGTGAAATAACACAAATGCCCATCCATGTCTCAGAGATCAATGATATAGCTAAAGCATTATTGGAGCGCAATGTTGAATTGCGAATCGTGGATAGCTTATGGGAAATACATGATAAAATCCAAACTACAAGCTTAAATTGGTCCATGTGCAGAATGCGCTTTGCACAACCAAGATTCTAAAAACAAGCCTCGTTATGCACCTATTGCATGGACGAGGCTTATTTATTATTAGACAGTCGATGTTTGTTCAATTGGTGCTGAAGAGATATTGACTAATTTCTTGTCTTGATATGTAAAAATATAATCATAGTTAGTTGTTTCATTGAGCATCTTAGGTAAATAATATTTTAAGTCCGCAATACCTACATTTTCAGGGTGTAAAATCCAAGTAAGCTCCTTCCAATCAAGAATGCCCTCAGCAACCTTTATCGGTGTTACATATGGAAAAGATTCAGGTAGTTCCGCTATAAACGCATACATACAGCCATAGTTAACAACGCCATCTGTCCAGGTAATCTTACCCTTATAGGTAATATCCTCAACCGTAATGCCTGTTTCTTCTTTAATTTCTCGTAAGGCACCAGCTAATGGTGTTTCATCCTGTTCAATTTTGCCACCAACACCATTCCATGCGCCCATCCACTGAGGCTTATCTCTATTCAATAAAAGGATATAATCACCTTTCTTCAGAAAACAAATTGTAAATTCAGCCAAGTTTGTTCCTCCCTTTTCTTTAGTTATCTGAATTGGCAGGAGACCAGCCAGTCTGCTGACTCCAATGATTTGCTTGTTTTAAAATTTCCCATATGATCGATTCTTTAGATTTTGTATAAAGTTGACGATTATATTGGTATTTCTTAGCCAATTCATATTTTACCTGCTCATAGCGACGACAGTAATCTGGATGACGGCGCAAAAAATCTCGAAATAATAAGGCTAGCTGCTCTGCCCAACTACCAGCCTGTCGAACATGAATATGTACTCGTCTATCTCCAGGAGCCTCTCGAAAATAGCGTTTAGACTTGTCTGGATTTTCTGCTCGATAACTAAAACCTAGAGATTCTAATGGAGCTTTAAATGCTGCCAATGGTGTAAACGATGTGACGGATATTTGTATATCAATTACAGGCTTTGCTGCTAGCCCTGTTACAGCAGTTGAGCCAATATGATCAATTCTCAGCGCTATGTTTCCTAAGGCCTCCCTTAATTGACAGCCTATGCTATGAAATTCCTTAGCCCATTCATCTGTATAAGGTAAAATCAAAATAGGATCAGGCATTTTATCTCCTCCCTTGGTCTTCATAATTATTGTAGCATGCGTGTTATAGTGGAATAAAGATAGTAGAGGGAGTGAGAAAACGATGATTTTAATAAGTGCTTGCTTAGCAGGTTTAAATGTTCGTTATAATGGCACAAACAGTCTAGATGAAAAAATACAAAAGCTTGTGTTAGAAAATAAAGCTGTCACGGTTTGCCCAGAGCTGATGGGAGGCTTTTCAACGCCCCGCGAACCGGCTGAAATTGTAGGTGGCAATGGACAAGATGTACTTGATGGCAACGCAACAGTGGTTGAAAGTTCTGGACGAGATGTCACAGATTTATATCTGAAGGGAGCCTATGCAACTTTACAAAAAGCACTTGAGGTAGGGGCAACTCATGTCATTTTAAAGGAATATAGCCCATCCTGTGGCAGTGCAAAGATTTATAACGGTGCGTTTAATGGAACAAAATTAGCTGGCGAAGGAGTAACTACGGCATTGCTTCGAAGAAACAATATTGTCGTGCTATCTGAAGAGAATTTTTTTGAATGATTAAAGAGAGGCCCCTAAACTAGTAGGGGCCAAATTTATTTATTCAACAATTAATATGCGAGGCGACGTTTTAGCAATTATTTTGGTCGAAATCCAGCCGCCAAAAATGGCAGCTATTACACTTACAAAGCTTATACCGATACTTGTCGGCCAGTTTATAACAAGCGGTAGTTCGAGTAAGCCATAATCTAAAATAATCGACTGAAGTGCAAGAGGAATTAATTTTATCCCGATAAAGATTCCTGCTAATGCACCCATTATGGATAGAATTAAAATACCGATTGTAATCGACCATCTAATATTTGTAGAGGTCATTCCAATCGATTTATAAATGCCATACGTGCTACTTTCTTTTCTAACATTAATTCGTGATACACTAAAAATAATGATGCAGGTTACGATGATAAATAAAATACCAACAATTGAAAGGGGAATGACTAAAACGGCCACGACTTCTTGAAAGACGGCATCTAATAATAGCTGTTGTGTGACAGCTGATACAGAACTTTTAAAGTGCGTATTTAAATCCTCAACGAATGGCGTAGCGACTGTTTCATCTAAAAGATTAATCATACTTACCTCTGAAGTAGTGTAGGTAGTATTATAAACTTTAATAACCTCTGCTGTAATCCTTGCTGAATTTGACATATTTGCTATCGATTGATAGATTCCAGTAACAATAAGAAAATGCGGTTTCCCCTCAAGATAAACTTCTACAATATCGCCTATATTTTTATTTAAAGCGCGAGCGACATTGAGTCCAATCGCGATTTCGTTCTTACTGATTGGATTACGGCCAGACATTGTCACATAGCCAGCGGCATCAAAGCTACCCTCAATCACATTGACATTAATATTTAATGGGGGATTGCTGTCATTAGGAAGTATGCCTGTGAATTGATCAAGCCATGCATGATCTTTAACCCGTTCATCAGCCATTAAAAAATCTTCAAATTGTTGTTTTGTAAAGGTTTCTTTATTAGATACAGTTACTACTACATGTGAGGCATCATATCCCCATGAAGGAGATGTTTCTTTGATGGAAATAAAGCTATTTAATATGACTACACTAAAGACTAGTATGGCAGACGTAATGGAAGTAAGTGCAATAACAAGAATGGAACTTTTTATGTTTTTTGTGATACTTTTAAGACCAATTTGAAGTTGAATCGGTAGACTGCTTAATCGAAATAATCTATTCGAGCTGTTTCTGCGCCGATTCATTTTACTATTTGCACTTTCTGACATCCCATATTTGATGGCTTGAACAGGCTCTACATTTCGCGCCTTGTTTGAGTAGAAATAGGCAGTGAGTAGCACGATGCCAAATAAGATGAGAGCAATCACTATGTTAAATAGAGTATCTTGATGTATGGTTAAATGATTTCCTGCTTTCATATATGATAAGGAGCTTTCTATAATTATTCTGGAAAGGAATTTACTAATGATGATGCCAGGTATAATCGCGACAGCAGATAACAATCCGAATTGTAATACGTAAGTAATACTTATCTCTCGAGAAGAAAGACCCAATGATTTTATAACGCCTATTGTTCTGTAATTCGTTAAAATGGCATCGGAAATGCTAAAACCAATAACAAACAAGGAAACCAAAAGCATAGCTATACCAAAGGCGATCATAATAAAGCCAATGATTTTATTAATGATCAAATAAAAAGAAGCTATTTCTTCATATTCCATTTTAGATTCAAGATAAGGTCCCTGCAGATACTTTTCAAAATCACCCCAATAATTGGTGTTTTGCTGATAGTCATTAAAGCGTAATGCCATCATGTACTGATCAGAACCTGTCATGGTTGCTAAATGCTGTTGATAATCAGTATTGTTCATCCAGATACGAGCATTTGTTGTAAAAGGGCCTCCGTATGGCATATCAACCACAATACCTGACACTGTTAAATTAAACGTGCTCTCACCTGTATGAAATTCAATTGCATCACCGAGCGAAATGGTAGCGCTTGATGCCAATGATGTGGGAATCCAAATCGTACCCTTAGGAGGAGAGAGTTGCTTTTCACCCTCAGAAAATAGTAATTGATCAATCATAAACGGTGTATTTGGCGTATTCATCATAAATAAATAGATATTGGATATTTCTTTCCCATTGAAGGTAAATCTAGATAAATTTCTATAGGGTATGAGACTAGAAGTAGTCACGCCTGGTTGCTCTTGCCACCATTCGTTTACAGCAATCGGGTTATGAATATTGTTACCCATTGTTAAAATTTGATGGGCACCATTTGAATCATGATGGGCTTTTTCAAAAATATTGTTTGTATTGGTCAGTATAGTGACAGAAGTCGCCAGTAAAAGTGTTGATAAAAAAATAAGGACAACCATCAGTCCATTTTGTATTTTCCGTTTTCTTATATAGGAAGAGCAAAGGGTTATAATCGCGTACATTTTTTACTCCTTCCCGGCAACATAAGAAAAGATAATGTGTTCCCGTTCTTGTATGTTGGTATGATCATATTTTTCAAAGTTTAAGATCCCATCTATTTTTCCATCCTGAATGATGATTAGGCGATTCGCACGACAAGCTGCCTTCATATCATGTGTAATCATGACAATGGATTGCCCATTTCTATTTAAATTCGTTAAGGTATCTAATACTGCTACACCTTGATCAAAATTTAAACTACCAGTAGGTTCATCTGCAAATAACACTTCAGGATTGTTGACCAACGCTCTAGCAATGGCAGCTCTTTGTTGCTGTCCACCTGATGTTTGAGAGGGTAATCGATTTCGTTGCTTTTCAAGTCCCATTAAACTTAGTAGTTGCTCCGCTTTTTGTATGACTTCTTTTTTATTTTTTTTCGCGATGTATCCAGGAAGAGCAATATTCTCTAGTAGCGTCATATCTGGAATGAGATTGCTACTTTGATAGATATAGCCAACCTTCTGTGAACGCAAAGTAGCTAACTTTCGTTCAGAAAAGGTATCAAGTTTTTCTCCCTGAAAATAAACCTCTCCTGCTGTAAGGGCATCAAGCCCACTTAAAAGATAAAGAAGCGTTGATTTACCAGAACCAGAATTCCCCATAATAACGGTGAAATCCCCTTTATAAATGTCGACATTCATATTCTTAATAGCATGGAATTGTTCGCTGCCGGTTGAATAGGTTTTACATAAATTTTGGGCTCGAATCAGTATCTCTTTTTCCATGATAAGGCCTCCTTAACTCATTTTCTTTAGTGTAATATGTAATTATTAGTAAGTCCTTATGAAATTATTAATAAATTCTTACAGACAGAGTAACCTTTCTTAATAGTAAACGTTATAATATGCGATTTAATAGATGTAATAAATAAGGAGGTTTGAGATATGCCCTTAACATTTGCTCATCCAGCGGCAGTCTTACCTTTTTCTCGAAAAAGTAAATATATTCATTTTTCTGCATTAGTTTTAGGAAGTATGGCTCCAGATTTTGAATATTTTTTAAGAGGTCGGCCGATAGGGGAGATTGGTCATACCTTTGTAGGGTTCTTTTTATTCAATCTGCCACTCGTTCTTTTCATCTATTTGATTTATCAACGGTTTATCCAACAGCCAATCATGAGCCATTTACCAGAGTTTTTACAAGCTACAGAAAGCCATCAAATTGCAGGAAATAACATTTGGAAAGTATTTGTTTTTGGCTACTCTGCATTGCTGGGCATGTTAACACATGTCATATGGGATTCATTTACACATCAAAATGGGCTTATGGTGACAAAACTTCGAGTTCTTACTCAAACATATACTTTCTTTGGCTATCAAATACCGATTTATAAATTTCTACAACACGGGAGTACCTTGTTTGGCATTGTGTTAATCTTTGGATATGTATATTACAGAGCAACTTTAAGCAAAGATATAAAAATACCAGCTATATCGCCACGGAAAAAACGCATCTTTTGGAGTTTACTAGCTGTTTTAACGCTCGGATATGTATGTCTATGGCAGCTTATTAACGGCATTCCTTTAAGAAGTTATGGAATATGGGTTGTCCGTATTATCGATTCATTTTTTGGTAGTATACTTACCCTTTCTTTCTTTTTAGCATATAAGAAAAGAACGTTGAAAGAAAAAAAGACTTCCTAAAACGGGAGTCTTTTTACGAGATGGGGAGTATAAGTGTAAAGGTAGTGCCTTCATTAGGCTTACTATGAAATGAAATGGACCCATGGTGCGCTTCCATAATATGCTGACAAATGGATAGGCCAAGTCCTGCTCCTTCATTTTTAATGACTGATTCACTTCCAGGCTGCCGACCTCTAAAGTAACGTTCAAAAATAAAAGGCATATCTTCGGGAAGCATTCCATTACCAGTATCTATTACTTGGATATAGAGTGATTGATTTTCGATATAGGTAGTAATGGTGATGGTATCTTCATGAGAAGAATGTTTTAACGCATTGGTAATAAGGTTGGAGATCACCTGCTCTAGTCGATCAGCATCTACTAGAATAAGGACATTAGGAATACTAGTAGGTCTTATAAAATGAATATTTGTTGTTTGGACATAATATTGAATTGGTTTCAGAATGTTTGTAAGAACGTCTTGGCTATATTGTTCTTTTAAATGGATCGGGATATGACCAAGCTCCTTTAAGGTATGAATAAATAAATCATCAACTAGCCTCGACATCTTATCCGTATTAGACTGCATGATTTGAATATAGGCCATAAGCGAATCTTCATCTCGACAAATACCCTCTGAAATAGCGTCTAAATATGCTTTGATTGTGGTTAAGGGAGTTCTCACTTCATGAGATATATTAGAAATGAGCTTCTTTTGAGTTTGCTCTTGTTCATTGTGCTGGATGGCTAACTGTTTAATCTCTAATCGCATTTGATCAAATACTGCATACAATTCACCAATCTCATCCATTTTCGAGTGGATGGTAATTTGTTCGTAATTTCCTTTTACAATTTCCTCTGTGTTGTCCTTTAGATCATCTAAAGGCTTTAAAATATCTTTATGAACTTTCCTTACTATGAATAGGGCAAGGCAAATGATCAAAAGGCTCAAGAAGCCAATAAAGACTAATAAAAGAATCGAGTTGGAATTAGTCTGTTTTAAAGGAAAGAGAATGTCTTTGTTCAGGGAAAAAATAGCATTACCTATCTGTTCATTGCTTTCTCCATTCATAATCGGAAAGGCTATATTAATCTTTCCAGGCTCTTGTTGTGAGGTAAATAAATCATAATGTATATCATGTTTAATATGAATAGTAGTTGAAACATCATTCTTAATTGAAGTGTAACTTACTGTTCCATCTAGTTGAACTACTGTAATATCAATATTCTTGTCATCACTCATTTGTTGTAGCGTGCTACGTACAGCTGAATCTAATGCGAAATTTGGAAAATGATCTTCTATGTACAATAATAATGGATTTACTAATAAACGAATTTGATTAATAACATATTTATCTTGTGATTCTTCTTGAGAAGTCTCTGTTGCAAAGTATAGTGAAAGGACAACGATAAACAATAATACAACACAGATTAATAGAGTCCATAACCACTTATTCATCCAATTTTTTAGGTACATTTGATTCTCCTATGAGTGATTGGGTGTACTGAATTTATAACCAACTCCCCAAACCGTTTGAAGATAAACAGGATGAGAAGGGCTGACTTCAATTTTTTCTCGAAGCCTTCTAATATAAACTGTAATTGTATTTTCATCTCCATAGGTCTCATAACCCCAAACGGCATCAAGTAACTGACCTTTAGAGAAAACTTGATTTCTATTTTTAGCTAGGAAAAATAGCAGTTCAAACTCTTTTGCTGACAGTGGTATTGGCTTGCTATCACGTAAAAAAATATATTCCTGTTTATTTATGACCATATTATCTATGTGAATGACATCTCCTCCCATATGCCGTCCATTATGCTGAAGCCATCTATCCTGTCTTCGTAAATGAGCGTTAATTCTTGCGACAAGTTCACTTAGAGAGAACGGTTTTGTCATATAATCATCTGCTCCAAAACCTAATCCCAGTACTTTATCTGTATCACTTCCTCGAGCACTTAAAATAAGAATGGCAACATTGCTGTTTTCACGGATTTTACGACATATTTCAATGCCATCACAATCGGGTAGAGAAAGATCAAGGATAATGAAATCAGGTTTAGATTCTTGCAAATAATGGATTGCTTCATGACCTGTTCGAACAATATGTGAATCGAACTGATTAACACTTAAGTAGTCCCTTATAATATTAGCTATATCATTTTCGTCTTCAACAATTAGTACTTTGATGTTCCCGTTGCTCATACATACTATCTCTCCTTAGTAAGATGTCTAAATCATTTTCTTCGGTTGACTAGGAAAAAAAACAAACCAATGATAAGGAATGCATAAATTATAATCCATGTGTATTGCCAATAAAAAACGTTGGGTATAACTTCAATTTGATCGCCCACACTCATCATTTTTAATGAAAAATGAAGAGGGGGAAGTAACCAAAGAAGTCCAGTTAGAATAGAATCTTTTAAAGTAGCGATCACGACAGAAATAATAAGGATGCCTATTACACCCCACCACGTATTTCGCCTATTTTTCACGAGTTCCCTAGTAAATAAAGCAGTGAGTGCAATGGCAAGTAACGATAAACTAAAATGAGACAAGAAACCTAGTAAAATATGTAATAGTTTGGGCTTCTCAAAAAATGCCTCTATTAGGATTGGATAGATGACAGAAACACAGCTTAGGCTAAAGGCAAGCAGCCCACAAATGATGAATATCCCTAAATTGTAGTCTATTGTTTTTCTCGTATGAAGGGTAGTAATCATTTTTTGTCCTTCATCTTCAGCATGAAATAATGTAACAGTAAACCAGCCCATTAAAAAAAAGAGCACAAGAGATGTAAATGAATAACTATCTAATATTGGATTAGGGACAAAAGTATAATTAACGATAAGACATAGAATGAAGATTGTAAAAGGTGGAACGTATTGATAGGTTCTTAAATAATTTATCAATTGATAACGTACTAAACTGCTCATCTTTTTCGATTCCTCCTTTCAAAAATGAGAAGAGAATTGTTCTTTTTTGTAGTGGACAGTAGCTAAATATTTAATTGAAGCATTGTGTTGTAATAATTTCAGTAAAATTTGATCTGAATCCTTTGCTGGAACAATCGTCACTATTTCATAATGTCCATTCACTAAAAGTTGTTGTTGTTGAATCTCTATCGAAGGTATGATTTCATCGAGTAATGATAGGCTAGCAATCTCAAAAATTAATCGATGCGTTGGATTGCGATCGAAACCCTCTATCTGAATGATCGTATTCTCTTGAATAAGTAAAACGGAGTCTACAAGGTTTTCGAGTAATTTGGTTTCATGACAGGTTAAGAGGATACTGAGTCCTTTGCTTCTTACTCTAGCTAAGATTTGTTCGAAATCATTTTGTGCCTTGGCATCAAGTCCTGACAATGGTTCATCCATTATCAGTAGATCAGTTTCTTCTAGCATCGCCTGCATAATCATCACCTTTTGCTTCATCCCTTTAGAGAAATGGACAATCCTTGTATCTTTTTCCTCTTTTAGTTGAAACATATCAAGTAATTCTTCTATCTTCTGCAAAAGCTGCTTTTTAGCCATACCTCGTATACAGCCCATGTGATAAAGATATTCTTGAGGTGTAAATAAAATATGAGAAGGAGTTGTTTCTGGTACATAGCCAACTTTTAAAGACGTTTTATGCTTCACAATAGAACCACTGTCTGGTTTAATGAATGCTGCAATAATCTTGAGTAAAGTGCTTTTTCCAGAACCATTTTTCCCCACTAGAGCAATGATTTGATTGGACGCAATTGAAAACGATACATTCTCTAAAATTTTTTTCCCATTGTATTGTTTACAGATGTTTTGTACTTCCAAAATAGTAGTCATCTTCACACACCTTTATTTTTGGATAATTCTTTTCCATAAAATAATTATAATGAAAATCGACCATTCACTTCAATTAAATTGGTTATATTTCCTGTTTTTAGTTATTTCAGTTACATAAAAAAGCTCTGCTTTTTAAATAGCAGAACTTTTAAGGATTGATTACAACGAACGATATTTTTTTAAACTGATAATATTTAACATAATGAAAACAATGGCAAAACAAGCAAGAATGCTGAGATTCACTATAATATCAGAAAGTGAATAACCTTTATACATCACACCATTCAATGCGTCCGCAGCATAGTATAGAGGCATGATACGCCCAATGTTTTGAAGCCATTCCGCCATACTATCCAGCGGGAAAATACCCGAGAAGAACACTTGAGGAACAATAACAAGCGGAATAAATTGCATCATTTGAAATTCTGAAGCGGCAAAGCTAGATAGCAACGCACCTAAGGATAACGAGACAAGAGCGACCATCATATTGATGAGTAGGACAAGCCAGATGGAGCCTACATGGACAATATCGAGCACATAAATACCAAACAGGACGATAATAATTGTTTGCAGGAACGCAAATAAACCATAGCCAACCATATAGCCTGCTACAATTTCTGAACGTTTAATCGGTGTCGCTAGTAAACGCTCCAATGTTCCAGAAGTACGCTCCTTTAATAAGGCAATGCCCGTAATTAAAAAAACAAAGAAAAAAACAAAGAAGCCAATGAGCATAGGACTAAATATATCAAAAATAGCCGTATCCTGATCACCATAAACATAGTCCGTTTTCATACTGCCTATAGAGGCTTGTGTAGGCTGTAAGATTTGAGCAAGTTGCATCGTTAAAGCCTTTGCCAGAGAAGGATCATCATTTAATAAAGTTAACTTACTAACATTTTGCTCTACTGCTAGCCAACCATTATACTCTTTATCTTGTAGCTGTTTTTTTGAAAAATCATTGTCCACGATAATGGTAAAATCAGTCTCTTTTAATTTGTCGATCAATGGGGCGGGCGCATTAGAGACCACAAGTGTGACGGAAGCCTCTTCACTATTGAAAATAAAATACATTAAGGATAAGACAAGAAGTGGGGCTAAAAATAATAAAGCAAGTGTCCGTCTATCTCTTTTCATTTGTTGGATGATTCTTGTGATGATAGCACCTATTCTCATTGAACGTCACCTCCAGCTTTTACAAACACCTCATCAAAGTCTTTTGCTTGATATTGTTCTTTTAACTCTTGTGGGGTACCCTGTGCAATAATATGTCCACTTCTCAGCATGGCCAATTGATCACATCTTTCCGCTTCATCCATCGCATGCGTCGTCACTAAAATGGTTTTTTGTTCTTGATCTTTTAAACGAATAAGTTCTTGCCAAATTTCCTTTTTTAAGACAGGATCTATCCCCACCGTTGGTTCATCCAAAATGAGTAGTTTAGGATTTTGAATAAGGGCAATAGCAAGAGATAATCGACGTTTCATTCCCCCCGAATAATTTTCTACTTTTTGTCGTAAGTCATCTGTTAAACGAACGAGGCTTGCCGCATAGGCTACTCTTTCTATTCGTTCCGCTTTAGATAGTGAATAAAGCTTTGCAAAAAAATGTAGATTTTCTTCTCCCGTTAAATCTGTATAAAGTGCATCTGATTGTGCCATATAGCCAATGTCATTTAATAATTGTTTATGAGGAACATTCAAATCTAATACTTGAATAGTACCACTATCAGGTTTCAGCATGCCCATAATCATTTTGATTAGTGTTGTTTTACCACAGCCTGACGGACCGAGTAAGCCCATTAACTGTCCCTTAGGAACATCCAAAGAAAGGGGAGCAATAACTTGCTTATGTTGAAATCGTTTTTCGAGAGACTTAATAGAGATTACCTGGTTGCCCATATGGTCCTCACTCCTTCACTGAACACAATGTCGATTTGATAAAAATTTTACGGTAGCATGTGAGCAAATACAATCAACAGTTTGCCAGCAAGTGTTAAGTAAATGGAGGGAAATATGTGTCTGTGCATGAAAAAATGAATTTTGATTAAATAATTCTAAATAAGTATTTTATATTACAAAATTTATCGAAAAGTGATGATATGTGATCTATCTCATTTAGTACCTCATTTTGATTCTTTCAAGTGATGTGTACTATGAGAGGTTCAGTGTATACAAATTCAATGGTACACGTCGCCTGTTATGATAGGGACAGAAAAGGTATTCTAATAGATGCATTTAAAAACAAGTAAGTAAATTGTACAATAGCTAAAATTGTTTAAAGTAAGTTTCAATCGCCCAGCATTCATTATAATGATCTAGTATTTTGGGTGGCAATTTTGTATTAGTACTTAATAACAATGCATACGTTTATGTTGCTTTTCTTTGTTCACAGGCCAGTGCAATACGATAACGCCAGATTCAATATCATTTAATACCTTCATATCAATTCGCACGGTATTGTTCTTGGCCGATCATCACTAGATCAGTATCTTGTTCGTTCCTCTATATAATTGGCAAATTGTTTTACCTGTAGGGGAACGCCTGCTTGATAAATGATGAGTTTCGTTTTAAGTGCAACGATGACATGTATGCCACATGTTAATGACGTCTCAGCGATAGTATGTAATGTTTATCAGCTATTTCACAATAAATCGGTTAGTTGTTCATAAGAGACAAGCTTTTATTAAATCTATAAACCGTTGGATTTTACTAGCCGTTTTTCTTTTTAAAGAGACGACAATTACTTTGAAAGACTTTTGTGACAGACTGTATAACAGTTGTATCCTTGAACAAAAGTGAAACCACATCCCTTAAGAGGTAAAGTAATACGGGATTGGGAATGTAAAAAGGTAACTAACTATCATGAATGTTGTTATGTGACAAGCTATATAATCAGATAGACGACCATTGGTAATTGGTTGTATAAAAACTTACATTCTATCCAAATGGAATCATTCTGTCTTTTTATTTTACTTGATGGTAATTAATTAAAAGAAGTTTACTCATCCTAAGTAAAACGAAATATGGATTTGGAAGTTAAACAATTTCCGAATTCTTTTTTTTTTGGAGTTATTATTTTAATAGCATCACTTCTTTAAAATTAAATTTATAGACAGCTTGAATATTAAATTAAATAGATAAGTAAAAAGTAGGGTTATAATAATCAGAATATTTTTAAATTATTATTGACTTAATTTATAATTGTATTACAATTAGAAAAAAGGAGGATGAAAGATGAAAAATAGTATTTTAAAAGGTATTTTAGGTTTCCCAGTAACACCTTTCAATAAGGATAATAGTATTGATATTATTTCTTTTAAGGAAAATATGGATTTTTTAATTGAGAATGGCATTACGACTATTTTTGTAGCATGTGGTGCAGGAGAATATAATTCTCTTACAAATTTTGAGTATGAAAAGTTGTTAGAGGTTGGTTCTAGTTACCGAGATGAAAAGATTAAAATTTTCGCTGGAATTGGTGGAAATGTCCAAGTTGCACAGGAGCAAATTTTAATTGCGGAAAAATATAATATTGATGGATTCCTAATGATGCCACCGTATTTGATTTCACCGTCAAGAGAAGGTCTAAAATTATATTTAGAAAATTTAATTCAAGCAACTAGTTTAGATGTAATAATTTATCATCGAGATAATTGTAGGGTTGATATACAAATGCTGAATGAATTATCTAAATATGAAAATCTAGTTGGCTTCAAAGATGGTGTAGGGAAAATTGAAGAAGTATTAGAATATGTTCACACATTTGGAGATCGCTTTGAATGGATTAACGGTCTTCCACTAGCCGAAGTAACTATGTCAGCATATTATAAAATGGGATTTAAATCGTATTCTTCAGCAATTTCAAATTATATACCAAAAATTTCCCGATTACATTTTGATGCTATTATTAATGGTGATTCTGAAAAAGAAAAACATATTTATGAAAATTTTATTTTACCAATTCATCGAATTAGAACAGCTGAAAAAGGATATGCAGTATCTCTAATCAAAGCTGGTATAAATATTATTAATCCATCAATAGGATTAAATGTTCGAGGTCCAATTAGCTCAGTTAAGGACAAGCATTATCAACAATTAAAAGAGGTTGTTGAAGCTGCTAATATTTATGTAAGTAAGGTGAGTGTATGATCAAACAAAATTATCTAAATGGACAATGGGTGACAAGCGACTCAAAAGAAACTTTATATAATGTTAATCCATCGAATATTAAGGAAGTGCTTGGCGAATATCAAAATTCTAATGAAGCAGATGTAAATGCTGCATTCAATTTTGCAAATGAGGCGAAGAAAAAGTGGAGAAGGTTGTCGTATTTACAAAGAGCAGAATATTTATATAAAACTGCTCAAATTTTATTAGAAAAAGCAGATGAAATAGCCGCTTTACTTTCAAAAGAAGTCGGTAAAACAATTGATGAATCAAAGGGTGAAGTAATTAGAGGGGTAAATATTTTAAGATACTTTGCAGGGGAAGGATATCGAGCAATAGGGGAGAATATTCCCCCTTCAGATGCAGATGGTACAATGTATACTATGAGGGAACCATTAGGGGTTGTTGGTATCATTTCACCTTGGAATTTCCCTTGTGCAATTCCATTATGGAAAACTGCACCAGCTCTAATCTTTGGCAACACCGTAGTTCTGAAGCCAGCAAAGGAAGCATCATTAACTGCTATTAAAATTGTAGAGTGTTTTGATGAAGCGGGTTTACCTGAAGGAGTACTAAATTTAGTTACTGGTGAGGGGAGGGTAATAGGGGATTTAATACTTAACAATCAGCATTTAAATGCCATTTCTTTTACAGGTTCAAATGGTGTTGGTAAACATATCGGTAAAATTTGTAACGAGAGAGGCATTAAGTGCCAGCTTGAAATGGGAGGAAAGAACCCAATAGTAGTTTCAGAAAAAGCTAATCTTGAGCTAGCTGTAACTGGAATTTTAAACGGTGCATTTAAATTTACAGGTCAGAAATGTACTGCTTGTAGTAGAGTTTATGTACAATCATCAATTTATGAAAAAGTAAAATCATCTATATTGACAAAGATAAAAAATATTAATGTGGGTGATGCTATAAATCCAAATAGTTGGATGGGTCCGAGTAGTAACTTAAATCAATATGAAACTGTAAAAAAATATGTAACAGAAGCTATTTCGAATGGAAATACCTTACTTGTAGGAGGAAACTTTGAAGATACAAAAGGATATTTTTCTGAACCAACAATTTTTGAAATCTATAATAACAAAGAAAAAATAGTACAAGAAGAAATCTTTGGTCCTGTTTTAGCACTAATGAAATTTGAAAATCTAAACGATGCAATAGAACTTTGTAATGATAGTATTTATGGGTTAAGCGCTTCACTTTATTCAGAAAACATTAATGAAATTCTGATGTTTATCCGTGATATTGAATGTGGTATGGTCCGAATTAATTCAGAAACTTCAGGAGTTGAATTACAAGCTCCGTTTGGAGGAATGAAGGAATCTAGTTCCCATTCACGCGAACAAGGACGAGCAGCCGTTGAATTCTATACGTCAATAAAAACTGTTTTTGTAAAGTGAGGACCACAAATGAACATAGAAGCTAAAATTAAACAATTGGGATTTGACTTAACAAATTATAAGCGGGATGGTAACAAAAAATTTGCAGCTATTATTACTGACATAGATACAATATATGTATCAGGGCATGCTGCAAAATATAAAAATGAATTACTTTTTCCTGGTATTGTTGGCAGAGAAGTAACAGTGTCTCAAGCCAAAGAAGCGATGGTCTGTGCTTTATTTAATTGTTTAGCTACAGTAAAAGATGAGATTAAATCATTAGATAACATTAAATCATTTCTTCATATTAAATGTTATGTAGCAATTGAAGACTCTTTATATAATGAATTACCTGAAATTTCGGATTATTTGACAGATAAATTGTATGAAATTTTCGAGGAAAAAGGTACTCATACTAGAACAACAGTTGGTGTCAATGTTTTACCAGGAAATACGTCAGTAGAAGTAGAAATGATATTAAAAATTTTGGAGGAGATTGAATGATTGAAGTAAAAAACCAATTAACGACGATTCAATTTGAAGAGGATGTGCCAGTAGGTATAAGACAATTATTTACTAGTGTTACGAATTTACAGCCAAACGAAAAAGTATTAATCATTACTGACGATAATAAATTAGAAATTGGTCAATTTGTCTATAAATTTGCTAAACGCTATTTTGATACTTCAATGATTATTATGGAGGCAAGAAGTGGGCATGGTGAGGAACCATCAGAACCAGTTCGAGGTGCATTGGAAAATTGTGATGTTGCATTTGGCGCAACCACTATGTCACTGTATCATTCAAAAGCAAGATTAGATACTAGTAAGAAGAATAGATTACGCTGGGTAGGATTACAAGATTATGCATTACACATGTTTGAAAAAGGTGGATTAACAGCAGATTTTAATGAAGTTGAAAGAGTCATTAATAGGGTATCAGAACATTATCAAGGAAAAACATTTAAATTAACCTCAACAGGAGGGACAAACCTAGTTTGTAGCATAGAAGGGAGAAAACCAGTTTTTGATTATGGAACATCCAAAACTCCAGGTTCTGCTTCATTTCCACCAAATGCTGAAGTAGCTTTAGGTCCTGTAGAAGATACTGCTAACGGGTTAATCGTAATTGACGGAAGTATTCCACATCCGAGGTTGAATTTAATTAAGGATCCAATTTATTGTGAAGTAAAAGATGGTTATATTATAGAAATTTCTGGTGGGAAGGAAGCAGAAATTTTAAAAGAAATGTTAGATTCTTATAATGATCCATCTGTTTATAATATTGCAGAACTAGGTTTAGGTTTAAATGACAAAAATTATCTATGTGGTCATATGGCTCCTGATGAAGGTTCTTTTGGTAATATTCATATAGGCATAGGAAAAAATTTGAATTTTGGTGGCGTAATTGACTCCCCTTTACATTTAGATATGGTTATGAAAGAAATAACAATTGAAATCGATGGTAAACTCATTATGGAAAAAGGTGAACTGAGAGTTTAATTTGTATTTGTTAATAAGGCACAATGTGAATCATTGTGCCTTTATTTTATAACTAGGAGGATATTTGATGGGTGGAATAAAGAAATTTCACATATTTGTAAGCGCTTTATTAGTAGTATGTGTGTTATTAGTAGCTTGTTCAAATGAAAAAGCAATAGAAAATTCAAAGGGACCAATAATTATCCGAGTAGCAACTGTCCAACCGGACAATCATTCAATCACAATCGCTTTAAATAAAATGAAAAAATATATTGAATCCAAAAGTAATAATAAATATGAAGTTCGAATTTTTGGAAATGGCGTCATGGGAGGAAATAGTGAAACTTTAGAATTATTACAGTTTGATACATTAGATTTGGTAGCAACAAGTGGCAGTAATTTGGAGTTATATTCTGATGCTTATAAAATTTTTGGAATTCCATACTTATTTAAAGATGAGAGAAGTTTTCGGAAAGTTATGCAAAATGAGGACTTCGTAAACAAAATTTATAATTCCACATTAAATGCAAATATAAAAGGGGTTCAATGGTTTGCGAATGGTGTAAACAATTTTTATTCCCCAAAGAAAATTGAAAATGCAGAAGACTTAAAAGGTTTAAAAGTTCGTGTCCAAGCAAGTGAAGCAAATGTGAATATGGTTAGAGGTTTTGATGCAGCAGCAGTTGTTCTAGCATATGGAGAAGTATATACGGCATTACAAAACAAAGTTATAGATGTAGGAACGAATCCAGAAACAGCTTTAGTACAAATGAAACATGGAGAAGTGGCAAAATATTATTCAAAAACAGAGCACCAAATTTTCACAGATATCCTTATTGCAAACACAAAATTTTTGGATCGTATTAAAGAGGACGAAGATCTTTTCAAGAATGCCTATAAATTAGTTAATGAAGTTCAAGTGAAAGAATGGGATAAACAAATCCAAAATTTACGTGCAGAAGCTATTGAAATGGGTGTTGAATTTATCGATGTAGATAAGACTTCATTTATAGAAGCTCAAAAACCGGTTAGAGACAAGCTTCTAGCCTCAAGTGAAGAACTCCAAAATTTATTTAAGTTGGTACAAAAGATTCAAGGTGAATAGGAGGTAATTTATGAAGATAAATAATGTAATTAACAAAATAATGTCTTATGTTTTAGGTGTATTATTTATTTTTATGACACTTTTAGCTACATATCAAGTTGTTGCAAGATATGTTTTCAATGCTCCAAGCACAATTTCAGAGGACCTACTTAGTTATTCGTTTGTTTGGCTTTCTTTAATAGGTGCTACTGTGCTATTTACAGATAAAGGGCATATGAATATTGATTTTCTTTATGACAAAATGAGTTCTAAAATACAAAACCTTTTTGACATTATTACTAATATACTAGTGTTAGTTACTAGTATATTAATATTCATTTATGGAGGGGTTAAGCTAATCGACGTTGGTAGTTTGCAAATATCACCTACTTTAAATATACCTTTAAGTTACGTATATTCTATTTTTCCCATTATGGGCGTAATTTTGTTAATCATATGTATTTGTAATATTTACGAGACTATCACAAAAAAATTAAAACAGGGGTGATAATGTGACAATTTCGATTATAACTTCCATAATAATTTTACTATCATTACTAATATTATTGTTAATTGGTACGCCAATTGCAGTAGCAATATTAATTTCATCTTTACTGGGGATAATTCAATCTATAGGATTCAATGGTGCATTACCAGCTTCAACTTTAAAAGTTTTTCAAGGAATAAATATTTTTACCTTATTAGCAATTCCATTCTTCATACTAGCAGGAAATATTATGAGCAAAGGTGGGATTGCTGAAAGGCTCATTAATTTTGCATCTGTATTAACTGGTAAGATACCTGGTTCGTTAGCTCATACAAATATTGTTGCAAATATGTTATTTGGTTCTGTATCTGGTTCTGGAACAGCAGCAGCTTCGGCAATGGGTTCAGTGCTTGGACCAGTACAAAAAGAAAAGGGTTATGATGAAGATTTTTCGGCAGCTGTAAATGTTTCTACTGCGCCAACTGGTTTATTGATTCCACCAAGTACAGCATTAATTACATATGCCTTGGCTAGTGGAGGTACTTCGGTTGCTGCGTTGTTTTTAGGGGGAGTAGTACCTGGCATATTATGGGGAATTAGCTGTATTATAGTTGCCTATTTTATTGCTAGAAAAAAAGGCTATGTTCAAATACAAAAACATTCGGGGAGTGAAATATTATCAGTATTTATTAAAGCTATACCTAGTTTAATGCTAATAATTATTATAATTGGTGGGATAATTTCAGGGATTTTTACTGCAACAGAAGCTTCGGTTATGGCTGTTATTTATAGTGTTATTTTGTCACTTTTCTTTTATAAGACGATTAATTTAAACGAATTATTTAACATTTTTATTGATAGTGCAAAGTTATCTGCTGTAATTATGTTTTTAGTAGGTACATCTGGCGTATTAGCATGGGTGATGTCATATACTCAAATTCCAGCACTGTTATCAAATATAATGTTAGGAATATCAGAGAACCCACTAATTATCTTAATTTGTATCAACATTTTGCTTTTAATTGTTGGTATGTTTATGGATCTGACACCAGCAATTTTAATTTTCACTCCAATTCTGTTGCCTATTTGTGTTTCTTTAGGTATGTCTCCTTTGCAATTTGGTATAATGATGACATTCAACTTATCAATCGGTACAATTACCCCTCCGGTAGGAAATATTTTATTTGTAGGATTGAAAATAAGTGGCAGAAAATTAGAGAAAGTATTGCCTTATATGGTGAAATTTTATGTTGCAATATTTGTTGTACTAATGCTTGTAACATTTATTCCAGCACTATCGGAATGGCTCCCTTCACTTGTAGGATATAAGTAAGGAATACTGGAAAGGAGTATTAAATTTGAATTTATCGAATGTCACAAGAAATACATTAGCAAAACAGGTCTCCAATGAAATTGTTAAATTAATCGAAAAAGGAGATGTTAAGCCAGGTGAAAAACTATTAACAGAACTTGAATTAATGGAGATACTCGGAGTAAGTAGACCTGTAATTAGAGAGGCATTAAGTTCTTTAGAAGCGTTAGAGATTATCAATAAAAGTCCACGAGGAGGAACATTTGTCAACAAGAGAGTTGGTAGCTCGCCTTTCAAAACAATGCTTTCTATAAATTCTTTAAACCATGAAGCTTTATTTGAAGCTAGAATGGTATTAGAATTGGGTTTTGTAACCGTTGCTGCAAATAAAATTTCTCAAGTTGATTTAGATAAATTAGCCCTCACAATTAAAAATATTGAAGAATCTATTGAAGATAGCTATGGTGAACAAGACAAGGAATTTCATAGAATTATTGCTTTAAGTGTAGATAATCCGATTTTAGAAGGGATGATAGAATCGTTATTAGCTGCACATGAAGAAATTGATAATTTGATTAAAACAAGAGACAGAGAGATTACAGTTAAGCATCACATAAAAATATTTGAAGCGTTGTGTGCTCGAGATCCTGTTCAAGCATATTTAGCTATGTGGGAACATTTAAATTTTGTTAAAAACAAAGTTCTAAAAACCAAGCAATAATATAGTCAATATACGATTGAAATAGCATAAAAGACTGTTTAGAATATATATTCTAAACAGCCTTTTATGCTTTAATATGAAAAAATACATGTCGTTTTTGCAAATTGTATATAGAAAATGCTGAATATATCTTTGTTAAAGTATCGAGAAGATAAGTATTGGATATGATGGTAAATTTAATATCCTCTTTGAAAAATGGGTAATATTGTTTTTGATTGACAACCTTATTCTCTTGGTAAATGGAGGAAAATATGTCTGTGCATGAAAAAATGAATTTTGAAACGAAGCAAGCCATTAAAAATGTTTTTATCCAACAAGTAGAGGAGGTAGGCTTTGAGCGTGTGACTGTAAAGAATTTAGCGTTTGTAGCTGAAATTAATCGTGGCACGTTTTACTTACATTATTCAGATAAATATGATGTGATGGAGGATTTGCAGCAAGAGCTATTAATGGAGTTAGAGCGCTATGTCAAACATGTTCAGCCGTTGGATGCTTTTCAAACGTTAAAAATGGGGCAACTCTATCAGCCATTTATCAAGGTGATAACGTGTATAAAAGAGCATGCACCAGCTTTTCGTATGTTATTAGGAGAGCAGGGGAGCCCTAGCTTTACACAAAAGGTGAAAATGATCTTTGGGAGTCATATTTTGGACAGATTATCGCTTATACGCAAGGAAGCACAAGATCCAGAGTTTCAACAATACTTACAAGCCTTTATTGCATCTGCCATTTTAGGGGTCATTCAGGAGTGGTTGGACAAGGGGAACGAGAACTTAACGGTAGAAGAAATGGTCGCTCTACATTTTCGATTAATACGTTTTTTAGGAAATATAGTAGGTACTATTTAATGAAAACCGCTACAGCACTGGATCTGTAGCGGCTAGAAATTTAGAGATGTAAATCTCGTTTTACAAAAAAACGAATTGCTAGACTATAGCAAAGCAAGCCAATGAGGAAAAGTGTACCTAGCATCCACCAGCAAGAGCTATTTTGTTGGATTAATTGAACGGAATCGAACAATGAATAGATTGTAATGTATTGTAATTTGTCTAGTGAACCACCCATATTGCTCAGTGCCTCAATCAGATAAAAGGCAATGGGAATGCCAGCACTATAGGCATAGGATGTTCTTAAATCTTTCGTGCTGCAAGACATAAGAAAACAGAATCCACTAATGGCAAAGTGCAATAAAAATAGCCCGAAATTTAACAGCAGTAGGGCCGTTATGTCCAGCTCATTAGGGAATAATATTTCTGCAAAGACAATCATGACCAACGTAGTAACAGCAAGGAGTGTAAAAAGGCTGATGATCAAAAATAGTGCTTGTGTAAAGACAATTTTAAAACGTGTATTCGGTGTAGCGATTAAGTATGCCATCGAACCATTATCAATATAGCCCATGATGAGCTTATTGGCTAACATGATAGAAAATACCAAAGGAAGAATCATTAATAAAAATCCATATAAATAGGTGGAGAGAAATTCTATCAAGGTATCGCCAATGCTGGTCATACCAAAGGCTGCCATCATCTCAGGCATTGTTTCTGTTAATTTTTTTAGTGTATCCGTCATTTCTGGGTTATACATATAAATTACACTGACAATATATAGCATTAGTACTCCGATAATTATGGTGAATAGTTTAAGAGAGGCAAATAACTCATGCTTGAATAAGGTAAAATTCATGATTAAGCACCTCCACTTTCGTAATAATGCATAAAAATATCTTCTAGTGACTGGGAAATAACGTCTAAGTCTATAATTTTATAGTTAGATAGCGTATGGAGAAATGCTTGAAGGTCTCCCATTATAGTAATCATAACTTTTGTAGAAGAGATACGTTCAAGTACATATTCCTCATCAAGGAAGCGAGTGAGCTCTTGCTCATCTTGAAACTCAAGCATGTATTTTTTAGACTTACGTTTCTTTAAATCTGTAATGGTTTCAGTCGCCACGATTTTACCTGCATTAATAATCGCTACACGATCACAAGTTTTCTCTACTTCTTCAATCATATGAGAGGACATGAAAATGGTCGTTCCTTTGTCCTTTTCAGCTAAAATGAATTCAATAAATTTGGTTTGCATGAGCGGGTCTAAACCACTAGTAGGTTCATCTAGAATGACAATTTCGGGATGATGCATGAAGGCACAAACTAAACCAACCTTCTGCTTCATACCTTTCGACATTTTTTTTATGAGCCCAGAAGCATCTAATTCAAAGAAATGCATTAATTCCTCGGCATGGGTGTAATCATTCATCCCTCTTAACTTAGCAATAAAGTGAATAAATTGCTTACCCGTCATTTTATCAATAAACGCAATTTCTCCAGGTAAATAGCCAACAACTTGTTGGATGGTTGCAGATGCCTCCCGACAATTTAAACCGTTAATGAAACAAGAGCCCTCAGTTGGCTGTAAAAAACCCATTAAATGGCGTATGGTTGTGGATTTTCCTGCCCCATTTGGTCCTAAAAAACCGAACACTTCACCCTTTGGAATTTGTAGATGAACATTTTGTATACTATAAAAATCGCCAAACTTTTTAGTTAAATGGTTTACTTCAATCATGGACACGTCACTCACCCCATTTTATTGATACAATAATGTTTTCAAAAATAGAAAATATTCACTAGCCTCTTCCATGCATTGCTCGATTAATTCATTAAAGAGCTCTTGATTATCTACATGCGCTTTTAATCTTTCCTCATAACGATGACTGATACCATCTGTTACCCATTGAATAGTATCAATTGCCTTTTTGATATCCAAATTTTCTCGGAATAAACTAGTATCAATTCCTTCGAATGCAGTTACATAAGCATTTTTTTGAAAAGCGGCATTGTAATGATTTAGTTCATCTCGTACCTCAGAGCTTGTTTCAGCATAGGCCTTTTTCAAAAAATCAAACAGCGCATGATATTGCTTCATGAGATCAATTTTAATTTTCATGATCTGTTCATAACGCTTAAAAATATCAGACTCTGCTAAATCAATTTGGCGATTAAGTGCCTCGGAGAATTTAGTAGTTGTATAGTCATATAAGAAAAGATATAAATTTTTTTTACTACCAAAATAGTGATATAAAATGCCTTTTGATATATTGGCATTGCTCACAATTTTGTTTGTTGAAGCGGTAGCATAGTTATTGAGCGAAAATTCCCTTAAGGCAGCATTAATAATTGCTTGGCGCTTTTCTTCGGTTAAATTCATAAAAGCTTGATACAATTTTTTACTCCTTTCCGTCATATTTTATGCCATTATATAGAAATTGACTACTGTGGTCAATGTGATTTGGGAAAATAAAAAAGAACATGATTGTGACCATTTCCAATAGTCTCACTCATGCTCTCCATTGCTTCAGTTTACTTATCATAATAATTGTTCAACGCAATTTCTAAACGTTCTTCTAAATGCTTTGAAATATAGCTTAGAACGAATTGCTCTTTGTCCATTTCAATTTGTGCGGACTTGAAAAATTTGGTGAAAAAACCGACTTTATGATTTTGGGAATATTGCTGTAATGCTTCTGTACGTAATGTAGAAACGATTTCATTTTCTATATGACGCTCTCTAATCTTTTGGACAATGTCCTTCACGCTATTTTCTTGCAGCTCGGTAATTTGATTTTGTAGATGCTCATTTTCCTGCTTTAGCTCCAACGTTTCTTTTTGAATTTCTTCCACTTGAAGGACAGAATCGGTCGAAAGACGTTGAATGTTTTTGTCAAGAAAGTCCTGATTAATGTTAACTTGTAATGTCCCTTGCTCTTCATTCGGCAAAATCTGAAAAAGACCTGTTTGAATCATTTGCTGTAGGACGTTTCCAAGCAAATCGATTTTATGTGATAAATCCTCAGAATCCATGGTCGTTGCGGTAATTTGGTGTTTCAGCAACTGACCGTTATCATCAATACCTAGCAATAATTTAATCCCCCTTACACGATACTCATCCTTCAATAATAAAATCATGCGCAATCTCAATATAGCAGGTAGGTTTAAACGAATATTGCTATTTGTATTGGGCGAAGCATTGTCAAAAATATACTGTTCAAACGGTTTTAAATAGTAGCGAAGCATGGCGTCTGTAATATCAAACCAGCCCGCGACTTCTGCAATTGTATAGTGTTTCGATTCATCGATCTCTGCTAAATACCCATCATTATAGAGGTTTTCCTCTAAAGGTGTATGTTGCAGTGCCACAAACAATGGGTCATCTTGCACAATTTCAAGTACCATTTCTTTTGCATCATTTACTTTAAGCATCCTTACACACCCCACTTTATTTTTCCCATGACTAAATGTTCCCTATATAGGTTTCTATTCGATTGGCAGCAATTGTATGCCTATTTTATGTAGGAAATAGTCATTAGAACGAAGTACCTTTTAATCTTTTATGAATCTTAAGGGAAATTGTACTGATGTTCAGGAGGAAGTTAATACAGAAGAATTACCATCCTATACATTTTATTTATTATAGATAAAAGAATATAATTAGTGTAAAATTACACTTAAATATTCATATTATATTTTTGTGGAGGTGTAGCTGAATTGAAAAGATTTATTCAAAGTATGTTGTCGCTATTTCCATTCCCGTTTTTATTTCATTTTTACGAGTATAATAGCCACCTCTCAAACCAAGAGGCTAGCTTCTTATTTCCGTTATTTCTTTTTTTCATTATTGGAGTTGGCACAGTATCTAGAAATGATCATCTACCTTTGTTCATTGTCCTAAATTTTTTGATGACTGCTTTGTCTTTAATGTTAGGCCATTTTTTTATAGATGATGATGGAAGTTGGTTTAAGCCTTTTGGAAGAGATGTAGCCATTATCTTTGTTTCATTTTTTTATGTTTTAGGGCAATTAATTATAAGAGGGATTAGAAAAGGAATCATGAGACATAGAGTAAAAGATTAAAATTACAATAAGTCGTATAAGAAAGAACCATGCCTTTATAAGAAAAGAGGGGAATATGATCATTACTATTGATACAGCTAAAAATGAAGATTATATTGCGATCAATCATCTTGGGGAAACGGTTACTTGAACGTTATAAAGAATGGGGAGGAGGCTACATCTATAGAATTAATGTGTGTGAGTTCAATACCAATGAAATTGAATTTTAATAGCATTTAGGGATGAAGAGTGTAAAAAGAAAAATGAAGATGAATATAGAAATCAAGCAATTAAGTCACTCATGAATGAAAATGAGCGACTTTTTTGTTTCACCGTATGAGATCGTGTTGATCTACTAACTAAATAATGTCAATTATTAAGAAAAAGTTAAGAATTCTCCTTGCAAATCTTTAAGAAAGTCTCTTTATAGTTAAAACCATCAATAAAGAAAGCAAAGCGAGGAGACAACTAAATGCAGCTCATCACCTTCCTTACTGAATTTATAAAGCATCCAAAAACAATAGGCGCTATATCACCTAGTTCTAAGAAATTAGCGCATAAAATGGTGCAACCTATTTGCTTTGAGACCGCTCAATGCATTATAGAGCTTGGCCCTGGGATGGGGGCCTTTACAAAGGAGCTTGTGAAAAGAAAAAAGCCAGCTACATTGCTTGTTCTCATTGAACATAATGCGATTTTTTGTGAGAAACTGCGTAGGCAATTTGCTCATGTAGCCAATGTTGTAGTGATCCATGGTTCAGCAGAAAATTTGAAGCAATATTTGACAGATTTGAATATCGAAAAAATAGATTATGTTATTTCTGGACTGCCATTTACATCGTTAAAGGCGGAAGTATCGTGTTGTATTTTAAGAAATGTGAGGGATTGTTTGTACAATGGAAAATTCATTACTTTCCAATATTCACTTGTGAAAAAATCATTTTTCCAAACCTATTTTCAGAATATTTCACATGAGAAAGTATGGATTAATATGCCACCAGCCTATGTATTGAGCTGTAGGCTAGGAAATACGAGGGTCAGCTAATGGAGCTAAAGGATCTTTTATTATTTATTGAACAATATGGCTATTTTGCTTTGTTTTTTAGTTTATGGCTAGGGATCATAGGCATGCCGCTACCAGATGAAATGATTGTCATGAGTGGTGGTTTTCTATCGTTGCTAGGAAAATTGGTCATATGGAAATCTTTCTTACTTACTTATTTAGGCGTTGTTTCAGGGCTTTCTCTAGGATTTATACTTGGAAAACTATTTGGTCATCGTGTACTCGATAAACTTGTGAAAAAGAAAAAGGCAAAGTACTTAACCAAATCACAAGAATTGTTAGATCAATATGGACACTTTGCATTAGTCCTGAGTTACTTTATTCCAATTGTTCGACATATCCTCCCTTACTTGGTGGGAATGAATAATATGCCTTTTAAAACATATGCCTTATTTTCCTATACAACAGGCTTTGTCTGGACATTGATTTATTTTACACTAGGTTTATTATTTGGCAGTCAAATTGAATATATTTCTTTGATTGCTACGAAATATGGTATGTACTTTGGGTTATTCATCGTGACTGTTAGCTGTATTTATTATTTTTATATACGGAAAATAAAAAAATAGCTAAAATGGAGGAGCATTATGAATGGAAAATATTTGATTAATGGTGGGATTAGATGAGTAATGAAACAATTTTAATTGTAGATGATGAAAAAGAGATAAGAAATCTGATAGGCATTTATTTGAAAAATGAGGGGTTTCATGTGTTAGAGGCATGTGATGGAGAAGAGGGCTTACAGTTAGTAAAGAAGCATAAAGTACATTTAATTGTATTGGATTTAATGATGCCTAAAGTAAATGGCATTGAAATGTGTATGAAGGTAAGAGAAATAGCAGAAATGCCTATTATTATGCTAACTGCCAAATCTCAAGATATGGATAAGATTAGTGGTTTAACGATAGGTGCTGATGATTATGTGACTAAGCCCTTTAATCCGTTAGAGCTAATTGCCCGCATTAAATCACAGCTCCGTCGCTATCTGAAAATGAGTGGCTTACATAGCAGCAATAGAGAGGAGCTGGAAGTTGGCGATTTACGTATCAATACAGCGACACATGAAGTTTTTGTTAACAATGAAAGAGTAAAGCTGACACCTAGGGAGTTTGCTATTTTGGAATTGCTTGTTAGTAACCCTGGCATTGTCATGAGTGCAGAGCAAATCTATGAAAAAGTTTGGAAAGAGGAAGCATTTCAATCGGAAAATACTGTAATGGTACATATTCGAAAAATTAGAGAGCGAATTGAGGCAAATCCAAGGAATCCACAATATATTAAAACCGTATGGGGAGTAGGGTATAAAGTTGAAAAAGTTCTTTAGGCTTTTAAAGTTCCCAAGGTTTCTGAAGCAAATTGGTGCGAAAATAAAAAATAATATTCAACGTAGCATTCGTATTCAACTATTTACAACGTTTTTATTATGTGCACTTGGCAGTTTTTTAGTGGCACGTGCAGTAGTGCCATTTTTTGAGAATAACAATGAGACAGTGATTGTGGATTATAGTGGTAGTATGAAGATGATGTATTATCATGCACAGGATACAGCAGCATTGGCAACCCAAGAAAATAGTGTTGAAGCACTAAGAGAATTGATCGATCAAGAAAATGGAAAAATAGAAAATGAGGACAATGCATTCAAAATTGTCGTCACAGATGAGGCAGGTAAGATCTTATATAAAACAAAGCAGGTAAAAGAGCAACAAATCGATTTGCATGAAGAAATAAGGCATGTCATGGGCTTTACAATGAATCAACCTTTTGAAAATGCCTATCATATGATCGAAACTTCTCGTGAAGAGTTTACTACATTAGTGCCACTAACTTTACAAGATAAAAATTATTACTTCTTTGTTAGTGGGCTTCCACAAGGAGAAGCCATCACAAGTACGAATGAAGGTCCCATACCTTTTTTCATTGGTGTTATGTTGTTTATCGTATCATTTTTCTTGATAACAAAACGCAAAATGAATCAAATTGAGGCATTAGCAGAGGGGGTTATGGAAATCGCAAAAGGAAATTTAGCCTTTCGTATTGAGAAAAAAGGCCAAGATGAAATTGCTTCACTAACGGATAATGTTAATCAAATGGCAGAAGAAATTATGACAAGTATCGAGATGGAGAGGAAAATTGAGCAACAAAAAAACGAGCTTATTACAAATGTTTCACATGACCTTAGAACACCTCTTACCTCAATCATGGGTTATTTGCGTTTATTAAGAGAAGAGAAGTATGAGACAAAAGAGCAATATGACGAATATTTGAAAATAGCCTTTTCTAAATCCGAACAATTAAAAAATTTAATAGACGATTTATTTGAATATACTAAGCTCACGAATGATAAAAATACTTTAATGCGACAACAAGTTTGTGTAAATGAGCTGCTCGAACAACTAATGGAGGAATTAGTACCGTTAGCAGAGGAGAAACAACGTATTTTTATAAAACATTTTCCAGAGAATCGAATTTTTGCTGCGCTGGATTCGGAAAAGATTGTACGAGTATTTGATAATCTTCTCATCAATGCGATCAATTATAGTACTGCTGAAGGAAAAATTATGGTTTCCCTTGAAGGACAAGCAAACCATGTGCGTATTTGTGTAGCGAATCAAAGTGATGCCTTTACATCGGTGGAGCTTGCTAGTTTATTTGAGAGATTTTATAAAAAAGATCAATCGAGAACAAATGTAACCGAGGGCTCAGGGCTTGGACTAGCGATTGCGAAAAGCATAGTGGAGCTTCACGGAGGAACGATTCACGCAAAATACAAAAACGAGACACTGTACTTTATTATCACATTGCCGTTAGCAGCTTCATAACTGACTACAATGGAAGAATAGTAATGGCATGTTGTGTTTGTGTATGATGTGACAGCATGTCTTGCAGGGTTGCTAGGGTAGCTGTGTTTCTGATTAATAATTGGATTTCAGTATGCTTGTATTGTCGTTGAAAGTCCATAATATAATCTGCAATGATATGTAAATTATATTGATTTTTAATCTCTACCTCAACGAAAAATGGCAGTGTTAAATCTGGCAGCTTAATACTGCCACCACGTCGAATCCAAATTGCTTCCTGCACATAGTAGCGGATCGGTAATTGGCGGTTACTAGCTATAAAAATATCCATAGAAAACTCCCTTCAGTGTCTAAGTACAGCCTAATGGAAATGCATTCAGTCGTCAAAAGAAAACATGTGAAAATCTGATTGAAGATTTTTTCATGTTTTTTTTGTTTGTTTTTTGTTGAATTTGATTTGAATATGTCCGTTTTTTGGACTAATTGTAAAGGGCGTGTAAACATTAATTTAATCCATTGTAAATGATATGTACAGCTAGCTTAAAACTATTAATAATAAAGTCTGACAACAAGGAAAGGGTTGAATGGATTGGCTATCAATGTACAGGAGATGATTTTCCAATTTCTTGGAGGGTTAGGCTTATTTCTTTTCGCTATTAAATTTATGGGAGATGGCTTGCAGAAGGCTGCAGGTGATCGACTAAGAGATATTTTAGATAAATTTACAACAAACCCATTGATGGGTGTACTAGTTGGTATTGTTGTTACAGTTCTCATACAATCAAGTTCAGGTACGACCGTTATAACTGTTGGACTAGTGAGCGCAGGACTTATGAAATTGCGTCAAGCAATAGGCGTTATTATGGGAGCTAATATTGGGACAACCATCACAGCATTTATTATAGGAATAGATGTAGGTGCTTACGCATATCCAATTATGGCAGTGGGCGCGATATGCTTATTTTTCTTTAAGAAGAGTTTCATTCAAAATATGGGACAAGTATTATTCGGGTTTGCAGGTTTATTTATTGGTTTAGAGCTTATGAGTGGTGGAATGAAGCCGCTTAGAGATTGGCAACCATTTTTAGATTTGACTGTACAAATGTCTGATGTGCCGATTTTAGGGGTATTAGTAGGAACGATATTCACCCTGATTGTTCAATCTTCCTCAGCTACAGTAGGGATTTTACAAGGGCTTTATGCTGAAGATTTAATAACTTTACACGGGGCATTACCTGTCTTGTTTGGAGATAATATTGGTACAACGATTACAGCAATTCTAGCTGCTTTAGGTGCTTCTATTGCAGCAAAGCGAGCAGCTGCCACACATTTATTATTTAATGTAGTGGGTACAATTATCTTTATGCTCATATTGGGATTATTTACGAACTATGTGGAATGGATTGCAGGGGTGCTCAATTTAGAGCCGAAAATGCAAATAGCCTTTGCACATGGAACGTTTAATGTCATCAATACAATCATTCAGTTACCATTCATAGGTGTTTGGGCTTATGTCGTAACGAAACTAATTCCAGGCGAAGATTCAGTTATTGAATACAAACCAAAATTTTTGGATAAAAATTTGATTATCAAATCACCATCAGTGGCATTAGGTCAAGCAAAGATGGAAGTAGTGCGCATGGGCGAGTATAGTATTCAAGGTCTAGAAGAAACGTTAACGATTTTGAAAACGGATGATGCTAAGTTAATCGGCAAGGTCGGCCAATTGGAGGAAGCCATTAATAATTTAGACCGCAAATCAACGGAATATTTAGTGGAGCTATCAAAACAATCTCTATCAACCCATGATTCCCAAGTGCATCATGCTTTATTTGAAAATATTCGGGATATCGAACGAATTGGTGATCATGTAGAAAATATAATTGAGCTTCTGCAATACAAGGATAGTAATCGTGTTCGTTTAAGTCAACAAGCGATGCAGGAGTTAGAAGATATGTTTGTTTTTACATTAGAAACTGTGAAAATGTCTATTGAATCCCTTGATAAGCGTGATCTTTCCTTAGCACAGCAAGTGATAGAAAAAGAAAATGAAATTGATAATATGGAGAGACGTTTACGTAAGTTGCATATTAAGCGATTAAATGAAGGAGTTTGCTCAGGTTCAGCAGGTATTGTATTTGCGGATATTGTGAGTAATTTAGAAAGAATTGGTGATCATGCTTCTAACATAGCGGAAACCGTTATTGCCTAATAATAAGCTGTTCAGTGGAGATAATCTGCTGAACAGCTTTTTTATTAGGGGAAGGATAGAATTGTTAAAATGACAGATAGAACCCTCAAACTGTCGGATAGTCATAAGCTTCTATGGCTTCTAAAAAATAAGTTAGGATGGGGGATTGTACTTCGTCCTTACGATAAATAAACCATGTAGGAATATGTGCTTGCTTGTTCTTTATCTTGTGCAATGTTAATGCTTGTGTTGCCATATATTTTTCCGCAATGGCAAGTGGTAGTAAGGTAATACCTAACCCAGCAGCAACACAGCCAATAATACCGTCAAGCGTACCAAGCTCCATTCGATTTTGTGGTCGAACCCCTTCTTCATGTAACCAATGTTCCAAGATGGCTCGATAGGAACAGCCGTGGCGGAATGTAATCACAGTGCTTCCCTCTAAATCCTGTAGATGCTTAATAGGTTTATGCTTGCTAGAAGTAAGAATAACAAGCTCTTCACAGACAAACTCTTTCATCATTATATTTTCTTTATAAACAGGTCCGGTAACAAATGCGCCATCTAGTTCATAGTTTTCTACCCGTTCAATATTGTACTGAGAAGGGCTTGTTAATATGGTGATATCCACTTGTTCATGTGCTTGATGAAATGTGCTTAACAGAGTTGGTAAATGTAATGCAGCAGTTGTTTCCATCGAACCAATTCGTAAAACGCCTCGTTGTTCCTCCGTTTCATGTATGATCTCAAAGGTTTTTTCATAGAGATGAAGCATTTTTAGGACTAACTCGTAGAATTGTTCTCCTTTTGGTGTTAGCCGTATCCCTCGATGTCCACGATAAAAAAAGGTTGTTTCGTAGATTGCCTCAAGACTTTGTATTTTCATAGAGATATTGGATTGTGTGTAATTAAGTGCTGTGGCAGCTTTAGAAAAGCTACCTGTTTGGACGACTGTTCGAAAAATCGTTAAATCATTAATATTCATATGCCCTCCAGCTATCAATTTTATTGATACTTATTATAAAGAATTAGATCTATTTTTGATACCTAGATATTCGATATAGTGAAATAGAAGGAGTGATGATATGCACAAGCAAACCGTACGCTATTTAATCGGGGGTATTTTTGCTTTAGTTATTGCTATGGGCATCGGCCGTTTTTCGTATACGGTTATTTTACCTTATATGCAAGAAACTTTTGAATTTAGCCGAGCAACAGCAGGTTACTTAGCAACAAGTAATTACTTAGGTTATTTGGTTGGAGCCTGGGTGGCAGGTCGTTTACCAATAGGGAATAAACGTATTCTCTTTTTGCAAATTACCCTTGTTATCAGCATTTTAACAACAGCCTTCATGGGCTTTACAAATGTAATCATCATTTGGTATTTATTACGATTTATCTCGGGTGTTGTGAGTGCTTTTATTTTTGTTGTTATAACAAGCCTTATACTAGACCAGTTAGCCAGCAGTAGTCATATGCATCTATCGGGGCTGTTCTATAGTGGGGTGGGAATAGGGATTGCATTAAGTGCGGTAATTGTTTCACCAATCCAAGCTGTTTTCCATTGGAATGGAACTTGGATCGTATTAGCTTTATTTAGTATTGTATTGTTTGTCTTGATTGTACTATTCATTAAGCCTATTACACCAAGTAAACAACTAGTGGAAAGCCAGGTAATTTCACAGAAAACGCCTCCTCAGTCTTGGATGAAATGGTTAATCATCGCTTATAGCTTAGAGGGGCTTGGCTACATTGTCACAGGCACATTTATTGTATCAATTGCACAGGAGTCGACAAGCTTTCATGGAGATGCAGCCTTTGTATGGTTTGTTGTGGGTGTTGCAGCAATTCCCTCATGTATCGTTTGGTCTAAGCTAGCACAGCGTTATGGCTATGTGAAAATTTTACTCATCTCTATGCTACTGCAAGCTTTAGGTATTGTTTTACCTGCGCTAGCTACAAATTCGATGACCCTTTATGCTAGTGCCTTCATTTTTGGGGCAACCTTTATGGGAATTACAACTGTTTGTACAACATTAGCGAGGAAACTTGCACCAGTTAATAGTCATCAAATGATAGGTTATTTAACGGCTGGCTATGCGCTCGGACAAATGATTGGTCCATCCATTGCAGGCACACTTGCAAGTTACACAAATAGCTATCAGTATGCCTTAGTTGGGGCTTCCTTAGTAGTAATGCTGGGAGGCTTATGTTTAATAGGAGGCGTAAAATATGATAGAAGCAACTAAAAAAAGTAAGTAAGGTATAGTGCGCCTTACTTACTTTGAAATTAATGGATATCTCGTTTCTTAAAGTTACCACCACGAACTTCTGACACATCAGAAATGACTACAAAAGCGCCTTCGTCGATGTCTTTAATAATCGAAACTAATTTATTTTCTTCCATACGGTTAATGACACAGTTTAAGATTTCTGTTGGTTCATTGGAGAAACCACCACGTCCATGTGTATAGGTAACACCACGTCCTAAGCGGGCTTGGATAGCGTCTCCAATCTCCTCGGATTTTCCACTAACAACACGAACTTCTTTTGATTTTTCTAAACCAACTTGGATAATATCGATAACATTTTTGGCAATATAGTAAGTTAACGCTGAGTAGAGAGCACTCTCTAAGCCAAAGATAAAGCTTGCCCCTAAGAAAATAAAGGCATTGATAAATAATATAATATCGCCGACTGAAAATGGAATTTTACGAGATAATAGTACAGCTAAAACCTCTGAGCCATCTAAAGCGCCACCATTTCGTAGGACAATTCCAATACCCACACCAAGGAGCATACCACCAGATAAGACAATTAGGAGGGGATCATTTGGGCCTAAAATGGTTTTAACGTCATGTAAAAGCACTGTAGAAATCGATAAAGCTGCAATACCAGCACTACTCATTAAGGCAAAGGTTTTTCCAACTTGCTTGTAGCCTATATAAATGAACGGAATATTTAATACAAAGAGCAGTACGCCTAACGGGATACCAAAGAGGTGTGCACCCATAATACTAAGACCTGTTACACCGCCATCAATGACAGCATTCGGAATTAACACGGCCTCTAGTCCGTATGCAGCTATAACTGCCCCAATAATGATCATAATTAATTTTCGTATATTTTCTAGTGACTTTCCTTTTTTCATAAATCTTCTCCATTTCTTTACGTCAATAGTACCTAAGGCTTTGGAATAATATTTAAAGCAATTGTTTTAGTCTCCAAACCTTTATTTGAATCGGTCATATTATAGTATTTAGTTAATAAATCGTTTAATTCATTTTCAAAGTTTTTGAATTGATCGTCCGTTAACGTTAAGTCGATTAAAGAAAAAGTTGCTAAATCTGTTGTGCTTTCTTTTTCATCAAGTGAATGCAAATAATTTTGATATTGAGATAGTAAAGCCAATTGATAGTAGGAAATATAATTTAATTTTTGCTTGGTTGTGAGTTGAGTCCAATCCTCCTTACTAAGTTTTGCTGCTCCTTCATTTAATGCATAAAACTTCTCTGTAACAGAACGAACTTTTCGCTCTTTCACAATTTTTATGATATTTTCATCGACTAAAATTTGGATATGACGATATAGAGTGGCTTGTGGTACATCTTTAATGACAGAAATCATCTCCAATGTGCTTAAACCCTCTTCTTTATTGTGCATCAGAGCTTGTAAAATTTTCATTCTCACAGGGTGCATTAATACCTCTGCTTTATTACGCATAAACCGATCCTCCTACCAGAAAATGAGATAGTATCAAGGGAAGCATTCAAATGTTATCAATTTGAGAACATTATCAAAAAATATACTATAGCGTTTTTTTAAAGATGTACAGTAAAAAGGTAATGAAATTTTTTCATTCTTTTGTTATCATTATTGATAATGATAATGAAGGGGGTTATAAAAATGAAATTACACTATGGTTTTGAAGACTTAAATCAAATTGATTGGGCAAGCATACTACCAATTCTTTTACCATTTGTACTCGTAGGTTTTTTACTTATCACTGTTGCACTAATAGATTTATATAAACACAGAGATAGCAGAGAAAACATACTAATGTGGGCCATTATTATTTTGTTCTTTAATACAATTGGTTCTGTTCTATATTTCGTGATGGGAAGAAAGGATGTCAATAAACGTGCGCTTAGAAATTAATAATATTACGAAAAAATTTAAACAGAAAACGGCAGTAAGTAGTTTTTCAATGGTTATAGATTCGAATGAATGTGTAGGACTTATTGGACCAAACGGGGCAGGGAAATCTACATTAATTCAGATCATTGCTGATATTCTTTATGCAGATGAAGGGGACATTGTACTTGATGGGCAAAAAATTTCAAAGATGAAAAATCATATTGGTTATTTACCACAGTACCCTAATTTCTTCTCGTGGATGACAGCCTCTGAAACTTTAGCCTTTATGGGGACACTTTCGGGTATTTCGAAAAATCAATTACAAAAAGACATCCCAATTCTTCTGGAAAAGGTGGGCTTAGGAAAAGAGGCACATGCTCATGTTGGAACATTTTCAGGAGGTATGAAACAGCGTCTTGGAATCGCACAAGCTTTATTACACAAGCCAGCTTTCATCATTATGGATGAACCAGTTTCAGCCCTAGATCCAATTGGTAGACGTGAAGTGCTGAATCTATTAAAAGACATAAAAAAAGAAACGACCATACTACTTTCTACACATATTTTAGGCGATGCGGAGGAAGTTTGTGAGCGCTTTGTGGTCATTAAAAATGGTTACAAAATAGAAGATGCAACAAAATTAGAGTTACTTAATCGCTATCAAGATTCAGCTATCTTTTTAGCGGTTCAAAAGAAAGATGTTAAGTGGCTAACAACGATTGAACATTTACCTTATGTAAAGAGAATCGAAAATTGTGGGGATGGTTTTAAAGTATATGTCAATCATTTGGAAGAGGACGCCCATCGATTGCTACAGTACGGATTGGATTCAAATGTACTATTTACAAAGTTTGATCTTGGCCTTCAAGAAAGCTTAGAAGAAATATTTTTAGAATTGGTGGTGTAATTTGAAGTGAATACGTTTATAGCACTAAGTAAAAAAGAAATGAATCAAATGACAAAGGAATATAAAGTCGTTTGGCTACCAATCGTCTATATCCTCCTAGGTTTAACTCAGCCGATTATGATGTATTTCTTGCCTGCTATTTTACAATCAATGGGTGGTATAGAAGGGATTATAATTGATCCAACAATGGCAAAGCCAGGAGGAGAAGAAGTGCTTGCTTCAACCCTTAATTCGCAATTTGATCAATTAGGTATAATCATCCTTGCTATTGCAACGATGGGTATTATTCAAGGAGAAAAAGCGAATGGAATGATGGCCTTCATTTTAACAAGGCCAGTATCAATCACATCCTACTTAAACAGTAAACTCCTTACTCATTATATTTTAGCCGTCCTATGTATTTCGCTTGGCTATGCAATGTCCCTTGGCTATACATCTTATTTATTTACCTCTGTACCGATAATGCGCGCATTGATAGCTTTAGCATTTTATTGTATTTGGCTGTTGTTCATCATTACATTTGTTGCCATGATGAGTACATTTTTTAATAGTACACCATTTATTGCTTTAATTAGTATTGGTGTCTTATTTATTTGTCGTTTTTGTGCTGGCTTACATCCATTCTTAGATGTCATAAATCCAGCTAGTAATAGTTTGTATGCTACAACGATAATAATGACAGGTGACATAGAAAAATGGTATAGCTTTAATATTATTGTCACACTGTTACTTGTACTATTCATGATGGCTATCATGCATCATTTTATTGCCAAAAAGAAATTTTAATATGGAGGAAATCCTCGACAAATGAATGTAAAAGTAAATCGAAGAAGCAAAATTCCATATTATCAACAACTCACACAGCAGTTGCTTTTATCCATAGCGACTGGAAGCTTAAAAAAAGGGGACAATTTGCCTTCAATTCGCCAGCTAGCAGCACAAACAAACCTCAATCTGCATACAGTTCATAAAAGCTACAAAGAGCTTCAAAAAAAGGGGATCATCACCATTAAGCCTCAGTCTAGAGCATTTATTATCGTAGATCCTAATAAAGCAACGACTATTTCATGTCACCAAATAGCTATGAAAGTGGAGCAATTATTGATAGAGGCTTATATTTTAGGTATGAAAAAATCTCAACTAAAAGAAATGTTTTATGACATTTTACAAAAGTATTATACGGAGAGTGAAAGAGATGGCTACTGATAACCTAGTGTCCATCTCTTACTATTTTTATTAAATTAAATTAAATTAAAAATACAGCAACTATCGTTGTCACAATCAGTCCAATGACTACAGGAATTAAATTTCGTCTTGCCAGCTCAAATGGGCTGACATTACAAATAGCAGCTGCTGGGATTAATGCCCAAGGAATTAGTGTACCGCCACCAACCCAAATCGCTGTGATTTGCCCTAAAGCTGTTAAAGTTGCTGTTCCATCACCAATAGCATTCCCGAATAGACTACCAACCGAACCTGCTAAAGAAATTCCAGAGAAGCCCGAACCATCTAACCCCGTAATTGCGCCAACAACTGCTAGTGTGACAACAGCAATTTCCTTTGTTAACGGAACTATTGCTGCAAGACCGACACCCAGATCATTGACAATACCGTGTGAAGTAGCGGGGAGGTGATCTCCAAGAATTTGTGTAAAGCCAGCATCTCCAAGATAGAAGAAAGCAGCAATTGGAATTACGGGTCCAAAGACTTTAAAGCCGAATTGAAATCCTTGAATCAAATAACTTGTTGTCTTTTCTAATCCCGCTGATTTATGAGCAACCATACTAAGCAACAATAAAATAAAAACAGAGGTTCCACCGATTAAAGCCGTTGCATCACCGCCCGTTAAATTGAATACTGACATAGCGATAACGTCTAAGATAAAGGCAATAGGAATAAGTACGGCGAAGAATCGTTTTTGCCCAATTGACAGTAAGTTTTCCGCAGTTTCTTGTTCACCATCCTCCTCCTCATTGTTGCCAGTATTTAAAAGTAGCGTTCCTCGTTTCATATCACGTCTTAAAAAAATATAAGCAACAATTGTCGTTACAACGCCCATTGTGATAACAAGCGGAATACTGGCTGAAACAACATCTCCAACAGGGATACCAGCAGCATCAGCCGTTAATTTTGGAGCCCCTTGAATGACAAAATCACTCGATAATGCAATACCATGCCCAAATAAGTTCATCGCCATGGCAACCCCCAGTGCTGGGAGGCCCGCCCGAATCGCAACAGGCAAGAGCACGGCTCCTAATAGCGCTACTGCAGGTGATGGCCAGAAAAACCAAGAAATAAACATCATTAATAGTCCAATCGTCCAATAAGCGAGTGCGGGTGTTTTAATGATCTTTGTGAAAGGGGCCACCATAACCTCATTAATACCTGAAGACATCATTACCCGACTCATCGCCACAATAATCGAAATAATAAGAATTGTTGATAGCAGCTCAGTTATAGCATAAATAAAGCTGTTAAACACACCACTTATGGACGAGGTAAAATCACCAGTTGCAACAATCGCTAGCATAAAGATGCCTACTACACAAATGAGGGTGGTATCGCGACGTTTAACCATAAATCCGATGATGAGCACAATAAAAACCACGTAAATCCAATGGAGAGCTGTGAATTCAATCCCCATACGTTTCCCCCTCAATATTCTGATTCTATAGAATATGAAGAGAAAAAAAGATGGTGATGATTTTAAAAAATTTTGATCCTGGTGAAAAGCAGTCTGAATTAATGGGTAATTAAAATAAATTATTTGATGTAGATCAAGTAATCATAAAAGGAGAGGAATTAGAGCTTGCCATTAAAAATGAAAGTTGAATTAAACGAGTAAAGGTGAAGCAATAATCAGCTCTATTGACTTTATCGTCTTAACAATTTATTATATAGACCAGTCATTATAATTTCGGAGGGGAAAATGTCTAGAAATCAAGAAAGTAAAATGAAAATTTTATCAACCGCGTCAACACTGTTTCAAAAACAAGGGTACCATGCTACTGGATTAAATCAAATTATTAAAGAGTCGGGTTGTCCAAAAGGTTCGCTTTATTATTATTTTCCTGAAGGCAAGGAGCAATTAGCGACAGAGGCAATTAATCGAACAAAAGATTTTGCTGCTCAAGAGTTGAGAAATTTATTTTCACAGCATGATGATGTAATAAAAGCTTTAGAGTGTTTTTTTGGTCAATGTTTAAGTTTCAATCCAAAAATTGCACATGATGGAATTCCACTAGGACTTATTTCTTTGGAAACTTGGCATATGAGTGAGCAACTTCGTTTAGCATGCAAGAATGCCTATGAAGAACTTATCATGATATTAAGAGAAAAGTTTATCCAATCAAATTGGCCCCCTGAGGAAGCTACAGAAATGGCGTATTTAGTCTTTAGCATGATAGAAGGTGGCAGTATTTTCGTACTCACTTACAAATCAAATGAGTCACTTAAAAGAATCTGTAAAAGTATCATAGAATTAATAAAGTTAAAGCAAAAGGAAATTCGCAGAAATCTTAGAAATGAGCTTTAAGATCTCGTAAAGTTCGAAAGGAGGAAGTTGGTAAATGCCATTGGATAACATTTCAAGTAACTTATAGTACAAAATAAGGAGTGCTTGATATTTGCTAAAATCATATATTCATTCATTTTTAAACTCAAAAGAAGAGGGGTTTAGTGGAAATATCTTAGTGGTTGATCAAGGAGAAACAATATATAAAGAATCATTTGGAAAAGCTAATTATGAATGGGATATACCAAATACAGCTATTACAAAGTTCCGTATTGGATCTGTAACTAAAATCTTTACTACCATTGCAATTTTAATGCTAGTTGAAGAGCAAAAGTTACAGTTACATAATACTGTAGATAATTTTATTCCTAATTTTCCAAAAGGTAACCAAATTATGATCGAACATCTATTAACGCATACATCTGGCATTGGTAATATTACTGATCAACCTGATTTTTTATTAAAATCTTATCAACTACAATCACCAGATGATTTAATAAATTGGATTATTTCTTGTTCATTCAAATCTATACCAGGGAAAGAGTTTAATTATTCTAATTCAGGATACATTGTATTAGGTAAGATTATAGAAATGACAAGTGGTTTAAGTTATGAAGAGTTTCTTAAACAAAAGATTCTTCAGCCTCTATCTATGTTAAATACTGGTCTTGATTATAACGTGGCTATTCAAAAGTATAAAGCAAGCGGTTATGAGTTAGAAAAAAATAATATTTATCATGCTAGTTTCATCAATATGTCTAACACCTATTCTGCTGGTGGGTTATTTTCTACAGTAGAAGATTTACAATTACTTGATGATGCAATAAAAAATAATTGTTTACTATCGAAAAATATAACAACTCAGATGCTTTCATCAGGTCGTTTTGGCCACGGATATGGCTGGAACATTACTAAGACAAAAAAGAATAATACGCTCATTTTTCATCATGGAGGGATTAATGGTTTTACTTCCTCCTATTTAAGGTTGATAGAAAGTGACGCAACAATTATTGTTTTAAGTAACATATCTACATTGTTAACATCAACTGTTGCCAATCAAATTGTTAGTTATATAGAGAATAGAGACTAGGGGTACAGACTCTTTTTCATATGAGAAGAAACATGATAACGGCTTAGGAGTTATTCCTAAGTCTTTTTGAAATAGTATAATTAAAAGGTTGCATTCGGTACGCAAAGTGCTGGTAAGCCCATATAAATTGCAACAGAGAAGATTAGTGGTTCATATAGCGCAACAGTTGTTAATGGATATACATCGTCAACTCATAACAAATCACTTTAAGATGATTGGCATACAAATTGTTAGACAATAACTAGCAATTTGTGTGCATTTTTTATGGGTTAGTATTGAGTAACTCATATCGCAAATTATCTCCATATACCGATCTGATCAACTTAACACCATCTTTTTTGCATTTATAAATTTTCTCTTAAAAGGTACTTCATATTATTTAGTTACCTACCCAAAACAAGATATTTGAAAGAAATGAGTTTATAGATTAAAATACTTTTATAGATTATCGATAATCTATAATCCATAATATATAACGCTTTTAGCTAATCACCCTATACACTGAACTATGTTAAAATAAAAGGATATAAATTTATTGGAGTGGTTTAATGGGGTTTGATGAAAATTCAATTTCAAAAAAAACAATTTCTGAGCAAATAGCTGAACGATTATTATTCCGCATATTTTCTGGTTACTATGAACAAGGTCAGCGCTTAATAGAGGCAGAAATTGCAAAGGAGTTACAAGTAAGTCATGCACCTGTTCGTGAGGCTCTATATCTTTTACAAAAAGATGGTGTAGTTGAAAAAGTACAACATAAAGGTGTAAGAGTGAAGATTATAACGGATCAGGAATTAAAGGATTATTTGGAAGCGCTTTATCATCTATTGGATATTGCACTAACCAAGTGTGAATCTAAATGGACTGCCGATTTGCAAAATGAACTATTATTTCGATTTGAAGCTATGAAACAAAGAAAGTCTGCTGAAAATATTTATGAATATGTTGTTTCGTTTGCCCACTTGTTACAATTGTTTTTTGATGTTACAGGAAATATTGCTATGCTACGATTCTTTAAAGAAACAATATTTGTTACAAATGTAGCTGCACAAACAAAATGGAAGATGAATCTAGTTGAATCCTATCATATGTCCATCAATACTTTTATCAAGTGTATAGAAGTGTCGGATTTTGATCATGCACGAGTAGCTATTAAGGATGTTATTTTATGGTACCAATTTAAATAATTTTATGGGGGTAACATAAATGAAAGCTGCAGTTTGGCATGGTGTGAAAGATATTAGAGTTGAAGAGGTTGAATTACGCGCTTTAAGAGAAGAAGAAGTGAAAGTAAAAGTAGCGTGGGCTGGTATTTGTGGAAGTGATTTGCATGAATACGAAGAAGGTCCGGTTTTCGTACCAGTTAATGAAAAAGCTGATTTAACAGGTGAAGTTGCCCCACTTACAATGGGACATGAATTTGCTGGTATCATCGAAGAAGTTGGCTCTAAGGTTACTGACTTTAAGGCTGGGGACCGAGTTGTCATCAATCCTACATTAACATATAGAAATAAACATGAAGAAGTCGATCGTTATGATGGATTTAACTTTATTGGTTTACATGGAAACGGTGGATTTGCGGAATATGTTAATGTCCCTGTAACGAATATACATCGTTTAGCAGATAACTTAACATTACAAGATGGTGCACTGGTAGAACCAATGGCTGTTGCTGTACAAGCTGTTAAAGATGCTGGGGTTACATTAGGTGATTCTGTTGCTGTATTTGGAGCTGGACCAATTGGATTATTAACAGTAATCGCTGCAAAAGCATCAGGTGCTAGTAAAGTTATAGTATTAGATTTATCCGATGATCGATTAGAAAAGGCAAAAGAATTAGGTGCAACCCATGCTATTAATTCAGGTAAAGAAAATCCTGTACAAGCAGTTCGTGCGATTGTTGCAGATGGGGTTGATGTATCCTTTGAGGTGGCAGGAGTTGCTCCTACCTTTAAACAAGCAATTGATGTAACAAAACCTCGTGGTAACATGATGATTGTTTCGATTTTTGCAAGACCAATCGAATGGAATCCAATGCAACTTACAAACACAGGTGTTAATGTATTATCATCCATTGTTTATACACCGTCAATTTTCCAAAGAACAATTGATGCAATGAGCGCTGGTCAACTAAATCCACAAGGGATCATCACAAGTCAAATTGACCTAGATGAGATTGTTGAAAAAGGATTCAAAACGTTAACAAATGACAAAACACAATCTAAAATTTTAGTCGAAATAAGCGGAGAAAAATAAAATTGAGAGGAGTATGGCTGATGACAGCCATGCTCTTTTTTTATAGTCTGGAGGAGTATGGAGCTTAAGAAAAAATGACAAAAGGAATCGAGAATGAACTTCTCGACTCTTTCAGTAACTCAATCTCTTTCTCTAGCTCTCTGTGTGTCTCTAATATTCTTTTGAACCGTGATGGATGCAAATAAACTTAGAACAAATGACATACCATAGAACCCTTTTTCGCTTAAAACAATACTTCCAGCATTATATAACCCAATGCCCATTAATGAAATAGATACAATAAGTGCAACCCAGCTAATACCATAATAAATACTAGTAACTGGTATTCCCTCTTCTTTATCTCTTACTGCTTTTTGTAAGGATATTGCTGAATAGAGTCCAAATATTAAAACAGCTAGGTAATATCCTTTTTCGTTTAGTTGCATCGTTGCATTAAACAAGCCTATAAAATATGCCGTAACACCTACTAACAATGCGCCCCAGGAAGCCCCCTTGAAAGCAGCAGTTGGTTCCCCCTCTTTTCTTTCTACTTTAACTTTCGGATTAGGCTGCTTTTCCTTATCTAATGAAGACTCATTTTGATTAGACAATATCTTTCTCCTCCTTCTATCACTGTATAAAAACATTCTATCATTCTACAGGGAGGTTATGAGAATAGAAATTTTTCTAAATCTCGCTCTTCAATAATAATTTGGCTGTTATTTTTACTGGAATATAGAGTTAATATGGCTTTCTCAAATCTGAAGGCACTCTTATCATTCCTTGGTAAAAATGTGTTCTACACCGAGAACAATTTTTTGCTGTGATTTGCTGTAATTCTTTTGAACAGATAAGAGCTAGATGTATAACTTTTTTTCATATTATTCAAATAAACAGCTGAATATGTTAGGTGTATATGTCTGCCTGTTATTGCTATGTCTACCGCTTATTACGATTTGTGCCACCGATGAAAAAATAATTGAAATGGTCGAAAAAGCTGTGAATACCACCGTTTATAGATGAAATTAAATCGCTAGTCCGATCACTTAGAAAGTGATTGCGCCACTGTAACCAACTTTTTTACTCCTTCTCTTAGCTGTTTTTCATTTGCATAGGAATAGCTTAAACGTATCCAGGAGGATAGTTGTTTTAATGGATCACAAACTTGACCTGGCACAAAGGAGATCGATTGTTCGATGCTTCTAGATAATAATAATTCAGTTGGAAGATCGTCTGGGAGCTGTACCCATAAATTTAGACCGCCTTTTGGACTGTTCCATCGCCAGCCTGTTACAGCTAGTTCTTCCTCCATAATTTCCTTTCGAATCTGTAGGGCAATTCGGATTTTCTCCAAATGTTGTTGCAATCTTAGTGAGGAGAAGTAATGGAGAAAAATTTTTTGATTGAGAAGTGGTGAGCCATTATCAGCTAGCGATTTTTCTGTTAATAGTGATTTCATTAATGATGATGGACAAATAACAGTTGCAATTCTCAAACCAGGAGAGATGTATTTGCAAAAGCTTCGGATATAAATGACTGTCCCAACACTATCAAATGTATAAATTGGAGGTGGTGGGGCTTGGTCAAAATAAATGTCGTGATAGGCATCGTCTTCTATTATTAGAAACCGATAGTGCTCAGCTAATTCCACTAATCTTTTGCGCTGCTCGACAGAAATCGTATAACCAGTTGGATTATGGAAGGTAGGGTTGAGATAAAATAGGCGTGGCTTGTATTTTTTAATATAGTATTCGACCTGTTCTAAATCGTAGCCCTCAGGGTGGATATCCACCGTAACTATCTGTGCTCCTTGTGCTTTAAAAATATCAATCGCAGCACTATAGCTTGGACGTTCAAATAAAACGACGTCTCTTGGCTTAATAAAAGCTTGAGCAATTAAGTGAATGGCTTGCTGTGAGCCAGATGTTATTAACAGTTCATCTGGACTCAAATGTGTTTTATAGTGGTTGATAAAATATTGGGTCAGTGTCTCACGTAGCTCTAAATCACCCTGTACCGTTGAGTAGGTTGCCAGTACTTTCGGATATAGGTCAAACACTTCCTTCACGTAATTTGAAAAATAGTGATTAGGCAAAAGATTAGGATCAATCAATGCCTGAGAAAAATGATAGGAAACAGATGGCTGATGGATTTCGGATAAATGATTTTTTTTTACGTATGCTGAAACAATGGGATTGTCCTGATCTAAACATTCAATATATTTTGTTACAATTGATTGGACAAAATAGCCTGATTTATCTTTTACATAAACTTTGTCATGCTGTTTTAATAGTTGATAAGCTTTTAATACCGTTAGCCGATGGACATTCATTTCAGATGCTAATTGCCGGACGGAGGGAAGCTTTTCATGTTCTTTCCATTCTTTACGCTCTATTCGGTGCAGTACATCATCATAGACTTTCTTAAAAAGATAATCTTCATTTTGATTTGCTTTGCCCACATCGATTCCTCCTATTCAAACCGATTGTACCACGAACCAAATTGATCTGTTCTATCCTTTTTAATCTGTTCTATCCTACTTCTTTTATGATAGAAAAAGAGGAGGAGTTTGATATGGTAATGATTAATTATTTCTTTATGTGTTTGATTTTTGGGACAACATTTTTAGCAATTAAAGTTGGTGTTGATGCAGGAGTTCCTCCGTTTTTATCAGCTGGTCTTCGTTTTTTCATTGCCGGTTTACTACTATTTAGTTTTATGGTTTGGCGCGAAAAAACGACAATCCGGTTATTATTTCGAAAAGAAATGTTTTTTACAGGAGTGGCCTTAACCTTTGGAACGTTTGCCACATTATATTGGGCAGAACAGTATGTGACATCTGGAATCGCAGCTGTCTTATCTGCTACAGGTCCAATGATGATTATTGTTATTCAGACATTTATATTGAAGCAAAAAGGAGACCGAAAATCATTTATTGGTTGTGTTGTCGGAGTCATTGGTGTTACGTTCTTAATCTTACCTAGTTTTGCAATTGAGATTAGTCCCTTCTGGATGGTTGGTTGTTTCGCTATTATTTTAGGTGAAGTTTTCTATGCATCTGGAACAATTTATACGAAGCATGTCATCCAAAAATTTGGAACAACATCTCCAATTGCTTTAAATGCAGCACAAATGATGCATGGAGGGATTTTATTAATCATTTTGTCACTTTTTACTGAGAACATTCAGCTTCATTATCTTTTAAGTCCAGCTTCAATTGGTTCTCTTTTTTATTTGATTATTTTTGGTTCAATGATTGGTCACAGCATTTATTATTGGCTTGTGTCACGAACAAATCCTGTTTTTCCGTCCACATGGCTGTATATCTCACCAGTAATTGCCGTTATATTAGGTGTTACCTTCTATCATGAATATATTTCGTGGTTAACAGGAATAGGTACGCTGACGATTATTGTTGGAACGATTCTAGTCAATTTTGAAACATTGAGAGAGTTGCTTTGGCGGAAGAGGACTGTTCTTCAGGATGTAAAAGAATAATAAAATCTAATCATAAAGGGGAAGAAATGATGAAAATTTCTAGGGGAGTAGAGATTCTGGAGCTTAAATTTAACGGAGCCTTCATTCATCCAACGCTTTTATGGGATCAGGAGATGGCTGTTTTAATTGATACTGGATGTTCAGGTCAAATGGAAGATTTACGTAAGGCAATGGAAGATGTAGGCGTGTCGTTCAACCAATTAAAAGTTGTGATTTTGACACATCAGGATATCGATCATATAGGCAGTCTTCCTGAAATATTGCAAAATTGCGGTAGTCATATAAAAATTTATGCGCATAAACTAGATAAGCCTTATATTCAAGGGGATTTACCGCTTTTGAAAGACGGGCACATAGAGAATCCACCCAAGGGGAAAGTGGATGAGACCTTGAAAGACGGTCAAGAACTACCATATTGTGGGGGAATACGAGTTATCCATACGCCAGGACATACGCCTGGCCATATTAGTTTATATTTGAAGCAAAGTAAAACGCTTGTTGCCGGCGATTCGATGTATAGTGTAAATGGTATATTGGGAGGGATACATGTTCCAACCACTTTAGATATAGAGGTTGCTCAACAATCTTTAAAAAAATATGTAGACCTAGACATTGAATCGGTGATTTGTTATCACGGAGGATTATGCACGGTGGATATTAAAGAGCAGATTCAAAAGCTTTGAATCTTAAAAATAATGATTAAAGATGAAATTTCCTTAGAAAACCAAATGTTTAGAGGCTCGCTCGAACCGTAACAGGCAAGAGTACAGCCCTCCAACGCTTGTAAAACTTCTGTTTTATTGTGAGCCAGCTCATGTTATAATGAGGCACTTAAGATACTTAAGCTCTTTTTTTAACGGATGCCAAGAAAAGCCTCCGCGGAACGATTAAATATGGAGGTGTAAGGAAATGAATAAACGTTGGACGATTGGTGAAATTCAGAAATTTGTTGAGAACAATTCAGAAAGTAAGTTGCTAACGACTGAATACCATGGTTTTTCTCAAAAGCTACTATTTAAATGTGCATGTGGTACTAACTTTGAAAAAACATTTACGAAATTTAAAAATAAAAACCAACGAAAATGTGATGTATGCCAACCGCCAAAAGAGTCACGTTAAACGTTTGCGGCCATTCTAATACTATTAGTGAACATTAAAAACATCTCACTTCTATGTTCTTTATAGAGGGGGGTGTTTTTTTGATTGGATTATTACAGTATAAAATTTATGCTGAAGGAAATTGAGAAAAAACATTCAATTTAACATTCTTTATTAATGAAATACAAAGATAAAAGCCAAACCCTTGATACATGTGGGTTTTGGCTTTTTTATCATTTTTAAAAATTAGGTTTTCCTCTACGAGAGGATTCATTATTAACGAAAAAAAGATTGTAAAATAACAATCTGTGATATATATTGGAGATTATGATTTTTTTCGACATCTCAAAATCATAAACAAAATTTCATCAATAGACAAGTTTTGAGAGGGAAGTGAATAATCAAGATGTACCTTTATCCCCTATTAGTAGTGATTGCAGCTAGTAGTTTTGGTATCGTTTCAACTATTATAAAACTGGCAATGCGTAGTGGCTTTTCTGTATCTGAGGCAGTTACAAGTCAGTTTTTCATCGGCTTTTGTATAGCAGTATGTATTTCCTTAGTTACAAATAGATCAAATTTTAGCTTTAAAGGCGTTAAAATCCTTCTGTTTGCAGGCATGTTAACAGGGTTAACAAATATTTTATATGGTCATTCTTTAAACTTTTTGCCTGCTTCCTTGGCAGTAGTATTACTGTTCCAATTTACATGGATTGGTATGCTGATTTCTTGTATCACAAAACGGCAATTTCCAAGTAGAATTGAATTCATCTCTTTAATTATATTAGTAGCTGGAACCATACCAGCTGCAGGCATAATTGATGTTGATTTGTCTCAAATACCTTTTCAAGGGTGGTTATGGGGTTTAGCAGCTGCTCTTTGTTACTCCTTATTTTTATATGTAAACGGAAAGACAACCGCAAGTATGACAACCTCTAATCGCTTAGTATTGGTTTCTTTCTTCGCTTTCATGACGACTGCGGCTTTTCAGTCTCCAGAAATTATTTGGAATGGCACTTTGTTTAACGAAGGACTGTGGATTTATGGTTTAGCATTGGGGTTATTTGGCATGATTATACCAGTTTTCTTATTCACAATTGCAGTGCCTAAAGTGGGATTAGGTATGTCATCCATATTGAGTGCTGTTGAATTGCCAATCGCGGTGATGGTATCAGTTATCCTCTTAAGCGAAACGGTTACAACTTTGCAAATAGCAGGTATTGTCATAATCGTTATCGGTATCAGTTTACCAACTTTGCTTGATAAAGATGGATTATTAAAAAATGTAAAAGCTAAATACAGAAAATCTGACAAAGTAGCAAAAGGATCTTCGATTTGAAGATCCTTTTTTTCATGTCAATTAAGCAATGTCATAGCAAAAGAATCATTAGGTCATTTCTGTATTTATTTAATGACGTACTATTTTTTTGTTCATACGCTGTTCATATTGTTGTCATAGGCAGTACACCTTCATTGTATAAGCTATCCTTAGCGGTTTATGAAAGTAGCCGAGATAGATTGATAGGGAGAAGAAAGTATGAAAGGGAGGTGTGGCACGAGAAGAAAGGAAAACACAGTTATCGCTTGCTGTTCTATACCCTCGTGCCAAAATAATGAAAAAAACGATAACCTTTATAAGTAGAATAGTAGTAGGTTTAATTATAGCCATATTACTTTTATTAGCGGTTGTTTTCCTTGTTGATATTGTTTGTAGCAAAATGGAGCAAGGAAAACTAGAAACTTATGGTCAGTCTGTCACCGTAGAGGGGAAAAAAATGAATGTCCTTATCCAGGGAGAAGGAGAAGAAACCGTCGTACTCTTACCTGGTTATGGAACAGCAGCACCAGCACTTGATTTTCAACTACTAGTAGATGAATTATCTCCATTTTACAAGGTTGTGGTCATTGAGCCTTTTGGTTATGGATTAAGTGCTCTTACCGAAAAAGAAAGAAGCACCGAGAATATTGTTAGTGAAATCCATGAAGCATTACAGCGCCTTCAAATTGAGCGTTATATTCTAATGGGTCACTCCATTTCAGGCCTTTACGGATTGGATTATGTGAACAAATATCCAAACGAAGTAAGTGCATTTGTCGGGCTGGATAGTAGTGTTCCGACAATAAGTGAAAGAAAGATTGAACCTTCAGTAATAACTACTTTAAAACTACTAAAAAAATCAGGTTTAGCTAGATTGCAGGTGAAGCTTAGTGATGACCCATATGTCGAACTACCCTATGATGAGAAAACAAAAGAACAACTGAAAATTCTTAAGCACAAAAATATGTATAATCTCAGCCAGTTAAATGAAGCTGAAATGATGTATGCTAACTTTAAAGCGGCTGAAAGTTTAATGTTCCCTAAAAATCTTCCAGTTATTTTGTTTATACAAGAGAAGCATCCAGTAACGGACAGATGGGTACCAGAGCATAAAAAACAAATAGCTAATTCTGTCCATGGGAAAGTGAAGACATTTGAAGGGGATCATTTCTTATATCGTACAAAAGCAAAAGAAATCGTTGAAGACTTTAGAGAATTTATGAAAGAGATAAAGTGAATGTTCTAAGAAAGATTTTTCATTTCTAAATGGAAAAAACAGATTTAATTATTGTATTGCTTAATAGTGAAGTATTTAGTGCGTATGAGCAGCAAGCATATTATTATAGACCTAATTATTAACAAATAACCAGGCGCTCAAATGAGAACCTGGTCTTTTTTTGTGAACCATATGTTTTAATCCCAATGTTTAGATCTCAGAGCGGAAGTTATTTCCAAGGCTGCTACCCAAACCAAAATAATGACGAAAATTATAAATTAGTGGACTCCATTTATTTGGATCAATATGATTTTCGTCAATAATTATTTCTTCGTGGGCATGTACTTGTGTCGTTTGGGTCTCAACGATAGCAAAATTAGGAGAATAATCTGGAATACGTATATGTTTTACCTTTGCTTCGATTTGAATAGGACACTCCATAATTCGAGTAGGAATAACCGTTGTAGACCCAATAGGTGTTAAGCAACTAATATCACATTTCTCTTTTCTAAATGTAAAACCGATCTGTTTCTTAAAATCTGGAACTGGATTTTTTCCTGTGTAAGGAGCTAACTGTTCCACGTTTTCCCAGATAGAGGGGTCTGGGATATTTATGACACATTCAGGATGATGTTCTAAGTTTTCAATTGCCTTTCCTCCAAGACCAATCCCTAAGATAATGCAATCTCCTAATACCCAAGAAGAAGATAAAGGGCTAATATTTACTGTTCCATCCTCATTTAACGTACTTAGTAAAATTACAGGAAATCCATAATATAAAATTTTAGGATTTATTATTTTGGTATTTGGCATTTGTTTCATTATTTTCATTTTTGGTTCCTCCCATAAATGTTTTCACTGTCAGACTCATTGTAAAATATAAACATTTCGACGTTCATCGAAGTGTTGATTACAAAATTGATACTTCAATCTATAATGTTGAGCAAAGGTATAGTTTCAAGTCTCCCTATTGCGAAAGTCCTGAAAGTAACCAGTCCGACGCTTGATCATTTTGTACAAACTTATGAAGAAAAATTGTTACAAGTAGTAGCTTTATCTGAGAATCAAAGGCTTTCAGAAGCCTTCCAAATAAAATCCTTTTCACAAGAAATAGGAGATGATTTGCAAGAAATTGCTTTTAGGAAGAGGATAAAAGATAGAGAAATGAAATGAGTGAGGTTGATGGATCTTTGGGTATAAGAGGGAGGCTTCAACTTAATTGACAATGATAATCGTTATCGATAAGGTAGGGATAGGCGAGAGCCGTCATCCCTACCTTTTTATATTTTTGGTAATGAATAAGATGAAAACTATAATTCAACCCAACTACCGAGGACTACACCTTGAAAAAGCAGTAACTTATTGTGGTACGTGCAGTTTGCTGTATGACAAATATTGGTTTTCCAAACAAATTATTATTGAAATGAGGTATATAAGTATGAAAATCGACGTAAATCAGCTTGCAGAGCATTTAGCAAACACTCCTTTCCAAGTAAAAGGAATCTATCGATATTCTAGAAATACAGGTGTACCTTCCGCGGATTATACAGATTCTTTTCCAGGATTTGTTTTTCCCCTTTCTGGAAAAATAGAATTTCAATTTAATGGCACCCCTTACATCTTTTCTCCAGGAAAAGTTGTACACGGGGGAGCGAAGATGAAACTAAATCAAAAAAATTTTGATGATGCAAATTGGGAATATATTCTGGTTTTGTACAGGATATGTACGGAGAATTTAGCAGAGACAAGTTTTTCACATCAGCATTTTGAATTACCGATAGGACAATCTCCTCGTCTAATCGAGTTAATTATGCGTCTATGGCATGTATATAATCAGCGTGGAGGTATATCAATGTTTCAGACAGAAATGCTATTCCGTGATGTACTGAATGAAGCATTATTATGTGTGGCTAATCGACAAAATAGCTGTGCGTCTCACACTCTATTCGAACGAATAACTACTTATATTCATGAAAACTATTATCAAAGCCTTTCCATTACCTCTCTTGCCGAACAATATAACGTTAATCGAAATCGACTATCCTATATATTTAGAAAGCATGCAGGGATGGGTCCAGCAGAATATTTATTAAACTATCGTATAAACATGGCTCAAAAAATGCTATTTACAAGTGATGTGCCTGTACAACAAATTGCAGAAACGGTGGGAATTACTGATCCCTTTTATTTTAGTAGAGTATTCAAGAAGCAATATGGTATCTCTCCTACTGAATATCGAGATAAGTTCATCAATAATCCATGCTAAGTTCACCAAGCTTCCATTCTCCGCCAAACATGACTTTACTATACTAAGTGTATATCAGAGATTTTATGTTGGAGGAATTTCAATGCAAAAGATTAAAGGACTGCTATTTTTAATGCTACTACTAGCAGGTATATTGGGAGGTTGTCATAAATCGCCTGCTGAAAATAAGGGGTTAACTACAGGAGACATATCTTCATCAGCAGTTAATGTAGAAGAAACTGCTTGGCCTAGAACCATTAAAGACGCCCTAGGTAAAGAATTTGTCATCGAGAAAGAACCAGAAAAAATTGTTTCATTATGGTATTTTTACCCTGAAATTTTAGTTGCATTAGGTGAGCCACCTGCAGCTTCTACTGATAAAGAATATTTATCCACTTTGTCTTATTTAAACGGTAAGCTAGATTCAACAGAGGAATTAGGCGATAAATTGTCTCCTAGTATTGAAAAAACGCTATCGATTGGTCCTGATTATATTTTAGCAACAGAACATCATGAAAAATTGTATGAATCCCTAGAAAAAATCGCCCCAGTCATTACGTTGCAATCACAGGACATCTACGAAGACTGGCAATATGGACTTCGTACAGTAGCCGAGATTATCGGAAAAGACGATGAGGCGGAAAAAGTAATTGATAAAATGATGAAAGATATCTCAACAGGACGTGAAGCATTAAAGTCAATTCAAGGAGAGTCTGTAGCGCTTATTTTGTCTTGGGACGGAAAAACGTTTAATGTTCTTGGTGAAGATAACCCTGTTTATACACTTGCTTTCGATAAAGAAAAGGGCTTGGGTCTAACACCAGATCATACATTTAAGGGGAATAATAATCAATTCGCTGCATTTGAAGGCATCTCAACTATTCAAGCAGACCATATTTTCCTTATCGGTGATATTACAAAAAAGGAAGCATTAATGAGTGAGTTAAATCAAAGCAATGTCTGGAATAATATGAATGCCGTAAAAAAAGATAATATTCATTTAATGGATACTTCCGCTATTACTGGAGGTCCATTAGCTATCGAGTACGCTTTGCAAAATATAACAGAAGCCTTACAAAAGGACGAATAATAGGAAAAAACTTTTCCAAAAGTAAATAAGGAGAGATGAATATGCAAGATCAAGTTATCAATATAAATGAGAAATTATCCGAATTAAAGGAGCTTTGGTCACCGAAAATTATTGGTGAAATACACGATTTTCAATTCAAAGTGGTGAAGATTGCTGGAGATTTTATATGGCATGAACATCAAGGGGCTGATAAGGTATTTATTGTGCTCGAAGGGGAGATGTTTATTGCTTTTCGGGATGGTCAGGTGAAAATATCCAAAGGTGAGATGTTTATTGTTCCTGGAGGAGCGGAACACATGCCCTTTGCTGAAAAGGAATGCCATATTATGCTTGTGGAGCCTAAGGTCATGTAGGCATTACCAGAATAACAAAAAAAGATAAATGATTTTTTATCTTACCCCTTTAGATTAATCTAAAGGGGTATTTACCTTGGGAACAGTTCGTTATTAAGCTAAACCACCATTTACGAAGATTGCTTGTCCATTTACCCAACGTGCGGGACCTGCTAAAAAAGAAACAACTTCTGAAATATCTCTAGGTTCCCCTAGTCTTTCTAATGGTACAGCATTTGCTAAATTATGAATCTGTTTTTCATCTTTTCCATGGAAGAACAAAGGTGTTGCCGTTGGTCCAGGAGCTATTGCATTAACAGTTATATCTTTTCCTCTTAATTCACGAGCTAGAATCATTGAAATAGATTCAACAGCTGCTTTACTTGCTACATAAGCACCATAGTTTGGAAATTGGCTACGAGTAACAGAGGTAGAGAAATTAATTATGGAGCCACCTCTCCTTACTCGTTGTGCAGCTAATTGTGAGATAACAAATGTACCTCTGATGTTTGTGCGATGCATTTTATCTAAATCATTTAAATTCAAATCTGCAATTGGACTAAGTAACATGATTCCTGCTGTATTTATCACGACATCTATACCACCAAAAGCGTTTTCTACTTGATCAAAAGCCATACTCATTTCTATTTCATTTGCTACATCACCTCCCACACTTATAGCATGTCCTTTATCAGCTAATATTTCTTCAACTAATTCGTTAGCCTTTGATTCACTTGAAGAAAAGTGAACGCCAACTGCATAACCTTCTTGTGCTAATTTTGCTACAACAGTACGTCCTATCCCTCCAGATCCGCCTAATACCAAAGCAACACGTTTATACATTTCTTTCACCATAAAATTCATCCTCCATAACCTGTTATTAAAAGTTACAATTTTTTAATTTTGTAACTTTGTTATTGTATATTACACATGTTATAGTTACATTGTCAACAAAATGTAACTATGAGAAGCGAAAGGAGTATATTTAATGGCTATTCTTTCAGAAGAGAAGATTTTTTCTACGGCTGAAGCAATTATTTTAAGCAAAGGTATAAATAAAACAACATTATCAGATATTGCAAAGATGCTAGGCGTAACACATGCTGCGCTTTATAAACACTATAAGAATAAGGATGATTTGCTCCAAAAGCTTGCCCTTAAGTGGTTGGATAATACTTCTAAAGATTTGTTTGAATGGAGTCCTAAAAAAGGCGTTGATGCGGAAATCGCTTTACATGATTGGCTATGGCTTCTTCATGTCACAAAAAGAAATCTGTATCAAAATCATCAAAAAATGTTTCTGTTGTATACAAATTATATAGAAACAAATAAAGATTTAATTAAAGATCATCTCCAGCATCTTGCTAAAAAAGTTGAAGAAATTAGTGGTTGGGAAAATAAGGGGATGGCAGTTATTGTAGCTTTTACTTACTTCCATAATCCTTATTTTGCTGAACGGTGGAATCAGGGGGACCATCTACATTTGTTTGAACAGGTTTGGTCTGTTGTTAGTAGATCTCATTAAGTCTTGATCTTTCAAAGTAAGTACTGCTTGTTGTGCTTTTATGATCAAAATTATAAAACGGATTGGGAAATAAGTATTTCCCCAATCCGTTTCTTTTTATTATTAGATTCAGCTAAGGCAATCTATTTCTATAGGGGAGATAGGATAATGGGGTAAATGAAGAATTTGCAATCAAAGCATTCAGATACTCAATTGAATATTTCTAACGAGGCATAAATGGATAATAGAATCGTAGATGTAATTTCAGAAGGATAAAAATTTATGATTCAGTATATCATTATATCGAAAAAATAATGAAATCGGATTAGATTAAAAAAGGAATTATTTGTAAATTTAATTGAAACAGCTACTTTTGCCGTTAAAGGTTATAGTATTTCTAAATTATAGAAATTTTTTATGAAAAGATTCCCTATATAACCAATGCAGTATTAAAATTACCTTATTTTTAGCGTTTATTTATTGGTAATGAAGTTATATTATTGTCTTGTAAAGCAAATTACAGTTTGATTGGGATATTTAATCATGAAAAATTTAGAAGATTGCTTTACATATAATTGGTTGAATTATTATTTGTGGGAACGATTTATACATATTTTTATAATTTTATAATTAAATAGCGCGATAATATTGTTCTCACAGAATAATATAATTTATTAAAATTCTGGAGGAATATACTATGACAAAACAAAACAAAGGTCGTAAATTTTTCGCAACTACAGCTACAGCAGCACTTGTAGCATCAGCAATCGTACCAGTAGCATCAGCTGCGGAATTTCAAGATGCAGCTAGCATTTCATCTTGGGCAAAAGAAGCTGTTCAATTTTTAACTGATAAAGGCTACATCCAAGGCGATGAAAAAGGAAACTTCAACCCAGCTGGTACACTTACTCGTGCAGAAGCGGCTGAAATTTTATCAAAAGCATTAGATTTAAAAGCTACTGGTACTGAAGATTTTTCTGATGTTAGTGAAAATGATTGGTTCTATAATGCAGTACTTGCAACTTCACCAGAATTATTTGATGGTATGGGCAATGGTAAATTTGAGCCAAAAGCTCAATTAACAAGAGAACAAGCTGCTAAAGTCATCGTTCAAGGCTACCAATTAACAGGTAAAGCAGATCTTAGCCAATTTGCAGATGCTTCTAAAGCTTCTAAATGGGCTGTATCTTACTTAGAAACAGCTGTAGAAAATGGTGTAATCAATGGTAAAGGCTCTTTATTAGCACCACAAGATAAAATTAGCCGCGAAGAATTCGCTACAATGGTAAAACGTACGATTGATGCAGTTCAAGAAGTAACACCAGCTGTAGAAGCTGTAAAAGGGCTTAATGCAAAAGAACTTGAAGTGAAATTCAACACAGCTGTTGATGCAAAAGATGCAGCAATCACAACAAAATATGCTGTTGAAGGTGTAGCAATCACTAACGCAGTAGTATCTGAAGACGGTATGACAGTTACGTTAACAACTGATAAAGAAGTAAAATTAACAAATGGTAAAGTAACTGTAAAACCAATTAAAACAAAAGCAGATGCTAAAGTTCTAACTGAAGAGTTCAACAAATTAATCACATTTGCAGATACGACTCCTGTAAGCGTTAATTCTGTAGAAGCTAAAGGTACTACAGCTGTTATCACTTTCGACGAGCCAGTACAAAGTGAAGGAACAATCAGCTTAAATGGTACAGAACTATCAAAAGAGCGCTATACTTTATCTGGTAAGAAATTAACAATTACTGGATTAACAGCAGAACAATCTTACAAAGTAGACATTGTTGGTGCAACTGACTTCGCTAATAATATCGCAAATCCTATCGCAGTTAACTTCACAGTTTTGAAAGCAGACGTTGATAATTCAAAACCAACTGTTTCTACAGCAGTGAATGGTACAGAAATTACGTTTGATTTCTCTGAAGAATTAATGAAACAAAATCTTAATACAGATGCAGAGACTAAAGAATATGCAAAAGTAACAGTAGGATCAACTGTATTCTATTTAACAGATGCTGATATTAAAGATACAGAGGATAAAACTGTATTTACTATTGATGCTAAATCTGCTTTAGGTACAGCTACATTCATTAATACAAACATTAAAGTAGAAGGACAAAAAGATTTAGCTGGTAATGCAGGTGATGCATTTGAGTTCAATGCTATTCTTTCAAAAGATTTAACACCTGCTACACTTGTTTCTGCTGCTACTAAAATGTTAGTAGCTGATGATGTAAATGCTACTACAGACGTTGATGCATTATACCTTACTTTTAGTGAGCCAGTAAAAGTAGAAGGAAAATTAACTGTTAAAACACAAAATGGTATTGCTTACACTACTGGAAAAGAAACAGCAGTAAAAGCAGATGCAGGTTTCGATGTAGATGGTAACGGTAAAATCGAGGGTGCAGAGAAAAACACTGTAAAAGTTGACATTGATCTAGATAGCAATTCAACATACACTTTCGAGTTATCTGCTAAAGCAGTAACAGATTTAGCTGGCAATGTAACTGCTGATACTGTTACTTTCAATGTAACAACAGGCGTATTTGAAGCTACACCTGAAACACCAACAGATTCATTAGTATTCGGCGCTACTCCAGTTGTTGTAACTGACAATAACGTATTCACAGTTGAGTATGCTAAAGATGTGACTGCAACAGCTACAAATGCTGCTAACTACACACTTGGAGGAAAAGAACTTCCTGCAGGTACGCAACTTCAGTTTGTAGATGGTACTAAGAAAGTAAGATTCACTTTACCAGAAGGTTCTATCACAGCTAATGGTAATTATGTACTTGAAGCTAGCAATGTAGTAGATACAAAAGGTAACACGCTTAAAGGTGGAAAAGTGACAACTCAAGTAGCACTTAAAGAAAATATTGTTCCTGTTGCTACTAAAGTAACTGCAGTAGATAGCAAAACATTTACAGTAGATTTCTCTGAAAATATTGCTGATCAAGCTGCTCCAACAGGTGTTACTGTTAAAATTGCAGGATCGACTGTAGAACTTGCTTCTATTACAGTAGCTGGTGGTAAACTTACTGCGACAACTAAAGCTGACTATGCATTAACTGACAGCATTGTAGTTGAATTCAAATCAACAAACCTAGTTGATGCTAATAACAACAAAGTAAAAGACGGTTCTATTGCAAAATAATTAAATCGTTCATTGAAAAGCCCTGTGGAGATTTCCACAGGGCTTTTTTAGTGTTTAAATATGGATCATGCTAATAGGAGAGAAAGACCTGCGAGAGGTTGATTTCCGTTCCGCCAGCGGTCCTTTCCAGGGGGCGTCCGATGAGCCGCTGTGTTCGCTCCAGGGTCTCCTCTGAGACGCTAAATCCCCTAGGAGTGACGCTGGCTCCACTCCAATCAACCATTCTGCAAAAGTGTTTTTTCCTTATTTTTCATACTAGCAGTAGTGATCAAAATAGCCCATGATTTGCATGATTAGAAAAAGGATAGGTTTTTATTTTCAATGTAGAGAAGTGATGCGTGATAACACCTCTTCATAAAACCTTCACTTTATTTGCAAACCTTTGCTAATAAGGTAACACTTTTGTGGGGGAGGGGAGGGCTACTTGACTCCCGTGGGATAGCAAGACAGGCAAAACGCTAAACGGAGTGGTATCGGAGGAAGCAATTCGGCGCTCGCCCACAGGAAAGTAAGTAGCCTGCAACGGAAATTCATTTTCACTTTTTACAAAAATTTTATTGATTGTTTTTTAACACTATGAAACCCCTTGGTAGATTTCCACAGGGCCTTTTTAATTAGTTTCTTCTTATTTAATAATGCACCTCAGAAGAAACATTAGTATTTCAGTAACGGTAAGCACAAAATAACAGGTTCTCAACTAAATATACACAGCCAGTTGACGGAAACAAATCGACGACTGGCTGTGCATAATGAACGGCTATTTGTAAGGGAATTTACTCGGGATAGGACCAAAGGCAATCCAATGGTACTTAAAGAATCTGCCCATCAATAGCACGACCATCCATGGAACGAAGAGTGCAAAGATAAAGCCCCCAATGCTCCAAAGATGATACAGAATACTATTACCACCAGTACTTAATTGTCTATAAAGGAAAAGGAAAAATGGATGCAATAGATAGACGCCAAATGATACTGTTCCTAGATTGATTAAGCCATTTACAAAAGCATGGTTCCATTTATCATAGATCCAGAAAGAAAGCTGTAATAAGACAATACAGGCTGTTAAAGATTGTAGCTGAAAAACTAGCTCAAATATTGTGCTGTTCACTATATAGGTTTGTGATGTATAAACAAAGTAATATAAATAAACATTATATATAGTAGAAATTAGCCAAATACACCACACAAAAAGTATCTTGATAGGAAAATTTTCTTTTTTTAGTTGAAGCCATCCTTTGTATTTTTCAAAATAAATTCCTAAAAATGCCCCTGCTAAGAAATAAAAGAGATAGGAAAAAGCGATACTCCCTCTATAGGGATACTGCCATAACTCAGCGTTTAATAGAATAAAGACCCATTGAAGAACGAACCCAATCCAAATTAAATAAGGAGATAGTGCTGGTTTTTTCTTTAAAATATATAGGAATAATGGGAACATAAGATAGAATTGAACAATAATAAAAATATAGTATAGATGCGTATACGCTTTGCCTAATAAAAGTTTTTCTAGAAATTCGATACTAAATAGAGAACGCCATGTGTCTACTAAATCATGTGTCACATAAAATTGCATTGCTGCATAATAAAAAATAGAAAAAAAGAGATAAGGAATGAGTATTTGGGTCACTCTTTTTTTATAAAAATGAATGATAAGCTCCTTTGTTAAATCCTTTTGTATATAATTGTAAAATAATACAAAGCCACTTAAAAAAATAAAAGCAGGGACAGCGAATTTAGGGGAGATATTGAAAAATACATAAAATGGATATAATTTTGAGTCACTAGATAAAGCCGTTACAGGTGTACTAGTAGAATGAATAAGAAGAACAGCTAGAATGGCTAAAGCCCGTGTAATAGCTAATTCATTAATATGTGCTCGCTTCATACGATCATCTCCAAAGTATTAATTATAGTATTGAATTCCCGGAATACTGCCTACATACTCTATTGGTATGCTTGTTAGTACAAATTTAGACAAGCTTTGTTGCCTAAATTTGTCTAAAGGAAACAAGTGGGTTGTTCATGAGCTACTATAAAGCGCTTTTATGTCAGGGAGATGTCAACAATAAAAAAAGCTACCACGCTCGCTTTGCGTAGTAGCTGTATGTTGTTATTTGCCATCTAGAATTATTTTCTGGGAAATAGAATAAAGAAGGAAGCTTAATTAAACTCCTTATAATGCAACAAGGATTCTACCTCTTGCTTGACCCTTCAGTAAAATAGGTAAAACATCAGGAAGTTGTTGTAGTGTTACCTCTTGCTGAATAAAATTATTAAGGTTTGCTGGTTTGAAATCAGTCGCTAGTCGATGCCAAATGTTCAATCGAATGTCCATTGGGCAATAAACAGAATCAATTCCAAGTAAACTCACGCCTCTTAAAATGAAGGGAAATACACTTGTAGGAAGCTGTGTACCTGCCGTTAAACCACTACATGCAACAGCCCCACCATATTGAATTTGGCTTAATAATGAGGCAAGTGGCTCTCCACCAACAGAATCAACAGCAGCAGCCCATTTTTGTTTGCCTAATGCTTTAATTTTTCCATCATAAACCTCTTCACGATTTACTATTGTAGTAGCCCCGAGTGATTGTAAATATTCATGTTCAGATTCTTTTCCTGTGCTCGCTTCAACTTGATAACCCAGTGTTGAAAGAATAGATACAGCAAAGCTACCTACACCTCCTGTAGCCCCTGTCACAAGAATTTTCCCCTTTTCAGGATGAATACCATTTTCCTCTAACTTTTGAACAGATAATGCAGCTGTAAATCCTGCAGTACCAATTACCATAGCCTCTTTAAGGGAAAGTCCTTTTGGAAGCGGTACAATCCATTGCGCTGGGATGCGGGCATATTCACTAAAGCCACCAAAATGGGAAACACCTATTTCATAGCTAGTCGCAATGACCTCGTCACCAATTTTAAAGCGAGAATCCTCAGAAGAAACAACAGTCCCAGCTAAATCAATGCCAGGAACAAAAGGATAAGACGTAACGATTTTACCATCAGGAATAGAGGCAAGACTATCTTTATAATTAATACCTGAATAACTAACTTTAATTAATACCTCACCCTTTGGTAGATCTTCTAAAGTTAACTTGTTCACTTTCACTGTAAATGCATCATCTTTATTGACTACTAACGCACTAAAATTTTCTGCCGTCATCGTAAACGTCCCCCTACAATTTTATTCCATTAAACAGTATCAAAATTATTCTGACCGGTCAACATAAAATTGGATTGTTGCTACTCTTCATGTATAATAACTTCTATCAAGTCATCGGAGGCTCCTATGAAAAAGAAAGAGGAAGAACGTAAAAAACAGATTATGAAAGCAGCCTTTAACGCTGTTTCACAATTAGGTTATGATAAGGTTACACTACAAGACATAGCCAATCATGCCAGTGTCTCAAAAGGGGTAGTTCATTACTACTTTACAAGCAAACAAAACATTTTATTAGAATTACTTGAATCCACTACGAACAAAATCTACAGCTATGAAATACAGGAAATAGGCAAGCATCAAACAGCTATAGACAAGCTTCATGCCTACTTAAATGCTGTATTTGTATCGCCTATAGAAAATAGAAAATTTTACAGGGTTTATTTAGACTTTTTAGCTCAGGCAAATAGCAATGAAGAGTACAAAAGAATTAACTTAAAATTTTATGAGAATTGCTGGAGAATTGGACAAGAAATTATTGAATTAGGAAAAAGAGAAGGTGTCTTTAGTTCAGACATTGATTCCTTAACCTATGCAAAAATGATGAGGGCAATGATTGATGGTTCATTAATTCAGTGGTTAACCTGCGATTTAGAAGAACAACATAAATTTTATAAAGAAACCTGTTTGAATAGTATTGTGCGATTATTAAAATAGGCAATTGAAAAGCCTTATTACTATTGTAGTAAGGCTTTTTTTTGCCGTAAAAAAGAAGAATAATTGAATGATTTTGGAAAATGTTTATTAACATATTGCATTTATAGATAAAATTACCGTCAAAATTTTCGGAAAAAACTATAAAAAAAGAACAGTTTTAATATTTTGTTTAGTAATTTTTTACAAAAATACGCATTAAAAAGGAAAAAAATGTTTTGTTATGCATTGAAATAGCGTTTATGCAATCGTTTATACAAGAATAAATCTATGTTTTTAATAATTTAAACTGTATAAAAATTTAAAATAATGTCGAGTTGAGTCAATGTTGCAATTTCTTTATACTGTGAAAGTAATTATTGGAGAGGAGAAAACATCATGAATAAAGAAGTGACAATTATTGGGGTGCCCATGGATTTAGGTCAAACAAGAAGAGGCGTAGACATGGGACCAAGTGCTATCAGATATGCGGGGGTAACTGAACGACTTGAGAGACTTGGTTATTCGATTTACGACGAAGGGGATTTAACTATTGACTTCGTACACGAAGATAAAGACGCAGAAGGAAAGACAAACTTAAAAAATTTAAAAACTGTCACAGAAAGTAACGAGAAGCTAGGCCAAAAAGTAGACCATGAAATTTCTTTAAACCGTTTTCCTTTAGTTTTAGGTGGAGACCATAGTATTGCTATTGGAACATTAGCAGGAGTTTCCAAGCATTATGAGAATCTAGGTGTCATTTGGTATGATGCCCATGGCGATTTAAATACTGGTGAAACATCTCCTTCAGGAAATATCCATGGCATGTCTTTAGCTGTAAGCTTGGGCCTTGGACATCCAGCACTTACAAATATCGGAGGCTATGCTCCAAAGGTAAAGCCTGAAAACGTTGTTATCATTGGTGCTCGAGATTTAGATCCTGGAGAAAAAAAGCTTATTAAGGAAATTGGTATTAAAGTATACACGATGCATGAAATTGATCGTTTAGGAATGACGAAAGTAATGTCAGAAACGATTGACTATTTAAAGGAGCGCACAGACGGTGTTCACCTATCATTAGATTTAGATGGACTGGATCCAAATGATGCACCAGGTGTAGGCACGCCAGTAGCAGGTGGTATTAGCTATCGTGAAAGTCATTTAGCTATGGAAATGCTGTCAGAAGCAAATATTATTACTTCAGCAGAATTTGTTGAGACAAACCCTGTATTAGATCAATACAATAAAACGGCTATTGCTGCGGTAGCTTTAATCAGCTCACTATTTGGCGATACATTACTTTAAGCCATGAATAGAAGTCATTTTGTATCCCAGAAGGAAGAACTTTTCTTAAAAAATTAGGTCGCGACAACCAACTATAAGAAAATAGCTCTCCCTATAGTAAGTTTACAATACAATTTAGCTATTCAATAGCCTTTATTTTGTCAGAAAATTGACAGTTCATAAAATATATAAAACAGTTTATCTATTAACATTCAAATTTTAGATTGTTATCTGTTTTGTACGAAAAAAAGAAAGTGCTTACACAGATAATGAATGTAAGGAGTTTTTTATGGCAGCAGAACAATATGAATTAAAAAGAAGTATGAAAGCAAGACACTTATTTATGATTTCACTTGGCGGATGTATTGGAACTGGTTTCTTTCTTGGATCAGGCTACACGATTAACCAAGCTGGGCCAACTGGTGCCATCCTAGCTTACTTAGTAGGCGGAGCAGTTATGTATTTAACAATGCTATGTTTGGGTGAATTGTCTGTTGCTATGCCGGTATCAGGTTCATTCCAAACGTACACAACGAAATTTATCGGTCCTGCTACTGGTTTTGCCGTTGGATGGCTATACTGGCTAGGTTGGGCAGTAACTGTTGCTCTTGAGTTTTTAGGGGCTGGACAACTAATGCAAAGATGGTTTCCTGATTCACCAGTATGGATGTGGTGCCTAATATTTGCAGCACTACTCTTTGTATTGAATGGTTTATCAGCAAAAGCATTTGGTGAAGCAGAATTTGTCTTCTCCAGCATTAAGATATTGGCAATTATTATGTTCCTTGCGGTTGGTGGAGCAGCTATGTTTGGGCTAATCGATATGAAAGATGGAACAAATGCCCCTTTCCTTACTCATTTTTATGAGGGTGGATTGTTTCCTAATGGTGTAACAGCACTGCTTATTACAATGATTACCGTGAATTTTTCATTCCAGGGTACAGAATTGATTGGTATTGCTGCTGGGGAGAGTGAAAATCCTGAAAAGACTATCCCTAAATCTATTAAGCAAACTGTTTGGCGTACGCTGTTCTTCTTTGTGTTATCCGTATTTGTACTTGCAGCAATGATACCAATGGATAAAGCAGGGGTGGTGGAAAGTCCATTTGTAGTCGTATTAGATAGCATAGGTATTCCATATGCAGCAGATATTATGAATTTTGTTATCCTAACAGCCTTATTATCTGTCGCAAACTCGGGTCTTTATGCTGCAACACGTATGCTGTTTTCACTATCTGTCGAAAAGATGGCAAGTCCCGTTTTAGGGAAAGTTAATAAAAGAGGTATCCCAATGAATGCATTACTAATCACACTCGCTGTAGCAGGTCTGTCTTTACTGTCAAGTGTATTTGCTGCTAATACAGTCTTTGTGTGGTTATTATCTCTAGCAGGCTTAGGTGCACAAATTGGTTGGATTGCGATTACAGCATCTCAAATTGCATTTAGACGCTCCTATATACGCCAAGGAGGAAAAGTAGAGGATTTAAAATTCAAAGCGCCGCTGTATCCAGTGATCCCTATTTTAGGTTTATTAGCGAACTGTATTGTTATGGCAAGCTTGGCTTTTGATCCAGCTCAACGTTTAGCACTCTACTGTGGTGGAGCATTCTTCATTGGTTGTTATATCGTTTATTATTTAAAAGTGAAAAAAGTGACGAATTTAGAAATAAACCAACAAGAAGTCCAATTAAAATTAAATCAAAAAATATATCTTTAATATCAAAGAGTAGCTACTTACATGGCTACTCTTTTCTTCATAGATAAGCAACAACAAAGACGTATTTAACAAAGAATAGTTCCAGTAATAAGAGAAAAATTTATTGTTTTTCGATAAATAAATATTGAAATAAGATAATTTATCGTTTATTCTTCATACAAGAAGCAATTTAATTATGAACAAGTTCATTTGAGGTGGATTCATGTTGAAGAATTTTATTAAAGACTTAGGAGTCTTTACGTATCATCAATCATTATCTTGTATTTTTCCTGTTGTGATATTTGCTACACTTGCACTCTCTAAAGTCATTCAAATACCTGGGGTAGGAAGATATGACTTTATTCTGGCGATTTGTCTATTGACTCAGTACTTGATGTATAAATTTGGTTTAGAAACAAAGGATGAAATAAAAGTCATTTGCTTGTTTCACATTATTGGGCTCGTGCTCGAACTATATAAAGTGAATTTCAATTCATGGTCATATCCTGAAGAGGCGTGGACAAAAATAGGGGGTGTGCCTTTATATAGCGGATTTATGTATGCGAGTGTAGCAAGTTATATTTGCCAAGCTTGGCGTAGGTTTGATTTAAAAATTGTAAGCTGGCCAAAAAGTTATGTAGCTATTCCACTTGGAGCCATTATCTACTTGAATTTTTTCACACACCATTTTATTTATGATTTTAGATGGCTGTTAATGGCACTACTATTTATTGTGTTTTATCGTACTGTTGTAAAATTTACAGTACGGAACAAAGTCTTTAAAATGCCCATCGTTGTATCGTTCTTTTTGATTGGCTTTTTCATTTGGATTGCTGAAAATATTGCAACGTTCTTTGGAGCATGGTCCTATCCGAATCAAGAGGTGTCTTGGTCGATTGTTCATTTTGGTAAAATCAGTTCATGGTTTTTACTTGTAGTCATTAGCATTATGATTGTTGCGCAACTTAAACTATTCTATCGTAATGTAGGTGAAAATTTGGAGAAGAAATCATTCAATATATGACATTCATTTGTAGAACTAGAGAACTTCTAAGAAAATAGTATGGGCTTTTGATAAACTAGTATTTTTACCTTGTACCCATGCCCTTTCATCAAACTGTCCCTTTTTTAACGTGCAATACTGCTGTAGACTCCTTTTTAGAAGAGGATAGGGGGAATGATAATGGTAACAGATATTCGGATGATAAATAGAGCTTGTACAGATGAAAAACAAATTAAACAATTATTAGAAGGCGCACAAACTGCATTTCTTGGTTTGGTAGATCAACATATGCCATATGTTATTCCGCTAAATTATGTTTACAAAGACGGAAGTTTTTATTTTCATGGTGCCAACGAAGGAAGAAAAATAGATATTCTAACAAATAATCGGAATGCATGTATCACAATAAGTGAAAATTATGGAACAATGGTAGACCCTATTCCTGCTAAGACTGATACGGCTTATATAAGTGTAGTAGCAAATGGTTTGGTGGAATTTGTTACTGATTTAAATGAAGCTACTGCTGCTATGCAGGCAATGCTTGATAAATATGTACCAGATTATTACCAAGCACCTTTATCAAAAAAGCATATCGAAAAATATCAGTCATCTTTAGGGAGCAAAACGCTTGTTCTCAAAGTGAAACCGACCAGTATAACTGTAAAAGAGAATAAATTAAATAAACAAATGCTATATTACGCAGGTAGAGTGGTAACACAGGATATGAGTCGAAAATCTACTACTACAGCAATCAATCCAACAAATTAATTACCAGAAAATGCGAGGCTTGGGATATAACCTAAGCTTATTTTTGATGTAGTAATAGTTCATTATGAAGCTATCTATGATTTTGTTAATATAAACTTATTAAAAGTAGAGCTGGAAAGATGTTTTCATCTAACTACCCTAATAATAGATATAGTCATGCGTAAGTGCTATAATGCCTGTGAAAAATCATTGGAAAACAAGTGGGGAGAAGGAGAGGGCAATACAGTTGAATATATTAGTTGTTGACGATGAAAAGGAAATTGCAGATTTAATAGAACTTTACTTAAAAAATGAAAACTATCATGTATTTAAGTTTTATACGGCTCAAGAGGCTTTGGCATGTATTGAGCATGAGAAAGTAGATTTAGCTGTTCTGGATATTATGATGCCTGATATAGATGGGTTTACTATTTTACGAAAAATCCGAGAAACACTAAATTTTCCAGTGATAATGCTTACGGCAAAGGAAGAAGAAATCGATAAAATAAATGGATTTTCTCTGGGAGCAGATGATTATATAACAAAGCCATTTCGTCCATTAGAGTTGGTTGCTCGTGTAAAGGCACAAATACGAAGGTTTACTTTCTACAACCAAGGTTCGAAGCAACAGGAAGATATCATTGATTTTGCTGGCTTGGTGATTAATAAAAACACACGACAAGTCTTTTTAAATGAAAGGTACATATCCCTTACACCTACGGAGTTCGCTATTCTTTGGTATTTATGTGCAAATCGAGGGACAGTTATTAGCTCAGAGCAATTATTCCAAGAAATTTGGGGGGAAAAGTACTTTAGCAGCAATAACACGGTAATGGTTCACATTCGACATTTACGGGAAAAAATGAAGGATGCTGCGGAGAACCCAAAGTATATTAAAACGGTTTGGGGAGTGGGGTATACCATTGAAAAATGAGTTTGGCAAACTGAAAAGGAAAATGGTTCTACAAATTATTTCGATACTTGTCATCGCTAGCATCATAGGCTTTTTTATTAATTTTGCATTTATTGATGGGGTCTTACAAGCTCCCTTTGCAGATGCTTTTATTGCTTTTTGTGAAAATGTCTTGCAACTTGATTATTATGCTGCAAGCAATGCCTATCATGTGTTATTTCGACAAAATAAATCGCTTTGGCTTGCGATAGGATTTATTTTATTATTATTGATTATTTTCTATATCGCCTTGTCTCGATTTACCCGATATTTTCATCAAATTAGTTCAAGTATTACCATGCTTGCTGATGAGTCAGGGAAGGAAATTGAGCTCCCAGCTGAACTCGATTTTTTGGAAAAAAAATTAAATAACGTGAAATATAAATTAGAAAAGCGTGCAAGGGATGCACAAGAAGCTGAGCAACGAAAGAATGATTTAGTTGTCTATTTAGCGCATGATATTAAAACACCTTTAACATCCATTATTGGCTACTTAAGTCTTTTAGATGAAGCGAGGGATATGCCGGTAGAGCAGAAAGAAAAATATGTGACGATTACATTAGATAAATCTTATAGACTGGAACAACTAATCAATGAATTTTTTGAAATAACCAGGTTTAATTTACAATCCATCATTTTAGAGAAAGATTCTATTCCTTTACAACATATGTTAATGCAAGTGGCCGACGAGTTTTATCCATTGCTGGCACCAAAGGGTCAAAAAGCCATCGTCAAATTAGATGAAGATATTACTATCTATGCAGACGGTAATAAGATAGCAAGGGTATTTAATAATATTTTAAAAAATGCAATTGCCTACAGTGATCCAAATAGTACAATTGAAATTAGTGCGCAAAGCGAAAATAATCAGACATTTATTTCGTTTACGAATACAGGGAAGACGATCCCTCCTGAAAAATTAAAAATGATATTTGAAAAGTTTTACCGCTTAGATAGTGCAAGGTCTACCCAAACAGGAGGTGCTGGGCTTGGTTTAGCCATTTCTAATGAAATTGTACAGGCCCATGGCGGAACCATTACCGCAACTTCTAGTAATGATACAACCGTATTCACCGTGATGATTCCAACCAATTCTTAAGAAACCTTAAGAATTCACTAATAGTAAATTAAAAATAAGCTCCTTTTTTTATGGTTGAATAAAAGCATAAAGAGAAGGAGTTGTTTTTATGTTCAAGAGAAAAGGTATATTGAGTTTATTGTTCTTATCCATACTGATTTTCGTTTATTTACTATTGAAAGAATCGCCAATGACTTTACGTCAGGAAATAGATCATGCACCAAAAGTAGTACAAACAGCCAGTCAGCATATGCTCGATCTTGATATGTACAGTTCGAATGCAATTTTAGTGAATTTGGATGAAAATCAAATTGTTTTAGATAAAAAAAGTGAGGAAAAGATTTATCCTGCTTCTTTGACAAAAATGATGACGGTTCTAGTCGCGATAGAGCAGATCTCCAATTTACAAGAAGAAATCATTTTACCTAAACATATCTTTCGGGATTTATTAGAGGAAAATGCGTCAGTGGCGGGCTTTCTCCCAAATGAAAAGCTGACAGTAGAAGATTTGTTGTATGGCTCTATGTTGCCATCAGGTGCAGAGGCATCACTAGGTTTAGCTGAATATGTTGCGGGGTCAGAACGTGGATTTGTGAAACTGATGAACGAAAAGGCGCAGCAGCTAGGCATGAAAAATACGCACTTTGTGAATACAACTGGACTCCACCATTCAGATCATTATACAACTGTAAAGGATATGTCTTTACTTTTACAATACGCCTTAACAAACGATGATTTTCGAAATGTTTATACAGCAGAAAGATATTCTATAAAATCAACAAACCTTCATCCGGAAGGCATTACTTTTACCAGTCGCATGTTTCAGCATATGACGTCAAGTGCATTGCCAGGAGGGGAAATTTTAGGTGGAAAAACTGGCTATACAGAAGATGCAGGCTTATGTTTAGCAAGCTTAGCCCTTATAAATGGACAAGAATATGTGCTAGTGACAGTAGGAGCGGACGGCAGCCCTAGAACGGAGCAATATAATATTACCGATGCCATTTCGGTATATAGTCAATTATAACTAGCCCTAATAGTGTGTGATTAGAGAATAATTCATTTTCTAGTCACACTTTTTTGTAGTTGTAAAAATAATAGAATTGAATAATAGATGGGAGATTCCATATAAGTCTCTATAAACCAACGTGTTGTTGGTATGGCAGAAATAATTTATTAATTTTAATCTTCAGAAAAATGATATATAGTAAATATGATCAAATACATTCATCTTTAAGGAGGATACTATGGGGAGATTAGTTCATTTTGAAATTCATGTAAGTGATATGGATCGGGCTAAGGATTTTTATGGGGAAGTTTTTGGATGGTCATTTCAGGACTGGAGTGAATATGCAGGCATGCCTTACTTCGGTGCCGTGACAGGTGAAGATGGTGAACTTGGCATTAACGGTGCTTTAATGCAACGCCAAGGGCCTCCACCAGAAACAAACCAAGCGTTGAATGGCTTTGCTTGTACAATGGGTGTTGAAAGTTATGATGTAACGGAAGCAAAAATTCTTGAAAACGGGGGCAAAGTAGCCATGCCAAAGTACGCATTACCAGGAATGGCATGGCAAGGCTATTATATTGATACGGAAGGCAATGTATTTGGTATTCACCAGCCCGATAAAAATGCCAAATAGTATTGAGGATAAATCGCTCTAAGAAGGAGGGAACCCGCTCCTAAAGAAGCGAAAACCCGCTCTTAAAAGTGTGAGAGCCACTCCAATGTAGTGAAAAACCCACTCATTAGCAGTTGAAAGCAGTAAGACCTATGTTCGAGAAAACGAGCATAGGTCTTTTTTGATCATATGATAGGTAAATGGGGAGATTTGTAAATTTGTAATGTTTTATTTTGGTAAATTTGGTATCGTTGAATGAGATAATTTATCAAATGATACATAGTATGCAAGGAGAAATAGCAATGAAAAAAAGAAGCTTTATGTTATTTTTATTCGCACCAATATTGATTTTAGCATCTTGTAGTAGTGAGGACGAAAGTGTTACTGCTAATGAGAAAAAATATATTTCATCGATACAGAAAAAGGAGGTCTATGAGATTCAACAGCCTGCAAAAGTCAATATTGCTAGAGGTTCAATCATCAATAATATGAATAATGCTTTAAATATTAATGAAATTGAAAGAGGACTCATGAATTTATCGGTGAATCATTTCTCAACTGACAAGTTTTATATGCAGGAAGGTCAATATCTGGAAGAGAAAATGATCAGCCAATGGTTAAGTAGAAAAACAGATGAAGGTATTGGGTTAAATCCAGCCATTGAAACTAGAAGTGACAATGTGCTAGAGGATGAAAAAAAGTATCCTTTGATTCTCTCACATGTGTTAGAACAAAATTTTATTAATAAAGAAAATAACAAAGTAGAGGGACTATCGATCGCGATCTCGTTAAATGAATTTTATGATATACGAGTTTCCGATGCCAATGGTTTAATTTACACAGGCCAAGTGAAAGTAGACCAAAATGATGATGATATCAACGATGTTAAAAATTATGGTAAGGAAGTAGCTAAAAGGATTCTTGAGGATATTAGAAAAAATGAAAAATATCCGAGAGTCCCTATTTATTTAACTTTATATCAAGAATCTAATATAAACGATATTATTCCAGGCATATTTTTAGCTGAAACCTTTATTCCTAAAGATGCAGATACCATAACAAAATGGTTTGATATAGATAAAAAGCATTATATATTCCCATCAGATGCTTTATATAGTTTGGACCAAAATATGTATAATAAATTATTAATTTATAAAGAGGATATTCAAGGTGGATTTAAACATTTAAATCCTAAAATCATGGGAAAACTTCGTTATGAAGATGGCAAATTAACAGATATTAATCTAGAAATACACGTACCACTGGTTAATGATATTGAATTAATTGGCTTGTTACAGCTCACTAGTACAAAAATAAATACAATTTTATTTGACTATATCCCCATCACCATTCGGGTAATCGATCAGAAGCAGGATGTTGGAATTGTTCTCTGGGACCCAACGGAAAAACAAATTTTTGCATCACCTATTTGAATAGAAAAAAGCTAAAGGGTGAAGCTCCATATTAAATTTCGTAACTTGTATTTATATCTACTGTAATTGAAGAACCATCATTATTATCAAATTTCATGAACCATTGACCAGCTTGGCTTGCATCCAACTCGTAAGTTGAAGTAAATGATTGTCCAGATTTAATGATCTCTCCGTCTATCCAAACCGTTCCATTAGGTGCAGTTAATATAAACCTAATAGATTGTGAGCTGTTATTTTTCACATAAATTTGAATTGTATCAGTGCCATTACTAGGTGCTTTAAAATTAAAGCTCATCGAACCCTGACCAGTTGGAAAGGTAGAAGACGTTGTAAGAAGAGAATCATCACTTTTTTCAGCTGTGGGGGTAGAATAAGATTCCTCAGCAGAAGCACCAAGGTTCGGCGGAATAGATGGTTGGAGTATAGGATCTTCTATAAAAGATGCTTCACCAATTGGAAATATACAAAGAGTAACTATAAATAAAGAGGTAAATTTTCCCATGATTCCTCCGCTTAAATATTTTTGAATTATCTCAATAATACCTTTATTTAACTTTATAGTAAATATTAGTTTGGTTGCTTATTTTTCATTTGTAGAGGACCTTCAAAAACTTAATAGTCATTCATTGCAATCTCTGCCATGAATGATTATTATGAAAATGATAATCGTTATCAATTAAAAAGAAGGAGAGTAGCAATGAAAAGACAACTTATTATTGGAATGCATTTAGCTGTTTACGGTAATCATGGCAAACAGGGTGCCTTGATAGAAGAACATATTGCATTTGCGCAGCGTGCTGAAGCAGCGAAATTAGATTTTGTATTTAAGGCGGATTATTTAACAGCTCATCCAGAATTAATGGCTAAAATGAAAGGAACAGTTGGCTTAGATCCTAATTTTTTAATGGCGATGGTGGCAAGAGAAACGAAACAGATTGGCTTAGTAACAACGATTTCCACATCCTTTACGCCACCTTATCTGATTGCGCGTCAATTGCAGTCCTTAAATTGGATTAGCGAAGGACGAGTTGGATGGAATATCGTAACCTCTATAGATGGCGCCCATAATTTCAGCAATGAGCCCATGACTTCTTCCGAGGAGCGTTATGCTAAAGCTGCAGAATGTACAGCGGTGGTCAAGCAGCTATGGCATAGTTATCCCTATGAAACATTAGAAATGGATGGGAATTTAGAGAAAATAAAAGAGCTTGTTAAGCCAATTGAGCATGAAGGCGAATTTTTCCATATAAAAGGTCCCTTAAATCTCCCAATGCATCCAGCAGGAGAGATTCCACTCTTCCAAGCAGGAGCGTCGGATGTTGGGCGGCAATTTGCGGCTACTGTTTCCAATGCGATTTTTGCGGCTACACCAGCCATGGAGGTGGGTATTGAGATGCGTAATGATTTGCGTCAGCAGGCTATAGAAGTAGGTCGTTCAGCCGACGATATTCGCTTATTACCCGGACTCTATTTCTTTATAGGGGATACATATGAAGAAGCACTCGAAATGCACCGACAAGCACATGCACATTTAACACTTGAGCGGCGCTACAGTGCTTTAGAATCTGTGATTGGCATGGATGTTCGTCATTTGGCACTTGAAGATCAGGTAACGGTTGATATGCTGCCATCAAAAGATCAACAAGTACGTAGTAAAACACATGCAGATTTGGTACGTCGTTATATTGTAAACAATGAACCAACTGTCGCAGTATTGTTAGCACGCCCAGAGGTAATTGGCTCAGCCCACCTTGTAGCAATCGGTACACCACAGGATATTGTCGATCAAATCGTTACTTTTTATGAAGAGGGTGCATTGGATGGCTTTATTGCCATACCAGGCGGACCTGCGAAATCTTTGGATTTGTTCTTTAGCGACGTTATTCCCATGTTAGTAGAGCGGGGGTTATTCAGAGCTGAATATGAAGGTAGCACATTACGCTCCCATTTAGGCTTAGATGTGCAATCCCCTATTAATAGCTGAAAAAGGGCAAGCCATAAGCTTTGCCCTTTTATTGCTAGAAACTCATTCGAATATTAATAGGATAAAGATAAGGTGATTCAGGTTGTTCGATTGTTACCCAATCATCAATATGGATAACAGGTAAGCTTGCACCTTCATATGTTGTTTGACTAATTGTACCGACCACTTCAATCCATGTATCTTCTGTGAGTGTAGGAGCGTCCGAAAACTCTGTCAGAAAGCCGACGATACTGGCATCGGCGACGCAATGCGTAATAAGAAATCTTGAAATCACTAGTTGCTTTTCTGTAAAATTTTCTTCTTTTAAAACAAAGCCCTTCAACTGTATTTTCTTCCCCAAATAGTTAGCCAAATTTTGATTAATTTCTTCATAATAAATCGTGTAGTCCTCATCGGTCATTTTTAGCATGGATTGTTGGGATAGCTGTTGCTTTAATTGCTCATATTGTTTTTTTGTCATTTCCTGTTTTTCCTCCGTCAGTCGGGGATCAGCTTCATGTTCATCATAGATGTTTTCATCAATCGTTTCATTTGAAGTGAGGTAATCCTCTATTTTAGATGATTGATTTTGCTGGGTGAGAATAAATGCACCACCTTTTTTATCAGCGATGGATGCATCTAAAATTTTTGCTGGCACGAAGAAGCCTGTCATTATTGGTGTCATGATAATGAGGTAGGCTATCATTTTTTTTCGGGTAAAGGCTGTGTGACCATGGTCGTGATGGGAGCAGCATGCTTGTCCCGTTTGATCACATGAATGGGGAACCTTTGAAAAAGATATAATTCTTGTCACTTGAACAAGAAATAGTATAAAAAATAAAATGGCGGCTGTTTTACTCAGCCCTTCATATTTAGGGTTGATAAATTTTGTTAGTTCTCCGGTCCAATGTAGGTTGGCAATCATAGCCGAAAAGGCGAGTAACATGAAGGCTCTGAGCGCTTGTTGAACGTGAAATTTCATGGTTTTCCCCCTTAGAGATACGCTGAAAGAATCCATATACTAATGTAGACAACTGTAGCCACTAAGACGATTAACCAAAAAACAAATTTTAAACGAAATACGCTCATCAACATAATGGTATTTTTCAAATCGATCATAGGGCCAAAAATAAGAAAGGCAAGAATGGATGGAGTGGAGAAAATAGCACTAAAGGATGCGCCAATAAAGGCATCTGCCTCAGAGCAAAGTGACAGAATGAAGGCTAAGCCCATCATAACTAGAATGGAGGAGGGTCCACCTTCTCCAATGGCTACGAGTGTTTTGGTAGATATATAGGTTTGTACAAAGGCAGCTAAAAATGCCCCGATAATTAAGTATTTACCCATATCAAAAAATTCATCGATGGCATGTTTGACCATATTTAATAATTTGGTGAAGAAGGATGTTTGTTGACTAGGGAATGTTAATGAGTAGGGCTGTAAAGAGCTCTTAAATTGGGAGCCTTTAAAAAATAAGCTGATAAGTAATGCTACTACAATAGCGATGACAAAGCCAACAAGCATTCGAAGGCTCGCTATTCTTAAATCATTTCCAAATGCCATATAAGTAGAAAGAATACCAACGGGATTAATAAGTGGACCAGTTAACATAAAGCCTATAGCTGCATGTATAGGTACGCCTTTGACAATCAATCTTCTAACAATCGGAACAATCCCACATTCACAGGCTGGAAATAATGCACCTACAAGACAACTCATGATAACTGCCATCACAGGGTTTCGAGGAATCCACCTTTGGATATGTTCCTCTGTTATAAAAATCTGAATAAAGCCAGCAATCAGTATTCCAATTAAGACAAATGGTAATGCTTCAATTAAAATACTTAAAAATATCGTATTTAAATTGAGTAGAGAGGAACTAAGGTCGTTTAAAGCTGAGACGTTGTATAACAGTAGTGGTAGCATGCCTAGGAATAAAATGAAGAGCAGCCAAAAATTCAATACATATTTAGAAAAATGGAGACGTTCCACATAGACCTCCTTAAAGTGTAATGGTTACGTTTTAATTCAAGATATGACATAGATGATATTGTTAGTACTTCAAAAAAGGAAAGAGAAAGTAAAAATTGATTTCTACCATCTTTTTACTTTCCCTCTATATCGAATTATTTATGAGAATACTTAGTTCTATATTGTTTAGGGGTAATTCCCGTAAATTTTTTGAAAACTTTAATGAAATAGCTTTGATCTGTGAAATTAAGTAATGAACCGATGTCTAGGATTGGATAGTTGGTAAATGTTAAGAGTTTTTTCGCCTCATCAATCCTTTGCTGCTGAATATATTCACTAAAGGAAGTACCTACTTCCTTTTTAAATAAGGAGGAAAGATAATTGGGGCTTAGGTGGCAAGTTGCTGAAAGCTGGTCGAGTGTTAGATCTCCATATAATTCATTTTCAATAAAATGGATACAGGTAGTAATGGGTCCAGAATACTTCCTTGTATTTGCCTGTGATACACGGCTTGTATAGTCGTAAATAGCTTCCTCCATTAACGAAAGAATTTCGATTAAACTGTTTTGATCCTCTAGCTTTTGAATGTAAAAATCATTTAATGTAAAGGCTGTTTCTTCATTTAAACCACCCTCAATTGCTGCACGGCAAATAAGTGCAATTCCTGTAATCATCAAATATTGAACACTTCTTAAATTATTGCGTTTTGATAGTATTCCAAGTTCTGCTTGCTCAACAATGGAATAATTCAAAACTTCATTTAGTTTCTCTATACGCCCATTTTTCACATTGTCTAACAATATTTTTTCATAGTAAAGATTTGTATGAACAATATCATTTCTTCTTGCATAAGAGAGCTCAAGCGTAGTATTTTCCTCATGACGAATGAGAGGTCTTAATGCTTGGTTGTGATAAATGACAGCAGATTTATTTAATTTCTTTTGATAGATGGCGTAATACACAAATAAACTAATGGCTAAACTTTGTTGATAATGAAGAATAGGAATCAGCTCTTGATTAACACTTGTCTTTATGTCTTCCACTTCTGGCGAAAGGGAAGGGCCAACTACAATTACACCTAAATATTGATCCTCTTGCTGCACATTAATATAGAAAAAATTAAACTCAGCATAAGAGAAAAAAATTGGATAGGCATTAGAATCTTTATGGTAAGGATATGTTTTCAACTGTTCCTTTAAAGAAATGTAAGAAGGATTATTTGTTGATGAATAGTCAAAGATTATTTTTCCTAATGAATTAATATAAGTGACTGGAAGATGATGTGTTTCATAGATTAATTGGCTGATGTATTGAAGATCAATAGTGTTAATTTTCATGTTCCTACACTCCAGTTCGTAATAATTCTATTAAAATGAAAGCATTTACATTTTTATTGGATAGACATTGAGAAAGTACTATTTTGTGTAGAATAATACAATAAATAAAGGAGAAGTAGCAATAAAATAGACAGTGACTTTAAAATGTTAGGGAGGAATAGAAGATGGATCTTTTGAATAAAATTGCAGTTGTAACAGGCGCAGGAAGCGGAATTGGAAGAGCTAGCAGCTTGAAACTTGCTAGCAATGGTGCAAAAGTGGTGGTAGTGGATTTCAACAAAGAAACAGGGGAAGAAACAGTAAGCTTGATTAGAGAACAAGGCGGGGAAGGTATTTTCGTTCAGGCAGACGTTTCAAAAAGTGAAGACGTTCAGAAATATGTCAATACTGCTGTTGATACGTACGGACGTATTGATGTATTTTTCAATAATGCTGGGGTTATTCAGAAAATTTCTCCACTAACAGAGATTGAAGATGCAGAATATGACCGTATTATGTCAATTAATGTGAAGGGTGTATTCCTTGGCTTAAAATATGTTTTAAAAGTAATGGAGGGACAAGGAAGCGGTTCAATTATAAATACAGCTTCTACAGCAGGAGTTCGCAGTGAGCACAGTATGGCTGTCTATTCTGCAAGTAAGCATGCAGTAGTGGGTTTAACAAAATCAGCTTCTTTGGAGTATGTAAAAAAAGGTATTCGGATCAATGGTATCTGTCCAGGGGGAGTAGAAACGGCATTAACAAACAGTGTAACTGCGATGTTTGAAACAGGTGGCTATGTGCCAGAGGAGATTCCAAATATGAGAATGGGACGCTATGCAAAACCAGAGGAATTAGCAGAAATGGTAGTATTCCTAGCATCGGACAAAGCAAGCTATATGACAGGCTCTATTGTGTTAGTAGATGGTGGTTTAACTTTATAATGAAAGAAGAAATCCAGTGAATCATTTCACTGGATTTTTTGCGGTAATGAATCGAATCACTATAGGGTGAATTTTTTGAGCTCATTCATCAACGTATTAATCATAGCTTCAAGATCGTCTATCTTAGCACTAATTTTTTGGAAGGAAAGCAGCTGTTCTTGCGTTGATGCCGATATTTCTTCTGTGCCAGCAGCCGTTTCTTCTGTAATAGCAGAAATATTTTCAATGGTACTATTTACTTGCTGGCTCATTTCATTCGTTTGTGCCATTTCTCTTGTGAGGTTTTGTAAATCGCGATGGATATTTGTTATGTGCATGGTAATAACAGAGAATGATTGTTCTGTCTCTACCATGGATTGAGATTGCTCATTTGACAGCAGATAACCTCGTTCAGCCGTAGTAAGGATGTGCGTAATGCCATCTTGAATATGCGAGACCATTGAAGTGATTAAATTCGTAGCATTCTCCGTTTCAGAAGAGAGCTTTTTAACCTCCTCGGCAACAATGGCAAACCCTTTGCCTGCTTCTCCAGCTCTTGCAGCCTCGATGGCAGCATTTAGTGCTAATAAATTTGTTTGGCTAGCAATCGTATGGACAGCATTGGCTGCGCCTTCAATTTCCGAAGTGAATTGAGAAAATTGAGTTACAGCTTCCTTAATATCAAGTGATGTGGTTGATATATCCTTTGCAATGGAAGATTGTTTTTCTAATGAATATTGACCATTTTGAACAGCCTCCAGAGCTTGTTTACCAGTGTCAGCCGATTGCTCACTCGTACGCATAACATCCCTAAATTGATCTGCCATATTATTCATTTGGAGTGCCACTGATTGAATGTCTTCGGACATCGTATAGCTGCCTTTTGCTAATTCGTCGGTTGAGGTAGCGACTTGATTACTACTTTCATGAATATTGTTCATATGGCTCGTCACTTCTTGTGTAAACAAATTAACATCCTTTCCAATATTATCAATGGATTGTACAGTACTTTTTAAATTATTCATCATGTCTGCAAAGCTTTTTGTTAATTGATCAATCTCATATCGACTGTTTGCTTGATAGGAAAGGGTAGAAGTATCCATTGTTAAGTTTCCTGTTGCTGCAGCCTGTGCGAAATCTACAATCTGATTAATGGGTTTGGTAATTCTTTTCGCAGCTACATAGGAATAAAGTATCGTAGCAATAATTAATAGTACACTACCTATGATGGTAGAGGTTGTAATGAAACCTATTTTTTGCTTCGTTACTTGGATCATTTCTTGATACCATTCGTTCGTTTCTTTTTTGAGCAAATACATATCGTTTAAAATTCCTTTAATTCTGATGGACTGCTTTTTAATTTCAGAGCGATTGTTTTCTTGAAACCCGCTTTCAGTCGCTTTTTCTAGATTTTCAAATTTACTAGCTATTTTTTCGACGATTGTCTGATGTTCAGGTATTCTCGTTAGAGAGGCTAATGCCTCTAAATTACTTTTTGTTTCTTGTAAAATAGCGAGCGCTTCGTTTTTATTGGCTTCACTATCCAGGTAGGTAAAATTATTTAAAGATTGGCTGGCAACAACTAAACTTTGCTCTAGTTCTTTCACTGTAAGTAAAAGTTTCGTATCATCCTGTGCTGTTGTTTGGATCGTGAATGTTTGTAGGATAATAAAGCCAATCATAGCCATAGCCAATACGATTGGAATCAATGTGTTCATAAATAATTTCTTACGTAGTGTCACTGGTCATTCCTCTTTTCCGCAGTAACTTTTATCGTACCTGAAATAATGGCTTCTTTGGCTTTTTCGATAGCAGTCTGTTGCTCAGCTGTCAGTTGAATTACACGAATATCTGCTAGTCCCACACCCTGATCCGCTAAACCTAATGCAAAGGATTTTTCTGTAATTTTACCATCTTCTACTAATGTCTTAGCGAGTTGATAGACGGCTAGATCAACATTTTTAAGCATGGATGTGACAACTGTTTTTTCGGCAACAAAAAACTGATCGATATCAACACCTGCTGCATAGATCCCCATTTCCTCTGCCTTTTTTATCGCCCCAAAGCCAGTAAAGCCTGCTGCATGGTAAATAAAATCAACGTTATTTTTGATATACCTTTCTGCTATTGCTGCACCAGCCTGGGTATCGTCAAAGGTACCAGCATAGTCACTCATAATTTCAATCGATGGCTGTACATAACGTGCTCCTTCGATAAAACCATTTTCAAAGTGATGGATAACAGGAGCATCTGCTCCACCAATAAAGCCAACTTTTCCTGTTTTACTTGTCATAGCGGCAATCATGCCAACTAAAAAGCTACCTTCTTGTTCTTTAAAGGTAATCGAAATGATGTTGTTAATATCAGATTGCCCGTCAATCAGTATAAATTGCTGAGAGGGATTTTGTTTTGCAGTCTTTTCTAGTGCTTCTTGTACAGAGAACCCGAGACCAATGATGATATCATATTTTTCTGCTACAAGTTCATTCAGCTTTTCCTCGTATTTACCATCAGGAGCCTCTTTGTAATCAAACAAAATGCCTAGCTCGTCGCGCGCTTTTTCTAAGCCTTTAAAAGCGGAATCATTAAATGATTCATCGCCTAGTCCTGCATCTGATAGTAAAATTCCTATCTTATATCCTTCAGTTGATGTTTCTGTCGGTGCTGAGGAACAGCCTGCTATCAACAGAGTGATCAAAAGAAAACTAGTGAATAATTTCTTCAAATTTTGTGTACCTCCTGTTGTGTATAAAATATATATCGGCAAAAACTTAATATTTTTAGTCTGATGTCAGACATCCGTGCAAAAAATTTTTAGGATGTCTAAGAATAATGAATCATTTCTATATACATAATAAGTTAATAATATAAAGCTAGATTACTAATAAAGTAATTGATTTATAAAGGTTTTCGTAGCACTTCTTGTATGTACAGCACTATAAAAGCCTAACGCAAATAGCGTCAGGCTTTATATGTTCTAAACAGCGCCGAATAATTTTAATAAATTAATAATAATAATGCCGATTACCCCAAAGTCTGAATCACCGAAGGTTGTGCCCTCATAGCCAATGTCTCCCATAAAGATAAGGAGTATGGCTGGAATAAAGCTAATTAATAAACCATTGGCAAAGGCTCCGGACATCGCACCAATTCTACCGCCAGTAGCATTTCCAAAGACACCCGCCGCCGCACCTGTGAAGAAATGTGGAACAAGACCTGGTACGATGACTTTTAGTCCGATGAAGGGGAGTATAAACATGGAAACCAGCCCTGCTATAAAACTAAAAATGAAACCAATAATAACGGCATTTGGTGCAAAAGGAAAGATGGTTGGACAATCAAGTGCTGGTTTTGTGTTTGGTACAAGTTTATCTGCAATGCCTTTGAAGGCTGGAATAATTTCAGCAATTAACATCCGTACACCTGCTAAAATAATATAAACACCCGCTGCAAATGTAATCGCTTGCATAATAGCGAAAATAATAAAATTTGAGCCAGCTGATAATTGTGACTCAATATAGGAAGGGCCAGCAAAAAGGGCAACAATTACAAAGAACACACTCATTGTTAAAGAAATAGCAACTGAGGTATCTCGTAAAAAGCCTAATGCTTTCGGAACCTGTATATCTTCTGTGGATTTCATTTTATTACCAAAGAGCTTACCAATCTTTGCAGAAACATAATAGCCAACACTGCCAAAGTGACCAACAGCAAAGTCATTACTCCCTGTTATTTGTCGAACTGTCGGCTGTAAAATGGCAGGGAACACGACCATACAAAGTCCAAGAATGATAGACCCAACAAGAATAAGAGGTGTACCACTCATCCCTCCAACTGATAATGAAGCGGCGATTAAACAAGCCATAAATAATGTATGATGTCCAGTTAAAAAGATATATTTTAATGGCGTAAATCGCGCAAATAGTAGATTCATAATCATACCAAATACCATGATTAGTGCAGTAGCTGTACCAAAATTAGTCTGAGCAGCTGCCACGATGGCCTCATTGTTGGGAATGACTCCCTGTACTTGAAAGGCATGATCGAACATTTTACTAAAATGATCTAAAGAGCCAATTAAGACAGTGGCACCAGCTCCGAGGATGACAAAGCCCATTATCGTTTTTAATGTACCTGACAGAACAGTGGAATTTGATTTTTTTTGAATAAGTAAACCAATAAAAGCGAATAGGCCGACTAATATAGCTGGTGTTCCTAAAATGTCATGCATGATAACATCTAACATACCAACACCTCATCCTATCCAAATTTTTAATGCTTAAAGCAACGGTTCAAGCTTTTCTTTTATTTCTGAAATACTCATCATATTTACGATGCTCACAATGATTCCTTTGTCTTTCGCTAATTCATTCACGATATCTGCTGCCCCTAAATAAATATCTGCTTTCTCCGCCTTGGCAGACGCTAAATCTGTATGCGTTACCTCTGCATCTTTCCCCAATACTTCTAATGCTTTTTTAACATTCAATTCTAAAATAAAGCTACTTCCTAAACCGCTCCCACACACGACTAAAATTTTCATTCTGTTGACTCCTTTGTCGTATATTGTTTGATTTTCTCCCATATCATGTCCGCATGTTGACAGGCGATTAGGTCATCAATCTGATCGGGTTCTTGTAAGACTAATGCCAAATCAGCCAACACCTGTAGATGTGAAGCATTGTCAATGGCAGCTAGCACAATTAGTAGGTAGACAGGCTGATTAGGGCTAAAAAAAACAGGCTTTTGTAATCGTAGCAAGCTTATGGCTAGTTCAAGAACCCCATCAGATGGCCGTGCATGAGGAATGGCTACTTTGGGTGTGATGACAACGTAAGGACCATAGTGTTCAATAGATCGAATCATGGCTTCGACATAGCGCTGTTCAATTTTGTGTTGTTGTACTAATGGGCTAGCCGCTAAATGAATTGCTTCTTGCCATGATCGGACAAAGTTTGCAAGCTGTATACAATCTTTTGTCAACAGCTTGGTTAGCAAGGACAACCCTCCTTTCATAAAAATATCTTCCCATTCCATGTTATTACGACTGTATGTGGAATTATGTCATCGTAGAAGACATTTTTAATTGCTTTGCTATTTCATAAACCGACGTTTTGACAAATTCATCCATTTTATGATCTAAGCGCGTTTTCGGATAAATCAATTGAATTTTTCTATTTAGTGTTACATCATGTAGATCTTTCTTCAGCAGTACACCTGATTTTAATTCTTCTTCTATTAAGGAAACAGATAGAAACGCCAAGTTTTTGCCAAAGGTCAGCATCTTTTTAATCGTGCTCACAGAATCCAACTCAATTGTGTAAATAGAAGGCTGAAATGGGTCCATCCACTTTTCAATGAAGTGATTCGTGGAGCTAGATGATGTATGCAACAATAGCTTGTATTTAAGAATATCTTCTTTGGTGATGTCTTTTTGTGCTGCTAGCTCGTGAGATGGGCTGAATGCCAATACAAGTGCATCTTCACCGATTGTTTCGTAATGAAGTAAAGGATTTTCCTGCTTAGTCTCCATGATGAGCCCGAAATCTAATTCTTGTAGTGCTACCTTTTTTTCAATTTCAGGTGCTGTTTTTACTTCTAATGAAATGCGAATCTCAGGACAGGTCGTTGAAACTTGATGAATTAAATCTGGCATAAAAATATGGGCAGGTAAGCCACTCGCCCCAAGTCGTAATGAACCGATATGGCCTGCTAAAAGATTTTCAATAAAACGATCCATATCCTTTTGAAGTTGAACCATTTGACGAGCGAAATGATACACACCTTCGCCCGCTTCTGTTAAACGGTATCCTCCAGCATTTGTTCGAAATAAATGAATACCATATTCCTCCTCTATAGAGCGAATATGAAATGATACGGTGGGGGCTGTAATGCCAAGTGCTTTGGCGACAGGTGCTAATTTTTTTAATTCTACAAGTAAGCAAAATGCCTGTAATTTACTATTGTTCATTTTATCCTCCTAAAGGAAATTAGAAAAAATCTTGTATTTGCTTTAGTTTATTAGATTTTTTTTAACGTGTTATTAATAGTAGATTAATATTTTCTAAATATCTGGAATTTATAGTTGTAAGTAACGAGGAGGATACTTATGAAAATCTCATTAAAAAATATCGAGAAAAAATATGGGCAGTCTCAAGCATTGTGGCCGATTGATGTGGAGTTAGATCAGCAATTTATTACGATTCTCGGACAATCAGGCTGTGGCAAAACAACCTTATTAAAGTTGATAGCTGGCCTTGAACAGCCATCAAAAGGAGAAATACGATTTGATGACACCGTCATTTATTCTTCGGCGTCTCGTAAAAATGTCAAACCAAATAAGCGTAATATTGCTATGGTTTTTCAAGATTTTGCTCTATGGCCACATATGACCATCTTCCAAAATATTGCCTTTGGCTTAAAGGGCATTATTCCTAAATCAGCTATTCCTGAACGAGTCGAGCATGTGATGCGATTGGTAAAAATGCAAGGCTATGAGAAACGAAAGCCAGGTGAATTATCGGGTGGACAACAGCAGCGAGTGGCATTAGCTAGAGCTTTAGCGACCAAACCGCAATTAATTTTATTTGATGAACCTTTATCCGCTCTCGATGCTGTTTTAAGAGAGCAAATGCAAGATGAAATCATGCACCTCATTCATGAGCTTAATTGCCAAGCCATTTTCGTAACACATGATCAAACAGAGGCCATGACAATGTCTGATCAAATTATCGTTATGGAGGCAGGGAGGATTGCTCAAATTGGCTCGCCTGAGGAAATTTATCGTGCACCAGCAACGCCCTATGTGGCAGATTTTATTGGCAAAGTGAATTGGCTTCACAATCGACAATCAATTGTGCGACCTGAGGGTGTTTCTAGAGTATCGCGTCCTGGTACGATTGCCAAACAAGCGCAGATTGTGAAAAGTACATTTGTTGGCGATCGTTATCTAGTACAAGCACAGGTAGAAGGACAGTATTGGAGCTTTTATGAGAAGCAGCCATTAGAGCATGGAAAAAGATTGCAAGTTTTTATTGACGAAAAACAAATCTATCAATTGGAGGGTTTACATTGAAGAAACGACATTTTAAATTATGGGCAACTGCTGGCATTTTATTGGTCTTAGCATTAGCTGGCTGTGGTAATAAAGAGGCAAAAGAGACGAATGAAGCAAGTGCAAAGACACAGGAGGAGAAAGTTCTGACAGTGTATTCTGCTGGGCCAGATGGTTTAGCTGCAAATATTCAGCAAGCATTTGAAGAAAAAACAGGGATTAAAGTGGAAATGTTTCAAGGAACTACGGGTAAAATTCTCTCTCGTTTAGAAGCGGAAAAAAATAATCCTGTAGCTGACATTGTTGTACTTGCCTCTGTTGCCTCAATGGATGGGTTAAAAGCAACAGATCAATTGCAAAGCTACGAAGCGGCTAAAAACAAGGACAAAATTAACAGTGATTGGTCGGATCAAGATGGATATTTTTATGGCTACAGTGCCTCTGCTTTAGGTATTGCCTATAATACGAAAAATACGACACAGGCGCCTACGGATTGGTCTGATTTAGGAAAAGCTGATTGGCAAAATAAAATGAATATACCAGATCCAAGTCTGTCAGGCTCTGCTGTTGATTTCTTATTTGGCTACACAGCAGCAGAAAAAACAGCTTGGAGTACGATTGATAGTTGGAAGAAAAATGGCTTACAAGTCAATGGTGCGAATAAAGAAGCCTTGGATGCGGTTATTACAGGCGAGAAAAATGCCACGATTGCAGGTGTAGATTATATGGCTTATAAAGCAAAAGCAGACGGTGAGCCAGTGGAAATTATCTATCCGACGAGTGGGACAGTAGTTAGTCCAAGAGCAGTAGGTATTTTAAAGGATGCACAACATGTAGAATCTGCACAAGCCTATGTTGATTTTTTATTGTCAGATGAAGGGCAAAAGCTAGTAGCAGATGCTTACTTATTACCAGGGAATAAAGATATTGCTGTGAAAAATCGTGCAGCATTAGATGAAATTCCACAGTTAACAGTTGATTGGATGGGTGCGGAAGCGAAACAGCTGCAAGTACTAACAAAGTTTACGGATTTAATTCGCTAAATAAAGGGAGGTTGATATACCTCCTTCTAGTTTTCATAGAGAAGGGTTGACATCGTCATGATAATGGAAGGAAGACGAGCTTTTGGATTTTTACTGACAATTGTCATCATATTTGCTATCGCACCGTTGATGGCCATTTTATTTTATACCTTTATAAAAGAGGGACATGTTGATATATCACAGTTTAGTCGAATGTTTACACACGATAGAATATGGAAAACGCTTGGAAATTCGATGGTTTTAGGGATTTTCGTGATTATTGGGACAACAATTATCGCATTACCTATGGCTTTCATTCGTACGAAAACAAGTTTATATCAATATGAATGGCTCGATATAGTGTTAACGATTCCATTTATGACACCTCCCTATATTGGTTCGATGGGCTGGATTTTGTTTATGCAGCACAATGGTTTTTTACAACAGCTTATTCCAAGTGCTGCTTGGATGACAGATTCCTTCTTTTCCTTATTTGGCATGGTAGTGATCATGTGCCTACACCTGTTTCCGTTTTTGTATTTAATGCTGAAAAATACATTGCTTCGCATAAATGGCTCATTTTTAGATGCAGCGCTGATTTTTGGGCGAAGTTCTTTGCAAAATTGGCTAAAAGTTGTGTTACCTCTTTTACTTTCGAGCTATGTTTTGGGAAGTCTCCTTATTTTTATTAAGACGCTTGCTGAATTTGGAACGCCAGCTACATTCGGCAGTCGGATTGGGTTTCAAGTGTTTACAACCGAAATTCATTCCTATTTATCAAGATGGCCAGTTGATATTCGCATGGCAACCTCGCTATCCTTATTCTTATTGTCAGTTTGCTTAGTCATTTGGTATTTCCAAAATCTCATTGGACGCAAATATACATATGGTGTGCTATCAGGAAAAACACCTGCTAGACGTGAGATCAAGGACAAGTGGTATATAAAAACAGCTTCTTGGACTTTTGTAGGGCTTATTTTATTGCTATCTATCGGCATTCCTTATTTCTCTATTATCGTGACCTCTTTGCAAAAGGTACGGGGAGATGGTTTACAGGCAGGGAATTTCAGTTTGGCTTCTTATCAAGAGGTCTTCACTAGTGGAAGTGCAGGATTGACAGCATTTTTAAATAGCATTGTTTTTTCTATCATGACGGCCTTGATAACCGCCATAATAGGTTTATTCATCGCTCTTTATATTAAAAAAGGAGAAACCAGAAAGCAGCAAATATTAGACTTCTTTAGTTTAATGCCTAATATTATTCCGGGGATTGTCTTTGTTGTAGGTTTAATTATGTTTTGGAATGCTCCTTGGCTTCCCGCAACAATTTATAACACAAAGGCAATGGTAATAGTCACATACTGTGTACTGTTTTTACCTTATTCGGTGCAGTATATAAAGTCTACTTTTTCACAATTGGATGCCTCTATTTTTCAATCAGCTGCTATTTTTGGACGTAGTAACATTGCGGTTTATCGTCGCATCATCCTACCACTTTTGATGCAGGGTATTTTAACAGGAATGATGATGACTTTTATTATTTCAATGCGAGAGCTTGTAGCTGGCCTTTTAATTTTGCCACCATCCGTAGAGACAGGGGCAACCTTTATCTATAGCCAATTTGAGCAAGGTAATGTAGGGGTTGGAATGGCAGTAGCTGTTATAACCGTCCTTATGACTGTTATTTTTATGTTCCTATTGGGTTGGCTGCAAAAACGAGGAGGGCAGGCCAATGCTTAGTGTTGAAATTTTAGGTGGTGTAGGCGAATATGGGCGCAATTGTTTTTATATAGAAAATCAGAGGCAGGCCATTTTATTGGATTGTGGCATTATGAAAAATACACAAAAAACGCCACCAAATATTACATTTAATCATATTGAAAAGCTAGTTGCTGTCTTTATTTCTCATTCGCATATTGATCATGTAGGGGCATTGCCAATACTACAGAACATGGGCTATACGGGACCGATACTAATGAGTCATACAACTGCTCAGCAGCTTCCACTGCTTATCCCACAAGTCAGAACTTTCTATCCAGATACGATTGGAAAATGGATAGAGGTCAATGAATATCTTGCCTTTCAATGGGGATATAGTGGGCATTTAATTGGAAGCGTGTGGTATAAAATTCGTTTTTTTGATGAAATGATTTTTTTCTCTGGTGATTATGTAGTCGATTCGTATTTATTAAAGGCGACCTTGCCAGAGGAGGATGGAACGGTTTATGATGTAGCGTTTATTGATAGTGGACATGCGGAAAAATGCATTCGAAATCTTGAGGTGTTACAGCAAATGGCTATGTATGTAAAGGCTCATCCCAATCATTCATTTATATTCCCCTCCTCTTTTTCGGGCAAAACAGTCGATATTATGACGTATCTTTCCGAACATACAACTCGAGCGATTAGGGTAGATGCCAAGCTACAACCTTTATTGGGGCATTATGATGAAGAACATGAAAATATTTGGCCGAATAAAGTGATGCTTTTAGAACGACTCAAGCAAAAACTGGACAGTGACCATGTACTGTATTTTGTCTCAGAGCAGGATGTGGCTCAAGTGGAGGAGCTTGCAAAGGATTATCCGACGGCAATTTTTGTTCATACAGGCTATTCTCGTCATGCTTACAATCCAGCTAGCTTAAAGCATATCTCTGAGGAGTTCTTCTATAAAACACATCCAGACTATTGGGATTTAGTGGCACTGTCACAGAGACTTCGTGCACGACAAACGATCTATTTTCACAGTACACATACAAATTTAACAACAACATTTCCGAAGGAGGAATTAAAGCGTGACTAAACTAAAAAAATGGGCATTTTATCTGTGTGTCTTCGGCTTGATAGTGATTAGTATGATGGGTGTGAATACAACACAAGCGAAAGCAGCCATTGAGCCAGGCCATGAAATTAAATTCAATATTAACCCTGAGATTTTTAATGAATCAACTATTGTCCAGGCTTTTCAAGCAACTAAAAAGGATGACGTAAAAGTTTATTTTTATGATACGCTTGACCAATTGTTTCTACGTCATGACTATATACACCGCTTACGTGTATATAAGGGTAGTAATAAAATGGATATAACCTACAAAAAGCGTTTTTTAAACACACCTTTAAGTGAAGCAATGGCAGAAACAATGAATCATGGTTTTACTGGTTCTGAGTCAAATTATAAGTTTGAGCTAGATATTAAGGGAGATCATCGTACATTTACGATAAGCCGAAAGGAATCTTTGAAGACTTCTGCAGAGGTCTCTTATGATTCAGTTGCTACAAATGTTGCGAAAAAATTCATTCTTGAAAATGCGCCAAAGAAAATTGTAAATTGGAACTCCGAAGCATGGTATAAAAATACGTTGTCTCAAGTTGTCGTATATGGGCCTGCTAATGCTACGACCTATAAAGGAAGCTTTTTAGGACATGAAGCGGATATAGAGGTATGGCAGTACAAAGGCGATATTATGGTTGAACTTTCTACGAAGGTAGATGATGCGGCTCAAGCAGCTACTATAGAAAAGCAATGGTATGAGCAACTATTATCCACTGGCTATCTAAGCGGGGATCAACGTGGTAAAACGGCATTTGTTATGGATAAATGAATAGGACGATAATGATTTCGCCTCATATAGAAATGAGGCGAAATTTTTCTTTGGCAACAGAGAGATTAAAAAAGTAGGTCCATGTTTGTTCTAACTTTGATAATTTCGCTTACACTTACTATAGGACGAACTTTGGGTGATATGAGGGGGAAATAACATAGCGAAAAAAATGGGCATTGTTACACTACTACTTTTCGGTGTTTACGTGCTTTGTATGTACTGGTATATTTTCCACAGCGGTGGTGGTAAAATACCAAGTGCCTTACAAGGAACGGCGGCAGATCCAGTGATGTTTATGTCTGGCAAGGAGCTTTTTTTAAGTGGTGAATATTCAAAAATACGGAACTTTGTATTCTTTGTAGCCACACCTTTAGAATGGCTTATTTACTTCTTGATTTTACTATTGGGTGTATCTCGTTATTTCGAAAAAGTGACGACCTCCCAAACGAAGTGGAAGCTATTGCAAAATGCGGGTTACTTATTCCTATTATCTTTATTGCTCTATATTGTGCTATTCCCGCTTGATTATTATCGCTATCATCTAAGCAAAAGCTATGGCATCAGTACACAAGCATTTGCATCTTGGATGAAGGATGGTGTCATTGATTTTTGGGTGAATTTTGGTACTAGCTTGATTATTGTTACGGTGATTTATTGGCTCATTAAAAAGAGCGAAAAAAGATGGTGGCTCTATGCTTGGCTTTTAACTATCCCCTTTACAATCTTTGTGATGTTCATTCAGCCAGTTGTCATTGATCCTTTGTACAATGATTTTTATCCACTAAAAAATAAAGAACTGGAAACAAAGATACTTTCACTTGCTACACAGGCCAATATTCCAGCAGAGCATGTTTATGAGGTCAACATGGCAGAAAAGACAAATGCTTTAAATGCTTATGTGACAGGAATTGGGAGCAATTCGAGAATTGTGCTATGGGATACTACATTAAATAGACTAACGGACAATGAAATTTTATTTATCATGGCACATGAAATGGGACATTATGTTGAAAAGCATATTTATTTTGGCATTGCAGGCTATTTATTCTTAATGTTAATAGGGCTATGGCTAACAGCGAAAATTATGCGTCGCTTGATTTCACGATATGGACAGGTTTTAAAAATTAATAAAATCAGTAGCATTCGTTCCTATCCATTATTTTTACTCATTACTTCTATTTTACTATTTGCTTCCAATCCAGTATCCAATTTTATATCGAGATATCAAGAAACGAGAGCCGATCAATATGCTATTAACCTTATGAATGATCGAGAAGCGGCTGTAACAGCATTTCAAAAGCTAACGATTTCAGGCTTAAGTGAAGTGAACCCGCCACTCTTAGTGAAGTGGTTCCGTTATACACATCCACCGATGCTTGAGCGAATCTATAAAGTTGCGGATACAGGGGAACATAAACAAAATATGCCTTTAAAGGAAGAACAGAAGAAAAAGTAAGAGGATAGGTTTTTCAGGAGAGTAAATTGGGTAGTCTATGACAAAGATGTATCAAAAATTGGTCGTTGATTGATAGGGGATAGCATTATGCGAAATGTGATTATAATTACACTTTCTTCCATTTTAGTGGCCTTTGCCTATAATTATTTATTGATTCCCCATGAAATCTTGAGTGGTGGGTTGAGTGGTATTGCCATCATGCTTGGGATTATTACCCCTTTAAATACAGGCGTGTTAAATTTACTGCTTAACCTACCTTTACTGATTTTAGGTGTGATGAAGCTCGGCAAGCGATTTATTAGCTACACCATTCTTTCGGTGGCTGTGTTGTCAGTGAGTTTATATATTATTCCAATACACAAAGCGACACAAGAGCCAATCCTCGCGTCCTTATTTGGTGGTGTTATTGTAGGGTTTGCAATGGGCATGATTTTCCGAGCAGCTGGCTCCTCAGGGGGCTTTGATATAATTGCTATGCTACTTAGCCGGAAACGTGATTTTCCGCTCGGTACGTTAATTGCCGCTATGAATGGAATCGTAGTGGCTGCTTCTGGCTTTGTCTTTAGCTGGGATGCGGCGTTGTTAACCCTTGTGTCCATTTATGCAACTGGAAAAGTAGTGGATACAATTCATACGAGCCATATTAAATTAACGCTGATGATTATTACGAGTAAAGGGGACGAGGTCAAACAGCAACTATTAGAAAAGCTACATCGTGGAGTAACGATTATCAATGCAAAGGGAGCGTATTCAGGCGAGGGTCGGAAAGTATTAATTACTGTTATTACGCGTTACCAACTAGCTGATGTGAAAAGCACGATTAAGGAGACTGATCCAAAGTCGTTTGTGAATATTTTACAGACGACGGAAGTAATCGGAATGTTTGATCGTGGTACAACTAAATAATGCTATTCTCTACACACGTTTTAGGTTATACTTACCATAATCGAACGTGTGTTTTTATTTGAGGGGACGGGGATTGTAAAGATGGAAAAAGAAATAATTCATGCTTACTGTATACAGCTTCATGGAACAACGTATGACTATCAAGAGGAGTGGCAAGCAGATCGCTATCATATCGGTGGAAAAATGTATGCCATGCTTGGAGGAAATAGAACAGGTAAGCCTGTTCTTACATTGAAATGTGAGCCTTCTCGAGCGGAGGAATTACGAGAAGCCTATGCAAGCATTATACCTGGTTACTATATGAATAAAACCCATTGGAATTCCATTTATATGGATGCTGAGGATGTCCCGATGGATTTGGTAGAGCATCTTATCCAACATTCCTATGAGCTTGTTTTCAATAAACTAACGAAGAAAGCACAGCACGAAATTCAATTGATTGGCAACCCTTCAAACAAGTAATGAATAGCGCATTTACCTTTTTGGCAAATGCGCTAATGACTAATTATAACCATGCTCACCATAAGGCTTTAGTGTCTCAAGCCATTTTTGCTCCAGCTTTTCGAGCTCTTTTTTTTCATCGAAATAGCCTTCTTCTTTTTTCTTTAAATACTCAACGATTTCCACCTCAAAAGCTTCTTGACCATATAAATTGTAATCTGCCTGAAGCACCTTGTTCGTATGTGTATTGGTTTTGAGCATAAACTGAAAACCATTTAAACGCTTCAAATTATTAAAGCTACCGACAAATACTTTATTTGTTTGTGTATTCGTCATTGTAAAAACGCCCGCTTCAATTTTCATGTCCTTATACATTTCTTTTAACTCTTTTTTATGATCCATTTTTATTAACCTACTTTCTTATTTTTTTACCCAATAGGCACTGCCATCTGCTTTCCGGTCAAGAAAACCGTATTCAATTAAGTAACGACGTATGTGAACATAGTCTTCATACATCGGTTTAATCACTTCATTTAATTCTTTTTCAGTATAATGCTTTTCTTGGTCAAAAAGATTTGCAATTGCACGTAGCACTACAATTTTCTGTTTTTCGCGCTTTGGAAAGCGAACCAGTTCCTTGCCAACACCGTTTGGAAATAGCTTCTCTAATAATTGCTGTTCTTCCGTGAGGGTAACGTTATAGCGATCGTCGACCATAGTAGCTGTTTTATGAATAGGCACAAATGGTTCCTCCTTCTGATCTTGTTCTTTTAGTAACTCCATCATCACCATCAATGTTTTGGCTTGGCGTTCCTTTTCTTTTAAAGCAAAACGGTGATGGCGAATCGTGGTGGCACTGCCAATCTCTAATTCTTCTTTTATCTCCTGATCTGATTTTCCCTCATAAAATAAGCGTAAAATATGACTTTGATGTTCTGTTAAGCCTGTCATTTTTTTATTGAGACCGTTTAAATAATGAAAAACAGAATGGTGAGCCAATGTAATATGGTGTCGCATCATTTTCTCTGCTTCATATAATAAGCCCTCTTGAGGATAAATAATGCCTTTTTCTACTTTTTCACCGCATAGTAGGCACGTGAAGTGTGTCGCTTGATCGATATATCCCTTTTTTAGATCATCGATAGGAGCTTGCCAAAATAATTCATTTACATCCATTGCAATCCCTCCTTGATAAAACAAACGAATTCTAAATTTGTTTGTTATTTAATATTTAAAATAACAAAATGTTTGTATTAAAGCAATAAAAAACACATCGTATTCTAAACGATGTGTAAAATGGTTGGCTCATATTTAGTTATACTTTCTCTTAAATAAGATCATAGATGCTAGAGAAAGAACTACAATTGTACAGACAATCACAATTAGACTTGTTGTGGAGCTAAGTATATGTCCATTTAGTTCATAAACAATGCCATAATTCATTTTATAATCTTCCACATAAGAAACGGGCACACCATCAAAGACATTTGCAATAGAGCTCTCCATAAATGCATTGCGTAATAATAGTGTTGTATGGCTAATTGGAAAGTACATGATTATATGTTGTGCAAAGCTTGGTAGAGCTCCAAGAGGTACATAAACACCACATAAAAATCCAAGTAATGTACCAACAATTGTGCCGAGTGTTGAGAAAGCATTTTGGGTCGACACAAATAACGAAAGAAATAAATTAAAAACACTCGCAAGCAAGACAGATAAAAACAGTATGCTCAATACCTGAATAAAATCCCCAAAACTTAGAATCTTACCTCCCGTTGTGACAATAAAGATTTCACAGCCAAGGAGCGCAATAAAGGAAAAAATACAGCCGATAATAAATGCATTGAGCACATAGCTCAACTGAATAGTTGCACGAGAAAGGGGAGCTGTTAAAAAGTCGGCTTGTACTTTGGATTCTTGGTCTTTAACAGCGATACCATAGGCACCAAGTGTAGTCGAAACAGCAATCATGGATAGTAAACCTGCTACTAGCCACTCATTGACCATGGTGATCAATTCAGGTGTAGCTTCTGTTAGTTGTTCAATGGCATCTACCTGCATTTTTTGGAGAAAGACAGCGTACAACACAATGACAATAATGACTGACAGTAGGGAGAAGAACACCTGTGTTTTATCCCGTCTAAATATTTTGTTATTACGCAGAACTAGACTAATTAATGCTTCCACTACGCAACCTCCTCCTCTGCCATAATATGAAGAAAGACATCATCCATTGATCCTTTAATGACTTCGAAGGAGGCGATAAGTGGCTCAGCTTTTTTTAAAAGGGGAAGTGCTTGTAAGGTAGACGTTAAACGGATGGTGTATATCCCTTGATTCTCTGTGTAGGAGATCGCATTTTCCTCAAGAAGCTTCACACCCTCCTGTGCATTTTGAAAAACGAGAGCCATTGAATCATAGGCATATTTTGTTTTTAGTGCATCGGGCGTTCCCTGTGCGACAATTTTACCTTGCTTTAAGACAGTGACTTGGTGAGCGACTGCCGCTTCCTCCATATAATGGGTCGTTAAAAAAACAGTCATATTGGTTTCCCGTTGTAGCTGCTTAATCGCCTGCCAAACAAATTGACGTGTTTGTGGATCTAAACCCGTTGTAGGTTCATCCAGAAATAAAATACTTGGACGATGAATCAGTGCACGAGCAATATCTGCTCGCCTTTTTTGTCCCCCTGATAATGTTCCATATTTTTTCTCTTCAATATCCTCTAAATGCAAATAGGTGGAAACAAATTGATAGTTATCGGTAAGCTGTGCTTTCGATAAACCATATGTTTTACCTCGATGGAGGATATTTTCACGTACAGTTAATCGCTCATCTAATAGACTTTGCTGGAAAACGACACCAATAGATTTACGGATATCCGCATTACCATTGCTTGCGTCGAGTGTGAAACCATTAATAGTTACTTGACCACTCGATTTTTTTAGTAAAGTACAAAGTATTTCAATCGTTGTAGATTTACCTGCACCGTTTTCACCTAAAAAAGCGAATAGGGTGCCTTGTTCGACTGTAAAAGAAATACCTTTGACAGCTTGCTGTTCTCCATACTGTTTACATAAATTTTCAACTTTTATCGCAAACGTCATAAGTGGTTAATCCCTTCTCTTTTGAATTTCTTTATTGATTTTTTCAATATCATTTAATTGAAGAACATATAGAATACACCAAACAATCAAGTAAATAATGGCTTCAGCAATAAGTACATACCATACACCTGAATCAAACCAACTACCAAAATAGCCTGCGGTTAGTACACATGCTGTCACCGCTACTAAATGGAGAAGAAGCTGAACTGTAAAAGGCAATTGCTCCATATCAAAAATGACGGATAGCAAACCAATGGCAATGCCAAGGATGGCCGCGATAACAATTTGCTCCAATAATTCTGTTCCTGAGGCCACCGCATTATTTGATAGGACGCTAAGTGTCACTAAGACATAAGAGGAGCTAAGGGAAATGAGTAGACCGATAATCATCATGCGTAAATACTTCATGCTATGAATCCCTCCCAATACCTAAGTGTCTCTTTAATTCTTTTAAATATTTTCGGCTGACATGAATGGTTACTTCATTTTCAAGTAATAGTTGTGTAGTGCCAATTTTGCCCATTTGAATAGAGGATATTTTATGGATATTGACGAGTGTAGACTTACTTACGCGTACAAAATCTTTGGCTAGCTGAGCCTCAAGCTCATATAATTTTCGCTTGGACTCAAACTCTTGCTCATCTGTCTGTAAAAATACTTTGGCATCCTCTGCGTAAATGGAATAAATATCGGAAATTTTTAAGAGATGAATTTCTTGTTGGTCATACCCATCTAGCATAGTAGTTTGGGATGCTTGAAGCTGTCTCATCAATCTTTCAATTTGCTCATTATATTCCTTGGCATGAATATGAACCTCAGTTTCCTCGAGCTCATGATTGATGGTTAAATGAATTTTCATAGGAGGCCTCCTTTAAAAACGCAGAATCAGGTATTACTAATGTAGCATAGAAAATTTTAGCAAGGATAAATTGTTCGATAAGAGGTTTTATTTGTTGGATAACAGGTTCTTTTTCAACGATAGCAAACAGCTCAAAAGTCGGTCCAGTAGAAAAAGCGGTTTATAAAGGTCATAATAGGCTTATCGAGTTGAAGGGGTTGCTACCATGTTTATTTTTGATAAGCATATGTTCATCACATTATGCATTGGTTTAATAGGTGCTGTAGTTTTTCAATTTTTCCATATACCGATGCCTTGGCTGTTAGGAGCGATTACAGCGGTGCTCATCGTGCAGCTATCCACCAACGTCCAATTAAAATGGCATCATTCTTTCCGCAATTTTGGTTTAGTCGTAGCAGGTTATTCTATCGGCTATGCCTTTACACCAGAAGCTGTACAGGACATCAAGCTTTTTTTAGGAAGCATGGTCGTGTTAAATATCATATTTATTTTGTTGTTTTTTGCGGTAAGTTTCCTTGTTGCCAAGCGGACAGATTTAGATTTTGCGACTGCCTTAACGTGTTGTGTTCCTGGGGGCATGTCGCAGGTTGTGGCATTTGCGGAAGAGCAACAAGAGATGGATATGGTGGTCATCACATTCTTTCAAATCCTTCGCGTTCTTTTAATCGTTGGCTTTGTTCCTTTAATGGTGGCAGGGGCAGGTGGCAATAGTTCTATGATTGATGGAACATACACATGGAACCTTGTTGGCATACTTGTGGTATGTGGTGGCGCAGGGTGGCTAGCACAAAAGCTAAAAATTCCAACAGGTTATATGCTAGGCCCAGTGTTTTTACTAATGGGCGTTAATATGGCAGGGATAGAAGTGCCAAAATTACCATTATCGCTTCTGCATATTGCCCAACTCATGCTAGGAATTTATATTGGATTATTATTAAAAAAAGAGGATTTACATTTATCGAAGAAGCATATCTTTTATGCGTTTGTTTCAGCGGGCATTTTTATTGGGGCAGCCTATGGTTTAACATTTGTGATGGCAGCGTTGTACAGCCTTGATTTTAGAACAAGCTTTTTAAGTATTGTTCCTGGTGGTCTTGATCAAATGGGGATTATTGCCGCTTCGGTCCATGCAAATGTCACGATTGTCACGGCCTTTCAGCTTTTTCGTGTACTAGTTGTCTCGATTTTTCTGGTGCCTGTGGTAAAAGTATTTGTAAAAAAAGTGAAAACATGAGGGGGCTATGAATCAACCACTCATGTTTTTCTTTGTGCGAATTTCGATCAAATAGAACTTTTGAATGATGATAAATGAACGTTAAATTTTCCCTTTCCAAATAATCCGAATAATGTTATGATAGCCATAACTACTATGAACGGAGGTGAGAAGGAATGAATAAAAACGCTACGAAAACATGTGTAAAAGTGGATACGGCTATGTATTTTGCACGTGTGATTACTTTCGATTTTGCGAACAACGGGATAGGTCTGTCCATTTTTAAGCAAAATCAAATAACAAACGTAGCGAATTAACCATTCTTTTTCACACATTTAATTGAGAAGAGGACTGCTTGTTAATGAGCAGTCTTTTTTGTGTTCTAAAGATGTTTTCGCACGTTTCATTGGAGGAAAAAACGATGCAAATGAAAGCTGAACAAATTCAAAAAATTATGGGTGGCAATATATTATTCGAGAACTTACAGCTAGAGGTAAATAGTGGTGAACATGTGGCGATTGTTGGTGTAAATGGCAGTGGAAAAACGACTTTATTACAACTGCTTGCAGGGGTAGAGATACCTGACAAGGGACGAATAATTAAAAGTAAAGAAGCGACGATTGGCTATTTACATCAGATTCCACATTATCCACTCCATGCTGTGAAAGAAGTGCTGGAGGAAGCATTTGCGGATATTTATGCAATAAAGGCAAAAATGACAGCACTTGAGCAAGAGATGCAGTCGACGGTCACGGATAAAATATTACTACAATATGGCCAATTGCAGGAGCAATTTATGCTATTAGGGGGCTATGAAGTAGATGCACAGCTAGCAATGATTGCAAATGGACTAGGTATTTCAGATATGCTAGAGCAGCCATTTAGTAGTTTAAGTGGTGGGGAAAAAACAAAGGTTATGCTTGGACAAATTTTATTGAAAAAGCCCTCTATTTTGTTATTGGATGAACCAACGAACCATCTGGATATGCAAGCTATTGAGTGGCTTTAACATTATGTGCGAAACTTTGAGGGGATTGTCATTGTCGTATCCCATGATCGTCAATTCATGAATCAAGTAGCCCAGAAGATTATTGAAATTGAGGATGGGGAGGCTTTTACGTATAACGGCCATTATGATGCTTTTATAGCACAAAAAGAAGCAAAAATTGAGCAACAGTTTGCAAATTATGAAGAGCAACAAAAGAAAATTAAAAAGATGCAAGAAACAATTAAACGATTAAAGCAGTGGGCAAATGAGGCGAATCCACCAAACGCATCCATGCATCGACGTGCTAAGAGTATGGAAAAAGCGTTAGCACGTATCGAGCGAGTAAAGAAGCCCCTCACTAAAAAGAAAATGAATTTAGCTTTAACGATGGCTGAACGCAGTGGTAAAGAGGTCGTGCTTTTGCAAGCCATTGATCATGGCTTTGATAAGCCTTTATTGAAGGAAAGCAATCTAGCTATTTATTTTGGCGAAAGATTAGCGATTGTTGGGAGCAATGGTAGTGGAAAATCAACATTATTAAAAATGATGTTAGGGGAAATCATTCCTAATCAGGGAGTGTGTCAGATTGGAAGTAATGTTAAATTTGGATACCTTTCCCAGCAATTTGAACATCCAAATCCTGCTATACGATTAATTGATGCCTTTCGTGAAAGTGTCGCCGTGTCAGAGGCGGAAGCTCGCCATATACTCGCACGATTTTTGTTCTATGGCTATGATGTCTTTAAAAAAGTGAAGGACTTAAGTGGTGGAGAAAAAATGCGTCTTCGTTTAGCACAATTAATGCATGAGGATATCAATGTCTTAATCTTAGATGAGCCAACGAATCATTTAGATATTGAAGCAAGAGAAGTATTGGAAGAGACACTGGAATCCTTTGAAGGCACGATTATTGGGGTGTCACATGACCGCTATTTCTTACAGAAAATTTTTACGAAAACGGCGTGGATTGAAAACCAGACTATTCAAGTTTTTGAGGGAGATTATGAGTGGGCTAGAGAAAAACGACAGGAACTTGCAATGAAAATGGTTGAAAAACAACCAGTAAATAAAACGCAGCCACCTAAAAAAGAATTACCGATTGAACAGCAAATTGAAAAATTAGAGACAAAACTACAACAACCATCGCTTGCTAAAGAACAACAGCAGAAGCTTGAACTTCAATTAGAAAATTTGTATGAAAGATGGTTAGAAGGGGGCACAGAGCATGTTTAATTTAGAACGCATTATGCAGCTTGATTTAGAGTATGTGAAGAGCTTCAGTGAAGTGGAGGTTTGTAAGGAGGGGGTCTTATTTTACAATCAGGCTATCCCGACCTATTACGATGCAAATCATGCACAGATTTGGAGAAAGATTGAACAACCTGACTTATTTTTACAAGACATCAAAGATTTCTACCAATCAAAATCTCTGATCCCGCGGATTTATTTATATAATCTAGAACAAAATCAGCTATGTATAGAGGCATTAGAGACGCATGGCTTTCAATATGAACATTTTGTTAATGAAGTTCAGTACTGGGACGGTGAATATGCGATACTTCCACCTAATCCTGCCATTCAAATTGAGCGTGTAACGGATGCAAATATGGAGGAAGCATTAGCAGTAGAAATGAGCATTTCTGCATTTGGGGAGCCTTCATTAATAAAAAAGGCATTTGAGCAAACCTATCATTCGTCACATTTTACGTATTATCTACTAAGACTAGATGGGGTGGCGTGCTGCTCAGCAAATATTTTTGTGTCAGAAAATCAAGGTAGGATTGAAAGTGTTGCAACAACTGAAAGCTATCGTGGTCGAGGTTTAATCGGCTATATGCTGCAGCATATCCAACAGCAATCAGTCAAGCTGGGATTGGACGATCTTTGGATATTACCAATTAGTGAACAGGTTGCCAAAGTCTATGAGAAGGCAAATTTTAAATCGGTGGGCTCCATTGCATCGATTCATGCGTTTACTGAAGGGAAGAGCATTCAAGATATCCGCCAACAGGCTTAAATAGCTACACATAAAGATCGCCAAATTCCTGTAGTGCTTACAAGGAACTTGGCGATTTTTTAGAACTGTACTTGTCAATTTTGATTACAGGTTGTTTTAATGAAGGGATGCTTTAAAATATAATCAGCAAAAATCATTTCCTGCTCCTGTAGAACGATTGCTGCTCATTACGACATCAAATTCCTAGAATGAAAACTAGTAAAATCCTGAATAGTATCGACTATTCGGGATTTTTGTTTTATTGTTAAAAAGAAGGATTTTCAATTATTAAAAGTTTTTTACTTGAAAAAATGTCGTATTCGATTTATTGTCTTTAGAGATACTTGTTTAATGGACTTGGAGGATATGAAATGCACGGAATTTATATACGCTATAATGTCTCAGATGAAACCCAAGCAGCACAATGGCCCAAAAAAATGGATGCATTTGCGTATGTTCAACGAGAAAAACCACAACAAGACAATGATAACTTGCTGTCAAAAGAAGAGCTAAAAAACCATGCCATTCGCTATATTAAAAGCTTGAAAGACAATGCAAGTGTCCATTTAGTAGAGCAGCGCAACGGTGAAATTGAACATTTTGATCGACGCTACATGGAGTCATTAAAGTTAAAGGAAAGCATCGATTCCCAACTTATTAATCTAGAAGAAATACGCTTATTATTGCAATTAATGAATGTCTTGAATTTATCCCATGCTTTTGGAGAAAATGCTGGCAAGCTACTTCGTCAAATAACGCCATATGCCAAAGAGGTAGAACATCCAACATTCCAAACAACACGCGTTGAGCGCCATTTTTATTCGGAGCTAATTGAACAAATTGAAATGGTTTACGCACGAATTATGCGTCAGCACAACCCATCGACAACGGAAATGCAACAATCAGAAAAGCTCTGGACAACTGTCTGTGAGCAAGCAATAGAAAAAGTAGAAGCACGAATCGAACGTTTATCATCTATTAAGTTAAAGCATGAGAAAAATTTGCTAGAGTTTAGTCACTTAAAACAGCAAAATATCGAAGCGAAGGAACGCTTAGATCTAGCTGTCCATGAACTGGATGCCATTTTAAATGTATTAGAATCATAAGAAAAGCATGTCTCTGTCAAAATCAGAGACATGCTTTTTATGTTGTCGTCGGATAGAGGGACAAAAGTGACGGTAAGCAGTGCGAAAGTGGTGGATAGCTTCGTAAGATTGACGGATAGCTGTGCTTTACTTCGCTTTCTCCTCTGTTTGATCCCGCTTAGTTTGGCGTGAAAGGCGGATTAAATCCAATCCAAGAAGCACAACAATGATATAGAATAGAGGACTTGTGAACGATAGGCCAATTTGTGATTGACCGCCAAGTAATGTTAAAACAATCCATAATCCAACTGTATACAATGTTAATCCGATATAAGCCTTTTTTGATAATCTTTTATATCTACCCTTGTCAAAGGCTAGCTGAATGATGACAAGCCCAACTAATATAAGCAATATTATTTTTTTAGTCAGCATCGCAGCAATAGCTGTATCAGGGAAGAAATCATTAACGAATAATAACGTGAAAAATACTAGAATTATAAAATTTAAGATTGTCGAAAGCTTCATGCCATTTCTCCTTAGTTGTCAGAATACTTTTCTATTGTAACATGGTTCTAATGAAAGCAAAAAATAATACTTTAAAGAAGAGTTTGAAAAATTTTGAAACTTTTCCTGAGGTACATCCGTATAGTAGGTAATATGATGAAAAGGGGTGAGCAACTTGACGCTATTTGGCTATTCACTCGAGCAGATCTTTTTGGTGGTTTTGATTTTCGCTGGCCTTGCCACAGTATTGGTTATGTTTTTTGGTGATGCAGTCGAAGGTATTGGGGAAGGACTACCCATTTTTAATCCGAGTGTCATTCTATCTTTCATTACGTTGATGTCAGCAGCAGGTTTTATTTTAGAAAAACTAGCCTGGTTCTCTAGCGTTTGGAACATCATTGCTGCATGTATCATCGGTGCTATTTTAAGTTCCATCTTTTATTTATTTGTTCTCGTTCCGCTACGTTCCGCTGATGTTTCTTTAGCTTATACAGAGGAATCGCTAGGCGGGCAATTAGGAAGAGTTATTGTGCCAATTCCAGTAGATGGTTTTGGCGAGGTTGTTATCGAAACGACAAGTGGCATGATTTCAAAACGGGCAACGGGCTATGATAATGAAGCCATTGACTATGATGAAACCGTACTTGTTGTGGATGTGAAGGACGGAACACTTTTTGTTAGAACGTACGAGAAAAAATTTGTTTAAAGGAGAGATATGTCTATGTCAACCGATATCTTAATTGTTTTAGGAATTGTAGCATTTGTATTAATTGCCCTAGTCGGCTTATATGTGACAAAGTATCGTACGGCGGGTCCTGATGAAGCACTGATTGTGACAGGTAGCTATCTCGGCTCTAAAAATGTACATAAGGATGAGTCGGGGAATCGCATTAAAATCATTCGTGGGGGCGGTACATTTGTATTCCCTATTTTCCAACAAGCACAGCCGTTAAGCTTACTTTCTAGTAAACTAGAAGTGACAACGCCTGAGGTGTATACAGAGCAAGGTGTTCCTGTTATGGCAGATGGTACAGCCATTATTAAAATTGGCGGTTCCATTTCAGAAATTGCGACAGCAGCAGAGCAGTTTTTAGGCAAGCAAAAAGCAGAGCGCGAAGGGGAAGCACGTGAAGTATTAGAAGGTCATTTACGTTCCATTTTAGGATCTATGACGGTTGAAGAAATCTACAAAAACCGCGATAAATTCTCACAGGAAGTTCAACGTGTTGCTTCACAAGATTTAGCAAAGATGGGTCTTGTCATTGTATCCTTCACGATCAAGGATGTACGAGATAAAAATGGCTATTTAGACTCACTAGGGAAACCGAGAATCGCACAGGTAAAGCGAGATGCTGATATTGCGACAGCAGATGCAGAAAAAGAAACACGTATTAAACGTGCAGAAGCGTCTAAGGAAGCACAAAAGGCAGAACTAGAGCGTGCGACGGAAATTGCAGAAGCAGAAAAAGAAAATCAATTAAAAGTAGCTGAGTTCCGACGTGAGCAGGATATTGCCAAAGCGCGTGCTGACCAAGCGTATGAGCTTGAAACTGCTCGTGCTAAGCAGGAAGTAACGGAGCAAGAAATGCAAATTCGCATTATCGAGCGTCAAAAGCAAATTGAATTAGAAGAAAAAGAGATTTTACGTAGAGAAAAGCAATATGACTCTGAGGTTAAAAAGAAAGCAGATGCAGATCGCTATGCAGTGGAGCAAAATGCTGCAGCTGAAAAAATGCGTGAGCTTGCACAGGCTGATGCGGAAAAATATCGTATTGAATCATTAGCAAAAGCAGAGGCAGAGAAAATTCGTTTGGATGGTCTTGCCAAAGCTGATGCAGAGCGAGCACAAGGGGAGACGGAGGCTGATATCATTCGTCTACGTGGTCTGGCTGAAGCTGAAGCTAAACGTAAGATTGCCGAAGCCTTTGAATACTATGGTCAAGCAGCTGTACTGGATATGGTTGTACGCATGATGCCAGAGTATGCAAAAGAGCTTGCAAGTCCACTTGGCAATATCGATAAGATTACAGTGGTCGATACTGGTGGTGGAGAGGGAAGTGGTGCGAATAAGGTTACATCTTACGCAACCAATTTAATGTCTACACTTCAAGAAACATTAAAAGAAACTTCTGGTCTCGATGTAAAAGAGCTGATCGAGAGCTATGCTGGGAAGCACACATTGCGTCCAGAATTAGAGCAGATTGCTTTAGGACTTGAAAAAAAGCAAGCACCTGAAGAAACGAAAGAAGCGGTAGAACAATCCTAACAAAAAACGACCTGATGATCTCATCAGGTCGTTTTTTTATAGTTGTTGCTGCCATTCACTTACAAGCATGCCATAAATAACGTGATTTACATAATGATCGTAGAGCCATTCTGCAGCTCGAATGGTTCCTTCTTGCATGAATCCAAGACGTTCTGGGATTGCGCGACTTTTGTGATTGGCTTCAGCAACACGAATTTCAACTTTATGAAGCTTCAATGTTTCAAAGGCATATTGCAATAAAGCTTTTACCGTTTTCGTCATGATGCCATGTCCTTGTGCTCCTTCGCTCAACCAATAGCCAATAGTGCCGATTTTATTGCTCGGGTTAATCGCGTTAAAGCCTGCAATGCCAACAATTTCATTTTTAAAGAGAATGACTAGGAAGAGGCTACTGTTCGCTTCATGGCCCTTAATACAGCCCTCAATATAGGCTTTTGTATCCGCCAGTTCTTTTGTGAAATCTAGCCATGGTAGCCATTCTTTCAGATATTCCCTCGAGGCATCCGTTAATGCAAAAACCTTCTCTGCATCTTCAGGTGCGATCATCCGTAAAGCTAAATCTTGGTTTATGGTAATTTGCATTATTGTTCACCTCATTATTATTTTAACGCATTGTGCATAAAGCCTTTCATTTCTCGGCTAAGTAAAGTTAATTCTTCTATAATTTCGCTGAAATCCTGTACGAGCTGTGCTTGCTCATTTGTTGCATCATTGATTTGTCCCATATTTTGCTTTAGATTATCTAGATTTCTATTGATATTCCGTAATGATGATTCTATATTTTCGGTAGCACTAGACGTCTCAAAGGACAGTTTTCGAACTTCCTGTGCCACAATATTAAAGCCAGCGCCGTGCTGTCCAGCACGTGCAGCCTCGATGGATGCGTTTAAACCTAGTAAATTAGTTTGGCGAGATATACTTTTAATTAAATCTGTCACGGCATTTGTTTTTTCAGAGTCCTCTAGGGCATGCTGTGCCTGCTTATTAATTTCCTCACTAGTGGCTGCTAATTCCTCAGAATGGGAAGCGATTGTATGTACTTTATCCTGTAGACTGTTGACGATCTTATCCATCGTAGCCATATAATCTTCAAGTTTGAGCTCATTATCTATTGGTAAGCCAAAAGCTAATGCACCTACTACTTGACCATTTTCACGAATGGGGAATGAAAAAGCATTGATTGCTACACCGTAAACATCCTCTGGTATCACCACATCTGCATTTTGTCCATTAAAGGCGATGAAAACATTTTGGTCATTGGCGTTAACTTTTTGTCCATCATGGTAGCCGGAATCCACACGTTTACCTGCTAAGTATTTAACGACTGTTTCATTTTCCTTTTCAACAACAGCCACAATGGCTTCTTGTTTTAATGCTAGATGAATATAAGGTGTTGCGAGGGCTAAAGCTTCAATAATTTTCATAAAAATTCCTCCAAGTCTCGTCAATGAAAATGGTTGTGTCATCTGTCTTCATTGTGACAATGGTTCTAGATGATTACTTTTACTGTAGCACAATATTTGCCAAGTCAAAATAGCTATTTATTTTTTATTAAAAGAAGAACATACAAATCTGAAGTGCTTTTATTTGTCAATTATTATTTTTTTGCAGCGGTGAAAATGAAGGTCTTTTTTGTCTAAAATTTGACAAGGAGACGTGTGTTTTGCGAAATATTGTATTAGAATAATAGTAGCATGTGGAAGAAGTTAAGGAGAGAGTTTCATGGACTATATACAAAAGGGTACGAGGGCGTTTCATAAAGCGAATTGGGCCTTATTTTTAGCAGGCTTTATTACGTTTGCTAACCTATATGTAACGCAGCCATTACTACCAACATTTTCAGAAGCATTTCACGTCTCACCAGCTGTAGCAAGTTTATCTCTTTCAGTAACTACCTTTGCATTAGCGGTGAGTTTAATAATTGTCAGTTCGTTATCAGAAGCATGGGGAAGAAAATCATTGATGACGATTTCTATTTTTGCAGCTTCTGTCCTGACACTAGCTCTTGCATTTTCACCTAACTTTGAAACAATTTTAGTTTTACGTGTTGTACAAGGCATCGTTTTTGCAGGTTTACCAGCAATCGCTATGGCTTATTTGGGAGAAGAGATGGAACCAGGAAGCTTAGGGGTTGCCATGGGCTTATATATTAGCGGTAATTCAGTAGGGGGACTTAGTGGACGAGTTATTATTGGTACCTTAACGGACCATTATAACTGGCATACAGGCATGATGGTACTAGGAGGAATCAGCCTGCTAGTTAGTTTATTGTTTGTCTGGATGTTACCAAGCTCCAAACATTTCAGCGCGCGACCTTTACAATTAAAAGCATTGACCAAAACCCTACTGCAACATTTAAGAGATCCTTCTATGCTGTGTCTTTATGGGATGGGGTTTCTTTTAATGGGAAGCTTTGTCACACTTTATAATTATATTGGCTTTAAACTAATGGCACCTCCCTATAATTTAAGTGCCACAATTGTAGGTTGGATATTTGTCATTTATTTAGTTGGGACATTTAGCTCGGCATGGTTTGGCAGTTTAGCCGATCGTTATGGTCGCCAACGAATGCTCTTACTGGCCATTGCCATTATGTTAGCTGGAGCTATAGTAACGCTCAATGGGCTACTTACTTTAAAGATTATAGGGATAACCGTTTTTACCTTTGGCTTTTTTGCAGCTCATTCAATCGCAAGTGGCTGGGTGAGCAAACGAGCATCCCACGATAAAGCACAAGCATCTTCTCTCTATTTATTTTTCTATTATTTTGGTTCAAGTGTTGGAGGAACAGTAGGAGGCGTTTTTTGGATGAAATATGGGTGGATGGGTGTTATAGTGATGATTGCTCTGTTTTTATTCATTGCTTGTGTCCTATCATTTTTATTAAAAAGATTCATTGTTAGACAACGTATCACAACATGATGTGAGGTGTCATTTTGCAGGAATTACTTTTCTATTTTTTCATTATCCTAGCAGCTTCTATTTTACAAACCAGTACAGGTTTTGGTTTTTCCGTTATGGCTACGCCTTTTTTACTGTTGCTTTTTACACCACAAGAGGCGATGCAAATAAATATAATACTGTCCCTTGTTATTTCGTTTTCTCTCATATGGAAGGTGAGACATGATATTGATGTAGCGTTGCTTAAAAAGGTGATGATCGGTAGTGTTGCAGGTGCTCCTTTTGGTAGTATACTATTTGCCTTAGTCGATGTGACGACATTTAAGCTGCTCATCGCTATCCTTCTTATAGGGCTTACGATTCTATTGATTAAAAATCTCTCTATTCAACAAACAAGGAGTAGAGATTATGGCGTTGGTTTTATATCAGGTATGTTCACAACAAGTATTGGGATGGCTGGACCACCACTGTTGCTCTATTTTGCGAGCACACATAGAAATAAAGAAACCATTAGAGCTGTTTCACTAGCCTACTATATATTTATCTATCTAATTAGCTTACTTTCTCAAGTCATTTTTGAGGGTACAAGTAAAATGGTTTGGATATATAGTATGTATGCTTTGCCAATTGTTTTCTTAGGACTTATTTTTGGACAAATGCTATTTACTCGATTAAATCAAAAATTGTTTAAAATCTTAATTTATTTTCTATTAGTAGCAGCAGGCTTAATTTTGTTGATCCAAAGTTTATGGACAATGCTATAAACAACAAAAAGAAGTATGGAAGGATAATACATCCTCCCATACTTCTTTATTGTTAACCCATAATATTGTAGCCAGCGTCGATGTAGATCGTCTCACCAGTCACACCACGTGATAGGTGAGATAGCATAACAATCGTCATATCTGCTACTTCGTCTTGTTGAACATTACGTTTTAAAGGAGCTGTTTCTTCAATTTTGTGTAAGATTGTGTTAAAAGAAGGAACACCTTTTGCAGCGAGTGTACGAATAGCACCAGCTGAGATAGCATTGACGCGAATATTATCTTGGCCAATATCAGCAGCAAGATAGCGCATAGAAGCCTCTAATGCAGCTTTTGCAACGCCCATCACATTGTAGCCATCAAGTACTCGTTCTGCACCTAAGTAACTCATTGTAACGATAGAGCCACCCTCTGTCATGTATGGATGAGCTGCTTTTGCAGTGGAAATAAGTGAATAGGCACTTGTATCTTGTGCGAATGCATAGCCTTCTCGAGTTGTTTCAAGGAAGCGGTTGTGTAAATCTTCTGCATGCGCAAAAGCCACTGAATGTACAATCCCATGAATAACACCAACCTTTGAGCCGATTTCTTCAAAAGCTGCTTTTGTGCTGTCGTCACTATTCACATCACATTGAACAACAAGAGAATCGGATTGTCCGATATTTTCTAATTGTTTTTGTAATTTTTTTAATGAACGTTCTTGACGATACGTGAAGATGACATTTGCACCAACGTCAAATAAACGTTTAGCAATGCCCCAAGCAATACTGCGATCATTTGCTACGCCCATGACAACAATGTTCTTATCTTTTAATTGTAATAAATTATCCATCATTATGAAGAACTCCTTTGTGAGATAATATCTGTTATTAGTACCAACTACTAAAATATTATCATACATAAAATAACGTTGCAATAACAAGATGAAAAGAGAAGTAGTTTAGAGAGCAAAAAAAATTCATCTCTTTACAGTAGAGACGAATTAAAAAGTGTGCTATTTTATTTTGTTACATAATGATCATACATATCTACTGCTCGATTAACAGCACTACTGACAGTGATTCTAAAGCAATTTTGTGACCGAATGACCTGTGCCAATATTTTGATTGCTCTTGTTTGATTTTTATGGAATAAAGCATTGTCTGTTTGAAAATCATCGTCTAAAAAGGCAAGATAATAAGGTATTCGATTTTGTGGTTTTAACAAATCAGATTCTGCACTTTTTTCAAGTGTATCGTACACCCATAAATCGATGGCATTTCCTAAGTGGAAGGCCGCAAAATACTGAAAATCATCATTCTCACATTCTTTTACTTTTTGAATTATTTGAATTTTTTGGAGCTCATCTAATAAGAATGTATTGATAGAATAATAGATGGCTTTAGAAGGATTTAGAATGAGCTCATCGGTCTGCTGCGATTTTAAGAAAACCCAGTTATTTAACACGTTTGCCCATGCGTCCACAGTATTCAAACATTTCGCACAAACATCTGGAAATATTGATTGCCACTTTGCAGCAAGATTTTTAAATCTATTCATATGGTCTTGATCAATATAAAATAAACTATGCTCAACTTGTAACTGCTCAAACATTCACATTCCTCCAATAGATTGGTATGTATAGCAATGGACCATATGCCTATTATCTTGATGCAAAAGATAGCCAATATTTTAATCAATAAGAAGGCATCCCCTGAAGGATGCCTTTTAAGATATACATCAACGGAAGACTATTCAAATTTTAATGAGTCACCATCGAATGTTTCATCTGCTACTTTGATAGAGTCTGTTGGACAACCTTCAAAAGCGTCTTGCATATCTTCCAATAGATCCTCTGGAACTTCAGCAGTTCCCATGTTATCATCTAAAATAACGAAGGCAATGCCTTCATCATCATAATCATAAATGTCTGGCGCTGCGGCTCCACATGCGCCACAAGCGATGCATGTATCTTTATCAACTATTGTGTATTTAGCCATTTTATTCTCTCCTTTAACGATGTTCCTACAAAGCTTCATACTCATTTTAAAGATGTTTATCTTACATTTCAACTTAAATACTATTAAATTGGAGGAATTTGCGTCAATGTTTCATCAAATTTTATTGCAAATCTTTCAAAAACTCAATAAAGAGCGGACGATTTCGGCTGCCTATCATGTCCTAAGAGGGAAGCGTTCAGGCCAGACGATTCAAGATATTGGTCTTTTTCAACTGCATCAATATTTTGGCCTCTTGCCAAAACTATCTCGTACTACATTTGATGAGGCTGTAAACTTATTTATGCAGAATAGTTGGTTAAATGTGCAGGAATCTGGTCATTTTTACATGGAAACGCTAGGATTACAACGTGCACAACAAACGCCAACCTTTTTCTTTGATGGTTGGCACTATCGGGGAAATGAGCATGTGTTTTTTGCGAGGCTCTCTCTCATTGTACAAAGTTTGTCACATCAAGCCGCAGCCGTTCGTACCTTTTCACCGATTAGTAGAGATACAATGATTCAAGCGTGGGTGCGAACTTTTTTACAGGCACATCATTATAAGGAAGGTCATTTACAACAGCAATTATTGACAGAATGTAATCATGTGCTAACTATTCTCCCTGTGTCAGATGCAAGCAAACAGCTTGTTCTGTATCGTTTAAGTGGTTATCAATTACCAGGATGGACGTGGCAACAACTTGCAGATGAACGGAAGGAAACTGTACTGGATAGTCAATTAGCTTTTATTGAAACCCTACATATATTATTAAATGAAGTGCATCAAAAAATAGATGATTACCCATTACTAGGGCATGTGGCAGAAGGATTAAAAGTTAAAATATTGCTAACAGATTCTGCACAACAAACCGCACAATTATATGAACAAGGTTATTCGATGGAGCAAATTGTTCAAATGAGAAAACTAAAACAAAGTACAATTGAGGATCATTTTGTGGAATTAGCTATGTATGAACCGAACTTTTCTATTGGCCCATTCGTCTCCTATGATGAAGCTCAAAAAGTGTGGCAGGCATCGAAGCAGTATCAAACAAAAAAATTGAAAATATTACATGAAGCTTTAAACGATATGAGTTATTTTCAATTAAGGCTTGTCCTTGCGAAAGGAGAAGTATAAATGGAACTTGAACAATTATTGCATAAGCATTTTGGTTATTCATCATTTCGGCCAGGACAGAAAGAAGTTATTGAGGCATTACTACAAGAACAAGATGTTATTGCCTTATTGCCAACAGGAATGGGAAAATCACTCTGCTACCAGCTACCAGCCTATACATTAGAGAAACCTGTACTAATTGTTTCACCATTACTGTCATTAATGCAGGATCAAGTAGAAGAGCTGAAGCGTTTTGGGGAAAAGAGGGTGGTAGCTTTAAATTCCTTTTTATCACTAACAGAGAAACGTTATGTATTACATTATTTAGAGCAATATCGTTTTATTTTTACTTCCCCAGAGATGCTGCTCCAGCAACAGGTACAAGAGAAACTGGCGCAGATGAAGCTAGGTTTAATCGTAGTAGATGAGGCACATTGTATCTCACAATGGGGCTTTGATTTTCGACCAGATTATTTACGAATAGGTGACTGGCTAACGAGAGGAAATCGTCCGCCGATTTTGGCATTATCTGCTACGGCAACAAAGAAGGTTGTTCGAGATATACGGGAAACTTTATCTCTCAAAGCTCCATTCGAGTTTATGTATAATGTTGACCGCCCGAATATTCATTTAGGCCGTGTAGTAGTGGAGGATAAGGCTGATAAAGCTAGATGGCTCATGCACCATATTACGGAAACAGCAGGACCTGGTATTTTATATGTTTCCTCACGTAAACGTGCGCAACAATATAGCGAAGCCTTATTACAAGAGGGCGTTCGTGTTGCTGCATATCATGCGGGCTATGGGGTGGAGGACCGTCAATTTATTCAACAGCAATTTATAGCTGGTGAACTTGATTGGATTGTTGCAACAAACGCTTTTGGTATGGGCATTAATAAGCTTGATATACGGCAGGTCATTCATGAATCAATGCCTGCCAATATAGCGAATTATATGCAGGAGATCGGACGTGCAGGGCGGGATGGTCACTCTGCACTTGCTATATTACTATATGCTGAAGGTGATGAGGAGCTGGCTAAATTTGTTGTGACAGGCGATTTACCAACTTTACATCATGTTGACCGCTATCAGGAGCTGCTATCTCAGCAAATACAGCCCATCCAAATGCTGAAAAATGGGGAGTTAAGTGAGACAGCCTTCCGTGTGTTAGACTATTGGCTGCAACGAGAGTCTTCGGAACAAGTGAAGGTCCGATTAAATCATTTAGCACTAGAGAAATACAATGCAGTGAATGAAATGCTTCAAATCATACAGACAAAAGACTGTATTCGTGAACATTTAGTCGGGTATTTTGGGCAAAAATTGCAGAAAAAGCCGGAAAACTGTTGTGAAAATTGTGGAATCCATTATGATGTAATCAAGAAAGTACGCTTAAAAGAGAAAAAGAAAGTAGAAATGGCAACGTGGAAAAGTCGATTGCAACAACTATTAATGGGTAATTAGACTAAAACTGACGGTCATTTACTTTTTTCGTAAAATTCGTCATAATAGAGATGATAGAAAGCGTAGTAAGGTTGGGGGAAAGGCGAATGAATAAAGAAGATTATCGCGATAAAATAGAAGAGCATCGTCAATCGTTTGAAGATGAGCAAAAAGAACAGCAATCCTTATCAAGAGTTTCCAGAATGAATAAAAACGGTAATAAAAACAAAAAGCCAAAAAATTCGAAACGTAAGACACCGTTAATGACGATTCTGTTTGTTATTTTTATCTTGATACCATTAACAATTCTTATTTATTTTTGGAAATTTTATGAACCAGGAAAAACGATTGAACAAGCCGAAAAGGATACAGCTGAACAGGTTGTCGAATTAGATCCTTCAGAAGCATCTGCGTCAGATAAAGATAAGGAAAAAGATGATAAGGGTCAAGACGCTCAGGGAGATAAGAAGGCTCAAGAGCAATCTCAAAAAGATGCTGATAAGTTAGCAGCGGAGCAAAAAGCTGCTGAAGAAGCGAAAAAGGCTCAAGAAGCGAAAAAGGCAGAGGAAGCAAAAAAAGCCGAAGAAGCTCGAAAAGCTGAAGAAGCAAGAATAGCTCAACAACAAGCAGAGGCAGCAAGAAAAGCAGAAGAGGCTAGAAAAGCGGAAGAAGCAAAACAAAATGCTAAAGCAACGACACATACTGTAAAAGCAAATGAGAACTTATACCGAATTGCATTAAATCACTATGGCGATGGCAGTGAAGCGACTTTAGCTAAAATTCGTGCTGCTAATGGGATGTCCTCTAATACTGTAATGGTTGGGCAAGTCATTAAGTTACCTTAATAGAATTTTTTTATCGTTATATAGGTTTTCTAGTATAAAATTACAGACAAACGTTCACACCAAAACGTACGTCTGATTTAGCAAAAAGGCGATTCGTTTTTTAAGAAGAATCGCCTTTTTGCTGTCGTAAGGAGAAGTGAGAAAATGCTATATTTAGGGCTATTTCTTTTGGTAGTCATCGCCCCTCCACTTTATATGTGGAAGGTGGCACATGAAAATAATGTATTGTCTCACCAGCTTTCATTACAGGGTGAACAGGAGAAGGTACGATTATTTTTTATTTCAGATGTTCATTTACGTAAAATAAGTAAGAAAATGATTGCACAGTTACAGGGACATCATTTTGATGCAGTAATTATTGGCGGTGATTTTGCGGATAGCCGTACACCGATTGATCGTATTCATGAAAATTTATCATTATTAACGTCCCTTGGACCAACCTATTTTATTTGGGGCAATAATGACAGAGAAATTGGGGAAGAAAGACTGAAGGACATTTTACAGGCATACCATGTTCAAATTATTGTCAATGATGCCGTACAGCTTCCGCTTAAAAATAGCTTTTGGTTAAGTGCTATTGAGGATACAACCGTTAAAGAATATAGTTTTGAAAAAGCTTTTGCAAAGATAGGAGAGCAGGATTTAGTTGTTTTTATCGCCCATAATCCAGAGGTTTTTGCGAAAGTTCGGGCTAAGTTCCGTGCGGATTTAATGATGGGGGGACATTTACATGGAGGGCAAATTCGATTCGGCCCATATGGTGTCCATCCAAATGGTTCCTATCGTCAGCGTGATGGTGTCATGACTTTAGTAAGCAATGGCTATGGGACAACATTAGTACCTTTTCGATTTGGTGCAAAGCCCCAATGTCATATAATTGACATTGATATTTCGAGTAAATAAACAACCAAAACGTGTGAGAAGGCGTATAATAAAAAAGTATCGTCTATTCTATGATAATGTGAAAGCATGGAGCAGCAATTTTTGCTGTTCAAATTCGATTGGAGTGTCAAGAAATGCAGCAAGCAGATGCAATTATTGTTGGAGGAGGCCCATGCGGCTTAGCAGCAGCAATAGCTTTGCAAAATATTGGTTTACAACCTATTGTGATTGAAAAAGGAAATATCGTCAATTCCATCTATCATTACCCTACACATCAAACATTTTTTAGTACGAGTGAACGGTTAGCCATTGGTGATGTACCATTTATTATTGAAGGACGTAAGCCGAAACGCAATCAAGCCCTTGTCTACTATCGAGAGGTCGTCCGTTTAAAAAATATACAAGTTAATCGCTTCGAAAAAGTACAAAGTGTTGTAAAAAATAATGATTTGTTCACGGTTACCTCCGATAAGGAAATATATGAAACGCCCTATGTTGTCATTGCAACAGGTTATTATGATCATCCGAATTATTTAAATATCCATGGTGAGGAGTTACCTAAAGTTTTCCATTACTTTAAAGAGGGCCATGAATTTTTTGATACGGATGTTCTAGTTATAGGCGGCAAAAATTCAGCGATAGATGCCGCGTTAGAATTAAATAAAGCCGGGGCTCGTGTAACCGTAGCCTATCGTGGCAGCGAATACTCTCCAAGCATCAAGCCATGGGTATTACCCGAATTTGAAGGGGTAGTCAAAACTGGAGAAGTTGACATGCTTTTTAATACAAATGTATTGGAAATACGTGAGCACGAAGTTGTTTTAGAAGTAGAGGGCCAAGAGAAAATAGTAAAAAATGATTTCGTTTTTGCTATGACTGGCTATCATCCTGATCACTCCTTTATTAAAGCGATGGGAGTGGACATAGAGGAAGAAACGGGTCGTCCTTATGTTACGCCTGAAACGATGGAAACCAATGTTGAAGGACTATTCATTGCAGGTGTTATTGCAGCAGGAAATAATGCCAATGAAATTTTTATTGAAAATGGTCGTTTCCATGGCGAATGTATCGCTCGAACTATTGAGCAGAGAAAAAAATAACGATCGAGGCTGTATAGGCATGTAGCTTATACAGCCTTTTTAGCAAGGAGGCAACTCAATGATTGGCTTGTATTGGCTCTTGAGTTATTTAATAGGAAACATCTTGACGGCTTATTTCGTTGGTAAGATATACGGTGTCAATTTGCAGGAAGAGCGTAGTAAAAATTTAGGCGCGCGTAATGCGGGAAGTGTGATTGGGAAAACAGCGTTTATTTTGACTCTTCTTGGCGATTCATTAAAAGGTGTACTTGTTGTCGGATTAGGACGCATGTGGCAATTGGATGAATGGGTCCTTATTGGCGGAGCTGCATGGGTGATAATAGGGCATCTATTTCCGATTTGGCTGAAATGGAATGGAGGGAAAGGTGTAGCTACTTTTATTGGTGTGGGTCTCGCCTTATCGCCAAGTCTTTTTTTATGGATGATTATTGGTACAGCACTTATATCGGCCTTTACTAGAAGTCTGACACTTGGCATGGTTGGGGGCTTTGTTTTTTATATAGCCGCAATTATTCAAGCAGGGAAATTAGAGCCATATGGACTTTTAATCATGGCAATCGTGTGTATGCTTATTAAGCATATGTCTAATATTCAGGAATCATTGAAAAGAGGGAAGTGAAGGAAATGTATTGGTGTAAAATTGCCAAAACAAATGAAGAATTTGAGGCGATTGCTCGATTGAATTATGAAACATTTGTAGAAGAAATTCCTCAGCATGAGGTAAATGCATCGCGAAAAAAAGTAGACCGATTTCATCAGGAGAATACCTATGTCGTTGTTTATAAGCAAACAGAATTAATTGGCATGTTGGCGTTCAGAGATCAACGACCATTTTCTATTGATGAAAAGATTGGTAAGGTCGAGCAGTATTTATCGAAGGAAAATTGTGAGAAGCTTTGTGAAATTCGTTTGCTTTCCGTGAAGAAAGGTTATCGAACGGGTCGAGTTCTATTGAAGCTTACTCAGGCCTTAACTACATTTGCCTACGAAAAAGGCTATTCTGCTGCAGTGATTTCAGGTACAACGAGAGAGGAAAAACTATATAAGCAGATGGGTTTTAAGCAGTTTGCACCAGCTGTCGGGGAAGAGGGTGCGATGTTTTTACCGATGATGCTCACTAGACATGAATTTGAACAATCATTACAACATAGACTAACGACGGAACCCTCTACATTTTATCCTGGGCCGGTGAGGCAATTAGAGACAATTGCTCATTCAGATTTATCACATCGTTCATTACCTTTTTATGCGCTTTATGAACGAGTGCAGAAGAGGTTACTGCATTTATCGAAGTCCAATCATGTTGGTGTAATCGTAGGAACGGGAACGCTAGCAAATGAAGTAATGCTTGCACAACTAAAGGCACAGCAATTAGGAAAAGGGCTTATTCTCACAAATGGAGAATTCGGTGAACGTTTACAGAAGCAAGCCGCTCGTTGGTCATTACATTATGATGTGGTAGAAAAAGAATGGGGAACAGTATTTGATGACAAAGAACTGGCTTCACAGCTTGAGACGGGGTCTTATCAGTGGATGTTGGCAGTACATGGTGAGACTTCCACGGGAACTTGTAATAACTTAGATATTCTTAAAAAGCTTGCTAAACAATACAATGTAAAGTTATGTATAGATTGTATTAGTTCGTTCGGTGCCATGCCGTTCTCTTTACAGGACTGCTATTTAGCTACGGCTGTGAGTGGTAAGGCCATTGGTGCGTTAAGTGGGCTAGCATTTGTATTTTCGCAATCACTTGCACCCCCATCTGCCGATCTACCCGCTTATCTTGATTTAGCAAATTATCAGCAAGGTGCCATACCATTTACATTACCTGCTGTATTACTGAGCAATGTGGAGACTGCATTGAAAGCCTATCCAGCACGTTATGAGCAGCTACAGCAACGCTTTCAATCACTGCTGCAGCTACCAATCATGCAATTTCAATATCCAACTACTCAATATCCGATGCTGATAACGGTTCAATTGCCTAATAATTATGCCAACCTACTTATTGATTTAGCATTAAACGGGCTATTCGTTCATGGTGAAAGCCAGTATTTACGCCAAAAGAATTTCATTCAATTTTCTGTGATACAACCAGATTTTGATGAAGCTTTGGCTCGACTTAGCGAGATACTGGGCTATTATGAACAGGTGATCGAGACTTTAACGTTACAAGAAAAAGTCCTTTAAATTTAAAGGCGAGCCAGTTGTGTTAAGGCCTATTAATAATTTTAAGCGTGCCTTTTGACCATTAATACCTGTGGCGAATATGGCGCCTAAGTCTTCTAGCATTTTACCGCCACCCATATAGCCATAAACACCTTCTGCGATTCCATTAAAGCAGCGGGAAACAAGTACAACTGGGATGTCTCGCTGTATAAGGCTTTCAATTCCCTTTACAACAGATGGCGGGACATTCCCTTGACCTAGTCCTTCTAGCACAACACCATCATATTTACATGCAAGCACGACATCCAATAAATCTTCTTCCATTCCAGCATACACTTTTAGCATGGCGACACGCTTAGATAAATTGTTAACATCTACATATTGTCGACGAATTGGTGCGTGATGGAATAAGATTCGGGATTTTGTAATAAGCCCAATCGGTCCATATTGCGGAGATTGGAAAGTATTTACAGAACTTGTGCTTGTTTTTGTTGTATTTACAGCAAGATGAACCTCATCATTCATCACAACAAGCACACCTTTATCACGTGCTTCTTCATCAACAGCTACTCGGACTGCCTCTACTAAATTATAAATCCCATCTGCTCCAAGTTCGTTAGATGAACGCATTGCTCCTGTTAGCACAATCGGAATGGCTAAGTTCGTAGTTAGCTCTAAGAAATAGGCGGTTTCTTCCAATGTATCCGTACCGTGTGTGATGACCACACCGTCAATTGGCTGTGCGTCAATTTGTTCCAAAATCAAGTTACGCAATAAAAGCATCTCTTTCGGTGTAATATGTGGAGAAGGAAGGTTAAAAGCTTCTATTTCGATAATGCTTGCTAGTGAAGCCAGTTTATTACTTTCCTTCATTAGAGGATTTTCCTTATTAGGCATGACCGCTCCTTCAGCACTCATCGCCATGGAGATTGTGCCGCCAGTATGAATTAATAAAATTGTTTTTTTCATAAAAAAATAAATCTCCTTTTAAAAAGTTTTTTTGTCATTACATGGTATAATAATAGCAGTCTATTGTTGAAAGGAGCCGGCATCATGATCATTTTATTATCTGCTGCCATTGCTCCCGGTCTAGCGCTTTTTAGTTATTTCTATTTGCGCAATCAGATGGCTACGGAGCCAAGAAGAACTTTACTACAAACGTTTTTATACGGCGCATTTTTAACGTTCCCAATCATGTTTTTACAGTATGTATTAACAGAGGAAGGGGTTTTTCGATATCTTTATCTTCAAGACGTACTATTTTCAAGTGTCATTGAAGAATTTTTTAAATGGTTTGTGCTATTAATTGCCATCTATAATCATATAGAATTTGATGACCCTTACGATGGTATATTGTACGGGGCAAGCATTTCACTTGGCTTTGCTACGATTGAAAATGTTCTTTATTTACTTTCATTTGGCTTAGACACGGCATTTATGCGAGCCTTATTACCAGTATCGAGTCATGCTTTGTTCGGTGTCGTAATGGGCTATTATTATGGACGGGCTAAGTTTTCGAAACTTGTTAAGACAAAAGAGATGATTGCTATGGCGCTTTGTGCACCAGTCGTACTTCACATTCTATACAATACAATATTATCATTCAAAGGTCACTGGGTTTATTTAATGATTCCTTTTATGTTGTTTTTATGGTGGTTTGGCTTGCGTAAAGTGAAGCTTGCACATTATCATCTGGTGCAGCATCTTCATATGCAAAAGAAAATATAAAGCGTAGAAATCGTCAAAGATTTCTACGCTTTATTTCATTTTTATCATGTATAAATTACTCCTTTTGTTTCAAGCTATAAAAAAAGGAGTGATAAAAGTGCGTTTAGTAAGCATACTTTTTGCTTTAATATTAGGAATTAGTATAATTGCGATTCCTCAAAATGATGCGAATGCATTTAGCGATCAGCAAATTACTCGGGGTGCCTATGGAGATGATGTCGTTGAATTGCAAGCGAGGCTACAATACTTAGGTTTTTATAAGAGTAAAATTGATGGCAAATTTGGCTACAACACATACTGGGCTTTACGTAATTTCCAAGAAAATTATGGGTTACCAGTAGACGGAATTGCAGGCGCTAAGACAAAGAAAGCGTTAACGGGCAATTCAGATTATGACGAAAAATGGGTGAAAGCTCAATTAAATGCAGGAAATCAATTTACTTATTATGGTGGGCAGCCACTTGATCAGCAAGTGAAAAAGAATACTAGTGGTGGCAGTAGCAATAGTAGTGGAAGTAGTAATAATAATGGAACACAGACACAAGTTCCTCCCAAATATACAGAGCGTGATTTACAGCTAATGGCGAATGCGGTATATGGAGAGGCAAGGGGAGAACCATATGAAGGACAAGTAGCGGTTGCCGCAGTTATTTTAAATCGTTTGGAAAGCCCAGATTTCCCGAATACTATTTCAGGTATCATTTTCCAACCGTTAGCATTTACGGCCGTTGCAGATGGGCAAATTTGGCTTGAGCCAAATGAGCGAGCAAAAGAGGCAGTTATTGATGCAATGAACGGCTGGGACCCTTCTGAAAATGCATTGTATTATTTCAATCCAAAAACTGCAACGAGCAAATGGATTTGGTCACGTCCACAAATTAAACAAATTGGAGAGCATATTTTCTGTTCATAGAAAGGAGGAACCTAGATGAAAACTTGGCTCGTGGTCTTAACGATTGCCGTTATTGGGTTAGGGGCATACAGTATTGATTTACATGGAGATAAAGAAGATTTACAACGTACCGTACTAGCACAATATACAGATAAGTTAACGGATGCATCTGAAAAACTTTCCCATCTTCAACGCTCAGTATCACAATCCCTGTTGTTTCAAGATGAGCAGGCGATTCACAATGAACTAGATTCGGTTTGGCGTTTAAGCTCAGAAGTTCGTTCTTCAATTGCGAATATTCCAATAGGACAAGAACTATCAAGTGAATGGATGAACTATCTAGGTCGACTTGGCGATGAAGCAAAAAGGACAGCGAAAACAGGGGATTATGAAGCTTGGCGTGAAAAAATGCCCCAGGTTTCAACGAATTTACAATCTCTTTCCGATGAATGGACAGCTGCAACCGTGGATTTCTATAAGCATGATGGGAAAATGGATGTTTGGCTACAACAAGTAGATAATAAAAATCCAAATAGCCAATTTGATACTGTAAAGGATACATTAAAGGGCTACGGCGAAAAGGATTTCCCGTTAACTTTATCTGAATCTGATTGGCAGAAAAAAATTGAGTTAAAGGCATTACAGGATGCAGTTATTACCGAAAAAGAAGCACTAGAGAAAGTGAAATACTTATTCCCAGTCATTAAAGATGCTACATTTACAGTTACAAAAAGTAGTGATACAGCACCATATCCTTTTTATCATATCCAATTCCACCAAGGGATTCGATTAGGCTATGTTGATTTAACAGAAAAGGGTGGACATTTATTATCCTATTTAGTAGAACGTCCTGTGGATGAAGCCAAGTTATCACAAGAGGAAATCATGAAAAAAGCGCAGGAATATGTGAAGAAATTAGGCATGAAAGATGTAGCCTATGTGGAATCACGAGAAAATCATCAAGCTTGGCATGTGACATTTGCTCGTGTCCATCCTGGAGATAATGCGTTAATCTACGCTGATGGTGTTCAATTGAAAGTGGCGAAAGATACAGGTGAGCTGTTAGGTGCAAATGCAATGGAATATATTCAAGAAGAAAATATTAAAAAGCAAACAGCTAAGCCGATTGATTGGAAAACGTTCTTCCAAGACGATATCCAAGTACAAGAGGTAAAAAATATCTACACAGATAATGGACAATTTGAGCAACGTCTTTGCTATGAGGTCATTGCATTGCGTGATGGTAATACGCAGGAAACATTTAGAATTGTTATTGATGCGGAAAACCATAATGTATTAAAAGTGGAATATCTAACTTAATCAATGATGCTTCCGCTCTGTATCAACTTGACATGAAAATACTACCAATTTTTATAGCCAAAATAAGCTTCTCATGAGATAATTAAACTATATTTTTCGCACGGGGAGATGCTCATGGAAATAAAAATTGGTACACAATTACAACTTGAACCAACTTATACAGAGCGTTTGGAGAAATTCCGCTGTAAAGTTGTAGAGCAAAAAGATAATATTCTATATATTGATTATCCGGTTAATATGGCAACAAAGAAAACGGCATTTTTAATAGATGGCTCAGAATTTAGAGCAACTTTTCGTACCGAGGATAAACAATCCTTTGCCTTTAATACAGAGGTAGTTGGCCGTAAAGCAGGTAATATCCCAATGATTATGTTGCATTGTCCAACACCAGAGGAGTTTATAAAAATTCAGCGACGAGAATACGTTCGTGTGGAGACACAAGTAGACGTTGCTATTCAGTTGAAAGATTATAAATATCAGCTTGTGACTGTGGATATTAGTGCAGGAGGCCTAGCAGTCATGTTGAAAGGTCAAGTAGCTTTCACTGAGGGTGATGAAGTAAAACTAACCATTGTATTGCCATTTGCTAATGGAGATGTCAAGTATGTCATTACGGAAGCGCTGATCGTACGTATTTTTGAAAAAGAGGATAAACGCATTGCAACAATCCAACTAACAGATACAGATGATGTCGATCAACAGCATATTGTCCGTTTTTGCTTTGAACGTCAATTAGTCAATCGTCGTAAAGAAATGAACCCTTTTAATGTTTAATATCCTTTATGAATATTTTGATGAAGCCCTCTCCTAGTAGAGGGCTTTTTTGAGGTTATATGATACAATAAGAGGTGCAGAAAGTAGGGAAGAATATGAAGAAAAACATTCAAATTGCGATAGACGGGCCTGCTGGTGCTGGCAAAAGTACAATCGCGAAAATTGTTGCTGAAGCACTTGGCTTTACTTACATTGACACAGGGGCAATGTATCGAGCAGTTACGTATAAAGCGATGCAACAAAACATACATTTAGATGATGAAGCAAAATTAGCAGAGATGCTTGAAGTAAGCACAATTGAATTAAAACCATCACCTCAGGGACAGCTTGTTTTTTTAGATGGTCACAATGTGTCAGCGGAAATACGCTCTAATGAGGTCACTTCATCAGTCTCACAAGTAGCTGCCCATGCGAAGGTTCGTGAGCTATTAGTTGCTCAACAGCAAAAACTTGCAGCTAATGGCGGTGTTGTCATGGATGGCCGCGATATTGCTACACATGTCTTAAAGGATGCAGAACTAAAGGTTTTCATGTCTGCAACAGTAGAGGAGCGTGCTAGACGACGCTTGATTGATAATCAAAAAAGAGGAATTGAGTCCTCTCTTGAAAAACTTCAGGAAGAAATAGCGCTACGTGATAAAAAGGATAGTGAGCGTGAAGCATCGCCACTGATTCAAGCTGAAGATGCGATTTTTTTAGATACAACAGCATTGTCCATTGATGATGCAGCACAAGCTATTTTAAAATTAGCAGAAGAAAAAATGCTATAAATCCTAAAATTTCAGACATTTTTTGAATTTAAAGGATTTATTTTTGTCTTTGTCTTCAATATCGAATAAAATAGTAAGGGAAGATGCGAAGGAGGGTTACATATGTCTGAAGAAATGAACTATGCAGAACAAACGTTTAACGAGGGTGATATCGTCAAAGGCATTGCCGCGCAAGTTGATGAAAAGGCAGTATCTGTATCAATTCCAGGTGCTCCGTTTGATGGTATTGTACCGATTAGTGAATTATCAAGCTTACACATTGAGAAAGCGTCTGATGTCATCTCAGTTGGAGATGAATTAGAATTGATGATTACAAAGGTTGAAGAAGAAAACTTTGTCCTATCAAAACGTAAAGTGGATGCTCTAAAAGCATGGGATACACTAGAGCAGCAATTTGCCGCTGAGGAAATCTTTGAAGCGGAAGTAAAGGATATTGTTAAAGGTGGTCTTGTCGTAGATTTAGGTGTACGTGGCTTTGTACCAGCATCGCTTGTAGAGGACTATTTTGTTGATGATTTTGAAGGCTATAAAGGGCAAACATTAAGCTTTAAAATTGTTGAGCTTGATAAGGATAAGAATCGCCTTATTTTATCTCACCGAGCAGTGGTTGAAGCAGAGAAAGCTTCACAAAAGAAAAATGTGATTAATCAAATAAAAGCTGGCGATGTATTGGATGGTAAAGTACAGCGTCTCGCGTCATTTGGTGCATTTATCGACCTAGGTGGTATTGATGGTCTTGTACACATCTCGCAAGTATCACATGAGCATGTGAGTGATGTGAGTGAGGTTTTAGCTGAAGGACAAGATGTAAAAGTAAAAGTTCTATCAGTGGACCCAGAAAATGAACGTATTTCTTTATCTATTAAGGAAACAATTCCTGGACCATGGTCTAATATTGAAGAACGTGCCGCTAAAGGCACTATTTTAGACGGTAGAGTGAAGCGACTTACTTCATTTGGCGCATTTGTGGAAGTATTCCCAGGCGTTGAAGGTTTAGTGCATATATCGCAAATTGCGCATAAGCACATTAACACGCCTCATGAAGCACTAAAAGAGGGACAAGAAGTACAGGTAAAGGTTCTTGATGTCAACGCTGACGAAGGCCGTCTAGCCCTTAGCATTAAAGAATTATTAGAAAATCCTGAAGCAGAAGAAGTAATCGACTATGAATTACCTGAAGAGAATACAGGCTTCTCATTCGGTGATGTGATTGGCGATAAACTAAAAAACTTTAAATAATGTATAAAGCGAGGATGCTTAAATGTATCCTCGCTATTTTTATGGTTGATAGGATTTTGAAAGTGAAGGATAGCGATTGAGGAGTGGATAAAATCTTTGAATTGAAGGATACAACTTTAAAAGTAGCGGATAAGATTTCAGAAGTGAAGGATAGTAATTAAAAAAAGGATAAAATCTTTGAATTGAAGGATAAAACTCTAAAAGTAGCGGATAAGATTCTCAAAATAAAGGATAGCAATTAAAAAGGCGATAGAACCTTTATAACATCTGATAGAGCGCTTAAAAAAATGAGGTAACACCTTTTATCACCATACATAGCGTTCTACATTATGGATATGATATGATATAATGGCATTTTTCGTGTATAATAGCGAAAGACAAGAAGTTGGAAGGATGAAGTACAGATGACGAAACCAGTAGTAGCCATCGTAGGTCGTCCGAACGTAGGTAAGTCGACGATTTTTAATCGTATCGTTGGAGAACGTGTTTCGATTGTGGAGGATATCCCAGGCGTAACACGTGACCGTATTTATAGTTCGGCAGAGTGGTTAACACACGATTTTAATATTATTGATACAGGTGGCATTGAAATTGGAGACGAGCCGTTTTTAGAACAAATTCGTCAACAAGCTGAAATCGCTATTGATGAAGCAGACGTTATTATTTTCATGACAAATGGTCGTGAAGGGGTAACGGCAGCAGATGAGCAAGTTGCTAAAATTCTATACAAAACAAAAAAACCAGTCGTATTAGCGGTCAATAAAATTGATAATCCTGATATGCGTGAAATGATTTATGATTTTTATGCACTTGGCTTCGGTGAACCTTGGCCTATTTCAGGTTCCCATGGTTTAGGTTTAGGGGATTTATTGGACGAATGTGCGAAACATTTCCCGAAAGAAGATGAAGAACAATACGGTGATGATGTCATTAAATTCTCTTTAATTGGTCGCCCGAATGTTGGGAAATCCTCTTTAGTGAATGCTTTCCTAGGGCAGGAACGTGTTATTGTTAGTAATATTGCAGGGACAACACGTGATGCGATTGATACACCTTATGCATATGATGGACAGGAATATGTCATTATTGATACGGCGGGTATGCGTAAAAAAGGAAAGATCTATGAAACAACCGAGAAATATTCTGTGTTACGTGCGCTACGTGCTATTGAACGCTCAGACGTTGTTTTAGTAGTGCTGAATGCAGAAGAAGGTATTCAGGAGCAAGATAAAAAAATCGCTGGCTATGCACATGAGGCTGGAAAAGCTGTGATCATTGTTGTGAATAAATGGGATGCCATTGAAAAAGATGAAAAAACAATGAATGTCTTTACACAGCAAATTCGTGAGCATTTCCTATTTTTAGATTATGCCCCAATTATTTTTGTATCGGCGAATACAAAACAGCGTGTGCATCAAATTTTACCGATTATCCAACGTGTCAGCGAGAATCATGCGATGCGTATTCAGTCCTCTATTTTAAATGAAGTGATTGAGGACTCAGTGGCTCGTAATCCAGCACCGACAGATAAAGGTCGTCGTTTACGTATTTACTATGCTACTCAGGTAGCGATTAAGCCACCAACATTCGTTATTTTTGTGAATGAACCTGAGCTTATGCATTTCTCATACGAACGCTTCTTAGAAAATCGCATCCGCGAAACATTTGACTTTGAAGGGACGCCAATTCGTTTAATTACACGTGCGCGTGCTTAAGGCAATAGCTATAGACATACAATACGCCAACCCGACATTATTGTTGGGTGGCGTCTTTTTACAAGAAAGAACTTACTTAATAGACAACCCAACAAAGGGAGGATTTTGTTATGGAAAAAGTTTGTGTGTTAGGGGCAGGCTCATGGGGTACTGCACTGGCAATGGTACTAGCGGAAAATGGACATGATACGCTTGTATGGACACATAGAGCTGAGCAGGCAGAAGAAATCAATCAACTGCATACGAATAAAAAATATTTACCAGAAACCATTCTACCTGTAAATTTACATGCGACGAGTGATATGGCACAGGTAGCTACTCATGCAGAAACCATTGTTGTGGCTGTTCCAACAAAAGCGATACGTGAAGTATGCGAGAAACTAACGGCTGAATTAACAAAAAAAGTGTTGTTTGTCCATGTTTCGAAAGGAATTGAGCCTGACTCATTAAAACGAATATCTGAGATTTTAGCAGAAAGCTTACCAGCAATGTATGTGGAAGAAATTGTTGTTCTTTCTGGGCCAAGTCATGCAGAAGAAGTGGTACTGCATCATCCTACAACGGTTACTGCAGCTTGTGCTAATATTGATGCTGCTGAAAAGGTACAGGATTTATTTATGAATCAGTTCTTCCGCGTCTATACAAATGAGGATATCATTGGTGTAGAAATAGGAGGAGCGTTGAAAAACGTTATCGCTTTAGCGGCAGGTATTACTGATGGCTTAAATTATGGAGACAATGCAAAAGCGGCACTTATTACGCGAGGTCTTGCAGAAATTTCACGGTTAGGTGTAAAAATGGGTGGTAATCCATTTACGTTCTCAGGACTTACAGGTATGGGGGACTTAATTGTAACCTGTACAAGTGTCCACTCGCGAAACTGGCGTGCAGGTAATATGTTAGGGCAAGGTATGAAGCTACAAGAAGTGCTGGATCAAATGGGCATGGTCGTAGAAGGTGTCCGTACCACGAAGGCAGCCTATCAATTAGCAGAGAAATATGATGTCGCCATGCCGATTTCCACAGAGCTCTATAGTGTGCTATTTAATGATGTTGAACCGAAAGTGGCAGTAGATGCCTTAATGATGCGTATGAAAAAACGAGAAATAGACGATATGAAGCATTAATATTAATTTTTTGATTAGACTTGTCATTAAATGGACATAAATAAGGTGTCTCAACGAATCTGTTGAGACGCCTTATTGTGTGCCACTAGTTGAATAGAAATACAAGCTAAAAGAGTTGTCCATTTCTTGATAGTTATGGGACAACTATTTCTTTTTAGCAAAAGCACATAGTATAATATACTTTGATTGTGTCTTGACATTCAAAGAAAGGTGGTTTTTTGAAATGGGCCCGTTAGCTCATATGCCTGCGCTTGATGTAATGTGGGTGTCGTTTTATTGCATCGCATTTATGATTATATCAGTCGGCTTAATTTATTTAGCGCGAAATAAGATTTCAAATGTATTTTTACGAACAGTCGTAAATTTATGTGCATACATACTGTTTGGACTTGGCACATTTTTAATGGTACTTGTAGTTGCCACTTGGCCAGCATAAATAATAATGAGGTGTCAGTAACATGAAAAAACTAAGTGTTTTGCTGTTGGTATTTGCAACCGCCATACTGTTAGTAGGATGTGCGTACCCAGAAGAAGAAAAAAGGGCTAAGGTCACGCCTGATGTCGATCAACTAGCGGCAGTTCAACGTGCTGTGGATGAATACCGTGAAGCAACAGGTGGACTAGTACCAATTAAAAATAGCGAGCTAGATACGGATATCTATATCAAATATTTAATCGATTTTGAAAAACTTATGCCGAAGTATTTGACGACAATTCCTGGAAATGCCTATGAAAAAGGTGGTATATATCAATATATCATTTGGGACCCTGAAAATGAGGCATCGGTCAAATTAGTAGATTTAAACGCGGCAGAGCGTATACGTGAAATAGGTATTCGTAAACTATCTACACAGTATTTACCAATAAAAGGGTCAATTTCAGATAATGTTTATCAGATCAACTATAAAGATTTGGGTTATAAAACAGAGGTAACTGTAAAAAGTCCCTATTCTGGCGTCGAGTTACCGCTTTTCATGACTGGTGATGGTGAATTACATGTAGACTATGCTGTGGATTTAGGCCAGCTTTTAAAAGAGGATAAGCCGAATGTAAAGCCAGGTGATGATATTCGCCAACTGCTTGTCGACAAATTTCCAGTGGTGCCTGCCTATTCTATTCCATATACAGTGGACGAGAATGGAGAGCCTATCTATGATATGAAAACGTATAATGCGGATGTCAAAAAAGCGAAAGAATTACAAAAACAAGAGGCAGAAGCCGCCGAGAAAAAAGAGAAATAGCAAACAAGCTCCTTACATTTGTGAGGGGCTTTTTCATATTTGTCTACAGGCTCGCATATAGTGAAAAAGCGTAGATAAAGGAGGCAGAAACCTTGAGTGAAGCAGTATTTAGAGAAATTGCAGAGCGCACAAATGGCGATGTTTATATTGGTGTTGTCGGTCCAGTACGTGTAGGTAAATCAACATTTGTAAAAAAGGTAATGGAATCAGTCGTGTTACCAAACATTGTGGATGAAACGGAAAGAATGCGAGCACAAGATGAGTTGCCACAAAGTTCTCCGGGGCCAGTCATTATGACTGCTGAGCCGAAGTTTGTGCCTGCCCAAGCAACCCGTATTGTGGTCGGTGAAGATGAAATGCCATTCCAAATTCGATTAGCAGATTGTGTTGGTTATATTATCGATGGGACAAAAGGCTATGAGGATGAAAATGGACCAAAATTTGTTCATACGCCTTGGCATACGGAGCCAATTCCATTTCAGGAAGCCGCTAAAATTGGCACAGATAAGGTGATTCGCGATCATGCGAATATTGGTATTGTCGTAACGACTGATGGTACAGTGAACGGAATCAGTCGACGAGCAGCAGAGAAGGCAGAAGAGGAAATTGTAGAGCAATTAAAAGATATCGGCAAACCATTTGTCATCTTACTCAATTGCCAAATGCCTGCGAGAGAAGAAACGGTTCAGCTTCGCAATGAATTGTTTGAACGTTACAATGTCCCTGTTATTGCGATGTCCATTGATCAAATGAGAGAAACGGATATTCAATATATTTTACAAGAGGCGTTATTTGAATTCCCAATTCGTACCATTGAGGTGGAAAAACCAGACTGGCTGGATGTATTAGATGCTACACATCCATTAAATGTTGCATTGATTGATTCGATGGAGGAAGTCCTTTCTTCTGTTATGAAAATTCGAGATGTGCAACAGGCGTCAGATGCCTTTAAAGCCATTGACTTTATTGACCAAAGTGAAGTTGTTCATGTAGATGCAGGTGTAGGAACAGCTGTAATTCGGGTATCCCTACAGGGTGAATTGTATAAATCAGTTTGTAATGAATGGCTAGAAGAACCAATTGAAACGAAAAAAGATTGGTTACTCTTTATCAAAGAGGCGGCAGAGGCAAAAGAGGCCCAAAAACGATTTAAAAGTGCTATTCACGATGCTGATACGACAGGCTATGGCGTGACATTGCCAATGATGCAGGAATTTGAGCCAACAGCCCCAGAGCTCATTAAACAGAATAATTTCTTCGGCGTACGAATGAAGGCAAAAGCACCATCCTATCATATTATCCGAGTTGATATGGAGTCAGAATTTGCACCGTTAATTGGCTCAGAGTTCCATAGTCAGCAACTTCTAAAAGATTTAAATCATGCTTATTTACATGATCGTGATGCCTTATGGAATACACAATTATTTGGCACACCATTGCATGAAGTATTAAAAGAGGGGATTCGCTATAAAATGGATGCAGTTCCACCTACTGCCAAAAAACGTATGCGTCAGACGATTGAACGTATGGTTAACGAAGGAGATCGTGGTTTAGTAACATTTATTTTATAGTGATAAAATTCAGAAAAAATGCAAAAAATATACGCAGGGCTTTTCGTTTTTATGCGAAAAGTCCTTTTATTTTTGTTTTTTGGGTGAAAAACTGATTTTTTGGTTATAATCATGTATGAATACAGTTGCGTAGCGGTTTTCTATGTGTTACTCTTTTTACAGAATTGGTTCATGACCCTTTGAGAGGAGGTGAATGGTGTGAATAAAACAGAATTAGTAAACTCTGTTGCTGAAGCTGCAGGTCTTTCTAAAAAAGACGCTTCTAAAGCAGTTGAAGCTGTATTTGATACAATTCAAGATGCTCTTGCAAAGGGTGACAAAGTACAATTAATTGGTTTTGGTAACTTTGAAGTACGTGAACGTGCGGCTCGTAAAGGTCGTAACCCACAAACTGGTAAAGAAATCGAAATCGCTGCTAGCAAGGTGCCTGCTTTCAAACCAGGTAAAGCGCTTAAAGACGCGGTAAAATAATACACGTCTAGTAGTTACATAGAGCAGTCTTCATGTTAACGAACATGAAGGCTGCTCTTTTTAACTTCAAATTTGAATATTACATAATAATATACAGTGATTTTCTTATCTAGAAGCGAATTTCTGATGAATCAGGTAAGTCATTTTGCGCTTACCTTTTGGATGTGCTACGATGCATAGGGAAATGTGTAATGTTTTGATATGCAGGAGGGTTTTTTGATGTCGAATATTGATTTATTAAAAATAGAAAAAGCGGTAAAAATGATTTTAGAAGCGGTAGGTGAAGATGTAAATCGTGAAGGTTTATTGGATACGCCGAAGCGTGTAGCAAAAATGTATGCCGAAATGTTCAGCGGCTTGCATGAGGATGCTAAAGATTATTTTAAAACGGTATTTCATGAGGATCATGAAGAACTAGTGCTTGTCAAAGATATACCTTTTTATTCGATGTGTGAGCATCATCTAGTACCATTCTATGGCAAAGCACATGTTGCATACATACCAAATGACGGCGTTGTTGCTGGACTGAGTAAGTTAGGACGTGCAGTGGAGACGATTGCCCGCAGACCACAACTACAAGAGCGTATTACCTCTTCAGTAGCAGACACAATAATGGAGATGCTTTCGCCAAAAGGTGTCTATGTTGTGATCGAGGCTGAGCATATGTGTATGACAATGCGTGGATTAAAAAAACCTGGTTCTAAAACGGTGACATCTGTTGCACGCGGTATTTATGAGGAAGATGAAGTGAAACGTAGAGAAGTACTATCATTTATTCAAATGTCTTAAATTGCGTGTCTAATTATGTTATGATGAACTAAGAATTTGTCGGATTTAAGGAGTGTACAAAGATGTCACAAGATTATATTGTTATTCAAGCAGAAGAAGATGGTGTACATGTCATTGGATTAACACGTGGAACTGATACGAAATTCCATCATTCAGAGAAATTAGATGCCGGCGAAGTAATGATTGCTCAATTTACAGAACACACGTCTGCCATGAAAATACGCGGTAAAGCGCAAATTCATACAGCACATGGCGTGATCAATAGCGAAGCGAAAAAATAAGAAATTTTGTTTCTGACGATAGGTTTTAATGCTGTTCAACGTTCTACAACACATATAAAAACACTAGATGTGAAAAACTTAGTATAAGGTCTATGGGCAGTTAGCATTCCAACATTCAATTATGGGAGAGCTTTACTGCCTGTGCTATGAAGAAAGCAAATTTTTTTTATTCCGCATCGTTGCGTATGCTATAATGACTCAGTAAGCAAGCGTTTGGCCTTGTATAGGGCTAACGTATCTGAAAGTGAAATGGAGTAAGGTCTATGAATGCAACATACATTCAAAATTCAATTGCACAGTTAAAAACAGAGATTTTCATGGATGTTCGTCATAGAACTTTGCAAAAATACACAGGTGTACCTGTGCTAGATGAAAATCAACTGTTTTATTTGTTAATCCCGTTTTTGAATGGTGAAGAGTGGCAACAAGAGCAACAAGAGGCTGCAATTACTGTTGGCATAGTGTACGCAGCATTAGCGGCTCACGATCATATAAAAGAATTAGACGCAACATCAAAAGAACAGCAGCTTACCGTATTAGCTGGGGATTTTTATAGTGGTCGTTATTATGAAATATTAGCAATGTCAGGGAATGTTGCATTAATTCGAAACTTGTCACAAGGTATTGTGGCACGATGTGAAAACCAAATTAAGGTTTATGAAAATAAACAACGAACAATGGAACAGTGGTATACATCGATGAGTACGATAGAATCTGGGTTAATTGCTCAATTTTTTGATCTTTATTCTTTCAGTGAATATATACCACTTATAGAAAAAAGCTTATTAATCTTGCGTTTAGAAAAAGAATGGACAGCTTATCAACGTGGGCAAATGTCTTTAATGGGTAAGGCACTAGAAGAAAGTGTCAGACGTAATGGCGCAAGCTTTAATAGCGTCATCCAAGGGAAAATTGTGCATTTAAAAACAGAGCTATCACAGATCATTAATCAGGCATCCTTTTTACAAAGTGATATCAAACAAGCTTTACATGCACATGTAGAGGCATCCATTGCTTCTACTAACGGATAAGAGAGGTTTTTCAAAATGGCTAAAACGAAAGAAGAACACGTTCACGAAGTATTTGAAAGTATTTCGGAAAACTACGATAAAATGAATGGTGTAATTAGTTTCCAGATGCATGTTGGCTGGCGTAACGATACGATGAAGCACATGGCTGTAAAACCTGGATCAAAAGCACTTGATGTATGCTGTGGCACCGCAGACTGGACAATCGCATTGGCAGAGGCTGTTGGTGAAAGTGGAGAAGTAAAAGGGCTTGACTTTAGTCAAAACATGCTGAAAGTTGGCGAAAAAAAGGTAGAGCCATACCCACAAATTGAACTCATTCATGGAAATGCGATGGAGTTGCCTTTTCCTGATGATACGTTTGATTATGTGACAATCGGCTTTGGTCTTCGCAATGTACCTGATTATTTACAAGTTTTGAAGGAAATGCATCGTGTTGTTAAACCAGGTGGAATGGTGGTTTGTTTAGAAACATCTCAATCTGAAATCCCTGGTTATCGTCAGCTGTTCCGTTTTTATTTTAAATTTATAATGCCGATATTTGGTAAAATATTTGCGAAAAGCTATAAGGAGTATTCTTGGCTTCAGGAATCTGCGAATGATTTCCCAGGTATGAAAAGGTTAGCGGCATTGTTTGAGCAGGCAGGATTAGAAAAAGTAACGTACAAAGCATACAGTGGCGGGGCTGCGGCAATGCATATGGGCTTTAAAAAGATACGTTAATGGGGGAAGGTTTTCACACGTGGAAAAGATGAAGTTAAAACTACTCTATTCCGATTTGAAATCAGATATCGAAATCATTGAACAAGAGTTAGAAAAAGCGGTGGACTCATCTTCATATTTGATCAACGATGCTTCTCTCCATTTATTACAAGCTGGTGGCAAACGGATAAGACCAATTTTTGTGTTACTAGGCGCAAAATTTGGTGATTATGACATTGAGAAGATGAAGGATGTAGCAGTGCCTTTAGAACTCATTCATATGGCATCGCTTGTACATGATGATGTCATTGACGACTCCAATATGCGAAGAGGACGCCCAACTGTCAAATCACAGTGGAATAACAGGGTAGCAATGTACACAGGCGATTTTATTTTCGCACGTGCGCTGGAATATATAACAAAGTTAGAAGACCCACTTGTTCATCAAATTTTAGCCCGTACGATGGTGGAGATTTGTAACGGTGAAGTCATTCAAATTGAAGATAAATTTAGATTAGATCAAGGTTTAAAAGATTATTTTAGAAGAATCAAACGTAAAACAGCATTACTTATTTCTTCAAGCTGTGAGCTAGGAGCTGTGGCAGCGGGGGTTGATGCTAAAACAGTTCGGCATTTAAAGCGCTTCGGCTACTTTGTAGGCATGAGCTTCCAAATTATCGATGATGTTTTAGATATTATGGCAACCGATAAAGAACTAGGGAAGCCAGCAGGTAGTGACTTACTACAGGGCAATATTACTTTACCGATTTTATTGTTGAAAGATGATCCGGAGATGCAACCATACTTAGTTAAAGTGTTTGCAGGCACGTTAACAGAATCGGAACGTCAAAATATGTTGCAATATGTGCGTAAATCTCATGCGATTGAGCAAGCTAATCGTATGAGTGATAAATATTTGAAAAAAGCCTTACAAGAAATTGATGCTTTACCAAAACATCCCGTTAAGAAAAAATTACGTGATGTAGCATTGTTCATGGGTAAGCGCAAATTCTAGCTTTTTGTTGTACAAAAGCTCATTTTTTGTTAATATTTATCGGTAGGTGTAAAACCTGTTAGACGAATTTAAGGAGTGTTTTAAACATGGCAATTGAACAAACTTTTTTAATGGTTAAGCCTGACGGCGTTGAACGTCAAGTAATTGGAGACATCGTTGATCGTTTCGAACGTCGCGGTTTTGTAATGAAAGGTGCTAAATTAATGGTAATTCCTAAAGAATTAGCAGAAAAGCACTATGCTGAGCATGCTGAGCGTCCATTCTTTGGTGAATTAGTTGATTTCATCACTTCTGGTCCTGTATTCGCTATGGTATGGGAAGGCGAGAACGTAATCAAGCTTGCACGTACAATGATGGGTGCAACGAAACCTGAAGAATCTAACCCAGGAACAATCCGTGGAGACTACGCAACAACTGTTTCTCACAACATCATCCACGGTTCTGACTCTCTTGCTTCTGCAGAGCGCGAAATCGGCTTATTCTTCGGTGAAGATTTAGTTTAATTTGTGAATCTAAGAAGCGTAGCGAAAATAACTACGAATAGAACTCAATAAAAAAATCATCTATTTTTCCGATGTAACTTTTACCTTCTAACAAAAAATGTTAGGGGGTTTTTTATTTGTCAAAATCATTCAATAAAGTTAACACAAACATTGATTTAAGCTTATTGACTATCAAAACTGAAAAAGAACCAAAGAAAGAAATGGTGACAAAAATCAATAACTCAATAGTTAAAATGGATACGTTTGATGAATTGGACAACAGAAATATAACCATTAAACACGCCATACAAATTTTAAATCAACAATGGCGACTAAACGGATTAAGACCAAGGACAATTGATAGTTACAACTATAATTTTAAGCGATTTGTTGAAGTTACTAAAGTTGAATATCTCCATGAAATAAACAATGAAAAAATTTATCAATATTTATCAAGTTTCAAAAATGCAAAGGACACATCTCTACATGGTCGTTTAAAGCAAATTAAAGCCGTTTTAAGCAAGTGTCACGATAATGGTTGGTATAACTCAAAGTTTTGGACAAACATCAAAATAAAAGTAAATACAAGCGTTAAGGAAGCTACTACGGAAAGTGAACTGGCACTCTTGTTATCACTTTTGGATAAATCAACGTATTCGGGATTACGTGATAGTATAGCGATTTTACTTTTATACAAAACAGGTATTCGAATTAAAACATTGGGAGCTTTAAGAGAACAGAATATTGATTTTGAAAATATGCTTTTGAAGTTACAGGGAGAGATAATGAAATCGCATAGACCATTGATTCTCCCTTTAGATGATGAAATGTGTACTTTATTAAGAGAGCTAATTTCAATAAATGATGATGTTAGGAAAGAACATAGAGAAAAGAATGATTATATCTTTCTTTCAAACATAGGCGTACCAATCTCAAATACAGTTTCACCGTCCAATTTAATTGCAAAAAATTTATGGGTATACAGTAACAAGTGGAATTTAAAGAACATTAATCCTCATTCTATTAGAAGGTTGTATGCTCATAATTTGGTGAAACGTGGGGCGGATATAAACTTAGTATCTCATGCTTTAGCGCATTCTGACTTATCGACAACTACGAGATATTTGGGGTTAGATGTTGATACAGTAGCAAAGAATTTACGTGATTTTTTATAACATATACTTCTTCTCAGAGTTAGTTTAAAGCGATAGCGAAAAGCTTATATTTGCCCCGCTTCCAGAACTACTTGTATATGTGTCTAAACGAGATGAAAAATAGGGCTACTATTGATAGCCCTATTCCTTAGTTTGTTTATTTTTCCAATTATTTTGGATTTGCAATAGCTCGTTAATTTGTTTTAACACAAACTCTTGATAATCAGGATTTAACTCTTTGAAAATTGTCATAGCCATTTCAAATTTAGTATCAGCAGGGCTTTTAAACATCTCACCTTCACCAGTATTTAGCCAATTTTCATTCACATTGAAAGTGATACAAATCAATCTGATGATGCGGTCATTTACCTTTCGATGCTCTAATTCAATGCCTGCTATATGACTATTGGATATTGAAATAGCTTTAGCAAATTTGGCTTGCGATAAATTCAGTTCAGTTCGTACTTGTTTAACACGTTGATTGATAGTAGTAGACAATAGATATCACCTCGTTAGTATTCAAAATATCATATATCCACTCACATTGAAAGTAAATATAAATAAAATGCAGTTGAATTACTCTCTATGTAATTATATAATACTCTCATAAGGTGTGAATAAGGAGGGGTTTCATGGAAAACGAAGACCAATACAAGCAACTAGAGTCCAGCTTTAAAAGGTTAGATGAAGAAGGAAAGCGTTATATACTTGGTATTTTACATGCACTAGAGTTTGCCCAATCGAATCAAGTTGTGGGTGTAACCAAGCCTAAGAAAAAAGATGGCGAGAAAGAAGATTGATGGTACATATACAGCTATATGAGTGTTTATCTTAATTGAAGCGGGTCATAGGGTTTTCAATAATGTAAATTATAGGAGGGGAATAATGTTAAAAAAAGTAGGAGTTCTATTATTACTAGGTGCGACATTAACAGGGTGTTCTGATAAATTGGATGAAACCACAGAAGAAGTAAATAAAAAAGATGAAGTTGCGTTATCTACAACCAAGATGATTGCGGAAAGCGATAGTACAGCTAATATTGAGGAATATCTCAGCGATATGCAAAGATTTAAAGAAAACATATATATAGAATTAAAAGCTATGGAAGCATTGAGTCAGAAAATGGCTGATAATCCTCTAATAATAGAAGATAAAGAATTTGTATCGAGGATAACTGGTGTAGCTAAAGAAGTTAGAGATAATTACAAATTTATTAAAGAGATGGGTGTACCCGATGAATTATTAAACTATCATTCACGAATGATAGAGGTATTTAAGGAGTTAGAATTAGGTGCAAATTTATATGAAAAAGGTTCATTAGAAAAAAATGTTGAAACGGTACTTGAATCATCAAGGCATTTTGTAGTGGCTGTGAATTTACTTGATTCAGCTACAACAGAATTGAACACAATTTATAAAGCTAGTGATGATGAGATTTATGAATTTATGGTGCAGTCATACAGTGCATTAACTAATAATGGGGAAAATTATAATCCTGAAATACATGATGCACAGGTATCTAAATTAGCAAGTGAGAAATATGGAATAAGTGAAGAAGAGGCAGACAGAATATATATTCAGAAAGAAATGTCACGTTAAAATATTTGTCAAAGGATGAAGTAGAGTGAACAAATTAATCTTAGTAATAATGTCGCTGATTTTTATTCTTAGTGCTTGTAGTGGTAGAGATTTATCCAATGTAAAAACATCTCTTTATGGTCATTGGATAGATGAAGAATCTGCAACACAGTACTATATTAGTGAAGACAGCATTATACAAGTTAATGAAGAGGGTCAAAAAGATAAAACCTATAAAGTATTAGATTATGATGAAGTAATGAACATGATAAAAATACGAGAAAAAGACGAAGAAGGTAATAGCTTTGTTACGGAAATTGTATTCGATGATGATAAAAGAGAATCAGCACAGATATTACTAGATTTGTCTACACTAGAATTTGCTAACGAGGATATTGACTCCGACATGTTGGACACAGTTGAGATGTTGCAACAAAAAATCATTCAAGCTAATGCAAAGTCATTTGAATATCAGTGGGAGTATGTTGATGATAAACAAGAACCATAAAGATGAAGAGAGCAGGGAGAGAAATCCCTGTTTTTTATTTGTTTTATTATCATGAACAGTGAAAAAGAGTCTATCAGCCACGCAAATGTATGGAAAATACGTCACGTGCAATTTGGAATAAAATAATGATAATAGAGATGATTTCTACGTGTGAGTAGTACGGGGGTATTAAAGACCAAATAGGTTGATGTTTATAGTCATAGACATGGTAGCACATCCGCTCCTACACGTAGTTAGCAATTTAAAAGCGTCAAAATACAATTTCGTGTATTTGACGCTTCTTTTAGTTTATAAGCTGTGTGCTAGCTGTCTATCTAATGGATAAAATTGAGTTTTTATCATAAAATATATTTTTGCATTTCTATAGTATCGAAATATGTATTATTTCCATACATAAATTAAGGACATTTTACCTAAAAGATGTACATGAAACATACAAAAAAACAAATAAAAGTTTTGATTTTGGTATGAAATGTATACTGTAAACGGGCAGTATAGACATAATAGAAATAAATATAATAAATAGATAAAGAGAATATTGGTCGCTTCGCTCTATACTATCTAATTGCTTACGCAATCTATTTCGTTGCTTCGCAACGTAGGGCTTCGCACTATTACACCAGAATTAAATGATAATTATCATTACTACATTTTTTTGCAAAAATCAATAAGATAGTAGCATGGAATTTGAAAAAACTTGACTTTTATGATATAATATGATATATGAATTGGTTTGTTGATTGTGTTGACAGCCATTCTATAGTTAAAAACGGTAATAATTTTCCTATCAAAAGTCAGAAGAAGGGAGGTTGAACAATTGACTGTGAAAGATTTTTTCTTTTGTTATAACAGAACGGTTATGATGTATTTGAAAAGAAAAGGATTTAAATTTTTATTATGTGCGTATCATGAAACATCGTTACAAAAATATTGGATGTTTTTGAGGACACCAGAATTAAGTAAAGCTTTAGATAGCTATAAACAAATTAATTATGAAATGGGTTAAGCAAAAGAAAGGAAATAGGCAAGATGAAAATGAATGAACAATCTAATATCGTACTACCAAATGTAGCATTTGCTTGGGGGACAAAGTATCATTTGACTACGGATGAATTTTTACTTTATGTCCATCTACAATTTATGAAACAGATAGGGCAATGGAATCAAACAATAACTTCTATTGATATGTTAATCCAAAACTTGGGATTACAGACCAAGAATAAACAACGTGATAAAGCAGAAGTTATTACAAACCTTAGAAGTTTAGAAAAAAAGGAGTATATAAAAATAGACTGTGATGGGGATATTAAAAAAGCCTTTTTCACAGTAATGCAAGTACAGGAGTTATTGTCTCCTGAATTTATTGTTGAAATATATGAGGAAGGAAAAAAACGTATATTTAAAGGATTTACAAAATTATCTGGTAAACTTTATAATCTTGCAAACAATGATGGTAGAGCTTTAATGGTAATAGCTTTTATAGAGTGGAGGAAGAGAATCAAATACGATGTACCTAAATCCGAATGGGTTAAAGTATTAGGTATTGCTAAATCAACTTTAGAAACCGCATTTAAAGACTATGAAAAAAGATTTTTACGTATTGTAAAAGGTGAGTATTACCAAAATGAGCAAGGTGAAATCAGACAAGAAACAAATTCTTATGCAGTGATGGATAAAGACAAATCTTCTACTAAACTTGAAGAAACAGTCGAAAAATATAAAGTTGAAAATTACCTTGATAAGATGCGAGAAACAGTCACAGACAATGATATAAGGAATGATAAAAAAATTTTTATGCAAATTTTTGATAGGAAAACATATATAGAATTTGAAGGTTATAGAGCATGGAAAGAAACGAATTGCGAATATGTTAAAAGAGAAGGTCAAAAGAAAATTGACAAAATGTTAGCAAGCAAAGTTAAAGATGGTTATGCGGGCAAAGTAGTAGTGCGATTAGAAAGTGAATATCAAGAGTATATTGAACTTCGAAAGAGACAACATGATACGGTAGAACTCATGTCTCAAAAACATTTGGAAGAATTGGAATCAATGGATGGGGATACAAATGTTACGGATAAAACATTAGAGATTGTAACTTCATATATAAAAAAAGATAAGAGTGATGTAGATTTAACAGCCTTCTTAGATGATTATTGAAAACATGGATTAGGTAAGTTATCAAAATCTAAATATAAGGGTTTTGGAATTTTTGATTAGCCTTATATAAAACACAAGAACATATATAATGCGAATCAAGCATTTCAAACATGAAATTTATTCAGCCCTTACATTGAAGTAAGGGGTTTTTTTTGATAAAACATACTATCAAGCTACAAAGGATGTAGCAACATTAATGGAAATCTATAATCACTCATCACAAAAGACAACATTGCGCTATATTGGGATAACAGAGGAATCAATTGAAAATAGCATTAAAGGTGTATCTTTCTTCTGATTTATAGGGTGAATCTTATCAGATGCAAAAGTGTTACCTTCGGTATTTATCCTTTGATTCATAAAAATGAAATCAGAAGAACTTTATCAAAAGGTGAAATATAATATTGAATTTCAAGAAGTGGAAGAAGATAATGGTATTGAGGTAACAGATGTAATTCGTGGATTAAATTACTATAATTGTGTTTTTATTTTAAATAGTTGTATGTAATAGGGAATAGATTGTTAGCCAGTTGAACTAAATAAATGTTAAGGAGGAATGGATGAAATGGTATTAAAAAAATTGACCTTAGAAGATTGGAAGCAATTTGATAAAATTCAGTTTGATTTTCACCCACGAGTTACAATTATTACAGGAGCAAATGGTGCGGGCAAGAGTTCTGTTTTAAGATTAATTGCACGGCAACTAGGTTGGGGTTATGAGGAAGTTGCAAGTGTATTTCTTAAAAAGAATAAAAGTATATTCTTAGCTGGTATAAACTTTGATAAAATAACAGAATTTACACGAGAAAATAAAGAATTAAAGAAAGTTTTGTATGATATGCAATCAAATTCTGAAAAATGGATTGATACAATTAAAGCTAATAATATAGTTATGGGCGAATTGGAAGTCGAAAAAGGCATTTTTAAATTTTATGTACCAGAAGAAGTACATTCAGCTTCGTATAATATAGAAGCACGATTTCAATATTTTAATGAAGAAAAAGAATTTAAGCCTTATGATGTAGATGGCATAATAAAAGGTGTGAACATTTCATCTCATCGTCAACCATATTCGTATGTAAGAGTAGATGAAATTCCTTTACATGTTGATGATACAAATAGTTTATATCGTCAATATTTAAGCTCGATTCAAAATAGAACCTTGAATAATAGATATAATAGTAATGATGAATCGCCTGTACAATATATGAAAAAATCGCTAATTTCATTAGCAATATTTGGTGAAGGAAATGCTTTAGTTGAACCTAATGAAGAATTAAAAGAAAAATTTTATGGGTTTACAAATATATTAAAATCAATTTTACCAAAACATATAGGTCTAAATAAAATAACTATTGAAGCAGGTGAAGTTGTTTTAAAAACGGATAGTGGTGATTTCCTAATTGATGCAGTTTCGGGTGGTTTAGGAGCACTGATAGATTTAGCTTGGCAAGTATTTATGTATGATAATGCTGATGAAGAATACACAATTATTATAGATGAAATCGAAAATCATTTACATCCCTCTATGCAAAGGGAAATATTACCTAATCTTTTAAATGCATTTCCGAAAGCTCAATTTATAATTAGTACACACAGTCCGTTTGTTGTCAACTCTATTAAGGAATCGTATGTGTATGCGTTGAAATATAATGATAAAAATAGAGTGGAATCGTTAAAGTTGGATTTTTTCAATAAAAACAATGATGCTTTTGATGTACTAAAAAATGTTTTGGGAGTTCCTGTTACTATGCCTCTTTGGTTGGAAAATGAGTTGGATAGTATTTTAAGTAATTTTAGTACAAAAAAACTAGATTTAGATTCATATAATCAATTAAAGCTGTATTTAAGCAATAAGGGTTTAGAGGAATACTTGCCTGAAATGCTTAAAAAATTTGAGGTGTAGAATTAATGATTGGTTTAAAAAAACTAAATAAGCCAGCTATTTTAATTCAAAATGCTAATGAATGGACAGAATTATATTTAGCATATAAGGAAGGAGATGAAAATGTATCTAAAAGGGTTGGGAGTAAGTATTCCCATAAGGAAGTTAAAAAAACTCTAATTGAGGAAACGCATGGTAAGTGTGCATATTGTGAATCAAAAATATTACATATCTCGTTTGGTGATATTGAACATATAGTTCCTAAAAGTGAAGTTCCTGAAAAGTGTTTTCAATGGGATAATTTAACCTTAGCATGTACAGTTTGTAATAATAACAAGAGAGATTTTTATGATGTTGACAATTTACTAATAGACCCTTATATTGATGACCCAAATGAACACTTTTATTTTGCAGGTCCAATGCTCATTGAAAAAACAGAGAAGGCTATTCTAACCCGTTCAAAATTAGATTTGAATAGGGCAGAATTGTTTGAAGATAGAACTCGATATTTAGAAAATTTAAGTGGATTTACTATGCAGATTCAAAGTGCTACAAATCCAGTTTTAAGAGAAGCTCTATTTGATGACTTTAGAAAAAAAGCAAAAATTGAACAAGAGTATTGTAAGATGGTTTCTGATTTTCTGGAGTTATTTGAATCAAAGTACAATTTATGTGAAACCTCATATACATTACAAAAATAAAAATGTTTGTAATTCACATAAAAATGCAGAAGGATAACAGAATGGTTTGTGAGAGTCATATGAAGCCAACTAAACAATTTAGTCAGTACCTATGAGTGTATATAAGAGTAAGCTCAAGCCTTGAGGAAGTAATAGAATAAGAGTGGGGATAAACTAAGTGTTTATCTCATTTTTTAATTTGATATTAGTTTTGGAATAAGATTAAATAAAGGTCTTAAGTTGTGGGTCATGTAAGTCGCATAAGTTCCCGTGGGGCTGAACGCCTATAAGAGGGAAGCTGATTCGTTCACTGAGAAAGGGTCATATTTCGTACATGCTCTTTTGTATGTTGATAGAGTTGCCAACTATTATTTAAGTTAGGGATTTCAACAGGATTACGTTGTGGTGATTGCTTTAGAAGTTGAGCAAGTGAAAGGCAAATCTAGTTTTAAAATTCGTAAAGGCAAGACAAAGAAGGAAAGAAAGGTTTATTTATATAGCTTAATGGCTGATATTGTTGATTACATAGAAACATTACCTAAAGAAGCGGTATACCTATTTGCTAGTCGTAAGGGTAGTGGTCATATTACAACAACACAAGCTTATCGTATTATTTCTAAAGCTGGTGATATGATAGGAAGCAATTCAATAGGTAAACATACAACAAGGAAGACAAAAAGAAATTTTATACTAATATATAAATATTTATTTATCATTTTAAAGAGGAGGTGTTTGTAATGTTAGAATTTGGTGCATTTTTGATACTAATAATTTTATTTGGGATTTTTTTTAATACAGTTATCATTGTGTGTAAAAGAATAAAAGTAAAAATAAATAGATATAGTGTTGATGAGAAAGATATATTTTCTTATCATTTGATTGATAATTGGGAGTTGGAATTAGAAAAAACTTTATATTTAAATACTATTGGTAAATGGTATATATGGTTGTTTACATTAGCTATGTGTTTAGTGACGATATATGATAGCCCATCAAAAATAAATAGTGAAAGTAAACTTTTTCTCTTAACAATGGGGATAGCTGTTATCGTTATATTATCTGGGATAATGTGGTTTTTACATAATTCAAGCTTTAGTGGGTTTGAAAAAATAGGTATGTATTTTATTAAAATAGGTATCTTATTTTCATTTACGATTGCAATTTTGGATTCCGATATTAAGACAGTTACATCTGTCGAAAGTTTATTTATAGGTATAGCAATTCCAGTTTTATTTTCATTTTTGATAATGAAAAGTGTAGTTGATTCTTTTAAAAATAATTATATTTTTCAAGTATTTAATTTCATTATATTAATACTATTATTAAATTTCTTCTATATAGGATTTAGGTTTGGTCTTTTTTATGGAGTTAACAATGATCAGTACCTAAATGCTAATGGAGAATTTATTTTTTTTCAAAAAGAAGATATTTACCAGTTAAATAGTAGTTCAAACTGGGGCTTAGAAGAAATTTTATTAGTTACATATAAAGGTATCAAACCTTTTTTTTCCTTTACTGAATTTAAAACTGGGAAAGATGTGATAGATTTTATACCTTTTTTTGAGTTTATTTTGGGTCACATATATAACTTGACTGTGATTGCCTTTTTTGTATCATATTCTGTTAGTAAGCTAATAAATAATCAAGAATTGAATAATTCATCGAAAAAAGTTATTGAATCTAAAAAGAAAGAAAAAGATAAGCAATAAAATTATATAAGAAGACTTATGCTTTTGGAAAAGAGCTATAAATTAGTTTATGATTTAGTACAATTAAAGTGAATAAATACCACGATAAAGGAGAATGACGATGCCTGTATATAATAAATTAGTACGAGATAAGATTTTAGAGATTATTGAAGCGGATGGATTAAAATATAATGCAAGAATTTTAGAACCACAGGAGCTTCTAGTAGAAGTAAAAGTAAAAATGATCGAAGAAGCTAAAGAGTTTCATGGAACAGATAATGTACAAGAAAGTATTGAAGAATTAGCAGATATTTTAGAATTAGTACATACAGCTATTAATGCATTAGGTGTAAGTTATGATGAACTGGAAGCGGTTAGAGGACAGAAGAAGGCTAAACGTGGAGGATTTGAAAAGGCGATTTATTTAATTGATGTAGAGGATAAGTAACCTATTTTCAATGGAGTGTTTAGATGAATAATTACTTAGACAATGATAATACTTTGGAATCGAATTTTCGCTCGATATACTTATTTGGTAGAAATGTTGCAACTTATAAATTTGCGTTTGCTAAAACATTACTTGAATTAGGTGAGAGTAATAAAAGTTTTGTGAGCTTAGAAGAAATATCCCCTATATTTGCAAAGTACATGTTAGAGCATATTAGGAACGGGAAACGACAAATAACAAGTCAGTCATCTAAGTTTATTAGTGCCTTGAATTTGTTTCATCAAAACCAAATTACGTGGGAACAGTTACTTGAAGTTACCGAAAAAGTAGGGTTTAACAATGTGATAGATGCCTTTCATAACATTCCTAATGGTGAGCTTGATAAAAAATTTTATGAGAAGTCCATACAAGGAAAGTCGTTAGGGATTACGTTGACTGATAGTATATTTATGTTGAATGGAAGCTCCCAAAAAGAAAATATATTAAGTGAAATTGAAGGTAGATGGAACTTAGTTGAAAACGCATGGACTGAACGAAATCCAAAACTAGAAGTTCAGTTTGATACAGACCTTGAGCAGTTTTTCTTTATAAAGCCTATGACACCACAGCAGTTCATGTTGTCTCATGAAAGAATAAATCTAACTTCTGCTAGAAAGCCATTAAACGGATATCAAAAGGGAAAATGCTTCTATTGCTATAAACCGATTTCAATTGAAAGTAACCAATTGAATACTTGTGACATAGACCATTTCGTACCGCTATCAACACAGTTCAACAGTACACATGATTTAGACTTAAATTGTGTTTGGAATCTAGTTCTAAGCTGTCAGGATTGTAATAGAGGTGAAGCTAATGGGAAGTTTGCTAGACTACCTGAAGACCCTCTTTTACAACGATTGTATAAGCGTAATGAGTTTCTAATTGAAAGCAATCATCCACTAAAAGAAACGATTATTATGCGAACAGGGAAAAATCCACAGCAAAGAGCAGATTTTTTAAAACTAATGTATAGACTTGCGGAGACCCTAAGTAGAGCAAAGTGGAAGCCTAAATTTGAGTATGACATTGGATTTTAAAATAGAGCAATGAAAAATATACAGGATGGTACTGTCTTTATAAAAATGTAAAGAGTCTAAAAGTTTACTTGCAAATAGATGACTTTATTATAGTGGGGATTTTTCCACTTCTACTTGCTAACATGGCAAAAAGTAATGTATAGTTACTAATTAATAGAAGGTAAAAGCTCGGTTCTAATTTAGTTTTTTTCGTTTATTTCAGAGAACCCATGATATTGGTGATTTCAGAGGCGATAGTTATCGTCAATTTTCTTGGTAGTAACCCAGGTACAATCCGTGGAGACTACGCAACAACTGTTTCTCACAACATCATCCACGGTTCTGACTCTCTTGCTTCTGCAGAGCGCGAAATCGGCTTATTCTTCGGTGAAGATTTAGTTTAATTTCGAATAGATCAAGCAATCTCAATTTTTTGAGATTGCTTTTTTATTGCGCAAAAAAGGGGAGGGATCATTCCGACGAATAATCTCTTACTAGAAACATATAGAATTGTTAAAAACTTCTTAGTCATGTACAATAAATAATGTAATATTCTGATAATTAAGTGAGGAATAGTTGAGTAGACTCGTCAATAAACTAAGAGGATGACGAGGAAAAGGGGTTATGGACATGAGAGAAGTGGTGATTGTAGCAGCTGTGAGAACTGCTATAGGAAGAAGTAAGGGCGCATTAAGTCAAGTTCGAGCAGATGATTTAGCAGCTGATGTATTACAGGAGGTTGTAAAGCGTGCAGGCATTGGTAAGGAACAAGTAGACGATGTCATTTTGGGGTGTGTGACGCAAACAGCTGAACAAGGGGCAAATATTGCGAGGACCTCTTTATTAATGGCTGGATTCCCCGATAGTGTGCCAGGTGTAACCATTGATCGTCAGTGTGGTTCAAGCCAACAAGCCGTGCACTTCGCAGCACAGGCAATTTTAGCAGGGGATATGGACATTGTCATTGCTGGGGGGGTAGAAAGTATGTCAAGAGTACCAATGGGCTCAAACATGCAACATGCCCATGCTAGTAACCGCTTACAGGAAAATTATGATATTATCCATCAAGGATTATCAGCAGAGAAAATTGCTTCCCAATGGTCTTTATCGAAAGAACAGCTAAATAGCTATGCTTATCAAAGCCATCAACGGGCGATTTCCGCCATTAGAGCGGGTCATTTCCAAGCTGAAATACTACCCATTCAAGTTCCACAAGAGGATGGCTCAGTGACAACATTTGCGGTAGATGAGGGTCCTCGTGCAGAAACTACCGTTGACATTTTAAATGGATTAAAAACCGTCTTTCAAGAGAATGGCGCGATTACTGCGGGCAATGCGAGCCAAATGAGTGATGGGGCCTCAGCTGTAGTCGTAATGGCATTGGATAAAGCGAGAGAACTAGGCATTCAACCACTCGCTAAAATTGTGACAAGAGTGGTCGTGGGCTCTGATCCGACATTAATGCTGACAGGGCCAATCGAAGCTACTAGAAAAGCATTAGAACGGTCAGGGCTCAACATTGAGGATATCGACACCTATGAGGTAAATGAAGCCTTTGCACCTGTGCCGCTCGTATGGCTGCATGAAATAGGAGGAGACCCACAGAAGCTCAATCCTGATGGTGGAGCCATTGCACTGGGACATCCATTAGGGGCAACAGGTACGAAATTGTTAACGACCATGCTCTATCGAATGGAGCGAGAGAATTATCGTTACGGCTTGTTGGCGATTTGTGAGGGAATGGGAATGGCCAATGCCACGATCATTGAAAAAATGTAAAAGGGGATATGTCTGATGAAGGAACATGAAGTGGTGGCAGTCGTAACAGGGGGTGCCTCTGGTTTAGGAGAGGCAACCGTTCGGAAATTAATAGGACAGGGTGGCAAAGCAATTATTTTTGATGTCAATGATGAGCGTGGACAAGCTCTAGTGGAAGAATTAGGTCAAAATGTCCTTTATGCACGAGTAGACGTCACAAAGGAAGAGGAGGTGGCGACTGGCCTTGAGCAGGCTATTGCAGCTTTTGGCAAGATCAATGTTGCAGTGAACTGTGCTGGCATTGCAGATGCGAGTAAAGTTATTTCGAAGCGTGGTATACACGCCCTTGCGTTATTTGAAAAAGTGATTGCTGTTAATTTAGTTGGCACGTTTAATGTCATCCGTCTAGTGGCAGAAAAAATGCAACATAATGAGCCAAATGAGGATGGACAGCGTGGCGTCATTATTAATACCGCGTCTGTGGCTGCATTTGATGGGCAAATCGGACAAGCTGCTTATAGCGCGTCAAAAGGTGGCGTAGCAGCCATGACGTTGCCAATTGCAAGAGAGCTTGCGGAAATCGGTGTCCGAGTGATGACCATAGCGCCAGGATTAATTGAAACACCAATGTTTGCTTCGTTACCTGAGCCTGCACGAACAGCTCTTGCTCAAATGACACCATTCCCTAAACGACTTGGAAAACCTTCGGAATATGCTCTTTTGGTTGAAAGTATTATCCACAATGGATTGTTAAATGGAGAGGTCATTCGACTAGATGGTGCCATTCGCATGCAACCGAGGTAACGGCAAAATCTAGTTCAAATAGTTTTTGTTTTGATTGTTTCTAAAATCGTAGATGAAGGGAAGCGGTATCATGCATATGATGGATACACCTTTATTATTAACAAGTTTTTTGAATCGTGCAGAACGATTTTTTCACTCAAAGAAAATCTATTCTCGAACAAGTGCCACTACTATTCACGAATTTACGTATAAAGAATATGTCAAACGGACTCGCCGATTAGCCGATGCTTTGACGAAACTAGGGATGGATCGAGGAATGAAGGTGGGCACATTTGCTTGGAATCACCATCGCCATTTGGAAGCCTATTTTGCTGTACCATGTGCAGGAGCAGTATTGCATATGATTAATATTCGATTATCCCCTGAGCATATTGCCTATGTCATCAATCATGCCGAGGATGAAATATTATTAATAGATGATAATCTGGTGCCACTAATTGCACCTATCGTCTCTCAGCTGAAAACGGTAAAGCATTATATCATTATGGGTGATGCTGTTGCAGTAGAAACTTTACCGATTCCAAATGCTCTTTCCTATGAATCGCTACTTGCGGAGGCAGATGAACATTTCACATTCCCAGAAGATTTAGATGAAAATACACCTGCAGGCATGTGCTATACCAGTGCAACGACGGGCATGCCAAAGGGAGTAGTCTATACACATCGCAGTATTGTACTTCATAGTTTAACAGCTGGTCTCGCTGACAGTATTGCAATTTGTGAGTCGGATGTGGTGTTACCTGTTGTGCCAATGTTCCATGCGAATGCATGGGGATTACCATTTGCCAGTGTCGCATTTGGTTCTACACAGGTCTTACCGGGACCTATGTTTACACCACAGCTATTGCTAGAATTATTTGATGTATATAAAGTTACATTGACAGCAGGTGTACCGACCATATGGCTGGGCGTTCTACAGGAGCAGCGTCAAAACCCTCGTGACCTATCGTCTATGCGATTAATTGTTTGTGGAGGTTCTGCTTCACCAATTGGTCTTGTCCGAGGCTTTGAGCAAGAACTTAATATCCCTTACATGACAGGTTACGGTATGACGGAAACCTCACCTCTTGTAAGCCTATCCACGTATTTAACACATATGCAGGACTATACGGCTGATGAAAAAATGAATGTTCGGATTACACAAGGTATGACGATGCCACTTATTGATACAAGGATTGTCAATGAAAATGGTGAAGTGCCTTGGGATGGCAAAACGATGGGAGAGCTTACGATTAGAGGACCATGGATTGCTAATGAGTATTATCAGGATGAACGAACGGAAGAGGCCTTTAAAGACGGCTGGCTCTATACAGGCGATATTGCTGTGATGACAACAGATGGCTATATAAAAATTACCGACCGTACAAAGGATTTAATTAAGAGTGGTGGCGAATGGATTTCTTCAGTAGAGCTTGAAAATGCATTAATGTCCCATCCAAAGGTCTTTGAGGCGGCTGTTATTGCCATTCCACATGAAAAGTGGTTGGAGCGACCATTAGCTTGTGTCGTAGCAAAGCCAGAGTTTAAGGGTTCGATTACAAAAGAAGAGTTACTAGAGAGTCTACAGCACCAATTCCATAAATCATGGGTTCCTGATGATATTGTCTTCATTGACGAGGTACCAAAAACGTCTGTAGGTAAATTCTTGAAGGCTAAATTACGAGAAGATTTAAAAGAGTATCGCATACAAGTCTAACGATAATGGATAGAATGAGGGTGGTGAAAAACTACCTTCATTTTTTATTGGAATAAATTCCTGAAAAATGAAACTATTTTTTCCATTTTGCCGTATAATCAAAATAACGAAAGGAAGTGAACGGATTGTCAATTGCCATTGTAGCGATAATTGGGGGCGTCATTATTTCTCTAGCTGGAATTTTTACAGACGCTCGTACTAGACAACAAAAAATAAAACTGAAGGCTGTTGAAAAAGAAGTAGAATTAGAAAAGCTTAGGTTAGAAACTTATACGATTGAAACAGAAAAAATGAGACTTGAATTAGAACAGTCGAAAGTATTACTTTTAGAGGAAAAACAAAACGTAAGAAAGTAGATTTGCATACATGAGAAAGACTATTTCAGGATTGGGACTTTTCCGCTATAATGGTAATACGACGCTAGAGGGGAAGATGACCATATGTCTGATTATGAACAGTTTATAGAAGGTATTAAGCGCAAAACAGGAATAGATTTAGCGTTATATAAAGAAGCGCAAATGAAAAGACGATTAACCTCTCTTTATGAGAAAAAGGGCTATCGTAATTTTGTAGACTTTCTAAAGGCACTCGAACAAGATCGTGATTTAATGAATGAATTCTTAGATCGTATGACGATCAATGTTTCTGAATTTTATCGCAATGGAAAGCGCTGGGAAGTATTACAAAAGAAAATATTTCCGAAACTTTTACAAACTAATAAGCGTTTAAAAATTTGGAGTGCGGCTTGTTCGACAGGAGAAGAACCATATTCTTTAGTAATGGTATTATCTCAATTGGTGCCTTTATCTCAAATTCAAATTATTGCCACTGATTTAGATGAGAATGTGATACAAAAGGCGAAGTTAGGTGTCTACCCTGAACGCTCTTTAGCCGAGGTCCCAAGTGATATTAAAGCAAAGTATTTTGAACAAGAAGGCTCCTTCTATCGCGTGAAGGATGAGATTAAGCGTTGTGTAACCTTTAAGAAACATAATTTATTGAATGACTCTTATGACGGCAATTATGATTTAATTGTTTGTCGCAATGTCATGATTTATTTTACAGAAGAAGCGAAAGATCAAATTTATAATAATTTTAGTAAAGCACTGCGCAAGGATGGCGTTTTATTTGTTGGATCGACAGAGCAAATTTTTAATCCAGCACGTTATGAATTTGATGTAGAAGACACGTTCTTCTATCGTAAAAATAATTAATAATATGGATGAAAAGCTTTGTACAAATGACACAATTGTACATAAAGTTGACCAAGCATTAAACATAGATAATTCATACGCTTTTCGCTTATCATAAGCAAAGGCGTATTTTTTATAAAATTTAGCTAGGTGTTTTTTATAACTTTCATTCAGAATATTCACATTTAGATCTATGAAAATGGTAACTACTTAAAAGACATTCGTAAAAGGACTGTTTTTTTAAAGAATATATGTTATAGTGAAAAATACATACTTTAGCGAGTTGAAGGGAGAAAGTGTTTATGCGCTACTTAACAGCAGGTGAGTCTCATGGACCCCAATTAACGACAATTATTGAGGGTTTACCGTCACTCTTACCCATTACAGCAGAAAAAATTAATCATGATTTAAAACGTCGCCAAGGAGGTCATGGACGTGGGCGCCGCATGCAAATCGAAACAGATACAGTGGAGATTGTAGCTGGTGTTCGTCATGGTCAGACACTTGGATCTCCTGTTGCACTCGTTGTCACAAATGATGACTGGAAGCACTGGACTAAAATTATGGGTGCAGAGCCATTAGCTGATGATATCAATCCTGAAGATATCAAGCGTCAAATCTCACGTCCTCGTCCAGGTCATGCAGATTTAGTTGGAGGCATGAAATATGGTCACCGTGATTTAAGGAATGTATTAGAGCGCTCCTCTGCGCGTGAAACAACTGTACGAGTAGCAGTTGGGTCTGTGGCAAAGGCGTTACTTAATGAACTAGGCATTTCCATTGTTGCACATGTTACAGAGATAGTGGGAATTAAAGCCGATACTTCTTTAATAGAAGGAAAAACAACAAAAGAAATTCGTGCAATTGTCGAAGCGGATCCTTGCTACTGTGTAGATCCAATCGCCTCTGCGAAAATGGTTGAGGCAATTGATGAAGCGAAAAAGGCCGGCGATTCGATCGGTGGTGTTGTAGAAGTCATTGTAGAAGGCATGCCAGCAGGTGTAGGTTCTTATGTACATTATGATCGTAAGCTGGATGCAAAGCTTGCTGCTGCTATGCTATCTATTAATGCATTTAAAGGAGTAGAGTTTGGACTTGGCTTTGAAATGGCACGTCGAAAAGGTTCTGAAGTACACGATGAAATCATCTGGTCTGAAGAAGAAGGTTATACTCGTGCAACCAATCGACTTGGTGGCTTAGAAGGCGGTATGTCAACAGGTATGCCAATTGTTGTACGTGGTGTGATGAAGCCAATTCCTACTTTATATAAACCATTACAAAGTGTAGATATTGAAACAAAAGAGCCGTTTAAAGCGAGTGTTGAGCGCTCTGATAGCTGTGCAGTACCAGCAGCGTCTGTAGTTGCAGAACATGTTATTGCCTGGGAAATAGCGAATGCAATTTTAGAGCAATTCCATAGTGATCAACTACCACAATTACAAGCTCAAATTGACGAGCATCGTCAATATACAAAGGGGTTCTAAGTTATGCGTGTACCAGTAGCAACAAAATCGCATCAATATGAAGTTGTTCTTGGGCATCAATTTCTAACTGAAGCTGTGGAGGCATTTGCTGATAAACTTCAAAAAGCGGATAAGCTCTTTGTGTTTACTGATGTCAATGTTTGGGCAGCACAGGGAGAGTACTTCAAAGCAAATTTCCCGTACCACTTTGAGGTCTTTATTTTGCCAGGTGGAGAAGCGTGCAAAACCTTTGATCAATACAATGCTGCTCAAACATTTTTATTAGAGCAAAAATGCTCCAGAAAATCCTTCATTTTTGCTTTTGGAGGAGGAGCAGTTGGCGATTTAACAGGTTTTGTTGCGGCAACTTATATGCGTGGGATTCCGTTTATTCAAATTCCAACGACTATTCTAGCGCATGATTCCGCAGTTGGTGGAAAAACTGCCATTAATCATCCACTAGGAAAAAATATGATTGGCGCATTTTATCAGCCAGAAGGCGTGATATATGATACAGCTCTTTTAGAAAGTTTATCAGAGCGTGAGGTACGTTCGGGAACAGCAGAGTTAATTAAGCATGCCATGATTTCTGACCCGAACTGGCTGGAGGAATTAATGACAGGAGATTCGGTGATCCATTTTAATCAAAATGAACTAGCAAAGCAACTAAAAAAAGGAATTGAAGTGAAAGCACAAATTGTTGCTGAGGACGAAACAGAGCAATCCGTTCGAAAGTTTTTAAACCTAGGCCATACATATGGACATGCCATTGAGGCAGCTGCGGGTTATGGCAAAGTGGCTCATGGTGAGGCGGTTATGATTGGACTCGTCTATTGTCTTCTATTGAGTGAACGATATGGAGAACTTGATCGAACGTTCACCCAATCCTTTTTACAGTTTGCGATAAAAAACGGCTATCCTTTTAAGGCTGTGAGTGATTATTCATTTGAACAATTATCTAGCTACCTAATGAAAGATAAAAAAGCGGAATATGGCATTTTACAATTTGTTCTTTTGGAGAAAATTGGAAAGCCTTTTGTCAAAGCTATTGATTTAGAAGAATGCCAAGAAATAGATGCTGAATATAGACAGTTATTAGCGGAGGTGCTTGTATGATTCGTGGACTTAGAGGAGCAATAACAATTGAATCTGACAAGCCAGAGCTTGTATGGGATGAGACAGCAAGATTAGTGCGTGAGGTTGTGGCAGCAAATAATGTGGACATTGATGATATCGCATCGATCCTCATTTCAACAACGCCAGATATTACCTCAGCATTTCCTGCTCGTGCAGTACGCTTGATGGATGGCTGGCAATATGTCCCTGTTATGTGTACACATGAAATGGATGTGCCAGAAGCATTACCATTATGTATTCGTGTATTAATACATGCAAACGTAGAGGTTGCCCAAAAAGATGTAAAGCACTTGTATCTCAATGATGCAGTGAAATTAAGACCAGATTTGGCTCAGTCTAAATAAGTAGAGGAGATGTTTTAGATGAAGTGGAAACAACAATTGGACGGTATGCAAGCATATAAGCCAGGTAAACCAATTGAAGAAGTACAACGTGAATATGGCTTAAAGGAAGTTATTAAATTGGCATCGAATGAAAATCCATTCGGGTGCTCACCTAAGGTAACAGCTTATTTACAAAATAATGCAGTGAATCATGCACTTTATCCAGATGGCTATGCCCAAAACCTACGTACTGCTGTGGCAAATCATCTAGGTGTGAAAGAGACACAGCTTCTTTTTGGTAACGGCTCTGATGACATCATTGCTATTATTACTCGTGCTCTGTTGTATCCAGGGGTAAACACGGTTATGGCCGACCCTTCCTTCTCTCAATACTGGCACAATGCAGAAATTGAAGGTGCTGAAGTACGTAAAGTGCCTTGTCAAGATGGAGCACATAATCTAGAGGCAATGTTGGCTGCAATTGATGACCAAACTTCTATTGTTTGGGTATGTAGTCCAAATAATCCTACAGGAGTTGTCATTCCTGATGCTGCATTGCGTGCCTTTCTTGCAAAGGTTCCAAGCGATGTCCTTGTCGTGCTTGATGAGGCATACATTGAATATGTTACACATCCAGACCACAAGGATACGTTACCAATCATTAATGAGTATCCGAATGTGCTTTTACTGCGTACATTCTCTAAAGCATATGGCTTAGCTTCGTTCCGCGTAGGCTATGCTATTGGCCAACCTGATGTTATTGCTAAGCTTGATCCTGTGCGTGCACCTTTCAATAATACAATCTTAAGTCAAGCTGTTGCTGCCATTGCCCTCAGTGACCAAGATTATATTGAAGCCTGCCGTGAGGCCAATGAAAAAGGCAAAAAACAATATGTAGAATTTTGTGAAAAGCATAATTTAAAATACTTCCCATCTGATACAAACTTTATTTTCTTTGATACCCATGCTGATAGTGATGTTGTTTTCCAAGAGCTGATGAAAAGAGGCTTTATCGTGCGCAGTGGTAATGCATTAGGCTTACCAGGATTTATCCGTGTGACAATTGGAACAGAGGCTCAAAATGCAGCATTGCTTAGCCAACTTGATGAAGTGTTAAAACAACAAGGGGTATTTGCATGACACGCAAAGTACTCGTTATAGGGCTAGGATTGATCGGAGGTTCTATTGCCCTTGCTTTGCAAAAAGCACCGGAAACAAAAATTATTGGCTACGACATGGACGCACAAACACGCGAGCATGCGAAAACATTAAATATTGTGCATGAGATTGTCGCAGATCCACTGGCTGTTGCGGCTGAGGTTGATGTTATTATCTTCGGTACGCCCGTTAATGCAACACTGGATTGGATGGAGCAATTAAAATCATGGCCCTTGAAAAATAAAGTCATCGTAACAGATACAGGAAGTACAAAAAAATTAATTATGCAAAAAGCCAGCGAATTACGAGAACTTGGCATAACGTTTATTGGTGGACATCCAATGGCGGGGTCTCATAAAAGTGGTGTGCTGGCTGCTAAGGCGCATCTTTTTGAAAACGCATATTACATGCTTACACCACTTGCTGGGGAAGAAATTGTTCATATGGCACAGCTTGAAAGTTTGCTGAAATTTACCCATGCAAAAGTAGTCAGTGTATCTGCCAGTGAGCATGATCACATGACAGCGGTGGTGAGTCATTTTCCGCATGTTATTGCGGCCTCACTTGTTCATCAATTAGGCGGCGAAAATGGGGAGTACCCAATGACACGTTCTCTTGCAGCAGGAGGGTTTCGTGATGTGACACGAATCGCCTCTTCCAATCCCATATTATGGCGAGATATTACGCTGCAAAATCGCGAGGAACTCCTCACGCAATTAGATGGCTGGGAAAAAGAAATGACACGCATTAAGGAACTGCTGATGGAGGGTTCTTCACAGGCTATTGAAAACTATTTTGCAGTTGCCAAAGAACTGAGAGATGAATTACCGATTAGTGCAGGGGCTATGTATACACCATTCGATCTATATGTTGATGTTCCTGACTATCCAGGTGTTATTTCTGAAGTGACGGGCTTTTTAGCAGATGAAGCAATTAGTATTACGAATCTTCGCATCGTTGAATCACGAGAAGATGTTTTCGGTATTCTAGTCATTAGCTTCCAAAGTGAAAATGATCGCGAACGTGCTGCAGCCTGTATTCAAAAACGAGCAAATTTCGAAACGTATATTTCTTAGCATAAGAAAGCGTCGGCATTTCGGCGCTTTCTATCTTCATATTGGAGGGAAAAAAGTTCATGAGTGAAAAAGTATTGCAATACAACAAGCCTTCTTTACAGGGCTCTTTAACTGTTCCAGGCGATAAGTCTGTATCTCATCGCTCTGTGATGTTTGGCGCCATTGCTAGTGGAACAACGACAGTAGAGGGCTTTTTACTAGGTGAAGATTGTTTAAGTACAATTGATTGCTTCCAGAAACTTGGCGTTCAGATTGAGGTGGAAGGGACAAATGTAACCATTCATAGTCCAGGGATGGATGGCTGGCAGGAGCCGACAGAAGTGTTATATACGGGTAACTCTGGTACAACAACACGCTTAATGCTAGGCATTTTAGCTGGTTCTACTGTTCACTCTGTCATGACAGGAGATGCATCCATTGGAAAACGACCAATGCGCCGTGTTATAGATCCACTGCGTCAGATGGGTGCACAAATTACAGGGCGTGCAGACGGGCAATATACACCACTAGCCATTCAAGGTACAAAATTACAAGCCATTGATTACAAGATGCCTGTAGCAAGTGCACAGGTGAAATCTGCTATTTTACTAGCGGGCTTGCGTGCTGAAGGAACAACTATTGTTAGAGAAATGGATGTTTCGAGAGATCATACAGAGCGAATGCTGCGTCAATTTGGTGCACATGTAGAAGTAGATAATGGCGTAGTATCGATTGAAGGAGGACAAGCTCTCAATGGTACGCATGTTTCTGTGCCAGGAGATATATCATCGGCTGCCTTTTTCTTAGTGGCAGGAGCCATTTGCAAAAATAGTCAGCTAACACTAAATAATGTGGGCATTAATCCAACACGTGATGGCATTATAGAGGTGCTGCAAAAAATGGGCGCCACGATGACGGTAACGCCGAATGATGATAATCAAGCTGAACCGACAGCAACAATCCAAATCGCGACATCTTCTTTAACTGGTACAATTATTGAGGGAGACATTATTCCTCGTTTAATTGACGAAATTCCAATTCTTGCATTACTCGCTACGCAAGCACATGGTCAAACGATCATTAAAGATGCCGAGGAGCTAAAGGTGAAGGAGACTGACCGTATCACGGCTGTTGTGACTGAATTGAAGAAACTTGGTGCCCAAATCGAAGCAACAGAAGATGGGATGATTATTGAGGGACCAACGTCTTTAAAAGGAGCAAACCTTCAAACATATGGTGATCATCGAATCGGCATGATGGGTGCAGTTGCAGCTTTAATAACAGACGGAGCTGTTGCACTAGATGATGCACAATGTATTGCTGTATCCTACCCATCGTTCTTTGAGCATATTGAGGCAGTGAGGTAACAATTAAAGAGAGGCTCTCCAAGCTTTTGGGGAGTTTTTTCTTGTTTCAGAGGTAAATGTTTTGTAGCATAAAGGTATCAACGAAAGAATAGGTGAATGACTGTGAACAATGCGATGACTGAAATGATGCAAGCACTTGAACAAGGGGATTTAGCATTAATAGATCAGCTACTAGAATCATTTTTAATGAAGGAGCTACCCGAGGAGATCTATGCACTTGCTGAGATTTTTATGCAGTATGGGTACATGAAGGAAGCTGACCGTGTGCTGGAGCATTTACAATTTTTATTCCCAGAAGAAGCACAGTTAAAAATAGATCGTGCCAATGTCCTAATGGAGCTTGGTAATGAAGATGAAGCATTAGATTTATTATTAGAAATTGAAGAAACCTCCCCAGAATATCCACAAGCGTTATTGGTTTTAGCTGATTATTATCAAATGCAAGGGTTATTTGAGGTTGCAGAAAAGCGTATAAATGAAGCATTAGCGATTTTACCAGACGAGCCATTATTACATTTTGCGAAAGCAGAACTTTTATTTGAAACAGGTCGTTTTTTAGAGGCAGCAAGACTGTATGAGGACTTATATGAGCAGCAAAATGAATTTGCTGGTATTCAACTTGTCGAACGACTAGCGGAGGTTTATCGTGCAGGTGCAGCCTATGAGACAGCATTTGATTATTATGTCAAAGCCCTTGAAGATGAAGTAAAGCCCGATATTTTATTTGGAGCTGCTTATTCAGCCTTCCAGTCACAAAAATACGAGATGGCTATTAAACAACTAGAGGAATTGAAAGAATTAGATCCTGATTACTTCTCAGCCTATTTATTGCTTGCGGAAAGCTTTGCAATGACAGAGGATAATCAAAAAGCTTATGCTGCCATTCAAGAGGGGTTAAAGCGTGATGAATATGATAAATCGCTTTATTTATTCGCTGGTAAAATGGCATTGAAAAATGGTTTGCCAGAAGAAGCTGAGCAACATCTGAGAGAAGCTATAGCGCTCGATCCTGAATATATGGAAGCGGTACTGGCACTTATTTCAGTGTTTGGACAACAGGAGCGCCATGAGGATGTAATCGAGTTATTTGAGACATTACAGCAAAATGATTTTGAATGGAGCACTTTATATCCTTTTGCGGCAGAGGCATATGAAAATTTAGAATTGTACGACCGTGCATACGAATTTTACCGTTTGGCATATAATGATTTTAAGGAAGACGCAACATTTTTAGAAAAATATGTTTACTTCTTATTAGAAGAAGGAAAGCGTTCAGAGGCAAAAGAGGTTCTTGGACAATTAATCAACATTCAACCGGGTGAACCAGAGTGGCAGGAGAAGTTAGAAACCTTAGAATTTGAGTAAAGGAGGGAGTGGGTATGACTGCTTCTGTATCAGTTGTTGATAAAAAAGCATTTGTTCGATGGTTTTTAAAAAATTATCAATTGAAACGTCGTGAGTGTGTATGGATTTTAAATTACCTATTAAGTAATGATGACTTGTTAAAAAGAATCCGTTTTGTGGAAGAAGCTCACTATTGTCCTAGGGCAATGGTGATGTCAACAGTAGACTCAACAGGTGTGCCTTTTCGTTTCTATAAAGGCAATGTGATGACGGCAGATGCTGAGAAGTCTTTCCATGATTTACGCTTACATGAACAAGAAGATATGTATATACAATTGAATTTTCCTAATATACCACCAAGTGCACAATACTTAGCAGTTCTTGAAGAAAACCCTTATATGCCAGAAACACTGCTCGTCAGTGAAAAAGATCGTGTACTGGCAGAAGAGCTGCTTTCCAATAGCTTACTCGTATTCCAAGAAGAGAAATTACTTGCACAAATTGATGAAGCCCTCGACCAGGGAGATGAAGTGCGATTTTATGAATTGTCTAATTTGTTACAAGCATTGAAGGAAACGGCTAATTTACGTTAATTATAGGTAAAAATTGAATGTCCTTTATCCATTTCAATATGGTAACATTACTAGTGAATGATTGTTTTCACTTTTAATTGGGTATCCTATTGAAGAGTGGAAAAGGACATTTTTATTTTGCGATAAAAGGAGGTTTGTTGAATGTATTTTAATGCAAACGATGTAACATCGTTTATGGCACAAAAAGATTTTATTGATACCGCGGTTGTTCCACTTGTATCCATTGATCTCTCTTCTGAAAAAATGAAACAAAGTGGTGCCGAGGTAGATTTTGTCATGTCTTTAACTTCTTTTATAGAGCAGCAGTTTAAAGGTCGACTACTAGTCATGCCACCATTTTCTTATATGACAACTTTAAAAAACGACGATTTACCACAGCAATTAGAAGCACAATTACATAATGCTGGATTTAAGCATGTGTTCTTCATTACTTGTGACCATTATTGGACAAAGAGTGGAGAGATAGTCAATATGATTTGGTTACCAGCGATTCCTTTAGAAAGTATGGATGCCAGTGTGAAAAAATCCATTCTAGAAGATCAATTGCGACAAGTGATTCCAATGCTTTCGACTAAATGGGCACAGATTTAACAATTAGTTTCAATAAATGTTCACATTCTCCAGCTTTCCACAGAATGCTATATTGACCAAGCTATGGACTTGATATATCATATATATGTCCTAGTATTACTATTTGTAAAAGTATGTCCGTTGGACTGACCTTTAAGTTAGAGGGGGGAAAATAATGAGTAATAATCGAGTTTCACGTCGTCAATTTCTAAGTTATACTCTTACTGGTGTAGGTGGATTTATGGCGGCAGGTATGCTAATGCCAATGCTTCGCTTTGCAATTGATCCTGTGCTACAAAAGCATGAGGGTGGGGATTTTGTAAAAACAGAGCATAAAATCGCTGACTTGACTGAAGAGCCTGTAAAAGTGGACTTTTCATATGAACAAGTGGATGCATGGTATAAATCACAGGTTACAGATGTAGCTTGGGTTTATAAAAGTGGCGATCAAATCATTGCCCTTTCACCTGTTTGTAAGCATTTAGGATGTATGGTTGACTGGAATGGAGATTCTGCACACCCAGGTCAATTCTTCTGTCCATGCCACGCAGGACGTTATGAGAAAAACGGGAAAAACATTGCAGGTACACCGCCTCTAGGTCCGTTGGATGAATTTGAAGTACAAGAACAAGATGGCTATTTAATGATTGGTCCAGCTAAAGCAAATTCTCTAGTTAAATAAGTAAGGGGGTACGACAACAGTGCTAAATAAAATTTATGATTGGGTCGATGAACGCCTAGATATTACACCGATTTGGCGTGATATTGCCGACCACGAAGTGCCAGAGCACGTTAACCCTGCACATCATTTTTCAGCATTCGTTTACTGCTTTGGTGGATTAACATTCTTCATCACAGTAATTCAAATTCTATCTGGTATGTTCCTAACAATGTACTATGTACCAGACGTTGTGAATGCCTGGAAATCAGTTTATTATTTACAAAACGAAGTAGCATTTGGTGAAATCGTACGCGGTATGCACCACTGGGGAGCTTCATTAGTTATCGTAATGATGTTCTTACATACACTTCGTGTATTCTTCACAGGTTCTTATAAAAAACCTCGTGAGTTAAACTGGATGGTTGGTGTAGGTATTTTTGGTGTAATGATGGGTCTTGGATTTACAGGATACTTATTACCATGGGATATGAAAGCATTATTCGCTACTAAAGTAGGTATCGAAATTGCAGCATCAGTACCGTTTATCGGTGGGATGATTAAAGTATTATTAGCGGGTGACACAACGATTCTTGGTGCTCAAACGTTAACTCGATTCTTTGCGATTCATGTATTCTTCTTACCTGCAGTATTGTTTGGGTTACTTGCAGCGCACTTTATCATGATTCGTCGTCAAGGAATTTCAGGACCGTTGTAATTGTCTTGACGGTTCGATGATCTTTAAAAGGAGGGGACACTATGCATCGCGGAAAAGGAATGAAATTTGTCGGCGATTCTCGTATTAAAGCGAATCACAGAATGCCGAACGTTCCAAAGGATTATTCCGAATATCCAGGTAAGACGGAAGCTTTCTGGCCGAACTTCTTACTGAAGGAATGGATGGTAGGTGCTGTATTTTTAATTGGATACTTATTATTAACTGTCGCTCACCCGTCACCACTTGAAGGGCCGGCAGATCCAACTAGAGCATATACACCACTACCGGACTGGTACTTCTTATTTATGTATCAACTTTTAAAATACTCATTTGCTTCTGGTCCATACAATGTAATCGGAGCTATTGTAATTCCAGGTCTTGCATTTGGAGCGCTATTATTAATGCCATTTTTAGACAAGGGTCCAGAACGTCGTCCATCTAAACGTCCATTGCCAACAGCGTTTATGTTATTAACTTTAGCTGCTATGTTCTACCTAACTTGGGAGTCAGTTGTTAACCACGACTGGGAAGCTCAAAAAGCTATGGGTGCAATCGTAGAAACAGTTGAATTCGATAAAGAATCAGAAGGTTACAAAATCTATGCTGGTTCAGCATGTATTACATGTCACGGTGAAGGCTTAGAAGGTGGAGCAGGTGCGCCGTCTCTAATGAACACAGGTTTAACAGCTGATGAGATTAAGGACATTGCTCATAATGGTTCTGAGAGTGGTAAAATGCCAGCAGGATTATGGACAGGTTCAGATGAAGATCTTCAAAAACTTGCTGAATTCATCGAAAGCTTAAAAGCAGAGTAATAGTAAAAGAGTCAGGAAACTGGCTCTTTTTTTTCTACCTTGTTATACTATTGGGACTGGAAGCCATACAAAAAGGTTCCCTTGTATAAAGGATTTTAGCGAAAGATGTCGAAAAAACATTTATTCTTGAAACAAGTAAGTGAATTAAAACAATAAAATAACACATATTGATGGTGAGATACAATTGAAAGGTAGAGTAAAGCTCTAGAATTTCATAACTATACATAAATAATGGATTGTTTTTATCGGAAGGAGTTAACATCGTGCAACTAACAAGAGCAAATATTTGGTACCTTCTGACCCATAAATCATTCTTGATAGTGCTGCTAATTATTAATCTACTAGGTACAATTTATGGCTATTATTGGTATGGGTGGCAGCTTGCCATCACAGAGCCTATTTTTTATATTTTTGTTCCAGATAGTCCGACAGCCAGTTTATTCTTTTGTTTTGTGTTAATTGCTTGGATTATGGGGAAAAGCTGGCCACTGATGGAAGTACTTGCCCTTGTTACGTTGGTGAAATATGGCTTATGGGCAGATGTGATGAATATTTGGACATTAATTGAAACAGGTTCTATTGGCTGGCAGGGATGGATGCTAGTTGGTTCACATTTTGCCATGGCTGTACAAGCAGTACTATATATGAAGAAATATGTCTTCACTTATTGGCATGTTGTGATAGCAGCTGTTTGGACACTGCATAATGATGTCATTGACTATGTATTTGGGCAAATGCCGATGTATCGTGATTTAGCCAATTACACAAGCTATATAGGTTACTTTACATTCTGGTTATCAATTGCATGTATTTTACTTGCCATTTTCTCAATTAGGTGGCGCAAATATTTGCCGAATTAGGGTATAAATTATAGAATTATAGTATCGAGGTAGAAAGGGGTTAGAAAATTGTCAACGAGCATGTATATTGTTTATTTTGTGATTATTATGCTGCTTCCACTTTATGCTCAAATGAAGGTAAAGGGTACGTATAATAAATTTGCAAAGCAACGTACAATGAAGGGGCAAACTGGTGCAGAGGTAGCGCGTGCGATTTTAGATGCAAACGGCTTATATGATGTACGAGTTGTTCCAACACAAGGTGTGTTGTCTGATCATTATAATCCAGCAACCAAAACAGTGGCTTTATCAGAAAGTAACTTTTATGAAGCAAGTGTTGCAGGGGCTGCGGTTGCTGCCCATGAGGTAGGCCACGCCATCCAACATAAAGAAGCATATTCCATGCTTACATTACGTAGTAAGCTAGTCCCGGTAGCAAATATTTCTTCTAATGCGTCTTGGATTTTCGTAATGATTGGTATTTTTGCAAGTAGTACGAATTTCTTGCTATTAGGTATCATATTATTAGCAGCAGGTGTTGTTTTCCAATTAGTGACACTTCCTGTGGAGTTTGATGCCTCGAAGCGAGCATTAGTTCATATGAATTCACTTGGCATTATTACAAATGAAGAAGAACGACCAGCACGAAAAGTATTAAGTGCTGCAGCATTAACATATGTAGCAGCGGCAGCGGTAGCTGTACTAGAGTTATTACGTTTAATTTTAATTTTTACCAATATGCGTAGCGACGACTAAGAAAAAACTTGTTATAGTGGTACACCACTATAACAAGTTTTTTATCTTCGTATGCTTAATGAAGGGGTTGCTTTTGATCGTCTAATGTGAAGCCTTCTCCTGCCACATCTCGTACTTCAATGATGGAAACAAATGCGTGCGGATCAACTTCATGCACAATAGATTTTAACCGTACAACTTCATTGCGACCAATTACACAATAAATAACCTCCTTAGGTTGTTTCGTAAAATGACCATGTCCTTCTAAAATGGTGATACCACGCTCCATTCGAAGAGCGATTGTTTCAGCAATGGCTCCAGACTTTTCTGATATGATAAGCGCACCACGAGCCGCATAAGCACCTTCTTGTACAAAGTCAATGACACGGGCTCCAACAAATACGGCTACTAATGTATACATCATGGAACGAGCATCCAAGAACGTCAGCCAAGAAAGAATGATGACGATGGCATCGAAGACAAACATGGTTTTCCCCATACTCCAGCCAAAATATTTATGTCCTAGTCGTGCCAAAATATCGACACCACCTGTTGTGCCACCGAAACGAAAGACAATCCCAAGTCCCAATCCAACAAAGACACCAGCAAAAAGTGCTACAAGCAACATGTCATCCTCTAAATGGATGGTAAATTGATATTTTTGGAAAATTTTTAGAAAAAGAGATACGGATAAAGTGCCGACAAGCGTATAGACAAATGATTTTTTTCCAAGTAATCGATAACCTATGATAAACATGGGAATATTTAATAACAGGTTCATTAAGGCAGGGTCCCATCCTAATGTAAAATATAGTATGAGAGTAATCCCACTTAGTCCACCTTCACCCAGTTGATTTTGGATGTTGAAGTGAACAAAGCCGAAGCTGAAAACTGCTGCTCCGAGCATAATCGCGATAATATTACGTATTTTAATCTGTTTTAGCATTTGACCTCCTGTAGTTCCAAACAAATGAAGTAGTGTTATCTATTATCTGACATTTTATTGGTTTTGACAACAATGGTGTAAATTTTATACGATGGTAAATAGGAGTGTGATTTTTATGGCAGATCAACTAACAATGCAAGCTTTACAACAGCGTGTCGATGACTATATAGGACAATTTAAAGAAGGCTATTTTCCACCATTTGAATTACTTGCACGTCTAACAGAAGAATTAGGCGAACTTTCACGCGAAGTTCAGGATGTCTATGGACAGAAAAAGAAAAAGAGTACAGAGGATATAAACAGTATTGAAGAGGAATTAGGAGACTTTTTCTTTGTACTAGTCTGTTTTGCAAATGCCCAAGGTATTAAACTAGATGAAGCACTTTTACGCGTCATACATAAATTTGAAACTAGAGATAAGGATCGTTGGACTAGAAAGGATGAAGAATGATGTCGATTCGTGTAGCAATTGCGGGAGCAAGAGGAAAAATGGGAGCTGAGGCTGTACATACGGTCATGAAACATGACAAAATGGAATTAGTAGCTGTACTAGATTATAAGGAAGTAGGAAAAACTTTAGCTGATTTAGATATGTTTCCAGCAAGCTATACAGTGCCTATATATACAGAAATGCATGATCTTGTAGAAGCAACTGCACCAGATGTATTAGTGGATTTAACTAATCCACATGCAGTCTACAAACATACAAAGGAAGCACTGAATTTAAATGTACGACCTGTAATTGGTACAACAGGATTTACAGATGCACAACTAGAGGAATTATCAGCCATTGCCAGAGAAAAAGAGTTAGGTTGCATTATTGCACCAAACTTTGCGATTGGTGCTATCCTAATGATGAAGTTTGCAAAAGAAGCAGCCAAATACTTACCAGATGTAGAGATTATAGAAATGCACCATGATCAGAAGCTTGATGCACCATCTGGGACAGCGGTGAAAACGGCACAGTTAATACAAGAGGTCCGTACGCCAAAGGCACAAGGACATCTAGAAGAGAAAGAAACCATTAAAGGTGCAAGAGGTGGAGATTTTGACGGTATGCGCATTCACTCCGTACGTTTACCTGGTTTAGTGGCACACCAGCAAGTATTATTTGGAGGGGATGGGCAGCTACTAACGATTCGCCATGATTCATTAAATCGTAATTCTTTTATGTCGGGTGTTGCATTTTGCATAGAAGAGGTTATGAAAATGGATCAGCTTGTTTATGGTTTAGAAAACATCATCTAAAGATTGGGATGGAAGCTATATGAAAATCGCATTGATTGCACATGATCGTAAAAAAGATAATTTAGTACAGTTTGCTATTGCTTACCAAAATATTTTACAAGAACACACACTATATGCTACCGGCACAACAGGACAACGTGTCATCGAAGCTACTGGTTTGGAAGTTACACGTTTTCGTTCAGGGCCACTTGGTGGCGACCAACAAATTGGCGCAATGATTGCCAATAATGATATGGACATGGTGATATTTTTCCGTGATCCTTTAACAGCACAACCACATGAGCCAGATGTTTCTGCACTAATCCGTCTTTGTGATGTTTACCAAGTGCCACTGGCAACAAATATGGGAACAGCAGAAATATTACTAAAAGGCCTACAGGAAGGCTTTGTGGATTGGAGACTGATACAAGAAAGACGCAATTAACAAAAGACGTGATTCAGAAAGGATGATCATCGAATGAAAAAGCTAAAAATAGGCATTACCTGTTATCCTACAGTTGGTGGCTCTGGTGTCATTGCAACAGAATTAGGCAAAATGCTTGCAGAAAGAGGACATGAAATTCATTTCATCACCTCAAGCGTACCATTTCGATTGAATAAAATTTATCCAACCGTCTTTTTCCATGAAGTCGAAGTTAATAATTATTCAGTATTTCAATATTCTCCATACGATATTGCATTAGCGAGTAAAATGGCAGACGTCATAAAGGATGAAGAGTTGGATGTGCTACATGTGCATTATGCCATCCCACATGCAGTATGTGCGGTGCTAGCACGTGAAATGAGCGGCCGAGACATTGGCATCGTTACAACCCTTCATGGCACAGATATATCGGTGCTTGGGCAAGATTCTACGCTCTCACAGGCCATAAAGTATGGGATTGATAAATCTGATATTGTGACTACCGTGTCACAGGCATTAAAAGAACAAACCTATGAACTGATTGATACAGTAAAACCAATTGAAACGATTTATAACTTTGTGGACGAACGCGAATACTTCCCACGAAATTCAGGAAACTTAAAAGAGCAATTTGGTATACAAGAAGATGAAAAAGTCCTCATTCATGTATCAAACTTCCGTAAAATAAAGAACCTTCCACACATTGTAGACGCCTTTATGAAAATCCGTGCCAACATGAAAGCAAAGCTCTTATTAGTAGGTGATGGCCCAGAAAAGCATCGTGTCATGGACCAAGTAAAAGGAAGTCCGTATATGAAGGATGTTTTATTTTTAGGGAAACAAGAAAACTTAGCTGAACTGTATGCGATTAGTGACCTTAAGCTATTATTATCACAGCAAGAATCGTTTGGACTGGTGTTATTAGAGGCAATGGCTTGTGGTGTACCTTGTATTGGAACAAATGTAGGTGGTATTCCAGAAGTCATTGAGCATGGTGTAGACGGCTATATCGTGGAATTAGGGGATACAGAGGCAGTTGCGGCGTATGCAACCCATTTATTGCAAGATGAGGAACAATTACTGCGCTTCCGAGAAGCGGCCATCCGTGCAGTAAGTGAAAAATTCCACTCATCCAAAATTGTGGAACAATATGAAAATCTGTACGAGAAGGTTGCGGAAAGAAATCATGCAAAACAATAAAGAATGGCAGGCAGCCTATTCAGTCATTGAACAATTAGATCAGGCGGGATTTGAAGCAGTTATTGTTGGTGGAGCTGTAAGAGATGCTTTACTCGATCGTCCTGCCCATGATGTAGATGTGGCTACTAATGCCTTGCCTGAAGAAGTAAAAACTGTGTTTCAAAAGACTGTAGATATTGGGATTCAGCATGGGACGGTACTTGTTATCGTACCCGCTGGACCTGTGGAAGTGACTACCTATCGGACAGATGGGGAATATACAGATCATCGAAGACCACAGAATGTCCATTTCGTTCGATCTCTAAAAGAGGATTTACAACGCCGAGATTTTACAATGAACGCCATTGCCATGCGGCGTGATGGCTCTTTTGTAGATTATTATGGTGGACAACAAGATATTGAAAAGCGCGTTATACGAGCGGTAGGAGAGGCAGAAAAACGGTTTGCAGAAGATGCTTTAAGGATGCTGCGAGCGATTCGCTTCTCTGCACAGCTTGATTTTACGATCGAGGCGAATACATTCGCAGCCATCCAGCAAAGGGCTGCTGATTTGGGCTTTATTGCAAAAGAACGCATTAAAGCAGAGCTTGATAAGCTTTGGGTAGGACAAACAGTTTTTGGGGGTATACAAAAACTAGAGGACAGTGGATTAACGGCCTATTTAACAGGTGATTTTCAAACTGCTCAATGGCATAATTTCCAAACAAAAGATGCCCTTCTTGGCTGGGCATACTTTGCCTTACTACAAGGAACAGCATGGCGTGAGGTAGTGCGCGATTATCGATTATCGAATAAGGAAATGGCGTTTATTAATTCCGTTTTAACCGCTTATGACGCTTTAAAAGATGGTTGGACAAATCGCCATTATTTTTGCTACACAGAGCAAGAACTAGAGGCTGCACAATATTTTGCCCAACTTCGCCAATTAGACGCTTCGATACCTCAACAATCTATCCGAGAATTACAGGCAAAGCTACCGATTCAACATAAGCAAGAATTAGCGGTGAATGGGGCTGATTTACTGAAATGGTCTGGCAAAAAGGGTGGGCCGTGGGTAAAAGCCGCATTGGAGGAGCTGCTGACAGCCATTCTTCATCATGAACTTCAAAATGATCGACAACAGATTAAAAGCTGGCTGGAGCAACAGGATCTTACTTAAAGCCGAATACATGATAGGTAAAAGCCGTCTCCTGAAATGGGAGACGGCTTCATTAAATTCCTATCGTTGGTGGTCATTTACGTTAATTTACAGTATGATTAAGACAAAATAAGTTACATAACAAGAGTACAGTTAACTAAAGGATTGATGTGAAGATGACAATTTCCATGAAGGACGAAATTTTAAAAAGAATATTGGCTGCTGATGGAGAAGCGGTTTCAGGTCAGGAATTAGCAGATTCTCTTGGTGTCTCAAGAACCGCTGTTTGGAAGCATATGCAAACATTACAAGAGGAAGGGTATACATTTGATACAATTAAGAAAAAGGGGTATGTATTGACAGGTGTACCAAATAGCTTGAGCCCCACACAGATTAAGCTTTTTTTAAAGACAGAGCATTTTGGACGTGAGATTCATTATTACGATGTAGTTGATTCAACACAAACAATTGCGCATAAGCTTGCACAGGAAGGAGCTCCACACGGTACAATTATTATTGGTGAGGAGCAAACAGCGGGGCGTGGTCGTATGGCTCGTCCTTGGGAGTCTGCACATGGGACAGGTATTTGGATGACCGTTATCGTTCGGCCAGATGTTACGCCCCAGCAGGCCTCATCCTATACACTTGTGGTGGCAGTAGCTGTCACAATGGCCATTAAAACCTTATATAAAGATGTAGAGCCAGCGATTAAATGGCCCAATGATTTATTGATTAATGGCAAAAAATGTACGGGGATTTTAACGGAAATGCAAGCAGAGGCGGATCTTGTGCAAGCTTTACTTGTTGGAATTGGCATAAATGCGAACCAAGCAGCAGCTGACTTTTCACCTGATATTGCGGATATTGCCACTTCATTACGATTAGAAGCTGGAGAAGAAATCAATCGTGCAGCACTTGTGGCCTCTATCTTACACTATTTAGAACAATTTACAGAACTATACGTTAAAGAAGGTTTTGCGAGTCTAAAGACACTATGGCAGCAAATGTCTTGTACAATTGGTCAACGTATAGAGGTAACGACGATACGCGAACGTTTTGAAGGGGTTGCCAGTGGCATTACAGACGATGGTGTTCTGCAATTGACACAGGACGATGGAACGGTTCGAACGATCTATGCAGGAGACATCAAAATATTATAAAAAAGAAGCTGCAAGTAATGTCCTATACTTGCGGCTTCTCATGTTGTTGCAAAAAGATGATGTCAACGGCAGAAAAAGCAACTTTGCAAGGTGAGGGGTTGATTTCCGCTCCGCCAACGTCCTTTCCAGGGGGCGTCCGATGAGCCGCTTCACTCACTTACGTTCGCTCCAGGGTCTCATCTGTGACGCTATGATCTGACCCCAAAAATATAAACTTTTTTACGAAGCTTTTCGATACTCAACGGGACTTTTTCCGTTGAGTTTTCTTTTAATCCGCTCATGATTGTAATAGTAAATATAATCTGCTAATGCTTTTGTAAATTCTACATAGTTTTTAAACGTAGTTGTGTACAGAAATTCTGATTTCAGAATACCAAAAAAGCTTTCTATTACGGCATTATCTAAACAATTTCCTTTCCGTGACATACTTTGCTTGATTTCATGCGTTGTCAATAACGCTTTAAAACGGGGTATTTGATATAACCATCCTTGATCAGAATGAATGATTAAGCCACTCTTTTTCGATAACTTTGTATACGTAAACGCCTTTTTAAAAGACTGTTGAACTAACTCAAAATTAGGTGATTTTGATACCTCATATCCAACGATTTCTCGATTGAATAAATCTAATACAGCCGATACATAGATTTTTTGACCGTTTATTTTAAACTCTGTGACATCGGTTACCCATTTCTGATTGGATGCAGTGGCTTCAAAATCACGTTGGATGACATTCTCTGCGACATAGCCGACTGTCCCTTTATACGAACGGTATTTTTTAGGGCGTACCGTCCCTTTTAAGCCCAATTCTTGCATCAATCGTTGTACCGTTTTATGGTTGATGAAAAAACCTTCATTTCGGAGGGCAAGACAAATACGACGATAGCCATAACGCCCCTTATGGTGATGAAAAAGTGTCTGGATTCGTTCTTTGATCGCCTGATATTTATCTGGTTTTACCCATTTTTGAAGATGATAATAATACGTACTTTTCTTGATTTTTGCCACTTTTAATAGAGCTTGAAGTGGAAATTCCAGCCTTAGCTCATACACAGCTCTCATTTTTTCTTCGGTTTGAATGCTTCCTTTTCTTGAACTAAGGCTTTCAACTTTTTTAAATAGGCATTTTCCATCCGTAAATACTCAATTTCCGCTTTTAACTCTTCCGTTGTTTTTTCATTTAAATCAGACGAAGGTGGTTGTTTTTTTGGCATTGATTGGTGCTCCTTTTCTATTTGATAGAGCACCTTTCCAGCCTTGGACATCCACTGTTTTTTCCATCTCCGAATGGTTTCACGAGAAGGAATATTAAACTTCGCAGCAGTCTGAAGGAGCGAATCGCCCGTCTCTATCAGGTGTTGAATTACTTTTATTTTAAAAGAATCTTCGTAATTCGTGAACCCTTGAGGACGAATAATTCCTTCAATGCCATGGTATCGATATAATTCAATCCATAATCGAACGTACTGTCGATCCCTCTGTAATCTATTGGCAATCTGATACGTACTTTCCTTTTCTTCAATGTAAGCTAGAACTGCGGCTAACTTTTGTTCATCAGAAATCACTAACTGCACCCCCTATATTAGATTTTTTAAGTCCAATATTTTGGGTGCAGTTCACTAAATCCCCTAGGAGTGACGCTGGCTCCACTCCAATCAACCATTCTGTAAAAGTGTCTTTGCTTTATCTTTCATACTGGCCGTAGCGAACAAAATAATCCATTATTTGTATTATTAGAGAATCGATAGACTTTTATTTTCAATGTGGGGAAGTCATGCGTAACAGCACCTCTTCATAAAGAGTCGTGAACACCTTCACTTTATTTGAAAACCTTTGCTAAAAGGTAACACTTTTGTAGGTTGAAGTGGAAGGTTACTTGACTCCCGTGGGATCGGCGCTCGCCCACAGGAAAGAAAGTAGTCTGCAACGGAAACCATTTTCACCTTTCACAAAAATTCTATTAATGGTTTTGTTTTTCAACAATATGAGAAGCTGCAAGTAACGTCCTGTACTTGCAGCTTCTTTTATTGACTATTCTTTATTTTAGTGACACATCTATATCACCATGTGATAAGGAAACATTCAGTTGGTGCTCACCCTTCGTTACCTGAGTCACGGTGCCATTTTGTTCTTCATCATTAATGGTCACATCACCGAAGTCTGTTTTGAGAGCGTAGCCTATATCACTTTGTTTGTTTTGTAAGTGAATCGTTGTATCGCCAAAACTAGAGGTAATGGTTGTTTGCCCATTTAATGTGCCATCTATATCGATATCTCCATGCTCGCTCTCAATAGTAAAGCCGTTACTAGTAAGTTGCTGAAGCGTCAAATCACCAAAGGACTGCCTAATCTCTGTTTTGTCACCCGTCGTGCTGTTGAAAGTAATATCTCCATAATCCTGGATGAGATTAAGCTGCTGATACTGGAGCCCATGAATGGCTGTATCGCCAAAATTACTGTCTATTACAATCGCCTCTATTTTTGTATCTTTTGGGACATAGAGTTTGATTGAAGGGGAAGAGAGGTTACCGAAGCCAAATTGAAAACCATCCTTTTTCTTTGCCATTGTTTCGATGGTTAAAGTTCCGTTATCAATATGATATGTTACATCTTCTTGCTCATGGACCTTTGTGTCTAATTTATAGTCACTATCACTTGCAACAATCTCCACATCTCCATAATCATTTACGATATTAATGCTTGTGAATGCATCTAAAGCATGAGACTGACTTATTAATTTAGTATTACTTGGGACATAAAGACCCTCTGAATCTTTAAGAATCAGCCAGCGACCCCCTGAAAAATAGCCAATCAATGCGAGTAGAATGCCTAATGCAATCATTGTCATGGCTATAAGGGTATTTTTTGACGTCATTTAGAAGTCCCCCTTTTTTTGCTTCTTTGTCATTTTATGGAACAGTCTGCCTAATGTTTCAACAGAGACAACAACGGTTTTCTTGATAACACGAGCAACAACTGGGAACAGTAGGACACCCAAGCCCGTTACGATTAACCCGACACCCATAAAGAGCAGTGCGGTCGGCCAATGCTCTGTTAAAATTAAGAAACCTGAAATGATCGCCACAACGCCACCAGCAAAAATACTAATAACAGTTGCGACAATAGCAAAGATTAAGCTGATAATGACTGCGCCAAATGAAAAAATGAGTGCAATGGCTGTTGCAAGTAATGGCAATGAAAGGGGCGCAGACAGTATAGCTAGAATAATGAGCCAAATGGCAGACATATTCTTTTTTGTTGATTTTGCCGAGGAGGTTTCTAAATCCTTTAATGCGAAATCAGCTAATATTTGTGAGGCAACGTGTGAAGGAGAGCCAAGTTGTGAAATGACCTGATGCTCATTTTCCTCTCCAGCTTCCTCAAAGTATTCTTCATAATAGGCAAGCGCAGCGTCTAACTCATGCGCAGGAAGCCGACGTAATTTTCCTCGTAGCTGTTTCAAATAGCTTGCTCTATCCATCTAAATTCCCTCCTAAAAGTACACAATCAACCTTTTCCTTATACATTTGCCATTCTTTTAATAGCTCTAATAATCGTATACGTCCTTGCTCCGTAATTTGATAATAGCGTCTATTTCTACCTTGATAAGGTTGATCGTACGTTGTTAAGTAATGCGCTTTTTGTAAGCGGCGTAATACAGGATACAGTGTAGACTCTGAAATCTCCATGACTGATTGTACCTGCTGTGTTAAAGAATAACCGTAGGCGTCCTCTTTCTCGACAATAGCCAGTACACAAGCATCAAGTAAAGCTGAACCAAGCTGAAATGTCATCTTTTCACCTCACATGTAATACCTATACTTCATTTTATATTATATGACATATAGTATGTGGATAGTATATGACGTATAACATTGATTGTCAATTCTAAAAGAAAATTTTTTCCAATGTTGTTAGACGAAGATATTGTAAGAAAATAATATTTGAAGATTAATAGGAAAATCTGTTATAGTATGTGCGAAGGGCAGTATCCATTGTGAACGGCACCTTCAAAAACGCAATAGACTATACTATCAAATATCTGCCTTGATCTTTTAGACAGGGACGGAAGAAAACGATACGTTCAAATATAGCTTTCATTTTGTAAGCTATTGCCTCTTTCAGGGGTCTTTTTATCATTGAACGACACACTACCCTTCTGTCTGTTTTCGGCCAGAAGGGTTTTTCTGTTTTCTTCCTTTAAAAAAGGAGGACTACAAAATGAAAACGACAACAGATTTTTTAAAGATGAAAGCGGCAGGCGAGAAAATCGTGATGGTGACGGCCTATGATTATCCAGCTGCTAAATTCGCGGAAGAAGCTGGCGTTGAGATGATACTAGTCGGGGATTCACTTGGAATGGTCGTGCTTGGCTATGATTCTACAATGCCTGTAACTGTAGCGGATATGGTCCATCATGCAAAAGCAGTAAGACGAGGGGCAAAGGATACGTTTATAGTCGTTGATATGCCCTTTGGTTCTTATCATGGCGATGTCAATGAGACACTCAAAACAGCCATTGCGATGATGCAACAAACAGGAGCAGATGCTTTAAAGGTTGAGGGGGCAGGTGAAGTTATACCTGTCATTCGTAAATTAACGTCAGCTGGTATTCCAGTAGTAGCTCACTTAGGCTTGTTGCCTCAATCAGCGGGAGTGCTTGGTGGTTATAAGGTACAAGGAAAAACAGCTGAACAGGCTGCTACACTGCTTGAAGAAGCAAAACAATGCGAAGCGGCTGGAGCATGTGCAGTCGTGTTGGAATGTATCCCTCATCAGCTGACAGAAATTGTTTCAGCTAGTCTTGTTATTCCAACCATTGGCATAGGCGCTGGTATTGAGGCTGATGGACAAGTGCTGGTGTATCATGACATGCTAAGCTACGGTTCACACCATGTACCGAAATTTGTTCAACAATTTGCTGATATGGGCAAAGAAGCAAGCGCGGGGATGATGGGTTACGTAGAAGCAGTGAAAGCGGGTACTTTCCCAGCTCCAAAGCATTTCTTCACAATGAAAGAGGAAGCATTAGATCAGCTATATGGAGGCGTTAAATGATGAAAGTCATCACGACCATACAGGCATTAGCCACAGAAATTCAAGCAGCTAAGCATGCTCAAAAAACGATTGGACTTGTTCCGACAATGGGCTATTTACATGAAGGTCATTTAACATTAGCACAAACAGCTCGTGTAGAAAATGATGTCGTTGTGATGAGTATATTTGTCAACCCAACACAATTTGGGCCAAATGAGGATTTTGAAAGTTATCCTCGTGATTTGCCAAGAGATACTGCATTAGCTGAATCTGTGGGCGTTGATATTGTGTTCGCACCAAGTGTGGAAGAAATGTATCCTCAAGATGGAGGGATTCGTCTACATGCAGGTGAGCAGGCTACCATTCTTTGTGGTGCAAGTCGTCCTGGTCATTTTGATGGCGTTTTACAGGTTGTCTCTAAATTATTTCATTTAACACTGCCAACAAGAGCTTATTTCGGTCAAAAAGATGCACAGCAGGTTGCGATTATTGCGACAATGGTACGTGATTTTAATTTCCCTTTAGAAATGCGTGTTGTCCCAATTGTACGCGAGGAGGACGGTTTAGCGAAATCTTCTCGTAATGTCTATTTAAGTGAGTCAGAGCGACAAGAGGCTCCAGCGATCAATGAGGCATTACAGTTGGCTCGCGATAGCTTTTTAGCGAATGGTGATGCTGATAAAGCACTTGCAAAAGCAAAAGCTCATATTCATGCAAGAACACATGGCCGCATTGATTATATAGAATTATTAACATATCCAGATTTAACACCAGTGACAACTGCAACTCAGCAAGTTCTGTTGGCAGCAGCTGTTTATATAGGTAAAACACGTTTAATCGATAATTGTATTTTTACTGTGAAAGAGGGACTATAGTATGTTACGTATGATGATGAATAGTAAAATCCACCGTGCAACAGTGACACAGGCAGATTTAAACTATGTAGGCTCCATAACAATAGATGAAGATATTTTAGATGCAGTAGGTATGCTGGCAAACGAAAAAGTACATGTTGTTAATAACAATAATGGCGCTCGTTTTGAAACATATATTATAGCTGGTGAACGAGGATCAGGTGTCATTTGTGTTAATGGCGCAGCAGCAAGACTTGTGCAGCGTGGTGATATTGTCATTATTATTTCCTATGTGTATGTGGATAATCATGAGGCAAAAGACCATCAACCAACTGTAGCCATCATGGGAGAGGGCAATACAATTAAGGAAATGATCGCACACGAGCCAGAAGCAACTGTGATGTGAATTCAGCCATAGAATAAATTAATACTAGAGAGGAGGATGGCAAAGCATAGCCAATCCTCCTTTTTTGCGATTACGTTTATACCAAAAGTTACTGGCAAAAATTTGCTTTTATTACTATTAAACTAGTTAACAAAATTATAATTTTACAAATGTTCTAGTATTTTGCGTCATATTTATGTAGAATTTAGTTGTTAGTACATCATTTTACTAGTGGAGGTATCATTTGTCATGGAAAATAAACGTAACAAATTTTTAACAGTAACTGCAGCAGCATTGGCTGTAACAGCGGTAGCGGTAGTACCAGCATCAGCAGCAAGTCCTTTTTCGGATGTAAAGGAAAGTCATGCAGATTTTGAAGGCATTTCTACACTTTATGCAGCAGGGATTATTAGTGGTTACCCAGATGGTACATTCAAACCAGATACAAATGTCACACGTGGACAAGCGGCAAAAATGATTGCAGGCGCATTAAAATTGGATACAAAAGAAGTAGAGGATCCAAAATTTACGGATATTAGTGCATCAAATCCTTATTATGGCTCAATTGCAGCCCTTGTAGGATTAAATGTCATTACAGGCTATGGAGATAATACTTTCCGTCCAAACCAAACAATTACACATGGTGATTTAGCAAAAATTTTAGCATCAATCCCAACATTACCAGAGCTAGAAAGTGCAAAAAATCATGAGGCTAGTGAAAAAGTTACACGTGGACAACTGGCAACATTCATTGCTGAGGCTCTAACAAAATCAAACCCAGAAACTCCAGAGACTCCAGAAACACCAGCAGATGCCTTCTCATTATCGATTTTACATGTGAATGATACACATGCTCATGCAAATGAATTACCTAAATTGGCGACAGCTGTAAAAGAACAAAGGGAAGCAAAGAAAAATGTTTTAACATTACATGCTGGCGATGCATTTAATGGTACATTATATTTCAATGAATTCCATGGACAAGCAGATCTAGCGCTATTAAATGAAATTGGCTTTGATGCAATGGTATTTGGTAACCATGAATTTGATTTAGGTGCCTCTCCTGAAGGTCATCAAGCATTAGCGGATTTTGTTAAAGGGGCTAAATTCCCATTTGTGGATGCCAATACAGATTTCTCAGCAGATGATAAATTCACTGGTTTATTTACAGACTTAATTTCAAGTGAACCTGAAAATGGTAAAATTTATTCTGGTATTGTAAAAGAAATTGATGGAGAAAAAGTTGGTATTTTTGGTTTAACAACAGAAGAAACAAAAGCTGTTGCATCTCCAGATAAAGTAACATTCTCAAATTACATTGAAGAGGCCAAAAAAGCAGTAGCGGCTTTTGAAGGTATGGGGGTTAACAAAATTATCGCCTTAACACATATTGGATTTGAAGATAATGCGAATATAGATAATGACCAACTATTAGCAAAAAATGTAGATGGTATTGACATTATTGTAGGTGCACATGATCATACAAAATTAGACAAACCATTTATCGTAGATACAAATACAGCTGGCGAAGCAAAAGAGGCTACATTAATTGTACAAGCTAATGAGTATGTAAAGTATTTAGGTACACTAGATGTAACATTTGATGGAAATGGTGTTGTGACTGAATATAATGGTGAATTAATCGACCTTGGTAAAGTAGCAGAGGATAAAGCGGCATTAGAAAAACTTGCACCGTTTAAAGAAAAAGTAGATGCAATCATGAAACAAGAGATTGGTGTAAAACTTAATGAAGCATTAGATGGATCACGTGAATTAGTACGTACACAAGAAGCGGCATTAGGTAATCTCATTACAGATGGCATGTTAGCAAAATCACAACAATACTCAGATAAAAAAGTTGTGATGGCATTTACAAATGGTGGTGGTATTCGCGAGACGATTCCAGCAGGTGAAATTACTGTAGGTCATGTTATGACAGTACTACCTTTTGGTAACACATTAGCACTTATGGATATAACAGGTGCTCAATTAAAAGAAGCATTTGAACTATCTGTAGGACAAGCACCAAATCAATTTGGAGGCTTCTTACAAATTGCAGGTGCAAAATTACAATATGATTCTTCAAAAGAAGCAGGCTCTCGAATAGTATCGTTTGAATACTTAGATCAAGCAACAGGTAAGTATGTAGCATTTGAAGATGATAAAACATATACAGTAGCAACAAACGCCTTTACTGCTAAGCAAGGTGGGGATGGCTATGAAGTATTTAGAAAAATTTACGAAGAAGGTCACGTAACAGATTTAGGTTTATCTGACTGGGAAAATTTCCAAGAACACTTATTATCATTAAAAGAAGTGAAAACAACAACTGAAGATCGTATTGTTGATGTAGCAAAAAAACAATAAGCGTAACGTTGTTTGAGTAAGCACTCCATAACGATTCCACAACGCAACCTTAGGGGATTGATTTCTCCAAGGTTGCGTTTTTTGTATGGATGCGGTGATTCAACAAAGAGGAGAAAGGATGCCGCAGAGCCAATAATATGATAAAATTCAACTTATCTAATGTGAACTGTGAGTTGAGATGTATGATGGAAAGTCAAAAATATGCAATTGTAGATTTGGAGACAACTGGTCATTCACCAGCCAATGGGGACCGGATGATTCAAATTGCCATTGTTATTATGAAGGATTGGGAAATTGAGCGTACCTATACGAAGTTCATAAATCCGGGGAAAGCTATTCCAACTTTCATTCAAGATTTAACGCATATAACGAATGAGGATGTAAAGGATGCCTTCCCATTTGAAGCGCATGCGGATTACATATATGAGCTACTTGCTGACTGTGTATTTGTTGCACATAATGCAGATTTTGACTTATCCTTTTTACAAGCAGAGTTTAAACGTGCTGGACTACCGAAATGGCAGGGTAAAAAAATGGATACGGTGGAACTAGCTAAAATTTTGTTCCCTATGTCCCTTGGTTTTAAGCTAGGGGATTTAGCGGCCGATTTAAATATTGAGTTAGCAAATGCACATCGAGCGGATGACGATGCTCGCGCGACAGCGGAGCTATTCAAGCATTGCTGGAAGGAGCTACTAAGTTTACCACAGCTTACACTTGAACAGATGCATAAGCGTTCCTTTCGCTTAAAATCAAATATTTCTCAGCTTTTTTTTGAGGCGTTGCAAATTAAGCGCCAGCATACGACGGGCCGCGAAAATGTACATTATTACCGTAATTTTGCGATTGGCAATGGCCGAAATAAGCATGAGCATGTGACAGAAACGATTGCCTACCCTCAATCAGTAGATGAGAAAATAACTTTAATGTCAAAGGCACTGCCAAATTTTGAGGAACGTCCTGCACAATTTGACATGATGGACACGATTTGGCGGGCATTACATGAACAACAGGAGTGCGTGATTGAAGCTTCTACAGGTATTGGTAAAACTGCTGGCTATTTACTTCCAGCCATCTTATTTGCCCGTGCTGTCAATAAAAAGATTGCCATCAGTACGTATACTTCCTATTTACAAGAACAGCTTGTAGAAGAAGAGCTACCAAAGATCGAAAAAATCCTTGGGACAAAGGTGAATTTGTGTGTGCTGAAGGGAATGCAGCATTATATTGATCTCGATCGCTTTGAGCAATGTATGGCATATGCTGATGAATCCTATGATGATACATTTACTATTTTACAAATACTTGTGTGGTTGACCAAAACAGAGACTGGTGTGTTGAGCGAGCTCAATGTTTCTGGGGGCGGACAACTGTTTTTAGAGAAAATCCGAAAAATACCGAATGACAAGCCTTCAAAGGGCTTTGATTTCTATGAGCAAGCTTTAAAGAACAGTGCAGTTGCTGACTGTATTGTAACGAATCACGCCATGGTTTTAAGTGATTTAGTGCGTCAAACACCACTTTTTACAGAAATAGATGGCTGGATTATTGACGAGGCGCATCAATTTATTCAGGCAGCTATGCAGCAGGATGAAGTAGTCTTCTCCTATACACAATGGAAGTATATTTTTGGACAAATTGGTACGATGGAGGACACGGCTCTATTTCAACAGTTTTGCCAGGCAGCGAAGAAAAAACAGCGAGTAGCCATGCAAAATTTACAGCATCTTGATGCACAATTCATACGTTTGCAGCGGACATTTGATGAAACAATCCAGAGAACTATTCAAAAATTGCAACAGCAAATGAAAGGGAAACAAGCAGGTAGTAAATGTACCTTGTTTTTAGAGGATGTTTCATTTGCGAAAGAAACGTTTGCACAAGTAAGCAAACTAACCCAGCAATGGCTGGATCTCGCTACTAGCATTACACAGTCGTTCGAAAATGCGATTGAGCAGCTAGATAAAAACGATCAATATGTATTATCTGAATGGCAATATTGGATTCGAGAAGTGAAGATAAAAATTGCTGAATGGGACGATATTTTTCTGTCACCACAGGAAGGCAATTCTGTTTGGTTAGAATTTGATGTACGGAGTGTCCCTGGCAGTCTCCATGTTTTTAAGAAGCCTGTCAATGTGACGCCGATAATTGAACAAGTATTAGCACCATTACGTCAGCAAGCAAGTATTGTTTGGACATCAGGCACATTAACGGTACCAGGCAATGAGCGCTTTGTTACACGCCAGTTAGGCATTTCTGATAATGTTGAAGTCTTGAAACTACAAGCTCCACCAGCCTACTATGCTGGGGCTAAGGCATTTATCGTCACCGATATGCCAGATATTCAGCATGTCAGCCAAGAAGAATACATTGAGGCTGTTGCCCATGCAATTACGCGGACTGTTCGAATGACAGAAGGGCGTTGCTTTGTACTCTTTACAGCACAGGATATGCTACGAAAAACAGTTGAGCTTATCCAAGATAGTGAACTATTAGATGATTACATGCTATTTGCACAAGGTGTTACAGGCGGTAGCCGTATGCGCATTCTAAAATCCTTCCAAAAATTTAGTCATGCCGTTCTATTTGGCACAAACAGTTTTTGGGAGGGGGTAGATGTTCCAGGAGATGCACTTGCCTCTGTTATTGTCGTACGATTACCATTTTCTTCACCAGAAGAGCCTGTTTTTAAGGCGAGGGCAAAGCATCTAACTACTCTAGGCCGCAATTCCTTTACGGAGCTTTCCTTACCAGAAGCGATCATGAGGTTTAAGCAAGGCTTTGGTCGATTAATACGTTCTTCGCAGGATAAAGGAGCTTTTATTGTCCTAGACCGACGAATTACTAGTAAGTCATATGGGAAAGAGTTTATTAAGGCATTACCACCTATCGATGTAAAGAAATTGCAGCTACCCGAATTGTTAAAGGAACTAAATCATTGGCAAAAATAGCAGAAACCCCTTTTAGCATTGCTAGAAGGGGTTTTTACGTATTGTATAAGCGTTTAAAGAAAGGCAATTGCTAGTATGATTCTCATTGCTTGTTTTTAGTTTGCTCATCAAAAAGGTTAGCATTACGAACGATTTCTGTAATATATTTCATAGTGATTGCCGTTGCTTGGTTGGCATCATAACTTTTGCGATTATTCAATAGGTTTGTAAACATACCTTGCCAAATTAATAGTGTAATTTCATTGATGGCATCAACATTGCCTTCAGTTAAGTAGCCTTCTTTTAAAGCGATCTCTAACATAGAACGCCCTCGTTTCGTTAGGCTGTGTTGAAATAAAATGGTCTTTAAATCATCAGGGATATTGATTAAATCATTGGGGTAAAAATTATAATAATTTTCCAATAGTGCTTCTGGTGTTTCCCCTAAATCCATGATAAAGACTGCGTGAAAAATCTGAGGTTGTTTGAAGGAATATTGACAAAAGCACTCCCAAGCCAATAAGTATTTTTCAATAGGATCTTTGCCTCTTTCTATGTAGCGAGCAACTTCGTTGGTATAGTCTTGCATGCATCTCATCGATGCAAAAAATAGAAGATGCGAGACTTCTGAAAAATAATTGTAGATAGTAGCACTGTTGTAACCTGCTTTATCAGCAACCTTTCGGATTGTGACATTTTCCAGCCCTTCTTCTTCGATGATTTCCGCAGTGGCATCTACAAAGTATTTCCACATACGACTCCTTTGTATTTCCTTTTTCTTCAAAGTAATATCCCCCTAACAAACAATTAATTACTGTAAAATCATTAATTAAATGTATATATTTACCTTCTTGTAGCTAATTTAAACTTATTATAGCATAGCAATTTTATTTATCTTCTTTCATTATAGCATTAGCTTTTGTCATTTTCAGAGTTGTGCATTAGAATTTCAGGTGATATACTAATCACAATTATTTTATAATCATGATTACTAAATAATCAAGATTCGGAATAATTAGACGAAGAGGATGTTATAACTAGGAGTCTTGCACTTAGACACAAGGGGAGGATTATACAATGAGTAAAAAAATTGTGACACAATTTGAGTGTACATATGAAACGATTGAAAACACATGGATCGAGTTAGCAGACGGCACAAGGCTTTCAAGTCGTATCTGGCTACCAAATGTAAAATTGGGAGAGAAAGTACCAGCCATTTTAGAGTATATTCCTTATCGTAAAACAGATGGGACAAGAGCAAGAGATGAGCCTATGCACGGTTATTTTGCAGGACATGGTTATGCTGTTGTGCGAGTGGATATGCGAGGTTCAGGTGAGTCAGATGGTTTATTAAAGGACGAATATCTAAAGCAAGAGCAGGATGATGCCCTTGAAGTCATTGAATGGATTGCTAACCAAAGCTGGTGTGATGGCAATATCGGGATGATGGGGAAATCGTGGGGCGGATTTAATTCTCTACAAGTAGCAGCTCGTCGACCAAAGGCGTTAAAGGCGATTATTACCGTAGGCTTCACGGATGATCGCTATAACAATGACATTCACTATAAGGGTGGTTGTTTATTAAATGATAACTTCTGGTGGGGCGCTATTATGTTAGCCTACCAGTTACGTCCAATTGATCCACATATTGTTGGCGATAGCTGGCGTGATAAGTGGATGGAACGATTAGAAAATATGCCTTTATGGATGGCACAATGGATGGAGCATCAAACAAGAGACGATTATTGGAAACATGGTTCAGTTTGTGAGAATTATCAAGACATAGAAATCCCAGTTTTTGCGCTAGATGGCTGGGAAGATTCCTATACAAACACAGTCTTAAGTTTAATGGAAGGGCTTTCTGTTCCGAGAAAAGGCATCATTGGCCCATGGGCACATGTTTATCCCCACGATGGAGTGCCGGGTCCAGCAATGGGCTTTCTACAAGAAGCTGTGAAATGGTGGGATCATTGGTTAAAAGGAATAGACAACGATGTAATGGATGGACCAATGGTGAATGTCTGGGTAGAAGAGAGCATGGAGCCATCCGTTAAGAAACCAATCAGCAAAGGCTATTGGGTTGGTTTAGAATCGTGGCCAGCAGCGGAATCGATACAAACTAAGGTGTATCAACTGACACATGGAAAACTAGTAGAAAACCGCAGTGAGCAACAAGAGCAAGTCCTACTAAAAACTCCTCAAAATCATGGACTTTTATCTGGTGAATGGATGGGCGCTGGCGTACTAGGTGAAAGTCCAGCAGACCAACGATTAGATGATGGAATGGCCATGGTTTTTGAAACGGATAGGCTAGAGAAAGCCTTAGAGATTGTGGGCTATCCAAAATTTGAAGTGGAATTAATGAGTGACAAACCACATGCAATGCTATTTGCACAGCTATCAGACGTAGCACCCGATGGAGCTGTCACTCGTGTATCCTATGGCGTGATGAACCTGACACACTTAAATGGGCATGATCATGTTGACCTGTTAACACCTGGTGAAAAAGTGAAGGCCTTTGTTCAGTTAGATTGCTGTGGCCATCAATTTAAAGCGGGGCATCGTTTACGCCTATCCTTAGCTACAACGTTTTGGCCGATGTTTTGGCCAATGCCAGAAGACGCTACATTGACATTAAATCTAGAAACGGCTACCTTATCATTGCCAACCTTCCATGGTCAGCAGGTAGTAGGACCTAATATGAATGCTGAAAGTGCACCATTAACGCCAATCACAACACTGCAAGAAGGCAGAGTCGATCGTTCGATATCCTATGATATTTTAACAGATACATGGACATGTATTACAGATGGGGTTGGAGGCGTATTTGGAGAAGGTATTTATCGCTTTGATGATATTGATGTTACTGTAGAACATAATTTAAAACGAGAATTAACCTTAACGAATGCTGATCCACTGTCAGCTCAGTATACAATCTATCAAAAAATGAAAATTGGTCGTGAAGGCTGGTGGATTGACGCTGATATTACGGTTACCAAAACATCCGATCAGGAAAACTTCCAAATTGTTGGGGAAATGGCCATCAAAGAAAATGACAAACAAGTCTTCCATAAGGAATGGAATCAAAAAATTAAACGTCATGGCTTGTAAATAACATATAAGGGGTAAACATATGGAGGCTAAGTTAAAAAAGAATACAGCTACTTTAGTTATTTTAGCTGTTTCAGGTGCATTAATTTACGCATTGCCTTATTTTAGAAACTACTATTATGATGTCTTTCTGGATGCATTTCATTTAACCAATACACAAATGGGGACACTTGGTAGTGCGTATGGTGTTTGTTGTTTAATTTCCTATATTTTTGGAGGATTTTGTGCAGATCGTTGGAAAACGAAATATTTATTAACCATTTCTTTAGTAGCCACAGGATTATTAGGGTTTACATTATTATTGTATCCACCCTATCCAGTTCTTCTACTGATTCATGCTGCTTGGGGAATCACGTCCATTATGACGTTCTGGGGAGCATTAGTAAAAGCGGTTCGTTCTTTAGGCTCTGAAAATGAACAAGGAAAAGCTTTTGGATTTTTTGAAGGCGGACGTGGTGTAACCAACATTATTCAATCTGCTGTGATTTTAGGGATCTTTGCTTTTTTTGCAAAACATATGAGTGATAAAATGGCTCTTTCAGCAGTTATTACGGTGTATTCTGTGATTTGTCTTTTGTTGGGCCTCATGATTATGATGCTGTATAAAGATCCAGATCAAGCAACTGTCAGTCCAGAAGATAGAGAGAGCAGTAAAACGTTTGATTGGGCAGTCCTTTGGAAAGTGTTGAAGATGCCAACTACCTGGCTTGCGACTATACTTATCTTTACGTCCTACGCGATGATTATTAGCTATTATTACATTACACCTTATGCAACGGCCGCATTTGGTGCGTCTACGTTAATTGCTGCGGCTTTGGGCTACTTCTCGCAATATTGTCGTCCAATTGGTAGTTTTAGTGCAGGAATCATAGGAGACCGGATTGGTGTGTCGAATATGGTGTTAATCGGCTATATTTTATTAGCACTTGGTTTAGTAGGGCTCATTTTATTACCAGGAAAAGCTTCTTTTATCCTTATGCTTTTAGTGTTCATTGGGATTATCTATACATCTATGTATGCTTTGCAAGCGATGCATTTTGCAATTCTAGTAGAAGGCGATTATCCAGTAGAATCAACAGGAACTGTGTCCATGCCACTGATGATAATTGGTTATAGTGGTGAAATCTTTATGCCAATTATTGCAGGTGCTTGTTTAGATTACTGGGGTGGCACAGCGGGCTATAAAGTATTCTTTGGTATTTTATTAGGCTTAGCTATTATTGGATTCATTACAGTAGTCATTTGGCAGCGTGTGACGAAAGAAAAACGCCGAGAAATTGCTTTACAACGAAAGCTTTCCAAGGAACAGGCACTTACTTAATTTAGTTTAGAACTAACATTGGTTTCTTCCAAAGCCAGCTTTTTTTAAACATAATGATGAATAGCTAAAAAGGCTGCGAATAGTTTTTTACTATTTATACAAGTTGATTATTCACAAATCAATATGTAAACAGGGAAACAGAGGCGTCAAGATAATGACGCCTCTATTTTCGTCTCCGGTTTTGTATGATCCAGTAAAAATTCCACACGATTTCTACCATGGTGTTTGGCCTGATATAAAGCCTTGTCACATCTAGATAATAAGGAATGAATTGTATCGCCCATCACAAAGCAAGTCACTCCAATAATGATATACATATCAATGCTATCTAGTTTATCTGTTACCTCTAGCCAATGGGATTCATTTTTATCTATTCAAATATTATCCATGGTTAAACGTAACCAAATAGTATCTCTCGTATGCCAGAAGAATGGATACGATTGATTTCTAGCCACAAAAGAATGATCATGGACATCACTCAATATATCTTCGATGGAGACCATTTTGGAATTAAATGCTGTCCTAACACAATAGGATCTAGCAGCTTATCTGTTGGGCTATTGCGCTAACAGGGGGGATGAGAGCGAACATAACTAGGATAATAAGTGTGAATAAATTTATTTTTCTGACTATTGTATTTTCCATGTTATTTGCTAAAACATTATTATAGACCATAATAGCAAGATTGAGGACGAAATAAAAGGATAGTTCCTGATAATATAAGGTCTAACAAACAGCATGGAGGCTTATATTATGTCAAAAATTCAGCAATTTTATGATTTACATTTTTCACAAGAGCTATTATTTATTGGGAATGCTTGGGATGTTATATCAGCATTAACATTAGAAAAGGCAGGCTTTCAAGCAATCGGTACAACAAGCTGGGGCATAGCGAACTCACTTGGCTATGCAGACGGTGAACAAATCGATTTTCAACGACATCTAACAATTATTCAATCCATTACAGAGCAAGTCAAGATACCCGTATCAGCAGATATAGAAGCGGGGTATGGCCATGATGAACAAAGTATTATCGACAATGTTTTGAGAACGGCAGATGTAGGAGTAGCAGGGATTAACATTGAAGATTCCCTTAAACATCAAACAGGCTTAAGGAGCATAATTGAACACTGTTATTTATTAACAAACATGAGGAAAGAATTAGATAATCATGGCTATAAAGATTTCTTTATTAATGCTCGAACAGATACGTATTTTCAATTAGAGCAACCATTTGAAGAAACAATAACAAGAGCAAAAGCTTATATTGAGAGCGGAGCAAGTGGTATATTTATCCCAGGCTTAACAGATGCCAATGAAATAAGCGCGATGACTCGTAATATAAATGCGCCCATTAATCTTCTTTCATTACCTAGTTTAACGAATGTCAAGCTACTAAAAGAATTAGGGGTGAAACGCTTTAGCTTTGGAAATGCACTTTCAGATAAAATAATTGCGCATTTAACACAGCATGCTGCACAATTATTAAAAGACCAAGATACTTCTGCGTTATATATATAGTCGATGGGAATGGGGTGAGATAATCGTGGACAATGCCATCAATTTATCTTTTGAGGAAAAGTGGGGAAAGATTATAACATGTGATCAAACCTATGATGGGCTTTTTTATACAGCGGTTAAAACTACTAAGATTTATTGCCGTCCTTCCTGTAAATCCAGAAAGCCGAAAAAGATGAATGTTGAATTTTATGAAGATATCCAAAAGGTAGAGGCGGCTGGCTATCGGGCATGTAAACGATGTCAGCCTGAAATCGAACATTCCCCACACACGCAATTGATTAAAAATGTCACGACTTTTATTATGAACGCATATAAACAAAGAGTGACTTTACAGGATATGGCGGAGCATGTTGGCCTCAGTCCCTTTCACCTTGAACGACTATTTAAACAAGAGACTGCTGAGACGCCTCGAACGTATTTAGAGAAAATCAGAATTGATAAGGCTGCCCATCTATTAAAACATACCGACTTTACAAATTTAGAAATATGTTATGAAGCTGGCTTTCAAAGCCCATCTAATTTTTATAAAGTTTTTCGACGGCTGAAAAATTGTTCGCCTACAGAATACCGTAACCTATCGTTGCAGGGGGACATGATATGAAATGGACAAACGATGTTGGCTATTTAGTTATCGAGTTACCACAAGCATTTAATTATAGAGAGTGTTTGCAGTTCTTAAAGCGCTCACATCACGAAATACTTCACCATATAAAGGATGATGTGCTCTACAAATTATTGAAGATTGATGAACAATTTATTTTATGTGAAATAACTGAACAAGCACATAAAATAATAGTAATATTTCCAATGCAACAGCCAGCTAGCCATGAACAGGCGATCATCGCACAATATATCGCAGAGTGGTTTGATTTAACAAAGGATTTGCAGGGGTATTACCAGATGGCTGAAAACGATCAAATCCTAAAGCCACTTGTGAAGAAATATAACGGATTACGGTTAATCGGGATTCCTGATTTATTTGAAGCATTAGTTTGGGCAATTATTGGTCAACAAATAAATTTAACTTTTGCCTATATGTTAAAAAAGAGATTTGTCGAGCATTTTGGAGAATATGTTTACTTTGAGGGGCAAAGCTACTGGCTGTTTCCAACGCCAGAGAGAATAGCCGTTATTGAGGTAGATGATTTAATCCACCTCCAATTTACACGGAGGAAATCAGAATACATTATTGAAATTGCCAAAATTATCGCAAGCGGACAATTGACAAAAAATTTGCTGTGGCAACAAGAGGACTACGAAGCCATGAAAAAACGATTAATGGACATTCGAGGAATTGGTGCATGGACAGCAGATTATGTGCTTATGAAATGTCTGCAACAACCGACAGCATTTCCTATAGCAGATGTAGGTCTACATAATGCTTTAAAAATACAACTAGCATTAGAACGAAAACCAACAATTGAAGAATTAAAGAACTATGCGGAACATTGGCAAGGCTGGCAAGCTTATGCCACCTTTTATTTATGGAGGTCACTGTATGAAACGGTATAAATTAGATTATTCATCACCAATTGGGATTATAGAAGTTGAGGGAAGTGATACAGCAATTGATACCATTAACTTTGCAGAGCGAGCGCAGGTCGTCAATGCTCCTCAGCAAGACACACCTGAAGTTTTACTAGAATGTGTTAAGCAATTGCATGAGTATTTTCTAGGTGATCGTCAGGAGTTCTCGTTTCCTTATGTTTTTCGAGGTACAGATTTTCAACAAGCTGTTTGGCATGTTTTACCGAGTGTAGGATTTGGTGAAACGGCTTCATACAAGGATATCGCCATTGCTATTAACAATGAAAAAGCTGTAAGGGCTGTTGGTAGTGCGAATGGTAAAAATAATATCAGCATTGTTGTGCCATGTCATCGAATTATCGGCTCCAATGGAACGCTGACAGGTTATGGAGGCGGGATGTGGCGCAAAGAATGGCTGCTTCAGCATGAGCAGACACATAAAAATTTATCCAAGTAACGCCATTCATCAGAGTACGTCATTTCGCCATTTGTACACAGTATAAAAAAGAGGTTATTGCAAAAAATAAGACCGTCAAAATGGCGGTTGTAATGACTAGTCTTTGTCATTTTATCGCTTCTTATGACACCTCCCTGCTAAGAAATATAGCTTGGAGTATTGAAAATAAAGGAGGTGTACACATGAGCGTGCTTTATAGAATCGCCTTAGTACTAGTTATTATAGGTGCAATCAACTGGGGACTCATTGGATTCTTTAGATTTGATTTAGTGGCTTATTTATTTGGTGGACAAACGGCGGTCTTATCTCGTTGGGTTTATGCACTCGTTGGTCTTGCTGGGCTAATTTCGATTCCAATTCTTGTAAAGCGATTTGAAGACGAGGATGATGTAGATACATTTACTCGTATGGATAGAAATCCTAGCTATGGCATGGAGGCTGGAGAAGAAACAGATTTCTCAGAAGTAAGAAAAACGGAAGAGAAAAAAGAGAACAAATAGTTAAACTGTAAAAACTAGTGACCATGTTTTTGCGTCAGTTTTTTCAAAATATTCGCGTAGCTATTGACTACGCGAATATTTATTTTTTAGGATTAGTCCTGATTACTTGGAAATGCAAAGGAAGAGGTAACGTCATTCCCTTGTTCTATCCATTTTTCTGAAATGGTTTTCGCTTTTGTGAAGAAACGTACTTGGTCAGGTCCAAACATATGCCCCTCACCAAATCTTGAACGTTTCCAGCCACCAAAGTTATGATAGCCTACTGGAATAGGAATGGGTACATTGACACCTACCATACCTACTTCAATTTCAGTGGTAAACTTTCGAGCTGCTGCACCATTGTTCGTAAAGATGGTTACACCATTTCCTAATTCATGGGCATTAATAAGGGCTATAGCTTCCTCTAATGATGCCACGCGGACGACATTACGTGCAGGTCCAAAAACCTCTTGTTCATAAATTTCCATTCCAGGCTTTACATGATCGAGTAATGTAGGTCCAAGATAGAAACCGTTCGATTGTTTGGAAATTTCCGGATTTCGCCCATCGCAGACCAGTGTTGCGCCTTCTTCTAGGCTACGATCGATATAGCCAATGATGGCATCCTTTGATTGCTGAGTAATGACTGGTCCAAAATCAACTTCGGCATCTGTATAGGGACCCACTTTTAATTTGGCAATTTTATCGGCAAGAATACCCACTAATTTATTGGCTGTATCCTCCCCAACAGGAATAATGGTTGACAGTGCCATACAACGCTGGGAGGCAGCTCCATAGGCAGCACCTAAAAAGGCATTTGCTACATGCTCTAGGTCAGCATCTGGCATAACCACCATATTATTTTTACCTCCCCCAAGTGCTGTAACACGCTTCCCATGTTTAGAGGCTGTAGCATAAATGGCTTCTGCAACTGGCGTAGAGCCTACAAAGGAAATCGCTTCAATGGCAGGATGGCATAACAGCTCATTAACAGCATCTTTGTCTCCATTAATAACAGTCCAAACCCCATCTGGTAAGCCTGCCTCTTTCCACAGCTCTGATAAAAATAATGCTGAGCAAGGAACCCGCTCTGACGGCTTGAGAATCACACAGTTTCCTACAGCCACCGCCATACTTGTAATTGCTAGCGGTACCATGACAGGGAAATTAAATGGTGAAATAGCCGCTACAATGCCTAATGGTTCTTTCAGAGAGTAGGCATTGATATGACCACCAACATTCACCGAATACTCTCCTTTAAGTAAATGGGGGGCATTGATAGCTAAATCAACAGATTCTAAACCGCGAGTAATTTCGCCCTTGGCATCCTCAATCGTTTTGCCACTCTCTGTACAAATCATATCAATTAGTTCATCGATATTTTCTGTTATGAGTTGGCGGAATCTAAGGATAATTTCAGCTCGTTTACCAACTGATAAGGCACGCCAAGCAGGAAAAGCCGCTTGGGCAGCAGCAATCGCTTCCTGTACCTCTTGTTTTGTTGCTAAAGGTACACGAGCAATGACAGTACCTGTGCTTGGATTGTAAACATCTGAAAACTGACCGCTTTTCCCTAGAACTGTTTGTCCATTGATAAAATGACCTAAATCCTGTATGTCTGTATTTGTTACCATCTAGCTATTCCTCCTACAGTTTAATAGAATGTAAGGCTTGTACAAATTTTTCAACAATGAAATTCTTCTCGTCTGAGGAAATAATCAGAGGAGGAGATAAGGTTAACACATTATTGAAACCTGCCACGGTTACCCCATTTTTCCCAATGAGTAACCCTTGTTCCTTACATTGTGTGATCACTTTGTTCACAAGTGTAATGTCGAGGGGTGTTTTGCTATCTTTATCTTGTACTAGCTCTACGCCAATTAATAAGCCTTTCCCACGAATATCCCCAACATTCGGGTGCTCCTTTAATTGCTCCTGTAATGTAGTGAGTAATGTAGCACCTAGTGCAGCCGAGTGGGCAAATAAATTTTCCTTTTCCATTATTTCAATATTTTTTAATGCGACGGCACATGCTGCTGGTGATCCACCGAATGTGTTGACATGACGGAAAAAGTCATATTCCTCAGTTCCAGCAAACGCCTCATAAATTTCACGACGAACAGCTGTAGCAGACAGTGGCATATAAGCGCTGGTTAAGCCTTTTGCCATAGTCACAATATCAGGCTGGATGCCGTAGTTTTGGAATCCAAAAGCTTTGCCTGTACGACCAAAACCACAAATGACTTCATCGACAATGAGTAGTGCGCCATGCTTCTCACAAACAGCTTTAACTCCCTGTAAGTAGCTGTCGTGGGGCATAATTACACCACCGCCAGTAATAATAGGCTCCATAATGACTGCTGCTATGGAATCTGACATTTCCCAAGTCATGACATGATCGATTGCTTGGACGGATGGTAATGCACAAGGGTCCTTACTTTGAATATGGTCTTCATTGGCACGATAAGCGTCAGGTGGAGAGACATGTAAAAAACCTGGTGCCAGTGGCTCATATTTATACTTTCGTTGAGCTTGTCCAGTTGCTGCAAGAGCACCCATCGAGCTACCATGATAGGCCCGGTAACGAGAAATAATTTTCGTTCGATTGACGTGACCTTTTTGTTGATGATATTGTCTAGCTATTTTGAAGGCTGCCTCATTTGCCTCGGAGCCACTATTGGAGAAGAAGACGACATAATCATCCCCTAAAAGCTCATTAATTTTTTCACTTAATTGAATAGCAGGGATATGCCCAACAGATAATGGGGTATACGTATTTTCTAGCAATTGCTCATAGGCAGCTTTGGCAATCTCCTCACGTCCATAGCCAACGTTCACACACCATAAACCTGCCATTGCATCTAAATAACGCTTGCCTTCAATGTCAGTAATCCATGCCCCTTTAGAGGATTGGACGATCATTGTTGCATTTGGATTGTAGGGCTTCATAGAATGCCATACGAATTGTTCATCTTTTACTTGCCAATTGGGACTTGTTACATTTGTCACGAAGCTTCACTCCTTCTAAACAGGTAGTTGATTAGCATGCATATGTTTTCCTCAGATGTGGACAACAAAAATGCGCAGTCGCCCCCATTTGTACTTTATATGTATGCTTCAAGAATTTTAGAAGGAGTATTTAATGAGAAAGATAATTCAGTTAATTTAATGTTGTGACAGGCTATTGATGCATTAAGACATCCTCAATTAAAAAGGCAATATACAAATTAGTCTTCGTAAAGGGATTGCTTAAGTCCATATCTAATAGCATTTCAATTTTCTTAATTTTATAGAGGACGGTGTTTCGATGTATAAATTGACGTTCACTAATCCTGCTTGTACTGCCATTTTCCTCAACAAAAATACGTAAAAAAGGTACATAGTCTGTCCCATGTAGTTCATCATAGCGGTAAAGTTGTCCTAAAATATCCTGACTAAACGATTTCATTAGGGGCTGATTTTTCACAGCCATCAATATTTTATAGGCACCGATTTCTTTGTATTTATACAAATAACGATTGTTATGAAGCTGTGCTAAATGGATGACGGTTAAAGACTCATCATAGCTTTGGCGAACATTTTCTAGCTCTTTATGAAAGTTACCTTTACCGATAATAATATCCAAGTAACCATTTTTTAGCGTGATTTTTTCATAGATTTCTTCCACAACTTTTGAGAAGGGTATATTAGGTGTATTGATTTGTGCTTTATCAATTAAAAAGATGAGGTGATTTTTATGCTTTAATTTTAAGAAGCGTTGATAGCGATTTTGAAAAGCGAATTGGATCATGACCTCATAACGGTCAATAGCTGCTTTGGAGCCAATGGTTGTACAAGTTATGATCGCTAATTCTCTTCCTTGAGGAAATCCTAGCTGTGCTAGTTGATCTTTCATTGTGTTAGTGTTTTGTTTGTAATGAAATAGTAGATTGAAAAGAACCTTTTCTTCGATAGAAAGCTCTTGATGGTGATTGGCAATAAATTGAAAGGTAGTTTTTAATAGATCAGCAATGCGATAATTCCATGGCATTTGAAAAATTGGGAAATCATGTTGATTGGCAAAAGAGATGACGGCTTCTGGAATGCTAGGAATGAATGGTCCTGTATTAATGATAAAGCCAGCTACTTTTTTCGTGTATGCCTGTTTGACAAGATGTTCCAAGGAGTCTTGCTGCGCATCTAAATTAATACCTGTTGTGACGACTAATTCATTGGGTCTACAAAACATGATTAAATCACTGCTTTCCACAACATTAATACCAGTAACTCTGCGATACGTACCACTATGTCCAGCGACTAATGTGAGCATTGGGAAATGAACTCCCTCTACAATTTTACGAATCGTCCCCATACGTTCCCCCCTTAATTATGAACATAACTTACCATATATGATGTGCAGTTGCACATATTTTTTTAGTTTACTATCCATATCTCACAAATTTTATCTATTTTAGAATGTTTATTAACTACTGTGAAAGAGAGGACTTGCATATGTATAAATGTAATAGTAGACGATTGCAAGAGTTAATTGAACAATTTAGTCAATTTGGGGCCACCGAAAATGGTGGTGTCACACGTTTGTCTCTTTCGAATGAGGATGTATTAGCAAGAAACTATTTTTGTGAGTGTTGCAAAGCGTTAGGAATGGATATTCAGGTGGACGATATGGGCAACATTTACGCCACTCTTCCTGGTAAAAAGAATGTGCCACCCATTGTCATGGGTTCCCATCTAGATTCAGTAGAAAAAGGTGGAAGATTTGATGGTGTGTTAGGTGTACTAACAGCGATCGAGGCCATTCGAACAATAAAGGAAAATGATATCGAAGTGGACATTCCTCTTACGATTATCAATTTCACGAATGAAGAAGGGGCACGTTTTGATCCAGCCATGATGAGTTCAGGCGTCATTACCTCAAAATTTGACAAAGAAAAAATGCTCCAATCTACGGATAAAAACGGCATTCGTTTTCAACAAGCTTTACAAGCAAGTGGCTATGAGGGAGAGCAAACCAATCGTCTGAAGGAGGCACTTGCTTATATCGAATTGCATATTGAACAAGGGCCAGTATTAGAAGCAAAACAGCAGGAAATTGGTGTGGTTGAAGGTGTGCTAGGCATGGTCTGCTATGAAATTACAATTAGTGGGCAATCAAACCATGCAGGTACAACCCCAATGTCAATGCGTAAAGACCCAATGATTGTGGCATCAACCATCATTAAAGAGCTATATGAACAATTAGGAAAAATTGACGAACAACTTGTTTTTACTTTTGGTCGTATGAATGTTTCCCCGAATATTCATACCGTTATCCCAAATAAGGTGACATTTACAATTGATTCACGTCATCAAAAGCCAGAGGTCATGCAACAGGTTGAGGATATTCTCAACGCGCTTCCTGAGACAGCGGGCGGATGCCATATTCAGCCTGTCAAGTTATGGGGCAGAGATACCGTGTATTTTGATAGTGCGATTTGCAATGAAGTAGAAAGAGCTTGTCAAAGCTTTGGCTATTCATCTCATCGTATGTTTAGTGGCGCTGGGCATGATGCACAGTATATGGCAAGTATGGTTCCTTCCGCGATGATTTTTGTTCCAAGCATTCAAGGCAAGAGTCATTGTGAAGAAGAGGAAACAGCCTTTGAAGATTGTGCAAAGGGCGCAGATATTTTATTGGAAACGGTGTTAACGCTACAAACGAAGTTTAGTATGGGCGAAACATATACACTGCATTAACTATCAAGCATTCTCTAATTTTGTGATGAAGGGTGAGAGGCATAGTGAAAAAAATTATTAAAGGTGGACGAGTAGCAACTGCTGCTGATGTATTTGAGGCAGATATTTTAATTGAGAACGGTAAAATTGTTCAAATTGGACAAAATTTAACGGATGCTGGCGCTGAAATAATTGATGCTACAGGCAAGTACGTATTGCCTGGTGGCATTGATCCCCATACGCATTTAGACATGCCATTCAATAACACGGTGACGGATGATGACTGGAAATCAGGCACTATTGCAGCGGCTTTTGGTGGGACAACTACTATTTTAGATTTCTGTTTAACAGCAGGAGAAGAAAAATTATCGACAGCCGTAGAGAAATGGCACGACAAGGCAAAAGGAAAGTCTGCTATTGACTATGGCTTCCACTTGATGATTGGTGATCTAACACCTGAAACCGAAGCTGAATTACCACAATTATTAGAGCAAGAGGGCATTACTTCTGTCAAGGTCTTCATGGCTTATGCAAAAGAATTCCAAGCGACAGATCGTACACTATTTAAAGCCTTTAAAATCGCTAAGGATCTTGGTGCGATAGTGATGGTCCATTGTGAAAATGGCTCTGTTATAGATGAGCTAGTAGAGGAGGCAAGACGTGCTGGACATAAGGAACCGATCTATCATGCACTAACTCGTCCAGCGGAATTGGAAGGAGAGGCAACAAAGCGTGCTATCGAATTAGCGCATATAGCTGGTGCGAAGCTCTATGTGGTGCATGTGACATGTAAAGAAGCGGTAGATGAAATTATTGCCGCTCGTGAAAAGGGCTATGATGTTTATGGTGAAACTTGTCCACCGTATTTAACGCTCGATCAATCCGCATTATCGCAACCAGGCTTTGAAGGAGCCAAATATGTTTGGTCACCGCCACTTCGTCCTAAATATCATCAAGAACATTTATGGAATGCCTTAAAGGCAAAACAGCTACAGACGATTGGCTCAGACCAATGCTCCTTTAGCTTTAAAGGTAAAAAGCAATTAGGCTTAAATGATTTCTCGAAAATTCCAAATGGCGGACCATTCATTGAAGACCGCTTCAGTATTTTATACTCTGAGGGCGTGGCAAAAGGCAGAATTTCCATCAATGAATTTGTTGATATGATCTCTACTAGTGCCGCAAAAATATTTGGCTTATTCCCGCAAAAAGGAACGATTGCAATTGGTTCAGATGCGGATATCGTCATTTTTGACCCAGAGGCGCAGCGTCAAATTTCAGCTAAAACACATCATATGAATGTGGACTATAACCCATATGAAGGCTGGGAGGTAACAGGTGAGCCTGTTAGTGTACTCGTACGTGGGGAATATGTCATTAAAAATAAAGAATTTGTAGGTGTACTTGGCAGTGGACGATACATTAAACGTCCATTAAAAACAGTAACTGCGGAAGCTCTAAACATTTAGCTTCCTACAGGATAGGACCGATTGTTTTGACTGGAGAGCAAAACAATCGGTTTCGTAATTAGGGTACGGAAAAAATGAACACATGAGGGGGATGTGGAAATGGTTCCGATTCAAGAAAATGCAATGACCGTGCAGCTTAGACGTAATTTTGTGGAATTAAAAGGTAAGATGACAAAGAATGAGGCTATTGAGGAAGCCAATCGTTGTTTGTATTGCTATGACGCACCATGTATTAAAGCATGTCCAACAAGTATTCAAATACCAAATTTCATAAAAAAAATTGCATCTGGTAATATGAAGGGTTCTGCTACGACTATATTAGAAGCAAACCCAATTGGTGCAAGCTGTGCAAGAGTTTGTCCAACGGAAGAACTGTGTGAAGGGGCGTGTGTCTTAAATTCTTCAACAAAGCCAATTAAAATTGGTGAGTTACAACGTTATGCAACGGATTGGGCAATGGAAACCAATGCTCAGCTATTTAAGGCAGGTCCACATAATGGACAGAAAATAGCCATTGTAGGGGCAGGTCCTGCTGGTTTGTCGGCAGCTCGTGAGCTCAGTCGTTTAGGCTATCAAGTAACTATTTATGAGGCTGAAGCGAAGGCAGGGGGCTTAGGAAGCTATGGGATTGTAGCATTCCGATTACCAAATGATGTCGTAGATTGGGAAGTAGAGCAGATTGAACAGCTCGGTGTGGACATTCAAACGAATACAGCTGTAGGTGTGGATATTTCTGCTGATGAAATTTTGGCTCAGTATGACAGTGTGATTTTAGCTGTCGGTATGGGTGCTGTCCCAAATTTGGGCATTGATGGGGAAGAATTAGAAGGGGTACATGATGCTATTGAGTTTATTCGAAAAACAAAAATGGGACCGCTTACAAATGATATTGTAGGGAAACGAGTAGCCGTAATCGGTGCTGGAAACACGGCGATAGACGGTGCTACAAGTGCGGTGCGTTTAGGCGCAGATAATGTACAAATTCTCTATCGTAGAACAGAAAAAGAAATGACAGCATACAAATTTGAATATGAATTTGCCAAGCAGGATGGTGTGGAATTTAAATGGCTAACTGCACCTAAAAAAATTATTGGCAATGAAGCAGGAAAGGTGACAGGCATTGAATGTGTGAAAATGAAGCTTGGTGAGGCAGGTCCTGATGGTCGACAACGCCCTGAAGAAGTAAAGGGCTCCAATTTTATCATTGAAGTGGATGCTGTTATTAAAGCCATCGGGCAAACTCGTTTTGTATCGTTAATTGAAGCCTTTGGTTTAGCTCATACAAATGGTGTCGTAGACATTGATGAGACAACAATGCAAACGTCCAATGACAAAGTATTTGCATGTGGAGATGTTGTCTTTGGTAATGGACAGGGTGAAGCGATGGTAGTGACCGCTGTACAGCAAGGAAAAGATGCAGCATATAAGATTCATGAACGTTTAAGAAAACCAAGTGAGATTGCATAAAGTGAACCTTCAATCAGTGGAGGCTCTTTCTCCACTGATTGTTAGATTCACCAATCGGGTTTATACAGGCTGTTAATCCCCCATCTGAATATTACATTAGCCTATGTTTTGAAATGGTGGTCATACAGCCTGTATCTGGCACTATGCTTTCAGTTGACAAAAGATTGTTAGTACGGATAGAGGGGGAACTTATATGGCAGACTTACGCATTAATTTAGCGGGCATCAAATCGCCGAATCCATTTTGGCTAGCATCTGCTCCACCAACGAATTCAGGCTATCAAGTCCAACGTGCATTTGAAGCGGGCTGGGGTGGCGCAGTTTGGAAAACGTTAGGAGAACCGATTTTAAATGTGTCTTCCCGTTTTGCGGCAGTTAGCTATAATGGCCAACGTGTGGCAGGCTTTAACAATATTGAATTAATTACGGATCGACCATTAGAAGTGAATTTACAAGAAATTTATGAGACGAAAAAGAAATTTCCTAATCACGCAATTATTGCCTCGTTAATGGTGGAACCAAAGCAAGAAAAATGGCATGAAATTGTGAAACGAGTAGAAGATGTGGGGGTTGATGGTCTTGAGCTTAACTTTGGTTGTCCACATGGGATGGCAGAACGAGGCATGGGTTCTGCCTCTGGTCAAGTCCCTGAATTGGTGGAAAAACAAACGTACTGGGTAAAGGAAGCGGCGCGTACACCTGTTATTGTTAAACTAACGCCCAACATTACGGATATTACCGTGACGGCGGAAGCGGCAACACGAGGTGGAGCAGATGCTGTGAGTATGATTAATACGATTAACAGTTTAGCTGGTGTTGATTTAGATTCTTGGAATACAGTACCACATGTGGCTGGAAAAGGAGCTCATGGGGGCTATTGTGGTCCAGCAGTTAAACCAATTGCACTGAACATGGTTGCAGAATGTGCTCGTAATCCATTAGTCAATGTACCGATTTCGGGCATTGGGGGGATCTCCAATTGGCAAGATGCAGCGGAATTTATTTTAATGGGTGCGACAGGCGTACAGGTATGTACAGCAGCAATGCATCATGGCTTTAGTATTGTGGAGGATATGATTGATGGGCTGAATAACTACTTAGATGATAAAGGTTTAGCTTCAGTCATGGATTTAGTTGGTCGCTCTGTACAAAGGTATTCAAACTGGGGTGATTTAGATTTAAATTATAAAATTGTCGCAGAAATTAATAATGATGTTTGTATTAATTGCAATAAGTGTCATATTGCTTGCGAGGATACATCCCATCAATGTATTGACCTTTATACGGAGGATGGTCGCCCAATGCTAAAGGTTCGTGAGGAAGACTGCGTAGGCTGTAATTTATGCTCAATTGTTTGTCCTGTCGATGGAGCCATTTCAATGGTTGAACGCCCATCTACAATTCCGCCAATGACATGGAATGAACGCCAATCACTTCTTAGCAGTCTATCAAAATAAAGGACCGTTGTTCATTTTTGAATAAAGATTAAAATCGAAATTCCACCTTCCTTCAGCATTTTGGGTGAAGGAAGGCACTTCAAGTAGGTTGTCACGGAAATTAGAAAAAAAGGAGAGAAACATTATGGAACGTGAAGGGAATTATTTAAAATCCCCAGATTTACTTCCAGTGACACATCAACAAAGAAATATTGGAACATTTGGTTTTGCGGTGATTTGGATAGGAATGGCAATTGTATTAGCGGCTTTTGCCATTGGTGGTTCGGCTATCATGAATTTATCCTTACCAATGGTGATTGTGGCAACATTGGTAGGTTCTTGTTTAATTGGCGTCTTTATGACGTTAATTGGTGACATCGGAATAGAGCATGGATTATCTTTCCCTGTTTATATGCGTGCACCATTTGGCACATTCGGTACTCATATACCTTCTCTTGTACGTGGTGTTACAGCTGCCTGTTGGTTTGGTTTGAATACGTATTTTGGTGCATTAGCGATAAACGGAATTTTAAATTTATTGTTTGGCTTTGATAATTGGTTTATCTGCTTCCTTGTGTTTGCAGCGCTTCAACTCTTTAATACATCTCTTGGTATTAAATCCATTGAGCGTTTTGCTGATTTAGCAGCCCCTGTCATTATTTTAATTTCTTGTTGGATGTATTACACATTGGCAGATAATGCAACATCTCAGGGAAAAAATATTTGGACGTGGGTGGAAACCCCAACAACAGGCTTCGCTGCTTTTACCGCCTTTATGGTAGTGGTGATGGCAAATATGGGCTTTTGGGCAACCTTAGCAGCAGATATGCCATCCTTGTCCCGTTTCTTTAAAGCACCCAAAAATGAGCGTAATTGGTTCAAGCGTAATAAAACACAGCTTGTAGGCTCTTTAATTGTCATGCCCATTACAAACACATTCATTGTTACGATTGGTGCAGTTTGCTATATGGCAGTTGCCTCGGCAGACCCAATTAATGCCTTACAGCAAAGTGCAAGCGGCTTTATTCTTGGGATTCTATTGCTGATGATTGTATTAGCACAATGGTCGACAAATACCTCTGCCAACGTTGTACCAGCAGCTACTATTTTCTCTAATATCGGTGGACCGAAAGTGCCATTCTGGGTAGGGGTAGTTATTGCAGGGATTATTGGTATTCTTGCACAGCCTTGGAGTCTATTTGATGTCATGGTCAATGTCCTATTAATCATTGGCGGTATTTTAACAGCGATTGTAGGTATTTTATTTGCTGATTACTACCTGATTCGTAAACGGCGCGTACATGTAAAAGAGCTTTATGAATTAGATGGGCAATTTAAATATTATAAGGGCTTTAATATGGCTGGGTTAATCGCCTGGGTAATCGGTGGTGCAGTTGCCAATATATTTTCAACTTACTCTTCTTTAGTAGGGTTCGCTGTAGGCGCGATTGTATATTATGTATTAGCGAAGTATTGGTGGTTTAAAAAGTATCCTCAAGCTGAGCTAGATGATCCAAGTGATGCCAAATATTTAGGTATTACTGTCGGACATAATTTAGACGAAATATTTGGCCAAACAACAGCTCCAACGGCGACTCCGGATGAAGATGAACTGGTGGAGCAACCAGATCCTCTGTTAGAGATGAAGGGTGCCGAGTAAGTGAGACAACATCAAGACATTTTCAAAAGAAGGTGAGGTGATGGCATGTCTGAATTCCAACAAAGCACAGAGGAAATTCAAAAAGTAGATCATTATTTAGATAGTGGCTTTAAAATCAAATATGTCTACGAGAATTTAAGTGGGATGTTTGTAGAATTTGCTCGTCAAGAAGAAGTGACTTTGCTACAAATTCTAACAGCAGATGCACGTAAATACTTCTCTGCAAAATTACAGGAACAAACTTTATTACAATAACGAAGTAAACTCTATTCCTTTCGACTTGAACGGAATAGAGTTTTTTTGAATTTTCTGATTTAAATTATGTTGAAGTAACATCATATTTCGTACAAACATCAATTAAATCGTCGTTATTACCTATTTTTGTTATTCTATTAAAATAGCAATATTTTTTGTTTTTCCTAAAAATACATTTGTCTTTTTTAGAAAAATTGATTATTATTTTAAAGTAAAAACATCGTAGAAAGAACAACAGGAAAAGAGGCGTTATGGAGTGGCCAATAAGGAATTGAAAAGAGGATTAGAAGCACGTCATATTCAAATGATTGCACTTGGCGGTACGATTGGTGTTGGGCTATTTATGGGCTCAGCAAGTGCTATTCAATGGACAGGACCTTCTGTACTCCTTGCCTATGGTATTGCAGGTATTTTTATTTTTTTCATTATGAGGGCAATGGGTGAGATGCTTTATATGGAGCCAAGTACAGGCTCTTTTGCCACATTTGGCTATAAATATATTCATCCTTTAGCAGGGTATTTAACAGCGTGGAGTAACTGGTTCCAATGGGTTATTGTTGGGATGTCTGAAATTATAGCAGTAGGAACGTATATGCAATATTGGTATCCAGAATTACCAGCTTGGATACCTGGTCTAATTGCAATGGTGATTTTGGGTGTGGCAAACTTCATTTCTGTCAAATCGTTTGGAGAATTTGAATTCTGGTTTGCGATGATTAAAATTGTTACGATTATTTTAATGATTATTGCAGGGGTCGGACTCATCTTCTTTGGCTTTGGCAATGATGGAATAGCAATCGGCTTATCCAATCTTTGGAGTCACGGTGGCTTCTTTACAGGTGGCTGGACAGGATTTTTCTTTGCCTTATCTTTAGTCGTTGCTGCCTATCAAGGGGTGGAGCTCATTGGGATTACAGCAGGAGAAGCAAAAAATCCTCAACAAACGATTACGAATGCCATCCAAAGCATTATTTGGCGTATTTTAATTTTCTATATCGGTGCAATCTTTGTCATTGTTACAGTGTATCCTTGGGATGAGCTTGGCACAATTGGTAGTCCTTTCGTTGCGACATTTGCTAAGGTAGGTATCACAGCTGCTGCAGGTATTATTAATTTCGTCGTCATCACAGCTGCAATGTCAGGGTGTAACAGTGGAATCTATAGTGCTGGACGTATGTTATATACACTTGCTATGAATGGACAAGCACCAAAATTTTTCGCAAAGCTTTCTAGTAATGGTGTGCCTTTATTTGGAACAGCGGGCGTATTAGTTGGCTTAGTCGTTGGTGTTATTCTAAGTTATATTGCCCCTGAAAACTTATTTGTTTATGTGTATAGTGCAAGTGTTTTACCAGGGATGATTCCATGGTTTATCATTTTAATCAGTCAAATTCGTTTTAGAAAAGTAAAGGGAGCGCAGCTAGCAAAGCATCCTTTTAAAATGCCGTTCGCACCGATTACAAACTATGTAACAATCATCTTTTTAATCATGGTACTAGTCGGCATGTGGTTCAATGATGATACACGCGTGTCATTAATAGTGGGCATTATTTTCTTGATCCTCGTAACCATTAGCTACTACGTATTTGGTATTGGTAAAAACCGATACAGCAAAGATTCTATAGAATAACCTTTAAGGATGTATCTCTAATTGGGATGCATCCTTTTTGTATGGCTATTTTTGCTAGCACAATTTTTACATAATTAAATGAAAAAAAGACAAACTACTAAAAAATGAATGATATGGACTGGTATTTATCGGAACAAAAGGGGTGGAGCAAAAATGAACGAGATACCCGAGCAGATTGTCGCTAAATTAAAGCAGGAGATTAACGAAGTCGATGACGTAAAACTGAAAATGATCGCTACAGAAGAAGGGGATGTGACGGTCATTTATTTCTCCTCACTCATCGAAAAAATGACCTTACAAACCATGGTGACGATTCCACTAGCTAATAATTTGAAACAAATTCATCAAATGGCTCAATATGTGGACCCGAAAGATGTGAAAGGTGTCGTTAAAAAATTGAATGCTGGGCAAACCCTTCTTTTTTTTCACGAAACCAACGCCTTATTAAGTGTCGATACGTATAGTGCGCCTACAAGGGCCATTACGGATACGGAAACAGAGTCGACTGTAATTGGTCCACAAGATGCATTTACAGAATCACTGGAAACGAATATATCGTTAGTGAGAAGACGGATTCAAAGCTCCATGCTAAAAAATGAAAACCGAATTGTTGGGTCAGAAGCCAATATTAAAATATCGATTATGTATATGGATAATATCGTGAGCCATGAAAATTTAGATGATTTAAGAAACCGTATTGACCAGGTAGATTATCCGTTATTTACGGATATATCCGTGTTGAAGCAATTAATTGAGGATAATCCATTATCGCCCTTTCCTCAATATTACATGACAGTCCGTCCAGATAGTATTTGCCGTTATCTTCTGGATGGTAGAATCGTCGTTTTTATGGATAATAGTCAACTAGCCATTGTCTGTCCCACTTCTTTTTTTGAAATGTTCGTGTCGATTGAGGATTACTACAACCGTTGGACAACAGCATCTTTATTAAGGATGCTGCGCTTTTTTGGTTTTTTCTTAACGATCATGATTACACCCATGTATATATCAGCCTTAACCTTTCATCCAGAAATTTTGCCATACGAATTATTACTAAATCTTCAAGAATCAAGAAGTAAGGTACCATTTCCACCACTGATTGAGGTATTATTTATCGAGCTTATTATTGAAGTGTTGCGAGAAGCGGGCTCTCGAATGCCTGCCAAAGTCGGACAAACAATTGGTATCGTAGGAGGTATTGTAATTGGTACAGCGGCCGTAGAAGCTGGATTACTCAGTAATATACTCATTGTATTAGTCGCTACCTCAGCACTACTTTCCTTCTTACCGCCCATTTTCTTAATGAGTAATACTAGCCGATTTATCCGTTATATTTTTATCTTATCAGCAGGTTTATTTGGCTTGTTTGGACAGATGCTCGCCTTTGCGTGGTTAATCCACCATTTATTAAGTCTCAAATCTTTAGGAACGCATTATATGACACCTGCTATTCCAAGAAAGCCAAGCGATTTATTGGATAGTGTCATCCGATTTCCAACTAAATATATAAGAAGTAAGACTGGTATTTCAAAAGTACAGAAAAAATAGTGTCAGAATGAGAATGAGGTGGTTAACTTTGAATACAACAAAAGGAAAGGTGTTAAATCGTTATCATGTCATCTTCTTAGCGCAAAGTATTATGATTGGTACCGGTATCCTTTCGCTCCCTCAGAAATTAAGTCCTATGGGCTACACACAATCATTTATGCCTCTTCTCTTTGGTGTGATTGCTAGCCTGACACTATTTGCGATGGTATGGCTTTGTTCGAAGTTTCCCAATGATGATTTATTTCGAATGAATGAAATATTATTGGGAAAATGGCTCGGAAAATTTATAAATCTACTCGTCATTATTCAATTTATTGTTTTTAGTGCAGGGATTATTAGTAATTATATGCACTTAATTCAAAGTACTGCATTGCAGGAACAAACCATCACCATGCCTGTCCTTTGCTTTTTACTGCTACTTATTTATATTGTAAGTGGGGGTATTAAATCTATTGCACGATTTTGTATAATGACATTTTTTATTACCATTGGATTATTCTATTTTACGCGCTGGGCCATTGAAAAAGGTGATCCAAGTCATTTTTTGCCTCTCTTTAATTTTACGCCTAAGGAATTTTATGAAGCGTTAAAGCAAGGATATTTTTCTATCCTTGGTTACGAATTAATTCTATTTTATTTTCCATATATCATCGATCAAAAAAAGGCATTTCGTCATTCCTTAATCGGTATTTGGATTAGTATATTTTTATGCTTTATCACAACAGCTATTAGCGTCATGTATTATTCAGAGTGGCAATTAAAAAATGTAGAGTTTTCAGTATTAAACCTATTTAAGGCAGGAGAATTTACCTTTATTGAGCGAATCGATATCATTGGCATTACGCTTTGGGTTTTTCTAATCTTATCCTCGATTACAGCCTATGTATGGTGTGCAAAAAGGGGTATGGATACCTTCCTTAAAAAGAAAAAGCAAAGTTATCAGTTGTATATCATCGCCTTGATTATTTTCTTTATTGTAAAAATGCCCTTTTCGCGTGAATTCCAAGAAAAATTATTTATGGCAAGTAACTATGTAGGCTATGTGCTGGTAAGCTGGCCAGTGTTTTTAATCCTGATATATGTTATTCGAAAAAAGCAGGTGCAGGTATGAAAAATAAACATCTATGCATCATTTCTTTTTTGATTTTCGTTTTACTTACAGGCTGTTCTAAAAAAGAAATAAAAGTTCCTCTAGAAGATGTTGGGATGGTAGACTCGATGGCTTTTGACTATATCGATGAGAACCAGATGAGGCTCACAGTAGCGATCCCCCAATATTCTCCAGACGCAGAAAAAGACACACAAACTTTTTCTATCACAACAGATTTAGTATCAAGCGGCATCGTGGAAATAGAAAAGCAATCCGATAAGAAAATAGTCTTCAATCAATTGCGAGTTGTCTTAGTAAACGAAGATTTTGCGCGGAAAGGGAATGTTCGAAAAATTGTTCAGCACTTATATCGCAATGCGGAAGTAGGTAATAAAGTATTGATAGCTGTTGTGAAGGATAATGCGGAAGCGATTTTAAAAGGAGATTATCCTGATAAGCCAAGTATTAATTTTTATTTGAACAATCTATTAGAGCCGAGTATCAATACTGCTTTTAACCCCAATACCAATATTCATGATTTTATGTACTCGATTACAAATCCTGTAGTGGATACAGTATTACCCTATGTTGAAAAACGAGGGGAGAAATTAGAGATTAAAGGCGTTGCCATATTTAAAGGGAATCAGATGCATGAATTAATTAAACCTGAGGAAGCACTAGTTATTCAAGCTTTAAGTGGACAGAAAAATCTTGCTCCTTTGCACCTTGATTTAAATGCGGGACATGGAGAAGAAAAGGTAATGATTGATTTAATCGAGAGCAGTGTGAAAAAAGAGAGTAATAAAAATATGGAATCACCCAAATTAACGATTTTCTTAAAAATAAAGGGTACTTTAAGCGAATATAAGGGAGAAAGAGAATCACATTTATTTACAGTTGAAAGTATAAGTGATTTGGAAAAAGATGTGAATAAACAGCTGGAACAGGATATTAGTGAATTTTTAGCGCGATTAAATAAAACAGAGGTAGATCCAGCTGGCTTAAGTGAAGAATTTAGAATGTATCATCATGGAAAATGGACATCGAAAAAAACAAGAGAGCTTATTAGAAAATTAGACGTGAAGGTCCATGTAGAAACGTCCATTATTAGTACAGGTACTTTAAAATAACAGCAAAGACCCATTCGATAAGAAGGGTCTTTGCTGTTATTGTGTTTTTCGCATAATAAAGCTTAAATGTCTTCCAGCTTGTTTATCTTGACGATAAGAAAAGCCATCGGGACTAAGGAATGTACAGGTTTCATCAATTTGTATTTGATTCACTGGAATACCCGCAAGCTCACATTGCTTTTTGACTGTCTGCTGATTATCAATATGGTATTTTTTCGTTTCTGCATTGTAATACATAAATTCTTCGGCATAACCAAGACTGTGGAATTTTTCATATACATCTGCGTCTACCTCAAATTTCTGCTGACTCAGTGCCATACCGATTTGAACATGAAAGTCCTCAGGTCGACACTGTTCTTCATTCATAAGATGCTGAAACAGTTTGGGTGTTATTTCTTTGACTGTTCCTTGCCATCCCGAATGAATCACACCGACGAGTCCATTCACAGCATTATAAAAAATAACGGGCACGCAATCTGCTGTAAAACTACATAATAGTAAGTTAGGCTCAAGTGTATAAAGCGCGTCTGTATTCTTCACCGCTGTATCCATTTGCGCAGCTCCTCGTCCTTGATCGGCTAATGTGACTTTATGAAAGTTCGCACTATGTGTTTGCTCTGTACAAATAAAATTTTGTAAATCACAGTTCAATGTCGCAGCTAAATGCTGACGATTGTTAATGATAGCTTGAACATCATGGCAACTATGCAAAGCCATATTATTGTGTTCAATCTCCATCTCATCTTTTAAGGTCGTTCCTGCGATAAATTGCTCATTATCTATATACATTTTTATTTTCATTTAATCACCTCGTTTTACTATATAGGATCGCTTGTGGAATGTATAGGTTGCCGTTTTTTACTATTTAGCTACTCCTTTACCCGTCTATCAAACTTTTAGACATAAAGAATCGATTTCCTCATATAGTAGAAGGAATGCTAGAAAGGGGGGAGCGTGAATGTTGAGTGAACAAGACATATTATTAATTTGCCAAGTAGGAATGGGTCTTTTTTGGATTTTTACATATATACTTGTTATTTACAAAGGATGGCAAGATAAAACCTATGGCATGCCTATGGTCGCTATTTGTGCCAATATTTCATGGGAATTTATCTTTGCCTTTTTCTACCCACAAAATGACCTGCAACGCTATATTACGCTGATTTGGTTTGTATTGGATGTCTTTATTTTGATGCAATTTTTACGTTATGCTCCAAATGAATATCGAAAGATGCTATCAAAAAAGCTATTGTATTTCTCCTTTTTGATCACGTTAATCTTTAGCATGCTGATCATTTTAGGTATAGTCTATGAATTTCAAGATTTCGAAGGAAAGTACGTAGCATTCTTTCAAAATCTTATGATGTCAGGTCTATTTATTGCTTTACTCTTGCAAAGAGGGAATTTAGCTGGTCAATCCATGGGGATTGCAGTTTGTAAGATGGTGGGTACATTATTTGCAGCGGTTGGCTTTTATCTATACTTCCGCACACCTTTAATTACCATTATTTCTGTAGCAACGCTCTTTTATGATTGGCTCTATATTCTCTTAATTTATCGATTACAGCGTAAGCAATTAGCAAAATAGGATATTTTGTGCAGCAATTGATCACTGAATCTATTAGTAATGTATGCCAATTACAAACATATTGCAACTTGATGACAATTCCAATGGGAAAGAATAGCGAGAGAAAGGGCTTTAACTAAACATATGGCGAGCTTGTCATACAATTGTAAAAATCCTTCCAAATATTTTGTGATGATTATGGCTCAGAAACTATTTACGATAATGGTAGAGCAATTAGGAAGGGTGATTAACATGTTTAAAAAAATAAAAAAAGTAGCACTAGCTTCAGTAGTAGCAACTTCATTATTAGTGCCAGTTGCGGCACTGGCCGCCGAATCCTATACAGTGACATCTGGTGATACTCTATGGAAAATAGCATTAAAAACAGAAACGGGTGTACAGGAATTAATTGATGCCAACCCACAACTCGCTAACCCAAATCAAATTTCTCCAGGTCAAAAAATTAACGTCCCTGTAAAAGAACAGGCAACAGTTGAACAAGAGGTTGTGAAACTTGTCAATGCAGAACGGGCAAAAGCAGGTCTTCCAGCATTGCAAGAAGATTGGGAGCTATCAAGGGTTGCTAAATATAAGTCGCAAGATATGCAGGATAAAAATTACTTTGACCACACAAGTCCAACATATGGTACACCTTTTACCATGATGAAAAACTTCGGTATTACGTATAAATCTGCTGGTGAAAATATCGCGAAGGGCCAACGCTCTGCACAGGAAGTTGTAACGGCCTGGATGAACAGTGAAGGACACCGTGCCAATATCCTTAATAAAAGCTACACACATATTGGTGTAGGCTATGTACAGGAAGGTAATTACTGGACACAAATGTTTATTCAAAAATAAAAAAGAAAGAGTATCTATTGGCTTTTGTGATAGCTAGTAGATGCTCTTTTTCGCGTTAAATTCTAAAGTATACCGTATTGGAAGCGTATATTACTTCTTCTAGAATTAATCCCCCTAAATCATTAAAAGGTTAATTAAGTACAAGAATACACATCAAACTATCTTTAGATATGTCAGGCTAAGGATAATGTAGCGTGTTTTTGCTATCTTGACAAATAAAAATAACCAAAAAACAACACACTATGAGCAATAGACGAATAAGATGTCTCTGTAGTATGAAGATAGAGGTGGTGTTTATGGTTGAAAAAGAAGTGGTTAGCTACATGTTGCGTTATCTGTATGACGGGTCTCGTAGGTTGTGAAAAAACAGCAGTCCCTGATAACAAGCTAGAACAAGAAATTCAACAACGTGAGGAAATACAGCAACCTGTTACATATGAACAAGAACAAATGATTGATCCTATTGTAGAGGTTGTTGATCCAACTACGAGTAAGGTATTTAAAACAATATCTCCAAAGGAATTTGGCTTCGATACGGACCCACAAGCCTATCAAAAGCATATCGAACAATTAGCAAGGGAATGGGCGAGAGGAACGGACACATCAAATGGCTATGATCAGCGTATGATGCTTGATCGATTGGATGAAAACGGGCAAGTGATCAAAGGGAAGCCGCAAATCATTTTAAAGGAAAGTGAGCTAGTGGAGCGTATTATCGAAGCTTCTGCGACTGGCGGTCAGGTAGAAATGCCGCTCTATATAACAGAAAGTGGCTATTATTTTGAGGATCTTCCTTTATTAGAGGAAGTGGTTGTTGCATCTTATACAACTTATTTCAATCGTGCTGATTTAGGAAGAAATAAAAATATTGAGCTCTCTGCTAGAGCCATTCATAATGTGATTGTAGGCAGTGGCGATTATTTTTCTTTTAATACAATTGTAGGTCCAAGAGATGAGGCAAATGGCTATCAACCCGCACCTGAAATTATTAATAAGAAGGTAGTCATGGGAATTGGTGGTGGAATTTGTCAAACTTCTTCAACCTTGTTTAATGCAGTAGACCAAATTCCCGTCAAATATGTTGAGCGCCATCATCATTCGTTAGATGTAGGATATGTCCCAAAAGGAAGAGATGCTACGGTTTCTTATGATACGTTAGATTTTAGGTTTCAAAACTCAAATGATGTACCATTTTTAATTAAGGCAAGTTATGGAGAGAATTCTCTAACAATTGAAATTCGAACGGCAGAAAAATATGTAGAATTATTGAAAAAATCATAATGTTGTAAGGAGACACCACTGGACGTTGGTGTCTTTTTTCGGATCGCATGCTATAGTTAAATTGATACAGTTCAGAAAATTTTAGGGGGAAAAAGACAATGCATCCTAAACTACAAGCAACTATTGATTCGATTGATTTATACCAAGCAACTTACCCAGAGGATGCTTGTGTCATCGTGGCAGATACGGAAAAAGTGCTTGCCTACAAACCAGGAAAAAAGGTTGACTTAAAAGTTGGGGTTGGTGACCCAGTACATAAATATCGAGGTACAGCAACAGAAATAGCGTTAAGTTCAGGGAAATTTGTGAAAGAGGAGCGTAGCGCAGAAGGTTTTGGTATGGCCTATATCGCCTCTGCCCAGCCTATTTTTGAAGGAGGACGTATTATTGGCGTAGTAAGTGCCATTATTTCCAACGAAAAAATGGATAGTATGCGTCTATTGGCAACTGAGCTTTCGAGTGCTGTAGAAGAAATGACAGCTACAAATGAAGGATTAGCCACTGCCAGTAAGGATGTATCCAATCGTTTGGAAGAGCTATCTAATTTCGCGGAATCGATGACAGGCGATATTGAACAAATTAATGTGATTGTCCATTTAGTAAAAGATTTAGCTATGAAATCGAGAATTCTTGGTCTAAACGCATCGATAGAAGCAGCACGTTCAGGTGAGCATGGGCGTGGCTTTGCGGTGGTCGCTTCTGAAATACAAAAAATGTCCCAGAGTAGTACAGAAAGTGCTGATAGCATAACTGTGCAACTAGAAAATATTAAACAATCCATCGATCAGGTCAATGCATCAACAAATCAAATTGCTGCGTTTACACAGCAGTTTGCTGCGAGTATGCATGAATTAACAGATGCCTACAAAGGGGTTAATAGTACAGCAGAAAAGCTAATGCAAATTAGTGACATCAAAGGATAGGCATATAAAAAGGATAATAGACAAGTGCTATTATCCTTTTTCATGATTAAATGATCTCTAAAATTTCCTGTGGTGTTGAGACACTGTATTCAGGTTCGTCATTTTGCACGACTTCTTTGGCATCATAACCCCATTCCACCCAAATAATTGGTATACCGGCTTTCTTACAAGCAACAATATCCCTTTGCTCGTCTCCAATGTATACGACGTTAGACGAGTCGACATTTGCTTCCTTTAAAAACTTTTTCATTACTTTGTCCTTACCAAAAATGCGGTTGGAGCAAAGTACATCTGTTACACAATAAATACCGTTCATTTTAAGAAATTCTAAAATATTCTCTTTAGAGTTTGAGGAAATAATCAGGATTTTATAGCCTCTTTTATCAATCTCTATTAATAGTTCCTTCATTCCTTCAAAAAGATGAACATCATTTAATGATTGACGATACAATTTATAAAATTGCGGTAAAATCATAGGCAACTTATACATTGGAAAGTCGAATAATTTACTGCGTTCTGAAATTGATAATTTTTTTAATGTATCAATTTCCTTTAATTCAATGCCTTTAAATTTATATTTTTGGGCTAAAGTATTCCATGCTGAGGCAAACACAGCAGTAGAATCTGCAAGCGTCCCATCAAAATCAAAGATAATATGCTTCATTGCAAACTTTCTCCTTTTTCATCTCGTTGTATTGACGTTCTATGCTAAAAAAATGTTACATGGAATGGGCATCTAGTATTCTTGAAATAACAACCATTTTGAGCGTACGTAAACATCTTATGGTAAATATTATCAGAAAATACGGCGATTGCAATGAAAATAGTACAACAAAAGGAGGTGTCTCAAAAATCCATTGAGACACCTCGACATTATTGTGTTTTATGATAGGTACTGGTAATTTTTATAAAAGTTTTTCTGTTTTTTCGCGTGTTCGAATTAAATAAAAGGCATTGATGCAGGCGGCAATCGGAATAATCAATGCAATGCCGATTCCTGCACAAAAAATGGTTGTCATTTCGGCACTAAAAACCTTGGAGTTAACAATTTCCCCAATCGAATAGGAGAGGTCCTTGAACCAGATTAATAAGCTTAAATAGCCACCAAAGAAAGCAAAAAATAACGTATTGGTATCGGTTCCTAATATATCTCTTCCTATGCTTAAGCCAGCTGTAAATAATTTTTTTCTACTAATCGAAGGATTGCGATAAAAAATCTCATGCATAGAGGTAGCGATGGAAATGGCTACATCCATAATGGCACCTATCGTACTCATAATGATGACTGATGCACCAATCTGCACAAAATTAACACCAATGTAGAGAGAAAAGATGCTGATTTCTTCAGTTGATTCTTCGCCAAACCCTTGGATCATCGACTTTTCCGTTACAAAGGTAATAAAGAGTAGTAACACACCTATCGTCACCATCGTCGAGATAAAGGCTGTAATGGTTTTACTGTTTGTTTTATTGATATAGAAAAGACTAATACAGCTAATGACCGTACAGGCAATAAACGTCAAGATGATGGGGCTATTTTTAGGGTTTGTCATTAAAAAAATGGTGACAAAGAGCACACCAAAGTTTAGGAATAAAGAAAGAAATGAGCGTATCCCCTGTCTACCGCCGACAAGTACCATTAACACGAATAATATAACTGCTAATAAGACGACAACATTCATCCTTGAACCCTCTTTCGATTAATGAAAAATATAGCGGTATACTGACTGATAGGAATCGTAAGGACAACACCAATACCCCCTGCTAAGGCACGGGCTAATTCTAAAGAAAGATTTAAGGACAATGTAAGCCCTAATGTGGAAGAATTTTTTAAATAGAGAATAATCATAGGTATGGAGCCGCAAAGGTAGGCAAAGAATAAGATACTTGTAATGGTACCCATAATATCTTTACCGATTTCATGTCCCGAAGATTTCAGAGCCTTGACAGAGATTGTAGGATCTTGCTCGTATAAAGCAAAAATTGAGGAAGCCATTGTAATAGAAACATCCATTACTGCCCCAAGTGAGCCAATAAATAAACCTGCCATAAAGACAGTACGATAAGGACGTGTTAAAAATTGCATTTCTTCATAACGAAGACCATTTTCACCTGTCAACCACATTACAATAGAGCTTATGATAAGCGCTATAACAGTGCCTAAAAGTGTGGACACGATGGCTACATATGTTTTTGTATGCAATCCACTAATAAGTAGTAGCGAAATAATCGTAAATAGCAGGGCGCAAATGCCGCTGACTAATAACAGGCTTACGCCCCCATGCTTCACATAAAGATCTAATGCGAATGATAAAATCACAGCATTGACACTCAAACTAATGATAGAAAATAAGCCTTGTCTTTTACCTACAATAAGTAGGGCAAAAATAAAAATCCATGCAATCATTACCATGGTTTGATCTCGTTTTAAATCGAGAATGGTTCCTGTTAAAACAGATTGTGTTGTGCGATCATCTAGCGTGACAAAGATTTCATTGCCTACATGGTATTCTTGATCAAAAGCACCAGACGAAGAATAGTCATTCGTCAAATGAATGGATTGCCCCTTATGCTGACCATTTTTGATAATGGCCATAATCTCCTGTGTAAACAAAAAATCCTCATTTTCATACATATCTGTCATCGGTTCTGATGCTGTTACATCCACTTGCGTTATTTCCGCTATCGGTCGATCATAAAATTGTTCGTTATGATGTACGAAAACGATCGAAACCCCACAACAGAGTGCTAATAGGGCATAGAAAATAGCTTGTTTAAAAGGTATATTTTTAAAAAATGTCAAGTAAATGACCTCCAAACTGCTAGACTGAATAGTCACTTGTAAAGGAACGTTTTTTTGATTAAGAAGTTCCATAAACAGGTTAAATGTCATCATTTTAATAACATCTTTTACATTTTTCAAGTCGAGTCAAAGCTGTTTAAAATTTATGCTTCGAAAAAAATTTAAAAAGAAGGATGGATAATATAATAAAATAGTGTTATCGTAAGATTAGCTAAATAAAAATATTCTTCGGGGTAGGGTGAAATTCCCGATCGGCGGTGATGAAGCAATTCAAAGTCCGTGAGCGCAAGCTGATTTGGTGCAAATCCAAAACCGACAGTTACAGTCTGGATGGGAGAAGGGTAAAAATGCGAACTTTTTAAATTGATTCTAATTTAGAAGGTTTATTTGACTATGCATTTATTACAAAACTTCCCAATCATCTTGTGGGAAGTTTTTTTATTTAGCCACAATCGAATAGAAGATGTTCTTCGGGGTAGGGTGAAATTCCCAATCGGCGGTGATGAAGCAATTCAAAGTCCGTGAGCGCAAGCTGATTTGGTGCAAATCCAAAACCGACAGTGATAGTCTGGATGGGAGAAGAACGAGTGAGATGACAGTCTATGAAAAAATTGTTTTCAAATAGGCTTATTTGTTGATGTCTTATACTCCCAAAACCCCTTTGATGTAAAGGGGTTTTTATTTTTTATTGCTAACGAGAGAAGGGAGAAGGATAAGGCACAAAAACAGGTGGATCAACTTTAAAAGTTAAGGATAGAAGTGCTAATAAAGTAGAGTAGGTGATGGAATGTTTACAGGACTTGTAGAGGATATTGGTATCATAAAAGCCGTGCAAAGCGATCGGGACAGTATGAAAATTACGGTTCAATCAGCCAAGATAACGGAGGATGTCAAGCTTGGTGACAGTATAGCGGTCAATGGAGTTTGTTTAACGGTGACAAATTTCACACAACAGCAGCTTACGATGGATGTTATGCCTGAAACAGTCAAAGCAACAAATCTACAGCAGCTGGCAATAGGCGATTCTGTTAATTTGGAGCGTGCCATGCCTGCTAATGGACGATTTGGTGGCCATTTTGTTGCTGGTCATGTTGATGGAGTCGGCAAAATTTTGCGAAAACGTCCAGTAGCAAACGCCGTTTATATTGATATCGAAATGTCAGAGGAACTAACCAACTTTTGTATTCCAAAGGGTTCCATAACAATTGATGGCACAAGCTTAACCCTTTTTCATGTTGAAGCCAAGAGTGTCACAATTTCACTTATTCCTCATACTTACAAAGAAACCGTTTTAGGTATGAAGAGGGTTGGAGCAATCGTTAATATCGAAACCGATTTAGTTGGAAAATACATTATAGGGCAATTAAAAAAGGGGCAAACAACGCCAGCTATTACAAGAGATTATTTAGCACAACATGGTTTTTAAATCACAGAATAGGAGTTGATCATCGTGCTACATTCAATTGAAGAAGCCATAGAGGATTTAAGGCAGGGCAATATGATTGTGGTGGTTGATGATGAGGATCGAGAAAATGAAGGAGATCTTCTGGCACTCGCTGAATTCATCACACCAGCAACAATCAACTTTATGGCAACCAATGGTAGAGGTTTAATTTGTACGCCGATTTCGCAGCAGCTTGCACAAAAGCTAGATTTATATCCAATGGTTCAGCACAATACAGATAACCATCAAACCGCATTTACGGTAAGTATCGATCATGTAGAAACAACGACAGGGATTAGCGCCTTTGAGCGTGCGCTAACGATACAAAGAATGATAGAAAAGCAAGCTAAGCCAACTGATTTTCGTCGACCAGGCCATATTTTTCCGTTGATTGCGAAAGAGCAAGGCGTGCTGGAACGGAGAGGGCACACGGAGGCCACTATTGATCTAGCGAAGCTTTGTCATAGCGTACCTGCAGGTGTTATTTGCGAAATTATGGGTGATGATGGGCACATGCTTCGGTTTGAAGAACTAACAAAGTTTGCTGCACATCATGGCTTAAAAATGATCTCGATAGAAGCATTGGTTGCTTATCGTAAACAATTATCCACTAATAAAACTAAAATTTCTATGTAAAAAGGAGAAGGAACAATGGGTCAAACATTTGAAGCACAATTAATTGGAACGGATTTGAAAATTGCAGTAGTAGTGGGTCGTTTTAATGAGTTTATTACTAGCAAATTATTGGATGGGGCAATGGATGGTTTAACTCGTCATGGGGTTAATTCTGCATCTATTGATGTTGCATGGGTGCCAGGAGCTTTTGAAGTTCCTTTTATAGCCAAACAACTGGCAGAAACGAAGAAATATGATGCTATTATTGGTTTAGGTACTGTTATTCGTGGCTCTACAACACACTATGACTATGTTTGTAATGAATCGGCAAAAGGCATTGCCAATGTGTCATTGTCAACGAATGTACCTGTTATTTTTGGAATTGTTACTACTGAAAATATTGAACAGGCAATTGAACGTGCAGGAACAAAATCTGGTAATAAAGGCTATGATGCGGCAATGTCTGCAATTGAGATGGCAAATCTAAAGAAAATGATTGGATCAGGACAATTTGAATAGTCTTCACAACATTTGTTTCTTTGAATATTTTGAACAACCATGGGAAAAATATGCTTAAGTGTATTTATTGAAGGTGATTGTTTTCATAAATGTACTAATCTTGAGCTGGCTCAGTAGGAGATGAGAAGTATTTCATCAATGGAACAAATTAATTTGAAAATGTTGAAATCACTATTTCAACGCTCTGCTGATGTGATTTTCCAACAATATAATTTTCAGCAATATACAGTACATTTGATAACTTGTGATGCAATGGTCAATGAGCAAATACTTCAAACTGTGGTTGTTCAACGTGTTCAATCTTTGTTAAGCAATGTCACTGAGGACATGCTAGAGAAAGAAATTGAACAGCATTTACACATTCCCTATTTACAAAAGATTTTATCGAAAGAGGATGCGGTAACTAGGGTCTATAAAGGCCATGTTTTACTGTATTTTGAAGAAAATCAATTACTTTATTCTAGTGATATTTCAAAAAGACCCAATCGAGAGCCTGGGGAAACAACATTAGAACTAGTAGTAAAGGGACCTAGAGATGACTTTATTGAAGATGTTTTTACTAATATTGCTTTATTAAGAAAACGATTACCGACTAATTCTTTTAGTGTAGAGACATTAGAAATTGGTAAGCGTTCTAAAACAACCGTAGCCATACTATATATGGAAGACATTGTGAATTTAAATATGCTAGAACAAATTCGACTTCAATTACAAAAAATTGATACGGATATTGTTATCAATGGCGACTTATTAATGGAAAAAATTGAAAAGACAGCGACAATTCTTCCAAGACATGATTATACAGGAAGACCTGATTTTGCTATGCAGGCGTTAATTAGAGGAAGAATACTCTTAATGATTGATGGTGTGTCCTATGCCATAATTACACCTACAAATATTATGTTGCTCTTTAAATCGGCAGAGGATAATGAGTACCCACTCATTGTTAGCTCGATGGAACGATTACTCAGAATTGTCGGTATATTAATAAGTATGCTACTGCCAGGTTTTTGGCTTGCATTGACGACTTATCATCAAGAGCAGCTTCCGTTTCTTCTACTTGCTACGGTTGTAGAATCGAGGTCAGGATTGCCCTTTCCAACCATTCTAGAAATTTTAATGATGCTATTTATGTTTGAATTGTTTCGAGAGGCTAACTTGCGCCTTCCTAGTGCAATCAGTGGCTCAGTTAGTGTGGTAGGGGGACTAATTATTGGGGATGCAGCGATTAAAGCAGGTGTTACAAGCCCCTCAATGATTGTTGTGATTGCCATTTCCAGTATCGCTGCATTTACATTGGTCAATCAATCCTTTGTGACGGCTATGAGTATTTTTCGATTAATCATTATTATGGCTTCGGCGTTTTTTGGTTTATTTGGTTTTTTTATATCCGTGTTTTTCATCCTTTTATACACTGCGAATATGAGAGTCTTGGGAGTGCCATACGTAAACTTTAGTGCCGATTTTGAAAAGGGCAATATACGTAAGTCCCTATTGCGACTATCTCCAAAGGGCTATAGTAAACGACCTACCTTTCTTAAGCCGCAAGATCAAACACGGACTTCAAGTAAAAAATAAGCATATTGTGATGAGATCAGGTATTGTTGATACCTGATCTCAGACTGTAGACAAAAGCCATCGAGAGGTTCACTCTCGATGGGCTTTTGTCATTTTTCTTCCTATTTTATCTTTAACATTTGATAATATACTACCAAATTCAACATACTCTTCGAGCATAGCTACCTTCTTAAGCTGCCTGCCACGTCCAAGTAGCCAGTTTCTTTAAATTCATGGCAGCAAAAGTAAGCATCGCCTGCATGGACAATTTTTTTAGACCTCTTAAGGTTGTCCATCGCATACCATGCTTTTCTTTTGCATCCGCAAATACACGCTCAATCGTTTCTTTGCGCTTTGCATAAATCTGTTTGATGTCATAGGAATGGCGTAAATGTTCAGCTTCCTCCACATACGACTCCCAAATATGGCGTTGAATGAGTTTTTGATGATGCTTACTTTCTGTACATTGGGAAAGGCTTGGACACTTCGCACAAATCAAAGGATTCGATTTATATTGCCGATATCCTTCTTTCGTCGTTGTTGCATACTTCAATATCTGCCCTTGTGGGCAAAGATAACAATTATAGTGCTCATCATATATATACTCATGCTTTCGGAAGAATCCATCTTTCGTTTTAGGACGTGTATAAGGAAGAACAGGCAACATTTGATTCTCTAATAAAAAATTCGTAATCGCTGGTGTTTTATAGGCTGCATCTGCCGCAACAGCTAATGGTTTTTGAACGTTTTCAATGACTTTTTCCACAAGTGGCTGTAATACATGACTATCGTGCACATTTCCCGGAGTTACAATGGCACCCAAGACAAAGCCCTTTTCATCTGTCGCTGCATGAAAAGAATACGCAAACTGCTTCGTACGTTCATCCTTCACGTAATAGCCACTTTCAGGATCTGTCGTGCTTTCCTTTATTTCTTTCCATTCTTCCTTTTCAAACTTCTCCGGGGGAAAGGGCTTTTTTCCGTGTTCCTCACGATCAATATTTAACTCTAATTGAAGTTTCTCTTCATAAGCCCGTGTTTCTTTTCGCACAACTTTTTTATCATACTTTCGTTTATTCGCACTCGCTTTCACATGCGTAGAATCGATAAATAAATGGTCTGCATGGAGGAGTCCTTGATGCATAATCTCTTTTAATATACGATAGAATATCTGCTCAAATATATCAGTGTCTTGAAAGCGACGGACATAATTTTTACCGAAGGTAGAGAAATGCGGGACTTCTGTATGGAAGCCAAACCCTAAAAACCAACGATACGCCATATTCGTTTCAATTTCTTTGATGGTTTGACGCATGGACCGTATACCAAAAACGTACTGAATAAACGTCATTTTAAAGAGAACAACAGGATCAATACTAGGGCGTCCTTTAGCAGAGTAGAGGTTTTCTACTAAAGGATAGATAAATGAAAAATCAATAGCCGCCTCTAGTTTTCGTACTAAATGATCTTGGGGAACTAATTGATCAATCGTTAGCATTTCTAATTGTTCACGTTCATTGATTTGATTTTTCGTCATCATGGTTGATCACCTCGAAAGTGTACTTTTTATCAATAATTCTTTATGTAGAAGTTGATTGGAACGAAGGGTGGCGACTCCTGCGGGAAAAGCGGGAAAGTCGAGATCCTGGACTGAGCGAAGCGAGGGAAGCAGCTCGACCCCGCCCGCGGAAAGCGTCCGCCCGTAGTGGAAATCAACGGCTTTACTTTATTTTATTGTAAAAGAAAAAAGACTGTAGGCAAACTCAAAATTCATTGAGTTTGTCTACAGTCTGAGATCAGGTATTGTTGATACCTGATCTTTTTTTGATACCTTTGCTTTAGTGGTTTTTTCAATTTTCCATTTAAATAGGAAATGAGACATAAAAAGTTATTACTTATCTTTTTAGTTTACTTTCTTGTCAAGGATTATTAAACTATTTGTTACAGTGTGTAATTTTGGGTATGAATAAAATAAAAATTGATTTTGTGTTTTAATTTATGTAGGATATACAAGCAATGTTTGCTTTACAAACAAAAAATAGAGTTAATTATAATATAATAATATTCTAGAATATTTATAGATGAGGAAGTACCGTTTTTTATGAAAAATAGAAAAATAAAACTAATATTAATTCTATCAACGATTTTATTATGTTTGTTTACAAGTTTAAACATCTTTACATCCTATGTAAAAATAAAAAAGACCGTTGAAGAGTCGATTGCCAATCAAAGCTTAGAGGCAGCCCATTCTATTGCTGCATCCATAGATACTTATGCCTATCAGCAATTTTTAAATAATCCACAGGAAAATGATTATTATTGGAAAGTAAGAAATTATTTAAACGATGCAAGGATAAAATTAGGTGCACTATTTGTTTACACCTTAAAGGTGGATAATCCTGAAGTATCTATAGCCATGATTACAGGGATGCCAAAAGAAATGAAAGAGGGCTTCGGTATTGGCGTGGTTTGTACTGTCCCTGCAAAGCATGTTGAAAAGGCCTATAATGGTGAAACCTATGTTACAGAGGTAATTCATGATTCTGAACATGGGTCTTATTTATCTGTTGGTGCACCCATCAAAGATGATAATGGAACAATTATCGGGTATTTAGGCATTGACATTAGTGCAGATACGCTAAATGGTATTAAGGGTAAAGTCATTGAAGACAACCTATTTAATTTTATTTTTAATGGTGTACTTATTTTAATTGTCATCGGTTCTTTTTTATTTTTACAAAGATGGTATCAAAAAGAGGTAGCGAAGGAAGTTGGCGCTACAGAGGACACATATCTAGCAGAAATCAAAACATTGATTACTTCGGTGTCGTCCCTACGTCATGATTTTACGAACCATATCCAAGTGTTACATGGTTTATTACAATTAGAAAAAACAGATCAGGCGAGACAATATTTATCCTCACTATCAAAAGAAGTTCAGGCGATCAAGTCATTAAAATTAAATATTGATCATCCAGGTTTGTCCATCTTATTGCAAACGAAGAAATTAACGGCTCAAAATCATCATATTGATATGGATTTTACGCTTTCTCAAAATGACTTTAATAAGATTAAAACGACAGATTTAATCAAGATTCTATCCAATTTAATTGATAATGCGATTGATGCTGCTGTTGAATTACCTGAGGGAAAACGTAAGATTAAGATTTGCTGTACAGCAGATGAATCTCAGTATGAATTTAAAATTACCAATACTGGGCCAAATATTGCGAATCCCGATCACATATTCAAACAAGGATTTTCAACGAAAAAACATGAGAATGGTAGACTAAGAGGGCAAGGCTTATTTATTGTCAAAGAAATTGTCACTAAATATAATGGTCATATTTCAATTGATTCATCAAAACATTTAGAAACGACTGCTATTGTCAGAATTCCAATAAAATAACAGAAAAAAGCTTCCTACAAAAAGTTGTGGGGAGCTTTTTTCTATGTACAGTACATACATTACAAAGTAGAAAGTGATATGATGAAGGAGATGAAGAAAATGGAAAAGGGTCTCCTAGCGTTATTGAGAAAAGGTGGGCTAACTTTATATGCAAGACACGGAACAGCAACTATTGGTGTAGATCAAGCATATGGTACATTTCAAAGTTGTCAAAATCAACGGAATTTATCCGATCAAGGTCGTAGGGAGGCAATTTATTATGGTCAAATGCTACGCTATTGGCAAATTCCCATCCTTTCCACCATCACTACCAGTCCTTTTTGTAGGACCATTGAAACAGCACGTTTGGCATTTCCCAACAGCAATCTCCAAATTGACCCCTTCTTGTTTGAAATCTTTATGTTAGGTGGCAATCTTCCTACAGTAGTGCAAAGCAGTATATTAACGATTTCTACATCGATGCTGGAAATCATTCCACCTGAGGACATAAACAACATAATCATTGGGCATAGCTTTCCAAGAAATGTGGGGCTGGGCATCATTTCGAATATGGGGACGGTTGTCATAAAACCTAAAGGTCAAGGACATGGTTATGAGATTGTGAGAAAACTAACCTTAGAAAATCTAGCAGCATTAGATTCCATTTGAAAAGAGTGATTGTATGAAGATTAAAACAGTTGCACAATGTACATTAGATGAAGTATTGAAAGCATGGAACAAAGGCTTTGAAGGTTATTTTATTGAAATTAATATGACAGCAGAAATGTTTTTACAGCGACTAGTGGGGGAAGGCTTATCTTCTGAGCATTCTATTGTCGTTTTTGATCAAGAGGAACCGATTGCCATTGTGATGAATGGCTTTCGTACCATCGATGGCCAAAAAACAGCTTGGAATGGTGGGACTGGTATTTCTCCAGCATATCGTGGTAAGGGTGTCTCGCGCATATTAATGGAGGAAACCCTAGCTATCTATAAGCGAGAAAATGTAGAATTGGGTACGTTAGAAGCCATTAAGGAAAATCAGGTAGCCATTGCCTTGTATGAAAAATATGGCTATGTGGTTGCCAATCAATTACTATTTTTAAGCGGCGAGTATGAAGCCAAGGTAACATCTACAGTAGCCCTTCATATAGCGACCATTCGCCCAGAGCAGCTAGCACATCTATCTTTCTATCGGGAAAATGTTCCTTGGCAGTGTAACTGGCAGAGCGTGAAGCATGGGGAAGCAAAGGTGTTTTATAATGATAACCATGAATCACTTGGCTATATGCTATACAAAACATTGTGGAATGAATATGGTGAGGTGGAGCGTATTCTACTTTATCAAATGGTGATACTAGAGGAAAGTAATGTAGAGTTAATAACACAGTTTTTAGCAAGTATTACAACACATAAAGTCCATTTGACGACAGTGAATTTCTTAGCGAGCAATCCAGCAACGAGCTATTTGTTAAAGCATGGATTAAAGGTGACAACAGAGCAGGTACAGATGACAAAGCAACTATAAGCTTGGTTGTCGTTCAGTATACGAAGTGATAAAAAAGTGGAAATAGAGCAATGAAGTATATAATGCAATCGGACCATGTTTTAAACAGAGAAAAGTAATCTATTATTATAAAACAAGAAGGTACTCTTTATGGTGATGTATACACCATAGGAGTACCTGCTATAAAAGTAATGGACCTATTGATTAGTTTGAGGGTCTTGGGACGCCCCATTATTATTGTTATTTTCAGGATATTTCTGGAGTTGCACCGAATTAATTGATGTGTTCGATAGCGAATAAGTTCCTTTCGCCAAAATCAGAACCTTAGCAACATATTCTGTAGATGAATCAAGTTGATTACCAAATGCATCTACTGGTTTGCTTAGCGCTTGGCTAACGTTGGAGAGAGGATTCGGTTGAATTCTGGTGCTATTTGGATTGCTAATAGCATCCCCCAATTTGAAACTTTCTGCTTTATCCTTCGGCAACATAAACACTCTATACTCCGTTACGCTTTGACCATTTTTGACATCGAAACTAATGTTAATATCGTTATATTTATATCCCTTATTCAAGAGACTAAGTGTCACTTTCTCCACTGATCCAGCGGCTGAAAGGTCTTCCAAAACAATGTAGGAAGATGGGTAGGATAAGCTATACATTTCCTTAGAATTTCCACCACCTACAGACAAGATATATACGCGATATTCTTCGCCATTCGTTATAAGTCTTCCGTCTGTATCTCTACTAGTAGCTCCCAATTCCATACTATATTGGCCTTTACCCCAACTTGTATAATTAGTTGCTCTAATAGCTGTATTCAGATCAAAGTCATTTGCCTTTGATGCAGGTACAACTAGAATACGGTAACTATCTATATTTGATTCATCAGAAGGTTTTGTAAACGAAATCTGTAGATCTCGACCATCTCCATAATCACCAACATCGCTAACATTAATATTGCTTACTGCCTGAACAGCTTTGCTTTTACTAATTGTAATCACAGGTGAAGGAGAGGATAGAGCGTAGGCATTTAAAGAGTTACCATTTGCAACAGTCAGTACATAGACGCGATAGCTAGTTCCTTCTGTAATAAAATTACCTCGTACATCCCTAATCCCATCCAATGTTCTATTTGCTGCTAAATTTCCACCTTTGCTTTCTGTGATGTAATAAGAGCTACTATTGGCTTGTGAAAGATTAAAGCTACTGTAATATGCAGTTGGTACCATTAAAATCCGATAATGATTAACATTCGATTCATCTGTAGGCTTCGTGAATGTTACTTGCACATCACGGCCATCCCCTTTATCATCGATATCTGCAACATTCAAATTAGTTACAGCTTGCACAGTGAAGTTCTTAGTTAGTGTAACTGTAGACGTTGCGGCAGTTAGCGCATTGTTTCCTAATGTATTTCCATTGGCAACAGTCAGTACATAGATACGGTAGTTCGTACCTTCTTTAATAGTATTTCCGCGCACATCCCGAGTATTTTCAGATAACGCTTGCTCATATGTGGATTTCCCAGATTTATTAACAGTTGTGTAATTGCTGCTGGATACGCTATTAGCATCCGTCAGACTAAAATTATTGTAATTTGCTGTTGGTACCACCATAATTCGATAGTGATTAATAGGTGCCTCATCAACAGCTTTATTGAATGACACAAAGAGGTCACGACCGTTACCATTATCACTCACATCGCTGGCAATGATATTCGACACTGCACCCACATTGTTGCTTAGCAGCGAAATCATATTGGAGGCTGAAGAAAGCACATTATTTGCAGAGTTATTAGTTACTGCCATAATAAATACACGGTAGCTAACGCCATTTTGAATGGCATAACCGTCAGTATCTTTTGCTCCTGCAGAGAGCACCTGAGTAATATTGTTGCCTGTTTTGTTCACTTGTGTGTAATAAGTGCTAGGTAAACTGTTGGCTTTTGTCAATGTAAAGTTCGTATAGTTGTTAGCTCTTACAACAAAAATTCGGTAAGAGTTAACATTAGATTCGTCAGACACTTTGTTGAAGCTAACTCTCAAATCGCGTCCATCGCCAAAATCATTAACATCATCTACTTGTGTAATAGTTGGAGTAGATACAGTAAGCGTTACTGCTAATGAAGCAGGCGAGAGTTTATTCATGCCAGAATTCGTATTACTTACAGACATAACGAACGCTGTGTAGGATTCGTTATTCTTTATAAAGTCACCTGAAGTATCTCGTGTTGAGGAAGACAGAGTTGCTATCAACGTACTGCCGTTGCTTCCTGATTTGTCCACTGTTGTATAATAATTGCTGGATAAATTATTCGCAGTGGTAAGACTAAAGTTGTTAGCATCCTTGGTCTTTACTATAAACACACGGTAATTGGAAGTATTGCTATCATTTTGTGGACGAGTAAAGCTAACTGAGACATCACGTCCATCGCCAAAATCGTTAATATCGCTAATCTTCACATTTGTTACTGCGGTAACAGTAGACATGTTTGTTAGAGTAATCTTCGGAGAAGAAGTTGATAGTACGCTAGAATAAGAACCTTTGCCAATGGCAAGTATATAAACCACATAAGACTGATCATTTTTTATGTAGTCTCCGTCCACATCTCGCGAGTTTTGCGATAAAGTTATGGCACGATTCGCATTTGAAGTCGATACCACCGAATAATTAGAAGAGGAGACTTTAAGAGCTGATGACAAATTAAAACTTTTAGAAGCCTTCACAACCATAACCCGATAATGATCTACATATGATTCTGTAGACGATTTAGAGAAGCTAACCTCAAGATCACGCCCATCTCCCTGATCATTCACATCTCGAACTGACACATTGCTCGCTGGAGCAATACTGATATTACTTGGAGTGTCAGATTTAATAGATACTTGCTGTTTTTCCGAGTTCCAATCAACATCCTGCCCAAGTGCTTCACTGACGAAGCGTACTGGTACCATTGTTCTACCTTTTAATACCTGTGCTGGTACATCAAGCGTTACTGTCTGGTTATTAATAGTAGCTGTCTTTGATTTAATCTTGAGAACTACCGTTGTATCACCTTTTATCCCTGTGACTGTTTGAGTCTTTTGGTCCCAGTTTACGCTTGCATTCAATGCTTCAAAGATCGCTCTAAGTGGTAGCATAACACGTCCTTGAATCATCGCTGGTGGCTGATCGGTTTTTAATTGCACCCCATCCACATTAATTGTGATGGCTTTTGCCGCTTGTGCGGTTGCCGGCTGTAATACTAACGGTACAATAAGTATCACAGCAAAAAGTAAAGTCCATATTTTTTTCATAAATTCCACCCTTCTTCATGCCATTTGATTGACTTAGCATGACATCTAATTTAACGTATGAGCAGCCTAAAAGTTTCACCCTTTTACCTTTTGAAGAAAATTTAACCATCATGCAGTTTTGATACGTATTCTGGCTTACTTTCCTTACAAGAGGATTGAAAAGAGTAAGGGAATTTTGAGTGGATAACCTCACACTATTCGACGTAGGAGAATTGAATAAAGCAGGTTAAATTGAAGTGTTACAATTTACGGGAAGTGCAATTTTCTTAAAATAACCGCACGACTGTATGTATATTACCAACTAAATTTTTTATGACATATTTTTTGTACACTTTCACCAAACTAAGGGAAAGGCAGAGGAAGGTGAAGAGATGCAACAACCATTTGATGTGGGTGATATTGTTTATATTTTTTACCGCAATCCACATATTCAAGATGTAACGAATATACAGGAAGCGGCAGTCGTTTATCATCCAGAAAAACCAGAGGAGCTAGCTCTATTTTTATTTGAAACCTATTATCCAATCACGAATGACATGGTGATTTTTGCAAGCGAGATGGCGGCTGAACAGGCCTATCACCAGTATTTTCATTAAGGGAGGACTCATATGATAAAGCCATTTACCCCTCAGCTTGTTTATTTTGAGCCAGATGCCCTCCAGTATCCATTAGGTCAGGAGCTAAAAGAGAAGTTTGAGCAGATGGGAATTGAAATTCGCTATACAACTTCCCATAATCAAGTGAGAAACCTTCCTGGAGACAATGATTTTCAAAAGTATCGGGTAGCAAAATCGACCTTAGTAGTGGGTATTCGAAAAACATTAAAGTTTGATACATCTAAGCCCTCAGCGGAATATGCCATCCCATTTGCGACTGGCTGTATGGGACATTGTCATTATTGCTATTTACAAACAACTATGGGCAGCAAACCTTATATTCGGACGTATGTCAATGTCGATGAAATCCTAGAACAGGCCGATCACTATATGGCTGAACGAGCACCTGACATCACTCGCTTTGAGGCATCCTGTACTTCTGATATTGTAGGAATTGATCATCTTACGCATACCTTAAAGCGAGCCATTGAGCATTTTGGACAAAGTGAGCTAGGTCAGTTACGATTTGTAACGAAATTCCATCATGTGGATCATTTATTAGATGCCAAGCATAATGGTCGTACAAGGTTTCGTTTTAGTGTCAATGCTGATTATGTGATTAAGCACTTTGAGCCAGGTACATCACCATTGGAAAAGCGCATTGAGGCAGCGGGGAAAGTGGCAAGAGCTGGATACCCACTCGGATTTATTGTTGCGCCAATCTATCTTCATGATGGCTGGCAGGAGGGCTATTATCATATGTTTGAGCGATTGGACGCTGAATTGCCAAAGGATGTGCGCGATGACATCACCTTTGAATTTATTCAACATCGCTTTACAAAGCCTGCAAAACGAGTGATTGAAAAAAATTATCCAATGACAAAGCTAGAGCTCGACGAGACGGTAAGACGGTATAAATGGGGCAAATATGGCATAGGTAAATATATTTATCAAAAAGAGGAAGAGGAAGACATTAAGGAACATTTGTATCGCTATATGCAGAAATTTTTCCCTCAAGCAAAATTAGAATATTTTACATGATAATTAGAGAGAGAACGGCTTGTTTTCTCTCTAAATTAATTGTGCGATATAAGGTTCAATATATCGACGATCTTTTAAATCGTTTGGTAAATGGTAAAGAGAGAAATATTGCATTGTCTCTGATTCATTGTAATCAATCACTAAATTACCAAGCACATTTCTTGTATAGAAGACTGCTGTAACGGCGTATAATTCGTCCCCATTCGAAACTTGAAGGTAACAATCCGGACCAGAAAAAACACCTAGTAACTGTAAATCTGTGATGGCTAGTCCTGTCTCTTCTTGTACCTCTCTTTTGGCAGTATCCTCTAAGCTCTCTCCTAATTCCATTAAGCCTCCAGGGAGCCCCCAACCGCCATCATATCTTTTTTGTAGTAATATTTCGTTTTCAGTATTAAGAATGAGAACCACCGAACCAGGTAAAATAATTGGTTGGTGTCCTACATACTGTCTTAAAAATTTATAGTATTCCATAATGACACCTCTTTCTCTAAATAATTATAATTGGTAAATTCTTCTTAATTATGGTCTTTGTATAATCTGAAAGTCAATGGTAACGCTAACATAGATTGTTGTGAAGAAGGAGAGAATACTTGAATGGATTCATTTCAACTAAATTGTTGGTCAGAACATGGAGAACTGAAAGTAGTGATGCTTTGTGCACCTTCACTCGTAGATGTAACGGATTTAACAATAGCAGAGCAGGTTGGTTGGAGTGATACGGTCAACCATCAGAAGGCGATGGATAATTTCATGGCATTAAAGACAACATTCGAAAACGCAGGGGTACATGTACTTGATTATGCAAGAGAACTAGCCCACGATCAGCAGCTATTAAGTGAGCAGCTCCTCAATCGTTATTTTGTGCGTGACCTAGCCTGTGTCATTGGGAATCGGCTTTTACTTGGAAATGCTGGAACCTCACTTAGAAAACCAGAGTACCCTCTTGCACATTCACTATTAGAAAAATGGTTTCCACAACAATGGAAAGCTAATTTGCAGCCGCTTCATTCCTTCGAATGTGGAGATTTGTTAATTTTAAATAAAGATGCTGTACTTATTAATCTTGGAATGAGAACTTCGATAGAAGCTATCGAAAGCTTAAAGGAAGGCATTTTTCAAGAGGGGTTTTCTGAAATTGCCATAATTGATTTACCGAAAAGCAATGATACACTGCATTTAGATATGAATTGTAATGTTGTAAATGCGAATCTGGTTGTTGCTAAAAGCTTTGTACGCCATTTTCCTATTCAGGTGTTAACAGCTCAAAGCAGTCGTTTTGATATGGTAGAGTCATTTTTAAAGCGTCATGGTTTGGATGTTTACTGGCTGAACTCGTATAAGACCATTCCAGACATCAACTTTATTAACCTGAATCCAGAAACACTGTTGATAAGCAAGCAGGCAACACAACAACAATTATTAGCGCATCCACTGCTGAAGAATAAAAACTTGCTTGAAGTTGATGTCACGGAGCTTGAAAAAGGCGGTGGTGGCATTCGATGTATGACATTGCCATTGGTAAGAACGTAACGAAGGGTTGAGAACAAATGACTTCAAAATCAGCTAAAGGAAGTATGGCCTGGTGGCAGCTTTCGCTTCTTGGTATCGGTTGTACTTTGGGCACTGGCTTTTTTCTTGGGACAAGTATGGCCATTCATAAAAGTGGGCCTGCGGTATTAATACCTTTTTTATTAGCGGCCATTTGTACGTATATCGTGTATGATGCACTTGTTAAAATGTCTGTGGAAAATCCAGATAAAGGCTCTTTTCGTACCTATGCCAAGCAAGCCTTTGGACGCTGGGCAGGATTTAGCAATGGCTGGGTGTACTTGATTTCTGAGCTATTAATCATGGGAAGCCAGCTGATGGCGCTCGGCATTTTTACGAAATTTTGGTTTCCGGCACTGCCCCTGTGGATTGCTGCATCGATTTATGCTGCTATTGGTTTAGTCGTTATTCTCACAGGCATGAAGGGCTTTGAAAATTTCCAAAATATCTTCGGTGCCTTAAAGGCAGCTGCCATCATTATGTTCATTATTGTAGCAGTGGTCATCATCATGAAAGGTACACCATCTACTACAATGGCTTCACTTCAAGCTAATTATGAAGCATTTTTTTCACAAGGACTAAAAGGTATTTGGCTCGGATTACTTTATGCCTTTTATGCCTACGGAGGAATTGAAGTGATGGGTTTAATGGTCATCGATTTGAAAAATCCAAAAGAGGCGCCAAAAGCGGGGAGAATTATGCTGATCGTGATTACCGTTATTTTTATCATGGCCATCGCCCTTGCATTAGTACTCGTTTCATGGAAAGACTTTTCGATTGATGAAAGTCCTTTTATTACAGCGCTTCAAGGACACCATATCCCTTTTGTGGCAGATATCTTTAATGGTGTGCTAATCATTGCTGGTTTTTCAACGATGGTGGCCTCGCTTTACGCGGTGATCACCATTCTCACTACACTTGCAGAGGATCATGATGCACCGGCAGTCCTTGCAAAGAAAGGAAAAATGAAAGTTCCTTTTCCAGCCTTTTTATTTTTAACGAGTGGGCTAGTAATTACGATTGTAATTGGTTTTTTGATGCCAGAAAAAATCTTTGAATATTTGATTACAGCGGCGGGTTTAATGTTGATCTATAATTGGCTTTTTATTTTAGTGACCTACTGGAAGCTCATGGAGTTAACTAAGTGGGGGCATGCAAAGAATGCTATGGGGATGTTGCTCATTGCTGTGACGGTATCTGGAACTTTAGGTGAAAAAACAAGCAGACTCGGTTTTTATGTGAGCCTGCTCTTTATAGCCTTAATCAGTGTGGCGACCTGGATTGTTGTGAAAAGGCAAAAAAACATTACGTAATGAACCGTTTTCCTGAGACATCCTTAAAAAAGGACATTTGGATGGACTATGGTTATCATCACTTAAGAAGTACTGCTTCCATTCATAACTATCTTCTTGCCCATACCATTTCAAATCTGGATGTCCTGGGACTGTGTCGTAGTCTGCAATCCGCTGACGAATGAGCTTTTTGATTTTTCGCCCAAAGGCTGTGGTGTCGTTTATATCATCGAATATCCAACGGGGTTGAATGGCCATTAATAAAGTGGAAAAATGACGACTCTTTCGCAATTTATGGGCTGGTGTTGCACAAGAGATAAAATAGGGTTCACCATGAAAGCAAAACTCCCATTCATGGTGAGTAGGCTCCATTGGTATTCCTTCAGGCCAATTCATCTCATCCAATTTGGTTAAATTATTTAATATGGACCAAAATAACTGCTGATAATCTGCTACCTCAAAGCTATCTTGCATATCGTGAGGGGTATGAAAGAACACAGTAAGAGTTGTATACTTCCCGAAAGTTCGTGATGCTTTCGTATAGTCCTTTAAGCATTGTGCTAACATTTTAATCGATTGCTCTTCCCGTGGATCCCCGACAAAACTATAGCGCAAATGGTTTGATAAAAAGCCCATTCTTGCTGGTATACACGGAAACGTATTTGCTTCATCCGCAATCGTGGCAGCAAAATCTGTATAGGCTGACCGTTGCCATAATGGAAGTGTATCAAACTGTTCTTCAATCCACTCCCGATTAAACACTACTTCCACTTGAGACTCCTCCTTCTACTCACCTTTATACTATTAAAGAAAAGACAAAGTGGTTACGAATCTGTGGTGCGTGACACTAAAGATTTTTAATGATTCAAGTCAAATTATGGCTAACCTTTTTGCGTGTAAGATGAATAATTCCATAAAGAAGAATAAGCAGTTTCGGTTTAGAAGTGATCACTCCGAGCAAGGAGATGAGCAATTTGAAGTAAAAGAGAGCGCTTCGAACCAAGGAAAGAGCGGCTTTGCATGAAAAGAGAGTGCTTCAAGCCAATAAAAGAGCGGCTTTGAATCAGAAGCGAGCACTTTAAACCAAAGAAAGAGCGGTAGCGATTGAAAAGTGATCACTTAGAGCAAAGGAAAGAGAGGTTTTGAACAAAAAATAATCACTTCGAGCAAAGAAAAGATCGGTTTTGAAAAAAATGATCACTTCAAACCAAAGCAAGAGCAATTTCAGTCAAAAAAGATCTCGCCTCCTGCTTCTCCAATAGTAGCGATCACCACACCCGAAAAGCAGCATGTTCTTAGCCGTTTTGCTGTAAAACCTTTTCCTCTAAAATGGTTAGAGCATGTTGGATGTCCTTTAGATCATCCTGTGTTGCGTGTTGAATAAGCTGTAAAAAGCGTTCTTCGATACAGGCAAATGCCTCCTCCATCATTTTTTCACCCTCTTTGGATAAACGGACATACTGCTTTCTGCGGTCGGCTGTGTCGTTAAATTTTTCGATTAGCTGCCGTTCCTGCAATTTCCGAAGTTCACGGCTTGTGTTGGGTAGGGACATATGCTGACATTCACTGATTTCCGTTGGTGTGACAGGTTGGCTTACTTTAATATATTCAAGAATTTTATATTGTAGCGGTGTGATATTCGCAGTGTTAACATTTTGTGTGAGATCATGTGTCACTTGATGGATTGTGGCTGTAAATGCTACAAACTGATGAAATAAAGCGCTTTTATTCAATGGGATCACCTCTTACTGTCAAGATAACAAATAACTTGTCCTAAAACAATTATCATTTGACAACTAAAATGAAATGAATTATTATTTTGTTATCAAATGATAAGTAATGAGGAGGCGCACAATGAAAACGTTAATTGTTTATACATATCCCAACCATAAAAGTTTAAATTATGCTTTTTTACAAGAAGTGATAAAGGGGTGTCGAGAGAATCCTACCATCGAGGAGATTCAGATACTAGATTTATATGAAGAAGAGTTCGATCCACGCTTAATTTTCCATGAACATAAACGACGTCGTGATATGTATCGGGATCCGAAAATGGAAAAATACCGCCAACAGCTCTCTTGGGCAGATCAAATTGTATTTGTTTATCCGATCTGGTGGGGGAGACCGCCAGCCATGCTGTTAGGATATATCGACCAATTATTTGCAGCAAATTTTGCTTATCGAGATACAAAGGGTTTATTTCCAGAGGGTCTTTTAAAAGGGAAATCTGTAGTCTGTGTGTCCACGATGAAGGGGCCAACCAATTATCCATTTTTATGGTTGAACAATGCACATAAAATTTTAATGAAAAGGGCGTTGTTTAAATTTGTTGGAATGAAAAAAGTGAAGTTTTTTGAGTTTGGTAATATGGAAAGTAAAAAGGGGAAGCAACAGCAAAAACTAAATAAAGTATATCGATACTTTAGTAAAGTAGCATACTAGAAAAAATAACTCATGCAGACGGGGTTAGTCGTTTGCATGAGTTGGCGTACTGTCGATGGGGACAGTAATCAAAAATCTTGTATATTCTGCTATTTTGCTTTCTACAGCAATGGTTCCATGATGCATCTCAATTATTTTTTTGACAATGGCTAGCCCTAATCCGCTACCGCCATTTCCAGCAGTTCGCGATTGATCGGCCTTATAAAACCTTTCGAAAATATGCTTTTGTTGTTCTTCGGTTAAGCCTATGCCAGTATCTTGAACCCGAACGGTTATCGTGTCGAACTGCTTTTTCATAGATAATGAGATGGTTCCATTGGTAGGTGTAAACTTAATACTGTTTGTCAGTAAATTCATCCAGACTTGATTCATCAAATCCTCATCTGCAGTGATGCTCAGGTTATCAAGATCGAGATCAAAGTCAATCTGTTTGGCTAACCAATTCGGTTCTAGTGCCAGCACAACATTGCGTAATTGTTTATCGAGTCGATAAGTTATAGGTTCAAATGGATGGTGCTGCGATTCTAAGGAAGTTAGCTTGAGCAAATTGTCGCTAATTTTTGATAAACGATTACTTTCTAATTCAATTATAGCTAAATAATGCTGACGTTTTTCTTCAGGTAGGTTAATATTTTTCAAAGCCTTGGCAAAGCCATTAATAGACGTTAAAGGTGATTGAATTTCATGGGAGACATTGGAAATGAACTCCTGACGCATTCTTTCCAGTTCACCTAACTCAACAGCCATATGATTAATACCATGAATCAATTGCCCAAATTGATCCTCCTCATCTGCTCTCAAATCCAGCTGAACATCAAAATCACCTTTTGCCATGCGGCTTAATGCATCTACAATCGTATCCCAATAGTTACGTTGTCGATTTAGTCCGATTAAAAAGATAATGGCAGCTGAACAGGCAAAGAGTGCAAACACCCCAATCACTGTTGCTAGTTGTAGCCAAAATCCATGAGGCTCAGTTCCTAACCGTCCATACAGCCATGAAGTTACATGATAGGAAATAAAAGCGAAAACGGTGTTTGCAATCAGAAACAGGCAAAAGACCAGCGCTAATCTTAACAAGAATCTTCGTTTTCTCATGTGCCTAGTTCCAAGCGGTAACCAAGACCACGAATGGTGCGAATGACAAAGCCACTCGTCTCCTGTGGAAAGCGTTCTCGTATTCTTTTGATATGGACATCAACTGTTCGTTCATCTCCCTCATAGTCGTAGCCCCAGATTTCTTCGATCAACTGTTCACGGGAAAAGGTTTTGCCAACATAGCTTGCAAGTGTAAATAATAGCTCGAACTCCTTCAAACGAAGGAGAATCGTCTCGCCGTTCATTTCCACTTCATGTGTATGGCGATTTAATTTGACATTTCCAGCTTCTACAACTTGAGAAAGGGAGATACGATATCTTTTTAAAATAGACTTAACACGTACGATTAGTTCGGCAGGCTCGAATGGCTTCACAAGATAATCATCTGTCCCTAAATGAAAGCCCTTGATTTTTTGAGAGGTTTCTCCTTTAGCTGTTAGCATAAGGATTGGTAGATCTGTATTCAATGAACGTATTTCCTCACATAATGCCCAGCCATCCATGTTGGGCATCATAATATCCATCACGACCATATCGACTTTCTCAGTGTCTAATTTAGACAGTGCATCGACGCCATCGATAGCTTCTATTACTTCTAAGCCCTCGTTTTGCAGAAACACTTTCACCAATTCGCGAATATGTGCATCATCATCCACGACTAATAGTTTTGTCATCTCAACAAACCCCTTTATTCTACGTCTTTAATGCGTAATTGCTGCATGGCAAACTCACGATACATAGCATGTGTTTCAAAGAGTGTTTCGTGTGTACCACAGCCTGTAATATGCCCTTTCTCAATAAACAATATTTGATCGGCATCTACCACTGTCGATAAACGGTGCGCAATGACTAGTGTTGTGCGTCCTTGCATTAAGTTGTCTAATGCTTTTTGTACATAAATTTCTGAATTACTATCTAAGCTTGATGTTGCCTCATCCAGCATTAATATTTGCGGATTACGTAAGAGCGCTCTTGCGATAGAGATACGCTGACGTTGTCCTCCTGAAAGCTTGATGCCTCGTTCTCCAACTTCAGTATCGAACTTATCTGGAAGCTCGTTAATAAATTGATCTGCATAGGCCATTTTAGCCACTTTTTCTAGCTCATCATCTTGCACTTCACGGTCTATACCATAGCAAATGTTTTCTCGAATCGTACCTGAGAGCAGGGCACTTTCCTGCGCTACATAGCCGATTTGACTGCGCCAAGAGTGGAGTGAAAAAGTTTCGATTGGTGTATCTCCTAGTGTGATACTGCCGTTCGTTGGCTGATAATATCGTTCTAGCAGTGAAAATGTAGTTGTTTTACCGCCACCACTTGGTCCAACGATGGCTGTTACTTTGCCTGGCTCAATTGTGAAGTTAATATCGGATAAAATGGGCTCCTCACCATAAGAAAAATCAACATTTTTAAGATAAATGGGTTGATCTATTTTTTCTACTGTTAAGCCTTCTTCAATATGTTCTTCCTCGTATTCAAGCAATGCACTAATTCGTTCTGTAGCACCCATGGCTTTTTGGAGCTGGGTAAAGAACATCGTTAATTGCGTCATTGGCATAATGATTTGGATTAAATATAAAATAAATGCCACCATATCGCCAGCCGTCAGCTCTCCAGAGGAAACACGGACACCACCATAGCCAATAATAGCTACAAGCACAGACATCAGAACGAATGAAATCAGCGGGGAAATCAGTGCATGAATTTTTGCTTCTTTTAAGCCAAATGTAAAGAGATTCGTAATGCCCTTTTTTCCACGCTCATATTCAATTTGCTCAGCATTTGAAGCCTTGACTAGGCGCGTTTCAGGTAAAACTTGATTTAATACAGACGTAAATTTTGCTGTTTCATCTTGCATCCCTTTTGAAATCACAAACATGCGTCGCCCTAACAACATTAAGATCACCATAGCCAGTGGTACGGCAATCAGCATGACTAATGTCATTTTCCAATCTAAAAATAGAAGAATGATGATAGAACCTATAATGGAAATAACGCCAGATAAACAGTTTGCTAAATGCTCTGTTATAAGCTCTTTCACAACCCCTGTGTCATTCGTAACACGGCTCAATGTTTCGCCTGTATCATGTTCATCATAATAGGGGATTGGTAAATGCAACAGCTTTCGCCATAGCTGGTCACGTAATTTTGCCACAACATGATGTCCAACTCGATTTAAATAATAGATGGATAAGCCACTGGCAATAGCCTGTGCGATAAAGGCAATACCTAGTACAATAATTTGCCAATAATTAAGCGATTCTAACGAAAAGCCATCCACTAATTGTTTTGTAAATAATGGAACAATAAACCCTACACCTGTCGTTGCTAAACTCATCACTAAAGCGATGACAAGTAGCCATATCGGTGGTTCGGCACGTTTTACTAACTGTATAAAACGGCGCCAATCTTTTTGTTTAGACATATCATTTGATGTTTCTTGCAAAGAAATAAGCCTCCTTCATTGTCTGAAAACAATGTATTTCGTTTCTATGGCTTTACTATAGCATGCGTTTATGAACTGAATATGAAATGAATGGTCATCAAAAAAGGTGATGCGATCACCACCTTTTGATACTAGTCTGCAAATTCATCGTGGTATAAAGACTTACCAAGCAAGCGATAGATTCTTAAGGCTAGCTGGATTTGTAACAGCTCCTCATAGCTTTTTAAATCTGTTTTTAAAATTTCTTTAATCTTTTCAATCCGATAAATTAACGTATTGCGATGGATAAACATTTCCTTGGCTGTTTCACTTATATTCATATGATTGATAAAGTAATTTTCTAATGTAAGTAGATAGCTTGTCCCATGTAATAGATCATGCTCAAAGACAGAACCCAAGCTTTCTAAGAAAAAGTCCTTTAGCTGCACTTCATTAATATTCGAATCTAAAAAATGATAAATGGAGTGATCCGCATAATGAGCCACTGCTCCACGCTCTTCGAAGCGGTGCATAAGACGGAGAGCTTCATGTGCCTCTGCAAAGCTTTTATGGACAAAACGTATATGTTTATATTCTTTGCCAATTCCCATTAAGAAAGAGCTTTGCGTATGTTGCTGTACTAATAATTGGAGAATGTTTTCTGCGTATTGCTTTGTTTCATTGATCGTGAAATCTTGTTTGCTGTCTTGCTGTCCAACTAATATAATGATTTGATTGTTGCGATAAAGGCATGTAATTTCTCCATTAATTGTGCTAGAGTGCTCATAAATTAAATTCATACATTTTTTTGCAATATTATCGGTTTCGTATTTTCTAGAAATTAAATCATGCTGGTTTTGCAAATTTTCATGGCTAATAGAGATGACGATGCAATAATATTTATGGTTGATCTTTAAGCCGTGGAGATCGCATAGTGTTTGTAGCGTTTCAAGCGAAGTGATTTTTCCAGTCAATAAATCATCAAAAAACTCTTGTTTAATCTTTAGACGTACACCCTCAATTTCCTTCTGTTTTATCCTTTCTAGTGCCACAATCGTGGAGGCTTGCTCTAAAACGATGAAATCAAACTCATTCAGATCCCGTACAGTTTGCCAAATGACAATATAGCCATAAATATAGTTGGCTACTGCAACAGGAAGAATTCTACATTTTACGGCTAGATCTTCTAATTGATAGATTCGTGTAATGGATTTTTGCATTTCATTGAGATCATTCGGAATGGTATTTATAAAATCCTTTGAAAATGTTGGACGATTCTTCTTTAAATTAATGCCATAGGCAAGGGGCACAGGATTCGTATCAAGATCTGTATAATGCAGTAAATTCCAGTCATTATCTAAAAAAATAATCGGGTTATTAATTGTTTCAGCTAACTTAGAGGAAATAGATTCGATGCCTCCTCCTTCAAGCGCCACCTTAAATAGCGTATTGTGCATGTCCAAAGATTTTCTATTTAATAGATCATAACGGCCAGATGCCTTTTCATTGATAATCGAGATGACCTTGGAAAGGGTGTAATTATAAGGTAACTCTAATAACGGCAATCCATGCTGATTGGCAATATCGATCATGTTTTGAGGCGTCTTTTGTAAATAGCGTCTCATTTTAATAACAAGGCCTGCACAATTGATTTTAGAGATTTCTTGGATAATTTTATTTTGTAAGGCTTCGTCATCTTGGAAGATGTAACCAGTCGTTAACAGTAATTCATTCGGTGTCAGCCAATCAAATGCATCGGGATTTTCGATAATATTCACAAGTGCAATTTCATTGTGAATTCCTTGCTCTCCAGCAACAATTTTAATTCCTTCAAGTGCCTTTATCTCTAATATATCTTTAATTGTTAGCAAATGATTTCACTCCTTCGCCATAATCTTATCACAAAACATTGTACATATTGCCTAAATGATCTTCATTCTTTTTGGTTTTGCTAAACAATGATATCTACGGCATAAGAGAATAAAATAAAGCTTGTAAGACGGAAATGTGAAAGTAGTAACATTCTCGCGGTTTATTTCTTTTTAGTTGAAATGAACAATAGGTCAGAGAAATGGAGGAATGAAATTGGTAGATATGAATGTGGTCTCAGAATTTTTAACTGCAGCTGAAGCAGGTGATAATAACGCTCTGAAAGGTTATTTACAACAAGGTGTGGATATTAATTCTCAAAATAAGCGCAAACGTACAGCAATTTTACTTGCTGCGATGAATGATCAATTAGAAACAGTAAAATTTTTAATTCAGGAAGGGGCAGATATTGACCTTCAAGATCAAATTTGTTTAAACCCATTTTTGTATGGATGTATAAATGGAAAGTTAGAGCTTGTGAAAATAATGCTACAAGCAAACACAGATTTAGAGCGTTTAACACGCTTTGGCGGTGTAGGGATTCATCCAGCAAGTGAGAAGGGCTTTGTTGAGGTAGTTCGTGAACTTGTAACGACTACAGACATCAATGTCAACCATACAAATATTTGTGGATGGACACCATTGATTGAAGCCATTCTCCTCAATGATGGGGGAGAAAAGCAACAAGAAATAGTTCGTCTATTAGTAGAACATGGAGCAGATACACAATTAGTGGATCAATATGGTGTGACACCATTAACAATGGCTAAAGAAAAAGGATTTACTGAAATTGAAAAAATTCTACTAGAAGCAGGAGCGAAATAGTAGTACTCCTACGACATAAAGAGGTGTACATATGATACATGCCAAATTGGGTGATGATTATTTCCTGCAGCAAATAGTGGCGACGTTTACGGGAACGGTTCATAGCGTGTTTAAACATGCCTTAAATATACGGAGTGATGGTAAGGATGAAATTTTTACACTTGCTACGAAGGCAATGGATCGGGCACCCAATACACTTGTCATTGATCTTGGTACATTGGATCACCTGGGCATTCAGCAACATGACAGGGTATCGGTTCGCCATAATCAACTATTAATAGAAGAAAAATTAATAATAGCGATCCCTACCGCCTCTCGTTGGCAATGTCAGCTACCTATTTATCCAGCAAATTGTACACGCTTAAAAATGAATATGATTCGTGTTAAACAATTCATTGATTTACATGGGAAAGGCGGCGGCATAAAACGTAATGATTCTCCCGTCAGTGAATTTGAAGCGGAGACATCGAGATTATTACAGCAGCGTACAATTTTACTTTATGAGGAAATATTGAATCAACGTTTGGATCGTTTTCAGGCATATGCAGCTGATTTAGTAGGCTTGGGGCCAGGGCTAACACCATCAGGGGATGATTTTTTAGTAGGCTTATTTGCTATCATTCACTTACAAAATAGCCCGTGTTCTATGTATAAACCTTTGTGTGAAAGCGTCATCAAAGTGATTCAGCCTTTGACCAATGAGATTAGCTTTACAACATTGAAGAAGGCAGCATATGGACAAGTAAGGGAGTCCATCTGTTCATTCATACACGCCATTTTATATGGCACAGAAGTGGAATCCATTGAGGCTCTGAGAAAGGTGCTTGCTATTGGCTCTTCCTCAGGAACAGATATTGCCTTAGGGCTGATAAGTGGCTTAGAAGCCAATATAAAATTAGGAGGATAATGATGAGTATTAAAGTCGTAATTAAGCGCAACACATATTTTGATTCAGTGTCATTGATGTCACTATCTACAAAAGCGAATCAAATTGAAGGCGTCGAGCAAGCAATTATTGGTATGGGTACGGAGATGAACAAAGGAGTCATTCGTAACGTTGGTTTGATGACGCCAGAAGTGGAGGAAGCAACAGCAGGGGACTTAATGATTATTGTTAAAACTGCTAATGCGGATCAAATAGAAAGCGCTTACCTAGCAGTGGAAGAATTACTAACAAATAAAGATAAAGCACAAGCAAAAAGTGATATTAAATATGCAACGATTGATTCAGCTGCACAAGGAATTCCTGATGCAAACTTTGCGGTCATTTCTGTCAATGGGGCATTTGCTGTTCGCGAAGCACGCAAAGCACTTGAAAATGATCTACACGTGATGCTTTTCAGTGATAATGTGAGCGTTGAAGACGAAGTAGAATTAAAAACTTTAGCACATGAAAAAGGCTTATTAATGATGGGACCAGACTGTGGTACCGCTATTATTGGTAATACAGGACTTTGCTTTGCAAACGCTGTAAGAAAAGGCAATATCGGTATCGTAGCGGCATCTGGTACAGGTAGCCAAGAAGTAAGTGTTCGCATTCATGACTTCGGTGGTGGTATCACACAACTGATTGGTACTGGCGGAAGAGATTTAAGTAAAGAAGTGGGCGGTATGATGATGCTTGATGGAATCAAAGCACTAGAAGCCGATGAAGCCACTAAAGTGATTGTACTTGTATCGAAGCCACCTGAAGCAAGTGTTGAGAAAAAAGTACTCGCACAAATTAAAGAATGCAGCAAACCGGTAGTGGTTTATTTTATAGGTGGTAATGAAGAGGCTGTAGTGGCAGCTGGTGGACAATTTGCTAAAACATCGAAAGAAGCAGCCTTAAAGGCAGTCTTACTAGCAGGTATTGATGAAGCAGGTATTAACAAACGTGCGCTTAACATTCCATTAGTTGAAGAGGTTCGTGCAAAATTAGCGCCAGAGCAAAAATACATTCGTGGGTTATTCTGTGGCGGTACGCTTTGTGATGAATCTATGTATCTAGCTATGGAAAAATTAGATAATATTTACAGTAACATCCAAAAGAATCCTGATTTCTTATTGAAAGATATCAATGTGAGTCAGGAACATACATTCATTGACTTCGGTGATGATGATTTTACAAATGGTAAACCACATCCAATGATCGATCCGTCTTCTCGCATTGAGCGCTTCTTACAAGAAGCAAAAGATCCGACAGTTGGTGTCATTGTGATGGACTTCGTATTAGGCTTTGGCTCTCATGAAGACCCAGTAGGTGTTATGCTTCCCGCCATCATTGAAGCTAAACAATTTGCTGAAAAAGAAGGTAGACATTTAGAGATCATTGGGTATGTCCTTGGAACAGACTTAGATACGCCAAACATAGATGAGCAAGTGGAAAAATTAGTCGATGCAGGTGTTACACATGCAAGCAGTAGTACAAATGCAGGGTTACTTGCTAGAGAAATGGTGTTGAAAGGAGAAAATCATGAGTAAGATTAATGAACTTTTCACAAGTAAAATTAACGTAATTAACGTAGGTATTGAACTTTTTAAGGATGATATATTAGCACAAAATGCAAGTGCTACACACCTAGAGTGGTCACCACCGGGAGGAGGTAAGCCAGAAATTATTGCAGCACTAAACAAAATCGATAAAGCAGAACTTGCTGAAAAAATCGAAGCAGCAAATCGTCTTGCGGTGGAAAAAATTGTGAACTCTCAACCCGTGTTGATTGGTTTCGATCAAGCCATCAATGTTGTACCTGGCATGACGAAAAAAACAATTTTACACGCAGGACCACCCATTACTTGGGAAGATATGAATGGCCCAATGAAGGGCGCTGTGATGGGTGCTCTTGTATTCGAAGGATTAGCAAAAGATTTAGAAGAAGCAGCAGAGGTAGCGGCGTCTGGAGATATTACATTCTCACCTTGCCATGAGCATAATGCAGTTGGTTCAATGGCTGGGGTAACATCTGCTTCGATGTTTATGCACATCGTTGAAAATAAAACGTATGGCAATATCGCCTATACAAATTTAAGTGAGCAAATGGCAAAAATCTTGCGTATGGGTGCCAACGATGACAGCGTTGTCGAGCGATTAATATGGATGCGTGATGTGTTAGGACCAATTTTACGTGATGCAATGAAATTAAATAAAGACGGCATCGATCTACGATTAATGCTTGCACAAGCGCTCCACATGGGTGACGAATGTCATAACCGTAATAATGCAGGTACAAGCTTATTAATTCAAGCATTGACACCATATATCTTAGAAACAGATTATCCTGTTGAACAGAAGCGAGCAGTATTTGATTTCGTTGCAAGTAGTGATTATTTTTCAGGTCCTACATGGATGGCATGCTGTAAATGTGCATTAGATGCTGCACATGGAATCGAATATAGTACTGTCGTGACAACAATGGCACGTAACGGTGTAGAATTTGGTGTTCGTATTAGTGGCATGTCAGGTAATACATGGTTTACTGGCCCAGCACAAAAAGTAATCGGACCGATGTTTGCTGGCTACAAACCAGAGGATTCAGGTCTTGATATAGGGGATAGTGCTATTACAGAAACTTACGGTATTGGTGGTTTCGCAATGGCTACTGCACCAGCAATCGTTGCTTTAGTAGGTGGAACAGTGGATGAAGCAATTGGTTATTCTCGTAAAATGAAAGAAATTACGACGACAGAAAACCAAAATATTACCATTCCATTATTAAACTTCATGGGAATTCCTACTGGTATTGATATTCGCAAAGTCATCCAATCAGGTATTCTTCCAATTATTAATACAGCTATCGCACATAAAGAGGCTGGAATCGGTATGATTGGTGCTGGTATTACAAATCCTCCAATGGAAGCTTTTGAAAAAGCATTAATTACAATTAGTGAGAAGTGGGCTTAAGCCCACTTCCTATAAGTAGGAGGAGCTTTCTATGGAACACGCAAAAATTGAACAGTCCAATCAAGATTATAGAGCACTTGGCTATTCGGAAGAACTTTTACCAAAAGGTCCTCAGGAAAGAGACTGGGGAATCTTTAACTACATTACCGTGTGGATGGGTGCAGTTCACAATATTATGTCTTATATGACGGTTGCAGGGTTTTTTGTCTTAGGATTATCAGTTAATCAAGTTTTCTTAGCCATTATGCTTTCAGCAGTAATCGTCTCAGCAGGCTATTGCTTAAATGGATATTCCGCCTCTAAATATGGCATTCCGTTTGCCATATTACTAAGAGATTCATTTGGAGTAAAAGGCTCTATTATTCCGGCGTTATGTCGAGGGTTGATTGCTGGGGTTGTATTCTTTGGTACGACGACCGTTGTGGGCGCTCAATCCCTTAATGTATTATTTGCAAGATTCATTCCGAACTATATGTCTATTGGTGGAGACTTCACTATTTTTGGCTTAGATGTTCCGACTATGATTTCTTATATTATTTTATGGGTAATTACAGTTTTACTTTTTTTAGGTGGCATGGATATGCTAACAGTCTTCGGTAAATACTCATCACCGATTGTTTATATTTTCATTATTGGCGCAGCGATTTGGGCAATTAATATTGCTGGAGGAATTGGACCAATTTTAGAATATAAGCCTTCTACAACGATGGAAAGTCCATTGGTCTTTATTGCATGTGTTAGCGCATTGGTGTCTAACTGGGCTGGTCCAATTGTAAATATTGCAGATTTTACGCATAGAGCTAAATCGCCAAAAGCAATGATCTATGGCTTATCCATCGGTATGATCGGCTCGTATCTATTATTTGCGATTACTTGTATTAGTTTAATAGCAGGGACAGAAATTGCTTTTGGGCAACCAATTTTTAATATTGTAGATGCTATTGATAAAATTCAAAATCCCTTTTCAGTAATTGTATTAATTTTAGCTTTAAATGTAGGCGCAACAGCTTTTGTAGTTTTTGGTAATTTATTACCATCTGGATTGCAAATGACAACTTTATTCCCTAAAGTATTTACGGTCAAAACAGCAGGTATTTTAACAGCGATTATTGGCACAGTCATTTTGCCTTGGAAACTAGTATCGAGTACAGAAACGTTATTTTTCTTTTATAGTTTTATAGGCTCTATGTTTGGACCGATTGCAGGTATTATGTTGTCTAGCTTCTTTATCGAGCGTAAAAGGCGTTTAGATTTATCTATGATTTATGTGGAAGAAGGTCATAATGGAGCTTATAAATCTGGCTATAACATCGTAGCATGTATCGTTCTATTAATAAGCTTCCTCTTACCAATGTCAGGTGCTTTCCTGAAAAGTGTGCCGTTTTTAGTACAGCTAAATAACTTTGCTTTCTTTAGCGGACTGATCGTGTCATTCATTTTATATACGCTGTTATATAAATTTAATCAGCAAAATGTTCAAAATAGTGTAGAAAAAGAAGTAGGGGTGTAGTTGTGAATAAATTAGTAATTGTAGCAATCGGCGGTAACTCGTTGGTAAAGGATAGTGGAAGTGAATCTATTCAAAGTCAGCAAGAGGCAGTTGCTCAAACTGTCGAGCATATCGCGGATATGATTCAGGAAGGTTATAAAGTGGTTGTCACACACGGCAATGGTCCACAAGTTGGTTTCACTTTACAAAGAAGTGAAATTGCTAATGAAGTATCAGGCATGCCAGCAATTCCGTTAGTAAACTGTGTGGCTGACACACAAGGTGGAATTGGCTATTTAATTCAACAAGCATTAATTAACGAACTGACTAAACGTCAAATTAATAAAAAGGTAGTTAGTGTGATTACACAAGTTGAAATCAATGAACATGATCCCAACTTTATTAACCCTACAAAGCCAGTTGGTTCATTCTTTACAAAGGAGCAAGCGGAGGCGATGCTAGTAGAGCATCCAGATTGGAAAATGGTAGAGGATTCTGGCCGTGGCTACCGTCGCGTTGTGCCTTCACCAAAACCAATCGATATCGTGGAAAAAGAGGCGATTAAATCATTAATTGATAATGATTATGTCGTGATCGCTGTAGGCGGTGGTGGAATTCCAGTTGTGAAAAAAGAAAACAATGTCTATGAGGGTGTAGATGCAGTCATTGACAAAGACTTTGCAACAAGTCTATTAGCGGCACAAGTAAATGCGGATTCATTAATTATTACAACGGGTGTTCCGCGTGTGTTTATTAACTTTGGAAAACCTGAACAACAAGCACTTGAAGAAATTACTGTTGAGGAAACAAAGCAGCATGTTCAAGATAATCAGTTCCCGCCAGGAAGTATGCTACCAAAAATCGAAGCCAGCTTAAGCTTCTTAGAAAATGGTGGTCATCGAGTAATTATTACAAACCCTGAAAGTCTGAAAGAAGCGATCAATAATCAGGCTGGTACTCATATTATTAACTAGGAGGAATCACGGTATGGATTATATTCAACTAGCTGTTGACAAAACAAAAGAAGGCATCGATCAAAATATTGGTGGACCATTTGGTGCAACCATTGTAAGAGGTGATGAAATCATCGCTGTTGTTGGCAATACAATGATGCGTGATACAGACATCACTGCACATGCAGAAATAGTAGCCATTCGTGAAGCCTCTAAAAAGCTTGGCACAATGGATTTATCCGATTGTGTCATCTACGCTACTTGCGAACCATGTCCAATGTGTGTGGGCGCTATTATTTGGTCGGGTATTAAAGAAGTTCATTATTGTAATACAGCAGAAGATGCTCATGTACATGGCTTCTCTGATATGCATCTACGTGATTACTTAACGGGTAAAGATAAAAGTGTCCTGAACATGCAAAAAATTGAAACGACTGAAGAATGTGATGCATTGTTCCATCATTTCAATGACAAAATGGCTAATAGTAAATAGATTAGAGCAGTCATATACTGCTTAAGTCTTTCCAGTGAATTAGAGTAGGGATCTCGTTATGGAGAATCCCTTTTCTAATTTTCAACCAAAAAGGTGTAAAATAGATACTATGACAAGCGTACATTTGGTCTGATTTTCATCTTCGTAATTCTTCAAAAGGAGCTGTTTACATGATCTATAAAGAACGTTATCAACAATTACTAGATAAAATGAATCAATATAATTCAGGCGAAAAAGGGATTACGAGAGTTGCCTATACGAATGAAGAACAGGCTTGTTTACATGCCTTTATTCGTTTATGTAAAGATGAAAATCTTCAAATTCATATTGACCATTGTGGAAATCTTATTGCTCGAAGAGAAGGCAGTGTGCCAGGATTGCAGCCTGTTGTCATGGGATCTCATTTAGATACTGTCTATCAAGGCGGTAAATATGATGGCGTTGTAGGGGTAACCGCTGCCCTTGAGGTCATCAAGCGATTAAACGAGCGATCTATTGTGACAGAGCATCCAATTGAAATTATCGCCTTTGCCTGTGAGGAGTCTTCAAGATTTGGTGTGTCAACAGTAGGCAGTAAAGCAATGGCAGGATTAATTGATAAAGAAAAGTATCGCCATTTAGTCGATCGAGATGGTATTACGATGGAGCAGGCTTTTGCTCATTGTGGACTTGATTTTAGTAGTGTTGATCAAGCGACAAGAGTAGAGGAAGGATTCCATGCCTTTTTCGAATTGCATATTGAACAGGGACCACTGCTAATTAACTATGAAAAGAAAATTGGTATTGTCACAGGGGTAGCAGCACCAGTTCGCTTATTAATGAAGTTAAATGGAAAAGCGTCCCATTCAGGCACGACTCCAATGAATATGAGAAAGGACGCTCTTTTAGGAGCATCCGAATTGGCATTAGAATTAGAAAAAGCGGCGATAGCAGAGCAGGAGTTTGGCACTGTGGCAACTGTTGGAATACTAGAGGTTGTGGCAGGCTCGATGAACGTAGTTCCAGGTGAAGTGGAGTTAACTGTAGATATCCGATCATCCTTTGTGGAATCGAGAGAACGTGTGCTTCAGCATTTTTATACGGTTATTGCAAACGTTCAACAAAAGAGGCAGCTTGCGATTGAATACAATGTCATTAGCTCAGAGGATCCTGTCCTGCTTTCTCCAAAGCTAATGCAAGATTTAGAAACAATTTGTGTAGAGAAGAAACTATCCTATCAATATATGCAAAGTGGAGCAGGTCACGATTCTATGAATATGACAAGGCTCGGACCAGTTGGCCTTATTTTTATTCCTTCAGTGGATGGTTTAAGTCACCATCCAGATGAACATACGGAGCTTGAAGATATATTAATAGGAATCGATGTTTTAGAGGCAGTTGTGCTAAGATATGCTTCAGTCAGCTAATTAGAAATCATCAGTTGAAGACGCTACATATATGGCCAGTGTCATCCCGTGAAGGCAATACAACAAAGGCTCAAAATCGATTCCATCATTAAAAGACGACCTTCCTTGTTAGAAAGTCGTCTTTTTCATGTGAATATGATGCATTTGCGGTTGCTTTTGGTTTCCAATTTTTAGTTGAATCAGAATCATCACAAGGACGATGATGATCATGCCAATAATAGCAGTTGTAAAATTGCCTGTGAAATCTCGAACAAGACCGACAAAGAAGGGGCCCAATGCAGCAAATACAAAGCCAACTGATTGTGTCATAGCAGCTAAGAAGCTAGCCTCGTGAATATCTTTGGCCTCATCAATTGGTAATGTTAGCCCTAATGAGAAAAGCCCACCTGCACCAAGGCCAATCAGAATACTGCTCAGCCAAGGATTATAAGAAAACAGTAGCATCAATAAACCAATTAATTCTAATGATGAACTACCTACTAGCCATACGGCTCGATGCTGAAAACGGTTATTTAATATAGGCACTAAAAATGTAGCTGGCATTTGGGCAATTGTTAATAGTGTCAACATCATTCCAGCGTCGTGTTTGCTATAGCCTAAATTTTCTGCGATGGGAGGTAACCAAGCCATGATGGTATAAAACATGAAGGCCATTAACCCAAAAAAGCCTGTTAAAAGCCAAGCCTTTTGATTCATTAACATTTGCTTCACACTGTTGCTCTTACTAGGTGAATTTGTGACTGATGCAGTAACTGCTTTTTGTTCAATTGGCTTCCACCAAAAGAATAAAGCGATTAAAGCAAGAATAGCCCAGGAGGCAGAAGAAGCTTGCCATGAATGAAAAAAATTGCTTAGTGGAATAGAAAGCCCAGAGCCAAGTGCAGCTCCTACTACAAGTGCTAGCGAGTATATCCCCACTACACGGGAAGGGTTCGCAAATTTCTCCTTAATATAGCCCGATAACAGTGGTCCTACGATGGCAATGCCAATGCCTGATAACAAGGCTGTTACTAGCATGACCCAGGCAGTATTAGCAAAATATCTGGTAGCTGTTGCTAGTCCAATAAGAATAAGAGCGTAAGCGATAGTTCGCTCGATGCTCCAACGATTAGCTAGTTTGATTGCGAAAGGTGCAAATAAGCCCATACATAGCACAGCTAAAGAAGTTAGCAAACTAGCAGTAGCTGCGCTCATATGTAAAGTCTGGCGAATAGTTCCTAATAAGGGGGACACCGAAGTAATGACAGGCCGTAAATTAAAAGAAGCTAAAATAATAGCGATAATTGGTACGATTTTGTGTTTTATATTCATTGTCTTTCCTCTCCGTCCTATCAAATAAATAGTAAGCCTAAATTGAAGTCTATCTGAATTAGAATGATTGAACAATACTATTATTACTATTACAATGATAGTTAGAAACTATGATAGGGCGTGGTCTATGTGGAAATACGGCATCTGCATTATTTTATGGCAGTCTATGAGGAGCTACATTTTACAAAAGCTGCTGAGAAACTTGGCATCTCTCAGCCAACGTTAAGCCAGCAAATACGTGTGCTGGAGGATGAGCTAGGAATGCCATTGTTCGATCGTATTGGCAAAAAAATTGTTGTGACTGAGGCAGGCTCTCTTTTGTTTAGCTATACAACAGAGGTATTTAATACATTACAAAATGTTAAAGATTCGATTAAAGATTTACAGGGGCTACAAGGGGGACAAATAAGTATTGGCATCATGCCATCTGATCTTGATTATCGGATTACACAGCTTGTTATTGATTTCCATCAAAAATTTCCAAAGGTAAAATTAAAGATACTTGCTTCCATCGATATTATGCGGCAGGTTCTCGAAAATGAAGTGGATATCGGTATTGGGACGAATGTAGAATCAGATGATCGATTGGTCATTATTCCTTTATGTAGAGAGGAATATGTACTGACCGTTTCAAAGGAGCATCCATTGGCACAGCAAACAGTGATCCCAATTGCTGAATTAGAAGGACTTCCTATGGTGATGTATCCAGAAGGTTTTCTTGGTAGAGAGATAGTAGAAGAGGCTGTAAAAAAGCATGGTTTTCACATTCATTCTATTCTTGAAACAAGCTCTGTCACGTCCATTATGAATCTCGTTCGAGCCAATATTGGTGTAACGGTGCAACCCTATCCTTTGCTCCAACAAATGAATGATCCTAGTTTGTGTAGTATACGAATTTCAAATGGTGCTCCAAGCCGAAGCCTATCCATTATTTTCCGCGTAGATCGCTATGTTAGTCAGGCAACTACTGCTATGATTGAGCAAATTAAACATTACTTTAAAAGTAAATAGGGTTAACAAAAAGGAAGATATAAAAATATGTTCCTTTTTTTGGGGAGTTCACATATACTATTTATAAACCGACAGTCAGTCTAATTTGTAGGGCAAGTCCTAGAAGCTTGTGCCTACAATTTTTTAACATATTAAATGACTGACTGTCGGTCTAAAAATAATAAGGGGTGTTTTTTATATGGAAATGCTAGTCAAAGAAAAAGGCTTTTCGAAAGATTTTATCATTATGGTAGCTGGGCAGATTATTTCTATTTTAGGCTCTGCGCTTTTAAGATTTGCTCTTTCACTTTTTGTTTTAGATATAACAGGACGGGCAGATCTTTTTGCTGTGCTTTTCGCTATTTCAAGCCTTCCTGTTTTACTTACACCATTTGGTGGCGCTATAGCAGATCGTTTTAATCGGCGAAATTTAATGGTCCTATTTGATTTTATCAGTAGTGGCATTGTATTGATTTTTTTTATTGTATTACTAACAGACAATCATTCTGTGCTATGGATTGGGTTGGTTATGGTGCTTCTTTCATTCATTAGTGCCATGTACACGCCAGCTGTAATGGCTAGTATTCCGCTATTAGTTAGCGAACAAAAGCTTGAGCAGGCTAATGGGATCGTCAATGGGGTCCAGGCATTAGCAGGAGTGACAGCACCTGTGCTAGGGGGGATACTATATGGAATGCTTGGCCTCAAACTTCTCGTCATAGTAAGTGGTTTATTATTTTTCTTTACGGCTATTGTAGAAATGTTTATGACAATCCCATTTGTGAAACGTAGCTATGATGGTCATTTGATGCCGACCTTAATCAAAGACATGAAAGAAGGTTTTACTTATGTGGTGAAGCAAACTTTTATTTTAAAATGTACGCTACTTGCTGCTTTATTGAATTTACTATTGACTCCACTTTTTATCGTTGGTGTGCCTATTATTCTTCGTGTCACGATGAAAAGTAGTGATACATTGTATGGAATAGGAATGGGGATTATTGATTTTGCGACGATTTTAGGCGCGTTAACGATGGGGTACTTTGCAAAAAAGCTGCGTATTCACACCCTCTATATTTGGGTATTGATGTCAGCCTTTTTGGTAATTCCCATGGCTATGTCTGTGCTACCTCGCGCCCTTCAAATTGGCTATTATCCATCGTATAGCTTATTTATTGGTTGTGCTCTTATCATTGCGATGATGATGACGATTATCTCCATTTACGTAATGACCCTTGTCCAAAAAGAAACACCAAATGAACAATTAGGGAAAGTCATGGCAATTATGATGGCAGTATCACAGTGTATGGCACCACTTGGGCAGATGGGGTATGGGTTGCTATTTGAGTTCTTTCAAGCCAACATCTATATACCAGTCTTTATAATCTCTGTGTGTGTATTATTATTAGCTTTCGTAACGAGAAGAATATGGCGATTGGAGGTCAAATAAATTGCTGGAACAAAGAAAACCACCTTTTCATGGGTAGTTTTCTTTGTAAAGCGTACTTAGCTAAAATCTTCGGGTTCTTTGACGAGGCCTATGCCTGCTGGTAGGAGTATTGGTAGGAAGGGTTGGAAACAGTAGCGTTGGCATATGTTGTGTATTATCTCCTATATGAATAGTAATGGATTCTTCTTCTTGAGGTGAGACTACCTTTTCTTCCTCAAGTTGTGAATGTTCTACCTCATTTAATAGTGGTGCTGAAGATTCACTATGATGGGTAGTACTTGTAGGATTTGAAGGATTTGTGGGAGCTGTTGATTCTTGATGTGTTACAGGATGTTCTACTGCTGCATGAGGCTGCTGAACAGCATGGACGTCTTTCATAACGAGAATGGGTCGCATCATATCATGATCCTCATGCTCAAGGAAATGACAATGCCACATATAATTCCCGACATGATCTTTCCAATGCATAATAATTTTTGTCACCTTTCCAGCGTCAGCCTTCACCGTGTCCTTCCAACCTCGCTCATAGTCTCTTGGTTCTTCAGGCGGCCCTGTAAATTGTACGATGCCTTCATTTTGATAGATTTCTAAATCAAACGGCCTTCGTTCCAGAATTTTAAATTGAATGAGGTGCAGGTGAATAGGATGGATAAAGGGTGTAGCATTAATAAAGTTCCAGATTTCCACACTATCTAAAGAAGGTTTTTCCGTTGCTGGATCATGGTACATTCGATCATTTAACAGCAACATAGGTCGACCAAACTCATCGGTAGTCGCCGTCAATGGTAGTTGTCTTTCAATATGTGCATGGTGTGGATGTAGATCCATAGAAACGGCAAGTCTTTCTGGAATCTCACTTGTATCTTCACATTTCAAAGGTAAAGTTACTCGAAACTGCATAATCACGTTTGTGTGTTCATCACTGAAATCGGTATCAGTATTAAGTAAGGTAATCTCCTGTCCAGCACAGCTTGAAAAATCGATAATGACATCCGTGCGTTCAGCTGGCAGCAACTCGACAGATTGGATAAGTTGTGGTGCTGATAAGAAACCGCCATCTGTACCAATTTGAAACATTGGTTGATCATTGGAAAGACTGATGACATAGCCTCGTCGATTAGAGCCATTTAGTAAACGAAATCTATATTTACGTGGCTCAACATCTAAAAAAGGCCATAGTTTTCCGTTAACCACTATCGTATTGCCAACAAAGCCTGGTGTGATAGAGGGATGAACAGGCACGGGAAAGGGTGGTTCGTCAGGATAAAACAATGAGCCATCCTCATTAAACGTTTTATCTTGAATTAAAATCGGATATTCATAGTCTCCACATGGTAAATTAGAGCGTTCCTCAAGGGCATCCCTCAGTAAATAAAAGCCTGCTAATCCTGCATATACATTTAAACGTGTTAAAGCCATGGCATGGTCATGATACCACATGGTAGTGCCAGGTTGATGATTCGTATATTCATGTATTTCCTTATTAAACTTTGGACCAGTATGCCGATAGTCTCTTGTGTACCATGCTTCAGGATGGCCATCACTCTGCCAATCCACATTGGCACCATGTAAGTGAGTAACTGTTCTTACTTCTTGTGAATCGTTTGCAGCATGAAGCGTAAAATCTACTGGTAAAAAGTGCTGTAAGGGCAGCTGGTTTTTGTATTTCACATAGATAGTTTTATCTTTAGAAGCTTCTATGGTTGGCCCTGGGTAAAGCCCATTGTAGCCCCAAATTAATGAGTTTGGAAAATGCTTATGAAAACGATGCTGGCCCTCCATCATGACCAATTCGTAATAATCATTCTTCTGTTGCCCTCTGCTGTATTTTGGTTTAGCAATCATTGGTTTTGGAAGTTCATCTACAAATTTTGGAATCGTTGCTGGATCAGAAGGGTTAATTTGCATACTCACAACATCACGTCCCTTTTCGATACTAAAAAAGCTAATTAACTCATCATATGGGTAAAAACAACAGGTAACGAGGACAAAAATGGAGAAAAATGTGTAAAGACATAAAAAAATTACCTACATATTATGATGGGATAAGATGATTCACTTTCAAGCAAACAGATGTAAGATTTTAAAACAATCATCACAAAAGATTTTTGCGTTGTAGGTAATAGTTGGTATCATACGAAAAAGGCGGACTAAGTGAATACATATGTCTTATAATTGAGAAAGCACAAAGTAAACTGGATGATATGGGGTATGGAGAAGTGGTGAGACGGTGGAATTAACATTAGAAGAATTAAATAAAACGATAATGGAGATGCGCACAAAGGGGTATTTAACGAAAGCACTAAAGCTTGCTGATCAAGGTCTTTTAGTCACATTAGAGAGCAATAACTATCCATATGTCATGGATTTGTACTATCAAAAAATATTAGTTCATCATTCTTTAGGTGACACATTAAGCATGGTTAATCTTATTCATGATTATGAGGCCATTTGTCAAAATTATGGTACGACAAAAGATTTAATGCATTATCATTTAGTAATGTCATTAATCTATGATTTAGTTGGCATCCGTGAAAAAACGGTGGAGATGACGAAAAAATCTATCGCCTATGCACAGGAGCTTCAAGATCCTGTCATGCTTGTTCGCTGTCATAATAATCTGTGCTATTTAGAGGTAGAGAAGGGCTGTACAAAGGAAGCACTTCAAGCAGGGCTATTAGCTAGAGAATATAATAAATCTCTTGCTAGAACAATGCCTGATCTAGCAAAATTACATGATATTCGTATTAATAATAATTTAGCAGATGTGTATATTTTAGAAGGGGATTTTAAAAAGGGGAAGGCATTGCTGGACAGTACGTTATCCTCTACTATTATTCATCATCATAAACGAGAAAAAGTAGCGGCATTGTTTGGCTACGGTTTTTTATTTGAAAAACAGCAAAAGCTTGAAGAAGCTGTATTTTATTATAAACAAGCCATAGATCTTGCCCGATCTTATGGAGATAAGCCAATTACAAAAAAAGTGATGCGCTTACTGTTAAATGTATTGTATCAATTGGATTGGCGAGATGAAATTTTTGATGTACAGCGTGAATATATTGATCTCTCGGAAAAAATGAGTGTTGCAAATTTATTACAACAAGTAATGAACTTAGAATTTAAGCGTCAAAAGGAAAAGCTTGAGAAAAAAGCACATTATGATCCATTAACAGGCGTTTTAAATCGACATTTTTTAGACTATGAGCTACAGGAATGGCTCAATGCAGCCGAAATAACGCAATCCTATGTATGTATTACGGTTTTGGATGTCGATTATTTTAAACTATTTAACGACACGCATGGTCATTTATTTGGAGATATGATTTTACAGCTTTTAGCTAACAGCTTGAAGGATTTTTTACAGGATGAAGATGTGGAGATTATTCGTTATGGCGGAGATGAATTCATCCTTTGTTTTAGGCATTCTCAGAAGGACTATATCAAAACATTGGTCCATAACACACATGCCTATTTGCTCTCACTAAAGCTCGAACAGGAACAGCAAAGTTATCCCTTAAGGGTCAGTATGGGTGCTTGCGTGAATAATCAGAAAAACTATCAATACAAGGAGCTATTTGAGCAAGCAGATAGCGGTTTATACCAAGCAAAGGCGAATGGCCGTGCTAGCTGTGTGCTATACGAATTATCATAATGACAGGTTCCTATTTACATAGTTAAATAGGAATTTTTCTTGTGATAGGACCATGTTTTTATGCCCAAAACGAGGCTTCTATGAGGTGAAATGAAATTTACTGTAGTCATTGTTTGAAAACGTTGTTCTAGCAACGTACAATATATGAAATTAAGAAACACGACAGCACAAAATTGTTGTATAATGTTGTGGTATGAGGAAAGAAAGCAGGTTGACAAAATGGAAAGCAAAATGAATGGTTACACAGTTATAGACACACACATGCATCAGCTATGTGTTATGCCAAAACAGCTCGATGTGAAACATAAGGTGAATAGATGAAAAACTGGTTAATTTTCATTTCTGTCTTTATTGTTTCGTTGTCACTTGTCATTAGTATTTTAGTACTCTGGAAAGCCGAGGCTCCGTTCCGTTCAATTGAAGAGCAGGCTGAACAGTTGGCACTCGATGCCAAAGCCCTCGCAATTGTATCGGAGTCCTACACATATAATGGCAAACATTCGTATGTTACTGTGTTCGGGGTAGACGAATACGGTGATAAAAAAGCTGTCTTTGTTCCGACGAATCTAGACGAGGATTCCATTCAGGAAGTGATATTAGAAGATGGTATTACGGAAAAGCAAGCATTATCGGTTTTTAAAAATGAAGGAAATGTACAAAAAGTCCTCCACATGAAATTAGGCTATGAGGAGCCTGGCGCAGTTTGGGAAATTACATATCTGAACGACCACGACCAGCTCAACTATGTCTATATTCTGTTTAAGGATGGCGACTGGTGGAAGCGCATTACGAATTTATAAGAGGAGTAGATCCCGAATGAAAAATTTATTAGCAACACGTGTAAAAACTTTAACACCATCTTCAACATTAGCGATTACTGCAAAAGCAAAAGCATTGAAAGAGCAAGGTATTGATGTGATTGGTCTTGGAGCTGGTGAACCAGACTTTAATACACCTCAAAATATTTTAAATGCTGCCATTGATTCAATGGAGAAAGGGTATACAAAATATACACCTGCTGGCGGACTTCCAGTTCTGAAAAAAGCCATTATTGATAAGCTTCAACGCGACAATAACCTTACCTATCAGCCAAATGAAATCATTGTTGGTGTAGGGGCAAAGCATATTTTATACACGCTATTCCAAGTGATTTTAAATGAAGGTGACGAGGTTATTATTCCAATTCCTTATTGGGTGTCTTATCCAGAACAAGTGAAATTAGCTGGCGGCGTACCAGTTTATGTTGAAGGTACACGTGAACAAAGCTATAAAATTACAGCGGATCAACTGAGAGCAGCTGTGACAGACAAGACAAAAGCAGTGATTATCAATTCTCCTAGCAACCCATCAGGCATGATTTATTCTCGTGAAGAGCTAGCAGAACTTGCTGCTGTTGCAGAAGAAAAAGATATTTTAATCGTGTCAGATGAAATTTATGAGAAGCTTGTATACAATGGTATTGAGCATTTTTCAATTGCACAACTTTCTGATGCAGTGAAAGCACGTACAATCGTCGTTAATGGTGTGGCAAAATCTCACTCTATGACAGGCTGGCGTATTGGATATGCTGCAGGTGACACAGACATTATTAAAGCAATGACTGACCTTGCATCACACTCAACATCTAATGCGACAACAACAGCACAATATGCAACTGTGGAGGCGTATAATGGCTCCCAGGATGCGGTAGAGGAAATGCGTCAGGCATTTGAATCTCGTCTTGAAAAAATTTACCCACAGTTAAGTGCTATTCCTGGCTTCCATGTATTAAAGCCACAGGGTGCATTCTACCTATTACCAGACGTAGCAGAAGCTATGGCTCACACTGGCTATGATTCAGTAGATGCATTTGCTGCGGATATTTTAACAGAAGCAAACGTAGCAGTGATTCCAGGCTCTGGCTTCGGTACACCAACTACTATGCGATTATCTTATGCTACATCTTTAGACTTATTAGAAGAGGCAGTCCGTCGTATTGATACATTCGTAAAATCAAAATGGCAAGACTAATCCTTCTAGTCAACTTTGGAGGATTTCTATGAAAAAAATTATGATTAAAGATATGCCACAGCATATCGGTGAAACAGTCAAAATTGGCACTTGGTTAGCCAATAAACGTTCAAGCGGAAAAATCGCGTTCTTACAGCTACGTGATGGCTCTGGCTTTGTACAGGGCGTTGTAGTGAAAGAAGAAGTAGGCGAAGAAATTTTTGCTACGGCAAAAGGGATGACGCAAGAAACTTCTATGTATGTGATTGGTGAGGTGAAAGCTGACGAACGTTCAAGCTTTGGCTGTGAGCTTGCTATAACTGATATCGAGGTACTACATGCAGCAACTGATTTCCCAATCACACCAAAAGAACATGGTCCAGAATTTTTAATGGATAACCGTCATTTATGGCTGCGCTCTCGTAAACAACATGCCATTATGAAAATTCGTAATGAAATTATTCGCGCTACATACGAATTTTTCAACAACAACGGTTTTACAAAAATGGACCCACCAATTTTAACAGGTTCTGCGCCTGAAGGTACTTCAGAGCTGTTCCATACAAAATATTTTGATGAAGATGCTTATCTATCTCAATCTGGTCAGCTTTACATGGAAGCTGCTGCGATGGCTTTAGGAAAAGTATTCTCATTCGGTCCAACTTTCCGTGCTGAAAAATCTAAGACTCGTCGTCATTTAATCGAGTTTTGGATGATTGAGCCTGAAATGGCATTCGTAGAATTTGAAGAAAATTTAGAAGTACAAGAGCAATATGTAGCGCACATCGTACAATCTGTACTTGCAAACTGCAAATTAGATCTAGAGCGACTTGGCCGTGATACATCAACACTTGAAAACATTAAAGCGCCATTCCCTCGAATTTCTTATGATGATGCGATTAAGCTTTTACACGAACAAGGCTTCGACGATATTGAGTGGGGCGATGATTTTGGTGCGCCTCATGAAACAGCGATTGCGAATTCATTTGACAAACCAGTATTTATTACTTGTTACCCAGTAGGTATTAAACCGTTCTATATGCAACCACACCCAGATCGCGATGATGTTGTATTATGTGCTGATTTAATTGCACCAGAGGGTTACGGAGAAATTATTGGTGGTTCAGAGCGAATCCATGACTACGATTTATTAAAATCACGTCTGGAAGAGCATAACCTATCATTAGATGCCTATGCTTGGTATTTAGAGCTTCGCAAACATGGCTCTGTCCCACATTCAGGTTTTGGTCTAGGGTTAGAGCGAACTGTAGCATGGATTTCAGGCACAGAGCATATCCGTGAAACAATTCCATTCCCACGTTTACTAAACCGCTTATATCCATAAGCTAATCAATTTAAAAGTCGCGTAGTGAACTATCTACGCGGCTTTTCTACTTACTTAAAGAAGGAGTCTGGAGAATAATGAACGTAAATAATCATCGACTCCGTACATGGACTGAGCAGAGAATGATTCCCATTCCACAGCTTTTTTTTCAGTTTTATAAGGAGTTAAACATGGAGGATGAAGAGGCACTTATTGTCATGCACTTATTGGCCTTTCATATGGAGGAGAATGACTTCCCAACACCTAATGATCTAAAAAATCGTCTCACAATGTCTGATAATGACATCACATCCCGTTTACAGCGATTAATGCAGAAGGGTTTTCTTGAAATTACACGAGATGTCGACGCGGGTGGCAAGCTATATGAAAAGTATTCCGTATACCCGCTATGGGAGCGCATTTTACAGATGATTGATATGAAAGAGCAGCAACAAACGGCAGTGACACTTCAGCAAGAAGAAGGGGAGATATTCCGTCTTTTTGAAGAGGAAATGGGGCGTCTTTTATCTCCTTTAGAACTTGAAAAAATTGGATGCTGGCTTGATGAGGACAAGCATAGTCCCGCACTCATCAAAGAGGCGCTAAAGGAGGCTGTCTTTGCTGGGAAATTGAGTATTCGCTATATTGATCGCATTTTATTAGAATGGAAAAAGAAAAATATTACGACACCTCAAGCCGCACAAAAGCAAAGTGAACAGTTCCGTGAGAAACAGACATTTAACAGAGCACCAGCTCGAACAGTTCAACAAGAAACGCAATCAACGGGTAGAGTTCCTTTTTATAATTGGTTGGAAGAAAGAGAATAGGGGGCATCCAGTTTGTTAACGAAAAAACAGTGGGAGCATTGTCTAGAAGAAATGGATCGAATGTTTCCCGACGCACATTGTGAGCTCGTCCATGACAATGCTTTTGAGCTAACGATTGCCACATTATTATCTGCACAATGTACAGATGTACTAGTCAATAAAGTAACGAAAACCTTATTTCAAAAATATAAAACACCAGAAGATTATTTAGCTGTTTCCATAGAGGAATTGCAACAGGATATTCGCTCTATTGGCCTTTATCGCAATAAGGCGAAGAACATTCAGGCTCTATGTCAACGTTTACTAGATGAGTACGGTGGCGAAATCCCTGCAACACGTGAAGCATTGGTGACATTACCAGGCGTAGGTCGAAAAACGGCCAATGTTGTGCTTTCAGTAGCCTTCGATATTCCAGCACTTGCAGTGGATACCCATGTGGAGCGAGTATCCAAACGCCTAGGGCTCTGTCGATGGAAAGATTCGGTGCTTGAAGTGGAAGAAACGATTATGAAGAAAACGCCAATGGACAAATGGTCAAAAACGCATCACCAATTAATTTTCTTTGGACGTTATCATTGTAAGGCACAAAATCCTGGATGTGGTACTTGCCCTTTACTCGACGATTGTCGTGAAGGGCAAAAGCGTTTAAAGAAAGGCATGGTGAAGGAAGCATGAATAGTGAAGCCATTGCAAAAGAAAAAGTAGATGCATGGTTTGCCCAATGGACTTCACTACAAGCCGCTATCCATACAGCACATGATGCAAGAAATGGACTGGCAAAAGGGCTAATGGAAGATGCCATCGAGCTATTTGAACAACTTGTGCAAGCTGCAGGCGATGAAGTGCTACCGATTAATGGGGTTGAGCGATTAGCCTTTATTAAAGCTAAGCCAGGTCAATATGCATGCTATCGTCAACTAGATGAGCTATTTAAAGAAACGAAAAAGCGCACAGCACGACTGCGGATTCAAGCTAGTAAAAGTTAGAGTGGATGGATAGAGTATAAAAAGTGGATAGGACAGATAAAGTGAAGGATAGGACGCGAAAAGTGGCGGATAGACCTTGTAGAGTGAAGGATAGACCTTCAAAACTGACGGATAGCCTCCTCAGAGCCCTTCATCAATAAAAAAACCGAGAAGCAGTGAATGAACTGCTTCTCGGTTTTTTTCTTTATTCTGAGCTTTGGTCTTCTTCATTTGGGTTGGTAGGCTCGGTAGGAGGTGTTGGCTGCTGATTTCCATCATTATTGCCATTGTTTCCACCATTGCCGTTATTTCCATGCCCATTACCATTTCCATGCCCGTTATTACCATTATTATTGTTGTTATTACCGTTGTTGCCATTACCATTATTGTTATTACCTTGATCATTATCCTCTTGACCAGGATCAATCGGTAAATCAATATCTGGTTCATCTGGATCTTCCGTTTCCAAATCTTCCTCAGGGGTAGTTGTGATCTGGAAGGTAGTTGTCCCAGGCTCACTGCGTGTGCCATCTACAATGGCTACGACAGAGATTGTATAGTTACCATCTTCAAGTGTGTTAGCAACAGTTAGGCCTTTCGTGTCTGCTGTGCCAAGGACAACCGTTTCTCCACCTTCACGTGTGGCAGAAACTTCAAATGAAGTTGGTAATGGTTCATCGGTTTCTGGATTTAGGATGGCATCATGTTCCCAAGAAATATTGATCGACTGTGCTCCTAAATCTAAGTTTGCTGAAACATTATAAGGTGTAGATAGCTCTGGCGCCTCATAGACCTCAGAAACCTCTGTTGGTTCAGTCCCGCGAACGAATAACTCGGTTTGACGTAGTTCGCTAGGTGTATAGTCACTTGCCAATCTTAAAGGTTTAGAGCCTACTTCCACCGTTGCTTCTACAACAGTACTTGGCTTTTTGAAGCTAGCTGTCTCAACATTCGCTGAAATTTCTTGCATAATCGTCTTAAATAAGTTTTGTGGTAATCGACGTTCTTCCCACGTTGTAATTGGATCAAAGTGTTTTTCATAGCCACTCCATATAGCGATGGAATAGTTAGTTGTGTAACCAGCAAACCATGAATCTGGCACACTTGTATTCGGTAAATTATATTTGTTAAAGTCTTCTGCTGAATAGTTAGTTGTACCTGTTTTACCTGCGATATCCAAGCCAGGCACATTGGCTGCAGTTCCTGAGGCATCAGGCTTATTGCCGACTACATCACGTAGCATGTCTGTTACCATGTAAGCCGTATAATCATTCATAGCCACTTTAGACTCAGGTGTATAGTTTTTAGACGTTTTACCATCTCGATAGACAATTTTTGTAATCGAATGTGGATCTGTATAGACCCCATTATTACCGAAAGCAGCATAGGAAGCTGCCATTTGAATAGGAGAGATAGTAATAGCACCACCGCCAATTGCATCGGACTCATAGAGGTTTTCTGTTTCAATTCCTAAACGTCCAACAAATTCCTTGGCTTTTTCTGTGCCAACCTCCTGTAATGCTTTGACAGCTGGAACGTTCCGTGAAGCATATAATGCTTTACGTGCAGTCATGGCACCCATATATCTGCCATCCCAGTTTGTGATTGTTTGCTTTGTACCTGTATAGTTCATTGGTTCGTCGACAAGTGTTTGACCTGTAGACCATTTTAAATATTCAATTGCTGGCCCATAGTCGACTAATGGTTTCATTGTGGAACCTGGTTGATTATTTGTTAAGTCCTCGGCATAATTCCAGCCACGTTCTGCACCATATTTACGACCGCCACCAACGGCTTGAATGGCACCTGTTTTTGTATCAACGACCGCCACACCTGACTGAATATCTTCAGTTGGGAAATTACTATCATCATTCATCACATTTTCTACAACTTGTTGAGCATTTGGATCAAGCGTCGTATAGACTTTGATTCCTTCTGCCATTGCCGAACCGTCACCATTATTTTCTAATTCATTAATAACAATATCCAGGAAGGCATCATATTTGGAACCTGCAAATGATTGGCGTGTTGCATCATCCGCTAAACCTGATTGAACTTCTGCTTTTTTGGCTTCTTCCATTTCGGCTTTAGAAATTTTTCCGTGTTGATACATTAATCCTAAAACGGTATTACGTCGTTTTTTTGCAAGCTCAGGGTTTTTTAATGGATTATACGCATTTGGTCGTTGCACTAGCCCTGCTAATAGTGCTTCTTCATCTAAAGTTAAATCTTTTAATTCTTTACCATAGAAGTATTGTGAGGCTGTACCGAAGCCATAGATACGACCTGACATAAGCATTTTGTTGAAGTACATTTCAAAAATTTCTTCTTTCGTATACTTACGCTCTAATTGGAAGGCAAGCCATGCTTCCTGTGCTTTACGCTTTAATTTCTTCTCGTTTTGTAAAAATGAGTTTTTGACTACTTGTTGTGTTAAAGTTGATGCACCTTGCGCACCAAAGCCATCACGGAAGTTTGCAAGGATTGCACCGCCTAGACGATAAAAATCCATACCATGATGCTCAAAAAAGCGTACATCTTCTGTAGCCAGAATAGCATTGATCATATCTTCAGGTATATCTTCATATTTTATATATTTACGGTTTTCAGCACCGATTGTTGCAAATAATTCACCGTTTTTATCGTAGAACTCTGAAGAAACAGGATCTTTCAATAATTCTTCATCGAGCTCAGGAGCCGTGCTTGCATAGAAGGCAAATAATGCACCTCCTCCAATTAAGCCTGCTACACCGATGGCTAAGACAGTTAAGAAAATGCGTTTAAACCATGTCTTAGCGGATGAGGCTGGTTTCGTTTTTTTCTTTTTATTTTTTTCAGCGAGAGCTTTTTGATGCTCTCCACGTGTTCGACGACGTTCAGTCATTCTTATTTCTCCTCACTTTCAGACCCGTAGCATTTTGCATCAATCAATTGTTGGATGATAGGTAAATAATCGATACGCGGATAATAGCTCGTGGGAATTTCATATGCCTCTTCTTCGATGATCGAAAAGGGTATCGATTTACGATTGCCATTTTCCATTGCTTGCCAGGCCTTTTGTAAAACTTTGTATGGCACAATAAAATATCGTTCAAAAGCAGAAAAACGAACGATAATAAAAGCCACACCATTTTGTTCCGTCACTTGCTGCATATGTGTCATTTGATGCTCATGAATATTTTTTAAGGGGAAACTTGTTTTGGAAGCAGTTTCCTTTGCATCAAAATCTATATAATGCCCATTCCAAACACCATTGTAGTCGGTTGTAGAGGGTGTTCGAAAATAAGCTTCACGAATGACAGCAGCACTTCGTGAAGGGTACTCTACTTTGACGATTTGCACAGGAACAGGTTTCTTATGAATGATAGCAAGTCGCCTTTTTATATAATAGTCGTTTGCTTCATTAATTTCATCTTCTAGCGTCTTCCCGCGATTACTAAAAGATAAATCTTTGCTTTTGCTCTTTTTTTCTGTTTTCTGTACAGAAGCATTTGGGGTATACAATTTCCCGTTTGGATAACGAATTGTCATTAAACTCACCCTTTACCTTACTGCTTTTCTATCCACTAGTTTACCATGATATAATAGCTGTTCTCTACCTCCATCATTCATGAAATTGTTACTAGAATAGTAGAAAACAAATGGTACGTATGAATAATTTGCGTCGAAAAATCGCCAGCTTTATTATTACTAGAATCGTCAAAATAACTGATAAATTTAAATAGGTCATTGGGATGAAAATATACTCACACAGCAACCTTTCATTCATGACGATTTTTTTGGTCAGAGGTTCACTATTAAAATTTTATCGAAAATCTTCTTCTTTCAGCTAACTTACGCTTATTTTGTCACGCCTGAAGGTAATTCTATACATACGAGGAATACTAAAGTAAAGCAAAGGAGGCGTTATTTTGAACAAGTTAGAACAATTAGTTGCGCAGTTAGATCTGGTCAATCAATTACTTTTCACGAGAGTGTCATTGGAAAACAATGCTCATAGTTTGCATTTTTTTATGCAACTTAAAGCGGTTAGCCAGAAAGTAAGCTTAGCAGAAAAGAACTGGCAAGTAAAGAATGCTTGTTCGCCTATTAGTAGTGAAAAATCATAGACTTTGGTACACTTATCTTATAAGCAATTGAACTAACGCAATAGCATGAAGATTGATACATTATTTTCCATAAAGGTGTGGTAAATAGGTGTCATAAACAGTGATATTTCCATAGATGACGAGCTGAACAAAACATACTCAGCATGTATATGCCGTCACTACGAAATATATTTGCTATGTATAATTGTTGAGAGATGAGGTGCAAAATTGTTAGTTATCCAGCAAACATCCAAATTAATAGATGAATGTGATCAGTGCGTTTCACGTTTTTGGCAAATGCGTGAGGAAGATCGAACACCTGATTTTTTTCAAGAGGTAAAGCCACATGCAGATGAAATTCATCAACTTTTAAAGGTATGGCAGCAAGAAGCCAATAAATGGATTCAAAAAAATCGACCAAAATACATGCATACGCAACAAATTGCTTCAGTCGTTGAATCGATGGAGCAATTTGTTGTGCAATCTTTTTATAAAGAAACAAGTAAAAAACGTTTTTTAGATGCCATACATTCTACTTCCTATACTTTGAAAATATTTGAACGATTAGTTAAGGAGGGAGAAAAGGATGCTATCGAAGAAACGAACGATTAGTGAGCTTTTACATGAGTGGAGATATGATGAAGAACTTAAAGAGCGTATCCTGCACTGGCAAACATTAGAGGGGCGTCCAGCGAACTATGCACCATTTCCTAGGAATTTACATCCTTCTTTAGTGAAAGCCTTACAGACAAGAGGGATTGAGCAGCTTTATACACATCAGCGAGAGGCATTTGATTTGGCACAGAGTGGTACATCTTTTACAGCGGTTACGCCAACTGCTTCAGGTAAATCCTATTGCTATCATCTGCCAGTGCTACAAAAAATAATGGAGGATAAAAATGCACGTGCCATTTATTTATTTCCAACAAAGGCACTGGCACAGGACCAGAAAAATGATTTGAATGAGCTCATTGAGCAAAGCGGTGAGGAGATTTTAAGCTATACCTATGATGGAGATACGGCTCCAGGCATTCGCCAAAAGGTTCGTAAGGCAGGGCATATCGTGATGACGAATCCTGATATGCTTCATTCGGGGATTTTGCCGCATCATACAAAATGGGTTTCACTTTTTGAGAATCTACAATATATTGTGATTGATGAATTGCATACATACAAAGGTGTGTTTGGTTCCCATGTGGCGCATGTTATTCGGAGATTAAAAAGAATTTGTGAATTTTATGGGAGTAAACCAGTGTTTATTTGTACATCGGCTACCATAAAAAATCCTAAAGAGCTTGCTGAGCTACTAACGAATGAATCTCACATGCTCATTGCTGATTCGGGTGCTCCAGTTGGTAAGAAAACCTTTCTTTTTTACAATCCGCCAATTATTCATAAAACATTTGGCGTGCGTAGAAGTGCTGTATTAGAGGTAAGTGATTTAGCTAAGAGGTTGTACACGGCTGGCATTCAATCCATTATTTTTGCCAAAAGTAGGGTACGAGTAGAAATGATTGTAACCTATTTAAAGGAACTTACACGTAATAAGCTGCTCGATGAATCTGTACGTGGCTATCGAGGTGGGTATCTGCCATCTGAACGACGTGTCATCGAAAAAGGCTTACGTGATGGGACAATCCAGACAGTAGTTAGCACCAATGCATTAGAATTAGGTGTCGATATTGGTCAATTACAAGCATGTATTATGACAGGTTACCCAGGAAATATTGCGAGTGCTTGGCAGCAAGCAGGACGTGCAGGGAGACGTCAGGATGAGGCATTGATTATTTATGTTGCGCAATCTTCCGCATTGGACCAGTATGTAGTCAATCATCCACTATTTTTACTAGGCAGTACACCAGAGGAAGCACGTATTTATCCAGAAAATATGCTGATTTTAATGGATCATTTGAAATGTGCTGCCTTCGAGCTACCTTTTTCAACAGGCGATACGTATGGAGAATATGACATACAAGAATTGCTGGAGTATTTAGCAGAAGAAGGGGTAGTTTTTAAGACGAGTGATAAATGGCATTGGATGAGTGATCGTTTCCCGGCGCATGATATTAGCTTACGTTCAGCGTCACAAGAAAATGTAGTCATTATTGATCTTACCATTCCTGCACAGACAAAGGTTATTGGTGAAATGGATCGTCATAGTGCCATGACACTCTTGCATGAAGAAGCCATTTACTTGCACCAAGGCATTCAGTTCCAAGTAGAGAAGCTTGACTGGGAAGAAAAGAAAGCCTACGTACGTGAAGTAGATGTTGATTACTATACAGATGCCAATCTAGCAGTTGAAATGAAAGTTTTAGAGGAAGATCGTAACCGTTCATATGCAGGTGGTACAATCTGCTTTGGCGATGTTGGCTTAGTTGCACAAGCAACGATTTTCAAGAAAATACGCTTCGGCACACATGACAATATTGGCTCAGGACCTATACATTTACCACCTGATGAAATGCATACAAGTGCTTCGTGGCTATCGTTTACAGCACCTGATAAATGGACAGAGGAAGAGCTAACAGATGCTATGACTGGGGTAGCCTACGCGATGAATGCCTTCATTCCTTTGTTTATTCAATGTGATAGTAGTGATGTAGCCGTTGTACCACAGGTGAAGGCCACACATAATGAGCGGCCAACGTTTTTTGTCTATGATAAGTATCCTGGTGGCATCGGCTTAAGTGAAAAGGTATATGAACTATGGGAAGAGCTAATCATGAAAACATATGAGCATGTTACAAATTGTGCATGTGAATCGGGCTGTCCTTCCTGTATTGGGGCACAAGAATCATTGCTTCAATCAAAAGGAAAGGTAGCTAAATTACTGCAACAATTAATGGCATAGTAAACAGAGGGTGAGGAACGCCAATATGTTCTTTCACCCTCTTGTTTGTATTCATGGTAAATCGATTTCATCGAAGAATATTTTGAATGAGGTTAACAATCATGTTACTCTTGCAAGAGAGATGTCTTATACAATAAGCAGAAAATGAGTGAAATTCATGTCTTACGAAAATAAAATATTACAAATGAAAAAAATGCTGGGAAAAAAACCGATGTCCGCTAAAAAGGTTGAAGAACCAGCGTTCCAAAAGCCTGCTAGGCCAAGCTATACAGAGCAATGGAAACAGGCGGGACTAACGGTTGTTGAAAATGATTTCGGCATCGTATTTAAGCGTCAAGTAAGCTATCCGTTTAGCTATCAGCATGGACATTATCAACTGCAATCATTCTTTGAAGCCCTGAAAAAATGGCAAGATGCTGAGTTTGATCATCCTTATGCGTTAGATATGGAAGAGTCCGTCTTATTTTTTGACACGGAAACAACAGGTTTAAAGGGTGTTGGGACCCATATTTTTTTGCTTGGATTTTTAGAAGTAGCTGAAGAATCCTTTATCCTCACACAATATATTATGGCAGATCCTGCACATGAAGCAGCCTTCTTATTTGAATCCAAGCTTTGGCAAAAGTCAGCTACTGTGATTACCTATAATGGGAAAAGCTTTGATTGGCCACAGCTTGAAACACGATGGACATTGCATCAAAAAACCTTACCAAAATTACGCTCTCAGCGACAGATCGATTTGTTGCATAGTTCGAAGCGTTTATGGAAAAATGATATGGAGCGCTTAAAATTAAAATCTGTCGAGGAAGAAAAGCTTGGTTTTTCGCGTAAAGAGGATATTCCAGGCCATCTCGCACCTATTATTTATTTGGATGCAGTAAAAAGTGGCATTCCAGATGCTCTTATAAAGGTTTTGCATCATAATGAGTGGGATTTACTATCACTTATCACACTGTATAGTCATTCTACGTATTTATTGTTCGAGCAGGACTATGAAGAATCAGCAAAAACTTTCACCAACATTGGGAAATGGTATGGTGATTTAAGAGAAAGCACACAAAGTGTGAAGATTTTAGAAAAGGTGACATCAAAATTTGATGCGCTAGAAGCGGGCAATGCTCAATATTATTTAGCTTTACAGCACAAGAAGAATAAACGCTATAGTGAAGCTATTGACTCATTCGTGGCATCCCTTCATTTTGTTGAAGCAAGAACAAAGTTACATGCCCTTGAGCAGCTAGCCATACTTTATGAGCACCAAATGAAGGATTATGAGCAGGCCCTTTATTATACGCAAGAAGGCATACGTCTCATTCGGAATAATGGGCAATGGAGAGCAGAACAAAAACAAAAATGGGAAATTTCTTGGGAAAAGAGACTACACAGATTAGGAAATAAGAAATAAATTCGTGGGTAAGCGCGTGAAACGACAAGTTTAGCCTTACAATTAGTATTTTCAGACGATATAATGTGATGAAGTATGCTATAATGTATTCGTGTATGTAGTGTGAGGAAGGGCGATGTGAATGGACATTAAATTAACGTCAAAAATGATCCTTGAAAAGGAATTTAAAAAGAACTTTAAAGGCTACAATGTAGAAGAAGTAGATTCTTTTCTTGATGAAATTATTCAAGACTATGAAACGTTTGAAAAAGTGGTGGCCCAACTACGTGAAGAAAATAGACAGTTAAAAGAAGAAATTGAAAGCACACCTAAGAGACAACCGGTTGCTTCAGCGGCAGCTGGTACAACGAATTTTGATATTTTAAAACGTCTTTCTAATTTAGAAAAACATGTATTTGGTAGCAAGCTGTACGAATAAATTTAGTCAATTATATTGTATTTAACATAAAACTCTAGTATAATCTTTCGTATCATCACGAAATTCTGGTAATCGCTGCGGCGCTAGACGTCGTAGAGGAAAGTCCATGCTCGCACGGTTCTGAGATGACCGTAGTGTTCGTGCTTACTGAAAAAATAAGGTAAGGCAGCTATTAAGGCTGACGGCGGAAGGAAAACCTAAGTCCTCTGGATATGGTTGACACTTCCTGAAAGTGCCACAGTGACGAAGCTTGCTTGGAAACTTGCAAGGTGGAACGAGGTAAACCCCACGAGTGAGAAACCCAAATTATGGTAGGGGCACTCTCTAGAAGGAATTGAACGGATAGAGGGACAGAGTTTGCTCTGTAGATAGATGATTACCACCTGATCGTACGAGGCGCAAGCTGTTTGAGTACTCGGGAACAAAACATGGCTTATGGAATTTTTTGATGCTTATCTACGAAATAACAAGCGCTCTCCAATTCGGTGGAGAGCTTTTATTTTGAATTCATGAGGAAAAAGTAACCTTGTTAATCAAGTCTTGGTATGCGCTATACGTTTGAGAAGTATCGCTACCGCTTCTAAGTCACAACATCTGAAAACGGTTATAGCATCAATGTGATGTATTGATCTTGACTGCTCACATACTTGTATTGTAAGCAAACGCCAGGTATAACAACCACCTCTATAAATGGTTTATCAGTTTAGGTGTATGGTTACCTGTTTATCAAGAGAATGCCTTCGGCGATTGTCATAGATTTACTTGAGGCGCTTTTCGAGCAAATTCGAAAAATCTGGACGCATTCATTGCACGAAAGAGAAGCGTCAGTGACAATTACACCGAGCGTAATAGATTACATAGTGGTTGGCCTGACGTAAATGCCCTTCTGAGAGGGAGTATAGAGAGATAGGATGGAGCGGAAACATGAACGGAGTAAACAATTGGGAAAGTACGGATAAACTGAAACTGATATCTAAATATCCGACTTCCTTAATACTTAAAATCTTCGAAAATGTATCTGAAGGTATCATGATTACTGATGAATACAAAAAAATAGTAATGGTTAATCCTGCCTTTGAATTTGTGACAGGCTATACATGTGATGATGTGGTTGGAAAAACGCCAGCCGTTTTACAATCTGGTGTACATGAATTGCCGTTCTATTTAGAGATGTGGGAGCAGATACGACAAGAAGGCATTTGGCAAGGTGAGATATGGAATCGTCGTAAAACTGGAGACGTATATCCTGAATGGTTAACAATTGTTTGTGTAACCAACGATGAGGGTGAGGTTACAAATTACTGTGGTATTTTCACAGATTTGTCTGAAAGAAAAATAGTAGAAAATGAATTAGAAAAGCGTTTGCTCACGGATTCATTAACAGATGTATCCAATCGTTTTGCCTATATCGAAAGAATGGATAATCTCTTGGAATCGACTTCTGCTATTTCTCATTCAGTGCAGCATGCGATCTATTTCTTAGATTTGGATCGATTTAAGCAAATTAATGATACATTAGGCCATGCTGTTGGAGATTCAATTTTAATAGAAGTAGCAAATCGACTAAAAAAATTACTGAAAAATAAAGATATTATTGCAAGATATGGCGGAGATGAATTCGTCATTACATTAACCAATGTGAAAAATGTGAAAGAGGCTGCAAAATTTGCTGAACAAATTATTAGTAGTATTGAACAGCCAATGATGATAAATGATCAGGAAGTTTTTATTTCTACAAGTATTGGTATTAGCGTTTATCCAGTTGATAGTAAAAACACAGAAGAACTGATCAATTGTGCAGATAGAGCGATGACTTATTCAAAAAAGAATGAATTAAACGGCTATTCCTTCTATTTTGATGAACTGCAAACCGACGCACAACGAGTGCTATTGCTAGATTCTGAGTTAAGAAGAGCAATAGAAAACCGTGAATTTGAGCTACATTTTCAGCCAAAGATTTCTATGGAAAATGAGCAGATTCAAGGTTTAGAAGCACTAGTCCGCTGGAATAGCGAGAGGCTAGGCTTTGTTTCGCCTGCTGAGTTTATCACTTATGCGGAGGATACAGGTCTAATCATTCCATTAAGTGAGCTTATTATCGAAAAAGCATGTGAGGCAGTCATTCAAATGCAACAATATGGTTGGAAAACACCTGTCGCCATTAATATCTCGAGCATTCACTTTAAACAGCAGAATTTTTTGGAGTCGATACAAACAATATTAGAGCGCTATAATATGCCAGCTAACAATTTTGAAATAGAAGTGACAGAGCGAACGGTGATGAACAGTGCCAATGAGACAGTTAGTAAATTGGTTCGTTTAAAACAATTAGGCTTTAAAATCTCAATCGATGATTTTGGGACTGGCTATTCATCCTTAAGCTATTTGGTTCGCTTCCCATTAGATTGTTTAAAAATTGATCGTAGCTTTATCCAGCATATTGGATCACTCGATGAAAAACAGGCAGTTGTAGATGCGATTATTCAAATGTCCCATCGCTTAAAAATGAAAGTTGTTGCTGAAGGTGTAGAACAAGCACAACAAGTGGATATACTACGTAAAATGAACTGTGATATTATCCAAGGCTATTATTACAGCAAACCACTCCCGTTAAACGAATTGATGGAGTTTATGGAGTATTGGGAAATTGAGCATCAAGGAAGGAAATAATCTATGGCAAACTATCAATTAGTAGCTACGTCAGCAATGGGCTTAGAAGCTATTGTGGCACAAGAAGTAAAAGCACTTGGCTATGAAACAACCGTTGACAATGGCAAAGTATATTTTGAAGGCGATGAAACGGCGATTGCACGTACCAATCTATGGCTACGTGTAGCGGATCGTGTAAAGATTGTTGTTGGGCAATTCCCAGCAAAATCGTTCGAACAATTATTTGAAAGTGTAAAGGCACTCCCTTGGGAGAAGTATTTACCAGTGGACGCTGCTTTTCCTGTTTCAGGAAAGTCCGTAAAATCGAAATTATTTAGTGTACCTGATTGTCAAGCCATTACCAAAAAAGCAATCGTTGAGCGAATGAAACAGCATTATAAGCGACTTGGCTTTTTAGATGAATCTGGAGCGACTTACAAAATTGAGGTTTCAATTTTGAAAGATGTGGCGACACTAACGATTGATACATCTGGTGCTGGCCTACATAAGCGTGGCTATCGTCAGGCTCAAGGTGAGGCACCATTAAAAGAAACATTAGCAGCTGCACTTGTACAAATTTCAAAATGGAATCCAAATCGCCCGTTTGTTGACCCATTCTGTGGCTCTGGTACTATTGCATTGGAAGCGGCGATGTTTGGACAAAATATAGCTCCAGGCTATAACCGAGAATTTATTTCTGAGGAATGGCCATGGATGAAAGCTGCAATCTGGGATACGGTTCGTGATGAAGCAGATAGTTTAGCGAACTATGATCAGCCTTTAGAAATTATTGGTTCCGATATTGATCACCGTATGGTCAGCATTGCGCAAGAAAACGCAATGGAAGCAGGCTTTGGAGAGTTAATCACGTTTAAGCAAATGCAAGCACGTGATTTTACAACACAGTTAACGGATGGTGTCATGATTGGGAACCCGCCGTACGGAGAGCGTATTGGTGATGTGGAAGTCGTGGAACAGGTGATTCGCGATGTTGGGAAGGTCATGAAAAACTATCCAACTTGGTCTGTATATATGCTATCCTCCATGAAGAATTTTGAAGAATTATATGGACGCCAAGCGACGAAAAAACGTAAATTATTTAATGGTTTTATTGAAACAAATTATTATCAGTTCTGGGGTCAAAAGTCTAAAAGAGATTAACGAATAGTAACGGAAGATAAGATTTTTTCTTATCTTCCGTTTCGTCGCGTATAATAGCACCAGATAGTTAGAGGGGGAACATTAATTGCGTAAATCTTTACCATTTGCATTATCAAAGGACCGTTCATTTTTCGATTCATTAGGTGACTGGATGGGCGATGTTCTTTATGATGAATTACCAGAAAAGGGCTTTGAATGCCGTGATGAGCAAATCTTTATGGCTTATCAAATAGAACAAGCACTAAAAGAAAAAAATGTTCTCTTTGCAGAGGCAGGAGTGGGAACTGGCAAAACGATCGCTTATTTGCTTCCAGCTATTTCCTACGCACGTTACACAGGGAAACCTGCGTTGATTGCTTGTGCAGATGAAACATTAATCGACCAACTTGTAAAAGAGGGGGGCGATATTTATAAACTCCAAAAAACGTTAGGACTTGATATTGATGTTCGACTAGCAAAATCGAGAGATCAGTATTTATGCTTAAAACGCTTTGAGGAAGCAGAGAAAGTGGAGTCGGATGAATGGATTGATGATATTTCCTTTTCTATCCCTGATGGTGTTTATGCACAAGGTTCGATGATTGCTGTTCATCCATATGGGGAACGCAGTGATTATCCAACAGTCAGTGATGAGGATTGGCAAAAGGTTAATTACAATTCGATTATGCAATGTTCGGTTTGTGACCTTCGTAATCGCTGTGGGCAAACATTGCATCGCTCTCATTATCGAAAATCAACCGATCTTGTTATTTGTTCACAAGATTTTCTAATGGAGCATTTAGCTACAAAGGAATCTCGTGAGCGTGAAGGTCAGTTAGCATTACTGCCTGAGGTATCAATGATGGTGCTGGATGAAGGACATTTATTGGAGTATGCTGCGCAAAAAGCGATGACCTATAAAGTACAGGCGACGACTATCGTGCAATTACTGGAGCGCTTAATGGTAGATGGTGTACGCGAGCGCACACTGTATGCAATGGAGAAATTACAGGATGATCATGAACTATTTTTTGATCAGCTTCGTGATGATATCGTTGCTTCTAATGAAGATCGCAAACGCATAAACAAATCAAAAACATTGCTTGCTTATGGGAAGCAATTAATAGATGATGTAGAAACATTGATGGAAGAATTCGTTTTTGAATCAGAAATGTACATGATTCCTGAATATGAGCTAAATATGGCGGAAGAATATTTAGAACAATATGAGGCTTCGTTGCGTATTTTCATCGCACAGGGAGATGCAGTAGATTGGTTAGAGGAAACAGATGGTGAAGAAACGCTCGTCATTATGCCTCGTTTAATCACAGAAGTTTTAGCAGAAAAATTATTCTCTAAAAAGCTTCCAATCGTCTTTTCTTCTGCCACTCTATCGGTCAATAAAGACTTTTCTTATATTGCCTATAGTTTAGGAATTCGAGATTACCAATCATTTTCTGTACCATCCCCATTCGACTATGAAGAGGTTATGAAAATCTATTTACATGAGCTTACACAACGAGACAAAACAGCGCGTGTTCAGCAGTTGCTGCGTGATGATGAGCAAACGTTGATTCTGTTTAAATCGAAGCAAGCCATGCTAAACTTCAAGGCAGAATTACCGCTAATGGAACGTATGTATGTAGCATTTGAGGGAGATCGAGAGCTATCAGCCATTGTTCGAGACTTCCAGCAAGGAACAGTTAAAACATTATGTTCATATCATTTATGGGAGGGGTTAGATTTGCCTGAGGAAGCATTAACACGTGTGATTATTTATGATTTACCATTTCCTCCACAGGACCCATTATTTGATGCGAAACGTACATTTGCCGAAAACCCATTTGAGGAAGTGGAATTACCTTTCATGCAATTACGCTTGCAGCAAGGGATGGGGCGCTTAATTCGTACATCGAATGACCATGGTGATATTCACATTTTATTAAATGAAGATGAACAAAAGCAGCGCGCAGCCTTTGAAAATATAGTAGCAGTTGTACCAGAAATAAAATAGAAAGAAGCGAGTTTACCCAAACGGTAAGCTCGTTTTTTGTTATATCGAAATAACATTATGTGTGTAGTTAAATTATGGATCTTTAAAAAACTGTTGAATATTTCTCTTTTAAGCTATATAGTTCTTTGTAATGCAACGAAATCTTGTGAAAGAATATATTTTTTATATTGAAAATAATTTCACAAAAGGTTTATAATAATGACAAAGATTTTTAAGAATAGTCAAATTGCTTGCTGACTATTCCTTGATAGGGGGCTTAAACCTGTCGAACATTCAATCATTGTGTAGAAAATATACAAATCTATCGGCAACGGATATTGACAAGTTAATAGAAATAGAGGCTACGCTAACGTATTATGCTGAGTTGACTGATTGTTACATGTTCATAGATTGCCTGTTGGAGAATTTACCACATGCAATTGTTGTGGCAGAGGCATTCCCGAAGAAAGAGATTGGTTTATACGAAAAATCAGTTATCGGAAAATTCGTATTTGAAAGTTTTGAACCAGCCGTATTTGCTGCGTTTAAACATAAAGAAAAATCATCCATTTCCAGAGCAATTACGCAGGAAGGCATAACGGTGGAGCAAAATGTCATTCCCATTTTTAATGAGCAGCAGCAAGTAATTGCTGTGTTGATTCAGGAAAAAATGGTGAAGATGCAAACGACACCGAAGGATGATTTTCAAAATATGCCGTTTGCATTAATTGAGCATATTGTCGAACCTAATTCTCAACCAATTCCAGTTGTTTCTGATTTACTCGTAGAGTCGATTATTCTCACAAATCACGAAAATAAAGTGATTTATAGTAATCCAGCAGGCTATCATTTTATTTCGGAGCTATCTGGATTAGAAAATTTTGACAATATAGCGTTGGATAAAATCTTACCTTTTTTACAGGAGGTCTATGATAAAGGCGACGATGTCTTTTTCCTAGAAATTACGATTGATCGTAAGTCCTTTATTGTGAAGAAGATTCCTATTCGCAGTCATAACGAGAAAGTCACGCTACTCATTATTCATGATCTAACAGAGCTTAAGCTGAAAGAAAATGAGCTAATGATGAAAACATTTGCGATACGAGAAATTCACCACCGCGTGAAAAACAATCTTCAGACAGTGACAAGTCTATTACGTTTACAAATGCGAAATGATCTGTCTGCTTCAAATGCAAGTGCGTTTCAAGAGGCATTAAATCGAATCTATAGTATTTCATCGGTGTATGAGCTGATTTTAGAAAATGAAGATAACGCTGAAGAAAGAGTAGACGTTATCGCATTAGCTAAAAAAATTGGTCATAAAATGATTGGTACGTCTAATACAGCAACTATTCAACTAGCCTTTCATCATGAAAATTTGCAGCTGTTCTGCCATTCAAAAAAGGCAGTCTCTTTAGCACTCATTATTTGTGAGCTACTGCAAAATGCATTAAAGTATGCGTTTATCGGACGTGATGAAGGAGTTATCGATATTCAATTCATTCAGGAAGATTCTACAATTTCGCTTCATATTTCTGACAACGGCGTTGGAATGCAAGAGGTGAAGGCATCTTTTGGTATGGAGATTATCACAAGGCTTGTAGAATATGATTTAGCTGGCTCATTTTCAATTATCCCTAGTAATGAAGGTACACATACTCAAATTCAGTTCCCTGTAAGTGAGGAGGTATTTATCGTAAATGACTAGGAAAGTTATGATTGTCGAAGATGAATCACTGATTGCGATTGATTTGAAGTTTATGTTAGAAGATAACGGCTACGAAGTTGTAGCTCAAGCGAACAATGGGGAAACAGCCATTGAATTAGCCTTTTTACATAAACCACAGTTAATCTTAATGGACATTAAAATGCCTAAACTTGACGGTTTAAAGGCAAGTAAAATTATTGAACAACAGCTTGGTATACCCGTTCTTTTCATCTCGGCCTATAGTGAAAAAGAATTGTTGCTATACATGAAGCAGGATAATATATTAGGATATGTAATGAAACCGTTTTCTGAAAAAAATGTGTTGCCTGTGCTTGAGGTTGCTTTTCATCAAATTGATAAATTCAACCGTCTCAATGGGGAGATCTTACATAAGCAAACACAATTAGATAAGCGAAAAGTCATTGAACGAGCGAAGGGCTTGCTGATGCAGGCTGAAAATATAAGCGAGGACGAGGCTTACCGTAAGATTCGCAATGAAAGCATGCAAACACAACAGGAAATGGTGCATATTGCACAGCAAATTATTAACAACTTACAAGTCAATAGTTGAAGCAAAGGCGCTTTAAAGAGATTTCTTCTTTAAAGTGCCTTTTTTTATATAAATTTATAAATAAAAAAGGGGTGATGAGTAAGATGGCAATGATAGGAACGGTTATCGTTTATATTATTATGATTTGTGCTGTTTTAGGGGCAATCGGAGCTATCCGAGATGCTGAGTATGGAATTGGGAAAGAATTTATGAATGGGATCCATACGGTTGGTCATATTTTTGTCCCAGCAGCAGGGATCATGGCAGCTATACCTTACTTAACATGGTTTATTAGTCATTTTATTAGTCCGATTTTTGAGTTAATTGGTGCAGATCCTGCGATTGCAGCGACTACGATTTTAGCCTCGGACATGGGTGGTTATCAATTAGCCAATGCATTAAAGGAGTCTTATGAGGGATGGGTAATGGCTCTTGTTGTTGGTTTTATGTCAGGTGCTACTATCGTATTCTCAATTCCAATGGGCCTTGCGATGTTGGATAAGCGTGATCATAAATACATGGCGCTAGGAATTATGGCTGGCGTTTTAACAATTCCGATTGGTGCATTTATTTCTTCGATCATGATTGTGCTATTCAACACAGAAGTACGTGAAGTCATTAGTACAACAGAGGCTCCTACATATGTATTTGCCATTTCTGTTTTACAAATATTAATTAACTTACTACCTTTATTCATTTTCGTTATCTTAATCGCACTAGGCTTAAAGCTTATTCCAAACGGCATGATTACTGGCTTCATGGTATTCGGTCGTGTAATGGATGCGGGAATTAAATTGGTGTTAGTGTTCTCTATTGTTGAGATTTTTACAGGTATTTTTACAAAGATTTTTGGCGCGTGGGGCTTCGATCCAATCATGGCTGATGAAATCGATCAGTTCCGAGCATTAGAAACAGCCGGTTATATCGGGATTATGCTAGCGGGTGCCTTCCCAATGGTGTATCTAATTCGAAAGTATGCTTCCAAGCCACTTGAAGCAGCTGGTAAAAAATTAGGCTTATCCTCTGTAGGAAGTGCTGGGATTTTAGCAACGATTGCGAATATTTTAGCGATGTTTACACTAATTCGCCATATGCCACCAAAAGACAAAGTAATTAACATTGCATTTGGTGTATGTTCCGCCTTTTTATTAGGTGATCACTTATCATTCACGGCGAACTTCCAGCCAACCATTATTTTACCTGTTATTGCAGGGAAGTTTTTAGCGGGAGTTATTGCGATAATTTTAGCCTATAAGCTTTCAGTACCAACTGCATTAAGGTTGGAAATTGAAGATCGTAAGGCTGGCATTATCAAAGAAGGCGAATATTTAACAGATCAACAATCTTAATTGATTAAAAAGTGAGGTGATGACGTGTGAGTGAAGAGAAAAAACGATTTATTCAGGAGTTTGTGCCGGGTAAACAGCTAACATTGAGTCACCTTATTGCCAATCCTGATCCAGAAATGTTTCAAAAGCTAGGTATTCAAGAAGCAGGTGCCCTTGGCATTATGACTTGTACGCCAAGTGAAACGGTAATTATTGCAGGAGACTTAGCAACAAAGGCTGCCAATGTCAAACTAGGATTTTTAGATCGTTTTACAGGTAGTCTCGTTATTGTTGGTAGTGTGTCAGAGGTAGAAATGGCGATGTTAGAAATCAATCGTTTTTTATCCGAGGTATTAGGTTATACACCATCAAAAATAACAAAATCATAGGATGTGTCATATGAAAAATCGAGTAATGATAATAGGCGGTGTGCAAGCAGGAAAGTCAACATTGATGAATACATTGTTGGGCAAAGAAAGCAGTGCCAACAAAACACAAGCACTCGTTTATGATGACTGGATTGTTGATACACCAGGTGAATATGTTGAAAATCCAATGTATTACAGAAATATTATGGCAACATCTTTGGAAGTAACCCATGTGATTTACTTGCAGGATGCCACATCAGCAAGGAGTGTATTCCCTCCGCAATTCAGCTTAGGGATTCCCAAAATACAAATAGGGGTTATTACCAAGATTGATGCCCCTGATGCAGATGTAGAAAGGGCTACCGCCTTATTAAAAAATGTTATGACGCAGGGCCCTATCGTGAAAACCTCTTCATGGCAAAAGCTTGGCATTGAATTGATTGAACCATTGATTCAACTCAAGACAAATGAAGAAATTCAACAATTTGTTAAGGAAAGCGATAGTCCGTATCTCATGTATTGCTCACAGTAGCGAGAGGGAGGTGTAGGGTGAAAACTGAAAAAATATTTAGTGCAGGCATTGATATTGGGACAAGTACCACAAAAATGGTTGTCAGTAGTTTTCTGTTAAAGAATGTGGCTGGCGTAACACATGTGCCAAGGATTGAAATTATTGAGAAAACGGTGTTGCATCAAAGTCCAATTATTAGAACCCCTTTTATCAATAAAGACATCATTGATATGAAAAAGATAGAGGAATTTATTTCTCAACAGTATCAATTGGCACAAATTGCTCCATCTGATATTGCAACAGGGGCCATCATCATTACTGGTGAATCAGCCACGAAGGAAAATGCAAGTGAGGTTGTCCATACCATTGCAGATGGCGCAGGTCATTTTTTAGTTGCTACCGCAGGTCCTGATTTAGAGGGCATCATTGCTGCCAAAGGGGCAGGTACTTTACAGCAATCAAAGAATTCATCCAAAGTCATCGCCAATATCGATATTGGTGGAGGGACAGCGAATATTGCTGTTATGCAATTTGGAGAGGTCATTGGTACATGTACCTTACATGTTGGTGGTAGATTGATTGAGTTTAAGGATGGCAAGATTCAATCAATTTCTCCGCCACTCATGCGATTGATGGAACGATGGACTAATCCGTTAGCGGTCGGTGATGCGGCCGAAGATATTCGAGTGACACATTGTATTGAAGAAATGGTGCAAACACTTGCCATGATTCTTCATGGGCAAGGCAGAGATGAAAAGCATCCATTATTACTAGGGCATTTACCAAACTGGCATAAACCTGTGGATGCCATCGTTTTTACGGGTGGTGTGGCCTCTTGTATTTATGAAAATGAATGTACCCAGCGTCAATATGATGATATTGGTGAAAAATTAGCGAAAATGCTACTTCAGCATGAACAGCTACAATCATTTTTATGGTTACGACCAGAGGAAACAGCACGTGCAACAGTGACTGGTGCTGGTACACAAACCACTGAAATCAGTGGGGCAACCATTCAGGTGGATGCCCAAGTATTACCACTAAAAAATGTACCTGTCTTCAATTGTCATATAGATTCTTCAACAGATTTTAACTCGACGGTGAAGACAGCAGTAGAGAGAGCAAATGATTTATTTTCTATACAGGACAATCGTTCGCCATTTGCCCTCTATTTTAGTGAATTGCCATATTTAAGCTTTCAGGATGTACATGCATTGTGTCAGGCCATTTTGTTACATTTGGCGACAAGATGCTCTAAGGACATACCAATTATCATAGTCATTCAATCAGATTATGCAAAGATTATTGGACAGACCATACAAGCCATAAATGCGACAGTACCAATTATTTGCATCGATCAAATTAAAGTGGAAACGGGCGATTACATCGACATTGGAGAGGTTCTGCCATCTGGCGTCGTTCCTGTTGTGGTGAAGACCCTTGCCTTCCATTCAAAGTAAGGAGGATGAATGTGAACTTATCGGTGATATTTGGTGGAGAAAAATATAATTTTAAATCATTAAAAGATGTTATGGCTAAGGCCAATGAAGAAAAATCAGGCGATCAGCTAGCAGGTATTGCCGCTGAGACGGTTCAACAACGGATCGCAGCAAAGGCAGTATTAAGTGAGCTTTTAGTTAAAGATATCCGCGAAAACCCATTAGTGCCACAAGAAAATGATGAGGTTTCACGCATTATTGAGGGCGATATTAATGAGCAAATATATGGAGAAATCAAAAACTGGAGCATCGAGCAGCTGCGTGAATACATTTTATCAAATGACACGGGTGATCGTGAATTAAAGCGTTTAAGTAAAGGGATGAATTCCGAGATTATTGCCGCTGTTACAAAACTAATGTCCAATTTAGATCTTGTACATGCAGCCAATAAAGTTGAAATACTTTCAACGTGTAATATTACGATTGGTCAAAAAGGGACGCTGTCATCTCGTCTACAGCCAAATCATCCGACAGATAATATTGATGGCATCATCGCCTCTCTAAAAGAAGGACTGTCCTATGGTATTGGGGATGCTGTTATCGGCATTAATCCTGTAGATGATTCAGTTGAAAGTGTCAAAAAAGTGCTTACAGCTACAAAGGAATTCATCAATGATTGGTCCATTCCTACGCAAAACTGTGTATTAGCTCATATTACAACACAGATGAAGGCAATTAAACAAGGCGCCCCAGCAGATATGATTTTCCAAAGTATCGCAGGGACAGAAATTGCTAACCGTTCGTTCGGTATTTCTGCTGATTTAATACGAGAAGCAGAGGAGCTCATTAAAAAACAAGGAACAGGTACTGGTCCAAATTTATTCTACTTTGAAACAGGTCAAGGCTCAGAGCTATCGGCAGAGGCACATATGGGTATTGACCAAGTAACACTGGAATCGCGCAATTATGGATTTGCTAGACATTTTAATCCTTATATTGTGAACACTGTAGTTGGCTTTATTGGCCCAGAGTATTTATACAACAATAAACAAGTAATTCGAGCAGGTCTCGAAGATCATTTCATGGGCAAAATGCATGGTATTCCTATGGGGGTAGATATTTGCTATACCAACCATATTAAGGCAGACCAAAATGATGTGGAAGATTTGAGTGTATTGCTGACAGCTGCTGGTGTTAACTTTATTATTGCTGCGCCAATGGGCGATGACGTGATGCTCAACTATCAATCGATGAGCTTCCATGATGTGGCTACATTACTCCAAACATTTGGTAAAAAACCAGCACCAGAGTATTTAGCATGGTTAGAGAAAATGGGCATTTATGAAAATGGTCGACTGTCAGCAAGAGCTGGCGATTTATCCATTTTTGAAAGGTAGGTGAGTCAAGTGAATGATCAATTAGTTTCTATGATTACACAGCTTGTCATGGAGAAGATGGAGAAAAGTACAGGTAGCCAAACACCTGAAATAGCAGCTACTCCAACAGAACAACCACTTATTAAATTTTATGATACAGTAGAAAATCGTTCTTCAGGAACAACAGAAGCTATAGCAACATCACAGGAGCCATTAATTCAGCTGTATCAGCATGGAGCTCCACAGCAAGTAACGACGGTTACTTCTGCTACTTTCGAACAACCAGTAAATGACGCTGTGCCAATCAAGCCCTTTCAGTTTGAGGCGGGCTCGTTAAGTGAAAGTGTGCAGGCTGCTAAGAAACATACACCTGCTCGTATTGGTGTAGGAAGAGCGGGGACAAGACCGAAAACGAAAACCTGGTTAAAATTCCGACTTGATCATGCTGCTGCGGTAGATGCTGTATATGGCGAAGTGACAGAAGATCTTTTACAAAAGCTTGATGTCTTTCAGGTCACAACGAAAGTCACAGATAAAGAGGAATACATTACAAGACCTGACTTAGGGCGTCGTTTATCAGAAGAATCAAAGGCATTGATTCAGCAAAAATGTAAACCACAGCCAAAGGTACAGATTATTATCTCGAATGGCTTGAGTGCAAGTGCGATTGAGGAGAATGTTCAAGATGTTTACTTAGCCCTTCAGCAAAGTCTTAGCAATTTAAATATTGACATTGGTACTACGTTCTATATCGATAAAGGGCGTGTTGCTTTAATGGATGAGATTGGTGAGCTGCTACAGGCAGAGGTTATTGTTTATCTAATTGGTGAGCGTCCAGGGCTCGTATCGGCAGAATCGATGAGTGCATATTTATGCTACAAGCCAAGAATTGGGACAGTGGAAGCGGAACGTATGGTAATTTCAAATATCCATAAGGGTGGTATCCCACCATTAGAAGCGGGAGCTTATCTTGGCACAGTCGTAGAAAAAATCCTGCGTTATCAGGCAAGTGGCGTAGAGCTTGTCGCAAAAGAAGGTTAGGAGGCTGAAATATGTATCCTCAAAAAATTATGGCGCAAATCTTGGCGATGCAAACCATTCCAAGAGTCAACAGTGAACTAGCAGAGCAGTTAGATTTAAAGCCACATCATCATAGCATTGGGCTTGTCACACTGACAATCGACGATGTTGGCTATGTTGCCTTAGATGAGGCGACGAAAAAGGCAGATGTCGATGTTGTTTATGCAAAAAGCTTTTATGCTGGAGCGGCACATGCGTCTGGTCCATTGTCAGGTGAAGTAATTGGCATTATTGCTGGAAGCTCACCTGATGAAATTCGTAGTGGTCTTGATGCCATTCAACAAAAAATTGAATTTGATACGTATTTTGAATCCATTAATAATAATGACAATCATGCCTTGTTTGCCCATACCGTGGCAAGCTGTGGGACGTATCTTGCTGAGCTTGCAGATGTAAAGGTTGGCACCCCACTTGCTTATTTAATCGCACCGCCACTTGAGGCAGTTGTTGGATTAGATGCAGCATTGAAGGCTGCAGATGTTGAGCTAAAGGTTTTCTTTGGTCCTCCATCTGAAACCAATTTTGGGGGCGGCTTATTAACTGGCAGTCAATCTTCATGCGAGGCTGCGGCACATGCATTCAGAGAAGCTATTGAAAATATAGCTAGAAACCCAGTGATTTAGAAAGGAGGCGGCTTTATGGCCACATTAGACAAAGACTTATTAGCGATTCAGGAAATGAGAGATGCCGTTAAACATGCTAATACAGCACAGGCTGCCTATATGCAATTTTCTCAGCAACAAGTAGACAACATTGTAAAGGCTGTCGCGGATGCTGCCTTTAAGGAAGCAGACCGTTTAGCAAAAATGGCTGTGCAAGAAACAGGAATGGGTATTCCTAATCATAAAAAGATGAAAAATGAAGTAGCTTCACGAGATGTCTATGAAGATATTAAAGAATTAAAAACAGTTGGTATTGTGGGCTATGATCGGATGAAAAAAGTAGCCGAAATTGCAAGTCCTTTCGGTGTCATTGCTGGTATCGTACCAACAACAAATCCAACCTCTACAGCGATCTTTAAGACACTTATTTCTTTAAAAACGAGAAATGGTTTAGTGCTTAGTCCACACCCATATGCAGTGAAATGTACAAAAGAGGCTTTAGATATTTGTCGAGTAGCTGCTGAAAAAGCAGGTGCGCCAGAAGGATTACTACAATGTTTAACAATGTCCTCCATGGAGGCAACACAGCAGCTAATGAAGCACCCAAACATTCATTTAATTTTAGCTACGGGTGGTGGTGCATTGGTCAAGGCGGCCTATAGCTCTGGCAAACCTGCCTATGGGGTTGGGCCAGGAAATGTACCAGCTTATATTGAAAAATCGGCTAATATTCAAAAATCTGTACGTCAATTGGTGCAAAGTAAATCGTTCGATAATGGCACAATCTGTGCAACAGAGCAAGCCATTATTGTGGATAAGGTGATTGCAGAGCAAGTGCAAACAGAATTAAAGAAAAATGGTGCCTATCTATTAAATGCCGAAGAAAAAGCTAAAATGGAAAAATTGATCTCGCCAGTTCCTGGGAAAGTAAATCCCCAGATTGTCGGTAAATCAGCTACTTGCCTAGCAGATTCTGTCGGTATTACGGTACCAGACGATACAAAAGTTCTTGTGGGCTTCGAAACAATGATTGGTAAAAATATTCCATTTTCTCTTGAAAAACTATCACCAATCTTTGCGCTTTATGTTGTTGAAAACAGTACAGAAGCCAAGCAGGTGATGATTGACCTGCTCAATATTGGAGGACGCGGACATACATGCTCAATTCACACTGAAAATGCAGCATTAGCAGAGCAATTTTCTGTCGAATTGCCAGTATCACGAATTGTGGTTAATACATTATCCTCAATTGGTGCAGTAGGTGGCACAACGGGCTTAGCACCATCCTTTACATTAGGCTGTGGGACATTTGGCGGCAATATTACGTCAGACAACATTACAGCAAGACATTTATTAAATATCAAACGTATGGCGTATGGCATTAAAGATGTCGAAGTGCCAAAACCAGAATTCGAAGTACAGTCCGTTGTTGAATCGGTAGTTTTACAAGAACCTACTCTTGATACAACGATGGTTCAACAAATTGTCGATCAAGTATTAAAACAAATCACATTACAAAATAAATAAATTATTTGGAGGAATGACAAATGAGTACAGCATTAGGAATGGTAGAAACAAAAGGTTTAGTAGGAGCAATTGAAGCAGCAGACGCAATGGTAAAGGCAGCAAGCGTTAATTTAGTAGGCAAAGTACATGTAGGTGGCGGGATCGTAACAGTTCTTGTACGTGGTGATGTAGGTGCAGTAAAAGCAGCAACAGATGCAGGGGCAGCAGCAGCACAACGTGTAGGAGAGCTATTATCTGTCCATGTAATTCCACGTCCACACCACGAATTAGAAATGATTTTACCAAAAGCAGAAGCATAATTTCATGTTCTTTCAAACGCTATAGATGGAAAAATAACTACCATTTATAGAAGAGAGCTGGATCTAACTTTAGAACAGCTCTCACCTTGTCCTGATAAAATAATCAACAAAATAAAGAGGTGGCTAACATGACAACAGCAACAAAAACTTTTCCAGTGGCCATTTCGGCTCGTCATATCCATCTAAGTGAAGCGGATTTACAAGCACTTTTTGGTCCAAATGCAACCCTAACGAAAGATTTCGACTTATCACAGCCAGGGCAATTTGCTGCAAAAGAGCGCGTCTCTATTGAGGGACCTAAAGGCGTTATTCATAATGTCCGTGTCCTTGGACCTGTAAGACCAGCAACCCAAGTAGAGGTAAGCCGCACTGATGCCATGAAGCTAGGAGTGACACCACCTTTACGCCAATCAGGTGATATAGACAATTCTGCGGGCATTAAAATACTTTCTCAAGACAACGAAATAGAGATCCAGCAGGGAGTCATCATTGCGCAAGCGCATATTCATATGACTGAGGAAGATGCCAAAGCATTGGAAGTACGCAATAATGAAATAGTTTCAGTAGAAGTTGTAAGTGATCGACCTGTCACTTTCCGAGGTGTCGTTGTACGTGTTTCAAATGATTTTAGTCTGGAAATGCACATTGATACGGATGAAGCAAATGCTGGTTTTATCGAACAGCAGGCACAGGGTAAATTAATAAAAGTATCATCGTAAGGAGGAGGCAAGATGCAAGAAAATTTAGTGCAAAAAATTGTGGAAGAAGTTCTGCAACAGGTCTTAAAAAATCAATCTTCCCCTCCACATGACGGTAAAATTCCGATTGGTGTATCTGCCCGCCATGTCCATCTTGCACAAGCAGAAGTTGAACAGCTCTTTGGTGAAAATTATCAGCTCACACCGAAATTCGAGCTTTCACAGCCAGGGCAATTTGCTGCGGAGGAAACTGTAGTAATTGCAGGTCCAAAAGGGTCAATTGAGCGCGTGCGTATTCTTGGTCCCGCTCGTTCCTTATCGCAAGTGGAAGTAAGCTGGACAGATGCTATGAAATTAGGTCTGAAGCCACCATTAAGAATTTCTGGTGATATTCAAGGTTCCAGTCCTGTTACATTAATTGGTCCAAAGGGAAGTGTTGTGTTAAATGAAGGCCTCATTATTGCACAGGCACATATTCATATGTCCCCAGCGGATAGTGCGAGATTCCAAGTCGTAGATGGGCAATCTGTCCAAATTAAGGTAGAAGGTATTCGCCCGATTATTTTATCGAATGTGGTTATCCGTGTTTCAGAGCGCTATCGCTTAGAAATGCATATTGATACAGATGAAGCAAATGCAGGGTTAATTCAACAAGGAACGCTTGCGGAAATCGTGCATCATCAAGTAAGTGAACCTATGATCACTGTGAAAGAGCAGTCGCCAGTCGTACAGAAACTAGAGCAACCGTCCGTCTATCATTATGACAAAAAGCTACTTTCACAAATAGAAGTGCTCGATATCGATGCACAAGAAATTGTCGTTCCAAAGAAAACCATTGTGACAGCATTGGCTTATGATAAGCTGCGAGAGTTAAATAAAACATTAACGATTCGTTCAGATTAGTTAGACAATGTGTGTCGCATAAAGAGGGTGAAGTTCATGCAAATGGGAAGAGTGATAGGCAGTGTATGGGCAACACGCAAGGAAGAGGGACTGAATGGTTTAAAGCTACTAATCATTCAACCTATTGATTCCAATCAACAGCCGATTCGCACAGAAATGGTTGCAGCTGATCGTATAGGAGCGGGTATTGGTGATGATGTCCTGATTACAAGTGGTGGGTCATCTCGCTATATCATGAAAGATAATCCGTTACCGATTGATGCAGTTGTCATTGGTATTATTGATTCTACGGAAGTAATGAGAGGTGAGGGCAATGAGTAGCGCAATTGGAATGATCGAAACAAAAGGATTAGTAGGCTCTTATGAAGCTGCTGATGCGATGATTAAAGCGTCAGACGTCACAATCGTCAAACAAGAGTTTGTGGATGGTGGCATCGTGACGATTGTCGTGAAGGGTGACGTAGGTTCTGTACAAGCCGCAGTAGAGGCTGGAAAAGCAGCCGCTATGCGTGTTGGTGAATTATTAGGCGCTCACGTCATTCCGAGACCTGATGAAGATGTCTTTAAAATGATTAAAGGACCAGAGGCACCAAAGAAAAAGGCTGTCTCTGCACCAGCAGCAACGCGTGCTAAAAAAACAACAGAAACAACATCAGCGACAGATAATCGAGGTGAGGCATAATGGCATTTCGTAAAAATAAAATCGCTGTTATTGGAGCAGGCCACACCGGTTCCACACTGAGTTTATTTTTAGCACAGAAAGAATTAGGCGATGTAGTGCTTGTTGATATTCCAGAGGCCGAGAACCCGACAAAAGGGAAAGCTTTGGATTTGCTACAAACAGGCCCAATCGAAAAATTCAATGTGTCCATTAAAGGCACGAGTCAATATGAAGATATCGCAGGTGCGGATATTGTTGTCATTACAGCAGGTATTCCACGTAAACCAGGGATGAGTCGTGATGACTTAGTCACAACAAATGCTAAAATTATTCAACAGGTTTCAAGACAAATTAAACACTATGCTCCAAATAGTATTGTTGTTGTGTTGAGTAATCCTGTTGATGCCATGACGTATGTGTGTCATAAGGAAACAGGCTTTGCCAAAAATCGTATCATCGGTCAATCTGGTGTGTTAGATACAGCTCGCTTCAACACGTTTGTGGCGCAGGAGCTTCACATTGCACCAGAGGATGTATCAGGCTTCGTCCTAGGAGGACATGGCGATGAAATGGTTCCATTAATCCGTTATTCCTATGCAGGCGGCATTCCATTAGAGAAACTAATTCCTCAGGAACGACTACAGCAAATCGTGGAGCGTACGCGTAAAGGCGGCGGTGAAATTGTTGGCTTACTAGGTAATGGTAGTGCCTACTATGCTCCAGCCGCAGCGTGTGCCCAAATGGTTGAAATTATTATCAAAGATCAACGAAAAATTATCCCTTCTATTGCCCTATTAGAAGGAGAATATGGGTACCACGATCTCTTTTTAGGGGTACCAACTATTTTAGGTGGCAATGGCATCGAATCTGTCATCGAATTGCACCTAACAAATGAAGAACAAACAGCCCTTCAGCACTCTGCAGAGGCTGTGAAACAGGTAATTGCTATTTGCCAAAACATTGAATAGAGTATACAGACTCTATTTTTCAATGGATCGAAAGGATCCCCAACTTTCTTTCCAATAAAACTTCATGATAGCTCAAAAAATGTTTGATTGGAAACCGAACATGACTTGAAGGCTAGTATAAATCCCCAATTATATAGAAAGCTCTCCTCTAGTTATGGGAGCAGAAACTGTAGCAGACTTAAAGTTTGCTACAGTTTTTTTATTCACAACTTATATCATAAAAAAAATTATCGCCTCTACTATAATGAAATTAGGAGGGATGTGGATGAACAACATTGTACAGGAGATGATTGATTGGATTGAGCGTCATCTATTAGAAGGATCTTCATTAGAGCAATTAGGAAAGGATATAGGTTATTCTCCTTATTACTGTTCTTTTAAATTCCATCAGACGACAGGGATGACGATTAAAAAATATAGATCACTACGTAAAATTTATCTTTCTACTATTGCATTAAAAGATCCCCAAAAGAAAATAATCGACATCGCCTTTCACTACGGCTTTTCATCGCAGGAATCCTTTTCTAGAGCTTTTAAAAGGTATTTTGGTATAAGTCCGAATGATTACAGAAAGTCTCCTCAACCTTTACAAACCTTTGTAAAGTTGAGATTACAGGATGATGGAGGATGGTTGACGATGGATATTTCTCAGAAATTAAAAATTGAAGCATTACAAGAGAAGATGAATGTGCAATACGATCAAGAGCTATTGAATGTATTAAATGGTCAAATGATGTATGAGGAGTTCGCAAAACAACAATTAATGGGCAACAGTGATTACGTTCCTTTCAATGAAGCGATGTGTGCGAATCCAACGATTAGTCCGATTTTCAGTGAAGAATTTAATAAACTGCGTGCTATAGGGCATGAGGTGTCTTTACAGCAATATGAGCAGGTGACATTGAACCCGTTGAAGCCATTGTTAACAAATGACTATAAATGTATTGTTTTATGGTTTGGAGATGATATGTTTTGTCAGATGAATTTATTGACCGTCCTTGCTTTCCTAGAGCAACAAAGGTATCAAGGCAAAGTCTATTATTATATGGTCAAGGAAATGACCTATGATGTGGAAGAAACAGAGATAGAACTTGGACCGTATGGGGAGGTCTATCAAAAGGTCTTAATGCACCATCGTCTACCCAAGACAACGCTTATACCTGTCATGTATCAGGGAATTCAATTATTTTTCAGCTATTTAAATGAAGAGAATGAGATCACTACGTATATAAAAAAACACCTCAATCTATCTCAAAATGACCTGTTAAAGCAATTGTTTTCCCTATTTCCACACTATGGATTAGGGGATAGACAATACATCAAAATAATAGAGAAGATAAAAAAGGAATATTCTGAATAATTATCCTAGAAAGTCCGCAATATACAAAATTTTCGAAAATATGATAAACTTATAACGAGAAAAGGAGGATGAATGCATGACTGTTCAACAATTTACAGACTATGTGAAGAAAATGCAGCATTATGAGGAAGCGCTCAATGTGATTTATTGGGATATGCGGACGGGTGCACCGAAAAAGGGGTTAGCACAACGTTCTGAGGTAATTGGTACATTATCAGCCTCCTTATTTGATATGCAGACGAGTGAAGAACTAGGAGAGCTTCTAGCAGCATTAGAGGCACAAAAAGCTGATCTTGACTATGTAACACTACGTTTAGTAGAAGAAGTAAGAAAGAATTACGATCAAAATAAAAAAATCCCTGCGAATGAATATAAAGAATTCGTCATTCTTCAATCGAAGGCAGAAACGGCTTGGGAAGAAGCGAAGGCGACGAATAATTTTGCTCTATTCCTACCATACCTAGAAGAAATCATACAATGGCAGAAAAAATTCATTCAATATTGGGGCATTAAAAATGGATCTCCATACAATACATTACTAGATTTATATGAGCCAGATATGACAACAGATGTCGTAGATCAAGTATTTGGTGAATTACGAGAGTCTATTGTGATGCTTGTTCAAAAAATTGCTCATTCATCGAATAAACCCGATCCTACCATGTTATTTAAACATTTCCCGCGTGAGGCACAGCGTGAATTATCGTTAGAATTGCTTGCTCAGCTCGGCTATGACTTCGATGCTGGTCGCTTGGATGAAAGTGTCCATCCATTCATGATTGGCTTAAACTATGGTGATGCGCGTATTACGACGAAATATGATGAAAATGATTTCCGTTCAGCTATTTTTGGCACAATTCATGAATGTGGACATGCGATGTATGAGCAAAATATTGATGAGAAACTTGCTGGTCTACCATTAGCGACTGGTACATCGATGGGGATTCATGAATCACAATCATTATTTTATGAAAACTTTGTCGGCAGAAATGAAAAGTTCTGGGAGCATAACTACGGACGTCTTCAGCATTTTTCACCTGCACAGTTTGGAGATGTGGCATTAGCTGATTTCTTACGTGCTATTAATATGGTTGAACCATCTTTCATTCGTATTGAAGCGGACGAACTAACATATCCACTACATATCATGATTCGCTATGAAATTGAACGTGACTTATTCAATGGGGATTTACAAGCGAAAGATCTGCCGCAAGTATGGAATGATAAATATGAGGAGTATTTAGGCATTCGCCCTGAGACTGATGCACAAGGTGTTCTACAAGACATGCATTGGTCAGGCGGTATGTTTGGCTATTTCCCATCCTATGCATTGGGGATGATTTATGCAGCACAGTGGAAGCATGCGATGGACAAGGATATTCCTAATTTTGATGAATTACTAGAAAAGGGAGAGCTACTACCTATTCGTGAGTGGCTAACTGATAAAGTTCATCAATATGGAGCATTGAAAAAGCCATTTGAATTGCTGAAAGAAGCGACAGGGGAAGGCTTAAATGCCAAGTATCTGGCAGACTACTTACAAGAAAAATATACAAAGCTATATCAGTTATAAAAAACAAGCGATTTCTCTACTAATGAGAAATCGCTTGTTGCTTTGAAAATATTCTTACCAAAGCTTAAAGCCTTTGAGCCCGCTGGTGAATTTGAAATAATTTCGAAGATTGGAATTGTGTAAGCTAATATAAATAAGGCTACTAAAATTACAAGTCAAGATTTAAAGTAAGCTACATTTCATGTTACATCAATATTTTTTATATAATGTTCAACATTATAAAGAGTCATTTTTAAATTGAACTATTGTGTTAAACAATCTGGCCAGATTGTTGAGTAAATATTTATTTGTGTAGCTTATGTATGATGAACCGTATATAGTTTTTACTTTTTGACCAATTAAAAATTTAGGGGTGATTATGGTGACACTTAAATGGTTGTGGATATTGGTTATTGCATTTTGCGTACTAGAATGGATTTCAATCCCATTCATAAGTGCATTTACAGGAAAATTGTATCAAGTAGTTGATGGTGTATTAATAATTACTTTTATTATTTATCCATTATTTTTCTTGACTACTCTTTTACTATTACAAAAGGGGAATAAAAAAATTGGTGCAGTAATTTTGCTTATTCCACTAATTGTGTATGCCCCCGTGTTAATAAGTCTTCAAACGTTGGTTAAATAATGTATTACTAATTGAGTTAACGAGGTGCTTTGTAAAACAAGAGTTTCAAAAATTATCGAACTTTAAAAATTTAATCGATGCCATTCAATAAGAGCAAGCTTTGATTATAAAGTGAAAAAAGCGATTTCTCGTTACAGAGAAATCGCTTTTTTATAGGAAGATGCGTTTGGATGCTTACCACAATTGATAGCCTTTAGAGCCGGCTGGTGAGTTTGAAATAATATCGATAATTGGTACTGTGTAAGCGAATAAAATTAAGGCTACTAAAATAACAAGCCATATTTTAAAGTTTTCTAAAATCGCTGGTGTTGGACCGCTAAGCTCATGTACATCACCTACAGGGAATTCTTCGTCACCTTTAGGTGCGAACCAAGCTAATTTCACGACGATATAAATGATCACTAGGATGGCGATAAAGAGGATTGTTCCACCCACAGCTTGCGCGATTTGATAAGGAATCCAATCGTAAGCCTGCTGAGCGCCACCATATTCTGAGTAATCTGAGCGACGAGGCGCACCAATTAGACCAGCAATATGCATTGCAGAAGACATAATCGTCATACCAGTAGCCCATAAGATACCAGCGAAATTACTAAGATTATTTAAAGACTTCGAAAGTGTACGACCTGTTAAATGTGGAATTAACCAGAACGCCGCACCGAAGTAAGTTAAAACAACAGCTGTTGCAATCGTTAAATGGAAATGCCCTGTAACCCAAATGGTATTATGAATTAATTGGTTCATTTGATAAGAGGCATTGACAATACCGCCTGCACCCCCTGGAATAAATGACACCATACCGATAAATGGTACGAAGAAACGAGCATCCTTCCAAGGTAATTTTTTAAACCAACCAAATAGTCCTTTGCCACCCAATTCACGTCCGCGTAACTCGAACATGGCAAACATCGAGAAGGCTGTCATGAGAGAAGGTACGATAACAGCAAATGTTAAAACAACTTGAATGAACTTCCATGTACCATCAATACCAGGCTCTGTTAACTGATGGTGAATCCCAACAGGAATAGAGAAGAGTAAGAATAGCATAAACGAAAGTCTTGCTAAAGAATCGGAGAAAATTTTTCCGCCAATTACTTTTGGAATAATAACGTACCAAACCATATAGGCAGGTAATAACCAGAAGTATACGAGTGCATGACCAAAATACCAGAAAAGGGTACGTGATAATGCCACATCGACACGTTCAATTAAACCTAAGGACCATGGTAATAATTGAATTAAAACAGAAGCTGCAACACCAAGAGTTGCCACGAACCACATTAAATTATTAACAACTACCATAAATGATAGTAACGGGCTGCGTTGTCCACTCGCTTTATTTTCTTTGCGCCATTGGACATAACGTAAAATTTGACCTGCGCCGCCAACCCAAGAACCAACTACGACTAATGTAAGACCTAAATAGAAAATCCAATGTGCCTTTAATGGTGCATAGAAGGTATAAAGAACAGTTGCTTTATTCAATAACACCATCGTTGCGGCAGCAGCTGTACCAATCGTCATTAACCAGAAACCAATCCAGCCAAGTCTTCTCTGAGTATCAGTGAACGTACCAGATGTTCGACTTACACTTGCAATTTGGAAGCCGTAAATAAAGAATGTAGTTAATATAAGACCGAGTAATACACCATGAACTGTTAATACTTGATAATAACCAATGCCTGCTGGTAATGTAAATTGACCAGAACGTACAAAAACCTGTAATAAACCTGCAAGACCACCTAATAACAATGCGATAAATGCCACGTAAATATGTGCCATTGCTAGCTTTGCATCTCGACGATCCACTTTTGTCATTGAATTAGTGTGACTCATTTGAATCCACCACCTTTAGCATAGAGTGCATCATCGTATGTCCTGTACCACAATACTCATTACATACGATTAAAAACTCGCCAACCTTATTGACTTCTGTCACATATTCCGAAATATAGCCAGGCTCAAGCATCATATTGATATTCGTACCTGCAACCTCAAAACCATGCATAACATCCTCGCTTGTCGCGATAAATTTCACTTTTGCACCAAGTGGAACCTCAATTTGTGGAGGATTATAATTGAATGCAGAAGCAACTACTACCACTTCGTAATCCCAATCTTTACCTTCAACCTTATGGACACCTGGATTATCAAAAGGCGCTGTCTCTTTCACTTTCTCGTAATCTAGTGTTTTTTTACCATTGTTTGGATGGGAGCCTTGATGAAATGCTCCGATACCGAGAATGATCAGGAATGCCACTAAAGTGGTAACTCCAAACACAAGCCAGTATTTCTCATACTTATGTATGTGCATATATTTCTGTCCCTTCTTCGTAGATTAAAACCGTCCAATGAACAAATCGAAGCAGTACACCCAAAGTAAAATGATGATAATACCTACTCCAAAAACTGCATAGAGTGAACCTTTTAAATTTTCATCTGACTTCTTTTTATTTGCCATTTTTGCTCCTCCTACGCTTTTTATTGTTGTGTTTCTTACAGTCATCATATAAAAATCCCCTGCATTTTGATGTGAAAAAAATCACACTTCTAGAGGAATTATGTGAAAAAAGTGTGAAGAATTACGAAGAAAAAAAACAAGCTATCTCAAAAGTCATTGAGATAGCTTGTCACCGTACTATATTTTGCTTAATTTTAGTAAAAATAAAAGATTGGTAGGAAAGTACATTCTTTTTTTGTGCGAATGATAAATCTTTTGCATGTGTGCTGTTTGTTTGAGCATACAATGTCTTATTTGGAACATTCCTCAAATCTTGTTTTCTATTCTTCTTCCTCAATCGTTAATAGAACTGTTAGGGAACCGACGCTTGGGACCGAAACTGGGAGAGCAAATGCCTTTTCAAAGCCATATAATTTTGTATTGCCCACCATCACCGTTGGCGGAGTGATATCAATTTCTAAGCTTTCTTGCCCAACAGCTGTACATAAATTTCCTGCAATCATGTTACCAAATTCCCCTGTAAAGGATTCTAGCATTTCTCCTTCAAGCGGCATACCGAACATGGTACTACCGATCCCGCTGAACACTTCGGGAGAGGAGTCAATGATGACGCGTCCCTTTAAATCTCCGATTAAGCCAATTAATACGCCCATTTGTTGTTGTTGAAAGGGTTCAGAAATAATACTAGGCGACTTTACTTCTATATCCATAGGAAGAATGGTTTTTAAAGCGTGAATTGTCCCGTTTAAAATAGTTTGAAAGTACTTCGAATTACTCATCATTACCGCATCCTTTTTCCGACTTTTCTACATCTTACCATGTAAAAAGGGTAAGATGAAAGTATGTCTTGACGAATTCACATGAAATTTATAATATATTAATGAGAATGATTTTCAAATTCAATGTAAACGTCTGAAAACTTAACGAAAAATAACTAAGAAGGAGCGGTTCGCAATGACATTCGTATTGATTGGAGCAGCTGTAGTGATCTATATTGGAGTTGGAAAATACGTCATGAACCAGGCAACTGCACATTTGAAATAAGAGCTAAACAAAAGGGTATGAAGCTGCTATGCTTCATACTCTTTTTCATGTTGTTAAAAAAGAAAATAGCACGTGCAGAAAAGGGCTTTAGCAAGGCGAGAGGTGATTCCTGTTACGCCAGTGTCCATTTTAACTTACCCTCTAGAATCTGATCAGTAACACTAATCTCCTAGGAATGACGCTGTCTCCGCTTCAATTAATTAGGCTACAAAATTTTCTTCCATATTACCAATAGTGTAGGGAAAGAATCTCCTCTTTTTTACATGTTTTTGTTCGCAGGAAATATTTGTTTTTTCAGAAATCTATTGTAAAATGAAGCAAACCTTTAAGGTTATTTAAAGAAATCAGGTGACAAATATGACAAAAATATTAGTAACAGGGTTTGAGCCATTTCTTGATTATAAAATAAATCCAACGATGCAAATTGTGGAAGAATTAAACGGAAAGAAAATAGATTGCTATGATATCGTCGGACGAATTCTATCTGTAGATTTTCAGCAATCAGCGGAGCAATTAAAACAACATATAGAAGAAGTGAAACCACAAATCATTATTTCATTAGGATTGGCTGGAGGACGTTTTAAAGTAACACCAGAGCGCATTGCTATTAATGTGAAAGACGGAGAGCCTGATAATAATGGCTATACACCAGTTGATGAGCGTATCCATGAGGAGGGGGCAGATGCTTATCTAACAAACTTACCAATTCGCAGTATGGTAAATCGTTTGCAGGCAGAAGGATATCCAGCGGAAATCTCTAATACAGCGGGTACATACTTATGTAATAACATTATGTATGAGGGGCTCGCTTATGCACAGCAACATGAAGGGGTTCGTGCTGGCTTTATTCATATTCCAGCATCATTTGAGCTGTCAATCCAACATGGCAAAATTCCCGGCTGGAGTATTAGAGATTTAGTAGCTGCGGTACAGCTTTGTATTGAGGAGACGGCACGTGCAACCAATCATTGATTTTCCTCATTCAATGTGGATTAGTCAACATACTATTCGTTTTGCATTCAAAGAGGAAATTTCTCACTCAAACTTTCACGCGGTCCAAGCGTTCAATCGGTTTCTGAAACAGCAGCTACAGCATCACCTAATTGAAAGTGTTGCAAGCTACCATACAGTAACAGCTTATATTAAACAAAAAATAGATATTGAACGTTTAAGGACGCAGTGGCTTGAGATGCAAGCCTCCACAACAATTGATAAAGGAACGAATCGACTTTTAAAAATACCCGTCTGCTATGATGAGGAATTTGCTTTAGATCAAAAGCGTGTCATGGATTTCACAGGTTTACCTTTTGAGGATATTAAAACTTTGCATATGTCCAAAAGCTATTATGTTTATTTAATCGGCTTTTTACCAGGCTTTCCTTACTTAGGTGAGCTTGATGCTAAATTATTTGTGCCCCGCTTACAGAAACCAAGGGCATCTGTATCAGCGAGTTCAGTTGGGGTTGGTGGTGGACAAACAGGCATCTATCCTGTTGATTCACCTGGAGGCTGGAATATTATAGGGAAAACACCTTTGGATTTATTTCATGTTCATGGCAAAGAGCCATTTTTATTTGAACTTGGTGATGAAGTTCAATTTTATGAAATAACCAAACAGCAATTTTGGGAAATGAAAAGCAAAGGAGTGTAGCAATTGAAGCCACTTCTGCTCGTAACAAAACTAGGGGTGTATGGTAGCTTACAAGACAAAGGAAGGTTCGGCTATCGGGCATTTGGTATTCCGCTATCTGGACCAATGGATTACCGTTCGTATCAAGCAGCTCAAAGAATTTTACAGCATCATCATGATCAAACGTCTTTTGAAATGTTTGTGGGTGGTTTTGAATTTGAGGCGCTTGCTGATGGTGTTTATGTATTAACAGGGGGGCATAGTACATGCTTGGTTAATCATGTACCAATCGAAATGTGGAAAACATTCTATTTAACAAAGGGAGATAGATTATCTATCAAGAGTGTTCATCAGGGCTCTATTGTTTACTTAACCCCGTTAGGAGGTTTTCGTACAAATGATGAGCTTGGTAGCCAATCCTACCTTCCACTTGGGAATTTGGGAACATGCATTACAAAAGGAAGTATTTTATATGGGCAGGTATCAGCATCTTTAAAATATAATAGAGGGCTATATGCACCCTATCGTCCGCGTTTTGACAGTTCGATTACGGTTCGACTGTTTAAAGGGCCGCATTTCCATTTATTTGCTGAGGAGAGTCAGCGACAATTTTTACAAGATCCTTTTCAATTTATCGGCGGCAATCGTATGGGCTACTACATCAAAGGACCTACCTTACAATTTCAGGAGATGAAGGATATTCTATCAGAAGCTACACAGTTCGGAACAATCCAAGTGCCTCAAAGTGGTAATCCCATTATCCTAATGGCTGATGCTCAAACAGTAGGAGGCTATCCTATTATTGCAACAGTTCATGAAGAAGATTTACATAAAGTAGCGCAAATGCGTATGTTTAACACAATTCACTTTGTACTGGAGGAACCATGATGTCAATTGATATCAATTGTGATCTGGGTGAAAGCTATGATGCTTTTATCGCGGGTAAGGACGAAGAACTATTAGACTATGTAACTTCCATCAACATTGCATGTGGCTATCATGCGGGTCATCATTCAATCATGCATCAAATTGTACGCAGCGCCATTCGTAAAAATGTTCACATTGGTGCACATCCAGGCTATCCCGATCGAGAGGGATTTGGTCGCCGTAACATGGAATGTAGCCCAGCTGAAATTTACGATATGATGGTTTATCAAATTGGTGCCTTACAAGCATTTGTACAGATTGAAAATGGTATGCTTCATCATGTTAAACCACATGGCGCACTCTATAATCAATGCGCGAATGATCGTGAAAAAGCGTTAGCTGTAGTCAATGCAGTGTATGATCTTAATCCGCAGCTTATTTTATATGGCTTATCTGGTAGCCTCATCGTAGAGATTGCTAGAGACCAAGGGCTTCAAGTATATGAGGAGGTTTTTTCGGATCGACGCTATAACGAAGATGGCACATTAGTGAACAGACAGGTGCCAAATGCCTTCATACAATCGGAAGAGGAAATGCTAGTGCATGTAAAAGGAATTTTGACTGCGAATGAAGTGATGTCGGTCCAGTCCAAAAAAATTAAAGTGGCAGTCCAAACCTTATGTATACATGGAGATGGCCCACATGCGCTAGACTATGCGAAAAAAATTGCAGGTCTTAGAAAGCAATTACAATAAAATGTAAGAATGGATGCCCTAAATAAGGCATCCATTTTATTTAGATTGTTGTCACTAGCTCCACAGCTTCTAGCACAATTGGCGTACCAGCAGAAAGTGTACCTGTGACAGTATTGAACGTTATTTCAGTTGTAGAAACTGTATAGGCACCACCCTCCTGAAGAACACCATTGATATATAAGTTATAGTAACCATTTGCGACTTCTGGGAATGCTGTTGCGGCTGTACCGCTATCATTTAAAAACGTTGTTGCAGCGACTGTCGTGCCATCTGCAATGACAAGGGGTGCAGCTAAGACGTTAAAAAACCTTGTAGAACTACCTGTAACATTGACGTGAATATTAATAATGGAAAGTGCCACCCAATTCACCTCCTTTCTTTTCCTTTATTTTGTTGTAAAGCCTAGCGATTCAATAATGATGGGTGTTCCTCTATACAATGTGGCATTATAGGGTACGATTGTCAGGGAGGCTGGGGTTACCGTATAAATACCGCCTTCCTGCATCACTGCATTAATATAAAGGTTAACGTAACCATTGGGTGAAAAAATTGTAAACTCAGTAACAGCATTTGCTTCATCATTCCAAAAGAGATCGGCTGGAAGAGTTGCCCCATTCGATAGATCAAGATCAGCTGTAACGATATAAAAATATCGGTGGATTGTTGGTATAATCATACCTTCAGGGACTACTTCAGGAGGATTAATGGGTATTCCGTTTGTTGCTTTTATACGGGGCCAGATAAATCGATCCTCACAGTTACATGAACAATATTTTTCAATGATTTGATGAGACTTAGGATTTATCATATGGCATCACACTCCCTTCATAAAAAATAACTTTGCCCCGAATATGCTTACTATAAAATATGAGGAAAAAATAAAAAGAACTAGTTGACCATCTATCATTTAGCATAGATTTTTTGTATAAACATGTTTTTCTAAGGATGGAAACGTTGGCATATATGCTTTAAATTAGTGTTATACTTTGCTAGTTGAATAAGGTAGAATACTAATTATGAATAATTAATGAAAAAGGGGTTACTGGTTTCATGAAAGATTTTGAACAACAATTGGAGGGGCTATTAAAGCAAGCCTCTTTGCAATACATAATTTATCAGCATAATGGTGATACAGAGCGCATGGATAAAACATCACTTTTTGCTCGAAAAATTCAGCAAAAAGAGTATGTGATTGGCTTTGCAGGCCATTTCTCTGCAGGGAAGTCCAGTATGATTAATGCGCTGTCTGGTGAAAATCTACTGGCATCTAGTCCTATTCCAACAAGTGCGAACATCGTAAAAGTTCATAAATCAGAGGAAGACTATGCGATTGTTTATATGCACAATGAAAAGCCTGTAAAATTTGAGGCTGGCTATGATTTTAAAACAGTAAAAGAGCTAAGTAAAAATGGGGATTTGGTGTCACAAATTGAGATTGGACACAGTGCCTCTACACTACCACTAGGTGTCACTGTAATGGATACGCCAGGGGTAGACTCCACAGATGATGCACACCGCATGTCAACGGAATCAGCACTACATATTGCCGATATCGTATTTTATACAATGGACTACAACCATGTGCAGTCGGAATTAAATTTCCAATTCACAAAGCAATTAATGAAATATAATCCAAATGTTTATTTAATTGTCAATATGATTGATAAGCATAAGGATAATGAATTGAGCTTCGAGGAATTTAAAGCAACTGTTCATCAGTCCTTTGCAGCATGGGGTGTTGTACCGAAGGGTGTTTTCTTTACATCATTAAGAGAGCCAGAGCATCCACATAATGATTTTGAGGCAGTAAAGAAAATCGTGATGGACAGTATGAATGACTGGCAGGAGCAGCTTGTACAAACAGCTACGAATACATTGCGTTTATTGCAAAGCGAGCATGACAATTATTTAATGGAAGAAAGACAGGATCGTTTAGCAATTGATGAAGAAATTTTAAGTGCGGATGACTGGGCACACCATCAAGATATATTAGAGCAATACAATAAATTAAATCGTCAGGTTGAATTATTTTCAGTAGAAGCTTGGAACGAAACGTTTGAGGAGCAACGTAAGGATTTACTCGCGAATGCTGCAATTATGCCAGCTGATTTACGCGATCACTTACGCCTTTATTTAGAAAGCATGCAGGAAGGCTTTAAAGTTGGAGGGCTCTTTACTGCAAAGAAAAAAACAGAGGAAGAGCGAAACAGACGTAAAGAAAATGCGTATAGTGCCTATCAGAATGTGGTCCATGCACAAATCACGGGGCATTTAAAAGGTCTTATGAAAAAGGCATTGAAGGACGTTGGTGCATTAAATGAGGAACGTGCCTCTGCTATTGATGCCTATGTATTTGACTTACCTTTTTCATTGATTGAGCAGCAAGTTCAAACAGGCGCTATTTTAACAGGTGATGCTGTGTTAAACTTCGCTAACCGTATCGCAGAAGCAACAAAGCGCTACTTCATTCAGGAGACAGATAGCTGGAAAAATGCGCAAGCGACAACTCTTGAAGCTGTAGCAACAGAAACTGCCGCACCATCAAAATTAAAAATGGCGGGTATGCAGGACAAAGTAGATGCCATTAATGCGGTCCTTGAAATTGAAGGCTATCAGCAATATAGTGCAAGCACTATGCATCAAGCGAGCAATGAAATTCGTAAAGTTGCCAATCAACAGCTTACAAATTGGGAACAATCATTTAAGCAAGATTTAGCAGAAATTCGTCTATTTGACGAGTCCATGTTGCAGCCAAAAGAGCAAATCATCCAACAAGAGGAAGCTCAGCAAGCTACTAGTGCAACGACTCTACCAATCGATGGTGTGATTAACCGTGCACTCCATACTGCCAATGCAGTCAAAGAGGTGCAAGGCTTTGCCGAAGTAGCCCAATACCTTGAAAATAAAGTAGAACGACTACAGAAAAAGGATTTTACCATTGCATTGTTTGGCGCATTTAGTGCTGGGAAATCTTCCTTCTCAAACGCTTTAATGGGAGCCAAGGTGTTACCTGTATCACCAAACCCAACAACTGCGGCCATCAATAAAATTCGTCCAGTTACACCTGAACACCCACATGAAACAGCGGATGTACAGCTTAAAACTGCGGAACAAATGCTAGAGGATATTCAAGGCTCCTATGCGGCGATTGGTTTGTCTGTATCGACATTGGAGGAAGCCTATAATCGTGCTGATGAAGGGCTTGCAGTGCAGTTAACGGACGAACGCTTAAATGTTCATAAATCATTTATTCGTGCCTATAAAGAAGGCTACCCAACCTTTAAGTCTGAATTTGGTTCTATCCTCCGCGTAGACCGTGAAGAGTTTGAAAAATTTGTAGCACAAGAAAATAAATCTTGCTTTGTTGACAATATCGACTTCTATTATGATAGTCCATTAACACGTATGGGCGTGACACTTGTTGACACGCCAGGAGCGGACTCTATTAATGCCCGCCATACAGGCGTAGCATTTGAATATATTCGTAATGCTGATGCCATCCTATTTATTACGTACTATAACCATGCCTTTGCCAAAGCTGACCGAGAGTTTTTAATTCAACTTGGTCGTGTGAAGGATGCATTTGAGCTAGATAAAATGTTCTTTATTGTCAATGCAATTGATTTGGCAACAACGGATGAAGAACAGGAAGATGTAAAAGGCTATGTACGCTCAGAGTTACAACGCTTTGGCATTCGCTTCCCAAGACTATATGGGGTATCTAGTCTTTTAGCATTGAAGGAAAAGGTAGAAGGTGCCGATTTAACATCAGGGATGCCACCATTTGAAAAAGACTTCCATACATTCTTAAATGATGAATTGAGTGCATTAGCCGTTCAAGCTCTTGCAGAGGAAGTTGATAAAACAGAGCAACGTTTGGCGGATTTAATTGCCCAAACAGAGGAAAACTTAAAACGTAAAGATGAGCGACTAGAGGAATTAGCAACACTTGAACAACATATTCAATCGAAGTTCAGTGTGCTGAATACGAGCATGTTAGAGAGTGAAACAAAGCAGGAGCTTGATGAGCTACTCTATTATGTTCTTCAGCGTGTTTATTATCGTTACCCTGAGTTCTTTAAGGAAGGCTACAATCCTTCTACCTTTGCTGCAATGCCCGCACAACAAGCATTGGAGCATGCATTAAAAGAAGTGATGCAAAGCTTGCGTTTTGATTTTACTCAAGAAATGCGTGTAACAAACTTCCGTTTATCGCAATTCATTAGCAAAAAGATGCAACAACGTTTTAAAGATGAAGTGCGCGAATTGAAAGAGTTAAATCGAAGCTTCTCATTCCTAGCCTTTGAATCCTCTGAGCCAAATTTATTGGATTTTGAAGGACCGTTTGCGGATATTTCCAAATATGCTAGCGTAAAATCTCATTTCCGCAATCAAAAAGCCTTCTTTGAAAAGAATGAAAAAGTGAAGCTAAGTGAGGCACTAGAAGCTGTAACAAAGCCAGATGCACAAGACTATTTAGATGCACAGAAAGTTTCTCTCATGACATGGGCGATTACGTTTATAGCAGAGGAAGCCGAAAAATTACGTTACTATATTTATCATCAAGCGCTTGAACAAATTGACACAGAAAGATTAGCCTTACAAGAAGAGAGTCGTTTAGCTTCTTGGAAAGCGATTTACGCACAATTACAATACGCATGAGGTGATTCTAATGGGAAAAGTATTCAAATCAGTGGATGAAATTCAGTATGATGGCGTCCGTTTTATCGATGCTCGTTTCGATCTTCAGGACAAAGAGGCTGGCAAAAAAGCATTCGAGGAAGGTCATGCTACTGGTGCTATCTATATTGATTTAGAACAGCAGTTATCGGATATGGACAGCAAAGAAGGTCGTCATCCAATGCCAAGCAAAGAAAAATTGGCATCCGTTTTTCAAGAACTAGGATTACGGTATGAAGATCAGATTGTAGTTTATGACCAAGGAGCAGCTCCATTTGCCCCACGCGCCTGGTGGATGCTAACATATGCTGGTTTCCCAAATGTAGTGATTGTCAACGGAGGTGCCCCAGCGCTAGAGGCAAAAATTCCTTTTACCAAGGATATTATTAAATATCCTCCAACTATCATTGAGTTTGATTGGAAAGATGAGCTTTATGCACCACGCCAAGCCGTAAAAGCCATTGTAGATGGAGAGGTAAAAGCTACTTTACTCGATGCCCGCGCGGCTGAAAGGTATCGAGGAGAAGTAGAGCCTTTGGATAAAGTAGCAGGTCATATCCCAACTGCGAAAAACTTTGACTGGGAGCAATTGAAGTCAAATGGTCAACTAAAGGCAAACGATGCATTACGTCAAAAAGTTGCAGCTGATGAACCGGTTGTGGTTTACTGTGGCAGCGGCGTAACTGCCTCTCCACTTTATGCCGTATTAGCAGATGAAGGTTATGACAACATCCAATTATATGTAGGTAGCTTCAGTGATTGGATTACAGAATATGACGTGGAAAAAGGCACAAACGAATAAAAAGAAACGCTCACTTCGGTGGGCGTTTTTTTATAGTGCGGTGGATAGAGCGTAAAGTAGAGGTTAGAATTTGATGTAGCGGATAACCTGTTCAAAGTGGCGGATAAGAAAGAAAAAGTGGAGGATAGAACGTTCAAAGTGACGGATAAAATTTAATGTAGCGGCTAACCTCTTCAGATTGACGGATAAAAATGAAAAAGTGGAGGATAGAACGTTCAAAGTGACGGATAAAATTTAATGTAGCGGATAACCTGTTCAGATTGGCGGATAAGAAAGAAAAAGTGGAGGATAGAACGTTCAAAGTGACGGATAAAATTTAATGTAGCGGCTAACCTGCTCAAAGTGGCGGATAAAAATGAAAAAGTGAAGGATACCCCTTTTAAAGTAGGGGATAGAATTTTATACTTGATCAAAAGGTAGATGCACTCGATGTCGTACAGGAAGTCGCTTACCGTAGCTTTAAATACATACATTCTCTTCAAAATTCATCCTATTTAAAAACATGGTTAATAAGGATGGTCATAAACTGTGCAATAAATTTACTAAATAAGCGTGAACCGATCGTCGAGTTTGAGCTGGAGTCAGAACTAGGTGAAGAACCGCATGAAGAACTTCCTGAGAGGTGGGCGTTGGAAGATGTGATGACAAAGCTCACAAAGGAGGAAAAGGATATTATTTTGTTGAGATTCTATCATGATTATACATTGTCTCAGGTGGCTCAGGTATTGCAGCTTAAATTAGGGACGACGAAAATCATTTTGATCGTGCATTAAAAAAATTAAAGCAGGCACTGGAACAGGAGGGATAAGGGTGAACGATCTAAAAAAGCAGATGGATCAAATAGACATTCCAGAATCGTTACATCAACGTAGTCTACAAGGTATTGAACAAGCAACAAAAGAGCAGCATAAGCCTTTGCACTGGGTACCTAAAGGCTTGACTGTTGCTGTAACACTTGCAACGGGTGGATTTGTGGCATTCATGGTGGGGGAACAACACGTAGATAATGATCGGGCTAGTGCGTTAATGTCACAATTAGATCATTTATCTTCGCCAATATACTGGATTTTGGCTATTTTGTGCGTATGCATCATACTGTACATCTCTAGGAAAAAGCTTAAAGTTGGCGCTGATCAGAAAAAGACGATTGGTGTTGCCATAGTTTTGATTTTACTGATCGGTAACAGTACGATTTTTTTACAACATCAATTCATAAAACCGATAGTGGTTCCTGCTGCAATTGAAGTTACAGATAGCTTACAGAATGCTTTAGAGGTACGCTATATTACAAACAAAGATGACCATCGATATGTGAAATATTTACAGGCAGAAGACGTGCAATTACCAACAGTATATGATCAAACAGAGCAAGCAAATCTAGTCAATGGCTTTTATTATCCATTGGATACTTCTCAAGATTTACGCTATCAAAATATTCGATTAGCTTTTTTTCAGTTTGATTTAAACACGATGAAAAAAGTGATGGCAAGTAAAACTATTTATCTTGTATTAAATGACGGGGTGAAATTACCTGCCCCAATTCATTTTACGAGGGAAACCTTCATTGATGAAAATCAGATCATGAATAATAGCTATAGTCAGTCACAAAATGATTCGGAACAAATCATATCATTTACCCTTCAGCAGGATGCAGTTTTTGATGCATTTTATGTTCCAGCTACATTAGAGGATAAAATACTGTTGAAAGAATGGCGATTAAACGATCAGCGCTACACAGCAAGTGATTTCCCTTTTTCAGTGACGAAAGGTCAACGCTTGGAGCTGACTATTCAATTGAAGGAAGCTCCTTTAGATATCAATACGTCCATAGGTTTTAGTGGCCCCGATGGTTATTTAACTAAAAGAGTATATTCGCAAGCGTATTTTACGTCGAATTTGGTGAAAAAGGTGCGTGAAAACAATGAGTGAATCTAAACAACAGGTAAAACTTTTACAATGGTTTGCAGTGGCGCTCTTTTTTCAATTTATCTATTTAAATGTTTTTAAATACGCTAATCTTCTACAAGATATCCTTGTTTATGGGGCCTATTTAAAAAGTCTTTCATTCTATAAAGAAAAAACACCTATCAGCAAATATATGGCTTGCGCTATGATTCTTGCCTTGATGAGTACTTTCTTTTCTTCACATCTTCTCTTCTATTGGAGTACGGTTTTAATTCAAGGAATTAAATTGCTGATCATAATGGAATTTGGAAAAATTTTATTAAGCATTGAACAAAAACACGATATACAGGGTTCCACTACAAGAGTGATGAAAAAATATATAGCGATTACCTTTGCTGTCATTATAAGTTGGACGCTGTTAATGAATGTTACAAATGATTGGCAGATGGGATTATTGTTCCTAGGCGCATTGCTTTTATTGGCTGTAAATATACGATTATTTCTTCATGTGTTAGCACTTCGTAAACATGTAAAAAACAAATCCTTTGTTGTTACCTACTTACAAAAATGACTCACCATTCATTTTATGCTACACTTTTTGTACAAGGGGCAAAGGGGGAGCAGGATGTTTAAACGGGAGAAAAGTATCGAGATTCAGCATCATCGCGGTGTACAATGTGCGCATGGGAAAGTTGCGGTGCAGGGGGTTGGTATGAGTGTGTACAGTTTTTTTGTGGATGGGTTACTAATTGATACAGGTTCCTACTCACTATCGCAGGAATTTCAATCCTTTTTTAAGGGTATACTATAGAGCAATTGGCATTAACGCATTCACATGAGGATCATGCAGGAAATGCAGCGTGGATTCAACATCATAAGAATGTACCTATTTATATTCATCGTGATTCAGTCAATCTTTGTGCTGAAGATGGAGACTATCCACTCTATCGTCAGGCATTGTGGGGGGAACGACCCGCGTTTGTTGCCCAACCATTTGGGCAAACCTTACAAACGAACGCAGCAACATGGGATGTTATTGAAACACCTGGGCATACTACAGATCATCTTTCTTTTTACAATCGGGAAACAGGCGCTATGTTTACAGGTGATTTGTTTATCCAGCCAAAGACAAAGGTTGTGCTTGATGAAGAAAACATTGTCCATACCTTGGCGTCTTTAAGGAAAATAGTAAACTATGATTTCGATGTCGTCTATTGCTGTCATGCAGGCTTTATAGTGGATGGTCGAACGAAAATACAAGAAAAAATTGCTTATTTGGAAGACATGCAAGGAAAAGTGAAGCAATTATTTATGCAAGGTTATTCTGTTGAGGAAATCACCAAAACAATTTTTCCTCGTGATTATCCGATTACAAAAGTTTCGGGAGAGCAATGGTCTTCCAAGCATATCATCACGGCCTTTATTAATCATTTTACCGAAGAGTCCTTTATATAGGGCTCTTTTTTATCTTGTTAAGAATTTCACAAATACTTTGATCTGTATAATAAAAAACTTTGTGAAAAAATGTGAATAAATTGTGACGAAGTCAATCAGGGCAATGGATGCGCTTACAAAAGTTTGTGAAATAATTCTCATTTACATAAGAAAAATACTATGTGAAAAGTTGAACAGGCTAAATGGCTCTATGTGTACACTTTTTAATGTGTTAACAATCGCATTAATTATCTTAAAATAATTGATTGTGAAATGTTTAATTTGACAGAAAAATGTAATGAAAGTCATTAAACATTGAATTTTTGAAGTTTAAAATAAATTGACAGAAAATTCGTTGACTATATTTTCACAAAGTATTATGATTCTGAAATATAATAAAAAATCAAAGGGAAAAGGATGGGATGGAATGGACGTAATGAAAAAGGCTTTAGAAATGCATGCACACTATAGCGGGAAATTAGAGGTGAGCTCAAAGGTACCTGTACAAGATTCCTATGATCTTAGCTTGGCTTATTCACCGGGGGTAGCAGCGCCATGTGTGGAGATTGAGAAAAATCCTTCGCTTGTGTACGACTATACAATGAAGGGTAATATGGTAGCTGTTGTGTCGGATGGGACAGCGGTTTTAGGGTTAGGAGATATCGGACCGAAAGCGGCATTACCTGTAATGGAAGGGAAGGCGATTTTACTAAAGCGTTTTGCCAATGTTGATGCTTTTCCAATATGCTTAGATACAAAAAATACGGATGAAATCGTCAGCATTGTGAAGGCGCTTGCCCCGACATTTGGTGCGGTAAACTTAGAGGATATTTCAGCACCAAGATGCTTTGAAATTGAAGATCGCCTACGTCAAGAATGTGATATTCCAGTTTTTCATGATGATCAACATGGAACAGCAATTGTTGTAGGAGCAGCGATGATTAATGCCAATCGTATTGTGAAAAAGGATATTGCAACGATGAAGGTTGTGATTAACGGTGCTGGTGCTGCAGGCATTGCGATCTTACGTATACTTGTACAAATGGGCTATAAGAATATTTATATGTGCGATACAAAGGGTATTATTTATGAGGGTCGTACAGAGGGGATGAATCCGATTAAAGAAGCGGTTGCTCATTTGACGAATCCAGAGAAGCAACATGGTACACTAGAGGATGCACTAACAGGTGCAGATGTCTTTATTGGAGTTTCTGTAGCCAATCTATTAACAGAGGCACATATTGCGTCCATGAATGAAAATCCAGTTGTCTTTGCCTTAGCCAATCCAAATCCAGAGATCACGTATGAAAATGCCAAAGCATGGGGGGTACGTGTTATGGGAACTGGCCGTTCAGATTATCCAAATCAAATTAATAATGTTCTTGCATTCCCTGGTATTTTCCGGGGAGCTTTAGATGTGCGTGCTACGGATATTAATGAGTCGATGAAGCTAGCTGCTGTAGAAGCCATTGCCTCCCTTGTGAGTGATAAAGAACTAAAGGAAGAATATATTGTGCCTAAATCTTTGGACGAACGCGTTGTGGCAATCGTCTCACGCGCAGTAAGTGGGGCAGCTGTAGAATCTGGCGTATCTGAGCTATTCCAGCAAAGTACAGCACTATCTGTTTAATAAAATTGAATAGGGAATTAGAACAGATAGGGAAAAGTGTATTGCTTTTTCTCTATCTGTTTTTTATCAAATATGCTCGAAATTTGTTGTTTTTTTGGTGTTTTATGTAATAAAATGATTAAGTAAAATGGAATGTTTTACATAGTTGATTGAAGAGAAGAAATACTTATTGATGACAGATTTAGGTTAAAAAATAAGTCTTAAGTCCATTTAAAATTGAAAGAAGTGATGAGGGAAAATGACATCAATCGTACAATTTCGATCTATTAAAACGAAGCTAATCGCTTTTTCATTGCTGCTTTTAATGATTCCGTTACTTATCTTAGGTTTTATAAGCTATCAGCAAAGTAAATCAAACCTAGAAACAGTAGGGAAAGAAAATCTAAAAAATAGTGTCGAAATGACGATTGCTATGATTGAGCAATTCAATCAAGAGGTAGAAGCAGGCAATTTATCATTAGAGGAAGCTCAGGAAAAAGTAAAGATTGCTATTTTAGGAGAAAAGGATAGTGAAGGAAAGCGACCGATTAATAAGGACATTAAACTTGGCGACAATGGTTATATTTTTGTTGTTGACCAAAAAGGGATGTCCGTTGCCCATCCAAATATAGAGGGTACGAGTGTTTGGGATGAAGAGGATGATAAAGGCGTTAAGTACATACAAGAAATCATTGCTAAAGGGAATGAAGGTGGTGGATTTGTTTCATATTCGTGGCCGTTACCCAATTCAGGTCAATTAGAGGACAAAGGGGTTTATGCAGAAACAGATCCATATTGGGGTTGGGTCATTGGTGCGAGCACCTATTTAATGGACTTCAATAAACCAGCACAAAGTATTCTTAAGATAACACTTATAGTAATTGGCTTGGCCATTATGGTGGGGATATTGATCATTTGGCAATATGCGAGTAGTATGACAAAGCCTATTAACCAAGCGGCTCAAGCGATGGAGCGTTTTGCAGAGGGAGATTTATCTCAAGAAAGTATGGCTATACGTTCAAAAGATGAAATTGGAAAACTGGCAAACGCCATGAATCAAATGCAAATAAGGTTGAAGGATATGATTCATAATATTGCCCAAGCATCAGACTTAATTAATACATCTAGTAAAGAGCTAACGCATTCAGCAAATGAAGTCAATATGGGAGCGGAGCAAGTTGCGATTACGATGCATGAATTAGCATCGGGTGCTGAGGGACAAGCTCACCATTCTAGTGCATTAACTTCATTAATGGAGCGCTTTACAGCAGATTTACAGGAAACGAATCAGCATGGTGCACATATTCATCAATCTTCAGTAGAAGTTTTAACATTAACGAATGAAGGAAGTCAGCTAATGACATCCTCTAATTCTCAAATGGAAAAGATTGATAGCATCGTGCAAAATGCCGTTGAGAAAGTGAAAAAATTAGATGCTCAAGCACAGGAAATCTCTAAATTGGTCGTGGTCATTAAGGATATTGCAGATCAAACGAACCTGTTGGCTTTAAATGCTGCGATTGAAGCGGCAAGAGCGGGAGAGCATGGCAAAGGATTTGCTGTAGTGGCAGATGAAGTACGTAAGCTTGCCGAACAAGTAGCCTTTTCAGTAAACGATATTACATCCATCGTCACGAATATTCAGCAAGATTTTGATGTTGTCACGAACTCTTTAGAGGATGGTTACCAAGAAGTAAAAGAGGGAACGAATCAAATAAAAGCTACTACTGAAACATTTAACACGATTAGCCACTCCATTAATGATGTAGTGGAGAGTGTCCAATTAATTTCAACGAATTTATCGAAAGTTACAGAAGATGGCCATAAAATGAATAACTCTATTCAAGAAATTGCTGCGGTGGCAGAGGAATCTGCTGCAGGGGTCGAGCAAACAACAGCTACGACAGAAGAGACAAGTAGCTCAATGGAGAATATGGCTGGAAAGTCTGCTCAACTATCGGAATTAGCATTACAATTGAAAGCTCTCATTGCTCAATTCAAACTATAAAAAACATCTCCCACTCTCTTAAATGAGAGGGGAGATGTTTTTACATCATGCCAACACCAATAATTCCGATGAGTATGACAAAGAAAAGAACAAATAATACGATGAAGATAATAATGGCTGGAATAAAGATGGTGAAGAAAGCCATCCAGTTAGAAATTTGATGTGCTTCAGCGACTACACCTACAGAAATAACAAATGACCAAATCGTCACAATGATGCTTACTAAAATAGTTGGCCAAAAAATCCACGGTAATGAACCCATAAAATTAGGATCCAATAATGAATCGGGTGAAGTCATTAACCAAATAATATAAAGCGGAATCAGTATGATATATGGGATTGCTGTTAAGCTTAACCCCTTAAATAAGTCCGAGTAAGTCCCAGTACCTTTAAATAATTTCCCGAATAGCCAAGAGATGAGTGCAGAAATAGCTGTGCCAATCATACCTGCGATAGGAGCAAAAATGACACATAATAGGACTAAAAGCCATGGCGAAAAATCAGGAAGAAATTCTGAATCAATTAATCCAGACATAAGGGAGCCAATATAACCAATAGACAAAACCAAAATTGCAAAGCCGATAGATTTTTCATTAATCATATAACGAGTCGTTTGCTTTGGATGCATCCAAACCGATAAAAATGGATTTAGTTTTGACCTTTCTTCTTTTGATGTCTCATTCAAGTTTTCCATCAAACTACCTCCAAAATAATAGAATAATTGCTTGTTACATATAGTTAATATACGAGTGAAGTAAAGAAAAGTTTCATGGAAAATAAAAATAAGCCCACACATAAAAAAAGAGTCGTAATTGTCGACTCTTTTTAGGGTTGTTTCTATTATTCAGCTAACATAATTTTCTCAAGTTCTAACGGCTCAATATACTGATCACCTTTGTAAGCACGCATATTACCGCCTGAAATTTCATCGATTAATAAAATTTCATTCGTTTTCGCATCGCGGCCGAATTCTAATTTAATGTCATAAAGCGTTAAGCCTTTTTTAGCAAGCTCTGCCGCTACAAATTTGGAAATTTCAATTGTACGTTGTTTTAAAATGGCGTATTCTTCATGAGTTAACAGGTTTAACATCGCTAAAGCATCTTCAGAAATTGGAGGATCTAAACGATCATCATCTTTGATTGTTACTTCTACAAAGGAGTCTAAATCTTGTCCTTCCTTTACATAGGCACCATAACGGCGTAGGAATGAACCAACTGCCTTAAAGCGGCAAATCACTTCTAAACCGTTACCGAAAACAGTTGCCGGTTTTACTGTCATTGTTGCATCTTCAAAGTTAGCATCAACGAAATGAGTAGGAACCCCTTGTTCGTTTAATTTTGAATAAAAATAAGAAGTTAAACGTAAACCAGCCAAGCCAGCCCCATCAATTGTTAAACCAACAGTATTTGCACCTGGATCAAACACGCCGTTTTCTCCTGTAACATCGTCTTTAAATTTTAGTAAATAATGACCATCTTCTAATTTGAACACATTTTTTGTTTTACCTGTATACAATAATTCCACAAAAAACCCTCCAATATTTTTCATAGTACTCTAAAATTATAACACGAATGTTCTAAATATTTAATGATAAAAATGTTCGTTTAAAACGTTTATTTTGATGTTTTATAACGGAATTGCAAATAAAAAATAAGGTGATAACGAATGTTCGTTACCACCTTGGTTGAAAATAAGAATATTCCGAAATCAAATTCTAGGAAACATTGAAAATAGAAGGTTATTAATAGACGCCTTCAGTAAGCATTCCATCTGCTACTTTGATAAAGCCAGCAATGTTTGCACCAACTACTAGGTTACCTGGGAAGCCATATTTTTCTGCTGCCGCTTTGCTGTCTGTATAAATATTTTTCATAATTTGATGAAGTTTCGCATCTACTTCTTCAAATGACCAAAATACGCGACTAGAATCTTGTGCCATTTCAAGAGCAGATACCGCAACTCCACCAGCATTCGCTGCTTTTGCTGGACCAAATAATACGCCTGCCTCTAGGAATTCATTGATTGCTTCAAGGTCTGATGGCATATTAGCACCTTCACCAATTGCTTTCACACCATTCGAAATTAATGTACGAGCTGACTCACCGTTAATTTCATTTTGCGTAGCACATGGTAGGGCAATATCACAAGGAATCGTCCAAATTCCTGTACAACCTTCTGTAAAAGTAGCATTTGGTCGGTAATTAACGTAAGTTGAGATACGGTCACCTTTTACTTCTTTAATTTCTTTGATAGCATCTAAATCTAAGCCCTCTGGATCATAGATATAGCCTGAAGAGTCCGAGCAAGCAACCACTTTGGCACCATACTGTTGCGCTTTTTCAATCGCATACGTAGACACATTACCAGATCCAGAAACAACTACTGTTTTTCCTTCGAATGAGTCATTTGCATCCTTTAGCATTTCGTTCACAAAGTAAACAGTACCGTAACCAGTTGCTTCTTTACGTGCTAAAGAGCCACCGTAGCCAGGAGTCTTACCAGTTAATACACCTGATTCATTTGCTTTTGTTAAACGCTTATATTGACCCCATAAATAACCTACTTCACGAGCACCTACGCCAATATCACCAGCAGGAACATCGACATCTGGACCAATATGACGGTATAATTCAGTCATGAATGCTTGGCAGAAACGCATAATTTCTGAATCTGATTTACCTTTCGGGTCAAAGTTTGAACCACCTTTACCACCACCGATAGGTTGCCCTGTTAAAGCATTTTTAAAGATTTGCTCAAAGCCTAGGAACTTAATGATGGATTCATTTACGGAAGGATGGAAGCGAAGACCGCCTTTATATGGGCCCATGACATTGCTGTATTGTACACGATAGCCACGATTCACTTGCACTTGATTGTTATCATCTTGCCATGCTACACGGAAAGAAATAATACGATCTGGCTCCACAATACGAGATAAAATATTGGCCTTAATATATTCAGGATGTTGCGCGAATACAGGTACTAATGAGATGAAAATTTCTTCAGCTGCTTGTAAAAATTCCGCTTGATGACTATTCTGTTGTTTAAGTTGCTCAAATACGCCATCTACGTATTCTTTTGCTAATTGTTCATTGCTAACAGTTGTAATTGTCATAAATAAAACCCCCATTTAGTTGATAGATGTATCGTATATCTATTTTTCAAACTATTCAATAAAATACTTTTAAAGTTTGTGAAAAATTGAGCAAGAGAGGTTGTTTTAAAATTATATTAAAATAATTTAGTTCTAAGTGATTCATCTAATTACGAGAAAGGAATGATGCCTTATTGTGAAGGTTCTTATAGACGCTGATGCCTGTCCAGTAGTGGATTTAGCGCTATCTATATCATCTGAGTTTGAGATAGAAACTATCTTGTTTTGCGATACATCACATCGTGTTGAACGTGATAATGTAATAACAATTATTGTACCCAAAGGTCCAGATTCGGTTGATTTTACGCTAGTGAACGCGCTTTCAAAACACGATATTGTTATTACACAGGATTACGGATTAGCAGCCATGGTTTTAGCACGAGGAGGGTATCCGATTGATCAAAATGGACGAGAAATGTCTAATGAAAACATCGAACGTTTGCTCGATATGCGGCATGTTGGTCAAAAAATTAGAAGGGCAGGTGGACGAACAAAGGGACCTAAAAAAAGAACACAAGAAAACAATATTTCGTTTGAAATGAAATTTCGACAAATTTGTGAACGAGCAATTTTAGCCCATAAACTGGAGGAATCTACAGGTGAAAAATGAACATAAACACGAACTATTCGAACAATATCCGCAGTTGAACGAACTAGCAAAAAAGGCTACTGTATTGTGGGAAAATACAAATTGGATGAAAAATCCTGAAACAACGCTCTTTACTATGGCTGAAGTGGATGATGCTGAAGCAACATTACAACGTTTTTCTTCTTATTTAAAAGTAGCATTTCCAGAGCTTCTAGAAAGTGATGGTTTAATTGAATCAACGATTAAGGAAATTCCTGCAATGAAAAGTGCTATTGAACAAGCATATGGTGTGGCGATTCCCGGCCAATTGCTTTTAAAATGTGATCATGAATTACCGATCTCTGGCTCGATCAAAGCACGTGGAGGAATTTATGAGGTATTAAAACATGCAGAAAGACTAGCTTTGGCAAGTGGAAGACTTAAAGAAGTGGATGATTATGCAATTTTAGCAACAGAAGAATTTCAGTCGTTCTTCCAACAATATACGATTGCAGTAGGCTCTACGGGGAATTTAGGATTAAGTATCGGCATTATGGGCAAGAAGCTCGGCTTTAATGTCGTTGTACATATGTCGAGTGATGCCAAGGAGTGGAAAAAAGCCTTACTGCGTGAAAAGGGTGCGACAGTGATTGAATATGAAGCTGATTACAGTGTAGCTGTTGAGCAGGGGCGACAAGAAGCTGAGCAAGATCCAAAATGTCATTTTATTGATGATGAAAATTCAAAGGATTTATTTGCTGGCTATGCCGTAGCTGCCAAGCGTTTGAAGGAACAGCTAGAAAGGACGAATATTTCAGTGGATGAAGCACATCCATTGTTCGTCTATTTACCATGTGGCGTAGGTGGAGGACCAGGTGGTGTTGCCTATGGATTAAAAGAAATTTACGGTGAGCATGTGCATATTTTCTTTGCAGAACCTGTCGCTTCTCCTTGTATGACGATCGGGCTGATGACAGGCTTACATGATGCAATTAGTGTAGAAGATATTGGCCTTGACAATCGAACAGAAGCGGATGGGTTAGCCGTTGGTCGTGCCTCCAAATTTGTAGGAAAAGTGATGGAGACGTATATAAGTGGTTGCTATACTGTATCAGATGAAGAGCTGTTTACATCTCTGGGATTAGCGATGGAAAGTGAAGGTTTATTTTTAGAGCCATCTGCACACGCAGGAATGTATGGAGCCATTCGTTTATTACAACAAGGTCAATCCTATCTAGAAAAGAACGCATTAGTAAACCATCTACCACAAGCCACACATCTTGTATGGGCAACTGGCGGTAGTATGGTCCCACCTACGATGCGAGCTGCTTATTTAGCAAAGGCCAAGGAATTTAATTAAAGACGATGTGAAGCTATGTTTGGATGGAAGCTCGACCTCTATTAGTGATATCCCGCTCGAGCATGCAGTAAAGCATTCGAATAGTGAGATGACCCGCTCCAATAGGAGACCAAAGCGCTCACAAAATGTGTGGATCCGCTCAAACAGGGGTCTTAAGCTCTCAAAAAGTGAAGCAACCCGCTTAGATTAGCGTCCACAAACGCGCAACGCAATTTCAAGTTTAGTAGAAACAAAATCAAATTAAAAAACAGGTGGAGTCATTTTTCTCCACCTGTTTTTGCTGTTTAACGTTGTAGTGCTTTACGTTGTGCGACTAAGTATACTTCTTGTGCGGCAAGGACGCCTGCTCCTGGTTCGAAATCATAGGAGAAATCTTGTAGGGCAGCCTCAAGTAGGGAAACGGCTTGTAAAATGTCACTTGGGAAACAATAGCCCATATGGCCGAATCTAAAAATTTTACCCTGTAGTTGACCTAGACCGCCTGCGAAATCTAAATGATAGTGTTGCTTAAGATGCGTCAAAAATTCACCAAGATCAATTCCTTGAGGTGTTTTAATTGCTGTAATAGTTGGAGAAGCGTATTGATCTTCAGTTAATAGCTCAATGTGTAATGCTTTCATTGCATTTCGCACCATGTTTTTCATGAGGTCATGTCGGGCAACTGTTTGCGTAAAGCCACCTTCCTGTTCGATTAATTTACACACCTCATGCAGTCCATAAATCAGTGTGATAGCAGGTGTATTAGGAGTCATGCCCTTTTCCGCCCAGCTACGATAGCTTTGAAGATTTAAGTAATAAGCAGGTGTTTGATTTTCTTCAATGACTTCCCAAGCTCTTTCGCTTACGCTGACAAGAGAGAGTCCAGGTGGGAGCATCATGGCTTTTTGAGAGCCTGTCACCAGAATATCAATGCCCCAAGCATCCATTTCAGCAGGAACGCCACCAATACAGCTTACACCATCAACGATAACGAGGGCATCTGTTTCTTCACGGATCACCTGAGCTAGTTCAGCAACAGGGTTTAAAATACCTGTGGATGTTTCATTGTACGTCACAAAAACGGCTTTAATAGTTTGTAATGGCTGTAAAAATGCTCGAAGTTCTTCGGCTGTACAAGCCTGTCCCCATTCTTTTTCGAGCTTATGTACATGGAAGCCATATTGCTCACAGATTGAAACGAAATAGTCGCCAAAAGCTCCAACTGTGATGACGACAACCTCTTCACCAGCAGATACAGTATTAACAGCTGCAGCCTCAAGCGCGGCTGTCCCACCCGAAGGTAAAAGTAAGATGTCCTGTGTCGTACCGAAAACAGGCTTTACTAATTCAATTGTTTCTCGGTATAATTCTACAAATTCCTGACTACGATGACTAAAAATATCCTGATTCATCGCAAGCTGTACCTTTTTTGGAATCGGTGTTGGCCCCGGATGTCTTAAAATATTTTCATACATATTCATTTATCCCCTTTGCTAGAAATTCAAAATTTTCTAACTATAATAATAGCATATTTATGGTGCTAGCTAACTACTTTTTTGAAAAATGATGGAAGAGATTGTCATTGTGGTACAATTTTTAAAAAGGAGGCAGTGCGAATGGAAACATCCATGCATTATCCATTTATCTATTTCTTCTTCGACACAAACCAGGTGCTAGTATATAGAATTCAAGCGTTAGAGTATATCACAATAGCAGAGGTGATGAGGGAGGGGGAATGGCAGGGGTATGAGCTTGAGCCATCTGAATCTTTTACAGCATTTCATCATGAACAAAGCATACCTCAGCAGGGATGGTCTTTCTTTATGGGGCAGGAAGAGCTCTATCAGTTGGTAGAAATTATTAATGATTATATTCAACAGGTCATAACTACTACTTCAGCACAGATGGCACATATTGTTTGCTCGGAATCTGCAGCAGGCTCCTTACGAGCGACACTTGCTCCACCGAAATATGTGATCGGGTTTCCAGAGGATTTGTCGATTGGACCTTTGTGGAAACTCGATGAAAAAAGAGGACAGGCATTCCGTGATGAGTGGCTAAGAGAAAATATTAATGATGGAATGGATGATTTTGTAAACCGAAATAAATTAATGAACACAATCAGAGAGATACAGGATATTCCAAGCAACCTGCAGATTTACATTTGGTGTGGGTACAATGCAGAAGAACAGTGTGGTATTAGATTTCTACTCTATTTATTACGTGATAAAGCCAATGAAGTTGTTCTTATCAACACAGGTGAACAGCGGGCTATCAACCATCAATGGAACATGGAAATGTATGATATAAAGCGAATGTCCGCAAAGGAGCGTCTAATTTTTCAGCAACAGTGGGAAAGTTTAGCACAGACAAAGGATGTTTGTCGTCTATGGCTACATCGACAAATTGAAGCAGTTCAAGAGAACTATTATGATAATTTGATTATGTCAACGATTGAACAACTTCATAAGGAGCAATGGGGTACTGATTTTATACAAACAGGTGAATTCATCTCAGAGCTATTAACAAGAATGGATGCCCCCCAAATATCTTCTTTTTAGAATATAGAATTCGCTATTTAGTATATAGCGGGGTTTTTGAATTAAAGGGAATTCCTAAATCCATGCACCATTACTCTGTGAAATTACGTAAAAAACCTCTTTAGCCTAAGGGCATAAAGAGGTTTTAAACAATTAAGCAACGAAAGGTCTGTTCATACGCATTAAGCCGTAGATGGCAAAGAACAATCCACCTGTTATTACCATTAAGATTGTGTATAATACTGCCTTACCTGTTTCGCCACACCAGCGGTAGAATAGGCGATACGTGAAATACAGTGTAAAGCCTGCCGCTCCTAAAGAAGCCAGAATACCGATAAATGGAATAAACGAAACAATGATCAAGCCTGCATAAATAAGCGTATTTTTTAAAGCTGTTGCACGTATTGTTTCTCGAGTATCCCCACCAGCTGTCAGCAGGAAGAGACTATATACATTAATAATGGGAATCCAAGCAATATAGGCTACATCTCCAAAACCATTTGTTTTAGATGTCATAAAATAAATAAGTGCACTAATAATGTAGGCAATTAAACCAATAGCAAGAGCGGCTAGTATAAAGATAAAAAATAAACCACCCATGGCTGCATCTAAATCTGAGTAATAATAAGAATCATTATAGTCATAATTCATCAGAAAAACCTCCCTTCATATGAAAATACCTCCTAATCATAACAATCCTCAAATGTTAAAGCTACAACAATTTAGATGTAATATTTAGTAGAAATCGCACAAATGTACTAGAATGAAGTTGATTATTTAAGACTTTAATGATGATTTTTTGAGTGCCTTGTGATAAAAATGCAAAAAATATCCTTGGGAACATTATTATGCTAGTTTTTGAGAATCATTTTCCGTTTTATTAATTTCAAAAATTACGTACAAAAACATTACTATCCTATGATGGTAGATGCACAAGAAATGCCACAAAAAATAAAAATAGCCATCTTAACTACATTGTAAGATGACTATTTTCACGTGTATTAAATGAATTTGGCGATGTGCTCAAGTTCAATGCGGGAAGAATTGTAAGCAGGTGCGGCTGCCTTACCAATGGCAATTAAAATAACTGGGACGATATGGTCAGCTAATTCAAAGCGTTGAGCAAAGGCTTCTTTATTAAATCCACCCATTGGCACTGTATCATAGCCCATGTCTTTAGCTAGTAGCATGATTTGCATGGAAATTAGACCAGCATCAAATGTAACGATATTTTTTAACACTTCTTGGGGAAGTTGAGAATATAGATTGATTGAGTTGTTAATCATTAAATCTTTTGTTGCCTCATTGATATAGCCAAGATCGAAGTTCTTTGTATAGACAGCCTCGGCATTTTCGTACATCTTTGTATCACCTAAAACGGCAATAATTGCTGAGGAAGTTTCTACTTGTTCTTGGTTATTGGCAATAGCACGTAGCTCTTTTTTGACCGCTTCATCCTGAATTACTAAAAAGCGCCAAGGCTGTAGGTTACTAGACGATGGAGCAGACGTTGCTTCTACAAGTAATTCTTCTAATTGTTGCTGCGGGATTTTAAAGTTTTCATCGTATTTACGAACGGATTTACGCTCGTGCATAACTTTAGTTAAAGAACTTTTTGTCACTGTCATTATTTTGTCTCCTTCATGGTATGATGCGTTTTTTACTATACGATAAATGAATTCATTTTCCAAGTAAATTGCTCGAATTAAAGAGTCTTGAATCTAGGATTTAAAAGTTACAAAAAAAACATATTTTTGTAGGTATAATCCATTTATACTAGAGATGGAATAGAGCAATAATAATAGATATGGAGTGAAGGTGAATGAAAAAGCTATTAGGAAATTTAAATATTATGGCAAAAATCGCAATGCTTATTCCTGTCATCACTGTTTTTTTAGGTGGTATGACCTTCCTTAACTATTTGAACGTATCCAATGAACTTGAAAGCTCTATTGAAAATGAAATGTCTATACTAGCGGATGATGTTGCAGGTTCCGTTGAGAGCAAATTGCATGCACACATTCAGCTCATAAATAGTGCAAAGACAACAATAGAATCGGCTGACAGTATGATGACCAGAGAGCAATTTATTCGCTACGTACAGCAGCTATTGCCTTTCAATAAGGAAACGTATGGTATGGGATTATGGCTAGAGGAGGATGTGGCAAAAGGAGAAATTTTCGGGCCTTATGCCTATAAGGAAGAAGAAAAAATTGTCTCTACGGATGCTTATGAAGATCCTGCCTATCATTTTCACGAGCAAGAATGGTATCGCAATAGTATCCAATCTAGTAAGGTAGTTCATACTGCACCTTATTTTGATGAAGCTCTTGGGGAAATGTTTATCTCATTTGGTACACAAATTGTCAAAGATTCTAAGCCCATTGGCGTTATTACAGGGGATTATGTATTAGATTCAATTCAATCCATTGTTTCTGACGTGAAAATTCGAGAGAGTGGTTATGCATTTTTAATTGATGATAGTGGCAAAATTTTAACGCACCCTGATGTAAATAAAGTGAATAAAGAAACGATCCAGCAGTTATTGAACATGCCTGTGGAGCAGATTTCTGAGCAAAAAAAGTTAATACATACAAGCAGTCAGGGTAGTGATTTTACCTTACAATTTATGCAAATACAAGATATGCCGTGGAAGTTAGTTTTACTGGTTCCGACAACTGAGCTTTACGGCGAAATACAGGCAATGCTTCAACAGCAAATCGTGATCAGTGTCGTTCTAATTTTACTTATCGCAATTAGTATTTATTTCCTTGCTCGTTATATCCGTGGGGAAGTGAAAACAATGAATACTCATTTAGGCTATCTTGCTACAGGTGATTTAACGCAACAAATGGCCGTTCATACGAAGGACGAATTTGGTGAAATGGCGCAGTATTATAATGACTCTGTGGAAGCATTAGGTTCGATGATGCAGCGCATTGTAGCTGAAACCGAGACAGTTGCTTCTACTGCAGAGGAATTAACGGCAAGTGTGCAAGAGGTCAATAAAACTGTCACAGAAGTTGCGATTTCTATGCAAGAGGTGGCAGAAAATACGAGTTCACAACAACAGGTGAGTGGGGAGTTAGAGGGTGTAACAACACAACTAGGTGGGGATATGAAGACCGCCATGGACGATTTACATGAAGCTGTCCAACAATCACAAAAAACCTCTGAACTCGCTACTGGCGGATCACAAAAAATACATGGTTTCGTGAATGATATTGTCCACCTACATGCACAGGTTGACAGTAGTGCTAATCTGGTGAATGGCTTGAAGGAGCATTCGATTCAAATAGAGCAGATGAGTCAGCTCATTTCGGCTATTACCGACCAAACTAATTTACTATCACTTAATGCTGCCATTGAGGCAGCACGAGCAGGGGAAGCAGGGAAAGGCTTTGCCGTTGTTGCAGGAGAGGTTAAAGCACTGGCTGAACAAACTAGCCGTGCTTCGTTAGATATTGCAAAGGTTGTGCAGACGATTCAGGAACAAATGAATGACGCGGTAGAGATGATGGAGCAAAGTCGAAAAATAGCTCATCAAGGCATTGGCTCTGTTCAACAGGCAGGCATGACCTTCGATACAATTGCCAGTGCAACTGAAGGTCTCCAAAACACCATGCAAAAGACAAGCAAAACGACATCTGATGCTTTTGAAAAGTTGCAGGCAGTAACCGAAAAAGTACAGGCAATTAGCAAACAGGCACTTGCAACAAATGATCATACATTAAATGTATCGGCCATCACGGAGGAGCAGGCATCGACAATGAATGAGATGTCTGTAGCCTCTGAGCAGTTAGCACAACTTGCTCAAAATCTGCAAGAAGAAGCAACTAAATTCACGATTTAGTGCAAGGTGTACATCTAGATTTAGGTGTACACCTTTTTAAGATCTAAATGAAAAAGCTTCCCATTTTACATTTTTCTTAGGTGCAGCCGATTTGAAATGCTTGATCATTTTTTCTGGTCCACATATATAAATACTAGTTTGTGGAGAAACGGATAACTCATCAACAGAGAGTCTATTGCGCTGTGTTGTATCAATAAATGTGACAGTAAAATGGTCATTTGCTTGTGCATAATCCTCTAAAAAATCTTTGCAGATGACATTGTCTTGCCCGTGAAAAGAATAATATAAGTCAATTTTCTTATCAGGCTGCGTGTGTAAATAGGCAAGAAATGGGGTGATGCCCATACCACCTGCAATCCATAGCTGCTGTGCATTCCCGTTGCCGAAGTCAAAATGACCATAGGGGCCATCTACAGCAACCTCTGTATGAACCTGAATAAGGTTGTAGACCTGTTTGGTATGATCTCCAATAGCTTTCATTGTAAGATTGATTTGTTGTCCACACCCTCCAGAAATAGAGAAAGGATGTGGTGCTTTTTCGATACCCTCTTGAAAGACTTTCAGAAAGAGAAATTGTCCTGGTCGATAATCCAGCTGTTTTGTAAGCTTCAACTTAATTTCCAATATCTCAGGAGTCAGCCTTTGAATGGATGAAATCTGACCTTTATAGGGAAAGAACATATCCTGATACATTGTCAGCATATAAAGGGCTGACATAAATCCAATTGTAGTTGTTAATGCTGTAAAAATCCCTAAAGCTGAGGGCTGTAATAAATCATAGTGGCTAGAAAAATAAGCATGATAAATACCCAATGTATAGGGCACAAGTAATAAGCGATGAAGCCAGCGCCAATGCTCGTACTTCAGGAATTTTGAAATAAAGGCAAGAATGATTAGGAAGATAAAGCCGTATTGAGCAAGCTCGCCAAGATCTTTTGCGAATTCGTTGAGTGGTGTTTGTTGTGTTAGCTCTTCATCAGGAATCATTTTTTGTAATTGCCCGTGAATAAGAATCAATACAAGTGAAAGGATTGCTAGTAATTTATGATAAAAATAGACATGCTCAAGACCACTAAACCATCGCTCTAACATTTTTATTCGTGTAGCTAATAAGAATACAAGAAATAAACAAGTTATGGCTAAGCCACCAATGACATGACTAAGTGTGTTCAATGGATGAATCGGTGCCATCGGTTTGCTAAAATACCAAAGCAAAGCACTACCACACAAAATGATGAAAATAAAAAGTATTCCTTTATAGGCTCTCATATTTAACCTCCATCACTATGTTTATCCATAATTTAACTAGCTATACAATCAGAGTGGAAAAAGTTTCGAGCGTACGTTCGGAATGTATGTTCCCTTTTGTCTCGAATTATGTTACATTAAGAAGGAAAAATAAGAGAAAAGGAGTGGAAGTAATTTATGCAAGGGAATACCCATATCGTTGGGGGCATTACAGCAAGTCTTGCCTTTGCGCAGTTTTCAAATGATAACCCACTTGTCTTAGTTGGTGCGGGGGTTATTGGTGCATTACTTCCAGATATTTGTCATAGAGGTAGTAAAATAGGTCGAACATTTCCCCTCATCGCGAAGCTAGTGACTACAGTATTTGGACATCGTTCCTTTACACATAGTTTGTTGTTTTTAATAAGCATGATGGTTTTATTACATATGTTGATTCCCTATCGAGCGATATCTATTGGAATAATTATCGGGATGGCTAGTCATATCATACTTGATATGTGTACAAAAAAAGGGGTTAAACTATTTTTCCCTGCGACTGTCTCCATTCGTTTTCCACTTACAACGAAAACTGGTAGCAAGGTAGAAGGTGTCGTACTGATTTTGTTATCGATGCTATCCATCTATTTCAGCTATGAATTAATTGTAAGATTTATTGATGCGATATAAATAAGAAAAGCCCCAGTAATCGTTTACTGGGGCTTTTCATGTTAGTCTGCCTGTACCTCTTCAACAGTTTGCTCTACCTCAGCACGAGTCATTTTTTCTCGTCCTTCTTGCATTGCCTTTAGTGTTTTGTGCGCTAAGGCAAGTGGTAGGCGACAGAATAGCTGAATAGTACGTTTATTGATATCCTTCATATATAAATCTGCTTTGGCTAAATTTTCTTCTGCATACGCAAATAAATCCTCGCGTGTCCATCCCTCTGGTACGAAACTTACACCACGTTCATCTAAATCCTCATGCTGATTACGTAAGATGTTGACAGCCTGCAATCCACGGCCATAGCCTATTGCTAGCTCGCGATCCGTTTGAACGCCTGCACCCCATGCCCAAAGCTCAGACAGCATCGTCCCTACAAGCCCAGCCACGTAGTATGTATAATCGTCTAAATCCTCACGTGTGCGGACCTGCCAATTCGCCTTTGCCCATTTTGCCATCCCAAAAGCCATTTCACTTGTGGAAGCCTGTACAATTTTTCTGGATTCCTCAGGGCAAAATGTCAGCCAATCTGCTAAACGAAGGGATACTTCAGGTAATAGCTCTGCATAAGGTGCAAGTAATGACTGATAGGCTTCGTTATTGAAATTGTCCTTTAGTAATTCACTCGTTGCTGACAGTAATTCAAATTTTACATCATTAGAAAGTTCTTCATGGTCTTCAATTTCATCAATGGCACGCATTGCTAAATAGGCTGCAGCCACTGATATCTTTAAATCATTTTTTAAAAATGTAATAGGTATATAAAACGTGCGGCTTGTATCTTTCAAAACCTGCATCGCTTCTTTGTAAAGTCTTTTTTGCTCGTTCACTTGTATTCCTCCGTTCAAATGGTTCCACATCTATAGTATATCGTATCGTAAAAATAGGGAAAGATAAAACAGATTGTTCATATTTAGAGAGATATTCTTTGAAAACGTTTCCTAAAAGTGATATAGTTTAATAGTAAACTATTTAAACCTATACTTTCATTGTGGACGAAAGTATAAGTTAAACCACATTACAGAAGAGAGGAAGTTTAGAAAAATGGGACGTTTAGATAACAAAATTGCGATGATTACTGGTGGCGCATCTGGTATGGGTGCAGCAATGGCGAAATTGTTTGCCCAAGAGGGTGCTACGGTAATTGCAGCTGATATTAATGAAGATAACCTAGCAAAAATTTCTGAGCTTGACCATGTAGAGGGGATGAAATTAGATGTTTCCTCTGACGAAAACTGGGCAGAAGTGACGAAAGCCATTGTGGAGAAATATGGTCGCATTGATATTTTAATTAACAATGCTGGTATTTCATCCGAAAAAGGGCAAGATCAAATTACACAAGCGGATTGGTCAATCATGCATAATATCAATGCCTTTGGACCTTTCCTGGGCATTAAACATGCCTCTAACTATATGAAAGAAGCTGGGAAAGGCTCTATCGTTAATACATCCTCTTACACAGCAATTATTGGCGCTGGCTTTAATGCCTATACAGCCTCTAAAGGATCTTTACGTGCGATTGCTCGTGCAGCGGCATCCGAGCTTGGTGCTTTCAATGTTCGTGTCAATACAGTATTCCCTGGTGTCATTGAAACACCAATGACTGCTAAATTATCAGAAGCAAAAGAAGCAATGGATATGTTAGTAAGAGCAACACCAATGGGTCGCCTTGGTCAACCAGAAGAAGTAGCGAATGCTATTTTATTTTTAGCATCTGATGAAGCTTCTTACATTACAGGTGCCGAGCTTGTCATTGATGGTGGCTATTCAGCACGCTAATTAATCGTTTTAGGAAAGTGAAAGTGAAAGTGCCTGTTCAAGCAGTGCATTTTCACTTTTTTTTACATTTCAAGATTTAAATAGTGGAACGTCCGATTTGGACTCTCCCATCACTATTTCATGAACCACCCAAAGCGCCTTAATATGATAGGCATCGTGCATAGCTAATCTCTTCATTTCAAGCACTAATGAGTGCTCTCCTGGAATCTGTTTATATAAATCTTCATATTCCGCTTTAGAATATTCGTTAAATTTCAAAAACAGCATTATGCTTTAACAAAGCTTTATTTTTTTAGTAGAATGATAATAAAGCTTTAGAAATGCATTAAAATTCAGCTATCATATAGAAAAAATTTGATATTTTCCATGATTTTTTCATGAAAGTTTACGAAGTTATTGCACAATCATTTCAACAGCGTTAAAGTTTAGAAAGGGCGAAAATGTCATTACACAATTTGGGGGATTGTACTGAGCGTTTAGCTTTTGTACGAACAAATTAATTGGTCAGGATTTTGGCACACAAAACTCCTTGCAAAATCCTTCGTACCAATGAGGGCATGTACTTTAATAGTTGCCTTAATCTTCGCGTAAACTGCAATCATTATATGACAAAGTTGCGTAATAAAAACAAAGGAGAATTGTATGCCAAAGGCTATAGGTATTGATGCAGGCGGCACATTGACAAAGGTTGCTTATTTAGATCAACACAATGAACTTGTTTTAACAACCTTTCCGTCTAATGATCTGCAATCTGTAAAAAAATGGATTATCGATCATCCAGATATTGAGGATATTGGTGTTACGGGGGGACGTACAGAGCAATTACTTGATGTCATTAAAACAATGAAATCGATTCATTATATAGTGGAATTTGAAGCAACATTAAAGGGTGTCCGATTTTTACTAAATAAAGAAGGCTACTTTTTTGAGCGTAGCATGATTACCAATATCGGGACAGGCACTTCCATTCATTACATGGAGGGCAATACCCATATTCGCGTTGGCGGGACAGGCGTTGGTGGTGGGACGTTAATTGGATTGTCAGCGCTTACAACAGGGATTACAGATTACAATGAAATACGAGAAATGGCTGACAAGGGCCATCGTGAGAGCATTGATTTATTAGTTAAGGACATTTATCAGGGCATGGATACACCTATTGATGGTCATTTAACTGCAAGTAATTTTGGGAAAGTAGGCATTACCCAGTCCATGAAACATCCTGCAGAGGATATTATAGCGACGGTTCAGGGTCTAGTAGGTGAAGTTATTACCACGCTTAGCATTCAATATGCGGAAGAAAAAAAGGCTCAGCATATTGTCTATATTGGATCAACTCTCAGCAATAATGCTCATCTTGCCCGTGTGATTGCAAATTATACACGTACGAAAAAGCATACACCTGTCTTTATTAACGATCATGGTTTTTCAGGCGCTGTCGGAGCATTGCTCAACATTACAGAATATACAATTGTCTAGGGACGAAATATGAATGAACATGACTAATACATATTAGTCATGTTCATTTTTTTACAATTAGCGAAGAAACTGACCTACATAGTAACGCCTCAATTTGAACAAATTATGTGCAGGAGGTGATGTTACGTGGGGAAACGTAATAATCGAAATAACAGTAAAACCATGAATATGCGAACGCATAATCCTTTTGGTACTTACAAAAGTAAGGATCTTGATCGAAGTAATAGCAATAACAACAATCCGAATGACAACTTAAACGAAGAATTCGCAGCAGAATTTGATGCAAAAGCTAAAAATAAAAACAATAAAACGAATCATGATAAAAACCAGCAGTCCAATAAAACGAAATAACGGAGGTACAAATCATGGCAAAAAAGAGAAAAACAAGCTTTAAAAAGAAAAAGAAGGAAGATACACATAAAAAGAATGATCGTGAGGAGTACTCAGCAGAGTTTAACCAAGTCATTCATAATAACCCTCAACAGCCAAAGCAATAAAGACAAGCTGCTCCAAATCTTTTTGGAGCGCTTATTTTTTAAAGGAGTGATTCAAGTGAGGAAGTTATATTTACTTGGGATTGTGCTTGTTTGTCTTACTGTGTTCATACAAACAGCAATGGTTGCAAATGCACAACAAGAAGCACCTCCAGCCTATGCCAAATGGGGACAAATGGCCATCAAAGAGGTAAAGGCAAAATATCCTTCAGCCAAAATTATCGATTATTTGCATGAGGGTAAAGAAGTACATGGGGCGTCAACAATCGAAAAGTTTAAGCTCTGGCTCAAGCAACCCGATAAGGAATTTGGTGTCTATGTAAGAATTAGTTATCAAAGTGCAACACAAAAGGTAGAAAAAATTGAATTACAAGAAAGTACGTCATGAAAAAAAGGATGCCCAGAAAAGGCATCCTCATTCATTTAACTTTCAAGCTTTTGAATAAACGCACGCATCAAGCCTGGTAAATCAGGCCAGGCATGTCCACTTACTAAATTGCCATCTGTATGAAGATTGGCATCAATATAAGTAGCGCCAGCCACTTGCACCTCTGGCTTGCAAGCAATATAGGCTGTCAGCTCACGTCCTTTTAGCACTTCAGGAATCGTTGCGAAAATTTGTGCCGCATGACAAACGGCTGCAATCGGTTTATTCGCTTCGAAAAAGTGGGATACGAGTGTTGGCACATGCTCATTTAAACGAATGTATTCTGGCGCACGACCACCAGGAATAATCAATCCATCAAAATGGGTTGGATCAACATCAGCAAAAGAAGCATGTGCCTCTAAACCATAGGCAGGTCGCTCGATGTATGTATCGACGCCATCTACAAAATCGTGTAGTACAGTTTGTAATTTCTTAGCTGATGGTGCTGCAATTGTGACATCATAGCCTGCCTCAAGACAACGATAATAAGGATAAAAAATCTCTAAAGCCTCTACGGCATCTCCTGCAAGTATTAAAACTTTTTTCCCCACGATTCCATCTCCTTTACATTGTAAGTTTATTAACTTTTATTCGACACATGCAAAAAATTTCCTGCTGCTGGTCAAGCCATCTTGGCAAATTACTTTCTTTACAAAGAAAAAAATGAAGCGTATAGTATTTATTTAGCTAGGTAAATAATTTTAGGAGGTTGATAGTGATGAATCCAATTTTCCATGCTTTATTCCAAAAAAATCGCTATTTAACTAATTGCTTAAATGAAGTGCTGAAGCAGCATCATTTATATAGTTCTCAGTGGACCATTTTATATTGCTTACATAAAAATGGACCGATGACATTGACGCAAATTTGGAAATATTTAAATGTGGAAGCGCCAAGTATCACCAGGGCGATTACAAGGCTTGAGGCATTGGGCTGGGTACAACGATTAGATGGTGAGGATAAACGAGAAAAGATAGTGACTTTATCCACACAAGCAGAGGAGCGCCTACCAGCCATTACAGCGACTATTCGAGCGTTTGAGGAGGAAATGGTAGGTTCTTTAACTGCTGAAGAACAAGAGCAATTTCTGAAGCTATTGGAAAAAATGAAAGGTTGATGGACATGCAGCAAGAAGAGAATACACAAATATGGACGAAGCGTTTCATTAGTCTATTTTTAACGAATATCTCAGTTTTTTTTGTATTTTATGGACTTGTAACGACTTTGCCGCTTTATGCAATAGGGGAGCTACATCAGACAGATAAGGAGGCAGGGCTTCTATTGTCTGGCTTTTTATTGTCAGCTATCATTGTACGCCCGTTTTCAGGAAAACTGTTGGATGTATTTGGTAAGAAAAAACTGTTAGTCCTCTCAATCGGGGGCTATTTTATATGTACCGTCTTATATTTATTTATTCATCCATTCGGCCTTTTACTTGGTCTACGTTTTATACAAGGGATTTTCTTTAGTATTATTACAACAGCTGCAGGATCTTTAGCGGCTGATATCGTTCCAGCTAAACGAAAAGGAGCAGGCCTTGGCTATTTCACGATGTCTACAAATCTAGCTGTCGTTATTGGTCCATTTATCGGACTATTATTAATACAATATAGTACCTTTAACGTATTGTTCATCGTTATGAGTATCTGTATTCTAGCAGGAGGAATTCTAGCGTTAACGGTCAATACTGATGATTTACCGAAACCTGCACATGAAGGAAAACTAACCTTTAAATTTGATGATCTGTTTGAGCGAAAAGCGTTACCTGTTGCTGCGATTGCTAGTTTAGTAGCCTTTTCGTATGCCAGTGTTTTATCCTTTTTATCGGTCTATGCACAGCAAAAGGATTTAATGGCTGTGGCCAGTCTTTTTTATGCGGTGTTTGCTGCATCCATGTTAATTACGCGTCCGTACACAGGTAAACTTTATGATACGAAGGGACCACAATTTGTTATTATTCCCGGCATTATCTCCTTCGCCATCGGGCTCGTTATGCTCGCTTTTGTAGAGGGGCCCGTATTATTTTTGAGTGCTGCTATTTTTGTAGGTTTCGGCTATGGTGCTGTGACGACAAGCTTGCAAGCATTAGCCGTTCAATCCACAGCCATCCAGCGAAGTGGCTATGCTACAGCAACCTATTTTACGATGTTTGACCTTGGAATCGCACTAGGTTCTTATATTTTAGGAATGGTAGCCGTGCAGGCAGGCTATGCTTCAGTTTACTTGTCAGGTGCAGGCTTACTAGGGGTTGTCTTTATTATTTATCTATTACGACTTGCAAAGATGAAACCGAAAAAAATAGTGAATATATAGTAAAACAGTTGGGCCTGTCCCAACTGTTTTTATGATTATAGGCAATCATGTAGCGTGGCCGTTTTAGACCAAAATATGGTATAATAAGAGAGTAACTAGATAGAGGTTTCATGGGCGGTTGGCACAATATTAACCTATCTCATTCAACTTATGGAAGAGAAAGGAGTTGATGCCTTTGACTATTTTTGAAGCAATAATGGTTGCGATAAGTCTTTCAACACTTATTGTTTCTGTACTTGCATTGTCATTTACTTTTACACAAAAAAAGTAAACCGCCCCTGCCTCGCCAGCATGTGAGATGGTTTACTTTCATCACTTTGCAAATCGCCTTTGAAGCGATTCATCTTGTTACTAGGACCATTGGTGTTCCAGCACCAATGGTCTTATTTACTTATATACATCTTCACTAAGAATTATAACATGGATAAACGGTTTTTTTCAAATAATGTAAATTTAATTGTCATTGATTACAATAATTTTTGGGAAACAAAATATATGGAACCTAAATGGCTTGAGTGGGCAAAACAGCCACAATCAATTGCACAGGCAGGACTAACTTATTCGAAGGATATTTATGACTTGGAAAGGGTTTGAATCATTAAGAGAAATAAGCGTTGACATTATAGCACACCATACAGATATCGATAAGACAGTTATACGTGATTTATTTGCTAATGAGACGGGTTATGCGACCCCCAAAATAGATATTCGGGCGGTGGTTTTTAGGGACAATAAAATATGAATGGTTAAAGAAAAAATGGATGGTGATTGGTCATTACCAGGTGGCTGGGGCGACATCGGCTTTACACCTAGTGAAGTAGCCATCAAAGAAACGAAAGAAGAATCGGGATTTGATGTAAAAGCAATCAAACTCATAAGTGTATTTGATAAGAAGTGCCACCCTCAGCCACCATCTCTCTACCATGTCTATAAAATGTTTATCCAATGTGAAATCATTGGAGGACGTGCAGAAGAAGGCATGGAAACTAACGCTGTTGCGTTCTTAGCTGAAAATGAACGCCCTCTCTATCAATGGCTAGAAATACCGAATCACAAGTAAAATTAGCTTTTCGTCATTTAAATAATCTACATTTACCTACCTATTTTGATTGAAATCTCAAGCTGAATAATATGAATTGTATATTTGACGATTAAAGGAGAGCCGCTCAAACCAGCTCTCCATTTTTTATTGTATTCGTCGATTTTTTCGAATTTGTATTTGACATAAAGTGTGCATAAAGGAAAACACTAAGAAAATCTTAAGAATTGATGTCTGAGTTTGTTAAGATTTAATTAGTATTATATCCTTATACGAATCCTATAGGGGTGATTGACATGAACCTAAAGCGGTGGAGGAGTGAATGTAGTTGAACATTTTGATTTGTGATGATGATAAAGAAATTGTTAGGGCGATTAGCATTTATTTAGAAAATGAGGGCTATCAAGTATTCAAAGCTTACAATGGGATAGAGGCAATCGATCTTATTCGAGATCACATTATTCATCTTATTATTATGGATATTATGATGCCCAAAATGGATGGGATTACGGCGACGATGAAGATTCGGCAAGATAATATGATTCCGTTAATTATGCTTTCTGCTAAATCAGAGGATTATGATAAAATACTGGGATTAAATATCGGAGCAGATGATTATATGGCCAAGCCGTTTAATCCATTAGAACTTGTGGCTAGAGTGAAATCGCAGCTCAGAAGGTATACGACCTTTGGAAGTCTTGAGAGGAGTAGTGCTGTATTTCAAACGGGTGGTCTTGTGATTGATGATGAACAGAAAATCATTACTGTTGATAAACAAGAGGTTCATTTGACACCAGTGCAATATAAAATCTTAAAGCTTCTCACAGCCAATGCTGGAAGAGTATTCACGATTGAAGAAATTTATGAAAAGGTATGGAATGTCAGGGCTATTAATCCTGAAAATACGGTTTCGGTTCATATTCGAAAGATTCGAGAAAAAATTGAAATTAATCCAAAAGAGCCGAAGTATTTAAAAGTTGTATGGGGAGTTGGGTATAAGGTTGAGAAAGTTGAGAAGTATTAGTCATGCACTTATTACGAAAGTAGTTGTGTTTCTAATTGCTGTCGCTTGTTTAACTGGTATAGCGAGAGTAATGATTAACATGGAATTTAATGAGATTCATCTTAGTAGTATAAATCAAGATAACTATTTTGAAAGTCGAGCATTCGCAGATGAAAGTTACAGCATTATTGCTCCTTTAGCGCAATTAATCGGAAAATACAAAAGTGAAGAATATATTTTAAGTGGGAAGACACTAACAGAAGAGGATAATAGAAGAATCGAAGAGGAATTATATTATGATTTTCGCAATTCTTACAGATATAATCCTAATTTGAGTGAAGAGGAAAATAAGCACATCTATCAGGAAAAATATGCAAAAGACATTGCTAGAACAAAAGATGAAAGTATGACAGAACAGGTAAGAAATTTTTATCAATTACGCAGTTCGCTCGAAGCCTATGAAGGAATTGTGTTTTATGCGAGTGACGGTGAACATAAGTTCTCCAATAGTGATCTCACTAAGAAAGAGCAATTTGAATCCTTTGATGCCTATATGTTATTTGAAGATTATCAACAAAAGCTTTACCCAAATGAAGTGAAAGAAAGTCAATACTTGGATTACTTTACACACGAAATTAACATGTTGAACCCACAAACAGATGTTATTTATGTGGCCTTTAAAGATTCTTACCTACAGCAAAAAATATCAGAATGGGAAAAAGATAAAGCAGCTGCCCAAGGTTTTCTGAATGAATGGATAGTATTTCTAGCAGGGTTTATTTTATGTTTTGTGTATTTAATCATAGTTATTGGAAGAACGCCATTTGATGAAGAAGAAATTCATTTCCATGTCATAGATAAACTTTATAATGATCTTAATATTGTGCTTATCGGTTGCTTAACAGCGATGTGGATCGCCATGATTGTTGAAGTCTTCCGTGATATGTACATGTTCTTCACCGTGCCTATTTTTATCATTGGCTTACTATTGATTTTATCACTCGTAAAGCATATTAAAAATAGAACGTTATTTCAGCATACACTCCTCTATCAACTTTTCAAAAAGCTATTTATTTTGCTGAAACATGTTTTTGACAGTGGCAGTACAGGCGTCAAAATTGTGCTGCTAATTATTGGCTATCCATTAGTAGTGGCTGCTACGTTTTTCATGTTTCCTATTACGATGGGGATTGCTGCCTGGTTGGCAATGAGAAAGGTGAAGTCGTTTAACCGCATTAAAGAGGGCGTAGAGCAAATTAAAAATGGAGATCTTCATCATCGAATTGAAGTTGACGGAAAAGGGGAGTTTAATCAACTTGCAGAAAATATTAACCGTATTACAGATGGGTTAAAAAAGGCAGTGGATAGTGAAATCAAGAGTGAGCGTTTAAAAACAGAACTTATTACGAATGTTTCGCATGATATTAGAACGCCTTTAACGTCAATTATTACGTATGTTGATTTATTGAAATTAGAAAACGATCCTAAAATGATTGAAGAATATGTAGATGTGTTAGATCAAAAATCGAAAAGACTCAAGCTTTTAACGGATGATTTATTTGAAGCGGCTAAAGCATCAAGTGGTAGTATACCTGTTCAGTTAGAACGGATTGATATCGTCTCATTACTAACGCAAGGAATTGGAGAAATGGATGAAAAAATTGAAGCCTCGTCATTAGATTTTAAGTTAGCCCATCCAACAGAAAAAGTGTATGTGAAGGCTGATGGTAAACTCCTATGGCGTTCCATCGAAAACTTATTCTCAAATATTTTTAAATACGCACTGCCTACATCAAGGGTATATATTGGTGTTGAAGATGTAGGGAATGAAATACTTGTGACATTTAAAAATATTTCAGCATATGAATTAAATATTTCAGTTGATGAGTTAATGGAACGCTTTAAACGAGGTGACGAATCAAGATCAAGTCAAGGTAGCGGATTAGGGTTGTCGATTGCTGAAAGCCTTATTCACATCCAGAATGGCAAATTCTTAGTTCAAGTAGATGGTGATTTATTTAAGGTCATGATTTATCTACCGAAATTTCCAAATGAATAATGTAATAAAGGAATAGGATACATGCGAGTCCTATTCCTTTTGTGTACGTAAAGAAGATAAAAAAAGAGAGCGGCATAAGCCAACTCTCCCTTAACTTAGTTAAGATTCTTTTGTAAAAATGCCTTTGTACGGTCGTTTTGAGGGTTTGTAAAGAAGTTGTCTGGATGATCAGATTCGATAATTTGACCACCATCCATAAAGACGACCTTATTTGCTACCTCTCGTGCAAAGCCCATTTCGTGTGTTACCACAATCATCGTCATCTGATCCTCTGCTAGGCTTTTCATAACCTTTAATACTTCGCCTGTCAGCTCAGGATCTAAGGCAGAGGTAGGCTCATCAAATAATAAAATTTGAGGATTCATCATAAGGGCACGTGCAATTGCTACCCGCTGTTTTTGGCCGCCAGAAAGATTAGCTGGATAAGCCTTGGCCTTGTCGGCAAGACCAATTTTTTGTAGTAGATCTTGACAGCGTTTTGTAATGGCTTCTGCCGATTCTGCTTTTAATAAGCTTGGTGCCATTTCAAGGTTTTGCTGAACGGTTAAGTGGGGGAACAGGTTAAAGTGTTGAAAGACCATTCCCATTTTAGCTGTGATTGCTTTGATGTCTTGTGGCTTTGTATATCGACCATCTTGCACTAAATAATCGCCATCTACTACAATACTGCCACCATCGATTTCTTCTAAATGTATTAAGCTTCGAAGCATTGTACTTTTCCCAGATCCAGAGGGACCGATAACTGCAATGACATCATTCTTCTCTACTGAAAATGTAATTTGTTTCAGAACCTCCACCTGATCGAAAGATTTCTTCAAATTTGTTACTTCCATTAATGCCATATGTGTCACCTCTATTCGAATTTAAAGCGTTTTTCTAGCCATTTAAAGAACACCGTCAAGACAAGGGTCATGACTAAGTAAATTGCACCAGCAATAAAGAACGGTGTAATTGTGAAGTCACGATTGACAGCTGTTTGCGCAAAATGTAGTAATTCTGGAACAGCAACTGCATAAAGTAGGGCTGTATCCTTAATTAGTGTAACGGATTCATTTGATAAAGCGGGTAAGGCGACACGAAACATTTGTGGCAAAATAACACGTGTCGTCGTTTGCCATTTGGATAAGCCGAGTACCTGGGCTGCCTCATATTGTCCTTTATCGATGGCAAGAAGACCACCACGGAATATTTCTGCAAAGTAGGCAGCATAATTTAAAATAAAGCCAAGACATGCAGCTACAAAACGATCCAATACTAAATATTCACCGATTACTGGCAGCATAGGTAGACCAAAGCAAATTAATAATAATTGTAGTAATAGTGGTGTACCACGCATGATATAAATATACGTATGTGCAAGCCAAGCGAGTGGTTTTATCCGACTTTTTACGGTGAGTGTTAGTAAAAAGCCAAATGGAATCGATACCAGAATGGCAATGAAGAACAGTAAAACTGTCATTTTTGCTCCTTCTAGCATCGGTAATATCATAGTTTGCCAGTAATCCGCCATAACGATGTCCCTCCAAAAAGAGTAAGAGTTCCGCTAAGGAAACTCTTACAGTTGATGTATCCTGTCATTATTTTAATACTTTATCTTCACCGAACCATTTTGTTGAAATGTCAGCCGCAGTACCGTCTTCATTCATTTTGTCTAACGCGGCTTGTAGTTTTTCTAATAAGGCTTCATTTCCTGGTTTCACACCAATACCGTATTGCTCAGGTGCGAGTGATTCCTCTAATAATTTGAATGTGTCAGGCTCTTGTGTCATGTAATATTCTGCAACTACAGCATCAATTACCACAGCATCAACACGGCCTGTTTTTAAGTCTGATAATGCTAAAACATTATCCGCAAATTCTGTAATTTTTTTCACTTCTTTGTGAATTGGATTACCGTTTAATGCATCGGCTGCAGAAGAAAGGGATTGAATACCTACTTCTTGTCCAGCTAAATCACTTAGCTTCGTAATCTTTGAATCTGCCTTTGTTATTACAACTTGAGAGTTTTCAAGATAAGGCTTTGTAAATAAAACTTTTTCCTTACGTTCATCTGTAATGGTATAACCGTTCCATATTAAATCAATACGTCCACTTAATAATTCAGCCTCTTTTGTTTTCCAATCGATTGGCTGGAATTCTGCTTCAACGCCCATATGCTCTGCTGCAGCGCGAGCTAAATCAATATCGAATCCAACGATGTCATTTTTATCATCGCGGAAGCCCATTGGTGCAAATTTATCGTCAATTCCAATAATAATTTTTTCTTGATCTGCTGCTGTTTCGTCTTTTTCTGCTGTCTTTTCTTTTGAAGTACCGCATGCTGCTAAAACGATGACAGCTGTCAGCATCATAAATAAAGTCAATACACGTTTCATTTTAGTTTCCCCCTATAATCTAACGCTTTCGCTTGCTAAACTACTAATGTGTTAAAGGATAACATCGTACTCTAACAATGTCAATATCGTTTTGGATTAATCAGAAAATGAGCGGCGTTATCTAGCATTTTTTTGAATATCATAAAATTATGAAATTGGGGGAAAGTAAGTAACTGAAGAATAGGGAAAAGAAAAAGGGACTGCTCCAATAGAACAGTCCTGTGAAATGAGGCTAGCCATTTTTGCTTTGGATTGCTTTTCGTGCCAAGGCATCAGCCGCTTTATTTTGTGAGTCGGGCACCCATTTGATAAAGAATAAATCAAAGCTAGTGGCAAGCGCTAAAGCTTTTTCTAAATAAGGTTTAAATTCCTCATTTTTCACATATTCTTTTTCCATAGAAGCAACAACGATTTTGGAATCTGAACGCACCGAGACAAGAGGGGAGCCTAGCTTTTGTGCTTCTTCAAGACCACGAACCAATGCCGAAAATTCAGCAATATGGTTGTTTGTTTCACCAATATACTCGCTGATTTGGATCTGGTGACCTTCACCTTTAATAAATATTCCTATACCACTTGGCCCGGGATTTCCTGCACTGGCAGCATCTATATAAACCACTAACATATCATCCCTACTTTGCGTTTTGACTTCTCTATAATTGTACAACAAGGCTATGGGCAAAGCATCCTTGTGGGGCAATTCGTGTTTGAAAAAAATACGTTGGAAGTAAACAAAATAGTTGCTTGTTGAAATTGAACGCTTCATAATAGTAGGAAGTGAATTTTGGACGTGAAAGGAGCGAGAGTTCAACATGGATAAAGTGACGGTTATGAAGGATATTGATGAACTGCATGATACGTATTGTTCGGATTGCTTAGTGATTAAGCAATTACGTAAAGAACGTGGTAAACCAGGGGCTCATCGTTTCTGCATTGAAGCCTGTTCAGTTGGAGAAAAGCTACAGTTCCTAGGGGAAGAACTTTTAAAAGTTTATAGCAAATAAACACATGAGAAAAAGCTACATGTATTAGCAAAACGCTAGTACATGTAGCTTCTTTAATTGTCAAGATTATTTCGTTTCAGCATAGCTGCTTAGATCTTGGTAATACTTTGTAAGAGAGGAAGCCGAAATATCGAATGTCGCAGCGATTTCTTTTACCGTCATAGAAAGGGACTCAAACAGCTCCTTTTCCTGACCGTAACGAATAGCACCAGCTGCAATGGCCGCTTCTTTACGCGCAGTCGGTTGACCTTCAATTAAATAGTCTTCTAAAAGCTCAAGCATCGGTGCTGTTTCACGCTCATTTTGCTCTAGGAAGTCTTTTACTTGTGTCAGGACATTGCTCTCAAAGTTTGAAAATTCCTCACCTTTATAGCCATTTGATACTAATAACTCCCAAAATGCTAGGTGCTCTTCTTTTAAGAAGGAGCCAACCTTCTTCTCTGAAGCCTCAAAGCGCTTCTTAAATTCTTCAAAGACCTTCGCATGATCCTCTGGGAAGAAAATCAGTGTAGACACAGCTAAATAATGAGCCGATTTCTTCGTGCCATCTGGTAAAATGAAGGCAAATACATGCATACCTTCAGGAATCGGTTTGTTATTTTCACGTCGAATATAAAGTTCATCATTTGTAAGTATATGATTAGCCTTGAAATATTTTTCCTCAACAACAGACACCGTACCAATAAATAAAGTAGGCTGAGACCAATCTTCAAGTACTTTGACTGTAGAAGGTCTTACCGCTTTTTTCTTCGTTTTCTTCAAATAATTTTTCCAAATAGATGGCTCTTGATGGAAGAAAAAGTCGTCTAAAGCGATGGCTTCAATAAGCTCTCGCTGTAAAACGCTCTCTAATTTAGGCTGCCATGTGCCCACATGCTCAATATAGGCACGAACATCTTTACGTTCTGGATATTCTAAGTAAAATGTTTGTAGCACACGCTCTAATTCTTCGATTTGTACTGCTTCCACTGTTACTTGTTGTTTGCCTTCACAACATTTTTTATATTTTTTGCCGCTACCGCATGGGCATGGATCATTACGTTTTACCATAATTAGAACACTTCCTTTAATCATTGTTAATCGTATATTGCTAAATAATTTGCGTACTCTTAATAATAACGGTACTTTTGTATGAAGAAAAATGATTGTCTATTTTGAAATATCTAAAAAATATAGAGGGACGCCCTGATTCTAGTATATGTACGTATTTTTATACTTAGAACTAAAAAAAGAAAACGATCTATACCTTGAATAGGCAGGACCGTTTTCTAGTTAAATTATTGCTGAACCGCTTCGATTTCCACTGTTAGACGTTCAAGCTCATCAATTAAATGGCCAATGTAGGCAATTGTATCACGAAGTGGTTGGTCAGTCGTAATATCAACACCAGCCATTTGCGCTAACTCCACTGGTGATTTTGTACCGCCAGCCCGAAGAACTGCTAGCCAATCTTCAACAGCTGGAGCGCCCTCTTTTAAAATACGTTGAGACACTTGTGTGGAGATGGTTAACCCTGCACTATATGTGTATGGATAAAGGCCCATATAATAGTGCGGCTGACGCATCCATGTGAGTTCAGCACCTTCAGAAATAGCGACTGTATCGCCCCAGAAATCTTCCAACACGGAACGTTTTAATTGATTGAGGATGGTTGCATTAACTGCTTCTCCAGCATCAATTAATTCATATACTTTGCGTTGATAGGCAGCTTCTAGTAAATGTGTAACAAAGTTATGATAATATGTTTTCGCTACAATATTGGAAATTACCCAACGTTTAAAGCGCAGATCTTCATTATGTGTTAGTAAATAATTCGCTAACAGCATTTCATTCATTGTCGATGGCGCTTCAATAAAGTATAGAGATGGTCGACTATTAAGATAAGATTGATGCTCATACGTATTTGCAAAATGTCCAGCATGACCAAGCTCATGAATAAGTGTAAAGACTTCATTCATTTGTTCATTCCAAGACATTAAAATATAAGGATGGCTTCCATACGGACTTGAACAAAATGCCCCTGTAGATTTTCCTTTGTTTGGCGCATAGTCAATCCAGCGTTCATTAAAAGCTCTCTCCATTAATTGATTATAGTCTTCACCCATAACGGCTAATGCCTTTTCAACATATTCTTTTGCCTCAGCCATTGATAATCTTGGATCATACTCAGGATCCAGCGCAATTTTTAAATCTGCAAATGTCATTTGGTCGATTCCGTTGGCTTTTTGAATTAACGTTGCATAGCGACGCATATGCGGGGCAAGCTCTTTTGTAATTAAATCAATTTGACGATTATAGAGCGAACGATCGACATCTTGATCAAATAATAAATAATCAATGACAGAATTAAAGCCTCTTAGGTCAGCCATTGTTTTTTCTTGTTGAATATGTGTGTTATATACTTGTGCCGTTGTATGCTGGTAATCGCGTAGCTTGCTTGAAAAAGCTTGAAAGGCAGCACGGCGTACATCTGTATTTGCTTCAAACTCCCAGTCATTTTCGTACAGCACAAAGCTAAGAGGATGCTTTTCGCCATTGGCTTCAAATTCGCCAAAATCCATGTCCACTAATTTCGTCGTATTGTACGTTTTATATGGCGCGTCAAATGTGGCACTGAAGGCTGCCAGCGCTTTTTCCACTTCAGGATGGAGCTGGTGAGGTTTTCGTTTTAATAATTCCTCTAGATATCGTTTGTAAAGAGGGCTTAATGTCGCTGCTTCTTGTAAAACAGCTTCATCCAATGCCAGTAACTCGCTGCGCACGAAGGATAGTGCACTGCTGACTTTTCCTATAGCTGTACCAAACTTTGCCGCACGCATTTGTGCTACATCATTTGTGCGATCTGTCTCAAGATTTAAGCTTGCATATGTGCCAATCGGAACAAACTTTTTTTGTAGCTCTTCAAAGGCTGTTAACACGTCGATTACTTTTTGTGCATTTGTAATCGTACCTTTGTATTGTTGCTCGAAGCTAAGTGCATCTTCCACTAATTGTGCTAAGGTAGGTTCAAAATCAGCCTCATTGCTCAATAAATCTGTTAAATCCCAAGTTTCCTCTACTGCAACATCTTTTCGTAATGGTAAAACTTTCATTTATGGACACCCCTTTACATATAAGTGATTTCATTATAACGAAACTATTTCGGAAAGTGAAATAATTTCATAGAATAGTTGAAATATTCTTACTCTAAATCGTTTCTCATGAAGGATGTTTGAAATATTGTCGGTCGGGAACAATGAGTGTATAGCCAACATCTTTTATTACTCATACTAATGGCTAGAACAAGACATATTGGAGGAGAAATTGATTATGACACAAAACTTAAACAAACAATTAAATAAGCTAGTGGCGACATGGTCTGTGCTTTATACAAAGCTACACAATTATCATTGGTATGTCACAGGTCCAGCCTTCTTTACACTGCATGCAAAATTTGAAGAGCTATATAATGAAACAACATTGAATTTAGATGAAATAGCAGAGCGTATTTTATCAAAGGATGGCAAGCCAGTGGCAACATTAAAAGAGCATCTAGAGCTATCCTATGTAGATGAAGCAACAGGTGAAGAAACGACAGAGGACATGGTTGCAACGACAATCTCAGATTTCCAAAAGCTGATGAAAGCTTTAAATTCTACAATGGAGCTAGCCGCAGAAGAAGGAGACGACCGTACAGAGGATTTACTCAATGCCATGTATCAGTCTCTTGAAAAGCATACATGGATGTTAAAGGCCTTTCTTGACAAGTAAAAATTGACAATTTGCATGCTGAAGAAGAAATTCTCTCCAGCATGCTTTTTTTCTGCCCTGAACTTATTATGTCAAATCAGCAACGTAGTTTAAGGCAATTTAACAATTATTACAGTTTAGTAAAATGGGTTTGTTTGTGTGTAGTGCGGGTAATTACCTAGTAAGCCATACAACATAGGAGGAATTGAACATGATGAATGAACAAAATCCAAAAATTGAGGTGGCCCATACAAGGGATGAAATGCTTCACATTTTAGAGAATATGCGAATGGAAGGTTATCACCAAGACGATATTCATATTATTGCGAGAGATCCCCAACAGTTTGAGGATGTAAAATGGGATGCCGATGTGCAAACGCATGAGGCTGGAAATTGGGTAGATCAATTTAAATCTTGGTTTACAGGCGACTCAGCCGTTACAGAGGGTTTAAAACGATTTAATCTGTCAGAGGGACAAATCGCTTACTATGCGCATCTTGTAGAACAAGGAAGTATTGTCTTATATGCAGAACATGAGGATGACGTCGATACACTCCAAACATATCCAGAGACTGCTGAAGAGCAAGAGGAGCGTTTAAGAAATCAACAGCGTATGGCAGAAGCAGAGCAATATAGAAGATTTTTATAATGAATCAAACTAACGAGATATGACTATTCCTTGCTAGTTTGAATATAGACAAAGTCGATTGTTTCGACTTTGTCTATTATTTTATCTAGCATTTCTTGAAAAGAAGGGCTATTTTTTAAATGCCATCTTTATATTTAGAAATGTTATTTTTCGTATTTAGTATTGAGAGAATAGGATCACTTGTTTTCTTTTTAAAAGGTTGCGAAAGCAGGTCTTGTAAATTAGTAGATTCTCTAATATCAAGGCTTTGTTTGGTTTCCATGAGGAGAACCCTTTGTCCTGTTGGTTTGACAAGGTATTGACGTACATAGCCATTTTCGTATCTGACCTCAATTTTCGATTTGTTCTTTTTTCGTCTTCCTCTTCACGGCCACCGACATGTCTCATTAAATCCAGTAGGTTTTGTGTTTGAATTGGTTGATTATCCTTGGTTGGTAAATAATATGACGTATGTAAGGTTTGAATTTGCATGTATGAATCTCCTTTATTTTCGTCCCTGTAAAAATTATACTATTTTACATGTAATCGTGCTATAAATTCAATACATAGTAGAAAAGGAAGCTTGAGAAATAACTCTCAGCTTCCTTTTTTATTCATATGCACTATATTATTGTATGACTTTTTCCTGTGCATCCTTTTTCATAAAACGTAATACATGGAAATGCTCTAATTGTGCTACTAAATTCCCTATAAGAATGAAGCTGCCACCAATCATTAATTTCATTGTTATGCCTTCTCCGATAAACATCATGGCAAACATAGCGGCAAAAATTGGTTCTAAGGAGAATATAAGACCTGTATGTGTAGCAGAAGTATACTGTTGTGCAACAGTTTGACCCACAAAGCAAAACGCACTACAGATGATGCCAAGCCCTAAAATTGCAATCCAGGATATTGCTGAATTTGGCATTGTCGGTGTTTCGAATAGAAAGGTTAACACAAGTGCATAAATACCAGCAAAGCCAAGCTGATAAATTCCGTATGAAATGGACTCTACATTTCGTGTGAATGAGCTATTTAAAAGTAAATAAATTGAATAACATAACGCAGCAATTGCTACTAATAAATCACCTTTATGGAATGTGAATGAGCCGTGTGCTGTTAAGACGGTAATACCAATCATGGTACAAATGATTGCAAAGCTAACTGCTCGAGAAGGTAATTTTTTTTCAATAAAGCTGCTGAAAATCGGCACTAACACGACCGTTAGGCTTAAGATGAAGCCAGCATTTGAAACAGAAGTAGATTGTAAACCAAATAAACTTAACGCGAACACAATGAATAATAAAAATCCTTGAATAGCCGCATATTTTAATGTTTTACCATTTACTTTGATCATCCGTTTGTAAAAAATAAGTCCTGCTACGAAAAATGCGATGATACAACGTAATGCCACCACATTATAAACTGCCAACGTTTCTAGCCCCATGACCATAAAGGTATAAGAGAGCCCCCAAAACATTGTGACAATAACCATCAATACATTTGCTTTTCCTTGGATACTCATTATGTTCACCTACCATCTGTGTACTAAAACAGTTTTATACTAAAAATTACTATATATCTTGTGTTGTGATTAGTAAAACGAATGTTTATAATGAATAGGATTAAAAAAATTCATGTATATAGAGGGATTGCGGATGAGCTTAGTGAAATATGAGATTTTAACAAAGGTGGCAGAGGTGGCAAGCTTTACAAAAGCAGCTGATGCGCTAGGGTTAACACAATCTGCTGTGAGTCATGCCGTGTCGAGTTTAGAAAAAGAGTTTGGCTTTGCGCTCATTCATCGAAGTCGTGTGGGTGTGACATTAACGAGTGAGGGACAAACAATGCTAAGGGCAATGCGTCAGGTTTTGGATGCTCAGGAATTATTGCAACAGGAAGCAGCTCACATTCATGGCGTGACACGAGGTAAGGTTCGAATTGGTGTGATATCGAGTATTTCTTCAAATTGGATGCCAGAGATTGTTCGAATTATGGATAATCAATTTCCAGGGATACAGGTGGAGTTACGAGAGGGAGATTACTATGAAATTGAACAATGGCTTTTAAGTGGTGAAGTAGAAGCAGGATTTTTGAATGGTCAAAAGTCAGAGCAATATCAGTTCACTGAGCTCCAACAAGACCCATTATTATGTATTGTTTCGGATAAAAGTCCATTGTTTGATAAGACAGAAATTGATATCGTAGATTTAGAGGATATGCCATTTATTATGACTTCCTATAAAGGAACAAATGATGTCAAGGTGCTATTAGAGCAATATCATGTTAAGCCGAATATCCGCTTTGAGCTTTCCGAGGAGGTAGGGATTCTTTCCATGATTTCTCATCATTTAGGGATCAGTATTTTACCTCAGTTGGTTATTCAAAATTTACCGCCAACATTGAGAGCGATTCCGTTAAAGCAAGGTGGCTACCGAACGATTGGTATTGCCATGAAACACCATGCTTCGCCCGTCACAAAGAAATTTGCAGAGATATTAAGTGCTTGGCTAAAAGAACAAAACAGCTCCCTAAAATAGTGGCTATTGAAGCCTATCCTTACATTACGTTAAAATAGTATTTGTATATATTTCAGAAAATAGGTGAGTGTATGGGGACATTACAGGGCAAAACCGTACTCATTACAAGTGGGGGAACACTTGAAAAATGGGATCGTGTACGAGGTCATACGAATTTATCAAAAGGCACAATGGGGTGTTATTTAGCAGAGGCGGCGCTGGCTGCTGGCGCTAACGTAGTATACATGCATGGTTACTTTGCACAGCTCCCAGAAAACCAAAATGATATGACATTGATACAATTTGAAGGCATAGAGGATTTAGGACAAAAGGTGCGTCATGCAGTTCAACAACAACATGTCGATATCGTTATTATGGCGGCTGCGGGCTCTGATTGGGTCATTGACAAAGTATATGATCAATCAGGTAATTTAATGGAGGAAACGGGGAAAATGCCTTCTGACGAACCACCTATTATTCATTTTAAAAAAGCACCAAAAGTATTAGGTCAAATTAAGGGATGGCAACCGAATGTAACGTTAGTAGGCTTTAAGCTCGAAGCAACGAATGATGAGGAATTCTTGTTAGCTCGTGCCAGACTGCGTATGGAAACAGCCAATGCACAATTTATGGTAGCAAATAGCTCTCAGTCTTTATATGGGGGGGATGAACCTCATTGGATTGTACCTGCTGATGGACAGCCTCTTAAAGTAATGGGCAAGCAAAAAACAGCAGAAGCTTTAATGATGTATTTACAAAATCAATAAATGTGAACTGTGTAGAGAAATATTTCTACACAGTTTTTTCTTGTCTAAAAGGTTAGCATCCTATAATATTTACTTAACGGTCGGTAAAAAAGGAGGGTAATAATGGGAAATAAAGAACAAACTTTTCGCAAGATTATAGAAATTGCTTATGTGATGTTTGCGGAAAATGGATTTGAAAAAACAAGCTTAGCAATGATTGCTACAGAGGTCGGTATTTCAAAACCAGCCATTTACTATTATTTTCAATCAAAAGATCAATTAATCGCTTTCATATTTGATGAATTGTATAAAGAAATTCAACATGATGTCGCTGTGGATTATAAAGAGCTTTCTTCTGCTAATTTTAAGGAGGAATTACTTAAGCTAGGCTATAAATCTATTGAGGCACAGGACAAGGACCCTTATTTTAATAAAATATTTAATCAATATGTACTATTAGCGGCCCGCGATGAAAACTATAAAAGACAATTAGTAGAGCTAGAAACCAGCTTTTTAACGAGCTTTGTTGCTATCCTACGATATGGCGTACAGCTAGGCGTGCTAGAGGATACTCCACATATAGAAGCGAAGGCACAGATGCTAGCCCTCGTCTATGATAATATCGGTAATTTCATGTTAACAGGCAACCAATTGAACTATAGGGCTATTTGGAAGGAGGCAGTGAATAGCGTTATCCAAGGGGGCAAAGATGACAAAAAGAAATGATGATCGGCGCATTGAAGGTCTTGATTTTGCAAGAGCTCTCGCTATGCTAGGTATGTTTATTGTCAATTTTGGTGTCGTAACGGGTTCTACAACGAATGGGTCAACATGGTTGATTGCCTTACAAAATATGTTTGAGGGGCGTGCCTCGGCCGTATTTGTCATGCTAGCAGGAATAGGGACAGCCTTAATGACTCGTCAGGCTAGAGAGAGTAAGGACCCAATCCTTCTTCGTCAAAATCGACTTACTTTGTGGAAGAGGGCGCTTTTGTTATTTACGATAGGGATAATATTATATGCAATCGGCTGGACAGGAGATATCTTACATTATTATGGCGTGTATATGTTTGTTGCTGCTTGGTTGATTGCCCAATCCAAGAAAATGATGATCTTCATAATCGGTGCCATCCTTATCCTTTCACAATGGCTTCAAATTCAATTTAGTTACCTTGCTGGTTGGCATCCAACATATGTGCTACTAGAGTATCTTGATTTTTGGACACCAGCAGGATTTATAAGAAATTTGATGTTTAATGGCTATCATCCACTATTCCCCTGGATTTGCTTCTTTCTGATAGGTATGGTAATGGGCACATTAGATTTAACAAATCATACATTAAGAAAAAACTTACTGGTGATAGGTTTATTGTTAGTCATCATGACTGAGACTTGTTCAACGTTATTCATTAAGATGACAACCATTCATTTATTAGATGTAGAGAGTGCATTGTACTTATTTGATACAGGACCGATTCCACCGAATATGATGTATGTCCTATCTAATTCGGCTTCGGCTATTGTCATCATTGTTAGCTCCATCTATCTTGTAGAGACATGTAAAAATAAAGTTATTCAATCTTTCATATTAACAGGACAAATGTCTTTAACGCATTATGTTGGCCATGTTGTTATAGGCATTGGAATACTAATTATTTGCCAAAAGCTGGAGAACCAAACACTTGCTTTTTCCATGCTGTATGCCTGCTGTTATTTTTTAGGATGTGTCGTTGTTTCTGTATGGTGGAGGACTAAACATCATCGAGGCCCACTTGAATTCATGATGAGGAAATGGAGCTTGTAATAAATTAATGGATTGCCATCTATTTCTCACTGACTAGGCATAAAATACTTTAGGTTTAGGGAGTCTTTTAATCTAAACGACATATTGCATAGTATTCAACTAGGTTTTCTAATATTTTGTATTGACATTCCTATAGCAGAATTATAGAATTATTTTCAAGAAACGCAGTACTCTTATCAAGAGAGGTGGAGGGACTTGGCCCAATGAAGCCTCGGCAACCGAACAACAGGTGCCAAATCCAACAGATGGTGTCTGAGAGATAGGAGGGGCTATCAATCAGTTTGATGCGTTGGCCTCTTTATGAACAATAAGGATAAAAAAGAAGGGGTGTATCGTATGGCTCAGTCAGTAAAAGTAGATGATAAGAAACTAGAGGCAATTGCGAAGGCGATTCAAAATCTTGAATTTGGTGAAGTGCATATTACGATTCAAGATGGTGTGATTGTGCAAATTAATAGGCTTGAAAAGCAGAGATTTCCGCAGAAAAAATAACAATGATTTCAGTAGAACTTATGTCAAACGGCCACCTATAAGCATGAAGGATTTCCTATGCTTACAAGTGGCCCTTTTTTTGTGTAAAGACTAGCTATAAAAGCTTTTTGGTATGGGACCGATATGACGGCGATGATAAAGCAAAGGCTCTTTTTGAGCATTTGTAATGTCTACGACCTGCCCAATAAAAATGGTATGGTCGCCAGCATCGATTTGCTGAAATGTTTTACATTGTAAATTAGCTGCTGTATCATGTAAAATCGGTAGTCCTAAAGAGGAAGTTGACCATTTTGCTTGTGCAAAGCGATCAGGGATTTTACTGGCAAATAGTGTACATAAATGCTCTTGATCACTCGCTAAAATATTGACCGCAAAATTTGGCGCAGTCGTGAAATAAGGATGGAGCTGAGATTTTTTATCGAGTGACCACAAAATAAGGAGCGGGTCGATTGAAACAGATGCAAAGGAATTGACGGTTAAGCCAATCGGTTTTGTGTCATGACATGTCGTGACAACTGTTACGCCTGTAGGATAATTACCTAATGCCAATTTAAAAGCAGCTACTAAATCTGTCATTCAAATCACCTCTTTATGAAATTAGTGAACGGAGTTTGTAGGTAAACGAAACTTTTTTTCATATCCTACTAGTAACTCCTTTTCTTGAGTAAATTTTAAACTAATCAAACATACAGGTAAAGGTAATGGGGAAAGAAAGGGGAATGGCCATGACTTTATATTTTGATCATTTGGTTCATCAAGTGGAATCACCAGAAAATATAAAGGTTTTCTTCAATAAACGAAATGTCCATACAGTGAATGGTGGGCAGCACACGATGTGGGGGACTTATAATACGTTAAGCTACTTTGGCTTAAGCTATATTGAACAAATTGCTATCTATGATCGTGATTTATTTGAGCAAGCGGCACAATACCCATATTCCCTACATTATACGTTTAAACGTGATCAAGAGCGCCAGGGATTTTCTCGAATTGCTCTGCGCACAAAAAATATTGAGGAAGAGGGTCGACGCTTGCGAGCATTGGGCTATGAAGTATATGGACCAGATGCATGTAGCAGAACAAGACCAGATGGCACTGTGGTAGAATGGAAGCTACTGCATTTTGGTAAGCCAGATCTGCCAATTGATTTTCCATTTTTGATTGAATGGGCGGAGGAAGATGAAGAACGTTTGGTTCAATTAAAGGCAAGTGGTGCCATTGATGTCAAACAGGCTATAACGATGGAATCCGTCCAATTCTACGTCAAGGACATGCAGGCAACAGTTAAGCTGTGGCAAGAGGTGTTACAGCTACCAGTGCCTACGCAATATGAGCAGTATTTGTCACTACAGCTACCGAATATGCGCTTAGATTTCTATGAGGAAGAGAGCGCGATGACAATGACACTTGGTCATGTCAAAGAGGGACCATTTGGTGTGACATTAAAGGATCCTAAACGAACAAAGGAAACTTTAGTTTGCCCTGGTGCTTTTTATTGGATAAATCGATAAGGAGAAAAGGCTGGGCCATAACTAACTGGGACCTTCATTAAGCCGAATAATCTTTAAATTAACAAACATGATAACTAGAAAAACCGAACTATTCCGAAACACTTCGTAAGCGTTTTAGTGGATAGCTCGGTATTTTTATGGGCTGAAACACTTTTGCTTCCGCCTTTTTACATAAGTATTGAAAAACAAAACCATCAATAGAATTTCTGATGCTGGCTACTTGCTTTCCTGTGGATTTAGCGTTACAGAGGAGACCCTGGAGCGAAATCACCTCCTCACCTTGCTAGAAAGTTTTAGCTAGTGACATGATCTTTAATTCAACAATATGGAAAAATCCACTTCATCAGAGAAGTGGATTTTCGTTGCCAATTATTATTCAATTGTCATTTTTTTCGGTGTTTCTGTACCTGTATACCAATCAAATTCAATTTCAAATGAATGCTTGTCGCCCTTTTTTGTATAGGAGTATTCGATTTTGAGCTGTTCACTTGGGCTGACAACTGTTGGCTCTGTGTCTTGAACAAAAGTGAATTCACCATTTTCTTTAAGCTTTTTTGCAATCGTTTCCAGTGTTGCTGCAAATTCTGCTACACTTTGTCGTTCTTTATGCTTCAAAATAACTTCAGTCATGGGTTTATTTTGTTTTTGCATCGAAATCCCTCCTTACGTATTGTTACTTCTATTATAACATGGAGGGGGCATTCAGCTTATAAAACAATACAAAAAGCGGATGAAGGAAACGATGCATTTCCTAATCCGCTGCTAATCTGGAACTACACGGATAGTCCCCTTACGCTTATAGTTTTACAACATTTGATGCTTGGGGTCCACGATTGCCTTCCACAACATCAAATGAAACCTTTTGACCTTCTTCAAGTGTACGGAAGCCTTCCTCCTGGATGCCCGTAAAATGAACAAATACATCTTCGCCATCATCACATTCAATAAAGCCATAACCTTTTTCATTATTGAACCACTTTACGATCCCCTGTTGCATAAGCATTCGCCTCCAATGCGCTTGAATGTAAAATAAAGTTAAATAAATGGTGCACTCATTGAGAAAATGTGAAAAAATTGCATTTTCTCTTAGAACATACAGGAATTGAACAAATAAGTCAATTGATTGACGAAATGCTTGCATATCTGGCTTTCTTTTTTTTCACAATTAAGACTATAATGGAAATGAACAACATAGAAAGTAGGATGCCAAATGACAACGAAAAATCAACCATTATCAGATTTAGAAATCGCTAGTCAAGCAGTGATCAAACCTATTACGGAAATTGCCAATGCTGCGGGTATTCCAGAGGATGCTCTTGAGCAGTATGGACGCTACAAAGCAAAGATCGACCCATTAAAAATTACTGCTCAGGGCGAGGATGCAAAGGTAGTATTAGTATCAGCTATTAGTCCAACCCCAGCTGGTGAAGGAAAGTCGACTGTGACTGTTGGACTAGCAGATGCCCTTCATCAATTAGATAAGAAGGTGATGGTCGCATTACGTGAACCATCATTAGGTCCAGTTATGGGCGTAAAAGGTGGCGCAACTGGCGGAGGTTACGCACAAGTTATACCAATGGAGGATATTAATTTACATTTTACTGGCGACCTTCATGCGATTACAACAGCTAACAATGCTTTATCCGCATTTATTGATAATCATATCCACCAAGGTAATACACTTAACATTGATCCACGACGCATTATTTGGAAGCGTGTCATGGACTTAAATGATCGTGCCCTTCGTAAGGTAGTGGTGGGATTAGGTGGTCCTGTTCAAGGCATGCCGCGTGAGGATGGCTTTGATATTACGGTTGCCTCTGAAATTATGGCAGTATTCTGTTTAGCCACAAGCATTGAGGATTTACGTGAGCGCATCGCTAGTATTGTGATTGGCTATACTTTCGAGCGTGAGCCTGTCTTTGTGCGTGATTTACAGGTAGAGGGTGCCTTAACACTATTATTAAAAGATGCCTTTAAGCCAAACCTAGTTCAAACATTAGAGGGAACACCTGCTATTATCCATGGTGGTCCATTTGCGAATATTGCCCACGGCTGTAATTCTATTATGGCGACACAAACCGCTCGTAAGCTAGCTGATATTGTGGTGACAGAAGCGGGCTTCGGCTCTGATTTAGGTGCTGAAAAATTCATGAACATTAAAGCTCGTAAGGGAGGCTTTAAACCAAGCGCAGTTGTCATTGTAGCGACAATTCGTGCATTAAAAATGCATGGTGGTGTACCGAAAACAGCGCTTGTAGGTGAAAATGTGGAAGCACTCCTACAAGGAATTGAAAACTTAGCTAAACATGTAGATACAGTTCGTACATTTGGCGTTGAACCAATTATTGCCTTAAATCGTTTTATCACGGACACAGAGGCTGAACTAGAAGCCGTTCTGAACTGGTGTCAAGAAAATCATGTTCGCATTGCCCGTACGAATGTCTGGGAAGAGGGCGGTAAAGGTGGTCTAGCCTTAGCTGAGCAAGTACTAGCTGTGCTAGAGGAAGAAAACAACTTCTCTCCTTTATATGATGTAACAGAGTCAATTGAAGAAAAGGTACGTACGATTGTGCAAAAGGTATATGGCGGGAAAGATGTACAATTTACAGACCAAGCCAAAAAACAAATTGCCCAAATCGAAAAATTTGGTTGGGACTCCCTTCCAATTTGTATGGCGAAAACCCAGTATTCTTTATCAGACCAACCAAGTTTACTTGGTCGTCCAGAAGGCTTTACCATCACAATTCGCGAAGTTATTCCAAAGCTTGGTGCAGGCTTCTTAGTTTGTCTAACTGGCGATATTATGACAATGCCAGGACTTCCAAAAGCACCAGCTGCGCTACGCATGAATGTCGATAACGAAGGACATGCGGTAGGATTGTTCTAACAGAATATTAAAAGCTGCCTACTTAAATGGGCAGCTTTTTTATTGATAATGGGTAAACATGGTTCGTAGGAAGTGACCCAATTCAACGTCTATCTACAATGCAAATATGGTATAAAAGTAAAATTTCGGATGATTCCTTCATCCACCTCTTGAGTAAAAATTCATAAAAATTAATTTTTTTAAAACGATTTTAAGATTCTAGTGAAAACTAGGATCTTTTTTATGTTGCACAAAAATCACGAGAACTTTCCTTATATAAATGTGTTTGGTATTTTTTATCAATAGTTCTCTGATATTGGAAAGATAGAGCGGGTTTTTACAACGAAGGACAATTGTCAAATGAATTTTTATTTAAAAAATACATTGAATTTTCTTTTTCTTTTAAATATAATTTATTTAATTCTAATTCGGAACGCTGTACCGATAATAGGAACATGGAGGGATGAAGTCTTGAAAATCGCAACAGATATTGGCGGTACTTTTACTGACCTAGTTTTCACAGATGAAAAAGGAAATCTTCATTTTGATAAGGGACATACGACACCTGGTCACTTTGAGGATGGCATACTAAATGTATTAGGACGACATGTAACGGAAGATTCTTTCATTGAATCATTTATTCATGGATCGACGGTTATCATCAATACATTAACGGAAAGAAAAGGGGGCGTAGTTGGGTTAATTACAACAAAGGGTTTCCGTGATGTTATAGAAATTGCTCGTGGAAATCGACCAGACTTATATAACTTTAAATATAAAAAGCCAGAACCATTTGTAGAGCGTTATTTACGTCAAGAAATTGATGAGCGAATTGATTTTAAAGGAAATATTATGAAAGCGCTTAATACCGAGGAAGTTGACGAGATCGTTTATAAATTTAAGGAATTAGGTGTTGAGGCGATTGCCATTTCCTTAATACACGGCTATAAAAATCCAATTCATGAACAACAGTTAAAAGAAGCCATTTTAAAAATTTGGCCGGAAGTATATATCACACTTTCAAGTGAAACGATTAAAGAATACCGTGAGTATGAAAGAACAAACACAACAGTCCTTAATTCTTATGTAAAGCCAATTGCACATGCCTACTTAAAAAGCCTAAAAGAGAAATTAAGCACAATTGGCATTACAGACCATTTAAAAATTATGCAATCGAATGGCGGGACTACAAGCTTTGATAAAGCAATGGAGCTACCAATCAACCTCGTTGAATCTGGACCTGTAGCAGGGATGTTTGGGGCAGCTAAATTAGGCCAACTTTTAAATGAATCGAATATCATAGCTTTTGATGTTGGTGGGACGACAGCAAAATGTTCGCTTATTACAGATGGCAAAGTCAATGTCACAACAGATTACTATATTGAAAGAAATGAAAAATTTGCGGGCTATCCTATTAAAACACCTGTAGTGGATATTGTGGAAATCGGAAATGGTGGTGGCTCTATCGCACGTGTAGATCAGTTTGGCTCATTAAAGGTTGGACCAGATTCTGCTGGGGCAAAGCCAGGGCCTGTAGCATATGGCTTAGGGAATACACAGCCAACAATTACAGATGCCAATGTTTATTTAGGAAGATTATCCTTAGAAAACTTTGATAACCCAGTATCCATTGACAAAGTGGAGGAGGCTCTTGTTGAAGCAATTGCGAAACCATTTAATGTGTCAGCAGAAGAAGCAGCACAGGGTATTTTAGATATTGCAAACTCCAATATGTTAAATGCACTGAAGCTGATCTCTATTCGTAAAGGCTATGATCCTGAAGACTTTACAATGGTGGCATTTGGTGGCGGTGGTCCACTACATGCGATTAATTTAGCAGAAGAGCTTGGTATGAAAAAAGTCATTATTCCTTATGGCTCATCCGTCTTCTCAGCATTAGGAATGATGATGACCGAATATCGACAAGATTACATTCAAACAAGTTTAATGAACTTTGACAAAGACCATCTTGCGGCTATTCAAGAAAATATTGATCAAGTCATTGCTAATGCCTATGCAGATGCACCATTATCAAAGGATCATTATTATTTTGAAATTAATTATGATTTACGCTACAAAGGTCAAGAGCATGCCGTTAAATTAAATGCATCAGCTATTACGCTTGATGAAGAGGGGCTACTTGCATTAGCAGAAGCCTTCCATATCAAACATAAACAAGAGTTTTCTTTTGATTTACCAGCTACACCAATTGAGTTAGTCAACTTACATCTTACAATCTACGGGAAAGATGAGGCGGTTCAATTTAAAGAGCTAGACTTCTCTCATATCGACAATTCTACATGTATCAAGGCACAACGCAATTTATATGTGAAGGGAACAGGTTGGGTAGAGGTCAATGTCTATGACCAACAAAAATTAGTACCTGGCTATGTCATTACAGGTCCTGCAATTGTGGAAAATCCAACATCTACGGTCGTAATCAATAATAATCAATCAATTGAAATTGATAAATACGGCAATTTGATAGTAGAGATGGAGGGGAAATAAAACATGAAAAAAGATGTTTTTGCAGTAGAAATTATTCAAGATTCATTGCTAGCTATAGGCGATGAGATGTTTATAGCTCTAGCACGCTCTTCTATGAGTCCAGTAATCTATGAAGTATTAGACTATGCTTGTGGTTTAACAGATGCCAAGGGTAATTTAATTAGTCAAGGAAACGGTGTAACGAGCTTTATTGGGATGTTAAGTCCAATGGTACAGCGTGTAATAGAGAAGTTTGATAATGGGAAAAAACTACATGAAGGTGATGTCATTATTATCAATGACCCTTATGTTGGAGGTGGATCGCATTTATCGGATGTGGGCTTAGTTCTCCCAATTTTCTACAACGGTGAAATTATTGCGTACTCTGCCAATAAAGCACACTGGACAGAGGTAGGGGGCATGGACCCTGGTTCATTTACAAGTAATTCTAATGAAATCTATCAGGAAGGTTTACAGCTACCAGGTGTCAAACTTTATCATCAAGGTGAGTTGAACGATGCAGTCTATGAAATCATTTCTACGAATGTTCGTTTACCAGAGCTTTCAATCGGTGATATGTTTGCACAAGTAGCCGCCTTAAAAACAGGTGAAAAACGAATCTCAGAGCTTTGTCAGAAGTTTGGTGCGGAATCGGTGAAATTGTCCATTCAAAAATTATTGGACAAAGGTGAGAAAATTGTAGAGTATGAGCTTCAACACCTACCTAAAGGTGAATTTTATGCGGAGGACTTTATTGAAGGGGACCCATTAAAGGGTGGACCTTATCCAATAAAAGTGAAAGTCACAATTAGTGATGAGGCGTTTATTTGTGACTTCAGAGGCTCACATCCTGCAGTCAATGTGCCAATGAACTGTTCTCAGTTTGGTTTAATGGCAAGTGTGCGCGTTATGTTCTTAGCATTACTTGGCGATATTGACGTAATTAACGAAGGTGTCTTTAAACGCTTAACGATTATCACAGATGACAATTCGATTGTTTCAGCTAAACGTCCACATCCTGTGTCTATGAATTTTGAGGCACGTATTGGGGCAGCTGATCTAATTTGGAAAGCTCTTGCGCCGCATTTACCAGAACGCTTATCGGCAGGGCATTTACAATCTGTTTGTACGTTTATTCTCACTGGGAAAAATCCTGAAAATGATGAGTCATTCCTAATTGTTGAGCCATCTGTTGGTGGCTGGGGAGCGGCGAATGATGAGGATGGGCAAAGCGGGCAATACTGTATGGGAGATGGCGAAACATATAATCTTCCAGTTGAAATTGCCGAAACAAAATACGGTATTCAAATTGATGAATATAGCTTAAATTGTGACGGTGCTGGTGCTGGTCAATTTAGAGGTGGCTTAGGTGTTCGTCGCGTTTATACAGTCAATCATGATGGTCAAAAGGTTTCTGTGAACTTAGGTAGACATCAATTCGCGCCATTCGGCTTAAATGGTGGTGGAGAAGGCTCTCACAACTATTTAATCATTCATAAAAAGGATGGAACGAAAATTGGACCAGTGGGCGTACTTGCCAATTATGAATTGCAAAAAGGCGACCGTATTGAGCTTGTGACTGCTACTGGCGGTGGTTATGGTCCTCCACACGAACGAAGCTCAGAGGCCATTGAACGTGACCTATTAAATGAATATATTTCTGTAGATGTAGCGAAAGAGCGATACGGTTATCAAAACGCTTAAAGGGAGAAATAGATGACTGTCAAGACATTAAAAAACTCATTGGATATACTAGAATGCTTTGCAACGACAGAAAATGCATTAGGTGTTCGTGAAATTTCACGCATGATGAAACTGCCGACAAGTGTCGTGCAAAGAACCATTAATACATTTACAGAAGCGGGTTATTTAATACAGGATGAACACACGAAAAAATATAAATTAGGTTATAAAATGTACCTTTTTTATGATGTGTTATCGAATTCAAAAGACCCTCACTCGACCATTTATGAATTGATGCAAAATCTTGCCAGTGAAATCAATGAATCAGTATTTCTTACTTATATGGACAATGAATACGGTGTCACAACGAAAATAGCCGAAAGCAATAAAAATGTAAAGTATGCGGTGTCTTTAGGAACAAAGACACCCCTTTACATCGGTGCTTCCTGTAAGGTCATGTTTGCTTATTTAGACGAGGACAGGCAACTGGAATTAATGGCCTTCTTTCATGAGGAACAATCGAAGGAAGAGCAGGTTTCTTTCCTAGCGTCATTAAAGGAAGAGCTGCAACAAATTCGCCAAAACAACTGGTGTGTTACCATCGGGGAGTATAATGAACATGCATTTGGCATTAGTGTACCGTTATTTAACTATAAAAAGGAAATCACTGCATCTCTTACAATTTCTGGGTTAGTATATGATTTAGATGATCAAAGGGAGAAAAATATGCTTGAACAGTTAGTGAAAGTAGCTCAGCAAATACAATCACACATTTCAAAATTATAACAACAATAGGGGAGCTGACACTATGAATAATAAAGTATTACATCCAAGGGCTTTAGAGCCTGTAACTCTACTAATGATCGTCTTAACATCTGTTGTGGGGGCAATTATTGGGATACAGCTAATTACGACTTTAGGGATTTCTGCCAATACATCAATCGTTGGGGCAATATTTGCGATGATTCTTGGAAGAATACCGATTGGCAAGCTAATTGCCTTTAAATCTGTACACAGACAAAATATTATTCAAACTGCCATTTCGGCAGCAACGTTCAGTGCAGCAAGTAGTTTAATGTTGCCAATTGGTATTCCATATGTATTAGGCTATGAAAATTTAGTATTACCATTGTTTATCGGTGTTATTTTAGCGATGTTTGTTGATGCTTTATTATTATATAAATTTTTCGATACAAAGATTTTCCCAGCAGCAGGTACTTGGCCACCAGGGATTGCAACAGCTGAAGCCATTAAGGCGGGCGATAAAGGCGGTAAGAATGCAAAGGTATTAATTGGTGGTGTGTTAATTGGTATCGTGGGATCTGTTTTGAAAATTCCAATGTCAGCTTTTGGGGTAGCGTTCATCGGTAATATTTGGGCACTGACGATGTTTGGGATTGGGCTTTTATTAAGAGGCTATTCTGTTCAATTATTTAATGTTGACTTAAATGCTTACTATATTCCACATGGCGTTATGATTGGTGCTGGGATTGTAGCACTTTTCCAAGTAGCTTTTGCCTTATTGAATAAAAAGTCGGCTAAAAAGTCAGAAGAGTTAAGCTATTCAAAAGATGCAAAAGAAATTCGACAAGCATTTGGTGTTGGGTTTATAGCATATTTAGCCATTGCTCTATTAATCGCTATTTTAGGCGGTATTATTTCACACATGTCTTTCGGTATGTTAATAGGATTCATCATCTTTGCAACGATTGCTGCATTTGTCCATGAGCTAATTGTAGGTATCGCAGCGATGCATGCGGGTTGGTTCCCTGCATTTGCAGTGGCATTTATTACACTGATTGTTGGTATTTTAATTGGTTTCCCAGCTCCAGCACTTGCATTACTAGCAGGGTATAGTGCTGCTACAGGGGTAGCATTTGCGGATATGGGCTATGACTTAAAAACTGGTTTCATTTTACGTGGTAATGGTAGTGATGTTGCATTAGAAAAAGAAGGTCGCAAGCAACAATTGATTGCTGGTATGCTAGCTTTTGCAATTTCCGCAGTTGTAGTATTGCTATCCTATAAATCTTATTTTGCACAGGATTTAGTAGCACCTGTTAACCATGTGTATGCAGCAACAATTCAATCAGGCGTTACAGGCGATGTAGCGAAACAATTAATGATTTGGGCGATTCCAGGTGCATTAATTCAGCTAATTGGTGGTTCAAAACGTCAAATGGGTATCTTATTCGCAACAGGTTTATTACTTGTCAATCCAATTGCTGGCTGGGCTGTATTAGTTGGTATCATACTTCGTGTTATTTTCACATATGTGACGAAAGGTAAGAGAGAATCTGAAATGACGGTCTTTGCAGCAGGTGTCATCGCTGGAGATGCGCTATATAGCTTCTTCTCTTCCATTCTAAAAATAGGGAAATAGAAAGGAGTCATGCTGAATGGCGAAAGGATTATCGTATGAGGATGGGATTGCTGCCGTTTATGGAGGAGCAATCCTTGGCGGAGGCGGCGGTGGTCTCCTAGAGGAAGGACTCAAGCTAGTGGAGGAAATCTTTGCAGCAGGCGAACCTCAAATGGTGGATATTACTGAATTAGACCAAGAAGATTTAGTTGCCTGTGTGGCAATGGTAGGTGCGCCATCAGCGGCCGATCAATATATTTCAAATGAACAGCTTTGTTGGAGCTATCGTAGTATGAACAACTATATCAATCGACGTCTAAAGGGCATCATTACCAATGAAAATGGTGCCATCACGACGATCAATGGCTGGTTGCAGTCAGTCTTATTAAATGTACCTGTTGTGGATGCTCCCTGTAATGGACGAGCACATCCAACGGGAATCATGGGTTCTTTAAATCTCCATGAACAACAAGAATATCAATCCGTACAATTTTATGCAGGAGGAAAAGGTGACTTCGCCGTTCAAGGCTTTGTGGAAGGGAATTTACACAGCACCGCAAAGACAGCACGCCAAGCTTCTATTTTAGCAGGCGGGCTAGTCGGGGTCACTCGAAATCCTGTGACGATTGACTATTTACAAAAACATGGCGCACCAAATGCGATTACCATGGCCATAGAGCTTGGCTATTGCTTCTTAAATGGGCAAACCTTTGAAGAAAAGCTAGCCCATGTGTTGCAGTATTTGAATGGGGTGCACATCGTATCAGGCGCTGTCACAAATTATTCGTTAACAAAGGAAAATGGCTTCGATGTAGGGGAATTATCAGTGGGTGATTACCATCTGACGTTCTGGAATGAATATATGACATTATCGAAGGAAGGGCAGGTACAATCCAAATTCCCAGATCTCATTATGACGTTCGATACAGAGAAAATGATGCCAGTTCCAAGTGCAAGTATTGAAGAAGGAATGCATGTCGCAGTGATTCATGTAGACCAATCTAACTTAAAATTAAGTACAACCATGCAAAACGAAGCACTATTGCGGGAAATTGATGAAGTGATCAAAGGCGTTCTATAAAGTAAGAAAATAAAACAGTAAAAGCTGCCATCATCTACTTGAATGTAAGATGGGCAGCTTTTATTTGTCCTTCAGCGGGATGGTAATACATTTTATCACAATCGTTCCTACTTCCTTTTTCACTTCATACATTGATGGCTTAAATGAATTTCTTACTGATTTGCACAACTCATCGAACGTGGTATTCACAAGCTGTAAGCAATTATCGTGTACGATTTTCATTAAAGGGAGGAGCTACGTTCATACATAATCAAGGTATTGACCAGAAGAAGGTAACAACCAGTAATGAAAAAACAATGCACTTCTGCTACAACTGGCGAAATCCTTTTGGTCATGCAACAAACTAACTTGTTGTTCACATTTTCGGCATGTACATCTGGCTATGCGGGTTAAACAAAGAATTTCTAAGGGAAAGTGTTCACTTTTATTTGTTTAGATGATAGGTTTTCAATACGCACGTCATCTTTTAAACAGGTTATTCAATTGTAAGCCCGCTGAAGTTAATGTTAAATCTGTTAAACACACAGCTGTTGTACATTGCTGAAAAATATGAGGTACAGAACAAATAGCTGTTCTGTACGTTTATCATACAATATTCTGAAAAATTAGTCAATTGAAATGGATTTGATTTTTAATTTTTCTAGATTACCTCTTATGTAATAAAATACAGTATAATTTTGTAGGAAAGGAATGAGTGAAGACTATGAATCATTTAATGAATAAAGTACGTGAAATATATGATCAATTTGATGCTAGTCATGATTTTCAACATATTGAACGTGTCTATCAAAATGCATTAGCTATCCTACATAGCGAGCCAACAGCAGATGAAGAAGTTGTGAAAATAGCGGTACTTTTACATGATGTCAGTGACAAAAAGTATACCGATAGCAAGGAAAAGGAAGAACAGCTTATTGCGGAATTACCTGTTAGTGAAGGTAAAAAGCAGCATATTCGAGATTGCATTGCTCAAGTGTCATTTAATGGTGGGAATGAGCTAGAAGCAACATCATTGGAAGCAAAAATCGTCCGAGATGCAGATCGTTTAGATGCGATTGGTGCTATTGGCATTGCCAGAACATTTGCTTATGGTGGCGCAAAAGGTCGCAAGCTTTATGATAAGGAAGAAGAAGCACGCACAAATATGTCAGAGTCAGAATATCGTCAGAAAAATACCTCGTCTGTTACTCATTTTTATGAGAAATTATTACTGCTAAAAGATTTAATGGTGACGGAAAAGGGCAAGCAAATGGCACTTGAACGTCATCAATTTATGGAAAGTTTTTTAAAGCAACTAAAGCACGAAATCGGTCAGTAGCACATAGCACAAAAACTGCCTTTCAATTTGAAGGGCGGTTTTTGTGCTTCATTCGGCTATGGTCTTCGTAGTACAAAAATAATGAAGCGTGCATTTCCTATGGCAAGTAGCATTTTAGTTTTGTAGTGAATTATTGAAGGCGCAACAAGTGAGGAATCCTTCATCATGTGTTACTCCATTACCTTTTAATAGCTTAGATGGATTCATTAAAATAGGAGGATATCGCTGTTGTTAATGCTTCCCAAATGATTGTCAGGTCTGCTTGGGAAGTACGCCAATTACTGAAAGCCGCACGAATAGCTGGCATATCTTTGTAGACAGTTGGCGTCATGTATACTTTGCCTTGTTGATTTAAAGTAGTTAAAAATTGTTGGTTCATTTCAGCTGTCAGTGCCTCATTATTGACGGCGAAGCACACGATATTCAGTCGAACAGGTGCTAGCAATGTAAAGTAGGGACTGTCATCTATTTTTTGACCAAGCTGTTGTGCGAGTAATACATTTTCTTCTATTAATTGTTGGTAGCCCAATTTACCATAGGCCTGTAAAGAAAACCAAGCAGGTAGCGCACGAAAACGACGTGAATTTTCAGGTGTAAGATCACAGAAATCTGGATTTTCAAGGGAACTACCAAGATAGGCAGCATTATTTTGAAAAACGGTTGCTTGCAACGATTGATGACGGGTAAATTGCATAGCGGCATCATAAGGGACGTTCAGCCATTTATGTGCGTCAATTGTAATAGAATCTGCATAATTCATGCCCTCAACAAAGTGACGATACTTTGGTGAACAGGCTGCAAAGCCACCAAAGGCCGCATCGATATGAAGCCAGAAAGGGTATCGCTTTTTTAGCTCGCCAATTGCTTGCAAATCATCAAAGTCAACCGTATTGACAGTTCCCGCATTTGCTACAACTATACAAGGTTCATGTAGGTTTTCTTCAAGAAACTGCTGTAATTTTGTGATATCAATGGCTTCTCGCTGTTCTAGGCATAGCATAGTATGAATGGAATTTCTCCCCATGCCAAGCATAGAGGTTGCTTTGATTATACTTGAGTGGGGCGTTCCGCTAACAATCTTTATTGGAGGGATACCATATAGACCATCCAGAGCAGTGTTTTTTCCATAGTATTGTGCAATCCATTCCCTTGCTTGAGCAAGTCCTACAAAATTAGCCATCGTAGCCCCACTGACAAATGTTCCTCGATAATCATCGCTTAATAGCAATAACTCCTTTAGCATGTCAATTGTCGCAAGCTCCATTGAACCTGCAATAGAGCCCTTAGAATGGGATAAATTTTGATCGTAAATACTTACTAACCAATCTCCGACAATCGAAGCAGGGGTAGATCCACCTGTGACAAAACCCAAGTATCTTGAGCCTACACTACTATTTAAGCCTTCAGCAAATTGCTTTGTAAAATATTGAAGTGTTGCCTGAGCACCCTCACCCACTTCTGGAAGTGTCGGAGTAGGAACACTAGAGGAATGGTTCGTTACAGCTCTATGCTCCAGATTAGTAAAAAAATTGGCTGCATGGTCAACTACATCCATTAAAAGCGTTTTTATTTTTTCCTGTTCTTGCTTCATATTCATCATGTGTCATCATTTCCCTTCATTTTAACTTAGCTATTTCTGCCTCTACACTATATAGTGATATATATAACAGTCAAATGAAGACTATAACAGTTGGAGGTCCAATGGAAATAAAGCTGAATCGTCAGTCCGATCAATCTTTAATTACTCAGATTTCAACTATCCTTGCAGAAAAAATAAGGTCAGAATTTTTACAGGAAGGGAGCCAATTACCTTCTATTCGGAGCTTTTCAAAAGAAAATCAAGTGAGTCCTGTCACGGTCAGTAAGGCATATGCCTTATTAGAAAGAAATGGTTATATTGAAGTGATACATGGCAAGGGGGCGTTTGTTCGAAACAAAGAACAAAGAAGCTCAAATGAGAGCGGTAGTGATTATAATTGGCAACTAACCATTCCTGATTACATTCAACGTTCACAATCTATGTTAAATAAAAGAAAGGAATATGCGATGAAATTCTCCAGTGCGACCATCCACCCTGGATTATTACCCTCTGTTTATTTGGTGAATGAAATTGTGGCGATATTACAGGCAGATCCTCAGATTGTGGCTCGTTATGGAACGGTACAGGGGGATGAAGATGCACGAAAGGCAATCCGAGACTATGTCAAAACATATAGTAATATTGCCACAACACCACAGGAAATTATTGTGACAAACGGTGTACAACAAGGTATAGATTTAGTGGCTAAAACATTTATTGGACCTGGAGATATTGTCATTACCGAAGCCCCTACATATACAGCAGCAATCGATGTCTTTAGAAATCGTGGGGCCCACATTATTCCCATACCAGTAGACGAGGAAGGAATGCAGACAGCTCTTCTAGCGACACTCTGCCTAAGCAAACAGCCAAAGCTTATCTATACAAATCCTACCTTCCATAATCCTACAGGCACAGTTTTAAGTGAAGCAAGAAGGAGAGAATTACTGGATCTTGCCCAACAATATGGCTTTCTTATTGTAGAGGACGATTCATGGAATGAAATTTATTTTGACGATAACCCACCACCACCACCTCTGAAAGCTTTAGATACAAGTGGTCATGTTATTTATTTAAAAGGCTTTAGTAAGACGTTGGCCCCAAGCTGTAGAATCGGCGCTATCCTTTCAAAAGGTACCGTTCATCAACGACTTTTATCTGCCAAATCCAGTGCCGATTCGGGTAACCCCTTATTAACACAAAAGGCACTGATTCCATTTTTACGTTCAGACCGAATGCATGCCCATTTAGAAAAACTGCGCATTGCACTTGAGATAAGAAGGGATCAGACCATTGCATTGTTGAATAAGCATGCACCAAAGGGCGTTACGTGGATCGAGCCAAAAGGTGGACTTAATATTTGGGTGTCTTTACCTAGTAATGGCAATACGGATGAGCTTTTATGGAAGGCTCAACAAGCCCAAATTACCTTTTTACCAAGCTCAGCTTGTTATCCAGGAGAGCCACAATATCACCATCTAAGAATTAGTTACTCTTATCCTGAACCTCACGACTTAACACAAGGAATCATCAAGCTTTGTCAGCTTATGGAATCCTATTTACAGGACATGCCACCAGTTCGTTGATAGTTTGTTGTTCTTTGTTTACCTGCGGTTTGATGTTATGATGAATAGTGGATATCAATAATCGTCTACATAAAAATCGTGTGGGCATGAACAATACCTAACATGAAAGAGATGGAATAGTGGAATGAGTCATTTAATTGTACAAAATTTAACCAAAACAGTGGGCGATAAAACGCTTTTTCAAAATATTGAATTTACCATTTATGAGGGAGAGCGGGCAGGCTTAATCGGTATAAATGGAACGGGAAAATCAACCCTGTTATCCATTTTAGCTGGGGACATGGAAGCGGATTCGATGACAGTAGATCGCCCGAATAAATACCGTGTCGCTTATTTACCACAGGAGCCTACATTTCAGGCAGGTGAAACAGTTTTACAAGCTGTCTTTTCAGGCGATTCGCCCATTTTACAGCTGAATCGTCAATATGAGGAAACGGTTGCTGCACTAGCAAGTAACCCAACATCCGAAAGTTTACAAAAGACGTTATTTAGTCTGCAACAGCGCATGGATGAAGAGCAGGCATGGGATGTCAATGCCCTTGCAAAGACGGCCTTAACAAAGCTTGGGATTGAAACTTTTGAAAAAGAGGTACTAACGCTATCAGGCGGTCAGCAAAAACGTGTAGCATTAGCGAAGGTGTTAATTGAACCAGCGGATCTTTACTTATTGGATGAGCCCACCAACCATTTAGATGTACAGTCTACAGAATGGCTTCAAGAGATGGTCTTACGATTAAAGGGTGCAGTGATTTTCATCACCCACGATCGTTATTTCTTAGATGAATTATCAACACATATTTACGAGTTAGCAAATCAAACCTTGTATCGTCATACAGGGAATTACGGTGATTATTTAGAGGCCCGAGCTATTCGTGAGGAGATGCAAGCTGCTTCTGCACAGAAGGATCGCAATCGTTATCGTTCAGAATTAAAATGGATACGTCGTGGTGCGAAGGCGCGTTCAACTAAGCAAAAGGCTCGTATTCAACGCTTTGAAAAGCTAGAAGAAAACCTAGAACGCAAAACAGAAGATGTTTCCTTGGATATGGGACTTGCGACAACACGTCTTGGACGTAAAGTGCTGGAGGCTGAGAAAATTTCGAAAGCCTTTGGCCAGCAAAAAATCCTTGAAAACTTCTCATTTCTACTACAGCAAGGTGATCGAATTGGCATTATCGGCGCGAACGGTGTAGGAAAATCAACTTTGTTGAACATGCTAGCAGGAGAGCTGACACCCGATCAAGGTGAAATTCTTGTTGGGTCAACGGTCAAGCTGGCACATTTCAAGCAAACATTGCCGAAAATGAATGAAAATGAGCGCATGATTGAATATATACGTGAGGCTTCAAATGATATTACCGATGCAGAGGGTGTCCGTTACTCAGCTGCTCAAATGCTGGAGCGCTTTTTATTCCCGTTGCATGCTCATGGTACTCCAATTGGAAAATTATCGGGCGGTGAGCGCAAGCGTCTTCATTTATTACGTTTATTGATGGAGCAACCAAACGTCTTATTATTGGACGAGCCAACGAATGATTTAGATATTGAAACATTAGGTGTGCTAGAGGATTTCATCGAGCATTTCCCAGGCGTGGTTATCACGATTTCCCATGATCGTTTCTTCCTCGACCGTATTGCGAAAAAGCTATGGATACTAGATGGTCAGGGACAAGTAGAGGAAACACTGGATCTATACAGTGAGTATCTGGAGAAACGTGAGCAGACAGCTACTGTCAAAGTAGAAACGTCAAAAGTTGAAAAGCCAAAATCAGAAAAGCCAAAATCAGACAAAAAAAAGCTATCGTTTAAAGAGCAAAAAGAATGGGAAACGATTGCAGACGAGATAGAGAAAACAGAAACTGCTATTATGGAGACCGAAGAAGGAATCGCCAATGCAGGCTCAGATTTTACCAAGCTACAGGAATTAACAGCTAAGTTGGATGAGCTAAATGCACAGTATGAGCATCTAATTGAAAGATGGTCGTATTTAGATGAAATAGTTAACGGATAAGGAGCGATAGACATGAAGATTATTACCATTGAACCGACGCCAAGTCCCAATTCTATGAAGATTGTTGTTGATACAGAGCTACCATTCGGGAAGAGCTATAATTTTACAAAGGATAATAAAGACGAAGCAACAGGCGAGGCGGCTGCTATTTTAGCGATTGAGGGAGTAAAGGGCGTTTACCATGTAGCCGATTTCTTTGCTGTTGAGCGTAATGCTAAATATGCATGGGAAGGCATTCTAGCAAGTATTCGTCAAGTGTTAGGGGAAGATGTCCAAACACAAGAAGAAACGGTTGTGGCCAATGAATTTTATGGAGAGGTTTATGTCCATGTACAATTTTACAAGCAGGTGCCTTTACAAGTAAAAGTTTTTGATAACCAACGTGAATATCGTATTAGCTGCGGAGACCGTTTTGTCGATGCTTTTAATCAAATTATTGAGTCAGCAGTAGATGAAAACTATATTTTCCAACGTAAGTGGATTGATTATGGGGTTCGCTACGGTGAGCTTGAGGAAATTGCTGAAACAATCAAACAGGAGATTGATGTCACTTATTCTGCAGACCGTTTAGCAGAAATTGTCACAGCTATCAATAATGATGGTGAAAAAGCCGTTGTGAAAACGGACAAACTCAAAGTGACAGTAGAACAGTTCAAGCAACCTGAATGGGAGAAACGCTTCCAACTGCTCGATCAAATGGCTGATCCTGAGCTAGACGATCTACCGCTATTAGATTTAGCCTTACAGGATGAACAAATGTCTATCCGTCGACTAGCGACGGTGTACTTAGGCATGATTGAGGATGTGGCAGTTGTCCCTTATTTAGAAAGAGCCCTACAAGATAAAAGTGCAGCAGTACGTCGAACAGCAGGTGACTGCATGAGTGACCTTGGCTTTGTAGAATTTGAAGAAGCCATGCTGCAAGCCTTACAGGACAAAAACAAATTGGTTCGCTGGCGCGCAGCCATGTATTTATATGAGGTCGGCACAGAACAGTCCTTACCAGCATTGAAGGCTGCCGAAGATGACAAAGAATTCGAAGTGAAGCTACAAGTGAAAATGGCCATTGCCCGTATCGAACAAGGCGAGGAAGCAAAAGGCTCGGTTTGGAAGCAAATGACCGAATCCCGTCAACAATAATCAGGAAAAACCAGCAAATGCTGGTTTTTTTCTATTTTGTAATGGTTGGCATTCGCCCTAATAAATGGGTAAGGTGCTTCTAAATGGTGATAGGTCCTCTCCAAGAGTGAGCGAACCACTCCAAAGAAGTGTGGACCAGCTCTTAAAAAGGGTGAACCGCTCCAAAGAACCAAAAACTTCTTTCTCCAAATTAAAGAAATCCCGCTCAGAAAAGTGCTCCCTCTTCCAAACTATAATTATCTAACCACCTGAAAATCAAAAACAATACTCTCTTGCATTCGATGAATTGATCGAAAAACCGTATAAAACAGAAAAAAATGTTGTTTTCTAGTGATTCATTGCTAAACAAAAAGTTAAAGGCGTTCTTTGAATCATTAACATATTGTCTAGTTTCATAGAGAAAGGACAATGTTAAAATAACATAAATTCAGAATATTCTTTAAAAATAGGAGGTCCTTTGCATGACAGTAACTAGTTTAAAGACAACAAAATCGTATGTGCGAGATCGTGAGACGGTCATTGCCTTAACACAGAAGCTCGTGCGCATTGAAAGCGTTTACCGTGAGAACGATCCGAAGGGCAATGAGCAAGAGGTGGCAACTTTTGTAGCGGCATATTTACGAGATATTGGCATCGAGACGCATATCGAGGAGGTTGTGCCAGGGCGACCAAATGTCATTGGTATTATTGATTCGGGCAAGCCTGGGAAAACATTACTTTTCGAAGGACATACGGATGTGGTGACAGAGGGCAATCGAGAGGCTTGGGCCTATGATCCATTTGGAGCAGAAATTGTAGATGGGCGTATGTATGGCAGGGGAACGAATGATACAAAAGGGAATCTTGCTTGTATGATTACAGCTTGTCAGTCATTGCTACTAGATCAAGAGGCGTTTACGGGCAAAATTATTTTATGTATTCCATGTGATGAAGAAGGGCTTATGCTAGGCATTAAGCATTTTATTAAGAATGGCTGGGCCGATGGTGTGGATGGTGCGATTATCTGTGAGCCACAGGAAAATAATGTGTGTATTGCACAACGCGGGGCTATTCGTTTACAGGTAGATATTTTCGGTAAAATGGCGCATGGTGCGATTTCGTGGAGTGGTATCAATCCTAACTGGCGTATGGCACGTTTCATCGTAGAGCTTGAAAAATTGGAAAAAGAGGAGCAAGCACGATTAGGGCGTGATCCAATGCTGAATTGGCCATCTATTACACCAACGATTTTACGAGCGCCTGTAAAGGGAGATGCGCAAATCAATGTCATTCCTGATCACTGTATGACAACACTCGATATTCGCACGGTGCCTGCGCAGGACCATGATGAACTACTGGGCAAGATTGAAGGGATTATTAAACGATTACAAGCAGATGATCCTGATTTCAAAATAGAACTGACGGTTCTTGATAACCGACCTGCAACAGCAACAGCGAAGGAAGACCCTGTTGTACAGGCAATATATGAGGCTGTGGCAGAGGTAACAGAGAAGGAACCAAAATATAATGGTGTTCCAGGCGCGACAGATGGGACGTTTCTTCATGTGCATGGTATTCCAATTGTAACGGTTGGAGCAGGAGATCGAGAAATTCCTCATCAAATCAATGAGTATGTGGACATTGAAGAATTGGCAGAAACAACGGCCATTTACCGTTTAGCAGCATTAAAATTTTTGGCGGGTGATGCACAATGACAGCTATCAAAATAGCAGTAATACCAGGAGATGGCATAGGAAAAGAGGTTATGCAGGAAGCGTTAAAAGTTTTAAATTGTTTGCAAGAACAACATAGCTCCTTACAAATTGAAACAACCATCTTTCCTTGGAGCTCCGATTACTACGTGCAGCATGGCTGTATGATGCCTAATGATGCACTAGCAACACTTCAAACATATGATGCGATTTTATTTGGAGCTATTGGCGATGCTCGTGTACCCGATGATGTTACCGTTTGGGAATTAATTATGCCCATTCGAAAGCATTTCCAGCAATATGTGAATTTCCGTCCTATTAAATCACTACCTGGGATAGCGTCGCCCTTGGCTAACGGCAAAGAAATTGATTTTGTGATCTTCCGTGAAAATGCAGAGGGTGAATATTCGGACAGTGGTGGTCGACTGTACCAACAGCAGCCGCAGGAAATGACGATTCAAAATACAATCATGACGCGCATTGGGATTGAAAAGATTGTCCATGCTGCCTGTGAATATGCGAAGCAACACGGTAAAACCAAAATAACAAGTGCGACAAAATCGAATGCCATTATTCATTCGATGAAATTCTGGGACGAGCATACAAGCAAAGCGGTGAAGCAAAGTTCACCAGCACTACAGCTCGAATCCATTTATATCGATGCACTCGTCGCCTATTTCGTAGAACGACCACAGAATTTTGAAGTGGTGGTAGCGTCCAATTTGTTTGGCGATATTTTATCCGATTTAGGCTCTGCTATTGTCGGAGGACTTGGTCTATCACCATCAGCCAACCTGAACCCCGAAAAGGATTTTCCATCGATGTTTGAGCCTGTTCATGGCTCAGCACCAGATATTGCAGGCAAGGGCATTGCCAATCCAATCGCTCAAATTTGGTCGCTTGCCTTACTGCTTGGCCATCAAGGCAGACCAGATTTAGAACAGCTCATTGTTAAAGCCATTACAGCTGTGCTGCAGGAAGGCGTTGTGAAAACAGCAGATATTGGTGGACAAGCGACAACAGCACAAATGGGCGATGCGATTTGTCAGGAAATTATTAATAGAACTTTAACAGCAGGAGGTGTTTAGCATGGCAGTTGAGCAAAAGGTGATTGTGGTTACTGGTGCAGGAGGCGGTATGGGAAAGGCTATTATTCACGAGCAATTAAAGCAGGGCAATCGAGTTATTGGACTTGATCTATCCATAGATGCCTTATCAGATATTACACAGGATGCCCTTCAATGCTTTGAGGTCAATGTGTTACAGGAGGAACGTGTGCAAGACATCTGCCAGCAGGTTTTTGATAAGTATGGCAGAATAGATGGTCTTGTTAATGCACTGGGAATTGCCCAGTCAGCTACGCCGATTGAAGAGGTCACAATGGATGAATGGAATCGTTTAATGGATGTTAATGTGAAAAGTTTATTTATCACGACAAAGGCAGTTGTCCCTTTTATGAAAAAACAGCAAAGGGGTTCTATTATTACAATTGCCTCGATTTCAGCAGTGCGACCAAGACCGGGCTTACAGGCTTATATTGCATCGAAGGGTGCAGCAGAGAGCTTTACGAGAGGACTAGCAATTGAACTAGCATCTAGTCAAATTCGGGTTAATACGATTCATCCAGGACCAGCAGACACACAAATGCTTGGTCAATTTGCCGCACAGGGTGCAGACGTAGAGCAGACGAAGCAAAGTGTCTTTGTGCAATCTGTGCCATTAGGACGATTAGTGAAGCCAGCAGATATAGCAGGAGCTGTTAGTTATTTACTATCAGATGCAGCAAGTATGGTCACAGGAACGACATTACATGTAGATGGTGGCCGTGGATTATAGGAGGGGTACAATGAAAAAAATTCCTATGTTGATAGATGGTGAGTGGGTTCACGGTGATGCTCAGACATACCTTGATGTTAAGAATCCCTCAACGGGTGAAGTGATTGCACAAATTAGCAACGCGAGTAAAGAACATGTAGAAGAGGCAGTACGTGCAGCCCGTGTAGCCTTTGAACGTGAGGACTGGCGTCAATGGAAAGCCTATGAACGTGGGCAGTTATTGATCGAATTTGCTCATTATATTCGTAAGCATGCAGAGGAATGGAGTTTGCTAGAATGTCGGGATGTAGGAAAGCCCTTATCACAGGCAAGAGCAGATATTGAAGCAGCGGCACGCTATTTTGAATTTTATGGTGGTGCAGCGGATAAGGTGATGGGAGATACAATTCCGATTGAGGATGGGCTTTTAAATGCAGTAGTGCTAGAGCCAGTGGGCATTACGGTACATATTGTGCCATGGAATTATCCGATTCAAATTACGGCAAGAAGTGTAGCAGCTGCTATAGCAACTGGTAATGCAGTCATTGTGAAAAGTGCGGAGGATACACCGCTAACAACACATGCCATTGCAGAATGGTTAGCCGATAAGTTGCCGAAAGGGATTTTCCAGCATATTACGGGCTTGGGACGAGAAGTTGGTCCTTATTTAACTTCACATCCCGATATTAATCATATTACGTTTACAGGTTCTGTTCCCACAGGAATTGCGGTGATGAAGGCGGCTGCTGAAAATGTTGTGCCTGTGACATTAGAGCTTGGTGGTAAATCTCCTAATATTGTTTTTGCGGATGCTAACATGGAGCAGGCATTAGAGGGAGTTGTACGTGCGATTATTCAAAATGCTGGTCAAACTTGTTCAGCAGGGGCACGTTTACTCATTGAGGAACGAATAAAAGAGTCCTTTATTTCCCGATTAGCCCAAAGGTTCCAAGTGATCCAAGTAGGACCAGGTGAAGCAGATATGGAGATGGGACCGTTACTGAATGAACAACAATATACAAAAATCACTGCATTATTACAGCAAGCAAAGGTAGATGGCTATGTTGTGACGGGTGGGGAACCATTGACATTGGCAGGCTATGAGAACGGCTTTTATGTTCAGCCAACTATACTTGATGGTGTTGATCCAAATGATCCATTAGCTCAGGAGGAAATTTTCGGTCCAGTGTTAACCGTCTTGACATTTTCGACTGTAGAGGAGGCCATCGCATTAGCCAATAGTACGGACTATGGCCTAGTGGCGGGCATTTGGTCACAAAATATCGATACGGCTCACTATGTGGCAAGTCGTGTGCAGGCGGGACAAGTATTTGTCAATAATTATGGGGCTGCTGGAGGCATTCAAATGCCATTTGGAGGCTATAAAAAAAGCGGAATTGGTCGAGAGAAGGGCTTTGTTGCACTGCGAAACTATACGCAAATGAAAAATATCGCTATACGCTATGCACCACCTAATCAACACTGAGATGGAGGGACGCATATGGAACAGCCAAAAGAAAAAGATGTGCTTTTAGAGGTCAATCACTTATCAATTAAATTCCATTTAAAAAATGGCAAAGAGGCAAAAGTTGTGGAAGATGTGAATTTTACTATTCATAAAGGAGAAACCGTTGCACTGGTTGGTGAATCGGGAAGTGGCAAAAGTATTACATCCTTAGCCATTATGCGGTTGCTGCCTATACCTCCAGGAGAAATTACGTCAGGTTCTATCACTTTAAACGGTAAAAATCTACTTACCTATAAAAATAAAGAAATGAGCCGTATACGAGGCAATGAAATTAGTATGATTTTTCAAGAGCCCATGACCTCTTTAGATCCCGTTTTTACGATTGGCAATCAAATGATTGAAGGCATACGAAGACACCAAAAGGTATCGAAAAAAGAGGCATGGAATAAAGCGCTACAGCTTTTAAAAGAAGTCGGGATTGCGAATGCAGAAAAGGTCATTGCGGAATATCCTCACCAACTATCAGGCGGGATGCGACAACGCGTTATGATTGCCATCGCAATGTCGAATAATCCGCAGCTATTGATTGCGGATGAGCCAACTACTGCACTTGATGTCACGGTTCAGGCACAGATTTTAAAGCTGATGCTAAAAATGAAGGAAGAGCATCGATCAGCCATTTTATTCATTACCCATGATATGAGCGTTGTTGCAGAGACAGCTGACCGCGTTATGGTGATGTATGCGGGACAGATTGTCGAGGAGGCCCCAGTAAGAGAGCTCTTTTTAAATCCACAGCATCCTTATACCACAGCGCTTTTAAAGACGATGCCAAGCCTTGAAACAGATGTCAAAAGGCTACCATCGATTCCTGGTACTGTGCCACCTGCGTATGCATTACCTGACGGCTGTCGCTTTGCGCCACGTTGTCCCCATGCGCTGGCACATTGTCATCAGGAGCAACCTGCTGTTCATCACATTCAGGAGGCACATAAGGTACGCTGTCATTTATTCACGGAGAAAGGAGAGCTGGCTCATGACAGAGAAAGAAGTTTTGCTGGAAATTAATCATTTAAAAGCCTACTTTCCTGTGAAGCGTAAATCGATGAAGGAAGAGAAAAAGGTCATAAAAGCGGTTGATGATATTTCGATTGAGATTTATAGAGGGGAAACACTTGGAATTGTTGGTGAATCAGGCTCAGGAAAATCCACCTTTGGGCGAACAATTTTAAAGCTCGTTGAACCAACAGCAGGCGAAGTGCTATATAAAGGACAACCCATCCAGCATTTAAAGGGGAATAAGCTACAAAGTTACCGCAATCAAATGCAAATGATTTTTCAAGATCCCTTTGCCTCTCTCAATCCTCGGATGCGAATCGGTTCTATAATCGAAGAGCCGATGAAGCTACAATTAACCTTGACGAAGGAGCAACGCAAAGAGCGTGTGAAGGAGCTATTACAAAAGGTAGGGCTACCTGAGGATGCCATGCATAAATTTCCACATGAATTTTCTGGTGGGCAGCGGCAGCGTATTGGGATTGCACGGGCATTAGCGATTCATCCAGAATTCATTATAGCCGATGAGCCCGTTTCAGCATTGGATGTGTCGGTGCAATCACAAGTGCTCAATCTCATGATGGATTTACAGGATGAATTTCAATTAACCTATTTATTTATCTCACATGATTTAAGCGTTGTGAAGCATATTAGTGACCGTGTGGCAGTGCTGTATTTAGGTAGAGTAGTGGAGATTGGGACAAAGAAGGAGCTATATGCCAATCCGTTGCATCCCTATACACAAGCATTACTATCTGCAATACCAGTTGTTAATTTTGATGAGCCTAAGCAAGAAATACTTTTACAGGGCGAGTTACCAAGTCCGATGAATCCACCTGTTGGCTGTGTCTTTCATACACGTTGCCCGCATGTGATGGAAAGATGCCATCAGGAGAGACCGAAGCTTCACAATGAAAATGATCACCAACGAGTAGCCTGTTTTTTATATGATAAAAAATCAGAAAATTACAATTATTTAAAAAGTGAGGTGTGAAGAATGTTTGGCAATATAACGGATGTGCCAGGTGTTAAGGTAGGACATCGCGAGAACAAGGAGGGCATCACAGGCTGTACGGTGCTAGTAGTGGAAAAAGGAGCAGTTTGTGGAGTGGATGTTCGAGGCTCTGCACCAGGTACTCGTGAAACAGATGCGTTAGATCCCATCAATGAAATTGACCGAGTTCATGCTATTTGTTTAGCTGGGGGTAGTGCGTTTGGGTTAGATGCTGCTACAGGCGTTATGCAATTTTTAGAGGAGCAAGGGATTGGGGTAGATGCAGGAGTAGCGAAAATACCGATTGTACCAAGTGCTGTACTCTTTGACTTGTTTATCGGTGATCCACATGCACGACCTACAGCACTAATGGGCTATGAAGCGGCACAAGCGGCACAAGTTGGCTCATTTCCAAATGGCAATGTAGGCGCAGGCTACGGAGCAACTGTAGGCAAATTAGCTGGTCCAGAATTTGCAATGAAGGGTGGGCTTGGTAGTGCTTCCTATGCGGGAAAAGATGGTCTTGTAGCAGGTTCTATCGTGGCTGTCAATGCAGTTGGAGATGTCAAGGACCCGACAACGAGGAAAATTTTAGCTGGAGCAAGAGATACGCATTCTGGTCAATGGGTGGATTGCTGTGCCTATTTAGAGCAACATGCACAATCAGAGGCTTTAGCGGGAACTAATACAACCATTGGTGTTGTGGCAATGAATGCCAAGCTAACGAAGGCGGAGGCTAAAAAGATTGCGCAGCTTACGCAAAATGCCTTAGCACGCACGATTTATCCTGTTCATACGATGCTGGATGGCGATACGATTTTTGTGCTTGGTACAGGGGATCAATCCTATGCACTTGATTATTTAGGCCAGCTAGCGACAAAGGTGATGGAGGAAGCAATTCTAGCTGGCATTAAAGCCGCTGAACGATTGGCGGATGTTGAGAGTTATACAAGCATTCAAAAGACAAGCACTTAGAAAAAGGGGGAACAGCCATGCAATGGAAAAAAAGCGGATTGATACTACTAACAGTGTTAATGGCAATCGTTATGGCAGCGTGTTCAAGTGATGGAGAGAAAACGACGACTACTTCAGGTACTACAGATGGTCAAGCGGCAACAGATGCTCCACAGGAAATTGTTGTACGTGTGAATGATGATCCAGATTTTTTAGATCCACATAAAGCGACAGCGTCCATTTCTTATCAAATGATTCTAAATATCTTTGAGGGGCTAATGGCTCCTGAAACGGATGGCTCCTTAAAAGAGGGACTTGCTGAAAGCTATGAAATTTCTGAGGACGGCTTAACCTATACGTTTAAAATTCGCCAAGGTGTGAAGTTTCATAATGGTGATGATTTAACGATGGAGGATATTCAATATTCCTTTGACCGTTTAATGGGGAAAAATGGTGGAGAAAAAATGTCCAATAGCTTTGATAATGTAGCATCTACAGAGGCGCCTGATGCAAGTACATTTGTGATTAAGCTAAAAGAGCCAAATTCAAATTTCTTGTATTCATTAACAGGCAGACAATCAGCTATTATTCCAAAGAGCAATGATGGGAAGCATAATGAAAATCCAATTGGTACAGGTCCATTTGCCTTTGTGAAATATGCACCAGGTACAAATTTAGAGCTTAAGAAAAATGAACAGTATTGGCAAGAAGGATTACCTTATTTGAATAAAGTAACCTTTGCCTTCCAATCAGATGATCAGGCAGCCATTATGAGCTTAATGGCAAACGAAGTTGATTTAACGAGTGTTCCTTGGCACCGTGTGAGCGAGGTAGAGGGAAGCTATAATTTATCACACCAAAATAATAACTCTTCTCTTATTGTTACATTTAACGAAACAAAGGCACCATTTGACAATGTGAAGGTTCGTCAAGCAATCAATTACGCAATTAGTAAAGCCGATATTATTGACTCTGTGTTTGCAGGCTATGCTGTGCCACTTGGCTCTAATATGAGTCCAGCGATGGGCGATTTCCAAAAGAAGGGCTTAGAAAGCATGTATGAGCGAGATGTGGAAAAAGCGAAGGCGTTATTAGCAGAAGCAGGATATCCGGATGGCTTTAAAACAAAAATTACAGTGTCTTCACACAATGATATTTACTCAAATATTGCACAAATTGTCGTAGCTAATCTACAAGAGATCGGAATTGATGTAGAAATTGAAGTAGTGGAATGGGGAATTTGGCTAGATCGCGTTTACTTTGGTCGTGACTATGCAATGACAACGATTGACTTAACAGGTCGTGCATCTGCTTTTGAAGTGTTGAATGATTACATTTCTACAAACGATAGTGAAAACTTCTTCTTATTTAAAAATGAAGAATACGACAAAATTATGGCTGATGTTTTAAAGGAAACCGACCAAGCCAAGCAAATAGAGTACTATCATCGTGCACAGGAAATATTAGCTGAGCAGGCAACAGCAGTGTATATTGCGGATTATCAAATCGTTTGGGGATCTGACAAACAGGTGACGGGGCTCAAGAGCTATCCATTCTGGTTCCACGATATGTCAGAGGTCAAGTTTTCAAACTAGAAAGGGATGAGTGCTTATGATGTATATCCTACGTCGAATCATCCTGTTAATAACAACCATCCTTCTAGTATCCATTATTACATTTGGTGTTTTTCAAATTTTACCTGGTGATCCAGTTCGCACAATGCTAGGAACAGAGGCGGATCCCACTCAAATTGAAAATTTACGATCTGAGCTTGGCTTGGATCGTCCTCTTTATGAACAATATGTGGATTGGATGAAGGGCTTATTGACAGGGCAATTAGGGAATTCCATTCGATTTTCCATGCCAGTAAAAGAATTACTATTTGATCGACTTCCTGTCACCATGTCATTAGCAGGACTCACCCTTATCATTGTCTTAATCATCTCATTACCTTTAGGGATGTTTGCAGCAAGAAGACAAAATAAATTAAGTGATGTGTCATTATCGACTGTAACCCAGATCGGTATGGCAGTGCCTTCCTTTTGGCTAGGGATGATGCTTATTCTTTACATTGGCCTACAGTTCAGCTTTTTTAAAATAAGTGGCTATATACCTTGGACACAAAGTGTAGCAGGGGCGCTCAGTACCCTAATACTTCCAGCCTTAACGATTGCGATTCCGCAAATTGCGGTGAATTTTCGTTATGTTCGTACAGCCATTTTGGAGCAGGTCCAGCTCGATTATGTCCGTACGATACGCAGTAAAGGGATGTCTGAACAAAATGTAATGTATAAGCATGTTTTGAAAAATTCCATGATTCCGATATTGACGGTTTTTGGGTTGATTATGGCGGAGGTTGTGGCAGGAACGATTATTGTGGAGCAGGTGTTTTCATTGCCAGGGATTGGTCAGTTATTGATTACGGCTATCAGTAATCGTGATTTTCCACTCGTACAAGGGATCGTTATGTATATTACAGTAGCTGTCGTCATGATTAATTTTATCGTCGATGTTTTATATTCTGTGTTAGACCCTAGAATCCGATTACGTTAAGAGGTGACTACCATGAAACAATTACAGCGCTATACTAAAAAAATCAATTTAGTCATTGGTCTCCTCGTCATTGTTGGCTTTCTGCTCGTCATGATTGTTAGCTTTTTTTATACACCCCATGATGTCAACGCGATGAATATACCTGAAAAATTGCGTGGTCCAGGTGGTGCCTATATGTTTGGAACAGATGAATTTGGGCGAGATATTTTTAGTCGCATTATGAAGGGGACACAAACAGCCTTTGCCGTGGGTCTATTAACGGTTGCGATTGGAACGATATTTGGTATTCTCATAGGCGGAATTGCAGGCTATGTTGGTGGCTGGGTCGATGAAATATTTATGCGTACGATGGACGCTTTAATGGCCTTTCCAGGAATCATCTTAGCATTAATGCTTGTAGCAGTATTCGGCCCAGGAATAACGAATACTGCGATAGCGCTGGGGATTATCGCGATACCTGCTATTGCGAGGATTGCCCGCAGTGGCTTTGTGCAACAACGTGACTCGGAATATGTGCTGGCAGCGAAATTAATTGGTGTTAAGCCTTATAGCATCATGTTTCGTCATATTTTGCCAAACATTTCGTCGCAAATTATTGTGGCAGCAACCGTGACTTTTGCGACAGCCATGTTAGCCGAGGCAGCACTGAGCTATTTAGGGCTTGGGGTACAGCCACCAAACCCTAGCTGGGGTAGAATGTTAAAAGATTCACAAGCCTATTTAATCGGTGCCCCTTGGTATACGTATGCCCCTGGAGGAGCCATTACGATTCTTGTTTTAGGCTTATATATGCTCAGTAATGCTTTACGAGATTTTATGGACCCGCGTTCAAAATCGTAATAGATCAGGTGCTGTCTTTTGCAACAGTTCATATGCCTTAACAGCCATCTCAATATTGAGGCGATGGGGAGCTTGTAAAAAATCAGCACCTAGTATACTTTCTAAGCGTTCTATTCGTTTGTAAAGTGTTTGACGGACAATAAACAGCTGTTCTGCTGTATCATTTTTAGCTCCATTACAGGACAGATAAACAGCTAATGTTTGAAATAAATCATGGCTACTTTTTTGATCTAATACTAAAATTTCCTGTAAATAATCTTTTACAAATTGTAGGAGAGCTGTTTGATCCTGCTGTAATAACAATCGATAAACACCTAAATCTTTATAATAGATGGAGCTCGTCAATTGATGATGCTGCATTTGGATGGCTGATTTGGCTTCCTTATAGCCCAGATGAACACTTTCGATCGTTTGATAGACATTGCTAATACCACAGCTAAGGGTAAGTTGCTCAAAAAATTGTGCTGCTTTTCTTGCAATGATTTGTGAAATTGCTTGATCAAAAGCGTCGCGATTGTCTTTCATATAATCTGCGGCAATGAAAAAGGCTAAAATAATTATCTCGTGCTGTCTTACTGAAACAGTAGGGAAAAATCCAAGCTTTTTCAGAATCGAACGAACATACATGGCATTTTGTAGCTGGATTTCCTGCCATTCTTCTTCAGGTACAGTATTGGCTTCATCATGTAGATTGAACACGACGACTCGGTAAAATAAATTACGACTTTCGATTGGTAAATAGCTTTGGTAGTATTGAATATCTACTGGCTGACCTTGAATTAAGGCTAGTATGAATTCATCTTCCCGGCTTTGCTGTCGCTCCTGAAGCATGCGGTTACGCATTAAAATATGGGCAATCGACATAGTTGCTCGTTCAAGATTTAACAAGGTGTAATCACTCTGCTTTGGCAGTTCAGAATGCATACATAAATAGCCCCACACTTGTCCAAGTCCATTAACAGGAATAATGACAAAATGGTCTTTACCCAAGGATAGAAGGTGCAAGGGCTCTTGTAGTTCTAACTGCTGACAATGCTCCTCCATGACACGTAAGTATTTTTTAGCCTCCATAGGATAATAAAAGCTTTTTGTATCTTCTGAAACAAATAGAAAAGGAGCATTTGTATCTTGATGGAGCACTTGTAATATTTTTAAAATACCATTTGGCATTAATGATAATTCCATAAAAGTTTTGGATAGTGTATCTAGCTGTGTAAGTGCCTGCTGGTGTTGATTAATTATGTACGTGTGCAAATCTTGCGTAATATCAATAAATCGTACAATTTCCTCAAAGATGATGATAGGGAAATGATGGGCATTTGCCATGGCAATCAATTCTACGGGAACATGGTCAAAATAGTCGCCAATTTCTATACAAAGACCAGCTGCCTCATTACGAATAAGGTTTTGTAAGTAGGCTATTTGTGTTTCTCGTTCTAGCTGTAAACCGACACCCGTGGTTAAAATTAATTCACCACCATTGATTAAGGTTTCAAAATCTTTAATTTCTAATATATGTGTCCACAATACTTGGCGATCTAGGCCGTGCTGCCCTGCAATAAGCTTCGCCGATTCAAAATGCTTGCGCTTGAGGACATCACGTACGAGTAGAGGATGTTTCGACATCAATTAGCACCTGCCCTTCGAATGTACAATGTCTATTTCATTATGTTAGAGAAATCAGAAAATTTCAATATTAACTAGCTTAATAGGGAAAATGGTGATAGACAAAAAGACACCGATGATACACGATTGGAGGTCATGATATGGAGCGAAACGATCAGTTTACACATACTTTACAGCAAAAAGATCATGAAAACATTTGGCATCACATGTCTATCTATAACGACAAAGCACCTCCCATTATTGAACAGGGAGAAGGGGCATGGATTACAGATAGTTTAGGCAATCGCTTTTTAGATGGCATGTCAGGCTTATGGGCAGTGAATGTAGGGTATGGGCGTGAGCGTCTTGCTAGGGTTGCGTATGAGCAGCTAAAAAAGCTTTGCTATGCTCCTTTAACACAAAGCCATGAACCTGCCATCAGGCTCGCTGAAAAAATAAACAGCTTACTTGATGATGACTATATGATGTTTTATTCCACTAGTGGCTCAGATGCGAATGAAGTAGCGTTTAAGTTAATACGTCAATACCATCAACAAAATGGGGAAGGGAACCGCTACAAAATCATTGCTCGTTATCGGGGCTATCATGGCAGTTCACTTGGGGCATTAGCAGCTACAGGTCAGGCATTACGTAAATTTAAGTACGAGCCGCTGACACCGGGCTTCTTACATGTTGCTCCACCTGATTACTATCGTCGTCCAAAAGGGCAGTCAATTGAGGCATACAGTCTAGCACTTGCCCGAGAAATGGAAGAAAAAATTATTTGGGAGCAAAAAGAAACCATTGCGGCTGTCATTATGGAGCCACTCATCACGGGTGGTGGAGTGCTTATTCCACATCCAACTTATGTCAAAGAAGTCGAGCGCATTTGTAGAAAGCATGGAGTATTACTCATCATGGATGAAGTCATTTGTGGCTTCGGACGGACAGGTAAGCTATTTGGCCATCAGCATTTTGATATTCGACCAGATGTCATTACCATGGCGAAAGGATTAACGAGTGCCTACCTACCACTATCCATTACAGCTATACGGAAAGACATTTATGAAAAATTTAAAGAGACGGACGGCTATAGTCATTTTCGCCATATCAATACGTTTGGGGGCAATCCAGCAGCTTGTGCAGTGGCCTTAGAAAATATAAAAATCATGGAGGAGGAAGGACTTGTGCAGCGAGCAAGAGATTTGGGTATTCAATTCCTACATGATTTGCAAGACCTATTAGAGCTGCCTTTCGTTGGCGATATTCGTGGGCTGGGGTTACTCATTGGCATCGAGCTGGTTGAAGATAAACAATCTCAAACACCTGCTAAGCCTGAGCTAATCGCGAAAATCATGGCTGATTGTCAAGCAAATGGCTTAATTATTGGAAGAAATGGTGATACAGTTGAAGGCTTCAATAATATCATTACGTTAAGTCCACCGCTGTGCTGTACAGACGAGGACTTTGATTTTATGGTTGCTGTATTAAAACGAGTATTTGCAGCCAATGTCTAGCCTAAGGCGATTCCAAATGTGCGAAAAACACGAGGAATCGCCTTTAATACTGTCGTTTATGCCCTTTCTTCACCTCTTCCCAGTCAATTTCGATGTTATGCAACACACGTGTTAGAAGACTGTGAATGCAGTTAATCTCCTCATTAGAAAACCCCTCAAGCGCACGAGCATTGGAATATTCGCCCTCCCGTTTTAAAAAAGGGTAGATGTCCATGCTTTTAGCTGTAGGAAAAAGTAATTTATTTTTCTTATTACCTTGTTCAATTCGTTTTTCAATAAAGCCTTTGGTCTCCAATTTTTGAATAGCTCGTGAAGCCGTTGTACGGTCTACCTTCAATAGCTCTGCGACTTTCTCTTGAATAATACCTGGATGTTCACAAATACGGATGACATATAAATATTGCCCCTTTGTCAAATCCAATTCCTTGAATTCAATATTGCTTATCGAGTCTAATGCCCGTGCTATGGCACCTATTTCACGTAAGATTTCTTTCATGTTCGATCCTCCTGAGATTTTTGTTGTAATTGCAATAAAAATCATTCTATACTAATACTATCATCTTCAAAGTGAAATTGCACCTAGAGAAGATGATAAGGCAGGAGAAACTAGGGGGAATAGTAATGACTATAAAAAAAGTGACAACTGAAGCAGAATTACAAACAGCGTTTGATTTTAGACGAAGCGTTTTTATTGAAGAGCAGCAAGTCCCTGAGGAAGAAGAATATGATGAATTTGATGCACTGGATGCTCCATGCGATCATATTTTGGTGTATTACAATGAGCAACCTGTTGGAACAGGGAGACTTCGAGTTGTAGAGGACTATGGCAAATTGGAGCGTATTTGTATATTAGAAGAATACCGCAAATATGGCCTTGGTAAGGAAGTTATTGTGGGCCTAGAGCAAATTGCTCGAGATAAAGGGCTAACAAAAGCAAAATTAAATGCTCAGTCCTATGCAGAAGGCTTTTATGAAAAATTAGGCTATCAGCGTGAAGGTGAAGAATTTATGGATTGTGGCATCCCCCATATTTTAATGAAGAAATACTGGTAACAGACGAAATTCACACGATTATAGAACATGCCAGACTTAGCGTCATACTTTGTAACTTTTTAATCGTTGCTTGGGTCTACTGCTGAAAGGGGGGATGTTGTTGAAGAAATGGATATGCCTTTGTTTCATGTGTTTGTTGTTACTGACTGCTTGCGGTAGTCAAGTCATCATCGAATGGGTTGATTTAATTAAATGGGATGGTGAGCAATATGAAGCTGTATATGAAGTAGCGTTAGCCGATCGTTCATTCATCGATAAGGAAATAGGGGAAGTTGATTTTAAAGTGGCAGATCATATCAAAAGAACTTCCTATCGCTTTAAGGATGGCGATGCAGCCTTCCATGAGAAGGGAACAAAGCTTTATGCGATAAAGGGTCTTGACGATGCCATTGCGGTAGAGGATCAGTCGGTTATTAATGGCTATCGAATTTATATGATAAGAGCTGAAGCTCCGCCGCGACGGAATTTTGATCAGGTTCCATTAGAAGAAGTGAAGAAAATAGAATTCTACTCATCTACGGAAGAAGGCAATCGGAAAACGGCTAGCTATACAAACCAGTCTGACATGGCAGCTATAAAGGCAATTTTAGTCAATAGTAAACCAGCCCCATCCTTTGAGCCAAATGGAGATACGAACCGTTATGATGTACTCCTTTATACAGACGATGCCATTGCTTTTCAATATGGCATACAATTTGATGGTACTACTTATTTTTGGTTTCCGTCAGAAAACGCGATTTTATCGAATGATATACAGCAGTTTATTTCCAAAGATTAGCGTACTTCTCGAAAGAGGCTTATATTGAAGGATAATGCCATGCTACCTTCTATAATGGTTCAGTCGGATTATCACTTTAGCAAAATGCGCCAATTTAAGAAAGCTGCCTAAACATAAGGCAGCTTTCCTTTATTTTTGCTTTACAACCGTACCTGCAAAGCTATCATGAGGAAGACGTTGACCATGCTGCTGCTCGAAGGCTTGGCGATCTTTTAGATAATCGAACGTACTGATAGTGTCTCGATAAGCCATGCGTTTAATAATTTGACATTCTGATAATGGACGACCATCTTCATTTTCGAGTGTCAATCCCATTGCTTTGTAGCCAATCGTTTGTCCGTTTTTACGGAGTTGTGCATATTCTAGCGCCCACAATACCACGGTTGGCGTAACGAGTGCATGAACAGCCTCATTTTTTACTTTTTTTCGTAGGAAGTATTCAACCCCAAACGTGACAGCTGTTGAAACAGCTGTATCGATTAAAAATGCAGCTGTGCGTTTTTTTGTCATCGATTCCATATAAGCCCTCCTTTAATGACCTGTCACTAGTACATACGAACAATAAGGACAAAAAGTTTCGATTTATCCTAGATTCATATCTAATGAAAGTACAGGATAGGATGGAATCGCCCCATGCTTTGTTGTTGAAATGCCCGCATATCCGTTTGCAAAAGATAGCAGAGACATTGCATACTGTTCACAATGAGCTACCACTTGATCTACTGTTAGTTGATGATGAAGAAATTGACTTAAAATCGCGCCAATAAAAGCATCACCAGCCCCAGTTGTATCAACGGTTTGTACCTTGTTAGCAGGAGCCTTCACATGATACTTTTTCGTATATAAGGTAGCCCCAGCAGCACCATGTGTAATGATGATAACTTCTACATATCCCTTGAATAACGTTTGAACAGCTTCCTGTTCATCTTCTAGAGTTGTTAAAAACAACAGTTCTTCCTCTGAAAGCTTGACAATATGGGCTTTTGGTAAAAAGGCTAAAATAGTTTCACCACACGCCGTCTTATCCTGCCATAAAGGAAGGCGCACATTCGGATCGAAGGATATAAGGCTTCCTGCTTGATGTGCCTGTTCAATAAGGGCAAGATGTGCTTGTTTCATAGGACTCTCTACAAGATTAACAGAGCAAAAGTGAACGATATCGTGCGCTGTTAATAGCTGCGAGGGGAGGTATTCCTGTTTGTATAAGAGATCTGCAGCATGTCGGCGATAAAATTGAAAATCTCGTTCGCCATGTTCATTTAATGAAACAAAGGCAAGACTTGTTTCACCATCCGTTGATTGACGAATAAACTGTGTATCTACACCTGCTTGCTGCAACGTTTTGATTAGGAAGTCACCAAAGGCATCCTGACCGACTTGTGTAAGAAGGGCCACCTGCTGTCCTAGCTTTGCACAGACAGCGGCTACATTGGCAGGTGCCCCTCCTGCATGTTTAGTAAAATGCTCAATGTTGGCTAGGGAGCCGTGCTGCTGTGTCGGTGTAAAGTCAATTAATAATTCTCCAATTGTGAAGAGCTTGCCCATTATGAGACCTCCTGTGGTAGTCGCTTTTTCTTAGGAACATAAATGGTATAAAAAATACCAGCGAAAATGAGAAGGATCCCCATCGTTTGCGTAAAGCTTGGCATAAAATCAAGCAATAGCATATCCAGTAAAATGGCGACAACAGGGTCGACAAAAACCAATACAGAGACAAGAATCGTAGACAGGCTACGAATACTATCAAAAAATAAATAGTAAACAAATCCTGTATGAATAAAGCCTGTGCCGAGTATATAAAACCAATTGGTTGACGTTAATCCATCAAACAGCGAGAAGTTGATAAAAGGCAGTAGTATCACGATTCCAACTGTTGTTTGAATATAGGTTAACGCATACGAGCTAAGCTTCGTGATCGTTTTGCTTGTTAGCATTGTAAGGGCATAAAATACTGCTGACAGTAATGCCCAGATAAAGCCAGATTGCATAAATTCTGAGAACGACACAAAATTATTGAGACCGATGATAAAAATACTACCGATAAAGCAAGTAATTGTTGCGACAAGTGCCTGAATGGTCATTTTTTCCTTCAAAAAGATAGCGCCTAAAATTAACACAAATATGGGGGCTAAATTATAGATGGAAATGGCAATTGAAATGGACATTTCCTCAAAGGCTTTAAATAAAAATACCCAGTTTAACACAATAAAGACACCGCAAATAAGCGTTTGAAAAATTTCTTTCTTATCCCATACCTCTGTTTTATGTCCACCAGTGATGAGCCACATACCACCTAGAAAGAGGGTTGCGCAAATGCATCTAACAAAGACAAGCTCTGTAGCGGGAACACCAGTGTGAAAGGTAAAAAAGCCGATGGAACCAAACAGTGCCATGGAGACTGTTAGTTTAATGATTGCTGAGATGTTCATACGAAACCTTCCTTCTATTATTTTATGAAACTATAAGAACTATTCACGAATTTGGCCGTTGCCATGAATAACATATTTTGTTGATGTTAATGCAGGCAAGCCCATTGGTCCACGGGCATGTAGCTTTTGTGTACTAATACCGATTTCTGCACCATAGCCAAATTCAAAGCCGTCTGTGAAGCGGGTGGAGGCATTATGATACACTGCTGCTGCATCAACATTGTTTAAGAACGTCTCGGCGGTTAATTGATCTTCTGTAATGATGGCCTCAGAATGATTTGTGCCAAAGTATTGAATATGCTCAATCGCTTCATAGACATTTTCCACCAATTTAACGCTTATTTTTAAATCAAGGAACTCTGTCGCATAATCTTCCGCCGTAGCTGGAAGGGCAGCTGCAAATTGCTGACATACTTGCTCATCACCGATGATGGCTACACCTGCATGATGAAGGGACGTTAAAAGCTGGACGCCATGTTCTTGAAACCAAGTAGGATGAATGAGTAAGCTTTCTGCTGCATTACAAACAGAAGGACGCTGTGTTTTAGCATTCAGACAGATTTTTTCTGCTTTTATGTAATCCGCCATTTCATCCACGTAAATGTGACAGTTGCCTGCACCTGTTTCCAGTACAGGAACAGTCGCTTCATTGACAACTAAATCGATCAGGGCTTTGCCACCGCGAGGAATGAGCACATCTAAGTACTCTTTTAAATGGAAGAGTTCTTTGGCTGTTTCGCGGCTTGTATCCTCAATTAATTGAACAGCATCTGTAGGGATGGATGTTTTAGCAAGCGCGCGATGAATACTTGCAACAAGAGCCATATTAGAAAACTTAGCAGAGGAGCTTCCACGCAAAATAACTGCATTGCCCGTTTTTAGGGAAAGTGTTGCTGCATCGATCGTGACATTTGGTCGAGCTTCATAGATCATACCAATAACACCAAGTGGCACAATTCGTTTTTCAATGCGCAGCCCATTGTCTTTTTCAATGCGTTCAACAATTGTACCTACTGGATCGTTTAAGGAGATGAGTAAATGAATGGCATCGGCCATTGCCGCAATCCGTTCTTCATTGAGCATGATACGATCTAACGTAGACGCAGGAATACCTTGCTGCTCACCCTGTGCCAAATCCTTTGCATTTTCAGCCATGATATCAGGTTGATCGATTAATAGCTGTTCTGCAATTTTTTTCAGTGCCTCATTTTTCTCGCAGGTTGTTTTAATATTTAACATGTAGCTTGCGGCTTTTGCGCGTTGTCCTTTTTCTTGAATTTCACTTGTCATTTGTCATTCCTCCTTAATTCGTTTGAATTTTCAGCCATTTGTCTCGGTGAATTACCTCAATAGGGCTTTTCAGCAATGTATCAGTCCGTTTTCCCATGGCAGAGATAAGCTCTTGGGATGAGTACAGTACTTCGCCGCGTCCTAGTAAGTCCTTCTCGCTATAGACTTCAACAACATCACCATTTACAAAATCACCTTCTACACGATAGACGCCAGCAGGTAATAGACTTTTCCCATTATTCATTAAAGCCTGTTCAGCACCACTATCTATAAAAATTTTACCAGAAATTTCCGTAAGTGCAATCCACTGTTTATGATTTGTTAACACAGCAAGCTCGTCATGCTCCACATAAGTGCCATCACCATGTCCTGCTAAAATATCGACGAGCTTCTGTGCACCATGACCTGTTCCAATAAATACCTTCACTCCTGCACGGAGCGCTGTTCGTGCAGCCAGAAGCTTGGAGGCCATGCCACCTGTGCCAACCTTTGATCCTGTACCATCCGCAAAGCTTAGCAGATCATCTGTAATAGCCGCTAATCGATCAATGCGCTCTGCCTGAGGGTTTTTATTGGGATTGGCATTATAAAGGCCATTGATATCAGTTAAAATGATGAGCTGATCTGCATGGACAAGCCCACTTACGAGTGCAGACAGCATATCATTATCACCAAAGGTTAACTCACTAATAGACACAGTATCGTTTTCATTAATAATCGGTAGCATTGATCGTTCTAATAATTCCTCGAAAGTGGCATAGGCATTTTTATAGCATTCTTTTTTAGAAAAATCCGTGCGTGTCAGTAAAATCTGGGCAGGCATGATATCGTAAATACTAAATAAAGCACTATACGTTTGAATGAGTAGGCTCTGTCCTACAGCAGCAGCTGCCTGCTTTCCTTTCACCGTCACAGGACGAGCAGGGTAGCCAAGTTGTTTAAAACCTGCCGCTACGGCACCTGATGAGACAAGTAAAACTTCATGTCCCAGTTTTTTTAATTCAGCGATTGCCTGTACATGGTCCATTAAGCGAACTTTATCGATTTCACCTTTTGCGTTCGTTAAAGAGCTACTGCCAATTTTAACAACGATCCTTTTTCTCTCCATTTCACTACCTCCATCATTACTGAATCAAAAAAAGCCTTTTCATCCTAAAAATTAGGACGAAAAGACTTGCCTTCCGTGGTACCACCTACATTGAATATCATGCGACATTCCACTTTTCTCATAACGCTAGAGACTGCGCCTAGTTTGGCTAGGACGATTCACGAAGTAGGTTTCATCAGTCTTTCTTGTACAATGCCTTGCAGCCGATGGGCATCGCTCTCTTTTCAAGCAGTGGCTAACTACTGATCTTCGTTCGTTTTCTCATCTATTGACTAAAGGATGCACTACTTCTAGTAGTCTGTCAAGCTGAATGGATAAATTACTTGAAAGTTTTGATAAATTAAGAAAGGGATGCGCTAAAACGCTAAAGAGGTCGCTTATTCAATTATTTAAACCACCAAATCGCAATGAAAAGGGGAAGCATAGCCAGTACAATGACAAAGAAACTCCAAATGACTTGTTTCCCCGAAGACATATTTTTGGGTTTAATGCTCATTTGTTCATACAGCTGGTTAATGGCCCGTTGCTCTTTCGCATAAAGCATTGCTTGAAATTCTTCGTAATCTTGTATATAGCTAGATGGGGCACGTGGACTGAAGCGTAAATTTCGAATGGAATCTGTAATCTCTTTGTCAGCCATCCAATACGTGATGACAGGTGCTAAGCCTGCGTTTTGTGTGGCCTTTACCTCAATGTCATGGGATTTCATTTTATAGTAAACCTGTCCATGCTCATCCTCATATTGCGTGACAATATCACTTACTGCCATTATCAATCACCTCTTATGGAAGTTATCTGGTTTATCATGAGTTTCTACTATTATAATGGATTAGGGAAGAAAAGTATCGCTTGAGCGAGCATAAATTGTGAAACCAAAATTTAAAAAAAGTTTTGGATAAAGTCATAAACTTACATCTAGTGAGAACAACGTCATGTAGTATAATGTATATAGTTTTTTAAAAGAAGTTGAAGGAAGGGAAAGTTTTGGACATCTCAACGTTATTTGCGTTTTTAGGGGCTGCGATGATTTTAACCATTATGCCAGGGCCCGATAATTTATTTGTGCTTGCCCAAAGTATTACACAAGATAAAAAAGCGGGTATTGCCACATCTTTTGGATTGTGTACAGGGCTACTTGTTCATATTAGTGCAGCAGTACTTGGTATTTCTGCGATAATTTATCAATCGACCATTATTTTTACCATCGTCAAATTTGCAGGAGCAGCGTATTTATTATATCTAGCTTGGCAATCATTTCGTGCTAAAGGAGACCCTTTTACGTTGCAACAGCAAAATACGCAAGCCTATATTAAATTATATAAAAAAGGAATATTAATGAATATTTTAAATCCAAAAGTATCGTTATTTTTCCTAGCGCTGTTACCACAGTTTGTTAATCCATCGCAAGGACATGTGGCGTTTCAAATGCTTATTTTGGGTATTGTATTTTTAATACAAGCGCTTGTATTATTTTCATTGTTTAGTATATTTGCAGGGAAAGTTAGACAAGTCATTATTGGTAAACCTGCGATTGCTAAACGACTAAATACAGTTCAAGGTATTCTATTCACATTTATCGGGATACAGATTGCCATCAGCAAACAGTAGGGAGGAATGGACATGGCTATTTTACATATTACCTTTAGCTTAGCAACGCAGGGTTCTATGAAACTTGCAATTCGTCAACATCGTTTGCAGCGAAATGAATCAGTTCTAAGTGTCCATGATGATCTCTCGATTGGACCTCTTCAAAACTTTGAAGAACGTAAAACTTGGTTAGCCACGCATATTTTAGATGATGATGACCAGCAATTGTATGATGAGATGTATGAAAACTGGAGGAAAAAAATCGCTAATTTACCTTGTGATGTGGATGTGTGGATTTGGTATAGTCACAACACACATGAACAGATAGGACTGCGCTATGTGATGAGTGAGTTAATTCATAAATGCAGTATGGTGTATGGTATTGATGCAACGGAGAATCTGAAGAGTATTCACCCCAATTTAGACATTCGCCATACAGGCGAGCTTTCCTCGGAAATGCTAATGAAGCTTCGCCCTAGTGCAAAACGATTCTCTGTGCAAGAATGTCAGCAACTCGCTAAGGAATGGGAAAACATTAAAGAACAGCCAAGTACATTACGGTTATGGAAAAGTGAACTATTGCATGTAGAGGAAGATGCAATGGATGCACACATTATCGCCAGTGCAAAAAATTTGCATTTACAGCAAAATGAAGAGTGGCTAATGCCTACGCATATTTTGGCACAGACATTTGAAACATTTGTCCATTATGTAGGAAATGATTTTGTAGAGTATCGCTTACTGACGCTCGTCGAACAGGGAGTATTTGCAATGAAAGGCGATACAACGGATATTTTTTCCTATCAGGTTAAATTACTTTAATACATTTAAGAGAATGAACAGTAAAAATCATGCGAGCAAAGCCTGATTTTTTATTGTGCCAAATGCTTGAAGCCGTTTGTATTAGTAGTGCTCAAAGTCAGTCGTTTCAACATAATGATTCAGCACAGTAACTTAACCTTTTTAATTTTGATAACACTTTTCATATTCATCTTTCATTAACAAACTTTGACAAGCCAAGCCATTTTCATGATAAATCTCTTTATCAATACTTAATACTATACTTCTATTTGAATTGGTATAATTAGGCTCTTTATTAACAATGGATAATTTTTCTTCGTCTAGCCATTCCATCGAGAATTGACTTTTTGCCTCTGCATAATAGACGATTTTGTTTGTGTGAGCATTATTATTTAAAATTTCTATCCATACATGAACACCACCACTTGGACCTGCACCACCATATGGTTCATAATAAGCGTGCGCTGTATATTCCCCTGTAGGAGATGACACAGATTCGGGCACCTTTTGCGTATCTTTTTTATCTAAAGTACTAAACGTAAAAAAATATTGGATATATATAAATATTCCCAAAAACAGTACTAAACCTGTCAATAGTGCTGTTAGTGTTTTTTTAGGGAAGTTTTTCTGTTTAAAAAAGAAAATCATTAATTTGATTACAAAAATGAACAATACGATCAAGGTAAATAAAAATACAAAGAAACCTAATGTATTAAGTAATAAATTCAAATTATTACCTCCCTAGTATGGTAAAACAGTGCCTTTTAGAAAATAAAGCGAGTAACAAGGACATCTAGATGATGTTGTTACTCGCTCTTTCTATTTATTGTCATAAAAATCAAAGACAAATTGTTTAAACTGACGTGCAGATGGCGATAAATAACGATTTTCTATCCAAGCCATGCCTATAATTCGTTCACATACCATATCCTCAACATGAATTTTAACGATTTTTTTGGGGTTTAAATCCTCATCATCGGGTAGTAAGGAAACGCCAAGCCCCGCACCAACAAATCCAGCGATTGTCGATACTTCATCACCTTCATAAGAAATTTTAGGCTTAATGCCCGCAGCATTTAATAAGCGATCAGCTGAGCGGCGTAATGCATAGCCTTTTTTCATTAAGACAAAACTTTCATGCTCCAATTCTTTCATTTTGATGCTTTTACGATGGGCTAATGGATGGTCAATTGGGACCATTATAAAGAGCTCATCTCGCCATAATTCCTTCCAACAAACTGGCGGCTCTGTATCAATCGCGGCTAGTAGGCACAAGTCTAACTCACCTGCCAGTAATTGTTTTAACTGTGAATGGGAGTAGTTTTGTGTGAAATGAAAACGGATATGGGGATGTTTTTGACGGAAGGCACGAATCAAGTCGGGTACAATACTCGTTCCAAGTGTATGTAAAAAACCGAGTGATACATCTCCAAGTTCTGGATTATTAAGCTCCTGTAATTCTAAAACAGCCTTTTCATATTCTTTACGCATGCGCTGGACACGATATAAAAATAGCTCTCCATATCGGTTTAGCATAATCGAGCGCCCTTGTCTGTCGAAAAGCGGTACACCTAATTCTTCCTCCAGCTTTGAAATTGAACGACTAAGTGCTGGCTGTGAAATCGCTAATGCTTCGGCAGCCCGTGTCATATGCTCTAACTTTGCAACGGTTACAAAATATTCTAATTGTTGCCACTCCATTTTTTTCACCTCTTTTCTTGTGATTTTTAAGTTATCTGCATTATAACGGGAAACAGACGGGAAGTATAGGTAACAAAAAATTTTTAAAAGGACGTTGCAATTATTTAGCAGAAAGGAAAAGTTAAGTAGCAGAAAGTGTGATAGTACAGCCGTTAAGTTGACATCATTCATGCACAATAAACATTGATTTGATAAAAACTATAAATTGTACATTATGAATAAAGGGTGATAAGATAGACACATAAAATACACAATTATTAATTTCCGTGAAGGGGATATCATAAAATGAAGTTAACAAAGCCACAACCTCTAACAATCGAGGGAGGCAAAAAAGCCGTACTATTACTGCATGGATTCACAGGTAGCACAAAAGATGTGAAAAAGCTAGGAGAATTTTTATCTCAACGAGGTTACACTGTGCATGCACCAATTTATAGTGGGCATGGCGTAGAACCAGAAGCATTATTAGAAACAAAACCAGAAGATTGGTGGAACGATGTAGTAGAAGGTTATAACTTCCTACAAAAGAAAGGCTATGAAGAAATCGCTGTTGTTGGGATTTCACTTGGAGGCGTCTTTTCGTTAAAGGTCGCAGAGACATTCCCAGTGAAAGCATGTGTAGCGATGTGTGCACCGATTACACGTGATAATTCAAAAGGCTTATTTACACGTTTGTACCACTATGCTCGTTTATATAAACACTTTGAAAATAAATCAAAAGATCAAATTATTTCAGAATTACATGAATTACGTATTTCACCGAAGGATTCATTGGACGGCGTAACACGTTTAACAACAGAAACGCGTGAAGAATTATCAACGATCAAAGCACCAACTCTTGTGTTACAAGGCTCACTAGATGATGACCTATATCAAGAAAGCGCACCTTTTATTTTAAATACTGTGGAAACAGACGACAAAGAAATCATTTGGTATGAAAACTCTGGCCACATTATTACATTGGACAAAGAACGCGATAAAGTGTATGAAGATGTTTATAAATTTTTAGATCATATTGAATGGTCAGTTGCAAACTAAGAAGGGGCTGTCAGTAGACAGCTCTTTTTTTGTTGAATCTCACTGGATAAACGAAAAAACTATTGTAATTATAATAAATGCTTGATAACATGATGAAATTGTAGTGAAAAATCATTCGATTAAAATAATTTGCTATAGTCTAAAACTACTAAGGAGCACATCAATTATGCAACAAAAAATACCTTTTTCAACTTACGCAGTCATTGGTACCATGTTATTTGGACTGTATTTTGGAGCAGGGAACCTAATTTTTCCTATTCAAATGGGTCAATTTGCTGGGACTAATTTTTGGTTTGGATTAATCGGATTTTTAGTGACTGCTATCGGCTTACCATTCCTCGGAATTTTGGCAATTGGCTTATCAGGTAGTAATGGTTTACGTGATCTAGCCAATCGTGTTCATCCTATATTTGGTATTATTTTTTCATTGGCACTGTACTTAACAATCGGACCATTCTTTGCCATCCCACGTACAGCAACTGTACCTTTTGTAGTAGGGTTTGAGCCATATATTCAAGCACAGCATGCAACACTGCTACTTGCTGTATTTAGCTTTATATTTTTTGCCATTGTCTACTATTTTTCTTTAAATCCAGCGAAAATAATGGATTATATCGGTAAATATTTAACGCCTGCATTTTTAGTTGTTTTATTTATTTTAATTATTACAAGCATTACGAAGCCAATGGGCCATTTCCAGCAGCCAATTGGTGAATATATGGATGCCGCCTTTATGACAGGCTTTAAAGAAGGCTATAATACGATGGACGCCCTTGCCTCACTAGCCTTCGGGATTGTTGTCATTAATGCAATTAAAAGTGCAGGGATTACAGATCGTAAGGAAATTGCCAAGGCTACATGGACATCAGGTATTTTTGCGATGGCTTTAATGACGCTGATTTATGGTCTCATAACATATATGGGCGCTTCCAGTATTAATGCTGTCGGGACTTTTGATAATGGTGGTTTAATCTTTGCGGCAGTGGCCGATCATTATTTCGGCTCATTTGGAGCTATTTTATTGGCGGTCATCATCGTTCTCGCTTGCTTAAAAACAAGTATCGGCTTAATTACATCTTGTAGTGAGTTTTTCCATGAGGTATTTCCAAAAATTAGTTACAAATGGTTTGTGTTTCTGTTGTGTGCTGTATCCTTTACGATTGCGAATTTTGGTTTAAACAATATTATCAAATATGCTATTCCAGTTTTAATGTTCTTATATCCATTAGCGATCGTCCTAATCTTGCTCGCTCTAAGCTCATCCTTCTTTAAGAATAAGCAAACAGTGTATGCCATAGCGATGATTTTTACATTTTTCATTAGCCTGATTGATGGCTATAAAGCTCTGGTAGAAAGTGTGCCAGATGCGAAGTTAGGTATATTGGATGCAGTAGAGAAATACTATTCTGCGATGCTTCCTTTTTATGATATTGGCTTAGGATGGATACTGCCAGCGTTAATAGGGGCAGTAATTGGAAGCATGATTCCGTCTCGAAAAGTTATATAATGAAAGAAACACGCACAGAAAATGTCTCTGTGCGTGTTTCTTTATGGATTAGTAAGCTGTCCAGCCACCATCAACAGCAATAACTTGTCCATTCACAAAGCTAGCCTCATCTGAGCCTAGGAAGATCGCTAATTGAGCGATTTCTTCTGGCTGACCAGCCCGCGGATTGATGGATAGTCCTAGTGCTTGTCGTGCAGCACCTGTTTGGCTCATATTTGTCATAGAAGAGGCGATATTGGTCATCACTGCTCCTGGCGCAATACCATTACAGCGAATATTTTTATCAGCATACATAAAGGCTGTATTTTTTGTTAAACCAACTACCGCATGTTTTGAAGCTGTATAAGCAGCCCCAGCCCGTGCACCATATAAGCCACCTGCAGAAATATTATTGACAAAGACACCGTGACCTTGTGCAAGGAAAATTTCGGTAGCCATACGCATAGAGCGCATAATAGCTGTTGTATTCACTGCAAATACTTTTTCCCATCGTTCATCAGAAATTTCTCCAACTGGCTCCATACCATCCATAATACCTGCATTGTTGACTAATATATCTAATTGACCATAGTTCGTTTTTGTTTCATCAAATAAGCGTTGTAAGTCTTCTGTTGATGCGACATTGGTTTGAATGGCAAATGCTGTTCCTCCAGCCGCTTGAATACCTTCCACAACCGCTTGGGCACCCTCTAAATTTAAGTCTGAAACGGCAACCTTAGCGCCTTCTTTTGCATATCCTTCTGCAATGGCTTTCCCCATACCTGAAGCTGCACCTGTCACAATGGCTACTTTACCTTCTAATCTCATCTCAAAGACCTCCTCATAGTAATATCTTTACTTATTGAACATCTGTTCATTAAAATCATATAATAAAGATGAAAGCGATTTCAATATGCAAAAAAATGGGATGTGTTGAGTAATCAACACATTTGGACAATCTGTTTATTAAGGAGTTGAAAAAATTGCGTACTACGGATTTACGGATTATTAAAACGAAGCAAGCTCTCCACGATGCTTTATTGACATTGCTTAGCCAAAAACCATTGGAGCAAATCTCCATTGCTGAAATTTGTAGAGAAGCAAAGGTCAATAGAGGAACCTTCTATTTACACTACGAGCAAAAAGAGGGGCTCTTTGAAGAATATTTTCAGGAGATAATGGAGGATTTATATCAATCCTATGAAGAACCCTATCGTGCCGTCACGACATTGGACACAAATCAATTAGATCCCAATACTATCCGTATTTTTCATCATATTGAACGCTTTAAAATGTTTTACCGTATCGTCTTTTCTAAAAATGTCCCGCTGACCTACTATTACATGCTATTTGATGGGATTTATTCCCTGCTAAAACGCGATATTACCACACAGCACATACATCAAATGGAGGATCATATCTCGATCGACTATTATAGTGCCTATCAAGCAAACGCCATCATCGGACTCATCATCCAATGGTATCGCGGCGATTTCAGCGATAGCGTGACCATGTTAAATCAACAGCTAGCAGCTATTTTAAAGAATGTGAGGAGTGGGGGATAGAACGCTTGAATTGAAGGATAGAAGAGAAAAAGTGGCGGATAGAACGCTCAATTTGAAGGATAGAGTAAGAAGCAGTGGATAGGACGCCAAAATTGAAGGATAGTATTGGAAAAGTAGCGGATAGAACGCTCAATTTGAAGGATAGAGTAAGAAGCAGTGGATAGGACGCCCGAATTGAAGGATAGAAGAGAAAAAGTGGCGGATAGAACGCCCAATTTGAAGGATAGAGTAAGAAGCAGTGGATAGGACGCCCGAATTGAAGGATAGAAGAGAAAAAGTAGCGGATAGCCAGCTCAAAGTGAAGGATAGAAGAGAAAGAGTAGCGAATAACCACTCAAAGAGAAGGTCTACATCAACTTGTAGACCTTCTCTTTTCTATTAAATCATCGGACTGGAGCTGGCTTAAATGTGACGATCAACGTAGCAATGGCTAGTGTCACAAAGATGATGATGGCCAATGAGCTACTGTTTTGCAGGAGATTATCAGAACTACCACCAAAGATGATTGTGTAGTAGCCATCTGCTCCATACGAGGCAGGTAGCATGGCAGCGACCTGTTTGTATCCTTCAGATAGCATGGTTTTTGGAACAAGTACACCTGATGTTACTAATTGGAGTGAGAGAGCACAAATATTAAATATCATCCCCATATTCCCAAAGGCAATTACAAATACTTGGGCCAAGCTAAGGAAAGCAAGATACATTACAGATTGGAAGAGATAAATCGACAGCAGGCTTTCTTGACTATCGATATTAAAAAGGTGCATCAAGCCAATTGTTATGAATGGCAATGTAAAGGCTACGCCCACATTGAGTAGCTGTCGTGCGAGAAACAATTGCCATTTTGATAGGCTGTCTTGAACGAGCTGTGCTGCTTGCTGGTGTTGCATAATCATAACCATCGCTCCCACAAAGGAGGAGATGATGACCATAAGTGGGACAAAGTTTGCAGCAAATCCCTTTACATCATTGGTTTTTACAATCGTACCATCGACGGGATGGTCTTTGACATTCATTACAGTCGTTTTGACAGAAGTGGTAATTTGTTGGGCAGTGTGTTGCTCGAAGGGAAGCTGAGCAAATTGTTGAGCAAAGACTGCAACCGCTTGATTTTGTTGCATTGGATAGAGGGCTTGATTGATTTCTTCTGTTAATTGCTTTGCTACACCCTCCATCATATTTTTCGCTACACTTGCATTGGCTTGATTAATCGCATAAATAATTTCAGCCTCTTTCCCTGCTTGAATTTGATTTGTAAAATCGGATGGAATTTGCATAATCATATTAATTTGTCGTTCGTTTAATGCGCGCTCAGCTTCCTTCATCGAAGAATAGTCCTTCATTCCAAAGGGGATGGAGCCTTTGATGTTCTGTGCTACCTGTTGACCCATTACAGAATCTTCCACAACAATACCAATGCTTAACTGTTCCGCTCTTTCATTGACACCATCATAGGCAGTCATCCAAATTGTAAAGAATATTAATTGGAAGGCAATGGTTGCAACAATGCCGATATAGGTTTCACGAACTCGCAATAGTGCTTGTAAACCTGTCATTTTTTATTCCCCCTAAAATTAAGTAAGTACTTACTTGCATTGATTAGAAAAATTTTTTCTAGGAAACGAGTCCCCTAGAAAAAATAGCAACACTAGTTTGTAAAAGTTCTTCAGTTGGTAAGTCAGACACGATAGTTCCAAGGCGAGCACGTGACATAAAATGACCAAAATTCAAAGCTATAAGCGATAACGCTGCTGCTTCAAAATCAACTTCTCTTATTTTTCCTTGTTGATGCATCTCTTGAAAATAGAGAATGAGCTCCTTTTTTATGAGGAGCGGGAGATTGGCGATTTCCTCACTAATTTCAGGAAATTGAATAGATTCCTTAAAGCCGATCATGACAAAATCTTTAATCGACATTAAAAAATGAAAATGCTTCAGTGAGAAATTCAATAAATCCTTTTCTAATTCCCACGTTACATTTTGATTGATCTCCTGCTGTAGAAGAGGATAATAAGAAAATTGCTCAATAATGGCTTTTAATAAACCACGTTTGTTGCCAAAGTGACGAAAAAGAGTGACCTCATTGACACCTGCTAATTCTGCAATGGTTTTGGTAGTTGCAGCTGTATAGCCTTTTTCACTAATCAATTGTAGAGCAGCTTCGATAATTCGTTGCGCAGTTCCTTTCGTTGTCAAGAACATACTTCCTTCCATGCAAGTAATTACTTACATCCTAGCATAGTGTACGAGGATCTGCAACACTGTGAATGAGCGTTGACAATTATATCGACTGCTGATATATTTTGAATATATCGACTGGCGATATATTGATAGACGATATAAAGGAGGATTTGTATGACACAGGAGCATCCGCCATTAACAGAGGGCGTTTATTATATTTTATTAGCATTATATGAGTCGAGGCATGGCTATGGCATTATGCAATTGGTGGAAGAAATGAGCAATGGAAGAGTGCGCTTAGGGGCCGGAACCATATATGGTGCGATTAAAACATTGTTGGAACGAGGATGGATAGAGGCACTTGATGGAGATGGCAGAAAGAAAGAATATATTATTACTGAAACTGGAAAAACAGTGGTGGAATATGAAATTTTACGATTAAGGGAACTTTTTGACAATGGTATCCGTATAACGAGAGGAGTTGAATAATATGCATAAATATCGATTGATGATTAATCCCTATGCAATAGAGAAGTGGGTCAATGACATGGCTAGTCAGGGCTGGCACTTAAAAAAATTTACATGGATTCGTTTTACGTTTGAGCGTGGAGAACCAAATAGCTATATTTATCGCCATGATGAATTAGAGCGATTCGGTATGCACTATGAAGAGGAATTTCTCGAATTTCTCAAATCCTCTGGCATTGAACAAGTAGACCGCTCTGGAAATTTTGTATTTTTTAGAAAAGCAGCACAGGAAGGTCCATTTGAGCTGTATACAGATAAAAAAACGAAAATTGGTAACCTGTCAAAAAAGATGAGGATCCTGCTTTCTCTTATTCTACTTAATTTGTTCATTGGACTGATCGGTTTAATTGGCGATTTTTCGGAGCAAACAACAGACTGGGTTGGTTTTGCGTTAAATACGCTGAATCTTGTGGTTGTTGTATTATTTGCCCTCCCATTCTATAAGCTTATGCGTATACGTAATCGATTAAAGAGAGAATTAAATGTATTTTCGGATTAACGAAGCGTCTATTATTTTCCGGGAAATCAGAAAATAATGAAAAAGGAAGCATGATTTTATAGTAGGAGTGATGCAAAATGAAAAAAAGAATGTATCGTTTTTTTATTGATTACGAAAAGGAAGAGCGATGGGTCAATGACATGGCAGATCGGGGGTGGAATCTTAAAAAGACGGTAGTAGGCTACTTTGTTTTTGAAAAAGGGACACCAGGTCAATATATTTATCGAAATGAATTTATCAATAGAAAGTCGAAGGATTATTTTGAGTTTCTAGACGAAATGCATATCGAGTGTGTGTCTAAGTTTGGTGGGTGGGCCTATTATCGAAAACCAAAATCGGAGGGCCCTTTTGAGATATTTTCAGATGCTTCCTCGAAAATAAACTATATTAAATCCATGAATCGCATTTTTATATTCGTGCTACTGTTAAATTTAATCATTGGTATTTATAATCTATCCCTTGGTTTACGGGAATTCGTTGTAGGATCTATGAATACAAGTGTGGGGTGCATGAATTTGATTGTCGCCTTACTGCTATTCATTCCTATAGTAAAAAATGAAAATCGTAAAAAGGGCTTGAAACAAGACTTACATATATTTGAAGGATAAGGAGGAAGACAACATGACATTACAGTTACAGCATGTCACAAAGAAATACAAGGATTTTACAGCTGTAGATGATTTAAATTTTACCATTGAAAAAGGGGAAATTTTCGGTCTAATTGGTCAAAATGGTGCAGGAAAAACAACGACATTCCGAATGATTTTAGATTTACAGGAGACGACAGCGGGGACGATTACTTGGGATGGGCAGCCAGTTAATGCCATTAACCGAGATGTCCTTGGTTATTTACCAGAGGAGCGTGGTATTTTCCCAACAATGAAGGTAGAGGAGCAGCTTTACTTTTTTGGTGAGCTACGTGGCATGAAACGAGCAGAGCTGAAAAAGGAAATAGATTTTTGGATTCAACGCTTTGAACTGGAGGAAAAACGCAAGGATAAGGCAGAAACACTGTCAAAGGGGAATCAGCAAAAGGTACAGCTAATTGCCAGCTTTATCCATAAACCTGCGTTTTTAATTTTAGATGAGCCGTTCAGTGGGCTAGATCCCGTCAATAAAGATTTACTAAAGGATGCTATTTTACTATTGAAAGAGCAAGGCACGACGATTTTGTTCTCCAGTCACCAAATGGACAATGTCGAGGAGCTTTGTGATCATTTGTGTTTATTAAAACGAGGTGTTTCTTTATTTTCTGGAAGCTTACTAGATTTAAAGAAACAATATGGTAAAACAAAGCTTGCTGTCCGTACGGATTGGTCAACAACACAATTATTGGCACTTGAGGGTGTCAAGGATGTGCGTGTAGAGAAGGAGCAAACAGTGCTTACATTAGTGGACGAAAGCTTTGCTCAAGGTATCTTTGAGCAGCTATCCAATGGGAAGTATATTGAAAAATTCAGCTTAGATTATTTATCGTTAGATGAAATCTTTAAAGATAAGGTAGGTGGCCATGTTGTCGAAGTTTAGTTTATTAATGAAGCAATTATATAAAGCTAAAATTAAATCAAAATCCTTTATCTTAATGACTTGTTTATATGTAATTGTCATGTCAGTGGCTGTCTTCTGGTCAGAAATTAAGGAATTATTCACAGGTGATGATGAAGCACAGCAAATCGCGATTATTAATAAAACCTCTGCTGATCTAAGTGGTATTTTTGTCTCGAATGGAGATATGAATTTTATTCAAGATGAGCAAGATGTATCGACCCTTGAAAAAAGAGTAAAGGACGGCAAGCTGGATGCGATTGTGACGATTAACGACCAAAATGGTCAATTACATGCGGAAATTGCTACGTTTACACCACTGAAATTAAACGATCAATCTACATTATCATCCTTATTACAATATGCAGGACAACACTATGCCGTACAACAATTATCGCTTTCACCTGAGCAAGCGGCACAAATCATGGCAGCTCAAACAACAATTTCCACGAAAAACTTAAATGAGGCATCAACAGGTGGAAAAAGTGAAGAAGAAAAGCAATCAGGGCTAGTAGTTTCTTATGCGGTAGGAATTTTAATCTATTTCTTCATTTCTACATTTCTATCGATGATTACGACTGAAATAGCCTCTGAAAAAGGCTCACGCGCAATGGAAATGCTGTTAGTTAGTGTCAAACCTGGGACACATTTTAAAGCAAAAATCGCTGGAGTTTTATTGCTCGCTTTAACACAGATGGGTATTATTGCGATCGTGTTCCTTATCTATGCGAAGTTTATCAAAGGTGGAATGGTTTGGGATGCAGCTGCTAGCATTGTCAAGGAATTGTCCGTTGGCTATGTCATCTATGCTATCGTATTCCTACTGTTAACAGTTATCCTTTATCTTATTATCGGTGCATTATTTGGCTCTTTAGTATCGAAAGTAGAAGAGGCGGGTCAAGTATTAATGCCTGCGATGATTATTACGATTATTGGCTTCTATGTTATGCTGACAGGCATGGGGAATCCAGATACAATTATCATTAAAATATTCTCTTATATCCCACTAACTTCTGGAATGATTATGCCAATGCGTATTGGCGCTACAGATATCGGTGGCATTGTACCATTACTTTCTTTAGGAATTTTAGTCGTAACGATTGTTGTCGTATACCTATTCAGTTTATCGTTCTATAAACGTAGTGTATTGACATATAGCTCTGGCGGCGTCATTCAAAAAATTAAAACGGTATTAAAGGTAACAACATAACATAATGGCAGCTACATGGATAATGTAGCTGCTTTTTTGGTGTCATGGTGCCATTGTTAGCAAACAATGTAAAGGAATTTACGGAATCAGTCGAATTTTGGCTAGAAAGAAGCTATAATTTATAAAAGGGGATGAGATGATGTTAGCTAAATCAGAGGTGGAGGCAATTCTTGACCGATCATCAAATCAGCGTTTAGCAACAATCGAAGAAAAAGCGCAGCTCTTTCAAAAGCTTCAACAGCTGTGTCCTACTAGTAAAGAAATAGCAGAAATTCTTCACTATTGCACTGAAGTGGAAATTTTTGTTGATAATGCTCACCCTAATCAATATAGTTTGCAATATAAGGTACATCAGAATGGCTATTGTATAGCAGATTCGTATTTTTTCATCCTATAGAAAATGAAACTTTTTTACATGGTAATCGTAAGTAATTAGTAGAGATAAATTGCAGGGGGTAAAACATATGTCTGAATTCAACAATGATCTTTTAAAATCCAAGGACCCATTCGCTTCAGAAAATCCTTTATTACAGCCAAATCCACTTTTACAGCAAACGGCTGAGCAAAAGCCAGTACTTGTATCTGAGCAGGAACTATCACAAATCGCTCAAAACCAGCTAATGTTAAAGCAGGATCCAGAGGTTCATACACTTGCACAAAAAATTGATGTCAAAGATCAAATTGCCATGCTAGAGCTCGGTAAAGAAACGGCAAGTGGCATTTCAACCTTTTCTGATAAAATGCTCGCAACGATGAAAGCTAGTAAGCTTGAAGAATCGAGTGTGCTTTTAAATAACCTGAATAAAATTATGGATAAATTTGATCCACAGGATTTTGCGGAAGAGAAAAAGGGCGGTTTCATCTCCAAGCTCTTTAACAAAGGAAAAGAGCAATTGGAAAGGTTCTTATCTAAGTATGACAGCATGAATAAAGAAGTGGATGTCATTTACCGTGAAATCCAAAAATATGAAGGGGAAATGAAGCGTAATACCATTGACCTTGAAAATTTGTATGATCAAAACTTAAACTACTTCCAATCATTAAGTAAATTTGTTGCAGCTATTGAAGTGAAAACAGAAGAGGTTCGTGCGTCTTTACCAGCACTTGAACAAAAGGCTCAAAGTGGTGATCAATTGGCAGCTATGGAATATGAAACAATGCTACGCGCTGTGGAATTATTAGAGCAACGTCGCTATGATTTAGAAATGGCACAACAAGTATCATTCCAATCAGCACCACAAATTCGCTTAATGCAGCAAGGGAACAATCATCTAATTGCCAAGATTAATTCTGCCTTTGTCACAACGATTCCGATCTTTAAGCAGGGGCTTATTCACGCAGTGACATTAAAGCGTCAAAAGTTGATTTCTGATTCTATGGTGGAACTAGATCGCCGTACGAATGAAATGCTTGTGCGTAATGCAGAAAATATTAGTAAGAACAGTGTGAATATTGCTCGTCAAGCTGGTAGCCCAAGCATTAAAATCGAAACCATTGAAACAACATGGCAAACAATTATGGCTGGTATTCAAGAAACAAAGCAAATTCAAGCAGAAACAGCAAGAAACCGTGAAGAAGGTCGTAAACGTATTGAGCGTTTGCAATTGGAGTATGAGAAACTGAAAAAAATGTAAGGCTAAAGCTTCTTGCAGCTATTGTTGCAAGAGGCTTTTTTTATGGAAAGGGTAGGCAGATAGAGGCTCCTTCCACACAAGGGAAATGATCTTTGACAAAAAGCAAAATAGTGATTATGATAATATTAAATGAGAATGATTATCAAATAGAAAAGGAAGCGGAAAGATGCTACACAAAGGTATTCGATTACATGTAATTATTCGTGGAGGAGTGAAAAAATAAATGGCAAATAAAATAAATCCCTCTACATTGTCGTATGAGCCGTTTAAAGATGGAACGCTTGCTCTATACACGACAGATAGCTTAATGATTGTACCGCAAAGTCGCTATCTAGAGCTTTTGCATATGGAAGAGTTATATAATGCTATGTATAAGGATTTAGATAACAAGCAAAATGGTTTAGAACGAGAACGAAAAATGCTAAAAAAACAAAATGCACAGCTAACAGAGGATCTACAAAAGTTAAAGCAGCAAAACACGGTCTTGCAGAAAAAGGTCACTGAATATAATTGTGTGGTGGAGGAGATGAAGGTGCTCCGTCAACAAAATACAGACCTTCTCATTGAACTAAGTAAATATACAGCGATGTCAAGAGAGTCATTGACGGGGCCCTTGAAGTCGATGATTCGAGATATGCGTGAGCAAGGGGTTGGAATTAAAGAAATCCATATTCGCATCAAGCGCCAAATCAATCCAGAGATTAGCTATAGTACTGTACGCAAGTATATTTCTGAGCTAGAGTCGGAACAAAAAGGTTAACAGCTTATAAAAGGAACTAGAAATTTGGCATTTACAGCAGCTACTCAAAGTCCTATAATGAGTCTATTCTTTAACTAGTTTAAGATTATAGGAAATCGTTAACCGATTTCAGTAAGAGTAGGAGCGTTAATATCATGTCAAATGAGAAAAAAGGAGTTTTGGCAGCCTTTTTTGCCTATGCCTTTTGGGGAGCATTCCCTCTATATTGGAAATTACTTGAGCATGTACCAAGTATGGAGATTTTATTATCCCGTGTCATTTGGTCCTTTGTCTTTACGGTGCTGGCAGTACTCGTATTTCGAATGCGTCAGGATCTCGTAGCAGATTTAAAATATTTATGGTCACATCAAAAGCATTTCTGGCAGCTTGCGGGTGCATCCTTTGTCATTTCAATGAACTGGTATTTATATATTTGGGCAGTGACGCATAATCATCTCATTGAAACGAGCTTAGGTTATTATATTAATCCGCTATTGTCTGTAATTTTCGGGGTGATTTTCTTTAAAGAATCGCTGAGTCGTGCACAATGGGTAGCAACAGGAATTGCTTTTATTGCGGTGATTATTTTAACGATCAATTACGGCTCAGTACCTTGGGTAGCTTTATTGATTGCGCTATCTTTTGCTATTTATGGTGTGCTGAAAAAGAAAATTACACTGGATGCTACAAGAGGCCTAGCCATTGAAACGTTATTGATTTTACCCTTTGCATTAGGCTATTATGTCTATCTTTTTGCTACACATCAAGCCTCGTTTTTACATGTCGATGTTAAAACAGATATTTTGATGATCTTTAGTGGTTTAGTAACAGCCGTCCCGCTTATTTTATTTGCGAAGGGGGCACAAAATATTCCTTTATATTTACTAGGGTTTATCCAATATGTATCGCCAACAATTGTCTTGATTTTAGGTATCGTGCTATACAAAGAGCCATTTAGTCAGGTTGAGCTCCTTGCATTCAGCATTATTTGGGCAGCTTTACTTTTATTTTCTGGTTCGAAAATTATAGAAACAAGAAAAGCCCATCATAAATCAGTTTCGTAAAAGACTTGTAGATTTTTCTACAGGTCTTTTTTTGTAACTTTTACCACTTCGCTTTGTAATGCACAAAACTTTTTTATTCCTTATCGGATTGGGCTGCTAGATTGTCTGCTATTTTGTTTAATCGTATCTTAAAGATCGATGAGGCTAACAATGAATAACTCATTCACCGCTGCTTTATATTGCGCTAAATGCAAGACTGCATAATGAAAGCCCATAGCGTTTATTTCACCACTCACAGTTGATGTGGCAGAGACTGTAGGGATTATAAAAATAAATAAGAAAATGAATGTAAACAGGCAATGGGTAGTCTTTTGTTGTATTTGGGTACTCCCTCCAAATAGAATCTTTTTGATAGATTCTACAAAATAGGAGAAAACCTTTTGAAGGTAGGTACCTTTACTTTCCTGTTAGCATATAGTAAAATGTCAATAATTAGATAACAATGATCAATTAATGAGAGGTGCTTTTTGTGAGTGCGGTAGGTTCTAACTAGGTAAAAATTGAATGAAATAGTGGCGATGACGACAGCAGGGGATACATGTTATGAAAACCCCTTATTTTGTCATGGATCTATTTCAACAACCTATGTAGATACCTACAATACTTTATTAAGCGTGGCAGATAGGATAGAAACTTCAATTAGCTGAAGTTTTATTTGTGATGCCAGGAAAATGCGCCTTTTAAAGATAGAGCTGTGGGGATTCCTCACAGCTTTTTTATTTTGTTTAAACCATCATTGCTATCTATTATTGGGTAGGTATCTTCATGTATGATAAAACATTACAATGAGGAGCAAAAAGAAATGAATAATACTACACTTGAAAAATTACAATATCATGAATTAAAGGACATCGTTAAATCCTATTGTGTCAGCGGGTTAGGAAAACAGCTTTTAGATAAATTAATGCCAAGCTCAAACTTAACAGTGGTAAAAAATCGGTTGAATGAAACAACAGAAGCTCGTGCAATATTGGATGCAGAGGGGCATGTTCCGTTTTTAGGGGTATCGAATATTGAGCATATTATGACAAAGCTTGAAAAGGGAATGCTTCTAGATCCCAGTGAGCTAGTGAGTATCTCTGATTTTTTAAGAGGCTGCCGCAACATCAAAAAATTTATGTTAGATAAGGCATTTTTTGCGCCTGTTCTTTCCTCTTACGCTCATTCTATGGCTGAATTTAAAAGCGTGGAGGAAGAAATTAATTTTGCGATCAAAGCCAATCGTGTAGATTCGGCTGCTAGTCGTGAATTAAAACGCATCCGACATCATATGGAAACGACAGAGGAAAAAATTAAAGAACGTTTAACGAAATTTTTAAATAACAGTGCCAATAAACCGTATATTCAGGAATTTTTTATTAGTCAAAAGGATGATCGCTATACGATTCCGATTAAGGCGACCTATAAAAATCATGTACAGGGTACGGTCGTTGAAATTTCCTCAAAAGGGGCAACCGTTTTTATGGAGCCAAGTGTTGTCGCTAAATTAAATGTAGAATTAGCTACCTTAAAGGCAGAGGAAGCCGTGGAGGAATACCAGATTTTAGCGTCTTTATCAGGGCTATTGATGGAACATCTTCATGCCATCACCATTAACATGGAGTTGATTAGTCAATACGATATGGTTTTTGCCAAAGCGAAGTTCAGTAGACAAATTGGTGGTAGGGAGCCACGTATAAATGATTACGGTTATATTCAACTAATCAATGGTAAGCATCCATTACTACCAGGAAATGCGGTACCCCTTCAATTTTCCATCACGAAAGACTACCGTAGCTTAATTATTACAGGTCCAAACGCTGGTGGGAAAACAGTTGTGTTGAAAACCATTGGCCTTTTAACATTAGCTACGATGTCGGGCTTCCATATTGTAGCGGACGAAGGAACGGAAATGGCTGTATTTGATCATATCTTTGTTGATATTGGCGATAATCAAAGTATAGAAAATGCACTTAGTACGTTTTCTTCTCATATGAAAAATCTTTCCGATATTATGAGAGCTGCTAATAATCATACACTCTTACTATTTGATGAAATTGGCAGTGGAACAGAGCCAAATGAAGGAGCTGCACTAGCCATTGCGCTATTAGAAGAATTTTATCAAATGGGCTGTATAACTGTGGCAACTACACATTATGGTGAAATTAAACGATTTTCTGAAATGCATCCTGATTTTATGAATGCGGCAATGCGCTTCCATGCTGATACATTAGAGCCTTTGTACCAATTACTCATCGGCACCTCTGGAGAAAGCAATGCCTTATGGATTTCTAAAAAAATGAATGTCCGCGAAGCGGTTTTACAAAGAGCAAAGGATTATATAAATAATAAACAATATCAACTGACGATCGTTCAGGACAGTAAAATTCGAAAGCCTAAAGAAGAGAAAAAAAGCTTGGCAGCAGCTTATACATTTGCAAAGGGGGATCGTGTGAAATTATTGGACTATGATGATGTGGGATTGGTATATGAAGAAATGAATCCGTACAATAATGTTAGCGTATTCTATCAGGGGCAAATACTAGAGGTCAATGTAAAGAGGCTTGCCCTTGAATTACCTGCAACAGAGTTATACCCTGAAGGATATGATTTAGAGACATTATTTGTAGACTATCAGGATCGGAAGCTTCAGCACGATATCGAACGTGGGTCGAAAAAAGCGTTACGCAAGATCCATAAGCAAATAAAGAGTGATCGTCAGCAATAAAAACAAGGGATTGCACAGCCTCGTGCAATCCCTTTACTAATTAAGTTATGGAATCAATCTGTGCCTTAATCGTTCGATAGACTTCCTCAATTTTTCGTTTATAGGGCAAATCCACTAAATCCAGTGAATCTGTATAGGCCATTTTTGCAATTTCATAGGCTGTTGTTAGCTCACCAAAATGTGCATAGCAAAGGGCTTTATAGGAAAAGCATTCATTTAAGCTTAAAATATCATATGGATGATTAATATAGATCGGTCTGTGTTTATACTGTTCGAATGCAGCCTTCGCCTCCTCATATTGTCCAAGTAAATATAAGGATTTTCCTTTTTCAGCATAGTAAAAGTTTGGATCTAGCTTGTCTAAATAATCATCGTGTCTAAGCTGATAAAAACGTTCTATTTCCATCAGAGCCTGCTCATAATTATTGCTGTAATTATTACAATAATGTGCCTTCAATACAAAAATAAAAGCATCAACCTCAACACGTTCAGCAAATGCCTGATATTGCTCCAGTTTCATAAACATATGATTGGTTTGTTCAAAATCACGATCAATCATGGCACAATAGGCACCAATTCTGTACATATTATCAATCTGATAGAACAATTGGTTTTTATGAGCATTGGCAATCGTCTCTTGAATTAATTTTTTCCCTTCCTCATGCTCACCAATTGCAAGTTGGAAAATACTTGTATAATAAGTCATTAATAAGGCATCACGAGAATCGAGCTGATAGTCCTCTTGTTCGATAATTTCCTTTGCCTGTAAGATACGATCGTACGCCAATGTATATTGACGTTTTGCTGCTAAAATAGCCATCTCGAGGATAAAGGTTTTGAACCAATGGCTGAGTAAATTAATTTCCTTAAAAATAGTGCGGGCTTGCTGAAGCGGGACTTCCCATGTTGTTAATCCAGCTTCATACTGGGCATCTGCGTAAATATACAATAAACGGCCAGCTTCATAACTTTGAGGCAGGCCCTCCACAGACGGCTTAATTAAATCGACAATTTCTTGATGATGATGAGCATCACCACGTTTTACTTCTGCAAATAAACTTTCCACCTGCTCTAATAGCTGGCGTATGGAGGATGGGGTTACTTCTTCCAGTAATTCACTAGCTTTTACACCTAAACGTTCAGCAATATAGTCAAGGCTTTCCATAGAAGGCTTAGCCTTATCATTTTCTATTTGGCTTAACATTCCTTTAGTTAGACGATCACCGGCAAGTGCCTCTAATGTTAATTTTTGTTCTTTCCTTAATTTGCGAATTCGTGTGCCTAAAGAGTCCACTGCCTCGCCTCCTTTTGTTTAATTATATTAAACTTTCGCTTGCATGAAAAGAGGGAGCTGTGGTATATTTTGTTTAACATAATTAAACTTTTTAATTTAGTTAAATAATGGAGGGATTTAGATGAATGAAGCGGAAAAATTAAAAAAGGCGACCTATCACTTATGGACGTTCACGGCGAGTAAAATGATTGCCATGTTGGGTGCAAACGTCATGGCATTCGGTATTAGCTTGTATATTTTAGCGATGACTGGGTCGGCAATGAGCTTCGCTACCAATATGATTTGTTCAGTATTACCCCGCGCACTTGTGGCACCCTTAGCAGGCTATGTCGCAGATAATTTTTCAAAAAAACGCACAATATTAATAGCACAGGCAGGAACCATTTTGACAGTAGGGGGATTACTGCTTTATACAGAAACAGTAGGAATGTCCGTTTATGCTATATACATAGCTACTGTTTTTAATACGATTTGCTCAGCCTTTTCTGGTGTAACGTTTTCATCAGCAATTGCCACACTTGTCAATCCAGAGAGATTACAACGTGCGATGTCATTTAACCAAATGTCAATGTCCGTAGCTGCAATTGGAGGACCAGTCATTGGTGGTATGATGTATGGATTTTTTAATATGGATGTATTTTTAATGGTGAATATGGTGGCCTATGCGATTGCCTTTTGTTTAGAGGCAACAATGGATTTTAACCTTTATAGTACAAGAGGGGAAGATACGAAAAAAGAAAAGATGTGGGAAGGGCTGAAAAGTGGTTTTCATTATATCAAGCAACGTAACGTCATTAAGACCATTATGTGGGTAGCATTGTGGATCAACCTATTCTTTTCTGCCATCGCTGTTGGAGGAACGTACATCATTATTGAATTGCTAAAAGTAGAATCCACACACTTTGGCTTTATTGAAGCGTCTGGTGCATTAGGTATGCTCTTAGCATCCCTTTATTTCGCAACAAGATCTGAAGTAAAGGTACCTTTACGCTTTTCGAAAATCAGCTTATTACTATTGGCGGGAAGTGTTGGCTTAGCAGTCATCCCTTTAGTTACTGATTTTTCCTATATAGCTATTGTGATCTTCTATCTCATCATTTACTTTATTTTCGCAATTTTCGAAATGGGGATTAATATGCCCATCGGGGTGTATATGCAAAAAATCATTGCGGAAGAGTACCGTGGGCGTGTTTTTGGGCTAATGGAGACGATGGCGATGTCCATGATGCCGATTGGTATGGTAGTCTATGGCATGTTATATGATACATTACCAGCAACTATTATTTTACCAGTAACGAGTGTCATTATTATTATCATTTCACTTGTGATGCTGCGCTCATCTATTTTAAAAGAGGCACATCCAGAGTATTATGAAAAAGCAGCTCTCCCAGAAGGTGTTGCGAACACAACAACTTAAAATAACGAGGCTGGGACAGAACTCGATTATATTGAAAAACAATAAAAATGGATATTAGCTTTTTCACTTTAAGAAGTTAAATATGCCTTCCTAAATCAAAAAAATGTTAGACTAATTATATCTTGGTCTAACATTTTTTCTTTTTGTCCCAGCCTCGTTCTTAGTGTTGAAAAACAAAACATTCAATTGAAAGGTAGAAATGGATTTCCGTTGCAGGCTACTTGCTTTCCTGTGGGCGAGCGCCGAATCGCTTCCTCCGCTACGGCTCCGTGCAGGGTTTCGCCTGTCTCGCTATCCCACGGGAGTCAAGTAGCCTTCCACTTCAACCCACTAACTTTTTAGCAAAGGTTTTCAAATAAAGTGAAGGTCTTCACTACCCATTTTATGGAGGGCTTTTGACACTCATTACTTCTTCGCAATGAAATTAAGAGTCTATCCTTTCTCTAATCATACAAATAATAGGCTAATTTGATTACTACGGCTAGCTAGTATGAAAGATAAGGAAAAGCCCCTTTTGCAGAATGGTTGATTGGAGTGGAGCCAGCGTCACTCCTAGGGGATTGAGCGTCACAGAGGAGACCCTGGAGCGAACGTAAGTGAGTGAAGCGGCTCATCGGACGCCCCCTGGAAAGGACGCTGGCGGAACGGAAATCAACCCCTCACCTTGCAAAGTTGCTTTTTCTGCCGTTGACATCATCTTTTTCAACAACAAGAACAGGCATGCGGTGAAATGCATGCCTGTTCTTTTACTGATCATCAATAACAATATAGGTTGCTTGAATAGGGCCATGGACACCAACGATAAGAATCATTTCGATATCGGCTGAGTTACTTGGTCCCGTAACAAAGTTGATACAGGAAGCAATTTTTTCACCCTGACGGATTTTTTCACTAATCCAACGAGCTGCCTGTGTCATACGAGGCACAATTGTACTTTTAGGAATGATAATGATCGACTTTTCAGGTAAAAAGCTAATGCTTCTCCCTCTATCTTTGCTACTAAAAAGCACGGCAGTCCCCGATTCTGCTAACGTCATTTCACTAATTGTCACGCCAATATTTGCTTTTTCAGCTTGACGGATATTTTCCTCAGGTTGCTGTGAATCCCATTCATAAAGCTGAATATTGGCTTGTGGCCATCGTTCGTTCATAAGTGCAGATAATCCGTAGTCCTGGAACCGTTTATCCTTCCATGTAATAACAGACTGACCTCCATACTTGTCAACAACGTCCTGTAAATCCTCTGGAAGTGTCGCAGTATTAGAAATGACAATATTGGTATGGATGTTGGCACACTGCTTAATTAATATTTCCACCAATTCATCCTTTGTCGCATCTTTGAGCACACGATCTTGTGGCTGATACTGCCAAGTTGGTCGTGGTAGTTTTGTCTTAGGCGAACGTCCGAGCTGCTTCGCAATATTTGCTAAAAAGGTTTCTCGACGCTGAATCATACCAGTCATTATTGCCCGCCTCCTTTTGGACGATGCTTCATCCAGTCTCTAAAGCTGTCTTTACTTGGTGCAGGGAAATCCCTTGCCTCAGTCCATGCTTTTAATGGGCCTGGACCATTAGAAATAGTCTTGTTTTTGATAAATGGAGACATGGCAGGTGCAGCCATTTTTGTCGCCATTTTATAAAGGGTAGGGGAGGAAGCCCCTAGACCAAATGCCTTCATTAAAAGCTTTTCAGAGATAGGTGCCTTGCCCTCATTTTCAACAATGACCTGACGATGGCGATGAATGAGCTGATGTAATGGAATTTTAACAGGGCAAGCATCTGTACAAGCACCGCACAATGTAGAAGTATAGGGCAGTTCTTTAAAATCATCGTAGCCTCCTAAAAGTGGAGAGAGCACAACACCTACAGGTCCAGAGTAGATAGAGCCATACGTATGCCCACCAACATGACGATAGACAGGGCAAGCATTAACACAGGCAGCACAGCGAATGCATTGTAAAATAGGCTGGAATTCACTACCTAAAATAGCCGAGCGTCCATTATCAACAATAACTAAATGAAATTCCTCTGGTCCATCCGTATCCTCTTCGTCCTTTACGCCTGTTAATGTTGTAATATAGCTCGTTAGCTTTTGACCGACAGCACTTCTTGTTAATAAACTAACAAGGACCTCCATTTCTTCAAATGTAGGAACTATTCTTTCCATTCCCATAACTGTGATTTGTGTTTTTGGTAGCGCTGTTACTAAATCAGCATTGCCCTCATTCGTAACGAGTGTAATCGATCCACTTTCAGCAATAGCAAAATTACAGCCTGTAATACCAATATCGGCTGTTAAATATTCCTGTCTTAATTTTTCACGTACATAAAGGGCAAGTTCCTCTGGCTTTTCTGTTTGGCTGTAGCCTTGTTTTTCCTTAAAAACATCTCGAATTTGCTCCTTATTTTTATGCAAGGCTGGCGCCACAATATGCGAAGGGGGCTCGTGATCTGCCACCTGCAAAATATATTCACCTAGGTCTGTCTCAATCACTTCACAACCAAGCGCTTCTAAAGCCGTATTTAAGTTAATTTCTTCTGTCACCATTGATTTGGATTTCACAATTTTTGCCGCATTTTTCTTTTCAGCAATGCTTTGAATATAGTCGGTTGCTTCCTGTGCAGTTTGCGCAAAGAACACATGCCCACCTCGTTTGGCAACATTTTCACTTAATTGATAAAGGTAATAATCAAGATTTGCTAAAACATGCTTGCGAATTTCCTCTCCATGAGAACGCCATTCTTCCCAATGTCCTAATTCCTCTGCTTGTTGAAGGCGACGTGTTTGAAAACGTTCTTGGGCACTCGAAACCGCACGACGCATAAACTGATTATCTAGCTCTTTCGTGACACGTTGTTGAAACCTATCATCACTTGTTTTCATGGCCATGTTTATTTCCCCCTTTTATCGGCAATTTAACACTTCTGCAATATGCATCACTTTAATTGGCTTACCCTGACGTTGAATGCGACCACCGATATTCAATAAGCAGCCTGCGTCAGCTCCTATCAAAATGTCAGCGCCTGTTTCTTCCACATTCAGTACTTTTTCATTGACCATTTCTCCAGAAATATTGCCCATTTTAACTGAAAATGTGCCACCAAATCCGCAGCATCGATCCTTACCAGGGAGATCCACATAATGCAAGCCCTTGACGTTCTTTAATAATTGGAAGGGTGCCTCTGTTACACCAAGTAATCTTGTCATATGGCATGACGTATGATAAGTAGCTTTACCTTCTAGATACGCTCCAACATCTTCTATCTTTAATACGTTGACAATAAACTCTGTGAATTCATAGGTTTTAGCTGCTAATGCTTGCGCTTTTGGCTCCCATATGGGGTCTCCTTTAAAAACTTCCGGATATTCCTTCAACATATAAGCGCAGGAACCAGAGGGAGAGACTACATATTCAGCATGCTCAAAGGCTGTGATCATTTTTTTCATCGCATTTTTCGATTCTTCGACATAGCCGCTATTGTAAGCAGGCTGTCCACAGCAAATTTGATCCTCTGGAAAGTCGATGTCACAGCCAAGTCTTTCTAATACTTCAACAACTGCTTTTCCCACATCCCCTTGAAACATATCCACTAAGCAAGTGGCGAATAGTGTGACTTTCATATTCATCGCTCCTTTTGTAAACAACTGGTCATCTGATGACTTGTCAATAATTTAATCTTACAACAAATTTGAAAAAGTGAAAACGTTTTTTTTATGAATTTTCAGAAAAGAAAAACTACCTAGCTTGTACTAGGTAGTTTTTAGTGTGAATTGGATTCTGTTGTTTCGAAATATTGTAATAGCACTTTTTCAACGTTGCTTAAATGAGATGCCATTGCATGTTTGGCTAGCTCTTCGTTTTGCTGTTTAATCGCGAGGAAAATCTGCATATGTTCATCATATAATTGTTCGCTCGTTGTTTTTTGTGAATACAACCAAATTCGCCGTGTCTCTTTCATCGTTTCGATCATTAAACCAGAAATTTGATCTAAAATTGTAGTGAGTAGGGGATTTTGAGAGGCATTGGAAATTGCTGCATGAAATTGATAATCTGCTTTTTCACCAAGCTCGCCATCACCATGTGCCTGCTTCATATCCTCTAAAATTTGTACCATTGCCTGAATATCCTGATCTGTACGTTGGAGGGCTGCACGCCCTGCTGCTCCCACTTCAATAATTTTGCGCACTTCTAGTAAATGAGCAATATCCTGTCTATTCGTTAACATAGCGGTGGATAAAGGAAAGTCAAGCTGATGGGCTGGCACACTTTTGACAAACGTTCCAGAGCCTTGTTTGATTTCAATCAATCCCATTGCTTTTAATGCAGATAATGCCTCCCGTACAGCGGAACGACTCACTTGTAATTGCTCGGCAAGCTGCTCAACTGAGTCAAGCCGATCACCTGGCTTAAGGACACCAGCTCTTATTTTTTCATGCAAGATTTCGGATACTTCTTCATAGATCTTTTTTGGTCTAATCTTTCTTAATTCCAAGGGCTACACCTCTTTTTTCGCTCATTTGCTATCATCATTATACATGAAAATAAGTCGTTTACTCATGGTTTACCATGAACACTTTGTGTAGAGTAGAGGAATGTCGAAATTTAAAGAAATAATAATGAAACATATAAACATATAATAAGGTCATCTGATGATTGTATATCCAGATGATTTAAAAGATGAGTGTAAAATAAATAGTTTCTTACTATAACATGGGCGTGATAGTGTCTATGAAAAACAGAAGCTTCTTTCAACATTAATGACAAGTAATCGACACTGTCAAGAAAAAGGTAGAAAAATTAGCTATATTCTTTTTGAAAAAGGGGGAAGAATGGCGGATTTTGTTGACAGAAAATCAACAGGAGCGCATAATGCAGAAGTAGCTTGGTGGGACTTCTCAAAAATCTCATCATTTTGCCATGAAACGTTCACAAACTAGAAGGGCGCATTTTATTTTGTTTTTTGGTACGATGGATGCAGTAACTGTAAGGAGCGAATAAAAAATATGGGATCTGATATTAACGTATTTTTAGCTTTTGGTGCAGGGTTCTTAAGTTTTATTTCACCATGTACTCTTCCACTATATCCAGCATTTTTATCGTACATAACGGGTATGACATTAGATGAGCTAAAATCAGAAAAAGGTATGCTACAAAAACGTGCCATTTTCCACACACTATTCTTTTTACTAGGCTTTTCCATTATCTTTATCATTATTGGACTAAGTGCTTCATATGCAGCAGAATTCTTCCTAAATTATCAAACATTATTACGACAGGTTGGGGCTATTTTAATCGTCGTATTCGGTTTAATGATTGTGGGATTATTGCAGATAGACTTCTTAATGAAGGATCGAAAGTTCCAATTTAAAAATAGACCATCTGGCTATTTTGGGTCTGTCTTAATTGGTATTGCCTTTGCGGCAGGCTGGACACCATGTACAGGACCAATCCTTGCATCGATTATCATGTTAGCAAGTACAAACCCAGGTGCGGGCTTTAGCTATATGTTTGCGTATTATTTAGGATTCGCCATTCCATTCTTCGTGCTATCTTTCTTCATTTCACGAATGACTTGGATTCGTACACACAGCCAGAAAATTGTAAAAATCGGCGGTTACATCATGATTGCCGTTGGGATTTTATTATTCTTTGATGGCTTAACGTATATTACACGCGTTTTACAGCCTATTTTCGGTGGATTTACAGGGTTTTAATTTGTTAAACTAAAGAGGCATACCGAACTTTAACGTGGAGGGAGATGAACATGTGCCTACAGTTTTAGTAGTAGATGATACGCTATTTATGCGTGTTGCAATCAGTAATATGTTTACAGAATGGGGCTATGAGGTAGTCGGTAAGGCAGTAAATGGTAAGGAAGCTGTGGCGATGTATCGTGAGTTACAACCAGATTTAGTCACAATGGATGTAACGATGCCCGTTATGACAGGTATTGCAGCCGTAAAAAAAATCATCCCAGAATTTCCAGATGCAAAAATCATTATGGTAACAGCATTAGGGCAGCAAAAATTAATCGTAGAAGCGATTGAGAGTGGGGCAAAGGATTTTATTACAAAGCCTTTCGAGCCAGAACGATTAAAGGCTGTTGCTGATCAATTACTTGGACAAAATTGTTAATTAGACATTAGAGGAGGATTTTTTTATGTTAAGCAGCATCCCTTCTCACTATTATGTTATAGGGTCGACCATTATGGCCATTCTTATGGGGAGCTTTGTGATGGTCATACGAATGAGAGCTTCCAAAATGCCGACAAATGAGAAGAAAATTATTATTCCACCAATAGCGATGTCCTCAGGTGCACTGATGTTTTTATTCGAGCAATTCCGTGTACCACCGATGCAAATCTTAGAGGCGGCAGCTGTAGGAATGGTATTCTCGACAATATTAATTGCTACTTCTAAATTTGAAGTAAAGGGTCGAGATATTTATTTAAAACGTTCAAAAGCATTCGCTTTTATATTAATCGGATTGTTAATATTCCGAGTGGTGGCGAAAATGATTTTAAGTAGCTCCATCGATGTCGGTGAATTAGCAGGTATGTTCTGGATATTAGCCTTTGCCATGTTAGTACCATGGCGTATCGCAATGCTAATCCAGTTTAAACGCGTCAAAAAAACAATTCCAAAACTACACTAGTGCTGAAGCTAGTGTAGTTTTTTTATGCATTTAAGCGCTGGAGGAACTGGATAGCCTTATAAAAGTGACGGATAAAGCAGCAAAGCATGGATAGAAGTCCAAATAAAGAGGATAAAGCTAGCAAAGTGCAGGATAACCTCATAAAAGTGGCGGATAGAATCCCAAAAGTAGAGGATAGAGCAGCAAAGCGCGGTTAGAAGTCCAAATGGAGAGGATAAAGCTAGAAAAGTGCAGAGTAGCTTCATAAAAGTGGCGGATAGAACCTCAAAAGTAGAGGATAGAGCAGCAAAGCGCGGTTAGAAGTCCAAAAAAAGAGGATAAAGCTAGCAAAGTGCAGGATAGCTTCATAAAAGTGGCGGATAAAAACTCAAAAGTAGAGGATAGAGCAGCAAAGCATGGTTAGAAGTCCAACTAAAGAGGATAAAGCTAGGAAAGTGCAGGATAGCTTCTTAGGACAATAATCCCATAACTAAGTAAAAACGCTACACAAAGATTTGTGCAGCGTTTACTCATTCGAATAGATGTTCATAGGGGGAGATGTCAATTTGCATTTGCTCTAATTTTTTGCGTAAAAATTTGTGATCGCGTTTTGGTGTTGCTTGGATATAGCCGCGAATAATGAGGTCATTGTTAATAGCAGCTGCTTTTTCTTCTAATGCGAGCTCGCCAATTTTTCCTGCAATTTTTTCCTTCGCCACTTGTCTAAAAAGCTCAGGGACGGGGCTTACGAGTTCATAGAGTAATTCTTTTTCAGCTTGTCCCCACAAGTGAACGGTTTTATCTAAATAATATTCTTGCCAATCTAAATCTGATTTTCCATCCTGCTTTGGGAGTGCCTTTAAAAATTTGCGGAACATGAAGAATCCGCCAATAGCCATCAATGAAATGAGGACGACAACCCAAAATAAAATAAACCATAAAAACCAACCTTGTAACAAATCGTTCACCTCTTTGCCTTCTCTCACTCTATTATAAAAGCTTCCGAAAAAAAATTCATCCTTAATGTCCCTTTTTTAGCAATTCGCCTTTATATAGTGTGCAGAAAGGAGGTGATGCTACATGGCTAATGTTAACTTTGTAAATGCTACACTGCGTCTCAAGTATGTGGATGGCTATGATGAGAACAATGAGCCTACGTTCACCACGAAATCGTATCGAAATATTAACAACACACATAGCGCGGACGATTTGTTAGCTGTTGCTTATGCTATTGCTAGTCTTTCATCACAATCACTGGCTGGCATTGCGAAACAGGAAACACACGATTTATCTTAAGGAGGGACCACAGAATGACACAAGTTCTAGAATTGCAATTTGCCACAACTGATGGGAAAACGACAACCCTTTCGATTGATGCACCGAAGCCGAATATCACGGTGACTGACATTCAGCAGGCAATGACAACGATTATGGCTAAAAATGTTTTTACCGGGCAAGGTGGTGCACTGTCAGCCATCAAGGGAGCTCGTATTGTAGATCGTCAAGTCACAGAATTTGAAGTAGTAACAGAATAATTCAAAAATGGTCTTTGCTACGAGAAGTGCAAAGACCATTTTTAACGTGAGAGAGGAGGAGAAGGATGGAACAGTGGTTGAACATGATATCCGATATCGGTTTTCCGATTTTAGTGTCATTTTATTTATTACACCGCGTCGAAGTAAAGCTTGATGCGATTCATGCTGCACTCGTTTCATTAAAATGAAATGGATTTCACAAAGATGTACGAAAGCTGTCACTTAGAAGTTCTTGTCAACGCTTACAACCTACGTTAGGATGGGGATAGTGTAGGTTAGGGAGAGTGTTGACATGAAACGTAAATTAATAGGGCTAGTGCTGCTGTTAGCCTGTGCATCTGTGCTAGGCGCATGTGGAAACTCAAAATTTAAAGCAGATTATAGTCTAGAAATACCCGATTTTGAACATGTTAATCAACGTGGTGAAACGGTTTCGCTTGAAAGCTTAAAAGGTAAGCCTTGGATTGGTATGTATATTTTCACAAACTGTGTGTCCATCTGCCCGCCCATGTCATTAAACATGGCACAAGTCCAAGAAAAGCTTCAGAAAAAAGGAGTAGAGGACTATAACATCGTTGCCTTTTCAGTAGATCCAGATGTTGATCAACCAGATGTGTTAGCGGATTATCTTAGTAAATACAATGTTCCAGATGAATCTAAATGGAACCTTCTTACAGGGTATTCACAGAAATATATCGAACAATTTGCGGTGAAAAATACAAAGATTTTAGTGAAAAACGACCCTAACAGTGACCAAGTCATTCATGGCAATCAATTTTTCTTAGTCGATAAAGATGGTGTCCTCGTCAAAATGTATAATGGTTATGCTGAAAACATTGAAGATGTACCGATTGATACGATAGCTTCTGATATCGAAACATATATTGATGAAAATTTATAAAGTAACAGTAAACCGTCTCAAATGGTTGAGGCGGTTTTTTTATGTATTTTTCTATCTGGAAAAATAATCTTTTTCTGGTTGTGAGTCGTTTATAGTGTAGAAGGAGGATGATGGCGTGTCTGATCATGAAAATTTCGAGCAGTTAATGGCTATACATACGGAGCAATTGTTTCGAATTGCTTATTACTATACAAAGGATTTACAAATAGCCGAGGATATTGTACAGGATGTGTTTATTAAGTTCTATCATCAAAAACAATATGAGGAACGAGGAGAGATGAAGGCATACTTAGCCCGCATGACAATCAATAAATGCAAAGATTATTTAAAAAGCTGGGCATACAGAAAAATAACATTTCAGCATAAATTTTTTACCAAACAAAAATCAACATTGCCGGACACACTGATTCGTCAAGATGAACAAGCACTGTTAGATGATGCCATTTTAAGCTTACCTCTCAAACCACGAGAAGCAATTGTCTATTTTTACTTGGAGGAGATGACGATTAAAGAGATTGCGGAGCTACTTGCGATTCCTGAAGGTACTGTGAAATCACGTTTAAAGAAAGGAAAGGAGCTATTAAAAATAGAGTTACAACATATTGAATGGGAGGTGCTTTTCCATGGATAAGCATACAATGCAGGTACTACAAGATGTTTCAGCACATAAGGAAGCCATTATTCATAAGGTTCGACAACAAATTCAGCAAGAGCCTGTTATGCCCAAGCCAAGATGGACATATCGTGCCGTTACGATAATGATTACCTGCTCTATTTTACTATTTATTGCCTGGCAAGCCGCAAAACCGATGGATGAGCTGGCGACACAGGATGAAGGGGTAACACCTACATTCACGGATTTATTTCAAACAGAAGTGGAGGGAAAAGCCACAGCATACAGTAATTTTCTTCCACTTGCTAATTATTTAAGTCAGGCAAAACATATCCAATATTATGCACCACTTCAAGGTTTAGAGGCGATGCAATCAGTAGCAACATCACTGGAGGATGTCGTTCATCTCACTGATCCTGAAAATTTACCATTTCAACCAAATATACATGAGGTCTATGCAATTTCAGCAAAAATGGAGGATGGTAGCCAACAAACACAATTTCAATTTAGCTATAAAGAAAAATCCTCCACTGGGGTGGATTTACAATTTATTAATTTTACCGTGACAAATGTAAAGTATAATCCCTTAGCGAGCTATGTGAAGTCGAAAAATATGGAAGAAACTTTAGGGATGAAAGTTTCGAATATAGGCTTAAATTTTATGAATCCCCTGTTTTATCGGGAGATGTCACCAGAACGAGGTTATGTATATACTTATTATAATTATGATGAGACGGATAAGCGAATCTTTCAAATGACTACTAGAGCCAATGAGTTTTATTCTTACTATAACGGCTATGTTTATCATATCGGGTATCAACTTGATGGAGAACCACAGGAGGTTCAAGAAAAAATGGCGATCCTTGCAAAAGATTTTATTCTTGGCGAATAAGTCATGAGACATTTCAATTGAGCTATAATAGAATGATAGAAAAGAGGGGATGGAGGTTCGACTATGACAATTGCACAAACCTATTTACAAGTTGTTCAGAAAAGATTTCAAAGTGTGAAAGAGCTAGGGGATAAAACACTTGCCCAAATGGAAGAGGCACAATTGCACTGGGCATACAATGAAGAATCCAATAGTATTGCAGTGATTGTAAAGCATATAAGTGGAAATATGGTTTCCCGCTGGACAGATTTTTTAACGACAGATGGAGAAAAGCCAACGAGAAATCGAGATGATGAGTTTGAGGATAGTCTTCACACCAAAGAAGCAATCATCTCAGCTTGGGACAAGGGGTGGCAAGTGTTTTTAGAGGCCTTGGCGAGTTTAACAGAATCCGATTTACAGGGACATGTCACGATTAGAGGGGAGCGGCTAGCAGTCATTGATGCTATTGAAAGACAAATGGCACACTATGCACAGCACGTCGGTCAAATCATTTATATCGCCAAATTGGTAAAGGGCTCTGATTGGCAAACACTCAGTATTCCTAAAGGACAGTCACAAGCTTTTACTGAAGCCATGCTAGATAAACATCAACGCTAAAGAAGAAAGATCGTAGCCAAGTAGTAGGTGCTACGATCTTTTTTCTGCTAAATAGAGCTTGTATAAGGCTGTTTCTAGGTCGGTCGCTTGAGCGAGTTCAAATGCCTCCTGCTGACTTCTATGATTTGTGATTATCTCATAGAAAAAGTGAATTAGAAACATGAGATTAGCATTACCCTCAATATAATCATCAGGAGCTAGGTAGGAATGACAGCCACTCTCTAAAAAGGCTGTCGCTAGCTGCTGCCAGCCTAATGTACAGCCTGCCGCAATGACCTTGACACCCTGTAGCTGACAATAGGTTAAGACATCTTGAGGGTCAAAATAGATACTCCTTGGTTCATTTTCTTCATATACCTCTTCTCCTAGCTCAGGCAGACAAAATCGCCCCTCATCGCCGTGAAAGTTTAATAGCAAATAATCCATTTTGTGAGGAAGATCATTTCCAGATAAAATATCAATTAAATCATTTGGTCTGCCAATTAAATCGAGTGTCACTCCTGCACCAAAAGATTCCAGTGCTGCTCGAATGGCCATGGATTCAAAATCACAGTCAGGACCAACTACTAAATGTACGTATAATTCTGGTCTACTCATACATCATCACCTCTATTTAAGTATAGCTGAAACTTATTAGAGTAGTAAATCGTATATGACAATAATTACTATAAATGTAAAGTGGTAAAGGAGGTTATAAAGTGTACAAGAGTGGTTATATTCATACACTTATTCTGGGCATTGTCCTAAGTATAAGCACACTACTACTCTTCATTTACAATGAAAGGCAGCGGGAGGAGCTAGTGCCGCTGCATACTCCCATTCAATCAATTAAAGAGGCTTGGTATTTGTCTGGAAGTAATGGCAAAGAGCAATATTTATATCCATTAAAGCAAGTATTCTACGTCGACCGCTATGAGGTGAAAGATACAGATCGCCTTCAGCAAGTTTTACAAACTAAAAAGGACCTTAGCAGTCGACCAGCAGACCATGAAGCAGTAAGTGATTTATACATACGCTTCCATAATGGCAAGGAAACGGCCTTGAAAGTAATAGTCGAGGATGAACGATTCTTCCTAATGGATCAAAAAACAGGATTGTATTATGTACTGCAAGCACAAGAAGCTGAGGATTATTTTCATTTGTTAAATGAGAAAAGCAAAATGTCGTGGCTATTATTTATTGTTTATACAATTTTATTTTTTGGTCTTGTCTATATGCTTGTAAAGAAACTAATAGCCGCTAAATCCACAGAGAAAGAAAGCATTCCCTCCAATACGAGGGAAAAAAGATCACTAGCAGATTCTATTTATCCAGCCATCCTGCCCTTGGTCATCACATTCTCTATGCAGATTTATGGGGCTCAACATAGCTTACTATTACTGAGTGCGATGATGCTGACTTCAGGCATTCGAGAGTTTTTAGAAAAAAGAGGTCATTTTCTGAAAATGCTCCTACATCTTCCGCTCTTTTGGTGTTATCTCTATGGTTTCCAAATGATTACTTCCTATTTCAACTAGTAAAATAGTGGATATTATTGTCAATAGATTAGATGCGAAATTCTCATTATTGTTAAATTTTAGCGATAGTTTAGGAGGAGGAGCATAGATTTTATAGGCTAATAGGTTTAGGTAGGCTATACTCAAGTGGATTATAGAAGAATAGAGGGAATCATATGAGACTAACTGTGGAACGGAAATTGCAATTTGCTTTTGGTATTGTCCTCATCTTTTTACTGCTTATATCAGGGATTGCTATGTACTACTTGAATAATAATAATCAGACATTAGCAGAAATCGAAGACAATACGGAATTAATCCATTTATATCAAGATATCTCGTTCCAAACCGTACGAGCGAATGCGGCTATTCGTGGGTATATGTTATATGGCAAGGAAGAAATGCTCAACAATCATCATGAAATCCGAAATACCTTACATACGTCGATTAATCGACTTCAAGAAGTAGGCGATAGTAATCAAGATTTTGATCAATTTTTATCGCAGCTTGACGACTGGGAAAAGGCTATAGATGGGCAGATTGTGCCTCTTTATCAGCGAGGGGAACATCAGCAGGCACAACAAATGGCTTTACCGATTTTAGGTGAGGGCTCTCAGAAATTGGTTGTCTTTGGAAAAACGATGGCAACAGCTCAGCAAGAAGATATGCAGGCTCATATTGAGGCTACCAAGCAAAAAGGAGAAAGAAGTGGCCTGGAAATTATGATTCTAGTGGCTATTTCTCTACTTATAAGCATTATCATTGCAACACTATTTGGTAGACGAATCGCAAAAAATATTCAACAAACAGTAGTTGAAATGGATAAGTTTTCGGAAGGGAATTTGCATACGCATTTACAATTTAAAACCAAGGATGAGTTTGCACACTTAGCTGATTCCTTCAATAGTATGTCAGAAAAGCTTCGACTGATGATGAAACAAGTCGGAAACTCCTCTGAGCAAGTTGCCGCAACATCCGAACAGCTAACAGCAAGTAGCATGGAGGTTACACAGGCGACAGAGGTGGTAACAGAATCTATTCATGATATTGCACAAGGGATTGATCAGCAGGATACATTAACAAGTGATGTACGAAATTTATCTGCCCATATCTTGAAGAAAATGAATGATATTTCTACAAGCATACAAAGCGTGAATCAAGCAACAGTCAACACGAAAAATATGGCACAAACAGGTCGTTCTTCGGTACATGATGTTACAGCGCAAATGAATGAAATCTCTACTAACACAAGTGAGCTAAATACACGTGTACAAGATTTAGATGACAATACAGCGGCGATTGTATCAGCAGTAAATGTCATTAAGAGTATAGCGACACAGACCAATTTACTAGCAATCAATGCCTCTATTGAAGCCGCAAGGAGCGGGGAGCATGGGAAAGGCTTTGCGGTAGTAGCAGAGGAAGTCCGCAAGCTAGCAGATGAGTCAAATCTTGCTGCAGTCGATATTGAAAAAGTAGTGGCCCAAATTACAGATAGCACGAGGATTATCGAGGAAGATATGGTTAATAGTAATGATTCTGTCCATGTAGGTCGTGAAAAGGTTAATGTGGCAAGGGATAACTTTATACAAATTGATGATGCCATTAATGATGTACAAGCACAGACCGAGCTAGTAACGGCAGCCATTCAAGCAATTCATCAAGATATTGAAAAGTTAGTGCAGGAAATGGACTATATGAGTGAAGTGTCGATAAAATCAAGCCATCATGTGCAAAGTGTTGCAGCCTCTTCAGAGGAACAAAATGCAGCTATGGAGGAGGTAGCAGCAGCCTCTACCCATCTAGCAAAGATGGCAATAGACCTGCAAGAATCCATTCAATCGTTTAAATACTAAATTCAATTGACCCCTGTCTAGTTACAGGGGTTTTATTTGTCGGTAAAGCCTGAATAATATGAAAATCGTAAAAATGTTAGAAAAAATTTTTTTCGTCCGATAAAAGCTTTGGGAGAAATGTTAAGCAGATAAAGAGAGGGAGAGGTTTAGAAAAAATCAAAAGGAGATTGATATATGAAGAAACTATTTAGCAGTTTTAAGGGCAAGCTTTATACGCTATTCGCGCTAGTATTACTTATCCCTGTCATATCTGTTGGGAGTTTGTCTTATTTATCTGCAAAAGACTCGATTGAAGAAGAAATTTTATTTAGTGCCAATGAAAGTGTAGGCATTTTAAATAAGCTCATTGACAAAACAATTAGTGAGAAAATGAGTGACATCAATGTATTTAGTAGTGAAATAGATGCGCGTCAATATGAAGAAGCACAAGCTTCGATTGTGGCTAAATTTCAGCAATATACAAAGCTTAATGCAGATGTATTGAGTGTTTATATTGGCATGAATGACGGTCGATTTACACAGGAGCCAAAATTGAATGGTGCAGACTATAATCCATTAGATCGAGATTGGTATAAAGAGGCGACAGCTTTAAAAGGTGAAACCTTAATCACCAACCCTTACAAGGATGCGGGGACGGGTGATATGGTGGTAACAGTTGCTAAGCAGACGAAGGATCATGCTGGAGTTGTGGCAATCGATATTAAATTAACCGATCTTCAAAAAATTGCTGATTCAATTCGAATCGGAAAAAATGGGTATCCTTCAATTTTTGGAGAAGACAAGATGGTCATTTCACATCCTACACTTGAAGCGGGAGGAGAACTGAAAGAAAGTTTCCTTGATAAAATGTACGAAAGTCCATCAGGTACGTATGAATATGTCTTTAATGGTGATGATCGTCTATTATTCTATACGACAAATGAACTGACAAATTGGAAAATAACAGGAACGATTTTTGCTGAAGAAATTGATGAGTCTGCTTCCTCGATTTTATACCATACGATTCTAGTCCTCATAGCAGCAATTATCATCAGTTCCATCATTTTTTATTTTGTAATGAGGGCTGTCATTAAACCAATTAAAGCCTTAAAGGATAGTGCGGTTACGATCAGCAAAGGGGATCTCACGGAAATGGTAACGATTACGTCAAAAGATGAGATTGGCCAATTAGGACAAGCCTTTAATGATATGCAAGAAAGCTTACGGACACTAATACAAAAAATTGAACAAAATGCAGAGGAGGTTGCTTCTTCAGCAGAAGAGCTAACTGCCAATGCCAATCAGACAAGCATTGCAACAGAAAAAGTGGCGATTTCCATTCAGGATGTTGCAACAAGTGCTGATTCTCAAACGATTAGTGCCAATAAAAATGCAGCTTCTTTACATGAGCTTTCTACTGCCATTCTGCATATTGCTGAAATCTCCTCCGCTGTGACGGACCTTTCACAGCATGCGACATTACAGGCGGATGAAGGCGGACAAGCTGTTCAAAATACAAAAAATCAAATGCAATCCATTCATTTATCCGTAGCAGACTCCAATGCGAAAATCCAGACATTGCATGAACGCTCTCAGCAAATTACATCCATTTTAGATGTGATTACAAGCATTGCAGATCAAACAAATTTACTAGCTTTAAATGCAGCTATCGAAGCAGCGAGAGCAGGAGAGCATGGGAAAGGCTTTGCAGTCGTGGCAGACGAAGTGCGTAAGCTTGCAGAGCAATCACAGGAATCAGCTAAACAAATATTTGAGCTTATCCGAGGGATTCAGCAAGAAACGGAGCAATCTGTCAGTATTATGGCGAAGGTTACAGAGGATGTGCAAAGTGGATTGCATATTTCCGATGAAGCCATTGCAAAATTCCAAGTCATTATGACAAGTATGAATGAGATTACCCCTAAAATGGAGGAGGTCTCCTCAGCCTCTGAACAGATGTCTGCAGGTGTTCAAGAGGTAGCGGCAGTAACAGAAGATTTGGCATTCTCCGCGAAAGGCAATGCAGCGGCGTCTGAGGATGTAGCGGCATCAACAGAGGAACAATTAGCCTCAATGGAGGAAATCAATGCCTCTGCGCAAGCACTCGCACATATGGCGGATGAATTAAAGCTACTGATTAGTCAGTTTAAATATTAAAGCACAACGCCACTCCAAAATTTTGGGGTGGCGTTAAGTGTTGATTACTAGTAGAGCAAAGTAACCGTTTTTTATAAAATTACCATTTATTTAAATATCGAAAAAACGCCACTCAATTTTAGAAGTGGCGTTCAGTATTTTATCGATCTTCTTCTTCCCAACAGTCTGTATTTTTTAAGGTTGGGATTGATTTTGCATAGAAGACAGGATTTTTTCCTGCTCTACGTTGCTCAGTAAAGTCGTCTAGCACGAGGAAGGCAATTTTACCGAGCATCATAATGATGGCGATATTGATAAGCGCCATCAGCCCCATAAAGAGGTCAGCGAGATTCCATACAAGCTGTACCTGTGCGATGGAGCCGAACATGACCATAACTAACACTAAAATTCGATAGCAAAACATCCAAGCTTTATGGGCATCCATAAATTCAATATTGGATTCACCATAATAATAATTACCAATAATCGAACTAAAAGCGAAGAAAATGATGGAGATGGCAATAAAATAAGGAGCCCAATCACCAACATGAACAGCTAAAGAATTTTGCGTCAAAATAATACCATCACTCTCACCTTTATCATATAAGCCCGCTAAAATAATGATAAAGGCAGTGGCTGTACAAATCATAATCGTATCAAAAAAGACACCTAAGCTTTGTACAAGTCCTTGTTTAGCAGGATGCGAAGTATTAGCAGTCGCAGCAGCATTCGGTACACTTCCCATCCCTGCTTCATTGGAAAATAAACCGCGACGTACGCCCTGCATGATTGCTGCCCCAATTGCGCCACCAGCAGCTTCCTGTAGGCCAAATGCATGAGTGAAAATTAATGAAAAAACATGTGGGATTTCCGATAAATTAGTCACCACTACAAAAAGAGCTACAAGTAAATAGAAGATGGCCATAACTGGAACAAGAACTTGTGTCACCTTTACAATTCGATGGACACCACCAAAAATAATTAATCCAGTTAAAATGACAAGTATAGCCCCGATAATCTTTGGATTTACATCGAAGGCTTCGCCGACTGAAGTGGCAATTGTGTTGGATTGCACAGCATTAAAAATAAAGCCAAAGCTTAATGTTAATAGAATACTAAAAATAATGCCAAGCTTTCGCTGACCTAATGCTTTCTCCATATAGTAGGCGGGCCCACCACGGAATGTATCGCCATCCTTCACTTTATAGATCTGTGCTAAGGTACTTTCAATGAAGGCAGTGGCCATCCCTAAAATCGCGATTATCCACATCCAAAATACTGCACCAGGACCGCCTACACCAATGGCTAAGGCTACCCCTGTAATATTTCCTGTGCCGACACGTGAAGCAGCACTAATGGTAAAGGCTTGGAACGGAGAAACCCCCGAATCGCCCTCTCTTTTTTCTACAATTAAACGAAACATTTCAGGAAAAAGACGAATTTGTACAAACTTCGTACCGAATGAAAAATATAGTCCTGCTGCTAAAAGTAAGATAATGAGGATATATGTCCATAAAATATTATTTCCACTGTCAACTATTGTTGAGATCCATTCCATAAGTTGTCCTCCTTTCACAATACGCTTTAGTCTACACTGTTTTTTTATTAAAAATCAACTTTTCTAAAATAATGAATTATACTAAAATTTTGATATTTATAATTTATTAATTGAGAAAACTCATTTTATCTACTATTTTCCAATCCTTGTATATTATTTTTGGAAAATTTTCTTATTTTTGTGTGAGAGAGGCGTATAATAATAGAAAAAAAGGAGTGGTGTAGACATGAAAACAATCGGCTTAATTGGTGGGATGAGCTGGGAGTCATCTGCTGAATATTACAGACTTATCAATGAACAGGTTAAACATAGACTAGGGGGCTTACACTCTGCGAAATGTATTTTGTTTAGTGTAGATTTCCAGCTAATTGAGCATTTTCAAGCTAACGGTGAGTGGGACAAAGCAGGTGAGGTGCTAGCTCAAGCTGCACAAGCACTGGAGCGGGCAGGTGCAGACCTAGTCATCATTTGTACCAATACAATGCATAAGGTCATTGATGTTATCGAGCCTGCTATAACCATTCCTATTTTACATATTGCGGATGCCACAGCTAAGCAAATCAAAGAAGCGGGGTTACAGAAAATAGCGCTTCTTGGCACAAAGTACACAATGGAGCAAGCGTTTTATAAGGCAAGGATAGAAAGCTTTGCCATAGAGGTGATTGTGCCTGACAGCAACGACCGAATGGAAGTAAACCGAATTATTTACGATGAATTGTGTCTTGGTACCATTGTACCAGCATCTAAAAGGTACTATAGCCAAGTGATCGAGGAGCTTGTACATGCGGGGGCGCAAGGGGTAATTTTGGGCTGTACGGAAATCGGCTTACTGATTCAGCAGGAGGATGTCAGCATTCCCGTGTTTGATACAACGGCTATCCATGCACAGGCTGCTGTGTTAATGGCGATTCAGGAGGATGCATAATATGCAGGGAAAAGTAAGACAATTGGGCATTGAAATTGGTGTGTTACCAGTTGGTCAGAAAAACTGCATCACCGATGTAGAAGGAGTTCAAGTGGGGCATGTGACATTGGATGAGCCATTAGATCAGAATGGGGCCTATGCGTGTACAGGCGTTACAGCTATTTTACCGCATGGAGGCAATGTATTTCAGCAAAAGGTAACAGCGGCAAGCTATGTACTAAATGGCTTTGGGAAAACAACGGGACTTGTGCAAGTGAATGAACTAGGTGTACTGGAATCGCCCATTATGTTAACCAATACTTTTGGCGTACCCGCTGTGACACAAGGTACATTAAGCTATATGCTTGATAGGAATGAAGACATTGGACTGACAACAGGAACCATTAATCTCGTTGTGGGCGAGTGTAATGATAGTTATCTTAATTCGATTAGAGCTTGTTCAGTGACACCTGCGCATGCCATAGAAGCCATTCGCCAAGCCTCTACAAAGACGGCACAGGAAGGCGCTGTTGGTGCAGGAAAAGGGATGATGTGTTTCGGCTACAAAGGAGGAATTGGTTCTTCCTCTCGCATCGTCAAAGTAGAATCAAATGAAGTGAACTATACAGTAGGCTGCCTAGTTCTTAGTAACTTTGGACAAGACAGGGAGTTTTTAGCCGAGCATTACAAAGTCTCAACTATGCAAAACCAATCTACTCTATCACCAACAGATGGCTCCATTATCATTGTCCTTGCGACAGATGCCCCGCTAAGTAGTCGACAATTAACACGTGTCATTAAACGCTGTGGTATCGGTTTAGGACGGACAGGCAGTCATTTTTCACATGGTAGTGGCGATATTGTGATTGGCTTCACGACGGCACATTGTATTCCTCATACCGCTGATCAGCTTATTGAGACTAGAACTCAGCTTCGTGAGGATCATCCCATCATGAATCAACTGTTTACAGCCGCAGCGGAAGCGACAGAGGAAGCGATACTAAATTCATTATCCCAGGCACAGACAACAACTGGCCGCAATGGACATACAGTGCAAGCTTATTCCTTTCAACAGGCATAAAAGAAAAGGCTATTGAAACAGCAATTGTGTTTCAATGTCTTTTTTTAGGCCACCAAACAGGTTTCGTTAATTTTTTAGCATGAGCGAGCTATAAGATGAATAAAATTCTTAATTAGAGGATATAAGTGGTTTTTCGACCCGTCAATTGCTGGAATATGTATCATTGTAAGAATATATCCATTATTTTGTAATTATTCTTTTTTTATCTAGTCAATGGTAGAGAGATATGATAACATTCAACTTAAAAAACTGAATTATCTAACTATTTAAAGGAGGGTTCTGTTATTATGAACCTTTTTCAACCGATAGCACCCTCTCTAAATGGAAGCCCCTCGCCATCACCAGTTGTCTGTGAAAACAATGAGCCGCTTATCCAGCTTACAGGTGCTCATCCTAGGATATTTATGGAACCCATCTACTATCAGCAACAGATTTCTAATAGTTTACGAGTTATTCATGTAAGAGAAGGAGTCTATGAGCGTTTGCAACAGGTGTTAACATTATTACCTCAAGAGTATTGCTTATTACTTTATGATGGCTATCGTCCATTTCAAGTACAGCAGCATTTGTTTAGCCATTTTTCTCAGCAATTAGCAAAAAGGATGCCGCAGTTAACATCACAAGAGATTGTGCAGGCGACCAAAAAATATGTAGCATTTCCAAGTAAAGATGCAGCCCATTTAGCCCCCCATTTAACAGGGGGTGCCATCGATGTAACACTGGCTGATGTTCATGGTAAAGCCCTCGATCTTGGGACAGCGTTTGATGAAATGAATGAAAAATCCGCGACCCGTTATTTTGAACAACATACGCATGAAAATCCGCTTGCCTGTCAGTACCGACGTTTGCTGTATAACTGTATGACACTTGCTGGATTTACGAACTATGCGGAGGAATGGTGGCATTATGATTATGGCAATGTGGCATGGGCTAGACGTGTTCAAGCACAGGCAGCGCATTACGGAGCAGTACACGCAACAATTCAAAATCACCATGTAAAGGAGTTTCGATTTCTATGAAAGTTTATATTAGTGCAGATATTGAAGGGATTACAGGTACAACTTCGTGGAGTGAGACCGAGTTAAACGCACCTGATTATCAGTTTTTCCAAAGACAAATGACACGTGAAGTAGAAGCTGCCATTGAAGGAGCGATAGCGGGGGGCGCAACCGAAATTTTAGTAAAGGACGCACATGATTCAGCCCGCAATTTAGACATTTCCAATTTACCAATCAACTGTAAAGTTATCCGTGGCTGGACATACGACCCTATGTGTATGGTAGCGGGTCTCGATAAAAGCTTCGATCGTGCTATTTTTATCGGCTATCACAGCAAGGGTGGCAGTGAGCGTAACCCACTAGCCCATACACTTTGCACATACGCGGATGTCAAAATCAATGGCGAATATGCGAGTGAATTTCTGATCAATACCTATGCAGCAGCCTTACACGGTGTTCCTGTGTCCTTTGTGAGTGGGGATGTGGGGTTGACAGAAGAGATTCCAACCGTAAACGAACACATTGTCACATTTGCTACTAAGGAAGGAATCGGCAATGCGACGATTAGTGTCAGTCCACAACTAACTATCATGGAAACCAAGCGACTGGTAGAGTCTTCTATGAAGGTTCCTCGTACCGCATTACAGGTAACGTTGCCAGAACACTTTAGGGTAGAGCTTATTTATCGTGATCATACACGAGCCTATCGTAATTCATTTTATCCAAATGCCAAATTCAAACCGCATAATACCGTGGAGTTCATGACCCATGATTTTTATGAGGTGCTGCGTGTCCTGCAATTTTTAACATGATGGAAAGGTTTAGTGGGAGCTTTTACATCAAGTGAGGATTCTAATTCATGAAAGGTGAGAAGTGACCAAAAAAGTGGTGGACCCGCTCAAAAAGCAGTGGGACACGCTGTCTGAGTGGTTTGGTAGTTGATAGAACCGACAATTTAATCTCATAACTGTGACAATGAGTATGTACCGTTGTTCATTTCATCGATAGATGGTCAATTTAGACAGACCTAGCTTATGTTTGAATGATCCTATTGCAGATGCAATCCATCCTACCAATAGGATTTTCATTATAAAAAGATGACTAGGGGGATGCTTGTGAGAAAATATTGGTTGCTGTTCGTATGTCTGGTCGTATTATTTTGTGTAGCCTGTAATGACAAATCAGCGAGTGAAAAAGCATCGGAATATCGAGTGGTGTATTCAGGGGAAATTAAAACGTTAAATTATTTAAAGACGTCAGAAACAAATGAATTTGCGGTAGCTGCGAATATGGTGGATGGGCTCATTGAATATGACAACTATGGGGTGGTCCAGCCAGGATTAGCGAAAGAGTGGTCTGCGAATGAGGATGCTACGGTGTGGACATTCAAATTGCGTGATGACGCAAAATGGGTGACACATGAGGGCAAGGAATATGCAGATGTTGTGGCACAAGACTTTGTGGATGGCTTACACTATGTGCTTGATGCTAAAAATGAATCGTCGACAGCTTGGATTGCGACGGTGGTGAAAAATGGGGAAGCCTTCTATAATGGCGAGATGAACGATTTCAAGGAAGTAGGCATAAAGGCGCTAGATGAACATACAGTAGAATATACTTTAGAGGCGCCGACACCTTATTTTCTTTCTATGTTGAATTATGTTTGTTTCTTCCCTGTGAATGGCAAATTCATTGCGGAAAAGGGAGAGGATTTTGGCACAACACGTGAAAACTTCCTCTATAACGGTGCCTATATTTTAGATAAATTTGAGCCACAAAATGAACGCGTTCTTGTGAAAAATGAAACGTACTGGGATAAAGACAAGGTGCTGATTGACCGTATTCGCTATAAATACAATAAAGAGGCGGCAACTGTGGCGCCTGAGCTGTTTTTACGTGGCGAAATCGATTCGGCTAGTATCCCGACCTCCATCATTGATGAATGGTTTAAAGATGAAAAGAAAAAATCTCAGGTTCGTCAAACACAAAATAACTTCTATACCTACTTTTATGCACTCAACTTCAACCCACAATTTGACGCACAATACGAGCCTGATAACTGGAAAATCGCCGTCAATAATAAAGATTTCCGCAAATCCTTATTCCATGCGCTTGACCGTGTCTCCGCGATGCTAACGGTTGAGCCATATAATCCAGCAGATTTGCTGAGCAATACCATTACACCGAAAAACTTTGTTGATGTGGAAGGAGTGGATTATACACAACTAGCACCCCTTACATCCATTTCCAATGAGGATTCCTTCAATAAAGAGCTGGCCCTAGAGTATAAAGAAAAAGCAAAAACAGCGTTAGCAGGTAAGGCCACATTCCCTGTAAAGGTTTTAATGCCTTATAACGCTGGTATGCCAGATTGGGCTAATCGCTCTCAAGTAGTCGAGCAGCAAATGGAAAAACTACTAGGGACAGATTATGTCGACATTATTGTAGAGGCTGGTCCATCCACAGGCTTCTTATCAGAGGTACGTCGTCCAGGTAAATTTGCACTCTTAGAGGCGAACTGGGGTCCTGACTTTGCAGATCCATCTACGTATACAGATCCTTTCACAGTAGATGGAACTTACAATAAACCAGAATTAGCAGAAGGCTATAAAGAGGCGAATGGTAAAACAACATATCAAAATCTTGTAGATCAAGCGAAAGAAACAATTGACACAGCCAAACGCTATGAGCTATTTGCGAAGGCAGAAGCGTTTTTAATTGAGGAAGCCTTTGTTATTCCATATTCAGTTGGTGGTAGTGGCTATATGGCATCTAAATTAAATCCATTCGAGGCGCAATATTCGCCATTTGGTGTAACGGCAGAGAAATTTAAAGGCCAGCAAGTGCTAGAAAAGCCAATGAGTAATGAAGAATTTAAAAAAGCGCTTTCTGAGTGGGAGCAAGAACGTGCGGAAGCACTAGCCAATGCTGAAAAGTAGTAGAATTTCGTAGATGAAAAGGAGATACCGAAAAGAATAGTCGGCATCTCCTTTCGTCTTTTTGACAAAGGAGGATGGCGCGATATTGCAGTATATAGGAAAACGACTCTTACAATCCGTTTTAACCCTTTTTATTATCATCACCATTGTCTTTTCATTATTACGGCTAATGCCAGAGGAAGGCTATTTAGGAGCGGCTGCTGATAAAATGTCACCTGCTCAGCAGGAAATTTACTTAACAAATCTCGGCTTGCGAGACCCAATGCTTGTCCAACTGGGGAATTTTTACAAGAATTTACTGCATGGAGATTTGGGCAAATCAGTAACTTATCGTACCGATGTCTCAGTAGTGACGATTATTGCAGATAAAATCACGTATTCTCTGCTCTTTGGTTTAGGAGCCGTCGCTTTATCACTCCTGATTGGTGTACCGTTAGGAATAATGATGGCCTATCGTAAGGGACGTTGGCTGGATCGACTTGGGACAGGCTATATCGTATTTGTTGTTGCAGTCCCTGCAGCCGTTTATTACTTAGTTATTCAAATGTATATTACAGAACTCTTTCAATTACCGATGCTGTTTGATGAATACAGGCCGATTACTTGGATTCTTCCACTTACGTCAATGGCATTGGCTCCAACTGCCTCCTACGCGATGTGGATGCGACGCTATATGGTGGATGAACTGAACAAGGACTATATTAAGCTGGCTAGGGCAAAGGGCGTAAAGGAGCGGACACTGATGTTCAAACATGTATTACGTAATGCCTTTATTCCCATGGCACAATATTTACCTGCAACGATTCTGTTTACGATTACAGGCTCGATTTATATAGAGTCGTTGTATTCCATTCCAGGGATGGGGGGCTTACTTGTGGATGCTATTCAGCGACAGGATAATACGATTGTGCAAGGCCTAGTGTTAGTGTTCTCTTCCCTTGGTATTATTGGCCTTATTTTAGGGGATATTGCCATGGCACTTGTCGACCCTCGTATTAAATTAGGCAAGGGAGGGGGTGTACGTTAATGGGGATGTATACAGATGAAATCAATAATATTTCAAATAAATCACGTGAAACCTTATTTGAATTTGCCGAAGTGGACGCAAAACAGGCGGAGGAAACGGGCTATTCAAATTATTCTTATTGGCGGTCTACATGGCAATCCTTTTTGAAAAATCGACTGGCCGTTTTTTTATTAGTTGGGGTGATCATCATTGTTGGCTTTACGATTTTACAGCCCTATTTACCCGCGCAAAAATCACCAACTGAAATTTACTTGGATGAACAAACCGGGATGCAGGCACGTAATATTGCACCTAGTGCAGAATTTTGGTTTGGCACGAATTCAATCGGTCAGGATTTATGGTCTCGTATTTGGGCGGGGACGAGAACCTCACTCTTTATTGGCTGTGTTGTCGCCTTAGTGGAGGCAGTGGTGGGCATTACAATTGGCACGCTATGGGGCTTTTCACGGAAATTAGAAGCGCCTATAACACAGCTTTATAATGTTGTCGATAATATCCCCACAACCATTGTGCTCATTTTAATGTCCTATATCTTACGGCCAAGTATTTCAACAATTATTATTGCCATGTGTATTACGGGATGGGTGGAAATGGCGAGGTTTATCCGCAATCAAATTGTTATTTTGCGTGACCGCGAATACAATCTAGCCTCGAAGTGCTTAGGCACACCTGATTATCGTATTATCCTAAAAAATCTATTACCTTATTTAATTTCTGTCATTATGCTACGCATGAGCTTAGCGATACCCTTTGCAATTGGGGCCGAAGTCTTTTTGACGTATATTGGCTTAGGGCTTCCGATCAGTGAGCCATCCTTAGGAAATTTAATTAATGAAGGACGTGTCCTTATGATGTCACCAGATCTACGGTATCAGCTTATTTTCCCGAGTATTGTGCTAAGCGTTATTACGATCGCATTTTATATTATTGGTAATTCCTTTGCAGATGCAGCAGATCCGAAAAACCATGTATAAGGAGAGGAAGCGGGTGACATTGAAAAAATCAAGCATATTAGGCATCCAAAATTTAGTGATTCAGTTTACGCTACGTGGTCGAATTTTAACAGCGATTCGCGGTATTTCACTCGACCTTTACAAGGGAGAGAGCTTAGCCATTGTGGGTGAATCAGGTTCGGGTAAATCCGTGCTGATGAAATCCATTATGGGCTTGCTCGATAAAAATGGTCGTATTAAGCAGGGACAAATTATTTACAATGCACAGGATTTAGGCAAATTCACAACAGAGCAAGAATGGCTAGGGATTCGTGGTAAGGAAATAGCGATGGTGACACAGGATCCGATGACATCGTTAAACCCGCTCAAAACCATTGGAAAGCAAATTGAAGAATGTGTGGTTATGCATCAAGGCTTAAGAGGTAAGGAAGCCTATGCAGAAACATTAAAACTGTTAACAGATGTCGGCATTACCGATGTGCAAAAGCGCTATAAGCAATACCCCCATGAATTTTCAGGAGGGATGCGCCAACGTATCGTTATTGCGATTGCCATTGCGTGTAAGCCGAATATTTTAATATGTGATGAGCCCACGACAGCTTTGGATGTAACCATTCAGGCACAAATTTTACAGCTCTTAAAAAGTCTTCAGCAAAAATACGGCTTAACAATCGTCTATATTACGCACGATTTAGGCGTAGTCGCAAAAGTGGCTGACCGTATTGCCGTGATGTACGCGGGCGATGTCATCGAAGTTGGGGAAACACATGAAATTTTCTTTCATAGTAAGCATCCTTATACGTGGGCGCTTATTTCCTCTTTACCACAGCTTGGCTCAAAAGGGGAACAATTGTATTCCATCAAGGGCACACCTCCGAATCTTTTTCAGGAAATAAAGGGAGATGCCTTTGCCCCACGCAATCCATATGCATTGAAAATCGACTTTATCGAGCGGCCACCTTTTTTTCAGGTCAGTGATACCCACTATGCTCGTACATGGTTATTAGACCCACTTGCACCAAAGGTAGAGCCTCCAGCAGCCTTACAAGCATTTTTTGCAGAGGGGAGGCAGTATGCGAATGACTGATAAAGAGGTGCTTGTAGAAGTAAAAAATTTATCTGTTGTTTTTGGCAAAGGAAAAAATAAGTTTACAGCCATTGATGATGTCAGCTTTCAAATTTTTAAAGGCGAAACATTTGGCATTGTAGGTGAGTCAGGGTCAGGGAAGACAACGATTGGTCGAGCGATTATGCGCATCAATGAGGTCACAGAGGGACAAATTTTGTACCATGGTAAAAGTATTCAGGGGAAAATCCCTAAAGATTGGGATAGAGAAATTACGCAAAAAATCCAAATGATATTCCAGGACCCTATGGCATCTCTGAATGAACGAGCAAAAGTAGATTATATTGTCTCAGAGGGCTTATACCCTTCGAAAAAATATAAAGATGAGGCAGATCGACAACAAAAGGTGTGCGATGCGTTATTGGACGTTGGGCTACTTCCAGAGTTCTCAAGCCGCTTTCCGCATGAGTTTTCAGGAGGTCAACGCCAACGTATTGGCATTGCTCGTGCGTTAGTGATGGAGCCAGAGTTTATCATTGCAGATGAGCCAATATCCGCCTTAGACGTATCCATTCGAGCGCAAGTATTAAATTTATTAGCAAGCCTTCAACAGCGAAATCATTTAACGTATTTATTTATTGCCCATGATTTATCGATTGTCCGTTTTATTACGGATCGTACGGCGGTCATTTATAAGGGGAAGATTGTGGAGCTAGCGGAAACAGAAAAGCTTTTTGCTCATCCGCTGCATCCATATACAAGGGCTTTGTTATCAGCAGTACCAGAGCCGAATCCCTATAAAGAGCGGGAGAAAGTTGTAGAAGTGTATGATCCGTCACAGCATCGCTATGAGGAAAATCCCCCCTCATTTGTTGAAATAGAGGAAGGTCATTTTATTTTAGCCAATGAAGAGGAACTGGCCCATTATCGTACTTCACTGAAAAGGGAGGAAAAGATATGATTTGTCCAAAGGCATTGAAAAAGGGTGACACAATTGGTCTTATTAGTGCTTCTGGAGCAACGCCACCCGAAAAGCTGCAACCTGCTATTGCTAGTATCGAAAAGCTAGGGCTCAATGTGGTCGTTGGGGAGACCTGTCACGCAAGACATGGCTATTTAGCAGGCACAGATGATTTACGGGTAGCAGATGTTCATCGTATGTTTGGTGATCCGATGATTGATGGTGTTTTTTGTATACGTGGGGGCTATGGTGCGACGAAAATTTTAGCTCAATTAGACTTTGACTTGATAAGTGCCAATCCAAAAGTATTTGCTGGCTATAGTGATGTGACCGCTCTACATATAGCTTTTAATCAGCTATGTGGCTTTGTAACCTATCATACGCCGATGCCATCCACAGAATTTATTAGACAGGAGATGGATGACTATACTTGGCAGTCGTTCATTCAGCTGATTATGGAGAATGAAAGAAAGGCGTATTACTTAAAAAATCCCTCTCACCAGCCCATGTCCACACTGGTTCCTGGGAGCGCTTCAGGTCAACTTATCGGTGGCAATTTAACATTAGTGACAGCTTCACTTGGCACACCCTATGAAATTGATACACGAGGTAAAATTCTGTTTTTAGAAGATATCGATGAAACGGAGCAACGGGTGGATCGTATGCTGACACAATTAAAACTGGCAGGAAAGCTAGATGACGTGGCAGGCATTTTATTGGGCGCTTGGACAAATTGCGAACCTGAAAATCCCGAAAAGCCAGCTCATAGCTTATCATTACAAACTATTTTTCAAGAAATTCTAGTGCCTTTAGGGAAGCCTATGATTGCAGATTTGGCATGTGGTCATTGTTTACCAACGATGTCGCTTCCTTTAGGAAGAAGCGTCAAGATGGATGCGGACAATCAGCGTATCCATGTAGTTGGGTAGGTGGTCTATGGAGCAGAGTATTACTACACTTATTCAAGAATCGCCCTACAACGTACATTTGTTTATTAAAAATTTAACAACGAATCAGTTGCTCATCAGTCATCAGCTAGAGACTTCATTTTCAAGTGCAAGTTTAATCAAAGTGCCGATTCTGTTAGCCTTGCTCTCATATATAGAGAAAAACAAATTATCACTTAATTCTACGCTTACGATTTCACCAACTGATTGGGTGGATTTTAGTGTGATTAGTGAACAAAGACTTACACAAAGCACTTTCTATGATCTGCTATTGTGGATGATTATTACTAGCGATAATACAGCTACGAACGTCTTAATCGATGTAGTTGGCATGGAATATTTGAATGACTATTTTCAGCATATCGGTTTACAGGACACACTGCTACAGCGAAAAATGATGGATGTGGAGCGGCTAGCAAAGGGCATAGATAATCGCACATCAGCAAGGGATATGGCGCATCTTTATACGCGTATCTATCAGCAAGAGCTTTTAACGCCTACCTACAATAAACTAGTCATTAATATTTTAAGCCGTCAGCGTGTACATGACTCCCTAAAGCGCTATCTAGTAGAGGATGTGAGGCTGGCACATAAAACAGGCGGACTGGATACAGTCGATCATGATGTGGGGATATTTTACACGAATGCAGTCGATTATAGTATGGGTGTTTTTATAACAAATGTAACGGACAATGATCAGGCGCGCCAACTCATTGGTCGTCTATCAAAAGTTGTCTATGACCAGCTGGTGAAGCGGAAGGGGGAGAAGGATGAAGGCTATCGTTACAGCCATGATTGCTAGCTTGCATGCCATGCCAGATAAAGCTTCTGAATTAGTCGATGAAGTGCTTTATGGGATGACCGTAGAGATCATCAGGGATGTCAATGAAGATTGGGTTTCTATTCAAACGGCCTATCGTTATGAGGGTTATTGTCAGAAGGCAGACTTACTGCAAGAGGAAGCACTAGCATCTACATGGCAACAAGATGCACAGTATGTAGTGTGTCAAAGCTTTGCAGATGTTTTGCAGCAGCCACGTATTCAAAGTACAAAGCTGCTAACGCTTGTAAGAGGCTCTTCCATTCGTGTTATGTCAGACGAAGCAGTACCTGAAGAATGGTCAGCTGTACAGCTAGTGTCAGGACAAATAGGGTATGTTCGAACAAAATGGCTACAACCAAAAATAACAGCACATTCATTATCGGAGCAGCAGTTCCGAGAAAATGTAGTGGACACAGCGCTCAGCTATTTAACGGCCCCTTATCGCTGGGGTGGCAAATCGCCACTAGGTATTGATTGCTCTGGTTTATGTTCAATGGCTTATATGTTAAACGGTGTCTATATTTATCGTGATGCCCGAATAGTAGAGGGCTTCCCTATCGTTAACATAGAGCAAGCCCGAATGCAGAAGGGTGATTTAATCTATTTTCCAGGTCATATTGCTCTATACATGGGTGATGATTTGTATGTCCATTCATCGTTAGGTGGTAATGAAGTAACGATTAATAGTCTAGATGCCAAACATCCCCTCTATCGACAGGATTTAGCCACGACCATACTAGCAGTAGGTACTTTATATAACTCACAGAAGACTAGTTAAGCTTTTTTAAAGGTCAGTCCCATCTTGAGGATGATAAACGTACTGAGATGGATCAGTGCTAACACGATAAACTGCCAGAGCCCAATTAAAAATGTACTCATGCATAAATCAAACACTGCTTCACCTGGGGGCATATCTGGATAGGGCTCTAGTTGCCCATAATGCCACACAAAATAACAGGCGATAGAGGTGCCTTGTCCCACATAGACAAAGGTCCAATGGATAGACGCTGCTACTCTTTGCCGACTACAACATAGTAAGAGGTTCGATAAAATAATAACAGCAGGGAAAATAATAAGATAAAAGGAACCCTCTGCTATTTTTGTTGTGAAATATAGGTTGTAGCTAAGCTGAATCAATGGCAATAGCATAAGGTTAACGGCGAGAAGACTGAGCAATTGTGTACGCTTCACTGTGTTCCTATCCTTTCCGTATTTTTACACTAAGACGTTTAGACAAACGAATTAGTTTCATGAGAAAAAACGTCCATACTCCTTGATGAGTCATGGACGTTCTATGTTAATAATGATAAATATTAAGTTGCTGGCCTGCTTCAAGACGTTCTGTTCGAAGCTGATTCCACTGCTTAAGTGATGTCACCTTCACATTATAGGCTTCGGCAATCTTCATAAGTGAATCTCCATCAGCCACCGTGATGGTTTTCTTATCTTTTACAGGGCTATCATATTGCTGAAGGTCATATTTTGCGATCAATGTATTTAATTTTTCATTGTAAGCCGAATCAGTTGCATAGGAGCCTGTTAAAAACTTCGTCGCATCTGTATAGGTAGTTGTGTTGCTTTTGAAAACGCCTGCGTAAAAATCTTTATTCCATGACACGCCATTACGCATTAATTTTACATAATCCTGCATGGATGCTTCATAGGAAGGGTATTTGCGGAAGTCAGCCATGATGGTAGAAAGGTTGCCTGACCCATCATCCTCTGTGGTTTCGAGTGTGACGGAATTATTTTGGTAGCTGCCTTTCATTCCAAAAAGATTATAATTAGGGGCAGAGCCAAGTCCACTTTGCCCATGCTCACTTTCTAGAATCGCCTGAGCAATCATCACGGATGCATATAAGTCATTGTCAGCACCAAGATCTCGTGCGGTCTCTGCAATCTCACCGATAAACTCTTCCACACTTGGACGATCATCAATAACCACAGACTCTTCTCTTTCAGTCGTATTAAATAACTGTGTCACCATATAAAACGAAATACAAATAACAACAACGGCAATCATAAGTCCTTTAAAAAAGTTTAGCACGTATTTCATTGTAGCTGGATGTTGGTCGTGACCACATCTCCCTCCCTTCTATTAAAAGTTTAGCTATCTCTCATTATTACAGAGAGTGAAAGAGATGTATAGTTGAATAGACTTCATCATTAATAGAACGTTTCTTGCCTTAATTAGTTCCTAAATCTATCTTAAAATTCTGAGACATAAATTGTTTGAATCTCTCAAAATATCGCTCGGACGCTTCCCATTGAATCGTGTTTAAATAAGATAGCTCTTGTCGACCAAAAACGTTAGGAGGCTGATAGTGGCGAGCAACATAGGATTGATTTTCGAGCGTATAAAAATAATACGCTTCATCAGGCGTCATAATTTCAATGCGAGCATGTATCCTATCGCCTTCATCATCCAAATAGGTTTGACGGAAGCTATAGCATTTGGAACCATCCCACAATCCATCATGTTCATCGTCTAAATCCAGAATCGTAGGATGCTGGAGAATTTGTTGTACATCTCGCACCTCGATACTATGCAAGTAAAGTTCTGCTACATTGATGCAGGTTAACAACATCAGCCAGTGCTGTTGTAAATCCACTAAATCCTCCTGGGGGGATGCTGTAATATCCCACCATTCAGCTTCTTCATCTAGTGTTTTTGTCAAGAGAGAGACGGATTGATCCTCATTAAGCCAAATAAAATAATGACACTGCGAGGTCAATATATAAATACTATCATTGCGTACATCTCCATCAGCATTGGTATGTGCGCGTTGGATCATAAAATAAACATCCTGTTCCGTCAAATCGAAAGAAGGTTTGTCAGGTGTCATCAGAATACATGAAGTCAGTTTCAGTATGTTTTCCGCATTGATCGAATGGTGCGTGAAATAAATAGGAGCTGCTATTGTCCTTTGAGGAACGCTTGTAAATTGAGTGAGTGCAGAACGCCCTTGTTTTAGAATTTCCACGAGTGAAGTGAAGGAAAAGCCGATGTCATCCTCATCCTCAGGTAAAAATATCTCGTCTACTAATACATCTTCAATACGGATAGGGAGCTCCTGAAAAACGCCATCTCCGTGCCATATATTTACGATACAAGGAATCGACTTCTGACCCTTTACGTTGATGCGATACTCATCATCTTGAACCAAAATTGTTGCCTGAAGATTGCCATTAACGATCGTTTCGCCATGATTGTAGGAGCCACATAATATATTCTCGACTGTCAGATGCCCGTGCACATAGATTTCCTGACCACCTACAGCTATATTTTTAGAAAGTACATTGCCCATCACTATCAGCCCAATTGCCCCATCTGTCTCTAAATTATAGAGGGTGTCTACAGTTAGATGACCATTGATGAAAATGAGAATGGTCTTGTCCTGTTGTGGGAATGGCATATCCCAGTCCAAATCAAGAGAGGGAAGTGTTATATCCCCCTCATAGTACGCTACTAGATCATCCTCACTAAAATCCTTGTAAAACTTTGCCCACCAAGAGTCTGCTGGAAACCTTTTTGCTAGTTGTGAAATCGCCAAAAACTGAAAGCCATTATGCATAGGTCACGACCTCTCTACTACAATTTTTATTATTTTCTCACAGCTAGTAATTGGCAGTCAATTTCATAGAATGGTAGAGACAAGATTAATTTCATAGAAAATGGTATTATTAACCTTTAAAACAATGAGTTGAAAGGGCGTTTTGATTGAATACGATTTTTAATGTGACACAAAAACAACTATATGATTTTCTGCTGAATGTAGCGACAATAAGACCAGTTTTTATTTGGGGAGCACCTGGCATTGGGAAATCAGCGATTGTTGAAAACTTTGCTAGTGAATTAGGGCTACATTGTGTATCGTTATTGGGCAGTCAGCTAGCACCTGAGGATATTATTGGTGTTCCGCAGATTAAGGATGGCTACAGTGTTTTTTGTCCACCCAAAATGATTGCACGCGATGAACCTTATTGCCTTTTTTTAGATGAATTAAATGCTTGCTCACAGGAAGTACAAAAAGCGTTTTATAGTCTTATTCATGAACGCAGAATTGGAGAGTTTACATTGCCAGAGGGTACGATTGTTATTGGTGCAGGCAATCGGGCTCAGGATAACGCGATTGTGAAGCCGATGTCCTCCGCATTAATCAATCGGATGGTTCATGTTCAGCTGAGGGCATCGCATAAAGATTGGCTTGAATGGGCCTATGCACATGAAATACATCCATATGTGATTGAGTATATTCAAATGCGTCCCGATCATTTATGGAACGAACCACCGAAAACAGAAGAACCCTTCTCCACGCCTCGTTCATGGCATATGTTAAGTGATTGTTTGTATGCATATGGCAATAGCTTACAAGAACAAACAATTGATCTATTAGCAAGTAGCTGCCTGTCCGCGCATACTGCCAGTCAATTTAAAGCCTTTATCAAGCAAGTGCAAAGTAAATATGATCTCGCTAAAATTATTCAAGGAGAATTACGTTGGCCCGATCAACCTGATGAAAGAGATTTGCTTTATTTCATGGCACAATCCTTCCGGGCTCAGTTACTGAAGGAGCTTCCGAACGAGCATACCACATTGAAGGGCAATCAACGGCAATTAGCCTTTCGTGCCAAAGACTTGATCAAGGACCTATCATCCATCAGCTTAGAAATTGCACAGATGGTTGTGTCAGAGCAAAAGGGTGAAGCCTTACCTGCCTGGTTTATGCTGGAGGTTATTCGAGATTTACCGCGTTTAGTAGCCAAAAAGGAAGGGTAGCGTATGGCCAAAAAGAAGAAAGCATCACAGCAGGAGCATAAAAATGAGAAAGCCATTGCACGTGGGCATGACATTGTCTGTACACATCCCCTGTTCGAGGCGTTGTGTCATGCTGTTTACATGCAATACGAAAGTATGCCCCAAAAGGATTGGGCTTACATTACAAGCGCAGGTGTTATTTATGTGAATCAGGATAAAAAAGGTCAGCCAAATGAATGGGCTTATGTGATAGCGCATTGCTTGCTACACCTAGGCTTACATCATCATCAACCAAAAGAGCAGCAGGAGCTGTGGAATATTGCCTGTGACTGCTATATAACAAAATTTTTAGCAGAGCTAAAATTTGGTCAAGCACCAAAGGAAATGAGTAATCCTCTTTTTGAGGCCATTAGCTCTGAGGAAAAATTATATGAAAGATTTTTACGCGAAGGTGTGCCAGATGATTTGAAAGGCTATAGTACAATGCCAGGTCAAGGGGACTTTGTTATATCACAAAATCAAACAGGCTATTTTTATCGAGGGAATAGTAATTTCGCTGCACTATTTGCACAAGGTTTATCGAAAGCCGTACAAAGTGCCATACGAGTAGCGGGAGGGGTAGAAAATACATTGGGAGGCACAACGAGGGTAACACAAGCACAGCGCGCAAAGGCTTGGTTTATGAGCTCCTATCCCTTATTTGGTGCTTTGGCAGCAGATTTTACGATCATTGAAGACCCACTTATTTGCACAAGAATGGATATTTCGGTCGCAGCCATTGCAGTCGAAACAAAGGAGATTTATTTGAATACGGCGGTGGGAATGACCGATGAGGAAATGCGGTTTCTCATGGCACACGAATTGCTTCATGCAGGTTTAAGCCATGCGAACCGCAGACAAGGACGTGATCCTTACTTATGGAATGTTGCTTGTGATTATGTTATCAATGGCTGGCTCATCGATATGCAAATCGGCGAGATGCCAGCATTTGGCGGGCTATATGATCCAGCATTAAAGGGACTTTCAGCCGAATCTATTTATGATCGTATAGTTACAGATATTAGGATGTATCGCAAATTAAGAACCTTTCGAGGGCAGGGCATAGGAGATATGATCGAAACGAATCCACCAGATTTTTGGGAAGGCAAGGTTGGCGTGGATTTAGATGCTTTTTATAGAAGGGCATTGAGTCAAGGGTTAAGCTATCATATAACCCAAGAGAGAGGATATTTGCCACAAGGGCTCATTGAGGAAATTCGTAGCCTAGCACAGCCTCCTATTGCCTGGGATGTGGCATTAGCCAAATGGTTTGATCGGATGTTTCAACCGATAGAGAAAGTTAGAACGTATACCCGCCCCAGTAGAAGGCAAGCATCGACACCTGATATAGCTAGACCAAGATGGATTCATCAAAGCGGTGAGGAAGATGGACGTACTTTCGCAGTCCTTATTGATACATCAGGCTCCATGGACCGTCTCTTACTAGGAAAAGCACTCGGCACAATAGCGAGCTATAGCATCGCTAGAGATGTCCCCTTTGTTCGCGTTATATTTTGTGATGCTGTTGCCTATGACGCGGGCTATCTAGCCCCTGAAGAACTATTAACGAAAGTGAAGGTAAGAGGTAGAGGAGGCACAGTGTTACAGCCTGGTATACAGCTACTTGAAGCAGCACAGGATTTTCCAAAGGATGGTCCTATTCTGATTATTACAGATGGACAATGTGATCGTTTAGCCATTAAAAGACAGCATGCCTTCGTACTACCACAGGGGGCCAAGCTACCGTTTGTGCCCAAAGGCGAGGTATTTAGAATGAAATAGTTGCAGCTATCTACAAATGTTTGAAATGATTTTTGTTGGTGAAATATAAAAAGTGAACGCATTTCATGAGCACAATTTAAAGGAGATGACAGATGATTACATTTGACAATGTCTCAAAACAATATGATAACAACCAAATAGCTGTCAAAGCGCTAAATGTAGAAATTAAAAAGGGTGAATTCTTTGTTATTATTGGCCCTAGTGGATGCGGCAAAACTACTTTGTTGAAGATGATTAATCGATTAATACCCTTAACAGCAGGCACCATCTGGATCAATGATAAAAGAATTAGCGATTATAATATCCATGAGCTGCGTTGGAGTATTGGCTATGTACTACAGCAAATCGCCCTATTTCCGCATATGACAATAGAGGAAAATATTGCGGTTGTACCAGAACTGAAGAAATGGAGTAAAACGAAAATCCATCAGCGTGTAGACGAACTATTAGCGTTGGTGGGTCTGGAGCCAGCGAAATATCGTCAGCGTAAGCCAAAGGAGCTGTCAGGAGGCGAACAGCAAAGGGTTGGCGTTGTTCGTGCCTTGGCAGCTGACCCAGAAATTATTTTAATGGATGAGCCCTTTAGTGCGCTAGACCCTATTAGTCGCACCAAACTACAGGATGATCTACTAGAGATGCAGCGTACCATCCAGAAAACCATTGTATTTGTATCACATGATATGCAGGAAGCACTGAAATTAGGAGATCGTCTCTGTATTATGAAAGATGGCGAAATTGTTCAGATAGGCACTCCACAGCAATTGCTACAAAATCCTGTAAATGATTTTGTCCAACAGTTTATTGGAGGTAAGCAGTCGGATCAATTGTTTACGATCCACGATGTGTTACAGCCAATCACTGTGACAAACAACTTTGGGCATACCATTCCTGTTGATGCCCCATTTCCGACGATTCTTGAAAAATTAGCCGAGCATGACGTGTTAGGTGTCGAAGAGAATGGCAAGCTCATTGGCATGGTGACAAGAGCTTCCACGCTTCGTTATTTAGCAGCGGATTCTAAGAAAAGAGGGCATGTGCATGGTGGCTAATGTGGTAGATGTATTTCAGGAACGGAAGGCACAGCTGTTGGCTGCATTACTAGAGCATATCCAAATCTCTTTTATTGCGCTATTTTTTGCTGTCCTCATCGCTATTCCCCTAGGTATCTATTTAACCAATAAAAAGAAAATAGCCGAGAGTATTATTGGAATCAGTGCTGTGCTGCAAACGATTCCTTCCTTAGCGTTGCTCGGCTTATTAATCCCTTTATTCGGTATTGGGAAAGTTCCCGCAATTATTGCGTTAGTCGTCTATGCGCTGTTGCCTATTCTACGAAACACCTACACGGGCATCAATGAGGTTGACCCATCACTGAAAGAAGCGGCATTAGCTATGGGAATGAATCGATCAAAGCGTTTAGTAAAGGTTGAGCTACCACTTGCTATGCCTGTTATGATGGCTGGTATTCGGACAGCAATGGTGCTGATTGTGGGGACAGCAACATTAGCCGCTTTAATTGGTGCAGGAGGCTTAGGAGATATTATATTACTTGGGATTGACCGAAATAACACGGCACTCATTCTTATAGGAGCCATTCCCGCTGCTATTTTAGCCCTGATTTTTGATGTGGCGCTTAAAAAATTAGAATCTCTGTCCTTTAAAAAAACAATAACGACGTTGAGTCTCATTAGTTTAGCGGCACTGGTAATGATTTTCTTCCCGCTCCTAAGCAGTAAACAGCAAGATGAAATTGTCATTGCAGGAAAGCTTGGTGCGGAGCCTGAGATTCTCATCAATATGTATAAATTATTAATTGAGCAGGAGACCGATTTAACGGTGACATTAAAGCCAGGGCTTGGTAAAACTTCATTTGTATTTAATGCATTGAAATCGGGCAGCATTGATATTTATCCTGAATTTACAGGCACCGCTATTTCGGAATTTTTAAAGGAAGAAGCCATTAATAATAACCAAGAGGACGTCTATCTTCAGGCAAAAGAGGGGTTGCAGGAGCAATTCGATATGGTCATGCTAAGCCCCATGAACTATAACAATACGTATGCACTCGCTGTATCAGAGGAGCTGGCTGAGAGCTATCAACTGCAAAAAATCTCTGATCTTAAACCGATAGAGCAGAAGGTGAAAGCAGGCTTTACATTAGAATTTAATGACCGTGAGGATGGCTATGTTGGCATACAAAAACGGTATGGGATAGCCTTTACGACACTTGCAACGATGGAGCCAAAGCTTCGCTATCAGGCAATACAATCAGGTGATATTAATTTGCTAGATGCTTATTCAACGGATAGTGAAATTCGTCAATACAAGCTACGTGTATTGGAGGACGATCAAGCATTATTCCCACCATACCAGGGAGCGCCTTTACTAAGGAAAGAAACGCTGATTGACTATCCAGAGATTGGAGAAGCGTTAAATCAACTAGCTGATCACATTACAGATGATGAAATGCGAGAAATGAATTATCAGGTGAATGTAGAAGGAAAGCTTGCAGCAGAAGTAGCAAAAGAATATTTAGTAAAGATAGGATTATTAAAATAAACCCTCTACCTTTAGAGGGTTTATTTTTATCAATAATTTATTAATGATAAACATTAAAAAATTATTGATAGAGATAAAAGGGGATGTATAATAGAGAGAAAGGAGGGAGAGGTTGATAATGGGGCAAACAATTCAAAGTAAAGAATTTCGATGGATGACAAAGGGGCTTCGTACCGCTTTTACCATCATCATGGTGATGATGATTTTTGTCTTGACGATGCTCGCGATTTTTATGGTGGGAGCAATGGTGGTATCAGAGCAACAAGTGAATCATTTATTAGCAAAGGGCAGTGTGACCGCTGCCGTTCAGTTAGAAGGATTGGAAATGAAGCTGGCAGACCATGTGACAAGGGACATTCACTATTCAAAAAAAGATGTCATGACCTTTCTATTTACTGCTACAATATACATAGCTATTTTATTAATGATTATTGTACAAGTGAGGAATATATTAAGTAATTTATCAAAAGGTATTGTATTTTCACTCGCAAATAGTAAAAAAATGGAGAGAATTGCCTACTGTGTGATTGTACTGAGCTTGACAGTAAATGTATTTCGTACATATACCGTCTATCTGATTATGCAACAATTCCAATTGGAGTCCCGATTTGTAGAGACGGGTTTGATCAAGGGGATTAGCTATCATTTTACAGGCATTCACTGGACTCTTTTACTATGTGGTGTGGTGATTTGGACCTTTGCACGTATTTTCCGATACGGTGCATTCCTTCAGGATGAATATGATGCAACAGCTTAGGAAGTGAAAACATGACCATAATTATTCGATTAGATCGTATGCTAGCGGATCGTAAAATGCAGCTGAGTGAACTTGCAGAGAGGGTAGATGTTTCGATTGTCAATCTCTCTAATTTAAAAACAGGCAAAGTAAGGGCCGTACGTTTTTCTACATTAAATGCCATTTGTAAAGCTTTGGGCTGCCAGCCAGGAGATATATTGGAGTATGTAGAGGAAGAAGATGACATCTAGAAGCAAAGCAGAAAGGATTTTTTGAATGACGGCTTTTAGTTTTTTAATGCTCGCTATTATAGCAGAGGTTTTTGCCAGTTCCTTGCTCAAGCGTACGGAGGGCTTCACACGAATTGGGCCATCAATTGGCGTAGTAGTAGGCTATGGAACGGCATTTTATTGTTTAGCCTTAACATTAAAAGTGATTCCTATTGGCACAGCCTATGCAATTTGGGCAGGTTTAGGGACAGCGTTAACCGCTATTGTGGGAGTTGTCCTCTATAAGGAACGATTTAATCGCAAGAAGGTATTAGGGATTTTATGCATTATCTTGGGTGTTGTGGTACTCAATCTTGCTGGTGGTCATTAGGAGGCTGAACAGGATGAAAGGCTATTTATTTTTAACACTATCGATTATAAGCGAGGTCTTTGCAACAACCATGCTGAAGTTCTCAGACGGCTTTACTGTCCTCGTTCCATCCTTGGCGGTAGCAATTGGCTATGGTATTTCGTTTTATAGCCTATCCCTCTGCTTAAAAACCATGCCATTAAGCTTGGCCTACGCTATCTGGTCAGGTGTCGGCACAGCTTTAACCGTTCTGGTAGGCATTGTCATTTGGCACGATATTTTTACTGTTTATTCTGCGATCGGTATTGTCCTCATTATAGGAGGCGTTATCTTGTTGAATCAGGGGGATAAAGGTGAAGAAGTGGTGGAAAAGGGTCAGATCTGTGAGGATAGGCGGATAGAGATACGAAAGTAGTGGATAGCGGGTCTAAATTGATGGATAGGATTAGCAAATTGATGGATAGGATTAGGAAATCGACGGATAGCCCTGCCAAAACCTAGGCTTGATTCAGCGCAAACCAATAGAATGGGGGAAATTGATGATAAAAGCTCTAATTTTTGATTTTGACGGTACAATCATTGATACGGAAACAGCATGGTATAACGTTTTTAAAGATGCCTATGCACAATATGGTGTTGAATTATCGTTAGCAACCTATGCTAAGTGCCTTGGGACCAATCTTCAAACCTTTAATCCCTATACATATCTTGTTACACATCATCACATACAACTGGATGTGGAGGCTTTTCAAACATCCATTCAGCAACGCCATGCACAATGGATGGAAACGGAAACGCTAAGACCTGGTATTTTAACATTGCTACAGCAGGCAAAGGAAGCGGGTTTGAAGATTGGACTTGCTAGTAGCTCCAGTCGTCAATGGATTGATGTGTATATGGATCGGCTGGGTATCCGACATTACTTTGATTGCTTTTGTAGCGCTGACACGGTGACAAATGTTAAGCCTGATCCAGAGCTGTACTTGCAGGCGCTTGAACAATTAGGAGTAGAGGCTGATGAGGCCATGGCAATTGAGGATTCACCGAATGGCGCACAAGCCGCTGTAGCAGCGGGACTTTATACAGTGGTCATTCCGAACGAGATTACCAAGCAATTACCATTCAATACAAAACACCATACCGTTTCTGCATTAGAACAATATACAATCCATGATCTCCTCGCAACATAAGCTTTTGGAAAAACCTCCCCCTCATAGGTGGAGGTTTTTTTAGTTTCTTTAGGAAGAAGTCGCCATATTTTTTGTCGCAACATATGATAACGAGAGGGCAACTTACACGGATCAAATCGTATAGTCAAACTAAGAGAGGGGGCTACGAATTGAATAGTGATAAGAAAAGAAATCACTTTTTATGTGAAGCTTTAAGTGATTTAAAGGATCTTCAGGATATTATGATGAATTTTCATTCTAAATATTTTGGTCAGCTACTTATTAAAATTGTCGGGAGTGATACGATTCCATTTTTTTTAATTACACATAGTGGTGCTCATTTAAGCTTATTGGATACAGTGAAACAGTTTGAGACAGAGTTTTTCCGCATTGAGGATGTTGATAGAGAGCGTTGCCGTGGCACAGTATCATTGTTGCGTGCTTTTGATTATGAAGGAAACGATACAAATTCGATTGCAGATGTGGTGAGGTTAGAAAAAACAAGTACAAAGAAATCTATTGAACTCAGTGGTATATCGGCCATTCAGCTCTTAAAGCCAGACATGTTGAAGGGGAAATTTATCATAGAGCCGAAATGGTAGTACCATATTAAACTACTAAAGCTAGAGCATCTGTCTATATGCAAGGGATACAAAGTGAATGTAATAGAGAGAGAATCTAATGAAAGGAAGTTTAGCTATGACGATTATTGGTATGCTGCATCATCGACTTGATCCAACAACAGTGCTCAAGTCCTATGCCTTTGCAGCAGTTGCGAAAGCTGAAGGCGCAACATTTTTTTACTTCACACCTAAAAGTGTGGACTTTGCCAAACGTTCTATTCGAGCAAAGGTCTATGAGAATGGACAATGGCAAGAGAAAACAATGCCCTTTCCTGATGTTATCTATAATGCAGGAAGCCCTGAGAAATTATCTGTCTCGAAGGAGATTATTGACCGTTTAAAAGAGGAGATTCCATTCACAACCCATTCAATCGGGAACAAATGGAATGTGATGAAACGATTAAAGGAAGCGAAGGAATTTGAACAGTATTTGATTCCCTCTGAAATTGTAAAGGATGCCGATTTATTTCATAAGTTCGTTAATTATTATAAACGAGTTGTGTTTAAGCCAATTGATGGACGAAAAGGGAAGGGTATTTATTTTATAACGAAGGCGGGAGCCAAATATTTTGAGGTGCGAAAGGATAGCACCACGACAACCTATACAAAGCCACAATTGGATGCATTGATAAAGGAGCAACTTGCGTCTGGCACCTTTATTATGCAGCCGTATATTCAATCTGTTACAAAATCTGGTCAGGTCTATGATTTCCGCCTGCATGTTCAAAAAAATGGAGAAGGTAAATGGGTAGTGACAACGGTGTATCCACGCATTGCACCGAATGGCTCCATCATACCGAATATTAATAATGGTGGCTATACCAATTATTTAGATCCTTTTTTGGAGCAGGAGTTTAAGGAAGAGGCCTATAATATTCGGCGAATGCTTGAGCATTTTTCACTGGCGCTGGCACATCATCTGGATGAAATTCAAATGGCGAAATTTGGGGAAGTTATTGATGAAATTGGCATTGATGTAGGGTTAGATCAAAATCAAAAAATTTGGATGTATGAGGTCAATTGGCGCCCAGGCTGTCCTCCTGCCTTTTACTTGGAATTAGATGTGGTCATCCATTCTATCCGTTATGCGATGTATCTTGCCAAAAATCAAAAACCGCTGAAAAAGAAAATTGTCCAACAAAAAACGAAGCAGGTGGAGGCAAAGAAAACCTTACCTATTATTGCGATTACAGGAAGTGCAGGGAAAACCACGACAAAGGCATTTGTGGGTTCGATCTTATCGAAAAAGTGGAATGTATTTGAATCAAAGGATTATTGGAATACGACGGAGCATACGAAAAAGCATAAGGAAGAAATCAATGATACACATCAGGCCGTTGTATTAGAGTATGGTATGGCTTACCCAGGCATTATTACCAATCACTGTAGCATCATCCAGCCGAATATTAGTATTGTAACGAATATAGGCTTAGCCCATGTTGGGAACTTTGATGGAGATGTAAGGGGTGTTGCCAAGGCAAAATCGGAATTGATTCACGGCATGGATCAACAGGGATTACTCATTGTCAATCAAGATGATGACAATTCAAGATACTTAGAGACACAGCAATTTAAAGGGAAAATCATCACGGTAGGCATTAAAAAAGAAGCGGATTACCGTGCATATGATTTGCAATATAAAGATGTCGGCATGTCCTTTAAAATGAAGCTGCATGGGCAAGAAATAGAATTATATATTCCTATTTTAGGAGAACATCATGTATACAACGCATTGAATGCAGTGGCAGTGGCTGATCTTTTAGGATTTAGTCCACTTGATATTCAGGCAGGGCTCAACTTTAAAAAACCACCAAGACGTTTAACGATTTATAATTGCCGTGATTATATAACGGTTATTGATGATACAGTACACTCTCATCCGCAGGGGGTTCGTGCTGCGCTCGATGTACTGAAGAATATCGCGACAAATCGCAAGGTAGCCATTATTGGGCAAATGCGAGAACTTGGTGTCTTGAGGGAAGAGGAATATCGTAAGGTTGGAGAGTACGTGTATGAGATAGGCATCGATGAATTTATTACCTATGGCTTTAGGACAGATGAAATGAGTAATGCTGCCATCGCGAAGGGCATGGACCCATCCAGAGTACATCATTTTATTAATAAAGATCAATTGCATGCCCTCCTTGAAAAGCTCATTAAGCCCCATGATACCATTCTTGTGAAGGGTGCAAGTAAAACCAATATGTTTGAAACCGTGAAGTTTTTAGATCAAACGTTTAAAGAAGAATAATTGTTTACGACTGATGAAGATAAAAAAGCCCGAGTAACTGTCCACTGGCAAGCGGCAATTATTCGGGTTATTTTTTTCAAACTCTCAAAATGAATTTTATTTCCTTCGCTGCAGTGATTGCGTGATTTCTTGCTTCCTTCAAGGTTGCTCCCTCTGCAATGACATAGGCGTAACGATGACCCATCGATAAAGGTGGGGTGAGGAGGGTGCCTCTTCTCGGTTTGACATATACTTCAACGACGCCAGTTGATCTTGTCGCTCTTGCCTTGCCAATAACCTTTTCTAAAATTCCTCTACTTTCCACAATGACATATTTTGTATACACAAATTTTTTATGTCTTGGTTGCAGATTAGGCTGTTCTCCTAGCAAAATCTTCAGTGTTTCTTCTACTAAACTAAAACCTAGAGCTGCTTGTAGCATATTATTCATAGCGCCACCTGAAATTCGAGGATTGATCTCGATAAGTTTCCAACCATTTTGGGTTAATCGAAGCTCTAAGTGAAGAGCCCCATTCTCAATACCAAAGGCTTTCACGATGGAATGGAGTACCTCCTCGATGCCTGATTGGATGTCTTTAGGGGCTTTCACTAGAACACCATAGCCAGTAATGATAAATCGTTTTCCTTGGGTAATTTCTTGCTCAATTATACCAATGACATGTGGTTGTCGTTGATAAACAACCGCCTCTACTAAATATTGAGGGCCATCTAGATATTCTTCAATCATGATGGTTTCATAGGGATTTTTACTGCGTAGTGCTTTGAGGTGGTTATTGAGCTGGTCGGCATCCGTTGCTAGTAAGACATCTTTTGAGCCAGTTGATTTAGGAGATTTTACGATTAATGGAAAGGTTAAATTTTTAGCTATAGGTTCGTTCGGTTTCATGAGCGAAAATTTTGGTGAGTATGGTTGGTCTTGTAAAAACTTTCTTGTTTTTTCTTTATCCTCCATAGTTTCAATGGCACTGGAGGATGTATAGTTCTGACAAAATTCATCACATAGTATTGAAGCAATATGGACAAATGGATCAACAAAACTAACGATACTTTTAATATTTAATCCAGCTTTTCCTAGTTTCTCAATTTCATCTTTCATGCTCTCGATATCAAAAGTATCAATGAGTATCATTTTATGGATGTCGGGGTAGGCTCTGCGCTGCTGAAGTTGTTTTTCATTATTTGTGAAAAGTACTGTGAAGTAGCCTAATTTTTCTGCTGCCCTTGTTGCTTCACGACTAGACCCAGATTTGTTTGTACCGATAAATACAATGGCTTTCAGGTATATCACTCCTTCTATTGGTACTTAGATACTTAATCACCTTTATATATATGCAATGAAATAGATTTCCTCTAGTTATGTATCTTGTCTACATCCAAGCAACTTTTAAAAGGTTACATATACTAGAAAAGAAAGGAGGGAGAAAAGATATGAAGCCTCTTTCGGTGAAAAATTTAGCAATGATTACGGCAGGCTATCTAGTGCACGGGTCAGAGGATACACTGATTCAGCATGGGGCTTATCGATTAAAGCAAGTGAAAAAGTCCAATACGGCCCTTTTTACAAGTAAACGTATTGTTAATTGGAAAAATCTTGAGCCACTTTCTCCTCTAGTGCTAGTGACCGATAGAGCTTATCGGCCAACTGACATTCCTAATCATGTCATTATGATACAGGTAGCGAATGCAGAAGAGGCCTATTGGAAATTTGTCCATTTTTATCGCAGCCAGTTTCATATTCCGATTGTCGCGATCACAGGTACATCAGGCAAAACAACGACAAAAGAGATGATTAAACATATTCTTTCGGCTGATCGGAAAGTGACTGCGACGACATTGAGCAGCAATTCTAGAACGGCTTCTTTGCAATATTTACTGGGCATTGAGGATGAAACCGAGGCTGCCGTTTTTGAAACAGCAGTGGGCTCACCTGGAGACGTTACGAATGCAGGGAGATATTTCAAACCGACAATCGGTATTATTACGAATATCGGAGCCCATCATTTAAATTATTGCAAAACATTAGAAGGCTATATTCAAGCAAAGGGAGAAATGCTAGATATCATTCATCCAAAAGGTACATTAATTATCAATGCTGAAGATATGAATACGAAAAAAATAGATGTTTCGAGATTTCGTGGGCGTTTGATTAGGATAGGAAAGCATGACTCCTGTGATTTTCGCGCAAGCCATATCCACTACTATCAAAAAGGGATGAAATTTATTCTGCATCATGATAGAAAAAGCTATGACATACTTGTACCAGGGTTTGGAGAGCATCAGGTTTATAATGCTCTTGCTGCCATTGCCGCGGTCCATGATATGGGGATCCCTATTCCAGTCGCAGCACAACAGCTTCAATCATTCCGTCAATTAAAAAAACAACTGCAACTCTTTGAGGGCATTAATCATTCCATGTTATTGGATGATACATGGAGTATTACAACCACTTCCTTAGAGGCTGCCTTAAAAGTGTTGAATGAATTAGGTGACGGAAAGAAAAAGATTGCGGTTATTGGTACGATTACCGATTTAGGTTCGTGGGGCTACATTATTCACGAACAGGCGGGTGAATTAATTCAACGTATTGGCGTGGATGTCCTGATTACCATTGGAGAACACGCAAGGATTATGGCTGATCATGCAGTAAAGCTAGGATTTAGCGCGCCTGTTTATACATTTAAAAATAGTACGCTAGTCTATCCGTTATTGCAGAAGATTGTGGATGAAAATACCATCATTCTCATAAAGGGAGATATGTATAGCGAACAGGTCTCTAAATTAGCAACGGAGCTAAAGCTAAAGCCTCCACCACCTGCTGATTAGCTTCTTTCCATATAGGATATTGACTGTGCCACATAGAAGAGCTTTCTAATAAGGTATAGTAATTGATCAAAAAGCAGCACGCTAGATCAAGAGAAGAAATAAGTCATCTACAAGATTGATAAAGAGAGGAGGCGTAGTACACTTGCAATCCATTAGTGTGCAGAAACTTAGGAATGTCCTACAGGGAAAGCTCATTCACGGATCAGAACAATGGTCTGTTAAGCAGGCGATCTACTATAATCGGCATGATTTAACAAAGAGCCATTCGCTCCTGTTTGTTAGTCGAAACGATCAAATCAATTGGCAAGAGATTGATCGGAAAGGTCCGTCTCTTATCATATCCGATAAACCGTCTACAGAGTTAAAAAATGCACTGGAGAATACAACCGTTTTACAAGTGAAAAGTGTTGCACAGGCATATTGGACATTTATCGAGTATTATCGTGGGCTCTTTGAAATTCCCGTTGTGGCTTTAACAGGAACTTGTGGGAAAACAACGACAAAAGAGATGTTAAAACATATTGCTAGTAAGCATTGGCAAGTGCAAGCATCCATCAGTAGTAAAAACGAGCCAAGGCAATCATTACCTTATTTAACGGGCATTGACGATAAAACACAAGCCGCTATCTTTGAATTAGGCTTAGGGAATACGGGGAATATTAAACATCAATGTATGATCTATCAGCCAACTATTGGCATCATTACAAACATTGGTGTGCATCATCTAGATGGCTGTCTCAATTTGGAGGGCTATATTAAGGCTAAGGCAGAAATTGTGGAAGGCATTAAAGAAGATGGCACGTTAATCATCAATGCTGATGATGCCAATACTAAAAAAATCTCATTGAAAAGATTTAAAGGGAAGACTATCAAGTTTGGCTTACAGGATACGGCAGATTACAAGGCTTCGAAAGTGGAGTTTGCCAATACGGGCATGAAGTTTGTTTTAGAGGTAGCGGATGAAACATACAATGTGTTTGTCCCAGGCTATGGAGAGCATCAGGTCTATAATGCCTTAGCCGCGATTGCAGCTAGCCATGAAATGGGGCTGACCATTCGTCAGGCAATCGCAGGACTAAGAACATTTAAACAGATGGCAAGACATTTAGAATTTACGACAGGACTTGGTGACAGTACAATTATTGATGATACATGGACAAATAACCCAACATCTGTAGAGGCAGCCTTAAAAGTGCTAGATACGGTGGGAAAAGACAAAAAGGTCATTCTTGTTTTAGGGGATATAAAGCGATTAGGCAATTTTGAAGAAAAATATCATCGCGAAATCGGCTCCATGGTAGCAGTAAGAAAGATCGATACATTGATTACCATCGGCAAAAGGGCAGAGAAGATTGCCGATCAAGCGCAAAAGGATGGAACCAGCGCAGAGGTTCATACGTTTAAAGAGGTAGCAGGCGTTTTAGAATTATTGAAACCAAAGCTAGATGCGGACACGATAGTTTTAATTAAGGGACCGATGTCTAGTAGATCCATGATCGAATTTGCCAATAAACTAAAAAACGCATAGAAAAAGGGTGTCTCAAAATGAATGAGACACCCCAGACTGTAGACAAAAGCCATCGAGAGGTTCACTCTCGATGGGCTTTTGTCATTTTTCTTCCTATTTTATCTTTAACATTTGATAATATACTACCAAATTCAACATACTCTTCGAGCATAGCTACCTTCTTAAGCTGCCTGCCACGTCCAAGTAGCCAGTTTCTTTAAATTCATGGCAGCAAAAGTAAGCATCGCCTGCATGGACAATTTTTTTAGACCTCTTAAGGTTGTCCATCGCATACCATGCTTTTCTTTTGCATCCGCAAATACACGCTCAATCGTTTCTTTGCGCTTTGCATAAATCTGTTTGATGTCATAGGAATGGCGTAAATGTTCAGCTTCCTCCACATACGACTCCCAAATATGGCGTTGAATGAGTTTTTGATGATGCTTACTTTCTGTACATTGGGAAAGGCTTGGACACTTCGCACAAATCAAAGGATTCGATTTATATTGCCGATATCCTTCTTTCGTCGTTGTTGCATACTTCAATATCTGCCCTTGTGGGCAAAGATAACAATTATAGTGCTCATCATATATATACTCATGCTTTCGGAAGAATCCATCTTTCGTTTTAGGACGTGTATAAGGAAGAACAGGCAACATTTGATTCTCTAATAAAAAATTCGTAATCGCTGGTGTTTTATAGGCTGCATCTGCCGCAACAGCTAATGGTTTTTGAACGTTTTCAATGACTTTTTCCACAAGTGGCTGTAATACATGACTATCGTGCACATTTCCCGGAGTTACAATGGCACCCAAGACAAAGCCCTTTTCATCTGTCGCTGCATGAAAAGAATACGCAAACTGCTTCGTACGTTCATCCTTCACGTAATAGCCACTTTCAGGATCTGTCGTGCTTTCCTTTATTTCTTTCCATTCTTCCTTTTCAAACTTCTCCGGGGGAAAGGGCTTTTTTCCGTGTTCCTCACGATCAATATTTAACTCTAATTGAAGTTTCTCTTCATAAGCCCGTGTTTCTTTTCGCACAACTTTTTTATCATACTTTCGTTTATTCGCACTCGCTTTCACATGCGTAGAATCGATAAATAAATGGTCTGCATGGAGGAGTCCTTGATGCATAATCTCTTTTAATATACGATAGAATATCTGCTCAAATATATCAGTGTCTTGAAAGCGACGGACATAATTTTTACCGAAGGTAGAGAAATGCGGGACTTCTGTATGGAAGCCAAACCCTAAAAACCAACGATACGCCATATTCGTTTCAATTTCTTTGATGGTTTGACGCATGGACCGTATACCAAAAACGTACTGAATAAACGTCATTTTAAAGAGAACAACAGGATCAATACTAGGGCGTCCTTTAGCAGAGTAGAGGTTTTCTACTAAAGGATAGATAAATGAAAAATCAATAGCCGCCTCTAGTTTTCGTACTAAATGATCTTGGGGAACTAATTGATCAATCGTTAGCATTTCTAATTGTTCACGTTCATTGATTTGATTTTTCGTCATCATGGTTGATCACCTCGAAAGTGTACTTTTTATCAATAATTCTTTATGTAGAAGTTGATTGGAACGAAGGGTGGCGACTCCTGCGGGAAAAGCGGGAAAGTCGAGATCCTGGACTGAGCGAAGCGAGGGAAGCAGCTCGACCCCGCCCGCGGAAAGCGTCCGCCCGTAGTGGAAATCAACGGCTTTACTTTATTGTAAAAGAAAAAAGACTGTAGGCAAACTCAAAATTCATTGAGTTTGTCTACAGTCTGGGGTGTCTCAAAATGAATGAGACACCCAATTCTTACTTATTTTAAAACACGCCGAGCTGTTACCCATGTTATGCTTAACTTTGTTTCACAACAGTTCGTAGTCATATTAATATATTGATTACTCCCTATAATAGATCCTCGTTTGTGTGATTTCGAATAATAAATCTACTTTTTGAAACTGAGATTTTTGAATACGTTTACCACCTAAAGCTTGTGTTTGCTAATTTATTCTTCAACTCAATACCATGTTTCTTAAAGACATAGTAAGTAAAACCTGTACTTGTAAGTCAGTGCACTTAACAGGGCGTAGAGTTATTTAGTAGAGATAACGCGCTTCGCAGTAATATAGTGTTGAGCATAATAATCAACAAATAATACTCTTGTCATGACACCATCGGAATTAGGGATGATGATACGGTGATCGCCTGCATAAATCCCTACAAGAGAAGGTTTTTTTGAACCTTTCACACTATTAAAGAAGACTAAATCACCCTTTTTCAAATTAGCACGCGCTACAGTTGATCCTTTGCTCATTAAACCGCTTAAAGAAGTTGATCCTAGTTTAACGCCACTTTTACGATAGATGAAATCAACAAATGCTGGAGCGGTAAAGCGTAGACTTGACTCATTTGTTGTCGAGCTAATCGTTACTTTATTTTTATAAGTCAGCGCATTCTCAACAATTTTATCGCCTTTTGTTGCAGGGTTGGCTGATAGCAGAGTAGGTAATACTCTACGTGCCGATACATAGTTTTCTTTATAATACGGCTTACTATTTAAATCAGAGATAACTATATTTTGTTTGGTATCAGCCATATGGATGATTTTATTGTCGCCAATATACATACCGACATGATCGGGATCAGTTCCCGTTTTTTTACTTTTAAAGAACACTAAATCGCCTTTTTGTAATTGGTTTCTCGCTACATAAGTCCCTTGCTGAATCATATAATTTTCATTATACGTACCAAGGTCTACCCCGTTTTTCTCAAAGATGTACATTAAAAATGAAGCACAAGAAAATTTGTATGGGTATGTAGGCTTGTAAACCGAATTGCTGTATGTTGCTTGCCCCATTAAGCTTTTACCAGTCTGAATTAATTGGTCTGCTTTTACAGCTACCGCCTGTGCGTTGTTCTGAGCATTTGTAGTCGCAGCCTCTACTTGTATTGGCTGGATCGCTGTTTGCACCATTCCAAATGAACTAAATCCAATTGTTAATGCAAGTGTTGTAGATAAAAATCGTTTATTCATGTTGTGTAACCTCCTAAAGCATCTAGTAGGATTTCTCCTGTATACCTTTGCCATGGAAATAATCGTAGCATGAAAAAGTAGGGCTTCTGGGCGGTAAATGTTACCAGGGTAACTGAAGGGAGGGCTTCAACACTTGCTATAAAAGGCTTTATCAAGGGAATTTACAGTTTTATTACAAATGTTTCAGTAAGATGTAATATGGAACAATTCCATGAAAAAAGCTGCCCCAAAACGAGGCAGCCTACACGATTTTCTGTATCATTTCTACACGATTACCAAAGGGATCACGGAATTCAAAACGCTCGTAATGAGGAATAGGCACGGAATCGAGTATCTTGATTTGATGAGCTGCGAGTTTCTTCCGCCAATACTGAATATCCGCTACTTGATATGCAATATGCGCCTTTGTGGTCAAACGATCGAAGCCATCCTCTGTCCCTACATGGACCTCCTGTTGACCAAGCTGTAACCAAAATCCCCCACGTCCTTTGAGAGAGTCAGGCTTCTCTAATTCTTGAAGTCCTAAGACATGACAATAAAAATCCTTCCCTTGCTCCTCACAACCTTTCGGAATTGTTATTTGCACATGATGTAAACCCATAATCATCTCAGACTGTCCCCCTTTTTTCTTAATTATAGAGTAATTTCTAAATATTTGAAATGGATGGGAGGATAGAATTTGAACTGGTGGATAGAACTTCAAAAGTGGCGGATAGAATTCAAAAACTGGCGGATAGAATCATCAAATGGAAGGATAGAGTTTAAACTAGCGGATAGAATTTCAAAAGTGTAGGATAGAATTCAAAAACTGGCGGATAGAATCATCAAATGGAAGGATAGAGATTAAACTGGCGGATAGAACTTCAAAAGTGTAGGATAGAATTCAAAAACTGGCGGATAGAATCATCAAATGGAAGGATAGAGTTTAAACTAGCGGATAGAATTTCAAAAGTGGAGGATAGCGCTTCAAATTAAGTGGATAAAACCTCAAAAGAGAGGGATAGAGCTCTAAATCTAATCTTTAGAACTTCAAAAGCCCAACATTTCTATTCTGTTAAGATTTAATACTATGGTATAATAATAAAAACGGAATAATAGGATAGAGGTACAAATTAGATTTTTTAATTTGTTTAAAAGGGAAGATCGGTGTGAATCCGACGCTGTCCCGCAACTGTAAATGGGAGCACATTTCAAAAGACCACTGTTACGAGTCGTAATGGGAAGGTGAAAGGTGTGATGAACATAAGCCAGGAGACCTGCCTTTATCTAGTACAGCCAAAAAACCTACGCGGATAGGGGGTGTTGAGTGTGACTAGAAAATTTCTCCTGCATGCTCATAGTACGATGATTGCTAAAAAGGGTGCTTCTATGTTTAATAGAAAGCTTCTTTCCATCTGGCAATCACCGTATTATGTCGTGTATTTGTCATAGTAGACATCTTTCTGATGAGGGAAAGATGTTTTTTTATGGAAAAAATTAAAGGAGCGGTTCACATGAATCCACAAGTTGTTGAGTACTATGAAAGCTTATTCAAATTTGAAATTATGCAAGAGCCTAAACCCTTAAAGGAGCTTGTCGAACAATATGTTGGGCATGATGCTTCACATGAGCAATCTATTTTAGCAGCATACGCAAATGTTTTGAAAGAATTAAGAGGATAGATGTTTGGCTACTTCGAAAAACGAAGTAGCCATTTTTTAATAAGCGCATGCTTTGACAATTAATAATAGTAGGCGTACAATTTCGTTGAACAATTGTTTTGAACGTTTGTTCAAAAAAAGAGGTGAGAACTATCGATCAAAAAGAAAAAAATAAAGAGGTAAAGGATCAAATTTTACAAGCGGCAAAAACCTTGTTTTCATCAAGGGGCTTTGATGGCACCACGGTGAGACAAATTTGTGAAGAAGCAGATGTGTCACTTGCACTTGTTTCCTATCATTTTGGTGGCAAGGAAAATGTCTTTAATGCATTATTTGAACCGCTACGCCACACCTTTATGAATGCTCATTATGACGTTCAAGATTCAATCGGTGCGCTTCGTAGCTTTTGTCGTAACTTTGTTCTTTACCGAATCCAGGAGCATGAGTTAATTGATATATTACAGCAAGAAATAGTCATGAATAGTCCTAGGCTTGAGATGCTAAAGGATGTGTTTTTACCTTCCTGGGAGCAACTTCGGACAATTTTATTGGCTTGTCAGGAGCAACAGACCATTTACTTCGAGTCACTTGATGTTGCACTGAACTTTATTATGGGAACGTTAATGTATTCGTTGAACAATCCCTTTTTAAACCGTTCTTCATTACAAGTAACACCTGATCAGATTGCGGAGCTTGCAGTGAACTTCGTGTTACATGGTCTTCAAACAAACTTATAAAAAGAAGGTAGTAGAATGAAAGCAGCAAAATTTTACGGTGTAAAAGATATTCGAGTAGAGGAGGCACAACTGCCAACACTAGAGCCAGGCATGGTGAAAGTAAAAGTTGCCTTTGCTGGAATTTGTGGTAGTGATTTACATGAATATGTTGGTGGGGCTTATGCATTCCGTACACAACCCGTATTAGGGCATGAATTTGCAGGTGTCGTTGTAGAGGTTGCAAAAGGCGTTACACAGACAAAAGTAGGAGATCGTGTGGCAGTGGAGCCACCAATTCCATGTGGTAAATGTGATAATTGTCGACGTGGCTATTCCAACTTATGTAAACGTGGTCAATCTTATGGCTATACAATTTCTGGCGGATTTGCAGAATATGCAGTTGTACAAGAAGAAAATATTCACCTTCTTCCTGACAATATGAGCCTAGAGCTAGGCGCACTTGTTGAACCTACAGCAGTCGCGGTTCACGCAGTTCGTCAAAGTCAATTAAAGCTTGGCGATACAGCTGCTATTTTTGGTGCGGGTCCTATTGGTTTATTGGTCTTGCAGGCTGTGAAGGCTGCGGGAGCAAGTGAAATTTTTGTCGTAGAGGTATCCGATGAACGACGCCAAAAAGCACTTGAATTAGGCGCAACGTATGTCATTAATCCAATTGATACGGATGCAGTAGCGTTTATACGTGGAAAAACAACTGGTGGGGTAGATGTTGCGTATGATGCAGCAGGTGTGCAAGCAACATTTACAAGCGGAGTTAGTGCTGTTCATCCAGGTGGCGAATTTAAAATCGTCAGCGTTTGGGAAAGACCTGTAGAATTTAACCCTAATGCGGTGGTTTCTCCAGAGGTAAAAATCAGTGGCTCGTTTGCCTATGTGAATATTTTCCCTGAAGTGATTCGATTACTTGCTCGTGGTGTAATTGATGGACAAGCTGTTATCACAAGCCAGATTGCAATAGAGGATATCGTGGAAAAAGGTTTTGAAGCTTTAACAAAGGATCGTAGCCAATGTAAAATTCTTGTGAATATGAGCATGTAATTTTCTGAAATCATAGCCGAACTTGAGGTTTGGCTATGATTTTTTGGGCTACCTTAATAACATAATACCAATTGGAATACATTTGTTTGTCATAAAACTGCCTTTAGGACTTCATTCATATTTCACTTTTTACTTATATAATTAATCTGCTATAAATAGAGAGATTGGAGATTAAATATGAAAAATTTGCTTTATTCTAGGTTTTGGCGACTTCATTTTTTCGCAGCACTTTTTATTACGCCTTTATTGCTGTCTCTCACATTAAGTGGGATTGGTTATTTGTTTTTTACAGATGTAGAAAATCGCTTATATGACGATTATTTCTTTGGTGAGAGCCATAAGGAAGAGGTCTTAACAATTGATGATGCCGTGGAAAAAGCGGAGGCGGCATTTGCAGGATACTCTACTACGAAAGTGATTATGTTGGAGGAGCCATATAATACGCGTTTAACTTTATCAAATGGCACTAAACAAAAGTACGTATTTTTAGATGATCACAATCAAATGGTTGGTAGTCAGGACGCCGATTATACATTTTCAAATATTATGAGAAATACGCATAGCTCCCTCTTTATTGGTGGTACCTTTGTAAACTATTTAGTAGAGCTAGCAGCTTGTTGGACGATCTTTTTATTACTGTCAGGTCTTTATATGACATTCAAAGGTAATCTCCTAAAGAAGGGCAAGTTGGAGAATAAGAGGCAAAAAAGTAAGAGATTGCATGCACTTGTTGGGACAATCATTACCATTCCAATGGTGATGTTCATTTCGACTGGGCTATTATGGTCTGCTTTTCAAGGTTCCATGCTTGCAGATATAGCGTCAGAAAATCCTACTTTTGGGTATCCATTACTCCAACAAAAGCCACCAACATCTGATGTCTCTGAAATACCATGGGCGACTCGTCAATTAGAGGCACCGACATCAGAAGGAGAACATGCCCAACATCATGGCGGTGGAGCTGTCCGTTATACGAACGATAGCCAAATGACGATTGCTCAGCTTGAAAAAGAAATCAATTCGATGAACATTGCTAAGCCTTACTCTATAATTTATCCGTCAAACGGTGAGGGCGTCTATACAGTGGCGAAGGCTAGTAATTCTGGTGTAACAGGGCTAGATGTAAAACCTACAGCAGAAGCCACAATGTATTTTGATCAGTATAGTGGCAAGTTTATCGATCAAGTGAATTATGACGATTATGGCCCATTAGCTAAATTCTTTACATGGGGAATACCATTACATGAGGGGCATTTATTCGGCTGGCCGAATAAGCTTTTAAACTTAGTGGTTTGTCTAGCCTTCTTAGCCGTAATCGTGTGGGGCATTCGCACTTGGATTTTACGTAGAAAAAAAGGGGAGCTGTCTGCACCACCGCAAATTTCTCATAAAATATCCATGCCTTTCATTATTTTCCTTGTCATATTAGGGATTATGATGCCGCTATTTGGTGCGTCATTAATCGCTGTGGTAGTAATTGAATTTATCCTTTTAGGTTGGCAAACAAAGAAGAAGCTAAGAGCACAAGAAACTAAATAAAGCAAAGATGATACGGCACAGCGGGTTTGTGCCGTATCTTTTTTTTTGTTTATTTCATTTATAGGAACGCAATACTATACTGAGGCGGCAAAAATGTTTATAGATTTTTCAGCATGATTTTATAAAGTTTTAAGATTTGTATGGTACATTGCTAGTAGTTTCAGCTTATGGGGGTATGTAGATGTCAATAAAAACAAGGTTTTTGCTATCTTATGTGGGTGTCATCATCATTGCCATCACACTATTACTAGCAGCGGTTTTTCTTTTTTCCTTTGCCATTACAGGTGATGTCAAAGCGATTGAGCATTTTTATAAAAAATCTTATGTCCAAAAGCCTTTGACGACAGTAGAGGAAAATGCGTTTCTAGATTTAAAATTACTAGCTAAAAAAAGTCCCCAGCAGCTTTTAGATCTCGAACAGCTTGAACAAATCAATGCGCCTTCGATAGAGATTGTGGTACGAAAAGATCATCAAATCGTGTATTCAACACAGAAAGAGCATAAACAATTATTGCTTCAAAGCTTACCTAGCTTTGAAGCGACCAATATTAATTCTCGTGACACCATCATGATAAATCGAGCCTTTTATACGTATGTTAAATTTGATTTTTATTTTCCAGATCAAACAGAGGGCAGTATTTTCGTATTGAGAGAGGTTAGTTCCCATGCAGAGGTAACGAGGGAACTGCTACCGATTCTTTTAGGTATTTTATTTGTCCTGTTTATGATGATTATTGGCTTTTTAAATTATTTAGTATCAAGAAGTATTATTAAACCGATATCGGCATTAAAGGAAGGGGCAGAACGAATTAAATCGGGCGACTTGGATTTTGAAATTGCGACCCACTCGAAGGATGAAATTGGTCAGCTGAATCGGTCATTCGAGGAAATGAGAGTCAAATTAAAAGAATCCATCCAGCTTCAGCTTCAATATGAGGAAAATCGAAAGGAGCTCATCTCCAATATCTCCCATGATTTAAAAACGCCGATGACTTCCATTATCGGCTATGTGGAGGGCATTAAAGATGGTGTGGCAAATACAGAGGAAAAGATGGATAAATATTTAACTACTATCTATACAAAGGCAAAGGATATGGATGTATTAATTGATGAGCTATTCTTATTTTCTAAATTGGATTTAAAAAAGATTCCCTTCCAATTGGAAAGCATCAATCTCCACCAATATATGCATGATTATGTAGAGGATGCAAGCTTTGATTTTATTGCACGAGATATTCATTTACAATATCTATCAGCAGGCTCGCCGCTTTTGGCAATGGTGGACCGAGATAAATTAAGACGTGTCCTGACGAACCTTTTAAGTAATAGCGAAAAATATATGGATAAGCCATATAAGCAAATCATTATTTCCTTGCATGAGCGAGCAGAGGATGCGATTATTCAGGTAACAGATAATGGTGCAGGCATTGATCCTGTCGCATTGCCCTATATTTTTGATCGATTTTACCGTGCGGAGCCTTCACGTAATTCGCAAACAGGAGGCAGTGGCTTAGGGTTAGCCATTGCAAAACAAATCGTTGTTGAAATGGGTGGCGATATTTGGGCAAAGAGTGAATTAGCAAAGGGGACGAGCATATTCATTTCATTGAAAAAGGCTGAGGAGAAGGTGAATCATCATGAAAAAAATTCTGCTAATTGAAGACGAAGTGAGCATAGCTGAGCTTCAACGAGATTATTTAGAGATTAATGGCTTTACAGTAGATATCCAACATCATGGAGAGGATGGGCTACAGCAGGCACTTAAAGGTAATTATGATTTAATCATTTTGGATATCATGCTACCAGGGATAAGTGGCTTTGACATTTGTAAACAGATTCGAGCAGTACACAATATTCCCATTTTATTTGTTTCAGCTAAAAAGGAGGATATTGATAAAATTCGTGGTCTTGGACTAGGAGCGGATGATTATATTACAAAACCATTTAGTCCGAGTGAATTAGTGGCAAGGGTCAAGGCCCATTTATCGAGATATGAGCGTCTGGCGACCCATCAACAAACAAATCATATGATGTCCATTCATGGTATTACAATCGATACTTCGGCTAGAAAGGTGTTTGTTAATGGTGAGGAGATTGCCTTTACAACGAAGGAATTTGATTTACTTGTCTTTTTTGTTAGACACCCCAATCAAGTATTAAGTAAGGAACAGCTATATGAGCGAAACTGGGGCTATGAATCAGCTGCAGACGTTTCGACTGTCACTGTTCATATACGAAAGCTACGTGAAAAAATTGAACGAGAGCCAGCGCATCCCAAGTTTTTGGAAACAGTATGGGGTGCAGGCTATCGCTTCAATGTTTAAGTAAAACTACCTCGTCCTTGTGGCGGGGTAGTTTTTTTAGACTTTTTTAAGAATTCGTTAATGGGCAATTTAGCATTACCGCTTACACTGAGGAAGGAAAGGCGGTGTATTAAAATTGAAAAAAAGGCAGGCAGTAATCATTGCATTAACATTTTTACTTCAAGGGTGTGCCTCAATTGATACAGAAACAATACAGCATGATAAAGGTGGGAGTGAAGTGGTGGGAACAGAATGGGCGAGTGAGTTGCTCAAGGCAGCTGAAAGGGGAGATATCGATGGGCTTCAACATGCTTTGAAACAAAAAGGGGACATCAATGTACAAGATTCAAATAATCGAACAGCTTTGATGATAGCTACCTATAATCAGGATATAGAGGCAGTTAAATTATTAATAGATGCAGGAGCAGATGTTAATATTCAGGATAATCAGCAAAATACGCCATTTCTCTATGCAGGTGCGGAGGGCTATCTGGCTATTTTAAAGATGACCATTCAAGCTGGTGCTGATCCGACTATTTTAAATCGATATGGGGGAACAGTACTCATACCAGCAGCAGAGCATGGTCATGTGGAGGTCATCGAGGAGCTATTGAGCAATACCGATATTGACGTCAATCATGTGAATCATTTAGGCTGGACAGCCCTTATGGAGGCGATTGTCTTAAATAACGGCAATCCAACACAGCAAACCGTAATACAACGACTAATTGAACATGGTGCTGATGTAAATATTCCCGATCAAAATAACGTGACACCTCTGCAACATGCAAAACAACGAGGATTTAAAGCAATCGAACAAATTCTACTTGCAGCAGGCGCAAAGTAACCCAAACTGTAGAGACAGCTCTCTACAGTTTTCTTAGTGTTGAAAAACAAAACAGTCAATTGAAAGGTAGAAATGGATTTCCGTTGCAGGCTACTTGCTTTCCTGTGGGCGAGCGCCGAATCGCTTCCTCCGCTACCGCTCCGTTTAGAGTTTCGCCTGTCTTGCTATCCCACGGGAGTCAAGCAACCTTCCACTTCAACCCAACCCACTAACTTATTAGCAAAGGTTTTCAAATAAAGTGAAGGTGTTCACTACTCTTTATGAAGAGGTGTTGTCATGCATCACTTCTCCACATTGAAAATAACAACTTATCCCCTCTAAGAATACAGTTAATGGACGATTTGTTACTATAAAAAAGTAAAGACACTTTGCAGAATGGTTGATTGGAGTGGAGCCAGCGTCACTCCTAGGGGATTTAGCGTCACAGAGGAGACCCTGGAGCGAACGTAAGTGAGTGAAGCGGCTCATCGGACGCCCCCTGGAAAGGACGCTGGCGTAACGGAAATCAACCCCTCGACTTGCAAAGTTGCTTTTTCTGGCGTTGACATCATCTTTTTTCAACAACATGCAAACTGTAGAGACGGCTCTCTACAGTATTTTGTTCTTAAATTATTTTTCCTATTTTTTAATTCTTTTTTAATAGTTTATTTATTAGCAGTTTAGATATGGACTTTATGATAAATTTTGTAAACCAAATTACACCATAAAGGAGAGTTCAACAAATGAAATTAAGAAAACGTATTGTCCCAGCAGCATTGGCTTTATCCGTAGTATCAGCAGGTCTAGTAACCATAGGCGAGCCATTAAATGCAGTTGCGACAAGCAATAAAGCAGTAGTAGCGGAAAACGAGCAAGTAGCTAAAATTACAAACATCAAGCCATTAAATACAATGACACTACAAATTACATTTAATCAGCCATTAGCAGCAGCTGATGTAGACCTAAATCATTTAGATGCTATAAAAAAACATTTTACGTTTAATGGAGATTTAGAGATTGTCAATGTGCCACGCTTAATGACAGGCTCTAAGAGTACATATATTGTACCAACAACATTCCAAGAAGATGATTTTATCTATACATTGAGCTATAAAGAGCAACGCAATAAAGTTTTTGAGGGCACAGATGAAAAGGTATATGTACGCAATGTGGAGCAAGTCACAAATGATACATTTACATTGGAATCCTTTCAGGAGGATGGCGTAGTAGATTATGCTAATATTATTGAAGCCTATCGCGCAGGCCGTGGAGATTTAGCATTTAGCTTAGATGGTCATAATCGAGATGCTAGCGGCAAACGCTTTGATGTTATTTCTTCCTTACGTGATCGCTATGTGACGGTGAGAACAAGTGAGGGAGAAGAGTTTGTTGCTAATTATGTACCATTTACACAAGCAGCTGATGGCAGACAGGCTCCACAATTTAGACTCCCTGCTGGCAAGGTTTTAAAACCAGGTGTGACTTACCGTGTGTACGCACAATGGGCGGAAATAGATGTAAGGAGCTTTGTAGCGAAAGAAATCGCGCCAATCACTCTGCAAACAGCGAAAGCCATGGATGAAAAATCCTTTGAATTACAATTAAGAAACGATCCGCAATCTGATTTACTTGCTGGCCGAAGTGTAGCGTTAAAAGGCAGTGATGGGAGTACATTGCAAGCACAATATCGTTATTCATCACGTAAAGGTGCTGTGGGCATTTTTGATCTAACGAATGGTGGTACGTTGAAAGCAAATGTCAGCTATACCGTAATCCCATTAAACAACTGGGCTATAGCAACAGATTTAGTTCTACAAGGAAAATAAACGTTCTTTTGCTTAATAAAACAATGAATCTGTCATTTGAAGCCTAATAAATGTAACGTATTTTATGCTAACATTGTAAAAATCTCGTCACAGCTGTGGCGAGATTTTTTTTATAGCCAGCCTTTTTCACCTGCTACCTGAGCGGCTTGCTGTCTAGATTCAACTTGTAGCTTTTGAATAGAGGTAGATAAATAATTGCGAATCGTGCCCTTCGTTAAAAATAACTGCTTACTGATTTCGTTCGTGGTCAAGCCTTTTTTGACTAGCTGAAGCACCGCAATTTCTCGTTCATTTAAAGGGTTTTGCTCCTTCATAAATAAGGAGGCGGCTAAATCCTTGCTGACCACCTTTTCTCCTTGCATGATTTTTCGAATAGTAGCAATTAAATAATCGATGGGTTCATCTTTCAATAGATAGCCGTGTACCTCGCAATCCATTGCCTTCTGCAAATAACCAGGGCGTGCAAAGGTTGTTACAATCATTACCTTGCAAGGGAGGTTGGCCTGTTTAATTTTTTCAGCAAGCTCAAGCCCTGATAGATGGGGCATTTCAATATCGACTAGGCAAATATCTGGTGGCTCCTGCTGGATCAATTCCCATGCTTGTTGTCCATCTGCCACCTCAGCTATGACCTCAATATCAGGCTCAAACGCTAGTAGCGAAGTTAGGGCACCACGTAACATTTGTTGGTCTTCTGCTAGTAATACACGTATCATGTTAGAGGCTCCTTTCCATCTTGAATTGGTAGAGTGAGGGTGACGCTGGTGCCTACTGGTGTGTCACTTTCAATCAGGGCAAAGCCTTGCAGCATATGCATTCTTTCTTTTATGGAGTGGATGCCATTCCCACGTCCTTGTGACTGTAAACCGATGCCATCGTCTTTCATCACAAGTGCATAGTGTCCAGCACAACATTGAATGGCGAAATGACATTTTTTTGCCTGACTATGCTTGAGAATATTCGTAGTAGTCTCTCGTACACATAGAGCAAGCATCGTTTCCTCCACACTAGAAAGTACGATTTGAGGACATTGATTGTCAAGGGTTGTCGTAATATTCGCGCTTTGTAAAAGCTGTTGGCAATGAATAAGCTCCGTTTGCAACGAAATAAAATTCATATCAGACACAAGCTCACGTACTTGTTTTAAGGCGGTACGGGTAGTGGCTAATATGTCATGTAGCTCAGGCTTCACGCTTGAAGGATCTCGGTCAATCAGTTTGGTCGTTAGTTCGGTTTTTACTTTAATCATTGTGAGCGTATGGCCAATTGTATCATGAAGGTCTCTAGCGATCCGTTGTCGTTCCTCTTGCTGAACAAGCTGTGTATTTACGTCTGCCAGCTCAGCCTGCAGATTTTTCGACTTTTCCACAAAATAAATGAGAATCGGTAGCACCAGTTGAAACATCATAATCGGTACTAGTACCTGTGATTCCTTTGGTAAAAGGGAATCTGTTGTCATGTATAAAACCGTCAAAAACATGACAGCGATGGCTACAATCCCACAGGCAATATGCCATTTTGATTTTGCACGTCCTAGTAAGTCGGCAAAGGTAAAGCCAAAAATAAGCATAAAAGGATCGACAATTATGCTAAGTAAGGTGATAAGGACAAAGGCTACTAGAGATGCAGTAAGTAGCCTCCAATCTCGATGCCATAAAGCAATGTAGAAGGCTATTAGGTATAAAAGGAGCACTGTTATTTTCATAGCTAAGGGAAGGGAATGAGACCCTAATACTAATGCGAATAGGAAAATGACAGAAGCTGCATCAATGATTAAATAATGCTTAATTTGTTCTCTGGGATATATTTTTATTACTAGCACCATCCTTTGTTGCTGATTACTGTGTCATCGCTTGAAGGGCTTTTTTACGAATCCATTCCATAGGGCCCAGTTGAAATTTCTGTAACCAAGCGAACGCTATAACAAGTTGTAAGATTGATAGAGATAGCCAAATACCAATGACAGTGAAGCTATTGACTTGCCCACCTAAGCCAAGCCCCCAGCCATAAAAAATAATCGACGCAAGCACGTTTTGGAGGACATAGCAGCTTAAAGACATTTTACCAACATGAGCAAAGCGCTGCCAAAGCCAGTCTAGCCTCTTATATTCTACCAGTTTACCTAAAATTCCAATATAGCCAATGGATAGAAGAGGGGCACAAAGATAGCGAACAGGTAAATCAAAAAGCCCACCAGGAATAAAAATAAGCAGATTGATAGGAAAGCCAACGAATACACCGATATTAAAGAGCTTTTGTCGAGTTTGACGTCCTTTGTCTGTTGGTGAAAATACCTCATTACGCTTGAACTTCACGCCAAGTAAAAATAAAAAGACATTCATCGGGATAATAAATATAGCTTCTGAGCGATAAAATAAAAAGTTTGTGAGACGATGCTGCACCTGCGCAAACCATGTGCCATGTTCATAGAGCTCAGAAACGGATGCCATACCATTTAATGAAACACCAGCTCCTTGTAAGGTACTGATAAAAATAAGTAGAATCATTAGAATGTGAAAGCCACCAAAAAAATAAAAGGCTCCTGTCATGACCTTATCACCCAAACGTACAATAAAAGCTACGATGAATGCTGTGACAGCATAGCTCATTAAAATATCATACTCCATCACAAGCGTGTAGTGCAGTAGCCCCTCTAACCCTAAGAAGACGATAGTCCACAAGTACACTCCTGGCCAGGCTGTACCTCTCCGTAAGGCTTGCTGATATTTTAATTGCAGGCCTACTCCAAACATAATTGTTAACAACCCAAGCAGCTTGCCATTAACGAAAAATAATACGACCATACGTAAAAAATCATTGAAGGACCACCAACCAGAATAATCACTTGTTGTTATATACGATAAATCACCAAGATAAGCAAAAATCCAAATATTTGTGCCAAGCGTTCCTAAGACGGCAAAGCCTCTTAACATATCGATAAAGGGAAGTCTTTGTTGTGTTTGCATAAGTTCGATCACTCTTTCTTTGTTTTCTTACCTTAAGGATAAGAAAATTTCAAGAGAAAACCTATTCACACCAGTCAAAGAATCTTGATGACAGGTGTCATAAAGTATGCTGTGCCAGCACAAAAACCAGCAACGCTTTTGCTGCCGGCTCATTATTTTGTACAGGTATAGATGCGATAGTCTAAAATGTCTTCGTATTTTTCATTCATGGCAATATGCTGATCCATGATTTTATAGAATTTGGATTCCATATCTGTGGAAACTTGAAATTCAGGCTTGGATGAGATGGATTTGTTTTTTTGTATATGGATATCATAAAAACCAGCCTGTTGCAGTAGTCTTACCCAATCCTTTTTCCTGAGGAGAGACTGAAAGCCGTAAAATTGTTGGAGGTCGTCTGCAAGTTCGGTACGAAGTGTTTGAGGAATGGTAAATTCGATAGCAATGAAGCGGCCACCTTTTTTCAATAAACGATAAATTTCCTGCAAAGCCTGCTGCAAATTAACAAAGGCCAGAACCGACTCAGCTAGAATCAAGTCAAATGTCTCGTTCGCTAACGAGGTTTGTTCAATAGAGCCTTGCAGAAGTTTAACAGGTAGACGCGCTTTATGCATTCGCTGACGAGCCTTTTCTATCATGATGGGCTGAATATCGAGACCTGTGACGTTTGCTTGATAGGAAGATGCTAAATAAGCAGCCGTTTGCCCTGTACCACATCCCACATCTAAAATATGTGTGTTTTGCTCGATATTCTCCGCTTGCAAAACAGCCTTTGATAGATTAATGCCCCCAGGATGTGCGCCTCCGACCCCGAACTTAGCTAAAAAGGTAAGATAATGAGAGTCTTGTATAGTACCACCTTCTTTTTTCTTATAGTATGACAGGGAAACTAGTATGGTTCCCTTATTATTTTTAACCTCTTCTTCAAAAGTCTAATTCGCTATAAAAATTTTTACATATACTAGTGAGAAGCTTTCAGATAGGGGGTGTATAAATGCCATATTTTCAGCCGAATGCTAGAAGAGGTCCATATCCGCCAAACAATAGGCAATATTTTGGCCCACCTTTTCGAGGTAGGATGGTGCAACCATACTATTCTCCCAATCAACAACAGCAAGGTCCTAGATTAGGAAATTTACCAGATCATTTAAATACAATTATGGGGCATGCTGGGACGATTACAAATGGAGTAAATATGTTGAGACAGATGGGGGCGTTATTAAGTTTATTTAGATAAAAAACTAGAAACCCTCTTAAGATCAGGCTCTTAAGAGGGTTATATTTAGGTTTAATGGGCTGGTGCAAATTGCTTTTCGATAATAGAGCGATTTTTCTCTTTAAATAGCTCATTATGTGAGGACACCATACCATGACGATAGGCAGTTGGTTCTAAATACGTTTTAATAGAATTGACTGCATTGGCGGCATCTTGGAATGTGCCAAGTAGCAAATTAATTTTTCCATCAAATGATAAAATATCACCTGCTGCAAAAATACCTGGCTGTGCTGTTTCACCTGTTGCCTTTCCTTCAACATAATAATCATCCTTTTTCGGAATGGCAATGGCCTCATCAAATACAAGAGACGCCTCACAATTATAGCCATGACTGACGATTACCTCATCGATTTGACGCGTATAACTTTGCTTCGTTATCGTATTCTCACATGTGACTAATTGAATAGCCGTTTTATCAATATTTGCGGAAAGCTTTGTAATCGTTGTATTACACTCAATGCGCACACCTGCATCCAGTGCTTCCTGTACAGTGGCTTCGTGTGCTGATAGATTCTCTTTGCGGTAAACAACCGTTACGCTTTTGGCAATCGGACTTAATTCAACAGCCCAATCGATGGCTGCATTACCACCGCCTGAGATCATGATATCCTTATCGACAAAACGTTTATACGATTGCACAGTGTAATGTAGATTGGACATTTCATATTTTTCAGCGCCCTCAAGTGTTAGCTTTTGAGGGCTAATAATGCCGCCACCTACAGCTAACAGTACCGTTTTAGAATAATGCTTTTCACCAGCTGCTGTATGAATGACAAAAATATCATTGTGACGTTCAATTAAATCTACTTTTGTACCTGTCAAAATTGTAGGATCAAATGTTTTGGCTTGCTCGATTAATTGTTTAACAAATTGTTCACCCAAAACGGGAGGATGTCCCCCAATATCCCATATCAGCTTTTCAGGATAAAGTAATACTTTACCGCCAAGCTGTGGTTGACTTTCTAATAATTTTGTTTTTAAACCCCGTAAACCACTATAAAAGGCACTATATAAGCCAGCTGGGCCACCGCCAATAATTGTCACATCATACACATGCTGCATTTTTATTGCCACATCCTTAACAAATAGTAAAAAAGTAATTGACAAAATCTTATCAGGTAACTAGACTAATTCTAGTGATAATGATTATCATTTTTAGCTTTGAATATGATAGCATGGAAAGAAGTAAAAAGAAAGTGAGGGTCCGATTTGCGTTTAGAAGTTGAATCGATTCGTGTTGGTTATGAGAATAAAACGATTGTGCATGACTTATCGCTGCAAATTCCTGATGGCAAAATCACGACAATCATTGGTTCAAATGGTTGTGGAAAATCAACCTTGTTAAAAGCTATCACACGGATTTTAAAGCATGAGAGTGGACAGGTCATATTAGATGGCCAAAATATTTCCAAGATGAAAACAAAAGAATTAGCAAAAGAACTGGCAATCTTACCACAGAGTCCAGAAAGTGCACATGGTTTAACAGTGGAAGAGCTTGTATCCTACGGTCGATTTCCTTATCAAAAGGGCTTCGGGAATTTATCACAAAAAGATAAAGATGTTATTGGCTGGGCTTTACAGGTAACCAAAACAGAAGAATTCCGTTTACAATCTGTAGATGCTTTATCTGGTGGACAACGTCAGCGCGTATGGATTGCGATGGCCTTGGCCCAAGAAACCAACATTATCTTTTTAGATGAACCGACAACTTATTTAGATATGGCTCATCAGCTAGAAGTTTTAGAGCTACTTTACAGGCTGAATGAAGAACAGGGGCGCACGATTGTCATGGTCCTCCATGATTTAAATCAAGCGGCACGTTTTTCAGATTATATTGTAGCGCTTTCACAAGGTGAGCTTGTAAAATTCGGAACGGCTGAAGAAGTGATGGTTCCAGAAGTATTGAAAAAAGTATTTAATATAGATGCAGTTATTGGCAAAGATCCACGAACGAACAAACCAATGTGCATTACATATGACTTATTACAAACCATTTAAAAGGAGAATAACAATGAAAAAGTGGCTATTACCAATGTTTATGATGCTTGTGCTAGTACTTGCAGCATGTGGCAGTAAGGAAGAAAAAACAGAGAAGGCTGATGAAGGCTCAAAAGAGGAAGCTTCAACAGAAACAATCACATATCAATCAGAGTCAGGTCCTGTAGAAGTACCAGCAAATCCGAAACGTGTTGTTGTACTATCTTCTTTTGTAGGAAGCTTATTACAGCTTGATGTAAATGTTGTTGGTGTGGATGCATGGGCAGCAAAAAATCCCAACTTCGAAGATGCGATTAAAGATGCTGTTGTAGTTGAAAATACAGATATTGAAAAAATTCTTGAGCTAGAACCAGATTTAATTATTGGCTTAAATGGTATTGAAAATGCTGATAAATTAGCAGAAATCGCGCCAACTGTATTATTTACGTATGGTAAAGTAGACTATTTACAGCAGTTCATCGAAATCGGTAAAGTGGTAAATAAAGAAAAAGAAGCAACTGCTTGGGTAGAAGATTTTAAAACACGTGCAGCAGAAGCTGGTAAAAAGATTAAAGAAAAAATCGGTGAAGATGCGACTGTAACAGTAGCAGAGAACTTTAATAAACAGTTCTATATTTATGGCGATAACTGGGGTCGTGGAACAGAGATTTTATATCAAGAAATGGGCTTGAAAATGCCTGAGAAAGTAAAAGAAACAGCGTTAGAGCCTGGCTACTATGCTATTTCTCAAGAAGTTTTAGGGGAATATGCAGGTGACTATGTGATCTTCAGTATGTTCCAAGATCAAGATAATTCCTTTACAGATGCAGCATGGTTTAAAGATTTAGAAGCAGTGAAAAATGGTCATTTATTTGAAGTGAATGCAAATGCCTTTTATTTCAATGACCCTATCACATTAGAACATCAACTGAAGTTCTTTGAAGAGAAATTTTTACAATAATTAGTAGAGAGTAGCGAAGGCGAATGACAAAGTTTCGAAAGCTTCCATTTTGGCTTCAAGTATTGCTTGCATTGCTTGTATTAATTGGTACTGCCAGTATCTCGCTGTGCTTAGGGGCAGCGAATACAAGCATTCAAGATGTCTTTCAAGCAATTGTCGGACATAGTGGAGGTAAACATTACACGATTTTACGTGAAATTCGATTTCCTCGTATCATTGCAGCTATTTTTGTTGGGAGTGCCCTCGCAGTCGCTGGGGCGATTATGCAAGGGGTTACACGGAACCCATTAGCTGATCCAGGGCTGCTTGGTTTAACGGCAGGGGCAAATGCTGCCCTTGCTTTAACAATGGCATTTATCCCTAAATTCTCGTATTATACGTTAATTTTAGCCTGCTTTGTTGGGGCGGGAATCGGTATGATGTTAGTTTATGGGATTGGTGCTTCTACTAAAAAAGGCTTTTCCCCTTTAAAGCTTGTTTTAGCTGGTGCGGCTGTCACAGCCTTATTACAGGCAATCGCTGAAGGGACGGGCATTTTATTTCAAATTTCCAAAGATGTTTCGATGTGGACAAGTGGCGGTTTCATTGGCACAACATGGCAGGCATTATTGATCGTACCCGTTATTATTATTGGCTTACTGCTTTCATTTGCTTTTAGTCGTCAATTAACGATTTTAAGCTTAAATGAAGAAGTAGCAGTGGGTGTCGGACAAAATACTACGCTCGTAAAGGGTGTAATGATGTTCGTTGTGGTTATTCTGGCTGGCTCTGCTGTGGCCCTAGTCGGAAATCTAGCTTTCGTTGGCTTAATGGTACCGCATATTGTCCGCGCGTTTGTTGGGACAGACTATCGTTTTGTCTTACCGATGAGTGCCATTGTTGGTGGCTGGTTTATGGTGTTGGCTGATTTCGCAGGGCGCATGATTAACGCACCTTATGAAACGCCAGTTGTCGCTATTATTTCGATTTTAGGTCTTCCATTCTTCCTATTATTAGTGCGGAAGGGAGGACGTCAATTTGTTTAAAGAAGGTCGCAAAAAACAGCATAAATGGTTACTCATATGGCTTGTGGTAACCTTGTTCATTTTTATTTTAGGGATTTCATTAGGTGCTGCTTCGGTTTCTATTGACCGAATTCTTCCAACCTTACTGGGCGATGGTAGTTTTAAAGAGTCCTTTGTACTCTTTTCAGTCCGTTTACCTAGAATGTTTGTGCTAGCGGCTGCGGGTATGGCATTAGCACTGGCAGGGGCCGTATTACAGGGCGTAACCCGCAATGATTTAGCAGACCCAGGAATTATAGGTATCAGTGCTGGCGCAGGTGTTGGGATTACTGTCTTTTATTTGCTAGTAGATGGCGACCTTCCTCACTTTGCCTATATTTTACCGATTGTCGGCTTTTGTAGTGCCTTAGTGACAGCACTGGGTATTTACTTTTTCTCTTATCAGCGTAATAAGGGTGTCCATCCCGTACAGTTTATTTTAGTAGGGGTAGGCGTAGCATCAGCCTTATCAGGGGTCATGATGGTATTAATATCCTCTGCTGAGCGGAGCGATGTACAATTTATTGCACAATGGCTAGCCGGAAATGTATGGGGCACAGATTGGCCATTTTTCTGGGCGCTAATGCCTTGGCTTGTACTGGGCATCCCTTACATTTTCTATAAAGCCAACGTTTTAAATGTCTTGGCCATGACGGAGCAAACAGCAGTCGGACTTGGTATGAACATTGGGCGAGAACGTTTCCGATTATTAATTGTTGCGGTTGCACTAGCGGCTGCCGCGGTATCCGTAACAGGGGGAGTAGCCTTCATCGGTTTGATGGCTCCCCATATTGCAAAACAGCTCGTTGGTCCACGCTACCAATTCTTTTTACCATTGACGCTATTCATTGGCGCAAGCTTGCTAATGCTTGCTGATACCATTGGACGTGTTGCTATTGCAAGTGCAACGGTTCCTGCTGGGATTGTTGTTGCATTTATTGGCGCACCTTATTTTCTATATTTATTACGCAAAAATGTGTAGAAATGTATTAGTTATTGCTCACAAAAACAGTCTTTCGATTTAATAAAAATAGTGAAAAAAAGAGTTTACATCATCTGCCTTTCAAGTTTTTGAGAACCTCATTTATTGAGGTTCTTTTTTTTGTATAATTAGAACAGGAGGTGAATACATGATTCTATTAGCACGACAACCATCGGGTTCGCAAAAAATACTAGAGGTGGTGCTCCGTAGATTGCCACAGACGCATAATAACTACGCCTATTATGGTGAACGTTTGAGCCGTGTCCAAGCAGGTCTTGCGGGGGAACAGCGTGTTGATGCAGAATGGCTCGAAATCGATTTACCAACCCCACATTATTTTCTACATGATTTTCAAACCACAAATAGCTACGGATCTACCCATCAAATGGATACCATCTTTCTCTGCCCTCATTTTTTACTTATTCTTGAAATCAAAAATATAACAGGAAATCTCTCATATGATGTCCCTTTTGCGCAGTTTACACGGACGACATTGGATGGCACGGTGGAAGGAATGACTGATCCATTTGTTCAGCTGGATCGACATGTCATATGGATGAAAAAGCTTCTACTGCGAGAACGTATCGAATTACCTGTTGTCCATGCGGTAGTGCTGGCAACGAAAAATGGAATTTTAACAAAGGGTTTTGAGGGGCAACCGATATTTCATGTGAAAGGGTTACGATTTCATCTACAAAAGTGGATAGAGCATTATCAACCTAGAGAAAGAGTTGATCTTTTACAAGTAGCCAACCTTCTATTATCCCTGCACACAAAGTTGAAAAAAGAGGTAGAGGTGCCTCTTAAGGAGATGGTGAAGGGTGTGTTATGTCCACAATGTGTTAACGGGCAGCGATTATCGTATCACTATAAAAAATGGACGTGCCCACGCTGTGGATTGGAGGACGATGATGCATTGGTTCGAACATTAGAGGACTACAGGTTACTAGTCGGGCAGCAGGTAACCAATCGAAGCTTCCGCGAATTCTTTGGCATTGACTCTCCCGATTTAGCGTACAAGTTGATGCAACAACTCCCTTTGAAAGCGGAGGGTGTCAAAAAGCATCGGAAATATTGGATTAAGGAATAGCGAACTAAGCGTTACAATTCAAGCGGTCTGAATTGTAGCTTTTAGTGCTGTAGAGAGAAAGGGCGCTTGAAGTAGGTGGATAGAATGCTGAAAGTGACGGATAAGATAGAGAAAGTAGCGGATAGGCCGCGAGAAGTGATGGATAGAACAGAGAAAGTGGAGGATACGCTTCGTGTAAGTGGATAGAGTGCTGAAAGTGACGGATAGAACAAGGAAAGTAGCGGATAGAACGCGCAAAGTGATGGATAGAACAGAGAAAGTGGAGGATACGCTTCGTTTAAGTGGATAGAGCAGGATACCACTCACTCCCAAGAACGATGTTTCGCTTATTTCCTACTAGACAAATAGAGTTTTTAGGTATATAGTTAGCTAGGCTAACTAATATAAAAGGAAGTGATAGTGTGACAATTGAACAGGAATTTTTTAATCAGTACCGCTTAATGTATCGGCCGTTTATTAATCAGTTGAATGTGCAGCTTGAACCCTATCAGTTATATAGCTCACAGTGGGCAGTGCTTCGTTTCTTGAATGATAAGGGTCCACATTCATTTGTAGATATCGCGAATTTCATGTCTATAGAGAAGCCAAGTGTCACGAAGCTTGTACATAAACTTGTGGAGCTAGGCTATGTGGAAACGATGACGGGCAAGGATAAGCGTGAAAAGCTGGTACACCTATCAAAGCATGGGGAAGAGCTTGTGCTGGAAATAAAGTCGCATCTAAATCCATTTTTTGAGCAGGCTTTGGCAGGCGTGCCAAAACAAGATATTGACATTGCGACACAGGTTTTAGCAAGAATTTGTATGAATATTAATCAATAGGGAGAGCAACGTGGAAGCAGCCAGAAAGAAACTATGGACAAAAGATTTTTTAATTGTCTCACTTATTAATTTTACCATTACGTTAATCTTTTATTTATTAATGGTTACGATAGCAGCATATGCGGTGGAGCATTTTAATGCCTCTACAAGTACAGCGGGGCTTGTATCGAGTATTTTTATTATCGGGACACTATTAGGTCGTCTTGGGACAGGGCGTATTATTGGAGACTGGGGTAGCAAAAAAACATTATTTTGTGGACTATTATTATTTATGTTATCAACAATGTCTTATTTTATAGCAGGCAATTTACCGCTGCTGATGATCAATCGTTTAGTACAGGGGATTGCACTAGGGATTGCCAGTACAGCAACAGGTACCATTATTGCACAAATTTTACCAGCTGAGCGTCGTGGAGAAGGGATTGGTTATTATAGCTTAAGCGCTATTCTAGCCACAGCCATTGGCCCATTTATTGGAATATTATTAACACAGCTATTTGCAGATTATCGTATGATTTTTGCAGTAGATTCTGTGTTAGCGATTATTTGTTTCTTTATGTATTACATTGTGACCGTGCCAGATGCACCGAAAAAAGCAAAGGATACAGCTGTAAAGGCTGGGTTTAAAGTGACGAACTTTATTGAAATGCGTGCAGTACCGATTGCCTTTGTGGCACTTGTGATTGGCTTTGCTTATTCAGGTGTGATGTCGTTTATGACGTTTTATGCAAAGGAGTTAGATTTAGTATCAGCAGGTAGCTACTTCTTTATTATCTATGCTATTGTCATTTTGGCTACACGTCCATTTACAGGGAAATTGCTTGATACAAGAGGGGCAAATATCATTATCTATCCATGCTTAGTGTTGTTTGCAATAGGCATGTATGCCTTTAGCTCAGCAACAACTACGATTGCCTTTTTAATCGCTGCCGCTTGTATCGGGATTGGCTATGGGAACTTCAACTCGGTGGCACAGGCAATTGCCATCAAAGTAACACCAAATGAGCGTTTAGGACTTGCGACATCTACGTATTTTATTTTTTATGATTTAGGCTTAGGTGTCGGGCCTTATTTCTTAGGCTTATTTGTACCATCTATGGGCTACAGCTCGATTTTCTTCTCGATGGTCTTTGTTATTTTAGTGTCGATTGTGCTTTATTACCTTTTACATGGAAAACATGAAAATTTGAAACAAGCAAAAATTTTGTAGATTAGAATCATTATATTGTAGAAAAAACGTCTTTTTTCTAGTTGTTCGTAAAGAATAACTGAAAAATGACGTTTTTTTCTATTTACAAAAATAGTTGTTGCAATAGATGATGATAATCATTATCATCACAATATAAAACAAATTCGGAAGTAGGTACGAAGTATGAAAAACAAATCATTTTTGTCGGTATTAGTAGCAGGAGGCATTTTAATGGCTGGCTGTGGCAATACAGAAGAAGTAAAAAAAGAAGATAAGCCAGCAACAGAACAGGCGGAGCAAGGTACAAAAGAGGTGGATTTATCTTCTGAATTATCAGCCTATCAACAATTTGCGTTAGAGCAAATGGATCAATTTTTACTAGATACAGAGAAATTTGTGAACCTATTCAAAGCAGGCGATATTGAAGGGGCAAAGGCAGCGTATGCGCCAGCACGTATGTATTTTGAACGCTCTGAGCCAATTGCGGAAAGCTTCGGTGATCTTGACCCTCGCATCGATGGACGTTTAGCAGATATTCAAGAAGAAGGTAAGGGTGAGGAAGAATGGTCAGGCTACCATAAGCTTGAGTATGCGCTTTGGGAAGAAAATACAACAAAAGGTTATGAGGCTGTAGCAGATCAGCTTCTTGCAGATGCGAAGGAATTGCATGCACTTGTGCAAACAGTGGAAGTGACACCTGACTTAATGATTACAGGTGCAGTAGATTTATTAAATGAAGTATCAACATCTAAAATTACAGGTGAGGAAGAAATTTACTCTCATACAGACCTTTATGATTTTAAAGCGAATATTGAAGGCGCAGAAAAAATCTTTGAGATTTTACGCTCAAAATTAGAAGCAAAAGATTCTACATTAGTGGCAACACTTGATGAAAAATTCAAAGCAGTAGACGATTTATTAGCACAGCATACAACGGCTGATGGTGGCTATATATCTTACGAAGAATTAACGGAGGAAAACACAAAAGCACTGGCAGCAGCGGTGAATCAGCTTGGAGAACCATTAAGTCAAATGGGTATCATTTTGGAGTGAACATAAACAATGACAACGTCAAACGAGGAAAAATTTATAAATAAAAAAATTTCTAGACGTGATATGTTAAAGCTAACAGGTATCGGTGTGGCAGGTGTTGCCATCGGTGCCTCTGGCTTGGGTGGTGTCATGAAAGCAATGGGCTATGATGTCTTTGAGCCAGTAGCAGATAGCACGACGGCTAGCAATAAGGTCAATTTCTATGGCAAGCATCAGTCAGGTATTGTGACACCTGTACAGACGAATATTTATTTTGCTTCTTTAGATGTATTAGTGACATCAAAGAAGGAACTACAAGCGTTGTTCCAGCAATGGACACCCCTTGTTGTGCGTTTAATGAATGGTGAAGTCATGGTCGATGTATCGACAAATACAAGAGTGCCAACTGGCGATACTGGAGAGGCAGAGGGTTTAGATGCATCTAATCTATCCATTACCATTGGTGTCGGGCCTTCATTATTCGATAAACTGGGCATCCAGCATTTAAAACCAGCGGAGCTAAAGGATTTACCACATTTCCCCAAAGATCAGCTACAGAAAGAATACACAGGTGGTGATTTGTGTATTCAGGCTTGTGCAGATGATCCGCAGGTGGCCTTCCATGCTGTTCGTAATCTAGTACGAGCTGCTTCAGGTAAAGTAGAAATAAAATGGTCACAGGCGGGCTTTAACTCGTTTCCAGCTAGTGGAGGGACACCACGAAACCTCTTCGCCTTTAAGGACGGTACTGTAAATCCAGCCATTACGAATGAAAAAGACTTAAATGAGGTCGTGTGGGTGGATAAAGGCTGGTTAAAGGGTGGCTCTTATTTAATTGCACGTAAAGTTCAAATGCATCTTGAAACTTGGGATCGTACATCATTGAAAGATCAAGAGGCAACATTTGGCCGTTACCGCGACAGTGGGGCACCTTTTGGCAAAACAAAGGAATTCGATGATTTTGATGTAGAGGAAAAGGATGATAAGGGCAATTATATTATGCCTGATACATCACATGTCCATTTGGCGCGGAAATCAGGTGCGCGTATTTTGCGACGCTCTTATTCTTATGCGTCAGGCGTGATGTCGAATACAGGGACCCATGATGCGGGGCTAATCTTTATTTCTTTTCAAAAAGACCCAGCCCAATTTACAACCATCCAAAATAGCTTAGGGCGTATGGATAAAATGAATGAGTACATTACCCATCGAGGCAGTGCCGTGTTTGCTTGCTTCCCTGGTGTACAAAAGGGGAGTTATTTAGGTGAAGCACTTTTTAACGCGCTGTAGTATCGTGTTTGCCCTTATGCTGACTTTAGCTTTACCTGTGCAAGCTGCGCAGTCCTATAGTCATCTCTATATTGCGATTAGTGATGCACTGATGAATACAAAGCAGGATAAAGAGGCGGAGGCCGAGCAGGCACTTGAACAATTTGCTATTGATTGGGCTAAAGTATCTTCAGAGCAGAAAGAGGCAAAAGCAAAGGTTGATGAAATCCTTGCACAGGCTACTGAGGCAACGTCCAAGGATGAGCGTTTAGAGGCGCTATCCGCACTATCCAATGCATTGCGTGCATTAGAAAAGCTTGAAAATCCAGTGGATGAAGCGGCACAGCGAGCAGAGTTTGGACAAAAATTTAAGCCGATAATGGCAGACTTTGAAAAAGCTTTAGCAAGTGGTGATATTCAGGCCATTGATGAAGCCTACAAAGATTTTAATAGTAAATGGAATAAAAATGAGCGACCTGTGCGTGAACAAAGTATCGCAATGTACGGGCAAATCGAAACACAAATGGCATTTCTTCGTATCTCTATTTCTGCTGAGGAGCCTGATGTAGCGCTTATGCAATCTCAATTTGCTGCTTTAAAGCAAACGATTGAGGATTTTGTAGCTGGTAAAGAAACAGCCGAAGTGGTAGAGGGGGAGTATTCATTAGCGACATTAATTGCCTATATAGATGAGGCCAATGATTTTGTCAATGCTGGTGATTACCAGGCGGCTTCAAATAAAATACGTGAGTTTATTACCATTTGGCCAAGCGTAGAAATTGAAATCTCCACACGTAATGGTAGTCTTTACACGAAAATTGAAAGTGATATGCCGATTATCGCGAGTGATTTATTAAAATCCAACGTCGATCAGCAAGCTATTACCAAACAATTAAATACATTCCGTACTGAAATTGAGCTAATTCAAGGGGATACCGATTACACCATTTGGGACGCTGCGTTAATTTTATTACGCGAAGGACTAGAGGCATTACTGATTATTTTAGCCTTAGTGTCATTCCTTAATAAATCAGGACAAAACAAGATGCGCAAATGGATTTATGTCGGAGCGTTTGTCGGCGTTCTATTATCCGCCGTAGCTGCCATCCTTATGTCGACGATTTTAAATTCGGCAACGATTGATACGAATCGCGAGTTAATGGAAGGCTATGTAGGGTTAATTGCTGCAGCGATGATGATCGGTGTGGGTATTTGGCTGCATAGTAAATCAAGCGTGGTCAGTTGGAATCGCTATATTTCCAAACAAATGGGTAATGCCATTTCGAGTGGCTCTATTTTTGCGATGGCTATGATTAGCTTTTTATCGGTCTTCCGTGAAGGTGCAGAAACACTAGTCTTTTATGCGGGGATTGCACCTAAAATGGAAACGTCGCAGTTTATACTTGGAATTGTGGTGGCACTGCTCATTCTTGCTGTACTTGCAGTTGTGTTATTTAAAGCAAGTGGCAAAATTCCAATTCACAAATTTTTTGCAGTAGCAACTATTTTAATTTATGTGCTAGCCTTTAAAATTATTGGTGTCAGTCTGCATACTTTGCAGCTGACAGATAATCTGTCCACAACGATTGTTGATGGCTTACCTGTTATTAGCTTGATTGGCTTCTATCCAACGGTGGAAACAATCATAGGACAGTCTATTTTACTTGTGTTAGTGGCGGCTACTGTGCTTTATAAAAAGAAACAAGCCTAATGAAAAAGGGTAGATGAGCGTAAAACGCCATCTACCTTTTTTTATTGCCAATGAGCAGGTCGTTTTATATAGGAAGGTAATTTAGTCGAACGATCCCCCTGTGCGGCGTTGATTTGCATTTGGGTTAAAAACAGACTTGTTGAAAGATCAGCACCGCGTAAATTGGTATCTCGCAAATCAGCCCCGATGAAATCTACTCCCTGTAAATTCGCATCTTGAAGATTAGCTGCTATTAAATAACTCCCCCTTAGATCAGTCGCTCGTAAATCCTTGCCTTTTAAATTTTTGCCCATCCAATTAGCCCCACGCTGATTCAAGTTTCTAGAAGCCTTTCCCTTCACACTTTGCTGGCGAATTTGTTCGCTAGTTTGGAGCAATAGTGCATTGATCGGCATACGAATAGCTACCATATCCAATGCTAATAAGGTATCTGCATCCTGAGCTATTGTCTGCTGTAGGTGCTTCAATTGAGCAATTAGCTGTTCATAAAGCATATTATCCACCTGATAGGACAAAGCCTCCGCCACATATGCAATCATTTCGTAAAGCTGTTCCATAATAGGAAAAACACGAAACATCTTGTCAGCATGCTCACGAGATTGTCGCCAATCCTGTCCATGAAATGTCACCTGTGAAACCTGTTGACCTGCGCCTAGGCAATCAAAAACGGTACAGCCCTTAAAACCTGTCTCTCGTAGCTGACTATGTATGTGACAGCTATAGTTATCCTGCAAATTAGGACATGGCGTGCCTGCGGGTTTATTGATCGCAAAATCACTAGAAGCCACAATATTTAAAGCGGTACAGCACAAGCCAAAACAGCTTTGACAATCTGCCTGTAGACTGTGTCGGATTTTTGTACCAATGGTTTTTGTCTGATTAGACATCCTCATTTTCCTCTCTGATCTTATCCATTTAGTTACTATTTTAACACTAACAAGCTACCAGTTAAAATAGAGAGCAAACTGTATTTTGAAAGATAGTAGGGGATATGGTATTCTTCTTCAAAAGAGTTGTAAAGAAAAGTGGTGGTGGAACATGGGGTAACGGTCAATGAATTATTACAATTGCCATCTTTTCGAGGGGCAGAGGTGTTAACAGGGCGAGATAACCTGCACCGTACTGTATCATCTCTATCTGTATTAGAGGTATCGAATGTTGATTTTTATTCGAAAATTATTAACCGTGTACAGGAGGAATGGTATGCAGAGGAGCTTGTCATTAGCTCCTTTTACTCCATTCGAGATAGTGTGGAGCAGCAATGTGAAACGATACAGCATTTACATGATTTAGGAGAGCTGGGGCTTATTTTATATTATGTCGGCATTGTATTGCCTGATATTCCAGAAGAAGTGCTTGCGTTAGCGGAGGCACAAGGCTTTATTATCATTTGTATGCCGCGAAATGATTATTCACTGCGCTATAACGAGGTTATCTATGAGGTTATGGAAGCGATTGTTAGTAATCAAGGCGTTAATGATCATTTTGTCAAAGAGACATTAGAAAAGGTATCGTTACTACCTGAGCATTTAAGAAGTGTTGAAATTACACTGAAAATGCTTTCAGATCGTTTAAAGGCTAATATTGTGCTCACCAATAGTCATTTTGACATTGTGAACCAAGTGATGTGGCCACGAAATTCATCATTAGATGTAGCGAATGTCATTGAAGAATGCTCCCAATCCAATTTTCAGAGGGAAGCAGGCAAGCTCGAGCTGCTAAGAAGTGATGTCGCCTGTGTCGTAGACTATAAAAGAGTACATCAAAAAAATGGCGAGCCGCTATTTTTATTTCTGATTAAAGAAAATACAAAATTACCTGCTAAGACAATTGAAAAAGTAAGTGAGGTTGTGCAAGTAGCCATAAATTTATGGGGAGACAAGCATGATGAGGTTAGTGAATATGCCTTAGTTAAAGCTATTATCAATGACGAGGGGGAAAAAATGAGAAGATTAGCCAATCTTCTTCATATTGATGTTTCCGCCATTCAAATGATGTGGCTTGTCTACATGCATGATTTAGCAGACGAAAAAAGAATTCGCGATGAATTAGAAGAGCAACTGTCCAAATATTATCAAACAAGAGTCATCCAATGCATTGACCATTGTATGATTGTACTGGTAGGCAATTGCTTTTATAAGCATCATGAGTTTGAGATTGCCATTGAATATAGTGAAACTACTCAGTATGATGCCCAAATCGCAGAAATTGTTTATGCACCTAAAATGAGAAATACAAAGTCTGTTCGTCAAATGTATCAATTGGTCAATCAGGTGGGGGACAAAGCCCATACGATTTATCCGATGCGAAAATTGTTTACTGCAGCGGAAGTGCGCTCCATGAAAAGGGCAATTGATGTCAGTAAGCAGGGCGAGGAAATGATTGAAGAATATTTGTCTGTAATTGAACCCATTTTACGCGACCATGATTCCTTGCAGACTTTGATAACCTTTTTATTAGATGCAAATGCTAGTGTGGAGCGCTGTGCAGAGCTCCTCTATATCCATAAAAACACGGTGAAATACCGCATCAAAAAAATTAGTGAGCTGATTGGTACAGATGTTACCGTATATTCGGAATTTTATGATGCCTACATGGCTTGCATGCTATATCGATTGATTAATGATTAGAATAATCTGAAATTTTGTCATTTTGAACAAAATTTCAGATTATTTTTTTCATTTGCGCAAAAGACTCAACTCTTACCTATCTTCTATAATTAAAAACATTAATCCATCACCAAATAAGGAGGGAGTCACATGCAAAATGAAAATAAAGGTCAATCTTGGTATAGCTTAGGCATTATTTGGGCTGGTGCCATGATTTGTATTCCCAGTTTATTAGTCGGTAACGCACTGATTACCAATATGAGTTTATCAAAGGCACTGGCTGTTGCTTTTGTAGGCTATGCTATTGTCGTGATCATCATGATTTTGCAAGGCATGCAAAGCAGTGATTTAGGAAAGCCCACTGTCCATATAGCAGGACAAGTGTTTGGAAAAAAGGGCTCTCGTACAATATTATCCATTATCTTAGCTATTGCTTGTTTAGGGTGGTTTGGCATTCAGGCCAATGTGTGTGGCGTAGCCTTAGCAAACTTATTAGCAATCTATCATTTGAATATACCCATTCCAATCGCTTCATTCATTAGTGGTATGGTTATGGTCGTATCCGCACTTTATGGGATGAAGGTGTTGCGTATTTTAAGCTATATCGCCGTACCATTGCTCGTCATCATTTGTCTGTATGGTTTAGGTCAAATATTAACTGGTGAGCAACTACAGCTCGTTCGGGATTATCAGCCACAGGGCAATATGAGCTTTATGGATGGTTTAGCTGTAACGATTGGGTCCTTTGCATTAGGGGCTGTTATCGCGGGTGATTATTCGCAATTTTCAAAAAATCGTTCAGACGTTTTCAAAGCCGCTACATTAGGGATTATTCCTGCAGGGGTGCTAATGATTGCTGTGGGAGCTGTCTTAACGATTGCCTATCAAACAAGTGATATTACAGCAGTCTTTCTGCATATCGCAACACCCTTTATTGGTGGAGTGGGTCTGATTTTAGCAACATGGAAAACTAATTTGGTCAATGCAATTTCAGGTGGAATTGCCTTAATTAATGTATTTGATGTTGCTAAAAACAAAGAACGATTAGCCATAGGTGTGGCGGGTACAATTGGCACAATCTTAGCCGTTGTAGGGATTTTAAATTATTTTACACCTATCATGTCAATTTTATCGGCGATGATTCCGCCTGTTGCAGGGGTGATGATTGCTTCCTACTGGGTCATTCATAAAGGCAAAACAGATAGCTGGCAGGAAGTTGAAGGGGTCAATCGATTAGGTGTATTTTCTTGGCTAGTAGGTGCTGTAATTGCCTGTATGCCAGTGGTATTTTCCTTATTCCCTGCATTGCCAGCGCTACCAAACCAACCGATGATTGGCATCATTATTTCATTCGTGATTTATTATGTTGGGTATCGTGTATCTGTACAAAAAACGGTCATATTGGAGGAACATAGATGAGATATTTAGATCAGGCAGCTATTGAACATATTGCCATAGGGGCAGCATTTTTAGGAACAGGTGGGGGAGGAGATCCCTATATTGGAAAATTAATGGCGCTTTCTGCTATCGAAAAAAATGGCCCTGTAAAGTTGTATTCAGTGGATGAAATTGCGGATGATGATTTTTTCATTCCAGCCGCAATGATGGGGGCACCATCAGTTTTAGTAGAAAAATTCCCACGTGGCGATGAGTTTGTTAAGGTTTTTCAAAAGCTTGCCCAATATTTGGGAAAAGAAAAAATTGCAGGCACCTATCCAATGGAAGCAGGTGGGGTCAATTCGATGATTCCTATTGTAGTAGCAGCACAGCTTGGCTTACCATTGATTGATTGTGATGGCATGGGGCGTGCATTTCCGGAATTACAAATGGTGACATTCCACTTAGATGGGATTTCGGCAACGCCAATGGCCATCACTGATGAAAAAGGGAATATTGGTATTTTTGAAACCATTGATAATAAATGGACCGAGCGTATCGCCCGAACAGCAACAGTAGAAATGGGCGCTAGTTCTTTAGTGAGCCTCTACCCAACAACGGGTGCGCAAATTAAACAAAGCGGTGTTCATCATATAGTGACGCTTTCCGAAAAAATCGGTGAAATTATTGCCTCGAAAGATCAAGAGGTGAACGATAAGCTACAAAGCCTTTTAAAGCTTGCAGAAGGATATGAGCTTTTCCAAGGAAAAATAGTGGATGTTATTCGTGAAACGAAGGGTGGCTTTAACCTAGGTAAAATGAATCTTGAAGGTATTGAATCTTATAAAAATGATCAAATGAAGGTTCATTTCCAAAATGAAAACTTATTAGCTGAGAAAAACGAGCAGGTTATAGCGATGACACCAGACTTAATTTGTTTGGTGGATTATGAAACTTTATTGCCTGTTACAACAGAGAGCTTAAAATATGGTAAACGTGTGCGTGTGATCGGCTTACCAGCACATGAAAAATGGCGTACAGCAAAAGGTATTGAAACAGCTGGACCCAAATATTTTGGCTATGAATATGAGTATACGCCAATTGAGGAATTAGTGAAAAAGGAGGTAGCAGAGCATGTATAAAATTGGAATCGATGTAGGTGGAACAAACACAGATGCCATCCTTTTAGATCATAATAGCCAGCTTATTTACAGTGTGAAATCACCAACAAGCTTAGATATTAAAACAGGGATTGAAAAGTCACTGCAACAATTACTAGAGGGTGCAAATATTGACAAAACAAAAATTACTCATGCGATGTTAGGGACAACACAATGCACCAATGCCATTGTTGAACGTAAAAAGCTAGCAAAGGTTGGTGTCATTCGACTAGGTTATCCAGCGACGGCTTCCGTACTCCCTTATACAGCTTGGCCAGCGGATATGATTGATAAATTATCTGGTAATTATGCCATTGCCCATGGTGGTTATGAATATGACGGCCAATTATTGAGTGCGCTTGATCAACAGGAAATTACAAAACTACTAGAGGAATGGCGTGGTCAAGTAGAATCCATTGCGATTGTTGGTGTCTTTTCCTCTATTAAAAATGATCAAGAATTGCAGGTTCGTGAATGGATTCAAGAAGTCTATGGCGAGGAATTCCCAATTTCCTGCTCCTCATTAATAGGTTCAGTCGGGTTAATAGAACGTGAAAATGCTACGATTCTAAATGCTGCATTATGTAAGGTGATTGAGACAACAACACAGGGCTTTGTACAGGCGTTACAAGCGGAAGGCATTTTTGATGTAGAGGTGTATCTATGCCAGAATGACGGTACATTAATGTCTATCGACTACGCCAAGCAATTCCCAATTTTAACAATTGCCTGTGGACCAACAAATAGTATCCGTGGAGCATCGTATTTATCCCAAATTCAAAACACAATGGTATTGGATGTTGGGGGTACCACTTCAGATATCGGTGTATTACAGGATGGTTTCCCGCGAGAATCCTCGGTCGCAGTTGAAGTGGGAGACATTCGGACAAACTTTAGGATGCCAGATATTATTTCAGTCGGACTTGGCGGGGGAAGTATTGTTCGTGTGAACGGCAACAAAATTACAGTCGGGCCGGATAGTGTAGGCTATAAAATCAGTGAGGAGGCCCTTGTTTTCGGTGGCTCGACCTTAACGACAACAGATATCGCTGTCCGTTTAGGCTTAGCAGATGTAGGTGATTCCACGTTAGTGGCACATATTGATGAAGCCTTTGCCAAAGCCGTTCAAGAAGAAATTTCTTCGTTACTAGAACAGGCGATTGATAAGATGAAAACTTCCTCAGAGGATGTGTCATTAGTCTTAGTAGGGGGCGGTGGTATCATTGTGCCAGAAAAGATTCGGGGCGTTTCCACAATTGTAAAATCTGAATACGGTGGTGTTGCGAATGCCATCGGAGCCTCGATTGCACAAATTAGTGGTCAATATGAGCAAATTTATATTTATTCCAAAGAACCGCGTGTGGAATCCTTAAAGGATGCACAAAACAAGGCTGTGAAACAAGCCGTATTAGCAGGTGCTCTTGAGGATACCATTGAGCTAGTGGAAGTAGAAGAAACACCTCTCGCGTATCATCCAGAAAATGCAACAAGATTGAAGGTAAAAGTAGTAGGGAAAATGGTGTAACAGTCAAAGGAAGAGTCCTAGTTAAACAGGGCTCTTCCTTTTATTAATTGCTCAAATGAATGAATCACTGCATCAGGTTTAATGTCAGTAGGATTCGTGAGCCGATGAGGATTGTACCATATGCCCTTCATCCTTGCTCGCTGACAACCAGCAATATCTTTTGCTAAGTCATCCCCAACGAATAAGGCTTCATTTGGCTGAACTTGTAGCTGATGTAGAGCTAATTCAAATATGCGTTTGTCAGGCTTAGTTAAGCCTACTTCCTCCGAAATAAGAATAATATCAAAATAGCTAGCTAAACCTGTATGTGTGATTTTAGCCTTTTGTCGCTGTGTAGAGCCGTTTGTGATAATGCCAACTTGTACTTGCTTCTTAATCGTTTGGAGAACCTTCAACATATGTTGATCGATAGAAAAGCAATATGGAAACTGCTGATCCCAAAAATCTTGCATGTCATGGCGAGGTAATTGAAAGGTTGATGGAAACGCATCAAAAAACGATGATAAAACATTGGTTTTAACGGCAATCCCATAGTCTCTTTTATCGTATTCCTTAAATTTTTCCAGCATGTCCTTTTTGAGCATACCCTGAATAGCACCATAGTATTTTTCCAAAATAATATAAAACAGGTTATCGACAGCATGATCTCGATTAAGTAAGGTATCATCTAAATCAAATAGTATCGCTTTCAACGAGCTTCATGTCCTTTCTTGCTCATCAAAGGTTTTCGTTTATGTTTTTCATTAATAATTTTTTTGTTTAGGATCGTTACCTTGCCAACCATGAGCAACCTCATATCTTCCACAATATACTTAGCTAGCTCTTCGTCCGATATGTCATCTCCTTCAATATCAAGGCGAAAATCCTGCCCTTGTATACCACCACCATTGGTAAATTCAATTTCAAAATCAAAGACAACTCTTTTATCCATTCAAGTACCACCTTACGCTTAGTGTTAGAGTGCTATCCATATATTCTGTGTTTAATAGGTGAATACCTTCTTTGAGCATAAGCGTAATTGTTGAGTAAACAAAATTTCCTTTTTCTTGTATTTGCCACTTGCCAACAAAAAAGTCATAGTGTAATATGTAACTAGTACACTATGACACGAGGTGTTGTGATTGAAAAGCTTTACAGGACTTTTAAAAAAAGAATGGGTACTTTATCGCTCATGGTTTCTAGTAGGGATATTTATGGGACTTATGCTATCTTGGATCGTTCCCTATATCTTACATCAGTATGTCGATCTCTTTGCACATGAGCATCAGCTAGCATTTGCATTTACAATGCTCGTCCTTTTTCTAGGTGGATTCTATTCTATCTTACAATTTTTAGCATCGATGCGATTGGATATTAAAGCAAAGGAGAGCTGGCTCCATTCAACAAGCTCTATCACAAAGCTTATCGGAGCAAAATTGGTTTGCTCATTAGTAGGTTATGTCCTCTTCACTATCCTTTTCACGAGTATAGCCATTTTCAATATTAAGGATGAGCTGATCGCGAGCGCTGGACAAATTTTATTAGTTTTAGTAATAATTGTTATTATATTGACAATTTTACAATTAATGCTATTTATCGTTCTTTTATTCTTTTTAGCTTTTTATTTGCAATTGAAGCGCATAATAGGTCGTTTTTCAATTGTGCTGACAATGATTGTGTTTTATGTAACCACAGCTGGTTGGGCGCGGGTAACGGAGAGTCAGCTGTATCGAACGATCTTCCTCCATGGAGAAGTTTCGCTTCAAAACATCGAACACTATCTACCAAAAGCGAAAGAAATGACGATGGAATGGATGCTTGGCTCGATATATGTCGTTGAGGAAATAGCCATTACGTTATTACTACTACTGCTGTTTTTAGCAGCATCGAAGTGGCTTGAAAGGGTGGTTTTACGATGACGATGGATTTTTCGCGTGACAAACCCATTTATAGCCAGCTTGTCGATCGAATTTGTGGAGACATTTTGAAGGGGAAGTTGGAGCTAGGTGATCGACTTCCCTCCGTTCGAGAATATGCAGTAGAAACAGGTGTCAATGTCAATACGGTGCAACGTGTATACAAGGAGTTAGAGGCAATGAACATAACGGAAACCAAACGAGGACAGGGTACATTTATTACGAGCAATGAGAAGCGCATTGAGTTATTGCGGGAAGAGATGAAAAATCAGCTGGCTGAAAATTTTTTAACATCGATTGAGGCATTAGGCTTTTCGAAGGAAGAGATGCTTGTGGTTTTGAAAAATAAAGCGTGAGGTGAAGGGATGTTACAGCTATCAAATGTATCTTTTCAATATAAGAAAAAGCCAGTTTTACAGAATCTATCCTTCTCCTTTCCGATTGGACAAATCATTGGACTAGTTGGAGAAAATGGTAGTGGTAAATCTACGCTTATGAAAGTTTTAGCTGGTTTACTGCGACCCACTGCTGGTGAGATAACACTAGAGGGTAAGCCAGTCACACGTAGAAGTGCTGACAAAATTGCTTATTTACCAGATACAGATTTGTTTTTTGAGTACTACACAGGTGAACAGCTTTTCCAGCATTATGCTTCGCAATTTGAAGATTTTTCCTATGATAAAGCCTGTATCGTCGCACAATTTTTACAGGTAGATACGCGCACAAAGCTACGCCAATTATCAAAGGGTAATCGTGGTCGTATGAAAATGGCTGCTACCCTTGGACGAGAGGTTCCTTATTATGTCATGGACGAACCATTTGCTGGGCTAGACCCAATTGTGAGAGAGCAGTTGATTAAAGGCTTAATTCAATTTACGGACATCGAAAATCAAACGATTTTGCTATCCACACATGAATTATATGAGGTAGAGCCTATTTTAGATCAAATTATTTTATTGCAGGCAGGATCAATCATGGCCTACGAGAATGTGGAAACATTACGCGACGTGGCTAATAAGGATGCAGTTGAGTGGATGAAAGGGTTTTATCGTCCTTCAGTAAAAGACAGCTAAAGGTGAAGAAAGAATCGTCAATAAAGCAATGTTGTCGTGCCAGACTGCATAATACTCAGGCGAAATAGATTAGAAAGGGTGAAAAATATGACAGAACCGATTGTACAATTGCAAAATTTATCGAAAACTATTCGAGGAAAGCAATTAATTCAACAGTTAAACATTGATTTATATCCAGGCCAAATTACAGGATTTTTAGGACCGAATGGAGCGGGGAAAACAACAACAATCCGAATGATGACAGGGCTTATGCATCCAACAGAGGGCAATGTCATCATCGACGGGCTTTCACTGAAGGAGCATTATGAGGAAGCCATTAGTAAGGTAGGTGTGATTGTTGAAAATCCAGAAATGTATAAATTTATGTCAGGCTATAAAAATTTACTACATTTTGCACGTATGCATAAAAATGTAACAAAGGAACGAATTCAGGAGGTCATTCAACAAGTTGGGCTCGAAAATCGTATACATGAAAAGGTCTCTACGTATTCACTTGGTATGAGACAACGACTAGGATTAGCCCAGGCGTTATTGCACAGACCGAAATTTTTGATTTTAGATGAGCCGACGAATGGCTTAGACCCTGCTGGTATTCGTGAGTTTCGTATGTACCTGCGTAAGATTGCTTCAGAAGAGGGCGTATCCGTCTTTGTCTCAAGTCACTTGTTATCAGAAATTGAATTGATGTGTGATCGAGTGGCTGTGATTCAAAATGGGCAGCTGATTGATCTGCGCGATATTCATAATGAAAGCTCATCGTTTTATTATGTGGAGGCACAGCCAAAAGAGCAGGTGTCTGCTTATCTGGAACAGTGTGACTTTAACTTTGTAGCAGAGAATCAAGGCTATGTGGTGGAAATGAAGAAAGAGGATGTCCCAGCTATGACTACACAACTAGTCCAAGCGGGTATTCAATTATTTGCTGTACAGCCACATCAAAAAACATTAGAGGATCAATTCTTAGAAATGACTGGAGGCGGACAAATTGCTGAAGCTAATTCAAAATGAGTGGATGAAATTATGGCATAAAAAAGGAACATGGGCAATGGTGGCCATGCTGATTCTTGTCATTCTTGTTCCTGCTGGAATCACCAAATATTATGAAGTAAAATCCCCGACGGAAGGCTCTTGGCAGGACATAGAGCAGGATGCCATTCAATCTTATAAAGAGACGCTAGCAGGTGAAGATTTAACGGAGGAAGATAAGGCATACTTTCAAGAGCAGATGGCTATTTCTGAATATCGTTTAGCGAATGATGCACCAAGTCAAAAAGATAGTAGTCTTGCAAGCTTTATGTCCTTTACAAGCGGTATGCTTACGCTTGTTACTTTATTTACAGTCATTACCGCAGCTAGTATTGTATCGAGCGAATTTTCAACAGGGACGATTAAAATGCTCTTAACGCGTCCAATGTCCCGTGCCAAAGTGTTAACGTCTAAATTACTGACAACATTCCTTTTTGGTTTGTTATTGTATGTGGTCAATGTTGTGGTAAGTGCCCTTATCGGCTTAGTCTTGTTCGGCATGGGAACAGGTGTGGAATTAGAAATGGTCAATGGACAGGTCGTTGAAAAGGCTGTATGGAGCGATTTAGCCTATCATTACCTATTATCTGGTGGCGATTTTGTGATGTCTACATTATTTGCCTTTTTGATTGGCTCAGTATTCCGCTCAAGCTCATTAGCAATCGGTTTAACGATGTTCCTTTCTTTTACAGGCGGCATGATAGTTATGTTCTTAAGCCGATACGACATCGTCAAATATATTTGGCTCACACATTCTGATTTAACACAGTATGAGCATGGTGGTGGCTCCATGATTGCTGATGTGACGTTACCCTTCTCATTAACAGTACTTGCTATATACGCAGTAGTTTTCCTTGTCATTAGTTATTCAACCTTTATGAAACGTGATGTCACGGCATAAGCTAAAGAAGAACTGTGCCCTAATTTTGGATTAGGGTGCGGTTTTTTTGTTTAACATCACGAAATATTAAAAAAGTATTTATTTTTTTTTGAATTGCGCCTATAATAATAGCAACTTAGTGAAAACGCTTTTTTTTTACTAAAGTGGTCTAGACAACTATACCAAAGGGGGATAATGAATGTTTGCTTTCTTACAAAAAATCGGTAAGTCGCTCATGTTTCCAATCGCAACATTACCAGCAGCAGCATTACTATTGCGTTTAGGTTCAGCGGATATGCTTGGGGCCGTACCGAATGAAGCCATCCAGTACATTGCTAGTATTATGGCCGCTTCTGGTAATGCTATACTAGGGAATTTACCAATTATTTTTGCTATCGGTATTGCGATGGGGTTTGCACATGATAGCAGTGGTGGCGCAGCTCTAGCAGGTGCGATTGCGCATCTTGTTTTAGTCGCCGTTTTAGGGACTGTTAACGAAGAATTAAATATGGGTGTGTTTGGTGGTATTATTGCCGGTATTACGGCAGGCTTATTATATAACAAATATTATAATGTGAAATTTCCAGAATGGTTATCATTCTTCGGTGGACGGCGCTTTGTACCGATTATTACGTCCATCACCATGGCAATTTTAGGTAGTATTTTAGCAATTGTTTGGGGACCAATTCAAGGTGGTATTGATGCTGTCGGTAATTGGATGATTGGTGCAGGATCACTTGGTGTAGGGATGTATGGCTTCTTCAACCGTCTATTAATTCCAGTGGGTCTCCACCATGTAATCAATACAATTATTTGGTTTGATTTCGGTGAATTTACAAATGCTGCAGGCGAAATCGTGAAAGGGGATATCAACCGCTTCCTAGCAGGAGACACGACAGCTGGACATTTCCAAGCTGGTTTCTTCCCAATTATGATGTTTGGCTTACCAGCAGCCTGTCTAGCAATGTATTTTGCAGCGAAAAAAGAAAAGCGTCCAATCGTTGGAGGGATGTTCGTTTCCATCGCTTTAACAGCCTTTTTAACAGGTGTTACAGAGCCTATTGAATTTTCCTTTATGTTCTTATCACCAGTTCTTTATGGTATTCATGCTGTATTAACAGGTATTTCATTGGCTGTGGCCTATCTCGTTGGATTCCGTGACGGCTTTGGGTTCTCTGCAGGCTTAATTGACTACTTACTCAACCTTGGTCTGGCAGATAAACCATGGCTCTTACTACCTTTAGGTTTAGGCTTTGGGGCGATTTACTTTGTGGTATTCTATTTCTTAATCAAAAAATTAGACTTAAAAACACCAGGACGTGAAGACGATGAGGATGAGGATGGCGAAGTAAATGCTATTGCTGATGATGTCGATTTACGTGCATATTATACAATTGAAGCATTAGGTGGAAAAGACAATATTAAGCAAGTGGATTATTGTACAACTCGCCTACGATTATTAGTACAGGATTCTGCTAGCGTCGATGAAAAAACATTGAAGCAAACAGGTGCAAGAGGAGTTATGCGTATTAGTAAAACCAATGTCCAAGTAATCATTGGGACATCGGTGGAGTTTTTAGCTGAGGCCATAAAAGAACGTTTGAAAAAAGGCAATCCAGCACCAGCCAATGTAGGACTTCCATCAGCTCAGCCTGTCATGGAAGAAACGGTGAAGAATGACACGATGACATTCCGTGATTTCGAAATGCCAATGACGGGTGATTTATTGCCTTTAACAGAAGTGCCTGATGAGGCATTTTCAGCAGGCTTGATGGGCCCAGGTTTCGGGATACGTCCGACAGATGGAGCAGTCTATGCACCATTTGATGGTCAAGTAGTGATGGTGTTCCCCACAAAGCATGCAATTGGCTTAAAATCTGATACGGGCATTGAAGTATTAATTCATGTTGGCTTAGATACGGTCAAACTAAATGGTGATGGTTTTGATCTGTTCGTTACAGATGGTCAAAAAGTTAAGCGTGGGGATGCGTTATTAAAAGCAGACCTTGTACAGATTGAAGGGCAAGTACCTTCTGTCATCACACCAGTTGTCTTTACAAGCTTAATGGGGCAAGAGATTACACTTGAAAAGACTGGCTATCAACGAGCAGGCTCAACGAATATTATTACAATGAAGAAGTAACAACTAATGGGGCTGTTAGCGAAGGTATACAGAGGCAATGAGCTATTGCACACGGATGCCTTTTCGACAGCCCTTGTTCAAGAAGGAGATGTTTTTCTTGAGTTTACTCATTCGAAATATCACAGTAGTGAATGGCAATGGACGAGATGAACAGGTAGATGTATGGATGAAGGATGGTAAAATTGCGCAAATTGCTCCTCAGCTTGATATCCACGATGTAGAACAGCTTGATGGTTCAGGGAAATTTTTATTGCCAGGATTTATTGATATGCACATTCATGGATCCGCTCAAATGGATACGATGGATGCTTCTGATGAAGGGCTTCATACGATGGCTCAATCCCTTTTAAAAGAAGGAACGACAAGCTTTTTAGCTACAACGATGACACAAAGCTATGACAACATTGAACGAGCTATTGAAAATGTAGCACAGTTCCAGCCACAGCCAGATGAAGCAGAGGTACTGGGTATTCATATCGAAGGGCCATTTGTTTCAAAGCAGCGAGCAGGGGCACAGCCTCTTGAATATATTGTCGAGCTAGATTTAGATATATGGACAAAATGGCAGCAACTAAGTGGCCATAAAATTAAGCAAATTACGCTAGCACCAGAAGAAACGAATGGCATGGCAGCTGTGCAAAGTATTTCTGCTAGCGGTGTCATTGTTTCAATTGGTCATTCGGATGCTACCTTTGAGCAAATGCAACAAGCGGCTCAATTAGGTGCCACACAGGGGACACACTTATACAACCAAATGCGTCCATTCCACCATCGAGATCCAGGTGTAGTTGGCGGTGTCCTGCTGCTAGATGCGATTAAGGCAGAACTGATTGTTGATTTTATCCATATGCATGAAGGCGCGGTGGAAATGGCCTATCGCTTAAAGGGAGCGGACGGGCTTATTTTAATTACAGATGCCATGCGCGCAAAGGGAATGCCCTACGGAGCATATGATTTAGGCGGTCAAACAGTCCATGTGACAGAAGCAGGTGCCCATTTGTCAAATGGATCGTTAGCAGGCAGTATTTTAAAAATGGATCAGGCTGTACGGAATATGCATCACATTACGAATTGTACGCTGGAGGAGCTTGTCAAAATGTCCAGCTTTAATGCTGCTGAGCAATTGAAGCTAGGTAATAAGGGTCAGCTTATACAAGGCTTTGATGCGGATGCAGTGATTTTAGATGAACATTTAAAGCTCCACCAAACGATTAAGGCGGGCAAGGTCTTATATGATGCAAATTCAAGTGGACAATAGTTACTAATATGCAGCAGGTATACAAACATCTTGCATGAAACGATGGAAATGAAAAGGTGATAGAACATGAATACCTATTTTCAACTAGTAAATCGATATTTAACAATGGTGGCACAGCAGGAAAGCAACCAACTTATGCATATTGCCAAGCAAATTGTTAAACGTCTCACAAAGGGAGGCATTATCCAGCTCTTTGGCTCTGGTCATTCCATGCTATTAGCACAGGAATGTTACTATAGAGCAGGTGGCTTAGTGCCTGTCAAACCGATACACATAGAATCGTTAATGCTACATCAGGGTGCACGGCAATCCTCACAAAATGAAAAAAAACAGGCTTTTTTAGCCACCTATAAGGATCAGCTGCAATTTGATGACCATGATGTTTGTATCATCATTTCAACCTCTGCCAATAATCCAGTGCCCATTGATATGGCTATCTATGCAAAGGAAGCGGGCGCTTTGACTATTTCACTCCAATCACTGGAATATCAGCACCAGCCGTCGCGCCATCCGTCAGGCAAGCGTTTAGAGCAAGTAGTAGCTGAAGTTTTGAATACGCATGTGCCATTAGGTGATGGTGTGTTAACCGTTGACCAATTGCAATATGCCCCTGTATCAACGGTGTTAGGTGCGACTTTATTAAATGCTTTATTCGCTCAAATCATTGAACTTATGCATGCACAGGGCGCTAGTGTACCAGTGTTTGGTAGCAGTAATTTAGGGGAAAATAATAACGATGCGCTCATTGATCAGTATGGTCAGCGTATTCATTTCTAGGATACAAAGGAGGATATGTGGTGAAAGTAAAAAGATTTTCCTCAATGGATGATTTATATTCACATGCAGTAGCGACCATCGTTAAAGCCAAAAATAATGGCGCCACAACGTTCGGGTTAGCTACTGGTGGAACAATGGAACCACTATATGCTAAAATCTGTAAAACAGATATTGATTTTTCACATTGTATTAGCTTTAATTTGGATGAGTATGTTGGACTTGAGGCAACTCATCAGCAAAGCTACGCCTATTATATGAACAAACATTTATTTAACCAAAAACCATTTTTAGCATCGTATTTACCAGATGGATTAGCAGTAGATCCTTTAGTGGAAACAGCTCGCTATGAAGGATTACTGCAACAATATCCCTTAGATTTCCAACTGCTTGGTATCGGTCAAAATGGTCATATCGGCTTCAATGAGCCTGGTACGTCATTTGCTTCTTTAACACATCTTGTAACACTCGAAGAATCTACTCGTCAAGCTAACGCGCGTTTCTTTTCATCCATTGACGAAGTGCCAACACAGGCATACACGATGGGTATTCAATCGATTATGCGGGCAAAATGCATTTTGTTACTCGCAGTGGGAGAAGCTAAGCGTGAGGTGTTAGAGCGTTTACTGGCATCTGATTATACAGAAGACGTACCTGCAACTGCTTTATCGAAACATCCAAATGTAATGGTTTTAACAGACTTTCAAGAAGAGGAGAATAAATTATGAAAACACAACAATTTACAGTAGTCGATCCTTTAGGTATTCATGCACGACCAGCGAGCCAGCTTGTGGCAAAAGCAACACCATTTGCTTCATCTATAGAAATACGTACAGAAGAAAAAGCAGCTAACTTGAAATCAATCTTAGGTGTGATGGGATTAGCCTTAAAGCAGGGTTCACAATTTACACTTGCTGTAGAGGGGGAAGACGAAGAGCAAGCATTAGCAGCACTAACGACACTCATCACGGAAATGGGGCTTGCACAATGACACGACTCACTGGTATTGCCGCTTCAGACGGCATTGCCATTGCGAAAGCATATCGTTTCGTCCAACCAAATTTAACATTCGCTAAAACAACTGTTCATGATATCGAGGCAGAGCAGAAACGTTTAGCAGCCGCTCTTGCCAAAGCAGAGCAAGAACTGATTGTCATTCGACAGCAAACATTAGAAAAATTTAGTGCAGAAGAAGCCGCAATTTTTGAGGCACATTTATTAGTGGTTCATGATCCCGAATTAATTGGGCCTATCAATCAAAAAATTGCAGACGAAGCGGTAAATGCGGAGTATGCATTGCATGAAGTAACCTCTATGTTTGTGGCATTATTTGAAGGTATGGATGACGAATACATGAGTGCCCGTGCATCAGATATTAAAGATGTGACAAATCGCATATTAGCACATTTACTCGGAGTACATATTCCAAATCCAAGCAATATTAACGAACAGGTAATTATCGTAGCGAATGATTTGACACCTTCAGAGACAGCCCAATTAGATCGCAACTATGTTCTCGGTTTTATTACCGATATTGGTGGGCGTACATCCCATTCAGCCATCATGGCTCGTAGCTTAGAAATCCCAGCAGTCGTAGGGGCAGGGGTTGCTACGACAACAATTCAGGATGGCGATACTATAATTGTTGACGGTTTGACGGGTCAAGTCCTAGTGAATCCAAGTGCCGATGTGATTGCAGACTATCAGGAAAAGGCACAAAAATATCGGGTACAGCAGGCGGAATGGTCTACTTTAGTGAATGAGCAAACTGTTTCTAAAGATGGCGTGCATGTTGAGCTAGCGGCTAATATTGGATCGCCAAATGATTTGGAAGGTGTATTGCGTCATGGAGCAGAGGGAATTGGCTTATATCGAACAGAGTTTTTATATATGGGCAGAGAAAATTTACCCTCTGAGGAAGAACAATTTACAGCGTATAAAACAGTCTTGGAAGGAATGAAGGGCAAGCCAGTTGTTATTCGAACACTCGATATTGGTGGCGACAAGCACCTGCCATATTTACCTTTGCAAGAAGAAATGAATCCATTCCTTGGTCACCGTGCCATTCGTCTATGTCTTGACCAGCAGGAGTTATTCCGCACACAATTGCGAGCACTACTGCGAGCATCTGTCTATGGAAACTTAAAAATTATGTTCCCTATGATAGCGACCATTCAAGAATTCCGTGCGGCTAAAGCCATTTTGCTTGAGGAAAAGGAAAAGCTGATAGCTGGAGGGATTGCAGTAGGCTCTTCCATCGAGGTCGGGATGATGGTTGAAATTCCCTCGACAGCCGTAATGGCAGATACTTTTGCCAAAGAAGTGGATTTCTTCTCCATCGGCACAAATGATTTAATTCAATATACAATGGCGGCAGATCGGATGAATGAAAAAGTTTCCTATTTATATCAACCATATAACCCAGCCATATTACGTTTAATTCAAATGGTCATTAAAGCTGCCCATCAAGAACAGAAATGGGTAGGAATGTGTGGAGAAATGGCTGGCGATGAACATGCTGTTCCACTATTGCTAGGCTTAGGCTTAGATGAGTTCTCTATGAGTGCTACGTCTATTTTAAAAACGAGGGCCTTGCTAAAGCAATTATCTGTCCCAGAGATGCAGACTTTAGCAACAGAGGCATTACAGCTAGCGACAGCTGAAGAAGTGCTGGAAAAAGTAAAGCAAGCTGTGAAATAAGATAGAACAAAAACCCATCTACTTATTGGTAGATGGGTTTTTTAGCATGATGGGCTGAAAGAGTCAATGAATATCGGTATTTCTAATAAATCCTCCACGATGGCATCCGCTTGAACATGTTGCCATTGTTTATCTTTTTTCCAAATGCCCTTCATTCCCACATGTTGAGCAGCTTTGACATCATTCACAGGATGGTCGCCGATAAAAACACATTCATGAGGAAGGACATTCAGCTTTTCGATGGCATTTAAAAACAGTTGAGGATCGGGTTTTTTCATTCCTGCCCATTCAGAAACTAAAATGACATCAAAATAATGTTCAATTGCTAATGCCTTTATAGTGTCCATCTGAAAATGCCCATAGCCATTCGTAATCATGCCTAAAGCCAACTGATCCCTTTTCAATTGTTCTAGCATAGGGATAAGGTTAGGAAAAGGGACACAGCTATATTTAAATTCGTTTAGGTAATCTTGAAGAAGTTCTTCCCACGTAATATGAACAAGATGAAATTCTTCTACTAATTGCTGGTAGACGCAATCCTTCCAAACGTAGCCTCGCTTATCTAGTTGGATAAAGCGAGTTATATACTGTTCTTTTGAAATACTACCTAATACCGACTTTAATCGCTCATATTGCTGCTCAATGAAGAATTCGATAGATGCATCTCTATTTAATAATGTTCCGTCTAAATCAAATAATGCTGCTTTCATCACATCTTTTTCGCCCTCCTATTTGATCATAAAAAAAGTAGCTGAAGTTAGGCTTCAACTACTTTTTAGTTCATTAGGCATGTTTTGAAATGATTTGCTGAAGCTTTGCTTGCAGTGTCGGTAGGTCATGCATCGTAACCGTTGTGCGAACATAGCTTTCATCCATATCTAATGCTTCAGCAAAAAAGCTACCAATGCCTTTTACTTTGCGATCAATTTGCATGAAAATCTCTGCAGAATGGTTGGATTGAGAAAGGAAAACTAATTCAAGCTCATCTAAATGGCCTCTATATTGTCCAGTGGGTACAAATTCAAATTCCTGGACAAATGGATAGTAGCCGCGGAAGCGTGAAGGAGCTTGTTCACATTCAGCTTCACGTAAACGGAAACCTAATCCACGAATCGCATCTAATATATGACCTGCTAGTGCTGTTGGCTCGACACGAATATAATCCTTATCACTCGGATCGACCGCATTTTTAATATCAAGGCCCGTTTGAATCCATACCTGTGTTTTACCTGCACTAATCGGTGTTTCAAATGGCAATGTTAATGAAATAGGGAAGATTTTTTCCTCACCGGCGCCTAGTGTGAAAGGCTCTGTTACTTTGACCTTCTGCAGTGCGGCAACCTCTGTATGTTTGTGATCATTCGACTCACGGATATAGGTTGTATTGACGGATAGGTAAATCGTGTCGACCTGTTGCTCAACTTGACCGCCACGCACAATGATTTCACCCTGCATGACCTCTCCAGCACGATAAGTATCCTTCTCCAATCTTGTATCCACTGTCGCTGAACCTATACCAATACTTGCTAATGCTTTATGAAAAAAAGACATCTTTCATTCCTCCTACTGACATCGTTAGCTATACATACGCTTATGTTGAAAAAAGGTTTCAAGACTTACAAATTTTTCGTTATACTAGTTGAAAACGAAAGAGGGATGGCGATGGAGACAGAGTGGCTACGCACATTTATAGTGGCAGCACAAACTGAAAACTTTCGAGAAACAGCTGAAAAACGATTTATTACACAATCGACTGTAACGAAGCATATCCAACATTTAGAAAGGGCATTGCAAACCCCATTATTTAATCGACAGAGCAAACAGGTGACGTTAAATCAGCAGGGTGCTTATTTTCGTCTGCAGGCACAAAAAATCCTGTCCGCTTTAGATGAAGGGCTACAACAAATGGATTCCTTCGTAAAAGGCTACACCGCTAAGCTTACGATTGGCGTTGCTCCGCAAATAGCGAATTCAACATTACCAGCTATTATTACAGCATTCCAGCATCGAAAGCCCTCTACTCAGGTAGTGATAGAACTTTTAAAATCCAATGAAATTGGGGAAGCGGTATTTACTGGTGTAATCGATATGGGCTTATCCAAATTAACCTCAACTCGTGAGCTTCACACGGTAATGCTCGCACAAGAACCATTGCATTTAATTGCTCCTATTGCTAAAAAGGAATATGATGCATTCACCCTTTTACAGCAGGAAACGCTTTTCACACATGAATATGCGCCCTATTGGCAGGAAGTACAACAGGTGCTACAGCAATTTACTAGCCATCAAACAATGCATATTAATCAAACAGAGGTGATCAAGCATTTCGTCAAGCATGGTCTTGGTATTGCCTTGCTGCCTAAGAGTGTAATTGAACCAGATTGTCAGCAAAATCTTTTACATAGCTATTCAGTAAAAGAATTTTCTCATATTGTATCGGATACTTACTTGCTTACAAAGTATGTCTCGGCTGATTATGATGATTTTTTAGTAGCGTGTAATAGCGTGTATGGGTAAAGCCGTTTTCTGCACTGTTTATTCATAATGTACCTTTATACTATTTTAGTATAAATAATAGATAGAGGGTGTTTAGATGTATAGTATATTGTCCACCATTAGTCAGTTGATTAGTGAACCGCTTACGCAATTTGTACAGGGCTATGAGCATTCTGCCCTGATGATGGCCATTCTTCTTGGCTTGATAGGCGCCTTTGCTCCATGTCAGTTAACAGGTAATATGAGTGCCATTACATTTTACGGCAATCGAACACTTCAAAAGAGCAGTAATTGGCAAGAAATTATGTTTTTTATAGTGGGGAAAGTGGTTGTTTTTAGTGTGCTTGGCTTTTGTGCTTGGCTTTTTGGACAATCATTTGAAACAAAGATGACCGTTTATTTTCCAATCTTTCGTCAGGCTATTGGGCCGATGATGCTGCTAACAGGGCTGGTGCTAATCGGTTTATTCAAATTAACCTTTCTACAACGTTTAACATCGCTGCTGCCGCCTGTAGTAAAAGAGGGGAAATTTGGCTCGTTCTTAATGGGCGCTAGTTTTTCTATTGCCTTTTGTCCCACTATGTTTGTTCTATTTTTTGTATGGTTAATGCCCCTTGTGGCGAGCACTTCCTATGGGTTGCTTCTACCTAGTATTTTTGGCGTAGCGACCGCTGTTCCGCTCATCATCATGCTTCTGTTGATCTATGTCTTTGATGCCAAGCGTATTATCCTACGAAAAAGCATGAAGATGGGAAGAGCTATTCAAATGACAGCAGGAATCCTATTAATTTTAATCGGAATAACGGACACCATTACATATTGGAGTATGTAAGACATGTATAATAGAGTGAAAATGAGAAAGAGAGATACAATATGATCGCTATATTATTATTTATTCTTGCGGGAATTGGTGAAATAGGTGGGGGCTATTTAATTTGGCTTTGGTTACGAGAGGGTAAACCTTTTTATTGGGGCATTATTGGCGGTATTGCACTTGCTCTGTACGGCGTTGTTGCAACATTCCAGTCCTTCCCTACCTTTGGCAGAGTTTATGCAGCCTATGGTGGGGTATTCATCGTGTTGTCTATTTTATGGGGGTGGGGCATTGATGGCAAAAAGCCCGATCATTTAGACTTTATTGGCGCAGGGATATGCTTAATAGGCGTCATTGTAATATTGCTGCCTCGCTCTTAGCATTGAAAAAAGGTTACTACAACAGAATAGTAACCTTTTGTAATCTATTTTTTACGAGCAATAAAGCGCAGACGATAATAATCAATGACCCATTCATTCTGTTGGAAACAAGTTGGCTTTAATAATTCCTCACATGTCGCATAAACCTGCTCTTTCTCATCAGCCTTTAAGTGCTGTAGAAGATTTTCACTAAACATGACCAACCAGTTGCGAAGCCCATCCTGCCCTTGAAGTGGTGTAGGGCGTTTATAGAGTGTGATATTCTCGACCTGAAAGCCTGCCTTTTCTAATTTTGATTGATATTCCTCGACGCTTGGAAAATACCAAGGGAAATAGTGGTCGATATAGGGAAATTGTAAAGATTCCATACTTTTTTGCAGAGCCCAAATGATAGATGCAATATTGCCTTGTCCACCCATTTCAGCAACAAAGCGTCCACCGTTCTTCAGTGCACCATAGACATTTTCAATAACTACATCAGGTTCCTTCATCCAATGAAGTGCGGCATTGGAGAAAACGGCATCAAATTGCTGAGAAAAGTGCATCGCTGTAGCTTCCATCGTTTGAAAGTTAATGGCAGGATATTTTTGCTGAGCAGCTAAAATCATTGTAGCCGACGCATCTACTCCGAGCACAGAAGCTCCAAGTGCTGATATGTCATTAGCCAAATCTCCTGTACCACAACCCACATCTAAAATATGTTCATTTTTTTGCGGCGCTAGTAGATCGACTAAGCTTGTACCCAATTTTGACACGAAATCATGCTTTTCATCATATAAATGAGCATTCCATTTTGTTTTTGTTGTCATCCTCTTTCATCTCCTTTAGTAGAGCATAGCAAAGGAGGTCATCCAACAGAAATGCGAAAAATCATGAATTTTGATTCCAAATTGGAATGATAGCTTTCTCTCCAACAGCTAGCTTTACACGCTATCAAATTTCCGAGCCGATAAGGGATTAAAATTATTTTATACAACACATAGTCAAGGTAGTAAAAAATGGTGTTTCTCAATGATTGGAAAAAATGATGTCCACAAAAATTTTGAGTAAAATAAAAAGGTAGCTGATGTTTTTTCAGCTACCTTTTGTTATGGTTAAAGCTTTGTTAATGTTTTGCCACTCCAGCCAAACAAGATCGTTAGAATTGGTCCTAGTAAACAGAAGAAGGTGAACGGCAGGTAATCCAGTGTGGAAATACCGAGGACACTTGTGATAAAAATACCACAAACACTCCAAGGCACAAGTGGGTTGACGACCGTACCTGCATCCTCCATGACGCGTGAAAGGTTTTTTGGTGCAAGCCCAACCTTTGCAAATTGTGCCTTAAAGGCCTCACCAGTTAATAGAATGGATAAGTACTGTTCACCGATCAATGTATTAACACCGATGCCTGTGATGGCAGCACCTGTAATAACAGAACCAGCACTTTTAAATAAGCTTTCGACCTTCGCTAAAATGCTTTGAATAATGCCTAGTGTGAATAAAAGGCCACCCATTGTTAAAGCAAGTAAGACAAGCGCGATTGTAAATAGCATACTATTCATCCCACCACGAGTGAGCAAGGCATCTACCTCTTTATTACCAGTTTGAGAGACATAGCCATCAAACAGAATTTTGAAGACATCTGAAGCGGGAACTGGGTCAAGTAAAGAGCCAAGACCTACTCCAATAATGGACACAACAGCCAATGTAATGACTGCAGGTGCCTTGTAAAAAGTCATGATTACGAGAACAACAATTGGCAATAATGTATACCAATGAATAAGTCCTGTAGACAGTAAACCCCCTTTAAATTGCTCCACTGTCTCAAAGGATGTAGCAGCTCCTGTTGGGGAGATAATAGCATAGAGCACAAAGGAGATAAGAAAAGCAGGGATGGTTGTCCAGCCCATATTTTTAATATGCTCAAAAAGGTCTACACCAACTGTACCAGAAGCAAGATTGGTTGTATCGGATAATGGAGACATTTTATCACCAAAGAAGGCCCCAGAAACAATCGCTCCAGCTGTAATGGTTAGCGAGATATCCATAGCTCCGGCAATGCCCATAAATGCTACACCAACCGTTGCTACAGTTGTCAGAGAGCTTCCAATTGAAATACCAACGATACTACAAATTAAAAACACGATAGCAAAGAAAAAGTTTGGCGACACAGTTAAAAAGCCATAATAGATAAGGGTTGGGATCGTTCCACCCATAATCCAGCTGGAAATTAAAATGCCAATAAAAAAGAAAATAAAAACGGCGCCAAGTCCAGCGCTAGCACCAGCAATCATACCACCCTCAAGATCGCGAAAGGGTACTTTTTTCAGTAATCCATAAGCCAGTAAAAGGGCAATCACAAGAAAAATCGGGATATGTGGCGTAGCCTTTAAATAGCCAATACTATAAGCCATTATGGCGATAATTAAAATAGTGATAAAGCTTGCCTCAAGAAATCGAGGGTTACTCTTTGCTTCTATTCGAAACATGTGAATCCTCCTAATAAATACTTCTGCGCTTCAATGCGGTGAAGCCCAAAAGTATTATAGCACGCTAATATTTTTTGTCAATTGACTGAAAATTGGCGGTCTCAATGAAAGAAATAATCCAAGGCATTTTTCAAAATCAATAAACATGTCATGACAATAAAGATGACACGCATCATGCTCGTTCCACGCTTCAGCGCAAATTTGGATCCAAGGATTGCCCCAAAGATCATGACAAAGCCCATCGAAAAACCATAGAGAAAATGAACTTCTCCTAAAACTAAAAACATGATTAATGCCGCTAAATTTGAGGTGAAATTAAAAGCTTTCGCATTACCAGCAGCTTGGAGAAAATCATAGCCCATCATTAATAGAATAAAAATAAAAAATGAACCCGTACCTGGTCCAAAAAAGCCATCGTAAAAGCCAATAGCCGCAAATGCACCTATATAGGCTAAATGTTTGGCTGTACTAAGTACACGCTCTTGATATTGCTGTCCCCAATCTTTTTTAAACATTGTATAAGCAGCTACAAGGACGAGCATAACAAGCATAAGTGGTTTTAAAATAGCAGTGGACACAAGATGGACAGTAAAGGCACCGAGTAAAGACCCTACAAAGATAAAGGGGAGGATTTTTCCGATTTTCTTGATATCAACTTTACCTGCACGTAAAAAAGTTAGCATACTTGTACCATTACTAATGGTATTGGCCAGTTTATTTGTGGCAATGGCTGTACTTGGAGGTAAACCAACAGCCATTAATGCAGGTAAGGAGATGAGCCCACCACCTCCAACAATCGCATTTAAAAAAGATGCGATAAAAGCAAGTAGTAATAATATTGTGAGTGAAAGTAAATCAATATCCATAAATATACTCCCATCTTTCCTCATTGCGTTTTAACATAGCGTACTGCGGAAGTCAAAAAATAACAATGAAAATTCCAGCATTTTCATGTAAATTTCGTTTACAATTCCTTAACATTTCACAAGACAAACAAATAAGCAGAAAAAAGTTTATTTCAAGTATTTTTATAAAAATAAAAGAAAAAATGGTCATTTTTAAAGAAAAATAGTGATTTTTAATATTTGATTTCCAACGTTTACAACTTGCGAAATAGCTTAAAAATAAATGTGGCAAATTTTATATTACAGTTTTGTAAAATCAACATCTTAGTGTTTAAAATTTTGTAGAATTGTGTAAATGTTTTGTTATGATGGTTCAGAAATTGACAATATTTTTTCAACAGGAGGAACAGGATGTTCAACTCAAATAAGCAAGATCCATTTTTTCAGTCACTATTAAAAATCGCGAAAAACGTGAATGAGGGTATCTATTATGCTCATAATGCCCGTATTCAAGATATAGATGCGCTAAAAGAAATTGCAGATACAATGAAGCAATACGAAACAAGTGGCGATAAATTAATCCATGAGCTAATCGTTATGCTGAATAAATCCTTTATGACGCCAATTGAGCGTGAAGATATTTTAGCATTAGCCAATAAATTAGATGATGTGATTGATGGAATGGAAGGCTGTATTGCGCACTTCAATATGTACAACCTAACAGAAGTAACAGAGCCAATGCGTCAATTCCTCACATATATTGCGAAAAGCACGGACGAAATGGTACAAGCCATGGAACTGTTAAATAGTAAAAAGCTTGTGGAAATGCGTAAACATGCTATTCAAATTAAGGACAATGAACGTGAATGTGATGAAATTTTCCGTTCTTCAATGAAGCAATTATTCATCCAAGAAAAAGACCCAATGCGTTTGATTGTTTTCAAGGATATTTATGAGCAATTTGAAGACATTGCGGACAGCTGTCAAACAGTAGCAAACACAATTGAAACAATAATTATGCGTAATGCATAAGATGGAGTGTACGAAATGGATACGATCTTATTAATCACCATATTAGTCGTTATTTTCGCACTTGTGTTCGACTTTATTAACGGCTTCCATGATACAGCCAATGCGATTGCTACCTCTGTATCGACCCGTGCCTTAAAGCCACGTACTGCGGTTTATATGGCAGCAGTAATGAACTTCGTCGGAGCGATTACATTCGTTGGGGTAGCCAAAGCCCTAACAAAAGATATTGTGGACCCATTTTCTTTAAATGCCTATGATGGCGATATTACAGGTTCTGTTGTTATTTTAGCAGCCTTATTATCTGCCATTACATGGAATTTATTAACATGGTATTTTGGGATTCCATCAAGTTCTTCTCATACATTAATAGGTTCTGTTGCAGGGGCAGCTATTGCCGCAGCAGGATTTGATATTTTGAACTATGCTGGGTTTATTAAAATTCTTCAAGCACTTATTTTTTCACCATTACTAGCGTTCGCAGCTGGTTTCCTGATGATGACATTATTAAAAGTCATCTTCAAAGATATGAATTTATATCGAACGAATAAAGGCTTCCGTACAATGCAAATTGGGACAGCAGCCTTACAATCCTTTACACACGGGACAAATGATGCGCAGAAGGCAATGGGTATTATTACCTTGGCGCTAATCGCCGGCGGCCTACACCAAGGAGATGATATTCCTTTCTGGGTACGTTTTGCTGCAGCAACTGCGATGGGTCTTGGTACATCTGTCGGAGGCTATAAAATTATCAAAACGGTTGGCGGTAAAATCATGAAAATCCGCCCAGTAAATGGGGTAGCGGCAGACTTAGCTTCTGCATCGATTATCTTTGGTGCCACATTAATCCATTTACCAGTTTCTACAACACATGTTATTTCTTCATCCATCATGGGTGTCGGAACAGCACACCGTGTTAAAGGCGTTAAATGGGGGATGGCACGTAAAATCGTTACAACATGGGTCATCACGATGCCAATCTCTGCTGTCATGGCAGCATTGATTTACTATATTCTAAGTTTATTTTTCTAGTTCGCTAAGGAATGCACAATCACAGTGCATTCCTTTTTTAATGGGATAAAAATGAAGGATGTAGCGGATAGAACCGGTAAAGCTGAAGGATAGCCTGGTTAAAGTAGTGGATAGGAGCGGCAAAGTGAAGGATAGCCCCACAAAAGTGGCGGATAGCCCGGGCAGGAAGAAAACTGCTTCGATGAAATCGGTAGCCTCCTCCCCTTGTATAAAGTGCGGATACGCTCTAAGGTAATTATAAAGAAAGTGTAAAGTTCGGAGAAAATCGTTTTTTCCGTAGTAAGGTGAATGCAGGAGGAAAATGATGAAGGAAAAATTACTACTGATTGAGGATGATACAGCGATTGGGCGCATTGTGAAGGATACGCTAGAACAGGAGGGCTATTGTGTGACATGGGCTACTACGGGCCTTGAGGGACTGGAAGATTTTCAAACGCAACCTTTCGATTTAGTGCTAGTGGATTGGATGCTGCCAGAAATGGATGGGTTAACGGTTTGTCAAAATATCCGTTGGGAGAGTGATGTGCCAATCCTAATGATGAGTGCCCGCAAGGAAGATGCGGATAAGGTGGAGGGCTTGCAGGGGGCAGACGATTATATCGCTAAACCATTTAGCTTAGAAGAATTAAAGGCACGAGTTGCCTCTCATCTTAGACGCTGGCGACGCTACCACAAGCAAGACGTGATAGAAGAGCATACTGCCTATGCGAATGGATTAACAATAGATTGGCAACGACAAATAGTATGTGTTTATCAGCAAGAAATTGCATTAACTCAAAAGGAGTTTGCCCTTGTTAGGCTGCTAGCTAAAAATCCGAATCAAACCTTTACAAAAGAAGAACTGTATCAGCATATTTGGCAGCAAGCAACGTTAGAGGACACTCATACTGTCACAGTGCATATCAAGGCACTGCGCGAAAAGCTCAAGGATTCTGTGAAAAACCCAAATTTCATTCAAACTGTGTGGGGTAAGGGCTACCGTTTTATTGGTGAACCATTATGAAAATAAAAGCGTGGTTACTAATTATGTTTTTTATTGTAATGGTCATACCCATAGTAGGAGCTTATAGCCTTTATGTGTGGATTAATGCTTATTACCAAGATAAAAATGTGGCGGAGTACTTTGACAAGTGGACAGAGCTAAATCAGGTAAAAGATGTCGTTGACAATCCAGTGCTTTATCAAAAAAATGCCGATTTTGAGGAGATAGAGGAACTTACCAATGAGAAGCTGGCGATTACCCTCTATACGAAATCTGGCTATGTTTTATATTCCTCCAACCCTTTGCTAACGGGCTATGTAGGGAAAGAGCGCATGTTAAATGGTTTATATGATTTACAGCAAGCATACAACGCCTTTACATACAAGGAGCCTGTATATCTAAAAGGTGATTTGCTTGGCATCTATGAAATTCAATTAATACGAACAGATTGGGTAAAGGGTGTAGAAAAGCGTTCATGGCTTGTCATCGCAAGCACGATCCTGTTGTTTCTTATCATTTATTTAACTGTCATCTTGTTGCTTCATCGGAAACTGAATCGGCCATTAGGTGAACTGATGCAGCACATGCGTCATTTTGCGAAAGGTCAGCATGTTAAATCAACTCTAAGCGTAAGAAAAGATGAGATTGGGGCACTCGCCAAAACATTTGAGGCGATGCAGGATGAAATTGAAAAGACTCGGGCTTCCTTAAAAGCGGAACAACAGCAAAAAGAAATGATGATTGCAAGTATTTCCCATGATTTGAAAACACCCCTTACAGCCATCCAAGCCTATGCGGAATCTTTACAAAATAAAGGCTTATCAGAACAGCAGGTGGCAGAATATCAGCAGGTCATCGTTACGAAGGCAGATCGGATGAAGCATATGCTAGAGGATTTAATGATGTTTACCTTACTTCAATCAACGAACTATACATTAGAGCTCATTGCTGTGGATGGAGAAGAATTTTTTGACATGGCCTTGTCTGACTATGAACCGTTATGTGAGGAAGAAGGATTTACATTAAAAGTCTTCTGTGCCGTGGATGGACTCTATGCTGTGCATCCTAAACAACTTCAGCGTGTCATTGATAATTTATTGAGCAACGCCTGGCGTTATGGGGAAAAGGGGACAACAATAGGCTTAGCGGCAGTCAATGCTGGAAATGATCCCGAATGGGGCTTTGATTTCTTGAAGTCTGCTTTAAACAAGCAAGAAGGCATGTATATAATTGTGCAAAATCACGGAAGAGGCATACCACAACAGGACATTGTAAAATTATTCGAGCCAATGTATCAAGCAGATTATGCGAGATCAAAGGCTGGTGAACGAGGAACAGGACTAGGCTTAAATATTACAAAACAAATTATTGAAAAACATGGGGGTACTGTCGAACTGCTTTCTAGAGAGAACATTGGAACAGCAGTAATTTGCTGGCTACCACCTTATAAAGGAGTAAATGAATGATGAATTGGAAAAGATCTTGCCGAGCAGCAGGCTTAATTGCTGTTATGACATTTAGCTTGGTGGGCTGTAATTCAGAGGCAACTTATACACCTCAGGAAATTATCGACCAAGCCCTTCAAGAATCGAAAGAGCCACTCACTTATTATGGCGAATATACGTTAGATATGGGAGAGCTAGGTGGTAAAGCTCAAGTGAAGGAATGGGTCAAGGATAGCAATAGACGGATAGAAATGACAGGCGATAATGGTGAACATGTTATCACAGTTAAAAATGATGCTAAAGTGATTAGCTATGATGTCACTGAAAAGACAGCCTACACAATGGATTATTCACAACCTGAATTAGACAGCTTGCAATCACCTAAAGATCAGGTACAGCTTATTTTTAATATGGTTAAAGATACGCATGATATTAAGATAGCAGGAGAAGAGAAGGTTGCAGGTAGAGATACCTATAAAATCGTCGCAAAAACGAAGAATACGGAATCGTTATTTGGCGATATCGAAGCATGGATTGACAAAAAAACTTGGCTGACATTAAAAATGAAGACAGATAGTGCAGGGACTCATATGCTCACTGAATATTCTAAGATTAATTTTGGTGGAAAAATAGATGCTCAACAATTTACACTAGATCTACCAAAGGATGTAACGATTCAGGAAATTAGTGGACAGGATACTTCTGATTCCGTTTCATTGGACGACGTAAAGCAGCAGCTTGAAAAGTTTTTATTAGTACCAGAAGTAAATGGTCTAACGTTAGACAACATATCCATGGTTAAAGGGATAGAGGAACGACCAGAATACTCTTTCGATTATGTTTTAGATGGAGAGCTAGCCTTTTTTATCACGATTTTTAAAGCAGATGCTAGTGTTGCAGATATTGGTCCCATTTTAAATGAAAAAGAAATAGATATTCGAGGACAAAAAGGCACTGTTATGGATGGTGAAAATTTCCGTTCCCTTGCTTGGCAAGAAAACGGCTACCAATATAGTATGGTTGGACAAAATCCAGAATTAACAGTTGAGGATCTTTTAAGCTATGCGCAACAAATGACCGTTGTACAATGAGGTGATACTATGAAAAAAGCGCAAGGACTAAAATGTCTGGCATTATTTTTATTTACCACTATTTTCTTATATGGGGTAGGAGAAACATATGAGGTGTCTTGGCTACAATTTCACTTTACGGGACAATATCAGGATGTAGGCTTTTATTTCAGTTTTACATCCCTCATTCCAATATTAATTGGATTGTTAATGGTGGGTCTATATGAATCATTGTTAAAAAGATTCATCTAAATAATTAGGAGCAGGATCAGAGTGGAGGATCCTGCTTTTTTATGGTAGAAATAGAGTTAGTACATTACAATATTTATATAAAGAGGATATAATAGGAGGTTTCTTCAATGGCTACATTTCTACATGGCTTTGCTCAACAACTCATTTTCCCCTTGTTTATGATTTTATGCTTTTATTTCACATTAACTTATTTTCATCATCTAAAGACAGGCGATGATCGTGGTATTAAGAACACAAAATGGGCTGCAGTGGTATGTTTAGCTTTCGCTTTGGTTGCACCAGCGCTTTATAATGTGATTACGTTTATGGTCATGATGAGGTAAAGTGATAATTTTGGCACAATACGTACATAATGTAAGGTAACAGGTTTAGTCTTTCTAAAATGAGGGAATATACATTCATCCTAGGATATTGTAGGTGGTACATATGTTTGATAATTTACTATTTCAGTTACCTTTTATTATTTTTATCGGTTTGTTTTCACAGTGGTTAGCATGGCGTTTTCGCATGCCTGCCATTGTCATTATGAGTATCGCTGGGCTAATTATTGGTCCATTTACAGGGTTAGTGTCTCCAAAAGAGACATTTGGCCCTATTTTTCATACCATTATTTCTCTGGCAGTTGCCGTTATATTATTTGAAGGAAGCTTAAGCCTTGATTTTCGAGAAATACGTGGCTTTAAGAAGTCCATATTGCGTATTTCCACAGTAGGGGCAGCCATCGCTTGGATTGCAGGCTCTACTGCCGCGCATTTTGTTGCAGGGCTATCATGGCCAGTCTCTTTTGTCATTGGTGGATTATTTATTGTGACAGGTCCAACCGTTATTTTGCCTTTATTGAGACAAGCAAAATTGAAGGAGCGACCAGCAGCTATCTTAAAGTGGGAAGGCATCGTTGTAGATCCTTTTGGCGCATTGTTAGCGCTATTTGCGTATCAGGTCGTTTTGGGTATATATCATTTAGAAGGTGGGACATCTCTTACCGTTTTCTTTGTTTCCGCCTTTTTAGCCGCCCTGTTAGGAGGGGTCGTCGGTTATGTAATGGGGCAATGCTTGGAGCGTGGTTTAATTCCAGAGTTTTTGAAATCACCTTTGTTACTTGCTACTATTTTACTTGTTTTTGCCCTAAGCGATGCCATCATGCACGAGACGGGCTTACTGGCTGTGACAGTGATGGGGCTTGTGATGGCAAATATGCATTTAACAAGCCATCATGAGCTGTTGCATTTTAAAGAAAATATTTCGGTTATTTTAATTTCAAGTGTCTTTATTATGCTGACGTCGTCTTTAACCATCGATACGTTATGGCAAATCGTTGATTGGCGTATGCTACTATTCGTGCTAGCAATGATGTTTATTGTTAGACCGTTATCAATTTGGATTGCAACCATTAATACGGGCTTAACATTGGAAGAACGGGCCTTAATTGGGTGGATTGCACCGAGAGGGATTGTAGCATTAACCGTTTCAGGTTACTTTACAACGGCACTACAAGACGTAGGTTTTCAAAGTGCACAATTATTAACAGCGCTCACATTAGCACTTGTTTTTGCGACAGTGGTTGCCCATGGCTTTAGCATTGGCTGGCTTGCGAAAAAATTAGATCTACAAGCTTCCACTGGGAAAGGTATTGTGATTGTAGGCGCTTCTCCATTTACAACACAGCTTGCAACGTCCCTGCAAAATAACGGGATTGATGTGTTGATGATGGATCGTGCATGGGAAGATTTATCTGCTGCTCGACAAAATGGTATTAAGACGGAAACAGGTGATATTTTAAGCGAGCATACTGAGTTTTATGTTGATTTAACCCCATATGATCAACTAATTGTAGCAACAAAGCAGGACGCCTATAATGTCCTTGTTTGTGCAGACTTTGTTCCAGAATTAGGGCGTCTCAATATTTTTCAAACGGCTTTACATTCTACAGACCCTAAAAATTACTCAAGGAAGTACGGGGGACAGCTTCTTGTCGATGCACAGCATGATATTCATCAGCTCAATGAACTGATAGAGCAAGGTGCACAACTTCGTCAAACGAAAATTACAGAAGTATTTACATGGAAGGATTATGTAGAACAAAATCCTCATGCCGTCTGGGTGTATGCTATAACACAGGATGGAGCTATCGTGTTGGATATGGTCAATAAATATGACGATATAAAACATGAACCACATACTATTATTAGTTTAATTCGCTAAAACCAGCCACCTGTTTGTGCAGGGCGGCTGGTTTTTTGATGCAAGAGAAAGGAGACTAGTTGACTGAAAATGACCATGCTTGGAATTAGTGTTCTGCCTGTTTTATACAAAACAAGAACAGCTAGCTTAAAGAGAGCAACTCTATATTCCGATGATGAATAATGGTAATCCTACCCCAAGAGAGCATTTAATTAGGAGATTTTTCTAACCCATTTCTACTAAAAATCGCAGTGTTAAATGGCTAGTCATACTTTCCTCCTCATTACGCAATCTGCTGTAAATGTGTCTTCTTAAAAGCGTCATCATATTTTAAACCATAGCCAAGTGCGCGATCTAAGAAAATATGTGCGAGCCAAATCAGGGCAGCCATCAGAGGTATTGATGTAGTCGTTAGTAAACCAATCACCATCAACATGGCAGGTAGCACAAAACTATGCCCCGTATTATAGAAAAGAGCGCCTATTTTTGTATTGATGAGATAGCCAACCATGGTGATGTCTGGGAACAATAAAAACACAATAAAATAAAGCCAAGGAAAATTTAGATGACCATAGAAAGAAGCTGTGATGATGAAAGCAAGGATATATTCGATTGAGATGATTTTACGTAGTGACATTTAACCACGACCTTCCAGTAAATTTTGATACATATCCTCAATGAGTAAGGCAATTTTTTCTTGATTTTCTTCAAATTGTCCGTCAGCCATTAATGTTTTTGTCAGTTGTAACGAATGAAGCGCATGCTGATAGAATCGTAGTTGCTGCTCAATTTGGGCAATCTTTGTGGAAAATAGCTGTACCGTTTCTTCATTACATGCTGTTGAAATAGGCTTTTGTTCGAGTGTCAGTAAATGTTTAATTTCTTGAAGCGTAAAGCCTAGCTGACGTAAAACGATAATAAATTTCATTGTATGTTCACACATGGCATCATACACACGGTAGCCATTGTCTTGTTTTTGCGGCTGTAAGAGTCCCTCTTTTTCATAGTAGCGAACGGTATCAGTTGTTAATTGAAATTTCTCAGCGAATTGTTTAATTTTCATGTAAGTACCTCCTAAATTCATCCTAACATTGGAGTATGCTCCAAGGTCAAGGTGCTTGAGGAAAAAATTTAAAAAAATGAAACGGTCATTCAGTGGCAGTCGTTTATAGTGTAAGAAGGGGAGGTGGACGGCATACTTGAGGAAATGATCGAAGAACATGCAGCACATTTATTACGTCTCGCCTATTTTTATGTAAAAAACCGACAAACCGCAGAGGATATTGTGCAAGAGGTCTTTATTAAATTTTCTCAGCGTGGTTATGAAGAACGCGGGCAGTTGCGTGCGTATTTATCCACTTTAACGATTAATCAAAGCAAGGATTATTTAAAAAGCTGGCATTATAAGAAATTACTATTACAAGAAAAAATATTTCCTATTCAGGGGAATAGACAACGAGATGAACTCGTGGCAGCAGAGGAACGGTCTCACATTGGGGCAGCTATTTTAAAGCTTTCACTTACCTATCGGGAGCCTATTATCCTTTATTATTTTGAAGAAATGAAAATTCGTGATATTGCCCAGCTACTTGGCATTGCGGAGAATACGGTGAAAACAAGACTGAAGCGGGCAAGAGAAGCATTAAAGCCTCATCTAAAGCAGGAGGAATGGGAGGTGCTTAGACATGAATGAGATACAGAAGGAATTACTCAAAGTCGCTGGTGATATGACAGCAAGCAAAGAACGAGTCAAAAAACAAGTACTACAACAGTCTATCAATAGAAGGAAGCCATTTCGTTTCACTCTATTAACTATCCTACTGACACTTTGTGTGGTGGGGTTTATGATGGTGCAGCTTCTTACGAACGAAACAGAGCAAACAACCTCACTATTTCATGAAAGACAGCTTGAGCATTTCGAACGTATTAATCGGCTAATGTGGCCAGGGAAAGAGCAGGAATTTTATAAAGAGGAAGCCTATCTATCGTATGAGAAGCTCGTTGCCGCCTACTATTTTGCGAAATCATTAGGAATTGATTATTCTAAGGCAGAGTTAGAGGAGGAGAGAAAGAAGCAGGTAGAACAGTTGGAAATGCTTTATCAAGCATCTGAATACGAGGCACTATTTCAGGGATTAGCACCGAAACAGTATGTTGAAACATATCTCGAGCCCCTACTGCCGATGTATACAACGCGAACAAAGCTATATGCCTTCTATAAAGAAAAATATCCAACTTTTTATGCTTACCAAGAAGTAGCCAATATTGATGCCAAACGATATTTCCAAGCGCATTCTACTGATCAGGCAACAGCCTTTCAAGAGGAGCATAACATCGTCATACGGACCAGTTCACATGGCTCTTCAATGGTTGGAACAGTTGCAGAGGTTGAATCGAATGTTTTCTTATTTATTGAAGGAGTGATTCCCGAGGACCTTGATCATATGACGGAAGAACAGCTTGCTGAAAAATATGAACAGGCCAATTGGTATCCTGTGCTGGATGATTTTCCTGTCAAGCAGGGGGATTATATTACTTTAACTTCTATGGGAACAGGCAGTATAGAGGAAAACGGGGTCGTAAGAAATTATGGTTTATTATCTAAACTGGAAAAGCTAGAGCAAACCATTACAAAAAAGCTTGAGCTAGAAAATGACAAAGAGGTCGCTCAGTTTTTACAGGATATCCCTTGGCAGCCCGCAAATTATATGAAAAGGCCACCCGAATATTCATTTGAAGTAGAAGGCGTCCGTATTGAAATGTGGAAGGGCTATGGCGGTTCAATTTATCTCCAAAAGGCTGGAAGCGGAGAAATTCACCTTAGTGCCAACAGAGCGAAGGCATTAATAGCCATCCTAGGCATAGAAGAATCTTAACAAGTCTCTTGAAAGAGGCTTGTTTTTTGTTTAGGGGAAAATTATAGTGAAAGTACCATGTTAAAATAACCTTTAATTGAATGTAGGAAAAAATACACAGTGATTTTCTTTATTAGGCTGAATTACTTAATGTCGAAAAAATAAATGAGTCCAAAGAATTGTAATATTTTAAGGTCAAAGGTAGTATTAAAGAAGTAAGGATGAAGAAAAGGAGGGGCGGTATGAACGCACAAGAATTTGAAGAACTATGGATTACGCTTAATGAGTTATATAATGCGGATCGTTTTTTAGAATATATAGAAATAAGTAGTGCCGCAATTGAAAGTGCCATTAAGCTTGAAATGTATGATAAGGCTATCCTTCTATTACGTTATAGCTGTGCCAGTTATTTTCAAACGGGTGATTTACAGCTTTCTATAAGTGTCCTTGAACAATATCGTGAGTTAACCTTTCAACATGGCAACGATATTGATGTAATTCAATATTACAATTTAGCAGCCATTTATTGGGGAACATTTGGTCATTTAAAGAAATCAGAAGAGTTGATGCTGAAAGGCTTAAAAATTGCAGAAGCAATCCAGCACGTGGAGAGCATGGGGAAAATCTATAACAATCTGAGCGACTTAGAAATATCCATGGGAAGCTATCGAACAGCTAAGGAATTTGCCTTAAAGAGTTTATATTATGCGAATGCGTTTGAAATGAAGCATAAAGAGCCTTATACAGGGATTATCCATCCGAAGACAAACCTAGCTGTTGCACTTATTTGGCTTGAAGAATTTGAGGAAGCCAATACGATATTACAAGAATTAATGGCAACGATTCATCATCCACCCTATTCGAAAGTACAACTTGAGGTACTCAATGCCTATGCCTTCCTGTGTGAAAGACAGGGACGTATAAGTGAGGCCATAGATTTATATCAAAAGACAAAGCATTATGCTTTACAAAACAATGACCTTTCTCTACTTCAACTAATTTATAATTCTTTAGTGAAGCTAATTGAGGAGCAAGGCAATAAAATTGTATTATGTGCGATACAAAAGGAATATATAAATATTTTGTTAGAAATCCAGCGTGAAAACTATTCACATGTATTGTTTGAAATGGAATATAACGATCATAAGAAGCAGTTTGAAAAAAATGCCTATATTGATCCTCTGACGAATATTTACAATCGTCGCTATTTTGATGAACAGGCCAAAAAGATGGTCGAAAAGGCGACTGAAAATCATCAGCAATTGGCCTTGATGATGGTGGATTTAGACCATTTTAAAGAAATCAATGACATGAATGGCCATTTATTTGGCGATGATGCTTTGACGAATACAGCCAAAACCTTACAGGATTATTTTCAGCCCTTTGAGTCCATTGTTGCCCGTTTTGGTGGGGATGAATTCATTGTGTTGAGTCAAGTAAAGGAAGGTGAATCGGTGCAAACATTGGCTGACAACCTGTATCAAACCTTAACGGCACTGTCACTAACAGTGAATAATCAAACGGTTCAGTTGGAATTTAGTATTGGTGTCAGTACGAATGATCATGGCAAAATTCAGAAAGTAGAAGAGCTTATCCAGCATGCGGATGAAGCGCTCTATAAATCAAAGCGTAACGGCCGCAACCAAATTACGCACTATAATCATTATTGCGATGTGGGAAATGGTATTTAAAAGAGAGAGAGGCATATCTACGAGGGAAGTGCCTCTTTCGTAAACGTGTTGCTAGTGTGATGGATTAAGCAAGCCATAAAACACAATATCTTCAAAAGTACCGTTTTTATAAATATGATCCTTTAATGTTCCCTCATAGCGCATGCCACATTTCTCCATAATTTTCCCAGAGGCGGGATTGGAATGGAAATACCGGGCATAAATACGATGATACTGTTTCTCCTGAAAGGCAAATTCAATCATCGCTTGAGCAGCTTCTGTTCCGTAGCCATTACCCCAATAGGGCTCTCCAATCCAATAAGCGATTTCTCCTCTTTGATGTTGGGATTGATTTGACAGTCCTATCGCTCCATATAATTGTCCACTTTGTTTGTCTGTTATCGCAAATTCGTAACTTCGATTTTCCTCAAAGTTTTGTTGATGCGTGGAAATCCATGATAATGCACATTCTAATGTATAAGGATAAGGTAAACTCAATGTGCTTTTATAGATCGCATAATTGTTACATAAAACACTTACTTCCTGTGCATCTGCTTGCGTAAAAAGTCGAAGTATTAAACGTGTCGTTTCTATCGTCTTTTCGGATGGCGAATAAATCATCGAATACCCCCTTTTCAATGGTTGGATTGATTATAGCACAATAAAAAGTAAAGTAAACCAAATAATGGGTGTTATAAAGTATCTTGAATTGGAATAAAAATTTATTGAAAAACGATAAATTATATGATAAATTAAACAGGAGAATAAATAAAAGAGGTGCGTAAGATGAAACGAGAAACGCTCTTTTTAAAGATAGCTGTTTTTCTAATAGGTATACCCGTTCTTGCCTTATGTGTATGGGTGGTGCCTCGTATTGCTTTGAATACAGTGGAGCATTCTCCCATTTTAACCATTGTTGCTTTAATTGGCGTCTATGCAACGGCTATTGCTTATTTTGTTGCGCTATTTACGACGATCAAACTATTAAGCTATATTGACCAAAACATTGCATTTTCAGAGCTGTCTGTCAAAGCTTTAATCAAGATCAAATATTGTGCAATTATTATTAGTAGTGTTTACGTGGTTGGCATGCCACTGATATACTATGCTGCGGAAGTAGACGATGCCCCAGGTCTTATCCTTATCGGAATGGTCATTATTTTTGCTTCCTTTGTCGTGGCAGTATTTGCTGCTGTGCTGCAAAAGCTTCTAAAAAATGCCATCGATATCAAATCAGAAAATGATCTAACGGTTTGAGGTGAATACTATGGCAATGATCATTAACATTGATGTAATGCTGGCGAAACGAAAAATGAGTGTTACAGAGCTTTCAGAAAAAGTTGGCATCACGATGGCGAACCTTTCGATTTTAAAAAACGGCAAGGCCAAAGCCATCCGCTTTTCAACATTAGAGGCTATTTGTGAGGCATTGGATTGCCAGCCTGGCGATATTTTGGAATATCGAAAGAACGAGGAACTACAAAAATAAGGATCTGCGTAAAGCAGATTCTTTTTTTTGTAGAAATTATTGCCAACAGAAGTAGTCCTATGCTAGGATAAAGAAAAGATATATCGACAGGCAGTCGGTCAATTGTAAGGAGTTGTCTTATGAGAGAAATAAAAAAAGCGGAAGAACGCAGAAATGAAATATTAGATGCAGCGGATGAATTATTTGCACAGAAGGGATTTGATGGCACTAGTACGAGTAATATTTTGGAAAAAGTAGGCATTGCTCGAGGCACCCTCTATTATCACTTTAAATCTAAGGAAGACATTATGGATGCGCTCATTGAGCGTTATACAAGCACAATGCTCGCAAAGGCGAAAACCGTTGCAGCAGACAAGACTATAGCTGTAAATGAGCGGATATTGCGCGTTGTCATGGCATTGAATATGCAAAATGAACAGGGTGGACAGGAAATGATGGAGCATGTTCATAGACCGCAAAATGCCTTGATGCACCGTAAAATACAGCAAGTGGTCATCAATCAAGTGCCACCAATCCTTACTGCCATTATTCGGGAGGGCATTGAGCAAGGTATTTACCAAACGCCTTATCCCTATGAGTGTATGGAAATGATTATCGCTTATACCAATACGGTATTCGATGATGATCTCGTGTTGATGACAGATGAGGAAAGAGCTGCTCGTATTCCGGCATTAATTTTTAATATTGAACGAATGCTAGGGGTGGAAAGTGGTAGCTTATTGTATATGATGCGAATGTTTGGAAATAAAGGAGAAGGCAGTCCGAACTAAATATTTTAGGTCTTGTTAGATTTGATGGCGATTAACAATATACAAAGAGGTGACTTATGTATTGGAAAATTGTGCGAAATGATATGGCAAATAGTAAGCTAATTACAGGTATGACCATGCTATTTGTGGCGGTAGCAGCTTTACTTGTCACACTATCAGCAGTACTTATGGTCCATTTGACAAGCGCAATTGACACACTGATGAAACAAGCAGAAACGTCTCATTTTCTTCAGATGCATGCAGGGGAAATCGATCAAGTGCGGCTTTCTGAATTTGCAGAGCAAAATAAATATGTAGATGAATATCAAATGAATGAATTTTTAAATGTGGAGGGCTCGAAGATCAATATTGCGGGTACCACCTTGGCACATAGTGTGCAGGACAATGGTTTCAGCACACAAAGTGAGAAATTTGATTATTTACTTGATCTTGATGGTCATGTGATTGAAGTGGCAAATGGTGATATTTATGTACCTGTAAGCTATTGGAAGGACGGCATCGCTGACTTGGGGGATACTGTCATCGTTCATGATCAAACCTTTACAATAGCAGGATTTCTAAGGGATTCACAGATGAACTCAATGCTGGCTTCCTCCAAACGCTTTCTTGTCAGTGAACAAGATTATGCAGCAATCCAGGAAGCGGGAACAGTTGAATATTTAATTGAGTTTCGTTTGAAAAATTTGGCGGATTTGAAGAATTTTGAAGAAGCCTATACAAGTGCAGGGTTAGAAGCAAATGGACCAACCATTACCTATAAGCTTTTTCAAATGCTGAATGCCATATCAGATGGGCTTATGATTGCTGTTATCTTGCTCATCAGTGTCCTTGTAGTCGCTATTGCGTTTATGTGTATTCGATTTACATTGCTCACTAAAATTGAAGAGGATACTCGAGAAATCGGTGTGATGAAAGCAATTGGCCTACGAGTGGCAGATATTCAGAAAATGTATCTAGCCAAATATGGCGTTATAGCTGTGATTGGTTGTATGCTCGGTTTTGCCTGTTCCTTCTTCCTTCGAGATATTCTATTAGAAAATATCCGTCTGTTCATGGGAGAAACGGACAATGTTTCACTCATTTGGTTGTTCACAGGTTTGGGGTTGTTGCTCGTGTTTATCGTGATTATGGGCTATGTACAATCGGTACTGAAACAGTTTCGCAAGCTATCAGCCACGCAGGCTCTGCGCTTTGGCACAATGCAAGGAAAAGGGCAACATGCAAAATTATTGAACCTCAGCGCCAATAAAAGGCTACCGATTAATCTTTTCCTTGGCATAAAGGATGTGCTATCACGAAAAACACTTTATGCGACAATGCTTGCAGTATTAGTATTGGCAACATTTATTATCATCGTCCCTCAAAACTTACACAACACAATTGCAGCTAAAAGCTTTATTACGTATATGGGTATTGGGAACAGTGACATCCGAATTGATATCCCACAAGGCAAGCAAAATGAACAACAGGTGGCAGCGGTGATGGATAGGCTTGAGCATGACACAGCCATTAAGAATTACACTGTTTTGACAACAAAAAAATTCACAACGATTGCCGAGGACGGAACAGCGCAAAACCTAAAAATAGAGCTGGGTGACCATACGATTTTTCCCTTAGAATATGCACACGGAGAGGCTCCGGTTGCTCCTAATGAAGTGGCACTTTCGGTGCTCAATGCAGAGGAGCTTCAAAAAAAGGTTGGCGATAGTTTAGCAGTGGTCATTAATGGACAGAAGAAAAATTTGAGGATCAGCGGTATTTATTCAGATATTACCAATGGAGGCAAGACTGCGAAGGCAGCTTTCTCTGACCATTCTACGGATAGCATGTGGAGTGTCGTCTATAGTACGATGGCAGATCCATCTCTTGTTGCAGATAAAAGGGCGGAATATGCAAAAACCTTCTCATTTGCCAAAGTGTCAGGTATTGATGATTATATTTATCAAACTTTTGGTACGACGATTCATGCCATCGAAAAGGCAGCTCGTGCAGCACTCGTCATTGCCTTATTGCTGTGTGTGCTCGTGACATTATTATTTATGAATATGCTGATTGCGAAGGATCAAGCGCCCATCGCTATCATGAAGGCATTGGGATTCACGAATGTCGATATAGCTACACAATATGCTGCACGTTCGATTTTTGTATTACTGCTTGCTATCTCGATGGGGACGTTGCTCGCAAACACGTTAGGTGAATATTTAACTAGTACGGTCATTGCCTCATTCGGGGCGGCTTCCTTTGATTTTATGATTAATCCACTAGCAGCGTATGTTTTTTGCCCACTAGCGCTTACAAGCGTTGTTCTGCTAGCTACGCTATTTGGTACGTCAAGGGCAGGGCAGGTAAAAATTATTGAGCATATAAAGGAGTAGAACCTATGAATATCGTAAGTGGTGAGCAAATAGCAAAGACGTTTCAGGTAGGCAAAGAACAGCATCCCGTTTTACTGGATGTATCAGTTGCCATCAATCAAGGGGAGTTTATTTCCATCATGGGCCCATCAGGCTGTGGTAAATCGACACTGTTGTATGCCCTTAGCGGAATGGACAGTATTGATCAAGGTCTGGTCATCTTTGATGGAATGGACTTAACGACATTAAGTGACAAAGAACTGGCTGATTTGCGTAGAACGAAAATGGGCTTTGTCTTTCAGCAGCCGACCTTTCTAAAAAGCTTAAATATCCTCGATAATATCCTGTTACCTGCGATGCGTGATGAGCGAAAAAATGTCAGGGCCTTGACAGAAAGGGCACTACAGATCATGAACAAAATGGGGATTGCAGACTTGGCAAAGCGAGATATTACACAAGTGTCTGGTGGGCAGCTTCAACGGGCAGGCATCTGCCGGGCCTTGATTAGCAACCCGCAGGTGATCTTTGGAGATGAACCCACAGGCGCATTGAATTCAACGTCTGCTCAGGAAATCATGGATTTATTAGCCTCCATCAATAGTGAAGGCACAACGGTGATGCTTGTGACCCATGATCCAAAGATTGCCGCAAGAACAGAGCGTATCCTTTTTATGTCTGATGGTGCTATCGTGAATGAATTGAGATTGCCTCGATTCACAGGCGCCGATTTAGACGATCGAATGCTCAAAGTTGTCTCTACTATGCAAAAAATAGGTATTTAGCTTGAAGAAATCCGTAATGATTTAAAAATTACGGATTTTTTTTGATAAAATGAATCGCATTCGTTATGGCGACCGTCAGTAGTGTAGAAAGTAGGTGAGGGCAATGATGGCTATTGAACAGATAATCGAGGAGCACGGTGATTACTTACTAAAGGTCGCTTATCTATATGTAAAAAATAAGGCAACGGCGGAGGACATCGTGCAGGATGTGTTCATCGCCTTTTATCAAAAGCAGGGACAGTTTCGTCAGGAAGCATCCTTACGTACATATTTAGTGAAAATGACGGTTAATCGAAGTCACGATTATTTACGAAGTTGGAAAAGTAAACGACTGACATTGTTTGAAAAGATCACGGGGCGCACAACAGCTATGACACCTGAAAAGGAGATGCTAGAGAAAACTGTAAAAAAAGAGCTGGTAGAGGCATTGTTTACATTATCAGTTGCCTATCGAGAGGTCTTGATTTTGTATTATTTTGAGGAGATGTCGACAGTGGAAATTGCACAGCTTGTACACTGTCCAGAAGCAACGATTCGCACAAGATTACAGCGAGCTCGTAAACAATTAGCAACAGCAATGGGTGACTTTGATTGGGAGGTGCTACGCCATGAATCAATTTAAAGAGGAACTATTAAAGGAGCTACAAGATGTCAAGCTCTCACAGCAGCGCAAACAAGTAATCGCGGAAAAAGCACGACGAAAAGTTCAACGTAAAGCAGATGGTCAATGGACGTATCGCATCGTGTTCGCAACCTTTACTATTTTTGTTATCGGTTTTAGCTATATCCTGACACAACAGAAGGGGCAACAGGGTTCAGGCCATCAGGCGGCTAGCCTACAGTCCGATAATTGGCATTGGTGGTCACTATTTGCTTCGGATTATGTAAGAGGAATGATTTTACTGAGCATTTTTATAGGCGCTACATTTATTGTCAAATGCTATCTATTGAAAAAGGGGTATGGTTTACCTGTTTGTATTGAATGTGGGGAGAGTTGGTCTGAGAAGGATGCACGTAAATTATATCGCAAAAATAGTGAAATTGTGTGCCCTCATTGTGGACAAAAACAATATCGCACAAAAAAATCCATGCAAATCAGTGGTGTAATGACGATGCCAGTGCCACTGCTGATTATGCTACAGCATGTTTTCCATCATTTTGTTATCGGTCTCATTTTCTTTTTAGTGGGCATGTTCTTCTACCATTATCAAATTGCGCCATATGTGTTTAAGCTACAAGAGAAAGACCCGATGAATGAACCTTTATGGTAATGATTTTGGCAAGAAATTGCTAGGCTAATCTAGCAATTTCTTTTTTTATTCTAAAATAGATTGACAATGGTTTTCATTTGCTTTATCTTTGTGTTAACTTATTTTTATTATTAGTTAACGCACAAGGGGAGGCTTTTTACATTGAAAAAAGGAAGTACATATCAATATGTGTTAGCAGCATTTGGGGCAGCAATAATCGCAGTTTTAGCACAGGTAACAATCCCACTACCACTTATCCCGATTACAGGTCAAACGTTAGCGGTTGGAATTATCGTGACGATTTTAGGGACAAGATTAGGCACGTTATCTGTTCTATTATATATTTTACTAGGGGCAGCAGGTTTACCTGTATTTAGCGGTATGTCAGGTGGACTAGGAATTTTAGTTGGTCCAACAGGTGGATATATTGTAGGCTTCCTTGCCACAGCCTTTATTATGGGCTTATACTTAGATAAATTTGGTATTACATTTACTCAAGCTATTATTGCGAATATCATTGGGATGATTGTTACATTAGCGTTTGGGACAGTGTGGTTAAAAATTGTAGCAGATTATACATGGACAGCTGCCTTTATGGGTGGTGTTGCACCATTTATCGTGGTTGGTATCGTCAAAGCGGTACTTGCAGCATGGATTGGTGTGATCGTTCGACGTCGCTTAGAAAGAGCGCACTTAATTGAAGCAATAGCATAGGACATGGGAGGAATTGTTTTGGCAACATTATGGACAGGTGGTAAGATTTACACGATGGCTCAGGTTGGTGAAACAGTGGATGCAGTCCTTGTTGAAGATGGAAAAATTGTGGCGACAGGCTCAGTGGAGAGCTTGTCGCCACTAGCTGCTTCTATCCAACATTTAGAGGGCAATATCATGTATCCAGGCTTTGTCGACAGCCATTTACATATTATTGGCTACGGAGAAAAACTCAAGCATCTTGATGTATCGGCAGTTACGAGTAAAGAGGCGTTACTTGTGAAGCTTCAGGAGCGAATGGCTGAGGCGTCAGCACATGAATGGGTCATTGCGATTGGACTAAATGAAAACCAATTTGAGGAGCCCGTTTTTCCGACCTTAGCAGAGCTAGATGCCCTTGGAGATGCTCATTTAATCATTAAACGGAGCTGTCATCATTTGATTCTAGCCAATTCCAAGGCACTCGCTTTTGCAGGAATTACAAATAGGACTCCTTCGCCAGAGGGGGGTGTCATTGACAAAGTAGATGGTCAGCTCACAGGGATCCTAAAGGATGCTGCCTTGTATTTAATTGTTAACCAGATGCCACATATTACACCTGCGTATATTGAGGATGCACTGACAAAGGCGGTGACCTCATTGCAATCCTATGGTTTAGTAGGGGGACATTCAGAGGATTTAAGCTATTATGGACCGCCAAGCCAGCCGATTCAGGCTTATCGCAAAATAGTAGAGGCACAGCAATCCTTTAAGGTGCATGTATTACAGCATCATACAGTCTTTGAAGAGGTTGCGAAGATGGATTTAGCTTCCTCACCATTTTTGGAGTTTGGTGCGATGAAAATTTTTATTGATGGAGCCTTTGGAGGTCGTACGGCTGCACTACGTCAGCCTTACTGCGATGATTCGGACAATGCAGGGATGCTTATTCATACAACTGAGCAATTAACAAGCTATGTTCAGCTGGCGCGTCAATATGGACAAACCGTTGCCGTGCATGCCATTGGGGATTTAGCAATCGACACGATTTTAGACGTTTTTGCGGCATATCCTCCTCAGGAAGGTCAGCTTGATCGCGTAATTCACTGTAGCTTAGTCGATGAGGAACTATTAGCCAAGCTAGCTGCATTACCAGTGGCAGTGGATATGCAGCCGCAGTTTGTACAGGGAGAATACCAAGCAGAGCTATCGAGACTTGGAGAGGAGCGCGCACAGGGCTTACATCCTTTAAAATCGCTTCTTGACAGAGGGCTGATTGTCGCAGGCGGCAGTGATGCGCCAATTGAAGTGCCAAACCCGTTGCATGGTATTTATGCGGCTGTCACTAGAAGAAATTTTGGGGAAACACATGATGGCTATAACCCTCATGAGAAAATTTCCCGATTTGAGGCAGTCCGTTTGTATACAGTAGGAGCGGCTGAAATCATTGGACAGCAATTGATGCGTGGCAAAATTGCAGAAGGCTTTGCTGCAGACTTTACGATTTTACAAGAAGACGTTTTTACGGTAGAGATGGAGCAGCTTCCATACATTCAAGTCGCATGTACGGTTGTGAATGGTCAGATAGTATATGAAAATCGCTGAGAAGGTTATCCTTCCCAGCGATTTTTTTATGGGACTATTGTTTGTCAGTTAATTGTTTTACTTGTTGTTCTAGGGTCGACACACGTTTTGATAAGTCCTCTACTTGCTGTTGCATGGTTGGTGGAGGAGACACAGGGGCAGTGGATTTCATTTTTTTGATCATATGGATCATTACGAAAAAGATCGCTAGAAACATACATAAAAGAACGGTTGTACTAATGATATCACCAAGGTTGAATTTCATGTTTGCGCTCCTTTCTGTAGCGGGTATCTAGTTATATACAGGGTGGCCTGCTAAAAAGTTTCAAAAAAATGGTGAATGTCACGATTAATACAAAAATTGACGCCTACTTTGGTGTAGAGGAGTGCTATTTTATTGGCTTCGAGGAATGGGTCATAGCAGTCAAAACATACGTTAGTAGTGAGCGATTTTAACAGCATGATAGGGGTGAGTATGTGCACAAGGCAGGACAAGTAATGCGACAGGCTGTCCATAATATTTATGTTTATCGATTCGATTATGTACAGGTTTTTGCATTAATTAGAATCTTTCAGTTTTTATTAATGATCCCTGTAACCTCTATCGTTTTGAAGCTCATGCTACGAGTAACAGGGTTTACACATATTACTGAGCAAAATTGGCAAAGCTTTGTGACGCATCCCTTTGTGATGATAATGATTTGTCTATTAATTTTGCTGTTTTTATTATTTGTATATTATGAGATGGGCTTTCTATTTCTCATGGCCTTTCATCAGCAACGAGGACTTCGTTACCGATTTCTTCCTTTATGGCAACAATTAAATCGCAAGGTTGTCTATTTTTTTAGTGTGCAAGTTCTATTTCTCATCGTCTATTTAGCACTATTAATGCCACTAGCTTCCTTTATGCTACCCCTTACATTGACTCAATCCATCTCCCTACCACATTTTCTAACTGAAGAAATCATGAGTAGTCAAGCGGGTAGGCTAGCATATGCTGCGGTGGCAAGCATCATCGTGATGATAGGTATTCGAAGCATCTTAACGTTACCTATCTTTACAATCCAGCCGAACATCTCTATTTTGCGTTCTTTTAAGCAAAGCTGGCGATTTTCCAAGCGTGGTTTATTTGAACTAGTCGTGCTACTAGCTATGCTTTTAACAGGTCATCTGTTGATGATGCTTGGTATCACAGTGGTCGCTACGTTTCCCCTCTATTTAATTGAACGTTTAATGCCAAGTGCAGCCTTGGTTACGGCTGGGCTGACACTAGCCTTTTTAGAAATGGTCTTTGTGGTGCTATTTAGTTTATTACAGGCGATGTTTTCACAAGTTATGGTCGCCATCACGTATAATACGCTAGTTATAGGAAAAGTGAGCGGAACTACACATCGGAAGCGGCACTATAAGCCATTACTATTGATCAGTGGCATTGTGTTTCTCGTATTAAGTATGATGAATATCAATTCATTAGAGAAAAGTGTCTATGCGCCAGATACCAAAATTATTGCCCACCGCGGCTATGTAGCAGGCAATGTAGAAAATACAATTAGTGGATTGGTGAGTGCAGCCAATGCGGGGGCAGATTTAATTGAAATCGACATTCAACAAACGGTGGATGGGGAATTCGTCGTCTTCCATGATCGAACATTACGAAGGTTAGCAGGTAAAAATGGTGTTATTGCGAATATGACCCTGAGCGAACTAAAAACGTTAACCATTCATCAAAATGGCTTTAGCGATAAAATTGCTTCATTAGATGATTGTATTGAAATTGCCAAAGCGTTAGATGTGGCGCTTCTAATCGAATTAAAGGTGCATGGTCAAGAAACAGAAGATGTTTTACCTAAATTAGTAGAGAAGCTACGAAAATACAAGGTGCTAGATTCCTATTATGTGCAATCCGCTGATGGACAGAAAATGACGCAATTAAAAAAATTGGTGCCGAATTTGCGAGTCGGTATTGTCTATGCACTCAATATTGGACCGATGGAGGAAAATGTTGATTTTATCGCATTGGAGGAATCCTGGGTAACGGAGCAGCTTATCGAAGAATTGAAGCAACATCCGACCGATTTATTTGTTTGGACACTCAATGACGACCGCTCCCTGCAAACTTTTATCGAAAAAAATGTCAGCGGCGTCATCACTGACCACCCCGACGTCGCCCGTGAGCTAAGAACCCAGCAAAGCGAAAACCAGTATTTCTTACAGCGCATCCTGAATCGTCTGAGATTTATCTTTTGATCGGGGGAGAATAAAATTGCGAAGAAGCGAATATCCGCGAAAGCAAAGCACCGCCATCTAGTAAATCGAATATTCAAGAGAAGTCGCTCGCAAATCGCTATCGCTCAAAATGAGGAAGCAAAGCTCTAGCCATAAAAATGGAGACAGTTTGTAACCTTTTTCGTGTGAACACGACTACTTTATTGAATTCGGGAAAATGAAGGAGATGCTTTTTGTATGAAAATGACGAAAGTCGTACCATTTGCTATGTCAGCATTATTATTAGGGGGCGCGATTGGAGCTCCAACTGCATCAGCGAACGAAGGAGAGGCTACTGTGATTAACGCAGAAACTTCGGAGCAACAAGTGCAGTCTATTTTTATTAAAGTGACAGGTACAGTTGAAAACGTAGAAGTACGTGAAAATGCCACATACTATACAGTGGTTGATGGTGACAATACAAATATTGTGATTGCCAATAAAGACTCATTAGTTTTTGACAATATGGGAAAAGAAGCCAAGCTTCAAAAAGGAGATAAGGTGTCAGCTTACTCATATGCCAAGAAGCCGATGCTTGCGATTTATCCACCACAATACAACCCAGAAGTAATCATTGTAGAAACAGAAGAAATGGGTAGCGTGGAAGTGGATTTCTTCAATAAAGATTTAGTGGATACTGAAAATAACCTCAAGTTAAATGTTGGGGAAGACACGAAGCTAGCAAGTGCTACTGGCAAAGCTGTGAAAGTGGACGATTTAAAAGAGCAACATTTAGTGGTGTTCTACACAATCGCAACGATGAGCATCCCTGCTCAAACACCGCCATCAAAAGTGATAGTATTAGATACAATTGAGAAGGAAGAGCCTGTTGAAGTGGATCCAGTTCCAACACCAGAACCAGCTCCAGTTGATTCAGCGGTTCAAGAAATTATCAATAAAGACTTTTACGAAGTAGATGGGACAAAAATGGTGCCGCTACGCTTAATCGCTGAAAAGCTAGGCTTTAAAGTAGAAGTAACGCCAAAAGGTGCCATTGTTTCAAAAGGAGCCCTTTCGTATACAATTACGCGAGGTCAAAAAGAATATGGTTATAATAAAGCGCTTCGCCAATTTAAAGTAGCCCCTGCTTTATTAGAATCTGGCAAAACATACGTACCTGTTGAATTTGTAGAGGAATTAACAAAATAATCTCGTCATCTCCCTTTATGGTTTCTACCATGAAGGGGGATTTTTTATGGGAAAAAATAGTTGTAGAAAAATATTTTAAAAAAGGTTTTAGAGAGCAGTTGGAGACAACTGAAATTGGTTTTTTGTGGAGTTTTCATTTTACGCTTAAGAGAAATAAGTGGCTTTAGAGAGAAAAAATCATACAGAAAATAAGATTCAGAGTATTGACAATTGTTAAACTATTATTTAAAATTCAAAACAAATCCACATAAATACAGAAATAAAGTGTTGGATTTGTGGATTTTGTTGGATTTAACTTTGTGTTTGGAGTGATGATGTATGTCTCTTTCGTTTGAGGAACGTAAAAAAGTGATTTTAGATATTTTAGATTTAGAAGGAAAAGTGAAGGTAAGTGATGCAGAGCAGCTATTAAATGTATCAGGCGAGACTATACGTAGAGATATGGATCGATTGGAGAAGGAAGGGCTTCTACACAAAGTCTATGGGGGGGCTGTGAAGGCAAAGGAAAAGTATGAGAGGACCTTTGAACAGAAAACGTCACTTAACAATATAGAGAAGAGAAGGATTTGTAAGGCTGCTGCAAGTATTGTGGAAGACGGTGATGTTATTTTTATCGGTCATGGTACAACAGCCTATGAAATCGTTCGTTATTTAGGTGATAAGCCCAACGTCATTGTCGTCACAAATTCACTCCCAGTTCTATCATTAGCCGCAGAATGCTTTCAAGGGAAGGTGCTCTTTGCGGGAGGAGAATATGAACATCGACAAAAATTTATGGGAGGTCCATTAGCTGATTTATTTTTTAATCAACTAAAGGCAAATAAAGCCTTTGTTGCTGCAGGCGGAATTTCGTTAGCAGATGGTATTACCGACTATGATATTACGGGCGCAGCGATTTCAAAGAAATTAATAGAGCGGGCAGAAAATACGATTATTTTAGCAGACCATACGAAATTTGGTGTCTCTACATTTGCGCATATTTGTCATTTAGAGGACGTTTCGATGGTGATTACAGATCAAAAGAGCTCCACACAATGGCAGGAACGATTACAGCAGAAAAAAGTGGAATTATTCATTGCAGGTGAAATGTTGGATGACGTCAATGTATAGGAAGGTGGAAACTATGGACTATTTTGCAAATAAACAGGCAACCTTACAAAAATCAATTGACTGGTGGAATCCAGGAAAAACGAAACAGTGGCAAATCGATGGTGTCGATGTCGTTATCGGGAAACGAGAGGGCTATTATTTCTACGATGTGGATGGCAAAAAATTAATGAATGCGCATCTCAATGGCGGAACATATAACCTTGGCCATCGTAATCCAGAAGTCATTGCTGCATTAGTGGAAGGAACCAATTATTTTGACATTGGTAATCATCATTTTCCATCTACTGCACGTGCACAGTTAGCTGAAAAATTAGCAGCCTGCACACCAGAAGGCTTAACATATTCTATTTTCTCTAGTGGTGGAAGTGAAGCAATTGATGTGGCTCTAAAGTGTGCGCGTTATGCTACAAAACGTAAAAAAACGATTTCCATTAAAAATGGATATCATGGACACACAGGTCTTGCGGTTTCGCTTGGCAATGAACGCTATTCAAAACCATTTTTAAGTGAGGGCAGTCCCCATGAATTTGTGCACGTACCATTCAATGATCTTGCGGCAATGGAACGAGAGCTTGCTAGAGGGGATGTAGCTAGCGTAATTATCGAGACTATTCCTGCGACATATGGTTTCCCCTTGCCCACAGCTAATTACTTGGCTGATGTCAAATCACTTTGTGAACGATACGGGGCATTATATATTGCAGATGAGGTGCAAACGGGCTTAATGAGAACAGGTAAGCTGTGGGGAATTGAGCATTATGGGGTGAAACCGGATATTCTGGTGACAGCAAAGGGTCTAAGTGGCGGTATCTATCCAATTGCAGCTACAGTGGTCAATGAACGAGCAGGCGGCTGGATGGAAGAAGATGGACTAGCTCATATTTCTACATTTGGTGGAGCAGAACTAGGTTGTGTAGTGGCGATGAAAGTATTAGAAATCTCCCAACGTCCTGAAGTAGTAAAGAATGTAGAATATGTTGCTCGTTATCTACGAAGTGGTTTAGAGCGTATTCAACAACAATATCCTGATTTCTTTGTGGGCATTCGTCAGCTTGGCGTTGTTATGGGCCTAGAGTTTAATCATCCTGAAGGGGCTAAATATGTGATGAGCTCCTTGTACAAACATGGTGTATGGGCCATTTATTCAATGCTGGATACACGTGTGTTGCAATTTAAGCCAGGGCTATTATGTGATAAAGCATACTGTGATGAATTGCTTGAAAAATGTGAGGCGGGCATTAAAGAAGCAGCGCAGCTTGTAAAATTTGCACGCTATTAAAGGAAAGAAAGCTTGTCAATTTAGTAAACAGGGGGTTTTCTAGATGGGTCAAATGGATTTCATAGATTTAGAATTGGTCCTTTCCAACTTTCATCAAGCAGCAAATGATGCATTAAAGGAGTTTAGTTGTTTACTAGAAGCATCTTGTAAAATGATTGATTATTCCGAAAATGCGACGTATCTCGTAGAAGATGGGCAGGGCAAAAAATATATTCTGAGGATCAGCCGACCAAATTACCATAAAAAAGAGGAGATCGAAGCGGAGATTGCCTGGTTAAACTCGCTCCATGAGCAATCTCCTATTGATGTATCACTACCGATGCGAGCAGATGACGGTGACTACGTACATGCTCATTCGTATAATGACACGATCTATTATAGCACATTATTTACATTTTTGGAGGGCAATGCTCCTGATGAGAATAATGAAGATGACTTAATTCAGCAATTTGAAACATTAGGCGAAATTACAGCCATGTTCCATAAACACACAATCGAGCAGCATGATTATTACCAAGCCTTTCAGCGCATGACATGGGACTATGACACGATTCTAGGTCAATCTCCAAAATGGGCGAGATGGCAGGATGGACTAGGAATGACCCCTGCACGAATCGCTTTATATGAGGAAGCATCACATATCATTCAAAAGAAGCTTGAGGCATTTGGGAAAGAGAAAACACGATTTGGTCTTATCCATGCGGATTTACGCTTAGCTAATTTACTCATCTATGGAGACGAAATTAAAGTGATTGATTTTGATGATTGTGGTTTTGGGTGGTTTTTATATGATTTAGCCACATCGGTGAGCTTTATTGAGCACATGCCGTATCTTGATGAGTTGATCGCTTCATGGCTTAAGGGCTACAGCAAAATTCGATTATTAACAGACGAAGAAAAAGAAATGATTCCAACTTTTATATTAATGAGAAGACTACAGCTTATTTCGTGGATTGGAAGTCGTGATAATGAGACAACGCGCTTACTTGGTGAAAATTACACGCTTCAGAGTGATGATTTAGTGAAAGCTTATGTAGAAAAGTATCAAGACTGTACCAACTAAATAACGATAAAAGGTGGCGAATAACATGTCTTCGAAAAAGGATGAAATCATCGTATTAAAGAAAGCCCTTACACCCATCCATTTATGGACAATTGGCGTCGGCATTGTGATTTCTGGTAACTACTTTGGCTGGAATTTTGGTTTAAGTCAATCTGGTTTTTTAGGAATGCTCATTGCCACATTATTTATGGCGATTATGTATTTAACGATGACCTTAGGTATTTCTGAATTATCGACGATGTTACCTTATGCAGGAGGACCTTACTCCTTTGCTCGACGGGCGATGGGGCGTTATATCGGTTTTATTACAGGAGTTGGTGTCGTGCTGCAATATGTCATTGCCGCACCAATTATCGCGATTGGTATTGGGGGCTATATCAGCTTTTTGTTTCCAGCCGTACCGACAGTGGTGGCAGCTGCCTTTATGTATGCTCTGTTCATGGGGGTTCATATTATTGGCATTAAAGAATATGCCACGATCGAAATGGTGCTTGTTTTTATCGCTTTAGGCTTACTAGTCTTAATGTATTTCGTTGGTTTACCGCAAATTAATGTGGGCCATTTATTCCCTGAGAATGGCGATCTTATACCAGGTGGATTTAAAGGAATCTGGTCAGCATTGCCCTATGCGATGTGGCTATTCCTAGCAATCGAGATGTTGCCTATGTTATCGGAGGAGACGAGAGATGTGCAGAAGGACATGCCGAAGGGGTTAATTTCAGGTATGGTGACTTTGCTGATTTTATCCATTTTGACAACAACTGTTGCCATTGGGCTAGCTGGTATCGATGTCATGACGGTTGCTGAAGATCCATTGCCAGCAGCGATTGCCGCTGTTTTTGGAAATACGTATTGGTTGGCGCAGATTTTAGCATCTGTTGGCTTAGTAGGACTAATTGCAAGCTTTTCAGGTGTGATTTTGGCTTACTCTCGTCAGGTCTATGCTTTATCACGTGCAGGCTATTTGCCAAGCATGTTATCGAAGATGCATAAAAAGCGTCAGACACCATATATGGCCATTATTTTGCCAGGCTTTATCGGGTTAGTGTTAGTCATTTTATTTAATCCAGATGATTTAATTTTAATTTCTACATTTGGGGCATTAGTATCGTATATTACGATGAATTTATCGGTGTTGATTTTGCGTAAAAAAGAACCTCATTTAGTACGTACCTTTAAGACACCGCTGTATCCATTTACGCCTATTGTCTCACTTGTGCTAGCCGTCATTGCTATCTTTGCGAGCTTCTTTGCGAATTTGACTTTTTTCATCGTTTGTTTGGCTGTTTTTGCTGTGGCAACGATCTATTATTGGGTGTGGGCAAGACACCATATTAACGAGGATGCACCAGAGGAACGCTTTGCGAAGGACGCTACAGTGCAGGTAGAGGTGCAAGCACCAGTATCGCCAATAGAGGCTATACGAGAATAAATAAAGGGATGGGTTTTTCTATGACAAAAGTGGAATGGGTCATTTTTGATAAGGATGGAACAATCATAGAAATGGATTCTTTATGGATTGCCTGGGCCAAAAATTTATATGCTAATTTAACTGAAAATTCAGACTTAGAGATCTATTTTTCCTTACAAACTTTTTTAAGAAACATAGGGGTTAATGACAATGGAACAACGATTGACCCAACGAGTCCTCTAGCTATTGGAAGTATACAAGAAGCTGAGACGATCGTAGCGTTCTTACTCTATCAGCAGGGAATCCCATGGAGCAGAGGGGTAACACTTGCGAGAGCAGCTTCCAACTTAGCCACATCGCAGCAGGAAAATAGCAAGGTACAGGCATTACCAGGTATTCGTAATCTCTTAATAACCTTAAAAAATAAAGGGATGAAATTAGGGGTGATTACAGCTGATCAAACGGCACGAGCCAAATCACATTTACAACAGCTAGAGTTATTAGCTTTGTTTGATTTCGTTCTAGGAAGTGACCAAGCTACATCCAGTAAGCCCTTCCCAGACTTAGCATATGTGGCAAAGGAACAATTTCAAGTATCGCTTGAGAAAGCCGTGATGATTGGCGATTCGAATGCAGATATGCTCTTTGCTAAAAATGCTGGCATGTGCTTTTCAATTGGCATCATTCCTAGTGCCACATACCCAAAGGATTATTTACCTGATGCAACCGCAATTATTGAAGCGTATGACGAATCTGTTCTCACCATGCTAATCGAAAAGGAGTGAGCATATGGACAATCAGCTAATTGCCAAGATTACTGAATTGGTATTGGAAAAACTAACGCAAGGCTCTCAGCCTGAACAAGCTTCTAAAACGTTATCAAATGAGGAATTACAGGAATGGCAATCATTTCGATTAATAAAAGAAAACCAACATCAGACGCAGCAAACAACTGCCCCTGCATATGTAGCATTATCTACGCATGAATTACAGCATTGGCAAAGTCTGCACCAGCAATCATCAGGCACTGTCTCTGTAGCTAATTCGAGCGACTTAATTGCCCTAAAAAAATTTACATGACGGGAGGTTCGTCATATGGTGAGAGACCAAGATTTGGTTTCGATACAAGAGGCAAGAGACGGAATAGCAGCCGCTTCGATTGCGCAAAAAATGTATGCCAGCTTTACGCAAGAGCAGGTCGATCGAATTGTAGAGACCATTGCCCAAGCTGCTTATAAACAGGCAGAAAATCTTGCTGTATTAGCTGTTACGGAAACAAAGATGGGCATTATTGAACATAAAAAAATAAAAAATGAGTTGGCTTCTCAAGGTGTCTATGAAGCCATTCGGCATGAAAAGACAATCGGCATTATACATGAGGATAGGGTAGCAAGGCAGGTGGAAATTGCTTATCCATTCGGTGTTATTGCGGCAATTACACCTGTCACGAACCCGACTGCTACAGCCATTTTTAAAACGCTAATTGCCTTAAAGTCGCAAAATGCCATTGTCTTTAGTCCTCATCCAACAGCAGTCAACTGCACCATCGAGGCATTGAAAATTTGTCAGCAGGCAGCCGTTCGTGCAGGGGCGCCAGAGGGACTTATTCAATGGATTAGCCATCCAACAATAAAAGGAACAGAGGAACTTATGCATCATCGTGATGTACAGCTAATTTTAGCAACTGGTGGAGCAGGGCTTGTCAAAGCTGCCTATAGCTCAGGGAAACCAGCCTATGGTGTTGGCCCTGGGAATGTTCCTGTCTATATTGATCGCACAGCAAATGTGAACGAGGCAATGAAGCAAATTATCGATAGTAAATCATTTGATAATAGTACGATCTGTGCCACAGAACAAGCTATTGTCGTACATCAGGAGGTCAAAGCACAGGTGATGGCTGCTTTAGCAGAAAATGGGGCCATCCTTCTAAGTGGGCAGGACAAGGAAAAATTAGCAAAGGTGATTTCACCAGTAGCTCGTACATTAAATAGCCAAATTGTCGGGAAGCCAGCAACCGTAATAGCCCAAATGGCTAATATTGATGTCCCTCGACATACACGCGTATTAGTCGCGGAGGAACATCAGATTGGGAAGGAGTATCCATTTTCCATGGAGAAGCTTTCTCCCATCCTAGGTCTTTATACGGCTCGTTCGCAGGAAGAAGCCGTAAAGATTTGCCGTCGCTTGCTTGACGTTGGAGGGAGAGGACATAGCCTGGCTATTCATGCACAGGACGAACATTTTGTTAAGCAGTTTGCCGCTCAAATGCCCGTGTCCAGAATAGTAGTCAATACTTTAGCATCTGTTGGGGCTGCAGGCGGTACGACAAGTTTAACGCCTTCCTTTACATTGGGCTGTGGGGCCTATGGGGGAAATATTACGAGTGATAATATTTCTGCACATCATTTATTAAATAAAAAAAGAGTGGCCTATGGTGTGAAGGCACTAACGATTCCACCCCCAAAGCATCCACAAAATATACAGGCTCCAGCGATGCAAGCAATTGAAGGGGTGTCTATTGACAGGTTGTCCATTGAAAAGATTGTAGAGGAAGTACTCACAAAGCTAAGTAATTAGAGGAGGAAAAGGAAATGAGCGTAGAGATAAATGGAGCTTTAGGCATGATTGAAACAAGAGGCTTAATCGGATCAATTGAGGCGGCAGATGCCATGGTAAAGGCAGCAAACGTCAATATTGTAGGGAAAGTACATGTTGGTGGCGGCATTGTGACGGTGCTGGTGACAGGTGATGTCGGGGCAGTCAAGGCAGCGACGGATGCAGGCTCTGAGGCCGCACGTCGGGTAGGTGAGCTATTATCGGTACATGTTATTCCACGCCCTCATTCAGAATTATACGCAATTTTACCTAAGTGAAAAGTGAGGGATTGTGATGACAAACAATCAAATACATGCCACTGAAGTTACAAATCAAAGTATCCCGATTGCGATTTCTGCCCGTCATTGTCATGTTAATGAGGAGGATTTCTATTATTTATTTGGTAGAGACGCAGCTTTACAGAAATGGAAGGAACTTTCCCAGCCAGGTCAATTTGCTTCACAGCATGTTCTAACGATTAAGGGACCCAAAGGCCAAATTGACAAGGTTCGGGTTTTAGGCCCATTTCGCACTGCAACCCAAGTCGAAATCAGTCAAACGGATGCCATCAAGCTTGGTGTAACACCACCGATTCGTATGTCAGGCGACTTAGAAAAATCTGAATCAATCACATTGATTGGACCTCATGGAACTCTCCATAAAACACAAGGATTGATTATTGCACAAGCACATATTCATATGGCTGTATCCAATGCTGCTGCCTTCAATGTCCAAGATAAGGAAATCGTGACGGTTGAAATCTGTGGGGATGGACGTCAGCTCCGATTAATGAATGTGGTTGTGCGTGTCTCCTCAGCATTCGTCCTTGAGATGCATGTAGATACAGATGAAGCGAATGCCGCCGCTCTTCAACAGCATACAATTGGCAAGCTTATCAAAATGGAGTGACAGGTATGGATATAAAAGAATTACAGAGAATCATCGAAGAAGTAGTCATATCGATGATGGATAAAAAGCATAAAAGACTTTTGCTTGTCCATTCTCATACGACCATTTCTAAGAAACAGGTGGACTTATTACAAAGCTATTGCCATGTTGAGGAGTGGCAGGCAAATGAAACCACAAGTCCCACTCAGCTATTCTACGATGCTATTGTTTTTCTCGAAGTGGATCAAGCATTTATCGTCAGCAGTGCCCAAGGCTTGCCTACTACACCGGCAGCCTTGTACCTGTCTGAGTTGCTGGTTAGCAATCAAACAGCAATTTTAATTCCAAATGAAAAATTATCTGCTGTTGTCACAGCAAAGGAACCGAATCCTTACATGAAAATGTTGCTGCATCATATAGAGCGCTTAAAGGAGTTTGGCTGTGACATTCAGTTATTTGCACAGCTTATTCGATTTTTAAAGCAGCAAGAGGAACCGGCTCGTTCGACTATAGTGGCAAACTATTTGACAGCAGAGATGCTTCAATCGTACAAGGGGCAACGGCTGACACTACCTGCCCACACAAAACTTACAGCACTAGCACAAGAAATGATTCAGGAAAAAGGGATGACGATACAAAGATATTAGCAGGAGTGTTGTTACATGAAATCGATTGGTATTGTGGAGACAAGAGGACTTGCGATTTCAATACGAATCGCAGATGCTATGCTTAAAGCAGCGGATATTCGAATACTTCGACAAGAAACCATCGATTTGGCTCTAGTAACCATTGCCATTGAAGGGGACACAGCGGCCATTCAGGAAGCGATAGCCATTGGTACACAACTAGCTAAAGCAGCCAACCAATGGATTGCCTCTTCAACTATTTTAAGGCCAGATATCGCGGTGAATGGATTAGTAACAGAAATTGCGAAAAAGCCAAGTACTTAAAATGAATAAAAGGAAAGGTGGAGGAACGAGTTGAAGGTCGATTTAACGGGGAAGGTTGTCATAGTTACTGGTGGTAGTAAAGGAATTGGGAAGGGGATTGCTACCGTATTTGCTGAACAGGGTGCTCATGTGGTGATTGCAGCAAGAGGTATGGAAGCTGCCACAGATGTAGCAAATCAATTACAAGCGCAAGGATTCTCCGCTTCTGCTGCCACTGTTGATGTTGAAAACTATGAATCTGTTGAAAGCATGGCTACGGAGGTTGCTAGCTCTTTTGGTTCCATCGATATTTTATGTGCCAATGCTGGTATTTTTCCCTCGATGAAACTAGAGGACATGACGACGGACCATTGGGATCAGGTATTAAATGTCAATGCCAGAGGAACGATGTTTGCTGTCAAGGCTTGCGTGCCCCATTTAAAGAAAGCGAATGCTGGCAGGGTCATTATTACCTCGTCGATAACGGGTCCGGTGACTGGCTATGCTGGATGGACACATTATGCCGCAAGTAAGGCAGCTCAATTAGGGTTTATGCGGACTGCGGCTCTTGAATTAGCACCTTATAATATTACGGTCAATGCCGTGTTGCCAGGAAATATTGCAACAGAAGGCTTAGATGGGCTTGGTGAAACCTATCTACAGAAGATGGCGAAGGCGATTCCCTTTGGCAGTCTTGGTCGTGTGGAGGATATAGCGTATGCTGCATTGTTCCTTAGTAGTAAGGAGGCAGGCTTTATTACGGGTCAATCGATCATTATTGATGGTGGCCAAACATTACCTGAAGATGCAGAGGCATTTTAAGAGAAGGAGGGATACATGATGAATTTAGGCGCATTAGGAATGATTGAAACTAAGGGCTTAGTGGGCTCTATTGAAGCGGCCGATGCAATGGTCAAGGCTGCCAATGTGAATATTGTTGGTAAAGTTCATGTGGGTGGCGGTATTGTCACGGTGCTTGTTCGTGGGGATGTAGGGGCTGTGAAAGCCGCAACAGATGCAGGAGCAGCAGCTGCACAACGTGTTGGAGAGCTATTATCGGTACATGTGATTCCGCGACCACATGCAGAATTGGAAGCGATTTTGAAAGTGCAATAATGAGTGAGGTGGCTATATGAATGAACAAGCAATAATAAAAATTGTTAATGATGTCATAGCCGAATTACAACCTAAAAAAGAAGCAGCTCCTACACCTAATGAAATTCCTATAGGTATCTCAGCAAGGCATATTCATTTACAACAAGAGCATGTCGAGCAGCTATTTGGCAAGGGTGCTACGCTGAGTGTGAAAAAAATGCTAGCTCAACCCGGTCAGTTTGCAGCACATGAAACGCTACAGGTGGTGGGCCAAAAAGGAAGCATCCCAAATGTACGTGTATTAGGTCCAGCTCGCACCTTCACACAAATTGAAATTAGTCATACTGATGCCATTGCCCTAGGAATTCAACCACCTTTGCGTGAATCGGGAGAAATTGCTGGCTCAGCTAGCTGTATCCTGGTAGGACCTAGGGGAAGTTTGATTTTAGAAGAAGGGGTCATTATAGCACAAGCACATATTCATATGGCACCTGCTGATGCACAGCAGTTAGGGGTTCAGAACGGTCAATACGTCTCCGTTAAGGTGCAAGGGCGACGTCCCATTACCTTTGAGCAAGTGAAAATTCGTGTGGCTGATCACTATCATTTAGAAATGCATATTGATACAGATGAAGCAAACGCAGGCTTCATCCAACAGGGTGAAACGGGTACAATTATAACAGGCAAGATGGCAGGAGAGCCTTACAATAACTTCGTCAGTCCTCCAATTGAAATTAACCACAAGATTATAACGGCAAATGATGTAAGCCGTTATCAAGGTGAGACAGTGATAGTCCCCAAAGAGGCAAGGTTGACGGCACTGGCGAAGGAGGCCGTGGAAAAATTAGAAATTGAACTTCAGTTTCACGAAAAAGGATGAGGATGCATGCGGATAGGAACAGTGGTCGGAAATATCTGGGCAACACGTAAAGAGGAAGGGCTACAGGGATTGAAATTACTCATTATCCAGCCAATAAAGCTGGATGGTCAACTGAGTGATGAACAAATTGTTGCGGCAGATCGTATAGGTGCAGGTGTGGGAGATAACGTCATTTTAACAATGGGCAGTGCTGCTGTACGAAGTTTTTCTACGTCCAGTATTTGTCCAATTGATGCCATTGTTGTTGGCATTATAGATGGCACAGATGAATCGTGAGGTGAGCACAGTGACAGAAGCGATAGGAATGATCGAAACGTATGGCTTGATTGGCTCCATTGAAGCTGCGGACGCCATGCTAAAGGCAGCCAATGTCCAATTAGTGAAACAGGAGCTAGTAGACGGTGGTATCGTAACCATTATTGTCGAGGGAGATGTTGGTGCAGTACAGGCTGCGGTTGATGCTGGTAAAGCGGCAGCAACGCGAACGAGCAAGCTACTAAGCGCACATGTAATTCCACGAGCAGCCAATGAAGTATTCACAGCGATTATTGATGAAACACAGCCGATAAAAGCGACGGAGGCAGCAGCCAAAAAAACAAGCACTCGCCAGAAGCCTCAACAAACAAAACTTGTAGAGGATGAGCAGGCAGATAAGTAGTCGATGAATCTATGTTGTTAGGAGGGGGAGGCAGATGAGCTTTAGGCGACCCAAAATCGCCATCATTGGCGCTGGACATACAGGTGCAACCGTAGCGTTAATGGTCGCACAGAAACAGATCGGGGATATTGTGCTTATCGATTTACCAGACTTCGAAAATGCAGCGAAAGGGAAGGCATTAGATATTCTCCAAGCTGGACCAATAGAAAGATTTAACGTACAGGTGACGGCTACTTCAAAGTATCAGGAAATAGCTCATGCTGATATTGTGGTTATCACGGCAGGTATTGCAAGAAAGCCTGGCATGACACGGCAGGATTTAATTCATACAAATGCGGCAATCATCCGCACGGTAAGCGAACAAATCAAACGTTATGCGCCAACTAGCTATATTATCGTCTTAAGTAACCCTGTCGATGCCATGACCTATGTTTGTCTGGAAACAACGGGTTTTCCCAAAAATCGTGTCATGGGACAATCAGGTGTTTTAGATACAGCGCGCTTTAATACCTTTATCGCACAGGCTCTTCAGCTTGCTGTCGAGGATATATCGAGCTTCGTCTTGGGTGGACATGGCGATGAAATGGTGCCACTCGTTCGCTATACGTATGTCGGAGGAATACCATTAGAAAAATTAATGCCACAAGCACAGATTGAGCAATTAGTGGAGCGAACGCGAAAAGGTGGAGGCGAAATTGTCGCCCTACTTGGCAATGGCAGTGCTTACTATGCCCCAGCTGCCGCCATTGTCCAAATGATTGAAGCGATTGTGAAGGATCAACGGAGAGTAATGCCCATCATTACGTATTTACAGGGCGAATATCAAGTAGACAATGCCTGCATCGGTGTCCCAGTTGTTTTAGGGGGAGCTGGTATTGAAAGTGTAATTGAATTGCATTTAAACGAAGTGGAACAGCAAGCATTTAATCATTCGCTTCACCAAGTTTATCAAACATTAGCCTATATCAAATGATGCAAGCGCATGACACCATCTAATAGTGGCATGTATTAGATGGTACTGTACATAGTTGAGGCACCTTACGATGTTGTAAAGGTGCTTTTTGTTGTGCAAAATTTTCTTTTAATGGAAGATCGTTTTCTGTACAATTAAAAAAGTTACTACTGATGCACAAAGGAGGATACGATGAAACAAGCACTCATCATTATCGATATACAGGAGGCTTTCTTTCTAGATGGCCAGCAAAATCTTTGGAACAGTGAAGCTATTATCAAAAATATTAATGCCTCCATTACATGGGCACGGCGCAACGAAGTACCCGTTATTTTTATTCAGCATACAGACGCAGATGATGTGGATTTTGCATTAGGTCAACCAGGCTGGGAACTGTATCATGGATTACTTAGACAGGCGGAGGATCAAGTGATTCAAAAAACAACGTGGGACGCTTTCTATCAAACGGAGCTTGCAGCTTATTTACAAGCGCATCACATCGACCAATTGATTTTCGCGGGTGCTCAAACAGAGTTTTGTCTTGATACAACAATCCGTAGTGCTTTTAGTCATGGCTACCATCATAATATTTTAATAGAAGATGCACATAGCACCTTAGATAGTAATGTACTGGCAGCACCACAAATTATTCAACATCACGAATCCATTTGGCATAATCGTTTTGTGCGGATTCAGTCAATTGGAGGATTCCAACATGCTGATTGATCAGAAAGAGCTCCAGATAAAAGAGCTATCCTATACAATTCGCTGTGCCCGACGCGAAGATGCCCAAGCCTTATCAGATTTACGCTTGCAATTAGACGGTGAAACGGAAAACTTCGATCGTGAACAGGGCGAGGCATTGATTGATCGAGCAGGCTTTGAGCAGCTTATTCAACAGGATAGCGAAAGCTCAAAAAATTTATGTTTAGTAGCGGTTGTCGGTGATCGGATCGTTGGGTTCTCAAGATGTGAGGGCTCTCCACTCAAAAGGCTTGCCCATAAAGTAACCTTTGGTGTTGGAGTCAGTAAAGAGTTTTGGGGCTATGGCATAGGAAAAGCCTTGCTGCAAGAATCCATTGATTGGGCAGATGCCAATGGTATTCGCAAAATAGCACTAGAAGTGTTAGAAACCAATGAGAAAGCGATACAGCTCTATAAAAAAATGGGCTTTTTAGTGGAAGGCATTCTGAAAAATGATAAATGCCTTGCAGATGGCAGGTTCTATCACACGATCATTATGGGAAGATGGCAGGAATAGCATCGGAGAAGGAATTTAAAACAGCATGACAAATTTTATGTATATCTTTTGTTTGATTGTCTGGGGTCTTAATTTTATTGCAGTCAAAATTCAAGGAACGCCAGTCAGTTTAGAATTATCTTTAACCTATCGTTTAGTCATGACAGCCCTTTTGTTTCTCATCCTTGCTTGGTTCTTGAAGCCACAGGGTAAACCACAACAGGGCGACGTACCTTTTATCATCGTTTTTGGCGTTTGTAATTTTGCATTCAGCTATTTTGCGCTGTATTATGCGACGATATGGAGCTCGGCTGCTATTGTCACATTAATTTTTTCATTAAAAGTCATACTAACACCCATCGCCCTACGGATATTTCTCAAGGAGCCATTGCATCGTCGTGTTTTAATTGGCGGTATTTTAGGCGTCATCGGCGTGGGGGTGCTGATTTATCCATCTTTACATAATATGGAGTTAAAAGGAGTGTTAATTGCCTTCGTAGGGACTGTCCTAACAGCCATTGGGGATGCAAGCTCTGCCCGAAATGCTAAGCATCAAATCAACCCGATTTATGCGAATGCCATTGGTTTTGCAGTGGGTAGTACAGTCATGTGTACCATTGTTTGGCTACAGGGACAAACAGTCGTAATACCCAAATCCTTTACCTACTTATCAGCTCTCTTGTATTTAACGCTTATTGCATCCTTTTTCGCATGGTTATTTTACTTAAAACTAGTCGAACGAATTGGAGGGGCAAAAAGTGGCTATATGGTTGCATTATTCCCTGTGATTGGTGGTATTGCGTCTGTTGTCATCGGCGAATCAACACTCAGTATTTATTTAATCTTAGGCTGTCTATTTAGCTGCATTGGAGCTGCGATTGCCTTAGGCTTTAAAATTAAGCCTATTTTACGATGAACGAAAACCCCTTTCCCTTCATAAACTAGAGAAGAACGCTTGAAAAGGGTGAGGGACAAAATGTCATTCGTTCCATTGAATGCAATGGGTATCAGGAGAGAAAAAGATGAGGATCACTGGGACATTGATCGCTGGGAAAATGATGGTGGCAGAAGCCTAGAGGCGTAAGGGAGACAGAAATTTGTCTCCCTTTAAATATTTTTGAAACCTTTTGATCAATTGCTCGTATGATAAGTAGACAAGTTTTCATTGTCAGCTATAAAAAAGGGAGAAATGATTTTTTTGAACCATTGAACAAAACGATTACTATTCATTATTTACGTGATTGTCATTGCGGATGCGTATTACACAACGCTCTATATTGAACCAAAAACACCGCCGCAACACCAAACCATCAAAGCAACAGCCATCACGGTAGACCAACTACGGTAGCAAGCCTCACAAAAGGAAGCGGACAACCCGTCGTTTGAAGCCTTTTTGCTTCAAGCAATTTCTTCAAAGCGTGGTCCAGGAATTGGTGATGCAAGAAATATTCGTAGAAGCACGAACTCCAAAGCGTGTCTATTTACATTATCAACAGCTACGTTGCTGACACCCTGTACATTTACAGGGTTTTTTTAATAGGAGGAGCAAAATATGAGTATGACAACCTATATAGGCTTCAATTTTCCAGTTGAAATACAGGATGACTATACAGAAAATGAAGTTGACATAAATTATTTTTTCTCGGTAAAAGAGAATCGCCAAATTGTACAGGCAAAGCATTTTACAACACCCTATGTATATGAAATCGAAACAAAGGGAGAGCCCATTTGGCAAATGCATAACGAAAATAAAGTGTATTCCCCCCATAACTATGAAAAAGCCAAAAGAACTTTTCAGCATGTATGTGACTTTCTAAAAAAATTCCTTCCCAAAGGAGATTATTGCGAAATCTACATTTGCTGGATAGGAGAAGAAGGAGAGGAACATGAGAAAAAACTGGCACTTCTGTTAGACCAACTGTCAGTAGATGAGGTAGAAATAGTTGAGAAATGTTTGCTGATGTTGAGAAATTAAAATCTTCATAAAGTAAAAGATTGAAGCAATAAGCCTCAATCTTTTTTCTGTTTGCTAGGAAGCTGATAGCCCTCTAAGTCTGGAATAAATTCTTGTGGGTCAATAGATACATTCACTTCAAGCCTTTCTGGATGAACATAGCTTGTCAGCTCACCATTTTGGTCATATGTTTCACTTTTAACGAGAATCCCAGTATCTTTATCCACCCAAAAACGAAACGCTTCTGTCGTGCCTTTTAAATTTTCACTATTTGTCACCGTTTCATCCATTTTCCCAGCTAATACGATTGTATTATGACCTAACAACGCTTCATTTTGTTTTTCAATCTCCCAATGCTCCATATTTCTTAAATAACTAGCAGCTTTCTCATAAGCGAATAACGACATACTTGAACTTCCAAATGAAGGTCTTTCTCTCAATTTATTATATGAAATAGGCGGATATTTCAAGTCAATACTAAAAGCTTGCTCAGGAGTAACTACGTCTCGTTTTGATTTCTGTTTCGTTTCACTAACTGTATAAACTTTTTGTCCATAAAGTGCTGTATATTTTAACCAGCTCTTTCTGTTGTTATAAAAGTACTCCTGTGTATCGTTCTTGATTCCCGTCGTGTTATCATCTAAAGCGATTATTTTTTCATAGCCTCCAACTTCTTTTTTGGTACTTACTTTATAAGTAACACCCAATGTTCTAGTGGAACCGTCTTGAGAAATTTTATGTTCTTCAAATTTTCCAGCTGCTGAGTGAAAATAATCAATCGAATTTAATAATTTACTCACGACATCCTCTTTCGTCATATCCCCGTAAAATTCTTCTTGGATCGGGGGATGATAAAGAGTAGTTTCCATTATAGGTTCTTGTGAACGGTCTCCCTTATCAACTGGTTGTACTGTCAGCTCCGTGACCATAAAATAGCTAGCTCCTATAAGAAAAAAACCAATGACTGCTATAGGTAACAAATGATTGAAAATGGATTGGAATTGGGGCTGTTTCTTGTAATCTTTTCGAAGCCTCTGCCTTACTTTTTCTTTATGTTTCTCATTAAAATGAATGTCCTGGAATGCCGTGTCATCCAATGCCTTGCCTATATTTTTAAACATATCATTCATTTATCTTGCACCCTTCCATTGATTTTTTGAGCATAAGTCGAGCCCTATGAAGTCGAGACTTAATGGTTTGTAAACGCAAATCTAACAAATCAGCTATTTGGTTATAGGACAGCTCTTCATAATAATAGAAAATAATGAGTTCTCGGTATCTTATTGGTAGAGCAAGGATTTTTTCAGAAAGTAATCGTTTATCCTCCTGTCCGACTAATTCCAACTCAGGGGATTGACTAGTACTCTTAATTTTTGAGAAAAATTCTGTCAGAACAATATTTCTATAAGACCAGCTTTTTAATTTATCTTTACATAGATTGACAGTAATTCGATATAACCATGTTTTATAGGAAGATTCATTCCTGAAATTATCTAAATGCTCATAGCACTTTATAAACACTTCTTGCGCAATATCTTCCGAAAGCTGCTTGTGCTTCATATACGTAAAGGCAAGACGTGCTATGTCATCTCCGTATGCCTTCATCAACCATTCAAGCCTCTCCTCCTTACTGCATTCACCGCTAACTTCTATTGATGTTCTCACATGTTCAAGCATCTTCCACACCCTTTCAATTATTAGACGGAGTTGGTGCCATTTGGTTGTAATCAATTTACTATAATAACGAGTGATTTGTAATAGCAGTAAAAGAGAGTATGAGAGATTTTTGTGTTATTATTCAATAGTAAAATGCTAATAAATGGTGAAAAAGGGGAGTAGTATGCATACACAATTCGAATTTACGGTTTTTCCTCAATTGGAAACAGAGCGTTTTATTTTACGAAAAGGGATAATGGATGATGGCCAAGATATTTTGAGACTTTATTCTAATGAAAATGTAGTGAAGTACCTGCCATTACCATTGTTTGCTTCAGTTGAAGATGCTATTGATGAAATCAATTGGTATGAGAAAATTTTTAAAGAACAAAAAGGCTTAAGATGGGTAATCGAGGAAATTCAGACCAACAAGATGATTGGCACATGTGGCTATTTGAATTATGAAAAAGAGCATAATCGTATAGAAATTGGCTATGATTTAAACCCTGACTATTGGGGGAAGGGTGTGATGCAAGAGGCTTTAAGTTCGATCATCCACTTTGCCTTTACATCCATGGGAATCAATAAAATCGAAGCAAAAATAGAGCCAGAAAACACAGCATCTATCAAACTATTGGAAAAATTAAACTTTTCTCAAGAAGGTCTTTTGAGGCAACATGAATTTGAAAAAGGGAAGTATGTGGATCTCGCTATCTTTTCCCTATTGAAAAGTGAATATTAGGAGGTTAGGAAAGTCGCTCTCATCATGAGGGTGGCTTTTAATTTTGCTATTACTGCGAGATACATAGAGAATCAGCCATGTTAAACGTAACTTTTAAATGGAAAATATTATAAAAATTAACTAGTGTAAGGTATTATTATAATAAATGGCTAACCTTCTAAAGAGGAGTGAGAGAGATGAAGCTCGTAAATGTTGTATTGACAGGACTATTGATAAGTGGATTGTTAATAGGTTGTACCGAGGAAGGAGAAACGAAAGGGGAACAGGTAAAAACAGAAGAAACAACAATCAAACACGTAGCAGCAGTAAACCCTTCGAAAATCTGGAATGATGTATCAACCCCTGAAGGCTTCAATAACTATGAGATTGAACCAACGTTGGAAGCTTGGATTGCCTATCATGCCCAAGATATTAACAAAACAACAGACGTAGACGAATATTATCTAAGGGCAGATCGTCTCACGAAGGAAATGATATATTTTAGGGTTCAAGGGGAAGACCTTCAAAAGGATTTTGAAAATTTAAATGTACTGCAGATTTTGATGGGACATCTGGATTATGTAATATCGGTTGAGAAACAGCAAGGTCTTGATACAGCTGAGTCCTATGGAGAATTAACTAAGTGTTTTACGTATTTCACTGAATTACTTCACGATCTCAACGTAATCATCAATAACGATGGCAAGGGTGAAACATATGGGCTCACACACCAATTAGACGGGAGCAAGGTGGACGAACTCGAAAAACTTCTTTATACAGAAGCCAGAAAGGAGTAAAAGCTCAAAGTGAAATATTTATTAGCTATATTGAAGGGGGATATTTTTGAATAATAAACAACTAATTCCTACAAATGAAATTAAAGAAGAGTTTGAGGCTATTTTATTAGAACATGCTAGTATTGCGCATTGTGAGATTAATTTAAAAAACGGCACGATCAAAAATATACAACGATTAGACACCCGCTATGACGAATTTGCTTTGGATATTATGAATAATGAATTTTGTTTTAGTCTAAAAGAAAAAAATAACATAAACTTTTATAGAATTAATCTTGAAACATTTAATCAAATACATGCTATCACATTAAATTTAAATAATTATTTTTCTTCTGAAGAAATTAAGGATGAAAGCTATTATTCCAAGTTAATTTATCTTAATCCTCAATATTTATTGTATTTTATTACGAAAAGAGAAATTAACTATGGACATCCCTTTTATCAATGTATTTTTTTAGTAAACACTTCAACAGGAGAGATAAAACGATTAAATCCATTACTTCCAAACGGAGATAATTTACTTAGATTAGATACTTCCAAAAACATCTATCTAAGCAATCATAATCACTTATTACTATTAAAAACCGGGAGAATAAGACCCTTTGAGAAACAAGCAATGTATAATGGAGTAGATATTGAAAATCCTTATCATGACCACCTAGAATCGATTTACTTAATGGAGATTTCATCTTTAACTAACCAACAGAATTTTAATAATGCGACATTACTATCTTTATTAAATTATTCAGGTGCCTCTGAAAACTTACGATATGAGAACAATGTTCTTTCATACGTAGTATCTGATTTTACGAACAACACTAAAGAGTTAATAAAATATGATTTGCTAGACGGGGATGTTTCAAAATTTCAAGATGACCAATTAATACGAGATTATTTAAATTATGATTTTGAAATATTACCAAACTACTATCATTATATCTCTAAATTATCTAAGCAAGATAAAGCTGATACGTTTAGTCTAATTGACGATGAATTGTCGTTTAATGTAAAGCTGGATAAAATAAGCTGAGAGAATTTTAACTAGTTATAAGCATCTGTAATGGAGTATGGATTACATAGGAGGCAGAATAAACCACTCTCCGATGAAGTGACTGCATAGGATAGATACAATTATTTTCATTAGGAAGCTATTTGGCATGGATTCGATAGTCTATCGAGATTCATGTCTTTTAATTTTGCTTCCATCCATGCTAAAAATATTTCTCATAAACAAAAAAAGATTGAAGCACATTAGCCTCAATCTTTTTATGGTCGCTTTCATTATTTTACGTTGGGATAAATCATTGTTGCTGGGTCTACATATTCATCGAACTGTTCTTCTGTAAGTAAGCCACTTGCGATGGCTGCTGCCTTTAAGGTCGTGCCTTCTTTGTGGGCCTGTTTTGCGATTTTTGCTGCGTTTTCATAGCCAATATATGGGTTTAACGCTGTTACAAGCATTAATGAATTTTGTAAATTATGATCGAGTACCTCTTTGTTTGGCTCAATGCCTACTGCACAATGGTCGTTAAATGATTTCATTGTATCCGCTAATAGGCGAGTTGATTGTAAGAAGTTGTAAATAATGACTGGTTTAAAGACGTTTAGTTCAAAGTTACCTTGAGAAGCGGCGAAGGCAATCGTTGCGTCATTTCCAACTACTTGTGTAACAACCATTGTCATTGCTTCACTTTGGGTAGGGTTTACTTTACCTGGCATAATGGAAGAGCCTGGTTCGTTTTCTGGGATCGTAATTTCCCCAATACCTGAACGAGGGCCACTTGCTAGCCAGCGAACGTCATTGGCAATTTTCATTAAATCAGCCGCTAAAGCCTTTAATGCACCGTGTGCTACAACTGCTTCATCATGACTCGTTAGGGCATGGAATTTATTTGCAGCTGATGTAAATTGTTTGCCTGTTAGCTCACTAATTTCCTCAGCCACACGATCACCAAATTCAGGGTGAGCATTGATTCCTGTACCGACTGCTGTTCCACCAATTGCAAGCTCCTTCATATAGTCAATATTTTGGATAATCATATGCTCTGATTTTGAGAGCATGGCTGCCCAGCCACTAATTTCTTGACCTAATGTGAGAGGTGTCGCGTCCTGTAAATGCGTACGACCAATTTTAATAATGTCTTTAAATTGAGCTGCTTTATCTTCCAAAGTTGCTTTTAGTAAACGTAGTCTTGGTAATAAATAATCTTCCACTTTTAAAACAGCCGCAATATGCAATGCTGTTGGGAATGTATCATTTGAGCTTTGTGATTTATTGACATCATCATTTGGATGAATACGGTCCGCTTCACCAGCATCCTCTAATAGTTGATTCGCACGGTGAGCAATGACTTCATTCACATTCATATTGGATTGTGTACCACTACCAGTTTGCCAAACCACAAGAGGAAATTGATCGTCCCATTGACCATTTAAAATTTCATCTGCAGCCTGCACGATGGCATTTGCTTTAATATCAGAAAGTTTGCCTAGTTTATTATTCGCAATCGCCGCACTTTTCTTTAGGATTGTCATAGCTTGCACAAGCTCGATTGGCATTTGTTCTGTACCAATTTGGAAATTTTCTTTACTGCGCTGTGTTTGCGCGCCCCAAATTTTATTAGCAGGTACTTTAATTTCACCCATAGTGTCTTTTTCAATACGATAATCCATGTCAAAACAGCTCCTTTAGTATGTAAAGTTCTCCTCATGTACAGATAAAAACGGATACTCTTAGTCTGATGTAAGAATATCCGTTTGATACATGCTTATTCAAAAAAGAGGGGGATTCTGAATGAAGCAATTTGGAGAAAGAAATAATCTATTGATAATGATAATTGTTATCAATTAAAAAGTCAACGGTTTTGCTTGAAGAAATTTAAAGTGAATGATTCGCAATCATTACCTATTTTATTCCCGAAAATTAAGGGAATAAACCATGTTTTAGTTGATTATCTCTTTTTCTTTCCAAGCTCTTTAAGAGGCTGCTTTTTAGGGATTTTTTCGAATAATATCTTCACATGAAAATTGTTGTCATCAACTTGAAGTACCTCCAACACCTTTGCCTTGCGCCCTTTAATGCGAATATCTTCATCCACAGTAGGTAGCTTGACGAGCAATTGACTTAAAACAGACGTCTTGTTTTCGTAGTAATGCGTCACAAACATCGCGATTCTCCTTCTGACTTTTGATTGTTACTCAATTTATGAGCGAGGGATAATAGTTAGAACTTTGGAGATGGTGAGCAAAGAATGAAGAACAAGGAATAGATGCTTAAGATAATTAAAAATTGAAAGGTGTCTGTACAGTTTTTTAAAACTGAAGTATTTTGGTTCACTACATAGAAAATACATAAAACTATGTGATAAGAGCTAATAAAATAATTGGGTGTAAAATATGTTTGACACCTTATTTGTCTTACATTAATATTATGGTGTAAAAGATCTTTTACAAGCCAGGAGCGGAGTGGTGTTAGAAATGGAAAATAAAATAAGGGTATATCGTGAAAAAAATAGCCTCTCACAAGGTAAATTAGCGGAGTTATGCAATGTGACAAGGCAGACCATTAATGCCATTGAAAATAATAAATATGATCCAAGTTTGGAATTGGCTTTTACTTTGTCCTATATTTTAAGTACTCCTATAGAAGAATTATTTATTTTTACATATGGAAGGAATGAGAAAAAGTGACGATTACAAAAAAGGTAAGTTTAATCGGTTCTTTAGTTATTATTGTTTCTATTGGTAGTTACGGTGTATATGAATGGATAACGAAAGAAATGATTGAGGCAGCGACAATTTTCTTTGTATTCTTAGGAATAGGTCTTTTATTTCAGTCCATTACTTGGGGAGAAATGAACGGAGTAAATGAAGGAAAAAAAGATGAGTTAGAAAAACATATAACACTTGTTAGTTCAAAAATTAGTTACTATCTTTTACTGTTATTTATGGTTATTGTTTTAGTGATCTCAGAAAGAGTAACCGCTTTAAATGATATTAAGAATATTCCACTTGTTATTGTCATAGGACTTGCTTGGATTACTATGCCAATTACTGAGTTTGTGGTTTCTAAAAAATATAGTTAAATAAATTGTTCTTTGTAAAGAAGGCTGATTTATTTTGATGAAATTTAATTTTAGATCAACTTACCTCGATAGATTGATTAAGAGGTGAGTTGATTTTTTTGTTGGATATTTATGTTAAAATAACTATGGAATTTTATGACAGGTTATTGTTATTAGACTACCATGACAAAAAAATTTAGAAAAAGGGGCGAGTAAGTAGAATGACAAATAATATCATTGAACAAGCAAAACGAGGGTTGGAGGGTTTTGCTATTGGGGGTTATCATACTAGCGGAAATTTTAGTAAGTATCGGGAGGATTACTATAAATATTTTGGAGATCCAGATGATGAAACAAGAAAATACGCTATAGCTGCATTTACTTGTATGCTGGGTACTTGGGAAACGGGTTCTCTTCAGATATTTCAGCCCATACAAGAGTGGGAGGAAAATAAAAAATGGAGCTTCAATCCATTAGACCAGAAGCGATTTTATCGTTTTAAAGATTATCTTTATGCACTGTTAGCACATCATGAGCAGATAGAGAAAGAATTCCCCTATATGTATGAAGATATTGTTTTATTTTTAATAAAAATAGAATTAAATCAAGGGATCAGATATGAGGAATGGTTTCCAGAGCATAACCCGAATTTGTTTCAGCGATTAAGAGAAGAAATTTTAATACCTAAACAACATTTGGTAGATAAAAGAAGTCATCGGAAATTCTTATTAAAAGAAATAGGTATTGAACCTTTTTTCGAATCGGATCAATTTAGGTAATGAAAGTAATCCAAAAGTGGATGGAATCGCTCAGAAAGGGTTCCAAGGTAATCGAAAAGAGAGACACCCCGCTTATTAGAGACAATCATTCAGCAAGCCACTGCGAAATAAAATTGCAATGGAAAACACTACTGCATGTTGCAGGGAAATCATTCACTTAATCAGTTAGAGAGGAGGTCAATGTCCACTTTTTTTATAAAAAAATCAAAAATATGACATGATACTACAGGTAGTAATTGCAACTTTCGACATGTTTTTTATTTATTTCTCGGGAAATATCTCATAGCGAGTTGTGAAAATGGTAGGGACTTCGTCAGCTGTTTTAGGCTATTTATGTTGGGCTGGCTTGGGTGGATACATAAAAAGGTAACATTTCAATCAAACAGGTAGGTGGATTACGTTTCAGCTTGAGGGATGTTCGCTATAATAAGAGTAAGGAGGAAATGAAATGTATTTAAAGTCATGTAAGGTGTTACAGGATACGATTCCCAATAAACAGGAGTATCCTTTTAATATTCCAAGCTTGCAGGATTTGCATGAGCTGGAGTTCCCAACGAATGTGACGTTCTTTGTTGGGGAAAATGGTTCGGGGAAATCAACATTACTGGAGGCGATTGCTGATCGCTGCGATTTCAATACGGCTGGTGGCGGTCGTCAAAATTTATATGAAGTACATAAGGCGGAATCTTCATTGGGGGAATATATCCGTTTGTCGTGGCTGCCGAAAATATCGAATGGGTTTTTTCTTCGATCAGAAACATTTTATCAATTTGCCAGTCATATTGATTTGTTAGAGCGCCATCCAAACAAATATGCTGCTTTTGGTGGGAAATCACTACACCATCAATCTCATGGTGAATCATTTCTTGCGTTATTTATGAATCGTTTTAAGGGTAAAGCCATTTATTTATTGGATGAGCCTGAGGCGGCATTGTCACCAACGAGGCAGCTGAGCTTGCTGAAAATAATCAAGGACCTTGAGCATGAGGCACAATTTATTATTGCTACACACTCACCCATTTTGCTTGGCTATCCGAATGCAACGATTTATAGTTTTGATCAAGGAGAAATTGAATCCATTCGCTATGAGGATACCATTCATTATATTGTGACCAAACGTTTTTTAGATGCACCACAGTCGATATTAAGAGAGTTATTTGATGAGGAGAGGGAATCATGAATCAACGAAAAGGCTTAATCATGCGAGAAATTCGATTGGATGAAATGGCACAGTCCATTGATTTACTGAATTATGTCTTTCAAATGTCAATGTCCATTCACAAGGATCGTCGCTTTGTGAATGCTAAGAGTAGGCAATTTAATGAAGGGCATGCTATCGGGTGGTTTGATGGTTCACAGCTTGTATCGCAAATTTTAAGTTTGCCTTTTGAGGTGAATGTGCATGGCAAGATTTATGAAATGGGTGGCATCACAGCAGTTGGGACATACCCTGAATATTCGGGACATGGCTTAATGGAGAGTTTGATAATTGAAAGTCTGCAAAGTATGCGAAATGAAGGACATTATATATCCTATTTATTTCCATATTCTATCCCTTATTACCGCAAAAAGGGATGGGAAATTATGAGTGATATTGTGGAATTTCAAGTGAAGGATACACAGCTTCCACATTATGCAGGGCTTAATGGGAAAATTCGCCGAGTTGATCCGAAGCATGAGGATGTGGTGGCTATCTACGCACGCTATGCGCAGAAAACGCATGGGGTAATGGTGCGCAATAGTATTGCCTGGAACGAGAAGTTTCAGGAGGATTTCTGGGAGGAGAAATTTATAGATAGTGATGTGAACCTTCAGGCAGCGGTCTACTATGATGAAGAAGATGTGGCACAGGGCTACATGTTCTATCGTATTATGGAGGAAAATTATTACATTGATGAAATCGTCTATTTGCAGGAAGAGGCTCGTAAAGGTTTATGGAATTTCGTCTCGGCTCACAGCTCGATGGTCTACAATGTCTACGGGAAAACAACCGGTAATGAAGCGGTAGCCTTTCTATTAGAGGACAGTGAGATCATTCAAAAGGTATCGCCTTATTTCATGGCAAGAATCGTCGATGTCAAAGAATTTTTACTGCGCTATCCATTTATTGGTCAGAATTTCGAGCTTCAGCTAGCTGTCAGTGATCGCACTGTGGCGTGGAATAATGGCACCTACATCATCAAAATGAAAGATGGAAACCTTTCTGTGCAGAAGGTAAGTGAGACGTTGGACATGAATGCTGTGCATTTAACAGTGCAAACACTGGCTACTATGCTGTTAGGCTACAAACGTCCAACCTATTTAGAAAGAATTGAACGATTACAGGGACGTACAGAGGAAATTGCATTGCTCGAGGCGGTTTTACCAGTAGGTATCCCAACATTTATTGATTATTTTTAAGTGGTATGGTAAGAGCCATAACGTTGAAGGTTATGGCTGCCACGCCTCTTTTAACAGCTCGATGCCCAGCTTGATTTCTTCCAACGCTAATTTACTAAAGCCTAATTGCAGCATTGGTTCCTCATTTTTTTGATGGATAAAAAAGGGGCTTGTCGGATAAACCTTCACACCGTAAGTCGCCGCCTGTTGGATCAGCTGCTGCTCAGAAAGTGGAGACTTTATCTTCACTAATACATAGAGTCCTGATTGCTCACCTAACACGGTTATTTGCTGACCAAAATGTCGTTGTAGCTCCTGTACAAGGTGCTGCATTTTTTGTTTATAGGTCAAACGCATTCGTTTAATATGGCGTGTCCATTCCCCCTGTGCCATAAATTGGGCCATTGTGCGTTGATGGAGGGACGAAGCATTTTGTTCAAAATGAGCAAAACGCTCTTTATAGGGCTGAACAAGTGCATTTGGTAGCACCATATAGCTTAAACGCACACCTGGTAAAAACGATTTAGAGAAGGTGCCGAGATAGATTACCCTTGATGAGTCGATGGAAGCAAGGGCAGGAAATGGCTGTTGCGTATAGCGAAACTCTCCATCATAATCATCCTCTAGAATATAACCATCGACTTGTTGAGCCCATTGTATTAAGGTCTGTCGCTGCTGAATAGACATGGACACACCGTATGGGAAATGATGTGACGGGGTGACATACATTAAGCGTGATTGACAGTTTTGGAGTATGTCAAGTTGAGCTCCTGTTTCCATTACAGGTAGTGGCTCTATTTCGAAGTGATGTAACTGGAAGGCTTCCCGTGCACCATCATAGCCAGGGTCTTCCAAAAGAATGCTTGGGAAAGATTCTTTTAGTAAAAATCCAAGATACAAGAGCATTTGCTGTGTGCTACTACCAATAACGATATTGTCGCTCGTTGTATAAACCCCTCTTGCTTGCAGTAAATATTGCACAAGCTGCTCCTTTAGCACTGATTCTCCAAACAGTTCTCCATATTCGTAACAGGTTGATTCCTGTAATACTTGATTGGCAATTTGGCGCCATGTTTTCATGGGAAAATGTTGCTGATCGACAGCCCCAGCGCGAAAATCTACAAGATAGGATGCAGCCTTCTTTTTTGGCTGTGTCATAGGGGACTGTTCCTGCTCCTTTAGAAAAACCTGCTCTAGTGCATTGACGAAATAGCCTTTTCGTCCCTCCCCACGTATATATCCTTCTGCTACAAGCTGTTCATAAGCGGTTAATGTAGTATTACGACTGACCTGTAAAGTATCTGCAAGTTTTCGTATAGAGGGCAGGGAATCATCTGTTTGAAGTGAACCTTGCATAATAAGTGCTTTAATTTGCTGGTACACTTGCTTATATTTTGCCTCTTTTTCTGTTAATAGAAAGATAAAATCGTCCATAAGGCACCACCTTGACATGTTAAAATGTTTGGAACTGTTTCTTTTGAAATGTCAGATTATTTACTACCATCATACTAGAAGGACAATCAAAAGGAAATGGAGATTAAAATATGAAAATTTGTATGGTGACACAGCAAACGATGAGAGACGTAGTCCCATTATTTAATGCCTATCGTGAATTTTATGGACAATCATCTGATTTACAGCAAGCTGAGCAGTTTATACAGGAGCGAGTAATGGGAGCAGAGTCTATTATTTTCCTGGCATATTTGGAGGAGGAGCCAGTTGGATTTGCACAATTGTTTCCAGTCTTTTCATCCGTCGCTATGAAACGAGCGTTTCTCTTAAATGATTTATTTGTGGCGAAACAAGCCAGAAAACAAGGTGTAGCACAGGCGTTGATGGAGCAATGCTTTATCTATTGTCAGCAGGAAGATGCGCGTTACATGATGCTAGAAACTGCCAGAGATAATGTCCAAGCACAGAAGCTCTATGAAAAAATGGGCATGACGATTGATGACACTGTTTATTATTACAGTATTTATTGGTAATTTTTTTCCATGTGATGGATGTTGGTGGAGAGCCCGCTCAATACCACTATAAATCTAAGTCTCAGCCCCCACCATTGATTGTGACTATGGTGGGGGCTTTGTGGTTAGGCGTGGCTCATCCATCCTGCGAAGAGACCTGAGGAGAAAAAGCGGGTAATATTTTGAAAGCCCGCTTCACTTAATAGCTGTTGGATTTCTTGATCGGAGAGGAAGGAAATATTCATGATGCCCTTGCCCATGCTATCTACCTTTTCTTTTGTATAGCCGGCCTCTAAAAAGTAGCTTTGCCATATTTTGATGCGATTTTGTAGCTCGTCACTTTCTCGTTCTCCGTAGGCACAAGCGAGGACAAAGGGCTTTCCAGGTTTTAATTGCTTGTGAATATTTTGCAGTAGATGGAGTTTCTCCTGTCGATCTTCAATAAAATGAAGAACGAGGATACAGCTTGCCGCATCGAATTTCGGTGTTGATTGGGGTAAGCGCTCAATTGTTCCTTGTAGTAGCTGAACGCGACTTTCAATATCCAGTTGCACGGCTTTATGTTGTGCAATTTGGAGCATTTCCTCAGATGGATCAACCCCAGTGAACATCCATTTAGGGTTTGTTGGTCCCCATGCAGAAAGCTCGTTGCCCCCACCAGCTCCTACAACAAGCAGGGATGCTTCTTGTTCTCCTAAATGCATGCGGAAATAGGCTTGTGTCACGGCAAATAATGTGTCATAGGCAGGCACTGAAATTCTTGTGCTGTGCTCATATGTTTGTGCCTTTTCTAATAATTGTGTAGATAATGTACGCATTGTGATAGCCTCCAGTGTTTTATCGTCTCTATTACAGACCTTTAATATCTGTAATTGAGTATAAATGAAAGTAACTGAAAAGACAAAGGAGAAGCCCTTAGACATCGTTTTTTATTGTAAAACATTTAATAATTAACAATAAAGATAAATAATTTAATGTTTATCGTTAAATATCTATTGAAAAAAATGGCACTTTCTTCTATGCTTGTAGTAAACAGGAGGGGAAATAAGATGATGAATAGTTTAATCAGTGCCATTTTGCAAGTGATGTTATTTTCAGTGATTCCGTTTATTTGGTGGCTTTGTACAGCGAGAAAAAAACAGCCCTTTTTAACGTGGATAGGATTGCAAAAGCCTATTATTGTGCACAAGGGAAGGTATGCTATGTACATTGTACTTTCTATTTTCACGATGTTAATACCGAGCTTTGCGCTAGTCTTTTTCTATATTGATCGCTCCTTGCTAGCGGCGAATCAATTCGCGGGACTTGGAGCTGCTGCCGTCATTCCAGCACTTTTCTACGCTATTATTCAAACAGGTTTATCAGAGGAGCTATTATTTCGCGGCTTTTTATTAAAGAGATTGATGAAGATTTTTGATTTTCAAGTAGCAAATCTCTTGCAAAGTATTGTTTTTGGCTGTGTTCATGGGGCCATGCTATGGTCGGTGCTTCCGCTTCATGTAATCTTATTAGTTGTGCTTACTACAGCGCTTGCTGGCTATGTGATGGGCTGGGTGAACGAACGAATTGCTGGAGGTTCCATTGTCACTAGCTGGAGTATCCATAGTATTGTAAATTTCATAGCGGCGTGCTTGTATATGTTTAAATTTTGACTTATTTGCATTTCTTTGCTGTCACTTGCATAATAGGGCAGAGAAGATTTTTTCGTGAAGGGACGTGCAAGCATGACAGAGTGGCCTAAGGGAGTAGCAAAACCAGCAATTCGCGCATTACATGCAGCGGGCTATACAGAATTGAAGCAGCTAGAAAGAGTTGAGCTTTCTACATTAGCTCATCTTCATGGAATGGGTCCAAAAGCTTTAGCAGCGATTGAGGCGGCACTAAAGGAAAGTAGGGAACTTCGTGAATAAGCTGACATTGTTTTTACTGGCGATGGTTGTCTATTATATCCTCGTTGTAGTCGTTATTAGCAAGCTGTTTATTATTCCTATTATGAAAGTGATGGCTCTTATCTTTTTTATAGGGGCAGGCTATATCTTTTCTCGTAAAATGCGTAGGAAATTACAGTAGGAGGTAATATGAAAATTGTTAAATTAACATTCTTTTATTTAGCTATTATTTTATTGGCATTGACGCTGTCCTTAGCGGGTGTTCGTCTATCCATCTCTCTTGGGATATTTGCATTAATTGCGGTAGGGATGATTTATCGCCATATACATATTTTATATCGCACAAACAATATGGAGCAGGTGGATAAATGGGTTAAAAATCACCGAAAAGAGCCTATATTTGCTGCTCTCTATGCATCAGCTTACGGGACAAAAGAGGAACAGATTCAGGCAATCGATGTCATCATCCATCATTATAAGCAGCCAGCCATTAAGTACAATTACCTCTTTATTAAGGCCATTATGGAGGAGAATCTTGGTGCTGCTAAAGTAGCCGCAAGACAAATCGAAAAAGAGCCTTTAACTAGCTATGCACTATGCTATATTGCTGCGCTGGAAGGTCGAGCGGCCGATATGAGAAGTGATAAATTAACACAGCCGTGGATGCAACCTGCAATTGAAGCGGTCTATGCCTGTACAATAAAGGATCAGGCTAATTTCCGCCAATTCGCGGATGCCAGCATTCAACAAGCACGTGGCATACAGAAATACGGTTTAATACATAATTTTAAGCAAATGGAAGATGAATTGGTAAAGGCATAATCGAAGGGCTACTTGATAACAGTATCAGGTAGCCTGATTTTGTGTCAGAAATCATAAATTAATTCAATGAGGTGAAAATGTTTGTCTAAAATGGATCATCTGATGCAGATTTTATGGATGTTGAATTCAGGTAGGAAAATTACCGCGAAAGAAATCGCTGAAAAATTAGAGATTAATATTAGATCCGTTTACCGCTATATTAACTCACTTTCTGCCAGCGGTGTGCCGATTATAGCTGAAACAGGTCATCATGGAGGATATACCCTGTTAAATAATTTTATTAAAAGTCCTCTTATTTTTGATGTCGATGAGAAAGCGGCATTACTTCATGCTTCTATTTTTGCAAAAGAAGCTGGCTATTTTTTAGATGAGGCATTAAACAGTGCAACAGCAAAGCTTACAATGTATTCAAATCAAGAGCAAGAAAAAATGATTCAACAGCATTTACAAGGTTTCGAGATAATCGGTCCTGATGAATCCTCCTTGGAGCCACTATTAAAAAATTTAGAAGAGAGTATAGTAAAGAGAACATCTATAGAAATGGAATACCATACTAATAATGAAGAGCAATCTAAGTCTAGGGTGGTTAATCCATATGGTTTGGTTTATTGGAAACAAAACTGGTATGTCGTTGCATTTTGTCATGTAAGAAATGAAATCCGTACTTTTAAAGTAGGCCGAATTAGTAGTCTGCATCAAACAGGCATTCCTTTCCAACGACCACAATCTTTCTCTGCCAGTGATTTTTTTATGAAAAGCCTTTTTCCCCAAGCCGAACATAAACAGAACCTTGTGCCCTTCATCATTTGTGGAAAGACAAGTGCTGTGGATGCGATCAGTCAGCATTGGTTTTTAAAGTATCACCTCCAAGAACGCACCAATAAGAACGCTATATTTTTAGTAGATGAGGAAGCATTACATACCTATGTACCCTATTTACTTTTTCCCTATGGAAAATCAATCCAAGTACTAGAACCCATAAGTCTAAAGCAAAAGATAATTGACGTTCTATATGAGCTCATTCATTTTTATGAAAATGAAAACTTTACTGACGGAGAATGTCAGTAAAGTTTTTTTATACTAAGCATAGTTTCAATAAAAGGAGTGTTTATTATGCAGACAAGAAAAGTGTATCTTTATGTATTTGATACGATGGCAGATTGGGAGATAGGGTATTTAATGGCCGAATTAAATACAGGTAGATATTTTAAAAAGGGGTTAGAGCCTTTAGAGGTGATGACAGTAGGGATTGATAGAAGTCCTGTTACGACGATGGGTGGCATCACCATACTTCCAACGATGGCCGTTGCTGAATGTCACTTGAATAGCATGGATGTCTTGATTCTTCCAGGAGGCAATACATGGCTAGAATCTATTCATGAGCCTGTATTGAATAAAGTCTCAAAAGCGTTGAATGAAGATGTTTTCGTAGCTGCAATTTGTGGTGCAACGTTTGGTCTTGCAAAGGTTGGTTTGCTTGATACAAGACAACATACGAGCAACGATCTCGAATACTTGAAGATGCTTTGTCAACATTATATTGGGGATGAACATTTTAAACAGAAGCCAGCCGTAACTGAAGGGAATTTAGTAACGGCATCTGGCATTGCACCGTTGGATTTTGCCTACCATGTTTTGAGGCTGCTCGATGTTTTTACACCTGAAACATTACATGCTTGGTATAAGCTTTATGAGACGCAGGAGAAAAAATATTTTTATGAATTAATGACATCCATTGAATAATAATTAGTCTAAGAAGAGCATGTTCATTGTTAAAACATGCTCTCTTTTTTTACATTAACTTTTTTTAGCCAACAAAATGCCTCGCACAATCCCTATCATGAAGATGCCAAATAACAGCAGTAAAAATAAGTAAGCATGCCATTGTTGTAAAATACGTTCACGACCTAGAGCTACCGTCAGGTCATTGAATAGGGAGTAGGTAAAATACAATAGAATACTATTTTTGATGAGACAAAACGTAAGGATGCCATTTTGTCGCTGTTTATGGGAGAGAGGTGCTTTATTTTTACGCATCACAGGATAAGCTGCCTTTATCTCTAAATAGTGTAAAAGTAGAAAGAGCATAAGAGCGACAAAGGGTAAATAAAAAATAGCAATTTTCGGACCGAATTGGGCATGTTCACTCGTGAAGCTTTGCAAGACAGGAATCATGGCAGGGAGCTTGCCGTATTGAATGAGTGTCGCTGTAATGCCAGCTAGAAAAATAGTCGCCACAATAACCGTTAACTGGTGACAAAAGCGTGGTGTAGGTGTTTTTTGTTGTATATGCATCCTTGCTCCTCATTTCCATCATCATTGATAATAACAATCTGTTATACTGTATCATAGAATGATTGCTTTTTGTGTTAGGGAAAGAAGGATATTATGGAATACTTGTTGTTTTTACTTATTGGCATCATTGGGAATGTCATTGGTACGTTAGTTGGGGGTGGTGGCTTAATTACCTTGCCAACGATGATGCTAATGGGTGTACCCGTCCATTCGGCTATTGGCGCAAATAAAGTGTCCAATATTGTGAGTGCTTTTTCAAGCTTTTATACAATTTATCAACGTAAGGAATTAGCATGGAACGAAATGCGTTCGGTGTTACTTGTCTCTTTAATCGGAGGTACATTGGGGGGACTTTTCGCTTCATTCATGAGTAGTCAATCATTAACGTTCATTGCTATTATTTTACTTGGCTTTGCGCTTGTCATGTCCTTTATGGGGGGAGCTGATTTTGGCGACAAGGAACGTTTTACGATGAATCGAAAAAACGGTCCTATCCTTCTTGGAGTTGGCTTTTATGACGGTATGTTTGGTCCGGGCAGTAGTACATTGGCGCTTTATACATATGCACATGAGAAGATTTCCTATATTAAAGCCGTGGGGCTATCACGGGTAGGGGTATTTGCAATGTGCTCAGGAGCAGCGATTACCTATATTGCTACAGGGAAAATCGAATGGCCGTTAACGCTTATTTTAATGATTGGCTCGACGATTGGTGCACAAATTGGGCTTGTGCTAGCCAGAAAAGTGAAGGCACATCAGGTAAAGCTTTTACTGCGTATTGTAACGATTGTGCTGATTATACAGCTTGTTTATGATTTCATCCATCAGCTTTAGGAGGTGATTGTCCTGTTTGAAATTTCACCCTATCCAACCTTTTCGTGGTCGCTATCGCGTCATAAAACATTGACAAGCTGCGCCCGCAAATACGGCTATGAATATTACTTTTCACATAACGGGTGGCTCAGTTACAATGTGGAGCCATATCATCAACAGGTGTATCGCTTAAAAAAGCTGCAATCGATGCCTATTTTATTTGGGCAAATTGTCCATCGATACATTGAGCAGGCCATTAATGATTATTTACAAACAGGAAAAGCTCCAACTGTAGAGGAGCTAATTCAATTGGGGCGCGGACAGCTGAATGCAGCCTTTATTGACTCCACTCGTCGTCTTGAATTTTGGAGGCAAAAACCAAATAAGTATTATATGATGCAGGAAATCTATTATCATGGCACCCTTTCTCCTGAGCTTGTGCAAGACTATAAAGAACGTTTACGACTTGTTTTTAATCATTTTTTAATGAGTGAAACATTCCAGCAAATCACCTCACAAAAAGGCTCTCTTCGTATCGGAGTACCAGAGCAATTCCGCTCCATGAAAATAGACGATGTCCAGGTATTTGTTGTTATGGACTTTCATTATTATGATGAACTGAGGGATAAATGGATTATTGTTGACTGGAAGACCGGTGGAGAATCTGATGATGACCGTCAGCAATTAGCCCTCTACGCGTACTATGTTCAGCAAAAATACCGTGTGTCTCTAGCGCAAATCGAGGTCTATAATGAATATTTATTAACAGGCAAGCGCAAGAAATATAGTTTTACAGACATGGATATGGAGAATATTTTGTATACGTTTCAGCGCAGTGTTTTAGAAATGAAAAAGTATCAGGCAGATATTTTTTCCAACGAGCCCGTAGACATCGAGGACTTTGAACAAACACAAGAAAAATGGCATTGTCGTGGCTGTAATTTTAGGGAGCTATGTGCGCAGAAATATGATGAAAAAATGAGCAAGTGACCAAAAAGACATCGAAATGGTCGCTTGCTTCATTTTTATCCTTTTTGGTTAAATGACTATATGTGTTGATTGTCATTTTTATATCAGAGTGACCGAGTTGCTCCTGTATGATCTTAAAATTTACATACCGACTGACCATAAATGAGGCATATGAATGTCGTAAAGCGTGAAAATTCAACTTTGGTAAACTATACTTTTCAATAATTCTTCTCCAAGCAAGATTTATAGCAGCAGGTTTTGACGGATTACCATCTGATTTTTTGTAAAGTTTAAGTTTAAGGGAGTTCCATCATCATCTTTTATCAGATTCCAAGCGTCACCCATTTCATTTTTTAGTTCCTAATAGCCATCAACAAATAACTTTAGTTCACGCATCAAACTCTTTGGGACGTTAACTAATCGAGGCTTTTTGTTTTTTGGGGGTAAAATTTTTAGTTTTCTAACTTCAATATCAAATTGAAGGGTTTTGTCTACATAGATAGTATTATTTTCAAAATCAAAAGATTCCACACATAATCCTGCTATTTCTGCTAGTCGTAGTCCAACCATTGCTGCCAACTTAATCTGGAGCTTGAGTTTAGGATTTACGTTTTCTAATACTCTGAAAAGATGTTTTAACTGTTCTTCGTTGTAAAATTCTAAGTCCTTCTTTTTAGGTTCCAAACGAGAAGATTTAATGTTTGTCCATAGGATTATCTTTAATTAATTTCCATTCAATCCCTTTAGAGAAGATGCTTTTTAAAACAGTATATTGTCCTTTTGCTTCACTAGGACATCTTTCTCTCCATCTTTTTAGACATTCTACTAGATATAGGGTTTAGATGTTAGAATGTTTATAGTCACCTAAATCCTCTATAATACATTGATCAATAAAATTTGCAAATTTAATATTTTCAACTTTTCATCTTCTTTATTTAATACTTCGATTTCAAAATCTGTAATAGCTTCCTTTATTGCATATTGCACGATCAGACATGGATTTCGTACGTATGGTTTTAGTATATCTAAGTCGTTTACCAGTGTCTTCATCATACCCATGTTCAACAGTAACTTTTATTCGAGGTTCTCCTTTCTTGGTAGGTGGTAAAACTACATATAAATCCTACTTACTCTTGTACCCTTCAAGAGCTTCATCTAAAAAGTCTTCAGTTACGTTAAGAAAATCAGCTAGCTCATAACGATTCACTATTTGTAATTTATGAGCTTGTATTATTTTTGAAAAGGAAACAAGTATCATGTATCCCAATCCACGTGCTCTCAACTCTTGTGGAAACTCTGTTCCGCCACCATTTGCCGAAGCATTTGTATGAGCAAATTTACCTGAGATGTGTGCAACTAGCAGTAGATACGCAATGAATATTTGATAAATTTTGTAGAGAAGGGAGAATGGAAATGAACAACATAGTTATCCACGAATTAAGGAGGAAGTTGCAGCTATTTTAAAACAATCACCAGCAGAGCCCACATTTGAAGATACAGTTATAGAAGGAAAAGAAAGACGTTATACAATAATTAATGAGCTTGATGTTGAAAAGTATTTAAACATTGGAGAGCGACAAGAACTAGCGATTGTGTTAGTTAGGATCTCCAAAACATTAAGAATGGGATAAACCGTTGGGAAAGAGTTGCAGATTTTCCTTAGAGTTAATGAACAATATGCTATTTCTTTTCATATTTTTTACTATCCCATGCCCAATTTAAAAAAGCATAAACAATTACTGCCCATAAAGAAAAGAAGAGATTATTAAGAAAATCCCAATTACCTTTTTTGAAATAATCCGAAACAGATAAAAGTAAAAAAGTATAACGAAGTAAACAATATTCAAGTATTTTCTGATAAATGTCATTAGAATCACCTTAATATGTATTTTATGTAAATTATAACATAAAAAGTCTTAGTGATTTGTGACTTAATGCTTCTAGCCAATGATGACTACTACCAAAACCTAAAACGCATCATCAAGACTGTGGAAGACCTATACAACGAGTTAGGTGAGGATATGCATACCATTGTAGATATGCGTTACTGGATACAGATGACTGTTATGAATGCGAGGACATAGCCGATAAGCTTATATTTCAAGTCATAAGGTATTGTGTAAACGTAACATTTTAATAGATAAAACAGCAGAAAGTATTGGTTGGGTTTAAAATTTATTTCATTTCATTTGTATTTTTTAACACTACTAAAGTCATGTTTTATTATAAATTAAATATTATTATAGTAGAATCTTGATTTGAAAAAATAGATGATTCAATATAAGAACCTTCATCATTAAAGAATGGAGGTTCTTTGGCAATGAATTGGTGATTTAACACTTTATAAATTGTAACTATTTGTCATTTAATAAAAGGTAATTAAATACTATTTAAGTTTATTTTGTAAAATTATACAATTGCGGTGTACCCAGAAAAATAAAGGAGTGGAAAAATGAAGAAATTTAGCGGATTATTGATAGTTTTATTTATGACTATATTAGTAATTCCTGTAACAGCAAAAGCTAACGATGATATTTTATCGGAGTTAGTAAAAAAAGAGGCACAAGATTACTGTGGTGTTTACACTCTAAGTCCAATGGACGGTTTTGAACCTATAGAAGTGCCTGAAGGCGAAATTCCAACTGATGAAATAAACTTTGTTGAAGAGAACGAGGCAATGAAAGCAGCGTCACCGATGAAAGATCAGGTGGCAACATCATCCTCTGGTTCAAAGATTGTAATGCCAGCAGCTAAAACTAGAAATTACGGTTATTGTCATATTTATGAGTATCATATGAAGTTTTCTAAGGGGAAAATAAAATATGAAACTCAAGTAAACAATGAATGGAAATCACAATTCAAATATGCTTATTATCCAGCAAAATCTATGGATATCGCAATGGAAGTAATAAATGGAACAGACGAACTGTTAAAAGATCCTACAGTTAAAGATCGTTATACAAAAGAATTTATTTCGTTTAAAGAAGGACAAAGAGTTAGGGTTGCAATTCAAAAAGGGAGTTCATGGTCAGGGTCATATTCAAAGTATGATTGGATTATTGTATCAATGTTCCCTGTATTCTAAATGTGTGTTATAATCTATATTATGGAAATTTTTAAAGAAAGTGACTATGGTATGGAAAATAATAAAATTATACAAAATGTGAAACAAACTATTTCTGGGATTGAAATTGGGTATTTTACCACTGCCAAAAACTATATTTATGATGAGTATTTTAAATATTTTAATGATGATGATAAAGAAACTAAAAAATATGCATTATTAATTTTTACATGCATGTTAGGCAACTGGTTTAATAAGTCTACTTTTGTCTTTAAACCTGAAAAGGAACGTTTAAAATACAACAATGAAAAAGGAACAAAATTTTTTAATTTTGAGGATTATATAACTTCATTGTTAGATAACTATCAAAATATTAAACAAGAATTTCCTTATATGTTTGAGATTATTGTTGTGTATTTAATTTTGATAGAAAAGGATAAACATATGATTTATGAAGAATGGTTTCCAGAAATTAATCCGGAAATATTTCAAGAACTTAGGGAGAAAATTTTAATTCCCAACAAAAATCTGGTCGATGATTGTCATCCAATAAAATATTTATTTAGAGAAGTTGGAATTAAACCTTTTTTCAAAGGTGATTTTTTTGATGAATAAATACTAAAACCACATTTCAAATGTACAGCACCCCCTAAGTTAGGCCAAAAATCTAACTTTTAGCCTGTAGACCTCGAGGACTTTGAACAAACACAAGAAAAATGGCATTGTCGGGGCTGTAATTTTAGGGAGTTATGTGCATCAAGGTGAAAAAGAAGCGAGTGCTAATATAGACTCTCGCTTCTTTTATGTGATTTTCGTAAAGTGAGCTTTTGTGCTTTTTTTAATAAAGTAAAGAAAAATTAATTGCACAAGCACAACGATTAGAAACATGATGCCCAAAATAATGAATGACACCATTTTCACTTCAGGTGTTTGCACAATCCCTGCACCATCAACATTTCTTGCCCCAATAAATACGGCGATGCCAGAAAAAATCAATAGCCATACAATATTTACAGCCCACCAAAATATTTTCATACCCAATATGAACCCTCCTTCTTCTTGTAATCCCCCAGGGAGCTTAATTATAGCGATTTACCTTAAATTTGGAAATGCCCTATAGACGGTCCTACATCTCAGCCTACAGACGGATTGACTATTTTTAAAATAGAAGTTTTTCACAGACTTCATTCCTTGTTTAGGGTATATATGGTAAATTTAGTATGTGCATATTATGTATTACCTAAGAAAGGAGGCAGCATATGGTTAACAATAAAAAGGCGTTTATCGGGTCAATCGTTATGTTGGGTATTTGTATGTGTCTGTTTTTTCCTTATCCTTACAATGAAGCAAGTATGGCACATACTACATTCATGTCAATTCCTATCGAAACACAAGATGGATACGTGTTACTTGGCATCTTTGGCTCGATTTTATTTATAATTGCTATGATTTTACTACTTAGGAGTATCAACAAATATCATTTTCGAACATTTGTTATTGTAGTATTACTTTATTCATTTTTACCTCATTTGCTTATCATGGCGTATCAAGAAACCTTTGCTAGTGGCATTATGGCCATTTCATACAAAGGGGATGGAGAATGTCGTTTTGATATGGTGAGAAAAGACTTAATGAATGGGGAATGTACCATTGTCCTACATAATCGAAGCAATGAAGCTGTGTCCTTTGATTTACAATTTATCGATACGAATTTTTTTAAAGGCGATAAGCGGATGAATTCACTTATGAATATAGCAGGGCCATATCATGTGACCATCGAGGCCAATCGTGAAAAAGCTATTCATCTAAAGGAATTACTCCATTTAACAAATGTTCCTAATCATATAGAGGGAGGTGGCTCCTCCAAGGTGCATGTTCAATTAATAGACGGTGACAAGGAAAGAACTTTATAAATAGTCCATGCGTGGAAAATATTTTGCGTCTTATACATAGTTCAACATTGTATTTGCTTTTGTGGTAAACTTGTATTAAATTATAGTAAGCTATGAATTGATCTTGAGAGAGGAGGCAAAAAGTCATGGAAACTATTTTCAGAAGAACGGCGATTGAGGTAAAGACATTTTTACAATTAGATGATTTAGGCTCAAAGGGACCAGTCTGTGGTTTTTTAAGAAAACAGCATAGTGAAAGTAGTAACCGGAAGCTTTTTGCTTTTGTCAGTCATGTGTGAAAAATGACTTTTTAACCATACAAAGTAATTGGTAGACGCCGGTTTTATGGCGTCTTTTTTGTTGTGATAAAACGGAGAGAGGGTGAGTGAATTGCTAAAAAAACTAAGACAATTAAGGAATGTTGCAGTGTTCCAAGCGCTTCTAATTTAGAAAAATAATTAGAAGCGAGGAATTTACTATGAAAAAACAACCAATTTTTACTTCATCATTTCTTTTTCTATTCATAAGTAATTTTTTTATTTTTATAGGATTTGAAATGTTATTGCCTATTTTACCAGCCTATTTATTAAGCATAAACGCCAATCCGATGCAAGTAGGCTTGGTGACGACGGTATTTACACTAGGTGCCATTACGATAAGACCTTTTGTAGGGTACTATTTAATGGATCATAAGCGGAAAAAACTAGCGATTGTGGCAAGTATAGCCTTACTCATAATTACAATGCTGTATCCATTGCTTAACACGATTTGGATTTTCCTATTACTCCGACTTTTCCATGGAACAGCGTGGGGTGTATCCACGACAGCCAATAGTACAATGGCTGTAGATAGTATCCCTAAAGCTCGATTAGGAGAGGGAATGGGCTATTTCTCGGTATCCACAACCGTGGGAGCGATTGTTGCCCCAAGTCTCGGTATCCTTATTTACAGTACCTTTTCTTTTCACACGCTGATTTGGTCGTCAGCCTTCCTAAGCCTATTTGCGATCATAATGCTTTCCTTTGTGCATGCAACGACACCTATTCAAAATGACAAGCAGCCATTTCGGTTTATGGAAGCGATATTTGAAAAAGAAGTAAGGTTTCAAGCAGTATTGACTGTTGTGACGACGCTTGGTTTTGGCGCTATTATTACATTCTTAGTTCTTTTTGGTGAACAAAAGGGATTAAAGCATATTTTTCTATTCTTTCTTATCAACGCAATTGTTTCCACTTTAATACGTCCTTTTACAGGGAAATGGTTTGATAAGCATGGACCATGGTCGATCATTATTGTGTCAGCGATTTTCGGTTTTCTATCTTTAATCGTGTTATCCTATACTACAAATAATTTCACATTGATTATCGCCGCGATTTTATTTGGTGGAGGCTATGGCACCGTTATGCCGTGCCTACAAACCTGGGCTGTTCAAAAAGTAAGTGAAGCCAAAAGTGGTGCAGCCAATGCCACTTTTCTTTCCAGTTTTGATGTTGGAGTAGGTATGAGCGCATTTATCTTAGGAATTTTAGCTGAATGGATAAGTATAGAAATGATTTTCCGACTTGTTAGCCTTAGCTTTCTTCTTGTCGCTCTGTTAGTCTATCGGGATTACATTCTTAATAAGAAAACAAACCATTAATATAGGAAGAAGGACCAGTCTCAAGTGTCTGGTCCTTTTTTCTTTGACTTATATAACGCAAGGGTAAACTATTTTTCCCAAAGCTCAATCAGTCGTCCTTCTGGATCTTTAATCCAAATAAACTTTCCAAATTCGTTACACTCTAGAGGTTTTGCGAGTGGGACATCAAGATGTTCAAGATGCTTTATCATCTCGTTTACATCATGAACTTGGAAATTTAACATCACTTGCTGTTCTGCTGGAAAATAATTGTCCTGTTCAGTGAAAAAAGAAAAGATCGTTTCATTGCCTTCTTGGGGTTTAATGATTGTCCCATTCCAATCGTTTATTTCTAGCATCAAGGTTTCGCTATACCACTTTTTTACAGAATCTAGATTCTTTGTTCGCCAAAATATACCTCCAAAGCCTTTTATCATCGTCTCGATCTCCTGTCTGTTTAACGTTTCCTCATCTTTTCCATTACTATAGCATGACAAGATGGCCATAAGAAAGAGACCATGCTATTTTGGATGGTCTCTACCTATTATTCGGTAATCGTTTCTGCAAATGTTTTACGGCCAGGGCTTACTTTATTAATATGAATATCGATTTTACTGATGGAATCTTTGCTTAGAGGAATTTTGCCATCCTTCTCTAATCTCTTCCAAGCCTTTACATTACTACGATAGAGATATTCGGATAGACGAAAGACATCCGCATCCATTTTTAGTCCTTCCTCAAAGGTAGTTAGGATTTCTTCCTTGACGGCTTTTTCTACTTTTTTTCTTACCTGATTGGGTGTTAGCCTCCCTTTAAAACCATTTAAAATCGTATCGAATTTTAAATTTATTTCAAATGTTACGTCATTACCTTTGACAATTGGCTTGACTTTTACATCAAGCTTTTTAATATCGACAGTTAAGTAATCACTTTTTTCATTATTTTCTAATTCGACGGTAATTTCGCCTTGCTTTGTTTCATCATTCATCCACTCGATTCCACGTGCGGATTTGCCTTTTATATAGCCTTTAAAACTATCCTTTGAAAGTATACCGACACCTGCAAAAACGGTTGCAGTTTTTGAGCCATCCATTGTCTCCCAGTTTTCGTTAACGGTTACGTAAGGAATTTTCATTTCGTGGTTGGGCTCATTTAAACCAATAACGAGCTGTCTTAAATTGACAGGCTCTACAAATGACTCCTGCTTCGCTGTATTTTTAGGATTACTTAATTTGGCGGCAGTTGGTGATTTCTCTAACAATGGAGAAACTAATAAAACATCCTCGATAGGATCTTGGGTACAGTAAACCCAAATATGATATCTTGTCTCTCGAAAGCGTAGAAAAGTATCAATAACCGCAATCGCATGTTCAGCTTTCATGGCACTCTCTGAGAAGAGAAGAAAGGTCATATGTCCCCAAAATACTTCTTGGTCCATTGAACGATACAATTTGTAAATGGCTTCTTCTATTGTCTTACCCTTCGCTTGACCAATTTCGGTAGGCGCTGCATTAGGGTTAGCTGATTCTGTTTTCGCTACGTTAGCAAAGTTGATAATTTGTAAGTATGCTGTATATTCATTATCCTTGTAGTCAACCCCCACACCTTGTACGTAATACATGCGTTGCGGCTCTGTTACATCCCAACAGCCTGATAGCAGTAGTGTAGTCGTCAGCATTAAAATAACAATCGCAATTTGTTTTTGGCTCATATATCTCCCTACTTTTTGAAGTTCGTGTATATTAGTTTGTACAAGAACGCAAGGTATTATAAGTAGAGCCCATTTGTATGTAGGAAAGTGCTGCTCTCGTCAAAATGACGTAGAGACAGCACTAATGATTTTAGTGGAAATATTTTTGGACGCGTTCAACGACCTCGTTTGCCGATAGTCCATTCGCATCAATCACAGGACCTTCCATAACTGGATCACTAATTCCCATGACATCGCGATCCTGACCTGTAATAATACAAGCATCACATTTTTTCGCATCCTCTTCATTGCGAAGCTGGATGACTTCAAAGCCTTGTGCTTTTAAAGCATCTTCGATATTCGTTAATGATTGTTCCACACCAATAATTCTAGACATTTCTTGTCCACCTCCTACAAATAATGTGCCATTTCAGGTTGCTCATTATTCATACTATTTTTTAGAGGGGAGAGATAATTTCTAGAGATCCGTGCGTAATAGGGGTTGTGTACTACATCTAAAAGAACCGCCAAAGCTTCGAGAAATCGTAAAATCAACATATTCTACGGTGATACCTCTCTTCGCTAGTTGCTCGCCAATCCATGTAAATTCTTTGTCTGTAATGTAGACTTCTTCATTAATAGGTAAGCCGTTAGTAGCAAGTTTTGCGGCATTCTCTAGGGAAACGTGAATTTTATCCCAATCTTTTAGTTGTTTGGGAATACCATCAATGAGTGCTTCCTCGCAGACAATCATTAGACCCTCTCTAACGAGGCTAAGCGCACAGTCGAGATGAAGAATGGTTGGATGAAGCGGCACTTCGACCACCGTATAATCAAAGTTACTTGCTAAATTACGCAGCCACTGCACACCATTTTTATTGGAGGCTAGTCCTGAATTCCCGACGAAAACTGTTTTATCTAACACTAACACATCGCCGCCCTCTAAAAACGGGCCAGCTTCAGAATCTAAACCATCTGCCATATCAGGCTTTGGAATGGAGACATAGAAACATTGATTTTCATTTGCTTCCTGTGCTAAAAGATTACGTACTGGCAAAATTTCGTTGCGTCTATGTGGGAATCGAAGGGAGCCCTCGATTAAGAAATGGCCGATAGTGAAAAAGGGATCGCGAACGAAGAAATTGCTATAGCCATCTTCTTTTCCTACTTCTTTTTCATAGTCTGTTAAACGTCTTGGTACTTGTACTTCTACCCCGTATTTTTCTAATACTTTTTTTAAATTTGCTCGTTCCAATTCCCATTGCTGCTGTCTTTCTGGAAAGACATCTTTAAAATTTTTACCGAGTGTATCTACGCTTGCATAAAGTGCTAGTGTTTCTTCTGTTAAAAATTCATCATCTGTTGGAGCCTCCTTAGCTGGAAAAGCAAATTCCGATTGCGCCATGACAACTCGTTTTAAAGGAGCAAACTCACTTTTTACAAAAATATTCGTCATCTTACTGCCTCCTGTTGTATGATTTAGAAAAAGTAGTGAAAATTTTTCCTGTAATGTTCCTTATCGTAAGATATATAGTTACTATATAGTCAAGGATGGGCTGTAAGGTGGTGAAATGATGGGCATTGCAGAAGTGTTGACCATTGTCTTTGTCGTATTAAAGCTAACAAATGTCATTACATGGTCGTGGTGGCTGGTATTATTACCAGCGATTCTTTCATTTAGTCTGTATGCCATTATTGGGCTGGTGAAGCTTGGGATGGTATTGATTGCTGTGGTAGCAGTGAAAAGGCGGGAAAAGAAAGCAGAATTATGAAAAAGGTGAGGATAGTCCAATTAGGTCCACCCTCACCATTTTATTATTTGCTTAATTCATAAGTTTTCACAGCTGGAGGAACAAAGCTTTCACATTTATCTAATAGTGCTGCTGCGTCCTCATCAACAATAAGTGCATCACGATATTGTGCTTTTAAAAATTGTTCATTTTGCATATGGTCAAAGAAAGATATTAATAAATCAAAATAGTTTTCCATATTGAAAATAGCACAAGGTTTTTGAAGCAGCCCGATTTGATTCCACGTAAATACTTCAAAAAATTCCTCTAATGTTCCAGGTCCACCAGGAAGGGCAATAAAGCCATCTGCTAATTCCATCATTTTACTTTTACGTTCATGCATTGTCTTTACAACAATCAGCTCTGTCAGCTGTTGATGCGCAATTTCACGTTCTTCTAATAATGTCGGAATCACCCCAATGACCTTGCCGCCTTCTTCTAGCACTGTATTCGCTACTGTTGCCATGATGCCTACAGAAGCACCACCATAAATAAGAGTAATTTGTCTTTTGGCTAATTCTTTTCCTAGTAAAATCGCTCCTTGACGATAAGCATCGGAAGCGCCTAGACTGGATCCGCAAAATACGGCAATACTTTTCATAGCTGATTTCCTCCATATCTGATCGAATTCTTTTATAGTATAATTTATTTTGAAGAGGAAGGAAATGGAGGAAACTGAATTGGAACTAAATGAATTTCAACGCTGGGTAAAGGATTACTATGAAGCACGTGGCTGGTCAGAGCTTAATATTTTTACACGTATTGGCTTCTTGGCAGAAGAAACAGGTGAGGTAGCCAGGGCGATTCGAGCAATCGAGATTGGTAGAGATCGACCAGATGAAAAAACACCATCCTTTGAAGAAAATAAGCAGGAGCTAATTGAAGAGCTAGGGGATGTCTTAGGAAATCTTATAGTGATTGCCAATCAGTACGATATTCCATTAGAAGAAATATTTGCAGCTCATCAAGACAAGCTGATAAAGCGTTACCAGGAATAGGAGGATCGAGATGGAATATCAAGTAGAGGTTTTACGGGGACACCATGAGGATTTTACAAATTTTTTAAGCGAAAAAATTCGTGCCTATAATAATGAGCAATCTCCTTATCATCGCGAAAGTAGAAAGAAGGGTGCGGTTCTTCCTTTACAGTTAATCGTCACAGATCAACAGCAGCAATGGATAGGTGGTATAACAGCTGAAGTCTACTGGGGATGGATAGAAATACATAAATTTTGGTTTAGTGAAGAATATCGTGGAAAGGGAATTGGCACAAAGCTCTTAGCACAGGCAGAGTTAGTAGCCAAGGACATGGGGGCAACAAAAGCCCTACTGACAACCTACGAGTTTCAAGCGCGTACCTTTTATGAGGCACATGGCTATCAAGTAGTGGGAGAAATTAAAGATTATCCACCAGGCAGTAGCTACTATACGATGGTGAAAGTGCTTCCTTAAGAATAGGCTGTCTAAGGAGATAGACAGCCTGTTTTAATTGACATCGCCCAAATAGATTGTTGTTTGTTGTCCTCGTATAAATTTCTTTAATGGTTGGGTAAGCGCTTTGGGGTAAAGTCTATATGTATGAAGCTTTTCAATCGGTATCCATTGTGTCCCAATTTGAAGACTATCAGGATTCGTTGGTTGACAAGTTTGCGCATTTAGCTGACAGAGAAAATAATATTCTACCTGATGTACATCAGCGTCAAAGGCGGCATGCTCATGATTTTGTCCGATGTATTCACGGATAAATAACAGCTCTCCAATGTGAACGGAGGAGCCAATTTCCTCCAGGCATTCCCTTTGCAACGTCTTGTGAAAGGTCTCTCCATGCTCCTGTCCACCACCTGGACAAAGGTAAAAGTAGCCCTCTATATCTTGATTTTTTGTTAGCAATAGTTTCCCATCCACGATGATGATGGCTTTGACAGAATTTCTAATCATGGACTTCTCCTTTTAATTGTTATTTTTCGTGATCATGACTAAAACGCTTCATGAATGTCTACCTTAGTAAAAAGGGGAGATGAAGCGTGTATTCAATGTCCAATTTTAAATTACTTGTCGAAAAACAGACCGAAATTGATACCATTTATCAGAAATGTAATGATTTAATTCAATCAACTGTTACACCAAAGCTAGATGCAGAGGTCGAGCAGTTTTTAAAGCTGGTTGAACAGCATTTGACACAACAAGGCTTTACAATTACGAATACATCAACAGGGTTAATCGCCAATTATCAAGAGGCTGTCATTAATGTAGATAAACATTCAAAGCATTTGGAAGAATGCTTTTTTATCAATTTAAATAGTTATGCTGAGGATCAAGTCTCTATTGTACTCGATATCTCACCAACGATGCTACCGAAAATTTCAAACCAGCTCGATGGCTACACAGATATTATTGAGCAAATGACGGATAAGCTAAAGCAAGCAAAAAGTCTAGAGAAAGCCTGTACGAATCCCAAATTTCTTTATAAAACGCAAAGCAACAAAGTTTTTCATACCCCACAGGAAGTGTTGGATTATTATTTTCAAGGATAGGAGAAGCAGCTAGAAAAAACTAGTAGGTGTATAAAAAGTGGAAAATTGATGTTGAGGACTGACCTCAACAGTATAGACAAATAAAAAAATACACCTTCGATTGAATATGGGGTTAAAAACTAAATTTCAATTAGGAGGTGATTTTTCTAAGAGTAAAAGGTTTTAAATGAATTAATTGATCCCATTTGCGAAATATATATATAAAGGATGATGATTCAATTACAAATCACCATCCTTTTTAGCGTATTAAATCTGTAAATAAATCATTCCTTAATCCGTTTCAAAGGGCTTTTCTTTATACTTGGAAACATCATAACGCCCAATTACTTGATAATTAGACGTTTCATCGTCAGCCTTGAATTTATTGAAATCAGCTACATCCAGAGCATCTGTCATCATCTTCAATAAATATTGTGGTTCCGGAGCTTCTTCTACTGCTGCAAGAACTAGTGCATTTCGTAAATATCCTGCATACTGTGAGAGCAATTGAGCATTGAAGTCTAGCCTATTTGCTTCAGCAAAAAGCTTCATGAAAATCGATACCGTTCGTGTATTTCCTTCTCGGAAAGGATGAACACGCCAAAGTTTTGTCATAAATGAAGAAAAGTCCTCAACAAGGAGAGGATTAGAATACTTCCATTGCTTAGATTTAGACCAACTGAAAATAGTTTTTAAATCAGATACAATGTGATCTTTATCACTATAAGCAACAGATAATCCACTTAAAACATGTTCGCTTTTATAAATATTGACTGTGCGGAATTCTCCTGCCCATAAATATAGCTCATGAAAAAGGAAGTGATGAATCTTTTGGAGACTTTTATATTTTTGGAAGTCAATCTCATGCGTGATAGAAGAAATATCTATAATCCCAGCGATTAACAGTTGTGCTTCAACGTCAATCAATTGTTGTTCATCTCGAATATTTAATTTGTTGATTAAGACATTTGTATTAGGATAAATATATGGATCCATAAACTACTGTGAAGCCCTTGTATATTTTTCAACAATCGCTTGTTTCAATTGGCTGGATGATACTTGACCATTTTCATATTGGTTTAAGAGGTTCTGTGTAAATGCGCTCGGTTTTCCACCGTCAATGGCAGCCATACCAACTGCGAATTGCACTTGCTTTTTACGTTCTAAGGATGAATTTCCTTTCATAAATAACACCCCTCACTTTAATGGTATATCTATTATATCAGTTTTATGCATCAGGAGATAGTTAGATCACTGCACGATGCCTACTGACATAGTTCAATCTTTGTCATTAAGTATTTACACTTTGAGTGAGAAAATTCAATAGGTGCCAGTGGGAAAAATTTAGAGCTAGGCTATCCTATAATCAAAGTGGGTGAAATTTTACGAAGAGTAAAATTTCACCCACTTTTTCTATTCGGAGAAGAGGTTTTGTTCTAGTCTTTCATCTATCTAAAAGCGATAGCGATTGGAAGCCCGCTTTCTTCCATTATCGAATAAACTTTCTCCCGCAAAGCCACATTATCAAGGATAGACCTAAGAAATAAAGTGGCATTGTCAGTAAAGAACCGTTATGCAGTAAGCTCATACCAGATGTGATGGCACTGACGAGTAAGTAATAGCCGAGACTAAAGATAGCGCCTGCTGTGCCAATCACATCCTGAAAATCTACTAACGCTAAACTTAAGCAATTAGGAAGTGCGATGCCCGAGCCTAGCAGTGTGATAAAAATAGTAATCAGCATACCAATGGCCATCATGCTCGCGTGCAATGGCAGGGTACAAACGATGGTCAAAAGCAAAGTGCCACCAAGCATTACCAAACAGCCAACATGGATGATTTTTTGTGGCGAATGGCTGATGACGAGTCGCTTTGAAATCATAGCCCCAATTATGGAAGCAAGGGCAACGATAATGCCAAGAAATCCGTACAGGCCAGGTGACAGCTGGAAATGCTCGATGAATATAAAGGGTGCTTCGGCATAGTAGCTAAATAGAACACCATTAATGCCTCCTATTAGTAGCCCATAGACAAGCACGATGGGTGAAGCAAAAATGCGTTTGACGACAGGCCAAATCGCTGTTCTTTGTCTTGTTGCAGGATTGGTTGTTTCTGGAAGTCTGCAATAAGCATAGATAAACAACAGGATACTCATGATGACAAGGACAAAAAACACGGCTCGAAAGCCCAGTGCTTGATCCACCCAACCACCAATTAACGGCCCTATAGCTGGGGTAAAGGCAATGACGGCTGAAATTTGAGCAAACATAGCATGGCGTTGACTTCCCGTCACACTTTCACGCAAAATGGTTTGCGTAATAATGGAGCCAGTTGCAGCGCCGAATGCTTGTAGCAATCGACTTGCTAATAGAAAAGGGATTGTCTCTGCGTAAAAGCAGAGTAGGCTACCTATTCCATAAAAAATTAAACCACCTAGCATGGCAGGTCTACGGCCAATAAAATCAGAAATCCATCCCCAGCAGAAAACGCCGAACGCAAAGCCAATAAAATAGATACTTAATGTTAATTGGACAGAGCTATTGGCTACATCAAGTGCAGCGGCAATATCCGGAAGTGATGGTGTGTATATTGTTTCACTAATTTGTGGAAAAGCCACAAGAACAATCATTAATAATAAAGATGGTACTGCCTGTTTTTTCAACATATTGCCCTCCTACAAGCAAAATTCTACTTTGTTAGTTACAAGTAGATTGCGTAGCTAGGGAAACGGCGGGACCATTATAAGAATACGTTCATAGGATGTCATGTTGAAATCACCTTTATATGCTTGAAGTAGGAGTGCATAGTCTAGCAACTATTATAGGCTATTTTACAATAATTATATAGTAATAATTGCTAAAGCTAAGAGATATTGCTTGTATATGGAAGGGGGATTTTGTAAAATGGAACATATGTTCTTTTGAGAGGGTGTATCTAATTGAATTTTGATCTAACTTTATTTACTTCTAGTGATATTCAGGGATTAATCGAGCTATCAGCTTCCGTTGGATGGGATTACGATGCCTACGAAATTGAAACGATTATGGCAGCAGGTAGAATAGTTGGACATAAAAATATGGAAGGAAAAATTGTTTCCAGTGCAGCCATTATTCCCTACGACACAAATGTAGCTTCCATTGGCATGGTGATTGTGCATGAGCAATGCAGAGGTTTTGGCTTAGGTAGAATCGTTACACAAGCCTGTATCGATAGTGTTTCAGCGGAAACAGCGATTATGCTCGTAGCTACAAAAGAAGGACAACCTTTATATCAAAAAATGGGCTTCACAACTGCTGAGCATGTACATAAATATTTGGCAGACAAATATGTTGAGACGACCAGCGAAGCCGATTTTTTAGGCACCATCAAAGAATTTCAAGAACAGGATTTTGAACAGCTGGCCAAACTTGACGCAGCAGCCTTTGGGGATAGTAGAAGAATCTTTTTGCGTAAAAGAATACAGCAGTCACAGCGCTGTGTTGTTGTCAAAAATCAAGACAACCAAATGATTGGCTATGGCTTAACAATCGCGGGGCCAATTTATCTACTTTTAGGACCAATCGTCGCGCCAAGTAAAGAAATAGCACATCATATTATCAATGAATTGGCTAAGGGCTATCAGGGAAAATTACGTATCGACTGCCCATCTGTTCAAAAGGAGCTTGGTCCAATTTTACAACAAAGTGGCTTTACGATGGCTGCCACACCACCTATCATGATCCGTAATGCCAAAAAAATACCTCCAAGAAATCAAACATTATATGCTCTAGCAGCACAAGCCTTCGGATAATCAAACGTGCAAGCCTACTTTGGGGTTTGCACGTTTGTATTGTCAAAAAAGGATTTTGAAGGAAGAGTAGAGAATGATATGGATGGTAGAGGAGGGGAACAGCATGTTTCCAGAATTAGAAACAGCAAGACTTAGGTTAAGAGAACTCACAGAGGAGGATGTTCCTGCGATTTTTCGTTGCTTTTCCAATGAGGCTTTAACACGCTATTATGGGCAGGAGCCTTTTGCTGACACACAGCAGGCTGAGCAGTTAATTAAGCAATTTGCTAAAAATTTTGAGGAAAAGCGTGGGATTCGTTGGGGAATTGAACGAAAAGATTCGAATGAAGTGATTGGTACAGTTGGCTTCCATTTATGGTCGGCGGCACATCAACGAGCAGAAATTGGCTATGAAATTCATCCTGATTACTGGCGGCAGGGTTATACAAAAGAAGCTGTGCAGAAAGTAATTGCATATGGTTTTGGGGATATGAACTTAAACCGGATTGGAGCCGTTGTTTTTTTAGAGAATGAGGCATCTTCCAAGCTGTTAATTCAGCTTGGATTCCAACAGGAAGGCATATTGAGGGACTATATGTATCAAAAGGGACAAGCACATGATACATTTATCTATTCTTTGTTAAAAAAAGATGAATAACGTAGCTTTAGCGCTTTTATAGAATAATCATTTACTTGGAAATGGATAATAAATAATAATTTAGATGGAGTTTTGAGGCTGCTTTTTTCGGTTATAGTTCTTATATGAACAACAATTCATAAGTTCGTGTAAAAAAGTAACAGATGAGGGGCTGGGTGTTATGGAGCAATATAGCACAGCTTATTTTCAAAAGCTAGATTTACTGTCAAGCTTATACGCGGGACAGGCTGCTTTAAAGGATTCCCTTCCAACAGAGAAGGTCAAGCGGATGGAGCGCTATCAACAAATTGAAGCGGCGATTACAAAACTAAATAACGAAATTAGAATAATTGAACGGACCATATTAAAGTCCTCCCATCCTACTAGAAATAGTTAATGGTAGCTCAACCCATGCATATCCCAGCATGGGTTTTTCATTTGATAAGGTAAGCTTATGTATTTTTATAATAATTATAGATTTTTCTTATGGGTGATCTACTAGTACACTAAAATAAAAGGGGAAGGTGAAGAGAATGGGGATTGATTTTCATAATCAGCAACATCGTACGTCTTATACAACTAGACAGGCAGATAGCTCATGGAAGGCAGCGTTAGCGAAACATATTCCTTTTCATAGTATGGGAAGGGCAGTAGATATCGGCTGTGGCGGAGGGATTTATGCCAAGGCACTTGTCGATATGGGGGTGGCATCTGTAACAGGTGTAGACTTTTCACTAGCCATGCTAGACGGAGCGAAAGAAAATTGTCGAGCATATCCGCAAATCACATTTGTGCAAGGAAATGCTTTCAATACAGGGCTTGCAGGGGATACTTTTGATATCGTGCTTGAAAGAGCCTTAATTCATCATATGCAAGATGTCAAAGCATGCTTTCAAGAGGCATTTCGGCTTTTACAGCAAGGCGGTTATTTTATCGTACAGGATCGCACCCCAGAGGATTGCTTACTTCCAGGGGATGCTCATCATATAAGGGGCTATTTCTTTGAAAGTTTTCCTTCGCTTATTCAAAAGGAAGTAGAGCGCAGACACACTAGTCAGTTGGTGACAGAAAGCTTACAAGAAGTAGGCTTTCAAGAAATTAGTGAACTCAAACTATGGGAGACGAGACAGGTCTATGCCAATAAGGAGCAATTATTGGCTGATTTACAAGGTAGAGTGGGGCGTAGTCTATTACATGAGTTAAATGACATCCAATTATCGTCCCTTCTTGAGCATATAAGGAATGCAATTACCACTGAAGGTTCCATCATTGAAAAGGATCGATGGACGATTTGGATCGCCAAGAAAAAATAATAACCACCTTCTGGAGAGGATCAAACCTCTCCATTTTTATTCGATTGCAGCATCAAAATCTTACTCCGCTTTCTCAGAGTTATCCGTCAATTTACAGGATCTATCCGCCACTTTTAACTTTCTATCCATCACTTTAGGGTTGCTATCCACTACTTTGCACATTTTATCCGCTTTCCCAGAGAAAACCCTTATAGCATCACTATAAGGGATTATTTAGCAAGTGCTAGCAAAAATTCATCGCGGTCTGCTTCTTCCTGCATTTTACTATCGACAAGCATTGCACCTGATTGAACACTTGTGATGTCGTTGTCTACCAGAAACTGTACATTGACCTTGGCTACTTCATTGTTAACCGTGCAATCACCCTCAAACTCTACAACATCCTGTCCCTTTTGTGTTTCAAAATAGACCCAATATGGATTTTCACAGGCAGAGGCAAAGGCACTCTCCAAAGTTTTTGCGCTATTTTCATAGGAATAGTTTTTTACGTATGTAATATATTCATTGTCTGTAATATCCTTTTGTGGACCATAGAAGTACCAAAATACCGCTAAGATACCGATTGGCACAATCCACAGTATATTTCTTTTACTTAATTTCCCCATGTGTTATATCCCCCTTTATGTGAATATTTTAACATCTTCTTTTGCATTTTTGCTAGCTTACGATAATATTTTCTATTGAAGGCTGCGATTCTGTTCACAGCGTGAGCTTTGAATTCAGGTGGCAGTTATGATAACGTTAGTTGATAGATTTGTTTCGATGTCGCCAAATGGCTTGGTGAAGGAGGTTTTTACATGCATAAAAGAAGACGTGGTGTGCTGCTAGTTCTTGTGCTGATGTTAATGGGTCTAGCCTTTTTTATCGGCATGAAAGTGAGGCCAGTCACACTACCGACTAGAAATCCTGAGACAACGCCCGTTCAAGAGGATGCGTCCGAACAGGAAGGTGGTTCAGACAATATAGAGGTCCTCATTCAGGATATTGCTCAATTCGCGCGAGAAGGAAAAGTACCTGATGTGCCATTTGCAGCAGGAGATACAGAACAACAAGCGGTTCGTGAGCAATGGGGAGAACCGCAGCAGGTTACTGAATCCGCCAATGGACAATATGAAAATTACGAGGATGTGACGATTGGTTATCGAGGTTCACTGGCCTTCGATATCCGTTCATCGAAAGAGAATATCAAAAGCATTCGTTTAGCAGATATTAAAAATAAGTTGGGTGAACCTGATGAAGTTCGTTACTATCAGGATCCTTCAACCGATCAAATTATTCTTGTCTACCAAGTAAATGCCAGCTATCAATTAAAGTGGATTTTACCGAAACCGATTGACAGTGATGCCAATCCTACTGTTCATCATATTTCGGTCTATACGGAACTGAAGCCACAAGCGCCAGATACGGTGGAACAAATGACATTGGACGAGAAAATCGGTCAAATGATGTTTGCAGGTGTTTCAGGTACGACGCTTCAGCAGGAGACAATAAGCCTTATTCAAAAGGCTAAAGTAGGTGGTTTAATTCTTTATGGCAATAATCTTGAAACACCCCAGCAAACGGTCACATTGATGAATGACTTAATGGCTGCCAATTCGAATAATCAGCTACCACTTTTCCTTGGCACTGACCAAGAGGGTGGCAAAGTAGTCAGATTACCAGGCGCTTTAAAAAATTTCCCAACGAACCGAAAAATTGGGGACATTAACCAATCCAAGTTTTCATTTGAAGTAGGCCAATTATTAGGGGAGCAATTAAAGGCATTTGGCTTCAATCTGGACTTTGCGCCTGTATTAGATGTAAATAGCAATCCGAATAATCCAATTATCGGGGATCGTTCGTTTTCCAATGATCCAGCTATCGTCAGCAAATTGGGCATTCAAACAATGAAGGGTCTGGAGTCGGAGCAGGTTATTCCTGTCGTGAAGCATTTCCCTGGGCATGGTGACACATCTGTGGATTCCCACTTAGAATTGCCAAAGGTGACAAAAAGCTTGAACGACTTGAATCAGCTAGAGCTTGTCCCATTTAAAGAGGCCATTAACAATGGTGCAGATGTCGTCATGGTCGCACATATTTTATTGCCAAAAATTGATCCACAGTATCCTTCCTCCATGTCGAAGGAAATTATCACGGGTATGCTAAGAAAGCAACTGGGCTTTGACGGTGTTGTGATGACTGATGATATGACGATGAAGGCCATCACGAATCATTATGCGATCGGGCAAGCAGCTGTCGATTCAATCAAGGCTGGTAGTGATATTATTTTAATCGCTCATGAATATGCCAATATTACAGCAGCGATAGAAGCGGTGAAGGTAGCCGTCAGCAATGGGGAAATAACAGAGGAACGCATCAATGAAAGTGTCCAAAGAATCCTAAAACTAAAAGAAAAATATCAGCTTGTCAATCAGCCCGTGCCAGCAGTTGATATCAACAAGCTTAATACGGACATCGAAAAAGTTTTGAATACGTATATGAAATAAACGCAAAAAGGGACATACAGCTACCAGTGTATGTTCCTTTTTGTGAATGATGGATAGGGTGAGAACGTGGATAAGGAATTCAAATTAGCTAGTCAATTATTACTGTTACTAGATTCTGAACAAAGATGGTTTACTTTAGGGGAGGTTGAAAAAAGCTTACATATTTCAGATAAGACCATACGGAAGCTCGTAGAAGAGATCAATCGGCAATTACCAGCAGCAATGACGATTGACGTATCTAGAGGAAAGGGAATTTTTCTACAACGAGATGGGCGAAGTACAACCGTTAGTGAAGTGCTTTCGAGCATGTTCAGGCAAACCATCTTCTATCGCTTCATGCACTTATTGTTTATCAATGGGCAACCTTATTCGATGGAGGAGCTAGCAGAGGCGATGTTTATGAGCACTTCCTCGTTGAAGAAGCTGATTACGCAACTAAATAATCATGATTTGAAGCCGTATAAGCTACGCATTACATACTCGACGCCCGCCGTAAAGGGAAATGAATTGAATATCCGCTATTTTTATTGGAAATTATATGGTGATGCCTATGAGTATACAGGATGGCCATTTACCAATAGTGACTTTGATTTTATCAATCAATGCATCACGCAAATAGAGCATGAGCAAAGCATTGTTTATTTTATTAACTCCAAAAGGAAATTATCCTTTTTAGTGGCGATTGTCTTGGAAAGAGTACGAAAGGGGAACTATGTCAAAATTACGGAGGATGATTACGCTTGGGAAAGAGGAATGTTCTATTTGCCAGTAAAAGACTTTGCACAGGCACTGGAAGAAAAATTTTCGATTGAATTACCAAAGCGTGAATTGTTTTTTATGCAATCTCTATTTAGTCTAAGCTAATATCATTATTATGAAGGATCAGACATGACGCCAATGAAGGAAATCGAATTATATAAAAATAAAGAAATTGATCAAATGGCGAAGCAGTTGTTCACCTTATTGGCAAAGGCTTACCCTAATCTACATATGAATGAGCGGTTTAGCTTGGAGGTATATGAGTTTTTAGACAAGCTTTTAATCGATAATGCCATCCCTGAATGGCTGATGATTTCAAAAAGTAATTTAACAAACTATGTTCAAATTGAATGTCAGCAAATTTACCAAGATATGCAGGTCTGTATGCAAACATGGAAAAAAGCGTACCCTTCTATCCTGTATAATGACTTTCATTTAACCAAGCTTACCTTGCTTGTTCGTTCAGGGCTACGTTATAAAAGTAAACGAGCCTTCTTGGTCATTGGAGAGGAATTTTCAATCCGCCATTATATCGCCAATTTAATCAAGAATGAAATTGGGGACCAGCTGATTATTAATACCTCTATTATGAAGGGGTTAACGGATGAGATGGTGCAGCAGCATCACATTGATTTTGTCATAAGTAATTTTCCCGTTGCCTTGACGACAGTGCCGGTTGTTATTATATCTACGATTCCTACCAAAAGGGACTTAGATAATATTCGTCAAGAATTACTTCGGTAATTTGGTCAATTATTTCCCGTACACAACGTAACAATCTGGTCTAGTTTGTCAGGTTTATTAAACCTTATACTCATAGTAGTTTCTGAACAGATTTCTTGTAAAAGAAGTAGTTTTGGAAATGGCTATGGGTATTTTTTATTGGTAAATGAAAACGGTTACCTAATTGGATTGGAGATAAATGACAAGTTTTTGGAGGAATGAAAATGAGTAGACATTTAGGAGCAAAAAAGGGAGAAATAGCTGAGCGTGTCTTGCTACCTGGAGACCCTTTACGTGCAAGATTTGTAGCAGAGCATTTTTTAGAGAATGTCTATTGCTATAACGAAGTAAGAGGAATGTATGGGTATACAGGAATGTTCAAAGGTGTACCGATTTCCGTGCAGGGGACGGGCATGGGGAATCCATCGATGAGTATTTACGGTACTGAATTGGTCAACGATTATGGCGTGAAAAAATTGATTCGTATTGGCACATGTGGCGCGATGCAACAGGACATTCAAATCCGCGATATCATTCTAGCCCAAGCAGTGTCTTCAGACAGCAATTTGACGGAGAAAATTTTCTACGGCAATAATTACGCACCAATTGCGGATTTTTCCTTATTAATGAAAGCGTTTCAACTAGCGCAAGGGAAAAAAGGCAATGTGTTTGTTGGCAATATTTATAATTCAGATGAATTTTATCGCGAAACATTAGACAGGCTTCATAAGTTTATGGAATTCGGTGTTTTAGGGGTAGAAATGGAAAGCACCGCCCTCTATACGTTAGCCGCAAAATATGGAGTAAAGGCATTGTCTATTTTGACGGTAGGTAGTCAACTATTAACAAATGAAAGCTTAACGCACGAGGAAAGTGAAAAATCCTTTTTTGATATGGTGGACATTGCTCTTCATACAATCATCGATGCGTAAGAGATTGCATGGGATGGGAAGAAAAAGCATTTGAAAACATTGTTCGTTACGGAGGGGACAACATGCATTATATTATTTCGATAGTAGGTCTACTACTCGTGCTATTTTTAGCATGGCTTGCAAGTAATAATAAGAAAAAGATTAAATACCGCCCAATCATTGTGATGATTGTTATCCAGCTTGTTTTAGGGTTTCTATTACTGAAAACAGGTATTGGGGAATTTTTAATTAAAGGATTTGCTGATAGCTTTGCAAAACTACTTGAATATGCCAATGAAGGCACAAATTTTGTATTTGGTGGGATGGCGAATGAGGGTGCACATACATTTTTCCTCTATGTTTTAATGCCAATCGTATTTATGTCAGCCATCATCGGCATATTGCAACATTATAAAATTCTACCGTTTATGATTAAATATATAGGTTTCGTATTAAGTAAAATCAATGGCATGGGAAAACTAGAATCCTATAATGCGGTTGCAGCGGCAATCGTAGGGCAAAATGAAGTATTCATTTCAGTGAAAAATCAAATTGGCTTTTTACCAAAGCATCGGCTTTATACCTTATGTGCTTCTGCGATGTCAACGGTATCGATGTCCATTGTGGGCTCCTATATGACGATGCTAGAGCCAAAGTATGTAGTGGCAGCTCTCATATTAAACTTGTTTGGTGGTTTTATCGTGGCCTCAATCATTAACCCGTATGAAGTACAAGCGGAGGAAGATATAATCGAAGTGCAAGAAGGTGAAAAGCAAACGTTTTTTGAAATGCTAGGCGAATACATTATGGACGGTTTTAAGGTAGCCATCATCGTCGGGGTTATGTTAGTAGGCTTTGTTGGGTTAATTGCCCTCATTAATGGTGTGTTTAATGGCATTTTCGGTATCACATTCCAAGGTTTCCTAGGCTATGTCTTTGCCCCAATTGCGTTTGTCATGGGTGTACCTTGGCATGAAGCTGTGAATGCAGGGAGTATCATGGCGACAAAGCTTGTGGCAAATGAATTCGTTGCCATGCTGGACTTCGTTAAAATCCAAGATAGCTTCAGTGAGCGTACAGCAGCGATTGTCTCTGTATTCCTCATATCCTTTGCTAACTTTGGCTCAATTGGTACCATTGTAGGTGCCGTAAAAGGGTTAAATGAAAAGCAAGGCAATGTAGTGGCACGCTTTGGATTAAAATTGCTATACGGTGCCTCACTTGTAAGTGTTCTATCAGCCATCATTATTGGGATTGTGTTTTAAAGAGAAGAAATGAGAGGTGCATATTTTAGGCGTATCAATCCCTAAAATATGCTTTTTTTTTGATCTTTTGTCAGGTGAGAAGCATTGTAACTTTCTTCCATGATTTTCGTTGGATCTATTAAGAGGTTGAATTGTACCAATAGTAAAAATTTATAAGGGGAAGGATAAGAATGAAAACTTTCTATCATTGTTTAATCATGTGGATACCTTTTATAGTGCTGTTTGCCTTAGCTGGATTTGGCTTAGAAGTTTTAGAAGGAAGAAAAATCAGGACATCAGAATATATGACGGGATTTCGTGATTTAGGCGTTGGTTATATGTTCTTAATGAGCTCTTTTGCTTTTATTCTCTATCCGATTTCGTTTTTACCGTTAACATTTATTGTGAGTCATTTTATGAAAAATTGGCTGTTCAAAGTGGTTACCTTCACTTTATTTGGTGGGGCAATAGGGGCTTTTTCTTTCGTAATCATTTATGATTCGCGATTTATAGAAGAATATAATTTAAGTATTATCAATTCGATGCTTATTTTTGGTATTGCGAGTTTACTCTATGCTTTAGTAGAAAATGCGGTGAAGAAAAATATAAAATTTGTTTAACGAATGAATGTGTCTTTTTTTATCTAGCGGCATATGGAAAATTATTTCTACTCATTTCAGTCTAATTACCGATAGCATATTAACGGATTATCCTTTATGGTTAATAGGTCGTAAAAGACACTATCAGGAATATCCTGCAAATATTGAAATGATAGGTGGAAAACAATGGATTATCGAGTTTTATTATATTACCATTACACGAAGATTGAAGACCCAGAGACGTTTTCAGCAACGCACTTAGAAATGTGTAAAGAAATCGGTTTAAAAGGTCGTATTTTAGTAGCCAATGAGGGCATTAACGGGACTGTTTCGGGGACGATTGAGCAAACAGAGCAATATATGGCAAACATGCAAGCAGACCCATTATTCGAAGGCATTGTCTTTAAAATTGATGCGGCAGAAGGACATGCATTCAAAAAAATGCACGTTCGCCCACGTCCTGAGTTAGTCAACTTAGGCTTAGAAGAAGACGTCAACCCACATGAATTAACAGGTCGCTACCTGTCACCAGAACAATTCCTTGCTGAAATGCAAGATGAAAATACAGTAGTATTAGATGTGCGTAACACGTATGAATACGATGTCGGCCATTTTCGTGGCGCGATTCGACCAGAGGTAAAAAATTTCCGTGATACACCAGAATGGGTCCGTGCAAACCGTGAGCTCTTTGAAGGGAAAAATGTTTTAACATATTGCACGGGTGGTATTCGTTGTGAGAAGTTTTCGGGTTGGATGAAACGTGAAGGCTTTGGCAATGTCGGTCAATTACATGGTGGTGTAGCAACATATGGAAAAGATCCTGTGGCGAAAGGTCAATTATGGGATGGGCAAATGTACGTTTTCGATGAGCGTTTAACGGTGCCAATCAATCAAGTAGAGCATGTGATTGTCGGTCGTGATCACTATGACGGTGAACCTTGTGAACGCTACATTAACTGTGCAAATCCTGAATGTAACAAGCAAATTATCGCATCTGAAGAAAATGAAGCAAAGCATTTAGGTGGCTGTACAATCGAATGTACACAGCATGCGCGCAATCGCTACATCGTGCGTCACAATTTAACAGAAGAGCAAGTAGCTCAAGCAATTGAGGCGTTAATTTAAACAAACAAAGCGTTATTAAATATCTTTCATAACCTACTTTATAGAGGTTCTTAAAACACTCAATGTAAGTGTTCAAACTATCCATTTCAACAGTGGACTAGTCTGCTCGCTTATATAGGGTGTTTTTTCTTTTGTAAGGAAAATGTAAATGACTCCATCATTGGTGGAAGGGCGGAAGAAATCTGATGCTGTTTAAAGTAAATGTTCAGAGGGTATTCAACAAAATGTAACAGTGTAAGCACACAAAGTGTTTGTCACTAATTAATCAAAATAGGAGATGATAGCTGATGGGAAACCCACATCTAACCGATCCACGTAAAAAATTTCATACCGAAAAATTCCCAAATCAGGAACAGAACACGCCAGCGCTACAGCATGGAATGATCCCCAAACCTGACTGCGGAGAAGAATCATATAAAGGATACAATCGTTTAGAAGGGCGCAATGCCTTAATTACAGGAGGCGATTCTGGGATTGGCCGTGCTGCCGCTATTGCCTATGCACGTGAAGGAGCCAATGTAGCCATCCAATTCTTCCCTGGTGAAGAGGAAGATGCCAACGTCGTTAAAGAATTAATTGAAAAAGCAGGAAGAAAAGCATTACTGCTACCGTATGACTTGCGAGAAGACGGCACAGCGACAGAGATTGTTACAAAAACCGTAGAAGCCTTTGGCGGATTGGACATTCTTGTATTAAATGCTGCGCAACAGATCGCACAGCCATCCCTAAGTGACTTAACAATTAAACAAGTGCAAGACACTTTCAAAGTAAACATCATCAGCATGTTCGAGACCGTAAAAGCTGCTGAAGAACATTTGGAGCCAGGAAGTGCAATTATCACCACCACATCGGTTCAATCTTTCGATCCATCCTCATCTTTAATGGATTATGCCGCGACAAAAGGTGCAATAAGCAACTTTATGGTATCCCTATCCTCGTACTTTGCTTCTAAAGGTGTTCGTGTCAATGGTGTTGCACCTGGCCCGATTTGGACGCCGCTTCAGCTAGATAACGGGAAATTAGAAGGAGAGATTCCTGAGTTTGGCCAAAATACGCCCCTCGGCCGTGCAGGACAGCCAGTAGAGCTTGCACCCGTTTATGTTCTTTTGGCCTCGGATGAAGGAAGTTATATCACGGGTCAGATTTATGGAGTGACAGGTGGTAAGCCGATAGACTTGTAAACTTACTAAAACCACTCTCGACATTAGTGATGTTCCACTGATTATGGTAGAAAAACAGCTTAAGATGGATAATGAAAACGAATTAAATGATATGCCCCCTATAGTTAGTAGTTTGTCTCTAACTTGAGGGGGCATCTGCTTTTCAATCACCAATTGGAATCATCGTTTATAAGTAGGAGCGCTTAGCAGGCCATGAACCTTGTAGTTTACGAAGTTGAACAATTTGTCCTGTATGGTAAGCGTCGTGCAAAAGGATATTTAGATATTGTTGCCAAACTGGAAGAGCGGGACTAGGTTGATCTAATGCCTCTTCTTGCAAGGATGCTAATGAAGATTGTAGGGCATCATGTACGTGAAGGGTTCGATTCACTGTTTCTTGCCAAGCATCTTCATCATGAGCACCGCCTTGGACAAACGTTTCATCATTATTTTGTGGAGCAACAAATGTCTCCTCTTTATGTAAGCGAGAAAGTAAGCGCTCTTTAAAGATTAATAAATGGTTTACATTTTCCCAAATCGTATTAGCAGCATTTCCTTCTGGTTGCCAACTAGCTTGCGCAGCAGTGAGATTCTTTAATGCTTCTGATAACGGTGGGTACCATTCCTCTTCGTAAAAAACCTGATTGACTCCATTTTGCAAGAGCTCTTTTTTACTCATTTGAATAACCTCCTTTTTGTAACGCTCAAAACATTCCTTACTATTAATTTATCAAATTTTCCGAAAATAGTACATAGTAATAGAATTTTGTTGTTCTTTACTCGACATTGCCATATCATCTAACTAAAAATCAAATTGTAAAGTTTGCTTGACATACGAAGTGATGTAAAGTAAACTTTACTTAACATTAAATGTATAGTTTGCTTTACATTTATAAAGGAGGCATTATGAAAAACAGAATTCGAGAATTACGAAAATTGAACAAGATTACGCAGGAAGAATTGTCGAAACAAGTTGGCGTTTCACGGCAATCGATCATTGCTATTGAATCAGGCAAATTCAATCCATCCTTAGAGCTTGCCTACAACATTTCCAAAGCGTTCAATAGCACAATTGAAGAAGTGTTTATATTTGAAGAGGGGAGAATGAATAATGGAGATTAATATCTGGGGTATGATTGGATTGTATGGGGGAGTGATTGGTGGACTTCTTGGATGGTGGTTCGGGCGACAGAAAGCTAGAAAAAAAAGAGGTTTAGACGAGCTGTACTATCATATTTGGCAAAAGGCGAGATCCTATTCATGGTATGTGACATTAGGAGCGCTGTATGTTTTCTTTACGTTACTCAATTTTGGAATTGAATTAAGCACTGCTATGGTTTTAGGTATCCTTTTATTAACACACGTAGCGAGTTGGGGAATCATTGGGATTATTTTGACCATCAATATGTCCAGCGCAGCCCCGTTACAGCCCTCGCGTGTGAAGGTGGGCCTATTCGTCTTCATTACGTCCATTATTGTATTCACGATCATCTCGATCCTGACGACAAACTGGCTATTTTTATTATTTAGTATTCCACCTAATTTAATTGCACTTTTTACTGCACTTACTCCGAAGCGAAAAGATTCCGAGGTAACCTACTAAACTTCATACTAATATCGTACCGTTTTTTCCCCTATAGATATGGTGGTCTATGGGGGTGTTTTTTTATATATGACATTAAAAGCATCTAAATGGAAAAATGGTTTTGACTAACATTGTTAAAATAAGTAAAATGATAGTTGTTACAGAATTTGGGAGGTGTTTACTTGCATACAAACTATGTTCTATATAATATTGTTCCTTTCGGATTTTTAGTGTTGTTGGTCTATATTTTTATAGATGTATTTCTTGATTACTTTAGAAAAGAAATCAAGCCTAATCAAAGACGCGTTACTTTATATAGCTTTTTCTTCTATTTACTATGTTTACTTCAAATTAAAGTAGGGGGAATAACACTTTTACCTCTAAATCCAGCAGACAAAAGTAGGAGTTTTATTACAGCTAATGATTGGTTTGGAATTTTTGATAGTATCCACTTCAATATGTATTTGTGGAGCTATTCAGCTATAGTTTATAATTTTTTATTATTACTTCCTTTAGGGATATTTTTATGCGTTCTTTTCCATTTTAAAAATAGAAATAAAGCCATTTTTCTAGTGATATTGTGTTGTTTAGGTATAGAGCTTTTACGTCTACTATTAGGGTCGTTTAGTTTAGTTCCTAGGAACATTGGATCTGTAGATGGTATCTACTTGTTATGTAATATACTTGGTGGAATAATTGGTATATTAATAGTGAAAATATTTACGCATATACAAATGAAGCGAAAAGATAAAGTTTATAATGGTAGTTTTAATTGAATAATAGTTTTCGGCAATTGGGCGCGTTTATTTATCAACGTGTCTTTTTCTTTTAAATGGCAATATTGTTGAATAATACAGTTATTTGAAACCTTTCCTACAATTTACCGTTAAGTATTGTTAAACGGCAATACAAATAGAAAGAGGGATTCGTTATGATTGGTTGGCTTAATATTGGCAGTCTCTTACTAGGAATAATCGCTTGGATACTTCCGGTTATTTATCTAATGGGAAATAAAAAACATGAACATTCTAATTGGGGCATCCTTGCCGTTCTCAGCATCAGTGCCTGCGCTATTTCAATTAGTTTTCAGATGTTTTATAATTATCATTTAGTAAAAATTGAGGATTGGACGGCACTCATGGACACGACACGTGCAGTCGTGATAGCCACAGCAGTTCTTCTCATTTTTACATTGCTATTAAATGGCCTTACTTTTATTGTATATCAAAAGAACAAAAAGTAAGATATTCGTTGCCTGTTCGTATGATTGAAATATATTTTTGGTTTTCAGAGAGTGTAATGAAGAGAATGGTAATTTTTGGGCCTTTTTACAATCGGGCGCTTTATTTAGCGAAAATCTACTCTTTCTCGTGAGATGGCTAGAACAAAGGCTATGAAAAAAATAGTATCAATTATTTTTACGAACAGAAAGCTACCGGTTGATGAGAGGTGCATGTAAAACGAGTGAGAATTCATCTTGGAGCTCTGTACCGAAAAGATCATACACCCGTAATCATGTGCGAGAGTATCGTCAAATGACCGTACTTCTTAAGGTAAGTAATGTGAATTGCTTATAAATTAAAGGTGGTAACACGAGTTGAATCGTCCTTTTGGTTAATCCAAAAGGGCGTTTTTTTGTATATTTTGAAAACCCCTTGCTATGCGAGGGGTTCCAAAGAGCTTCTAGCTATGGACAAGAAAAAAACCCCAGCCGTACAATGAAATCAGGTCTGGTCAACCGACTTCGTACGAAAGGGGCTCCAAATGGATAATAAAAGTTTAGCACACACGACATGGAATTGTAAGTATCACATCGTCTTTGCGCCAAAATATAGAAGGCAGATTATTTATGGACAAATCAAAGCAGATATAGGTAGAATTCTTCGCCAGTTATGTGAAAGAAAAGGAGTAGAAATCATTGAAGCCACAGCCTGTCCTGATCACATTCATATGTTGGTGAGTATTCCACCAAAAATAAGTGTTTCATCGTTTGTGGGTTATTTGAAAGGGAAGAGTAGTTTAATGATATTCGATCGGCATGCGAACCTGAAATACAAATATGGAAATAGGAAGTTTTGGTGTCGCGGATATTATGTAGATACAGTAGGACGAAACAGAAAAATCATACAGGAATATATAAAAAATCAATTGCAAGAGGATATTCTTGAGGATCAAATGACCATGAAAGAATTCATTGATCCATTTACAGGAGAAGAAATACAAGCAAAAAAGCGAAAATAATAAAACCACTTTAGTGGTAGCGTGAAAACGGAGTGCGGTTGGCGGACCTTTCAGTGTGTCTTTAGACATGGGCCAGTACCCCAGCGTTTCACGCGTAGAGCAAACCACCAGTTAGACTGGTGGTTCTGATTTATTCCTTTTTTGAACAAGTATTTGAAAATCTAAACGTATGAGGAGTAAGCATTATGAAAGATAATCATCAAGATTCACAACTAAAGCGGGAATTAAGTAAGCGTCACATGCAATTAATTGCACTTGGCGGATCCATTGGGTCGGTTTATTTTATGACTCTAGTTCAACCACTCAAATGGCAGAGCAGGCAAAGTGAGGAATAGGCTCTAAAGTAGCGGTTAAAACATGAAAAGTAGCGGATACAACGTGAAAAGTGATGGATAGAGCAGGCAAAGTGAGGGATAGGGCCATCTATTTTGCTCCTTTTCATTTAAGGGTCATATTGTTGAGTAAAGCAATACATCTTACATTTGCGTGTTTATCTTAACATTGGGTCCAATTGTTGAATAACATTCTTTTAAGTAAAGTTTCCAAACAAAGCTTCTGGCACTTTAAGTTTCAGCATTTTAATACATGATATACTTAAACGCACTTGAATTAACACAAGGTATATTGTGATCTTTGTAGAATCTAATTATTATAATAAATTGCGGTGAAATTCAATTCTATAAAGGGAGTGTAAAGGTGGACCTACTACTTTGGGTAACTATTGGTTTTATAATAATTGGATTTGTTGTGCTCGCTTCTATGAAAAAAGATATGGAAAGTAAGGTCGCTTTTATAAAATTGAATATGGAAGAAGAGGGAAATTCATCAAAAGCAAGATCTGTAGTTTGGTGGATATGGAGTACCACTGCTTGGGGGATAGTAAGTCTGTTTCTTATTGTTTGGTGTGTCCATCATTACTTTGGGTAAAATTTTGGCTTCAAATGGGTAAAAACAGGTACTGCACATTTCTAAATGAAATATTGTAGCAAAATATATTAAAAGCAAAGGGTGGGTATTTTGAAGATAATCGAGACGGAACGATTATACCTTAGAGCGTTAAAAATGGACGATCATCATGAATTATCAAAAGTGCTTTCCGACCCCGAATCTATGCAATATTACCCTCATCCCTTTAATCAAGAAGAGGTTAAAAATTGGATCAGATGGAATGAGAAAAATTATAAGCAATATAATCACGGACTATGGGCAGTTGTTTTAAAAGAAGGAGATCTATTTATCGGTGATTGTGGAATAACCATGCAGAACATTGACGGTGTATGGTTACCTGAAATCGGTTTTCACATTATTAAAGCGTATTGGAATAAGGGGTATGCGACAGAAGCGGCATCTGCTTGTAAGGAATATGCATGGAATGTTCTGGGCTATTCTGAAATATTTTCATACACGACCTTAAAAAATATCCCATCCCAAAAAGTTGCGGAAAAAATCGGGATGGAAAAATATAAGATTTTTGAGAAGAATGGTGAACAACAAATCGTTCAAGTTGCCTACAAAAGTTTATGAATAGTTAGTAACTCATTTTTTATTCCAGAAAAGGGCGCGTTAATATAGGAACGTGTCTTTTTCTTTAAAGAGTTGAATAGCATTCTTTTTGGGAATTAGATATTTATTTTATAGAAGGAATGTTATAAGGGGGATTGAATGAAGAAATATATAAAAGGTTTAGTGCCTTGCATTTATTTGATGTTGTCGTTCTTTGTACTATCTGGCTGCAATGCTCAAAAAAGTGGTAATACTTATTATTTATTATTGATGGGTGAAAGTGAAAGCTGGAATCTAACTGGGTATGAGATTGTTATAACACCAGAAGACTTTAAAGCAGGATTTGGGACCTTAAAAATGAAAAACGTCAATACGTATATGACAGATTTCTTCCACTTTGAAACGCATGTGGTTATCGAGAGTGATGATTCAGTAGTTCATACTGATTCAGTTACTGGTGAGACGAATATAGCAGAATATACAACTGGTGCTATTGCAGGGCCATACATCAATAAAAATGGTGACTTTATTACACTGAAAGATATACATGAGATTTATGTGGTCGTTGAATGGTGGGATACTAGTAAGAATCAAAGTATAAAAGAAAGAATAGATTTATTTAACAAATCGAAAAAAGAACAGTCCTTCTTGAACGAACTATAGGTAAAGTTGAATAACGATCTTCTCGGACGCTTTTCTGAAATAATAGGAAAGCGTCTTTCTTCATGAAAAGGGCCATTATCAGTAAGCCCATCTAATACATAGGTACTGTTGCATCATCTAGAAGTGCATTGCATACTACTGCAATCTTGATAAAAAGGCTATTCTAAAATATTTCCAGGAGATTGAACAATTTTTTAGAAAACGAGCGTCTAAGTAGTAGGATTGAAACGAGGTGAGTTGTTGTTGGAACAAATCGTAGAACAATATGGTGAATATTTGTATCATCTTAGCTATTTATATATGAAGGATTTTCAGCTTGCAGAGGAGATTACACAGGACGTACTCATGAAGTACTTATTACATAAAGACGATTTTAGAAAAGATGCTTCATTGAAAACGTATTTAACCCGTATCGCTATTAATTGCTGTCACGATGAACTACGTAAACAAAAGAGAAAATCATTTATTTCAAAGCTTTTACCACTAGGTAGAACTGAACCCTCCGTAGAGCAAACATATATAGCAACTGAAGATTTTGCAACTTTAAAGCAAATTGTCTTTGCATTACCACTTCATTATAGGGAAGTCATTGTACTGTTTTATTATGAAGAATTTGATGTTTCTGAAATTGCTAGTTTATTAAACGTCTCACAAAACACCGTTCGTACAAGGATTCGTCGAGCGAGAGAATTGTTGAAAACAAATCCGGAACTGGAGGCAATATTTTATGAAGGAATTTAAAGACAAGCTAAAAGAAGAATTGCGACAAGATGCCCCATTTACAAACGACATCAAGCAACGTATATTGCAAAAGAAACCCATAAAAAGAAAGTTTAACTGGCAGGTTGTCACCGTATCTATTGCAGCTTGTTTCATTATTGGGTTAATGCTATTCGTTGAGTTTTCTCAAAAGAATAACCTACAAACCGCAAGTCAGCAAAATGAGCTACTACCGATTGTCGATGATGTTTCTTCGTTAGACATCATTCAACCTAAATATGCCCATCTACTTGGAAAACAATGGATGCTGCATTTTTTACCCATGATTATCGATAAGGAAGCCCCTATTACGTATGGAGATTATATTGCTTTTTATGGAACGGATGGGCTTGTCGTTTCAACTGTATTAGGATTAGGGAATGATCATGTAACAATGAAGCAAGGGCAAATTTTAGTAGAGGATACCCCATTAAAAGTACATGGATTAAATGAGCAAATAAAAAAAGAGGATATCAATGACCCATTGAAAAACCCTTATTTTTTTCATAACTTTGGAACAAGACCAGCGCCATTCAATGACAAATCGATTTCTGCGAAAGAAAAAGAAATGGTTGTTTATGATAGTGACGAAGGCCATACGATTATGAAAATTAGTGAGGGGCAATTAGTCGGTAAGGTCGTAGGCTTCCAAAATTTTGAACTAACATTTGAATTGTCTGAACAGGAGCAGCAAGTTTTTGATGCCTTTAAAGCGGATTATAATATGGAAAAGTTAAAAAATATGACACCCCAAGCGATTACTAAAATGTTTTTATTGAGTGATATTGAAAAAGATTATGAAACATATGAAGCATTGTTTACAACAAATAAGAACGAAGAAACAGAAAGTGTTCGAAGATATTATGAGAAAACGAAAATCGTACGTCAGGAGTTGTTTACAAAGGAAATAAATCGCCTTATTATTGCAAACCTCTTTGCTGGGCTAGAACATGCGGAGTTTGAGCAACAAACAGATACAACAGGTGTTGTAAAATTTATTTCACTTGAAGGACCAACAGAGCTAGGTATGGAGAAAAATGCCCAAGGAATTTGGCAGCCAGCCTTTAGTAGGGGAATTTATTAGGTTTTTAGAAAGGACATCAACTCTAATTTTCACCAGTATCTTTATCTAACAATCGGACGCGTTTATTTCGAAACGCGTCTTCTTTTATAGGTCATGTAGATTGAATAAAGAGCAGGATAGTTTAACGATATAGGTGGATTTTTATGGTAAAATATTTTAGTGGAATGTATTTTTGGGGAGAATAGTGAGTTTTAAGAAAAGGAGTGTTCAATGTTGAAAAAAGTGTTCTCAGGAATTTTTCTTGGGTTGATTCTAATCATGACTTCGTCACCGGCATATGCAGCCGATTTTCAAATAAAAGTTGACGGTGTTACAATTGCATCTGATGTAAATCCAGAAGTTAAAAGTAATCGGACAATGGTTCCTTTACGTGTAATTAGTGAAAATTTAGGGGTAAATGTTGTATGGACGGATGCCCAAATCACCCTTACTAAAAACGATATACAGGTAACACTAAAACTTAATCGTAATCAAGTGGTGAAAAACGGTAAAACAGAAACGCTTGATGTAAAGCCATATATGAAGAATAATCGTACTTTTGTTCCGATGCGTTTTCTTGCCGAAACATTTGGCAGCAATATCACTTACAAAAACGGTACAGTAACGGTTGAGACACAGCCTCTCTTTATTGATGGTATAAAAGTAAAAGCATTGCAATACGAATATCATATGACATTAGGCGGAGTCGTACAGCAAATCAATGGGAATGGTTATAACGAAGCTATTTATCATACTTTTATAAAAAATAATGGAAGTAAAATCGAAGCACCTACTTATAATCCTTGGGATTCTCATCCCATTCCAGTAGGAGACTATGATAAAACTGCGCAATTTGATTTTTTAGACCAAGACTCGAACAGTATCAAACGGTTTGATATTTATTTTTCCACGGGGGACTTGGGCGGAGTTTTGGTGCATGATACTACTGCAAATCATTGGTATGTCTACAGTGATACCGCAAGACTGGGAATACTTCAATTAATTGATACAGCCTCGTTGAACGGCTTTGTGACGGTTATGAGTAATACAGTTCCTTAAGGTGGATAATAGTGTTTTACTATTGTTTTAACGGACTTACTTTAATATGGAGTAGAGCCTTTTTCTACTTAAACAACATTGCAACTTTGTTTGTACCATTACGCAGGTTTATATTTTCATGTTGTCAGAAGAAATGAGGTAATTTATTTGGATGAATGGAAGAAAGTTGTACTTAGTTTACTCGAAATCATTGTAATTCTATCGATTGGTTTACTTTTTACAACTTATATTTTAAGACCTATATACGAGAATTTTGGAATTCAATTTACAGGTAACGTATGGGTAAACTGGTTTGGATTATCGTATATTTTATTCGTCTTATACTCGTTGATTGTCGGTATTTTTATTTTTCAGGAAAGTAATATCTTTAAACAGCGACGTACATCCGTACTCTTTTGGCTCATTTTTATTGGTTCAATTTATGTAGTTTTTATTCCTTTTATAAAAGGTGAAAATCCATTTTAAGACTTCTATTATAGTTCATTATTTCAACAATCCCAAAATCTATTACCGACACAAAGTAGGATAAAAATCAAAAACTGCATCCATTTAGATGCAGTTTTATTTTTTTCTAATCAGTGTTTCACCAAGTGGGATTCCAACCACAACAACCAAAACAGTTAAAATTAACAGTGCTCTAAAAATAAAATATGCAGCTTCATCAAACATCGTATCCCTCCTTCTTTTTTACAATACCTAACTCATATTCCGAAAGAATTATTGTTGTGTTTTTATAGTTTACGTCATTACAAGGTACGTATGCAGTTTTTAAAAAATTTGTGGCATTTTTTTAGTAAGGAATGCGTCATGCTTCCTCTAAAGGGTCACTTTAATCCTTTAGAAAATGGAAGAATACAACCTTGTATTGATGCTATACAAGATCTTCAATCGTTATTTGCTAAAGAATGAGCTAAAGGTTAATAATCCTTTACCCGAGATAATAAATAGTAAACGATACATAAGTAAATTTAATGGGGGTTATGATGATGAAGGTAGCGAAGAAAATAGCCAAAATAGCAGGAATCCTTCTAGTTATACTGACTTTGTTTATGGGGGTTGGATACGCTATTCTTGTGATTAATCCGTTAGGAAATAAACCAGGCAAGCCAGTTGCGGATATTGAAGACAAGGTGGAGATTTGGGGAGAAGAAGTGGCAGGTAATCATTCGGGAAGTAAACTTGACGATATGAATATTAAGGGCAATCCTAACAGACTTTTGGCGACATTCAAATTTTCCACTGGCATTGTGGGAGAAGACTATAAAGACAATGAAGCGGCCATTGATACCTTTACCTATGTCTATGAAATTGAAGGGGGCTATGAAAAATCAACCTATGAAGATAAGCCCTATCTGATTCCTTATACGGTAGCGAACAGTGACAGTGCCGTCATTATTATGCCAGGTGGTGGTTATGGCTTTAAGGAAATGGATGGAGGAACAGCGGAAGGAAAGGAAGTAGCTGCATCATTAAATAAAGCAGGTATTAATGCATTCGTTCTCCACTATCGTTCCAATCCCTATGAGTGGCCTATTCCACAGCTAGATGTTCAGCGTGCCGTCCGATTTCTACGTTATCATGCCAATGATTATGGTCTCCATCCAGATCGAATTGGTTTAATAGGTTTTAGTGCTGGAGGCTATCAAACGGGTAGCTTTATTAACCTTATTCAGGGAGAAAATCTGTTTCCTGCTAGTTATCAGCCTGATGCCATTGATGCTGTTGATGATCAAGTAGCATCTGCTGCTATGATTTACCCTGCATTGACGTATCGCTATAATGTGCCCATGCTCTTTGCTTCTTTTAATGATGAAGATGTCAGAAATCCAGAAAAACGTGAAGAGCTCTTGCAGCAGACAGATTTATCTACGCATTTCAGAACAGCTCATATACCTCAGTTTATAGCTTATGGGACAAAGGATTTAGCAATCGGGGTAAAAGGTCCACAGGAATATATCCAATCTGCACGAAACGCAGACGCGGATGTGACTGTGATAGTAGCAGAGGACCAGAATCATGGCTTTAAGCAGGAATACTATATGCGAGCGTATCTTGAATGGGTAAAGAAAATTTTTGCTTCTTTATAATTTGCTTAAGAGGTCAAAGATTTTAGTAAGTGCTATTTTATATGGTTTAAAGTAAAATAGTAGTAAGGTATTTCACTATCAACTCAACTAATCTGATTAGTTGAGTTTTATGTTTTTATAGAAAAGCTACTAAAATATTGTAAAGAAGATGTGATGATTAATGGGGAAAATTGCTATATTAGCAGAGAAACCATCTCAAGCAAGAGCATATGCAGACGCCTTTAAAGTGAAGCAAAAAGAGAAAACCTTTATTGAACTGGAACCTTGTGCTACTTTTCCTCATGGTGCAGTTATTACCTGGGCGGTTGGTCATCTTGTTGAATTAAAGGAGCCGAAAGAATATCAAAAGGAATGGGAGAAGTGGTCGCTTGCTTCATTACCGATCATTCCGCAAAAATTTGAAGATAAAGTGGTCTCTAAAATGTATCCACAATTCAATGCAGTCAAAAAAATCTTTAGTGATCCCCAAGTAACAATGATTTATAACTGCTGTGATAGTGAACGTGAGGGTTCAAATATCTTCTACTCCCTTTTGAAAATGACAAAAGTAAATAAGCCAGTTAAACGATTATGGATCAATTCATTAGAAGTGGAGGAAATCCGAAAAGGTTTTAATCATATGCAAGGTAATGAGCGTGATTTGCTTATGTACCAAGAAGCTAAAACGCGTCAAATTAGCGATTGGCTAGTAGGTATGAACTGTAGTCGCCTCTATACGCTACTGTTGCAGAAAAAGGGCTTCAAGGGCAGTATCTCCATCGGACGAGTACAATCGCCAACCGTCTATTTAATTTATAAAAGACAGCAGGAAATTGAACAGTTCAAGCCTGAAAAATTTTATGAAATCGAAGGGGTATTTAAAGCTCAACATGGTGTATATAAAGGGAAGGCAAAGCTAAAGACAAAAGAGCGGGCTGAGGCAGTGCAGTTATTGCAACAGCATGGGATTGAACCGAATGATACAGGTCTCATTACAAGTGTCACGAACAAAACGAAGCGGATGGCACCGCCTAAACTACATGCGCTATCAACTTTACAAGCGGCTGCCAATAAACGTTGGAAATACAGTCCATCACATGTGTTGAAACTTACGCAATCACTTTATGAGAAAAAGCTCGTTTCTTACCCACGTACCGATTCACAGCTCATTACACATAATGAGTTTGCTTATTTAAATGAATCATTAGGAAACTATCAGCAGCTTGTGGGAAAAGCATTTCAGCCAATCAATAGAGGGAAGAACAAGCGCTATGTCGACAGTGCCAATGTTGGGGAGCACTATGCGATAATTCCAACGAAAAAAATACCGACCGCCAAAGCGTTGCAATCCATGAATGCTGATGAACGAAATATTTATTTTGAAATCCTCAATACGACACTCGCTATGTTTCATCAGGATTATGAATACGATGAAAAAACGATTATCACGAATGTCAAAAATGTAGAGTTTAAAACAGTAGGGAAAACAGAGCTTGTCAAAGGCTGGAAAGAATTATTTTCAAATGAGACAGGGGTGCAGGCGCGTGAGGAGTCTTTACCTGTTGTCTTCCAAGATGAGCTGGTACAAAGTAAGATTGCTATTTTAGAAGGCACGACAACACCTCCGAAGCCCTATACAGAAGGTCAACTCATTACGATGATGAAAACCTGTGGTAAATCGGTTGAGGATGAAGAGGAAATCGAGGTGCTGAAATCGATTGAAGGGATTGGGACGGAAGCAACTCGAAGTGGCATTATCGAGACGATTAAGAAGCATGGATTTATTGAAGTACGAAAAAATATCGTGAGCATTACACCGAAAGGACAGCTTTTATGTCAGGCAATTGAAGGAACATTACTGTCAAGTCCTTCCATGACGGCTAAATGGGAAATTTACTTACATAAAATTGGTAAGGGGGAAGGCTCTGCCAAGCATTTTATTGAGAGCATAGGCAAGTTTATTCATCAACTAATAGCAGAGGTGCCTAAACAGTTAGAGTCACTGACAATTGAAACAGAGCAGTTTAAACCAGCCGTGGTCAAAGATATTGCCATGTGCCCAGCATGCAAGGAAGGGAAAATAGGCTTGCGTAAAAGCTTTTACGGATGTTCGAATTATAAAAATGGTTGTAAGCAAACGTTCCCACAAAGGCTATTAGGAAAAAAACTAACGGAAAAAAACATCCATGATTTATGTAAGAGTGGGAAAACTGCTATGATGAAAGGCTTTAAATCAAAGAATGGCAAACAATTTAATGCAGCCCTCCGTTTGGTAGAAGGAAAAATTGAATTTGAATTTAAAGAAAAGTAAATGCTGATAGTTTCAAAGGACTTCCAACATGAAAGTAGGATAGTGTGTTTGTATAGGACATGCTATCCTATTTTTAAGTAAATCAGTCACCTAAAAGGAGCGATGTAATGACGACTATAAAAGAAATTGGCAGCTTATGTCTGACAGATAGTGATGGATACATTATTAATCATGCAGATTGGAATAAAATCAACCCTATTTTTCTTGCTGTCATCAACGATGTGGTTCATACCTATCGCACCCTTCTCCAAGATGACTTACATAGCATTTATATAAGGGGATCGATTCCAAAGGGTATAGGTATTGAAGGAGTAGCTGACTTAGACACAATAGCGGTCACGAAGCATAAGCCTAAAAAACAGCAGGTAAAGCGGATAAAAGAAGTAGAACAAGCGTTAACTCAAAACCATCATTGTGTAGATGGGATTGAGCTAAGTGTATTCGGTAAAGAAGATATTTTAAATACGACATCTTTTTCAATCATTAGTTTCATCCTCCAAACCCATAGTATATGTGTCTTTGGAGAGGATTTAATACCTCGATTACCAAGATATAAAGCGAACGAGGCTTTAGCGAATGACCACCTTATTCATTTGCAGGGGCAAATAAAAAATGCCTGTGATGATCTTCAAGATAATTCGGATAGAGAGGATATTAAAGATTGTTGTAAGTGGATTATGAAAATTATAGTAAGAGCAGGACTTGCACTTGTCATAACGAAGGAAAACACCTATACAAGGGATTTATTCCCCGCCTACAAACGGTTCTCAGAATATTTCCCTGACAAGGAAAGCGACATGAGAAGGGCACTTGAATATGCAATAACACCCATAATCGATACGAACGTTTTGTTATTGTTTTTAAATGAATTTGGAACGTGGATGGTTAGTGAAGCGGATAAATGGTTACAATTCTATAACCCTACTAGAGAATTAAACATGAAAATCGTATAACTTTCGAGACAAATAGAGAAAGGTAATCACATTTGCGTTGTGATTACCTTTTGTTGTTAATTGAAATTTGGTGTTCTGCTTTATCTTTCAAAAGGGTTGTCAATATAAGGGCCTTTAATGGTAATACGCATTAACTGGGTCGCCATAAATTTGGGGGTATAGGGCATATCATTTTCTAACCACCAGACGATTACTTCAAGAAAGGCGGCTGCATAAAAACGGACGGCCATTTCGCGCGGCACGGTCAGCTTTTGGTCGTCAGGCTCCATCATTTGAATGCCGCTCGAGACAAAATTGATAATAATGTCTTTAAGACCATCGGAGAAATAAGGGATATTTTTTTCTGTGAGATAGACCTTGTATAGCTTACTATTCAGCGCTATTTGTTCAAATAAATGCATAAATGTCTCATGTGGCTGGTCATAATTTGGTAATAAATCAAAATCCTTCTTCTCTTCGAAGGGTGGATGGATACTACTTACAAGCTCATGCAAGGCTTCTTCTGAGCTTTGATAGAGAAGGTCTAATTTATCACGGTAATGTAAATAAAAAGTGGCACGGTTTAATGTAGCCCGTTGTGTAATATCTTGTACCGTAATCTTTTCATAGCCTTGTTCATCAATTAATGCCACTAGTGCATCTCTTAATAATTGGCGCGTTCTGATGACGCGAGGGTCCATTTTTTTCGACATTTTGAAGCTCCTTGTATTAAATTTTCTATTTAAACAACAGTCCGATTGCAAGTGTTGTGAAAGCATCATTATGGGCTTTGGTGTTGTTTGCCCTTTTTCAATTGCGCGTTATAATTATATTAACGACACCGTGTCGATAATACAACTAGTTGTTAACGTGTTCACGAATTGTTCATTTATATAGAAGAAAGGGAGTTTTATGATGGGTCGTTTAAATGGGAAAGTAGCAATTATTACAGGAGCAGCAATGGGAATGGGCGCTTCTGAGGCAAAACTATTTGCACAAGAAGGCGCAAAGGTCATTGCAACAGATGTACAAATCGAGCCCTTGAATAATTTAGTAAAAGAAATTAAAGAAAATGGTGGGGACATTATTGGTCTTCAACATAATGTTACTTCTGAGGATGAGTGGAAAGCAGTGATTGCCGAGGCTGTAAAGGCATATGGCAAAGTGGATATCCTCGTCAACAATGCGGGCGTTTCATCACCTAAAACAATTGCCAACATGGAAATGGCTGAATGGAATAAAATTATGGATATTAACCTGAATGGTTGTATCATTGGCATGAAATATGTGATTCCTAAAATGCAAAAAGCTGGCGGTGGTTCAATTATCAATATTTCTTCGATCGGTGGAATCGTGGGAATGGCTGGTACAAGCCCTTATACAGCAGCAAAAGGAGCGCTTCGTGTGCTTTCTAAATCGGCTGCGATTGAATATGGTAAAGATAAAATTCGTGTGAATTCTGTTCATCCAGGCATTATTGTAACACCAATGACAGCGCCTACGATGGAAGAGGGCGGTGCATTGCCATACTATCAAGCTTACACGCAATTACCATACTTCGGTGAACCTGAAGATGTAGCTTATGGCGTAGTGTTCTTAGCATCAGACGAATCCCGCTTTATGACAGGCGCAGAGCTCGTAATCGATGGCGGCTGGACAGCCATTTAATCCAATAGCAAAATCAAAACTAGGCATCACTCGACGTGAGCCTAGTTTTTTATATCCACAGTCACTCCATAAAGGCCTCAGGAACGAGCGAAAAACCTCATAAATAAAAGAAAAAGCCTTGCTGAAGGAATCCTTGATACATACAAAAATAGCACAGACATAGTGGATATTTGTGCATATCATAAATGGAGTAAGCGTTTTCTTCATTTATATAGAAGAAAGTCAAAACCGAAAATTTCACGATTATGTGAACGTCACGAAAAAAAATTCACAAAAACCTTAACTATTTCATGTGAAATCCGTATAATAAATCAAACAGTACGAAAATTGTCCATATTTCTCGAAAAATTGCGTGAATTTTTTAAATTGTATTGACGTAGGAAACGATAATTTGTACACTGTGTACAGTCAATTGTTTTGTGGAGGAATACAATTAATTTGAAAAAGTTAGGATTTGATAGATATGATCGTGTGTAAATTTGGTGGAACATCTGTAGCAAGTGCAGAACAAATACAAAAAGTAGCAAACATTGTAAAATCTAATCCGGCGCGTAAGATTGTTGCCGTTTCAGCACCAGGGAAACGTTCTGGTGACGATATAAAAGTAACTGACCTATTAATACAATTAGCAAATGCAGCGTTACTACAAGAGAATACAGAGGAAAAATTGCAAACTGTTGTGGATCGTTTTAGAGCGATTGCTGATGGTTTGGGGCTAGATAATGCCATTTGTGACGTAATCGCAGAAGATTTACGTGAACGTGTACAAGGTGACAAAACAAATGTGGAATTATTCATCGATAGTATTAAAGCAGCAGGTGAAGATAATAACGCCAAGCTTATTGCAGCTTACTTTAATACCATTGGTATGCCCGCACGCTATGTCAGTCCTAAAGAAGGTTTAGTGGTCAATGATTTACCAGAAAGAACCTTTGCATTACCTGAAGCGTATGCTAATTTAGCCCCTTTAAAAGACACAAAAGAAATTATTGTGTTCCCAGGGTTCTTCGGTTACACTAAAGCGGGCGTATTGCGAACATTTGACCGCGGTGGCTCTGATATTACAGGCTCTATTTTAGCAGCAGCCGTTGAAGCGGAGCTGTATGAAAACTTTACGGATGTGGATTGTGTGTTCTCCGCGAATCCGAAAGTCGTCAACGATCCAGTGGAAATTAAAGAAATTACGTATCGCGAAATGCGCGAATTATCATATGCAGGCTTTTCAGTGTTCCATGATGAAGCGTTAATGCCTGTCTACAAGATTGGGGTGCCCGTTAACATAAAAAATACAAATAATCCATCAGCCCCAGGTACACGTATTGTACCAAGCCGTCCTGCAACAGGTCGTCCAGTTACAGGTATTTCGGCAGACAGTGGCTTTTCAACTTTATATGTCTCTAAATATTTGATGAATCGTGAGGTAGGCTTTGGACGTAAGCTACTCCAAATTTTAGAAGATGAAAATATTTCTTATGAACACACACCATCTGGTTTAGACGATATTTCTGTCATCATGCGTTCGAATCAACTAACACCAGAAAATGAAGCACGCATTCTTAGTCGTGTGAAAGAAGAGCTACATGCAGAGTATGTAGAAATGCGTCACGGTTTTTCCATGATCGTGATTGTGGGCGAAGGGATGCGTCATAACACAGGATTAGCTGCCCGTGCTGCCACAGCGATTTCAAAAACTGGCGCAAATATTGAAATGATCAATCAAGGTTCTTCTGAAGTGAGCCTCGTGTTTGGTGTCCTTCAGGAATATGAAAACCGCATTTTACAAGCGTTATATGAAGAGTTTTTTGCCCATGCAAAAGCATAATGACACAATCGTCACTAATCCAAGTGTTTCTTGCTTGGATTAGTGTTTTCTTTTTGCCGAGAATACGGTAAAATCGAGGGCGTACATAGTTGGGAGGGTTATTCGTGAAGAATTTAACAATCGGTATGCTTTTTTCAATCATCGGGATACTTTTTGTCTGTTTAACGATTATGGATATTTTACCGTCATCGACAAAAACAATGAAAATTGTTTACATAGGCATTGGGTGGGTCTTTATTATCGTCGGCTCTGTCATCCGCTTTAAGAATCTCAAACAAAAGCAGCAATAACACTTTGAAAATGGAATTGTGACAATAGCCAAAGTTATGATACAATTTCAAAGAAAATAAATAATTTGAGTATTATGAAGTTGTTATTCTGTACAAATGTTCAGAAGGTTCAAATTTTAATAAAGAATCGACCGTACAAATTCTTCTTTGTAAGAATTTGTTTTTTTATGTTCCGTCATAACTTTATCGCGAGGAGGCGATTGATTGCCTATACTTACTAAGGATTGCATTGATATTTTTGACAATTATGTTGCCCTTCAAACAGCTTCAGCCATGAAGGTTGTATCCTCAGCCATGCATAACCCAGGCTTCGGTCATTATACGCATCTGATGAATCGAACGGTGCCTATTACCTATGATGAACGACAGCCACATCAGGAATTGCTGCAGTTTTTGCAGGCACAGCATTTCCCGCATGACAATACAGTGGCTATGATGACGGCTGTCCAAGCCAAGTTTGCGACTATTCGTGACTTTACATATGAGGGAATCCACCTTGTCATTATGATTACCGCAGGGCTTGGCAATGCGGTGGATATTACCCGTGCTTTTCAACGAGAGGAGCAGTACCATGCAGGCACCATTAATACTTGGGTACTGATCAATGGGAAGCTGTCTGATGAGGCACTTTTTCAGGCAATGATTTCAACTACGGAAGCCAAGGTCAAGGCTTTAGTAGATGAGGGTGTTACAGATCCTACGACAGGCACGCTAGCTACAGGTACATCTACTGATAGCTTGCTTATTGCCTCGACAGAAGAAGGGGACTTCCATCAATATGCAGGTCCCATCACTATGCTTGGTAAGGTCATTGGCTATGGTGTTTATGAAACGTTGTGTGAGGCGGTTAGAAAATACAAAAAAGATAAAGAGGAGAGGTCTAAATGATTGCTATCGTGATTGCCTGCATCATAGGGCTTATTTTTGATTTAGTAGTAGGGGACCCTCCGAAGCTTCCTCATCCTGTACGCTGGATTGGACACTTGATTCAATCGCAAACAGCTTTATGGAATAAGGGCAAATGGCGCAAGCTACGTGGGACAGTGATGGCACTTGCTGTTGTTGGCACGACCATGTTTGTGGTGACGCTAATTCTATTACTAAGCTATCAGGTGAGTATCATTTTTGGCATCCTTGTAGAGGGTCTGCTGATTGGTATAGGACTGGCACAGCGGAGCTTGAAGGAGGCGGCGATGGCTGTCTATGAGCCGCTTGTCAAAGGGGATTTTTCCGAAGCACGTGTTAAGCTGTCTTGGATTGTCGGACGTGATACCGATAAACTAGGTGAGGATGAAATTGTGCGTGGTGTGGTAGAAACGGTTTCTGAGAATACAAGTGATGGTGTGACAGCTCCACTCTTTTATGCCTTTCTATTTGGGGCAATTGGTTTATGGGGCTATAAGGCTGTCAATACCTTAGATTCGATGGTGGGCTATAAAAATGAAAAATATAAAGACTTTGGTATGTTTTCAGCCAAGCTTGATGATGTCCTGAATTTTATTCCAAGTCGCATTACAGGCTTACTGATCGTGCTTGGTACGAAAAATGAAACAGATCGTTCGCTTGGCAAGCGCTTAAAGCGTTGGGTACAGGACGCTAAGAAGCATCCTAGTCCAAATAGTGGCTATTTAGAGGCAGCGACTGCAGTGCAGCTTGGTGTACAGCTAGGAGGAAAAAATACGTATCAGGGCGTTGTTTCTCATCGAGCAATTATGGGGGAAAAATTAGTGCCATTAACGAAAGAGCATATTGCAACGTCCATTATTCATATGCGTATTGCCACAGTGCTGTTTGCGCTTGTTATGTTAGCAGTGGAGGTGTTAATTTATGCGGTTACCTAATCACGGAGCAAATCCGCAAAATGTTTATCAGCAATTAGGCTTAACGATGCCTGAGGTGGTGTATGATTTCAGCGAAAATGTCAATGCGGCAGGACCACCAGCCTTTGTGGAGGCACGTTGGCGTACTTTTTATCCACTAATTCAGCGCTATCCAGATCCAGATGGGGAGCCTTTTTTAACGAAGGTCGCTGCTTTTCATCAAGTAGCAAAGAATACGATTTTACTAGGCAATGGGGCTTCAGAGCTTTTTAGTGTACTAGCAAGACGCTATGCCAATAAGCGTGTTATCATTGTGCATCCAACTTTTTCAGAGTATGAGCGAACATTGCGTGCTGCAGGTGCTACGATCGTTCCTATTGTCGTGACAGATTTTATCAATTACACATTGCCATTAGAGCAGCTACAGCAGGAAATGTTGACGGCAGATGCTGTTTATCTTTGTACACCTAATAATCCAACTGGCGTATTGCCAAATAAGGGAGATTTACTCGCCTTAATCGCACACGGAGCAATCGTTAACTGTGAGCTTGTTATCGATGAGGCATTTATGGATTGGGTAGATGAGGCGCATTCGCTGATTCAGTTTAGTGCACAAAACCCACATGTTATTGTCGTTCGTTCGATGACTAAAATGTATGCGATTCCAGGTTTACGACTTGGGTATTTGGTTGCGCATGCTACAATTGTGAGCGCCTTAAAAGAAATGCTACCGCATTGGAATTTAAATGCCTTTGCGCTTGTAATTGGGGCAAGCTGTTTAGACGAGCAGCACTATTGTCAGCAGGCAATTACCTATGCCGCAGCGCAAAGGGAATGGCTGCATCGTTACTTACAGGACAATGGCTGCCAAGTAACGAATAGTGTGACGAATTATGTGTGCTTCTCCTTACCGAAAACACAGCAAGCGGACGCCTTTTTCACCTATTGTCTTGCACAGGGTGTTGTGCTGCGTCACACAAAAAACTTTCAAGGTATGCAGGGTGAGTGGTTCCGTATTGGCATAAAAGACATTGCAGCCATGACATCTTTACATAATTGTCTACAAACGTGGTTTAACCTAAATAAGGGGAGAGAAAAGTGACAACTTTTTATCTAGTAAGACATGGGGAAACACAATGGAATCAGGAGCATCGACTACAGGGGTGGCTGGATTCTCCATTAACGGAAAACGGTAGAGCAGCGGCTGAAAAACTTCACAAGCAACTGCAACAGATTCCTTTTACCGCTGCTTATTGTAGTTCAAGTGGTCGTGCAAGAGAGACGATGGCTATTTTGATGGCCAATCGCAAGCTGCCTATTGCCTATGAAGATGATTTACGGGAGATCTTTTTAGGGAAATGGCAGGGGCAGACAATCGACGATATACTGGCGACACATAAGCTTGATTATGAGCTATATACGAACTACCCTGCGCAGTTTGTGGCGAGTCATACAGAAAGCTTTGGAGCCGTGACAGAAAGAGCGATGTTTACATTAAAAAAAATAGCAGCCGAACATCACAATGAAACGATCCTCATCGTCTCCCACGCTGTAACGATTAAATGCATTATCAATGCTATTTTACAGCGCAGTATTAGTGAGCTATGGGCGGCCCCATATATTCATGGGACAAGTGTGACAGTGATTGAACGGCAAGGTCAACAATGGCTTGTGAAGGATATTGGTAATCTACATCATTTACAATAGGAGGTGTCCTACATGGCGCTTATTTTTATTACAGGTGGTGTACGTAGTGGTAAATCCCATTTTGCCGAGCAAGCAGCGCTTCAGCATTATGAGGCACAGGCATGTACAGCGAAACGCTTGCTCTATTTGGCCTCGGGTATTGCCTTAGATCTTGAAATGGAAAAAAGAATCTTACGGCATCAGGCAGATCGCCAGGCACAGCCTGTACAATGGCTGACAGTGGAGGCTCCCTATGCAATTTCTGAAGTATTTGAGACACTTCAGGATGGAGATGTGGTGCTGTGGGATTGCGTGACAACTTGGCTGACCAATGCTTTTTACGAAGGCTATGACAAGGGGACACCCTGTTTACAACAGCCTGGTTGTTTAGCTAAGAAGCTACAGGCCGTCAAGCAGGCGATCCAATCACTACTGAAGAAGGATTTGACTTTTTTTGTGGTATCCAATGAACTGTTTGATGAACCTCCTTATGCTAGTGATGAAGTAGAATTATACCGACGAACGCTCGGACAGTTCCATCAATGGTTGGTTTCTATGGCACAGGAGGCCTATGAAATGAACTATGGCATTGTAAAGAGATGGAAATAATCAAGAAGGAAGGCAAGAGGATGAAAAATTTTTGGCATAGCCTCCTACTGGCATTTCAATTTTTTACGGTATTGCCAGTACATAAAGAGCTTCCGCTAACAAGGTCCACCATCACAGGCATGTTTGCTTGCTTACCGTGGATAGGTGCTTTAATGGGAACAACGGTGGCAGCTGTGCTTTATAGTCTTATGCAGTGGACAGCCAGCAGTGAAGTGATGCTAGCTTTCACTGTGATAGGGCTATTTGCTTTATGGACAGGTGGTTTGCACTTAGACGGCTTTATTGATATGGGCGATGCCTATTTTTCCTATCGAGATCGAGAAAAACGATTGGAGATTTTAGATGACCCCCGTGTGGGAGCGTTCGGAGTATTGGCTGTGGTGTTTTTATTAATGGGGAAATTTGTTATTCTACATGAGCTTTTTGTGCAGCAGAAGTTCGACTTGTGGATGGTACTATTCGTTCCATTTCTAACAAGGGTGGGCATGAGCTTTTATTTTATGTCACTCCAGTGCTCAAAGGAAAAAGGTCTTGCTTATTTTTTTAAGTCTCATATGAATGCTAATCGATTAAAAGTGATCATGCTGTTATCGCTCGTATTGGCGATGACGTTTGTTTTTATCAGCACGCAGTTCTTACTTCTTCCTGTTGTCCTAGTCGTCGTTTTAGCCATTGCACTTTTTATTTTTCGACAATTTACGTTGCGTAATTTTGGTGGAGTATCTGGCGATTTATTGGGTGCCTCCATTGAAGGGATGGAGGTTGTGCTATGGGTGACATTGTTACTGTGTGCTTAATACGGCATGCGCCTACAAAAGAGAATCTTGAAAAGCGTTACCTTGGGTGGACGGACGCACCATTAGCAGATACAGCCAAGCTTGCTGTTGTGGATGCAATGGTTAAAAAGGTATATGGCAGTGATCTAAAGCGCTGTCGACAAACGGCTGCTCATTATTTTCCCAATGCTAGCTACCAGGCAGAGGCATCCCTTCGAGAGACGAACTTTGGTGCATTCGAAGGGAAAACCTATGAGGAGCTAAAAATGGATGCTCACTATCGGGCATGGATAGATGATCCAATCCGTACACCCCCTCCACAAGGTGAGGCATTCGATGATTTTATGAAACGTGTTGTAGATGGATTTCATTATTTACCGAAAAATGAGGATAGCTATTATTTAGTGGTTCATGGTGGGGTTATTCGTGCCTTACTTGTTGTCTTTGCGCCAACAGAACAGCCCTTTTGGTCCTATCAAGTGCCACATGATAAACAATTTGTTTTAACATTTACTAGAAAGGCTTGGGAGGAGGGAGCACGATGCATGTCTTTATCGGAGGTGCCTATAACGGCAAAACCGACTATGTGAGGCGCTTGTATGAACCGCAACAGATGGTTATGATTGCTGGCGAACTACCTGAGGTAGCGCCCGCCTGTGATGTCCTTGTCCTAAAGAACTTAGAAAAATGGCTTGTGACACAAAACTTGGAGGAAGATGAACAAATCGTACAAAAGGTGCTAGCCACATTACAAGAGCTTGAACACCATTGTACACTCGTACTTATTGTGACGGATATGGGGCGTGGGGTTGTGCCAATGGAAAAACAAGCCCGACAGCTACGCGATACCTGTGGTCGACTATATCAAGCTTTGTTCAAGGAAGCGGAGCAAGTTGTACGGATTTGGTATGGAATAGCTGAGCCATTGAAGTAAAGTAGACATTCAACAGAAAAGAGGGAATGAAATGGAACGACAAAAATTAAGAAAATTGATTTTGACGGCGATGGTAGCGGCCATCTGTGCAGTAGGAGCAATGATTAAGGTACCAGCGTTTATTTCAACGGCTGCACTGGATTCGGCTCCTGCCTTTTTAGGTGTTGTCTTTCTATCCCCCATCTTAGCAGGGGTTGCTGGATTGATCGGTCATTTTATTACAGCCTTAACGTCTGGCTTCCCATTAGGGCCATTACATATTATTATTGCGGTAGAAATGTTGATTGTCGTATGGGTCTTCGGGATGATGCATAAAAAAGGCATGCACTTTTGGAAATGGCCAGTTGTCTTAGTATTAAATGGTATTGTTGCACCACTACCATTTTATTTTATTATTAGTCCAGCATTTTTCTGGGGTGCTTTAGGTAGTATTCTAATGGCAACGGTGATCAATTTAATCATTGTTGCGGTAGTAATGCCCGTCCTATCAAAGGTTTTTGTTCGTAAGGAAGGTCGTGCACAGTGAGAAATGCGATGAAAGTAGGGGCATTCATTGCGACCATGGATAATGCCGCAGCCATTGGACAAAAACCGCAAGATGTTGTGTCGGCACCAGACCAATTGACAGCCTATATGACAGCACGTGTGACCTTTTTAGAACAGCTTGCTGCACAGGCACTACCTGTTCAAGTTCTACTTGCGAATTTTTCCGGAGATGCCGCATGGTCTCGCTATGAAAAAGGTATACAGCAAGTGTTTGCAGAAGCAGGTCTTACATGCCCAGCCATTACGGGGAGTACGGAATCCAATATGCCCACATTGCAGTCAGGCTTAGCTGTTACAATGCTTGGAGAAATTCAGCAGCAGCGTCGAGCATTTGACCACGATCAGCTTAGTTGGTACACCTATGGCCTGCCGCTTGTGGGTGAAGAGGTGTTGGCACAGCCTGAAGATGTGGCGCAGTTGCTGCCTGTTTTCAAGGCATGGCAGTCAGAAATTGTTCAGCAAGTATGGCCAGTCGGATCAAGGGGGCTGCAAGGAGAATTTGCCCGTCTGTTTGGGGAGCGACATGTGGAATGCGCTCTTGATGGTGCAAAATCAGCAGGCCCCTGTACAGTCATTTTGCTAGGCATTGCTCCAGACAATGAGTCACAGGCACAAAAAATTTTCCTGCGAAATTTTGAGAAACTACGCATTTTTGAAAAGTGATGGGCTTGTTTTGATCAAATGATCGCAGCTTGGGACAGGGCTAGATAATCCAGAGCAAGTGTTATTTTACTTCGATATGATTCTTGCTCTGGGTATTTCCTTACTTATTGACAGGATGACGCTGAATCTAAAGTAGCTGGCTGTTGCTTGTAAAGGAATAGGCCCGCTCTGTAGTGTGAGGAAGTCGCTCTTAAGCAGGGCAAACCCGCTCCAAAGTAAATGAAAGCCGCTCCTAAGAAGTGGAACTTCGCTCTAAAAAGTCACCACCCTCCAAAATCTGCTTAGAAATTAGATTTTTTCTCCTTATGAAGACACTACACCACAATCAAACCACTCCAATAATATTACGAGACCCGAAAAATTATTTATCAAATGGGAATGATTTTCAGTTATAATAAGGAACGAATGGGATTTAAATAGAACGGAGTCGAATGTATGCAGGCAGTTAAACAATTAGGGCAGTATTTGGGGCCTTATAAATTTTTCACGCTGATTGCACCGTTATTGATGGTGCTAGAGGTGACGAAGGATTTAATTCAGCCGACCATCATGCAACATATGATTGATACGGGGATTGCCAATGGGGATAATCGTTACGTATTGAATATGTTTGTGTGGATGCTTGGCAGTGCAGTGCTCGGACTTATTGGTGGGGTTGGTTGCTCGTATTATAGCTCGAAGGCGGCGATTCATTTTGCCTCGGATATTCGACAGGCTCTTTATGAGAAGATGATGACTTACTCAGCCAAGGAGCGAGATGCTTTTACAACGGGGAAGCTGATTACGATTTTAACGAGTGATGTGGAAAGTATTCAGCGGGCCTTTATGATGACGCTGCGTATTTTTGTGCGTGGGCCTTTGCTCTTTATCGGCGCAGTGATTATTGTGTTTGTCACAGCACGTGAGCTTTTTTCCATATTGCTCATTATCGTACCATTGTTGGTTATAGCGATGTATTTTTTTACGAAGTATTCGGGTGTATTGTATCGTCGTGTTCAGGAGGCCATTGATGCCGTCAATACGAAGCTACAGGAAAATTTGGCGGGTATTCGTGTAGTTAAAGCCTTTCGCCGTGAAACACAACAGGTAGCACAGTTTGGAGAATTAAATGAGGCGCTGACGAAACGTTTTATTACAGCTGAGCAAATTGTCGGCGTGCTTGTACCCTTTACGATGTTTGTTGTCAATCTAGGGATTGTAGCCGCGCTTTGGCTTGGAGCCATTAAGGTAGACGCGGGTACACTGCAAGTTGGCGTTATTCTTGCGTTCATCAATTATTTAACGATTATTTTAAATGGACTGATGTCCTCTAGTATGGTGCTGATGCAAATAGCGCGAGCCTTGCCTTCAGGAGAACGCATTGTGGACGTGTTAAACAAAGAGATTGCTGTTAAGGAAGCGGAACATGCGCTGACCGATCCAATAAAAGGGGCCATTGACTTTGATCAGGTGAGCTATCGTTACTATGAAACAGCTGAGGATGTCCTCAAAAAGATTTCATTTTCGGTGAAACCAGGGCAAACGGTCGGCATTATTGGGAAAACAGGTAGTGGTAAATCGACGCTGGTGAAGCTATTACCTCGCTTATTTGATCCCTCTGGTGGCGAAATACGCATAGACGGAAAACCGCTAAAATCCTACTCACTCGCAACCCTACGTGAGCATATCGGATTTACCTCACAGAAAGCATTATTGTTCTCAGGACCGATTGAAAAAAATATTCGTCTCGGTAAGGATGATGCTACAGCTGAGGACATACAGCAGGCATTAGAGGCGTCCTGCGCCAGTGAATTTGTAGAGCGACTTGATAAGGGCTTAGCACATGAATTATCACAGGGTGCTACGAATCTTTCGGGTGGGCAGAAGCAGCGGCTTGCATTAAGTCGTGCGTTTATTCGAAAGCCTGCCATTTTGGTGCTGGACGATACAACGTCAGCGCTCGATAGTGCATCAGAACAACAAGTGCAGCGAGCTATTGCCACCTATTATCAAGACACAACGACCTTCATCGTAGCGTCGAAAATTGCCTCCATTCAGCAGGCAGATGTTATTTTGGTACTAGAGGATGGCGACATTGTTGGGCAAGGAACCCATCAGCAGCTTCTACAATCAAATGCGCATTATCAAGCAATTTATGCGTCACAGCAAAAGGCTGGTGAACAAGGATGAGTCAAGGTCAACCAAAGCAAATGAATTTTGGACGTGGACCGCGTATGGGGGGACCAGCTGAGAAGGCGAAAAATCAAAGAGAGACATTGTCACGTGTGTGGCATTATGTCAAGCAACAAAAAATAGGGCTGTTTTTCTCTATCTTTTTTGTCATTGCCTCGACCTTTTTAAGCCTTGCGGGGCCCTATATGATTGGGCATATTATTGATGATTACATTATGAAAAAGGATATCGACGGAACGATTCGTTTAGGCATCCTGTTGGCCGTTATTTTTTCAGTAGCCTCTATTCTGACATGGCTGCAAACCTATGTCATGATTCATGTGGCGATGAAAACCATTCGGACATTGCGTCTGGAACTATTTCAAAAACTTCAGACACTGACATTACGTTTCTTTGATCAGCGTGCACTTGGGGATTTAATGAGCCGTGTGACCAACGATATTGATAATTTAAATACCGCACTTGTGCAAAGTGTTACGCAAATCGTGTCGTCCATTTTAACTGTAATCGGTGTCAGTATCGCCATGTTTACATTAAGCTGGCAATTAGCTATCGTGACATTGATTATTATTCCGCTAATCGTTTTCACAACCAAGCAAATCATTAAACGCAGCAGTAAAAATTATGCAGCACGACAACGGGATCTTGGGAAGCTGAACGGCTATATTGAGGAAATGATTACAGGTTCGGAGGTACTTACGCTTTTTGGTAGGGAGCAGCAAACGATTGATACGTTCCATCAGCAAAATGAAAATCTACGAAACTCTGCTCAACGAGCAGAAATTACCTCTGGCTTACTAGGTCCGATTAATAACTTTATGAATAATTTAGGCCTTGCCATCGTCATCGGAACAGGTGCCTTTTTAGCAGTAAAGAGTATTGTTACAGTGGGGATTATTGCCGCCTTTGTGACCTATACACGGCAATTTTTCCGTCCGCTTAATCAGCTATCTAATCTATTAAACACCTTCCAGTCTGCTATTGCTGGGGCAGAGCGTGTTTTTGAGATACTAGATGAACCCTCAGAGGTAGCCGACAAGCCTAATGCTATCAAGACGGCATCGCTCAAGGGGGATGTTGTTTTCAAGCAAGTATCATTTAGCTATGAGCCAAATAAGCCTGTGTTAAAAAACATTGACTTCCATGCTAAGGCAGGAGAGACATTTGCTCTTGTTGGCCCTACAGGCTCAGGCAAAACAACGATTATCAATTTATTAACACGTTTTTATGACGTCGATCAAGGTGAGATTTTAATTGATGGGCATAATATTGAACACTATCAGATGGCGACGATTCGCCAAAGAGTTGGTGTGGTTTTACAGGACACCTATTTGTTCTCGGGAACGATTCGTGAAAATATTCGCTTTGGTAAGCTAGATGCGATAGATGAAGAGGTTGTGGAAGCGGCAAAAATTGCGAATGCCCATCATTTTATAAAATATTTACCTGCCCAATACGAAACACCTGTGCAGGCAGGAGGAGCCAATTTAAGTCAGGGGCAGCGTCAGCTTATTGCGATCGCCCGTGCAATTTTAGAGAATGCCGATATTTTAATTTTGGATGAAGCGACATCCAGCGTGGATACCCAAACAGAGGTCGATATTCAAAAAGGCTTACAGCATTTAATGCAGGGACGCACAAGCTTTGTCATTGCCCATCGTCTGAAAACAATCGAAAATGCCGATCAAATCCTCGTGATTCAGCAGGGAGAAATTGTCGAGCAGGGCAATCACCAAGAGCTGATGCAGCAGCAGGGGATCTATCGTCACCTTCAACAAAAACTATTGTTAGAGCAGGTAGAATAGGGAATAATGAAGGTACATCTTCCAGAAGGCGAGGGATTGACATGTATGAATTAAAGACCAAAGAAACCGATGTAAGTGTCATTGAATTTATTGAAAGTGTAGACCATCCAAAAAAGCGAGAAGACGCCTATCGATTATTGGACATTTTTACAGAGGTCACAGGCTATGAAGCCAAAATGTGGGGACCGAGTATTATAGGCTTTGGTAAATATCATTACAAATATCAAACAGGCCATGAAGGGGATGCCCCACTAGCTGCCTATTCCCCTCGCAAAGCGAAAATTAGCTTATATTTTGCTCCAGGGGATGAACGAGAGCAACTATTACAACAATTTGGTAAACACACAACAGGAAAAGCCTGCGTTTATATTAATAAGCTAGCTGATGTGAATGAAGACATCTTAAAAGCCCTTATACAACAAACCATCGATTTTTTACGAAAAACCTATCCAGATGCTTAATCAAGAGAGCTGCCTATTAGTAGGTAGCTTTTTTGTATGAAATTTATCTATTTTCTCCAAAAGTTTAGTAGAAATTTATTTTTACCGTGTATCCTTGCAAGTATCAACGAAAAAAGGAGATACGTATGAAAAAGAAAGCAAAGAAAATGATTGTCTATATGGGGGCATTGATTGTGCTTGGAATGGTGATAATTTGTATTTATCACTATAGCTTAATACAGAAGGAGTCAGCTATTTTACAACCTAACGGCACATTAAACAATGTAGATGGTCAAAATCTCCATGTTTATCAGGAGGGGGCTGGCGAGGATACATATATTTTTATGGCTGGCTCAGGTATCGCAGCACCCGTATATGAGCTAAAAGGGCTGTATCGTAAGTTTTCACAACATCATCAAATTGCAGTAGTGGATCGAGCTGGCTATGGCTATAGCGACGTAGCCCATGATGATAGAGGAATCGATACGATTTTAGCGCAAACACGACAGGCACTTCTGCAAAGTGGGCTTGAACCGCCCTATGTCCTTGTGCCACATTCCATTTCAGGGCTAGAGGCCATTTACTGGGCGCAAAAATACCCAGAGGAAGTAAAGGGCATCATCGCGCTAGACATTGGCCTACCTAGTCAATATGTAAAGCATAAAATGGGGACGGTCGATCGTTGGATGGTGAGAGGCATGCACCTCGCTACTAAACTCGGCTTACATCGACTTTTGCCAACACAGGTCTATAATCCGCAAGTACTTCAAATGTCGTTTTTAACAGCACAGGAAAAGGAAATCTATCAGGCGTTGTCCTTTAAGCAATTTTTTAATGAAGATATGCAAAATGAGCTGTTGCAGGTCTACGAAAATAGTTTACAATCAGAACAGCTCAAAAAGCCGCAAGACACGCCTATCTTACTGATTGATGCGATTGCGGAAGAAAATAAACATTCGAAATATACGAAGCAAAATCGGCAGGATTATGCTGACTTTGCAAAGCAATTCACTAATGCACAGGTGAAAGAGGTCAGTGGGACACATAGTATTTATCTCTATCAGCCAGATGAAATCTATCAACTGGCAATGGAATTTATGAAAATAACGGGTGATGAGAAAGGTCGATAAGTATGAAAGGATTTAGAATCTTAATTATAGAAGACGATCACATGATTGGTGATCTACTGCAAAAAATAGTACAGCGTGAGGGCTATGAGGCAATCTGGAAAACAGATGGCAAGGATATGATGGCGTTAATTCAGCAGGTGGATTTAGTCATAATGGATATTATGCTGCCAGGAGAGGATGGCTATCAATTGAGCAAAAATATTAAACGATTAGGCTTAAATATTCCAATCATTTTTCTATCGGCACGTAATGATATTGAAAGTAAGCTAGAGGGGTTGATGGTTGGAGAGGATTACCTGACAAAGCCATTTGATCCGCGAGAGCTGTTGCTAAGAATGCAAAAAATGCTAGCCCAACAGTATGGTACACTTACGCAAATTCAGCATTTATTGATCGATGGAGAGCGCCGTCAAGTATTTCATCATAGCATCCATGATGAAATCGCCCTAACAGCGATTGAGCGAAAAATTTTCTTTTATTTATTTGACAATCGAGATCGAGTATTAACAAAGGAACATTTTTTTGATTATCTTTGGCCGCTCGATGAACGCAATCATAATATTTTGAATGTCCATATTAAAAAAATTCGAACAAAGCTACAAGACCCAGCAGGCACTATTGTGCAAAATATTTATGGAGAAGGGTATCGTTTAAATACCTATAATAAAAAATGACCTTAAAAACAAAATACCGTACTTTGTTATTTGTAGCCATTGGGAGTGTGCCTGTTGTACTATTAGGCATTAGTGTGGCCATGTCAATTTTGTATGACAAGGCCTTTAAAATAAAAAATGACGGCATTCCGTTTCATGAGTCCTATGCCTATCCTGTGATGCTGATTGCGTTTGTGCTAGCGTTAGGAATGCTCGCATGGCTATTTTCCACATCAATTCATTCGTTACTATCCAAAATTACACTACTGAATAAAACAATACGAGAACTAGCAAGTAATGAGCGAATACCTGACACGTTAACGATAAAAAGTGAGGATGAGATTGGACAGCTTAGCCAATCTGTCAATCTTTTAATTGAGCGTACAACATACCGAGAATTAGAGCTTGCCCAGCAGCAGGAGCTTCAAAAAGAGCTGCTACAAAAGTTGCGACATGACATTCATACGCCGTTAACGGCTATCCGTTTGCAGCTGTTTTATCTAGAGGATCAGCTACAGGGGCAGCCCAAATTGGTGGAATCCTTACATGCACAAATTCAATATATCACGAATTTAACTAATGCATTTCAGTTACAGTCCTTTGATACGAGTGAACAGTCCTATGTCATGCAGGAGGAGGTTCAACTTGTCCCATTGTTACAAATGATGATAAAGAAGTGGCAGTATCTATATCGCATGCAGAATATTACGCTGCATTTTCAGCACGATGATTTACAAGCAGCTTGGCTTAGCAATGAATTGTGGCTACAGCGTTTATTCGATAATGTCTTTCAAAATACATTAAAGCATGCCCAAGCATCCAAGCTAGAGGTGACGATCAAGGACGGGCAAGTTGTCATGTGTGATGATGGTATTGGCTTCACGACTGAAGATGAGCATGGCGGACTTGGGCTTAAAATCATTCAGGATATTGCTAAAACATTGAATATCGAAGCTTCCTTACAATCAAACAAAAATGGCACGACCTTCTACTTTACACACTAATAAAAAACAACGGCAGCCTTTGCCGTTGTTTTTTCTTTTACACTGATTTTCGTTGCTGTAGTAAGAACAGGGCAAGTCCTAGTAAAATGACCACAATACCGATCCCCTGTTGAACGGAAATCATCTCATCTAAAATAAAATAAGCTAATATACATGTGCCGATTGTTTCGCCTAAAATACTCATGGAAATCACCGTTGTACTTAACCATTTCAATAGCCAATTAAAAATGGTTTGCCCGAAAATCGTTGCAATGACAGCCAGCCCTACAAGGGACCACCAGGTGGAGGCTGAATAATCGAAAAACGATTCTTTCATAAAGAGGGCATAAACGGCTAAAAAGATCGAGCTACTGCCATAGCCGATAATAGAATAGGGAATGAGCGATAAATCCTTGCGCACTGATTGCCCAATAAAAAAGTAGGCTGTAATAATACCTGCCGCAATAAAGGCAAGAATATCGCCATAAAGGGCTTGTCCACTAATTTGGAAATCTTGCCAGCCAATAATGAAGCAGCCGATGATCGCTACGAAGCAGCCAACAATCGCTCCTTTTGAAAATCGCTCCTTAAATAAAAAATAGCTGCCTACTAAAGAGAATAGTGGCTGAAGTGTCACAATGACGGTTGAACTAGCCACAGATGTGTAGTTTAATGATTCAAACCATAACACATAATGACAGGACAAAAATAAGCCTGATAAAATGCCGAGTCCCCATTGTTTTTTCGTGAGACTTGTAAGCTCCTGCCGCAAGCTCTTCTGTGCCAATAAAAATGGAAGAAGTACTAGCATCGCAAAAAATAGTCGATAAAAGGCTGTAATCGCTGGTGGTGCATCAGCTAGCTTAACAAAGATTGCTGAGGTAGATAATGCAAATACTGCAAAAAATAACGAGATGTAATAAAACATGATGTACTCCTAAGCATTTACAAGATTAATAATGACAAACCTATTATAGTGTAGTCCGCATGAATAATATAGGGTTTTTAGAATATTAGCACAAAATAAGTTTATGGAGCTAATTCTGCTCAAGCAAGGATTCAATGACCTGTTTTAATTGCAGGATGAAGGGCTGCTTACTGTCATCTTTTTTATAGATATAAACTGTTTCGATCACACTGTGAAGCCCATCTAAATCATAAAAATGCAGGTCGGGACAAGGATAAAGTGCTAGTAATTTGGTATTTAATACAGCCAATGTATGCTCGATTTCAAGAAAATCTAAAATACTACTAACTGATTTAATTTCCTTCATTGTAAAAGGTACCTGCTTGTCAGTGAGCCATTGTGCTAATGCATGGGTATACATGCAGCCCTTACTTAACACAAGCAATGTGACAGGTGTTCGTTGTTCAAAGTCGATGATATGAGCGGAGCTTGAGATAACTTCAAATGTCTCTGTGGCTAGTACATCATAGTGTAGCTCGCTATAATGCTTGATTGGATTACTTGTCAATGCACAATCTATTTCCGCCAGATGAACTTTGTGATTTAAGGCTGTACTTGATTCCACGGTGAAATCAACATCTATCGGACTTCGACTAGTTTGCAGTGCGTTCATGATGGATGGACCATAAATTTTAATGGTTGTATGAGATGTACCAACCAAAATGCTCGTTTGTGTAGGGCCGATGGTATGTAAAAAGTCTTCATACTGCTCGGCAACTTTCTTTAAAAACTGTAAATAATGTTGACCTACCTCTGTCAGCTTTAAGCCTTGGGGTGTTCGTTTAAAGACGTCCTGCCCAATTTCACGCTCCATTTTTTTCACCTTTGCTGTTAAGGCAGATTGTGTATAATTGGTGATTTCAGCCGATTTACTCAAGTTTTGCCTCTCTAAAAGCTCCATTTTTAAGGCAATTTCTTCAATGTTCATGTTGTTCCTCACATACCTATAGATTTTTTTTATAGCCGCTATCATTTTCCTCCATTTTACGTTCGCTAGCTGTCCACGTACACTCTAGATAATGAAAAGGTAGACTGCAAAAGCAGTAACCTGATGGAGGGTTTTTATGCATACATATTATCGATGGGTCATCTTGCTTGTGGCTACACTTTCGCAAACAGCCGCAACCTTTGTGACCTACGGAATGGGGCCAGTTGCCTCTTTTTATCAAATGGAATGGCACTTAACGTCCTTCCAGACAGGGCTAATTGTTTCAGCCGTCAATATAGGGCCAATTTTCTCCATGCTGCTATTTGGTTATCTCATGGATAAAAAGGGAGAAAAGCAGATTATTGGATGGGGCTCGATACTACTGGGCCTGTCAGCCTTATTGCTAATACCCGTGAATCATTATACGACATTGCTTCTCGTATTAATAGTTGTGGGGATATGGTATGGCAGTGCGCAAACAGGTGGCAGTACTGCTATTGTGAAATGGTTTCCTAACAAGCATCGAGGACTTGCTATTGGGATACGCCAAACAGGTATTCCGATTGGAGGTGCATTGGCTTCCACTTTGCTGACCTATTTGTATCAACATCATCATCTTTCCTCTGTCCATTTAGCACAGGGCTTGATGGCGGTTGGTGGGGGACTATTATTTTTATTGCTGTACAAAGAACCAAAACAGCATGACACCGCTACGGCACCTCTCATTCCTTTTAAAGAGAAGATGCGTGCTATTCGGCACAATCGGGCGCTCTATCCTTTATTTTTTGTGGGCATGGTTATGATGTCCCTCCAAATGATTATCATAGCTCACTTTATGAGCTATTTACATCATGAAGGTGGGTATACATTAACCGAGGCAGGGCGCTATTTAAGTCTGATTTTATTTGGTGGGATGTTTGGGAGAATTGTACTTGCTTGGATGAGTGACCATTATTTCGCTCAAAAACGAGAGCCATTATTAGTGCTCGTCATGGTCGCTACATTCCTGATGGTTGGCTTTTTGCCCTTTGTCATACATAGCAAGGGCCTCATGATTTTATTTTGCAGTTTATTTGGGTTTTTAGCGCTTGGCTGGTATTCCATATATATCACTTGTGTCACGGAGCAATCCGATTCGCAAGCAGTAGGACTAACTGTTAGTGCAGCGTTAACGATTAATCAGTTCTTTATTGTCTTGGCACCAACGGTTTATGGTTTATTGGTTACTGTTTTTTCCAGCTATCAGCTCGCTTTGGATGTTATCGCTGTGATGGTTATACTGGGGGCATTTCACTTATACAGAACATCCCAAGGTAGTCTAACTTCTGAAAGTTCGGTAAAATAATGGAAAAGAGGAAATGGAGGTTGCGACGAATGACCAGTTCAATTTGGATTGAGGCAAAGATTGATAAAGTATGGCAGGCGATTACAGAGGAGCAATCCCTCTCCCGATGGTACGCACCAGGCTCCATATGGGACATCCCTATACTAACAGCTGGGGAAAAGATGACATTTACCTTAATGCCAAATGCGCATAACCAGCTTTCTGAAAAACTGCCGATGGAGCTAACGATTCAGCAAGTGAAGAAAAATGAGGAATTTTCCTTCTATCTAGAAGTTCCTGAAACATTGATTGCTATTACGCTAGCCCAACAGGGTAATGGCACTACGGTGAGCTTTAATTCGTCAGGCTATGATGCCTCTCTTGCGAATTTAAAGGCATTGCTGGAGGGGCATGACATTCCTTATCAGTAAGCCTCTCTACGTCTTAGGTCTTAGATGAATTTCGAGCGGAGGGTCGTATTTTAATTTCCTCCCTTCTATATAATGAAATTATTGGTAGATTATACGGTGGGAGGAAATAATAGTGAAAAAATTAGTGGGTTTAGGTGTCGTGATAGGCACGTCAGCATTGGTATTATCAGGGTGCTTTTCCTTTATTCCAAATAAAATGCGAGAGGAAGCCATTTTGGTGGAAAAGGATAAAGCGAAAGCATTAGAGGTAGACATTGATTTAGGTGTTGGCGAAATGAATGTATCGAGTGGTGCAAAGGAATGGGTTGAGGGCAACGCAGAATATAATGTAAAAAAGCTAGCCCCTCAGGTAGACTATGATCTACATGGCGATACAGGAGAAGTGGAAATCAAGCATAAGGGCTCAACAAGGCTGGGGCTCTCCAATATTAAAAACACATGGGCGATTCAACTGAACGACAGCATCCCCATAGATCTGAATGTGGAAACGGGTGCCTCTCTTGCCAATCTTGATTTACAGGGTCTTCAGCTGGAAAAGCTCGATATTGAAGCGGGTGTCGGTGATCTAACGGTTAATCTAGGTGGCGACTGGAAAAAGAGCTTTACAACGACTATTGAAACAGGTGTCGGTCAAACAACAGTTATTTTACCTTCAAAGGTTGGCGTGAAATTAACGACAGAAAAAGGCATTGGCTCGTCTAATGTGGAGGGCCTTATATCAAAAGGGAATGGTGTCTATGTCAACGAAGCTTACGACAAGGCGGATGTCTTGCTAGAGGTCAATTCGGAATTGGGCATCGGGGAAATTACCTTTAAGTTAGATCGATAGAAAATGGAGTAGGCTACTTGATTGAAAGAATACCTGCACCTCAATAACCATAATAGGAGCGTCAAATACATCCTTTGTATTTGACGCTTATTTTATGGTAGTTTTAAGAAAGCAATGTTTCAAAGGAGCGAATAGATGAAGACCTATACATACAAGCAACCAGCGGCCATCGAGTCAACAGACACCGTTACTATTTTAAATGAAGCGGGGGAGGTATCATCCACCGTTCAACGCGTGTATTCTAATGCACTAAAAAAAGCATTCGATAAAACGATGGACTATCGTTATTTCGTTCGTTTTGATGTTCACGATCGCAATGATCAGCCGCTTTTTACATGTAAAAAAGTATCCCGTCGCGGGCGCGTGCATTTCCGTGGCAAGGATTTGGTAACAGGTAAAGACTATATGATTGCCTATGATGGCTGGCAAATTATGATTCCTGATTTAGTTATTACCGATGGCGAACAGCAGATCAAGCTCAACAAAGAAATGGAGGACTGGTCTGTTTTTACTGTGAATGAACAGCCTATCGCACGCTGGCAAGCGACTTTCTGCGAGACGCATTTTGACATTACACTACAAATTGAAGACAGCAGTCCCATTCAGCAGGAAGCCTTTTTTATTGCCATCGGACAGGCAGTGCTGTTTGTTGGGGCTTAAATAAAGGAAGATGGAAGAAAGGGCTTGATGAAATGCTAAACATATTACCAGCAAAAGAGATTTATTTACAGGGAAATGAGCATGCCCTATTGCTTTTACATTCCTTTACAAGTCATACAAGAGATATGAAGACAGTAGCCACTGCATTACATAACCAAGGCTATACTTGCTATGCGCCGCTGTATCGTGGACATGGCACTCATCCAGAACAGTTATTACACTATCAGGTAGACGACTGGTGGCAGGATGTAGTGAATGATTGAAGGAAAAAATAGGTGTACCTAATCGTTAGGGAAAATCTAATGACGAGGTGCACTTTTTATATAGTAAGTTTTCATACTAAATTAAAGAATCTTTTGTTTTTGTTTCTCCAGTTGGATTCTTTCGTATTCCACCTCTAATTCTCTGTGTTTAATCAAATACTCTTTTTTTATTTGATACACTTTAATCACACTGAAAATCGTAATAACAAAAGCAAATACAAGCATTAATAATTGTATATTTGAGAAATACAAAAAAACACCTCACTTTCTTTATATATTATACATTTATCTGGATTATATGTATAATAAAGCTAATATTACATTATCCATTAATGTAATATTTTAACATAAATAAATAAAACAAGGAGGTTTACTGTGATGAAGAAGCTTCAATTTTTTATTTGCAGTTTGATTGTTACGTTGATTGTTGCTACAATTTTTCCGAATTTTGCGAATGCTGATGAATATGGACGTAAAGAAAGTGTTTTAGCCGAATCCATCTACTATAACTTGGCTACACAAACATTAGAGTTTGATGAAGAAGCAGCCCAGAAATTATATCATTTCACAGATGAAGAATTAAATTATTACGAATCTCTTGAATCACTATCTCCTAATGAGGTTCATCATAAACTTTTAACCTTTGGGCTAGACATGGACAATTATGATGGCACAATTATTTATAAAGAAAATGAAGATGGGGAAGTGACACCATATGCTGTTATAGCATGGCTTGCAGGAATTGGTTTGGTTTCTTTCATAGGCTATTTCTTCTGGGACCGATACTTGACACATAAAGAAAAAATGAATTATATGAACAAATGCTTTGCACAGGGAGGAAATCCAATCATTGACTCCCGAGATGATGCTGGGTTAAATGGACAAACCAATGCGACTGAGGCTAGAAAAATCGGTGGTTATAATTTTGCGTGTCAAAAACCATAACATTTTATGAAAGGACCCTTCAAAAACTTAATTTTGAACAGTAAAAACAACAGCCCTTCTATTAATAGAGTATTAATAGAGGGGCTGTTGTTATTTAAATTTCTAGCTTTGTCGGCTCATCCCATAGACTCTGGAGAGTGAATGAGTGTAGGTACATAAAGGCATGCTCTTGATGCCTGATGTGAAGAAGTAATAGGACATGAGTATATCATTATCAATAAAGCCTAGTATTCTCGTTAAAACTAATTAAAAATATAGTACAAACGATAGGGAAAGCCATTCATCGCCGAGTTGCAAGGTAATATACTCCGTGTTTCAGCATAGTGCATGCTTCCATACTTTTGATAATTGTGGTTGTGATTGGATCGTTTAATTCATTATTTATTTTTATAGCAGTTTTGAATTGTGATTCAATGTAGGAGAGGTATTATACTATATGGTTTTCATTAAGTTGATATAAAAGGTACAGATAAGTGGCAAAATAGTGAGGCTCCTTTAATTGCGGTAGCCCCTCATAGGCTCGAATAATGGTTTGCTGAAAAACTTCTACGGCGTCGTTTTCATTTTGTACGTAGACATAGGCCATTCGATAAAGCTTATGCTGCTCCTGCTCAATGAGCTGATAAAACGCCTGCTCATCACCTTGTTGGGCTAAGGCTACAAGAGTTTGTTGGGTGCTCGTAATGAAAATCGCCTCCTTTTCGACCATTAGACTCAGCAAGTCATCATTTCGATTCAAGTTTTTTATTTTTATTGAGAAACGTCATAAGCATACCCATTTAATAGAAGGTTATCAATTTACTGCTATAATGATAGTGGCTTCATCAAAAAAAGGAGTGAGTTTATGAGCAGAAAGCCTATTTATCTCGAGATAGACATTCAGGCTCCTATAGAGAAAGCGTGGGATTATACACAAAATCCTCATCTGCATGAACAATGGGATTTACGTTTTACATCGATTACATATATTCCGAAAAAAGCACCCGAGGAGCCACAGCGTTTTACCTATGAAACGAAGGTAATGCCAGGCTTACAGGTAAGCGGCTGGGGAGAAAGCAAGGGGGAGCATCATAAAGAAAATGGCACGCGAACATCCTCACTGCATTTTGGTACGCCTCAAAAGCGCTCACCTATAGCGGAGGGAAAAGGCTATTGGCAATATATCCCGCATCAACAGGGGCTGACATTTCTGACCCAATATGATTATGATACACGCTATGGCAAGCTTGGCGTATTCTTTGATTTATTTTTTCGTCCATTAATGGGGTGGGCGACGGCACTCAGCTTTGACGTTTTAAAAAGATGGCTAGAAAAAGGAGAAAATCCTACCTCACAGTATAGACGATTCTTTTTAACGATGCTTCTGTGTCTATTCTTTTGCTTTGTCTGGTTCTATCATGGTCTTGTACCGAAGATCATCCATATGCATCCGCAGGAGTTAAAGATGACCGCTTCATTACTAAACCATGCAGATCAGCTAGTTATGTGGATAGGGGTTGCGGAAATTCTCTTTGCTTTTTGTTGGCTTTACCCGCGAGGAAAACGCTGGCTCTTTGGCATGCAAATCATCGTTTTTCCGCTCTTGACGATAGCTGCTATTGTTGCGGACCCGACAAGTGTACAAGCACCCTTTAATCCACTTACCTTTAATAGTGCTTTATGGGTGTTGTCGATTGTCGGATTTAGCTTAAGTAAGGATGTACCGAGTGCTAAAAGTTGTAAAAGAAAGCGAGGATAACAAGGATGACGATCTATCAAACATTATTAGGGGATGATTTTGCAAGACTTCATCCGATGCTACAACAGCGTTATGCGTTACCAATTGATGAATCATTTTTTGCTAAGGGCGTGATGCATCAAATAAAATCTGGTGCTAAATGGATGTGTCCCTTCTATACACTGGCTGCGAAAACGCGATTTCTGTTCCCAGAGTCAGGGGAGGATATCCCCTTTACTATTTCGAATACATGCAGAGCCCTGCCAAGTGGGGAACTAGAGGTACTATGGGAGCGCACCTTTTATTTCCCGCAGAAAACAAGGCATTTTGATGCAAGGATGACCATTGATCCAATCCACAAAATTGTGAAAGATTATTTAGGCACACCCGCTCTTTTTTATTCCGATTTGCACTTTACGGTGACGCGAGCGGGGACATTGGTCATTCGTTCAGGTAAGCAGCGCTTTGTCCTCTCGCGTTTCGAATGCCCGATGCCTAGACTGTTAGAGGGTCGAGTCATTGTAGAGGAAGGCTTTGATGAATCGAAAAATGTCTTTACCATTCATGTCTCCATCCATAATCCATTCATAGGGAGGCTCATGATGTATGCTGGTGAATTTACGCAACAATCGAAGTAATTTCATTTTTTTACTAGGGATTTTGTTCACGGTGATGTGCTTTGTGCTTAGTGGGCAACCCAATTACTTATGGTTACTAACCGTTGCTCAACTAATTTTCGTTCCCACCATGGTATCAATGGTTGTGGATGTTCAGAAAGTCGGCACAGCCATTACTATGGGGATGATGCTAGCCGTTACACTGCTGCATTGGTCGACGGATGGCGTTTTGGCTAATGTTTTGGCAGGCATGTATGTACTGTATACCTTCTATATCGCCATGCAAGGCGTGAAAAGATTTTTACAACGAGGTTTTACAAATATTGCGGAGTTTGCTATCGACATGGGGCTTTTCTACCTAGCCCTCGGTGGTCTGTGGTTTTTCGCCTATGTCACCAACATGGATACTGGTTTTTCACCATTAATAACGTGGTTAACGGCCATTCACTTTCATTATTCGGCTTGTTTATTACCCATTTCAGTCGGGCTTTTAGGTCGATTACATGATAGTAGCGGCTACCGTGTGATGGTGCTGATGTTGCTGGCAGGACCAATCCTTGTTGCGGTAGGTATTGCCTTTTCCATTCTCATCGAAATCATCGCAGTCACTCTTTATATTTTCGCCATTTACGGCTTATTTTTCGTAGCGCTCAAAACAAAGCTTCCGTTTGGACAGGGGCTATTGCTGAGGACTTCCTATGGAGCGCTCTGTCTGACGATTCTTGGGTCTTGTCTGTATGTTTACAGTCGTGTCAGCGGAAACGTTTCCATCGGCATTCCAGAAATGCTTCAATTCCATGGTGTGATCAATGGTGTTTTCTTTGGGGGGATAGGGGTCATCGCCTGGCTAATGGCTGTCCCCCCAACAACACAGCGTCCGTTTGAGTTCCCTGTAAGCCAAATTCGTGGGAAGCTACATCATGAGAATATACCACACCCTGGCTTGGCCGATGCCTTACAGGATTTTGTCGATACAGCAAAGCTACCGCCTGTCATTCCACATTTTTATGAGTATACGACGACCTATCGGCTGCTTTCGACGGTGCAATGGAAGGCTTGGTTTCGACCTTTTGCCTTTCTGTATCAAGGAATGAGCCGTTTGCTCCAACAGCTCAATTTACCCTTTTCCAGTAAGCAAGTTGAGATGACGGGTAGCATTGTTCAGGTCGATTCTGCACGAGATAGCCGTCCGTCTCCACGTGCATGGATTCGGACAATTCATTTGCAAACCGTTTTTGTCGCGATTTATTCGAAGCACACAAGTGACGAAACGACCTATATGAATATCGCCTTACCACTCCCGTTCTCAACAATGGTTGGCATTTTGTATGCCTATGAAGAAAATGGTCAGCTACACCTAACAAGTCGTCATGATGGAGATGCAGGAATTTATTTGGCGATAGGAAAAAATGTGATGAGGCTACCCCTACAGGAGCATTTTCAAATTTCTGCGGTAGATGACAAGACATTGTCAGCACGCCATCAGATGACGTTATTTGGTATTCCATTCCTACAAATTGATTATCATATTAAAAGAAATGCATAGATTGGCAGGAATTTCCTCAACCGAACGAGAAGGTCCTATTATAGAGACAAATAACAAGGAGTGATGGAAGGCTTGCGTTTAACAAAAGGAATTTCTGGTTTCGATGCAGCGCATTTAATTGAGCAGGACATGCGCATGTTTCAGTCGATGGTGTACCATTTAGTGACAAGCGAACAACGAGCGAAAGTAAGGCAATTTATTGATCAAGCGCCCTTTGTCTATATGCAGGCAGTGATTGAAATCGATGGAGAAACACTGACGATTCTTCATCATCGTTTGATGCCGTACATCGCATTTGCCAAGCAGGAGGTGAATAGCTTTACCTTTTTATCCAAGCCTCACCTGCATAAATATTTTCCTATGCGAAAATGCTTGGAAGCGGAGACACTTACAACATTACTAACAAAGGATGAGGCGTTCCATAGCCTATCTGCTACAGAATGGAAATACGTCTCTTATTTTAATAGTCAAACCATTGGCGATGTAATGTTCAATGGCTGGGATTAAGGATAGTACTATAGGCGTGCGATAAAAGATGCTATAAAAAACATTATATTGACCAAGTTATTTCTGGAAATATAGCAAAAATTCCTAAAACCGCTAATCGTCCTAATTAAATGGTAGATTTTTAAGGATGGAATAGATTAGGAAAATAAGGGGTTTTTGCAAATGAAGTTCAAAACAATCAGTAGACGCATTGTTTTTTCCTTTAGCATTGTGATTGCAATCATGATAGGATACATTGTTTACAATTACTTTGCCATCAAGCAAAGCAATGATGCGACAGAGCAAATTGTACAGCAAGAATTACAACTATTAATCATCGATTACGAGCAGGCACAGTCCATTGATTTAAGAATAGCGGCAGCTAGAGGCTATGTGCTTTCTGGGAGAGAAAAGTATAAAGAGATATTTCAGGATAATGTTGCAAAGGAACTAAGCAATGAAGAAAAGCGGTCAGCATTATCTTCCTCAGGCGAATTCGGACAATTTGCGGAAATGTCTAAGGAATGGAACCGTTATATTGAGCAAGAGGTATTTGCGGTATATGATCAAGGGAACACCGAGCTAGCTACCCAAAACCTCACAAAAATGGATGACACAGCTACGACCATTCGTGAAGGCTACGAAGACTTAGTGGCGCAACGGAAGCTAGCCATTAATGAGGTAGGGACGGACAGTATTGCTGCTGGAGAGCAGAAACAGCGAATCGCCATTATCGTAGGTATTGTGATTGTTCTTCTAGCAGTGATAATTGAGCTATTAAGTGCTCGTGGTATTTCAAGACCAATCGTGACGTTAACCAAGCGTATGCAACAAATGACCAATGGCGATTTAAGTGAGCCGCCTTTGAAGGTTCAATCGAAGGATGAAGTAGGGCAACTGATGGAAGCGACCAATACGATGTCAGATATTTTAAATCGTCTATTAAAGCACATTCAAACGGTGTCCAATGATGTAGCGGCACATAGTGAGGAGCTTCTTCAGTCGACTTCTGAGGTCAAAATGGGGACAGAGCAAATTGTTCATACGGTTACAGAAATGGCAAGTGGGACAGAATTACAGGCAGATCATGCCTCTGATGTCGCTTCCGCCATGAATGATTTTACTAGCAAAGTTACTACGGTTCATCACTGCAGTAAAGATGTTCAACAGTATTCGCAGAGTGTGAAGGCTTTAACACAAGAAGGTAGAAGCTTAATGACCACTTCCACAAAACAAATGGAAGCCATCCAGCATACAGTGAAGGACGCGGTGAATCAGGTAAATGGCTTAAGTAAGCAAACACAGGAGATTTCTAAGCTTGTAGCGGTCATTCAAACGATTGCTGCCCAAACTAATTTACTCGCATTGAACGCAGCGATTGAAGCAGCTAGAGCTGGGGAACAGGGGAAAGGCTTTGCCGTGGTGGCCGACGAGGTTCGAACATTAGCCGAACAGGTCGCCTTCTCCGTCGATGATATTACAGCGATTGTCAGAAAAATTCAGGATAATTCCGATACAGTAACCTCCTCGCTAGAGCAAGGCTATGAGGAAGTCGAAAAGGGCACAACACAAATGGCCGCAACCAATACAACATTCAATCGAATTGCGGATGCTATTGAGGCCATTGCGACAGGCATTGAAGGTATGTCAGTGGAGCTAGCTGAAGTTGTTCACAATACTGTCACGATTAATAAAGCAGTCGATGAAATTGCTGCTGTCTCCGAACAATCAGCTGCAGGCATTCAGGAAACATCGGCTACCATTGAGCAAACTGCAAGCTCCATGGCTGAAATTAAACATAGTGCCGAGCATTTAGCAGAAATGGCTGAACAACTAAATGCCCTGATTCGTCAATTTAAGCTATAGAAAATACCTGTGGATTTCAAACTTCCCTCACATTTCATCTGTATACTAAGGCATTGGAAGGTGGAATCATTTTGAGAAAATATTTACTTTTATTATTGATGAGTACTTTATTCATGGCACCCGTTGCCTACGCCCATACGATGGATAAAAGTACACTATTCACAGATGTCCCTGAAACAGCCGCCAATATTCAGGACATTATGGTACTACACAGTATTGGGCTTCTTGGGTACAATGGCAAAGATATGGCCTTAAACCCAACAGACAATCTTTCACGCAAGGACTTTGCAGGCTGGGTAGGTGGCTTTTTCGGCCTTGAGGGAGCAACAGTGGATGAGCTAGCACAAGCAGCTCAAAAAGAGGATTACGTATCTTCGCTAGAGGGAGATATTACGTACAAGGAAATAAATACAGCACTTTTTCATCATAAACTTGAGCTAGCCAATCCTGACGCAACCATGACGAAAGAAGAGTACATTGCATTCTTAACAGAGCACCTTACATTTGATATGGGCGGACATACGCTTATTCAGATGGGCGGCTTTGCAGAAGGACCAACGGGTACGATTGAAGACGTTGTCACAGGTGACCAAACAGGAATCATCATCGACGGTAAAACATACATGCTGTCAGGACACCCTCGCATCTTTGCCGATTCAACAGATGCCAAAAGCTGGGTAGGGCAACAGCTAGAACGTTCTATTTTTACAACAGCAGCGGATCACCATCATGGTCATGACGGTGGGCAAGAGGAAAGCCACGGGGATCATGCAGAAGGCCATGGCGACAGCCACGAGCATGAAGCATCCGGCTCGAATGAAGCAACACTACAATATGTGCAAATTAGCACTGCACAAGTGGTGAAAGAGGATGCCAAAGAAATGGAGTCTTCGAACGCTACACCAAGAGAAGAGCAACAAGCAGCCGCAGCAGATGACACAGCATCCAACTCAAACACAGTTTGGATGATCGCTATCCTAGCAGCACTAGCCGCTATTTTTGTTATTGTATTTGTGAAACGCAAGAAATAATGTAAATGAAAAAAACCAGCAATAACCGAGGGAATTCGGTTGTTGGTGGTTTTTTCATTTTTCCCCACTTTCATTAAACCGTCAAACATTCCAAATAAACACCTGCATATTCCAGCAATTTTACACAAAATTGAATAAGCACAAGCATGTTCGGTATATAAATAGGGTACGAACATTTTTTGGTTAGGAGTGTGTAAATGGCTGTACTTGTGGTGAAGAGGAGCATAATGCATCGTTATCAAAGTATCGGGCAGGCGATTGAAGAGGCGGCGCCTGGGGATATGATTGAAATTCGGGATGGGATTTATGAGGAAAGCTTGGATATTGCCAAGCGGCTGACGTTGTATGGGGTTGGCAATGTGACCATCAAGGGTGGTGTATTTATTCGCTATCAAACTCCTGTCGCGATGCGTAATTTACGGTTCCGGCAAGGGCAGGGGCTATATGTGAAAGGTGATTTACAGCTAGAGAATTGTGTCATTGAGGAGCAATTGATTCGAACGCAGATGATGGTGAGCTATGGTAGTTTGCTGATGAAAAATTGTGCAGTGCTTGCTACGCCACTGAATCATTTTGGTTTGCGTGTGGCGAATGGATCCAGTGTTATTCTAGTCGACACGACATTTGAGCATCATAGGAAGGCACAGATTATCGCTCAAAACTGTGAGCTGACCTTGACGAATTGTATGCTGTTGGAAGGGAAGAAGCATGGTATTTTTGCGATTCGCCATGTCAAGATGACAATGGAGGACTGTGAAATTCATGGGCATGACAAGGCACAAGTAATAGCTGCGTCGAGTGAGATGACGATGACCAATTGTTTAGTGCACCAAGGGCAAGGGGTAGGCATTCAATTGTTTGATAGCACGACTTTCAGGATGGATGGCTGTGAAATAAAAGAGCATCTTGATACGAATATGGTGGTTCATCGCAGTGAACTAATGGTATCTGATTCTATTTTTTCAGATGGTCAAAGTCATGGGTTGTATCTTGGAGAAAAAACCGAAGCCAAGTTCTATGATTGTCAAGTTTCTCGGCATGTCAAGGCACAGGTGTTGATAGAAAATAGCAAGGTGGAATTTCATACATGTCATGTTCGTAATGGCATGGCTGTCGGGCTTACCATTGTGGATGAGGCAAATGTTTCGATGAACCAATGTAAAATTCAAAACCATCAGCAATTTCATATTATTGTTGATGCTAGTGGATTAAAGCTACAGCAATCGATTATTCAATTTGGGCAATCAGGTGGTGTTTATGGTAATGAACATGCCAAAATCATGATGCATCATACAACGATTCGAGAGCTGCAAAGCCACCATATCTATATCAACAATGCCCGATTATTTACACAATATTGCACGTTTGAACAAATGGAAGGAAACGGAATTACTTGCATTGATGCAATTTTTGAGATAGCTAATAGCTATTTTAAAGATGGTCAAGAAAGCTCTTATGCCATGATTTGGTCAGATCAATCAATGGGGCGTATTGAAAATTGTAGGGTGGATAAGGCGGCTAGACCATTCTTAGCGCTGTCCAATAAATCATTATTGGAAATGCGTCATACTGATATAGCCGCAGTAAAGGCTCCAGCGGTGGTACAGGAAAACAGCCAATTATTTGTACAAGGACATGTACAGTCAGCGACATGGCAGAAGGATACAGCATCAAAGGTTTCTCAAATTGAGGACATGAAATTAGAAATAGTGAAATATGATATTAAAAAAATAATATAAAAGCCGATTATACAAATAAGACAAGTAGTTTCAATTTTGAAATTACTTTTTTTATGGATTCGTGTATTGATATTTCATATATGTGAAAAATGGGTAAAGAAATACGTTTGGGCTGTTAATTAACTTTAATTTGTGCAAAAAAAATCTATAATTCGACAAAATGCAAGAATATTTTTATAATGGTATAGATGTCTTGTTGCAATTACTGCAATATTTTGAAATATTCCACAGGGAAACTTATACAATCTTTGTATAAGTTATAACCAACATAATAAAAGTTTTTACTTAATGTAAAATAAATATTAAATAAATGTGGATAATAGATTGATTATTTTCTATGTTTAAACCTATAATTAGTAAAAATGGTTCATCCAATAAGATAAATTTTCGTTAATTATGAAATGGGAGTAATGATTTTACAATAATAAATAGAGAGAGTATTGGGGTGATATGAGTATGTTTGGGCTGACAAAAGAAGAAATTATGTTAATGCTAGAGGAGATGGAATTAGCAGAGAAGCACAAGAATGTGATTGCTGATATCTTACATCTAAATAATATGCGAATCGAACAACAACTCGCATTAATGATCCAATTAATCATAGATGAGCGCGAACGAAATATTTCCAACAATACATATCTAAACTAAAAAAATGTCGAAAAATCACAGGTGCTATGTTTGCAACGCCTGTGATTTTTTTGTCAGCCATTTTTATAATTTTTTCGTGAAGCAAATGATGCGATTAGCTTCTGTAAAACCGAGCTGAAGATGAACCCTTAGGCTTTCGTCATTGTCCCATTCACAGTCACTGGCAAACTCTAGACAGCCCCTATGCTTTGCCCATTGCTCACATTTCTCCACAAGCAGTCTTGCATAGCCCTGCTGGCGATATTCCTCTCTCACAAAAAGGCCTTCTAAATAGCCGACTGGACTTGAGTCAGTCCCTTCTACATAGTCTGTTCTTAACTGGCATTGGGCAAATCCAACTGCTTCGTCATCGTCATAGACAAGAAAAATAGCTGCGTTTTCTTCCTTTAGCAGCTGTGTCATCTCTTCGGTAAATTCCTCTAGTGTATGATTAGGCCAGAGCAGTAAGGCTAATGAGGCCGCAGCATGAGCGTCCTTCTGGTTTGCTTGTTGAATCATAAAATTTTCCTCCTTTGTAAAAAATGAAACAAATTGTTTTGAAGTACGTACAAACTAGTAAGCGTTTTTATTTTAAAGCTCTAATTCTATTTTAACAATCTTACTTGAGGGGGGAATCCAATCATGTCACTCTTACAAACGTTAATTGAACAAGCGAAAAAGCCAAATGGATGGATTGGCTCAACGATGCTACAAATTATGAATTTTGCCCATCGTGGTATGAATGCATGGTTCATCAGGCAAGGTGCTATCAATGATGGTGATCGTGTGTTAGACATAGGATGTGGTGGTGGGAAAACGCTCCAAATTTTATCCAAATTGAATCCAAATGGTATAATATATGGGATAGATTTTTCCACACAGGCAGTGAAGGAATCAATCAAATTGAATAAAGCAAATGTTGCCAGGGGTAGCGTCATTGTGAAAGAGGCAAGCGTTTCAAGCATTCCATACGATGATCAGTTTTTTGATGCGATTACAGCCTTTCAAACGCACTATTTTTGGCCATCCTTGGAGCAGGATGTAGAGGAAGTATGGCGGGTTCTGAAAAACGGTGGGAAATTTATTATCATAGCAGAGCTCTACAAAATGAACTATCATATGAAAGCCTATCAAACTCCTGAGGCAACGAAGCAATTATTAGAACGTATCGGTTTTCAAACCGTGTATGTCACCGAAAAATCAAGTAAAGGATGGCTTTGCATTACAGCTATTAAGTAAAGGATACATAAAATGGAGGGTATAAAAATGAAAAGATGTGATTGGGTCAAGCTAGATGAGCCTTTGTATGTGGAATACCATGACAAGGAGTGGGGTGTACCGGTCTATGATGACCAGCATTTATTTGAGATGCTTTGCTTGGAGGGGGCACAGGCTGGCTTGAGCTGGTGGACGATTCTCCAAAAGCGTGAAGGCTATCGTGAGGCATTTGATCAATTCGATGTGGAAAAAATTATCCATTATACAGCAGACAAGCTAGAGGAATTGCAGCAAGACACACGGATTGTACGCAATAAATTAAAAATAGCTAGCGTGGTGACAAATGCTAAAGCATATCTCCAAATACAGGAAAAGCATGGCTCATTCTCAGATTATATTTGGGGCTTTGTAGATCACAAACCAGTTATGAATGAGTGGGCATCCATCAAAGAGGTGCCTGTGACGACAGAAATTAGTGATGGTATGAGCAAGCAATTGAAGAAAGATGGCTTTAAATTTATCGGTAGTACAATTTGTTATTCTTTTATGCAGGCAGTGGGCATGGTAAACGACCATACAACAGATTGCTGCTGTCGACAAAAGGAGCTAGCGGATGGCAATTGAACAAATTCGGGCTCAACTAGCCACGCAGGCCACGATTTTTCAAACGGGTGGTATTCGACCTACACATGATTTATTGGAAAGCTGGATTGGCTATGTGGGCTGGTCCTTACCAGAAGAGCAGCCACCATCTGGCTATCAGCCGCTCGCTACGTTTTTTCTAAAAGGTCTACCCTATGTACCGATGGCATTACAGCCTTTTCAATTAGTCACAGTTTTTGTCGATGAACGTCTATTTGATCATCTGATGGAGGATGATCTTGGTTCTTATTTTGATATTAGAACGTACACCACTTTGGAAGGCTTAGTAAAGCGCGAATGGCAGCATGAACAAATTCGCGCGTTTCCACTCATACCACAGCATATCACGAACGACTATCCAACATGGGATGGGGGCGGTATTCCTGCTCAATTGGAGGAAGAGATTTTGACGTTGGAGCATGAAGAGCAGCTCGACTATTTTGAGGATATTGTTGAAGACCTCTATCCACTCCATAAAATTGGTGGCTATCCAAGCTTTTGTCAAAGTGGCGTTGATTTCGGTGACGATGCGCCATTTGTCCTCCAAATTGCCTCCGATGCAAAAGCACGTTTGAATATTGTGGATCATGGTAATTTTTATTTTTTCTACAATCCAACAATCCAGACTTGGCACGTCTATTGTGATTTCTACTAAAGGGATGGCCGCCTGTCTCTTTCATGAATTGTCATCATGATGAACCGGTAAATCAGATATAAGCCAAGGTACGCCCCTGTAATTAGAAAGACAGGGTTTAAGAACACAGCATGGATCGTTGTCATAAAGACTACATCCTCAAGAATAATGTTCGTTATAGCTGTAGCGGCAATCGTGCTAAACAGAATAGCAGCAAGGACACCTAGTATGTTGAAAAGAAGGCGAAAGCTAGCCCATTTGTGCTGAAGATATGCCATAAGGCTGGGGATACCAATCGTGGCAGTCAGCATGACAATTGTCATAGCATCACATCCTTTCTTTCAGATTGCCCTTGTTCGTTCCTGCATAAACATAGAAAACGATAGGAGGGAAACCGATTGCGATGGCAAGAAGGAGAGTTAAAAAGCACTAGGAAGGTGAAAAAAGTGGAGCATAAAACGGTGGTCAAAAATGGCATTGGCTTTGGTTCGGTTTTAGCGATTACGATCTCCTGGAGTGTGCATCACTCCATCATTTGGGCAATCATCCATGGCTGTTTTAGCTGGCTGTATGTTATTTACTACGCCATCATGCGCTAAGCTTGTAGGTCAGCCTATCAACTAAGATGTTGTTTGAATAAAAATAACATTGGGTACATAAAAACAAAGCGTTCATAATTTTTAATGAGCAAGCATAAATAACAAAGTGCTCTTTTCCAAAGTACCAATTGTATGAACGTAGAAGAAAGGTTGATAGAATGACACATCAAGTAACGGCTTTAAGTAATGTTAATGGTAATGCTACAGGCGTGGAAGGTATATTACAAAATGTAGCATTTATTTTATCGACGTTTACGATTCCTTGTCCGCTCCGCGAATATGTGACAAGGTCTGATATTCGTAAACCCTTCCAGCGTATGAAGAAAATAAACACAAAACGCCTCATAGAATGTATCCAACGTTTTGAGCCACGAGCTGTCGTAGTAGATGTTGATTATCTTGGCGATGTGAATAGAGGAAAATTAGAGCCCATTGTCAAAGTCATTGTCAATGAATAGCTGAAAAAATATGAATTCTGCCAGGTATGGTTTCACGAACCTGGCAGAAGATTAAATGTGCTTATAGTGGTAGGATTATGGTATATGAATTGGTGTCAAGTAGGATAATGGAACAGTTACGCGTTTCTAATGGCAATAATTTGCTGGCAATCAATGATAAGTGGTGTGGCTGCTGCAGCATCTACCTCTAAGAATGTAGCACAGCAAGTTTTAGGATCTAAGCTGATGAATAAAATTCCTGCAAAGCTACCGCCACCTGCTAAAATAACATCTACCAAAGTGCCAGGAGATAAGCATCTTAATAGATGACAAATACAGCCTTTACACTTGTGATCTTTGGAATAATCCTTCTCGTAGTAGTACTCTTCCTCCTCTTTTTTGCAAGAGCAAGAATCCTCCTTATGTTCCCATTTACAATGGTCATCCTTTTCATGACACTTACATCGCTGATGCTTCTGTTCCCATTTGCAATGCTCATGCTTGTGTTTGCATTTGCATCCTTCTTGTTTGTGTTCACATTTTTTTTCTAAATGACAATAGCATTTTACATATTGTTCACAGCACTTTTCTTTTTTATGATTCCAATTCATATATTGACTATATCTACTATCCTGCATCTTTTAATCTCCCTTTTTGTTAGTTTTTTAGTAATGGTAGCGCTAACCTTTACATTTCTAATCTATGAAGCCACAAACAAAACTTCTTGGTAATTTGCCCTTTGTACAAAAAGAAAATTATTTTTTAATAATTAAAAAGAGAGAAATAGCCATACATAGCTGTGAGAATAATAACAATTTCAGGGCAAAAGATTGCTAGACTTCCGCCTGTAAATTTCATGGAGAAATGGAGCGAGTGTATGAAAAGTGTCCTGCAAATCTTCTTTTTATTCATGTGCTTACTGGTTGTGATGTCATTGTGGATGGCACAAAGGGAGCCTTTAGCTATAGCTCCGAGCACCGAAAGAGCAACTCCCTATGCTGAAGAGCTTGGCGAAAAATTACAAGCTACGAATTTTACAAAACAAGTGTTACAGGCGATACGGTCGGCAGGCTACTCGCCTGATAGTACAGTTGGTTATCTAATAGACTCTCCAGCGCATCAAGTCATCACTATTCAATTACACGATGGGGAAGAAATTGATGTAAGTACAGAAAGTGAAATTCAATCGATTATCGATGAGCTAGCTGAAAAGAATAATATGCATCTATTTATGGTTGATGTTCAATTACTAGAGCGTGAATAGTAGAGGGGAGGCACTGTGATCTGTGCCTTTTTACATATAAAGGGAATTGTAATATAATGATAAAGAGGTGAGAGAAATGAAAATTTTAATATTAGGCGCGAGTGGACGTGTCGGCAGCCATTTGGTAGAACTAGCAATAAAGGATCAGCATGAGGTCACCCTATTAGTCCGAAATCCCGATAAATTACCGCACCATCATCAACAGCTGTGTGTAATGAAAGGGGATGTTTTAAACAAGCAGGATATCGAGCAGGCAATGCATCATGTGGATGTGGTGGTGAGTGCATTAAATACAGATGGAGGCACTACATTATCGGCTAGCTTACCATTGATTCTTGAAGCGATGACAAAGCAACAGGTGACAAGAATCATTACGATTGGAACAGCAGGGATTCTACAAAGTCGTGTAACGCCGACTCTTCTTCGTTACCAATCAACGGAATCGAAACGAAAATCGACCTTTGCTGCACAGGAGCACCAACGTGTATTCGAACAGCTACAGCAATCTGCAATGGATTGGACAATTGTTTGTCCTACCTATTTACCTGATGGGGCCTGGACAGGAAACTACCGCGTTGAACGTAACTTCTTGCCAGAGGGAGGTAGCGAAATTTCAGTAGCGGATACAGCAGATTTTGCCTACCAACAAATCTTCAGTGAGGAATTTTTGAAAACACGCGTCGGACTTGCCTACTAGAAAAGGGGAAATATAGTGAAATATATTCATGCCATCTTCGGGATGGTAATCATTGTGGTTGGATGTGCCTTTCTCAGTACAACCATAGAGGAGGCGCCTGTTAGAAATGTGATGCTAAAAGTCTATGGAGCTATTATTGTGTCCATCGGCTCTTTCTACCTCAAAAAAATTGCGAAATTTGGTAAGCAATAAGCACTTTTACATAAGGATAGTCTAAATGGACTTATCCCTTTAACCTTTCTTTATCCTAAATCGTCTAAATGATAGCTATTTTAGTGAAAAAATATACTGTTATTTTCCTTTTTATAGAAGGTTTGCTATACTTTATGTCGAATATATCTATTGAAGAGGTGATTGTATGGACAAGGAGATATCAAATAACTATCAATATCCTAAACACCTAACAAGCCTTGATGGAATCGAAACGACAGAATTATATGTCATCAAGATAACAAAGGAACAAGTGGATAGGTTGATTGAGGATATCGATCAAACATTAAAGACGTCGACATGACGTCTTTTTTCATGCCAAAAAAGGCCACCTTCCAAGGAAAGTGACCTCAAAACAGGAGAGCTGTGGAAAGGCTAGATTTGCTTTACCCTACTATTTGTATGTAAAAGTAATCTTGTTAGCTAGCCATTTGCCTGAAAGATAGATGAAATTTACTCGATTTTCTAGCAACTCAGTTCACTATCCATATATGTACTACCTCAGTTCTTCTGACATGAAAAGGAGTAATTCAAAGCCAAATAATCGCGGATGATAGTAGGCTGTCCACCATTTTCAAGACATAGCTTACTGGCAATTTTAATTTCCTTCTGATTATAGTGAGATTGTGCTCCAATCAAAAATATGCCTGACAGTATCAATAATGTACCGATGCCCAACACATATTTTGTAACCCTTTTCACTCATCTAACCTCCATTTCGATACGTTTACCCTATTGTCTAACATATGTTGAAGCATGAAAGCATTATGTTTAATTGACAATTTGTATACATTTGTATACAATCAGTTTAAATTAATGTATACAAATGTATACAAAAGGAGTGTTTTAGAAATGAGAGGATCTGGATTTAGAGAGCATATGAGAGAGGGACATCACCGTGGAGGACGCCACAGAGGCATGGAAGGCGCGCCACAGCGAGGAGCAAAAACGTTCCGACGCGGCAAAGCGATTTCATTTTTAGAGATGCTGCATGTGAAGCGAGCTACCATTAAACAGCAATTAGAACAGCCAGAATTTCAATCGATTCAGCAAATTTTAGTCGGTGAATTAAAAGCCATCGATCTAGTTATCCAAGAATTTTGCCAGTTGTTTGATATTCAAGAAAATGAAACCAACGACAGTCTACAAGAGGAAGATAACGCACATGAAACAAATGAATAACTATATAGATGAGGTATTTTATCAGGACGATGCCCTATTAGAGGATGTCCTGTCCTCTATTGCCGAAAATGGTATGCCTGCTATTTCTGTCTCTCGATCATCAGGAAAGCTGTTGACGATGCTTGTATCGATTACTAGCTCAAAGGCTATTTTAGAAATTGGTGCTCTTGGCGGCTATAGTGGTATTTGTCTGGCGAGAGGAATGGAAGGGAAAGGCAAACTGACATCCCTAGAGTTAGAGGATAAATATGCACAGCTAGCCGCCAAAAACCTTGCCAAGGCAGGCTTTGCTGAGCAGGTAACGTATATGACAGGTCCTGCATTGGATAGCCTTGAAAAGCTTGTGGCAACGGGACAGTGTTTTGATTTTTTCTTCATTGATGCTGATAAGGATAACTATGAAAATTATTTAGACTATTGCATACAGCTAGCAAGCCCTGGTGCATTCATTGTGACAGATAATGTCCTAGCAGGAGGCAGTGTAGCAGACCCTATGGCGACACCCAAGCGCTATACAGCCATCATGAAAAAGTTCAATGTCACAGTGGCTAATCATCCGCAGCTGGATTCGATTCTTTTACCCATTGGGGATGGTATGACGGTTTCAAAAGTTATAAAATAATGCATATCAGAAATTAACTATTAATGGTAAAATGTTGTTAGCAAACGATAAGGGAGAGATGCTTTTGAAGCAAGCACTAGTGATCATTGATGCACAGCAAGAATTAATCGAGGGGAATCAGGATGAACAAGCCGTCTATCGCAAGGATGAATTGCTTAAAACAATCAATGCCGTTATTCAAAAAGCTATTGAGGCAGAGGCACATATTATCTTTGTGCGTGATCGGGATGTAGCTGGTGGAGAAGGGAAAGGCTTTCAGGTACATCAAGCGATCCAAGTACCTACTACCGCTGTTTATTTTGATAAACTGGCTACAAACGCTTTTTATAGGACGGGATTACTCGATTACTTACAGGCCAATGAGGTAGAGCATTTGGTGATGATGGGCTGCAAAACCGAGCATTGCGTGGATACAGCAGTTAGAGCAGCAACTATACAGGGCTTTGATGTCACTTTAGTGGGAGATGGCCATTCAACAAATGGTTCCGACTACTTATCACCAGAAGATACGGTTGCACACCATAACGACATCCTACATGGCCATTACAATGTGGATCATTTCTCACTTGTACGAAACGCCGACGAAGCATTATTTGAACCCACACATCATAGTTATCGTTAATTGTAAAATGACCAAGAATCAAGGTTCTTGGTCATTTTTACATGGTGCTTGATAATCCTTTTTAAGTACAATCCCCATACAGATAGCCATAAGCCCACAAAAAGCTTGGAATAGGAGAAGGGCAGCTACCACATTGACCCAACCGATGATTAAAAGTAATCGCTTACTATTCACCATTTATTGTTCTCCTTCATCATTTCTATGTAAATAAAGTGCCATACCTAACACGCATAGTAGTAGAATTGAAAAAATAATAGACATTATCGCTTGATAGACAATGGCAGTTATGAACAAAAACAATAAAATAATCAGTATGATGAGACGGAGTAGGAATTTTGTTTTTTTACGAATGGCGAAAAAATCCTGTAGAATAATGAGTAAAAAGCTCACACCAAATAGGAGAGCATATTCAAAAATGATTAGAGGATGCGCATTCGGTATATCCCCATTATGAAAGTATTTTAAAATAATTATAGGAATGAGTATGTATTTTAAATACTTGTACCACTGGAAAAGACGATCCATGTTGCTGCCTCCAGCTCAATAGACTAATTTTACAAATATTGTAACGAAAATTATGATCCGACACAATGATCTTTTATTTTCATAGGGCCACTGTGCGAGCAGTGACCCTAAGTATCAAGTCAGGAGGTGTAAGGCTAAAATTAGCTTTACACTATTATATGTATGTGAAAGTAGCTTCAAAAGCTAGTTATCTGCCTGCTCGATAGATTATTTTTTGGAAGGCGACTAAATGGGGCACCAATTGTCGGATGAAGGGCTACTATTCCTGCTAAAGTAAAGATAAGGAAGGTGAAAGAAGTGGATTCTTTAACAAGGTTGAATAAGGCGATTACGTATATCGAGGCCAATCTAACAGAGGAAATTGATGTGCAAGAAGCTGCGAGATTAGCTTATTGCTCGGAATACCATTTTAAACGTATGTTTTCCTTTCTAGCAGGCATCTCGCTATCAGAGTATATTCGTCGTAGGCGTCTGACGCTTGCCGCACTGGAACTATCAGATTCATCTATGAGAATTCTCGATATCGCGATTCGTTATGGCTATCGCTCTGCAGATGCATTTACAAGAGCCTTTCAGCAAATGCATGGCATCACACCATCGGAGGCGAGGCAAAATGGTCAGCACCTAAAAGCGTTTCCACGAATGACCTTCCAACTTACCATACAAGGAGGTTGTGAAATGAATTACCGACTCGAACAAAAAGAAGCGTTTCACATCGTGGGTCTTATGAAAAGAGTACCTATCGTCTTTCAAGGAGAAAATCAAGCGATAACTGAAATGGCACGTGCATTAACAATGGAGGATATTGGGCAACTAAAAAAGCTGTCGAATCTAGAACCAACAGGAATCATCCAAGCCTCCACAAACTTTTCTGAGGGCAGAATGGAGGAAAAGGGCGAGCTTGATCATTATATCGGCGTAGCCACAACCGAAACGTCTCACCATTTTTCACAGTTGGATGTACCCGCTTGTACGTGGGCTGTCTTTCAAGCGGTTGGACCATTCCCACAAACACTGCAGGAAACATGGGGGCGCATTTATGCGGAGTGGTTCCCATCATCTGGCTATGAACAGGTTGCTGGTCCAGAAATCGTGCGCCATACAAGCACGGATTTTTCCTCACCAACCTTTACAAGTGAAATCTGGATACCACTTCAGAAAAAGAAGCCTCTTGCATAATGCGAGAGGCTTTTACTGTATTTTCGTTCCATTGGGCAGCTGCTGATCGGGCGTTAACAGGATTACATCTCCCTCCACAGGTACACCACCAATGACTAATACCTCTGACTTAAAACCCGCAACGCGACGTGGCGGGAAATTAACAATCGCCACTACTTGCTTCCCAATAATGACTTCGGGTGTATAACGCTTCGTAATTTGTGCGGAAGACTGTTTAATGCCCAATTCTTCACCAAAATCAATTTTCATTTTAATCGCGGGAACCCGAGCCTTTGGCAGTTCCTCAGCCTCTAATACCGTGCCGATTCGTATATCAAGTGCTATAAAATCTTCAATTGTCGCCATCACTGTACTCCTTAAGCTTTTATGACAATGTTAGCATTTAATAGAAAAAAATACAAAAAAGAAGAGCACATAGCGTGCCCTTCTCTCGTTAACGACGATGCTCTACCAGGTCAATCGCACCTAACACAATGTGTGCTAAGCCAAAGCCAAAAATCGTATTGGCCACCATTTTGTTAGAGCCATGTTTTTGCTTCATTGCATAGCCTGCCGCCGTAACAGCTGACCCGAGTATAGTGGGGATTAAACCTTCACGAATTCCATTCATAATTTGATCCCTCCGTCGTATGATTAGGCGTGAGTTTCACACCATACTTACTATGAACGTTTGGCGCGGATACTATACTAGGCATCAACCGTATCAATCATGAAAGCAGTGATCTCCGTTTGATCTGTATTTGTATAGGCCTTGCAAAAAAGAACCACAGCACTTTCTTCATCATCAAACCATAAATAGCGAATTTCTGTTGTAAAGCAACTTTGGTCATTCATTTCATACACATCAATAGCTACGGAAGCTTCATCCAGCGGCCATGTTAAGGTACCTTGCAAGGCGAAAACCTCCTGCAGAAATATAGCAGTATCCTCTGTTAATATCTTCTCCTGTTGAAGTTCCTCATATCTATTATGTACTAAATCATCTAAGGTCATTTTCGTTAATGCTCTTATTTTGTCTTTCATTTGCATAGCCTCCCTCCTTATAGTTATTTTACTGGAAAAGGAAAAATTTTGTATAGGTACATAGGGATTTATTGAGACGAAAAAGAGCGGTTAGCCGTATAATAAACGAAGGGGGGCTGAAAATGAAGTATATAGGCATTGGCACCATCTTGTCCATTCTAGGTGTTATATGCTCCATTCTCATATGGGGTACAGAGAAAGCCCATTTGCTTTCAGGGCTACTCGGTGGAATTTTCATCGTTTCTGCCATGTTATTGTCAGGAGCCATCGCAAGCGGAGATAGAATGCGCGCCAATTTCGCAACAGAAACCAATGAAGACAGAAACGAACGCAATCTTCTCATGAATAATGCGTTACTATTAGCAATACCAAACATTATCGTAGCAATCTTTGTGTATTATCTATGAAGCTAATAGCAGCCATCAATTAAGAATAAGCCTTGCATTCAACACATTTAGCATTCAATCCACCGATTTGCATGAGCAATCTATTCTAAGCGATTCTATCCATCAAAATGAGCGTTGTATCCGTCAGATTAGACAGTATATCCGTCATTTAGCATTCTATCCACCGATTTGAAATGAGCAATCCATTCTAAGCATTTCTATCCATCAAAATAAGCATTGTATCCGCCAGATTAGACATTGTATCCGTCACATTTAGCATTCAATCCACCGATTTACATGAGCAATCCATTCTAAGCATTTCTATCCATCAAAATGAGCATTGTATCCGTCAGATTAGACAGTATATCCGTCAAATATAGAATTCTATCCACCGATTTGAATGAGCAATCCATTCTAAGCATTTCTATCCAACAAAATAAGCGATGTATCCGTCAGATTAGCCATTGTATCCGTCACATTTAGCATTCAATCCACCGATTTGCATGAGCAATCCATTCTAAGCATTTCTATCCATCAAAATGAGCATTGTATCCGCCAAATTAGACAGTATATCCGTCACATTTAGCATTCTATCCACCGATTTGAAATGAGCAATCCATTCTAAGCGATTCTATCCATCAAAATGAGCATTGTATCCGTAAAATTAGACATTGTATCCGTCACATTTAGCATTCTATCCACCGATTTGAAATGAGCAATCCATTCTAAGCGATTCTATCCATCAAAATGAGCATTGTATCCGTAAAATTAGACATTGTATCCGTCACATTTAGAATTCTATCCACCAATCATTACATATAAAAATCATAAAAAGTGTCACATCTACCCTAGGTGTGGCTTTTTTTGTTGCATTTAATAGAGAGGAGTACATTTGCAATAGAGAGGTGGTACTATGCAATTAACAGATGGTACACAGATATTTGACACGGACATCATTGATGAGGCTGCTAAAAAGAGGGAGCGTGATGAGCAGGAGCGGGAGATGCTCAACGCCTTTGCCCGCTATGCATACCTACGATATAAGCAAATACGAGACAAAGTAAATCCGCGGAAATGCAAATATATGTATATTCATCAGGTACGTCAGCAATTAGCATTACCTGCTAGACTACAACGTGTTTGCAAGCTGCTAACGATGACGGAAGAGGAAGTTCTCTACATTGTTGAATTTGTGCGGAAGTATTTGAAATACGTTAAATAAGCCTCATCTACAAAGATGGGGTTTTTTTACATAATTTCTAGGGAGAATTGTTTCTCAACAACCGCTCCATATAGTATGATGAACGTGTATAAAGGAGTGAGCGTAGTTGAGATTGATTAAATTTCTAGTGGTAATTGCTATATTTGTTGGTGTAGTGGGGTATGGTGTACTACATTTCGGCACAAAATTTGCCTCTGAAAAAATTGTAGATACCTTGTCGACAGAATTAGAAAATAGCGGACAAAAGGAAGAAATCAAAAATACCATTGAAAATGACCCACAATTAAAAGCCTATATGGAAGAGGCGAAAACGGTCGATAGCAGTACATTACCGTTTACGACAAAAGAAGAGGCAACGAAAGTCTTAATTCAAAAAGTGGGCATTACCGATTTGAACGACATGCGTGTAAAATTGCAGGACGGCTCGATGACGCAGGAAGAAGCTCTACAAATGGTGGAAGGCAAATTATCCGATGAAGAGATTGCAGCTTTAAAAGTCATTGTCTATAAAGAGCTTTATGAATAACAAACAGCAGAAGCAATTGTTTGCTTCTGCTGCTTGCATTACCCATTACAGATCATGATTATATTTCCATCTAAATCTTGAATGTTGAAGTAAGCAAAGTCATCAAAACGTTCTATAGGCCGAACAATCGGAATGCCCTTGTCTTGCATAGACTGATAGGCATCGTCAATATTGTTTGTGTAGAAATTAAACAACACATGCTTGGACGGCTGTAACTGAAAGCCAGGATCAAATGTGTGATCGTCTAAGGTAATTCCCGTCTCAGAGGAAATGGGTAAATTGTAGACAGGCGAAACTACCTTCTCTTCACAAAAGGGCAGACCAAGAAGTTGGCTATACCATTCTGCTGATTGACGTAAATCTCGGACATGAATAAAAACATTATTCACCTTCTTGGTAAGAGGGGACGTTACAAAATTCATTCTTTCTACCACCTTTCGCTTGTTATTATAGGAATTCGCTAAAAAAATTTTTTCACCTGCTTAAAAGAGCATGCTTCATGGCATGTTCTTTTTTTATGTCCCATTTTTAAAAATTTTCTTTATATAGTTAGAAAGGACATTAGATGGAAAGAGGGATCGTCATGATTTATCGAGTAGCCAAAAAGGAGAATTATGTGGTTTTGGATAAAGCATTTTTAAATGATGAGCAATTAAGCTGGAAAGCAAAGGGTCTGCTTGCCTATATGCTGTCTTTGCCAGATGATTGGTCATTTAGTCTTGCAGATTTAGCAATACGTAGTAAATGTGGGCGGGAAGCGACAGCCAAAATTTTGGACGAACTCATAGAGGCGGGCTATCTTCAAAAAGTACAGGAACGAGGAAAAGACGGCAAGTTCGGTAGGGTAGAATTTTTCGTCTATGAAGCATCAAAACGTGCTGCTATACCGTCAACGGGAAATTCGTCAACGGTCGTACCATCGACGGAAAAGCCCACACTACTAAATAATAATTTACTAAATAATCAATTACTAAAAGATAAAGATGATAAGGAGTCTACTAACACTGCCTACCACTTTTATGTGCAACAAGGCTTTGGCAAACAAACAGCCTATATTGCTAGTAAAATTCGTCACTGGCTCACTATTTTTTCAGAGGACATGGTCATCTATGCGATGAAGCTAGCGGTGGAGCATAATGTTTTACGCTGGCGGTATGTAGAGAGCATCTTACAAAATTGGTGCCATCAGAACATAAAGAGTCTTGCAGATATTGCTATCGACCAGCAGCGTTTTCAAGCCCACAAGCAGCAAGTGTCATCACATTCTAAAGCTAGACGACGGGAAATCATTCCGCAGTGGTTTCAGCAGCGTGGTGATCAGGAACAAGAATTTCAGCCAACAATTGATTTTGCAGCAGAACGACAAAAAATTTTAGCCCTCTTACGGAGTGAATAAATTCTCCGCATACCATAAAGGCTTAATCGATGAAAAGTTATCATGATCCTGTAAAATCATGTGAATTCTTTCCAACGCATCGTCAAAGGAGCGTGGGTCATAGTGACGAGTCCAAACAATGGTTGAAAAGACAGTCATGGCTGCATAGAGGGCATATAACTGCCAAAACATATCGTCTGGTGAAGATGAAAAATAGCCATCAATCTGCCCAATACAATAGGGGATACTTTGTCGTCTACTAAACAAGGCAAGATTATAAAAGTCATGATAAGGATCGCCCACATCATAGCCATTAAAATCTATCACCCCATTGTAAGTATGTCCTTTACAAATAATGTGACCGAGATGAAAATCATCATGAAGCAGGGTGATGGGGCGTTGCTTTAACAGTGGTAAGTGCGTTTCAATAAAGCGCAATAGTTTAGCTTCTTGTGGAAGTTGATAGGCATCTTGTTGGTATGCCTTCAAATAGGTAGAAAACTTTTTGAGCTGTGTTGTCTCCCAATGAATTATTTGCGGAGGGCTCACTTGATGTATTTTTCTCAATTCTTTCCCCGCCGCAAGACCAAGGTGGAATTGCTCAGAGTCAGAAAGTTCCTGAATAATTTCATCTGCTGGTGTTTCTTCTAAAAAGCTAACGACCATTGCGGATACGTTGGCTTCCTGAAACAAGGTATAGTCAACGGCTTTATGTGTTCTTACACCCTGCTTTGCTAACTCTTGGAGCAAGGAAAACTCTACTGCACGTTTGTCATGATGTGCTAGATCTGACAAGCGCACCAAATAGCGCGTTTCACCAACTGTTACCAGATACTTGCTATCAGGTGAATAGCCTTTGTTAATTTTCACTAGCTGTGTAAAGCCGTTTAAGCTTGGTAATTGACGAATAATCTCTACTGCCTGCACACTTTCTTTCCTCGCTTTCAATATTTTAGAAGAACTAAAATACTACAGAAAACAATACTTTGTCAATGCTTGGAAGCGAGAAAAGAGGTTATAAAATCATAATGAAAAAATAGTAAAAGAGCACAACTAACTAGAAAACACTTTTGTGCGCGCATTTACTAATAGTAAGTGGATGTCCTTGTGACATTCACACTTCATAGCTTCGAGGAAAGAGAGGTGAAACGATCGCAGTAGCCTTAAGCGCGAAAAGAAGCTAATAAGCCTCAAAAGGAACCTCTAATTATCTGTTGTTTACCCTAAAAAACCCAAAAAGAAGAAAAGAATAACATAGCGTCAGTCGCTAAAAATAATAGGAAAGGACGGTGCAACATGAGTTATGTTATTGAAAAACAGATGATGTCAGGGCTACCGAATCAAGCGCTAACGGCAGTCAAATACGTTGTGGCGCATGAATCAGGTAATGGCAGCAATACAGGTCCAAATGCATTGGAAAACGAAATTGCCTATATGAATCGAAATAAAGCCAATGCCTTTGTTTCTCACTGGGTAGGCGGTGGTGGAAGAATCGTACAAGTAGCCCCAGTCAATCGCGTGCAATATGGCTGTGGACCAAAGGGAAATCCGTATAGCTATGCCCAGGTGGAATTGGCACGGACTGCTGATAAGGAACAATTTAAAAAGGACTATGCGGCTTATATTTGGCTGTTACGTAAGCTTGCGATAGAGGCAGGGATTCCGACTGTTTTAGATGGTAGCGGCAACGGCATTAAGTCACATCGATGGATTGCGGAAAATCTAGGAGGCACTACGCACAAAGATCCTTTTGACTATTTAAAAAGTATGGGGATTACAGAAGCACAGTTCCAGCAAGATATTAAAAATGGGCTTGAGGAGGGATTAACAGTGTCACAATATAATGAGCTAAAACAAGAAATAGAAACGTTGAAAAGCTTACTAGCTGAAAAAGCTAGTTTACAAACAAGCAGAGAAGTGGGAGCAGCCCATAAAGAGGCTTGGGAGTGGGCTATTAGCGAAGGCATTATCCGAGGCGATGGAAGTAAGAACATGAATCCAGCAGGCGCCTTAACAAGAGAGCAAATGGCGACCATGCTGAAACGCTATTACGACAAATTTATAGCCAACTAATTGTGTAGGATAAAGCTCCTATGTCATCACGAGCTTTATCCTTTTTCATTGAATAAAGGTTTTTTCAAAATTTTGTCGAATGTAGTAGAAGAGAGGAGGGGTTTTGATGTTAACCAAAATAAGAAAAGTAAAATTTGAACAAGAAAGAAAAAATCCATTATACCAGGTGGTGATGGAATGTCCCGATGGTAAGCAACTCTATGTAAAATTTGATTATACGTATAAAACAAAAAATTTCTGGCCATTAGAAGTGAATTATAATAAAAAGAACTATGGTGCAAAGCTAGCATGGTATACAAATGAAGTCGAGAATATGACAGTGGCTTTATTTCTAGAAACGATTGCTGGTAAAATCAACAAGAAGTATGATTTTAACTTTAAGAAACAATAAAAAAAGCAGCACCTTGTAGGAGCATACTGCTTAAGACTTGTCCATTATTTAGTTGAGATATAAACAACAAGTGCTGCCTCATCAAATGTTACATTTGCGCCAAGTGCTTGACTGACAAAGCGTAAAGGCACCATTGTTGTACCTTGATATATTTCAGCAGGATGGCTGAGTGTGATTGTTGATGCAGAACCATTTGTATCAACATAAGCCGTTTTATTCCCCACACCAATCACAATTTTTTTACTGTCCTTTGTTGCCGTTACTTTTTTCGTTGCATTATCATAGCTAACCGTTGCCCCAAGAGATTCAAAGATTGCCTTCATTGGCACTAAGGTTGTGCCATTTTTCATATAAGCGCTAGGCGTATAATTTTGCTTCACGTCATTTAAATAGACAGCAACCTTCGTTAATACAGGTGCTACAGTTGCTTTAGGTGTTGGCGCAGAATAACTTTGACCGCCTGAAGAAGACCCTGCATCATTGCCACCATTGCCATTATGATAATGATAGCCAGAACAAAGCCCTTTAGCCTTTGATTTGTCAGAACAGTTGTGACCGCCATTGCTATCTAAACGCCCTGGATGTGCGCTCGCAATAGAGGCTGTGGTGAAAAATAATGTAAGCATCGCCATCAACAAAACCAATTTCTTCATATAAATCCTCCAATTATCAAAATATGTAATTATTATACTATTGAAAAGAGAATTTTGATATGTTTTTATAGGAAATTAGTTTTAACCCATTAAAAGGCACTACCAGTCAAGATTGGTAGTGCCATTTTGTTATACGGTTAATTGATTTTCGTTTTGGAGATCAATGGCTTTTTGGAGCAGTCGATGCAGAACGGCTGCAAAGGTTGCAATCGTACTGGTTACAAAGATGCTGATAAGTGTCAGCGTAATAATTCCTGTAATATCTTCCTTGCCAGTAAACATTATCATAATTGATGTAATACCTAGCACAAGGCCGGCTACAATAGTGAGAGCACAATTTTTGATCGTTCTCAAAGCCCGTACAGATGATTTGGAGAACGCTTTATGCTGGTCGATGTTCGTTAAGAGGCGATAGGCCTTATACAACGCCGTGTAATAGGGAATGCATAGTGCATACACATAGAGTAAAAAAAGATAAGACAAATAGGAGGATTCGGGATGTGCCGCTGCATCTCTACTGGCTATCCCAGGTAGCCAAAATAGTCCTAAAGCTAATACAGGGATACCTAGCAGCATAATCACACTCTTTAGGAAAATGGTTGACCCCTTTTTATGTTTCATACAATACACCTCACTGGTAATGATATATTGATTTTAAAATAAAATTTATCGATTTTCAATAAAAATATATTATTATTCATTGATTTTTTTCTTTTCAAAAGACATCCATCCTTATAGGATAGATGCCTTTTAAGTGGGATGATTAACATCTTACATATTTACGTTTAAAGCCAATTCTGCCTCGCTCTATTTCCTTTTGAATTGTTTCATAAGCATTTAGCTGTGTGCTTTTCTTGTTGTCTCGCTTCATTTCTACAGGACCAATCGCTTGTGTGGTTGCTACTGCTTGTTCGTGGAGCGGCACATAGGAAATAGCCACTGTGTATAAAAAATTATTCATGGCCGATTTTGTACGTTCGGGTACGTCGTGGATGGTATTTTTCACAACATCCAGCATGTTAGCCAGCTTGCTCTCGGAAAATTCGCTATCCTTGCGATTCCCTAATAGCCAGCAATAGCAGCTCCAGCCCGCAGACATTTTCAGTTCCTCACCACTGGCAATCCACGCATCCGCCACCTCCTGAGCAATCGGTGCCTCTGCTAAAGTAACCGCTACTACATAATCCGACAGCATATAAAAATAAGCTGCCTCCATCCATCGATTAAAATCTTCCACAGTCATGGCTTTTGGATCTGCTATGATGCCAGCAAAGTACATCGCATCATAGTTGCCAGTAGCATAAAGCTCTTCTGCTAGAGCCTGATCGATTTTAATTTTCTTCGCAATAGGCTTCATGGCACCTGTTGCCACACCAAATAACGGCTCATGGGCGCCATTTGACATATATATTTTTTTCGTCCGTTCTTTGCCAAGAGCCTCTAGCTCCTGCATCACTAATTCAGCATTCATAATAGCACTTCCTTTTTTTCTGTTTTCTAGATTATTTTTATTATCCTATAAAGAATGTCTTTTTGTAATGGAATAAAAGCATATCATATTAGAATATAAAATATCATATCTGAATATATTTTTGTCAGTCATTTTATATAGAAGGAAGTACCTATTTCCAATTAGCTAGAGCCTATTCCAAATAAACATAAATTGAGCTGCATCCGATTCGAGGGCAATTTGATGATAGTCTGTTGAATCATCATCTGTAATCAAGCGACCTTTTTGCACGTTTAAAATGGCATGTTTAACAGAGTCTGGATGTTCAATCGCATAGTGGGAGTCTTTTAGAAGAGTGAGGGCAGATCGACATTTATGTTTATCGATGCGCTCATTTTTTCCTTTAAAATACAGCTTAATTAAATAGGGCACATCGTCAATGATTAAACCGAGCTCAGGATTGGAACGCACAATTAAATCGTCACAATACCAATTCGCCTTACCTGGTTCAAACCACTGTACGTTTTTATTTTTTAAGAATCTTATATAGGCTTTAACGGCTTCTTGGTAATTTTTCTGGCGTGCAGGAAGGGCATTATCCACGATGTCGAGTAAATAGGTATCATTAAAACAATGTTCATGGTATTTTTTTAATCCATCACGCAAGGCTTTCCAATAATCTTTTATTGGATGGTACTCTCCCTGATATTTTATATCCTTCACAAACTTTGTCTTTGCTGCACTTCCCTTCATTGTGAAGTCTGTAAATTGTGTTAAACCAATAGATGGCTTTGTGAGCGTCGTCATTTTTCCATCACCCTTCTTTCATCATCGCTGACATACTATAGATTAGTATTATATTGGAAAGGGTACATGTATATGATTGATGGGCTTGTTAACAATCAGCTCCTAACAGTATTCTATTACAATAAGAAAATCAATTTTTTAAAAAAATATGTTTAGATGTGTTTTGACTGGGAATATAAATAGCGAGCTAGTAAAAAGCTCAAAAAAATATTTAGGAGGAATAGAAATGGCTAACAAGCAAAACAATCGCAACAGAAACAACAATGAAAACATGACTGTCGAAGAAGCGGGACGTAAAGGCGGAGAAGCTACCTCCAGAAATCATGACCGTGATTTTTATGAAGAAATAGGACGTAAAGGCGGCGAGGCTACGTCTAAAAATCATGGACATGAATTTTATCAAGAAATTGGCCGCAAAGGTGGAGAAGCTACGGCTGAAAACCACGGCGAAGAATTTTATGAAGAAATTGGCCGCAAAGGCGGAGAAGCTACCTCTGAAAAGCACGACGACGATTTTTATGAAGAAATAGGACGTAAAGGTGGAGAAGCACGCAGTAAACAGCGTAGTAACAACTCCAACAGCAATCAAAATCGTCGAAATAACAACAATAACTAATCACTTTTAAATAGCTTGAAACCCTTCACACACAGGGCGTTTGTAGTTTTAAACTACAGGCGCCTTTTTTGTTGTTAAGTTCCTCTCAATCCACAGGATAAATTTGTTGAATTTCTCCTAATTGTAGTATATATTTAATCCGCTTCTATTTGTTTTTAGAGGAAATGAGGATAGAGAGAATGACACAACTTATAGATAAAGAACTATTTCAGGTAATTCAATCCGTCGTGAAGGCTGTGAACATGACGGTCAAGATAAAACAAGATGATTCAGGTATTAATATGAGCTATAACTTTATTGGGGATTATGTAGGATTTGATGCGAAACGATTAGTAGAGGCAAGAAATGAACTAATGCTTCCAACTTCTCTTGAAATTTATGTCAAAACAATGACCCTTCATGAGCTAGGTCATGCAGTGGATCGACAAGCATTACAGGCGTCACTTCCACGTACAATTGAAATCTTTACGATGAAAAAGCAACATGCCTTAAAAGAAATATATCGTCAGGAACAACTACTAGCCATGCTGATTGAAGAACATGAAATGAATATTCAATTTGAGCAAACGGCTTGGGAAAATGCATGGATGCTTAACCATACACATCACTTAGTTCCTGAAAAGGACTTTGACTATATCAAACAGCATAGCCTAGCGACCTATCAGCGTTTATATGAGCAAGATTTACAAGCTTATCACCATCTTTTGAACCAGCAGATGGTGCAATTAGTTTAGCTAGAAATAATCATTTCATACCGTCGCGGGAATAGATCAAACCAAATAGGGCAATGTAATACTACTTGGAGGTGATCATTTTGACAAAGGGCAAGCAATATAAACGTCAGTCAGAGTTGGCGGAATTAGCGACAGATTTAAGTCCAGATGATTTAGATGTGCGCGAAGAAAATGCTTTAACACAAGAGCAAAAGAAAAATTCGAGCGAAGGAAATCGTTCAAAAAAATCTGCCACACGCAAATCGCAATCATAACGTAAACACCACAATCATTTCCGATTGTGGTGTTATTTTATCTATAGCCACTTTTACATAGAACTGTACTACCGAGCATTGATTTAATGTTACAATTTATAGAATGAATGAAAGGAGCTGGAATAAATGATTTTATTTATCGTATTTGTTGGAGTTGTCGTTGTTATAGGCATCGTCAGTAATGCAAATAAAAATCACAGCAAATCACATGAGCACAATCACCATATCCATTCCACTAACGAATTTTCAACAAATGATGCATATCTTTCCTCCCAGGACAGCCAACATTGTGCTGATTCTAGTGCTACTACGAGTGACTCATCCTGTGGCTCCGGTGGGGAATGAAGGTGGCCCATTCTGAATTATGGAGATATTGCTAGTAAATTGGCTTACGAGGATTCAAAGTAATCGAACTAAGAGCAAATTTTTTATAACGTGATCAAAAGCGGAGGAGGTCTGTTTTGCACCGATCTCTTCCGAAGTACATATGTAAAATTTCATCACCTCACCACTAGTAACTATTGTTACTAGAGAAGTTGTGAACTGTTCTTTAAGATATAGCGAAAATGAAGCAACAGGCGTAAGATAGAGGAATAGATAGAGAGAATTTGGAGGTAGTAGTTGATATGATTCGATTCGAAAATGATTATGCAGAAGGTGCCCATCCACAAATTTTGCAGCGGTTAGTGGCTACAAATGAAGAACAATCTCCAGGGTATGGTATGGATGAGCATTCCGAAAAAGCAAGAGCCTATATAAAAAAAGCGATTGCAGCGGAGCAGGCAGACATTCACTTTTTAGTTGGTGGTACACAAACGAATACAACCGTGATAGCATCTATTTTGCGTCCTCATCAGGGTGTCATTGCTGCGAGTACAGGGCATATTGCGGTGCATGAAACAGGAGCTATTGAGGCAACGGGTCATAAGGTACTGACATTACCTAGCGATGATGGCAAACTAACTGCGGCACAGGTGAAAGCCTGCTATGATGCGCACTGGCTGGATAGCACTCATGAGCATATGGTGCAGCCAGGCTTAGTGTACATATCACACCCTACAGAAAATGGCACGACCTATAGTAAGGCAGAATTAACAGCCTTACGTGAAGTTTGCCGAAACTGTGACTTACCACTGTTTATAGATGGTGCTCGTTTAGGCTATGGTCTAGTGGCACAAGACAGTGATTTATCTCTCGCTGACATGGCTCAGCTTTGTGATGTATTTTATATTGGTGGTACTAAAATGGGTGCATTGTTTGGAGAAGCAGTCATCATCGTGAATCCTGCGTACCAAAAGGATTTCCGCTACATGATTAAGCAAAGAGGAGGGCTACTTGCCAAAGGTCGATTATTAGGCATTCAGTTCGAAACGCTATTTGAAGATACGCTCTATATGGATATTTCGCATCATGCGGTAGATATGGCAATGATGATACGACAGGCATTTCTCGATAAAGGCTTCGCAATGCGCTATGATTCAAAAACGAATCAGCAATTTCCAATTTTACCAAACCATCTACTTCCAACGTTAGAAGAAAAATATTCCTTCTCCATTTGGGAAGCATACGATGATACCCATACGGTTGTGCGCTTTTGCACAAGCTGGGCTACGACCAAAGAAAATGTGGATCGTTTAATAGACGACATCTACCGTTTAATATAATCAATCAAGCTGCACCTTCCGTCAAAGGGTGCAGTTTTTTCCTATTATTCCCTAACTCTTGCTATACTATAGATAACAGGAAAGGTGGAAGCGAATGACTAAATACGTAGCACTTTTAAGAGGTATTAATGTAGGTGGGCACAATAAATTAAAAATGGCTGAATTGAGAGACGCGCTGCAACCACTGGGGCTCCAAAACATTCGGACATATATTCAAAGTGGCAATATCCTGTTTGAATCGAGTGAATCAGAAGAATTTTTGCAACAGCAAATTCAAGAGACCATCCAAAGTACCTTCACTATCACGAGTACAGTAATTATCCGTACAGCTGAAGAATTCCGCTCTATTGTGAACAATTGTCCTTTCTCAGAACAAGACTTAGCAGATGCAAGTGCTACAGCTACAGGGGAAAGTCTCCATGTTGCACTACTTTCAACAGTTCCAACTGAAGAGAACGGAGCTAAGTTATTACAATATGTAAGTGAAAAAGAGCGCTGCATTATCAAGGGGAGAGATGTCTATCTGTTATTTCACGATAGCATTCGCAATGCCAAGCTTAGTCAACAACTGCCTAAGCTAGAGGTGCCCGCTACAGCTCGCAATTGGAAAACGATGATGAAGCTTGCGACAATGATTGGTGAGTAGGGAAACTCATCTTTTCTATAAGGAGGCGTGTTTGAATGCGACGGGATCAAGTAGGTTATTTTATTTATCCTTTTTTGTACTTCATTGTTAGAACAATGAATCAATGGAGGAAGCATGAGCCGATTGCATGGGGAGAAAATGTGACGATGATGGTCATCACAATGGTCATCATCTATTTCTTTGTTTGGATGTGGAATTGGTCCAAAAAGCCGTATCAATGGAGAAAGAAGAATAATAAAGAAACATAAAGCAAGAGAGCAAATTTCATTATTGAAATGATGCTCTCTTTTTTTACTTAAACTTTTCAGGTTTTGTGGCTTTAATAGAGGCAATTTCTCCACATTGGGTACAGACAGTGAAAATAAGGGGTGAACCTGAGGAAAAGATGGTATTCACGGGTCTTAAAGCAGCATAGCCATCTAATTTCCCTTCAGAAAAAGATTGACTGCCACAGGCTTTACAACTATATGTATTTGTTTCCATATTCTCACCTCGTAATGTAAGTTTAAGGAAATTATAGCATAGAAAAAACTACAGCGATATGCATCACTGTAGCTCAGAATTGGTTGATACCCCTTGAGGTTTTCTAAAGTATTATAGCATAACAACTTATTCATTGTATAGATGAAGGAAAATATATAAATGTTGCGACTTCATTTGACTTTATCGAATTGGCTATTTGAACGAATAGATTGGGTGTTTCCTGATTCGTGCTATCTTTATAAATGCCAAGAAGATATCAAAATAAATCCCTTTACTACCATCTTGCAGTGTATACTCTTTTCCTGAAAATATGCTATTTAACTGCGTTATGAACATAGAGAATGTTTAATGAATCATGTATGCCCTCTTCATGATCTTTGTAAAATTAGCAAGTTTACAGTAGAGCTATAAAAATGCTAAGTGGATATTAGTTTAAAAATAAATAGTTTAATGTTAAACTATTTTACGTCAGGAGAGCTGATTTGCTCTTTTTCGTGTAATTTGAAGGAGGAATTGAAGATGAATCGAGTAAAAAATAAAGTGGCATTAGTGACAGGTGGAGCTTCTGGTATTGGTTTATCAGCAGCTAGCTTGTTAGCAAAAGAGGGCGCAAAAGTAGTCATTGCTGATTTTAATGTAGAGGGTGCTAAAGAAGCAGCAGCAACTTTAGTCAATAATGGGTATGAGGCAGCAGCCGTTTTCCTTGATGCAGGGGATGCTTCCTCCATTGAAGCGGCCGTGAACTTCACTGTAGAACGATACGGCTCATTAACGGTGCTCTTTAATAATGTTGGTCTAACTAACCTGAAGAAAGATTTAGATATATTAAATATTGATTTAGATGAGTGGGACCGCTTAGTCAATGTGAATTTAAAATCCATATTACTAGGAAGTCGTTTTGCCATTCCACATATGCAAAAAGCGGGCGGGGGCTCAATTATTAATACGGCTTCTATGGCTGCATTCGCCAGTGACCAAATACGTACAGCCTATGGTGCAACAAAAGCAGGTGTGGTGAATATGACAAGAAACATTGCCACACAATTTGGGAAGGATCATATCCGCTGTAATGCGGTTGCACCAGGTCTTATATTAACACCTGCCGCGAAAAACAATATGCCAGAAGAAATGCTGGCCATTTATGCGAAATTTAATGCGCTACCATATCATGGGGAAGCGGATGATATTGGTCATGCAGTTGTATTTTTAGCCTCTGACGAATCAAAATTTATGACGGGCCAAACACTGCAAATTGAAGGCGGACATTACCTCGCTAACCCAACCATCGCTGATACTAATAACTGGCTAGCATCTTTATAGTTAATAAATAAAAGAGGTTGTCTTAAAATAGACAACCTCTTTATTATTTGGCACAAGCTTAGCTACATTTGAGGAGCTTCCAACCCAAACTGAGCCCATTCCTCTTTCGCTGGACCATAAATACCTGGAACAGTTAAACCAGCCTGACGCATCAGAACCGTCATTTGACCGCGATGATGACTTTGATGCTGTAGTAAAAATAATAACAGGGAACCATTGGGCATTTGTTGACCAATAAATTCAATCGTTTCAGTCATTGTCTTGTCAGTCCATTGCGATTGTATCGCTTCCACAAAGGCTTCACTCGCTTGGTGATAGCCATCTGCAATGAACTGAGCAGAAGTAGGAACTGGAAAATCCTTTGCTGGGGCTTCAAACGCTAAATTCGAATTCGAGGTAATAATTCGAATTGCAGTAACCGTGTGCCAAGCAACCCGTCCTAAAGTCCAGTTTTCGGGAGTGATTGCCTGATGTAGCGATTCATCTGTAAGGTGATTAAGTAATTTTTGCGTAGCAGCGGCTTCAAATGCCCAAGACTGTAAAAAATGATCGATTGTTTGAAACATGAAATCCCTCCAAAAATAGCCTATGATGTCTTATTTTCCTATGCTCCTAAAAGAAAAGCAAGATAAAGCACTGCATAAAGGGGAAGGGCAATAGAGAGCAGGATGTACATGCTCCATTCACCTATCGATAATTTTCGTTGCCACCTTGTTAATTTTAGCTGTCGACAATAGATCATACTAGCAAGTAAAAAAATTAATAAAGTAAAATCCTTTAAGTTATCTAAAAAGATGTTCAGAATATCAACTCCTTTAGGCATTTGCAATATATGTGTCAACAAGACGTTCAATGACCATAAGCTGAGCCAACATAAAAAGTGCGTCTCTATCTAACATAGAAACGCACTTCGATTTATTCGTCTCGAATGACAATAAAAACGCCACTAAAAATTAATAGGGAGCCTATCCAAAAGGAAAGCCCAATCGTCTCTCCCAATAAGAGCCAGCCTAAAAATGTGCCAACAATTGGTTGAAAGAAGAAAAATAAGCCGCCACTAGACGCATTCATTAGTTGAAGCCCTTTATTCCACAATAAAAAACCACCAGCTGTTGAAATAATGCCTAAGTAAAGCAAGCCGCCTGAAATGGTCGGTTGTAAAACACTTGCCAGATCTAAATTCTTTAGCCTTGGAAGGACAAAAGGGGTCAATAACATCACGGCAATCATAGATGTATAGGTTGTGACAACAATTTGTGAGTAATGGCTTGGTACCTTTTTGACGAATACCGACATCAATGCCCATGTTAAGGCAGCAAGCAGTAAATAGAGTCCACCTAATTGCTGTGTCACATCGATTTGACCATTGCCTACAACGATCCCGACACCAATCGTGGCAAGAGCGATAGACAAGCATTTTTTCAGCGTAATGCTTTCTTTTAAAATCAAGCGGGCGAAGACAACCATAAAAGCAGGGGTTGTAGCAGTAATAATTGCCCCCATCTGCGCGGTGGATAGCATTGTGCCCATTTCCTGTGTCACAATTGAAATCGTGTTCCCAATAAGGCCAACAAGAAAAATGATCAGCCAATCTTTTTTAGCTATTTTCCAGGATTGCCTCATCATGATCCCAATGATACCGAGTGCAATCACCGCGATCAAATATCGCATCCAAACAAGCTCTAATGGTGGCACAACCTCCACCACTACTTTAACAACTACATACATGGCACCCCAAATACTCGCAGCAAGCGATAAAAAGATGGCACCGATTATTAGATTTCTCATGTTTTTTTCCTCCGTTTTCATAGATACCTATGCCCTTAACGGAGAAAAAGCGCTTCTACCGTTAAGGAAGAAGAAGTGCTGGTACGTCCTGTTCAAATAATGGAGCAAACATCATAATAATCCCACCATCCTCAAGTCATTTTTTATTAGTATAATAGAATACACATCGTTTTCATAGGGAGATTTCATGAAAGCAAAAAGAGGGGGATGAAAATGGTAATACTTCAATACGAGATGGAAGAGAAGGATTTGCCAACCATAAAGGAGGTCTATCAATCTGTAGGGTGGATGAAACATGATGAACAGATTATCAAACAAGTTTTCGATGCAAGCACACATCAAGTTTTCGCCGTGGTAGATGGAAAAATAGTGGGCTTTGCTAGAGCTTTGTCAGATGGCGTATTTAATGCCGCCATTTACGATGTGGTTGTGCATCAAGCCTATCAAGGCACAGGGATTGCACGTTTACTTCTGGAGGATATGATCGCACAGTTAAGGGAGGTATCCTGCATTCAGTTAATCGCCACAACAGGGAATGAACCGTTTTATGCAAAAATGGGCTTTAGAAAATTGAAAACGGGTATGGCCATCTATAAAAATCAGCAACTAGCTCAAGAATATCTGGATTAAAGGAAATGGTCGGAAACCCACAAATGGTTTCCGACCTTACAATTTTATTTCATTATAATTAGACTGGATGAAATAGCTGTTAGTGGACACCTGCTTATAGTGCCCTACATTCCACTCATTCAGGTCGATTAAATCCTTAAGGAATTTGGGGACAGGGCAATTCCAATCTACATTTGCTATTGTTAGTGGGAAATTATCCTCAGCGGGATTAGGTGTATGGATATTAACTGAATCCAAACCAGCATCCTCCTCTACAAACTCCATCCATATTTGATAAGGTTTTCCGAATGTCGAGAGCCTTTCTGATAAGCGGTTATATAGGGCTATATGTGCTTTGATGTGCTCTCTTCTTATCTTTAAACCATCATTGCCGCACCCGTAAAAATCAAGGTGAGTGTGCCACAAATTAAACCAACCTTCTTCGTCAAAGTCTACAATAGATAGCTCTGTGGTTATTTGTCGCCATAAGTTACGGAAATAACGCCTTTTCCCACGAAATTTTTTCAAATTACTGTTCCTCCATTTAAAAAGCTGTTCCTTTCATTACGTTGCCTTTTATTAAAATAAAGGCTTTGGCAATCCACTAAGATGCGCGATAACAGAGATTTGCCCAACATGGTAAGCTTCATGTGAGTAAACATGATGAAACAACCAGTTAAGTGTAGGGACGGAAGGTGGCGTCCAACCATCGGAAAACTTTGGCACCTCGACTATTTCATTGAGCTGCGATTCGTCTAATGTATGTAGAATGTCATCCGTATAATTTCTAATTTGAATATAGCTATCTAGTATTTCCTTAGGCGAACAATCATCGTGAAGGTTTAATATACAAGGATTTTTAAGTCCAATTTCATTCACCCAATAGTCTTCGCTACTTGATAAATGAGAAATAATCCATGCTACATTATTTGGAAAACTCAGATGTCTTAAACCAAAACGTCTCATCAAGTGTGCTTAGGTAAGGTATTAACGTTTTCCTAAGATCATTACGATATGGAAATAGCACATCTATACATCCTTTCATTTATTAATAGGTTTATTGTATAGGAACAAGCACGGGATAGGAAATGAATCCTTTTTTCTCAGATTAAAAGAGGTCTGGAATATTAAAAAAATCACCTAGAGGAAGGTGATTAAATCGGATTGACTTTAAGTTCTCTTAGAATTAAAAGAACGCCCATTCCATACACAATAGAAATGGCTAAAGGTACAAGTGTGAAGGCTTGATCGACAAAGAAGCCACCTAAAATCAGAGCAAAAAAGCAGACGCCTAGAGTCACAAATAAATAAGCCTTACTTTTATAAATCCATATGTATGGCAGAAAATGAGAGCCTGCAAGTAAACCAATTGTAAAGGGAAGATATTCAGGTATGTTCATATACACAATGATAAATACAGGTATGTAAAAAGCTTGAGGAGCGGCAACGATTCCTCCTAACGTCCCTAAAGGATTGCCAGTAGCGTTTAAATTAATCCCAAGAATTTTACTAATACCTAAACCGATAGGGAAAATGGCACCTAAGCCAAATATCCAACTTAAACGAACTGCTTCGATTGGCAAAACTAAGGGCATTAGAGTAAAAAGTAAAAAGACAACCGCACCAGAAAGTAAAATGGGAAATCCCTTTTTTACTTCAACGATCATTTCCTTTTGTAAATCTTCCAGTGTTTTATCCATCAACGCACCATCCTTCATGAAATAAATAGAATATAACCTATAATATACCAGTATATTTCTATTTTTACCACAGATGATTTGAAATGGAATTTTCCTTTATCTTTCTTACGTTATAAGTACCAAAGGAGAATTTTGGGATTGGAAAATGAAATAGTCGTCACCTTCTATAGAATGGTTATTACCTCTAACAAAAACGCAATTTACTCAAACATCATGCATGTTTAAAGGTTACTCGCTTTTTTTTTGTCTCAATGTTAGCATTGTAGAATATTGGAGGTATCATATGGGACGAGATAAAAAATTTTCTGAACAAGACCTTTGGCATCATACGCATCAGCTTTTGCTATCTGTTGGATATCAAGGGTTTACAATGAGCTTGCTTGCACAAAGTATTGGCGTATCAAGGGCCGCAATTTATAAACAATATCCAAATAAAGAAGAACTTATTATTCAATTTATGGTTTGGCAAATGGAAAAAAGCATCGAGAACCTTTCAAATGTTAATTTTTCGCAATCATTTGAACAACAGCTTGAGGACTTACTTGTTCGTATGTTTGATATGCGCGACCTACATCAAATTTTAGGATTCGCCTCACAAATTAATGACGTATCGCTAGTTGTGAAGCAAAAAAAGGAAGTATTAAATAACATGCATGGTGGACTTTACATACCACTTCAACAAGTAATTAAGCAGGGTAAGGAAGAGGGGATAATTGCAGAAGATCGTAACAACTTTATTTTGCTTAGCTTCATTTTTCAATTGATTGACATGCCAAACCATCTCAATATGCCTATAGAAAGCTTTTTAAAGGAGATCAAACTGCTTATTTTACATGGTATTTCAAAATAAGTAACAAGTATGTCACTTATTTTAGTTACACATGTGTAACTTTTGTGTATAATGAAAAAGAATTCATATTTAGCAGGATTCAATCTTTGCTCATATGAATTCTATTTCTAATATGGAGGCTACATCATGTTTTTAGCACTAAAAGAATTAAAATATGCGAAGTTCCGCTATGTAATGATGACCACAATTATCATTTTAATCGCATGGCTCGTGTTCATTTTATCGGGACTTGGCAACGGTTTAGCGACTTTGAGTGCCGCTACACTGAAAAATATCGACGCAGAATACGTTGTCTATGAAGAAACAGCAGGGGCTACATTCGCAAAATCGATCCTGTCAGAAAATCTGCAAGAGGATTTAGAAAAACAAAAAAATGTAGATAAAGTCGCTGCGTTTGGCGCTTCTACAATAGCAGTCGGCAAAACAAAGTCAAAAGATGCAGATTCGAAGGAAGATGTCGCATTTTTAGGCGTTGAGCCAGACGCATTTTTTATGCCAGAGGTAATCGAGGGTGAAAAATTATCATACGACAACAAAAAAGGTGTTGTTATTAACGATACGTTAAAAGAAGCAGGCTACAAGATTGGTGATATTTTACTAGTAGCAAACTCTGACATGAAATTAGAAGTGGTAGGTTATGTAAAAGGAGAAACCTATAATCACTTACCTGCTATTTTCACAGTACTGGAAAACTGGCGTGATTATCAATATGCAGCTCCTGGCTCTGATAATGATACGGACAAGGCTGTACAAGCTTTCTTCCTAAAGGCTCCTAACTTAGAAGATCCATCTCCTATCGATAAAGCCGTAAAAGATGTTGAAACGGTTACAAAGAAAACAGCAATCAACGGTATGCCTGGTTATAAAGAAGAAAACGGCACTATTATGATGATGCTTGCTTTTTGTATCGTTATCTCTGCATTCATTATTGCTGTATTTTTCTACGTCATTACAATGCAAAAGACACAACAATTTGGTGTCATGAAAGCAATTGGCGCTAGCAATGGTTTCATCGGTAAAGCAATTGTTGCACAAGTAGCGATTCTATCAGTATTAGGTATCGTTATTGGTATCGTCTTCACATACTTAACGGCTAAAATTTTACCAGAGGGTATGCCATTTGACTTAGAACCGACCTTAATCATTACCTATGCGATTGTTTTATTAATTATTGCATTATTAAGTTCAATTGTTTCTGTACGTCAAATCGTTAAAATCGATCCATTAACAGCATTAGGGAGAGTGGAATAAATGGCGCTATTATCATTACAAAATGTTTCTAAAAGCTATAAAGAAGGCGCTAGCACTGTCCAAGCATTAAAGCAAGCAACACTTGAAGTAGAAGCTGGGGAGCTAGTAGCCATTATCGGTCCATCAGGTTCGGGTAAAAGTACACTACTTTCAATTGCAGGCGCTCTATTACAGATGTCAGAGGGTACTCTAGAAATTAACGGCAGGAATATTGTTCATCTTTCAGCAAAACAATTAGCAAGTTTCCGTTTAAAAGAGCTTGGTTTCATTTTACAAACATCTAACTTAGTACCTTACTTAAATGTACTTGATCAATTACTACTGGTGAAAAAAATGGGTGGTAAAGTGACAAAAGATGATAAAGAGTTTGCAAAGCAACTACTTACAGAGCTTGGCTTAAGTGATAAATGTAAAAAAATGCCGAATGAATTATCAGGTGGTGAGCGTCAACGTGTTGCGATTGCACGCGCATTCATGAATAACTCAAAAGTGATTTTAGCCGATGAACCAACTGCTAGCCTTGACTCTAAACGGGCACTTGAAGTCGTAAAGCTTCTTGCCAAAGAAGCAAAAGAACGTAATAAAGCTGCCATAATGGTAACCCATGATGAACGAATGCTACAGTTCTGTGACCATGTATACCGTATGGAAGATGGCGTGCTCACGCAACAATCTTAATCAACACAAAATAAAGGCTGGTATTTAGCTTTCATCAAAAAGGACTCGTGCTTTTGTGTCAGTAAAAGTGCGAGTCCTTTTCGTTATAGAAAGGAATATTAAATGATTTTTATTGTTTAAACGATCAACCTAAGCTAGGAAAAACATTTGATGATTATGCACGTTTATCAAGCCTCTTCAAAAACTACTACGCAGGTCTTTGGGATGGAACCCTACAATAATCTGTATGCTTTAAAGCCTGATTTTGATGCCATAACGGAGTATGCTAGGCTGCATAATAAAGGCGGATTTCATGTGTTTATGCCTGATACAAAGGAAGGAATAGCAGAGAGCCGAAACTTTTGCTCACTCTATGGTATTGATGTGGAAACTGCCACAGCTATATCCAACGGGGCTTTTACCTGTTATTTTTTAAATATAAATGTTTTTAATCAAGAGTACATATTTAGAAGAGCTACCTTTATATTGAATATGCCATTTTCAATATAAAGGTAGGATAAAAAAATTAATATTTGACTTTAGTAATAATAGGGGTTTCAACTCTACTATTCAATTTTTGGAATAGCCAGATAGCAAGGAATAAAGCCATGCTTACAGTACCAAAACCGACCCAATTCAAATTTAGGACAGAGGTATGACTGATGACAAACCCGCCTAATGCAGACCCCAGTGCAAAACCGAATTGGATAAAGGAGGTATTTATGCTTAGGGCAATGTCTGGATTTCGAGGTACTAGTGTAACAAGAAGGAGCTGCTGGGCAGGAGAAATACTCCAAGTTGCTACCATAAAAATCATTAAAATCAAGATCAATACAAAGAGATTGATACCAGCTAGTGCGAATAAGAGGAGCGTTACTGCTTGTAACAGCAATCCAAAACAAATGGTAAAACGCGAACCCTTTGCATCAGCCAATTGCCCGCCCACTCTTGAGCCAAGAAAGCTACAGATGCCAGCTAAAAATAGAATGCCACTAATTTCGGTCATAGAAAGAGGGGATGTGGCTTGCAAGAAAGGCGTAATATAAGTAAATAGGGTAGCGTAGCCACCGACATAAAATAAAGTAATCGCCAGGGCAGTTAGAATTTTTGAATCTTTTAAAATCGAAAGCTGCGACCTGAGTGTAACAGCTTCTTCCTCCTTGATAACTGGAATTTTTTTATAGATGATAAGCAGTGGAAGAATAGTTAATAAACCGATCAACATAAATAAAACTCTCCATCCAAATATTTCGCTAAAAAATGTGCCAATTGGAACACCCAGCACGAGCGAACTGCTTAGTCCCATCAAAATGATGCCGATCGCACGGCCTCTTCGTTCTTTTTCAACTAATCGAGTAGCTACTGCCATGGCTACCACTGTAGCAATTCCTCCGCTAACCCCTTGAATAATTCGTATCCCTAGTGCGTACTCAAAAGAAGAGCTGATAAACATGAATCCGTTACTAATAATGAACACACTAACGGTAGCCATAAGCAACTTTTTGCGATCCACATTGATCGTGAGCGCAATGAGAATTGGAGCGAAAATGGCTGCTGCTAGGGCAAATAAAGTCACTAATAACCCAGCTTCTGAAATCGTTACTCCAAAGTCGACGGCAATCATTTCAATAACGCCTGTGATAATGTACTCAACGGTTCCGATTAGGAAAACAATGAGTGATAAAACATAGATAATCAGCTTATTTTTCAACTCAATTCACGCTTCCTTCAGCTATTTATAATAGGTATTTGTATCTCCATTAATTGGACGTTTTGGGTTGTAGATAATGGTAAATAGATTTCTCTACCTGGTTCGTTTTCCTTGACTTGATAGTTATTTTCTACAATCCAGTTAGCTAAATCTACACAGGCTGTACAAGCAAAGTTAGAATCTGAACGAAAGGTCATTGTGGCCATCATTGGCTCAGGAGGAAGAGTCCGTAGTTGAAATGTATCAGGGAGTGATGAAAGCTCCTTGGTTAAAAAATAACCGACTTCAAATTCAAACTCGTCTTCTTTCTCCTCTATTTCTTTCCATAAAACAACCTGAGGACTTTGAGCTAATTGGCGCATTTCCTTTGTTAGTAATTGATTAAATGTACAAAACAGATCTGGAATATCTTCTTCTCTCCCGCGTGCTTTCAAAGAAAGGAATTGCTGAGCATCCACTGCCTTGATGCGGATTTCTTGATCTGATTCCACCTGACCCTCTCGTTCTAAAAGTTGCATACGTTCTTCAATTCGTGCAAGCTTGGCCTGTTCCGTCTGGATAATATGTTGAATCTCACTTTTTTTCAGCTTAAACATCCCTTGTATATCTTTTAACGAAATATCTTCGTGGAGCAAACGTATAATTTGTGGCAAGGTAAACCCCAATTCCTTATAGAGAAAGATCCGATTGAGCTCTAGTAGCTGGTCTGCTGAATAGTATCGGTAGCAAGTATCATGGTCCACCTTTCTCGGCTTTAATATGCCAATCTGATCATAATAGCGCAATGTTTTTAAGGATACTTTGCTTAGCCTAGAAAATTCACTGATTTTAAACAAAATATCACCTCCAATCTAATAACTTAATGCAAGTATACAGTTTCCTGTGCAGGGGAAAGTCAAATGCTTTTTAAATAACCTTACTACAATCTAATGTAGTAAGGCGCTTGTGAATATTTCAATGAATGTTAAATATATAAATAACAATAATATTATAATTAAAAACAATTATTATTTATTGTTAATCAATAAATTTTGTGTTAAATTTATGGTGTCATTAAATAAGTGAGGTGCTTTCAATGAATGTTAAACCAGGTTTAACATCTTTTTTAAAGGTAATAATTCTTCTGGCTGGGATGGCCATTCTTGCCCTATGTATATTTTTTGTACCTCCTATGGCTCATTTCGCATCGAGTTTGTATCCGAATTTTTACCCAATGAACGATCTCATTTTCATTGTGATGTATGGATCGGCTGTACCTTTTTACATTGCTCTCTATCAGGCTTTTAATCTTTTACGGTACATTGAAGCGAATACAGCTTTCTCGGAATTATCTGTAAAAGCATTAAAGTACATAAAGTGGTGTGCGATAATAATCAGTGGCTTGCACCTATTAGCTTCACCACTTTTTCATTTTATAACAAACAAAATGGATCCTCCTTTTGGAATAGTGGGACTCCTCATCATTTTTGTTTCACTAGTTATCGCCATTTTTGCGGCTGTCCTCCAGCGGCTTCTACAAGAAGTGACGAATATAAAATTAGAAAATGATTTAACGGTCTGAGATGGATGATATGGTGATATTAGCCAAACGAAAACTGCTCATAGAAGAGATGTAGAACATATCATTTAGAATTCGGAATCCTATGGAAGTTTAATAGTGAAGTAAGTAAATTTCTAGATAGATATGTAGTTTAATCTTTTAAGGGGGCTGATCCACTTTTATTCTACTTTTGCTATACTTTATGAAATTGAATAGTATAGGAGGCTATAAAAATGGATTGGAAGATAAAAAAATTTGATGAATTAACCGTAAAAGAACTATATGAGATACTGAAGGTTCGTGCGGAAGTTTTTGTTGTAGAGCAAGAATGTGTCTATCAGGATCTAGATTCAAAAGACGAAAATGCTTATCATTTATTTGGTGAAGACCAAGGAGAGGTAGTTGGGTATTTAAGAATTCTACCCAAAGGAATAGCATATGAAGAAGCAGCAATCGGAAGAGTGTTAACAAAGCAAACCTACAGAAAAAAGGGATTGTCTCTGGAAATGGTGAAAAGAGCAATTGATTACATTCTAGATGATATTGGAGAAGACGCAATCCGCATTTCTGCGCAGGCATATTTGCTAAAATTCTATGAGGGCTTCGGATTTGAAAAGACATCAGATGTTTATTTAGAAGATGGAATAGAACATATAGAAATGCTATATAAAAGGCTGTAATTATCAGACACCTTGCGTTTAAAGAGGAGGATAGCCCTCGAATAGCAGGATAGAATTCTAAAAGTAGAGGATAAAACTGAAAGAGTAGCGGATAGAACGCTTAAAGTGGAGGATAACCCTCAAATAGAAGGATAGAATTCTAAAAGTGGAGGATAAAACTGAAAAAGTAGCGGATAGAACGCTCAAAGTGGAGGATAGCCCTCAAATAGCAGGATAGAATTCTAAAAGGGAAGGATAAAACTGAAAAAGTAGCGGATAGAATGCTCAAAGTGAGGGATAGCCCTCGAATAGCAGGATAGAATTCTAAAAGTGTCGGATAAAACTGAAAGAGTAGCGGATAGAACGCTCAAAGTGAAGGATAACCCTCAAATAGCAGGATAGAATTCTAAAAGTGTCGGATAACACTAAAAAAGTAGCGGATAGAACGCTCAAAGTGAGGGATAGCCCTCGAATAGCAGGATAGAATTCTAAAAGTGCAGGATAACACTGAAAAAGTAGCGGATAGAACGCTCAAAGTGAAGGATAACCCTCAAATAGCAGGATAGAATTCTAAAAGTGTCGGATAACACTGAAAAAGTAGCGGATAGAACGCTTAAAGTGGAGGATAACCCTCAAATAGCAGGATAGATTTCTAAAAGAGGATAAAACTGAAAGAGTAGCGGATAGAACGCTCAAAGTGAAGGATAGCCCTCAAATAGCAGGATAGAATTCTAAAAGTGGAGGATAAAACTAAAAAAGTAGCGGATAGAACGCTCAAAGTGAGGGATAGCCCTCGAATAGCAGGATAGAATTCTAAAAGTGGAGGATAACACTGAAAAAGTAGCGGATAGAACGCTCAAAGTGGAGGATAGCCCTCAAATAGCAGGATAGAATTCTAAAAGTGTCGGATAACACTGAAAAAGTAGCGGATAGAACGCTTAAAGTGGAGGATAACCCTCAAATAGCAGGATAGAATTCTAAAAGTGGAGGATAACACTGAAAAAGTAGTGGATAGAACGCTCAAAGTGGAGGATAGCCCTCAAATAGCAGGATAGAATTCTAAAAGTGGAGGATAAAACTGAAAGAGTAGCGGATAGAACGCTCAAAGTGAAGGATAGCCCTCGAATAGAAGGATAGAATTCTAAAAGTGGAGGATAAAACTGAAAAAGTAGCGGATAGAACGCTTAAAGTGAGGGATAGCCCCGCAAATTAGGAGGATAGCCTGTAAAGAGCAGGATAAAATACTATAAGATGATAAAATAGCAGATTAACAAATTGTAAAAATTGAGCGCTATCCGAGCATAAGGATAAGCGCTTTATTTTTTTCTTGAACTTTTAAGCCCTTAAACTAGTATTTAACCTTCAACCCTAGTAATGAAGCAAAACCTATGGCTTGTTCAGTAGAGACTTCACACCCATTTAAACTTTCTGGAGTTACTTGAAGTCTTTTAAATTTACATGTACTGATGTCTATTCCTTTTAAGGAAGTTTGGGAGAAATCCACATCATTTAGATCACTTTCCTGAAACGCCACCTTATTAAGTAAACAATCATAAAAATTCGCACCTTGCAGGGAGGTGCTATCAAATAGCACTTGTTTAAAGCGCACTTCGGGGAAATTGCATAAGTTTGCAAGACAATTTTCAAATGAAACATTACCGAGGTTTGCTTCAGTTAAATTCAACCCTAATAGTTTACAGTTTTTGAAGGCCACTCTATGAATGATGCCTTCACTTAAGTTAGTGTTAGATAAATCACAGTTTTCAAAAATGACGTCCGTTAAATCAATTTTTTGAAAGGTACAATGGATGAATGTGACATTTTTAAAGATAACATTAGAGACAATTAATCGTTCAATATCCTCGTGAGCAATGACCGTATCCGTAATCTTGCAATTTGTTAAATAGGGTTCCTCCTCATAAAAAATATCCTGAAAATTTGCTTTGTCAAGATTCGGGGATATTTTTGGTGATATAAGTTGGAAATTGTATGACATATTAGCACACCCTTCAAATATAAATAAACGCTTCTCCTATTTAGTATAAGTGCAAACCTAAAATAAGAACACCGTCTATACGGTGCTCTTATCTGGTTTATACAAAGGATTCATCATCTTACTAAAAACGGAGGCTAGTACCTGTTGAAACAGCATCCCGAACACAACAGGCATGGCGACTTTACCTGGAAAGTACGTTGTGGCCACGATGACACCGACTGCAATATTTCTCATGCCACCAGTAAAAACAAAGGTTGCCATTTGTGGACCGTCTTTTAACAGATATCGGCCTACAAGGTAAGCAAATAGATAGCCTGAGACTGCAAGCAAGAACACTAAAAGCACCACGAAGAAGAGATGCATGTTGATATCCTTTAAGTAGGGAGCAATGGCACTGCTATTAATCAGTATGACCGCAAATAAACATAGCTTTGAAAAAGGAGCAAGTTTTTTACCGATTTTTTGAGGGATGGCTCCTTTCGAAAGTTCATTCACTAAGATACCTAAAACCGTGGGTAAGACAATCATCCATAGTAAATTCAGAATTAGGGATGCCACATCCAACTCAATTTTTTCACCCGAAACGATATAAAGGATGAAGGGGAGGATGATGGGAGAAAGGAGCGTATCAATTAAAATAATTGATAAGCCTAACGGTAAGTTCCCTTTGCAAATATTGATCCAAATAACACTCGTTACGCCTGTTGGGAGCGCAACTGCTAAGACAAAACCAACAGTCAACAAATGGTCATCGAACAAAACAGTGGATAAGAAATAAGCCCATAAAGGCATCAAGAGATGAAGAAAAAGGATGGAGAATAAAATGAGAACTGGATGCTTCATGAAAATTTTTACATCTTTAAATTTCATATGTAAGCTTCCTGAGAATGTCATGAAGGCAAATAGCCAGGAGACAAGGAATAATAAATGATGTCCAATACTTTCTAAGAATACACCTACAATTAAACTTAATGGTGTCAGGATCGCAATGTATTTTTGGAGAAATACATTTAGTTTTTCTAACATACAAAGACCTTCTTTTTTTATCTGATTTTATCACTTTTATTATAATCGTAGGTAAATTTACCGCAAAAAAAGCAGAAGATTTACTCCTGCGAAGAATTTACATGTTTTTTATTGGTTTCTTTAGTGAACGGCATCCATACAATGCCTACGATCAATAAAATATTACCTGTCCACCTAACCCATAAATAATAAGGCTTGTCTTTTAAAAAGTACAACGAAGATAGGATAATAACCATCCCAATACCAATCATTAATTTTAAATAAATCGGAGTTTTTGCCATTCTCCTGCCTCCTTTCTATCTTTTCATGAACATGTATCTATATCACTCTTTTTCCTATCCAATGCGCAGTAAAGACAATGGGGAAAAATAGTATGCCAAAAGGCAGGCTTATCAAAACGATATGCCAAGTAAGGATGCCACTAGTAAACAAAGATTTAAATAAAATAATGCTATAGGGAATAATGATGATGGCTGATGTTATAGCTCCTGGAGTAACAGAACGAAATAAGAGCGATTGTCCAATATGGGTAAAAGCATGGATAAAGAAAACAAGTGTAACAGCTGTGAAAAAATAGATAGTAAAAGTGACTCCATTTAGAAAATAGTAGTTAGCTAGAATGGTAGAGAGACTGACAAACAAGAAGATAAATAAGACAGCAACAGCAAATTGTGCGGTGCTCATTGAAAATTGTTTTACCACTTTATCGGCCATTTTTTGGGGTAATCTTTCATACAGCTTATGACGATTATGATGTAACCATTTCTCTACCATAATAATTTCTTCAAAATCATGAATAATAAATAAAATAGGAAACAACCAAATTAGTGTTTGAACATTCGACCATTCCATATGAATACCTCTCTCCTTATCACTATGCTGGTAGTGTTACTGAAAATACCATATTTATATAATATATGTTAATAATAACATATTAGAAAAAGTTGTACGCTAAGATTCATTTATTATTGAATCTAATTATTAAGAAATCGGGGATGAAGCTGTGAGTGAAATCGATAAACGTAATAGATTAAACAAGGAACCATTCTCATATCAAACGACAAAAAAGGGGACTGTCGTTATTTATTATGAAGGCAAGCAAATTAAAATCGTCAAGGAGAAAGAGGGTGAGCGTCTACTAGCAAAAATTCAGCAGGTGGAGGGGCAGATAAAGGAAGTCCAGCTATTGTTAGCTAAAATTACGGGTAATTTTAAAAGAGGTAACGAGAAATTGGCTAAACATCAAAAAGGGAATGAAGGTTAAAAAAGATTTATTGAGATAATAATTATGCAAAGCTAATAGTAACTTATTGAATTGGTTTTTCCTTTTTAAGGCAGGCGTTAAGGGGGTTATTACGATTATTTACTGTACGGTTCTCTTTATAAAAATACAAGCACTTGCTTTGTCCAATGAGAAGGGAAGATAAATTAACGCACAATTGGCGGATTTGAATTTTTTGTTAATTATTAGCTCATTTTACCATTTTGTCGATAACCTGTGTTATTCTATATTAGAATAATAAATTAGGAGGCGGTAATATGTATTACAGCAATGGTAACTATGAAGCTTTCGCACGTCCTAAAAAACCTGAGGGAGTCGATAAAAAGTCTGCTTATCTGATTGGCTCGGGACTAGCCTCACTGTCAGCAGCATGTTTTTTAATTCGTGATGGCCAAATGAAAGGTGAGAACATTCATATTCTTGAAGAGTTAGATATTTCAGGAGGAAGTCTAGATGGCATACTTAATCCGACGAGAGGGTTTATTATTCGCGGTGGACGAGAAATGGAAGATCATTTTGAATGCTTATGGGATTTATTCCGTTCCATTCCCTCGTTAGAAGTAGAAAATGCTTCCGTTTTAGATGAATTTTACTGGCTTAATAAAGAGGATCCTAATTATTCAAAATGTCGATTAATGAAGGATAGAGGCCAAAGACTTGAGGATGATGGCAAGTTCACCTTATCAGACAAATCCTCAGAAGAAATGATTAAATTATTCTTTACGCCTGAGGAAAAATTAGAGGATAAAAAAATCACAGATGTTTTCTCAGATGAATTTTTTGAATCGAATTTTTGGCTCTATTGGTCCACAATGTTTGCGTTTGAAAAATGGCATTCTGCGATGGAAATGCGTCGTTATATTATGCGTTTCATTCATCATATTGGCGGATTACCAGATTTATCGGCCTTAAAATTTACAAAGTATAATCAGTATGAATCGCTCGTGCTGCCAATGATTAAATACTTAGAAAGTCATGATGTTGATTTCCAATATAATACGGTTGTAGAAAATGTTTTAGTTGATAAGGTAGGAGACAAAAAAGTAGCTCATACATTGGTGTTACGAAAAGATGGTGTGAAAAAGAATATTGAACTAACAGAAAATGAGTTAGTGTTTGTGACAAATGGTAGTATTACAGAAAGTACAACATACGGGGATAATAATACGCCAGCCCCTATCAATAAAGATTTAGGTGGCAGTTGGTCCCTGTGGAAAAATATCGCTGCCCAAGGTGAAGAGTTTGGTCGACCAGAAAAGTTCTGCGATAATCTGCCAGAGGAAAGCTGGTTTGTTTCAGCTACCCTTACAACATTAGATGATCGTGTGGCTCCATATATTGAAAAAATCAGTAAAAGGGACCCATACGCTGGTAAGGTCGTAACAGGAGGGATTGTCACAGCTACCGATTCTAATTGGATGCTAAGCTATACATTGAACCGACAACCTCACTTTAAAAATCAACCAAAGGACCAATTAGTTGTTTGGATTTATGGCTTACTATCAAACAAGCCAGGTGATTTTATTAAAAAAAGTATTACGGAATGTACAGGCATTGAGATTGCACAAGAGTGGTTATACCATATGGGTGTACCAGTGGATGAAATTCCAGACATTGCACAAAATTCTTGCAATACGATTCCATGCTATATGCCTTACATCACTTCTTATTTCATGCCAAGAGCAATGGGTGATCGTCCACTTGTTGTGCCAGAAGGATCAGCTAATTTAGCCTTTATTGGCAACTTCAGCGAAACCGCAAGAGATACAGTCTTTACTACTGAATATTCCGTAAGAACGGCGATGGAGGCAGTCTATCAACTATTAACGATTGACCGAGGTGTGCCAGAGGTGTTTGCGTCTGCCTTTGATGTTCGCACATTATTAGCATCAACGGCTCGTTTGCTGGATGGTAAAAAACTAACAGATATTGATGCACCATTTATCTTAAAGCAAATCGGTAAATTGGGTATTCATAAAACAAAGGATACAATCATTTATGATTTACTGATAGAAAGTAAACTAATATAGTGTTGAAAAAGAGACAAAGCAGTTTGAGGGGCTTTGTCTCTTTTTTTATAGCCAGTCTTTTACATAGGCAAGTAAACCGATAAACGCACCTAACCCCATGCCAATAAAGACAGGCACTATGAGGTTGGCTTTCTTGTGTACGGTTTTCATTTCTTCCATTGAAATCCCTTCTTTCCCATCACATACTTAAAATTCTAAGCGCATCGTTTGGTTCGTATCCTTGAACCCGTGTTTTTCATATAAGGATTTAGCGCCTTTATTTTCAGTCAATACATTTAACTCCAGATAGTCCAAGTGACGATAGGCTGCCCATTTTTTCGCTTCATCTAATAAAGCAGACCCAATTCCTTTGTTTTGGTAATGCTTGCCAACAATCACATCCACAATAAAAGCATATTTGTGTTCAACCAAGCAAGTATAGGGTGGGGTCGTCGTTTCTTTAATAAGTAAAAAGCCTACTACTTCGTTCTCGAATGTTGCGATTAAAATATCTGAATCATCCTCAATGATCGTAAACCTGATAAAGTTGGCATCTTGTTTGGCAGGTTTGATATATTTAGGTTGAAGAATCGACATCTCTAAAAAAAGCTCTTGGTATAAACGCTCAATTTGTGGAATTTCATCAAGCGTTGCAGTTTTTATTTCCATACTATCCCTCCATCAGTTTTAGTATCATAGTAAGTAATATTTTACATTAATGGTTGATTAATAGAAAGGGGAAGGCACATGAGGTTATGGCATATAGATTTAATTGCATATCTACCAAAAGGACAACTACTGTCGCAGTGGAGAGAGCTAAATAGCATATTTGCGAAAGAGGATCAGCATATACTGATTAATTATATATACGAATACCCAAAAGAAGATTTGTATTTATATACAGAAAAAGTCATGGATGAAATGCAGAAGCGGGGTTATCAAATTCGAACCTACGAAAAAAAGAATAACTACTTTAAGGGTTTGGGCCCAGTAAAGGATAGGAGACCCTTTCAACAGCATCATAATCAGGAATATCTTGAAATATGTTTTTATAATTTAAAGGAGAAATTTATAAGAGGCCAGAAGGATTATGAAGAGGAATTGTATCAGCAATTATGCACATATATAAATAACGTGCTTTAACTAGGAGGGTTATACATGTTAAGAGCGATTATATTTGATGTAGATGGAACGATTTTGGGTACGGAGCAAGCGATTTTACAGTCATTGCAAAGAACCTTACGAGAAGAAACAAAACAGGACTATCCCTTTGAGGCATTACGATTTGCTTTAGGCATCCCAGGAAAAGATGCATTGCAGAGGCTTAACGTGGATGACGTAGAGGCTGTGCATCAGAAATGGTCTGCGACTGTGCTGGATTTTTCACATGAAGTGGCTGTTTTCGAAAGTCTAGAGGAAGTTATTCAGCACCTTGCAACAAAGCCACTACAATTAGGTATTGTCACTTCTAAAACAGCGCAAGAGGTAGTGGATGAATTTGAGCCGTTTGGGTTAAGTGAGTATTTCCAACATATTGTAAGTGCCAGTGATACGGAAAAGCATAAACCACACCCAGAGCCGCTGTTAAAATGTCTGGACGCATTACAGGTAGCACCAGAAGAGGCCATCTATATTGGTGATTCTATCTATGATTTCCAATGCGCAAAGCAAGCAGGCACCAAATTTGCCCTTGCCCATTGGGGAGCCAAATCCACCATTGGCTTTGAGGAGGCAGATTACGTTTTTTATGAGCCAAAGGATATTTTAACAATCGTTAAGTAGCATGAAAAACAGAAGATGGTGTCCTAGATTTCACACCATCTTTGCCTATGAGGAAGGTAAATAGTTAAAAAGGTTAAGACAGTTAAATTCCCAATATCTACAATCACATGGGATAAGATATTGAACGTAAATAAATGGTTCACCTGATATGGATAAGTACAGTCGCTTCATAAGAATGTGAAAACTTAATGAAGGAACATGGAGTTGCGAGTTGCGTAGGCAGCTCTGTTTTTCTTTCTTGAATAGTGGCGTCAAAAAATTTTTAAGAAAAGTAATTGACACCCTAACTACTCGGTGTTACTATGTAGTTGTAATAAGTAATACTTAATAGCTTCTCGAAAGCGAAAAAATTTTACCTAAGTACTAAGTTGTACAGAATAGTAAAGCAAATAGAGGTGGTTCTGCATATGGAAAATTTAACGGAGATGCTGAAGGGGTCCCTGGAAGGCTGCGTACTGGAAATCATTAGCCGTCATGAAACCTATGGATACGAAATTACCCGACGCCTGAACGAGTTAGGGTTCACTGAAGTCGTGGAAGGGACGGTCTACACCATCCTCGTGCGTTTAGAGAAAAAAAAACTGGTGAATATTCAAAAGAAACCATCAGATATGGGACCGCCCCGCAAGTTTTACTCACTTAATGAGGCTGGACGTGACGAACTAAAATTATTTTGGGAAAAGTGGGATTTTATCTCGTCAAAAATCAATGCTCTAAAGTCTTTTTAGTTTCATATGATAATGCGTCTGAACTTTAGCTTGATAATACAAAGGAGGAAAATAACGTGATCGAATTGTTCAAAAAAATGATGGGTGATAAAAAAGAGTACAAGATGATGATGGCACGGGTCGAACAACTACCAGAGGATTACCAATTTGTGTTTAAAAAAATTCAAAACTACATGTGGAATTTCACAGTGGGTAATGGGATGGATATGCTGCATATGCAATATGAATTGATCGAGTTGTTCGAGGCTGGGGCAGCAGAAGGCAGGAAAGTGCTGGAAATCACTGGCGAAGATGTAGCGTCTTTTGCTGATGAGCTAGTGGCAAACGCAAAAACCTATATCGCCAAGTATCGTGAAGATTTAAATCAAAGCATTTTGAATCGATTAGGAAAAAAATAAATGGGTCAGTAATACCGACTGAATAGCTACTTGTTCATTGTTGCCTTCGCTATTCAGTTTTAATTTCAAACGGTACTAAGTTATACAGATTATCAGTCAGACTAAGTAGTTAAGGAAAGGTAATCTAACTCTGCAAAGAGATTTTTAAAAAGGGAGGAAAAAGGATGAGCAAAGATACGATTTCTGTAAAAGGGTTAAAAAAATCTTTTAAAGAAAAGGAAGTTTTAAAGGGCGTGGATTTTGAGGTGCGGCGTGGCGAAATTTTCGCATTGTTAGGCTCAAATGGAGCAGGGAAAACGACGATAATCAATATTCTCTCCACATTGATGAAATCTGATGGTGGCAAAGTAGGGATTTGCGGTTTTGATGTCCAGCACCAACCAGATCATGTTCGTCAGAGCATCAGCCTAACAGGGCAGTTCGCCACTTTAGACGGTATGCTAACAGGGCGGGAAAACCTGATCATGATTGCCAAGTTGCGAGGGGTTTCCAATCCCGCTCAAACAGCAGACAATCTACTCGCAAGATTCAGCCTGACAGATGCGGGCAATCGTCGGGCAGACAATTTTTCTGGCGGGATGCGGCGCCGACTTGACATTGCCATGAGCATGATTGGGTCGCCAGCGGTTATTTTTCTAGACGAACCAACGACAGGGCTTGATCCTGAAGCACGAATGGAAGTCTGGGAAACAGTCAAGGAGCTTGCGGATGGTGGCACGACCATCTTGCTAACGACCCAGTATCTGGAGGAAGCCGAACAACTGGCGGATCGTATTGCCATCCTACATGAAGGAAAAATTATAACGACAGGCACCCTTCTAGAACTTAAAGAGATGTTCCCACCTGCGAAAGTAGAGTACATTGAGAAGCAGCCAACACTTGAGGACATTTTCCTTGCCATCATTGGCAAAAAGGAGGATTTAAATGAAGAGTAAAACATGGGTATTGCTAGGGCGTTTAATGCGTAACATTATGCGCAGCCCAGATACAATAATTACGGTGGCGATTACGCCAATTATGATGATGCTACTATTTGTCTACGTATTTGGTGGTGCAATAGAGACAGGTACAGCCAACTACGTCAATTATTTATTGCCAGGAATCTTATTGATGGCCATTGCATCGGGCTGCGCTTACACTTCCGCACGGCTGTTTACAGATAGAAAGAGTGGGCTGATGGCACGTTTTATCACCATGCCCATCAAGCGGTCGTCTGTATTGTGGGCTCACGTGTTGGCCTCGCTTATTTCCAACGCACTTACTGTTGTAGTCGTTATCCTTGTTGCGTTCTTGATGGGTTTCCGTTCTAGTACGGATCTCTTGGATTGGTTTGCGGTAGCTGGCATACTAGGGCTGTTTACGCTAGCACTGACATGGTTGGCAGTCATTCCTGGATTAGCAGCAGGGTCTATGGAGGGGGCAACAGCCTATTCGTACCCGCTGATTTTCCTGCCCTTTATCAGTTCGGCCTTTGTTCCCACGGAAACCATGCCTAAAATTATCCGTGCGTTTGCTGAGAACCAGCCCGTTACCTCAATCGTCAATGCAGTTCGCGCCCTCTTATATGAAGGCTCTGTGAGTAATGATATCTGGCCCGCTCTTATGTGGTGCATCGGCATCATGGTCATCGCTTATTTTTTCGCCATTAAACAATTTAAACGCCAGTTAGGCTAAATTCGTCATTATCAAATAAGCCATACGAACAAGTCGATTTCTTATTGTATAGGAAATCGACTTGTTCTCGCTTCTATTCAATCTATATGGATAAAGACAATGCTAATTTCGAAAATGATTTCGTGCTAGAAGGGTTGCTGACTGATATTCAGAAGGCAAATCATCCTCAAAATAAATCGCTTCTGCTGGACAAACTAATTCACAAGCTCCACAATCAATGCAAAGATCTGGATCAATTACATATTGGGTATCTGTCCTAACAATGCAATTTACTGGACATACATCCAAACAGACAGCCGCTTTTTCATCCCTGCATAATTCTGTAATTACAAATGCCATTATAAATCCTCCTATACAGACAACTGGTGTTTTAATTCTTCGGGTGAGTGTTTCCAATACGCTTCATTAAATTCAGATAAAAACTGATAAAGTAGTTTTTTTGAATGACTATCTATATGCTGCAAGAGAAATTTCCCTTTCAGTGCCTTATCTAAATAATTTACCTGCTCTGGCAAAGATTTATAGCCAAGCTTAATACGACGTTCTTCTTTTGATACCCGTACTTCACTTGCGGTACATCCCGCATAATAGGGGCCATTTTGATTAACCTGAATCGCTACCCAAACTATCCAATAACGATAATAATCGCTACTAGCATGAGCTAGATCAGGTGAAAAACGAACTTTTTTTTCAATTTTACTTCGTCCGTGTAAGGCTTCTAAATCTATAAACACGTGCTCTTTTTCACAATCTATAATAATTGACGTTACATTATTTAGATCAAGGGTACCTACTCCGTAACCTCCATCTCCGTCAGTTGAATCGTTACTTAAAATTGTAAAATGCATTTTCTCTTTCATAGAAGTCACCTCGACACATTTGTATTTCCTTATTAATAAATAGTTAATCGGTCTGAACATACAGTTTTTGCTCATAGCAAAAACGCATAAAAAAAACATCACTGTACGCTACGTTGTACAAGATGTTCTACCTGTTGGTAATTTTTCAAGTACAAATCTAACAAACACATTACGTATAGTTTTTATAAATTAAGATACTTGAACGTTTTAGTAGTAATTTTTTTCTATACGTAATGGTTGTCTAGGATTTTTCCTCATACTTTTATCGTTAAAAAGTATAAATACAATATAACGTCTAACATCAATGATTGTCTTCAGACTAATGTCTGAAATGTTATGTATTGGAAATTTGACGATAATACAGTGATTGGACCTTTAATTAGCAGAAGGTTGTTGCTATAAATTTTGCCATTCCGTTTTAATTGGTAGAAACCAAGCAGCTGAAAAAGGACTAAGACTCCTGAAAACAGCTATTTTTTCTATAAAGGACAATAAAATTGCTTGTTGTTGTAACAACAATAGTGTACGATACATAGTATAAGTTATACAGTGTATGTCATATAGTAAGTGAAATTGAGGTGAGTGAATGAGTACGTTACTGAATTCATTAATGACAGAACTTAGGAGAGGAACACTGACATTAGCCGTTTTAAGTCAATTACGAACACCGCAGTATGGATATTCACTTGTTCAATTATTGGAAGATTCGGGCATTAACATTGATCAAAGTACCTTATATCCATTGCTTCGCCGTTTAGAAAAACAAGAGTTAGTGACAAGTAGCTGGGAAACCTCTGAGAGTAGACCCCGCAAGTATTATGTATTAAGTGAATTTGGATTAGACGTCTTTTTGCAATTGAAACGAGAATGGATTAATAATTCAAAAGAACTTTATGAGCTACTAAAAGGAGATGAGGATAAAGATGAATCTGACTGAAATTTATATTCAAGAAGTCACGCGGAGGCTGCCTGAAAAAAATCGTGAGGATATCGCACTTGAGTTACGATCAACCATTGAGGATATGTTACCTGATGATTACAATGAGCATGATGTAAAGGAAGCGCTGGAAAAGTTAGGGAATCCAGCGGCGTTAGCGAGCGGTTATCGTGATCAACCAATGCATTTAATCGGCCCTCGCTATTTTGATGTATACCTTTCGTTACTAAAAATGATTATACCAATTGCCGCTGTCATTGCAGTAATCTCAATGATTGCTGAATATTTTATTAGTTTTGGTGGGGAAGAAGCGGTTATGAATGCTGTCCTCAATATGATGGGTGAAGGAATATGGAGAATCATTGAAGTAGGCATACATGTCTTTTTCTGGCTAACGGTCGTATTCGTCATTTTGGAACGTACTGATAAAGGAAAAGAGCAGCATCCATTATCAGCAAGTCTAAAAAAATGGACTCCCGAAGATCTGAAAACCGTCATTTATATTCCTAAGAAAAAGGCAATTACCAAGCTTGAAGTATTTGGCTATTTAATGTGGACGGCCATTTGGGCAACTTTTTATTTTTATGCAAATCATCTTTTAGGTATATATGAAGATGGTGGAGAGGGCCTCGAATTCGTAATGCCAGCTTTAAATCAGGATGTTTTACTTCATTATTCGCCCATTGTGATCGTTGTCATTGCTCTCGAAATTGGGTTAGCTCTCTACAAACTACTGAAAGGTCAATGGACGAAAAAGGTGGCAATCTTTAATACAATTGTGGAGCTTTTCGCAACCGTTGTATTCATTGTGATAGTAAGTAATCCGAATTTAATGAACCAAGAAAGTATCGCGTACATGAGTAATTTATTTACCACCTCTACTAAGCAATTTGAAATATGGCTAATGGGCGGCATAATTATTATATTTGTTGTATCTGCGGCAATCAGTATATTCGACGGCTTCCGCAAGGCTCGAATCCGTTAATTCATCGTTGTTTAGCATTAATTAGTACGCAACCATGGATACTTTACTTAAAGATGGCCTCCGTATAGAGCCATCTTTTTCTTTTAAAATCTATGTAGGATGAAGTGAAATTACATAAATAAACAGTGGGGGAAGTAAAATGGATTTACTAATTGGAATAGCAATTGTACTAATTGTGTTTTTCTCTTCAAGCATAATAGAGAGAAAGTTAAAATCGATTGAAAGGCAAAACAATCGCATAATAGAAATACTAGAAGAAATAAGAGATAGAAAATAAATAGATCGTCTATGAACAGCGAAGTTTAGTATAACGATGAAATACCCCATCAAAGTAAGACAAGCTTTGAACTGCTCCCCAAATGTTAGACACATCTAACATTTGGAGGAGCAGTTTTTATATGGCTAAATTTACATCGGAAGAAAAACTACAAGCAGCCTTACGTTACATAAAAGGCAATGAAAATTCACATGAAATTGCTAAATCTATCGGAACAGATCACAAAGCAATTCTTAATTGGGCGAAACAATATGAGTATAATGGCGTAGAAGCGTTTATAAAGCGATATACAAATTATTCGGCACAGTTTAAACTAGACGTACTAAACTTTATGATTGAAAATGGTACGTCCTTACTTGAAACAGCAGCTATCTTTAAGATAGCTACGCCTTCTACACTTCGTAGTTGGAAAAAGCAATTTAAAACAAAAGGATTCGATGCCCTTCAATCAAGGAAAAAGGGGCATCCATCCATGAAAAAAGAAACGAACAAACAACCAAAACAAGCACCAGTAGAAGGGACACCTGAAGCACTTCAAGCAGAAATCAATCGTCTACGTATGGAAAATGAGTACTTAAAAAAGTTGAACGCCTTAGTTCAAGCCAAGGAAAAATCACCAAAGAAGACAAAGTAAAGGTCATCTATGAATTAAGGCATAAATACTCGGTGAAGGCGCTTGCGAAATTCGCAGGCATTCCACGTAGCACGTACTATGATTTAGTGAAGAAGATGGATCGTCCAGATCCAGATGCCGAGTTAAAGGCCGAAATTCGAGCAATTTATAACGAACACGAAGGTCGTTATGGTTATCGTCGTATTCGTGATGAGCTAGCAAATCGTGGGAAAAAGTGAATCATAAAAAGGTTCAACGTATCATGAAAGAATTAGGTTTAAAGTGCTTAGTGCGTATGAAGAAATACAAATCTTATAAAGGGACAATCGGTAAGATTGCGCCTAATAGATTGGATCGTAACTTCATAGCAGAAGCACCGAATGAAAAATGGGTTACAGATATTACGGAGTTTAAGCTGTTTGGTGAAAAGCTCTATTTATCACCTATTTTAGACTTATTTAACGGCGAAATTATTACGTACACAATTGGTCATAGACCAACATATTCGCTTGTATCAGAAATGTTGGAGAAGGCACTAGAGAGGTTGCCAGAGGAACATCAATTATTGATGCATTCAGATCAAGGTTGGCATTACCAAATGAAACAATATCGCCACGCCCTTGAATCAAGAGGCATTGTGCAAAGTATGTCACGTAAGGGAAACTGTTATGACAACTCTGTCATGGAGAATTTCTTCGGCATCATGAAGTCAGAATTCCTCTACTTAAAGGAATTTGATAGTGTCGAGCATTTTAAAAAGGAACTTGAAAAGTATATAACGTATTACAACACGAGACGTTTAAAGGCAAAATTAAAACTGAGTCCGGTAGAATACCGAACTCAGTTTACCCAAGCTGCCTAAACGAAATAACCGTGTCTAACTTATAGGGGTCACTTCAAAGTAAGACAAGCTTTGATGGGGTGCTTTTATGATTCACAGATAAAAAAATCGCATGACATTCAATAAAGGGACAAGCTTACAATTTTAATGGGAAGGTATTATTCAGGCGGATATTTATACGTTTTGAGATGTGTGTGATGAATCAATTTAACATCAGGTCCTGAAGAAATTTCATAGGTCATTCGATCCTTTCCAATAGGAATCCATTGTCCGCCATCCGTAGGTTCAATTTCAAATGTAATTTGCATTTGAAAGCCTCGGAAATGGTTTCTATTTGTATCAATTACTTCAATTTTCCAAGGCGTAATATGAGGGGAAACATCCTTTCTAATCTTTGAATAATAATTGGTCAAATCTTCTTCAATATAAGGAGTAAGCAAAAGCATGAGCATATCCTGCAATCTCAGCTCGTTAGAATCCTGTGTTGGTTCAGCGGATATCGTTTGAAAAGAAGTAACAAATATAAGGAGGAGTACGAGTAACATCTTTTTCATTTTCTTCTACACCTCTTTGTGATCTTTTCCTAATGCATTGTATTGTTACCTTTATGGAATGAAGTATGTATGATCGAAGTAAAGGTGTTCGAGTATAGGTTATACAAATAATTGAAGATATATTCTGACATGACGATTGGCAAAAAATAAGCTGCGATACGGTTCATCATAATAAATGGTGTGGAACCAATCATTTTGACGGAACCTTGCTATATTTTGACCAACATAGGTATTCGATAAAAAATTTAAAATAACCTCTAACATAAATCTACGTCCCATCATAACGAAATAATTATATGTATGGGATGGCGATGAAGTGTGCAATAGGCAAAAAATAGAAGGGGCACAGATGGAAGTGCCCCTTAGTAACAAATCGGGAGGTGCCATGTTAAACGAATTCGCTTAACACTACTTCTATTTATATGATAAGATTACTTGGTTTTATAGACCATCATCTTGCATATGCTAAAATTTACACATCGTAGCGAAGAATAGCTGTTATCCAGTCCTTTACTAATAGTTGCCATTGGAGCTGTGAACTGTCTAAGGGAAGAGAGAGACTTTGCAGCTCTTTAGGGAGCAAGTGTATTTTATGACGTATCATTTCATTGTCAGGTGATTCTGTATCAATAAATAAAAGATAGCGTCCAATTAAATCTTCCTTATACATAGATGGATAATCAAGGGCTTTTAATACACGTGTAGAAAATTCCCCACCATTTAGTATTACTTCAAAATGTCCCCGCACATTAAATTCACAGTGAATATGTGTACCAGATAATCGACGTAGCGCTTGTAGGAAAGCAGCTAATGTTCTTTCACTAGTGAAATAGGTTTTCCAATAGTATTGACTTTCTTCATGTTTACTTGAATTAGCATCATATGTATCATATCTTATTTCTAATGTTTCTTCGGCTTCGTCAGATTTTTTCCTAGTGAGGTAGTGCCGAGCAATTTTTTTAATGGTGTGATGATCTAAGTCACATCCATAGCTGAGAATAGTTACTTGTCTACGTTGTGCTTTGGCAAATAACCGCATTTCTAAATTTGCATCACTATTTAGATCCCAGCCATAGCGTGGGTTGTAATGAATACATGTACTTTTGTTCATTGCGACCTCCTTTTTGCCATGTCTACTAACATTATAAATAATTTTGTCTAATTTTCCCTATTTTTCTTTTAAAAATGAAACTTTTGGATTTTAAGTTTCGTATAAACTGGAAAATACTTTTTTAGGAGGTAATTATGGCTAAATGGAGAGGCACAATCCTTCTTTGTACATTGCTATTAACAGCCTGTACAGCAGAAACCGTTCAACCTAAAGAACAAATACAGGAAGAGAAAAACGATGAAAATATTGTGGTCACAAAGGATGGCAAAATAACCTTTGAAATTAAGAATGAGATTGGTGTTCCACAAGAAAAAGTAGAGGCTATAAAGGATGAAATTGTGACAGCATACGACCACATAAAGAATTCTATACATACTTCCTACACGCCATCCGAGCACATCAACGTATGGTTTAAGGAAGACGGTCTCTCCTGGGGGTTTGCATCGAAAATCGAACTAACTGGTGTTAATGAAGATATCTATCCACTAGTCCATGAAATGACCCATTCTTTACTTGGCTATGGCAACAATTTTGGATCAGACCATGGCTATTTTACACAAGAGGGTTTTGCAAGTTATATGGAAGAACAATATGGAAAAAATAAATTATACTTTGAAAAATACATGAAGCATTATTTGGATTCAGATAAGTTAATTCCTATTAGTAAGTTAATTGATCCAAATCAAGATGATGTCTATTTTCGCCCAGCACTTTCAAGTGAAGAACAGAATCGAGTCATGATGGAGATGAGCTACTCGCATGCGGCATCATTTGTTACATATTTAATAGATACTTACGGACTCGAAAAGTTTGAACATATATATAACGAGAAAGAACTAGCGCAAAAATTAGAGGAAGTTTACGGAAAGAGTAGTAGTGAGTTAGAAAAGGAATGGTTAGCATTTATTCAACAACAACAAGGGTTTACTCATGAGGAAAAATTTAAATCAGGAAATTTTTATGATATGAATACAATTCTTCTTCAAATAGACCCAAAATATTTTGCCAAGGAATAATATTTTTCTAAATATTTAAGTAAACCCAAGTGCTCTTTAATTGGAGCTCGTGGGTTTACTTGTGTATGAATTCGGATGAAACAGTCTATGTAATAAATGAACGCCAAGTAAAACGCACAGACCACCAATGATTCTTAATAATATATTTTTGAGAAATACAGTATCGTCAACCGTAATGACAATCAACATAGGGCCAACCATAATCAATGCGATGCCTAGCAATGTTTTAATTATTCGCAACATGTAGAATTCACCTCAAATTTACCATTTCAAATTTGATTATCGCACGATTGTCTGAAAAGGAAAAGGGTCACTAGGCTGGTAAAGTGACCCTTTTACCTTCAGACTTTAGGAGTCTGTAAAAGGTTTAGGTGCTAATTGGGATGATTAGTACAAGAAAGAAGCGCCAACAATAATTAAAAGAATGAATAGAACGACGATTAATACGAATGTTGAACCGTAATAGCCGCCACCGCCAGAGTCGCCGCCATAATAGCAGCTGTTGTTCATGTTACCTACGTTTCCGTTGTATCCCACTGAAAATCCCTCCTTTCTACAACCTATAATATGTGTGCTGGCAGAAAGGAGAAATGGTATTTACCCTATGGTTCTAAAAAATGCTGAAAACATACTTGTAAATTACTTTTATAGAAGAAGGCTTTTCATTTACTTAATTTTTATTTTTTTACATAATTAGAGAGTGGTGTTTTAGGTTTGCAAGTAAAGTTAGAAAAGAAAGCGGGCGTCACATGCTAAGGGAAAAGCTAAAGCAAAAAATCATAAGTGAACCAACTGAATGTATGGCTTATTTAACAGAATTAGTGAAGTCAAATCGAATTTATGATGGGAAGTATTGGCAATCATTATAGATAGTATAAAAAATGGACCTGATTAACCAACACACAGTGGGATGTTTTGTTAGATAAGGGTTTATTACCTGATCTTTATGTAGAATGTGATAGCTGTGAAGATACCATTCCTTGGTCCGAAATGTACCGTGCGATCTTCAGAGCGAGAGATCATTATTGTCCCTTTTATAGATATTTAGCAAATAAAGAAAATACAAGGTTATTTAGAATGGCTATTGTTTTTATATGTGGTAATTTGTCTATTGAGCTTTAACATAATTCACCTTGGAAACCTTCTCTATGTGGATATGCCGCACGAAGAACCGATGATTGTGACAACATCCTTTGCGCATACATCACTGTTTATTATAGGTATAGGTGTTGTTTGTTTTTTGTATATGAAATATTTATGGGGCAGTAGTGCTTATAAAAAGTCAAAGGCAGTGATCTGGGGAAGTCTATTTACTTGCCATGCATTGACAAGCGGTTTTTATTTGCTCATGCGATATGGGCTTATATGGAATCAACATGAAGCAATGGAGCTTTTATTATCGACGATCATTAGTTTCGTCCTTACAATCCAGGCTGTGATGAAATATGTAGCAAGTAAATATTGAAAGAGTGAGATGCTAGGAAACTGGTATAGTAAAGCAACGTTTGACTTATTCAACAAACGGGCATTTAATTAAGTAAAACATAAACCAAAATTGGATAATTATGTTGAAATGAAGAAGAAATAAAATATACTAAAAAACGGAGCGGATAGTGAAAAAAGGACTTAGAATATCGATTTAATTAGACACAAAGATATGGGGGTCGTGTATGTTTATAGTTAGTCAAGTTATTTTATGGATTATTATATCAACTATTATTAATGCATATTTAATGACATTACCCATACCTGTTTTACAGAGAAGAGATTTTCCAGCTAACTATCTTATTCAACAAAACAATCGAATAGATTTTCAAAAGAATAACGAATGTGCAGCATTTTCAACAGCATATCTATTACGTCATTTTGGCATGGAAGATGATGGTGAAGGGTTATATACGCATTTTCCTAGTAAAACTAGGGTTGGTACTGTATATCCAAAGGGAATCCGAACGGTGTTAAGAAAAAAGGGTTTTAAAACAAAATATCATAAAGGAAATGTAAGTACATTAAAGTATGAAGTTAGTAAAGGAACTCCCGTGATTGTTTTTATTAAAACACAAAAGGATCGTAACTATCTGCATTTTGTCCCAGTAGTAGGCTATGACAAGGAATATATTTACCTTTCAGAATCAATAAAGAAACTGGTGAATTGTGATGATGTACACAATCGCTATAATCGAAAAGTTCCAATTAATGAATTTAAGAAACTATGGAATGTAAAGAGAATTCATATGCTTCTTTATAGCAATACTTACATAGCCGTAGACGCCACACAGTCTAGTTAATTGTTTTATCATTTAAAATGTTTACAATAACAAGAAACAGGAGTTGAACGTTATTTAACAATCGGGCGAGATTTTGCAATAAGAAAAAACACTCAAATTATCAAATAATATAAACTAACAACGCAATATTTTTTATGTGAACTAACTGGTGGAGATATTCAATATCAAGACTTAGATGAAGAAATTGCTTGGTAGGATAGCAATGAAATTTCAAAATTTATTCATGCATACCCGAAAGACTCAGAAGCTATTGAACAACTATTATCAAATTTATCTTAAAAAAATCTTCCACAATTGTGCGCATTTCTTTAAAAAGGAATGCGTCTTTTTTAATACGAAATAAACAAAAACTCCGCGTTATTTTTTAGTGTGTAAAGAATGGAAATCCATGATGTAGGAAATAATGTAGTTCTCGAATGCAAATTACAATTCAAAAGAAAGCAAATCATTGTGGAGGTAAAAATGACTGTTCTTGATTGTATCATTATAGGCGGAGGTCCTTCTGGGTTAAGTGCTGGCTTAACTTTAGGAAGAGCTAGGAGAAATATTGCATTAATGGATGATGGGACAAATAGGAATAGAGTGACACAGGCGTCACATGGATTTATTACGCGTGATGGGATAAAACCACAAGCATTTAAAGAAATAGCTTTAAAAGAGTTGGTGAATTACCCGTCCGTCTCCTATCTTAATGCGACAGTTACTGAAATTATAAAGGATATAGGTAATGAGCGATTTACTGTCAAAACATCTACGAGTCAGGAATTAGTTTCAGAAAAAATAATACTCGCCACCGGTGTTCAAGAAATATTTACTATACCAAGTATAAGAAAGTTTTATGGGAAAAGTCTATTTAGTTGTCCGTATTGTGATGGCTGGGAGCAAAAGGATAAGCCATTAGTGGTGATGGCAGAAAAAGAAGAGCATGTACTCCATTTGACTAAGTTGATTTATAATTGGTCACAGGATTTGGTTGTCTTAACGAATGGAGCTCACTTATCTAAAGAAGGTGAAATGGAGTTACAAAAACACAATATCAAAATAATATCAGAAAAGGTAAAAGACTTCATAGGTAATGATGGGTACTTGCAAAAAATAGAGTTTGAATCCGGAGCCACCATTATAAGGTCGGGTGGATTTGTGGCCCCCTCTTATTATCGCCCCAATCAGTTTGCTGAGAAGCTTGGCTGTGATATTGACGAAGATGGAAAAGTCATAACAGATGGTGTTGGTAGAACAACTCAAAAAAATGTATATATTGCAGGGGAAACCGAAAGATCTAAACCTTCCACTTTAATGATTTCAGCTGCCAAAGGTAATAAAGCTGCTGTTTCAGTAAATACTGATTTAACGATGGAACGCTTTTGATGACGCCAAAACACTTGGAATAGGATCTTAGCAATAACATATCAGCTAATGTATTCTCAAATATTGTGTTAGAGTTACTATAAGAAATGACGAAGAACGGATTTTGCTTGTAGAATCCGTTTTTGTTGTTCGTTTTACAAGGATAGGGTAACAACTAAAACCAATAAAAAAAGCTCGGGGGAAGAAAAACATGAAACAAGTGGGGACTCTATACTTTTTCTGTGGAAAAATGGGAGCGGGAAAATCAACAAAATCAAAACAATTGGCTAAAGAAAAAAATGCGGTACTTTTATCTGAGGATGAATGGCTTTCCTCTCTTTATCCCAATCAGATCACATCATTTGAGGACTATCTAAAATTATCAGCACAGCTCAAGCCGATGTTGAAAAAGCATGTCCAAAACATTTTAAGTGTTGGTACGCATGTAGTAATGGATTTTCCAGGTAACACTCAAAAACAGCGAAAGTGGTTTTTGGATATAGCTTCAGAGGTCAATGCAAACCATCAACTAATCTACCTTAATTTAAATAACCAGCAATGCTTGCGTCAAATTGCGCAAAGGCGTAACGAACAACCCGAAAGAGCAGCTTTTGACACGGAAGCGACGTTTATTGAAGTTACTAAATTTTTTGAAGCACCAGAAGCTTCCGAGGGTTTAAATATATGGGAGTTTAGTGGGAAAGAATAACACAGAATTTTAGCACCAGGAAAAATTAGCTGGACTAAACCGCCTATAGAATTGTCATATGTAATTTATGCGGTTTATGAAGAATTTTTGAAAATTATATTGACAAACTATTTTTTTTCTGTAAAATGAAAAACAATTCAAAAATATTTGTATAGAACAAAGGCTATGAAAAGAAGTAGTATCAATTATTTTTACGAACAGAAAGTTACCGGTCGATGAGAGGTGCATGTAAAACGATTGAGAATTCATCTTGGAGCTGTGTACCGAAAGGATTATTCTAAGTAGGCTACGCCGGTAAGCACCCGTAATCATGTGCGAGAGTATCGTCAAATGACCGTACTTCTTAAGGTAAGTAATGTGAATTGCTTATAAATTAAAGGTGGTAACACGAGTTGAATCGTCCTTTTGGTTAATCCAAAAGGGCGTTTTTTTTATTCCTTTTTTGAGCAAGTATTTGAAAATCTAAACGTATGAGGAGTAAGCATTATGAAAGATAATCATCAAGATTCACAACTAAAGCGGGAATTAAGTACTCGTCACATGCAATTAATTGCACTTGGCGGGTCCATTGGGGTCGGTTTATTTTATGGCTCTAGTTCAACCATTCAAATGGCGGGACCATCTATTTTACTAGCTTATTTAATTGGCGGGTTAGTTATTTTCACCATTATGCGTGCATTAGGCGAAATGGCAGTAGCAGAACCTGTATCAGGCTCATTCAGTATGTACGCGAATAAATATTTAGGGCGCTTTGCTGGCTTCTTATCTGGATGGACATATTGGTTCATGTGGATTGTCGTGGGCATGGCAGAACTAACAGTTGTCGGTGTATATATTAACTACTGGTTTCCAGATATTCCACAATGGGTAACTGCCCTTGTCGTACTTGTGATGATGACGCTTGTAAACTTAGCAAATGTAAAAGCATATGGAGAATTCGAATTCTGGTTTGCGATGATTAAAGTTGTGGCAATTATCGGGATGATCGTTCTAGGATTAGCCATTATTTTCTTCGGTGTCGGCAATCACGGTGAAGCAATTGGCTTTGATAATTTATGGGCACATGGTGGCTTCATGCCAAATGGTTTCCATGGTATTTTAATGTCACTCGTATTAGTTATGTTCTCATTCGGTGGGGTTGAATTAGTGGGTATTTCTGCAGGAGAAGCAAAAAATCCTAGCAAGTCCATTCCATCAGCGATTAACAACATCGTTTGGCGTATTTTAATTTTCTACATTGGGGCGCTAGGCGTTATGATGGTTATTTATCCTTGGAACGAAGTTGGCTCAGAAGGTAGCCCGTTCGTTCAAATTTTCGATTACGTTGGTATCCCTGCTGCGGCTCACATTATTAACTTTGTCGTCATTACAGCTGCAATGTCTGCCTTTAATAGTGGCTTATATGGTTCAGGACGTATGCTACACAACTTATCGGTTCAAAAAAATGGTCCAGAATATTTTAAAACAGTAAGCAAAAACGGTAGTCCGAGTCGAGGGATATTATTTTCGTCAGCTGTGTTATTAATCGCGGTTGTCTTAAACTATGTAGTACCTGAAAAAGTGTTCATCTATATTTCTGCTGTTGCGACGGTTGCAGTCATTACAAGCTGGATGATTATTTTATTAGCACAGTTGAAATTTAGGAAGTCAAAAACGAAAGAGGAAGTAGCCAAACTGAAATTCAAAATTCCGCTTTACCCACTTTCTACGTATATTGCTATTGTATTTTTATTAATGGTGATTGTGTTAATGGCGTTTATTCCAGATATGCGTGTTGCCCTATATGTGGCACCAGTTTGGTTTTTCATCTTATATATTGGCTACAAAGTAATACATGTTAAAAAGTAGTTACATCTTTTTATACTGATACTTCTACTGCGCAAATTGTTAAAAAATCATTTTGGTATACTCGATTCGTTACGTTTATCTAAGGTTTAATAATTTTTAGCCATTAGTAAAGAATGTGATGAGTGCCTTCCTTTATGAATAGGTTCATAATAAAAATTGATCTGTATTTAGACAAAAAAGGAGGGGCAAGATGGAAGTAGTATATTTGGCTGGTGGATGTTTATGGGGCGTACAAGCTTTTATAAAAACGCTACCAGGAGTTACGTTTACAGAAGCAGGAAGAGCGAATGGAACAAGTCGTACGCTTGAGGGCGATTATGATGGATACGCTGAATGTGTAAAAACAGGGTTTGATCCAACAGTTGTAACCATTCGAGATTTAATGGGCTATTTATTCGAAATCATTGATCCTTACAGTTTGAATAGACAAGGACAGGATGTTGGCGAAAAATATAGAACAGGCGTATATAGTGAAAATCCTGAGCATTTAAAAGAGGCGAAGGCATTTCTTAGAGAGCAAAATGATTACGAGCTTATAATGGTTGAAATATTGCCCCTTACAAACTATGTCAGAAGTGCAGAGGAACATCAAGATAGATTAACCAGATGTCCAAATGATTATTGTCATATTCCCGCAGAAATTTTAAATAAATATAAATAACGGAATTCACGAGACCTTTCTTTTTAAACTACACAACAGTTTTGAGGGGGAAGTGGATGACACTATCTATTCTGTGTGTCTGTAAAATGAGAGAGACTGCTATTTGTAAACATTATACCTAAAAATGATAGTTAGAATAAGGAAGATAGTGTATTGGTATATAGTATTGAACAATGTATTATCAAATCAATACATCACTATTATTTTTTAAAGATAAAGCCTGTATCTTCAATTACCAAGTAATTATGGATACAGGCTTTTTTTGTGGCCTTTTAATAAAGATTGATAATAATTAAGTTCGATTAGTAATAATAAATTTTTGATGAAAAAACTGTATGAAATGAGCAGGAACTAAAAATTATTTGGAGAAATTTAAAAGTATAGTTCAAATTAATGAAGAGGATTGTTATATAATGGAGGACGGTAATTATGAAAATTTATAATACAGTTCCATATTTTTTATTAAACTACATGCCTTCGGAGCAGTTCTTAAAACACTACCATGAAAAGTTCTCCCAACACTTCAAGGAATATTTCCTGTATCATTGTAAAAATGCAGATGAGAAGATTAAAAACGCAATTGAAAAATATCCTTCCCAAATGAGTGAGATACAGGAATCAAGTGGAAAAATCGAAAGCCTAATTCAACAAGTTGTGTTATCTTACAGACAAAAATATAATGTCGAGTTCACTAAAGATGTACATATAATTGTTGGAGCATATGGGTCAAATGCATTTACACATCGTCAAATTATTCCTGAAGTGACTTTTTGTTTAGAAAAGCTCTCTTCTAATGATAAGCATTTAAAAGTAATTATTGCTCATGAATTTGGTCATACTCTTCATAATATTTTATCAGATCAGGAGGGGATGGATTGGTCTAAAGTTCAGTGGTTTCATCCCTTTACAACGCTGTTTCAGGAAGGATGTGCAACGTATTTTTCAGAACAAGTTGCTGATGCTGACAAATCGGTCTATTTTTTATACGATGATAATGGAGAAGAATGGTTAAGATTTGCAGAGGATAACAAAAATGATATTATCACTACTTTTTTGGGTGATATAAACAAACGTACACAACCTGAAATTATCCATGAATGGTTTTCAATTAATGGAGGTTCCTACTTTGGTTTCACACGTTTAGGGTATTTTATTGGATACAATGTGATCCAAATCTTAATTGAAAAATATCAAGAGAAAGAGGCCGTTACACTTTGGAAAGAATCTACCTTCAATAAAGAAATAGAGAATGTGCTATTAGAACTTACTTAAAATGTTTAATTTAGAGTTAAGTTATTCGACATTCGGGACCGATTGTCGAGTAACAGAGGACGAAGTAGAAACTTTAAGGTCATCTTCAAGATATTCGGAATCTAACATCTCCACATTTTCATGAAATCTATATGGGTTCTTGAGCCACAATTTGAAGTTAGTAAGAACATCAGGTTTACCGTCTAGATCCAAAATATCCAACCCTTTTATCTTCAAATACACAATGAAATACCATAAGTTGTAGCAGTATGTTCTTATCGTATTAGGGAATACTTCTCGTTCAGCTCTTGCTTGTATCATATCAAGATATTCCTTTACCAATGATTTAAAATCCAAGGATGCTACTCCCTTGCAGTATAGATTTCCAATAAAAAAATCACCGCTCATTTTGTTCAAGTAACAGATTTTTTGATGAGTAATTGAATTTGGCTAAAGTTAACTATAGAAGTTGTTAAATCAGTAAATGTAGCACCAACTTCAATAGAGCGTGAATTGATGAAAAATTAAAGTGTCCCTTTTCAATCCCTTTGAAGAAATATGGTAAAATGGACAAAAGTAAAGGCTTTGGAGGGATGAGGTTGGCAGAAAAAAGGTTAAAAGTTTGTGAAAAAGGACATCCATTTTACAAAAGCACAGATTGTCCAAGCTGCCCTACCTGTGATCAGGAAAATAAACCTAGCAGTGGCTTCCTTTCCAAATTGAGTTCACCTGCAAGAAATGCATTAGTACACGCAGGTATTGATACGTTGGAAAAACTATCTATGTATACGGAAAAGGAAATCTTAAAATTGCATGGTATTGGACCAGCCTCCTTACCGATTATGAAATCATCATTGAAAGAAGAAGGCTTGTCATTTAAATAAGTGAGGGGGAAGACAACAATGTCAACGAAGGAATTATCACAAGAGCAAACCGAGGAACTAATCAATACTTTGCAAGTTCGCTTCGAGAAAAATACATCTCGTCATGAAGGGCTTGACTGGGCAAATGTCCAAGCTAGGCTAGAGGCTAATAGGGAGAAACTATGGTCGCTCTACGAAATGGAAGCAACAGGCGGTGAACCAGATGTAATAGGCTATGATGCAAACACGGACGAGTTCATTTTCTATGATTGTTCTGCGGAAAGTCCTAAAGGTCGCAGAAGTTTATGTTATGACCGCGAAGCATGGGAATCTAGAAAAAATCACAAGCCTGAAAATACGGCTATGGACGTAGCCAAGGAAATGGGTATTGAGCTGTTAACAGAGGAGCAATATCGCCAACTACAGGAGCTTGGCAAGTTCGATTTAAAAACATCAAGCTGGGTACAAACACCTGACAACATTCGAAAACTAGGCGGAGCTATCTTCTGCGATCGTCGCTATGACATGGTCTTTATGTACCACAATGGAGCAGAATCCTACTACGCAGCAAGAGGCTTCCGTGGATCGTTAAGAGTTTAAGAAATAAAGGCATATGTCCGATTTGCGGATGAGCATATGCCTTTTTCTATGGAAATATAGTTATGCCAATGTCTTTCTAGTTAGCTATATCCTTTATTTAGTGTATGATAAACTAAAAGGGGAGGTGGAGAATTATGTTAAATTGTTTAAAAATTATTTTTTCCATCACAGGCATATCTCTCGCAGTTTACGGACTAATCACACGTGATTTCCAATTGAATTACCTCATGATATTGTTCTTAGGCCTTTTCATGTTCACTCTAGGCATTCAAGAATTCCAAAAACAGCGAACAGTTTATGGTTGGTTCCTAATGGGGGTATCTATATTTTCAATCTATGTGTCCGTTCAAAGCTTTGTCTTGATTTAAGGGAAGTAGCCACTGTTAATTTTCGTAATACCATACATTGATCAAGTCCTTCCAGACATTTTCATAAATCACTTCCAAAGTATATAATGGCCCTTCATCTGGATAGGATTCAGTTAAAATTTGCATGGCATTTTTTTTCTGTCGATGTCATGTTCAAATGTTCGTCTTTACCTCACGATTTGCCCCTTGTCCCATCATTATTATTTTTAGGATTTCATCAGGAAATGCAAATGTTTTTCCTCCAGTCTAACTGTTTCATTACAAGCAATAACAAAATGAATAATAAGAATATTTTCTTCATTATTTTCCTAGATATTTTATAGGTTTGTGGGTAGACTCCCTCATCGCACATACTAGATATTTATATGTTATAATTTACATAAATTACATAAAATGAGGTGATAAGATGGAGAATGAAAAATTAGTGTGCAAGGCTTGTGGTCGAGATAAATTTACGACTGGACAGGTGGGAGGTACTACAAGCCAGGGCAATATAAGACCTATTGGCGCAATCATGGCGGTAGGGTCACCACTCCAAATGACTTTTTGTAAAAACTGCGGGGAAGTCGCTTCATTTAAAGTGGTAAAACCACAGAATTTTAAATAATCGTTGAAAGGGTCACTGATAAGAAAGTGATCCTTTTTATATAGTGGACGTTTAAAAGGGATAAGGATTTAAAAGCATACATGATGTTCGACTTTGGTTAATTGAATACCATGATATGAAACCTGTCTTACAAGACAAAACACCCTCTAATAGGTTTAAAGGGTGTTTAAAAACTAGATAGAGTTTCGATAAGCTCTCAAAGTTGAATGTAAGTTTGAATTCGAACTTGTGATTGATTTTTTATAGTTATACATACCTAATGGGCTTAAATGATTAGAACTAGATCCTAATAACCCTTGCTTTACAGCGCTTTTTAACGTATCAATTTGTTTGCTAGATAGTTTAGAAGTTTTACTTTCTTCAATTATTTTATTTATCTTTTCTTGATCCTCTTTTGATGTAGCTTTAACTTCCTTGTTCATTTGTCGCGTCAACCCATAATACTTAGACGAGGATCTACGTGACATTAAATATTGCATAGTAGAAAATTTTGTCGTCATCATGATAAATTGTCACCTTCCCATTCACATTTTTAGTTCCATAGTTCTTATCGTACTGAATTTGAAAAGATTTAGTATATTTACTTTTTTTAGTAATTGATTTTCAGGTTTAATCATACCAGATGATGGCACCTGTAAGCATTGAAAAAACGTTGAGACATACTAGCAAGAACACAGTATTAAGTCAGTTGGATATAAGCTATCATATCTACCACTGCCGAAGAAGCATATATTGAATATGAAAGTAAGCGTTAATTACTGTTTATTTTGTAATTAATATATATTTAATGGATGGATTGAATTACAGAAGGAAAAAAAGTAATAGGTAAAGAATATTTATTGTAGAAGACCTGTTAAAACTAGATGAGTTTGTTGATAGGAGGGATACAATTTAACAAGTAATTTGTGATGATAGAGTTCTAAGTAAAATGAGAAGTCGCTGCACAAGCAACGAATAATTCTATGCTGTTAATAATTAACAGTACTATTAACGTTTGTTAATAGAAACGACATTAAATGGCTATAAAATTAATAATTGAAGATGAAAGATACTTATTCCAAACTAAACTAAGGAGTGTTATTTTGAAAAATATTATAATTAGTATAGTATTTTTATCAAGTTTTGTCGTTTCATTTCTTTCAGTAAATACAGTCACCTTTGCTGCAGTTGATTTCTCTGATATTGAGAATTCCTATGCAAAAAATGCTATCAACGAGTTAGTGGAAAAAGGCATTATAAATGGTTATCCAGATGGTGAATTTAGACCATCATCAGCAATTACAAGACAAGATTTTGCTATGATTTTAGCGAAAGCACTGGATTTAAATCTAACTAACTCTCCAAGTACTCCAACATTTACCGATATTCCAACAACTCATTATGCTTATCCAGCTATCGAAGCAGCAGTTAAAGCCGGATTAATAAATGGGATAGGTGATGGGAAGTTCGGCGTTGGCTCAGGTTTAACACGTCAAGAAATGGCCACTCTATTTGCTAGAGCATTAGGTGGTGAAACTAATGGCCTTGGCGAACAACTTACTTTTGCTGACCAGCATAAAATTTCTGCTTGGGCAAGGGATGCGGTAGGTTTTGCAGTAGCATCAAACCTAATGACAGGCGATACATTAAATCGTTTCAATCCACAAGGAATAGCTGAAAGACAACAAGTTGCCCTTGTTGCTTCTCGATTTTTAAAGCAGATTGATAAAGTAACACCAGAACCAGAACCAAAGCCAGAACCAAAGCCAGAACCAAAGCCAGAACCAAAACCAGAGCCAAAGCCAGAACCAAAACCAGAACCAAAACCAGTACCAAACTCAGACTCAGACTCAGATCCATCACCAACACCAAGTGTAATTCCTGTAGTCGGGATTACATTGAATGAGGTGATAGAAAATCTTAAAATTGGTGAAACAAAGACATTAACAGTAAATGTTGTACCCACAAATGCGACAAATAAACTTGTGAGATGGACTTCCTCAGATCTGAACGTTGCAACTGTTAACGGGCAGGGGAAAGTAATAGCGACTGGTATAGGTACTGTGACCATAACAGCAACAACGGTAGATGGACTAAAAACGGCTTCAGTTACTTTCACAGTGACCCATAGCAATGGTGCAGCGATTACTGGCGTAGGAACATCATCATCTGTTTTACAACTGGGAGAAACTACTAGTAGAACAGCAGAAACAACCGAATCAGGCACAATAACGTGGTCATCAAGCAATACAGGTGTTGCAACAGTTCATTCTAGTACAGGTGAAATTACTGCTCACACACCAGGCAACACAATCATTTCGTATACAAGTAGTAATGGTAAAATGAATTCTGTGAGTCTCACTGTATATGATGAGGCAACAGCAAAAAGCCCAACATATTCGCAAGTACTGCAAATGGATGAAGTAATAACAGCTTCAGTAGGAGCAGGTTTATCTGCAACAGCAACAAACAAAAGTTTTGTAGCTGAACCAACAAGTGTAGCGATAGTGAATGCTACAACTGGCCAAGTAACAGCTATAAGTGCAGGTAGCTCAGTTATTACGTATGTAGGAATGGATGCTAATGGCGTAGTAATTGAAAAAGGTACGACAACTGTGACAGTTCATCCACAAGCAGCAGTAGCAGCAATACCCATGGTGCCAGCACCTTATTCAGTTATTGGCTGGGGCTCAGCAGCAACTAATTTTACGCCTCCAGGAATCGGACAATCCATCATCTGGACTGTAACAAATGGTACAGGAGCTGCAACAATTCAGCAAAGTACAGGGGCTATAAGAGGTGCTACAGCTGGTGATGTAACGGTAAACTATAAAATAGTAGATAATAACACTAGAGTAGTAGCTTACAAGTCAGCACCCGTAACGGTAACAATTCCAGATACACCAAGAGTTAATATTTCACCACCATATGTTGATGGGGGGACATTTGGTGGACCTTATTCCATGTCAACTAATGTAAATTTGACGGTTGCCATAACAGGGGAAAACAATTCAACTGTCATTTTCAGTAATCCGAGAAGTAATGATGACAATATTGCCACTGCAACGATTACGGGTCCAAATCCTTCTGGACATGTTTTTTTAAATGTGCAGAAGATTGGTACAGGAGAAGCTCAGATAACATTTGATTACACAGATATTAACAATAATACTGGGTCGATGACATGGATTTTTAATTTCCAATAGAACTAAATTTACAAGCTAAGGGATGCGTCTATGGACGTGTCCTTTTATAGTGTCGTTCAAAAGAGGCATTGACTAATCATTCCCTCTTTTTTCAGCATAAAGTCGGCAATAAAATCATCACAGCTTGGCGATCAGCCATTCATATATAGTGAACCTCCAAGTAAATTAAGCGAAGCGAAAACAAAGCCAGTTTGATACAAAGCATGTCGCGTGTTGGTCAATGTATTGATACGGACCGATTGAAGCATTTTGGTGCAAAAGCATGGCTTATGTAAATATTATAAGCATACCGTTAGCAGAAACGTTTGAACGGCTTGATTCCTGTCTACTTACAGTTGTTCATTTTGACAATTATGTGAATGGTTTTACCTAACTAACTTTAAATTGTTTTCAAGGGTTTTTGAAGAAAATTCACAGTAAATATTACTTTAGATGTACAAGTAATGCCTTGTACGCCAATAATAAGGAAGGATAAGTGACGTGATTTGGCGTGATTTGTTTTTTATTTATAAATTACGCCAAAATATACATAATAAACGCCAAAAAAATGGCGTTGATTGAGTGTTGATTTAGAAAAGTTAAGAATGTTAGGATAAAATTACCTCGAGGGATATTTACTATAGTAATTCAACAACTATTACTAAATAGATTACAATAGGAGTTTATTTCATGAGAAAATTTAAATTAATGACTATTTTAATGATCACAATGACGTTACTTTTTTCAGGGGTCTCTAGTTCGTATGCAATTAGTACTGTTGAAAGTATGAATCAAGAACAAAAATTAGAAAATGATTTAGCAGAAGCACTTGAATTGATTTTTGACAAAGCAGTTTTAAAAAATAATAAAGAAGTTATTGTAGGTTATGATAGAGAAATAATAGAGACAGAATTAAAAGGTAATTCTATGAAAGAGGCGATCATTGAGGGATTAGAAGTAGAAAACCTACTAATTTCTTCTGAAGACGTTAATATAATTTCTGAACCACAAATTACACTATTTGCAGTAGCTTGTGAATGGCATGGTAAAAGAGAAACAATGGAATTTAGAGCAGCAGAAAATGAATGTATTAAAGAAGGTTTATCGAGTTATTTTGGTATTGCTACATCATTAACGATTATTGTTGATGCAATTAGAGCATCTAATTTCAAACAAGCTGCAAAATTAATTTTAAAAGAGTTTCCTAAAAAAGTTGCAGGTGCAACACTTCCAGGTTTAGTAATAAATCTTAGTGTTATCTCAGTAAGCTGTTCTACTAAGATGAACAAACTATTCCCAGGAAGTTCTAATTGTGAATAAGGAAAAATAAAATATGAAATTAATCAGGAACTTTCTAATTTATTTTATAGTCGGTGCGATAATTATAAACATTTCTAAGTTTATTTATAATAAAGAGGACTACTATTTTGATAGTAAAGAGACGATAATGTACGGTATTATCACTATGGTTGTATTTCTCATAATGGATTATGTAAGAAATATAAGTAAGTCCAAAAGTAAATAATTTTGTGATAAACCCAGGTATTCAATAATTTTGAGCCTGGGCTTTTTCCTTTTGTATTATTGGTATATTTAGTAATTAAATATTACTTTATATGAATACATACTAGAAGCGATGAAACATAATGAAAGCTTTGATTGTTCTAATTGTGCAATCACGAAGTCACATTCCCCCCAAAAACCCAAGAAATCAGGCGAAAAGCATGTCTTTGTACATTCACACAAAACCTCTTTGCGAATACATATGAAAGAGGGTAAAAGCATGAACGCTTATGATGAATGTATGCGTTCATGCTTTTTCTATGTCTTGATATATCAACGTTTATAGGGGTTTTTTGAGGTTGGTTTTTTAGAAAAAGTCACGGAAAGTAAACATTTATTCTTAAGTTCTTTTTGAATAAAGTTTAGGTCTAAAAAAAATTTAGAGCAACATTAAAAATAAAGTATAATATATGTAATAAATGGGTTTTACTAATTAATTTAAACACTTTAAGAAGCGAGTGAGATAGAATATGATACTTGTAAATGGAATTATTATGTATTTAGCAACAGTTGGTATAATGTTGCTTATTTTGAAAAAAATTAGTGTTGTTATGCTAAAGGTACAAAATAAATTAAAAGAATTTTTAAATCGAAAACAACTGAACTACTTAAATAATAGACAATTAAAAAATCTCATTAGAACTATAAAAATAGAACTTTTTTTATTAAATATACTTAATAAATTTATTCAAGGTTTCCCATCTAAAGAGGTAAAGAATTACACAAATGAAGAAACTACATACTTTATAAATGGAAATGTAGAATACTATAAATTTTATTTAATTAAGTTCTTACCTATTAATATTTTTAACGTATTAATAGTATTATGTATATTACAATTATTTTATGAAATACCGATAGTTAGTTACATATTTAATATTAATTTACCAACATTCAAAGAGTTGAAAACTTGGATAAGTTTAGCCTCACCACTAATAGTAATTTTAATAATTGTTCTAGCATTTTATTTTTTAAGCCCATCTGGATTAATAAGAACTACAAAAAAAGCTGTTCATAAAGATAATTTAAAAACGCAAATTGAATTTCATTTTAAACATAAAGGGTTATTTTATAGGGCGTTACGTACTGCTAACCAAAATATAGGATATATTATTAATAATCAGAAGGATTTTATTGAAAATAGAATACATAAAAAAGCTTTTTATTTAGAAAATTTACTTGATATTGATGAAATTTCATTATTGGCAAAAGCAATCAATAATTTTAAAGTCGAAAATTCCAATTTGGAACTATTTACTTTCGGGATTAGTCATAAGGTTTGTTATGATTTAGAAAGAGAATTTTCTAAACAAATGGATGAAAATGAAATTTCAGAAATACTGCAAAGTATTTTTATTACAAAAGAATCCTTTGATACGTTTTATTTTTCAAAAAACGATGAGTTTTTAGTTTACAAATTTAGCAAATGTATTTTAAATAGCATTAAATTTCAAATCTATATTCATAAATATCTTAAAATAGTTGAAGAGAAAATTGTTAAAAAACATAATATATTTGATTTCTTATCATTTATCACTAATAAAGATAAATAAACCATAATAATTTAAATGTGGAGATACTCTTTAAGAAATTAGTATCCCCATTTTTATCTTCACACTTCCAACAACTCAGTAAACTTATCATGCATCCTCTCAGTAGCGGCCATGCGCATCCCAGATGTAACATGCAAATAAATCTTCGTTGTTGATCAGAATTCTTATGTCCAACCCGATTCATAATAAAGTTCAAATCCACCCCAGCCTCTGCCAACAGACTAATATGTGTATGCCGGAGGATGTAGGTGCGGAATTGTTTGTTGATGTCGGTGAGTGCACCGATGCGCCGGACGGTTTGGTTGAGCATTTTGACGATAGGGGGGATGCCCTCCTTATCGCCGAAAACAAAGTCGGACTTAGCCCATTCTCGATACTCGCGCCATTTGTAAAGCTGCTTTAATTTCTCCACTACAATATCATCAATATCGACGGAGCGGATGCTGCCTGCAGTTTTGGGTGGAGTGAGCTCGAAGTAACCCCTTATACTTTTCTTTGCATACACCGTTTTGTTGATGTGTATGACCTTCTTCTCCAAGTCCACATCCTCATACTTTAAGGCAACAGCTTCGCCTGGTCGCATTCCTGTAAAAGCGATTGCGTAGATTAGCGTGCGATATATGATATTATGATGTTTGTCCACGTAACTTAAAAATTCCTTCAGTTCATTGGTTAAAGCTTCGCTGTGTCCTCACTGCTTGCTTCCTCTAACGTCATTTTCTTCTTCGGCACAAAATTAGCTTCCACAGGGTTCATTTCAATCAATCCAGATTCTTTGGCATAGGCAAATAACATTTTGGCTGTATTATGAGTACCGCGTAGCGTATTATAGGCTGTTCCATTATCAAATAGATGATTGAGCTATCCTTGTAATTCGATAGACGTGATTGCGGTTATTTTCTTTTTCGCCAAATAGCGATTGAGTAGGGAGATGCAATAGGTACCTTTAACTTCTAATATTCTCGTATATTTACTATTTAATATCTATATACAGAAGTTAAATGGAAATCACATCTGGGGAAAAAGATTGCTCGAAATATTGAAGCAAAGAAACGTGGATTTCATTTAAACGCCCTTGCATCTCCTTGGGAGAAATGGGCAAAGATTTTAGATGAATTTAAAGAAGCAAATCGTAAAGGTATAGAAACCTTAAAAACGTAGGTTAATACAGTCGTGAGAAGAAAAGACGAATGATTAAAGACCATTATAAACTTATTTCTCGACATATTGGCTATGAATGCGAAGTACCAAAGGACGTATTAGTATTGACGGCTGTAGTTGATGTTCAAGATGACCGATTAGAAGTAGAAGTTGTGGGTAACGCTTCTTTTGATCCTTTTGTAATAGCCCTTTGTCGTCAGATAGGTTCAGCATTAGAACTGAATTATACAGATAATTTAAAAGGTACAACAATAGAGATCCGTATTCTTATTTAGCGAGTATGGGAATCTCCGAGGCACAATTCAAGCTAGACATTTTAAATGGCTTGGAGGAAGTAAAAGGGGCTGAAATTACAGAAGCGAAAGTTATACTTAGTGATACAAAAACTATTCCAGCAGTGATTATAGATGGTAGGACACACGTTTCAAGTACAAGAGCTAGCCGATCTTTTAGGGTTAAAACTCGTTTATAACAACGAAAGTTAAACAACAAAAATGTATGAAGTAAAAAGATAATATTAACTCTTTTGTAATTCGAAGGCCTGTTACCTTAATTGGTAATGGGCTTTTTTATTTCACAAACATAAAATCAAATAAATTACAATGAAATTAATAGTAATTATTGTTAAGGTTTTGTAAAAACAATAAAATATACTATCAGATAAGAATGTCAAACAAAATCTGATGAAATTAAAATAAATGTAACTTTGGACCTTCTTATTACATAAATACCGCCAAAATATGGCGTGATTGATAGCGTTATGTGGCGGTTATTGTAAATTTAATGTAAATTTTACGCCGAAGAATGGCGTGTTTCAACAATTGAAGTGGGGAAGTTTCCAATGATAGGATAATAATAACTCGAGGGTGTGCTTACTATAGTAATCAGCTTATTAACAGAAAATTAAATTCAATTAATTCATGGAGGGTAAATATATTGAAAAAGTTTATTATTAGTCTAATATCTACATTTTTATTATGCGCAACGATTTTACCAAGCATATCTTTTGCACAAGAAATAAATGAAGGATCTGGCAATGAAAATTATGAATATCCCGAAGGATTAGATAATACCCTTCCTATTGATAAAATTGGTGATGGTGAGGAAGCGGTACAACAATTTTGGGTAGGTCCTATATTCAGAGTGGTTTTACAAGCTGGGAAATATATTTCATCGATGAATAGAACAGGTAAGGTAATAAAAACTGCTAGAAATGTTGTAGCTACAGAAGCTCATATTTTTTCAAAAAAGCATCTTGATGGAGGTATACTGAGATTAGGAAAAGATAGACAGCAAATTGTAGACAGAGGGATTGACATAATATCAAAAAATGACGACAACGGAAAGTTGAAACAAGGGCATAATCAAATTTGGACAAATATCAATAACCAGCCAGCTGAGGTAAGATGCTTTGTGAGTAAGGATGGTCAAATAGAAAGTTTTGATATTTTCTTTCGTGCGGTAAGTACGCCTAAACCAGGTGCTAATTTGATTATTGATTAAGAGGCGAGGATGAAAAATTTCATGAAAAAATTACATTCGAACGGACATTCACTTATACAAAATGAAAATACACTATCTTTCGTAAGTTTTTCTGAAGAAGAGGATAAAACTTACTATTATCAATATAATGGTGAAAATCTAAAGGAAATATCAAAAAAAGAGTATGTGGAAAGTAAATTTGGTGATAAATGGGATGATATATCTAGTCAATTGGAGGAGTCAAATTATTCATACATCGAAAATATAGCGAAATGTTGGATAAATGAAGAAGGAAAAAGAAAATTAATTAGTCTTAGTGAATACTATATTAATACATTTGGGGAAAATTGGGAGGATAAATATGATATTAATATCATACCTCACAATATTTTTTCTGATGTTACTAATTTTATGACATGTGCTATAAGAAATGAAACGATTTGCCTTCTGTGGCCTCATAATATCATACTGCACTTCAATGAGGATGATAAGCTTGTTCAATATATTTTGTTGGAAACCTCTGACTATTATGATACATTGTATAAAATTTGTTCAGATGGACAAGCAGTCTGGGGCGTATCTCCCACTTTGAATTCTGTTGTAAAATATAAATTTCCGAGTTTTGAAATAGAAAAAATCTACCGTTATATGCCTTATGAAGAACTCCCAGGAAAGTCTGAAGGTATAAGTAATGAAATCAATGTAATTTATTGTGAAAATGAGCTAACAGGATTAAATTACCCAGAATATATTTCTTATATCGATGAGAAATTATATATTTGTGATATGGAAAATAAACGAATTGTAACGTTTAATCCAAACAGTGGGAAAATTGAACAATATATCTCTCTGAATTCTAAACCGTTTGAGTTTTTAAAATATAAAAATCAATTTGTTATTCAAACAGACACTGGAATATATTTAATGAATAAGAATGAAAAGAAGGATTTTTCCGATTAGAATTTCTCAAAAAAGACCAGGCGCTCATATAAAATAGAGTACCTGGTTCTTTTTGTTTATTCATCATATTCATCACATGAAGTTCCTTAGCTGTATCTTTTCTTTTTAAAATATACAACGATGTTAAAAATCACTAATACTAAGCATAATGAATAAATGACTATCATTGAGTAATCAAAAAACTTTGGTTCTTTCCAATTGACCATATCTGTTAAGATATACAAAGCAAATGCTAAAGCAGCCACATATCCGATATTTTTCATAATTGAATGGATGTGATAAGATTATAGGGAAGGAGGCGCTAACCTCCTTCTGTAAGTTTTTAGCGACGTTTACCTTTGCGAGAGGGCGTCGCTTTTGTTTTGGCTTATTCTTCATATCGCTAGTGTTTTTTGCGGAACTTGTTAGTAAGTTAAGCAGTTGCGATAGCTACTAGATAAGCTAGAACCTTATCATAATCACTTTGTCAACCTCCTTTCTATACTCATGATATATATCAAGTGATTTATAAAAGTTTTTTTTTATTTTGCTAAGTGATTATCATAGTATTCATCAAGCTTTTCAGCTACTCCTAATCCCATACGGCTAATGTCGCTAACACCATCTTTAGCAGCCTGTGCAGCGTTAATAACTGCTTCTACCTTTTCTGTAAGTTTCATATGTCATCATCCTTTATAATTTTATTTAATTGTAAATCAAATGGTATATATATCAAGTGGTTTTTATTTTATAGAGAACCACTCTTTTTGTTGAGAAACTCTTGGTATATTTTAGGTTTCAAAGTATACTCTATATAAATCCATAATAGGAGAGATGACGCATGGTGAAAGCTTTGAATTGTCCAAACTGTGCTGCAGTTTTTAACCCAAGCAATAAGTCATGTGAATACTGTGGGAGTTACATCATCACCACTGATTCGAAACAATTTAAATATGATCTAAATGAATTTAAACCAACTTATAAAAAGATTTTTTTCCATGAAATTGAGATGGGTACGAATGAGCTACCAATACGCTCTGGAATGGCGAACATTTATTATAGTGCAACTAAATCGGATGGAGGGCGCTTGTTATTAACCAATCAACGCCTTATTTTTTGTGCTCATGCTCTAAACATTAATCCTAATTTATATTGGGAAATTAGTTTAAAGGATTTAGATCGAGCCGAGAATGGTTTAAATCTTCTTATCTCTCAGAGAATTAAGATTTTTGATAGGAAAGATAATGAAACAACTTTTGTCGTTTATGGCGGGAAAACTTGGATAGCCGAAATTGAATGTGCTTTAAATCAATATTAAATAGAAGCGACCAGGTATATAATTATTATTAAGCTTGGTCATTTTTCCTCTATGATCCAGTTACATTCAATTTAGTTCCATTTTTTAGGTGTGTAACGACCCCGAATAAAACCACTATCCGTTACACAAAAAAGTCACCAAAATCACAAAAAAGTCACATTTCTCCCGAAAACCTACGAAATCAGGCAAAAAGCATGTCTTTGTACATTCACACAAAACCTTGCTATAATAAGGTTTGCGAATACATAGGAAAGAGGGTAAAAGCATGAACGCTTATGATGAATATATGAAGCAGGTTGTGAAGCCGATGCGTGAGGAGCTTGTGGAGGCTGGTTTTACGGAGCTAACGACTGCGGATGCGGTGAATGAATTTATGGCGGAGACAAAGGGAACATCATTAGTGGTGATTAACTCGGTTTGTGGTTGTGCGGCAGGGCTTGCTCGTCCAGCGGCGCGTGAGGCAATAGCAGCGGTGAAGCCAGATCATCTTGTGACGGTGTTTGCGGGGCAGGATCCAGAGGCGACTGCAGCGATGCGTGGTTATTTTGAGGATGTGCCACCTAGCTCACCATCTATGGCGATTTTAAAGGATGGGGAGTTGGCTTACTTTATCCCACGTGAACAAATTGAGGGATTCCCTGTGGAGCAGATTGTCTCTCATTTAACTGGCGTGTTAGAGCAAACATGCGAGAACTAAAAACGATTGTGACGACAGCGGGCAGACCAGACGATGTATCGATGGCGCTCGCTGCTTTTGCGTGTCAAGAATTAGGTGCTGCGTTTGAGCCACGGAACAAGCGCTCTGTTCGCAAAATTTCGCAGGAGTTGCAGGCACATGTGATGGTCGCTGGGAAGAATCGCTTCGAGTATTACGCCTATGGGGCGCAGGAGCCGTTTTTCTTTCACCCCAATTCTGCGGCGTTTCGATTAAAGCGTGTGGCCCGTGGTGAGGCAGAGCCTTTTTTGGAAGCGGCACAGCTTCAACTGGGGGATTCCGTGTTGGATTGTACGTTAGGTTTAGCGGCAGATGCCATGTTAGCAGCTTATACAGTGGGTGAAGCAGGTCGTGTTGTGGGACTGGAAGCAAATCCAAATGTAGCGTTTATTGTTAGACAGGGGATGCAAGCCTATGATACATCCGAGCTACCGTTAACTGCCTGTATGCAACACATCGAGGTAATACAGTCTGAAGCTGTTCGCTATTTAAAAACCCTACCAGACAACGCATTTGATGTGGTTTATATGGACCCAATGTTTGAGAAGGTTATAGAAGAGGCCAATAATTTTCAGGCATTACGGCTAGCAGGGGAGCATGTCACATTAACCGATGAATGGGTTTATGAAGCCAAGCGTGTAGCGAAAAAGCGTGTGGTGTTAAAGGCACATTTTCGCTCAGAGTGGTTTGCGACCTATGACTTTCAGCAGCATGAACGGATCACTGCAAAATTTCATTATGGTGTGTTAGAGGTATAGAGGCTTGTTCTTGAGACAAGCCTTTTTTTAGTATATGGTAATAAAAGAGGAGGGTGGAATAATATGGTGAACAATGATAAACGAACTCCCTTTGAGCTAGACTTGCTGGCGAATGCACAGTCGTTGATCTGCACGAAACCTCCTATTCCATGGGCGTATGAAACGAGCATTGCTGCCAATGGTGTTTTGGCTTGCGGTTGGGATCATGAGGAAAACATCGTGCTAGTTAGTGGCTCTGGCTATAGTGTCACTGAGCCTATAACAGGTCGTCGTCTTCATCGAGAACGAGATATGGATGAAACCTACGACAGAATGAGTGATGACCGTTTAACGTTTCAATTGCCTCAGGGGACAATATCTATTTTCGGCTTTGAAGCTGGGGATGGGATTCATATGACAGCAGATGGCTGGCAGGTTGAAGTTATTTATCCTTGGTGGCCACGTGCCACAGTAGTACTCGATTATCTTTATACAACTAATTATACTTATTTAAAAAATGCGACAGCTATTGATTTACAGCGATTGGATGGCATGATTAAATGTGGATTTTCGCCATCTGGCAAGCATTTAATAATAATGGGCTCAGGCGGTGCATTGATTTATTCGAGAAAGGGATGAGGTCATGGATGATGAACAGAATGGCTATGTTTCCATATGGGCTGGTAATTTTACAAGCGAAGAACAGTTACATACATATCTTGCCACTGTCTATCAGGGAGAAGATGAAACGGACGAAGCCTTTTCACAAAAGTTAGCAAAGCTTTTTTTACCAGAAAATCAGCACCGTACTTGTGAGGAAGAGTTTAAAGCACTTTATGATGAGTTCTACAATCAATTTGAATACGATTTCGGCTTAACCTTCGACGAGGATTTTTGTGAAGCGCTATGTTACGAAGCAGCTTCAAACCAACTTAAGCAACTACTTTGTGATGAATTTTCCTATTCGCAGCAATTTAAACATCAAGTGCTAGCCAAAATGAGGAATGAACTACAGAAAGCTTATAATGCAATAATTTTACTATATGACATGAAATATGAGGGTCACATTCAATCTGTAAGCCATGAAGCGTTTCATATCGATTTTGTATGCTCTATTAAATTACAGGAAATGTGATGAAAGGAGGTTTTGATGATGTTACCAGCAAAAATTCCTCGTTAAGCCCGTGGTCCACCTTGGTTCAATAACAACGATCTTACTTATAAAAGGAGCGATGTAAATGATTGGACCAAGAAAAAAGACAAGTGATGAACGCATGCAGATTGCCCATTCGATTGCACAACAAGTTATAGCAAAATATGGAGGAAATGTTCGAGCAATTGGTATTTATGGCTCGTTGGCTAGAAAATCAGATGGTCTGTTTTCTGACATTGAGCTTAAGTGTGTCTGTCATCAATTAGAGCACAGCTACAGCTATGAATGGACAGCAGGATATTGGAAGGCAGAGGTTAATTTCGATCAAGCAGAAGTGATTATCGAAGAGGCAATAACGGTTGAGGAAGATTGGCCATTAACAAATGGGAAGTTTTTCGATTTACAGCCACTTTACGATCCTACTGGCTTTTTTCTAGAACTCAAAGACAAAGCGGCCACTGTGGAGAATGCCCGATTTAAGGAAGCAATTTGCAAAACCATTGTAGACGAAATGTATGAATACATGGGGAAATTAAGGAACATAGCTGTTCAGGGTCCCACTACATTTTTGCCGATACTGGCGATGAAAATAGCGATGACAGGTGCCATGATAGTAGGATTACACCATAGGCAGTGCTATACAACATCTGCACAAGTATTACCTGAGGCTTTAGCGATGGATGATCAGCCACATGGGTTAAAAGCATTAGCTGAAATGGTCATGACGGGCAATCTAACGAATCCTCAGCAAATCATAGCTGCCTGTGAAAACTTTTGGCAAACACTTCTCCAATGGACAGCTGAAAAGGGCTACCAGATTAAATGCTCTAAGGAGATTCCTTGGTAATTTTTTATAGACCTTTACTTTTATAGTATAAGGTGCTATAATAGAACACGTGCTATTTTAGGTAGCATATTTCCGTAATCTGGCATTCTGCTTTTTGTTTTTGTAGATACTTATTCACACTGGCGCATGCTTTGGGGCTGCAAGGACGCAAAAGATGGTAGGGTTTGCGTTGCTTAAGTTAGAAGGCACACAGTGGAATTTTACCGCGGTGATGAAACGAATCTGGTTTCAAGATAATATTCCCCAGACGATTGGGTTGAGACTTTACAATTTACGAGAATGTTACCTATAAATACTAAAGGGGTAGTTTCGCAACAGCGAGGCTGCCCCTTGTCTAATTTTAAGGCCTGTCATGTCCAACCATGACAGGCCTTTTTGGTATACATTACCGTTTACTCTCTTCCATAAATAAGTGATAATAAAAGCATGAATTTTAGTAAAAATCTAAATTCTGCATAAAAAATCAGAAAAATCAAAAAGGTGAGGGATGTCAATGGGAAATATCGACACACTATCGACGAATGTCGTGACACAATTAGAAGAAATGGCTATACGGCAAGACAATATGGATCTGCTAGTATCACGCTATTGCCAAGAAAGACTGCTTTATCGCCTATCCGTATCCTCCTATGATGATCAATTTTATCTAAATGGGGATCTACTATTATTTGCTTTAACAAATGGATTGGTGAAGCCTTCCAAAGAAGTCACGCTGACTGCGCAAGCAAGCGTTCATCAACACGATATAGTGAAACAGGCCTTTTATGAAATTTGTTCACTAGCAATACCAGCGGATGGCATTGAATGGGATTCACAGCGGATCGAATCGTCCGTATCGAGTGACAATATTCAATTAAGCATACCAGCTACATTGGGCAAAATGACTGTATACATAGAAGTTTGGATTACCTTTAAAGAAAACATGCGAATAACACCAAAGGCCATTAATTTTCCAAGCTTGCTAGACAATAAGGCTGCGGTGGTTTATACATATCCAACAGAATTCGTACTGGCACAAAAATTTATCGAAATTTACCAGTACCCAGCATTAGAAAAGACTGAAAAAACAATAAATGAAGTACAACAATTGCTACAAACGCAAACTATTGAAGGACGAAGATTGCAGGCGTATATTGTGGACTTATTTGATCGTCATCATTTTACAATCGAGCTAACTTCTACACTCGAGATGACAGGGATTCTGAAACAATTCTTTATCCCTATTTATGAAGCGATTTTGGCTGAGGACGAATTTTTCAAGCAATGGAACAATCGAGCTTGGCAATGAAGAGAGGGACCCGCAAATCATCTACGGTTTGCGGGTTTTTGCATGGCTATTATTCAGTAATTTATTAGGGAGATACATTTGTATGTCTCATGAATGGTTTCTTCTTTTTATTAAAATGTAGCTAAAGTGTATGTGTTGCACGAATAGATAAAGTTGAATCGTATTATGTCATGAAGGAGGTTAGGTGAAAAATATGATAAAGTTTGCTGGCTTAAGTGTGCAAGAAATTGTTCAAACATATAGTGACACCCTCATACGAATTGCTGTGCAACAGACCAAAAATATGGCTGAGGCGGAGGACATTGTGCAGGAGGTTTATATGACACTGATGAGGCAGAACAAGCCCTTTGCTCATGAAGCACATTTAAAGGCTTGGCTCATAAAGGTGACATTTAATAAGTGCAAGGATTATTTTAAATCCTCACGTGTGAAGAAGACAGTACCCATTACAGACGAAATGGCCTTTATTGCAAAAGAGGAGCAGATGGTTCTTACTGAAATTTTTGAGCTTCCTTCAGAAGAGAGAGTCATTGTTTATTTACATTATTACGAGGGCTATACAACGGCAGAAATTGCTGATTTATTAGAGATCAACGTCAATACAGTAGGCTCAAAGCTCAGAAGGGCACGAATGAAGCTGAAAACGATTCTAGAAGAGGGGAGCAAAGTATGATGAATGCTTATAAGAATGTGATGAAGCAGATTCATGCTTCTGAGGAATTTAAGCGTAAGATGCAGGAAGAGATGATGAAATATGAAAAGAGGTCCTTTATGAAAAAAGTAAGAATTAGTGTTGGAAGCTTAGTAGCCTGTGCAGTGATTGCTGTCCTTGCTATGGTAAATATAAATCATGATACACCAATTGATTTGACGGAGAGAATTGTTGCGGACCATTCAGCTCCTGCGGCAAGTGCGGTAGTAAATATCGAAGGGACCATTACGGAAGTTGGAGAAGATGGGCTGAGCTTTACATTGGATAACGGTATGGAAGTAGTCGTGACAGACAAAACCAAAATAGGAATAGACGGACCGACAGCACCACCTAAGGAGGAACAGCTATTTGAGCCTACTTTTAGAGTAGGTAATTTAATTGGCGGCTATACAGAAGATACCTCCTCGAACCCAGTTCAGGCTGCTGCCATTTATACAAATTGGAATTTTGAACATCCAATACGATAAAGATTTAGATGCGCAAAAAAGAATTTCCGAGGGGAGATTCTTTTTTTATAGCTTCTGGTTAACTATTTATTCCTTTTTATCCTAAAAACGAGATTGAATAATACTATTTATAAAGAAATGATTATTTTTATACAAAAAAGTATTGTCTAAAGAGAATATTGTCACTATAATTTACGTAATAGTCTTACATTTCCGAATTGCGAAAAATAATACGCATTATGGAAAAAATATCATACTAGGGGGATGGGCTATGAAAAGAAATTTAATGGTGTTGCTTACAATTATGGCAGCTTTCACGCTAGTTTTAGCGGGTTGCGGCTCGAAAGACAATACATCATCAGGTGATGGAGATAGTAAAAAAGTTTATAAGGTAGGTACTGAGGCTACATTTGCACCTATCGTATCTCTTGATGATAAAGGGAATATTGTAGGGATTGATGTGGATGTGTTACAAGCAATCGCGGATGAAATGGATTTTGAAGTGAAGTGGGAAAGTATTGGTTGGGAGCCTGTATTCCAAACAATTAAAAATGGTGAAACAGATATTGGTGGTGCAGGGATTACAATTACGGACGAGCGTAAGGAAACATTTGATTTTACTGAGCCGTACTACGAATCTCAATTATTAATCGTGGTGAAAGAAGATTCAAAGATCCAATCATTGGATGAATTAAAAGATAAAAAGATTTCTGTACAAATTAATGCTACTGGTCATATGGCTGCCAAGAAGCTACAGGGTGAATCTAGTCCCAACATTTTTGCTTTCGAAAATCAACCAATTGCTATTCAAGAGATGCTGAATGGCAACGTAGAAGCGGCGATTGGAGATAATTCAGTTGTTTATGAATATATCAAGGCACATCCAAATGACAAAATCAAAGTAATTAAAGATGATTCCTTCGAAAAAGAATACTATGGTTTCATGGTTCAAAAGGGGAACAAAGAGCTTTTAGATAAGTTAAATGAAGGCCTTAAAAAGATTAAAGAGAACGGTAAGTTAAAAGAAATTACAGGTTCAGACTTTTAGTAATAAATAAACCGTAGAAGCTCACCTCAAGGGAGTTCTACGGTTTATTTTTTAGGTGCTAGTCTTGCGCTTCAGCAACTGTTTTGACCCGTTCTAAAAATTGTACGACTACTTTATCCGATGCAAACAATAAAAATAATTTGACGAACCATTTTAACGCATTATTTGTTACGGAATAAGTAAAGGAAGTCTCTGTTTCATTTATTTTATTTAATTCATAGTAAGCCGTAATTTCAAACAAATTAGCGAGTACAAAGCCTACTTTCAATATTTTTTTATCAGGTGTATTCGAATGTTCCAATGTTTCTACATCATACGTTTCGATACGTTTTCCTTCTTTATATTTTTGGCGATAAATACTGCCAACCCCTTCTTCTGTTACTTTTACAGGCTTGTTTTCAATTACCTGTGGCATAATCTTCTGCATGTCAGCTAAAGAGCCATCAAGTAATTTCCAAACGTTTTCGATGGGGGCATTTATGTTTATAGTCTTTGTCCATGTTTTCATCCAAACACCTCTACTTTCAAAATTACTTATCTATGCTGTAAATTAAACTAATTAATAAATGTAAGTATACTAAATTTTAACGGTAGCCACATGATTATTAACATTTGAGGAGATGAGGGAGAGAAAAACAAAAAAAGATTGAAGCCAATGTAGCTCCAATCCTTCTTATTTACATATTCATCCTATTAATGGAATAGCTATGTGTTAGTTTTCATCTTTTATTTTCCAATCGTTATAAACGATATCTTGAAGTACATTTTTCAGTTGTACAAATTGCTGCTCTGAGATATTAGATTGCTTCATCACTTGGCGGGACACTTCAGGTAGTTTCCTTCTTACATCTACGCCTTCCTTGGTTAAATATATTTTCATTAATCGTTCGTCCTCCTTAGAACGTTCACGACAAATGTAATTCTTTGCCTCTAATTTTTTTAACAACGGTGTTAATGTTCCTGAATCTAAAAATAAACGTTGGCCCAATTCTTTCACCGTTATCTGTTCGTTTTCCTCTAAAGCTAATAAAGTGATATAGCCTGTATAAGTAAGATCGTAAGGCTTCAATAATAATGTATATTGCCGAGTGATTTCCTTAGATGTTGCATACAAAAGAAAGCACAGCTGATTATCTAAATGATTAGGCATAAAAATCCCCTCTTAAAGTTCTTCTACTATCATTTATATTAAAAATAAAGTTCCTACTTGTCAAACGCAATTAAATTGTGTACAATTCAATTTGTAAAAATTAGATTGTACACAATTTAATTAATAACAAAAGATAAGGGGTTTTCAGTTATGAAAGAATTATACGCAACTACAATGATTAATGAAGGTGGCCGTAGTGGCACATCCTATGCAGAAGATCAATCTTTATCGTTAAAAATTGCACCACCAGGCTCCAAATTAGCGGATGTTACAAACCCAGAACAATTATTTGCGGCTGGCTATAGTGCTTGCTTTAATAGTGCATTAGATTTAATCAAACGCCAAAAGAAACTAAAAAATGCATCAACCATTAAAGTAACAGTGAAATTAATGGAGCAAGCTTCTTTTGACTATGTGCTTGCAGTGGAAATCGAAGGGCATATTGAAGGACTAGCAGTGGAGGAAGCACAGGAATTATTAGAGGTCACACATACGGTATGCCCATATTCAAAAGCAACAATGGGCAATATTAATGTAACAATAAAAGCAGTTTAAATTGTGAAAAGAGGGAAACTACATGTTATCAAATACACCATTAAAACAAATTATGCAAATGCGTAAATCTGTTCGTAAATACAATGCAGAGACTAAAATTCCGCGTGAAACAATCATGCAGCTGTTGCAGGATGCTACTTCAGCACCTTCTTCAAGTAATATGCAGCCATGGCGCTTTCTTGTCATTGATGATAAGGAAATTCAGAAGAATATCAACTTCTTTTCATTTAATCAAGAGCAAATCGAAACAGCCTCTGCCATTATTGCTGTCATTGGTGATATAGAGATGTATGTAAATGCTGAGGAAATCTATGCAAAAAACGTGGAGCTGGGCTATATGCCAGAACCAATTGCCAATAAGCTTGCACAAGATGCGCTGACAATGTATGGTTCAGCACCAACAAAAACATTAGAAAATATCGTACACTTTGATGCTGGCTTAGTATCGATGCAAATCATGCTATTAGCGAAGGAAATGGGCTATGATACCGTTCCGATGGGTGGGTTTGATAAAGCAAAATTCGCGGAATACATGGAATTACCAGCAAATGAAATTCCTATTTTATTATTAGCCATTGGTGAAGCGGCAGCCCCAGCATATGGTTCTTCACGCCTACCAATAGACCGCATTGTTCGTTTTAATAAATAGTTTCAAGCAATGTCCTTGATACACTTGAGGACATTGCTTTTTTAAAGATTTTTTAGGAGGGAATAGGATGTCTTCATTAACTTTTATTTTAAGCTTAGTCGTAGCAGCTGAGCATTTGTATATTATGTATTTAGAAACGTTTGCAACTACTTCTAAAAGAACAGCAAAAACATTTAATCTGTCTGAAGAAGCGTTAGAAAATGCAAATGTTCAAGTTCTTTTCAAAAATCAAGGCGTTTATAATGGTCTGATTGCGATCGCCTTATTGTATGGATTATTTTTGTCACATCAGCAAACTGAAATTGTTGCCATTTTTTTAATCTTTGTAATCATTGTCGCTTTGTATGGTAGCTTAACAAGCTCTAAATCGATTCTATTAAAACAAGGTGGGCCTGCTATTTTAGCACTTATTAGTTTATTTTTCTAAAGGAATCTCTACAATAATAAAAAGATTGAAGTTAATGTAAACTTCAATCTTTCCTGCACACATATTCTAAAGCGTGTCGCACATTTTTTACCTCAGTTGGCCACAAAGAAATTCAATAGCAAAACATTGATAACACGACGTAATGCATAACAGACGTTATCTCTGTTCTAATGGAAGTATAGTGGAAGACTTATATAATTGCGAGCAAAGATTTGTTTTAAGGAAGGAAGATAATTAGCTTACGTCTAATATCCATATTGTCCAAAACTTTATTAACAGTCAAAAAGATATATATTGTGATGATTGTCTCTCTGAAAAGTTGAATATTAAACCAAGACAACAAATCAATCAAATTTGTAATAAGTTAAAAAAACAGGTCTTTGTAAAGAGAGGTTAAACAATGTTCTTCTTGCGCCAAAGATAGAATTTAGGTAGAGTTTTTCATAACATCCTAACTTTTTAATAAAGGGGTAAAATAGATGATGCTTAAAAATAGAAAAGTAATAGTAACAGGTGCAGCTTCTGGTATAGGAAAAGAAATTGTTAAACAATGTTTAGATGAAGGTGCTTCAGTACTTGCTTGTGATATTAATGAAGACGCCTTAAGGGAATTAAAACAATCAATGAATGTCCCCTCAGATTTGTATACATATCAATTAGATGTAAGTATTTATGAAGAAGTAGTCAATTTTTTTGGAAATTTGGAAAGAGAACATTGTGATGTAGATAGTTTAGTTAATAATGCTGGGATTTATTTGGGTAAGAATATACTGGATTATCAAACCGAGGAAATTGATAAAGTCATAGATATAAACTTAAAGGGATGTATTTATTTTTCTCAAATGTTCGGGAAATATCTACTTCAGAGCGAACGTAAGGGAGTCATCGTGAATATGTCTTCTGTATCAGGTATGGAAGGCAGTTCAGATGCAATATATGGACTCTCAAAAGCTGCTATATTGGGATTAACTAAAAGCTGTGCAGTGAATTTCTCACCATACATCAGAGTTAATGCCATTGCCCCTACAATGGTAAACACTCCTATGATGGATGCAATACCTATTTGGAGAAAAGAGGAATATTTAAATCATCAGCTCATCGATACACCTGTAATGCCTGAAGATGTTGCTGATACTGTTATTTTCCTCTTGTCAGATAGATCAAAGCATTACACAGGTGCGACATTTGATATTAATAATGGTGGATATCTAAGGTAGTTCAAAAACTTATTCAACTGTTTTGCCAAACTAATTATTTACCCAGAAATTTGGCGCTTTTCTCAAATAAGGAAAGCGTCTTTCCTCATGGAAATAAAACAAATGGTATGTTGAGTTGTTTATTAGAAGTTATTCAATTTAAAGGAATCGCTACATAATGATTTTTGATTAGGGAGGGGTTAGTTCTGTTGATCAAAATGTAGTTCGCCAGTGGAAGAGGCTTGGTGCTCAAATATTAATGCCATTTTGAAGAATCACTTTCAGAAGTAATACATATAAATATGTACCCCTAGGTCAATGAAAAAGGTACTTTTGCAATGCAGAAACAAAAGTACCTAAAAACTTCTATATTAGGGTTTTAAAACCACTTTAATGCAACCTTCTTGCTTTGTATCGAATATTTCATAAGCATGTTTTGCTTTTTCAAGGGGGAGTACATGTGTAATGATATCACCGACATTCACTTTTCCTTCAGCCATTAAGTTATAGACATGGGGCATGATATGAACAACTGGAGCCTGTCCAGTACGAATCGCTACATTGCGTTGGAATATATCTCCAAGTGGGAAGGCGTTGTATCGACCGCCGTATACACCGGTAATTTGGATTGTTCCTCCTTTACGTACAGCTTGACTGGCTGTGACAAGGGCTCCCATAGCACCACCTTGAAGTTTTACCCCACTTGCAAGAAATTCTAGTGGCGTCATTTTTCCGCTCATCCCTACGCAATCAATGACAACGTCTGCACCGCCCTTGGTAATCTCTTTCAAGTATTCACCACAATTTTCATGGTCTTCAAAATTAACGATTTCCACGTTATTTGTCTTCTTTGCATGTTTAAGACGATACCCAATGTAGTCAACTGCGATTACTCTTTCTGCTCCTTTCAGCCAAGCAAATTTTTGTGCTAGCAGTCCAACAGGTCCGCAGCCAAGAATAATAACAGTATCTCCTTTCTTTACACCAGCATTATCTACACTCCAAAAAGCAGTAGATGCGGCATCGGCAAGGAGAACAAGACTTTCATCAGGAACTTCTGATTTCTCTGGAATTTTGAAAGGGATAAAATTACCATAGGGCACTCGCATAAACTCTGCCTGTCCTCCTGGAAAACCGCCTGTTGTGTCTGAATAACCAAAGTAGGCACCCATTTCGCCATTATCGTTTGCATTATCACATTGACTTTCCAGATCATGATTGCAGTACCAGCATTCCCCGCATGCAATATTAAAAGGAATGACAATCCGGTCACCCTTTTTAACCTTCGTCACATCTTTTCCAACTTCTTCTACAATACCCATTGGTTCATGACCAATGACATAATCTTGTCCAAGATTCGGAATCATACCATGAATCAAATGCAAGTCTGACCCGCAAATGGCAGTAGTGGTTAAACGAACAATAATATCATCGGCTTTTTTTATTTTAGGGTCTTGTACTTCTTTAACCTCAACATTTTTTACACCTTGAAAAGTGACAGCTTTCATTAAAAAAATCCCTCATTTTCGTTTATTTTTTCGGTGGGGTAGGGAACATTCCTTTTCGATTCATATCTTTAGGGAATAAATCCAACTGGGCAATACTAATCGCATTTTCTGCTGATTTAATATCCAGTTCCTTTTGACCTGCAAGATCATAAGGTTTCAGCCATTCTTTTTTTACCATCAGTTCAGAAATTTCGAAATATAAATCGACCATGACATCCAGCTGAGTTCTCAAGATTTTCTGAAGAGCAGGAGAAGCTGTTTCTGTTAAGGCAATTGAAAGATTCCGAATACCCGTTTTAGTTGTAAGTAAAAACTCAAGAGCAATCCCCGAATCAGTTAGTTCAGGCATTCCAACTGAATTTATAGGATCTAAATAGTCTTGCATACAATTGTCCTCCTAATATTCCAATTCCGATTTTGAGTAGAGCTTAACCATAGCAGTGAGTGCCGGGGTAGATAATTTTACATTTTTGTCCAATAACGCTCTTAAATCATCATCAAAGACCACACCTTGACTCAGCTTCGATTTAAGTAAACTAGTTGTCATAAAGTTAATGACTTCATGAAATTCCATGGTTTCATGAAGTGCTAATTTTTTCTCAAACACGTAATTCGCACCTCCATAATTTTCTTTAAAAAGTCTTCCCTGTAGCAAGTCTATTTATGCAAATTCGCATTGGATTAATTCTAAGACTATATTGATAGCTATAATCTGATTTAAAGTTGAATTTCCTCCATTCTTTTCACTCAACCCATTTATTACATTACTTATGTGCTTGAAGCCTTATGAAAATTGGTTTTAGGCGTTTTTCTCTTTGTCTAAAGAAAATGCGGGATGTATCCTAAAGGGCGCTTTTCTGAAATAAGGGAAGCTTCTTTTTTTCATAAATGGGTCATTTAATGAAAGAAGGGAGCAACACTTTTTTTAGATAAATTTATATAAAATTGGATATAAAAAAGGACCTTCAGTCTCTATAGCTGTCAGGTCCTTATTTTTTATACTATTTCATTTGTTTTTTAAAATATCTTCTACTTTGGTAAACCTCAAGACAACAAACAGGAGAATGAAGCCCAGTACATCCTGGATATAACTCAATGGTTCATCATCTTTTGAATGCAACCATAAATTTGCTTAACACACTGCCAAGAATTATTAATATTATATTAGTCCCAACAAGCCAACTGTGTGCATGCATTACTATACATTGTAATGTAAAGAAAAATAAAAAACCCCAAAAGCTGCATATAACTGAAGTGACCCCTATAAGTTAGACACGGTTATTTCGTTTAGGCAGCTTGGGTAAACTGAGTTCGGTATTCTACCGGACTCAGTTTTAATTTTGCCTTTAAACGTCTCGTGTTGTAATACGTTATATACTTTTCAAGTTCCTTTTTAAAATGCTCGACACTATCAAATTCCTTTAAGTAGAGGAATTCTGACTTCATGATGCCGAAGAAATTCTCCATGACAGAGTTGTCATAACAGTTTCCCTTACGTGACATACTTTGCACAATGCCTCTTGATTCAAGGGCGTGGCGATATTGTTTCATTTGGTAATGCCAACCTTGATCTGAATGCATCAATAATTGATGTTCCTCTGGCAACCTCTCTAGTGCCTTCTCCAACATTTCTGATACAAGCGAATATGTTGGTCTATGACCAATTGTGTACGTAATAATTTCGCCGTTAAATAAGTCTAAAATAGGTGATAAATAGAGCTTTTCACCAAACAGCTTAAACTCCGTAATATCTGTAACCCATTTTTCATTCGGTGCTTCTGCTATGAAGTTACGATCCAATCTATTAGGCGCAATCTTACCGATTGTCCCTTTATAAGATTTGTATTTCTTCATACGCACTAAGCACTTTAAACCTAATTCTTTCATGATACGTTGAACCTTTTTATGATTCACTTTTTTCCCACGATTTGCTAGCTCATCACGAATACGACGATAACCATAACGACCTTCGTGTTCGTTATAAATTGCTCGAATTTCGGCCTTTAACTCGGCATCTGGATCTGGACGATCCATCTTCTTCACTAAATCATAGTACGTGCTACGTGGAATGCCTGCGAATTTCGCAAGCGCCTTCACCGAGTATTTATGCCTTAATTCATAGATGACCTTTACTTTGTCTTCTTTGGTGATTTTTCCTTGGCTTGAACTAAGGCGTTCAACTTTTTTAAGTACTCATTTTCCATACGTAGACGATTGATTTCTGCTTGAAGTGCTTCAGGTGTCCCTTCTACTGGTGCTTGTTTTGGTTGTTTGTTCGTTTCTTTTTTCATGGATGGATGCCCCTTTTTCCTTGATTGAAGGGCATCGAATCCTTTTGTTTTAAATTGCTTTTTCCAACTACGAAGTGTAGAAGGCGTAGCTATCTTAAAGATAGCTGCTGTTTCAAGTAAGGACGTACCATTTTCAATCATAAAGTTTAGTACGTCTAGTTTAAACTGTGCCGAATAATTTGTATATCGCTTTATAAACGCTTCTACGCCATTATACTCATATTGTTTCGCCCAATTAAGAATTGCTTTGTGATCTGTTCCGATAGATTTAGCAATTTCATGTGAACTTTCATTGCCTTTTATGTAACGTAAGGCTGCTTGTAGTTTTTCTTCCGATGTAAATTTAGCCATATAAAAACTGCTCCTCCAAATGTTAGATGTGTCTAACATTTGGGGAGCAGTTCAATACAGTGGGGTTTTCACATAAGATCATCAGCTTATTCTAAATATAGTCCTACAACAACGGTTGGTATCGGTACTGCAACTGTAAATGGTGTTATGATTAATTCGCCGTATTCAAATCACACAGCAGCACCAGATTATAATTTCCATGGTAGTTTGAAAAATTATCAAATTATGTTAACAGGCAAAAGCCAACCTCTTAAAGCCAACGATATTGTAACTCTATTCTTTAGAGCACATTCATCTAACGGTGCAAATAGTAGTGCTACTTCGGTTGACCTGAAATGTAGAGTATCATAAACTTTCCATATAGGGGGTTAAATAGATGGCTCTTAGATGGAATAAGGAAAATATTATTTTCGATAGCTTACATGAAGCAGATGTATGGGCCGACTCAATAGGAAATGAGATTTATGCAAGACTATATGATGGTTATGATACACCAGATTATAAAATAGCTTATTCCTTAGCTTTTAGACTTGCTGAAATGAAAGAATTCAGAGTAATTACTGAGATTTCAATAGATAAGGAAACAAGATATAAAGTCTGGGTAATATCTGCTTAGAATTGATTACACTTATTTAAAACTTACTCCTTGAATACATCTTGAAGCCCCGAATTGTAGACACTTAAAAGTGAAAACTATTCGGGGTTTTTTGTTTTATAGCGAAACACTTTAAATATCTATGGGAATAAAAGTGGTATGTGATTGGATTCATCTATTAAATATTAAATTTAAAGCCTATTAATAAATGTGTGGTTTGAAATAAAGTTGCGAAGTTTATAAAAAAGACACGATGTTTAAAACAAAGTCGCGATAGTTATAAAAAAGTTGCGAAGTTATACCCCTTTGGATCACTGAGACCAAAGGATTTTTATAAAAAGGTAGTATTCCACAAACGGGCCATATTATTGAATAACAATTTTTAAAGATATATTACCAAACGACGCTTTGGTAACGTTCTATCCTACAAAAAAGACACCTATCTGATGGGAGTTGAATCCCAATCAGACAGGTGTCTTTTTTGTCTTATTTTTTCATCGTCATTTCTGTTGCAGCTGCTTCAATGACTCCGATTGCCCAATGACTAGCCGGTACATCACGGAATGTTGATTCGGTGATGTTTTCTACTGTTGGTCGTTCAAATAATTGGTTCAGGACTTTTACCGCTTGTGCACGTGTTAACGCACCATTCGGATTAAACGTTGTCGCACTGTTTCCAGTCATAATGCCGAGGGCACTTACTCTTTCAATCGATGAGGCAGCCCAATGGCTTGCTGCAACATCGGAAAAGACTTTTCCGGGCTTAGCGGTTTGACAATACGTTTTCGTGTCATCTTGTGCACACACTGTATCTACCCAGCGTGCGATGACACCCGCCATTTGGGCACGGGTAATTGTCCCATTCGGGTCAAATTTGGTTTGGGTTGTGCCATTAAATAAACCAGCTTGTTTCACAAACTCAATCGCATACTTCGAAGTATTCTTTTCCGTATCTTCAAAAGTTACTTCGGCTGTTGGAATTTTCCCATTTGTTAAGAAACGGGCTAACATTGTTGCCATTTGAGCACGTGTTACCGAAGCATTTGGTTTAAATGTGCCATCTGGGTACCCTTGAATGTAGGGCACTAATCGGTTTGTTTCTACTTCCTCTTTCTCTTCTTCTTGCACTTCTGAAGCATACACTAAGCTAAATGTGGAGAAATGATCGACTTCAAATTGGAATCCTTTCACACCTGGTTCAAATTCTACTATACGACCACGTTTTACTTCAGTTGTTGCGTCACTATGCTCAATATAAACAACCAGTGAGGCCATTTGTTCTGCTGTTAATGCAGCCGAAATTGGTAACGTAATCGTTATCGGACGATTTTGTAGATTCGTTTCAATCGTTACCGGTGTCCCTAACAATGAAAGGGTTGCTCTATTTGGCATCGCCTGTTGAATGTGTTCATTTTGTCGCACATTCGCCTGAATCATTTCCTGTTGTTGTGCCTTTACAGGCATAATGCGGAAGAATATATCCTCAGTGATCCCATTAAATGCGGTAGATGGCATCATCAAGTGTGCTAATGCTGTTTGCATAAAAAGATTCGTTTGTTGCTTGTTTAAATAGAGCCCAGCCGTTCGTGGGAGATGTAAAATCGCTTCTACTGTCGCCGTTTCTGCTGGGTATACGAGACGAATTGTTCGTTCCTCTTGATTCGACATTTGTTGTACTTGTACTTGAACAGGTTCCAATAAAACGTTTGCATGATAACGCACGATTCCTTGTTCAACCGTACGAATAATAGGGATGACACCTGAAGGCATCGGTTCCACTGAGTCGTCTGGTTGTGGTACCGGTGTCGTCTCTGGTACGGTTGTTGGTGCCTTCACCGTAATGGTAGCCGTATCAAATGAACTGCCGTAAGTAGCCGTAACAGTCACCGTACCGGGTGCGATTGCAGTTAAGGTACTTCCTTGGATCGTCGCAACCGTTGGATCGCTTACTGTAAATCCGGTTTTCGCCGTTTGATCTTGCGTAGTGCCATCCGAAAGGTTTTCTATTAGTTGGAAGTTTTGTGTGCCTCCAACAGTTAGTTGCCCTGTTTTAGGTGAAAGACTAATGCCTGTTGTTGTGACAGGAGCTGAATTCACCGTAATGGTTGCTGTATCAGATGTGCTGCCGTAAGTAGCCCTGACGGCCACCGTCCCAGGAGCAATCGCTGTTAAGACATTATCTTGCATCGTGGCGATGGCTGAATTATCTACTGTAAATTGGGCATTCCCAGTTTGATCTTGGGTTGTGCCATCCGAAAGGTTTTCTATTAGTTGGAAGTTTTGTGTGCCTCCAACAGTTAGTTGCCCTGTTTTAGGTGAAAGACTAATGCCTGTTGTTGTGACAGGAGCTGAATTCACCGTAATGGTTGCTGTATCAGATGTGCTGCCGTAAGTAGCCCTGACGGTCACCGTCCCAGGAGCAATCGCTGTTAAGACATTATCTTGCATCGTGGCGATGGCTGAATTATCTACTGTAAATTGGGCATTCCCAGTTTGATCTTGGGTTGTGCCATCCGAAAGGTTTTCTATTAGTTGGAAGTTTTGTGTGCCTCCAACAGTTAGTTGCCCTGTTTTAGGTGAAAGACTAATGCCTGTTGTTGTGACAGGAGCTGAATTCACCGTAATGGTTGCTGTATCAGATGTGCTGCCGTAAGTAGCCCTGACGGTCACCGTCCCAGGAGCAATCGCTGTTAAGACATTATCTTGCATCGTGGCGATGGCTGAATCATCTACTGTAAATTGGGCATTCCCAGTTTGATCTTGGGTTGTGCCATCCGAAAGGTTTTCTATTAGTTGGAAGTTTTGTGTGCCTCCAACAGTTAGTTGCCCTGTTTTGGGTGATAGAACTATGCCTGTTGAGTAAGTGGGCCACTTTGCATAAATTATCATAGGTGCTGTAACCGTATATGTCCATGAAGTAGTATACGATTGGTCCTCGAACCATCCGTGAAAAGTAGCTCCTGGCTTGGCTTGGTGATTAAATGCTGTCTGACTAAGTCTTGAAATTTGTCCTTTAAATTCAACTTGATTTAGCTGGTTATTATAAAAGGCAAAAGTCCCAATACTAGTCACACTAGAAGGAATGGTCACATTCGGTAGCTGGTTAGACGCAAAGGCAAAACCCCCAATACTGGTCACGCTAGAATGAATGGTCACATCCGTTAGCTGGTTACTATAAAAGACATAATCCCCAATACTAGTCACGCTAGAAGGAATGGTCACATTCGGTAGCTGGTTATACGCAAAGGCAGAAGCCCCAATACTGGTCACGCTAGAAGGAATGGTCACATTCGTTAGCTGGTTATTATAAAAGGCAAACTCCCCAATACTGGTCACGCTAGAAGGAATGGTCACATTCGGTAGCTGGTTAGATCGAAAGGCAAAAGCCCCAATACTGGTCACGCTAGAAGGAATGGTCACATTCGTTAGCTTGTTATTATAAAAGGCATACTCCCCAATACTGGTCACGCTAGAAGGAATGGTCACATCCGTTAGCTGGTTACTATAAAAGACAGAATCCCCAATACTGGTCACGCTAGAAGGAATGGTCACATTCGGTAGCTTGTTATATCGAAAGGCAGAAGCCCCAATACTGGTCACGCTAGAAGGAATGGTCACATTCGTTAGCTGGTTAGACGCAAAGGCAGAATCCCCAATACTGGTCACGCTAGAAGGAATGGTCACATTCGTTAGCTGGTTAGACGCAAAGGCAGAAGCCCCAATACTGGTCACGCTAGAAGGAATGGTCACATTCGTTAGCTTGTTAGATTGAAAGGCAAACTCCCCAATATTGGTCACGCTAGAAGGAATGGTCACATTCGTTAGCTTGTTAGACGCAAAGGCAGAAGCCCCAATATTAGTCACGCTAGAAGGAATGGTCACATTCGTTAGCTGGTTATAATAAAAGGCAGAATCCCCAATGCTAGTCACGCTAGAAGGAATGGTCACATTCGTTAGCTGGTTATTATAAAAGGCAAACTCCCCAATATTGGTCACGCTAGAAGGAATGGTCACATTCGTTAGCTTGTTAGACGCAAAGGCAGAAGCCCCAATGCTGGTCACGCTAGAAGGAATGGTCACATTCGGTAGCTGGTTAGACGCAAAGGCAAACTCCCCAATATTGGTCACGCTAGAAGGAATGGTCACATTCGTTAGCTGGTTATACGCAAAGGCAGAATCCCCAATACTGGTCACGCTAGAAGGAATGGTCACATTCGTTAGCTGGTTATATCGAAAGGCAGAATCCCCAATACTGGTCACCGCTTGACCATCAATAGTAGGTGGAATAGTGACGTCTTTTGTTGTTCCTTTGTAACTTTTAATGGTAACGCCTGTACCATTTGGATTTGTTAAAAAATCGGATTCACTATTCGCAGCACCATAGACCGGTATATTTCCCCATTGTAAATTGAGGAGTAACACGATTAGGAATAGACTAGCTAGTTTTTTCATATAGTAAGTCCCTCTCTTTCTTGTGATTTCTATGTACGAATAACGTCAACTTCTCTAGCATTCAGAACATACAAAAGTAAAAAATAACATACAAAGGTTAAAAATAGGTTAAAAATTTAAAATTAAGTAATTATTTTTTATACAAACCCATTCAAAATAACGTTCCCAAATAAAAGTTTGGGTAGACACAAAAGCCAAGAAACGCTGTAAAACAAACGTTACTTGGCTTTTTCATTGGATATTGTTTATACAAAGGTATATAAAGAGAGTTTACAATAAGACTTTTCAAAATATTGCAGAAAACATTGTAGGGGTGTTATATGAATAAAAACCTGTATATGGAGACTTTCTAAATCTGTATTCTTCTCAATCCTATATTACAATTGCTGGTGGTTTAGGTGAAACGATCTTCAACAAACGGGCGCGATTGTGGAGCAACACAGGTAGAAAATAATCAAACTTTTTTATTAAAACCTAACTTATAACTGCTAAAGAAAAACCCCTTTTGATCAATCTTTTTTCAAAAGGGATTCTTCTTAATTTAACATAAAATAAGGGTTTGCAAGGTAATTTTACTCAAACTTTAATTCAAAGCTACAGTTTCTCCACTAACTAGTAGCGATAGAACAAAGCATAATTTTATTTGTTATAATTTAAGTAATATATATAAAATAAGTAATAATATGGATAATTAACTGATTCTACATAGTCAAGTGACATTCAAGAACTAATTCGTTCCACATTTAAGCTAAAGAGAGTAGGGATGTTTATGTATAAAAAGCTTTCTGCGGATGAAAGAGAGCAACAGCTATCAGCATTAACTATAAAACAACGGAATTTTTTAGAAAACGAAATGAAACGTGGTAGACGGACAGTATTAGAAAACGTTATGAGAGAGGAAAAAATCACAGCACTCAAGTCCATAGATATAACTCTTCAAGAAGATGAGATGAATGTCGTAGATTGGTTGATTTCCGATTACAATGATTTTGGTCCAGGTAATCTAGATGGGCGATGCGCCTGTGGTCGACGACTACGATATATGTTTACCGTTGAACATCAAGTGACTCGGACAAAAATTCAATATGGGAAGGATCATTTGAGTGCATTTTTAAATATTGAAGTGAATGAAATAGATGGCGTTATAAATGAGTTAGATAAGATTGATTATGAACTAGATGAACTTTTATGGAAATTAAATAATAATGTGTACTACCACGAATACTACAATAGAATCCCTGATAAAACAGTAGTTTCTGAAAGCATTAAAAGGCATTTTGAAATGAATATTCCATTTTTAGATCGACAAATCAATAGGTTAAATAAATATTTTCAAAAACAAATGGAAGCATTAGAGGAAGAACAACGTAAAATTCAGCGTGAAGTTGACCTTGAAGAGCGCCAGAAAGAAAGAAGACGAATTGAAGAATTACTTCAGGAAAAGAAAAATATTGAGGCCACTTTAGAGGTTGTAAGAAAGGCTCAACGCGAAATTGAAATCAAAAGACAACAGCAGGAAAACGAACGTATAGAAAAATTGTCACAAGAAAAAAAGATGATAGAAGACAAACTAATTGAATCAGTAAAAGCACAGCTCGGCTATAATGCTGCTTTCGATGAAGTAGCATATTCACTTGTATTGAACGGTCAACATAGCGCGGTAGCAATTAGTCATATTATGGCTAATGATTTTGGCTTTAATAAGCATTTTTCTGTAGGCATTATGCATCGTCCCTTCATTTATTTTGATGTATTACTGGCTTTGAAGAAACAAGTGGATAAAGGATATCTTATTATGGATGAATCATCAAATATAGTGGATTGTATTTTCTATGTGAATCCTTACCGTGAGGAAGATAGAAGTAATGAATCCGAGGAGTTGCAACAACAAACTTTTTCACTTTTTTAATGGTAAATAATTTGGATGAGATAACTCATATTTTTGTTTATTTTAATGATTTTGATGCAATACTTGATGGATTTTACTTAGTTTCAGAAAATGATTTGTCCGATTTAAAAAGTTTGAAATCAGCAAGATTTATAATAAGAGATATAAACGGCAACGAAGCTTGGTTTAATAATTTGAATTGCGGTTATGGCGGTATAGGACCATCTTACTCACAAAAAGTACTTGAGAAACTTGGTATACCATCAGACAAGTCCAAATGTGTAAAAGATAGTAGTTATGACATAGTTAAGTATTTTAAAAATGAAAAAGGGGAGTTTGAAGTTTATCCTATTGAAAGTGCAATTACGAGAAAATCAGAATGTAAAGCAACTTTATATTATCACAAGGGAAAAATAGTTTGTTTGCAAGTTGAAGAGAATTACGTGTCTTATATGGATGATAAAACAAAGTTCTTATATGAATATTCATCGATTGTTCCCAATCCTAGTGATATTATCCTGTTTAATAATAGAGAGTCTGCTATTGAGCATGGATATTTCACAAAAGATTTTTTTGGTAATGATAAGGTTTACCAAGTAATATTAAGAGATCAGCATGGTAGGGAACTTTGGTTATGCCCTCCTGTTCATGATAATAGCGCCTTGAAATATCAAAAAAGTGTAAATGAAATATTAGAGTTTTGTGGTCTAGATGTAAAGTTTGAGGAAAACAAACATAAGTAAATATTAAACCGAAACAAGTTCCAGTAGAAGTAATTGAAATAAATAGCAGCTTATAGTTAATTTACATTAAAAGAATTGATTATAAAAGCACTCAAAACAAAAAAATCACACACATCAGACAAGTCTAGGTTGTGTGATTTTTATTTTCATGCATTAATATGCTGTGTAAGCAATATTTTTATTTTTTTCTCCAAATTCATTTGCGTTTTTATCATTAGTAGCATTTTTGAGTCCAAAATACACATCAAACCAATATAAATCTCTTTTTCTATTTAAATCACCTGTGTCCGTTACTTTAAAAATAGTTTTATTACTATAACCTTCTACATATAAAGCATTTTTTATGAGTATAGTAGAACCAAAAGGAAATATAGTATCATGGTTTGATGTTGATTTTTGATGAACAGCAACAGTCATATACTGTTTTTGGATAACTTGCTCCACCATGCCCTATTTTATTTCCTGTATAACCAGTTACTACACCTGCAATATGTTCAGAGAGCGCTTGTGTTTCGATGTCCGGTGTTTCGATGGCCTGTGTTTTCGGTGAAAATGTAAAAATAAATATAAAACAAGTAAGTATCGAGATAACTGCATTTTTCTTCATGAATACAACCCCTTTTAGTTTTTATATTGTTCTCTTTCAAATTCTTCTTCTAGCTCACCCGTTTCTGCATTGAACAATAAATAAATCATATTTTCCTTGGACTGGTCCCATCCGATAACCATCACAATTGGAATGTTTTTTTGCGAGTCTTTAGTAAAACTAAAATTATATCCCTTAGCAAAAGTGTCTCCGGGATAAATTTTGGTGATTTTTTGAGCCCTTTTTAGTAATTCAGGTGTATCATACTTAAATTCTTCAACACTAGAAATAAAGTGACTTTTAGGCATAGCGTTTAATTCATTAGGAACATGTACTTTATCTAGTACCTTTCCGTTTTGAATAGTTATTAAATAATAGTCTTTTTTATTTGGTATGCCAAATTCAATGCTCCAGTACTTTCTTCTGCCTTCCATTCCTGTTGGCGTTTTATCTTTGTCAACACTATTTCCACTATATAACATTGCTTCTTTGTTCCACTGAAGAGCCTCTTTTTGGGCAATCTCAATTGCTTCTTTTAACGTTAAACCCATTTCCATGTCAGGAGAAAAAGCAACTTCAGATTTTTTGCTCGAATCTAACGTTGTATCGTGGTCTGTACTTTGTTGACAACTTGCTAAAAATACACAAATGAAAAGAAGTAAAAAAAATTTCTTCATTAATTCCTCCCTCCAAAGAAAATTAATTTTAGTTGGTATAAGAGTAATTTATACATATAATTTCAAATACCTTCCATTAATTAAAATTTTTATGAAAAGGTCTCTTCGATTTCTATTTACCTAGAAGAACGCCAGAAAGAAAGAAGATGAATTGAAGAATTACTTAAGGAAAAGAAAGAAATTGTGGCCACTTTAGAGGCTGGAAGGAAGGCTCAACGCGAAACTGAAATCAAAAGACAGCAGCACAAGAAAATAGATGATAGAAGACAAACTAATTGAATCAGTAAAAGTACAGCTCGGCTATAATGCTTCTTTCGATGAAGTAACATAATTACTTGTATTGAACGGTCAACATAGCGCGGTAGCAATTAGTCATATTATGGCTAATGATTTTGGATTTAATAAGTATTGCCCTATTTAAATGGACCAAAGATGAACTAGGTCCTACAAGTGTATTTTTATGGTCAACCGATTAACCAGGTCCTGCAGCTGAATATGTTTGGATTGATTGCCCCAGTGATGAGCAGGTCATCTGGCCAAAGCAAAGAGGCTTAATAACTAGCCGCATTAAAGGTGGCTTTATTCTTAAAATTTTAGTGTTTCATGATTTTACATTAAAAAGTTGAATAAGACGAAAAAGGTCGAATACATTATGATATCTGCTCATATCGTAAAATGAGAGGAGGTGGGATTTATTAAAAAGAAATTCCTTATTGTAGTCTTAAGCATCATGGGGGTACTATTATTAAGCTTCGGATTAGCTTCTTTAAATGGTTCTGCTGAAAATAACATTAGTCCACCACCAAAAAGTGCTGAAATTCAAATGTTGGAAAAGATAGAAGTAAAATTAGTGGGGAAATATAAAATAGGTACCTATAGTATTAATACTCATGTTGATAACAATTCGAAGGATATAGATATTGATGTTCTTGGAAGCCAAGAGTATTATGATTCAGTAAAACATGAAATCAAAGATGTTGTGAGAAATTTGATTAGGTCAACTAAATTTGAAAAATATAATGTTAATGTAAAAAAAGGTGAAATTCGTCAAATGATAACAGAAGAAGAGTTAGAAAGAAATAATTTATTGGTTGAGATCGCAAAAAAAATTAATAATGAATTATCTAATGCTTATCCAAACAAAATTGATGGAGGAGTAGATATGAGAATTCCTCCACCGGAAGATCCCCAAGAACTAATTGTGGAAGTAAGTACATTGTTAGATGGGGAAAAACAAGTAGATATTGGTAAGGAAATAGAAAGGACAATATATACTACATTAGAGAAAAAGTTAGCCTCTAATAAACTTTTAAAAGAAAGTACCGTGAAAATATACATTTATAATAAGAATAAAGAAAAAATAAAAACATCTTTATAAAAAGATGTTTCAGACTGTAGACAAAGTCGATTTTTTCGACTTTGTCTATTATTTTTAAATTAAACGGCTATAAGTACAATTTTTTCAGATTTTCCAAACCCTTTATTTTCTAGGATTCAGAAAAATATTTGAACATAGAAAACTAAAGTTAAATGCCGACTTATGATAACTTTTTGTTACGAATTTAGTTTGTCGACACTCTGAAATATCTTTATAAAAAGATGTTTTTTTTCTTTAATCATAAAAGCTTAATGTAAACTTGTCACCCTTATCAACTAAAATAGAGAATTGTACTCTATCACCTGCATTAAGATTACCAATTTGAACAGTTCCTTTATAGTCATCTATTGAATTAAGTAAAGTAAACTTTTTAACCCCATTAACAAAATAAGTAGTATGGACATAATTTGAACTATAAAAAGTGCTTTACATATCTATTTTAAAATTCCCACCATCAGTCGCAACATATTCATTAGTCAACCATGCTACTCCTGCTCCAAGTGTTGGATTTTGTTGTCCTTTAAAATCCCATTCTCCAGCCCCCAAAGGATTTACCTTTGAATCACTATCAATTTCTGTTGCATAAGTATAAAAAGGAATTGCAAAAGTAGTTGCTAAAGAAATCATAAAAACTAATAACAGAATTTTAAATCTAAATAATTTATTCATAATAAAACTACTCCTTTTCCAATTTTTTAATTGCTATTAATTTAATTCTATAATATTGTAAAATATCCTCTTAATATAAAAAATTATATAGTATGTATATTTAAATCTATTTTCTGTTCATTATAAGTAGACTCTAGCTGAACAAAATAGAATGTAGTAATATCAATGTATTAGATTGTTCATTATAAGTTGTTCAATCAAAGGAGTCGATACATAATGATTTTTGGTTACGCAAGGGTTAGTTCTGTTGATCAAAATTTAGATCGCCAGCTGAAAGAGCTTGAAGCTTTCGGATGTGAGAAAATTTACAGTGAAAAAAAGTCAGGGAAAGATTTTGCTCGTTCTGTTTATCGTGAAATGAGATCAAAAATGCGGTTTGGTGATGTGTTGGTCGTTCATGATTTAAGTCGGTTCGGGCGGAACAAACAAGAAATCCTTAATGAATGGAAGCAAATAACAGAAGATGAAATTGATATTGTTGTTTTAAATATGCCGATCCTTGATACACGAAAATATAAAGAATTAGCAGGTGTTGGCCAGCTGGTGTCCGATCTCGTTTTGACACTTCTTTCGTGGATGGTTGAAGAAGAACGGAATCGAATTAAAACAGCACAGTCAGAAGGTATCGCTATTGCAAAAGAGCGCGGAGCTTTTAAAGGAAAGCCTAAAAAATATCATGCTGAAGCAAAGGGAAAGGATCGCCTTATCTATAATGTAGTGGTCCAATTATTAAAGCAAAATGAATCAGTAATGAATATTCATCGAGAAACAGGTCTTGCTAGGAATACTATTTATTCGATTAAAAGACAATTAGAAATTGATTACATGTAGATTTTTATGCATGGGGAGCAAAAAAGTGTTCTTATTATACAAGAACACTTTTCTATCAACATTTACTTACACTATCACATTTATTGAGTAACAAAAGTTTGCTGATATAAGCACTTCATAATTTGCATCTTTAGTTGTGTATGTTCTTTTATGACCTACACTTAAATCAGAGAAACTTTTCGGTTCGGTATTTAATGCACTTACTGTTACTTTTGCTTATTAAAGAGATCAAAAAAAGAGACGATTCATTTCCCTGATACTGTATTCTACAGGTTTTTTTACCAGATTACTTTTCTTGTTCTGTTAAAGTGGTGATATTCCTTCAACTGGAGGGAGTTTGTTCATGATCAATAGACTTAATCGCTACTTTGTTTGATTCTACAACTTCATCATTTTCTTTATTTTGTAAATTACTTGAGCTTTGATTTGGTTGATAATTTTTTTCATTTGAACATAAGTATTTAATTTTTGTAGTATGCTTACTCCATTTCTAATGACTTAATATGTTCTGTTAATGCCCCCATAAATTAATTATTGACCAGGGTGAAGAATGTTTGTTACTCCTAACTTATTTCCATCGGGGTCCACGAAGCTGAATCCTCCAAAACCATTATTTGGATCAATGTTTAAAGGACTCAAGTTAACTTTTTTTTCTTTAAGCCAGTTATAGAACTCACTTAACTGTTCGGTGTAAAAATCAATAACACTGTGGGTAATGCTAGTGTTTGAATTTCTAAAGGACAATTTATAAATCTCATCAGTTTGTACTAAGTAAATTGTTGGTACACCTTTGCTTTCAAAGCTTAACATTGCACTTTCTTCACTTTTAAAATGAATATTTAAATTAAAGATATTTTCGTACCAGTCAATAGATTTCTGAACATTCGAAACAGGTATTTCTAAGGTAGCAACGTGTTTGATATAGTTACTCATTAATTAGCCTCCAGTTTACAATTTGTTTTAGATTTAATAATTATAAAAGAAAGAAGATTTCGCCTTTAATACTACATTATATTGTTCGAATTATCAAAAAATAGTAACAATATATTAGTAGAGGTGATATAAATTTAGACTTTCTCTATATTAATAATACTAGGATTGATAGTTGGCATAGGATATTGTCAGAGTACATCTGTGGACAATGGGACAATACCTATAGTGATTTAATTAATGATAAGACATGAATCAGTAGTGAATATAATATTGATCGAGAAACGGGTCTTGCAAGGAACACTATTTATTCAATTAAAAAGGAATTGTAATGTAACATCAATTTGAAATAGTTTCAGATATTTATAAAAAAGAAAAGAAAATTTAATAAAGGTGACTTTTATAGAAGATTTGGGAAAAATCCTGTCTTGTTATGTAGGATATTTTTGTTTAACAAACGTGCCAAAGATATGCAGTTAAATAATATTTGGAAACAACTAATGTCAAATGAATTAAAATCGAATTGTATAGATTGTAGATAAATACAAAATGATAAATCGTAGCTTGGAAAATCTGAATCATAATTTCTAAACTGTAAAAAAATATATCACAATAAAATTAAGGTGTATTAATAAAATACACCTTAATTTTAGTCATCTATTAGTTTTTATTATTTGTTTTCTCCATGATATTCAGGATTATTGTCATTATAATCGTAATGTTTAGGAATACGAAATGAGACTTGTGTACCTTTATTTAATTGGCTTTCAATCCGAATACCTTCTCCGAAGAGTTGCTTAAGACGATGATTAGTGTTAGCGATACCGATACCATACTTATGTTTAATTGGTCTTACAAGAATTTCCTCTATGAGGCTAGCAGTCATACCAACACCTTCGTCCTTTATGGAAACGGTATGATAATCATTTTGATTTGTCACTGAAATGACGACTTTTCCACCTTCTGGTTTTTTGAGAATACCATGTATTACAGCATTTTCAACTATTGTTTGAATAGCAAGAGGTGGTACAAATATCCCTTTTAGTAAACCTAAATCCCATGAAATTTTGAGACGATCTCCAAATCTCTCACTTTCTATGTATAAGTAAGATCGAACAAGTTCAAGCTCTTCTTCTATTGGGATTAAGTTCTCTGTGTTGTTTGGATTGAAACTTCTATGTAAGTAGTTTCCGAACTCGTTAAGTAGATCATTCATACGTGAAGGATCAATTTCACCTAAAATAGAAATTGCATTTAATGTATTAAAAAGAAAATGTGGCTTTATTTGAGCTTGTAAATAAGCTGCTTCTAAACGAAGTCGTTCTTGATTTGCATGTTTTTGTGCAATTAATGAGTGGACTCGGGCTTTTAGTTCAACAGCATTTGTGGGTTTTGAAACATAGTCGTTTGCACCAGCAAGAAAACCTGTATAAACATCTATTGGTTGTGTTCTAGCAGTCAACAACAAAATAGGAAGTTCTACAATTGAATAACGCTCTCGAATGGTCTTACACAATTCATAGCCTGACATTTTTGGCATCATCACATCGGATATGACCATATCCCAACCCCAAAATTCAATCATTTTCAATGCTTCTTCTCCACTTTTGACAGTAGTAACATTGTAAAGCTCTCTTAGAACATTACTAATAATTTTTAAGTTTATTGGATCGTCATCAACTATAAGGATTTTGCCTTTAAATTTTGATTTTAATCCATTATCTAATAATTGTTCTTCATCGTTGTCGTTAGCATTGTTAGGTCGGGAATAGACATTAGTGTCTAATACTTCATTTTCTATAGAAACTTTTTTATCCATAGCTAAAGGTAATGTGAAAGAGATGGTTGTTCCCTTACCAAGTGCTGATTGTACAGTAATTGTACCTCCATGAAGTTCAATTAACTGTTTCGTAATATTTAACCCAAGACCAACGCCCTGGTAATTAGTTTTTTTAGAACGCTCATAACGAAGGAAGACTCGTTTTATCTCGTCTTCACTCATTCCAATACCAGTATCACGAATGTATATGGTTGCTTCCATTTCATCCTGAGTTGCACTAATTGTTATGCTTCCTTCTTCAGTGAATTTAACAGCGTTATGAAGCAAATTAAAAAGGATTTGTACAAGTCTGTTCTCATCTGCATAGACAGGTGGGAAGGATATCGAAATGTCTGAGTTGATATTCAATTGATTTGTATTTTTTGTAAAATGAATCATATCTACTACCCCAGATGTGACACTATGTAAATTTAGCGGTCTTTTCTTTAAGTGGATACGTCCTTCATCTAGTTGATTTAAGTCCAATAAATCGTTCAAAGTTGAAGTCATTCGATCCCCAATTTGCAATAGTAATTGAAGATTTTCTTTACTATTTTTTGTTAGCACTGATGATTCACTTTCAAGAATTGAGTGAGCTATGTTTAATATCCCATGCAATGGATTTCGTAATTCATGGGATGTATTAGCAAGAAATAAATCCTTCTGAATGTCAATTCTGACCAATTTTTTGTACTGCTCCCTATTTAATTTAATCACATTAATGTGTCGTTTAATTAACAGAAGAGCTATTACAATAATTGATATAATATAATCAAATGGGTAATAGGGTATGTTAACAACCAGAGTTTTAATCGCCGTCCCCCAAACACTATTTGATGTGAAGCAAATTAAATAAAAAAGTATAAAAACCCCATCAATATTTCCTTTTACTATTGCTGTAATAGTTGGAACAATGAGTAATGCTAAAATAAATGTTCCATAAATGATTAAAAATAATTTCATTGGTGCGAAATGTAACGCGGGTGTAGTCATTATAATAATAGAAAGTGGAACGAATACCACAAACAATATATTTGATGCTATGGATTTTATTTTATAGAGTTCATTGATAAATTTTAAGGTTAAAAGTAATAATCCTATAAGTAGTACTATTAGTAATTTAATATAAAGTGCATTTGCAATTGGAAGGTTTAAGAGTACGTTATCGTCAATTAATATAATAAATCCATTAAGTAATAGCAATAAGCTAAAGTAGAATAATTCCTTCTCATATTGTCCTTTTCCAATGAAGAAAATTGATAAAGCATAAAAGCAGTGTAGGAAAAAAATCGCACTAACAAGTAACTGCAATGATTCTGAAAAATTTATGCCCTTTGATATTGCTGATTGAAGTCCAAAGTAGACTGAACCCTTTAAACCTCCCGAATTTAAACTATCAAAGTTAGATATTTGTATAATTAAGTCAATTTCATTTGAATTTGTGGAAAATATAGCTGTCATCGGTCCTTGTTTTTTTGTTTTCTCCACAGGTTTTTTTTCAGCAAAATTATCACTGTTAATTAGTTTTCCATTTACATAGATACTTGCATAAGACCCAAATTCTTTTAATTGAATACCATATATCGTTTCTCCTTGATCAGGTAGCAAAATTTTAAGTCTGTATGAGCCGTAACCTATTGCTGATCCCACTATTGTTTCCATATTTTCTTTCCAATTCCCAGGAACTTGTATCTTTTGCTGATCGGTTTCATTTACATTAGGGTTATTAATTATGAACTTTGAAGGATAGAATATCCACTCCCCATTTAAAAATATTACTTCATCTTCTTTCATAGGTTCATTACGTAAATCAACAACCCCTTTTTTTGCAGTGTGATGTGTGGGAGAATTAAAATAAAAAAACCATGCTAAACGCAAAGACAATATACTTATTATAAAAATAATAATAATTAACAGTATTTTTTTTGACTTTATAGGTTCTTTTTTAATCAAGTTTTCCACCTTTCTTTTATATGAAAGTTCTTATATTTCTTCTTACCTAATTCTAATTATTTCTTTAAATTGAACTATATTTCATTTATTTTACGCTTTTAGATAGTATTTTTAAAAACTTTAATTTAAGAAGTCATAAATATTAATTAAATTAAAGATGTGCATATTAAATGAACATCAGTGAGGTATGGTGAATAATTTTTCCTCCAAATTAATTAATTTTATGGGGAAAAGGCTAGTTAATATACCAATGTTAGCAAATTTAATGGTTTTTCGGAACCCAGGAGAAAGTTGGTTCAAAGTATTTCATCTCTTAGTCTCAATTGTATAATCTAAGTTCTTCAACTAACTGGGATAATGAATTTCCACAAACGGGCGCAAATCTTGAGTAAGATGATGGAAAGTGATCAATCTTTTTTTAAAATGGAGTTTTTGAAGTTGCTGTTAGATTAGGAATAATGGATATTCATTAATCACGCTTTATTCGAAAGTTTTACTTGGACTTTGGACTTTTTCTGGACTTTTCTTGGACTTTTCTTGGACTTTTTCTGGACTTTTTTTCGGAAAATCTGTGCTAAAGTATTAGTATCAGAAGTATGTCCTGAAGAAAGAAAAACTTTTGACAGGATACATAAAGGGTCTTTCCTATTTATAGGAGAGATCCTTTTCGCTTTTGAAATATTAATATTTTTGATGGGAGGGCAAAGAGAAAATGGAAGAACGTTCGAAGCAACAAATCTATGGGTATGAACTTGAGCCAGTGGACATTTCAGATATGTTGTCTTTTGTAGAAAGTAGGCAGGAAGTACACGGCAATAAACCAAAAGTTACTTTGTGCATGTACGGAGATGATGGGAAATGGCATGTTGACGCAGCTGTAAGCTACAAAGGTCGTGAAGGAAAGGATGAGTTTCAACCTTTCTTATTAAAATCCTATAAACAACTGTGGCGTGCGGAAAAATATGCGAGGGAAATTGCTGAAGAACATGGCTTTTCATATGAAGGACTTAATCCTTCATTAACTAATTCAGATATGTTCTTACAATATCAAAAACGAAAGCATGTAAAGGATACATTCACAAAAGACATGCGAAATGAAATTGAACAACATGGTACTGAATTAATGAAGGTTGTCGAAACACAGGCAATTGATGATGAAAATGACCAATCTTTCTTAACCAAGAAAGAGGTGGAACATTTAATTAGTGAGCAATTTAATCGTATTGAAATAGGTATCGAACAAATGCTCAATTCTGTGGATCCACAATCAAAGAGGAAGACATTCGCTGACTATCGTGATGAAATGAAAAATCTTCTAAAGGAATGTCGCCAGCATTTCAAAGATTCTATTATTGAACGTACATTAACATCCAAACAAAAAATGGATGACAAGGTAATTGGGCTACGGGACGGTGTTCGCGATAGTATTTCCGAAGTAAAAGATTCAGCTAAATCAAAGTTGATGCAGAGCATTCTTTATATGAATGAACGTTTAAAGGACTTTACAACTGTTATTGATCAAAAGTTGTACGAGCATGAACCAGTACAACTTGATAGAAAGCAAAACAAAGCTATGGCTGCACAAGCTCATGAACGATAGGGATTCCCCAATTTTGGGGAGTCCTTTCTATTTTTAAAAACTAAGATACTAAAAAAGGATGGGATTATAGTGAAAATGACAAACAACCTTAAACGTAAAATGATGGCTGTGCCATTCGCTGCTGTGGCATCTATGATGCTAATGACATCAGCATTTGCTGCGGAAACAGAAACAAAACCAGTTAACCAGGTAGAACCAATTGTAGAAGTAGCACCAGTAAAAACAACAACGCAGCAAAAACTACAATCAAACAATGATAGTGAGCGTCGACAAGCATTAGAAGAAACATTTAACGTGAAGCTTTCTGACACAGATATTTGGGCAGATAAAGCAGGTGAGTATACTTATGATATGTATGGAAATAAGCATGAATATACACCACACGAAGCACTTAAAGCATTAAATGTTTATGCAACAAATGCAAATCGCCAAGAGTTAATTCAATACGGCATTCGAGAAAATGACTGGCAACCATATCGTGCATTTGAAGCTGAAAAAACACCAGCGTACTTTGAACTTGTCGATGGTAAATACGAGTACAATAAAATTTTCTGGGGAAATTTAATTGAACATGATCTTACAAATTTTAAAACAAAATTGGCCGATAACTGGAATGACCTTGAAAAGCGCGCTGTAATTGAGGCTGAAATGAAAGCCTACATTAAAAAGCAGGTTGCTATTTTTAATGAAGCTCCTGGAATCGTTCCTTACGTAATTGGACTTAATCACACTGTAACTTTGGCGAAAGAACATGGTGTTGCTGAAGTAGCTAAAGATTACTTTGACAGTAAATATAATCATCCTGATGTTATGGCAAAAGGTATCTTTAAAGATGGTTCTAATCCATTTAAAAAATAATGTGTTTGATAGTTTATTAATGTTCGACAGGCAGCTTGGGGCTGGAACTAAATATTAATGCATTCAAGAGAGGGGGGCGTTGGCCACTCTTTTTTTATTGCCCTTGAAGGGAGGTGGAGAATTTTGAATAACTACAAAGCAGAGATCACTCTAGCTATTATCGTTTTAGTTTTATTTGGTGGGATGGTAGCCTTTGCTACTGGTGTAGTCGATCCTCTAATGGCGAAAATCGGTGCTGGATGGACGAAAATGGTAGACAACGTATTTGGCGGAATTGGCGTTTAAAAATACAGCCTTTTAGAAGAGAGCGTGAGAGACTCTTCTTTTTTTATTGCTCTAATTCAATTGAAGGGAGGTATAAGAATTGAATAACTACAAAGCAGAGATCACATTAGCCATCATCGTTTTAGTTTTATTCGGTGGAATGGTAGCCTTTGCCACTGGCGTAATCGATCCTTTAATGGCGAAAATCGGTGCTGGATGGACGAAAATGGTAGACAACGTATTTAGTGGAATTGGCGTATGATAAAGGCTTAATTCAGCCCTGTAGGGGGCAGGCAGTCATGAGGAGCAGAAGATAACGATCTTCTGCTTTTTTATTTTATCGAAAGGAGAATTACAAATTGACACCATCAGAAAGAAAGCGTCAAAGCAAAGTAAAGCCAGAAGGATTTGCTGATATGGAGGCCCTGGTAAAACAAATATTTGATGCACAAGAACAGTCTTATTTTGATTGGCTTCATCAGCAGCACCAAGCCCAAATAATCAAATTTAATTTAGAAAACAAAGGAATAATAGCTTCTCTAGCTAAAGAAAGGGAGGTATAACATATGGATAATGCCATTACGCTGATTAATGAGATTGCAAATGATGTACAAAAGTTTGCTCCTGCAGTAGCTGGTTTGGTTTTAATTATCATTGGCCTTGTTTGGATGTTTGCAAAAGATCCTCAAAAGAAAGAAAGTGCGCAGTCTTGGATGATGAACGTATTTATCGGATTCGCCATTGTTTATCTAGCTGCATCTTTCGTTGCTTGGATGACAGGAAAAGTATCAGGATTCTGATCTAATATTTTACTGAGGGAAAGCAAGGGAAGGAGAAAACAATGTGTTACGAAAATTATTGATTCGTTTCAAGGATGACGGTGATTACTTTCGAGAAATTGATGAAGAACGGAATTATTTTTTTACCGAAGCAGAAGGAATTATTGATAGGATTCGTGACAGAATTGCAAAAGAAAAAAGGGCAGCCTCTACCAAGTCATTTGAGTTTTGGATTGATGGCCAATGTTTAGTTATCAGCCAAGTTCATTTTGAAAAAAAAGATAGCCTCCAAAAACAGCTTGAACATACAATTCTAACATTTGATAGTTGGGAAGAAGATATACGACATAAGTATGTCAACACCCTGAAGGAGTATGTTGAGGAGGAAAAGCAGCTGTTTATTAATAAAGAGTTTGCGACATTTGCGATTCGCTTTGATCAACTATTCGGTGTTTCTGCTTTTGAACCGTTCCCTATTTATTTAGATGGTTCACAACTAAATCAAGTATATGGGACCATGCAACCACTTGTTAGAACAGGCTTTTATGCAGAACTTGAGCAAATGATGGCAGCTATAAAAACTGCTTTAGAAAAGTTAGTCCTCGATGCACAAAAGACTTTGCAAGGTGAGCAAACAGACTATCTTCAACAGCAGAAACTGTTAGAGGAAAAGGTAAATTTGATATTGCAAGAGGATGCAGCTTTCAAACAATTTACTCAATATACTGGTGCAAGTTTTCAGTCTGTAGGAAAACACCGCATTGAGGCTTTATGTCCCAATTTCAAACTATATCAGGCTGTTCAGCTGATTCTTTTTTCCACTTTTGTAGAACAAAATAGTTTTGCTGAAGCTTACGAAATTCATTTAACACTGGTTACGGCTTTAAAAGAAAAATATGATGCTATTTTATCGCAAGGCTTCTCGCTTGCTAATGATGAAATGATTGAATCTCTTGTTTTAAGTCCAATTCTACAACAATTTAAGTTGGATATTGAAAAGCAATTACAGAGAGATGAGGTGAAGGAGGATGAGCCTCAATAAATTACTTTATCAAGATATAAATGAGATGTTGGCCGAATTAAATGCAAAGGATCGAGGCAGATATTTCATTTGTACGTGTCCAGAGTGCCAGCAACAGGAAGCGTTTATTTATAAAAACAATATGAATTTCATTCAATGCAATCGAGAAAATAGTTGTGGTGAGCGTTTTATTTTATCCTACGAAGAAAAAGAGGCTGAAATCTCTTACTCTACTGATCAAGATAAAAGAAAGGGACTTAGCGTTAAGGAGTCTAAGCAGCTGGCCGACTTTACAAAATTAATGACTCATGTCCTACAAAATATCGAAAGTGACACTTTAGATAAGGGTTATCGAGGACTTTCACGTGCAACTACTTCCTCATTTATTGCCGATTTTTCTAATCCAGAAGGCGTGAAATTTATGTTTGAATATGCGAATGGATTATTACCGAAAAATTATGCAGATAATCATTGGATGTGTCAAAGAAACCTTGTCTTTCCGTTATTTAGTGAGGATGGTCGTATAGATCGCATTTTATTACGTTCTTCCATCAATCCAAATATTGAACCTAAAGAAATACAACTAGTTGTGAATCCCTCAAATGAAGCGAGGGATTTTTTTGTTGATATTCCTGAAGAGGCAAAAACCGTTGTTATTGGTGAAGCTATTCTGGACAGTTTATCATTCCGTGAAATCGATAAAACGCTTGGAATTATGGCTTTAACAGGTTCTCGGAAATATAGAACGCTCTGCAACTATATAAAAGAAAATCCAGAAAAATTTAAGAATAAGCGATTTCTTATTGCTATGGACGATGATGTTGCTGGCTATAAAGCTTCCAAAGAAATCGCTAGTTGTCTGGAAGAAATACATGCTGATTATCAAATTTTTATATACCCTGAAACGTGTAAAGATGGAAATGACTTTTTAGTAAAGGAAAAGGAAAAATTTCAGCGATATGTTCAGTTTTTTGATCAAAAATTTGAGTCAAACAGCAGAAATTATATTGATATTAAAAAGTCCATGCAACATGTAGTAATATGCAATTCGAGAATGGATGCTTTATCATTCCGAAGTGTTGATGCAGAATGTGGCGTATTAGTTTTACAGGGAGAGGACAATGTTGATTTTAAAGAACCTATCCAGAAACTAATGTTAAACAGGGATTTACAGCATAAAACATTTATTCTAGCTATGCCACATACAGCTGAAGGTCAGAACAAAACACATGAGTTGATTGGATTTTTTGAGAAAATGAATTTAGAGTACAAAGTTTTTGAATATCCTGATGATGCCTTATCGCCAATAAAATTTTCTCTGGATGATCATAAGTCTTTTGAGAAATGTGTTAATCAACAACTTTTCAAAAAAGAAAATCAAGTGCGGAAACTTCAATATGAACGATAAGACACAAGGAAGGAGATATTATGACGACTTTTTTGAAATGGTTTGTACCACTACTAGCGTTCGTAGCTTTTATAGGGTTTATTGCCTACGGGGCATCAGTTCAGAATATAACGACACGTACAATGGCCGAAACGGAAGTGGTTTTGGAAACTGCTCATGTAGGAGCCATTCGAACAGGCTTAAATGAGCAGGGACGATCAGAGAAGGACGCTTTGTATATAGACAAAAAGGAATTAGTAGAAAATTTGTTGACTGAAATTGCAGCAACTCAAAAAAATCTTACCTACAAGCTCCAAGTAAATTATGCATTTGTAGATGCAGGAGGTAAAGTAACATCCATTGATAAAGATATTCGCGGTATCCAATACCGTATTCGATATATTGATGAAAAGGGTAAAGTGAAGGGTACTGCTGAACGACACTTAACACTGAATGAATTAGAGTAGGTACTCACCAAATTTGGTGAGTGCCTTTTACTTTAAGGGGAGGGTGGTGAAGCACAGGCATGTCAAATCTAAAAGGTGCAATTTTGGCGATGGCACTATGGGTTGGTGTAGTGTTTCCTTTCTTATTAAGTTTTGGAATCGACTCTTTGCAACAACGTGCTTATCTCAGTACAACAGAAAAAATAGCAGAGCTTCTTAAACAAGAAGGTGGCGTTTCCGAACAAGTACAACAGGTAGCGAATAATTTAAAGGGCAAAGGCTACATAGTGACTTTTTCTAAACCTAGTTTAGTTCAGTTTGGAGAAGAAATTGTTATTAATTATCAATATGAGTATCAAAATGTACGTGGTAAACAAAAGTTAGCTACACAAAATAAAGTGGTAATAGACAAACGTATAGTCGCAGGTGGCGGTAATCCTACTACGCCAAAGGAACCTCAAACATATTCTGTGACAACGCCAGAATCGTTAAATGCCAATGGTGAATTTACGTTTAACATACCAGGATTAAAAAATATACTAAATGTAACTTCAAATACTGGAAATGTTGAAATTGTGCATGTTAACGGTGAAGAAGTAACAGCGAGAGTTTCTAATGGAGCCATCTCAAAGAAAGTTCAAACAGGTGGAGCATTTATTCCAGCTGATACGAAATTTGTTCGAGTTACAGAAAAACGAAGTAGTCCTAGAGTAGCGAAATACTTGAATTATAACCAAGATGGGTATGTAGGTAAGTTACAATACGTTGGATATTCAGGAACAGCACCAAGTAAACAAGTAACAGGTGATAATTTGTGTATACATTTGGTAGCTGGAAGCTCTTCATTTTATGTTTATAAAGATGGAGATTGGACTCGTACTAGCGGAACAACAGCTTGTAGTAACACTGTTTTTAAGTACAAAGAAACAGATTCAAATGGTGTAACTTGGGTAGGTGATTTAATTGATTATGTGGATACCTTCTTCAATGAACCTAAGTATGTTTATAGAACTGGGGAATCATCACTAGAATTATTAAACGGTGTCGAATATCCAAATAAACCTGATCTTAATACCATTGTCCCTAATCCTAAAAATGGAGATACCCTTGAAATTTTAGCTACTAAGGGTATTCGTAAATTTACTGGTATAGCTTATGACAATTCTAAAGGTAATCCAAGCTGGGATTACGAAGGATACGTCACAAGATCAGAATCAGATACACGTACTTACGCCAACTACTATCAATATCAACTACAATTTGAGTATATAAGTAATTGAGGACGATAAAACTTTCTATCTTTAAGTGCTAGAACCGAAAGGTTTAGCAGAGTGGTGAGTCATTTCACAAGAAGGGAGTGAGAGATTTCATATGTCTAACCTAAAAGGTGCTATTCTGGCCACAGCGTTGTTTGCAGCTGTGGTTTTTCCTTTTCTTCTCATGATGTCTATCGATGCTTTCCATCAACATGCCTTTTTAAAGATGACAGAAGAGGTTACAGAGCTTGTCAAAGAAGAAGGCGGTGTATCTGAACATGTTTCACAAGTAGCTGAAAGATTAAAGAAAAAGGATTTAACAGTGACTTTCTCTAAGTCAGGGCTTGTTAAGTTTGGAGAAGAAATTGTTATTGGGTATAAATACAACTATCAAAATGTACGTGGTAAGAAAACGCTAGATGGTCAAGATAAAATCGTGATTATGAAGCGTTCCACAGGTAAAAATGGTGGTAATTCTAATGAACCTAATCTGCCAACTGAAATTGCAAAGTCATACTCTACAAAAACACCTGAGTCATTGCAGCCAGATAAAGAGTATACATTTACGGTACCAGGGTTAAAAAATCTGCTGGGTGTATCTGCAGATATGGGAAAAGTAGAAGTTGTACGTGTTGATGGGGAGAAAGTGACCGTTAAAGTATCAGGTGGAAAAGTTGTAAAGACGATACAAACAGGTGGAACAAATACGCTGGCAGATGAAAAATATGTGACAGGCGAGGACTCAGCTGCGTATAACCAAAATGGTTATACAGGCACCCTAGAACGCTATCTTTATAGTGGGAAACTTATGCCAGCTGATAGTAAGGTGATCACAACAACCAAAACATCGTTATTTACTAGCATTTTCCCAGGTTCTATTGATTATGGAACAGATGGCTATCATGGCACTTTGTTGAAGAATGGAGATCCAGTTAAAACGATCTTTAGTGGTGAATACACACCTTCAGATACAAAATGGATAGAGGGTGCTACAGTTGAAGATTACAATAAAAACGGTTATACAGGCAAACTTGAAAGATATGTTGTAAGTGGCGTATACATCCCTAGCGAGAGTAGATATGTAGAGGGCCAGGATCAAGCCTATTACAACCAAAATGGCTATACAGGTATGTTAGAACAATATGTTGCTGGTTGGAAAGAGGTATTAGTAGATCGTTATGCTGATTATGTTGTACCCACAGGATTGAGCTGTCCTGCGGTATATCCAGGTGGCAGTTATCCTTTGTATGACTACACAGAGGATGTAATGGGGGCAAAAACATGTTATTACAAGTATACTGTTTCTGAAAATATCATTATTAACAAATATCGTGGCACAGTAACAAAACCAGGTATAGACACACGTGTATATGCTTATAAGGGAACAGTAACAAAGCCAGCTACAGATACACGTATTTATGAGTACGTCCAAAATTACACTGGTACAGTTACAAGACCTGAAATGGATACACGTATTTATAAGTACCAAGGAACCGTGGTAAGACCAGCCTCTGATACGCGTACTTATGAGGATTATTACCAGTATGAATTGAATTTCCAATACAAATAAGGTGAGATATATGAAAAAATTTCTCAAAAAGTCAATTTGGTTTTTGTTTTTTGTATTTGTAGCTGCTATAGCTTATATAAATACGGACTATGGGAATATTGCCCCTCAAAGAGAGCAACAAGAAATCAAACACGTTCAGATGTAACTACTACATCCAGAGCGTGTTTTTTGTTGGAATCTGAAAGAAAGGAGTAAGGTCTATGAATGAAACAAAATATTTACAACGTTTAGCACAACCTAAAGGGCTTCTTGTTTTCTCTATAGTTTTTTGGTCACTCATGTTTTTTGTTTCGAATTTTGTGCTTGCATTCCTTCAATCTATACTGGCATCGTTCCATCAATTCCAGGCAGATCCCAAGAGTGTATCTTTTTCGATTGATTGGCGAAGCTTTTTAGATTTTCAGTCAACTTGGATTCCATTTTATATAGGGTTTGCAATTCTAAGCACGATAGGATTTGTGAAATTTATCTATAAAATTCGCTTGAATTTTGTGGATTTGAATAAAGGGCAGCACGGCACTAGTGAATTTGAACAGGTGCGTGAATTGAAAAAGCAATACAAAATTATCCCTGCTGCAGAAAAAGAATATGAAGGTGATGGTGGCGTCATTATTTCAGCTTTACAGGAAAAAGGGCGTCCGTACCGTCTATTAATCGATGAAGGACCTATTCATACGATGGTTATTGGGATTACGAGATCGGGTAAAGGGGAAACTTTTGTATTTCCTCAGATAGATGTACTGAGTCGAGCCAAAAATAAGCCCTCCTTAGTTGTCAACGATCCAAAAGGGGAACTTGCAGCTGCTAGTTATGACACGCTAATTGCTCGTGGTTACGAAGTGCATGTATTTAATTTAATACAACAATACATGGGAATGGGATTTAATCCATTACAAGTAGTTATCGATGCGTGGAAATCAGGAAATACGAGTTTAGCGCAACAGTATGCGAATAGCGTAGGATTTATGCTATACAATGATCCATCAGCAAAAGATAAGTTTTGGTCCAACTCAGCTCAATCTTTGGTGACGGCAATCATTTTAGCCTTGACTGAAGATGCGCTCCTGACTGGTAAAGAAGATACGATTAACTTATATTCTGTGGCTAATTTCCTTTCTACACTTGGAAGTGATAATAACGAGGAGACAGGTGAAAACGCATTAGATTTATTCTTCCGAGCCAGAGATGAGGTCAATCCAGCTCGCATGATGTATGCAACAAGTAACTTTGCTGCTGGTAATACACGTGCAGGAATTTTCTCATCAGCGATGGATAAATTGCAAATTTTCACATTAGAACCCAATGCAAAACTTACAAGTTACAACAGTTTAGATTTAACAGAAGTTGGATTTGGCGACAAGCCAATTGCGATTTTTATGGTAACGCCTGACTATGATAAATCGAACCACGTTTTGGCCAGTATTTTTGTGAGTCAATTATACCGAGTAAATGCTGAGAAGGCTACGATGAGTCCTAGCGGAAAAATGAAACGCCAGGTACATGCTTTACTTGATGAGTTTGGGAATATGCCAGTAGTGGATGGTATGGACGGTATGGTTACTGTAGGGGCTGGCCGAGGGTTTAGGTTCCATTTAATTATACAAGCTTATTCTCAAATGAAATCCCTGTATGGTGATGACGCAGATACAATCATTGGTAACTGCTCTAACCAAATATATATTTTAACGAAAGATAAAGCGACAGCAGAACAGTTCTCCGCGCTCATTGGTACAAAAACAATTACAGATGTGAGTCGTAGTGGGAAATTACTGTCTACAGATAAGTCGCATAGTGAATCCGTGAAAGAACGTGCATTACTGATGCCAGATGAATTAATGCAATTAAAAGAAGGGGAATCTGTAGTCGTTCGTGCAAATAAGCGTCAAGATAATGAGCGTAGAAAAATTGTACCTAAGCCTATTTTTAATACGGGCGTTACAGCTGCTAAGTTCCGTTGGGAGTATCTAGCAGAGGATTTTGATAATAGTAAGTCCATATTATCACTACCGATTATGTCTACTAAGTATCACAATTTAAAGATGTCTGAAATGGTCTTCACTTCAAAAAGTGAAAGAGACCTTTTTGTATGTATGTCTTCAGCAATGAGTACAGCAGAATTTTCTAATTTGACAAGTACCTTGTATCAGCTATTACAATCAACGGATGATTATTTAGATGAAATCCCTACCTGGTCATTTTTACAGCTCTTTAGTTATCTTACTTATGGATCAACGATTGAATCAATAGCTATTGAACGTAGAATTTTCAAGGATTTAAAAAAATACTTACCAGATAAAGTTTTGAGGGAATGGACAGATATTCTGCGAGAACAACGCGAAAAAACGATGCAAAAAAACATGTCTTCAGCTCAAGATGAAAAGATAACAACTATTCAAAAATTGATTATGGAAGGGAGTCAATAAGATGTTTAACGAGTTGTTAAAGGAACGGTTGCTTGACGCTCATTTGGAGTTTTTCGGAAAAGATAAAAAGAAATTTCTAATCCATCGTATTTTATACGCTGTGGTTGTAACCATGCTGTATACAATGATCATTATGGTGATTAAAAAACCTATATTGTTAATTGGTTTGCCAGCTGGCTTTTATCTAGGATGGAAATTTGCTTATATAAAATTGCTGGCAACCAAGAAAAATATAGACGTAAAAAATTCCTTTTTGTTTCCGCAATTTTTGCAGAGCTTCATAGCATTACTGCCAAGTTCAGGAAATGTCTATCAAACATTGAAAGTAGCGTTGAAATATACGCCTGATCCATTGGATAAAGAATTGATCAAACTTATTCGGAAAATCGAGAATGGAAATGATCGAAATGCCTATTTAGAATTTGCGGATTATATAGGTTCTAGTGAGGCTTACATGGTTATGAATATGATTTACCAATTTAGTGAACAAGGCGTAGAAAAGGACTCTATACAGGAATTAGAGCGATATATCCAAAACCTTCAGGAAAATAAGGTCGATGAATTGATACAACATAAGATGAATGCAAGCGATAAATTTGGTTTATTTCCAATTTTAATATCGCTTTTTTTAGTGGGTGGATTTGCTGGTGTCATTTTCTTGCACTACATGACGAATGTGACAGACGCATTAAATACCATGCCTAAATAGATTTTAAACATTATGACAAAGGAGGATGGTGGTGAATGTCTAAGGAAACGTTTGAAATTATTGAAAATGTTGCCCTTTTGAGAACTGCTGATACGGGATGGACAAGGGAATTGTCAAAAGTAAGTTGGTATCATAAACCAACTACGATTGATATACGTTGGTGGTCTCCTCGAAAAGAAAAAGCAGGAAAAGGCGTATCACTTACGATGGAAGAAGCCCAACTATTGTTGGAAGGATTACAAAAATGTTTGTCTATTGAACAAATGGAGGTATAAAAAATGAACGTAATGAGCGATCAGGAACGTCTAGAAAAAAGAATTAATGAAATATTGGAGCAAAGTTTTTTAGGGCCTTATTTGAAACAATTAACTATCACAGATATTAGATTTAATGGTACACAATTGAGGATACAAGATAATGAGAAAGGCCGTTATTTTCCGCCAGACCAGCCAAGTAAAGAAGAAGTCCAAAAGCTAGTGAAACAAATATCTGATATTCAAAAAGGAAACTTTTCGCACGCTGAGCCACAATTGGATACAGAAATCGGTATTCTACGAATCAGTGGTACACATCAACGTATTAGTATTGACGGTGTTAATCTTGCCATTCGTGTTTCTCGTCCTCATTTAGCGATTAGTTCAATAGCTGCTTTAGTCACGGGTGATTATGAACCTCTAGAGCAATTGTTTAAAGTATTAATGCTAGCAGAAAGTAATCTTATTATTTGTGGACGAACAGGTTCAGGAAAAACAGAATTTCAAAAATTGTTAGTTGGATATACAGCTGAAGATGCAAACATTGTATTAATTGAAGATACAAGGGATAGTCATATAAAAACATTATATCCTGAAAAGGATATTACAAGTTGGAAAACGATACCAGGTGTGTTTGAAATGAGCGATGGTGTGAAAGCAGCACTTCGAAATAATCCAGATTGGACCATTATCGCTGAAACCCGAGGTGCGGTATCTGCGGATGTACTTGATAGTGCGAAAACCGATCATGCTATTATCACTACTTTACACGCTAAAGGTGCAATGAATATTCCATCTCGTTTGATTCCGATGATTCGACAATCCCCTGCTTATGCGATTATTGATGATCAGTTAATTGGGAATGAAATCGTAGAATTTTTGCGTTGGGGTTGCTATTTACAAGGGACAAGGACCAAAGAAGGGAAAACTGTTCGAAGAATCAAAGAATTGGCCGAGTATACGGAGTTTACTTCTAAAGGAACAGTAGGGAATTATGTGTATAGAGAAGTGAAAGTAAGGGACCAAGAGACAGGTAAATATCGTATTGAACAACGCTATCAACCTTTATCAGAAAAGACATTGGCAGAACTAGAAGATAAAGAATTAATTCATTTAGTTCCAGACGAATTTTTGCCAAAAGGAGGCAGTAAACAGTCATGAAACAATTATTAAAAGAAGCTCGTGTGTTGTTCTATGGCTGGGAAATCGCGTTTTATTTACTAATATGGTTCTTGGCCAACTATCAGTTTTTCTATCTCATTTCAAAAGAGCGCACCATTAGTATTATTGTTGGCTGCATAGGTGCTCTCTTTTTCTTTTTTGTCTTTACGGTACAAAATCGTCAATTAAAAAAGTATCAAATGCATTTAAGTGAGTTATTGAAGTATGTCACAAACATGATTTTCTTTCTACAAACGGGTGAAAATGTTCTTCATGCATTCAAGGAAACGAAAGAAACTGTCCATCCAGACATACAAAAAGCAATTGAAATCAGTATTCAACAGTTAGAAAAAGAGGCTCAATTAAATACAAAACAGTTTGAAAAGTATGATTTTCCAACCTTAGATCAGTTTCATCAAAATTTAAAGATTCAATATGAGCATGGCGGTAATCCAGGTGACTTATTTAGCCAAATACATAAAAACATGATATTTGAGCTAAAGAAACGTGATGAATTATACCGTAAACGTAGAGGTTTCGCGATGGCTGTGTACATGTTGCTAGGCATGGTAATGGGGATCTCATTAATGCTGCGTTTTATCGTTGGGGAACTATGGGACACGTTTTTAAACCTTGGTTATGCTGGTCTAGGCGTGTTACTAATAACACAAGTATTTGCTTTTTTAAACCTATACTTTTTACAGAAAAGAAGTATGGATATATCGATTCGCTACTAAATATAGAAAACAAAGGGATTCGCCAATTTTGGGGAATCCTTTTGAGATATTGAGGTGACAAAATGAGTGTTTTGGAAAAAACTTCTTTAGTAATTTTTAATTTGATAATAAACGTTGGCCATTCAGCATTATTGTATTTAAGTTTGAGTTATTATCTGAATGGAGCAATGATTACAGCTATTACTAGTTTTTTGTTTTTGTTATGTTTGGTTATTTTCCAATGTCATCAGATTGTTAAATTTGTAGAGCAATGTAAATACAGAAAGGAAGGATGACAGGTATAACAGTTTTTAAAAATTGTTTCGCTTTTTCATCAATTAAATTAGTTTTATTTTTTGGTATAAAAATTGAATCAATAATGAAATAGCATAGATAGAGTTGGAAGAAAAATAACAGTATAAGGATTAATGGTAAATACCCCTGAATTAAACTAGGTACTGAAAAGGTTTCCATCAAGTTTAATTTGAAAAAGGTGTTTGTACTCATTATATGATGAGCCATAAAAGCACTTGCACCCAACAAGACAGTGTAAATTATCTTTCTTTTCTTTTTTTGAATCATTTCTATAATTAACATACTAATTAGTAGTCCAACAATAAGGTAAAGTAAATAATGTTGAACTTGTTGAAAAGATGTTTCTAAAATATTTAGTATTTTTTCAATAGTTGGTGATCCTGTTTTATTATCTATAAGTAATTGAGGTGTTGTTTTGAGTTTTAGATAAACATTAACTGCTAAAGCTGAATAAGTGATGATTAGTATAAACTTGCGTAACCATTTAGCAATTGTTTTTCTATTTTCTGCTGATGAATTAGCAATTTCTGGTATAAAAATTCTAGAATGAGTATTCGATGCGGCAGGAAATGATGGGTTTGATTCAGTTTTTGGTTTATAACGGTCAAGAAGTTGGAATACAAGACTGATAACAGAAATAATAATTGGAATGATCGTTTCGATAAAGAAGTTAATATTCATAATTGTAAATGCATCCTTTTTTGGTATTTATTATTATTGTACTATTTTTTTAAAACATTAAAAGATATAAATATGAGTATTCGCCCAAAATGTTCGTCCTTTTGTTGTGAGCATATTTATTTTAGATTGTTTCTATAAGTTCTTAGATTTGTTGTAATTAGCAACAAATTGGGTTATACTAATACTATCAAATGAAGTATATACAAAGGGGTGTAAAACGATGGAGAAATCTTTAAATTACGAACAAACTTTCAAAATCGAAGTATTAAACGAATTTTCTAATGGTGTCTATGCACGATTACTAAATTTTATCTTGAAAAATGGTGTTGATAAAAACGATAGTAATAACTTTTATGTTAGTCTGTTACAACAGTTCTCAGAAATGCTTAATGTAGACTTATTTAAAATGTCAAATGTTGAATTAGATAATGTTAAGTCTTATTGGGAGAATATGAACGATTACATTAAAGGAATCACAAAGGAAAAATCAGCATGAATAAGTTTGATCTCGCTTATTTTTCAGAAGATGAGTTCCAGGAGCGTTTGCAATTTACCATAGATAGATTAAGTAAAAAAAAGAAGCCTTTTCAAAAGCCAGTTGCTTATCTTTTAGGGGGACAAGCAGGTGCAGGGAAAACTACATTACATGCTATTATAAAGGATAAATTGAACAACGATGTTATAACCATCGATAATGATACATTTAAACAAATGCATCCTAATTTTGATTTACTGGTTGAAAAATACGGTAAAGATTATGTGGCACATGTTACGCCCTTTTCTAACAAAATGACTGAAGCCTTGATTGAACATTTTAGTAGCCAGGGTTTCAATTTAACTATTGAAGGCACTTTACGAACAATTGAAACGCCTATGCAGACTGCTACATCTTTAAAAGAAAAAGGCTATGAAGTCAACCTTTATGCAATGGCAGTATCAAAAGATTTGTCTTATCTAGGTACAATAGAGAGATATGAATCAATGTATTTAATCGATCCACAAACAGCAAGATCAACTGATAAGGTTATCCATGACACAATAGTTTCAAATTTGCCTGATAACCTCGATATGCTTTTTAATAGTGGTTACTTCGCTGAAATTAGTCTTTTCACAAGAGAAGGAACAAAAGTATATTCTAGTGTTGATACGCCTTCTATTAGTCCAAAACAAATTATTTATGAAGCTTTAAATCAAGAAATACCCAAAGATGTATTGATTAATAAAATTGATCATATTATCCAATTGACTAAACACAACAATCATCAAGTGCCAGATCTGTTACATTGGCGGAAGGAACTGATACGACAACCTATTTCTCCTTTCCAAGACGATGAGAAGAAGCAAGACAAAGTATTTAATAAAGTAAATAAAAATAAGGTTTTTGAACGTTAAGGAAGAGATGTCATTGGAAAAAGTATATTTAAGCCAAACTGATATTGGAAAATTGACCGAAAAAGTAGGCTGGGGAGATCGTCGGAAAATTGCTGTTCTAATAGGCAGAAATCAATTTCCTCCACACGATGTACGAATAGGAAGTACGAAAGGTTGGAAAAAAGAAACGATTGACCAGTGGTTCGAAGACGTAGTGGAGAAAGATTTAAAGAAAAAGCCAAAAATACCTCTGAAGCCACAAGTCTAAGGTAGCCTAAAAAACTATGAGAAAAAAAACGCATGAAGAAAATATGGAAGAAGTAAAAGCTGTTTTAGCTTTCGAAGGCTTAGAATTATCACCAGAGTTTGAAGAATTAATTCTAATGGAGGCCAAAGGAGAAATTACAACTTCGCAGATGCATCAAAAGGCAATGGCAATTTTGGAGTTGGATAATGGAAATGTTCAATCAACAATTAAAATAAAAGCCAAATTAAAAAAACACAATCAAGAGTTTTAAATCAAGGATTCACCAAAAATGGTGAGTCTTTTTTCATGGAAATAAATTGATTATTTTAGCAGATATGGTATAATATAGTTATAGAAACTTCCTATTTAATAGTTATTGGTTTGAAATATAGATTGAGCAAAAAAATACCATTTGTTGAAGGAGGAAAATGAAATGAGAAACAAATTATTTATGGCGACATTAGCAGCTGCTATTGCTGTTCCAGTGATGGTGGCACCTATTCCGACTCATTATGCTGAGGCTGCAGGAACAAAAGGGACTGTAGTATTGGCCAATAATCCTTTCAAAGATGTAAAAGTAAATTCTCCATACTATAAAATTATTCATGAAATGCGAGATGCTGGGATCATTCAAGGCTATGAAGACGGCACTTTCCGTCCAGATACAACAATCAGCCGTCAACACGCTGCTGCATTAGTTAGCCGTGCGCTAAAAATCAATGATCTAACGCTGGAAAAGATAAATGAATTTAAACAACCAAAGGATTTACGTACAGACAGCCCTTATTACGAGGACATCAAGGGCTTAGTAGAAGCAGGGCTTTTAGAATTAGATAGCCAGGGCAATGTAAACCCGAACAAACCCTTGACACGTGGTGAAATGGCGAAGATTATTGCTGTGGCTTTCAATCTTGAAGTGAAGGCAGATTATGTGTTCGGGGATGTGAAAGGTTCAAAATATGAGGATTACGTGAAAGCATTGTATTCAAATGGCGTAACGACAGGTTATGAGGACTATACGTTTAAATTGAATGGTTCTTTAACGCGTGTTCACTATGTCCTTTTCATGCACCGTGCGATGAATATAGATGCTGATTTCGTAGCAGAGCCAATTCCAACACCAACACCGCAACCAACGCCAGAACCAAAACCTGATCCTAAACCAACAACTAAGAGTCCAGTTAAGTACAGCGATTGGAGTTATGAGGAAATTAAAACAAAAATTCCTCGTCCAGCTGGCTATGTAGCAGGTGAACATGAGAAGAAGAATGCTGAAATTTTAAAAGAATTAATTATAGAGAACGGACATAGAGGAAAAGGGGGCTTTACTATAGAAGCGAATTCCCCTTTCTGGAGTTCTTCTTTTACATTTGAAGACAGACTACGTTCAAGTGCTGAAAATGCTGGTGTAACTTATGAGGAATATGTCCAGATTATTAATCGTGTAATTGAAACAGGTGAAGTATATAATGGGGGAACATTCGCTATTTATTTTGATTACCAGAGTGGAGGAATACGCAACTCTAGTATTTAGGATGCCATTTAAGTTGAACTAGTACCTTAAAAGACCTTTTATATTGAAAGGTCTTTTTTGTATGGAGAAAATTGTACAAGATAAAGGTGGTTTGTTTATGAAATTTAAAAAATTTATTTCTAAGTTATGTTTAGGGTTTTTACTACTCACAATCTTTAACTTTAGTGGTAGTAATGTGCTTGAAGTAGCCAATGCTGCTACTGTTCCAATTAAAGATACCATTACTCTTACGGTGAAGTTTCCTGACACTGTTGGGGAAGGATTTGGTGTAGAACCTACTGATCCTGAAGAGATTCACATGATGATTAATACTGAAGGTCGAAGTCATCCCCACCGCACAGGATGGGGAGCCCTTCCATATGCGTGTGTACGAACAGATACACCTTATATAGCTGGTTATGACTATAATGGAAACCCTATTTGGGATGTTCATACAGTTTCAGGCTGGAGACAAGATTTTGGTTGGAGTACAGAAGATAGCCATGTTCCCCATCAACCTTCAGAAGTTAAAAAAGAGATCGTTGAAAAGTATGGGCAAGAGATGTACGAACTAGCAGAAGCTGCAGGCGCCGTATTCTATTATGACGACACAACACCTATTCCTGCTCGTTTCCTTACAGGTGACATTGGCGAATTTAACAAACGGGTGAATGGCACAACGGGACGCTATTCGATTTATTATAAAGATACAACGTATACGGATCGTCATTGTGAAAATGGGGAAAAAGCTTATTTTTATCGAAACAATGATTTCTTCGTCACAGCAACTTTTGATGTTGAATGGAAGGAGCCAGAAGATAAGCAAGGAACAGGTTTAGGGAGAGCATATTGGGAATTAGAAAGAACGGATAAAAATGACCTCAGTGAAGTAGCTGTCTATAGTAGCTTTAAGGGAGAATACGATAAACATGTTGCAGTTCGAAACATTAAACATACAGTAAATCTTGATACGAAACATGTTGAACAAGAAGGACCGATTGAATTTACGATAAACGCAAAACAAGTCCAAAATAAGGACATGCAGTATGGCTTTGAATATGAGTATACCAACAAAGAAATTGGTTGGGTTTGCACAGGGAAAGGCGAAGATCGAGAATGTCATTGGGATGATCGTCCCGATTGGCGAGCCGTTCAAAAATTTGAATTAGGAGGTTCTATTCCCGTTGATCATCAACAAAAGAAAGCTGAAAAATCGGATAAACTAGATAGCATTTTAGTAAAAAAATGGGTCGTTGGTAGAGAAGATAAGTATGGTCCATCGAAAGAATCAAAAGCTTATTATGAACAATATCATCGTGCTGAAGGGAATGAATGGCAGGATGAGATAAATTTAAAAACACAAACTACTTTGCCTATGACACCAGGAAAATTATTGTATAGCGTAGAGCTACCTTCAGGTAAACATAAAGACGGTGATTTTTATCCACTTATGAAAACACAAAGTTCGGGTACTTATAAAGCAGCTGAATTAGACGAAAGCCTACAAGCTGAGTTTGAGGATGGCGTACAGCTTCAACAAAAAGTAATGAAAGATATGGGGATGAAAGGTGATCAACGGGAGTTCGAAGGAGAATTTGTTTCTGATTTGTTTTTCACGGCCTCTGGAACAGGCTTTATGTCGGGCTATAACTATGCGGAAAAGGTGAAGCAAGCGATTAATAATGATCAAGCACTACCGAGTTTCGCGCAAGTAGTACAAGAGGGTGCAGCTAAAGGGGAAGCAGACTTTGTTCAATACACAAACGTGCCATTTGAGGATGAATGGGTCTTTACAAGTTCAGAAGAGGATCTTCCTCACTTACAACGTTATTCTTTACCAATTACACCGTATTCTCAATTAATGCCGAATGAAACGTACAAAAATCAATTAGAGTTAGTGGATATGGGATTAAGCGATCTGAGCTTTACATTTGATCAATCTTTTAGCTTTGAACATTTTTTATTTGGTTCGGGGTATGATGATGCCTGGATTATTGAGCAGCCAGAATCAAGAGTGCCTGTGACTGAATTTGAGACAGTGGAGTTAACGCATGAACAAGTGAAAAAACTTGCTAAAGCTGAAAGACAACACTCTAATAACAAAATTCATAACTTCCGATTTGTGGATCGGACTTTCCCTGATAAAGTAAGAGAAATCCGAGGCGCGCGATAAAATGACTATGATTTATCTGATAATCACTCCTATCCTAGTCTTTGTTATTTCATATTTTTGTGCAAGATATGTCGTATGGCCAATTTTTAAGATAATTAGTCAAATAGATAAGGATTCACCAAAAATGGTGAGTCCTTTTTCTATTAAAAAGTTTGAATGTAGAAAATAAGAAGGGAGGATTCATTCATGGAAGATAATGAAATTATCGAGAAACATAAGATACTGGAATCCATTTTGCATGTGAGTGATGGCTTTCTTTGGCAAGATGTGTTTAGGGCGCTTGGAAGTGGCATTATCTACACATTAAGCTGGTTGAATCAATTATTAGAAGACATAGTGACCAAAATTATTACACTCAATGATTTTTATGCTACGGGCGCAATGGGAGAGTTTATGGATAAAGCAAGACCATTAATATGGATAGTATTCTTTATAGCTCTTGTGGTCCTGGGCTTTCAATTTATGTTAAATAAAGTGGAAAAACGTAAAGAAATTCTCTTAAATATTGTGATGGCCGTATGTTTTATCGTCATCATTCCAGATTTAATGTCTAATATGCAGAAGATTATTGGTGTCGGAATTGAACAAATGAATCCTGAAAATGAGACGCTTGCTAGTAATATGATCAAAAGTAATGTGGCTGACGTTTTGTATTATGCCGAACATGATTTTCAATTTGCTAGTAGTACACGTGGGGATGAAAGTTCACCTCCACGACCAGCGAGCAAAGAAAATAGTTCAGTAGGAACTACAGATTATACTTATGCAAATCGTTTTTCTGATTCATCAGCCTTGCACATCCCCTTTTTACAAAAGCTTGATTTGCATGAAGATGATGGCTGGCTTTTTAAAGAAGATTGGGTAAAGCAATTAAGTGATGAGTCAAAAGAGGTTTTAAAAACGAAATCAGTTCCGACAGGTGTTGGCGACAGTTATCAAGTCGAAGAATTACAAGATAATGCGGTCCCTATGACGAAAATAGGTCGAGAAACTTATTATCGTTATCATGTCAATTGGCTGTCTTTAATTGTGTCCTTACTGGTAACGTCTATTGCGTTAGGTATCACAGTTCTAAAAATTGGCCGTGCTATTTTTGATCTAGCGTTCCATCAAATTTTTGGTATGTTCATTGCAGCGAGTGACCTTACAGGTGGACAACGGACAAAAAAAGTATTGGTGGAAATGGTCAATACTTTTGTCGTGATCTTTATAATGACGGGTCTCCTCCAACTATTCGTTTTGTTTGTGAATTGGGCAAACGGATTAAAGACGGATATTGGGATGTTCGGTGTCGTCATACTCATGATTGCTGGGGCTTGGGCATTGATTGATGCTCCTGATATTGTTCAACGTATGCTTGGTATTGATGCAGGTTTACGAAATGGATGGCAAGCGATGATGGGAGCTTATGCAGGAGGTAAAGCATTGACAGCTGGCGCACAGGCGCTTAAAAACGTAGCTCAAAAAGGTGCTGCTACTGTAGCAGGTGGCGCAAATATGGCGAAGAGAACTGTCGAAGGAATGCGTACAGAAACACCGTCAGAGGTAGGAAAACGTACTTCTGTGCCAGCGATACCTGGTAGTGGCGATGTAAAAACCATGCCAAAATCAGATGAACAGCATTCAAATTCTACTATGGGGGGTACTTCAGATTCTATCCCGTCATCGGTTGAAAGTGATGGATTGAATGCACATGATCAGATAGCTGCAACTTCACAAGATTATGAGCCAATTCCATCTAGTGATAACAGTAACCAAGTGGGTATGCCAGGCAGTATGGGAAGTGTTCAACCTGGTCAAATACCAAGTCAAGGTGGAAAGGAAAAAGGAAGTCCACCAATCCAACCAAAGACAATAACAACACCAGCTAAACCACCAACAAATACAAGCACAAGTGATGTTTCACAACGGGGTGCTATGCAACGTCAAGAAAGTCAACCTATATCAGGAAGTCCTAGTGTTGATTCTTCAATACAAAGTGTAACTGGTCATGATGGCGACATGCACCAGGGACCAATTCAGCGACAAGAACATGAGCCAATTCCATCTAGTGAAACAATCCCGTCTGAAGGGATCTCAACACAGTCAAGTACACCAGGCGTGACAAGACAAGTAGATACAGCAGCAACTATTCCAACAGGAGGTCCAAACGTTCGTCAAACAAGTGAAGCAATCCCGTCTGAAGGGATCTCAACACAGCCAAGTACATCAGGCGTGACAAGACAAGTAGATACAGCAGCAACTATTCCAACAGGAGGTCCAAACGTTCGTCAAACAAGTGAAGCAATCCCGTCTGAAGGGATCTCAACACAGTCAAGTACACCAGGCATGACAAGTTCAGCAAATACAGGAAATGTTCCAATGAGGTCGAACGTCCGACAAGCAAGTGAAGTAATCCCACCTGGAAGGGTTACACAACAGGCAGGCACATCAGGAGTAATAACACCATCAAGTACAGGAAATGTATCGACAGGTTCAAACAAACGTCAAACAAATGAAACAATCCCATCTGTAGGAGTTGCACCACAACCAAATACACCAGGAGTGACAGCTCCAACGGTTATAGGAAATGGGCATCAAACTGTTACTAGTGGAGTAGTTCAACAAGGTGCTTCAGGAAATGTCCAACATGTTGCACCGCAAAATTCGACACAGGCACAAGTAGTTAGTCAACCAACAGGAGGATCAAACGTTGTACAGCAAGGACCAGTTGTTTCGACTGTAGGAGGACAAGGTGGTATTGTTCAGCCTAATCAAAAGTCAACTACCATTGATCCTAAAACATATGGACATAAACAGGTGGTGCATACAAATACCATTCTTGGTGGTAATCCATCTGTACAACAACTGAAAGAAAGCGTGACACGTGCTGGTAATAGTGGTTTTACACTTGGTCAAAATATTCGTCGTATGACCAATAATATAGGAAAAGGAAAAAGACAAGGGAGTGACCAAGAATAATGTATGACATTCCAAAAGAAATTAAGGCAAAGCCTAAAATTGTTGGTTTAGAAGTAAAGGAGTTAATCATTTTGTTGGTTAGCTTCTTTCTTTTTTTCACCGTATTAAAAGATTTAGTACATGGTATTTTGTTTATTCCTTATATATTGATGGCAAGTGGTACCTTGTTTTGGATGGTATTGCCTTCTAGGAATAACCCTCGACTCAAAAATTACATGTCATTGTATTTATATTTCAAGCGTAATAAATACACTTATCATGCATTAGATGTCAAAAAAATTATGAATGATTATTTATATGGAGAGGGGGAACATCGTGAATAAAGAGGAAATCAAGCCAATTATTGTCCCTTCTTATACCGAGGAAAAAGTGTCTAAAAAAAGCTTCCTTAAAAAGTATCCTTTTTTTCTAAAGAATAAAAAGGCAAAAAAGAAGGTTGAAAGAAAATCTCATGTTTTACGGAAGACGCCTATGATTATGCCATTTATCGATATAACTGACGAGTACATTGTGATGAAAAAAGGGTACTTTATGGACATCTTTCAAATTATGCCTAGTGATTTACACTCACTAACGGATAACGATATAACAGTAAAACTTTTAGAAAATGCACGCTTTTATCGTAGTTTTTCATCTCAGCACAAAGTTGTAGGGTTAAACTTTCCAGCCAATACAGAAAAGCAAAGGCTGTATTGGGAAAGAAAAAAAGAGAAAACGACAGATCCATTACGTTTACGTTTTATCAACAGAAAGTTATTTGAGTTAGAGTTTTTAGAACGCGAACGGACAAACCGTGAATTTTTCTTGTTTATCTATGCGAAGTCAACTCAGACTTTAGAGGATGAAAAAAAACAAGTAGTGCGAGGGATGCGACAATCATTCCCTTTGCAAGCTTTAACAAAAGAAAAGAAGCAAGACATTTTATTTATGATGTCTAATCAAAATTCTAAATTATAAGTAGAGGAGGGGATGTTTAACAATGAAGCTATTAGACTCTCTTATGAAGATGAAGCAGCCAGATAAAATGAAGCAAGAGGAGAAACAAGAGAAAGTGTATAATCCCACTTTTTTAGCTGCTATACAACCGCAAGGCGGTATTCAATTTAAAGATAAATACATTCAAAAAGGAGACGGTTATGAGGCCTGTATTCACATATGGGACTATCCAACGAATGTATCAAAACTATGGTTAGAAAAAATATTCTCCATGCGTGATGTCATTGTAACGATGGATAATGCCACAATGCCTAAAGATGAAACCGTTAGTGCGATTAATAAAAGTATGTTAGAGCAGACCGTACGTTATTCAAGTGGAAAACATCAATCTGAAAAAATGGATGCTCAAAATAGTTATCAAGAGTTAGAAAGGCTTTATCAGGAAATTTCACAAATGGGTGAGGTCGTAAAGCTTGTCGACATTCGTTTATTTGTACATGCAAAAACGATTCATGAGCTGGAACAAAAAGTACAAGCAGTTGAAACGGATTTAATTAGTTATGGATATAAGGGAACGATATTTCTTAATGAAAGTAGTTGGGAATGGCAGTCCCTTTTTGTTCCTTATCAAGAGCAACAAACCTTTCCAAATAAAAGAGAAAGTAAAGGCGTACCAGCGCTTTCATTAGCTGCAGGTTTGCCTTTTCATTTTTCAGAGCTTAACGATCCCACAGGCAGTTATTTAGGTACAACATTTAGTGGTGGTAATGTTATTTTTGATCTGTTTCATCGAGACAAACAGCGTACATTTTTTAATGCCGTTGTTGCTGGAACGATGGGAAAAGGAAAATCGACACTGTTGAAAAAGCTGACAACGGATAATGCTTGTCGTAGTAATGTGATACGGGGTTTTGATGTAACAGGCGAATTTGCCACGTTAGTAGAAGAATCTTTGAATGGCCAATTAATTAGTTTAGATGGCAGTCAAGGTATCATAAATCCTTTGCAAATTTATCGTATTTCAGATGGCACAGATCAAAAAAGTGAAGAACTTAGCTTTATGCAACACCTTTCAAAAGTTACAACCTTCTATCAATTTTTAACGAATAATCCTTCAACCGAAGACTTAGAAGAATTTAAAAAAGTATTACGTTTGTTTTATGTATCTTTAGGTTTCCAAGAACGGATTCAAAGTACGGGTGTAACTCAGTTAGCGAATGAAGAATATCCGACATTCAGTGAATTTTTACAGTATGTGCGGAATGAATTATATGAGGATTTACCACAACGTATTATTCGTAAAGAGTTGTCTATGACTAGAGCCAATCGTCTAGAAAAAATTGAATTAGTAATTGATAATTTAGTACACAGTTATGGTCATTTATTCGATGGACACACATCCATTCCAGCTTTTACAGATGAACAAGTGATTTTCTTTTCTGTCCGTAATTTAACAAGGTTAGAGAAAAATATATTTAATGCCCAAATGTATAGTGCATTAACGTTGATATGGGATAATCTTATTCAAATTGGTACACCTCAAATGCGAGCAATTTATGAAGATAGTAATTTCAATGAAGAGGATGTTATTCGGTTTTTCCTCGTTATTGATGAATCTCATCGCTTTATCAATGCTAATAATCTGTTAGCTGTGGACTATTTAATTGATTATGAACGAGAAGCCCGTAAGTATTTTGGTGGCATTGTATTAGCTAGTCAATCCATTCGAGATTATGTACCTGATCATGCAGATTCGGAAGTTGTGACAAAGATTCGTACATTATTTGAATTAACACAGTACAAATTTATCATGGGGCAAGACGCCAACACATTAGATGCTATGCGAACGATTTTTGAGGGTCAAATCAGCGAAAGTGAATTGGCGCAAATACCGCAGTTCCAACAAGGAGATTGTCTACTATCTATTAATGGAGTAGGGAATTTAATGTTCAGCGTAGAAGCATCAGAAGAAGAGTTGGCAATGTTTAGAGGGGGAATGTAACGTGGAACGTTCTACAATGTCAAAATTAATCTTGGTACTATTCATTGGTTTGGTCATGTTAGGGTTCATGATAAAAATGTTCTTCTATGATGGTAAAAATAAAGATGATACAGGTTTTGAGGGAGAAAATGAATACAGCTACACAGAACCAATAGAGGAAGAAAGAACAGACTCAGAGACGGAAACCGATAAAGATCAACAAGTACCTGTAGGGAATACGGAAATCGATTATGACGCTGAGTATGGGGCTAAATTCGGTGAAGATAAGGTACAGGCAGCAGAAAAATTAGCGGAAAAAGTTATGCAAGCTTGGCTAGAAAATAATACAGATATGGAGATGTGGAAGGAAATTTCTACAGCTCCTTTTTTAATTGTTGTACAAAATGAAGTAATGGCTCCGAAGGATCAACTAACAAGGAAAGTCCAGTCACTTGATGTTTCTCCTACAAAGGCTTCAGGAGATCAAGAAATACAATTCATGGTCTATGCCACATGGGATGTGCTTTCTGCAGGTAAAAAAGTTAGAGAACAATCCAACATGTATAAAATATCTTTGACACTTTCTGAGTCGGGAGAATGGTTTGTAAAAGAGTTGAGTCGTGTATGAAGCAACTCATTAATTTTATTGGACAGCAGATTGGTAAAAAGATTTTGGTATGGATTGCAGGGTCGTTAGGGTTTTCATTCTTTGCGATTGTAGCTGTCATTTTGTTGGCCATCATCATGATAATAGGTGCAGTAGGAGGCTCAACAAACAATCATTCTATTGGAGGAAATGGTTTATCAGCTTGTTCTGTGACAGGAGAAATCGATGAAGTAAGCTGGAATGCAGCCTTTTCAAATGCAGGGGCTTTCACTGGAAAAGGAGATTTATTTATAGAACTTGCAAGATTAAATGGTATTGATCCTGTATTGGCTACAGCAATTGCTTTTCACGAAACAGGTCGAGGTACATCCAATGCGGTTGTAAATAAAAACAATCCAGGAGGCATCATGGACCCAGCTACAGGTTGGTCTAAGTTGATGCATTTTTCCACATTAGAGGAAGGGTTGTCATACACAATGGCGAATTTAAAGCGTCGCATTATTGATGACGGACTCTCAACAATTGAGTCATTAGGGAGTGTTTATGCACCCATCGGGGCAGCAAATGATCCGAACGGATTAAATGCACATTGGGTACCAACGGTCACGAAATTTGCTAGTGAGTTGGGTGGATTAACGATGAATTGTTCGCCTATGGGTTCTCAAATTGTTGGAAATGAAGCTTTTAAAACGATTTTAAACGAGATGTTAAAGTACGAAGGATGGTCCTATGTTTGGGGTGGTTACAATCCAAATATGGGCTTTGATTGTTCAGGATTAATGCAATGGTCTTACGCAAAAGCAGGCATCCAACTTCCACGTACAGCCTATACACAATACAAATTTGCTCAACCAATAACACGGGATCAATTGCAACCAGGCGACTTAATTTTCTTTAAAAGTGCTAATTACGCACCAGTTACACATGTCGGTATGTATGTAGGAAACGGAAAAATGTTTAACTCGCAAAACGATGGTGTGCGTTATGATGACGCGTTAACAGGTTATTGGGGATCTGTCATTGTGGGTTATGGAAGAGTGGCCAATTTCTCTGAATAAAGGAGGGCGTTAAATTGTGAAATTAAAAATAAATAAAGGCTTAGAAAATAAATTTTATGTAAGTCTGATGTCGTTTCTCATCATTAGTTTTTTGATTATCTTCACATCCAAGTTGTGGATGTATGATGATAATCCAATTAAACAAACACCTTTTAACAAAGACATAGTTGGTTTAGAACAAACGACATTAATCTTAAAAAAATGGCACTATAATCCCGAAAAAGGGTTCATGGAAGTATTGCTGGAAACACGACACACAGGTTCAGATAACGTAAAACCTACATTTGCATTTGCGGCCAAAGCGTCCAAATCATTGGAGTCTTACCCTGTGAAAATTATCTATCAAAAAGATAATCAGTACGTTCTTCATATTTCAAAAGTGCCTGAAGAGTATTCTGTTATTGGTTTATTTGTTAAGGAAATTCGTGATCAAAAAATACTTGAAAGTGAGGCAAGGGACAAACTGTTGGCTGAAAAAGGCGCTGTCGATCCATCAGCTGTTTTAGATTTACCACAGCCGAAAGAAAAGATTATTGTTGGCGATTATCGAAAAATAAGTGAGGATAAAACCTTGAAAGAAAAGACACAGTTCGCCTATCAAGAAGAATTTATTGCGCTTGAAATTGACCAAATTGATAAGAAGATTCGTACATTGGAAGGAGAACAGATTCCCTTACAAGATGACATTATTGCTTCAATACAAAACGAAATGAAGCATCTAGAAAGTGAGCTTGCCTATAAGACGGAAGACGAAAAACAAGAAGTACGTCTACAACTTGTAAAGAAAAAAACAGCGATTGAAAACGTCAATGAGAAGAAAAAAGACTATCAAAATCGACTAATAGAATTACAAAATAAGCGAAAGAAGTTGCAAGAAAAAATTGAAATGATTGGCTCAGATGAAAAGAAAAAAGATGTCACTAATGACAGGTCAGTATAGTTGATTAAGATAAAATTTATCTGTAAGAGTGGGAAAAATAGCTTGAATTTTTATTCAAAAACTATATAGAAAATATATAGAAGGGAATATATGTTTGTATAGAAAACATGTAGAAAAGCGCATTTTTATGGGGACACCGAAATACTAGGCTCTGCCTAGTCTATCACCCCAGGTGATAGCAGATTTCCCTTATGCTCTTTCACTCAATAGCCTGCGTTCGCAGGCTATTTTCAGTTTCGCCTCTTTTAGAGACGAAACGCTCAACGCCCTAGCGACTTTGAAGTAAAGGAGAGATTGTACAATGGCTGAAATAAAGGCAAGGGTTGATCCAGCATTAAAGAAAAAAATAACAAGCATGGCCAAAAAAAAGAAGATGACACAAAATGATTTTATTAATCTTCACTTGAAACGAATAACGACTCCAAATTTATTTCAAGAAGAAAAAAATCGCTTCGAAGAAATGCTGGGGATGCATATAGAAGTGTTTGCGACTTTTGCAAAATCGAATGAAGAGTTGCTGAAAAAACTGATTTCAATTGAGGGCATTTTAAACCAAGAAGTGCAAAAAGTTTTTGGGCAAGAGGTGAACGAATAATGGGTGCTATATTAATTCGAGATGTCGATGAATTAGCAATAGATAAAATTGATAAAGCTGCTAAAAAAGCAAAAGTGTCACGCCAGGTTTATTTAAAATCTTTGCTTGAACGGATAGCTTATTTTGATGTGTTCATTGAGGAACGAGATCGCTTTGAAAAAGTTGTAACAGCTTCTCAAACACAGATGGAGCAATATTTATTACAACAAAGTGAGCTATATAAACATGTATTGCAAATTGAATCGATGTTGTACCTACTATTTGACAGCGATGAGGAAGAAATTCAACAACAATTATTGGAAGTTGGCGGAAGGGAGTTGAAACAAAATGAGTAATGAAAATAAGAAGCAACAAAAAAATCTCTTCTTAACTGAGTCCACTATTAAAAAAATTGAACAGTTAAAGAAGGATAGAAAATTATCTTCACATGGGGCTGTTATTGAGTATCTAGTTGATTCATATTTTGCTAATGAATCTTCTCAAAATCAAACGTTACTAACTGAAATAGATGCAATAATGTTACAACACCTGCAACGTTTATTGGAGCCACTAACAGAGGATTTAAAGCGAGTACGTGTAACAAGTAATGTTATTGATCGTAATACTCAAATGATGCTTGAATTTTGGAATCACTATTTCATTATGACAGAGGCAAAACAGTTAGGTTCTACTGATCGATTAAAAACAGTGCCTTTTAATCAAGCTGAGGAATTAATAAAAAATCGTATTGCACATAATCGTCAAAAGAAAATCGATCAGGAAACCAAAAGAGCGTTGCCAGATAATCAAAGTTCTTAATGGATAGAGGGAGATAAATATGAATAATTCTCCTGGCGTTGTTTTAAAAAGTAGATTTGTTATGCCATCAAGCGATGAATATCAGGATTTTATTAATTATATTGATCGTGATGCTGCGAAAGTGAACGAGAAAATTATTACTGATGAAAATGATTCCTTTTCTGTTTTTTATCAGTATATGGACTATATGGGAGATGAAAACAAGCAAGGTGCATTGTTTTCATCTACTGAAGATATTATCAATATGGATCAAAAAAATTCATTAAAAGATTTGTTCAAGCAGGCTCAAGAAAATGGTTCTCCACTTTGGCAAGATGTGATTAGTTTCGATAACACTTGGCTACAAAAGTATGGATTAATGGATGAAGGTGGACAGGTCAATGAAGTGAAAATGAAAAATATTGTGCGCGCTGCAGTAAACGAAATGTTAAAAGCAGAGAATATGATCGATAGTGCGGTATGGTCTGCAGCTATTCACTACAACACAGACAACCTTCATGTTCATATAGCGACAGTTGAGCCGATACCTACACGGGTTAAAAAGTGGACAAAGAATTTTGAAACAGGTAAATGGGAAGAACAACTACGTGCCAAACGAAAACAAGGTTCCCTTGATAAAATGAAGTCGAAAGTGGCCAACCTTATTATGGATCGCACAAAAGAACGTAATCTTATTACCGATTTGATACGAGGTAGTGTGAATTTAAAAAAGGAAAAGGGGGTCGATTTATCTACACACCGTCAAACGAAAAGGCTTTTTCGAGAGGCACTTCAACGATTACCGCAAGATCGTTCTCAATGGAGGTATGGTTATCAGTCAATTGATGGGGCAAGGCCGTATATTGATCAGATCGTTGATATATATTTAAAACGTTACTATAAAAATGAAATGAAAGATCTTCATCGGCTACTGGATGAAGAAGTTGAAGTCATGAAAGAAAAGTACGGAGAAGGTAGCAAGTATCAAAACTATAAACAAACAAAATTAGAGGATTTAAAAAAACGTATGGGTAATGCGGTTTTAACTGAAATGCGTGCCTATCAAAAGGAAGCTGATCATCGTTTGTTTGAACTATCTAAATCCCAAAGGAAGTATCAAGCTCCTATGTATCGTCAAAATTTACATGTTTCTAAAGGGTTAAACCAGGCACTAAATAATTTGAATTATCGGTTACGAAAAACGTATCACGACTTTAAAAAAGAACGAAACATGGAAGAATTTGACCGCATGTTAGATGGATATGAGCGTTAGAGGAGGTTATTAAATGTCCTATCAAGTCAGATGTGAATCATGCAATAAAGTACTTGATGTAATAAAAGAACCATATCAAGGAGTAATGTGTATGTCGTGTATTGATAATAATCTAGATATTGTTGTGATGTCTGCTCCAAAAGAAATTGGTTTCTTTGACGAAAATAGTAGATGGATTTCCCCCATGAGCTATTTAATTCAGAACCTTGATGGAAAAAATTATCTTATACATCGAGAGCTGGCTTTGGATGAACTATGTGAGTACGATGATGACCAAACTTTTTATTATCGATCACAAAAATATCTAAAAGAACTTACAAACATGCCCTCGAAAGAGGCTGCAGAAGAAATCATTAAAAGCTGGTGGAATGCATTTAATGAATTAAAAAATTTTGAAAATAAGAGGGATGGCAAAAATGAACAACATTCAATATGCGTTTATTAAAGAGTTAGAAGAACAGCATGTTACGCTTCGAGTAAATAGTGTAGACCTAAAAGTAGAGCTAACAGAGGATAATCGACAGTTTATCTTTGGGGCAATTCAACAAGGTACATTTATTGTGCCATTCAATCAAGAAAGCCATGAAATAATTATGGATACCTCATTACTTGAATATTTTCCTGAAACAGAACGTCATGAATTAGCAGATGCCCATTTGGTACCTGAAGAACTTTAAAGGAGTAGAGATTATGGTGATGACACGTAAAAAATATACAGCAAAAACAGCAGAGGAAAAGCAAAAAGAGATCGAAGAATTATCAGAGAAAATGACCAATCAACTAAGCTCCTATTTTATAACTGAGGATGCTTTAAAAGAGCATTTAGCTTTTATGTCAATATTTTATAACTATTCCTTGCGTAACATGGCTTTGATTCAAAATCAGTTCATGGGTGCAAAAGCAGTAGGTTCATTTAAGTTTTGGCAGGACAAGGGTGTATCTGTTAAAAAAGGTGAGAAGGGGATTCAAATATTTGTCCCTACACCTGTCACATATTTTAAACGTGATGATGAATGGATACAGATGCAATTCGCTAATTCAAGAGAGAAAGCACAAATTAAAAATGGCGTGCTAGAAACTGAAAAAAAGTTGTTTTTTAAAATTGGCCATGTATTTGAATATACCCAAACAGATGCAAGAGAGAAAGGGATGCCTGTCTCTGAAATCTTTGGCCAGTATCACCAGGATGGAGTGATAGAAAATGAAGGTGAAATGTTAGCAGCCTTGCATAAAGTATCTAAAAATATTGGGTTTGAAATATTACCAGTACCTCCACGTGAATTAGGAGTAGCGAAAGGTGTTGCTTATCCATATGAAAAAATAATTGCCTTAAACCCACGAAATACAGCTTACGAAAATGTTACTACGTTACTTCATGAGTTAGCACATGCTAGGCTGCACACTCCTGATGTTCGAGATAGCTTTACTACAGCAGAACGTGAATTTCAAGCAGAAATGGTGTCCTATGTCGTGGCCAGTCGATATGGGATTGATACTGAAAATTTTAGTCTTTCTTATTTGGCCAGCTGGACACAACAAGGTAAAGAATTAAAAGATAAAGAAATGTTACTAAATGGTGTGAGAACAGCAGCGAGTGAATTTATAGAAACCATCGATAATCATTTTTTAGAAATTCAACGTGCAAAAGAGAACGAATTAATGAAGCCTGTGCAGCTGCTATTAATCGAGTACGGGGCTTTATCGAATGCCAGCTTGCGTGCAATTGAAGCTGAGGACTTAAAAGAAATTATTCATGACATAATCACTAATAAGGTTGAGCAATTACAACATCCAGCATTTAAACAGGAATTGGATCAACTTAGGAGTGTCAGTGATGATTTACTTACCTTTGAGCAAGTAAATGCAGATTTTATCCAGGTGTTTAATAATACGTTTAAAGATAATTTTGCCCTCATTAATCAGCAAGAAGTGACTAATCCGAAGATCCTAATCCAATGGTCTGAAAGTGAACTAATGTCTAATGAATTAATGGGGTTTGCTGAAGGAAATGAACGCATGGCGCTGCTTGAAAAGGAAGTGTTTTCTGATAAAGAAAAAGCATATAGTTATCTCAAAACTCGATACCATGTATTAATTCCAAACGGAGATACAGTCGATCTAGTTAATCCAGATCGATTGGATATTGGTGATGGAGAGTACAAGAGTCCATATGATCAACTCATTGCAGAAAATAAGCTAACTGATCCGCAACATCAGGAAATTTTAAAGGAACTCGCTTTGTATGCTGATGAAAAGCAGCGTGGTGGCCAATTAACTGAGTCAGTCCAGGTAGAGAAAGAGTTGCAACAAAAAATACCTGGTGCTCATGATGAAGTATTGAAAAATGAAGTGGGTACCAAACACAAGCGAAGATGTATTGCATATGAACGTTAAGGAAGCGCAGTCAATTTGACTAGCGTTATTTTTATTGAAAAATTAAAGAGGCTTGTCCCTTCAAGCCTCTTAAAAAGTATGTAAAAGAACGCTTGTTCTCCTGATTTAATTATAATATGTCGGGAGGAAAAAAGCTATGAACATTAACAAAAATACTATTTATAACATGGATTGCCTAGAGGGTATGCAGTACATACCAGACAAGTCGGTTGATTTAATCCTGACAGATCTTCCTTATGGAACGACTACCTGTCGTTGGGATACGATTATTCCGTTTGAGCTTTTGTGGGAGCAGTACGAGCGAGTTATCAAAGATAACGGAGCTATTGTATTAACGGCAAGCCAGCCATTCACTAGTAAATTAATTATGTCCAATCTTAAACTGTTCAGATATGAGTGGATTTGGAAGAAAGGAAAGCACACAACAGGATTCCCAAATGCCAATAAGATGCCACTAAAAAATCATGAAAATGTATGTGTCTTTTATAAAAAACTGCCGACATACAATCCGCAAGGAGTTATATATTGTAAGCCTGTATTAATAAAAAATTCTCCTAAAATGAAAATACTAGGAGATAGAAATGAAACATTAAGTAAACCACATATCGTGAAAAGGAAAAACTACCCTAAGTCAGTAATTGATTTTCCACGTGACAGCAAAACTTGGCACCCGACACAAAAACCATTATCACTATTTGAGTATCTTATCCTAACTTATACAAATCCAGGTGACACAGTGTTAGATAACTGTATGGGAGCATTTACTACAGCTGTAGCATGTGACAATACAAAACGTTCCTGGATTGGTTTTGAGTTGGATTCAGAATACTGTGAAGGGGGGAGAGAACGAGTAAACGAAAATAGACAAAAGTTAGGTTTAAAACCAGTTGAAATTTTGTCCTTAAAAAAGTGAAAAGTAATATTTAATTTTAAAGAGATCAGGACTCATCAAAATTGGTGAGTCTTAGCAGTTAAACAACTATTGTTATTATCATTGAGGGAGATGTGTCTATGGCTGAAAAAATAAAAATGATTGCGGTAATAGAAGTTGATGAAAATATAGCGAAAGATCACAATTACAACATTGAAGAGGAATTTAAATGGCTAGTTGATAGTGGTATATTTTTAAGAAATCTTGTGAATGTTCCTCCTGATTTTGATATAAATGATCTGCAGCAAGAAAATAAACTAATGAAAGAGAAAAAAACAATTAGAAAACAAGACAAAGGATTTTATGAACGTTAGTGAAAAGATTTTTAAAATCTAACAAATATTCAAAGGTTAAGGATTCATCAAAATTGGTGAGTCCTTTTTCTTATCAAAGGGAGTTTTTCAGGCTTTGTAGATCAAATTTAATTATTTAGAACGGAAGGAGTGTGTAATATGGCAATTTTAAAGCCTTTAAAGAGGTTGAGTGAGTGTTTCTTGATATTAACAATGCTTTATTTAAGTATCGATGGAGTGTGTGTATTAACAACCTTTATCAGTAGTGACAATGTACGTGAAGGTATCGAGGGGCTTATGGTTTTTTTAATTACGACTTCCTTCGCATTGTCACTAAGCTTGAAATTTACATTTCGAACGTCAAAAACCATATTAGAATCCTTTTTGCTTTGTTTATCTTTATGTACATTGTTAGGCTTATCGTTTTTAGGAAACCAGGAAAGTACAACATTAATAATTGTAATTTATCTTGTTTTAAATGCGGTTCTATTTTTAGTTCAGAAAATAATTATTCATAAAAAGCAGAAACAACATAATTTAATTGTTAATGATAAAGGAGGAGTTTGAAATGTCAGAAGAAACAAATGAAGATATTATTCAACCATTTTCTGTAGAATGTCCCTGGTGTGAGAGGGAGCAAAAAATATATGAACAAGAGCAAACAGTAGGCTGTACATCGCATAAATGTGAAAGTTGCGGGATAAGTTTTGCCATTTGGCACTTAATTGAAGAGAGGTATAACAAATGAAAAAATATAGATTAGGTTATGATTATGTATTTTTAGCAGATACGCCATTTATGTACAAAGGCGTTAATATTGGGGCCACAAGCGTAAATGTGTTGTTTAAAGTGTTTGATACTAAAGGAAACGAAAAATTATTTGAGTCAGAAAATGAATTAAATGAACAAAAAATTGATTTTGGTAATGGAAATTCATGTTATTTATTTGAATTTATTAGATGTTTTATTGATACAGAAAATGTTTTGAATTTTGAACCCAATATAAAACTTTTAAGAGAATTTGGATGCTCTTATACTTTGCAATGGGAGAAAACGTCATATACAAAAGATATTTTGATTAATGGTGTTCTAAATCCTGAAGATGTTTCAGAAGTTGAGTTTATGGAACTGATGAAAAATAATATGGAATTATTTGATATTCGTGATAACTACCCAGCTCAAACAACTTCGTTTTTTACACAAGAAATAATCATGTTGCACGATTACAAATTAAAAAACGTTCCTGTAAATTATGGGCTTGGTAAAGAAGAAACTGTTTCAAAATATCGCTATGAATACAACGGTGAAAAATATTTAGTTGAGGTTGTACTTGATATAGGAAATATGATTGAGGTTGCGGTTTTTGAGCTTGATGATAATACCATAAAGTACGTTGGAGATACAGGGGAAAATGTATTCTTTGTTTTTAATACGATGACTGTTTTAGTAAAAGATTTACAAAGTTATGTGAATAAATGGATTGAAGAACATAAAGAATTGATTTTTCATGGGAATTGCTTACTTGAGGAGGTAGTGAAAAAATGAATTTAATTAAATTATTGAACCAAATAAACATTGATCAAACAATCACTGCAAATCCTATACATTTTTTGTTATTTAAAGAATCTCACTTTGAAAATCTCTATATGCCTATGTACTGGGGTGGATATGGACGACTCTTCAATAAAGAAATCTTAAATGAATTTTTTAAAAATGAAATTTCATATGATGAAATTATTCAAGCTGTAGATTTAACAACATTAGAGTTGCCCTATCAAAATGAATTTCTTCCCTTGATTAAGGAACGATTAGAAGAAATAAAAAGCCTTTCTGAACCAGTCCTTAACAGCGAAAAGATGAATATATTAAACTCACTTATTCTGTCATCAAGTGCATTTGTTTCATTACCTTATATCAGGAAATCTATTCACAAGCACGAACTTATAACTTTGTTAGCTTTAACTGAGTGGGAATTTTGGTTTCAAACTTGTTCAGGATGGGGTGTTAGCTATACCGCACTCACTATAAAATTCAATAGCATTTTCGATATATCTGAGTTAGAAATATATTTACCTTATGATGAACTGAACCAGTTACTAGATAAGCTTCAGTTTCAAAATGAAGAACTTTATAGAAACTTAGAATCATCTAAAAATATAGAAGAAAGTGAACTATTTGCAAGGTTATCTAACTTGAATATGTAGCCTGTTTATTAAAGTCAAAAATATATAAAAGGTGGTTATTAGAATGAATACAGTCATATTAGCCGAAAAACCTTCACAAGCAAAAGCTTATGCCGAAGCTTTTGAAGTAGCAAAAAGAGAAAAAACACACATTGAACTAAAACCTTGTAGCACATTTCCAGATGGAGCAGTCATCACATGGGGAATTGGACATCTTGTTGGCTTGAAAATGCCAGGGGAATATCGAAAAGAATGGAAAAACTGGGATATTAAAAATTTACCTATCATTCCAGCACAATTTGAGTATAAGGTTTCTGAGGATAAAAAAGTTCAATTTAATGCTGTAAAGAAGCTAATTAATAACGCTGATGTAGTAATCAACGCATGTGACATTGATCGTGAAGGTAGCAATATATTCTATTCTACTTTCAACATGACAGGTGCAAAAAATAAAACGATTAAACGGCTCTGGATTAACTCACTTGAAGTAGATGAAATTGTCAAAGGCTTTCAATCCTTACAATCAAATGAGAAAGATTTATTAATGTACAGCGAAGCAAAAACTCGTCAAATATCAGATTGGCTTGTAGGAATGAACGCTAGTCCTTTGTATAGTTTGCTTTTGCAAAATAAAGGTCTTAATGCAAGTTTAAGTATTGGCCGTGTACAATCCCCATTAGTTTATATGATCTACCAACACCAAAAAGAGATTGAGAACTTTGTATCTAAGCCATTCTTCGAATTAGTTGGCCATTTTAAATCAACAAATGGCCAATATACAGGTAAGGCAAAGGTTAAGACAGATACACTTAAAGAATTAATTTCATTTTTAGAAGAAAAAAACCTGGTATTAAATAAAGAAATTACAGGTGAAGTTTTAGAAATAGAGACAAAAGAGAAACATATAAAATCACCAAGATTACACTCTTTATCAACACTACAAAAGATTGCTAATAAAAGATGGAAGTACAGCCCTTCTAAAGTGTTAGAAATAATGCAGTCTTTGTATGAGAAAAAAATAGTCACTTATCCTCGTACCAGTATAAATTTCATTACTGAAAATGAATTTGTTTACTTGTCAAACAATGTTGAAAATTATATGCAGTTAATAAATGTCGATTTTACCCCTAATAAAGTTGCTAATAAACGATATGTAGATGGCACAAAAGTTCAAGAGCATTATGCCATAATACCAACTAAGACAATACCTAGTGCTAATACATTAAACAGCTTATCGGTTGAAGAAAAGCATATTTATGATGAGGTTTTGCGTAATACACTTGCTATGTTCCATAGTGACTACTTGTATGAGGAAACGAAAATTGTCACAGCTGTAAATAATGTGAAATTTGAAACTGTTGGAAAGGTAGAAATTGAAAAAGGTTGGAAAGCTTTATTTGTACAATCAGATGATGAAGAACATGTGGAAAATGGCAGTAATAAGGTGCTTCCTAGCGTTTCAAAAGATGAAAGAGTATTAAGTATCCTTCAAAGCAAAGAAGGGCATACAACGCCTCCTAAGCCCTATACAGAAGGTGATCTAGTTAAAGTAATGAAAAACGCTGGGAAAACAGTAGATGATGAAAGTGATAAGGAAATCTTAAACGAGGTAGAGGGGTTGGGGACTGAGGCCACACGTTCTAGTATCATCGAAACCATTAAGAAAAATGGGTATATTACAGTAACGAAAAATATTGTTTCTGTGACGAATAAAGGCAAAATTTTATGTGAAGCAATAGAGGGTACTTTACTTGCAAGTCCAGTAATGACTGCTAAATGGGAAGGAAAGCTAAAAGAAATCGGAACTGGAAAAAGTTCACCTGAGAATTTTATTTCTAATATTAAAGCTTTTATCATGAATTTAATTCAGGAAGCACCGAAAAAAATAGGACAAGTTAGTAATATAGAGCAAACAATAAAGATAGAACAAGCAAACAATAACAAAGGTAACTGTCCTTGTTGTAAGAAAGGTCAAATGATAGATCGTAAAACTTTTTTAGGGTGCAGCGAGTATAAAAATGGTTGTAAGTTTTCGATTAATAAAATAATTGCAACTAAAAAGCTTACGGAAAAAAATATCAATGATTTATTAGAAAAAGGGATTACGTCAGTCATAAAAGGCTTTAAATCGAAAACTGATAAATCGTTTGATGCAAAACTAAAAGTAACTGGTGACAAAGTGACATTTGAATTTTCTAAATAGGTCATTTTATTAGGGAGTCATTTCTTGAAAATGGACCGTAAGAAAGGAGACTAATCGTGCTAGGAACTAAGGCAAGACAAAAAATAAAAAATCCTACTTTGATTTTGGGTTATATAATTGCTGCTCTAGTTGGATGTTTAGGTAGTTACCTGGTCTTTTTACGTTTATGGTCATTATATGGTGTGCCACACCTGATGTTTTCGTTATTGGCTATAAGCAGTGGTGGAATTATTAGCTTTATTTTAGCTATTTTCTTGATGGGTAAAATATTTGATAAGCTTTATTTTGACTGACTATATAGTGAGTCTTTTTTGTTTTAAGGAGCATTCCTGTTAGAAGGATTTTCAGGGGCTTGAAATCAGAAAAGCCCTCTTGTATGATGCATGAGTGTCAACAGCCATTGACCCACTATCACACAGGAGGACTCCTTTTATGAATTCTAATAGGAACCAAAAGATTAATCAAGTCTCTGAAAAAACACTCGTCATCGGTATCGATATTGCCAAGCGTACACATTATGCATGCGCGGTTGATGAAAGAGGACGCGTGCTCCATAAATCGTTCCCTTTCTCGCAAACAAGAGAAGGTTTCGATGCTTTTTATGAAAGATTACTGGCTTTACGTGCTACCCATGAAAAAAGTGAAATTCTTGTCGGTTTCGAGCCCACAGGTCACTACTGGATGAATCTCGCTGCCTATCTTCAAGCACATGGAATTCCATTTATCATGGTGAATCCTCATCATGTCAATCGTTCCAAAGAGCTAGATGACAATCTTCAAACAAAGAATGACCAAAAGGATGCGCTCGTCATTGCACGTTTAATGCGAGATGGACGATTTAGTTACCCACGTATTCTAGAAGGCGTGGAAGCTGAATTGCGTAATGGTACAACCTTGCGTGCCAAAATCCAAGAAGATGTAAATGCCTTACAAAATCGAATGATCCGTTGGTTAGATCGCTTTTTTCCTGAGTTTACACAGGTATTTAAAAACTTCGGGAAAATGGCGTATGCGGCGCTTGAAAAGACACCACTGCCGATGGACATTCAAGGGAAAACGCCAGAAGAATTATTATTTTTATACCGCCAAGTAGATGGGATGAAAAGTCCACAGCTACCAAAGGCAAAACAATTAGTCGAGGTGGCACAAAGCTCGATTGGACTGACAGAAGGCTTAGTGATGGCACGCATTGAAATCGCTACACTACTTTCCCAGTATCAATTGATGCAAGCTCAGCTTGATGAATTAACAGTCCAGCTTATAGAACTGGCAAAACAAATGACGGATTATGCGTATTTAGCATCAGTACCTGGAATCGGAGACGTAACAATTGTCGAGCTGCTTTCCGAAGTTGGTTCTCTTACACAATATGAGCATCCACGCCAATTAATCAAACTAGCGGGACTCACATTACGTGAAAACTCTTCTGGACAGCATAAAGGACAAAAACGGATTTCTAAGCGTGGTAGAAGAAAACTTCGAGCTCTTTTATTCCGTGTCATGATACCGTTAATTCGTCATAATGAGGCCTTTAAGCAATTACATGATTATTACACTACACGCACCATCAATCCACTTCGAAAGAAACAATCGATTGTCGTGCTCTGTGGAAAGTTACTGAAGATTTTACACACCTTGTGCAAGAAGAAAGTACATTTTGATGTGAGCCAAATGATGAAAGACCTTTATTGTCTCGGAGAGGCAGCCTAAGCAATCAGAACTCGACCTCTAACAGAAGGATGACACGGAGAAGCCGGCATTATTTTCACCATAAGACTACGAGTCCCTTAAGGAGCATCGCCAGCCTCTGCCTTATGAATAGACCGAACGAAGGAATGTATGCGCTAGACGCCAAGAGACATGGGAGGGTGAGTCGTCATAAGCATCGCAGAGATCCATTAGTGCATCATATAGTGGAATTAAAAGTTAATTTTTTTCAATTAACTTTAGCGAAGCGTACTCACCAAATGACAATGAATTGAAGAACTAGAAAAGACTATATGTACTATGCGGTGAAAAAATATTTTCATCACTTTAAAAACGGGTCAGACCGTTGATATATCAACATTTATAGAGGGAGGTGATTTAGAATTTCTTATTTTTAATCACATAATGTATGGATGGCAAAGTTATATTTTAATTATTATTAGTTATTTTTAGGATTCATCGAATTTGATGAATCCTTTTAATTTGAGTTAACTGGATAAATGATGAATTAGTATTTCTTTTGTATAAGGCACTGACATATTTCAAAAGAATAAAGCTATAACACATGTGATTAAAATTATTAAAGGGAGTATCAGGATTGAAATTTTTGAATGCTGAGATGTTGAATTGTTTGAAACCATAATAAGAATATTGATGGTTAAAAGAATTCTATAAATAGTTTTCTATATAGTCTGCGTTGAAAATAGATTATATATGTAAAATATATTTTAATATTGATTTTATGAGAAAATATGGTTATTATATTTTGGAGGATATATTAAAAAGAACTACTTATATAATATTATATTCCTATTTTATGTATTACTTTTTATATTTATAACTTTATATAGGATTTTGGTTATAAATTAAATTAAACTGAAAAGGAACTACAATGAAAAGATACAATTAAAGCTCTTAGGGATACAGATTTTATGGTTAATACAAAGTGTTCACCTGACAGATATTTTTATCCAGAATGATTATTTACTATAAGGCAAAAGAATTAAACAATTAAAGTTATTAATTTCAAAACCTTCAATAAGTATAGCCCCGTTCTAAGAAAAGAACGGGGCTAAAAATATAGTTGTTTAATTTGTGCGAAAAGAAATTACTTTGAATTCCAAAAATTTTAACACATCTTACATAAGTGTGTAAGAGAATTAAGAGATACAAATAAAAGGGAACAGGAATTAAAGTTAAATAAAAACACCTTTAATTTCTCTTATGAAGCTATTATAAGCAGCATACACAAACAACTTGAAGCATTTAAAGTGAAAGGTGAGGAAGGAACTGAAATATGAAAAGTGGAATTGGTTACTTTAAGATATCCAAAGGAACCTAAAAGTTCGATCTGGACAAATTGAAATTCCTTTTAAAGTAAAAAATTGAATATTTTAGCTTATTTAATTTCAATAAAACCAGCAGAACAATAGCACTGCATGGATGTCTGATATACTGTAGACGTATGTAAAATGTGTACTTATTACCTCTTACAAACTATCTTTGAAATGCAGAAGAACATATAATCAGTCAGCTAGATGTCCAAATGATTATTACCATAATCCAGAAGAAATATAAAGGCGGTATAAGAAAGGGAGATTATTTAAAGATGGTTTATAGGTAGTTTTCAGAAATGCTTTACCTTATAATACTTCACTGGAAGGTTTGCCTCTAGTCTACTTTGTTTTAAAATAAAATTACCTATTGGATCCATTATTTTTATATTTTAAAGGACACGTTTCAGAGACAGTTGTCATTCTTCCCTACTACTTCACTCCTGTGGTGTATCAGCAGTCACTCAATATTCTCAGTAGTTGCCCCATGACCATATACTTAATAAATACGAAAAATAAATCATGTATGAAAGGTGAATATAATTGAATACTACATCATCGATTATCTTTTTAAAAACTATTGCTCCTAAATTTATGTCCTATCTGCTTCCTAAAGTTACAAATACAAAAATTTTTCGTGATATTAAAGATAAATGGATAAGAGACAATTATACGCAAAAAACTACACTTATTTTTAAAGCAGCTATTGAAGACGCAAAAGCAGTATTGAATATTCCTGATGAATTAGCAGTAGCTTTATTAGACGATTCTATAAACAGAAATGAGGTATTCCGCTGGATTTTAGAAGAGGCACCAGCAAGTATTAATACACACGAACTAAATCTCGACCCCTATATGGAATCGTATCGAGAGTACCAAGATTTAATAAAACCCTTTTTTGAATTAATAGCTCTTTGTATGAATGACTATAAAACAAAAAATTGGGATCCAGAATTTTTAGAACTACTATACAAAATCGGAACTTTAGAAGAAACAATTAAAGAAGGCTTTAATACAGTGATTGAAAAGCAAGCTTTAACTACTAATTTAGTTGAAGAGAATAATAGTTACTTAAAAGAAATAATTACCCCTACTGAATTTAATGATTTAAATGATCTAATGAAAAAAGGTCTCTTAAAAAGTGCTCGAGAAAAAGCTATTGAAAGATTAAATAAACCAAATCTAAAGCCCGACGAAACTTTAGAGCTACATATAGTAATAGCAAATACTTTTATTGAAACTAGAGAATTTGAAAAGGCTATTCGACACCTCTACACTGCCATCACACACTGCAAAAACGAAGCTAGAAAAGAACGTTTTTTAGCTCTTATAAACATATTTGAAGAACGTTTTAATAAAGCAGAAATTCACATTGGAAAAGCTATTGAAATAGGTGGAGAGACTTCTGAAAACCTTAGTGTCTTATTAAATGTATTAATAGGCCAAAATAAATATAAAGAAGCTATTGATATTATTGAAAGTGAATCAGACGGAAAATTCGAGGAAACAAAAGCTAGTATATGGATTCTTTTGCAAGAGTTTGAAAAAGTCATTAATCTTGCAAGTGAAAAACTACAAGATAATCAATTTAATATAGTTTGGTTATTAATAAAAGCTGAAGCATTAGTATTACAATTAGAGACTAATCTGTCTAGAAATAAAATTGTATATCCAGAACTTACATTTAAAGGGGTGCTACCACTTCTTGAAAGTATTGAAAAGCAAACAACCGAGAACTTTTATATTTTAGATAGAATAAAAGAGTTAAAAGCTTGTCTTTACTTTAGAACAAATAGGTTTTCAGAAGCTAAGATACTGTATGAAGAATTATTTCAAAAAGACAAAAATTACAGAAGTAAAATATTTGACAATCTACTTCTTAATATTATTGGTTCTAATGAATGGGAAAAATCTATAGTTTTATTAGAAGAGAAAAAAACTATCGATGGTTTAGACTTAGATGAAATGTTACTCTTAGCTGATTCATATATAAATTCAAGCATTCCTGCTAAAGCAGTACAACTTCTACAAGAAAACCAATTACTGGGGGAGCCTAACGATACTAACTTCTCATACTATTTTAAATATATTGATGCGTTGTTTGCAAAATTAAAGCATGCGGAAATTATAGAATTAATTAATACATTTAATATCGACGAGTTTAATAGTTCGTTCAAAGACATTTTAAATGGATATTATGCCTTTAAAAAACAAGATTGGGAAAAGACGATATCTCTTTTAGAACCCAATTTAGATAAATTCAATTATCAAGATAAGGTATCTATAAAAGTAATCTTAAGTATAGCTTATTACAATAAACACACTAAAGATGATTATATAAAGTTAAAAGAAATTATAATTACAATTCCTAATTGGATACAACACGAATCTATAGTTAGTCGCTATATCCAAACTCTCTATGAACTTGGTGAATACAAAACAATAGTTGACTTTGAGGAGAAATTGCCTTTTAAATCTGTTATCCTATCTGAGGTAATTGCAACTATTTATTTCAATTTTGGATGGTATGAAAAGGCAAAGCTTAATTATTTATCACTATATCAACAAACTAGAGAATTAAAATACCAATTAAGTTACGCAAATTGCTTTTATCAACAAGGGGAGATCCAAACTTGCCTTGAAATTTTATCTGCTGCAGAAAATGAAGTAAATAAACGTGGAAATATAGAAGATTACCAGTTAATAAGTTTTGCCTATAAAGAAGCAATGGAATATAGGAAATCAATGGAATATGCGTATAAAGCTCTCCTGGTAGGAAAAAATTCCGCAAAAATATGGGGATTTTATTTTTACAATTTTTCAACGCTGAATCAGTTCATTAATGATCCTGAAGAAAACTGGATAAAAGAATACCAAAATATTATTAAAAACTTTGAAAGTACATTTCCAGATGATGATCCTATTTTCAAAAAAATTACAGTATTAGAAAATGATGAAGTATCTTCTGAATTAATTTCTAACTTAAAACAGCCAAAGGAATCTACAGAAGAACCTATTACATTATTTATTAAGTATAAACTACCTATAAATTTTCTAGTCAATATCTTAAATCGAAACCCCTTTGAAACATGGGCATATGTAATTAATAATAAGGATCTTCCTATAAAGGTTATAAATGGGTCTATAGAGGAATTAGTGTCAGGTTTAAAAATTGCTTTATATTCAAAAGGAATATTATGTGATTTTACTACCTTACTAATGTTAAATCATTTAAATTTACTTGACATGCTTAAATCAGAATTCAAGTTATATATTCAACAAGAACAATTTGATTCAGCCTTACATGAATATTACAATAATAAACTTTCTATTCACAATGGTATTAAGACAATGTCATATGAAAATGAAAAAATACAAGTAATCGAATACTCTCCAAGCCAAGTAAAAGAAGCAGTACAAAATCAAGAGTATATACTTAACTGGATTAAAGAAAATTGCATAATGGTTGGTAATGTTATTAAAGATCAAGTTTCTAATCCTAAAGACATTCCATTCTTAGAAAACATTTTTGAAATATGTAAAAATCAATCACTAAATCTGTTAATTGATAGTGCAACTGTAAGAGATATAGCTAAAAATGAATTTAATATTAACTGTATTTCTACGCTAGATATAATGAATTTATTAAAATTCAGAAAAATTCAAACGCAAGAAGAACAAAATTTCTTAATGGGTAAACTAATAATGGCTGGTTATACATTAATACCAATTACAGATGAAGTTTTCACTTGTTATATAAAAGAGAAAAATTACGTTACGGATTATGAAATGCAACTACTTTTTAATTATTTTAAAAATGAAGATTTAAAGGTAGAATTTTTGATAGATTTAGTCTCAAATATTCTTTATTGGCTATGGACTGAAATAATCCAAATAAACGATAAACATACAATAACTAGGTTTATTTGTGAGTATATTTGCTTTAACCGAAATAAAGACTTTATCATATCTAATATAATGGTGAGGACTGAAACAAAATTCAATCCTTTTTCAGTACATCAAAAATTACTGTTGAAACAATTTTTAACGGAATGGCTTGCTAAGTCCTAAACATTTCAAATAATTTAGTAAAATTTCAAATCGTATTTACAATGAAGTGGGAAAGTATAACCTACGATATTTTAAAATATCAGTACTGATTCACACCACCTAAGTGGTTTTATAAAAGAAACACAACACTCGTTTACAATATGGGTGTTTTTTTGTGGTTTAACCAAGAGGAAATAGGGTAAAGCATGTACTCCCAATCATTAGATATTTCAAATTATTTTAAAGTGATAATTTCATCCATACGATTAGATACGTGTACCTCCTCTTTTTTTAATGAATGTGCATAAACTTTATAAATCGTCTCTGGAATATCGCCAACTAAAGCAGCAACTGTAGATATCGGAATATTATTAGATAATTGTATCGTCATGAAAGTGCGCCTTAAGTAGTGAGGTGTAAAATGATTATTTTTGGGGGAGTTAGGGAAGAAAGTGATTAGTTGAAAGAAATTGTACAGTAAAAATTTATAATTTAAATAACTTTTCAAATTCTTCTTCTTAATTTATGTTTTTCGACCTATATAAAATAATAGTCTTATCTGAAATTAATTTACCTTATTAGAAATTAGCTTTATTTATTTTAGCTATTTACTAATTTAATTTAAAATTTTGCTTAACGCGCTGCCAAGTATTAGTAATATTATATTAGCCCCAACAAGCCCCAACATAGTCCCAAAACGAGCCCCAACTGTGTGCATTATTTTGCGTTACTATGCATTGTAAAGAAAAATGAAAAACCCCAAAAGCTGCATATAACAGGCTTTTAGGGCTTTGTAGGGTACATATTACAAAATAAAAAAATTAGTCCGTGAAACATAAAGATGATAAGTAACCTAACATTAATAAAAGACCAATACCCATTGCGATGCTCATGCTTTGTACCTCCTTTAAAAAAACGACACATTATTCATAAATATTGTACAATGAATTATAGAAATATGAAACCTTTTAATGGCGAGAACGTATATAATAATAGGAGAATTACCAATTTGTACATAAAGAGTAGGTGACAATAAATGAAAACGTGGGTTAAGAAAAGTATAGTCATCATGGTTGCGTTTTTAACATTTGGTTTAATAACGCCTACACATGAGATTTGGGAAGCATTTGATCAAAATCCTTCGAACCGTGCATCCATCGGCCCTTCATCAGGGACAAGCACTGCTTTAGCTGCTGAGCATGATGACAGCAGTGACGAGCAGCTACAGATACAAGAGGAAGCGATTGATTATAATGCCTTACTGGTGGATGCAGCTAGAGAACAATCGTACATAAAATTTGGCACAAAAATTGGTCCAAAAATTAGCAATGAATTCGACAGCATCATCTTCCCAAAAATGGAGGAAGCCATTGCAATGACAGTGGCTAATCTTGATGATCAAACTGCTGCATCTTTAACCATCTCTGAAAGGCCAAGTGGTAATTACGGTGAGAAAATTTTCAATGTCATCAACAATGAAACAGGCACAGATTTAATTCGTTTCCATGTTCGTACAGAAAAAAGACCGCAGGAAGGCTACTACTACAACTTCCATTACCACAGTGTCGAGGACAACTTCATGGCACATAACAACCTGGGCGATATCTATTGGGAAAAAAACACACCACCTAAGTGGTTGTCATAATAAGTACGAAACACTCGTTTACATGACGAGTGTTTTTTTGTGAATATCTCAGCGTTTGTAAAATGTCATTGAGTTATAACTTTTAATTTTTCAGAGTGGGGGAGGTAGGAAAGCATGTACCCTAAAAAGTACCCCAAACTCTTAAGTTTTTGATTTTCTTAGATTTATCAATTGAATTGTAGCGATAGCTGATATCAATAGCTACATTGAGCACTCTCGATTGAAGGTGCTTTCCATCAATATGAACAGGACTTTTGTTTATGATTGATTACCCTATATGCAAGTCCTTTTGTTATGCTTTCACAGCCTCTCCCGTAACTCCACATAGGGCTTTATAGCACCATTTAGAGAACCATATAAAAGAAAGGTGACTTTTATAGTCACCTTTTCACTTATAGATAGCAATTTATTTATTGAATATTTGCTCATAACGGTGGAAGAATGCCACAGCGTGCGCTCTTGTTAGAGAATCATTTGGTTTAAACTCTGCATCCGTTTTAGTAGTTGTTAAGTCGAAGTCACGTAGAAACTGGATGGCTTCTGGCTGAGATACTGTTTTTCCATAATGCATAGATGCTAGGATACGAGCAAAATTACCACGTGTGATGTCTTTGACAGCATATACCTGTTTAGACGTTGATATACCACCAAGCGTTGGTAGAGCGTACTTACTTGCTAGTTGATAGTTTACATCTGCACTCCATGAAGAACTAGGTTTTGTTGAAGCTAATTCATCAGACTTAAAGTAACGGAAAAGTACAGATAACATCTGATTTTCTGTTAAATTCGTGTTTGGTTTCAGTAAGTTTTCGTATTTCTTTGTTGCAGGGTTGTATACGTTTGGATAACCGCTGATAAGTCCTTTGTTTACTGCCCATTGAAAATCCTCTGCCCAGTACTGGTCTGCCTTGTAATCAGCGAACTTTGATACATCTATACTACCTACTGGAGTTGTAGGAGTTGTAGGTGTTGAAGCTGAGTAGTTTAAATAACTTGATGCTACATACCCCTCTGTCCCGTCATTTCTTTTCACAGGATACCAAACAAAATGGTTTTTCTTCGTTGATACGGCTTCATATTCAAAAGGGCCCGTAATGGTAACAATTTCGCCTTTACGTAAAGTACCCATAGAAGGACTATCCGTAGTAGGTTTTGTCCTAACTGTTACATTAGTTGTTGCATTAACTTTTTGATTTGTTTTAAAAAAGTACTTTGATTTTGTTAAAGGTAAATCAAAATCATAGTTCATCGCTGAAAATTTAATATTTTCCCTGCTGTTAGAGTCATATTGAAAATGTTCGCGTGTAAAAGGCAGCTCTGTTAAGTCTATTAATTCTAATCTCTCAATAATTTGGAGAATTTTTTCTTGATAGGCATTTGCATTTCTTTCCCCAGTTGCTTGGACAAATGGACTATTTACCGGCTTAGTACCGTTATAAGCCATGATAGCGAAGTACCAATGTTCCAATATATCTCTTTTCCCACCGTTGATGCTAGGCAAATCCTTACGCTTAAACATATCATCTAGAGTCTCCACACCAGCTCGAATATTATAGACAATATCGCTTTTTAGTCTATCTTGATTGTAGTCAGCTTGATTGGTAATTTGCATAATGCCAATTCCATTATCAGCTGTCACAATCGCTTTACCATTCATATCGAAATGACGCCAATTTCCACTTTCACCTTCCGCTATTGCCTTCACAATTTCAGGAGGAACATTATAACTCAGTGCTGTTTCGGTTAACAAACAGTTCATTGTGGAATAATCAGGGTTGACCTTCGATGCCGAATCATACTTACATGTATTTGCAATATCATTAGCTAATACATTTTTATCTATATTTATAGTTAGAGAGAGGGCACCAATGACAATACCACTAATCAATGGTTTCAATATCTTTTTCATATCTGGTTATTACACTTCCTTTCATATTTTCCAAAGTTAAAAGATTCAGATATATGTTATCATAAACCCAATATTTGGGATAGGGGTAATATTCAATGTTTCTTTCATTTAACAGGGGAGAGTGATAAATGATAGCCCTAACATATATTGATTTGGTGAAAGGGTTGTAAATAGTGATACTATTTTAGTGAACAAATTCTGTTTCATTTGGAGTAAGTGTATCAGTAAGTCAGCCGAATCTGCTTCTACGGGTTTTTATATTCATGCAGATTATAGTAGGTGGAGTCGTATATATGGTGACAAATTATAAAGAAGTAAAATACAACGTTGCTGGAAAATTTTTTCAACAACTTATAAAAACTATCCATAGGCTGATAGAACTTATGAAAAAATATTATATGAATACTAAAAAATAAAAAGATGCAAAAGAAGATTTGGTTAAATACCCTCATCTTCTTTGGTGGAGGAACAAATATGATAAAAAGATCAATTTTGTTATTTTTAGTTACTTTCCTTCTGTTAACTGGGTGCAATGAACGAAATCAAGACAATATTTCTTTCCCTGTATTTAATTGGAATGGTCATAATTATATTGTTACTAATGAACCGATCCCAAATGATAAAATAGAAGAAAAAGTCGGAGAAATAAAAGAACAAACAACAGATTTACCTACAAAGCACGAAGAGGGTTACAGGCTGAATACCGGAACGAATATATATAAAATAAGGGCTGTGGAAATTACGAATGATATTGATAGCAATATGGCGATAGAGATAGAAGGTGAATATAGAGTAGCGAGAATAATTGTTGACATAAAATAATAGTATCTAGCTTATGCCATTTGATGCTCATTTTTGGAGAAAAAGTTACACACCTATAATATTTTGATAAATTAAAGGATTCACATACACAAAAAAACTCAAACCATTTTTGTCTGAGTTTCAGTACAAAGGGTATTGGTTAAGCGAAATATGCTGATTGATGAAATAGTTAAATGACTGGGATGGACTTAGTATTTATTAAAAGGAAAAATATCATGGGCAAACTCCTCTCTTATGTACAAACGAATATGACCTAAAAAACATAAAATATTCTAATCGAAATAATAGAAGGGAGGATACATTTGTCTAATAATCATGGATTCAATAAGCTTTGCAATGATTGCGAGGGGTGTGAAGACTGTAAAAGTTTCTCCAAGTTTAGGGTTTCTAGTTGTCCCAATGTGCCAACTCAAGAAGAACCAGTACAATTTATCCCAGCTTATGGTTCAATATATAACGTAGCTGGAGGAAATCCTACTATTGATCCAAATGTTAATTTCGACACAGTCGGACCTCCCAGTGGAACAACACCAAGTACAATTGATGATTCTATTACTGTTAATAGTCAAGGGGTATATACTGTTACGTTTACAATTGAACTAAGAGCAAGTTCAGGAGGAATATCGAATAATATTATTTTTCGCCTCACTATAAATGGGACTCCTCTTGCAACAAAACAGATTGAATATCAAACCTTTGTAACTGCTGCTAATATTGAAGTAGATTTAGTATCAAGAACAGACCAATTAGCGTTAAACCAGGGTGATGTTATACGAGTTGCCATAGTAAGTTCAACGGGACTCATAACTTATGATAATGCTGCATTGGTAGTAACAAAAGTTGCATAGGTTAAACAAATACAATGAACTATGCGATATAGTGAATTACGTTAATAAACTGTGTAAATTGATATTATTAAGTTTTATCAAAAGTATACGGAAATACGCTAATCAAATTTCCATTACAAAATAAACATGTTCACTGTACGTGTATGTTGGAAACAAGTGAAAGACCACTCAATATTTAACCCCAATCTTAATAAACTTGCAAGAATTTAAAAAACCTTAAAAACAAACACAGCACCTAAGTGGTTATCATAATAAATACGAAACACTCGTTTACATGACGAGTGTTTTTTGTGCGAAAACACAATACTGAGAGAGGTAAGTGAAAGTATGTACACTAATAATTTTCTAAGATTGCATGGTCATAGAAGACATTTAACAGGAAATAATTATAGCCCCTGTCTTCTGCCAGTATTTCAAAAGGCAAGGAAAATGAAGAAATCAGTCGCTTGATGGAGGAATGTGGGATTGAATTTGTCTTTTCTTGCGCTTACCCGGGAAATTTTTTTATTTCCTAAACAAACATTTGAACATTTTGTTAAAGGGAGATAGGGGGGGACTGCCAAATGAAAGTACGACTCAAATTGATATCAAACTACTATAAGAAAAATAGCTACCTGTTAAGGCAGCCATTTATTATTCCGCAACATTGCCCATAGCAATAGAAATTCGATTCCAACTGTTAATTTGATTAATCAAGATAACCAAATCGACATAAGCCTTTTCATCAAAATGCTTGCGAACACGCTCATATAATTCCTCAGGAACGCGTTTTTCTGGAATATGCGTAATATGTTCCGTTAATTCTAATGCTACTTTTTCAGCATCTGAATAAAAAGTACATTCTCTCCAAGCGCTAATGCAGTATAAGCGCTGTTCAGTCTCTCCCATTTTCTTCGCATCAGCAGTGTGCATGTTGATGCAATAGGCACAGCCATTAATTTGAGAAGCTCTAATTTTAATGAGTTCACGTAGTTTTCTATCAATACCACTTGTCTTCGTGTATTTTTCCATTTCCATCATTATCTTCATAGCATCTGGTGCAATTTCATAATAATTCATACGTTGTGTCATTGTGAATCCCTCCATTATTTATTAGCTAATTCAACGGATAATTGATCCGCTTGATAAAGTGCATTTTGCAAGACATCTTCTGTATTCAATAAGGCTGTTCCTTGGACACGAAGAATATTAACATCTTCTATTCCAAGAAAGGCAAACATTGATTTAAGGTATTTGTAAGAATACTCCACTTCGGTATACCAATCGCCATTTGTATAAATTGAACCACTTGCCTGAATGAGGATCATGCTCCTTCCATCATTTAATAAGCCCACAGAACCATTTTCCGTATATTTGAATGTTTCTCGCGCAATTAGAATGTTATCCATATAATCCTTTAGCTTTGAAGGAATATTAAAATTATGCAAAGGCATTACAATTAGATATTTATTGGCACTTTTAAATTGAACTAAAATTTCATTCATGCGTTCCAAAACTTCATTTTCTTCGTGTGTTAAAGGATCTCCATTTCGTGAATGTTCCCAGCCACTTAAAACAATTTTATCTATCATCGGAACAACGTCTTCATATAGATTAATTTGCTCAATTACTTCATCATCCTGTTTATTTTCTTTGTATGTCCCTAGAAAATGATCTAATACTTGAAGGCTCAAAGATGTCTTTGACTCCACTTCAGGGTGTGCATTTATCACAAGTAGTTTACGCATAAAAATCCTCCAGTTAAATAAAGGTGTTGCTAATCGTCGATTATTTTAATCGTTGATTAACTTTGTCTACAATATACGCTTTTCATTTTCGTTTGTCAATCTGATTCATTTATGTATAGCTAAAATGTGTTACTATCATGGTAAGCAAAATGTTTTTTAAGAGGGTGAAATAATGAAATATAGTGTGATGGTTGAATATGCCCTACACAGTCTTGTTTATTTAATTGATGTACCAAAAAATGAAAGTATAGGAATAAAGGATTTATCAGAATTTCAAGGATTATCGGAGACCTATCTTTCAAAAGTTTTAGGGAAATTGTCCAAGGAAGGCATTGTTAGCTCGGTATCTGGTGTAAAAGGGGGTTATCGACTCAATAGAAAACCTGAAGATATTACATTTTGGGATGTTGTACGAGCTGTTGAAGGTGAAGATCCGATATTTCAGTGTAAGAATATTAAAGCGAATTTTGCTTATCAAAATAAAAAACAAAAGTGTGAGTCTTGTTCAAGTCAATCGAACTGTACGATCAATAGTGTCATGCTGGAAGCGGAAGAACACATGCGAAATTATTTAAGAAGCAAAACGATAGCGTGGTTAGAAGAAGAATTACTGCGGACTCTACCAAAGGAGCAAATAGAAGAAGCAAAAAATTTTTTTAAAAAAACAAATTGATAACTTGAATTGAATCATTTTGGATGTATGTAAATTCGGTTTACCTGAATGAAAATCTAAAGCGGGAATTTTATCCTGAAGGAATTAACCAAAATTGTGAGAAACAAAAAACCGGCAAGGATGCCGGCTGCGGATGTTGAATAAAAGCTATTTTGAATTATTTTCGTTAGCAAATTTACCAGAAGCAAATTTTTTGTTTGCTTCAGCTTGTTGAATTTGTTGTCTGATTTGGTTAACATCAGTTTCATTCCCAAATTCAACGTTCGTTGACTTCATTGCGTTCATAGAACCAGAAGCCTGTTGCTTTTTAGCTTCAGCTTGTTGAATTTGTTGTCTGATTTGGTTAACATCAGTTTCATTCCCAAATTCAACGTTCGTTGACTTCATTGCGTTCATAGAACCAGAAGCCTGTTGCTTTTTAGCTTCAGCTTGTTGAATTTGTTGTCTGATTTGATTAACATCAGTCTCGTTCCCGAATTCAACATTCATTGAATTCATTGCGTTTGGAGCTGCATTAGGAATTTTTGAGTTGAAATTTTGGTTGTTGTTATTATTCGCCATTAAATATCACCTCCTGAAAAGTAGTGTGTGCAGAAGGTTTTTTACTATCCATACATTTTAGAAAAACCTAACCGATTTGGACTGGCACTACCGAGTGAGGACCTCTAGTATCAAATTTGCATAGTTTAAGAAATCTAGTTTTCCTAGTATAATTGTAGTAAGTTCGTTATTGTGTTTAGAGATTGGAGAAATGTATGAAAGATCGTAAACAAATCGTTATCGAATCAACATTACAATTATTTACTGAAAAAGGGTATCAGCATACATCGGTTCAGGATATTTTAGATAAGGCAAATATTTCGAAAGGTACATTTTATAATTATTTTTCATCTAAAAACGAATGCCTGAAAGCCGTATTAGAGCAAAATCGTCAAGAGCGAAATGTTTTAAAAGAGGAAATTTTAGTTGGTAAGAAAAAAGATGATGTAGACGTTTTAATTGAACAATTAATCGCCACATTAAAAATTAAAGAAAAATATAATTTAATGCCTTTATTTCGAGAAATCTCCTTTTTGCATGATGAAGAGCTGCAAGAAATTCTTGCGGAACATCGCTTTCATGAAATCACCTGGTTAAAAAACAGATTCTATGATATTTATGGAGAAGAAGGAAAGCACTATTATTATGAGTGTGCGGTCGTCTTTTTTGGCACTTTCCAATATTTATCTTTTTATTGGAATTTGGCTACTAATATGACGATAGATCTAAAAAAAGTGGTTACTCGGTCATTGAAATATGTAGAAAGTTTTCTGCCAGAAATGATTAAGAGTGGAGAAATTCTATTAGAGCCACAGGAAATGTTTTTATTAGAAAAGGATCTAGCCTATAAGTCCATTACTAGTAAAGAAATACAAGAGAAATTAGAGAAATTTTGTAAAAAAATCTCGACAATCGAACTTCCACAAAAATCACTCGAACTCTCTAGCTTACTTTTGGATGAAATGAAGAGAGAAACACCCCGCATGAGTGTTTTAGAGATCATGCTACAGCCATTTCGTGCTTCTTTTGCTGAAACGATTTATAAATATGAAGCTGAAGAAATAGCCAACCTTTTCTGGCTCTTTATGAAGATGAAAAACAGCAAGTCATAAATGAATGATTGAATAACTAGACCAGCTTTTTAGCATAAAGTTGGTTTTTTCTTTTGTATTCGCTGGCTATTAATACTAGTGAGGGCATTAAGTTTTTTCATTCTTTTGTCAGTGAATATTCGATACTTGGTGGAATCGTGTCATTTTTCATAAAGCGGAAATAATAAAAGTATACATTTCCCACCAATTATACTTTGTTCTATAATTCCTACCCAATTCATGTTGAAACCGTATTAAGACACAACAAGTAAGCTCACCATAGACGACAATACATTCTCGGTTTAAGTGAATTACTAATTCAGGAAGTGTTATAATAATTTTACAGATTGTGGAGGTGGAGAGAGCTGGTGAAGGAAATAAGAGAACTATGGATGATTACATTTAAAATATTTTTAGAATTAATAAGAATTATTATCCTTTTTTCCATTATTGGATGCGTGATGTGGGGAGGCGCCAGGCTTATTTATACCTCTTTTGGAATAAATGTTGATGGTTCATACGCTGGGTGGCTGGGGGGAATCGCTATATATAGTTTATTGTTTGTCCTCTATCGTAATAAACTGCAGTTTTCGGGATTTTATAATGGTCCATATCGCCAAAAATTATCCCCTACAACCACTACCATTTTTATTACGATTTCCGTTTTTTTATTAATACTGCCACTTTTTTGGCGTCCTCATTTTTAATATAGTTTCATTTGATACATCAAAAAGAATGAAAAGAGGGTTACTACTGTGAAAGAATGGAAGGATAGGGCAGAAGTATCTTTTGTCACGGATATTTCCCGATTCGATTACCTGAGACAGCAAATTCAAGAAGTGGCTGAAAAATTCAGTTTCAATCATCAGCAACTTGCGAAAATATTTGATTTACCAATGAATGAGCTGGATAGTTTATTGAATAACAAGGGCAGCATCACGACGGAGCAGCTAGATAAGATTGAACGAAAAATAGTTATGTTATGTGTTGGCTTTGAAGGCTTTGATGCAAGGGAAAGAGCCGCATTGCTTTTGAATGACCTCATTAAGGAATACATGTTTTCAACGGCTAGTGTCGCGAAAATGATTCATGTAGAGGAAAAGGACTTAATCGATTTTAGACAAGAGATATCGATCGATAAGAACGTAGAATTGAAAATTTGCGTGAATAGTATCATGCTTCATTTTGTATTACATGACTAATGACAAGCCCTGGTATTTTGGACTAAATCATTCACGAAGGAAGAATAAAAAATCTTCTCTTCTTCGCTGGCATTCTTCATGACTTCCACGTTTTCCTTCATACATAGTAATGAAGAGAACCTCACACATTAACCAAAAAGTATGGAGGTTCCTAAATGAAAAATGCCAATAGAGTGTATGTGCTTTTATTTATCGTAGTTTTCTCATTTTCTTCAACCGTATATGCAGAAGAAAATAAGGAAGGTATTCTTGTATACCATGTGAAATATGATTATGAAGCTATAAGTAAATTTTTGGGCATGACAGTGCAGGAATACGACCAAGAGTGGAGGAAAGGTCTTTCGATTGCAGAGATGGCGGAGAAAAAAGGAATTGCTAGAAGAGATGTAGAAGGCTATTTTTATCAATTTCATTATGAAGAAATGCAAAAATGGCGAAAAAAGGGTGTCATGACGGAGAAACACTATTTCCATCTTGTGTACGGATTAGCCGATGAAATAGAGGAATTTATTGATCGTAATCCCAACCGATAACATTTCTCTATACCCTAAGAGTAATTCTTTTAAAGTTTAAAGGCAGAAATGTTGCTTGCACAACATTTCTGCCTTCGTTCATTTATTTTTGTGTAATACGCTCGAAAAACTCCAGTGTTCTGTTCATATCCGTAACATGTTCATTGCATGTTTGACTATCTGCACAAATGTAATTACTGTGGTTGGTAAACGTGCCTACCACCTGTCCTTTAATGGAGGTAGTAAATAGGCCTACATCTGAATGGCGATTACAGATAGCGCAAATGCCGCGAACGGTGTTATTGGCAAATATCCCTTTGATCCCTTTTAGCTGCCCATTTTGCTCAAGGACAACATACTTTCGATGTGTGCCAGCATCATCCCAAGCAAGATAACAAATTTGCTGAAAATCGAGTGCTTCTAGATTTGGTAGCTTGAGCTTCTTTTCTTTTTTAAATAAGGCTTTAAGCGTACTAGCGGTCACCGGCTTGAACGGGATGACATATGGTTTTAATTGCTCTAAAAATGCATCACCTTGTGCACGATCTGTTACAGTAAAAAGCTGTTCAATCAGCATTGTTTCTGCTGCTGATAATGCTAATTTTGTTGTTACCTCCGTATCAACAAGGCCACGTACTGCTAGGATAACGTTTTTATCCTTTGTTGTTGTCAGTGCATGTAAAATTTTATTTAATTGCTGTTCTAGTAAATGATAGTTGGCAACCGTTAAAAACGGCTGAATTGTTTGTTGTTCCATTTGAAATCTCTCCTGTTTATTAGGCTATTTGATTACTTTTTGGCCTAAAGAGATCATTCAATTTCTGTTAGTTTATAACTTAATCTTGACCTCTTTGACCTAAAGAAGTCGTTCTAGAGCATGCATTACAAGTGAATGCTATCATGTCGATTCCTCCTTGAAAGAAAACTATCATTATTATAACAGCTTTTGACAATTTGATAAATGATAAAGCATTGTTTATTTTCTGAATTGTTGAAAAGGTAATAAATTGGTATAATGGACTGAATTGGTTAATGAAGGGGGATTTATGATGAAACAGATGACTGAACGTAAATTAATGAATGCTTGGAGAATTTATACATCTTAGGAGGCACTATGCTATTAAATAAAGAAGGTTTTGATTTATGGGCCGATGGATACGACCAAACGGTACAACACAGTGAGGAAAAGTATCAATACCCATTTGCAGGCTATAAAGCGATTTTAAATAAAATTTTCAATGAAGTGATGGCTGTTCCCGCTTCCACAGTTTTAGATATTGGCTTTGGAACAGGGGTATTAACGGCGAAGCTTTATGAACAGGGGCATTCGATTTATGGCTTTGATTTTTCTGCGAACATGATTGCCATTGCCAAGGAAAAAATGCCAGAGGCTCATTTAATGGAGTGGGATTTAATGAATGGCTTGCCACAGGAGCTATTACAGCAGCCCTATGATGCGATTATTAGTACGTATGCGCTCCATCATTTTACAGATGAGCAAAAGTCTTTGTATATCACACAATTATTACAGCACCTATCACCAACAGGGAAAATTTTAATTGGCGATGTAGCTTTCCAGACAAGAGAGCAGCTGGAGCAATGTCGTCAAGATAGCAAGGGATACTGGGACGAGGATGAATTTTACTTTGTCCATGAGGAGCTAAAGGTTGCCTTACAGGAAATTTGTGAGTTAACATTTTACCCACTATCGCATTGTGGTGGAGTCTTTGTGATTAGTCGGAAGAATATAAATGCTGATTAGTGACCCCTTATATGGGGAGTTCGAGATAGATGGTTTGTTAGAGGAATTGATTGTAAGTAAGCCAGTTCAACGCTTAAAGGAAATTCATCAGGCTGGGGCAGGCTTTCTAGTAAATAGCAAGTGGACTATTTCAAGATTTGAGCATTCTGTAGGTGTCATGCTGCTTATTAGACAGCTTGGCGGTTCATTGCAGGAGCAGGTGGCAGGCTTATTACATGATGTGTCCCATACCGCTTTTTCCCATGTGGTGGATGTGGTCCTTGAAAATGAGGCGGAAGATTACCATGAAGCGATATTCATGGATGTTATCAAACAGTCTTCGATACCTGCGATTCTTGAAAAATATGGCTACGAGGTAGAGAACATACTAGATACATCCAGATGGTCGTTACTTGAACAACCTGCTCCAGCATTGTGTGCGGATCGTATAGATTATACATTAAGAGATATGTATTTTTATGGAAATTTAGCCCTGGAAGATATCCAAAAATTTTTACAGGACTTATTCGTTTTTCAGGGGAAATTGTGTGTTAAAACGATTGAGCGTGCAGAATGGTTTGTAAAAATTTATTATCAGGAAGTGTTAGATTTTTTCTTGCACCCTTTAAATATCTATGCGACAAGTTCGTTAGCGAATGTATTAAAGCTGTCACTAGCAAAACAAATTCTAACGCTTGAAGATTTCCTAAAGACTGATCATGAGGTAATGCAGCAGATGAAGACTTCACATGATCAAGACGTTCTTGCTCTTTTACAACAATTACATGAAAATGTAGAGGTAAGAGAAGAACAAGAGAATTATGATATTCATTTTCGCAATAAAGTGCGACTCATCGATCCAGCTATCTATCATCAACAGCGACTATGGAAGGCGAGCGAGGTATCTAACTATGTCAAAGCAATGAATGTCTCTGCTTTGGAAAGGTTTGAGCAGGGTGTTTATGTGAAAATAATCAATGAGGAGCTGTCATAGGGCAGCTCCTTTTCTTTAGGCAAACATGGATAAAATATATTTGCCAGAAAGCATAAATACGGCATAGACAGCGAGCGCGCTCATAACAGAGATGCCTGGTTTAAACCAGCTTGTTAGGAGAAACGTGAGCACAGTAAATAATAGCATGCCAACCGCTCCAAATACAGTGTTTTGAAGAACAGTATGAAAGGTATCTTCTTTCATATTTTTCATTTGCATGCCCATATTAATGAGCGTCAATATCGGTAAGGCCGTAATAATACCTGATAAAAATAAATACTTAGATTGGCTAAGTAGTAGCGCTAGCACCATGATTGTGCCACCTACTAAAAAATAGAGAAAGTATAACATGGGATGCCCTCAATTAAATTCAGAATAGAGTAATAATACTGTAGAACGTAAGTGTTCACAAGTACCCATTGATACTATTTAGCAAGAAGCGCAGAAAGATAGATGTTTATGAAAAATAGATAGAATTTTTGGGAGGGGGTGAGTAGTAATGTCCATTCTATCCTTTATGCTTTTATATGTAGTAGGCATACCAATCTCTACGCTGCTGCATGAAATTGGGCATGCATTGGGTGTTATAGTATGTTCAAAGGAACGAGCCCATGTTTATTTAGGTGCAAAAAATCTTCCTGAAAACTTGCGTATAGGTCGTATACATTTCCATATTCGATGGGGATTGTTTGGCTTCTGTACCCCACAACAAGGGAGTAGCTTAACGCGCAAGCAGTCGCTAGGATTTATAGCGGGTGGTCCTATCATGACTTTAGCAGTATTACTTTTTGCCAGCTATCTAGCCCGTTATTTTGCTGCTTATGCAGGGATACACTATTTTTTCAATAGCCTTTTTTATTTGAATACTTTTCAATTTCTTGCAACAGCAGTCCCGCTAATTTATCCAAACTGGTATAAGCCCTATGCAGGTTTACCCTCAGATGGCTATCAGATGCTAAGCTTACTGAAGAAAAATATCTGAAAATAAAAACTTTAACGAGGTCACTTTTAATATATCGTTGTATACGATATAATCGTTTTGAACGATATATTAAAGGAGTTATTACAATGATTAAAGATATAAATGATTATTTTACAACGATATTCTATCATCTACATACAACCCATGAAGATGTTATTTCCCATCAGAGTGTGCGTATTTTGCAAATGATACAAAAGGAAGAGGAAGTGACGGTGCGTGATATTGCAGGGTTACTAAATATTTCTCCTAATACGGCATCAGAGCATGTGAAAAAGCTAGAGCGTCATGGCTGGGTGATGAAGGAGCGAGCAAGTGACGACCAGCGTAAGGTCATGTTGCATTTAACAGAAGAGGGGCAACAAGTGCTGAAGAAAAACTCGGAGCTAGATGATGATAAGCTACAGCATGCCCTTAATCAGCTAACTGAGCAGGAGCAGCAAGCCATTCTACAGGCGTTTCGACGTCTAAGTGAGGTGGCAAAATAATGTATACATTCTTTAAAATTTTGAGTTCAGCAGCTATCATTGGCGTTGTGACGGAGGTTGCACGACGATTTCCTACCTATGGAGGAATTATTGCTGCGTTGCCCTTGGTGAGTATTTTAAGCATTATTTGGCTGACAGTGCAAAGTGAGTCGAGTGAGCATATTCAACGCTTTACGGTAGGCGTTATCGTTGGCTTGCCTGCAACGATGTGCATGCTATTTGTGATTTACATGGCGATGAAATCCTCCGTACATATTGTACTAGCTATTGGACTTGGTGTGCTATCCTGGGCTGTATTTTTAGGCATACAAAAGGCGATTGCAGGGGTTTTTCATATTTCCATTTAAGAAGGAGTTTATAAAATGACGATTATTGCCATACATCAACTACCAAAACGAACTGTAAGCGAATTTTTTCAGGAACATTGGGGTACGACAGAGATGGTCATTTCCAGTGGCATTTATGATTGTAGTGAATTAGCGGGCTTTGCTTTTATGAATGAGCAACAAATGATGATCGGTTTAATCACCTATATCGTGCGGGAAGAGGACTGTGAAATCATTTCGTTAGATAGTACGGTTGAGGGGAAAGGCATTGGTTCTGCTCTTGTGAAAGCGGTAGAACAAGCAGCAATGGAGCAGGGCTGTACAAGCATATCACTTATTACAACAAACGATAATTTACATGCATTGAAATTCTATCAAAAACGAGGCTATTGTTTAATAGAAATACTGCGTAATGCAGTAGAAAAAGCAAGAGCCTATAAGCCTTCTATCCCACTCATTGGTAATGATGGTATTCCAATACGAGATGAAATACGTTTACAAAAACAACTTGACTGTCAATAAGTCAGGTTGTTTTTGTTATACTAGTTGGGAGGAAAGAGAGGGAAAGTATGAAAAAAATACTATTTATTTTAGTACTGAGTGTGCTTGTGGTCGGGGCAATCTTTATGATTTATCTCAAGAGCAATCCACCACTTGTTATTCAAAGCTATAGCAGCAAACAAGGCAATGAAGCAATCAAAATCATCGCACTTGAAAATACAGGGCTGCGTGAAATTAAGCTAAAGCAAATACTGGTGAATGATCAGCGTCCTGATAACGCGAAGCTTGTAATAAGTAAGTCAGAACCTTTTGAGGCGGAAACAAAGCTAGAGGGAAATGATCAACTATCTTTTCATAAATTAGCACAGCGAACGATCGTACCTCAAAGATACATAAATCAACAAGCTATTGGCGAGCAGCCACAGCATTATGCAGTACAAGTTCTAGCATCTAACAACCAGAAAGTAACGATACACTATGAATACTTAAAAATACCTTTTACGCTTACAGTTGAGCTTCAAGCCAACAAATAATCACTTTTTGTCTTATCCTTTATGCCTGTGTCAATTTCTAAGATTGTTTGGTGAAAAGCTCCTATCCCTCCTAGAACATGGTAATATTGTATTAACAGCAATTGTGATACTAGGAGGGACCTAATGGCATTTATCATCTTGGGTATAGTACTATTTATCTGTGTTATCACTGTGGCATTAGTGTTTATGAAAAAGCTTTTAAAAAATGATATTATGCTTGAAGTGACAGCCACTTGTGAAGGAAAAAATGAAGACAATCAAGCGATTATGAAGATATATTTTAGGTATTCCATTGGACGTCTTGCCAGAAGGAAACGAGAAATGATAGGCAGTATTGAATGGTCTGAAGGGTGGATGCCTGTCAGCTATAATTTAAAAGAACATGGCGTGTATGATGAAGAACGACTTCTGTATGCAACGAATGAGCAAACGTATTCCACCTTTGAAATCAATGCGACGAATGCGCTTGATGAGCAAGGACGTGGAGAGGGCTACGTGGTCCTTGTATTGGAAAAGCCAAATACCTCTCATATGTCCCGAGCGGGTGTTATTCTCGCTGTGACAGCCAATATGGTTACATATCAATTATCAGACTCGACTAGCTGGCCCAATGATATGCTAGCGAACTAGCTATCCAATGTATTGGATAGCTTTTTTGGTATTTACAAGTAAAAATAGGCTGTTTATGGAACCAATTGCGGAAAATAACGTATAGAAAGAAGACGGACTAGCAGGAGGAAGGAGGATATAGATGTCCGAACAACATAGCAAATACAATGATTCAAGGCTTGTCACAATAGATGAGCAAATATGTGCACTTTTGCAGCAACGAAAAGAGCAAGCTGCTCTTACTCCAGGCTTGCCTTCGGATGATACCATTTCGAAATGGGCACAGCAATATGGTTTCGATGATACTTTTTTAGCGTTGTTCTTCCAGTTGATTAAATCAGAAAAATACTATACTTCAAAGGTAGAACCTTCAGGCTTCCGTCACTATATCCCTGTATTGAAAACGGTAACAAAGGGAGAGCGTTTGTATACGGTTTCTTATGTTCGTCAATATGACAATGCAAGTGTGGTGCAATTATTAATCGATTGGGATGAGCAGCAAGAACCTCAGCTAACGATTCAGCAAAAATTAGAACGAAAACATTTTGGTCTATACATTGATGCGTCCTATGAATGCCGAAGTAAAGGTACAGGTGGCTCAAATGGACATGAAAGCAGTACGTATGTGGTGACACCACCCTTGCCAGATGATTTAAGGGGACTTCATTTTGTTTTTACAGAATACGAGGATGCCTTTGAAGAAAAGCCGACAGGGTGGGCTATCACCATACAAGGTTAGGGGGATATTTAATGAAAAAATGGATGTTTCCACTTGCCCTCATCATCCTATTGACAGCTTGTCAAAGCCCCAAGCAGGAGATACATTATATCGCCAAAAGTGAGCATTGGAAAGCCATCTATCATAGTAATGGTGAGGTGGGCTTACGCTTATTTTATCTGGGAGATGATGATGATTTGGGGCCTTTAGAAATTACAATTGAGGGGACAAAAGAATCCCAAAATTTAAGTGATGTTCAGTTAAATAAAGATGGCTATTATTCCTTCACAAAAAAAGAAAGTGAGAAAATCTTTAAACGAGAAACAAAGCCAATGATCCATGTAGAATGGCAATCTGAAGATGAGACCTTAGAAGTGAAAAATCATTAGGAGATAATAATAAAATGCGAATTGAACAGCGCGAAGATATAGTGATTATTGATGGGTTAGAAATCAGCGGTACGATTCAAAAAAATCAACAATGCCCGAGTTGTCAAAATTCCATCATCTATGATGACACGTTTGATAGTTATTTTTGTGCGATGTGTAATGAGTGGCAAGAGGAGGCATGTGATGACCCGCATTGTCACTATTGTGTTCAACGTCCAGAACGCCCATTGCAAGTCCGTCGCTAAATTTTTTTCTTTTTTAGTGTTTGACAAAGAATTCACTATTCGTTATAGTAATTAACAATTTCATACAAAATGAAATGGGCAATGATAAGGACAAGAGATGCGATTAACCATTTATAGAGAGGGGGGCCTTGGCTGCAAGCTTCCTAATGTCGTACTCCCATCTTACTACCTTGGAGCCGTGCTTGGAAACTTGCACCGTTTTTTGCGGCGTTACAGCAAAATCAATGAGCCACTAGCTTATAAACTAGTGGGAATTTGGGTGGAACCACGGGTAATCAACACATACTCGTCCCTTCTTAGGGGCGGATATGTGTTTTTTTATCTACACAATTATGCCAAGGTGTAATTGATTTTATTACTAAAAGGAGTAGAGAAACATGTCAAATCAACGTATTCACATTCAATTTCCAGATGGTCAACAACAAGCATTTACTAAAGGTGTGACACTAACCGATATTGCACAAGCGATTCGTCCAGAGCTTCGTAAAAAGGCAGTCGCAGGGAGTGTTAACGGAACCATCATTGATTTGACGCGCCCGATTATGGAAGATGCACAAATTACATTGTACGATGCAAGCTCAAAGGAAGGGATCGAGGTCATTCGCCATTCTACGGCCCATTTATTAGCTCAGGCAATTAAACGACTTTATCCACATGCACAATTTGGAGTAGGACCAGTCATTGAAAATGGCTTTTATTATGATATAGATATTGCTGATACACTGACACCGAGTGATTTACAGCAAATTGAAAAGAAAATGAAACAAATTGTACAGGAAAATATCCCGATTCATAGACGCGAGGTTTCACGTGAAGAAGCAAAGCAATTATTCGCCCATGATGCGTTAAAGCTAGAGCTGTTGGAGGCAATTCCTGTAGATGAGCTAGTTACGATTTATGAGCAGGGAGATTTTTATGATTTATGTCGTGGTCCACATGTCCCGTCTACAGGCAAATTACAGCATTTTAAATTAATGCATGTGTCAGGCGCTTATTGGCGAGGCGATAGCAAGAATCAAATGCTTCAGCGTATTTATGGCGTTGCCTTTGCTACAAAAGAGGAACTGCGCGATCATTTTATTTTCTTGGAGGAAGCAGAAAAGCGAAATCATCGCAAGCTAGGTAAAGAGCTATCGTTATTTATGTTTTCAGAGGAAGCACCTGGCATGCCCTTCTATTTAGCCAATGGTCAAATTTTACGCAATGAACTGGAATCGTATTTGCGACATTTACAAGCAAAATATGACTATAGGGAAGTACGAACACCGCTGATGATGAACCAACGCTTATGGGAGCAGTCAGGTCACTGGGATCATTATAAGGACAATATGTATTTCACACAGGTGGATGACCAAAGCTTTGCCTTAAAGCCGATGAACTGTCCTGGGCATATGCTGATTTTCAAAAATGCCTTACATTCCTATCGGGATTTACCTATACGTATGGCAGAATTTGGGCAAGTGCACCGACATGAATTTAGTGGCGCCTTGAATGGTCTGTTACGTGTACGAACTTTTTGTCAGGATGATGCCCATATTTTTGCAACACCACAGCAAATTGAGGATGAAATTGCACTGGCCTTAAAGATTATAGATGAAGTGTACAACGTCTTTGGATTTGCGTATACGATTGAATTATCGACACGACCAGATGATTATATGGGTGATTTGGCACTGTGGGATCAAGCAGAAGCAGCACTTGAAAATGTCCTAAACAATTTAGGTATTGCCTATACAATTAATGCAGGGGACGGGGCTTTTTATGGACCGAAAATTGACATCCATATTAAAGATGCGATTCAGCGCAGTCATCAATGCGCAACGGTTCAGCTTGATTTCCAGCTACCAGAGAAATTTGATTTAACGTATATTAATGAGCACAATGAAAGGGTGAGACCTGTTGTCATCCATCGTGCAGTGTTTGGCTCAATTGATCGCTTCTTAGGTATTTTAATCGAGCATTTTGGCGGAGCATTCCCAACTTGGCTGGCACCACAGCAAGTCCAAGTGATTGGAGTAGCTGAGGCACATCAAGGCTATGCCAAGCAAGTTGTTGAAGCTTTACAACAGGCAGACATCCGTGTGCAATTAGATGACCGTCAAGAAAAGCTCGGCAAAAAGATACGAGAAGCCCAATTGCAAAAAATACCATATATTGTGGTTATTGGTGATCGTGAGGTTGCCAACCAAACTGTAGCTGTTCGCAGACATGGTCAGCAAAATTCCACTGATAAGTCACTACAGCAATTAATAGAAGAAGTCACAACAGCCATTCAACAAAAAAGTTTAGCTTAATTTAAGTAAAGAAAGCTTGCGATGAATGTTCGTCATTCATCGCAAGCTTTTTAATTGTTAAGAAATTTTTACTTCTATTTTTTTGAAATGACTACTAGAATCTACATGGTGTGCATACAATGAATTAAAGGTGCTTGGAACTTTCTTGAAAATGCGAATGTCCCAGTATTACTTCTTGTGTTTCAGCGTCGATGACAAGAAATTTGCGATAGGATTCATCGGTATTGTGCTGAAAGGATGCTAAAAAATAAACTTGTCGATTGGGATGAATAAAAGTATGTTGAGAGAGGTCTATTGTTTCCTGTTTACCATCTGTTTGTAAATAAAAACGTTTTGTCGCATTTGCTACATCTTTAAAAGCCATCTTTTGACGAATGTTCAATGAAGCATTGGTATATTCCTCATAAATCGCACGATTAAGCTGCTGATAAAATGTGTCCTCATCACGAAACGATTGAAATTGGTTGTTTGGGTATTGATATAGTGTATTTATTTCAGTTGGTGTGCAAAGTGTGGGTGATGTATGGTCTACTGAATGTTGAGGTGGCAATAATATTTTGGAAACAACCATAAAAGTTAAGATGAATACGTGCATCATTCAACCTCCAAATGTTTTCTTATCAAAAACATCGCCTACTTTTTCATTCTCTATACATTCTGAGAAATGGCTAGGTGAATGCATGTATCATCCCCGATAAAACCAGCCAATAAAACATGGCCTGGCTTTATCATATCTATACTTTCTTCTATTATATGCCTCGTTATGATTAGGAAGCTTGTGCTTGTTTTAAATATCTATTAAGTAAGACATCCAATTCTTGACTGTAATCTACTACAATAGGGTGGGTGAAACCAAGATCCTTTGCTTTTTTATACATAATTCTTCGTTTGATCTCAATTTCCGCCTTCAAGAATTGTTTAAGTAATAAGTTAACCAAGATATTTTCCTCCTAATTTTTTATCCATATTCTTGAAATAAATTTTTATGACCTCGATTCAACTTTTTCATTGTATATCACTTATATTAAAAAAAATGTCACATTGTGTATCGTTTCTTAAATTCGTAATTTAGTCATAGATAGGGTACTTCATCCTATTTAGCTCGATTGAAAATTTTTATGTATAATAGATAAATAATACTGTGAATTTCCCTTTTTATATAATTTAATACATGACTTAAAACCCTATTCATGTGCTGGATAGGGTTATTCACGTTCTTTGTTTTAGAAAATATTAAAGGGAAAATAGAGAAGTCTTAAGTCTTTTATACTAAGAAAAAAGTTGTGATTAGAGATTGAATTTTCCGATAATTAAGCGTGGAATTCATATCTTGTCACATTTTAGCAAATTCCCTTTTTTGTTGTTTAGAAATGGGGACATTTCATTGTCTATGGTGAAATGTTGAGAATTTTTGAAATTAATGGAATAATGGATAGTAGATGAGGTGATGTAGCGCATGATGAAAAAACTGGTTTCAATCATTGCTTTTTTAAGTTTACTAACGGCATGTGAAAGGGAGAAGCCCTTACAGGAATCGACCATTGTGTATGACATGGATACGACATCGAAATCCACATCCACATCCACTGAATTTAGCTATGTAGCCGATTTATCTTTGGAAAAAAGAGAGGCCTATCAAGCATTTTTAAACGATGGAGAAATTCGTCATTTGCAGACCTTTTCGCCAGAGGAAATGCTGCTAATTATGTTTGATTTAGTGGAGGAACCTCGTATGGATGCATTGTATGCGATTACTTACAGCAATGATGCATTCCCCACAAAAGAATTGTTTGAGCAATACTATACGGATTCACTTGCAGGTGATTTGCTTGTTACCTATTTCATGTATAGATTTTATGATCGAATAGTGATTAATGAATCGAGCACCCCTGATTTACAGGTCGTTCAACTGGAAATTTCCGTTGGGAGTCAGCGCTACATAAAAACATACGCCCTGCAACAGCAAGAGGGGATTTGGAAGGTTCATTTAGCTAAAGATCAAAGAGGAGAAACAGATGACTGAAATTTATTTTGTTAGACACGCACATGCTCATTATTCAGAGGATGAATATCATCGTCCACTATCTGCTCAGGGACAAAGGGATGCAGAGTGTGTCACAAATCTTTTGAAGCATCATCGAATCGACGCAGTTTATGCTAGTCCTTATCGTAGAGCCATTCAAACAGTGGAGGGGATTGCACAGGCGCGTCATTTACCCGTTCAAACGATAGATGCTTTAAAAGAAAGACAACTTGCTACTGGGAAGCTGGAGGATTTTCATGCAGCAGTTCAACGGGTGTGGCAGGAGCCAAGCTTTGCATGGGCAGGTGGGGAGTCCAATCAACAGGCAATGGCTCGCGCTATTCCAAGTTTGCGAAACATCCTTCTCACGCATCCACAGGAGTCTGTCGTTATCGGTACACATGGCAATATCATGGCATTGATGATGCAATATTTTGATGCCCAATACGATTATGCATTTTGGCAAACGTTAAGTATGCCAGATATCTATCGATTAGCCTTTCAAGGGCTATCCTTACAGGAAGTAACACGCGTGTGGCAAGAGGACTGAACAAAAAAAGAGATACTACAGCAATCATAGTATCTCTCTTGTGCTATTCTGTTAATTCCTCTCCCAATCGGAGCGTAAGAGGCCAAATAAAACTACGTCATGGAATGTACCGAAGCGGAAAATTTCTTGGCGTAAAATGCCTTCTTTTGTGAAGCCACATTTTTCATAGGAGCGAATAGCTGCTGGGTTAAAGCTAAAAACCTGAAGCTTGATTTTCTGAACAGCTATATATTGGAAGATAAAATCAATAAGCGTTTTCATTGCATCCGTGCCATAGCCCTTGCCGTGCCACTCTTTCCCAATTGAAATGCCCACTGAGCAAGTGCTATTTTGCCAATTCACTGCATAAACGCCACAGGAGCCTATTAACTGTTGTGACGCTTTTTCATAGATACCGAAAAAGTATTCCTCCTTCTTTCCGCTGATACTGTTAAAGAAAGCGGTGTGATCCTCTACAGTTTGTGGAAAGGGAATCTCATCATTAGCAAGTAGCAAAGAGGTGATTTCGCTTTCGATTGCTATAAAAGCCTCTAGGTCAGCAGTAGTCATTTGTTGTAAAGTGATCGATTGACCTGTTAAAAATGTTTTCAAATAATGTTCCATTATTGTATTCTCCCTTATATAAGGGCTGCAAGTAGCGTTACAACCCTACGATTGTTGGTAATATTTTCACGTCTACTGCATCTTTCACACTCATAAATCCACCCCTTTTTTTGTGCATACTTCCATAGTAGCATGAGGGACTAAGAGAATGGAAGAAATTATGTTAAAATATGTCATAGTTAAAGAGTGAGAGGGATTAAGATGCGCACAACATATTTTGCAAATTTATTACAATACTTACCACAAGAAGAGCAGCAACAATTACAACAGGCTTTTGGTGCTTCAGAGACACAAATTCAGGCCTTGTTAGAAGTATTTCCGAACTGCCCACAAGCTTTGGTGGAGCTATTACAGGATGTCAATGGTACATATTATTGTCAGCATGGGCAAGAAACGATCTGTGTTTTAGTGCTAGGCTCTGATTTAGGGGATTATCCGTATTATTTAAAATCGGTGGAGCAAATCGTGAAAGATTATCATGACAAGCGTGAAACAATTTATGAGCGCTATCAGGAATTTTTAGCGTATGTGGAAGTAGATGAAAAGATTAATATGCATGTCCCGTTAAATGAACGGCTATGCTTTGCAGATTGTATGAATAATGGGGGCACATCAAGCCTATATATTGATTTTACGCCAAATGAAGCGGGACAAGTTGGCCAGGTGGTTCGTTATGTCCATGATCCTGATAGCTTTGAGGTGATTGCAGCTTCGTTTGAGGATTATTTACAGCAACTTATAGAGGGAGAATATGAATTCACCGCTATTTACGAGGAGGAATTCGAGTGACTATGCAGCTCATGTTCTATGAGGACAAAGCACAAAATTTAGTAGAACAATATACCCTAACAGAAGAGCAGCTACGCTATACAAAGTCTCCAAAAGAAAGCATTGCACTTGCTAAGCAGGATAATAGTCGGCATGCCATTTTAGCAATGGATGGTAACAAGCTAGTCACGTTCTTTGTCTTACATGAAAAAGAGGGGGTGACGCCTTACTCCTCCAACGAACAGGCGCTATTAATCCGTTCCTTTTCAACTGATTTTTATGAGCAGGGCAAAGGCTATGCCAAGACAGCACTCCAATTATTGCCTGACTTTGTTCGCAAGCATTTCCCATCCATCAATGAGCTGGTGCTCGGGGTCAATGTACCAAATAGAGCTGCTCAAGAACTTTATAAGCGATGTGGCTTTGTCGATGAAGGCAGACAGGCGATGGGACTTCGAAATGAGCTAAAGGTGATGAGCTACTATATGAAGGAGGTTGAAAATTGAGCCATCATATAATTGAAGCAAGAATGGAGCATTTACAAGCACTTTGTACAATCGATCAAGAAGTAATTGGAGATTCATCCAGAGCGGAAGAAATTCAGCAAGCTATCAAAGAGAAACGCTGTTTGCTATACCAATCCGCTGATACCATTGGGGGGTTTTTGCTATTTAGCAATGACTTTTTTGGCTATAGCTTTATTTCCCTAGTCATTGTCAAGCCGTCCGAGCGCAGAAAGGGGATCGCATCTGCCTTAATGACCGCTTATATCCAAATGGCTAAAACAGCAAAGGTTTTCTCCTCTACAAATCAGTCCAATAGGCGTATGCACCAGCTTTTTCATAACCTAGGCTTTGTCAAAAGCGGTTTTATCGACAACTTGGATGAGGGAGACCCGGAAATTATTTATATGAAACAAGCCTCACCACAAACATAGGGTGAGGCTTTCGTTTATTTTTTTGCTTTGATGAATAAAAAGGATGGTCTGCGTAGCTCCTTTTCAATAGAAGGAAGTTGTTGAATGGCTGCTGTGCTTGGAATTGGTTCTACGATTTTATCAATGGTAAACCCATGGGTAATCAATGTATTGACCAGTGTCGCTATAGTTCGATGATATTTGACAACACCATCCACCAACCATGTTTGCTCACGCAAGCCTTCTTCCTGGTAATGATCCACAGCATAGTGCAGACGTTGATGATTGTCATCATATACCCAATTATCATCTGTTGTATGACGAGCTGTAGCAATAGGATGCTCTACAGAGAAAATAAATACACCGTTAAGACGTAGCATGTGAGCAATTTGACCAATGACCGCATCGAAATCTTTGACATAATGAAGAGATAGGGAGCTGGTTATACAATCAAAGCTAGCCGAAGGAGCTTCATAATCCTCTATTGCCTGTAGCTGATAGTCAATTTGTGGGTGGGCATGCTCCTGTTTAGCGACGGACAGCATATTGCTCGAAACATCTAATGCGGTTACGTGCTTGGCTTGATGGTCGATACAATACTTGGCGAAATTCCCCATACCACAGCCAATATCGAGTACCTGTAAATTTGTCAACGGTGGAAGTAAAGCCTTCATCGTGGGCTGCTCCAAAAGACGGTTATAATTAGATGCTTTTTGTCTCAATGTCTTGTAGTGATGAAAAAATATCGGATTATCATAAATATTTTGTTTCATTAAAAGCCTCCAGTTTATGAAACATAACGTTATGTTATTTGTGCGCATCATTATTGTCCCATGTAGATAGAAAAAGAAATAGACTTTTATTACAATTTTTTGTAAGATGTAGATAGAGGCATACCATTTTTTTTGATACAGTTATCTTCCATTTAATGGGACATTTTATCGTTCCCTCTACATAATGATTGATCCTACCAAGCACATCCCCATTTCCATGTCATAAAAATGTAACAATTTGAAAAAATAAAAATATTTAAAGGTAAAACATGGCACTTCTTACACGCTATAACGTTCTTACTATTTGGAAGCATATTCCGAAAAAGAGACGTTGGAGGGATTCTATTGAATCAAGAAAGTTTATTATCCATTAGTAGCAATGCCTTATTTATTGCCTTTATTCTACTACTCATTGCTATTGTGCCATTAGGGCTAGCAGTCAAATCAAAGAGAAAAACATTCGGTAAGCTTGGACTATTGCTCACTTATATAGCCTTTGCCCTACAGCTCGTGTACTTTGTTGTCAGATGGGTGGCGGTTGACCATGCACCTGTCAGTAATATGTATGAATTTATGACGTTCTTTGGCATCATGCTTACAGGAAGTTACTTAATTATCCATTTCTTATATAAGCAAATCGTGGTTGGCTTATTCACGATTCCTGTATCCTTAATCATCCTTGGTTATGGAAGCGTTTTCGCGAAGGAAGTATCGCCGCTTGTTCCATCATTACAAAGTAACTGGTTAACAATTCATGTCATGACTGTGGCCTTTTCTAGTGCCATTTTATCTGTATCCTTTGCTACAGGTTTAATTTACTTATTAAGAACGCTGGATGTTTCCAAAAAATCTATCAGTACATACGGTCTTGAGTTTGTGTTGTATTGTTTGGTGGTTGTCATTGGCTTTATTGGCGTATCGACGTTTTTCAGCCTTGCCACAGAAGAGGTGCAGGTACAATTCGATAATGCACAGGGACAGCAAGAAAAAGCCACTTACTCCATGATGCCCCTGATTGTCAGTAAAGGAGCCGTCACCGAGAAGGGTGAAGCAATCGGTGGTGTCGAAATCACAAATAAAATAGATGCCAAGAAATTAAACTCGATTGTCTGGGCATTTATCGTGGGTACTATTTTATATGGTGTCATTCGATTCATCACAAGAAAATCAGTGAGTGCCTTATTAAAGCCATGGACAAGCCGCGTACAGCCACAATTAATGGATGAGATTTCCTATCGCGCAGTTGTTATCGGCTTCCCATTATTTGCATTAGGTGGCCTGCTATTCGCCATGATTTGGGCGCAAATTGCCTGGAGTCGCTATTGGGGCTGGGACCCGAAAGAGGTGTGGGCATTAATTACCTTTTTATTCTACGCAGCCTTCCTCCATTTCCGCTTATCCAAAGGCTGGGAAGGAGAAAAAACAGCCTGGTTGGCCATCATCGGCTTCGGCATTATTGTGTTCAACCAAGTATTTGTCAATCTAGTCATTGCCGGCTTACATTCCTATGCCTAGTTAAAGGTAGGGGGTCTTGGCTCCTAAGTGATCCTGACTGAGTGAGGAGGAGCCCGCTCTAAAGTGAGGAGAGAGCGCTCAAACTAGTCAGGTAACTGCTCCAACTAGTGAGAGAACCTCTTAGCTTTGGCCATCCTTTTCTTCTTATTAAAATATTCAACCGAAAAAAGCATTACGAAATGCATGTAGCACTTCGTAATGCCTTTTATTAATTATTTTTTGCGAAATAGTCTAGCGTTGCTTGACCTAAAACGTTGGCGGCAATTCGTAAGGAGCGCTCGTCGATATCGAATTTCGGATGATGGTGTGGATAGACTTCCTCCCAATCAGGGTTTTTCGCCCCTGTGAAGAAAAACGCACCGGGGATTTCCTCTAAGAAATAGGCAAAGTCCTCACCGCCCATATTGGGATCAACTATTTCAACAGTCTCAACATCTGCAATTTTCTCTGCGGACGCCATTATATGCTCAGTCTCTGCATCATGGTTCACAACAGGCGGATAGCCTCGCACATACTCATACTCGTAATCAGCTTTTGTTAAATAACAAGTTGCCTTTAAAAGCTCTTCGATTTCATGCTCTAACAAACTACGCTCCTCCTCGTGGAAAGTGCGCACCGTACCCTTCATGTACACTTGATCAGCAATGACGTTGAATGGATTTAATGCCTCAATATGGCCAATTGATACTACTGCTGGACGTAATGGGTTGATGCGACGTGCCACAAGCTGCTGTAAATTTGTAATAAACTGAGCTGCAAGGACAATGGAGTCCTTGGTGTCACTTGGGTTTGAACCATGGCCGCCCTTGCCTTTTATCGTTATATAAATACCATCTGCTGCAGCCATTAATGGTCCTTTAGCTGTTTGCACTTTGCCAAGATCAGTGGGTGCCCATAAATGTGTCCCAAAAATAACATCTACACCTTCTAAGCAGCCATCCCTAATCATCGAAATAGCTCCACCTGGCGCAAGCTCCTCAGCATGCTGATGAATAAAGACGATTGTTCCTTCTAAATCATCCTTCATTTGATTAAACGCCTTCGCTAAGATTAAGAGGGAAGCTGTGTGTCCATCATGGCCACAAGCATGCATACGCCCTTTAATTTTCGATTGGAAAGGTAAGCCGGTTTCTTCCGTAATGGCTAAAGCATCAAAGTCTGCTCGTAACGCTACTGTTTTCCCTGGTTTTCCACCAACTAGCTTTGCCACAACTCCATTGCCACCTACACCTTCACGAACCTCATGACCTAATGCACGATGAAAGGCAGCAATGGTTTTTGGCGTTTCAACTTCCTCAAAGGAAAGCTCAGGATTTTCATGGAAATGACGACGAAGCTGTATTGTCTCTTCTTCATAATGTTTTAATAAATCTGCTAACTGTTGTTGTAATGTTGTCATTCTCTAACACTCCTTATTTTAAGTAAATATAATCTCCAGGGCCAAGCGGTAAACCTAGTAGGAACCAAATGGCGAAGAGGATAATCCAACCGATTGCGAAAAACACCGAGAACGGCAATAAAGAAGATATAAGCGTGCCTATACCGATATTTTTATCATAGCGCTTTGCAAATGATAGTAAAATCGCGAAATACGGTAACATAGGGGTAATTGGATTTGTAATCGAATCCCCTACACGATAGGCCATCTGCGTAACCGCTGGGGAATAGCCTAAGTATAAGAACATTGGTACGAAAATTGGTGCAAGTAAAGCCCATTTTGCAGAAGCACTGGCGATTAATAGGTTGACAAAGGCACAAATTAAAACAAATCCTATCATCATTGGTAAACCTGTAAAATTCAATGCTTGTAAAAGCTCTGCACCTTTAATGGCTAAAATAGAACCAATATTGCTCCAGTTGAAAAAGGCAATCATTTGTGAAGCGGCAAATGCTAATACAATAAATGGCGCCATATCTGCAATGGATTTAAAAATTTTCTCTGCAACTTCCTTATCGTTTTTAACCTCCTTCGCTGCTATCCCATAGGCAAGCCCAGGTAATAGGAAGAAGAATAACATGATAGGTACAATGCCTGCCATGAAAGGTGAGTTTAAAAAGCCACCTGTGGCAGGATCTCGTAAAAGACCGTTCGAAGGTATGACTGTAAAAGCAATGACTAAAATATAAACTAGCGTTACGATTCCAGCCCACTTTAATCCTCTCTTTTCTAAAGCTGTCAATGGCTCTAGCTTTTCAATTTCACCATGGAACGAACCAAAGCGAGGCTCTGTAAACTTCTTTGCAACCCATGTACCAATAATGACTAATAAAAACGTCGAAGCAATTAAGAAATAGTAGTTCATCGTTGCACGACCAGTGTACGCGGGGTCTGCTATTTGTGCTGCTGATTCTGTAATCCCTAATAATAATACATCTAGAGAGCTAATTAATATGTTCGCACTGAAGCCCCCAGCTACAGCTGCATATGTAATAATTAAGCCTGCTAATGGATTTCGACCAATACTCATAAAAATCATGGCTGCAATTGGTGGTAAAATGATAAATGCCGCGTCAGCCGCTAAGTTACCAACTAAACCTGTAAAAATGATAAAAGGTACAATTAATTTTGTAGGTGCTGACATCACAATTTTCTTCATTACAGCTGAAATTAAGCCTGTTTGCTCAGCTAAACCAATACCAATCATGGTCACGATTACTAGCCCTAATGGAGCGAAACCTGTAAATGTTGAAACCATCTGCGTTAAAATTAAGATAAGTCCTTCTTGACTTAGCAGATTTTTTACTTGAATGACATCTTCGGTCCCAGGTTGAACTGCTGAAATACCGAGCATGGATAAAACCCATGATAAAACTAGTACTATACCTGCTAGAATAATAAATAACGTGATAGGGTCTGGTAGCTTATTACCTGCACGCTCGATTTTATCTAACATATTGTCAATCCAAGATTTTTTCTTAATTGTTTGTGAATTCCCTTGCATAAATTTCATCTCCTTTTATACTTTATTAGACTTAACCTTTAAGAATCCAATGTCTCTATTTTAAGACATTGAAAATCTATGTCCTTTATACAAAGAAACCATATTTTCTGACTATTTTCAATATTTATTTTTTATTAAGGAGCTATATGTATGTATAAAATTAATGTTTTTACCGCAAAACGCTCACTTTCATGGGTTCAACAGCTTGAAAAAATTAAACCCTCTTTTTGTGAATTTCATTACTATGCTTATACTGATTTTGAACATTTGAATGAGCTTTTAGAAAAGTATTTGGAGGGGGGAGATGGAGCGCTTTTTAGCGGACAAATTCCATATTTTTATGCTCAAACGCATTTTCAAGAAGCAACGGTACCTATGCATTATTTTGATATTTCAGAGCGTGATTTTTACCGTACCGTTACGGAGCTTTTTTATGAGAAAAAGATTGCTATGAATCGCATTGCCATCGACTTTTGCTATGAGGAAAACGGCTATTTGGGCATTCATGAATGGTCGATAGGAAAAAAACCTTATCTTTTTAGCCAAACGATGAGCGAGTACGCAAGTAGCGATATTGTCGATAAAGCTGCTGAATGGCATCTACAATTGCATAAGGAAAACAAGGTTGATTTGAGCTTTACCCGCATTGCAGAAATACGTGAGCGCTTAGCTGATCAAAATATACCATTTATCGCTTTTTACCCGTCTCAATATGCCATGCAATTAACATTAGATCATTTTCTCAATCAACTGCGAATTCGACAGCTTAACCAAAATAAAGTAGTGGTAGTGCATATTTTAATTCCGATAGATAAATCGAATATAGAAGACTTAGAATATCGGCAAATTGCCTTATATAAAACTATATTAGATTTCAAACAACTGTATGCTAGCTCATTTATCGTACATCGTGAGGCATCGTTTATTGCAATTATCACGACGTATAAGCAATTTTTAAGTACAACGAATCGTTATTCACATTGTCATTTAGTTGATTTTTTAAATGAGAAGCTATCGTTTCCTGTCAGAATAGGGTGGGGAATTGGTGACTCTCTAATTGAAAGTCAGGAGTTTGCTAAAAAAGCCGCAACCCTCTGCTCTTCAAAGGAAACACAGGGATACATTATTGAAAATTCACGAGAAATCGGGCCTTTACTTTATGGAACGATGCTACAGTTTGACGATGAAAAACAACAGCATCTAAAAAATTTAAGTACGACATATGATATTCCCTTATTACAATTACAAAAAATAGAAGCGATGCTGGAAAAACTAACGACAACGATCGTCAGTGGAGAACTGCTCAGTACACATCTTGGCATTACGGTACGCTCTGCAAACCGTATTTTAAAGCAGCTTCATGAGAAAAATTTAGCACACGAATTACCAAGCAACACGTCCACCACGCGTGGACGCCCAAAAAAGTATTATCAAATTCATTTATATTAGTCAGGATGGAATGGTTCATACGGTGGGGCTACCTGTGCAAGTTGATAGGATGAATAAATCCTGACACAGGAAAAAGAGACATCCATTTACGAATGTCTCTTTTTATTTGCACGTCTATGTTAAGTGAAGATTATAGTTTCACTACATTCGTTGCTTGAGGTCCACGGCTGCCTTCTTCTACGCCGAATTCAACTTTTTGGCCCTCTTCTAAAGTTTTGAAGCCATCAGATTGGATAGCTGAGAAATGTACGAATACATCATTGCCACCTTCAACTGCGATGAAGCCAAAACCTTTTTCTGCGTTAAACCATTTTACTGTACCTTGTGTCATGTAAACACCCTCCCAAAAAAATTCAACAATCAATTGCTTCTATCACATATAAAAAACGTATTCAAAAGCTCGTATTACTTTTGAATACGTGTTTTTAATCATAGCAATGAAGTAATGTAATTATTACCCTTATTATAGTACAGAATTGTTTGTATATCCAGTAAATTCCGTTTTTAGTAAGGAAAAATTTACATTTGTAATCTAATAGTAAAGAAACGCTATTTCCTCATTATTTAATCCATGCTTTTTCCTTCGCAACAATGACCGCCTCTGCCCGCGATTCTACATTTAGCTTGACGAATAGCTTCGATAAATAGTTCTCCACCGTGCGCTGGGTGACACCAATTGCAGAGGCGATGGCTTTATTTGTACAGCCTTGGGCAACGAGCTGTAGTATTTCCTGTTCCTTATCGCTCAGTAGAACCTCCTGCTGCACATTCGGCAGGTTGGTGCGTTGCTGAACAAAGTCTAAGAAATCGGCTGCCAGTAAAATCTCACCTCTTATGGCTGCTTGAATGGTTTGGATCACTTGCTCCTTTGTCGCTAGCTTTGATAATAGACCGTCAATTTTTTTCTCAATCAATAGCTCATAATAATCGGAAAGTTCGTAGCCTGTGTAAAGAATAATCAATGCATCTGCTTGTTTTTTCTTAATCATCTCTGATAGTTGAATGCCGTTGATTGGCTTCATATTGATATCAATGAGAAACAACTGAAAGGTAGCTGTATCCATTCTTGATAAAACGGCTGCGCAATCCTGTTCTGTTTCGATTTGAACATTGGCTAAATCCTGCAACAATGTTTTCGTACCATCTAAAACGACAGGATGGTCATCTATAATAAGTATGTTCATCATATGAATCCCCGTCCTCTTGTATTTGTATATAAATATGCATGCCCTCGTTAAGGCTCGATTGAATGGTAATGTCACCATTAAAAGCACGGACACGTTCGCGAATGCCATTAATGCCCATTGATGCAGAGGACTGTATTAAATCGTCAATGTCGCAGCCTATACCATTATCATCGTATCGAAGGATAAAGCCTTGAGGGATTGCTTGTAATTGAAGCGAAACCTCTGTTGCTTCGGCATGCTTGATTGCATTATTTAACAGCTCCTGAACAAGACGATAGACTACGAGATGCAGGGTGACATCCTGAAATTCTACACGATCAATTTGGGCGCTTAATAAAAAATCAGCCCTTATTTTTACCTTTTGAATGAGTTTTTTTAATGCCATTTGTAAACCAAAGGTATCCAATAGTGGGGGACTTAAGTTCTCGCAATATTCTCGTAAGTCCTTCGTTGCATTCAATAGCTGCTCGCGTATAGCTAGCACGGTCTCCTTCTGAATAGTAGGGGAGCCAGCTAGGACATCAAGCTCTCTGGCTAAATGAAGCTGCTCCTGCAAAATGGTATCATGTAATTCCTGTGCTAAAATACTCTTTTCCTTCTCAATAATATTCCATAGCAATTTATCGAGCCAAGGAAGCGGTGTATCGCTGGTATTTTTTATATGCTGAATTTCACGCACTAAATCCTCAATTTGCTGTAAGTTATTGATAAACATGGACACATACAGTGCAAGCAATTCTAACCAAAGCAGCTCTTCCTTTTGCAGAGCATGGCGTATTTCTAACATAATCTTTTCCTCACCAGCATCATGTAACAGTAAATGCGGATAGTAACTTACATGCTGTGGAGAATCGTCTGTTATTGTCCGGATATGAAACGCTGTGGTTCCAAGCTTCTCGGTGATTTCATATTTAAAACGATCCAATAATTCTTGTTGGTTTTTTGCTTTGCCCATACGCTGAACGGCTGCATATAAATTATGTACATAATTTCCAGTAGAAGAGAAGATAATTTTTCGATACTTAAAATCAATGCGTTCTTTTATATAAAAGCTTGCAATGATCACCATAAAGACAAGTAAAAAAATACTTGTGACATGGACGATGGATAGCTCCCCCATGAATAACAGGGCAATCCCTGCTGTCAACAGAAGCGCACTGAAAAAGGCTAGCGTTGAATAATAGCGTAATCGTGATAATTGGTATTCAATATCGAATAATCGTTCGTTCACCTGAATGAACAGAAAAGAGAACGGAATAAATAATAAAAATAATGCGGCGATTTCAGCGTGTAATATCGGCTTATGTCCTAATATTTCAGGTGTAACGAAGAATAATAAAAAGGGTAAAAAAGGCACGATAAAGGCAAGCGCAATTAAACGAATTTTGGCCAATTTAGTACGTAAATAACTCGTTACTAAAATAAAAATTGCATAGACTACCAGGACAGCAAATAAACTTAGGTTCAATATAGGTGTGAACTCACGTAATGATGGCTCAACTTCCTCCATTAGATAAAAGCCAGGGATGAACAGTATTAATAAGTACAGCCATTTGCTGTGAGGGTAGGTCCACTTAATTTGTAGGTATTTGAAAAAGTGTTGTAAAAAGTGAATAAAGAGAACCATGCATAAAATAATACAGCTACTAATGACAAACATCCCAATCATATTTCCTCTAGCTGATGCGCCAGTACTGATATAGGCGGTCGAACAAGTTAATAAAAATAGGATCAATAAAAACGTTGAAAGATTATTTTGATTGCGTCGCCAAACATAAAGTGCGACACCAAAAGCTAGGAAAAAATAAAAGATAGGGAACAAAATTTGCAAATATAATTCTTCTGGCATGTCTCGATGTTTGACAGCAATGGTTTGAATACTCTTATCAGCCTTTTGGATCGTTAATGCATTGGCGCTTCTAACGATCATTTGCTGTTGAACGTAGCGATTCTCCATGGCTGGCTGCCCATCGATAGCCACAATAATATCCCCTTTTTCAATATTTTTTTGCTCTGCCCATAGAGGGTAATAGCTATCCACAAAAACAGGCTGACCGTTTGTCGTATCGAGAGTGAGACTCACAAAGGGTGTTTTGATGGTAATACCTAACACATAAATACCGAGTATTAAGTATGTAAGAAAAATACAATAAGTACATTTTTTCATTGTTAAACCTCTAATTTGCTTATGATCATAATCTCCTATATATTATCGCTAATTATTGATAAATTTGGAATACCGAAATAACGAGTTTCGGAAAACCACTATTGTTTTTTCGGAATAACGAAATAGTGTTTTCGGACATGGCTATGATAGGGTAAATTTAATCATTAGTGACGAATAGGGGGACTTCTGCGTGAAAAAAGGCATTTTAACACTTTTACTTTTTTTTCTCATCGCTATGATCACCATTCCATTGACCACGAAGGCCAAAACGGTGAATCAGGATAAAGTCGAGGTAGAAATTGGTCTCATAGGTAGTGATCATCATTTTGTCTATAAGATTCCGAAGCATTTACATAAGGATATGCCCTATGCAGAAATGAAAAATGGCATTCAAGCTTCCTTAGCTAATCATTGGAAAATTGGTGAGACTCGTTATGAGGCCAATAAATCCGATGTTGCCTATACCTTTTATATTCAGGATTTATTTCAAGAAAAGCAGGATGGTCAGCTAAAAGTAGCCATTCCCTATCGTCATCTAGTAGGGATGTTTGGCGAGCAAGATCCTATTCAATTGCGTATTTTAGCAAGTAAATTATCCAAGTGGACTGTCAATACAAAGGATTGGACAGCGCTTGGCTTTATGGAGCCCTTTACTTTTTTAAGTGAACGTGAATATGTCTATGAGGGGGCAGTCCAAGAGTTATTAAACCAAAGAGTGGGCCATTTTGATGGCACCATTCAAAAAAGTCAGTTGCTTTTATACAGTGTCATTTATTTTTGCTTTATGGCTATCCAACTGCTTGCTTGTCTTATTTTATCCAGACGGTTAAAAAGGAAAATCATTAAAAACCCAGACAATATGCATCAGTTCCGTAAACTCAATTACCTGTATCAATTGGTGCCGATTTTGATTATTGTCGCACAAATCGTGTTCCTTGTATTATCGGGTCTGATTACAGCATTTGGATTATACTTTAGTCCTGGCATTGATTTATTAGTGATTGTTGGACCTGTTTTATTAAATATCATCCTGCTGCCCACTTTTTTTGTCACAACAGAGAGTGAAATTTCAAGGGAGCTCAACAATAATTCGTTGTGAAATGGTATAATGATCAACAGCAAACTTGAAGGAGCTGTTGAAGAAAAATGACGCATCCAGAATTCGCGTACTTAAATTTACTACAACATATATTAGAAAATGGCACAAAGAAAGAGGATCGAACGGGGACAGGTACATACAGTGTCTTTGGGTATCAAATGCGTTTTGATTTAAGCAAAGGTTTTCCTCTTCTAACGACAAAGCGTGTGCCCTTTAAGCTTGTAGCAAGTGAATTATTATGGTTCATTAAAGGGGATACCAATATCCGTTACCTATTGCAGCATAATAACCACATCTGGGATGAATGGGCATTTAAAAAATGGGTGGAATCTGATGAGTATAAAGGTCCTGATATGACAGATTTTGGTCGACGCTGTTTAGTAGACGAGTCATTTAACGCATTGTATCAAAAAGAACTTGCCTCATTTTGTGAACGTGTCTTAATAGATGATGACTTTGCACAGCAATATGGAGATCTCGGAAATGTCTATGGCAAACAATGGCGCCATTGGACAACCTCTGATGGCGATAGCCTTGATCAGCTACAGGATGTCATTCATCAGATTAAGCATCAACCTGATTCACGCCGTATCATTGTCAATGCATGGAATCCTGAGGATGTCATTAATGCGGGCGCAAAGGGCAGTAAAGCTGCATTACCACCGTGCCATGTGATGTTCCAATTTTATGTAGCAAATGGTAAATTAAGCTGCCAGTTAATGCAAAGAAGCCTTGATACATTATTAGGCTGTCCATTCAATATTGCGTCTTACGCCTTATTAACACATTTGGTTGCACATGAGTGTGGCCTAGAGGTTGGCGAATTTATTCATAGCATTGGGGATGCACATATTTATGCAAACCATGTGGAGCAAGTGAAAGAACAGCTATCACGTGAGCCAAGAAACCTACCAACATTGCACATCAATCCAAATAAAACATCCATCTTTGATATAGAGCTTGAGGATTTATCGATTGAAGGATATGATCCACATCCTGCGATTAAAGCACCAATTGCCGTATAATGCTAACAGCAGCCATTTTGGTTGCTGTTTTTTTCAAACAAAGATCTAGGACTAACTATTTGTTTTACGAAATAGGCAAGTAGTTGGATGACTGGATGAAAAGAAATTAATTATAGTTATTATGGTATAATTAGCATTATTTGGTATAATGGGAATAGTCCATTATATTGTAGGGGTGATAGTTGTGAAAAATACAATGGTACTTCTAGTAGATGAATATGATCGACAGCAAAGCGAGCCAGAACAAAGCATGGGTTCTGTGCAACATGCATATTCTTGTAACAAGATCGAATTGTCGCAGCAGCAAATTCAAGAAATGATGCAAATCATCGAAGAGATTCGTTTGAAAGGTTATAAAGATACACTATAAATGTAAGCGCCTCCTAAGCTATAATGGCTATGGAGGTGTTTTTTTATGAACGTTATTTTTATCGATTCTTATTCTGGGGAAGAGCTGCTACATATGGTGTCACAAGATGTAGCAGGCATTTTGGCAGCAGCGCAAGGAGAAAGTGTGACATTTCCTGTAGGTCACTTTAAATATGAATTTCATAATTTAGATTTTTATGAGGACAACGGTCAAATACGACAGGAATTAGTCATTTACGTAAAAAAAATATAAGCGATACATTAGCAACAGCATAACGGGGAACAATATATACAGGTGACAGGGCTTGACTTTTTTCTGCACCTGTAACTATAATAGTTACAACAGGTGGTGATACATATGGTGAACAGTCGATTTTCGGTGGCGATCCATATTCTTTCGCTCATTGCTACAACCTCTGATAAAAGTCTCCTTACGTCCGATTTTATAGCTGGAAGTGTGAATACCAATCCAGTAGTCGTAAGAAGAATGATTGGTGTGCTAAAAAAAGCAGGCTTACTTTCTTCTCATTCTGGCATGGCTGGCTATGAGCTATTAGTAGAGCCAAAGGATTTAACACTGCTAGCGATTTATCAGGCAATTGATGGGCCAGAGCAGCTATTTGCCATTCATGATGAGCCCAATCCAGCGTGTGCAGTAGGTCAAAAAATCAAGCATACATTAGAGGGTGTCTATACATCTGTGTGGCTGGCAATGGAAGAGCAATTACAAGCACAGACGCTACAGGATGTGCTAGATCAGCTTCGTACTTAGACGGAGATGGTCTTCTTGTATCTAACCTGTAACTAAAATGGTTACAACTAAACCTTAGGAGGAATAAATCATGAAAATTGCCGTAATTGGTGCAACAGGAAAAGCTGGACAAAAAATAGTAGAGGAAGCGGTACAACGTGGTCATGAGGTCACAGCCATCGTTCGTTCAGCAGCAAAAGTGACAGCTGCTATTCCAGTAATTGAAAAAGATGTGTTTGATGTGACGCAAGATGATGTAAAAGGCTTCGATGTCGTTGTCAATGCATTCGGTGCTCCAGCTGGACAAGAAGATTTACATGTCAAAGCTGGTCGTCATTTAATCTCGATTTTCCAAGGTATTCCTACAAAATTAGTGGTTGTAGGGGGAGCGGGTAGCCTATTTGTGGACCCAGAGAAAAAAGTGCGTGTGATGGATACACCAGATTTCCCAGCCATGTATTTAGCAACAGCGCAAAATCAAGGACAAAACCTACAGGATTTACAACAATCATCCATTACTTGGACATTTATTAGTCCATCTGCATTTTTCGATCCAGAAGGACCACGTACAGGTCACTATACAGCAGGAGTCGACCACTTATTAGTAAATGACGCGGGGGAAAGCTATGTCAGCTATGCCGATTACGCAGTGGCTGTCGTCGATGAATTAGAAAACCCACAGCACGTTAATAGCCGTTTCACAGTAACGTCAAATAAATAATAAAATGCAACCGAGCGTAGGAAATGCGCTCGGTTTTTTGTGATTTTTTTGCTTTTTTGAAGGATTTTTTTCGTTTACAGAAAAATGACTGTTTACAATACGACTTTTATTAGCTACTATCAAGTGTGAGTATTACATAAAAGGAGACGACAATAATGTCAACACAACGAATAGAAAAAGATTTTTTAGGTGAGCGCGTATTACCAGCAGAGGCGTATTACGGAATTCAAACACTACGTGCTACGGAAAACTTCCCAATTACAGGCTACACAATTCACTCATCACTTATTAAAGCAATGGGGATTGTGAAGAAGGCAGCTGCATTAAGTAATATGGAAGTACACCTATTATCAAAAGAAATTGGTGAGGCAATTGTCGAAGCAGCGCAAGAAGTGATTGATGGCAAATGGGATGCTGAATTTATTGTAGACCCAATTCAAGGTGGTGCAGGTACATCCATCAATATGAATGCCAATGAGGTCATCGCTAACCGTGCCCTAGAAATTTTAGGGAAAGAAAAAGGTGACTATCACACAGTAAGCCCAAACAGTCATGTCAATATGTCACAATCAACAAATGATGCTTTCCCAACAGCTATTCATATCGCTGTGTTAAATTTAATAGATGAATTATTAGTAACGATGGATTATATGCAATCCGTTTTCCATCAAAAAGCAGAGCAATTTGCTCATGTCATTAAAATGGGACGTACGCATTTACAGGATGCCGTGCCAATCCGCTTAGGACAAGAGTTTGAAGCTTATTGCCGCGTGATCAACCGTGATATCGTACGCATTCGTCAAACTCGCCCGAATTTATATGATGTGAACATGGGTGCAACGGCTGTCGGAACAGGCTTAAATGCCTTCCCAGACTACATTAAATCTGTTGATGAGCATCTTGCTGAAATTTCTGGTTTACCATTAAAAGGTGCAACGCATTTAGTGGATGCAACACAAAATACAGATGCCTACACAGAAGTATCAGGCGCTTTAAAAATCTGTATGATTAATATGTCTAAAATTGCTAATGACTTGCGTTTAATGGCTTCTGGTCCTCGCGCAGGCTTAGGAGAAATCCTGTTACCAGCTCGTCAACCAGGTTCTTCAATTATGCCAGGTAAAGTTAACCCAGTTATGCCTGAGGTGCTGAATCAAGTAGCCTTCCAAGTAATTGGGAATGACCATACAATTTCTCTAGCATCGGAAGCTGGTCAATTAGAATTAAACGTAATGGAGCCTGTATTAGTGTTCAACCTAATCCAATCGATTAGCATTATGAATAATGTATTCCGTGCGTTTACAGAAAACTGCTTAAAAGATATTGAAGCAAATGAAGAGCGCATGAAAGAATATGTAGAAAAAAGTGTAGGCGTGCTAACAGCAGTTAACCCTCACATCGGTTATGAAGTAGCTGCTCGTCTAGCACGTGAAGCTATTTTAACAGGTCGTTCAATTCGTGAGCTTTGCATTGAAGAAGGCGTCCTAACAAAAGAACAATTAGACTTGATTTTAGATCCATATGAAATGACACACCCAGGTATTGCGGGTTCTAGTATCATGAAATTAAAATAAAACGAGCAATTATGGACTGTAGACATGCCCTAAAAGGCTGTCTATAGTCTTTTTTTGTAGACCTTTTCTCATATAAAATAGAGCGTATCCTTATGTATTTTAGGATTATTCAACTATAATAATGGTATGGAAGACATATTTTAGTTGGGGGAATTTGTAATGAGTTTACGAAAAAAGAGTTTACTTGGCTTTTCCGTTTTAAATGTTTTAATGATCGTTATTTTATTTATCGATTTAGCCAATGTAACGACATTGGATTGGTTTTCTACCGTGTTAACGATTGTAGGAATTGCTATTACACTATCTTACACAGTGTATGTCCATTACAAAGTGATACAGCCTATCAAACAAATCACAGAGGCTGCACAAGGAATTACGGCAGGTCAATTAGATACCGTTGTCATTGAGGTTCGTGATAATGGTGAAATTTCTCAACTAGCACAATCCTTTTTAGAGATGCAGGAACAATTACGAACAATGACACAAAAAATTGCGCACAGCTCTACAGATTTATCAGCAAGCATCGAGGAATTATCTGCGAGTACGAATGAAATTACACTTGCTGTGGAAGAAGTAGATCAACAAATGGAGAAGACGTCAGAGGGCTTGAAGCAAGCAGCACAATCGGCTAATGATAGTGCTAAATCTATGCAAGAAACCGTTGATGGCATTGAGCGAATTACAGTAGCCACACAAGATGTGTTTGTGCATGCGAAAGATGCTAGCGAGATAGCAGGAAATGGTGCAAATATTTTACATGTGGCAAAAGAGCAAATGCAATTTATTTCCTCTTCAACAGAAAAAACAAGTGGATTGATGCAGCAATTATCCCTTAAAATGTCAGATATTAAATCAATGACAGATATGATTACTACCATTACAGATCAAACAAATCTACTAGCATTAAATGCGGCCATAGAAGCAGCACGCGCTGGGGAGCATGGTAAAGGCTTCGCCGTTGTAGCTGAAGAAGTGCGTCAATTAGCAGAACAATCAAAGCACTCTGCTACGCAAATTGTGGATTTAGTTGTAGGAATAGAAAGTGATACAAAACAAGTAGCCTCATCAGTAGAAGATGATTTGAAAAATGTTCAACAAGGAGTGTATGTCATTGACGAAGCGACAAAATCATTTGGCACAATTTCACAGCATGTTAGTCAGATGACAAGTCAGCTGGAGGATATTTCGACGACAGCTGAGCAGCTTTCAAGTAGCGCCAATGAAGTGGCATCCACTGTGACAACCATCGCAGCTGGCATGGGCAAGCTATCGAATTATACAGAAGCTGTTTTACATTCAATGGATGAGCAAACAGCCTCAATGCAAGCAGTTAATCATGTCACACAGGATTTAAGTGTCCAAGCGGATAACTTACAAAAGTTAACTAACCAGTTTCAGGTTTAGGCAATGAAAAGTATTTTTCTAGGTTTTTTAAGCCCTAAATAAGCATCTTCATCAATACTACGAAAAGCCACAAAGTAGAAATGATTGACCATAAAAACACTTTTCTAGAATACATGGAAAGTGTTTTTATGGTCGAACCAGCGCAATTAGTTTCCCAGTGAAATCCTCAGATATTGTGTAGATCGTATGCGTATCCTCGACATGCATCAAACTACTGTTTTGCCCTTTATCACCTAACCAAAGATGATAGCCATATTTGTTTCCTGCCTTGTCCACTATTTGTACATCATATTCTGGCGAAGCCATATTGACAACACCCTCGTTTTTGACTGTTGTTGCAATGGCTTGTTGGAATAGTGTAAGTGATTCTTCATCCGTATATTCTTTAAAAAAATCAGTGTTCACCTTGTTAAATTTAGCACCAATAGAAATGCTGACCTTAGCTAATTCATCATCTGGTTTTTCATTACATCCTAGTAAAACAACGGCTAGTAGAGACACTAAGGCAACTATCATTATTCGCAACCACTCACCCCCTTTATAGGCTAAATAATACCACCATTTCCTGTCGTAGCTCTCACTTTTTTGTAATACATTAAATAAACGAGAGCGAAAGGGGACAGATAGTGGGCTTATTTGATGGATTGATCGGCAATGCAAGCGAGGTGAATTTAGAAAAACTACAGGAGGAGGTCCATAATTTATTAATTCCAAACGAGACAGTCAAGAACGCCTATAAAATTATTAGAGACACGTTTATTTTTACCAATAAACGATTGATCCTCATTGATAAGCAAGGAGTGACTGGCAAGAAAACAGAGTATCATTCCATTCCCTATAAAAATATCGTTCATTTTTCAGTCGAAACAGCTGGAACATTTGATTTAGATGCAGAGCTTAAAATATGGGTGTCTGGCAGTCCATTACCGATTCAAAAAAACTTCAATAAGGCGACAAATATTTATAAGGTGCAAAGCGTCTTAGCACAGTATGTTTTGGGGACGTAATGAAGGTGCTAATAGTACGTGTGCACAACCAAAAAGCCCGCAGATTTGCGAGGCTTTTCTGTCGTGCCAGGAAGGGGTCGGTGTAACGGATTTTAAATCAGCTTCATGATTACGGTAAGCTCGAAAATACTGTCAAGTGTAAATAAGAGCGCCTTGGCGAAGTCTTATTCAAATACAATCATTTCTCCGACTTCTTTAAACCCGAAGCGTTTATAAATATTTTTTCCATCCTCTGATGCCTGTAAGACTACGGGCTTTTGCTTATCGATTGTTTGACTGAGTAGGAATTGAAACATCTCACTGCCATAACCCTTGCCCCTATACGCATCTTTTGTCATCACATCATAAATCCCATAGCTATGTTTACTGTCGATTAATAATCCCGTAGCGATAGGTACTTCCTTTATACAACCAATAAACATGCGAGCATTTGATGCTAGTTTTTCCTGTGAGAATTGATGAAAGTAAATTTCTAATGCATCTCTTTCTGCTGTTTCTCCAAATAAACTTAGAAAAACTTCCTTATATTGTAGAAGCTCTTCCTTGTTACTTACTTCTGTGATGGTAAGATAATTGGAAATTCGTGGACCTGTGTGAAGTGTATGGTCAAGCTTCATCATCATATTTCGTTCAGCTTCCTGTAAATTGCAGTCTTTTATCAGCTGTAGCCAATCATCGCTTAGATAGTTGGCATCCACCCACGTGCTGAAGGGAAGTTTATTCACAATGAAATGATTAATCCTTTGTTTAAGATGATTTTCCTTATGAATTATAGGCGATTTCGCTACTAACAAATTAAATGTATCAGTTGGAATATTTGTATTGGCTATGACAAAATGAGCTTCCTCTATAATTTGTCCAGAAACGGCTCCAGTAAATAGTTTCATTTTTTCCTCTAAATTACTCGTTACTAATTGTTGACTTGTTTTCATATTTTTCATCCTTCCACTATTAGAAGTTCACTATCTTTCATTATAAAGTCAATGAAAGATAAAAAATACGCAGTTCACCTTTTTTATATCCCGCTATAACTTTATTAGTAGTTTGGAAAATATTGTGATATTTGACTTTAGAAAAACACTACTTTACAATTGATTTTAGTAATCTAATAGGAATGTGCCTATACTCATTCCTATGACAACTGAATAGCGTGTAGTAAGAGGTGTAAATTGCGTGCAATTTGCTTAAAAGGGAAGTCGGTGCGAATCCGACACTGTCCCGCAACTGTAAATGTGAGCGACTTTTCAGTATCCACTGTCTTTGGACGGGAAGGAGAAAAGAAGCGATGATCATGAGTCAGGATACCTGCCTGTTACGAGTACACACCATAAACCTACGAGGAATAGGAGGTGGCATGTTGACAAAACAGAATGCTCTGTTCGTCACAGTACGTCAAACGCCCATAGTAAATGAAAGGGTTCACAATCGAACTCGTTCACACATACTTAGGGTTTGTTTGGCATTGTGTGATGAAAGAAGATAAAATGAAGGATTTCCTCAAAAGTAGGGAGTCCTTTTTGTTTTGAAAATATGTACGCAAAGGGGATGCACGTATGACAAATATTCATGTAACGACAATGTTGGAAACGCCTTATGAAGATCTGAACATTTGTAAGCAACCACGGACAGAAGTTGCCAAGAAAGCGAAAACAAGAATGGTGGTCGAGTCTCTGATCGATCAATTATTAGCAACGAAGCTGATTCGTAATGATCGCTTCTTTGAGCAAATCTTATATAATAAAGAAATTATTTGGATACAAAATGGGGATGTGGACGGTCATCTTTTAGCGAAAGCAGCCATAGCAGATGAACTAAAAACAAAGACGAATAGTTTTATGATGTACATGCCGACCAATCCGATTGTCTATGAGGTCAACGGAGAAGCGTATCACTTAATTACGCGCATTGATTCTACACGCGCAAAGCCCAACCTCGACCGTCTATCATTGGAGCCAAAGCCTGTTTTAAGTGCCGCTCGTGTCAATGACTTATTATGCTCGATTGTCATGCGCTTTTACGAAACATATTTATATGATTTAGCATCTCATCATGACAAACTCATTGCATTTGTGCAGCAGGAATATGCCCAATTTATTGAAGCGGTGCAAGCGTTAAATGATTATCATTTCAACTGGCATCCACGTGGCAACGGTCACGAGCTTTTACTGCAATTAATTGATCATCTACAACTATTAAAAAGTCAACCTGGTAAGGTACTAATTGATTTTACGAACAAGCATGACTATGTAATAGTTGAACCCGCATATTTGTTGGACAATCCAACAAAGAAAGCTGTCGGTGCACTATAAAAACAAGCCCTCCATTTTTTGGAGGGCTTGTAATATCTTATGGCAGGGTAGAGATATATTGAAGCCCAAGCAAGAAATACCCGCGCTAGAGCGATGGATACCAGTGGAAGCCGAGGAAATACCCGAAGCGCCCACCCTACAGGCAATGCATGGCTGCCTGTGCTTCTTGCCATGGAACCGAATATCCTTTGCCCTTAGCACAAAAGATACTAGAGGAACTATACTCAGGGTCGGCATTTTTATCGTAGCCAATCTGTGCAATCACATCCTCTGTATTATGGCACACATCATAGCCATCAAATTGGAGTGTGAGTGCACCTTTCCCATTTGTATAGGCGGCAAAGGTTGTGCTGTAGCTCATTAAAGTGGCAACAGGTGCACGACCTGTTAGGATAACATCCGTTTCGGATAAAATCGGGTCATCGAACGTGCCAGCTGCTTGCTGAATATCAGTCATCATACGACCGATAAAGTCATTTGAAGCTTTCATTTTAAAGCGATAATAGGGTTCAAGTAGGACATTTTGTGCCTGCTCCAGCCCCTGACGCAGGGCACGGAAACTGGCTTCACGGAAATCTCCCCCCGATGTATGTTCATTGTGCCCGCGACCTGTTAGAAGTGTAAAATGAATATCTGTTACAGGGAAGCCTGTCAGTAGCCCATGATGGTCACGCTCAAACAGATGCTTTTCAACAAGGCGCTGATTGCCTACAGATAAATGATCGGCATGACAGGCATTGGTGAAGGTATTACCTGTTCCACGTGGATTTGGCTCCATTAATAAATGAACTTCTGCATAATGCTTGAGGGGCTCGAAATGACCATAGCCCGTTACGGTCGTCGCAATGGTTTCCATGTATAAAATTTGCGGCTCACCAAAGGAGACAGCTAATGAAAAACGCGTCATTAATACCTCTGTCAGGACCTCCAATTGAATGGCACCCATAATATGCACATGGATTTCCTGAAATTTTTCCTGCCAGACCACACGCAAGGACGGTTCTTCTGCTTCGAGTAAACGGAAAATCTGTAGCACTTCCTTGATATGCTGATCACCCTCATATTGAACCTTTGCCTGTAAGGTTGGGACAAGCTCATAGGGCTGTGATAGCATCGTTGTACCGATTCGATCCCCAATGTTTGCCTGGCTCAGTCCTTTGACAGCGAAAATTTCTCCTGCCTCTACCTGTTGAACGGTCTCAAAGCGACTGCCGTTATAAAGGCGAATTTCGGTCACTTTTTCTGTTACTTCGTCAAATGAAAATTCATCTCGTACATGCAACGAGCCCTTGGTTGCCTTCATAAAGGTTAAACGCTGGTGCCCATCATGACGAATCTTAAAAACCTCGCCCTCAAACGGGGCATCCTTGTCAAAATGGGAAGCCGTTAACAGCGGGAGCTGGTCAAGAAATTCCTGAATGCCCTCATCCTTTAAGGCCGAGCCAGCAAAGCAAGGGAAGGCACCTTCATTTTTAATCATTTCCTTTAATTGAGCAAGACACTGTTCATGCTCCAATGACTCATTTAGAAAGGCATCAAGCAATTTTTCGTCGCGCTCCGCCAGCCATTCCATAATATTATTTGATACATAGTCTGCTCGCAGTGGCTCATCGATGAGCAATACATGCTGAGAGCAATCTTTGCGAAGCTGGCTGATGACGGCCTCCATATTGGCACCCTCACGATCCATTTTGTTGATAAAGAAGAAGGTAGGGACATGGTATTGACGTAAAAGTTGCCACACTGTTTCTGTATGGCCCTGTATCCCTTCGACAGCGCTAATGATAATAATGGCATAATCCATCACACGAATGGCACGCTCCATCTCAGGGGAGAAATCGACATGCCCTGGCGTATCAATCAATGTGTATGTATCATCGCCAATATTCATGCGCCCTTGCTCGGCAAATATCGTAATGCCCCGTCTGCGCTCTAGCTCATGATGATCAAGAAAGGTATCCTGATGATCAACACGCCCCCGTGCTTGAATACTATTTGTATGAAAAAGCACTTGCTCAGAGAAGGTCGTTTTTCCTGCATCCACGTGCGCAAGTACACCGATCGTTTTGTACATAAGAAATCCTCGTTTCTATAGAATGCTATCTTTTTATTGTAACAGAATACTAGCTTCTATATTTCTTGTAAAATAGTTCGTCTTTATGTCGAAATAGTGCTAATATAATGATGATTATACTTTTAGTGTCATACTACTGATTGCGCGATAAATTTTCTTCTGCTAGTCTATCAATAGTATTGACCATTATAGAACGTATTGGTGCAAATGGCATTGGTCATTTGCTTAAAAGGGAAATCGGTGCAATTCCGATGCTGTCCCGCAACTGTAAATGGGGAGTCTATACAGCATGCCACTGTAGTGAAACTATGGGAAGGCGTATAGATGATGAACCTAAGCCAGGATACCTGCCAGTATGTATTTTTTGACTAAGAACCACGAGGATGGGGATAGTGATGAAGGTAATGATACCGTTATTTCACTATGCTACTCTCTTGGCGACAAGAGGGTTTTTTTATGCCCTTCCAACTACCTTAGTAGTAAAGAAGTCTCTGATTTCTTTCTATATTTTAACAGCAAAGGAGAAAAGGACATGAAGAAATGGAAAAGTATATGGTTGATGATGATCATTGCCTTGGTCGCTGTTTTAGGGGCTTGTAACGCAAAGGACAAAACGGAATCAGCTGCACAAGGTGAAAAGGTTGAGCCATCTGAGGCGGCAGCAGCAGTAACCATTAAAAATAATGACACAACTCAAACATATACGGAAGCACCAACAAAAGCGATTAGCTTAAATCAACATGTGACAGAAATTATGCTAGCACTTGGTTTAGAGGATTCTATGGTAGGGACAGCTTACTTAGATGATAAAATCTATGAACCACTGCAAGAGGCATACGATAAGGTCCCTGTTCTTTCCGATCAATACCCAACGAAGGAGCAAGTCATCGATGCCGAGGCAGATTTCCTATATGCTGGCTGGAAAAGTGGCTTTGGCGAAAAGGGTGTAGGCACACCAGAAGAGCTTGAAGAATTAGGCATCCATACGTATTTACATACGGCTTCCAACATGACAAAGCCAACAATAGAGGATATTTTCACTGATATTCGCAATATCGCGAAGATTTTCCGTATTGAGGATCGTGGCGAAGCTTTAATTGAGCAAATGACGAAAGATGTAGAGGCAGTACAAGCTAAATTACCAAAAGATAGCGAAAAATTACGTGTTCTTGTGTTTGATAGCGGTGAAAAGGATGTATTTACAGCTGGTCAAAACTTTATGAATGAGCTTGTGACAATCGCGGGTGGACAAAATATCTTTGGTGATGTGGAATCAGGCTGGACAACTGTGTCGAAGGAAGATGCAGTAGACCGCAACCCAGAGGTAGTTGTCGTGATTGATTACGGTGAAACAACGGCAGACCAAAAGATCCAATTCTTAAAAAATGATCCAGCCTTAAAGGAGATGGAAGCGGTCAAAAATGAGCGCTTTGTCATCCTGCCACTTTCAGCAGCGTCTGAAGGGGTTCGTGCGGCAGAGGCCATTGAAATTTTAGCAAAGGGCTTCTATCCTGAAAACTTTTAATCCATTCGAGCTAGCGTTTTTGCTAGCTCCTTTTTTATAAGGAGCGATAAAAATGAACGCATTTCAAAAAAATGTACCAGATCAAACATTTGAAACACTGAACCGTCATGGTGAGTTTACCCGTCTAGCCGTTAGCCCTGGCATTATTAATAAGCATTATACTCCTGCACAATTCCAAAAAATAGCCGAAATTGCTGGCGAAAAGGGGGCGATAAAATATTCTGCTTCCTATAGTATACTCGTATCCATACCAACGTGCGATGCCACGGAAGCGGTGCAAGCCTTACAGGAAGCAGGTCTTTATGTTGCTCCCTCTGGTTCAATCATAGCCATGAAGGCCTGCGATTTTTGTGATGGGGAGAAAATGGAGGCTGCTCCGATAACCGAACAGCTCTATCATGCCATAGAGGGGATGAAGGTCCCTGCAAGACTGCGTGTCAATATTAATGGCTGTGCATCAGCTTGCTACAATGCAGTCTATGATGATATTGGACTCGTTTACCAACAAGAAAGCTTTGATGTCTATTTAGGGGCAGTACCAATGGGAGCAAAGGCACAGGCAGGCACGTTATTCGCTAAGAGGGTAGACGTCACACAAATTGAAGATTTTTTACTGCACCTGATAAATCTTTATAAGGAGCATGCTCGCCCAAATGAGCCCTTTTATAAATTTTATCGCAGAACAAAGTCAGCAGAATATTGGGAACTAGTAAAAAATTCAATTAAATAGAGGAATATTACTTAGGGTGTCGAAGTATTGTAGTAAGGCACAGAAAATTACAATACAAAGGAGCAAGAACATGACATCGAAACAAGGGATTCAACCAGAAGATCTTTATCACTTAAAATCAGTAGCAGATCCACAGCTTTCACCAGATGGGACAGAGGTAGTTTATGTAGAGACTCGTATGGACGAGAAGAAAAATGACTATATATCGAATTTGTTTTACATAAACTTGAAGGACAAAACACCACAGCAATGGACATTTGGTGAAGATAGAACGAGTTCCCCTGTTTGGTCACCAGATGGTAGTCAAATTGCATTTTTGTCAACGAGAACAGGTAAGTCGCAAATTTATGTTCTTTCGAAAGCAGGTGGAGAGGCAAAACAGGTGACACATTGTAAAAATGGAGCGACCTCCCCTGTCTGGTCACCATGTGGCAAGAAAATTGCTTTTTCAGTCGTGCTAGGGAAAGATGAAACCATCCTAGATAAAGCGGAGGATGAGAAGAAAAAGGATAAAGAACTAAAGCCACTAGAAATCGAGAAAATGAAACACAAATCGGATGCTGGTGGATTTATTGATATGGAGCAGTTTACCCATATTGCCATTGTCAATGTGGCATCAGGAGAGCTAGAACAAGTGACAGAAGGCAAAGAGTACTGCCATCTGGGTACTTGGTCGCCAGATGGCAAATACCTTACGTACTTAGCAGATAAAGCGGAGGATTTAGATTTCTCATTTAATGTGGATATCTATTTATTGGAGTTAGAATCTAAGCAGAGTCACAAGCTAACAGAAGGTTCGGGTGCTTATTACCAAACAGCTTGGTCTCCGAATAGTCGCTATCTTTCTTTTGTAGGTGGAGAACGTGAATTTGAAAATGCCACACAAGCAAAGCTTTGGATTTATGACATGGAGCAAAAACTACTAAACTGTGTAACAAGTGAATTTGATGCGCCTGTTGGTGATTATGTCATCGGTGATTTCCTGCAAGGTGTAGCTTCACCACGTGTGCAATGGATGAATGATAATCATAGCTTCTACTTCCAAGTCACAGATCACGGCAATGCGGCGATTTATTACGGAAATCTAGATGGCGAAATTTACCCAGCTATCCATGATGATCAATATGTCTATGGCTTCTCACTTGATGCGCAAAACGATCAGGCTATTGCGGCTATTAGCACAACGACCAATCCAGGCGATCTGTTTTATGTGAACCTAAAAACAGGTGACAAAGAACAGTTGACGTCCATTAATGAAGATTTTTTAAAAACCAAAACATTAGCTGTTCCAGAGAGTATCGAATTTGAAGGTGCAGAAGGCTGGAAGGTCAATGGCTGGATTATGAAGCCAGTTGGCTATGAAGCAGGGAAGAAGTATCCTCTCATTCTTGAAATCCATGGTGGTCCGCATGCAATGTATGGTAATACCTACTTTAATGAATTCCAAATCCTTGCTGCACAAGGCTTTGCAGTGCTTTATACTAATCCGCGTGGTAGTCATGGCTATGGCCAAAAATTTGTGGATGCAGTACGTGGCGATTATGGTGGTAATGATTATGCGGACTTAATGGCAGCGGTAGACTACGCTATGGAGCACTATGATTTTATTGATCAAGATCGTCTAGGTGTAACTGGTGGAAGCTACGGTGGTTTTATGACCAACTGGATTGTGGGCCATACAAATCGCTTTAAAGCAGCTGTGACGCAGCGCTCCATTTCGAACTGGATTAGCTTTGCTGGTGTCAGTGATATCGGCTATTACTTTACAGACTGGCAAATTCAAGCAGGACTCGATGATATAGAGAAGCTATGGCATCATTCGCCACTGAAGTATGTAGACAAAGTGGAGACACCATTATTGATTTTACATGGTGAAAAAGACTATCGTTGTCCAATTGAGCAGGCAGAGCAATTGTTTATCGCCTTAAAATATCGTAAAAAACAAACAAAGTTCGTGCGTTTCCCTGAGGCGAATCATGAACTTTCAAGAAGTGGAAAGCCTACATTACGAATTAATCGACTTGAATATATCCGTGATTGGTTTGTGAAATATCTATAATCGGGTGGCCTAAGAAGAGAACAGTCTTCTTAGGCTACTTTTAATAGAAAGGCTCTGTTTGTTTATAACGTTTCAATCTTTTGGAGTCTTTATTGTAGAGATACCGAACCTCCTTAGGTAGAATCAACTTTTCCTTACATAAAAAGAATCACACCTTGGTGTGATTCTCGATTGGTTAGTCGATTTTCTGGATGAACACGACCTTCAGATAATTAAATTCAGGGTATTCACGTGGTACACGGAAATCCTTCGGTAAACCGTATTCCTCGACAATTTTATAGCGTGTACGAGTCTCTTTAAATGCTTGGTCAATAAAGCCTTTGAACTTTTTCATGCCAAAGCTGGCATTATTTGTGGAAGCCACGATGATGCCGTTTTTAGCGGTAATGGCAATCGTGTCCTTTAGTAATTTAGGGTAGTCCTTTGCCGTTGAAAAGGTCATTTGCTTCGTACGTGCAAAGCTAGGTGGGTCTAATACGACAAGGTCAAACTGTAAAGCATGGCGTTGTGCATATTTAAAATAATGGAAGACATCCATGACTTTTATATCCTGTGCCTCATAATCAATATGATTGACACTAAATTGCTCAATCGTTTTGGCTAGACTACGCTTTGCCACATCTACACTCGTTGTCTTGATGGCTCCTCCTAGAGCGGCTGCCACAGAAAATGCTCCTGTATAGGAAAATGTATTCAGCATGTCTGTGTTGTTGGCATAACGCTCTCGAATAGCCAATCGTACCTCACGTTGATCGAGGAAAATCCCTGTCATGGCGCCATCGTTTAAATGCACCGCATAGGTCATACCATTTTCCTTCACCATGATAGGAAATTCTCCTGGCGTGCCCATTACAAAATCATCTTGCTCGATATATTGTCCTTTGCTATCAAAGCGTTTTTTCTCATAAATCGCTTGGTAGTCTACTGTCTCAGCAAGCGCCTCATACACCACTTCTTTAAATGAGTAAATGCCCTCACTATACCAGCTTACCATGTAGTAGCTGTTAAAAAAATCAATCGTAAGACCGCCGATGCCATCTCCTTCACCATTAAACACACGAAAGGCTGTTGTGTTTTCATTGCTAAAAAATGCAGCACGATTGTCGATGGCTTTTTTGAATTTTTTTATAAAAAAAGTTTTATCAATTGTTTCATTCGTATCGGTCGTTAGCACCCAGCCAATCCCTTTGTTTTGGATGCCGTAGTAACCTGTTCCAATAAAACGGTTATGATGATCCATGAGCCTGAGGAGTGTTCCTTGCTCAGCAGGTAAACGTCGTGCATCAACCGCATCCTTTGAAATAAGTGGGAAGCCTTTTTTTAATTGATCAGAAAAGGGCTGTTGTATTTGTAGAGCTATTGTTTGTGTCATAGTGTCATCCTTTAAAAAACGTTTTGCTCTATTATCGCACTGTTTGCGCGGGATAGCCAAACTTATTTCAGGAATTGCGCAATTTTTGTCACGGTTTCAATCGTTGCTTCTTCAAAATAATTCATTTTACTGAAATAACTATGGATTAAACCTGGCATTGTAATATGTTCCACTACCACACCAGCAGCCTTTAACTTTTGTGCATAGCTTAGACCCTCATCAAAGAGAACATCTGCCTCTGCAGCTATAATGAATGTTTTCGGCATGTTACGGACTTCCTCTAGTTGAAGAGGGGACACAAGTGGATTTGTGAAGTTTGCTTCCTCTGTATAGTGATGAGAGAACCACTGCATGGCTTGTGTATCTAAGCCGTAATCTTCACCATATGCCAGATAAGATACTGTTGAAAAATCGACATTTGTGACAGGATAGATGAGTGTTTGAGCGTGTAACGATGGTCCCTCGAGTGCAGTAGCTAAGTATGCAACTACAGTAGCCAAATTTCCGCCAGCACTGTCCCCAGCAACTGATAATCGACTTGCATCGCCACCTAAGGATTCCATATGATCGTGCACCCATACTAAGCTATCATAGGCATCATGTAAGGGTGTTGGGAAAGGATATTCAGGTGCTAAGCGGTAATCCACTGATACCACAATCGCCTGTGCCTGGTCTGCTAATAACTGGCAGCCTGCATCGACAGATTCTAGATTGCCATAGACCCAGCCTCCACCATGATAATAAACAATAACAGGTAATGTTTTACCGAGAACGGGCGTATAAAGCCGAACTGTAATTTGTTCGCCATCTCGCACTGTAATTTTGTGATCCTCAATGGATGCTAGCTTCGGTTTGTGTGCAGATTGCCATTGTGTAACCGTCCGCATGGCTCTCGCTTCCTGCGGTGAAACTTTGTAATAAGGTGTACCAGTACGCTGAGCTTCTAGATATTGAACAGCTTCTTTTCTTAAAGTTATCATCTTCATCATTCCTTTTTTGAGAGGTTTGTTATTCCTATTATAAACTATTCATATAATTTTACTAGGATTTAGGTGTAACAAATGTTTATTTATTTAAAAATAGGTGAAATAAGCGCATTATGTTTATAATAAAAGGGACGAAAGTATTTGGAGGGACAGTATGATTTCTTTAATTGTGGCACATGATGACAATCACGTCATCGGATATAACAATGGGATGCCTTGGCATTTACCTGGGGATCTGCAGTATTTTAAACAAAAAACAATGGGCAAGCCTATGATTATGGGACGTAAAACATTTGAATCCATCGGTCGACCACTTCCAGGGCGACGCAACATCGTCATTACACGTGACGAAAACTATCAGGCAGAAGGCATTGAAATTGTCACTAGCTTGGAAGGTGCTTTAGCGCTAGCTGGAGATGTACCTGAGGTGATGATTATTGGCGGCGAGCAAATTTTCCGTTTAGTGATGGAGATGGCTGATCGCTTGTATATCACAAAAATTAATCATGCCTTTCAGGGAGACACCTATTTCCCGAGCTATGAGCAAGATTTTGTTCAAGTCTCTTCAGAGGAGCCTGAAACAGCACCAGAAGGTTATACATTCCAATATCAAATTTTTGAACGTAAATAAACGAAAAAGCAATCGCTCCCTTTACAATGAGCGATTGCTTTTATTATAGATAAAAATAAACACACGCATACATGGAGGCACAGCCAGCTAGCACAAAGAGATGCCAGATTGCATGGTTAAAGGGCAGAGAGCGCCATGCATAAAAGATGGCTCCAATCGTATAGAATAGCCCACCTGCTAGCAGTAAAGCAAAGCCATGTAAACCTAAATACAGATAAACGGGCTTAATGGCAAAAATAATTAACCAGCCCATACCAATATAAAAAATTAATGAAAGTACTTCAAAGCGATTAATAAAGAAACATTTAAACAATACACCAAGCACAGCCAATGACCAAATAATACATAGTAGCGTCAATCCAAGGGAACCACCAACGGCAATTAATAAAAACGGCGTATAGGTGCCGGCAATTAAAATATAAATGGACGAATGGTCCAAAATAGCGAAAAAGTGTTTATATTTTTCTGGCATACTGTGTAGTAATGTAGACATTAAAAACAGAATGATGACAGACGCACCGAAAATGCTGAAGGTTGTAATATGTAGGGCATTTCCTGTTTGTACGGCTGCTAACAGTAGAACAACCAGTGCTGGAATACTAGCAATGAAACCAATACCGTGTGTTATGGCATTCCACAGCTCTTCCCTCCATGATTTATAGTCAAATGAATCAACCATTTGAAACACTCCTTTCGTTCATACATTTACTATACCCCAATAATTTATAGATGAACATTTACATTTGTCATATAGTTCATATCAAAAATGTCATAAGCCTGTCATATTCTTTGAGGGGCATTGATAGACAAGAGGTAGGTGAAAACGCTATAGTATCCAAGGTAGCGTTTACATGCTAGCTAGGACAGAGCTTTGCCTAATGACAAATGTCATGTTTACATAATGATTCATTAGTCTATATAATAAATTTTAATGAAGTAAAAGGATGTGTCGAAGTGAGACGAATTCATATAGTAACGGACTCAACTTGTGATTTAACAAAAGAAGAAGTAGCACAACATGGCATACATATCGTGCCTTTAACGATTCAAATTGATGGTCAAACATATACAGATGGAGTGGACTTAGAGCCACAATCTTTTTTAGGCTTAATGAAAAATGCAAAAAATTTACCGAAAAGTTCACAACCAGCACCAGGTAAATTTAAGGAATTATATGATGAGCTCGGTAAAGATGGCGATCAAATTATCTCCATCCATATGACTGGTGGTATGAGTGGCACAGTAGAATCAGCTCGTCAAGCAGCTCAAATGACAGACGCCGATGTGACAGTCATTGACTCACGCTTTATCGCGATTGGTTTAGCTATCCAACTACGAGAGGCCATCCGCATGCGAGATGAAGGCGCAACTGTGGAGGACATCGTGGCACGTTTAGAAAAGGTACGAGACAATACACATTTATACGTTATTGTAGACACGCTCGAAAACTTAATCAAAGGCGGTCGAATTGGTAAAGGCACAGGCTTTATCGGTTCCCTCCTAAACATCAAAGTCATTGCCAACCTTGAAGGTGGCGTATACAATCCTGTGTCAAAGGTACGTAGTCATAAACAAGTAGTCAATTTTTTATTTAAACAATTCCAAGCAGATACAGCTGGAAAAACAGTTAAGGCAGTCGGCATTTCCCATGCAGATGGCCTAGTAACGATGGGCAACCCATTAAAAGCGCTGATCGAAGAAACTGGCTTTAACGATGTTGAAATTGCCTTTACATCTCCAATCATCTCGACACACACAGGTCCAGGAGCAATTGGTTTTATTTATTTTGCAGAATAACAGGAAGGAGCTACTACATAAGTAAATGTAGTGGCTTTTTTATTATACGTGGATCTACTAGCAGGATGAGCGGATTATTCAAAGATGAGCAGTTTTTGTTTAGCTGTGATCAGTTTTCGACTAACTATGAGCGTGAGCGGCTTTAAATAGTAATCGTGTTGAACAGTAGCTTCAATCAAACAGTGATCACGTTGCCACCAAAAATAATCAGACATCCTACTAATTATCATCCCTTCTGCATAAAGGCACACTGTATAAACACACATTTTTCCATACATACACCTGAGGAAATTTGGCAAGCACACAAAATTATGGAGAACTAAGGGGAAGTCACTTTTCATTGCGGCATGAACTATTCTATAATAGAAGTAATAGAAAGGGATGGAAGGTGGTCAAATGGACATTTGGCGATTTATGTTGTCATGTTTGACCGTCTTTGTACTAAGTGGTTGTGCAATATCAATCGATGAACCGAATCCGCAAGCAGAACCTGAAGGTGAGCAAGCAGGAACGGAGCAAGATATACCGCAGGATGAGCAACAAACAGAAGATGAGGAAAAAACATCTAAGAATATGTTGACGCAAATTTTTGAACATTTTTTTGAGCCATCAGCAGAGGATTTATCGCAAATTGATGAAGAACAAGCAAAGCAACTACATTACTTGGCACTGGGAGATTCGTTGACAGATGGTGTCGGTGATGAGTATAGTCAAGACGGTTATGTTGGAAGATTAGCAGATTCATTGCTCGCATGGCCTTCGATTTCGGATGTAGAGGTTGATAATCGGGGCAAACGTGGCAGACGCAGCGATCAGCTACTAAAATTAGTGAAAAAAGGGCATTATGATGAGGAGCTGCAAGAAGCACAGCTAATTTCCTTAACAATGGGTGGCAATGATGTCATGAAGGTCGTCAGGCAGGATTTATTTAACCTGAAACGTGATGCTTTTGATAAGGAATTACTGGCATACAAGGAACGTTACAGCAAAATCGTAGAAGGCATTCGTGCTAAAAATCCGACAGTGCCCTTATTACTCATTGGTTTTTACAATCCATTTTCGATTGTAACCAATGAGGCGAATGAATTTGATACGATTATCACAGAATGGAATAATGTGATAGAGGAAGTAGCCAGCAAGGATTCCAATGCTTGTTACGTATCAGTAGAAGATTTGTTTGATTCAAATGAAGAGCTCGTCTATCATACAGACTTTTTCCACCCGAATGCAAAGGGGTATGAAAAAATGACAGAGCGTATACTAGCAGCAATGGAGCAGTGTGGTATGGAAAAAAAGATTAACAAGGCAATAGGCTTCGAGGAGTGACAAAATGAATAAATGGAAAGTCGCGTTTTTCGCCTTAGCGGGCACAGTGCTTTTTGCAATCCTCCTCGTCGTTTTTTTAGCAACTAGACCAGTGGATGGCGTCCATGTTGCGAAGAGTTCAGCAGGTGAAAGTGAAAGCAAAGGAAATGTACTCGTGGTGCAAACCACAACAAAGGAATTAGAATCGATCTCAAAAAAATACCTAAAGGATGCAGCAAAAGGCTCACCTTTACCACTTGATTTCACAATTGGGGATGATATTCAACTACGTAGCACACTGACGGTATTCTATACGGAAATCCCCATTTCCATGAATTTTGATCCTATTGTGGATGACAAGGGGAATATTATTTTAAAACAGACAGGCATGAATGTAGGTTTATTAAACATTCCACCAGAAACGACAATGAAAATCATGCGCGATTCGGTGGAATTTCCCTCATGGATTACCGTGAATCCGAATAAAGCAGAAATATATATTGATTTATCGCGCATTAATATTGCCTCTGGTTCACGTGTACGTGCTAAAGAATTGGACTTACCAAAGGATAAAATCTTATTGGAAATTATTGTTCCTGGTGAATAAGGAGTGAAATGAATGGCAAAGCAATATGCAACATTTGCGGGAGGCTGTTTTTGGTGTATGGTCAAGCCCTTTGACGAAACACCTGGGATTAATTCCGTAATCTCAGGCTATACAGGTGGACATGTTGTAAATCCTACCTATGAACAGGTTTGCTCGGAAACAACAGGGCATGTGGAAGCTGTACAAATCACATTTGATGATGAGTTATATAGCTACGAGCAGCTACTTGCGATTTATTGGACTTTAATTGACCCAACAGATGCAGGGGGTCAATTTTACGACCGTGGAGAATCCTACACAACGGCCATTTTTTATCATAACGAAGAACAGCGTGAGCTAGCTGAACGTTCAAAGTCAGATTTACAAGCGTCTGGCAAGTTTGATAAACCAATTATGGTAAAAATTTTACCAGCCACTACGTTTTATCCGGCTGAGGATTATCATCAACAGTATTATAAGAAAAATCCAATGCACTATGAGCGCTATTCGATTGGATCAGGTCGTCGAGCGTTTCAGGAGCAACACTGGGGGAACAAACATGAATAAGGAACAACGTTTAAAAGAACTAACAGAGATGCAATACTATGTCACACAGGAAAATGGCACAGAGCCACCATTCCGTAATGAGTTTGATGACCATTTTGCAGAAGGCATCTACGTAGACATTGTGTCTGGCAAGCCTTTATTCAGCTCACTCGATAAATACAACTCAGGCTGTGGCTGGCCAGCCTTCACAAAGCCGATTGAAAAAGAACAGGTAACTGAGCATTTCGATACATCTCACGGTATGCGTCGTGTGGAGGTACGCAGCAAAGAAGCGGATTCGCATCTAGGACATGTCTTCCCAGACGGCCCAAGTGAGCAAGGTGGCTTACGCTACTGCATAAACTCAGCAGCGCTTCGATTTATCGCAAAAGAAGATTTAGAAAAAGAAGGCTATGGCGAATACCTAGCACTATTTAAATAGTAAAAACCTAGCAAGGTAGCTCCTTGCTAGGTTTTTTTATGGTCATGAGAAACAGCAGATTAGAAGGATAGAAATCTAAAAGTGGAGGATAAACCTGAAAAAGTAGCGGATAGATTGCTCAAAGTGAGGGATAGCCCCGCAAATTAGGGGGATAGCCCAGCAAAGTTAAGGGAGAACCAATAAAAAATTGGTTCTCCCTCTCTCTTTCAGTTCGCTTAAACTTTAAACTCGCTCACGAGGTTGCGTAGGCTATCTGCTTGTTGGGCAAGCTCAGTGGCAGCAGCGTTGATTTCCTGCATGGAGGCGGAGCCTTGTGTGGCTGCTGCCGCAGATGTCACAGTGTTGGCCGCGGATTGTTCTGCGTAGGCATTGACATGAATAAAGTCACTTGCCACCGCATTGCTATTTTCAAGCGTTGTCGCAATTTTATCCACCATGGCCGCGATGATTGACGTTGTTTCTTCGGTATGCGATAAAATGTTGGCTAAGGATTGATTTGTTTCGTTTGTTACTTCAACGCCTCTGATGACCGTTGTCACACCCTCGTGATTTTGAGCAATGATGGATGTGACCTCATCTTGGATAGATGTGACAATCGATGTCACCTCTTTCGCTGCACTTTGAGATTGCTCTGCCAGTTTGCGAACTTCATCGGCTACGACAGCAAAGCCTCGTCCATGCTCACCAGCCCTTGCCGCTTCAATCGCCGCATTTAAAGCGAGGAGATTCGTTTGCTCAGAAATGGCCGTGATCGTACCAATAATAGAGGTAATATTCGCAGATTTACGACCTAACGCCTCCACAGTAGATGTTGTAGAAGCCATTGTTTCTTCAATGGATTGCATGACGAGTGATGATTGCTCTACAGAGCGGCTACCTTCATCGGCTGCTTGCTGCATGGCGATAGAGGCACGATGGACAGCACTCGCTTGCTCATTTAATTGATGCATTGAATGCTCTAAGTCGCTCATTTTTTGCTGCGCACTATTCATACTGGAAATCGTATTGTCACTATCACTCGCAATATCTGCTGTCGCATCCGCAATATCCTGAATTGTACGCGCATTTTCATCTGCTAAGGACATTAGCTCCTGACTGCTGCTTGATACATGATCCGCCAACTCACTTACGCGTCGAATTAAGTTAGAAATCGACTCAATTAACGTATTTGTCGAGGCTGCAATAATCGAAAATTCATCACGATTACGCACATTTACACGTCTTGTCAAATCGCCTCCTGCTTGGGCAATATCAAGGATAGAGTCATTAATCGCTTGTGTATTACGTTTTAATGATTTAAATAGCATAAAGCCAAAAATTACAATCGCTAAAAAGCCAACAATTGAAACGAGAAAGAATGTAGTGATAGAAATATTTACCTGCTGGTTAAGCTTGTCTAATTTTGTTTTATTGGAATCGTCCATGACAGTATTAATGGTCTCAATGTTTTGATCGATATGTGTTTTCATTGTTTCCCCAGTAGCACCCATCATCAGTTTACGAGCCTGCTCAAGACCGAGCTCATCACGCATTGTCATGACTTTATCTGAATAATCAAGGTAATTTTTATAATATTGCTCGATTGCCTGCATATGACCGAGTTCCACTTGGCGATCTTGAAATTGATCTTTCAAAGCGGCTAGCTTTTTATTAATGGTATCTATTTTTAAATGATAAGAAGTAGAATAAATGCCGTTACCCGTAATTAAATACGATTGCTCTAAATTGGTCAGTCTAGCAATCTCATAGGCAAGTTGATTCACCGTTAGTTGCTCCTGCACATTTTTCTTTGTGAAATCTTCCATTTGGTGCTGCAAGTTTTGTATATTGACATAGGACAATATACCCATAATACCGTTAATTACAATAAGAAGTGCAAACATAATAAGCACTTTACCCCGAATTAAATGGTAAAAACGTTGTCGTTTTTCTTTAATAGGAGGGGGATTTTTCCCAGTTTCCCCTTGTGTAGAAGCTTTCCTCTTCTTAAAAAAGCTAAAAGTAAAGAGAGACGGGCGTTTTTTCGCTGTACCATGGGTTTTTTTAGTCTTTTTCATCGCCATCACCTTCCTATTTTTTAAATAATCGATTTCAATTTTATCTTATTTTGCTAGATTTTTCTATCTTTATTTCTAAAAATTAAAATTTTTCAGATAAAATAACTATGACAAAAGTCAGTATCGACCATGAAAATAGTTCTAAAATCATAAGTGGGTAAAATATTGTAGTAGTGGAATTTATGACGAATGCTATTTTTTTTGATACACTAGCGAAAAGCCAATGCATAAAAAGGGGAATTTGTTCGATGAAGAAAAGTTTTTATTTATATGTCCTAACCTATCGAGGTGGCGATTGGTCTGACCCTAAAGTACGCTTTGCAGAGGAAGTGTTTCATGAGCATAATTTTCCAAAGCAGAGCACAGACTTTAATGAGTTGTCCGACTATATAGAAACCTATGCAACGGAAAACCTAACAATCCAGACCTTTGATACTTTGTGGACACTTTATGAGGAACAAGCATAATTGTACGAAAACTATAAATAATTTTGTAGTTGCTAGACGTCTAGCATTGCGTAAATGACAGAAACACAGTATTATTTATAGTGATAACTGACAGAAAAGAGGGATTGCAGTATGAGTATTCATATTAATGCAAAAAAAGGTGAAATCGCTGACACAATTTTACTTCCAGGAGATCCATTGCGTGCAAAATACATTGCGGAAACATTTTTAGAAGATGTAATTTGCTACAACGAAGTACGTAATATGTTCGGATACACTGGTACGTATAAAGGGAAACGTATTTCTGTACAAGGAACTGGTATGGGTGTGCCATCTATTTCAATCTACGCAACAGAATTAATGCAAGAATATGATGTTCAAAAATTAATCCGTGTAGGTACTTGTGGTGCAATTCAAAAAGATGTAAAAGTACGTGACGTGATTTTAGCACAAGGAGCAACATCTGATACACGTATGAACCAAATCATCTGGGGCGGTGCTATCGATTTCGCACCAATCGCTGACTTTGATCTTTTATTAAAAGCATACAATGCAGGTAAAGATGCAGGTCTTAACTTACAAGTAGGGAATATCTTCACAGCAGATTTATTCTACTCAGATGAGCACCAAAACGAAAAATTAGCTCAATACGGCGTACTAGCGGTAGAAATGGAATCAGCAGCTCTTTACACATTAGCGGCAAAATTCGGCCGTAAAGCACTTGCTGTTCTAACAGTAAGTGACCATATCATCACTGGTGAAGTAACGACAGCTGAAGAACGTCAAACAACATTCAATGACATGATCGTGGTCGCTTTAGACGCAGCGATTCAAGACTAAGCTAACTGTAGCCATAATTAACTTTATAAAGAATGCAGGCAACCGACAAAAAACAGCCCATTTTCTAAGATGGGGTGGAAGTAGTCGGTTGCTTTTTTTAGGGGTAATTATAGACAGATTGTTCCAGTTTTGATACCAGTAGGCCCGTTAAATCCTGGGATTGTTGCAATTACCATGTTTGTTGCTATGTCGATGACAGACACCGTATTGTCTACTTGATTTGTTACATAGGCAAAAGTACCATCTGGCAAGATGGTTACTTGGTCTGGAGATGCACCTACAGGAATAGTTGCAATCACCGTATTGGTGGCTGTATTGATGACAGATACGGTATTATTGCCTTTATTCACAATGTAAACAAGCGTTCCATCAGGGGTAATCGCTGTTCCTACAGGTCCTGTACCAACAGGAATGGTAGCCACTACTGTATTGGTAGTGGTATTAATAACCGATACCGAATTGCTATTTTCATTTGTCACATAAGCAAATTGCCCGCTTGGAGTCAAAACAATGGATCTAGGACGAATTCCCACAGGGATTGTAGCAATCACCGTATTGGTTGCAGTATTAATAACAGATACTGAATTGGAATTCTCGTTGGCAACATAAGCAAACGCACTATTTGGCGTAAAGGCAATACCTTGAGGTTGTAGCCCTACTGGAATAGTGGCTGTTACGGTATTGGTGGCTGTATTAATGACCGATATAGTGTTCGATCCGTGATTGGATACATAAGCAAGTGCTCCATTTGGTGAAATGGCGACACCAAGGGGGTCAATGCCTACAGGAATGGTAGCGATTGGCAAGTTTGTGGCAGTACTAAAAACCGTTACATTATCCGAGAAGAGCGCTGGAACATAGCCGAAAGCGCCATTAGGTGTAATCGCTACTTCTAGCGGAGCAGATCCTACTGGAATGGTAGCGACGATTGTGTTTGTTGCGGTATCGATCACAGAAACTCTATTATCAGGCGTTGCGAGCTGCCCAGCATCTGTCACATAGACGAGATAATGACAACTTGGTGGTATGGGTAAAAATGGCGGCTTACATTTACAACGACAACAAGGACAACAACAGCGACAATGACAATTTGGATTTGACGTAAACTTGAATTTTTGAAAATATTTATGTTCTTTCCCCACACAGGACATCCTTTCAGTCATATATGGCTACTTTATGCGTAAAGAGCTAGGCTTGTTGTACGTTTACCTAGCCATTCTCTTTTACCATTTTTACTTGTTATTGGAATAGTTCTAAACTTCTGAGTACGGTTCTTCTAAAAAATGCAGTATGATGAAACTAAAAAGCATAGGAGACATGAAGATGTTTAGCTTGATTAAAAATGATATAAGATTCATTGAAATTGAATATGATCTTCGTTATAAGGGATCTTCGAAAACATTTTCCTGATTTGACGATAAAAATCAATTTTATTACATTAGCTTTCCAATAGCTTCTTCGATATCTTTTCATTCGTACACTAACTCTTTTAACACTTTCCTACCAATTGTAATTTCTAAGCTTCGCCCCATAATGTTCATAAAAATAACGTGTTTTATTCTATAGCTAAGACTTCGACAAATATAGTTTGGTAGTTCTTTTGATGAAAGCAATGAAAGATTTCCTTCAGCAATTGTTTTCCTATCCCTTTTCTGTGATAGTTTTCTAAAAGATAGAGCGTTTCTACATACTTGGAATGGGGAAGGGTTTGAGTCTATTTTACTTGCAGATGTGAAGCCAATAATGTCGTCTAATTCATTTTCAGCTACTAGTACATACTTCGTTTTGTCGGCAATTTCTTGTGTCCATAATTGCGTTTTTGTTCGTAGGATAATTTACTTTAATATTTTGCTGGCACAATATGCTTATAGGTTGTTCACTAACTATCAACATGTACTTTTCCAATACCTTTCGCATCTTTATAGTTGCCTTTCTAATGATCAAATTTATCACCTCCTATTAAATCTTTATAAACAGAATGATAACATCTCTATAGTTTATTTACTTAATAAGGTAAAATATGAAATGTATAGGTTTATAGAGGGTGGTGATATTCAATTTGATGTGTCAAATGATGAACAACTATTTAGTTTTAGATCTGGTTTAGCCTTTATAGCTATCCCACAATTTTTCTCCACGCTCACCAGTTTTTATCAAGGTAATACAAATGAAGTAAAAATAGATTGTCACGGAAACTATGATTACTATATTTTTTCCAGCTATGGTGAATACATATTAATTGAACATAAAAGTCATTATCCTATCGAAAGAATATTTAATTATCAATTTTCTCTTAAGGGGTATATGGAGGCTATAGATCAAGGCTTCAAGAAATATTTGGAGCAGTTAGAGAATGAAGGAATCTTCCCATTGGAAAATCATGCATTTGCTGATCCTTTAGGAGAAGATGTTTTAAATGCTTTCTATAACTTTTCTTCATTATTAAAAGCTTGAAGAGCAATGAAAAAAATAAAGTATGACCGCTTCAAAATAGAAGCTCTATTTTACAGATAAATTTTAGCAGCCGATTCTTAACCAGACAAGGAGGAGGGTGAACCTTGAAAAAAATAGGTTTACTAATAGCAACTCTTTTCGTAGTAAGTGGGGTCTTTATTGATAGCAATAAATTATTATATCCTCCTTTGCCAATCGATTCCTTTACACCAAAGGAAGCTATACAAAAATTAAATGCATCCCCCTTTGATTTAGTGGCGCTCTCCAATGATAAGCAGGCAACTTGGTACCTCGCAGCCAATTCAGCTAGGGGCATACAGAAGGTGGACGAGGACATTCAGCAAATGATGGCTGATGAAGGATGGGCATTTCTTGAAAAAGAGGGGAGCGGGTTATTTTTCGAAAAAAATGGGGAACGTTCTATTGTGACAACGGAAATGTGGACGAAGCAGTATGTGCTTGTTCAAATTCAGAAATGAGGTGCTCTATGGAAGTCTGGGATCTCTATGATAAAAATCGCCAAAAAAAAATAAGCGTCATGTACGTGGGACAGCATTAGCAGCTGAAGATTACCATATCGTTGTGCACGTATGGATTCGCAATAACAGGGGAGAATTCCTTTTAACAAAAAGACATCCCAATAAACATTAGCCTCATTTATGGGAATGTCCAGGAGGCTCTATAGTAACGGGTGAAAGCAGTTTGGACGGGGCTATTCGTGAGGTAGAAGAGGAAATAGGGATATCATTATTGAGGACCAATGGACAATTAGTAAAGAGTGAACGACGTGATTGTTTCAATGATTTTTATGACGTTTGGTTATTTGAGCAAAGCTTTGAAATTAGTGACACAAAACTTCAGGAGGAGGAAGTGACAGCAGTTCAATGGGTCACAAAGCTAGAGCTTGAAAAGATGCTACACGCGAATAACGTAGTACCGACACTTCGCTACTTTACGTCCATTTTTAACGATAAGACTATGCCATGTTAGTGTTATGTCAGCATAATTCTGATTCTGTAGGTTAACCTATACTTAAATAGGTTAGAGGAGCGGTAAAATGTGACTAAGCGTATTCTTATTGGACTAGCTTTATTTACGTATGTTTCCACTTTTAATTTGGTTTTTGCAAAGGACAGTGATTCGCCACAACCTCTTGAAGAATTTCTTCCTGAAATCGGCTATAAAACAGTAGAAATAGCTGTAAAAGAGTTCGAACACCACTATAATAAAGAGCTGAAGCTACCCCTACGAGTACCGCCAATCAGCTTTACGCATCACTTTGGAAGGTTTAGTGATTTAGAAGGAGAAATGAATGATCAGCTGGAGGTGGTAATGATCAGTGATCAATTGCCACAAAATCATTTCAAAATCAAGGTTCGACCAATTCAGCATAAAATGTCATTTGAAAAATATAAAATAGATGTATTTAAGTTGAAAAATGGCAGTGAGGCAGCCTATATTGAAAATCCACGAATTGGTTTTCATTTACTCGTGTTTGAAAGAGACAATTGGCAATATGTCTTTAGTATTGATCGAGATGTGGCAGATCAAGTAACGGCTGAAGTCTTGATTGATATTGCTAATTCAATTGATTATCCAAAGCAAAAGTATTAGCCCCTCTAATTTTTATTCTTACTGTTCAGTTCCTCTCGTAATTTCTTTAGTTCCTCCGTTTGCTCCAAAATAGAATTGTTAACTCGTCTAATCGAATCATATATAGCAAAAATCCCCGCAAAAATAAGAATGATAACTAATAATTCCATTGTGCACCTACTTTCTATTTATACAATGATTGTAACAGGAATTTCTAAATGTTCGAAGAATTAGTTAGGTGGAGGTGCTTGTCATGCAGAGATATGTTTATATCATATGGTTCCAAGGGAAATGGTGGGTCATGAGCTCATGCCACTAAATAGGTTAGGGGCATTATTTCCACATTTATATGAACGATATTCGAAAAAATATTTTGATCATCCTGAGAGACCGAAATTATTCATGAAAGAAATTCCTCACTTAAATTGCTTGTGGAATGATGTTGTTCATTTCCTACCAATCCATCCTAGTCATCTATATAAGGCTTTAACAGAGCTTGGTATTGAAACGAGAGGAAGCCTAATGTTTTATCAAATTCCAATCCAAAAACTAGCGGTTAATCGTAATGCGATGTACCTGTATTCCAAGGAACACTATAAAGGGCCAGCAGGGGCAATTGCTGCAGAGGATATAAAGCTACTGTCGTTACCTGATTATAGAGAACTAGAACAGCTACCATCAGCAACAGTAGACTATTTCCAAACGGAGAAAGAACAAGGGAAGAACTTTGGGCTTTTTGCGTATATTCCGCATCTCTTCAGCTTAGGCAATATCAACGTAGATGAAGCGGAAATCATTACATGGAATCACTTCAATCCTAGCTGAGGTGGAAAAAGAAATAGGGTATGCCGAGTAGTTGGCTACCCTTAAATGTCATAATTTCTTCCACCTACTCATTAGCTATGATTTCTATTAGACTGTCGAAATACTAGTTGAAGCAAATAGACAATCAATCGAAAAATGAGTAGATAAATAAAAGCTTCAATCAAGCTTGTTGCTAGTATCATTACATAACGACCGAAATCTTCTAACTCATGAAAAGTATATGTTTGTATGTGCCAATCAAAAAATAATGCTTTGTAACTCGTCCCCAAAAAGATGGGTATGAAAAGTAGCCAATAAAAGGGCGGTAAACTAAATTTATAGCCTTTAACCAGCAAGGGACTCCCCTCCTCAACTTTTAAGTGATCATAACATAAAAGAAAATATTTTAGTATATTATGGAAGTATTAAATGATAATACGAATACATTATTTACAATTATAGTAATTTAAAGGTATTATTAGTAAGTTGACATAATGCCCAGAAAGGTATAATTCCATGAAAATGATCCATTCAAGCAAGATTCAACCCGAAGTGAAAACATTATTATCCTATGCTACTTCCGAAAAGAAAGTGGATAGGGAATATCCATTGTATATCGAAAATCCTGAAAGAGTGTTGTATGGCTATACCATCGAGCAAGATTTAGTCGGTTGTATAGGAATCGTTAAAGGAGAGGCAAATCGCTGTGAAATTAAACATATTGCCGTATCGCCCGTTTTTCGTGGAAAGGGCATTGGACGTGAGATGATTCGGTATGTAGAAGAACATCATGCTTTTTCTTCCATTTATGCAGAAACAGATCAAGAAGCCGTCCTCTTTTATAAAAATCTCGGCTTTCACATTACAAGTTTAGGAGAAAAATACCCTGGAGTGGAGCGTTTTGGCTGTCTATTAACCTGCACTATCTAATGGTCAATTCGTTGTACTGTCGATAAACGTCCACTTATATGCTTTTTACGCCCTGTTATTTGTCTGTGTTAAAAGATCGGAGATTTGAATGGTACGCTAACATAGAAAGGAGCTATAAAAATGAAACAAAAATTGTGGTGGATTGTATGTGGCTTGGCATTGTTCATAGCAGGCTATTCGGTTGTTCAATATTTACTATTCGATGCACGGCAGGCGGGATTTGTTCAATTAAAGCTTATGCTTAGTGCAACATTGCATTCATTTTGGTATATCATGCTCTATATACATATTGTATTCGGTATATTAGCCCTCGTCATCGGTCCTTTTACGTTGTCATCAAAGTTACGAGAGAAAAATGTGAAACGCCATAGACTACTAGGCAATATCTATATGGTTAGTATTTTGTTTGGTGGCTTGGCTGGACTTTATTTAGCGCTGAACGCAACAGGGGGATGGGTAGCACAGCTAGGCTTTGCTTTATTAGCCATAGGGTGGCTCTTCACCATGTTTCAAGCGCTGGTCCATATTAAAAAAAGAAATATCCAAGGCCATCAGAAATGGATGCTAAGAAATTATGCTTTAACCTTCGCAGCTGTCACATTGCGAATTTGGCTCCCTTTGTTTACGGTAGTATTTGGCTTTGAAAATTTTGAATCTAGTTATGCCTCTATCGCTTGGCTATGCTGGGTACCCAATTTAATCGTGATGGAATGGTATATCCAGCGTAAGCTGCATGCATTTATAGACAATCGACATGTAACAAAAACGACTTGACTTGAATGTCTTCTTCGAGCATTGGGATTAAATAGAGCCTAATGCTTTTTACGTTTGCAATAATTTTAATTAGTATCTAAATACATGCAAATTGTTCTTTTGGTCCATAGTGGCAAGAAGGACATCTTTTATTTCTAGCTTATAAGTTGTTTTCAGTTGACCCATCAACCATTGCTCAGAATGCTTGGTTTTGCTTAACTCATGGTAATCAATTTTTCCCTCTTTAATAAGAACCGTGGGAAGAAAAAAAGGATTAGACTGTACACTTATATCTGCTCGTGTTGGTGTTTGGTAGGGTGTATGCAAAAAACTAGAGATCGATCCGTCTGGTTCCCATAATGCGAGTGCTACATTTTGAACCTCTTCAATTTTTTCCTTTCTTAACTCGGATAAAAGTAAATCCACAGATATTCTAGCCTTTTGTAAGTTGGCGCTAATAATTTGCCCATTTTTAATTAAGGGAATCGGCGTAGAGTCTATCAAATGACGAAAGGCAACCCATTTTAGGCTCAAAAAAACACCGATGAGGTAGAGCGCAACTAAAACGGCCATGGTAATCATGGAACCCTTCATTCCTAAACCTTCATCAGATAAGGGATGTGCGATAATATTCCCAAGTGTGATAGCCATTGCAAAATCCAGCATTCTTAACTGAGAAATAGAGCGCTGTCCCATAATTTTTGTTGCGAAAAGTAGGAAGAAAAAAGCGACAATGGCTCGGAGAATCCATTGAGTAGCAGTAAGTGATTCTTGACTATGAAAAAATTCCACAGCGACACATCTCCTTTTTTCTTATTGTTTCCTTCCGTTACATGATTATGCGGATCTTCAGGATTGAAACGAAATAGACTTGTAAAAATATGTTCAAAACGATATTGTTAAAATAAAAAAACTATTATTTAGTAATTTTAAGAAAATCAGGAGAATACCTATGCAAACAAAATTACAAAATATTCTTATCGACATACAAGAGAAGGTTAATTTTTCAGGAACGGTGCTAGTGGAAAATCAGGAGAAGGTTGCCTTAGTCAACCAAAGTTTTGGCTATGCGAATCGCTCAGAACAAATCGACAATCATGCCAAAACTCGTTTTGGCATTGCCTCTGGCTGTAAAATTTTTACCGCAGTCGCTATTTGTCAGCTTATTGAAAAAGGGAAGCTAGCATTTGATACAAAATTATGCGATTGTCTGCCTCAACTATTTAAGCACTTCGATGAGCAAGTAACCATCGCTCATCTGCTAACACATACGTCAGGAATACCCGATTATTTTGATGAGGAAGAAATGGAGAATTTTGAAGCGTTATGGGTTGAAAATCCGATGTACCAGCTTCGAACATTGCGAGATTTCTTACCATTATTTCAGAATCGTCCAATGAAGTATAAAGTTGGTGAGCGATTTCACTATAATAATGCAGGATATATTGTATTAGGGTTAATTGTAGAGCATGCAACTGGTATGGATTTTTCCGCTTACATTCAACAACATCTTTTCGATCCGGTGAATATGACGGAATCAGGCTATTTTTCGTTAGATTCTTTGCCAGCTAATACAGCATTAGGGTACATAGACAACCCAGATGGAACTTGGAAAACAAATATCTATTCTTTACCTGTAAAAGGGGGTTCTGATGGGGGAGCATTCGTAACAGGGAAGGATATGGCAAAGTTCTGGAGTGCACTTATGAATTTCGAACTTTTAAATGAAGAGTTAACGAATCAACTGTTAATGCCTCATGTCGAACTGAATGAAAATGATTGTTATGGCTATGGTGTATGGATTAAGAAGAATAGTGAACAAGCAATACTGAAATACCATGTGATGGGGTATGATCCTGGCGTGTGCTTCCATTCAGCCTATTATCCTGCTTCTTCCATCAAAGTTGTCGTATGTTCCAATAAATCTAAGGGCGCTCTTGATATGATGAAAGGAATAGAGGCTATCCTATAAAAGAATAAGGCTTGTCTGTGAAAAAGATTACAGGCAAGCCTATTGCTAGTTATTAAGTAATACCACCATGTATATTACAATAATACTCGATCTCAATAATATGAGGTGAGGATACACCATTATATGAATAGTAACCACCGATTGCAATATTGTAAGCACTGCCATGATCTTTAATGGAAGGGTCATACCCCGTTTGCGTCCAGTAGCCTTTACCCTGTTCAATTTTAGAAGACAAGGAATGCATAACCGAAAATAACTGTCTTCCACCAGGAATGTCCATGCTTAGTTGGGTGTCAAATGAACCATCAACACGAATGATTGTTCGATGTGCCCCCATATGTAATTCAACGAATTTTGGTACTTTAACTGGAGAAAAAACTTCCTTATTATCGGCCACGACATAAGAAGTGTCTATTCTGCCTTTTAACATGTCTTCAAAATCTTTTAATTCAAGCCAATAATTTGCTGAAAATGTTGTAATGGGATCTAGCTTAAAGCCTGTACCATATTCTTCATTTAGTTTATTGACAATAGCCGAATATTCTTTATAGTAGTATTCTTTCTGTGGTAGCGTTAAAACTAATGGAACAGGTGCCATGACAGATTCCATTGCTATTATTTGTTTATCTACTGATGTAGATAGTGGTGAGGCTGCTTTGTCATCCTTTTCACAGCCTGTTAGGAAGATGGCTCCTACTACAATGCTTGTCACCAAATATCTTTTCAACACCTTCACCTCCCAAAAATGAATAAAATCTATTATACCATACATAAATATGTATAATTTCGTTTTTTTGGTAAAATGATAATTTCCTAGTATATTGTAGAGAGAACAACGATTAAGCAAGTGTAAGGGGCGGTATAGTGGCAATTTTAAAAGATGATTCGAGTCATCCGAGTTGTGAGGTAGAGCTAGATATTTTAATGGTGAACGAGGAAAGTGTAAAGTTTCGTATTGAATTTCGCTTTGGGCCAGCTTTCCCAGCGATAAATACTGAGATTTATTGTTTAAAAAGAGATTTCCTTCAATTATTAGAAGACATAACACAATTGGAGCCTGCTTATTTAAGTATGCTGGAGCCGCATGATCCTGGCCTATGCATCTATCATATCCCTCATTATGGTGAATATTTTTTTCCTGGATACGGTATCTTTCAAATTCCTGAAGAGGAGAGGGAGGAAGCAGAGCAACGTTATAAATTAGTGTTTGTACTAGATGCTTATGAGAAGAATCATCATGGTGCAAGAGAATGTGGGCCTGCATTATGTATTATTGTGACGATGGAACAAATCCGAGTCTTCATTACCACTTTGCGAGAACAAGTAAAGAAATTCAAAAGTAAAAGGTGATACAACGGTCATTCATTCTCTTCTACAACGATGCTATAGGATAGGTTGAGACGATCACATACCCAATTTTTAAATAGATGATCAATTTGTTTTTTTATTTCATCGCTAGGTAATTGCTCATTAATCCCTAATTGTTCAAACGAAAATGTTTCCTGAATTTGATCGGTATATTTCGTATTAAAGGTAAACGTAATGAGTTTAGACACGTTGATTTTCCTCCGTTTTCTAGCGTGTACATTTATGAGCCAATTATTAGAAATTGAATGTCGTTGATATTTGTAAATAAATTTTTTATCTTTGGGTAAAAAGAATAGAAAATGCTGTCGGCTGAATTATCATGAATAGAGACAGTGTAAGTAGCATAATTTTCTAGCAATTGTTTTAACGGTTAGATTATTTGTTCATTCGGTGTTTCAGCTTTTGTTCTTTTGCTAGTTCAAGAGTGATTGCTGCCGTCATATTTAGTATATCTAATTGTCAAAAGGTAATGTAACAAGTATGAAATTTATAAAGTATTTTTGTTGAAATTTAGTATAAGCTTTTGTACATGTAGGTGTAATAGTCACCATTAAGGAGCAGTATACTTCTGTTTTCTTCTCTTCTTTTGCTTATAGGTAAGATAAGAAGTTTTTAAGGAGGCATAACTTCCAATTGCTGCATAGCCATAAAACCAGCCCATGAATAGTCCTGCAAGAAGATTATGTCGGTGGCTGATGAAAATAGAAATGAATAAGCCGACAACTAGTGCAATGGTTGGAACCCAAAAAGGCTTTATATGACACATTTTCTTAATGAGTTGGGTAATCATCATAACTACAGGGACTGCAACGACGGCATCCCAAAAATTTGTATGTATGAGTGGAAAGTGTTCCATTCTGTTCACCTCTCATTGACTATTTTGAACTTATTGTGGACATATAGGGAAATTTTATACAGTAGTGTAGTGTGCAACATTGGGGATTTGTAGAGAGAGTGTATAGATAGCTCTGGTAGACTTACTCTGTCGGGATGCACAAGCAAACTAACACGCACAAAAAGGACAGGGCAACTAGCCTTGTCCTTTTAACAAAGTGGCATCAAATGGAAATAGGGATTGCAATAGCTAGTTGACAAATGTAAAATTTGATTAATAAATCTACAATAAAAGAGGTATATGATGTTTCCAATTTTACATACTGAACGATTAGTGTTAAGGGAATTGACGAGTTCTGATGGACAAGCTCTTCTTGCGTGCTTTTCGAATCCTGAAGTTTTGCGCCATTATGGACAACAACCTTTAACCAGCTTAGTTCAAGTGCAGCAAATCATTCAAAATTTTGCCAACAATTTTGCCGAAAAACGTGGTATTAAATGGGGCATTGCATTAAAGGATCAAGAAGGAATGATTGGTACAATCGGCTTTCAAGAGTGGTCAATAGAGCATCGAAGAGCGGAAATCAGCTACGCCCTTTTTCCTGAATATTGGGGAAATGGCTATGCTCAGGAAGCTGTTAAACGAGCTATTTCCTATGGTTTTGAAGAAATGGATTTAGTACGTATTGGAGCCATTGTATTTAAAGAAAATGAAGCTTCCAATCTACTATTGCAAAAAATAGGCTTCGAACAAGAAGGATTATTAAAAAAATATATGCATCAACATAATGTGCCCCATGATACTTATATATACTCACTTATAAAATAATAGGGAGACCAGATTCCTATGAGGACATCTGGTCATTTTTTTATTGTTTCTGTAAAAGTTTTTCGACCTGGATTGATTTTGGCTACATCCACATCAATTTTACTAATTGAATCCTCTGATAATGGGATTTTTCCATCTTTCTCAAGCTTTTTCCAAGCCTTGACGTTATCGCGGTAGAGATATTCTGACAATCGATAGATATCCACATCTAATTTTAGACCTTCTTTATAGGTTTCCTGAATTTCCTTTTTCACTTCTTTTACAATAAGCTCTCTCAGCTCCTGTTCGGTTACTTTTCCTTTAAAACCATTGATGGTCGCATTGATTCTCAATTTGACTTCAAATGTAACAGCCTCTTGTTTGACAAGTGGTTCCACATCGACATGTATTTTCTCAATACTAACCGTTAGTTCTTCCTGGTCACTTGTGTTTAATTGAAAGGTAATCTCCCCGCGATTAGTATAGTTATGCATCCATTGACTGCCGCGAGCCGCAGTGTCTTGCACGAACCCCTTAAAGCCATCTTTCGATAGGACACCAACCCCTGAAAAATAGGTTTCCTCAACTTGCTCCTCATCTGTTTCCCAATCGTCTTTAATGGACACATAAGGAATTGTTACTTCATAACTTGGCTCATTTAAGCCAATGACAACATCTCTTAAGTCTTTTGGTTCGATAAATGTTTCTTGTTCTGTTGGGTTGATTGGGTTACTTAATTTTGATGAGGATAACGAATTTCTTAAGATTGGTGTGACAAGCAATATATCTTCAACTGGGTTTTTTGTACAATACACCCAGATTTGATACCTAGTATCACGAAAGCGTATGAATGTATCGATGACAGGAATAATGTGTTCATTTTCCATAGCCTGCTCTGAAAAAATCATATATCGCATATGCCCCCAAAAAATTTCTTGATCCGAGGAGCGATATAATTTGTAAATTGCCTCTTCTATTGTTTTACCAGTGGCACGTCCTACTTCAGCAGGCGCCACCGTTGCGCTAGGTTGTATAGATTTCGCGACATCAGCGAAATTAATCACTTGTAAATAGACAATATACTCGTCGTTTTCGTAGTCTACACCTACTGCATTTATATAGTACATTCTTTGCGGCTCCGTAATATCCCAGCATCCTGCGAGTAATGTCGTCAATCCGATGATCAATAAAAATTTGAAATAAGTTTTCATGGTTTCTCCACTCGAATTGCTCTTCAGTTGTATTTTATAGTGTTAGCTTAGACAAAAGATGGCTTTTTTATAAAGTGCTAGCTGAGGAAATAGTATTTGGAAAATTATATCCAATGAAACAATTTTCAGGTATGATGAGGCAAGGAGGGGAGAACGGTGACTAGTATTTCATATTGGCTAATTAATACATTTACGAATGAGCTATATAAAGGGAATCCTGCAGCAATATGTCTATTAGATGAAGAAGTTTCTGAGGAGACCATGCAAAAAATTGCACAGGAGATACCTGTCCCGACAACAGCCTTTATTGAAAAAAGACAGGTTGAATTTACGCTGAAATGGTTTACGCCAAATAGGCAAATACCCATTTGTGGTCACGGCACCCTTGCTAGTGCCTTTGTCCTTTGGCAACAAGGAATTGTGCCAAAGGAGCACACAATTACATTTCATACAGCAAGTGGTCCTTTACATGCCAAGTGGCAACATGAACGAGTGGAAATCGCCATCAAAACGTATCCAATTGCTGAAATGGAATGTCCTTCAGCATTGGAGGACTGGTTAGGATGTAAGCCCATCTTTGTAGGGAGGACCGAATTGGATTATATCGTGGAAGTAGGCAATGAAGACCTAATTGTACAGTTTGAACCTGACTTTTCTGCGATGAAGCAGTTTCCTGTTCGAGGTATATGTCTAACTAGTCAAGCGAAGGAAGAAGACATCGATATCGTATCTCGCTTTTTTTCTCCAGCACAAGGCATTGATGAGGATCAGGTAAATGGATCAAGTCATGGCGCACTAGGCCCTTATTGGTGTGAGAAATTATCTAAACAACAACTTGTCAGCAAGCAGCTTTCTAAACGTGGAGGTGTAATCTATGTGGCTCCTCATCACAACAAGGTATTGATCGCAGGCGCAGCAGTTACAGCATTGCAAGGAGAATTAAACATCTAGATACGGTTTAGAAGGAGATTTGTATTCAAAGTATACAGTTCGTTTTCTATATTTCGCCTTATTTTGGTAACTGCTAAAAAGTGAGAAAAAAATTCGAAATTTGTTGTAACCTTTTTCAATGTTAAACGACTACTCTATTAGTAGAATACAAAAGAACTAAAGCAAGTAGTAACATTCACTTTTCACAAAATGACCAGGGCTCAATTTTGAGTGCCTGGTTATTTTGTTGCCATAATAAAAAGAGGGCACGCACATATGGCATGCCCTCTTCCATTTTATTCGCTCAGCATAGCTTTTAATGTTCGTTTTTGCCAGCCTAGCTTGAAGTATGCATATTGCATAATGAAGTGGACGCAGAAGGTGATTGGATAGGCTAACCAAACGCCATTTAGTTCTAGTGACGTATGGTGAGATAATAGGAACGCTAATGGTACCTGTACAACCCAAATCGTAATGACTAAGAAGATAGTTGGCCATAATACGACACCAGTGGCACGCATTGTAGCAGAAACAGTTTGTGTGTGTCCGAAAATTAAATAGCTCCAAAAGGCGATATATAAATAATTCTTGGCAATAAGCACAGTCTCATGTGAATCGATAAAGAAAGCCAAAATAGGCTCTGCAAACAGATACATAATGAGTATGATCGCGCCACCTAGAAGATAATTAATGCGCACACCCATTTGACGGATTTTTTTAATCATCTCTGTAGAATTAGCCCCTAACGCCTGTGCTACAAAGACAGATGTTGCAATGGCAATACTCATTGCTGGGACTTGTGCATAGCTAGCTACCTGATTGACAACGCCATAAGCGGCAGTAGCATCCGAACCATAGCCATTCACAAAGCCAATAACGGCAATTTCGGCTACTGAAATGGCAACCATGCTAATACTGGATGGAATGGCTAGCTTTAATAAGGACGATAAAATATCTTTCTTTAATTTAAAATGCTGTAAGATTGTTTTATCAAAACGTAGTAAATGCTTTGTCTTATGCAAATAGGCTAACAACAGAATCATTGTCACCAGGTTTGATAACACGGAAGCATAGGCAGCCCCATTTAAGCCGAACGCAGGCAACCCCAACCATCCGAATACTAAAGGGGGGAGGAAGGCGATATTTAACATAACACTAATTACTAAAAATAGAAAAGGTGTTTTGGAATCGCCGACTCCTCGCATAAAGGTTGTATACACCAAATACCAAAACATAATCGGTAACGTGAAGAAAAGTATTTGGGCATAACTAATACTCATGTCTAAAATATTCGCAGGTGTCTGCATAAAACGTAAAATCCATTCGATGAAAAAGCCACCAAAAATCGCGACAGCGATGGATAAAATAGTTGTAAAGGCGAGTGTTACACCAACAACCTCTTTCATTTTGGCATGATTACCAGCCCCAAATGTTTGCCCGACTAAAATAGAGCTTCCTGAACCAATGCCAATTGCAAAGGCCATTAAAAAGAAGAAAAATGGAAAAAATGCCGAAATGGCTGCTAGGGCATCGACCCCTAAATTGCGTCCGACGATAAACATAGCAAAAACTTGGCCAACAGATTGCAGCACATTCGCTAGCATCACGGGAATTAAGAAATTAAAAAAAGCTTTGCGTAGCTGTTGATCATCCTGTAACATTTGTTCGTTCATCATTAAGTTCCTCTTGAGTTTTAATAACCCATTTCTTTTAAGATTCTTGAAAGTGTGCGTAGGCGTTCACCAATTAGCTCACCATCATTATTAAGTGCTTGTTGAAAAAGCTGAATATCCTCTTTAATCTGTTCATTTTCTGTGCAAACTTCCACTGTCATGGCATCTCCCTGTAAGCCTACACGATTAATTACAGGGTTTTCTTCATCATATAAATGCTCATGACGATAAGCCTCCTTAAAATAAAGTTCCGTTTCACACACTAAAATAGCGAGATCAAGTACGCGGTGTAGAGGAAGTTCTTCTGATTGGCGAGACCACTTGCCTCCTGTATGCCGCCAAACCTTCGCAGAAATATCAACCTTTCCTCGATCATTCCATTGTGCCAGACCAAGGGAAAGCCCTTGTGCATCTGTTTGATAAGCCGTGCGCCCATCAATATTGGCATAATTTTCTGCCACGATGACAGGTTTATGTTTTAAATGTGTTGGAATTTTCATGTATCTGTACTCCTTATCATTTCGAATTTAGTAATTTAGTAAATTACTGCTTTAGTAAATTTAGCATTAAACGCTTCTATAAGTCAATCGAAAAGAGCAAAGTTAGAACCCTTTCTTTTAAGACCAGCTAAGAGGGGCTTAAAAGAAAGGGATTCATTACAATAAACGTTCAAAATCTGCCGTGGTTTTTACAAAATAGTAAGTTATAATTTATAGAAGTATGATTGATTGGAGAGAAATAGGATGGAAACAGCTAAATATCACCGAATGGTTTATACACGTATATGTGAAAATTTACAAAAATGGGATAATAGTGACTTTGTTAGAGAAGACGAGCTCTATTCATTTTTACATACGTTAAAAGGCACCGCTGGATCAATCGGTTTACATGAATTAACGTCGATTGCTCGTGAAAAGCTAGAGCTTTTGAATGAAGACAGTAACAAACAATGGACCCAATCAGAATGGAAAAAGTTTCTTGCTCCATTTATTGAAAGCGTTCATTTTTATAAAGAAAATGATTCAATGACACAACATATGGAACATCCTACAACCATCATTAAAAATCCAGCAAAACAAGATTTTATTCTGATAATAGATGATGATGTTGTATTTATTTCCTATTTAAAAAATGTTTTAGAGAAAAAGGGCTACTCTGTCATTGCAGCTCATAATGGTAAACGAGGATTAGCGTTAATTTATGAATTGCAACCATCCATCGTATTTCTAGATATCATGCTTCCAGATTCTAATGGCTTTTCTATTTTAGACAATATTAAAAAGACGAAAAAAGAGCTCATGTTTGTGACAGTGATTAGTAGTAATGATTGTAAAGAAAATCGTATTCGCACATTGGAGATGGGTGCTATGGATTTTATGTCAAAGCCCATTGATGAAGAGCTATTAATCGCTTATGTTTCCAATCGCTTAGCCTATAAAAGAGAATTAGAACAGGCTATCGTCATTGACGAATTAACCCAAATTTATAATCGTAAATTTATGGAATCGCAAATGAAGCTTTTCATTAAACACCATCAGCAAAACAAAGAACATTTTTCAATTGCGATGATCGATTTAGATTATTTTAAAAAAGTAAATGATACATATGGTCACCTAGTGGGGGATGAAGTGCTTAAGGGTTTCGCTTCATTGGTGAAGGAGCTAAAAGGAGCTGAAGAAATTGCTTGTCGCTATGGTGGAGAAGAATTTGTAATTTTAATGCCTCGTATAACTAAAAAAGAGGCATTTATTTTTATTGAAAAACTTCGTACCTCCATGGAGAAAAAGACATTTACAGCAAATGGAACTAGCTTCCATGTTACATTTTCTAGTGGAATTGCGGAAGCCACTTCTACCAATTTACATCCTAAAAAGATGCTAGAAGAGGCAGATCAAGCACTTTATACGGCCAAGCAATTAGGGAGAAATCAAACGATCATCTTTGATAACGTAGCTGCTGTGGAGAAAAGAAAGGTGAAAATTAAGATCGTTGTCATTGATGATGTGTATATTATTCGTGATCTGATTACCAATCATTTTAAGCATTTGGAGGAAAATGACGATTATAGGATTGAAACATTATCATTTCCTGATGGCATTAGTTTTCTGGAATCCAATTGGTATGACCCTGCATGCAAATACATTATCTTATTAGATTGGATATTGCCGCAAATGGACGGCATCGAGGTGCTGAGTAAGATAAGAGAGCAGCATGCTTCAAGTAATGTAATCGTCTCCATGCTAACTTCACGTGTGGGGGAAGAATACGTCATGAAGGCTTTCATTAATGGGGCGGATGATTATATTGTGAAGCCGTTTAATGTGGCTGAAGTATCGGAACGTATTGTTCGTTTAATTCATCAAATGTTTCTTTAATGGGAAAGGGAGAAAAAGACAGGATGGCTAGAATTTTAGTAGTAGATGATGAAGAAATATTACGCATGTTAATACGTGAAACATTAGAAGATTTAGAATTTGATATTGATGAGGCAGAGGATGGCGAAGAAGCCCTAAAAAAAATGATGGAAAGCTCCTATGATTTAATGATACTCGACTATATGATGCCGAATTTAACAGGAATTGAGGTGATCGAGCTTCTCCCACAAGAGATTAAAATGTCAATGCCTATTCTCATGCTGACAGCAAAATCACAGGAAAGTGATCGTCAAAAGGTATTTGATTTAGGGGCAGATTACTTTATGTCCAAACCGTTTAGTCCCATTAAGCTAATGAACCTGGTGGAGGACATCTTAAATGATTAAGTCGACACCCTTGCTGAATAAAAGTATACGCAGCCAATTCTTTAAAATGCTGCTTTTTCTAGTTGTTAGCTTTTTAATCATCATTGCTGCCTTTCTTGTCGTAGTCAATGCAAGTCAAAATGCCTTACAGCAGAAGAGAGAGCAAATGTATGAAAAATCAATGCTTGTGGATGAATTGGAAGAAAATTTTAATGGCATATTTTTTCGAGCAAGGGGCTACTATGCCTTTCAAAATGAGCAGGAATTGAAGTTATTGTATGAAAATTTGGAGAATTTCGAAGTTCTATTACAGAAGTTTTCGCAACTGGATTTAACGGAAGAAGAACGAGGGCTCTATAATGAGCTAGTTGATTTTCATTATAATTATAAAACGGTTACTCTCCCAAAAGGGTTAAGCTTTGCGAAGATGGGGGATTATGAGGCTTTGCGAGAGCTTTCGAATAGTGGCGCAAATGACCTTGTCAATAAATTTATTGCCTATACAAAATCCTATAAGAAAAAAACAGACCACTCCTTAAACCAAATTTTTAGCAAGACAGTGGAGCAGGGGCAATTATTTACTTTTATTTCGCTCATGATTAGCGGTCTCATTTTACTATTTGTTGGGATCATTTTACGAAGAGTGCTGAATAATATGATTCGACCAATTGAACAATTAACACTTGCGACAAACGCTTTGGCGTCAGGGAAATCCATTGATTTAGGTAATCTTGTACAAAAGGAGGATGAGTTAGGCATTCTAGCGAACTCATTTCTTAAAATGATACTCTCCATTCAGGATAAGGAAGAGGTACTGACCACTCAAAATGAGGAGCTTTTAGCGCAGCAGGACGAGCTTCAAGAAAATCAGCTACAATTACAAAATTCATTAAATTATTTAGAAAAGTATAATCAATTAAATCATGTACTAACCTTTACGTTAAATAAACAGAAACTAATCGATAATCTCCATAATTATTTAAACGACATTTATCAATATGATACGAGTGTGCTGTATTGGATGGAGGGTAATGTTTATGCGACAAAAGGTTTATCACACCAATCTGCTGCAGACCTAGTTGAAAATTTTGACATGGATAAACAAGCACGATTAAAGCAGGAAAAATCCTTTGTTATTACACGTCAATTGACAGCAAATGAAAAAGGAATTGCACAAGAGTCTTATTATGCCTATGACTTGTATTCTTCCGTGTTTAATTCTAAACGAGAGCTAGTCGCTATTTTAATGGCGACACGAGAGGGGCATCCCCATAATGATCGGGATATAGATAGTTTAAACGGACTATTAAATCGTGTGTCCATCGCATTTGAACGTATTCTTATGTATGAAGAGGTAGAAAAATCGAGGACGTTAAATCAAACGATTATTGATAATGTCAACGAAGGAATCCAATTAGTTTCTGCTACAGGCGATACCGTTCTTATCAATAGAGCGCTGTGTGGTATTGTCAACCTCCTTAACTTGACAACAGAAACAAGTATCCCTAAAAAGGATTGGCTACAGCATTTTCAAAAATGTAGTGCCCAACCTGATGAATTAATTGAATTTTTAGAGGCATCTATTATGGAGAGCTTTGAGGAGACACGAAAATGCCGCTATTGTATGACGGCTGAACATGAAATCTTTGTCGAGGTGTATGCAACTTGTCTTTTTGATGGACAGGAAAAAGTAGGCACAATTTTTGTGCATCGTGATATTACAAGAGAATATGAAGTAGATCAAATGAAATCCGAATTAGTGAGTACGGTAAGTCATGAACTGCGAACGCCTTTATCGAGCGTACTTGGCTTTACAGAGCTTCTGTTAACGAAAAATATAAAACCCGAACGACAAAATAAATATATCGATACAATTCATAGAGAAGCGGTACGACTAACCAATCTTATAAATGACTTCTTAGATTTACAGCGAATGGAGTCAGGCAAGCAGCAATATAACATGGAGACACTACAATTAAATGAAATAGCCTTTGAAATTGTCAATCGCTTCCGACATGAGCAAAAGCATAATGTCCATCTAATTGATAAAGCAAGAGAGGTCTACGTCAATGCAGATCAAGATAGACTCGTCCAATTATTTATTAATTTAATAGGAAATGCGATTAAATTTTCTCCACAAGGTGGGGATGTGGAGATTTTGTTAGAAAACAAAAATAATAGCATCCAAGTGAGTATAAAAGATGAGGGGATTGGCATATCTAAACAGGATATTGCTCAGTTGTTCCAAAAATTCAAACGAATCGATAATAGTTTAAGACGTAAAATAGGAGGAACTGGACTGGGTCTTTCCATTTGTAGAGAAATCATCTTAAAGCATGAGGGAGAAATATGGATAGAGTCAGAAGAGGGACAAGGTACTACTGTGTACTTTACTTTACCACTCGCAAATAACACTATCACCTTCTATGAAGAGGATGTAATGGAGGATAGCAACGGCTTAAACATTATGCTTGTTGAGGATGACTTAAGCTTAGCTCTATTGTTGTCTGAAGAGCTAAAAAGCAAGGGCTTTACCGTGATTCATCATCATGACCCAAAAAAAGCTTTTGAAGATACACTCAATACGCCTTTACTTGGTATTGTGATTGACATAATGCTGGGCGAAGAAATGAGCGGCTGGGATTTAGTCCGTGCACTAAGGGAAAGAGAGCATACAAAAGAGATACCGATTATTATATCCTCAGCATTAGATGAGGTAAAAGAAATGGTGGACCAATTTCAAATTAAAAAATACTTAACCAAACCATATCCACCTGAAGAAATATCAAAACTGTTTGTGAAATAATAGGATAGCTTGAATCGTTGTCCGTAGCATTATATTGTAAGGAAAATGTGAGCAGTAGCTTAAATTCATAAAAACTATAATAGGTGAAGCCAAAGCGTATGTCGCAAGTTGCTCCTTACAAGCAGGCATTAAAGGCGAACAACTTAAAACAAGAAAAATAAGTTTCGTGAATTTTTCTTCAAAAATGTGTAACCTTTGCCAAGCTGGCACGACTACTGTACTAGTAGAATACAAAACACTAAAGCAAACTAGTAGGTTTCACTTTTCACAAAAAGACCAGGGCTCAAATTTTTTGAGAACACCTGGTCTTTTTGCGTGCTGGCAACAAAGTGAAAGTAATGCTAAAATAAGATAAATACTTTAGAATTTTCATGAAATTTAATCAAAATCACGCATAGAAATTTGAAAAAAATGAAATCCCCCATCGTTTTTTCAACTAGGCGTAAAAAGGAGTTCAGACATGCAGGTTCGTCCAATTTAAAAATCTCCCAAGAAAAAATAAAATCTTAATTTTGGGGGATAAAACGTGTTTAAAAACCAATCTTTTTCACTTTTATTGACAGGTCAATCTTTAGCGGATATTGGTGATATTCTCTATATAGTAAGCGTGATTAGTATAATTTATCGTTTCACCAACTCGGCGATTGCTACTTCCTTCGTACCGTTTATTATTACTACTTGTATGTTGGTTTCCAGTTTGCTAACACCTCTTATTACGACAAAAGTGTCGTTGAATCAATTGCTAACTATTTCTCAAGGCTTTAAAACCGCTGTCATTTTGGGCCTTGCCTTGTATGTACAATGGGTAGGCGACCAGCCGATGATTGGCTTTGTGTTTTTATTGATTGCGATGGTTGCGTTTTTGGATGGTTGTGCCAATCCTATTCGTCAATCCTTGCTGCCTCATTATGTGGAAGAAAAGGATTTATTGCGAGCAAATAGTATTGCAGAAACGGTTATCCAATCCATTCAGGTGGGTTCTTGGTTTGTTGGCAGTTCCTTGCTGCTTCTCTTTACAACCTCACAGCTTATATGGGGCGTTGTCGTCCTTTTTTTCATGGCAACATTGCTTTTAAAGCTTTTACCAGATGTGGCACGTATGGAACGTCCAGAAAAAAAGAAATGGGTGTTATTTATGCAAGGGTGGCAATCCATCCATCAAACACCTGTACTAAAGGTAGCTGCACGAATGGATTTACTGGAATCAATGGCAGGTGCAGTGTGGGTCGCAGCGATTTTACTTGTTTTTGTAGAAGAAGCATTGCGGGCTTCTTCTCAATGGTGGGGTTATCTCAACGGCATTTTTTTTATTGGCATGATTATAGGGAGTATGATTTGTTTAAAATGGACTAAATTTATTGAGCGTAAGAAAGCTATGTTCATAAGTGGAGGTGCGCTGTTGTCCGCTATTTTTACATTATTCTTTGCGGTTAGTATCACACCATTGATGGCTTTACTCTGTTCTTTGCTGATTGGCTTATGTGGGCAATTAAAAAACATTCCACAGCAAACCATCATTCAAACAAGTGTCTCAAAGGAGAAATTACCAACGGTGTATACATCGTTGAATGTCATTGTGACAGGGGTATTCGGCCTTTCATCTTTAATGATGGGCATGTTGTCAGAATGGTATGGGATACGAGTTGTTTTTTTCCTTTCAGCTAGTATGCTACTTCTCGTAAGTGTGATTGCCTATAAAAATAAAACATCTTTCACGTAAGAAAGAGTAGCCCTTACTTTTAGAGTAGGGGCTATTTTTTATAAAAAGTTCATATCCTGTTTGTTGATAGTATGGTAAAATATACAAATATTTGTATATTTTAAAAGGAGAGTAAGTATGAATCGTAAAAAAATAAGTTTCATTATCTCTGCACTTATCATAGCAATCTTTATTGGTGTGGCATTAAAAAATGTTTTTTTCCAAGCATCTCTTACACCATCTATGACTGTTTTGGAGGATGGCACCAAACAAATTAATTATGAAACTGCTTTAACAAAGCTAGATCAATCCTCCACAACGTTTGAAGCATATAAGGGCAAAATAGTAGTAGTGAATTTTTGGGCGTCCTGGTGTGGACCTTGTCAACAGGAAGCACCTGAACTAGAGGCATTCTATCAACAAAAATCAAAGGATGTCGAGCTGCTAGCCATCAATGCCACAGCCTATGATAGCTATAAGAAGGCGGCAGCATTTAAGGATACTTATGCTTTATCATTTCCTATCTTCCTAGACGAAGAGGGAGTACTACAGAAAACGTTTGAAGTGGTGAATTATCCTAGTACCTTTATCTTTGATAAAGAAGGAAAATTACAGCACAGCGTGAAAGGCGAACTCACTCAACAACAATTAATACAATTGATTGATGATCTCTAAGAACAGAATAAGTCTTATAGACAATATATTTAGAAAAATGAAACTTTTTCTAAAAAAATGCGTAGAAGTAGCTAAAGAAAAAAGGAAGGGGCTCCTTTAATGCCACGGAAACACATGATTATTATCATCATTGCATGGATTGTAGAAATATCGTTGACGTACTGGGTTGCCACAATATTCTCTGTGCGATTTATCGAAGTGATGTTTTTCACGGGCATTGCCTTTACCTTAGGAACGTTTTACTTTTCGAGTAGCGGTGGAGCGATGTCAAGGCTTTATACATCCCAAGTGAGTGCACAAACAGGGATCATTCATGAGCGAGAACGGTTCAAGGTTAAACTTGGGCCCGTATTTATAGCGTCACTGATATTTTTCCTTATTGGATTGGTATTCTTTATTTTACTTGTAACAGGCATTATTCCACCACAAAAGGTGTGAAAGTTATTGGCTTCCACCTGCAAAAAATCAAGATGGCTAGGTGCTCATTTTGATTTTTTTGCGTTGTATAGAATTTGTAGAGTGCTATATTATAAAATAGGCTTCGATAATTGTATTTTTACAATTATAAAGGAATAAAAAGGTAACTATTATACTATAATTACCCTTCGTTATTAGTAATTTGTCATGCAAAATATGTATATCTATGGAGGTATACAAGATGTTAAAGGAGCTATCAAACCGCAGTGCCTCAAAATCCAAACCAACAAAATAGAGAAAAGAGTAGACACCAAGAACCTGACGTTCAGTATAATGCTATGCTAGAGATTCAAACAATGGAAAGTAGCATAAAAAGATACATAACAGTGCATGGTGATCACTTGAATGCAGCTGAATATCATTCTTTACTGCAAATGATTAAGAGTTTAGAGGAATTGAAAACAGCGATTAAAGAGGTCTCATTAGATTAGGCACATTCATTTAAATTGAATGATCTGACAATACGGTTTGTCAGATCATCCTAGGAATTAATCCACCGGTAATAAGTAAAAGTGAAGTTTTGACCATTCATTTCAAATGATTCTCCGCTTCTATCCAATTGTTTAAAACCGTTTTTTTCTAATACTTTTTGAGAGGCTATATTGTTCGTTGTTGTTTGTGCCTCAATGATGAGCATGCCTTGCTGGCGCATAAGGTCTAATACTAATTCTAAGGCTGTATGGGCAACCCCTTTCCCACTAAATTCTTGTCCTACTCTATAACCGATATGGCCTAATCGTTGATCCTTATCAATATCGATTACATTGATTCTTCCTATAATTTCTTCAAGTTCATTTTTTATTAGATAGAAATAGGATAGCTGTTGTGCTTGTTCCTCTAAAAGCATGTCATTTTTTCTTATGAAATTTGGTAATTCGTAATAGTCATCACCTCGACTTGGGACTGTTTTTTCAAAATAGGCCCTATTTTTAACCTCAAATGCATATAAGTTTTCAAAATCACCCTGTGTTAATGTTTCTAATCGAATTTTCATGGCATCTCCAATCAATTTTGGTTTTTCTTTCATTATACCTGTAGTCTAGGGTTAATCTCACCCAGTTTATGGATTGTTCAGATGATTTTGTAGATGTGTGGATAGACATGAGTACTGGTTTGCTTTTTCAGCCATCCACTAAAAAAGGACCGTCATTAAAAAGACCCACTTCCTGTCGGATTTAGTGAATTAAATAGTGAGCGGACAAGTAAATTAGTAGAGGCATTGAGCGATTTTTTAAGAGAGTCCAGTAATTTTCAAAATGTGGAAGCACTTGTTCTACTAGAAAATGAACTTAGGTTGGTTCAAGTCTACCTCTATATACAGTAGGAGCGTTTTGGCAAGCGTATTCAGGTTGTATGGCAACTAAAGTCGGAGACAACTGTCCTCATCCCATCACTGACTTACCAGCAATTAATTGAAAATGCATTAAAGCATGGAATGTTAAAGCGTTCTGACGGGGGAACGATACATATTCGTATTATCAATTTTGATACCCATCTCGAAATCACCTTAGCGGATAATGCGTTGAAATGGATGAAGACAATTGGCAAAACTACTGTAGCCTCAAGAACGCTCATCCAGCAGTAATCAATACCCATATAAGATTGCAACACCATTATGGGCAAGGTTTACGTATGACAAGCAAGCTTCACGAAGGAACGGTGTTTCATTTGTGGTAGTAGCAAAAAAACATCTACATCATTAGATGCATTGCCTCTCGATGAGTTTTAAGAGGGGGAATGCATCTTTTATTATTTGCAAGTTTGAAAAATAGAAATTTAGAGCACAGCCTGAGGCGTCTTCGTTTTAAAATGTGTGAATAAGTAGCATCCCAAAATCACGATGATTCCCCCAATGCCTTGCAGCCAGCTTAGCTGTTCACCGATAAATAAAAAGGCGAGCAATGCTGTAAAAATAGGATTAAAGTTTAGAAAAATACCAGAGGTGGTGGCACCTAATTGTTGAACGCCAATATTCCAAAATACCATACAAACTACTGTAGAGATGACCCCTGTATAAAGAAGCGAAAGGATGAAAGAGGAGTCGATTTCGGAGAAGGTAAAATCCGTAATTGTGAATGGGACTAGGATGAGTACCCCAAACAAACCTGCATACAATGTCGCCATTAACGGAGAGGTTGTTTGCATAGCCCACTTACTACATACAGAATAAAGTCCCCATACGCAAACGGCTGCCACCATCCATAAATCTCCTGTATTCAATTGGAAGTGCCATAACAGCTGCCAATCTCCTTTCGAAAGGACAAGAAAAACACCAATTAAAGAGAGTACCATCGCCAGAAGTTGCAAGCCATTTATTTTTTCTTTCAGAAAGGCGAAGGAAAAAAGGGCGATGGACATGGTATTCATTGTAGAAATAAGACCAGCATTCGTGGATGTGGTTCGTTCCAACGCTAAAAATTGAAATATATTAAATAAGGCAACACCTGTAATGCCCATCAGTAATAATGGCACAAGAGCGGCTTTAGCAGGAACCAATCTCTTCTCTTTCCACCAAACTAACGGTAGCAGGACGATCACTGCGATCAGCCATCTGACCAACGTTAAGGTCATTGGAGAGGCATGAGCCACTAGCGTCTTAGCCACAACAAAATTGCCTCCCCATAGTAAGCTCGTGACAAGCATTAAGCCCATATAAAATTTAACCACAGTATAGGTACACTCCTTTTGCTTTTATGTATAATAAGAATCATAGCACTATTAGTGATTTATCAGTATAATATTTTGTATAATTGAATAAAATCAAAATAATCGAAAGTTATTTAATGAATATCAAAATAATATTTTGAAATCGCATTAAAAACTTCCTTGTCTAAAAATAATCAAAAGAGGAGAAAACAATGGAGGATATAAAAAATAAAGGATTAGATAATGTCGATCTGCAAATCTTAGCGATTTTGCAGCGAGAGGTTCAGATTAGCAATGCGGAATTAGCTAGACGGGTGAATTTGTCCCCACCAGCAACCCATACAAGGGTGAAACGTCTAGAAAATGAAGGCTATATTGATCAACAAGTCGCAATTTTAAATCAGGAGAAACTAGGGTTTGATTTATTGTGCTATATATTTATGAGCACAAATATTCATCAGGAGAAGGAAATAGAGGAGTTAGAAAACAGCTTGAAAACAATGACCGAAATTTTGGAATGTCATTGCTTAACAGGTGCCTATGATTATTTGTTAAAGGTCGTAATTCGAGACCGCCAAGACTTAAATCAATTTATTCGAAAATTAAATAAGCTTGGCGTTTCTAGAATTCAAACGAATTTATCCTTACGAGAAATTAAATATTCTACAGTGTTACCGATCGAAGAAAACAGCAAGCCTGAGTAAGCTAACTCAGGCTTGCTTTTTTTTACTGATGAAAGGTAAGCAGCCGCTCTAAATGAGTAGCACTCCGCTCACGAGGGATTATCCCAGCTCCAAATAAAGAGATCACATGTGCAAAAATCATACAACCGACAAGTTGCTTATAGTTGACATGCAACCATAGAGTTGCCTATAATCAAGCTATGAATTGGGATAAAGACGCTGTTTTTAAAGCACTAGGGGACTCAACTCGGAGACTTATATTAGATGAACTGGCTGAGTGTGATGAGATGACGTTGTATGAATTGACGGTGCGTCTTCTAATGAAACATGAACTTTCCATTTCGAGGCAGGGGATTGCTAAGCATCTGTCTGTCTTGGAGAGTGCTGGACTCGTCCTATCACAGCGAAAGGGAAAATATCGAGTCATTCTTTTCAATAAGGAACCACTTAAAGATTTACTGAAAGGATGGGTAGAATAAAGTTTACGTGTGAAGGATGCTTCTTAAACGACTTAAAAGGAGGAAAAGCAATTGAATATTATTGTCAACAGTATTTTTGTACAAGATCAGGAAAAGGCACTGGCATTTTATACGGAAAAGCTAGGGTTTGTAAAAAAGGAGGATGTCCCAGTAGGAAAACATAGATGGCTAACGCTTGTGTCGCCTGATGATTTAGAGGGCACTGAGCTATTACTTGAGCCAGATGAGCATCCTGCAGCAAAGGACTATCAAAGGAGGATTTTCGCTGAAGGCATTCCAGCAACAATGTTTGGAGTTACTGATTTAGAAAAGGAGTATAGCCGTTTACTGGAGAAAGGCGTTGAATTTACACTTAAGCCGACAAAAGCGGGAGAAGTCACAATAGCAGTTTTTAATGATACATGTGGCAACCTTATTCAGATTATACAAAAATAGTGTAGAAAAGCGTGTTTGATAAAAAATATCAAAACACGCTTTTCTCATTACTCAGCCATTACCCAACCTTTATCATCGTTCAAAACGTTTAGATTTTCTTTTGGCTGCGCATTTACGGTCTGTTCTTTGGCTTCTGCTTCCTCGCTGGGCGGAGCTTCTTCCGACGAACAAGCAGATAAAAGGAATAGTAGCGCTATACTTAATGATAGGAATTTCTGCATGAGGCAAACCTCCATCAATCAATCGTTGATATGAATATTTTGCACATCTTTTTACAGAATATGTTGTGTATAGCTGCCATTAAAAATTTTTTTAAGCGACTGTATTACTAATTATTTTGCTAAAGCCATTATTATATGCACTATTAATCAGCTGCTGTATTGACTTCACTGCTTGCTCAGAGAAAATATACCAGTTATCGCCATCGAAATCATGGAGTAAATACTCAGGATAGCCTTGTAATAATTCCTCTGGGAAAGGTTGATTTAATGTATAGATATCATATTGTCGAACACTGTTTTGATCATGGCTCATAAAATCAAATTGACCAAGCTTGTAATAAGATCCAGGAGTTTCTAGATTGAGGTGCCAATAATAATCTTTCGGAGCCTCTACTTTGTCGCCTTTCTTTTCTTGGAAAATTTTGAAAAGTGCTTGGTGATAGGCATTGCCCTTGATGTCCTGAATGACACCACCCATTGTCATATGGTATTCATAGCGTAGTACCTTGATTTTTTCATCTTCAATTAGCAATGGTTCAGTCGTAATATTCACTGTGCCATCATTATAATGCACTTGACTGCCGAATGTTTCAGCAATAAAGCGAATTGGTACATAGGTGCGATTGTTTTTCATGTATGGTTGTACATCCAATTGCTCTTTTTGACCATTTTTAATGACTGTTCGGTTATTAAGATTCAATTTAATAGTTGTTTGATCCATTGAAAGGGTGATTTGTGAATCCTGCCAATGAACTTGCGCACCAAGATTTTCACTGATCACTCGTAATGGCACCATTGTTCGATTGTTTTTTTGCTCGGGTGCTGTATCAGATTTTACCACAACATCGTCGATTTTGATTTGTGTCGTTGCGGCATCAGCAGGTGTTGCTACAAATAATGTAGATGTTAAAAATAGCCCTGTAAAAAATTTTTTCATGGTATATAGCCTCCTTATATTTTAACATTTACCACCACCGGAAATTTTACCATAATATTCTTCAATATATAATAAAAATATTACTATTTTTTCTCTAAATTCAATAACCTTTTTAATTATCAGATGCATAATGACACAAAGTCACCATCGCTAATAGCTACTTTTTGACAGCGTATAATCTGTATTTGTTCTCGATTACTAACGCTGAAAGGAGGTTTTTTAAATGAAGTTTTTGACATGGGGCATTGTTGGTGCGGCATTATTTGCTGTGATGAAAGGCTACGGAAAATCGAATCAAGGGCAAAAGGATAGCTTTCAACAAACAACCACGCCTGTACAATTAGTTGCCAATGCGAATCCGCTGACAGCCAATACACCGAAACAGTAGAACAAAAGCTTATAGATTATAGGGATCTATAAGCTTGCTATAATTTTACATAAATATCCTATCATTGGTATAATAGATTGCGAGAAAAGGGGTGTATAGATGCTTCATTTTACAAACTATCATGACGATGATTTAGAAGAAATTCTGCAATTATTTTACGAAACCGTACATAGTGTAAACGCAAAAGATTATTCACAGGCCCAATTGGAGGCTTGGGCACCGTTAGCCATACAGCCAGTTAAAGTAGCGACTTGGCAAAAGACTTTAAGACATAATAAGACCTATGTCGCACGGAAGCATCATCAAATTGTTGGCTTTGGGGATATGACAATGGAGGGCTATTTAGATCGACTTTATGTCCATAAGGATTTTCAAGGACAGGGGATTGCATCAGCCATCGTAGATTTACTAGAAGCAGACGCAAGAAAACTTGCTCTTACCTATATTTACACGGATGCTAGTCTTACAGCGAGACCATTTTTTGAACGGAAAGGATACCAAATCATGCAAACACAAAAAGTCGAGCGACAGGGCATATCGTTGATGAACGTTAGCATGGTTAAATTATTTCCTGATGAAAAGGACGGATGAAAAGGATGAATTGTGTAAAGGGTTTTATCGTATTAATGATGTTATGTTTCATACTTAGTGCCTGTGCACAAACAGAAAAGCCTTCTTATGAGAAACCAGATGTAGAAAATATCACGGTTTCATTCGAACATCCTGAAACAAAGCAACCATTTAAAATAATTCATGCTTATGAGCTTTTTCAAAACTATACAGAAAAGGTAGAAAGTGACCCAGATCGTTCACCATTGGATGTCTATCGAGAAGAGGTCGTTGATCCAGTTTATAGTGCTTGTTTTGAGAATGGTGAATATATAAACTTGGCTGAGTTGGTGCTAAACATAACGCCTAAACAAATAAAAGATAATCAATTATTAAGTGAAAATATTGAAAGGGAAGCAACGGAAAGGAGCATTAAAGAAGCTCTTTTCAAAGCTTCTGATTTTCTTCCTACAAAAAATGAAACAACCGTATGTGTTTTTCCTGCTACAGATGTAGGGATTGGCATGGTGGCTATAGGGTCAGGTAAAATAACTGTTCTATACAATAAATATTATAATGATGAATATATAAGATATACAATACCTCATGAATATCATCATAGTGTTTTGACTGAAAACCGCCCAAGAACTGAAGGAACCGTATTGGACCATATGGTGTTTGAAGGAAAAGCAGTTATGTTTGAAAAATTAGTCAATCCCGAAATGGATTTAAGGAAAATTGATTTCAATTCCAAAGACTTTTATTGGTCAAAAATTGTAGGAGATCTCGAAAAGAGGGACTTGAATCGTGCATCTGAAATCAATTTAGGTGGAAATGGTTTACCCTATGAATATGGCTACAGTGAGGGCTATAAAATGGTAAAATCCTATCTGGATTTGCATCCCAATGTATCGATAGAGGAATGGACCGCCTTAAGTCCGAAAGAAATTTTTGACAAAGGCAACTATCTTGAAAACTACCAATAAACAAGTAAGCAACAGACCCAGTATCAAACTCGGTCTGTTGCTTCGTTTAGGCATCGATAAATGGTTAAAATCGCTTGTAAATGCATACCTTCATGAAAGATGGTGCGTAACAGTACTTGTTCAATGGTTTGCATACCCATATCAATAGGAGGGAATTCCTCTGACAATCGATGACCGTACTGTTCCTTTAATTGTTCAGGCTGCTGAGCTAAATACTTCTTTAATTCCTCAAAGGATGGCGTTTCGTCGTCAAAATGCTTTGGCGATGTACCAAAGCCAAACCATTTCTTGAGAGCTTCTAAATCTATATCCTTTTCCTTTGTCAATGCCTCTATCCATAAATATTGATCGAGATAAACATGACCCATATTCCAGCGAATATTATTATGAAATCCAGCTGGGATGATGTTCGCTTTTTCTTCTGATACATGCTCGAGTAAGTGAAGCAGCTCGCCACGATAATTGGCTAGCTGCTGAAATAGATTTTCTTGACGTTGATTCAAATGTAACCCTCCTTTTTAATATTATTGGCTATTAAAACTCCATTTTCCTGCAAAAAAAGAAGAACACTTTTTGTGTTCTTCTCCAATTTATCTACTTTGTGTCTGTAATGCTAAACGGACACCGAGACCGATATAAACGAAGCCAACTGTCTTTTCGAGCCAGCGTGAGCTACCGCTTGTTTTTGTAAAGATTTTTTCGCCAATGAAGCTTGTAATTACTGCGAGTAGGATTGTATATAAAGCACTCATCACGACAAATGTTATACCGAGTGTTAGCAATTGGCTTGTGACAGATTGCTCGTTATGCTGAACAAATTGCGGTAGGAAGGCTAGGAAAAACAGTGCCGTCTTTGGATTGAGGATTTCTGCTAAAAAGCCTTGACGGAATGAAGTACTAGCAGGACTTTGTTCGACAGTCGGTTGCTCAATTTTCTTTGGCTTTGTGAGGAGCATCTGAATGCCTAAGTAAACAAGGTATGCCACACCAATATATTTCACCACTTCAAAGGCAGTGGCTGATTTCATTAAAATAGCAGAGAGACCTAAAACAGCCGCTAATGTATGAACCAAGTCACCAAGACCGATCCCTAAAGCTGTATAAATACCATTCTTTTTTCCGCTTTTTAATGTTTGTGTAATGGTAATAATTACTGCAGGACCTGGAATTAAAAATAATAAAAGAACTATTGCGATAAAAGATAACATGCGAAACCATCCTATTCTAATAAACTAATCATTCTAGGGTGAATGCATGGAATATTATATTCTAGCTATTGTGTGGCTGTCGATAAAGAAATATTGAAAAAATAATGAAAAATAATTCAGAAAACTAATGAATAATACTTATTAAATTTTATTACCTAGTACTAATATTTAGTGTTAGAATAAGATTATAAAAAATACGTTGGAGGAATTCATATGTTAACAAGTCAACAATTACAAGCTATTTTGCCACACCGATATCCATTTCTTTTGGTAGACCGTATTGTGGAGTTAGAAGAGGGCAAGCGCGCAGTGGGGTTGAAAAATGTAACGATTAATGAAGAGTTTTTTAAAGGTCATTTTCCACAGTATCCTGTGATGCCAGGTGTGCTAATTGTTGAAGCATTAGCACAGGTTAGTGCAGTGATTATGCTGACAAAGGCTGGGAATGAGGGAAGATTAGGTTTATTGGCAGGAATCGATCATTGTCGCTTTAAAAAGCAAGTAAAGCCTGGTGATCAGCTACATCTAGAAGTGGAGATTACGCGTGTGAAGGGCGCTGTTGGGAAAGGCAGAGGGATTGCAATGGTAGATGGAGAAATAGTTTGCGAGACGGATCTTGTTTTCGCTTTTGGATCTTAGAAAATGGAGGCTCTCGGTTGAATTACACATTTATGCTTTATATCGCCGTTTGTATCATGCAAATAGCGCTATTAACGAATATTACGATTGCTAAAGGCGCTTGGAATGGGGTGACAATGTGGCTTTGTACGGTAGTTTTTGTTTTCGCAACAGCTATTTTTGGATTAAGTAGAGCGCGGCAAAAAGACACTCAAAAATAAACGACTTTGCTTCAATTCGTACTACACGGCTCTCTTTCCTTCATATAGTAAATGGAGTGAAAGTTTTAATATGAGAGGGTGAGGGGGTTTGAGGGTCGCTTTTATAGAACATAAAGAAGAACAGCTACAGCCAGAGCAAGCGTTGGCGCACGATTTCTGTGATCAATTTGTGCAAAAGATGCATAAAAATATATTGCATAAAAAGCTTGATGAGGATGTGTATCAGTCCTATTTTGTTATCCTTCAGCAACAATATACAAGGCAAGAGCTGCGATTTATTGTCCATCTGTTAAAGGTACAGGCAAATGAGATAATACGCATGAAGCCCATGTTTATTACCATGAGTGGTGTTATTTTATCCATGTTTACATTGCTTGCTACAACCATCAATAGCAAACTCATGATCGGCATGTCGCTTGTCCAAATCGTTGCATTAGCCGTCTTGAGTTTTAATGTCGCCATTATATGGATTTCCTTTAAAATTGAAATCGAACATAAGCGGGTGCAGGCAGTGATTGCATTATTAGATTATTACGTAACAATTGTTTCAGAAGGGAGTTACCTTCGTGCAAAAGACAGTTGAACAATTACATTATTGGCTTATAAAAGTACCAGAAGTATTTCGTGTGATGACAGAAGCGGAAATAACACAACGACCTGCTCCAAAAAAATGGTCCAAAAAAGAAGTAATCGGTCATTTATGTGATTCGGCTATTGTCAATCTTGAACGATTTCTTCAAGTTCAGAATGAAGCTTCACCCTATGTAGTGACTACATACGACCAAGTACAATGGGTCGCGTTACAGGGCTATCAGGAATTACCGATAGAAGATATTTTAATGTTGTGGACAAGCATCAACAAAAAAATCATGTATGTACTTGACCACCTTGATGAAGAGACATTGGCCCAGCCATGTGTGATGAATCAACAACAAAGGACATTGGGATGGTTGATAGAGGAGTATATGGAACATCTGGCACATCATATCCACCACCAAATTTTAATGAATGAATGTGAAACATAAGCATTTTTTTAGGAAATCCTCAAATAATAAAGTACGAAAATAATTATTTGGGGACGTGAAAATGTGAAAAAGTTTTTATTGCTTTTACTACCACTTAGTCTAATCACGGTATCGCTTTTTTATGTAAAAGTGAGTTCTTCTGAAAATAAAGGAAGAAAGTATTATGAGGAAGCAGGTCAAATTCTTTGGGAAATTCAGACAGATGAAAAAATCATTGCCTTAACATTTGATGATGGGCCACATCGCAAATATACAGCGAATATCCTTGATGTATTGGAAAAATATAATGCAAAAGCAACCTTTTTTATTGTCGGTCAAAATGCAGAAAAAAATCCTGAGCTGATTACAAGAATGTACGAAGAAGGACATGAATTGGCCAATCATACCTATACACACCCTTTAAGAACAAATGTTACCAATTTAATGAAAGAAATACAGCAAACAGATGAAGTGATTGCAGGGATTACAGGCTATCAGCCAACATTATTTAGACCAGTTGAAGGACAATATACCGATGCGATGATTGATGCAATTTCAAAAAAAGGCTATAAGGTTGTTATGTGGTCTTGGCATTTAGATACGCTTGACTGGAAAAGCCCAGGTGTTCATCGCATCGTGAATACCGTTTTAAAAGGTGTGAAAGCAGGCAATATTGTCCTATTTCATGACGGTGGGGGAAATCGAGCACAAACGGTTCAGGCAATGGAACAAATCATACCGGAGCTTGAAAAACAGGGCTATCGGTTTGTGACGGTTTCTGAATTATTGGAAATCCAAAGGACACATAAGAAAATGGAAAAAAAACAGTAGTGTTGAAGCAGAAACGTCTTCAACACTTTTCTTTATGTAAAGGTTATTTAAACATTTTTTTGATGTGTTTAAGCTCAGCAATTAAATAATCAATTTGTTTCTGCATATTATCTATTTTAACTGTTTGATGCCCATTTCCATTGCCATTATTCGTTTGAGAAGAATCATTGTTCGCGTTTTGGAGCGCTTCTAATGCGAGTCCCGCTGCAATGGTTTGTAAACCATCCCCTAATGTTGAAATGGCTGTGCCAATATAGGATAGCTTAGCCGCATAAATTTCTATTGATTCATTGCCTTGGCTCGGTTTATTATTTCTCCCCATTGTTTTTCCTCCTTACATTTGTCATTACTTGCATCATATGCGACAACAAGTGAAAAGGCGATTCCGATGATCGTTGAATGATTCACTAAAAATGGTAAAATTAGTACAATCAACGGATTGGGGGACTAGCATTGACACACCATGTAGAGCTGATTGAAATGAATAGTGAGCTGTTAGAGGGAAAGGGTAGCTTTTGTTTACGAAGCAAGAAAAAAACAGAGGGCTATCAGAACAAAAACAAATGGCTTAATCAACAATTTGAAAAGGGCTTACATTACATACAAGTACTTGAAAATCAAAAACAAGTAGGTTTTATAGAATATACAGACGCGGAATACTCTTCAAGAGTTGTACATGCAGATGGCTATGTGGTGATTCACTGTTTATGGGTAAGTGCAGTGGGTAAGGGCTATGGTACACAATTACTGAAGAGGTGCTTAAAGGATGCCAAGGAACGTGGGAAAAAGGGAGTGGTGGTCATTACAAATGACCAAACTTCCTGGACGCCAAGCAAGGATTTATTTTTACAGCATCAGTTTCAGCATATGGCAACAGCACTCAATGATTTTGAATTATGGGCCTTTCCATTTCATGAAAGCGTTGAACGGCCATACTTTCCTGATAATTGGCAGGAACGATTAACGAGATTTCCTCATTTAACGATTTTACGTTCCTTTCAATGTCCATATGTAGACGTCGCCACGGAAAATATTCAATTAGCTGCCGAAAAATTAGGATTGCAGCCAGTGCTGGTGGATCTTCAAACGAGAGAAGAGCTGATGGAGAAATCACCGACACCATATGGTATTTTTTCAGTAGTTTATAAAGGACAATTGATTGCCTTTCATCGATTAACCGTGCATTCTGTATATAAAAAACTGCAAAAACTCATGAATAATTTCTGATAGGATGCAACTTTTTTGGACACTGGCACGTTATATTCTTATAGCATTTCTATGATTCTTTGAGTTTTTTGTTGACTGCTACTAGGAAATGAGTAAAATTAAAAGGCAGTACCATAATATGCCTAAACTTAGTAGTATGATGGCTGAATAGGTGCTGGAATGCTAGTTATAATGAAGCATGATCGGACAAGGTCTGTCATGAAATTTTGACAGTCTTTTTCTTTTCGTCTTCTGGATAACCTGTTAAGATGGTAGTAGTGTGACAACAAGTTAGTGTAAATGAGAGTGGTGACAATCAAGATGGATGAACAGAAAAAAGAAAGTACAGAACAGCAGCAGGAGCCGACTCCAGCTGAAATAAAGCCGGCAGGACAATTTATACAACTGAAACCGTTTAAATTTATCATGCTAATGTTCTTTACAATTCTTATTACGGCAGGTTTAACAATATTTGCGTTAACCTTTGGTGATAAGAAAGTAGTAGAAGTGAAAGTTCCGATTGAACGAGAGGAATTTACAAAATTATATGAAGCATTTGATTTACTGAAAAATAACTATTACCAAGATATTGACGATGAAAAAGTGGTCGATGGTGCGATCAATGGTATGTTTGATGCATTAGGCGATCCTTATTCCGATTTCATGGTAAAGGAAGAAGCGGATCAATTTAATTCTGGCTTATCTTCAAGCTTCCAAGGAATTGGTGCAGAAATCCAAGAACGTAATGGTTATATTACAGTTGTGTCACCTATCAAAAATTCTCCTGCTGAAAAGGCAGGCTTATTACCAAAAGATATTATCTTAACAGTTGATGGGAAAAGTATTCAGGGCTTAAGTGCAACAGAGGCAGTTGCACTGATTCGTGGCGAAAAAGGAACACCCGTAAAATTAACGGTAAAACGTGGCGAAAATACGGAACCTATTCAAATGACGATTGTTCGTGATGACATCCCAGTCGAAACCGTTTATGGTGAAATGCTGGATGGCAATATTGCCCATATTCAAGTTACATCATTTAGTGAACAAACTGCCCAAGAGCTTGAAAAAATCCTTACTGAGTATGAAGGCAAAGGAATGAAGGGCATTGTATTAGATTTACGTCAAAATCCTGGTGGCTACCTAAAGGCTGCAGTCGATATCTCTAATTTCTTTGTACCAGAAGGAAAGGCGATTGTGCAGGTACAAGAAAAAGATGCGGAGCCTCAAATTACAAATGCCATAGCAGGTAAAAAATATAACCTACCGATTACGGTACTAGTTGATAGTGGCAGTGCTTCAGCCTCTGAGATTTTGGCAGGAGCATTAAAAGAGTCAGTTGGTGCTAAAGTTGTTGGTGAAACATCATTCGGTAAAGGAACTGTCCAAAATGTTACACCATTAAAAGACGGCTCTAATTTGAAATTTACGACAGGTAAATGGTTAACACCGAAGGGCAACTGGATTAATGAAAAAGGAATTGAGCCTGATGTCAAAGTTGCGTATCCATCCTATGCCTCTTTACCATACTTGAATGCCTCTTTAGAAATGAAGACAGGCCTACAATCTGACTCTGTGAAAGCAGCAGAGGAGATGCTTCAGGTGCTAGGGTATGAGCCTGGTGAAGTAGATGGGATCTTTGATGACAATACCGCACAGGCAGTAGAAAAACTACAAGCAGCGAACAACCTTGAAGAAACAGGCATTCTAACAGGTAATACAACGTATGCTTTAATGGATGCGTTACGTGCAAAAATGAAAGCCGATGATCCTCAGTTACTAAAAGCGAAAGAGCTTCTTGTAGGAACAGCCGAAAAAACAGAGGAAACAACAAACTAACAATGTAGCTGTCGCAACAGTTGTCTTTCACGGCATCTGCGACAGCTTTTTTTATGGGAGGAACTAATATGAAAGATGTGTACCTATTTAGTGGCTTTTTAGGGAGTGGCAAAACATCCATGCTGACAGATGTCATTCGCCAGCTAAAAGAAAAGAAATTAAAGCCTGCTGTTATTATGAATGAGCTCGGGAAGCTGCCATTTGACTCGCAGGCAGTGGAAAAGGATATCCCGCTAAAGGAGATGCTAGAGGGCTGTATTTGCTGTTCGGGTGCTGAAAAAACAGAGGCACAAATTCAATCTCTTCTATTAGATAGTGATTTTGATGTGCTCATTATCGAAACAACAGGTGCAGCACATCCTGTAGAAGCTTTGGATGCCGTTTTTTCACCGCTTTTTGCAGATCAGCTCAATGTGAAAGGCATTATCACGGTGGCGGATTCTAAGCTCTGGCTACACCGTGATACATTAACACCACAAGTGCGCTCTTTATTTCTGGAGCAAATTCGCCATGCACATCTATTGTTAGCAAATAAAACAGACTTATTAACAGAGGCAGAGCAAGGTCAGGTCGTCTATGAACTACAGGGCTTGAACCCTCATGCCTTTATATTGCAAACGACAAATGGACGCTTACCACTCAGCTTATTAGAGGGGCTGAAGGCAACAACACAGGTCGATAAAGCAGATATAGTTAAAGCGCCAATAGCCTCAATGCAGCTGGGCTCTCGCTTAGTAGATTTTACAGATCAGGAATTTACACAGGAGCAGTTTGAAGATTGGGTGCGTGCATTACCTGAAACGATTTATCGTATGAAAGGCTATGTACCAATTAAGGGCATCAAAAACCCAATGTTGTTCCAATATGCTTATGGAATGGTGCAATGGCTCCCAGAATATCTGAAAATGCCAGCAAAACTTGTTATTATTGGAGAGAATGTTAGTGCTTTACCTGTTATTGGGATTAATTGAAGAATAAAGCAACCAGTGAATTTCTGCACGTGAACAACCTGTGTAGCTTTACACAGGTTGTTTTATTTTTATGTAAATGAAATGTAACGCTCTTGTAACACAATTGTAATATTAGGCTAACATGAGGCTACGACACTAGCCATCTCTAGGGTGATGCAAAGAAAGTAATGAAGAAAGGCGATGAAAAAATGAGTGTATAAAACATACATTTTTTATTCATATCAGCTGTTTATTTTCTAAAATATTTACGAGTTTAGGAGGGGTGTCAACCCTCTTTCAAACGTAAGTATTTCATAGATTGGTGAAACCTGCTAAAAAATAACGCGAAAAAAACGTGATTTTTCGCGCATTTTCTTCTTCGTTGGTGTAGTTAGCAGATGTTGGTAAGATTTTAATGAAAATCATCCCTTACGATTAGTGGCAGAGAAGGAGGAATTGCAAACATGAAAAAAACACTAACTGCAATTTGTGCAACATTTCTTTTAGCAGCTCCAATTCAAATAGCTTCTGCTGCTGCAAATACAACAGAGGGGAATTCCGTACAGCAATCAACAAACTGTAATGTTTATTATTATAAATGGTCAAACAATAATCATAAGTGGACGATTAAACTTCCACAGGCATCTACACCATCTAATGAGACGCCAACAACAAATAATACAACAACAACAAAGCCAAATAATAATCAATCATCACAAAATGAAAAGCCAGCAACACCACCAACTACTTCAACACCATCAACAACAACTTCAGATGTGGACGCATTTGAACAAGAAGTAGTAAAATTAACAAACGCTGAGCGTACAAAAGCTGGTTTATCACCACTTCAAACAGATGCAAAATTAATGGCTGCAGCTCGTGAAAAATCACAAGATATGCAAACAAATAAATATTTCTCACATACGAGCCCAACATTTGGTTCACCATTTGATCGTATGAAAGCTTTAGGTATCGCTTATAAAGCTGCAGGTGAAAACATTGCTCAAGGTCAACGTTCACCACAAGAAGTAGTACAAGCGTGGATGGACTCACCAGGACACCGTGCGAACATTTTAAACGGTAAATTTACACACATCGGTGTAGGTTATGTGAAATCGGGTAACTACTGGACACAACAATTTATCCAAAAATAATCATTTATTAATAGAAAGATGCTCTATAAGTCTATAAAGGCTTATAGAGCATCTTTTTTTATTGAATTAATGGTAAAATTTGATGAGAAAGGGAGGATAGAATTGAAACAATATAGCATAGCAATGGCGATTTTCTCATTAGCCGTGTCGTTTTTAATAGGAAGCTGGCTCATCGCCACTAGTTTAAAAGAGCAGCCAAAGGAATCCGTGCAACACCAGCTATTGTCACAACAAGAGGCAGCTGATTATTTAGGAATCAATGTAGTGGAAGTGCTAAAATTAACAGAAGTGCCAGACGGATCTAATAGCTACATAAGCGAAATCCCTCATGTAAAGGTAGGGGACAAAGTCTATTATCCAAAGCAAGCCATTGATCGCTGGCTATTGGATATGGAATTAATCGTAGTACCTTAAGAAAAACATATGAACTATTTCTTTGGATAGGGGCATCACTTAATAAAAAAGAGCGATTCTCCAGCGAAAAATGGTCGATGAAAATTTTCTTTCTCTTTTATAAATAGTAGTTTTTAAACTGTATTTTGGGGGAATTGATAAATAAGTAGTGGGTAAAAAGTAGGGAGAGGTGAGATGGATGAAAAAGCCGAATCTATTAAAGCAGTTTTTTACAAAAGAAGAAAGACCGCATACGTTTGCGCTGGCAACAGCTCAAGACCATCGTTTATTTTCATATGCCATGTCCTTTGCCAAGTACCACCCCGATATGATGATTGTGTTTTCGGCAGATGGCGAAATTATTTACGTCAATCAAGAAGCACTCTATGAACTATTACAATATCGACCTAGTCATGCAGAAGATTTTAAGAAAATTCTGACTGATGTAGATTATAAACGATTAAAAAGAGCGTTCAATCGAACATTACGAGGAAAGTCGGTCAAGATTGATATTGAAAGACTACAGCATCAAGGACAAAACCTAAGCCTCGTACTGACGTTTATACCAATCAAAAATGACGACAATCAGGCCGAGGGGCTCTATTTAATCATTGAAGATATGTCCACGTATTCAGCCATGAAGCATCAGTTAATGCTACATGAGAAGCATTTAAATTACGCCCAGCATATTGCGGCAGTTGGGAGCTGGGAGTACTTTATTCAGCATGACAAACTGTTTTGCTCAGATAACTTTTATCATATTTTTGGCTTTGCACGTTCAGATAACGATGGTATTGATCACGTTTTCCAGTTCATTCATCCAGATGATTATGAAAGGACATATGATGCATTTAATCATGCTCGAAAAGGGACTAATTTTGACAGTGACTTCCGAATTTATCACGGTAAAACCAATGAACTGCGTTTTCTACAGGCAGCCGCCGAAGTCATATGGAAGGATGACAAGCCCTTTAAGATGATTGGGGTTGTCAAAGACGAAACAGCTTTCAAACTACTTGAGAAAACACTAAATGATACATTAGCCAACTATCATTCTATCTTTGACAATTTAGATGCAGGGATTTGGATGCGAGATTCCATTCGGGGCAATATGCTGTTCGCCTCTAAAGGGTTGGAAGGAATTCTTGGTATTCCATTAGCTAAGCTTTATGATGACTCAGAAGTATGGATTAATATGATTCATCCTGCACATCGTGAGGAGGTATTAGCGTATACAGATCATCTCGCTTCAGGCAAAAGCTATCAAGTGATTTATCGTATCCTAACGGGGGAGAATCAGACAAAGTGGTTGCTGGAGCAAATTGTGCCGAGACTAGATCAGCAAGGGGAGGTCAACCATATTTTCGGCTTAGTAACTGATATTACAAAGGAGATTGAACGAGAAAAGAAGCTTAATTATTTAGTGTATTATGATGAATTGACAGGTTTACCAAATCGCTTGAGCCTACATGATAAAGTTGATACCCTATGCTTAGCTGGCGAACCCTTCGCACTATTATATATTTCGATTAACCGCTTTCATATCTTAAATAATGCGCTAGGTACAAAAATCGGTGATGAGCTTCTGCGCACGGTGACCAACTACTTTTCAACACTAACAGATGATCACAGTTACATGGCACGTTTAGACAATCAGCATTTTATCATTGTCATAAAAAAATATGGGAGCAAGCAACATATTTACGCGCTGGCTAGCCGTATACTGAAAACCTTTGATATACCTTTTTCGGTAAAAGACTATCGCTTGCACCTATCTGCTAGCATAGGTATTGCTTTTTATCCAGAGGAGGGCTTAACGAGAAACATTTTATTAGAAAATGCATATTCAGCTTTATGCTATGCGCAACAGCAGGGAAGGAATCGTTTTCATATTTATGCCTTTACAGAGGATATTACTTCCTATAAACAGTATGTGTTAGACCGAGATATGCGACAAGCCATGTTAAATGAGGAATTCGAATTATATTTCCAACCATTGGTAGAGCCGCAAAAGGGGGTTATCAACGGTGCAGAAGCGTTGATTCGTTGGCATCATAAAGAATGGGGCCTTGTGTCACCTGGTGAATTTATTCCATTAGCGGAAGAAAACCATATGATTCACATCATTACAGATTGGGTGATTAAAAAAGCATGTGCGTTGTTACAGCACTGGAAGCAGCAAGGGCATGTGCTGCGAACAATTAGTATTAAGATATCGCCAATCCGTCTAATGAAAAAGGGCTTTATTCAGTTTGTCCAAGAGCAATTACAGGTAAATTCGATTGACGCTCATTATATACAGTTCGAGATTAGCGAAAGTACCATCTTAAAAAATAGTACAAGTGTGATGACCGTTCTTAAAGAATTACAAGACATCGGTGTCAAAATTGCTATTGGTGATTTTGGAACAGGCTACTCTTCCTTAGAATCATTGCGAACATTCCAACCAACGACACTCCATATCTATGAAGCGTTTATCCGTGAAATTCGTCATGACCGTCCGATTGAAAATGGACTCATTTCAGCAACGATTTATTTAGCCAAAATGCTTGGTATTCAGGTTGTGGCAAAAGGAGTTGAAAGTTACGAGCAATTTATCTTTTTAAAGCAGCAAGAATGTGATTATTTGCAAGGTAGTATTTATACGAAGGCTGTTCCCGCGAAAGCTTTTGAAAAAATGCTGGCACAAGGCATTTTAACACCACAAAAAGCGATTGTTCATAAAAAACCTGTGGTGGAGCGACGCAAATATTATCGTTTTCAATTCCCGGCCTATGTGAAGGGCTTCATGACAATTATCGAAATGAATGAGCAAAAAATTAATATCGGTCATACCCCGATCATCATTGAAAATATTAGCTTAGGCGGCATGAAGATTCGCTCTTCTTTGAAGCTACCCGTTAATCAAACGATGAAATTTAAATTTAGCTTTATTTTAATGAATCAATCATTTAACCTAGAGGGTACTTTTAGATGGACCTTAGAAGAAAAATACCAAATCTATTCTTATGGCGTCGCCTTTAATTTGACGCAGGAGGATGAAGGAAAATTAGCCCCGATCATCAATCGAATGACAGCCTTGCATAATCACCATGAAAAAATAGAGGGAACGCCCTTTATGTATGAGGATATTGAAGCTTATTTTAAAAAATAGCTGATCATGAAGATGCCCAAATGTTCTAGAGGGCATCTTTTTTTCATGGCGTGGAATCACACGAACTAAGCGTTTGAAATACACGAAAAATGCTTATACTCTCCAGTAGAGGAGGCGTTTTATGGATAAAGTGGAGTATATGATCAAAAGCCTACAAAAAGCATTCTACCATTCCTCGGATTTGACCGTCAGACAAATAGATTGGCATGAAGGGGACACGGCTATTTTATGCTTTTACGCTTCTCTTGTTGATGCGAAGGAAGTCCAAAAAATACTGGATACCATTTATGCACGTTTAGATACAGAAAAACCTTTTTGGAGTGAAACCCTACTTACAACACTCGATAATTTTGCGCTACCGCAAGCGATTGAACGGGTTTGCCAAGGTGAAACGCTCGTGATTTTGCCTGATACGGGAAAAATGCTGACGTTAGCGATTACCAATGAAGTTCGTCGTAATCTTGAGGAGCCAAACAATGAACATATTCTGCGAGGCTCCCATGAAGGTCTTGTGGAGCGGGCGGATACCAATTTAACATTGATACGAAAGCGAGTGAATAATCCCGCTCTTGTGGTCAAATCTTTTACAATTGGACAACAAACTAACACTAAAGCTTATTATCTCTATATGGATGGGGTTATACGGCCTGAAACCTTACAAGAGATGGAAAAGCGGATTGCAGACATTAAAATCGACTATTTTTATAGTATTGGCCAGTTAAGTGATGCACTAGAGGATTCCGTGTTATCGCCATTTCCACAATTGTTAAATACAGAGCATCCAGATCGTGTGGTAGCCCACTTAGTGGAGAGTAAAATTGTGGTCATGACCAATATTTCGCCGTCTGCCTTGATTGGCCCTGTGACATTTTTCTCTTTCTATCAAACACCTGATGACTATAATAGTCGGGTAGTGGTTGGCTCTTTTTATAAAATAGTGCGTTTACTGTCGTTTGTAACGGCGGTTTTTTTACCAGCATTTTATATTGCTGTGATTAGCTTTCACTTTGAGGTATTACCCTTAGAATTAAGTAATCAAGTAAAAAATGATGTTAATGATATACCTTATCGACCGTTAATTGAAGCACTGATACTTGAGATTATTATGGAGCTCATTCGAGAATCAAGTATTCGTTTACCACAATCAGTAGGGCAAACGATTGGGATCGTAGGGGGATTAGTGATAGGAGATGCCATTGTAAGTGCGGGACTCGTGTCGAACTTAATGGTCATTGTTGTCGCCTTAACGGCCATTTCAAGCTATGTTGTCCCGTCCGTTGAATTGAATAGCACGATTCGCATGATCCGTTTTCCGTTTATGCTACTTGCCTCATTATTTGGGTTTTTAGGCATTGTGGTAGGAGTTGTCATCCTATTAATTCATTTAATTAGTTTAACGTCATTGAAACAGCCGTATTTTTCACCTATCGTACCATTTCAACCGAAAGCTGTTTATAAAATTTTTTTACGCTGGCCATTTATTAGACCGACAGTCCAAGTTACTTCCTTTCAACCACCGAAGGATGAAAAGGGAAAAAATGAGGATACACCATGAATTTTTCTCTATCAAAGGCACAATTTTTTTTACTACTCTTTATCATTCAGACAGGTGTTGTCTACATTGCCTTTCAAACACCGTTAATCATATACAGTCAACATAGTGCATGGTATGTCTTCTTCCTTGCTAGCATCTTCCATTACGGCTTGCTGTTATTTTTTGAACGCTATTATCAATTTTTCTTTTTAAATGGGTTCTTTCGCTGGGTCTATCTGATCTATTGGTTATTAATAACAGCTGTATTAATTGCCTATATGGGGTATGTTCTGGCCTCATGGGTCTTGCCCCGAACACCTGAATGGATTGTTGTCATGATGATTGTAGGGCTATCTTTGTATGCCAATTTAGTTAGACCAGAAACCATCATCAATATTGGTGTCATGCTAATTCCTATTATTTTCCTCTTTGTCATTTTTTTAATGCTGGCTATTCCAGATTTAACGTGGAGTAATCTTTTTCCCGTTGAGTGGAACAATACTAGGCAAATCATGGCGGGCATGATTCATAGCATGTATGCCTTTTTTGGGATTGAAATGTACCTCCTTTATCGTCCATTTCTCAAACAGGATTTACAGGTGAAGGGAAAGCCCTTATTGATTTATCAACTCGTCATTTTTATCTTTTATTTTATTTCGGTTGTCTTTACACAAATGTTCTTTGCTTTGGAGGAGGTTCAACTAATACCAGAGCCTATTATGTATATTTTAAAATCACAGGAAGTGAATTTTGTAAAACGGCTGGATATTTTTTTCATCTATATTTGGCTTTCTTTGTCCATTGTTACGGTCATGATCTACGGTTTGTCCTTTCGTGTGCTTTATTTGTCAAAAAAACGGAAGCATCCGAAACGAAGTATTGTTTTTTTTCATCTTCTCTTAGCCATCCTGCCGCTATTTGTCATGCAATTTCAGCGCATTGAGTTTATCAAAAATTCTATACACTACGTACTCATTGTGTTTACGATTCTACTACCAATGATGATAATTTGTTGGAATAAATGGAGGGGAAAACGTGTATCGTAAAGGGATTATGCTCCTCTTGTCTATGTTACTTTTAGCTGGCTGTTGGGATGAACGACTTTATAAAAACGCTTCCGTTGTGACGCTCGTTGGGGTGGACGGATATATAGGGGCATACAAGGGATATTATGCCTATCCGAATACAGCAGCTCAGCAAAATGAAGTGATTGAAGCGGACGGCATTTCACCAAGAGATGTACGGAATCAAGCCAATTTAAAAGTAGAACAAACACTTGATTTATCTGAGTTATCGACCATCCTTGTATCGGACCAAACGGTAAGAGAGCCTCTTTATGATATTTTGGATATTTATTTTCGTGATCCCCAAAACCCGATTTCGATAAAAATTGCTGTAACAGAAGGGGATGTCAAGCCGTTTATAGAGCTAACAAAGGATTTAGCAGGGGGGGCAGGAGGCTATTATGAACGTTTTATGGAAAGCACAGAGGAAAATACAATTTTTCCGAAATTAGATTTACAGACGGTTGGCTCCATGCTATTTGAACAGACAATTGATATAGCACTTCCGTATATTCAGTTAAGTGAGGATAAAAAGCATGCTGTTGCGGCAGGTGTCGCTTTGTTCTCAGGTCAAACGTTTACGGGTACAATATTAACACCAAAACAATCTCTCACGATGCTTCTCTTAATGAATCAACCTAGCAAACAAGCGCGGATGAGCTATATGTGGAAGCATGATGGAAAATCGATGCCAATCACGGCTGATGTTATTCATATCAAGCGTCAATGGACGGTGAATGAGGAATTAAAAAGAATAGACATGGATTATCTCATAGAGGTAGAAATTGAGGAATTTGCACATGACCATTTATATAAAGACCCCGTTTTCAAGGAGGTTCAGCAGTTGATTCAAGATCATGTGCAGGGAGAGTTTGAGGAGGTTTTGCGGATTCTTCAAGGTCAGCAATCGGATACGTTGGGGATTGGTCGATATATTCGTGCTTATCACCCCAAAATGTTTCAGAAGGATTGGCATGCTGTCTATGCATCCTTACAGCTAGTGCCGTCTGTTCAAGTGAAAATCATTCGCACAGGTGTTTTACGCTAAAAAAATCGCCTTTCTCAAGTTAGAGAAAAGCGATTTTTTGTTGTTAAACAGTGACTCTTTTTTGAACAACCAATAGACGAATTAAAAGAGTAATTGCGCCCATTGTTAAACCTGCCACAAGGCCAATCCAATAGCCAAATGGGCCGAAATCCGTATGTGTGGCAAGGGTATACCCAACTGGCAAGCCAATTACCCAATAAGATATAATGGCCATGATAAACGTGATCATAACATCTTTATAGCCTCTCAATGCGCCTTGTACTGGTGCTTGTATTGCATCAGATAGCTGGAAAATGGCTGCGTAGACTAAAAATTGTACGGCATACTCAAGTACCATCTGATCTGTCGTATACATATGTGCTACAGGTTCACGTAAAATAAACAAGATGCAAGCTGATATAAAGCTAAATAAAATGGCTGTGCCGACACATAGATAACTATACATACGAGCATCTCGCATGCGACCAGCGCCGATCTCAAAACCTACTAATATTGTGACACCCATAGAAATACTGAGCGGAACCATGTATAACAGAGAAGTGAAATTGATGGCAATCTGATGGGCTGCTATGATTTCTGTGCTAAAATTACTCATCATCATGGTCACAGCAGAAAAAATACTTGTTTCTGCAAATAGGGAAATACCGATCGGAACCCCAATCAATAAAATTTCCTTCCATCGAAGCCATTCAAGCTTAGGCCAATCATGAAACAGACGGAATCGTTCGAACGGTACTCGTTTAGCGATGATCCATACTGTAATCATGAATATTAGCCAGTACGTTATTGCTGTCGCTACACCAGCTCCGACGCCGCCAAGCTCAGGCGCACCAAATTTGCCGAAAATAAAGATATAGTTCAGCACGATATTAATGGGTGTTGTCATTAAGGTAATGATCATCGTGACCCGTGTCTGACCAAGGGCGTCAATAAAGCAACGCATAACAAAAAATAAGAAAAGTGGCAAAAGACCCGCACACATCGCATAGATGTAGCCTTTTGCAATGCTATGTACAGCAGACTCTAAGTTCATCTTACTAAGTATCCAATCAATGCCAAAGAAGAGTCCTGTAAAAATAAGGATCGCCAGCAATATGGCGACATAAATGCCTTGCTGGACTGCCTTTTTTGCATCCATCTCTTTTTTCGCTCCCACAAGCTGTGAGACAATTGGCGTAATAGCTAGGAGTATACCTGAAAGTCCAGTATAAATCGGCATCCAGATAGAGGAACCAATCGAAACACCTGCTAAATCAACCGTCCCGTAACGACTGGACATTAAAATATCAAAAAATGAAATAAGATAAATAGCTACCTGTGTCACTAAAATAGGGACAATCATTTTTAAGAGTAGCACGTATTTTTCCTTAATTGTGGATGTTTGATACATATTTTCTACTTCCTTCATGAACATAATGAACAAGTATAGCATATGTAAAGAGAGAAAAGCTGAAATTTTCATGCTTCATCTATATCTTTTCGTCAGCATATAGTAAAATAGAACACTGTAAACAAAAAGTAGTGCTAACTACAATGGTTTTTAAGGAATAGGAGAATTTGTGTGAAACAACAAACAATCATTTTAACCGGTGGTGGGACAGCTGGCCATGTATCGTTAAATCAGGCGATACTCCCGTCTTTACTAGAACTTGGTTATGATGTCCACTATATTGGCTCAGAGCAAGGTATTGAAAAAGAATTAATTGGCGAGGCGTTCCCCGATGTTCCGTTTTATGGCATTGCGAGTGGTAAATTGCGTCGTTATTTCTCCATGAAAAATTTTACAGATCCATTTAAAGTGCTTGCTGGAATGATGCAGGCTTTTCGTATTATTAAAAAAGTGAAGCCACAGGTTGTCTTTTCAAAGGGAGGGTTTGTCTCTGTACCCGTTGTGATGGCAGCGAAATTAGCAGGTGTGCCAGTCGTCATCCATGAATCTGATGTAACACCTGGTCTTGCCAATAAAATAGCCTTACCTTTTGCTTCGCATGTATTCACAATTTTTGAAGAAACTCTGAAGCATTTACCTCAAGAGAAGGCTACTTGCACAGGCTCCATTATTCGTCCTGAGTTATTTGAGGGAGAAAGAGCAAGGGGGCTAGCTTTCTGCGGCTTTTCTACTTTAAAGCCTGTTTTACTTGTTATGGGAGGGAGTTTAGGCTCTGTTGTCTTAAATGAGGCACTACGTAAAAACTTACCAGAGCTCCTCAAGCAATTTCACATCATTCATTTATGTGGGAAGGGGAATTATGATGAAGCACTGGAGGCAATGCCAGGCTACAAGCAATTTGAGTATGTGACAACTGAGTTACCTGATTTATTGCATGCTGCAGACTTTATTGTGTCACGAGCAGGCTCTAACTCCATTTTTGAATTTTTAGCGCTTCACAAGCCGATGCTATTAGTACCTCTCTCAGCGCAAAAAAGCCGTGGAGATCAAATTTTAAATGCCAACTTGTTTAAAAAACAAGGTTACGCAGAAGTGTTACAGGAAGACGAGTTGACAAAGGAATCTTTTATGAAGTCTGTTCATACACTAACAGAGCGTAAAGTGGAAATGGTGGAGACAATGGCAAAAACGCAAAAACCAAAAACACCAGATGAAATGGCGTCATTAATTTTACGGTACAAGAAATAAGTGCTATTTGAAAAAAGAAAAGAAGCTATGAGGTAGGTCGAAATGACAAAACCTTATAGCTTCTCTTTTATATATACACACTACATTGCTTGCTCTTCGCCTTCTTGCATTTGGTGTGCCGTTGTTAGGTAGAATAAATCTTTTGGAATTTTAAATAAATTAAATTGTGCCTCACCGCTATTAACCTGCGCTAATAATGTTGGATGACTTTCATTGGCACTCACCACATAGGGAAGCTTTAAAGCAGCACGCTGTGATTTTAAATTTTCAACACGTATACGGAGAAAGACCGTATGAAAATTATAGTCAAAAAATAACTCGTTCAAAAATAACATTTTTGCTTTTTGATTATAACCTTTACCTTGGTAAGGGAGTCCAATCCACGTTCCTAGAAAGCCTGCACCGTCCTCCACATCGTGAATACTAATGGTGCCGATTGGTTGACCCCAGTCATCAGTTATGGTCCTCGAGATAGCGAGTCCTCTCGCTTCCTCTTCAATCAGTTGTTTTGTCATAAACCAATATTCATCAGCGGATGTGGCTTTTTGACGGACAAAAGGGAATACAGAAGGGTGTGATAATAGCTCATAAAGCTCTGTACATTCATGCAGGTCTCGATGTTTAAGCATACGAAACGCCTCCTTTACTAGGGTAGTTAAAACAATTCCGTTGAAGCATAAAGAAGAAAACTAAAATTCGTACTGGAATTAAAACCCAAAGAACTAGACGTTATAACTATGATATTCCATAATCTCCCGCTGTCTTACTGATTTCGACCATACCGAAAAAAGGCTAGTTTTTTAAATATAATATAACATATAAACTGCTTGATGCAATCATTTTGCTCGTAAAAAAACAAAATTTGAGTTTAATAGTCAGTAAATTCTGATAAATGAAATGTGATTATCCATAATATTGTTGTTTTTTAGCATTAAGACTAACCTATCAATTTTAACTAATATTAATCATTTATCTACATCTTTAGTAGGATTGTTGGCTTGTTATAATAGGTAATATATCAAATATTATCCTTAAAAGGATATAATTTTTACGATTCTAGAAAGGTAATTTTTTATTTTTATGTTATAATAGTAGTATTATTTTTAATCTAACAACACATACATACGAACATTTCTATCATGATGGCAATGGCTTTTCTGGAGGTGACAGCATGGAGTATATTTTAAGCGAAGATTTCTTTAACTCATTATTTATTGGCAAGGATTTTGTTTTTCTCGTGAAAAAAGTAGGGGACGATTATCAATATATTCGCTTAAATCAAGCAGCTCAGGATCTGTTATCGAATGAGGCGATTGGTAAAATGATTTCGACCGTTACCTCAAAGCGTAATTTTTTGATCATTCAGAAAAATTACCATGAGGCCATTAGAGAACATAAACAGGTTGACTATGTAGATTATGCATATGTTCAGTCGGAGGTTCGTAAATATGAAACATCCGTCAGACCGTTGAAATATAAGAACGAAGACTATATTTTAGCCATCACGAAGGAAATACTTTATGACCGCAGTATTGAAGATAAATTTTTATTTATGCGGTCCATGTTTGACCATGCCTTTTTCTCAACAGTCATTTTATCGGCTGAAGGAATGATATACGAAGTGAATTCAAGCTTTATGGAAGATTTTCAATTAGATAATGAAACCGTCAAACAGAAAATGTTTGTGGATTTACCGATTATTCCAAAGGAAGAAGTTGAACAAATAAAAATTTGTTTGCAGAAAGCTGCAAGAGGGGAAAACGTTGGCGAGAAGTTTATTAAATTGCATACATTGGACCAGCAGGAACGCATGTATTTACTGTCACTATCACCAGTGATGCAGGATGATAATTCCTTTGCCATATTTCTTATCATGCAAGATTTTACACAATTTACTTTACAAAAAGCAGAATTACGCTCGAAGTCTCACGGGCTAGAAGTATTTAAATCTGCACTAAATTCAGCTACAGCCATTGCTGTATTAGATCATAATTGTAACATTACCGAAGTGAGTGAGATGTTTTTACAGGCTTCTGGCTACACGGCGGAGGAGTTAATCGGTCAGCCCTACGCATTGATCGAACCACGATTCCGTGGGCAAGACCTTTTTCAAATAATTGAAGATAAGCTGGACACGATGGGAATGTGGCGTGGAGAACTTTGTTATCGAACGAAATATCATGCCGATTACTGGGTAGAAACTACCATTGTTCCATTAAAAGATGAGTTTGGTCAAATCGAACAAATTTTAACCATTAACTATGATATTACGGATAAGAAAAGAATGTTCACAGAATTAAAAAATATTGAACGTACTTTCAGACTCATCACAGAAAATACAAATGATTTAATTGTGATTACAAATGAGGATGGCATTATTATTTATGCTTCCCCGTCCTATGGTATTTATTTAGGTTATGAAAATGTAGAGCTACAAGGACAGTTTTACAGTGACATTATTGATCGAGAAAGTAAAGGCGAATGGCAAACATTCTTGAATAATTATACAGGGCAAACAGATTCACAGTTTGAACTTTTACTGAAGGCGAAAGATGGAACACCAATATGGACAGAAGGAAATGTCACGGTTGTGCACGACCCTGAACGTGAAAAAGTTTCTCAAATTATGATGGTGTCTCGTGAAATTACACATCGCAAAGAAAGGGAAAATGATTTGCTGTATTTAGCCTATCACGACGCTTTAACACAGCTACCTAATCGGCGTTTTTTAGAAAAGGAGTTTCCTAAAATCCTAGCAGAAGCAAATGAAAATCAAACCTGTGTGGCGATGCTCTATATAGATGGTGATGATTTTAAAGAAGTAAATGATCGCTTTGGCCATGAGACGGGCGATGCGTTTATTCAGCGATTCGGCAGTTCCTTGAACAAAACAGTTCGAAGCCATGATATGGTTATTCGAATAGGTGGCGATGAATTTATTGTCATCTTAACTGGCTTAACAAGAGATCAGGAAAAAAGACATCATCAAATTATGCATATTATTCGACGGATTCGTGATGAATTAGCAGAAGGCTGGATGATAGAGGACCATCTTTTTACACCAACTGCTTCAATTGGCATTGCCTATTACCCAGACCATGCTCGAACATTGGATGAGCTAATGGATTTAGCTGACCAAGCATTATATAAATCAAAAGAGTCGGGGAAAAACAACCTCTCCATTTCAGATATACATTAAAAAGTCTGTCCACAAGGTTTTCCTTGTGAGACAGACTTTTTATTTGATGTTATGCTATAACAGTATAGGGATAAAAATCCTACATCGTTATTTTGGAATAGAAGGTGATATGATGCCTAAGAAGATATTGTTGGTAGAAGATGAAAAGCATATCGCTCGCTTTGTCGAACTTGAATTACAACACGAAGGCTATGAAGTAAAAACTGCCTTTGATGGTCGAGAAGGATTGGCTTTGGCAACATCGGAAAATTTTGATGTACTTTTACTGGATGTGATGTTACCAAGTATTAATGGGATTGAGATTTGCCGTCGCATCCGAACACAATCACAAGTACCGATCCTTTTATTAACGGCACGAGATGCTGTGATGGATCGTGTAGCAGGACTCGATGCAGGGGCTGATGACTATATCGTCAAACCTTTTGCGATTGAAGAGCTGCTGGCTAGGATACGGACGATTTTACGTCGTGTCACGCCAGAGCAGACAAGCAGTGAATCTTTATGCCTACGGGATATTGAAATAGATGTAGCTGCCTATGAAGTTTTCGTTCAGGGGAATAAACTTGATCTAACAAAGACAGAATATGACTTATTGAAACTATTAATTGAGCACAAAAATAGAGTATGTACACGAGAGCATATTTTAACATCCGTTTGGGGCTATGATACGGATATCGAGACCAACGTGGTAGATGTTTATATCAGACATTTACGTACAAAGCTCCCTGGGGCGATGAATGATTATATTGAAACCGTTCGCGGTGTTGGGTATGTGATGCGAGAATGAATAAGTTAAGAAATTATTTACGTCAGCAGTCCCTGCAAAAAAAATGGATGCTGACCTCAAGCAGTGTCATCTTTATTAGCTTTACGATAATTTGTGTAGTCGTCTATCTTTCTCTGCATACATGGTTATTAAATGATGAGGAGAGTAAGGTCAATCGGACAAGTAAGGATATCATCTCTTTTTTAGAGTCCCAAGGTCCTACAATTACCATTCAGCAAATTCAGCAAAATACAGGCTTGCTCAAATCGATTGCGGATCGTGATGAGACGGTCCGAATATTTAATGCTGATGGGGTGGATATTTTACGAATCAATGATACCTCTGCTGCTGCACCACTTAATTCGTTGCAGGAAATTTTTGAGATGACCATTGATAAGCAGGATGTGCTGGTCATCAATGAACCGATTCGGATGGGCTTTTTCCAAGGCTATATTCAGGTGATTCATCCGTTAACTAGTTTTCAATCTCTCATGCATTATCTTTTGACAGCCATGCTGATTGCAGGGTTAGGAGCCTTAGTGTTATCTGGCTCTATTGGCTATTATCTAGCGAACTATTTAATGAAGCCACTACACGAATTGCGTGCATCCATGAAAACTGTGATGGATCAAGGATTTAAGGAGCCTATACAGCTAACCTATACATCACATGACGAAATTGGTGATTTACTGAAGATGTATAATGCCATGATGAACGAGCTGCAAATCTCATTTACCCAGCAGCAGCAATTTGTCGCCGATGCTTCTCATGAGCTGCGTACACCGATTCAAGCAATTGAAGGGCATCTTTCTCTTTTAAAAAGATGGGGCAAACATGATCCTGCCATATTAGAGGAATCCATTGATACCTCCTTAACAGAAATTGCTCGTATGCGCAAAATGATTGAGGAATTATTAGAACTTGCACGGCGTGAGGAAAAAGATGAAACAAGTGAGGCCAATGCATTAGTGGTCATCGAAGCAGTGATGGATGAGGTAAAGCTTGTTCATCCACAAGCGCGAATATCGCTGTCGAAACATGGTGAAATTGGTCCGTTATTTATCACCGAAAATGCACTAAGTCAAATCGTTCGTAATATAATAGAGAATGCCATTCGTTATTGTGAAAAAATTCCTGAGATACAAATTTCTATTTCTGTTGCTGGAAATTATGCATGTTTAGAAATTACTGATAATGGTATAGGAATAGCACAAGACAATATTCCGTTTATCTTTGATCGTTTTTATCGAGTGGATGAAGCAAGAAATCGCCAAATTGGTGGAACAGGCTTAGGGCTTAGTATTTCGAAGATGTTACTTGAAAAATACAATGCCACAGTAGAAGTCAAGAGTGAGGTTAATATTGGAACCGTTTTCTCGCTGAAAATCCCGCTAAAATATTAAGAAAAATACACGCTTTATTTCATTATTCTATCCTTTGCGAAAAAAATTGCTTAATTTGCTAAAAAGAGTTGTATTTTTTGTGAAGAGTAGTAAGATTGAGATGGAAAAAACGTTCTTTAAAATATGGAAAAGTAGTGAGAAACATTCTTTTAAAGAACGGCTAAATATTATATAATTAATTGCAATTTAATTAATGGAACTGCCGAAAGGCAAAATTTGGAGGTCATTTTTCATGTCGAACAACGTTACAACTGTAAGTTCTCCATGGTCAGCTTTCTCTGGTCCTAACCTAGGATATGTGATGGAGCAATACGACTTATTCTTACAGTCTCCTGAAGAAGTAGAACCGGAGTTAGTTTCTTTATTCCAACAATTTGGTGCACCAGTAGTAGTAGAAGGTGAAGTAGCTGTAGCTAGTCATACAGCAGCGGCTCCTGCTGGCGATTACAAAAAAGTGTTAGCCGCTGTAAAACTAGCAGATGCAATTCGTTCACGCGGTCATTTAGCAGCAGATATCTATCCTCTGAAAAACCGTGAACTACAAACAGCTCAAATTGAAGAAAGCGCGTTCAACTTAAGCGCTGCAGATTTAGCTGAAATTCCTGCAGCAATCTTCTTCAAAGATGTGCCAGCAAACGTGAAAAATGGTAAGGATGCAATCGACTATTTAAAAGCTATTTATACAGATAAAGTAGCATTTGAATATGGTCACGTAGTAGCTACTGAAGAACGTGATTGGATTCAAGCGCAAATCGAATCAGGCTCATTCAAACAAGCATTATCTGCGGATGAGAAGAAAGCCTTATTAGATCGTTTAACTCGCGTTGAAAATTTCGAGAAATTTATTCATAAAACTTTTGTAGGACAAAAGCGTTTCTCTGGTGAGGGCTTAGATACGCAAATCGTTCTATTTGATGAAATTATTAAAACGGCAGAAGCAAAAAATGTGGAAAACGTACGTATTGGTATGGCACACCGTGGTCGCTTAAACGTTTTAACACACATTTTAAATAAACCTTATGACATGATGTTCTCTGATTTTGCACATGTTTCCAATGATTTATTTATGCCAGAGCATGGCCGCCTTGAAATTACAAAAGGTTGGACAGGTGATGTGAAATACCACATGGGTGCTTCTTACAACCGTGAATCCGGTATGAATGTGAAATTGGCTTACAACCCATCTCACTTAGAAGTGGGCAATCCAGTAGTACTTGGTGCTACTCGTGCAACACAAGATGATACATCTAAACCAGGGCAACCTATTTTTGACCGTACAAAGGGCTTAGGCATTCTTGTACACGGTGATGCTGCATTCCCAGGTCAAGGGATTGTAACAGAAGTGTTAAACTTCGCTAAAACAGAAGGCTTTACAACAGGTGGAACAATCCATATTATCGCAAACAATATGATTGGATTCACAACAGAACATTATGATTCTCGTTCTTCTGTGTATTCTTCTGACCCTGCAAAAGGCTATGAAGTACCAGTAATCCATGTCAACGCAGATAGCCCAGAGGCAGTAGTGCAAGTTGGACGTTTTGCGGCAAACTACCGTCAAACATTTGGCAAAGACATTATTGTGGACTTAGTAGGTTACCGTCGCCATGGTCATAATGAAACAGATGACCCAACAGTGACAAACCCAGAAACATACAAATTAGTGTCTAAACATGAAACAGTGCGTGCATTATATGGTGCACAATTAGTGGCAGAAGGTCTTGTAACTGCTGATGATGTAGCTGCACTAGATACAGCTATCTATGCAGAAATGCAAGCAGCCTATGACCACGTCAAAGAAATGGCAGAAAAAGATGATCATCATCATTTAGAAATGCCAGAAGAATTAAAAGTAGAGTTCCCACAAATTGATACAGCAGTAGGTGCGGAACGTTTAGAAAAAATCAATGAAGAGCTTTTAGTGTTTGAAGAAAACTTCGAACCACAGAAAAAGCTTGGTAAAATCTTAGAAAAACGCCGTGATGCTTATGCGTCTGCAAAAGTTGACTGGGGTCATGCTGAAACTTTAGCGTATGCAACGATTATTCAAGATGGAACACCAGTACGCTTTACAGGTCAAGATGCACAACGTGGTACATTCTCTCAACGTCACTTAGTACTGCATGATAAAAACAATGGCAATGTCTTCACACCACTACACCATATTTCTGGTGCGAACGCATCCTTTACAGTACACAACTCTCCACTGACTGAAGCTGGGGTGGTAGGCTTTGAGTATGGTTACAACCTAGAAAATAGCCATGTACTAACAGTATGGGAAGCACAATTCGGTGACTTTGCGAATATGGCACAAGTGATGTTTGATAACTTTATTTCAGGGGCACGCTCAAAATGGGGTCAAAAATCTGGTCTAGTTATCCTTTTACCTCATGGTTATGAAGGTCAAGGTCCAGAGCACTCTTCAAGCCGTATGGAACGCTATTTACAAATGTCAGCTGAAAATAACTGGTTTGTAGCGAACTGTTCAAATGCAGGAAACTACTACCACTTATTACGCCGTCAAGCAGCATTATTAGGTACAGAAGGGGTACGTCCACTTGTAGTCGTATCACCAAAATCATTATTACGTCACCCATTAGCTGCGGCGAATGCTGAGCAATTAGCAAATGGTTCATTCCAAGAAGTGATTGAACAACCAGGCTTAGGGGCTAAACCAGAAGCTGTAGAGCGTATCGTTTTAGGTACAGGTAAAGTGATGATCGACTTAGCAGAGCGCGTGAAAGACGGCGAAGGCTTCGATCACCTACACATTATTCGTGTAGAACAACTTTACCCATTCCCAAAAGAGCAAGTAGCTGGTATCATTGCTAAGTATCCTAATGCAAAAGAGATTGTTTGGGTACAAGAAGAACCTAAAAACCAAGGCTCATGGAATTATGCATTAGAAACATTATATGAACTTTCAGAAGGTAAAAAACTTCGCTATGTAGGCCGTCCTGCAATGAGCTCAACTTCTGAAGGGGATGCAGATTCTCATAAAGCAGCACAAGCAGCTCTTATTGAAGAAGCGGTTGCTGAGCCAGTAAAGGTTAAATAACATATATCAATTTTTGAAACCGGGCTACTTGCCCTTAAGCAGTAGCCCTTCTATGTGCGTCATGCACGTTAATCAAAGGAGGAAATGAAAGTGGCTGAAATTAAAGTCCCTGAATTAGCAGAATCGATTACAGAAGGTAGTATCGCACAGTGGGTAAAAAAAGTGGGCGATCGCGTTGAAAAAGGTGAATTCATCGTTGAACTTGAAACAGATAAAGTAAACGCTGAGATCATTTCTGAAGAAGCAGGTGTATTAACACAAATTTTAGCTGAAGAAGGCGATACTGTACTAGTTGGTCAAGTTATCGCAGTAGTAGAAGCAGGCGAAGGCGCAGCAGCAGCTCCAGCAGCGGCAGCACCAACTGAGGCAGCACCTGCACCAGCAGCGCCACAAGCAGCACCTGCACCAGTTGCAGCAGCTCCAGCAGTAGAAGAAACTTCTGGTGAGCGTGTAGTTGCATCTCCAGCAGCACGTCGTCTTGCACGTGAAAAAGGTATTGACCTTGCAGCGGTATCTCCAGTAGATCCACAAGGACGTGTACGTGTACAAGATGTAGCAGCTCATGGTACAGCACCAGCTGTAGCACCAGCAGCAGCACCTACATCCGTAGCAACTTCAGGTGGCCCAGTAGTATTCACACCAGCAGCTAATTCTGACCGTGTAACAATTGAAAAAATGAGCCGTCGTCGCCAAACAATTGCAAAACGTTTATTAGAAGTTAAACAATCAACAGCAATGTTAACAACATTCAACGAAATTGACATGACAAACATCATGGCACTTCGTAAACGTAAACAAGAAGAGTTTGTAAAAGCAAACGACATCAAACTTGGTTTCATGTCATTCTTCACTAAAGCTGTTGTTGCAGCACTGAAAAAATACCCATACGTAAACGCTCAAATCTCTGGCGATGAAATTCATTTAAATAACTTCTTTGATATCGGTATTGCTGTATCGACTGAAGAAGGTTTAGTCGTACCAGTTGTACGCGATGCAAATAGCAAAAACTTTGCAGAAATCGAAAAAGATATTGCTAACTTAGCGACAAAAGCTCGTGATAAAAAATTAGGCTTAAATGACATGGCTGGTGGATCATTCACAATCACAAATGGTGGTGTATTCGGTTCATTAATGTCAACACCAATTATGAACGGTACGCAAGCTGGTATTTTAGGTATGCACTCAATTGTAAACCGTCCAGTTGCAGTAAATGGTGAAGTTCAAATCCGTCCAATGATGTATGTAGCACTTTCATACGATCACCGTATCATCGATGGTAAAGATTCTGTAGGATTCTTAAAAACAGTTAAAGAATTAATCGAAAATCCTGAAGATTTATTATTAAATTCATAATTCCATTAAACCCTGCGAACAATGTTCAGCAGGGTTTTTTGTATGACGAAAGGTATTGACCGATTCTATGCTTGAAAGAGTACGAATGGTACATCGTTTAGAGGAGCAAAGAAAGAAAAAAACGCAACTTTTCTCACATGTAGAACATACTCTATAATAAATATTTGTTGTAATTTTCAGAAATATCAACAAAAGTTCAACGATTTAAAGTGGAAGCAGAACGCACAATATCCTAATATTGTCATTAGTCAGAAAAATGTTAAAATCGTCTTGACGAACATATTAGTTTTATAGTAGTATCTAAATATCAATTAAATAAACAAACCTCACGAATTGTTACCAGTGAGGTAGAGGCGCGGTATTTATTAGTTCATTGTTGAGTAAAAGCAAGCGAAGACGCAATGAAGAAGGAAATATCGCCGAAGTATAAAAGGAGCTCGTACTTTTATACTGGGTCTGCAGTGAATAAGTGCAGGACTGTCCTAGTAAATGGATTTCCAGATTTACTAGGTTGTGCTATCTCGGAAACATGGAAATTATAGTGAGGATTTGGGCAACTGTCATAAAAGGTAAGACCTAAGTTCAATAAACTTAGGTCTTTTTTAGTACAGTTGTCTTATTTTTTTACAGAAAAGGGGAGTTTTTCATGAAAAGAAAATGGTTGTTAGTAATGATCTCTATCATGACGGCAATTGTGCTAGCTGCATGTGGCACAAGTGACAAAAAAGAGGGCGGTTCAAGTGATGCTGGAACTGACAAAGAAGAAGGTGGCGGTGAATTCCGAATTGGAATGGAGGCTGGCTACCCACCGTTCAACTGGACACAGCAAGACGATGCAAATGGCGCAGTGAAAATTGCGGATAATGCAGAGTATGCAGGTGGCTATGATGTACAAATGGCAAAGAAAATCGCTGAAGGTCTAGGCAAAGAGTTAGTCATTGTTAAAATGGAGTGGGACGGTTTAGTTCCAGCGCTACAATCAAACAAAATTGATGCAATTATTGCAGGTATGTCACCAACAGAAGAACGCAAGAAAACAATTGATTTTACAGAAAACTATTATACTTCTGATTTTGTTATGGTTATTAAAAAAGGTAGCAAATATGAAGGCGCAAAATCGATTCAAGACTTCTCAGGTGCTAAAATTACATCACAATTAAATACATCAAACTACACAGTTATCGATCAAATTAAAGGCGTAGAAAAGCAAACAGCAATGGAGAGCTTCCCAGCAATGCGTGTGGCGTTAGAAGCAGGTAAAATTGATGGCTATGTAGCTGAACGTCCAGAGGGCATTTCCGCTTCTGCTGCCAACGATAAATTCACATATGTAGCATTTGAAGAAGGCTTTGATACAGACCTATCAAATACTTCAATTGCTGTAGGCTTACGTAAAGATGACGCAAATCGTGAAAAAATCAATGAAATCCTAAAAGGCATTTCAGAAGATGATCGTCAAGCGATTATGGAAGAAGCTATTTCTCAACAACCCGCAGCACAATAATGACATGGCACGGACTAGCAATTAGTCCGTGCATGATCATTTCATCATTATCAAAATGAGAACCTCTCTACATAATGATAATGTCCTAGCGTGACAAATCATAGAATAGTAGAAAGAGCTAGGACACAAAAGAAATAAGCGAGCAAGATGACATTGTTAGGAGGAACATCATGAGTCTTGAATGGATACTTTCAATTATTGAAAACAACTGGCAAATGTTTTTACGAGGTGCGTATTATACGTTACTGATTTCGAGTATTAGTACAATTATTGGTGCATTTATCGGATTTTTCATCGGAATTATGCATACGATTCCAGTTCGTAAAAAAGGTGTGAAATTTTATAGCTTAAAGCTCATTAATTTTATACTAACATGCTATGTTGAATTTTTCCGTGGTACACCAATGATTGTACAAGCTATGGTTGTCTACTACGGATTAGATATCGCATTCGGTATCGATATGCACTTTATTACAGCAGGTATTTTAGTCGTTTCCCTCAATACTGGGGCATATATGGCAGAAATTGTTCGTGGCGGTATTGTATCCATTGATAATGGTCAATACGAGGCAGCATCAGCAATTGGCATGAATCACTTCCAAATTATGCTTCATGTTGTCTTACCACAAGTAGCGCGTAATGTTTTACCAGCGACAGGTAACCAATTAATCATGAATATTAAAGATACAGCCGTATTAAATGTCATTGGAGTAACGGAATTATTCTTCCAAACAAAATCAATTTCGGGTAACAACTTCCGTTATTTCGAATCATTCTTCGTTGCATGTGTTCTTTATTTCATCATGACATTTACCGCATCTCGCATCCTTCTGTATGTTGAAAAACGTCTAGATGGTCCTGATGCCTATCAAAAAGAACAAAAAGAAGCCGTATAGGGGGACGCACAAATGGCAGTCATTAAAATCGAGCATTTAAGTAAATCATTTGGACGTAACCAAGTGTTAAAAGATGTGAATTTCCAAGTGGAAAAAGGGGAGGTAGTTTGTTTAATTGGCTCCTCTGGCTCTGGTAAATCCACATTGCTTCGTTGCATAAATTTATTAGAAACGCCAAGTGGCGGTCAAATTATTTATAAAGGGGAAGACATCCTAGATGAAAAGCACAATATTCAAGAATATCGCACACATTTAGGCATGGTGTTCCAGCAGTTCAATTTATTTAACAACCACAATGTCATAAGTAATTGCACGGTGGGCCAAATCAAAGTGTTAAAACGTTCGAAAAAAGAAGCAGAAGAAACGGCGCTTAAATATTTGAAAATCGTTGGCATGGATCAATATGTGAATGCCAAGCCCCGTCAACTCTCGGGTGGACAAAAGCAGCGTGTGGCCATCGCTCGTGCCTTATCAATGAATCCTGATGTAATGCTATTCGATGAGCCAACATCCGCATTAGACCCAGAAATGGTGGGTGAGGTATTAAAGGTAATGCGTCAGCTAGCAAACGAGGGCAATACGATGCTCATCGTGACACATGAGATGGAATTTGCCAAAGAAGTAGCAGATCGTGTTGTCTTTATGGATAAAGGTGTAATTGTGGAAGAAGGCCCTCCAGCACAAGTATTAGTCAATCCACAACATGAACGTACGAAGGAATTTTTAAAGCGTACATTAAAATAAGCACAAAAAAGTGAGTCCAACCTGTTGGACTCACTTATTTTCTAGAATTCCATTCTGCATAAAGTACAAAGCAGATTGCGAATGCTACAGCAATGATAAAAAACCATTGCGGTACACCACCAAAACTCATCATAACACCTCAAATATTCATTTTTTTTGGATAGAATAGGTATAGTATTTCTTTTTTCTCCACAAAAGACCAAAAATATTATAAAATAAGCAATAGACATTAGCTTTTGCTAGTAAAGAGAGGTAGAGAGAATATGTTACATTTAAAATGGAAAGATGCGCCAACATTACGAACGGTTACTTGCAAACATACAAATGCATCGAAATACTTAGTATCAAACGTATTGACAGTAGGAAAAGAGTATGAAGTGAAAAATGAAACAGAAGAGTTCGTTTTTATCATCGACAACACAGGTAATGTCGGTGGCTACTATAAAGATTATTTTGAATAAAAACAAACAGGGTGGTTCAGAACATTTGCTGAGCCACCCATTTTTTTGTTAATCTCGCTGATAGCTGCTAGCACCCGCCACATCCTGTAGCTGTTGTTTCTCTTGTTCAGTTGCGGTATGCAGGGCAAAGACATCTTTAATTGCTGTTTGCAGCTCTTGCTGTGTTTCTTTAAACTTCGAAACTTGCTGTTCAAACGTGGGACTTGAGAAGCGATCATGAGCCCTTGATAATCGCTCCTCTAAACGTGCATAATGATGATCCATATGCATCGATAGCATCATCGCCAGTTGGTTTTTCCAGAGCGGAATCAAGGTAACGATAGAAAACTCAATTTTTTCAGCTAATGTTTGATTGGCCTGCTGAATCATACGAATTTGAGGAGCTGTTTGCAGAGCGACTTGCTGTGATACTTGTAAATCATAAATACGTTGATCGAGTCTTTCGATTTGAGCAGCAAAGTCATTTAATTGCTGGATCGCAAGTGGCTGTTTGGTAGCTTGGACACTCGTTATTTGTGCAGGTAGCTCTACCTCAATGGCTTGCTGCTTTTTCATTTGTCCTGCGGCAATCGCCGTTGCCAATTCCTCAAAAAATCCTCGATTATGGGCATAAAGCGCCTCTAAGTTTTCAACATCTTTTATCAGCTGAAGCTGTGCACGTTCTAGCTGAACGCCAATGCGTTCCACCTGTATACTAATACGTTCAAATTCTGTGAGTGTTTGCTTCACATTAGGCTCGGTTTTGCCAAAGATTTTTTTGAAAAAGGTTTGCTTTTTTGGTTCCAAAGCAGTTGGATCTACTCGATCTAACGTCTGCATTAAAGAATCCAGCATTTGACCAATTTTAGTGACATCCTTTTGCTTTACTTGAGCAAGCATGCGGTCGGCAAATTGAGACAGAGCTCGCTGTGAATCTTGCCCAAGGGACAGCAATGATTCAAAATCAGTCAAATCGATTTGACTGGCATACAGTAATGCACGACTTTGTGCAAGAGGCGATAGCGTTTCATAAGTCGCCATCGCCTCGTTTTGCGGAGTTGTTTCTAAATAGGATTGGACTAGTGGAGAAAGCCCTGGTATGGTATTTAGTTGAAATGCGTGTTCGTTTGCTGTCATTTATCATCGCCTCGCCAGTCCAATTGTTCTCTACGTCTAAGATTGGAACGATTTGCGAATTCAATCTCCATTTGCAGATGATCGATATCATTTGCAAGCGCATCCTTCAAATCAATTTGAATGGTGTCATTCAAATCAGTTAGGGTTTCACGTGTTTTGGATAAAGTTAATTGAATTTCCTTATCCTTCACTGGCTGCTTGGAAAGCATTGTATATTTATCCGTTAATTCTACAGCAGAAGGTAAGTGTGCATAGAAAAATGGTTCCACATTATAAAATTTACGTGGGTCTGTCTTGACGATTTTGACGATATTTTTAGAGATACGCGTCATTTCAAGTAGTTGTTTAAACGCTGAAACAGAACGTACACGTAAATAGTTTTGACTCAATGTTTGAATATGCTTATTAGCTGTTAATACTTGTGTTTCAATGTGTTTGAATTCTTCTTTTGTGATGCCTGCTATTTGCATGACTTTCTTTTTTTGTCTATGTTTCAGCAACGCTGTACTCGTCGCATAGGAACCCGCAAACAGTAAACCACCAAGGAAGAATCCAGGATTTGCCGCAATTGCTGCGATAGAAACAGTTGTGAGCGAAATAAGAAAGCTGGCACTATGTCTAGAGAAAAACTGTCCGACACTAAGCATTGTTTCATCCTCCTTGCTTTTCAATATGTCTATCTTCTTATACGAAATAATCGACATAAAGTTTCATTGAAAATTAATCCCTTACATAAATTTTACTGCTATTTGTGAACTTTCTCAATGATAATACATAGAATAAGTGAGTTGTTTCGATGAATAAGTCGGTTTTGTTATCCTAAGGAGCCATTCTGACATCTTAATGAGCGATTTTTTGCATCTCGGTCACTGAATAGAGGAGCGTAATTTGATTCAAGAGCGGCTTCTGCCTCAACGCGAGCGGTTAAGTGAGATCCATGAGCGGCTCCAACTCGAAAAGGAGCGGTTTATTCTCTAAGAAGAGCATCTTCATCCAAAATGAATGAGTCTTGTATGAAACTTTTTCCAAATGAATTCGTAACTGATACAAAGGGGGATATAGGATGACGAAAATTTTTCTGGTGTCTATTACAAAAAATATGGATGAACCAGTAAGTGAACAGAAAGTGAAAGAAAAAGTCTTTGAGAAAAAATCAAAATTAAAAGCCTATTTAAACAAAGAAGGCTATATGAAGGAATCTAAAAATCAATATGTGAAAATCACTGATGAATCAATATTAGTTGCTGCCATTCAAAAAATAAAAATCAAAAAATGACGATAGGTCATGTTCTTAAGAGCATGACTTTTTTGATTTCAATAACTAGGAGAGGAGGCATCATTCAAAGAACCCATAGCCCAGTGTCAGCTCTCTAGAAAAACGGCTTCCAATTTGAATCTTTTTTGTTTGTTTTTCTTACAAACGCAATACATCGTTCTTCGCATGCACCCAATCTAATATACAAATTGCACATATCTGGTAAGTATTTAGTAGTTTTTCATGCATTATATCCGCAACAAGGACAAGTAAATTGTATTACTTCATATGTGACAATAAAACGCCGTGTTAGTTTAAAATTTGTTGAACCCAACAACACTACAAAAAAGCCAGACATTAAACAATGTCTGACTCCATACGTATATAGCCTTTTAAATCATCGTATAATTCTAAAGAAAATGAATTGGAATCGGCTTGGGGACTAACGCCTTTTTGGACAAAAAGGAGAAATTCATTGAGTGCCTTTTCTGAGCCCTCCACTTCCACTTCAATTTGCTCTGCGTCATTCAATCGACAGTATCCTTTTAACCCTAATTCAATAGCTTTTTGCTTGATGAAGAATCGGTAGCCTGTGCCATAGACATCACCAAAAAATTTTATACTTGCTCGTTTGTTCAAGGGAATACCTCCTACTTAATAGAGGAGAGGGGCGAACCTCTCCTTTTATTGCATGACACGTTCTTTTTCTAAATAGGCAATTAAGTTATTAATGTGATAAAGTACATGCTTAGATGCCTCATCGACTTCTTTTAGATGAATATCAGCTTGTTCGATATGACCCGCTTTATGAGCTTCAGCCGCAAGCTTCGCTGATTCATGGACGCGTAAATGATAGCCATCTAATTCATGATAGTCCTGTAAATGACCGAAACGTTCGACTGTACGAGGCGCAGTGTACCATTTGCCAAGTCGACAGTCTCTATGAGAAGAAACATCGCTTGGATCAACGTTTTCTAGGCCAAGGAACATGTTATAAATGCGCCATTTCCATAAAATATGATCCGCCTTCGATAATTGTAGTAGGGCAATAGATGAAAGCTGTACATTATTGTTAGCAATAAGATCATTACGGAAACGGTTAATTTCTTTCCCTAATAAATGAATATCGCTGGATGTATTATGACTATAATCACGAATATCTTCCTGCAAGCTTGAAATTTCGATCATTCTTGCTGAAACTTCATCAATCGCGGCTGCTTGTTCCTGGGAAATGGCAGCCGTATTTGTCACATCTAAATTAATACCCTCAATCGCTTGAACAATGGCATTTAATAATGGTAACGAATCTTTTGCTTCAACGGTTGCTTCTTTAATAATAGCTGTCGTATCTGTAATCGAGTTAGAAACATCATTCGAATAACTCTTTAAATGATGAACATTTGCGGATACTTCACTTAGCGCAGCTACCGTGTTTTCAGCAAGCTTTCGTACTTCCTGTGCAACGACCGCAAAGCCTTTCCCATGTTCACCTGCACGCGCTGCTTCAATGGAGGCATTAAGTGCGAGTAGATTCGTTTGATCGGCGATTTGATTGATTAATGTGACAACCTGTTCAATATCATTTACCCTTTTTTGTAATTCTGAAAATGAGTCAACAATGGATGTAAAGGTCTCCTCTGTTTTAAAAATCTCCGATAGGGCATGCTCAATAGCGTTTTTACCTTTTGTAGCATGGTCAACAGATTCAGTTGTTTTCTCTGATATATGAGAAGACATGCGTGCAACCTCATTGATAGAAGCTGCAATCTGTTCTGTGGCAGCAGTAGAGGATTGAATCTCTTCATTTTGCTTATCTAGGCTAAAAACTAAATCTTTCATGTACATAATTTTGGCATTGACATCCATTAAAGAAGATACTTCTCCTACCACATTTTCAATAATGCGTTCTGTTAACACTTCCACTAATAATTCTTGATCGACATTGACAGCGGATTGGAATGATTTCATATATTGAAATGCTTTATTTGGCTTGATACCAAAATTGTATAAAATATATGTAGTAATATAGAAGGCAAATTGGTTGAAGACAACAATTAATTTACCAGGCTCGTATTGATGCTTGCGGAATAGATTGAAAAATTTGACAGTTTCATCTACATAATGATCATCACGAGTTGCTAAGAAAAACTGTGTTAAGTATTGATTAATATTTTCTTCACTAATGATTAATTGAGAGGTAGGGGATATCTCGCTTAAATAATGATGAAAAATGGCATTCATGGAAGGGGTAATGTCTTTGAGCTTTTGATAGAGTGCCTTTAAGTGCTCCTCATCTTGTGAAGTGAAATGATTGAATGCCAGTGTTTGGTAAAATCGGCCTGTTGCATGTAAATCTGTACCACGTTTGAGTAGTTCTTCTAGCTCTGCTTTAGGTCGAATACTTGAAAACATAAAAATACCTCCAAAAAGTATGTATAATAAGGTAATAATAGCATAATTCAGGTGGTTTTAATAGACATTTCAGTTGTGTTTGCTAAAATGAAACTATCTTATGACAGCAAGGAATGGGCAAATATGTATACAATTATTTACATGAAAGCGGACTATGAGCCTTGGTGGAAATTTGAAGGCTGGGAAGCTTATATTCAAACTGAAGATACATTTGACACGAAGGAGCTCTTTGAACGTGCATTACAACAAAAATTAGCGCAATTTCGTTCCTCTTACGATAATGAGGCAGCGAAAGAGGAGCAGTATTGGGCTTTTTGGTCTGAGGATGAAAGCTTTTACTGTGAGGCTTGCGATGATGATGCACAAGTATATCATGGGATAATTGCGTGTAAAATAGAAGAGAAGTAAAAAAATTTTGAAAAAAAGTAAAAAAGATTTTTTCTTTATTTGACAAAATTATGGATGGCAGTTATACTTAACTTAACAATTTAATTGCTTCACCGGAAACATGAATTCACATATTACAAAAAGTGATCGCGTTAGTTCGGTACTCTTTGTAATATGTGAATTTTTTTCAATCGCTGAAGAAATTACATATTGTTCACTTTTATTTTTTGGAGGTTTTCTTAAATGAAACAAGGTACAGTAAAATGGTTTAACTCAGAAAAAGGTTTTGGATTCATCGAAGTTGAAGGTGAAAACGACGTATTCGTACACTTCTCAGCTATCCAAGGCGAAGGTTTCAAAACTCTTGACGAAGGTCAAAAAGTGGAATTCGAAGTTGTAGATGGCAACCGCGGACCACAAGCTGCTAACGTAACTAAACTTTAATTCTCAGTAATTAAAATTACTTTCGTTAAACCCAAGACATCCTATGCAAATAGGATGTCTTTTTTGTATCATTTGCAAGTTTAAGGATTACAAATCCTATTTTAGGTTAAATATATAGTAGTGGCGGATAGCCATGCAAAAGTAAAGGATAGCGCTATAAAAGTAGCGGATAGCCATGTGAAACTGGAGGATAGCTGCACAAAAGTAGCGGATAACCCCATAAAATGGAGGGTAGCCCCGCCAAAATAGCGCATCGCTGTAAAGAAGGAGGCAGATGAATGTGAATAATGAAGAAAAATTGCCTGAAGAACAGGAGCAACAGGATTTTTATCAGAAACTACGTACAAAATTAGTAGCTTTCCTTGGGTCGAAAAAGGGAAAAAGTAACAAGTTTACTCCGTATTTAATGTTTGTGCCTGATTTATTTCATTTGTTAATTAAAACAGTAACCGATGCGGGTGTAGATAAAAAGAGTCGTGCATTAATTGGGGCATCCATTGCGTATTTTGTATTACCAATGGATTTAATGCCAGAAGGACTGCTAGGCTTTGGTGGCTATTTAGATGATGTTGTACTAGCAACTTTTGTGGTAAATACCATTATTAATAAGTTGGGTCCAGATGTAGTGGAAAAGCACTGGACAGGGGATGACAAGCTTTTACATGTGCTACAAAAGGTTGCAGAAGTAAGTGATGAGGTAGTCAGTAAAATTCCTGTAAAATCACCAATTGCTCAGTTCGTCAAGCAAGAAAGTAAAGATAAATAATAATATTATGTAAACCTAAGACGCCCTATAAAAATGAACCTTATTACAGGTTCATTTTTTATTGCTCTTCTAATAAATTTCGGAGTTGTTGTACAGGTACAAATAGGCCAACATTTCCAATGGGCTCATATTTCATCGTGGCAAAGATAACCCCAATGACCTCACCATGTTGATCGATTACAGGGCTACCACTATTGCCCCGATAAACAGGAGCTTTTAGCATCCTAACTGGCTCCTGCCAATCTTCTAATTGAATGGCTTCTAGCAATGTTCCTTCATTAGCGATGCCGGTGAAAGCAAGTGGATTTCCAATAAAATAGACATGTTCATTAACAGTGTAAGGTGGATCTTCTGCAAGAGGTAGATAGGGAAGTTGCTCAGCTTGCACCTGTACAAAGGCTAAATCTACGGCTGGATAGCTCTCGATTAATGTTGCTTCCATCAGTCCCTCATCAGGAAAGACAACTGATAATGTTGTGGCATGTTCGACAACATGGGCGTTGGTGACAATCAGACCATCTGGTGAGATGGCAAAACCAGTGCCTTTACTGGAGCCTGTTGAAATTTCAACGACTGCCTTTTTATAGGTTTGTATATCCTCTTGTGCAGAGAGCCGCGTTGAAACCTTGATAAATTCAAGCGCAGGTATGGAGTAGATTTGAAAAATGAGGGCAAATGTATTGAAAAACAGCACTAGTGCCATACCCCACACGATCCAGCGTACAAGAGGCTTTTGTTTTTTTGGCTTTTTTCCATAAATGCGTTCTTCTCGCGCCTGTGCTAATGCTTCTTGCTGTTCCTCGAGTACAAGTTCAATAAATTCTTCTTCCGTTAATTCATCTTGCTTTGGTGTTGCATTATGTATATCACTCATTGATTGGCCTCCTATGCTAAAAAACAGACGCCCAAGCAGGACGCCTGTTTTCTTTCAATTATTCTATTTTTTGCAAGGTTGATGTCACAACAAATGGCTCATCTTGCTCTGTTTCCATCGTATCCTCTTTGCGAATTAGACCAATGTCCTTTGCAAAATATTTGGTTGTGGTCATTTGATCTTCAGAGCGACTTAGCTGGATGACATCTTGATAGACCGTTGTACCAGTATCAACAGTAGCGGTCGTTGATTCAATGGTCCAACCTTGAAAGCTTGTCCCGACTTGTAAAGGCTTTTGAAGTACGGTTTCCAGTACAGGATAAGATGCTGCCTCAGCTGCACTTGGCATGCTTGGATTACTGTCAACAGGTTCTCGATAGACAAGATCAATACTTGTATCCGTTATGCGGTAGATTTTTAATAGTGTCACACCACCATTATCCTCTATTTGTACGATATGCTGTGTATCGAGGTAGGTAGTTTTTAGTGTGAAGCTAGCAAATTCATTTCCTTCCCCTTGAAAAGAAGCAACAGATCCATCAGGTGGAAAATAGGAGAGAAGTGACGTTTGATCTTGTTCCACTGCTTGCTTGTCTTCCACAGATGGTGTTGGAGCTGGCACAGGCTCTTCCTGAACTTCTTCACGACAGCCAGCCAGTAAAAATACTACAGAAAGTACTAGAACAGGGTATCTCATGGGCACACTCCTTCGCTATTTTCTTTCATTATACGTGAACGAGGAGTGTTATACGAATAATATGAGATTATATAAATAATATTATTATGTAAACTATTAAATGAAAACTTGTAACAGCATGGAAAATTATCTATGATAGAAATGAAGTGAAAAAATGGGGGGCAAAGACATGTATAGACATGTAGATGATTTCTTACAAGAATGGTCAAATGCATCAAACGGGACACTACAGGTATTACAGGCTTTAACAGATGACAAGCTTCAGCAAAGCATTGTAGAGGGTCACAGTACACTTGGTTGGTTAGGCTGGCATTTAGTTGGAGCAGCAGGTTATTTTAGCTATCTAGCAGGATTAAAAGTACCAATGATTCGTCAAGAAGATCCTGTGCCAACGACTGCGGCTGAGATCGTGACAGCCTATGAAAGCGTAGCAAATGGTATTAAAGAGGAAGTGGCTAAGCTTTCGAATGAAGAGTTACTAGAGGTAGTAACAGGCTTTAAAGCGCCGATGCCAAAAGGGGCTTTATTACGTGTATTAATTGACCATCAAACACATCATCGTGGACAAATGACGGTCCTACTACGTCAAGCAGGTTTACCAGTACCTGGCGTGATGGGACCAACAAAGGAAATGCAATAATTACGCGAGCAGCAGATAAATCGTTTATCTGCTGCATTTTTTAGATTGACACTTACCTACTAGTAAGTTAGTATAAAGCCATGACAAATAGAAAAATGCAAATTATAGAATTAACATTGAAGAATATTCAGGAAAAAGGATTCACATCATTTAGTTATGAGCATTTAGCAAAGGAGCTTGGCGTCACGAAAGCCAGTATTCACTATCATTTCGAGAAGAAGGGAGACTTAGGGATTGCTGTTTGCGAAAGAATTCAACAAGGATTAGAGAGAACTTTTACATTGATGAAGGAGTCCACTTTGCCAGCTGAGGAAAAGCCATTTGCCTTTATTATGCAGCGAATAAAATTTCTAGAGCAAGACGGCATTTGCCCTATATCAGCTTTACAGGCGGATTATCAAGAATTACCGCAACCAATGCAAGAAAAGCTTCAGCAGCTTAGTCAAATGGAAATCGATGTCTTTGTTGAGCTATTGAAAGATGCTAAACAACAAGGCGCACTCCAAGCTACTAATGATTTGGAGGCTCTAGCTGTATTACTTATTTCAAGTACGAAAGGGGCATTACAATATAAACGTGTTGTAGGAGAAGCGTTCTTTCAAAAGATGCTGGAGCAATTAAAGGAACTGTTAAAGTAAGACATGATACGAGAAGGAGCGATGTGCATGGTACGAAGAGTCGTTGTTACTGGATATGGTGTTGTTTCCCCGTTAGGTAATTCGGTATCAGCCTTATGGGAGAATATTAAGGCAGGAAAATCAGGGATTCAAAAAATTCAAGGGGAGGCATTCAGCGGCATTAATACGCAAATTGCTGGGACGAGTAAGGATTTCGATGCAACGCTGTATATGGATAAAAAAGAAATCAGTAAATATGATCTATTTGTGCAATATGCTGTTGCCGCTGCCCAGCAAGCTCTGACACAAGCCAATTTAAATATGGATCAGGTAGATAAGGAGCGTTTAGGCGTTTACATTGGCTCTGGCATTGGGGGCATTGAAACGATTTTAGAAAATCATCAAGCGATGCTCAATCAAGGGCCTAGGAAGGTGTCACCATTTATGGTGCCGATGATGATTAGCAATATGGCTGCAGGAATACTAGCAATCAAAACGGGCTTTAAAGGACCAAGCTTTTCACCTGTTTCTGCCTGTGCGACAGGAAACCAGGCGATTGGAGAAGCTTTCTTAGCGATTCGACATGGCTATGCGGATGGCATTTTAGCAGGCGGAGCGGAGGCACCGATCAATCCACTTAGCTTTGCAGGATTCTCCCGCATGAAAGCCATGTCCACTAGGAATGAAGAGCCAACAAAGGCCAGTCGACCATTCGATAGCAAGCGGGATGGCTTTGTCATGTCTGAAGGAGCTGGCATCGTATTCCTAGAGGAGTATGAACACGCCAAACAAAGGGGTGCTACGATTCTGGGTGAGATTGTTGGCTATGGTGTGACAACAGATGCTTATCATATTACAGCTCCTGATTTTACGGGTGCTGCCAATGCCATGAAGCTGGCATTAAAAATGGGTGCTATCGATGGGGCAGCTATCGATTATATCAACGCACACGGCACAAGTACTCCAGAGGGAGATAAATCTGAAACAAAGGCTATTAAACACGTTTTTGGTGACCATGCCTATCAACTAAAGGTTAGCTCCACAAAATCGATGACAGGACATCTCTTTGGCGCGGCCGGTGGAATTGAAGCCATTATTACATTGAAAAGTATAATGGAGGGCATTATTCCACCAACCATCAATTATGAAACACCAGATCCCGAATGTGATTTAAACTATGTTCCTAATGAGGCACTTCATCAAGACGTTAACTTTGCGCTATCGAATGGGTTTGGCTTTGGTGGTCATAATGCTGTGCTAGCATTTAAAAAATTTGAGGAATAAGGCATTAGCTTAGCTAAAAAGAGTGGTATGAATTTAATTGTTCATACCATTTTTTATGTTTGTTTTATCAACTTGAAAAGAGAAGAGGGAACTTAAGCTATTGCAAGTCAATAAGTTTTCCTTATGAGAAATAGCTAGAAATTCGTATTATAACTTATAGTTAGAGTATGGTAAATTCAAAGGAAAAGGGGGATAAATGATGCGAATCTTTGATGCACACTTTCATATCATTGACTTTAATTTTCCGATTATCGAAAATCAAGGTTATACGCCACCAAGCTATGTAGTAGAGGATTATCAAAAGGACACAGTGAGTCTCCAGATAGCGGGAGGCGCCATTGTATCAGGATCTTTTCAAGGATTTGACCAAGCCTATCTTTTAAAAGCATTGAAACAACTTGGTCCCACGTTTTGTGGGGTAACGCAATTACCTAATACGGTCACGGATGATGAAATTGTACATTTACATAACAATGGGGTACGGGCATTACGCTTTAATAGTAGACGAGGTGGCTCAGAGGATTTATCACAGCTAGAAACCTTTGCACGACGGGTTTATGATTTGGTGGGCTGGCATAGTGAATTATATATCGATGCGAAGGAAATACCGGAGATAGCCTCGACAATTGAAGCATTACCAGCCATCTCCATCGATCATTTAGGGTTGTCGGAAGAAGGGCTGCCACATTTATTAAAGCTTGTTGATAAGGGAGTACGTGTCAAGGCGACTGGCTTTGGTCGTGTGGAGCTGGATGTGAAGCATGCTTTACAAGCGATTTATAATGCTAATCCAGATGCCCTCATGTTTGGAACAGATTGCCCGTCTACAAGAGCTAAACGACCTTTTAATTATGGGGATGTGGAATTGATTCAACAGCTATTTGATCAACAGGCTGCTGATAAAATCCTCTACAAGAATGCGCTACAATGGTATTTTCAGCGTTGAATATAAAAAAGAATCCATGTTGGCATGAAAATGGATTCTTTTTTAATTATGACGGTACTAAGCATTTCGATAGTTGGCAAACATAATTTCATTATAATACTGATCTAATTGAGGCATACCTAGTTCTTTTGCGATCATTAGCTCAGCCTCTCGGTCATATGCTACTCTAATAAATTGGATGGCATTGTTTGACTGTGTTCCATCTAGAATGGCATAGGAAGCAGAAGTTAGGTCAAGTGAATTACCAACACTCCCTACATTACAAAGAATTCCTTGTTTATATGTATGTAAAAAAGTTGTATGGATATCGCCATAGAACACAATATCAGGATGTTTCTTGTAATGGCTTGAATTGGTTACTGCCGTATTCTCAAACATAGATAAACGCTTTTCAAGTGGATGATTTGGTAGGATACGTTCAAATTCACTTCTTGGAGACGCATGGAAAAATCTTATGAGCTGTTCATTTAATTCAAGATCAATATGGAAGGGTAATGACCCGAGATATTGATAGTCTTTTGCTGTTAATCGATCTTTAAACCATTGGAGAAAATCATTGTCAGTAGGGGATTGAATAAATACGTCCCAATTGCCTCGTACGACTTGTTCACAATTCTGTTGGATAAGTTCTATACAGGCAGAACCTTGAGGGCCCTTGCCGATTAAATCACCTAAACAAAAAATTCTGTCAATCTTTCTTAAGCGAATGTCTTTTAATACGGCCTCTAATGCCGTTTTATTCCCATGAATATCTGATATAATTGCAATTTTCTTCACGAAGATTACCCCCTCATTAATGCTATACTATATCATTCAATAAAAATCCTTTTAATCCTTTAAAAACCATATAAACACAAAATACAAAAAAACCCTCTACCCACTATGGGTAGAGGATTTTTGTAAAGCTTAGCTTAAGCCTTGGCTATCTTTCCACTCTAGGAATTCATCATATGTTAACTGCTTATCTAAAATAGAGCCGTCTTCACGGATTTCGATGACACGGTTAGCAATTGTTTGGATGAACTGATGGTCATGTGATGTGAAAATCATTGCGCCTTTGAAACGAATTAAGCCTTCGTTCAATGCTTGAATAGATTCAAGGTCAAGGTGGTTCGTAGGTTCATCTAATAAAATAACATTTGCTGTCGCAAGCATCATTTTCGATAGCATACAACGTACCTTTTCGCCCCCAGAAAGAACAGCAGGGGATTTCTTCACTTCTTCACCAGAGAACAGCATACGTCCTAGGAAACCACGAAGGAAGCTTTCTGTTTCATCGTCTGGAGAATATTGACGTAACCATTCTACTAATGTTTTTTCAGAACCTTCGAAGTACTTGTCATGATCGTTTTCGAAGTAGCTTTGAGATGTCGTTACCCCCCATTTAAATGTGCCAGCATCCGCTTCTTTTTCTTCCATTAAAATATCAAGAAGTGCTGTTTTCGCCATTGGGCTACCAAGTAAAACAATTTTATCTTCTTTGTTCATCGAGAAGCGCATGTCCTTGAATAGCGTTTCGCCTTCATGACTTGCTGTTAGACCGTCTACTGTTAGGACATCGTTACCAATTTCACGCCCGATTTGGAAGTTGATGAATGGATATTTACGGCTTGATGGCTTAATATCATCAAGCTCAATTTTATCAAGCATTTTTTTACGAGATGTTGCTTGCTTCGATTTAGAAGCATTGGCAGAGAAACGTGCGATAAACGCTTGTAATTCTTTAATTTTCTCTTCTTTTTTCGCATTTTGGTCTTGTGCCATTTTTTGCGCTAATTGAGAAGATTCATACCAGAAATCATAGTTCCCTACATATAATTGGATTTTAGAGAAGTCCAAATCCGCAATATGTGTACATACTTTATTTAAGAAGTGACGGTCATGGGATACAACAATAACTGTATTCTCAAAGTTAATCAGGAACTCTTCCAGCCACTGAATTGCCTTTAAGTCAAGGTGGTTGGTAGGCTCATCGAGTAATAGTACATCAGGCTGACCAAACAGTGCCTGTGCCAGTAATACTTTAACTTTGTCAGAACCTTCAAGATCGCCCATTAGCATGTAATGAAGATCATCGGAGATACCTAAACCGTTTAATAGTGTAGCCGCTTCTGAATCAGCTTCCCAACCGTTTAGCTCTGCAAATTCACCTTCTAACTCTGCAGCACGCATGCCATCCTCATCTGAGAAATCTTCCTTTGCATAGATAGCATCTTTTTCTGTTTTCACGTCATATAGGCGTTTATTCCCCATAATAACTGTGTCGAGCACTGTATGCTCATCATATTCGAAGTGGTTTTGTTTCAGGACAGATAAACGTTCGTCCTTACCCATCGATACATTTCCTTCCTGCGCTTCAATTTCACCAGAAAGGATTTTTAAAAATGTTGATTTACCAGCACCATTTGCCCCAATTAAACCGTAGCAATTGCCTGGTGTGAATTTTATATTTACGTCTTCAAATAGTTTACGATCGCCATAGCGAAGACCTACATTACTAACTTGAATCATGCAAGTTCCTCCTTTTTTCACAATGGCTCTAGTATAGCATGAAATATGTTCCATAGTCTATAAACATTATTAAATCAAGGTTTGGCGTTCTTTCCACATTTTTTGTTAAACATAAACTGAATAAAGATACAATAAAAATTTAAATTTGGTGTAACTTTCTTTGAGAGTGAGGCGTCTATATTGTAGTGTGATTAACTATTTTTGAAAAAGAATAGAAAAATGACATCATTTACCACGGGGATTTTAGTTGCTTATTCACAAAGGTTTCGTCTAAAATGATTCTGACTGTTTATATATCAAGTAAATCATCACTGGTGCCCACAAGCCCATCCCCGTTTTGAATGCCAGCTATTCGTGGCTCTTTCATTTATACTAGATAGATGTTGCTAAAGTTAGACTAAAAACATCACAATCCTCATAAATGATTTCATTCATTTATCTTGATGATAATTTCATATAAGAATGCTGTAAGCTAAAGAATTATTCGTTTGTGGTAATGATATGCTATGCCTGCGTTCAACTAGGACATTCAGCCCTTGTGGCGGGAATGATGATTAAATAAACACATCGATGGAAATTTTAACAATTGGAGGTATATTATGGGTAAGGGCTTATTATGGACAGCCACTTGTGTAATAGTAGTTTTAGTTGGGTTTGGTAGCTACTATTTTATTAAAGAAATAACAAACTCTATGGCATACAATAAATTAGTAGATGAGTATAAAAAGCCAGAACCAATTGAACATATAGAGGAAGAATATGATGTTATTGTCATCGGTGGTGAGCCAGAGGGAGTGGCTGCGGCTGTGGCTGCTGCTCGAAATGGTGCGAAAACATTGCTGGTCGAAAAACGACAAGAGTTAGGTGGATTATTTACATATGGTATGCTGAATTTCCTCGACATTCCTCGTGATGGCCATAACAATTCGATTAGTGAGGGAATATTTAAGGAATGGCATGAGCTTGTTAGAGGGAATGACGCTTTTGGCATTGTAGGTGCTAAGGCAGCCTTTAAAAAGCTAATCGATGAAGAGCCCAACTTAACGTTATCCGTGCAAACCGAGGTTGTGAAAGCAAATGTCAAACAACAACAATTAACGTCTGTGGAATTAAAAAATGAGTACGGTACATATGTTGTGACGGGGAAATCATTCATAGATGCTACACAGGATGCTGATTTTGCTGCCTTGTCGGGCGTTCCTTTCTTTGTGGGCGGAGAAGATATTGGCATAAAGGATAAGCGTATGGCTGTGACTTTAATGCTACATTTAAAAAATGTCAATTGGGATGAAGTCAAAAAAGCGGCTAATTCCGGTGTATTTGGCGGTGCTAATTTAAATCATACGGTGATGTGGGGCTTTACAAAGCTACATGATGAATACAAGCCATTACAAGAGGGTACAAGATTACGAGGGTTAAATTTAGCTCGTGTAGATGATGAATATTTCATCAATGCCTTACAGATTTTTGGTATTGATGGCTTGAATGAATCCTCAAAACAAGCGGCGATTGTTGCTGGGAAGAAAGAAACGTTACACATTCTAAAATATTTACAAACAAACTTCCCAGGGTTTGAAAAGGCTGAAATTGTCAGCTATCCAGAAGAACTCTACGTCCGAGAAACGAGACATATTTGGGCAGAGTATCAATTACCAATGGCAGACCTGTGGAAAAATAGTGATCAGTGGGATAGCATTGGCATTGCTTCTTATCCAGTCGATGTGCAAGCGCAAACGCCTCATGATTATGGCTATGTGATCGCTGCACCAAAGCAATATGCTATTCCTTTCCGGTCGTTAGTACCGAAGGATATTGATGGCTTAATGGTTGTCGGACGCTCTGCTGGTTATTCATCACTTGCAGCTGGTAGTGCACGTATTGTTCCAACAGGGATGGTGACAGGTGAAGCGGCTGGGACTGCGGCTGCTCTTGTACAGAAGCACGATGTAACCTTTAGAGACATGAGTAAGGATAAATCATTAATCGCTACATTACGAAAGCAATTAGCTAAACAAGGTGCCTATGTTGATTCATTTTCAATTGAGTATCCATATCAAGGAGAATGGTATGATGAAGCCATTCAAACCCTCATTAATTACGGCCTTGTTGTGGGCGGCTATGATAATGACCTAAAAGTAGACAGTAAGGCGACGAAAATAAAGTTTGCTAAAATGTTAAAAGAGAGCATGCTACGTGCTGGTGGAGAAAGTGCAGCAGGAATGAAGGACCAGCTCGAAATTGTCATCAATAAAGTTTATAATCAAGGCGATGAAGCTATTGAGCGAGATGAGTTAGCTCAATATTTGGCTGACGTCCTCATCGGTGAATCCAATGCGACTAGTTGGGATACATTGGTAGAAAAAGGAATTGTCACGGAGAAAGTAGCGAAGAAAGTCTCTGATAATAAGAAATTAAAATTAAAAGAGATGTATGCGATTATGGCTGATGTGATTCATTATGTAGAAAAAAAACGTTCCTCCTTGTGAGGAGCGTTTTTTGCTGAAACGGCAACGTAAAAAAGGGTTGACGCCAATTAGAAAGTCCTGTAATATATGTCAAAATCATAAAAAAATTCGATGAAAAAGAGAGTAATTGATGGAATGACTGGCTAGCGAGTTAGGGACGGTGGGAGCCTAATGCAGGAACCATGAATGAAGCGCACTTTGGAGAAGATTCTCGAACAAATAGTAGAGAATAGCGGGGCGTCACCTCGTTAACAATGGAAAGTGGTCATGTTACATGGCAACTAGAGTGGTACCACGGGATTATCATGCTCTCGTCTCTAATTATAGAGGCGAGGGCTTTTTTATTTGAACAGGAGGAGGAGCAAAATGAATCAACAAATCGCCGACAGTATAGCAGTCACATTAAAGCAGCAAATAATAGGAGAGGACATATTGTCATTATTAGAAAAACCCAAAAGCTTGGAGCGAGGGGACGTAGCCTTTCCATGCTTTACTCTAGCAAAAGTGTTGAAAAAATCACCGCAAAGTATCGCAGCACAGATAGCAAGTCAATTAAATCATGACAGTATCGAGCGTGTGCAAGCTGTTGGTGGCTATGTCAATATTTTTCTTGATCAACAAAAGGTGACGCAACAGGTGTTACGCAAGATTCTGCGCGACAAGCAACAATATGGTACTACGCCAACAAAGATGGGAACGGTCGTCTTGGATTTTTCCTCTCCTAATATCGCCAAGCCTTTCTCGATGGGACATTTACGTTCAACGGTCATCGGTAATGCCTTAGCAAATATTGCAGAAAAAAATGGCTATCAAGCCATTCGTATCAATCATTTAGGGGACTGGGGTACACAATTTGGCAAGCTTATTGTTGCTTATCAGCTTTGGGGTGATAAACAAGCTATTTCAGCGTCACCAATAGAGGAGTTATTAAAGATTTATGTGAAGTTTCATGAAGAGGCCGAGCAAGACCAAACGCTCAATGAACAGGCTCGTGCCGCCTTTAAAGCATTGGAGGACGGTAATGAAGAGGCGCAGGCATTATGGCAATGGTTCCGTGATGTGTCATTCATAGAATTTCAAACAATATATGAGCTATTAGGAATTCATTTTGATGCCTTTATAGGTGAAGCCTTTTACAATGACAAAATGCCGTCCGTTGTAACAGAATTAAAAGAAAAAGGGCTCCTTGTGGAATCAGAAGGTGCGTATGTTGTGGAGATGGAGGAGATGCCTCCATGTTTAATAACGAAAACGGATGGAGCCACGCTTTATGCGACGCGTGATTTAGCAGCAGCCCTGTATCGCCAACAGCACTACCAGCCCCAAAAGATGTTCTACGTTGTTGGCAATGAGCAGTCCCTCCACTTTAAACAACTTTTTCAGGTCATCGAAAAAATGGGCTATCCTTGGGCAAAGATTCTGCAACATGTGTCATTTGGCATGATGCTGAAGGATGGCAAAAAAATGTCGACGCGTAAAGGCAAAGTGGTGTTATTAGCAGATGTACTAGCAGAAGCTATAACGACTGCACAGCGTAATATGGAGCAGAAAAACCCTTCTCTACCTAACAAAGAGCAAGTCGCAAAGCAAGTGGGGGTTGGAGCGGTAATTTTTAATGATTTAAAATCCCATCGTCTCAACGATATTGAATTTTCAATCGAGCAAATGATGAATTTTGAAGGCGAAACAGGGCCATATGTACAGTATACATATGCACGTATTTGCTCTATTTTAGATAAAAAGAAAGCTCCGACTCAAGATATGCTATTCAAATCTTTAGGAGAGCAGGCTTGGCCGATTATTTTATTACTAGAACAGTTTCCTAAAACGGTAGCTATGGCTTTTGAGCAGGCTGATCCGTCCCAAATAGCGAAATATGCCTTACAACTGGCACGTTTATTTAATAAATATTATGCACAGTACAAAATATTAGCAGAAGATGAACAGCAAGCATCCCGTCTTGCATTATGTCAGAGTGTTGCTATTGTTTTAAAAGAGTCATTAGCCTTATTAGGTATTGAATCACCTGAAAATATGTAAGAAGCCTTAGCCATGTAAAGGTAAACTGTCCAATCATTGACCAACCATCGAAAACATGATAAAAGGATAGAGGAATCCATGCAAGCTTTTCATAAATGAAGGCTGCGTAATAACAGAGGGGATCAAACAATTGGCTAAAAAACATTGGACATTATCACTCACCTTCGTGGTCATTAGTATATTTTTTGTGGCTCTTAATATGAGGCCAGCTGTCACGGGAATAGGACCGCTTTTTAATGTCCTCATGACATCCTTACATGTCTCGAATACAAGCATGAGCTTTCTCACAGCTATCCCCGTTTTTTGTATGGGATTATTCGCACCTTTGGCTGTCCCGCTTCAGCGAAAAATGGGCACGAAATCAGCTATCACCCTTTTAGTGGCCATCCTTGTCGTCGCGAATGGGCTACGCTTTTTCCAAGCAAGCTATCTCTTGCTCATCGTGACAAGCTTTGCGGCAGGCTTAGCGATTGCAATGATTGGTCCTATCCTAAATGCTTATATTAAGAAAAAGTTTCCAGAACGCTTTACGACAGTAGTCGGTATCTATTCATTCGGTATAGGCGTAGGGGCTACTTTAAGTGCAGCCTTAACCGTGACTTTTTATCAGAGTTTCAGTAATAGCTGGACAATCGCCCTTGGTATGTGGTCAATCCTTGCTATAGTTGCGCTCGTTATCTGGCTAGCGGCAATTCCATCCGAACACAACGAGCAGCTCCAACAAGTAACTACGTCAAAAGAAGTCCGTAATCCGTGGACATCTAGACGTGCCTGGGTAATTTTACTGTACTTTGGTTTACAAACATCACTCTTTTTCTCAATCATGTCATGGCTTACGCCGCTATTGCAGGATAAAGGCCTGTCATTAGAGGCATCCAGTGCCATGCTAACAATTATGTCTATTGTACAAATGATAGGGAATATGGCGGTACCAATTCTCATGGAAAAATGGCCAAGTCGAATGGCCTGGCTACTAGTGTTTAGCTTTGTCGGCATGATTGGATTTATGCTACTCTGGCTGACAGCGGGTATTTACCTATGGCTGGCTGTTTTATTAATTGGTATTGTGCTAAGCGGGCTATTTCCAATAGGACTACTGTTGCCTCTTGATGAAGCCAAAAATGATCAGGAGGCCACTAGTTGGTCATCTATGGTGCTGGCAGGTGGCTTTATGGTAAGTGCCATTATCCCCATTCTAATAGGCGTGTGCTATGACCTAACGGGCAACCATACATGGACGTATCTGATCTTTGTATTATTAATGCTCGGCATTCTAGTAACGACAGGACTATTAAGAAAAAAATGATTGTAAGAGACATGTGTCAGGTTGCACATGTCTTTTTATGTGAAAATTATTTTGAGGGTATAATATCCTTCCATCCTCACAGCAAATTTTGTCTTCCATCAATATTAATGGGTAGAAAGAAATGACTTTAGGGAAGTTGCTGCATTTTTCTAATATTAATTTTCCAATAATAATATTATGTAAACTTGAAACATTACTAGTCCTTGATTATGATAGAGAAGAGAGAATGTAGAATAGAAAGTTTTGGTGAAGGTATGTATAAAAAAGTGCTCATTTTAGGAGCGGCAGCTTTTCTGGTAGCAGGCTGTGACAGTCAAATAGGGACAGGATGGTTTCAAAATAAAAAGGCAGAGGTGGAAACAGAGGGAGCTGTGACGAAGCAACAGGAAAAAATTGTCCCAGAGGTCAAAGTAATTGGAGAGTATGGTGTTGGAGCAGGCATTATTATCAGGCAGCAGGATGATCAACTGTATATTTTAACGAATGGCGCACTAGTGGCTTCCAAACCAACTGCCCTCGTTCAATTTGGTCAGGACAAGCTGGTAGCAGCGACTATTCATGTCATGTCAACAGCCTATAATATGGCCCTGCTACGAGTAACCTATCAAGCGGATGTGCAAGTGCCTAATTTATATGAAGGTGAGCTAAATCAGCTAGCTGTTTATGTGAATGGCTTACCCTATACGATTCAAAAATACCAAGATAAAGTAGCGGCTTATTATATAAAAGCGGAACAATCGATACCTTTAGGAAGCCCTGTCATGGAGGCTGAAAACGGAGCCATTGTCGGATTATATTTTAATCGACAACAGCAAGGAGCGTCGCAGCCATACATATTGCCTATAAAGGAATTCCAAGCATCCATCGATGAATGGATTGAGGAGGGCATGACAGCCAGTGTACGACTTTCCCAATCGAAAAACTTATACCCCTATATTGAACAAGGGGATAAAGAAGCTGTACAGCAAGCAATCGAACAATATGGAGAAAATATATTTGCGTATAATACCGATGAAATTATGCTATTTTTAGATACGTTTCACAAGTATTTAAAGGGGGCTGTGACAACCCAGGATGCAAGTGTTTTGAAACCGATTGTCGGGACAGAGGCTATACAGGAAACCTTGGCTAGTATGGTTGCCTATTATGCTTCCAAGCAAGCCAAAATTCATTTCTCAAACACGGATATTCAGGCAATTCGTGTAGAGGGACAGCGTCTTATCGTACAGGCTAAAACGGAATATATCCTGACGAATGTTGCTGGACAGGAGGCACTTGCCTACTCCAACATGTTGTATGAGTTAGAAAAAAATGAACAGGGCGAGTACAAGCTACTTGGTCTCACAAACAAGGAGTGAATTTTGCATGGAGCAAGCTAGACAAATGCTACAGCATCATTTTGGCTATGATACCTTTCGGCAAGGACAAGCCCAGATTATTGAACAAACATTACGAGGGCAGTCAAGTCTTTGTGTCATGCCAACAGGTGGAGGGAAATCCATTTGCTATCAAATTCCAGCGCTAATGCTTGAGGGGTTAACCATCGTGATTTCGCCACTGATTTCACTGATGCAAGATCAGGTGGAGGCTTTACGTACAGCAAATATTCCAGCAGCCTATATTAATAGTACGCTGACGGCACAGGAAGTGGATGAAACCATGCAGCTTGCTAGTGCGGGTTATTTAAAGCTCCTCTATATTGCACCTGAACGACTGGAAAGTACTACGTTTCTTCAAGCATTGTCGTATTTATCTGTCCCATTACTTGCGATTGACGAGGCTCATTGTATATCGCAATGGGGGCATGATTTTAGACCAAGCTATCGTTCGATCCACAAGCTTTTTACGCTATGGCCCCAAAAACCCACTGTTTTAGCACTGACAGCTACTGCAACGCCAACGGTTTGTGATGATATTCGTCAATTGTTAGAGATTGATGAGCAGGCAACAGTCATGACAGGCTTTTCACGTGAGAATTTGGCACTTTCGGTGTTAATTGGTGAAAATAAAGAACGCTATGTAAAAAATTATGTTCAACAAAATAAACAGGAAGTGGGCATCATTTATGCAGCTACTCGAAAAGCTGTGGATGCCATTTATGATGTGCTGAGTCGCTCTGGTGAAGACGTTGCGAAATATCATGCAGGTCTATCAGAGAATTTAAGAATGGCTGAGCAGGAGCGGTTTTTAAAAGATGAGGCACGTATCATGGTGGCAACGAATGCTTTTGGTATGGGTATTGATAAAAGTAATGTGCGCTTTGTGTTGCATTATCAAATGCCTCGTAATATGGAGAGCTATTACCAGGAAGCGGGCCGTGCTGGCCGAGATGGCCTGCCAAGTGCTTGTATTTTATTGTATGCTTCAGGGGACGTTCAAACACAGCGTTTTCTTATCGAACAGTCACAGGATGAGGCTCGTATTACACAGGAGCTAGCTAAACTACAAACAATGGTCGATTATTGCCATACTGAGGGCTGCTTACAGAATGCGATTTTAGCGTATTTTGGAGAAGTTGAGGAGGAGCCATGTGGGCGTTGTAGTAACTGTATTGATGGGCGAGCAGTGACAGATGTGACAGAGGATGCGCAAAAGGTGCTGGCCTGTGTTGTGCGTATGGGACAAAAATTCGGGAAGACCATGGTGGCACAGGTGCTAATTGGCTCTAAAAATCAAAAGATCGCTGAATTTGGCTTTGCCCGTTTATCGACCTATGGCATTTTAAAAGGACAATATACCTCAAAGGATGTCTCCAACTTTATCGAATTTTTAATTGCAGAGGGCTTGCTGGCCGTGAAGCACGGTACATTCCCTACAATTTATGTATCTGCTGAAGGCAAGGAAGTGCTGCTTGGCAATCGACAGGTCATGCGTAAGGAAGCTGTCACAGTGAAGAAGCTGGTGGATAATGATCCATTATTTGAACACTTACGGGTATTACGCAAAGAGATTGCCGACGAGGAAAAGGTCCCACCATTTGTTGTATTTTCTGATAAAACGTTACGTGAATTATGTGATAAGAGACCAACTGTACTGGAGGATTTACGACAGGTGAGTGGTATAGGCGAAGTAAAATTTGAGAAGTATGGTCAACGCTTCTTTGACGCACTACAATCGTTTTTAGAAGCCTCTGTTTAATAAATTTGTTGCTATTGTATAAAAGAGAGGTGTCCCACAAGCTGGAGACACCTCTTTTATATTATTTTTCCCAATGCTTCGCAATGAACGTATCACGCCCAGAAACGGCACGGTCTTGCTGATAGTGTGCTGTCTCTTTTTTATAATAATCCTGGTGATAATCCTCTGCTGGATAAAAGCGTTCAGCATCGCGAATTTTGGTTACAATAGGTTTATCAAAGCGTCCGCTATTGGCAAGCTTTTCTTTCGAAGCCTCTGCGATTTGCTTTTGCTCATCTGTATAGGTAAAGATTGCTGTAGTATAGGATTCACCACGGTCATGGAACTGTCCATACGCATCCGTCGGGTCAATTTGCATCCAATAAATGTCAAGGAGCTGCTCATAACTAAAAATAGCAGGGTCGAATTCGATTTCGACAACTTCTAAATGACCTGACGTTCCTTTTTTGACATCTTCATAGGTTGGGTTTTCTAAGTGGCCACCCATATAGCCTGAAGTGACTTTATGTATACCGTCCCACTCGACGAATGGCTTGACCATACACCAGAAACAGCCGCCAGCAAATGTCGCTTTTTCTATCATTTGAATCATCCTTTCTTTTGTGAAAATATTATAGCATTGTTTTACGCCAAACTGTGTAAATGGGTGTAAAATAACGTTTAGATAGAAAAACATGGAATAGATCCTTTTTATAATGAAACTTTCTAGCTAATCAATCGTTACATTAACTATATCAAAATAGAGGAGTTAGTTGTTATGGAAGAGCAAGATTATACGAGACGCTCCCAACGTCCTAAAAAGCGTCGATTACGTAAAGGGAGAACATTTTTTACACTATTACTATTGTGTATCATTGTGATTGTCGGCTATTCGGTCATGCAATATCGCAGCGGGCTTGAGCTAGCCAACGACACCAAAGTTACACAGGAGGATTTTACGGGTGATAGCATCAAAGGGGATATCGAAAACTATTTGATTTTAGGGGTCGATACACGTGGAGAGGAAAAATCACGGACTGATACAATGATGGTATTATCCTGGAATAAAGCAAACAACGACATTAAACTCGTATCCTTTATGCGCGATATTTACGCGGATATTCCAGGCTATCAATCCTATAAGCTTAATACAGCTTACTACCTAGACGGTGTTCAGCTATTAAAGGATACATTGACAAATATGTTTGGCCTACCGATTCATCACTATGCACTAATTGATTTTAAAAACTTTGAATCCTTAGTGGATATTTTAGCGCCAAATGGTGTGGAAATGGATGTTGAAAAGGACATGTCTGAAAATATTGGGGTAGAGTTAAAGCAAGGTGTTCATCGTTTAAATGGACAGGAGTTACTAGGTTATGCGCGTTTCCGTCATGATGCAGAAGGAGATTTTGGGCGTGTTGCACGTCAGCAAAAAGTGATTGAGGCATTAAAAACAGAGTTATTAACGCCTACGAATATGTTGCATTTACCAAAATTTGTTGGTGCGGCACAGGGCTATATCACAACAGATTATTCATCTACTGAGGAAATGCAGCAAGTACTTAAATTGCTATCAAAGGGCAAGGTAAACATTGAGAAAGCAACCATCCCTATCGAGGGTAGCTATCAATTCCAAAACTTTAGCCATGCGGGCGATTCTATTGTCATCGATGTGGAGCAAAACAAAGCCTTTTTAAGTGATTTTTTAGGTATTTCACTAGAGTGATGTTTCGCAAAAACCAGCATTATCCTGTAATATAAAGGTAGAGCATTTGGATTGGGGTGGATATATGGAAAAAGAGAGACCAAAAGAGCGTTCAAGCCTGTTAGCAACCAAGTTTATTCGTTTTTTAGGTGGTAGAAACCTATTATTTACACTGGTAATTTTATTACTGGTGGCATGTGTTATTTTTATGTTTAATCAAGTTTCCTTTATCTTTACCCCGCTACAAGTTTTATTTGAAGTAGTCATTTTACCAGGGGTACTAGCCGTCATTGGTTACTATTTATTACGCCCATTGCTGGCGATTCTAGTACGATGGCGCATACCAAGAATATGGGGTATTTTAATCCTCTATATTGCGGTCATTGGTGTCATTACGTTACTTGTGGTGCTAGTCTATCCGTTTTTACGCGATCAGTTCACGAATTTAGCACAGGAATTCCCAGAGTACTTCATGGCATTTACACAAAACATTGTAGAATTCCTAAATCATTCACGTTTTAATGAGTACTTAGATAAAATTAGTTTTAATTTTGATGAAGTTTTGAATAACTTCACAACGGATATGGTAAAAACAGTGAAGGATATGGCGACCAATGTAGCACAGGGTGTGGCATCTGGTATTACCGGCTTCCTTTCAACGTTAACAGGTATTGTGCTATCACTTGTAACGGTGCCATTCATTCTGTTTTATTTACTAAAAGAGGGCGAAAAATTACCGAAATTTATGCTGAAAGTGTGCCCACCACGTATGCGTAAAGAGGTAACTGACATTTTCCATGACATGGACAAGCAAATTAGTTCGTACATACAGGGACAGATTTTAGTATCCATGTGTATTGGGGCAATGGTGACGATTGGCTTCTTAATTATTGGCATGAAGTATGCTTTATTGCTCGGCTTCCTTGCCATGATTACAAGTGTGGTGCCCTATTTAGGACCCGTTATTGCGATCACACCAGCAGTCATTATCGCTCTTGTTACATCCCCATTGATGCTGATTAAGCTGGCAATTGTATGGACAATCGTTCAGTTAATCGAAGGAAAGTTCATTTCACCGCAAATTATGGGGAAATCACTCAGTATTCACCCGATTACGATTATCTTTGTACTATTAACTGCAGGCTCCTTATTTGGTGTCCCAGGCGTTATTTTAGGGATTCCGGGCTATGCAATCTTTAAGGTACTTGTCACGCATTTATTCAAGCTCTTTAAGCAGCGCTATAATCGCTACGAAGATGACGTTCATCAAAAATATGATATCTAATAAACGATCAGCTACTGCTAGCAACGCAGTAGCTGGTTTTTGCTGTAGAAAACGGCATTATGCTATTCTAGTAGTAGAGTCAAAGCAAGGGGGAAAAGGAAATGGCATACATACCGATTAATTCTCAAGAGAAACTGGCTAAATTTCAAGAGCATTGGTCTCCAAAGGTCATTGCTGAAATGAATGATTATCAATTCAAACTCGTCAAAGTTCAGGGGGATTTTGTTTGGCATAAGCATGAGGATACGGATGAGGTATTTATCGTCCTTGAGGGGCAATTAATCATCGAATTCCGAGATGGCCAGGTAAGCTTGCGTGCAGGAGAGATGTTTGTGGTCCCACGCAATGTGGAACATAAACCCTTTGCAGCTTCGGAGTGTAAAATTCTGCTTGTAGAGCCAATGGGTGTCGTGAATACAGGTGAGGAGCAATCAGAGCTTACCGCTGAAAATGATGTGTGGATTTAACCATCATAGAAAAACCCTTCCAACAAAATGTTAGAAGGGTTTTTACATTGACTAATTATTGCTTTGCTAATAATTGTACTTTTGCTAAGCGATCCACGGCTTCTTGTAGAAGTTCCTTTGGTTGAACTAATGCTAAACGTAAATAGCCTTGTCCAGCTGTACCAAATACGGTTCCTGGAACTGTGACAACGCCTACTTGTTCAATCAATTGAAAGGCTAATTCTGTGCAATCGATAGCATAGGGATATTTAGCCCATACGAACATTCCACCATCAGAGGGTGCGGCTTCCCAGCCTAAAGCTTGTAAGCCATTCATCAGCGTTTTATGGCGCTCTGAGAAAGTGGCACGTAAGCTTTCCGTAATTTCCTCTGCGTTATCCAGTGCTACAACAGCCGCATCCTGAATAGGCTCGAAAATACCGAAATCTAAATTTGATTTTAATTGCTTAATAACAGCGATCATTTCTGCATTTCCTGCGATATAGGCAATACGCGTTCCAGCAAGGCTAAAGCTTTTAGAGAGGGAGTTAATCTCCATACCAACCTCTTTTGCTCCTGGTGCAGCTAGGAAGCTAATAGGGCCATCTCCCGTAAAATAGAACTCTGAATAGGCAGCATCATGGAGGACGATGATATTATACTTTTTAGCAAAGGCGATGACTTTTTCAAAGTATGCTAATGACGGCATCGCTGGTACAGGATTTCCTGGTAAGTTTAAAATCAATAACTTTGCTTTCTGTGCAATTTCTTCTGGTACAGCGTCTAAATCAGGTAAATAATCGTTGTCGGCTGTTTGAGGCATGTAATAAGGTGTTGCGCCAGCTAAGTGAATCCCTGCGTCATACGCTACATAAGCTGGGTTTGTGGATAAGACGATGTCTCCTGGATCACAAAAGGCAATTGGTAAATGCACTAAGCCTTCTTGCGAACCAATTGTTTGAATAATTTCTGTCGCGGGATCTAGATCCACATTACTACGACGCTTATAGTAGCGACTCACCGCGTCATAAAAACGCTGTGTGCCAGTCAGTGTATAGCCATAAGACTCGGCTAAACCTGCACGATAGGAAAGATGCTCACGTATTTTGGCATGCGGAGGAAGATCAGGGCTGCCTAAGCTTAAGTCAATTAAGGTCATGCCCTTTGCTTGCTGCTCTCGAGCAAAATTTTTCAAATCTCCGAAAATTGCTGGTGTAAATAATGACATTTTTTTAGATGGTACGATTTTCAAAACTAGTACACTCCTTGTAGTTGTATAACAGAATAGTAGTTCACATTTTATCATACTGAAGCGCAGAAAGGGACAGATATTCTGAAAAAAGAAAATATTTATATAATGGAGAGGATGTGTGCATAGACTAGCGAAAAAAGATTTTCTGCCATTGGGAGAAGCTACTATAAATTCCTTCAAAGAGGAAAGTGTATTATACTGAGTATAAAGCTTTTCAGGTGGGGTGAGTCTTATGAGAACAGAGCAAGAAATGTATGATTTAATCCTAGCCACTGCACAACAGGACACTAGAATTCGTGCTGTTTACCTAAATGGCTCAAGAGCAAATCCGAATGTACCAAGGGATATGTTTCAGGATTTTGATGTTGTGTATGTCGTAACAGATATAGCCTCTTTCTTACAAGATGATAAATGGATTCAAGTATTTGGTGAGCAGCTGATGGTGCAGGAGCCTGATCGATTGGATAAGGGGCTTGGCTTGGACAAAGACTTTTCTTATAGCTATACATATTTAATGTTATTAAAGGATGGGCATCGCATTGACCTTCGCTTATTATCGACACAAGCTATGCTGGATGAATATGGACAAGACAAGCTGACAGTCCCTTTACTCGATAAGGATCAGCTTTTGCCATCTATCTCTCCATCTTCAGATTGTGGCTATCATATTAGTCCACCGACTGTGGGGCAATTTGCCAGCTGTACCAATGATTTTTGGTGGTGCTTACAAAATATAGCCAAGGGCATTTGGCGAGACGAACTCCCATATGCCAAGCAAATGTTTGAGGAAACGACAAGGCAGTCCTTACATCAAATGCTTAATTGGTGGATTGGTCAGCATCATCATTTTCAGATATCTACAGGCAAAATGGGAAAGTATTTAAAAAACTATGTGCCAGCTAATTATTGGGCATTGTACGTAAAAACCTATGCAGACGCTGATTATGCTAACATGTGGAATGCCCTGTTTGCGGCATGTACACTCTTTCGAAGCATCGCAAAGGAGGTTGCCCATCACTTCCAGTTCTCGTACCCTCACGAGGATGATGCTCGTATGTCAGCCTATTTGAAGCATGTATGTACATTACCACCAGATGCGAAAACGATTTTGTAAGGGGGAAGAGGGCATTGAAGGTTTATTCATTAAGTGGACCAAGCGGCACAGGCAAAAGTACAAGTGCGCTGGCCTTTGCCCATAAATTAGGGGTGGAGGCCATTGTTGATGATGGATTACTCATTGTGAATGGCGTCAGAGTGGCAGGTCTTTCTGCTAAATTCGAAAAGAATACAATTACTGCTGTACGACGTGCCATTTTTACAGATCCAGTTCATCGTGAGGCTGTCCAAAAGGCGCTAGCTCATCATCAGGTACAATCTATTTTACTGATAGGTACATCGACTAAAATGACGAATAGTATTGCCAAGCAGCTAGAGCTGGGTCCGATTGAACACTATTATAATGTAGAAGATGTCCGTTCATTGAAAGAAATTCAAAAAGCACGCTTTATCCGTCAAACACAGGGCAAGCATGTTATGCCGATTCCATATAGACAAGTGGAGCAAAATTTCTTTAAACGATTGGTGCAAAAGGGCATGGAGATTTTTTCTTCGAAACGAGAAAAAATCGGGGAAACGACGATTGTACGTCCTGATTTTCAGCGGGAATATATAGAAATCAGCAAGCATGTTTATGTACAGCTACTGACATACTGCTGTAGCCAACAGGCAATTGTACAAAAGGTCGAGCAAGCACAATTTGTGCTAGGGGATCAGGTTCAAGCTATCCTCACTATTCAAGTAAAGCTGCCGATCGATTATCCATTAGCAGCGCGTTTAGTGGAATTACAACAAGCTGTGCAACAAGATTTTTATCTACATTTTGGCTATGAATTAGATGCTATTCATGTACATGTAAAAACGGCTTTGCAAAAGAAAAAAGCGTAAAAAACAGGTACTCCGCTCGCACGTTGGCGTTAAGAGTACCTGTTTTTTATTTAGGCTGGCGAGTGAACTGTGGCTGGCGTTTTTCCACAAAGGCACGACAACCCTCTGCGAAATCACTGCCTACAAATGGTGAAGAGCCTTGCCATAAGGTCGGCGCACTATCGAGACATTCTTGAACAGATTGCTTCACGGCAAGTAAGGATTCAGGCGACATTCCTGCAACCAGCTTACCCATTCGAATCATGTATTTATTTAAATCTTTTTCAGCTACTAGGTAGTTAAGCATTCCAAGCTTGAAGGCTTCCTCTGCTTTAAACATTCGTCCTGTAAAGACTAAATCCTTGGTTGTGGCAGGGCCGACAAGCTGGACTAAACGCTGTGCAAATTTGTTATTTAAGGTGATTCCTAATTTACCGACAGGAATGCCGAGCTTGGCCTTTTCAGAGCCAATGCGGATATCGCAGGCTAAGGCTAATTCCAAGCCAGCGCCCATCGCAGGCCCATTGATGACGCCAATCGTTGGAATCGGGAGGCGCTCAATGGTAGAAATGGTTTTTTCCATATGTACAAAGGCTTCTTCAGCTTGTTCAAGAGAAATGGCATTGAACTCTTTAATATCGGAGCCCGCTGTAAAGTTTTGGCCAGAGCCTCGTAAAATTAGTACTTTATTTTTCGGATTATCTAATACTTGTAGGGCAATTTTGGCTAATTGATCCCACATGTTTGCGGTTAATGCATTTTTTGCTTGTGGTCGATGAATCGTAATAATCGCTAGTCCAGCTGTTTCTTGATAAATAATTTTCGCATCTTCTGCTTCCAGTCGAGTCGTTTTTACTTGCATATCGGAAAGCCTCCTACATGTTAGTGTCTATCTTTATTATATAACACAATTAACCATAAACACGAAATGATACGAATTTTCACATAAAATTGCATTGTTATACAAGAATGTAGGGAATAGTAAGCAATTATTGTACTATAACAGGGGAGCGGAATTTACTATTGTAAGAAAGCAAAAATTATGAGAAACTACTTTAGGAACATATGTTTCTTCATTACGTAAAGGGCATTTGAATGGTAGAAGCGGGTTCCTGTTATAGAAATACAGATTATCCGACATTACAATATGATAAAATGCAGTTGAACCTACGCACCCAAAATATAGTAAAATATAAATAACTCACGCAAAGTAGACAAGGAGGGACGATTTGATTACACTCAGGAACGCATGGAATAGCTACTATTTATTGCTACAATCTTTGAAAAAAAGTGCTGCTACAAAAAAACAATACAATATGGACGGACAGCAATTTTTAACTTTCGCCCATAAGCAAAACTACTTGTATGCAGATCATCAATTGAAAAATTTATTACAGCTTTACTGCGAGTATTTAAAGGAAACTTACAGTAATATCAATACTTTTAATCATAAAATAGCGACATTACGAGGCTTTGTTGACTTTATTTTTTTACGAGAATGGGTGGAGCCTTTTGATTATCAGCATCTTTTACAGCCGAAAAAAAGACAAAAAGAGACACTGCAAGCACTGACAAATAAGCAGATCATGCAAATTGCAAACGTATGGCCCACCTATTTTCAATATGCTAAAACAAAGGAGCATGCATGGCTGGCAAGACGCAACGGCTGTATCGTTCAAGTGTTGATGGAAACAGGTTGTAAGCCTGCCGAGCTCGTTCGCATGAAATGGACACACTTTAATGAAGAAAAAGCGACTCTTTTTATAGCCAACCGAAATGGACGTCGAGAAATAAAGTGTTCACCGATCCTCATGGACATGCTCGCACAGTATAAAAAAGAGACGACCAATTTACATGAGCAAGAGGTAGGGGAATGGGTTTGGGTAAGCGAGGCAAGTTTAGCGAAGCCGATTACTACGAAAACAGTTGAACGCATTTTTCAAACGATGTCACAAGATATAGGGAAGAATGTAAGAGCCACTGACTTGCGTTATACTGTGATGCAACGGGCGTTTCAACAGGAAAAAACGCTGGAGCACATTCAACAAGAAATGGGCTATGTACGGAAATGGGTGCTAACAGAAAGACAGCAGCGCCTAGAATAAAAGCGTGCAGTAATCGCGATTTATCACCATTACTGCACGCCTTTTATAAATGATTCAATGCTTTGACATTTACTTTGACTGTTAAATCATGCTTGCCTCCTGTATATACCCCTTCCACAGGGCTAATGTCACTATAATCGCGTCCAATACATAAAATAATATGGTTTTCTAATACTTCCACATTATTTGTGGGATCAAGACCGATCCAGCCAATACCTGGAATCATGACTTCTACCCAGGCATGTGTAGCGATATCTCCGATGAGGGCTGAGTTTTCATCGACATATAGATAGCCACTGACATAGCGAGCTGGTATTCCTTTCGCCCGTAAAACAGCAAGCATGACATGGGTGAAATCCTGACAAACACCCCGTTTTATTGCAAATGCCTCACTTGCTATTGTAGTTACATTGGTCGCTGTCGGGTCATACTCAAAGCTAGAATATAAATACTGCATTAAATTAAGCGAAAAGAGCACAGGATTTTCAGCATGACCGATCGCATGATAAACTTCCTCTAGCTGCTGCTCTGTCATAAATGTAAAATGTGTTGCTTTTAAATACGGTAAATAATGCTCATAGAATAGCTGTGAGTGAAAGATGGTCTGCATTTCGGGCGAATATTGAATACGATGAATAAATGGTGCACGCTGAATACTTACAATTGAAGATGTATGAATTTCTAGTATTTGATGTTGCTCTGGTATATAAAAGGAACCAACAGTATTGCCCCAAATATCCGTATGCTCACGGGTTAGGGAGGATGGCGTTATGGCAATTCGATAAGATAATAATCGCTGACGCTCATCGCTACGCGGCTTTAAACGAATAGTATTCAAGCTTTGATCGACTTCAGACTCATATTGAAAAATATTTGTATGCTGAATTTCAAATTTCATCGTGTCCGCTTCCTTCTGCTTACTGACTTGCCTGTTGAAAGGGAGCTGTGGTGAATTCCTTTCAAGGTTGTACGCTGGGTTCATATAAATGATAGATTGTCGAAAAGGCATCACTAAAAGCCATACATTGAGACAATCTTTCCTCCATCATTTTTAGGGTTTCCTCAATAGTCATTTGCCAAAAATCGATATGATCGATTGCAAGAACCAGGCTACTAATATCCGACTGAAGCGTTAAAAATCGTGGGGATAAAGAATCATGTTCAATAGCCGTTATGGCTTCTTCTATTTTCTTTACACAGAACATCACAGAACATGGGAAATGCGCATCTTGGACTAAATACCGAATGACCGTTAGTAAATTGGTCTGGCGATGCTTCCGCATGAAAGATTCTCTTGCTGCGGAAAGATCCAATAAAAAGGTACCATCATCCTCTAACAGTGACGTACCTGTTCGCTTCTGTTGTTCTACGATTATCACGATCATCCGAATGGTTTTTTCTGCTCGTTCAAGCCATTTGCCGACCTGCATAAAATAGAAAGGAAGATCGTGATCCATCGAGCCCTCAATTAACCCTGTCTCCATCCATAAAGTCTTTCGTACATCCTGTAAAAAATCTTGAAGGGCAATGAGTGGAATCGGTCGTTCTCTTTTTAGTATGGACTGTTGCTTTGTTAAATAAAAGGAATTTTGAATTTCCCAAAGTTCCGTTGGCATACTATCACGTGTAACTCGTGCATTTTCCCGAATAGCACGCAATGTGGCATGAAGGGCATTGCCATTTTTCTCAGAAAACAGAAGATAATCAATCAAAGGGTTAACACGAATCGTTGTGTAATTTGCTAAATACTCCTCCTTAGAGGCACAAATATTTAAAACAGCCTCCCAATGATCAATATAATCATGTTCTTGCCCAGATTGCTCCAACATATTCAACAGTTGTACCTGTAATATATGTGCATTTGTTTGTGTACGTTCACTATAACGTGCCATCCAGTACAACGCGTCGGCTACTCGACTTAGCATGCTGCAATTCCTCCTTTAAAATCCACGTATCCTTTGCACCGCCCCCTTGAGAGGAATTCACCACAAGAGACCCTTCTTGTAGTGCCACTCTGGATAAACCACCAGGCAACACATAGCAATCCTCACCTTTCATGACATAGACACGTAAATCAACATGGCAAGGATAAAATCGCCCATTCTGGAAGGCAGGTGCTCTGGACAATTTAATCGTTGGTTGTGCAATGTATTGATAGGGCTGTTCAACAATTTTTTGCTTAAATAAAGCAATCTCTTCCTTACTCGCATGTGGACCAATTAACATGTCATAGCCACCAGAGGCTCCTACATTTTTAATAACGAGCTCGTGTATATGCTCTAGCACCCATTCACGCTGACTGTCATCTCCTAGATGATAGGTTTTCACATTCGGTAGAATAGGTTCTTCCTGTAAATAATAGCGAATCATCTCAGGCACATAGGCATACATTGCTTTATCATCTGCCACTCCATTCCCAACAGCATTCAAGATGGATACATGACCTGCTTGATAAGCAGCCATTAAATGTGGAACACCTAATAAAGAATCCTCACGAAAGACAGTAGGATCTAGAAAGTCATCATCAATCCGCCGATAAATAATATCGATTTGCTGTAGGCCATAAATGGTTTTCATATAGACCTTCAAATCCTGTACAACTAAATCACGGCCCTCGACGAGCTGGATGTTTAAATGCTGGGCTAAAAAAACATGATCGTAATAAGCAGAATTGTACATGCCTGCTGTCAGAAGTACAGCTTTAGGCTCTCTTTCTGCTTGCATGGAAGGTGGACGATGGGCAAGAAGTGCTTTTTTCATATAAGCCATTTGTTTATCAAGAGGTCGAATCGTATGCTTGGAGAAAAATTCAGGGTATACTTCCTTCATCACATCCCGATTTTCAAAGACATAGGAAATGCCGGAAGGGTTGCGTAAATTATCTTCGAGTACATGATAATCACCTTTTTCATCCCGAATTAAATCAATCCCTGCTAAAAATATATGATTCGCAATTGGTACTTGAAGTCCTCTCATGGTTGGTTTGAAATAAGGATTATTTTCAACAAGCTGCCTCGGAATAAGACCGTCCTGAAAGATCTTTTGCTGTCCATAAACATCCTGTAAAAATTTGTTGAGTGCCTCCACGCGCTGCTTGACACCTGCTTCAATCATGGCCCATTTGCTTTGAGGAATAATAATTGGGACACAATCAAAAGGCATGGTACGTTCTGTTCCATCTTGTGCACCATATACCGTAAAAGTAATCCCTTGTCTGAGAAAGCTCGCTTGCGCTTGTCGGTATTTTTCTTCAAGTTGCTCCCGCGAAAAAAAGGTTAGCTTATGATGAAAAGATCGATAATGAGGCTTTGGCTTATTGCCATCAAACATTTCATCGAAAAACAGACTAGAATCATATAAATTCATCATATGGATCGCCTCCGAATTCAAGTAGTAGTGAAAACATGTTACACTGTGAATAAATACATAAAAGGAGCTAACAACCATGACCATCATTAATTTAATGCAAGCGTATGAATTAGATAAACTATCCAAATTAAATTTATCAGACGAGGAAATTTTACGAGCTTTGCGTTCGGGGGATGTGTCAGCTTGGCAAGAACAAGTGCCAAACTATGAATTTAGCGAGACAATGGCTCTATATCAGGAAGGGGAACAACAGTTCTTAAATGCATACCATGGCCATTATCGAATCAAGTATGTAACATTACCAGGCATCCAACGTTTATTGCAGCTACGCTTTCAATTAGAAGAAGGGAAGGATTACCAACTATTAGAAACAGGTATCCAGCATTTAACGTGTGATGAGGAAACAGTCACAAGACTTCAGCAAATGTTATCGACAAACTGGTCACTAACAAAACAAGAGGATGGGAATTATTCAGTTTTTGTAAAATAATCCCATGCGCGTTGTGAGACGAATCGACATGGACAGTTACCCATCTATTGTTTTTTCGAAGCGTCTCACACAGCAAATAAAGTCTACTAGATTTTAATATTCATTTACCGAGAACTTTATGCCTAAAATCCTATAACTGTCACAAAATAGTTGTAACAAAAATCCTCTTTTTAAAAAGGGTTTTTTTTATTACCTTCGAACAGAACATTTGTTCTGACGTGCGAAAAAGGGCATTTTTTTTCAATAAAGTTCCCAAATTTATATTTGGGAACGTTTTTTTATGGTAAAATAGAGCAAATAGAGGTGATGAGCATGCAAAAAACAAAACAACCAAAATTCATGAAGGATTTTCTTGTCTATTTAACAACCATCAAAGGAAAGTCTCAGCGCACAAGAAAAGAATATGAATATGACCTGACCTTATTTTTCCGCTTCCACAAAGCTGTCCAGGAGGATTTGGATATAGAGAATTTATCCGCCATTGATATTGGCACTATTACAATAGAAGAAATACGCGAAATGACATTAGAGGATCTTTATTTATTCATGGAATATTGCGAAGTACAGCGAGGCAATTCAGCTGCTGCACGAGCACGAAAAGTGGCCACATTAAAATCCTTTTTTAAATACTTAAAAGGCAAACGTCGACTTATCGAGGAAAATCCTGCAGATGAATTAGAGACACCAAAGATAGGCAGAAAACGACCCATTTATATGAACCTACAAGAAGCTACACAATTTATAGATGGGATTAAAAGCAATCAGGCATCCCCGAGAAATTATTGCATGATGATGTTTTTCTTAAATTTAGGAATACGTGTCACCGAGCTATGTCAGCTTAATAAGACATCCATTCAAGGACGTTATTTAACGGTAATTGGGAAGGGCAACAAAGAGCGCACCGTCTATTTAAATGATAGCTGTATGCAGGCACTTGCTGACTATGAAAACAGTGGGAAGACACCCTATAAAGGCGAAGGCGAGGAGCCCCTATTTGTGTCTCAGAAGGGAACACGCTTTACACGTCAAACCGTTGCCAAAATCGTTAAACGCATTAATCAGCAGTCAGGTCTTCAAAAAGAACGACTTACACCACACAAGCTACGCCATACATCCGCAACGATGATGTATAAAGCAGGGGCAGATATCCGTAGTTTGCAGCACATTTTAGGGCATTCTAGCGTCGCAACCACGCAAATTTATACACATATTGAAGATGAGCAGCTACAGCATGTTTTAGAGAATAATCCATTTAATATTGTTCGTGAAAGATGATTTTCCCCTCTCCATATCGAATATATAGTAGAAGACCTAATGAAAGGGGAGCCAAGGATGTCAAACGTCAAAGAACATCTCGATACCACAAGAACACAATTGCTTCAGGAAATTCACTTATTGGACGATACAACCTTTAATAAGAAACCAGATGCACAAAGCTGGAGTGTGGCACAAATCTGTCATCATCTCGTATTAGTAGAGGAAGCAACAAAGAAAGCCATTACATGGGGATTAAAGGCAGAGGAACAGTCAACACCCGCTCGAAAAAATGTTCAGCTCATCTTAGATCGAACAAGAAAGTTCCAAGCACCGCCTATTGTAGAGCCAGCAGAAGAGCCTTTCACTGTTCAAGCGATGCTGGATTTACTAGCTACAACAAGAAAGAACCTCCTCGCCTTTTTGCAAACAATCGAGGAACCTGAAGCATTAACTAAGCGCGCTGTGAAGCACCCAGCCTTAGGAGAATTACCACTCGACCAATGGATTGAAATGGTCTATATGCACGAGCAGCGTCATATCAAGCAATTACAAGAAATCGTTAGAGAATAACATATATGAAAGGAATTTGGCCACAGGAGAGGAGCTAAATTCCTTTTATTGTTATTCAATTTTTCTGTTATAATCTCTTGACGTGCTACATAATCTGTTATATATTAAATAAAAATAATAACAACTGTTATAAAACAGATTTAGTTAGAGGAGGAAATTTAAATGTCAAAGTATCGTGATGGTTATGAATTTTATTGTGAAATGTGTGAGCGCTATGGATTGGAGCCAATTTCTTTCCGTTACTATGTATTACAATTATCACAGCAACAACTTTCGGCTTACAATATGCAAGCAAAACAATTAGGAATCTAAAAGGAGTGATTATGACGGAAGCCGCCGTGAATATTTTATGAAAAGCCCAGCCATACTAAATAAAATGGTCTGGGCTTTCGTGATTTCAGCAAGAAATTTCAGATAATTCATTGATAACTACAGTAGACTGTTATATATTTTTAAACAAATAATATTTCTGTTATATAACAAAAAAATCAGACGTAAAATAGGGAATGTGAAAGGAAGTTATGAGGATGACAGATTATCGAGAAGGTTATGAATTTTATCGTCAAGTATGTGAGGAGCATGGGCTAGAGCCTATTAATTTTCACTATTACATTTCAAGTTTATCCCAAGAGCAATTAGATGCCTACAACATGCAGGCGAAATCAATAGGGGGTTCAATAGAATATGAGGTCTCTTAACATATAAAATGCCTTACTTCCTATGTGGGACAGTAAGGCATTTTACTTTAACAAAAATTTTACAAGACACTCAAACATATTATATAAAACTTTTATATTTTGTATTAAAAAGATAAATAGCCTAAATAAACTATTTAATATAGTTCAAAAGTATTGAATAACAATATATTTAGACAATTACAAGGAGGTTATATCCACTAATTTTTGTCTATTTTATTAAAAACTATCAAATGCAGCTTTGAATGTTTTTGAGATTTGGGTTGAATTAACTGCTTTTCTAAGACTATAATATAATTACATAAAAAAGGGCGATATACCACAACTTTATACCTCGCTGTAAGATAAAGCAAAAGTACCAAACCCTTCATATTTTAATGAATGGAGAATGAAAATGATGAATATCACGCCTAGTAGTGTTAATCAAATGAACTACAGTCTAAAAGAATTACAAGATATCTTTTCCGCCATGAATAGTTCCATCATTGTAGCGATTACAGATCGTACCGGAAAAATTACTTTTGTTAATGATCATTTTTGTAAAATTTCGAAGTATACGCGTGAAGAATTAGTTGGTCAAGATCACCGTTTACTAAATTCAGGCTTTCATCCCAAATCTTTCTTTAGAGAGATGTGGAAAACAATCGGTAATGGCGATATGTGGAATGGCGAGGTGTGCAATCGTGCAAAGGATGGCAGTTTATATTGGGTGAAAACAACGATTTTTCCGTTCCTAGATGAACGAGGAAAGCCTTATCAATATATTGCCATTCGCGTAGATATTACAGCGCAAAAGGACATTAAAAAAATTACTCATATTGCCTATCACGATGAACTAACAGGGCTACCAAATCGTCGCAAATTAGAACAGCGTTTAGAAAATGAATTTCATCAATCTCGACGTACAGGAGAGAAGTTTGCGTTATTTTTCATTGATGTGAATCGTTTCAAACACATTAACGACGGACTTGGTCATATTATTGGCGATATGTTTTTAGTGGAAATGTCCAATCGTCTGCGCAATATTGATCATACTTCGAATTCTTTTTATCGCCACAATAGCGATGAATTTGTCATGATTCTAAATGATGTCAATCGCATTGATGAAATGGCTAAGGAAATTATTGGCGTCTTCAATGAAAGCTTTATTGTCGATACCTATGAATTTTATGCGAGTATTAGTATCGGCATCAGTGTATTCCCAGATCATGCAAACTCTGTGGAAGAATTATTGAAAAATGCGGATATTGCTATGTATGCTGCAAAATCTACACGAGGTAATCAATATCGACTATATCGTGATAATATGGACGAGGCCAATGATAAATGGCTTTTGCTGGAAACGAAATTACATCAAGCATTAAAGCAAGATCGTCTAGAATTACATTATCAGCCTAAGATCGACTTAAAAACGGATTCTGTTATTGGTATGGAGGCATTGCTACGCTGGTATGACCCTGAATTAGGTCATATTCCGCCAGATCGTTTTATTCCATTTGCAGAGGATTGTGGATTGATTAATGATATTGGTGTATGGGTTTTACGTAAAGCCTGTGCTCAAGCTCGTCAGTGGAATGAATTACATGATTTATCATTGCGGGTAGCTGTAAATATTTCACCAATTCATATTAGTACAGGTGGCTTTGTAGATATGGTGCGTAGTGTCATTGCAGAAACAGGCATTGACCCTAATTTATTAGAAATTGAAATTACCGAGATGAGTATGCTTGATTATACGGAAGATTTAATTGATACTATCAAGCAATTACGAGAACTAGGTATAACTATTTCATTAGATGATTTCGGGACAGGCTATTCATCGTTAAATTATTTAAAAAAATTCCCAGTGGATGTACTTAAAATTGATCGTGCCTTTGTCCGTGATATCGTACCTGAGAAGTCTGGAATCGCTATGATTTCAGCCATGATTTCATTAGCACATGCCTTAAATCTCCAAGTAGTAGCTGAAGGTGTAGAGGAGGAAGCTGAATTAAATGTTCTGCGTGAGCATGGATGTGAGTATGTGCAGGGCTATTATTTTAGTAAGCCTTTATCTGTAGAAGATTTTACGAATCTCATTGTTAATACTGTCACAAATAAATCCAGTTATTAATTGCTATTCCTGAATGATTTTGCTAAAGTGGGATAAAGTAAAACTGTTAACATGATAAACTATTTGATGATGTGGCCAAGTAAGTAAGAATTGTGAAACAGAAAATATAGCACCTGCTGAGAGCTATATCACCGCTTCTTGACTGAACACCTACCACGGAGATGTTATGCAAACATAACCGAGTCGTTTTCGTTACCAAACGTGAGAGGGCTTTATATTCAACATAAAGCTAAATCAAGGTGGTACCACGTCATTCCAGCACAAAGACGTCCTTATTCAGAGGACAGCTTTGTGCTTTTTTCTTGCTTCAGCTAAATCTTCATACGGGTTGAACAAGTATTCATTTAACAAAATTGGAGGAGAACACATGTCAAAACAACTAGAAGATTTTTCGAAATGGTATATCGAGACCATCCAAAAAGCCGATTTAATGGATTATACACCTGTTCGAGGCTGTATCGCCTTTAAGCCAGACGGCTATGAAATTTGGGAGCATATTCAGGAGGAAATGGATCGTCGCTTTAAAGAGACAGGACATCGTAATGCCTATTTCCCAATGCTTATCCCTGAATCCTTCTTTCAAAAGGAAAAGGATCATATCGAAGGTTTTTCACCTGAGCTTCCTTGGGTAACCGAGGCAGCAGGGGAACAATTAGAAGAACGGCTAGCCCTTCGTCCAACATCTGAGACGATGATTGGTCATCTTTACTCTAATTGGATTAAAAGCTACCGTGACCTACCAGTGCTAATCAACCAATGGGCAAATGTCTTCCGTTGGGAAAAGAAAACACTGCCTTTTATCCGGACATCAGAATTTTTATGGCAAGAAGGGCATACAGCGCACGTGGATGAAGCAGATGCTCGGCAGGAAACAATGCAAATGCTAGACATTTATAAAGAAGTAGTAGAACAGGTGCTAGCAATTCCTGTCTATGATGGACAAAAAACACCTTCTGAACGTTTCGCAGGGGCTGTCGATACGTATTCTATTGAGGCAATGATGAAAAATGGCAAGGCTGTGCAAGCAGGAACATCCCATTATTTAGGAACAAAATTTGCTGAAGCCTTTAATATCAAGTATTTAAATAAAGCGAACCAGCACGAATACGTACACACAACATCTTGGGGTACATCTACACGCTTAATTGGTTCAGTTATTATGGTGCATGGTGATGAGCAGGGACTTGTTTTACCTCCACGCATCGCACCAACGCAAGTCGTTTTAATTCCAGTAGGACCATGGAAAAAGAACCCTCAAATCATGGAGCATTTAGATGAGATTTTTGCAGCTTTAAAAGGGAAGGGTATTCGAGTACGTTTGGATGATTCAGACCAATCGCCAGGCTATAAGTTCAATGAATGGGAGCTAAAAGGCGTGCCTGTGCGTGTTGAATTAGGGCCACGTGACCTAGAAAACAAGCAAGCTTTACTGAAAGCGCGTGATGAAGAAGAAAAACGAACTGTTGATTTAGCTACAATCATTACAGCTATTGAAGAAGAATTAACAACCATGCAAACGCGCTTATTAGAAAAAGCTCGTCAATTCCGTGAAGCAAATGCTCACACAACAATTGACACACTTCCACAATTACAGCAGCACATTGACACAGCAAAAGACAATGGCACAATTCCAGGCTGGGTGCTTGCTGGCTGGTGTGGCGAGGATGCATGTGAGGAAAAAGTAAAGGAAGAAACAAAATACACATCTCGCAATATTCCTTTCAATCCACCAACAACGAAAACCACATGTATTGGCTGTGGAAATGAAGCAAAACATACAGTTTGGTTTGCACAAGCTTATTAATTAACAAAGCATGAACAGAACGCCCGAACAATTATGAAGCACACTAGGTTGTTTTATAATTTAGTTCGGGCTTTTGATGTTCTGCTAAAAAGACTTTATTTCCATTTAGATAGTCAAAATTCTCACTCTTGTTTCTCCATGGCTCCTCCAGATAACCTCCAAATAGGCATTGATCCAACGAGCTGTCTTAATCACTCATAATGGTGTTCCACCTTAGCATCTATCGCCAAGTTCTCATCATGATTGTGATAAAATAAAGGGACGTTTGCTTCTGAAAAATCCTAAAGAAATGGGGATAAGAATGACAGTATTACAAGAAGTATTTGATCACTACCTTAATATCAAATTTAATAAGGGTTTACCAGCTGTTCAAATGAAGGACTTCGAATATGTTTTATTAGAAGATACTAGCGCAGAGCTCTTTTTTATTGATCACGAACAGGGGACATTTTTGGAATGGGCAGAGGCATTTCAACCGCAAAATCCTCATTATGTTCAAAAGCCAGACTGGCAGCAGCCTATGCTTACATCTTGCTTCAAGCAGCTAGATGTTTATGATGAGCAAGTTTGCTATTATTTGCTCTACACAATAAATGCAACGACTAGAATAATTCCACGTAACCCGTATAACAAAATGAATGATTTTATGAAAAACTATTGCTTCTTTCAACTTGCTCAATTAGAGCATGTCACGATACTCAACAAAGAGCAGAAACAACAGTTAAAGGACTTTTTATTCTTTTTCTATCTGTATAGCCATCCAGTGAACGAGGAAACACTTTATGCTTTTTCTTTCAAAGAAGGAACTTTAATTCATGCTAAAACGAATATCAATATGGAGCAATATTTTTCTCATTATCATGATTATATTTGTCAGCATAAGCATGACAGAGCGTTATTAACACCACATGAGATAAATGCTTGCAAGAAGCTGACAATCGAACTTTTGAGAAGCATCGAAGGAAAATCAAAAAGACTCGTTATGCCTTTTGAAGATGGCATAGAGTACCTACATCTAATTAATAATGTAGATGATTTTTTACATATGTTTAATCAAAATAATAAGGCATTCTATCAATTGCTTCATAGCTTTCTATTCGATCATCAATCGAATCCTTATCGTGAGCATTGCTTTAGTATGCTATTACAGAATTATGTCACTTATATTTTGACTTTTCACTTTGATGACCTTATTCAGTTAATAGCGTATTTCCATGACTTACCATCAATATGTAGGAGGATTATCAATAAAATTTTTGTCGATACCATCTTTATGCAAAAGATATTGAAAGAGGCCAATATTAACCTTAATAATTATCCAACGATTATAGAGTTTTTTGACGAGGATGCTAGAAGCATATATCTTGATGAACAGTAAAAGGAGACAAGGAAATGACCAACACAACAGGCTGGAAACAGAATGCACAAAATCGCACATTTATTGCTTCATTTAGTGGTGGCAAGGATAGTGTTTTAGCTTTATATAAAGCATCACAGGTGGGCCAAGCAATGGGTCTCATAGTGATGCTAGAGGAAGAAGGGAAACGTTCAAGGTCCCACGGGATGCCACCGGCGCTTATCCAGGCACAAGCTGACTCTATTGGGCTACCAGTCTATACTGCTGCAGCAAGCTGGGCGGATTATGAAGAAGTATTTGTAGGTTTATTAGTAAATGCAAAGCAACAGGGAGCTGAAGTATTAGTAACAGGAGACTTAGATATGCCTGCACATGGCTGCTGGCACGATAAAGTCACTAAAAAGGTAGGTTTAAAGCTAGGCATGCCATTGTGGGAGATGAACCATCGTGAGGCTGTCGATGAATTTATTCACTTAGGATTTATTACAATGATTGTCACGGTCAACCTATCCTTGGGCATGACGGAGGAAGATTTAGGGCGAGTGCTTACCCCTGAATATGTAAAGGAGCTTGAAGCCCGTAGCATTGACCCATGCGGAGAAGGCGGCGAATTCCATACGACCGTCATTGATGGCCCTCTATTCAAGCAGTCAATTGCGGTGCGTAAAGGTTCCGTTATAAGAGATGGAGACTACGCCTTTTTACCCTTAGAGCTAGCATAAATTCACATCAGAAAACCTTTATTGGGATGCGCAATTCATGTCAATAAGGGTTTTTCTTTTAAGGCGTATTGTTATTCTGTTACGTGAATCCATAACAACTGAAGTTAACAAATGAATAATTACCCGAAAGTACATAGGCTCCTCCTCTGTACTTTTTTGTATTTTAGCTAGTTTTCCTTGTAGGTATAGAACTCCTACCACTTTGACCAAAATAGTATTTGACTGGACACTATTTGGTGTCATATAATTAAGACACCAATCAGTGTCCTATTAGAAAGGGTGGTGGTTTTGAATAACAATCATCAAGAGCGTGACGTTTATGTAGCCATTGCTGACCCAACAAGACGAAAGTTGATCCGTTTATTGGCAGAGGTAGATGAGTTACCGCTTCACGAATTAACCGCTCAATTTGATATGGGGCGTACTGCTGTCTCGAAACATTTAGCCATTCTAAAAGATGCAGGCCTTGTTCTTGCACGCAAGGAAGGTAGAGAGACGAGATATCGATTGAATGCAGCTCCATTGAAAGAAATACAAGATTGGGTATCGTTTTATGAAGGTTTTTGGAAAGAAAGAATCGCGAAATTACATCTATTATTGGAGGAAAAAAAATGAAACCAGATGTATCATTAGATTTTAAATTTACAAGTTCCATCGAACAAGTATGGCATGCTTTAACAGACTCAGATACACTAGCAAAATGGATCTGGAACAATGACTTCCAACCAATCGTAGGACATAAATTCCAATTCCGTGCTGAACCAAATGAATGGTGGGACGGTATTGTAGACTGTGAGGTACTGGAAGTGGAAGAGCCTCACAAATTATCTTATACTTGGACAAGTGCTGGCGAAACAACAACAGTTACATGGACATTAACACAGGTAGCAGATGGTACGACTCAGCTTCATCTTGATCAAGGTGGCTTCAGCGAAGAAACAAAGGCACGTCAAGGTGCAATCGAGGGAGCAAAATATGCTTGGACAAATATGAGTGCACAGCTTGAAAAAGTATTAGCGTAGTATAAATTAAATAACAGCAAGAAGAGCGCAATTCCGTAGCAAGAATTGTGTTCTTTCATGTTCAGTCTCATCTTTTAATTTTCTTAAATGGAAGGATAACTAAATGAAAATTAATGAACTAATTGCCAATAATATTAACCGTCTAGATGTCGTTTTATCCGACGATCAATCTTTAGCCATAGCAGGTTTGTCTGGTTCAGGGAAGACGACATTTTGTCAAACGATTGGGGAAGAATCCAAAAAACGTCTTGTTTCTTTATTGCCAAAGGCTGAATATCAATATTTGTTTCCAAACATTATGGAAACGAACTTCAGTGCCATCAAAATGGAGGACATGCCCCTTGTACTTTTTCTAGGAAAATCCTCAATCTCTAGCAATCCACGTTCCACAATTGGTACACATACAGGTGTTTTTAAAGAAATTCGTAATCGACTGGCAGATGAGTTTCAGCTATCGCCAGAGATGTTTTCCTTTAACAATGCGTTAGGTTGGTGTCCTGCATGTAAGGGGCGAGGCACGACAAAAAATGTAGAATGTAAAAAATGTTTGGGTAAGCGCTATAGTCCAGAAGTGGAGCAGTATAAAATCACTTTATGGAATGAACTCTATAGTATTTCTGATATTCATCATTTAAGTATAGAAGCCATCTATTCCTTATCAAAAGAATTAAATATCAGTGAAGAAAAACAGCATATTCTGCATAATATTATGCAAATGAATATTGGCTACTTAACCTTAAATCGTATTATGGGGACTTTATCAGGTGGAGAATTAACAAGGCTGTACTTAGCAGAATTCATGGCAACAAGCGAAAACACCGTGATTATTGTTGATGAAATTTCTGTGGGTCTGGACCATAACACCTTACTAAAAATTTTAGAGCAAATACAACAGCTAGGCGCTAAAAACCAAATTTGGTTGATTGATCATTCTGATACTGTGTTAGACACGGCAGACGAGCATCTATTCTTTGGACCAGGTAGTGGAAAATACGGAGGAAAAATCGTTGAAGAATCTCCACGACCAAAGCCTATTTATTGGGAACGAAATCCAGCAGCAACAACATCCTATTATCAATTCGGAGATTTATATTGCCGTAATATCCAAATGGATGCAATAGACATTCCACAAAATCGACTTGTTACCTTTACAGGAGAGTCTGGTTGTGGGAAATCAACGCTTGTTAATGAGTGTATTGCTAAAGATTTTATCAAACGCTATCCAAAGGACAAACTCGTGATGGTTGGGCAAGATCGTAACCAATCCATTACGAGTCGTTCCACTGTCGCGACATTCCTTGATATTAAAAAGAAACTAACAAAATATAGTGAGGACATTGATGATATTTTCCAGCGCTCGATTGAAGATATAATCGATGAACTACCTAATGAGGATATCGCACATAAACGCTTAAGCTTATTGATTAAGCTTGGACTGGGCTACTTAACGCTTGAGAGAAAAACGCAATCTCTATCGACTGGTGAATTCCAATGTGTGCATCTAGTCTCAGAGTTATTTGCCAACGCTCGTAATCCCCATACATTATTTATTTTTGATGAGCCTTCTAAAGGGCTATCTCAGAACATTTTAAACCAATTCATCGATAGTGTCAGGGACATCCTAGAGGATGAATCTATCTCCATCATCATGATTGAGCATAATGCCTATATGCTGGAAAGCTCTGATTTTGTTGTTGACTTCGGTAAAAGACAGCAGGAGCCTGTAACACATCTAAATGTATTTAGTCATGAAGATTATTTTAATCAGGATAATCATTCAATGGGTTCAACTCCATTACAAATCACATCTACACTCGCATTAAGGCAGGGCATTCAATACTTAGAAGACAACCATATTAGCTATTTCAAAAATGCGGAAAATATATATAAGGGTGGCATCTTAAAAAGCTTATCTTCCATGGCTCGTCTGATTTACGGTGAATATGAATCGAACAAAATTGCCCCAGTTGTTGCCATTGATTTGGAAAGACATTTATATAGCCAATATAGCTTCCTGTATGAAATAGGTGGCCTAATCAATCATATTGTGGCTGCTCATCCAACAAATAAGGATACGAGAAGCTTCGATTTTTATAGCCAAGAAAATCATTGCCCTAGCTGCTCTGGTCGATTGGAAATTGAAAAATTCGATTTTGATCTTGTGGTACAAGACAAAAACGTGCCATTTTGGGACGGCCTACTACATCCCGATATAATGGAGGTTTTAAAATACTATCAACATTCTAAATTAGAATTTCTCTTTGAGCAGATTAAAATAGAGCTGGGTCAGGACATTAGTAAAAGCTATCATGATATGACTGAGGAAGAAAAGCATACATTTTTATATGGTTATTGGGACAAGTCCTTTTATGATAAGGCAACGAAATCCTCGAAAAAGTGGGAGGGCTTTAATTTTATCATTGGTCGTTATATCGTGATTTCAAAATCCATTATTAAAGAGCAAATGAAGGAAACAAGAGAAATGGTCCCATGCCCAATTTGTCATGGGACTGTGCTCAACCACCAAAAGAAATTACGATTTGGGGACACAGATATTCGTGACTTAATTCGCCAGCCGCTTGATGAAGTCATCAACATTGTAGGCAACTTACCACAACTAGAAAAAATCAAAGCCATCGTGGGCGGAGACATGTCACTGCTACAGGATGTTTCCTTATTGCCAAGGGAAACACAGGTATCCCTAAAAATGCTGGAATTAGAGCTAGCAAGCTTTGTCGGCTATGAAATCGTACTACAAAATGCTTTTCCTTTTTGGGCCAAAATCAAAGATAATCTAGAGCGCATCAGCCATAAAAATCAAGTGACCATCTGTGATTTTGCCAATATACAGGAGACAAGAGAAACCATCATCGATCAATATTTTACGAATGGTAAATATAAAAAACTAACATATGTATATGAAGCATTTGGCTACAAGAAAATCGTAACCCAAATCAATAAAGTCAAAGCCAGTCATTCCTGTCCATTCTGTAAAGGGAAAAAGGTGCTCTCTGAAGATGGACTGCATGATGGAGTCCATAAATTAACCGTGCCCTGTGTAAGCTGTGGCGCAAGTGGCATTAATGAGGAGGGACGCCAGCAAATCGTTGATGGCATTGATGTGGAAACATGGCTAACTGGTACTGTAAGCGATGTTGTTACAGAGGGCTCCCATCTTGAGGCCGTTGCCAATATTCCTATTTTTAATCGTATACGCGAATTGAATAAGCAGGAAATGATGGCAGTCTATCAGTTCCTCCAATCAAATCACTAAATCATCAAACCCATGTGCTTCGGCATATGGGTTTCTTTCGTTGGACTAGAATTACTCACTCATTTTTCCACAAAAATTCATAATTCGTGTCATCTTTGATTACTATAAAGATAACAGTAATGGTAGTAAAAGGGAGGACATGGTTTGGTAAAAAAAGTGCTGTTATTCGGGGATATTGGCATTGATGATACGGTGGCATTGATCTATGCACGGCTTAATCAAGAAATAGAAATTGTGGGACTCGTTGCAGATTATGGCAATGTATCGCGAGAGGATGCGGTATCCAATATTTATTATGTCATGAAATTGTTCGACTTCCCTCAAGGTATTCCTGTGATCTTAGGAGCAGAAGTACCCTTAACAGGAGAGCAGCCGACCTATTACCCAGAAATTCATGGTGAACGAGGTCTTGGACCCATCATCCCAATTGATGATCACGAATTAAAAATTGAGAACTTTTTTGAAATCGTCAACATTATTGAAAGGTATAAGCATGATGAGCTAATTATTGTTAATATTGGGCGATTAACCTCACTAGCCACGATGCTTATCCTTTATAAAGAGCTTATGAAAAATATCAAGGAATTTTATATTATGGGTGGAGCATTTTGGGTGCCAGGTAATGTAACGACAGTGGCTGAAGCGAATTTCCATGGTGATCCCTTTGCCGTTAATATTGTGCTTACCTATGCAACGAATGTGACAATCATCCCTTTAAATGCGACACAAAAGGCCATTGTCACACCTGGGATGGTGGACTATATTGACTCCTTTGGCAAAACAAAAATTCTAAAGCCCTTAATGGAATACTATACACGTTTTTATAAAGAACGGGACCCCTCACTTCTAGGAAGTCCCGTGCATGATGCGTTAACACTAATGGCAGTCATTTATCCTGACATGTTTATTTATGAGTCCTATCCTGTAACCGTTGTCGACAAGTTAGAAGGACCTGCAAGGGGGCAAAGTATTGCCGAGACAAGACCTTATGAAAATAATAATGGCGAAAAAAAGCATCGTATTGCTGTTGATATTCATTATGAACATTTTTTCCAAAACTTTTTATCGGTTATGACAGGGCAACCATTTCACTAGTTATTCAAAAACACCATCCCTTAAAATTGTAAAATCAACATGGACATTTACCTTCATGTCTTTATATATTTTTTGCCATTTATCCTTTGTTAGCTTAGAATGTCTTACTTCGCTTCGATATTTCTCACCAAAGCCAAAGATATCTGACTCAACTTCCTGACTATGAGCAATCACTCTACGTATTTCCTTTGACAATTTTTTCTCGATTGCTTTTTCCAGTGCCGCCACACTTTTTGGGTCCCCTTGATTGATATCAGGGTACACCTCTAATACTCTCGATTTGATTTTGATGTTCAGGTCAAATGTTGGCGTATCCGCATCAACTAACATCATTTCTCGTTTCGACTGGATTGCATCAAAGGCTACCGTTATTTTATTGGCAGGCTTTTGAAGAATTTCGGAAGGTACATCTTCGTTTTCCAGAACAGTTTCATATAAACTTACTTTAAAGGTATCTCTGACAATCTTTACGTAAAAGCTATCATTTGCTGGAAGGGTACTGACCATTTTGCTGCCTTTAAAAAGAGCTATCCCACTTAATTCCACCAGCTCGTCATCTCTTTTAATAATAGGCATGGCAAATTCTTTTCCAGATGAATAGAAATCATGGGCAATTTGATGAAGTGTAGAGGAAATCATATATTCCTGCTTGACATTTTGTTCAATCAACCTAAAAATATGCTGCCCAATATCCTCAATATTTTGATATTCGTATTTCAGTAATGTTTCTGTTTCACCTTCCACAATAGCCATAAAGATTCCATTGCTGACACTAGCATTTTCTAGGTTTGTATCAATATAATAGCGAAGGTCTTTTTTTGCCAATTCCTCTCCAAATAGGATGACTCTCATTTGACCAACCATGATTTTTTTCGAAAGCTTACGATTGGCTTCCATCCGATTTCCTTTACTCGTATCGTTTTCTGTAGACAGAACTTCCACATTGCTTTGAAATTCGGGATTTACTTCACGAATAACAGCTGTTGTCTTTATTTTATCCTCTGTTCCTACATCATAGCCGACTAAAGTAGTTAATCCAACTTTATCCAAAATATTGGTTTGTGCACATCCATATAAAAAAACAAAGGATAGAAGAATCATCCATCTTCCTCTAAGTTTGTTCATTATTTTTCACCTTCTTTGATGTGAAGTTCTTCTTTAGTCGTGCTATTGGCCAAAGTAAAATAGGGTAGACAAAGATTACGTAAAAAGCAATCTGTCCAAACACCGTGTTAATTGTATTAATCTGTGTCCGTGTTTGAACCAATAATGTTCCAATTAAAACGATGAATGAAAAGAGCCAAACAAATGTCTTTTCACTTATCGGGAATAAACGAATTGCTCCGCGGTACGCAGCCCATAAGTATAGACATAGATTCGGTAAAATGATTAGCATCCAAAAACAAACAGCTACAAATTCAAAGCGTTCCATAAAGGGAAAGCTAATAAAACTAAATAATGTCAAAGTTGCCCATATCGTTTTCAATAGCTTGCCCTCACTGTAATAAGCAATGGACACCAGCATCACGGCTAAATAGATGATGGTTGTAGCTAATAGTCCTAAATGAACAGGTTTTCTGATTTTTTTCTTGTCTTTTACAAAGGGGTAAATCACGTTTAGAATTTCAAAGCCGATAATCGTAAAGGTCATTGATTGTGCCCCTTTTAAAATGGAGCGAATATCATTTTCTAAAATAGGGAGAAGACTTTCTACTGTAGCGTATTTCATCGGAAATGCTAGCATTGGGAAAATCCATAAGGAGAGAATGATACTAAAAAAAGACACGCCTACAATGACACGAAGCCCTCCCGTAAAGGCATAAATAATAATAATTAATAAAGTTGCGGACAGGAACCAGGTCTCGATGCTAGGAAAAATCCATGCTTGTATAACTTCAATATAATTTCGTAAAACAGAAAAGAACGCCACAGAGCAATAGATGACATAAATTGCATTTAAAAAATTGCCAATCCATTTGCCAAAAATATCAATTTGAATTCCGTAAAGATCATCAGAGCCGTAAATTTCTAACGTTTTAATCATACAAAACGTAACAAGATGTGTGGCAATCCCAGCCAGTAGAACAGAAATCCATGCATCCTGTCTAGCATCCTGATAGATAATGCGTTGAAATCCCTGTATACCAACCCCAATTTGAGCACCGTGTACCACAAAAAAAAGCAAATAAGCATTAATCATATCTTTAGGGCTAAGTTGTATAGGTTTTGCCATTTATTTCACCTTCAGTTCAACTTTTATCAGGTTTCACTGGCTCTGGCACAAATTTATGTTCATCCTTTGGTCTTGTCAAAGCAGGTCTTTTTGATGTTAATGGGACAGGCATTCTAATAATACTATCCCGCATTTCCTTCAACCTCGGTGGATAGAAGGGAGACATATACGGAGCACCCAAGCTTGACTGACGTAACAAATGAATCAGAATAAAACAAAAAGCCAACATGATACCATAAAAACCCCAAAATCCTGCAAGTATAATAATAGGGAAGCGAATAAGACGAATCACATTGCCCATCATATAACTTGGCGACGTAAAAGAGGCTAGGGCACTTAACGCAATGATAATCAGCAATATATTACTGGTAATCCCTGCCTGTACAGCTGCTGTTCCAATAACGATACCACCAACGATACCGATTGTTTGTCCAATTTTAGTTGGTAATCTGGCTCCTGCTTCTCTCAGTAGTTCAATAATAAATTCCAGCAGCAAAGCCTCAAATATGGGCGGGAAAGGAACTAAAGCCCTTGATTCACTTAATGGTACGAGAAAGGCTTGTGGAATCACTTCATAATGAAAGGTAAGAGCTGCCACATAAAATGGTGTTAAATAAACAGATAAAAAGAAGGCAGCCAGTCGTAATAAACGAAGAAAAGTAGCAATTTGCCATCTTAAGTTTTGATCTTCCTGACTTTGGAAAAACTCTGTAAACGCTTGTGGGCAAACTATAGCCATGGAGCTGCCATCCACAAGAACACCCACTTTGCCATCTAAAAGAGCATCACATAATCTATCAGGCCTTTCAGTCATAAGCATTTGAGGGAAGACTGACAAAGAGTTATCATCAATCATTTCAGCCAAAACTGCGCTATCTAGTAATTGATCAACATCAAGATCTGATAATCGTTGACGCAATGTATTAACCATTTGATCGGAGGCAATACCACTCATATATAAAATGGAAACTGACGTATTCGTCCGCCTGCCAATTTTGAGCTTTTCATTACAAAGTTCTGGACTCACTATGTAGCGACGAATTAAGGAAATATTCGTTGAAAGACTCTCGTTAAAACCAACTTGTGTACCAATAACTTGTGATTCATTTTCAGGAGCTGATAATGCTCTAGATTCTCTTGTTGCAATATCGACTAAAAGAACTTTAGTGTAGCCATCTACATGAATTACAACAGATCCATTTACCATTGATTCTACTGTTTCCCTCAGTAGACTGGACTCATTGACTTCTGGTACAGAAAGGGAAATTTCAATATCTTCGGGTGTTTCTTTTGGATTATTTTGTAAATTAGCGATAATATCATGATTTAATGTTTGATCATCGACTAAATTATCAATATAAATAACAGTAAGGTTTGATGGAAGAGATTTTATGATTAAATCTGCCGGATTATTAGTAGCATTTTTAATCGATTGAATAAAATGATCTGTGGCATGTGCAACTCTCACAAGATTTTCTTTAGGCGCCTCTTGAACTGGTTGTTGTTGTTGTTTGTTGAAAGGTAGTTTAAATTTCATAGTAAATGGTAGGCTCCCTTCATTGCTAACTTCGTTTATAGAATAGGCTTTAAAGGGGTATTCTATACTTATTTCATTTATTTTCATCATGTAGACATATCTAACAAATAACGGTAATATAATAGTAATCTTAAAAACAGAAGGGAGATTAGCCTTTTTTATGCTAAAACTAATTATCGCAAATTAAATTCAATGAATTTAATAAAGGGGTTATTCTATAATTTTTTTAAAATTATAGGGTCTATTTAGTAATGCCCTTTTGCGATAAAAGAGAAGCATAATGATGTCTAATCCACAGTTATATTTTATATAACAAAGGACTCTATGAGCTTGTTCTCATAGGGTCTTTTTCTGTTTTTAGGAGGTGATGATTCCCACAAAAATTAGCGATTGAAACATAAAATAGGAGGGAATAGACGTGGCAAAATATGAATTAGTTAGTGATTATCGTCACAATGAAAATTTAAAGGCAAGTTTTAATGATTTAGCAATGAAAACATTTGGTTTGGACTTTCGAGGCTGGTATAACAAAGGCTATTGGAATGACCAATATATTCCTTACTCATTTGTACAAGCAGGAAAAGTAATCGCGAATGCTTCTATTTATAAGATGTCGATTCGCGTAAAAGGTGAGCGATTAAAGGGAATTCAGATTGGTACAGTGATGACGGATGAACATTATCGTCATCAAGGCTTGGCAAAGCAGTTGATGCTGCATCTCATGAAAGAGTACGAAGATGCCTGTGATTTCATGTATCTCTTTGCCAATGAAACAGTACTAGATTTTTATCCGAAGTTTGGCTTTACGCGAATCCATGAAAGTGAATACAGCTTAGATCTTACCACAAGACCTATTCAGCCAAAGCAGACCAGCGTCCAACAGCTGACAATTGAGCAGAATCTAGCACTTCTTGAAGAGTATGCAAAAAATCGTTATATCCATTCTAGTATGATTGCTGTTGAGGAAAATGAAAGTTTATTAATGTTTTATTTTACGTTAGTTTTCCCTCATGCTATTTACTATTTAGAAGAATTTGACACAATAGTATTAATGGAGGAGGAGGAAGGGGTATTAAATATTTATGATATCATCTCTTTACAGGCAACCAATGCAGAGACTGTATTAGCAAGCATTATTAAGGATACAACAAAAAAAGTAGTATTCTATTTTACACCTGACTTTACAATCGAAGGTATGACAGCCACCATCACCACAAATGATGACGATGCCTTATTCATTCTCTCGAAAAAGCCCTTCTTACAAGGGCACTTTATGTTTCCTTTAACATCCCATTGCTAGGTTGGGTTTCAGAAGGCTGTATCGGAGCTTTGTGAATTAAAGAATGAGCGCGCTTTTGAATAAAATATGAGCAACTCCTGTCCCCTTGTCCTTTACCAAAACAGACTTTTTTAATTGACACTATAAATATTGGGCAATTCTCTATAGAATGGTATATATAAAGTAATTTTACTAGGAGGAAAAAATGTATACAGTTGGAGTCATTGGCCCTAATTCATCTGTAGAGCGCATCATTCAATTAGGCAAAGAATACGAAATGACTATGAATTTCGTAGCATTTCCCTATCATGATTTTCATGAAACCGTAAATATCGTAAAGGATAATCATCACGCTGTTGATGCATGGTTTTTTTCTGGCCAAATTTCGTATATGGTTGCGAAAAATACGTTACAATCAGGTGAAAACTTAGTTTATATTCAACATACTGAATCCGGCATTTATAAATGTCTATTGCATATGGGCTTTTATCAGGGAGAATTTTTGAACAAGGTAAGCATTGATGAAATCACGACTTCACACTTGGAGCAAGCCGTCAAACAGCTAGATTTTGCGCCTAAAGAAATCTATGTGAAAACCTTTGATGTAAATACCAGTACAAAAGAATTAATGGATTTTCATATCGACTTATGGAATCAACAAAAAACAGCAGGTGCTTTGACTTGCTTTGAAGCTGTTTATCGCGGGCTGAAAGAGGCAGGTGTCCCTGCTTATCACATTTCCACTACAGATATGGAAATCCGCCAAACATTACGAATACTGGAAGAAAAACTCAGAGCCTTCTATTTTAAGGATACACAGATCGGTGTGCAAATTATCGAAATCGAACATTTTGATAAAATCTCTGAAAAAGCGAAGAGCTCCTATCATTTACAGTATTTAGAATTAAAATTAAAGGAAACGTTATTGCGATTTTGTGAGCAACTAGATGGCTCCTTGTTAGAAAAAGGAAATGGTCGCTATATCATTTTTAGTTCGAGAGGAGCCATTGAACGTAAAATCAAGGATTTACAGGATACCATCTATCAGCTATCACATGAATCCCATACAACAGTCACTGTCGGAATTGGCTATGGGGTAACTGTTCACTCTGCGGAAATCAATGCGCAGCGAGCCATCCAGCTCTCCAAGGAGAAATCTGAGCAACCAATTGTGATTGTCCAAGAAAATGGAACGATTACTGAATCGGCTGGTGAAGAAGATGAAGTGAGCTTTTCATACCGTATTAATGATGACATTTTATTAGAGAAATTAAAAAAAGCAAAAATTAGTTTAAAAAATTACAGTAAATTATACACACTTATTAAAAAAATGAATTGGCAGGAATTCACCATTAAAGATTTAGCAGCACATCTCTATTGGGATGAAAGTAATGCTAGACGCATTTTAGCCAGTTTATGTGAGGTTGATCTCGTCGAATACACAGGGAAAGACGCACAAATATCCAGAGGACGACCAAGTAAAATTTATCGTTTGAAATAACCATCTAAGTGAGATGGTTATTTTTTTTGTAAAAAAAGTGTTGAAAAATTCAAACGATTAAAATAAAATCATTTTAAGGTAAAAACCTTTTAATAACCTTTAATTAATGGTGCATGAAAAATGTGTCAATGTTTCATCATCTAGAAAGGAGCACAATCTATATTAGTCACCTACACTACATTGCACTGCAGAGTAAAATATGTAAATTTTTTCTGTCAAAACGTCATTTTATTGAAGCGTCCAAATTAAAAGGGTCATACCAATATTCTCTTTTCAGAGAGGGGAACATTCATGAGTCAAGAACAATATTTGAAAAAGAAAATGGGGTTTTGGTCACTTACAACATTATCTCTAGGGGGAATAATAGGATCTAGTTGGCTCTTTGGACCATGGGTAGCAGCTAAATTAGCAGGCCCGGCAGCCATACTTTCTTGGATTATTGGTGCGTTTGTTATCACACTCATAGCGCTTGTTTATGCTGAATTAGGAAGAGTAAAACCTGAAACAGGAGGCCTAGCAAGATATCCGCTTTATTCTCACGGAAAAATGCTTGCTACCGTTACTAGTTATTCAATCTGGTTTGGCTATTGTGCTACAGCTCCCGTAGAATCATCCGGTGTTATTCAATATGCCAATCAGTTTTGGCCAGGGTTATATGATGTAGCAAAAGAACAACTAACAACATCAGGTATTCTTGCAGCGATGGTTTTAATGATATTCTTTGTTGTTTTCAATTATTTTGGGGTGAAATTATTCGCAGTCACGAACAATATCATTACAACAATTAAGTTTATAGTCCCTGTACTAACAATCATTGCATTTTTTATGACAGGCTTTCATCCAGAGAATTTTTCAAGCCAAGGATTTGCACCAAATGGCTATAGCGCTGGTTTAAGTGCCATTTTAACAACCGGAATATTTTTTGCTTATACTGGGTTTGGCAACGTCATCATGATGAGTGGGGAAGTCGTCAACCCTAGAAGAAATATTCCACTTGCCCTCATTACATCATTAGGTGTTGCGGCAGTATTATATGTGTTACTTCAAATTACATTTATCGGCGTAGTTCCAACAGAAATGTTAGCGAATGGTTGGAGTGGCATTAAATTTGATTCACCATTTGCTAATTTAGCAATGATGGCTAATATGGTTTGGCTATCTTGGATTATTACAGCTGATGCGATGGTTTCGCCAACAGGTTCAGCTCTTACTTATACAGCTGGTACGTCAAGACATGTATTTGGTATGGCGAAAAGTGGATTCCTACCATCTTATTTTGGAACAATTAATAAAAAATTCGGTGTTCCAACACGTGCACTTGCACTCAATTTCCTAGTAGGATTATTATTTTTATTCCCACTGAAAAGCTGGACAGCTATCGTTGCGATTGTAGGAGCTATCGGTATTTTTAAATATGCTTCAGCATGTGTAACGGTTATGGTTTTCCGTAGAGTAGGTCTGACAAAAAATAATGGGCTACCTGGTATGCAATTCATTGCGCCAATGGCATTCGTTTTTGCCACACTGCTTATTTATTGGACAAATTGGAGTAAGGTACAGCTAGCCATTACTGGATTAATAATAGGTATTGTTTGTTATTTAGTAATTTTCTTTATTCAAAAACACCAATCAGTTGAATTTTTTGGTGGTATCTACATTATTATTTATATTTTAATGCTTGTATTGATGTCTTTCTTAGGGAATTTCGGTGGGAAAGGTATCATTCCTGACCCTTATATGTCCGTAATTGTCGCTATATTTGGCTTAGCCTTTTACTATTTTGCTGTTTACAATGGTGTCTGGTATATGCGTAAAAGAGGAAATATTGAGGAATTACAGGAAAGCATTTCTGAAATATCATAACGTTTAATAGATTGATTGAAGGAGAATGAATGATGAAGCTTTGGGGCGGTCGCTTTAGAAAAGAAGAAAACAAATTAATGGAAGATTTCAATAGTTCATTAAAGGTGGATCAAAGACTTTACAAAGAAGATATTAAAGGCAGTATTGCCCATGTCCATATGCTAGTACAATGCAATTTATTGACTGAGAGGGAAGGACAAGATATTGAGAATGCACTTCTTTCCATTTTAGAGGATATTGATAATGGCACATTACAAATTGAAGGAAATTATGAAGATATTCATAGTTTCGTAGAGTCGAATTTGACTCAACGGATCGGTGACACAGGGAAAAAACTTCATACAGCGAGAAGTCGTAATGACCAAGTAGCAACAGATATTAGACTTTATGCAAAAAACAAGGCGTTTGAGGTGATTGCCTCAATTGAAGCGTTACAACAGAGCTTAGCACAAAAAGCAAAAGACAATAACGTTATGATGCCAGGATACACACATCTTCAACGTGCGCAGGTTGTAACGTTTCAACATCATTTGATGGCTTATTATCATATGTTAAACCGCGATAAAAAAAGAATTGTGAAAGCGATAGAAATTATGAACGAAAGCCCGCTTGGATGTGGAGCATTAGCAGGAACTACTCATGCGATTAACCGTGAGATGACAGCTAATGAGCTAGGCTTCTCTAAGCCTGTAGATAATTTCTTAGATGGAGTAAGTGATCGCGACTATTTATTAGAGTTAATGTCAGATTTTTCAATCATTATGATGCATTTAAGTAGATTAAGTGAAGAGCTCATTTTGTGGAGTAGTCAAGAGTTTAGATTTATTACGATTGATGATGCCTATTCTACTGGCAGCAGTATTATGCCACAGAAGAAAAACCCTGATGCCGCTGAGCTGATACGAGGCAAAACAGGACGTGTATATGGTTCACTGACTTCACTCTTAACAACAATGAAGGGCTTACCACTTGCTTACAATAAAGATATGCAAGAAGATAAGGAGCCATTTTTCGATGCATTGGACACCGTATTATCTTGTCTACAAATTATGTCAAAAATGATTGCTACGATGAAGGTGAACAGTGAAAACATGAAAAAAGCAGTCAAAGGAGGTTTTCTGAATGCAACAGAGGTCGCTGATTATTTAGTGAGCAAAGGCGTTGCGTTCAGAGATGCACACAGCATCGTGGGTTCCATCGTTATTTATTGTGAAGATCATGACAAAGCCATTGAAGATTTAACAATGGATGAATTGAAAGAATTAAGTTCGTTCATCGATGACGATATCTATGACTATATTGACTATCAAAATATTTTAAATAAGGGGATTAAAGTAGGCTTATTATTATAATGAAGCAGGGAAAACGACTTTGTTGAAATGCATGACGGGCTTCTAGGGTGGAAAAAAGGCAAGGCATTCATTGAGGATGTACCACTTAAGCAATGGAAACGAATCGGTTACGTCCCACAAGCTCATAAAAGGTAGCAGAAATTGAAGACAAACACATTGTTCAATTATAAAAATGTGTTTGTCTTTTTATCTATTTTTCTATTTTTAAATTAAAATTCAAAAAATCTACAGTCTGAGGTTGAAAAATTAAATTGTTCACACCATATCTTCTACATTTAAATATTTTGTTTCACAGTAATAGCCTTTGCCGCCAACATAAACTTTTTCTATTTCATTCTTGCTATTGGTTGCTAATTTCACTAATATTTCGGAAGGCGAGTGTAAAGAATAACCTTGTTCAAATACATAGACTTCCTTTTGTAAGTGATGCTGTTCATAAAGGTAGCAAGCTAATGCACCGTTAGAAGTTCCAGTCGCTGCTTCTTCATTGATGTCGTATAGTGGAGCAAAATTTCTACATATTATTCGATTGTCATTAAACGTATACAGATGCGTCCCAACAACATGATAATACTCGCTGATTTCTTTTATTTTTTCAAAATTAGGTTGCAGTGCATGTAATTGTGTTTCGCTTGTTATCGGAATTAAAATATCTTTTAAGCCAGTGGAAACAATTTGTATTGGGTATTTATTGTCTATATCTTTAATGTCAAAACAATCGATAAAGTCGTTTGGAGAAATAATATCATAGAATATCGGTTTGTTTTGTTCCATGAAAATGATGTCATCTTTTATGGTAATAGTAAGAACACCGCTGTTTGTTTCAATCGTATAGCGATCCTTGAAAAGTTTATTTAAATGCATCAGTATCGTGAAAGCGCCAATTGTGGCATGACCACATAAATCAACCTCTTCTTTTGGTGTAAAATACTCTAATTTATAATCAGCCATTTCAGATGCTGATATAAATGCGGTTTCCGCATAGCCCAATTCTTTAGCTATCGCCATTTTTTGAGTAGTGGTCAATGTATGCTCATGCTCATTAAATACCACTCCTGCTTTATTCCCGCCTTGATAATCCTTGCTAAATGCACTTGCAACGTAAACAGATATTTTCATAAGACTCTTCCTTCCTCACTTATAATGAATAGTAGCATAGAAATTACGATTTAAAAGTATTTTTAGCAGGAGACAAACTATTTTAGCATCTGAAATCTCTAAATATAGTTTGTCTACAATCTAAAACACGGTTGAAACACTCCGTCATCTACTAGGTAGAACGCGAATAGTAGCTGATTCCGTCTTTGTTTTAACCTTTAACGTCAGCCCCATAATAACGATGATTATAAATAATAAGGTGAAAAGGGCAACGTCAAATGTATTCGTCATATCTTTGATGACACCAACAAGCATAGGAATGATACCACTAATGATATAGCCACCGAATTGAATCATCGCTGTCCATTCACTTGCCTCTTTTGGTGTAGTCGTAGCATCTAAAGGTAAAATCATTGCTAGCGGGAATAAACCACCAGCACCGATCCCTGTCAACGTCGCACAGAAAATTGGCGAGATGCCGCCCATAATTAACATCAAAATGCCAATAAAGGAGCTTGAAGCGCAAAGTAGCATCCAAGGCTTTCTCTTGAAACTATTATTTATTAAGATGGGGATGATAAAGCTACAAATCATTTGCATGACAGAAAAAATAGTGACCGTTGTTGCGGCGTAGGCGTCACTATATCCCATATCCTGTACTTTTGGAGCGAGCCAAGTCGCGAGGGAATAATAAACGCCAGATTGTAAACCGAACATGACCATAAGGAGCCAAACATATCGGTTTCCCCAAGGTAGTCGACTTTTTTGACCTGTAGATTTCTCTAATGACTCTTGAGATTGCTTGGATTTTTTGATAATTGGAATCCAAACAATAATACCCATAAAAGCAAATGCCGACCATATTGCTAAAGCTGCGTTCCATGATTGATGAAAAGCATGCATAGCAGGCACAACTAACCCAGCACTTAATGACGCTCCAATTCCCATACCCGCAGAATATACACCGATCATCGTAGAAGAATATTTAGGAAATTCCTTTTTGATATAGCCTGAAATCAGTGGACCTGTAATAGCAATACCTATCCCACTAAGAATTGCTGTTACTAATAAAAATAAAGGAAAAGTTGCCACTAACCGTAAAGCTGTTGATACACCAATTAATAAAACGGATAGCCCAATCGTCCATTCGATACCCCATCGTTCACTTAGCTTGCCAGCCAATGGTGCAAAAATCCCCATACAAAATACGGGAAGTGCTGTTAATAAACTTACAACAACACTTGTCATCTGCAAATCCATTTGAATATTTTTCAATACCGGCGAGATAGATGTGATCGAAGCTCGTAAATTCATAGATAGTATAAACAAAGAAAAAACGCTCCAAATAATCGGAAAGTTTTTTGATTTCGCCATCACTGAAAACACCTCTTTTAGTTATTATTTGATATACTATAGTTAACTTTTAAATTAAAAAATAAACTATAATTAATCGACTTGTATACTATAATATACTATTTATACAAAGTCAATGGGAGGGGTGCGCAGAATGCAGGAGGAAAATATCGACTTATCTGGACAAGTTGGAGGAAATTTACGGGAAATTAGAAAAAGCAAAAGGATGAGTTTAGAGGAGCTGGCGAATGTCAGCAATGTTAGTAAATTGACGTTAGGGAAAATTGAACGAGGGGAAACGAATCCGACTGTCAATATTCTGTGGAAAATTTGTAGAGGGCTTAATATTCCGCTTGTCGCTTTACTATCTTTTGAAGAAAATATAGAGGTTCATCGTTTTGGCTCAGACTACCAATTCGCAGGTCATAATAACGACTGGTTTGTCGATCCATTATTCAAAACAAATGGGACTGAGTGGTTTAGAGGTCGTCTTGAACCGAATAGTGAATACAGCGAGTGTCACCTAGCAGGTTCCGAGGAAATTGTGCTTGTATTAAATGGGCAATTGGAGCTAAAGGTCGGAGAGAAAACCCATCAGCTAAACCAATGGGATGTCATTAAATTCAAGGGTGAAGAACTTCACACGTATATCAATCACTCGGATGAAAAAGTACATTTAATGCTGTCATTAACATATACAACCCCATGATTGTTCCACAATAATCAAGCAGAAGATGATCCTATTTTGGGGAGGAAAAAAATAATTCTGATTATCGATTTCATCATTGTTTATTATTTTCATGAATATCAATAAAAGCTTGTAAAGGATGTGCTATACGCCAATCATTTAAAAGAAGAAATCGATAAAATTGGCATTATAAAAATAAACATTGATAAAGGCAATCCTATATTTATCCCATTCAATCAATCTCAACAATGATTACTTGATATCACAATGAATGAAAGTGTGGACTCTTACTTTGATGGTGAAAATTTCAAAGAATTGTTTACCCTCATTGTCTTTTGACTATATATCATGCGTTTCCATACAAAAATCGTCCTTACTAAGTTAAGTAAGGACGATTTTTTTCTATTTAGATATAACCCCAAATCATACATAATAATGTTCCGAAAATGGTCACGAGCGCAATGATTAAGCCATAATAAATATTGGTATAGATGGCTGGTTTATCATTTGTTTCACCAGCATGCATAAAGACAACTAACTGCAAGCCTGCCTGAATAAATGCTGTGACTAATAAAATAGTCATGGTAATTGGAAAAGATAGATTGAAAAAATATACACATGCCGCAATGATCGTAAGGATTATGGACACACCAAACCCCATGACTTGTTTCATCGGGAATAAATCACTCATGTTACACCATTCCTTTCAAGTAAATGAAGCTGAAAATAAAAATCCAGACCACATCTAAAAAGTGCCAGTATAAAGAGAAGATAAACGATTTATTGGCTGTTTCTGGTGTTAAACCACGTTGGATGAGCTGATAGACGATGAACATTCCCCAAAATACCCCAAAGGTAACGTGTGCACCATGTGTTCCTAATGTTGTTAAAAGGGCAGCCGTAAAGGCACTCGTCTGTAAGCTCGCACCAACATGAATATAGTGCATAAACTCGTAAACTTCAAAACCAATAAATACGACACCGAGTACTAATGTCAAAACATAAAACCATATCATTGCTTTCGTATAGCCCTTACGCATAGCATGTATACCTAAGCCAATGGTAAAGCTACTTGTTAAAAGAATAAACGTTTCAAATAAAACAGGTGTAATTTCAAAAATCTCCGCTCCTGTTGGACCATTCCCAGTACGGTCTACTAAAACAAAATAACCTGCGAATAATGTGCCGAAAAGCATAATTTCAGCACCAATAAACACCCAGAAGCCTAATATATTCAATTGATTTTGCTGAGTACTATATTCTAAAGGAAGTGATTGATCGATTTTCATAATTGACTACCTCGCAATTTCGATTCCGTTGCTTTCACTTTTTCGACAGGTACATAGTGTCCTGGATCTTTTTCCAATGAACGGTGAGCCATGCAGATAAAAATACCAATGGTTGTGAGAATTGTTGGTATCCACATACCAAAAACAAAGGAGAAGCCCCATGCAAAGAAAATACAGCCTAATATAAAAGGTACACCGCTATTATTCGGCATATGAATCTTTTCATATGGCTCTGGGAACAGTTCATGCTGATGATATTTTGCATCCCATAACGCTTCTGTTGAAATCACGTGTGGAACCTTGGCAAAATTATAATAAGGCACAGGGCTTGGTGTAGCCCACTCTAATGTGCGAGCGTCCCATGGATCCGACCCAACATTCCTTGGTGAATAACGAATACTGTAAATAACATTGTAAACAATTAAGATAAAACCAATTGTTAAGCCAATTGCACCAATAAACGAAATCATATTCCACAGCCCAAAACCAGTAGAGGCAGAATAAGTGTACATACGGCGTGCTTGTCCATCTAAGCCAGAGACAAACATTGGCATAAAGGCTAGCAGCGTACTGACGGCAATAATCCAAGCCGTCCACTTGCCGATTTTTTCATTCAACATAAAGCCAAACATTTTTGGCCAATAGTAATGTAAGCCAGCTAGCATAGCAAAGACAACACCAGGAATAATCACCATATGGAAGTGGGCAACCAAGAACATTGTGTTATGGTATTGATAGTCAGCGGCTGACATGCCAAGCATTACACCCGTTACGCCACCTATTGTAAAGGTAGGAATAAATAACATGGAGTAAAGCATTGGCGTTGTAAAAACAATTTTTCCTTTCCAAAGGGTGAATAACCAGTTAAAAATTTTAACCCCAGTTGGGACGGCAATAGCCATCGTTGTAATCGAGAAAATACTATTTGTTAAAGCACCTTGTCCCATCGTAAAGAAATGATGTGTCCATACTAAAAACGAAAGGAAGGAAATGATTACCATGGAGCCGACCATTGATTTATAGCCATAGAGATTGCGTCCTGAAAAAGTAGAAATAATCTCACTGTAGATCCCAAACGCAGGTAAAATCAGGATATAAACCTCAGGATGCCCCCAGACCCAGAAAAAGTTTGCCCACAGCATATCCATACCACCATCGGATGTTGTGAAAAAATTAGTAGCAAATAGTCGGTCAAAAGTTCCCATCGTTAAAGCTACCGTTAAAACTGGAAAAGCAAAAACGATAATCACGTTTGCTACTAATGAAGACCACGTAAACATCGGCATTTTCATAAGTGTCATGCCTGGTGCTCTCATTTTAAGTATCGTCACAATCATATTAATACCAGTAATTAATGTGCCAAGACCTGAAATCTGTAAGGCAAATAAATAATAGTTTGTTCCTACAGATTGACTAAATTCATTATTTGCTAGAGGGAAATAATTCGTCCAGCCAGCATCAGGGGAGCCACCTATAACAAAGGATATATTTAGTAGCATAGCCCCCATGAAAAATAGCCAAAAGCTTAATGCATTCAATCGTGGGAAAGCAACGTCTCTTGCACCGATTTGTAAGGGCACAATATAATTCATAAAGGCCATAATAAAAGGCATGGCCATAAAAATAATCATGACTGTTCCATGTGTTGTGAAGATTTCATTATAATGCTGCGCATCAAGTAATGTATTGTCAGGTACAGCCATTTGGGCGCGCATCATAATCGCATCTGCTCCACCACGGAAAAGCATCAGAAGGGCAGAAATTAGATACATAATACCAATACGTTTATGATCAACGGTAGTTAACCATTCACGCCAAAGGTAGCCCCATTTTTTAAAGTAGGTTAAGCCAACTATAATTGCTATCACCGTCAGTCCAATCGCAACCATCGATGCATAGATAGCTGGGCTTGGATGGGGTATAGCAAATCGTTCGAAGTACTCCATATGACTATGTCTCCTTTTAATTAATGATCGTTTTGTTGAGAAGCATGATCTTTAATGTGTGATGTACCATGCTGATGTCCACCATTCTCACCCTCAGGGGCTGGCAGGAATGTTAAATGTGTACCAGTGTAGGTTGATTGGCCAACGTGTCCTGGTTCTAGCAACGTATTAAATTTTTCTTCTGTTAATGGTTCAGCTGTTGCTTTTACTTCCTTCACCCAATCATCAAACTCATCCTGAGTCACTGCTGTTACGTTAAACGTATTTTCAGCGAACCCTTTACCATTAAAGTTTGCATTTCTCCCCATATACTCCCCAGGTAGATCCGCAGCCAGATGCAATGTATTCACCATATCGGCCATTGCATATTTTTGACCACCCAGTTGAGGAATCCAGAAACTTGTAATTGGTCCGTAAGAATAAAGTTTAAATTCGATAGGACGCTCTGCAGGAATATACAAATAATTCACCGTTTCAATATCTTCCTCTGGATAGCTAAAATGCCATTTCCAGTTCGATGTTGAAGCATAAATGATTAACGGCTCTTCCTGTTTGTATTTCTCTGGTGTAGATTCCACCTTATAGTTACTTTCAACAGAAATAAAGGATAGGTACGCTACAATTAAAACGGGTATACCTACACAAATGATTTCCACCTTTGTACTCCCCTTAATGTGGGGAGGCTTATAGTCAGGGCTTTGCTTAGATGCACGAAATTTCACTAACATATAAGCTAACAACACAAAAAGAATGAGTACGATAAAGGACATAATCCCTATCGAGAGTATAATATCTTTGGCTTGCACTTGAGCTTGAGGTCCTTTTGGATCTAATACTAACAATGGGTCACAGCCTGTTAGCATTGTGACAATAGTGGAAAGACCAATTAATCTGAGCCAACTTTTTTTCATAAACAAACCCCTTTAACTATTTCATTGAAGTGCTATTGGCTACTACGAGTTTGTATGGAATTCGATTCACAATTGATTTTTATAATAGGGGCACTTCTTTTGAAAGACAAGGCGTTTTCCAAGATAACACAGAATGTTCTCAAACGAGAAAAATAATTTCAGTATAATTTTATCGAAGGAAATGCGCATCGAGTAAGGGCTTTCATCAATTAGAATAGATTGAAATTGAAAGTGGATGGTGAAAGTAATAAGGAAATGGATGGTTAGTTTCAAATATTGTTATAGTATGATTGTCTTTTTAGCTTATTTACTAGAGCTAAGAAAGGATAAGGTATAACCGAGGTGAATAAACATGGATTGGAAACCTGATCGAACAGTAAAAAAAGCGATTTATAAGCAGCTCGCAGAATACATTGAAAAGGGTATTGCAGATGGGACATTCCCGCCCGATAAGCCCTTACCATCTGAGCGCTATTTAGCAAACGCTTTGAGTGTAAACAGAAGTACGGTAGTTAGTGCATACGATGAGTTGGAAGCAATGGGGCTGATTGAACGAAATCGTGGAAGTGGCACAACCATTAGCAAAGACATCTGGGGCATCACAAGGAAACGAATTCCTAGCTGGAATCGCTATATTGAGGCAGGTTCCTTTTTACCGAACCTTCCTGTTACCCAAAAAATTAGAAAAGAGGCTATTGAACATAAATTAATTAATCTAGCTACTGGCGAATTATCAGAGGATCTTTTTCCCAAAAGCGCCTTGAGAGAAATTACCGCAACGCGTTCATTTATCGGTAGCCTTGGGTATGACCATCCTTTAGGGAGTGACATATTACGGACAACCCTTACACGGCATATTAAAAACAGCAGGGGAATTGAGACAAAGCCGTCCTCCATACTGATTACTTCAGGAGCACAGCAAGCGCTACATTTGATTGTCCAATGCCTGTTAAAGCCTGGAGATGCAGTCGCCATAGAAGATCCTTCTTACAACTTTAATCTGCCTATATTTAAAACAGCAGGCTTGCAAATCCATTATCTTCCTGTCAATAAGGATGGCATTAACCCGGATGATTTGCAAGTATTATATAAAAAACATCGAATTAAAATGATTTTTCTAAATCCTGATTTTCATAATCCTACGGGATCTTCCTTAGATTTGAAGAAAAGAGAAGCTATTCTAGACATATCCTCTAAACTAGGTATACCAGTAGTAGAAGATGACCCCTATAGCCTAACAGCTTTTTCGGGGGATAAAATGCCTACGCTTAAATCGCTCGATAAGAACGGGAATGTTTTATATATTAGCTCTTTGTCCAAAATTGTAGCCTCAGGCTTACGAATAGGATGGATTGTTGGTCCTACATCTGTAATCGAACGACTATCCGATGCCAAGCAACAAATTGACTTTGGGCATTCTAGTTTCACGCAATGGATTGCCAATGATTTTTTAGAATCCCCTAATTTTAATTTGCATATTAAGCATTTAGTGAAGGAATTAGAAACACGACGAGATACCATTGTACAGAGCCTCGATATGTATTTAAAGGACGAAGTGACGTTTTCCATTCCTCAAGGTGGGATACATTTATGGTGTAATGTTCTCAAGGAATATAACGAAACGCAATTACTTGAGGAATCCATTAAGCGAGGCGTCATTTATGTTCCTGGATCTACGATGGGCTCCAAAAAGGGTTTTGTACGCTTCACTTATGCGAGGGAGGATGTTCATTCAATCAATGAGGGGATTAAAAGGTTTGCACAAGCTCTAAATAGCTTCTAGTAATTTTGTAAATTATAGCCAAGTGGATGGCTAAGAAAGTGCTTAAGTGGATGGTTTAAATTCGCTAGAAAGTATTTAAGATAGAGTCATGGATAACAACTATCCATCAAGGCTAACTACTATCATGGCAGTGTGGATGGATTCACAATTATTCACACAAGTAATGAAATTTTTTATGATCTGGAAGGTGATAGGACAAACCTATTAGTAGCAAGAGAAAGATATCAGTGAAGAGGTAGTTCACTTGATTCGCTATAAAAATAGGCAAACACTTTAATCAAGAGATTTAAAAAATTCACAACAAGTATCGTTGGTTTTCTCAGTTTTACCTGTTCAAACAGTCTCAATCGTTAGCTTTAGGCTGCTGATGAGAAAACATCAAGGCAGTCACACCTTATTATATTTTAATTCCCACAAAGGTATAGTGGGGAAATAGGCACCCCTTCTATACGGACACTTAAATCTTAGTTAAAAAAACACCATCCAGCCACTTAGTCTCGATATTCAATCGATGCTAGGTGGCTGCTTTTTTTCATTAAAAGTAGTTGAGTAGTACAAGAAGACAATTTGGTGGAGCTATCATTAGTGTTTTGCATAATCGCCGCTACACTTACAAGAAGCCGCCACTACATTATGAATTAACACTAGGGAAGGATTATTTAAAAAATAACGACAACAAAAAAAGCCGCATTCCTGTAGTTCAGGGATCGACTTTTTGGGAAAAAATTTATGAGAAATACATTGAAATATGTATAGTCTTGTGATAAATTTATAGAGATAGACACTGTATAATTATTATACCGCGCATTATCCCTATTTTAATTATACAATACAATCTATTGTGTCGTCAACAATTTTAATTTAAATTTTTTGAGGGGTGGTTGCGATGAAATCAGCAGGGGCAAAACAGCAGATTGGGGGAACAAACACACGAAGAAGCTCCATTGTTTGAGACAATCAAATGGCTTCCTAAAGATGTGAATGAAATTGAAAAAGATAAAGAAAGTAGGACTGATACTATATGTCAGAGAAAACCATTTCAGTTGAGACAAAAGCGCCTTATGGCATGATTGCCATTTTATTTATCGGGGCCTTTGTTGCTATTTTAAATGAGACCTTACTCAACATTGCACTACCAGCCATTATGGACGAATTCGATGTGAAAGCCACTGCAGTACAATGGCTTTCTACAGGCTATATGCTAATTAACGGTATTTTAATTCCTGCCAGTGCATTCTTCATTCAACGCTTTACAGATAAAAAATTATTTATTACAGCGATGGCTCTGTTTACATTAGGTACATTTCTAGCTAGTATTGCACCTGCATTTGGTGTGTTATTAGCAGCACGTATGATCCAAGCTGCAGGCTCAGCAATCATGATGCCTTTATTAATGAATGTGATGCTAACTGCATTTCCAGTTGAAAAGCGAGGAGCTGCAATGGGGATGTTCGGTCTTGTCATGATTACAGCTCCAGCGATCGGGCCGACGCTTTCTGGTTGGATAATCGAGCATTATAGCTGGAGAATGTTATTTGATCTTGTGCTACCAATTGCCATTTTAACTTTAATTTTTGCAGCCTTTAAATTAAAGGATGTGACACCACAACGTGCCATTAAGCTCGATGTAATTTCTCTTATTCTATCAAGCATTGGATTTGGCGGCTTGCTTTATGGCTTTAGTTCCGCAGGTGAAAAAGGATGGGATCATATCCTTGTATATGGAACTATTATTATTGGGACGATTGCTTTAATTACGTTTACCCTTCGTCAGCTACGAATGGATGAGCCCATGCTTGAGTTTCGGATTTTCAAATATCCAATGTTTGCCTTATCCTCAGCCATCTCCATCGTTATTTCGGTGGCGATGTTCTCGGCTATGATTTTAATGCCTATTTACGTACAAACCATTCGTGGTATTTCCCCAATGGATTCAGGTCTACTCATGCTGCCTGGTGCCATTGTGATGGGCATTATGTCTCCGATTACAGGGAAGCTCTTTGATAAATACGGGGCAAGAAGCTTGGCTGTATTTGGCTTGATCATTACCATTGTTACGACATATTACTTCAGTAAAATTAGTATGGATACAGCTTATTCTACATTGGTGCTGCTGTATACATTACGTATGTTTGGGATGTCTATGGTAATGATGCCCGTGATGACAAATGGTTTAAATCAGCTACCAGCACACAATAATCCACACGGTACAGCTATGAACAACACATTACAACAGGTTTCTGGTGCGATTGGTTCTGCGGTGCTGATTACGATTATGAACAATAAAACAACTGCCAAGGCAGAGGAACTGGCTGCAGGTGCGATGAACAATATGAGTGCCAATGCAGCACAGGCTACGACACAGTCTGCCAGCGAAGTAAAACAGCAAATCTTAAACGAAGCCATGCTGCATGGCATCAATTATACGTTCTTCCTTTCCACATTGATTGCGGCCATCGCACTCATACTTGCCTTCTTTATAAAGCGAGTTAAGCCTAACTATGATAATCACTCAGGTGGGGAAGTTGCTGGAAAACAGGTAGAGGAATAATAGTAGACGGGTGTTGCTTCAGTTTAGCAACGCCCGTTTTTTCTTAAGACATTTTATATAGAGGTGGGGAAACCTAGTAAGAATAAAAAAAGGCATTCCATCCATAGATGAAATACCTTTTCTAGTAGTTATTGAGCTAATCGTTGGATAAAGGCTTCTAATTGGACCAATGTGACATTGTCGTTCACACCGAATGTGCCGTCACCTTTACCTACGGTTACTTTATTCGAAGCAAGGATCCCTACATAATTATTTGCCCAATGTGAGCCTGGAACATCAATAAATTGTTCAGCTGTTCCTTGCTGTGTTAAATGAAATGCTTCCACTAAGACTTTAGATAGTTGTCCACGTGTCATTGGAGAACCAGGATTGAACTTTCCATTATCATCACCCGTAAAAACGCCAATTTTTTTAAGTGCCTCTGCAGCACCTGCATATTTAGACGAAGGCTTAATATCTGGGAAACTTGAATTCGTATTACTCGTATCTAAATGTAATTTATTAGCTAATCGAAGAGCTACCTCTCCACGCGATGCATATATGCTAAAGTCAATTTCCGCATCTTTTACTTCTCCATAATCAGAGAAGTTGGCAATACGTTTTGCTCCTACATAACGTGAACCCCAATAGTATGGGTCATTCACTGTATCTACCTTAACCCCAGAACTTGTAGTAGCTGAGATAAAATTATTGTCACCTATGTATATACCAACGTGTGAAACACCGCTTCCAGATGTATTAAAAAATACGAGATCACCCGTTTTTAAATTGTCTTTTGCGATCGAAGTACCTTGTTGGTATTGAGCTTTAGATGTACGCTCTAATGAAATGCCTAGCTTAGAAAAAACTAACTGTGTATATGCTGAGCAATCCACACCTGTCTTAATATCCGTTCCTCCATATTTATAAGGAGCTCCTATATATGCTTTGGCTGTATTTGTTATATCTGCTATTGTTGCCGCTTTCGCATCATGAATACCCATACCTGTAAAGAACATAAACGATGCGAAAATGGGTAGTAACCATTTTTTCTTCAAATCAATCTTACTCCTCTCAAAAAGCTTTCGCCTTTGAACTAAAGTAAGAATAGCATGAAATAGGGCAGAGTTATTTTTCAATAATATTACCAATTACCCCTAATCACCAAAATTGAAACCTTAATTTTAATTGTGTAAAACTTTTGCAATAATAATGGGCAATTTTACTAAAAATATATGAAATTAATGGATTTATAGGGACATAAGTGTTAATTTAAACGTTTTATCCAATTGAAAAATCGTTATTGTAATAGTGGCTTTCCATCATAACGGTTATTTAAACATTATTATTTTTAGGTGATACTACGTTATGACACTAAGGATAGTGGTAGAAAATTCTGCTTTTATGTAGCTCCCGTAACTGCAAAGTCGTTTACTGTTAGATAGGAAAAGTTAGCCTTAATTTATGTTTTTGAACAATGGATACGTTAAACTATAATAAAATAAGTAGGTTCAACATGAAGAAATACAGCTGCGAGCTAATGAAATAATAAGGAAACATAAATCGAATGAATACTAAACGAGAAGGAGGTATTCCATTGCAGCAAATTTTTAATGAATTAATAAAACAGGACATCAAGCCATTTCTAATCAAGCTAGGCTTTAAAAAGAAAGGATTGAATTTCTATCGAAAAACCGAAAACCTTATCTATCTGATCAATTTCCAAAAATCTTCTGGTAATACAGTCGATACTATGATGTTTTATGTGAACTGTGGGATATACGCGGCAGAGCTAGCACGACTACAATCAAGAGAAATGGTGACAGCACCCAAAGAAGCAGAATGTCACTTCCGAGCAAGGATTAACTCCATTGTCGAAGATGCACCTGATCGATTTTCCATCACAGCCACTACAAATTTGGACGAATTAACAAAAATATTGCTGCTGGGGTTAGAGGAGGTTCATAATTTCTATGAAACCATGACTTCTGCAAGATCCATTGTTGATTATTATATAGCAGGGCCATTTTTGCACTTGGGCGAAGAAAGTTTTCATTTGTTATTACAAGCCAATGATGTAACAACAGCAAAGCTCTATTATAATGCATTGCAGAAGAAGCATGGAACCGAACAGAGGTGGTCCATTTTTCAAAATAAATACCAAGCCATTTTCAATCAATACGGTGTGGAATTTGGGGAAAATTAGTCATCAAAACCAGAGCTCATTCTTGAACGAGAATCTGGTTTTATATTTTAGGAGTTGTTCAGTATATTATCTAGTATTCTTCCAGTTATCGGCATAAAAAAATGGAGGATATAACCACCTAAGCAAACTGTTAATAATGTCCCGACACCGATGGGGCCATTAAAAATGATAGCTAACATTAAAAATAAAATATAAATAAGGGTTCTTGAGAAGAAAACCGTTTTTCTTGTTAATTCTTTGATGATCAAAGTAAGTCGATCTACAGGAATTGGTGCAAAATTTGTATGTAAATAAGTTGCCGTTCCTAACCCAACCACAACTAATCCAGTGGTAAAACAGACAGCTTGGCTAAACCAAAGATCTGGGGATACTATATCATGTAATAAAAATAACCACATATCAATCCCTATGCCAGTGATCAATGCAGTAACCAACCCTAAAATTTCAGGTCTTTGTCTAGCTAATAGGGAATTACTACCTATTAATAGGAGAGCTAAGATGATTTCCCAACTACCTACAGTTAGCCCCACATTTTTAGATAATCCTACTAGAAGCGCATCGAAAGGTGATGTGCCGAGTTTAGATTGAATCGTGAGCGAAATACCTAGCGTTAAAATTAAAATGCCCACTACATAAAAGACATATTTCAACAAAAAGACCTCCTCCTACTATTTTTATTGCAAATACAACAAAATTGCGTTAAATTGACTATATACTCTTTTTATTGCATTTGCAATATAAAATCCAGAAAGAGTTTACAACAAAGGAGTGGAATCAATGTCTGTTAAATTAGAGAAGTGTGAGCACGCAGATTTAAAACAGCTTCAAGCAATAAGTATTGAAACATTTAATGATACATTTAAAGACCAGAACTCCCCTGAAAATATGAAGGCTTATTTAGAGCGTGCCTTTCATAAGCAACAGCTAGAGAAGGAATTGGCCAATTTGGATTCAGCATTCTATTTTATCTATTATGAGGAAGAAATAGCTGGTTATTTAAAAGTAAATGTCAACGAAGCACAATCCGAACTAATGGGGGATGAGTCATTAGAGGTGGAGAGAATTTATGTTCGACATCAATATCAAGGAAAAGGGCTTGGCAAATACCTTATGAATAAAGCAATAGAGGAGGCTGTGGCTCAAAACAAAAAAAGCATTTGGCTAGGGGTTTGGGAGAAAAATGACAGTGCCATCGGTTTTTATCAGAAAATAGGCTTTGTCCAAACAGGCGCCCATTCATTTTATATGGGTGATGAAGAACAAATTGATCTTATCATGACGAAAACACTTGCCTAAATTTTATGGCAGAAACGTTGATTCACAACATTTCTGCCTGCTATTTTAATGGCTTCTATTTTTCTTCATCGCCTCAGCTAACGCATCAGCATGTGGATTTTCCTCTTTATAAAGTTCCTTTATTATGTTGGCGTAATCACTAGCATTTCGATTTTGACTTAATTTATAGGCTGCCTGCACTTCTTCAACCTTTATTTTAAACCCTTTTATTCCTTTCATTTCTTGCTGCAAAAGCTCAGGAGATAGTTTATCCCACAACACAGGATTTTCACGGAATGACTCATATTTTTCAAGTAAGCTAGTCAAATCTTGTTCTAAAGCTATTCCTTCAATCAGACTTGCCTTTCCATATACATGGACAGCTTGATAATTCCAGGTTGGCACATTTTCATGCTCATACCACGAAGAAGAGATATAGGCATGTGGACCATTAAATATCACGAGAATGTCTTGTACTTCCTCAAAGGTCTTCCATAAAGGGTTACCATAGGCTAAGTGACCTGTCAGATAAAAGTCATCCTCGATTTTTTTCAGCAACACGGGTATATGGGCTGCAATAGGCTTACCTTTTCGAATTGAAACGATTGTTGCAAAGGAATTATGTTGAATAAATTCTTTGATTTCTTCTAAATCCGATACTTTGTAATACTTAGGAACATACATGGAAACCTCTCCTTATACATAAAATCATCGTGAGTTTTTCGAATAAACAAATAATTATGTAGGCACGTATTTACATTTTCTGCTCAACGATGTAGATTTTATTATAATCAATCACTGGCACCTCATAAAAGTGCCAACAACGCTATTTCTAAAGGAGCCAAGAATCATGCTCGAAATGACACCAAACCTGAATAATGAGGAACCACTTTACCTTCAATTATATAACTATATAAAAGCAGAAATTCAAAATGGAAAGATAAGGGCTCAAAGCAAATTGCCGTCTCAGCGTAGTCTAGCTAAACATTTACAGATTAGTCGCAACACTGTAGATGCAGCTTATCAGCAGCTCCTTGCAGAGGGCTATGTGATAAGTAAAGAGCGAGATGGACTATATGTGGTTGATCTTGAAAAAGGTTATTTTCAAGGAGGCCCTCATCATTTTGAACCACAATTAGCGACTCAGCAGAAACAAGAACGACCAGCAATTAAGTACGATTTTAATTATGGAGATATTAATTTAAAAGATTTTCCCTTTAAAATATGGCGTAAATTATCAATGCAGAGCCTTGATGAAGAACAGGCTCAACTCCTTTTATATGGAGATCCACAGGGAGAGCTGGAATTAAGAAATTATATGGCAAGCTATCTTTATGAATCAAGAGGGGTGCAATGCAGTGCAGAGCAAATCGTTATAGGAGCAGGCTTGCAGTTTCTTCTTGGTATCGTATGTAACCTAATTGGACGGAATGAGCTTTTTGCTATGGAAGATCCAGGTTATTATCGCGTTCGTTACTTGTTTAAAGATAATGGTATAAAGGTGAAACCAATCCCACTTGACGAGCATGGTATTCATATCGATCCGTTAAGAAACAATAACATCAAGGCTGTTTATGTCACACCCTCCCATCAATTTCCCCTTGGAACGGTTATGCCTATCTCAAGAAGATTAGCATTACTAGAGTGGGCTAAGGAAGAAGATGCTTATATCATTGAGGATGATTATGATGGGGAATTTCGATATGCTGGAAAACCAATTCCTGCACTACAGGGATTAGATTCAAGTGATCGCGTCATCTATATGGGCACCTTTTCAAAATCTTTGATTCCAGCCATTAAGCTAAGCTATATGATATTACCTAGAAAATTAATGGGTTTATTTCATCAAAACAATTACTATGTTCAAACTGGGTCTAGACTCCATCAGCATACGTTACAGCTATTTATAGAGAGTGGGCATTGGGAGAGACACTTGAATAAAACACGAAATAGTTATAAGCGAAGATATGAGACATTACTAAAGTCCATTCAACAAACGTTCGGGGAAAATGGGAAAATTTATGGAGCCAGCAGTGGCTTACATATTTTACTTGAACCAAATAATAAGATGACTGAAGAGGAATTGATTGATACAGCAAAAATGGCTGGTGTTAAGGTCTACCCAACATCTATTTTTTATGCAAATCCCTTGGTTGTTCAGCCTGCAAAGGTATTACTTGGATTTGCTAATCTAGCGGAAGATGAGATTGACACAGGCATTAAGCTATTAAACAATGCTTGGTTTAAAAGTTCTACTATGACGTGAATCTCTTTCAAAGTTCTATTTCCACATTTCTTGTATATACATAATAGAGATAAGTGGGAGGGGATTTTTATGCAATTTTACTATGGCCATCAAATGCCATTACGTGTATTAGATGAAGCTGAATTTTGGAAACATCAAGAAGAGGAGCATACAGTAGTAATAAGAGAGCTTGTGAAAGATTTGGAGCAGCAATATGTCGATGCGTTAAAGGAATGGGAAAAAGCTTTTGCTCAAACACATCAGCAAGTTGTAAGATATATAGAAACCGTCAATCGTTCCCAGGGACAAGTTTCTCCAGCTCTGTTTCAGGATATTTTACAGCTTACTTCCTTCTGTTTGCAACAGAGTGATCAATTTATCCAGTTTTGCCGAACGCTTATGCAAGAAAGTCAACCGATAAGCGCAAATCCTACAGCTAAAGTTGTATTAAATCATATCATTGTAGAATCCGAATATTTTATCGGAATTGCCCAAACCATTTTATATCAACAGAAATACTAGGTCTAGCGTCTGGAAAATGGAGTTTGGAGAAAAAACACTTGCCACACTCCATTTTTTGGACGTTTTCACCATCACAATATTAACTATTCGGAATTTTCTCCTTATATTTAAAGGAAAGGAGACTTAAAGAATAATTTTTAAGTGTATCTGTGTGAACAAAGTCATTTAGAATACTTTCAATTGAATGACAATGTTGATTGATTAAATTAATTTCTTCTATATAATTTGAATCAATCAATACTTCTTTTAATGTTTTAAACACTACTTTCTGCTCGTTAAATAAATAAACCAGTTCAAACCTAGTGTTCAATATTAGAGTGGTAATCTCAGGGAAAATAATTCGATCCTTTAGTACTTCAAGAATGGAATTCACGGATTTTACTCCATCAATAGTTTGTAAAGATGAAAAAACACCATTTAATAACTCTTCAAAATCAACCTTCATCAAAATCCTCCATCAATCAAAATACTTTCTGATAATAACATTTTTTTAGAAAAATTTTAATGATTAATATTTTCCTTCAATAATGTGGAAAGTCTATTTAGACAATAGTAATTTATTGAAAACAATTCACTTCACATGTTTCCAGAGGCTAATAAAATTTTTTAATCCGCTCACAATCATTTTTTTAAAATAACAACAAACAAAACATCAAGAAAGGTATTATTATTGCTTGTTTAGATTTTGTTCAAACACAGTATGCTACTATCTCAAAAGGGGTTGATTGTAAAAACAGTGAGCAATATGATGTAAAGATACATCATAAATGATCGATCTTTGGGGGCACGAAAATGAAAAAAAATATCATAATTATTGTAAGTATAATCATGCTTTTTGTGATTGTTTTTTTTATTGGTAATTGGCATTATTTCTCCACTAATCAGCCAAAAATTATACATAAAGGTGTAGGAAAATTAGAGGAAGAGCAATTATTAAAGCTTGTAAAGCTAGAAGGAGAATGGGCCTTTTATCCAAATGTATTAATTTCTTTGGGGGAAAATTTTGATAGCTATCAACATAAAAAACTGAATTTAAATGTACCCTTTAATTGGCAAGCATATGTAGAGCCAAATGAAGAGGGGCTTTCGGTGGGAACCTATCACGTCAACATAGAAGTACCATCAGATGGAGTTTACGGCCTATATATTCGAACCATTCGTCAAGCTAGTCGTGTATTCATTAATGGCGTTGAGGTGGGGGCTAAAGGAAATCCAAGTACTGTTTTAAGCGCATATGCATCTGAAAATGATGATAAATATACCGTTTTTTCTCCTAGTGTCAATAAAAGACTAGACATTGTCATCCATGTTGCAAATTACAATTATCCTCAGGCTGGAATTGTTTATCCTATTGAATTTGGTACAATGAAGGCTATTCAAAAGCATTATCACTGGAAAGTTTTTTTAGATATAGTAGTGAGTATAGGTCATATTATAGTTGGTGCGATCTATGTCTTTACATTTTTACAGAATCGCAAGCGTAAGGAAGAGTTATTCTTTGGTCTTTTTACTATTTCATTAGGATTTTATATGTCGTTTATCAATCAAAAAGTGTTTTTTCTGTTATTTACTGATCTATCGACGGTCAATCAAATACGTCTGCAATTAGGAATCATTCCACTCGCATTGCTTGCTTTAACATTTTTTATAAATGCGATGTATCCACAATTACTAGAAAGAAAAATTTTATACACGCTTGCCATATTACTTGGTATCGTGTTTGTTATGTACGGTATCTATAATCCCTTTACAAAAAATGAAAGGGCCTCCTCAGAATTTGAAATGATTATGAGAAAAATAATCTATATCAGTGTCACGGCTCCAGTTATTTTCTATAATATATGGTTGCTTATAAAGGTCATGCTAAAACGTTTAGAGGCTGTGCGTTATGTGCTAATAGTTATTACAGCGATTAGTTGTTATTCTATTTTACTCATTTGTAACTTTTTATTTGGGATGCCTTTTGACTATACAGAATTTATGTTATTTTTACTAATATTATTTGGCTTTGCCTCATTATTAAATTATCGTGCCAATCAAGCTGTTTTAAAAATAGCAGCATTGTCAGAGGAATTGCTTGAACATAATCAAATGAAGAATGAATTTCTTCTGAAAACTTCGCATGAACTCCGTGCCCCCCTAAACGGAATATTAAATATATCCAGATCCTTAATGGAAGGTGCTCAAGGACCTTTAAAACGATCTCAACAGGAGCAAGTTATTCTAATTCACAGCGTTACACAGCGCATAGGTCATTTAGTAGAAGATTTATTGTTTTCTTCTAATCAAATGACAGGAGAAGTAAGGATTAGTCTACGCAGTGTATCTCTATCTGTTATACATGAGGTAGTAGCCGAAATTCGTAGTCTTATGCCCAAAAATAGTCAAGTAAGGGTAACAGCAGAGATAAACTTAGATTTGCCAAAGATCTACACGGATGAATTACGCTTTAAACAAATTTTATATAATTTGCTGCATAATGCTATTAAATTTACACAAAATGGAACAATCACAGTCACTGCGCATGTTGAACAGGAGCAGATGGTCATCCAAGTAAGTGATACAGGCTGTGGAATTCCGACACAAGAATTAGATCGTATTTTTAACGCCTTTTATCAAGGAAACAATCATCATAATAAAGAAGGGCTAGGTTTGGGACTAAGTATCACTAAAAATATTGTTGAAAAATTAAATGGTAACATTTATGTGACAAGCACTGTAGGGGAAGGGACAACATTTACATTTACAATGCCCCTCTCAACACTAGAAAACGTAAGTAATGAACAAGCTACCATTACATCACATACAGATACAGAAATACAGCTTCGACTGCCCCTTATTTATAAAGGAAGCGATAAAAAAATACTGGTGGTAGATGACAACCATGTCAATATAAAAACTTTAACGGAAGCACTAAGTTTAAAGGGATATACAGTGATCGCCTTAGATAACGGCTTTGATGCGATCGATTATATTAAAACCAATCATGTAGATTGTATGTTAATCGACCTAATGATGAATGGGATGTCAGGTTATGAGTTATGTAAACGTGTACGTAAACAATATGATATGCTGGAACTACCAATAATTATCTTAACTACAGTTATGAAGCAATCTGACTTACTGCAAACGTTAAAAGTAGGGGCGAATGATTATCTACAAAAGCCGATTTCTACCGATGAACTTTTTATTCGTATTGAATCTTTATTGGCTGTTCGACAATCATCAATCGATGCAATCGAAGTAGAAATGAACTATTTATATTCACAGGTCACACCACATTTTGTATATAACACACTTAATACGATTATTGGTTTAAGTTATACAGATATGGAAAACACACGTGAAGCTCTTTATTGTTTAGCCACTTATTTCCGTGCAAAACTGAATGTTCATTATCGAAATAGCATTGTCCCCATTGATGAGGAGATGGAGCTTGTAAAAGCCTATTTATCAATTGAAAAAATGCGCTTTGGAGATCGTTTACGTATTAAATATGATATTGACGAATCGATACAATTAGGAATCCCTGCATTGTCCATTCAACCTTTAATTGAAAACGCAGTGTTCCATGGGATCTCTAAGAAAGTAGAGGGAGGGACCGTAGAATTAAGCCTACAGAGAGAGGGACAATTTGTAAGAATTAAAATCTATGATAATGGTGTAGGAATTTCAGAAGAAAAATTGCACCAATTGCTAAATGAAGAAAGTACAAGAATTGGCTTTATGAATCCATTAAAGAAATTTAAATTAATAAAAAATGCTAGTTTACGAATTTACAGCGAAGAAGGAAAGGGAACAACAATTGTCATTTTATTACCAGAGGGTGGTGTCACATGAATATAATGATCGTTGATGATGAAAAATTGGCCATTGATGTTTTATCTATTATGGTTAAACAACTTGCCCAATTTCAGATTAACATTAAGGGAACATTTACAAATTCAACTGAGGCCCTCCAGTTTCTTGAAAAAGAAATAATTGATGTAGTGTTTTTAGATATTGAAATGATTGACACACACGGTATGCAACTTGCAAAGCAGCTCCTACACAAGCAACCATCCTTACAAATCATTTTTGTTACAGCTCATACACAATTTGCCGTGGAGGCTTTTGAAGTTGAGGCAACAGATTATTTATTAAAGCCAGTACAGGAAAAACGACTGATTAATGCGTTAACAAAAGCACAGAAAAAAATGGTCGTGACGGTGGCGCCGAGGGATGAGAAGAAAAACTCATTATATGCGCATACATTAGGCAGCTTTTATCTACTGGATGTTCAACATAATGTGATTAAGTGGCGAACAAGAAAAGTACGTGAACTATTTTTATATTTACTATTTCACCAAAAACGGCCTATGTTAAATGCAGTTCTTTTAGAGGAATTGTGGCCAGATTTGAACTTTGAAAAGGCAGCTAGTAATTTACATACAACTATTTATCATTTAAGAAAGATATTAAAGGACAATGGTATTCAAGATCCCATACTCTTGGTCAATAATCACTATAAATTAAATGCGGAAATTCAAACTGATTATGATGAGCTGAATCAACTATTGGAGCAGGATCAACATGATGAGAAATCCATTCAGCAGTTATTGAATTGCTATGAGGGTGATTTTTTAATAGATGAGGAGTATTTATGGGTTAATCAAATCAGGCTCCGCTTAAAGCAATCTGTATTACATGTGCTTGAACAGTATATTGCACGTACAGACGTTGCCCACACTTTATTAAAGTATAATTGCCTACAAAAGCTTTTAGAGCTAGACGAATACAATGAACAGTATATGTTTCAATTGTTAGAATTCTTAATTCAACAAAATAGGAAACAAGAATGTATAAAATTCTTTGAATCTATAGAGGCAAAATTAGCTGAAATTGATCTCCCTGTGCCAGAAAAATTTTATAGAAAATACAACGAGTTCTTACTCAACGTTTAGAAACGATTTCGGAAAAGTAATTTCTGTTTTAATAGTAGGTAATAATTTTATAAAAAGGAGATGCTTTCGGCATGCAAAAGATTGAAATAATTGAGCTTCACCATATTGAGCAAGATTTGGAGAAGCTTACTGAATTATTGATTATGGTCGTAGATGAAGGAGCATCCGTAGGTTTTTTACCTCCACTCACACAAGAACAAGCGATAAAATATTGGCAATCTGTCTTAGCGTCAGATGTCTTACTGTTCATTGCGAAAATAAATAATGAAATTGCAGGTAGTATTCAATTGCATTTAACTAGCAAACCAAATGGCATTCATCGTGCTGAAATTTGCAAGTTAATGACACATCCCAACTTTAGACGCAACGGTATTGGACGAGCGCTGATGCAACAAGCAGAGGAACGAGCAAAACAAGAAAACCGTTCCTTGCTAGTTTTAGATACGAGAGAAGGGGATCCTTCCAATAAATTATATAAATCATTAGACTACCAAGAAGTAGGGAAAATTCCGCAATATACTATTTCACCAGATAGAGAATTAGAAGCAACCGTAATTTACTATAAATTGATATCGAATATAACTGAAAACGTGTAGAAAGGGAGCTAGTATATGAACGAAGCGCAATTATTTATGCAAATGAAAATGTGGCGTAATTGGACTGTTGAATTTCTACGTACGATCCCTGAGAATATTGCTGATCAGATACCCGCTGGACATCATAACAATATTCGTTGGAATGCTGGTCATCTATTAGTTGGTTGGGATCATACCGTTTTTCCAGCTGTTACACAAGAAAGGCATTTGCCCCTATCCTATCATGTAATGTTTCCTAGTGGCAGTAAACCAGATGACTGGACTGAGCAACCGCCAACAATGGATCAAATCATTATGCTCCTAGAGGAACAACCAATTCTTATTGAACAAGCTTGTGCAGGACATCTACATGAACCGCTTAAAGAACCTTTTTTAGGTATGAAAACATTAGGTGATATGGTTGTCTTTCATATGAACCATGAAAATTTTCACATGGGAATTATAAAAAGTATGATGCAAACGCTCTTAAAGAATGAAGCCTAACTGATGGAATCAGTTGGCTTCATTTTTCTATATATACCATGGTAACAGATCCTCCATTTTCTTACCTGGCTTACTTTTTTTATCTTTTACGATCCATGTGCCGTCTTTCTTTTGCAACTGATAGCTTACATTTGTACCATCCGCCCTTTTAAAGAGCATATAACCTATATTACCCTTAATAAAAGTGACAGGGTCTATGACATTTTTGTAGGGAATCTTTCGCTCAGGAAATAAAATATGGGTCACTATTTCCTCTGCAATCATAGCAAGGGATTTCATATCATTATTAATTTCAGCTTGATATTGCAATTGATCGTATCGGTAGGAAGTATACGATGCTAAGTCCAGTTTAAAACTCTGCTGTATATCTAACAGTGTTGCCCTATAGAATGCGTTTATTGCCTTTTCTACATCATCTGCCTCATGTATATAGCGAAGTGTGCTGACACCAGTTGGACTGACTTCAAACGTAATGATTTCCTTACTGTAGGGTGGGGAATGCGCATGCTCAAAGGTCGTAACTTCCACGCTAACTTTAAAGCTAAACTGACTTTCTTTGACAATTTTTAAAATTTTCACATCATACAAGCCATACTGCTTAGGATAGCCATAGTAATGATCAATTTCCTTTTCGATAAATGGATTAAGGATTGTAATGAATGTGTCCCTGATTAGTTGCTCATCAGCTTGTTCACTTTGCGCATAAATCTTACATGGCAGAATGAACATAGTGAAGATAAACATTAAAACATAAGCAAATTTTTTCATGGAATAGTGACCTTTCTGCAGGATGATACTTTATAGAGTGCACCAATCACAGCAAATTATCGAGCATTTTTAAAGAAAGGGAATTGAACAATGGGAAAAATAATACTGCCCTTTTTATGTATGCTTTTGTTATTTCCAACAGCTACTTCGGGGTCAGAACCTGAAGGCTTAAAATGTCCAAATCCAGATGTATTGATGAGAACAACGGAGAAAGACAAAGACGAGCTTAGTCAAGCATTAGCTGACATCATTCCAAAAGTATATGGCTCAAGCCCTGATTATCAGGAGTGGCAAATTGAGGTGATAAAGCCCATGCCCATATTAACTGGCATGGAGGAGAATTACTATAAAATGGCGGTGAACTTCTGTGGAGAAAATGTGGCTAATCACTCCTGGTTTGTTCGATTAAGGTTTCCAAGATTACTGCCAGCGCAAAGTGCATCACTAGGTGAGCTATATATCGTAAAAGAGACAAATTCTAAATGGATCCATTGGTTTCAATATCATTAAAAAGGAAGAATCCATAAATGGATTCTTCTCTTTATGACATCGCTATCGTTTTCGTTGCTACAGTTTGTTGAAATGCCTGATCATGCTCAACAATCACCATTGTGAGATGAGAGCTTTTTATGAGCTCTTCAATCTGCATGCGTGAATAGATATCAATAAAATTGAGTGGTTCATCCCAAATATATAAATGAGCCTTCTCACACAAGCTTTTAGCAATCAGCAGCTTTTTCTTTTGCCCACCAGAATAATGAGAGATATCCTTCTCAAATTGAATACGCTCAAAATCCATCTTGCGCAGGATTGATTTAAATAACGTCTCATCAATACCATGCTCTTCAATAAATTCCGATAGCAATCCCTTTAAATGGGATGTATCCTGCTGAACATAGGAAATGACTAGACCTGAAGCTAACTTTATCGAGCCTGTATGTTGGATGGGATTACCTAGAATAAGTTTTAACATACTACTTTTTCCGCTTCCATTTTTGCCATCTAAAACAACTCGATCCCCTTGTGCCACTTTGAAGCTAATAGGCTTATTCACGATATGGTCATCGTACCGAATCGATACATCCGTGACAACAACCATTTCTTTTGATGGATATGCCAATGGCTCTACTTTCAATGACTCGGTTTTTTCAACATTTTTTAGCAGTTTTGATTTTTCCTCAATAGCTCTTTGTTGTCTGGATTCCAGGTTCTTCGCTCGTTTCATCATCTTGGCTGCTTTATGTCCAACAAAGCCTTTGTCCAGTTTGGAACCTGAATTGGTTGTGCCGTTTTTGGAGGCTTCCACTTGATTAGACCAACCTGACGAACGCTTTGAGGATTGTTTTAATCGGTCGATATCTTTTTGCAGTCGTTGATTGGTTACTTCTTCGTGTTCCTGCTGACGATCAAAATTTAACTTCCAAGAAGAATAATTTCCACTTTGAACGTCAATATTGGCTCTATTAATCGATAGGATATGGTCAACACAGCCATCTAAAAAGCTTCTGTCATGTGAAATTAAAATAAATCCTTTTTTCCTGCGAAGATAATCGGAAACCGTCTTTCTTGCATCCGTGTCTAGGTGATTGGTTGGTTCATCAATTAATAAAAATTGACCCTCTGTCAAAAACAACGCAGCAAGCAGCACCTTTGTTTGTTCGCCATTGGATAATGTTTTAAAAGGACGATACATGACCTCCGCATCTACATGTAGGTAAGCTATTTCACGTAGACATTCCCAATCTTCTGCCTGAGGACAAATTTCCTCAAATATTTCATGGGTATATTTATTTGGATCAGAAACTGGATAGGGGAAATAAGTGAAGTCTACAGAAGAGATGATTTTTCCGCTATACTCATAATTTCCTAATAACAACTGAAAGAATGTTGTTTTACCTCGTCCGTTTCTACCGATAAATCCAAGTTTCCAATCCGTATCGATTTGAAAGTTGACATTCTCAAAAATATTGTCAAAGCTGCTTGGATAAGAAAAAGTTAGGTTTTGTACTTGTATCATGGACATGATAATTCCTCCTTTGTATTGCAACAGTTTACTTTTCATACAAAGTCGGTCTATCCATCTATGGTTCATTTCTCCGTATAAGCAGATGGATATTAACGACTTATACGGAGTGTTACATGCGTTACAATAGTTTCTGAATCGCTCATATTTTTTCCTCTCCTTTATGGGTAAATGAAAGGTACAAAATCAACTATGAAAGCAAGAAAAAAACCCTCCAATTGTACATTGGAAGGATTAGTCTTTCTCTGAATAAATGCGATTTGCCATTTGTGTCATGACAAATAAAATGCAAACTGATAGTTAAAAATGGATAGACTAACCCTATATTTTGTGTTTGAAATCATTCAATTCAAATAAAAATATAGTTTAGTTCTTCATTGTCCATTCATCAGTCCTCTCATAATTGTCTTTTTATAGTAACAAATTTTTTTACAGAATACAATGTAACCTTATTTTCATTTAGTACTATACAACAATTCCTATAATATTTATAGAAATAATTTATATAATAGTTGAAAAATAATTTCTACTATTCTGAAATATGTGCTATAGTAGGAGCATAATTGAATATTGTGTAAGACTTGGTGCCAAATGAAAGTTTGGCTTAAAAGGGAAGTCGGTGCAAATCCGACGCTGTCCCGCAACTGTAATTCGGAGCAAATCACAAATGCCACTGGGGAAACTGGGAAGGCTGTGAGGCGTGTTGATGGAAAGCCAGGAGACCTGCCAATTTCTAGTACACACCAAATACCTACGTGGAAATAGGTGGTGAAAAGTGACCAAATAGGCACTGTGCGATAACGTTTATGCGAAAGTAGATACTTTTTCGTATTGTTTTAGCATTATTAATTTTAACATGCAGCCATTTTCCTAATAGGAGAATGGCTTTTTATTTTTTCTAAAAAAGGAGCTTAAAAACATGAACTATACAAGTACATTGATCGGTTATCCCTATATAGGGGAGGAACGCGAATGGAAAAAAGCACTAGAAGCATTTTGGCGCAATGAACTTTCTGAGGAGGACTTTGAGGAAAAATTAAAGAAAATCCGTTTATCAAGAATAAACAAGCAGCTGCAACTTGGAATCGATATGGTGACAGTTGGCGACTTTACGTTTTACGATAGAATGTTAGATACAGCTTTGATGTTTGGTTTAGTTCCAAAGCGCTTTAACTGGCAAGGTGGTAAAGTCGATTTTCATACCTACTTCAGTGTAGCAAGAGGAGACAAAACAGCCGTAGCTAGTGAAATGACAAAATGGTTTAATACAAATTATCACTACATTGTTCCAGAGTATGAGGGACAAGCCTTACAACTAACAGAAAATAAAGTGTTAGCCGACTTTTTAGAGGCGAAGGAAACTTTCGGTATCATTGCGAAGCCGACACTAATTGGTCCCTATACATTTTATAAGTTAACGAAAGGCTACAACAAATTAACACAGGTTGAGTACTTATTAGCTTTATTACCACTCTATACGCAGGTATTAAAAGAATTAGTGGATGCAGGTGCCACTTGGATTCAGCTAGAAGAGCCATCCCTCGTCTTAACACTTGATCCAGCAGAGATAAAGCTGGTGAAAGAAATGTATGACCAGTTAGCCACTGCCGTTCCTGAGGCTAAAATAATGCTACAGACTTATTTCGAAGCTTTAAGTGCCTATGAAGCATTAAGTACATTGCCTGTTCAAGGATTCGGTTTGGACTTTGTTCATGGCTATAAAGGAAATATGGCGTCACTTCGTCAATTTGGTTTCCCGCAGGATAAAGTATTAGGAATAGGGGTAGTGAATGGCCGTGATATTTGGCGTTCAAACCTGGCGGAAGTCAATGCGACGATTCAAGCCATTGAACAGCTAAGTCATGCTGCTGAACTATGGATTCAACCATCAAGTAACCTACAGCACGTTCCAATCACAACCTCTCTTGAAAATGAACTTGACCCTGTTTTAAAGCAGTCTCTGGCCTTCGCAGATGAGAAAATCATAGAAATCACGGGGCTGACTAAATATAGACGAGATAAAGATGGTTCCTTACAACATAATTTTTCAGAAAGTATGAAGGCGATTGAGGCTCTAAAAAAACATCCAATCCGCCAAAATAAGTTAATTCATCAAGCCGTTCAAACTGTGACAAAGCAAGATTTTGAACGACACAGTAATTTTACGAAGCGACAAACGATCCAACAACAAGCCTTAGGATTACCGCTGTTTCCAACAACTACAATCGGTAGCTTCCCGCAATCAGATGAAGTGAAAAGAAATCGTAATGCGTGGCGAAAGAAACAATTATCGAATGAAGCCTATGAAACATTTTTAGAAGACGAAACAAAGCGCTGGATCTCCATACAAGAGGAATTAGATATCGATGTACTTGTTCATGGTGAATTTGAGCGTACAGATATGGTTGAATATTTCGGTGAAAAGCTGACTGGCTTTGCCTTTACAAAGAAAGCGTGGGTTGTTTCATATGGATCACGCTGTGTGAAGCCTCCGATCATTTATGGAGATGTTGCATGGGCTTCACCAATTACCGTAAAAGAATCCGCCTATGCCCAAAGCCTAACGAAGCGATTTGTAAAAGGCATGCTGACAGGGCCAGTAACAATATTAAATTGGTCCTTTGTGCGAGATGATTTGTCCCGTAAAGATGTCGCTTATCAAATTGCATTAGCACTCCGTAAAGAGGTGGAAGCACTAGAAAACGCAGGTATATCAATTATTCAAGTGGACGAGCCAGCGTTAAGAGAAGGTTTACCGCTTAGAAAGGAGGAATGGGGGGCTTACTTAGAGTGGGCTGTCAATTCCTTTAAGCTTGCGACATCTAGTGTCAAAGATGAAACACAAATCCATACACATATGTGTTACTGTGAGTTTAATGATTTCATCGAACCAATTAGCGCACTAGATGCAGATGTGATTTCCATAGAAACATCACGAAGTCATGGGGAACTTATTACCTCACTACAAGTACAGCCCTATAAAAAAGGAATTGGCTTAGGCGTCTATGATATTCATAGCCCTCGTGTACCAAGCGAGGATGAAATGCTCGCTATTATGAAAGATAGTCTACAGGTGCTGGACCGTTATCAATTCTGGGTGAATCCAGATTGTGGCTTAAAAACGAGAAAAGAAGATGAAACCGTTGCAGCTTTAGCGAATATGGTTGCTGCTACTAAAACGTTGCGTCAAGCTGTACAACAATCTACATCAAGCTAACGAAATGATTTTTAATCTACTACATCTACTCTCCAATAACGAAGACTAGGGTAAATCCCTAGTCTTTTTATCTTACGTCGATATATATATTATCTTCAGAAAGTAAAATTGACGTGAACATGCGAGCATGTTATGTTTATTACTAATTTCATAGCAATCATTACAAGTTTGAGTGAAATCGTCTTTCATTCAATTAAAAGGAAAATGGGTGAAAATCCCATGCTGTCCCGCAGCTGTAAATGAGGAGTTTTGTTTCAAATACCACTGAGTGAGTACTTGGGAAGGTGAAACAAAATGATGATTCATGAGCCAGAATGCCTGCTTGTAAGAAGATTCATTGATGATCTACGAAAGATAGGGAGATGGATGGAGACTTGCTCATCGTGGGTTTTTCTGTCCTTATTCTTTCTTAGAATAAGGTTTTTTTATGCCTTCTCTTCTTCAACAAGTAGATGTATTTGTACTACGAATAGAGATAGGAGACAGAAAATGAGATTGACAAAGTATTTACTTCCTTTCCTGCTTGTCCTGACGTTCAGTTTACTTGCTGGCTGTACAGGCACGGATGAAGAAAAGGAAAAGACCTCAGCAAACCAAACAGATGAAAAAATAATAACGATTGGCTGGCCATTAGATGTCGGTCCATTGAATCCTCATACATATTTACCGAATCAAATGACTGCCCAAGCAATGGTTTATGAATCCTTGGTGGAATACAATGATGATGGTACTGTTACGCCTAAGCTCGCCGAAAGCTGGGACATCTCTGAGGATAAAACTTCGTATACTTTCCATCTAAGAAAAGACGTGAAATATTCAGACGGCACTGCATTTAATGCAGATAATGTCATTCGTAACTTTGACGCCGTTTTAGCGAATCGAGACATGCATTCTTGGATGGGCATGGTTAACCACATGAAAGAGGTTGTAAAAGTAGATGATTTTACAATTCGTCTGCAATTGGATGAGCCTTATTATCCAGTCTTAAACGAACTTGCCTTCGTCAGACCTTTCCGTTTTTTAGGGGATAACGGATTCCCAAAGGATGATATGACGCAAGATTCTATCAAAGCACCGATTGGAACAGGCCCTTGGGTATTAACTGAATACAAAAAGGACGAATATGCATTATTTAGTCGCAATGAAAACTATTGGGGAGAAAAACCACTAGTTGAACAAATAAAAGTAAAAATTATTCCTGACTCAGAATCTATTTCATTAGCATTTGAAAACGAAGAATTAGATTTAATTTATGGGCGTGGCATTATTAGTTTAGATAACTATACGTATTTAAAAGACAGTGGCAAATACAAAACTACTACCTCTGAGCCTTTATCTACGAAAGCACTGCTATTCAATACACAATCTGGTCCATTATCTGAGCTAAAGGTACGTCAAGCCATTCAATATGCTATTAATAAGGAACAAATGGTCGACAGTATTACACATGGTACGGAAAAAGTAGCGAACACATTGTTCTGGGATGCGATTCCTTATGCCAATATAGATTTAGCACCTATTGTATACAATCCAGAAAAAGCCCAACAATTGCTAGATGAGGCAGGGTGGTTATTACCTAAGGGTGAAAAAATTCGTTCAAAAAACGGACAGCTGTTGTCTTTAGATTTGATTTACATTGCATCTGATGCAATTCAAAAACCAATGGCAGAATTAATGCAAGGTGAACTCGCAAAAATTGGCGTTCAGTTGAATTTAGAAGGGGCAGATGTAATGGTCGGTCTTCAAAAATTGATGGATGACCAGGTGGATATTAATTTCTGGCGTACCAATGGACCACCTACAGATCCACATAGCTTTGCAAATGAATCAGCTACACCAAATGCTAGTGGTGTGTACGAGGCGAAATTAGGCCTAGCAAACGCCAAAGAAATCGATACGAAAATTCACCAATTATTAGTAGGAACAGATGAACAGGAACGCGTGCAGCTTTACACGAATATTTTAACGATGTTTCATGACCAGGCACTCTTTTACCCTATTTCTTACGAAACAAATAATGTGATTTATCAACCATCTCTAAAGGATTTTGCACCACGTGCATCTGAATATGATATACCTTATGCACAAATGGCTAAAGAAAAATAAAAGTGGAGGAGAGAGTGTGTCTAGCAGAGACAGCTCTCTCTTTATCATAGGATTGAGTAGGAAGTGACAGCATGTATGAATCAACATGGATCTTTTGTTTAAAAAGAATTTTAACATTGCCCTTTGTCTTATTAGGCGTTTCCATCCTAACCTTTGTATTTATTCGTTTTGTTCCTGTAGAGCCTGCTGAAGTCATACTACGTTTGGCAAGGGTTGCGCCAACAGAGGAAGCCATTCAGGCATTACGTGAGGAACTGGGAACGGACAAGTCGTTTTTTCTTCAATATTTGCTATGGGGAAAGGGCATAATCCAGCTAGATTTTGGAACATCTTTTGTTAGTAAATTACCTGTGGCACATGAACTATTCGTGAAATTACCCGCAACCATTGAATTAGCTATTGCTGCGTTTATCCTCATTTTAGGGCTAAGTATTCCATTCGGAGTAATAAGCGCATTGTATAAGCACACCATCATCGATAAAATCATACGATTCTTTAGCATATTGAGTGTGTCGATTCCAGCCTTTTGGTTAGGTTTCCTATTACTCTATTTATTTAGCTTAAAATTAGGACTCTTTCCGACAAACGGGAAGGGCACACCTGCTCATTTAGTTTTACCCGCCTTCGCACTGGCGTTACCAACAATTGGATTATTCGTTCAGCTTATCCGTTCAACCATCCTAGAAGAATTACAGCAGCAATATGTTCAATATGCACGGCTAAGAGGATTAAAAAGCTCCGTGATTCTTATCCGTCATGTTTTGCGAAATGCTGCTATTCCCTTGACTTCCTTGCTAGGCATGACCCTTGGCAATCTTTTAGGTGGAGCCGTGATTGTGGAGCAGGTTTTTAGCTGGCCCGGACTCGGCAGGTACTTAATAGAATCCATTATGAACAGGGATTATCCAGTTGTACAATGCTATGTGTTAATTATTGCGGTTATCTATGTGCTTGCCAATTTATGTACAGATATATTGCATCGTTTATTGGACCCTCATCTAATGATGAAGGGTAGGAGAGATTAAAAATGAAATTTGTACGAACAAAAAGTGGCAACTTAACAGGATTAATCAGTCTATTCCTCCTTGTCATTACTGGCTTATTAGGACTGTTGGCGCCAATTTTAATGCCACACGACCCTTTTGCTGTCGATATTGCTAAGAAATTTTCAGTCCCGTCTTGGGACTATCCATTAGGTACAGATCATTTAGGAAGGTGTATCTTGTCACGCCTTCTTTTAGGTATTCGTTATTCTTTAGGTTCAGCGCTCATCATTCAGCTAGTCGCTATTGTTTTAGCTATCCTACTGGGTGCTTTTGTAGCGTTGAAAAGAGGATTAATTGATTTTCTTTTTATTCGATTATGTGATATTTTATTAGCCTTTCCGACACTCGTACTTGCATTTGGGCTGTTAGGTATATTAGGTCCTAGCTTAAAAAATGTTTTAATAGCGCTCATTTTCACACAGCTTATTTATTATGCAAGAATGATCCGAGGTTTGTTTATTGGCATCAATGAGAAAGACTTTGTTCAAGCTGCTAGGATAACGGGCACTACAGGTATCCAATTAATTAGACGCCATTATATACCCAATCTATTGCCATCTATTGTCACGATTGTCGCATTAGATATCGGGAAGGTGATTTTAGAAATTGCAGGCTTTTCCTTTATCGGACTTGGGGTGCAGGCACCGATTCCAGAATGGGGCATGATGATCAATGAAGGAAAGCAATACATGAGACAGCATCCTGAATTAATGCTTTATCCAGGACTTGCCATCATCCTTGTTGTGTTATTGTTTAATCAATTAGCAAATCGTTTAAAAAGGCTTGACTAGGAAAGGGGAAGTTATGGAGAAAGTTTTAGAAGTGATAGACCTCACAGTCAAAATAGGGGAGAAAAATATATTAACCTCTATCAACCTGACAGCTTATAAAGGGCGAGTCCTAGGAATTATCGGGGAAAGTGGCAGTGGCAAGTCTATGCTTTGCCATGCCATCATGCAAACATTACCGTCCTTTGCCCATGTCAGCCAAGGGGAAGTACTCTATCTGCAAGAAAATTTATTAAACGTTTCAGCTACTAAATGGAGAGCTTATCGTGGCAGACATCTTTCGATGATTTTGCAAAACCCACCCGCTGCATTTGATCATATTCAAACGATTGAAAGTCATTTTCGAGAAACATTAAAAGCACACTTTAAGCTTACAAAAAAAGAAATGAGACAGATCGCCCTTGATGCTTTGAAAAAAGTTCATTTACCTCAGCCAGAGCAGCTCTTGTCCTACTATCCTTTCCAGTTAAGTGGAGGCATGCTACAGCGAGTGATGATTGCTCTGTCAATGGCGATACAGGCCTCCCTCTACATCGCAGACGAGCCTACGACTGCTCTGGATACCATCAATCAGAAACAAGTATTAACACTATTTAATCAAATTCGCTCAGAAACAGATGCTACCATACTCCTTGTCACGCATGATTTAGGTGTCATTGCTGAGCTTGCGGACGATGTGGCTGTGATGTATCAAGGAGAAATCGTTGAGCAAGCAAATGTTTTTGATTTTTTTGATGCGCCTCAGCATCCCTATACCAAGAAACTTTTACAAGCGAGAATGCTATGAGGTGATAAAATGACGCTACTAGAAGTAAAAAATATTGAGAAATACTATGCGCAAAGACCATTTCTATTCAAACGAGGACAGGAAGCCCCTGTATTAGAGAATGTGACATTTTCACTTCAGGAAGGAGAATGTCTTGGCATCGTCGGTCAAAGTGGTTCTGGAAAAAGCACATTAGGGCGCATTATTTTAGGGATTGAACGACCAACAAACGGAGAGCTGATCTTTCAAGGTGTCAATTTATACGAAGCACCCAGCAAAGAGAAAAAAATGATACGAAGAAATTTACAGGCTGTTTTTCAAAATAGTTATCATTCATTTAATCCAAAACAGACGATTTTCGAAATACTCGAAGAACCGTTTTTGAATTTCGAGCATTTTAGCAAAGCAGAGCGACAACAGAAAATAAGGGAATTACTAGACTGTGTAGAGTTAGAGTGGGCAATGGCTCAAAACTATCCCTCACAGCTAAGTGGGGGACAGCAGCAACGAGTCAACATTGCTAGAGCTCTTGCATTAAAGCCGAAACTGATTGTTTTAGATGAGGCCATTAGTAGTCTTGATATGATTTTGCAAAAGACGATTATAGAGCTACTGCAAAGACTTCAAAAAGAGCTACAGCTTGCTTATCTATTCATTTCACATGATTTACAGGCCACACGTTTTATGTCAGATCGCATCCTTGTGATGCAGCATGGTCAGCTAGTGGAGGAGATAGGCAAGGATGGGACATATCAGCACCCCGCTTCACAAGCGTTATACAATGCAATTTTGCCATCACACCCGCGGGAAAGAAAAAAGAAGGATAGACCCAATTAAACAGAAACGCCATTTTGAGAAATTAAAAATGGCGTTTTCTTAATTTTTAAAGCAATATAGAAACAAAAATAAATAAAATTAATCAAGATATTAATTTTATTTATTTTTTAATTAAAATTATTAATTTTATTATTTACATCTTTAATTTCTTTATTATATAATCAGCTTAACTTAAAGGAAGGAGTTCACTATGGCTTATCAAGTAATCACAAATTGTCCTGTCTGCAGTAAAACATTAAAAATTACGAAGTTACAGTGTTCTCATTGTCACACGACCATTGAAAATGAGTTTGAATTGTCGAAGCTAGCATCCTTATCACAGGATCAGCTTCATTTTGTGGAAGTATTTTTAACCTGCCGAGGAAATATTAAAGAGGTTGAAAAGGAACTGGGGGTTTCGTATCCAACAGTTCGAGGCAAGCTAAATGATATTATTTCATCCCTTGGCTATGCTCAAAAGAAGAAAAATGAAGTAGATGAGAAAAAAATTGTAAGCATGCTTGAAAATGGCGAAATCACAACAGATGAAGCCATAAAGCTCTTAAAAGACGAATAGGGAGGAACGACCATGAAAGAGGAAATTACAAAAGTGTTAACGATGATTCAAGAGGGCAAAATTGATGCGGATAAAGGATCAGAGCTGATTCAAGTGCTACAACAGAAAGAAGAATCAGAGAATAAATTTGCGGAAAAAACAAAGTATTTAGATAAAACGTTAAAGGTCCGTGTTGTATCCACCGAAAATGATAATGTCACGGTAAATTTACCAATTAAACTTGTCAAAGCCGTATTGATGGCAGGACACAGCATCGCTGCAAGTATTCCGCAATCTGAAAAATACGTAAAAGATATCGACATCAATCTTCTTCTTGAAGCAATTGAAAATGAACTAGATGGACAAATTGTAGATATAAAATCAGCAAACGGAGATTCCGTTGCAGTCTTCATTGAGTAGAGGCGACGAATGATGCATGTAAAAGTGAAAGCAAAAGACGTTCGCTTTACCGTCCCTGTTCCCTATACTGTGCTAACCATTGTCCTCTCCATTTTAACTTCTAAATGGATTCAGCAACAAGCCAATAAGTGGACAAAGGCATACTTCGATAAAAAGAAAATAGACTTTACCTTTCCCCTCATCGACAAAGAAATGCTAAAGCCGATTATCAAGGAACTACAAAATTATAAAGGACTTGTGCTAGTCGATGTCAAAGCTCAGGACGGGACTGAGGTTAAGGTTAGACTATAATCCCAATGATAGAATGGTAAGAGCATGTTATGATAAAAGCATGCTCTTTATTAATGTAATGAGCATCATTTGAAATGGGTAAGAGATGATCATTATTTCAGGACTTACGATAGAGACAACTATTTTTCAATGGTACATAAAATAGAAGATTTCTTTAAACTCAAATTAGAATTCTAGATCCATTTTAATAGAAAATCACGTACATCGTTAAAAATAGATTTTTGATTTGGGTATAAGTGATTAGTGGTAATCTATTTGGAACTACATAATTAAAAATACTGAATAATCCAAAAATAAAGAAGTTTAGAATCTTGATTTACTTTTCATTTGAAGGATGGTACACTTAAAACTATTGAACAACAACTATATATTGTGTTCGTTTTACAAAGGTACTACTACATGTAGTTTAAAAGGGAAGTTCGGTACAATTCCGACGCTGTCCCCGCAACTGTGAAGCTGACGATGATTGCAACCACTGTGCATTTGCATGGGAAGGGAATCAGAGAATGAAGCAAAGCCAGGAGACCTGCCTTTATAAAACAAATTTATCATTTCTTCGGGGATTAAGAGATGGGAACGTCAGTATTTTTGGTATGTTAACGTTTCCATTTAGCCTATCTCTTTAGAGGAGATAGGCTTTTTATTTTATGAAAAGAGGGATTTCTATGAAACTTTATACGAAAACAATTTGTCCAAAATGCCTATGGGTAAAATCTGAACTACAACGTGCAGGACTTGAAGCTGAAATTGTTAACATCGATCACGATGAACAAGCAAAGCAAACGATTATTGACGCAGGTTTTTTAAGTGTGCCTGTTTTAGAGATGAATGAAACTTTCATAGGAGATGTTCAGGAAATTGTTTCTCAAATTGAGTTGATTGCCCTATGATTGTTTACGCGAGTCGTACAGGTAATGTCCGAAATGTTGTATCCAAATTAAAGGCAGAATGTATCGAGCTCTCGGAAGAATTGCGATTGAACAAGCCATATCTCTTAATTACCTACACAGATGGTTTAGGTGACATTCCAGCAAAGGTACAACGTTTCTTAGAAAAAAACAGGGATTTTTGTAAAGGAGTAGTTGCCAGTGGTAATAGTAACTTCGGTCATCATGTATTTGGCGCTGCTGGTGAGAAAATCGCTGCTACCTATCATGTACCCTTAGTAAGGAAATTAGATTTACGAGGTAATCAAACGGATTACGAAGCAATACAAACGTTTTATGAAACGAGGGTAATGAGATGAAAACCTATTTAAAGCTTAATAATGACGTACTGAATCGTTATAGTACAACTGGATTACTTGAGTTAGAAAAGGACCGCGAAGCTACGCGCCGCTACTTTTTAGAGTATGTTAACGTACGTTTGCGTTATTTTATAGATATTGAGGAAAAAATACGCTATTTAGTTGATGAGGGCTACTATGAGAAAGCATTTATCGACATGTACGAAATGGAATTTATTAAGAAGCTGTACAAGAAAGCCTATGATTATAATTTCCGCTTTCCATCCTTTATGAGCGCAAGCAAATTTTACGATAGCTATGCTATGAAAAGTCGTGATGGGGAAGAGATCTTAGAAAAGTATGAGGATCGTATTGTCATTATTGCTTTGTATTTAGCTCAAGGCAACACGGCTCTAGCAGAACGCTCTGTCGAAGCAATGATGGAAGCCTATCAGCCTGCAACACCAACTGCTTTAAATAGTGGTAAGAAAGCACGTGGTGAATTAGTCAGCTGCTTTAAATTATCAATGGATGACTCCATGAATAGTATTGCTGAAAATATTGGCTATTGTTTAGAGCTATCACGCCTTGGTGGTGGAGTTGGGGTCAACTTAACAGATTTACGTCCATTAGGTGATCCAATTAAAGAGATATTAAATCGTGCAAGTGGTGTCATCCCAGTAGCGAAACTGTTAGAAAATTCTTTCAGTTATTCTAATCAGTTAGGGCAACGAAATGGCTCAGGTGTTGTCTATCTAAATATTTTCCATGCAGACATAGAAAATTTCATTTCATCAAAAAAACCAAATGCTGATGATAAAATTCGCCTCGCTACCCTTTCAACAGGGATTATTATACCTAGTATTTTCTTCGAACTGATGAAACGTGATAAGGATATTGTTTTGTTTAGCCCATACGATATTTTTAAAGAATATGGCAAACGTATGTCTGAAATTTCTATTTCAGACATGTACTACGAGCTACTTGATAACCCTAAAATTCGTAAAATTAAACGTTTAAATGCACGCAAGCTTTACACAGAGGTGAAAAAAGCACAATTTGAATCAGGCTATCCGTTTGAAATCTTTGATGATAATGTCAATAAGGTACACCCTTTAAAAAATATTGGACGTGTCAAAATGTCCAATTTATGTACAGAAATCTTACAAGTACAAGAGACAAGTATCATTACGGACCAGGATCAACCAAATGACTATGGATTAGATGTATCGTGTAACTTAGGTTCCATCGATATCCATGCAGCAAGTAAAGTCAATGATTTCGGCGCATTAGTCGATACAGCCATGCACCTATTAACAAATGTATCGCAAATGACACACATTAAGAATGTTCCGTCTGTTGCAAAAGCCAATCAATTAATGCATTCTGTAGGGCTTGGCTGTATGAACCTCCATGGGCATCTCGTGACAGAAGGCATCCTGTACGGCTCAAAAGATTCCATTGATTTCATGGATCACTTTATGGAAGCGATGAACTATTATTCTCTGAAATCTTCGATGGAAATGGCGAAAGAAAAAGCTGCAACCTTCTACCGATTTGAGGACAGTGATTATGCATCAGGTAGCTATTTTGACCAATATATCAATAAAACTGAAGAAGAACTATCGCCTGCTGTGTTGAAGGCGCTTGGCAATATTCCAATCATCACAAACAAGATGTGGGAAACGTTAAAGCAGGATGTAATGCAGTACGGTCTATTCCATTCCTATCGTTTGGCTATTGCCCCAACTGGTAGTATTTCATATATTCGTAGCTGTACGGCTTCAATCGCACCATGTACAGAGCGCGTAGAGGTTCGTGATTACGCCGATAGTAGAACCATTTATCCAATGCCTCATTTAACAAATGACAATAGTCATTTATATGTGGAGGCGTATGATGTGAATCCTTATGATTTAATTGATTTATATGCAGCTTCTCAAAAGCACGTTGACCAAGGTATTTCCATGACGCTTTATGTAACGGACAATTGGACAACCGAACAATTGGCTAAAGTATACATTTATGCGTGGATAAAGGGCATTAAGTCTGTTTACTATGTTCGTCAACGATTACAAAGCTTAGAGGAGTGTGTAGCATGTCAAATATAATTTATGAGGCAGTCAATTGGAATAAGGCAACAAGTGAGCTTGCCAATATATTTTGGGACCAGCAATGGAAGCAAATTTGGTTTCCAGAAGAAATTGCGGTCAGTAAAGATATTAAACAATGGAAAAGCTTTGAGCATCAGGACACATATAAAAAAGTATTTGCAGGATTAACCTTACTGGATACTGTACAAACAAATATCGGGATGAATCGTGTTGCTGCTTATACAGACGATTTACAGGAAAAGGCTGTCCTAACCGTTTTTGATGCATTCGAGGCGATACATGCCAAGTCCTATTCTTATATTTTCACAACGCTTTGTACAAACGAAGAAATCGACGAGCTATTTGAATGGGTTAAGAAAAATGAATTTCTACAGTATAAGGCCAATAAAATAGCAGACATTTATAATAGTATTGAAGAAGGCAATCCAGAGAGCTTATGGAAAGCGATGTTTTCATCCGTTATGCTTGAATCTTTCCTGTTTTATTCTGGCTTTTTCTATCCACTATACTTAGGAGGACAAGGCTTCCTACGAAACAGTGCCGAGATTATTTCACTCATCTTGCGCGATGAATCTATCCATGGGGTAGCAGTTGGATTTTTTGCTCAAAATTTATTCAAGCAATTTTCAAAGGAAAAGCAAGAAGAGCTACATTTATGGGGCTATGAGCTATTATTAGATTTATATCAAAATGAAATGAAGTATACAGATGATATTTATGCGGAAACAGGATTATCACCTGAAGTGCGAGCATATGTACGTTATAATGCTAATAAAGCTTTAATGAATGTCGGCTTTGAAGCCATGTTCCCAGAAGAGGAAGTCAATCCAATTGTGATGAATGGTATTCGTAATGAAGGCTCCACATATGATTTCTTTTCACAAAAGGGTGCTACCTATGCCAAGGCAAAAGTTGCGCCAATCACAGATGACACATTCAATTTTAATCGTTAAGGATGAAGAACAATGAATCTAGAAGTAAAAATTAAAAAAGTTCACGCTGATGCCATGCTACCGATACAAGCCAACCCTGGTGATGCAGGCATGGACCTCTATTCCATAGAAGCAGTAGAAATCCCAGCAGGCGTAGCCAAACTCATTAAGACAGGTATTCAGATTGAGTTACCTAAGGGAACGGAAGCCCAAATTCGACCAAGAAGTGGACTAGCATTAAAGCATAGTGTAACCGTACTGAATAGCCCAGGCACTATAGATGAAGGCTATAGAGGCGAAATCGGTGTTATTTTAATCAACCATGGTCAAGAACCATTTATCGTAGAAAAATCAATGCGCATTGCTCAAATGGTTATTCAATTTGTTCCTTCTATTCAATTAGTGGAAGTAGATGAATTATCTCAAACGGTCCGTGGAGAATCTGGATTTGGTGCAAGTGGTACGAAATAGCGTACCTATATATAAACCGCATAAAGTTTACTTAAAAATCCTGCGAAAATGCAGGATTTTTTTGTTACCGTTGCTAATAGCAGGAGGAAATAATAGGGTACATATGGAATGAAGTAATGATAGCGAATTAAAGGAGCTAATAATCATGAAAAAAATATGTTCAGGTATTTTCCTTATGTTGATTGTCATTCTTACATCTATCACAACTGCTGCAGCAGCTAGTAGTCAACTAAAAGTGGACGGTATGACAGTACAAACGGATGTGAAGCCCGAAATAAAAAACAATCGAACAATGGTACCTTTACGCGTGATTAGTGAAAATTTAGGGGCTAAGGTGCATTGGTCGGATGGGCAAGTGATACTGACCCAAAGTGAGATGAAAGTCAGTTTAAAGTTAAACAGTAGTAAAGCCACAGCAAATGGAAAAACGGTATTATTGGATGCAAAGCCATACTTAAAGAATGGACGCACCATTGTACCATTACGTTTTCTAGCAGAAATCTTTGGCTGTAAAGTTCATTATGATCATTTAACGATCTCTATCGATACAGAGCCATTGATGATTAAGGGTGTGGAAGTGAAAGCATTACTTCATGAATACCACATGACAATGGGGGGAGTAGTCGAGCAAATCAATGGCAATGCCTATATGCAAGAAATGCACCGTATATTTACTAAAAATATGGGCAAGAAGATAAAACAGCCTAACGACTACACATGGTCTGTCCATAGCACCGTAATTGGGGGCTATTATAAAATGGGCCAATATGATTTCCTGAACAAGGAAGGTAGTAGCATAGCACGTTATGATCTCTATTCGTTGGTGCAATCTTCAGATAAACCTTTGACTGGACAGCCAGACGTGTTGATTTATGACGCAGCTGTTGACCAATGGTATGAGTTTAACAAAACTGCCAGTGACTCTATTTATTCGTTAATGGAAACTGCTAAGAGAAATGGCTTTGTGACAGTTATTAGTAATACAGTTCCTTGATTATGAATCCATTAAAAACGCAATAGAAGAGCACATCTATAAATAAGATGTGCTCTTCTTATTTTAGTGAGGATAAAAAATGCTAATCATTTTTATTTAGAAAAGTACTAGGCATGACTACAAGAACTACTGTTCCACGAGCACAAAGCGTATCCTGCGCGTAAACTTCAGTTTCTACTTTCCATTTCTTCGGATGAATTTCTTCAACAGTGCCAATTGCCTTTAATGGAACATGTTGGGGTGTTGGCTTTAGGAAATCTACATTAAGGTTAGCCGTTACAAATCGAGGTGGCTCCGCTCCATCACCAATTTCATGTCCATTTTTACGATGCAAGGCAAGCGCTGCCGACCCTGTTCCATGGCAATCAATTAATGAAGCAATTAAACCACCATAGATAAATCCTGGAATACCCATATATTTTGATTCAGGTGTATAGATTGTAATCGTCTTATCACCATGCCACCCCGTGCGAAGATGATGACCATCATCATTCAAACGGCCACACCCATAACACCAAGCGATATCATCTGGATAAATATCTTGAATTGCTTTTTCTACTTTTAATTCTTCCATTCTTCTCTCCCCAATACTCTAGTATTATTTGTTTCTAATCGAACGTTAATCATTTAAGTATAATTAATCATTTCCATTCCATCAATAAAAATCTAAATATTCCATCTATTTAAACTATGTAAGAAAGCACTACCATAAAGTTGGACAAATTTTATTAGTGACAGATGGGGAGGGCTGGTATCAGAAAGTAGGAAAAGCTGCATAGCTTGTAAAACGCTGGCATGGTGCAACAATAGAAAGATGGTATACTATGATCGTTGCATTGCTGTGCTGAAGAAGGAATTAAAGGAGTCAAAAGGTATGTCATTAAAAAATATAATCGATTGTATTTGCAAGGAAGCAACTAATAAAGACAGTAAAAAATTAGAAGAATTACTAGAGCAATTGTATGATTATGAAAGTGCTAAAATACTTGATATTTACCCTTATCAGATAAAAAGTAATGAAAAATATAGTCAAGTTGAAGTATTCTTCGATAAATTAGAGATGGTCGATTTCCAACAAAAAACGCAGGATTATCATTCGTACCAGAAAAGCCTAGAAAAATTTGAGAGATTTTTTGAATTGATGTGGTTAAAATCATCTGAATTTTATGCATTTTATTATTTACCAGATCCTTTATATAAGGATCAATTGTATTATAAAGTCTACGAGAATGAGTGGAATAAAATTATACCTAAAGATCTTACAGAAGGCATTTTATTAAACATTGATGAGTACACAATATTAATTTCACTAATAAAATTAGCTGTTTCGGACCATCTCCATTTACATTTTATTTTACCTGAGGAGAATATTGTATTTAGTGGGAATGGCTTAGCCTTTTTAATTTTCAGCCAACATAATCTTGAGTTATTAGAAAAGATCGCTAATACGGAGGGGCTCTATATCCGTTGAAAAAGTGAGAGAACATTCCCAGCAACATGAAGCTAGATAATATGAAACATACCCTAAAAAAATAGCAACAATCTATGTTTCTTACAGATCGTTGCTACAATTATTTAAAAATCATTTATTCTGCTCTCGATAATTAATGGCCTCTTTAAATTCATCGGTAGCTAGGATATTGTAGAACATATTTTTACTGTTTACGTTTGCTATTGTCCCAGTGATTGTATTATCAATCCATAGATAGTATTCATCATCGTTTAGTTTGATCTTATACTGCGGAGCAATTTCGTTATCGACCTCACCGAATTGTCTAGCTTTTTTAAATGTTTTTTCTATAATTTTAATATCTTTCGCATCGGAGATTTGTTGTAAAGTATCGGGTTGCACTTCATCGAAATTAATTAATTCTTGAATTTCTATCACCTCCGATGCTTCTTTCTGATCGTTACAAGCAACTAACGCTAAGGAACAAATCATTAACAACAAAAATGTTTTTATTTTCACCTTGTCTTCACCCCTTTTTGTTCAATCTAGTATATTCCCTTATGAACATTTCTTCAAACTGCAAAACCCTCAAAGTATTTACATATTCTAACAGTCTAAAAAAAAGGTTTAACCATAGCATAAAAACTTATCTGAGAGCTTTCCCCTTGAATGGAATTTATAGTATGCTGATTAAAAGGGAGGAGAGGGATTTTATGGTTAAACAATTGATTGTTGGGGATACAACACAGGAATTGGCTTCTACTCGTCGTATGCTGGAACGCTTGCCCGACGAGCATATGACATGGAGGCCACATGAGAAATCAATGACACTAGGAGGTCTGGCCACGCACCTAATCAATCTGCTAAACTGGCAAATGGCTATTTTACAGTACTTAGACTTTGATCTTTCCGCCGTTCCGTTGCGACGAGAGGCATTAGAAAAGCGAGCTGACATTCTGGATGAGTTCGATACAAACGTAAGAAAACTGGAAATGATGCTTACTGAATGTGATGAGAAAACGCTCGGAGAGGAATGGACACTACGTCATGGTGACCATAGTATTCGCCAGGAGCCTCGAGCAATTGCGTTCCGCACCTTCGGATTAAGCCACATGGTCCATCATCGGGCGCAACTTGGGGTATACTTGAGACTTCTCGATATTCCAGTACCAGGCATCTACGGCCCCTCTGCAGACGAAGAAGCCTAGTAAACTACTTCCATGAATCGCTATTTAGAAAGGTATGAGGTGTTCGATTGACTAAGATAATGACGAAAACAGAACGATTAATTATTCGATTAATGGAAGAGGGAGATTACTCTTCTTGGCTTACGCAATATGAAAATCGTTTACCTTCCCAGCATAAATACGATGAAGGTAAATTAGATATGAGCATCTGTACGAAAGAATGGTTTATTGATTTAGTTACTAAGCATCATCAGATGGCTGAGGATGATAAGGTGTATGTATTTGGAGTATTTAGAAAAACAGATAATACGCATATTGGTTTTGTAGACTTTTCCACAATTATGAGGGAAGAATTTCAATGGGCTAGGTTCGGGTATACCATTCATAACCATTTTTGGAGAAAAGGTTATGGTAAAGAGGCTGTAAAGGCAGCGATTGATCTAGCATTTGAAAAATTAAATTATCATCGAATAGAAGCTCATATAAACCTCGACAATACGGCATCTATAAAATTAGCAGAAAATGTTGGGATGCTTTATGAATGCACGAGGAAAGGATTCATATACGAGGACAACAAGTGGACTGATCAGCTGGTTTATTTTATAAATGCAGAAGACATTTAAAAGGGAGGAGCTGTATGTACGACATGGAGAACTCTTTAGAAGTGCAAAAGAAAGAGGATATAAAAATTTCAATAGTCATACCAGCCCATAATGAAGAAAAATACATTGGAAAGTGCTTAGAATCTATTTTAAAGGCTTCCAAATCCTTTGAAAATCAAGTAGAGATTATTGTTGTTTTAAATCGCTGTACAGATAGAACAGAGGAAATTGCAAAATCGTATAATTGTATCCTACTAAAAAATAGCGATAAGAACCTTTCGAAGATTAGGAACGCTGGCGTTGATATAGCAAGAGGGGAAATCATCGTCACAATTGATGCCGATACACAGATGAACGAACATGTGTTATCGAAGGCAGTGGAGAACTTAATCACAGGTAAGTACATTGGCGGGGGCGTTACAGGAAAGTTTGAAAGAATGTCCTTAGGAATTTTTTTTTCAGCTTTGTTGTTAATCGGACCACTATTTTTAAAATATGGTGCAATTTCTGTAGGTATCTTTTGGTGCTACAAAAAAGATTTTCAAGCAATTAATGGATTTAATGAAAATATGCTCATGGCAGAAGATGCCGATTTTGCTAAACGATTAAAAGATTGGGGAAAAAAGAACGAAAAAAAATACGGAACAATTCAAAATGGAATGATCACTTCAAGCAGAAAATTTGATAAGCATGGAGACTGGGTTTTACTTAAACGTCCTAAAATGATCCTAGCATACCTTAAAGGTACAGATCAGAAACATGCGAATGAAGCATATTATGAAAATGAAGATAGATAAAAAGAAACCGTAACGTTAATCGAACAAGGATTAACGTTTTTTTGTTATCACACTAGCTGGAAAAAAGAAAAGAATTGAATAATTTTTTATAATAAATTATTCTTTATTACATCAATATTGATGATTCATTTTAGCGAAAGGATGGGGATTGATATAGCTGACGTCAATGTGTCAAACCCTAACAATCAGAATGATGAATAACTTTGAAGATTTAATAGAAAAAGAGTATTCCAATATAGCAGGCATCGCTATTAGAAAAGATAATTATTTAATTTACGAAAAATATTTTGATGAGTACACCCAAGATGATGCTTTGCATATAGCATCTGTCACTAAAAGTATCATCTCCATTCTTATTGGAATGGCAATTGATAAAGGATATATGAAAAATATAGAACAGCATGTGTTAGATTTTTTTCCAGATTATACAGTGAAACGTGGCGAAAAAACCATTCAAAACATCACCATAGCAAATTTGTTGTCAATGACTGCACCCTATAAATACAAGTCAGAGCCTTATACGAAAGTATATTCAAGTGATGACTGGGTAAAAGCTGCATTGGATTTGCTAGGAGGCAAAGGTAGTATTGGGGTGTTTAACTATTCTACCGTTGGCACACATATTTTATCAGGTGTTCTTACAACTGCCACTGGTCAATCTGTTCTTGATTTCGCTACAGAAAACTTGTTTAAACCTCTTTCAATCAAAGCTCCCACAAATACAACTATACAAAATAAAGAAGACTATTTCGCTTTTCTGAAGGATAAATATGTCACTGGCTGGATAGTAGATCCTAAGGAAGTAAATACCGCTGGTTGGGGACTTACGTTAACAACCCGAGATATGGCCAAAATAGGTCAGCTCTATTTAAATGGGGGTGTATGGAACGGTCGCCAAATTCTTTCTTCTCAATGGATAGAGGACAGCACTAAAGTACAAAGTCGATCAGGAAAGCTGACCTATGGTTATTTGTGGTGGATACTTGATGATTGCTATGCAGCTTTGGGGGATGGTGGAAATGTAATATTCATAAATCCTCAAAAGAAGATGGTCATTTCGATTGCTTCGCGCTTTATGCCACGTGCCAAGGATCGTGTTGAATTGATTAGAAAGCATATAATACCATTGTTTGAATAACAGCTAGGGATAATAAAAAATTATGGTAAATACACTCCATTTTGATCATCATCAATCAAAATGGAGTTTTTATATTGAATAAAGGATATTAATGAATCAATTTTGTCAATCATCCTTAATGAGCATAAAAGCATCTACTTTATTGACTACAAAATAACATTACAAGCCATCCAAAACAGTTTTGAGGATCCGTTCAACTTTGTTCAAAATGACATTTTTAAAATCAATTAAAGTTTCGCATTTTTAATCAAAATTTTTTTAAACTAACAAAAATACTTGCAACACCCATTGTAGTACTGTATAGTACTAATTATGACAAAGGTAAAATTAATGAATCAAAAACGTGTAATTGAAGTAGCTGCAACATTATTTTTAGAAAAAGGGTTTGCTTATACAAGCATGGATGAATTAGTTCGTGTAAGCAAAGTTTCAAAGTCTAATGTGTATTATCACTTCTCTAATAAGGAAGAATTGTTGGAAGGGGTCGTTGATTATTGGATTGAAATGTATCAATCTGCAATAGATGACTTACTATCTCAAAACCAATTATTAGTTGAAGATCGTATCAAATTATTTTTAAAGCAAATATCACAAGGAGTTCAGACGAGAGAATATAAGGGGAGCTGTCCATTTATTACGCTTTATATTCAAAGTCCTACAAATGCCACAAAAGTAAAAGAAAAAATAGGTCTTTTTTTTAAAGGCTTACAAACGAAAGTTTCTCTGTTCCTTAAACAAGGGGTAGAGAATGGTGAATTTAGAAAGACAATAAATATTGACGAGGTTGCATCTCTTTTTATTACAAATCTTGAAGGAGCGCTATTTATTTCAGAAACACTGGAGGATGCAACTGTAATCATGAAAACAGCAGATCATTTGTTTAACTTGCTTCGGTAAAAGAAGCATTTTTTTTACATCAAATTAGTACTGCTCGGTACTACTAGGAGGATTTTTATGAGAACAGTATTTTTAACGGGTGGAACAGGTTTTATTGGAAAGCAATTAGTGAAGGAATTAGCCAAAGAGGATGTGAACATTCTTCTTTTAGTGAGGTCGAAAAGTAAAGCAACACACATTTTTCAGGAAAGAGGCATCTTAAAAGAGGAAAATATGCACTTTATTGAAGGTGATTTAACGAAAATAGACTTAGGTCTAAGTGCTGAAGATAAGGAGTTGGTATTGAAAACGGATGTGATTATTCACGCAGGAGGCTCCATGGATATTCAAGCGACAAACAAAGAGGCAACTTCTGTATTTTTGAATGGCGCCAAACATATTAGTGAATTCGCTAAAAGTATTCATCACTTGAAGGGCTTGCAGCAATTTATTCATGTTGTAGGTTACATGAGTCCCTTTGATGATAATAATAGCAAGGTTACGATAGATGTATTTAAAGAAGGAAACAAATTTTTAAAAATAAAAAATCCATATGAGAAAACAAAATTTTTAGCTGATCTTTATATCCGTCAACAGGCATCAGCAGTAGGTTATCCGCTGTCTGTCATTAATCCGCCAACTGTGGTTGGTAGTAGTAAAACAGGGAGTACAGAGCAGATAGCAGGATTAGGTTTGCTTGTGACAAGTATGCGAAGAGGGCTCATGCCAGTGATTCCGGGAGGTAAGGGATATAGGTTGCCACTGATTTCAAACGATGAGTTTGCGAAGTTTATTGTGCAGGTTTTCAAATTGGAGCAGCCGGCTATTCAAACATATACACTTGTTGATGACAAAGAGAACGATCCGAACATTGCTGAATTATTAAGTGTTATGTCGGAAAGTATGAATATGAGGGCACCAAAAATCTCTGTTCCAATGCCGCTTATGAAAACAATAATGAAAAGTGGAGTAAGTAAAATAACAAACATTCCTTCTGATGGACTGAATTTTATCACAAAACGAACATTTTCAAATGGTTCGGTGAAAACCATGAGGGGGGGAGATTGGTTTAAGAAGATGAGTGTCATGAACTTTTTCCCTGCCGTAGTAGCTGATCTGGATTATCGATTGATGTATCAAAATGGGGAGCATCATCATTTATTTGAGCGAACATTATGCGATAACAATACCCTTTACCAATTACACGGAGAGGGAAAACCGTTTATTTTATTACATGGTTTATTGAGTGATGGGGAGGATTTATTTCCTTTAGCGCATGAGCTTCATGAAAAAACGGGTCAACCTGTATGGATCTTGGATCTTCCAGGTTTGGGACGTTCTCCTTTTAAACGCGAGAAAAATCTTTTAAATATCTATTTGAATGTAGTAAAAAAGTTATTGGAGAAAGCTACTAACGGCGCCCATCTAATTGGCCATTCATTTGGTGCGTATATTCTTTTGGAAGCATTAGTACAAAAGTACATAGATAAGAAGTATACAATTACTTTACTTCAGCCACCTATTACTAAAAAAAATGCTAAATCGATAAATGTTCCTCAATTTATGAACAAATGGACATTGAAATTGGCAACTACTAATTTGATAGAGCGATATTTATTAAGTAATGGTTTATTTGAAAGTACAGAGAGCATCCCTGAACATTATATTGAAAAACTAAGTAAAAGTTTTACTTCTCCTAGAATTTTAAATACTACGGTTCAGCTTAACAGTTTACTAACGAAAAACGTTCAAGGTGATTTCAATGAAGTAACAACGTATAATCTTCACATTATTTGGGGGGATTCTGACAGAGGCTATTCTGCTCCTTCACATCTGGGTAAGGTTGATTTTGTTCCATATGGTCATCATTTTCCTCTTAGCCATCCGAGTGAAACGGCTAATTTGGTCATAAAAAACAGTAATGCATTTGCAAAAGAAGCTGAGATCTTGCTTCGGTAAAACTACTATTTAGTATCCTTTCTACAGGTAGCAGTGAAAATTACTGATATATTACAGCTGAAAAAGTATATACCTAACCAGTTGTCGAAATTTATTTGACGACTGGTTATTTAGTATTATTCTTCAGAATTAAGGAATCAAGAAGAACGAATTTAATAAAAGGAAACTTGATGCAGTATATTGTTTTATTTAAAGAAAATTCTTTTTTAGAGTATGGGGAAGACGAAAGGGACTACGAAATTATTCATATTCCAACAGAGACATTAAAAGAATTATTTGAAGATAATTCAAGATCTAATTGCATTTTTATAAAACGATTTAATAGATATCGAGGTGATTGAGGATTAATATCTTTTTCAATGAGCATTCGTAAATAATCGCCTATGTTCATTTGTCCTCTTATTGGATATGGCAGCTGAAAACAACTTTTTTATTATATGAAATGGGGAAACTATTTTTTAAAGTAATACTATCTTAGGCACCAATGTATTAAGTTTTTTAACATATATTAAACTTTCATTCAACAATTGGGCCAGATTGTAGAGTAACTTCAGGGCATAACTTCTAACTAATAAATATACTATGTACGTTATTCGTTAGAAGTTATAATACTCAATTTAATAGTAGGTTGTTCCTTAACCTCATCGAATCGGTACGAGTCATGCAATAAGATTAATTGGACTGGTTTGATATTGCCTCAAAATAGTCTAGAACTACCTTGCGGAATTCCAATGAAGCTTGCGTCATGTATCGACTTTTATGCCATAATAAAGCGATATCACGTACAAGTTCATGATCCTCAACTTGCAAATATTTAATCTTTTCCCATGATATTTTTGCTGTGCTTGGTATGAAGGCAAGTCCAATTTCAGCTTCTACAAGAGTGATCAAACGTGTAGGTTCATCGCCCTCATACACATATTTAAGGTCAATTCCAGCCGATTTGCATACAGCGTCTACTAAATCACGAGTGCCGTATCCTCTTTTCACACCTACAAAGCTTTCATCCTTAAGTTCTGTTAAACATACGCTACTTCGGTCTGCCAGCCGATGCCCATTAGGAACTGCAACAAGAATGGGATCAACAAAGACAACTTGACATTCGATGTCTTGCCCCTGAAAAGGAGAGGACGACAAGCAAAAATCGACTTCGCCTCGATGTAAAAGCGTGACCATTTCCAGTGTGGTCAGCATTTGCACATGAAATTGGATATTAGGACGTTTTTTACGAAACTCTCGCATAATCTGGGGTAAAGTGCTTGCTGTGGTTACCGCAAGCTTAAGTGTACCAGATTCTGCTCTGGACAAATCGCTAATCTCCTGCTTCCCCTGTTCCAACTCAAACAAAGCCCTTTCCGCGCGACGAATGAATTTGTTGCCAAATTCATTTAATCGCAGTTTCCTGCCTGTGCGATCAAATAAAGGTACCCCTAAATCTTCTTCCAGACGCTGAATCGTTTTGCTTAGCGACGATTGCGTAACGTGGAGACTTCGGGCAGCTTCGGTTACATGCTCTAATCGAGCTACCTCTAGAAAATATTGTAGTTGAAGAAGTTCCATTTCTTTTTCTCTCCAATCATTCCTTTTGGTCAATGATATCATAACTTTAAATGCGTTGGAACGAATGTAAAATTTCAAGTAAGATATCAATGTAACAAATAAAGGGGGGTAAAATATGAATTCTCGTAGCAGGTGGTTAATGATATCCGTTGGACTAGGAATATTATTAAACCCTTTAAATTCATCAATGATTTCTGTTGCTATTGCTAGGTTGCAACATGTGTATAGCATTGATTTTACTGCTGTTTCCTGGATTGTGTTTTCATTTTATATCGCTAGTGCTATCGCCCAACCTGTAATGGGGAAGGCTAGTGATTTATTCGGTCGGAGAAAGATATTTCTGGCTGGTCTTGTTGTATCCTTAGTTTCTTCTATTCTGGCTCCATTTTCTCCAAATTTCGGATGGCTTATAGTGTCCAGAATTGTACAATCAATCGGAACTAGTATGCTGATTGCAGTTGGAACAGCTATCGTACGCATTCATATTACAGAAAAGCAAGCAGATGCTTTAGCAGGTTTATCGATTTTCCTATCCGGTGCGGCAGCTATAGGACCTTTTGCTGGAGGAGTACTTATTCAATGGTGGGACTGGCCAGCGATCTTCATCGTCAATATCCCGTTTGTTGCGGCGAGCTTTATATTAGCTTGGAAAATGATTCCTAATGATGGATCGGCAGCAATGGTTTCACGTGACATGTCGTTTCAAAAATTACTGGGTGTGATTGATGTGCCAGGAATTCTGCTCTTTACGGTGGGTCTGATTGCACTTCTAGTTGGCTTGCTGTCAGCGAAATCATCTGGGCATTTCTCTATGTGGAATGTCGTTGTTGTGCTAATCGGGCTCGTTGCGTTGGGAATATTCGTACAACATGAGCTAAAAACAATGTCGCCATTTATTCCTTTACGCACCTTCGCCAAATATCAAGGGATGACTTGGGTCAATATACAATACTTGCTAGTTAACTTACTTTATTATTCACTCTTTTTTGGGATTCCATCATACCTGCAAATGGTGCGTCATGTCAGTGGATTTCATACAGGAATTCTTATGTTAACCTTGGGCTTGAGCTCGATTGTAGCTTCGCCAATAGCAGGGAAATGGGTCGGTAAATCGGGACCAAGACCTGCATTGATTGTATCCTCATTACTGATGGTAGTGGGGGCAGTGTGGATTGTGACATGGACGCAAAGTTCACCAGTCATCAGTGTGTGCCTGGCGTTAGCCGCATTCGGTTTTAGCAACGGGCTAAACGCTGTTAGTATGCAGGCAGCTTTGTTTAAAAGCTCTCCAAAAGAAATTGCTGGTGTAGCATCTGGTCTATTTAATACATCGAGATACTTGGGAACAATTTTATCTTCACTGTTGACAGGTATCATTATGGGAGGTGCGTTCAACTTGACAGGATTCCGATTGCTGGGAGTTTTCCTAACGGTCATTGCATTGGTCTTAGTATTTATAAGTCTGCGATTCAGAGATTCTGAGCAATTGGATGAACCGCGTACAAGCAATTAAAACAAAAAATAAAAATAGGAGTTGAATGTTATGACAACTGTTAGTATCAAGGAATGGTCCTCATGAGATCAAGCTTGGAAGGAAATGCAAAGGATAAACAACCCCAAGATGAGAAAGTCATTTAGAAGTTGAATGCGAGAGCGCAAACTTTCGCCGCGAATACCCTTGGAAATGCAGGTCAAAAACGGACGGAGCAAGTTATTCAATGGTTCAATGGAATGAGGATTACGATAAAAGAATTGGTTCATACAGATGCAATAATAGAAGACCAATTGACTGTTAATTTGCTAGGTGAATTAATGTTGCACCAAGAGAGCTGGATTCTTTATTATTTGCCATCTTCAATGACTATCTTGGAATAAAAGAGCAGTTGAAATGATGGTGGCTTTAGTTTTACATTTTAAATCCATTTTGTCTCACTATTATTAGTATACTTTTCATTGAAACGTAACTTCCTATAATTTATATTATGTAAACTAAAATTATTTTGCGTGGAGGAGGGCCTTGATTCATCAACTACCTTGTACTTGTATATGGACAAGAACTTTTACACTGCCACAAACCTACCTTCTTTGCACGATGATTTTTTGATTCTTTGGACAAGAAATTTTAGACATTTTATTTTTATGGACAGATGAAAACTCATAAAGTTTAAATTACTCTGTGTAAATAGTCACTTAAAGCAAATTAATAAGACACAAAAGTGTTGGTTTGGAGTAAAGTTTAATTAAAAGTTTGTTGCAATCGTTGATTTTATAATAGAAAAAACCCACGCATTTTGAAAAAAGTTTGATCAAAATGCGTGGGTTTTATTTAAATACGAAGTTATTTTTATCAAACTATATTATAAATAATCGAGCTTTATTATAAATGCTCAATCTTTTTTACCAACTACAACTCTTTTTTCTTCCATCATTAGGATATTAATTTATTTAGGAAACGTTTTTTATCTCTTTACGAACAAATTCACATATCCAATAACCTAAAAATGAATTTAAACTTCTGTATATTGTCCAATCTTTCTGAATTTCTCATAGCGATCTTCAATTAATTTTTCGCCATTTAGAGAATTCAATGCTTTTAGTGTGACGCTTATACATTCTTTTATATAAGATGCTTGCTTCGCAACATTGCGGTGTGCTCCACCCGTTATTTCAGGGATTATTCCATCAATAACGTCAAGCTCTTTTAAGTCAGGTGCTGTTATCCGCATTGCTTCTGCAGCTTGCTTCCCTAGGCTACCATCTCGCCATAAAATCGATGCAGCCCCTTCAGGCGAGATAACCGAATACGTTGAGTTCTCTAACATAAAGACGCGATTAGCTACCCCTAATGCAATGGCACCACCACTTCCGCCTTCCCCTATAACAATACTAATAACTGGTACTGTTAGAATCGCCATTTCAGAGAGGGTTCTAGCAATGGCTTCACTTTGGCCGCGTTCCTCGGCTGCCTTACCTGGATAGGCTCCTTTTGTATCAATAAAACAAATAATTGGGCGCTTAAATTTCTCAGCTTGCTTCATTAAGCGTAATGCCTTACGATATCCTTCAGGGTGTGGCATACCAAAATTTCGTCGAATATTTTCTTTAGTTGATTTTCCGCGTTGATGTCCAACAATGGTTACGGGCTGTCCTTCAAAGAGAGCGATTCCTCCAAGAATAGCTGCATCATCACCAAATGTACGATCTCCATGTAACTCAATAAAGTTTTCACACATCGCTTCTATATATTGTAAAGTTGTTGGTCGTTCTGGATGTCTAGCAACCTGTACACGATCCCATGGCTTCATATTGACATAAATAGATTGTTCTAGCTGTGTTAGACGTGTTTCAAGCTTTTCGATTTCGCCTGTCATGTCTACATTTGCCTCTGTAGCAATCGTTTTTAATTCATCAATTTTTTCTCGTAATTGTACGACTGGTTCTTCAAAAGCTAAATTTTTAGACATGTTGCACACCGCCTTTTGTATGCATTTTTACAAGTATTGCTACTTGGTTTCGTAAATCCTTCCGATGGAAAATTGCATCAAGTTGACCATGCGCTAGTAAAAACTCTGACTTTTGGAAATCATTTGGTAATTTTTCTCTTAATGTTTCTTCGATTACACGGCGACCAGCAAAGCCAATCAATGCTTGCGGTTCTGCAATATTAATATCTCCAACAGAGGCAAAGCTTGCTGAAACGCCACCGTATGTAGGATGCGTCATGATCGAAATAAATAATAGTCCTTCTTCACTATGACGTTTTAATGCCACACTCGTTTTTACCATTTGCATTAATGATAGAATACCTTCTTGCATGCGCGCTCCACCACTAGCAGTAAAAATAATAACCGGTAAACGTAATTCAATAGCTTTTTCAACGGCACGTGTGATTTTTTCTCCTACAACGGAGCCCATTGAGCCCATACGGAAATGAGAATCCATAATGGCTACAACAATTTCTTCTCCATCAAGAGTACCTAACCCAGTCAGTACAGCTTCGCTTAATTCCGTTTGTTGTTTAGCCACTGAAATTTTTTCTACATAATCAGGGAAATTAAGTGGATTACTTGTTTGTAAATGATCATCCATTGAAACAAATGAACCTTCATCTAAGAGATATGCTACGCGCTCCTGTGCAGTCATTTTGAAATGATGGTCGCATTTTGTACACACTTTATGATTTTTTTCTAATTCCTTTGTTAACTGAATGTGACGGCATTCTGGACATTTTGTCATAAGTCCTTCTGGAAATCCCATTTCCTGTCTGTCCTCTTTCTTTTTACTAAATAAGCTACGTACTACCATGTTTTACTCCCCCTTTGTTGTCTAAATGCCTTGTTCAGCATTCATCCACTGTTGGTAAGCTTTTAATGCTTCTTTTTCATAGCCAAGCTGTATCGATTTCAACATAGTTTGAATGATTAATTTTTCTTCTTCTGTTGAGTTTCGATTTAAACGGTCACTGGCATAAACTGCTAACTGAAACCAAACTTTTAGTGAAAGACGATTTCCTGACGTGATGATTATTTCTCGTTAAACATCCCGACAATAAATCGTACTTTCTATCTCTAGCTTTACAAAAAAACTGCCCCACACTGGTAGTGTTCGCAGAGTCTCTGTACAACTTATAACGCGAATGGCTTCCTTATCATGAATTTGTCGCGTTAATTCGCATCCTTTTTTATTTTTCATCTTCTAATATAAACATCGACAATATTTCTACGAGCTGATGCTTTTGTAGAAGCTCGAAACGTCCTTCCACATGTCTCGTTTCAATAAGACCTAATAACTCTAAACTTCGCAATGCCTCTCTCACAGAGGATCGCCCGACACCTAGACGTTCTGAAAGGACTCTTTCGGAAGGTGACTTTTCACCAGCCTGTATTTTTTCTATTTTAATAAGTTGTCGTAATTGTTGGACGATATCTAAAAACACTTTCTTTTGTTCGGTTTTTTTATCCATACGATCAACTCCTCGGTCAATCTATTCGCCATGGAATAATTATTGCTGTCGCTTTCCTTTCGCGCAGATAAACAATGCATCCAAAGGCTTCATCTTCATTCAGTAGGTGTTTGGATACCTACTAAAAAGAAACAAAATCCACCACCTTCAGATGATGGCGTCTCTTACTGAATGAATTCAAAAGTGGTCTGGCCACTTTTGAAGTTGGCTTTATCTTACAAAATAATTATTTGAAAGTAAAGAAAAAACTGCATAAAAATTTATGCAGTTTCTAAAATTCCCTTCAATTTCATATTCTTTTCGTCATTTGTGCATATTTTATTTTCACTTGAGGTCTACCAAAGCGCTTTTCAAGCGTTCTCTCAATGTAAAGCAATTCATCTTCTAGTAAAAGCTCCTGAACAAGAGGAAAAACTTGCGGGAATAAGGTTACAGAAACCGTTCCTTGCTGCTTTGTTGTTTATTAAAAATGAGTAATGATTAAATTCTAAAAAAGAGCTTTTGAAACAAGAAACTGCCCTTAGAAAGTTTGGAACTTTAAAGGACAGTTCTGATTTTTAAGTATTCTATTTAGATTTTTAATATCAATCAACAATTTTTAATTTTTAACTCCTCTATCCATCCATTTAAACAGCTATTATTTTCTTCTATTTGCACTCTTACCCAATTATTTTTTTCTTTCTATTACCTCAACTATTGTATTTTTAGAAATTTTTGTTTCTTGAATAGTCTAGATTGTCGGCTTTTCCCAAATCTTATATAACTTCCATTACTAATATCCCTAAATCATAAGGTAAATAATCTGATTTAGATTTACGATAATTTTTTTGTATTTCTTGAACTGTTGAATGTTCAGTTATACTAGATTGAATCTTATTAATTGTCTCAGTACTATAAGTGTTTAAAAACATCGAAAAAACCATTAACAAAACTTCATCTCCAATTACTGAAATAGTCTCCTTAGTAAAATCAGTTATTTCTTCAATATAAACAATACCTAATATTCCCTGAATATCAAGGCAGTTGAGTTTAGAAATTACTTTTTAATTCATTAAAGTCGATGGTGCTTCATAACTTTTTTATTTAGGTAGAAAGAACATCTGATAAAAATAAGTGCTAGTATTACGAATAATCCACCAATCCAGCTTAAATTTTCTATATTAGTATATTGAATAATGATTCCTCCTAATGCAGAGCCTAGCATCATTCCCACATTCATTAAGGCGGTATTAAAACTGAGTACTGTTTCAGAGGATTGTGGTTTTAGTGAAATCAGATAAAACTGCTTTGCTGGTGTCGTTGTCCAAGTTGCTACTCCCCAAAAAGCTAGTGTGACAAATACACCCACTGCCCTATACTGTGTAAATGCTAGTACAAATAAAGAGATGATATGAACACATAAACTTAATGTTATTGTTCGATTAGGTCCCCATCTATCTACCGCATATCCTCCAAAGCGTGAGCCAATAAAAGCAAATGTGCCTAAAACAAATAATGCGATACTTGTCATTTCTATAGAAAAACCAGCAGTATGACTTAATAATGGAGCAATGTAGGCAAACACCATCGTATAACCTAAAATCCAAAAAATCGTTGTCGTTAAACCAGTTAGGACTCGTTTATCATTCATTATTTGTAGCTGTTGTGTAAATGGCAACGGTTGGTTTCCTTTTATAGCTGGTAATAATTTATAAAGACCTATCATTAAAAAAACTGTACCAAGCACAATGATCAAGAAAATATAGTGCCAATCAAAATGTCCAGCTAAAAATGTTCCAATAGGCACTCCAAGTACTAATGAAACAGTGAAACCTGTAATGACTGTTGCCATTGCACTACCTCTTTTTTCTGGAACTGCAATTTGAGCGGCATAATTGGTGGCAACAACAATATACAGCCCTCCACTCATTGCCATAATGACTCGGGATAACATAAGAATGACGAAATTATAACTGAAAAATGCAACTAGATTTCCTAGAATAAATATAGAGATGGCACTTAAAAGCACTTTTTTACGGTCAAATTTAGACGTTAGCATGACCAATACCAATGCTCCAATAGCATAAGATAAAGAATAAATCGTAATCAACTGGCCAGCTATTGAAATTGAAACATTTAATTCAAAAGAAATCAGTTCTAAAATTCCAGAAACAACAAACTCTGCTGTTCCTGTTACAAAAGCTCCTAAAGCTAAAAGTATGATGATTAGTTGATTTATATTATTTTTCAATTTGTACATCTCCTTATATTTGAACTGCTGTTTTTATTTTAAGTTCCATGTTAACATAAGTAAAATTGATGTTTTTGATAAGGGAGATGAGTAATTACTCATGACTATCGTGCGCTACGAAATCATTGCAAAAGTAGTCGAGCTAGGAAGCTTTACAGAAACTGCTGAAACATTAAATATGACTCAATCTGCCGTGAGCCATGCAGTTGCGAGTTTAGAATCTGAATGGGGAGTTTCTTTATTAATTCGTGATCGAAAAAAAGGAATAACACTTACAGAAATGGGACAAAAAATTCTGCCGCATATCAGAGAAATATTGAAAAGAGTGGAAGTCATTAATCAAGAAATTGCACTTATGACAAGCTTGGAAACAGGTATTATTCGTATCGGCACTTTTGCAAGTGCTTCTTCCTGCCTATTGCCTAAATTACTTGCAAAATTCCGGAAAAAGCATCCTAAAATAGAATTTAAATTTTATGAAGGAACCTATGAGGAAATTACGGAATGGTTGGGTTCAGGCATTATTGACATTGGATTTGTAGTAAAAGGAAAATCAAGCCCAAATTTCGATTTGGTTCCTTTGATTAAAGACAAGATGGTAGTCGCTTATCACTCTGCTCATCATTTCCGCTCTAAAGAAATTGTAGAAATGAATGATTTAATGGATGAATCCTTTATTATGCCAACAGGGATGTACCAATCACATGTTGAGGAATTATTTGCAGAAGCGCAAATTAAACCATCTATTCTTTTTGAAGTACACGACTGTACAACCATCGCTAATATGGTACAGGAAGGACTTGGCGTTACGATAGGTCCAGAATTATACTTAAAGACACAGCAAAACATAAAAATCAGCAAACTAAATATTGAAAACAGCCGTGAAGTAGCACTTGCCTGTCATTCTATTGCAAATGCTTCTCCTGCAGTTAAGGAATTTCTCCATGTGGCAAAACATGTTTTTAAGTGAACATTTGGAGCGATTACGTTTCAAAATAGAACTTCCTTTATTCATGTAACTCATGATAAAAGGAAAGAAAAAGGAATTTTTATGTATAGGCCTTTTAGATTTATTAAAAACACCTAACAAGTGTAGTGGAACGTCCCCAAGTGCCGTTTTGGAGCCTTTCGTTAAAAAATGTTTTTCAATAATTGGGCCCTTTTCATGAAGAAAGACGCTTTCTTTTTTTCAGAAAAGGGCCAGATTGCGGAATAGTGGAAAATGCGACAGAGCAGCAAAATGTCATTTCTAAATTTTTTCTAATACACCCACCCCATTCTTGATTATAGAAACATCTTTTTTAGTCTCGTTAAATTTCCTTTAAGAAATAATAAAGCATTTTTTTCAATTCCACGGTGTTTACACCACCCAATACTATTAAAAGTATCTGTAATTCGATAAAAAGCAATATAATTAACTGTTAAAGGACATCTAAAATAGCTTTTATCTGTTATTTATTTTAGTGCAATTATTTCTTTACCACCCATGTATGGTCTTAGAACTTCTGGAATTAATACGCTTCCATCTGCTTGTTGGTAGTTTTCTAAAATAGCAGCAACTGTACGTCCAATAGCAAGACCAGAACCGTTTAATGTATGCACATATTCCGGTTTTGCATTTGGCTCACGACGGAAGCGGATATTTGCTCGTCGTGCCTGGAAATCCTCAAAGTTAGAGCAAGAAGAAATTTCACGGTACATGTTTTGTGCAGGAATCCAAACTTCTAAATCATATTTCTTCGCTGCAGTAAAACCTAAATCAGCAGTACACATTTTTAGTTTACGATATGGTAAGCCTAGTAATTGCAGTACTTTTTCAGCATGACCTGTTAACAACTCTAGCTGTTCATAAGATTCCTCTGGTTTTACAAAGCGTACTAATTCCACTTTGTTGAATTGATGCTGACGGATTAAACCACGTGTATCACGACCCGCAGAGCCTGCCTCTGAACAGAAGCACGCACTGTAGGAAGCAAAGCCTTGTGGTAAAACATCAGCCAGTAAAATTTCATCACGATAGAAGTTTGTTACAGAGACCTCTGCTGTTGGAATCATGAAATAATCTGTTTCCTCTAATTTAAATAAATCTTCTTCAAATTTAGGAAGATTTCCAGTACCCGTCAAGCTATCACGATTAACAATGACAGGTGGTAGCATTTCTTCATAACCATGCTCTTCTACATGTAAATCCAACATAAAGCTCATTAATGCACGTTCCAAGCGAGCGCCAAGTCCACGATAGAATAAGAATCGGCTACCCGTTACTTTTGCGCCGCGTTCAAAGTCTACAATTTGAAGATCTGTAGCAAGGTCCCAGTGTGCTTTGATTTCAAAATCAAAAGTTGGTACTTCGCCCCATTTTAATACTTCAACATTGTCATCTTCTGTTGTCCCTACAGGCACAGATTCGTGCGGAACATTTGGTAAGCGCATCAACATATCTTTGAAGCGATCTTCTACATCATTTAACTGTATGTCTAGCTCTTTAATTTCGTCGCCTACCTGACGCATACGTGCAATTTCTGCATCTGCCTTTTCTTTGTTACGCTTCATCACAGAAATTTGCTCAGATACTTGATTACGTTCAGCTTTAAGTTCCTCTGTTTTAGCGATTAACTCACGACGGTTCGCGTCTAAGCCATCAAAGTCGTCTAAATTTCCTAAATCTTCATTGCGTGTTAACAACATTTCTTTAATTTCCGCGAAATTGTCGCGGACTCGTTTAATATCTAACATAGTTCATACCTCCAGTAGATTGATAATGATGGGAGTAGATGTTTTATAAATGAACACAAAAAAGCCCTCATCCCATGAAAGGGACGAGAGCTACCCGCGTTGCCACCCTAATTGATTAGACATTCGCCTAATCCACTTATCTCATAACGGCATTTCAACCGGCGACAGCCTACTTTACTCACTTCGACTGCGCAACTTCAGGACGGATTCACAAGTGCTTTTATCAGCTTCCACCACCCGCTGACTCTCTAAAAAAAACGTGATTGCTACTACTTCCCATCATCGTATTCACATATTTAAATTTTAACCATACTGTACTATATGAAAATAGATTTTGCAAGCTATACCATAGGATACAAAATATTCTAGAATTCTTGAATCTCCGGCAACTTACGGATGAAATACACACCCCAATAAAATGACCATTTCGCGCTAAGATAACTTTCACCTCATAATCAGCAAGAATTTCAACATTTTTACCAACTGCTTAAATACGAGGAGCCCGAAGTCTTCAATAGAAAGTTACAATCAAGTAGTAATTAATCTTGCACTAATCTGCCCCCTTAGTAAACCGCCCTAATGACGGTCTCGTTGTTGCGTTAAAGCACCAGTTTGTTAAAGAGCAGTATTTCATAATCTCACATGAAAGTTAACATAAATATATAAATATCCAGTTTTATTTAAAACTTTTATTCCATTAAATGGCCTTTAACTGAAGAAGGCACAATCCCTTTTCCCGATTGCTGATTATAGAAATTAGAAAAAAGCTATAAAAATAGCATCTCTGATTGGGAAATGTGAAAATGGGAACAATCGATAAACTCAAATTTGCTGAAGATGTTGCAAAAAAGTCCGAAAAATGTGGTTTTCCCACTTCTGAAAAATCAAAAAAAAGGAAGAGATCCAAGACTACAAGTAAATTGGCTCTTTTTTTCTTTGCTAACTTTCATTTGGGAACGTTATTTTGAGTTTTAGGTATAGTTGTGCATAAAATAATTCTCACAATGTAATCCAATATCTCCTTGTTAATTTTTTGTCTCCTGGGTCTACACGTTTATCTTCTAATACGCCACCGTTATTTTCTATTACACCTGCTGAAGCAATATTGTCATCTGTGCATGTTACAAGTACTCTATCTAAGCCAAATTTTTTTGCTTCAATTAAAGCAAGCTCTAACATTATCGTACCTAATCCTTGGCGTCTTTTGCTTGGCGCGATTGAGTAGCCAATATGACCAATATAATTTAATAAATACTCATTTAATTCCTTTCGAAAATTAAGCATCCCCACAATTGTATTATTTCTCGTATCGACTGCAATATACTGTTCTGCTGGCATCCAACCTTCATGCACAGTATCCCAATGCCTATTTTTTTCAACTTGATTAAGCCAATCCTCTATATTATTTGCTAGAACAAGCTGCGAACTACCCTCAATCCCATTTGGGCTATATGGAAATTCATCTTTATAAGCATTTAATTGTGATTTATACGCAAGTGTAGGTGTGATAAGTTGAATGGACATCATTTAAATCTCTCCCTCTTCCAGTAATAGTCCTACCGTTTAAATAATTCTGTATACTATTGGAAATCCCTTTTGAATAATTTTTGAAATTTCGGAGAATTAGTATAAATTCACATACCTACTTAAACTAACTTCTTTACGTTAATTAAAGTAAAAAATCTTCCCAAAGCATTGCTTTGTACGTGTCAAAAAAATGTTAATCAATAACATGACCCTTTAGCTAAAGAAAGACGTATTCCTTACTAAAGAAAAGCGCTCGTTAGTTGAAGAAGAAAAAGTCGAATGTTCGTTAGGAACAACGTGAACATGCCCCATGTTATTGGGCCACCACTTGCTTGCGATAAACGCTGTTTCTTGTATATTCTGATAAATAATGTCTCTTTGTTTCGTTCCCTTATTGGTTTTTTGTTCTACAAAAAGAATAGCATTTTTTCTTGTTTAGTGGATATATTTTCCTCAGCTGCTGGCTTAAGTTAAAATATGACCACCTTCTACATGAAGAACGGTTCCAGTCACGAAACTATTTTGTAGCAAGTATAGTACGCTTTGTGCAACATCTTCAGCTCTTCCTATTCGTTTCACAGGGAGTTTGTTTTCAACTGCATAATAGAAGTTATTACGTGCTTCTTCTGGCATTTTGCTACGGGAAGGTGTATCAATTATTCCAGGTGAAACGATGTTTACTCGGATCGGAGCAAGTTCTAAAGCCAAAGTCTGTCCTAGATTCGAAATAGCCGCATTGACTGCACCTAGAATTGCTGAGCCAGCCATAGACTTGTAGGCTACAACCCCCGAGAACAAAGTGATTGAACCGTTTGGTAAAATTTTTGAAGCACCGTATTTCGCTGCATAATATTGTCCCCAGAATTTATTTTCAAACAGTTCTCGGGCTTGGGCTGTTTCCGTTTGGAGGAATGATCCGCCGGAGGTTTCTGCCGCGCTTACCACAAGATGATCGAACTGGCCGATCTTTTCAAAGAAAGACTGGACTTGCTGTTCTTGCGTTGAATCTAAAGTATAAGCCGTTGCTCTATCTCCTAGTTGCTCTTTTGCATTCCGTAATTTATCTTCGGAACGGCTGGCAATGATTACTTCTGCCCCATGAGCTATTAGCTGTTTAGCTGATTCCAAACCAATCCCAGAGCTTCCACCGATAATTACAACTTTTTTATCTTTTAACATGTTTTTCTCCCCTTATACGTTTACTTAATAGATTAAAAATTCAAAACCTCTTGCAGATGTAAATCAAGTTCGGATACAAACTTTTCAACTTTCGGATTTTTGACTACATCATAACAAGAGAAACTCTTTAAAGGTTTCATTCCGAGAAATTTCTGTATACGATGTAAATGACTTAATGCTTCTTCTAGGCTGCTCCCTTCAAAAAATTGACTTGGATCGTTAAATGCTTTTTCAGGAGCATTCCAGGTAGTCGAAAACATATATTTCTTTTCAGTCAACAACCCGCCTTTTCCATACTGATCAGCACCCCTAAAAAATAAACCATAAGCATATACTTCATCCATATACGACTTCAATAAGCCCGGGACACTGAACCAATAGATAGGTGTTTGGTAAATGACAATATCAGCCCATATAAATTTTTGTTGTTCTTCTTCGATTTTATATCCTTTTTGAATAATTGTTGTTTTTACATTGTTTTTTTCACTTAAAAAACTGACCATTTTGTTCATCAATGTTTGGTTTAAATTCCCCTCTGCTGAACTATACTTCTGATGACCGTTAATTATAAGTATATTTTTCATCTTTATCTAGCTCCTTCAATTTATATGATTTCTAAAAAACTGCCTAGCGTGTAGTTAATAACCCTACTGTACTTAAGGTAAAATTCAAATCGTTTGCTTCATCCGGAAGAATACTCATGATTATGTATTAATAGCAAAAGCATTGATTTATATAGCAATGAGAGCAAACGGTAGTTTGTTTCGTTGATTTCTTGCAATAATTTTAGTCACCTCCTTAATAAGGGATGAAATTATAAGTACTACGATATTATAAATACAGTAACTTCATTTACGGAAGTAGTGATATTTATTTCATAAAGTTTCTGAAAGTATACTATTGTGATATGATAAGGTGAATTAAACAAAAAAATTTTTCGGGAGGATGTTTCATATGAGTGTTATTGAGCCAGTAATATTAACCAAAGGAGCACAAGGTGAGACTTGCCCCATTGCTAAAACGCTCGACGTGATTGGGACTAAATGGACTTTTTTAATTATTCGCGATCTGCTTATAGAAGGAACAATGCGATTCAGTGACCTATTGAAATCAATGAATGGAATTAGCCCGAAAACACTTTCACTCCGTCTTAAGACACTAGAAGATCATGGGATATTGAATAAAAAGGTATTCCCGGAGGTTCCCCCTCGTGTGGAATATACGTTAACAGACAAAGGAAAACAATTGGAAGGTATTTTTATTGAATTAAAGAGATTTGGATTAAATTTATAAGAAATTAAAGTCATTCTTTAAATTTTGGTAAGTTAATTATGAATCATATCAGAGCATTTTTATTTTTAAATCTATTTCTCAGGCTATGAACTATACAAACTACGCTAACACCGCATATTGATAGTAAAGTAAAGCTATTTTAGCCTTAAACCTCCGAATTTTGTTACTTAGGGTCACTCCTATCCCAAGTGACCCTTTTTATTGTTTATATTTATTTAAATGAACCTAGGCTGCTTCACTTTTGTCTTTTATTAGATTTTGCAAGATCATAATCAACACCTTTTTTAAATACTTATTAAAAATTCAGCGTATCAAATTTATTACTTGTCGCTACTTTCAATCCTTTGTAATCTTTTCTCAGTCAATTCAACAATAAAAAAGTTATCCATTGGTTCTATATAATGTGTAAAAAAGAGTCGAACATACAAATTTGTATGTTCGACTCTTTAAGTATTCCCGTTTTAAAATCTCAATATATATTTTCTTATGAACTTGAATCGTGATTCTTTAACAACAAGCTAAGTTCATCTCTCTTAGAATAATTTTTATGAATATTAGACAAATCTACATTAAACTTAAACGATAATTAACATTATTTAAACGAATAATCCCCTTTTGAACGATAATCTATAGGAACCATTGGATAACTAGAAGGTTGTGTCAGAGGTATTTATATTATGTAAACTAAAATCATTTGGCGAGGAGGAGGGCTTTAATACGTCAAATTCCCATTATATCTGTACATTTCGACTTGTAATTCTGAAGTTCTTGGCTGTTCGAAGTATTCTAACAGTCTAATTTTTTAAATATTACTAAATAAACAGAGTCAAAGAGTCCAAAATAAAAATGGACAACCTTACATTGAATATTGTAAAGTCATCCATATCTCTAGTTAATCAAATAAACAATCCTTTTCATGCACCTCCTAAAGTAGAAATATCTATTACAAAATACAAGAAGGTGATTCGTATACTAATTTAAATACATATGAAGTTGTTAATAGGTAATCAAAAATTTTATTAATTCATCATACATTCTTTCGGAATCATGCCCGAGCCAAATTAAATGACCCCAATTTTGAAGAATACAAAGTTTCGAATTTGTGATGTTATGTTGTGCATGATAAGCATGTTCAACAGGTGCAGCACTATCATTTATACTATGTAAAATTAATGTAGGACACTTAATTGAGCGTAAATCAGCTACAGAAATTGTTCCAGTTTGTGATAAGTCAATCATAAAACCATGTCCAGAGCGTTGTCTATTGTTCATTTTACGAAACATCTCAATATCAACATCAGTAATTTGAGCGACTACTTCAATATAAGGCAGTTTACTAAAAGAAGGGACCATTTGTTTAAACATAAATTCGGAAAATCGGTTACTTAAGTGACTAATTATTCTCCAAGTATATTTTTCTATAGTAGGACGAAATAAAATTTTGGCTGCTTTATATTCCATATCTTTAGATGTAAGCCATTGTTTCGTTACGGCCGATTGTAGAGTAAGACTTCTTACACGTTCTGGATAATTAGAAGCAAAAAAGATTCCACTTGGTCCTCCAGCAGAAATGGCAATTACATGTACCTTTTCGATATTCAAATGATTGAGTATAGTTAAATAAGCATGGCAGGCTGTTTGAAGATCTTTCCCGAGAAGTGGATCTGTATTACCATATCCAGCTCTAGAAGGAGTTATTATTGAATAACCTTGTTCCAATAATTCAGCGTAGCCAAACTCTTCTTTACAATTAGAATGTCCACCATGAAACACAAGTATTGGTGTACCTTTTCCTATAATTGAATATTCCATTTTTCTTCCAATGTCGTCAATAAAATGATCGATAACTCTTTCCTGATAAAGCTCCGTTTCCCCCATTGAAGTTTGCACAACTTACACCCCATTTTTTAAAAAAACTTAGAATATTGATACATATATAGGATCTAATATCGTTTTTTCTTTTTTAACTTCTTGTACAATTAGTTCTACAAAAAAATGCGTAACCCTGCCTTTTTAGATGAGAAAAGAATTTCGCGATCATTATATTGAATCTGGCTCTTTAATGAAAACGAGCGCTCAATTGTTGAATATCACATGGGACTCTTTTTCAACACTATAAACGGTTCAGTCCTTAAAACTTCTTTTTCATTTTCTGAGACAATAACGCGGACTTCTTTTGCGTTTGAAATGATTCATCAGAAATGTCCAGACTTGTATATGGACAAGAATCTACAGACCCTTCGTTCATGATATTGGTTCAAACTCTACAACAGTTGTTGGGCTCTCCATAAATTTTTATCAGCTATGATTTTGTCAATTAGTTCGATACCATCTTGTTTCTTCATTTCCATGTTTACATCCCTACAAACTCTTATATGCTCTTTTGCTTCTAGCTTATCCCTCTATAAGTAGCCATCTATTCGGTCTATATCCCGATGTTTTCTGTGCTTCGGCGGGATGTCTCCACCTCCTCCTTGTTTCTTTCAAGATTTGAGTTTGTTCTGTCATTCACCATAGTTGACTTGGCTCATCTGACTATCACTAGTCAAATTGTTAATTAAAATAACCCTCAAGAGACCTCCCCGGGTAAGCACAACCACTTTCCTCTCATATAACCGCCAGATTTACTGTATGGGATTCGAACAGTATTAGACTTCGCTTTGTTATGCAAGTTTATCCATCCCAAGCCAGCCTTCTATCTGATTTCTGTTCAACAGTTTGAGAGTTTGCGTCCTATTACCTCCAGATTCCACGTCGCCATGGACACCCCTGTCTTTTGCTAACAGATCCTACTGCCAAGCCTGTATGGACTTTTACCATCGAGTTGTTGTACATGCCGGGCACACATAAAAAGCGTTAATCCATTTGGATCAACGCTTCATTTATTCATCTTGTTTAAAAATTAATCTCTTTGCTTAACTAATGCGAAACAATAAGCTATAAAAACAGTGGTAAATAGTAACGCAAGTAATGTCCATCCATTAAAGAAGATATTATTTGAATATGTGTTAAGTAATGGAATTTGAGTTATTTTAGTAACTGAATCATTATTTTCAAAGACTAATAATCTAAATTCTCTTGCTTCTTTAAAAGTAAAGAAATATATAATACTCGAAAGAAGGAATGAAAATATAATTATTATTTTATATTGCATTGTCTTGAAAGTTTTTTTAGCAAAAGAATATGCAATTTTAAATGTACCAATAATCGAAACTATCAAGAACGGGATTAAAAATACTAAAGGAAAGAGTCCTGGATTACCATTACTAATATTATTCTCTGAACTACCTATCAAAACTGGTTCAGTTAAAAAATTAATCAAGTAAAAGGCGATAGAAGTTACAATAATGTTTAAAGAATAAAAAAACAATGATAATTTATTCACTTTTCCCCCTCACAATCTTTAAATTATCTACTCATGTAAACTGTATTGATTTTATCAGATATACTTGTCCAACTTACATAATTAGTAGATGTATTATATTGTCCACCGTCTGGATCTTTATAACCTACATAATTTCCACCTTCAGTGTCATAACCATGTATTAGTCTCCAATGGTAGTTTTCTCCACTAAGTAATAACCATACTGCTCCAACAGGATTATTATCGTTTATCGCTGTTTGGATACCTCCAAATGTTGGTGCACCACTAGAATTATAGTTCCATCCTGTCATGTCATGATTTAAGTGAAGTTTTAGACCATTTGCAAAAGAATATGCATTAGTACCCCATAAAGATGAATTCATATCAAAATATAAATGATTTATAAGATTTGCATTTGAATATGAATAGTAGTTATAGTCTCTAACAGAATAACCTTGAGTTTTATAGTAGTTGGTGATCATTGCACCAGTAGCAGGTCCACACGATGAATCGGGATTGGCAACGTTCGTCAATCTCTGCCACACTCTTGTGATAGGTAATTCTTTTGGACCTATAACGCCCAACGGAGTAATATCTAAAGTATTTTCTGAAAATGTGGAAACCTCATTCGTTTGAATTTGATCTTGCTTTTGCTTGTATTGAAGTCCAAATTTATATCTTTGAAGTTCTCTAGCACCCTCGAAATCCTTAGCTTCTTGAGCTTTCTTTACCATTCCATTTAGTCTATCGTTCAATTTTGCTTTAAGTGACTCTCCTGAATCACTAAACTCTATTTCATCAAGTCCTAAATAGAATGCCTTTTGATTAGTGTTTTTCTCTAAGATTTCTCCATACTTTGTATCAATATTTTCATCGAAATTGCCAAATTCCAAAATGGCATCTAATCTTTCGTCATTGGCAGCTAAAACAAAGCCTGTTAATTTTTTATTAACATATATATTGTAGTAATGTGCAATTACAGTATCATCCAAACCATACAATTCACGGATGTGAACCAAGTTATATGAGTCATCGTTAGTAATATTGAATTTCTCTTTCTTTAATTCTACCAAATTCTCTGCGTTGGAATCAATCGAATCCTTACCACTTGCTTCTGTGTTAAAATTAAACAAGAAAAATGTCACAAGTACAAGAAAAAGTGATGCATAAAATTTCCCACTTACTTTTTCAAAAATATACATTTTAATTCCTCCATTTCTAAATTTAGACATTTTTATTTTCTATTATATAACATCAGATAGATATTTCAAACAATTTTAACTATTTTTACCTTACCATTACCTCTGTTCACTTGGCACTATTGTTTCAAAAGTTGCCATTCCTGTTTCGATTCCCTCTTTATAAATCTTTAATACCTCTTGTAAATCCTTCTTTTCCATTTTACGAATAATAAGTTTGTACATCCCATTTCCCCCTTGGTATTTTAAAAGGACTGCTAGCTTGCGCTAACAGTCAAATTTTTAACAACATGTATTGGATTGATTGACAAGATTAACACTACATACGCCTGTTTCTGGTAATTCTAATTCCACACGTTTCGACGCTTCTTCATCTCCTGATAAATAGGCTGTTATAGAACGAACTTGTTCATAACCTGTGGCCATTAAGAATGTAGGTGCACGTCCATAACTTTTTGCACCGACAATATAGAAGTCCTTTTCTGGTTGTCGTAGTATTTCTTCTCCATGCGCCCTTACTGTGCCACAACTATGCTCATTAGGATCAATTAAGGGCGCTAATGCTTGCACACTTTCTGTAGCTGTATCGATAGATAAACGCAATTCATTGTTCATGGTAAAATCAGGTCGATTTCCTGCATTAACAATAAGTTCATCGAATCCTGTAAGTACTTTTTGTTCTCCATTTCTAGTACCTACAATATGGATATTCTCTTCTTTTTTCACTTGTGAAATATAGAAAGGTGTTACTACCTCAATCTTTCCTGTATCTACTAACTCATGGATGCGAATACCCAGTGCGCCACGTGCTGCCAACGCATCTTTTTCCTCACCGCCATAGGCCTCTTCTACAGATTTTTTACGCATAATCCACACAAGCTTTGTTGCAGGATTATCTTTTTGTAATTCAGCCAAAGCTAATAAGGTATTGATCGCTGAATGACCACCACCAATGACAGCAACCTTCTTATTTGCATATCTCTTAGGGTTCGTATTTATATCTGGAATACCATACTCAATGTGATCTGCTAATGCTTTTTCATTTTGCAGCCATACACCTGTAGAATTTGCTGGGTTTGGATTTCCCCATGTTCCTGTTGCATCAATAACTGCTTTCGCCTCAATAATATCGATATCATCCTCTTTTTCAACATATATATTAAAGGACTGATTGAATCGATTTTTTGATTTCATTTTATCATTTAATTGTCTTGATATACCTACTACTTTTGAGTTCAATCGGATATTTGGTTTTATTTGTGTTAACTCTGCTAAAGGTTTTAAATAAAGATCTATTAATTCATGCCCCGTAGGTATTGTTTCTAAGTTAGGTTCTATCCAATCAGACCCCTCTAATAATGATTTAGTAGCTTTATTGATGTTATAACGCCATGGTGAAAATAATGTAACATGCCCCCATGTACGAATATTGTGTGCTATTTCATGCCCAGCCTCAAGTAAAATAAATGCTTGCTTTTGCTCCACTAAATGAGCAGCTGCAGCTAATCCAATTGGACCTGCACCAATTATGACAATCGGTAAATTCTTATTGGAATTATTAACAGTCTCTTGGACTTCAATAGCGTTAGTAGTACAACAAGATCCATTTTGGTTGATTATTTTAAGTGTTTTCATCATTAATTTCTCCTCTATTTTCTCTATATAAGCATTCCCTTATATAAAATATATTTTTTACGCCTAGCAGTTAGCTAGACGTTGTAAACTTTGTAATTAAAAAATTTCAATTTCACACATTGTTTTATCAATTTCTTTTATGGCTTTTTCAAATTGCAAACATGTCGAAGTGCCGTAACGATCCATATCTCCTTTAAAGAAGAAATCAAAAGCGAACTCTTTAGCCTGTTTCAAAGTGTAGTCTCTACTATTCATAATTAACTTTAAATAGGCGATAAAATAATCTTTTGTTAATACGCTAGCATGATTTACTGTCATTTTTAATCCTCCATTCAACAGATTGAATAATTGCTAACAGAAGTATTACAGCTGCTCAGCTACAAATTGCTCAATCCGTTTTCCAATTGCATCACGTACAGTTTGGAATACAATCCATTTTTCTTCATCTGTACCTGTCGCTTTCGCAGGATCTTCAAATCCCCAATGCTCCCGACGAACGTGAGAAGGTGTCATCGGGCATTTATCTGCTGCATCCCCACATAACGTGACAACTAACGTTGCACTGTTTAATGTCTCAGTATCAATTACATCTGATGTATGATTCGAAATATCGATGCCTACCTCGGCCATCGCTTTTATAGCATTCGGGTTTACACCATGTGCTTCAATACCCGCACTTTTAACTGTCCAATTGGTAGGTAGTAATTTCTTTGCCCATCCTTCAGCCATCTGACTACGGCATGAGTTCCCTGTACATAGGAAATAAAGTGTATTTGTCATAGTAATTGCTCCTTATAATTTAATGGTTTTAAAGTATTTTTTCTGCCAACGTAGGGCAACCCATACAAGTCCTATGAGAACAGGTACTTCTACAAGTGGACCAATAACAGCAGCAAATGCCACGCCACTATGCAGGCCAAACACACCCACTGCAACCGCAATCGCTAGCTCAAAATTGTTACTTGCAGCTGTAAAAGAAAGAGCTGCTGTGATAGGATAAGATGCCCCAACTTTACGGGAAGAGAAGAATGACACAACAAACATGATCACAAAGTAAATAAATAATGGAATAGCAATTCGCACTACATCGAATGGTAGTTCAACTAATTGCTCACCTTTTAAGGCAAACATCATCACAATCGTGAACAGCAGTGCAATTAGAGTCAGTGGTGAAATCTTCGGTAAGAACTTTTCCTCATACCACTGTTTCCCTTTTGCTTTAATCCCTATCCATCGTGTAAGGAACCCTGCAGCAAACGGGATACCTAAGTATATAAGTACGCTCTTAGTAATCTCCCACATAGAAATGAATACATGGAAATTCTCTAAACCAAACCAACCAGGTAATACATTTAAGAAAAAGTAAGCAAAAATTGAATAAGTCACGATTTGAAAGATGGAGTTAAACGCAACTAAACCAGCTACATATTCACGGTCTCCACGTGCTAAATCGTTCCATACAATCACCATTGCAATACAACGAGCTAAACCAATCATAATCAGTCCAGCCATATACTCTGGATAATCGTGCAGGAAGATGATGGCTAAAAAGAACATTAAGAACGGTCCGAGTAACCAGTTTTGAAAAAGAGAAAGTAAAAGCACTTTCCAATCCTTAAACACACGCCACATTTCTTCATACTTTACTTTCGCTAATGGTGGGTACATCATGACAATTAACCCGGTAGCAATCGGTATGGATGTTGTGCCAATAGACATGGCCTCTAATGCTTCTCCAATATTAGGCATTGTTAAACTTAATAAAACACCTATTCCCATAGCAACAAATATCCATAAGGTAAGGTAACGATCTAGAAAAGAAAGCTGCTTGGTTAAAGAATCATTACTCATTTATATTTCCCCCTACATGGCAACAATCTGTGCCACAGTTGCAACCCTTTAAAGGCTGAATTTGTTCTAAGATGCCCTTCATCAATGGCGTTTGATCCTCTACTAAACGGTAATGTTTCCAAGTCCCTACTTTTCGTTCCGTAATAATGCCTGCCTCCTTTAACTTTCGTAAATGTTGACTAACAGCTGGTTGCGATATTCCGAGAACATCTACAAAATCACATACACATACCTCCCCATTCTTCATGCATGCAAGTAATTTAATGCGGTTTAAATCTGCAGCTGCTTTTAGTTGTTTTTCAATTAGTGTATTTTCCATTTATCTGCACTCCTTATATAATTATTTGCTTATATATTATTTTAAATAAAATCACCTCGTTAAAGAAAGGTGAATTAATTCGTATATAACTATATTCTTATGTTATGATTTAATGTTTTGAATTGCAACAGATTTTTACCCGATTTGAATATTTTTTTATGTAGCTTTGAATTTAGTTTGATCGAAAATATCTTACGAACCAGCATTTTTATAGACAAAAGAGATATTTATTGACTGGTTCTACAAAAAAAGACCAACTTTTTGTTGGTCTTCATCTACGAATTAGTCGTAGTGGGCTAATTGCTATTCTAAAAAATAAAAACAAATTATCTTCTATTTACTCAAAAGGGAACTCTGTGAAATAGCTAAGTGTAATGATCTGTTTCATTACTTGAACTACTTCTGGGTGCTGCTCAATAAATGCACCCTTGAATTGTTCGAGATAGATATCGTCACTATCATCTTTTAAGACTTTCAAAGTATCTCTTTCAATCATTAAGAACGGATAAGTACGATATGGCTTTTTCATTTCTACATAAGTTTGATGGTCAATCCCTTCAAACGAATTATTAGTTGTCTGAATAACAAAAAACTCACCTTGTATTCCATAGTTTGTTTCTAAATATTCTTGTATTGGTTGATTCAGATCATCTTTAGAGAAACATCCACTAAGAATTAGGATTGATGTACTTGCTAAGATAACTTGAATCAATCTTTTAATACTCTTCATTTCCTAAACTCCATTTCCTAAATTTTGATAATATTATAACATTTTCCGTTAAACTAAGCTGCCACGTTGGCATAAGTACATTTCTTCACAATCTTAACGAAACAATTAAGAAAGTCACTCCATAATCTGGCCCTTTCCATGAAGAAAGACGCTTTCCTTATTTCAGAAAAGCGCCCGTTTGTTTAAAAAGAATGAAGGTAAAGGTTAAATTTGGAAACTCAGGAATTAAGAAAAGCTTTTACAGCCGCTAAGAATTCTTGTAAATTAGCATCATGCACAAAGTGTCCAGCATCCTCTACCGTTACAAAATTGCAATTTGGAATAAGCTCAGAAACCTCCTGCAATTTGTTTTGAGGAACATGACTGGTACTCCCACCACCTATAATAAGAGTCGGCATGTTTATGTCAGTAAGACGTGTCCACCATTCGGGATTGGGCTCATTAAGTTGCCCTAGAATCGAAGGTACAACCTGCCAATCAAATGAGAGGGGTTCAGATGGTTTGGAAGGAATTACAAACGGCCTATCAGGAACTGGAGGAGGAGGAGTGTCTTCAACAATCAACCGTTCTATCCTTGAAGGAAATGTTTCCGAAAAAATATATGATACTGTTCCCCCCATGGAATGACCTATTAGCGTAAACCTTTCTAAATTCATTGCATTCGCAAAATGAAGCAAGTCATCGCACATTCGTTCAAAAGTATATGAACTAGTTCTTGCACTACCACCATGACCCCGTTGATCTAAAGCTAAAAATCGATATTTTTCTCCTAATACAGTAGCTACTTGATCCCATGATTCAGCACTTTTTCCCAGTGCGTGAAGTGCAACCACCGGTGGTGCAGAAGGTTCCCCACTCTCACGATATTGAAAAGTGAGTCCATTCAATTCAATTTGATTCACCCGTATTTCCATCTCTGATCATCTCCTAGGGGGGTTCGTCATTTGAAACCCGATTTATTTAATGTCCCATATCTATATAATATTTCAGCGAATGTGTGAATATTTCCTTCTTAAACTCTTTCTCTCTTTAGCCATAATATTCATTGCTCTATCTTCAACAATCTGGCCCTATAATTGAATAAAGCACGTTTCCTATTCAGGAAGGTGCTGCACCGAATTGGGCCCAATTGTTGGATAAGGATTTTTACTAATTCAAAATTTGCGTAATTATATAAATAATAATAATTAGTGTTATCACAATAATACTGATTAAGGCTTTCACTTTTGTATTACGAATTGCACTTTCAGTTAATTGAGGTTCTTCTTTGTACATCCCTCGTTTTCCCCATAATAAACTTTCCTCTGGGTTGAAATAGGTCCAAATTAAAATTCCATATATTATAATGATGACTATAAATAACTCCATCTTTTACAGCACCTTCCTAAATTGTTGCATAACTAATATACGCTTAAATTTCTTGATAGTTTCATAATCTTTATCTACCAGTTTTTTTGTTATTCCACAATATGGCCCTTTAATAAAAAAAGACGCATTCCTTAAAGAAACGCGCCCGATTGCTGTAATCAATAATTGTTTATTTTAACGGTAATCGTAATCGAATATTAATCAGTTTTATTTTGTTTTTTTGATTTAATAATAATAAAAGAGGGTCTACGCTTCTCATTTATTAAATTTGGCATTTGCTCCAGCCCAGTCGAAATTGACTGTGGTTCAATGATTTTATCTAGTACAAGTCCACCTTCAATTAGCGTGTTTATTAAAGTAGAATGGTTCTGTGATACACAACTACTCCATCAACAACCCAATCGTGTTCTCTTATGCCTTCTTCTTGGTAATTATCTAATGCCCAGTGTAGTTTGTTGCCTTCCTCATTCTTAATCCAATGATTACTTCCTTTTCGGGCAGTCGCTATTGGGTGTTCAGTTGAAAAAATAAATTCCCCATTATTTTTTAATAGTCCATTAATTTTTCGAATCAGCGTTCGGTAATCTTCTACATAATGTATAGATAGAGAACTTATAATTAGATCAAATTTTTGATTGGCTAAATTCAAGTCCTCAATCGGTAAACATACAAACTCGATATTGTTATCTTTGTTAATCTTATTAGCCCGCTCAATCATATTATTAGAGATGTCTACACCAATCACTTTTTCTGCTCCGTTTTCTACACAATACTTTGAAAAGTGACCATCGCCACAGCCTAGGTCTAATACCGATTTTCCCTTTAAATTCGAAATCATTGATTTAATTGCTGGTTGCTCTATAAAATCATTATAGGTTATTCCACTTTCACGTAAGTTTATGTAATCCTTAAAAAAAGTTGAATTATCGTAAATATTTTGCTTCATTTTTTTACTCCCCCGTACAGTTTGATTTTGGACGAAAATCTCACGTCATATTTCTATTATCTTTACAAAAGTTTATTCTATTAAATGGCCCTTTAATGAAAACGAGCGCTGATCCTTATGACAGAAATGCGCCCGATTGTTGAATATTAAGGTAGTGGTTACTGCCATTTGTGAAATAAAGTTTAATAGGAAACATACTATAAACGCTGTTATATCAACATGGTTATTTTCTACTAGAAAGGCATTCAAAACTTAATTTGATAGCCTTAAGTAACTGTATGGTTAAAAAAATAATATTATTAATAATCAACACTTAAATTTGGTATCAACGGCTTGTCTTCAATAGGTGATGATAAGGAAATCAATGTAGTTGAATCACCATACTTCATACTAGCATTTTCAAATAATTCGAGTTCCTTTGTTGATTCAACTACTACTTTAATCAAATAATTGTATTCCCCGCTAATTCGATGACATTCTACTACTTGTGAAGCCTGCTTACAATAATCAACGAAATTATTGCACTTTGTGGTACGGAAAAGGATAAAAGCAACAATGGATTTTCCAACTTTCTCATTCGATACTTTAGCTCTATAGCTTTTTATCACGCCTTGTTCCTCTAGTCTTTTTACCCTCTCTGTTATTGCTGGTTGAGATAATCCAATAAGTTTTCCAAGTGCAGTCATTGACAACCGAGCATCTGATTGTAAATGCATTAATATATCTACATCAATACTATCCATTTAAGCACCCCTTCATATAATATACGATACCACCATTTACCATTTAATAGCTATTTTAACTAATCAAATTGTAAGACGAATATGATCCCCTAATCATTATATTATACTTCAAATGTAATATCCCTAAAATACATTGATTTTACAGTTAAATATGAAATTATTCTTTTAATATCAAATGTAAAATCTAAAATACAATTTGTATAATTAATCCTATCAACTAATCAGGGGGCCTTTTATAAATGGATTATAATATTGATTTAGATAACCAAAATGAAAAACCAAATGAAATATCATCAGAACGTCTTCCTTGGGCAGGTTTAATTGCACTAGCTATGGCTGGGTTCATATGTATCCTTACAGAAACTATACCAGCTGGTTTATTAATAGAGATAAGTGAAGGACTCGATGTGTCAGAATCTCTTGCAGGTCAACTTGTTACAGCTTATGCTCTTGGTTCACTAATTGCAGCTATTCCCATAACCACTGCAACACAAGGGTGGCACAGGAAGCCCTTACTGCTTTTATGTATTATTGGGTTCCTTGTATTTAATACTATTACAGCCTTATCTTCTAGTTTGACCTTAACGATAATAGCTCGCTTCTTTGCGGGAGTAACTGCTGGAGTACTGTGGGGAATGACCGCTGGATATGCACGACTTATGGCACCAGAGTCACTGAAGGGAAAAGCAATGGCAGTAGCCATGATTGGTACTCCTCTTGCATTAGCTTTTGGTGTTCCTGTCGGGACATTTCTCGGTTCCTTTGTTGGTTGGAGATTTGTCTTCGGAATAATGTCACTCTTAGCAGTATTTTTGATTTTATGGATTATCTGGAAAATACCAGACTATCCTGGGCAAACATCTGAGAAGCGAATGACACTTCTGGAAGTTTTCAGTACCCCTGGAGTTCGCCCAATTTTGTTTGTTGTATTAGCTTGGATACTTTCTCATAACATACTATATACTTATATTGCCCCATACCTTTCCGAAGCAGGTCTTGCTCAACGAGTCGATTTGGTTTTACTAGTTTTCGGTATTGCATCTTTAGTTGGAATCTGGGTTGTAGGTATGTTCATTGAGCATAGACTACGTACTTTAGTTTTAATGAGTCTGGCCGGATTTGGGTTAGCATCATTAGCATTAGGTATCGGAATTAATCATCCTATTATCATTTACATTGCTGTAACTTTATGGGGGTTAACCTTTGGGGGAGCAGCAACACTGACGCAAACAGCAATAGCAGACAATGCTAAAAAAGGGGCGGATATTGCCCAATCTATGTTAGTTACCGTTTGGAATCTGGCTATTGGTGGTGGGAGTGCAATTGGAGCAATCTTAATAGAATCATTTGATGTGGGTTCTTTTCCAGGGGTAATGTTTATCCTCATTCTTCTTGGGTTCCTAGTAGCATTTCGTGCAAATGTTTATGGGTTTCCTCAAAAACAATGATTGTGTAAAGAAGGTAGTCAGCCTCCTTAGATAAATTTATCTAAGGGGGTATATTTGATATTTGCTGAATCATATACCATGTCGCTCTAGATAGAATTTGGTCTTCTATCGCATTATTTCAAAGACTTTCTCTATCTTTTTAATGTGCCTACTTCTTTTGTTCAATAATCTGGCCCTTTAATGAAAAAGAACTTTTCTTATTCAAGGAAAGCACCCGAGTATTGAATATTGAAGGAAATGATAACCAACCTTCAGTCATCCTTCTCTATATTTTTTAATTCGCATCAGAATTGAATCGTATTAACGTTAAAATTGAGAACAATGGGAAAATCAAATATATAGACCTAAAACCACCAAGAGTAAAGAACCAAATATCAATGCAACCCACCAAAATTAAACCGATAACATTTGTTAGAACAAAAGAAAGTATTTTGTTTTTTATTCTATGAGTTAAATAAATTTCAATAGTGACTACAAAGATAATAGTAAATAAATAGATTCCTAAATAGAGCAGTACAGAAAGCAGTACTTTCTCAGCTGTCGAAGGAGGCATTATATCCGATTGGAATACTCCCTCGATAAACACGATACTTAATGTGGTAACTAATGCTACTATTATCGGGAAAAAAAGTATTTTTGCTATAGAAATCTTTCTCATTCAAGTCACCTCTTTTGTTATTATAATCCAGTCTTTAAGATGACGACTAACCTAAATTACTATAAAGACGTTATTTCACAATCTGGCCCTATTCTTGAAGGAGAAGCGCAATCTCTACTTATTTATTTTGGGGCAATTACTTCTTTACCACCCATGTATGGTCTTAAAACTTCAGGAATTACTACGCTTCCATCTGCTTGTTGGTAGTTTTCTAGTATAGCGGCAACTGTACGACCAATCGCAAGACCTGAACCGTTTAATGTGTGAACATATTCTGGTTTTGCATTTGGCTCACGACGGAAGCGGATATTTGCTCGTCGTGCTTGGAAATCTTCAAAGTTAGAGCAAGAAGAAATTTCACGGTACATGTTTTGTGCTGGGATCCAAACTTCTAAATCATATTTCTTCGCTGCAGTAAATCCTAAATCAGCAGTACACATTTTAAGTTTACGATACGGTAAGCCTAATAATTGCAGCACTTTTTCAGCATGACCTGTTAACAACTCTAATTGCTCATATGACTCCTCTGGTTTTACAAAGCGTACTAATTCCACTTTGTTGAATTGATGCTGACGGATTAAACCACGTGTATCACGACCCGCAGAGCCTGCCTCTGAACGGAAGCACGCACTGTAGGAAGCAAAGCCTTGTGGTAAAGCATCAGCCAGTAAAATTTCATCACGATAGAAGTTTGTTACAGAGACCTCTGCTGTTGGAATCATGAAATAATCTGTTTCCTCTAATTTAAATAAATCTTCTTCAAATTTAGGAAGATTTCCAGTACCCGTCAAGCTATCACGATTAACAATGACAGGTGGTAGCATTTCTTCATAACCATGCTCTTCTGCATGTAAATCCAACATAAAGCTCATTAATGCACGTTCCAAGCGAGCGCCAAGTCCACGATAGAATAAGAATCGGCTACCCGTTACTTTTGCGCCGCGTTCAAAGTCAACAATCTTCAAATCTGTAGCAAGATCCCAGTGTGTTTTAATGTCAAAATCAAATGTTGGAATTTCTCCCCACGTATATTCTTCTACATTGTCATCCTCTGTTGTGCCTACTGGTACAGATTCATGTGGAATGTTTGGCAAGCGCATCATCATATCTTTAAAACGCTCTTCCACATCATTTAGTTGAAGATCTAACTCTTTAATTTCGTCGCCAACTTGACGCATACGAGCAATCACTTCATCTGCATTTTCCTTGTTGCGTTTCATAATTGAAATTTGTTCAGATACTTTATTTCGTTCTGCTTTTAATTCTTCTGTTTTAGCAATTAACTCACGACGCTTAGCATCTAAATCCTCAAAATCATCTAAGTTTCCTAAATCTTCATTACGTGTTAATAGCATTTCTTTAATTTCCGCGAAATTATCGCGTACGCGTTTGATATCTAACATAGTTATACCTCCTGTAGTTTAATGATGGGAATCATTGCATCCTTTAAGTCTTGATGTAATTTCGTTCAGCGGATTACTCAAAAAGCTCTAGTTTAAATCAAAATAAACACAAAAAAGCCCTCATCCCTAAAAAGGGACGAGAGCTACCCGCGTTGCCACCCTAATTGACTAGACACATTTCTGCCTAATCCACTTATTTCATAACGGCATTTCAACCGGCGACAGCCTACTTTACTCACTTCGACTGCGCAACTCCAGGACGGATTCACAAGTGCTTTTATCAGCTTCCACCACCCGCTGACTCTCTAAAAAAAAACGTGCTTGCTACTACTTCCCATCATCGTGTTCAGTTATTTAAATTTTAACCATACTGTACTATATGAAAACAAATTTTTCAAGTCATACCATAGGATACAAATTATTCTAGAACTATTATTACTTTAACAAGATACTTCACAATATGGCTCTTTAGCTAAAGAAAGACGTATTCCTTACTAAAAAGGTACTGCACCCGATTGCTGAAGATTGTTCTAACTAAGGTACACTATAGTTTAAGTAAAATTGTTCACAAAATGTAATCAGTGTTTTAATATCTCGGAGTTCCTCACCATCTAACATCGAAGTAACGATTGTCATAAAATCTTCAGCTCCAATTTCAAAATGACCTCGACGGAATGGTAACCCCCAATTGCGATTTCCACGCGTAAAAGTGAGCTGGTTTAACAACAGTGCAATCTTAACTTCTCGACAAGGAATATAACGCATATCTCTGCGAAATGGCACAAACGACTCCGACACTTGATGTTTGTAAGCACCGTTATCCGTAACCTGACCAATAGCAGTAAATGCTTGAACTGGCTTCCCTTTGGACATGTCTGTGCGAGGGGAATAGTATATCAGCCAATCACCTGGAGACATTTTACGCAAAGGTGCTGCCTTACCGTGACATAACTGTGCAAAACCACCTTCTATGGCTAAATTCACATGAGAAGCGGATACAACGCCAATCCAATATCTGCTTTTCTGACTTGTTATATTCGACATGATGCATCCCCCTACTCTTCAAATGCTAAACTTTTCAACCGATCCAGTTGTAAAAAATGATGTCTGTAATGCATTTCAATCAACATAAACCATTCCTGCGCGTTTAAAGCACCGAACGCCGGATGAAGTATCTTGTTACTTACAGGCACTTGAAGTAGAACTGATTCCGTATTCCTCATCCGTTCCACTACACTGTGAAGTCCTTCTACCAAATGCTCCATGCTCTCTGGTGGTTTCGGAGTATAGTTTGGCGAAGCAGGGACCTTAATACGAACAGCAGGAAATTGTTCTAGTTTAAAAACAATCTTACCCTGCTCAGTTTTTTCCTTCGCTGGGTTCAATGTCGATTCGCTACCAGCTAAACATTGCTCGACATTATGTAGATGCATGAAAGCTGATTGAATTAAATGTACATACATCTGTCCAATGGACCAATCTTCTTCGTTCAGCTTTCTATGCATTTTATCCATATTGAGTTTTGTCAGTTCTGCCAAATATCTTTCTACTGTAAGTTCAAATGACTTCAATACTTCCGTTGTACTTTTCATCCTTCAAGCAGCTCCTCTTCATCTTGGTATAGTCACAGTATAAAAGAACACTACTGACAGGTGTATGTCAGTAGTGTTCTAGAATTTTTTTCGCTACTTCCCGAATCTTGAAGCGTAAAGACTTTGGCTCAATCACCTCGATATCTCCGCCCCAGCCAAGTAAATGCTGTAATAGTTCCTCTGGATACCGAACACGAAATTGAAAGATTACATCCTCCTTCCGCTCCTCAATAGATTCAATATAAAAATTTACTGCCTCAATGATTTTGTCGGCAATTTCGGGGTTTGCCCTCATTATTATTCTTTCATCTCGATTGTCAGGTGGCCGATAGCTACTTAGGTCAAAATCATTTGGTAGAAGAAATTGATCTTCCAACACAGAAAGCTCGGACATCCGGGACAAGCGGAAATGGCGCATTTCTTGCCTCATATCACAGTATGCTAGTAAAACCCAATTTTCATGGACAAGTGTTAATCCATATGGAGAGACGACACGTTTATTTTTCCGATTCCCATCTGTTCCTGGCATTTTTTTAATATACATAAAACTGATTTTGCACTGTTTCAAAATTGCATCGCGAACTTGATTAAGATACGTTTTTACCCGCTCTTCAGTTGACTGCTCACCTATATGAAGCAGTCGCATTGTTTCCCGAACAAGCCTTGACTCGTTACGAACTGACTCCGACAAAGTAGCCTCGATTTTGCGTTTAGCGGACCTTGCATTAATACCATAATCTGTATCCAACCTTTGCTCGATAAAATCAGCTCCCATGAGCAGGGAGACGGCCTCTTCTGCTGTGAACCTAACCGGGGGTAGAAAATATCCTTCCATTAAGGAATAACCCTGACCAGGGGCGCCTAAAATGGGAACCCCAGCCTCACTTAGTGCTTGAATATCCCTATATATCGTACGTACACTTGTCTCAAATTGAGAAGCTAAATCTTCTGCTCTCAATTTTTTGCTTCGCTGTAATTCAAGCGTGATCGCAAGCTGCCTCTCCGTTTTATTCATTTTTTTCCTCCACAATTTCAGCATTCTATTACTTGCCCAATAATTGAATAACAGCAAGCAATATTGAGTTAAAAATGAGCTGCCTATGCAACTCCGTGTTCTTCAAGCAAAGCACCCGTTTTAGCTTAAATATTTTCTTTCATATGTTTGGTGTTAATCAGATTTAATAACCTCCCATAACGCCGTTTTATTGCTATCCTATTTCAAAAGTGTTACTGCCTCTTCAAAACATGCTCTTTGGATAATGATATATCTTTTGTAGGAACTTTAACACCAAATGAAAATTCTTTTAATACTTAAACGTCTTGTCCCCAAAGGAAATTCCCAACTCCACCTTCTACTGGTAGTGAAGAACTAGATTCTAATTCAATATATGGATAATCTCTTGTAAAGCCAGCCTCTTCAAATGCTTCTCGTTTAGTAGGAGTCTCAACCTCTTCTCCACCACCAGCTAATCCCTTCCAATATCCATAATCACTTCTCTTAAAAATTGCATATTCAACCCGTGAATGTAAACACCGAGTGCGCTATGTGCTGGCCAAAGCATCTTTTTCTTCGATCTATAGGCTTTTTCTACAGACTTTTTACGCATTCCACACTAGCTTTGTTGCAGAATTCTCTACTTGTAATTCCGCAAGTACTAGCAATAACCGAATGGCCACCACCCAAAACTGTAATTTTCTTTCGTATTCGTATTTATAGTTGAGATACCATACTCTATGATCTGCTAATGCTTATTCATTTTGTAATTTTAACCCTGTAGAATGTGCTGGGTTTGGATTCCCCCATGTACCCGTAGCATCCATAACGGCTCACACTTCAATAATTAGGAAAGCTTTGTAAAAGATGTTTACAAACAACTTAAATTTAGATATACTTACAAAGTAAACAAAAAATTCTTAAGGAGGTCGAATAAAATGATCGTTATCGTTAAATTGATGTCATTGGTAGCTACAACTTCATTAAAAATGAAAATCACACATTCGACCGCATCGGAATGGATCGCTTAAGGTTTTTTTGTAAATAAGCATATCCATACCGCAGGGAGAAGTGTGCCCCTGCGGTATTTTTGTGCCTTTTTTCGCCGTAGAGGAGTCTCTCTACGGTTTTTTTCATTTTTCATGACAATTTAAGGAGGTGATAATAAATGATATTAAACTTTTTTGCGCTCACGATAACTATTACAAAACGTAAGGTCTCTCTTGAGAAAGCACTTCATGATGAATATGTGAAAAAAATCTTTGAAGAGAACCGAAAAAAAATTGACGATTATATTCGTATTCGTCAATATTAATCTTGTTAATTAAAAAACATGAAAGGTGGTAATTGAAATGTATTATATGATCAAAAGACGTCATGCAGTTTTATGGCTGGAGAAAGACACAACCACCAGATGAAGTAATATAAAGTGATAAAATAGCTAATTTTATAATCTCAGTTGAGCTAACCCGTTCTAATCTAGGACGGGTTGCTTACTCCAATCGCAATGTTAATTAAGTTAAAAAGAAACTTATAAACTAACTATTCCAGACTACACAGTGATAACCCTTCTTGCTTAGAAATTCATTAAATCCTTATTACTTTAACCTTCCCAGTTAGTTAAGTACATTACTTTTCCAACTAACCTAATTTTCAACATAATTCCTTTAAAAACGTTATTCAATTAAATAGCCCTTAAACTGAAAAATGAGCTTTCCTTTTTCCAGGAAAGAGTCCGATTGTTGAAGATCGTTGTTATTAAATTAAAGCACACGTTAGTTTAAGAAGAACAAAAGGTTAACGCATCGTCTAAGATTAATTTTGAAAGTTTATGGTCATTAATTACAAATGGTATTTCAGAGGGTTCTACCCAAATTCGAGCAGATGATTCATGTTCTCGGAGAAAAGGTAAGCATTCGGTAACATCCATTCTAAAAAATGCCTGATAAGCAATCAATGGATATTTTCCACTTGAATCAAAGGACAGATTTTCTTTATGGCTTACTTCAATAGAACCTATGTATTTAATTGTTCCCTTTACATACCCCTCTTCATATGTTTCGCGTAGTATAGCTTCTTCTACGTTCTCCCCAATCTCTACGTGTCCACCTGGATAATTAAACCCTCGATTTTTTATTTGTGATAATAACACTTTCCCATCTCTAAAGCACACTGCATGAACACTCGTCACTATTAAAGATTCTGTTAATTTCATTCGAGGCATCCAAGTTAGCTTCACATTATTTCCACCCCAGTCTACAAAAATCGTCTGCATATATCTATCCCATCTCCTGTTAAATGCAATTTATCACCTAATATTAACTTTCTACACTGTTTCAAAAATCCCTCTTATACAACAAACTGGAAATAGATTTTAAAACGTGGTAAATATACGTTTTTTATGTTGCATCAATTGTAGAATATATTAAGAGTAACCATTCTTATGCCAATAGAATATATTTGGAATTTGCATATTGGTCCGTTTAAAAGAATGAGGCTTCTGACTCTTATTCGAGTTCTCGTCATCTAGTAGATTTAAAAGTCTTATCAGCAAAGCCTCCCTCATGGTAATAGATTTCTTGTTTGTTTTACAACTTTTATTCACAATCTGGCCCTTTAATGCAAACAAGCGCTGATCCTTATTACAGAATGCACCCTTTTGTTGAAGATCGTTTTTCTTATTGAACTAACGTATCTGTTCGTTAAATGTAACTCTTCACATTTTACTTAATATTATAAAGGTGAATAGAAAGATACGTTATAATTTAGTTTAGTAGTTGTAAAAGTATGTTATTTATATTATTCTCTTATAATTTTTCAAAAAGGAGTGTTTATGAAAAAGATTATTGTTGTTGTATTAATGATATTTATATTATTCTTAGGATCCACAACACAAAGTTATGCACTGTCAGATTCGAAATCTGCGGCAATACAAGCGTTGCTAGATGATGCCTCTCGAATATCAGGTGTTCCAGGAATTTCAATCTCAATAATTGTCGATGATGAAGTGTTCTACTTTTCTTCAGGGTATGCTGACCGTGAAAAGGGGTTGACTGCAAGTGAAAATACACTCTATGAGTTAGCCTCAGTCAGTAAAGCTTTTACTGGTATGGGTATTATGCTGTTGGAAGAGCAAGGGCTGCTCTCAATGACGGACCCTGTGCAAAAATATTTACCTTGGTTTACGTTAAAGTATCAAGGAAAACCTGTTGATACGCAAAGCCTTACACTAAATAACTTTCTTCACCATACCAGTGGTCTAACAAATATTAGGCATACTCAAAATATTCCACAAGGCAATACACCGGATATGTTGCAAAAGACTGTGGAAATGCTCGTAGATGCTGAATTGGCGTTCAATCCTGGTGAACAGTATAACTATGGAACCGTTAATTATGACGTATTGGGTTTGGTTATTGAGATTGTGTCGCAACAAAGCTATGAAGACTTTATGAAGGAACAAGTATTTCAGCCGTTAGGTCTTCACCAGACGTATGTTTATAAAGAAGATGCTCAAGCCACTGGACAGTTGGCACAAGGCTACCGTTCTTCCTTTTTTATGACAACTCCATTTAAAGCTCCGGATTATGCTGGGAACAAACCCGCAGGCTACATCATTTCTAATACAAAAGATATGGCACGTTGGATGGGCATACAGATGGGTATTGTGCAGGACATACCCGAAATATTTCACACGGTTATCGAAAAATCACATAGGGGTGATATGTCTGTCTCGGCTGTCAACGATATGTATTATGCGGCAGGCTGGTCGGTAAACGCCGACCAAACAATTATCGAACATACTGGGGGCAATCCAAATTTCCGAACCGAAGTAGCCATACTGCTAAATGACAGAACAGCCGTCTGCTTGCTGAGCAACGGCGCAAATACCAATATAAACTTGGTACTAAAAGTTAAAGATATATTAGACGGCAATCTAACTCAGTCATATGAAATAAGTGGCACACAGCTTTTGGATATCATTTTGTCGTCTATCACTATTATTCTTTGCCTATTGGCTGTTCTGCTATTTCTCTTAGGATTACGAAAAAAGAAAATGAATAAGAGACAGCCAATGACAAAAAAGAGAATAATCATAACAGTTATTTTCCTGATGGCTACGATTGTCCTTGGTATACTGTGCTATGCTATCGATTGGTCAACGATACTTATTTGGCAAACATATAGTATTCTTACAGCGTTGATTTCGTCAGCATTATTAACAGCCAGCATTACATGGTTTGTATACACTCACCGATAAAATACCTCGCTCCCAAGATAATCATAATGTTAAGTAATAAAATATAAAATTATCGGTATGCTTAATTTGAAAAACATAAGACACTTAGATTGCTTCCACTAACCTGCTCTGTTCGTGGAATAAAAACAACTATATTATTTTTTAAATGACTTAATTGTAAATTAAACAACAATATTATTTTTACAAAAGCGTCGTTAGGTAACATTTCTTAAAAGACTGTTATTCAACAAGCTGGCCCGTTTGTTGAACAAAAATTAGTTTTCAGACTAATGGTAGCTTATTTAATTGTTAAGTTACAAAAAGGTCGTATCCTAGAAGTCTTTAAAGCAACAGAAAGCATTTAAATGGCTCGAAATGGCTTTATCTGGTGTTTTAAGTCGTTTAAAATCCACTCTTGAATGACATCTAAAAAACCTCCAAATATATGGAGGTTTTTAAACTATTTTATTTTACTTCAACTTGACCCATCATCCCATTTTCTTCATGTTCAAGGACATGGCAATGGAACATGTAAATGCCTTTATTATTGAACTTCACTGCTAATTTAACTGTTTGACCAGCTTCAACTGAAACCGTATCCTTCCACCCTTTTAAATTTAAAGGAGGTTCTTTCCCATCAATCGACACGATTTTAAATTGAGTGCCATGTATGTGGAAAGGATGTGTCATGCCACCCATCATATCAGGTTTATTATAAATTTCCCAAATTTCAGTATCTCCCTGTTTTTGAGTGAAATCAATGCGATTCATATCAAACTGTGAACCATTGATTGAAACCATTGTGCCCATACCAAAAAGTTCAAGTTTCTTTGTAACTGGTAAGGTTTTTTCCTCTTCCGTAACACCAAAATCATTTAATTTTTGTGCAATGTTACTTGTACTTGCAGCTTTTTGTTCAATTTTAAATGGTAAAAGGGTAATTCCTTCTTCATTTATTAATGCTATATCAGTTTTGTCATCCATCTTTGAAAAATCCACTATTACCTCTGCTCGCTCACCTGGTGTTAAGGTAATTTCTTTCATATCAGTTGGTTGATTTAAGAAACCTCCATCAGTAGCAATTTGTTGGAATGTAGCTCCATTATTCAATTTAAACGTATAATTACGAGCATTAGAACCGTTTAATAATCGTAGTCTTATTTTTTCTTTACTGACTGTAAGTTTAGGATTCACAGTACCATTAATTAACAAAGTATCTCCTATTGTACCATCCTCATTAAGGACTGCTTGATAATTTAATTGCTTTTCTTCAGTAAATTGTCTATCTTGGAATACTAACGGAAAATCATTCACACCATACTCATTCGGTAAATTGATTTTTTGCGAATTTTCATCATCAATATAAATTAAGCCAGCTAAACCTTTATATACTTGCTCTGCTGTAGCACCTTCTGGATGTGGATGGAACCACAGCGTAGATGCTCCTTGATTAACTGTAAAATTTACATCTTCTGTTACACCTGGCTCTAAGACTTGGTGTGGACCTCCATCACCATTTCCGGGGATTTCTAATCCATGCCAGTGAAATGTTGTTGGTTCAGATAAGTCATTTTTAGTTCTAAACGTTACCGTTTGATCTTTATAAATACGAATGATTGGCCCTAAAAAGGAACCATTATATCCATATGTCTCTGTTTTAGTTCCCTTAAGGATTTCTGTCGTTCCTTTTTGAGCAGTAATATCAACAATTCCATTTTTAGGTTCAATAATAGGTGGAAGCGCAAGCTCATTTTCCCCAGTTGAATTATTTAATGCTAATGGATTGTTATGACTCGCATGACCATTTTCCATGCTACTATCTTTATTATCCATACCCTCCATGTTTTTCATTTCTTCATCACTCATATTGGAATGGTCCATACCAGACATAGTAGAATGGTCCATATTTGAATTATTATTAGATTCCGAATTACCCGCACTACATCCCCAAATTATAATAGCGCCTACCAATAATGAAGCAACCAAAAGTTTAGATTTCATTATGTTTCCTCCTTTTATTCTTTACATAGGCACTATAACAAAGAAGTATGGAGAAATTATGGATTTGTAATTAAATGAGACAAGTATTAACCACGCTATCTAAGAAAACTTTGATATGACTTTTTTTACTTCTTAACTTTCCAAATCAAAATGATAATTGACATTAATAAGATACTTATTACAATTTTCCCTATTAAATTTACTTGCATAAAACCATATACGGCTCCTGCTTCAAAGATTAAGGCTGGTATTTTTCCAATCGTACTAGCAAGCGCAAATGTGCCTAAAGACACCTTAGAAAATGCACTAGTAAAAGTCACAAGACCTGATGACATAAAAGGTAAAATCCTTAAACTGACAATTATCCAAAATGCATCAGACCCTTCCAATTCCTTTAATTTTAAAAGTTTAGGGTGTAATACGAACGGTCTTTTCCATTTATTGATTCCTTTTCTATATAAAATAAAGCTAATAACTGCACCAAGTGATTCACCGATAATAGAAATCAACAAACCGTTGAATACGCCAAAAAACACAAGGTTAGTAGCTGTAACAAAAACACTTGGTAGTATACCTATAATACTAACCAAAGTATTTATCATTAAACTAACCAAAATTGCAAATAATCCAGATTGTTCAAGTAATTGAAGTAATTTTTCTTCCATGATTAAACGCTATCTTTTTTAACCTATTACTTGCATATAATGAACTATTGTTAATAAACAACAACTGCCTGTTCGCCTAATGCTTCATAGCTATTAAAAAATGCTCCCTTATCCAATGTTATCAATCCCTTACGTGGATCCATTACTTCCACAGTCGTATTTCCCACAGATAATAGTACCATTGTATGTAAATTTTGATACATTTGATGGTACTCACCTGCTTCTTCCATAATCCATCCCCCTTTATTTTCCCCTCAGAATTAATAAGAATAGTCGTTGGTAATGGATTGATATTATATGCTTCCATTACACTTTTATTTTTATCTATTAAAACCGGGAAAGTTAGACCTTTTCGGTCAATATAATTTTGAACCACGAAGTCGGATTCTGCTATATTTATAGCTAATACCTGTATCCCCTTTTCTTTATAATCATTATAATATCTATCTATAATTGGAAATTCTCTTTCGCAAGGTTTGCACCAAGTACCCCAAAAGTTTAAAAAGACGCCTTGTCCTTTGTATTCCTCCAAATTATGTTTCTCACCATGCATATCAACTAGAGTAAAATTTGGAGCATCATCCCCTATTTTTAATACTTCATTTTTATCTTGCGTTAAAGTTGTATAGACTGTGAAGAATATTGCCCCAAATAATATAATTAATATAATTGAACGCATAAGAAATCTTCTCTTTTTTTTATCCATAATGAAGTTAGGTCCCTTCCTCTCTTATATATGTAAAACTAGAAACCAGTAAATCCTCCAAAAATCGGTGTTAAAAACGCAATAATTTTAGTCATCATATCAAAGTATAATAAAACCCCCATCACAATCATTATTGCACCACCTATTTTCATAAATAGTCCATTTTTTCTTTGAAGAAACTTCATTTTTCCGATAAATAAAGACATTATTAGGAAAGGTATAGAGAAACCTAGCACATAAAATAGCATGTACAACATACCCTTCCCAGGATCAGACACGCCTAAAGCTATTACTCCTGCAAGAATTGGTCCAGTACAAGGTGTCCATCCAGCTGCAAAACCCATACCAATAAGTACGGAACCAAAATATCCTTTGGGCCTTTTTTTAAAATGAATCTTTTTTTCAGATTGTAAAATATCGATTTTAAAAAAACCTAGAATAACTAATCCAAAAAAGACCATGATAATTGCTCCAATTTGTCTTAGGAACTCTTTATACTGAATAAAAATCTGTCCGATAAAAGAAGTTGAAAAACCTAATGCCATAAAAATAATAGAAAAACCAAGTAAAAAAAGCAGGGTATGTATCAGAGATTTTCGTCTCAAAATCCCTTTTTCTTCTTTTAGTTCATTAAAGGATATTCCTGTTACATAAGATAGAAAAGCTGGATACACTGGTAATGAACAAGGTGATACAAATGATAATAATCCAGCACCAAATGCAAGAAGTAAATTTAATTGCTCTAACAAATACGCTCACTCAACCTTTCTATAGTCCATTTGAAAATAAAGTATAGACTATAAATATGGAGAATATATGCATATGCAGCGTGATATAAGAATTAGAATTTTTTTGATAGCTTTCGAATTGAGCATTTATCTAAATAGGGATTAAAAATAAAAATGAGCCGTGTTTCAACTATAGAAACACAGCTCATTTATTATGATAATTCTAAACATTGGAAAAAATCTTTAATTATATTCCTAGTCTAAGGATTAAAGCATAATCTAACAAGAATATTAGATACGAATCATACATATATTGATTTTAGTATTTCATTAAAACAAAAATCTATTATTCTATTCATGATGGAATTATATTAAATTTTCTATAAAGATAGGATGATGACAATTATTGAAAAGTCGGTTCTTGCTATGGTTATTTTACGTGTATTGTCTGGGAGTATTGAAGTAAGTGCTGGATTGTTGATGCTAAAGTTAAATAATCTAGAAAAAGCATTTTATATTAATACAATGCTTGCTTTGGTTGGTCCAACAGTTTTAATCGTAACGACAGCAATTGCATTATTTGGACTAGCAGATAAAATACCTGTGACAAGAATCGTTTGCTTATTTACGGGTATAACACTTATTATTATTAGCTCACATATTAAGTAAAAATAAAAGATTACTAAAATTCAGCAAAAGCATACAAGTGTCAGAATATGAGTTTGACGAAAAAATAATCTTCATAACCTTTTGGATCCAAGTTATCTTCTGTATCTTTATAGCATGGTTCCATTCATAATCTTTGTTAAACTCTTTTATGAAACACCTAACATGTTCATTAAATTACTGTAGCGTGTGACGACGCTGCTTTTTTTTTATGTATAATTAGCCTTTATTTGCACAAATTTATATTGAGTGTATCGCACGCACTTATACGGTGGTGGCGTTGGTTGACCGTCACGACCTCCCTCAATAAGGGTTACATTATCTCAGTAACCCTTTTATAATTTCTATTCAGATCAGGTAGTTTTCTACTTTGGACTAACCTTAATTAAACCTTTACGACCACTAACCGTATTAGTAAAGATGTTCCTCTATCTTTGATTTTTTCTGTACTAGCTCATTCATATAGTTACGGAACACCCATTTCCTCATAATTTCAAATCTCCTGCATCCTTCCCTATAAATTATGGAATCTGCTTTTATTTATATATATCTTTAATCTACATGGTTTGCACAGCATGCGACATCAGAATCAACATCTTCTAAAACCGTATCAAACATTTCAAGAAGTTCGCGAATACGCTCATTTCTCAAACTATAGTAGCAATATTTTCCTTCATTACGACCAACAATAATGCCACACCCTTTTAAACAGGCTAAGTGTTGAGAGATATTAGACTGATTTCCCTTTAATTCCTCGACGATTTGAGATACTGTCTTCTCTTTCTCTTTGATACACTCTAAAATTTGAAGTCTTACCTTGTTTGAAAATCCATGAATTAGTTTAATTTTTAAGTCAATATTTTTTTCTGTCACAAAATCTCCTCCAATTCATATTAGACTTAGCTAATATGTTTTGATATGATTATATTCGATATCACTAATATGTGTGTCAAACATACTAGCACTACCTAATATGTCTGTCAAAATTTTAAAAAATATGGGTCTCTCTTCAGCTAATAAACGTAGGCATCCTCAAGTTAGATTTTTTACTGTCTGAAAAGGAATATTAGATTAAATTTGGGACAGGTTTCGCAACTGGCTGGAAACTTGTAATAATGGCTTTAGGGCTAACAAACCCTGATAAAGGCTTATTATACATACTTATTAATGTACTGGTTTTTTCAATTTCCTTTCTTAAGCTGTCTCAAATTACGTTTCTTCCAAAAAATCCATTTATGATTATTGATTTTAATGGGATTTTATTATATTTTGACATGATGACAAAGATTATTGCGTGGGTCACTCCTATTTTCGGAGGGGACACAGGATTTTAGAAGTTCATACGCTCTGTAGAAAGGCTGGATGTAGCATTGAATAATACGTGGAACAAAATTATCTATAAAATTGGCTCTTCCTTTTACGATAAATTTTTTAATACAGGTACTTTTTTAAAGACTAGAAAGAGGATTTTTCAAGAAGTGCCTTTTCAGCGTAAACAAAAAATCCTCTATGTAGGAATTGGTACTGGGGCTGATTTAGAATTAATCAACTATGTTGATTATGATATAACTGCCATTGATTATTCTCCTGATATGCTAGCGAAAGCTCAACATAAATTCGAGCACTCTTCTATCAATTTTTTAGAAATGGATGCTCAAAAAATGTCTTTTGCAGATGAATCATTTGACTATATTGTAGCTAGTTTAATACTTTCTGTGGTTCCTAATGAAAATAAATGCTTTGAAGAGATGATAAGAGTTTTAAAGAAGGATGGTAGAATTCTTATCTTTGATAAATTTGCTCCTAAAAATCAAAAACTAACGCTAACAAAAAAATTGGTAAGGCCATTTATAAGTATGTTAGGAACAGATATTGGTAGAAGTTTTGAGGAGTTGTTTAAACAAAATGATCAAAGGCTCAGAATTATAAGAGATGAATCTGTTATGTTAAAGGGTATGTATAGATATATTGAAGTTCTTAAACTCTCTTAGCTAAGGGCATAGCTGAACTAGCAGTTAACGTTTTGGAGAAACTCATCAAGAAGCTCAAGCATCTTATCAAGAGTTTAAAAAACAACAATTAGCCAACTTGAATTGGCTGATTGTTGTCTTAGTAATTGAACAACCCTATAAATGTTAAATACCATGTACTATCGATTTAAGTCTCCCGTGATAAATTGTTACTCTATTTGTTTTTTCATGAGTTGTTTTGAAAAGTTAAAAGATCGAATTTCGCTAACAAATGTAGAACCTAATAAAAATACCCCTCCGATAATTTGCACTAGGGTCATTTGCTCTTGCAATATCATTGCAGAAATCAATATTGCTACAAAAGGATCGACATAACTTAGCATCGCAATACTCTGCCCTTTCAATTTTTCCATTCCCGAGAAAAACAACCAAAATCCAATCCCTGTATTAACGATACCTAAAATTAAAATAAAAGGAATAGATGCGCTTGATAATCCAAAAATCCCAAAGCCTTCTGTCAAAAAAACATACGGCAGCAGTAATAATGCAGTTGTTCCAAGTTGAATAATGGTCAGCTCTAGCTTGTCCATCTCTTTAATAAATTTGTTTAAAAGTAACAATGCCGCATAAAACGCAGCTGCCATCAATCCAAAGGTAAGTCCAAGGAAATCATCTGATTCCGTTGCACTCACCCCTTCTCCTACAATCATTATCATACCGATAATTGCTATGACAATGCATATTATTTTTTTTATGGATAATTGTTCCCTAAGTACAACAGGTGAAAGAATCATTACAAATACTGGTGCAAAGTAATATCCTAGTGTGGCATTGGCAAGTGATGTGTGGTCGTAGGATTGATAGAGAAAAATCCAGTTTCCTCCCAATGCAACGCCTGAGAGAAACAAAAATAAAGCATTCGATTTCACTAAATTCCAGGATATTTTTTTCTTCATTATGGAGAAGATGAAGAATAAAAATAAGCATCCTAGTAAACTACTTAGTAAAGCTCTTTCACTCGCCGCTAAATCAATGTAACGCACAACTAAACCGATTGTGCCAAAAATAATCATTGATACGATAAATTGAAAATTAGATTTCATGGCCTACTCCCCTAACCTACCGCAATTTAATAGGAACTATTAGGTGTTTTTTTCGTCCTTTCCTTCCACTCCCTTTCAACTTGCTTTTGTAATGGGAATAGCATAGCATACTTATATGTATTACAAAATTGAATGTTTGTCATGCTACACATAACTAAATAGCATGCAAGGGGGATAGCGCAATGAATATCCAAAAATATATGGCCTTTGTCAAAGCAGTAGAATATGGGAGCTTTACAAGTGCTGCCGATGCATTAAACTATACACAGTCTGGTATCAGCCGTATGATCAACGATTTAGAATCAGAATGGGGAATTTCCCTTTTTGAACGAGGTCGTGCTGGAATCAGTTTAACATCCGATGGCTTAAAGTTACTGCCCCAATTACAACGTATATGTAATGAGCATGAAATGTTAATGATGCAGATCGAAGACTTACATGATATCCAATCAGGAATCATCCGAATTGGTACATTTTCTAGTGTAGCAACACATTGGCTACCTTATATGATCAAATTCTTTAAGCAGGATTATCCAGGGATTGATTTCGAGTTACTCTTAGGAGATTACACCGAAATCGAAAGCTGGATTATCGAAGGTAGGGTCGACTTTGGATTTTTGCGACTACCAACAAAAGCTAAAATGGAAACAATCTTTGTAGAGCAAGACCGTTTGTTGGTAGTCATTCATCAGGATCATCCTCTTGCTGATTGCGATAAATTTCCTATAAGTGAATTATTGACCAGTCCATTCATGCTTTTAGAAAAAGGCGCAAAAGCTGAAATCTCCGAAATTTTTGAGAAGCACAATATCTCGCCGCACATTTCTTTTACAACATGGGACGACTATGCCATTATGTCAATGGTGGAAAACGGGTTGGGAATCAGTATATTACCTGAACTGATTTTAGAACGCATTCCTTACCAAATTATCGCGAAAGAGCTTGAGATCCCTGCTTTTCGAACTATTGGGATTGCGATGAGAGAGCAAAAATCGCTGTCACTTGCAGCAAAGAGATTTATAGAATATTTATCCTATAGAAAGAGAAAATAAGAAGTTTAGCTATTATTTTGCACACTATAAAAAGCGTATTCGAAAAAATCTCGAATACGCTGCATTAATCTTCAACCGCTTCTAAATAGCCTTGCTGTAAACATGTATCCGTCATAAACTGCTTTATCCCTGCATCAAATGACAATTTGATCGTGCTACTTGTGACCTCCAAAATTTTTCCTTCTCCAAACATCACATGCTTCACCTTTGAGCCAACGATTAACGCTGACTCCGTTGTAATTGTCTGATCATTACGGTATTGCTTCAATGCTTTCCTCGGACTTTTCGACGCTTTCTTTGGTAATTCCTGAGGAGAAACGATTTGCTTTAACGCCTTCATAAATATTGATGGCACCACACTTGCTTTAAAGCGCTTGCTGTACGAAATTAATTCCAAATGGCGAATTGCACGTGTGATACCGACATAAAAGAGTCTTGTTTCTTCCTCTATTGCTTCTTCTGTCTCAGTAGGTAAAATCCCATCAATTAAGTCAATCAAATACACACGGTCAAATTCCAAGCCCTTTGAACTGTGTAAGGTTGTTAATGTAATGGCATTCATTTCATTTTTCAGATGAGATGTACGTGCTAAATTTTCAAGGTACTTCAAACGACCCGCAAATTCAGTCATCGTCGACGTATGGCGAGCAATTAGTCCAAGTACATCCACAATATCTAGTAAATTTTCATAATTAAAACCGAGGTCCTCGCTCATTTTCTTTAAGGCACGCTCATAACCAAAGTCATAACGGATATGCTCTAGCATGGCTGTTGGTGTTGTTTGATCAAATTGAATGCTATCATACGTTTTGCGAATTCGCTTAATATATTCAGGCTGATAATCCTTTAATTCCACATGCTCTAGTAATAGTGAGAATACACAGCCATCCTCCGGTACTTTCTGCAGTGCCTTTAATTGCGTTGGTGTAATATAAGCATTCATTTTTCTGTAAACTTTTTCAAATATCGAGATATTTTTTGTATTGTACGCTAGACGCATGAAGTTCATTATATCCTCCACAACCCAATGCGTAAAAAAGCGAATGGTGGAATCTTTCATATAGAAAGGCAAGCCCGCTCTGTCTAATGCGTCCATAAGAGGAATGGCTGACGTATTATTTCGATATAAAACAGCCGTTGAGCCACGCTTAGACAAGCTTTTTAACTGATTCACTACATATTTGGCCTGTAAGCTGTAATTCTCTAGGATTTTAAACGAGATTGGCTCTGCTGCATGATTTTGCGTAAACATTTGTTTGTTATATCGTTTTTTATTTCGCTGAATGAAAAGATTGGCTGGCTCTACAATCGAGGCAGATGAACGATAATTTTGTGTCATTAGTAAAACACGTGCCTCTGGATAAATCTTTTGGAAATTCAACAAATAATCTGGCTCTGCACCGCGCCAGCTATAAATGGCCTGATCCTCATCGGCAACGACGCATAAATTTTGATGGACAGCGACAAGCTTCTCGATGATCGCATGTTGAACAGGCGATGTATCCTGACTTTCATCCGTTAAATAAAAATCGTATCGACGTTGAAATTGCGCCAACACCTCTCGATTTTTCGTAAAAATATCATTCGCCATTAACAGCATATCGTCAAAATCAATGAGCAATCGGTCACTAGCTGTGCGCTTATATTCCTCATAATGCTGTAAAATCTCGACTTTTCTTGGCACCTTTACTTCTGCAATTGCCCATTCCTGTTCTGGCAGCATTTTATTTTTGATGAACGTTATGTACGTCAGTAGCTCGTCTAACTGATCTTCCGTAATTTTGGAGCCATTTAATTGTTCAAAAATCTCACGAAGCACTCGTTTTTTTGACATTACACCAGGCCCGTCCGCTTCTTCGATAATCCCGTACGAAATGCCCTGACGTTCAAGTGTCTGCCGCACAACTTGAAATGCTAAACTATGAATCGTCGAAAAATCAACTGGTGGCAAATGCGGAAAAAACTTTGCAAAACGTGCCTTCATATCATTTGCTGATGCCTTACTAAACGTAACAGCCTTTATGCGAGCAGGCTTGACACCAAGCGCCTCGATCATATAGCCAATACGCATAATAATCGTCGTCGTTTTTCCTGAACCAGGAGATGCCAATAGTAGCAGCGGTCCATTCGTCTGCAATACGGCCTGCTTCTGCACATCATTTAGATAAACGCCAAGTGAACACTCCTTTTCTTCAAAAAATGCTTTTTGCGCTCCATTCATATCAATTACTCCGTTCTAAAAAAATCTATTTTCTATTATACCAGATGATACTGATTAACTTCTTAAGAGCATTAAAAGCAACTAAGCTCGACTACTACTCATTCGAGTGATCTTAGCTGTTAAGGAAATTGTTTGCCTCTTCATCATTTTTAGATCTTATCAAAAACAAAAAAGCGTATATACAAAATGTACAACGCTTTTTAGTAGCTCGTTAGTGAAATTTTTTATTTGGCTATCCATTCATATTGAATATCAGCTAAATTTTCTTCATTTTCATGTCCTCTCCCTATGATTTTAAATCCATGTTTTTCATAAAATCGTTGGGCATTTTCATTAACCTCAAATGTGTATAAAGTTAATCGCCCTTTTGATTGTGCTTTTACTTTATCTAGTAATGTATGACCTATGCCCATCCCTTGATAGTCAATATGAATATATAGTTGGCTTATTTCTTCTTCGTTATAGGCAATCATGCCAACTACTTTTTCATCCATTAACGCTAAATCGATGTGAAACTGCTCAGCTAATAGATGATTTAAGAAATATACATGACTTTCAAAGGTATGAATTTCTTTTTGACCAATCGCCTGTTCCTTACTATCTCGCCACATAGCAACTGTTTGTTCAGCGTATTGGGGGGTATATTGCGTAATAATTATTTTGTGTTGGTTCACTACGATGCCTCCTTAAGCATAATGTAAAAAATAGATCTTATGAAAAATACTTGGTTGGATTCCTAAATCCTGATTGCATACGACTTTAGCAATGCAATATACTTTAAATCAAATATTTTACATTCAAGACTAAACCTATGTAGTTTGTATTTCCTCACATCTTCTGGAAAAATATAAGACATTCCTGTATGCTTCAATTTTTAATCGACTACAATAATTATTTTCTCGTCTTGTCAATGTCGTAATTCAAACAGCGTGATAGCCCTTTTATAAACCACCTGCTATCATTATCAATTACTTCCTACCCTAGTTTGAACCGTAGAATTAAATTTGGATAATTTTCATTCATACTGTACTCCTTAATAAAGTAAAGCACATTACTTGAAGAATTAAATGTAAGTTCTACGGATAAAAAAACATCTTCCACTCACACTAATGGTGGAGGTGAGATGAAAATGGGAAATAATAAACATAAAAATAATAAAACGCAAGACAACAAAAAACAGCAGAATCAAAATCAAAATGCTAACAATGAGCGTAAAAACAGAGAAGAGTTTGCTGAAGAAGTAGATTTCAGTCAAATTCAAAATGAAAACAAACGTTAATCATACTATCATGTGAAGAAACCCTAATACTCACTTCAGTAAAGATGGGTATTGGGGCTATTTTTATAATCCATCTATTACAGCATTTTACGGCTCAAACCCAGCCTGACTTATATAAACATGATTTTCTGGAAAGATTTCAATAAATCGGTTGTATACTTTTTTTATTACATCTGGTCCATACCATTCTTCTAAACCAAGTTGGTCATATTTTTTCTCAATCTCAAGTTTTCTTGTGCGTTTTCCACCACTGCCATCTCCCATGAAGTAGTCATCTATACATATCCGATCGACGAGTTGCTTCAATTTCAAAGGAAAATATTCTCCACTTGGTAAAATGGGAGCGATAGCAACTTGGGTCGGTATGTCCGCAGCTGCTAATTTTTCCAATGTCTTAAAACGCGCTTGGATTGGAGGTGCCATTGGCGTAAAATGTTTACGTATCGTTTCCGAATCTGTCTCAATTGTCATACTTACCCGCACTTTTTCTTTAAATTGTCGCAGCAAATCAATATCTCGACTGACAAGTGGACTTCTCGTCTGTACAAATAAGAAATCAGGGGGATCCTCTAGCATAACCTCTAGTAAAGATCGCGTCACTTTTTCCTTATGCTCTATTGGCTGATACGGGTCTGTACTTGAGGACATAAAAATGGTTACAGGCCCTTTGGCTTTAGCACGATGAAGCTCCTTTTTTAATACTTTCGCCGCACCGTTTTTAACATCGACCCAACTACCCCATTCCCCTTCTCGAAAAAGAGATACAGGCATTTGACGTACATAGCAATAAGAACATCCAAATGAACAGCCTGTATAAGGATTGAGCGAATGCGTATAGCCAGAAAGAAAGCCAGTTCCTTTATTCAAAATGGTTTTTGGATGCTTATAGAATAATTCGCTTTTCATACGAAACCTCCATTCAATGTAAAGCAAGTATTACGCATTGCTAGATGAACCTCGCTTTTCAAGTTCCAAGAGCAATTTCTTCATTGCTAATCCGCCCCGATAGCCTGTTAAAGAGCCATTCTTTCCTGTTACACGATGGCACGGTACAGTAAGTAACACTGGATTAGCCCCAATAGCCGCTCCAACAGCACGAACAGCTGCTGGTTTATTGATAGCATGGGCAATGTCTGAATAGGATTTCGTCTGCCCATAAGGAATTTCACAAAGTGCTTGCCAGACTGCTAGCTGAAATGGCGTACCTACGTACTCAAATGGGATAGTAAAGGTTTGCCTCTTTCCTGCTAGATACTGAATGATTTCATTGACATAGGGTTCAAGCTTTTCCTCATCTTCAACAAAAGGACTTCCTGGAAAGCGTTTCTTCGCCCATTCAAACATTTCCTCGATTGGTTTGTTCTGTGAACCAACAAACACAAGGCCCTTGGAGGTAGCAGCAATATAAAAATGCCAATCCTCAAACTTGAGTAAAGACCAAAAAAGGGTTGGTTTATTTTTTATTTCCATCATTCATTTCCTCCATTTTTCTCATTTGACGAAATTGCGCTGGGGTCTCACCTGTTTTCTTTTTAAATAAAGTAATAAAATAGGGTGCATTCGCCATACCCACACATATGGCAATATCGCCTATTGCTTTATTCGTCTCAATCAAATACTTTTTAGCCGCGTGTACGCGAACTTGTTGTATATACTCAATGGGCGTCAAGCCTTTAATCTTTTTAAATGTTCGATGCATATGATAGGGACTCCCATGACAAATCATTGCTAATGATTCGAGCGTTAATTTTTCAGCGAAATTTTGATCAATGTATGCTGTGATAATATCAACCCACTCGCTATCAGGCAAATTTTCATTAGTAGGCTTGCAACGTTTACAAGGGCGAAAATTTGCTTGGAGTGCTTGTTCTGCGGTTGCAAAAATACATACATTCTCTTTTTTCGGAACGCGAGACTTACAGGATGGTTTACAGAATATCCCTGTTGACTTGACAGCATAAAAAAATTGATTGTTGTACGCTGTATCATTCGTGATAATGGCTTGCCATTTTTCATCTGTCATCATTTCTACATTATTCAAAATATCATTTTCATCATTCATAGGATCCAGCATTTATCTCACCTCTCCTTACAATATACTCCCTAAAAATTCACAATGTACAATTCTAGATATGGAATAGCAAGATATTGAAGTTTTTTTATTTAGAATCGTGAAAAATGATGCCAAGACCGTATCGTTCTCCAGCAGTAATCGTACTTACTCCATGACGAACCGTATGTTTATAATATCCCCTTTTCCCTAGAACAGGTCTATGGTTTGTAGGAAAGATGAGCGCACTGCCTTGATCTAACGTAATGACATGTCCCCTACTCTGAGCACGTGGAATTTGTTCCACTAGGAGGGATTCTCCACCAAAAAAGTCTTGTTCGCGTTGATTTAATACAAATACTACTTGAAACGGGAAGAACACATCGCCATATAAATCTTGATGCAAACAATTAAAGCCACCTGTTTCATACTTTAAGAGTAAAGGTGTCGGTCTAGTTTGTTCAAATTCTTCACAAGTGTTCAAAAAATCTTGAAGCTGAGCTGGAAACTGCGCTGTTTTCTTTAAATAACCTAACCATCGATTAGCTGTTTTGGCCAATTCTTGATAAAAGGACTCTCTTAGACTTTCGATAATTTCAGGCAATGGATAGGAAAAATATTTGTATTCCCCCTCCCCAAAGCGATACCTGGTCATATTAATGGTCGTTCTATATGGCTCTTCTGTACCATACAACCCTATTAAGAATTCACATTCCTCTTTTGTTAAAATTACTGGAAGCTTTGCAAATCCTTGCTTATCTAGTTCATGTTGAATGGAATCCCACTCCAAGCCGCCAACACGTGTTTGAATATCTTGGACCATTTTTATTCCCTCCTTAGCCTTCTTAATAAGTAACACTATAACCTCATCAATAGAAAAAAATAAGGCGTTTAGAATGGAATAGCAAGATAACAAAATGAGTAAAGCTACTTTTATGATAAAGTAAACTAACAAACTGTGTATGTTGAAAAGGAGAATGAAAAAGTGATATGGCATGACGTTGACGATGTGATGATCATTACCTTACCAGCAAATTTTGATATAAATGCAAATCTAGGCTATTTAACAAGAGAAAAAAATGAATGCCTGTATGAAATAGAGAACAATATCATCACAAAAGTGATAGCCATTGGAGAAATGCAGTCTTTAGTACAGATAAGCGTAATCGATAATCAACAAATGGTTGTTCAATTCCTAAATGGTTCTAGGCCTATTGAAAAGAGGGAGCGGGAAAAAATTGCAACATATATAATTGAATGGTTTGATCTTGATAACGATTTAACGCCATTTTATGAAATGGCAAATACAGATCCATTACTTAAAATACCTGCCCAAAAATTCTATGGATTACGAGTTATCGGCATTCCCGATTTATTTGAAGCGTTATGCTGGGGCGTTTTAGGGCAACAAATCAACCTTGCCTTTGCCTACTCTTTAAAGAGACAATTTGTAGAAAGCTTTGGCGATTCTATCGAATGGAATGGTAAAAAGTATTGGGTATTCCCTCCATACGAACGAATTGCACAGTTAGAACCTACTGATCTAGCAGCTATTAAAATGACGGTTAAAAAAAGTGAATATATCATTGGCATTGCAAGATTAATGGCATGCGGAGAATTATCGAAGGAACAATTAATGAAAATGAATTTTAAAGAGGCAGAAAAAAGCTTAATCAAAATACGAGGAATCGGACCTTGGACAGCCAATTACGTGCTAATGCGCTGCCTAAGGTTTCAGACAGCTTTTCCAATCGATGATGTAGGTCTGATTAATTCAATAAAAACATTACGTAATATGAACCAAAAGCCTACGAAAGAGGAAATTTTAGCGCTCTCGATACCATGGAAAAACTGGGAATCCTACGCTACCTTCTATTTATGGCGTGTTCTTTACTAAATATCATCACCTTGATTTGAGCATGTCTTGAAGAAATGAATCAAAACATGCTCTTACGTAGGTATGTTTTATGCTTCTACAAAAGCACAATGATGATGAACAATCGCAATGGACACAGAATTCTTATAGCTGTAATTCTTTAATACAATCCATGGTTGTTTTTATAAACTCTTTGACAGCGGGAAGGGGTTGCTTCTTTGAGCGAGTAATGATGCTTATTTCTCGGAAAGGTTCGGGTAAGAGAGGTTTTACAATGGTACCTGCTAAATTATAGGGTAAAGCTAGTTCTGGTATGATTGTAATGCCTAATCCTTCACGTACCATTGCAATGATTGTTTGATTTTCTTCCACATTAAACTCTATGTTTGGGGATACCTCTTGTTCCTGTAAAAACTTCTTAACACTCACTTCACATCCTAGCTGAGGCATAATAAAAGCCTCCCCTTGAAGTTCTTCCGCCTTTACTTGTTCATTTATGGCAAGATGATGATTAATCGGTACGATTGCTACTAATCTATCTCTTACTATGGTAGTAGCCTCCAAATGATCCATAGGGTTACTTAAAGATGTAAAACCTATATCCACTTTCCCCTCTTCTACCCAACGTGTAATTTGGTCATAGCTCCCCTCATAAAAGTTTATTTCAATTCCCTTAAACTCTCCTTTAAACCGTGATATGATTGTTGGCAACACTTTTGAAGCGAAACTTGAAAAGCTGCCAATATTTATTTTTCCGTTTTGTATTCCTAAAATAGATGCCGCTTCTTGTTTAATGCTTTCTGCTTCGGATAAGATATTTCTCATATTGTTGATGATACGTTCTCCACTATCTGTTAATGAGATGCCGTTTCTTCCTCTATTCAAAAGTTTAATACCGAGTTCTGACTCTAATGAAGCGATATTATGGCTTATGCCCGATTGTGTCATCGCCAATATTTCTCCTGCTTTTGTGAAATTCCCAATATCGACTACTTTGACGAATATTTCTATTTGCAAAAGGTTCACAAGCTAACCTCCGTATAAGATTTAACTTTCCATTCGACTTCCTCATGTTGATAATCAAAAACATGAATTTTACTTATCAATTCTATCATACTACAATAATCGTAGAATGAAGGAGGAGATAGCAATGAAAAAAGTGGTAGAGTTTTTTTATGTTGATGCATTCACCACAGAAACGTTTGGAGGAAATCCAGCTGGCGTCATACCTCATGCAGAAAATTTAACAGATGAGGAAATGCTAAACATAGCCAATGAATTAAACCTTTCGGAAACGGCCTTTCTTTTACCATCAACAAATGTAAATGCAGATTATCAAATAAAATATTTTACTCCTACAAAAGAAGTTGACTTTTGCGGTCACGCTACGTTAGGTACAGCATGGTTAATGGCTAATAAGTACAATTGGATTGATAAGGACGAGAAAATAATTTTTGAATCAAACATTGGACTAATTCCTGTAAAATGGATTACGGAAAACAATCACTTAAAGAACGTGTCCATGACTCAAGTACGTCCCCATGTAAAAAGTATAGACATTAGCCCTGAAGTCGTTGCGGACCTTGTCGGTTTAGAGGAAACGGACATTGATGATCGATACCCGATAAAAATAGCGAACACAGGGGTCCCACATCTTATGGTTCCCGTTAAAACACGTCAAGCAATTGATCAAGCAGAACCTAAATTAAATGAGCTTAAAAAGATGAACAATCATTTTAACATATCAACCACTCACCTCTTTACCTTTGACACAAATGGGGAATTTGATATTTATACAAGAGATTTTTGCCCAAATATAGGGATCGATGAAGATCCAGTTACAGGGGCAGCAAACGGTGCATTAGGTGGTTATTTATATCTAGAAAATATACTAGCTCCACAAGAAAAACATCAATTAGTAATTGGGCAAGGACATACGATTAATAGACCTGGGACTCTTTATGTCACGATCACACCTGATGGGGAGAATGCTGTTATTGAAGTAGCAGGAGCAGCAGTTGTTTCAATAGAGGGAAAAATACTTTTATAATAATATTTTTCTGAATTTTCTGTGTTAATTATCATCATAAATAAACTTCTCTAAATTCTTCACTTAAATTTAGAGAAGTCTTATTTATGCCAAATAAAGTGGTTAGTTTAATGCATTTAAATGCGTTTTTAAGTATTGCAAAAATGGTTGCTCCATGAGATCGGTTTTTCGAGAACAAATAAATAAACTTTGCTGAATAGCTGCCTGCTCAACATACACTTGAGCCAGTTTCCCGTTTGCTATACTTTCATCTACACTATAGGACGGAGCTAAAGTCATGCCGTACCCCGCTTCCACTACTTTTATGGATTCGTGTAAGCCCTGCATCTGAAGCCCTAATTTAGGTAATGGCGCATTAAATGTGTAAAAAATGGACTCCAATAAATCGAGTGTCGAGCTACCACGTTCCCGATAAATAAAGTCCTCGTTCGATAATTCATAGATGGAGACAGTTTGATTTGCTAGAGGATGTGAAGGATGGACTATAAACCAAAACGGGATATCCAATACCTTTTCAAATTGTAAATCTTCATGACCAAATTTACTTTGAACGACAAAGCCAAAATCTACTTCATAATTCAGAACTTGCTCCTCCACAGATTGAACATTGCCTAACGATACAAAAAATTCAATTTGAGGATGCGCAAGCTTGTATTTAGCTATGATAGGCGGAAGTATATAATTAATAGGGATGTAAGAAGACGCAATATGTATTTTGTCTTCCTTTGCTAAAAACTTACCAAGCTTCTCATCGATTTGTGCTTCTAAGTAAAATAAACGCATGCCTTGCTCGTATAAAAACTTCCCCTCTGGCGTTAATTGAATTCCACGCCCTTTACCTTCAATCAATTTTGCCCCTATTTCATTCTCTAATTTTCGAATTTGTATGGTAACAGCAGGTTGACTTAGTAGTATACTATTCGCCGCTGCAGTAATTCCCCCAAGCTTGGCTACATTCGTAAAGATCCTCAATGCATGTAAATTCATTCCATTCCAACCTTTCTATCCATAAATAATATTTATGAATAAGCAATAATTATATATTTGTTTTATGTATAGTTTACCAGTAATTTAAGTATTGAGGTGATTGAATGGAAATTTTACTACATGAATGGTTAACAGTAAAAGGAGTTATTTTATTTACAATTGGTTTACTCGCAGCCATAATAGGCGTTCTTTTTGGTGCAGCAGGCTTTATTTTGATGCCTTCATTGTTACTCGTCGGCATTCCAATTCACACAACCGTTGCCGTTAATAAATTTGCGACAGGCTTATCAGCCCTATCAAATGTTGTTTCATTTGTCATAAAAGGACATTTATCTGTAAAAAAGTATTTTTCTTTCATGTTTGTTGCTAGTATAGGTGGTGTATTTGGGGCATTATTCGCAATCCTCTTATCAGAACAAATCATGAATGTCGTCGCTTGTATAAGCTTAATTTTTGCATTTCTGATTGTCCTTTGCAGTAATAAATGGATTGTCAAAGATGTAAAAGAAACAGAGGAACAACCCTTGAACAAGCTTATTCCATTTGCAATTTCCATATATGACGGTGGTTTTGGACCAGGCTCAGCTCTAATGAATATAACCTATTTCTTGAAAAAACAATACCATTATTTAAAAGCAGTCGAGTTAACGAGAATGCTCTCGTTATCAAGCTGTACAGGTGCTTTTCTCTTTTATTACTTTACTGGCATTGTTAATTGGGGAATTGCTATCCCTGTGTCACTTGGCTCTATTGCTGGCTCTTTCTTAGGTTTAAAGATCGTTCCGTATATCCAAACAAAATGGATTCAAATTATTTTACCAATCATTTTTTTGTTCTTAATTGTTCAAGTAGTGTCGGATTTAATAAAATAAGCGAAACAAGTCCTACCTTTTTTGCCCCCAAATTTAAGGACATCTAAGGTGGAGCTTGTTTAGAATCCGAAATTTACGACTGTTAGTATAATAGACGAAAGCAATAATAATTTGCCTATTTTTTATTTATCTACCGCCACTCACATGTATAATTTCTCCAAGGATGTAATTTGAGGCATCAGAAGAAAGGAAGGCAATTACTTCTGCTATCTCTTTAGGCGCTGCAGCTCGTTTAATTGGTACAGAGGAAGCCATTCGTTCAAGCCGATTGTCGCCAGGAGCAAATTTTTCGTGAAAGGGTGTTTCGACCATTCCAGGAGCTACCCCGTTCACGATAATTCCATATTCAATTAATTCTCTGGACATACCAATCGTCATTGTATTGATAGCTCCCTTAGCAGATGCATAATGAATACTTTCCCCTGCTCCACCAATACGTGCTGCTGCAGAAGAGACATTAATAATTTTTCCGCATTTCTTCGGAATCATATGTCTTAATACTTCTTGAGAGCATAAGAGCACACTATTGACATTTAGCTTGAATGTTTCTTCCCATAGCTCTTCACTCATCTCCATAAAAGTACTTTGACGGATGCCGCCTCCAGCGTTATTCACTAAAACATCAATCGTGCCGAATGTAGAAATAGCCTGCTCAATCATTGCGTTCACTTCTTCTTTATTCACAATATTAGCTTGAATAGCAATGGCGTCTCCACCTTGTTCTTGAATTCGTTGGACAGCTTCGTTGGCACCTTCCACATTTGTATGATAATTGATAATTACTTTAGCCCCGTATTTTGCCACTAGCTCAGCCGTGGCAAATCCAATCCCAGAGCTTGCACCTGTGATAAGAATAACCTTTCCTGACAAGTTATGCATAGCGTCCCCCCTAACGTTTTTAATAGTAATTCGTTCATAAACAACTAATGCTCACGCACCACGATAGTTAATTATATGGTTCTACTACTAGTATATTTTTTAATGATCGTAACTAAAATCGCCAGAATAAATACAATCAAACTATTAATGAGTAAATAATAGGCAATGTTCAATCCATAGAATAATGCAAAGGGATCACGAATAATAATTAGTGCTAATACACTTCCTAGTCCACCAAATACACCTGCCAGTAGTAAAATGATAAAAGCAGCATTATATAGATTTTTCTTTTTTTTGTAGAATACAAACCCAATCACATTTGCAACAACAATTAAAAAGCCTATCAGTATGAAGAAAAAACCTTCCATTCAGCTCCCTCTTTTCAAAACGATTTTGTCATGGGATAACTATTTCTTCCCCCTTGAATTAAAGTGGTCCACCCTCAAAACCAATAGGCCAACCATTTTCTTTAAATTTCACTTTATACTGAAACTCAAAGTGACCCTCATAAATAAAATCTAAACTAAAGCCTGAAAAGATATAACTATCGAAGTTAGCCATATTTCCAAAGCTTATTGTGGATAAATAATAACTGTTTATTTCTTGATTAGGAAAAAACTTATGTAAATACGCCAATGCGCGGCTTATATGTAAATGGAGTTCATCGAAAATTCTTTCTGCTAGTTCGATTATTCTCACCTCAGGATTTTCATTATTTCCTTGGATAATAATCTCTACATCCTCCCATTCCCCAATATTCATGCTGTATAACCACTGTTCCTGAATAAGATACTTTTCTTTATTGTATACAGGGGGATTGACTAGGTTTATTTTATTGATGTCATCTTTAGTCAACGGTTTTGCAAGAATAAGCTTATTATGCAAAATGTCTTTGATATTAGAGACCATATATTTTGATTTGTTTAATTCTAAAGAGTCCATTTTCCACCTCCGTTTAAAGTAATTATACCATCATCGCTCTACAACCATTGTAAGTTCAAAAAGAAAAAAGAGCTAGCTATGTAACTAATTCTAGAAAAGATAACCGCTTCGAATCTAAACATATCGTTACCTCTGTTTTGACTAAATCAAGTGCCTCTTTAATCTATCATCTATCAAGTTGTTCAGAAAAGAAGCCCCCAATCCTTGCAGTCAAAATAGCAAAACAGCTATTCAAAAAGGTTCGTCTTTTTGAACAGCTGCTGCATTTTATTGCAATGGAATGTTTACTTCAATATTTTCACCAATCGGATTAGGGTAATAGTTTAAATATAGCTTAGCTTTTCCATTATATTCTTCAAATTGTGATGTCTCCACTACATACTGCTCGTCTCGAGAAATAGTCAAACTTTTGAATTCTAATGGCGTGCCATCTTCTTTTATGGCGTCAGAGAGCATTAATAATTTGCCTTCATTATTTTTTTTCATCTTAACTGCTACACTTTGCTGCACTATTGAAATGTCCCCCTTAAAATAAGTAGGCTTCGTGATTATCTCTTTTGTGCCAAAATCAACTTCGATAAAATCCTCACCCTTTGGCACAGCTTGAACGGCGCCAATCATAACCGTCAATGACGCTGGATCATCGAAATAATTACTTTGCAAATAGAGCGTAAATTTGCCATCGCGAATATTCCCGTCTGTTGAAATGTCATTTCTAATACTTTCTCTACGTTCACCGCTTTCTGTCATGATGGCAACATCATCTAGCGCTAATAGTTGCATTGTATTATCTTTGGCTACCTCAATATCGAGTGCCACTTTTAATGGCGAACGGCGAATTTGTGTAATCGTAAATTTCTGCCCATTGACATCGATCGTACGATTTGCAGTAAAAATTTTCTCCTTTGCGATCTCGTTTTTCAGTGAAAACGGTAAAGATATTACAATGTTACCTTTCTCTTCATCCTGAAAGTGAAAAACTGCTTTAAAATCCTTGGAAGTATAGGCGATAGGCTTTAAAAAACTATATTTCACGGATGAAGAGATGTATGTTTGATTGCTAGCATTCATGGTAAACGTACAGCCGCATTCAATCTCCTCAGCTCCTTGAAACAATTGAACTTTCTCTAAGTTTAATTTTGAAATATCAAATGAGGCATCAGCGTCATAGAACAGGACAAATCCTAAATTGTCGGCAATCACGCCCTGCAATGTAAGTGCTAGACCTTTTCTAGATTGCGTCACATTGATTTCTTCATAGTATTCATGGTCTACAATATCTTTTATTCCTTTATCTATTGCAATCGCTGTTACAATTGCTTGAAAGCCGGGTATTTTGGCAACTTGGCTAGCAATCGTTGGCGAGACGCGAATTGAAAAGAGAAGGCTTAGGCAAAGCATGGAGATGCATGCAACCGAAACAATGCGCTTCTTTCTTCTTTTTTCTCGTTGAACCTTTCGAAACATGTCCATGCGAACTTGTTGCAGTTTCTCCTTTGGAACGTCAATTAATGGTTTACTCATAGCCAGTCCTCCTTCTCTCTAGCAAAGCTTCTAAGCTTCTTTAAAATGTGATGAAGCTTCGATTTCACAGTACCCTCAGGAATTTGATTGAGCTCAGCAATTTCTTTATTTTTTAGTTGCTGGAAATACTTCATATAGACGAGTTGCTGCTCTGACAAAGATAAATGTTCCAATAATCTCTCCATATCTGAGTAGATGACCCATTCAGATAAGTGGTGTTCCTCAATCTGAACAGTCGGCGGACGTTTTCGTAAATGGTCTTTACAGCAATTGATTAAGACGCGCACAAGCCATGTTCTGGCATATTCGTGCTGTTGAACGGTATGCATTTTTTTGAGTGCCTTGTAAACAAGCTCCTGCATCACGTCCATAGCATCTTGCTCATTTTTCATATATGTAAAGGCCATGCGATATAAAATATCCTCATCCATTTCAATCAGTGAAAGTATCGCTTCTTGATCTCCACGTATAGCACGCTGCTCTAATTCAAATTTCATCCTTTTTCGCCTCCTTCTCTCATTAGACTCAACATTGTTGCATTTCGTTCAAAATTTTTGAAACTTTTCAGGGAACTGTCATTCATCTCCCCATTAATAGTAAGAAGCGATTGCTCTAATTGAACAATCGCCTCTTCCCCTTACCTGTATGTATTGGTAAAAATTAAACACCATAATGAATCATCCATTTATCTTGTTTTATTGCTTCAGCTATTTTTTTGATTAATTCTTCAAGTTCTGCAGATTGGTATTCGACATTGGCTTCACTCACCATATTTAAAAATTGTATATGAGAGCTTGGTGGTATCAAGGTTATCCCCCAATAGGCGAGACTTTTAAATGACCTATTTGTGTTGTGTGCAAAAGTTTCGAGGTGATGTATTTTTTTGCCAAAATCCTTAGAAAGCAGTTCATCAAAGAGGTCACCATCTACACCAATGCAATTGTATTTTTCAGGTTCATAAGCAGCATACTCCTTGTCTTTTTCTATACAAGCAATGATTCCAAACTCATGAATGTATGGCATAGTATCGCAACCCCCAATTCCCTTTATGCCCAGCTAATGATTACGTTTCTTGCAAGAGGATCTTTGCAAGACGAAAAATGCCTTCCTCAATGGCTTGCTCATCAATTTTAGCAAAGCCTAGTACCCATCCTTTTCGAGTATTTTCTAAGCAATACTTGCTCAGTGGATAAACACGTATCCCATTTTCGAGTGCGAGGTTCGTCATTGCTTCTTCATCAAACGATTCTTCCGCCTCAAGAAGCATATGCAAACCCGTTTCAATGCCACTTAGCTTGAAACGCTCGGCTAGTCCTGTCGCCATAATTGCCTTTGTCATCGCTTCATGTCTACGTCGATAGACATTTCTGGCTCTCCTCATATGACGCATAAAATGACCGTGCTCAATAAAATGAGCAAGCGTTAATTGCTCCATAATGGGAAGATGCCGATAGGTTAATTGTTGTACTTGCGCAAGCTGGCGAATAGCATCTTTGGGGCCGATAACAGCCGATATTCGTATGCCAGGAGCAACCATTTTAGAAAAACTCATCATATATAATGTGTTGTGAGGTTGTTGGCTAAACAAGGTAGGAAGCGGGCCACCTCGATACCTGAACTCACCATCATAATCATCTTCTACAATCCAGAATTGATTTTTCGCGGATTTTTGCAGCAATTGTTGTTTGCGTGGCTCAGACATTATGACACCAACCGCACATTGGTGAGAAGGTGTAACAAAAATAAGCTTGGTTTGTGGATCAATCTGCTCTACTTGAACGCCATACTCATCCACGGGTACAGCAACAACATTCATACGCCGATATTTCATGGTCATCCAGGCTGCCGGAAAGCCTGGATCTTCAACAGAAACCGTTTCTCCTTCCTTAAGAAGGGCTTGGGCAATCAGATCGATGCTATGCTGGGCGCCAGAGGTTAATATGATTTGGTCAATCTCTACATGTACACCTCTTTCAAATGTCAGGTAACGTTGAATCTGTTCACGGAGCGGTGTGAAACCGTAGGCATCGCCATAGCCCCAATTGGTCAGATCTGTTTCTGCTGAAGCCTGTAAAAACGATTGTCGCCAAGTTTTTCGGAAATGCTCGTCCAAATACGGCTCATGGGGACAAAAATCGATTGAGACGTTTCCATTTTCTTTGCCTCTAAACCAACTGTTTAATTCATCAACTGCCACGTTTAATAAAGGTAATGTTGGCGTAGATGGTCCTTGAGGAATCACCTCTTCTGCCAAGTTGGTTTTAAACCCCCATTCACTTACTCTTGTTCCTCCACGCCAATTTGTCACAGTATACCCTCGACTAAATAATTCCTCATAAACAATTTGTATGGTTGAGCGTGAAACACCTACTAATAAGGCGAGTTCTCGGGATGGAGGAAGTAACTCCCCTGGTGGCCATTTGCCTGTTGTAATATGATGAATAGCTTGGTCAAGTAACTGTTGCCATATAGGATTTTTATTGTCTCGGTTAACTTGTAACATTCAATTCACTTCCAGTTAGAATAGGGATTGTTAAAATATGCGAAAATTAATCGTTTTGTACCGTCAATAAGTATTATACTATCAAATCGATCATTTTATAGATATAGGATGTTTGTAGTCCACTTTGCATCATCTAATTACACGCCATCCTTTTAAAGGCTACATCTGCAGCATGAATCGTTCTATCAATATCATGTATGGAATGAGCAGTCGAGATAAATATGCTTTCATATTGAGAAGGAGGTAGAAGTATACCCTGTTTAAGCATTTCTTTATAAAAACGGCGAAACATCTCAGCATCTATTTTTTGAGCATCATCAAAATTTTGTAAGGGATGATCAATGAATGCGTAGCCAATCATTGTCCCAGCTTTCGTTGTTTTAAGTGGAATATGATTGTTATGAGCTACTTTTGATAAGCCTTGAATAAGCCGCTCTGCTAACGCTTCGATATACGTATAACTGTTATGATTTAATTTATTGATTGTGGTATACCCTGCTACCATAGCGATTGGATTACCCGATAAGGTTCCAGCCTGATAAATACTACCTTCAGGTGCAATGTGATTCATGATTTCTTTTTTTCCACCATATGCCCCAACAGGCATCCCTCCACCAATGATCTTTCCTAAACATGTTAAGTCTGGTTTTATGTTATAAAGCCCTTGAGCAGAGTGGTAATCTATACGAAAACCAGTCATGACCTCATCGAGTATAAATAGTCCACCATACTTTGTAGTGAAAGAACGTATTGCTTGAAGAAATTCAGGGTTAGCTGGTATTCCCGCCATATTGCCTGCAAACGGTTCTACGATGACTGCTGCTATTTGTGAGCCATATTTATCAAAGATCTTTTTCAGGACTTCGATATTATTATAAGGTATGGAGATTGTATGCTTAGTGATCTCTATAGGTACACCCAGACTATCAGGAAGGCTGAAGGTAGCAATTCCTGAGCCTGCCTTTACTAATAGATGATCACTGTGCCCATGATAGTTTCCATCAAATTTCACAATCATGTCTTTGCCAGTAAAGCCTCTAGCTAGTCTAATGGCGCTCATTGTCGCTTCTGTACCCGAATTAACCATTCGAATCTTCTCTATGGAAGGTATGCGAGTAGCTATTAATGTTGCCAGCTTATTTTCTTGTAAAGTTGGCAATCCAAAACTTGTCCCCCTCTTGATGGCTTCAAGAAGTGCATCTGAAACTTCCTTATCTGCATGTCCATGAATTAATGGCCCCCAAGATAGAACATAATCTATATAGCGATTGCCATCAATATCATATATGTTTGAGCCTTTCCCGTGACTCATAAAAATTGGCTCCATCCCAACTGATTGAAATGCTCTCACTGGGCTATTTACCCCACCAGGCATAAGTTTTTTTGCTATTTCGAAGGCTTCTATTGATTTTGTCGTATCGATGTTAAAAACCACCTTTCGTAGTGATATTATCTTTGTCTAATTTGTTGTCCCTCATTTATACTTTGCTGTTTTCTGAGCAATGGAACATTCATTAATAAATGGGCGCCCAAACCAGCTACAAGCCCCCAAAATGCCCCGCCAACTCCAAGTAAAGTAACATTTGCGGCTGTTGCCAAAAAAGTAATGAGTGCTGTTTCGCGTCCAATAGGATTTGTTAAAGCATTGGCAAGGCTACTACCAATTGTGCCTAGCAACGCTAATCCCGCTAATGTTGCAATGAACGTAGCTGGGAGAATTAAAAACAATGCAGCCAATGTTACCCCAAAAATTCCGACAATTATATAAAAAATGCCACAAACAATACCTGCAATATAACGTTTTCTTGAATCCTCATGAGCGTCCTTCCCCGTACAGATGGCTGCTGTAATTGCTGCTATGTTAAAAGCATGCGATCCAAAGGGTGCTGTCAGGAGTGATCCCAATCCTGTTACAATCAAAATCGGATTGGCACTCGTTTTAAATCCATCATTTCGCAACACTAACATGCCTGGCATGTACTGTCCTGTTAAGGTAATAATAAAAAGCGGCAAAGCGACACCCAATAATGCATGTAGAGAAAACGTTGGCGCAACAAATACAGGAGACGCGAAGGCTAACTCGATATGGCTGAAATCTACCTGCCCCATACTTATTAAATAAATCAAGCCAATGACTAGAATACCGACAATTGCATAGCGAGATGTAAACCTTCTTAGTACGATATACGTAGTAAACAGGACGATGACAAGTAAAGGTTCCACTTTCGCACCACCAAAGGCTGAAATACCAAATTGTAATAAAATACCTGCCAGTAGACCTGACGCAATACCTGGAGGAATAAGTTGGACAAAACGTTCGAACATGCCTGATAAACCTAACAAAACAAATGCTATTGCAGAAATAATATAAGCTCCAATGGCTTCAGCATATGGGGTAACAGCTAAAGCCGAAACAAGAAACGCCACGCCTGGTGTTGACCAAGCTGTAATAATGGGTTCACGATACCGGTAACTTAGCCAGATACCCGTTACCCCCACACCAATGGAAATCGACCATATCCATGATGCAGTCATTTCTGGACTTAGACCGGCAACCTTGGCAGCCTGAAACACCAAGATAAAAGTGCCCCCATAGTTAACTAAGACAGATATAAAAGCAGCGATGGTGGGCGACAGGAAATCACGTACATTCAGTGAAACGGATGTTGAGTTCATACACTTTCCTACCTTTCTACAAATTATTTTAATCTCTTCTTCATACTAGGAATTCATCACGTATTCTCGTCCTTTAAGGACTGTTCCCTTGTGGAATGTCGTTTTCCTATTGTCATTAGCCCTCTTTATGTAACGTGTCATTCCATTAAAATTTCAATTTGCTTGATTCCAAGTAACGCTTTACTTGCCGCTATTTGATAAAATGTCAATCTACCTGAACTAAACAGTAGCACTTCCCCTCCTTGCTAATAAATGAACGGTCTTAGCATAACGTAATACGGATTGATAAAAAACATCCAAAACTACGAATTTTAGCAGTCCATAAAATTAGGTACAATAAAAAAACACTATCCTTATATTGTAGTTTTAAAAAAGAATTGAACGTTTAAAACAAAGATTGATCATTCATTTTAAAGTTTGATTAAAAATCCTGTGTTGCTATGTAGGATTTTTTTGTTCAACAAACGGGCCAGATTGTGAAATAAAATCATTTTGTGCAATGTTATCAAACAAGGATTTAGTAGCTTATTTAACATAAATGATAGACTGTTTAAAAATTTCCATTAATATGTTATTTTTAATGAAATTAAATCTAATTTGAGGTGAATTTAAATGTTATTAAAGCCAAATAAACTCCAGCAAGGAGATTATATCGCCACAATAAGTCCTTCTTGGGGAGGTGCTGGAGATCCAGAATTAAAATGGCGTTATGAACAAGGCGTAAAAAGACTTGAAGAGGTTTTTGGACTGAAAGTTATAGCAATGCCAAATAGCTTGAAAGGTGCAGATTATCTAGACAAAAATCCAAAAGCACGTGCAGAGGACTTAATGATGGCTTTTAAGGACCCCAAGATTAAAGCTATTATTGCAAATATTGGTGGAGATGATAGTGTTCGTTTACTCCCTTACATTGATTTTGAGGTTATAACTAAAAATCCTAAAATTTTAATGGGTTATTCAGATGTAACGATTGCTCATTTATTTTGTTTGAAGGCGGGTATATCTTCATTTTATGGACCAGCAATTTTAACCGATTTTGCAGAAAACGTTGAAATGAACTCATATACCGTTCAATCTATTCAGAAAACGCTATTTTCTAATGAAGTAATAGGTGAAATTGTTCCTTCTGTAGAATGGACAAGTGAGCATTTAGAATGGATAGAATCAAATAAAAATCAAAAACGCACAATGCAACCTAATAAAGGATACGAATTGCTGCAAGGTAAAGGTATAGTACAGGGACGTTTAATAGGAGGGTGCATTGAAGTACTAGAGTTTGCTAAAGGTACCGTGCTATGGCCTGAAGAAAAATACTGGGAAAATTGCATCCTTTTCTTTGAAACATCTGAAGATCAACCGGAGCCTAACCTACTTAGATATTGGTTGAGAAACTACGGTGTACAAGGTATTTTACAAAAAGCAAACGGAATTATATTTGGTAAACCACAAGATGAAAAGTATTTCGAAGAATATAAAGAAGAGATTTTAAAAGTGATGGGAGAATTTAACTTGGAGGATACACCAATTCTATACAATATGAACTTTGGACATACTGAACCAAAATTCATTTTACCTCTTGGTGCATTAGCAGAAATTAATTGTAATACAAGCTCTTTTACTATTTTAGAAAACGCTGTACTGTAAGATGTTAGCGGCTTTTTGGGATGAATAAGGATATTCAATAATCGGGCGCAATTTTGGAACAACATAGCTAAAAAATGTTCAAACTTTTTTATAAAAATCTCATACTTATCTATAGAGAGTAACTCCATTTTGAGCAATCTTTTTTCAAAATGGAGTTTTTGATGTTGCTATTAGATAAGGATTAAGGGATGGGATATTTTTTAATCCATCTTTATTCTAGTTTACAGTGATTTGATTTACCAATTTCTAAAACCAATACTATGTATGTGGGATTTTCTCAATATTGAACATCTCCCCTAAGGCAATTGGATTTTCTTTCGCGGTAATATGTTGAGGATCAATACGGTAAACTTGAACAGGCCCTCCGAAAACGGCTGATCGATATTTATCCACGTGTTGCTGGGATAAGGGGCGATTATAGTAACCAGGTACATATTTATTTATCATTTCTTGCAACATGTGTGTCGCTTCATTCAAATCCAAAATAGGCTGAGCCTTGCCAAAAACCATGACACTCATATAAGCCGTGTCCGTTTTTGCAGGTACTGGATTTGTAATGGTTCCATATTCATCGCAAACCGTAAAGCAAACCTCTGGGTTCTCTTCCATCACTTGATTTCGTCTCCCGCCAGTGGCTCCATGGAAATAAAGCACTCCATTTGTCCACACAAAATTAAGGGGGACAACATACGGCAAATGACCATCAACCATACCCAAATGCCCAATGCGAGCTTGCTGCAAAAATGCATCAATTTTGTTCTTGTCCAACACTTCTCTTACTTTATAACGTACCTTATCCATTGTTATCACTCCTACTTATAGTATGATGTGATTTTATCAACCTTTGGATTGAATAAAAACGTCCATAACTACAGCAATTAAGCAATCCATTTTCCAACTTGAAACAAAGACAAAACCACCGTTCAACAAAGAATGCTCAAACGATGGTTCTACTTTTTAGGAGATAGGTAATTATAAGCTTATTGGCTGACTAACTTTGCTATATTTGCCTTCAAAGAACGCAAGTGGTGAACCATCACTCATCTCAATATCGGTTACCTCTCCAATAAAGAGTGTATGGTCTCCTGCAATTTGTTTGCTATGAACATTACATACAATATTTGCTAATGCATTTTTTAATACCGGTAGTCCATTCACCCAGTCAAATTCAACTTCACGTTCTTCTTTAATTTGTCCTGCAAAATGCATGGATAGCTCTTTTTGTTCCTCTGATAATATATTCACAGCAAATTTGCCTGAAGTATTAATCTTATCTAGCATTCTAGCTTTTTCGCCAATGGATATTAAGACTAATTTCGGGTCAAGCGAAACGGACATAAATGCGTTTGCTGTCATACCGTGTGCTTCCCCTTCAATCACAGTCGTAATTACTGTTACCCCTGTAGCAAATTTACCCATTGCATTTCTAAAAGTTCTATCATCCATCATGTTATTTCCTCCTTAAAATTCCCGAATTTATTATTTGAATATTCTGATATATAAAAAGCTATTTAATAACCAATTCCTTTTGAGGCAATGATTGCTCTACTAAGCTCTCTTCTATTACTGGCGCTTTGCGTAAAAATGTAACAGAGATAAAGGAAGCCACTGACAGAATCACAATGAAAATAGCGAGTGGAATCCAGGAGTTATTGTAAGTGCTAAGTAAAACTGTCGCAATCATAGGAGCAGTTCCTCCAAACAACGCCGACCCTGCTTGATAACCAAGTGTTATTCCTGTATAGCCGACATTCGTACTAAACATTTCTGTAAACATGGTGCCAATTATACTGGCAATAGCTGACCATAGAATGCCTAAACCGATAATAGAAGCGGCATAAGCCCAAAACGTTGATGCTGTTGATAATAAATAATAGTAAGGGAAAGAGAATAACGCAATTCCTGCCGCTCCCATCATGAATAGGCGTTTACGTCCCAGTACGTCAGATAATTTCCCCATGACTGGAATACACAATGTCGTCACAATAGTTGCAGCAGTAATAATGTTCAGTGCTGTAGTCCTTGAGAAACCAATGTTATCTGTCGCATAGGAGATAAAGAATGTTGTGAAAACATAGAATGGACCCACTTCCACACATTTTGCCCCTAAGGAAATTAATACAGCTTTCCAGTGATAACGTAATGTCTCAAAAAGGGGTACTTTTACAACATTGCCTTTTTGCTTTTCTTCACTAAATGCCGATGTCTCCTCGATGCCACGGCGTATCCAGAATCCCGTAATCACTAGAACGGCACTTAATAGAAAAGGAAGTCTCCAGCCCCATGAAAGAAATTGCTCCTCTGGAAGCAAACTGACGATTGAAATAGCCGTTGTGCCAAGTAGCATACCTAGAGGAATTCCCATTGCAGGAAAACTTCCAAAGAATCCTCGTTTTTCTTTTGGTGCATTTTCAACTGCTAGGAGAACAGCGCCTCCCCATTCCCCACCAACAGCTATACCTTGGAGGAGTCTCAAGAATACTAGTAGAATAGGCGCGAAAATGCCGATTGAACTATATGTTGGTAGCAAGCCTATACATACGGTTGAAATCCCCATTAATAAAAGTGAAACAACAAGGGTGTTTTTCCTTCCAAATTTATCGCCCATATGACTAAAAATGAGCCCCCCAAGAGGTCGAATGAAAAACGTTACACCAAACGAAGCATAAGCGAGTAACAGACTTACATATGGATCATGGCTTGGGAAAAATAATTTATTGAAGACAAGCGCTGCCACGGTACCATAAAGAAAGAAATCGTAAAATTCAATTGTACTGCCAACTAAACTAGCGAATAATACTTTTCGGGAACTTGCAGTTGATTTTTCTTTTCCCATTCATCACATTCCCCCAACTATTTGTTTTTTATATACAGATTTGTGGATAAACTTTAATTCCAAATAGGGATTGTATCCATATAAGCGACTCTGTTAAAAAATTTCACCGTTATTTCCTTTTGGTGTACCTCTTTCAATCTTTCTAATTTATTACTAAGCAGTTCAAATCTGATTTCGTGAGAGCTATTATGGTTTAAAAAACCTTGAATGGTTTTACAGTCATCAGTAATCTCTACTTTGTATAAACCTTGTTTTGGCAAAACATATTTACCCTGAATTTGAAAAGCCATACTATTCAATCGCAGTTGTCTATCCAAATCTTTCGGATAATTTATAAATCCTTTTACTTCATAATGTTTGCCCAAGTAGTATGGAACTAGGTGAACATCCCCTTCACTTATTAACTCTCTAATGAATGTTGAACTTATTTTGTTATCATTCGTGACCCTTTTGGAGATCACTGTCACTTTAAAGGGATTGTATCTACTAGCCTTGCGCAAATAATTTACATTGCCTTGTGCTTTATAGCCAAAGTTAAAGTCAAAGCCCACAACAATGTGTGTAGCATGGAGCTTGATGATATATTGGTTAATAAATTCACTTGCAGGAAGTGAAGCGAAAAGCGATGTGAATTTCATGACAAAAACTTTATCAACACCGATTTGAGACATTTCTTCAAGCTTAGAAGACAAAGGGGTTAAATATTTTCTATCTGTTTCACCTTTGATAATCTCACTAGGGTGAGGATCAAAAGTCATGACTGATAATTTACAATTATTTTTATGAGCAATTTTCTTTGCTTGCTGCAGTAAAAATTGATGTCCTATATGAACACCATCGAAAAAGCCTAACGCCATTACATGGGGTTCTTGCATGTCAAAATGCTCCTTCATTGGATGTGTTAAATGGATAATTTCCACTACGCTTCACCTTCCTTACAAGTTAGCTAATCTTTAATGTATACTGTACTGTGTATACATTGATGAACAATAAAAATGTAGAAGTTTATATGCATCAGAGGCAATTTTAGATGAGATTCTTGACCCCATCTAAAAAATTAGCTTCTCTAAAATTGAATCGCTTATTTATTGGCGTAATAGCGAACTTCGAAAATTTTACAGCCATTTGGGGACTGCCATGGTCCATGCTCCATTCCAGGAGGACGACACGCAACCATTCCTGCTGTAAATTCCTCGTTTAAACGTAAATCAATTAACGATCCTTCGATAATGTATAATTCTTCCCAGAAATCATGAATTTGCACACCGTCTGGAGATGTATCTGTCCCTGCTCCTAGTTCTAGAATACGTGTTGCTACTTCAGTACCTGGAATCTGTGCAATAATTCGTTGGGAGGAGCCTTCTACAGTTTTTGATGGGACAGCCTCAAACGTCTTGAAGTCAACAAACTCATGCTCTTGCTTTTCCTGATCAGCATAATAACGAACTTCAAAAATTGTGCAGCCATTTGGGGACTGCCATGGCCCATGCTCCATTCCAGGAGGACGACATGCAACCATTCCTGCTGTAAATTCCTCATTTAAACGTAAATCAATTAACGATCCTTCGATAATGTATAATTCTTCCCAGAAATCATGAATTTGTACACCGTCTGGAGATGTATCTGTCCCTGCTCCTAGTTCTAGAATACGTGTTGCTACTTCAGTACCTGGAATCTGTGCAATAATTCGTTGGGAGGAACCCTCTACAGTTTTTGATGGGACAGCCTCAAATGTTTTGTAATCAACAAATTCATGTTCTGGTTTAATAACCACTTCTATTTCTGAATTCCCCATTTCATACTACCTCCGCATCTGTTAAAATATGAACCTTATAATCTAGTTGAATTTTTCGGTCTGTTAAAGCATCATACAATTCTGCTGAAAAACCATCACCGTAAATAAATTCTCCAGTTACGATTGGTAGAGTCCCACAAAAAACCATCAAATCCTCACTGTAATATCCACGCTCTGTAATAATTTTTATTAGCTCTTTTGGATGCAAAAACTCTCCAAGTGTTCCAGTTTGGTATTCTTTTTTTTCACCATTCACAATCATCCAACTTCGCATTTCAATGTCATCCCAGCGACTCTCTATGTCATCTAGCAACCAAAATTGAGTGGAAATCGGCTTACTGCAAACCTGTTTGGATTTTTGAATGGACAATTTTTCAAGCTCCCGATCTGTGTGATCACTACCCAGTCCTACGTACCATTTCCCTTTCACGTTCATAATAACGACTTCTGCTTCTCCACTACTACTTTCCTGAACTACTGAAATGGATGGACTTGTTGTAAGAAGATTAGTTGAAACATCGTAAATCATTGGCACTTGAGGTGGGGCTGGAACACCAATCTCTCTTAATTCATCAATATGTTTTTTTACAGATGCTTGATCTTTACCTGTATAGCCAGCAATAAGTAAGCGTTTAGGTGTAGCCTCCATTTGCTTTCCAGAAACGATAATATTCATTAAATCAATTCCTCCTGTCTATCTAAAACTCGATGCTTTAAATTAGGGAAGGCATCACGAATAGTAGCAATTTGGGAAGGATCAATTTCTGTTTTTACAATGGTTTCCTCATCGCCTCCACTTGCCATAACTATTCCCCAAGGATCAACCACTTGACTGTGACCACCTAACTGGATGCCATGTGTATTACCTACACAATTACTTGAAATTAAGAAACATTGGTTTTCTAATGCGCGTGCTGTATTAAATATTTTCCAATGCTCTAATCTAGCATGTGGCCAAGCAGATGTCACAAGAAGTAATTCTGCTCCTAAATCAACTTCTGCGCGGTACAATTCAGGGAAACGTAAATCATAGCAAGTTGATAATCCTACCTTCCCAAAGTCCGTATCTACTACAGTCGTTTCGATTCCTCTTGTTAAAATTTTCCCCTCTTGCGAACCATAACGGAATAAATGTATTTTTCTATAGGTTCCAATGAGTGTACCCTCGGGAGAAAATAGAACACTTGTGTTATAGTACTTTCCATTGTTTCTTTCTATGAAACTGCCTGCAAATAGATAGGATTGGATTTCTTTTGCCTTTGAAGAAAATCGCTGTACAAAATCACCGTTTATTTCTTCTGATTCATCAACATAACGATCAAATGCAAAGTACCCTGTCGCCCATGTTTCGGGTAGTACAATTAAATCTTGTCCCTTTAATTGATCAATCATTGCTTCGACACGATCGATACGAGCATTTTTCGATTCCTGATCTTTAATCTCTAACTGTATTGATGCAATTTTCATTTTTTCAACATCCTTTTATCTATTTTTCCTAAACCAGCTCCTCCACTTGCGTAGGAAGGGAATAACTTTCTAAAAATGTTTCAACCATTTTTACTGGCTCTTCATATCCATAATTTCTAAATGAATAGCCTTTCGTAACGAATGGTGCACCATTATAGAACAATTCATATTGTTGATGTCTACCACCAAACTCTGAGCCAATGATATCCCACACTAACTTAAATAATTTGATTCTCTCTTCAGCTCCAACTCCTGTGGAACGAATATATTGATAGATATCATCTTTCGTCTCAGGATTAATCATTTCTTTATAGGAAGAAGGTAATTGTAAAACACCTCCACCACAAAGCTCCCTTAAAATCCGAATAGTAGACGCATAAATAATATCCTGTTGACCAACTACACCATACAGGAAACGTGGATCTGGTCGAGCGACCCCATTTTTATCAATCGTGCAGTTATATTCGGATGCTAATAGGTTACCTTCAACAGAAGCTGCAATGGATGCCAACTCACCTAGCTTTTCTTGAACAGAAGGAATTTTATCAATGCCATTCATAGCTGTTACTTTACGTGCTGCACCAATTAAGAATTTCAATTTATTACTAAATCTTATTTGAGCTTGATTATTGCCTAATACGTGAGCTGGTGTTTCATGGAACTGAGCTCTTACAATATCAATGTTTTTATACACAAAAATATCTGACCATGGAATAAATACATCATCAAAAACCACTAACGAATCACTTTCATCAAAACGAGAAGACAACGGATAATCAAATGTACTCGGTGATTTTTCCGCATAGCTAGGTCTTGCATAGAATTTTAATCCTTTCGCGTGAATCGGTAAGACAAAGGATAATGCATAGTCTTCATCCCCAGGACGGAGTGGCGTAAGACAGCTTACAAATAAGTAGTCGGATACTGCTGAAGCTGTACCAAGCATTTGAGAACCTCTCACAATAATACCGTCCTCTACCTCTTCATAAACGCCTACAGGAAGGTATTTATCTTCTAGTTCATGAGCCGCTTTACTTCGATCAATTTGAGGAGGAATGATTACGTACGTTACATATAAATCATTATCTCGTACATGTTTATAGAAATTTAAAACATTTTCTCCATAGCCTTTTCCTCCACGTTCGAATACTTCAGGTGCACTAGCAAATGAAGCTAAAAAACTAGCAACATGATCAGGGCTTCTTCCAACAAAACCACAAGTGGCCTCAGACCATTTTGAAATGGCCAATCTTCGTTCTTTCAGTTCTTCACGACTCTTGGGAATCATATAAATTTTGTTTGCTAGCGTTCCATCTTCTGTTTGATAAATCATATTGTTTGATTCATCTAACGCTAAATCATATAAACCTGCAATTGTATTTGTAATACCTTTAAAAGCAGGATGTGTTGCTACATCTTTGACTCTTTCCCCATTTATGTAGATCACACGATCGTCTTTCAATGCTTGTAAGTACTCTTGACTTGTTCTCACCATATTTAATTCCTCCCCATGTGTTGTTTAAATAGAAGCTATAAGAGACAATCTTTCAGAAATTAATGAACCCAATCAAGTATTCTGTATACTGTATTGTGTATACATAAATCTCTGAAATAATTCAAAAAATTACAATAATTAAGTACGGACGAAGACGCAAGCGCTTACAACGAACAAATAAGTAAACCTCTCACGTTTTAAAATTTATCTTCATTGAAGTACACCCTACACGATAGTAGTAACTTCCTTAACACCTCCCTTCAAAGCATTCATGACTATTAGCTATTATCAATAACCATTAATGTTTCTTTTGTTTTTTCTAAATGATTTAAAATCATTTTTGAAGCTAAATCAGGATTTTTTTCCTCAATAGCTTGAATAATTTGTTGATGCTCAACTAAAACACTTTTCATTCTTCCAGGCTGCCTAATTGCTCTTAAGCCCATTAGCTGTGTTAGATTGTGCAAATTGGTCAAAATTTGTTCCATTATCGTGAATTTAGCCAACTTTGTAAGCGACAAATGAAATTCATGGTCTAACCCAATAAATCGAATAGCATCATCATTTTGGAGCGCTTCATCTTGTTGCTTCAAAATTAGCTTGAGTGACTTTAGCTGCTCAGGAGATGTTATGATTTCAATTAGCTTCTTTACTGCCTCCACTTCAATAGCACTTCTTAATAAGAACACTTCTTTTTGCTCATCTTCCGTCAGTTTTTTTACAGTCATTCCTTTTCTGGGAATAGAGACAAGTAAACCTTCCTTTATCAAGTCTTGAAGAGCTGCTCTTACTGGCGTTCTTGAAGTATTTAATTTCTCTGCTAATTGAACCTCTGTAAATATCTCATCACTCGTTATACCACCGTATAAAATCGCTTTTTTAATTTCTTTATACACTTTGTCTTGCGTTGTTTTTTCCTTCTCAATCGGCTTTAATTTTGCCCCTTCCATAATAATCCATCCTTTTTATTAAGTCTTTACCATACGAAATTAAAAATTTGAATTTATATGAATGGTTTAAACTCTTTATGTTTTATGTATACATAATACAAAACACTTTTATTATAAGTCAACATTATTTTTTGTTTTTTCTGAAATTTCAACTCTGCTATAAACAGTCAGCCCTTTTCCAATCTCATCTATCCTGCAAAACAAGAACTGTGAAAACGGAAAAGGGCTGTTTGAATTAAAGAATTTCAGGGAACATAAAGACTATTTCATTTTTACGATAATCTTCCCCTTTGCTCTACCTGACTCCGCATATTCCATCGCCTTTTGAGCATCTTCAAATGAAAAAGTTCTATCAATGACTGGTTTGATTTTACCAGATTCAATTAAATCGGCGATTATGCGTAATTGATCGCCACTTGGTTTCATAAATAAGAAGGAATATTGAGCATGATATTTCTTTTCAAGTGAGGTCAGTTTATGACTTGCTGCTGAAAATAATAATGTTTTGAAAAATCCTGAACCATATTCTTTGGCGAAACGAGCATTCGGCGTGCCTGATACGGAGACAATTTTTCCACCATCCTTGATAATCTCGAAAGATTTTTCTAAGGTCTTTCCTCCAAGCGTATCAAAGACTGCATCATAATTTTTCAGTATAGCTTCAAAGTTTTCTTTCTTATAATTAATCACTTTATCTGCACCCAAAGATGTAACTAGGTTTGCACCAGCTTCGCTAGCCGTTGTTGCCACTGAGGCACCCATTACTTTTGCTAGTTGTATAGCAAAGGTACCTACACCACCAGAGCCAGCATGAATTAAAATCTTTTGCCCTTTTTGTAATTGCATGATGTCATGTAAAGCTTGGTATGACGTTAAGCCAACCAGTGGGATTGATGCAGCTTCCTCAAAGCTCAAATTTTTAGGCTTTAGGGCTATGTCATCTTCATGAATCGAGATATATTCCGCAAAAGTACCAATTTTACTCTTCCTTGGACGTGCATAAATTGCATCTCCTACTTTAAAGCGCGTCACTTTTTCGCCAACCTTTACGACGACCCCTGAAAAATCATTTCCAAGGATTAGTGGCATTTTATAGTGGATTAACAGCTTCACTTTCCCATCACGGATTTTAAAATCAATCGGATTAATACTTGCTGCATGGATTTCAGCAAGTACCTCATATTCATTTATTTCAGGTGTAGGTACTTCTTTCATGCGCATTGGGGCTTTGCCATATTGATCGATCACCATTGCTTTCATCGTTCATTCCTCCAGATAACCTACTATATTGTCAATAAAATTCCGTTAACAACGTCTCAATATCCAAAACAAGATCTTTTAACGAACCTAGTTTTGTCCGTATATCTATATAGTAAAAGTTTTTTGTACCTTCTTTGCGCATTAAAATAACACCAGCATCTCGCAAAATCTTAAGATGATGTGACACAGCTGGCGAGATAAATGCGTTTGTTCTGTGATTTCACCTACACGCAATCCCGTTTGACAATCTGTGCTCATTAATACCATTAGAATGGCTTGTCTGGTTACATCACCAATTGCTAATAGTACCTTTTGAGAATTTATAAAGTCTTCCTTAATCAAGTTAAGCTGGTCTTGTTAATTCATTTAAATCCCTCCTCTTACTAATCAGTTGAATAGTTTAAGTTAATGAACCATTGCTGCATAAAACGAGACAATATTGCCGTATTCGGTGCAATATTGGGAAAGTAAATCGAGACGAATGATTTTTTAAAGGCGTACATCTTACTTTCCCCTCTTTCCATAAAAAAACACAAAAGTCACATGGACTTCTGTGTTATTTGCTCTCCTTAATAAGAGCCTTCATATCTCCAACGATTGTTTCAACTGGTACGTTTGTCGCGCCATCATAGTCTTTTACAACTGTGCCGTCTGCGTTTACTAAATAATAGCTCGACATATGTATGACTTGGTCTGAGTTAGGATCGTTTTTAACTAATGAATTAAATGATTTACGTGCAAATTGTTCAATGAATTTTTGTTGATAGCCAGTTAGTAGCTGCCATTTGCTTTCATCTACAACATTATACGTATTTAAGTAATTTGTTAAAACATCAGGCTTATCCACTTCTGGATCCACGCTAAATGCCACAATTTGATAATCTTCAAGGCCTTCATCCTGTAGTGCTTGTTGAACTTCTGTCATATTAAATGTCATGGGTGGACAGATTGTCGTACAGTTTGTAAAAATAAACATGGCTAGCCAAGGCTTACCTTTAAGATCATCTAGGGTCACTTGTTCATTTTTTTGATTCGTTACTGTGAAATCTTGAACCTCGAGATTTAATGTTGGTTCAAACTTGTAACTACCGCAAGCAGCTAGAATGCTACTAAATGCTAGAACTAAAACTAGCAATATACTTTTCTTTGTCATTAGTGGTGCCCACTTCCCTTCATTTCATCACCTTATTTTATTCATTATAGAAGCTAAACACAAGATAATGGACTTACACCCAGATGGCTATTTGTATAACATGTGAACATTAACTGATTCTGGAATTCCGCCTCACTAATTCTTCCAAATGACACATCCTTTTTAAAAATTTTTTCATAGCTTTTTTTATCATTTTCGTTATTTCCCAAAACCTCAGATAATTGTTATATAACAAATTTTTTCTACTTAACAAGCTCCCATGGAATTTAATAGCAGAATAATAAAATACAGAAAATTCTCTTTTATGTTTGTATTTTCTCCTACATTCATTTTTATCAACAACAAACTATTTTAACAATATTATTTCATCAGAAAACTGAACGCTCTTTTAAACAGAATTTTTCTAATAAATCCTTATTATTTCTATGTTATTTCCACAAAACAGAAGTGACTAAAAATTATAAAAACTCAAAATTTAGTATTGCATTATAGGATTCTCCCCCATAAAATAAGTGAATATAACGACGAACGAAAAAGAAATATGTCGTTTAAAACAGAAATATATAACTTTAGGGGGAATAATAATGGCGAATGTTTCAAGCAAAAAACAGGCCCAATCAATTGATTATCATGCAATTGAAGCAATGGAATCGTTTAATAGCTTTGTAAAAAAGAAAAATACCTTTCTTTTCTCGATTACAGCAGTGTTTTTAATTCTTTATATCCTGCTTCCGATTCTTGCTTTCCAGCCTGTACTACAACAAAAATTCTTCGGAAATATTACGGGTGTATGGGTTTATTCTGCAGGTTTATTTATCATGACCATTGTGCTTTGTACAGTATATGTAAAAAAAGCTGCTTCATTCGATAAAGCTGCAGCTGCTGTTCTTGCAGAGTATCAGGCGAAAGGTGGAAAATAAATGAACATCGTATCCATAGGTTTCTTTTTAGCTATTGTTGGCTTAACACTTGTTGTTACCTATATTGCAGCAAAGCGTACATCTTCTGCGGCTGATTTTTACACTGCTGGTGGTGGTTTAAAGGGGTGGCAAAACGGCTTTGCGATTGCTGGTGACTATTTATCTGCGGCAGCCTTTCTTGGGGTGTCTGGTGCAATTGCCTTAACTGGCTTTGATGGTTTCTTCTTTTCTGTAGGCTATGTAGTAGCGAATTTAGTGCTGCTTTATGTTATTGCTGAGCCAATGCGAAACTTAGGCCGCTACACGTTAGCAGATATGTTAACGGCTCGTTTTAATGAAAAGCGAATTCGTGGTGTGGCAGCGTCTGGGACCATTATTATCGTAATTCTTTATATGATTGCACAGCTAGTTGGTGCTGGTGCATTGATTAAGCTATTATTCGGTATTGAGTATTGGATTGCCGTTTTAATTGTCGGTGTTATGATGACAACTTATGTATTGTTTGGTGGTATGACAGCGACTTCTTGGGTGCAAATCATTAAAGCAAGTCTATTATTATTCGGGACAGGTTTATTAGCGGTTTTAGTGTTAATGAAATTTGACTTCTCTCTTATGAAGATGTTCGACACAATTGCAGTAGATCATGGCGAAAAGTTCCTTGTACCTGGAATTAAGTATACAAGCACAATCGACTCCGTTTCGATGATGATGGCTTTAGTTTTAGGAACATCTGGTTTACCACATATTTTAATGCGTTTCTTTACTGTAAAGGATGCAAAAACAGCACGTTCCTCTATTTCTTGGACAACTTGGATTACAGCTATTTTCTTTTCATTAACAATTTTCTTAGGGTTCGGTGCATTAAACTTTGTAGGTTTAGATCAAATTCTTGCTGAAAGTAAGGCTGGTAATACAGCTGCTCCGCTTCTTGCGCATTACTTAGGTGGAGATGTATTGATGGCATTTATCGGCGCAGTGGCATTTGCGACTATTTTAGCCGTTGTTTCTGGTTTAGTACTAACAGGGGCTTCAGCCATTTCTCATGATATTTATGGAGAAATCATTAAGGGCGGTAAATTAACAGAGAAGCAACAGGTAGTAGCAGCTCGTACAGGCTCTATCTCAATTGCGATCGTGTCTATAATTCTCGCTCTGTTTGCACAAAGCTTAAACGTTTCATTCCTAGTATCATTCGCCTTTTGTATCGGTGCGTCAGCAAACCTACCTGTAATCCTTTATACAATCTATTGGAAGAAATTTAATTCTACAGGTGCTGTAACTGCGATGGTAACGGGGTTAGTATCATGTTTAATTTTAGGAGCAATGGGACCAAATGTGTGGAGCCCTGTTGAAGGTGCGGCTATCTTTGTTGGACAACCACTTGTGCCACTTGCTGTTCCAGCGATTATTACGATTCCATTAGGCTTTATTGCTGGATACTTAGGTACTGTTCTTTCATCTAACAAAGTGCCACAGGAAGAAGCAGAACGTATTTATAAAGAAATTCGTGTGAAAGCAAATACAGGCGTGTCTGTCTCTGATATTTCACATTAATATTTATACACCTCCTGCATAATGAATCTCAATTCAAAAAATGCAAAAAAATAGGCAAAAAATTCGATTTTTGGTCGAGTTTTTCGCCTTTTTTGTTATTCAATATCTACCAATTTATTTATCGAACAATATTATTTCACTTCCAAAAAACAGAAAAAATCCAATTTTCACTAGGTAAATAGTGTTTATTTTTAATTGAAAAAACAAGATTTTTTTGTAAATTTACCCTTCATTTTTTGTTAAGAATCTAGATTTCTCTTCACTTCATTTATTTATCTGAATTTTCTAAAACCCTTTATATTCTTGGCTTTGCGCCATTTTTTCTCTCTTAAGAGTATTTTCTGAAAAATTTTTTTTACATAATTTTTCTGAAATGTATTGCAATTTTGTGAACTGTTACATAAAATGAAAATGTGAATTCACTAAACTAGCAAAATCAAGTCTTGAGGTAGAAAAAATATACACAAAATGGGGAATGTTAATGGCGAACAATCAAGCAAAAAAAGGTATCGTGATTGACTATGATTCAATTGCAAATCAAGAATCATTTAAGTCTCTTGTACGAAGAAAGAACTCTTTTCTTTGGTCAATGACTGCCATATTTTTATCGGCATACATGTTGTTACCAATTCTGACATCGTACACGACAATTCTACACCAAAAGGCATTTGGGGAAATTACTTGGGTGTGGATCTATGCAGCAGGTCTTTTCATCATGACATGGGGGTTATGTCATTTATATGTAGCAAAAGCAAACAGCTTCGATAGAGAAGCAAAAGCGATTATCGCTGAATACGAGAACGGAGGTGGCCGCCGATGAGTAACGGAATGAGTCTTACAGCCATATTCTTCTTCGTAGCCATTGTTGGTTTAACATTAGTTATTACATGGTGGGCATCTAAACGTACATCTTCAGCAAGTGATTTCTATACTGCTGGTGGTGGCTTAACAGGCTGGCAAAATGGACTAGCTATCGCTGGTGACTACTTATCAGCAGCATCCTTCTTGGGTATCGCTGGTGCTGTAGCATTATTTGGATTTGATGGATTCTTCTTCTCTATTGGTTATTTAGTAGCTTACTTAGTGGTATTATATATCGTTGCTGAGCCATTACGTAACCTTGGGAAATTTACATTAGCTGACATGATTACAGCGCGTTTTGATAACGCCAAAGTCCGTGGAACAGCTGCTTTAAGCACTATTACAATTGTTTTATTCTACATGATTGCACAACTAGTTGGTGCAGGAGCACTTATTCAATTACTTTTAGGAATCGACTATTGGATCGCCGTATTAATCGTAGGATTCATGATGACAACTTACGTACTATTCGGTGGTATGACAGCAACATCTTGGGTACAAATTATTAAAGCTTGTCTTTTAATGTTGGGTACAGTTATTATTTCGTTCTTAGTATTAAAAGAGTTCGGCTTCAGTATCTCTACAATGTTTAAAGAAATGACAACGGTTACTGACAGTGGAGCTGCTTATTTAAACCCTGGTCTTAAATATACAAATGGACTTGATACAATCTCTATGTTAATTGCGTTAGTATTAGGTACTGCGGGTCTTCCACATATCTTAATGCGTTTCTTCACAGTAAAAGACGCGAAAACAGCTCGTTCATCTGTTATTTGGGCTACTTGGATCGTAGGTATCTTCTACGTTCTAACAATTTTCTTAGGCTTCGGTGCAGCAGCATTCGTTGGGAAAGAAGATATTATCGCAGCAAACGCTGCTGGTAACATGGCTGCCCCACTTCTTGCAGAAGCACTTGGTGGCGACATTCTATTCTCATTCGTTTGTGCAGTAGCATTCGCAACAATTTTAGCGGTAGTAGCAGGTCTTGTACTTTCTGGTGCATCTGCCCTATCTCATGATATTTATGGACAAATTATCAAAAAGGGTAAAATTACAGAAAAAGAGCAAGTTCTTGCAGCTCGTATCGGTTCGATTACAATCGCTGTTATTTCTATCCTATTAGCACTTGGTGCACAAACATTAAACGTTGCATTCTTAGTATCTTTAGCATTCTGTATCGCAGGATCTGCTAACCTTCCAGTTATCATCTACACAATTTATTGGAAACGCTTTAATACAGCGGGTGCTGTTACTGCGATGTTAACAGGTTTAATCTCTGCGTTAGTATTAGTTGCTATGTCTCCAAACGTTTGGAATCCAGTTGAAGGTAAGGCAATTTTCGTTGGTGATCCTTTAATTATGTTAACGAACCCAGCCTTAATCTCTGTACCACTTGGTTTCCTTGGTGGTTTCATCGGCACATTACTTTCTAAAGAAACAGATGATGCGAAGTATCGTGAAGTTGACGTTAAAGCAAACACAGGTATTTCTGTACAGGACGTATCTCACTAATACACTCGACAGCCTCGTAAGTATCTTGCTTACGAGGTTTTACTTTTTCTTCCCTATTCGCTACTATAGAATTAAAAATGAATTGGAGGCGATGCTCATGTCACAATCTAAAGCTAAAAAGAAGCGGATGCACATTAAACGCACAGTAGGTAAAGATGTTGAAAAAAATCGACAATCTATCTCTTTTAGTACACATGAACGTCTAACGAAAACAAAAAACGAAAAATTAGAGCATGATTATACGAAATATAAAAAGCAGTATAAGGACGAATAACTCGTACCCTATACTGCTTTTTCTTATTAAAGCCGATAAAATGTTTTCGTGTTTTGCGTAATAATTTTGGCCACTTCCTGTGTTGATAGCCCTTTGATGGAGGCAATCACCTCAATCGTTGAGTGCATCATCCAGGGAGATGTACGCTTCTTCGTAAACGGTCCCTCAAACGGCCAAGGACCATCCGTTTCTACCATCATTAGTTCAATGGGATAAGCATGAATTAGCTGTTGAATTTCCTCTTCGTACAAGCAATCTGGCGTAATAGAAATAAAATAACCTCGCTCTATCATGCGCTTCACAATAGCTTCATCCCCTTTAAACCAATGAAAATGGGCTTCGTGATGCTGATGCTTTTCCAGCAAATCACACACAATATGGGCGTCCTCATATACTGCGTGTAACACAATTGGCTTGTCCAGCTCCTTCGCCAATACAACAAAACGCTCTAATAGTGCCACATAGGGACGTTCATCAATCGCTTGCTCTTGTTTTAAATAATAAGGTAGACCCACCTCACCAATAGCAACCATATCATCCTGATGCGAATGAATCCAATCAAATAAAGCTGTCTCATCATTTGGACTTAGTAAAGGCTGTTCAGGATGAAAGCCAAAAGCAGCCTTTACTTGCTGATAGCTATTCGATAAACGCAACGTTCTTTCACAAGAGGAAAGTTGCATACTAACCGCGATTACAGCTTTCACTTCTTCTAATAAGGAAGGAATTTCCTCATCGGTGTACTGATCCAAATGAATATGCGCATCAATCAACATACATATCACCCTTTTCCTCCTGTAAATACATAAATAATTGTTGCTTTAACGCTGTGAATGCTGCAGAATGTCGAATTTCCTCTTTCCGAGGTCTCTCAAACGGCACGATGATTTCCTTTTTAACGGTAGCTGGACGTTTGGTTAAAACAAGTATGCGATCTGCTAAAAAGAGAGCTTCTTCAATACTATGTGTAACAAATAGAATGGATTTGCGGTACTCCTCCCAGATAGATAAAAGCCATGCTTGCATTTCCAGTCGAGTAAATTCATCCAACGCAGAAAATGGTTCGTCTAAGCATAAAATCGGCTTATCACTGACCATTGCTCGAATAAAGGACACACGCTGCTGCATGCCTCCAGACAGTTCGTTCGGGTAGGCATGGATAAAAGAGGCAAGACCAACCTTTTCTAACCATTCCTTGGCACGTTCAACATTTGGTTTATGTTGTAATTCCTCTACAAGCGTGACATTTTCTACTATTGTACGCCAGGGTAATAGACATGGCTGCTGTGGCATATAGCCAATCGTTCCTTTTTTTTGTTGGATATCCTCTCCATTCAATAAAATGGCTCCTTGATCAATTGGCGAAACACCACCAATTAATTGAAAAAGTGTACTTTTACCACTGCCTGAAGGACCAACGATGGCCACAAACTCTCCATCCTTGACGTCAAAAGAAAGTTGATCAAGGACTTTGAGCGCATCGAAGGATTTAGCGATGTTTTGAATGCTGAGCATGATAGCCTCTTCCCTTCACCATGAATTTTTCAATTAAACGAATACCACTAAACAATAGTAAGCTCAAGAGAACAATCGCAAAAATTGCCACAAATACGCGATCCGTACGGAAGGAGGATTGGGCTAGGGTCATGTAAACACCAATACCCTTTTTTGCACCAAGCCACTCCGCAATCACAGCCCCCATCACACTATATGTAGCCGCAATTTTAATGCCTGAAAAAATAGCAGGATAGGCATAAGGCCATTCCAGCTTCCAAAAGGTTTGTGCCCTTGTAGCACCAACCATGGCAAAATAATGCTTTAATTCTGGAGCTGTTTGTCTAAATCCATCCATCGCTGCAATGACAATCGGTAAAAAGCACACAAGACAGATAATGATAAGCTTCGGTAATAAGCCAAAGCCAAACCAAATAATAAGGAGCGGTGCCAAGACTAGAATAGGAACATTCTGCGACATAATAAGAATTGGATAAAACAGTTCTCGAATAAATGTAAATCGATGCAACACTATTGCCACCGTTAGCCCACAAGCGATGCCAATGGCCAATCCTAGTAGAGCTAATTGTACCGTAGCGAATGCATGTGGTAGAAAGGTTTGATACGACTGGATGGCTTCCGACAAAATACTACTTGGTGCGGGTACTAACCAATGAGGAACTTCAGCAAACCGCACGATTAGTTCCCATATGAACAAGAGGAAGGCGATAAAAATTATCGTCCTTCCCTTCTGTAATGCACGTTTCATTACTGATATTTCTCCGTTAATGTATCCATCGTAATACCCGTTGGCTGATATAAAATTTTCACTTGTGTAATGACATTAATGGCACCAAGTTCGATCATCTTCTCATTCATTTTTTCAATGATTTGGAGCAATGTTGAAAGCTCACCCTCCATCGTTGTTTCCAATGGATGTACCTCATATTTCACCCCAGAAGCATCGATCACCGCAATTGCTGCATCGACATATGGTATAACATCTTCATATTTCTCTGTCTTCGGAATGATTTGTACACTGATTAATGAATTTGCCATCTTATTTGGCCTCCTTTTTAGGTAAGAAATCATTAGTAAAGGCTTTTTTCGCATCAAATTCGCCCTCTAATACTTGATTGCTAGACATCCATTTCGCGTAATTTTCCCACACCGAAAGCTTTTGCTCTCCCCATTGCTTGGCATCGTCCTGGTATTTATCGGCCAGCCATTCCTGACTTTTTTGCACCAACGCTTTATCTAAATCAGGAGCTGCTTCGATTAAAATATCAGCCGCTTCACTTGGGTTTTCAATTGCGTATTCATAGCCCTTCGATGCAGCTGCCACAAAGGCTTTAACAACATCAGGATTGTCCTGTATCATTTTTTCATTTGTAGCTAAAACTGGCGTATAATAATCTAATTGATCACTATAATCTGTAAGATATAGCATATTGATCTTTTCCCCACGCAGCTCAGCTTCAATTCCTGTCCATGCATAATAAATCCAAGCAAAATCAATATCTTTTTCCATCATTGTGAAGAAATCTAAATCGCCTGCATTGACGATATCTAGCTTATTAATATCTGCCTTTTCTTTTTGCATGAGTGATTGTAAAACGGCTTGCTCTAATGGCGCGCCCCAACCACCATAGGTTTTACCTTCAAAATCCTTTGGCGATGTAATGCCCTTCGAAGCAATAGAAGCAAAGCCAGATGTATTATGCTGTATAATTGCTGCGATGGAGACCAGCGGCACATCCTGTACTCGTGCCTGTGTTATGCCTTCCTGATAGCTCACGCCAAAATCCGCCTTTCCAGAAGCAACAAGCTGATCTGCGCCCGCCTCACCAGGCATAATAATATCAACATCTAAACCCTGTTCCTCAAAATAACCGAGTTTTTTGGCAACATATAGTCCTGTATGATTTGTATTCGGCGTCCAATCCAGTACCACAGACACCTTTTTCAGCTTGTCTGCAGCCTGCTTGTCATCCTTGTCACTACAGCCTACTAATGTCAATAGTGCTGCCAATAAAATAAAAAACCATTTTTTCATGCGAAAGCCTCCCAGTTTGTAATATGAAAGTGTTCATGAATGAATGTTGTCACCAGAAGAAAGCGTATACAATGTTGGCAAGCTGTTGCTTGAAAACATAAAAAAACGCCTAGGATTCCTCCCAGACGTATTGCAATCAATCTTCAAAACTTTGCTTTTTGAATAGATGTTCCCTACGCTGGTACGAGCCAAATCAGGTTCAAAGGGTCAGCGTCTACCGGACACAATCTCAGCTAGCAATTACTAGCCCCCCTACATTCTTTCGCTATGAACTTTTCGATGATTATTATACCCATAGTTTCACTTAAATGACAAGGTGCTATTTTTGAATAGAGCTTAAAGCCCAGCGCTCCTAAGAGGCTGGGCATGCTATTAGCTTGGTTTCTGTTCTTTTTTGGCTGTTACAACATGAGAAATTGCTCCATCTGTTGCAATATCCACTTTAAATGAACCATTGGAATGGCGATCCGCACGAGACAATGCTTGTACGTCAATCATCTCTTGAACACCTTTTTCAGTTTCAATCACAACCTGCTCCTCGTCTGTTGCTTGAACAACTGCCACAATTCGGTGAGGGTTTGCTTTTAACTCTGTTAATACTTTTAGTCCACGTTTTGCACGACTTGCTACTTCAACTTCAGCGACATTCATTTTCTTCACGGCCCCACGCTGTGTCACAATCACTACATAGTGGGTAACATCTGGCTGTAATACATTGACGCCAACTAAGGCTTCTCCATCTTTTAGTGTGATCCCTTTCACACCACCTGTTTTCACACCTGTTACAGGTAGTTCCTCCATTGGGAAACGAATCGCATAGGCTGTATCTGTTGTGAGCATCAGCTCCACGTCATCAGTCACAAATGATGCATAGATCATCGCATCACCAGCCTTGACATTCATCGTTTTAATTGGCTTTGAATAACGCGTTACCGCATAGTCTGCGAGTGGTGAGCGCTTAATTTGGCCATCTTTTGTGGCTGTGAAGACATACGTATTTGGCTGGTCAAATGTTTCGAAACCATAAACCGCAATAATCGATTCATCTTCCCCTGTTGGTACAATACTTGAAATATGCTGGCCGAGATCCTTCCAGCGTATATCAGGCAGCTCATGAACAGGCTGATAAATATAATTGCCTCGATTTGTGAAAAGCAGTAGATGGTGCTGAGTATTTAAATTTGCTTCATACAATAAATAATCTGAATCCTTCATGGCAAAATCTTGCCCGTTTGAAGCGGCATGAGAACGTGTGGATGTACGTTTAATATAACCATCCTTCGTTACTGTTACGACAACCTCTTCACTTGGCACAAGGACATCCAATGTAATTTTGATTTCTTCAATTTCTTGCTCAATCTTCGAGCGACGAGGTTCTGTAAAGCGTTTCTTAATATCTAGTAACTCTTGTTTAATAACACGCACTAGCTTTGCTTCACTTTGTAGAATCCCCTCTAGCTTCGCAATTAGCTTATTTAACTCGTCCTGTTCCTGACGTAGCTCTGTAATATCCGTATTCGTTAAACGATATAATTGCAGGCTTACAATGGCCTCTGCTTGTACCTCTGTAAAATCAAACTTTGCTTGTAAATTAAGCTTCGCATCCTTCTTATCATTAGAAGAACGGATCGTCGCAATGACTTCATCTAAAATGGAAAGAGCTTTAATTAATCCATCTACAATATGAGAACGATCCTTTGCCTTTTGTAAATCATAAATGGAACGGTTTGTTACCACTTCTTTTTGATGGGCAATATACGCATCTAGCAATAATGGCAATGTCATCATCGTTGGACGACGGTTATGAATGGCAATCATATTAAAATTATAAGCTACCTGTAAATCAGTTGTTTTAAACAAGTACTGTAAAATTCCTTGTCCTGGTACATCCTTTTTCAGCTCAATTACGACACGTAAGCCTGTACGGTCTGATTCATCACGAATTTCTGCAATGCCTTCTAGTCGTTTATCTACACGTTGCTCATCAATTTTTTTCACAAGATTCGCTTTATTTACATCATATGGTAACTCAGTGATAACAATTTGCTCTTTACCACCCTTAATTGGTTCAACAACTGCTTGTGCACGGACGATGATTTTACCACGACCTGTTTCATACGCCTTTTTAATGCCATCAACACCTTGAATGATTCCACCCGTTGGGAAATCAGGTCCTTTAATCACCGTCATCAATTCATCTACAGTAACATTAGGCTTGTCTAAGCGCATCAACACAGCATCCAGTACTTCATCTAAGGCATGTGGCGGAATATCTGTCGCATAACCAGCGGAAATTCCTGTAGAGCCATTGACTAAAAGGTTAGGAAAACGTGCTGGTAATACAGTTGGCTCCATATCCTGATCATCAAAGTTTGGCACAAATTCGACCGTTTTCTTGCCAATATCTCGTAGCATTTCAGCGGCAATAGCTGATAGTCTCGCCTCTGTATAACGCATTGCAGCTGGAGGATCGCCATCTACCGAGCCATTGTTCCCGTGCATCTCAATAAGCATATGACGTGCCTTCCAGTCCTGACTCATCCGTACCATCGCTTCATACACAGAGCTATCGCCGTGCGGATGATAGTTACCAATTACATTACCCACTGTTTTTGCGGATTTACGGAACGGCTTATCATGTGTGTTGCCTTCCGTAAACATCGCATATAAAATACGGCGCTGTACTGGTTTAAGACCGTCACGTGCATCAGGCAACGCGCGGTCTTGAATAATATATTTACTATAGCGACCAAAACGGTCACCCATTACTTCTTCTAACGGTAAATCTTGAAACTTTTCTGTACTACTCATGCTTGGTCCTCCTCTTGTTGGATGAATTCATTCTCTAAAATGTTAGAATCATCCTCCATACCGAAGTCTACATTGGCTTCGATCCATTTACGACGTGGTTCCACCTTATCACCCATTAACGTCGTGACACGTCTCTCCGCTCGTGCACCATCCTCGATTGTGACACGAATCAATGTCCGTGTTTCAGGGTTCATCGTTGTGTCCCACAGTTGGTCTGCATTCATCTCACCAAGACCTTTATAACGCTGTAATATGTAACCCTTTCCAACCTTCTTGATGGCCTTTTGTAAATCACTTTCTGTCCAAGCATATTCAATGACTTCTTTTTTCCCTGTACCTCTAGAGACTTTATAAAGCGGCGGTAGTGCGATATAGACCTTCCCAGACTCAATGAGCGGACGCATATAACGATAGAAGAATGTTAATAGCAAGACTTGAATATGTGCCCCATCCGTATCCGCATCGGTCATGATGACTACTTTATTGTAGGCAGAATCCTCCACCGCAAAATCCGTACCAACACCTGCCCCAATCGCATGGATAATCGTTGAAATTTCTTCGTTTTTCATAATATCCTGTAGCTTGGCTTTCTCTGTATTGATTACCTTCCCGCGCAATGGCAGAATCGCTTGGAATGTACGGTCACGACCTTGTTTAGCAGAGCCACCCGCAGAATCACCCTCGACTAAATACAGCTCATTTTTTGCCGCATTACGTGACTGAGCTGGTGTTAATTTTCCAGATAAAATCGTACTACCCTTTTTGTTTTTCTTGCCATTTCGTGCATCCTCACGCGCTTTACGAGCTGCTTCACGCACTTGCTGCGCTCGAATCGCTTTACGAACAAGAGAAGCTGATAACTCTGCATTTTCCTCTAGCACATACAAAATTTGCTCAGACACTACACTATCTACTGCAGAACGAGCCTCACTTGTCCCAAGCTTGCCCTTTGTTTGTCCTTCAAATTGCAGTAAATGCTCTGGGATACGAACAGACACGATCGCTGCTAAGCCCTCACGAATATCTGTCCCCTCAAGGTTTTTATCCTTGTCCTTTAACAGGCCAATTTTTCTTGCATATTCATTAAAGACACGTGTCAATGCTGCCTTTGCACCCGTTTCATGTGTACCACCATCACGTGTACGGACATTATTAACGAATGATAAAATCGTTTCTGAATAACCATCGTTATACTGGAAAGCGAACTCTACTTCGATTTCATCCTGTACGCCTTCTACATATTTTACTGGATGAAGGACATCTTTTTCCTCATTCAAATACGCAACGAAAGCCTCGATGCCATTCTCATAAAAGAACACATCGCTCTTGCCTTCCTCGCGCTCATCAATTAATTCAATTTTTAAGCCCTTTAATAAAAAGGCTGATTCACGTAATCGTTCTGCTAACGTATCATAATTGAATTTTGTGACAGAGAAGATCGTTTCATCTGGTAGGAAATGAACAAGCGTTCCTGTCTGCTTGGTCTGCCCAATATTTTCAAGTGTTGTGACAGGCTGTCCACCATGCTCAAAGCGTTGACGATACTTTTTACCATCGCGATGGATTGTCACCTCTAAAAATGTTGAGAGCGCATTCACAACGGAAGAACCAACACCATGTAAACCTCCACTTGTTTTATAGCCACCTTGACCAAATTTACCACCAGCGTGTAGCACTGTAAAAATAATTTCTGGTGTCGGTTTGCCCATTTTATGCATACCGGTTGGCATCCCACGTCCAAAGTCGCGCACACTCATACTTTGATCTTTATGAATTGTGACAATAATATGAGATCCAAAGCCAGCCAGTGCTTCATCCACCGCATTATCTACGATTTCATACACAAGGTGATGAAGTCCACGGCCATCCGTAGAACCGATATACATGCCAGGTCGTTTGCGTACCGCTTCTAATCCTTCTAATACTTGTATAGCGTCATCATTATAGACGCTAGGTGACTGTTTATTCGTCAAAAAAATTCCCCTCCAAAAAACAAACGCATGTTCTATTTATGTTCTCATCCTAATAATAATAGCATTTCCTGTCAATAGCTAGCGACAGGTCCAATAAAATTTTAAAATTTGCTCACAGTTTTGATCTTTTTTATTAATAGTAAACATCTTCAACAGTTGCTTAAAATTGGTATTTGAGCAAGACAGACTGCTTCTAGCTTCCATCATCATTTGACGCATTGAAGCCTACTTAGTTGCAAAATAAAGTTGTGATGCTTGCAAATAAAAGCACACTAACTCGTGCCTTGCGATTAAACAGGATAAAGTTAGACTTCTATTCTACCAAAGGAATGAGCGATTGACAAAATTGCCATTTTGCCTATATTTTTATAAAGGTTTTAGTGCTTCCTACAAATTTATGTCTAAAAGCCTAGTCCTCACTAATAGATTCTCTTTTGTATTGATTCAAGACTTCGGATGAAATCTCCTTCATAACATTGTAGATTAGCAAGAAAAAGTGTAAAATACTTGTTACAAACTATTAGTACCAAGTGATGGACTATGAATGAAAGGAGTCCAACTATGATCAATGGACTTATTATTTTATGTGCTTATCTAATCGGCTCTATACCTTCTGGATTATGGATAGGCAAAATTTTTTATAATACCGATATTCGTGAACACGGGAGCGGTAATCTTGGTGCGACCAATACTTTTAGAACATTAGGGAAAAAGGCTGGTATTATTGTTACGGTGATGGATGTCTTAAAAGGAACTGCCGCTGTCTTACTCGTGACACTTCCTGTTTTCTCTGATACTACACTCCACTCTTTATTACTGGGTCTTGTCGCTGTTATCGGTCATATGTTCCCGATCTTTGCCAACTTCCGTGGTGGGAAAGCTGTGGCAACGTCAGCTGGTGTATTATTAGGCTATTCTTGGCCACTCTTTGTCCTACTATTTATTACCTTTATTGTGACATTAAAAATCACAAAAATCGTCAGCTTAACATCAATGATAGCCGCTTTAGTAGCGCTTATCTATGCAATCGTTTATTATTTTATTACAGGTGACTTTGCATTAGGCATCTTGGTAGCCTTTTTATTTACCTTTATTATTTATCGTCACCGTGCCAATATTGCTCGTATTAAAAACGGCACCGAACCAAAGGTAAAATGGCTGTAGGAAGAGAGGAGCATTTGAAATGAATATTGCATTGACAGATGAAGCCCTACAATGGTTCAAACATGAAATGGAAGTTGAACCTGGTGATACAATTCGTTTTTATGCACGTTATGGTGGCTCAAGTCCGTTTCACGAAGGCTTTTCATTAGGCATGACACGTGAGGAACCTATTGCCATAGGTGTGCAAACAGAAATTGATGGTGTTATCTATTACATTGATGAGAAAGATCTTTGGTTCTTTAACGATCACAATTTACATGTTGATGTTGATACAAGTAATGATGAATTACAATACGACTATCGTACATAAAGCAGTTTGTCCTTTCCATACATGAAAGGACAGACTGTTTTTTTATTTATTACAAAACAAGACACACAAAAGTTGCAAGGAATGTGATATTGCCACAAATAGCTAGATTTTTCATATCGCTTTCGTTTATCTCTCAAAAAAATTGTCCATTCTAAAGATAATGAACGACCATTTGAGGAGGAAAACACATGTCCATGTCTAACAATCACGAGACCTCCCCATCCCATACAACGAACGATTTATTGTATACTTCCCTATCTAAAAATATAAAAATCATTCAACAGTCACTAGGGCATAGTAATGATATTATCATACGTGAAATTGCGATTGGAGAAACTGATCCTCATAGCCTCGCCATTATTTCCATTGATGGCTTATCGGATAAAACGACTATTTCTGATTCTGTTATCGATAAACTGATGGCAAATATTGAAGAAGAACAAGATATTGAAATAACAACCATTAATCAATATGTTCGGAATTCCTATTTAACGGTAGGCGATGTGACGAATATTGAGCATTTCACAACACTCTACAATGCCATTCTCAATGGTGAAACGGTTATTTTATTAGATGGCTTTGCCGAAGGGATTGTGACAAGTACTAGAAGTGCCAAGGATCGAGCTGTCACAGAGCCATCGACGGAATCCGTAATTCGCGGACCGAGGGAATCCTTTACGGAAACCTTGCGAACGAATACAGCGCTCATTCGTCGCAAAATAAAAAGTCCGAATCTCTGGATAAAATCACGCGTTATCGGAGATGTGACACAAACAGATGTAGTAGTGATGTATATAAATGGCATCGCCAGTGACAAAATCGTCGCAGAGGTATTGGCTCGATTAGATCGTATTAATATTGATGGCATTCTAGAAAGTGGCTATATTGAGGATTTTATACAAGACTCAAAAAACTCTATGTTTCCAACCGTCTACAACTCTGAACGACCTGATGTCATCGCAGGTGAATTATTAGATGGCAAAGTGGCGATTCTAGTTGATGGCACACCTTTCGTCTTAGTCGTTCCAGCGCTATTTACATCCTTTTTACAATCAGCAGAAGATTATTATCAGCATTGGATGATTAGCTCACTTGTACGTATCTTGCGTTTCTTTGGTATCAGTCTAGCATTAGTAGCACCATCCTTGTATGTGGCGATTACTACCTTTCATCAGGAAATGCTACCGACACCCATGTTAATTAGCATTGCTTCACAAAGGGAAGGCGTACCCTTTCCTGCAGTAGTAGAAGCGCTTATTATGGAGGTTGCCTTTGAGGTCTTAAGGGAAGCTGGACTTCGTATGCCTCGAACAATCGGTCCTGCGGTATCCATCGTAGGTACTTTAGTTATTGGTCAGGCAGCAGTTGATGCAGGCGTCGTTTCCGCTGTAATGGTAATTATTGTAGCCTTAACAGCGATTTGTAGCTTTCTATTCCCTGCCTATGGTTTATCGAATACGATTCGTGTACTACGTTTCCCATTAATGATTTTAGCTGCTATGTTTGGTTTATTCGGTGTAATGTTTGGCATTATGCTAATTATTCTTCATCTATGTAGCATTCGTTCATTTGGTGTACCTTATTTAAGTCCATTCGCACCGTTGGTATTACAGGATCAGAAGGATGCGTTTCTGCTGTTCCCGCGTAGAAAGTTACTTACACGACCTCGTTTAGTCAATCAAAAAAATATTGTTAGAGGACATAACTATATCAATGTAAAAAGCAGGAAATAACAACTGGATAAATGAGGAATAGAATATGGCAAAATTAAACTGGATTTGCTTACTATGTATCCTCACTTTACTGTTAAGTGGTTGCTGGAGTAAGCGAGAATTAAATGAATTAGCCATTGTGGTAGCACTAGGCATTGACAAAATAGATGAGGAATATGAAATTACGGTTCAAATTGTTGATCCTAGTGAAATTTCAATGCGCCAAGCTTCCACTCAACGCTCTCCTGTCGTTAGCTATCATTCGAGAGGCGAGACCATCTTTGAGGCCATTCGCAAAATGACGACTATTGCAGCACGAAAACCTTATTTTGCACACCTTCAAGTGGTTGTATTAGGGGAAGATCTCGCAAAAGAAGGCATTAGTGATGCACTTGATTTAATTGTAAGGGACCATGAATTTCGTAAGGATTTCGACGTCATTATGTCTCACGAAGCAACAGCGAAGGAAGTATTAAATGTACTAACACCCATCGAAAAAGTTCCTGCTAATAAAATGTTAAATTCCCTTGATGTCTCTGAAAAGGCTTGGGGCTCCACAATAGCTGTTAATATTGATGAATTAGTCAATACATTAAGCAATAAGCATAAAGGGGCGTTAATTTCTGCTATTGAAGTTCATGGCGATAAGAAATTAGGGGTAGATCAAACAAATGTGCAACGTGTTAAAACACCTGTGCTATTACGTTATACAGGTTTAGCGGTCTTTAAAGGAGATAAATATATAGGGCTACTGACTGAAAGTGAAAGCAAAAGTGTTAGTTTTCTTAATGACAAAATTCAAAGTACGATAGAAATCATTGCCTGTCCTAATAAAGGGACCTTGTCTACTGAAATTACCCAATCCACTACAAAGGTGAAAGGGTCATTTAAAAACGGGAAACCGAAAATCGATGTTCATATTAATGTAGAGCAGAATGTTGGAGAGGTCGAATGTGATATCGATCTTACCAAAAATAAATCGATTGATTACGTTAACAAAAAAACAGCCCAGGGAATTGATGAACGCATAGAAAAAACAGTAGAGAAAATTCAACAGCAATATGAAGTAGATGTTTTTGGATTTGGGGATGCCCTACATCGGGCAGATCCTAAGCAGTGGAAAAAAATAAAGGATGATTGGACTTCCATTTTTCCAGATTTAGCAGTGGTAGTTCATGTAAAGGTAACTACCCAAGGTTCAGGTACGATGCAAAATTCATTATTAAACAAGCCAAAGGAGGAATAAATGCAATGGTACTAGCCGTAGCTATCTTGATCATCGCGATAATCATTGCGCTTATTTTTATTCCAAAGCTAAAAAAGCAACAGGATAGAAAAGCCATGATTGTATTCTCCTTTTTGCTTCTTATTGGAACGGCTTTAAATATGGGGATTGCCCTGAAAATCCATATTCCTAGCCCATTAGATTTGATTACCTTTATCTTCACACCAATTAGGGATTACATTGTGTCATTCACAAAATAGAAAGATGGACTGAGAAACGGAGGGTAGCTTGATGGAAAAAGAGATAATTAGTTCAAGACAGTTTACAATCGTTACCTTCCTCTATTCTATCGGTACAGCGATTTTAATTATCCCTTCGAGTATTACTGGTGCCGCTAAGCAAGATGCTTGGATAGCGGCAAGCATTGGTGTTCTCCTTAGTTTACTGGTACTAAAATTATTTTTAACACTGGCCAATCAAACACCATCTCTAAACTTTATCGAGGCCAATGAAAAAATTCTTGGGCGTTTTTTTGGGAAAATCACAGCAATTTGTTTCCTGATTATGACCTTTCTTTCGGCTGGAGAATTACTCTATTTTATCGGTATTTTCATGAAAACGGAAGTAATGCCAGAGACACCGACATTAGCATTTGCCCTACTGTTCAGTATCATTATTATGTATGCCGCTTATTTAGGAATTGAGACCTTTGCCCGTTCGGCAGAAATCCTCTTCCCATTGTTTATCTTTATTTTTATTTTTTTCGTCATTAGTATTACCCCTCAAATTACATTTGAGAATATTCAGCCTCTACTAGAAGCGACCAAAGCATCTATGTTTTATAGTATTGCACGCTTTATGAGTATCTTTTCCTTTCCATTAATTGTATTATTGATGCTCTATCCTACTGGCGTCAATGTACAGCCGTCTGCACAGAAAGGGCTATATATTGGGGCAATTTTTGGCGGAATCGTCTTAGTTACGTTGATTGTCCTATCGATTCTTGTATTAGGTCCTGAAAACACTGCATCAAGGACATTTCCTAGCTATGCCTTAGCACAAAGAATATCTATAGGGAATTTTTTGCAGCGTATAGAAATCATTATGGCATTTATGTGGATTTCGTCTATTTATATTCGTACATTTATGTATTTCTATACGACCGTTGTTGGCCTTGCACAAATTTTGAAGATCAAGGATCATCGTCCACTCATTATACCGATGGGGATAATTGTTATTGGACTTTCTCAAATTGTTCATCCAGATATTGTGCATTCTACTAATTATAATAATGAAATTTGGCCAATCTTTTCCTTTATTTTCACCATTTTATTACCCATACTTTTGCTGATTGTGGTAGTTATTCGCAATCGTAAATCCAAGGCTCAAAATAACGAAACACCTCAGCAGGAAACAGAAAATGACAATCAAAAAGTCTAATTTCTTCTAAGCTAGAAAAGAAATTAGACTTTTTATTAATTAAATATGATATTCGATTTCATCTACAAAATCCCATTCATATGGTGTTTCTTGGTAAACATAGTAGTTCAACCAGTTAGAGAATAATAGATGCGTATGGGCACGCCATGTATTCATCGGCACTTGTGTCGGATCGTCATTCGGGAAGTAGTTTACAGGAACGGCGATATCTATGCCCTTCGCCACATCGCGACTGTATTCATCGGCTAGCGTTGTCGCATCATACTCTAGATGCCCCGTAATCATAATATTTTTATTATCTTTTGATTGTACAATAAATACCCCAGCATCCTCTGAATAGGATAATAATCGTAGATCTGGATGATTGCGAACCTCGTCAATCGAAACAGATGTATAGCGTGAATGAGGTGCAGTAAATAAATCACTAAAGCCACGTACCAAATCTACAGTTAAATCTGTAATCACATGGGAATAGACGCCTGAGCATTTAGCAGAAAGCTCAACCTTCCCAATGCCATAATGATGATACAATGCAGCCTGTGCCCCCCAACATATATGTAGCACGGATGTCACATTCTTTTTAGACCAATCCATAATTTCTGAAATTTCCTGCCAATAGTTGACCTCTTCAAAAGCCATTTTTTCTACTGGCGCACCAGTTATAATCATACCATCATAGCGTCGGTGTCGAATCTGATTGAACGTTGTGTAGAAAAGCTGCAAATGGGATTTACTCACATTTTTAGACTCGTGTGTGGCTGTATTCAAAAAGGTAATATTGACTTGTAATGGTGTATTCCCCAATAAACGTAATAATTGGAGCTCTGTTTTTTCTTTTTCAGGCATTAAATTTAATATTAATATATTTAATGGACGGATTTGCTGTGTTTTCGCACGATCTTCTTCCATGACGAAGATTTTTTCCTCACGTAAATGTTCTCCAGCTGGTAAATTTTTCGGAATATTAATTGGCATCTTGCTTTCCCCTCTCTATAATCACTCTCTTTTAGCAAATCTTGCTTGCGTAGGATGCAACGAAATTAAAAAATCCTCCTCATTCCATACGAGATAGAATGAGAAGGATTTTTTTCACGTCCACTCTTATCTCTCAAAGGAAAAAATCCTTTGCTGGAATTAGCACCTTTCTAACGATTGTTAGAGGTTGCTGAAGCGTCATCGGGCCAAATCCCTCAGCTTCTCTTGATAAGATTATTTAATTATCTTGAATTGTAACATGAACTTGTTAGAATATCAATAATTCATAGAATATTTTGTGATTCACGCGCATGTTTCTTGGTCATTTGATGTACACTAAGCTTGCTATCTGTGGGGTTTCTACATTTAAAATTTATGGTAAACATGCCGTAATTATGTTACCATATACTTTTAGTAAGAGAGAGGAACGTGAATAGTTTGATTAAAATTGAATTTCCAAAACCAGATCTAGTAATCCGTCAACGTGAACAAGATTTAAAACCAGGTGATGTGCCGATCACACCTTACTTTGGTTTTATTGACTTCCATAAAATCACACGTGATAAAGGCGGCATTTTCTTATTCTATAATGACAAGAATGAGCTATTGTTTGTTGGGAAAGCACGTAAAATTCGTCAACGTATTAAAAAACATTTCGAGGATAATGTATCTCCGATGAAAAACCATCGTGATGAAGTGTTCAAAATTGAAGTCTATGAAGTAGAAGATCCAATGGAACGTGAAATTTACGAAACATATGCGATTAATACTTTCCGCTCTAAATATAACGTAGACAAAGTCTTTTATTAGGCATCACGTAAAGAAACCGAAATCTCATCTAAAGGGATTTCGGTTTCTTTTATCACATAATGGTCATACGATCAATTGGCGTACTCTGACCGTTTATTCGCAAATCAATGGTATCCAGCTCAGGATTCTTGACGGTGATTTTAAAAACATAGGGTTGTGCCTCTTTCCTTTGCTCGCTGCCTTCTTCTAACTGGATAATAAGCCTATTTCCCTCAGCTGTAATACTTGCCAATACATTCCCTTTTGAATAATAAACAAGGTAATATGGAGCATCCTTTTCATGCAATAGTTGTATTCTGTCATTAGAAACGATATTTTTTTGAACATTATCTGGGACAACCGTTAGCTCATGAATCGTTGGTGGATCGGTAGGTGGTGTAGCATTACAGGCTCCTAGCATTAGTAGGCTTATTAAACCTAGCAACACGAATTTTTTCAAGTAACTCCCCTTCCTTATACGACTATTCTAAGAAAAAAGCTTTACGCTCCTTAGCAATCCAGTCTTCTAACTCCTGATCATCACGTTTTACTAACCGATTGATGAGCACATCATGCCATATATAATCCTCTAACAAATAAATATGAACTGGATCATTGGTGATAAAGGCCGTCTCTTGGGTAGATGGAGAATGACCATAAATCATTTCCTGACCATCTATCGATAAGATAAACCAATGCGGTGTAGACGCTTTTTTTGTATAATGTGTGGCTCTATGCTGGTCAATTGAGGCGAGATGCTCTCCTACATACAACGTAATGCCATGAACAGGAACATGCAGCGCCACCTCTTGCAAATCTTCACGTAAGGCATCATACATATCTTCCCACATCGACAGCATCACTTTTTTCTTCGCCTTCTTTAGAAGTGACTGACAATAGTTGATAATGGATTCCTTGCCCTTCAGCATGACCACTTTAGGCTCAGCTTCCTGTACTTTTTCCTCTAATTTCTCTAATTTCCCGCTTATAGACGTAAAATTCGACTCCCAGCGCTGTTGCATTTGCTGTAAGAACACAGACACAGGCATTGCCGAATAGGTCGTTTGTTCTGCGGTCTCTTCTTTTAACACGATGCCCTTTTCTACAAGGATATTTAAAATATCATACACTCTTGCACGTGGTATGCCAGAATTTTTACTTACCTGATAAGCACTGACATGACTTTGCTGAACAAGTGCCGTATAGGCCTTCGCTTCATATTCTGTAAAACCCATTTCTTTCAGCTGGGTGATTAATTCCTCCATGTAATCCCTCCATTATCTTTATTATAGGCTACCAATGTGAAGATTTGCCAATGAAAAAATGGGGTTTACAGCGCAAATAAAATTAGTTACTATTTCAGTAGTAACTAATTATAAAGAGGTGTCATATGTTGTTTGAAATCGATGTACATATTCTCATACTATTAATTTCTTTTGGATTTCTGGCGGCTTTTGTTGACTCAGTAGTGGGAGGGGGCGGTTTAATTTCACTACCAGCCTTACTATTTGTTGGGCTCAATCCAGCTGCTGCGGTTGCCACGAACAAACTAGCAGGAGCTATGGGCTCGCTCACTTCCTCTATTTCTTTCTATCGTTCTGGCCAGCTGGACATTCACTCTGTCCTCAAATATTTTCCACTAGCATTTATCGGATCATTATGTGGTGCTTGGACTGTGCATCTGATTAATCCAGCATTACTAAAGCCATTAATGCTTGTTATGCTGGCGGCTGTTGGGGTATATACGATCTTTAAAAAGGATTGGGGTGCCGTCTCTACCGTAAAAAATCTATCTAAAAAACATTTGTTTTTATTTATGCTGCTATTATTTGCTATTGGTTTTTATGATGGATTTCTTGGTCCTGGGACAGGGTCGTTTTTAATCTTTAGCTTCTTATTGGTAGGCTTCGATTTTTTAAAGGCGGCTGGTAATGCGAAGTTTTTAAATTTGGCGAGTAATGTGGCTGGTGTTTGTATGTTTGCTTACTTAGGTCAAATTCATTATGTTTATGGTCTAGTCATGGGCATTGCGCAAATTGGTGGGGCTATGCTTGGCTCACGGATGGCAATCAAGAAAGGAAGTGGCTTTGTCCGCACACTATTTATTGTCGTTACAATGACATTACTTGCGAAAAATGCCTATGATTTTATGATGCATTAAAATAAACGCCACAGAATTTGAAATCTGTGGCGTTTTGGCGTTAAATCATAAGCTTTTCGTTTTTAAATTTATGACTAGTGGACAAACTGACAATCACAAAAATAAAGAAGGATGCGACAATGGGTATCGTGACTGTATGCATACCAAAGACAGAAGGATAAAACCGATCAATCATAATATACAACAACATGCCTGAAATCATTGACGCAATCGCTCCGTATTTATTCGCTTTTTTCCAATACAATCCTAAAACGACTGTCCAAATAAAGACAGCCTCTAGTCCACCGAAGGCAAATAAGTTCAACCACACTAATAAATCAGGTGGATTGAGTGCAAAGATGACAACGGCTAGGCCAATGACTGTTGTTACAATAAAGCTTGCACGCTTTATCTCTGCATCACTAGCTTTCGGCTTCATATAATTTAAATAGATGTCTTTGACAACTGTAGAGCTGACAAGCATTAGTAAAGCATTAACCGTAGACATTGTCGCAGCCATTGGTGCAGCTAAAACGATTCCTGCTAAAAATGGCGGTAATACCTTCAATGTCAGGAGCGGCATGACTTTATCACCAATCTCAATGCCCGGTAAGACAGGTCGGGCTAACACCCCAATTAAATGCATGCCAAACATGATTGTCCCTATGGCAATCGTGCCAATAAGAATCGCTTGATGCATACTTTTGGAATCCTTATAGCTCATCGCACGAACCGCAATTTGCGGAAGTCCTACAACCCCTACACCAATGAGAATCCAAAATGTTGAGACATACAGAGGCGTTAAATCTCCTTGTGCGCCAAATGGTGACACAAAGTCAGGATTTTCAGCGACCAGTGAGGCCATTATATTGTCGATGCCTCCACCTGCCACAATGGTGCCGATTAATAAAATAATTGTACCAATCACCATAATTGAACCTTGGACCGTATCTGTAAGTGCAACCGCACGGAAGCCTCCAATAATCACATATACTAACACGGAAATCGCAAAAATAAACAGTGCAGCTGTGTAGCTTAAGCCAGTTAATGACTCAATTAAGCGTGCACCCCCAACCCATTGAGCCATCATAGCCGAAAATAAGAAAACAATGATGCTAATGGCTGATAAAATAACAATGACATGGCTTTTGTAGCGTTCACGTAAAAAGTCGATTAACGTAATGGCCTGGTAACGACGAGCAATAATGGCGAATTTTTTCCCTAAAATCATGAGTACAAAATAACCTGCTGGTAGCTGAGCCATTGCCAGTAATACCCACCCAAGTCCTTTTGTATAGGCTACACCCGGTCCTCCGATAAAACTACTCGCACTGCCATATGTAGCAATCATCGTCATTGCAAGGATAAAACCACCCATTTCACGACCACCTAGGAAATACTCCTGCAGGAATGAATTAGAGGAGCGGACATGCTTATTGGCCCAAATACCGATTCCAAAAATAATAATTAAAAATAATAGCAATGGAAATACAACTTGCCAATGCATTAGCGATCCACCTCCTCATCATCGAATGGTACCTCTTTGAAAAAGAGTTTCATCACAATCCAGATAAGAAGGATCATAAAGCCTGTCCCAGCGATACAGCTATAGAAAAACCAGGCAGGAAAACCAAATACATACGTATAATTTCTTGGATCTCCTGAACCTAATCCATAGGCAAAGCCAAACCAAATCGCAAAGTTGACAAGGACGAGTCCAATTCCGATAAGCGCCTCTCGATGCGCTATTTTAAAGCGTTGATCTTTCACATGTAATCCCCCTAACCTACTCTATTTTACTGATATGTCGGTCTGATGGGAAGAGATGTGAGTAAATAAGGATAAGTTATATGGAAATGATTTTGTTATACTAAGTAAAAGGTAAGGAGAAGAAAGTTGCTTGATCCTGACGTTTTTCACACAAACCTAACTATCCCTCACAATTATGTAGACATCTACAACAAACTGATAATGGAGATAAGTAAAAACCTTCGTCCATCTAGTTAGACGAAGGTTAGTTAGTTTATAATGGTCGCTTTTCCCAAGGTTGTAGCGTCCCGACAATATGGATAGGTTGATCCTGTTGAATAGCAGCAACGACACCTTGCGATATTTCCTCATGCGTAAGCCATCTCGCATGACCTTCTTCCATCATAAAACCTAGCTGGATTTGCCTGTATTGCGAACGAGCAGGGAGCTTCAATTTCTCTTGGACTTCACTTAAATTCGCCTTACTCCCCAACACATGAAACAGTTTCCATTCCCCGTTATTCTCTATTGAAATTACATTGGAGATGTTCTCTAATGTAGTGTCCGCATAGGAATGAATCCAAGCAACGACCAATTCAATGGGCCCGTTATGCTCGAGCGTTTCTTCTAGCTTCTCTTTTAATAAGGCTATATTACAATAATCAACTAAAATCGGCGTTAGAAGGGCAGGTTTGGTTGTTCTATTTCGCAAATCTTCCATTCGATGGGCACTACGTCCAATTACTGAGACATGGTAGCCATCATTCACTAACCAAAGGGATGTGTCAGCCAACATCCCTGTTCCACCAATAACTAATGCGTGGGCCATTTATGTGTCCCTCTCTTATTTCGGATTTAGAAAGACGAGCGTTTCTTCCTTCTCATCATACTTAACAGATCGATGAGTCGACAAGCCTATACAATGCCTTTTTATCGATTTTACCAACGCTTGTTTTTGGTAGTTCGTCTAAGAAAATCATTTGTTTTGGAATCTTATAACGTCCTAATTGTTGATGACATAGCTCATTAAGATCATCTATTAGAGAGGCTACTTGGTGGGGACAAACAATAAAAGCTGTCACGATCTCACCCCAATAGTCATCACCTACACCAATCACGGCCACCTCCCGCACATCTGGATGCCGTAGTAGACATTGTTCTACTTCCTGAGGATAGATATTTTCACCACCTGAAATTATCATTTCTTTTCTACGCCCAACAATATAAAAATCGCCTTCCGCATCCATCATAGCTAAATCCCCTGTTTTCAACCAGCCATCTTGCAGGATATTGGCAGTTTCTTGCTTGTTATTCCAGTAAAAGCGAAACATATGCTTCCCTCTTACCAATAGCTCTCCTACTTCTCCAGGTGCACAACTTTTTCCTGTATGACTGATGATTTTAGCTTCATTGAATTGCATGCTTTTCCCGACAGCCCCCTTTTTTGCATAGGCACGCTCTCGGTCAATATAAAAATTATTGGGTCCTGCTTCTGTTAAACCATATCCCTCTTTAAAAAATAATCCCTTATTATAAAAAGCATCGTAAATAGGATGAGGGCACGGGGCACCGCCAGATAAAAATACCTTCATGGAAGGAAATTGATTTTCCTGAAAATACTTCGTAGCAATCATTGCTTGATACATAGTTGGCACAAAAAGAGAAATTGTCGTTTGATATTGGTTCGTTGCTTGTAGTGCCTCTTCTGCATCAAATTTATCGCCAATAATGACGGTTCCTCCCGCCATCAGTAAGGGAATGCATAAAGCATTTAAGCCACCAGTATGAAACATCGGCATATAATTTAATGTCCGATCTTGAGCATGTAAACCCCAGCTAATAATAGTATTCATGGCATTCCAATTGACCGACTGAAAGGATAACACTACTCCCTTTGGCTGACCCGTCGTGCCTCCTGTATAAATCATTAACCATGGATCATCCACATCCACGTCTTGCCTACTTGGTTGTATCTCCTTCTCATGCTGGCTAACATGAAGTGAAAACATTTTTTCTAAAACTAAGGGACAATGACTATCCTCTTCGTATAATAGGATAGCAGGAGTTGCATCCTCCAAAATTTGTGTTAGCTCCTCCTTGCTTAAGCGCCAATTTAAAGGTACATAAATGAGCCCACGTAGCCCACAGGCAAATAAAACAGCAAACAATTGGATATGATTTTTCGCAAAAACAGCGACTCTACTTCCCTTTTGTAGCTGCTGCCGTTCGAAAAATTGACTCCATTTGCCGATTTCCTCAGATAATTGCTGGTAGGTCCATTGTTCCTTTGATGTTAAATTAATCAAGGCGAGGTGGTGAGGTGTTAAAGCTGCACGTTTTAAAATCCATTCTTGCTCAACAAACATCTTGACTACCCCCTATCACATCATAATTGCGCCATCCACATGCAGAGTATGCCCATGAACATAGGAGGCCTCATCAGATGCTAAAAATAAATAGGCATTGGCAATATCACGTGGTGTCCCTAGGCGTTGTAGGGGGACGATTGATCGCATTTGAGCCAAAATATTTTCAGGCATTTTTTTGACCATATCTGTTTCTGTAAAGCCAGGTGCCACTGCATTAACATTAATCCCCTTACGCCCTAATTCCTTCGCCCATGTTTTTGTCATACCTACAATCGCTGCTTTTGTCGCTGCATAATTGGTTTGACCAACATTGCCATATACTCCACTAACTGAGGATGTATTTATAATTTTGCCTCCACCTGCTGCCACCATATAGGGAATGACCTCCTGTGTACAATGGAAGACACCTGTCAAATTAACATCTAGTACCTGCTGAAATTGATCCTCCGTCATTTTTGTCAGCATCGCGTCTCTTGTAATCCCCGCATTATTCACTAAAATATCAATCCGTCCTGCCTGTTCGATCACTGCCGTCACCAGCTGATTAACGCTCTCTCTGCTTGCAACATCTACTTGTATAAATACAGCATTTTCGCCTAGTTGTTGTGCTGCTAGAATGCCTGCTTTATCGTCATAATCGGCGATAAATACCCATGCCCCCTCCTCGATAAAACGCTCAGCCGCCGCATAGCCAATACCATTTGCAGCGCCTGTAATGATAGCCACTTTATTGTTCAAACGCATACTGTCTTCCTCCAATTTCTAAAAAGGCTTCAATTTCAGCTGTCAATTGTGCTAAATCATCGACCAAAGGCGAATGCCCACAATCTTTTAGGCTTACAAACTGTGCTGTTTTGCCTAAATCATGTAATATCTCTGCATTCATCTCCTCTGTAATCACCAAATCACGATCCCCTCGGAGCACTAAAATTGGGATATGAAGCAGCATGGCCTCCCGAGAGCCTTTTGCCACCTCATTGTCAACAGCGCTTATATTAAATGTATTGAGTGCATGATATACTTCTGCTAAATTGCGCTGTGTAAGCATATCCTCTACATATTCTTGATATTTTCCCTCGTTTGGTCGATGATGCGTATAAATTAATGCATTCCATATAGACTGTAAGCCTTCCGCATTTTTTTCATCGTAGAAGCCTTGAATAAGCTTTGTTTTGGATGTATCCACCAATACCTCCTCATAATGATAGGCTCGCTTAAAGGAGGCTGGATTGCCTGTTCCTAAATCCGTGTAAAATGGATAACCACGTGTAGAAGCAGACGCAAGTAAAATTAGTCGTTGACAGTGTCCTGGATAATTTGCTACAAACTGCATACAGACAGCTCCACCTGTTGACCAGCCAATCATATCAAAGCTTTGCAGTTGCAGTGCATCCACAAATAGTTTGACATCATCACTAAAATCTTTAATAGCAGTGATTGGCTTAAGATAGGATGATTCACCAAAACCACGTAAATCTATCGCGTAAATGGTGTATTTCTCGTCTAAAGCATCCATCAGAATATCCCAATGCTTAGAAGATGTCATATTGCCATGTACCAACACTAAAGGATGACCTCCACCTGATCGCTTGCGATAGGCCATTGTTTCTCCATTTGCTAGTTGAATCGTTTTTACCATGCCATTTCCCCCTTATCCCCAACGTATTGTGATAGCTCCCCATACATAGCCAATGCCAGCACTAACAAGCGTCACAATATCGCCTGCTTGAATTTGGTTTTGCTCCTGTGCTAGCTGTAGGGACAATATTTGATCGATCTGACCAATATGTCCATAGTCTTGCAAATAAATAGACTGCTCCTGCTGTAAGCCAAGCTCCGTTAAAATATAATCATGTGCAGATCTTTTCATATGCAACATCGCTAAATAATCTAGCTGATCGTCACTGTATCCACTTTTCGCTAAAGAACTGCGAATGACCTTCAAAAAATTGCTTAAAGATTTTTGTTCTAGCCGCTCCTTCATCCCAATGGGGTCCAAAACGTCAAGCTTATATAAATTTTCGGTTAAATGGGTTGGGGTTAATGGATTTTTCGTTCCCCCGACTGGCACGACTACATCCTCTGAGAAAGAACCATCCGTTATAATATCAGCCTCTAGTAGCAAATTTTTTTCATAGTTTTTTTGTAATAACATGGCCCCTCCACCAGCCGCTAAATTGTACATAAAGCGCGTTCGTGGATTGCTGTAATCGATAAAATCAACATTGCGATAACCACCTGCTAACAGAATGGTTCGTATCGTGTCATCTGAGGCCAATAGGCTTTTCGCCACTTTCAACGCCATGATTGTAGTGCCGCAGCGTAATTGCACATCAAATGCCCATGCATTCACAGCACCAAGCTCCTCTTGCATTTTAATGGAGGCTGTCCAGAGTGGATATTCCTTATGTTCCTCCCCCATATAGATGACAACATCAATATCCTTAGGGTCTATATTTGCTTTTTGAATCGCCTCCTGTGCTGCCCATATACCCATTTGCACGGTATGATCAGACTTATCAGGAATTGGCTTTTCATGAATGCCCATTTTTTGACGGATAATGGCCTCAGGAATATTGGAAAGAGCCGCAATTTCCTGCGATGCCATCTTCTGTTGAGGTAGATAAATACCTGTACTAACAATACCAACTGTCATTCAAATCGCTCCTTTTCCTGAGGCAAGGGACCTGTCGTTTTTCGTTGCTTTAGCCTTCCTCGCCACTTCCAAAAGAGCAATCTTAATGAGCCAATAATACCTTTTGGGAAGAAGATAACGGCTAAAATATAGAGAATCCCGAAGAAGATAATCCAACGTTCGAAAATAGGATAATCTCGTGCAAGCCCCGACAGTGCATGTTGCGCATATTCAATGACCGCCGAGCCTAATAACGGCCCCACTAAAGTACCAACCCCACCGATAATCGTCATTAACAATGCATCCAGCGTAATATCCATGGCCATCACACTCGTGTTAACGAAGCGCAATGACACTGCATATAAGGAGCCAGCAAAACTTGCTACAATGCCTGCCACAACTGAGGCAATGACTTTATAGTGCAACGTATTAAAGCCTAATGATTTCGTCCGCTGTTCATTTTCACGAACGGCAATTAAAATACGGCCTGTTGGTGAATTAACAAAGCGGTAGAGCGCCAAAAAGATGACAACCAAGCTTGCTAGCACAAAGAAATAGAAGGTCATTCGATCTCTAAATAGATCAGGTGCTCTGAATGTAAAGCCATCATTGCCATACGTAATAGAGCGCCACTTTTCAGCTAAGACTAAAAATAACCCCGAAAAGGCTAGCGTCAGCATCGCAAAAAAATGACTTTTTAAGCGTAAGGTTAATAAACCTACTAAAAAGCTAATGAAGCCTGCTAGTATCATACCAATCACGATGGACAGTACAAAGATCAAGAGTGTGTGATCCATCTGCTTAAGCATGACTGCTGTTGTGTAGGCACCTATGCCGAAGAACATGGCGTGCCCAAAGGAGACGATGCCTGTATAGCCTAGTAAAATATCATAACTCATTGCCAATATCCCAAAAATAAAGATTTGTGTGAGTAAAATAAGTAGTGTCCTTGAATCATTGACAAAAGGAAGGATAATAAAAATGACAAGTAACAGGAAAAAAGCGAAAGCGCGTAAAGATATTTTGTTGTTCATGATGTCCGCTCCTTTCGCATCGCAAACAGCCCCTGAGGACGGAAAATTAAAACGATGGCCATTAAAATCATATTGACCGCCAGTGACAGCACAGGGACATAATAAGCCATAAAGCTACCTGCTAGCCCTACTAAAATCGCTGCAAGCAAGGAGCCGGAAAAACTACCCATACCGCCAATTACCACAACAATAAAGCCTAAAATGGCATACTCCATGCCCATTTCCGCATAAATCACACCTGAATAGGGAGCCATCAACATCCCACTAAGTGCCGCCAGAGCAGCGCCCACCATAAAGACGTATAAAAATACACGCTTAATATGAATACCGAGAGCCTGCGCCATTTCCTTATCCTGCACCCCAGCCCGAACGATCAAGCCAATCTTCGTACGCTTCAGCATGTATTGGAAAATACCAAAAATCACAAACCCTATGACAATAATAAATAAACGATATTTAATGATGATCACATCACCAATTTCCCAGCTACCTGCTAAATAACTTGGTGTTTTTACTGCCACCCCATTTGGTCCAAAGACCACCTTAATAAGCTCCTGCAAAACGAGCATCAGCCCTAAGGTAATTAAAATTTGCTGAATATGATTGCCGTAAACAGGCGTAATAATGAATTTCTCTGTCAGCAGTCCAAGCAACGCTCCGGTCACAATCGCGCCTATAATCCCAACGATAAAACTTTCTGTCAACATATAGGTAAAGATGCCTGCATAGGCCCCCCAAACAAATAGCCCACCATGCGCAAAATTCAATACATCCATTAAACCGAAAATTAATGTCAAACCAGCTGCTAGCAGAAAAATTAACATCCCAGTGGCCAAGCCATTAATGATTAAATTGACCAATAGCTCCAATGATAGTCACCCCCCTCTATCCAATGCCAAGATACTTGCGTTTTAGCTCTTCATCGTAAATCAAATCCTGCATATTGCCCGAATTTACTGTTCTACCATCATCGATTAATGTATAGGTATCACCAATTCGACTAGCCATTATAAAGTTTTGCTCCACTAGAACAATGGACGTTTTCTTTTTCATTTCCACAATCGCTTCCATCACTTTTTCCACAACTATCGGAGCAAGTCCCTTGGAAGGCTCATCTATCAATATTAATTGGCTATCATTGATAAAGGCTCTAGCCATGGACAGCATTTGCTTTTGACCACCCGATAAATGTCCACCAGCCTTTTTCCAAAACTTCTTTAAGTCAGGAAACAGCTCTAGCACATATTGCTGTCGCTCTAATGTGGCTGTATCCTCCTTGCGCATCGCTACCTTCATGTTTTCCTCTACCGTTAAATCTGCAAAAATCCCTTGATTTTCAGGTACATAGCCGATTCCTAATTTCGCCACCTTATAGGTAGGACTTTTTTTAATCGATTGGGAGCGAAAGGCAATGTCACCCTTTGTTGCAGGCGTTAAACCCATTATTGTTTTCAGGGTGGTCGTTTTCCCTGCGCCATTGCGTCCGAGCAGTACCGTAACCTGCCCCTCCTTCGCTTCAAAATTAACGCCCTGCAAAATATGATATTGACCAATGTGCGTGTGAACCTCATTCAATGTCAGTAAGGTGGTCATCGTACAGCCCTCCTAAATATGCATGTTGCACAGTATCATTATTCATAATTTCTTCTGGTGAGCCATCTGCTAATAGCTGACCATTGAACAACACCATAATAGAATCCGATAAATCCAAAATCATATCCATTTTGTGTTCAATGAGCAAAATGGTTTTATCCCCCTGCTGTTTTATGCTTCGAATAATTTCTAAAATCGTAGGTACTTCCTCTAATGACATCCCTGCAGTGGGTTCATCGAGCAGTAGAATTTCTGTATCTAATGCGAGTAGCATGGCAATCTCAAGCTTTCTTTTCTCTCCATGGGATAGCATTGTTGTCAGGGCATCTCGTTTATTGTCGAGTAACACAAGTGCCAATAACTCCTCCGCTTTGTCCGTAATCGCCTGATAGCTTTTGTAATGGCGGAATAGCTGATAACGAATTCTCTCCTTGGATTGGACGGCTAAACGAACATTTTCGAGAACCGTTAAGTTTGGAAAAACATTGGTAATCTGAAAAGATCGTCCCAATCCCATTCGAGTTCTTTCAATGGCCGACTTTTGTGCAAGTGATTGCCCTTTAAAATAAACATCACCCGCAGTTGGCTTTAGCTCACCACTAATCAAATTAAAGAAGGTTGTTTTCCCAGCACCATTCGGCCCAATAATGGACTTTAAATGCTTCTCAGGCATTTGAAAATTAACGCCATCTACAGCCGTATGTCCCCCAAAACGAATTGTTAAATTATCTGTATATAATATAGGCTCCATTCTCTACTCCCTTCCTTCTCACATTTATGTAGAGAGACAGCTATGCTGCCTCTCAATTCTTTAATTCATAACGGGAGGTGCTGTCTCTTCAGGACTAAGCTCCCGAATAAGTACTGGTACTGGATAATCCACACCATCTTGTTGCTCTAAGCGAATCGAATACATGGATTGTAGAGCCTGGTGATCCTCTTCACGGAATGTCATTGTCCCTTTTGGTGTTTCAAAGGACATACCTTCCATAACGTCGATTAACTTGTTGGCGTCTGCATCCCCATCCGATTGTTTCAATGCCTCCACAATAGCAATCGCCGCAGACATGCCGCCAGGAGTAAATAAGTCGGGCACTTCATTGAAACGTTTTTGATGTTCATCTACTAACCATTGATTGACATCATTTTGAGGAAGTGTATGATAATACACCGAGAAGCCTTCCATCCCAACCAATGGATTCATAAATTGAAGCGCAATAATATCCGGCGCACCCGTCGAAATTTTAATGCCTTTTTCTTGAATTTTAAGATCTGCAATTTGATTCCATGGTGAATTTGCCCCCGCCCAAACCACAAACAAATAGTCTGGCTTCGCATCAATCACTTTTTGCAAATTGGAAGTAAAATCTGTTGCGGCAGGATCTGCATACTCCTCTAGTACAATTTCAGCCCCTAATTTCTCCGCTGCCGTTTTAAAGGCATTCACACCATCCCAGCCAAACGAATAATCTGGCGCAAATGTAGCAATTTTCACACCTTTGCCTGCAATAGCCGCTGCTGCCGCATAGGCATCCTGTGATGAATTACGACCTGTTCGGAAAATATACTCATTGAACTCTGAACCTGTAATACTGTCAGCCACTGCAGGCTCTACCACCATAATTTTTTCATACTCCTCGGCAAGCGGTAGAACAGCGAGCGTATCACCCGAGCTTGAAGAGCCCACTAAAAAATCAACCTGATCATCTTCTAAAAGCTTTGTCGCTTTTTGCACAGCCACCTCTGGCTTTGTTTCGGTATCCTCATATACAATTTCTATTTTCTTACCATTGACCTCCATCGTGCCCCCTGTTGCATACTCAATTCCTAAATCAAATCCTCGCTGCGTTTGCTTCCCATATGACTCAAGCGCCCCAGTTAACGATGCAAGTACACCAATCTTAATTGTGCCGCCTTCCGCAGTAACCGCCTTCGTCTCCCCATCAGAAGAATCCGCTTCCGTTGCGCCGTCTTTCGTATCCCCATTACAAGCCACCAACACCACAGCCAACATCACTAAAAGAAACCAATACCACTGCTTCCTCATCCCATATCCCCCTTCAAAATAAGCTCCCTAGAAAGCGCTTTCTTGCTATGACAACACTATATAAGAGTTCAGTTACAAATTAGTTACAAGCTAGATAGCTCAAATATGAGCCACCTAGCTCTGTCCCGAAAATGGAGCGAAGCAGAATGGCAACTAAACAACATTTCTTAAAACAAAAAGCAAGAATGTTTAGAAATCAACATTCTTGCTTTTTAGAGTCCACATCTATTTTTCTTATAATTTTTTTCTCATTCACTACTGCATTTAATTGCAGTGATACATCGGATTCTTATTGCTCTTTTCCTTCTGCATAACTTTATACCCCTAAATAAAGATGACTTTTAATCGTACGCTTCATGATAACCATTCCTGTTTCAACATACTATACAATAATGAATCTCGCCAAACGCCATCTTTCATTAACATGTTTTCACGTAATATTCCTTCCTTTGACATTCCTATTTTCTCTAATACTTTGGATGATCCAATATTTCGAGGGTCGCATGTTGCATAAATACGATGGAGCTTTAATGTTTCAAAGCCGAAAGTCATCATCAATTTAGCACTCTGCGTTGCTATTCCCTTACCCCAATAATCAGGGTTCACGATATAGCCAATTTCCCCGACTTCATTTACAAAATCCCTAATCATGATTTCTACCGCACCTATTAATGTTTCTTGATGAATAATAGCAAAAACATATCGTTCCCTTGGTGTTTGTGTTGCTTCATCGAGAGCATCCTGAATGAATTCTTTTGTATCCTCTTCTGAATTCGGTCCCCATGTTTGATACCTACAAACAACCTCCTGAGAGGCATATTTATGCACATCAACCCAGTCTTGCTGCCTGAATTCTCTTAAAAATAATTTATCATTTGCAAGTATCACTTTAATCCATCGCTCCCTCTACACGATTCAACCATTCACTCATCAGCTCGGTAAACAATTCAGGTTGTTCGATCTGCAAATTGTGGCCAGCACTATCTAAGATTGCAAAGCTTGCTCTGGGGAACTTTTCTAGAAGTGAAAACGCGTCCTTATAGCCAACCACAGAATCTTGTTTACCAAGCAAAAAGAGACTTGGCTTATCAAAGGACTTTTCGTCAATGGCAAAGGAAAATCCGTAGCTTTGCTGAATTTTTTCTAAAAATGCCTGATCTGCTAGATTACACCCTGCCAACACCTCTGTTGAATAACGCTCCCAATTATAGGCATCTAAGACAACTTGATTAGCCATAAAATCATCTTGCTCCTGCTGACTTAATGTTGATAAAAAAGCAGTGTCTGCTTGTACAATACAATGCGGTGGCACCGTACGTTGTTCTTTTTCAGGAATGATGAGAGGGCAAATAAAGGCAGTACCTAAAAGTTGATCCACTGATTTCCTCATAATACCGCGCGCTAAATAGCCACCATAAGATTCACCAACCAACAAGTACGATTCTTGTGGAATGATTGTGTGTATCAATTCGATAATCGCTTCTAGCATTTCATCCGAGTTTTGAATTGATGAATAGTCTGTTGTTTTTCCCATTCCCGGAAGATCCAGATAAATACGTTTCCACCCTTCACGTTCTTTAAAAACAGGCTCCATACAGCCCTTCATCAAACGATGATCAGGAGAAAAACCATGTAGCATGATGATAGGTATCCCTGTTCCAATTATTTCGTAGTAAATATTCGCTTTTTTCGTCTGACAAAATGGCATTGTTGTTCCTCCATATAGGTTACATTTTTATAGTATTGTCTACCCCACTGTTGGAGCGAGTTGACATGGTTCATGAGCGGCTCTACCTTAATTAGAGCGCTTTGTCTACTCTTAGGAGCGGGCCTCCCCTCAATAGGAGCACTTTCATATTACTTAGGAGCAGTTCGAATCACTTCGCTTAGCCTAAACAACACTGGCTAACCCATTATCAAGTCATAGACTGACATGGTGGATTCCATCGGGGTTGTGTTAAGCTCTAGATGTAATTGCTGGACACATTTTTCATACCATTTTAAGGCAAGAGAGCGATTTTGGAGCTGGTAGTGGCTGTACATGAGCAGGCGGTACGCTTCCTCCCAGAGTGCATCCTCGCGTAGCATCTTTTCTGCGAAAAAAATGGCTTTTTTATATTGCTGTTGTCTTGTTGCATTTTGTGCTAGTCGTTCTAAGACTTCGATATATAAAAATTGTAGCTTTTCACGGTCCTGCGTTAGCCAGTCGATTTGCTTTTTTTCCGCATAGAGCGCATCCGTATAGCTCGCTTCCGCTAATAAGAGCCACTCATTGGACAGCTGTGGATCAAATTCGTCGATTCCTAAGCTGTAATAATAGTGAAAACGTTCAACATCAATTTGGAGAAAAGCAATATTTTGTAACTGATACATATTATTTTTCCGCTGAATGAAAAAGCTCTCTTGTCTTGCATGTCGTTGCGGCTCCAACACTTTAAGTAACGTATTTAACACCACCTTAAAATCACGATCCAAGGACTCGACACTACGATCTGGCCATAATGCCTGTGCTATTTCTTCCTTTGGTGTAAAGCGATGGCGATGGCAGTAGAGATATACGAATAATTCCTTTGATTTATCACGTTGCCATTCTTTGTCTTCTAGCTTTCGTTGTGTACGAATTAAATTTAAACTCCCGAAAAGATTCATCTGTATTTCATCATGCGGATAACTAATACTATCCTCGACCTGAAAATGATTTTGCAATGCTAATATAGCTGGATGCTCCATCTGGCATTTTTGACTAAATTGCAATAGCTCGTAAAAAACCATTCGATTGCTCGGACCAAGTATCGTTGGCCTTTGTAAGAAGTATTCATAGCCATTTGAGACACATAGTTGTGCAAACTGTTGAAAATACTGTTGAAACGGCTTCTTATTACACTCTTTCAGGGCAATCATTGATTGATAAAATAAGACATGCATCAAGCCATTGCGATCACCGCACTCCTGAAATAGTTGCTGTGTCTTCTTTAATAATTGCTTCGCTCGCCCTATTTCTTGCTCAGAAAGTATTATTTTTACTTCTGCTAAAAGAATAAGCGCTGTCATCCAAGCATCTTGAACTTGCTCCGTTTCCTGTAAGCCCAGTGCTAAGTATTTCTTAGCCGCTACCATATCTCCTAACAAATGTTTGACAATGGCTAACCCCATATATGGCTCCGCCTTCACACGAGAAATATTAATGGCATTCATGAGGGTCAACGCTTTTTCATAGGCTTGACATGCCCCATAATGATCTGGGAAATCCATTAACAGCAGAGCATGAGCCTTTCTGATATAGCCAACCGCCTCTATGAAAATAGACTTCTCTTTTAATCCTCTTCGAATACCATGCTGGGCAGCATACCAGGCTTCTTTGCCTTGACCTAACAGTGCATAAACGAAAGCTGCCAGCAGTTCACTTTCTCGATGGGTTGCAACAAGCTGAGGCGGTAATTCAAGGCGCTGCGCTAATAACTCCTTGGCCTCCCGTAGTTGTCCTGTTCGTAGTAAAACACGTACATCAACATTTGCTCGCTGTATGACATCCTCTGGCAATGCGACGTCCTCCATAAAGAGCTGTGCACCCTTGGCCTTCCCTAGATTCACTAAATTTTCAGCGTATTGCCGTTGAAGTTCTAGTAATTCCTCTTTGCGCAATGGTGTATGTTTCGCTAGCTCTAATGCTTTCTCGAGATATGGCTCTGCTAAAGCAGGTTGAATGGTGTCTAAGTAAATATGGGCTATCCCAGCTTGTGACTTTGTCATAAATAGGTGATCCCGTTGCTGCTGTGCGAGGATTGCACATTTTTCATAGGATTGTTTCGCTTTCTCATAATAAGCTCGGTAGCGATGGCATTCACCCTCAAAATAATTTAATTTATAAAATTTATCTTTTTCCTGTACAGTGAATCGATTGATTTTATCTAGCAACCATTCAAATTGACCAGCCCGTACGATTGATTCTGCATGAAGCTGTAGGAGCTCTCCGCAGAAATGATGATCATTCGTTTTAAAGGCATGATACAGGACAGCTTGAATATTTTGATGTTCTACATAATACAATGCTGCTTGTTTATGAAGGTCCGCATGTTGTGTTGGATACTGTTGCCATTTCATTTCTAAAAATCGACTAAACAATGCATGAAAACGATAGAAGCCATCTGTTGTCACAGGTTGGATAAATAAATGACGCTGAGTTAATGCATTCAGCATTTGCGCAATCTCAGCGCCATAAAACGCTTTCAATAGCTCCGCAGAAAAGGTAGGAAAAATCGCCAATTTTAAGATGGTCTCCTGCTCAGTAGCAGTCATCCTACTATAAACTTCCTCTGATAAATATGTGAATAGCTCATTTGTGGGAATCGTCAGCCAATGATCTAGCGAAGCATGATGCCATTGCTCTGCCAATAAGGAAATGCTAATGGCCCAGCCTTCAGTGATCTCTAATACTTTTTTCATTTCAGCCTCGGATAAATGTACATCTACATATTCTTCAAAAAACACTGCAATCTCCTCAGTTGAAAATGCCAGTTCGTCCTCTTTTATAACGAGCCATCTTTTTTGTAGCTTTAATTTCCTCATAATATCCCAATTGGGTAGTGTTCTGGAAGCCAAAATAAAATGAATGCTGGGTGGAGCAAATTCAATGATTTTTTCCATGAAATAATTAATAGGAAAAACATGATCTACTAGGTGAAAATCGTCAATCACGATGAGAAGAGGCTCGTCTATATCGCAGAGGCAATTGACAAAAAGCTTATACCATCGATTGAGCTCATCCATTTTTGGAAAGCGCGATAATTGGTTCCACCCATCAAATGTATGACCAAAATTCGGTACGACGCGCTGTATACTAAAAAAGAGGTGCCTCAAAAAGGGTAATAAATTATCATCTTCATCAGAAATACTATACCAAGAAAACGTACTTGATTCGGTTGCAAGAAATTGAGTTAGAATGGTTGTTTTACCGTACCCTGCTCCACTATGCAAGAAAGTACAAGTATGATGATGACTTTTCTTTAGCGTTCGCATTAGTGTTGCTCTATTAATACAATGCGTGGATGGATTGGGGGCCATACATTTTGATTGAATAATAATATCTGCTGTCATATAAACATAACCTCCATATTTTGTAAGGTTACAAAAATTTCTACAAAAATTCAGATTATTAAATTATTGACAGTTTACCATATTTTTTATGTATTTTTATAGATTTTATCCCCATTTTTTGTTTGAGGGATGGAAGTTGAATTTAGTGGGTATTTTCTTCCCAATTTTAGTATCCTGTTATATTACTAAAATTTAGAAGGAAAGTGGCTAAATGAACCGCTTTTAAATATAGAGATTATACGAGTTCCGATTATAATGGAACTGCTTTACCGAGCGAAGGAATTTGAGTGAAGTATGGATATGTGGTTATTGCAATTCCAAAAGACTTAGTACCATTTATGAAAGAAAATTTAACAGTGGCAACTAGAAAGGCTATTCTTGCTATAAAGGAAGCATTACTTTTAGCAAAAAATTAGGCTTAAAAAAATTCCCGATTATCAACTCAATGATAATCGGGATCATTAGCTACGTTTATAGTAATTCTTTACGTAATTCAGCAGCTGATTTTGGCGAAAGTAGGCTGAATGGGATATCAAATACTGTTTTCGCCCCTTTATCACCCGCTTGACTTAAACGGTGTGCTGCACGTGCATAAGCCACTAATACGCTAGATGTAAAGTTTGGATTACTGTCCAGTTTTAATGAGAATTCGAGAATTTGTTTATCGTTTGCACCACTGTCACCACTGCGAATGACAAAACCACCATGTGGCATACCAGTATGATTTGCTTTAAATTCATCTTCAGAAATGAAGTTCACTGTTGTGTCATATTCATCGAAATAGTTAGGCATTGTGACAATTTCTTGTTCAACCTTTGTTGCATCTGCACCTTCTTCTAATACAACCCAACATTCACGTGCATGTTTTTCACGTGTTGTTAGTTCAGGGTTTTCACCGTTACGAACACGTTCTACCGCTTCTTTAATCGGTAATGTGTATTGAACAGCATTTTTTACGCCTTCAATACGACGAACAGCATCTGAATGTCCTTGACTTAGGCCATCGCCCCAGAATGTATATGTTGTACCAACTGGTAATACTGATTCTCCAAGTAGACGATTTAAAGAGAATAGACCTGGATCCCAACCAACTGAGATAACAGATACTTTACCAGATTTTTGTGCCGCTGCATCTACAGCATCGAAAAATTCAGGAATTTTCGCATGTGTATCGAAGCTATCAATTGTATTAAACCATTGTGCAAAATGTGGACCTTGCTCTGGTAAATCTGTTGCAGAACCACCACATAAAATCATAACATCAATGTCGTTTTGGAATTTTTCAGCGTCATCTACTAAATATACGCTTGCATTGCTTGCTACGTTTACTGTTGAAGGATCACGTCGTGTGAACACTGCTACTAATTCCATATCTGGATTTTGTGAAATGGCATACTCCACACCACGTCCTAAATTTCCATATCCTACAATACCTACTCGAATTGCACTCATTAAAAATTCCTCCTAACGATTTCGCGACTTTGTGAAAACTTTCACGTTAAATCTAATTACAATAATACTTCGTGTTAGAAAAATTCACAATAGTTTGAGTATGAGTTTTTTAAAAAGAATTTATATCAGTTTTCTATGGTTTTTATCCCATAATGGTATGAATACGGTTACAAATCACTAAATTTTCCATGAACCTTAAAGTTATTGTAAAAGCCTTGTAAATAACGGCTATTTTCCCACTTAGTCTTGTACAATAACTGTAACGACAAAAGGGGGCATGTTGAATGAAAAGTACTGGTTACTCATCAAGGACAGCATTGGCACAAGGAGAACTACTTGCATTCCATATGACACAAAACTCAATGAACAAGCATAGTGAATCGATACAAAGTGGCAGTAAGCAACAAGGAGATTTTCCAACAAATAATCATTTATGTATCGGTGTTTTACCTTTTGACGTTTTAGAAAACACCCCTGACCTCTCCATCCAAAAAAACAAGGTAAATGAAGTGGACTTTTACCATAGTGGTAAGGATATCGCTCGCTGGTTAATTAAAAAAAGTGAATACAACAAAAAAGGATTTGACTTCATTTAAAGAAGTCAAATCCTTTTTAATTTATAACTTATAAAATTGAATTAATTCCCTCAGCTGATCTGCACTAATAGGCAACCTTTATGGAATGGTTGTTTTCATAGTACTTCCTGTGCCAGTTGTGCGAGACGATTTTTATCAATAATTTGGTAGCCTGTCTTACGCTTTTCCAATATCCTTTCATCACAAAACTGTGCCAAGACATATAGTAAATGGCGATAAGAGACCCCTAAATATTCGCAGATTTCCGTATGTTTTTCCTTGTAGACACCTTGGTCGGCTGATAATTGGATAAAGGCTGCTAAGCGATTTTCCAGCGGATAGGCCTGATTTTGTGTATATTTAGATGTCATTTTTGTCGCTTTTTCCCCTAAAAATACACAAAGTCTACGTAAAAACAAAGCATCCGCAAGTAACTTCTCCTTACATGACTGTGTAATCGAATAGCAAATTGTTTTGGTGACGGTTTGTATCCCCTTTGTATACCTAGCCTCATTTAACAATTCAATTTCCCCCATAAAAAGAGGAGCCTCTAGGTATTCAATAAGAGATACCTTCCCATTTTTATGTGTCATATAGAGCTTCGCCTTTCCTTCTATCATGTAATACACGGTGTCTGGAAAGGAGCCTTCCTGGAAGATCCACTCCCCCTTGTCAAACTGGCGGACTTCTAAATAGGGATTGATATCAAATGAGAAAAAATCATCGATCGGATATTTTTCAAGATAATGGGTACGGGCTTCAGCTGTTAAAATATGCATTTTTTACTCTCTCCTATAAAAAATATGAGATATCTCACATTATTGTAGCGATGAACATGCTATTATTCAACATAGTTAATGGAGGTACGGAAATTATATGAACAATCAACGATGGCTTTCTCAGAATTTCTTTACATTTTTTATCACTTGGGGCATTTTCTTACCCTACTGGACAGGTTGGCTGGTGGATGCGAAACATCTAACCGTCTCGCAGGCAAGTGTAGTGATGGGCTGTGGGCTCCTAGCTCGTGCCACATCCAATCTCTTCTTCTTCCCAACACTTGCAAAATACGTACACAATAAACGACTCATTACAATTTTAGCAATAGGCTCGTTGCTAACTGCCTTGCTCTATATTCCAAGCACAGGCTTTACAGCATTATTAATCGTGACCATTTTATTTAGTGTTTTTTACCCAGCACTATTACCTGCTGTGGAAAGCAGTGCCGCTACGCTTGTGCAGTATGGCAATATTCATTATGGTAAAAGCCGTTCCTATGGTTCATTTGGCTTTGTCATCGCTGTTTTAATTATTAGTATGCTGACCGGGGTTTTTGGAAAGAACATCATCTTCTGGAGCATGATTATAGGGTTGGTGGGCATGTTACTTATGCAACAATTAGCAACACCAAAGGAATTACTCGTAGTACCAACAAAAGAACAGCGTGCAAAATCATTGTCGATGAAAACACTATGGACTATCAAAGGTTTCCCGATTGTTTTATTCATCGTGATCTTGCTACAGGGTGCACATGCCTCCTATTATAGCTACGGTTATATTTATTTAGAAGATTTACAGGTTGATCCATTCTATATGGGTATGATTATTAATATCGCTGTTATTTGCGAAATTCTTTACTTTATGAAGGCTGATACGTTATTGACGAAATGGCGCTCATCATCCTTATTACTCTTAGCAGCGAGCGGCTCTTCCCTACGTTGGTTACTTATCTTTTTGTTCCCAAATGTCTGGGTATTTATCGCTTCTCAAACCTTGCACGCATTATCCTTTGCATTAGCCCATTTTGCCTTTATTCGCTACTTAACAAAAGCGCTACCAAAGGAACAAATCCCCAATGCACAAGGTTTATACTCTGCATTAGCTATGGGCTTAAGTACCGCCATCCTTACATTTTTAGGTGGCTATTTATACGAAATATCACCAGGTCTGTCCTTCGCAGCCATGCTCATTTGTACAATACCAGCCATCGCTATTTTGCTAATGACACGCAAAAAATATCAATATTAAACTAAAAGCAGGTGAGAACTTCCTCACCTGCTTTCTTTATTTCGGATAATAGGAAAAACCAGGATATTTTACAACCGGCCATTTTTCTTTTCTGAGAGCCTCAAGCAGCTCAGGACCGACCTGTAAATTACTTCGCACCAATTCTGTCGGCGTTAACGCCATCCATTGATTTAAGGACACATCCTGGAATCGATCACTTTTAAACATTTCTAAAAACCATAATGGCTCTGTTCCAGTATTTTCAATATAATGCCCCGTCGCAAATGGGACATAGCCAACATCTCCCGCCCGATAATCAAATGTTCGAGCCGTTCCATTCCCTGTGAAAACTGTCATACGGCCTTTTCCTTGCAGATAATATTGCCATTCATCGTTGTTAGGATGCCAATGCAACTCCCGCATCGCCCCTGGCTCAATTTCCACCAGTGCAGCCGCGATATTTTTAGAAATTGGAAAATTAGTCGAATCGACAATGCGCACACTGCCTCCAGGTGTTTTTAATGGAGGCTGTGCCAACAAACGATGTTTAAAGGTTTGCGGAACCTCACCATATGGAGATTGCACTTTCTGAGAATCAATTGGCCCCGGAACCCGATCCTGATAAATATATACCTGTTCACTCGGGATGTGATCGAAAGCATGAATAGGAACCCCAAAATTCGCTGATAACACTTCTTTTGGCGTATGAGCAAACCAATCTGAAATTGACAGTGTGTTCAGATCGGAGAAATGCCCATCATCAAATACTAATAAGAATTCACAGCCATCCTCAAGTCCTTGAATGGAATGAGGAATGCCAGGTGGAAAATACCATAAATCACCGGGTCCCACATCCGCTATAAAGTTACAACCATTCTGATCGACAGCTGTAATGCGAGCATGGCCAAGCAGCATATAAGACCACTCTGCCTGTTGATGCCAGTGCAGCTCACGTACGCCCCCTGGTGTCAAACTCATGTTCACACCCGCCAAAGTCGTAGCAATCGGTAATTCACGAACCGTAATTTCCCGTGACCACCCACCTTGATTTAAGGTCATATGCGTGTCTGAAAACGAGAATCGTAAATTAGGAATCAAACCCGCATCAGTCGTTGGTGGCACTAGCATATCAGGATTTTCTAAATCCCTCATAATATCCCGTGGCCCCTTATCCACCCCTCCAGCCCCATCACCTCGAATAGGCTGAGGCACCTGAAAATAACCCGGTGGCAAATTTTCCAATCGTTCACCTCTTTATGTTTGTAATCAAAATAAAATACTTCTATTCTTCTAAAATGTATGGATACACAGCTTGGATTATTCACTTTCTTTTCTGGCAGTGGGTTGGCTACTAAGCATAGATACTTTATTGAGAGAGGAGCTTGCTATATTGATCACTTTTCGCTAATTTTCGAGCGAGTTCTTCAGTTGTTTGATCACTTCTCATCTACTTTGGAGCGGATTCCTTACTTGTTTGATCGTTTCTCAACCACTTTAGAGCGGGTTTCTCACTTCTTTGATCACTTTTAGAGCAACCTTCTCTCGTTTTCCTAACTTCAGGGTAAGTCCTTACTTACTCTTTCGTCCAATAGCCTCCACCGCACATTCATGTAGGATTTGTAAGCCTTCCTGTAATTCTTCATAGGTTGCATAGGCGTAGGATAGACGAATATGATGATGATCTTGTGGATCGTAGATATAGCCTGGATTGATTAATACTTGCTGCTGCAACAGCTTCATAAAGAAGTCTTTATCTACAAGCGGCTCATGAAACTTGAGCCAAATATAAAAGCCTCCCCTTGGTTTGCTCCAATTCGCCACATCTGTAAACTTCTCCTTTAAAAGCTGTTCCGTAAAATCGGCTCGCTCCTGTAATTGTTGACGTAATCCTGCGAGATGCTTTTCATATTTTCCTGATTGCAGCCAATGTAGGACAATTTCCTGAGAAATGGCACTTGAGCCATAGTCTGTTTGCATTTTTATATCGGCTAATCGCTCAATGACAGTGGTTGGACCGATGAGCCAGCCAATGCGTAGCCCTGGGCTTAAGGTTTTAGAGACGCTGCCAATATAAAGAACTTGTCCGCTATTATCCATGGCCTTAAGCGGCGGTGATGCCTCTTCAAAAAGCAATTCATGATAAACATCATCTTCTACAATCGGAATCCGTGATGCCTGACAAGCTTCATATAGCTGTTCTTTTTCTCGTGTTGTCCATACATGACCTGTTGGATTATGTAAAGTAGGAATGGCATAAAACACGGCTTGTTTCTTTCGTTTCCTTTGCGCTAATGTTTGAGCAAGCTGTACATCACGTTCAATACTAATCATTTGCATGCCAACTGACTGAAAAGGGTGAACAGAATTTAAATAGGAGGTTGGCTCCTGAAACACAATAGACCCTTGCTCTAATAAGCCAACAGCAATTAATTGTAGTGCCTGAAGTGCACCTGAAACAATACAGACGTTTTGAGGCTCAGCAGGAATGCCTCTTTTTTGAACATATTTACAAATAGCTTTACGAAGCTGATCATTACCTTGTGGCGAAGAGTAGCCTAATGCTTTGGGTTGAAAGGATAGCTCTCGCAGTGAAGCTTCTATTTCCTCGGTAGGCAACAAACTGGGTGCTAGCTCTCCCGTTCCTAAACGAATTACATCCTCGCGCTGTTCGTATTCGTTAATTAATTGGATGGTGTGGTAGTTTGGCTTGTGGATGCTTGTTTCGATATAAGTTTGCCAATTCGGCTGTGTTTGTTGGATTAATGCATGCCAGGAATTGTGCGTAACATAAACACCAGAGCCTACCTTTGCTTCAAGAATGCCCATTGCTTTTAATTCCTCCAAAGCCTGCTGAACTGTGCTACGATTCACATCGAACTGCATGGCCAGCTGTCTTTGGGTAGGTAGTTTTGTCCCTGCTGCCCAGTCTCCTCGCTCCACATTGGCTGTTATCCACTGTACAATCTGCTGCTGTAATGTATTATCACTTCGTCTATTCGGCTGCCAGCTCATGTTCCTTCTCCTTCCATGCAATGAAATTGGGTGGATAAAAAACCATCCAATTGGTCGTTTTCTTTTAGTTATACCATATCTAAAATAAGTAAAGAAAGGAGGAATGGTCATTGGAAGCTTTTCTTCATGGGATCATTTTAGCATTTGGACTCATTTTGCCATTAGGTGTACAAAATGTTTTTGTTTTTTCACAAGGTGCTACACAACCAAGTTTATTACGCGCTTTGCCAGCAGGTGTGACTGCTGCGATCTGTGATACACTGCTTATTCTACTTGCGGTATTCGGTCTGTCATTAATTGTTCTACAGTTTGAATGGTTGCGTATCACTTTAATGACTATTGGTATCATCTTTTTACTTTACATGGGCTATAGCATTTGGCGTTCAAATCCAGCAAACACTGAAAATAGCGAAGCATTGCCTATAAAAAAACAAATTCTCTTCGCACTCTCTGTGTCACTTCTAAATCCACATGCTATTTTAGATACAATCGGTGTTATTGGTACAAGCGCATTAAAATATAGTGGAACCGAGCAAATAATGTTCACTGTTGCTTGTGTGTTCATTTCCTGGCTATGGTTTTTCGGTCTCACATTGACTGGCGCCTCGTTCAAAAAACTAGACGGCTCTGGAAAATTGATGCGACTATTTAATAAATGCTCCGCCGTCTTTATTTGGGCAACAGCATGTTATCTCGCAAGTGGCTTATTTTAACGTACATAGAAAAAGCTCAGGAGGTAACCCTGAGCTTTTCTTTTATAGAGAAACAAATAAAGTGAGCTTTTCATTAAACAATGCCGTCTCAATGGATTTTGCATGAGGCCATTGCTCACCATAATGAATAGCTTTGACTAATACATTTTCTTGTAATAAAGCTTCGTGCTGCTGAATCATGAAAAGTACCCCTGCACTACCATTAAAGGCAATCGATACATATTGCGCCACTGGTAGCTGCCATTTTTTTCGTGCATCTTGTATAGTACGAATCAATTCTCGTATTTGCCCTTCTTGTAGTAAGCTCTCTGTAAGTTGAACATTCATCAAGACACGGCAAGTGCTATCCTCCGCTAAAATATAATGGTCCTTGACGATTGATTCAGCTATTACATGTTCTCTTAATAATGTTAGCTGTTGACCGTCCATCATGAGATCCACAGTTTCATGATGTTGTAACCTTTGTTTCTCTTCCTCTGTTAATGACAACACATACTCTTTTACTTGATGAACCTTTGGACCAAATGCCGCTCCCGCTGTTTTAAAATTCAATTTATAATGCACGCTTTCATAGGCTGAAAAATCATGTGTCCATCTACAAGCTTTGATGTTTAACTCATCCTGAATGAGTTCGCTATAGGCTTGGTAATCCGACAGTTCACCTTTTAGGGCAACAATGAGTTCACTTAAAGGCTGCTTGACCTTTATTCCCTGACTATTGCGAATGCTACGTCCAAGTTCGACAACTGTTAAGACCGTTGCCATTTCTTGTTCAAGTTTCACATCCACTAGTTGATCGTCGAATATTGGATATTCCTCAAGATGAACACTTTTTCCACATAGTTGATGGTAGATATCCTCTGCTATAAAAGGTGTAAACGGTGCTATTAATTGACAAATGGATGTCAGTGCCTCGTAAAGTGTGCTAAATGCACCTCGTTTATCTGCTGTCATTCCATTTGCCCAAAATCTAGCACGTGAACGACGTATATACCAATTGCTTAACTCTTCCACCAATTGACCAATTTCCCTTGTAGCCTGTGTAAATTGATAATCATCCATAGAGGTTGTGACAAGCTGGATAGTGTGATGTAAGCGGGACAATATCCAATGATCTAGCTGTGAACGTGTACCTGTATTTGTAGCATCATACGTAAAGTTATCGATTTGGGCATACATGTCATAAAATTTAAACGTATTGTCGAGTGTATCCACTAGCTTAGATTTCGCATCTAAGACAATTTTCTTCGAAAAACGCTTTGGATTCCATGGTGAGCTATCAACTAAAAATGCCCAACGTAGAGCATCTGCTCCATACTCCTGGATTAACTCAACAGGCTCTAATGCATTGCCTTTACTTTTGGACATCTTCTGTCCATGCTCATCGAGTACATGCCCTAACGATAGCACATTTTTATAAGGTGGTTTTCCTGTAAACAAGGTCGATACTGCTAATAAGCTATAGAAAAATCCTCGCGTTTGGTCGATGCCCTCAATGACCACATCTGCTGGAAACAGATGATGAAAGTTCGCTACGTCTTCAAAAGGATAATGCTGTTGGGCAAATGGCATCGAGCCACTGTCAAACCAAACATCGATAACTTCAGGCGTACGTTTCATGTTGCCCTGGCAGACAGGACAGGTACAGACAATGTCATCTATAAATGGCTTATGCAGCTCTAATTGTTCATTGACAGCTCCTTTGGCTAATTGTTGTAGCGCTGCAACACTATTAGGTGCCTCCTCATGATTGCAATCCTGACAAATCCACACATTGAGTGGTGTTCCCCAATAACGATTACGACTAATATTCCAATCCACTAAGTTTTCTAGGAAGTTGCCAAATCGTCCATCCTTAATATGGCTAGGGTACCATGTCACCTGCTGATTATTTTGTAAAAGCTGCTCTTTTAATGCCGACATTTTGATAAACCAGCTATCTGTTGCATAGTACAATAATGGTGAATCACAGCGCCAGCAATGCGGATAGCTGTGCTCATATTTTTCTTTAGCAAATAAAAGCTCTTTTGCTGCAAGCATTTTAATGATATCGACATCACAATCTTTCACAAATCGTCCAACAAGCTCAGGTACCGCTTCTGTATAACAGCCTTTAAGATCAACTACATTGACAAAGGACAAGCCATGTTGCTGCACCGTTTTATAATCGTCCTCTCCATAAGCAGGCGCTATGTGTACAATTCCTGTTCCACTATGCTCTGTCACATAATCTGCCATGACAATGATATGCCCTTTATCGACGGTAACATAGGAAAATGGTGATAGATAGGAAACACCTGCAAACTCCTGTCCGTCATGCTCACTTAATATTTCTACAGGCTCTGAAAAAACCTTTGATACCAACGATTTAGCTAGTATATAGATGCTGTTTGCATGCCTTACACGGACATATCGAAGAGCAGGATTCATAGCCAAGGCTACATTGGCTGGTAATGTCCAAGGCGTCGTTGTCCAGCCTAAGATATATTCGTCTCGATCCTCTAGCTTAAACATTGCAGTAACGGATAAATCCTTAACATCCTTATAGCCCTGTGCCACCTCATGAGAGCTTAAGGAAGTTTGACAGCTAGGGCAATAAGGTGAAACGCGATGTCCTTGGTATAACAGTTTTTCCTTGTGAACATGGCTTAAAATATGCCACACAGATTCAATATAGTCATTACTTAATGTTGTGTAAGGATCATCCATGTCAAGCCAGTAGCCAAGCTGCTCTGTAAAAGTACGCCATTTTTGCTCATAGGTAAAAACGCTCTTCTTACATGCTTGAATAAATTGCTCCACCCCATAGTTCTCAATCTCCTGCTTTCCTGAGATTCCTAATGCCTTTTCTACCCCTAATTCCACAGGCAACCCATGTGTATCCCAACCTGCTTTTCGTTCAACTAAATAGCCTTGCATTGTTTTATAACGTGCCACCACATCTTTTATGGTTCTACCAAATGCATGGCCGACATGTGGTAAACCATTCGCTGTTGGGGGTCCCTCATAAAATACAAAGGGCTGCTGTTCAGCACGATTACTTACGGATTTTGCAAAGGTCCCTTCTTGCGCCCATAATGTACGAATCCTTGTTTCTCGTTCAACCGTTGTTTCTTTCTTTTGTTCTTTCTGCATATTAGTTCCTCCTATACAAGCAAATTTGTATAAAAGGCATACAAAAAACCCCGTCCCAAGGAAAAGGGACGGGGTTAACCGCGAATACCACCCTAATTCTATTGACACGATGGCCAATAGCACTCAGCAACGTACAATCATACGTGTTCTTTTTAACGGTAGACACCCGGATTAGCTTACTCCATTCAGCTAATCTTCTCAGAGAGGATTTTCATGTAACACCTGCACACCGACTTCCACCAAATGTCGGCTCTCTGTAGAACAAAGTGAAACACTACTCTTTCTCATCAACGAATTTGTATGCTTTTATTGTCCTTCATCTTAGCAAATTACCAATTGTCTGTCAACGGAGGACAATCTTAAAAAATTTCGTTGAGACAAGTGGCAATACTTTGATGGAGATCAGCATATTGTGGCTGTTGAATGGTTTGAATCAAAAAGCTCTTCAGCAATGTTTTACTATTGAATAGCACGAGAATGTCTAGCTTCTTGTTAGTGAGATTCCTTTACTATTTTCATTTCTACGATATCCTTATAATCAATGAATGGCTGAGCGTCATCGTTCCCAATCGACTGTCTATATTGAACTTCTACTCGATCACCAACTGATAGTGTTTGCGGGACATCCACTAGAGGGAACCATGTACCATTACTATGTTTTTGCACTAATTCATCGACAGATTTTTGCCCAACCTCGCTAGCCAAGACGCCTGAGACAACTAAAAATTCATGTTCCTTGATCGCTAAGACCGTTCCACTTCTGATGAGCTTCATTTGGCTGTCCTTTTCAGGGATTTTATATTTTTCTCGTAAGGAAGCAATGTCTTTATGATAATGTTGTTCTAAATAATTCATGGCTTCTTGCTCGACAAGCCATGTACGAATGGGACTACTTACATCCTTATAATCGGCTTGGCTTGCCTCCCATAACAAGTCAAATGTAGCCATTTTATAGGCAATTGGCTTGCCATAGTTCTCTATAAACCCTTCGTTTGTGACTTGCAACATTTGCAGAAGCTTATCATAAGTTGGCCGAGTATCATCCTCATAGCTCCACTCTTCCATGAACTGTTCGAGTGCCTTATCTACTTGCTCTTGTGTAGGTACTAGTTTTTTCGATTGCGCATAAGCAAAGGTCGATTCTAAATATAAAAGGTTATCAAAGCTTGCCTTATATAAACGATTCTTTCCGTTCATAAAAGAATCAAGTTGTAAATATAGCTCTAAAATCCGCTCATCTAATACGGGTGGAATAGTAGAAGCTTGCTGTTGTTGTTCATTATATTGCTGATATATAAACAGCCCTATGCAGACACTTAAAATCATAGCCAAAACACCATATGGCCAGCGTTTTGCAGATTTTTTTTCTTGGCGTTGCTGTAAATGCTGAACCACATTTGTCATCACACGCTTTTTACTTTCTGATAAATCCCTTACTACGCGAGCATCCATTTTACTCATGCAGGAGCACCTCCCATTCAACATGCTGTAATTGTAGCTTCAATAACTCTCGCCCACGACGTAGCCTTGTTTTGACGGTGCTTTCAGGAATCGTTAACAGCTCTGCAATATCTACCACAGGCATTTCTTCAAAATAAAAATGTATAATGACCTCTCGCTGTTTGAAAGGGAGAGCTAGAATCGCATTTTCAATCAAAGTACGTTCATCTTGCTGTACAAGCATATCTCTTCTCATAACGGTTTGCTGCGGAAAAATCTTCTGTTGCACTTGAATTTTCCGATAGGTCCAGCTGCGTAAATAATCTTTACTTCGATTACTAACTAATTTCGATAAATACGCCTTTAGCTCCCCGCGTTCCTCATAGTTTTGCTGATTATCATAGAACTTAATAAAGACATCCTGTACGATATCTTCAGCACTTTGTAAATCTCTCACATAGTAAAAGGCAAGACGAATAAGCCTCTCTGTATGCTGTTCCATTATTCTTTCCAGTTCATGAATTAGCAACATTCTTCCTCCTCTCTACCCTATAAACGGTGCTCACGGCTTCGAGGTTTGCTTTTTTTGTCATTTACTCCAAATCATTGTCAGCAAATGGTGTAATCACTTGTTTTTCCGTTGAAGATAACACGATATTAGTAGAAGGTGTGCCATAGGGCATAGCCGCATCAATAAATTGTTCTAATGTTTCTACTGAATAGGTCGCTAATTTAACAATATAGCTAATTTCCCCAGCCACTCGATAACATGCCAAAACATCAGGATGAGCATTACAAAATGAAGAAAGACTTTTACAATCAATGGACTTAAATAAAATAATGGCTTCAATCGTACGCTCCATCTTTTTCAGATTTACCTTTGCATGATAGCCCTCAATCACCCCCTGCTCCTCTAGCTTTCTGATTCTTTCAATAACGGCAGGAGAGGATAAATGAACGGTAGTGGCTAATTCCTTCATAGAGATTTTGGCATTTTGCTGTAACTGCTGTAATATTTGTGTATCAATATGATCCATGGTCCTTCACCTTTCTAAATAAATTATTTATGACATAATACCTTTTCAAATAAAGTTTTTTACCTAAAATCCATTATACAACGTATGTAATCTTTTCTCCCTTTTGTTTACAATAATATCAATAAAGGAGGCAAATCAAACATGAAAAAAATATTGTTACTATTAGCAAATGGCTTTGAAGCGGTGGAGGCAAGCGTCTTTACTGATGTGCTCGGCTGGAATAAGTGGGAAGGTGATGGTACAACAGATGTGGTTACGGTCGGCCTGCATGAACAGCTGCAATGCACCTGGAATTTTAAAGTCACTCCTGAAAAATTGCTTCATGAAATTGTATTAGAGGATTTTGATGCATTAGCGATTCCTGGAGGCTTTGAGGAAGCCGGTTTTTATGAGGATGCGTTTAGCGAGGAATTTCAGGCAGTCGTTCGTCACTTTGATGAACACAAAAAACCGATTGCAACAATCTGTGTAGCTTCTCTTATTTTAGGCCACAGTGGAATTCTTCAGCATCGTCAAGCAACAACCTATAATCATCCAACAAGTAAACGTTTAGCACAGCTAAAGGGCTATGGTGCAGCAATTGTCAACGAGCGCATTGTGCAAACTGATCATATCATCACCTCCTCCAATCCAGGAACAGCCTTTGATGTTGCCTTTCGCTTACTAGAAACTCTAACATCTGCTCCAAACACAGCGAAAGTAAAAGAATTAATGGGCTTCCACTAAAGCATAAAAAAAGTAGGCTTACACCAATATACTTGGCATAAACCTACTTTTTGTATTATTTACTTACTGGTGCTGTTTCTGATGCACTCAAATCCATTTCCTTTGCATTGTCTAGCACATCTTTTGGAATCGTAATTGTCGTTACCGCATTGAAATCATGATATTTGATCGTTGTTTGCTGTCTTGTTTTGATCGAATTGCCTTCTATTTGCATCTTTAATGTCATGTCCATAGCAATTTCTTCTACATCGAATGTTTCTTTATTAATCAATAATTTATATGTGAGACCATCAAAGGAAATATTGCCTAATTGTGCCTCTAGATCCGCTTCCATTCCTAAATCCATTGCGCCAAGCTGCTGCTTCACTAGCTCTGTGAATTTATCGCCAGAGCCTTTTAATGTTAATTCATAACGGTTTGCTGATTCTACTAATGTAAAATCTTCGGCAAATGCTTGTAGCATCTCCAATTGTTCAGTTGCATCTGGCTGCATCCCTGTTTGGCTCAGTACATCTTCAAATAATTGTTTCGGGAACTTTACCCAGGCCTTTTGTTCTGCCTCATACATATACATACCATCTTTAGCCGTCATATACATTTTAATCGGCAAATTAATCGCTTCACCACTTGTTGGATCTGTTAAAGCCATTGAACCATCAGCAAAGAATTGCATTGGCTCTGTAACAATTTCCATCTTCATGTTGCCTTTAGAATCCATTTTCATGGTTTCCTTACCATCGTTTGCCTCCACTGTCTGAGAGATCGTCATGGTAGCCTTCATGCTTTTTAGCTCTTTTTGCTTGGCTAATGTTTTCGTAAATACTTCCTCTAACAAAGCACTATCCTTTGTTGTAGTAGGTTGTTCTTCTGTTACTTGCTCCTCTTTAGGCTCTTCCTCTTTTACTTCTGTTGTAGGCTGTGTATCCTCAGCTATGCCTAATGCGTTCACAATAAATGTTGCTAACTGACCACGAGTAACATTTTTATCTACACCAAATTCTGTGGCAGTAACACCCTTCGCAATGCCTGCCTCATACAGAGCTGTTACTGCATCTGCAAATGGACTATCTTGCTGTACATCTGTGAATGGACTTTTACCTTCTGCTGTTAAACCTGCAGCCTCTGCTACCATTACTGCCATTTGACCACGAGTAATAGTGTCATCTGGACGGAATGTATCATCCTCATAGCCTTGTACGACGCCAAGATTAACTAATGTAACAATCGCTTTATAGTATGGGCTAGATGAGTCGACATCCTTGAAATTCGGATTCTCGACAGCCGTATCCGTTGTAGTTAGATGAAAAGCACTTGCTATCATCTTTGCTGCCTGTCCACGTGTCACATCCTTTGAAGGCTTAAATGTACCATCTGGAAAACCATTAATGATGTCTGCTGCATGCAATGTAGAAATACTATTAAAATGCGCATAATCCTCACTCACATCTGAAAATGGACTAGCCGCCGATACAGGTACTACCGCAACAGCAGTAACCGCCATTGCCGCTGTTGCCGCTGTATAAAACTTATGTTTTTTCTTTGTCATAATCAATCGTCCCCCGTTTATGTAAATTTAATGCTTACCTATTAATTTTAGCGAAAGAATTGGAAAAATGCTAGGTTCATTGGAAATTAAATTATAATTATCCATTAAATCCGTCATTTGGTGCTATTTATACATATTTTGGTCACTTCTATCCAACACTCTCTTAATAAATAAAAAAACCGACCTCCTAAGAGATCGGTTTTTATGGTGATGATTACTCAGCAGCTTTTGCGCGTAGAACCATTTGTAGGATACCACCATGGCGGTAGTAGTCTACCTCTACTTCTGAGTCGAAACGAGCTAAAGCTTGGAAAGTTTTAACTGTGCCGTCTTCAGATTTAGCAGTTACTGTTAAGATTTCACGTGGTTTTACGTTGTCAGTAATGTTAACAGAGATTTCTTCTTTACCAGTTAAGCCTAATGTATCAGCAGATTCACCTGGCATAAATTGAAGTGGAAGAACACCCATCATTACTAGGTTAGAACGGTGGATACGCTCGTAAGATTGTGCGATAACAGTTTTCACGCCAAGTAGGAATGTACCTTTCGCAGCCCAGTCACGAGAAGAACCCATACCGTAGTCGTTACCAGCAAGTACGACTAAGCCAGTACCTTGCTCTTGGTATTTCATACATGCGTCATAGATGTACTCTACTTCGCCTGTTGGCCAGTAAGTAGTGAATCCACCCTCTGTACCAGGAGCAACTTGGTTACGGATACGGATGTTTGCAAATGTACCACGCATCATTACTTCGTGGTTACCACGACGAGAACCGTAAGAGTTGAAGTCACGGATTGCAACACCGTTTTCAATTAAATATTTACCTGCAGGTGTATCTTTACCGATTGCACCAGCTGGAGAAATATGGTCAGTTGTGATTGAGTCACCGAACTTCGCCATAATGCGTAAGCCGTCTAAGCCTTTAATAGCTTCTGGCTCTTTTGCAAGACCTTGGAAGAATGGTGGGTTTTGGATGTAAGTTGATTTGTCATCAAATGTGTATAGAGACTCAGTTGATGTTTCAATTGCATTCCATTTTTCGTTCGCTGTGAATACAGTTTCGTATTCTTTTTGGAATAACTCACGGTTAACAACAGTACCTAATACTGCATTAACTTCTTCAGTTGAAGGCCAGATATCAGCGAAGAATACTTCGTTACCATCTTTGTCTTTACCGAATGAATCTTTTTGTAGATCGATATCCACTGTACCAGCAAGTGCATAAGCAACAACAAGTGGTGGTGAAGCTAAGTAGTTAGCTTTTACAAGTGGGTGTACACGACCTTCAAAGTTACGGTTACCAGAAAGAACTGAAGTTACGAATAAGTCATTTGCTTTAATTGCTTCTTCGATTTCAGGTAATAATGGACCTGAGTTACCGATACATGTTGTACAACCGTAACCTACAGTGTTGAAACCGATTTGGTCAAGGTATGTTTGTAAACCTGAATCTTCAAGGTAACCAGTAACAACTTTAGAACCTGGTGCTAAAGAAGTTTTTACCCATTTCGGTACTGTTAGACCTTTTTCTACAGCTTTTTTCGCCACTAAGCCCGCAGCAATTAATACGTATGGGTTAGAAGTATTTGTACAAGAAGTGATCGCAGCAATCGCAACAGCACCTGTTGGAATTTCTACATCGCCTTCAGCGAATTTCGCTACAGAAGTTTTTTCGAATTCATCTTCTGTTAAACCGAAACCTTGTGTACCTTGTGGTGCCACTACTGCTTCTTTGTAACGAGAACGCATTTGAGATAGTGGAATTAAGTCTTGTGGACGTTTAGGACCAGAAAGGTTTGGTTCGATTTCAGCTAAGTTTACTTCTAAAACGTCTGTGTAAACTGGCTCTAATGTTGGATCGAAGAACATGTGGTTCGCTTTTAAGTAAGCTTCTACAACCGCAATGTGCTCTTCGTCACGACCAGTTAAACGCATGTAGTTTAATGATTCTTCGTCGATTGCGAAGTAACCACATGTAGCACCATATTCAGGAGCCATGTTAGAGATTGTCGCACGGTCAGCTAGTGGTAATTTAGATACGCCAGGTCCGAAGAACTCAACGAATTTACCAACTACGCCACGTTGACGTAATACTTGTGTTACTTTTAATGCTAAGTCAGTAGCAGTTGTTCCGTTTGGAAGATCGCCAACTAATTTAACACCGATAACTTCTGGAATTGGGAAGTATGAAGGCTGACCAAGCATACCTGCTTCAGCTTCGATACCACCTACGCCCCATCCAAGAACGCCGATACCGTTGATCATTGTTGTATGAGAGTCAGTACCTACTACTGAATCTGGGAATGTTTCGAATGTGCCGTCAGCATTTTCGTTTACGTGTACAACTGGAGCTAAGTACTCTAAGTTTACTTGGTGAACGATACCTGTTGCTGGTGGTACAGCACGGAAGTTATTGTAAGCAGTTTGAGCCCATTTTAAGAAGTTATAACGCTCAGCGTTACGTTCAAATTCTAGGTCCATGTTTGCTTGTAATGCAGATGCATTACCATATTTGTCAACTTGTACTGAGTGGTCAATTACAAGGTCAACTGGAATAGCAGGGTTGATTTTGCTTGGGTCGCCGCCCATTTCTTTCATTGCAGAACGAAGAGATGCAAGGTCAACAACTACTGGTACACCAGTAAAGTCTTGTAATACAACACGAGAAGGTTTGAATGGTACTTCTGCCTCTGGGTCAGCACCGTTACCCCATTTTGCTAATTCGTTTACGTGTTCTTCTTTAATTACATACGCATCATATTGACGTAAAACAGATTCTAATAATACTTTAATTGAGTAAGGAAGGTTTGAAACTTTTGCAACGCCAGCTTTTTCAATCGCAGCTAAGTCATAGTAATTGTAAGTTTTACCATTCACTTCGAATGATGCACGGCTGTTGTGTAAATTACCTTGTGCCATTTGCGGATCCCCCTAATATATCTTTTTGAAAAGGCTTTAAAAATGTGTAGCATCTTTTCTCCAATACCCATGATAGCGCATTTATATTCATAAGTAAATTACATTAATATTATCTTTTTTGATAAGCATAACTTATGACCTTGGTTTCTATCCTGTTGTTTTTAATTTTTTGATGTGCATAATATCAAGGTTTTGTATTAATGAGGGTTTCTATACCTGTCTAACGAAGTGTATCTAAATGTATTTAACTGGGGCACTTTTTGGGGCACTTGCTGGGGCACCTGTAAATTTTTTAAAAATGGTGCCCCAGTTCGTAAAAATGTAGATAAAGGAGGTTTGAACAGGTACTCACTTATAAGGAAAGAACAATATAAATTCCTTTAAAGTTAATATTATTTCTTTGCCACAATCTGTGGCATTTTTATTTTTTTAAATACAAACAACATTCTACTATATTAATACATTTTTATTATTACAAATAACTACCAAGAGAGTAAATACATTATGGAGAATTTTTTTATTTGACACTTTTTAATTCTCTAATAATTAGTAGGAGGTGTAGATTCTTCAGAGGATAATATTTATAAACCTGATAATTTACCAAGGCTGGCCTAAAGAAACACTTTATCGTCGGTAATTTCTCTCGTTAATATTCTTGGTTGTCAGACCAAATCAACCAAAAGTCCTCAATCCTGTTTTATCAACGGTTTGAGGACATATCTTTCACTTCATCTTCTCCAAAAGTTTTAATAGCTGTCATAATCACACTGTAATGATTTGATTTAGTACCAATTGATCTTCTCTTTTAATCATCATCGTTTAGTAAGGAAGCTTTTTGGATCTGATCAAATGTAATGCACTTCACTTAAACTATAGCTAAGTTCCTCAAGATCAAACTAGTCACGTTCAGGGTGTTTAGGTGGTTGTTTCAGTTTTTCGGCAACCATTTTAGCTGGATCTTTTTTCTTTGACTTTGCCATTTTTATTTCTCCTGATAAGAACGTTTGTTTGATGCGTTATAGAACTAACGATCTGTTTTATCACAATACTGTTATTTGCCTCCCTAGTACAGAAGTGTTTTTTTTATAGTTTAGAACCAAAACGGTAGGCGAATACTAAAGGTACACTTTATTAATAAAAGTAGGCGAAAAAATGACAATGAATAAATTATTATTTCTTATTTTATCCTCTACTCTGCTCCTGGCAGGCTGTTGGGATGTAACGGAACCTCAAAGAATGTACTATATCAATGCCGTTGGGGTTGATTTTGAAGACGATAAATATAAAGTTTACTTACAAATTATCAATTTTGCTGATGTAGCTAGATCACAGCAATCTGGTGGTGATGTTGAACCTGCTGAAGTCGGGTATGCTGAAGGTAAAACAATTGAAGAAGCGATTTATAAATTGTACCGTTCATCTGATCAAGAGATCTTTTGGGGACATATGAGATACCTAATCTTCTCAGAACGTGCCATGGAAAATGAACGAAGCATTCCTGTTATTGATACTTTTATTCGTTTTCGAGAAACAAGATATCATATTTGGGTTTATTGCACAACGGACCCTATTAATGACTTAATGCTTGTAACACCAATTTTGCGAAATTCTATGACAGCTTCGAAATTAAGTAATCCAATTAGTACTACTGAACAATTAACATTTGTTCAACCTATAAATTTGAGGGAATTAATTATTGGTTTAAATGAACCGAGCCATGAGATTGGTATACCTTATGTAAAGATAATGAAAGGTTGGGAAAATGATGAGGGAAAAATGGATGAAACCACCTTTTCCGGTATAGGCATTCTTTCAAAAAATGGGATTAAAGGTTTTATTAAAGATTCCTCAGCAAGAGGCAATCAATGGATGAATGAAGAGACAAGTCGGGGAGAAGTTACCTTTAAATTAGAAGGTGGTGAAAGGGATTATCTAACTGTTGATATAGATAATTTAAATCTCGAAGTTAAGCCCATTGTTAATAAAAACGATCAAGTTGAATTTGAAATTGATATCAAAATACAAGGAACACTCAATGGATTCAAAGGAAAGATTACTACGGATGAAGTGAGAAAAAATATCGCTCAACAAATAGAAAAAGAAGTTAAAGAAACTTATCAAGAAGGTCTAAAATTAGATGCTGATGTATATCGTTTATCAGAATATCTATACAGAAGTAATGTAAAGGTGTGGAAAAAAATCGAGCATAATGGAAAAATACCTTTAACGGAAGATTCAATAAGTAAAATAAATGTTCATGTTAATAAAATAAATCCAGGAAGAAAAACTTTTGATGAGACAATTGAAGAATAAAAAAGCCCGTTACCTTAATTGGTAATGGGCCTTTGAATTACAAGAGAGCTGATATTATCATTTTACTTCGTATAATTTTGTTATTTTACTTTCATTGTTATAGACAAGCTTTAAATTTAACAAATCCGCAATATTACGTACTTGAACATGCGTCCTACCATCTATAATCACAGCTGGAATAGTTTTTGTATCATTAAACATAACTTTAGCTTCTGTAATTTGAGCCCTTTTTACTTCCTCCAAGCCATTTAAAATGTCTAGCTTGAATTGTGCCTCGGAGATTCCCATACTCGCTAAATAATCATAAGGATCTCTATGAGTTGTGCCTTTTAGATTGTCAGTAATCCATCGATGGGACTTGATACCGTTACCTGCCCCATCCAATACAACTGGTATACCTGCCTCTTTTGCAAGTTCTCTCAAAAGCCAAATATAAGCTGCATAATCTTTTTTAAATTGTTCTTTGTCATTTGTTCGAGCCAACTCAACCTGTGCGTAGCTAAGTGGATTCCCTTTTGGACCACAACCATACTGAACACGATTAACTGGCGCAATTTGCACGATACGTCCTCCACCACCTACCCAGTGGGAAGTGAATGCCTTTGCTTTATTTCGGTTCATATATGCAATTTCATTTTCTAATGCGTTCGGTCCACAGTTTTCGGGATTGCCTGATTCATGAGCAATTACATATTTAGCGCTATCTAAACGTACATTCGGTAATCCAGACATTAAACGTTTTTCAATTAAATAAGACATTACTGCTCACCTTCTTTTTTAGCTGCTTTTAGTAAATCAAATGTTCCTGATGCTGTTAATCCTGCAAAAAATCCAGAAATCACCATTACATAGAGTGGGTAGCTGGCTAAAGGCCATAACACCAAACCAATAAAAATACCAATCACTACAGATGTGATTGGCATGTATTGGGTATTTAGATTAAAAGTCTTTTTAAGTACCTCTGCAACCGCTAAGACAATTGCAACCATTCCGATTGCAATCATAAAAATATTTGTTAAATCCATTTTACGCACTCTCCTTGTTATAAGTACGTTTTTCAATACGGTCAACTCGACCCTCTAATGTCGAAAGACTTGAATGAATTCCTTCTAATGCATTTGCTGTCCTTTCTTGTGATTCATTAGAACGTTCTAAGTGTGTCATTAATGCTTTTTCCCGTTCTTTTGATTCGTCACGATGCGATTGATCTAGTTGTATTAAATAATTGAAAATGTAACGTCCAGCAATCAAAACCGCGATTATTAATATGATTGACAAGTAAATCCACGGATTTGAACTATTGGCCACTTTTTCAGCTATACCCGCCCCTGTTATTACTAAAAGCTCCACTGTCCTCACCTCAACATAAAAATTTGAAAAGCCCTCACATCTATCTATGAAGGCATAAAAAATAACGCTAAGCTTCTGCCTGCGTCTCAAAATCTTGTTTTGTTATAGCTTTATATTGTTCAGGTGTAATCTCACCAAATGGATTGGCCTCCGTTTTTACTGCAATTTTTAATTGTTCAGCAGTTACCCACTTTAACATGAAAGCTATTTGCCAAAACTCCATCATTCCCCACCACCTTTCATTGTAATGACATCAAGTTTTAGCTGTGTTAACTGTGAACCTAGATTATTAATCAGGAGGTCTTTTTGTATATTTTTCATTTTTTCTTGTGCCAGTTGTTCACCTAAAGACATTACTTGATCTTCTGTAGTAGGTATTGAACCCACTTTTTCAAGCGGACCCCATGAGCCATCAGGTAATCTTCTACGTCTTTGCATTATTCAACCACCCCCATAATTAAATAAACTTTATTGTCAATACTTATGTTGGGTCTAGTTGTGGTTAATTTAAGAATGATATTGTCCTTTGGTTCTACTGTTTCATGGTAATATTCATCTTCCACAATCCCATCAGTAACCGGTACTATTTTGTCTGGGTCTGCTTCAAGTAATATATATTGCTCCTGCTCGCCAACCAATGTCATTGATAATTCAACTCTTAAATCCAATTCCTCGTCACGTTGAACCCATATTAAAACGCCTCTTGCTGAACCTTTAGGAGGGGAAATCTTATACCTCGCTACAGATTGCAAAATAGGCGTTTTGACCGCATTTTTATTGAGTTTAATCGTTTTACTTGTTTTTGCACCATAGTTGTCAATTACCTCAACAACGATTAAATTTTCGCTGACTTGTAGCTGGCCAAGTGATACCTCAAACTCCCAAGTCCCACCTGCGCCATCATAAATTTCAATTGGATTTGCTCCATTAATTCGATAATTTACTTTAAGATTGGAATTAGCGTCCTGATCTGATACTGTACCACTGATTTTAAATTTATCAGTATTAATAATTCCACTTGGCACAATGGCATCTACCGATAAAAGTGGAGCTCGGTTAGGTACGACATAAAATGTTCGCTCAATAATAGCAGACTGGCCATTTTCATTATCTACTGCCCATACTTTCAATGTGTGGGCTACACCTTCAGTAAGTGTTCCAGTAAGTACCGTTTCACCATCAAACAACTTGCCATCTTTAAATGTGAGCTGCTTAGATAAAGTAATTTGTTTCTGACTGACATTAGTTGCTAAGACTTTTCTTTGGTCCCCATTAATTTGGTAGAAAACTGTTACTGATTGATCTTTGTCTGCATCATAAGCATCGCCTGTGATGTTTATTGTATCGTTTTCATACAACGTCTGATTGTCAGAAGGTGATATTAGGGTAACTGATGGCACTTTGTTGATACTTAATGTCCCTCTAAACATCGGACGAGGTGCATTAGAAGCTCCACTGATGTTTTGTATATATAGTGTGGCGGGCGGGTTTTGCAATGTTACCGAAAACGTAGGGTCATAAACTACGAAAGGCACTGTTAGGTTGTCTATACTAGATGTGGCGACAAATTCACCTTGTGTCCAACTATCACCGCCGTTACTACTGTAAAAACTTGCAATGTCGTTATAACCATCACTTTGTATGAGGGCGCTTGTAGACATTACAACTACAAGTTTATTAGAGGCGTCTACCGAAATAGTAGCATCGTGGCTATGTTTACCACCTACGGAATTGGTTAGATATTTAGTTCCGCCCCAAGTAACGCCCGCGTCAACACTACGACTGTATACCACGTTGTATGTCGAATTGCTAGCGCTTGTGTAGACGCTACAAACGGCATGTAAAACCCCGTTTTTGTCTACTGCTAACGATAGTTTGCCTAGCGGTAAACTGTGAGCAAACACTTCGTAATTTACAGATGAACCATTACTGCTATTGATAACATGGGAATATATAGTATAAGTGCCGATTGACTGATTGTAATGTTGACTTAATGCAATCGGCACACCATTTCTTACTACCAGATCAACGTATGAGTAGTTAGTTGTGCTTGCGTTCAATTGGGTTGTATTTGCAGCACCGTCCCACGTACTACCGCCATTGGTACTCTTGGTATAACGTAAATTCCACGAGTTCGGATACGTCGTTGTTTTAGCTACCCACAGTAGGTGGATTGCACCGTTTAATGGGTCTGTAGCAATTGCCATCGAATTGACGCCTGTCTGCCCTGATGGTGTGAGGACTACAACGGGTTGTACTGCGTTACTAACAGTTGCGGCATCAAATTTCACGACCCCAGTCAGGCCACCACTAGTCGCCACGGCTGTATACACTTTTGTACCATAACTAGCTATCGCAAAGTGCGCGGCCCAATTGCCATTGTTATAGCATAATTCAGACCACGTAGTACCGCCGTCTTTAGATACATGCCAATACACTGTACCTACAGATTTATTTGCTGCAACCATAACAAGCCACCCGTTGCTTAGTCGTGTGACTTTTCTGCCGCCTGTGTTTTCGTATGTGATTGCGGACGTCGTTATCGTTCCAGGCTCACCAACCACTTCAGCGCCTCTAACGTACCAATAACCATCTGTATGACGTCCGTTGGCGGGATATGTGCCATTCTCGGCCACGATGTTAGATTGCACTAGCGACCCTTTGTTGTAACTCGGTACTGACGTGACCTCACTCGCCTTTTTTTCTGCTATCGTTACATTATGTGATGCCCCTGATAAGTTACCTTCGTTTTGCGCGTAGATAGTAAAACGTTGTAAAGTAGAACCACTTATTCTATAGGCTACATCACCTATATTAAGTGGTACGCTGTACCCTATCTGATTAGATACACCATAACTCCCGTTCTGGCTATAGAATGTATAGTTTCTATACAAATCCCAAAATGTCATTGGCGTCCAACCAGCTTCACTGCTCCACGGGCCTTGAGAATAAGTATAATTGGTTATCGTATTAAATTTATCGTAATAAAACTGTGCCATTCTTAAACCACCTCCACTAACTCAACGCTATATGTCTGCCAATCTCCTACGCCCATTTCAGCATTCACAGTGTCAATTGCTACATTACTACGAGCCACTTTAGCCCCTTTTTTGTACGCATTTTTCAAAGCTTGCACCTTGATAGTGTTTGTTCCTACCTCAGTGATCACAACGTCCTCAATGTGTTCATCATCAAAAATAGTGACTTGTGTAAATGGTGTAAAACCATCCATACTAGCCACTTTTAAAGTAGTTGTGCCTATTTCAACAGCCTCAATAATGTCCGTTAAGGCTTTATCCAAGCTTATTTTGTTTGAGCTGCCATCAAAAACATCAGCAAAAGTTCCACTGTTGCCAGGCACACGACCATCAAGTTCTAACTGAACGCGCATACGCTCCATCTGACGATACATTTCAATTAAAAACCGATATGCATTATAAATTCCCCACTCAAAGTTATTTGCAAACTCTGACATGAACGGTGTTCCATCATCTATAATTTCGCCTGTGACTGGATCTTTAATATCATCATGCCATTGGGTACGCTCATAGGGATTCTTTTTGAAATTTAAAGGTATCTCACCATTCATTAGTTTACTCACTTACTTTCACTTCCTTCACCTCGAGTTGTAGAGGAAATGCGATAACATATCCCTGTGAACCTTTTTGATAGTTCATTGTTTTTACATACAATTCACGCCCATAACTATCTACTAAAGCAGCACGTGTAACCAAGCCTTGTTCCAGAGTTAATTTCACATACTTTCTTAGTCCATACTTTGTGCTAGTATGATAGATTCCTTTGTCATAAACGACTCCATCAATCGTTATCTTTGCACCTACAACAAGGTTACTTAAAAATTGTTGAGTTAAATCTATCATCAAAGGCTGTATTTCGTTCAACTCCTCACACCTCCTGCTCTAAATCTGCCACAAACTCGATTGTTCATAATGAAACCATAAGCATTATTTGAAACAATTAATACTTCATTTCCAAGTGCACCATGAGTTCTTGCTGTTTTAAAACGCCCACAAATTTTATGGTTTATTTGCCATGAATAGGTGCCACCGTGAAGTATCAAAAATTCATTTAATTCATTTAAAAAAATATAAATTCCAACACCAGCAACCTTAATTTTCTTGATTAAGGAATCAGGAATTGTTTTAGCAGATGTACGTACATTAAGTAACAATGTAGCTGGCTCAAACTCTCGCCAACCTTCCTCAAAGCCAATAAAATCATGACCCATATAGGCGTCCATGATTTTATTCATTGTTTCAATATCTCCCTCAGATAGATTGAGGAGACACTGTATTTTTATCATTTTGCGATACTCCTCATCGTCCCAACTACCACGAGAAATACCCTCATCTTTCCCAAGTCTATCTAATCCGTACCCCTCAGCTTGATCTACATCCCAATACTTTAAAATGGTCTGTTGTATAGCTAAGTTTTCAACACTATTTGATGCAATCATCTTTAGGAGTTTATAGTTATTACTATCCTCATCCCTTGCATATTGACGAGGCATCCGATCAAGTAATGTCTGCAATCGTTGATTAGACAAGGTTCATCACCTCAATTTTACTCTCATCAGTTTCTGCAACTTCAGGAAATGCAATGGTTACATTATGCGGTTCAAAAGTAACTCCATCTGTTGAAAACTCTACTCGTACATCATCGACTCCATCAATTGATAAAATGCGAGCTTCTGCTTTCGTACAAACAACATCTTTACTCATGCCTACACCAGGATAAAGTTCATCGTTGTATGTTCCGCCAATATATTTAACAATATTAGCAACGGCTAAATCTTCACCGTTTATTGGGAATTGGTTATTTTTTTTGATATATACCCTTACATATACACTGACGGTTGAGGCACGTGTAAAACCTATTTCATGCACAATACCTCTGTTGTCTGTATAAGTAAAAACAGTTGATCCATATGCACGAATTCCTCCGCCCTTTTTACGGAATATAGCCATTGCAATGTCTTCATCTAGGCCACCTAATACCACCGTTTCGAACGAATTTGGAGGCCGACCATCTGCATCTTCAACATTTGTGTCATTTTCAATCACAACAGCAGCACGTACTCCTTCAACGTCATCAAGTACATTCGCTTCAATAGATTCAACACGCCTAGAGCCTAGCTTTCCCAATGATTCGTAATAACGATCTTGTAATTTTTCGTCCATTTCTTCATCTTGACCATTAAAAAAAGCATCTTGATTCGTTACCGAATTGATGCCTGATTGAGGATTTACAATAATAGAAATATCATTAGGTTCTACATTACCTATAGCGCCATATTCGAGGGCCTCTACACTTACACGGTAGCTTCCATCTTCAATTGCATCTATGGCCTCTAAAGCTTTAAAATACACATTGTACTTTGTTCGAAATAAATCACCTATATTAATCTTTGCGCCTTTGTCTAAATTGACGATGACCTCACCAGTTGCTTTAGTCCACCGTTTGCGAGTAATTACACGTTTAACATTAGCATCTAATGATGCTCCTTCTGAAGTATCAACAAAGCGAGCATTATAAACTTGTTCGAGTTCCTCATTATCTTCAGCTTTTTGCTGTGCCATCAGATAAATAAATTTTCCTAAAGGAGTACGGTCTGATAGGTCAGCATCCTCACCAAACAATTCTCTTGCTAACTCTTGGATTATCGGTAAGTAATCTGCTGTACGCATTCTTTTAAACCCATATTTGGTTAACAACTGCTTCCCCTCCTATCTCCTTGCCATTTGTAGTACGAACTCTAAAGTTAATAGATAAAAACCTTTTAATACGATAAAATTCATATTCCACACTAAGTACCTCTGCTGTTCGAGGTTCTTGATACAAGCAATCGTGCATAGCTTGTACAATTTCCTTTTTATTCGGTAGTTTTTTTTCGATTACATCTCGTCTAAAGCCATGGTAATCATCAAACATCCATTCTGTTACTCGAGTTCGTAATAATTGCTTATAGTTTTGAATTAACTGGTCATCACCATATACAAGCTCGTTTAGAACCCAATCCCCATTATCGTTATATTTAAGGGTATGCATGGAATCCCCCCATTACACTAAATCAGTAGTTAAATCTTCACCATTAGCAGTGATAGTACCACCAACAAACTCTATATCATCAGCTTCGACTTTAAACTTAGAAGATTTTATACTTATTTCTCCAACTTCATTTATAACTATTTTGGTAGAGAAATCTTTCGTACCAATTACTACGTCATTAGGATGTTCATTTTGTATCGGTGTGTTAAAAAGATTCAGGCCACCTATTATTAGCGCGTCGTTAGCACTAAATGAGCGACTAGCAGCTTCTCCTCCACCAAACATAATGGGATCAATATCAGCTTGTGAGCACACAACGAGCACTTTATCTCCTTTTTTGTAGGGGATTTGAATAATAAATTGGTCTGTTTGATGAAATGCTATAGGCACATCTAAAATTGGCGTTGCTTCTGGGTCATTTTTAGGAAGAACATCAGCTTTATACAAATTCATGTCTACTTCAAGTACTTCACATATTAAACATGTATTCAAATTCATCAAATTTTCCTCAATATTTTCACTCATGAATTGTGTTATTGATGTTTTCGTCATATTGGCACCACCTCACATTCCGTATAGTATTCTGTTCCAGATGTATCTCCCTTATGTTCACCCTTTGATACTCGAAACACACCACTAACCTTTCTTGAAGTTAGTTTAATAATGACATCTGTAGTGATTTTATGGTTTAACAACATCTTAATTTTATAACCCTTTAACTTTTTCTTCGGATTTTTAGATTTGGACTTTTTCTCGTCCTTCACTTCCTCTTCAATTTCCTCAGGTTCATCAATTAAGCCAGTTTCTTTTGATATATCTAAACCAACCTTGTCACCTTTGGCTCGATCACGTACATACATACGCCCCTTATTGATATGCAATTTCGCCTTACAATCTTTTGCTATTTCAGATACAAGAAACTTAATCTTCCCATTGAGTGCCTTTCCAGAGCGATAAATAAAGTCTACTGGCAAGTCGATATCACCAATTGCAAGCCCTGCGTCTCGTGCCAGTTCTCTTAAAATTAAGGATGCTGGAGTATTCCGTGCATAAGTTCGCTTGATTACACCTCGAGTATAGTCTAATGTGCAATCGATGCACTTAAAAGTTGTAATCTTGTCCAAACCTTCCCATTTAGTTTCTTTCTTTTTGAGGGTGCCACTAAAAATAACCCCATGGTCATCCACATAGCCTGCACTTAAAATAGCTACTTTGTTCGCTGAAATTGAATTTATCGTTTCATCTTTAAGGTTATAGACTTGTATGTCGATGGTATCCACTTTATCGTTATCACCAAAAGGTACACTAAATTTAATAGTTAATGGATCTGTAATTTCTCTGCCACCCACTAAAAATGTAGTTTTACGCATATATAAATTACTCATCTGATTCACCTACCACATACAAAAAGACCGTCTCGTTCAGATTATCGTAGGTAATACGAGTAACTGAATTAGCTCGGTCTTTAGGAATTATTTGTACTTTTGGCAAGTCTATGTTGACATGGTTTCTGAACAAAGGGCGATTAAGGATTAGTTTTTCTCCAATAACCAAAACACCATCATCCTTGAATAGATCTACAGTGAAAAAATCATGTGTTTGATTGTAGTTGATTTCAATTTCAAATACTTCACCAGCTAACTCTATTTCAAAGGAATAAGGTATCTCATTTTTATCAATGTCAATATATTCATCCATTACTTACGCCCCTCCATTGCTGCCCAACCACCACTTGATGAACTCTTAGGTGGTGTTGTATATTTCTCTTTATTGGATTTTGTTGTTGTAGTAGGTGTCTTTTTCGTCTGCTGACGGCCTTTTTTTGTTACAGGTTTTGTTTGTTTTTTTACTGGGATAGCAACACTTACGAACTTACCGACTTTAGCGACATTTATTTGTTTCAGAGTCATTGTGAAAGCATAGCCGTCTTTAATTTTGGCTTCATAATCGCGGTTAAAATCAGTAATGATTACATGTTTTAATGATGTCATGTAATCAAAATCAAAAATAACACCTTTTTCTCGGTATTGACGTAACTTCAAGACTTTTGCTTCAGTATCATCAAGAATTACACCCGTCAATGAAATTGTTGTAGGGTTGCTTTTCACATGGTCAGTTATCTGCTCACCATCTTCAAGTGCGTGCTCCGTAGCTGTTGAAGATTCTGGCATAGATACCTTCGTAATAACATCAATTAAAACATCCTTAATATATGGCATTACATGCACCCCCTACGTTGTTTGCATTTCTGTATCAAGAATATCGCTGATTATTTCGCGTACTTCTCTGCCAATATCGATGGCATTAACTCCTGAAATATTGAAGATAAATTGATTTCCACCACCACTAGTAGTAGTTTTGTTGCCACTGTCAGTATTAATAGCTTGAGGTATTCCTGTAGCTGAACCTTGATTATTATCAAGATTCAATTCAGGTGTACCCGAACTACCTTGACTTAATATCCCTGCTCTACGTAGCATATTCGATTGATTTGCTGTCAAAACTGATTCATTTTTATGGAGTTCTGCTACATATCCGTCATAAGGTACACGTTCAAGCCCAGTAGCATGAGAACCACTAATAAAATTACCTACTGCTCCAGCAGCTTTACCTATTGTGCTTCCGATAGAAGAAACCCATTTTGGCAATTTGAAATTTGTGATAGCATTTTTGAATTTATTGAAATTACTAGTTATCGTGTCCCAATTTTTATAAATTGTGATACCTGCAGAAATCAACCCTTTTATAGGTCCTGCTAAAAAGGATAGTATAGGGTTGTTATCAATAACTTGCCATAGTTGTATAGCTTTTGTTTTAACGGTCTCCCAATTTTGGTATAACAGTATCCCTCCAGAAATTAGTAGACCGACGGCGGTCACAACCATTCCTATTGGATTAGCTCTCAAAGCTGCGTTAAAGCCTTGGGTCGCAAAAGTAGAGGCAATTGTACTGGCTTTAAATAAATCTAATGCTGTTTTTACAAATGAGATTGTTTTCATTACAGCAAAACCACCCGCAATACCCGCTGTGGCAGCTATTACTAATTCTTTATTTTGTATAAGCCAACTAACTCCAGTTTTAAAACCATCGAAGGCAACACTTGCAACGTCAATTCCCACAGCCACTGTACTACTCATTGTGTCTGCAAATGAAGCGATATTATCACTAGTCTCTTTAGGTAGACCGAAGTTTTGCCATAAATTAGATACATTACCTGAACCATTAACCAATGACATGAAAGTATCTTTAGCTGTACCCACAAAAGAAACTACTCGATCTATTTTACTGACTAACTTATCAGTATCTAGGTTTTCGATCCACTGTGACGTAGAAGCCATACCATCAACAAATGGTTGTAAGAGTGGGCCACCAATTTTCCCTTTTAAATTCGTCCAAGATTGCTTTAAATTCCCTAATTGGTTTTCATAAGCATCTGCTTCACGTGATGCTTGTCCCATCGCCCCTGACAATTTGTTACCATCCTCAACCATGGCCATTAAAGTTAGTTGCTTTTGAGATTCGCTTAATTTAGTGAATGATTTACCATACAGTTCATTTGCTTTAGCATTACGTGTAGTTTCTGTTGCTGAAATACCTAATGCCGCATCATTTTCGAAGTTCCCTTTTAAAAATGATTGCATATTTTCAATTACTTCTTCAATAGATCGGTCATAAAATGCAGCACTATCGGCAGCAGCCAAAGTCGCTCGCTCTGTTAAAGACAAAGCATCTGCAGTGTCCGCTCCAGTTGTTTTGGCAAACGCTGCTATTTGAGTGAAACTACCTTTAAGCCTTTCTGGTAGCATCCCAGTATCTTTTGCAATTTTATTCAGACCCTCAGATGCATGTTGTTGTGCATCCGAGAAAACTTGCTCAAATTGCGCATCCATTGCTTGGAAACCTGCGGCTGCTTCAATAGCACTTAATCCAAACTCTTTAACCTTATTAACAGCAAAAACACCTGCAACAATCCCTACAAGACCACGCATCATTGATTTAAAACCATTTAATGTTTTGCTAACATGTTGTACTTCTTGATTTAATTCTCCAGCCTCTGTTTCAGCAGTATTTAATCCGTTTGCAATGTGTTGTGAAGCTGTAAGGCCTGTTTGACCGAAATGGTTAAAACCTTGTGCTGTATGTGTTAATCCTTGGCCGACACTAACTATTTCACCCTCAATGTTATCCATGACCTGATTTAAGTGTTGTAGGGTGGTTGTTGCTTCATCGCGGAAATATATACCTACAAACATGTCACGCATAGCGCTACTCATTTGATCACCCCTAGCATTTTTAAGGATGCGAGTGTTTCTAAAATAGTATCGTTATCCCAATCTTCCACCGAATGTGGATCAATTTTATAGTGATATCCAATTACGTACTTCCACCATTTTTCGCCTGCTGCTTTTTCATAAAAAGAAGGGATGCTTTGCATCCCTGAAAGATTTTTTATTTTATTACTTTCCTGTTCGAAGAAAGTTAAAGGCTGCGTTAGTGACCTCCTCTAACTCCTCCCATGTTTCAAAATCATCCATGTTTAATTCATTTGGAATAACTACCACATGCTTTAACATAAGGGGCATCATTCTTGAATTTAGAACTTTCCCATGTAATCCTGTACCCTCATCCATAATTTCAGCTTGCTTTGAATTAGGTACATTTTGGAATGTGTAATCATTACCTGCTGTTGACGTAAATTCTTTTGTTTTTGGTGTAAATGCCATTTGAATTAATCCTCCTTATATTGTGCTGCTAAAATTGTGTATTCGACCCCTTCAACTTCTGCTCCACGAGAAAAGTTTGGGTTTTTTGCAAAACGGCAATCCATACCATTCACACGTTTCTTACGTTTTGCATCATTGAGAGAAACGTTAAATGATTCTTTCGATTTCAACAACGCATCTAACATTGGTACAACACTGGAATCTTGTTTTAATGTAAATGTAAAAGTACCTGTTTCGTCTGCTGATTCATTGTAAGTAACAGAACCATCAGCGCCTACATGTTGACTAAATGTATCTTCATTCTTCTCAGCTTCGATTGGCGTGCCATCCATAAAACCAGTAAGGATTATGCCACCAACAATCGCTACAGTGTCTTTAAAATTAAAAGTTTCTGCCATCTAAACCTCTCCTTAAACAGTTAATACACCACGTATTTGCACTTTTTCGAACGCTCCTGAAATAGTAGCCGTCCATTGAATATCGGGCAAAATACGTTGTGCTAGGGTATTTTTTGGAATATCTTTCCTTCTAGGAAAAGTTATTGTATACATTGGATTACCTGCGTCATCTCGGGCAATAATGCCTTCTCCAGTTGTTGTATTTTCTACTGTCGAAGCAAGTACGCTTTCCACCTCTGCAACAGCTAAACCAATACCTGTATCGGTACCTGGAACTTTGTCTCTCAATGCAAGCAATCTAAATACGCTTTCAGCCATACGTGCTTTAAGATAATGCGTTGCTTGAATAACATCAATGAACTCACCACTAGTTGCTACCCCTTTCGAGTTCAATAACAATCCTGCTTCATTAATGTAAGTAGAAGCGTTTGCAGCATGAACACGATTAATCATTGTGTTGTCATACTTTACAGCTGGCACACCTTGCACATTTTTGAAGGTCCATGTATAAGCGCCAATTTTCTTAGGAGCACATACGCCAATTAACCCTTCAGCTACATACGTATCAGGTTGATCATGAACTACAAGGAATGCATTATCATATAATCCTCTTAACTTTTCAGCTAGCTCAACATTAGACGTTGTAGCACCATAAATTTTATCTTTAGTATTAGTCCATTCAGCTAAGGCAGTGATTTCCTCATCTCTTTGCTCTGGACTTACAACATAATAGAAGTCGTTGTGTGTTTTAATCAATTCGTTTAGGGATGATATTAAGGCAGTTGGCTCTGTCGTTACTGAATCATAAGCAACACCAAAAACAGCAATTTCTGCTGGCCTTGGATTTTGACCAAACATACGAGATAGTAATTTATATTCATTTGTTGTTTCTTCAAAATCCTCTGCTACACTTTCTATCCCTGTATATTCCTTGTAATCTATAGCTTTACTAGTCGCTAATAACAAAGGTAATCCAAAACCTTTTTCAGAAATCGGCTTTGTCTCTCTTGAAATTTGCACATCAACATAGCGCATTTAATCACCTTCCTAGTTTCATTTCTACTTCCACTTTGTCGAAGTAATCTATATCGTGTTCTTCAATATCAAGATAACGAATGATTACATCAAATCCCCACTTTTCATCATAGGAATCTAACAAAAATGTAGTACGGTTTGTTACATCAGTTAGATTTACTATTGCAACATTAATCTCATCTAAAAATAAAGAACCTCGCCACTCAAACCACTTCCGAAGTTGAGTAGCCACTTCAAAAGCGTTATCATGCGAAGTTCCATAAGTGTTAAAAGAAATAGTTGCATTGCGTTCTTGTATTCTGGTTTCTGATAAGGAATCAGACTTATTAACGTAGGATACATCTTCTTGCCCTACACCTTTGCGGTCACCTATTACTTTATAAGTGGCATAAGGTAATTTTGGTATATCACCTGTTTGATCTGCCCTTATAATCGTTAAATCAGTGTCGTCCAAGAGCTGTTTGCGAATTAATTTAATTAAATTCACTTTTCTCGCCACCTCAGCAAATATATATTGACGTCAGTATATACAGAATAGTCTTTAAAAGCTTGAAGAGTGTATTTTTGCCCATTGTACTCTACCTTTGTACCTTCTGGTATTTGATCTATGGTTAGTAGTTTCTTTTCTCTCACTGTATATGTGCCGTTTTCCGCATACTTTAAATCGTCATTGCTGAGAGGCAAAATAATCCCTGTCATTTCCTTAGGTATTTCTTGCCCCGTAACCCATTCTCCGTCAACGTAGTCACCTTCGCCTTGCATATGGGCAATAAAAGGCACCCCTTGCGATTGGATGACAGAACCCAACAACATTTTTTCAGGCATTAACGTCTCACCACCTTGTATGTGATCCTTTGACGCAAACCCCCTGTATCAATCAAAGGGTTACTAGACCCTTTTTTAGCAATTGTAGCAGGTGCATTTGGTGGACTATTTATATCCGTCAGTTTTTCCTGAATATCTCCCACCATTTTGGCACCAAGACGTTCACATAGTATTTGGGAGTTTATTCGACCATTAATTACGTGCTCTAATTGTTTTTTTAAAAATGTGAACCACTCATTATTCTTATCATCGAAAGTAGACCTCAAAAAAGAACGTTCAGGAATTACAATAGAACCTCTTTCTTTACGGATAGTAATACCAAATTCTTGCACTCCTGCGATCATGACATATTCAGCGCCCGAACTACCGAAAATCCCTACTTCGATATCATACTTTTTCAAATCCTTCAATGACTGAATCACACGTGGAATATTGTTATTCCGGCTAATAATACGGACTCCCATTTATATCACCATCAAATTCAAGTGTTTTTTTGGCTTATTTTCTAGCTCAGCTAAATCTTCTAAAATTCTTTGGTATTCTTGACCGTATTTAGAAGCCAATAGCCCAATATTTTTGTTTGGATCACTGTATTGGCGCTCAATAACATCTACTTTTTCACGAATAATAGCTTGTTTTGGCTCCGCAGATAAAATAGCTAAATGTGCAGCTAAATAACGTGTAAGACGCTCATGATGTGCCTCTGGAACGCCTAAAGAGGACACTTCCAAAGAAGCATCCTCAATATATAACTCCAACCGCATATCAGAAATAGCCTCAAATTCGGTTCCTAGTAAGCGCACACGTTCAATTGTTGTTAAAGCAGGCATGCTCCATACCTCACTTTCATATTAATTCCCTTGAATTTCAGCAATTTGAGCATCAATAGCTGCTAGAACTGTTTTACGTTTCTCATCCTCTTTAAATTTCTCTAAAAATTCGATAGAAAACGTATCTTTTACAAGTTTAATTGCTTCATCTGCGTCTAAATCCTTGAGAGAAGCCGAATTTTGTCCTTCTGGCACCACAATTTCTCCGCTTTTAATCAAGCTTTTAATGATTGGGTGTGTAATAAAAGCTGTATATTCAGCTTCTGGTAATGTATTTGCCCCAGGAATAACCTTTACATCATTTGCAATACGTGTGTAATTACCTTTGTTGTGTACTAACATTAGATACCCTCCCCACGCACAATAGCCATTGGATAGCGGACAATTGCACCGCCACAGCGTTCTTCAAGCGGAATCTTATAATTAGGGAACTTGTATTCTTGCGGATGACGTGTAATATCCATCGATACAAGCATTTCAACAACATCTGGTGAGGAATCAAATACTAAAAAGCAATCTGTCCCGCCTGTGCCTTGTTCATTAAGATCAGATGTATAATCAATACGTTTGAACCAATTTTGTGACTGAATGTACTGTAAACACGTTTGCATTGTGTGCTCATTGTAGACTTTTTCTAAATGCTCATATTGTTCTGCAGCTACGAAAAGCGTATCTGCTTCATGACCGGGTAACTTATTAACTAAGTTTTTAGCCTTTTTGATGTCCTCAACAATATCGACACCTTTTTTGTCCTTCCATTTTGTTGATGTACCTGCTTCATTGTTTGGTACCGCGAGCACTTGAATGCCAGTGGCATTAACCACACCTAAAATATTATGGTCCTTGTCACCCATCCAAACGAGTTTGTTTTCCTTTTCTGCTATGGCTTTGCGTGCAGTATCAGCTTTTGTCACCTCAACGGGACGACGTGCCATTTGTGCATTACGAATTTCTTGTACGGATATATTGAATGCTGTAGCAATGGAATAAATATTGACTGTATGACGTTTTAAATCAGCATCAACAAGTGGGATGTCTGTTGCTCCTGGTGCTAAAATTTTAGCAGCTCCTGATCGCGTCATGACATCATACGAATAAGTTTCAGCACCTGCAGGTACGTCGGTTTTGACGTTTAAAATGGTACGAGCCTTTAATTCTTCTTTTTTTGGCTCATAAATTTTCTTGTCTACTGCCTCTAAATCTTGTGGGCGTAGTAGTGCATCTTCACGGAATTGTGACATAAATTATGTTCCTCCTTTAAGGTAAATTAATTTCAATTTGAACTAATGAATCAGCAGTAGCATTTCCTCGGAATACAGCACGTGAGAAATCACTTCCACCACTTGCAACAAACTTGCCTGTTGCTACATCAACTTGTACAGCCATGCCATTTGTGACATCCCCTCCAGCAACAACAAAGATATTGCCTCGTTTAACCACTGGCACCGGTTGACCAACTAAATATTTTTGGTCATCTGCATTCGTTGTGTAATCATGTATACCACGTGATAAAGCAATACCAATCGGTTTGCCATCCGTTTTAACTGGCACAACCCCTGTCCCATCTGCGGTTAATTGAACGGCCGCACCAAATGGAATAATTTCTTTTGCTGGATAGCTGTCTGCTGCATACTCTTGATAGTTTGCTAATTGTCCTGGACTGCCAGCTAGTGGCATGTACTGTCCATATTCTGTAATGGCCATGGAATAGCCCTCCTTTTAATTAGTAATTAAGAACGCATGTTTAAACGCTGTGCACGCATTGCATTTACATCTGTATTTTGTCTTGAATCACCCGTAATAATGGAATTAGATCCGGTAGACGAAAATCCTTGTGAAGCGACTTGCTCAATAGTTGCATCAAAAAAGGCGTTGATATAGTCATCTGACTTCCCATCGCCTTTAAAATCCTGTTTAGTTGTTGAAATAACCGCTTCTTTAATTTCACGTTCCGTTTTTCCTGTAAAGTCGAAAGAATCGCCAAGAAGCGGCTTTGTTGTGCTAATGAGTTGCACACGTGCTTCTACCTGCTTGTCCAATTCATCTGCTGATACTTGCTTTGCTTTCTCTTTAGCAAGTTCTGTTTCAACGTTTTGCAGCTTTACTTCCAACGCATCATAACGCCCTTGTAACGCGTCCATGCTATCACCCTTGACTTTAGCTGTTTCTTCTTTCGCTTTTAGAGCATCGATGTATGCTTTAACTGCTGGATCCACTTCATACTCTGAACCTTCAATCTTAATTTTTGCCATTTTATTTTTTCCTCCTTCATCTGAATCAATTTGCCATGCGTCACTGTCTGCGCGGATGGCTACCTCTGGACCAGCTCGCCCTTGATCTACAATAGCAATGTGATTAATTTCAATGTTTCGCTGTACATACTCATATGGTTGCCCATTATATGTACCCGCTTCTGCCACAACATCACTCATAAATCCGATGCTGATTTCTCTTTTGCCATCATAAACCTTCTGAATCAGATCTTTATCAGTGATAGTCATCGACACATAGAGCTTCAAGTCCTCCACGTGTGCGTCCGTATGACTCATCCCCTTAGCATAAGCCTGATAATTATCCAAAGTAACCGGTTCGTTAGGATGTTCATCTGTAATAGGTTTGGAGCGGGCTGAGTGCATTGTGCGGTCACTAAAGATTTCATCAGGCAACTTCGCTTCCATTTGCACTGTACCATCCTGTCTCGCATAAGGAAAAACACCAGGACGAGTAATCGGCACACGTACCGTTAAATACCCTTCTGGTGTCTCTGCGTAATCGTTAATTAAACTACGGTCATAGCGTTGTAGTTTCAATGTTTCACCTCCTCCCAAGTTAAAAGACATGCTTTTGCATGTTTTTTAACTTAATGGAATTTCCATACTCCAATTGTATTTTAGCTCTTGGATATATAGTCTAGTAGGATTGAAATCTATTAATTCAAGTTGAATTTCTTCAAAGATTTCATAACCATTCTTTTGTATTTCAGATTTTATTTGTTCTTCTTGAGATAATAAATATAGTTGTAGTTTTCCAAGTGTGTTGTTAGCATTTATAAATGCCATACTATCAGTAATTGAAGTTCTTACACTGGTTATACCTAAACCTGAAGAAGATATAATTGGATTCCCATCAGAATCTTTAATCTGTACTGGTGTATTTATTCCTGATTCACGTAATACTCTACGGTGTTTATTTTCTATAGGAATACTTGAAAAACCTTTAAACCCATACCTATCTATCAAACTTGGCCAGTTATTATACATTTCTTGTATCACATCTGAATCTGCCCAATGACCGTGTCTAAATATATTAATAAAATAAACGACGTTTTTGTGTAGATAAGCAAATAATACAAAATCATCTCGTTCTACAAGATGCTCACCATCAATTAGTTTATCACCAAGATGAAAATGCATAATACCCCAATCCGAAAACATATCATCAAATCTTCCTAAATCAAATGCAGCTCTATTAAAATAGGGTGTAATATCGCCTCCATTTCTTATAATGTTTTCTAAGTTAGAAAAACCTTTTAATACTTTGGGAGGGCAATGAAAATTTTTTGACCTTTTTATTTCATGCGGACCTGCAAATTCTTTCTTTCGTAAAAATGCAAAATATTTAACTATGATGTTTTCATCATCATAATTAACAGGAATCTTCAACCCACTCTTTTTTATTTTTTCTATCATTAATTTTTTATAATTATTTTGCAAGTCTATAATCATAGAAAATCACCCCTTTCTATCCATAAAAAGGGTTTATCTATAAAAAGTCAATAATAAGGTTTCTAAACTAATCATCAAAAATAGGTAATGCAATGCAACGACAATGAAAATCTTCACCAGGTAACCCAACAGAAGGAGGATCTTCGTATGAAAATATTTTATCTTCAAGTACTTTATGATAATCACGTACACGCTCATCCTTAGACGTACGCCATTTAAATTTCATAACACCCATATTCTTATGACGTTGAGCAGTCATCTGCCCAAATAATGTACCTGATTGATCTACAGCAATAAACTTAGCACGGCGTTGAGACATGCCTATTTGCTCTTCCAATTGCTCACGGATTGTTTTGTAGCTACTGCCATCCTTTATACCTTCATAAATAATAGATTCAATTTTATGAGTATATTCATCACGAATATTTGTAATGTAGACGACATTCTTCTGGATATTCTCTTTCATGAAAGGAGCAAGCCATGATTCGGTAGCTGTTAGTTCTATGCCTCTTACCCTTCCTTGCTGTTCCATATTCGTTTTATTCACTTGATTTAAATTTTTCATAAAAGAAGAAGCAGCTCTATCCACCCTTTGTTGTGAATACACAATCGAAACAGCTTTTTTGATATGACTTGTCAATTTCTTAAAAAAATCAAATGGACCATCTTGCACATAACCTCGGCCATCTTTCTGCATTTCGCTTTTTACTGCAGTATCGTATAACGAAAGGGTTGCCTTGCCCGCTTCTTGAACCAATTTATCGATGGAACGGAAATATGATGCAACAACAACGTCGGGAAATCGAGTAGGTGGCACCCATTTAGCCATGCTGTCCATTTTCCTTCCATGCACTGTATACTTCATTGGCCATACGTTGCCATTGTGCATCATCACCGCTAAACTTGAAATCATCAGAAACGCCGAACTGTCCGAAGCGGGTCTCTCTAATTTCATCAGAAGAGATAACACCATTAGACACATAAATTTGGTCTGTTTCTGCAACGATTTTACGAATTTCTGCATCAGTTTTAGAATCTACTGACCAAAGCGGATTGAATTTTATTTCCCACTCAACTGTATCTGGATCGACTCGACCACCTGGTTCCTTCTCTGCCCATAACAACATACGAATAAGTTGCTCAAGAAGCGGTTTCATTTCATTTTCTTGTGCTGAGGTTATTCGAGCATAGTAATTCATCACATCATATTGTGCCCCTGTCAACGTACCCGCTTCTTGTCCTTTAATGACACTCTTAGGCATTCGAGCAGAAGCCGAAATATAATCCCATACAAAGTCCAGTAAGTCTTTCATTCCAGATACAGGCGTTGTTTGCTTTGTGAGCGTCTCTCCCTTTGCGATAAGGGCAAGTGCCTCTGTTCTAAACATAAAGTCAAGTATCATTGAAAGTTCTTTTTTTTCCTCTTTCGACAGGTTATCAATGTCAGCAGATTCATACACCTTAAATGTGAAATCATGCAATATCTGTCCAACGGACCATAAGGATGTATCAAGTACTGTAATAGCATCATACAGTGTCTCTAACAGCGACATGCCCTGTTCTTCATCCTCTAAACGCCTTGTTTGGTCATGCAACACTCGAGAATAATGAACAAGTGTTTCTGTCTCTACGGCTTGTATTCCGTGCCTAGATGCGCGGCTAATTCGTAAATTTTCCAACTTGCCATAGTTCTTATCAAATACATCATCATTGATTAAAAGCTCGCTTACTTTCATTGATGAGAATGGATGCAAGTAATCTATAGAAAGTAGACTATCTAACTTTAATGGATCTTGTAACTCGAATTTACTTCGCTGGGTAACGCCTAAGGAAATAAATCCATCACCACGCATACGTTCGTACATCCTCATTTTCTTAAAAGCATCTTTCGCTTTAAGGTCTGCTAATCGCGCCATTATATCTCGTGCAAGCTGGTCATCCTTCATACGTAATGTAAACCAGTGCCTTGTCATGTCCTCCGCTGGAATATCGACAATATTTTGTACTATTGGATTATCTGCATATAGGGCAGATATTTCAGCATGGGTTAACTTTCTGCGAATACCAGGCACTTGCCGAGTAAGCTTATCTTTAGCACCTGCTTTCCCATGACCTTGCATAAAATCCTCTTTGTACTGCTTAGCTACTTCGAGAACACTCAATCTTTATCACCTACCCATGCCTAACAATTTTTTCGTTCTATCTAACAAGCTTGAATTATTCGTGTATAGCTGATTTAGCGCTTGCGTCAATGCATCCACCATGTCATCATGAGCCCCGTTAGGGAAGCTCACCATTTCCTCAATGACATCATTCACCCAAGGACACATATTCGGGTGAGGGAAATAAACATTACCCGCTTCAAATAAAGGAGACACCGCGTTTGCACGTGCCTCCTTACCACCATCGGGATCAACTGGAATAATGCCACTGATTTCATCTTTTAATGTATCTATGACAGCAGAACCGTTTGCTTTATCCTCGATATATTTACTGGTAGCTTTTGGCCATTTGTCAGTCATTGCGCGAATTGCTTTAACTGTATCTGGGAAGTTCATACGTTTGTGGTCCTGATCTAATAAGAAATACTGTGCCTTTTTTCGTGACCATACTTGGCCAGCAACAAAGTCACTACTTTCTGTTTTCTTAAATGTACAGTCCCAAGATTGAGCCATTTTGTCAAAGTGAATCGGTAATACAATAACATCATCACTTAAACCCCAATCCCGCTTCATTTGCTCGTCACGCACATAGTATTTAACCCATTCACGCTTAAAGATACTACCACCTGCAGGAGCGGGTCTTTGTTGGTAAAGAGACGCCCACGTTCGTGATCCAACCTCTGCCTTTTTATCCTCAGCCCATTTCTCATCAAAGCCGAGCTCTGGACATAACGGCTCGCCAATTTTACGGTTTAATAGATCATTTTCGTCCTCTGCAATGGCAGGTAACCGCAATCGCACCCACTTACGAGGGCTCCGAGCAAGTAAACGGCCAATTAAGTCATCTTCATGCCATCGTGTCATAATAACGATTACAGAAGCTCCATCATGTAAACGAGTTGATAATGTCGCTTCCCATTCATCCCAGATACTATCACGTATCGTTTGTGACATAGCCTCTTTCATGTTTTTAATTGGATCATCAATAATCATTAAGTCTGCGCCTTGCCCTGTGATAGAACCACCTATACCAGTGGAGATCATTCCACCACGTCTGTCCTGAATTCCCCAATCCTTTGTAGCTGCATTGGACTCGGACAATTGCACATTAAATAGATCATGTGAAAACTCATTAAACTTATTACGATTTAGACGACCAAACTTGGTTGCTAACCCATCTGAATATGCAGCAGCTATTACCCGCTTATCAGGATTTTTGCCCAAATAAAAAGACGGAAACGATTCTGTTACCGTCATACTTTTACCATGTCGTGGAGGCATCTCTATTAATATAGATAACTGTTCACCATTGGCCACACGTTGGAGGACATCACAAATTAATTCAGTATGACGAAAGTGCTCATAATGGCCGTGATGTACATATTCAACATAATCACGGTAGAAGCGGCGTGCAAGTTCTTTGTCTGCTTCGTTTTCCAATGCGCTCATTTTCTCATCGCTTAGAATTAGCAATCGCTCTCAACTCCTCCGTCGTTAAATTACTTAAGTCAACGCCTGTGGTGTTGCTACCTACAGTACCTTTTGTTTCAGAACGTACTTTTGCAATGTCTACTTTTAATTTTTCTTCACGTAACCTTTTTAGCTGTTCATCACTTAATAAATCGGTGTACTTTGAAAGCATTGCAAGTGCTGCCATTTTGTCAGCAAGCTTCACACTGATACCATCCTTGCCTTTTTTGACCTCGGTTATGATCGTGCCATCTACCTCTGTGGCATCGTGGAAGTGCACTGTATTTACCTTGTATGTCTGCATTCGAGGGTTTCCATCTTCATCTAAGATTACGCCCCCCATACCATCTAACATAGGCTCCTCCACTTCACGCATGCCGAAGTCCACAAAATCGGTGATGTCAGCAAATGCAATGTCGATGTACTTTTGTAAGACCTGGCGTGCATCCAGCATAATACCGTTTGCTAATTCTGCCTTCAATCGATGAATCTCCTTTCGAACCTTATCATTTCTTATCAATCGGCTGCCGTTACTCATTGCTGAAGCGTAGTCACATCCATACACTTTTTGATATGCTTTCGTGGCATTCCAATACTTTGTGTAGTACAAACAAAAAAGCAACTGTTGACTGTTGAGACCGTCACTGGGGACGATTTCAAACTGTACAGTTGCTTGCGATTCCGCTTCTGGGATCGCTTTGCTCCGTTGCGTTTTTTTCGTTTTCTTTTTTACGGAACGTTCCGTATTTTTCTGCTGTTTTGATTGGAACGTTCCATTCGATTCTGCTTCAAGACGATCATCCCATGAATCTTTATTCTTCCAACCTCGCACGGTGCCCTCAGATATACCAAGTTGTTCGGCTATGTCTTTAAGCCTTATATCACCGTTACAGGCTTTGTATATATCATATGCTTGATCACGTCTTGGATCTCTTGCTCTACCCATATCTCATAATCACCACCACCTCCACATTTGATTGTTTATAAATCACCCATATGTAATTGCTTTCTAAAATAAAAAAACCACGATTTTTTTCGTGGTTTTTGATAAAATGTAGTTTTTTTAAAATTAATTTACGGTAGTACATACATTACTGTTACTGCTGCACCAAACGGAAGTGCCCCATCCCCTGTTACAATCCTTACAGATAATAGGTCACATTTATTTATAGCATAGTTAGCTGTTGTTGAACCACAACAATTGGGGTTTTCAGCAGTGTTTGGCCCTGTTACTGTAGCAATAACACCTGTTGAAATCGGGTCAGTAAAACCACAGCTTCTACTAATAACTACTTCAGCCGTTACTGTATCTGCAGCTGTTAGTGTATTATCACGTACATTTAAAACTAATCCAGTTATAATTGCGTTTTCTGGTATAACAACCGTATTTCGTGGGAATAGCGCGGAAGCAGTCCCTAATCCTAAATATTGACCATTTCCTATAGATTCATCTGTTGCTAAATAAATTTCACACACTCTTGCGTTATTAACTGGTGGTGGTGGAGTTACTCCATTCATTTCTGGTATACATGGTGCTTTGAATCTAAAGAAACACTGATTTTTCTCACAACCACACATATTGTTTGCATGGTGGTGATTCCAAGCTTTATTACAATTTCTACATCCCATTTTTAAAATCCCTCCTTGTTTTTACTACACTATTCAATTAGGGATAAAAGAAATAGACAATTATACTATGTTCAATTCATTTCGTTAGTTTTTTATAATAATACAAAAGACCACTAATAAATTGTGGTCTTTTAACAAAGGGATAAAAAAATGTGTTTGAATAATTCTAGTGGTTACTCAAGCCACTTCTACATCCTATTCCTCACAAGACGTTTCTCATAGGTAAAAGCCTATGGCATATACACAGATTATGGTTCTAAATAGTGCATTACCGCGAACTTTATTGTTAGTTAATTGAATTAAATGGAAAGTGGACAAAAGTTCACATAAAAACCACTTATTTATTATTAATTAAGACATCTAATCACTTAAAAAATATAGGCTGGCCGTTGGTCTGTTTTCCTCTAATATTTCGGTTTTTATAAATACCAAGGGAGGAAAACCTTACTGCACCGTCCTGCCTCCCATTTTACATTGCAAATTTTTCGTAGGTCAAAATAGTACTTATTTGGCTATTTTGGCTAATCTGGCTAAAAATGATTTGTTTCTTTAACCGCACATAATCTTTAGATGCTGATAGATGTTCAGCGATTTGTCTGTACGTCATTCCATCAAGTAAGCAATCATAAATGGATTTAAGTTGTTCATCGTCAATTAGATTGTAAGCTACCTCTAACGCATATACATAAGTACGTAGCTTTTCTAATCGCGCTATCTGACCACGTTCACGTATATCCATTCTTTTAAGCTCTTCTACGCTACGAATCAAACTCCCTTTTGGCATTGCTGCATCTATTCCATACTGAGCGACCCCCCAAGAAACCATTGAGCTTGAACTACCATATAACACTCTTTCTAACCGATTAATTTCTTTCTTCCAGAAACGATAGTTTTTCACTAGATAATCAATGTCTGCCTCTGACCATACTTCTTTTACTGTTTGAGCTGTTAACATAGGTTTGGCCTCCTAAGTTGTGTTATAATGACTTATCTGTGAGGCCATCAAAGGGCATAAACCATTTCTAGCTGTAGCGTGAGTCGACGCTACGGCTTTTTTCTTATTTTCAAAAACACCTCAAACATACTAATCCTAGAAATTTGGTAAGTATAATTCTTACCAAACTTTTTCATTAAATTTAAGTAAATATTAGTTTATTGTATAAAGATATTTCGTTTATTCAGTGTTTCATATTAACTTTTTATTACAAAATAGTTATAAAATAACACTAAACTATTAACTATACACAAATGTTTATATTTGTTCTGTACTTTATTTATAAAATTATTTATTGTAGAATAGACAAATTACCAGCCAATTTACAATCCTTTTCATAGATTAAGAATGTAAGGTTACGATACCTTAATTCTACTATGAAAGGAGGGTATACGATGAGTGTTAATAGAAATCCAGCAGCTAGAAAAAAATGCTCCTCTTGCCATTCAAGAGTAAGTAACGTTTCAAATGAGAGCAATCGTTGTAAAGGCTGTGCTTGTGACCAATTAAGAGATTTAAAAGTTAATTCTCGAGTTAACATCTTTTTAAAGAGTGGTAGAGAATTTAATAATGTAAGATTTCTTTCCTTAAACAATGAAGATTGTTGCGCATATTTTCTAGATGGCTCTAGAACTCTAGTTGTAAATTGTAAAGATATTGAAGCTATTCTATTACCGGTATAGTAGCTTTAATTTTAAAGAAGTCTATTCTTCTATGGATAGGCTTCTTTTCTCCAATTAAAGACTTTAAATTTAGCCTACATTAAGACATAATTTTTATTTTTCCAAAGGCAATAAACTATAAACCCAAGTTACCTAAGCATATAAATAGTAGTGTTAAGCTAAACTAGTTTAACAGGAACCTCCTGAATTGTTACTTAGGGTCACTCACACTCAGTGACCCGTTTTTAGTTTCTTTCCTCAAAATGCTCAGTAAAGAATTCTTGACTAACAACTAAATTAAGCCACAAATCACAGGCTTTATTTATGTTATATTTTACATAAAATACATATAAGGTGATTCTAATGACATTTATCAGAAAATACTTGAATATTGTTTACTTCGTTATACTTTTTTTACTTTTATCTGTTTCAGATTATTTCAAAAAAGGTAATTGGGATTTTCTTAATAATCTCTTCTTTTCTTTATGGGCAGTACTTGTTTATGCTTTTTTAAATTGGGCATGGGATAGTAAGAAATATGAAAAAAAATAGCATTTTGTTCATTAACTCTTAGGATAATCTGCAACTCTTTCCAACTGTTTAACCCATTCTTAATGTTTTCGGACATCCTATCAAACCATAAATACACCCTTCTCCCTTCTTTACAATATTTACTAAATATCTAATTCTTGCTTTCGTAATTCATCACGAAAACTTAATTGCTTATTCATTTCTGTCCCTCCTAAAATAAGCTCAACTGCTCATATTCTTGTTTTTTGGTAGGCACGTGCACAATTTCAGGCTTATCGTGCACCATCTCTATCGATTTTTTTACCTTTTTCGGCTTATCGTTCACCATAACCGCTTCTAGTAAGGTTCTTAATTTAACTTTTTTAATAGCCTGTAGATCCTCTCCTACTAAAAGCACGCTACTTATGACCATTTTATCTACAGGTTCATTTCTTTGAATTGATATGCAACCATAAAAATTCTCTATCACCGTTGCCTGCACACCATTTTCATAATGTTTACGTTTTATAATCGATGCGTCTATAATTTCTACAATGTCACCCACCTCAAATATGGTAGCTGTGTCTTTTGCTGATTCTTCAAGAGACACAATACGCTCAAAACAATCATTACGTTTATATGCCCCAATTGGTGGATCATCTGGACGATGCTTAAAAAACACACTGTAGTAACCATCTGCTCGTGGCTCCGTAATGATGTATTCTTCGTCAATTTGATAAAAATGTGAGGGTGGTTTCACTACACGAGCCAAATATTTATTAAGTACTCGTGCTGGTGCATCAATAGCAACATCCACTAGCTCAAAGTGATTCTCTTGGTAGGCCCCAAAGTGAGACCCATGTCTAGGGAAGCGGCTAGCACAATATGCATGACCGCCATGTGGGAAAAGATAGTACACTTCACCTTTTGTAAGATTAGTAGAGCCGCCCGTATCAATACATTTTCCCTGTAACATCCTCACCACCTACTTTCGATAAATGGCAGCAAGTAGTGCAATGTATAGCCGTCCATTGATACAACTTCACTTGCATGTTCCACAAATGTTTCAAGCGGAATCGATTTGCGCCCACCACTTTTAGCTGTCTGCCAAGCTGCTTGGAGCGGTGGAAATGGTAAGCGATAGTATTTATCCAACTCGTTGAAATACACAAGTAGAAAGGTGATGGCGCCTTTTTCGTACCAGGAGCGAAGCAATTCGTATTGATGTTCATGTAAGTTTTGAAGCGGAAAACTTTTGCCCTTCGTTTCCTTTGCATCAAACACCACTGCTCGTCCATTACAGACACCTGCATAGTCCACCCATTCAGGCTTTTCCTTCCGTCCTTCTACTTGGGAGCCTTTATCTTTTGTAATTTGTACAGGCGTTGGAATTTTACGAATGTCAGCTAATCCCGCATTACGATATTTTGTGTTGGCCATATCAATGACACGTTCTAAAAACTTGCCACGGTTAGCATGTGTTACTGATTTTGCACGCTGCTTAGTTGATTGATTATGAAACATTCTGTGCCCTCATTTCTTCATGATTTTCTGCCTCTAGTACGTCATAAATGGTGAGCTGGTTCTTCAAAAACTCTTGCTCAAGATCATCCAAATGCCGCTTCCAGCAAGTAACCCCATACTGTCTTACAATGGATTCCCCATTTTTTAAGGGTCTGTTGCATCTTTTACAACGACTCATCCTATCAGCCTCCTAAAATGGCAAATCATCGTCAGACACTTCTATCGGTCCTCGACTATTCGCAAATGGGTCCTCATCTAATCTTGTATAGCTAGATTGATACATAGGCGGCTGATTTTGCTGATAAGCACCTTGCCCACCGAATTGCTGTTGCGGCTGTCCACCAGTATATGTTGGCTGGTTGTTGCCGTATTGAGGCTGCTGTTGACCACTAGCTTGATTACGTGACTCTAAAAATTGGATACTGTCTGCTACAACAGTAGTTGTATATACTCTTTGTCCATTCTGATCCTCGTAACTATGTGTTTGAATACGTCCCTCTAAACCAATCAGTGCCCCTTTGCGCTGATAGTTTGCTAGATTTTCAGCTGCTTTACGCCATGCTTGGCAGTTAATAAAATCTGCATCACGCTCACCATTTTGATTGGCAAATGTACGGTTAATGGCTACTGTAAAGCGGCAAGATGCAATACCGTTCGGTGTGTAACGTAACTCAGGATCTTTTGTAAGACGACCAACTAATACGACACGATTAATCATTGTATGAATCCTCCCTTTTTGTGGCGATGCCAGCATGTACATTGTTTTCTAAATATCTAAGTTGTTGCATTGCATAATGGGGGCAGTTGCTGTCACTTAACCGCTTCTGTACGTCTTGTAGGACTGGAAGCGGGAACTGATAATCACTGACAAGCTGGTTAATACGCTTCGCTACTTCATCATGTGTCACTGCCCGTACCAGTGCTTGGTCAGTGCCATTAGTAAAAGTACCTTTAGCCTGAGCAACCTTGGCGAAATGGTCACGTATTTTCATATGTTCTTCATGTCTGCTCAAATTTTTCTTCCACCTTCCCTAACGTTGCTAAGATTTTTTGTCGTTCTGCTTCAAAGTAAGCTTTCTGTTCTTCCGACGGCTCCGCCTCTACATCCGTAATAAGTATTGATGATTCGATGATTTCTCCATTTTGTGGTTTTTTAAGTTGCCGCTCTTTAAACCATTGTGGAACAATCTCTCTCCGCACCCGTTGATATTGCAGAGGAATACTTCCGTTAGCTTTCTCCCTTTCCCCTTTGATTTGAAGGATTAATGTGGTTGCTTTTTCACGTAGTTTTTTGGTTGAAAGAATATTTGATTGCCAGAAGCTGTTGTTTTGTGACCAGTCAATTAAGTATTCAATTTGTTGAGCTGTCCGTTGATCTCGTTCCATCATGAGACGAATATGATCAGCCCAGCTATTCAAATTTGGCTTTTTAAAATTGGCATCGTTAGCAAGAATTTTTTCATAAAGCCTATTTGCTAATTGATATTCAACAGAAGATTCGTCGTAAACTCGTTTGCGACTAGTATTCTTTTTAGTAATCTCTGTATTTGTAATCTCTGTAGTAATCTCTGTATACGTATTACCCTCAAGGGCAATAGGTGTTTCCCGTTTGGGTAATACCCTATTGCCCATATCGGTAACACCCTCTTTCCCATTTGGGCAATACCCTCTTTCCTTTTTGGGTAACACCCTATTACCCAAAAAGGTAATACCCTCTAAAAGTCCTATGTTTAAATCGATAAATAATACATTAGATAAATTTGTTCCATTGGATGTGATTGTCCGAAAATCACGAGTAATTAAACCAAGTTGCTCTAAACGATCCATGGCTTCTCTGACTTGTTTTTTGCTAAAGCCAAATTGTTCAACAAAGCTATCATAAGAACGTTGTAGCGCATCCGCTTTAAACTTCTTTTTTATACCCAGTAAACGCCCTGTTGCCTCTTCTTTCACATGTGTAGGGCGATACCAATAAACAATTTCACTGAGCAGTGTGATAGCAATTAAATCAGGCTTACCTGTGCTTAATCGGATGTTTTCATACCAAGTGTGTGGGATGACATTCCCTTCTAAATGCATCTGTCCAATCGCATCTACTGTTGTATTTCCTGTTGTAAACATTTGGTTTGCCCTCCTTATAAAAATCCATCTGTTCGCTTACAAATGGCAAAACTGCCTTTGATTTCAATCAACTTATAATCAGGGTAGCCCTGCCATATGTACCGGCGTACAAGGCGATATAATTCCTTTTCATCGTCTGCCGCCTGTTCAAAAATCCAATGTGGTAACAACACTCTGTGCGGTACAGAATTCATTGAGGCACTTGCATCTTGATAGCATGTAAATATTGAATTAAGCTATCCGCTTCTTTCATTGTTAATAAATCTGAATTCTTATCAGGGATTTTGCATCTCTGCATAGCACCGTTATAAACTGTGTTAGGATCGGAACCATATGCTGTGGCAACTTCACTCAACAATTTTGCTATTTCATTGAATTGTTCCTGAGTCCTTAAACCTGTTTGATTTGGTTGATTTCTTTGTTGCTGTAGCTGACCACTGTTACTTGGCTGTTTCGGAGGAGCTTGATTCATATATTGATAATCGTTTCCGCTCGCTCCATTTGCATCATCATCCTTCTCTGTAGCAAGCCCTAACATAGCCGACAAGCTATAGCGCTTCATGTAAGTAATCTGACCACCGAAATCTTGCATGCTATTGGCTGCTGGAAATTTGAGTGGATAAGATTTCACATATTCTCCTGATTCGTGCAGGAATATGGTTTCTACACAAGCCATTGTTAAATTGCCTTCAACGGTTGTATAGCTGTTCTGAATGATGGATAAATGATTTTGAACAAATATAGGTCTGACAGCATCTAAAATGCCATTGAGATCCGTGTATTCAAATGTGTATGAACCACCATTTTTAGTGCGAACATTTACTTTTGCATTGTGTTTTGGTGTTTGAATAGTAGCCCATGCTTTAGCTAATGCTGCCGAAATGTTTACATTACTCTCGGAAAAAAGCATATTCTTCCTCCTAGTTAGTTGATTTTTTGAAGTATTGGGCGTAAAATACAAAGTAACTATTTTTGCAAATAATTTTTTCAGACCACTGCCGCAAACAGTGGTTTTTACTTTGTATAGGATTGAGAATAAAGAGTTGAACGTTCTGCAAATTTCAATGTCACAACTTCACCATCTTTAGCGACACCTTCAAGCCCCGTGTTCTTAACTTGTAAAAAACGAAATTCCTTTTGATCTGATAACCGCTTGAAGTAAACAATACGCATTTCAATCACCTACTTTCTGATGGAATCCCATCAAGCAGCCTATAACTGCAAAGCAATCCGTCAAGGGGAGGAACGGGTTATAGACTGCTTGACGAGAGCGAGTATCGTACTCGCAATCATCTAGTTTTGTGATATAATTATCGAGACTAATATAGTTCTGCTGTTTAATCGCGCCAACGATTAAGCAGCTTTTTTATTGCCAGCAAGCAATAATGATTGGTACGCCAATAGCAACCATGACAATTCCGCATTTCACACAGGACTCCTTATGTTCTTGATCGCGGCCGTCATCTGGCATATACAAATAATTCACTAGCCATTTCACCATGCTGACCACCACTTACCTACTGAAACTAAGCGTTCTTGCAATGACAAACTACTCCATTTATTAACTTTTAATATTTTCATTAGCAAGTTTCTTCACCACCTTTAGGGAAATACCTCGCCTACTAAAATCTTGAATTAACCCACCAAAATTTTTGTTATCTTGTAGCTGCACTTCTAAACGTTTGATAGCATGTTCTGCCTTTTTAATCCGCCAAGCACATTCAGCTGCTAAGTTGTATGTACCGTGCTGTCTATGAAATGCCATGGCTCCTTGTAAATCCTCAATGCATGCTTTCTTTGCGGCTATCTCTAGCTCCAATTTCTTTACATGATCCAATTGAAAATCCCTCCTCCTATAAACATTGGTACTGTCTGTAAAAACTGCACTGCTGCATCTGCGCTAAATAATGCCGCTACTACTGTGTCTTGAGAATTTGTAATAGCTGCTGCTCGAGCTAAAAATTTAGCTTCACAAGCAATGAGATTTTGCTCAATTCGACTAATCGTAGATTGCGTAGTGTGCATAAGCTCCGCGAAGGCTTCCTGCGATAATTTTGCTTTCTTGCGGCACTTTCTGATTAACTCTCCAACATCTACATGCAATGAAATCACCTCCTTATGCAGAAAGTGCATATTATGCTTACCACGCATGGTTTCTCTATTAAGTTATCTTTATAGTTGAGATATGAGATTGTTTGCCCCAATCTCTTCTACATACCTGTCCGGGTAGTTGTTTTTTAGTAATCATTATTCAAAATTTCATCAAGCACTTTAGCTGTGGGCTCTGCTAACCAAACCCTTTTGTATCTAGAGCCTAATTGTCTTTGGTGCTCCCTAATGCGAGGGTCACAAAGAATATATTTTTCTAATGACGCCTTACTAAATCTAGTTTCTCGAACTAGATCATCGATATCCCAATACAGTGTTCGTTTCCTAATGGTGGCTTGTACTATTTGGTCGTACCTTTCTAACAGTTCTTTTTTAGAAAGACCAGCGTTCTCCAGTACTATTTGAGTAATGTCCATATCATTTTTAATCACGGTCACTTGGCACCACCTTCAACAAGCTTTAATCCCTGTTGGTTGTAAGCGTTGATTTCCATTCGTAGAGTTGTAGATGGCTGCCACATGGAGATAAATTTGATACTTTCAGCAAAACGTGTTTTAGGAATTTCTCCATAACGTGGGACTTCAAAGTGATTTTTAAAATCTCTCCAAAAAGCGGAAAATACTTGACGGCTTATTTTTTTATAGGCATTCGATTCTTTGCCGCCTAACGCAGCTATCACAACTTCTCGGCCACGCTTACTTATCTGCGCTTCTTGATTGCCATCAATACGCATTGTGACAATAAGGTTTTGTACAGTTTCTTTAACTTCAACAACTTCCATTTGGATGCTCTGTAATTGCTTTCGCGTATTTAACACTGATTCAAGCGCTAATGTAATAGGATCTTGTGATAGTTGCTTTTCAATCTGTTGCTCCATTTCATTGAAGCGTTCGATGTATTTAACAGCGAAATGTGTACCCTTTTCGCCAGTCATGCGAGTGCCATATAATTCGCACCCCTTCTTAGTTAACAAGAAGCAAGGTTGCTGCTTGTTTTGACTATTTGTATAAGTAGATTCGATGAAATAGGACTGGGGTAAATTCCCCTCTCCTAATTGAGCAATAATGCGTCTCAGATCTTTCAAGACTTCGTTATGGTCACGCCCGACCATTTCTGCAACTTCTGTACTCGGGATATTCCTTGACAATTGATTCATTTTGAGACCTCCTTCTCTAATACTATTTATTATAGAAATTGGCGTTTTGACATTTTTGGAATTAACTTGCTTATTATCCTGATGTATTCTGATGTATTTAACTTCATTTACGAGTTTGACCTATCCAACGAAGTATATTTAACTTTAAAATTGGAAAAAAGGAGACAACCTCAAGTCAAGAACTTTTTTATAAGTCTGGGAACAATTCAAAAAATGGTGTTTCTAGAACCTGTTCTAGCTTCATTGAAAGCTCTATATTTGGATTAGCTCGTCCGACCTCTAAATGACTAATCAGAGCAGTTGAACAACCAATTAATTTTCCGAGTTGTCCCTGTGAAAGACCCTTGGCTTTTCGTTCAGCAATCATTCGTTCGCGTTTAGAACCTTTAAGATTTCGAAATTGCTGTGAAGGAAACTGCTCTTTGCGTTTCTTTTTACGCTTTGATTTAGTCATGCTCACACCCCCTTTCGTTGTTGGATTAGAGTTGCTACCGCTTCGTGAGCTATTAGGATGAATAAAATAATAAATCTAAATAACTCTTTCAGCTCCAAAAAAATTAGACGTTTTGTCCAATTCGTTACCAAAAAAAATTTCATCTACACTACAGTCAAATAGAGATGCTATTTTTCCAGCAAGCAAAAAATTAGGATTTCTAACACCACTTTCTATTTTATAGTAGTGTGACTGTGAAATATTTAATAGTTGAGCCATTTGTTCTACGCTTAAATTTTTATTCATGCGAAGTTCTTTCAAATAAACTCGCATACTTTCACCTCTTTTCTTTTGGACAATTTGTCCTTGAATTAAATATAATAGACATTTCGTCTAAAGTCAAATATTTTTACACGTTTTGTCCAAAACAAATTATTTATTGGACAATGAGTGTAAAATAAATTAAATAAATACATAAAGGAGGGCTCTAATGTTTCATGAACGGTTAAAAAAGCTGAGAGAACAAGAAAATATTAGTCGAGAACATTTAGCTAATTCATTAGGCATTACATATTCTGCATTGTCCAAATATGAAACAGGGAAAAGAGAGCCTGATTTTAAATTACTACAAAAAATAGCGAGCTATTTCAATGTAACAACTGACTATTTACTTGGTAATACAGATAAATTTGAACAACTTTCTCTACAAGATAAAGACGAAGCTGAGTTCCAAGCTTTTGCCAACAACCCTACCCTGCAAAAATGGTACAAGGAATTGCCGAAGTCGAAAGAAGAAGATTTGGAGAAGTTGCGTAAGATGTGGGAGATTTTGAAGGATAATGGGGAATTGTAATCGTTATTTGGAGAGAATCAAATAAACGATTTTTAATTAAGACTAAAAGTAACATAATGATATCTTAAAAAAGGACATGCATAAACATGTCCTTTTTTAATACCATTATTGGAAATATTATTTATTTATGATATATTTTTTGTAGTGATTATAGGTATATTTACGCAAGAACTATTAACCACTAAACTGGAATTAAATATAACTTTGCTTTAACTTAGTCTGGTTTTTCATTATTTAATATATTAATAGGAGGTTTTATTAATGGGTTTATTTGATATTTTCAAGGGAGATAAAACTGGAACTGAGCAAGGGATGCATCCACATTTCGCATTTGTAACATCTCTACTTTACATGATGGGTGCTGATGGAGAATATGACCATGAAGAAATTGGCCAGCTGTTATCTGTTATCGGCGGACAGAAAAAAGGCGATAAAATCTATGTTGGTGGGAACAACGATGATTTAATGTCAAAAGCAATAAAATATGTTAACAAGAACTCTGTAGAACGATTCTTACGTGAAGCTGCACCAGTTCTTACTGATGCTCAAAAAATGTGTATTTTAGTTAATTTAATTGACTCCTCTCTTTCAGATGGTGAAGCTGAAATCGAAGAACAACAATTATTTAAAAAGTTTTTAAATGCTTTTGGTATTTCTGAAGAACGCTTTAAGCCATTTTTTGAAGTTATCGTATTAAAAAATGATCGTTCTGTATTTTTAGATACGAACCATCAAAAAAATAAAAATGGCTATAAAGTAGAGCTTTCGAAATACTAAATTTTAGCCTCTTAATTGAGGCTATTTTATATTGAGTTCAATATAAAATATTTATAAGTATTTTATCTTAGGGGGATTTATATGTTATACAACCAGCTTACTCAATCTCAAATTGATAATTTATGGCACTTACTTGAATATTCTCAACTCCATCAATTGAATAACTTAAGAAAATCATTTCCAGAAATTATAAAAAAGAGAGATTTAGAACTTTATAGAAATAATGTTTTAGAATTCATAATGTTAAATGAAATTGAGATCGAAGATTTATTTGATTGGTTAAACACATTAAAGCAAGACAGTAACAATACAATTGTTCATATGGAGTTTTCTACTATAGAAAGTAAGAAGAAAATAAATTTTGCCGAACTTTCGAGGAAATTCAACAATACTTCATTAAAAATTCTTGATATTTCACGGAATGAAATTGAAAAACCTATTTTTTCACTAGTCAATAATATTAAAAATGAAATTGAATTAACTTTAGTAGTACCTGCTCGAAAACTAAAAGAGGAAAAACAAAATTTCCCAATAAATAACAATCGGAAAACTTTAATTCAGCAACCTGCCTTATATTTTATTTATATTTGGTTCGATTTTAGTCAAAAAAGCATTACTTTTTCGCTTCCTTCTACCAAAGAATATTTTTCTATTTGGGATGTGACTACTAAAAAAAATTTACCTGATATTTTAACTCGAAAAACTATTGATTTTTTAGAGGATATTATAGGTGATATTGAGTTAACTTCTCCAAATTGGGTAAATAAAGCGTTAAGAGATATCACAAACGAATATTATTACCATAATAATTCAGAAATCGAACTCGAATTGGAGAATATAAGTAAAAATAAAAAGATGTTTGAATCTTCTAATGAAAATGATGTGATAGAGGAATATTTCTCTACTTTATCGCCTATATTTAATAATGAAGTTACATTACAACGCATTAAAAATGCTATAGATAAGGTTATTGAAAAAGAACTCACTGCTCATTTTGGCCTAAACCCTTGTCGTCATCCATTTGAAGTATTTTTACAAGAAGTAAATAAAGGAGATACTACGTTTAAATCAAGAAATGGTAGTACAAATCATGATATGAAAAACTTACCTTCTCTTAGTACAAGAGATACTATTTTAAGTATTTTAGACTCTAGCTCCTTAAAAGTACTCGGGTTAAAATATTATTCGGACACTAATGAAACTGTACCTTACAAATTTATTTGCAAAGATAATTGGTTTATTTTAGAGCAAACAAATGAAACTGGTACAACAAAGGAGTTGGTAAAAAATGTACTTACAGAATTCAAAGCTTACAAAGGAAGTGAACCAATTTCTAACACAAGAACAAAATAGTCAACTTGAATATATAATTGAATCACTCTATCCTGAATCTATACTTTCTATTGAAGATATAGCATATAAACTTGAAGCTACTGAGGACGATGTTGAAAGTGTCCTTATTAAATTATCTGAGTATCAAATTATTGATCCTTTGTTTATACTCAGATGTGATAATGAGGAGTTTGATCACGTCCATACTTTTAGTTTTAATTCATTTATGGAATTAAGTAACTTTGTAAATAAAAATAATGCTATTTGTCCTGATTGTAATTCTAACTTTTTTGATAGTAATGTTGAAGTTTACTTTAAAATACCAAAAGTAAAATTGAAGAAGGTGAAGGACAATGGCTAGAGGAATTAGCTTTAATAAATATAAAAATAGTTTATCAAGTGATGCGTACTGGAAACCTATAACTTCAGAAAAAGATAAAAAAGAATTTAAAATATTATTAGAATCTGTTGAATCATCTAGAAAAACTGGTACTAAAGATCAAAAAGGAAAAGCTTTGGAATTACTAATGACATATATCTTCAATAGATTTGTTTATGCTGAAGTAAAAGATGATTTAAGGACTAAGGATAACCAACTAGATCATGAAATCTTTTTTTACGAATTTGAAGCACCTGACTTTATAAAAAGAATCGTAGGATGCCATTTGATAAATGAATGTAAAAATCATAAAAAATCAGTTTCTTCTCAAGAGGTAACAATTTTAAATAGTAATCTAGAGATTAGAAACTGCAAATTTGGAATAGTTTCTTCTTATAAGTCATTTTCCAAAGGAAGAAATAGTGTTTGGGAGAATGCTGAAGGGAAAAGAAGAAAATTTGCATTATTATCAAACTTTAATAGATTAATCATTGGATTTAATTATATTGATTTTGAGAAAATTTTAAATGGCGGAAATTTTTATACTATGATGCAACAAAAATACAGAAATATAATTGATGAAATACATGATGATGAGATATTTGATAATTCTCAACCGTATAATGCAAGATTAATAGCAAATTTAAATCATCTGAAAAGTATTGGGATTATTCCAGAAGATGAATGTAATACATATATTGATGTAGTAAACAAAAAATATGGAGCATTATAAACCTTACTTCCCAAAAGTAGGGTTTTATTATACAATAAAACAGAACACATGTTCTGTTAGTCGTTTTTAGGGGTTGATTTACATGCACTATACACATCTTGAAGATTATGTCCAACAGTTCTACACTCGCCTGGGCATTACAGACCCTACCCTGCTGCATGTTGAAGAAGTGGCTTTTAGAATGGGATTGAAAGTTTTTTATTGGCCAGATAAGAGTCAGGCCTTATTTATTAATGGACAGCATTATATTTTTCTTAATGAAAATCAATCGCCACAACAAAAATGGCAAGACTTTTGCCATGAGCTATCACATGTCCTATTACACACAGGTGATCAATTTCATATGTATCCCCTATTTCGTGAGTACCAGGAATTCAAGGCCAACAATTTTATGTACCACGCTTGTATTCCTACTTTTATGTTGGAAGCTTTGTCAATAGACGATCATACACCACAAACAATTATGAAAGTAATGCAAATCTTTAACGTAGAATACGATTTTGCTTATAGAAGATTAACACAATATAACAATAAGCAGATTATGCAGAGGTTGCATAATATGGCCTGTCTATATATGAGATGATGAATATAGGACAGTTCATAAGTGAGTTTAATATAGGTTATCTGCTTCAAATTACTGTGGAAGGAGTGATGTTCTAATTGTCCTTAAACTCTATTCAATGTACCTGTCCGGGTCAGTTAGATAGGAAGTGGACGATATGGTTAGAAAGAAACTTAATAGTACTAAAAAGGAAAATATTTATTGGTATTATGATTCAAACAAGAAGAAGAAATTTGCCTACCGTTACAAATTTTATGACCATACTGGAGTACGTAGAGAAAAAACGAGACAAAACTTTAACTCTAGTATCGAAGCTGAAAAAGCATTAACAGCATTAAAAGCTACTGTTTTAAATGGTGGAGAAAAAATAATATTTAATGAAAACATGACAATTGCTCAATGGGTAGATATTTATTTTGATCGTAAAAAATCAAAATGGAAAGGTACCTCCCCTAAAACTTATCGTAATGTAATTGAAATTTACATTAAACCTTATATCGGTAGATATAAGCTATCTCGACTGTCCAAAAGTTTATACCAATCTGAATTTATTGATAAATTATCTTTAATAGCTGCTCCAAAAAGCATTCAAATGTATCATAATTTTTTCATTGGATGTATTAATGCTGCTGTAGAAGATGATATTTTGGATAAAAACCGCATTGCGAAAGCTGAATTACCTAGGATAGAAAAAATTAATAATGATGAAGTCGAGGGCAATTATTTAACTCCGGCTGAGCTAGAATACTTACTTAAATGTGTAAAGCAATCTTGTGATATTTCAAGATATACTTTAATTTCTATTCTAGCAGCTACTGGTATAAGACGTGGCGAAGCTGGAGGTTTACGTTGGTCCGATATAGATTTTAAGAATAATTTAATTTACATCAATCGTACTCGTGATTTTTATGGGGAGCGCTCGGCCAAAACACTAAACAGTATTCGCTGTATTGATATGACAGAGGTACTAAGTAAACAATTAGATCGTTATAGAAAATGGTGTATCGAAAGAAAATTAATTTTCGGGATTCAACATAGCGAGGATGATCTTGTCTTTATAAGTAAAACATGCAAGCCTCTTAATCAAAATGCAGCTAGATTAACGCTAATCTTAATGCATGAATTATATGACGTTAAACTCATCTCTCCTCATGGTTTACGACACACATTTGCTACCATCTCAATTGCATCCGGTACACCGCCAACAACGATTGCCAAAATCCTTGGTATGACTACTTCTACTCTTTTAAAAACCTACGCCCATTCGTTTGCAGATCGAGAGAAAAGAGCAATGCAAGTTCTAAGTGAAATAGTCAATTTCGATTAAAACACTATTTTTCATTTAAAATGGGGCACTTTTTGGGGCACCAATGTGGTTAGCCCCTCCCCAACCCTTGATAATCAAAGGGTTTATAAAAAAATAACTATAAGCATAACTTATGACCTTGGTTTCTATCCTGATGTTTTTAATTTTTTGATGTGCATAATATCAAGGTTTTGTATTAATGAAGGTTTCTATACCTGTCTAACGAAGCCTATCTAAATGTATTTAACTGGGGTACGATGTGGGGTACAAACTGGGATACGCGGACTTTTTGTAAAATGTGTACCCCAATTTGTAAAATGTAAAACATGAAGGTTTTGGCAGGTATTATTATAAGGAAAGAACAATATGAATTCCTTTAAAGTTAATAGTATTTCTTTGTCACAAACTGTGGCATTTTTATTTTTTAATATACAAACAACATTCTACTATATTAATACTTTTTTATGATTACAAATAACTACCAAGAGAGTAATTCATTATGAAGATATTCTTTTTTTTTATTCGACACTTTTAAAATTAGGAATAGTATACTTTTTCTACTTTATATAATGTCTGCTCGATAGTCGAGCAGAGAACGGCATCCGCTTTGTAAAATTTAACTCGAAAGTATAAACTTTTCAAAAAGTTCTTTATATTATTTTTTTGCTTAAAGGCAGGGAGAAATTCTGAATTTTTCTCCACATCACCAAAACTTTGAATCCACTGCTCTACACAAGTCTGACTAAGTATTTTTCTATTTAAAACACTAATTATGGATTTGACCATTCTCTCATCTTCCCCATCGGAGTAAATTCGCTCTGTTATAGTCATCTTTTCGTAAACCAAATCGAGGATAGTTAAGAGGTCGCTTTTATCCAGTTCGGAACATTGAGCCAAATCATCTAAAGCATCTGCTGCATGGGCTATGGCATGAGCCCAGCCTTTTTCTTCATCATACCCACGGTAATCTCGCTCTTCTTGTACATTGTAAAATACTTTCTCTTTTATGTGATGAATTTGCTCTCTTGAGAGAAATGGTGATTCTCTATGCCTCGTTAAGAGAAGCGGTATGACTAGCATGGAGAAAGACCGAGTGAAGACAGAGTCTGTATTTGTTTCACCAAGCTTAAAAAGCAAATGGTTTTTATCCAAAACAACCGGTAAAAGTTGTTCTAGTTCGTTTGCGGTGAGAGATTTATCAGGAATCCAGTGTGATAAGGTTGTATAAATTAGCTCATCACGTAGTTGGGCATCCAAAGAGCCAATGTTATTTATCATTTCTAGTATCAACTGAAATCTATCGGGAGGTGCTTGGTACCCTTTTTCTTTTATTAATATCAACTTTTCTTTTAAATTCATTTTACACGCTCCTATTAGAAAAATTTGTTTGAAATCAACCCTTTATTGATTAGTAAAGTATTCAACTTACGCCTTTTCTTAATTCGCTCAGTTTTACTACAACAAAATCATTCAAATCTTTTAGTAATTTATTTGAATCATTTATGTAATACTTATTATGCCATCGGAACGTTTCTTCTAGTTCATTTAAATTACCTATCGAATCTAAACTATTAATTATTATTTCGATATTCCGATTAACTGTATGTTCGTAACCATTAATTTGGTCTGATAAAATTCCGATGTAAATATTTTTTATAATTAAAGTATTTAAACAAACTGTTAATTCGTTTCGCAGTTTTTCGAGTTTCAGATTGTTTTCGACCAAATCCCTTTTAGCCATATCATAAATTTCGTCATCTTTACGTTTTAAAGAAAATCTATCCTCATATGTGTTAATTAAGATTTGGTGTGTTTTAGTAATTCTGAAATTATCCATTATTTTTTTGTAGATTTGAGTAGATTTTATAATTTCATGGTTCAACTCTTCTGCTTTGGTAAGAATTAATGCAATGTAATCTCTATCCCTTGCCTGCTTATCTTGGTTTTTTAACGAATCCTCCACTGATTTTTTGTTTGCTTCGATAATGAAATAAGTAGTTACAATTACGCCTACCATTCCTATTATCCCACCCACTATACTACCTATAAGTCCATTATCAACTTTTAATCCATCGATCAATCAATATTGTATCAATTACGAATGATGTCCCTAAAATTAGGACAACAAAAAATATGATTCCAATAAAAATGTTTTTAATTTTATCTGACATTATTTAACCTCCCACTAAATCATAATCTGAGAGATAATAAATTGGAACAATTTTCTACAAATTCCACTTTCAAAACATCACCAAACCATGCTATCTCAACTCATAGCGTTTTGGCTGTTTGATGCTGTTTTCAAAGCAAAAGAAAAAGCCACAACCCATATAAAGTGTACCCTTTGTAAAGGGTACACTTTAATTTTAGACGTGACCTTTAATATTGTTTTACATTAGATTTGTTTTATGGAATTTTCTTCTAATTACTTTTTCAATGGATTCATATTTGGTAATTCCATTTTCTATTAGTGTTAATTTCGGAAGTGTAAAGTAAATTATTATTGCAGAAGTAATTCCAATAAGAGCACCTACCATTACATCTAATGGATAATGAACTCCTACCCAAATTCGTGAAATTCCGACTAATATAGCAAGCAAAATCCATAGAATCCATTTTCCTTTTTTAAATAACCAAAAGGACATACAGAATGAAAAAAATAATATGGTATGATCGCTTGGAAATGAATTATTTATTGCTTTTTCTATCAACTGATTTGTATTCGAAAGGACAGCAAATGGTTGGTGATTAAAATGTAATAACCCTGCAAATTTCCCTATAATTTCAGCCAAAACGAAAGCTATGCTTGCGCACATGAGCATTATTTTATTTTCTCTATCTTTGGTAAACCAGAACAGAATAACAAAAATAGCTAAAAAAATAACTGTGTATTCAGCAATAATAATCATTGGTAAATTGAAGAATTGAAATTCTTTTCCTAAACTATTAAGCATTCTAAATAAATCATTATTTATTTCTAATATATTCAAGACATTCTCTCCTTTATAGCTTATAAAGCTATGTTAAGAAAAAATGTATCTTTAAACCATCGTAAAAGGTGACAATTAATTGCTTAAGCTAACATTATTGTCACTTTGATTTGAAAGCCTTTATGATTAGTTGTATCAATTGCTCGTTTCTGACATACACGTACAAGTGAACGTGTTTATTTTACATATTCATAATGTATATTGACTCAATCTGAATAGTGAAATATTTACCAGTTTATGTTATCCTTATATAAATTATTAGGAAGCCTCGGGGGTTGTTTTGTGTTGAAAATACATTCTACAAATAGATATATCATATTTATTTTTGGCATTACTTTGATGATAACTGGATTAGGAAGATTATCTGGTTTCTTTGAATATGATTCAGTTATTCCAAATCAATCTGTTGCACTACTATACATATCTATGGGCGTTTCTGTAATGTTCATTTCTTACTTTGTTAAACCCAAAAAAGAAAAAAGTTAAAAGTTTACCATTCCAGATCTTTCAAGCATGTTCCTCATATTGTGTAGTTAGAAACTGTAAACAACCATCCTTGAAATATCTCTTTAATTCTCTTTTCCTAACAACCATTTCTTTATTGTTATTTACTAATCTTACATACTATTCTTTGTTAGCATGAAAGTTTAACTTTCGTCTGTTTCTCCTTTAAAACCTATGATATAGGTTCTGCGATACTCTAATTTGTTAGGTAGCCAACCCAGTTTATGCCGTAACATAAATGGTTTCATAAAACATACCCCTTTATTATAAATTCATATAATTTACTGACAGCCCATATTGACTTTTGTACTTCTTCCATCAACCTCAAATACTCCTATTGTGGAATAATCAAACTGAACCATATTTTCAAATATTACCTAATCATGTTATCCTTTTGTAAGTTATTACCTAAATATCAGGAGTTGTTATAAAATGAAAACACCTTCTAAAATTGGACATATCATATTTGTTTTAGGCATCTTATCGCTTTCAATCGGATCAGCGAGATTAACAGGTGCCCTAGAATACAATTCATTTATTTCAAATAAATCTGTTGCAATACTTTTCATTGCTATAGGGGTTTCTGTTATGTTCATTTCATTCTTTGTAAAACCTCTAAAAGTTAAATAACTTACAGAACAATATCTTTTAAATATCTAACTCCAATTGACCTGTTATTTCTTGTACATGATCATTCCAAGCAATTTGATAATTACTTGCTATCAGAGTTAGCTGGAACAAATTTAAAAGCCTCTAACAGTCGAAGGGATAGTTGCAAACTACGTTTTAAAAAGACCATTAACGATATAACCAGTACTCATATTATTTTATAAGTGACCTGACTTTACTGAGAAAGTGAATTAATATCTTTATTACGAATATGAACAACTCCTGTATTACTAACTTTTATATTCACTTCTGTAATGCCTCTTTTTAAAATATGTTCTATTGCATATCTAATCTCCCATTCTTTAACTTGACCAAGATCATTTGAAATACTAGCATGGCTGGATTTCTTATTTTCACTATGAATAATGACTGTCCCTTCACATTCATATACCTTTACAACACCTCCCATAAAACCAGAAGCAATAGTTACAACATCGACTCTTTCTTTTGTTATATCTCGAAATGCTTTAGTTGGAAAATTATATATTTTCGCCATTTTGACCTCTCCTTCTACGGAACGTTTGTTTGTATTTATATTAGAACAAACATTCGCTCTTTAGCAAGGAGAAATTTATGAAAATATAAAAAGTATGTTATGTAGATTTTTTTGAGATTAACGCTTATTCTATGTACAAATTAATCTGCTAATTATTGATAGTTCTTTAACCACTCATAATGCATGTGTAACACCTACTTTTTAATCAATTTCATAACCAATAGTCACCATCTGTTGCTATAAATACCAATATATGTTTAAATGTAAATTACTAGGGGATTATACTAGAATGGAGGAATAATAATGGTAAAAACAATTAAAGGTCGCATTTTTGGTTTTGCTCTACTCTCAGCTTTACTTGTTTCATTTTTCATCTATCCATCAGGTAATGTTTCAGCAGCCGAAATCAACGTTGTTCAAAACTCTACTAGTATAGACAATGTTAGTCCAGCTGCTGTGTATACTAAATATGTCACAGTTAATACAAGAACTTCAACGTTTCCACCTGGACAAATTTATCATGTTGAATGGGATGGAGATTTTAAATACGCAGGATACCTAACAAGATTTGATTATGCATACGATCCTGATGCAGGTATTTACTTTGCAACATATAAAGGAAATATTACAATTCAATAAAATTGAATAAACACCTAATCCCCTAGAGTTTTAATAAAGCATAACTAAGCATCCTGGTCACTTTTAATAGAAGTGACCTTTTTCTTTCGATTAATCCTCGGTAAACTTAATTAATTGGCTACCTTCTCCTCGCTAGTACGCTTTTGATGTCATGTAAAACTTGATAAATTTATCATCAATCTTGAATTGTTTGTCGTTTATCACTTTGTACAATGCATATTCAGCTGCTATTGACTCCCCACTTTCTTTCCAGTAGTCCAAAGAGCAATTTTCGCATTTTTTTAAGTAGTTTCTTTACAAATCATTAGTAAATTGCCATCTAAATCTTTGAACACAAAATAAAAATTATCCTGAATCTCTGTAACCAGTTCAACATTATTTTCTTTCATAAATTGATATGAAGCTTCAATATCATCGGTCAAAAGCTGAATTGAAGGAACTTGGTAAGTGGTAATATCACCATCTTCTTTTCTCCACTTTGGCATGGAATCTAAAATTAATCCAGCTGTACCTTTCATGGGTACCACGAATAAATGTCCAAAATATTCTTCTCCCCCTTCCAAACCAAGTATTTTTCTGTACCATTCTTTTGCTTTCTCTAGGTTACGAACTGGAACAAATACACCGCCGATTCTGTTTTTTATTGGTGATTTATAGTCATGGCTAGTCACAAATACATCCTCCTTACTAATTTATTTCTACTTCTATTTCAACGTGATATTCTACTATTCCTTCTTGCACACCTTCTCGATAAGTTGAAGAAACAACACTTTTAGAAATAACTAAATAGAAGAGCTTAAAATATTGTTTCTCACCTACAGACGTTCGTTTCAAACGTTCAATTAGAACGTCAAACAGCTTTAATTATTAGTACATTCTTTTCCTTTATTTTCTAAACACATCGTTAAAACCAGCAATTTTCTTCTTTATTTTTCTCTAAAAGGTGCTTTATTTTATTATCTATATTTAATAAAACCTGTTTAATTTGTTTAAGCTGATGTTCTCTTTGTAACATCTGCTCATACTTTTCTTGGAATATAACTTTTATTTCAAGTAGATTTTGTATTTCTTCTTTTGTCAGTTTTTTATTTTGATCAATATTTCCCGACCAATCAAAAAGCATTTTGATTTCTTGGAGAGAAAATCCCGTTTGTTTAAGTTTAAGAATTGCTTCCACTATATCAATGTCTTTCTTGTTATAATAGCGGTGCTTATTTTTAATTTCCGGTTGCAATAAATTCATTTTTTCATAATAACGAATAGTATCTTTACTAAGACCAGTACATATTGCAAATTCACCAATTTTCATTAAAATCTCCTTCTATAATATAAATTTATAAACCATTAGGGCAATTATACAATGGAAAATGAAGCGAATGATATGATGGCTGAAAGTAATTCGTCCATTTGTTAACCTCCCTTCTATAACTGCTAGTATATGTAACAAGATAAACGCAATTATCAGTAATATAAATAACCAACCTTTGCTTGGTATCCATAATATTAAGAGAATACTAATTGATATGATAACAAATATGAATGTTCGTACTTCAAATCCAACTTCTTTCCATTTTTTTATCCCTGCCACTCCTATTAAAACCGCATATAACACAATTAGTATAGTTGTCAAAATTACCATCCCATCACTCCATTCTTTGATTTCATTCATCTTAAAAGATGGAGCCGACTCCATGTCAACAGATAAGAAATAGTTCCTTTAAGCTCAAGTATCATAATCTTCCTCACGAAACGCCCTAGTCTAGCCCTTGACATTTCAAAGTAAAAGAAAAGCCTCCATTTAGGAACCTCTCTAAATGTTTTTTAATCGCTTAATTAGTACAACCGTGCTAAAATAAATACATGAGTAAAAAAAATAAAACAACTAATCAAAAAGAAATGTCATTTATTGAAAAAGCTCGTAGAACTCAAATTGTGGAATGTGCTATTGAAACCATTGCAGAGGTGGGTTACGCTCAAGCTTCTTTAGGTCAAATTGCAAAACGTGCACAAATCAGTAAGGGGGTTATCTCCTATCACTTTGCAAGTAAGGGGGAATTGTTAGAGCAAGTAATTTATGATTACTATATGGCGTGTCAAGCTTATACTGCTCCTCTAATCGAAAATCAAAAATCTCCTATAGATATGCTTAGCATTTATATTGAATCAAACCTTAGATTCATAGATGAAAATCGGCAACATGTTTTCGCTGTCATTGAAATTGTTTCTAATGAAAGAACTGCTGATGGCAAACTTCGTTTTGCGGCGGATCATGATGATACTATTTTTCTTCCCATTGAAAACATACTTACACTAGGAATGCACGCGGGTGTCTTCCGAGAATTCACCAAATTGGCTTCGAGAGTAATGGCGTTAACGATACGAAATTCCATTGACGGATTCACTATTGAATTAATGAGAAATCCCCAGTTAAATGTTGAGGAATATACGAGAGAACTAATTACAATATTCGTTAAATCAACTAAAAAATAATATGTCAGAAAACTTGAGGAGGATAGCTATGCATTACTATGAGGTAATTTGTTCTAGTTGTAGAAATAAATTCAGAGTATACGAGGGATCACTGAGATTTAGACAGTTAAAGGAAAGAACCGATAAGATTTTTCGTTGTGAAGAATGTTATAGCAAAATTCGTATGGATGCTATTAAAAATTTCTTTAGATAGCTCCTTCAGCAGATCTTGAGAATAATAAAAGGGATTACAAGTTAAATAAGTATAAAGCCCAGGCTCAAAATTAATGAGTATCTGGGCTTTGTGGGATCATTTAGTTCTATCTCTACTTACAACTATGCTATCGTCAGTCGTTTCTCAAAACAAATTCTATCATTTTCTTATGCCTATCCATGTTTGCATTAAGAATTTGCTGCTGACATTCTACTTTAAACACAAAACCTTTGCAAAAATAAAAAGCCATCAAGAATCAGGAACAACTACTACTGCCCAACTCGATTGCACTCAAAGCATTTAAAAAGAACACCTATGTTAGGTGCTCTTCCGATCATTTTTTCTTGTTTAAATCATCTGGATAAACTATCGTGTTAATTACATCTCCATTTGATTCATCTTTAAAAATTACTTTGACTTTATAATCCTTTTCATCCACACCATTAAATAATTGATAGTACATACCTGTTAAAGCTAGCCCGAATGAGGCCATGGTGTCAAGACTATTATCAAATTCTTCTTTGTTTACAGATAAAGTGAATTCTGAAAAAGACTTGTCATAGGTTACATCTTTAATAGATTTGAACTCTTCACTTGCTTTAAGCTCATCTACACTTGCTAGAATGCCTTCTTTTAAACCTTTCATCATTTCTTTATGTTCTGTTTCAGACATTTTATAAGTTAAAGAACCATCCTCATTCTTACTGACTTCCTTCATCCCACTGCTTTTTGCCTTTGAAATAACAGAATCAATGTCCTGACCCTCAAAAAATAGAGCTGGAATAGTTACTTCTACATCTCCACCATCTTTGCTACCTTTTTCCTGGCCCTCACTACAACCAGAGATCAAAACACCTACTAATATAAATAATGGTAGTATCCATTTTCTTGCCATTAAATCTCCTCCTCATACACCAATATACAGAATATGAAGAGATTACACTATACTTTATTAATATAAAGCTCTATTTCTTAACCGCTTCTATACATGAAAAATCATTTCTTTTTTGAGAAACTGATTTTTTATCGTTATCTTAATGTGTTTGGTGAAGTTCCACATCATATAAATAAAATCTATTTCTTACTTAGTGTTCAGTGCTTAATTTTATAAAATTCAACACGTACTTTGATATAATCAAACATGCGTTGTTTTACATTTCTTTTTCTTTACATTTTCTTCAACAAAGGTTGTGATGAATTTTTATGTTTGCAGTACTTTTGGCTATAAGTATTGGAGCTATTCTTGCTGTGCAAACAGCCATTAATGCTCAATTAAGAAAGTTTGTGATTTCTCCTTTTTTAGCTTCAATGATTTCCTTCGCTGTTGGTGTCATCTTCTTAACTATTACATTAGTAAGTAGTGGTTCATCACTGGGGATTCCATTAGATTTATTGTTGAACCAACCTATCTATATATGGTTGGGGGGAATTGGTGGCGCTATTGCGATAACTACTAACATTCTCTTGTTTCCTAAATTGGGAAGTGTGCAAACAACTATCCTACCGATCTTTGGCATGACTCTCATGAGTATGTTAATCGATCATAATGGCTGGTTTAATGCAACACAATATTCCTTTGGATGGAATCGAATCTTTGGCATATTACTAGTCTTACTAGGCGTCCTTTTAGCTACAGCTATACGAAGCAAGAAAAATGAACAGTATTCTCCCCAAACAAATAAGGAGAGTGTGCGGAATCTATGGATTTGGCGCATAGTAGGGATTCTAGCAGGGATGTTACTAGCTATCCAAATCGCTGTTAATGGACAATTAGGAAAAGTTCTTCACTCTTCTTCTCATGCTGCCCTTGTTTCATTCTTTGTTGGTACTATTACCTTGATTATAATTGTTGGGTTAAAAGATCGATCTTACACAAGTATTAAAGAGCCTTTTAAACAAGCTGCTCCTTGGTGGATATGGATTGGCGGGATCTTAGGAGGATCTTATGTTCTCATCAATGTATTTCTTGTCAATCAAATTGGAAATGGCCAAACTGTAGTTCTTGCTTTATTCGGTCAAATCACTGGTAGCTTGCTGGTACAGCAATTCGGATTGTTTAACTCGCTAAAGAATCGAATTCAACCATTACAAATAATTGGTTTAATGGTGATGATAGCCGGTGTATTTTTAATCAGGATATTTTAAATAATTTTCTTTGCTAATCTTGATCGATGAAATGAAACTCTTTTTCAAGAATGGATGCGACATTTCCCCAAAACATAAAACCAGAGTTCATCTACAAAATGTAGCATAAACTCTGGTGACAATGGTGGTCTAACTTTATTTTATGAATTGCCTCATGATTATTTCTTCGCCGATACGTCCTATTAGCCTTTCATTTGTATCTTCAAACCCTACTTTTACATATAGTTTCTGTGCTGGAATATTATCTTTGTCTACAACTAAAACAATTTCATCGCAATTTGGAAATTCTGCTTTAACAAACTCAACTAGTAATGTCATTCCTTGTTTTGCATAGCCCTTCCCTTGTTCTGTATGATTAATTGATAATGCAGATAATAGCATCGCATTTCTATTCGTAGAATATTTCTTAACTCGTTCATTTGCATTTAGGAGAAAGAAACCAACAGGTGTATTTTCACTTAGAATTACAATGCGATGCTGTCCTTCATTAATTTCCTCAAAATTACTCGGCAGTGCAGAAAATTGTTTTTGCTCTTCAGTAAGTACAAAAGCGTTCAGTCCTTGCATATATTCACTTGAAAAATGTTTTAATTCAACCTTCTTCAGTTTTTCCATTACATAATTCTCCATTCACTTTTTCTATACTTTACCACTTTATTAGGTTGTGGTCATTTATTTATTTGAAATTTCGAAAAACAACACGTTCGTTAGATAAATAAATCACATAAAAAATGCCCAGGCTCAACATTAATTTGAGTACCTAGGCTTTGGTGTTACTTAGTATATTCATTCTAGTTACGTTTGTGGATTTGCCGCTAACACTCTACTGGCTTCATGTTGTACTTTTGTTAGCAATGTATGTAATCTTTACTTGATTTCGTTCACTAACACTGCAGTATTTGGAGCAACAATCGCTTCAATGCCCGAAGCTTTGTAGCTAACTCGAATTGAGTCGTTGCTTTTATATAAATGGAAAGTATCCGAACTAAAAACAAATTCCCCGTTCTCATCTAAAACCGGTGAATAGGTGATGTCATAATGGAACTTTATGTCCTTTGCATCGGCTGGCATATCTGGTTCAGGTTGATAATCCTCAGGAACTTCCGTTGTAACGTATCTAAAAAATAGTTGTATGTCGTTATCATCTATTTTTTCCCAAAGGTCATATGTATTTCCTTGTGTCTTCATACCATCAAAATAAGTTGTTTCCTTTTCTTTATCAGTAAGGGGCAGATAAGGAACGGCTGCTTTTGCTAATTCCGTTATTTTTATTCTTTTCGTTTCTTTCCCTACGGCATTATAAACCAATAGTGTTTTGTCTATACTTCCAAACAAATCATCTCTTTTTCCAACGAGAAGATGATTTTGAAAGGTTAAAAACACCTCATCAGTTTGCAAACTTACATTATATTGATTTACAACTTTATTCATCTCTTTATTCATTAAATGTTCTTCAAGGATATATTTTAAATTTCCAAATCCCAATAAAGGAATTATTGTTGCGATAATCATGCTTAAAAACAACAAACCAAATTTTTTGGATAAACTAATCTTATTTTTAATAAAGATGATTGGCATACCCACCGCAAAAGTAAAACCTAATAAGCCAATATATGCAAAAAATTGCATCAACCCTAATTCATCTATTTCGTACATATTAATATATACACACACACCAAGTAGAGCGATAGCGATTATTCGTATCAATTGATTTTTCATAAAATACTTCCCTTCCTTTTACAAACCCTCTAAAAGCTATGGTCGCACTAAGAAAAGTTCGGATAATTTCTCTACAATAGTTTCTCTATTCTCAATTATCAGCTCTGTTTTTCCTTTCTTTATTACGTAAGGACTGCCATTTCTGCTCCTATATTTTATTTTGACTACTTTTTTAATTGTCCCTAAGTTTAGACCTATGTACCATTTTTTAAAGTTTGTAATGACTAACTAGCGTTCTATTCCAATTCCATCGAATACTTTACCTATCAAATCTTAACAATGTCTCACCTAATTTTATATATGTAATATTTTCCTTTTTCGTAATGGAAGGAGCATTACTTTTAGAAATGTGCAACTAACTAATATCATTATTGTTGGAGGAGACTGGAATAGTTCATAAGACATTTTTCTTACTTTATCGTATATTGTTTATTTTGTAATCGTACTTTTCTTAACTTATTGTATCCAATGGGTGACTGTGCTTTTTATGGGAGGTATTCGATTTACAGCTGCAGAAAGTTATCCAGGGGATTTGAGTAGTATTTCTTTAGTTATATGGAGCTTCTTATTTTCTTGCATTCATTTTGTTATTTTAACAATGTATTTATTTCTTCATCATTTAGTGTTGTCTCTCTTTAAAATTAGGTTTCAAAGCAAGATAGCATTTTTGTTTAATACTTTTGTGACTGTTTAATTTTCTATTACTTAAAATCATTTTTATAGTACGTATCAGCAAGATAACTCGTTACTTATGAATAATACTACTCTTTAGGATCAATATCAAAAGTGTGTCTCTACAATCTCTAGACACCAAGTATTTAAATCTCAATGGATTACTTTCTCTTGGATATTGTTACAGGGAGAGTGGCAACCATTAATATTAACCCTAGATAGAGAGGATATTTTAAACATTCATTCGTTGAATACCCCAATAAATAAGGCATACCTATTAAGGCCATTACTACTCCAATTACAAACAAACCCATTTCAATTTTTCTAATCATATTTTTCTCCCATCCCTTAACATTTCTTATTCATTTCTCCCTACAACCAGAGAAGCTTAATCTAAGGAGCTTCTTTAAAATAAAAGACACCCCTCAGAAATAAGGAATGTCTAACTTTTTATCTATACACATCTAACAGATTTAACAAATATCTTTCTAATTCATTAATCGCAAACAAAACTTCCTTATGAAGTCTATCCTCGACGACGCTATCATCATTAAAGACCTCTAAGTATTTATTCACTTCTACAAAAAATTTTTCATACTCCTGTAAAAACTTATCAATCGTTTGATCACCAGGTGTTACAGATAAATAAATTGTTTTAAATAAATTAAAATCACTATACGCATTACTTAAAAAATAGATAGCCAGTATTCTATCGCTATTAATATACAATTTCACAAAAGATAGATTTTGCTTCAATTTTTTCAATGCATTGATAAGATTGTTCGTTTGCTTCAACATATTTGCCGTATTACTATACATCTGATAATCACCTCCATCTTTATAATAAGCAGAAAATCAACAAATTGGAATAATTTTCTGCAAATTACTAGCTGAAAACTTCCTTTACAATACAATTAAATCGAAATACTAATTAATAATGCTAAATGTATGACAGAAAGGACCCCCAATGGATAAATAATGGATCTTGAAAAGCTATTTTTAAATTCATTTCGAGGATGCCTTTCAAAAAATAAATGCAGGATTGCATGAATGATAAAGAATAGATCAAGGACCCAAAAAATGATGGTTTGATACTGACTGAAAAGTAAGGAAAGGATTAATACGTATAGAAACAGGTGAATAAAAGTGAATACTTTATAAGCCTTTGAATCTTCCATATCTTTAAGTATTATAAACAATCGCCACTCAGAGCATCTTATTGCATCCATTTCGTGCAAAAGAAATAAAGAAAAGTTAAATAAAAAAAGAACGAGTAATAAATCAGGCATATAAAACCTCCTACAGTATATATACCAAATATTACTATAAAACCACTTTCGAAATACTAAGTAAACATGCCTAAATATGTCGATTTGTAGGCATATGGAGGCTTTCATTCTTTCCCTTATATTAAGCAACATAACCTTTTTACTTCATTCATTTTTGCATAAAGACATTTAAATTTCATCTTACATTCAGCTCCCAATGAAATTTTATCAAGTGCACCATTCTAAAATTGTCCACTTTCCTTGAGTAATCTTCTAGAAGTAAACAAAAGCACACAATCAGAAGGCTTTTCGTTGGTAAATAATATGTGTAATCCCCCAAGAAATAATATAGATTAGCATAATAAAAAGTGTCGCCCCTGTATATAAAACCGTAACGGATGTATTATCTACAAAATCAATAATTGTTGTTAAGTGTTCATTCATATACAATGCAATTGGTCGTGAAATCCAAGTTAAGAGGATAAAGCTAATAAGTATAACCGTTGTAATATAACCCTGTTTAAATATCTGAAATAATGGGAAGGTAAGCGCAGCAAATAGTAAGAATAAGCCACTACCAATGGCAATGTCAGATACCGTAAAATGTTTATTGAAAGCTAGCAGCGCTAGACTTGTAACACCTATGGATAAAATCATATAGACAATCGCTCCAAGATAACGGGATGCGATAATTTCTGTACGTGTGTATGGCAAGGAGTTTAATAATATATTCGTCTCAACTTTTTCATCGTATGCATATGTGTTAAAGGGAATAAAAATACTGGCGACCAGAAAAATTAAAACGGGTGGTGCCCCCATCAAAATAAAAACTAAGATAAAAGGAATAAAAAGTAATAGCTGTCTTTTCTGTAGTATGACATCGCGTTTAATTAAGTTAAGCATGATGGATGCCTCCTTTAAAGTAATACATGATATCTTCCAGAGAGGCACGTTCAATAATAACTGTGTCTCCGAAAATATTTTTCGCTGCTTTAATATTATCCGTTAATGCTTCAAATCCTGTGGATGCACGATGAACATGGACAAATGCTTTTTCAGTGTCTCTATCAAGTAGATTCAACTCACCTTTAACGAGCGCATAGTTTTCAGCTACATCGTGTATAGATTGATTAAATACTAATTCCCCTTTCTGTATAAATGCTATGTAATCTGCGATACGATCTAAATCAGTTGTAATGTGCGTAGAAAAGAAAATAGTGCGATTGCCATCAACCATTAATTCCTGTAATAGATCTAACAGCTCCCGTCTAAAAATGGGATCTAATCCTGCTGTCGGCTCATCCATAATGATTAGCTCTGCCTGATGTGAGAGGGCTATTGCTAATGAAGCCTTCATTTGCATCCCTTTAGAAAATGTTTTTATTGCTTTGTTAAGTGGTAATTCGAATTGTTCTACGTATTGATAAAATATTGTATCGTCCCAGCGTTTGTAAGCAGGTGCAACTATACGTTTTATATCTTTTAAGTTCAACCCTTCAAAAAATATATTGCCATCGTATACAAACCCAATGCGCTGCTTAATCTCCTTCTCATGCGTCTTGTAGTCTAATCCGAAAAGCTTTACTTCTCCAGCATCTGGCCTTAATAGATTCATCATCGTTTTTATCGTTGTAGACTTACCAGCTCCATTTGCTCCAATGAAACCCGTTACAAAGCCTCGCTTTACCTGTAAATTTATATGATTTACAGAAAAGCCCTTGAACCTCTTTGTGACATTCTTTAATTCGACTACATTTTCCATCCCTTTCACTCCTCGTATAAAATCTTCAATAATTCCTTTAGTTCATCAAGAGACAGGCCTATTTCTCTGCTATTCGCAATGACCGCACTTAGCTGTTCCTCAATAACCTTCAGCTTCTTTTCCCGTATAACCTCCAAATTTTGCTCTGCTACAAAAGATCCTTTGCCAACAATGGAATAAATAAAGCCCGCCTTCTCCAATTCTTCATAAGCGCGTTTTGTCGTTATTACACTAATTTGTAAATCCTTTGCGAGGTTACGCATGGAGGGTATTGCTGTGCCCTCCTGTAGTTCACCTGCTAAAATAAGTGATTTAATTTGATTCGTAATTTGTTCATAAATTGGCTCCTTTGAACTGTTCGAAATAATTATTTGCATGCCAATCCCTCTTCTTTATTTTTTTGAGAATATCGTTGAAATAATATTCCTTAGTGCTGCAATCAGTATAGCAATAACATGGATTGTGATGAACATATTAAAAAAAGGAAAGGAATAAGGCGTTATCCATTCGGTGAAAAGCCTCGAATCCAAAATCCATCTTCCCATTCTGGCAACTAAATTATTACTATCGTTCATGTTCGGCTCAAGAGCAGTGCCATCGACCGCGCTAAAGATCAATTGAACAATTAAAAATATACCAATAGTGATGATCCATCGTTTTAACAGATTACTTTCATCCGCTTTTTCAGTGCTTATCACTTAAACAATTCCCCCCACAAATTCATTATATTGTATATATACTATATAAACATTATATACACAAATAAAAAATTTGTTCAACCACTTTTTTTAAAAAGGAAATTTTATACCATGAAATGATCTATGACATTCAATACAAAGAAGGAGCCTGTTTTGATAGCTATTATCAAAACAGGCTCCTATTAACAACTTGGCCACTCATTGTGTCTTGTCATTCAAATATGTTCATTCTGCAGTTGCAATCTGATAATTTATGATATAATGAATCATCTGACTAAATTGGCAAGACAATGGCTGTAGCGTGTGACGACGCTGCGGCTTTTTCTTTGTTTTTTCCTTACGTGATTAATTTAAATATTTGCCCTGCTTGGGTAGTGCGATTTGTTCAAAATCATCGACAAGTTTTTTTAGGTTGCTTGTCAGTTCTTCGCCCTTCATTGGTAATCCGTGCCCTGTGATGGCAACTGAAGGTTTTAGTATTGCTAATTTTTCGATAGATGCTCGAGCAGCCAGCCAATCTGTTGTAAAATATTGAGGGGGACCACTGATTTCTTTTGTCTGCGTAATCACCTTATAAAGAGATTCTTGTTTGACCGTAACAAATGCATCTCCAGCAATAAGCACCTTATCCTTCTCACGGAATAAAGATATATGCCCTGGTGAATGGCCTGGCGTATGAATCCATCGGAAACCTGCCATAAATGGAACACTACCATCAGAAGGTAAAACTTTGAGGTTACCACCTAAATTTATAGCTTCATTTGGAAAAATAGGTGACATTTTAGCAACCAAGCCGTTATTTACCGTTGGATCAGGCTCGGGATAATTTTGTTTTCCAGATAAAAAGGGTATTTCCAATGTATGCGCATAGACAGGAACATCCCACCGCTCTATTAATTCTAAGATTCCTCCGACATGATCAAAATGACCGTGAGTCAGTATGATTGCCTTCGGTCGAGACTTAGAACCATAACGTTCTTCAACAACTGAAATGATCTCATCCGCACTTTTGGGCATCCCCGCATCTATTAGCACAAAATCTTTCATCTGCGGTTCACCATAAAGTACAATATTTACAATTTGAATCGTGTATTGATATAAATCAGGTAATATGTCTATACCTACACCGCTTCCAACAGAAGTTGCTGGGATAAATTTATAATCTTCCCCGTAATTCAAATTCTTGTCCATTTTAAATCATCTTCTTTCATTTAAGTCATTGGAGGTTCAAGCATAAACTATATGGAAATGCCACAACCATTGATGATGGCATACTTACCTTCTTACTTCTTTTCTTTTTTATTGTAGGGCTGTTCTTTCTGTTGCTCTTGTTCCTCTTTTACTGCTTCTAATTCTTCAGGATTAAATTCCATTGCTATTTCTTCTTGCTCTACTTCATTCTTTTGCTTTTCTTTTGTCAAAACACTCACCTCCAATATGCTTTAAAGTGGCCTTCCTTAAGAAAATCTATACTTTTCACTTTTTCAAAGCTACATTAAACGTATAACTAAACAGAAAACACCCATTCTATAAGTGCGTAGTGTTTCACTACTTAAAGAGCTGCAGAGATTTCTTTCTCTGTGGCTTCTTTTAATTTTTACATTAATAATTTTATTAAAAGTGAATTTTACTTATTTTTTCAGCCATACTAACATGGCTTTAATGGCGAAAAATAAGAAAAGGATGTGTACAGATGGGTATTCTTGGTGGAAATCCAAAAGATGAACCGTTGCATTATGGTGAGGTATTTAGTGTTTGGTCGGGTTTAATTGCAGACTATGGCATGATTTCTGGCTATCAAACGTTTTATAATCATGCTGGTGATGAAGATCTTAAAAAAATTATTGAAGATATCATCGAAACATGCAGGGAAGAAGTAAAGCAATTAGAAAAAATTCTAAAAACAAACGGGATCGCACTACCTCCTGCATCACCTGAGAGACCTGTAGCAAGACTTGAAGATATTCCTCCAGGTGCAAAGTTTAATGATCCAGAAATAAGCGCTGCTCTAAGTGCTGACCTAGCAGCTGGATTAGTTGCATGTAGTCAGGCAATGGGTACTTCTACTCGTGAAGATATCGCATTAATGTTTGGGCAATTCCATATGGCTAAAGCTCAACTTGGTGCAAAGCTTTTACGTTTAAACAAAAATAAAGGCTGGCTTGTACCACCACCATTACATGTTAATTATCCTGAAAAATAAAGATTCCCTTAATTTAGTACTGTACTCATTGACACGTAATCAGAAATTTCGAGGCACTTTAGGGGTAGATTGAACACAGTCCTGGCCTGAAAGATAAAATATTTTTAGCTGTAGCGTTTGTAGACGCTGCAGCTTTTCGAATGTATAAATAGACTATAATTGTATCGCACATTTCAACACACTTCATAGGCTGTGACGTTGGTTGACCGTCATAGTCTTATTTTTATTTTAAAGGCAATAAACTATGCACAATGAGTTAACTTTTCATATAAATAGTAGTGTTAAGCTAATCTAGTTTAACATGTACCTCCCGAATTGTTACTTAGGGTCACTTTCAGCCGAGTGACCCTTAAATATTTATTCATTTATATAAACCTCGTTTTAAAGGAGATTATTTTGCCTGAAGCTTTCTATACTTTACATATTCTAGATTTTCGAAAGGAGGGACTTTCATATGGGATATGAAGTTTACGGTTCAAACTATGGCAAGCATGATAATTTATCATTCGCTCTAATTGTTGTCCTCTTTATTCTTTTAATTATTGCTGGTGCTACTTTCTTATATCATTAATAATTACCTTCTATTATCCTCAAATATTCATGCTATGATCAAAGGGTCGTCTCCCACCCTGGTGACCCTTTTTTACTACTTACTTTGTTGCATAGAAGAATGTATGTAGGTAGTTTGTTGCTTAGTGTACTAATCTAATAAACAGTTCATAGAATATATCAAGCATAATTTGGGCTAAAAATAACAAAGGAGAATGCCTATGAGCATTGATTTTATTACACTTGCCCCAACAGTCATGCAGGTGTTTAAAGCAGGAGATGCAAATCCAAAAAAAGTAAAGCGCATTGTTTATGGACAAGCTACCTCTGATGCAAATGGAATAGCCACATTATATTTTACAGACAATGCATTAGCGAATGGCAATCCTCTCTTATCTACTATTGACTATGCAGTGGCAAGTGTATACTCGACAAATCCAACGATAAACTTAAGACCGAGAGTTCAAATGAGAGAGAAGAATATTAGTGGGAAATATGTCTCTGCTAATATTACAAATATTAGTGGTGTGACAGTATTAGGAATTAATGTATTAGGATCGGAAAATCCAGTAAGTGGCGTGATTGTAGATTTTATGATTTTAGGTAGTTTTGATTTGTAAACAGATTATACTGAACAAACTCCCTCGTGTTGCTTTTACATTCTTCTTGGTAAAACCTCATATCCTCACTTCTTTCATCGAGAATAGGCAAGTAACAAATGTATTTTGATTTGAAATGTAATGAAAAAAATAAAGACAAAGTCGAAAAAATCGACTTTGTCTACTGAAACCACTCTATTTAAGAATGTTTTTCTTCATTTAAAAATTAAAGTTTAACGATGTTAGCAGCTTGTGGTCCACGTTGACCTTCTTCAACTGTGAATTCAACTTTTTGACCTTCTTCAAGTGATTTGAAACCTTCACCTTGGATAGCTGAGAAGTGAGCGAATACGTCTTGTCCGCCTTCTACTTCGATGAAACCAAAACCTTTTTCTGCGTTAAACCATTTTACTGTACCTTGTGTCATTTAAATGACCTCCAATAATGTTATTAAATAAAATCATACAACTTCCAAAGAAAAAAATTCACATATTACAAAAAGTAACTAACAAAACACGATTACTCTTTGTAATATGTGAATTTATTATTTCTTTAAGAAAGATTCTATTACATACAGTATATGATAAAAAATCGTATTAGTCCAGTGTAAAGTGAAATTTTTTATCAATGAAAGGCTAAAACTTGCATATACCACTTATTTAAAGGGGTAAAATTAGTCATTTCACCGCCATTAAGTAGCTAGAAGCAATTGTTTTTGTATTTCAATAGCGACATTCCTTACCTCGTATATTTTTTGAAGCTGAATATTACATTTTAGGACTTATTTGCCCCCTTTGCATCCTTAGGCTCTACATGGACATGCACTTCATAAACCCCTTGCTCTTCCACCATATTTTTTTCAACAACCGAAGCAACATCATGCGCTTTCGTGATATTTAACTTTGCATCTACAAGTATAACGACATCAATTACCTCATTATTCCCATAATTTCTTCCTCTGATTTCTTTCAATCCTTTAACACCATCTATTTTTAAAATAATCTCTTTGTATGTTTGAAGAATTTTCTCATCAAATCCATCCGATAGTTCATGAGAGGCTTCCTTGAAAATCTCCCAAGCTGTTTTACAAATGATGAAACCTACGACAATGGCAGTACCCGTATCTAACCAAGGCATATGTAGTTGTGACCCTAAAATTCCTACAGCGGTTCCAATACTTACCCAAGCGTCTGACAAATTATCTTTAGCTGCAGCCATAACGGCTTTACTATTGATTTTTTTAGCCAATTGTTTGTTGTAACGATAGACTAAATACATCACCAATGCTGATCCTATCCCTACATAGGCTGCGACCATATCCGGCGATTCTTTTCCACCTTGAAAAATGGAAGAAAACCCACCGACCAGTACTTGAATACCAACGGCCATCATAATAAATGAAGCGACCATTGATGCAATGGTTTCACTTTTCCAATGACCATAGCGATGATCATGATCTGCTGGTTTTTGTGAAAGCTTTAGTCCAATAAGTACTGCAATAGAGGCAATAATATCTGTCGTATTATTCAATCCATCCGCTTTTAAAGCTTCTGAACCACTCAAGTAACCAATGCCAACTTTTATGATGGATAAAATTATATAAGCAATAATACTGATAATGGCACCACGTTCACCTAATTTAAGATTATTATATCTTTCTGCTTCCAATTCACTTACCTCCCTTACGTACATTATCATCATAACAACCCAACATCGAGTGGGTCTACAGCAACCTTTTTGCCTTGCTATACATAAGTAGGAGGACTATAAAAGTGTTGATATGGGGAAAAAATAAAGCCCTTAGGAAGATACGCTGTCACTGGTTTAAAGCCTAGAAATTATTATACTAACCGAATAAAATAGTAGTGTATCTGTTCTTTAAGATTTTTTCCTCCAACGAACACACCTAACAAACCTTGGTCATTTCCAATTTCGGGAGTGACCCTTTTTACGTACATATAAGCACGTAGAAAAGCCTCGCCACAACTGTAGCAAGGCTTTTAATCAATTATCCTCGTAAAAATCCGCCCTCTGAGTGGATTATTTGACCAGTTATCCATGTAGCCTCCTCGCTAGCAAGAAAGCTAATCACCTTGGCCACATCCACTGGTGTCCCAATCCGTCCCATTGGAAATTTGGGTAACAGATAACTTCTAATCTCATCATTCATCCATGTAGAATCTGTTGGCCCTGGATTGACAGCATTGACGGTAATGCCTAGCGGTGCTAGCTCCTGTGCTAATGATCTAGTAAAGGCTGAAATTGCCCCTTTCGTTGCCACATAGGCTAGCTCTCCCATCATAGGACCTAAATCTTGACCAGAAGTCATATTAATAATTCTCCCTGAGTTTAAATTAGCTTTTTCAAAAAGACGTGCAAATTCCACACAAAGTAGTAGGGTTGACCTTATATTCACCGCGTAATGTTCGTCTAATGTTTGAGCATCTAATGCTAGATAACCATCTTGTGCTGAATGGGCAGCATTATTCACTAAAATGGAAGGTACACCTAGTTTTTCGAAAACCGTTTGGAGTATCGTTTTTGGAGCTTGGGAATCTGATAAATCAATTGACATTTCTTCACATGAAACACCCATACTCAAAATTTCCTGTTTGAATTCTCCTATCCACTTACGATCAGCATGCCAGTGTGTGAAAAAAACATTGACACCATCCGTAGCCAATCTTCTACAAATAGCTGTTCCAATATCTTGAGGGTGGCTTGCACCCGTAATGATTGCTATTTTATGTTGTGTTTTATTCATTTCTTTTTACCCCCATGGTTATTGAGATTATTAATAAAAAAAGAGCATCACCATAATGGTCCGCTCCGTTTTTAGAAATCAAAACCCTTACACTGCACTTCTTTGAAAATGACCATCATACCTTGACACACACCTATAAAAGAAAAAGATACAGAGTTTGTCACATGTAGAGTATGTATTCCCCTCTTCATCTTATCTGAATTATTTTTTAATCTAAAGTTTTCATCGTATTTTGAACATCAATAGAAAAGGTTTCTACATCAAATTGATGCTGCTTTATCGTATCTTCCGCTAACTGTTGAGCCTTCTTTTTAGCCTTGTGATTTTTCTCTTGTGTTAAATCAATTCTTACTTGAATTTCCTCAGACGTCATACTATGGTCAATGATGAAAGTGCCAAAATTTTCTGCAAACATCACCTCAAATAGATTGGCCATGACATCATTATAACTTAGCCGAGTTGAGATCGCTTCTGCTGGCTCATAGAGTTGCTTTAACGTTATTTGAAAAGAGATGGGGTTTAATTCATTAGCTTTGATAACGTCCAGCATTGTTTCTTCTATATGTTGCTTTGTCTTGTGATCGACCTTGTCGGTTAATGACACAAGGAGCTCTATTTTTCCATTAGGTAAAATTCCATAATCTAATAGAAAGCTATAGGATTCTTTACGCAATGTATAGGAAATCTCACTAATTAAAAATTGATATTGCTGAATATAACGCAATAATTCATCATTACTAGGCTGTGACATAGAAACATTGGTTTTTTCAGCATATTGAATAGGTGCATTTGCCAAAAAGAAAAATGCACCACAAACAATGCTTAAAAGTAGAAACCATAACGTAAATAACCTTTTAATAAACATGTATAGCCCCCTTATTCGGGACTATATGCCAACTATCGAAAGTAAATTACGGTAGAATTTTATAAAACAACACACGATCTTGATTTTCACCACCATAATTACTATGAATGGACATATTATCTAACACTTTGTCACCTTTTTCCATTCTAAAACCCAGATTCGTATGGAAGGCGATGGATACTTCATTAATAGGCGACGTGACACATTTCACAATATTTCGATGGTATTGCTTCACCACATGAAAGAATACATCATATAATCTTTTTGCAATATTCTGTTTTCTGTAATCAGGATGGACCCCAACAAAATGGATGAACGCTTCATTTGTTTTGGACTGCGATAAAAAGCCAATGAGGAAGCCGATTATTTCGCCATCCTTCTCCATAATAAGGCTTGTATTTGTAAAGTGATCAAAAAATAATTTAGGCAGCTTGTCTGACATATTCCTACCACCCCACCACTCATTAATCAATGGAGATAAAGTATAGTAATCTGAACTCTGTACACTACGAATGTTCATGGAATCCCTCCTCCTTTTCAAGTCATACAACAGATTTATGGTCTGAATGTATCTACAGCTAATATATAAATGGTGACAATCACCATAACATACCCCACTACAAATGCATATTTAAGTTATTGTGCTGAGGCTCATACAAACTCAAAAACAATCACCACAACCAGATATGGATAAAACAATGTCGATGAATACTATCTCTATACCCTCCATCTAGGAAGGTTAATCCTACTCTTATTTTACACTACCATTTATTTCAATATCAATGGTTCTATTATACCTTTGCCATCACTAATGCCTTTAACGTGTTACTTAAAGCCTGAATGTGGTTCGTTGTATCCGTCATGCTTACTAGAAGCTGATTTTCGTCCTCCACTGAATGTAGAATAGCACCAGTAGAAGCCGCATTTTGCTCGGTCATGTGATTCAGTTTTTCAATTTGCTTTTGAATTACCTCGAATTGTGAGATGGCACTGCTTAATTCATGCATCCCTCTTGTTAAATCTGTATTCGTTTCCGTAAAAGAATCCTTTAAACTATTAAAGAAATGACTGACATCCTGTAAAAGCTGTTCTCCATGCTGGAGTGCCTTTTCACCGTCATCAGAGCGTTGATGAGCCTCTGTCGATTTTTCAAACAAGGTTTTTGTGACATTGGTAATACTGACAGTAATTGCAGCGCTTTCCTCTGCTAGCTTACGCACTTCATCTGCTACAATGGCAAATCCTTTTCCATGTTCTCCCGCTCTAGCTGCTTCTATCGCCGCATTTAAGGCCAATAAATTAGTCTGTTCTGCAATATGGGTAATCCCCTTTAATAGACTATCCACTGTTTGCAGGCTGTGTTGCAGCTCATTGACAGTTTCTGCAGTTGAGCCCATGGCATGACTCATGACGCTCATTTGAGTCATTGCATCCTGCATTTTATCCCACCCTGCTAATACTTCTTGTTGTAGATCAGTAGATTTAGCGACCGTATCCTTCGAAATCGTCAATGTTTTATTGACAAAATGAACCGAGTCGCCCATTGTGCCATGAATCATTTGTAAACTAGATGCCTCCTGCTGAATACTTGCAGAAATATCCTCTGTCGCTACTAAAATTTGCTTACTAGAGCCAGAAATCCTTTGCATTGTTTGTTGGAATTGCGTGACATGTTTGTCCAATGCCTGACTGCTCTTTTCGATTTCCTGAAATGTATTTTGTAGTTGATTGAAGGATGCTTGCACTTCATTTTGCTGGATTTCTGCATGTTGAATCAATTCATTTCCCCATTTTGCCAGCAAATAAAAAGCAATAATGACCCCATTCATAATTGCCAGAAGTGTCACAAAGACAATGGTGTCATCAAATGGGCCTAACAATGATGATGAGTTGACCATATATAAAATGAAAAAACTAAGATTGGTTAGAATCCCAAAGAAAACAATCAATTCTTTTTTAAAATATAGGGCAATGATGGCCACTGTGCATAGTAAAATATAATGTTTATTTAATGAGAAGCTATCAAGCAAAAATAAGGTAAACACAACACTTGATGGAATGAGGCCAAAAATAAAGCCTTTGACATACGTTTTTATAGGTAAAAAATAATTACATACCGCCAAAGCAATGACAGCTAACCCAATAAATAAAAAATGGATGCCCTTTGATAGAATCATAGGTCCACATATTAGAATGGCCAAAATTGAGATAATAGCCAAATTTACACGATGAACTTTTCGTGTATCATAACGAATTTTATGCTCCATTACTATCCCCCTAAAAAAATGAATAGACATTCAGTTTAATTTTCTATTATTATATAGTATAACAACTACTTTTTGTAGCTAAATATTGCATTTATAAGCAGAATTAGCTTATTTTTGAAATAAAAGGGGGAAATTGAATTGACTAGCGTCCAACAAATCGCATCAAATTTCTACTGTATCGATACACATGATTTAGGTCGAGAGCAGCGAACAAGCTCCTATCTTTTAATCGATGAAAAGATAGCTCTCATCGAAACTTCAGCCAGTCCATCCGTACCTTATATTATGGAAGGGTTACAGAAATTAAATATTTCCGTAGAGGATATAGACTATGTCATCGTGACACATATTCATTTAGACCATGCAGGCGGAGCAGGGTTATTTTTGCAAAGCTGTCCCAATGCTAAATTAGTGGTTCATCCACGAGGCGCAGCCCACATGATTGATCCAAGTCGTCTTATCCGCAGTGCTAAAGGGGTTTATGGCGCTGAATTTGACCGCCTTTTTGATCCAATTATGCCCATTGACGCTACAAGAATTATTGAAGTCCAACACGAACAGCTATTACAATTAGGTCAACATCATTTAACGTTTTATCATACTGAGGGGCATGCTAAGCATCATGTTTCAATGCTTTATTCCGCAACAAATGGCTTGTTTGTAGGAGATACAACAGGTGTTCGCTATCCCGAAATGGATGAGGAAGCAATTGATTTAATCATTCCGTCCATCTCTCCAAATCAATACAATCCTGAAACAATGGAACAATCCTTAAAATTGTACGAAAAGCTACAAGCAAGTGAATTATACTTTGGTCACTATGGGGCTTATAAAAATCCAGCTGAAGCCTATCGTCAGGTGCGCTATTGGACACCACTCTTTTTAGAAGAAGGTAGAAAAGCGCAAGCAGCATCCAGCCAGTTCCAAGAACAAGTTCACTACTTAGATGCTCGCTTAAAGGAACTTTTATTTAACTATCTACAGGAAAACGGCATTCCGTCCGATCATCCTGTTTATCAAACCATCCCATTCGATACCATTGTGTCCGCAATGGGCATACTGGATTATCTCGAAAAAGCAAATGCGCAGATTCCACTTTAACGGCAATAAGAGGTGTTCCCAATGACATTGGGGACACCTCTTTTTTAGAAGCGCTTATAGTACTGGTCAATGCAAGCTTTTTGTAAAACCTGCCCTTTTACATCGGAAGGCGCTCTTTTTTCAGGTGAACCGCTCGCTTTACATCGAACTGCGCTTATGCCCTGTCCAAGCTTTCCCTATCTCCATAAGTGTCCTCATGCCTTTAATTGATCTAGAACTGCTTGAAAATTTTGTTGCTCCCCTACTTCACGAAATAATTGAAAGGGATTGCTCATTTTTTTCATGCGCTCCATGACAAAGGGAATCGTAAAAAGTGTTGGCGTTAGGTTTTCATTGACCTCCTCCCATAGAAGCGGTGTTGCTACTAAACCCATTTCATTGCCACGAGTGGAATACGGGGCAATGATAGTCTTGCCCTCTGCATGTTGTACATAATCTAAATATAATTTTTCATGACGATTCTTTTTTAAACGCTCAATTGTATATAGATTTGGCTTTTGCTCACATAAAAAGCGACAAACAAACTCTGTAAATATACGTACCTCTTCATAAGTAAATGTATTTGCGGGTAAAGGAATATACAGCTGTAAACCTTTTCCACCTGATGTTTTGACAAAGGATTGGAGCTGAAAATAATCAATAATGTTCTTTAAATCAAGTGCTCCTGAAACGGCTAATGAAAAATCTTGTACTGAGGGAGGATCTAAGTCGAAAACGATTTCTGTCGGGTACGAAGAATGATGTGTTTGAAATGGAATGTGGAACTCTAATGCCAGCTGATTTCCAAGCCACAATAACGTTTCCAAGTTATTACACACGATATAATCAATATCATCCATCACAGCTGTTGCCACAAAATTAGGCATTTTTTCTGGTTTACTTTTTTGATAAAAACTTTCGCCTGGAACACCATGTGGATAGCGTATTAGCGTTAGAGGGCGATCCTTTAGAAAAGGCATTACATAGGGCGAAATATTTTGCAAATAGAACAAGTATTGATCCTTTGTAATACCCATATTCGGCCATACAGGCTTGTCTGGATGTGTGATAGCAACTGAATCAGGGATAGGATACAGTTGACGTTGCATGTGCAGCCAATGACATTCCTCAGGTGATATCTCTAATCGAAAGGCATGAAATCTAGGTTCCCTAAGCTTACTACCATCAAAATCAATACAGGCAATATCAACACAAATCGAAGGCTCAAGTGCCCATAGCTCCTTTTTACGCAGTCCATTAGTCTGAAAGAATTTGACAAGTGTTTGATGCTCTTCCTCTGTCATCCCATGCTTAAACGTAACAACTTCTCGTAATTGATTGTCCTCAAAAACTGCACCATGAAAATAACTATTGCTATGGTCATATTGTGTGACAATGACTGTGACATAACGCCAATTTTTTATCTTTAACCAGTGATTTGATCGTATGTTTTCAAGCCATTTACTTGTTTTCTTCTTAGCAACAATGCCTTCCCCATTGTAAAGCTTGATGGACTGCCATAAGCTCTCATGCTCCTCACTACCATGTATGACTTGGATAGGCGTTGGATTCTCATAGTTTACGCTTGGCCATTTGAACTTCGTCGCAAGCTTGCCCAATTGCTCCTTACGCGTTTTTAAATAGTGGTTTTGGAGAGATTCTCCTTTAAGGGTTAAAACATCAAATGCTAGATAGTGAAAAGGACATGAATGAGCATGTTCCTGAATCACGTCTTGATTTTGCATTCTCCCCCTCTTCTGAACAACGGCAAAATCACTTTTAAAATGATTGCGTAAATAAACTAACTCCCCATCCAAGGTTAGGGGTAAAAAGGTTTGGATGGATGTATATATTTGCTGACAAAAAGCTAAAATTTCGGGAAACAAGTGATTTAAATGTCGTCCATTTCTGCTAATGAGCTTCGGCTCCTCATCCCAAACTAATAAGCAGCGAAAACCATCATATTTCGTTTCAAATAGCCATTCATCTCCACTAGGAATATCGTTTGTTTCGGATAAAAGCATTGGTTTCATTCCGCTATACCTACTTTGCTTTTTATATTCAGTGTTTGAAGATTTCATTTTAAGATACATAAAAAATCTCAAAATACATCATAGTAAGAAAAACGAGGTGACAACAATGCATACAGTGTGGAAAGGCAGTATTTCCTTTGGACTTGTTAATATTCCTGTGAAACTACATGCTGCAACTGAAAATAAAGATGTCAAATTGCGTCAGCTTCACAAAGACTGCCATACGCCGATTAGCTATAAAAAGGTTTGTGAGGGCTGTAACCAAGAGGTAACAGATGAGGATATCGTGAAGGCTTATGAATATGCCAAAAATAAATTTGTTGTGTTGGATCAAGAGGAGTTAGAAAACTTGCGTAAGGAAAATGAAGATAAGGCTGTGGAAATTATTGATTTTGTGCAATTAACTGAAATCGATCCAATCTATTTTGAACGCACCTATTTTTTATCACCCGATTCGACGGGAGCCAAAGCCTATTCATTGTTACGAAAAACATTAGAACAATCAGGGAAAATTGGCATTGCCAAAATCGTTATCCGCTCTAAAGAGCAGCTTGCCATTGTGCGTGTTTATCAAAATGCCCTTGTGATGGAAACAATTCACTATCCAGATGAGGTAAGAAGTATTGGCGATGTCCCTAATATTCCAAGTGAACAGGATGTAGTACAAAAGGAGCTCGATACAGCCCTCATGTTAGTGGAACAACTAACAACTACATTCAACCCTGAAAAATATACAGATGATTACCGCAATGCTTTATTAGAACTAATTGAAGAAAAGAAAGCTACAAATACGATATCTACAAGCGATAAACAACGTCCAATTCCTGAAAATGTCACGGATTTAATGACAGCTCTACAGGCCTCTTTAGAAAAAACAAAAAAGCCCGCTACAAGAAAACGGACTACACGTACAAAGAAAAATGCTTAAGAACAAGCGTATCCTGACATCGGGATACGCTTTAGAATTGTCGAAAATAGGAATCTAAATCCTTTTTGCGCTGAATCATTAAAAGTTTAGCCAATACAGCATGTTGCTGTTTAAAGAATTTAGGCTTTCCTACCCTTTCAAAGCGTTTATTCCAACGAAACATTTTAAAAAAGATCGAAAAAGTAGGGTGATAGTGAGCTTTTTCGAAGCCCATTTTTTGTTTTATAAATCTTTTTATTATACGAAAGACTCGAATTTTATAAGGCGTATCGAGAAAGATAATGCAATCAGCTTGCTGGAAGCTAGCAACAACCCAATCCTCCTGATGGATCCCCTCTATAATCCAACTGTTCGTTTGGAGAATGGTTTGTAAGTGCTCCTTTTTTTCTTCATCTGTTCTTAGAATATCCCCTGATTCCTTTCGCATCCATGCCACATTATCAAGCTCATAATAAGGAATCTGCAAGGTTTTAGATAACTTCCTCGCCAATGTCGTTTTCCCACTGCCAACGGACCCAATGATATGTATTTTTTGTGGAAACGCTTTTGTCACAAAACCCCTCCATTGTATGTACCTTTGTAGAAATAATTCCTTTATTATACAATAGATTTCAGCTGACATAACGATAGTTTTCCAAGAACATTCGTTCCTAATTATGGTATAATAAAGGAAAAACTAGGAGATCTTTATTCATGACAATACATGAGCAAATGTCGCAACAACAAATAGCTGGCCTCAGCATTGCCTATATAAAGGATGGTGAGCTTCAGAAGGCAGAGTGCTTTGGTCTATTAGAGGTCGGGAAAACTAACAGAATCAATACGGAAACCATCTTCAATGCCTGTTCAATTAGTAAACTAGTTACAAGCATTTTAGTGATGAAGCTGGTCGAGCAAGGTATAGTAGATTTAGATGAGGATATTAATCAAAAGCTCACATCTTGGAAGATGCCAGATCATAGCTACACTCAGGAAAAAAAAGTAACATTACGACATTTGTTAAGTCATCAGGCCGGAATTATTGACCCTAAAGGCAGCTTCTCTCCCTTACATTCACTATGGCAGAGGCCTTCGATGGTCGACTTATTAAAAGGTACAACTCCTTATTGTTCCATACCAATCGATAGTACTTTTGAGGCTGAGCAAGAATTTCACTATTCAGATGCTGGCTTTTGCATTGTTCAATTGCTGATTGAGGATACAACAGGCTCAAGTTTTTCAACACTCATGACAGACGTGATTTTCCGACCACTAGCCATGACAAATAGCTTTTTTTCTTCCGCAGTCCCAACTGCCAATGCAGCAAGTGGTCATCAGAAAGATGGCACCCTAACAGCACAAAGATACCCTATTTACCCGTATGATGCAGCTTGTGGATTATGGACAACACCGTCAGATCTAGCAAAATTATTACAAGAGGTAATGCAGGCCTTAAAGGGAAAGGGTACACTTGGTTTAGCTTCAATCCATGAGCTAATTCGTCCTCAGGGCTGTAAAGAATGGATGGGCCTTGGTGTATTTCTTGATGGTGCTGGTGAGCAGCTTGAAATATCCTCGCTTGGCTGGGGCGTTGGCTATCAATGTATGCTAGTGGCCTACCCCCACCTAGACAAAGGCTTTGTTGCCATGACTAACACCGATACAGGCGTACATCAAATGCAAGGTCTCTTAGGAGAAATCTATCGTTCCTTTATCCAATAAAGAAGAGGCTTGATTTAAGCCTCTTTCCTTACCTCATAATGCAGTTGTACCATTTGACCATATCGTTTTGTTTCCAATAGCCTTAAGTTTTCGAATGGACGGGGAGATTTAAACAAGGGTATCCCTGAGCCCAGTAAATGGGGTGTAATCGTAATAATCCATTCGTCAATTAGCCGCTCCTGTAAAAAAGCATCTAGAAGGTTACCTCCCCCTACCATCCAAATCTTTGTGCCTTCTTGCTCTTTTAAACGTTGAGTAAATGTGATGACATCCTCCTGGATAAACGTCACATGCTCATTTTCCCCAGTTTGAGTTGTTGAGAACACATAGCATTTTTTATCAGGATAAGGGAACGGTTTAAGATGTTCTAGGATATAATCATATGTTCGTTTTCCCATAATGACGGTATCAATGGTTTGATACATATCACCGTAGCCATTATCACCCTCTCCTTCTGTTTCCTCTAGCCACTGTAGATCATCATTTTCCTTAGCAATAAATCCATCTAAACTCCCTGCAATAAATACCAGTATTTCTCGTGACATTACGTCAGCTCCTCTTCTTTTGAAAATCTCTTGTACAATCTCTATACTAAATATAAAACATGACAACTATTGGCATGATTAAATAAAAAGGTGAAAAAATATGACCAAAGCTAAACGATTAATTGATATTTTGCTATTCGTCAGTGTGAAAAAGAATTTTACAGCGCAGGAAATTGCCGACACCTTCCATATTTCCGTGCGAACGGTGCATCGTTACCTTTTGGATTTAAGTGATATGGGGCTACCCATTTATGCGGAACAAGGAAGACATGGGGGCTATACGGTGCTATCAAATGCCATTCTCCCCCCGATATTATTTACTGAGGAAGAGGCGGTCGCCATTTTCTTTGCATTCCAGTCTTTGCACTATTATCGTGATTTACCCTTTAATACTGAAATGAAGTCTGTCTCTCAAAAACTGTATGAATCCTTACAGAAGGAAGCCAAGAAAAAGGTGGATACGCTGCAATCCTATATTGCCTTTTGGAACCCTAAAAGAGCCATTACAACACCACTCCTAACGGACGTTTTAGAGGCTATCATCAACCAATCACAATTGCATATCCAGTATGAATCGAAATCTGGTATCACCTCTAAGCATATCCAGCCTATTGGCGTGTACGCTCATGATGGCTTATGGTATATGCCTGCGCTACTGCTATCAAATGAAAGAATATTACTCTTCCGTGTAGATCGAATTAAAGGGATAAAAATTAGTGAAGCAAACCATAAAACGACGATGAATTTGCAGCAATGGCTTGAAACTGACTATGAGCCTCAGCAGCCTATTCGGTTATATGTAGAATTATCAAGCGAGGGCGTTCGTCAATGTTTAAGTGAGCCCCATCTTGAAAAAGCGGTTGTTCGACATAGTGATGGAACAGGCTATATCGATACGATTATCGATCAACATGAGCTCCACTTTAATAGCTCCCTTTTCTTTCGCCTTGGTCAACATGCGATTGTCAAAGAACCGTACGCACTAATTCAGCTTATACGTCAGCATGCATATGAGCTATTAGCGATTTACACTGAGCCAATAGAGCCTCTATAAGATGACAATTTTGTTAGATTCACGTAACATTCATCGTTACTACTTTTAAAAGATCTTCCTTATAATTGGTCTTGAAGGAGGAGATATACGTTGCAACCGACCAACAGTAATAAACGAATTGACACATTAGATTATTTAAGAGGGTTCGCCTTACTGGGCATTATTTTAGTCAATATCCCCTCATTAATGTGGATTGAACCACCTGAATTGGCAAACGATATTGCCTATAACCGCTTTCTGACACTTTTTGTAGAGGGTAAATTTTTTATCATTTTTTCATTTTTATTTGGAATAGGATTCTATCTCTTTATTTCACGCGCACAGGCAAGGGACGAAAAAGCCTATGCCTTATTTAGTCGTAGGCTTTTGATTTTACTGTTTATGGGGCTAGTGCATTTTTATTTCCAACCAGGTGAAGCCTTAACTGTCTATGCTATCTTTGGCTTTGTAGCCTTACCTTTTTATAAAATGCGCAAAGACATCAATCTCATCCTTGGATTCATCCTATTAGTCATCACTGCCTATTTTGGTCTAAAAATTTTAATGCCATTTCCACTGATTTTACTTGGTCTAGCTGCTGGTCAATATCATTTATTTGAAAATATCTCGTTACATCGAAATAAAATCATGTTCGTGACGATTGTAATGGGCTTTATAAGCATGGCTAGCTGGTTTTATCAATGGCAGTATGTCCCTGAGCCTCTTGTTAATATCCAGCATTTGCCCAAGGATCAGCTAGCGGCTCATATTACAAATATTGAGCAATTTTCATTAATCGGACTACAGTTTAGCCCATTCGCTTCTGCCTTTTACATGGGAACAATCATCCTATTATTACAAAGCACTTTGTTCCAGCGACTATTGGCACCGTTAAAAGCATATGGGCGCATGGCCTTGACTAATTACCTGGGGCAAACAGTGCTTATTCTCTTAATTGGCCATACTTTCGGTTTAATTGGACAACTTCGCTATCTTGAATCTTTGTGGATTTGTCTAGGCATTTATGGTTGCCAATTGCTCTTTAGTAAGCTATGGCTATACTTTTTCCGCTTTGGCCCTATGGAATGGCTATGGCGAATCGGGACATATTGGACAATTCCTCCCCTACGACAAAGTACGAAAGATTATTTATCGTAAAGGATAAACACCTATCAGCTTGGTGGTAAACATCATATATTGGTAATGTACCCTACTCGCTTTCCATCTTTGCTCATATCTTCAGCAAGAAACACATCCCCATTTTATTTAGTCACCAAAGTGACTAATTTAAAAACAGCGTTAAGCCATTGTTAACGCTGTTTTTTTACTTTTATTACATCTAATAAGTGAATCATTGGGGTTACTTTGTGTGGAATAGGTATTAAAAGCTAATAAAGTTATTGGGACAAAAACATACAAGTCACTGGATTTTAAAATCCAGTGACTTGTATTTATTGCCATTTTTTCTCTTGCAAGCAAGTATAGCTCTTTATCTTGATAATTGGTTCACTGTACTAAATACGGGTTAATGCGCCATCAGGTTTGGGAATTTCTTGAACTGTTAGCTGATTCATTTTACAAAAATGTTTAAAGAATTGTTGTGCCAACTCCAGTTCTTTTGGGTCACTTTTCAACGAAATGATATCAAGTAAAATTTGAGCCATCCATAAATTTTCGAAATAACGATATTTCCCTGTTTTCCATGTCATTTTTTCGGGGAATTTTTCATTGATATAATATTGCCAGAAAAGTAACTGATCCGATTCCTGTTCTGTCAGTTGAATTCTGTATTTTGAATGAGCAGGAATATGTCCATCTTCACACAGCTTGCCGACGAATTTTTCATTCACCATATAGACACCTAAGATGCGTCTATCACTTTCAGGCTGGCTGGAATCTCTTGCTGTTAAAAGGACAGCGCTATTTTGGTGCAAGCGGCTCGGCTTGTTTGGCTTCCCTTTATTATTACCACTCTTTAATATACCTGAAAAAACATTCCACTCTGAAACAGAACTATTCTGTTCCTCTGAATCACACCAAAAAACCATCTGTGATGCGGGATGAAGTTTATGATTACTCATAAGTTTTTCGTGTTCCAAGCGAAGCAAGAGTTCTTTCCGTTGAAGCTCTTTGGCCTCTTCCATCCGCGATTCTTCTTCTTTTCGTTCAATTTCTTTTTTTTGTATAATTTCCTCAAGTAACTTAGCATCACTTTTATCATGTATTGTTAGGTGCTTTCCAAATACATCTGGAAAAACAAACCTTTTATTTTCTGATGCAAAATGTATTTCAATACTTGAATCATTTTGATTAACTATACTACCTATGCCAAAACGCTTGTGTGTAACTTTCTTATTAATTAGATTCATTCATCTAGTCCTCCTTATGGAATAAAAATTAAGTTACTATTAGATAGTAAAATTTCAAATAACTTCTTTAAAACAATTTCGAATTTTTCTTCTGTTTAAAAATAAAAAAACGTATCCAAATTCTTTCTGCAAAATAGGACATCGGAATTCGAAATACGTTTATAAAAAAATGATCGTAAGACTATTATAACATTTTTTAATAAAATTACAAATTTATTATTGACAACACATTTTTACATGAGTTAAAATATTTATTTATTCTCTGAATGTCATTAGAATCCTGTTAGAAAAGACCATAAACTTCTAAAAAATGCCTTATAAAATCCAACTTTTCCTTGTTACCTATTTGATGCCCATAAATTCTTCACCTGTTTCTTATTCTTAGCATACAATGCAAATAATACCCTTTTTTGTAGGGAGGATTATATGAAGCAAAATAAAGGTAATCGGAATAATGAGGGATTGGAATCCGTGAGTCAAGCAGCTAAGTTGGCTGTCATTGCGGGGGCGATTACAACACTTGGAGACGCTCTAGCGACCATTGCGGCTGGTCTTGCTCTAGAGGATGAGTTGAAGGAAATTGAAAGTAATAGCAATGATATTGACAAACTACAAAAGCAAATTGACGATTTAAATTATGAAATGAAACAATTAAAAAGGATGTTACGGTAATACCGTCTGTACACAAAAACGACAATACCACATGGATATTGTCGTTTTTTAGGCTATTTAGCAGCCCAAAGTTCAATCTCTATTTTGATATCTGGTAGCCCCAATGCAGATACATAAGCAATAGTCATAGAGGGATAGGAATGACCAAACATTACTTCCCATTGCTGATAGAAATGATGCCAATCAATCTCCTCTGTCGCCCATATATTCACCTTTACCACATGAGATGCATCCAATCCCTCAGTTGCTAAAAGCGCTTCAATATTTCTAAATGTATTGGTGGTTTGTTCAATTAAATCTGCAGGAAGTTGATCATCTTGATCAACCCCAATTTGTCCAGAGAATGCATACATTGTTGCATCTTTCGGAATGATTGTGATGTGGCTATACTTCCCAACAGGGCTAGGTACCTGCATTGGATTTTTACGTACTATGTTTGTTTTCATATTCTTTTCTCCTTTAGGATTGTTTTTTTTCTAAAAAAGGGCAGACTTATCCCATGTTCGTTGATTTTAGAAAAAAACAGCTGTGGAGAACCCTATACCCATGCTTAAAAAACGAATAGCTCTTTTTTTCATGTGAATTCTCCTCCTTGGCCCTAAAGTTATGTTCACTTTACCATTTCTATCCTAGACAATCAATGAAATACCCAAACTCTTTTGCATTTCATCGATTATTTCTCAGGCAATTAACTATTCAACCATAGCAATCACAACATATATATAGTAGTGTAAAGCTAAATTAGCCTTACACCTCCGAAATTGTTACTAGGGTCACTCCATCCCAAGTGTCCCTTTGCATAAAAGAACTAGGTACCCCTCTTTGGCGGTACCTGTTTTTTTTGTTATTTGGGGTCGAGTCGCACTTATGTTGGCTAAGTTTTGTCCACCTGCATTACAGCTAGTTTTAATTCATCTGCAAGTAATGCTGAGATGTAGAATTCTTATACGGAAATATACCATAGCCAATACAAGAACTATAAACTTAAATATAATTACACAGCACACTTCCCTAATGCGATCCTTTTGCTTTAAGCTCAAATACTAGAGATTCTTTGTCTAAGCATTGTTTATACAACAAATATAGAAAATGAATGCAGTATGCAACAAAAATGTTAAGCTTAGTAATTATGAGCCGAGTCATGTTTACATAATTAAGAGATAAAAATATGAATCCCTCCTGTAATAACACTTAATGCCGCTATTGAGATATGGATTGTTCGCAAGCTTCGATTTTTTCTATAGTTGAATAAATTCATTCCTATAATAGCAGTAATTGATAAAAGAATAATTGCAATTAAGCCAATAATTCCTTCATTCTCCAATTCACCCTCATTAAAGTACATGATTATCCCATGACCAATACCTAACAACAATGCCATTGTGCCAAAAAGAGTATGATATCTACCTATTAACTTTGCTACGTATAAATATAGCCCTTTAGATTGTGGGAAAGTACGAGTTACAGACTTCAAGAAAGTTCTAATAGGAAAAATCATACCCGCTGCACCAATTCCTATGAATGTACACCAACCAATTAATTCACCAAGGTCCTCATAACGCCCTTCTTCGTGTTGTTGTCTACCGTTACCCTCATCATACTCATCTTTTCCTTCAAAAATATCATCTGCATAAATGGGATTTACATCATACAAAAAAAACATAACTACCAATACTATCCCAAACATTTTTAAATATCGCATAGGAGATCTCCTTCCATATTGAGGTTCAACATTAGTCTAAGCAACCAATATGAAAAAAATCTGAAAAACGGTACTAGAAAAAATTACGATATTTAATTTAAATTTCTTTTTTGGCTTAGAATAAGTAGAAGATTGGTTGCACAAAAAATTCAGGTGGATTTCATAATGTTGTTATAAATTAGTTATATTGAATATAAAAAAGGTAGGAGGAGCTTCGTTGAAAATACTGATAGCAGAAGATGATAATCGATTAAGAAAAAACATTGTTCACATCATTCAAAAAGAATTTCATCAGGTGGATGCTGTAGATAATGGTCAGCATGCATTAGAATACATACTGTTTCATACATACGATCTAGTCATTTTAGATTGGATGATGCCAGAAATAAGCGGTATTGATGTGTGCAAAGAAGCTAGAAGAAATGGTTATGAAGGTGGCATTTTAATACTAACAGCAAAGGATGATTGCAATGACATCATCTGCGGATTAGATGCAGGTGCTGACGATTATGTTGTTAAACCATTTAAAATGGAAGAACTCTTAGCTAGAATACGTGCCATTTTAAGAAGAAAAAATAAATCCATTCATCAAATCATTCAAATTGATGATTTAAAGTTATATTTGGATTCCAGAACACTTTTTAAAGATAATCAAGAAATACTATTAACTAAAAACGAATTTTTATTGTTAGAGTACCTTTTTATCAACAAAGGCATCATTCTTACTAGAGAACAAATTTACACACAAGTATGGGGCTTTGATCATGAAATGACAAACAACAACCTTGATGCGTTAGTAAAATTAGTTCGTAAAAAAATCGATCATAATCGTCCAAAATCCATTATTGAAAACATTAGAGGAATAGGATACAGAGTGAGGTAGCATGTTTAAGAAAACTCGTAAAAAACTAACTTTATTTAACTCCATTTATTTTATAGGCTTTTTCTTTGCTTTTCTTATTATTCTATATTTTTCATTAGTTCAACTAATGGATTATCAACAAATAGAAGAACTAGAAACTTATTATAAAGAACAATATCATGACTTTTTTGAGCACAAAAATGATAATGAAGGGAAATTAGAATTTAACCCAAATGGTATGTATTTTTACTATATTTATACAAAAGACCAGATACTAGTCCACGGTGACGAAAACTATCAAGGTTTATTTAAAGACCTAGAAAAAATCATTCGAACGGAAGATCCTTCTAAACGTTTTGTAAAAAATATTAAGTGGCGCGATAAACATCTTTTAATTTTATCGAAACCCATTCAGCCGAACGATGAATTTCTTGGATATATTGTTATAGGCAAATCGACCACATCACAATATCATTTTTTTCAAAAAATGATCTTACTGTTTATTGTTTTAATTATAATTTTTACAATAATAATTGGATTCTTAAGTTACTACATGGCAGGAAAAGCCATGATTCCCATTCAACATGCACTTGAAAAACAGAAAAGCTTTGTTTCAGATGCTTCTCATGAGTTAAGAACACCGCTAAGTGTATTTTATAGTTCACTCGATATTTTAGAAACTGATGAAGCTAATAATATGAGTGATTTCGGTAAAGAATTGATTGAAGATTTAAAGCATGAAGCAGAGTTAATGAAAGAGCTATTAGATAAACTATTATTTTTAGCCCGACATGACAAAAATCGTATTCATTCAACTAAAGAAAAAATCTCCTTAACAGAGTTGCTACTAACGATTAGTAGGAAGTTTAAAAGAGCGTTACCGAAATCAATCGTTTTCGAAACAGAAATCCAACCTAATGTTGAATTTATTGGAAATTCAAATAATATAACTGAATTAATTTATATATTATTAGATAATGCCGCTCAGTACACACAAAGAGGATCAATCTATCTAAAGCTTTTACAAACTGATAAAATGATATATATCTACATTGAAGATACAGGCATTGGGATTTCTAAGGAAGACCTCCCTTTTATTTTTGATAGATTTTTCCGGAGTGATGCTGTGAGAAACAGAAACGGAACAGGACTAGGACTTGCTATAGCTGATTCTATTGTTCAAGATCACGGAGGAACATTCACAGTTCAAAGCGAATTGGAAAAAGGTACAACATTTTGTATTCAATTTCCTCTTTATACTAAAAAATAGGCTCTTCATCTTTACATGATGGATAAACCATAGAATGGCATTCCATGTATCAGTAGTGCCATTCAACTAGTTTATTTTTTTGAGCTACTTTGGCAGTCTAGCTAACATGGAGAAACTGCCTTTCATCCATTCATGCACCGCTTACTTGCTAACCCCTTGCTTTTGATCTTTCTTCTTAAATCCATCACTCATCAACCTTACAAGTAGTGCGGTAATTATAACCATTACTGTACTGCTATAAAATAAAACTACCAACATTTGATTAGAGTCAGTACCAATGAATAGCCCATGAATAAGTGATAATATCCAAGCAGGTAAAACAAGAAAATGCATCTTCTTCCAAAGTGAAAAGTTCATTTTATTTATCCATATATCTGATGTTAAAAGAACTATTAAAAATAAATAAAAAGCTATGGTTCCTAGCCCAGACAACAATGCCTGATAGTTAGCGCTAAAAGGTAATACGATTTCAGAAATAGTATAGGGTTCGTATTGATCAATCATTAGTAAAAGTAAATGTACAATAACAGTTATAAATCCCATCCATCCACTCATTTGATGTAATTGAAAGTATAAGTTTTTATTGGACTTGAGAGTAGAAGATTTCCTTAGTAAACCAAAAAAAATTGACATACTGAAGTAAAAATAACTTAAAAGCCCTAATAATCGAATCCATTCCCAAGTACTAAATAACATCTAATTTTTCTCCTCCTTTCAGCCAATATATACTTCCATCATCTTTTGCTATTAAGCACGCACAAGGCATCTGTAGTTTGTCAAACCATACTTGTAATTCTTGTTCATTTAATAAAAAAGCCAGTTTTGTTGCCACTTCTGCTTGACATAATGAGTTTGTTATTATCGTTGTTTGAAGGATAGGGCTAATGATTACCTCTCCGGTTCTTCCATCTAATAAGTGATGCTTTTCTTTCCCCTGCTGTTTCCAACTTCTGAATATACGATTCGATGTGGCAATTGCTCCGTTTTGAATTCTAATTGAACTGATCTCTTTGTGTATATGAAATGGATGAGCAATCCCAATGGTCCATGTCTTTTTGCCTGACGACCACATTTTCATATCTCCACCACCATCTACAATTCCAAACTCTGGAGAAACCTGTCTAAGCCAATCAGCTATTTTTTCAACTACGTATCCTTTGGCAAATCCACCTAAATCAATTAATTGATTATCCGTTTTTAAAACTTCATTGTGATCCAAAAAAAGAAATGGCTTATTTGTTTTTTTTTCTATTTGTATTGGCTTATACGTTGATTCTTGAAAAGGAAAGGATCGATCATACCCATGTTGTTCTAAATGTAATTTTAAATACGGAGAAAATATATTATTAGTTAATGTATAATAGTTGTCTGCTGCTTTTAAACAATCATATAATGCAGGAGAAATTCTACCTATTTCTCCTACCTTTAGTTGATTAATTTGATTTAACTCATTATTTGGCTCAAATCTCGACCACTCTCTTGCAACGTGTTGCAACCATTTCACCACTTTGTCTTTCCAATCCATTTTTTGCGTTCCAGCAATTTCAATATAAAAGTTTGTATTCATCGTGTTTAATGAAAGGGTATCCAAGCAACTTCAACTCCACTTCAAACTAAGTTTAGGATCGTTTGGTAGTTCGATCGGTACGAATTTTATTTTGTTGTAGTTGATTCACTCCAACAATTTCAAAATTTGTCCAATCTAATTGAACAAGTTCCTTTTCTCGGTCTGACATTTTTTTTGATTGTTCATTTGTCAAATTTAGATCAGCTATGTTTATATCTGATGGAAAATTATTAAATTGCGTTAATAGTAAAGAAGATAATATTACTCCAGAAGTGCCTAATATCCATTTAGCTTTCTTTTGATCTTTCATTCAATCATCTCCCTTTTTTATTTTAATAACTTCAATACAACAGCGTTATTCATTTCTTGCCATTCAGCCACATAGCCCAAACCATTTGAAATTACACTAATTGGAACATATATATTATCATTCAAGTAAAATGTAACAGCTGGTATCGGTGTTTTTATCTCGTTATAGTACACTACATTTGTCCCCGCACGAAAAATTAGTTCTGTACCAGCTTTATTAATTTCTAATATTTTACTATCATCATAATTAACTACTTTTGCACCTAAAAGTTCAGCAACAATTTTACCTGGCACATATATTTCACCATCTAAAGGAATCAAGTAAAGTGACACTGTATTATTATTATTTTCTAGTTTTAATTGAATTTCTTTTGCTTCTTTTAGGGGTAACTCTCCTTTATTTACATAAGTCGATCTTGTCCAAATATTCCATGTATTACTATTTGTTTCAGGGTCTATTTGGTCATAATATTCATATTCATCCTCTTCTTTATAATAATCATAATCATCATCTTCCTCGTCATCATCATAATCATCATTGTGCTTTTTATGAACATCACCCTCGTATTTTTTATAATCTTCTTCATCATCCGCATTTGCTATTTTGGCATCAACAAATGGCCAAATTAAACTAATAATTAGCAGTATTTTGATAATCCTCATTTTTTCAGCTCCTTTATGATATTTCCATCTTAATTAAGCTAAATGAAAAAATACTGAAAAAACAAAATCATTCATTACAAATTTAACAAATGTATAGACTGCCATTTTTGTTTCGATAGAGGTAGTTAATTTTCTATGAGAACTTAAATAGCATTCTTGATTGAAATCAAAAAAAATTGCCTTCTGCAAATATAGAAGGCAACTTCAGTATTTTACTAGGCTTTTAGGATTCTCCCCCATAATACCTAATACATTTAATTAAAATAAATAGATCGAATTGCAATTTGTACCCATGAAATGTTGTCACTAAAGAAATTACTAATATTATCTAAAGATTTTATGCTCATAAAGATAGTCATAGGAAAGGTCAACAAACAAATATTCATGCTCGTTGATGGCAATGGAGAATGTTCTTGTAATTTCTCCTGTTTCAATATCCCGATACAATTCAGAGATTTCCCCACTTTGATCGTTGCGCATTTTGATAATCGTTTGAAGGAAATAAGGGCGCCAGCTCCAATTTTTATTGATGGCACGTGGCTGTAGCTCCCAATTCCCATCAATTCGCATAACGTTAGGCGTTAACTGGAACCCATCCTCATTACAAATATAGAGACGGAAGGAGTAGTTATCCAATAATTCAGCTAAGTACTCTAAATGGGAGACATTGTCGCTTGTTGGTTTCACACGGTGAACAATCGCCTCTAATTCCTCCCTTAATTTTTTCAACTGCAAATATTGCGCCTCCAGCATTTTCTTTTCGGAAGTAATAAATTGCTGGCATTCTTTTTTAAAACGTTCCTTTAATATATCCTTATCGACAAAAGTCATAGCTGGATTTGCTAGATATGGCCCTTGATAAAATCTACCGCCATTTTTCCAAGCAAATTGTAGCTGATAAACCGTTTCAATATCTTCAAATAATAGATTTGCTCCAATTTTATAAGCTAGGCTACCAATGGCAGAAATCATGTCCGATTGAGCGGACCAAGAATCGTAATTTAAATCACGTGTATTGACCTTTAAGATATGTGGTGCCAATAGCGCAATATGCTCTAAATGACTTTCGGCTCCTACTTCCTGAACGGCAATTTTTACCCCAAACGTCGTAAAATAGCGTAGGGCGTGATGTAATTTGTTAATATCTCCTATAAAACGATGCTCTGATACGACAAGTACGATACGCTGTAAATCTTTTTCCTCTATATATTGTTGGATAATATTAAAATGACTTTCACCAAAATCTTGCATCAATAAATTTGGATTGCTTGGGATATAAATATCAATTTCTGGTGCAATTTCATCAATTTTGGCTAATGCCGCATGTAAAATTTTATGTTCCATATCAATTCGATATTCTTCTGGAATATCTTCATTGTTGACAAAATCCTTTAAATTAATTTGCTGACCTTGAATTTGTAGATATCCGGAAATTTCGTAGGCAATCACCGTATGCGCATCTGCGCTAAATATCGGTTGATAATACCCATGTATTTGATCTAAATTTGTTAACACTTCAATTGCGTCCATCATCGAAACCTCCAATATGAATAACGTTTTCATTGTTATTCAAAAATAACATTACATTTATCATGACTAGCCTAAAAAATGCTCTCTGACTGTATAATAAGTTGTTTAAAGTAAAATCGCAACTTCACTTCTCATCATTAATGGAAATCCGTCCTAATTTTTAACCACCATAATTGCATTATTTCTAACGACTTTCCTACATAGTAGGTTGCTTGTTACACCATCTTGCAACGTTATGCTTTTGTCCAACCAAGGCTGTTCTGATATTTTACTCTCCCTTTAATCTATGCAACTTGACGCAATGACAGCCGTGATAATGGATGATGATTATCCTATACCAGTCAATTAATTCAGTCATTTACCCAGTATTTAAGGACAATTTTATGAAAAAAACAGTATCCCAAAAGGACAATAAGAGGCTCCTACTGGCATACTGTTTATTATTATTCAGACATAAAGAAATACCAAATCAGAGCGATTACTGCTAATGATAAAATAACTGCAATTGTCACCCGAAGCGGTGAAATAGGGGCATTACCACCAACTCGACCCGTTTGTCCATTCACCATAAAGCGGTAAATCTTCTCCTTATAGCGGAAAGAAGATAACCAAATCGGTAACATTAAATATTTGTATGTAATATCATCATGGTTTGTGGAAAAGCGTAGATTGGATACTACATCCGCCCTATTTTCCCAACGGATTTTGGATGTAATCTGCGCATGGAGGTGATCATGGATTTCACTTTTTGCTTGGCTCCAGCCATCCTGCAAACCAACACTGTAACGCTCTGATAAAAATCCAGCTACATATTGAGGTTTATAGGCCTTATTATTAAGAAGATTAAATGGTTCAATTTTTCGCATCATATCTCGATCATAGCGTGTTGTGGCACTCACTAAATGATCGTCTATAAATTCCTGATAAAACCCACTTGTTGAATACCAATCCGTTTCAGTATGCGTTTTACCATCTTTATCCGTAACCGTTCGATGTCGTCCATATCTTGCGGAGTATCTGGAGCTTGTTTTTGAATCAAACGTCCAATACGGGAGGTATACCCCTTTAAAGGCATCAGGCTTTGCACTTATTTTGGCAGCCTTTGGTGTAAACCATCGACCTTTGATCCATTTCTGAAAATGTTCTCCTGCCTGCTTATCCGTTACTTCAAAAGCACATACGCCATTGGGAGCAAGCGTATTTTCAGCGCTCGCTTCCATGACCTGATTTGAGCCGCAGTAAGGACAACTGTCAGCGACCTGCAGAGCATCATAAATTGTCTCGGCCGCGCAAGCTTTACAAATAACTGTTTTCTTCTCCACGCCCCAATTGAAATTCCCACGTTCCTCTGCTTTTAAGAAGTCCATTTCCTGTGCAACCTTTTCCTCTTCTTGCTCAGGGGTTGCAATTTCAGATTCAAATCCACAATACGGACAGGTCAGCTTACCTGTAGCAGGATTAAACTCAATTGATGCACTACAGGATGGACATTCCGCATCAAAGTCAAGGTTTACTTGTTTGACATGTTCAACTTCTTGCGTTGACATAGGTCATCATCTCCTTACTTGACATCCTTTTCATCAAAAACATCGCCGCATTCTGGACAGAATTTAGGCGGATTGGCAGGGTCCTCTGGTGCCCACCCACATTTATCGCATGCATAGAGTAAAGCACCAGCTGGTTTTTTAGAGCCACACTCGCTACAAAACTTTCCTTTATTCACCGCTCCACATGTACATGTCCAGCCCTCTTCCGCTGGTTTTGCTGCGCCACAATTTGAACAGAATTTCCCTGTGTTGTCATGACCACATGCACATGTCCATGTACCAGATGCTTTGGCTGATTGATTTTGCATCGCAGCCTGAGCCATTTGCGCTTGCTTATTTTGCTCATTCATTTGATAAAGCTGACCAGCATTGACTCCACCTGCTTGTGCAGCCATATTCATCCCCATAAAGCCTGCCATAGCGCCACCATCATTGTTAGCAGCTGCAATCATCGCTTCTGCCTGAGCGCCTGTTAAATGGGCAGCAGCCATACCTGGATCACGCATAACCGCATTGCGTTGTAGTTGTTTTATCATGGCTTCGTCTTCCTCAGAAGCCTTTAGGGTACTAATCCCAAATGACACTACAGCTAAACCACGTGTAGCAAGCCACTTTTCTGATAATACCTTATTGAGTGCGTCTGCTAACGCAACCGTATGCGCAGGTATTTCACTATAACGAACGCCACTTGCTGAAATTTGTGCAAAGGCTGGCTGTAACGCTGTCATTAATTCTGATTTTAACTGGCTATCAATGGCCTCTCGCGTATATTCACGCTCTACATTTCCACATACATTTGTATAGAATAATAACGGATCAATGATTCTATAAGAATACTCACCATGACAACGAATGGCAATGTCGATATCTAATCCGATATTACGATCAATAACACGGAATGGAATTGGTGCGGGAGTACCATATTTATTGCCAACAATCTCCTTTTTATTAAAATAATAAACTCGCTGATCTTTAGCAGGTTCTCCACCAAATGTAAAACGCTTGCCTATCTGTTTAAATGTTTCCATAATGCCATGAGATAAATCTGAGCCATACATAATCGAAGGCTCTGTAGATGTATCATAGACATATTCCCCAGCTTCTGAAGAAAACTCTACAACCTTCCCCTGTTCAACAATCATCATACATTGCCCTTCATTGATGGCAATAATCGAGCCATTGCTAATAATGTTGTCATTTCCTTTATTTGAACCTCGTTTAGAAGTGCGTTTAATACCCTTAGTTACTAGAACATCTGAGGATAATGCCTCACAATAAAAATATTCACGCCATTGATCCTCTAAAACACCTGTTAATGCCCCAACGCCTGCTTTCAATAAACCCATAAATATTCCCACCTTCACATTGATGTTTAGCTTATTTTAACATCTCTTCATACTATGTAATACGCAAAATCAGACAAATTGTTTCATTTTCTTCCTATCAACTAAAAAAACGAGAAGCGCCAATGATATAAATCATCAAAACGTTCTCGTTACTTTTTCTGTATTAGGATAAGGCAGCAATTATAACAAGCACCCACGCAACAATAAATAACATGCCACCAATTGGCGTAATCGCACCTAGCTTTTTCACACCTGTCACGGCTAGCACATATAGACTACCAGAGAAGAATACAATCCCTGTAAACATCAAGTAGCCTGCCCAAGAAAGTAGACTTGAGCTTCCTAAAAATGCATCATTGGATAGAATGCCAAGGGCTAGAATCCCTAAAGCATGATACATCTGATATTGCACAGCCGTTTCCCAAACGGCTGCATAATGCGGTGAGGCAAACTTATCCTTGAGTGCATGTGCACCAAAAGCACCTAAAACAACACCAAGAGCTGCCAAAATAGCGCCTAAAGCTATAAACATTTCCATCTATTGTTCTCCTATTTTGCCTCGACGGCAATTTCTTTATATTTGGCATCCCAAGCTGGGTCAATCTTACTTAATGATACCGGTCGCAATGTATCCTTATGCGCAAGAATATGTACGGATTGAGCTGTGGCTGCTACCGTGCCATCCTCATGTAAAATTTCATAGCCATACGTCGTTCGTAAACGATCATGCTTTTCTACCCAAGTGCGCACCGTCGCCACTTGTCCATAATGCATGGCTGCTTTATACGAAATCGATAAATCCATCACTGGCGATACATAGCCATCTTTTTCTAAGGCAGCATACTCAAAGCCTGCATCACTTACAAGCTGGGTACGCCCAATTTCCATCCAAATAATATAGTTCGCATGGTACACCACGCCCATTTGGTCGGTCTCTGCGTACCGTATTTCAATCTGTTTCTCACTCACAAACATTTTCTTCACCTCGTCCTACATTATAGCGCAAAAGTGCTGATTTGGTGGGGTTTTTGCTCTACTGATTAGAAAAAGTTAATAAATTGTAATTTAAAAAAATTTGAAATTAGATTCAGAAAAATATTTGGTGAAAAATGTTTTTTCTGTTTTTACCCGTTTTACCCCACTTAATTGGGGTACAAAAATATAAAAATAAAAGATCCTGGTCAGGTACTGGAAATCAAAAATGTAATTTTTTAACAATGGAATTCGAAGCAAAAAAAGGTTTTAGTTTATAAGTTTTCGATAAATATGATTGAGAAAAACCACTCATCACTTTATTAGAACTGCCCCGTAAAAGTTAAACAACAATCTAACTTTACGGGGCAGTTCACACACAGAGTTGTCTTTTATTCATTTATTATTTTATTGACTATCCAAAAATTATAAAAAAGGCAATAAAAAACATCATTGCGAATGAACCTATAGCAATTAATACATTTACATATGACAGCAATTCACTCGCTCTTTTCCATCCTTCTAAATAGACCCATGACAAAAGTAAACATACCTATATTAGCAAACACACTTGTTAACAGCTTTCCTACCCAATCTTCCTTCTTTGCAAAGGTTGAATGTGCAATGCGAGATGATATAATTACAATAGCTATTAGACTAACATAGAAAAAAATCCATAAATCTCCAATATATCATTTGGGTGCAAAATCCATTAGATACATCCTTCACTTTGCATGAAATCTTCAATCTTTTTCCGTACTACTGCTGGGGAAATTAGTTGAATATGTTCCCCTTTATCGTCACATGTAAAAATTCCTTTGAAAACTTCAGGCATAGCGTCGTACTGTTTTTTTAACTGTTCATTAAATTTTTTGAAACAGTCATATTGATATTTTTCCAATAAATAAGGTATTAGAAAAGATGAACGCAAGATTTCGTATTCCTGATAATTATATGGTGTACTTTCTGGTCGCCTTTTTAAGATTTCCAACATCTTTTTCATTAAAATCGCAACTTCTTCTTCGCTTGCATAGGCAGCATATCCTCTAATCGCAGTTAGCCGCATATCCAAATATCTCTCTTTTTTATATACTTTGAGAAAAAAGTCCTTTCCGTTCTCAGGCAAGTCAAATACTATTTGTTTTAATAATACATTACGTTTAGCAATATCCTTTGTATTAAAATATGTTTCCATTATTGAATTTCTTTTGTCCATATATCACACATCCATTCCTAAGCTACGAAGTTACATTTTGTTTTTTAACAATACGGTACGAAATAGTTACTATATTTCTGTTATGTCAAGCGTACCATTTCCAACATGTCTTTACGATTTTAAGCGTTAATTTTCAATATCGTTTTTAACATAAATATCTAAAAACTTATTCCTAGGAATAACTACTTCCTATCCAACTACACTCACCCTCTACCGCTAAATTGTTGACTCCATTCCTCGTAACTTACGAATGGTACTACAACACGTGGAGGCTTCACCTCTTTGTACGCCTTATTAAAAGCTTGTTTGTAAGTTAACCCTAAATCAGACATATAAGCATCAATACGAACAGCCAATTGCTTTTGGTAGGTATCGTCCATGTAGTCTCTGCCTCATCGATACTCTGGTAACTTGCCATTCACCATATATATTTTGTGCCATCGACACTGACTATCCATCGATGCAATGCCCCATACCATAATGTTAGTAGCCTTCATTATCAGCTTTCTGACCATCTAGCTTTCTATGTGACTTACTAACCCTTGTGTCAAGTGATGACATCCAGACTTTAGTGAACCGTTTTAATTGTACTAATACTACTATCTATTGTGTTTTTCGGCGAAGAAATATTAGAATTTTTCAAAAATTACCTTCCTGAAGACGATTTCTCATATTGTGCAGTAGTTTTTTGATTAGCAGTTTAAGCTCGCTATGCTAATCTAAATAATCGAAACCGTAATAATATGTTAAGATTGGCTTATATAAAATTAAAGGAATGATCTTATGAAAAAAGCAGTCAAATTAGCTTCCTAAAATTATCTAGATTTTAAATTTTAGGAGGCTTTAGTAAGATGAAATTCAATAAAATTGATATTAATAATTGGGAACGAAAAGAAATTTTCAATCATTTCTCAAATCAACAAACGAGCTTTAGCATCACCAGAAATATTGATATTACTGAACTTTATAAAATTACAAAAGATAAGGGATATAAATTCTATCCTGTATTCATCTTTTTAATTACTCACGTGGCAAATTCAAATAAACATTTTAGAATGAACTTTAATTCTGCTGGAGAGTTTGGATACTGGGATAAGGTAGTCCCAATGTATACTATCTTTGATAAGACATCAGAGTTATTTTCAGCCATTTATACAAATACAGATGAAGGTTTTAAAAAATTTTATGAGAATTATATTTCCGATACTGAGAAGTACAATGGTACAGGAAAACTGTTTCCTAAAACACCGATACCTGAAAATGTCGTCAATATTTCTATGATTCCATGGACTTCTTTTACTGGTTTTAACTTAAACGTGAATAATAGCCCAAATTATTGTTTGCCGATAATCACTGCAGGTAGGTTTATCAATAAAACTAGTAATATTTATTTACCTTTATCCTTGCAGGTTCATCATTCTGTCTGCGATGGTTACCATGCAGCTCTATTTATGGATAGATTTCAGACTCTTGTAGAAAATAAACTAGAGTTTCTTATATAAATAAAACACGAAACACTGACTAATCTCTTTTAGTTGGTGTTTTTTACTAACCTGTAGGAAAACAGGGTAGTATATGTGCCTTATTTTGTGTTGTGTTCCTTGTATCTGATTATTGTCTTTCTGCTTTCCTTCTATATCCATTCAAGTTACTGAACAATATCTTACTAGTAATCGATTCACCAATACCAATTGAGTTCAATGCTCCTTGCATCTGCGTTTTCGCATAGCCAATCATTGTTTTAAGGTTTTCCAATTCCCTTTCAACTTTCAGGCGGTTACCCTTTTCATTTTCATACATTTCAAGTATTTATTCTTTTGTATTTTCCTGCTTGCCCAATTTAGTGATCTGTAAGAATCCCTAAACTGTTCAAACGTGTATTTCCTATCGTTCTTTATAGCGTCTGCCAGTAAAAAAACAGAATAAAAAGCCACTCAAAATGAATGGCTCAATCACAAACTTAGTATTAAATTCTCGGACTAAAAATTATTACTTATCTTACCAACAATTTTGTTAGTGGCACTACATTTATTGTAATCGCTCTAAATCCTGATATTCTTTCATATAAGGACCATCTTCTGCAACAAATGAATGATACAATGCCTTTACTGCGAAATTTTTCTCTAAACCCATTTCAGATTTTAGCTTTTTTAATTCATCATGCAATGTTCGATGTTCATTTATAAGCTTTAGCATAACTGTCTTATTATATTTCATTACATCCGTCCTTTTTATTTACAACATGAAAGCTATAATACACTATTTTCACTTATAATCGCAAGAACAGCCTTGAACACCCCCACCTCCATCGTCATTTGTTTGTTTTGGAATGTTTACATCAAGTTTCTTTATATAATAAAAACACCTCATATGAGATGTTTAGTTGCTTCAATCTAGTAAATTGTATAAATTCTTCATAAATCTATATTACTGTCCTAAAATCTCCTGGATAGATTGTTCTAAAATATCCATAGCCAGTTCTAATTCATGTTCCTTAATGATAAGTGGTGGAGTGAGAGTAAGCACATTTCCTTGGGATACTTTAAAGCTTAATCCCTTTTCCATACATTTATACATTACTTGCTCTGCTTCAGATATAGCTTTTTCTTTCGAATTTCGGTTTAATACTAATTCTACTCCGTATAAAAGACCGATTCCTCGAACATCCCCTATAATTTCATACTGTTCTTGCATCTTTTCAAGACGTATCCTCATATAATTTCCTAATTGATTAGCCTTATCAATTAATTTAAACTCCTCGATATAATTAAGAGTAGCCAATGCTGCTGCACAACCTAATGAACTTTTTTCATGAGTGTAATGACCAAGTGCAATATCTTGGGCAACATCAAGTTCTCCTTTTACCAGCATCGCTGCCATTGGAAAAACGCCTCCACCCAATCCTTTTCCCAATAATACAATATCTGGAATAACTCCAAAGTTTTCAAAAGTGAACATTTTACCTGTTCGCCCTAAAGCTGTTGGAATTTCATCAAAAATCAATAATATATTGTTTCTATCACAAATATTACGTAAACGTTGATAGTACTCTTTTGGTGGGATATGCACGTCTGTACAACGAACAGGCTCTAAAATAATTGCACCGATTTCATTTTCTCTTTCAAGTATATACTCAAGATAGTCAAGAGATTTAAATCTACCATTGTCATCATCAAACAAACCACGATATGAATTGTAAGGAGCAATATGCTGACTCCCTGGCATTAAAGGACCCATACCGTTACGGAAAAGTGCTTCTCCTCCAACTGAAATAGCGTCTAAAGAAGCACCGTGAAATGAATCCCACATAGATATAGTTTTAAATTTGCCTGTTACCTTTCTAACAAGTTTTAAAGCCATTCCAACAGCTGAAGTTCCCCCAGGAGACAACAGTACTTTATTTAAACTTTCTGGTGCAATATCAACTAATTTTTTTGCTAGCTGGATCGCAACTTTATTTGTATAACGTCTTGGTGAGAATGGAAGGATATCTAACTGCTCTTTTACTGCTTGAATAACATATTCATTACCATAACCTATTTGATGAACATTATTTCCATGAAAATCCATATACTTTCTTCCATCTATATCCTCTATGTAAATTCCATAGCTTTTTTCAATAATATTTAAACAAGGAGTAGAAAGAGATTGATGTAAATAATACTTGGAATCATCGTTTAAAAGCTCAAATGATTCTTTGCTCAAGTGTTTTCCTTGCCATAAAGTACGAGTTTTTGTTAAATTAATGTCCCCTTCTGTTCTTAAAACTTCAATGTTTTTTTCCATTATTTCTTCTCCTCTCATTATAGGTAATTAATTTTTTTACTTAAACAAAATAACATTTGTTTTTTAATTAGATATTAATATCTTGTAAATCTTTTCACCCAATAACATTTAGACGTAGTTGTTGTGAATCAATAATAATAATCTATGCTCATAGAACACCGTCGAATCAAAGGGGAGGAAAAATTTGGTCGAATTTCCAAATAAGAAAGTAAAGTTCCCTGAGCACTAGCTTCAACTTTAAGCATTGGTAATTATTTGCTCTCAAAACCACACCAAACACTGACCTCTCGACTCGAAGTGTTTTGGCTGTATGACGCAGTTTTCAAAGCAAAAGAAAAAGCCTCCATCCTAAGATGAAAGCTTAAATATTATAGTAATCCTCTTGGCAAGAGCTCACTTGTAACTCGTGATAGAGCGACACCACGTTATATGTCATGCTCCAAACAGAATTATGGAGTGCAGGTCGATCGTTGGTCTGTCTTTCCCTAATATTGAGGTTATTGAAAATACCACATGACCTACCTCCGAGTTTACATCCTATTTTTCTTATTACAAAACATGCTGCAAGTTTTGCATTTGTTCAAAACATTTTATTAAAGCATTCATTTATAACAATTGCGCCTATCTTTTTGAATCCCACATTTAATCCTCTAAATAATCAAACTTTCTCGCGTGTTCTACTTCCTGAATGGAAACTTGACGTGTTAATTCATCTGTTTCAGAGATATGGTATGAATCCCATTCGTCATTAACGGCAATTTCTTCAGGATCTTCATATAATTCATCATAATTTTCAAAATCTCCTTCAAAATCGGAAGGTGTTTCAGAAGTTCCATATTTTGCTACAACTTGAAACATATCTTCATAATCATGAATATCATCCTTGTCATCACGGCCAGCAAAAGAATTGTCAACTGGAGGAAGCATCACTTGCTCTTCAACCGGTCGATCTGTTGGAACGTCTTTTGCAGTATGTTCAATACAAAAAGAGGTATAAGGCAGTGCCACCAATCGATCATATGGGATATCTTGTTGACAAACTTCACATACGCCATAGGTACCATCCTCAATCTTTTGTAAGGCCGTATTTACTTTTGCTAACTCATCATTGTCATGGACTTTTAACGCCATATCTTTTTCACGCTCGTATAATTCGGTACCCAGATCTGCTGGATGATTATCGATTGTGGACAACTCATCAACAGAATCCCGTAAACTACCTCGTTCTAAATATTCATCATCTGTATCCATTCTTCGTTGGAGCGAGTGTTTTTGCTCAATTAACATATTTTTTAGCTTTGATATCTTCTTCTCATTTAGAATAGTCATCACGTCCTTTTCATTATTATGAACGAATTTGATTGAATTATTTGTTTTAAAGGATAAATTTAAAGACAAAAACGAAACTATATTCTTTGATAAATATGCTATATATAATTAGTTTAGCGTGCGATAAGGACATATTAAATCCGCATGTTTTTTATGCCCTTTTAGATTGTCCTAAAAGTTATTGCCTTCGAATAAAATGCAATTACATTTGATTATTGGAGGCTATTTTATGGATTCTATATTTACTTTTATCTTTTTAGGCATATCAATGGCTGCAACAATTGGACCTGTTAAGACTGTCCTATTGAATACAGGTTTAAAAAATGGCTTTTTTCATGCATGGTTTTTTAGTCTTGGTGCCATAGCGACTGACATTATCTATATGTTTATCGTATATTTTGGAATTGGCCAATTTATCAATTCCATCTGGTTAAAAACAATCCTTTGGTCCTTCGGCTGTTTTGTTCTTTTGTACACCGGTATCGAAAATTTACTGTCGCTACATAAAATTGAGATGGATTCGAAAACAGGGAAAAGGACACGACTGAGACAATCCCTCATGACTGGATTTTTCATGTCTTTTTTGAATCCGCTAACCATCCTTTTCTGGCTGGGAATATACGGCTCCATACTCGCAAAAACGGCTGGTATCTCAACAGGGTATGAAATCATTTTGGTGAGTATTGCCATTTTAATGGGCATTATTTTTGTAGATTTTATTTATGCCTTTTTATCCAGTGTCGCTCGAAAATTATTATCTATACAGCTTTTGAAAACGGTCTCTTTTATCTCAGCCTTATTAATGATTGGCTTCGGGATCTACTTTGGGATGCAGGCTTACCAAGTGTTATTCCAATAAACTCACCGACAGCGCATAAAATAAACACGAAAGGAAACCATACCTTTAAAAGAATATTAGTCGAGGTGTGGTAATGGACCAAGAGAAGGTTAATGTAAGTGTCTGGTGTATTGTAAGTTTGACTTCTATTCCGCTCATCATGACACTTGGAAATTCAATGCTTATTCCCGTGCTCCCTATACTGGAGGATAAGGTCGGGATCACATCATTTCAGTCGAGCATGATCATAACAAGCTATTCAGTCGCAGCTATTTTTCTGATCCCCGTAGCTGGCTATTTATCGGACCGCTTCGGCAGAAGAATGGTCATATTACCAAGCTTAATATTAGCTTTAATCGGTGGTCTGATTGCTGGATTTGCTTCATGGAAAATGGATGACCCCTACGCAATGATTATCGCTGGAAGAATTATTCAGGGAATTGGGGCCGCTGGTGCAATGCCAATCGTATTGCCTCTTGTAGGTGACCTTTACCAGGATGATGACGAAAAAATAAGTTCTACATTAGGGATAATTGAAACGTCTAATACGTTTGGGAAAGTGTTAAGTCCCATTTTAGGATCAATATTTGCTGCGTTTTTATGGTTCCTTCCCTTCTTTTCCATTTCAGCGCTTAGTTTGATTTCGATTGTACTTATTTTTTTCTTCGTTAAAGCTCCTAAAGATGATGATGAACCATTGAAGCTCAAAGAGTTTTTACGGAATACAAAAAAAGTTTTCAAGGAGGAAGGTAAATGGTTATATACCGTATTCCTTAACGGGGTCCTTGTGATGCTCATATTATTTAGTATGCTATTTTTCTTGTCAGAAAATCTGGAAAAAGTTCATGATATAAAAGGGATTAAAAAAGGGTTTGTCCTGGCCATCCCACTTTTATTACTTTGTATAGCTTCATTTATATCTGGTCGAAAAATTAAAGGAAACATAGGAAGGATTAAAAAAATAATCATTGCCTCCTTGATTGCAATGTCTGTCAGTATTGTCTTTGTTGGGTTTACAAGTAAAAAACTGATTCTTTTATTAGTAGTTACGAGTATAGTGGGGATTGCTATTGGTGCACTATTGCCCGCACTTGACACAATTATTACTGACAATATTAGAAAAGAGTTAAGAGGAACCGTATCCTCTTTTTACAGCTCAGCACGATTTATAGGCGTTGCAGCAGGCCCTCCTATTATGTCTCTCGTCATGAAAAATTATCTCAATGCCAGCTATATTACGGCAGGTGTATTAGGATTTATTCTCCTGTTTGTTGTCTTAAAGTTTATCAAAGTAGAGGATATTGAAAAAAACAATGAAATGGCATAAAAATAAAGAGCTTTAGACTGAATGACCTTATTTGAAAGCACATTGTTTATCCAGATCTCATACTAAAATAATTCCGCTTAAAAATACTTTTAGAAATAACTTATAAGAAGTAGTCTCTCGGCTACTTCATCATTTGTTGTCGTACTGGATAATTTCATGAGCTTCCAATAGCGCGTATGCTATCCCATCAAGCAATCTCTGAAGTACTTCAACCTCTCAATCCCCATGCACTATCGAAATTTGCTTTTGCACCTTTTCCTTAATTCGATAATTTAATGAATATATACGACATTGTAATTCCTGTATACAACGGTTGTGCCCACATGCCTTTGGTAATGTTGATTCAATCACTCCAATTTAGCTATTGTTATCAGCTTTCGTTATTGGCTACCTTGCTTCCTCGATTGTTTCAGCCATCTTTAGTAACTGTAACTGTTGTTTGCCCTGTTACATAGTTTCGTCCTCCTAAGTTACGATATACTACGTTTACTAGATTGACTTTAAAGGCATCAACCAATTCGAGCTGTAGCGTCTGCAAACACTACGGCTTTTTTATGTATCTTTAATTGCAAATTAATAATTGAGTGTATCTCACACCCTTATTCGTTTGTGGTGCTAGTTGACCGTCACGGCCTCTCTCATGTTAGAGTCACTACCAATCCAGTGACACTAGTTCACTAGTTTCTTTCCTCAGATTGTTCAATAGCTCCACTATTCGATGTTCTACTAAGGTGCTATGTCATGAGATATAGGTTAACCTTCACTTACATACTTCGCATTACTTACTAAACCAATCCACACTTTTCTTAAATTTATAGATATGATTAATAAGACTAGAGAGTATACAGAATACTTCATACTATGAAAATATAATCTGCAGATTATACAAATTTTGTTTATTTGGAGGTGAAATAAATGAGTTTAACTACTGGCCCAATTGAAAATACAGGAAATCAACCAGCTAATGCAGCTAGTGTTCGTGTCAAAATTCTTAACCTTACGGGAGGTTTATTAACTGGCGTAGTAAGAGTTTTTCGACTAGATGGGTCAAGACAATTATTATCAACAACTCCTTTTGCCGCTATTGCGAATGGTTCTACCTTTGTAACGCCTGGTGTAGTTGGAGCTCAATATGAAGTTGAAATTATTCCAAATCAAAATGGTGGAATATATAGTGTTTATGGACGAACAGCTTCAGGTGTAATTATTGCTGCCCAACGGTTTGTGAACTCAGAATTAACACAGATTCTTTAGAATTTAATGTTAAGATTATAAAAGCCCTATACCAGTGTATAGGGCTTTCCATATTCATTCATTTACCTCCAGCTTATCACTCCTTACAGCACATTTTCTTTCTGACATGAACTTCAAATTGTCCAGCTAATCCCCATTCATATCCGAAATTGTAAATCTATCTCACCCTACTATTAGCTTCTAATGACTTCAGACCAGAAACTATTTTTCACTCCCCCCTCCTTAATGTCCAAACAACTGGATTTGATATGAATAAGATATTTAGAGAATTGGAGGTGAATATAAAATGGCATCATTTGAAATTGGGGCAAGAGGTCTTTTCAATTTTCGAAACGAACGCTTTTTCGTATTAGTTGAAGATGAAATTACAATTCCAGAAAAAGGTGTGGAGATTGATCCAGTTAATATCTATGAGATTGACCAACAAACTTTTGATTTTATCAGAGATGAAGGAGATACACCTTTAGTTGTACCACGTTTCAATCTTCCTCCTGTACCACCTGGATTTGAATTAGAACGAAAATGTATTTTTACAGTCGATAATTCATACTTTGTGATCTATGAATTAGAAAATGGCACTGATAACTTTGTTATTTTAAGAATCAGTGCAGCTTTATTTAACTCATTGAGAAATTCTGGTGTTCGTGAATGTATTCCTCAAAATTTTATTAATTAATAAAAAAATTATTATATTTATAGTAATGTTCAGCAAGAATCCTCTTCCTTGCTGAACATTTTATTCAAAGTGTACAGTAAAGTTTCTTTGTTTTTATGACACTCACCAATAAACATAGAATAGGTTAACTAAAAATACATTTTGTGTTAACCTATATACATACCATTATTTGGAGGTGTGTGTGTTGACTGACAAAAATAAAATATTACTTAGTTCGGTTGGCAGTTTGGCTTTATTTACTTTAGGAGGATACAGGATATTCACTAACAACTTAGAAGTTATGTCCATACTAGTAGCCTATATTTTCTTTATTTGTGGAGTTATAGGCTTTGTTTTTAATGTAGTAAGGTTGTCAAAAACTCCACGTACTTAGCATTGCTTCGTTGCAATGCTTTTTTCGTTTCCCATAGTCATTCATTCTTTCATCTGCACAAAATATTGATTTGGTCGAGTTTTGATCTAAGGAAATTGGAACGTTGAAAAAAAGAGGGATCCTTTTCTTGATGGTTAAGATAAATAGTGATTTTTCTAATATATTCACTACCATCTAAACTTCTATAAATCCTTTTAAGTGGGGTATACTTATAAATAGTTTTATACATTAAGCATGAGTAGTTACTCTTATAGATACAATGCGTCCCTCATTTACCTCCAACTGAAATAATTGTATTGAAAGAAAGGTTGGATGCTAATCTTTGATAAAAAGAAACTGCTTTGGGAGTGGAGTAAAAATTAGTGCTTATTTAAATAAGGGGATGATAGATTGAAATATATTTCTGCTTTGATTGGATTTATTTTTATTTCCTTTGGCTGTTTACTAATGAATATCACTGAAAATGGAGAGACATTTACAAATGTAACATTAAGGATTTCAGGGTTCTTTGCTTTAATTATCGGTTTAAAATTTATTTTTCCTAATATGGGCTTTATAAAAAGTAAAAAATAACCAAGTAATCATATGGACACTTGGTTATTTTTTGTTTAATGAACAACTTTTCAGTGTTATAGGTTAATTAGCAAACAACCCAGCACCAAATCAATATAGACTAGTGCTGGATTGTTTTTTAGATACTACTTAAATTCAATTTCCTCTGCCGAAGCCCCTTTAGTATACGTAATGGTCGCTCCATCAGGTAAATTTCGTATTTCTTTTACATTTTTTCCTTCGATAATAATTTCACCAATTTTCGTACCTTTAAAGTCAATAATCGCATTTCCTTTTTTTGGACTAATCGTTACTGTTTTATCCGCAAATCCTTCCCCATGGAATTCAGCATATTGACTAAATACAGCAATTCCATTTTTAATATTTGTATTTTTCCCTAACGATAGCGAAATGCTTGGGCGATTCATGATCAGTTTACCTGTTTTGTAGTTATCAAAATTGTATACATTTTCAGGTGTTATTGGTGTTGGTATTTCCTCATTGTCTGCTTTCAAATCAATTTGAACTAATACTGGGTCATGATCTGATGCACGGCCTTGTGCTTCTGTAAAGTTCGCATTTATATGAATCAAGTCAATTTCTGTAACGTCAGCAAGCTTATTCGAAACTAAAATATGATCCAACACTTGATTGTTTCCTTGGAAGAAGTACGTAAAACGATCTTGCTCCGGGGCCTTATCTATCATATTCGTTAAAACATCACCCTTTAACGTTTGAAGAGCTGGTGTGAATTCAAAGTCATTCATGTCCCCTGCTACAATGATATTTAAATCTGGATTAATGGCAAGTCCTTCATCGATAAAATCATTGATGGCTTGAGCAAGCTGAATACGTTTCTTTACTGATTCTAGCACTGGTGGCTGAGTTGGTCCCCAAAGTGAACCATCTCCACCTTTAGAGTTTAGGTGAGCTCCGATAATCACTACACGTTCTTTCTGGAATTCAAATTCGGCTGCAATTGGTTTTCGTGTATCTACAAATTTTGATGGATCAACAAAGCCAGGATTTAAAGCGAGGCTTCCATCTGCTGTCCACGTATTGGTTTGGTCACCCATCCCTTTTATACCTGACACTAATGAAACACGTTCTGGATTATATAGGTAACCTACACGAATATTACCGCCAGGTGCACCACCTACTGTATTGTTAATTGGCATGACATCAATCCAATCATACGCAGGACCACCCGCAGCTTTAATTGCATGAATTAATCGCATATAGCTTTCCGATGCATCCGCATTTCCTGAATCAGTTTGTCCATCATTATCTTGAACTTCGACTAATGTAATAATATCTGGTGATTTCATATTATTCACAAATGTCCCTGCAATTCTGGCTACTTTTTCGTTTGATGTATTGGCAGGATTATTTGAAAAGTTTTCGATATTATAGGAAGCGACATTCAACTTGTCCGCTACTGGTTCAAGATGCGTCACTTCTTGCTGAAGATTCGCTTTTGTCACTTCTGGGAAGACTTTATTTGTGTTCAGTCGATAGCCATCTGTAAAATTCTCTACAAATCCGATAAGTGCATCATTAAAACGATCACCTGAATCATAATTTTTACCAGCTACCCCTTCAAGCATAATTTTTTCTGGGTTATAATCATCGGCCGCTATATTTAAACCACCATTCACATTGAATGTATTATTAGTTGTGCTCGGTACAACAATTGGAGAATCGTTATTATAAATCGGTCCTATTACTCTCGCATCCGGGAATGATACCAGCATATACTCGATAGATTCCCAAAAATCGATACCATCTTCTTGTGGGTCAAAAATTGCAAAACTATCATTATCGATAATTTTATTTGGTGGCAACAGATCCTCCCCTATCACAAGGGCTTCTGGAATTCCTGCTGTACCTGTTTTTGTAATATTTGTTGCTGCAATTTGTGTATCTGTCAATCGAGAGTTGCCACCTGCCTCTACTACATTTCCTGAAACGTTAATAGCGTCCCCTACTGCTACATTATGTCCTGTCTTATTTACTTTGATAGCAGTTGATTTTACGCCATCAAATGACGACTCGTTTTCTTGCATAATAAAGCTAGTTGAATTTAAAACGAATGTTACAATTCCTGCCACATCATTTACTGTTAAATCGACATATGGTGATTTATGGCTTGCCCCTTGAATATCGCTAATCTTGGCATTTTTAGTATCAATAATTTCATAAACAAATGTAGCAATTGCACTGTTCGTTAAACCTTCTTTCACTGCAATCGCTTTAAGCGTCATTGGTTTATTAACAAGGATTTCCTCTGTATACTTTGCACTAGCTGTTGTTGGCGTTGAGCCATCCACTGTGTAATAAATCGTTGCTCCTTCAGTCATTGTAGAAAGGGAGACTTTCGTGCCAGCTGTTACGCCCCCGACGTGAGAAGCTTTGATATCCTGCACCTTTGTTACATCTTCAATAACGCGAAGAGGGAGCAATTGATGGTTTGTATATTGACCAACAATCCCTGTAATTTCCCCATAAGTTTTTCCACTCACTAAACCAGAATCTCTTGTTTTATCGTAAATAGCAAATGGGCCTACTTCGTCAGTACCTGTAAAGTTTTGACCCGAACCAGTAACGGTAACATTTTTAATTGTAACTAGTTTCGATTCATTGTCTTCCGCTACCTCATTACTTTTAATAAGATGTGGCTCTGGTATTGTCGAAGGAACAGGCATACCAACAAGTGAAATATTCGTTAATTGCTTTAGACCGCTATATTCATCTACTCGTCCTTGCACCGTCACTCGATCACCGACATTTGCGGCAAGACTATCCACAGGATAGATGGCTATCGCCGCCCCATCTTCATCTTGAATGTGTGCTGTAGCCGTTTCTAATTTTGCTGTCACGATCCCTGATACGATAACAGTTTGCCCGATTTCTTTATTACGAGCTTCCGTAATGGATATAACAGTTGGCTCTTCTTTAACTGTATAATTAAAGGAAGCAATGTCACTATCGTCTAGGCCTGTTGCAGTAGCAAATGCTTTTATAGTCATGGCTTCATTTACAACAATCCCCGCTGCTGCATCATAAACCTCACTAGCTACTGACGGTTCAGAACCATCGATTGTGTAATAGATGGTTGCATTTGGGGTATTTGTAGACAATGTTACTTTCGTTCCTGCATAAACTTCGCCTGTTGCTGGTAAAGCCTTAATATTCTCTACTTGTGTTGGCTCATAGTTTGATACTAATTGGAAGCTTTCCGCGCTTAACGTTTTTAATTGATAGGTCCCGTTAAAAATTGACGCAATCCCTGTCACTGTGATGACATCATTGTTATTGAAGCCATCTGCTTCAAACTGAGAGAACTGATAGCCTGTACGGTTATCATGGCGAATTAACAGCTCGTTATTTGCTGCATCGACTGCTTTAAATTCAAATGTACCATACGTACCAGATGGCGCTAAATCTTTAATCTTCACATTTTCAAGTGTGATTAATCTTCCTTGTGTGCTATCATCCGCAATCGGTAAATTTACTGTCTGCGGTGTAGGTGCCGTCCCTGTAGAAATCCGTTCAATTGTCGGTGTATTAAATTGAACTTCTCCACTATATAAACTAGTTTTCCCTGTGATGCTGACAATATCTCCAACAGCTAAGCTCCCTGCTTCTGCAGAACTAGAGAAGACATATACCCCTGCTGTCTCATCCTGAACATAGAAGGCCTTGCCTCCCCAGCTACCAGGTGTTGTCGTAACCGTCCCTTGAATTTGAACTGTGCGGTCTGTTCCAACAGCTACACGAGCTTCGGCAATTGTTGCTGTCTCGGGAGGATTTGGTTCAGTAGTATCGTCCCCAACAAACTCCATTGAAGTTGGTGATTTTAGCCCTGCATGGTTGCCAAAATATTTTTCCAGTGAACCTGTTATTCTAACTTTTTTCCCAAGATTACTTGGGTTAGTAAATAATCCGAAATTGGCTCTATAGGAGCTTGGTAATTGAATATACAGCATTTTCGTGACATCTGTTTCATCTGGTGTATCAGCGATCGCAATATTTGTGTCACTTTCTGCTATCACAGAATAAGAAGTTTCACTTTTGGCGAACCCTACTATATATCCCTCTACAGTAACATTACTCTTTACTGCGGTTGGATCAAATTGATTGACCGCTTCCCCCACTCCAATTGCTTCTGTCGTTTCGGCCTTTACAACTGTGAAGTAAGGTGAAATCATAGAGATTACAAGTAAAAATGATAACGCTATTTTGGTAACGACATTACATTCATATTTCTTCATTCGCTTAGCTCCTTATGATTTTAGTCTGAATAATCTTTTCCTTAGGTTTTACATGGAAGTTATTATTCAATTACTGTGTTCCCTACAATGGTTAACCCATCTAAAGAGAGGGCTACATTCGGCGCATAAATGATTAAATCCCCCGAAATAGTACCTGTACTACCAGATGGCATTAAAGAAATTCGTATTAAAGCTTCTCCAAAATACAGATGATTAGTTTTTTTCGGGTTTAAATATACCCATCATGGCACGATCATTAAATTATTAATCTTTTTATAAAATTGTGACGAGCGCTGTACATCCTTGTAATCGGTGTTACTACAACCGCTGAAGCTGTTAATGCGTTCAAATACTTGGATTTCCCCACCTACTCATACTTGGCGTAATCCCTCCCTTTTCCTGTTTAGTAAAGATAAGTTTTAAATCCTCTTAACAAAATTATCGGTAATTATCAAACAATACCAAAATATTGTTTAACATAATAATTTTAACAGAAAAATAATAAATACTTTGTTATTTAATATGAATATTCTAAATTCTATGTAAAATAGTACATATTTATCTTTTACAATAGTCATTCGAATAGTAGTTTTATATTATGTAATTACATTTTCGTATGAGCTAATGTACCAGCTCAGTTCCGGCGGCATAAAAAAACTTCACTACTTTTATAGAGAAGGACTGACATGACACCATAATAGCAGCTCGCTGAAAGATTGTTGCTTGACTGATTCCCTTCCACCTCCTTCATAGGAAGCATCGAGATACAGTAAAACGTACCATAACCCATCGCACTTGTTGTCATAGTGGATAATAAAAAGCCCTCCATTTGTGGAAGGCTAAAGTCAAATAGTAAGGAACATCTAATCTTTTAAAGGTTCATCTTCTTCCATTTACGAATTTTGGTTCTGAAATTTGTAAATGGAGCAACTGAGTTAATATGAACCCATTTCCAAACAGGCCAATTAGCTTGTGTTTTTGCCCATCGTCTTTGATCAACTTCAAATAATTCCTTTTCTGAAAGGGTATTTAACCACTCACATAAATGATTGACAGCTTCATTAAGCATTGATTGTTGTTCCTTCAAAGAGTACTCTCCGTATTGTTTATAAAAAGAGTTATACAATCCACTTAGATTATTCCATTTATAGCCTTCTGCAGGTGTATGTACTTCTTCGCCCTTTTGTTCTTTTTGCTCCCAGTGAAGCAAAAGATTTATCCAACCAAGTTGATAAGAAAGATTTTCAGACGGCGTTTTATCAACTTCTTTAATCCGTTTGTTTTTCAAGATTTCTGGTATATCATGAAATTCGGCAATATATTTTTTATACTTTTCGTTAATCGTACTAATCAATTCTTCTTTGTTGGCATACTGTCTCACTCTATTTCCGTCCCTTCCACCTATTTCTTAAGTTCAGTCTAACATAACGCGAATACGCTAATTTTGAAATTTTTTTAAAAAAGTTGTTATATGGTAAGTGTTACCTTCTATTTTTTCGGTGGATGTATAAGTAACCAAAATTTACACACACTAACCTTGAGTGTATTACCCATAACGAGTGAAACAGAGGGTTTTATTACGTTCTTCTTTTCTTATGTGTGATGATTAATAATAGAGGTGCTTGAAGTGACTACATTCGGAAAATGCTTATATATCGCATTCTTCATCATTATTTTTTTATTTACAACCATTTGGAATTATATTAAAAATGGTCATTGGGCTTTGCTAGAAAATTTATTCTTTGCCTTTTGGGTGGCCAGTTTCTTATTCATGGCATTACTACTCAGAAGTAAAAAAGAAGAATCGGAAAAAGCTGAAAATAGAAGCTGATTTGCCTGTTTTAACTAGTGTTAAAATCCGCATCTATATTTGCTGTAGCTCTAATAAGCTGCAGCTTTTTTATTGTTGCATTCATAAAAGCTAGTCAGAACTACTATTTTATCGGTATATTAAAACTTAAAATGTTATACTATTCAATAAATTACTTTGAAGAAAGGAACGTGAATGATGGAGGCGAAGACCATTTTGTTAGATCAACTTTTAGCTAATGCAAATGACCCAAGTTGGTATATCTCATTTTCTGAAGTCGTAGAAGGGTTATCTGAAGCAGAAGCCTTTTGGAAACCCGATTCTTCTAGCCATAGTATGGCTGAAATTGTCCAGCATCTAATCTACTGGAATGAAATTTGGCAAATACGGTATCGAGAAAATCAAGTGAAGGCTCCTTCGCAAACAAATAATGCGAATACGTTTCTAGTTAAAGAGGAGGTAACTTTCTATGAATTAAAAGAAAAGTTATTACATATCCTACTTACGTGGCAAGAATTAATTGAGGAAGAGCAACTTTTATCTATCGTAAATGGGTTCCCTGTGAAGGCGCAATGGTGGGCCATCATATCTAATGCCGCTACCCATAATGCCTATCATATTGGACAGCTCGCCTATTTACGTAAAATGGAAAAATAGACATTTATATGCTATACTCTTAAAATAGGACTACTGTTAATAGTCCTATTTTTATGTGCTGCCGCTTATTTAACTCAAATAACACCAAAGGGAGATGCATGTGAGCCTTGAAGAAATTACACAGATCTATTCATTTTTCTTAACAACGCCACTTATAGTAAGGCTAGTTGTATTTAATTTTATTTTTAAAGCTTACAAACATACTATGGTTATTTTATTGGATGCGATTGTTTTAGTATCAACCACTATTTGGTTAATATTGATTAGAGAGGTCATTTTCCCTCTGCCTTCGTTAATTTTAAATGTATTTAGTGTACTCTACATCCTATTGATTATTGACATTTCTCTCAATTATTATCGCTTAAAAAGGAAGAGCTCCTTGCAGTGAAAAGCCCAATTTATACATATAAACAAGCTCCAAATAAAAGAAAAAAGCATCTTTTTTCAAGATGCTTTGCTCTTACTATTGGGGCAATTCTTCTGGTGCTTTCTCAAATTCAAGTATATGTCCATCAATTTTTGCTCTTTCTAGTTCCTCAATAAATTCTTCTTTACGTTCATCAAGTCTGGAGTCAAGTGTGTTTTGATAACCCGGAAATAGATTGTAATCTACTGGTTTCCCCATAAGTTCACCTCTTATTCTCAGCTTTTTTATTTATTATAGGGTATATTGATATTTTCTGACAATTGTTTATGTCAATTTTGATTACAAGGACTGACAAGACAATACAACGGAAGTCTTATAAAAAACGCCTACCTATACTTTATTGCCCATAAAATTATGCTGATAAATCGAAACAGCAAGGTTTGTCTTTGCCTCTAAACGTGCAATTTTCACAAACTTTGTTGATAATCCCTAGACTGTTCCTCCCCTTTTTTACGGAAAATAAAAGCATTTTCCCTCAAGTAGATATGCTACAAAATCTTAAGAAATCTTCATAATTTTTCTCAATAATTATTAATAATTACCATTTACAATAAGAAAAGTCGACAATAGATTAACATAGTTAGGAGCATCTTGTCTTGGGCGTTACAGATATTATGAATAACATTCGAATTTTAATGTTGCCAGTCATCCTTATAGTTGGTGCTGAGTTCTTACTTATTGGACTTTATTATTTCCTCTATCATAAAAAACATCAGTCAAATCGAAAAAAAATAAACTTTAAGCAACTGATACTTGTAGCACTCTTTATCGGCTATATTGTATTTGTGTGTGAACTAACGATTTTTGGGCGTGGTTCTTCCCATTTCATGCAAATGAATCTACAACCATTTAGTGGCTATATAGATGCATGGAAGAAATACTCGTTACGTGATCTTCAAAATTGTATTTTTAACATTTTAATGTTTGTGCCACTAGGCATTTTCTTACCTTTACTTTTCTCTAAATTTAAATTGTTTAAATGGCTTCTTCCTGTAGTGGTGATGGCAACCTTATCCATTGAAACGTATCAAACACTTACAGGAGCAGGGATTTTCGAGCTTGATGACTTAATCAACAACTCGCTTGGTGGGATTATTGGATACCAGTTATATAGACTAGGATCTTCCATTGTTCAGCATAAAAAAATAAAAATGAAAAGTTTGATCGGTAACCTAGCCATTCCTCTCATGATGGGTTTGATTTTTATTGGCATGATGATTGTCTACGCTCAACAGGAATTTGGTCATTTAGCAATTAATGCCTACACAAAATCAAATATGTCGGATGTTGATGTAACAACCTCATTAGATTTACATACAGCATCTACCGTTGCCCCCGTGTATAAAAAAATAATTCATACAGATGAAGTTGAGACTTTGTTGCAAAAGAAATTTGATTTATCAGAGTTAAGTCGGCAGGATATTAGTGGTGATCGTGAGCTCTTATTGAAAGATAAAGCCGAGAACTCGTATACGCTATTTATTAATTCAGAGGGAAATTGGTCGCTAACAGACGATCTTTATACGCCCGTGCAACCTTCCTTAGCTGTGCAAGAGACACTTGTGAAGAAGGCAAAGAGTATGATGGATAAGCTTTCTCTCCTTCCTAAAGATGGGGAGTTTACAGCTTTGGATAATGGCGTATTTGAATGGACGCTTCCTGACCAAGCTGAATTGAACCAAGATTATTGGCTTGGTGAGGTAGAGCTCGGTTTGAAACCAGATGGTAGTTTGTATTCATTATCGTATAATATTCATGAGCATCAATTGATCCGTGAAGTAAATATTTTGTCACCTGCAGAGGTGTATGAGCGAATTAAAAAGGGCGAATTTCCACAGATAAAATATAATGCACTCGTAACAGAAGAAGAACTGTTGATAAAAAAAGGCGATCAGCTTACTGTCGATTTAATAGAGCTCTCGTATATGTATGATACAAAAGATTTCTATCAACCCATATACAGAGTTTCTGGTACATTAAATGGAAAAAGTTGGTTCACCTTGATTCAGGCGAGAAAGTAGCTTTTTTGATACCGCTAACTAAGGAAAGCCCAGACTTGATACTGGGCTTTCTTTTTATATGAGTTGAAATAACATCTCAAACTTTGGAATACTTCTAACAAAATGGAGACCATCAACAAATAACTACTTAAAAATACTAGTGTTTTTAGATTTTATCTAATCTGTAGCCTAGGTGTCCGTTCAATTAAAGATAAGAGAGTTGAATATAATATTTATATTGAGAGCATAAAGGAGGGTTAGAGAATGTTCGGTAAACATACATGTCAGAACTGTTGTCCAAATGAAATGAAATATTTTCCAAAAATTGTTGCACTTCCTGGTCCTGTTGTTCCTGTCCCTTCACCAGATCGAAGTGTTTTAGCGTACGGATCCCTTAGAGGAGATACATTGGGCCCTTTATCACCTGATCCAACACCCGTCACTTTCCAAGTGGTTGGTGCGCTATCAAATGTTACGGTTAGCCCATCTGGGAATGAATTGGTCGTTCAAAATGACGGTGTCTATCAAATCACCATTTCGATTAATGCGCAAGCAACAGCAGCCCCTGATCCTGATCAACCATTTTTCACAGTTAGCATTACCGTCAATGGTCAACCGATTTTTCTAAACGGCATTGCAGTCTTTAATGTTGTCAATAGAAGTAGCTCGGCCTATGTGGTCCAAGCTACATTAGCCGCAGGGGATTTGGTGGGAGCCAGTGCAGCTTCAGATTCCTTCGTCGCTAGTTATGCTAACCGCTCCTTAACGATTGTTCAATTGAGTGGTTAGATTAAAAGTATATAAAGGACATTAGCTCTCATCTCTAAATTTTAGAGATGGGATCTTTTTGATTTGACGAGGAGTGTATTCAGCTTCCTCTAATACTTATTATTTATTTCTTACTCATAATCAAGTGACGCCAAGTCTGTTCTTCTCCTATTTTTTAGGTACGCCTGAATGATCATGTGTTATAGTAAAAAAAATAGTTACATGAGGTGGAACAATGGTTAGAAGAAGATAGCTAGCCTCCTAGGTTGTCAGTAGATTTAGGGGGCGAACTTAATTGATAGGAGTGTTCTATACATGAAACAAAATAAATATGATGAAATCAATTTCTTTTCCGAATATGAAAAAATGCCACGTTCTGTTCAAGGACTAGACGCGGCAGGTGAATGGCACGTATTAAAAGCACTTCTTCCAGATTTCCAGGATAAGACCGTACTTGATCTAGGCTGTGGCTTCGGCTGGCATTGTCGCTATGCCCGTGAACAACAGGCAAAATCAGTAATTGGTGTGGATTTATCAGAAAAAATGCTGCAAAAAGCGCAGGAAAAAACGAATGATCCTTTTATTACCTATTTAAAGATGCCGATCGAAGATATCCATTTCTCCGCTTCTCAATTTGATGTAGTAATTAGTTCATTAGCGATTCACTATGTACAATCCTTCGAAGCACTTTGTAAGAAGGTTTATGCTTATCTAAAACCTAATGGTTCATTTGTCTTTTCTGTAGAGCATCCTATATACACATCACGCAATGAACAAGATTGGGTCTACGATGAGAATGGCAACCGCCTGCATTGGGCAGTTGATCATTATCAGACAGAAGGCATTCGAGAAACGACCTTCCTTACCGAAAATGTTATTAAATACCATCGCACACTGTCTACTTATATGAATGTCTTAATACAAGCTGGATTTACGATAAGTGCGGTGAAGGAACCTATGCCTTCAGAGGAAATGCTAAAAAATATTCCGGACATGCAGGATGAACTACGGAGACCTATGTTTTTAATCATTGCAGCTGAGAAAAAATAATCACTGTGTGCTTAGGCAATATGGATCGGGTATCGCTAAGTATACAGCTATATCGTATATAAACAAAAAACCAGATGCTCTCTTATGGGGAGCACCTGGTTTTATTGTGAAAGTGAATCTTACTAACTTACTTAGTTTTGATTCGTTATAATACTACGACAACTTGAGGCGCTGAACAAGTTAAAATATTTTCCAATAGGATTTTAGGGGGAATTAATGCTTTTTCGAGAAAATAAATCATTCTATCAAATTTTAAGTCTTTCTTAGTTTCATTAAAATAAGAAATAATGAAATCTCATAAATGACTAACCATAGCTCATGACACAGGGTCATTTACCAATGACAGCCCCACTGTATAGGTGGTTGACTGTTTGCTATTTTCACATAATTTAAAGTATGTTTCTACAAACTGAAATTGATAACAATGCTCTCCCTGCTCTAACTGAAAAATTTCTGCTGAAAGCGTGAAATCCACTTCATCATTCTCGCTTGGTGATGGGAAAGCAAGACATGGCTGTTACAACCATACAGGTCTCTATGGTTTTAACTATGATAGGTGAAGTTACTAACTTTTTCGTGCTATTCATAAAATATGCTGAAGAATCTAAGTCTGCTAAAGGAACATTAAACAAAAAGACCAGTCATTCTTTTAAAAGAGAACTGGCCATTTTGCGTTTAGGTTGAAGACTATGAAATATCTTCTTTCATAGATTAACATATTATTCTGAACAATATCTGAACAACCATACAAAAAAGACTAGACTCTCACATGATGATGTAAGCTCTAGTCTTTTAAGTGAAAGTGAATCTTACTAAATCTTGTCTAGCTTTAGATTCAAATTACAATACGAATGAACAGGCTAAAGGTTTCATAAATTCTTTATTTTTTCGTTAAATTATAGGACTACCACCACAAAAAGACCAGGAAACACGAAAAAATGTGAATCCTGGCCCTTTTGTGAAAAGTGAATGTTACTAGTTTGCTTTAGTTCTTTGTATTCTACTGATGAGTTAGACGGCTGATGTTTTAAAAAGTTACACATTCTTAAAAATTTTTTACTCTACTAATTAAATGGCAAATCAAACACGCCGTCAGCTCCATCTATAGCACACGCTCCTCTGACTTATATAGGTCTTTTTCCAGTAAAGATATTTGTCCTTCAGCAGCTACTCTACCTTTAGCCCATATTTTCCCTTCCGAAGCCGTGACACTCCAGTTAAATTGTTGTGTGCCTTTATTTTTCACCTCATATCAGATACCGAGTTCTTCATCAGAATGGTCACTATAAAAGGAAGTGTGAAATTCACCATTCCCAGTTGGTTCATCTACATAATTCACAGGGAAGATCTATGCTGTATCCCTACTTATTTAGCTTGTGTTGGATACTAACTAATTCTGTGAATCTTCCGTTGCTTTTTCTAAAAGACTAAAAAAAGCGTGATCTTTTATCAGTTCAAAGCTTTCATTTGTGTTAAGGAGAACCAATATTTTATTTTTAGAATCAATGAACATCGGGTAGCTTGTATTGAGTGAAATTGTCATTCGGTAATCGTAATCAATAGTTTTTATGGCTGTTTTTTTGAATGTTGCCTGTTGAAAAGACTGTATCAATTCTTGCTGTGTTTCTTTTGATATTTTCATTTCAGAAAAGATATCTTCTGTATCTGTATCTATACGATGTAGCGTAACAGTGGAATTCTCCACATGAAAATTAGCATTTTCTAATAGATCAATAGCAGAATAGCTTTGATCTTTCCATGTAATGAGCATACCACTAACAATTACTGCTAAGAGTAAAGATAAGCCTATTTTAAATTTTTTCATATTACTCCTCTTTCTCAGTGCCTAAAACTTGACAAAAAAATGTTTTTATGCTAAAATTTACATTTAAATAAATATTATATATAATAGGATTCTCCTGGCCAGGGGAATCCTATTTTTTGTTAAGGAGTGTTGATATGAATCAACAGGAATCTAGTATCACTTCATTTGTTGCTGCCTTTAGTAGAGCCTACCATAGCCAATTTGATACGCCGAAAATTTTTGATGATTATATAGCCAAAGAATTGATTTCACAAGAAGAATATCAAAATATCCAAGCTAATTTGATACAAGGCATTGAATTTTTTAATAAAGATATCGCTACAAAGTTTAAAGACGATTCAAAGGAATTAATAAAATGGATTACACAAGTTCAACTCTCACCGACTCCTTTGGCACGTGCTGCTTATTGTGAAAGGGTCTTGCATAGCGAAATACAGCTTGGTGTCGAGCAATATGTCATCTTAGGTGCTGGCTTTGATACTTTTCCATATCGTCAGCAACAAGGACAAACCATGCTGGAAATTTTTGAGGTGGATTATCCCACAACACAGGAATCCAAAATGAAAAGATTACAGGAAGCTTCTCTCCCCCTCTTGAATCATCTGCATTTTGTACCAATGGATTTTACAAAGCAATTTCAATCTCAATTATTTTCAGAGCAAGGCTTTCAATCTAAAAAAACATTTTTTAGTCTGTTAGGTGTGTCCTATTATTTAACAAAAGATGAATTAGCAAGTTTACTCAATCATCTATTTGCCTTAGTTCCATCAGGTAGTTCCATTGTTTTGGATTATGGTGATGAAACACTCTTCACGGAAAAAGGACTCTCCAATAGAGTAGAAAACATGGTCAAAATGGCCGCAGTTGGTGGTGAACCAATGAAATCATGCTATGCTTATGAGGACATGGAGAGGATGCTAGATCGATTAGGTTTGCTTATATATGAACATCTATCTCCTACAGCGATTCAAGAGCTGTATTTTCAAAATCGAACAGATTACTTATGTGCTTTTGAAACTATCCATTACATGCATATTGTTAAAAAATAGGTCCACCCCATTTGATTTTATAAAATTCTAAATTTTCTTTTTATTACCCAGGCAATTAACTATTTCAATATAGAGAATTAGTATACTATAGTAGTGTAAAGCTAATTAGCCTTACACCTCCTAGATTTGTTACTAGGGTCACTGTTAACGCAGTGACCCGCTTATAATGATTGACAAACACCTAAAGGATTCCCATCAGGGTCATAGAAGGTAAAAAATTTGGTGTCCCCTTCTCCTTCTAAAGCCTCGACCTGAACATGATGATCCACTAGAAATAAATAGGTCTCTTCAATATTTTGAGAGAGGAAGTTCACATATTTCCCCACACCAAAGTGATTGTCTGGAAAATGACATGGCTGATGCTCCTTAGCTTTTACTAAGCAAATGACCGTGGGGGATTGTTCAGTGATTTTCATAACTGCTGCGCCCTCTTCTATATATTGAAGCTTAAATCCGAGTATTTCCTCATACCATTTAGCCGATAATTTAGGATCTTTTATTGGAATAAAAATGGCCTCTACACCTTTAAATAAGGATTGTTTCATTTTTCTTACTTCCATTTCACAGTTTGTTTTCTTCATTTTATTCTCCTTCAAAAAGATTCATTGAGATTTTCATTATTGATTATTTTGCCTGTCTTTTGCTTATCCTTAATAGTATCCGAAATGTCTTCTTTTCCTGGAGGAGGTGTCCACCATTAAACACAAGGTATCATTCATCCTATTGCTGTCAGTACTTCTTTTACTAGGTGGATGCTGGAATAAGCGGGAGTTAAACGAACTAGCTATTGTTACGGCTGTTGGTGTGGATAAATCGGACGAGCAATTCGAAATTTCTGTTCAGATTGTTAATCCAAGTCAAGTGGCTTCGAACAAAGCATCTGGCATTCAAGTCCCTGTTTTTACCCACCATGCAAAAGGTAAATCATTATTTGATGCCATTCGAAAATTAACAGCGCTAACACCTAGAAAGCCTTATTATGCGCATGCCCAAATTATTATTATTGGTGAAGAAATGGCTGAGGAAGGTATGAATAGCATTTTAGATTTATTTCAAAGAGACCCAGAAGGACGAAGTGATTTTAATTTTATTGTTTCTCATGATTCGACTGCACAAGAAATATTAAGTGTTTTAACCCCTTTAGAGGATGTGCCTGCTAGCAAAATGTTTAAATCATTAAAGGTTTCTGAAGCAGTATTGGGCACAACAGAATCTGTTATTCTTGATGATTTAATTCAATCGTTAGGCAGTATTGATCATAGTGCCGTCTTACCCTCTATTCATATATACGGTGATGCAGATGCTGGAGATTTTAACTCGAATATAGAAAAAATTGATAGCCCTGCACAATTAAAATATGGTGGACTGGCTATTTTTAAAAATTATAAGCTCATCGGCTATTTATCAGAACAAGAAAGCAGAGACTATAATTTTTTAAATAATAATATAAAAAGTACATTTGAAATTATTGCTTGTCCTGAAGAAGGGAAAATCTCAACAGAAATTATTAATTCTTCTACTAAAATGACGGGTCATTTTCAAAATGATGTACCCTCAATTTCCATTAAACTTGATATTGAGCAAAACGTTGCAGAGGTAAGTTGTTCTTTGGATTTAACAAAATCAAAAACCATCGATGCTTTAAATAAAGAAACGAGCAGACTAATCAAGGAACGATTAGAACGTACACTGCAAACAATTCAACAAACCTATCAAGCCGATTTATTAAAATTTAGTAATGTATTACACCGAGAGGACTATCAAGCATGGAATCGAATTAAAAAGAACTGGCAAACCCTCTACCCTAATCTTGAAGTTCAAATTGAAGTCGATGTGCATACAAAAGGAGTAGGAACTGCAACAAAATTAAAGCTTGACTAATTCGTAAAAATGACCAGTACTCTTTTAAGGAATACTGGTCATTTTAATTAACGTACCGCTTCAAACGTTATGAGTGACGTTTCTTCAGTTGGTTGTTGAAGGAACTTATAATTCGCAGAACAAGTTATTGCAGAAAAGCCAATACTTTGTAATAGAAGCTTAAATTCTTCAATTCCATACCAGCGTAATAAAAACTTTTGTAGTTCTGTATCACTTAATGTGCCTTGTTGCCACTTCTCATATTTTAAAACCATCAGCGTATATTGCTCCACCCAATTCATGGCAATCGATTTTCTTTCAAGGGCAATTCCTTCATCTTGTGAAATTTGATGGTAAGATGTCGTAATTTCTCCTGTTTTCCAGTCTGTAGGAAGTAATAAATCTACTAGGAGTCTCCCACCAGGGACAAGGTGCTGATACATAGAGGTTAAAGCTGATAGTGCTTCTTGATGATTTTCAATTAAACAAAATGAGCCTGTAGGCATAACAATGGCTTCGTATTGTTGACCTAAGGTGAATTGGCAAACATTTCCTTCATACAGCACTGGCGTCAATCCTCGTTCTTGGCATCTTTTTCGACAGGATGCTAGCATTTCTGGGGAATGATCAATTCCCTCTATTTCAAAGCCTTTTTCCATAAAAGGAATATAGAAACGTCCAGAACCAACCCCTGCTTCTAGAATCTTCCCCTTTACACCTTGCAGTCGTTCTAGATAATATTCAATATCTCCATCAAGCGAGTATCCAACTGGTTTCGTAAAATCATAAAGTGCTGTGCTTAACGGTCCGTAATTTTTGTACATATATTCTCCTCCGATTGTTTGCGGAAGAAATCAACTAATCTATTTATTCTCCCGCACCTTAATTATATTCAATGGGAAAACAGAGCTGACTATCATCATCTATCACTCACTTTCTTGTAAATTTAGTTAAATTATACATTTAATTGTTGTTTTAATCAATGTTTCTATTGATTTCCTATACATTACAATTTAATGTACAAATTAGCACAAATTATCAAAAAACCCTTCCCATTAAACGGTACCATTGAGTTAAGAAAGGATGATGGTATGGATTATTTTGAAAGAATTCAAAACGCCATAGAGTTTATTGAGAAAAACCTACGTGAAAAGTTAACGATTACAGATATTTCTTCTCAGTCTTACTTTTCAGCATTTCATTTCCAACGACTTTTCCAAGCCATTACAGGTTTTTCTGTGCAGCAGTATATTCGCAACAGGAGGCTTTCTGAAGCAGCTTCCTTATTAGCAACAACAACGCAGAATATACTTGAGATTGCAATCAACTTTCAATATGGTTCTCAGGAGGCATTTACACGGGCATTTGTTCAGTATTTTGGTGTCACACCTGCTAAATACCGAAAAGGAGCCAACTCCATACCATTTCAAACCAAAATAAACTTTTTGGATTATAAACTGGAAGGAGAACTCCCTATGCAGCGACCGGAAATACTTCACTTATCTAAAAAACGTATTACAGGCTATGAATACAAAACGTCCTTACAAGACGAACAATACTATGCAGAAATCCCTGGCTTTTATTTGGATTTTGGTCAGCAGCAATATTATGAACGAATCTCCCATAAGGTAGCCCCTAATATGGCGTATGGCATTTCTACAAACTTTCAGGAGGATGGCCGGTTTTCTTTTATTGTAGGAGAGGAAGTCGAAATCTTTGAGGAGCAATTAGAGAAAGGCTTCACCCACCTTGAAATTCCTGCTGGTAAATATGCAGAATTTACATTGAATGGTACTGCGGAAGGAATTCAAAATACAAGACGTTTCATTTACGGAGTATGGTTGCCGAATTCTAATTATGAGCGCGATACAGGTCCTGATTTTGAAATAACGGATGTCATGCAATCGATCTATCCACAGGAGATGAAAATGAAAATCTACATTCCCATTAAAGAATAATAAAGGAGCAAGGTCGATGATTATTGAGAAAGTATTTAAGCAGTTCCCTACCCTACATTCAGCTAATTTACAATTTAAAAAAATTGAAGACTCACATATACAAGAGCTATTTGCTATTTATGATAATGACAAGGTATTTGAGTATTGTGGCATCATCCCAAAACATAACCTTCAAACTGTTCAAAAAATGATTGGCCATTTTGAACGTGATTATACGAAGAAAAGCAGGATTAAATGGGGGATCTTCGAAATATCACAGCGTGAAAAACTAGTAGGGATTATCGAAGCGATGGACTTTAATCAAAAAGTAGATATGGTAACAATCGGTTACTATTTAGCTGAAGCATCCTGGGGAAAAGGCATTGCATCAGAGGCAGTTGCAACAATCGTAAAATTTTTATTGGAAGAGGTAAATGTTAATCGAATACAGGCAGAAGTCATGCCTTTAAATGAACCCTCGAAAAAGGTTCTGTTAAAAAATGGATTTTTAAAAGAAGGTCTTCTGAGACAAGCTTCATTATGGTCTGGTAAGGGTGTTGTTGATTTAGAGATATATGGCTTATTGAAAGGCGATTACAACTTGAAAGACTAAACTCTACTAATGAGTTTAGTCTTTTCTTATATTGTACAGATAAATGGACATTTTACCATCTCCTAAAGGGCTCTTTAACATAGACTAGAAATAGATGACTCATGCTAGCATGACATTGTAATCATAAAGGAGCGTTTTAGAAATGGATGGAAACAGATATTTAACACGAATGAATTGGGAATTTAACAATTATCATAAATTTTCTAAATGCTATTGTGACTCAAAGAATGTTTACTTTGGTCACTCTCCCAGCGTAGATCATCCTATTATTGAGGAAGATTCTTATAAAATAAAATATTATAATAGTCCCCAATTTGAAAAAAAATATCAGAAACAAAATCAAATTGAAAAGCATTGTCAAAGCTGTATTTGTAGTCACTTAGAATGTTTTGAACCAGGGACTTTAGTAGATGTATACCTCTCAGATGGCAGCCAATTTCTAGGAATATACTTTATTTATCTTATTCCGCAAAGCTGCTGCGGGTACTTCCTTCAAATCGATGATATGGCACGGCCTGTCATTATGGACTGTCAAAACATTGATGCAATACGTAAAACTTGTTGAGGTAGTTGATACTTTGGCTTTTCTCTTTTTATTATTAAAATAGGCTGGTTAATTGCTATACAAGCATAACCAGCCATTCGACTACCTCTCGTTTATCCATTGAATTAGTTGTTCATTAAAAAATACAGGCTCTTCAAACATAGGATTATGACCACTTTTTTCAAAAATGACTTTCTTTACATAGGGAATATGATCTACTGCATCCCATAATGAAATAGGGGCTACTAAATAATCATACCTGCCTAGACCTAGAAAAATTGGCTTGTTAACTTGTAGCATTTGTTGTAAAAGGTTCTGCTCCGCAAAAGCTACTCCCCATAGATAATCAATAATTTCCATATTCGGATGAACGTTATCCCACATAGAGGTAGCATTGAACATAAAATCATAAAAACTATGCGCCCCCATACGAATACACATATGAACAAAGCGTCGTTCAGGCTCCTTCTTTAGATCCTGTTCCAATAAGGCTATTTCGTGCGCAAATTGATGTTTACGCTCCATACTTGCATGTGCCTCAAAATAAGACAAGCTTTGTTGCTGTCTTTCTTGACTATTCGATGTTGCTGTATTTAAGAGTACGAGTTTTTGAACATGCTGGGGATAGGCTTTGGCATACGCCATTGCCATAAATGCATGTCCTGAATGTCCTAAAACTATTAAATTATCTAGCTGTAGGATTTGTCTCGCACACTCCATATCCTTCACTATTTTGTTTAATGTGTAATCTTCTTGCGTAAATGCTTGAGCTGGCTTACCAAAACCTCGATGATCTAAAAAAATCACCTGGAAATGTTGATAAAAGTCTTCTGAGAACAGACGTGGATAATAAACACTACTCCCCACCACTAAAATTGGTTGGCCTTGCCCCTTTATACAATAGTTTAATTCAAATCCATCACACATAAGTTTTTGATATGTCATTATCTTCATCCTCTTTTCTATTTTTGTATCATCACTCCCTTCCCTCTTGGTTTTCCCGTGTTTTTTCCATTGAACGCTCTAGCATTCTATCACCCCAGTAGATGTTATTATTTACATTAACAATATCATTCCCACAGATTCCTAGCAATGAAGGATCGTGTATACTGAATAAAAGGAGAATGTCTATGAAGGAAGATCTAATAAAGCGTTTGCGGTTATTTTTATTTAATGAGAAGCATCAAACGTTAGTGGGTAAACCTGCAAGTCAAAGGGAAATCATAGAGGCACAGCAACAACTTCATGTACAATTTCACAGCGACTACGTAGCGTTCATTGAAACGTTTGGTGGGGCATATGCAGGTATAGCAATCCATGCTTTTTCTAACGGCTCAAGTCTTGGAAACGAAACCGTTGTCGATTTAACACTGGATTTTCGTCAACAATATAAAGAGTTCCTATCTCCAAATGTTTTAGAAACGAGCTATGTTATTTCAATGGATGGTGGAGGTAATCCCATTTTCATCGATCCATCAGGCCATGTTTTTATTTGCGATCATGATTGTGGAGAAATTAAGCGAATAGCTGATTCATTTGAGTTGCTGATAGAAGATTGTTTTTATGAATGGTAAGTTACTTAAGTAAAGAAGAGGTTAAATATAATGGACAAACAATTAGAACACATACTTACATTAAGAAAAAACGGACAGCTTGAGGAAGCAAATCAATGTATGGTGGCACTGGTCAAGGAACATCCTCAAAATGCTTATTATCAATTTCAATGTGCTTGGACATTTGATTCTTTAGGGCAGGAAAAAGAGGCTGTTCCGCACTACGAAGAAGCGATAAAGTTGGGGCTAGAACCAGAAGTTTTAGTGGATGCCTATCTCGGTTTAGGGAGCACCTATCGTACTATAGGGCAATACGAGCAAGCAAAACGGATCTTTGAACAAGCCATTCAAGAGTTCCCCAAGGCTGAGCATATCAAGGTCTTCTATGCCATGACACTCTATAATCTTGGCGAACATGCAAAATCAATGGAAACATTATTGAACACGATATTACGCACAGCCAATCATCAAGGCATTCAAGATTATAAAAAAGCTATTCACTACTACAGTGATAAGCTAGATCAAACATGGTTATAAAAAACAGGCCCTATTTAGAGCCTGTTTTTAGCATTATTATATGGAAGTTTGCTTTTTGAATGTAGAAGATAACGCCACAATCAAGAATGTAAGTATACCGCTAAAGAAAAATAAATAGCTCAATGGAATTAAAAAGAAGTTTTTCTCCACTATCGTACCATCTGCTAGTATCTCATCTCCTATAAGGCCTTTTATAAATAAACATACGATCCCCATGATCATCGGAATTGTGGCAAGTAAATATTTCCCCATTATTTCTTCCTCCATTTGTTAAATCCCTGTTGTAATTGATGATAGCGTTATTTTTATTGCAAGTCAATTATTTTTTATCGAAAAACAATAAATCGTTATTGATTAACACTCCCACCTAAAAGAACAAACGTTCCCTCCTCTTTTAATTTCTTGTACGTGATTTATTATGTTTTTTGAGTAAATTTTGTGCGAGTTAGTATAAATAATTATATAAATTAATGTCGGATAATCTGTTATAATGGGCTATAAAAAACAGCTACTTTATTAAAAGTAACCGTTTTTCCATAAAATCATATTGATTGAGAAGCTTGTTGTATGAGGGCAGCGACCATTTTATCCATCTGAGCAAAGCGATCATCCTGCGTTTGTCCTTGAACATAGCGATAATAGATTTGCTGACAAATAACGGCTAATTTAAAATAAGCAAATGTACAGTAATAATGAATAGCTGACAAATCTCGCCCACTTTTCTCTGCATAACGATCAATAAATTGCTGTCGGGTATAAAAGCCTGGTAATACAGTTACTGGTGGTTCACCAAGTGCATATAATAGCATCTTCGGGTCATCCGCTTGCATCCAATAACTCATTGCTACACCAATATCAGCAAGTGGGTCCCCTACTGTTGCCATCTCCCAATCAAAAAGGCCAATCATTTCGGTATAGTCCTCAGAGAACATTGCATTATTCAATTTATAATCATAATGAATAATGGTTGCCTCATGATTGGACGGAAGATTGTTTTTTAACCACTCTGTTAACATCGCTACTTCTGCATGTTCTGCTGTTTTCGCATTTTCATAACGCTCAATCCAGCCATACACTTGTCTTTCAAGAAATCCGTCAGGCTTCACGATATCCTTTAACGGAGTGTCCTGATAAGGAATAGCATGTAATGCAACTAAAGAATCAACCATCAGTTCGGACAATTGACGTGCTAGCTCCTCTGTTGGTTCTGTGCCTTTTGGAAAATGTGTATCAAGGACGATTCCTTTTTTGCGCTCCATTAAAAAGAAATCACTACCGATAATGTCTCGATCCTCTACATAGACATATGGTTTTGGAACCGATGGTAAAAATGGATGCAGTGCCGATAAAATCGTAAATTCCCGCTTCATATCATGCGCTTTTTTGGCAACTGGTCCAAGCGGAGGACGACGTAGAACAGCTTCAAAATCAGCTATTTTTAAACAATACGTCAAATTGGAATGCCCTGCACTAAATTGTGCTATTTCAAGCTTCCCCTGTGGAAGCTCAGTGAAATAACTCTCTAAAAAGGCATGTAGTTTATCAACATCCAAACGTTCACTTGACCTTACTTGCATCGTATCCATTCTATTTCCCTCCTTAAATAATGGAGCTCATGCCCCCATCTACTACAATGACATCCCCTGTTACATAGTCCGAAGCTGGTGCTGCTAAAAATAAAGCTACGCCCTTCAAATCATTTTCGGAGCCTAAGCGTTTCAACGGTGTAACACCCATCAAATAGTCTTGTCCACGTTCGATTAAGACATTGGACATTTTCGTAGGGAAAAAACCTGGTGCAATAGCGTTGACATTGACTCCATGTGGCCCCCATTTGACGGCTAAATCCTTCGTTAAAGTAATGACAGCCCCTTTACTCGCGTTATAGGCAATCGTATCCATAAAGGCTGGTAGCGTCCCACCTAGTCCAGCAATAGAAGCAATATTAATGATTTTGCCGCTTTTCTGCTCTAGCATAATTTTGCCAACGGCTTGGCTGAATAAAAATGTCCCGTTGACATTGACATCAAATACTTTTTGCCAGGCTTCGTAGGGCATATCAATGGCAGGTGTTCCCCATGATGCGCCACTGTTATTGACTAAAATATCAATTCTACCAAATGTTGTAATCGTTTGGGCTACCACATTGGCAATATCCTCAGGCTTTGTGACATCACAGGCTAGAGCTAATGCTTGAACACCAAGCTTTTCGAGTCCTGCGGCAACCTCCTCACATGCCTCCACCTTTCGTGAGCATAAGACCACATTGGCTCCAGCCTCTGCAAATCCTTGAGCAATTTGCGCACCGAGTCCACGTCCTCCACCTGTAACAATCGCTGTTTTACCTTTTAAGCTAAATAACTCTAGGACCGTCATTTCACCAGCTCCTCTTGTTTGTTGGCATGCTTTTTCAATTCTAGTTTAGCAATGGTATTACGATGCACCTCATCTGGTCCATCCGCTAAACGTAATGTACGAGAATTCGCCCATTGTGCAGCAAGCGTAGTATCGGGACCTACCCCAGCAGCACCAAATGCTTGGATAGCTCGATCAATGACTCTGAGTGCCATATTTGGAGCAACTACCTTAATCATAGCAATTTCAGCTTTTGCCTCTTTGTTGCCTACTGTGTCCATCATATAAGCAGCCTTCAATGTTAAAAGTCTTGCTTGCTCAATATCCATCCGAGATTCTGCAATGCGCTCCCGCATTACCCCTTGATCTGCTAGTGGTCGATGAAATGCCTGTCGCGCTTGTACACGTACACACATTTCCTCTAATGCACGCTCTGCGGCACCAATAAGACGCATACAATGATGAATTCTACCTGGTCCTAGTCTGCCTTGCGCAATGGCAAAGCCTTTACCTTCACCCCATAAAATATTTTCCACCGGTACACGCACATTGGTAAATGTAACCTCACCATGTCCTTCTGGCGCATGGTCGTAGCCAAAAGCCGTTAGCATACGCTCCACTTTTACTCCTGGTGTATCCATCGGTACAAGAATCATAGACTGCTGCTCATGGATAGGAGCCGTTGTATCTTTATGCTTGCCCATAAAAATAGCCACCCTACAGCGAGGATCCCCAGCACCAGTTGTCCACCATTTATGGCCATTTAAAATGTATTCATCTCCATCGCGTTCAATGCTTGCCTCAATATTTGTAGCATCACTGGATGCAACGGCTGGCTCCGTCATCGCAAAGCAGGACCGTATTTCACCTCGTAATAATGGATCTAGCCACTGTTTTTTTTGCTGTGCCGTTCCATAGCGTACAAGTACTTCCATATTGCCTGTGTCAGGTGCATTACAGTTAAACACCTCGGGGGCCAGAAGTGAACGGCCCATGATTTCACATAAAGGTGCATATTCTAAGTTGGTTAAACCTGCCCCATATTCACTATCTGGTAAAAATAAATTCCACAAACCTGCCTGTTGCGCCTTCTGTTTCAGCTCCTCCATAATCGGTGGAATCGCTCCCCAACGATCCTCCATTGCCTCAACCTGTGCAGCATAAACGGCCTCATTTGGATAAATGTATTGCTCCATAAAATTCTTCAGCTTGTCCTGTAACTTCTCAACTTTTTCACTATAGGAAAAATTCATTAGAAGATACCCCCTTTGCTTGAACTTCGCAAAATGAATGAATGTTCATTTTCATTCTTACAATAAATGTTACCGCTATTTTTCTAGTAAAGCAATGTTCTATTTTTGAATTTTCTAATAAAAGAGAAAATTCATTACTATGGACTTACATCATTTATTTTCAAAAAACTGTACTATATCCTTAAGTAATTGTCGGATGGCTAATGGTAAATGACGGTTTTTTAAGTACACTAGATAGACATTGCGACTTAAATTCAGACCCTCTATTTCTTTTTTTACAATCGTTTTGGCAGTCGGTCCTTGCAAGTAATTTTCAGGTAATATGGTCACTCCTAAATGTTCTCGTACAAGCGATACAGCGGTTTCAAAACGCTCAATTTCAAATTGAATATTGATGTTTTTACCAGCCTGTTCAAATGACGTTAAGATATCTCGTCTTGTTTGAAAGCCCTCGGTACTAATAATAAATGGTTCTTCACAAATATCTGAGATGGTTAAAATATCCTTTTGGGCTAACGGATGATGTAAAGGTAATACTGCGACCAACCGTTCTTCATATAAAGTTTGAACTTCCAACTCTGGATCATCCATTAGCTGATTGGTGATGATTAAATGAGTTTTATAGCTTTTCAAGGATTTTTTCACCCGCTTACTACCTAAAATATCGACTAAGTGAATTTTCATGTGAGGATAGTCTTTTTTATAGTTGGCGATTACCTTTGGCAGCCAATGCTTAATAGATTCCATGACACCAATGGTGATGTCTCTCGTGCCATGAACAATCACTTCATCCATTTCGATTTTTAGCACTTCCATATTTTTTACAATAACTTTTGCTCGTTCAAAAAGTAACTCTCCAGCTTCTGTTAATTGCAGATTTCTAGTATTTCTCTCTAATAAAGGGGAGCCAATCTCTTGTTCTAATTTTTTGATCGCATTACTTAAGGAAGGCTGCGAAATATGCAGTCTTTCTGCGGCTTTTGAGAAATTCATCTGTTCTGAAACAGCGATAAAATAGTGTAATTGTTTTATGTCCACCTATAGATACCTCCCAGATTTATAGTTAAAAGCTATAGATTAATATTAATTATATATTAGTAATTATAATTATGTGAATATATAATGAATTACAACAATACTTTTTCTACAATAATATTCACAATGGGGTTGATAAGTTTATGTACACAATGACAGATCAAAAACAATGGAAAGGCCGAATAGATTCAACGACAAATACAAGCAGCTTTCGTTTACATCAACAAGTAAAAAGAGTTGCGATTAATGATGTAAGCGCTTCAGATAAGAAAAGTGCTGCTCTCGTTGGCTTTATCTGCGATGAAGGGGTACGTCGAAATCAAGGCCGTGTAGGGGCAGCAAATGGTCCAAACGCCCTACGAGAAGGCTTAGCCAGTTTACCGTGGACATTTGAGGACGATCAGCAAATTATTGATGTTGGCAATATCGTTTGTCTAAACCATGCTTTAGAGGAGGCGCAACGTGAGCTTGGTGAAGTCGTAGCAACAGTACTACAAAAAAATATATCATGTGTGGTGCTAGGTGGCGGGCATGAAACGCTGTATGGCCATTATTTAGGCGTTCGTTCTGCTCTACCAAAGGAAGCTAAAATCGGCATCATCAATATAGATGCTCACTTTGATTTACGACCATATGATGAACAACCTTCGTCAGGTACGATGTTCCGTCAAATTTTAGAGCAGGATCCACACGCTGACTATTTTGTTGTTGGTATTCAACGCTACGGCAATACAAGAGAACTTTTCGAAAAAGCTGATGAATTGAACGTGAAGTATGTTTATGAGGATCAAATGACGGTAGCCTACCAACAACAATTAACGGATGCATTACAACATTTTATGGATAAGCATGATTATATTCTTTTAACATTATGTATGGATGTATTGAATGCAGCATTTGCTCCAGGTGTAAGTGCTCCATCACCGTTTGGGCTTGACCCATCGACTGTGCGCTCCATTTTGCAACAAGTCACTTCACACCCTCACACCCATTCATTTGATATTTGTGAGGTCAATCCGTTATTAGATGAAAACGGACGTACAGTGAAATTAGGTGCCTATTTTGTATATGAGGCACTGAACAACTTACTTAGGGGGCAAGGTTCATGATCGAAATTAATCAAATTACAACGGTATTCCTAGCTGTTGCACTCTTTGCATTAGGAAGCTTTCTTATCAATAAAATAGGCTTTTTAAAGCGTTTCTGTATCCCAGCACCAGTGGTTGGTGGTTTATTGTTCGCTGCTCTTGCCACTATCTTAAAAACAACGGGTATTTTAGAAATATCACTTGATACTTCTTTACAAAGCTTATTTATGATTACTTTCTTTACGACAATTGGCTTAGGTGCAAGCTTTAAACTTGTAAAGCTCGGTGGTAAATTACTGATTATCTACTGGCTAGCATGTGGCTTCCTAGCGTTAATGCAAAATGTCATTGGGGTATCTCTGGCCTCACTTATGGGGATCCATCCTTTAATCGGTATGATGGCGGGTGCCGTTTCTATGGAGGGTGGTCATGGCGCTGCAGCTGCATTTGGCCAAACCTTAGAAGATTTAGGGATTTCTTCAGCTATGACAATTGGTGCTGCTGCCGCAACATGTGGTCTAGTTGCTGGTGGCTTAATTGGTGGTCCAATTGTCAAATATTTAGTAGGTAAATATAATTTAACACCAGATGAACAAGAATCGGAAGAAGTCCAATATGAAAATAAACATGAGCAAATTACATCGGATTCGTTCTTTACACAAGTCTTATTAATTACTTTCTGTATGGCTGTTGGTACGTACGTCGGCACACTATTCTCAGAAGCAACAGGTTTCGTTCTACCTGGCTATGTAGGAGCAATGTTTGTGGCTGTATTAGTGCGCAATATTATGGATAAATTCAAGCCTGAAGCCATTAATATGAAAAGCATCTCATTAATTGGAGATGTCACATTAGGTGTATTCCTTTCCATGGCTCTCATGAGTATTAAATTATGGGAAATTGCTGATTTGGCACTACCATTATTCATCATTGTTTTTGCGCAAGTATTCTTTATTGTTGTATTTAGTATTTTTGTGTTATTTAAATTACTTGGCAAAAACTACGATGCTGCTGTTATGGTAGCAGGTTTTGCAGGACATGGTCTAGGCGCAACACCAAATGCCATGGCTAATATGTCAGCCGTTGTGCAACGCTTCGGTCCTTCTAAAAAAGCCTTTCTTGTCGTACCGATTGTCGGCGCATTTTTAATTGACGTATTTGGGATTCCTATTATTATTACGACTATCAATTTATTTAAATAAAAAAGAGCTTTGCATTCGTTCTGAGTAGACGATTGCAAAGCTTTTCTATTATTGTAATATCTCACTTACTGTAACAAATTCATAGCCTTGTTTTTGTAAATAAAGAATAACATTTTCTAAACCATTGGCTGTCGTTTGATGGATATCGTGCATTAGAATAATACTCCCATCTTTTACAGAGGCTTTGACATACGCTAAAATTTTATCTGGATTGTGATGTTTCCAATCCAGTGTATCAATCGACCACAAAATCGAGGGGATTGTCATGACAGAACGTACTTGGTCATTGGTCGCCCCATAGGGTGGGCGGAAAACAGTTGGATACTGCCCGATGGCTGCATAAATAGCATTACTTGTGCCATTGACTTCTTGTTTAACGCCTGCTATTGATAAGGTCGTTAATTTTTTATGGCTCAAGGTATGGTTTCCGATTTCATGTCCTGCTTCATAGACTTGTTTAACGATTGCAGCATTTCTTGACACATTTTTACCTACCATAAAGAATGTAGCCTTGGCATCGTATTTCTTTAACGTTGCCAAAATTTGTGGTGTCACCTTAGCATCTGGCCCATCATCAAATGTTAAGGCTACCCGTTTTTTTGCGCCTTTCGCTACTGGCACACCTTTATTATAAACTTTATTATCTATTAACTGAATATCGGCTAGCTCAGAAGCTTTGACATACCCTTTTTGGTCGCCTGCTTCTACATAAGCCCAACCAGCAAGTGTTATGTAATACTGGACAGTTGTTTTATTGGGAAGTGTACCAAGAACTTCTCCGTTTGGACTAGCTGTTAAACGTAATTCAGCATCAGCAACAGCATTAATTTTTTTCTTCGTTGGAGCTGGTTTTTTTAATGCGTTTGTCGCTACATATCCTATCTCCTCGCCATATTGAACGAAAGACCAACCACCAGGTGCTGTGCCATATACATAAATTATTCGTCCTTCATAGAGCTGTCCTACATGCTGGGCATGTTGACTTGGGGCTGTAAATAATGTTGTACCACCCTTTTGAATCACTAGGTATCCCTCAGACTTCAACTTGACTAAAGCATCAGATGTGACATAGCCCTCCTGCTCTGGCGTTTGAATATGTGTCCAACCTTTACTTACTTTTGTTACTGAAACAAAGCTACCTTTCGAAAGTTCCCCGATCTCCGCACTATTCGTAGAAGCTTCTTCAAAAATAACCGTATCTTTGACTACCTTGTGAATCACCACTGACCCTTCAGCATTTACTGAAAGTTGCCCTGCCAAGATGCACATCATAAACGTCAAAACGATGGCAAAGGGTAAAAATTTTTTCATTGTTCTACACCGCCCTTAGATGTCTTCCATGTCTGTTTGCTAAAAAATTGCTAAGATTTAACTTTTATTATAGAGTAAACAACCCTGCCATAAAATAGTAATAATCAACTAGATTCCCTTTTACGATGCTGCTAAAATTCATATTTTAGTAAATACTTATACATTCCTCCTTCCCTTTTTACTGAGAAACTATGCATAGGTTATGATAATTAAATGATGGTGGCTTATTTTGTAGATTTTTTGTTAGCTCCTTTTTCTCATGCTGCTAAATGGCCTACGGACTTAGGTGAGTGACCTTCTCCTTACTGGGAGAGGGCTCTCACCTCTTTGAGCAGGTTCGCCACCTTTTGGAGATGGCTCCCCTCTCTTTTTGAACTGCTCCCTCACTTTTAGCAGCAGCTCTCCCCGTATTTGATGGTTCCTATAAAAAGCTGGTTATCCACCACCGAACCTCAGCTATATAATTCCCCTTTCTATTAAGACGTTAGGAACCATGAAAAAGTTGAGGTTTTTTCATTATTTTTCCTGCTATAAAGCTTCGAAGGCCGTTAGGGCATCTTCAATATGTGGGGGTGGGTTCCATATATAGCTAGGAGCATTGGTTGTAATGAATAAAAAAGATTTCCCTTCTTTCTCGATTATGGTCGCCAGACACAGTCCTGCTTCTGGGGTATAGCCTGTTTTTCCACCTATTATCGGACTGTCTAGACCCGGTAATTTTGTAAATAATGAGTTTGTGATGATTAATTGATTGGGAACATAGGTTGTGTAGTTTTTTGAGGTAAATATTTGATAAAAGGTAGGATTTTCCAATGCATATCGCAGAAGCTTGCTGATATCCCGCACGGTGGATACATGTGCCTCATCATGTAGGCCACTGGTATTAACAAAATGTGTGTCATGCATGCCTAATTCTTGCGCCTTGTTATTCATCAACGTGACAAATTTGTCCTCACTGCCAGCGACAGCATCTGCAAGTGTTCCTGTTGCATCGGCACCTGAGGCAAGGAGTGTACCATACAATAAATCCTCCATCGTGACAAAATCTCCTGCTTGAAAGCCTGCCATCGAAGCATTTTGTGCCGTATAGTTCGCAATCGTTTGAGGCTCTACAATGGTTTGTGTTTGTAAATTATCTGTCATCTCTATGGCAACAATGGCTGTCATGATCTTTGTTAAAGATGCAGGATAAATAATAGCATCCGCATTTTTTTCGTATAATACATCGCCCTGTTCATTGAGTAACAAAGCATTTTGACTATGTAATGATGGCAGTTCTAGATGCGTGAATTCATATGTTTTGCTTGTATAATAAAATAAGAAAACCATGATACAAATACAGACTACTAACATCCATTTTTTCATAAAAAACGCCTCCTACACATTATAAGAGGCGGCATTTCTGAATATTCCTTGAGAAAAATGGGATGCGCTCAAATATTTTCACAGGTAAAAATCATCATCGAAATTTGAACTAATTCTTGTAATCTCTTTATTTTTTAATTTGAACATTACATCTTGAGAAACCTCTAACTTGAGCGTCTCTTCTTTGCTTAGACTTGCATAGACGCCGCGTAAAATACGACCAGTTAAGCCATGCGAGACAATAATCACTTTTGAAAGTGGTTGAATCGTTTCAAGCAAAGCAGTTAATCTGCTTACAACAGCTTCATAGGTTTCCCCATCTGGTGCACGAAAATACCAATTGAAGGCATCTGTGTTCGTTAACAAGGCAGGCCATTGTTGCTGTATTTCCGCCATGGTTAATCCAGCCCATTGTCCCACAGCAACCTCTGTTAAACGTGGATCCTGCCTCACCTTGTTGCTGTCATAGCCCAGTGTTTCACAAAGTATGGCTGTGCTTTGCATGGCTCTTCCCATTGGGCTTGATAGGATGGTCCATTCATCTGCATCGCCAATGAGTGATTTCAGCATGCGTGCATTTTGCTGAACCTGCTCCCGACCACGCTCAGTGAGTGGTGAATCAAGCTGTCCTTGATATCTCCCTTGTGTATTATAATTTGTCTCACCATGGCGAAGTAAGTAGATCATTTGCTCCATTTTATATCCCCCATTCTGCTCCCCTTATTAAAGTAAAATTGCTGTTAAACTAACACCAGCACATAAACAAAGCTAAGAAACAAGCATAAAGGACTATACCATTTTGAATCATTTTGAGCAAATGTGGAATGCTTAATCGTTTTAAAAATACCAACATACTTAAAATCACCAATTGCTCGTAGCAAAAATACTAGCGCACAAACGATACTTCCTACTTTTGAAAAAATAGAGGCTTGAAAAAATGGCATGAAGCCTCCTTGAACAAGGTTGATACCACTTGCTAGCATCAACAGCATTGCAACAAAGAGCGTTCCCCATTTTCTAGGCGTAAAAACGGCTTGTTGGCTGCCTTCTTTCATAGGAATAACAGCTTCTGTACCCCATCGACCACCAAAGGCCCAATAAATATGTAGGATACTAATGAGCCCTAATAGTCCCACTGCGACAATTGATAAAATAAACATGTTCTACCTCCTCTTCACATTTACATACGCTACCGTATGTTCTAGCGTTAAATATAGTCCCTCAAAGCCCATGTTAGCTCCGAGAGACCTTCTTACTGTATTAACAGCTTAATCATTTTTTCGAGATCGAAATGAGGATTGGCTTCAAATCGTGTCATCCAGCCTATATAGGTTAAATATGCTAATCTTGCACGATCAGTGGATTCGTCTATGCTGATACCACTTTTTTGATAGAGTGTCGCCACACAGGCTATTCGCTGCTCCTCTATTTGAACGATACGCTTTGCGACATCTGAATCATATTTGGCCCAAGCATAAATGCCTATCTCCATCTTTTTATTTTTGTGAAAACTTATCCGTAAAAGCTGCTCTAGAGTAGCATCAACTTGCTCCATATTTTGAATAATGGCCTTTGTTGCGTGGTTTTCCCAATAGTCTAGCATGGCATCTAATAGTTGTTGACGATCAGGAAAATAATGATAAAAGCTACCTTTACTAATGTTTAATGATCGAGCAAGTGCTTCAATACGTACTTTATGAATCCCCGCTTCTGCTAATTGCTCTAGACCCGCTCTAATCCAATCCTCTTTCGTTACTTGCATAATTGCCCTCCAAAAAATACGTTAGCGTATGTTTTGTCTTATATTACCACTTTATACATCACTCATCAACTTTTATCGTTTTTATGGCGTACATTAATATGATTATTCACTGTAACATGAACTGTTACTAGTCGTGGTAAAATACATGCACACACTAAAATAAACACTAATAGCTTTTTCATGAATTTACTCCTTGTCTTAAAAAGTATTGTCAAACAACTTTTCTGCAATGCCCTGTAAAATATCCTGCTCCTCAAATGTCATGAGTTCTTCTCTCGAGATTGTTGCCTGTTGAATCAATCGGTTTGATTGGATAGTCACTAGTTTCTCAAACAAGTTTCGAATATAGCGACCATTCGAGAAATTAGGGATAGTTTCAATTGGCATATGACGTAGCTGTGTTTTCATATGTTGGGCAAATGCTTCGCCAAATTGATAATCGTTCGTTTGACAAAGCATCGCAAAAATATCATAGAGTTCATCCGTGCTAAAATTATCAAATTGTACAAAATGATTAAAGCGAGATTTAAAGCCTGGATTAGATTGTAAAAAATCTTCTATTAGCTCTGTATAGCCCGCAACAATAATTACCAAGTCATCACGTAGATCCTCCATTGCCTTTAATAAACTATCAATAGCTTCCTTCCCAAATGCATCCTGTTTATCATTTATTAATGAATAGGCTTCATCAATAAAAAGTACCCCGCCCTTTGCTTTGTTAACGACTTCCTGAACCTTTAACGCTGTTTGTCCAACATAGCCAGCGACTAAACCTGCACGATCTGTTTCCACAAAATGCCCACTTGAAAGGACGCCAAGATGCTTGTAGATTTGGCCAATAATGCGTGCCACTGTTGTTTTACCTGTGCCTGGATTGCCCGAGAAGACAAGATGATACGTAATAGGAAAGCTTGTTAAACCATGATCCACACGCAGACTTTGAATTTTAATAAAGTTTATTAAATTATGTAATTCCTTCTTTGCATTCGGAAGACCTACAAGACTATCTAATTGTTTTTGTAGCTTGGCAATCTCTTGCTCGACTTCAGGTGTAATGCGTAACCGCTCATCGTTAATAAATTCACCACTATAGATAATTTTGCCTTCTTCATTATAATAATCGCCTCGTCCATGTTTTTTGCCTTGAACGAGGTCACCAATATAGGAAGCTTGCCCATTGGCATAATAGAGCGTTCCTTGCCCTGTCATCATATCCTCTTTAAATTGCCCTTCCGCTTCTAAAATTCCATCCCTAGAATATACTTTGCCTTTACCATGCTTTAGGTCCTCAAAGAAATGACCTTCATAGTGGAGATTAGTTACACCACGTGCAAGCTCCTCAGCTGTTGGTGATTCCGTAGGGTAATATAGCTTCCCAGCCCCTTGCATATGATGCCAAATAAAATCACCCTCATATTGTAAAAATCCATTTGGAAAGTATTGCTTGCCTTTTCCCTTTTTCATGCCGTGGACAAAGTCACCCTCATACTGCGGTTGATTTAAATGTGGATACTGTGCTCGTAGTGTTTGATAAGGGCGAATTACTTCTTCTTCATAATATAAAACACCATAGCCATCCATTAAGTCATTTCGAAAATGACCTTCATAATGGATATGACCATCCTTATATAAAATGCCATGACCCTGTTTTTTATTTTGTATGAATTCACCCTGATAAATGAGTTGTCCTTTCAAATACATAATGCCATTGCCTTGCTTCATATGATTGACGAATTCACCCTCGAATAATAATTCTCCCTCTTGATCAAATAGCGAGCCTTTGCCGTCATAAATATCGTGACCGAAATCATTCTTCTTGACGCCACCTCGATACATGATGATTCCACTTGGGTAAAATAGTTCTTTTTCTTCATGATTATGTGTCATTTAATTGCCTTCCTTCATCATTTCAGTATATGCTCAATTATAGCGTGGAAAAGAATACATATGTGTGAATTTTTAGAATTTAAGGAGACAAGCATGAAAAAAAGATACAAACTACTTCTAGGCATTTTACTACCACTACTTATTCTGTATATCTCGACAATGCTGTTAACACGAGACACTGATTTTACAACAGAGGTAACAGAACGTCTCGAAATGGAGGAAATTCATGAGATTGAAATTATTCGTTCCTCAGATGAAAAAACAGTAACGATTACTGACGCAGCAGAAATCAATCAAATTATGCAGCCATTCAAGGACCTACCTTTAAAAAAGGTGTGGTTTTCGAATTCTGATTCTCATGAAGCATACTGGCTAACACTCTCAATTAATGACAACAGAGAAATTGGCTTGCGTTTAGATGATGACCAGCATTTATTCGTGTATTTATATGAGGAAAATTACATGAAAGATTATAAGCTCACTAAGGATATCGATACGACATTTATCAAACAATTGTTTCAGTAAACGTAAAAACCCGTGCATGTACGCACGGGTTTTTATATGTAACGATAATTTTGCTGCATAGCTTGTAAGGTCTCAATGATCTCTTCTCTCAGTTCAATTGGCTCTAATACCTCCATATCGGCTCCTTGACTTAACAACCACTCTTTCACGCCATATTCTAACACTTCTGCCTCAAAAACATATTCATGATTGTTTTGTGAAACTAGGTGGGCTGTTGGGAACCGACTGTAGACTATTTGAGGAGAACGGCCTTTATAGAGAAGACGGATATGAGTAAGGTCATTAGCGTCCTCTACTTGTAATGGATGGACAGATGGAAATTCAAAATGGTTAGTCATTTCACGAAAATGCTGAATACGATCCATTCTGTAAACAGTTGGGGTTTCTTGATTATCTCCTATTAAATAAAAATAATGTGTTGAAAAGATAACAGCGAGCGGCTTTAAAATTTTTGCAGTTGGAATCGCTTCACCCTCCTGTAAATAATCAATTGTAATGACCTTTCTCTTTTGAATAGCTGTTGAAATTCCCCATATCAAGGACAATAATGACTTGTTTTGATGGATATCTTCATATACAATTTTTTCATTTAATAACAGTTGATCGTCTGCTACACGTGAGAGAAGTTGATTAACGATCTCACCGATATCCGATTTTACGAGAGCTTTTGAGGCAATCAGTATTTTAACGATGACTAGTACCTGTTCTTTAGATAAACGATTGTTTTTTGTATGCATTAATTTATACACTTTTTCTGTACGTACATATTGTAAATGGTAATCTAGCTTAGCCTTTTCCAGATACGTACGAATTTCATCGATATCCCGTTGTATGGATTTTTCACCAACCTGATGTGTCAATGCTTCTTGCTTCTTGTTGATTCCTTGGCCATCCATCAATCGATCAAACATCGATAGTACGCGATAGCCTTTGCCTTGTTGTGAATCTACCATATATCCCACTCTTTCTTCTATCATGCCCAGCTTGCAGTATATTGGCCATAAATAGCCCTTCTACTGATTGCGTCCAGATTTTTTGCGAGTTGCTCAAAAAGCTCCTCTTCAAAATCTGTGACCTCCGCTTGGGCTTTTATCTTGATTCAGTTGGTGTTTTGACACCTACTCCATTTGTGCATTCATCTCATTATCTATAAACTGAATCAAGATAAAACTTCTACTTTATTGGTATAATTTGTACTATACGCATCCTATAATAAATCACCATTCAAGCAGCACAATAGACTGTATTTTTGACATAATTAACTAAAATTTTACAGCATTTTAGATGAATGTGTCACTTTTTAACCATTGAAAAAGGACTTCCATTGAATGAAAGTCCTTGTACTCTTTTATTTGAATTTTACAGCTGTTCCATATACCAATACTTCGGATGTACCATCCATGACAGATGAAGTAGCATAACGAACGCCTACAACTGCATCTGCACCTAATTGTTTGGCTTCCTCTACCATTGCCTCTGTGGCAATTTCACGAGAGCGCACAAGCATCTCCGCATACTCCTTCATTTCTCCACCGACAATATTGCGAAGACCTGCTATCATGTCACGACCAATATTTCTAGATTGAACAGAATTCCCTTTCACTAGCCCTAATGTTTCCATGATATCTTTTCCTGCCACCATGTCTGATGTAGCTAATAGCATCATGATGCCTCCCCGTTCTGTAGTTTTTGTATGGCTTTCACAGCCTCTTCAATAGAAGATGTAATCACGCCATTGCGTTTAATTAACCCCACAACAAATAAATTACGATAAACAAACTGATTCTCTAGCCCATCTCGGATCAGTGCCTCTATTTTTTGCATATTGTCCCGCCCTTGCTGACGAACATCTGTTAGCACACCAATAATGGGACGATTCAGCATCGAAAACGCACCTATCTCTGCGGCAACGCCTGAATCAATTTCCACCCCATCTAATACAGCTATCAGAACATCGCTATCCTGTAGCATCTCTAAATCTGCTTGGGCAATCGCTAAGCTATCTGCATAGGCAGATTTATCATTGATGGCCTCATTCTCCTGAGGTACATATAATGCGATGCCTGGTGCTGCCTCGCGAATAGCTGCTGCCAATTGTTCATTTACAAAACGATCGCCTAACGAAAATAACCCATTTGCTAAATATGCTTTCATGTATAAAACTCCTTAATCAATTGTTTTTTCAAATATAATTTTATGTCTGCCTTTTTCATCAATAAATGTTGATAGTATATCGAAACCATGCTTGAGGTTTGTAATGAGCATGGCTTTGAATGTATTTCTTCCATATGTACGAACTTTGTGAAAGCCTAAAGTCTTGATATGCTCATGCTGTTGTTTCATTAATTGACTTGCAATTCCCTGACCTCGATGTGCTACATGAACGCCACCCAACCAACTATAAAAAATATCATCTGGTTGTGGGTAGCCTAGTTTAAAGCCGATCAATGTGTCACCTTCCACTGCCAATATGCAAAGAAGGCCTTCTTTCTTTTCTAGCTTTTCGAGTGGCAAATTTGCTCCATCAAAAACGTGAGCGTGGATTTCTTGTAATTGTTCAAGCCAAGCATAGGGTATGCCTTCAATCCTCACAATATGCATATTCATCACCTCTGTCTGTCATTATAGCAGTTCTATAGCCTGAAGAAAAAGGTAGGCATCTGCTCCAAAAGCAATTATTATCACTGCATAAAAGTAACTATTTTCCATCTAAGCTATTTTCGACACCCACCAAATTCAGTATACTTGACCAAAATACAAAACAATAGCTAGGAGGAAATTCGATTGACACCATTTACTAGTTGGTTAACGAATTCATTGCGCCCCTATTTCGGCCTACATACTTTAGAAGCACATTGGGAAACGATTCCGATTCGAGAGGATTATTTTATTTGCCTTGAAGGCGATCTCATTAAAAAAAGAATTTTCGTGAATGAGCATAGCTACCAAGAAGCGGATGTCGACATTTTAACACGTAATCGTGAAGTCATTGTCCCTCAAACCGCGCGTGGAAAAGAAAAGAAATTGAATTATACCAATATCTCCGCTGTGAAAGCTGCAGGCGTTGTTTTTTCTGCTGGTCTGGGTAATGAAAACCATCCATCTAGCTATATCACAGCTCGTAACACTAAAACATATTACCAGCTACCATTAACAGGCTTTGAGCATTTAACGACTAAGTCGGCTCTCTTGAATTGGTTAGAGCAATTTCCCTCCCAGCTTCCTGCTGATTACTCAGACAAGCTAGAAAAGCTAACCAAGATGAAAAGTCTACGCTATAAGACTGTGCCAGGTGATATTTTTCGTGTAGAAATCGATTTATTTGTAGATGGCTATGTGCTTGTCATTGGCGATTTACGTCAAATGCAAAAGGATCATCTTTTTGGAGAAGATAGTATTTGGCATAATGTAATGACAATGCCATTGTTTGTACGGCCCTATTTGTTGACAACGACAGAGCGCCTGCCTTCTCTTGAGGAAATCATATCTGCTCCATTGGCCCCTCAAACCCATATTGTGATGGATGACCATTTTATGCGAGGATGCTATGAAAAGATAGGCCATAAAATGTTAACAGAATCCGATATTGTATTTCCAATGGGCTATGGCGTGACACTAAACTATGGGAAAGAGCCTCGATATCGTCTATCCTGGGGGACAGGAACAATTAGTAAACCTGCACCTTCCACCTCCTATCAAACAGCTAGCCGTTTTACCAATCATGGTGTCTATGCAGGCGTTGCCAGTGATTGGTTGAAGCAAGAGGAAGGAATTGTAACAGAGTCGCTAGATCATCCACACTTCCGCGAAGATCGTCAGCGGGCACTCGCTGAATTTAGTTTTCCAGATGATATCTCCTACGATGACTTTAATCGCCAAACGGGTGGATTGACCCGCACCCAATATATTCATTACCTCAATAAAACCTATCATCGTACACAAAAAAAATAGAGGGAGCTTCTAGATGCTCCCCCTCCACTTTTTCATCGATGGTTGATTTCATCCAATAATTACTTATAATATAGAGATATCATTAACCAACTTCCATCACTAGAGGTGCATTTTGTATGTATTTTGGCATTATTCCACTGATTCTTTTCATCGTTTTTCTTATTTCTTACTTCAAAGACCCAAGAAAAATGATCAACGGACTATTATTTAATCTATTTGTCTGTTCATTTCTGCTATTCTGCGTCATTCTATCTTTAGCATCTGACCATTACTTTTTAAGGCTTATTGTCATTATTCCACTGATTGCTCTTTTCATTTTAATTCCTTTTGGTATTGTGGCTTTAATGTTTGGTTTATTTTTAAATGCGAGAGTATTAATGAAGCGAGAAGGTAGACGTTTAGCCAATTCCTTAACATTACTTGTGGCGATTGGCATTTTACTTTTTATCCTATTACCGATTATCAATCCAGCGAGTTTGTTTTCAGTCCACCTCCAGCCCATTTTTGGTGGAATTTCACTCATTACGTTTTATTTTTTTATCCATTTATCCAATTTTTTATCTGCTTATTTTCTCTACCAATTCAATCGCCCTCGATTGAATCAAGATTTTATTATTGTACTAGGCAGTGGATTAATTAATGATAAGGTGCCTCCACTTTTAGCTAGTAGAATTCAAAAGGCAATTGACTTCTATCATAAGCAAGCAGCAGTGACTACTCCACCTACCATTATTTTCTCTGGTGGACAAGGTCCTGATGAAAATCTACCCGAAGCTGAAGCGATGCAACGATATGCAATAGAAAAAGGCATTCCCATTGAGCATACACTTCAGGAGAACCGCTCTGTGAATACCTATCAAAATATGTTATTTTCTAAGCAGCTCATGGATGATCGGAAACAGGGTGAGGCCTATAACAGTATTTTCACCACGAATAATTTCCATCTTTTTCGTGCGGGTATTTATGCAAGACTTGCGGGCTTAGATAGTCAGGGCATTGGCTCTAAGACAGCCTTTTATTATTGGCCAAATGCGATGATTCGTGAATATGTAGCGATTGTTGTAATGGCACGAAAACGACATATGAAAATGATTGGACCTATTGTAATCATTTCGATTGCGCTATCTCTATTCAGCTTTTTCTTTGTATAGGTTCTAGGAAATGGATTCGTACACTTTTTATAGAAAGTGTTACGAATCCTTTTTGATGCTATCATACCCAAAATTTCTTCAGCTGTTGTTCATATAATGTCTCATAGTAAAGTTTTCGAGGATAGCGTTGTTCTTGTAATACCTGATAGAGAATGGATTGACCTTCCTCATAGCGAATCCCCTCATCACAATTATCAAATAGTTTTCGTGTCAGCTGTCTTACTAGGTGAACATCTTTTGTGTTCACTCTCCAGCCAAATTGAATTAAATCCAGCTGATCGAGCGGATCTCGATAAGTATCAAGTACCACACAGACATGTGGTTGCTGCTTATTCGCAAATACTAAAACATGTCCTGTATGAATGGATTGACCAAAATAACGTTCGTAAATCTCTGCTATCGGTACTTGGATTTCAAGCACATCCATGATCGTCTGTAAAGTTGGATGTGCTATATAGTCATCACTTGTCTCATCTGGATATTCAACCAACTCCATGATGGAAGCCATCATCCAAAAATCATAGGTCATTTCCAATCACTCCATTTATTTTTATTGTGGCAAACGGTTAATCGCTTGTTCCACCGTCTGAATAAGATAGGCTAAGTTGGACTGCCATTCTGGCCAACTCTTGGACTCTTGCCATAATTCTACAATCTCTCTACTACCATGTTGATCAGGTACTTCATCTCTAATGTCCTGTAAATACCGCAATATAAATGTCAAAGAGCTTTCATCTACTACCCATTGTATTTGTTCATCCTTACTTTCTTGACCATAAATGGTTCCTGTATCCAGATATTGACTATAAAGCTCTGCCAAAGCCAGGGCACTTATATCGTAGAAAAAATCTATATCCTCCAATGTTTTACCAAAAAAGCCTTGCTGTTTCATAGCCTGTACAATATCCGATAATGTTAGCTGATTGGATTCCTTATGCTGTTCCATAAACTCCCGCAAAAACGCCACTACATCTAAACCTTCATCACTTTCCAATGCTTTGTATCCCCAAGCCCCCATCTTACTGCACCTCTCTTTCTTATTCTAGTAAAGCTCTGGTAAAAGTAAAATCTGCACGCATGACCATGACAGCTGTTCATTATAGTAGCCGCTCTTAAAATTCCTTTGCTATATCAATAATCCTCAGCTTTATAGGTAGGAGCCAAAGTAAAACTTCATCTTTTCCTGTGAATAGCCATCCTGTCCTCTCCAAGTCGCCATTGACATAAAATCAGTTCCACGTCCACGCTCCTTGCGATAATCATCCTTTGATACGAGTAGTCCCGCATAACCCCAGATTTCCATGACCACATCTCGTTCATGTTGATTGGACTTGAAAACATCTTTCCAGCGCTTTTCAAGCTGTCTAGCTGCATCTGTGTCGTTACAGGATTCTATTGCTGCTACCATCTGTTGTAAGATGGCTACGTCATCCTCACTTACATTCAATGCTTCTTGTTCTTTCACTAGGCATTCTAAGTCTAGTAAACAATAGATGAGCCAATTGAGGCGAACCCCTCCCCACTTGATGCGTTCAAAATTAAGCACATTTAAATCTTCATTGACATACGTATCATTGGACATGATTTTCTGCTCATTACAGTAGCCACAGCCACTATAGGAGACCAATGCCACAGGTTGTTCATCATACGTATGCATTGGTAAATCATGCGTAAGAGCCCAGCTCGATAAGGCACTGCGTAAATGTACTTTGCGCGTCGATAAGCTATGCAAAAATGCCTTTACCACAAGCTCCTTTGTTAAGAATTTCTCATGAAGCTGTCGCAATCTTTGTACACATTCATCATGGGAAATCGTTAATCGATCAAACATCAAGCCCTTACTTTTAGCATATTGAAAATCTTCTTCTGTATAGGTATAACCACCTGAACGCCATCCACCAGATTGCCAATAGGTTTGCATTAATATTTTCCTTGCTTTTTGGTCCATTATTCTCTCCTCGCTAGCTAGCACTTTAATTTTTCTTGTAAGGTTAGTGCCATCTCTTTCCATGGTCGCTTCCAATCGGAACTCGCTATCTCTTCCTCTGTTAGTGCTAACCAATATTCTCCTTCCATTAGCTCAAACATGTCTATCATGGTAATAGGGGCACAAACTGGATTAGCTAATGCTGCGAGCATAGGCTCGGGGCCATCATCCCAGTTATAGCTATTGACAATGGCATGTAAAATAACAGCTGATGATACCTTGCTTATGCGCTGGCACATTGTATTGAGAGAATCCTCGTATAAAATGGCATCAGCTTGCTGTTGTTCTTCTGCATTCAAAGTTAGACGGATTGCACCTGGTGTATCTACCAATAAATCAGCTATTCTTGCATGCTCCCTTGCCGCAAACCAAGCTGTAGCGGTAATCCCCTCTGGCTCAGATAAATTTACACCCTTTGCAAGTAGTAAAGAAATCACTTCTTTCTGCTTAAACTTTACCGCTTTTTTAAGTGCTGTATCACCAAGCTTATCTCGTGCCTCCAAGTCTATATGCTGTGCCAAAAGAAGCTTGATTCCTTCATGTGGCATTCGATTTGTTATAAAAAGCATTAATGGTGTTCTCCCACGTGCTTCTCGCTCATTTACATCTAATTTACTAATGGCCTCACGAACGACCTCTAAATCCTTGGATTTACTCACTTCCGTCCATTCCATTCGTCTACCCCCTTCAGGAATCCATCCATTGCAGTAATTTCTCAAGTTCATCCCTTATTGGTGCTGATTCTTGCTTTAGTCGCTGAGCAAGCTTCTTGGAACTACCGAATATTCGATATAAAACAAATGGACGCTGATAATCTGCTTTCTTTTCAAGTTCTTGTCCGAGTGCCACGAGCAAATCTAAATCCATGATGTCAATGTTCTTTATTGGCTTAGCTGATTCACTTGCACCAAGTAAAATAGCTACAAACACAGGCATCATCTCTACTGATAAGCCATGTGCTTCAAGAAAGGCTTCCGCATAAGCATCTTGCACGGATTGATGCTCTGTATCAACGAGTAACATATATCGTTGAACAAGTGGAAAATAATCCTTGCTATAAAGTCCTAATCCAAAAACCGCATAGGTGCTGGGCATAGCTGATTTTTCACTCGGCTCAACATCCTGATACCAAGCAAATTCCTCCATAGCAAGCTGGGCATAGTCCGCTAATAAAGGGAAAAGATTTGGATATTGTAGGCAATTGGCGAAAAATTGATGAAGCTTTGATTTAGCTAACTTTTTAATAGGAAGATAATTTTTCGCTTTACTCTTTAAAGTCAGCTTATAGCCCTTTGGAAAACCTTCTTGTAGCAGTTGAATGATATAGTAAAGGGCTTCACGATAAGCGTTTTCCTCTTCTACCATCACTCGTATATCAATCGTTTGTAAAATATCATTTGCCTGTCCTTCGAATACATCCCGCTTTCTTATACTTTCAAAACGACCGCTTCCTTTTTCCAAATAATTAGCTGCCTGCAGCGAGCCAAGCTGCTTCGCAAGTTCCAAGTATTCTAATCGAGTGGCTGGCTCTTTTTGACCAATCTTCAACGCGACATAAAGAAAGAAATCTAGTTTTTCCTGCTCTAGTTGTTGTACCGAGTCCTCTGTTTTCAATACCCACTCTTTCCTATAATCACCTGCTTGTTCAAAATAGTGCGTTAAAAAATGCTCCTCTGCCCACTGCTTAAAGGCCATTGTATAATAATAAATCCATTTGTCTAAACGTTCTTTATTCGCCCGATGCTTTTCTTGAAGCCGATGAATAAGTGGTTCGACTTCCTCAGCTGTTTGATGGAAAAAATGTGGATTGACTAAATGCTTCGCAAGGAAAAATTCATCATTGTCACTTGGCCTAACTGGTAGCTCTGCCATCACCTTTGTTTCTATAAAGCTTGCCAGCACTTGTTTCGTTGACGCTAGTTTACGATTATTCAACAGCTCCTTTTGATAATGAAGCACCGTTTTATCATGTTCAAATTCCAGCACAACCTCAAAGCGGTAATCAAAAAATCGGGGACCGTATTGCTCAGATTGAAATACTTCCTCTGTTTTAGTACATAAAGCACTAAAAAGCTCTTCAATATGCTGGACATCTGTAAATTCTTGTATGTATGAACCCGCTTCCACCTTATAGGAGCTATCACTCCAACTAAATGGCTCATAAACATCTATAAAGATTGTGCCATTAGGACTTTTTCCTTTTTTCCAGGCAACTTTCAAATATTGAAGGATGCCTGCTTGTAACCTACTTTGCTCTTTCAGCCCTGTTATTCGTTTACTCTCTTGTTGATAAACAGCCGTGATTTGCTCCCACACAGCCGCTAGAAAATGCTCTACACACTGCTTCACTTTACATCCTCCCTTTCTATGGATTAGAGAAAAATCTCCCGCTAAAGCCTTAGCGAGAGATCCATCTTATCCGATTGTTTTCACAACCGCTCCTTCTTGATTTTTAATATGTGTCTTCAAAATTTGAAAACTTACACCAACTAAAGAAGAAATAGTGAATTGACTTTCTTGCGGTATCAGCCTCTGACTTAATTCTTCTACCGCTGCCTTGTTCAATGTGATCGTAATCTCTTGACCATTCTCTGAATAACCTACCTGAGGGCCTGCTTTAAATATTATCGTTATTTGTTGACCGACTAAGGTAAGATCTTTATCTTTCAGAATACGTCCACGTAATAATTTACTAATGACAGCTGCTTGCTTTGCTCCAAGTTGAACAACATTAGACGGTTTGTTAAACCAGCTCTTTTTTTCTACTTCCCAAGCAAGTTGATCTACGAAAAGAAACCCCGTATTAGAGCCATCTTCTTCCATTCCTCGCACAACTGCCTCGGCAACTTCAGGATTTTGTAGGAGAGAAGTTCTTGTTAAATCCGTAGTATAGCTTGGTATTTGCTTCATGCCAGCCTGTAGTACACCAAGTGTATTCCATGTCTGCATCGCTTCTAACTCATCCTCTGAAATACCGACCATTTGGATAAACTCCATCTTGCCATTTGGTGTATCGATTTCAGCAAGCTCTGGATCATGTGTAAAGGCTAGTGCCGTTAATTGTGTGTCGGCATCGAGGCAAATCGGACCATTTGCATCCAAATAATCTCCCGCTCTAAAAACATTACCACTATTAAACACATATCTGCCCATATTCTGTAGTAAATTCAATGCCCAGGCAGGTGGCTCGTCCTCATCTAGTTGACGTACTAGTCGAAATGTTAATTCAAATCCATATCCACTATAGTCCTTGTTTTCAAATTCCTTTTCATATAGTTCCGAGAAGCCATATGTAACAAAATGCCAATGCGGAATGGATGTTTCGCTTTTATAAACACTAATTCCATCTAAAGGATCTTGTCCTCCCAGTGAATAGGGAATCAAAGTTCCATAATGCTTTGGCTCCTGCTCACCATATACCTGTGCTAATGCCTGATCAATCGCATCCCAGCCAACTGCTGCTATTTCATCACTCATTTCCATATCCTCCTTGCTGATATCACTCGTAGAACGTACGTATCTATTATTTATGATAGCAATTTTATGGTGACTCTTTTAACAGGAATAGGACTCATTTTCCAGTTTCCAGCAACTAGGTTTATTGACATTCTATATGGGGTAAATATGACTAATATTGATGACGCCTTAGCGTAATTGCGTTCATTTTTTTCGAGCTTGCTCGAAAAGTATTGGGACACCATTGAAGCAAAAAGTACAATTTGTACATTTATCGCACCACCGATAAAGAGGTGTTTTTCGCTGAAAGATAAAAAGACAATCCTCTTACAAAATAGAAGATTGTCGCATGAGTGTCTATTTTACTATTTAAACGTCAGGTAGTGCATCTTAACCATATAGCATAGCTGGCTCACGAACCGTTTGTAAATAATCTGCCAATTTCCCTGCAAATACTTTCTCTAAATACGGTAATTGCGCTAGGCAATGAGGCGTCATTAATGCTGGGTTTTGATATATTTTTAGCCCTCCCACCTTTAGTAGCGTCGCTACAAACTGGGAACAAAAATAAGCACGCTCACGTCTCACTTCCTTTTGCATCACCACACCAAAAAGTCCGATAAAATTATATTTATAGCGATCTCGATTCCAGTACATATAACGGACAATTTTCATCATGTCTAAATATTGATAATGTGATATACGACAGCGATAAATAACACAATCCGCACACTCAAATAGCCCTCTTTCTGCATCCTCTCGTAAAAAGCCCCCACTTAACGGATTGTTCAATTGCCTTCGACCAAAGCTATACATTTCAAATAGCCCCTCATCAAAGGCTATGGATGCATGATTCATCTCCTTACCCGTATACATGCCGATCGCTTTTGATAATAACGTCCCTGTTTTGGTTAATACTATGTAAATCGTATGTGCCATATCTTCACCTACTTCAATATTCTCTCTCCTACTACCAATACGTTTTAAATCTTCAAATGGTTTCGTGAATTTCCTTTTTTTATAATTATACACAGCGAATCTTAAATATTTCCTAGTAGAACCTGAAGATTTTCTTAAGATTTGATAGGCTGAAAGTGTTTTTAGAATTGGATTATGACGATGAAAGGATGTTGATTTTTTTACTACCTTTATTTATATGAGCCTAATTGTAGTGTTATGTGTGAAGGGGTCGTGAAAATTTTTTCTAAGAGAAGGAATCTATTTCTCCTTTTAATTAAAAGACGCTACTCACGTCCTGTTGTTGAAAAAAGGTGATGTCAACGGCAGAAAAAGTAATTTTGAAAGGCAAGGGGTTGATTTCCGTTCCGCCAGCGTCCTTTCCAGGGGGCGTCCCATGAGCCGCTTCACTCACTTTCGTTCGCTCCAGGGTCTCATCTGTGATGCTAAAAACCCTAGGAGTGACACTGGCTCCACTCCAATCAACCCTTCTGCAAAAGTGTCTTTACTTTTTTCATCCTAGCATAGCAATCAAATAGTCCAATATCTGTATTCTTAGGAGGATAGGATTTTTATTTTCAATGTGGAGAAGTGATGAGTGACAACACCCCTCCATAAAGAGGAATGAAAACCTTTGCTAAAAAAACATTTTTGTGGGTTGGGGTGAAAGGCTACTTGACTACCATGGGATAACGAGACAGGCAAGCCACTAAACAGAGGAAGCTGCTCTACGCTCGCCCACAGGAAAGCAAGTAGCCTGCAATGGAAACCACTTTCACTTTTCACAAAAATGCTATGGATGGTTTTGTTTTTCAACACTATGACGCTACTCAATATTGAGTAGTGTTCACTGAGTAATCATGCATTTAAATCCGTTATGGCTGGGACATTAATTTCTTTTACACAGGAGACTGCTGATAGATTAATTACACATTGCACAAGAGAGACAATATCTTGTACGGGGATTCGTGTACCTTCATATAAATGAATGGCTTTTTCCGCTCCTTCTTCATAGGGTACTTCTGCTGCCAGTTCACCAGGATTAATGCATGTGACAGAAATTTTATCTTTCCTTAAATGTTCACGTAGTGCATTTGTAATGCCCCTTACGCCGAATTTAGATGTGACAAATGAAACTTGTGCATTGTTTGTGTGATCTAAGCCTGCTGTAGATCCAATTAAAATAACCTTTCCCTGCTTCGCTTGTCTTAAGTTGGGTAAAAGTGCCTGAATATATGTAATAGTAGAAGTTAGATTGATATTGATTAATTTCGAAATATCCTCTACTTCATCCTTATCAAATGTATAATCATCTTCAAAACCACGCTTTTCCCATACACCCACATTATAAATTAATACATCGAGCGGAATGCCTTGTAACACTTCTTTTAAAGTGGAAATTTGTTGTTGACTAGACAGATCAATGGATAACCAGTGACGATTTACTCCATCATTTAGCTCTAAACTATTGGGTCTCGTTCGTGCTACCATCCATACTGTATCTCCTTTGACAGGTAACCCCTTAACAAATGCATCTCCCAATCCTTGGCTAGCTCCAAAGATAATAAAATTCCTACTCATATTACCATCCTTTCTCATGACAAAATGTAATGAAAACCTGTAGCTTGTTGCCGATCAATATATCCTTAAGTGAAAGGAATTTCTCACTTTCAAAATTATCGCTACTAACTGAAAAGAATGAATAACTTTCACCTTATTTGATCTTAACGTATTTAATGCTATTAATCTCTTTTTATCACTTGAACTTGCCACTGTCTCTTTTACGATTGTCGTATGAAAATTATTGTGAAGAGAACCTAAAGTAGTTGCAGTTACACAGCATATTTTTAGAAAAATTAACCTTATTTTACTTTTCATCAATCTCTACTTTACATTTGTTAGTCATTACCAATAAAATTTATTGGATTAAACATGCTCTCATTTTGTGGGTAGTGGTTAAAGCAGGTGAATGCTGAAAAGAAAGCTTTTATACAATTACGTTCGTTTCATTTTTTAGTGAATCACCTACCTGTCTTTGCGAATAGTTTTGAGAATAAAAAAACTCCCGAATTAACTGCAACAAGAAGCCATCGGATGTTGAAAAAATAACAACACCAGATGGCTTCTTCGTTTACAGTTTATTCATTGTCCCAAATCGGATAATATGACTCGTAGATTGGGTAGCTATAATAAGGTGGTCTTACGCCAATGGTTGGTGTTAACCAGGTGTCATTCAAATAATGGATCTCAAGTGTAGACGCTTCATTTTCTAATAATCGCGTAACTTCTGGGAAAAATTCAACCTCCATTTTCAGTCCTCCTGTTTCCTTCACGGCTTGTTTGGATGTTTAACACAAAAAGCTAAGCTTTCATAGTATATGTTGAAAAGGAGGGATTGGTTATTACTAATCCGAATGACAAGGACTATCGTGAATTATTAGCACAAATCCACTTTTATCAAAAGTGGTTTGAGGACAATAAAAAGGAAGATCCATACCCGCAATATCCTGTCTATGGAAAGATTACGCAATATAAAGAAGTGCCACTGACTCAACCTGAACAAAGACAATTACGCCAACCGGGATTGGAAAGCTTAATGGTTCCTAAGCCCATCATAGAAAACCCTCATTATAAAGGGAGTGGTAAATTAAAGGGAAAAGTTGCGCTTATTACTGGGGGTGATAGCGGGATGGGTGCAGCTGCTGCCATTGCCTTTGCGAAAGAAGAGGCCGATGTGGCCATTGCTTATTTAGATGAGCATGAAGATGCGCTAAGAACGAAAAAAAGAGTTGAAGAATTAGGACAAAAATGTCTGCTGCTTCCTGGAGATCTTCGCTTTAAAAAACAATGTGTAGACATTGTTTCGTAAATAAGGGAGAGCGGCTTTTGTCGTATAGAAGTGAGCATATACATTTAATTTAAAGGTTTCATCAAACTGTTCATCCGTGATGTCTGTCAGCTCATTTTGCTGAAATTGAATCCCAACATGGTTACATAAAATATCCAACTGACCAAAAGTGTTCATCGTTTCGAACAGTTGGAGATACAGCATGAGGCTCCATTGATCGCCGTTTCCGATGATGAGAAGGTGAGATTATTTGCACGAAATGAAGCACAAAATGAAATTACAGAGGTAACTTTAGATATTGATGGTAAGCGGAAAAATTTTGACTGGACAATCCCTGATACAGGAACTAAACCTCAGTTATTCTATACAGATCTGACAAATGATCATAAGGAAGAGGCTGCTATTATTATCCAAACTGGACGAGGGACAGGCCTCAATCACTATGAGATTCATGTGGTAAATGGAGAGGATTTATCGGAGATGAATGTCCAACATTATGAAGACATCGTTGCACATACTATTGAATCAACGATTACGAAAAAAGATGATGGCACATTAGCGATTACGATGAAAGCACAGGGAAAAGAATCTACATTTGATTATGACTTTGATCCAGCACCAGATATCAAGCAAGCGCAACTTGCTTTCGGTGGTGTGGTTATTTATACAGTAGAAAATCAAAAAATAATGTTAAACATCCCTGGATCGATTGGCATCTCACCTATTTATGTAGCCGATGTTCGTAGTACCTATCAATTTAATCGTACTAACAATGAGTTTCTTGTTGAGCAAATTGATGTGAAACCTATCGAGAAATAAAGCCGCCAAAAGCTGACCACTCCTGTCATCAGCTTTTGGCTTTTTCGTCGTAGACGTAAGCCTAGGCATTGTGTAAATGTTTATTCATTAGCTCTTCGACTTGTGTTTTTAACGCTTGATTGGCATAGCGTAGTACCTCATCATTGCCTGCGGTAGCCACCTGCACATCACTAAAATAATCATCAATTCGATGCCAGCCAACTAATCGTATTTTTTGTTGGGCGAGCTGACGTTTTAATTGAAAATAATCTTTGTGTAGCTGCTTTAATAAAGCATCCATAGCAGGTAAAAATACACGCTTCATCTTAAAATGCTCCGCCACTGTTAGATCGTGCTGTAAGGATTTCACAGCTAAATCAAGCAGCAAATATTGATGTAATAATCGTCGTTGCTCTCCATTAATCACATCCATCATCTTCTATACGAGCAGCATAAATGTATCTTAACGGGATGTGCTTCGTTGTGGTAATGGTTTCTAGTAGCAGCTGGTCCTCGTTCATCGCTTGAATGGTACCTCCCCATTGCACATAGTTACCATGTTCCCATATAGTTAACATAATATAGTTATGCTGTGTGAATGCTTGTGTGATTATTTGCTGTAATTCTTCAAGCTCCCATTCAGCATGTTCCCGAGGCAACTCTGTCAACACCTCTTGTTTCCATGCCTTCAAAAGCATTAAATGCTCTGGTAGCATCATCGCTGTCCATTTCATCGTTCCTCTATCTCTTATCATTTTTTCCACTCCTTATGCTAAATGCCCGCCCACTAAGCGATTCCGTGAAATAGCTGTACCAGCGCTGGTATAGGAGGCTGCGCGTAATAAGGCCACCACTCCATATTTTCTACGAATCGCATCCATGACATGACCAATGACCTGTCGCTGGTCCTTACGCTCATCAAATAAATCAAGCTGAATACTACGCTCTGGCTCTAAGTTTGTCAGTCTAACAGATAATTGACGCGCTGGCTCACCCGCAAAATGCTCATCTAGTAAGTCCAGACAAGTCTGATACATAACAAGGGTCTCATTGGTTGGACTTTCGATGGTTCTTGAGCGATGGAACCCCTTCGTCATCGCATTGCGACTGTAAGAGAGCCCCAAGCTAACAGTCCGCCCGACATAGCCTGCTTCCCGTGTACGTCGCATCACATCCTCACACATTTCTAGGAGTACAACTGCAATATCCTTTCGTGTGTGATAATCCTTCATGAGCATTTGGCCCTTCCCAAAGCTTAATGCCGCATTGTTCACCAATGGCTCACCTAATGTGGAGAGATCAATGCCCCATGCATGGTAATAGTATTGATTACCCATAATACCAAAGCGCTTTTCTAATTCGGCTAAATCGGCATGGGCTAATCCACCGACTGTTTGAATGCCCATCGCATTTAAATTGGCTGCCATCTGTTTCCCAATCCCCCACATATCAGATAAAGGACGCACTGGCCAAAGCTTTGTTGGGACATCGGCATAGGTCCATTTGGCAAAGCCTGTTTTTTTTGCCTCTAAATCTAATGCTAATTTAGCCATCAACATGTTTGGTCCCATGCCAATAGCGGACGGAATGCGAAACTTTTCATAGATGTCTTCCTGAATCAATTTGGCTACCTGCTCAGGCGAACCCCAAAGTTGCTCCGTACCTGTTAGATCTATAAAGCTTTCATCCACACTATAAACATGGATCGCCTCTGGAGGGACATATTGTGCAATCAGACGCGTAATGGCCATGGACATCTCTAGAAAAAAGGACATTTTTGGTTCAAACAACTTAATATCTGGATGTTTGGGAATTTCATAACGTCGATTATGTGGGTGGTTTTTCTGATAACTATTTTCGTAAAGAAAATTCTCAATATTAAGATTGTTTTACCGGTATTTATGACATAAAATTAATTTATCTCATAATTATATTTTTAGAGATTAATATTTCCAGGAACATTTTAATACTTTTAAGAGTTTTCAAATTGGAAGAAGCCTATTAGATTTTTAAGGAGGGGGAAAAATATGGATCGCAATTATGAGAGTATTAAATTTAGTGTAAAAAAAGCAAGTGTAGATTTAGATTTGGACTATAAAGTGGAATATGCAACTATAGTTGTGGAAGATACAAAAACTAACTTTTTTAAAGTGCACCCTGTTACAAATTTTATTAAACACCGCTATGGAAAAACAGATCACAATTACAATACACAAAAAAGAGCTGCAGACGTCGTTGTACAGTTCTTAAATTGGTTGATTATTGATAACTATGAAATCTACAAATTAAACTCCTTAAAAGATCTAACCCTTTCGCATGGTATTGACTTTTTAACACATCTAAAAACAACTAAGTACAAGAAAAACAAAGATGAAAAAGGTAGATATAGATCTAGAGGAACATTAGAACACGCTGATATGTATCTAAAATACTTCTTCAAATTCTTAAAAGATAAAAAAATTATTCAAGGTCAGTTGGCAGAAATTATTGATGATAATACATACAAATTAAAAAATAACAAAGAAACAATCGGTTCTATCTTTATTGGAAATGGATTTTCACTACCAGCTAAAAATGTAACAAGATATGAATTAAGACTAGAGCATTTCCCTCACAATAGATTAATTACTTTATTATTGGAAGTAGCAGATTCAGTGGCACCAGAAATTGCATTTGGTATTTATCTTCAAATATTTGGAGGATTGCGTAGAGGTGAAGTGGTAAATGTTTTAAGAAGTGACCTACGTGAGATTGGTCCTAACGGAGAGTTTGGCTTATCTGTTAGGATAGGATACAAACCTTATTTATGGGAGAGGCTGAACGATATTTCATCCTGTTCAGTAAAAAGGGATACCAAAATATTCCCAATACAACCAATTCAAGTTATACCAAGCCTCTCGATAACATTATTAAAAAATCTAAAAAGTAGATTGGAAACTTTACAAAAAATTAATAAACATAATGCGTTATTTATTGATAACGAAGGTAATCCAATGAGTGGTGATACATATGATGCAAGGTTTAAAAAAGTTAAAGAACAATTTTTAAAAACTGTAAAAAAAGAAATGCCAGCTTATTACTCAATTTTATCAACTAATTCCTGGAACACTCATATCGGTCGTCGTATCTATACAAATATGATGGCAAAGGTAGTTAATGGACCATCTGAATTGGCCCTTCTTCGAGGAGATAAGAATCTGGCATCCGCACTTGCCTATATGAGTAAAGAAGCTATTCTTCATGAAATCCAAGATGGCTTGCAAGAAATGTATCAAGAGAGTATTAATTCATGTGATGATTTGGATGTGGAAACAGTAAATTTATCACAAAAATACTGTGAAGGAATAGTAGAATCATTTTCCAGAAAGGATGTTTTAACTTTTGGATAGAAAACTAATGCAAAAAGAAGTTGTAGATTTAACAGGCTTTAGTCCAGATAAAGTTAAAAGATTAGCTGAGCTAAAAGTAATCGAATTTGATGGTAAACATTATAACGAAGGTACCGTAAAGCAATATATGAATTATGAACTAAAAATATTGAATGATTGTTGCGATTTAAATGAATTTATAACAATAGTAGGAATACCTAAATATACTGGACTCCATAATATCGAATTGCATTTCCCTGATGAGTTTCCCCTTCTTAATATAATAAAACTAACTTCCCCTATTAATGGGAAATACGTTTATATTACTAAAAATTCAGCTATCGATTTTAAGGTTACTTTGGATAGAAAAAGGGCAATATTCAAAACCCATATTTCTACAAATAACCTTAATAGAAAATATGGATTAGGATTTAAAAGATTAAAATATTATACAGAGATTAGAAAACTTAATCCAATAAATGCGCCTACTGGATTTAAAGAGCAAGGTTTATACTTTCCAATAGAAGAAGTAGAAACAGTTGTAGCTGAGGAAAAAAAATTTCTAGAACGACACTATTCAGTTAGTGATGTAAAAAAATTACTTGGTTATTCAGAAGGTAGTACATCTTCAATTATGGAATTAGTTAAAGCAGGCTATTTAAAATTTCACAAAACAGATTTCGGATTGGAAAGTAATGGTGTTAGCTCTAATAAATCATGGATAACCAAAGACTCTCTTCACTTATTTATAGAGTCTTTGGAAAATGACTACATTAAACTAGACTATATAGTTGACGAATTAAAACTTACACGCAATTACTTAAAAAATAAATTCTCAGTTGAAGACAAACTTATTATTAGTAAACAGACATATGTAAAGAAAGATAATGCATTACAATTTATAAAGAAATACTATTTAGATAGTATTCCTAATTTAGATAGTACCCCCGATTTAGATATTATTCCCGAAAGCTGCTTTCCCTATGAAGAACAAAATTATTATATTTTTAAAAGTATTAATAAACTCTCCTTAAGAAGAGAAAAAAGTTTATATAGCCTATTACAAAAATCTGAATATAAAAACTTATTTAAAGATTTTGTTGAACCTAACGACACTGAAGGATATTGGAAAATTAATAAAAAAGAAGTAGATGACTATTTAGAAATGATCAACGATTTAAGAAGAAAATATTATACACGCCCCGAACTACTAGATAAATTAAATCTACAGAAAACTTTTAGATATATCCCAATAACTGCTATTGAAATGCCTTTATATATGAAATTTTTCACAAACTTAACTGGGGAATACTTATATGATAAGCAAGATACTTTACGTTTTTTAGAGAAAAAGGAATTATTTTCACTCGTTTTCGAGCAATTACATCTTGAATTAAGCGATTATATTAAAAATTATATAGAGGTAAGAGATATGCCTGTACATCTAGAGAAAACTGTAGAACTATTAAAATCTTTTGCAGAAAAGTCTCTATCTTCAAAACAAGCTAATCCTGATACCTCAGAAAAATATAAACGACAGTACTTATTATCGATTGAATATTTAATTAATTACAATCTAAAAAAAGAACTTTTTAACTATGACAATGCAGAAGTCCAATTATTAATCAATAATTGTCCAACAACAAGTCGAAAAATCTACATTTGGGAAATTTTGCTTTTTATAAAAAACGAAAGGTTATGTAAATATTCACTTGAAGAATTGCCTAACCCAAGAATAAAACGCTCTTATAAAGAAAATGAAAAGATTAGTTTTGAGGATTGGATTAATATATACAATTATTGCTTAAAACTCGATAATCACTTAAATCACGCTATTGTTGATAAACAGTATGCAAATTTATGGTTATTCATAATGATCCTTTTAACTAACGCTTGGAGACCTAGCGATGTATTTCGCATTCCCCCTATTCAACCCGAACTAATTGGAGTGCCAAATATAGAATGGTTTAAAATTTATAAACTTACTAAACCTCAGGCTCAAAAAATTATTAATATCATCAGAAGTTATAACTTAGTTACAGCCAAAAATGGCATGCCTAGAGATTTCACATGTAACCTTGATCTAGTTATACCTATGGTAACTGCATTGTGTATTTGTGAATTTCATAGACGTAAAAATAATTCCTCATCAATAATTGATTTTACTAGCGAAACCAAAAAGAAAAATAGGATTCGAGCAAGTCAGTTTAACTTATTTTTCAAGAAAAGTGATGATTTAAAACACATCAAATTTTCGCCATTAATTGCTAATCGTTCACTTATGGAACATCTTTTCTATTCTATACAAGAAAAAAAGGGGAAAGGTAATTCAGCATTTGAATTGGTTATGAAACTTCGCAAACATAAAACTGAGGTAACAAAAGAATATATCGGCTATGGTGAGAACCAAATTTCAATTCATTTATTTAACCGAGGTGAATTTGGCTTTTTATACGAACAATTAATAGAACTTTTAACAGAAGTTAAAGAAAGTTCATTACAAGAAAGAACAACAGAAATTTCATATGTAAAACAATTTTTTGAACCATTTGAAGTTGAAAATCTTTTTAACTTCTTTTCAAAAGTAATGAGTGAGCAAGAACAAAATTTAATGGACCAACTTTTATCTTTATCACCCGATGATGCATTAGAGCATATACGAAATATGTATCTAGGACAAATGCCAGCAAAAAATCCAAACACTCAATGTCTAATTTATCCTAATTGTCATAGACCTTCAAACCAATATAGCTGTAATCAGTGTCTATTTGCTGTTCATAATGTTTATGCCTTAACTTCAATCTTTAATGAATTTGAAGATAGTATACAGAGGTATAAAAACTCAAACAAAAAAGGCGTAAAACAAAGAGAACAAAACACCATAATAAAAATCCAAAACCTCCTTATAAAAACAATAGAAAAATTTGGAGAGGATTATGTATTTAGTTTTTACGATGGTGGAGAAAATTTATTCACGCAAAAATTAGCGCTTTTAGAGGAGTGAGCAAATTTGTCGCAAATTATCGCAAAATCCGACAATTACGATGATATAGAGGAATATTCAGATGATGAATTTATAACTAACCAATCCATAGAAATAGCTAAAGAAATAATTGTAGAGTTAAAAATTAATCATGTTCTAATCAACGGAGAATTTGATGAAGATAATTGGACATTGGTAGATAACAAGGAAATAAACATTCAGAAATATTTCACTTTTAACGATATTACTGACTCTGTAATAAAAATTAAAGTTAAATGCTGGATTTTAAATTATTTACTAAAAATAAAACCAAGTTCAGGCGCAATTTATTTACATAATTTAAAAGAGTTTTTAACAATCACCAATAATTTATTACTTCAAGATATCGAAGAGATTGAATTTTCTTTAAATAATTTAGATTCCTCAATCCGACACCCTATTTTGTTATCCGGTGTAAATTTCATTGACTATATATACAGTAGTAGAAACGCGGATTCCTATATTGAATTATTTTTAAACCAATTACGTTTATTGTCCGCAAAGTTTACTCGTTCTTATAACACAAGAGACTTACCTCCATTTAAGGACATTATCAGATTTAGTTATATACTTACATCATACGCTAGAATATGGGATGCAAAGCACGAATTGAAGTTTTCACCAGTTTTGATATGGTGGAAATTAACTTCGATTATACCAATGAGACCTTCTGAATTTTGTTCAATTAAAAGAAACTGTCTGTCTGTCAAAGGGAATTCCTATTACATAACATTGCCTAGACAAAAACAAAAAGCCACAACAAAAACTTTTGAGGTAATTGATACATTACCAATATCTCAAGAAATTTACAACCTTATACAAAGGTACCTTATTATATCTGAACCTTTTGGTGAAACCAGTACACTTATCTCTGCTTCAGTCTATCGAAGTACTATGATACAGTTTCCATCACAAGTCAGAAAAAGAAAATTTAATCCAAATTATTTTGTTCTATATATGTTAAATAATCTATTAAATTCATTTTATAACGAGGTCATAAATGCAACTTTTAGTCTTGAACCAATAAAAAAAATAAACTGGATTAAAAAGAAATATAATAAAAAAATGAATATCGATCAAGAATTAAATGAATTTATTACTGATAAACAGATTATAAAAATACAACCCAATGATACCAGACACTATGCCATTTGCAGTATGATGATTCAAGGTTTTAATCCACTTACTATTGCACGGATGGCGGGTCATCAACATTTAGAATCTCAATATCATTATCAAAAACACATTGAATTTTTTATTGATTCTAATGCATATGGGACAATTATAGAAAATCGGTTAATAAATAAAAATGATACTGGTAGCTTCGACTCCACTCTAGCCATAAAAGATATTGTTCTTAAATCACTTGCACCTGAAGAATTATTTGACTTCAAAGATGAGGTTGAAATCGGCTTTTGTACAGACAAATTAAAAAGATGCGAATCTAGAATTTGCCTTCTCTGCTCAAAAAATTGGATTCCCCGTGAAGAAATAGAAAAAAATCTCAAGGAGATTATTGAACTAAAAACGGGATTAAAGAAGAAACTTAAAAATAGATCCGATACACTTAAAAGAATTTACAAAGACATCAAAGTAGAATATAAAAATTGTAGGATTAGCCCTATCGACCTGGAGGAATTGGCCAGAGAATCCAAGTTAACGATAGGTGATATCCATGATTATGCCACGCTTATTACAAATATCTTTAAAGAGAAAGAGTGAAATTAATGATTAAAACAAGAAATCCCAAAGGAGCCGGAAGGAAAAGAAAATATGATAATCCAGAAGAACAAACTAGATTAAAGAACTTAGTTTATCTGTATAGAGAAAAACATCCTTCTGGAATAATCAAAATGGCCGATATGGTAAGATTCTCTGAGGAAATGAATAAGATAAATCCAGATGAATTTCCAACAATATACAAGAAAGATGTTTGGTCTACTTGGGGAAAGGAATTCATTAAAATAGCAAATGAACCAATTACTATAAAAATTGAGTCGGAAACAGGTTTAAAGATTGAAATACCCAACTTTTCTGACATTGTCGAAAAATATTCTCATGATAAAACTAAATTATTAGAACATCTTTTACCTTCTGAGAATTTTTTGCATGAATCTTTAGCTAAGAATATCAGTTTAGCCGAACGAAATAGTGAATTGGAACACCATATTATTTCATTAAAGCTTAATGTAAATGAACTTGAGGAAACCATAAAGAAATATCAAAAAATGAATTTAGAGATGGCACATCATAGTGGTATAGACAAATATAGAAAAAAATATGGGTTAGTAAACCAAATATCAACTTCAGAAAATCTTGATGCTTTTGATAATTTAGATAACCTTCATTCTTTCCTCGAACCTAAGTCAGAGCAAAATAATAATTCTATAAAAGATGATGTTAAAGACACTGACATTAACAAAAAAGACAATATTGTATTAGCAAACTGGAAAAGATTAAGAAATTAATCATATTCTTAATACGAAAAATAAGACCCTGTTTCAAGTAAGTTGAAACAAGGGTCTTATTTATTTTGTTTATCAAAAATATTAATGGTGATATAAAGAGGTTAACTATAGTTGCCATGATATACTAGTGGGTTAAGGAAATAGATCTAATACCTTTCATTTGTTACTTCTAATATGATTAATCAACAGCTTTTCCACCTGTGATTTAAGAGCTTGATTTGCATAACGGAGTACTACATCATTACCTGCAGTGGCAACTTGCACATCACTAAAATATTCATCAACTGGTTGCCAACCTACTACTCGTATACTTTTTTGTGCAAGTTTTCGTTTGAGATTAAAATATTCTTGCCTTAGATCCTTTAGCAATGAATCCATCATTGGAAGAAATACTGTTTTCATTTTAAACTGCTCTAATTTACAATAATCAACCTGTAATGATTTAACTGCTAATTCTAATAAAAGATACTTATGAAGTAACTGTCTTTCGTCGGCTTTAATCATAGTAACTAGCATCCAGTTGGGCTGATTGAATATTTTGGATTGGAATGCTTTCCGTTTTAAGTAGTGTTTCAAGTATGAGTTCATTAGTATTCATCGATTTAACTATTCCAGTCCATTGTGTGATTTTATGGTCCTTCCACACTTCTAAAGTAACTGCCAATTGCTGATTAAAAGCTTGATTAATTGTTTTTTGTAGTTCTTCCATCTCCCATTCAGTCAATGCTCTCGGCTGTTCCGTATACTCTTCTTTGTACTCTCTGAGAAGCTCTAAATGTTCTGGCAACATCATCGATGCCCATTTAATATTCCCTCTATCCTTTATCATTCCAATCACTCCTATGCCAAATGGCCACCAACTAAGCGATCTCGTTTAATAGCTGTACCAGCTTTTGTATAAGAAACTGCTCTTAATATTGAGGTAGCTCCAAACCTGTTACGTATTGCATCCATTGTAGGACCGATTATCTGACGTTGTGGCTTACGTTCATCAAATAAATCCAATTGAATGCTATGTTCTTTCTCTAGGTTGGATATTCTGACTGATAATTGTCTTGCTGGCTCTCCAGCAAAGTGCTCATCCAGTAATTCAATACAAGTTTTATACATCACAAGCGTTTCACTTGTTGGCACTGCAATTGTTTTAGAACGATGAAACCCTTTGGTCATGGCATTATGACTATATGAAAGTCCTAAGCTGATTGTACGGCCAACAAACCCTGCATCACGTGCGCGTTTCATTACGTCTTCACACATTTCTAGAAGCACTACAGAAATCTCTTTTCGTGTGTGATAATCCCTCATCAGCATTTGACCCTTACCAAAACTTAAAGCTCCGTTTGTTATTAACGGTTCCCCTAATTTTGATAAATCTATTCCCCATGCATGGTAATAGAGTTGATTGCCAATTATGCCAAAGCGCTTTTCTAATTCTGCTAAATCTGCATTTGCCAAACCACCAACAGTTTGTATTCCCATAGCATTTAGATTTGCTTCCATTCGTTTCCCTATGCCCCACATTTCAGATAAAGGCCGTACAGGCCATAATTTCTTTGGAATATCCTCGTACGTCCATTGGGCAAAACCTGTTCTCTTTGCATCAAGGTCTAACGCTAATTTAGCTATTAACATGTTTGGTCCCATCCCTACTGCACTTGGTACATTAAATTGATCCAGAATAGCTCTTTGTATTTCCTTAGCAGTTTCCTCAGGCGAGCCCCATAGCTTCTCAGTACCAGTTAAATCAACAAAGCTTTCGTCCACACTATACACATGTATAGCCTCGACTGGTACGTAATTAGAAATCAATTTGGTAATTGTCATCGACATTTGAATAAAGAAACTCATTTTAGGCTCAAATAATCTAATGTCAGGATGTTTAGGTATTTCCCAACGTCGACTGCTAGTTTTGATTTTGAACTTCTCCCTCATCAAAGGTGATACAGCAAGCACTATGCTGCCTGGGTGGTCAAAGTTTGCTACTACTGCAATTGGAATTTTTAAAATATCTAGTCCATGTAACATTGCCACGCAGCTTGCGTAAAAACATTTCATATCGATACACATAATAGGTTTATTTGGCATACCCTCATAATTCATACAACTTCACGCTCCCTCTATAAATGTTGATATATCAACGGTCTGACCCGTTTTTAAAGTGATGAAAATATTTTTTCACCGCATAGTACATATAGTCTTTTCTAGTTCTTCAATTCATTGTCATTTGGTGAGTACGCTTCGCTAAAGTTAATTGAAAAAAATTAACTTTTAATTCCACTATATGATGCACTAATGGATCTCTGCGATGCTTATGACGACTCACCCTCCCATGTCTCTTGGCGTCTAGCGCATACATTCCTTCGTTCGGTCTATTCATAAGGCAGAGGCTGGCGATGCTCCTTAAGGGACTCGTAGTCTTATGGTGAAAATAATGCCGGCTTCTCCGTGTCATCCTTCTGTTAGAGGTCGAGTTCTGATTGCTTAGGCTGCCTCTCCGAGACAATAAAGGTCTTTCATCATTTGGCTCACATCAAAATGTACTTTCTTCTTGCACAAGGTGTGTAAAATCTTCAGTAACTTTCCACAGAGCACGACAATCGATTGTTTCTTTCGAAGTGGATTGATGGTGCGTGTAGTGTAATAATCATGTAATTGCTTAAAGGCCTCATTATGACGAATTAACGGTATCATGACACGGAATAAAAGAGCTCGAAGTTTTCTTCTACCACGCTTAGAAATCCGTTTTTGTCCTTTATGCTGTCCAGAAGAGTTTTCACGTAATGTGAGTCCCGCTAGTTTGATTAATTGGCGTGGATGCTCATATTGTGTAAGAGAACCAACTTCGGAAAGCAGCTCGACAATTGTTACGTCTCCGATTCCAGGTACTGATGCTAAATACGCATAATCCGTCATTTGTTTTGCCAGTTCTATAAGCTGGACTGTTAATTCATCAAGCTGAGCTTGCATCAATTGATACTGGGAAAGTAGTGTAGCGATTTCAATGCGTGCCATCACTAAGCCTTCTGTCAGTCCAATCGAGCTTTGTGCCACCTCGACTAATTGTTTTGCCTTTGGTAGCTGTGGACTTTTCATCCCATCTACTTGGCGGTATAAAAATAATAATTCTTCTGGCGTTTTCCCTTGAATGTCCATCGGCAGTGGTGTCTTTTCAAGCGCCGCATACGCCATTTTCCCGAAGTTTTTAAATACCTGTGTAAACTCAGGAAAAAAGCGATCTAACCAACGGATCATTCGATTTTGTAAGGCATTTACATCTTCTTGGATTTTGGCACGCAAGGTTGTACCATTACGCAATTCAGCTTCCACGCCTTCTAGAATACGTGGGTAACTAAATCGTCCATCTCGCATTAAACGTGCAATGACGAGCGCATCCTTTTGGTCATTCTTTGTTTGAAGATTGTCATCTAGCTCTTTGGAACGATTGACATGATGAGGATTCACCATGATAAATGGAATTCCATGTGCTTGAAGATAGGCAGCGAGATTCATCCAGTAGTGACCTGTGGGCTCGAAACCGACAAGAATTTCACTTTTTTCATGGGTAGCACGTAAAGCCAGTAATCTTTCATAAAAAGCATCGAAACCTTCTCTTGTTTGCGAGAAAGGGAACGATTTATGGAGCACGCGTCCTCTTTCATCAACCGCGCATGCATAATGTGTACGCTTGGCAATATCGATACCGATGACGAGTGTTTTTTCAGAGACTTGATTAATCTTTTGGTTCCTATTAGAATTCATAAAAGGAGTCCTCCTGTGTGATAGTGGGTCAATGGCTGTTGACACTCATGCATCATACAAGAGGGCTTTTCTGATTTCAAGCCCCTGAAAATCCTTCTAACAGGAATGCTCCTTATAAACAAAAGGAATAATGACGGGAACATTACTGATCAAAAAGTTAAATAACCAAAATTCCAATAACTTTTACATTCCATTTGGTTAAGGAACCCTCTTTTTCTACATACATAATGTTCACTAATTGATTGCACTGTTGCATAACTTTAATCAGTCGCTCTCTCATCTTAGTTTCCTCTTTCTATCTCTTGAAATTTCCTAAATAATAACTGTATATTATTGATATTTTTTTGCCACAATGATTTTTCCCTTTACCTAGCATATGTAAGAACATTTGTTTGTATACATATATTAGAACAAACGTTTGCTTTTTGGCAATATTAAATTTTTGGAAATAAAATAAGGGTAGGTACTAAAAGCATAATCTACCGCTGTCAAGTAAACAAATGAGCTGTCCTTTTATCACCAATCGAAATATGTAAAACTTTTCATAATAGGGTAAGAATTCTGTTTAAAGGCTATGAAAACTAACTTACGAAGAAAAAATAGATGAATATATAGTATATGTTAGGCTTTTTTACCACCCTTACATATTTCTTTGTTTAAGGAAGCAGTCCAGATTGTGGAATAACTCATAAATGAATATTGGATATTTATGTTAAAATCGAAAAATGGACGGGGGAGATTAAATTATGGATATTATCACATTCGGTGAAAAGAAAGAAGATATAGAATACAAAGGAGAACAGCTGTTTATTGTTTAATGTTCGATATTCATAAAGAAAATGCAGGGATTCTTCAAACAATTGATGGAAGTATTTTCTTCTAGGCAGCGGAATTTCGTACAGTGAACACTTATGTGGGGTTTAAAAATTAAATAACATTTTCAAACATAATGAGAGAAATAAAAATGACAAAAGGTATCGAGAATGCTCTTCTAGATACCTTTTGTCTAAAGTTCATAAATAGGTCATAAAAAGCAAATAATCAATAGGCACTTAAATTTATTATTTCAATATACAAAAATTACACATCTAACTTGAAAAGAATTTCCTTATGATAGTGTGAGGTTAGAAAAGTTATTTCTAATCAGGAGGGCTAACAATGCTACCTAAATATTATACTAAAAAATATGTTCTAAATTAAAGACATTCAATACAACAACAACCCTTAATTGTTAGGCGTCGCCCAACAATTAGAGATGCTTTTCTTATGATTAGATTTACGCTAAAGAAAATAAACGCAGTCACAACCTATTCAAATAAGCATGATGTTTATATAGTAATACAGAATTTAAACAATAGTATTTTAACCCCGCCCTAATCAGGACGGGGTTATACATGGTTGAGATTTGAATAGTTAATGCTTTCTTGTCATTCAATAGCCTAACATTGTATCTTCAAATTCCAATAGTGGCGTCCTTAATTTGACTGTAATAGTTCGGGGAATAAGTAGTGTATGATATGCATAGTTAAACGTCGTGACTCACCTTTATATGGATAAATGTGCATATACATGGATGGATTAAAGTTTGCTTCAATAATTCCATAAGCATTTTTATTAGCAGCGGGAATTTCGGTATTTTCAATAATCAAATCAATACCGCAAATTTTAACTCCAAGTGCTGCTACCGCATCCACTGCTACTTTTTTATAATCATCAGGAATTTGATCTGTCACATCAATCGAATCTCCCCCTGTACTAATATTAGAGTTTTCACGCAAATAGATAATTTCATCATTCTTTGGAATTGAATCCATTCGACATCCTTGGGCTTTTAGCATAAGGTTCTCCAATTCACCTAATTGTATGATTTCTAAAGGGGTCCTATGGTCTTTACCTCTTAATGTATCACGATTCTTTTGCATAACTAACTCTTCGATTGTATGTTTACCGTCACCTTTAACATTCGCAGGAACTCTTAATAAAACAGCCTGAACTTGATTATTTAATACAAAAAATCGATATTCTGTTCCATTAAGAAACTCTTCTACTAATATGGAAGAGTCTTCTTGGAATGCCAGTGCAATAGCCTTTTGATAATCTTCGTAATTGGCACCTTCTTTGAAAATCGATATTCCTAATCCATAGTTTGTTGTTTTTGGCTTCACAACAAAAGGCCTAGTAGAAAAGAGAGCATAGGAACGTAAAGCCTGTTCAATTGTATGAAATTCCTCACCTTTTGGCACACGGAATCCATGTTGTTGAAGAATTTTCTTTGTTACTGTTTTATTTTCCATAATTAAAGTGGATACATAAGTATCTTTACTTGTCATATTTCCATTTTTTACATATTCAACATGATCTTTTAATTTCAACTTTAAAAATTGATCTTGTCGATCCAAGATTTCCACTTGGATTCCTTGTTGTATTGCATCAAACATTAAAATCTGAGTAGACAATTCCATGTCAGTAAATCCTGTTAATTGATAAGGCTTATCCCATGATTTTTTATAATTTGCTTTAGCAATCAACGTTGCCACTTGACCTTGACTGTTTTTTTCACTTTCTTTATAAAGTCTTCCAGCTAAAGTCTTGCTTGGGTCCATTATCATTTCTCTCAGATGAACAAATAACGTTTCAGAAGTAGCTAAATTTAAAGTTGCTGCTAAATGTTCCATTTCATCGATCATGTTTTTAGCTTCTGTTTCAAATTGTGTATGATTTAATGGGTGCTCAAGAGCCACTATATCATTGTGAATATTCCCCATTTTTACCCACTCATCACAATCTTGCCCTTCATCTTTCCATAATAAATAAATTAAGAAAAGATGGAAAAATTCTGCTTGCTCGTAGCTAATTCCATGCGCTTCAAATGGATTTAAATCTATATTTCGCAATTCAATATAACTAATGCCGTGATTTTCTAGGTCAGAAACATGATATCCACCTCTTAAACGAACAGGTGAATAAAATTCTCTATCTGCTGAAAGAAGTCCCTTTTTTACCATCAAAGAGAGATCTGATACATAGTTCTGTATACTGCTATATGAAACTTGAACATCGTCGGAATTTGTATAACCATATTTACTACTTCTAATACTTCTTACTACATCTTTCAACGAATCTTCTTCAAAAAAATTCTTTTCACTGCTAGGAGAAGCTCCATAAAAGTAAGTGACTAACCAGCGATAGTGTAAATAGTTTCTTGTGGCTTTTAGATATATCTCTGTTTTAAAATGTTGATAATCTTTAATCTCTGATTGTGCTTTAAATAACGATTGAATTAACTCATCTCCAAATTCAAAGTTAAAATGAACACCACAAAGCATTTGTTTACGACGACCATAAAAATCTGATAAATATTGACGATATCGAATATTTTCTTCCTTTTTTAATTTCGCAATTACAATATCTTCATCTTTTTCTGGTAGCTGTGGCGGCATACTTAAAGGCCAAAGCATTTCATCTTCACCCATAGACCGATAAGCAACATCATGAATCGCTGCCAAGTAATCAAATAGTTCCTCCAGTGTTTCGGTAACAGGTGTGATTATTTCCATCTGTAATTCTGAAAAATCTCGCTGAATATACGGATGATCATCTCGCAACGAAATACTTTTAGGATGATCTGTTTTAGCTAAATTCCCTAATAAATCAACACGTTTACTTTCTTTTTCAATCCCATATCGGGCTTTTAATAAGTATGGTTTAACACATTCATTGACTAACATTTTTTTATAATCCAATTTAACGATACCCCCGATCATTTTTTAGTTAATAACCTGAGAAATATAACAACATGTAGCCATCGAAAAATATCCACATTTAATGATAATGTGGATATTTTTTCAAAAAAGGTTATCTTAAATACTTCATATGAAAGGCGAAATGTTCCTCTAAGAAAGTAGCTATGAAGAAATAACTATGATCATAGCCCTCCATTTTTTTGTAATTTACTGGTTTATTATTTTCCTGAGCCACCTTTAGGAAAAACGTTTCGTCTAATTGTTCTAAATAAAACTCATCTTGAGTACCTTGCGTAATGAGAATAGGTGGCATACTGATTTCCTTGATTAGTTCTGAAGTATCCCATTGTTTCCAAGTAGCTTGGTCTTCACCTAAATATGCTGAGAAGGCTTTAATTCCCCAGGGGACTTGACTTGGACTTAATATTGGTGAAAAAGCAGAAATCGCTTTGAATCTTTCTGTATTTTTCAACCCAATTACTAAAGCACCATGACCGCCCATAGAGTGCCCCATAATACTTTCTTCACCAGAAAAATGAGGAACTAAAGATGCCGCTATTTGTGCTAATTCATCTACAATATATGAATACATTTTATAATGCTTTGCCCATGGCTCTTGTGTAGCATTAACATAGAAGCTGGCACCTTGACCGAGGTCATAGCCTGCATCATTTGCTACATGCTCTCCACGTGGTGAAGTATCTGGAATCATAACAGCTATTTGATATTTTTCAGCCAATCTTTGGAAGCCACTTTTTTGACTAAAATTATCATCTGTACATGTTAAGCCAGATAACCACCAAATAAGAGGGATTTTTTTCTCTTCTTTATTGGATGGTAAGAAGATGCTAAAGGTCATATCACATTGTAAGGTTTCTGAATAATGGCGGTACTTACATTGTTCTCCGCCGAAAGAGTGATGTTTTTCAATAAGTTTAAAACTCACTTTTCTCACTCTCCATATGTTAACATCGTACGGATGGACTCACCCTTATGAAGCAACTCAAATGCCTCATTGATGTCTGTAAAGTTTAAATGGTGTGTGATAAATGAATCGATATCGATTTTACCGTTCATATAATCTTCCACCATTCCTGGAAGTTGTGTTCTTCCTTTTACGCCACCAAAGGCAGAACCACGCCATACTCGACCTGTTACTAATTGGAATGGGCGAGTATGAATTTCTTTACCAGCGCCAGCTACACCGATAATAACACTTTCGCCCCAACCTTTATGACATGCTTCCAAAGCTGACTTCATTACCTCTACATTACCAATACATTCGAAACTGTAATCTACGCCTCCATCTGTCATTTCAACAATGACTTCTTGAATTGGTTTATCAAATTTAGAAGGATTTACAAAATCAGTTGCGCCCATTTTTTTCGCTAATTCAAACTTATCCTCATTTAAATCTACAGCAATAATTCGGCTTGCTTTTGCTTGAACCAATCCTTGAATAGCGGCTAAGCCAATGGCACCTAAACCAAATACGGCTGTCACAGCTCCTTCTTCTACTTTTGCAGTGTTGTGTACAGCACCAATCCCTGTAGTCACGCCGCATCCAAATAGTCCAACTTTATCAAGTGGTGCTTCTTTGTCAATTTTAGCCAAAGAAATTTCGGGAACGACTGTATATTCACTAAATGTACTAGTGCCCATGTAATGATAAATAGGCTCTCCATTATAAGAAAAGCGAGTCGTTCCATCAGGCATTAAACCTTTACCTTGCGTTTCTCGTACAGCACTACATAAGTTTGTTTTACCAGAACGACAGAATTTACATTCTCCACATTCAGCCGTGTATAGTGGAATAACATGATCTCCCGGTTTTACTAAAGTCACTTCATCTCCTACAGCAACGACTACACCAGCACCTTCATGACCTAGTACGGCAGGAAATACGCCCTCTGGATCATTACCTGATAAGGTAAAAGCATCTGTATGACAGACAGAAGTATACAGAATTTTTACTAATACCTCCTTCGCTTTTGGCTCTTCTACATCGATTTCTACAATTTGAAGTGGTTCTCCTGGATTAAATGCAACAGCAGCTCTACTTTTCAAATGAATCCCTTCTTTCTTTTTTATAATCTTTACTTTTCCCATGATTACATACTATAATACACAATGGAATACTGACGTTTTTGTCACTATAGACATTATTTTATATCGAACACTATTTAGAAAGATGAGCAATTTATATCTATAAGATGGGGTGAAAAGTACCTCATCCAGAAATATTCTTTTTCTGAATGAGGTACTTCTAATATTTACTATGGTCTAATCCCTGTATGTCCCTTTTAATTTAGCTGTTTGGATTGAAAGCACATCCATTAACTCAGGTGACAAACAATCATAGGTAGGTAAACCTATATTGTGTAAAGCATTTCTAACATCACTCATTTTTGAAGCTGGTGTTCCTGTTTCAATTACCGAAGAAACAAATGCTGCGAATTGAGGCGCCGACCAGCCATTTTCATTAGATAATTCTGTGTGTACAAAATCTAATCCATAAAATGCATGGTCTTCATTTCTAATTCTTCCAAATAAATGGGTACCACAATCTTTACAAGCATGGCGTTGAATTACTGCTGATTCATCGATCACTTGTAATTTATCTTCATTGCTTAATACCTTAACATTATCTTTACCTACAACGGCAACAAGTGAGAAAATAGCTCCCTCTGGTTTCCAGCATTTAGAACAACCACATGCATGGTTATGCATTGTTTGGGCTGTCACAGCTACTTCTACAGGGTTATTTTCACATAAGCATTTTAATGTTCCACCCGAAAAATTTGAGTCTTGTTGATAGTGATATTCGCTATCTAATCTTGGATGAAGTAAAACTTTTGTCATAAAATAATATACCTTCTTTCTGTTTTTATTGTTTACACCACTAAGAATACTCTTTATAATAAACATTACAATACTGACATATTTGTCATTATAAACTTTTTTTTGCAGAAGGGACCACAAATTTTATGGTTATTCATTATAAAGACAAGGAATTTTTCACTGGGAAAGATTTAGCTCTATCCGTAATAGGAGGTCGATGGAAAATATCTATTATATGGTGTTTGTTGAATCAATCCCCATTGAGATTAAGTGAAATACAAAAAAAGCTTCCTGATGTGAACCAGCGCATGTTAATTAGACAATTAAGAGAATTAGAAGACGATAAAATAATTACCAGATGTGTCTATCCAGTAGTCCCTCCAAAGGTTGATTATGAACTTAGTGAAATTGGGCATCGTTTAGAACACGTAGTAACTGCCATATGTGATTGGGGAGATAGTTTTAGTAAGTTTGTAGACAACACAACTGATAAAGAACTGGAGGAATGAAGCTAATGGTAATCTAAATCAGTTCTAGTATGAGATATTTTTGGCATATAAATACAAGCATTTTAAATTCAAAATTTTGTACCTTTTGTTATCAATGTATCGAAACATATAAATGAGTAAAACCACAAAATGTCAGTATATAGCATTTTGTGGTTTTTGAATTAAAAAAATTCTCAAGTATCAATTTCATTTTGCAATAAAATACATGTATCAAATTTATAAGTATAACATTTGGAAGAACTCCAATTCAAGAAAGAAGTTCTTTGGAACACATTGAAAGAAAGCAAACTGTATACATTTTAATTCATTGGGCGATACTGAAATTCATTGACAAACTAGGGGGTAAATAAATGAAAGCAGTCACGTACCAAGGGATTAGAAATATGCAGGTTAAAGAAGTACCAGACCCAGTTTTAATAAAAAACGACGATATTATTGTAAGAATCACATCAACTGCAATCTGTGGTTCCGATCTCCATATTTATCAAGGATCATTACCAGCTCAAAAAGATTATGTAGTCGGTCATGAACCGATGGGAATTGTTGAGGAAGTTGGACCAGAGGTTACACGTGTCAAAAAAGGTGACAGAATTGTATTACCTTTTAACATTGCTTGTGGTCATTGTCACTATTGCCAGCATGGTATGGAAAGTCAATGTGATAATGCCAATACTGACCCTAATCCTTATAACATAGATACTGGTGGGTATTTCGGGTTTACAGACCGATATGGTGGATATATCGGAGGTCAAGCAGAATTATTACGTGTGCCTTATGGAAACAATATTCCCTTTGTTATTCCTGAATCATGTGAGCTACCTGATGAATCAGTATTATTTCTATCTGATGTATTACCAACAGCTTATTGGAGCGTCGTACATGGTGGAGTAAAAAAAGGTGATACGGTCGTTATTCTAGGTTGTGGTCCAATCGGCTTAATGGCACAAAAGTTTGCTTGGATGCATGGAGCTAAACGTGTGATTGCTGTTGATCGTCTACCATACAGATTACAAAAAGCAAAACAAATGAACAATGTGGAAACAATTAACTTCGAAGAAATCGTTGATACTGGACTGCATATCCGTGAACTAACACAAGGTGGGGCGGATGTGGTTATTGATTGTGTAGGTATGGATGGCAAAAAAACAACACTTGAAGCTATTGAACAAAGTATGAAGATGATTGGAGGTACATTAAGCCCTCTTAAAATTGCCTCCGATGCAGTTCGCAAATGTGGGACAATTCAGATTACTGGTGTTTATGGCTCCAAATACAATCAATTCCCACTCGGTGGTATATGGGAAAGAAACATTAATCTAAAAATGGGACAGGCACCCGTTATCCATCTTATGCCAATGCTATTTGATAAAATTATATCTGGCGAACTTGATCCAACTCAAATCATTAGTCACACAATTCCATTGGATCAAGCAAGCGAAGCGTATCGAATTTTTAATGACCATGAGGATGAGTGCACGAAAGTTATTCTAAAACCATAAACATGAAACAAAGCCGTACTCTTTTGAATACGGCTTTCCTTTATCATTCAACTATATTAAGGGAAGTAGGATTACTTACATGAAGGTACTTTCAATGATTCAACCTTGGGCAAGCCTCTTTCTTTCTAATGAAGTTCAATATGAAACAAGGACATGGAATACTAAATATCGTGGTCCATTAGCGATTCACACCAGTAAAAAGTTAGATAGTGCTGCTTGTAATGATAATACAATTCAGCCTCTGCTCAGAAAACATGGATTGGACAAAAGTAATCTACCAACTGGTCAGATTATCGGTGTGTGTACTCTTATAAATTGCTTCAAGGTCATCGAAAATAATCACGTTAGTGCAGTATTAGAAGATGGGCGTATCGTTTCAGGGAATAACTATTTTTTGGGGGATTTTAGAGTAGGGAATTATGTGTGGGAAGTTTCTAATAAAGAACTGTTAGTGAACTATATACCAGCCAAAGGAAAATTAGGGTTGTGGGATTATGATATAAATTAAATATGGCTGTGGACACTATACAAAATTCTTTTGTGAGTTAATAGAAAACGATAAGCCATGATAAGGGTAATGATTAAAAACTAAAATGTGCTAACAGTCAATTTTCGTCAAATTGATTGTTAGCACATTTTTGATAAGAAATTTCTGCCATCTAAAGTCATATTGGTGATGAACTTAGTTGACAGAAATTATTTATATTAGCGCAAATCCGAAATATTCTTGTTATTAAAACTATCTTGTTCTAAATAATCTTTTATAGCTTTACCTGTTCGTGAGTTAGCATCATATTGACTTTCTTCTGGTTTTCCAACATAACATACTTGCCCTCCATACTTACCTGCATCAGGTCCCATATCAATTAGCCAATCTGCTTGACTAATTAAATGTAGATTATGTTCAATCAAAATTAGAGTATTTCCTTGATCAACTAAATCCTCAAATAATGCAATCAAATTTTCAGTATCACGAAGGTGTAGCCCAGTAGTTGGCTCATCTAAAAAATAAATACTACCCGTATGATTTAATTCAAGGGCCAATTTAACTCTTTGAACTTCTCCACCAGACAGAGTAGTCATGGATTGATTAAGTGTCAAATAGCCTAGTCCCACTTTAACCAATGTTTGAACTTTCTTATAGATATTATCCTCATATTTAAAGAAGTTGAGCGTATCTGCAAGTGTCATATTTAAAACTTCAGAAATATTCTTCTCTTTATACTTATACTGTAAAGCTTCTTGATTATATCGTTTACCATGGCACAGCTCGCATTCTTGAATAACTGGGTCCATGAAAGCCATTTCTGTTATCATAACCCCTTTCCCTTTACATCTAGGGCATGCGCCTAAGCCATTATAGCTAAACAAGCGTGTTGTAACGTCATTTGCCTTTCCAAATAATCGACGAATTGGGTTTAAAATATCAAGATAAGTTGCAGGAGTAGATCGAATATTAATACCTACAGCATCTTGACTGAGATCAACGTAGTCTTGGTCTGCCACTCTACGTTTAATTGCAGAAACCAATGTACTTTTTCCAGATCCAGCAGGTCCTGAAATAACAGTCATTATACCTGTTGGTACCTTGGCACTAACATCTTTAAGCGTATGTTCAGTTACATGCTCAACTGTAATCCAATCTTTTGGTTCTCTACATGGAGATCGGAATTTTAACGTTTGATTCAACATTTTTCCTGTAATTGTGTCGGATTCTAATAATTCATTATAGGTACCAGTAAAAGTCACGTGACCTCCGTTTATTCCGGCTTCAGGTCCTATTTCAATTACATAGTCAGCCATAGAAATAATACCAGGATTATGATCAACTAAAACTACCGTGTTTCCTCGTTCTTTTAGCTTGTTTAATGAATCTATAATTAATTTAATATCATGAGGATGTAAACCTACACTAGGTTCATCTAAAATATATACTAAATCAGTGAGAGAACTAATTAAATATTTAGCAATTTTTATACGTTGGGCTTCTCCTCCAGATAAAGTGTCTGTACCACGATTTAGTGATAAATATCCTAATCCAATATCAATAAGTGCAGTTATTTTATTTGATAACTCGGTCACCATTGATTGAGCGATTGGATCTTTAATTTCTTGTAAAAATTCTAAAGCTGTCACAAGATCCATTGCACAAACTTCAGCAATATTTTTACCATTGATTAAACACGTTAGGGCTTCATTGTTCAATCGTGCACCATGACAAGTTGGACATACTTTATTAGTAACAATTTCGTCAACGGCTGCTTGATGCCTTCTTCCTGAAGCACTGTGTACTATTGATCTCATTATTCGAGGAACTAATCCCTCATACAATGCAGTTTTAGGCCATGATTCCGGTGGATCAGTTAATTTTTGTCGGGGTGCATTCATCAGCAGTTGATATTCTTCATCAGAGTAGTCTTTAATCTTCTTATCTAAGTCAAATAGTCCCGCATCACTATATTCTTTCCATCGCCATGTTCCAGGTCTAAAACCAACAAAAGTGAGTGCGCCTTCATTTAAGGATTTTTCAGGATCAATAAGTTTCGTTTCATCAATCTCATCTACAAAACCCAGTCCTGCACAATGTGGACACATTCCTTGTGGGAGATTAAATGAAAACCATTCTGAATATCCTACCCAAGGGTTACCTACTCGAGAAAAGAGTAATCGCATTATGGAATAAATTCCAGTGTATGTAGCTAAAGTAGATCGTGCGTTTCGTCCTATTGTTTTTTGTTCAACTACAATTGCCACGGGTAAATGTTCGATACTATCCACTTCAGGTTGTCCATATTTAGGTAAATATTGTTGAGTAAAACTTGGAAATGTTTGATTTAATTCTCGGCGAGATACCGCAGCTAAGGTATCAAATACCAAAGAACTTTTACCTGCACCTGATAGTCCAGCAAAGACAGTTGTTTTATATTTTGGTATTTTAACATTGACATGTTTAAGATTATTTTCTTGAGCATCATTTATCTCAATATATCCACGATTAAAAATATCAGACATAGTTATTCCTCCTTTTAAATGCAACCACAGATTGATTAAAGTAAAACAGTATTACAAATTATAGTATTTCCATACAATAGTTATTTTAATTAATACTTTCTAATTCAGTCTATCGCAATCTTTTGATTTTAGAAATCAATTACCCGAGATGTACAAGCAACTCAAAAAAACACTGCAACTAGCAATGATGAATTATTAGAAATTATTCAAACACTTATTGCAGAATTAAAGGCGAATCCAGTTGGTGAAGCTGAACTACAAGAAGATTTTTTAGATGATTTAACGGATATTGTTGATGCCACGCAAAATGGGGAACAGCAAAAAAGGTTTGATTTGTAGAACTTTGGAGAAACTCAAATCTGTTAATAAACTTTTAGCAGAAGGTACAATACTTGCTCTTAATGCTCAACGATTAATCTCTTACCTGGGGCAACTACAAATTCCGATGGGATAAATATTTGTAGTATTTATAAAAAAAGAAGATTGTACATTTAAAACAAAGTTCAAAACTCAGAGGTGATTTTTATTAAACAAAGAACACTAATTTCAATAAGAAAGTAGAAATCAAACAGGAATAAAACAGGAATATCATCTGACATCCAATAGCTTTATATGTAAATTATTGAGTAGCTGAGTGAATTAAAGAATCCATCTTCTAGAATAAAATTAAGATAAGTATTGATAGATAACACTTATTTAATTAATCGCCTAAAAAAACATGCACATAACGTCTATTCCCTGTTTTAATGTTAAATTTTTCTTTCATCACTGGTGATGCAGCCAGCACAATACTACCAGGTTGTTCAAAATTACCGATGATAGCAATTGGATCTGTCAGCACATCTAGCCCTTCTAGCATGGCAATACAGCTTGCATAAAAGCACTTCATATCAATACAAAAAATATCTTTCTGTGGGAAGTCGTTGTAATTCATATCACCTCAGACTCCCGTTGGAGAATGGGCAGAAGTGCTAGAACATTGTTAATATGAAACGTACGCTTCGCTAGCCTTGTAAAACAAAAGGCGGTAAAGGAATCACCTTTAATGTGGATGATTTTCACGCGCCTTTTCGTAATGGCACCTGATTTCGCTATATACATCATGTGAACGATTTGGTGACGATGCATGGCTTTTATCAACTGTTCTTTCATGTTGAATGCTCCTTTACTGACTCTGTTTGCGTTCATGTTGAACAGAGTTTTTGATAACTAAGAACAAACGTTTGTGTTTTTATTATACGCACGTATGTTCTGAAATAGAAGTGGTAATTTTAGCTAATTTTTTATCCAGATAGAGGCTAACTGTAGCTAGGCATTTGTGTAAGTCTAGAAGTACCTAAAACATAATCTATGATGATGAATAGCTCAATTTATATGAGAAAGGATGTAAGTATCAGCTCAAATATCGATTATAGTTCCCCTTCTGCAGCGTTCACTTTTGATGTCAATAAAAGTACGCTTTTTAAAAAAGACTCCCGAAATTACATTAATATTCTCGGTGTGGAACAATTAAATACATTAGAAAATACATCTTTGCTTGATATTTTTTTAAGTAAAGACAATGTCATCGAGCCACATTACCATCAAAATGCTGCAGAGCTTGTCTATTGTATTGCAGGAGCAGCAACGGTTTCTATATTGAATCCCTTTACCAAGAAAATTCAAAACTATCCTATCAAGCCTGGGCAGGTTGCGAATGTACCACAGGGCTGGTGGCATTATGAAGTAGCCACAGAAGATGACACGCATCTACTTGCTATTTTTGATGCGCCAACGCCAGAGGTCATTTTAGGCTCTGATATCTTAAAATTCACACCAGCCAATATTATGGCCCATACGTATTGTTTAGATGAAGAACAATGGAAAAAAACGATTGCACCGATTGTTCCTACGACTTATATCGGACCAGCAAAAGGCTGCAATCGTGTCCAATCAGCAACCGATCAAGCCCCTTATAAACCAACCATGCCACAGCAATATATGAAACCATGTCCATACCCTTATCCCTATCGTTACCCTCCTATGTACCCTTATGGCATCTACTATTAGCGACCTCTTATACATTTTTTATTGTAAAAGATGAATAGAATGTCATTTACTGCTACATCCTAATCTTAAATCAACCTAAGAGTTAGGAAGTGTCAGGATGACAATGATAAATGAAAATCTAGCATCGCTACGATTTAAGGAGGTTTTCAAGCTTTGGTCACAGCTTGGGATCAATCAAGGCTATATTGCTTCCAGTCATGCTTTTTTTAAGCATACGCGTGATAAAAACTTAAAAATCCTTACATTGGAATTTATTCAATGTTTAAAAGAGGAAAATAAACAGCTAACACTGCTATTAAAGGAAAACGGTGTGCTGGCACCAACAGCATCAATAGAATACAGTAAAATGAAAATAACGGATATTCGTGGGAAATCTTTCATTAATGATGGCGAAATAAGTGCTATTTTATCGATGAATATTGCCTCTTCTTTGATTGCCGTAAGCCAAGCTTTAGAGCTGGCAGTAAAGAAAACACATCTAACCAAATATAGTGAACTCCATATGCGTTATGCGCTACTTGGAGCGAGATTGATTGACCTAAGTAAGAGTAAAGGCTGGTTATTAGCCTCTACACACTAAAAAGAAGCCTCCGTTTTAATAACTAACGGAAGCTTCTTTTTTTAATCTTTATCGATTTCTCACGAACAGTAGCTTATACCATTGATTGACTAGGAATGGTAACACCGATAGGCTATAAATAAAGCCTAGCTGAGCAGGTGTTAATGGAGCTACCTCAAAGACCGTTGTAAGCATCGGCATAAATAAGACCATGTGTAAACTTAGCACACCAATGATAAAGGCGAACCACGTATATTTATTCGAAAATACACCAATCGCAAAGATGGATTGTTTGGATCGAGAATTAAAGCCATGCACTAACCTTGACAGGCATAGTGTTGTAAAGGCCATCGTGCTTGCTGTTAACGTATCGCCTGTCGATAAACCGATTTGAAACGCAATAATGGTGGAGATGGCGATTAATATCCCTTCAAGCACAACTTGTGTGGTAAATTTTTTATTTAATAAAGGAGTATGAATGTTTCTAGGCTTGTCCTTCATTGTTTTCTTATTATTTGGCTCTAAACCGATGGCAATAGCAGGCAGACTATCTGTTAATAAGTTGATGAATAGAAGATGGACAGGTGCGAAAGGAACAGGTAAGCCCAGAACCGTTGCATATAACACGACAAAAATAGCGCCTGCATTTCCAGATAATAAGAACAGAATGGCATTTTTAATATTTGTATAGATGCTACGGCCATTGGCGATTGCTTTAACAATTGTTGAAAAATTGTCATCCGTTAAAATCATGGATGAGGCATCTTTTGCAACCTCTGTGCCTGTTACGCCCATAGCCACCCCAATATCTGCTTGCTTCAAAGCAGGTCCATCATTGACACCGTCTCCTGTCATGGCCACCACATGTCCTTTATCCTGCCATGCTTTAACAATTCGAATTTTTTGGGCTGGTGTCACACGGGCATAAACAGAATAATCCTGTACTTTCTCTTGCAGCTCTTGATCAGTTAAGCCTTCGAGCGCATGTCCCTCTATAGCTTCAGCTGGATTTTGCAAAATACCAATTTGTTCGGCAATCGCGGTTGCTGTAATTTTATGGTCTCCTGTAATCATGACGGGTTTAATACCTGCCTTTATACAGCTTTCCACAGCCTCTTTCGACTCTTTTCTTGGAGGGTCCATCATCGCTACTAAGCCGACAAAGATTAAATCTCGTTCCGCTCGTGGATCGACTTTTTGTAGAGGCAATACCTCCTTATAAGCAATGGCTAACACCCTTAAACCATTCATAGAAAAATCACGATTCACCGCCTCGATTTTCTGGCGATGCTGCGGGGTTATCTCAAAAATACCTGTTGATGTTTTGATTCGCGTCACTTTTGGTAAGAGTACATCCAGAGCCCCTTTGGTAATCATGATGGGCTGCTTGTCCATCTGATTAACAGTGCTCATAAGCTTCCTCGTCGAATCAAATGGAATTTCAGCCAATCGTGGATATTGCTCACGTATCTTCAATTCATCTAACCCATACTGTTTCCCCAATTTCACGAGCGCAATTTCTGTAGGATCACCAATTTCTTTGTGGTCACGCTCGACAGCGTCACTACATAAAAGCGCTTTTACCATTAGTTCTTTTTCCACTGGATTTATTGGATTGAGCCAATCATGAGGAATTTTCTTCTGGTCCACAAAAACTTCCTGTACTACCATTTTATTTTCTGTTAAAGTACCTGTTTTATCAGAACAGATGACCGATACACTCCCCAAGCTTTCCACAGCATAAAGCTTGCGGATGATCGCATTTTCCTTTGCCATCTTTTGGGTGCCAAAAGCTAATACGATGGTCACGATAGAACTTAAAGCCTCAGGGATAGCCGCCACAGCAAGAGATACAGCAAACATAAAGGATTCTACTAAGGCTCGTCCTCGGATAAGATCAATCGTAAAGATTGCTAAACAAATCAGCGTAATCCCTAAGGCTAATTTTTCACCGAATTGATCGAGACTAATTTGTAATGGCGTTTTCTTTTCCTTGGCTGTATCGAGTAAATTCGCAATTTTTCCGATTTCCGTCTGCATCCCAATTGCCGTAACCATCACGATGCCACGTCCATTGGTCACAAAGCTTCCTGAGTACACCATATTTTTCTTATCCGCAATGGTGATATTCTGCTTCCGAATGGGGTCTGTACTTTTTGCCACAGCAATTGATTCGCCTGTAAGAGAGCTTTCGTTGATGTGTAAATTATGGCTTTCTAGTAGTCTTCCATCCGCATTAATATAATCTCCCGCCTCCAACATCAGAAGGTCCCCTACTACAATTTCTTCAGAAGGAATTTCTACTAGTTGATTATGACGCATGACCTTGGCAATGGGAGAGGTCAATGCTTTTAGATTATCTAATGATTGTTCAGCCTTCACATGCTGCACTGTACCTAAAATGGCATTTAAAATAACCACGATCATGATCACAATGGTGCTTTCTACTTCTCCTAGTAGAAAGGAAACGAAGGCAGCAACGAGTAAAATGATGACCAATAAATCTTTGAATTGGCCCATAAAAACAGCCAACGTACTTGTCTTTTTCCCTTCCTCTAATACATTATAGCCATAGACTTGTTGCCTCTTTTGGACGTCATCATCAGTCAAACCTTGCGTGGTGACGTTCAATATCTTCATGACTTCAGCAGTTGATTGTTGATGATATTCAGTCATTGAGTTCTCCTTCCATTTACAAGATTTGAAAGTCTCCTACTATTTTTCTTAAAAATAATATTCGCTCTTAAAATCTCAAACTCCTCAAATCTGTAAATTCATTAACTACAACAATCTATTCCATAGGTAATTAGAGTATGCTAAGAAACCATAGAGAATTTAATTTTGGGAAGTGTACGAAAATAGATTCATGCAAACCAATTAAAAAGGTATTGGGATGGCTTTCCCAATACCTTTCAGGGCTATCGTTCGATTATGAATGATGATGTGCTGACTGATAATCTACGTGCTGCTCCTGTCCAAGAGGTGCCCTTTTAATAGAAAAGATCGCGCAGCCTAATGCACAAAGAACTAGAATCGTACCAAAGCTAGCTAGGTGCATAACAGAACCTGTCCAAGCAAACATTGCGCCACCAACTGCTGATCCGATAGAAATACCAATTTGCAGGGCAGCTGTATTTAAGCTTTGCTGAATATCCGATGATTGAGGATCCGCCTGAATTAAGTAATTTTGTAATGGCGGTGTCAGTGCCCAGCTCAACGCACCCCATAAAACCGTAAATACTAAAAACAGTGGAAGGGCAATAATTGTATAAGGAATACTAAATAAGACAATGGCAAAAGCTGAGACAATTAAAATAATGGCTTTACTTGTGCCAATTTTATCACTCACCCATCCACCTACAGCATTTCCACTAACAGAGGCAATACCAAAAATTAAGTAACAAATACTAATCCATGAAGCATTCATATCAAATGCCTCTACTAAAAATGGTGTTAAATAGGCGTAGAGCATGTAATGGCCCGCTAGCATAAATAGGGTAGTTAACTGTGCTGTCAGGATTTTCAAATTCGCCAGCGATTTAATTTGCGCCTTGAGTGGCACTACTTCTCCAATTGGCATTTTTTCAAGTAATAAAGCAATTAATATCATTGAAATCGTTGATAGGATACTAATACCTAAAAATACAGCTCGCCAGCCAAACGCTTCTGTAATAAAAATACCCATTGGCACACCGATCACCAGCGCAGAACTTACACCCATAAAAACAAGCCCCAGTGCTTTAGCACGATGGCGAGGCTCTACGATTTTAGTTGTAATCGTTAATGATAAAACAATCACTAACGCTGTACTCATAGCTGTGAAAATACGTGCGATTAGCACAATGATAAACGTTGTACTAAAGAAGGTCATTAGATTTCCTAACGTAAAAATAAATAAAGAAATAAGGAATAAGCGCTTGCGTTCCACCTTGGCTGTCAAGGATAGTAGGACAGGCGCAGAAATCGCATAAACAAGTGCAAAAATAGTAATTAATTGCCCCGCTGTCGCTAAAGACACATCTAAATCCTCTGCAATATTTGGCAGGATTCCACCAACAATTAATTCAACTAACCCTACTGCAAAGGTAGTCACAGCAAGAATATAAACTCTCCAATTCATCGTAATCTCCCCTTCGATACCGTTCATTTTTGTAGGAGATTGTTTTAAAACAAACTAAAAAAATCCTGACTACAAAAATGAAGCAAAGTTTTGTAGTCAGGATTTTATGGTTCCTGGTAGAGACCCTCAATCCATATTATTGAGGTTATACAGATCAAATATTTACTTTAGCTATAGTAGCACATCAAAATTTCATTGACAATAGCTTTTTTCATAGAATTCATTGCCTCTAAAAATCTTTTTGGCAAGAGAAAATTTCGATTTTCTGCTTATATTTCGACGAATTTGACCATATATAAACATACAATAACTATTTTACGAGGTGATTGTTTGCGTATAGTAGGATTTGTCTGCTATTTTTTAATACTATTTTATGGCGTAGAATTAGTAGAAGAAGCGTTCACAAATGAAGAACCAGCAATGCAATCTCCCATGAAAAGTAAGCCATCGCCCATCAAGGAAACCGTTGAAAATTCAAGGATTTGTGTCTATTATCCCACTTATAAAAGCTGTACCGATTTACCCCAACAATAAAAAAGAGGCTACTCAATGGAGTGACCTCTTTTTTCATCATTTTGAGCCAATATGAAAATGACTAAATGGATATAGTATTAATTTCGATTCACCATATACAGCATCCTCTGAAATTAAACCATAATGGCGACTGTCACTACTTTTTAGGCGATTGTCACCAAGCACAAAATACATGCCCTCTGGCACTTCTTTTTCATTCACTAATTGTTCCAATGTAAAGTTTTCCGTAATGCGTAATTGATTAGGATCATCCGTTTGACGGTTCACATAATCTTCTTTATATGCTTTGCCATTGACGTACAATACATCATCTTTCATTTCCACTTTATCCCCTGGAAGACCGATGACACGTTTAATATATAACTCATCTTCGACAGGAGATTGGAAAACAATTTGATCAAAACGCTCGATTTTACTTGTTTTGCTTACAATAATAATATCCTTATCGTGATAAGTTGGATACATAGATGCTCCCTGTACTTTAATCGGCGCAAACAAGAATTGCTTACAGCCAAAAACAACAACAGCTGTAATGACAATAATTTTGATGTAGGATAATATTTCTTTTTTAAGATTGGATGTTTTTTCCGCTTGCATGCTCATTCCCCGATACTGTTTTTTTAATAGTATAACATTTTCTCACTATTATTGACGAATGAATCACACAAATTGTTTCCTATTCATAGAAAAATAGACAAGGCTACAAAGTAACATTGTCTAGAAATTGATATTTTACTGTTTCAACGTTATGAATGGTTAGTTTGTGTAGCAGAGTGATGCTGCTCGTTTAATAAATCTACTGCTAATACGATACCCACTGGTAATGCAAATGCTAATAAAATTGTGCCTACAATCATCACAATCACTCCTTTAACCATTTCTAATGTCAGTATACACTTAATTTTCTGATATTTCAAGAAATATCGAAAAATGATGAATAACAGCAAAAAAATCATTCAACTAGGCATGCACCCTACCTGAATGATTTTTTATCCCTTACATAAATAATTTTAAACATAATACTTGTAGGCCTCTTATTGCTGATTGGACTGGATTTTTTCGCACTTTACGTTTAGGTACATAGCTTTGCATGCAATGATTCAGCGCTGTATACCTCAGCACCTGGGTCCTCCCATTCATTCATCTCCCTCCCTTCGTGGCCAAAAAATTTACAACTAGTATGCGACATTTGTAAGCAACTTTCTTACTTTTGTAAATGGTTTTTTAAATCTGTTTGTATTTTTTGAAGCTCTGCCTCATTCGGAATATAGTACCAAATGCGGTTAATCCTTTCACCGTCTCCCTGTTCGAACGATAACTGCTCAATATCCTTATCCATTTTTTTATAAATACTTTGTAGCTGAATAAGATCCTTCACCGAAAAGTTCATGCGAACATTGTCGCCTAGTACATTCAACATATCAGTTGCTTTTAATAATGTTGATGGTGTGGAGGCTTTTTTCATCACCGCTTCAATGATTTGACGTTGTCGAATTTGGCGTCCAAAATCACCTCGAGGATCTTCATAACGAATACGAGAAAAAATAAGGGCCTCATTACCATCTAATGTGATTTCTCCCTTTGGATAATGGTATTCGTCAAAGGTTAAATCCATATCATTATCGATTGTTACGCCACCCAGCGTGTCAATAATTTGTAAAAAGCCCTCCATATTAATAAATACATAATAATCAATGGGTATATCTAAAAAATTTTCGACCGTATCCACAGCCATAGGGACGCCTCCAAAGGCATAGGCATGATTAATCTTATCTACCGTATCATGACCAACGATTTCTGTTCGAGTATCACGGGGTATACTAAGCATTTTCATCGTCTGCTTTTCAGGATTTACAGTGATTACAATCATGGTATCGGAACGTCCACTATCATCTTTACGTTCATCGACCCCAAGCATTAGAACCGAAAAGGGATTTTTTTTAATCACTGTTTTTTCTTCTGGTTGTGCTGCATCTGTTGTTTGAATAAGTGGTGTATTTATTTTATTCATAGTTTTTTGGATGGTAAAGTAGGCAGTACCTATAAAAATTAAAAAAATTGCTAATAGGCTACCAACAATCCACAGCCATAATTTTTTCTTGCTCTTTTTCTCTTTTGAGCGTTTCATGTTTTTTTCCATACATAAGTCCTTTCTTGCTTAACAATTTTGCCCCTCTTTTTGACGTATTAAGTTGGAAAAAAGTTTATCTAGTCTACTTATATGCATAATGAACGAAAAAAAGACGTACACTAGTATTTACTAAATTTACAACATACTATTCCCTCATTTGTCAATTATCTTCCTTTTACATTCATTGCCCTCTATCAAAATGGTGCTATCTTAATTTATTGAAAATTCATTATTGTTGATATATACTATTTTTCAGATACAACGTCTCTATAATAGAAACGTTTTTAGGAGGAATCACTCAATGTTTCAAAAAAGAAGAGAGCAGCTCGTTTCCCGTATGCAGCAACAGTCAATTGATGTAGCAGTGCTAGTGCCAGGGTCAAACATGTATTATTTTACAGGTCTTCAGTTAAAGCAAAGTGAACGCCTAACAGTAGTCGCTATTACTGCTCATCATCAATTATACTTTCTCGTTCCACAAGTAGAATTAACAAAAGTTGACTTGGGTAATGGAAGGACAATCCTATCCTATTCGGATGAGGAAGGACCGTCACAGGCCATCCAGCAACTAAAAAAAGAACTAGGAACAGCGCAGACACTTGCCGTTGAGTTTGACACCATGCGCGTGAAGGAACAGAAAGCTATCGAAAACCTTACATATGACACTTTATGTGATATCGGTGAAACCATTCGTGATATACGTATGGAAAAAGATGAACACGAAATAGCCCTCATCCGTCAGGCTGTACAGATCGTCGAAGAAAGTCTTGCAGCCACATTACCGATTATTCAAGCTGGTATTTCAGAGATGGAAGTCGCAGCCCAATTAGAATATGAAATGAGACGACGTGGATCAGAGGGAACACCTTTTGGAACCATTGTTGCTTCTGGTTATCGAGGTGCACTTCCTCATGGTAGAGCGAGCACAAAGAAAATAGAGACAGGTGAATTAATCGTCATAGATTTTGGCGCGATTTATAAGGGCTATGTGGCGGATATGACTAGAACAGTTGCTTTAGGAGAAGTTTCTCCAACGCTCAAAACAATTTATAGCATTGTGAAGCAAGCAAATGAAACAGCCATAGCAGCCATAAAACCAGGTATGACAGCTCATGCCATTGATGATCTGGCAAGAGACATTATTCGCGATGCCGGCTATGGCAATTATTTCACACACCGACTTGGCCACGGCATTGGTTTAAGTGCACATGAAGAGCCTTATATGATGCAGCGGAATCAGCTAGTGTTAAAGCCAGGCATGGCCTTTACCGTGGAGCCAGGTATCTATGTGCAGGATGTTGGTGGTGTTCGTATCGAGGATAATTTAATCGTCACAGAAAATGGTTACGAAAATTTAATGACCTATTCGAAAGAATTAATCATTTTATAAGGTTGGTGTGTACAATGATCGATATGAGGAAAATACAACAGGATATGCCGCTACTTGAACACTATATTTATCTAAACACAGCTGCTGCATCTGCCATGCCACAGCCAGTAGTGGATGAAATGACTAGCTATCTCCAAAAACAAGCAAGTATTGGTCCCTACTTGCCCTCTTTTCGTCAAGAAACGTATGCGCAAGTAGAGCGTATTCGAGAAAAAGCGGCCTTGTTCATCGGCGCAACAAAAGAGGAGATTGCCTTTGTGCCAAACGGTTCAATGGCGATTAATTATGTCGCAGGTGGCTTGCAATGGAAACAGGGAGATGAGGTCATAGTGCTCGACACAGAAATGTTGAGTAACTATGTACCTTGGCTTGCCCTTCAGCAACAAGGGGTTCAGCTGAAAGTGTTAAAAACCAATGATGAATATATGGTAGATTTATATGCACTTGAACAACTCATCACACCACAAACAAAATTGATTACCTTTGCCCATATGTCTAACGCTGCTGGGGCACTCCAGCCCGCCAAAGAAATATGTCAACTAGCCCAGCAACACCATGTACTAACATTGATGAATGCCAATCAAACACTTGGTTTAACACCCATTAATGTTGCCGAACTTGGCTGTGACTTTCTAGTTGCAAGTGGGCGGAAATGGCTACGCGGCCCTGAAGGATCAGGTATTTTATATGTACGAGAAGCACTCATTCCAACATTGACGCCTATTATGATTGGCTGGGGCAGCACCCAGTGGGATTATCAGAACAATGCCTATTCTTTTGTAGAAACAGCTAAACGTTTTGAGCCAGGTTGTCCGATCATTCCAAGTATTTTCGGCTTAGGGGCAGCTATTGATTATGCGAACAATATCGGTATCCATCACATATATGATCGTGTAAAGCAGCTAACAAACTATTTAATTGAACAGCTTGCAACCATTCCAGGCATTGTCTTATATGGTCCTCAAAATAGTGCTCATCGATTATCGATTACGCCGTTTAACATTGAAGGGCTGTCACCAGATGAGCTAACCAATGCTTTAGCAGAACATGGGGTCATCATTGAAGCTGGCACATTTATGGCGAATACCATTATGGAACGCAATCAAATTTCTAAAATGGCCCGTTTTTCACCACACTATTTTAATACGTTTGAAGAAATTGACAAGGCCGTATCCATCATGAAAAAAATCCAAGCAAAGGCTCAAGATAGTTAATGTCTATCTTGAGCCTCTTTTTCATGCTTATTCATGATATAATTTAAAGCTGTATTGATCGAAATACCGTTGAATATTCATCGCTCCATATTGAAGAACATTCACCATATCAGGTAACTTCTCCTCTGTTGGCTTACGATAAATAGGGCCAGCAATTGTTAAAGAGGCAATGACTTCTTTTTTACTATTAAAAAGAGGTACACCTAGCCCAAATACTGAATGAGAGTACTCTCCTGTTGAAAAGCACCAGCCTTGCTGTTGTATTTTTTCTAAATCGGCTAACATTTCATCAGGGTCAGTAATGGTTTCAGGAGTTAATCTTTTCATCCCATGCTCCATGATCTCCTTTTTTCTCTCTTCAGGTAGATACGCCATGATGACTTTACAAGATGCCCCGATATGTAGTGGTGTCCGCGTGCCAATCGACACTGAAAACTTAATGGTTTGAGAGCTCTCAGCTATTTCTACTGTGACACCATCTGTTCCATCCAGCCATGTTAAAAATACGGATTCTTTGATGGTATCTGCAAGGTTGATCATAATTGGTAAAACAAAGTCAGAAAGATTTAATTTATCTTTAACCATCTGGCCATATTCTAGAAAGCGAAGCCCTAATTCATATTTTTTTGTCTCAGGATTTTGAATAAGAAAGCCTTGTTTTTCGAAGGTTGCTAAAATCCGATAAATAATGGAGTGACTAATATCCATCTCTTTTGCTAGCTCACGAACACCCCATGTAGGATTTTCCTTATTAAAATATTTCAGTACCTCCAATGAGTTATCTAATGTTTTTAATGTCATTTCACACCTCAAATGTCTCTATAATAGAACCGTATTTTGATTATAAAATGAAGACGGACAATTTTCAATAAATTCAACTATTTTACAATTAGATTTTAAATGAACTATTTCATTTCAAGCAGTTCATATGGACATTCGGATTGTGCTGAGCATGGCTATCACCTAAAAAAGGAAAGCTATCCGCCAGTGGACATTCTATCCACTTAGAGCCATTCTATCACGCAAAAAAGGAAAGCTATCCGCCAGAATCCTCTTTTTATCCGTCACATTTTGAGTTTTATCCGCCAGTTTACGTACCCAATCCGCCTAAATCAGAACCACCAGTCTAACTGGTGGTTTGCTCTACGCGTGAAACGCTGGGGTACTGGCCCATGTCTAAAGACACACTGAAAGGTCCGCCAACCGCACTCCGTTTTCACGCTACCACTAAAGTGGTTTTATTATTTTCGCTTTTTTGCTTGTATTTCTTCTCCTGTAAATGGATCAATGAATTCTTTCATGGTCATTTGATCCTCAAGTATATCCTCTTGCAATTGATTTTTTATATATTCCTGTATGATTTTTCTGTTTCGTCCTACTGTATCTACATAATATCCGCGACACCAAAACTTCCTATTTCCATATTTGTATTTCAGGTTCGCATGCCGATCGAATATCATTAAACTACTCTTCCCTTTCAAATAACCCACAAACGATGAAACACTTATTTTTGGTGGAATACTCACCAACATATGAATGTGATCAGGACAGGCTGTGGCTTCAATGATTTCTACTCCTTTTCTTTCACATAACTGGCGAAGAATTCTACCTATATCTGCTTTGATTTGTCCATAAATAATCTGCCTTCTATATTTTGGCGCAAAGACGATGTGATACTTACAATTCCATGTCGTGTGTGCTAAACTTTTATTATCCATTTGGAGCCCCTTTCGTACGAAGTCGGTTGACCAGACCTGATTTCATTGTACGGCTGGGGTTTTTTTCTTGTCCATAGCTAGAAGCTCTTTGGAACCCCTCGCATAGCAAGGGGTTTTCAAAATATACAACAAAGAAAAATCAACCCACCTCTTAAAAGGTAGGTTGATTTTTTACATGGTTATTTCTGCTGGATACCCTGTACTAATTTTTCTTGAATCCGCAAGTATTGGGCAATTTCCTCATCATCTAATACTTCAAAAAGCTGTACAAAGACCTCTTTTCCGATAGATTGAGCCTTTGCTAAAGCACTTTGACCCTCGTCTGTAATTTGTAAGCGAATGGTGCGGCGGTCGGATGGATCATATAGTCTTTCTGCTAATCCAAGCTTGACCAGCTTTTCGGCAATGCTCGTCATAGCACCTTTTGTATAGCCGATTGTCTCAGCTAATTCGGCTTGTTTTTGAGGGCCTTTGACATGTAGCTCATTTAAAACTAAAATTGGTGAAATTCCTAAAGGATATGGGAACGCTTTTGTAAAACGTATAATATTCGCATTGTTCACCTGTTCAATCATATGAATCAGTTTAAAAATATTTGTCTGTTTCAAAAAAATCCTCCTCAAACGCTGAGAATTAATGAAGCATTAGTGAGCCTCCATCCACCATAATCGTTTGACCTGTAATGTATTGAGAATCGTCAGAAGCTAGGAAAACAGCTACTCGACCAATATCTTGCTCAATATCACCAAAACGGCCTAACGGGATTTTACTTCTCACCGCTTCATAATACTCTGGCTGTGCTTTTGCCCATGCTTGTACACCTGGTGAATCAGCAAGCGGACTAATGATATTGACATTAATACCAAAACGTCCCCATTCATTTGCGGCAACACGGGAAATACCACGAATGGCTTCCTTGGCAGCGGCATAAGCAGCCTGTGTTTCATGACCTTGAATGCCTGCTCCAGATGCAAAGTTAATAATATTACCCTTAGTTTCTTTTAAATGCGGTAGGGCTGCTTGCATTAAATAGAAGGTTGGATAAAAACCTGTTCCAAATGACAAATCAAGATCTGCTTGTGTAGTTTCTTCTATTGTAACTTGTTTAGCAGCATGAGCGTTATTAACTAGCACATCTAGTTTACCGTATTTTTCTACGACTGTATCAATAATTTTTGGTAATTGGTCGCGTTCCATTAGATTAGCCTGTAAAAACATAGACTTCGGAGACATTTCTTGTAATTCTTTTGCCATTGCCTCGCCTGCTTCTGCATTTAAGTCAACAATTGTAACAATCGCCCCTTCCTTTACCATAGCTTTTGCCATTCCACTACCAATACCACCTGCACCACCAGTAATGATGACCACTTTGTTTTGTAGTTTACCCATTGCAACAACATCTCCTTCTTGTTTATCTGTTAATAGTTTAACACTAAACTATTTAATTTTAAACTAAATTGTTTCCGATAAAAGAGCCTATTCTGGAGAAGGGTTCATCCAAAATAAGCTTTCTAAAATTGATCTTTTTACATGATTGTGCCGATTCTCTTTTCCAACGCTCTATTTCTGATTTGATATTACCCCAAATATAGACCCTTTAATGTAGGTTTGTCCTTGTAAAGACTGCAATTGCTCTGGAGTACCAGTTACTACAGCCCCACTTATTTTCACATCACTTTTCTCCAGGGTGCCATTTTCCCCTACTAAAGCTTGATAAACCTGGTTTGTTTCCCACTCAAAGTTCTTGCTTTTACGAAGAAGCTCAATGTTTCGAATAAAGGTCTCAACCTCGTCGTTTGAAGAGCGTCGAGGTTTTGGTTTGGATTGCTCTGATTGAAAGCCATAAATGTATGGATCATTGGCTGAAATAGTATTCTGTCCTTGCTTAAAAAAATCTAGTGTATCATCTGTATAGGCATCCACCCACCACCAATCTACTTGTACTTCAGAAGGTAGCTTGCTTTTAATTTCACCAAAATCATAGGCATCATCAAAAGAAATAGCTATTTCTACTAAAGTATTTTTCTCCAATTGATGCAGTTCACTAATATTATCTTGATAATGGTCGTAGGAAATCCTTGGATGATAAAAAAACATTTCTCGGTCACCTGTGTAGTCATTAAACCGTTCGAATTGAGATGTTTCCGCCAGTGATTCTGAACCTTCTATTTGGATGGGGTTAGAAATGGCCGTTCGTGTAAGCGTTCCAAATAAATTATAATCGCTTTTGATAGGCTGCCAAATATATGGCCGATGCTGATCTCCAAGCACCTTATAGGTTGTTGTTGTTATTTTCCCTCCCAGCAAATGATCGTCATAAACCTGATTACTAATTTGAACATTGGGCGCACTTATTTCGTTAAATAAATGAATATCATCCATTACTTTTTGCGCACTATTTAACGATAAAGCCCTCAGCCCATACCATAATGCTATTAGCACAACGGGGGTAACGATTAATGTAATCCAAATCATTTTGACTGTTGACCAAAACCTTGCCTTTCTCATTATTTTTTTCGTTTGTCTATCATCAAACAAAAATTCATTTTCTTCATTATTCATCATGAATATCCTCCTTAAATCGTTCAGTAAATTCTTCCCTAGCACGTCTGACATGCGTTTTTAGTGTGTTTTCATTCTTATTCATCAAGGCTGAAATTTCCTTATACGATAATCCCAGCTCATATTTCAGGATTAATAATTCCTGATGCAAAATGGATAGCGTTTCCAGTGTGTTCTGTATGTCCTTTAATTTTTCTTTCTTTAGCATCTGGATCTCAGGAATATGAATCAATGAAGTCAATTGAACTTCCTCTAATTCTGTTGTTGGATGACGTGTTTCTTTTCTCTTGAGATCATAAAATTGATTGGTTGCTACACGATATAACCAACTCATTACTTTGTCTGACCGAATTCCATTTTTATGTAATAAAAATTTATAACATGTATCTTGGACGATATCTTCTGCATCCTCATGGGCTAATCCACGTTTTCTCAAATAACGATATAGCAGCGTTCCTGCTTGCTGTAGAAACGCATTCATTGATTGCTTTACCATGTCCACCTCCCTTCTGCCTATACAACGCAGAACTCCATGAAAAGTTTACATATTACAAAAAGTTCTCATTAAATATTTTAGTTTAGTGAAAACCAACAACATTTATTTTCAAATACATACAAGCATCTTTTTAATTTGACAAGAATATACTGTAGCAGCTAGCTAAAATCACTTTCAAGAAAGGAGTTGTGGATAATGGGTGCTAAATGGATAAAGGTTTCAGTCTTTTATTTATTAATTGTTTTTGCTTTTGGCCTGTTTATGCATTATACGGTTCAACTTCAATGGAAAGCGACACATGCTCATATTGGTGTGGTAGGTTGGCTAACTACTGGATTCATTGGTTTAATTTATTCGACTTATAAAAATGCTGCGGAGACAGGTCTCGCCAAAGCACAGTTCTGGCTTTACAATCTCGGTTTACCCTTCCTTTTTGTTGGCATGATGATGGTGTATTGGGATGTACCACGCTGGTTATTTGAGCTTTTCGTGTCTGGTGGTGGAATTGCTGTAGCGCTGTCTGTCCTGTTATTCTTTATCAATGTCTTCAAATATGTAAGATAAATAGAAAAGCCCCGCTTCACAGTTGAAGTGGGGCTTTTAAGCTATTATTGTAAGGAGTTCGCCTGCATTTGATACATCTTGTCATAAATTCCGCCAAGCGCTAGCAGTTCATCATGCGTGCCGTTTTCTACAATTTTTCCTCGATCAAGTACAAGAATACGATCTGCATTTTTAATGGTAGAAAGTCGATGGGCAATAATAAACGTTGTTCGTCCTTTTTTCAGGACATCCATCGCATGCTGAATAATTTCTTCCGTTTCCGTATCAATATTCGATGTCGCTTCATCCAATATTAAAATTGCTGGATCAAACGCCAGGGCGCGTGCAAACGAAATCAACTGACGTTGTCCTGAAGATAATGTGCTGCCCTTCTCAATAACTGGTTCCTCATAGCCATTTGGTAAATTAGCTAAAACACGTTCTCCCCCTACAGCATTTAAGGAAGCTTCTATTTTCTCGTGAGAGATGCGCGGGTTGTTTAAACTAACATTGGATGCAATCGTACCCGTAAATAAGTAAGGGTCCTGTAGCACAATACCCATATGTTCACGCATCGTTTGACGTGGAACAGAAGTAATATCAATGCCATCAATGGTTATTTTGCCTTTTGATGGGTCGTAGAAGCGGAACAACAAGTTCATAATGGAACTTTTCCCTGAACCTGTATGACCAACTAAGGCAATTGTTTCACCTTGATGTGCTTCAAATGACAGGTTTTTCAGCACATATTCATTATCTTTATAGGCAAAGGAAACATCTTCGAAAACCACATTTCCTTTATATCGTGGGATGCTCTTTTCAGAAACAGGCTCACCATTCGTATCTAGCACCTCAAAGACACGTTTACCTGCAATGAGTGAACGCTCAAGCTGTGAAAACTGGTTCACAATATTCGTGATCGGATTAAATAGCTTTGTTAAGTAATCAACAAATGCATACAATGTCCCTGCTGTAATCACTTCAGTTGATGTGAATGAGCGTGTACCAAAGTAGAAAATAAAGACCGTAAACATGATAAGTCTTAGCGTATTCACAAGGTTAAAGGATGTAGCTGAATCAAGCACCAGCAGCTTACGTTCATACGCATAATGCTCATTATTCATGTCATCAAATTCCTTCGTCATTTGCTGCTCACGACGGAACGCCTGAATAATTGTCATGCCCTGAATGGATTCGTTAATCATGGCATTAATATCTGCAATTTTTGTACGAATGACATCGTTATATTTAGAGGCAAATTTTCGATATAAAATCATCCACACATAAACAATTGGAATCATGGTTAAAGCAAGCATTGCCATTTTCCAATTTAAAATAAAGAGCGCTATATACACCCCAAAAATAGAAATGAAGCTCGTCACAAAATTGGATAGTACCTGTACATATAAATTCCGAACTGCCTCTGTATCGTTTGTTACACGCGCAACAATTTTACCCGCTGGTAAATTGTCAAAGTATTGGATTGGTAAAGTTTGAATATGTTCAAAGACATCTTTACGTAATTTTTGGATAACACGGTTTGCCCCAATTTGCAAATAAATATACATAAAATAACGTAATATGGCTGTTGCAATGGCTAAAAGTAAATACACAATGAGCAACCATGTAATCGGTTTGATTTCTATATGACCGATTGTCATGTAATTATCAATAATATGTTTCGCAATAAACGGTCCAACAAGCTCCGTGAATACGGCAATTGTTAGGAAGAATAAGCCTAATAGTATCGGCTTTTTAAAATACATCGCATAGCGCATTAAACGTTGACTCGTACTCATGAGGCACCTCCTTCTAGCTGCTGACGGTCAAATTGCTCTTTATACCATCCTTGTTGCGCAAGAAGTTCCTCATGTGTTCCCTGCTCTACAATTTGCCCATCATCCAGTACGATGATGACATCGGCATGCTGAATACCAGACAAGCGATGTGTCGTAATAATCGTCGTTTTACCTTGACGTTCACGCTGAATATTTTCAATAATTCTTGCCTCTGTCTTCGCGTCGACAGCGGAGAGTGAATCATCCAGCATTAAAATTTCAGGATCTTTAATTAAAGCACGAGCAATAGATACACGTTGTTTTTGACCGCCTGAAAGAGAGACACCCTTTTCTCCAACAAGTGTTTCAAGGCCCATTGGTAGATTGTCTAAATCCTTTTCAAAATACGCGGCACGTATCGCCTGCTGCAACTCTGCTTGTGTTGCATCTTCTTTCCCAAATAATATATTTTCACGAATAGTTCGTGAGAATAACACATGATCTTGTGGCACATAACCAATCCAATCGAGGATCTGCTCCTTCGTTTGAGCGGTAATATCGATACCGTCAATGGAAAGCTGTCCCTGACCGATTGGGTATTCTCGCAATAATTGGCGTAGGAAGGTTGTTTTACCTGCTCCCGTTTTACCAACAATGCCAAGCGTTTGGCCTTTTTTCAAGGAAAGTGAAATCTGCTGTAGGTTTTTCACCTGACTCATCGGATATTGGAATGTTAAGGCATCAAAGCCAATCGCATTTGGTGTCGCAATCATTTGTGGATTCGGAATATTTTGAACATCCGCCTCGTAGTTCAAGGTTTCCTGCACGCGATCTAGTGAGGCATTCCCCTGCTGCATAACATTGATGAGCTCACCAATCGCAAATATCGGCCAAACAGCCAAACCTAAATAAACATTAAACGTGACCAGTTGCCCAACCGTCATCGCCTCAGTTGCCACTAAATGAGCCCCGTAACCAAGTGCTACAACATAGCTAATGCCCGTTCCGACTTTTGTAATTGGACCAAATAAAGCATTGATTTTCGCTGTATGAATATTTTTCGCATACACAACTTCACTCATATCTGCAAAATTAGCCTCATCCTTTTTTTCCTGCACATAGGCACGCACCACTCGCACTCCTGCTACAGATTCTAGCACACTATCATTTAGTTCCCCAAAAGCATCTTGTGCCTTCATATATCGCTCATGAACAATTTTCCCTAAATATTGAATGAGGATCGCCATAATAGGAACTGGTAACATAGCAAAAAATGTAAGCTTCCACGAAATCATATAGCCCATCGCAAAAATGATAAAACCCATATAAATCGTTGAATCAATCAACGTCATAATGCCAAAACCTGCTGTCGTGGATACGGCATTCAAGTCATTTGTTGCACGCGCCATCAGGTCACCGGTACGGTTTTTTTCATAAAATGTTGGGGTCATACGTAAAAAATGCTGCATTAAATTACGACGTAAAATTTTCTCAAGGTTGATAGCTCCTTCAAATAGTCGGAATTGCCACACAAAATTTAATAAATAGCCCCCAATAATAATCCCAATAAAAATCAAGACATATTTTGTTAAAATAGCTGGGGTCATTTCTCCGGCTGTCAATAGATCTATAATAGAACCGAGTAAATAGGGAGGGACAACCTCTAATCCACTGGCAACCATTAGTAGAACAATGGCCACCGTATATTGCTTCCAGTATTTTTTAAAGAACCAGCCTAATTTACTTAACACATCAAACATACATCATAACCTTCTTTCCTCCGTGCTGTTGTGGATGACTACCCACTTTCTAGAAATTCCTTTTTGAAAATCATTCTTCTAACTGTTTTTGTCATATACATACACTCCTTTTTTGTTTGCACTACAACCTTTTTTGCACAAAAAAAGACACATACCCTAAAAGAGTAAGTGTCTCTTATAAAAGGCAGGATAATTCCATACCTAGTTCTGCAATAGTAAATAAAGCGTTAGGCACGGACAATGTATGTAACTGTGATTGAATTTGATACTGATAAAATTAACATTGTCATGCCCTCCTTTAGTTTATTTGTTATAGTGTTCTTGAAGATTATCACACTATAGAAATATTTGTCAACTATCACCCTGTTATTTTTTATCATTTTCAGGAAATAGTTAGCGCTTTAAAGCATTGAAATGCTCTAAGGAATCAAAGGGAGAACATGCTTAAAATTACAGTGTTGTCTATAACCTTACAATAATTCTACGGCACAAACATTAACCTAAAGACTGAAATACACGACTAGTGATTTTGATACCCAGTAGTAGACACTAGAATATTCTTTTTGCGTCTGTTGCACTCCTTCCATATGCTTATCTCATCATCTTTATTTAGTTAATTATTATTTAGTTATTTATTATTTAGTAGTGTCTGGATTTCCGTTTATGGATTAGCCGTCACCGGGTTTTCCGTCAACGGCTTCACATAAGAGGGACAAAGAATTGTCCTTATAATAAAAGATATTTCATTTTCCACATATAATATTTCGAAATATTATTTCATGCGCATCTATAACTTTCTATACACTATATACATTTCAACAATCGATTTTGGGACATAACTCGAATTGAAATATTTCTAAAATTTTTGTCTCATGATACACTTTCATTATAGTCATTTTCAGTAAGGGGTTTTTATGTTGAGGTCATTTCTAGCCGTGGGAATTGGTGGAATTCTTGGTGCAATCTGTCGATATAGTCTGAGTCTCGCCGTTCCCAATACAGAAATATTTCCATTCACAACACTGTTTATTAATTTACTGGGCTGCTTTTGCTTAGCATGGTTTTTTACTTCATTTATAAAACGCACACCTATTGTACTAGGAGTAGGTACAGGGTTTTGTGGAGCTTTTACTACCTTTTCGACATTTTCCTTAGAGACACTATTACTCCTAGAAAATAGCGAGTGGCTACAGGCTGTACTCTATGTTACAGTAAGTGTTTTAGGTGGATTAGCTTGCACATGGCTGGGAATACGACTTGCTAGGGGGCGTATTACATGATTTTAGTCGGAATTGGTGGATTTTTTGGCGCTCTTTCTAGATTTTATTTAGGAAAATTACTTGTACATCCCTATCCATGGGCGACTTTTATTATTAATTGTACAGGCTCCTTTGCGCTTGGTTTCTTATTTGCCCTACATCTTAGTGATTGGTTATGGCAATTAATGGGCATAGGTTTTTTAGGAGCCTACACAACTTTTTCTACTTTTGGATTTGAATGTCTACAGCTTATAGAACAACAAAAATGGAGACAAGCCATAAGCTATATTGCCAGTACCTTGCTAATTGGCGTACTTTGTGCAGCTATTGGTTATCTAGTCGTATAAAAGAGGGTGAACTAGTGACACAGCCGTCAAAAGAGTTATTGGAGGAATTAGAAGTTGAAATAGAGCAAACGCTCTATGCATTGATTGACCTAGAATTAGAGGAAAATTACGCTACCATGAATACACAATTTGCGCAATTACTTGCCAAGGTTCAGACAGCCCAGTTAATTAATTACAAGCTGGATGTTCTCGTTGAACCTCAAGCTTTTGCAACTGAAACTTGTATTCTTTTACAGAGCCTCATAGAAGCAAAGGCGAGACCAAATAAAAGGCATAAACTGTTAACACATCGCATGATTTTGAAGATATGGTTAAGAAAAAATCAACGATTCATGAGGGAATTTCTACCTCAAATGTTTTAGGCGCCACTTGAAATTGCAAGGGCGCCTTTTTTAAATTTGAAGTTTTTGCAACACTTCTTTTATTTTTCCCCTCACTGTCAGATCAAATGGGGTTGTCTGCTGTGACATATCCATATTAATATACACGGTTTTTCCTGTTGTCATCATAGGTAGTTGGTTGACGGGATATACCTCAAGACTCGTTCCAATGACAAGGACAAGTTCAGCTGTTTTAATTGCCTCCATTGAACAGTGCCAGCTTGCTTGTGGTAGGCTTTCTCCGAAGAGCACAACATTTGGACGAAGTTTCCCACCACAATGGGCGCAACTAGCCTTATTCAAGAAGCTTGCCATGACAGCCGCCTGCTGGCAACGATGACAACGAATAGACCGGATCGAACCATGTAACTCCTCGACGGATTGACTTCCTGCCAATTGGTGAAAACCATCCACATTTTGAGTAGCGATTAGAGACACTAAACCTCTTCGTTCCCAATCAGCTAATATATGATGTCCCTCATGGGGAGCCACCTTTTCTAGGTTTTCAATACGTGTTTTATAAAATTCATGAAATAATGAGTAATGATCTGTTAATGCTTCCGTTGTCGCGACAGTTCTTGGATCCATTTGTTTCCACCAACCAGATGCTGAACGGAAATCAGGAACTCCACTTTCCGTTGACATGCCCGCTCCTGTTAGAATCACTGTATTATTTGAGGATAGTAACCACTCACGTAAATGTTCTATTGCCATTTTCCCCCTCCTTTTTTCGAATTAAAACTACCTTCACCTATTTCGACAATCAACCTATTTTTCCTCTGCATTCTTATAGGAATGTTTAAAAGGAGGCTTCCATTTTAATTTATTATTCACAGATAACATGCGAATCACTACTATAAAAATAACAATGACTGACAATTCAAGCGGGCTGTCCCACCCTAACCATATACAAAGGGCACATACAAATGTTAGGACAGCATGGATTTCTTCTCTTAATGCAAGCGGTGTTCTACCAGCTAACAAATCTCGAACCATCCCTCCACCAACACCAGTAAACATCGACGCTATAATAATGATACCTAGGTCGTGATGTAAGCTTTTTGCTAACAATCCGCCTTGTATTGCGAAAGAAGCTAGGCCAATTGAATCAAAGAAATAGCCCCAGCGGTTCCAATGATGAATCCAGTTCCTTTTGACAAATAAAATGGTCGTCAGCGTGACTAAAACGACTAATAAGGATTGCCGTTCCCATATATCTGACACAGGGATATCCAGTACAACATTGCGGATAATGGAACCACCATAAGACGTTGTCAGACCAAGCACAAATATGCCAATAAAAGAATAGTTGGCCTGTAACGCAACAAATGCTCCACTAATGGCGTAGGCAATAATGCCAATGATATGTAATACTGACCATGTCACATCATCCATCTCCTTTTTACTATACAAAAAAGCCCACCATAAAATAGTTGCGCATTGAGTACGCAAGCTATTTTATGGTGGGCTAATATCCTAGCAGTAGTACCTACTAATTTATCCATCTCACCATTTATCATAAAAGAATATAGCTGCTGTGCCATACTAATTGACACAACGACCATAAAATTTCCTAGTTAGAATTGTAATTGATTTTTTTATTAAACTCAATATGAATTTTTGATTATAGCGTTTCATACATGACTTGGCCCATTAAAGAGATGTCATAATCTCCTAATGCAGCTACTTCAGATTGGAAATCAGGTGTATTTAAAATCTCCTTCACCATATCGATGAGCGGTTGATTTTCTGGTGTTTTTAATAACACAATATCGTAACGTTCAGTGACCATTGGTATAAAATCGACCTGAATAAGCTTGGCGATTTTTTCAATGCCAATCCCAACATCTGCACGTCCATTGGCAACTGCAGAGGCGACATCGAGGTGGCTCATTTCTTCATGGGTATAGCCTGAAATCGTGGATGGAGCGATACCGTGAATGCGCAATTGCTCATCTAACAGAGTACGAGCACCTGAGCCTTTCTCACGGTTGATGAATGTGAATGTCTTTGTTTGGAAATCTTCAAATGTGCGTATCTCCAGCGGATTCCCCTTTTGAACATAGAAACCTGCTTTACGTGATACAACATTGATGAGAACAAAGGCATGGCTGACAAAGATTTTTTTTACATAAGGAGTATTATAATCTCCTGTATCCCCATCAAACATATGTAAACTCGCAATATCACAGTCTCCGTGATACAACGCCATTACACCATTAAAACTACCTTCATGTGAGCGTAATACTTTCGTAGATCGTCGTTTCTCGATATATTTTGCTAAAATATCTAATACTAAATCTTGCCCACTCACTATAATTTTCGCGTGATTTTTAGTCGGAGTGGCTATGGAAGCCTGTGCCACAGCTGGCATACTACCTGTTTTTCGATTTTGTATATAGGTTTGCAAGTCAGCACGATCTACCCGCATTTGTCGCCCTACGCGGAAAACTGGCAAATCACCCTTTTTCACTAAATCATAAATTGTTAATTTTGAAACCTTTAATAATTGTGCAACCTCTTCAATCGTATAGGATTGTTCTTGTGACATGTAAAAGTTCTCCTCCTATAAGCCTCTATTTTACATGGTAACGTATTTATAGCCTTATGAACATCTTGACATTTTCTACCCTTACTAACTTTCTTTTTTATTTATATCTGATTATAATTAGTTATGTCTTGTTATAACGAGTAATAAAAGGAGTATACTCATCGTGAAAAAATATTATCGTTTATTTGCGACACTGTTAGTACTAGTTGGACTATTAGCAGCCTGTGGTAACCAAGAGGCGGCAACAAACGAACCAGTTGAACTAACAATTTCTGCGGCAGCTAGTCTACAGGATGCCTTAGAAGAACTGAAAACAACTTATGAACAACAACACGATACAATCAAAATCCTCTATAACTTTGGAGGTTCAGGTGCTTTACAGCAACAAATTTTACAAGGGGCTCCTGCAGACCTTTTCTTTTCAGCAGCAAAGGATAAATTTGATGCGCTTGTAGCGAAAGAAATGATCGATCAAAAGCTAGGAACGGATCTTTTAGCCAATGATTTAGTATTAATCGTGCCTAAAAGCAATGAAAAGCAAATTCAATCCTTTGAAGATTTACAACAAGCAGGAAAAATTGCACTCGGTACGCCCGAAACGGTTCCTGCCGGGCAGTATGGTGTGGACACATTAAAAAATATGCAACTGTGGGATTCACTCGAATCAAAAGTAGTGTATACAAAAGATGTACGTCAAGTACTTACTTATACAGAAACAGAAAATGTGGATGCGGGTATGGTCTATAAAACAGATGCCCTTGTCTCTGATAAGGTCAATGTCGTGGCAACTGCCGATGATGCTATGCACGCACCGATTATTTATCCTGTAGGTGTTCTAAAAGCTAGTAAGCATGGGCAAGAGGCGGAGGATTTTTATCACTTCTTACAAAGTGATGAAGCTATGGATGTCTTTGAAAAGTATGGATTTAAAGGGGCTCAATAAAAGATGAGTACCGATTTTTGGTCTCCACTTAGGCTTTCGATCGAAATTGCTTTTGTTGCAGGGATCATCGCTATTATAGCAGGTATTTTAATGGGTAAATGGATGGCAACCCATGATTTCAAAGGTAAACTAGTGCTAGAAACAGTATTGCTATTACCATTAGTATTACCTCCTACAGTAGTCGGTTTCCTGCTTATCGTCATTTTCGGGAAAAATAGTATGTTAGGAGATATCATTATCTGGCTATTCGATCAACCTATCATGTTCACATGGTGGGCGGCCGTCATCGCTTCTACAATCGTTGCCTTTCCATTAATGTATCAATCAGCTAAAACTGGCTTTGCCTCTGTCGATCGAGATATTGAAAATGCAGCACGTGTGGATGGAGCGAATGAATGGCAGGTCTTTCTTTACGTGTCCATTCCCCTTGCATTAAAGGCACTTGTTTCTGGTGGGATTCTAAGCTTCACACGAGCTTTGGGTGAGTTTGGAGCGACACTTATGTTTGCGGGAAATATTCCAGGGAAAACACAAACAACACCACTAGCAATATATATGGCCATCGATTCTGGAAACATGCCCCTTGCCTGGACATGGGTTCTGTGTATGATCGCCATTTCCTTCCTTTTACTTCTTAGTATCCATATCCTGAAAGTATAAAAGAGGTAGTTGGCTCAAGCCAACTACCTCTTTTTGCTCATCCCCCACTGATCGGTGGAATAAAGGCGATTGTGTCGCCAGATTTGACAATCGTCGTATCCGTTGCAAATTCTTCATTAACCGCTGTCATGATCTGTTGTAATGATAGCTGAGGGTAGCGCTTTTCCATCCACTCTTTTAATTGCGCAACTGTCACATCTGACAGCTCTACTGATAGCTTTGATTCACCTAGTGCTTCCTGTAGGTGGGCAAATAACAAAATGTTAATCACAGGTTTTCCTCCTCCTGAATGGCTGGTTTCCCTTGCGGATAGGGAACATTTTCTAATTGATCACCAATCCACTCTGTCCCGTCCTCCCAATGTTCTTTTTTCCATATGGGCACGATTTGTTTTATACGATCAATTGCATATTCATTCGCCATGTAAGCTATTTTACGATGCGGTGATGACACAGCAATCACTACGGCAATATCGGAAATAGCTAAATGACCGACACGATGGGTGATGGCCACTTTTGCTTCTGGCCACTCTTCTTGTATTTCCTTTGCAATCTGTTCAAACATTTTAATCGCCATTGCTGGATAGGCTTGATATTCCAAATGCATCGTTTTTTTACCATTTGTCATTTCACGCACTGTACCGATGAATAATGTTATGGCTCCAGCATTTCGACTAAGGACTTTTTGTCTTACTTCCTCCACATCTATTGGTTGATCGATAACTTCAAATAACGCTGTCGTCATAGTTTTCCCCTCATTTCTGTCAACAAAAATTCCATATATTGTGATTCTTCATAAATCGAAAAAGCAGGGATTGCAAGGGATAGATCAAGCGGACAGCTTGGCCAAAAAATCACACAGAGGATATTGGTTACTTGCTGTAGTAGTACTTGATCCTGTGCAGTGCGCAGCAGCACAACCTTCGGATAATGTTCATTTTTATACCCTTCAATTAGCATGATATCCAGTGGAAGGGACTCATAAATCGCTAGTATATCAGCCAATTGCCAGCTATTTTGGTGGATACTCATACGTAAAGTACCCGCCCCCTCCACTGCTGTAACAACCGCACCTGCTTGCTCATGCCGACTACTATCCTTGGAAGTTTCGATCGTCGGTACTCCACCATGTCCATGATGCTTAATGGTTCCTACCCTTAGCCCTTCCATTGTAGCCTGCTTGATCAATTGCTCCATCAATGTTGTTTTCCCACTATTTTGATAGCCAACTATCTGTAAGATTTTTCGATATTGTCCCAAGGCCACTCACTTCCTTGCAGATCTTCTAGCAAAAGGACATCCACTTGCATACCCTTTTCATAGCCTCTAGAGCCACCTGGTAAAACAATGAATGCATTAGCTGTCGCTAAAGATGAAACTGCACTCGATTTATCGAACCCAGATGGGACTGTTACGAGCTTCCCTTTTTCATAATCGATACGAGCTCGTACAAAGCGTGTAAAGGGATTTGGCTTTGTAAAATCAGCCCCTAAAATAGCTTGCTCTCTGCGTAAATGTGGTTGAGTATGCCCATATGCAGAACGTATAATCGGACGTACAAATAGCTCAAAGCCAACATAGCAGGCTGAAGGATTACCAGAAAGGCCAAATAATAATTTGTCGTTGCGGGCAGCAACCGTTGTCACACTACCTGGACGCATCGCTATTTTATTAAACAATACCTTTGCATCAATCGCTTCGTAAATGGCTGGTAAATAATCATAATCACCTACGGAAACGCCACCCGTTGTAATTAAAATATCTACTTCCTGTAAGGCTTTTTCTACGTTTTCAATACATAATGTAAGATCATCACTCAACTTGCCGAAATATTTCACTTCTGCCCCAGCACGCTCAATTTGCGCCATCATCATATAGGCATTACTATTGCGAATCTTACCTGGCTGTAAAGCTTCACCTGGCTCTAGTAATTCGCTACCAGTGGCAAGCACACCAATAACTGTTTTACGATAAACAGGTACTTGCTCGTAGCCAAAAGTAGCAAGTAAGGCCATCACACCCGGGTTAATATATTGGCCTTGTTCAATGAGGACTGCACCTTGCTGTACATCTTCCCCTTTATAGGAAATATTAGTACCTGCTTCAAAAGGTCGTTTAATCGACATATACTTTTGATGATTTTCTTCGAATGTTTGGGTTAATTCTAGCATGACCACTGCATCACATCCTTGCGGTATCGGCGCCCCGGTCATAATGCGGACTGCTTGATAATCGCCAACTACGTCTTCATAGACATAGCCTGCGCCAATTTCTCCAACGACTTGAAAGCGGACTGGATGCTGTGAAGATGCCTCTTGGCTATCGACGGAACGAATGGCATAGCCATCATACGGTGAACGATCAAAAGCAGGTACATCATGATCGGCTCTAATAGCTTGTGCTATAAAGCGTCCATGTGCTTGCGTTAATGACACATGCTCCTTTTTTGCTTGAAAGGCATAGTCCATTACACGATGAACGGCTTCTGCCACAGGAATTGGTTGTCTTTTTTCTACCATTTGGTACACTCCCTTAACCTAATAAACGATAATAAATGCTTTTGGCTTTCTGTATATCTTGTATACCATGTATCACAACTCGCCCATCTTGGAAAATAACGATTCGGTAATCGTCCGCTTGGCAAGATAGCAAATAAGGATTAACCTGGACTTCTCCGTGGGAACGGAGCTGATTTGCCAGCTGATCAAGCGAATAGTAAATGGGCTTTGGTGGTCGAATTTGTACCGCGTCTCGGCCACAAAGGATCTGTAATTTCGTTTGATTTTCATAGGATAGGTAAGGATAGGTCGGCTTGTCGCCACAAGATGGACAATCACCTTGCCTTATTTTCTCCACATTGATTTCATAGTGTTGATTGTGCCAAACATCAAACGTTAAGTAGCTTTTTCGTAAGGCTTTGTCATCTCCAACAAGCAGCTTGAAAACCTCTGCCACCTGATAAGCAGCAACAATTTGAACTGCTGGACTAATAATGCCAACGGTATCACAAGTCATCCCTGTATGGGGCATCACCTTTAATAAGCAATGCAAACAAGGCGTTTTACCTGGTACAACCGTGTAAGTCGCACCATAACTACCAACACAAGAGCCATATACCCAAGGAATACGATATTTTTGCGCAAGGTCATTCATGACAAAACGAACATCAAAATTATCGGTCGCATCGACCATCACATCAACATCTTCTAGTAATGGTAGCAAGGTCTCTGTACAAGCATCCATAATGCCGACATGAATTTCTACCTCTGTGTTTATTTGTTGGAGACGCTTTTTAGCTGCGATAACTTTGGGCATTTTTTCTTGTGCATCTAGCTCTGTATATAATTGCTGTCTTTGTAAATTACTCCACTCTACATAATCACGATCAATGAGTGTCAGCCTGCCAATACCTGCTCGCACAAGCGCTTCTGCACTAGCACTCCCCAATGCCCCCGCACCTATAATAAGGACGTGTTTTTGCTGAAGGGATTGTTGCCCAGTTTGTCCGATAGGGTGAAATAATTGTTGTCTAGAATATCTATTTTGCATACGTATGTGGCCTTTCTTTCTATGAATTTTCGTTTGACCTTTTCATTTATAGCATTATAATAAAAGCAATGTTTTTTAGCAAAAACGCATTTGAAGGAGGTCTTACTGTGCATCCCACGCATCAGCAGCAACCAATTCAAGTTGCCATTTTAACGGTCAGTGATACACGCACAAAGGCAGATGATCATGCTGGTCAGCGTATTCAGTCCTTACTACAGGAAGCTGCATTTGAAGTTATAGACTACCAACTAACAAAGGATGAACCGCTCGATATCGCTCATTATGTTAAAAATTGGTGCAGCGATCCAACAATTAATACCATTATCGTTACGGGTGGAACAGGATTTACACCAAGAGACCAAACCTATGACACCATTCTGCCTCTGTTTGAAAAAGAAATGATGGGGTTTGGTGAATTATTTCGAATGCTCAGCTATGAAGAAATTGGCCCAAAGGCGATGTTTAGTCGTGCCACCGCTGGAAGTCTTCAGCAAACAGCCATTTATGTTTTACCAGGCTCTACAAATGCGGTGACTTTAGCTATGACGAAGCTCATAGTACCTACAGTCCAACATTTTGTCGGTGAGTTGAAGCGCGTATGAAAATTGCAGGTATAGTGTTAGCTGGCGGTCAATCCTCTCGCTATGGACAGCCAAAAATGTTTGAGATGTTTGCTGGACAGCCATTATATAAACATAGTCTCATAGCCCTGCAAAAAAATCAGCTGGATCCTCTTATTATCGCTACAAATGCGCACTTACAACATCAGTTTGGACAGGAAAATGTCCACTGGGTTATTGAAAAGCAGCCACATCAAGGCCCTCTTTTTGCTTTGCATCATATCATGACAGCCTATCCTGATGTGGAATGGTTTTTTGTCGTAGCAAGCGATATGCCTTATATGAATGCAGGATTTATCCAAAAAATGGTAAGTTTGATTAATGACACTTATGATGCCATTGTTCCGACGCAAGCACTACGCGATCAGCCATTAGCTGCATTATATCGACGTACTGCTTTACCAAAGGCGACACAATTAACGGCACAAAATAAACGGAGTATGAAAGTGCTTTTAGAGCAACTTCGTGTTTGTTATGTCCCTTTTGATGACAATAGCTCAACATTTATCAATATCAACGCACAACAAGACTGGTCACAAACAAGTAAAAAGGAGTTTAATAATGAATAATTTTACACACTGGAACGAAGAAGGTCGTCCTAAAATGGTCGATATCTCCGCAAAAGAAATCACAACACGTACAGCCATTGCGCGCAGTACGATTCTTTTATCCGATGCAGTCTATGAAGCCATCCAACAAGGTGGCATTAAAAAAGGTGATCCGACGCAAGTTGCGCAAATTGCAGGGATAATGGGAGCTAAAAAAACAGCTGATATTATTCCCATGTGCCATCCCATCATGCTACAGGGTACGGATTTCCAGTTTGACTATGAAAAAGCAGAGAATGGCTATGAGCTCCATATTCAAGCCACTGTTAAATGCAGTGGAAAAACGGGTGTTGAAATGGAAGCTCTCACTGCTGTGTCTGTCGCAGCACTAACTTTTTATGATATGTGCAAAGCCGTTGATAAGACGATGGTCATCAAAGAAACTTACCTTGTTGAAAAAACAGGTGGGAAAAGTGGCACTTTTGTGCATAAATAAACAGAAAAAATTCGGCATTATTGTGCCGATTTTTTCTGTTTTTTACACGCTACCCCCCAATATGAGACATTTCAATTTTTGACGTTTTCCTTTTTGCCATCGTTTGTTCATTGCGTTCATCTGAATAACGATCATTTCTTGTTTCCCAAACGTTCGTTATGCACTTGATGATGGCAGCATCATCTTGCCCTGAACGTAACAATTCCCTTAAATCCGTGCCTTCTGTTGCAAATAAACAAGTGTATAATGAACCTTCTGCAGAGAGACGAGCACGTGAGCAATTGGAGCAAAATGAATCCGTTACAGATGAAATTACACCAATCTCACCTTGAGCATCTTGATACTGATAACGCGTTGCCACCTCTCCTTTATAATTGGGCGCTACTGGTTGTAACGGCGTAAACCGATGGATTTGCTCAATAATCTCTTTTTTGGACACCACATCATCCAAACGCCAGCCGTTCGAATTCCCTACATCCATATATTCAATAAAGCGTAGAATATGCTGTTTTTCTTTAAAAAACTGCGCCATGGTAACAATATCTTGTTCGTTTTTCCCTTTTTGAACAACCATATTAATTTTTACTTGTAAGCCCGCTTCTGCAGCCTTTTCAATTCCCTCTAACACTGGCAATACCTTGCCTCTATGACCATTCATCTCGAAAAAACGCTCATCATCAAGCGAGTCTAAACTAACAGAAACTCGGGCTAAGCCTGCCTGTGCCAATGAGTGTGCGTATTTTTTTAATAACGAGCCATTGGTTGTTAAAGCAATATCTTCTACACCTTTTATGCGGTGAATACGGGCAATTAATTCAGGCAAATCACGACGTAGTAAGGGTTCCCCACCTGTAATCCGTATTTTTTTAACGCCCAATGAAACAAAGATTTTTACTAATCGTTCAATTTCATCAAAACTTAATATTTTATCAGACGGTAAAAATGCGTAATCTGGACCAAATACTTCTGCTGGCATACAATAGCGACAGCGAAAATTACAACGATCTGTCACGGATATTCTTAAATCTCTTAACGGTCTGTGTAATTGGTCTTGTAGATTCGTCATCTAATCTCCTTCTTTCAATTCATTAGCTGGTAATAGGATGCGTTGTGGGTGTGTATAAATATTCAATGTCTGTTGCCGAATAAAGCCAACCGTCGTAATACCAAGCTGCTCTGCTAATTGCAATGCTAATTCTGTGGGTGCTGATTTAGACAGTACGATGGCACAGCCTATTTTGGAAACCTTTAGTAAAATCTCCGATGATATTCGTCCGCTAAAGACGATAATTTTATCTTCCATACGGATGTTGTTGCGTAGGCAATAGCCGTAAATTTTATCCAAAGCATTATGACGTCCAATATCCATGCGACTTAGGACGATGCCATTTACATCACATAGTGCAGCATTATGCACCCCACCCGTTTTCTTAAAAATATCGGCACTCTCCTGCATCGCATGCATTAAACGGAAGCAATCTTCGGTCGTTATTTGCACATGGACTTGATCCATTTTTTTTGCTACTAATGCATCGTTCGTAAACACAAAGCCTTGTCGACTCATCCCACAGCAAGACGTAATATAGCGCTTGTTTTGCGTCTGTTGGTAATAAGGATTAATATGCTTTGTTTTAATATGCACAAAACCCTCTTTCTCTTGGTGCCAAATTTCCTCAATATCCTCAAAACTACGAATCACTCGTTCAGAAGCTAAGTAGCCAATAACCATATCTTCTACATACTCGGGTGTACAGACCATCGTGACAAATTCTTGCTGATTAATTTTTACGGTAACAGCGTATTCTGAAACAATTAAATCAACCATTTCTGTCACTCGTTGTCCTTCAACACGCACAATTTTTCTTGTCATTGCTCGATCCATAAGGCATCCCCTTTATTCACTGATATGCTTTTCAAAAACAAAGACGGAAATCGCAAAATCCTCTTCAATTTTAATATCTGAAAATAAGTGAAGTAATTTGCTGCCCATCAATTCTTCCATACCCTCTGGTGGCGATTGTCTATATAAATCTTGAATCATACTCGTCCTTGCAGCATGCACCATTTTCAGCCCTTCTGGTGTACTGGCAATAAATTTTTCTGTCGGAGTGATATTTCCGTATAAGGTAGATACAGCCATATTCTCTACAAAAACGGTATGAATACGCTCCGGACCTTTACCAAATACTTCCTTTCTTAACTTTCGAATCATGTCATTAAATTCGTGATTTTTTTTAGACATAGCAACGATTCTCCCATCATAATTAAACTTTTTTAGGCAAATGGTTATGTAGGCCACCCTTACAGTTTGTTAATGATATAGCAACTTTTAAAAAAATAAAAGAGAAAATACTTTTTGATAACAATTCTCATTTAATAAATTTTATGATAAATATTGTTCATTTTGAAGGAAAGGGCTATAATATGCATATCAAATGGAATTAATTTATTTTGAACCCTATGTTACGATGTTGCATAGTGTTTTTAATAGTTGAATTCTATTGTAATTAAAAAATAAAAGTAGATTGAGTTTTTAGCAAGACCTGCTAAGAATTTTATCCACCATGAATTATTAGCATGTCTCGGACATGTAATTTCATGGTGGATTTTTTTATTTTTTCAAAACCGAGACATGGATAACATGTTATGATCTAGCAATTTACCTATTTTGAGGTAGCTTCAAGAACCATTGGGAATTACAATGATAACAAGACAATCTTTTCAACAATCACCAACTCGATTTGTTATTCCCTTTTGTCTTAAGCTGTACCATGTTATTCGATTCGTCTCAAAGTGCAAAAGGAGGAAGTTACCTTGACTCAAATTAATATTAATGGCGTACCGTATGAAGTAAAAGAAGGAGCTACAATCCTTGATACCATTAATCAACATGACATTCCGCATCCACAGATTTGTCATGTGCCCGCTGTTGACCCCATTGAAACATGTGATACATGTATCGTAGAAGTGAATGGCCAATTAGTTCGTTCCTGCTCTACAAAGGCAGTAGACGGCATGAATGTATTCCTAACTTCTGACAAAGCTAAAGCGGCACAAACAGAAGCGATGGACCGTCTACTCGAAAATCATTTACTGTATTGTACAGTTTGTGATAACAACAATGGCAATTGTGCTTTACACAACACTGCCGAAATGATGGAAATCGAGCATCAAAAATATCCCTACCAGCCAAAAGTGGAACCTCATGAAGTAGACATGTCACATCCGTTTTATCGATATGATCCTAACCAATGTATCGCTTGTGGTCAGTGCGTAGAGGTTTGTCAGAATCTACAGGTAAATGAAACATTATCCCTTGATTGGGAAGCAGAAAGACCACGTGTCATTTGGGATACGGGCGTTGCTATCAATGATTCTTCCTGTGTAAGTTGTGGTCAATGCGTAACCGTATGTCCATGTAATGCCTTAATGGAAAAATCCATGCTTGGAGAGGCTGGATTTATGACTGGCCTCAAACAGGATATGTTAGATCCGATGATCAGTTTGATTAAGGAAGTTGAACCAGGCTATAGTGGTATTTTTGCCGTTTCTGAAGTGGAAGCAGCCATGCGTAGTAAGCGCACCAAAAAAACAAAAACAGTATGTACTTTCTGTGGTGTAGGCTGCTCGTTCGAAGTTTGGACAAAGGGTCGTAAAATTTTAAAAGTACAGCCTTCCGATGGTCCAGTAAATGCGATTTCTACATGTGTCAAAGGGAAATTCGGCTGGGATTTTATCAATTCTGAGGAACGTATTACAAAACCACTCATTCGTAAAAATAATGAGTTTGTGGAATCATCGTGGGATGAAGCACTTGATTTAATTGCAACAAAACTAGGTGGCATTCAACAACAATATGGTCCAGGTTCTGTTGGCTTTATCTCCTCTTCTAAAATTACAAATGAAGAGAATTACTTAATTCAAAAAATGGCCCGTCAATTATTTGGCACAAACGATGTCGATAATTGTTCTCGTTATTGCCAATCTCCTGCAACTGATGGTTTATTACGTACAGTTGGCATGGGAGGAGATGCTGGTACGATCAAAGATATCGCTAAGGCTGGACTTGTCATTATTGTTGGGGCTAATCCAGCTGAGGGACATCCTGTTTTAGCAACACGTGTGAAACGTGCACATAAATTACATGGTCAAAAATTAATTGTTGCTGATATTCGTAAGCATGAAATGGCAGAGCGTTCCGACATCTTTATGCGTCCAAAGCAAGGTACTGATCAAGTTTGGTTAATGGCTGTTACCAAATATATCGTTGATCAAGGTTGGCATGATGAAGCCTTTATTCAAGAAAACGTCCTTCATTATGATGATTTTAGACAAGTACTTGCAACCTATACACTTGATTATGCACAAGAAATGACTGGTATTAGTAAGGAAACATTGATCGAAGTAGCTGAAATGATTCGTGATGCAGATGGTACATGTGTTCTTTGGGGCATGGGTGTAACACAAAATACTGGTGGCTCCTATACATCCGCAGCGATTTCAAATTTACTTTTAGCAACTGGGAACTATCGTCGTCCAGGTGCTGGTGCCTACCCACTCCGCGGCCATAACAATGTGCAAGGTGCCTGCGATATGGGGACACTTCCAAATCTTTTGCCAGGCTATCAAAGAGTCACAGATGACGAGGCACGTGCAAAATTCGAAAAAGCCTATGGTGTCCCTATTCAACCACACCCTGGTCGAAATAATATGCAAATGTTAGATGCGATCATGGAAGGGAAAATGAAAGCGATGTATTTAGTGGGCGAAGATATGGCACTTGTTGACTGTAATGCCAACCATGTAGATGAGGTGCTTTCACAGCTTGACTTTTTCGTTGTCCAAGATTGTTTCCTATCACGCACAGCACAATATGCAGATGTGATTTTACCTGCTGCGCCTTCGCTTGAAAAGGAAGGTACATTTACGAATACGGAACGTCGTGTTCAACGCCTGTATCAAGTATTACCAACACTTGGTGAGTCGAAAGCAGATTGGGAAATATTGCAAGCGGTTGCTCGTCGTTTAGGGGCAGATTGGCATTATGATCACCCAAGCGACATTTTTGATGAAATGGCGAGCCTGTCTCCCCTCTTCTCACAAGCCAACTATGATGTTCTTGAAGGCTGGGGAAGCTTCTGTTGGGGTAGCCATGATGGTAAAGATACACCATTATTATATGAAGATGGCTTTAACTTCCCTGATAAGAAAGCTCGTTTTGCTTTAAATGATTGGGTGCAGCCTGTTGAGTTTGAAGCACAATACGATTGTCATATTAATAATGGCCGTATGCTTGAACACTTCCATGAAGGAAATCTAACAAATAAATCGAAAGGTATTCAATCGAAAGTACCTGAAATTTTCGTTGAAGTATCACCAGAATTGGCGAAAGAACGAGGCATTGCAGATGGAGCCCTACTTCGTTTAGTGTCTCCATATGGTGCCTTGAAGCTAAATGCTCTTGTTACAGATCGCGTACAAGGAAACGAATTATTCTTACCAATGAACTCTGTTAGCAAAGATTCAGCCATCAACTTCCTAACTGGTCCTGCAGCAGATGTGAATACGTCAACACCAGCTTATAAACAAACAAAAGTACGAGTAGAAGTGCTAAAAGCAAAAGGTAAATCACCACTTCCTCGCACAAACCCACGCTATAAAAAGCGTCATCCTCAAAATGGTGTTGAGGTACAACGAAAATGGAATCGTCCTGGCTACGTTCACTTAACAACCATAAACGAAAGAGAGTGAGAGCATGGCTGTACCCATTACAGGCATTAAAAAACAACAATTAACAGAAGAACAACTAAAAGAACAAAAATTAGATAATCTAAAAGAACTGCTTTCTGAAAATGAAGAAGCCGTCAATCAGGTGTTTAGTATTATGGCTGAATTAAATGATATCGGTGCACTAGAAGCAGCAATGAAGCTACTTGAAGCCAAAGAGGAAGTGGCACATATTGCACTTGGACAATTAACACGTAAGCCTGTAACCAATATCATTAACAATTTAATGGGTGTTGCGGGAGCATTGACGGAGCTCAATCCTGAAACAACGACTAAGCTGATTGAAGGCTTAAATACAGGCGTAGAAGAAGCAAGCAAAGCACTTGAATCTAATGAAAAGGTCAGTGCCTTTAAGCTCATGAAAATGATAAACGATCCAGATGTCAATCGTGCGCTCAATTTTGGGGTTCATTTCTTAAAGGGACTTGGCAAAGGCTTAAAAGAATAAGGTGGTTCCTAAATGTTAACAAAAGAAAATGTTGTAAACACATTGAAACAGGTGAATGATCCTGAGCTACATCAGAGTATTGTAGATTTGAATATGGTGCGAAACATTCAAATACATGACAACCATATAGCCTTGGATATTATTTTGACCATACCAGGATGTCCGTTAAAGGCGAAAATACAGCAAGATGTGGAGGAGGCCTTACAAGCGCTTGGTGCCTCCACTGTTACCATTAGCTTTGGCTCTATGACAGATCAGGAGCGTCGCACTTTAACCGCCTCTCTACAGGCAAAGAATGTGACTGATCAAGGAATGCCAAACATGCTACTGCCTAATTCTGGTGTTCAATTCATTGCCATTACAAGTGGTAAAGGCGGTGTTGGAAAGTCTACAGTGACCATTAATTTAGCGGTTGCACTTGCTCGTCTTGGCAAACGTGTAGGTATTTTAGATGCTGATATTTATGGTTTCAGTATCCCTGCCATGATGAAGATTGATCAAAAGCCTACCATGCTTGATCAAACGGCGATTCCAGTAGAACGTAACGGCGTAAAAATAATGTCGATGGGCTTTTTTACAAATGACAACCAGCCTGTTATGTGGCGTGGTCCTATGCTCAATAAGTGGATTCGCAATTTCCTTGTCAACACGCTATGGGGAGATTTAGATTACCTCCTCATCGATTTACCACCTGGTACAGGAGATGTTGCAATTGATATGGCTGCGATGATTCCACAAGCCCAAGAAATCATCGTGACAACACCGCATCTTGCTGCTTCTCATGTTGCATCTCGTGCAGGCTTGATGGCGCAACATACGAAACACAGGATTCTTGGTGTTGTTGAAAACATGTCCTATTTTGAAGGCGCTGACGGTCAAAAAAACTATCTATTTGGACAAGGTGGAGCCGAACAATTAGCAGATTTATTACAGACAGATGTAATCGCTCAAATTCCTTTTGCTCAACCTGAGGAAAATACAGGTTCCTCGGTCTATGATGAAGTGTCGATAATCGGTGAAGTGTTTACTCATTTAGCAGAAGATCTACTCTATAAATAATTTAAAACCCTTGATTTGTTTTTACGCAAATCAAGGGTTTTTTCTATTACTTATAACCAGCCTTTTGTAACACCTGCATGAAATAAAAACGATACGTATTTTTTACAAATGTCTCTAGAGGTAGCCCTACATTCACTTGATATTTTGTAAATATAAAATAAAATCGTTTATCCCACTTTAGGCGTAATAACTCGCCTGCTTCTTCGCCATACTTCATCGTAAATTCTTCCATCAAAGGTTCGATCATCTCATAACAATAATCTTTTAAATGGGCCAGTGCTTCAATATCCTTATCCCTTTGAAAGCGTATAATCCAATCTACTAATTGTTCATTCATATTTGCACGCCGTCCTTTTAAAAAGAGTTTCTTCCTATTAAATTATACTCCTTTTTTGGCGAATCAAAAAAAGAACGATTTTTCCAGTAGATTTCACTCATCAATAGGACGATTCCAACGTAGATGATAGTGAACAGACCTCTTTTTCGTTTCTTTATCGAATACTAGTAATCTATCACCAGCTTGAATGACGTAGCTATTCTCTAATATCCGAACAGTGGGCTGTTGTTGTTGGGAATTAATGATGCCAATATTGCGTTCCCACAATACCTGACGTTTGTTCATATCATAGAGCAATAACATGTGTTCAGCACTTTCTCGCTGTGTTTGCCTATATGAAACAAGAGCCGTTTTTTCTATGATATCTACATCCACCACTTTTGGTTGTAAATTTTCATAGGCTTGAATGGCTGGCTCGGTTAGGACAGCTTGACTAAAATCGCGAATGACCTGATAATCCTCTACAGGCTGTGGATGTGTAGCAAAATAGCCCGGCAACTCTGTCTCGATGAAAAAACGGGCAGATAGGTAATCTTGAGCCTTCGAATCCTCACTTAATGTTTTACCATCAAAGCGATAGAATTTGCCATCGACCCCTTCCAAATATAAATGGTTCTCTAGGACAGCCATTTGATGTGCATTATTGCTCAATATCGCTATTAATGACGGATGTTGCGTTCGAAAATCTTTTTCAGAAAGTAGTTCTTTGCCTGTTTCCATATCTACCAAGGATAATTGACCAAACTCATCATTACGATGATGGACAAGAACCCCCCCCATAAATTCCCCAAGCAGTGTTTCTTTATAGGAAGCTGATTTTGTCCATTGCTTTTCACCTGTTTGTAAATTCACAGCTACTAGGAGATGATGTGCGATTAAATGCGTAATTCCATTCGATGTCCCATTATTTTCTGAGCCTTGCACCATTTGAACAGCAATACTTTGTGAATCATCTGTATAAATCGGCGAATCGGATTTGATGGGAAAGCCTCGCCCCGCTAAGCCAAAAACAATCATTAATAGATTACTGACGAATAAAAAGGCAATGAGCAAAATGCTAGAAGTAACGAGGCGTTTACGTTTCAAGACGATAAACATTAACAGTAAAAATCCTATGCCCAGCACGATGCAGAAAAAAATATCATGGATAAGCCAACCATTTAAACGCCATGAATAGATATATCGTTGTAGAAATTGTTCCACTTCTCTACCCCCCTCAAACAACGACTAACTAAAATCTGAATAAAGGACATAACGGTCACATTCCAAGCATTGAAATAAATAGCCTTGATGATGACCATTGTTCATTAAGGATGCAGAAAGTTCTTCTTTTGAAAAGCCGGTATAATTATCAAATTGATCCTCAATTCCTAGCTCTACTAAATCACGCCAACCAACATAGCCGATAAACGCACAATAGTCAGAGCAATGTGCCACCCAATTATTGCCCTGCCAGCTTACATAGCCAGGCGTCCGAAAGAGTACTTCCTCAGCAAACTTGGGGTTCGTAACCTGTTCATCATCCATTAAGTCTTGCTGGAAAGAACCATCATATTTTTGAGCTGCTTCCCCACTATGGATGCAGGAAGGACAAAGATAATCTACTTCCTCAATTGCATAAATACCACCAGTATAATAGACATCCACTTCTTGCTCGCAACAATCACATACAACGATTTCATCTGTTTCAAAAATTTCAGCCTCTAGAGGGTTTGGTAGATATTTAAACGTTGGAATTTTCGTTTTAAGCTGCTGATGGTCTCTAATTTTTCTTGGCAGCAGAGGATTCACCGAATTTGGTTTATCTATGTAGGTCTGGAGAACGCCATACTTTTTTCGATCCTTTTTATCGTCTTTATTCATAATGACAGTAAATAACTGATATGCCTCATGATACATCCTAAGTAAACAGTAGACCTCTACTAATATCCTTAATGTTTCTTCTGTTTGTTGAACCTGCTTTAATTGATCTTTAAAAATATGCATTTGATTAATGGTTATCGGATTGGAAGGATTAAATTTTTGTCTTAGTTCGTGCCATTCTTCCACAATCGTCATAAAAAATAAGCCTCCTTCTCACTTGCTATTTGGCAAATGAATAATCTTTTATCATTTGGCAGATTTCCACTTTATAGTTTGTGTACCATTTGTCTTTACCCAATTGTTGTGCTGTTAAATGCTTGGCATTGTCTTTCCATGCTTGGATAGCCTCTAGCGATTCCCAATAAGACACCGTTATGCCCTTTCCTTCCTCATTTCTAACACTTTCAACACGAATGAAACCAGGCTGTTGCTGTGCTAAGGCTTCGATTAGATCAGCCATCTTGCCATAGCCATCCCCATCTTGCTCAGTTCTTTGCGATGTAAAAATCACTGCATAATATGTTTCCATTTATTTCTCCTCCTCTATTACTTTTATTGTAAACCATAATGACTTTGACTAAAATCTAAATATAGGACACTGAAAGGATTGTGACAGAATGGGAATTAATCCAAACATGGCAGAAATAGCGGCACTTCTTGGTGAAACGTCAAGGGCAACCATACTTGCTAGTATGATGGACGGTCGTTTTCATACGGCTAGTGAACTAGCATATATGGCTGCCATCAAACCACAAACTGCTAGCTTTCATCTTGCTAAATTAGTAGAAGGAAAGCTGATAAAAGTTGAAAAACAGGGTCGTCATCGTTATTTTCAATTGGCTGGTGAGGACATTGCTCAATTTTTAGAGTCATTCCTAGCCATCTCTCCACCACCTGAAGTACGTTCATTAAAGCAATCGAGCCAAATCAAGTTATTACAGGATGCTAGAACTTGCTATGATCACCTTGCCGGTAAATTGGGTGTCCAATTAACGGAATCGATGCTCAAGGCAGGCTATCTTACATTGGAGGGTAAACAATTTGTCCTGACAGATGAGGGCATATTATTTTTTACGACATTCGGAATCGATTTAACTGCTTTAAAGAGAAAACGACGATCCTTTTCTCATGCCTGTTTAGATTGGAGTGAACGGCGTTATCATTTAGCTGGTGCACTAGGCTGTGAGCTATTAAATCAATTTTTCAACCTTGGTTGGCTTTTACGAGTTCCCTCTATTCGCGCCATTAAAGTGACGGAGAAAGGGAAAATAGGCTTTAAAGAGGTCTTTCATTTAGATTTGTAAATTAGGAAAGGGCATGGAGTTATCTCCTAGCCCTTTCTCCACTAAAAGTTCGGTTTACTAAATAAATGCCCATGATGATGAATAAGCCGCCAACCATTAGTGATGGTTTTAACGGTTCTTCCAATAACACCCAGCCTGTTAATACGCCAAAAAAAGGAGCTAAAAATAAATAGGCACTTGTTTTTCCTGGATCACTATTTTGCAGAAGATAATACCACCCTGCAAATTGTATGATCGAGGAAAAAATACTAAGCCACAACAGAATCAATAACGATTGTGGATTCACAATAAAAAATGGCTGTTCTAACAATGCGCTTCCTAGTAATAAGAGTAAGCCTCCAAATAGCATCTGATAAGCAGATAAAACCCACGTATCAAATAACACGCCCCATTTTTTCACTAACAAGGTGGCAGTAGCCCAAAAAACAGCTGATAGCAAGCCAAAAAAGATGCCTACTTTCAATTCAACTTGTGCCCCCATCGTAATCATCACCCCGATTAAGCCAAACAAAACCCCGATCCATTGATAGAAACGGTAGGACACTTTCATGAAAATGGTGGCAAAAATTACAACTAGTAATGGGTTTGTAAATGTTAAAATAGAAGACTCACTTGCCGTAATGGTGCGGAGACTTAAAAAAATACACCCCATCACACCTGCTGTTTGAAAGAGCCCGATCATGCATAACTTGAACCACTCCCTCCTTGTAATAGGATGAGGTCTCTTCAAGATGATAACAACGATAGCCATGATTATACCAGCCAATATAAAGCGAAGTGCAGCTAATAATAAAGGAGAGGCATACGGTAAGCCTAATTTAACAATGGCAAATGATGAACCCATTAAAAAGGTCGTTACTACTAATAAAGCAATAAATTGATAATTTTTCATCCAATAACTCCTTACCTGATAGAATAATTGTTCTACGTACATTATAATCAGGAAGTATTTCAATGCTCATCGAAGTATGGATTACAACTCAATTGAAAGATTTTATAAGATTTCGTAAGGAAGAGGATAGTATTAAAAAATCTTACCTCCAAAAGCAAAGAGGTAAGAAACTATGGATTATTTATTTTGCATAAACGATCTGACGTTGTCTGCGATTTCCTCCGATTTTGTATGGTGTAAGTAATGATCCCCATCCAGTGTGATTACTTTGCCGTATACGGAATGTTTGACTTGTTCTTCATGCAGCGGTATCCAGTTCTTTTCAACTCCACCACTTTTCGCTTGGACAAATAAGAGAAGAGGTAAATCTTTAGGGAATGTAAGAGTTTTGGCTGCCGTGAAATTTTTGCTAATATGCTCTAATTCATTTGAAGTGCTTGTATTATAAAAGTTTTTGAGTGTAATCATCCTAATTTGCTCTTTTGTGTCGTCATCATACGGAAGACCTGCATAGGGATCATCTGAAAATTTTATAAGAATTCTTGCAATCCCTGATTTTTTTAGCAGCTGTAACGACTTAATTGGAAACTTCGTGTCCATACCACCCTGTGTAGGGACACTGCTATCAATCCCGACAAATCCAGTTACCTCATTCGGATATTTATTAACATAATCGAGTCCATAGATGCCTGCTATCGAATGTCCCATTAGCATATACCGATCAATCTTTAACTCCTGTAAAGCTTCATGGATTTCACTAACAATATTCTCTGTGCTTCGTTCTTTAGCTGTATCCTCACTTAAGCCATAGCCAAAGGGCTCTATTGAAACGATTTTATAATAGGGAGCTAGTTCATCTATCAATGGCTTAAAGTCGAGCGTTGGTGCTGCAGTACCGAAGCCTGGTAGTAATACGATGGTTTCAGCACCCTTACCTTGAATGGTGACATTCATTTTTTCCCCATTCACGGCGACGAGCTGACCATAAGGTTCTATTTTTCCTTGCTCTATCTTGTTGCAAATAATGTTTATTGTAAAAACAATGACAAGTAGCCCCACAATGGATATACCTAGGACTGCCATTGATTTCAGTAAAACACGCATAAATTTTTTCATGTTTGATGCACGAGAGGGATTCACCTTTACTCGTGCCTCCTCCTTTACTACGATTATTCCAGCTACTTTTGAGCTGTTAGTGCAACAATAAAGGAGAGAGATGTCTTCCGAATGACGACAATATGAACACAAGATGAACAACAAAAAAATGTTACGACATCTGTATAGGAGTCGTAACATGCTCTCTTTAATTTAAGGTAATAGGTAATTTGACAATCATTGTCGTTCCATGCCCAAGCTCACTCTCGACTTCAATTTCTCCTCGATGTAGTAAAACGATTTGCTTCACGATAGCAAGCCCCATCCCACTTCCTTCATACTTGTGACTATGGGAACGATCGGCCTTGAAAAACCGTTCGAATATACGTTGCTGATCCTCTAAAGAAATCCCAATGCCTCTATCCGTTATTCGGACTATCACATGATTTGCACTTTGCTTCATGCTGATCTCAATCGTATCATTAGGACTTGAAAATTTAATACTATTCGTAAGAATATTTGTCCATACCTGATGTAATTGATCGTAATCAGCCATGAGGCGAACAGCCTTCAACTGGAGCTCAAAATCAATATTGCGAGAGGACCATTGAGGCTGGAGGGAGACAATGACACGTCTAATTTGTTCATCTAGACTGAACGTATCGAGATGCATTGGCTGTGTCTTTGATTCTAGTAAGCTCAGCTTTAAAAGGCTATCACTCATCTTAGACATTCGATTGGCCTCCGAAATGATGATATCAAGATAACGGTTTTTCTCGTCATCCGTTACATCAACTTGTTTCAGTGCCAATGCGTAACCAGAAATGGAGGTAAGTGGAGACTGCACCTCATGGGACACATTCGATACAAAATCTCTCCTCATTTGCTCTAGCTGCTGTAACTCCTCCGCCATATCTTCAAAGCTTTTAGCCAACGTACCTAACTCCCCTGATTGCTTAATATTTAATTCGACATTGAAATCACCACCAGCAATATGTTTAGTGGCTTGTGTTAGTTTTTTGATTGGCTTGACTAAAAACATCGCTGCAACTAAAAACACAACGCTTCCAATAACAAGGGCATAAGTAGCAAAATTTAGAATCAACTTGATGGAAAAGGAGGTTGAAGGTAAAGCAATCGTTTGGATAAACATCGCTCTCGTTCCCATTTCAGTTGTTAGAGGTATGCCGACAAGTATGGATGAAATACCACTTGGAATTACTTGAATGACCTCTCCATCCAGTACAGCTTGTACTTGTTCCATTGTTACAGGGGCTAACTGATTGCCATGAAGCTTTCCGTAAGCTGTAAACTGCCCTGTTTCTTCATAAATGCGAACATGATAGGATTCAAGCTGATGCATATCACGTATAAAACGATCGGCTTCATGATATGGCAATGTGTTAAAAATTTGTACCATGTCTTGTCCAAAATTTAATAAGGGGATTTGTAAGTTTTCATTTAATTTATCTTTAAATACCCATGTTGCCATGAAAAAAGAGATAACCGTTCCCCCAATGACAGCAACTAGAAAGATTAAAACGACGCGAGTATATAAAGATTTAATCATTCCTCAACCTCAAGCCTATAGCCCAGACCCCTTATTGTGTCGATATGAAAATCAGTGATGGTGTTGAAGCGCTCACGCAGGCGCTTAATATGTACATCGATGGTTCGATTATCTCCCGCATAATCAATCCCCCAAATTTGATCGATCAGTTGTTCTCTTGTATAGACTTGTCCAGGTGTTTCGGCAAGCTTATATAATAATTCAAATTCCTTGAGCGGTAGTGAAATAACATCTTTTCCTCTCATAATTTTATAGGTCTGACGGTCCAGCGTGACTTGACCAAGTTGAATGGTCTGCGAATGGCCAATCCTGTAGCGCTTCAAAAGTGCCTTTACACGTACAGTTAGCTCTAACGGATCAAATGGTTTTGTTAAATAATCATCTGTTCCAAGCTCAAAGCCCTTCACTTTTTCCCATGTTTCCCCTCTTGCAGTCAGCATCAGGAGAGGAAGATCCGTATTCGTTTTGCGGAGCTCCTTACATAGTGTCCAGCCATCCATCGTTGGCATCATAATATCTAGTACAACAAGATCAATAGGTGTTGAGCCGTAGATGGCTAATGCTTCTTTACCATCTCCTGCCTCCATTGTAGTGAACCCGTCTTTGCGCAGAAAAAGGCAAACAAGTTCACGAATGTTCGCATCATCATCCGCAACAAGTATCGTCGGCATACATTCGTTCCCCTCTTTTCGAATCTATTATTCACCCACATTATACTATATAGTTTCTTTACTTCTCCCCTACCACACCTCACGATTAATTGCTGTAGCCTAAAAAACCACTTCCTAAAAACATAAAGGAAGTGGTTCTAATCAAGCAATTAACTTTGCAAACCATGCAACGTAATGAGCACCTGGAATCAATAGTAACTGTGCCACAATGGTTCCTAAAAATCTGGAGAACATCATCATAACAGACATTCTTTTCAGGTCTAGATAGCTTCCTCTCTTATTGATCACATCATCTGCTAGAATGGATATTTTCGGGTCAATGAATAGGATTAATAGTATTGTTGCAATGCCATTAATTAATCCAGATGCCATAACAGCAGTAGTCTTTAATTCTGGTACTAATAATGTGGCATACAATGCAGATAAAACACCAATCGTATAGATAGCTGTAATAACAATATTGATAACAAATAATTTAATCGGTATATCCTGTAGACGAATGCCTTTTAAATAACTAAAATTGGGTGTATGAATATGCTTAATCCCCCGTCTTACATAGTCAAATGTAAAGCCCTTTTTCAATAAAGCCGGGATTGAACCTCTTTCCTCAGCCAAATGAACGATAGCTCTTGAAAAAATGGCTACAAAGGTGGGAATAAGTAAGATTCCTACTATTGTTCCAAGCGAAGCCGCTCCAATAATTAGTCGAAATTGATGTTCTACAAATGTCATGGCATTATCCGTAGGTGCTGTATCAACAAGGCTCCCTGTGAATGGTTGTTGCATCATATTGGCTAACCTCGACACCATGACCATTACATTAAAAAGAGATAAAGCCGAAGCTAGTAATTTGACACGTGCTCCTGATAAACGAACTGCATATGCAAGCGTTTCAATCGCATGAATGATTAAAATAAATAAAGCAATCATGATTAATTTTTCTGTTATTAAATTCACATATGTACCTACTCTTTGCTTTCTAACGATTTAATATTGTAACGCTTATTCAATAAAATAGTTCCAATTGAAAAAATGTGCTGTCCACGCCATAAAGGTAATTATAAAAGGCGAGAGGTTGATTATTTCCAATGTGGAGAAGTGATGAGTGACTACCCTCGCCATAAAGAGTAGTGAACACCTTTGTTTTATTTGAAAATTTTTTCTAAAAAAGAAACATTTTAATGGGTTGGAGTGGAAGGCTACTTGAATCTTCTTGAATAGCGATACAGGTAACCTCTAAACGGAGCTGTGTTCGCCCAGAGGAAAGCATGTAACCTGCACGGAAATTTTTCAACACTATGAAAAAACTTACCCTAAGAAAGGGTAAGTTTTTTGTTACTTCTACATTTGCTTTACCATTAATTTTAATAAATCATCCTGTGACATCTCTTCCGTCAGCAGCGTTTCACCATCCACCCCAAGATAATCATGCGGATTCCACCAAGCACGTAAAGAATCTTCCCCGAAGTCATTTTTTTTGGAGCTAGAATGATGACGAATAACGGTTTCCTCAAAAGATAAATCAAAATAATAAGTATTGGCCTTCTGATCATAGAAGTGGATTAAATCCTTTAACATAGCTCCATAACGACTGGCATATAATATTCCTTCTACAATGACAACTTCACAACGACCTTTACCATACTCTGCGATTTGACGAATTAATTCAATAGAAAGATTGCCTTCTCGATCATGCACCTTTAACATATCACGTCGGACAACATCTTGCGCAATCAAAAGTGTACCATGTCCAAGATGATGCTGAAGTTTCTTTGCAATTGTCGTTTTCCCACTACCTGAATTTCCTCGAATAATAATTAGCTTAGAGTCCAATTTCCCCTTCTCCTTTTTAAGCTGCTCTCCTAGACCAAATGACAACAGGAATCAATACTAACGACAATAGCCCTCCTGCTAAGGACAACACTGCATAGCTTGAATTCGCCACTACCATACCTGATAGCGCACCACCTGATGCACCTGCCAATGCCACAAAAACATCCATCTTCCCCTGTGTTTTTGCACGGGTAGAAGGCTCCGTCGCATCAACAATTTGAGCAGTTCCACTAATTAAGCCAAAGTTCCAACCTAATCCCAGTAAAGAAAGTGCCACAATGAGTAACACCATTGAATCGCTTGGTGCAAATGCAGCCACTACGCCAGCGAGTAGCAACGTAATACCTGAAGCTATACTCATTGCCGTACGTCCGATTTTATCAACAAGAATACCTGTGACAAGTGATGGCAGATACATAGCACCTACATGAAACCCTATCACAATACCAACCTCGGCTAATCCATGTCCATGATGTTTCATATGTACAGGTGTCATTGTCATGATGGCCACCATGACAATTTGTGTCAGGACCATAACTGTTGCTCCTACCGCTAGGCCTCTTTTATTGCTAGATATAGGCATGGATGGTGTTTGATTTTCTTTGTTCATTTTTTGCTTATGTGCCTCTATGGCTTTCGCTATTTCTAGCGGGTCAGGACGCAACATAGTAAACAATACAAGCCCCGCCATAATAAAGGCCAAAGCAGATAATAGAAATGGACCCGCTAGAGCTGGAATACCGATAGACAGCGCCACTTTTCCCATCCATTCTACTAAATTCGGACCTAAAACAGCACCAAACGTGGTCATAAGCATGGTTGTACTAATCGCCGTAGCACGTTGCTTATTATTGGCTAAATCTGTCCCAGCGTAACGTGCCTGTAAATTAGTTGCCGTACCAGCTCCATAGATTAATAGAGAGGCAAACAATAACACAATACTATTCATTAAAGTAGCAAGGACTACACCTATTGCACCAAGTCCACCCACTATAAAACCTGTTGATAAGCCTATGCGGCGACCATAACGCTGTGATAGTTTTCCTACAATGAAAGCTGCACCCGCAGAGCCTAACGTAAATAATGCAGAGGGTACACCCGCATAGGCATCCGTTCCAAGCATTTGTTGTGCCAGTAGAGCGCCTACCGTAATACCCGCCGCAAGTCCAGCTCCTCCAAAAATTTGGGATAAGCTAACAACTATCAGTACACGCCTATATAGGTTTTTTAGTTTTTCTGGTGACTCAATATAGGACGCAATTGACTCTTGAGATTTTTCAACCATTTTTCAACCTTCTTTCTCTATGTATATCAAACAAGATTACTTGAATTAATGAAGAAGGAACCGTCTCCATCTAGACAGTTCCTTTCCTATGCTACCATCTTTTTATACCTCTATCGTATGCCCCAATTGGTGTCATGCATAAAGGACATGATATTAATGTGCATGCATAACGACATTCTTTTTCTTTGCGTAAAATAAGAAAGTAGTGGTTAAACTTAAGCTTATGATTCCGAAAACAAGTCCCATACCACTTAAACCAATTAAATCTAGCATCATACCTGTCGATAAAAGCACGATTTGAAAGACGACGGAATCAATCATGTTGCGGAATGAGAAAAAGCGTCCATGAAACTGTTTGGGTACTTGTTTTTGGAAAATTACCATTGTCGTTGGGAAAAAACAGCCAACTGAAAAGCCAAAAACGCCAAATGCCACTAAAGCGAAAAATGGAGTCTCTGCAAGTAATAATAGGAGCTCCATTGAGCCTATAATAAAGGCTAATGAAAAAAGCAGTGTACCCATTTGTACACGGTCAGCAATCATTTTCAAACCAGCTGCACCAAGCATAAATCCGATACCTTCCACCGTATACAATAATCCTGAAATTGTGGTAGATTGATGAATTTCAGATATTTTCATAATCACTAAATTAAAAGAGCCTAAAAATAATGTAGGAATTAACATTAAGACAAGCGTCATCAAGACGACTGGATGCTCTTTGATCATCGGTAACACTTCTTTAAAATTCCCTTTTTCTTTGTTTGTCATCGTTTCAGTAGATGCTTCATCCAATTGCAATAAACTAGTAATGACAAACATGCCTAAATAGACAATAAATGAAATAATATATAACCATTTTAACTCAAAAAAACTGAGCATAAACCCGGCAGCGGCTGTACCGATGATCCTTGAAATGGTTCTCGCATTCATTTGCCAAGCATTTAATGTAATTAAATCCTGTTCCTTCGCAATCATGGGAATAATAGATTGCAAGGCAGGCATATAAAATGCTGCTGCTATTTGCAGTGTGATTAAAAATAGAATCATCCAAATGACATAATTAGTATAAAGTGCGATAAACATAAATAAAACACTGATGATGCGTCCGATACTCGCCAACTGGACAACCGTTTTTTTCTTCGATTGGTCAATGATACGCCCTGCCATTGGACCAACGACTAAGCCTGCTAAAATACCACAAGAAATAATTAATGATTTGTGAAAGTCAGAAGGTACTACCTCTTGCATAAAGGCTAAATTGCCAATAATGCCAGCCCATAAGCCGAGACCTACGACAAATTCACCAAATAAAATAATCCATACGTTTCGATTTCTCCACATGCTGTTCTCCTTGTTGCTATCATAAAATTTATCGTAACAAAATTTTAAATATTCGTACATAACAATATAGAAAAATTTGCTAGATGCTACTATTCTTTCTCTTTCTAGTTTATCTTAACGAGTATACTATTTTTCCTAGAAGTAGTACTCATTCAAAAGTTTGAACTTGTCCTCAAAAGAAAAAACATCGTTTGATGGGCGTATCAAACGACGTTTTTCATTAAGAAGTTTCTAGTTTATGAACAAGTACTTTTTTTCTACGCTCAACGATTTTTTGACAGATGAACGTCACGATAAAAATGAAGCCGACTGTTGTTGCCATCATACCTGCTATAGAGGTATCCCAAAATTTCGCTAAATAATAGCCAATGACGGAAGCAGCAGCTCCAAAGAGCATACTATAGACGAACATTTGCTTAATCGTTTTGCTGATTAAATAGGAGGTAGCAGCTGGCCCAATCAACATGGCAACCACTAAAATGGCCCCTACACTATCAAAAGCTGCCACTGTTGTAAACGAAATCGATGTCATAAAGCTATAATGAAGAAAGACAACGGGAATGCCAATGGTTGCTGCATACACAGGGTCAAACGTTGCAAGCTTCATTTCTTTAAAGAATAGGAGTAGGAACGCAATATTAATGACGAGGACGAGTAAGAGCATCCATACTGCCTTAGGCATTGCCAGCCCAAGCAATGTCCATTTATCCCAAGGAACAAAAGCAATTTCTCCCATTAAAACATGCTCAACATCTAAGTGCACATTGCCTGCAAATAAGGTGATGAGGAGAACACCTGCTGCAAACAGAGATGTAAACACTACGCCTATCGCTGCGTCTTCTTGAATACCAGAAGAATGTAATAATTGCACAAGATAGGCTGTTAAAATCCCTGCAAACGCAGCACCTACCAACATCCAAAAACCATTCAACGTTTGGGTAATAAGGTAAGCCATCACAATGCCAAAGAGCACTGTATGACTGATCGCATCTGCAATCATGGACATTCTACGCAAGATGAGGAAGACACCTGCAATTCCACAAGTTACCCCAACTAACAGTCCCGTGAATACAACCCAAAATTCGATCATCCTACATCACCCTGCTTTCGAAATTGCATTTTCCTACGATATTTACTAATTTGACCAGTTGGACTTATAAAATACGAAATAAAGAATATACCTGCTGCCACTAAGACAATTATCGGACCCGTCGATAACCCTGTTCGAATTGCACTAATAAAGGTTCCTGTTATGCCAGCGATACCTCCAATCGCAGCACTTAAAATGAGCATTGTGCTCAATTTTTTTGTCCATAGCTTGGCACTGGCAGCAGGAATAATTAATAGAGCTGACATTAAAATAACGCCAACAGCTTGTATACCTGTAACAATTGTCATAACAATTAAAACCGTTAATGTTGCCTTTAAAGCCTCTATCGGTAAGCCAATCCCTTTTGCATAAACAGGATCAAAGATCAGTAGCTTCCATTCCTTATAAAGCAAGAGACTAACTACAATAATGATGGTTGCACTAATAAAGAGCCACATTAAATCTGCCTTGGTCATCGTCGCTGCTTTACCGAAGATAAAATTATTCAGACCGCTCTGATTCCCCAGTGGGCTACGGTTGACCACTGTTAAAAATACAACACCAACACCAAAAAATACGGTGAGGACTAATCCAATGGCAGCGTCAGCCTTCATTTTTGAAAATGACACAATCCATTGAATACAATACACAGATAATGCAGATGTAATGCCCGCTCCTAGCATTAAAATTGGCAATTCCTTTTGACCTGTTAGCAGGAACGCAAGGGCAATACCTGGTAATGCTGCATGCGCAGCAGCATCCCCAACTAGACTTTGTTTCTGTAAGAAGGAGAACGTGCCTGTGATGCCTGCTGCAATGCCAAGTAACATCGTTCCACTCAGTACCCACAATAAGTTACCGCTTAACATTATGTCCCTCCTTACACATGCTGCATCATGAAAAGTTTACCACCATATGTTTTTTGTAATTGCTCTGGTGTAAAAACATCTTCCGTTGCGCCTGATGCTAAAATCGTTTTGTTTAATAGAATTGTATAGTCAAAGTATTCTTTGACGGTTTGAAGATCGTGATGCACAACAAAAATACTTTTTCCCTGTGCCTTTAAATCCTTTAAAATATCAATAATCGTTTTTTCTGTCGCAGCATCTACTCCTGCAAATGGTTCATCTAAAAAATATATATCTGCATTTTGTGCAAGGGCTCTAGCTAGGAATACACGTTGTTGCTGGCCTCCTGAAAGCTGCCCGATGGAACGCTCTGCAAAATCCTGCATCCCAACACTTGCTAAAGCTTGTCGAGCAACAATTTTATCCTGCTTAGACGTTCTTTTAAATAAGCCTGTATGGCCATAACGCCCCATGAGCACCACATCCAACGCATTTGTTGGGAAATCCCAATCCACCGCATTACGCTGAGGCACATAGCCTACGACTAAACTCTTTGGCTCAAACACCTTCCCTAAAATTTCTACCTTTCCTACTTTATTAGGAAGCTGATTTAAAATGGCCTTTAAAAATGTGGATTTCCCTGCACCATTTGGGCCAATAATGGCAGCTAAATGGCCTGTAGGCACTGTTACACAGGCATTTTCTAATACTGTTTTTTTATCATACGCCACTGATAGATTTTCCACTGTTAATGCATACATATTCTTCACCTACTTTAATGCATCGACGATTGTGTCGATGTTATGTTGATACATACCTATATACGTACCTTCTGTTGTTCCTTCAGCTCCCATAGCATCTGAGAATAATTCTCCACCGATGACAATGTCGTGACCTTTCTCCTTAGCCCCTTCAATAACAGCTTTCATTGCCTTATCGGACACACTGGATTCTATAAAAAGAGCCTTAATCTTATTTTCTACTAAGAAATCAACCATCTCCTGAACATCCTTCACACCATACTCTGAATCCGTACTCAGCCCTTGCAAGCCACGTACTTCAAATCCCTGACTTCTGCCAAAGTAATTGAATGCATCATGAGCCGTTACTAATATTCTTTGTTGCTGTGGTATTTCATTCACACGTTTTTCTGCGTAGCTTTGTAAATCATCCAGCTTTTTCAAGTAAGCTGCTTCATTTGTTTGAAAATCTTCTTTAAATTCAGGGTATTCTTCCTGAAGCTGCGTACTGATTGCCTTGACAACACCTTTCCAAAGCTCAACATCAAACCAAATATGTGGATCATGGAGCATGGCATCCGTATCACTGGCAAGCAGTTGCTTTTCATCTAATGTCTCGCCCACTGCCAAGACCGTTTTATCCTTCGCCATTTGTTCAAAGATATCGAGCATTTGTCCTTCTAAATGTAAGCCATTATAAAAAATGACTTCTGCTTTATACAATTTCGATAAATCACTTTGAGTCGCCTTGTAGAGATGGGGATCTACGCCTGGACCCATCAATGCTGATACCTGTAAATGATCACCACTGATTTCTTTAATCGCATCTGCAATTTGTCCTGTGGTTGCAACCACAATGCCTTCTTTTTCACCCTCTGTTTCTGCTGAACAGCCAAATAATAGAAATGAGAGTGATAATATCACCACACCTAACCATTGTTTCATTTTCCTACCTCAACTTTCTCTTTTTTAAGCAATTGTTAGAAAAAAGTGCCTAAACTACGAAGTAACCAATCGGCGGACAAGCCGTAAATCGTTTGTCATGCCCGCCCTAGTCGTATACAACTAATATCCCAACTTTTTCCACACAATACCTTAATTTATATTCATTTTCCTGATAAGCTGGCGCCAGCTCATCCAGAAAAGGATTAACATCATACCTGCGCCTACTGAATCGGTCAGTTTCCATACGATTGCTAAAATAATTAAAATGGCCATTGGAAGAATCGTCAGCTTGAAATCACCTAAATCTTTCATTCACGCACTCTTCTTTCTTTGGAGATATTTTGTTTCCCTTAGGAAAAATATATGCTTAATACAAAGAAAATTCAACTACTTTATGAAAATTTCTTTAAAAAAATTTTTTTCTTATAAAAAAATTAGTTTAGCCCAAACAAAAAAATCCCTAATGCAGACATTAGAGATTTTTTATAAAAATACATAGATTTATGTTAATATACTTTCATCTTTCTTTTTCCAGCGACTTTCCTATAAATTCAAATGCATAAATATGTGTTTTTGTTAATTCAATAATATCCTTGATTAAAGCTTCTTCTGATTTTTCATAGCCGCTTGCAATCCATTGCATCATCAATCCATAAAAGCCGTAGGAAGTATAATGTTTGAACATGTTCATGTTGACAGGCTGCTGATTGATCGTCTCAAATTTAAATTGCTCTTGATAAATTTTTGTGATCGTTAAGGGCATACGGGTGTGCAACCCAGGAATCGTATCTTCCACATTCAGCAGCTCGAAAAACAAACGGTGCTTATAAATGTAATGAATAATATTAAAGGATGGTGCTTTCAATTTTGTCGTGTATACCTTTTCTCCATATAGGTAGGGTTCACCTACTGCCACTTCCAGACCATTCATCATTTGTTCTAGCAAATTCTCTGCTAGTTCAAATTTATCTTGAAAATGCACATAAAAGGTACTACGGTTATAGCCCGCTCGTTCTACAATATCCTTCACTGTAATGGCTTGAAAACCATGTTGTTTCATTAAATCGACAAACGCTTCATAAAAATGACGGCGGGTTCTTTCTTGTCTTTGTGTCCATTTTGGCAATTTTACTTCCCCCTTTTAGACATTTCAGGCACATATGTCTACTAGTTAGATATTTACTACGACATTAATGATTGTTTCCGTTTTCAGGCGTTTTACAATAAAAGTACACCGTGATTTACACAGTGTGCAAGAAAAAAGTTTGTTTAAGGGAGTGTCATGTATGGGGAAATTACAAGATAAAGTCGCAATTATTACAGGTGGTGCTTCTGGTATCGGTGCTGCAACAGCCCAATTATTTGTAGCAGAAGGTGCAAAAGTGGTGCTTGTGGACCTAAATGAGGAAAAAGGCCAAGCATTTGCAGCTGAACTACAGGCAACAGGAGCAGAAGCCATGTTTATCAAAGCAAACGTAACGGATGAACAGGAAGTAGCAGCTATTTATCAAACAACTATTGAGGCATTTGGCAAAGTCGATGTCCTTTTTAATAATGCAGGGATTGGTCGTGTTACGCCAACTGAGGAGCTTCCTTATGCGGAATGGCGTCAAACTGTAAATGTAGACTTAGATGGTGTATTTTTAATGGCGCAGGCTGCCATCAAAGAAATGCTAAAAGCGAATGGTGGTACAATCGTTAATACAGCTTCGATGTATGGTTGGGTTGGCTCGCCAGGATCAGCTGCTTATAATGCAGCAAAAGGAGGCGTGATTAATTTAACACGTTCATTAGCATTAGAATTTGCTACGCGAGGGATTCGTGTCAATGCCCTATGTCCAGGCTTTATTGATACACCAATTATCCCAGAAGAAAGTAAGGAGCCATTACGTCAAATCACACCTATGCAACGACTAGGAAAACCAGAGGAAATGGCGAAAGCTGTTTTATTTATGGCATGTGACGATTCAACGTTTATGACAGGGAACACATTAACAGTAGATGGTGGCTACACAGCCCAATAACGACGTTTAAAATAATCGCTACCCGACAAAGGGCAGCGATTATTTTTTCACTAGAAAAATTTGCAGTTTTTATCCATTTCCTGCAAACTATTACTAAAGCGAGCAAGAAAGGATGAAGACAACAAATGAAAAAATTAATAGGTACATTATTATTTTCTATTCTGATTATAGCTAGTGCAGGCAATGTACAAGCTGCTGGCTTTCGGGACGTATCAAAGGATCATTATGCATATGAAGCTATTTTATGGGCAGAAGAATATGATATTGTTAATGGCTTTACAGACGGTACATTTAAACCGAATGCTACCATTACTGAACAGCAATTAGCAAAATTATTAGCCAATTTTTATGAGCTCGAAACGCCCATCGACGAATTAAAAAAGCAAACGCCTTCGGCAAATTGGTCGGATGATTTCTATAACCAGCTCGCAAGCTATGGGGTCCCTTTAAATGGCTATTTCGATAACCGAATCCGAGCGGCTACTGTGAAGCGTGGTGTAGTGGCACAGGCTATTGCTCATTTAGCTAGCGGTAAGAAGGGCTTAGATCAATCTATTCAATTTTTACTTGATACCTATATTTCTTCCGGGCTAAATCCACAGTATGAAGAGCGTAATTTACAAAAGTTTTATGGCGTGACAAGCAACATGACCCGTGCGCAAGTTGTTACGATGCTCTATCGTATGGACGAACGAAATTATTATGAAATTTCAGCGGATGCACAAGCAATTCATGAGAATGCCAACAACGTATCCTTAAATAATAGGGCAAAAAATGCTCAAAATCAGCTCGACAAATCATTACAGCAGGCTACTCCTAGTAAAAGCGCATGGGAAGGTGTGTATACTTATTACTACAAATGGGGTAAGGGTACAAATGAGTTTAACCGCCGTGATGCTATAATCTCCAATGCCACAAACAAGAGCTTTTCTATTGCTTTAACGGCGAATGATGGCTCCGCTTCTGGTAGTGTAAATGGCACAGCCACAATTACAAGCAATACGAAAGCCCTTATGAATACATCCTCGAATGGCAATCGTTGTGTTGTCGAGTTTGAACGTTTATCTAATAATGCCCTAAAGGTGTCCGAGATTGATTGTCGTGCTGAACGTAATGAAGGCACCAATTTTTCGGGTACCCTCAAGCAGCAATAATTTGTAACAGAGTCTGAATCATTCAGGCTCTTTTTTCATCCTTAAAAGCTTCATAGCTATGTTTGGCGATGGCAATAAAATCTTCGAGACAGAGATGCATATGCTTATCTTTATGCCATGCAATATCTGTATAAATTGGCGCTAAATCAATTGTGGACGGTACTTCCATTAATTGCCCACTTTCCAGCTCCTTCTCTACAACCATTTTAGGTAAAAATGTAATACCTAACCCTGCCATCACACATTGCTTGATTGCTTCAATACTGGCGAATTCAATCATTTGTAAGGGATTGACACCCTCTTGCTGTAGCTGTGCTTCTAAATGATTACGATAGGAGCACCCTGTTTCTGTTAACAACATCGTTTCAGTTGAAATTTGTTGAGCCGATAGAGGCTGACTAATTTCTTTGGGGGCACTCACAAAAACAAGCTGTTCCTGAATCAATCGCTCTCGCTTGAGCATGGCTGTTTCCTGATAAGTGTCCGTTATCAATGCAATATCAAGTTTACCAGCTTGTAATAAATCCTTTGCAATAGCTGTTGTATGCACAGGCTTGAAAATGATTTTCACTTGCGGGTGTGCTTGTTGAAATTGCTGTAAAATACTTGGTAGTCGATAGACACACTGACTTTCCTGTGCCCCTACCTTCAATAGGACTTGCTCCTGCTCGTTGGATATAGCTTTTTTCATTTCACGGTCTAGCTCAAGCATTTTTTTTGCATAATGCTGTAGACGCTTGCCCTCTTCTGTGAGAATAATACGCTTGCCAAGCCGCTCAAAAAGATGAACACCTAACTCTTGTTCTAATGTTTTTATCTGAGCTGTAATACTCGATTGAGCGTAGTCAAGAAGCTGGGCTGTCTGTGTAAAGCTTAATGTTTCAGCTGCTGTAAAAAACGTTTGAAGCTGCTTAATATCCATCACTTGAACCCCTTCATCTATTTCTTCGATAGTTTTTATTGAAACATTCACCCTTTTCGATAATAAAATCCAATATACACTAGTTTGTAGCTGAAAGAAAGAGATGGCTTCATTTACCAATAGCGCAAGTAAATATCTAACATCAAAAGAACCTTTTATCATATAAAGAGAAACGAATTTGGAGACTTCTTTCCTCCAAATTCGTTTCATTGTATTGTGCTATAAAAATAGTCAATATCATCTAAAGGCAATAAGGTCGACTTATTGTAAGTCTTTTCTAAGATGATCAGCTGCAGACAATGCTTTTAGATCTTGAAGGATCTCGCCTGGCTTGTTTCCTTCTCCTAGAATATATCCCTCAAAGGTTATCCCAACAAAATCAAAAATATGTTGAAACTGCTGAATCATTGGTAACCCCTTTATATAAGGCTCATCTCCACCAACTGCAATGACATATGCTTTTTTAGAAGACATCAGGGCCTTAAAATCAGGATAATCTGGATCCCTTAAAGTTTGCGACCATCGATCAATAAAATTCTTCATTATTCCTGTCATGCTATACCAATAAATAGGCGTAGAAAAAATAAGAATATCATGTGGAAGAATACGGTCAATGACGGCGTTATAATCATCGCTGACATCTGTGAAACCTTCCGCAGCATGACGCTTATCGATTATTGGCTGAATAACACAGTCCTTTAGATAAATTTCTTCAATCATTAGGCCTTGAGTGGCTAATTTTGTTAAAGTCTCTACATTCCCATTCGACCGATTGCCACCGTAAATAACTGCTATTGACATTTAGTATCCCTACTTCCTTAAAGTTTTAACTAGTGTCCCCGTATATCAATAGCTTATTATGATTTCACAAATCGATAAAGATGATTATTTCGATAAAATAAATCGAAAGATTCGATTACAATTAGCATGCATACTTAATATGTTCAATTAAACTAGGATACAAAATGAAATCAATAGTTAGTTATAACCCCTCTAAATTATCCAACAAACTATACCCATATTTAGCAAATTGTTGTTTGACTTGGTTAATGCAATATTCAATTCGTTTCTTTTTTTCTTCTTCAGAATATCCTATTGGGTTTTTTACACACGCCCCCAAATCAATCCATTTCAAAGTGCTATTTTCCGTATCCCAGTATATATGTTCAAATTTAAAATCAAAATCGTATCTGTCTACATTCATCATATCTTTTTTTGCTTCAATCATTTTCAAAACAATTTCTTTTAATTCGTTGTTAGTTATACCTTCTTTTAAAACCTGTGATAAAGTTTTACCATTCACTTTTTCTACAAATAAAAACTCTCTTTTTTTATATGCATAAATTTTAGGAAAATAAGGACTACTGTTTAACTCCAACAATGCGTAAATATCGTTATCCCCTTTTCCTTCAGATAAAAATTTTTTCAATATAATTCCTTTGTTTTTCATTTCATAAACAATTGACCGTTTTCGATGTAATTGAATGATTTCAACTTCTTTACTCAATATAAGATTATATTCATATAAATAAATAGATTCTTTGGTCTCTTCTGGTAGATCATAAAAATAATTTGTGACAAGCAAAACTTGATTACTCCTTTCATCATAAGAAGATTCGACAAAAAGAGCTCATTCCCTTTATATTTCCATTATTTCTACATTCAAAAAAGTGAATACATTTTAATCATTGGATAAGAAGAATTGGATGAAAGGTCACCTATCTTTACCAAAAACCCAAACTACACAGAAGCTCATAACACTTCATTAGTTTGGGTTTCTTTATAAATAAATTTTCTTTTCAAAGCACGCTTTCTATCAAATATTATAGATACTTTAACTATATTCTTTTAGGCCTTCCAATGAAAATCCAAATTACCAGGAACAAACTATATATAAATGGCATATAGAAAATACTCCCTGCATCTTCTCCATTCTTGATAGCGATTCCTATAAAAGCCCAGATAATTACTAATGGAAAAAATACATCTTGCTTATAAACACGTATAAAAGCAGCTAGCACAGTCGCAAGAATAAGTAATAACTGTGCCCATATTTCCTCCGAGAGCCCAAACCCATCCCACTCATAATATTTAAGCACAAAGCTAATATTAGCCATCAACGCCACACTAATCCACCCTAAATATACAGAAAATGGAAGTCTCCCTGAAAAACGATTATCCTCTTTCGGGTAACTTACATACAGAAAAATTATATGAACCAATAAGCCGACCATAATAACAATGGACGTTATAAACAATTCATAATGCCAGCTCAACAACCATGCGATATTTAAAAATGCAGTGATTACAAAGAGACCCAGATTGCTATTTATACGATTAGTAGTTGAAGACCGAAATTGTTGTACAAGCCAAATGAATAATAAAAAATAAATCAAGCCCCAAATACTAAAAACATAGCCTGCTGGAATAAACAATACATCTACCTGATTAGAAATTTCACCTGTCTTTTTCCCATTAATCCCCACCGTGCTAGCTAGTCCATTAATAATAACCATGGCGAAATAACTTATGAGTGCAAGCCATTTCATGTTCTTTCCCCCTCTCATTTACATCATCTAATTCAATATATTCATTACCCATTCCAACTTATAATTACTCCGCTTACATAACATTAATAAATTATTTAAAGCCATTAGCTTATCTATAAAATCGTATAGCCTACTCATTATGGTATGGAAGAAAAAACCAACAAATTGTCTCATTAATTTCCCCACCCTTATTTTCCTGTTATTCAATATTCAACCACTCTAGTTATACAATTGTTGTACAACTTTTAAATATCTATATTATAATATGAAAAGTTGTAAGGTTTCGGATAGAGCACTACGGCACACAAATACTCACAATCATGAATATTAATAGCTATAGAAAGGCAGGGAAATAATGACACCAACAGATTGGCAATATAATATTACGCAGGTATCTGAAATCACAGGACTTTCCAAACAAGTGATACGTAAATGGGAAGAGCGCTACCAACTTGTTCATCCCAAAAGATTAGAAAATGGACACCGTGTTTATAGTGAAAAGGATGTGCAGCTATATTTAAAAGTACTTAGCCTTTCGAACCAAGGCTATTCTATAAAACAAGCAGTGACAATTGTACTTAGCAATCAAAATGTTTTAGAGGCAGTTACCCCCACAGTGTTGACCAAAAGCGACAATGTAGATCATTTCTGTAATCTTTTATTGGAAGAAGGAAGACTTTGCAATGAAGTAGAACTTAATCGACTCCTGCAACAAGCAAATCATTCATTAGGATTAGCAAAATTTCTATCTCATGTGATTATTCCTTTCTTACAAGAGGTAGGAAGATTATGGGAAAAACAGGTATGGACCGAGTATCAAGAATCTGTTACTACAATGATTGTTAGAGATTATTTAGTACAATTAAGAAGGAATTACCACTCTAAAGAGGATGCACCACTTATAATGGGAGCATGCTTACCAGGGGAGCATCATGAAGTTCAACTTCATATTTTATTGTTGCAAGCAATGATGGCTGGTTGGCGATCATTCCTTGTTGGCAGTTCTCCAGCTGTTGGGGCAATTGAATCTTTAATCATACATTTTAAACCAAAGGTGGTTCTATTATCTGCTATGACTACAAGGCCATTTGAGTTATACCCTACTAGCATTCAGCAATTAGATGACTTCGCTGCAAAACATCCTGCTATTCGATTTTATATGGGGGGTGCTGGCTCTGAAGAGTATTTAAAAACACATTCCTTACATTCAATTGCTATTGCCAGTACTATTGATGAAGTTATAAATAACTCTCACTCTAAATAACATTTATTTTTAGTAGGAGTTTAACGTTTTGGTTAGAACTAGTACTATAAGCAAAAGTTAAAAAGTTTATTAATACTGCTATCCCTGTTTAAATAAGGCATTGTTCTTACAATCTATTTTATTGAGAAGTTCAACGAGAATATCATGGATGAAAGCATTGGTTACACATGCTTTTGTCTATGATTTTTTTTTGCACGCAATAGCCATAAAATAATTTTTTAAATTTCAAGAATATATAGTTTGCACATTTTTGTACACTAATTGTATAATCACTGTATAACTTTTGTACAACAAATAAATATTTTTATCTATTTATAAATCATGACTCAATACAGGTAGTGTTATAAGACTAAATAGCAGATACGGAGGTTTTTCACAATGAAAAAGGAGATTATTGTTATAGGAGCTGGTCCAGGTGGTTTAGCGTCGGCAATGCTGCTTAGCGCTAAAGGATTTAATGTCAAAGTTTACGAGAAACAACCCTATATTGGTGGTAGAACAAGTGAAATAAAGCTAGGAGAATATAAATTTGATATGGGCCCCACATTTTTAAATATGTTTTATATTATTGAAGAAATATTCGAGCTTGCCGGTAAAAATATACATAATTATATAGATCTAGTAAACCTAGATCCAATGTATGAATTAATTTTTCACGATAAGCGCATTAAAATGACTCGTGATCGTGAGGAAATGATTCGTCAGATAAATGAACTATTTCCAGGCAATGAGGGCTCTTTTGAAAAATATATGAAGGAAACTAATCACAAATTAGAAGCGTTAGTACCTGTATTGCAAGCAAGCATGAACCGTTATACAGATTTACTACACCCAAAAGTTTTAAAGGCATTGGGTGAGCTTGAAATCGGTAGATCTTTAATCGATACGCTTTCACGATTTTACAAGCAAGAGGAATTACAACTTGCCTTTACTTTCCAAGCAAAATACTTAGGCATGTCTCCGTGGGAAAGTCCTGGTGCATTTTCCATTCTATCTTTTATTGAGCATGCTTATGGTGTTTACCACATTACAGGTGGCATTAATAAGTTAACACAGGCAATGGCAAAGGTTGTACGAGAAAATGGTGGAGAGATCTACACGAACTGTGGCGTTTCAAAGCTCTGGTTGGATGATCGAAAGGTAAAGGGTGTCATTTTAGATAATGGCGAAAAAATAGCATCTAATGAAGTAATAATAAATAGTGATTTTGGTCATGCGATGACTCACTTAGTCGAGCCTGGTGTTCTAAAAAAATACACTAAAGAAAAGTTAGAGAAGAAAAAATACTCTTGCTCTACTTTTATGCTTTATCTAGGTGTCAATAAAAAATTTGATTTGCCCCATCATACGATCTGGTTTGCAAAAAATTACCGAAAAAATGTTGAAGAAATTACTAACCATAAATTGTTGTCGGATGATCCATCTATCTACATTCAAAATGCAGTTGTAACAGATCCGACAGTTGCCCCACAAGGGAAATCTACGCTATATGTATTAGCACCAGTACCTAATAATTTCAGTCATATTGAGTGGGATACCTGTGAACAAGATTATCGTAACATGCTAATTGGGTTAATTGAGGACAAACTTAGCATTGAAAATCTAGAGCAATACATTGAAGAAGAACACATAATTTCACCGAAAAATTGGGAAGAGAATTTAGGTGTATATAAAGGAGCAACTTTTAACCTAGGTCATCAGCTTACACAGATGCTGACATTCCGCCCTCACAATAAATTTGAAGAATTAAAAAATAGCTGGTTAGTTGGAGGTGGTACACATCCAGGAAGTGGTTTACCGATTATCTTGGAGTCTGCACGTATTACTTCTAATGGAATTCTACAAAAGCATGGTCTAGCACAATTAGCAGTGAAACCTTTACCTAAAATAGATCTCTTTAATACGGAACTCAATAACAAACCTAGTGAAAAAGTAATGTTGCATATCTAATAATCATTAAGTATGAATTAAATTTAGCTTAGCTACCTAATATAAGGATTTGAAAATATGAATATTCAGACAAAACATATGAATGAAAATGCAATTGTAGATTCAATGAAAAAAAATTTAGCCCTTGTAGAGTTTAACTTGAATAGAAAAGTGATTTGGGCTAATAAAAAATTTGCAGAGGTTCTAGGATATCAGGTGGATGAAGTTATTGGGATGGGTCATGAAAAGTTTTGTAAACCGGATTTTATACAAAGCCCAGACTATCATCTCCTATGGCAAGGTTTATTAAATGGAGAAAAATATGAAGGAAAAATTGAAAGAATAAGTAAAATGAACGATTCTATATGGCTTGAAGCAACTTACCTCCCCATTTTCAATGACAATAATAAGGTAAGTTCCATATTAAAAATTTCAACAGATATTACAAATCGAGAATTCAATACTTTAGAGATTATTGCTAAACTAAAAAGTATGCCTCAGGAGTTAGTAGAAATTGTTGTATCCAATTCAGAAGAAAACATAAAAGCCGTAGCATCACTTGCCAAAGAAGTTGACGCAATTAGAGATACTGTAAAAGTGATTCATACTATCGCTAAACAAACAAATGTCCTAGCACTGAATGCCGCAATAGAGGCTGCACGTGTTGGTGAAAAAGGTCGCGGATTTAAAGTCGTAGCAGAAGAGGTACGAAAATTAGCACTGAATGTTGATAATGCACTTCGAAATATCGAATATAATGTAATGACTATAGAAAGTGATACGGAAAAGGTCGATAATATTACACATGATTTGAAGAAAGTTGTAACAGAAACTCACAATGAATTTAATAAAGCCATTGATAGATTCGAAAAAATGCTTTAACTAGTCAATAATACAGCAGCTAAAGTTCTCAATAGATATTTGAGAGCTTTAGCTTCTTTTTTCTAACTAATTAATATCACTATAAATTATATTCTACTAACAATATCCTTATTATTTAATGGTATTTTTTCATTTTTTCAAACCACCCAAATGCTATCTCAGCCTCTATACATTCATTGTCCTGTGTAACTAAAAAAATTACAAATGATTCACCAGATGGAAAAATAAATTTTCCATCTTCATCGCTTACTAAAGTACTTTGTGGTGGAACAATTCGTTTAAACGCATTTACTCCTTTATAGGGGTGCCCTTCAACAAGTTCAGCAAATTCAATTTTAACGTCTGGATTTGGTGGTGGATAAATGGCTGTATTAGTAGGCGTTACATTTTTAGAAATCATTGAATCCCCAGGAGGTATTGCATTAAACCAAATTTCAGCCAGAATAGGTTGTTTAGAATAATTAGTAATGGTAAACGCATTTACAAACAAATCCACATTAGAATATTTAGGATTACTTAAGCTTCCCCACGCATTTCTTCCTTTTTTTAAGGTAATTAATTCGGTTTGCCCAACAAAATATTGACCTAATAATGATTCATATAAAGGAGTAGGAATACTAACTATTTTCATAAATCGATCATTATTTTTCATTGTCAATCTCACCCCCTTTTATATATTAATGTATGTATTTTTAGTAGGGATGTTTAGACGAAAATATCTTACAAATAAGAGGTTGAATTAATCAACACGCAATCCTTAATTTTACGACTAATTCCATATTACAATGACTTGTAAGCATGTTTATAGTTCGTAAATGATGGTGAATGAGAGCTAGCACTAAATAAGCAATATAAGAAAACGACCTAAAAGCTTAATGAAAGCTAGTAGGTCGTTTTTTTATCTATGCTTCTACCGTGATATGCTGGAAGGTTGTCACATCAAATAATCCTGTATCTGTTAGCTTTAAAGCAGGAATAACTGGTAATGCCACAAAAGAAAACGTTAGTAGAAAATGGAAATCTAATGTTGGATTAAGCGTCTTTAATGCCCTGTGCAAGCCTGCTAGCTGCTCCTTTGCCTGTTGAGCTGGTACATCTGTCATCAAGCCACCAATGGTTAATGGCATCTCCGCTAGAATTTGGCCATCCGCAACAATCACAAAGCCCCCTTGGATTTCCTGAATGCGTGTAAGCGCCAGGACCATATCCTCATCATTTGTTCCTACAACAAGGGCATTATGGGAATCATGAGCTACTGTTGTGGCTACTGCTCCTTTTTGTAAGCCAAAGCCTTTAACAATTCCTAAACCTGTCGTGTGTAGCTGATGATGACGTTCGATGACGGCTAGTTTCAGTAGATCTTGTTCTACAGAAGGGACGAAAACACCATCCTTTACAGGTACATCCATTATTACATGATTGGTAATTAGCTGATTCGGCACAATCTCCATTACATTCGCCTTTGTACCCTTTGTGAATGCTAGTTGTAGCCTATCCTTTGTAATGGTTGGTAAATGGACAGATTGATGGATATGAGCAGGCACAACTGGCTCTTGACGATTAGTCAGCATCTCACCATTTTCAGCCACTTTCTGCCCATTTTTCCATACGGCCTTTGCCTGCATTGTTGACAAATTCTCTACTAACACAAAATCTGCCTTATAGCCTGGTGCAAGTACACCTCGATCTAATAAACGATAGCATTCTGCGGTGTTAACGGTTGCTAACTGGATTGCTTGCAATGGTGGCATCCCTTCAGCTATTGCCATGGCGATATCATAATTGATGCTGCCTTCGTCGATTAACTCATCCACATATTTATCATCCGTACAAAAACCAAAACGACGAGCATTATATGACTGGACAGCTGGCAATAAGTCACGTAAGTTTTTCGCGGCTGAGCCCTCTCGGATTAGCACATACATCCCCTGCTCTACACGGTCAATGGCTTCCTCAGCCGTTACACATTCATGATCTGTGTGAATACCCGCAGCTCGATAGCCTGTAATTTGTTCGCTTTGTAAGCCTGCACAATGCCCATCAATGACTAAATTTGCTTCCTGCGATAATAAAATTTTCTGAAGCATGTCCTCTTGCCCATTTAATACCGCTGGGAAATCCATCACCTCAGCTAATCCACGAACCTGTTCATGTTGTAGAAATGGTGCCAAATCCTTAGCTGTTAGTGTAGCGCCTGCATTTTCAAACTGTGTACCTGGCACACTTGATGGCAGCATCACAAAAATATCCATATCTGCCTTTTGTGCATCATCGAGCATAAATTGAATGCCTTCTGCTCCTGCGACATTGGCGATCTCATGAGGATCTGTCATTACCGTTGTAATCCCATGAGGAAGTAAAACGCGACTAAATTCCCCTGGTGTCAACATAGAAGACTCAATATGTATATGACCATCAATTAAACCAGGAATGACATAGCCTCCTGCCGCATCCTCTTCCTGTTTAGCGTGAAACTTATTCGTGCGATCTAGAGCCACAATCATACCATTTTTCACGACGATATCTGCTTTTTGCCATGTTAACGAAAAAACATCCGCAATTTGCGCATTTCTCAGTATAAAATCTGCCTCTAATTTTCCTTGAGATGATAATACATTTTGTGTTAGCTGCTGTAATTTTATCGACATAACTTATACTCCTTTTTCTTTTAAGAACTATCATGCCAAAAAGATGCTAGCCATTGCAACTATTTATCGCTACATCATAAAAAAACGACCATTGATCAATGGTCGTTCGAAAATTCTAGCTCTTTAGGTGGTTGCCCTTTTTTATTCATCAAGCGCATACGAATAGGCTCAATCTTTAATGTCACCATTTCATCCTGATTGCCAATAAAGATACTTGTAAAAAATTCGGCTAGTTTATTTTTTATCCCTTCTTCATGTACTTCAGTAAGTTTGCCTTCTATTTCCACATACGTATCACCAAAGCCACCATTTTCGTAGCCATATAAAATATGGGTATATGGGTTTTTGCGCAGCTCTTCCATTTTTTCTGAATGCTTATTCGTCACCGTATACAATACAAAATCTTCATGCTGGAATGTCATGTATCGTGAGTAAGGTTTGCCATTTTCTACAGTCGCCATTGTGCCAATCTTTTCTCGATTTAACACTTCTAGAATTTCATCACGTACAGAAGTCATAATATCCCATCCTTTCATCTATATATCTATTTTGCCCTCTCCCAAGAAAGCTAAACGGTCTTTTTTTGAAAAATGTGAAATGACAATCTTCGGGCATATTGAAAATCTATTGTTATAATAACTGGATGGACAACAGGAATTTTCGAATGAATGAGGGTTAAAAATGAAACAAGCTTTTTTTACGCGCTGTTTGTTTTTCATAACAGGCATTATCGTGCTTTCTTTTGGTATCACATTAACAATTAAAGGCCAACTCTTTGGAGTGGGCTCATGGGATGTACTACATATTGGCTTAACAAAAACAGTAGGCCTATCAATCGGTTCATGGTCCATTATTTTGGGACTTGCTATTTTAGCGTTTGATATGCTGATTACGAAAAAGTTCCCTTTACCTGGAACGTTTATCGATATGTTTTTGGCAGGCATTTTTATTGATATTTTCAACTATTGGTTACCTGATATTGATGGTTTTTGGATGCAACTTATTTCTTACCTTACAGGGTTAGTGTTACTAGGCTGGGGCTGTGGAATGTATATGGTAGCAAATTTAGGTATTGGACCGCGTGATACACTCATGCTGATGATGGTTCATAAGCTTGGCTGGAGTGTGACTCGCTCTCGTACAACAATGGAAGTAACAGTTGCAATCATTGGCTTCCTACTTGGCGGTCCTATAGGCATCGGTACGGTATTTATGGCATTTGGGCTTGGACCAATCGTACAATTTGCCTTATCCTATAACGAAAAATTATTTATGCGATGGACAGGCGTGAAAAGCGCTGTTGTCTAAACATTAAAGACAATGCATTTTTGCATTGTCTTTTTTACAGTTGAAATATACAGTTCAACTATATATAATCAAACTATATAGTCCAACTGTATATTTGAGGTGAAGATGTGAAAAAACATAAATTATTACCTTTATCCGAAACCATGCATTATATTCTACTTGCCTTACGTGAACCGCTACATGGCTATGCCATGATGCAAAAAATCGAGGAAATGAGCGCAGGTAGTGTAAGGATTGCTGCCGGCACTATGTATGGAGCCATTGAAAATTTATTAAAATATCATTGGATCGCGCCTGTTGAGACCCAGGATACAAGACGCAAGGTTTATCAAACCACAGAAGAGGGTCTAGAAATATTAGCGGCAGAGCAACAAAGATTGCAGCGCATTTTATCTTTATACGAGGGAGCTGGCGAACATGATAAAGTTTAAAATCTTTTTTGATATCGAAAAGGAAGAGCGTTGGTTAAACGAAATGTTAGCCAAGGGTTGGCTATGCTCTCACATAAACTCAGCAGGTATTTATACATTTCAGCCTACTGAAAATCTTGAACAAGTTATTCGGATTGATTGTCAGCAGGAGCTTCGCAAAGAAAAGAAAGCTACCTATAAGCAATTACATGAGGATTTTGGCTGGCGTATAGTAAAAGAAAAATCATATGATGGCACTTTTTATTGGACAAAAAGTAAAGATGGTAATGATGAATTATTTTCAGATCATGATTCCCACATTGCGAAATATAAACGTTTAATGAAACATGCAAGCAATTGGGCAATACTCTCACTTATCTTCTTAATGATTTTTAATGGCAACGATGACGTCGCTCCCTTTTTCAGTATAAAAAGCGCATATTATACCCCAGGTTTATGGGATAAAGAAGGTTCTGCCTTCCTTTTTGCTTTTTTATTAGAAACACCCTTTGCCATCATGCGCTTTCTTCCACCATGGCTATTTTTAGCAACTTGTTGTATTTACATCACACTCTATTATCGTTATCGTAAATCCATACAGCAATTTTTATAGCAAATAACAAGGAGCCCCTTACGTAGTGTAAGGAGGCTCCTCTTTCCTTTATGCTTCTGGTTCAGCAGTATTTTGTCCTGTTGCTTCCATCACTTCTGGTGTATCGTCCACTGTATCATCTTCCTGTACGTTTTCAGCAGCCGGTGGTGTAATCGTCACAAGTGTGTAGTCATCCTCTTGTAAAATTTCAAACGAGAACTGTTGACGAATATCTCCGACGTATAGAGAAGTCCCAATTGCAACATTTGTAACATCTATTTCAATGGTTTCTGGAATGTCAGTTGGCTTCACTTTAATACGCACTTCACGATTAGGCTGGAGCAGGAATCCGCCATCAGCAACTCCAACTGCATCCTCAATTACAGTCACTGGAATATCCACTTCTAGCTCCTCTGACATATTGATGGATTTAAAATCCACATGCTTAACATTCCCTTTTAATGCACAACGTTGTACCTCTGTTAAAACTGCATTAATGCGTTTTCCTTCAACATCTAATTGGAAAACACTTTTCGTACCGTGTGTAGCTAACATTTTTGAAAAGGCTCTCGCATCTAACATAATTGCCGTTGATTCCATTTGAAAGCCGTAAACCACACCTGGAATGCCCCCATTTTGTCGAAGCTGTGTTAAAGAAGATTGTTGTCCCTTTTGACGTTTACTGGCAGTTAAAACCATATTCATCGAATATTTCCCCTTTCATGGAAACTAGTCTCATAAAAGGTTTTGCCTTTTCTATTGTATTTTATACATAGCAAGCACGCGATTATTTGGTCAGTATGGTAGTGGTAATTTGCCTCTCGGGATTACCGTTACGCAATACAACACAGAGTGCGATAATCGCTAAAACCGTACAAACCATAAACATGACCATATAGGATGTAAATTGCACAATAAAGCCCATCAAAAACCCACCCAACCCAAAGCCTAAATCATAGGTAGCTAAAAATAAACCTAGCAAAACATTTCTCGATTCTTGTGGTACAACAAACGACATATATGTAGTAATTGTCGGATATAGCATCGCTGAGGCAAGGCCATTGAAAACAGCGGAAATATAGACAAAAGATCCTATTTCAGGTAAAACAGCAAGCAACGTTGTGCCCAATATGGAGCTGAAAAGCACACATGCAATAAATTTCGGATGCCATTGTCCATCTGAAGGAATAGAGCGTCGCAATACAAAGCGACTACCCACCACGACCAATGCCTGTAACGTTAAATAAACAGCTGGATTCCCCACTCCCTCGGTCAGCATAAACAATGGTAAAAAGGTGGTGATGGCGCCAAAAATAGCAGCACCAAGAACCATAACGATTGCTGATATGACTAGCCCCTTGTGTTGTTTTACCCCCTTCATGGCGGCTATCAGCTCTCTTGTTGTCACAACTTCTGTGTCTTCCTTTGCTTTTGGTAAAGGGGAACCAATAAAAAACAGTAGTGGCAGAAGAGCCAACATAACCACAAAGATTAATAAATCCTGTCTATCCAATTGCGTCCACAAGAGTAGCGCTACTGCAGGTCCATATAAACCAGGTACAACACTGGATAAGGAATACATCGACATGCCTTGCCCCCGATCATGGTCGTGTAAGACAACTGTAATACCTAGCTGCATCGCCATAGAAAAGAAAGCGGTGATGATACCCTGTAGGACTCGTACTAAAAAAACACTATCAATACCAAATATGACATAGATAAGCAGTGCAAGTGCATGGCCTACTAACAGCCATTGCATAATCGTATAAGGACTATGCTTGGCGACCATTTGGCCAGCAAAAGGTCTTAATAGCATACAAACAAGCATATACATGGCCATCATGACTCCAATTTCACCCTCCAAGTACCCCCCATCCGCTGCTTCTAATGGAAAAATAACTGTCAACACGGCATTGGCGGTAAAAAAAATAATCGCAAGCCCATATAATTGCATCATGCGAAGGGATAAAGGCTGAAGTTTCATGAGACTTTCTCCCCTTGCAACGAAGAAACTTTTTGACGATTTATAGGTAATCTAGAGGCTAATAGGCGTTGGCTGGTCGGGTGTGTCATAAATGGAATACGAGACACTTCCTGAAGAAACTCCACCACTTCACCCTGGTCTACAACAGCTACTTCATCTGCAAACAAACTAACTGCGTGTAAATCGTGAGTAATAAATAAATAACTGAAGCCTCTCTCCTGTTGCAATTGTTTCAGGAGTTTTAGGATACTGATTTGTACCAATATATCTAAGCTATTAATGGATTCATCTAAGATGATGAGCTTAGGCTCTGTTGCTATCGCCCTTGCGATGGTCACTCGCTGTAACTGACCACCACTTAATTGATGAGGGTATTTTTGAGCATCTCTCTCAGATAGTCCCACCTGTACTAAAAGCTCCTTTATTTTTTCTAGCTGCTGTTGTTTTGTCAACTGTAAATGACAATTCATTGGCTCTGCAATGATGTCTTGAATCTTCATTTTCGGATTCACAGCACTATGGCAATCTTGAAAAACGATTTGAATATTTTTTTGTAATAGCTTCTTCTCTTCTTTAGATGTAGTTGCTAGATTAATATGATCGAAGTGAATGGTACCGCTATCTGGCTTTTCCATACCTATTATCAGCTTTCCTAGTGTGGTTTTGCCACTACCGCTCTCTCCGACAATGGCTAAGCAACCCCCTTGCTTCAAGGTGAATGACATATTTTTCACAGCTTCTATTGTTTCATGTTCCCCAAACAATCTCTTTTTTCGATAGGTTTTAGATACTTGTTGGATTTCTAACATCGGTTTTCCTCCTGTCTTACCCAATAGTTCGTGTCTAGTTCATATAGAATTCCGTTTGTATCACCTGACCAGCTATCCACAAGTTTTTCAAGTTGATCATCCTTCCTTTTCGCTGCGACTAATGCTTTGGTATAGGAATGAACAGGGTTTTGTAATAGCCGTTCGGCTGGACCATATTCCATGATTTTCCCTCTTCGCATAACAACAATTTGATCTGCCATTCGGGCAATGACGCCAAGATCATGTGACACAATCAGCATCGTTGTCTGATATTGTTGCTGACAATGAGACAATTCCTCTAAAACCTTGAGCTGTGTCATCGTATCAAGGGCTGTTGTTGGCTCATCTGCAAGCAAAAGCTTTGGACGAAGACTCATAGCCATGGCAATCATGACACGTTGAAGCATGCCTCCGCTTAACTCGTGAGGATATTTTTTTAACAGTCTTGAATCGGTCAATTGAAAAAAAGCAAGTTGCTCAGTTGCTATGTGCAATGCTTGTTTTTTACTGAGCGATCGGTGTGCCTGTACTGTTTCAATCATATGGTCTCCTATTGTTATAATAGGATTAAACATAGCCATAGGATTCTGCAATATACATGCTACGTCATTGCCCCGAAGGCCTCGCAACTGCTGTTCATCCATTCCCAGTAAGGAACGGCCTTCCAATAAAATGTCTCCCCCATAGTGTCGAGACTCCCGAAACAGTTGCAGGATGGCATAACATAGCATCGTTTTACCGCTACCACTTTCCCCGACAATACCAAGCGTTGTACCAGTTGGAATCTGGAAATCAACATGCTGCACAACTTTTTTAGGTCCCTGCGCTGTTTGAAGCGTAATTGACAAATCCCTTATCTCTAACATATTGTCACCTCTTCTTCTTATATTTTGGCGTCCATAGCCGTACGAAGGGCATCCCCAAACCAATTAAAAATAAGAACGGTTAATGAGATCATGATACCTGGTATAAACATAAGCGTTGGTTCACTCATTAAATAGGTTTTACTATCATTAATCATCATGCCCCATTCTGCCATCGGTGCCGTAACACCTAACCCTAAAAACGACAGCTCCGAAATTAAAAGTATTGTGGAGCCAAGCCCGATTAGTTTTAACAAAAATATTTGTGGAAAGACAAACGGCAATATATGCCTCCTAATAATTTTTCGTTTCGGTACACCTGTCAGCCGTGCATATTGTACATAAGTGCTTTCTTTTAAAGAACGCACCATATTGCGAATGATACGCGCAAAACCTACCCACGACACAAAACTAATTGCCACAAACATATTTTTAATGCCACCACCTAACGCACCTACAATGACAAGGGCAAAAATAAAGTCAGGAATGGATAGAAGAACATCACAAATACGCATTAATACTAGATCAACCAGCCCACCGATGTACCCCGCCAGACACCCTACAATGATGCTAATGATTAAGGTAATGAATAGTACGCCAGAGGCTAGCAGAAGAGAGGTGCGTGTACCATACAATAAACGAGATAGCACACAGCGCCCTAGGTGATCTGTACCTAACGGGTACTGCATAGAAAACCCCTGTAATTTATTGGCTATATCTGTTGTATAAGGATCATGAGGCGCTAACCAAGGAGCAAATAGAGCCATCACAACTAGCACAAGTACAAGCAAGCTACTGATGATGAGTGACAGATGCTTTTTCATTAAAGAGCGCCTCCTTTCAGCCTGACACGTGGATCAATAACCGCACAAAGTATATCTGCTATGAAATTGACGATGATATATAATCCCCCAATGATGACGATAAAGGCTTGTAGTACAGCGTAGTCTCTTGCTAACATAGCCTCCACAATAAAGTGCCCTACGCCAGAAATGGCAAAAACATTCTCAATAATCGCTGCACCCCCTAATAAGCCTCCACAGGTCATGGCAAGGGATGTGATAAGTTGTGGTAAAATGCCTTTGAAAATATGTGTACGCAAAATAACCGTTTCTTTTACACCTCTTGCACGGGCAAATAGAACATGCGGTTTCTTCATTTCTTCTCTCATGCTTGAGCGGATGAGCCTAATGTAATAAGGGATAAATCCTAAAGCCAGTGTTATCGATGGTAAAATGACATGAGCAAAACTTCCCCACCCCATGAGTGGTAAGACGCCCCATTTCAAAGCCACTGTGTAAATGAAGAGAAAGGCCAGCCAAAAACTGGGCATGGAGGCGATTGTAAAGATAGCAGTACGTGTAAGCCAATCGAGCCACCCACTGTTTTTACTTGCAGACCAAATACCAATAGTCAAGCTACTGACAATAATTATGACTAATGCTGTTACCGCTAAAAGAAATGTCGTCTCAAAGCGTGGAAACAGTTCTGTTGCCACAGCCTTTTTCGATACAAAGGATGTTCCAAAATCTAATTGCAATGCATGGCTGAGCCAAGCAATATATTGCATCCACAAAGGTTGATCGAGACCCATATCTTCACGCATACTTGTCATGGCCTCTTCAGTAGCTGGAATTTGATTGATTGTAAAATATGCTTCAACGGGATCAACAGGAATGAAACGGATTAATCCAAAGGCGATGATGGTTATACCAAACAATGCAAGTAACATACTCACTAGCCGTTTAACAAAGAATGCAAACATCTTGATTATTTCACCTCATATTGATTGAGTGGCACTTCAAATTGCTGCATAGAAAACGATAAATTGGCTAGACGTTGATTGGCCACCAAATAATTTGTCCGATAAGATAATGGCATGAAAATCGCCTCTTCATGAATGGTTTGTAAAATGGTTTCATACAGGCTCTGTCTCTCTGATTCATCAGTTGAGCGAATCACTTTCGCAATATTCGCTGCTAATTGTTCTGAATGTGCTGTGCCTTTTAACGCATAATAGCCAATTTGCTTTTCCCCCGTCATCATTCGTAAATACATATGGGGATCATAAGGTGCCCCCCACGTATCATTCATAATGACATTGAACTCACCTGTTTTACTTCGCGTTCGAAAAAGTTGATCTTCTTCTCCAATCAATTTGACATCAACGCCTAATTCACGCCATACGCCCTGTAAATATTCAAAAATAGATTTATGCACTTGGTCATTACTGTTATATGGAATTGTGATGGCCAATGCTTGACCGTTTTTGGATCGAAACGGAGCCCCTTCTGCAAAATTCCAGCCTGCTTTATCCAATAGTTGCTGAGCTTTTTCTAAATCATAGCTGTAAGACTCAAATGGAATATCACTATACGGAAATCCTGGAGCAAATAAAGACTTGGCCTCTTGTTCAATGCCATTTAATACATGTTTAATAATTGTTTGTCGATCAAAAGCATACTGCAAAGCAAGTCTGACATCTTTATCTCGCGTCACGCCATAGTATGAATTGAAAGATAGTATTCTAGTAGAGGAAGGTTCAGAAATTAGCGTTTGATATTGCGGATTTTTCTCCAAAGCTCGGAGTTCCTCAGGTGCTAATTGACCACTTCCGAAAATTAAATCAATATCTCCTTTTTCAAGTGCCATCATCCGTGCTTGTGAATCAGGAATAATTTTGACGATGACCTTTTCTAGCTTAGGTTTCTCTCCCCAATAATGCTCATTACGTGAAAACTCAGCAAAATTGTCTTGCTTGTAATCAGTTAAAATCCAAGGACCTGTTCCAACCGCTTTTTCAATGCCTTCTTTGGTTGTCCCACTTGCTGGGAAGCCACTATCCCCTAACATACGTAATGGACGAATCAACGTTAATTCCTGTAAAAATGGATAGTAAGGCTCTTTTAAATGAATCTGTAATTTCAGTTTATCTAAGACTTCTACCCGATCAATGACTGCCACCACTTCTAGCCAACTATGCGGTGCAATATTCTGTACTACTGTTTCGATATTACGTTTAACATTGTCAGCCGTAAGCTGAGAGCCGTCTGAATACAAGACATTGTCTCGTAATGTAAATATGTAGCTCTTACCGTCTTGAGACATTTCCCATGCTGTTGCTAATCCTGGCTCTATTTGCCCATCATTTCCATAGCGTACAAGCGGATCGTATAACATTGCCTGAGCAAACATTTCATTTGGCGCATACAGGTGTGGATTTACTTCTCCAATATCCTTTGGCCAAGAAATGGTTAAAACATGTTCATTTTCACCTTTTGCCTTGTCTTTTTTTGTCTTGTCATCTGAATTTCCGCAGGCCACAAGCATACTTCCACTCACAATCAATAGAACTAGTAAACTCATTATTTTTTTCAATATACTTTCCCCTCCACTTAAATAGTAATGATTACTATTATCATTCAAAATCGAATTTTAAATGATTCATGACTTTTTGTAAAGTAGATATTCAAAAATAAATCTTAAAGACATAAAAAAAACACCTCCTCTGTCCACGGAACAAAGGAAGTGCCTTCTGTCTTAATATAGTGCTATTTTTGTATGCAATAGCTCTTGTAACTCATGCAATTTTTTAATTTCATAATGCGGTTCAATATCACTCGTATTTTCAACATTGCGGATGTTAAACCAGCATGTATCAATGCCTGACAGCAATCCGCCTTTAATGTCTGATGTCAAAGAATCGCCGATTATAAGCGTTTTAGCTTTATCAAAATGCTCAATCCGCTCAAATACATAATCAAAAAAGGCTGGCATTGGTTTTTGATAGCCCGTTTGCTCGGAGATAAAGATGCCTTTAAAATATTGTGCTAAATCGGCATCCACTAGTCGTTTATTTTGTGTCAACGTTACGCCATTTGATACGACATACAAATGATAGTGATTGGCTAGTTGAGCGATGACTTCATAAGCTCCCTCTACATAATGATGTGCTTCCTGTAAGTATTTTTGGAATAGCGATTCAAAGTAGACGCCATCGACCTCCATCCCAAATTCCTTTAAAGCAACCGCAAATCTTGTATTATGTAGGGTATTTTTTGTCACTTCCCCACGCTCAAAAGCTCGCCACATCGATTCATTAATTTCTTTGTAGCGCGCTATCATCTCGGGCGTAGTGGCTATCTTTTCCTCTCTGAACATGCGGTCAAGTGCTGCATTTTCAGCTAAATCAAAATCTAGTAATGTATCATCTACGTCAAACAATAATATCTCATATTTCGTCATGTTCATTCCCACTTTCTTCGATGCATTGTGACTATTTACTCTATATCATGATAACGTTTTTTATGAAAAATAACAGTAAAATGTCCTATGACAGAATATTAGAACATGTATGCGCTTTATACACATGCTTATCCGTCCACACAAAAAAAATACTTACAGGTAACATAGTCGCAGCATTGCTTTTAGCTGGTCCATTATCATTGGCTGGTACACAAAATACGTTTGCAGCTTCTAATGAGAATGAGTTTTCTAATATAGAGAACTTAAATTTTACCGAATCTGGCCAAACATTCACATTAGTTTATGATGAAGGTGAAACAGATTTTAACATTGAATATAATGGTGATAAAATGTTGTTAACTACTACAACTGGTAACAAAATTCATACATTTGAATATAATGAAGGTGATTCTTTTGCTATAATGGACGGAGAAAAAGTGGAATTATCTTTTGAAGAGTTTGTTGACCCTACTAAAGTCAATGATGATTCCCAACCTATATTTAGTGCTTATAAAGCAGATGATTATACACCTGTCTATATGTCAACTGCAAAAATCAATTTCGATAAAATGGTCACAGATGTATCTGATATTGTGACAGTAATTGGTGGTGTTATTGCAATTGGAGGAATTATCGGAGCTGCAATTACTAAAAAACAAATTGCATCAGTAATAGGAAATTGGGCTGGGGCTGTAGGGTTCGCCACACTTATAGTATCTAAGACATTTTCTGGGAAAATCACATATGATCAGTACAGAACTAAGGGTCTAGTTGATACAGGATATGGAACAAAATACCATGCAATTAGAAACGATAACGTTAGAGTAATTGCTTCCGTTGCAGGTTTTAGTATGAATGAACAATTAAGAGGTACTGGTGATTGGTATTTTAATACAAAGCCATATTAAGGAGGTTTATAGGTTTGCAAAAGTCTAGCATATTTAATAGAATTGCGTTAGTAGTGCTGTCTATTATGGTTATCGGGGTTCTTTATTCTTTCATTTGGCATAAAGAGAGTTTTGATAGACCAATTTGGATACAAGTTGTTATGACTTTTTGCTTTTTAATGTTGAGTATAAATAACTTTAGACTAAGGAAGTACGCTATGGGTTGGATTTTTGCTGGAGTAGTAGTAGCTTTTGGAATCAGTATATTTTGGGGTACTACTGCTGTTTAATCAATCAACACCATGTCAGTAAACTAAGATCAGCCAACAATTTCTTGTTACATTTTATGACAAAACCTCAAATTCAGATAAAGAGTAAAACGACTGTTTAAAAAGAATGGTCTTACAAAGACACAAAGCCTGTGATAACAGGCTGTAGGCCTTTGTCTTTGTGTATTAAGGTACAAGTAAATTGTGTTTTGAAAAACTTTTAAATTTAAACTGAGTAGAAAAATTATATAGTATATCCTAAGAAACCTCCAATGGTTATTCCAATGGAGGTCTTCATTTCATTATTTAACTGAGCCACTAATAAATGTTTTATCAGGATAATACATATTCTTTACAATTACATTTGGTCCTAAACATTTGACTGCTGGACAGTGGCAATTAATTGATTTAGAAATATTGGAATCTAACCACCGTTCGTAAATTTGAGGTAATGATTCATTTTTTATATTTCCGAAAGCCGAACCGTCATCTGAGAAATCCGTAACCGATATATCCCCAGTGAAAATATTTAAATTCATTCTTGATCGTCCATCAACATCATTTCTGATTGTTATATTATGTTCACTATTGATTCGCTTGATTAACGCTAAATCTCGCTCATCTTGACTACAAGGGTAAAATGGCAATGTACCAAACAATACCCATATGTCTTTATTTCTATAATCAAGAATTTCATTCACAACTTTTCTGTATTCCTCCAAACTAATAACTTCTAAATTTTCAGCGAAGTCACTAGCATACATAGGATGAATTTCGTGTCGCTTACATAACATTTCGTTAGCCACTTCATTATGAATTTTCTCCATATAGGGGACAGTATTACGATTTAACATTGTTTCTGCTGATACAAACATCCCTCCTTTTGAAAGTTCCCTTGCATTGTCGAAAATATTACGATATAAATTGCCTCTATATTCAATTGAAGGTTGCTTATCCATCATAGCGAAGCCTGTTTCAACAAATTCTTTTTCATCACACCAGTTATGCGATATGTGCATAACATCTAGATAAGGAGCAATTAATTCGTAATGAGACATAGGCAAAGTTAAATTCGAATTAATTTGCGTCTTAATTCCCCTACCCTTAGCGTATTTCAAAAGTGGTAACAAATTTTCCTTTATTCCCTTTTTAGTCATTAAAGGTTCTCCACCTGTAAAACTCATTGTACGTAAAGTTTCCACCTCATCTAACTTGTGGATAATTTCTTCTGTAGGTAATGCTGGTAATTCTTTGGTTAATAATGTGTAGCCAACTGCACAATGCGAACATCTCATATTACATAAATGTGTTGTAGTAAATTCAATATTTGATAAAGTTAATTTCCCATACCTATCAATGTCATGGTAACTTTCCCATTCATCATGAGTTTTCTGTACTGTAAACATATAAAAAACTTCCTTTCCATGCTTATAATTTTCGCACAGATAAAATAATTTTTAAAGTGCATTTATTTATAAATTATCTCGGAATCGAACTTAATCTTTATTATAACTTTTTTATTATTTTGTTTACATCTGCTCTATTTCTGACAACTCTATCTTCGTATCCTCTTTTATCTTCTATACAATTAATTTTTCTTGCGCCACTTTGTAATTACAAGGAGTTAAATTACCGACTTTGGTGACACACCAGCCCTCGGCAATATTGTGCATGACGAACTACCATTGATTTTTGATAAATGGATGGCAACCGACTTAGCAAAATCGCTTAACTGCCATTGTCCAGCAGTCAAATGCTTAGGGCCAAATGTACTTGTAAAAAATATGTATTATCCTGATGCCGCGTTTGTGAGTGGCTCTGCTCGTGTATAAGTTCATCGATAAAGAAAGAAACTCCATGTTGAACAAAGACTGATCAACATGGAGTTTCTTTTATAAATTGTAGGTTGTCCTTATGCATGCTCTTTAATGCATCGTATATAATTGTTCGATCCTAAGAGAGGAATCCGCCTCTTGATTTTTTTTGTCTTCGGAAATGATTTTCCCTTCATAAATCAATCCACCTGTACGTAAATCAACGATAGACAACCACTGTCCATCAGAAACACGATATACTAAATAAAATTTTCCCTCTGCTATACGTAAATATGGAGCATCATTCTCATTCGCAATGCTTGAATATTGAAGGGTTAAGGGTTCTTCCCACTGTTTCTTTTCAATATGATAACGATTCAGCGTTAGACCATTGGCTGAATAAACAGGAATATATATTGTTTCTTTATGAATCAGCATTGACTTCCGATAGGGTTTTAATTCTTCTGGCATAATCCATTCCTCTGCTTCATTCTTGGCATTATCATAGAGATATATTTGACTAGAGATAACTTCTAGCTCAGTATTTTCTTTTGGCTCACTGTATTTTTCTACCATATATAAATAATAATTTTCGTTTTGAGTAGTAGTATTGTATTCATTAAAAATACGGATACTGGAAGTGCCTCTTTCTTCTGACACTAATTCTGCAAGGATGGCATCCTTTACTAATTCCTTCTTCTCCTCATCAATCGTATAGACATGCAACTCTTCCCTAGCTTTTATAAGATAGTTGGCTGATAAATAGTTTGTTGTTAAAATATTTATCTTTCCATCTCCTACGTAGACGTCATTCACATTAATCCAATCATAGCTAGCTTTGACTGGTATATCGATTTTAAAGGAAGAACTGTCATTTGTATTTTTATCAAGTATATCAATTTGAAGCGTTACGACATTGCTAGCTTCTTTTCCACCATCATCTAAAAACGTTGTGTAAATCAAACGTGATTTGTCTTCATAATATTTTCTTGGATCAAATTCTTTCCCGCGCATAAAATTACGGTGTTCCTCACTATATTTTCGAAGAATCATAGGTTCATTCGGTGCCATCAAATCTCTAAAAAAAGACTGATTATTGGGATTCGTGGAACCATCCTTTGATATGTACAACATATGATAAAGATCATTACTCTGATAACTTGTTTGAAGAATAAGATTTTCGATTTCTTCCTTATTTCCGCTGATCGTTTCAATTTTATAGGATCTATCATTTTTAGAAGCCATTGCTGTTTTTTGGATATAGTAAGAACTGATAAACACCACGATGAAGAAACTAATACTGATTGTTTTCCAATATTTTTTCATTGTTATACCTCCTCTAGACCCTGATTTTATATTTTAATAAATGATTCGCAATCCAAATGGCACTGCCTAAAACGATCATGCTCGTTACCAGTACCATTAAGAAAATTTCAAGTGGGTAAAAGTAATTTGTATAAACATTAACTAATAGGATTGGAGCAAAAAATACCCCAAGTGACAGTAAGCCATAAAAAATAGCGTAAAAAATCCCTTTTAAACCATAACTTCGCTCAATTAAAATCGCGGTAAATATTACTGCCACGAAAAGTAACCCAAGTGCATATACCAGGATAAACTCTGTAAAGTTAGTCGGATACAGCCACCTCCACATATTTAAAGTAGAACTAGCATAAATTGAGAAATTTGATTGGAGGTCTATTGGTATAATCTTATTCACTATTTGTTTTTCCATCAAAATTAGCAAGATTTGCAAAGCAATCAAGCCAAGAACTAAAAGCATAATCGTCGTTAATTTCGCAAAATAAATGACGATTCTTTCAGTTGGTAACATGAATAATCTGTAAATAAATGTATTTTTACCCAACCAATCTCGATACCAAATAAAGAAAACATAAATCATCAACATGGCGATACAAAAAAAGATTGGCAGCAGAAACCATTCTGAATCAGTGAATCGATCGAAAGAAAAAGTCCCGTATTGCTCCACATACTGGTTCATGGATAACTGGTTTTCTGCCATCAACTGTTTAGCATTTTTCATATAGGTTTGTGAGATAATTCCCGCTCCTATAAGCTGGCTGAGCATGGTCAAGCCTATTAAAATCAAATACAATTTAAAAAATCGATTTACTTCAAAATTAACAAGTTTTAAATAGTTTTTCATGCTCGATATACCTCCCTCATCACATCAACCACTGATTTCCCTTCATTTTCACGTACTTCCTCCACGCTAAATTCCCTCAATACTGCACCGTCATCAATAAGGACTGCTTTATCAATCAAATGCTCAATATCACTAATTTCATGCGTTGTTATAATGACACCACGTTCTTCAATTAAATGGCTTGTAAACACCTCTGCAATCTGCTCACGAGAGAAAATATCAATGCCAGAGAATGGTTCATCCATCAGTAAATAATCGACATCAAGTGACAATCCCAGTAGCATATTCACTTTTGCTGTATTTCCTTTCGATAAGTTAGCAATACGTTCATTCGGATCAAGTTTAAAAAATTGTAGTAATTCTTCTGCCCTCTGAGGATTCCAGCTTTTATAAAAATCAGCCATGAACGCAAAAGCTTCATTGATTTTCATTTGTGGCAACATCGTTATTGTGTCTGGGATGAAGGTTATTTTTTCAAAACTTTCTTTTGTGATTTTTTCTCCATCCATTAAAATTTCACCACTATTAATTGGTGTGAGCGCCATAATAGCTTTCATAATGGTCGTCTTACCTACACCATTTATTCCTATTAAACAAGTAATCTCTCCTTTTTCTGCAGTAAAAGAAATGTCTTTTAAAACCTGTTTCCTGCCGTATTTCTTGTTAACATTTTTTACTTCTATCATTTCGATTCCTCCGCTTCTCCGCTTTCGGCATCATGTTTTTTCTTTACAAGTTCCAATACTTCGGCTAAAGGCACATCGATAGATTTAATAGAGCCTAAAAATAAGTCAACCGCTTCGATAATCAATTCCTCACGGACATTTTTAAGGACTGCTTCATCTTTCGTAATGCAGCTAGGCATATTCCCCTCTGTAAAAATCAATCCTTGTTCCTCCATTTCCTTATAAGCTCGTTGCGCAGTATTTGGGTTAATCTTTAACTGATTGGCTAATTCCCTTCTGGATGGAATCTCCTGACCTGGCTCATAAAATCCCTTGGCAATTTGTTCTTTCAAATGCCGAATAACTTGGACATACACCGGGTCCCGATTATTAAAATTTATAGTCAAATAACTCAACTCCTCAAAAATTAATTCCGCGTATTAACCACTTAATACACAGTATGTAGAATGATGGGTTGCACCTATCAACATGGACATATTTTTTCTCTCGTTAACACCTCAGTGTATTAAGCGCTTAATACACCGACAATAAAAAAATGTATTAAACAGTTAATACACTTCTTGAAATGTATTATATGCTTAATACACATTTTAAGTCAACCACATTTATGGAAATATCTATCAATAATTAAAATCACAGCCAGTTGTACAAGTAGCATGTACATCATGGATGCCAATATACTTTTCTTCAAACAGACGAGTGTTTTTATCTTCATTGTTAACTGGTAATGACTGTATGTTTTCTTGTAATTATTTTTTAGCACAAAAATATTTTATGTTCACAAGAGGTATAAGAAATAGAAGTTGAGCTATACTATTAAAGATTTCACTTCAAATCCAATGACTAGGAGGGTTAACCCGATGAGTGCGATTGATCGATAACTCAGAAGGACCATCAAAACTGAATAAGCTAAAGTACAGATTTCTTAGGAATATCTTAAGATCCTATGCGGAAGCGAGGCAGTGTGTCATGGAGCAGAAAATGTAAGTGGTAATCAGACCCGGAAATTCATTTCCGGGTTTTTCTAATTGTAAAGCCGTTATTCTAATTCAGCTAAATACATAAAAGCCATATTCAGATGAATATGGCTTTTCCTCTTATCCAATTAATTCCTTTGCAAGGAATCTATAGGTATTTAAACGACTTTCTAATTCATATTGATTGCAATTTAGCATCACTTCATCAAAGCCATAGCGTTCTTGCTCAGCGCTTAAAAAAGCAGCAATGTCTTGGGGTGTCCCGACAAGATTCGCCTTGCGATTATTGTCAATCGTCAATTTATCCATTTCAGTTAATGGATAATCTTTCGCTTCTTCGGGTGACATTGTTTGAATGATTTGCCCTTTCATTAATTGAAGACGAGAAATATCAATCGGTTTAGCTAAATATTCCGCTTCTTCTAGGGTTGGGGCAACTGTTGCTGCATATGTCACAATGATTTGTGGTTTATCCATATAATAAGAAGGCGTAAAATAGGCTTTATAGGCATCAAAGATATCCTTTGACATATTGCCCGTGAAAAATTGTGCATACGAATAGCCTACTCCCAGCTGGCCAGCCTGCATTGCGCTCTGACCACTAGAACCTAGTAACCAAGCCTCTGGTAATGAAATATGAGCAGGAGCTGCAATGACTTGATCATAGACATGTTCACCTGTTTTTTGATTATTCATTAGTTTTAATATGATTTCTAGCTTATCATACTGTTCTGTGAAGCGTTGTCGCCTTCCCTCTGCCAAGGCATAGATAGCGGCATGATCACCACCAGGAGCTCTCCCCACACCAAAATCAATACGATTGGGTGCCAGCCCCGATAATGTTTTAAAGACCTCTGCTAGCTTATAGGGTGAATAATGCATCATCATGACACCACCCGTACCAATGCGAAGCCGCTGTGTTTTAGCAGCTAAAAAAGCAGCAGTTACTTCAGGAGCTGAACTCGCCAATGACTGGCTATTATGGTGTTCAGCAAGCCACATACGGTGATAGCCAAGCTCTTCACCTAGCAATGCCAGCTGTTCTGTACGTTGGAAGGCCTCTTCTGCAGAATGACCTTTTGGAATCGGCATTTGATCTAAAATACTTAATCTCATGTAAAACATCCTCTCTGTCTCTAGCTCCCCCTTTTACTGTAATACAGTTTGGATGATTTACAAAATAAAAAACCTTACTCATAAGCTAGTTGTTTCTTTTCCCAAGTGTGATAGACCATGCCAACAAGCTTTTGTTGTTGTTGCTGGTTTAATACGACTTCTTTAAATTTCATTGCCTCTAGGGAAAATTGCTGCGTTTGTTCGTTCACGACAAATTGGAGAATAGCATGTCCTTTTTCGTCTTGAAACGTAATATCACCTGACAATTCTACAACTTGCTCCCCAGTTTTTGCTTCATAATAGCGCCAGTAAGGTTCATAAAAAGCGTAATTAAACGCATTTCGAACTGTGACATCTGAAAAATTCTCCAAATAGCCTTCCTTTACGGTATCAATATACTCATGATCTGTTATATCTTTTTTTGCATTAAAGACATACCCTACAAGTACTCCCATAAACACAACACAGAGAAATACACGTATATGATTTCCTAAACTCATGTCATCACGTCCCCTTTACGTAAAAACACCATTATCTACATAATACATCAAAATAATGACTCCAAGTAGAATTTTTTTGAGTTATGTAGAAATTATCGTCATTTCTTATTGGATCACTTCATTTATTTCTATTAAAAAATAGCAGCTAGAGTATTTACAGCCTATCCTCAGTTCGCTACTATCAGATTATTATGATAGAAAAGAGATGACCTTTTGTGCCTTTTGATTTAGATGTAAATATTTTATTAATTTTAATCCTCTTCGGTTTTTTAGCAGCCTTTATTGATTCAGTGGTTGGAGGAGGTGGGCTTATCTCATTACCAGCTCTTATGTTCGTTGGTCTTCCTCCCTCTGCTGCAGTAGCAACCAATAAATTGGCAGGTACAATGGGTTCCCTTACTAGCACAGTGACATTTTATCGCTCTGGTAAACTAGATATAAAAGCCGTCTATAAGCTATTCCCCTTCGTCTTTTTTGGCTCTATGCTGGGTGCTTGGATTGTCCACTTAATGGACCCAAGTGTACTGAAGCCATTAATGCTGATTATGCTTGCAGTCGTTGCCATTTATACCATCTTTAAAAAAGACTGGGGCAGTATGACCACCTTTAAACAATTAACCCCTAAGCGTTCTATTATTTTTGTTTTCGTGATTACACTTATTGGCTTTTATGATGGCTTTTTAGGTCCTGGGACAGGCTCGTTTCTACTCTTTGCTTTTCTCATAGTTGGCTATGATTTTTTACAATCAGCAGGAAACGCCAAATTTTTAAATTTCGGCAGTAATGTAGCTGCCCTCCTTATGTTTATATACTTAGGACAAATAAATTATGCCTATGGACTACCAATGGGTCTTGCGCAAATTGCAGGAGCTATTGTTGGTTCAAAATTTGCCATTAAACGCGGCAGTGGCTATGTACGTAAATTATTTATCGTTGTGACCATTCTATTACTCTTGAAAAATACATATGACTATTTTTCATGATCAGCCGTTATACTAACGTATGCCAATACTATAGAAGGATCAAACTTATCTCAATTGGGGTAAGTTTTTTTCATGGTATCAACTTTTTCCCTCTCCTCGTACGTCTAGTAAATGTATACAATTTGATAATGTTAAAAAGGAGCTTCTTTGGACATGAGAACAAGAAATGCATTTCAACATGAAGAGGTGTTTGTCCAATTCATTCGAGAACAAAAAGAGCGTTTTTATTTGCTCGCGTATAGCTATACAAAAAATGAACAGGACGCACTAGATGTTGTACAAGACAGTATCCAAAAAGCCATGCTTTCATTAGATCGACTTGAGAATGTGACCTATATGAAAAGCTGGTTTTATAAAATAGTTGTTCGTACAGCCATAGATTTTTTACGTAAGCATAAACGCTTACAAGTGACAGATGATGATACATTACAATATTTAACACCTGCTCAAGAGGATGTTTATGAGAATGTTGACTTGGAGCATGCGTTGGATGAACTCCCGCAAATGTATCGAGAGGTTGTCATTCTCCATTATTTCGAGGATTTAAAACTCGCTGACGTGGCGAACATCCTCGACATTAAGTTGAGTACAGCCAAATCGCGTCTTTATAAAGCATTAAAACTATTGAAAATCCAATTGGAAGATGTGAAGGGAGAAACTGCACATGGATAAAAAATTACAGGAGTTAGAAAAACAATATATGAAAGTCCCGATTCCAAAAGAGCTAGACTTCGTGGTTGAAAAAGCACTTAAGCAAGGTCGAAAAAAGAAAAAAAATCGTACACCTCAATGGGTCCTTGGATCTGCCGCTGCAGCCATGCTATTTACAGCTGGTTTAAATGTAAGTCCTGCAATGGCACGCACACTCTCAGAAATTCCCGTGGTTGGTAGTGTGATAAAAGTATTGACTTGGACAGAATATGAAGTGGCTGAAGATAATTATGATGCCAACATTAAAGTACCTTCTATTGAAAACTTAGAAAATCAAGATCTGGCGAATACATTAAATGAAAAATATCGTGCAGAAGGTAAGACACTTTACGATGAATTTATGGCAGAAGTGGGCGATTTAAAATTAAATGGCGGTGGTCATTTAGGTATTGATAGTGGCTACGAAATCAAAACTGATAACGAACAAATTTTGTCGATTGGCCGCTATGTAGTGAATACCGTTGCTTCTTCTTCAACGGTGATGGAATACGATACGATCGATAAAGAAAACGAAATTTTAATTACCTTACCAATGCTCTTTAAAGATCAACACTATATTGAAACAATTAGTGAAAATATTAAAGAACAAATGCGTACACAAATAGCTGAATCGAATCAAGATAAAGTTTATTGGGTAAAGGGTGCTGGCCTTGCCGATGAAGAGTTAATGGAGGAATTTACAACTATTAAACCTGATCAGCAATTCTACATTTCTGATAAAGGCAAGCTTGTGATTTCCTTTGATAAATATGAAGTGGCACCTGGCTATATGGGCGTTGTAGAGTTTGAAATCCCAACAGATGTCTTAAAAGAAGATCTTGTAAGCACAAAATATATTCATTAATTTAGCTTACTTTTCCTATGACGAGGTATTGGATGATGGTGTCATCCAATACCTCGTTTTTTCATGAAACCATACCATTTTCTGCTTATAAAGCCGACTTTTTTTGTCAAAGCTAATATGTATCAATCAATGTTAGAGGGTTTTCAACATGAAAAGTGTAGGATCAATCAGTATTTTACATGTCATCTTCCTATCAATGACTGTTATTGGCTTAAAAAATCATGTAACCATTATTCCTCCGCTACTAGATGTGGCCAAAAGAGATGGCTGGCTATCCGTATTGTTTGCTGGAGGAATTATTTTCTTTTGGCTATTTTTATTAGTATATATTCAATCAAAATCTAATCAGGAGCCCATCCGAGATTGGCTTGATTCAAAAATCGGGAAAATTGGCTCTACTATTGTTATTTATACAGTTGCTATTTTTTTAATGATTATGGCAGCTTTTACAATGGTTGAAACATTGCAATGGATTAATACTACATTTTTACCGCAAACGCCTGTTATCATCTTATTATTTATCTATACCATTCTGTGTATTCTTCTTGTGGCGACTAGCTTACAGACAATTGTCATTTTAAACGTTTTTGTATTATTCGGTGTAGTTATCTTTGGCTTTTTCGTTGCCTTTACGAACATGCAGGTGAAAGATTATGAATTATTGCGTCCATTTTTTGAACATGGATTCCAGCCTGTATTGCGAGGCATGATTTTCCCTGCATCCGGGTTTATTGAGCTTTTAATGTTGCTATTTTTACAGCATCAATTTAAGGAACGTATTCGCTGGTACCATTTTGCTATTATGCTGGCCATTTTAGTAGGACTGACATTAGGACCATTAATTGGGGCCATTACAGAATTTGGACCGAATGAAGCAGCTAAGCAACGCTATCCTGCCTACGAAGAATGGGGATTAGTGACAATCGGTCGCTATATCGAGCATCTTGACTTTTTCTCCATTTATCAATGGCTGACAGGAACCTTTATTCGTGTTAGCTTCCTTTTGTACATTGTGGCAGATTTATTGAAGATGACAGGAGATCCCAAGCGTATATGGCAAATGCTTGCTCCTCCCTTCTTTATTCTTTGTTTACCATTAATCATGCTAAATGAAAGCCTATTTTTAAAAGTAAAAGGACATTATATTCTGGCAGCCACTTTTATTTTTTTCTTTTTACTGTCAATATTTTTCGTAGTCGTAGCTTTCTTGTCGGATAAATCTTCTAAAAAGGGGAAAACTGAAAAACAAGATAAGAAAAGTGGTGAATCATAATGCCTCAGCAAGAACAAGCGCTAGATCTTAGTACGCTCAGAAAATTATTTCAAAAATCAGCAGATATTCAATTTCAGGAATATATGTTTAATCAGCAGAAAGTACACTTTATTACGTGTGATGCTATGATTGATCAACAAATGCTTAATGAAGTGATTATTCAACGTATTCAATATTTATATGATCATTTGGATGAGGTTCCCTTTGAAGAGAATATCGCAAGGCATCTTCATGTTCCAAGTATTCAAAAAGTACAAGACAAGGAACAGCTGATAACTTTTGTCTATAGTGGCTTCTTGTTGTTGTATTTTGACGAAGACAATCTTTTATATGCAAGCAATATTGCCCAAAAGCCGAATCGCCAGCCTGAAGAAACGCGCATGGAGGTTCTTGTTAAAGGGCCCAGAGATAATTTCATTGAAGATATTCGCGTCAATATCGCACTTATAAGAAAACGTTTGCCGACCAATTCATTTTGTGTGGAAAAAGTGGAGCTTGGGAAACGATCAAAAACTACGGTAGCCATTCTTTATTTTGATGATATTGTGGATATGGATATTTTACATGGCATCAAAAAGCAGCTTGCTGCTGTGGATACAGATATTGTTTTTAGTGGCGATTTATTGATGGAACGGGTGAATAAAAATTCCAAGCTTTTTCCGAAGTTTGATTATACTGGACGACCTGATTATGCGGTTCAGGCCTTAGCAAGAGGACGTTTTATTATTTTTGTAGATGGCGTCGCCTATGCCATCATTACCCCTGTCAATTTGTTTCTCTTACTGAAATCAGCTGAGGATAATGAATATCCTATTATTTTCAGTTCACTGGAACGATTATTAAGAATATTTGGTATTTTAATCGGCTTACTACTTCCTGCATTCTGGCTTGCCTTGACAACCTATCACCAAAACCAACTGCCGCTTCAACTACTCGCAACCGTCGTGCAAGCGAAGGCTGGCTTACCGCTCCCCTCTTCGCTTGAAATGTTGCTGATGCTGCTGATGTTTGAATTATTTCGTGAAGCAGGCTTGCGTCTCCCTTCCGTTATTGGTGGGACCATCAGTGTTGTAGGTGGATTAATTATTGGGGATGCAGCCATTCGAGCAGGTGTAACGAGTCCTGAAATGATCGTTGTCATCGCTATTTCTACCATTGCTTCCTTTACATTAGTGAATCAGTCACTTGTTACTTCAGTTAGCATATTACGCGTTGCCTTTATCTTTGCTAGTGCCTTTTTCGGGTTATTTGGCTTCTTTGTTTCTTTATACCTGACACTGCTTTATTTAAGTAATATTCGAATTTACGGCTACTCTTACATGAATCTAGCAACAGATCTAAATTGGGCAACCATTAAAAAATCCATCTTTCGATTATCACCCAAAGGCTATACTGAGCGGAACAAAGCGCTTGCTCCTCAGGATTATACACGAACTTCAAAAGGGCATGAGAACAAAGATTCTCCACATAAAAACAAATAGCATCCTTATCCATTGTGAAGGGATGCTATTTTTATTCGCTCAACTATTTTGGACTCTTTCTTTTATAAGGTCCAGTACACTTTCCCAATGACCTTTCATTTCTTCTCGTACTGTCTGATTAGAAAGATGTTCTTGATGAAAGCTAATAGTTGTTTTATTACGCTCTTTGGGTAAAATACGGATTTGTACGGTAGATGGTTTTGACCACTCTTCCTTTTGCCAAGTCAATCGAAGCTGCTCTAATGGTTTAACAATCCTGATTTCGCCTGTCCCTGTCTTTGAATGGTATTTGTACCCAGGTTCGAATATAACTGAAGTGTCTTCCCCCAGCCATGTACGTACTCCTTCTGTTGTCGTAATCAATGCCCATGCTTGCTCCTGCGAAATTGGAAATGTCCTTCTAACCCCGATTTGAAAACCCACACTTTTCGTTTGACCGATAATTTTTTCGTTATCCATTGCTTCACCTCTATTTTATGACCTTTATTGTGAACTGTAATGTTCTATTCGATTTACCTGCTAAACATTCCTTCTATGATTCATAAATGAATGTTCCATTTTCCATATTAAAGATTTGACCTGTTACCCTATGCATATTCGATGGCATTACCTTCAATCGATTCCCTCTTTCCACATAAACCTTCACTATGCATGTCAGTGTCCTTTGGCTACCACATAAGCAGTTGTACAAGTAACTAAGGGAAGCAACCAAAAAAGGGAAATTGTTTAAAAAAACAATCTCCCCCTCCTTCATTTACGTCAATTCCACAAACTCTTTCTGAACGCTTTGTTCTGTTTGTCCCTTGTGAAATTGAATATGATGAAGCTTTGCAAAAATCCCATTTTGAGCCACTAGCTCATCATAGGTACCATCCTCTTCAATGCCCTTCGGTGTCACAACTAATACACGATCAGCATTGCGAATAGTTGCCAGTCGATGGGCAATAACTAGTGTTGTACGATTTTCAGCAAGCTCTGTTAACGATTGCTGAATAATCATTTCTGTTTCTGTATCTAAGGCAGAGGTTGCCTCGTCTAAAATTAAGATAGGCGGGTTCTTTAGGAACATACGAGCAATCGCTAGTCGTTGCTTTTGTCCTCCTGATAATTTTAAGCCACGTTCACCTATTTGTGTATCATAGCCATCGGGCAGCTCTGCAATAAATGCCTCTAGATGTGCTTTTTTCGCTGCCTCTCGAATTTCCGCTTCACTTGCATCTAATTTTCCATAGGCAATGTTTTCACGAATCGTACCTGTAAATAAAAAGACGTCCTGCTGTACGATACCAATTTGAGCACGTAATGACGCTTGTGTCATATTACGTATATCGATACCATCAATCGTAATAGCGCCTTTTGTCACCTCATAAAATCGAGGAATCAATGAGCAGATTGTAGTTTTACCAGCACCCGAAGGCCCTACAAAGGCAATGGTTTGGCCAGCTTTTACATCAAATGATATATCATGTAAAACCTGTTTGGATGCATCATAATTAAAATGAACGTGATTGAAGGCAATATTTCCATCTAAATGTTTTATAACCTTTGCATCCTCACGATCTTGAATTTCTGGCTCCTGTTCAATTAATTCACGGAAGCGCTTAAAGCCAGCCATTCCTTTCGGATAAAGCTCTAATAAAGCACTAATTTTATCAATTGGTTTAATCAGGACATTCGTATATAAAACAAAGCTCACTAGCTCCCCATAAGATAATTTCCCATTAAAGCTTAGCCAAGCCCCGACCACTAACACCATTAATGTAAGGAGGCGCGTCATCATGTAAATACTGGAGTGTGTCCCTGCCATAATTTTATAGGCATATAATTTAGCCGTACGGAAATATCCATTTTGCTCCTTAAAGCGTTTAATTTCAAAATCTTCATTTGTAAAGGATTTCACAACACGGACACCAGACACACTATCCTCTACACGTCCGTTCACATCAGCAATTTTGCCATACATCGTTTTCCAAGCATTGTTCATTTTTATATTACTAAATGTCACAAGCCATGTTAAAAATGGCACCATAATCGCTGCAATCAAAGCGAGTGTTGGATTGACATTAAACATAATGGCAAAGGCCCCAACAAAGGTCATGATCGCAATAAAGAGATCCTCTGGTCCATGATGGGCAAACTCACCTATATCAAACAAATCATTGGTAATGCGACTCATAATATGACCTGTTTTCGTATTATCAAAGAATCGGAAAGATTGCCTTTGTACATGCGTAAATAATTCCTGACGCATATCCGTTTCGATATTTATGCCTAGTTTATGCCCTAAATAGTTAACGATAAAGTTCAATAATGTACTAATGGCATAAACAAGCAGTAATAGGACACTTATTTTCACGATCATGCCCCAATCCCCTGTTGGCAATAACTCATCGATAAACCATTGAACAGCCAATGGAAACGCAAGCTCTAAGATTGCTACAATAATGGCACTCGAAAAATCGATGACAAACAATCGTTTATGTGGCTTGTAGTAGGAAAAAAATTTTCTATACATGTTTGTCTCCTCTCTAAGTTGTAAAAATTTTGCCTATCTTTTAATAGTACCATTTGTGCAAACGTAACGGAAAAGTATTTTTTCTCCATAGCAGTATATTTTTATTTACTTTTAAAATGTTGCATGTTACTATGTTAGTAAGAATTGAATAGCTTTTGACTTTATTGTCAAAGGGGAGTAGCTAGCAGATGCGATCGAAGCATCTGATTCACATTCGTCATTACATGGTATATTACCATCGGGTGTGATGGCATTTCTTGTCACACAGAACACTTTCTGTGCAACGAACAGTTAATTGCTTAGCAAGACCTTTGCCTATTTTTTAGGCAGGGGTCTTTTTCTTTTGCTTAAAATAGGGAAAGAATAAGTTAGCAAGCCATTCATTTCTGTTCAACAATTAAAGGAGGCAATAAATTTGGAGGCAATATTTTTAGAATACGCATGGGTACTTGTCGTATTAATTGTACTAGAAGGTTTGTTAGCAGCAGACAACGCCGTCGTAATGGCTGTTATGGTTAAACATTTACCAAAGGCACAACAACAAAAAGCTTTATTGTATGGATTGGTGGGGGCATTTGTTTTCCGTTTTGCCGCATTATTCCTTATTACAACGCTCGTTAATTTCTGGCAGATTCAAGCAATAGGTGCCGCTTATCTACTGTTTATGTCTATTAAGCATATTTATGATTCACGGAAAGCATCTCAAAACTCCGAAGAAATTCAAGAGCCGAAAAAACAATCTGGCTTCTGGATGACGGTTGTAAAAGTAGAACTTGCTGATATCGCATTTGCTGTGGATTCTATTCTTGCGGCGGTTGCCATTGCTGTCACACTTCCACATATCGGTGATTTTGATATTGGCGGTATTAACGCAGGTCAGTTCGCAGTGATGTTCTTAGGTGGTATTATTGGTGTCATCATGATGCGTTTCGCAGCTCGTTGGTTTGTAAAGGTTCTCGACAAATTCCCATCACTTGAAACAGCTGCTTTCCTAATTGTCGGCTGGGTTGGTGTAAAATTAGCTGTATTAACATTAGCACATGAAAAATTGGGTGTGATTCCACACGAATTCCCCCACTCCACTCTTTGGAAAGCTATTTTCTGGATTGTCTTAATTGCTATCGCATTAGGTGGCTACCTAATCGGTGTCAAAAATCAAAAGAAACAAGAACAATAATAATGAAAAATCGCTTCGATTACGATCGGGGCGATTTTTTTATTTTCTTAAAAATATAAAAGAAGGTATTTTCTAATTGAGAACGAATATCAATTATTTTTTTGCATGAATTGCTTTAAAAATTAAATTTTTTGTATGTTACTGCCTCTACGCTGTATACTAGTAAAGAAGTCATTTACTGCAAAAGGAGGAAAACTTTTATGTTATCTGAAAAACTACACACAGCTCTTAATGAACAAATGAATTTTGAATTCTACTCTGCGCATGCCTATATGGCAATGGCAGCCTATTGCACAGATCAAGATTATGATGGCTTCGCTAACTTCTTTTTAGTACAAGCAGAAGAAGAACGCTTCCATGCCATGAAATTTTATAATTTCTTAAGTGATATGGGCTACCGCGCAACAATTCAAGGTTTTGAAAGCCCAGGCAATCATTTCGAATCCATTTTAGATGCCTTTAAAACGGCTCTATCACACGAAAAAGAAGTAACACGCCGTATTTACAATTTATCAGACATTGCTTTAGATGAACGTGAGCATGCGACAATGGCCTTCTTAAAATGGTTTATCGACGAGCAAGTAGAAGAAGAATCTACATTTGATACATTAATTCGTAAAATCGAGCGTATCGAAACTGACTCAAACGCAATCTTTATGCTAGATGCAGAATTGGCTACACGTACATTTACACCAGATACAGAAGCATAATATTTCTTATAAAAAATCTGCCATTAAGGCAGATTTTTTTAGGTATCTATCTTGCTTGTGGGATTTTCAAAAGATGCAATAAAAGAGAAACGTTGAAAAATCAACGTTTCTCAGGTTCTTTATGGTTCCCTTACCACACCATCAAAGGCAGCTTGATAGATTTGATAGATATCTTCACGCTTTAATGGCATTGGACTTCGCGCTAAAATACGCGTTTGTTTTGTAGCATCCTCTGTTAGCTGTTCAAGTGCTGATGCAGGGATATTGAATCCTTGTAATGTTGAGGGAATTTTCACATCTTGAACGAGTTGTTGTAAGGCGTCAACACATTTATAGGAAGCCTCTTCTTGCGATAAATAGGAAGATGATATCCCCATGGCATCTAAAATATCTTTCATTCGTTTTTCACAGCTTTGACGAATATACCCCATGACATATGGTAATAGTACTGCATTGGAATCACCATGAGCTATATGGAACTGACCTCCCAGGGGATAGGCTAAAGCATGGACGCCTGCTACACCGGCATTGAAAAAGGCTAACCCTGCTAAATAGCTGCCATAACTCATATCTGTGCGCGCTTGCTTGTCTTGCCCATTATGGACAGCTGTTCGTATTGACTGGCTAATTAAACGGATAGCTTGTAGTGCAAGTGCATCCGTTACTGCATTCGCATTTACTGATACGTAGGCTTCTATCGCATGAGTTAACGCGTCTACCCCAGTCGCCGCTGTCACCTTCGATGGTAAGGAAATCGTTAAGGCAGGATCTACAATCGCTACATCCGCTAATAAATAATCATGTGTCACAACATCCTTGGTTGTATCCAGTGATAGCACAGAAATATTTGTTACCTCCGAGCCTGTCCCAGAAGTGGTAGGAATTAAGATTTTAGGTAACCCTTTATTATCTAATGTTTTCGTTCCTGTTAGGTTTAAATAATCTGCAACTTTTCCATCATGTTTTGCTAATACGGCGGCAAGCTTTGCTAAATCCAGTGCACTGCCCCCACCTACACCAATCACCAAATCAAATGGATGCTTTCTCGTAAAATCAACCAGTTTTTCGCCAATTGCAAGCGGAGGCTCTGGTGCAATATCCGTATAAATGGTCGTTGTATAGCCTTTCTCAATCAAAGGCTTTTCAACATTGTCCGTTAGACCTATTTCTTTTAATAATGGATCTGTCACGATCAAAATATTGTGAGCGTTAAACTTCTTTACCTCTAGCAGAAGCTGACTCAAACAGCCCCAGCCAGTATAGCTAGCAGGCGTAAAGGTTAATTTATGCATGGCTTCTCTACTCCTATCTATTCATAATAGCCTTCCGTTGATTTTCTAAATGATTTAAATTGAATAGGATCATGGCCAAACCATACCTGTGAATTTGTTTCATTTGCTAGTCTTCGAATCCGTTCCACTGTTGAATTATAGCCTACAGAATCGTAGATAATGCCTGGTGGCTTGACAGGAGGCCCAAAGCTTTCTGCCGTATAAATGGCATCTGAGGCTAAAATAATACCACCTGTGTCAGGCATTTGAATATGCAAACCTAGCATTCCCCAAGCATGACCACTACCAAAATTTAATACTTGTATCCCTTCAGCTAGTTTTACATGATCCTCGCCACGTTTGATTAAGCGCCATTGTAGATTGTTTTTAATCCACATATCAATGTCACCCCAAACATAGGCACCGTCTTTCACGTTTCTAGCATATGTTTGTAATGTGCCATTAAACTCATCTTCCTGTACAATAATTGTGGCATTTGTAAAGAGTTCTAAGCACCCTGCATGGTCGAGATGCAAATGGGAAGCAACAACATATTTGATATCCTCTGGACGAACATTTAATTCTTCTAGACGATGATGTAAATAGCATTCTTCTGGCATATTAATAGGAAATGCTTTTTGCGTAAATTCACCCCATCGCCCTTCTGGACCCATCGAGTTTGGATTGCATGCAGTATCAAATAGAATTTTGCCTTCTGGATGATCAATCAATACTGTATAAACAGGGAATTCAACAAATTCATTTGGCTGGTTTGGATGATCGATGGTTGCGGGATTGTGCATCGCAATCATATAATTTTTATCCATTCGCATCGTACCATTGTCCATCACATACAATTTTGGATGTTGTTTAATCATTTTCATTTTCCCATCTCCATTCGTGATTATTAGTTATTGGTTATTCCAAATTACTAGCTTCATTTCCGTCATTTCTTCTAACGCATATTTAATGCCTTCACGGCCTGTGCCGCTTTCCTTTACACCACCATATGGCATGTGATCTACTCGATAAGTAGGTACATCATTAATGATGACTCCACCAACGTGCAATGCTTTTGTAGCCTGAAAAGCTGTCTGAATAGAAGGAGTGAAGATGCCTGCCTGTAGGCCATAGTGAGAATTATTGATAGCCGCTATCCCTTCATCAATGGTGGATACCGTATTAACGATAACAACAGGTGCAAAAATTTCTTCACAGGATACACGACTCTGTGGCTGAACATTATATAAAACAGTGGGCAATAAAATATGATTGTCAATGTGACCACCTGTAATTACTTGTGCCCCTTCAGCTACTGCCTCTTTAATCCATTGATAAGCACGCTGTTGTTCAGCTTGTGAAATCATCATAGCAAGATCTGTTTGATTATCCATTGGATCACCAATTGTAAGCTGCTCTATTTTTTCCTTCAGCCGAATTAAAAATTCCTCCACCATACTTTCCATGACATAGATACGTTGTAAAGAAATACAGACTTGACCTTGGTTGGAAAAGGCCCCCATCACAATGCGATCCATAATACGCTCTAGCTGTACCCCTTCATCGATAATTACGCCTGCATTGGAACCTAATTCTAAGGTTACTTTCTTCAAGCCTGCACGATTGCGTAGAGAAATCCCTACCGCTGGACTTCCTGTAAACGTTATCATCTTAACATTTGGATGTGCTAAAAATGCATCGCCTACTAATTTACCTTGTCCAGTTACAAGATTAAAGGCACCTGCTGGTAAATTTGTTTGCGCCAATAATTTTGCCAAAAAATGGGCGGATAGCGCTGTTTGTGTGGCAGGTTTCAATACAATCGTATTGCCTGCAGCTAATGCTGGCCCAACTTTGTGTGCTACTAGATTTTGCGGAAAGTTAAATGGTGTAATCGCTGCCACAACACCGATTGGCTCTCTTAATGTATAAGCAAAGCGCCCCTCTCCATTTTTTGATGCATCCATTGGAACCATTTCACCAGTAAGTCGCTTTGCTTCTTCTGCCGCAAATTTATAGGTTTCAACTGTGCGATCAATTTCAGCGTAAGCATACTTTAACGGTTTGGCTGATTCCATTGCAATGATACTTGCTGCTTCATCTCTATTTTCTGCAAAAAGGATGGATAACTGCTCTAATATCTCTGCTCGTTGAAAAGCAGTTAATGCAGCCATTTGAGGAGCTGCAGCATGCGCACTTTCAATGGCCTCCTGTACATCTTTTTCAGTGGCCATCGCAAAGTGTGCCAATACCTCTTGTGAATAGGGAGATTGGATCTCCATCCATTCAGCAGTCATCTTCCATTCTCCATTAATCCATAAGCCCTTTTTCAATCGTAATTCACTCCTTTCTTTTTATGGTTACGTATTCATTTCAGAAAATAAAGAAATGAATACGTAACCATTTTGGTGTAAAAAATAAACTGATGGTCTATCAGTTTATTTTACACGTTGTATTTCTTGGGAAAATCTTAACAGACTCTGTTTGTCTAATGCAAGTACTTTTTTTCTCCATTACCTCAAATAATTTTTCGATAGCAATAAAACCTAAGTTCTCTTCTGATGTTAAACCTACAGTTGTTAAGGCAATAGAGTGATGTTTACTAAGCTCTACATTATCAATACCAATGATATTAAAATCTCTCGGAACCTGAAAACCTCTCTCTAAACAAAGATTCAATATTTCAATGGCAATGGCATCCGTAGCAGCACAAATAGCTGTTGGTCTTTTTTCGAGTTGTAAAAGCTCTGCAAACGCACGTTCAATATCCATTTTATTGGTGTTCGTTAAAAAAGTAGGCACTAATTTTGCATCTAGCCCATAATCCTGTAAAGCTTGTTCAAATCCCAGATAGCGTCCATAGAAGGTACTCATTTGATGTGGACCCCCTATCCAACATAAAGAGTCATGCCCTAATGATAGGACATGCTTGGTCGCAAGGTAACCTGCTTGAACATTATCAATTTCTACAAAATGTCTATTCTCTTTATGCTTACGGTTAAACATAATAAATGGAATAGCTAGTTTTTCTAGTTTATAAAATAAATCATCTTGATACAACATAGAAGACAATATAATTGCGTCTGCTTTCGTTTCTAAAACGGCATTGTAGATTGAATTAAGATTATCCTCTGTGCCAAAATAGACATTAACTTTATAGCCACGTGCATTAACATAATTCACGATGGCTGTAGTTGTATCAACAAAAAAAGGGTTGTGTAAGGGCCCCGAAATCAATGTAATAATACCTGTTTTTTTCTGAACAAGCGATCTTGCTATATCATTTGGCACATAGTTTAGTTCCTCTATCGCCTGCATTACTTTTTCAATTGTTTTTGGCTTTACAAGCTCTGGTGTATTCAATACTCTAGATACAGTTGTTTGTGAGACACCAGCATGCTTCGCCACATCTTTTGAAGATACCAAAAAAACCACCCATTTCATCATTGTGAAGCTATATTATATCATCTATAGAATAATGATTATAGTGATGATTCCTTCTCTACCTTAACGCTTTCGCTCATATGGCTTTGCAGCTTCACTCGCTTTAAAGTTATAAACAGGTTTAATAACTTTGACAATATCTACAGTTTCCCTAATCGCAGAAGTAATTTCTGTCATCGGCTTATAGGCCATTGGTGCCTCATCCAATGTTTCTTCATTGACTGATGTTGTCCAAATCCCCTGCATCGTATCTTTAAAATCGGCCATATTCAAAGCTTTTTTCGCTGCGCGTCGTGAAAACATGCGTCCTGCTCCATGGGGGGCTGAATAATTCCATTCCGCATTGCCTTTCCCTATACAAATCAGAGATCCATCCCGCATATTCATTGGAATAACTAGCTTTTCATCTTTATTTGCACGAACAGCCCCTTTGCGAAGCGTCATCGTTTCTGTATCGATATAGTTATGAATCGTATCAAACGTATCTGTAAAATGCCAATCCATCTGTTTAGCAATGGTTTCTGCAATGGTCCAACGATTCATCCGTGCAAATTGCTGTGCAATCTTCATATCATGGATATAATCATGGAAAGCTTCCCCCTCTAAATATGACAAGTCTTTCGGAACGAACGGTGTTTGTTCTTTATAGGCTTGTATCATGGATTGAATCTCTTGTTGTCGTCCTTGCTGTTTCATTGCTTCTATTTTTTCTGTCAAATCTTCTCGACGTAAATTTTCATAAGCTCTTTTTTGATGCCAATTAGCAACCTTTGCCCCTACATAGCGTGACCCCGTATGGATGAGCAAATAGTGCTGATCATCTTCATCTTTGGCAAGTTCAATAAAATGGTTGCCTCCCCCAAGTGTACCTAATGACAAGTTCGTATAGTCGTCTTTCAAGCCGCTTGCTCGAAATTGTTTACCTTCAAACTCTACAAAATGTCGGCTTGGCGATACTTCTTTATGAATATCCTGCCCACTTGGTACATATGTGCGAATGATGGCATCGAGTTGAGCAAAATCAACTGTTGTTACGTCAAGTTGTGCTACAAATACACCACACCCCACATCAATGCCGACAAGATTGGGTACAACACGGTCTTGCAATTGGATGGTCGTGCCAATGACACATCCTTTACCCGCATGATAATCTGGCATAATACGTACTTTAGTGCCTGCCATAAAAGCCTGGTCTGTTAATTCTTGAATCTGATCAACAGCTGTTTGTAATGCTGTTTGCGCAAAGATTTTTGCATTCGTGAAGCGTCCATTTATTTCAATCAAGTGTATCCCTCCTTACTACTTATACGTAAAACTGGAATGATTTGTTTCATATCATAAAGAAAACGTTCTAAAAGCATGCTACTTTTAGAACGTTTGGTGAAAACCTAATCTTCATATTGTACAACTAATTTTTTAGGTATTTCGGGTATATCATTTGATTTTACATCTTCTTCCCTTAAGTCAAGCATTTGCAGGGGATATTTTTCTTGCACCTCAAAAGGTATTGCAATACTTTCCATTTTATTATTCATTTGACTTCTTGCGAGTAAGCCATTGTTTGATAAATCAATGGCTAAAATAGCCTGCACAGTTTCCTCAAGCATGGCAATATCCTTCGATTTCAACGGCATTTGCTCATTCATTAAAAATGGTTGAAGATGCTCTTTTATATAACCCTGTGCTTCGATTAAGCAAGAAAATTCATTTAATTTTTCAGCATAGCGCTTTAACTGACGCTTATCTTTTGCACGCTGTTGATTTAGTTTCTGTACCTTTTGTTCAATACGGCTCATGCGTACTTTCACTAAATCAATCAAAAAAGGCTGGGTATCTCGAATCGCCTGTAGCATTGAAACCTCTGCTTGTTGTACCTTGGCATATTGGGCGACACAAACCTCTTGCTGCTCATTGAGTTTTTGAACACGCTCTTTGAAAAATTCATTTTGCGTATGTTGGCCAAAGAAAGCTTTCATAAGACCTTTACCATGAATTTTTTTATGTTGTGCATCTAAACGCTCATATTCGCGTAAATACTCACTGTGCATGTTGCGGTATTCACGCAACATTTGTTGATAGTGCACAGCAATTTCAGTAAATTCTTCCACCTTGGAATCGTGTAAATAATCATGTTGCGCTATCGTTTGTAATAGCTGATACAGTGTTTGAACCTGTTTAAACGTGTTCGCTACCTGTTCATATTCTTGCTCATATTCTTTGACAATTGCTAAGTCACGTTGATAGCGAGAATATTCATATTGGGTATCGCCTGCGTATTTTTCTATATTCTCTACAGCAGATTGAAATGGATCTCGTTGTGGAATTACAGTTAATTCGAAGCGGAATCGTTCAAGCCATTGTAAGAAGCGAATTAGGATGGCATATGTTTTTTTATCACTATTTTCAGCCACACGATGAATGTGAGCAATTAATTGATCATACTGACTTTTTTGCCAAAGCTCATGACTGTCTGTTTGTTTGGCTACTAGTGCATTAATTGCTGAAATCCCTATAAAATCACTCATCAAATGACCAATACGTTGTTGTTCAGAGTCCATAAATGCTGTAGCATGTTCCTCATCATCGATGCCGTTGATGACACATAAAGGTTCAACACCTTTATTCTTTAACGTTTCAATCAAGAGAAGTTCAGCATCCATTGCCATTGAACCAGCGCGTAACACCCAGAAAATTTCATCAACACGGTTCATAAGCGCCTCTGAAAAATAAGCCATTTCTCCTCCGCCTGCTTCTAATGACACAGAATCAATTATTGTCACGGATTTTAATAAATCATTTTTCAAATAGACTTCTAGGTAATCTAAATGTTCACGTAAAATCTGGGAAGCAAACGTATCGCCAGTTGTTAGTAGCTCTAATTTACTGAGATCAAATACAGCGACAACACCATCTAAAAAATAAGCTTTAATCTCTTCTTGCTCGCCGTAGCGTATAAACGTATTTACACTTGTTGGATGCTGATCATCTACCGATAATATTTCGCGTCCTAGAAGTCCATTCACAAGTGTTGTTTTGCCCACCCGCTCTTTTCCAACTATTAAAATCATCGTCTGGTTATTGGCATCTTGAATGATTCGATTTAAATGTTTTGCTGTATCTTTCACATATGTATTTTGGACGATGATGCCATACAAGTGTCGTAGTTGGTCAACAAATTGGGGCAAAATATTATTCGCTGAGGTTGTATTTTCGATTGGCGTATTGTCAATGTTCGTCATCCTCAAAACCTCTTTTCGTATGTATCTATAAGACCATTATAAATGAAACTATGGCTTTTCTAATACATGGATTGATGAAAAGAGGACAATATACTTATACGTTTATACGACAAATAGGAATTCATCCTTACACCTATTTCCTGTCTGCTTCATATATGATTGCTACACAGACTAAAGGGAATAGTCCCAGCTATGAGTTTAGAAGTATTAGGCTTGGAGATTTCTCTCCAAGGTTGCTGAATAGCTGACCTTTGTCCTATTCCTCCAAACCAGCCATACGTGCATAAACAGCTCCAAGTAATGGCATTCCACCTTGGGCACCTAGTTTCTCTACAGATAAGGAAGCAGCGATATTAGCAAAATATACAGCCTCATCCAACGATTGCCCTTCTACTAAAGCATAGGCTAAAGCACCATTAAAGGTATCACCTGCGCCCGTTGTATCCACGACTGTTGTCATATAACCTGGAACATGAATTGGATAGGAGCCATCGAAATAACGTGCACCATCACTTCCTAGCGTCACGATTAATTTATTAGGATATTTTTCTAAAACTTGTTCCACAGGCTCGTTAAAAATTTCAGCACATTCTGTCTCGTTAGGTGTTAAATAGGTAATATCGTCCATCCACTGCACATCAAAATTGGCTGCTGGAGCAGGGTTTAACAGTACCGGAACACCCGCTTCTTTACATAAATGAATGGCATGGGCTGTCGTCTCTTTAGGGATTTCAAGCTGTATAATTACCAAGTGACTTTTTTGTATCAACTCTTTTGAAGCTTCAAGATGGGATATGCTTAGGTCATAATTAGCTCCAGGTACGACAACAATTCGATTATCGTTATTGTAAATAAGTATATTAGCAATGCCTGTAGGAGCAGTGGTGCTTTTTACAATGGCGTTTGTCTGAATCTGCTCTTGCTGTAAAGCGGCATGTAATGTCTCACCAAAATGATCATTCCCTAAACAGCCAACCATCGCCACCTCACTGCCAAGACGAGCTGCGGCAACTGCTTGATTAGCCCCTTTTCCTCCTGGAACTGTTTGAAACGAGTTACCTAGAATGGTTTCCCCCTGCTTTGGAAAAGCATTCATTTGTACAACTAAATCCATATTTAAACTTCCTATAACTGTAATCATGAAATTCCACCTTTCATCTTTTGATCAAACAAAAAACAACTGAAATGAGTAGTATCATTTCAGTAGCTTAACAATATAAAAATTCGTATAAACTAAAAACCTATCGACTGTTTTAGGGATGCCCTAAATTCTTTCACTTACTGTAAATCGATACGAGCTTCTTTTACTCGTTAAATGAAAACGATCTAGTCACTCAGGCTATCTTCCTGTTATGCGAAGCAATGCTTCAGATGACGCTTTCAAAAACTGGCTGGATTTGTCCTTTAATATACAAATATTATTATAATGATAACATAGTGCCACCTTCGCATTTGATGTTTCCTTTATTATAAATAATTTCATATAGGAAATGCACTACAAACACAAAAAAACTGAAGACAACATAAAACTTGTCTTCAGTCATATCAATTAATAGGCTACTCGCTTCGCCTCATATGCGGCAATGTGGTCCTCGTATTTAAAGGTTAAGGCGATTTCATCCCAGCCATTCAGTAACGTTTCTTTATAGTATGGGTCAATTGTAAAATGATAGACTGTACCATCTTCCCCTGTTACGGTTTGCTCTGCAAGATTTACTTCCATACTATAGGGCTTTGCTAAGCCTTTTGCTAAAATAGCATCACATTCCGATTCTGTTAGCTTAATCGGTAAGATACCGTTTTTGAAGCAGTTATTATGGAAAATATCTGCAAAAGAAGGTGCAATCACAACGTTAAAACCGTAATCTAAAATTGCCCATGGTGCATGTTCACGAGAGGAGCCACAGCCGAAATTATCTTGCGCCACTAGAATTTTAGATTCTTTAAATTCAGGTTTATTTAATACAAAGTCAGCTATTTCATTCCCTTGTGCATCGAAACGCCAATGGTAAAATAAAAACTGTCCAAAACCTGTGCGCTCAATACGTTTTAGAAATTCTTTTGAAATAATTTGATCGGTATCAACATTTTTTCGATCAAGTGGTGTGATGACACTATTTACGATATTAATTGGTTCCATTTTTCAATCATCCCTTCCCGAGTAAAGCAAGACTTACACTGTTTCCTTCACAAATTCACGTACATCGACGAAGTGACCTGCAATCGCAGCGGCTGCTGCCATTGGTGGTGACACTAAATGTGTACGAGCTCCAGCGCCCTGACGTCCTTCAAAGTTGCGGTTTGAGGTAGAGGCACAGCGTTCTCCAGCTGGTACGATGTCATCATTCATCGCAAGACACATCGAGCAACCAGACTCTCGCCATTCAAAGCCTGCATCCATAAATATTTTATCTAAACCTTCTGCCTCTGCTTGTTTTTTCGTTGTATGTGAGCCTGGGACAACGATGGCTGTGACCTTGTCATGCACCTTACGCCCTTTGATAACATCAGCAGCTGCACGCAAATCACTAATGCGTGAGTTTGTACAGGAGCCAATGAAGACATGCTGGATGTCAATGGATGTTAATGGCTGGCCTTCCTCTAAGCCCATATAGGCAAGTGCTTTTTGAAGTGCCGCCTTGTCTGATTCATCCTCATAATCTGCTTGTGTTGGAACATGCCCAGAAACACCAGTACCCATCGATGGGTTTGTTCCCCACGTAATGATTGGTTCAATTTCTTCAGCTTTTATAATACGAACCGTATCGTACGTTGCATCTTCGTCTGAAGCAAGACTTAACCAGTAAGCGGCTGCTTCTTCCAATTTTTCTCCCTGCGGTGCATATTTGCGTCCACGAATATAATCGACTGTTGTTTGGTCAGGTGAGATAAGCCCTGCTTTTGCGCCTGCCTCAATTGACATATTACAAATCGTCATGCGTTCTTCCATAGATAGTTTGTGGATAGCCTCTCCAGTGAATTCCACAATATGTCCTGTACCAACACCTATTCCGAACTTGGCAATGATGGCTAGAATAATATCCTTTGCCGCTACCCCAACTGGTAGCTCCCCTTCAACACGAATCTCCATCGTTTTCGGCTTATTTTGCCATAATGTTTGCGTCGATAATACATGCTCCACCTCTGATGTTCCAATACCAAATGCAATGGCCCCGAAGGCACCGTGTGTCGATGTATGAGAATCACCACAAACAATGGTTTTACCAGGCTGTGTTAATCCAAGCTCTGGCCCAATCACATGGACAATCCCTTGGTCAGGGTGACCCATGCCCGCTAACTCAACGCCAAATTCCTCAGCATTTTTAGCTAATGTTTCGATTTGATTGCGCGCAATGGGATCATGGATAGTTGGTAAATTTTTTGTTGGTACGTTATGATCCATTGTCGCAAAGCTTAAATCAGGACGACGCACTTTACGTCCGTTCATGCGTAACCCTTCAAAAGCTTGCGGAGATGTTACTTCATGAATTAAATGAAGATCAATATATAACAGGTCCGGTTTGCCCTCTTCCTGATAAACAACATGTTTATCCCAAATCTTTTCAATTATATTTTTACCCATTGTCTTCACCTATTTCTTTAAATATATGTTGTCATAATACTTTGTGATACAAAGCTAGTATCAATTTCGTTAATTACCTTATCTGTCCATTCATTAGTCGATAAAATACGACTGCCGTCACGAGCAAGATCTGCTGTAAAGTAGCCATCATCAAATACTGCACTTACCGCGCGTTCAATTTCTGCTGCTTCTTCTTTTAAGCCAAATGAATATTGCAGCATCATCGCTACGGATAAAATGGTTGCAGCAGGATTTGCTACACCTTGCCCTGCAATTTCTGGTGCGGAGCCATGTACTGGTTCATATAAGCCAAAATTATCACCACGAATGGATGCGGATGGTAAAACACCTAGAGAACCAGTAATAACAGATGCTTCATCACTTAAAATATCACCAAACATATTTTCAGTAACGACTACATCATAGTGTCCAGGATTTGTAATAAGTTTCATTGCGACAGAGTCTACTAGGTTATGTTCTACGATTACATCTGGATACTCTTTTTTCTTTGCTTCTACAACTTCACGCCATAAGCGACTTGTTTCAAGCACATTCGCCTTGTCAACAGAGCATAATTTGCCACCACGTAAACGTGCTAGTTCAAAGGCATTTTCAACGATACGCTCTACCTCTGCTTTAGAGTAAACCGTTGTATCAATTGCGCCATTTTCAGTACGCATACGTGGTTCCCCGAAGTATACGCCGCCTGTTAGTTCACGTACAATCATTAAATCAACGTTCTCAGCCACTTCACGCTTTAATGGTGAAGCATCTAGTAAACTCGGGAACGCCTTTACTGGACGTAGATTGGCAAATAAATCGAAGTGTTTCCGAATTCGCAGTAACCCTTTTTCTGGGCGCAATTCAGGAGGGTTTTGATCCCACTTTGGACCACCTACAGCTCCTAATAAAATCGCATCACTATTTTCACACATCTCGATTGTTTCATCAGGTAATGGATTATTGTGCTGGTCAATCGCAGCACCACCAATTGTTGCATATCCTAAATGAAATGTATGATTAAATCGTTTACCAATCACCTGTAATACACGTACAGCAGAAGCAACAACCTCTGGCCCAATTCCATCACCGGGAAGTACTGTAATTTTTCTCTCCATCGTCAAAACACCTTTCTTTGTATAGCGTATTCGCTAATTTAGTAAAGACGCTCACCTACCTTTTATCGAGGTGAGCGTAGTCATTACGTCTAAGCGTAATTTTTGGTTAATTGATACAATACGCCATGACATCATTGCATCCGACTTGTGAATGGTACTTCATACAATTCACTACCTCAGAAACCTATACAGGATGTGCGCGAAGGCTTGCTTGAATTAAATGACGGTTAATAGCATTTAAATAAGCTTTTGCCGATGCTTCTAAAACATCTTGAGAGGAATTACGGCCTGTAGTCGAAACCTCATCATAGCGAATATTAATAACCGCTTCACCCAGTGCATCTCGTCCTTTGCCAACCGATGTCACACGGTAATCAATGACATGTACAGCTCCAGGTACAAGTTGCTCCAGTGTATTAAAAATTGCTTCTACTGAACCAGAGCCAGTAGCTACAACGGTTTTTTCTAGTCCCTCAGGTGTAAGCACAATAGCTGTAGCTGTAGGAATATTTTCAGTACCATATTGCACCTGCACCATTTTCAACTCAAAGAGTGGTACATCTTCTACTTGAACTTGTTGCTCAGTAAGAAGAGTAAGTAAATCTTCCTCTGTAATTTCTTTTTTACGATCAGCCAATTTTTTAAATTCCACAAATGCTTTGTTCAACTTTTCATCAGAAAGATGGAAGCCCATTGTTTCCGCACGATCACGGAAGGCTGCACGACCAGAATGTTTCCCGAGAACTAATGGAATCTCACCTTCGCCGATTAAAGCAGGTGAAATAATTTCATAGGTTTCTGGATTTTTTAAGACACCGTCTTGATGGATGCCCGATTCGTGTGCAAAAGCATTTCTTCCTACAATCGCTTTATTTGGCTGAATCACAACATTTGTCAATTTACTGACTAATTGAGACGTACGTTTAATTTCTTGCAACTGAATGCCCGTTTGCACCTGATAAATATCCTTGCGAATATGAAGTGCTACAGCAATTTCCTCGAGTGCCACATTACCTGCGCGTTCGCCGATACCATTGATTGTTCCTTCGACTTGTGCAGCACCATTTTCTATTGCGGCAATCGTGTTAGCTGTTGCCATCCCTAAATCATCATGACAATGGGCAGAGAATTTCACTTTATCAGCACCTTTGACATTTTCCAGTAGGAACTTAAATAATGCACCATATTCTTGCGGGGATGCATACCCTACAGTGTCTGGAACATTAATCGTTGTTGCACCAGCAGCAACCACTTCGTTCATAATTCGCACTAAAAATTCACGATCAGAGCGGAATGCATCCTCGGCAGACCATTGTACAAGTGGGAAGTACTTTTTAGCGTATTTAACAGCCTCTACCGCTTGCTCCACCACTTGCTCAGGGGATTTTTTTAATTTGTATTCCATATGAATAGGTGATGTGGCTAGAAAAATGTGAATATGTGGCTGTTGTGCTACTTTTATCGCTTCCCATGTAGCATCAATATCCTTTTGGATACAGCGAGCTAGCCCCGTCACAATGGAATTTTTTACTGTACCTGCAATGCGATGGACTGCATCAAAGTCACCAGGTGACGAAGCAGGAAATCCTGCTTCTATAATTGTCACACCAAGGCGCTCTAATTGTTTGGCAATTTCAATCTTCTCGGCTGTGTTTAAGTTGATCCCTGCAGATTGTTCACCATCGCGAAGCGTAGTATCGAAAATATCAATTTTTCGCACTTGTCGCCACTTCTCTCACAACTTTTTCTTTACCTTCGTTGATGAATGGCATCATAGCACGTAGTTTTGCGCCTACTTCTTCGATTTGATGGTTCGCACCAGCTTCTTTGAATTTTGTATATTCTGGACGACCATTTTCATTTTCTTGAATCCAACGACGAGCAAATGTACCATCTTGGATATCTGTTAATACGTCTTTCATACGAGCTTTTACAGACTCATCGATAATGCGTGGTCCTGCAACATAATCTCCCCACTCTGCTGTATCTGAAACTGAGTAGCGCATTGTTGCCATACCGCCCTCAAACATTAGGTCAACAATTAATTTAAGCTCATGTAGTGTTTCAAAGTAGGCTAATTCTGGTTGATAACCAGCTTCTACTAATGTTTCGAATCCTGCTCTTACTAGCTGTGTTGCACCACCACAAAGTACCGCTTGTTCACCGAATAAATCTGTCTCTGTTTCTTCTTTGAATGTTGTTTCAAGAAGCCCACCACGTGCAGCACCGATTCCTTTACCATACGCAAGCGCTAAATCTTTTGCTTGGCCTGTAGCATCTTGGTGAATAGCGAATAGTCCTGGTACCCCAGCACCTTCTTGGAATTGACGACGAACTAGATGTCCTGGTCCTTTTGGTGCTACTAAAAATACGTCAACGTCTGCTGGTGGTGTAATTTGACCGAAATGGATATTGAAGCCGTGTGCAAACATCAATGCTTTACCAGCTTGTAAATGTGGCGCAATTTCCGCTTCATAAACTGCTTTTTGGCGCTCATCTGGTAGTAGAATTTGGATAACATCTGCTTCTTGTGCTGCTTCAGCCACTGTTTTCACGTCAATACCATCTGCTTTTGCCGCATCGAAGGATCCACCTGGACGAACCCCTACTACCACGTCAAAACCTGATTCTTTAAGGTTTAAAGCATGTGCATGACCTTGTGAACCGTAACCGATAATTGCGATTTTCTTTCCTTTTAATACGTCCTCGTTGATATTTCGCTCATAGTACATTGTAGCCATTGTTAATTTCCTCCTAGAATATGTTTTGTTTTTTATAGCTTTAGATACTTGCTCTGTCTATAAAGCTATTCATTTTTATATGCAAACTATTTTAAAATAGAGAGCTGCGGGTTTGAGACTTTTTGTGTTTCACGAACGGAGGCAGTTGCCCCTGTACGTGTAAGTTCTTTAATGCCATATGGTCGAATGAGTTCGATAAAGGCATCAATCTTCTCTGGATGCCCTACTACTTGATACGTCACAACATTTTTGGCTGTATCAATAATTTGGGCGCGGAACGGTTCAACAATTGAATTCATTTCCAAACGTAAATTTGGTGGGGAAATCACCTTTACTAGTGCTAGCTCTCGCAGAACAATCGATTTATCGGTAATGTCATTGACCTTTAACACATCAATTTGCTTGGATAGCTGTTTCACTAGTTGCTCAATTTTGCGTTCGTCCTCTATGTTGACAACGAAGGTCATCTTTGAAAAATTCGGTTGCTCCGTATGACCTACTGTAATCGATTCAATATTGAACTGACGCTTCATCAATAAACCTGTCAAACGGTTTAATACACCACTTTGGTTAATCACAGTTACGGTAATTACTCGCTTCAATTTTTTTTCACCCCAATCATTTCATGTAAGCCTGTGCCAGGTGCTACCATTGGGTAAACACATTCAAGCTGTTTCACTCGACAGTCAATTAATACTGGCTCATCAGACAACAGTGCCTCACGGAAAATAGACTCTGCTTCATCGATTGTGTTAATACGATAACCTTTAATGTTATAAGCATCAGCTAACTTAACAAAATCTGGTTGGATCGGCATAAGTGATGATGAATAGCGCTCTTCATAGAATGTTTGTTGCCATTGACGTACCATGCCAAGACAGCTATTATTCAAAATCACTATTTTTACTGGTAAGTTAAATTCCTGTAGGATGGATAGCTCCTGTGCCGTCATTTGGAATCCTGCATCTCCTACAATCGAAATAACTTTTTTGTCTGGCTTCGCAAATTGGGCGCCAATTGCGGCCGGGAAGCCGAAGCCCATCGTACCAAGTCCACCAGACGTTACCCATGAATGATCATTATTTAAATGATAATATTGCGCTGCCCACATTTGATGCTGCCCAACATCTGTCGTCACAATGGCATTACCTTCAGTTACCTTGTGCACTAATTGCAATGCCTCTTGTGGTAGGATTTCTTGCGTATTTGTATCCTTGCAATACCATAATGGATATTCCATCGCATGATTCCTTAAATAAGCTAACCAATCGGCTGTATCAGGACCTTGGAAATCCTTTTTCAATAGTGCTTTTAAAGCCTCCTTGGCATCAGCAACAATTGGAATATCTGTCGGTACATTTTTGCCAATTTCAGCAGGATCAATATCGATATGGATAATCGTTGCATTTGGTGCAAATGTAGCTAGATTACCTGTTAGACGATCATCAAATCGTGCCCCAATATTGAGTAATAAATCCGATTTTGTGATCGCTGTATTTGCTGTAGCTGTACCATGCATCCCAGCCATCCCAAGGAATAAGTCATGTTCACCATGGATGGAGCCCAATCCTAGCAATGTGTTCGTTACTGGAATACGATATTTTTCTGCGAAAGTCGTTAATTCCTCACGTGCATCCGCAAAAAGAACACCTGCACCCGCTAAGATGATTGGGTTTTTTGCCAATGAAATGGCTTGAATCGCCTTTTGGACTTGTAAATAATTTGGTTTATATGTTGGCTGATAGCCTGGTAAATAAATTTCATCAGGTGCTTGCGGTGGATTCTCTACATCAAACAACATTTGGGAAACGTTTTTTGGGAAATCCACGACAACTGGTCCCTTACGACCTGTGCTAGCGATATGGAAAGCTTCCTTCACAATGCGGGGAATATCATTGACATCCTGCACCTGATAGTTGTGCTTTGTAATCGGTGTTGTAATCCCCATAATATCGGCTTCTTGGAAAGCATCTGTACCGATCACAGATGTCGCAACCTGTCCTGTAAAAACAACCAATGGAATAGAGTCGATCATGGCATCCGCAATACCTGTTACAAGGTTTGTTGCACCAGGTCCACTTGTGGCAATAACAACGCCCGTTTTACCTGAAACACGAGCATAGCCTTCCGCCGCATGAATAGCACCCTGTTCATGTCTTGTTAAAATATGGCGAATTGGGTTTTTATACATCGCATCATAAATTTGTAATACGGCTCCTCCTGGATAGCCAAAGACAATTTCAACCCCTTGATCGTGCAATGCCTGCACTAATACATCTGCACCGTCCTTCGCTTGATAGGTTTGTTCAGCTGTTGCTGTTGTAGCTAATTGTTCTTGTTCATTGATTGAAACATTCGCACTCATCAAATTATGCCTCCTTCATTTCTTTCAAACTCACACATCAGTGTTGTAGATTAGTGAAGTGTCAATAGCTGGATTGACTATTCCTCTCATCCTTTTCGTTGAGAGGCTGTTCAATTGCATCGTGAAAATAATAAAAAGCCTTTTTCTCCACACGCAAAGAACTACCTTACGTAGGGATGAAAAAGACTTTCCATGGTACCACCCTTTTTTATAGCAAATAATTGCTACCTCGCGAATAAATGACAGCATTTATGCACCAATGCGAAAGACATCGCATCCAATATAGTGCCATAAAACATTTATTCATTAATAACGAGCACTTTCGACTATGCCCGGAGCTATCTAATGGTGTAAACACGTTTAATAGCCCACTCCGAGGGGATGTCGGATCTAGTTGTATCGCCGGCTTCCAGCACGACCGGCTCTCTGGTAGATACAAGGCTCTAGAACCTTTAACCTCATCAACGTTTTTATTTATCTAGTTGTTAAATTTTCATTACGCCTCCAGTGGAAGCGCTCGTCACTAATTTTGAATATCTTGCTAACCAACCACGTTTGATTTTTGGCTCAAAGACTGGTAATTTTGCACGACGTTCAGCTAAAACTTCATCTGAAACTTGTAAATTAATCGTACGATTTGGTAGATCAATTTCGATAATATCTCCGTTTTCTACTAAAGCGATTGGACCGCCTTCAGCAGCTTCTGGTGAAATATGGCCAATTGAAATACCACGAGATGCACCTGAGAAACGACCATCTGTAATTAATGCAACCTTTGTACCAAGGCCTCGACCTTGAATGGCAGATGTTGGTGCAAGCATTTCTGGCATCCCTGGGCCACCCTTAGGTCCTTCATAGCGAATGACGACTACATGGCCCTCTTTCACCGTTCCATTATCAATGTTTTCTTGTGCTGCTTCTTGTGAATCAAAGACAATTGCCTCGCCCTTGAATACTTTGATAGAAGGATCAACGGCCCCTACTTTAATAACAGAGCCATCTGGTGCGATGTTACCGAATAAAACTGATAATCCACCTACAGCACTATACGGATTGTCTTTTGTTCGAATGACTTGATCATTCGTGATGTGATAATCTTTGACAAGCTCACCCATTGTAACGCCTGCTACGGTTGGACGGTCTGGATGAATAGCACCTGGAATAGATGTTAATTCATTAATAATGGCACTTACTCCACCTGCTTTATTAATATCATCCATTGAAATATCTGAAGCAGGCATGATTTTTGCTAAATAAGGCACTCTTTCCGCTACTTTATTAATATCTTCAATGTTGTAATCTATTTCGGCTTCATTGGCAATTGCTAATGTATGAAGAACTGTATTTGTGGAGCCCCCCATTGCCATATCAAGAGCAAAAGCATCATCAATTGCCTCTTTTGTAATAATATCGCGAGGTTTAACGTCTTCCTTGACCATGCGAATTAATTGCTTAGCTGCTTCTTTAATCAGCTTGTGACGCTCTTCAGAAGTGGCAACGATTGTACCATTTCCAGGTAAAGCAACACCAAGCATTTCCATTAAGCAGTTCATGGAATTTGCTGTAAACATGCCTGAGCATGAACCACACGTCGGACAAGCATTATTCTCAATATCCAACAGCTCTTCCGCAGACATTTTTCCTGATTTGTGTGCTCCTACACCTTCAAACACAGATGTTAAGGAAAGCTGTTTCCCTGCTGCAGAAGTTCCTGCCTCCATTGGACCACCTGAAACAAAGATAGATGGTACATTCGTACGAACTGCTGCCATAAGCATTCCTGGTGTAATTTTGTCACAGTTTGGAATATAAAATACGCCATCAAACCAATGTGCATTAATAACTGTTTCAGCAGAGTCTGCTATAATTTCACGACTTGGTAAGGAATAACGCATACCAATATGCCCCATTGCAATACCATCATCGACACCAATTGTATTAAATTCGAATGGAATACCACCCGCTTCAATAATAGCTTCTTTCACTACATCAGCGAACGTACGTAAATGAACGTGACCTGGTATTATGTCGATATAAGAGTTACAAACCCCAATAAATGGTTTGCCTAGATCTTTTGCTTTTACTTTGCCTGTTGCATATAAAAGACTTCGATGTGGCGCTCGATCTACGCCTACTTTAATCATGTCACTTCTCATTTTAAACGCCCCTCATTGCTATCCATACTATGTTCGTTGCTATAGACAAAATGTTCTGTCTTTTTAATTTTTGTTTATAGAGTAATAGCCTCTTAGACGACTACTGCTGTAACGAACGTGTTAAATTGTTGTTATCATAGTACGAAAAAAAGGTCTCGTCAACACTATTTTTTGAATTGTTTAAACAATTAAAAAAATCTGTCAAAATTGAAATCGTTTACATGCTGATTAAGCATCAGTTTTATCTCGCTTTGATAAAAATTTTGACATTTCGTTCAAATTTTAATTTTTTAATAATAAACAAAAATGGATAAATAAAAAATTCCCATATATTTGAATAAGCTAAGTTATCCAATCCTAGAGATAACGCTTACAATAGAAACAACTTTTTTAAGTATCCTGTAAAAAATATTTGTTCAGGATCGTATTGGTGTCGAATGCTTAAAAACTTTTCAATCTCTGGATACAACGCATAGACCGTTTGCGCTGTTAAATGATGTTGTTTTCCCCAGTGAGGACGACCTTCATATTTTTGCATCAATGTATGCACCCATTTAAAGTAAGGCTCTTCTGCCATTCCCTTATACATATGAAAGGCTATAAAAGCCGACTCACGCCCTTGTGTTGGACTTAAAAAACCTGCTTCGCCTGCAGTTGTTCGACACTCTAAAGGAAAATGAACATTAAAAGTCCCTTTTTTAAAGGTTGCATGGATTTCCTCCAAACAAGCTTCAAACTGTGATAAAGGGATGGCATATTCACTCTCTTGAAACTTCACGCTACGAGGTGAGGGATAAATTTCGTAGCTTATCCCTACTTTTTCACTTTCTACCACATTGGCAGCCGCTATCTTGCTCATGGCACCACTTAAACCTGGTTTCCACTTACAAAGCTCTGACATCGCAAAGAAAGCCCCGTTTTCTACTATTTGTAGCTTTAACGTTTCTATTTTTTTATTCCATTCACTTTGAAAAACAGGCGCGACCGCATTCATCCGTTTTACTTGAATTGTTTCACTACCAGGGAAATAAAACCACTCCACATGACGATGTTGACGAATATCCTCCGCAAATAACGAGAGACCATTTGTCAATGTTTCTCTTGCCCCCACATAATGCAAACCATATAGTGGTATGACCTTAATCGTTACTTTGACCAGAACACCTAGCATCCCAAGAGATACATGCAGCGCTTCAGATAAATCATCCATACCTCTCCTATGTTCCTGATAAGTACCAGTACCGTCTACAAATCCCCATGCCTGGACAGCTGACGATAGAGAACCAAGTGTAACCCCTGTGCCATGTGTGCCAGTTGACACTGCCCCTGCAATGGTTTGCTCCTGTATATCGCCCATATTGATTAACGCAAAACCGTGTTTCGCTAGCATTGGTCCAATTTCATATAGGTAGGTCCCCGCCCATAATGTTGCCTCCTGCCTTTCCTCATTCACAGCGATTAATCCACGCAGATTATGTAAGGAAATTGCTATATGCTCAGGCATAGCCACAGCGCTAAAAGAATGAGCAGCACCTGTGACACGGATTGTCTTTCCTGATTGACACGCATGCTTCACAATTGCTGAAACTTCATCAATAGAGTGTGGTAAATACATTTCACTCGGATAGGAAATAACATTCCCAGCCCAGTTTGTCCACTTTTCACCATTTCGCCATTTTTCTATAGAAAACATTGTCCATCTCCCCTATATGTTGTGTAATGTCCTGCATACTTGTCACCACGAATAGCATGCAGGACCTGAAAACGCTCACAAAGCTCTCCTGCCTTCGCATGTCGAAAATAAATGGTATCGCCAATATTGATAATCTTCCCTTTGACCTTAATAGGTGTTTGCACTTCCCCTGCGCCTTCTAGGCTAAGATATGCAAAAGTGGTAGGGTCATAGAATACAGGCAAACGATCCATCCCAATGGCTCCAGAAGCCGTATAGCCTCCCCCATGACAAACAACGATATTTTTTTCAGGCATTCTTGTTACACGTAAGGCAAATCCAGCAGCCTTTTCTAGCTGTAAATGTGTAAATTGATCGAACAATGCGGGTGCATAAAAAGCCGAGCCAACTGTAATTTCCGTTACTTCCTTCTGTTGATTGGTGTACGTCATACTTCCTGATCCTCCACCATTAACAAAGCGTAGATTTGGAAAATAAGCCTTGATATGGGCGATCGCTAATCGACGAAACTGCGTTACTTGCTTTTTGGCTTGTACTTGTATGGCTTCTATGACTCTACCTTTTAAAGCATTTGCAGGACGATTGCCCACCCCTGCTATTTGAGCCTCATAGCCCATCGCTCCTACCACTTCAATTACAGGGGTGTTTTGAATGGTTTGTAAAAAAGGTGTCAACGTTTCAAGAGAAGACAATGACGAACGTTTTGTTCCAAAATACAATACTTTAAAATCATTAGAAACATTAAGATCAATACAAACCTGTACACGTACGCCAATCTCTTGTCCTAATTTCTCCAATAGTTGGATATGTTCTGGTCTGTCTACCATAAAGGTGACGATTTTTCCTTTCTTTACAAAATGCAACAATCGACGAATCGTTGCTTCCTCCATTACTGGATAGCCAAGCAATAAGTCATCAAACTGCTGCTCTAATAAAAAAAGGGTCTCTGCTGCAGTAAATGTCATAAACCCCACAACATTCACAAGTTTTTTCTGTATATAAAGAAGGACCTCAATAGAACGAATCGATTTTGTTGCAATACGAATTTGTTTTCCCCCACAAGCATCTTGAACCATTTGTATATTTTTATCTAGTGCATCTAAATCTAACCATGCAAATGGTCTTTCCAAATCACAAAATGCTTGATCCAATCTTGACGTCATTTCATCACTCCCTTGTATAAACTATGTATTTGACATTTAGCGGAATAATTCCTTTTTTCAGTTAATTAAGCATAATAAAACAACCGTGAGCCTGTTTTACAATAAGACTACACGGTTGTTTTAATATGGGATAAACATTTCATTCACCTTTCTATTAAATTGGTTACGATGCGTATAAGAAATCAGCTGCAAGATTTAGCATTACTAATAAATGCAAACCAGCAATTAAAAAGCCTTGACGATTTAGACGTTTCATAACAGCCATATTCATATGACCACGCTCCTTTTCTACATTATAATCCCTTTATACAGAATTTTCAAACTATTAAAAAGTGGAAATTTACCCATTTTTCTTTTTCTACACAAAAAATTCTCCCAAAGAAATAAGGAATCGCACATAGAATTGACATTCTGTTTCAATAAAAAATAATGTATTTTTTCACGAATGAAAAGGTTATTGTAGTAAATAATTTAGTTAAATGGCTGTTTTTTTATTGTTACTGGCGATTGGGCGTTGCATGCATTTCTGGTACGAATTGAATACATGAACATACTATAGAAGTAAGCGATAATCGGTGTATGTACAATATAGAAGTAATTGTAGTTAATGTGGACATTTTCACGGTAGTTTATGCAGGGGGATTAGCTATAAAGTGAGCACAGCAAAGGAGCTGCATTCACTTGTCTACAGCCTTATTTACAACATGTAATAATTACTAAACAAAATCACAGTGTTTAATCTACTCCATTCAGGGTATAACTAAGTAATCGCCATTATATCTTAAATTTAAGGAGATGAAAGTAATGATTAGTTTCATTTGGTATTTAATTATTGGAGGAATTCTTGGATGGCTAGCTGGCGTCATTTTAGGTAAAGATGTACCAGGCGGCATCATCGGGAATATTATTGCAGGGATTGTCGGTTCTTGGATTGGTAGTATGGTTTTAGGGAACTGGGGCTGGAGAGTAAGTGATTTCTACGTGTTCCCAGCACTAATCGGTGCCATCGTGTTGATCTTTATCGTCAGCCTTATTTTAAAAGGTATGCGTAAAGCAACTTAAATATGTAATGAAGAGCCATCCAATGTGATGGCTCTTTATTTTTTTTCATGTAAGAGAACAGCTGCTTGGAGTTCATCGTGAAAATCATCATACAACTGGTAGTAATATAACACATCCTCAACATATTTCTCGCTATGGTTGTATTGGTAAACAGCTTTCTTAATATTCCCTGTCGCAGCACCGTATTTGGATAAGTAATTCGCAGCACTAAATACTGCATCCTCAATATCATAGGGATCAGCTATTCCATCCCCATTTGCGTCAACGCCATATCCTCCATATTTAGCAATCGTCTCAGGACTCATCAATTCAGTTTTTGTGATGCTTCCTTTTCCCAAACCTGAGCATGTGGGATGCTGCCAGCCAACGAATGTACAGGGCATGAATTGCATATGCCCCTCTGCCCCAGCAGATGATACCATTGATTTTACCGTAGAAAACCGTGTTTCAATACGATGATGCGCAGCAAGTAATGTCCAGGGTACACCATATTTTTCTTCTGCAGCTACATAAACGGGAATGTATTGCTCAGGAATTTTCATATCGAAATGCTGTTGAATCTCCTCAATTGCCTTTTGCTGGACAAGCTTTTCGAATATCGGTAATGTTTGAAGCTCCTTCCAAGCAAAAAATGTGAGAACATAAACGGTAATTGCAATTGGAATCAATAATGCTATCATACCCAATTTTGTCGCGGGTGATAACAGAGGTTTGTTATTCTTTTTCTTTGCCATACGTCACACCTAATCTAGTATTCTTTTTCTATATTACCAAATTTTCCGTAATGTGCAGTATATCTTTTCATTTTGAAAGAATGAAGTCTTCCACATCTATGAAAGTACATCATTTCCACCATGAAAGCAGTTGAAAGGTTTGCTAAAAATATAGTAAAATACAGATTGATTCGTTTATTGGATAATAATAGGGAGGAATTTATTTTGTGGAAAGACTTTAAAGAATTTGCGATGAAAGGCAATATTGTCGATCTAGCAGTAGCAGTAGTCATTGGTGGTGCTTTCGGTAAAATTGTTACCTCCTTAGTTGAAAATATCATCATGCCATTAGTCGGTGTTTTAACAGGTGGTATTGATTTAACAAAGAGTTTTGTTTTTGGCTCAGGTGAAGCCCAAATCAATTTTGGTGTATTTCTACAATCCATCATTGATTTTTTAATCATAGCATTTGCCATTTTTATGGCCTTACGAATTATGACAAAGCTCACACGTAAAAAAGAAGAAGCAGTCGTGGAAGAACCGGCACCTGAACTCGATGCCAAAGAAGAGCTTCTCAAAGAAATTCGCGACTTGCTAAAAAAAGAACAAGCCTAACATGTTGTTAAAGCATCTGTCTCTCAAAGGAGGCAGATGTTTTTATTTTGTCTCCTTTATTTTTTGTGTTCTAACCGCTACTTCAAAACTATCCCCCACTTTGTCTGCTCTATCCACCACTTTTCGCGTTGTATCCGCCACTTTTTACGTTCTATCCGCTACTTCAGAACCTATCCCCCACTTTGTCCGCTCTATCCCTCATTTTTTACGTTGTATCCGCTACTTTTCACGTTCTAACCGCTACTTTCTATCTTGTATCCGCTAACTTGAAACTATCCTCTCTTTAGCTCTATCTTTATCCTGGAATCTCCTACTATTCCTAGGTGATTAACTATAAATAATCTAGCTAATTTTCAGAAATCACCTTGTTCTTCTTTAGTATCCATGTTAAATTGGTAACAATTATTGAGAATACTATTAAATTGAAAGCAAAAGTTGTTGCTTTTAATAATATTGAAGAAAAGAGTGACGTCATGACATTAAACAGAAGTATTGAAACAAAGCTTGTACAACTTGGTAATTTAAGTGACCCAGCAACAGGAGCTGTAAGCCCACCCATTCATTTATCGACTGCTTATAAACATACTGGGATTGGTGAATCTACTGGTTTTGACTATACACGTACAAAAAATCCAACACGTGCTCTTTTAGAAGCAGGAATTGCTGATTTAGAGGGTGGCGATATGGGCTTTGCCTGTAGTTCCGGGATGGCTGCCATACAATTGGTGTTATCCCTATTTAAACCAGGCGATGAATTAGTCGTGCCAGATGATTTATATGGTGGTACATATAGACTTTTTAATTTCTTCCAAGATACTTATAATATTAAGCCTGTTTATTCAAAATTTGAATCGGTTGAACAGGTGGAAGCATTAATGAATGAAAATACACGTGCAATATTTATTGAAACACCAACAAATCCACTTATGCAGGAGTTTGATTTACAAGTGTATGCGGAGTTAGCACATAAGCATGGGGCATGGTTAATTGTGGATAATACTTTTTATACGCCTTACTTCCAACGCCCTATTGAATTAGGCGCAGATATTGTGCTTCATTCTGCAACGAAGTATATTGGTGGTCATAATGATGTTTTAGCTGGGCTAGTGGTTGCTAAAGGCACAGAATTAGCCGAACGCATTGGCTTTATTCATAATGGTAGTGGCATGGTGTTAGGAGCTATGGATTCATGGTTACTTATTCGTGGTCTAAAAACAATGCATCTACGCTTAAAGCAACATGATGCCAATGCGAAGGCTATTGCTGCTTACTTAGAGGAAGAAGAGTTAGTGACCGATGTCCTTTATACTGGAAAAGGTGGCATGCTGTCATTCCGCTTGCAAAAGCCTGAGTGGATTGACCCATTCCTTCGTAACTTAAAGTTAATTACTTTTGCTGAAAGTCTTGGCGGTGTCGAAAGCTTTATTACGTATCCTGCTACACAAACACATGCAGATATGCCTTATGAAGAGCGTGTGGAGCGTGGCGTTTGTGATCGTTTATTACGCTTCTCTGTTGGCATTGAGGAAGCAGAAGATTTAATTGCAGACTTACGACAAGTGTTTGATATCCTTAGAAAAGAGGCGTAATTGATGAAGCAACGTATTGAAACAAGCCTCATTCACGCAGGTGTTCGTGATGGCTATAGTAATAAAAAAGGGGCTGTTAACGTCCCGATGTATCTGTCCTCTACTTTCCATCAAGAAAGTATAGATGAATTTGGAGAATATGATTATGCTCGTTCAGGCAACCCTACAAGAGATGCGTTAGAAAAAGCTGTAGCAGAGCTTGAGGGTGGCGTTCGTGCCCATGCATTTTCATCTGGTATCGCTGCCGTATCAGCAGCATTAATGCTGTTATCGCAGGGAGATCATATCGTCATGACTGAGGATGTTTATGGTGGAACCTATCGTTTTGTAACAAAGGTGTTGCCGCGCTTTGGGATTTCCCATACATTTGTAGATTTTACGGATCTAGCAGCTGTAGAAGCAGCAATCACGCCAGCTACAAAACTACTTTATATGGAAACACCATCAAATCCAACGTTAGGCATTACAGATATTCGTGGTGTAGTGGCGCTTGCCAAGCAACACCACTGCCTTACATTCTTGGATAATACTTTTATGACACCGTTACACCAACGCCCACTAGAACTTGGTGTAGATGTCGTCATTCATAGTGCAACGAAGTTTTTATCTGGACATTCTGATATTATTGCTGGCTTAACGGTTACTGCCGATGAAAAGCTAGGTCAGGATCTCTACTTTATCCAAAATTCATTCGGTAATATTTTAGGTGTACAGGATTCATTCACACTACTACAAAACATCAAAACAACAGATGTACGTTTTAGTCGTTCTGCTGAATCTGCACAAAAAATTGCTGTGTATTTGGCTAGCAATCCACTAGTTGAGCAGGTCTACTATCCAGGGCTTGCTTCACACCCTGGCTACGCTATTCATCAACGTCAAAGCACAAGTCCTGGGGCCGTTTTATCCTTCCGACTACCAAGCTATACAGCTGCAAAGGTATTGGTTGAGGCGATGACAATTCCAGTATTTGCGGTCTCTCTTGGAGGAGTAGAATCTATTCTTTCTTACCCTGCAAAAATGAGTCATGCTGCTATGGAGCCTGAAGAGCGTGCTAAACGAGGCATCACAGATGGTCTTCTACGTTTTTCTGTAGGACTTGAGCATGTTGATGATTTAATTGCTGATTTTGCACAAGCCCTAGAGATTGCTGCCAAGGCTTAATTGAATCAACATAAAAACCGCGTCCAATTGACGCGGTTTTATTATAATAGGTTCAATTTCTCACCTTTGCTAACAATCGGTATAAATAATCGCCATGCCCCTTTGCTAGCAGGGCATCTTGCTCAGCTGAAATCCAATAGAATGAAAAGATTAAATCCCCTTCGTTTAAGCCTGTTGGATGATGTTGCCATGCATCCCGTGTTTCATCGGATGTTAAATGATAAAAATACCGTTTCTGTAAAACACCTGATGGATGATTAAAATAGTCCTGTGCTATTAGCGCTTGAACGACAAGTGTGGTTAGACCTGTTTCTTCTAGCATTTCACGTTTCACAGCATCTAAAGGTGTTTCCCCTTCCTCAACCGTACCTTTGGGCACCTGGATACCTGCCCCAACTGAATTCTGTTCAAATACGAGTACCTGTAATTGATCCTCATGCGTTCTCGTGATATAGCCAAAAGCTTTTTCAATTACTTGCATGAAAGTGACCCCCTTTGAATGATTGAATGTTACAATAAAGAGAAAAATTGGAATAGCAGGTGAAAAGTGTTGACACTTATTATACGACAGATGCAAGAAAATGACATTACTTTTGTACAAGAAATTGCTAGAATAAGCTGGCATCATACATACGAAGGAATCATTCCACGTGACATTCAAGATCGTTTTTTACAACTAGCTTATAGTCGAGAACGATTAATCGAACGTCTTATCAATAGTCCGTTTCTCGTTGCAATTTTTGATGAATGGCTAGTAGGCTTTGCTAATTTTTCAAATGTAACACAAGGTGAGGCGGAGCTACATGCGATTTATTTACATCCTGATATGCATGGTAAGGGCGTGGGTACTGCACTTTTACAGGAAGGACTACGCATGCTCCCAAATCTATCGTCTTTATTTGTTTGTGTAGAGAAAGAAAATAAACTTGGTATGCATTTTTATCAAGCAAAGGGATTTGTAGCAATAGAAGAATTTGATGAACAATTTGATGGCCATCTACTTAAAACAGTTAAATTGGTTAAACAATATGAAAAAGTGTAACGGTTCTTGCAACTACCGTTACACTTTTATTTATGTAAGATTTATCTGCTCCGCTTGGATAACAAGTGCTGTTAAGCCCGTTATACTACCAGATTCATGTGCCTGTCCTTGATGCCATAGTACTCCCTGTCCTGTTTTTATCGTGATTTTTTCAGCATCTTCACCACTAATCCATCCCTCTCCATTAATAACGATAAAAAGCTGTGGAATGGGCGCGTCATGCAAACCAACCACACCGCCTGGCTCAATATAGATGAAACCGATCGTCGTAGGTACTTCCGTTTTCGTGATTTTTCTATAAAATGTATCGATGGATTGGTATTGATGAATTGGATTTGCTAAATCTTGTGTAAATTGTATGAGTTGCATTTCGCGAAAATCCCTTCCTATTAGGCTAGTTCTTCTTCAGCAAATGCTAAAAGTGTTCCATCTTCTTTTTTAAAATAAAAAGCAAATGCATCATAGCCATTTCTTTTAATCGTTTCCCAGTTAGTGGTTTCTCCATTTATAAGTTGAACATTTTCTTGTTCATCTACCTCATAGTCGTCTATTTCTTCGTCATAGTCGATGTTATAGAAAAATGATAATACGACTTTTGTTTCGGGTAAATTATATTTTTCTAGTGGACGGTTGTCACGGTGATTCTCTGTATACGCCTCACAAAATAGCGCATTATAACCATGTAGAGTCGCATCAAAGAGCAAAATTTCCTCGGCGGATAAAGGATCTTTAGCAACGATTCTAGCGGTTGAGCCTGTAATATAAGGCATTTCCTCCCCTTCAATCATTAGCAAATCACCGTAATACCAAATTTCAAATTGTTCATTGCCTGCACTAGAATGAAGCTGAAGCTGGGATTCAACGTCATCTATAATTTGGACGTTTCCTGCAAATTGCTGTAGATAAATGGGAATAGGATTAATCATAGCTTTCCTCTCCTTTTCTGTTAGAAATTACCTCCTTACAATATAATACATCTTTCTTAGTCATAAAGAAAAACCCAGAATTTTTTCTGGGCTTGATGACACTTACTTTTCTAGCATGATTAAAACTGACGGGCCTTTGCTTCACTTCGCAAGAGGCGGTTATGGAGAGTAATCTCCGTTTCACCATTTACTTGCGATTTTGATCGCTTAATCCTTGACCAGTTGCGGTGGATTTTTTGAGATTTGGGGTCTAGTTGTTCGAACCTACTCATTTTTCATCCTCCTCATCATTATAGATTTCATAAGTGAAATCTTCTTTATTATGACCCGCTAAGGTGAATTTATACTAATTTCATAAGAAGCTTAGTTACTTCACTTTATTAGTTTTCGCTTAACCAAGTTAATGCATATTGTACATATAATTCGGCTCCAACGCGCAAACCATCTTCATCGATATTAAAATGACCGTTATGATGTGCCCAGCGTGTATCCTTTTCTGTATTGCCTGAGCCTACTAGAGCAAAACAGCCAGGTACTTCATCTAAGTAAAAGCTAAAGTCTTCTCCACCCATTGTCGGATCATCAATATGATAAGCATCCGCGCCAAAATGTTCAGCTGCAAGGAGCTCGACTAAGCTGGCACTCGCCACATCATTGTTGACGGCTTGTGTACCATATTCATAAACGACCTCTGCTGTGCCCCCATAAAGTGAGGCAATCTGGTCAGCATAATGACGAATTTGCGTTTCGATATGTGAACGAACCTCTTTATCAAAACAACGCACAGTCCCTTCTAAAATGGCATCTTCTGCAATTACATTAAAGCGTGTGCCAACCTCCATTTTTCCAATTGTAAGAACGGCAGGTTGAAGTGGATTGACTGTACGTGCCACAACTGTTTGGACATTCAAAGCAAACGTTGAAGCAATCATCACGGCATCAATGGCATCATGTGGGACTGCGGCATGACCGCCCTGCCCTTTAAAGCGCACTTTGAAAATATCAGCAGAGGCAAAGGCAGGACCTTTATTACACTGAATTTTCCCTGTGTCAATTTGTGACCAAATATGAATACCAAAGACGTTATCTACACCTTTCATTGCTCCTTGCTCTACCATCGCTTTTGCGCCTGTAGCTACTTCTTCCGCTGGCTGGAAAATAAAACGAACTGTTCCCTCAATTTCTTCTTGTACCATATGTAATGTCTTAGCTGCAATCAGCAACATGGCTGTATGCGCATCATGACCACAGGCATGCATCTTACCATCAGTTTTAGAGCGATACGGAATATCTTCTCGTATTTCATAAACTGATAATGCATCCATATCTGCACGTAAGGCAACGGTTTTTCCTTCCTTGCCCCCTTTTAACTCCGCAATAATGCCTGTTGGCTCTGTTCGTCTATACGGAATACCAAGGTTCTCTAAATATGCTGCTACATAATTCGTTGTTTCATATTCTTCCCAAGATAGCTCTGGCTCACTGTGCAATTTTTGACGAATTGCCACAAGCTCACTATTTAATTCCGCAATAATTTCTTTCATTTTATTCATGCTGACTCTCTCCTTCTTTATAGCCAATTGACAAAAATACCCGCTAAAATCACAGATGTTATCGTTACACTAATGAAACCTCCCACAAGCATCGGTGGTAACATATGACTTAACAGCATTTCTCGTTCTTTTTGATCGGCTGTGGACGATTTCACTACTTCATTCGTTAAAATATAATCTGCTGGGAACCCATAGAGCGCTGTTAAGGATACAGCAAACGCTAAATTCGGGCTGACCTTTAAAACTTTTCCTGCGATGAAAGAGAAAATATACATACCAATGACTGCTAAGACAATAGACACTACTAATGGCACAATAATACGCATCAGCATTTCAGGGGAAGCCTGTTTTAAGCCATCAAATATAAAGAGCATTAACCCCATAATGGCAAAACCGAAGCCATTTGCTTTTTGCAATGGTTGTCTTTCTAAAAAACCAAATGTCGATGCAAGGACACCAAACACTAGGCATAGCACTAACGCATTGACTGTCACAACAGGTGCTAATGCTGTAGATGTACCATACGCTAATAATCCAACAAGCGCTAAACGGAAAAATTTAAAGTATTCTGTATTGTACTTGGTAGGAATTTTACTAAATAATTTTGGTTGCTCAGATGCCTGTTCAACATCTTCCTCTACCTGTGTTACCGATTGTATATTCCCTTGCTGATGTTCTTTTAATAAACGTTTTGCTTCACGCTTCAATACAATGGACGTGATGGGATATCCTGCAAAACCTTGAATAACATAAATTACAATGGCAAAGACGGCTAAATCCTCTAAGCCAGCTGCAGAAGCGCCTTCTGACATCACTAGCGCTGCCACAACACCACCGACTAATGGTGGAACTGCAACAATCATCGTTTTTAAATCAAATAGCAAGGCACCAATTGTAAATAATATGGCGATGATGCCTACAATACCAGCTAAAGAAATAACGATGGCTTTCCACTGGTTTTTCAATTCCTTAAGGGACAGAAGTGTACCCATATTCGTAATTAATAAATACATTAACATCGTGGCAACGACTGGACCAATCCCGGCAATACTAACAATATCTTTCGGGAAGAATGTCCAATAGCCAATTAAAAATAATACCGCACAGACGAACACAGATGGAATCCACGCCTTCGTTCTTGTTGCTACGATATCTCCGATGTAAAGAATAGCAAGTACTATCGTCAGTGCTAACATTTGCGACATATCAAAGAATTCTCCTAACTTAGTAATTTTTTAATGTCATCTATAATAATACTAATTATTCTTAAAATTCTATTTTTACAGAAAAGAAGAAAAACAGCGCATGAACGAGCATATTCGTGACACTAAAATTACGGTTTTCCAAATATTTAGATTTTAAAGAATTTTCATAAAGCGCTTACAAAAAAATAGAACCATTATAAAATGGTTCTACTTTTTTCTTACATGCTATTTTTTGAAACGATTACCTGTGTTCGCATAGATCAATAAAAATATCGTAAGGGCGACAAAAAGTACAAGACCTACATGAAATAACCATTGTGTATGGAAAAATTCGTTTAGTATCCATAAAAGGACACAAAAACAGTAGCCATACATCATTTTTCCCATAAATCTTGCCAGTGCCTTTTCATCATATTGTTCTTTATCTTCCTGTGCCATCGTATGAAAGCCTTCAAGTAGAAAAGATCCTTTACCTTGCGATAGAACAATGGCGAAGATGAGAAACGGCAGCATGATTATTAAATAGACAAGTACTCCCAAGGTTAATCATCCTACTTTTCATTTTTAATAAATTGCTCAATTGCTGGTAGTAATTCTTCATGCAGTGGCAGCGAAGGGTCTGCATAGGTTGCTAAGTTTTTGGCGCGATCTGCCGGTGCCTTTTTCAATACGTGATTCATACCCGCTAGATAAAGTAATTTTGAGTCTTGTTTGCCTTTCTTCAATGCCTCAGCATCGGCTTCCTTCACTTGTAAATCCGTTGTTCCTTGTACTAGCAATACACGGCTTTTTACTTTTGCAAGCTCATTAGCAGGTTGATATTTTAGCAAGGAAATCAGGAAAGGCTGTACAGATGGACGGAAAAGGGCCTGTAGCTCTGGCGAAATATTTTTCACTTGCTCCCCTTGCTTTAAAGCTGTCAAAATATTCGTGGATTCATTAAAAAGCTTTGGTGCTAATTGACCTTTTAATTGCTCTAAAAGCACTTCATCTAACGATCTACCTGCACCGGCAATGGAGACAAAGGATGCTACGCCTGTCTTTTGAGCCGCGAGCAAACCAATGAGTGAGCCTTCGCTATGACCAATCACATGGACACTTGTGTAGGCTTTATCAGCCATCAATGTTTGGATAATTTGTACAGCATCATCAACGTATTGGTCAAACGTTCCATCCTCTTCCTTTGTTAAGAGCGCTTGATTGTCACCAAGTCCTCGCTTATCATAACGCACCGTCGCAATGCCCTGTTGTGCTAAACCTTCCGCCAACATTTTCAAGCTATTATTTTTTCCAGCCAAAGCGGAATTACCATCTTTATCAGTTGGCCCCGATCCTGCTATTATCAGTGCCACTGGTGATGGAGATGGAGAAGCCTTTTGTACAGCTACCGTTAAGTTACCGTTTTGAACGGGAATTTTTAATGTGTCATAGGTAACAGGTTGCTCTTTATAAGCCTTTAGTATTAAAGGAAATTTCCCACCATTTTGTTGAAATGTAGCCTCTATTTGTTCATTTTTGATTGTGCCATTAATGGCAATAGCAGAGCCGTTTAAATTTATGGACACTTTTACTTTATCACCTGTATACGTCACACTTTGAAATGGAAAATTAGATAAGCCCTGTGCTGGCACGGATAATGTACCACTTTCCTTCTTTAAATCGATAATAATCGGTAATGGTCCATTTGGCGTTTCAATAGTTCCTTCCCATTTTCCAATAAACTGTTCATTCATTGCATTTGTCCCCTTTGATCCTTGATGTTGTGCAGTGACCTCTTTTTGCCCACAGGCAGCTAAAAGTAAAATTGTACAGCAAATCAATAACCATTTTTTCATCTAATCTTCCTTTCTATATGAAAATCACCAATAAAATTGGCAGTAACGTAATCGCTATTAAGATGTAACACCATTTGTTCGCGAAATTTACAGTCCAACCAATCCCGAACTTTTTAGGCACTAATAAGGATGGATCATTTTTATTGCAATAAAAAATACCCCATTTCCAGTATTGATCATCTGTGGCAGCTGTTTCATTTGTATGTACCTCATCAAAACGTTCATTACTTTTACTGAGCTTCCAAATGAACACTAGTAAACCACCCAACGTAACGACATTAAAGACAAGAAAAAGTGGGAAGAAGTAGGGAGCCGTTTGGTCTTGTAAAATAACAGTTGTATAGTGTAAAACAACAAATAGAATTGTCATACTAAAATTAATGGCTGCCAGGTACCAGCTTCCGTATTTACGCTGAGTTAACTCCCGATGAATGGATGCTTCTTTGGCCTGTGCACTTAATTGAATTTTGGCACTTTTCATGCCTTGACTCATCATGAAAAAACTAATTTGTATTGCCAATAATATAAGTGGCATACTGATGACTGAGAGCCGCGATTTTTGAGTCCAACCATCGACCTCTCCTGCCCCATTCCAATGTGTTGCGAAAACCTCAGGGATTGACTCATAGTTCATGTACGTAAAAGCGATTAATGCAAGTGTGATGATAATGGGTACACTAAAAAATATAGGTGATAATGTTTCCTCTTTCTGACGGATAGACAAATCTGTCACATATACTGTTTTTATTTGTGCCTCCCACTGCTCCTGCACCTTTAATTTTTTCGTTTTAGCATGATAACTCATGTAGAGACCTGATGATAAAAGGAGCATGACATACAAAAGGATAAAGGAAATTAAAGATACCTTCTCCTCTTGTATAGGTGAAAGATAGAGAGCGATTTGACCTACTAAGAATAAGCCAGCAACCCCTGCGATGATTTGGCTATAATGCTTCTTCCACAGCTTTAATTGTGGATGTTTGACATAAGGTTCGGGTATGGAAACACCAAAAACAAGTGTTTTTCTTGTTAAATGTGGTGTCATCATTTCCATAATTCCGACAATGATAAAGATGCCTACAATTATAAGCATACTACCCCTACTTCCATTGTTTTAAAATTCGCTGGAACAAACTTGTCATTTGCTCTTTCTCGAGGCCACGCGCAAAAGCCTCCGCCATGATAGGCTTCAAGGCATTTTCGACTTTTTCAACCTCCGTTTCTTCCAGCGCTCTCTTTTGACCACCAATAATGACCGCTTTTGCTTTCGGCTTCAATTCAATTAAGCCCTTCTCTTCAAGCTCATGATAACTTTTACTGACCGTGCTAACATTGATGCCTAGATCTGTAGCCATCGAACGTACAGACGGTAAAGTATCACCATTTTTCAGCTCACCTTGCGCAATGCATTCTATTATTTGATTGGCCAATTGTTTATATAGCTGCAATTCACTGTTTGGATCTAATTGTATTTGCATAATAACCCTCCAATCTGTATTGCTTGTAACCAAACAGAAATCTGTTATGTATAGAGTAATACAGATTTTCTTTAATGTCAAATGAAGGAATTTTTCATGGTGTTGAGTAGAGGTTTTTTCACAATAAGAGCGGGAGCCTTCCCTTAGTAGTGCTTTGAACTTCATTTAGAGCGGGTTCTCCTTCCTTATGAGCGCTTTAAATTTCATTTAGAGCGGATAGCTTGAGTACTTTAGACCCCAAATAAGAAACAAAAAGGACCCAGAATAATTCTGGATCCATGGACACTTATTGCTTCTATTTGATTTTTAACTGATATGGTTTACACTTCTTCTTAATCTATAGCAAAACAGAATGTTCTGTTTCACCTTTAGGCTTAAGATTTATGAAGCTTCAACCTTCAACAGTTGTGGCGGACTTTCCTGAGATTCTTGGTCTTTGGGTGTTTGACTATTACTACTCATTCTGCATCCTCCCCATCAGATTAGATTAATAAGTGGTTCCTCTCTTATTATGAACCTTCTTCTATTTTTTATACATGCTTTAGCTTTTTTCTGCAAAGACCTGTTGGGCTATCGTTAAAGCATTTTGCACTCTTGGAAAACCGATGTAGGGTGCTAATTGTAAAAGTGCCTCGACCACTTCTGTCTGTGTCAAGCCTGCATGTAATCCACGCTGAATATGCGTTTTGGTTTGTGGTGCAGCACCTTGTGTAACTACCGCTGTTATCACGACGAGTGCTCGACTCTTTGCATCCAGCCCAGGCCGTGCATAGACATCACCGTAAGCAAATTCAATAATCATTTTGCGTAAATCGGGTGCTATATCGGCTAATGCATCGGATTCAATCATCCGTGCTGCTTCTTCTTCTGTCACATATTGTTTAATTGTTTCGAGCCCCTTTGTAAAACGTTCATTCATTTCTTCATCCCTCCTACATTTACTTATACAAAAACCCCAATTCCGCGTCTGAACTGCTCCCCAAATGTTAGACACATCTAACATTTGGAGGAGCAGTTTTTATATGGCTAAATTTACATCGGAAGAAAAACTACAAGCAGCCTTACGTTACATAAAAGGCAATGAAAGTTCACATGAAATTGCTAAATCTATCGGAACAGATCACAAAGCAATTCTTAATTGGGCGAAACAATATGAGTATAATGGCGTAGAAGCGTTTATAAAGCGATATACAAATTATTCGGCACAGTTTAAACTAGACGTACTAAACTTTATGATTGAAAATGGTACGTCCTTACTTGAAACAGCAGCTATCTTTAAGATAGCTACGCCTTCTACACTTCGTAGTTGGAAAAAGCAATTTAAAACAAAAGGATTCGATGCCCTTCAATCAAGGAAAAAGGGGCATCCATCCATGAAAAAAGAAACGAACAAACAACCAAAACAAGCACCAGTAGAAGGGACACCTGAAGCACTTCAAGCAGAAATCAATCGTCTACGTATGGAAAATGAGTACTTAAAAAAGTTGAACGCCTTAGTTCAAGCCAAGGAAAAATCACCAAAGAAGACAAAGTAAAGGTCATCTATGAATTAAGGCATAAATACTCGGTGAAGGCGCTTGCGAAATTCGCAGGCATTCCACGTAGCACGTACTATGATTTAGTGAAGAAGATGGATCGTCCAGATCCAGATGCCGAGTTAAAGGCCGAAATTCGAGCAATTTATAACGAACACGAAGGTCGTTATGGTTATCGTCGTATTCGTGATGAGCTAGCAAATCGTGGGAAAAAAGTGAATCATAAAAAGGTTCAACGTATCATGAAAGAATTAGGTTTAAAGTGCTTAGTGCGTATGAAGAAATACAAATCTTATAAAGGGACAATCGGTAAGATTGCGCCTAATAGATTGGATCGTAACTTCATAGCAGAAGCACCGAATGAAAAATGGGTTACAGATATTACGGAGTTTAAGCTGTTTGGTGAAAAGCTCTATTTATCACCTATTTTAGACTTATTTAACGGCGAAATTATTACGTACACAATTGGTCATAGACCAACATATTCGCTTGTATCAGAAATGTTGGAGAAGGCACTAGAGAGGTTGCCAGAGGAACATCAATTATTGATGCATTCAGATCAAGGTTGGCATTACCAAATGAAACAATATCGCCACGCCCTTGAATCAAGAGGCATTGTGCAAAGTATGTCACGTAAGGGAAACTGTTATGACAACTCTGTCATGGAGAATTTCTTCGGCATCATGAAGTCAGAATTCCTCTACTTAAAGGAATTTGATAGTGTCGAGCATTTTAAAAAGGAACTTGAAAAGTATATAACGTATTACAACACGAGACGTTTAAAGGCAAAATTAAAACTGAGTCCGGTAGAATACCGAACTCAGTTTACCCAAGCTGCCTAAACGAAATAACCGTGTCTAACTTATAGGGGTCACTTCAGTCTCCAGAATTGGGGATTGTCCTTCACATATGTAAGGTTCTCTTCTTCACGTCACCCTCTGGCTCAGTGAAAAAGGATAAAGGTTTTCATAGTGCCTCACAGGACAGCTTTAATGAATATCTATGCAAAAAGTCACAAGGACATGCACGCAAAAATTAAATGGCTACAAGACAGGCTTTCGCTTTTTCAATTTGGATTTTTACTTGTTCAAAGCCAGTACCACCTAAGGAATGGCGGCGGCGAACAGCAGCTTCTGGCGCTAGTACATCATAAATATCCGCTTCAATTAACGTACTTTCTTGCTGCATTTCTTCCAATGGCAAGTCTAATAAATAAATGCCCTTTTGAATACATGTAAAGACAAGCTTACCAGTCACCTCATGTGCCTCACGGAATGGCATCCCCTTTGTAGCGAGGTAATCTGCTAGCTCCGTTGCATTTGAAAAATCAGCGTGAACAGCCTGATGTAAGCGTTCCGTGTTGACGGTCATTGTACGAACCATACCTTCAAAGATTTTAAGGGAACCAAGAATCGTATGAACAGTGTCAAACATCCCCTCTTTGTCCTCCTGCATATCTTTGTTATATGTTAATGGTGTGCCTTTTAACACCGTTAATAAGCCCATTAGATTCCCATAAACACGCCCTGTTTTACCACGAATAAGCTCTGCCATATCTGGGTTTTTCTTTTGTGGCATAATCGAAGAACCTGTTGAGAAGGCATCATCCAGTTCGATAAATTTAAATTCATCTGTAGACCAGATAATAATTTCCTCAGCAAAGCGTGATAAATGCGCCATAAGTAAGGAGGAATGACTTAAAAATTCCACGATAAAATCACGATCACTTACAGCATCCATGGAGTTTGCGTAAACCTCGCTAAACCCTAATAGCTCTGCTGATTTTAAACGGTCAATCGGGAAAGTTGTCCCTGCCATTGCCCCAGCACCTAAAGGTAAAATATCAATACGTTTTATGGATTCTGTAAAACGTTGTTTATCACGCTCTAGCATCCAAAAATAAGCCATTAAATGGTGTGCAAAGGAGATTGGCTGTGCACGTTGTAGATGCGTATAACCTGGTGCAATCGTTTCAATATGCTCTTGTGCTTTGTCTAATAGTGTTTGTTGGAACGTCACAATTAAATCAATTGCTTCCTGCACACGCTTTTTCAAGAAAAGATGCATATCCGTTGCTACTTGGTCATTTCGGCTACGTCCTGTATGTAGTTTGCCACCGACAGGACCTATTAAATCAATTAACATTTTTTCTAAATTTAAGTGTATATCTTCATTGGCAACGCTAAATTCAAGCTCACCTGCGATTGCCTTATCTTTTAATTGGGCAAGACCACCTAGTATGGCCTCTACATCAGCTGCTGGTAAAATTCCTGTGGCACCAAGCATTGTGACATGTGCAACACTACCTTCAAGGTCCTCTAGCACAAGTTGCTGGTCAAAGCCAATGGATGCGCCAAATTCGTCTACCCATGCTTCTGCTGATTTTTGGAAACGTCCACCCCAAAGTTTTGTCATGTCAGCTCACCTTTTCCTCGATTACTTATCAAAAGGTGTAGTATAAGCACAAATGCCTCACCACACCTTGCTTGTTCAACATTACTTTTTATTCACAGATGAGTTCACTACAGTTGGTAGACCCCATAACTCGATAAAGCCTACAGCGGAAGCATGATTGAATTGATCTTCCTTCGAGTATGTTGCTAGCTTTTCACTGTATAATGAATTTGGTGATTTACGTCCTTCTACAATCGCATGTCCTTTAAATAGTTTCACACGTACTGTACCATTCACATATTGTTGTGTTTGCGCAAGGAATGCTTCCAGAGCATCACGTAATGGTGAGAACCATAGACCGTCGTAAATTAATTCGGATAGTTTTTTCTCGATTACTGGCTTGAAGTGTGCTAATTCTTTTACAAGCGTTAAGTCCTCAAGCTCTTTATGCGCTGTTAACAGCACTTTTGCACCTGGAATTTCATAAACCTCACGAGATTTAATACCAACTAAACGATTTTCAACGTGATCGATACGTCCTACACCATGAGCACCTGCTACTGCATTTAATTCTTGAATTAAATCAGCAAGCTTCATTTCTTTTCCGTTTAATGCTACTGGTTTACCAGCTACAAACTCGATTTCCACATACTCTGCTTCATTCGGTGCATTTTCAACAGAAACAGTTAAGCCATAAGCTTCTTCTGGTGGTGACACCCATGGGTCTTCCATGATGCCAGCTTCATTCGCACGGCCCCATAGGTTTTGGTCGATTGAGAATGGTGAATCCAATGTTGCAGGAATCGGTACATTATGCTTCATTGCATATTCGATTTCCTCATCACGGCTCCAGCCCCACTCACGTACTGGTGCTAATACCTCTAAATCTGGATTTAATGCTTTAATCGATACTTCAAAACGAACTTGGTCATTCCCTTTACCTGTGCAACCATGCGCAACAGCATCTGCGCCTACTTGATTAGCAATCTCTACTAGTTTTTTCGAGATAAGTGGACGGGAAAGTGCTGATACTAATGGATACTTTTGCTCATACCAAGTATGTGCTTGTAAAGAAATTAATGCATACCCTTCAGCAAATTCGTCTTTCGCATCTACCATATAAGATTCAATCGCTCCTACTTGAAGAGCTTTATTTTTTACGAATTCAAGATCTTTCCCTTCGCCAACGTCAAGACATACTGCAATTACGTCCCAACCTTGTTCTTTTAACCATGGAATTGCTACCGAAGTATCAAGTCCACCTGAATAAGCTAATACCACTTTTTTATTTGCCATTAAAAATGCGCCTCCATTGCTCTATCGATATGTATGTTTATACATTCATTTAAAAGTTTATACACGAATAGTATCATGTTATAAAAATAAATACAAGTGTATTTTTATAAATTCATAGACTTTTATTTTTATTGTCAAAAGTAAGTCGTTCCTTGTATAAGGTTGACAAGAAATCCATGGCAATTCACTCGAAAAAACGTTTTTTTACTATATATATAAATGTATACTATATAAATTTAGCAACGGACGAAAAAAAAGAATCCATGATACAAACTGGATTCTTTCTAGTTACTCGGCTGATTGTATCTTATACAATACTTTTTTAGGATTAATCAAAATAAGTAGAACGGCCACCGCCGAATATAAAATGGCATTATACATAATTAAATCAATTAGGTTTCCATTAATGGAGCCGATAAAAAAATTAAAGAGCTGATGAATAATAATAGGAATGATTAAATTCTGATTGATCGTATAAAATACTGTCATGATGATGGTCGTAGCTATAATCGTTAACATAAAGAAGAAGCTATATTTGATCAAATCCATTCCTATAAACCCTGTTGTAAGCCATATCGGTAAATGCCACATTCCCCACCAAAAGCCTATGATAATTGAAGCTATTAATGGCGAATACTTCTTTTGCAGCTCCAGCAGTGCAAAGCCCCTCCATCCTAACTCCTCACCCAGTGGTCCTGACAAAAGCGTTTTAACAAAATAAAAACTGAGCATGCCCCATGAAGACAGCGTAAAAATAGAGTTTTCTTCATAATTATTCATGATATGAAACAAAATCATGATAAAGATAGCTGTTTGTATCATCACGATTAAAACAATTACTGAAAGTGACAATTTGTTTTTGAATTTTTGTTTGACAAAGTGTATAAAACGTTGCCCAGGATAGATTCTTGGAAATAGTAACGCAAAGGCAAAGGTGGATGACCAAGCCGATAGACAGCGTACGGTATCAAATAGCCAAGTAGGATAGCCTAATAGCTTGGCGGCTCCTACAACACAGAAAAGTGGCCAAAAAATAATATTGGTTAAAATAATAAAGCTTGCTACTGTTTTTTTTAATTTCTTTTTTCTACGCAAGTAGATCCCCCATTTCATCTGAATATCTTCAGCATAAACCTAGGGGTTGCTCACAGGTCAAACCCATTTTGCCATTATTTTATCGGTACATACATTTCTAAAAAAATACGTTCAAGCCCTTCTTCATAAGTGGTAAGCAATAAGTTGATATAAACAAGCCCTAAAAGCTCATAGCCATTTTCCTTAGCTACTTTTCTTATACTAGCCTCTACTTTATTGTCTGTATTTTTGCCACCTGTTGACCAGCGCCCATCTTCAATAACTGTATAAAGACATTTGGGATGCGCTAAAACTTCACCTTTAATTGGATAATCGCTATTTTCTACTTTCCTGACAACCATAAATTTATTTTCGAGCATTCCGCTATCATCGAATCTAATAACTCTTCTTAAAGAAGTAAGAATTACCGCTTTCTTTATACTGTCTGCATTTTCTTTTAACGAATCATATTCATCATAGGCTGTATAATGATCTATTACGCCCATTATTTCTAATGGTTTCATTTCCTTTATAGTATACGTGCCTAGATATTGGCTAATTTTTTGACAATCCTCTTTTACAAGCTGGAGCTTTTTTAATTGTAGCTTTTTATAAGCTATTTCCTCTAACATTACTTGTTCTTTTTCTACTAACAATGATTGGATGCCCTCTATACTCTTGCCTTTTCTCAATTCCTGAATCTTTTTGATTTCAAAATCAATTTCTCTATAAAAATTGATTGTTGTGATATCGTATATATCAAAATGATTGTATGTTCTATACCCATTTTCACTATTTTGCTGGGGCTTTACTAATCCCTTTTCTTCATAAAATTTTAAGGTATCTCTAGAAACTCCTAAAAATTTTGCAACTTGACCAATTGTATACATCTATGTCTCCTTTTCAACTCTTCCTTTTTACTACTATAGCTACAATTATATGTAAATATGAAAAAACCGTAGACATGCACGTGAAGCATGTTTACAGTTTCAAATGTTGTTATTTCTTATGGAAAAATGATTTGCCTAGCCATTCAATGGTTGCAGGGGCTAATGCATACAATTTACTCGACAATCCCATAATTCTAGGTAGATTAATCTCACGAACAGGACGATCAATCGTTTTCACTGTCTCTTGAGCTACTTCCTCCGCTGACAATAAAAAGCGCCCTAAGGATTCTCGGTAGCCACTTGTATCATTGGCTTTATCTAAAAATGGTGTATCAATGGGACCAGGATGGATGGCTGTCACTTTTACATTGTACGGAGCTAATTCCATACGCAATCCATTGGTAAAACCGACAATAGCATGTTTCGTCGCAGCATAGACACTCGCTTTTGGTGTGGCCACTTTCCCAGCCTGAGAACCAATGAATATTAAATGGCCCTGTTTGCGCTCTATCATCTTAGAGGCTAATCGTTTGGCAAGATAAATGGGTACGCTAACATTTAATTCGATCATTTGCGCAATATCCTCATCCTGTAAAGCAGGGGCTACAGCAAACTTCCCTACACCTGCTGAAAGAATCGCTACATCAATCGGTGGTAGCTGCGCACAAACATCATCAAGTGTATGTAGATTGGTTAAATCCGCTTGGATCACTTGAGCACCTAAACGCTCTAGCACCTTTAGTGCAACGGCATTGCGACCTGTGGCATAAACGATATGCCCTTGAGCTACTAGTAATTCAGTTATTTTTAAGCCAACCCCACTTGTAGCTCCTGTCACAAAGATTGTTTTGTTAGGATGTTTCATGTATAAACCTACTTCCTTTGAAATAAATAGATACCTGCTTCTGTCTTTGTTGACGTAATATACTCATTGGCCTCTAGGTAATCTAAATGACCAAGTGTTTTAGATAAAGTTAAACCAAGCTGATGCTGGAAGATAGCCGGATACAAGCGTTTTGTTACTTGGACAACTGTTAATTGATCATCGCCTAATAATTCAAAAACTTTCATTGATTGTTGGTGCTGTCGCTCTAATCGTTTATCAATTAACAACGGAATATCCTCTAGCTCTGCTCCATGCCCTGTATGCATCATTTTGACAGGTAATTGACGTAGAATTTCAAGGGATGCATTATATTGTAGTAAAGATTTTGTACGTCCTACAGTACGATCCAATGGTGGCTCTATTAATGGATTGGGCGTTATTTTTTCAAGCAATAAATCTCCACCAATCACATGATGAGTTTTTTCATCCCAAAAAATGAAGTGACTTTGTGCGTGACCTAATGTTTCGATTGCCTTTAATCCTGGATGCCCAGGAACTTCATCTCCATCTTCCAAAATTTGCGTTAATGGTCTTTCCCCTACAAGCTCCAATTCACGACGAACATGGACACTTTTTGCAATATATTCTTGTGGTACCCCATGCTCCAATAAACGTTCACTGTAAAATTGTTCATGATAGCGTAAAAAGTCTTCATCATGACGAAGCCATTTGTCATTATAGGCATGCCCTAAAATTTCTGCATATGGAAAAGCATCGACCCATCCCGCATGATCTGGATGATGATGGGTTAACACAACCTGTTCAATATCTTGCATGTCAAAGCCTGCTGCTCGAATCCCCCATTTTAAAGCATCATAGGCTTCCATTGTTTTTGGGCCAACATCAAAAATGCTAAGTGCATCGCCTTTTACAATAAATGCATTGACATCTCCTACTGCATAGGGTGTTGGTATTTCTATTTTGTATATAGACAAAGTTGTCTCCCCCTTTTCACGCACTTGTGAATACTGATTCATTCTATTTTACAAGTTTTTTCTGTTTTCGTCATCCTCCTGTTGACAGGTTGCCTATTCCTCACTATAATTTTGAATAATCTAATTATTTATGTGCGTTGAAGAAGACGAGTACGTATCTGGTGAAGGTGTTAGAGAGTGTTACATTTGCTGAGAGTAACATCACCCGCTCCCATTACCGAACCTACTTCTGAGCAGTTATGCAAACATAACCGTTTCCCTTGCGATAAGAGGGCTAAGAGTTGTGCCAACAATTGGCAAACAAAGGTGGTACCGCGGAAACGAGAGCGTTTTCGTCCTTCTAGATAAGGACGAGAGCGCTTTTTTATTTTGAACTGGAGGTTTTGTTCATGAAAAAAATTTTATTTATCGGTGCAGGCTCAATGGCGGAAGCATTGATGCAAGGCTGGATTAAACAAAAGGTGTTCACACCACAGGAAATTTACGTCACCAATCGCTCAGACAAGGAACGCTTACATTTCCTACATGAAACATATGGTGTCCATTGTGTGTTTGATCCTGCGATTTTTCAACAGGCAGATCTGATTATCTTAGCGATGAAGCCGAAAGATGCTATTGCTGCTATGTGTGATTTAAAGCCTAAACTTACAGCGCACACTGCTGTACTATCTATTTTAGCAGGCATTGCGATTGATACGATTACAGAATTTTTAGGGAGTCGCCCAGTAGCAAGGGTGATGCCGAATACTTCCGCTACAATCGGCATGTCAGCAAGTGGCATTGCATTCAATAACGAGGTATCTGCAGACCAGCGTATCCTATTCCTCCAGTTATTAGAGGCTGTTGGCTCCGTTATTGAAGTCGATGAAGATCAGTTACATGCAGTCACAGCCCTTTCAGGTAGCGGCCCTGCCTATATCTATTATTTAATGGAAGCATTTGAACGAGTAGGGACGAAGGTAGGCTTATCGAAAGATACGGTGCGCTTGCTGATGACTCAAACACTTGCGGGGACAGCTGAGATGCTCAAGCAGTCATTAGATGAACCAGATGTCTTACGCAAAAAGGTGACGAGTCCTGGTGGCACGACGGAGGCAGGGATACAGGCATTAGAGCAATATCAATTTAATGAAGCCATCGAAGCTTGCATTAAAGAAGCCGAGGCACGATCTCGTTCACTTGCAAATGGGTAGCATTATGTGCAAAATAGAGTGTATCACTAGGAATTAGGAGGCTTTATTTTGAGTAAATTATTCGAACCCTATACATTGCAATCTATCACCTTAAAAAACCGTGTTGTGATGGCACCTATGTGCATGTACTCAGCACAAGACGATGGCATGGTAACACCCTTTCATTTGGTCCATTATGCAACACGTGCAGCTGGTCAAGTAGGCTTAATCATTTTAGAAGCTACTGGTGTTGTGCCTGAAGGTCGTATCTCAAATAAGGATTTAGGGATTTGGGATGATGCACATATTGAAGGATTAAGTCAATTAGTTGAGGGGATGAAAGCGTACGGCGCTAAAACAGGCATCCAGCTTGCACATGCTGGTCGCAAAGCAACAGTAGATGGCGAAATTTTTGCTCCATCAGCTATTGCCTTTAGTTCAGACTATAAAACACCAACAGAAATGACAGAAGAGGACATTCACTATGTCATCGAGGCATTTAAACAAGCAGCTATTCGTGCCGCAAAGGCTGGCTTTGATGTACTAGAAATTCATGGCGCACATGGCTATTTAATTAGCGAGTTTTTATCACCTGCTACGAATAAACGTCAAGATCAATATGGGGGCTCACAGGAAAATCGATATCGCATTCTACGTCAAGTCATCGATGCTGTTCGCAGTGTATGGGATGGTCCTTTATTGGTACGTGTCTCTGCGGAAGATTATGCGGAAGATGGTACAACAATGGATGACTTTATTGTTTTTAGCCGCTGGATGAAATCTCAAGGTGTTGATTTAGTTGATGTGTCAACAGGGGGCGTTGTACCAGCAGCCATCAATGTCTTTCCAGGCTATCAGGTACCACATGCAGAAGCGATTAAGCATGGGGCTGATATTCCTACTGGTGCAGTTGGTCTTATTACCACAGCCATTCAAGCCGAAGAGATACTCCAAAATAATCGTGCAGATTTAATATTCTTAGCGCGTGTTTTATTACGAGACCCTTACTGGGCACTACATGCAGCTAAAGAGCTAGGAGAAGACGTGCAGCCTCCCGTACAATACGTCCGTGGTTGGTAATTACATTTCCATCAAAAAACAGCTTGTGCTCCAGCAAGCTGTTTTTTCATTAGAAAAGTGGATTTTGTTTTAATTCTTCATCAATAGCCTGTACCAATGTCTCCGCGTCATCTGCTGTCACAACTTCCCCATTTACTATCGCAAAAATACCTTGCTCACAGATTTCACAATGGGATGTACAACCAGATTCCTCTATCTCAATATCTTCTCGTTCTACTAATACATCATACGCATCTGCCGCACCAAGTGCTAAATTAGTGATACAAAACTCCACTCTATTTTTTAGCTGCTGTGGTTCCTTCTTTTTTTTAAAAAGAGAAAATACCATGTTATTGACCTCCTACTCTCTAAAAATAATCATACCACAATTCCGTAAACTTCATGAAAACTGTAGCGTTAAGCAAAATGATTATCATAAAATACTATTAATCTTTCAGCTCAATCAACATAAGTTTTTCTTATGAAATTAATGTACAACCATTAAACGAAGATGACTGCCTTGAAAAAAGGTAGTTACAAACTTATCATGCAAAACCTTCAAGTACAATTTTGCAGTCAACTAAAATAGCTATTTATGTTGTTCAATCAAATCATCAGTCTACTCCATAGATCGTAAACAAAACTCCCACACAAATGTAGTGCTTTTATTAAGTAAATATTAAAAACAACCAAGTCTCTTATGTATGACCTGGTTGTTTTATCTCTTATTTAACGTATTGTGTCTTTTTAATAACCGATTTTAACGCCACCCCTACTACACATATAAATCCAATAAATAACAATAAAAATCCTGTTGGAATAAGAAAGAATGGTTCTTCTAATGTACCATCAGGTGCTACATTACTCCCTTTCACCATAAAGATTAAAAAACTAAGTACGCCTAATATGATTGGCATTAATGCAAAAATATATTTTTTCATAACTTTTTCTTCTCTCCTAAATATTTTTATGTTTAATTCCTACACGGCAGCTTTCTACAACTCGCCGTAACAATCATAAATCCAAAATATATTCCAAGTCAATCATTTTTTATTGATAATCAATAAATTTTTATTCTAATTCAACCAATCTCAAAATTGACATTTTGAAATTCTAACTATAAAATGACCATAATCTCAAGTGATAATATGGAAGGGTGATTTGTATGAACTATGAAGATTTAATGCAATGGAAAGGTTATTTGTTTTTAGATAATATAGTAGAGCCAGGGACAAACTCTTTGAGAGTTTCTATTTCTAGAGCTTCCGTCAGCGCCGAAAGCGAGGATATAAGTTTTGAGGAATATACTATAAATGATGTCTATCCTATTGAAATTGATAAGACATTACCGGTCATACATATAGAATTCGATTCATATGTAGCCTATACTGTTTTTGACGAATCATTTCATTTTGTCAATCAAGAAGATGATTTCTTGGGTAACTTAGTACGTCTTTTTACAAAATCAACTTATTTAGATTTTATAAGTAAAGGAACTATAGCTCTCGATATCTATTCCTACAAGGAGCTATTCCATTATCAGATTGTTTGTTTAGACCATATTATTGATATTGTCTCATTCGATAAACCCACTATTATAAGCGAATAAGTATTTTTTAAAACAGTCAATGAAATTTTGTTGTCTGTTTTCTTTATTTCTATTAAAGCATCTCGTAAAAGGTAGCTCCCGTAAGTTCAATTATTTTTTAATAGAAACTTTAAAATATTTTTTGTAAACTCTTCGTATGAAGTATTCTTTCCACGCTGGTTATACCACTTTCGTATTGTTTCTACTAACCAAAACGGCACAGAATTTCCATCAATTAAATGATAGTATTGCTCATATCCTTTTTTTAAATGCTCCCATCGATGATCATTACCCTGTAGTGTGTACTCAGAGACATCAATTATTTTTGCCCTTCCATTCTGTAGCAAAATATTTTTCAAATGAATATCACGAGGGTTAAGGCCCTTCTTCCGAACATATTCTCTTGCATCCTCCACTTCATTTATAACCTGTTTTGGAATGTGAATACCTTGTAGAGTGCAATCAAAAAGCGTTTTTCCTTCTTCGTAACTTAAAACAAGGTATTCGTCATGTGAAGCAAAGCATGTTGAAAAGAAAGGTGAATCTCCAAGTAATTGATACACATTTGCTTCAACTTTTACTTTGTGCACTTTGTCTTTGGCATATACTTTAAATGCATACGCTGGGGCGGAAAGAGCTTGAAAAACAGCCGCATCTGTCCCAACACCTATACATTTCAAATCATCAGCTTCACCACTTATGGTAACCGGCTCGTTATTTGGATTTGAATAAACGTTTATTTTAGAAAGAGAACCTATAGCTTTATCCCAATCGTTTTCCATTTCCATCTCTCCCATCATTTGCATTGAAGTATACTACACTATCTAATTACTTTAGTAGGGATTCTATATCGCCCCTAACAATATTCAAATCTCAAGTTTCCTACACGTACTCTTTAATTTTAAAACGTTGGGAACTACTAGAAGTTTCTATATCCATTTCTCCATATGAAAGTATACGGCTTTGTTAGCTACAGAAGAACCAGTTCTATCCTCTATTTACCCTTAACCACCTTTATTAAAAACTCAAAGTGATTTGGGTTTTATTTTTATCATGATTGTCACGAACTTATAGCTAGCCTTGACACAAAAAGAAACGCTGTGTCAGACTACTTCACAGCGTTTCTTCTATTAATCTTTAAAAATCATATTCAGCATCTTTTTTGGCTCGAATTTCTGCAAAAGCCTCTGTAACCATCACGGTATCCTCTGCTAACCGTTCTAAACGAAAAAGGACATCATCATTGACAATTTCTTTACGTAAAAAATCCTTTTCTTCTATAAATACATAGGTCGGTACGATGTGCGCTTTCATATAAGCAAGGATCGGCTTTAGTTGCTGTTCCACCATTAAATAATGCTTGGATGTACCTGCTGTAACAATAACACTGACGACTTTATCGCGGAAGGCATTGACAGGTAAAAGGTCAAAGATGTTTTTTAATGTAGCTGGTATAGATGCTTGGAATGTTGGCGTCCCAATAACGATTGCATCTGCAGCCATAATGGTTTCCGTCACATATTTTGTATCGCCTTCATATTCAAAGTAATTACGTCCATCACTAAAAACTAGCTGATAGTCAGCAAGATCTAGTAATGTTACTTCATGCTGTGGGTATTTTTCTTGTAACATCTCGACTAACTTTTGTGTAGCTGTTCTTGTCTTTGAGCCGACAATAGAACCCGCAAGTGCGACAATTTTCATAATGAGCCACTCCTTATTTTGCTGTGTGTTTTTTTATCGCTGGAATTATATCATTACCAATGATTTCAATATTTTTCATCAATTTTTCGAAGGGTACGCCACCAAAATCGATTTGTGCCATAAAGCGTTGCATGCCATATAGTTCGTATTGATAAAGTAGTTTTTCAATAATTTGCTCTTTACTGCCCACCATTAAAGCATCACGTGTATCAGGCGCTTGTGCAAATTGTTGCTTTGGATAGCCCCCACCACGAATAGCTTGGAAACCACCGTTTAAATGTGGATACATGCCCTGTAATGCCTCTTTTGTTGTGTCTGCTACATAAAACAAGCTTGTTGTGGCAATAGGTAATTCATTTGGGTCAAAGCCTTTGCGCTCTGCCGCTTCGCGATAGGCATCCACTGATGGTTTAAAGTTGATAGCAGGTCCACCTAATGTTGTAAGCATCATCGGAATGCCCATATATCCTGCTTTAATGGCGCTGGCAGGTGGTCCACCCACCGCACGCCATATTGGCAACGAGCCGTTTTTTGGCTGCGGTAAAATTTGTGCATGATGGAGAGGTGCTCTAAATTGCCCTTCCCAAGTCACAAGCTCCTCGTCATTGATTTTCATAAGAAGCTCTAATTTTTCCTCAAAGATTTCTTCATAATCTTGTAAATCAACACCTAGTAAGTGATAGGCACCTACACGTGAACCACGTCCCGCTACAATTTCTGCACGACCATTTGATAATAAATCAATTGTGGCAAAATCCTCATATACTCGTACAGGGTCTGAAACACTTAATACGGTTGCGGAGCTAGACAATTTAATGGTCGAAGTTGCTTGTGCGATAGCACCTAACACGACCGTATGTGCCTGTGTTGTAAAATAAGACTGATGACTTTCACCTATGCCAAATACATCAATTCCAGCTTGCTCTGCTAATTGACTTGCCTCGACTAGCTCTTTTAGTCGTTGTTGAGCAGAAATACGCTCGCCTGTTAGTGGATTAGGGATATGATCACCTAAAGAGTACAGTCCGAATTCGAGTCCTTGTGCTTGATCAATACGATATTTTTCCATCATGTGTTATCTCTCCTTATTCTAGCGGTTCTAAAATAGCTTCAATTTCTGAACGTCTCTCTTCTAAAAATGGCGGGAGGTCTAACTCTTTGCCAAGTTCTTCGACTGCTGAATCTACCGTAAACCCTGGCCCATCTGTCGCCATTTCAAATAAAATACCGTTACGATCTCTAAAATATAGACTTTGGAAATAATAACGATCAACCACACCAGTACTATCCAATCCAAGCTCCTTAATTTTGGTATCCCATTGCTGTAATTCTTCAACGGTTGCAACACGTAACGCAAGATGGTGAATACTGCCTTTACCAGGTTTCTCGCTTGGTCCTTCTAATTCTTTGACAACAATCTCGCCAAGCACTTCCCCTTCTATCGATTGTAGAACCGTTTCTTTGTCCTTTTCTGCAATAACTGTATAGTGAAATAAATCTTGTAATAAATTGACCGTTCTTGGTAAATATCGCACAGTGATTTCAATAGTCCCCATGCCTAAAATACGATGTTCCTGCGGTATATCATTTCCATCCCATGGTTGCCATTGAGCAGGCGTTTCTTGTCCTTGGTGGTTTAACAATACCATCCGTAAACCTTCATGATCTTCAAAAAATAAAGCCTCTTTGCCTGCATAAGTAGTGATATCGCTATGTTCTACCTCTAGCTGCTGAAAGCGTTCTTTCCAATATAGTAGGCTTTCGAAGCTAGGTACAAGTAAGCCAATACGTGTAATAGCATTCGTCCCTCGCACTGTACGTCCTGCAACAGGCATTTCAAAAAATGTTAATTCTGTACCTGCTGCGCCTGTTAAGTCTCCATAAAATAAGTGATACATGGAAGGTGAGTCTTGATTCACCGTTTTTTTCACACGTCGTAACCCTAAAATAGTTGTGTAGAAGTGATTATTCTGTTTACCATTTTTCGTTAGCATTGATATATGATGGTGTCCGCTTAATTTGTTCATCATAATTGTTCCTCCTCATTATTTTCACTTGACTAAGCAAGTGATTTCACAAAAAAAATTACACGGGCGGCAATTTTTTTTCTCGGCTATGTTTTTCAAGCTTTGTCATCGCAATATATAAAGATTTAATTTCTTCAGCTGATAATACTTCTTCAAAAAACGAAGACTGGAAGTGAAGTTGACTAGGTGTTGCTGCATCAATCATTTGCTCCCCTTTTGATGTCAATGAGATGGTTTTCGTCTTCCAATTTTGTTTACGCTCGATTAGTCCCTCTTTTTCTAGTCGGGCAAGCATGCGAGACATGCCACCTTGTGTTACAGTTACTTTTTCTGCTAATTGAGACTGTGTAATCGGGGCATATGTTTTAATCTGGATTAACACATCAAATTGTGCTGTCGTTAAGTCGAAACGTTTTAAAAATTCATTCGATAACTGATTACTTTGCGTTGTAAAGCGCATCATCCGAATCCACGTTAAGGTGCCTAGTGTATGATTTCTCATGACTTCACCCTCCCTTCAGTTATCACTTTACCACGCAAGTGATACTTCCGCAAGAAAAATATCTCGAATTCAAGATATTTTTTTAACATAGGGAGACCCCCTATATGATGCCAGGTGTTGTAACAGGATATAAATTGCCCTTAAGAGCAAAAGAAATTCTACCCGTTTCTTCTGATACAACCATTACAAGTGCATCACTTTGCTCACTCAATCCCAGCGCTGCACGATGTCTTGTTCCTAACTTCTTTTCCCCTGTATACCGCTCTGACAATGGCAGTACATTGGCAGCTGACTCAATTTGATTTTGATGGACAAGTACCGCTCCATCGTGAAGTGGATTACCAGGGAAGAAAATAGATTCTAATAAAGAATGGGTTAAATCTGCACCAATATGAATACCAGGCTGAATTAAATTCTCTAAAGCATCCTGTCTTTGAATAACAATTAAACCACCATGCCTTCTCAAAGACATATTTTGCACACTGTGTGATAGCTCTGGATACTTTTCAGTAAACGGGGAAAGATAACAATTTAAATAGAACGTTGCAGCTTTCATTTCAATTGTCATAAACTTCTCTTTAATTTTTTCAAAATTACCGAGGAGACAATTTGCATCTGTATCCATTTCCTGCACACTCTGCTGTAAGGACATGATCACTTCGAGAAGCTCATCTTTTAAAGTTTCTTTCATTGGTGAAAAATCACAATTTGTTGGATCCATATGATACACACCTCTTCATTTCATCACTGTTTACGATAGTTTTTCTCTCTATATGTTTTTTATTCTCCTTTAAGTAAAACGACCTCCTACAATGTTGAATAGGAAGTCGTTAATATCCTTACATATGCCCTGCTCGGATTTTCTTTACGATGCTGAAAGTCGTGTAGGCAGCAGCGGGTGCTAATACGACAATAAAAATAATCCACACAGTTAAATTATTGGTTGCTTTTAATGTTTCATAATTTGTCATGACAAAAATAATTAGACCGAATAATAGTAAATAGCTCAGCACATTGGGAAAAATGACGATTAATCGTAATAATGCTGGCGGCATCTTTTGTTGATTCATTTAAACCACACCCCTTTTTTCAATTATACGGGAATATAGTGATTTATCGTACTATATTTTTCCTTTTATACTTTATATTTGCCTGCTGATAGTTGGAGGTTTGCCGCTGTTGTATTTAATTGGTCGATAAATGCGGTCATGCTCTCCATATTTTCCGCTTGATGTTTAGCCTTTTGAGCAACGGCATCAACACTTTGCGATGTCTGCTTAGCCAAGAGCGAAACATCTTCCATGGTAGCTGTTACTTCCTCTGTACTAGCAGCAATTTCCTCAGTGGAGCTTGATACTAAATCCACTTGTGTTGCTAACACCTGTACATCATTATGAATTCCTTCAAACGATTGCTGTGCTTCTTGTACGATTGCACGTCCTGCATGTAAGACATCTGCTGTTGCTTGGATGGTTGCTACAATATTGGCTGTTTCCTTTTGGACATTCATCACCACCTGGGTGATTCTATCCGCCGCACTCTTAGAATCTTCAGCTAATTTCCGAACTTCTTCAGCTACAACGGCAAAGCCTTTCCCCGCTTCACCAGCACGCGCCGCTTCAATAGATGCATTTAATGCCAGTAAATTCGTTTGATCAGAAATTCCCGTAATCACATTGGTAAATTCCCCGATCATTGTAGATAGCTTTTCAAGCTCCTGTGTTCCAATCACCGCAAAATTCGTTTTCTCATGAACAGTCACTAATTGCTTTTGTAAGGACTGCATAATTTGTAATCCATTATCTGCGTTTTCCTCAGTATTACGTGAAATACTAGAAATTTCTGCTATGGATTCCGAAATATATTGAATGCTGCGCGCCAATTCCTCCATTGAATGCGCACTGTCTGCCGTATTATTCTGTTGTGCAAAGGAGGCCTGAGCTACCTGACTAGATTCTCCTTGGATAATTGCGGCTGATTCAAGTGTTTCATGAGCATTTTCTTGAATTGTATAGGTAGCTTCTTTTATTTGATTGGCCCCTTGCTTTATCTCACACATAATTTGTTGGAAATTATCCATCATCCCATTAAATGATGTCACTAATTGGCCAATCTCATCTTTTGCATGGATTGGAATACGCTTGGTTAAATCTGCTTCTCCATTACTAATTTCCTCTAAGGAATTGCGCACACTTAAAATACGCGATACTTGCTTTGAAATAGACAGGCCCGTAGTGAAGAAAATCACACAGACAACGATCAATGAAGCTACAATTGTGCCTACCAAAATTTGTGAGAGGATAGCATTGGATACAATAATAGCTAAGTATGTACCGTTTGATAATGGCTTTACATATTGCGTGACACGTGTGCCATCGTAGCGCCCTGAAAATTCAGTCGACTTTTGTGCTGAAAATTGGGCTGGCTCAAAACCAATATTCGCTAAATTTTGTTTTGCTGTAGCGGCAATGGCTTGGCCTTTTTCATCTACAATAGCGGCGAATAATACGGTTGAGGATAAATAGTTGTTCAGTTGATCGATATAAGATTCACTGCCGATACTTGCTTCTAAATCTAGTAGCTGCTGTCCATGGCGAGCCACCTGTACAATTTGTGGAGTTGCTGGATTCCAGCTACCTACCCCGACAAATTTGAAAAATTGATCATCGACATCGCGAATTTGTGCTTTTTGGACAATTTCTTTCGCTCTTCCATCTAAAAGTTGCATATATTCGGCAGCTTGTCCGTTTGGATCAGCGCCAAAGTTAAAATCAACAGTTGGAGCTACTGATGTCACCGTTGTATTCCCTTTATCATCTGTACTCCAAATCTCATCGAGGCCACCACGCTCAGCAATGGCCTTTAAATCCTCATATGTAGCACCTTTGTCAATGATATAAGAAGCCATTACAGATTCGGCAATCATTTCTTTTTCCATAATTTCTTCTGCTTTTTCTCTAGATTGAATTGCTCCTTCCAATCCCATGACAATGGAGTTGGCGATTGCTTCTCCATTGCTTTTTTCACTTTTATATGTAGCTTGATAAACATAAATAGAAAATGCCGCTATAATGAACACCACAATGCCCATAATCTCCAGAAGCATTTTCCATTTCATTGACTTTCTCATGATGAGATCCCCCTAAAAATTACGATTATTTCCACTTCATCATACAATATTACTTCCATATATTTCATTAACAATTTATTAAATATAAAATAATAATTTTTGAAGAAGTTTAAATTGTCATTAATTTGTAAAAATTTCGAAATAGAGAAGCAAGGAGGATAAATCTAACTATTTTGTACTAGTAGAGGTATGCAAAAAAGGATAATTCTCATGATTAAACAGTAATATTTAAACAAAATTATCTATACACCTTTAGGACTATAAACTAAAAACATCTATTAGAAGAATATCCTCTAATAGATGTTTCTCACTTAATAACTATATCAAAATAATTTATTATGTTGCCATGTATATACGGCTTGATCAGCTGTTAGGAATGTATTCGGAAAAATCCCCTGTGCTTCAGCTAAAAATTGAGGTAAGTCATATGGAAGAAAACGTGCGCTTAAATGATTTAATAATAAATAGTGTGCTCCAGCTTGCTGTGCGACTTTTGCTGCCTCCACATTTGTTGCATGACCGTAGCTTGCTGCTAAATCTGTTGTTGTACCATCAAAAGTTGCTTCATGGACAATGATATCAGCGCCCATTGATAATTGGATTGCTTCTTCACAATATTTCGTGTCGCCTAAGACTGACAATGTAAAGCCCTTTTTGGCTGGTGCCACCACGTCTTTCGCAAGTACCACATCACCATTTTCAAGTACAATATCGTGGCCATTTTTTAATTGGCCTAGTAAAGGTCCCTTTGGAACACCAAGTGCCTGTGCTTTGTCGATTAATAATTCGCCTGGTAAATCCTTTTGTTCGATACGATACCCATAGCAAGGTACAACATGGCGTAATTCCTTAGCATGAATTGTAAAATGAGCATCCTCAAAAATAATGCCTTCTTGTACTTCTACAAAGCGTAAAGGATATGTTAAATGGGTTTTTGATAGGGCCAATGTTTGTTCAATCCATTGTTGTAAGCCAGATGGTCCGAAGATCGTTAGCGGCTCATCCCCACCTTGAAAGGAACGCGAGCTTAAAAAGCCTGGAAGTCCAAAAATATGATCCCCATGTAAATGTGTAATAAATATTTTCGTCACTTTCCGTGGCTTTAACGACGTATGAAGGATTTGATGCTGTGTCGCCTCCCCACAGTCAAATAGCCACATTTCACTCACTTCGTCTAATAGCTTTACCATCAGAGCACTTGTATTTCGTTCTTTTGAAGGCATGCCTGCGCCTGTCCCTAGAAAATGTAGCTGCAACATAAGCCACCTCACTTCTTATTTATATCATTTTATTGTACCTTATCCATTCCCATAAGAAAAACCTTTGGTGTACAGTTTCTCCAAAGGTTTCTTAATTATTTTGGTTGCCATGAAACAAGCGCCGCATGGAAATCATGACGATAATAATAACGTCCATCCTTTTCTTCGATAAAAGGTAGCAGTGATTCTTCTACATGGGCTCGCTGAAAATTCGTCGTTAATATTTTTTTACTCTGCGTTGTCACAAGCTGCTCATAGCTTTCATATTCATAGACACGTTCTAGAGGGATAATCTGACAATCCGCGTAAATATCCATTTCATAGAGTAGATTCAAAAACTCGATATAATCTCTGCGCGGAAATTTAATGTCATAACCATACTTTTCATATAACTTTTCATAGTGTGGCTGAATGGGGCCTGTCGTCATCCCAATGATAGCACGCTTTCTCGCCAGCCGATTCATGTGATATAAAGCTGCTTTTATTTCATACATTCGGTAAAAACAATTCACGCCCAAGACGATATCATGTGGTTCAATCTCATCATGCTCTAAACTTTCCCACTTTGCATGAATATAGGAAACGTGCTCCTCCTGCGGCATACACTGCTGTAAGTAATGCAAAATGCTTTCAGAGCTATCCACACATGTGAGCTTCCTTACTTTATCAGCTAATGGAAATGTATAATTGCCCCACCCAGGACCAATTTCTAATACAGAATGCTGAGGTTCAATCTTTTTTTGAAGCTCCTGAAAAATCAATGCAGCATAAGGATCTGTTTGTCCCACTTTTTTACGTGCCACTGATTGGGCCCAAAATTGCTCCTCTAGCTGATCATTCACCATTCGTTCAGGCATATTGCCATGCCAGTCCTTCATGCCTTCCTGCCATAATGCCTCATAGTTAATGGCTAACGGTCCTTTTCTCGTCATATAGATACCTCTAACGATAATATTTCATATATTTTTTTCATATCAAGATTTGCACGAACGTGGTCGGCTAACATATTATAGGCATCTTCTCTTCGTTCTGCGTCACTTTTCACATCACTTGGTAAAGCTGCTAGCCCTTTTTTCACTCGTATTTCATTGACGAGTTGGCGGGTAAAGGGACGATTATGGAACAAGCCGTGGAAATATGTGCCAATCACTTGCTCATCTTGACTAACCGCACCATCTTCTCTTCCATCCTCTAATAGTAAAAACGGTGATACCGCACCACGTAAAATTTTTGTACGCCCTAGATGGATTTCATAGCCTGTCAATGTGTCCTGCCCTCTTACGCCTGTCATTTGCACCGTTTTTTTATTGCCTACAAAAATGGTTTCCATCGGTAATAGCCCAAGACCATCTGCAGATTCACCATTCCCCTCCACTGCTTCTGGATCAAGTAATGTTTCACCAAGCATTTGGAAACCGCCACAAATGCCAATAATTTTAGTACCGTACTCACGTAAATGTGTGATGGCTTGATCGAAGCCCTGTGCTTTTAGCCAAGCTAAATCATCCATTGTACTTTTCGTTCCTGGCAGAATGAGTAAATCTGGTGTACCTAATTCATTGACATGACCAATTAAACGTACACCCACCTCAGGCTCATCGAAAAATGGATCAATATCGGTGAAGTTTGAAATACGAGGTAAACGAATCATGGCTACATCTACAGCAAATTCGCCTGGCTTTGGTTTTTTAAAACGTAGTGACGATAATGCAAGAGAATCCTCTGCTTCAATATTGACATCGACATAAGGAATCACACCAAGTACCGGAATACCAGTTTCGCGCTCCACCCATGCCAAACCATCATCCAGTAATTCACGCATGCCTCTAAACTTATTGATAATTAATCCCTTAACACGTGCTCGTTCTTCCTCATCTAACAATGCCAGTGTACCAACAATCGAGGCAAAGACACCGCCACGATCAATATCAGCAACGAGGACTACCGCTGCATCTGCTAAATGAGCCATTCGCATATTCGCAATATCGCGATCCTTTAAGTTAATTTCTGCTGGGCTACCAGCGCCCTCTAGGACAATAACATCATATGTATGTTGAAGCGTGCGAACTGATTTTTCTACGATTGGCATCGCTTCTTGCACAAAATTATTGCGGTAGCTTTTGGCATCCATATTTAAAAAATGCTTACCATGAACGATAACCTCTGACATCATATCTTGCTTCGGTTTCAGCAAGATAGGGTTCATATCTGTCGTTGCAACAACACGAGCCGCCTCTGCCTGTACCCCTTGTGCGCGGCCGATTTCACCGCCATCCTTTGTAACAAATGAATTAAGAGCCATATTTTGTGATTTAAATGGGACTACCTTCAGTCCATCATCTGAAAATATACGACATAGTGCAGTACAAATCATACTTTTTCCAACATCGGAAGCTGTTCCTTGAATCATGATTGATTTTGCTGGCATAGTCACTCTCCTCCGTAATTATTCTATGGCAGAACGCATGTATTCGTTTTCGCTTCGTGTGTATTCCCTCCAGCAATTGTAAAGGGCTTTAAAATTCGAGCCCTTTCACCGCTGGAATCCCTTCATCATAGTAATGCTTTGTCGCCTCAATGGTTGACACTAAATCAGCCATTGCTAGTAATGCTGGATTCGCACTTCGTCCTGTGACAACCAAATGCATTGTAGAAGGGCGGTGTTGGATTGCCTCGATGACTTCTGCTAGGGGAAGGACATCATCGATTGGAAACTTGGTGATCGCTAGGGCATTGTTGAGTTCATCTAGGACCAATAAATCAATGCTGTCATCCTGTAGAGCTGCCTTCGTTTTTTTCCAAGCCTTGGCTAATGCAGCTCGATGCTCCTCAGGTGTTTTTGTCCATGTAAAACCTATGCCCATTTGTTCCATTTCTACGCCTAGCTTACGAAGGGCAATTTGCTCTCCATAAGTACGTTCTGGGGATTTGATAAACTGCAGATAACGCACATTTAAGCCTCGACCAACTGCACGCAATGTAACGCCAAGAGATGCTGTCGTTTTGCCCTTACCCTCACCTGTATATACTAAAAACAAGCCTTTTCTTGCCATACTGATAGCCTCCTTACAGCCATGTTGTCTTTTCTGCAAACGGCGTTCGTTTCTTGTCGGTTTGTTCTTGCTCCTGTGGGTAGCCAATAAATATTGTACCAACTACTTTTTGAGCGTCGCTTGCACCAATAAACGTATGCATACGAGGATCATGTACGAGGCCAACACCACGTGTACGCCAAACAAAGCCAAGACCTAGCTCCTCTGCTGTCAACCACATAGACATAATGGCACTACATACAGCAAAGACATTATCTTCTGTCGCATCTGTGTCCCCTTCTACTATGTCAGCTGTCACCACAATGGCTACAGGGGTTGTTTGTACAACCTTTAATGAACTTTCCACTAAATTTGGCTTCGTGGGAAAGCGTTCTTGTAAATAAGCACTTGCCATTTCTTCATAACGCTTCATGGCTTCATCTTGAATGACATAAAAATGCCAGGGCTCACGCATCCGGTCATTTGGTGCATAGGTTGCTGCCTGTAAAATTTGCTCAATTTTTTCTTTCTCTACCGGTTGTGTCGTGTAATTACGAATTGCTCGACGTTTTTTTAATGCTTCAATGACAGTCATAGTGCTTCCTCCTTGTGCGCTTATAAGAAATGATTATGAAAAGGTAAGACCTTGCTCTTCAAACCATTGAATTTTTTCCCGTACATTGACAACCTCGCCAACAACAATCATAGAAGGGTTATGGTACCCTTCACGCTCAATGATGCTGGCTATCTCATCTAGCGGCCCTGTAATCGTGCGTTGCTGAGCAGTTGTTCCCCACTCAATGACCGCTACTGGCGTTGTTGCCTTCCGTCCATTTTCGATTAATTTGCGAGCAATGTAGGCAATATTACCAACGCTCATATAAAAGGCAACGGTATCTATACCCGTAGCTAAAGCGGGCCAATTCAAAAAATCTTGTCCTTTTTCTTCACGACCATGTCCAGTTACAAGGGCAAAGCTTGTCGCGAAGTCTCTATGTGTAACTGGAATTCCTGCGTATGCAGGAGCTGCAATTCCTGCTGTAATCCCCGGAACGATTTCATAGGCAATGCCATGATTTTTTAATATTTCAGCTTCCTCCGCGCCACGTCCAAAAACAAAGGGATCGCCACCTTTTAGGCGTGTAACAATTTTACCTTCTTGTGCTTTTTCAACGAGTAATGCATTTATTTCCTCTTGAATGAGATGATGTTTCCCAGGTAATTTGCCACAATAAACTAGCTCCGCATCCTTTTTTGCAAAATCAAGCAATTTAGGATTTACAAGACGGTCATAAGCAATTACATCAGACTTTTGAATACATTCCAGTCCATACACAGTAATGAGCTTCGGATCGCCAGGACCTGCTCCCACGATATATACGATTCCATCCTTCATTGCGTTGCTCCCATCAATAGTTGTTGTAAATATGCTTCTCGTCGATCGATCTCACCATGACGTGTCCATTCAAGGATGTTTGGCTCTAGCAATGCTTGTAATGCCGCACGTCTTTGTGGACCTTTATCATACTTAGCAGCAATCATTAATCGAGCTTGCTGTAAAAAGCATACATAGTCATCATAAGCATCATCGAATTGCTCTTCTAAATCTGCTTTAATCTTGCGGGCTAGACTTGGGCTTGCTCCCGATGTCGAAACAGTTACCACCAACGGACCACGGCGAACAGTAGCAGGCGTAATAAAATCACTTTCACTTTGTTTATCTGTTCGGTTGATTAATTGCCAATGCTGTGCTGCTTCTTGAACGGCTTCGTTAACTGCTGTCACATTCGTTGCAGCGATAATGAGAATGGCGTCATCTAAATCACGAGGTTCAAATTCCTTTTGCTTCCAAGTAATTTGCCCTGACTCTGCAAGTGACTGTAATGTGTTATGTAAGGTTGGACTGACAATCACGATGTTTGCCTTTGCTGGTAACAGGGATGCTACCTTCTGCGTTGCCACGTGACCCCCGCCTACAATCACAACTGTTTTATATTCTAGATTGATATGAATAGGAAAATAATTAGTCATTACTTTTCACCTTCTTACAAGCTGTTAACCAATTGTCAACTAGCTTTGGGTTTGATACAAAATGGAAATGAGTATAGCCAGCCACTAAATTTCCTTCTTGATAGCCTTCTTTCTTTTTGCCAAAACGACCAATCGTTTCATAGGCTGCTGTATTGTGAGAACCACTATATTTGGAATAATGGAACTCATGGCCCTTCGCTTGTTCCTCAGCACCAATTAAGAAATTATCGGCTGTGCCAAAAATTTCACGATAACCAAGTGCTGCTAGTTTTGTTTGCATCGCCACTTCTCCAGGAATTACCCCTACCATGTCATAGCGGTCGCCATGGCTATTTGTAATGGCCTCTGTTAAATACATAAAGCCCCCACACTCAGCTAATGTTGGAAGACCTTTAGCAATGACTTGACGAATAGAGTCTTTAACGACTGTATTGGTAGCAAGTGACTCTGCAAATTCCTCAGGAAAGCCACCACCAATATACAAGCCATCTGCTTCAGCTGGTACAGGCTCATTCGCAAGCGGTGAGAAAAACTGTAGTGTCGCACCTTTCGCACGTAACAAAGCCAAGTTCTCTTCATAATAAAAATTAAAAGCTGCATCTCTTGCAACTGCTATACAAATATTTCGTGAAGGCTCCTCCCGAAATAAATGGCCTGATTCTTGCAAGATAGGAGCCTTTGTTAAATGTATTAATTGATCTAAATCAATCGTTTCCGCCATCAGGTTCCCTAGTTTATCAAAAAATGAATCTAGCTCTCCTCTTTCAATAGCAGGTACTAACCCTAAATGACGACTAGGGATATCGATCCCTTCCTCACGCTTTAGGTAGCCAATAACAGGTATGCCGCATTCTTGTTCAATAGCTGCCTTCGCAATTTCGTAATGACCGACACTACCAACCTGGTTCGCAATAACACCAACGATATTCGGCTTATCTGATAGTAATTGGAAGCCTTTCACAACTGCTGCTACGCTACGTGCCATGCTAGCACAATTGACAATTAAAATAACAGGACTCTCTGTCACTACGCTAATATCAGCAGCAGACCCAGCGTCAGATAAAGGGCTTTTACCGTCATAAAAGCCCATCACACCTTCAATAATAGATACATCTGCATCTATACTTGCACGTGCCACAATATCACGGACTGCTTCGTGTGAAAACATCCAGCTATCAATATTACGTGATACTCTGCCCGTTACAGCTGTATGATAGGTTGGGTCGATATAATCAGGACCGCATTTAAAGCCCTGCACCACGTTCCCTTTGTTTTGAAGTGCCTTCATCAGTCCAATGGTAAAAGTAGTTTTGCCTACACCACTACCCGTACCAGCTAGTACAAAGCGATTTGTTTGCATGGACTTCCTCCTTAAAATAGGTATCTAGCAACTGAAATCGTAGCATTACCCGATTTTTTCTTCTCTAATAGAAGTGATGGAACCTGTGCATAGCGCATAGCTGCTGGTTCACTCACTCCGTATGCACCTGTATATTTAAAGACTGTTTCAGAGGGTGATGGAAATTCGATTTCATTTAATTCATCCGGTGTATACGTAACGAACTCCCAATCATATTTCTTCGTAATCTCTAAGAAACATTGCTCATCTTTCTTCAAATCAATCGTGCATAAGGCTTTCACACTTTTTTTCGAAAGCTTTAGCTCTGCCAAGGTTTCATCGATTACTTGTTCAATTTCCTCTAAAGATGTACCACGGTTACAGCCCATTCCTAGCACAATGGATTTTGGGCGATAAATAACACCGTTTTCTAGAAGAACCTCTTCTTCAGGTTCAATGATTCGATCTGTTATTAATAATGTGGCATGGGGAGTTGCTTGGATGGCTGCCTGTGTTGATGGATAGATTTTAATTTGCTCTGGCATCGGTGTTTCACGCATCCACCAATCACGTTCGCCTGTTTCCTGTACAATGGCTACATGTTCCTCATTTACAACAGATGCACTAACTGGTGTCAATTTATCCGCACTATCCCATACCCAGCCAAAGCGGGCTCCAAATAAATCAACTGGAATCGTCTTTTGTACATCAGAAGCCGTTGTAATAATCGGATTTGCACCAAGTGCAGCTGCCACCTCGTGTGTTAGCTCATTGGCACCACCTAAATGCCCTGATAATACGCTAATAACATTTTCCCCTCGATCATCAATCACCACAACACCAGGGTCTGTCTTTTTATCCTTTAAAATCGGCGCAATCATTCGTACAACTGCCCCTAGTGAAATAATTAAAATTAACCCTTTATATTGCTTAAAAAGTGTTGGCAATAGCAGGCGCACTGTTCCTGTAAATAGTTGAATATGCTTTTCTTCTTCATCGCCTTGTTCAAATTTACTCATATAATATAAATCACTTGCTGCAAAGGTTTGCTGCAGACGACGTCCTATTTGGACACCATGCTTCGTAATGGCTACAACGGCATAAGGATTACGTTGGTCAACCTCTGGTAACACACCCTCTTGTAACTCAATCACTTGTCTTCACACCTTTTCTAAAGCCGTGTGTAAAGCTTGCATCATATAACTTCGAACGATATTGATCTTTATCATGAATGTTCGGGTCTAATGCCCAGCCCGCTAAAATCATCGCATGCTTACGAATACCATTCACACGCATCGCTTCATCTAATTTGATTAAAGTTGTTCGTACGATTTTTTGATCGGGCCATGAAGCTCGTTGAATAACTGCTACAGGCGTGTCATCAGCCCAACCAGCACTTTGTAGCTCTTTGACAATTTTTTTCGTCAGCGTTGCACTAAGGAATAAGGCAATTGTACAATGATGGCTCGCTAAATCACGCAGCTTTTCAAATTCTGGTACAGGTGTGCGCCCCTCTGCACGTGTTAGAATAAGGGTTTGTGTTAGATCAGGAATTGTTAGCTCAGCTCCGATTGCAGCGGCCGATGCAAATACAGAGCTAACTCCTGGAATGACTTCATACCCAATGCCTTCCTTTTTTAATAGCGCAACTTGCTCCATAATGGCACCATACATCGCTGGATCACCTGTATGCATACGTGCCACTGTTTTACCAGCATTGACTCGGTCCACCATCACAGCAACCATTTCCTCCAAATGCATACCAGCTGTACGAATGACCTCCGCATCTGGTCTAGCTTTCGCAATAAGGTCCTCACTCACTAAAGAATCTGTATACATGACAACGTCCGCTGTTTGTAACATATGTAAACCTTTGACTGTAATTAAATCTGGATCACCAGGACCAGCGCCGACAATATAGATTTTTTTCATTATTTACGCACCACCATTAATGTTAAATATTCTAAATCGACCCCATCCAACTCACGCACATCCCAAATGATTTCTTCATCAGATGTTACCTTTGTCACCACGGATGCTTTATCTAATAAATCTAAATCGCGTAGCACTTCAAGCATTAAATCAATCACTTTCGCCACTTTAATAAAAACAACAGCATCATGTGTTTCAATCGCTTCACGCATAGCTTCGTAATTGTCATACGCAGGAATAATCGCAACACGATCATCACCATCCGCTAACGCAATGCCTAAGCGTGATGCAGAGCCATTAAACGAAGAAATTCCTGGTACCGTTCGAATTTCGACATCTGGATGCTTGTCCTGCATTAGCTTCATCATATGAATAAACGTACTATACAATAATGGATCGCCCTCTGTAACAAAGGCTACATCTTTGCCTGCTTGTAATTTTTCGTAGACAAGTTCTACTGACTTTGTCCATTCACGTTCTAAAACAGCCTCATCTTTCGTCATTGGGAATACAAGACCAAGCATATCTTTTTCTTCTGGATTAATATACACATCTACAATACGATGGGCATAGCTTTTACTGCCTTTTAGCTTTTTTGGGTAAGCAATAACAGGTGATTCCTGAATCACTCGAAATGCCTTTACTGTAATTAATTCTGGATCGCCAGGACCAACGCCCAAGCCATATAAAATTCCTAGATTACTCATGATTTTCTTCCTTTCGATAAGCGGAAATAATGTATATTGGATTTAATGGCACAAAGCGTGTCATATCTAAAATTGGTTTACTGCGTGCCAGCTGAGCCTGTAAAATGTCAACAGCAAAACCACAAGCTTTAAATGCCTCAACAGCTTTATATAAATTTTCAATAGTCGCCGCATTTAAGACAATGCGCCCATTTTGCTTTAAACGCTGACAGCATAATTGCAGTAACTCAGCCATTTCACCACCAGTGCCCCCGATGAAAATGGCATCAGGGTCTGGAAAGTTGTCTAAACCCTCTGGTGCTTTACTATGAATAGCAGTTATATCGACTCGAAACTTTTGTTGGTTTTGAAGACAGTTTTCTAAATCAGGGGCATTTTTTTCTACGGCAAAAACTTGTCCCTCAGGAGCAAGCTTACCTGCCTCAATGGCCATGGATCCCGTACATGTGCCAATATCCCAAATAATGCTATCCCGTTGAAGCTGCATGGCTTGCAAACTTAAAACTCGAATTTCTTTCTTCGTAATAAGTCCTTTATCTGGCTTTCGTTGTGAAAATTCTTCATCATCAATCCCAAGTGTGTAGCGTTTCGGTGCTATTGTTTGTTTTAAAACCACGACATTTAAAGGAGAAAAATGAGTAACTTCCATTTCATCGAGCGAGTACCAGCCACTTTTTTCGTTGTCGCCCTGTAAATTTTCGGCGACAAACGCACGATATTCCGTCATACCAAAATGCTTTAGATATTTAGCAAGAGCATTCGGACTATTCTCTACATCGGTTAAAAGTGCTACTTTCTTTTTGCCATCAATTCGCTGTGCCAAGCCCTTCATTGGTCGTCCATGAATACTCGTTACGTAAGCATCCTGCCAGCTCTCTCCCATTTTCGCAAAGGCCAGTTGGACGGAGCTCATATAGGGATAAACCTCTATTTGTAGCTTTTTGGCTAAATAGCCTCCGATGCCATAAAATAATGGATCTCCAGATGCAAGAATCACGGTATTTCTTGTTTCTTCAGACAATCTTTCAACAAGTGTTGAAAGACCTCCTTTTATCAAGATTTTTTCACCCCTAAAGTCTGGGAAAAAATCAAGTACTCGCTCACCACCAACAAGTACCTCACAGTCTTCAATCCACTGAAGGTATTGAGGTAATAAGCTTGCTAATCCGTTATCCCCGATCCCAATCAACTTCATCGATCGATGCAATGTCATCAGCCCTTCCTAATAATTGTCCCTGCATCGAATAGATCGATGTGGAAAGCGTTAAACCGCCCTTAATATGATGGATAGAGGAATAGCAGCAAGCCTCACATAAACGATGGAAGAACGCATCATAGCCCTTCTCCATCATCATCTCACCTACTTGTGAAGCTGTATTTGCCTCCAGAACTTGTGCTATCGTTTCTCTATCTGCCCCTATATCCTCTGCCAGTTGTGCTAAAAAATTAAAATCGATTGGTGCACTTTTGGAATGCACCATCATGACTCCTTGTGCGACTTTAGAAAATTTCCCCATCATCCCAACGAGTGAAACTTGTTTGATGCCTAGACGCTTACAATGCTTTAATGTAAAACCTACAAAGTCACCCATTTCAATAAACGCTTCTTCTGCTAGATGTGGGTATTGTTTCATCGCAAACTTCTCACTTCGTCCACCTGTTGTCACCACTAAATGCTCACAGCCAGCCTCTTTCGCTACACTGATGGCTTGGACAATACTGGCCATATAAGCAGAACTCGAAAAAGGCACGACGGTTCCCCTTGTGCCTAAGATTGAGATGCCCCCAAGTATACCGAGTCGTCCATTTAACGTTTTTTTAGCAATCTCCTCACCCTTAGGTACAGAAATCACCACATTCACGCCTCGTGTAATGTGAAATTCGTCCAACACACCTTGGACCGTGCTATAAATCATTTTACGAGGTACAGGATTAATGGCTGCCTCTCCGACAGGCACTGGCAAGCCAGGCTTTGTGACACGCCCGACGCCAATACCTCCATCTAAATGAATCCCAGGTGTATCTGCCCAGCTCACTGTGCCAACAATGAGTGCCTGATGGGTCGCATCAGGATCATCACCAGCATCTTTAATCGTCTCACAGCTGACAGCATTTTCTTCAAATATGCATTTTTCAATTGTAAAGGTTGCATCTCGACCAATAGGTAAATGAATCGTACTTGTCTCTTGCTCCTCCTTAGTAATAAGGGCAAGCAGTGCAGCCTTTGATACAGCAGTTGCACAGGCTCCCGTCGTATAACCGTGACGCATGTCCTTGGGGTCCTTTTTTGGCTTCCGCTCCATTATTTTTTCGCCTGTTCGTCCGCTAAAAGTGAGATGGCATTTAAAGCAGCAACCGTCACTGTACTACCGCCTTTACGCCCAACATTTGTAATGTATGGAATCCCTTCTAGTTTAAGCAGCTCTTCTTTTGACTCAGCTGCTGACACAAAACCAACAGGCATACCGATAATTAAATCTGGTTTTGCTAGCCCTTCTTTAATTAATCGAATCAATTCCAGCAATGCAGTTGGTGCATTACCAATGGCATAAATACCACCTTCATGTAATTTTGATGCCTTTTGCATCGAAATAATGGCACGTGTTGTATTTTGTTTTTTCGCTTCTATTGATACATCTTCATCCGCAATATAGCAATGCAAATCACCACCATGTTTTTGGAAACGCTTTTTACCAGAGCCACTTTCAATCATTTGCACATCTGCAATGACATGACGTCCTGCAAGAATAGACTTGATACCCGCTTCAATAGCACCTGGTGTAATGATGACACTACGACCTAGCTCGAAATCAGCTGAGGCATGGATAATGCGACGTACAACTTTCCATTCATCTTCTGAGAAGTCATGCTCGCCCATTTCCTCTGCAATAATAGAGAAACTGTAATCGTAAATTTTATCTGGGTCTACCGTTAATGGTTTAAAATCTGTTTTAAAATCCATGGAAAATGCCTCCTAAATTGTATGTTCAACAGCCTGTAATACTTCTTCAAATGTTGAATATTGTTGGCCGTACTGTATATTTGGTCGTGCAATAAGAATCGTTTCAATCTGGCATGCGAGAGCTGCCTCTAGCTTCTCATCAACTGAGCCCACTTTACCGCTTTCTTTGGTAATCATCAACGTCACTCCGTATTGACGAAATAGAGCTTCATTTAATTCCTTTGAAAACGGACCTTGAATAGCCACAATATCTCGCTGCGCCACGCCAAGTGCCTCACATTTTTCCATATTATCCAGTCGTGGAAGCATACGAGCGATTACTCTTGTGTTTTCTAAGCCCTGTAAAACCCTTGTAAATGTAGCGAGTGTTTTACTACCTGTCGTTAGCATAATGACACCGCGTTTTTCTGCAGCTAGCTGAGCTGCCTCCTCATAATCCTTTACAACAGTAATCAAAGGATGGGCATAATGTTCATGAGCTCTTTCATAGCGAATATAAGGAATCTTTGCCTGCTCTGCCGCTGCCATCGCATTTTTAGAGGCTTCCTCCGCAAATGGATGAGAAGCATCTACCACCAATTGATAGCCCTGCTCTGTCATGATGGTCGCCATTTCCTCAGCTGTCAGTCTACCGATCAAATGTGGCAGGCCAACGTCAGCAAGACTAGAGGCTGCCGATTCAGTGACGACCGTAGCGGTTACCGCATAACCTGCGCTTTGTAATGCAAGGGCTAGATCCCTTGCATCACTTGTCCCTGCTAACATGAAAATCATTTTACCGGCTCCTCTTCATGATGATGGTCATGGTCATGATGGTGATGGTCGTGATGATGATGATGCGCATGTCCATGATCGTGATCATGATGGTGATGGTGATGTGCATGTCCATGTACTGCCGCATAGGCGCGATAATCTTCTAGATCTTGCATACCTGTTGATGTACCGTTGATTGCCTGTTCAATACGCTCTAATAAAACATTTTGTAACCGTTCATGGTAGCCAAAATAGTTAGCAATTTGAATATCACAATCTGGATAAAGTTCATTAAACTTCTCACACATGCCATGCATGCGTTCCATCAAAATGCCTGTGAATAAAAAGTATGGTAACATGATGATTTTTTTTGCACCTAGTTTGACACAACGTTCAATTCCTTCTTCAACTCGTGGATCTGTGACACCCATAAAAGCACTTTCTACGTATTTCACAGGTAGTTTTTCCCATAAAAGTCGCGTGATTTTATAAAAATCACCATTAGCAGATGGATCACTGCCACCTCGTGCAATCAATAAAATCGCTGTGTCTTCCTGCTCTTGTTCTGAATTAAAGCCAATTTCAGCTAGGCGATCTTGTAAAATGGCAAAGATTTCATCATGGATACCAATTGTTTGACCATATGTGAAGGTAATCGTTGGATAATGCTCACGCGCATGCTCTATTTCCGCTGGAATATGCAGTTTTGAATGGCCTGCATGCAGTAAAATGATTGGAATTACATGTACCTCTGTAGCTCCCTTTTTCACACAGTTTGTAATACCTTCTTCGATGTTAGGTGAAGCAAATTCAAGGAAACAAGTTTCCACTAAAAATTGTTCATCAATACGCGGTGTCATTTGTTCGATAAATGTACGAACCTCATCATTTCCTGCTGCTAAACGGCTCCCATGGCCGACAAATAAAATAGCTTTCATCTCTCTACTCCTTACTAGTCGCCGCACGGAGCTGGCTCTACTTTTATTTTGGAAGACATATCTTGATACGTAAAATGCAGTATTTTTTTCACACGTTTAAAATATTTAAATAAGCGTTCATTTGGATGAGCATTTGCTTTATATTCTTCAATAATATCTGTAATGAGTGGAATCAGCTGCTCAGGCTCCAGCCCTTCTACAACAGGCTGTGCTGCGTGTGCTGTACGACCGACTGGTTTTGCTCCAATAAAGACATCAAATTTACTTTTGCGGTAGACGATGCCAATATCATCAAATACAGCCCGATAACAGGCCATCCCACAGCCATTAAAGCCAATATTTAATGTCTTCGGTAAGGACATACCGCCTAGTTTTTCTTGTATTTCCTCTGCATATGGTATTGAATCAGCCTTTTCACCGTAGCAAAAATCACAAGCCTTCAGTGATAACACATCACCAATCGGGGCTAATAAAAACCCTACTTCCTGTAATTTCTCTGTGATCTGTTCAGGGGCAGTCGTTGGTATTTTCAAATGAATTTGATGATCTGGTGTGTATTCCATCGTCCCCTCATCCCCAACGACCTCCGCTAACATCATCATTTGCTGGGGAGTAAAAAACTTATTGGCTACACCAGGACTTACTGCTAATTCAAAAATAGATTCTATTTTTTGCTGTACAAGCTTCGGTGTTACTTTGACTGCGCTTGTCCCTTTTACCATTGCAAGTGCCGCTGTAGCCATTTCAAGAGCTGTTTTTTTCGGCTTTGGCGTAGCGGCTATACTGGGTTTATTAAAGCGCCCTGCATTAGGGTCAGCCGTAAAGTCATTTCGCGCTGTTCCCGTCTCTTGGTTCATTGCCCAAGGTTCATTTTCTTCGCGTAAACGTTGATGTGGACGTAATGGCTGTTTCTCTTCACCCAGGGTATATTTACGTTGGTAACCGCGGGGCGTAATCATCTTATTGTCATAGAAAAATGTTGACGAATTCCCGATAATGACAGTTGTCAACATACCAATATCATGTTCTAGCATTTCTGCTAGTGTTGTCATGGTCACTTCTTGACGTTCTCGATAGGCACTTTTCACAAGCCCAACTGGTGTGTCTGGCGAACGATATTCTAAGAGTATTCGTTGAGCCTCGACAATTTGTCTTGTTCGACGTCCACTTTTAGGATTGTATAAAGCAATGACAAAGTCCGCCATTGCAGCTGCCTCGACACGCTTTGCAATTAAATTCCAAGGTGTTAGATGGTCACTCAAACTGATTGTACAAGCATCATGCATAATAGGTGCACCAAGTATGCTAGCGCATGAATTAATCGCAGAAATCCCAGGAACAATTTCAACTTCAATTCCTGTTGCTTCTGTCCAGCCTAGCTCAATTAACACCTCATAGACTAATCCTGCCATGCCATAGACGCCTGCATCACCACTCGAAATTACTGAGACGATGCTCCCTGCTTCGGCTTGACGAACGGCTTCCTGTGCACGCGACACTTCTTCTGTCATGCCTGTACTAACAATCGATTTTGCACTTACTAAATCTTGAATCAGCTCTACATAGGTTTTATAGCCTATAATCATATCACTTTGTTGTAAAGCCTCTACTGCACGTGTCGTAATATGCTTAAAATCTCCAGGTCCAAAGCCTACTACGAAAATTTTTCCTTTTTGCGCCATGTTGTTACCCCTCTTTCACCTTTTCGATCCCTTTAATGGCAGTTGTTTGAGCAGTACGCTGTAATGTACCTTCACGAAGTGTAAAGACATGTTCGTTGTATAAGGATTCATGATGTAAATCTTGTACTAGTGTTCTAGCATGCTCTGTTGATGGCACACGATACCAGTTTCCTTGAGGATAAGCGATTACCACACAAGCATCCTTGCAGCGTCCATTACAGCGCGTTCTTGTCGTATGTATTTCCTGATCGAGTGCTTGCCGTTGTATCTCATCTCGAATGGCTAAGGTAATTTCCTCCCCATCCTTCTTCATGCAGCTACTGCCATTGCAAATAAAGAGATGTGTTTTCATCCCCTCTAAATTCCAAGTTGTCATCTTCTGTCTCCCCTCATTTGCTTTTTGGAAAAAGAAAAACCTTTACTCTATAACGAAGAGTAAAGGTTTTGTAGAAGCCAAATAAAAACGAATAGAATGAAATACAGGTACCCGCTTTCGCTTCAACTTCTCCCTCCGAAAAGTTTGCATGCACAATCAAATAAGCAGGTTTCCTGACTTAAGCTTCATTTTACTGTCGCACCTTCCCAAGTTTGTACCAGTGGCTTTGCGATTTCATCAGCTATTACAGTAGCGGGGGCTGTATTGGATTTTCACCAATTTCCCTATTATCTCGAGCTATTCGAGCACTTATTGACGTTTTATATGAAATTTTTAGTAGAATTTTAAATAGAAAACTGTCTTTATCATATCTTATTATTTTAAAATTTCAATATTTCTTTAAAAATTTATGACAAATTTATCAATTTTGAATGGAACTAGGTATGAAATTTATACAATCTATATAATTTGCGCACAAAATTTTATCAGAATATTCACCGTTGACCTTTAATTTAAAAAATTTCATAAAAGGTATAGCATATTTATGGAAATTCATGTTACACTTTGTCGTGAAATCTCACAATTTGAATGTTTTTCGGTGCAAAGTGCTTGTCATTTTGCTTAAAAGGGAAGCCGGTTTGAGTCCGGCGCGGTCCCGCCACTGTAATAGGGAGCTTTATAGAATATGTCACTGTCCAACGGATGGGAAGACCTATAAAGCATTGAACTAGAGCCAGGAGACCTGCCGAAAAATAAGTGATCGTTTCAACCTACGAGGATAGGTGTGCGGCTTAGCAGATGAGACTGTTATTTGCTTTTTTAGCTATGCACTTTTCCACCTAAGGAGAAGTGCTTTTTTTAATTACGCACGCAATATTCTAAAAATCTATTAATTAGTTAGGAGGAAAGCTTTTTGAAATTATCATGGTGGAAACTTAGTTATTTTTTACTAGCCTTTTTAATCGTGCCAAAACGTGCCTTTGCCATGCATATCATGGAAGGTTTTTTACCAATCGAATGGGCTATTTTTTGGTGGGTGATCTCTATCCCATTTATCATTCTAGGATTGCGTTCTATTCGAAAAACCATTGATGAAAATCCTGAAACAAAAATGCTTTTGGGGCTTTCAGGGGCCTTTGCCTTTGTGCTATCCGCCCTAAAAATCCCTTCAGTTACAGGTAGTTGCTCTCACCCAACTGGTGTAGGACTTGGGACAGTACTCTTTGGCCCTCTAGCAATGAGTGTAATTGGAACAATCGTTTTATTATTTCAATCTTTATTATTAGCTCATGGAGGAATTACAACTTTAGGGGCTAATGCCTTTTCTATGGCTATTGTTGGTCCTTTTATTGCTTACTTTGTCTTTAAAGGGGCTCAAAAAGTAGGGTTGTCATTTTCACTAGCCATATTCTTTGCAGCTATGCTTGGTGATTTAGGTACATACATTGTGACTTCTGTACAACTAGCACTAGCCTTTCCTTCAGAGGTTGGAGGCTTTATGGCATCCTTTACAAAGTTTGCAGGTATTTTTGCCTTAACTCAAATTCCTTTAGCAGTGAGTGAAGGAATTTTAACGGTCATTGTGATGAATTTCTTGAAAAAATACAATGTTAGCGAATTAAAAACGTTACGTGTTTTCTCAACAAAGGAGGCACATTAACAAATGAAGAAAAATTTATTGTTATTAGCAATTGTTGTGTTGTTAGCCATCATTCCCTTATTCATACAAAAAGGTGCTGAATTTGGTGGTGCTGATGGAGAAGCAGAAGCAGCTATTGGTGAAATTAATGCGGAATATGAACCATGGTTTGAAAGTCTATGGGAGCCACCAAGTGGTGAAATCGAAAGCTTATTATTCGTGCTACAGGCAGCTATAGGAGCTGGCTTTATTGGCTACTTCATCGGCTATATGCGTGGCAAACACAAAGAAGGTTAACCATTATGTTACTCATTGATAAGTATGCCTATCTGAATAAGCTAGCGTCCGTTCATCCGCTAGAAAAAATGATATTTTCACTTGGACTACTTCTCATAACGCTCATCATGAGAGATGAACGACTTTCACTCATTACATTTTTTGTAATGAGTGCTTTTATCATTTTAGGTGCAAAAATTCCGCTTGCATACTACGGCAAATTATTATTGCTACCTAGCTTTTTCTTATTAACAAGTCTCGTATCTATTTTACTTTCCTTTACATCATCAACGAATACACTCCCTGCCCATATTTGGTCGTTTACATTTAGGAATTGGACTGTCTTTATTGGGAATGCAAGTGTTTTAGCAGCGCAACAGCTGTTCTTTATTGTCCTTGGTAGCATTAGTTGTTTATACTTTTTAATTCTAACCACTTCCGTACAAGGAATATGTTATGTGCTACGACAATGGCGACTTCCCTCTTTATTAGTGGAGCTCGTCGAACTAATCTATCGTTTTATTTTTATGTTTTTAGAAAGCATGCAAAATATACATCTCGCCCAGCAAGCACGTCTTGGCTATCATTCACCGATGCAATGGCTACGCTCTGTCTCCATGCTTATTGTGGCATTATTTGTGGAAATGTTTCAGCGTAGCCGAGAGCTCAACAATGCCATGCAATCACGTGGAGGCGAGGCTGTCTACTGGCAAGAGATGGGCTCTTATAGCAAGAAAAATTGGCTAGGCATGGCAGCTATTTTACTAGTCCTCATCGTATATGGAGGGTATTTTACATGACAGCATTTTATTTTAAACTCAACCAATTATCTTATGCCTATGCGGATGGTACGAAGGCGTTGTCAGATATTACATTAGACATTCCAAAAGGTAAAAAAATCGCCATACTCGGGCATAATGGCGCAGGAAAATCGACTTTATTTCAGCATCTTAACGGTATTTTAAAACCTACAGCTGGAACGATTGTATTCGAAGGCAACGATCTGGAATATAGTCGAAAAGCTTTAAAGGCCCTACGCCAAAAAGTCGGCATTGTTTTTCAGAATGCAGATCATCAGCTTTTTTCAGGGACCGTCAAGCAAGATATAGCATTTGGCCCATTGAATCTCGGCTGGTCTACTGAAAAAACGGAAGAAAAAATAGCATGGGCCGTTGCGCAAACCGAAGTGGAAGATTTGCTTGATAAACCCATTCATTTTTTAAGCGTAGGTCAGAAAAAACGTGTAGCAATGGCAGGTGTTTTAGCGATGGAGCCCTCTGTCCTTTTGTTAGATGAACCAACAGCAGGTCTTGATAATTATTATGCTACACAAGTATTACAATACTTAGCCAAATTAGATGATGGTGAGAGAACCATTTTACTAGCAACCCATGACATACCTCTCGCCTATGAATGGGCAGATCTAATCATTGTTATGGAGGCTGGAAAAATTATTTATAACGGTGATCCAATCACCTTGTTTTATGAAGACGAATTGTTACATCGCGCGCATCTTGAACGTCCATGGATTTTTGAAATGGTCATAGCTTTGCAAAAAAAGAAGCTATTGCAGGAAAATATCAACATCCCTCGTTCCAAGCAGGAGCTACAACAATTAATAGAACAGATCTAAAGCTTTTAATAATGCTAGGTTTTTTCGTTATACCTACCAAAAATTAAAATAGCAAAGAAAAATTTTCCTCCATTACGAAACTTTTCTAATCTTTGTCCGTATTAATATAGTCGAGATTTAATTTATAACACCAAGGAGAGATAACAATTGAAAAGTTGGTATAAAAAATCAGTCGCTGTTGTAGCATCTGCTGCACTCATGGTTCCTGCTGCCTCTGCCTTTGCTGAGGCACCTCAGCATAAAGCGAAAAACATGCTGGCAAACAGTGCGAAACAAACAGAGAAGAATGAAGAAAAATGGATGAGTAAGGATACAATTGTTATCAAGCATTCAGGTCTTGATAAAAACGTACATAAAAAAATTGGCTCCAAGGTCATCCGCTCCATTCCTTCATTAGGGTATGATGTTGTACAACTAAATAAAGGCGTATCGATCGAAAAAGCCGTCTCTTACTATTTAAAGCAAAACGGAATATCAAGTGTATCTCCTAGTTACATCTATCATTCTTTTAATAAAGAAGCTGATCCTAAAAAACAAGAGATGTATCATTTAAACTTACTGCAAATGGATAAGGCACTAGAATTAGCAGGCAACCATGATGTCACAGTTGCTGTCATTGATTCTGGTGTAGATTTTAAACACCCCGATCTAAAGTCACAAGTACTCCCACCCTATAATGCAGCAGCACCTGCTAATACTACCTATTCAGGCGATCACGGAACACATGTGGCAGGTATTATCGCCGCAGCAAAAGATAATGGCGTAGGTGGGCATGGGATTAATCCGAATGCAAAGTTACTGCCAATTGATGTATTTAACGGCAAAGAAGGTGCTAATGATTTCATCATTGCACAGGGTATACTTTATGCAATTGAGCAGGGCGTTGACGTCATTAATATGAGTCTAGGAGGCTATGGTGAATCTCCCCTGATGAAGGAAGCCGTTCAGAAGGCGATTGATAGTGGGATTACAATTGTGGCGGCCGCAGGAAATGAATCGACAGATGAATATTCCTTCCCCGCTTCTTTCGAAGGTGTCATTAGTGTTGGTTCAACAAACGAACGCAACAAACTATCAAGCTACTCCAATAACGGCCCGTCTGTGGATATTGTTGCACCAGGTGAAGACATTTATAGTACCGTTCATGATGCGAAGAAAGGATCATCTTTTGTCAAGTTTAGTGGAACATCCATGGCCTCTCCTGTCGTGGCAGGTATCGCCTCTCTTCTTAAATCCAAAGACCCATCTTTAAAACCGCATCAAATAGAAGCGATTTTAGAAATGACCGCACAAGATTTGGGCGAGAAAGGCTATGATCTTACTTATGGTCACGGATTAGTTGATCCTGTAAAAGCATTACAATTTGATTTAAATAAATTGCCTAAGCATTATTCAGAGACAAAGGAAGATCGTATTAAGAACGCCAAGATCCTTGCTAAAAATAAGCTAAATACAGAACATGGTGCTTTTGAACAGCAAGACGAAAAGAAATGGTATAAAGTCGATTTAGAAGAAAATGAATATGCTCAATTAACATTAAAAGGCGCTGACAAATACGACTATGCCTTTGATTTATATTTCTACCCAAATAGCGGGATTGGAGATGTAGAGCCTATCCATGTCAATGATGTTCGCGTAGGAAAAAAAGAAGGTTATCTATTTAAAGCAGATCAAAAGGGAACGCTTGTTATTGGTGTCAAAGATCATAATGGAAGCTATAGTTTAAAAGGCAAATCTACTTACATTTTTACAGCACAAACGACGAAGGACTTGCCAATTGATACAATAGACAAGTCTACGATGGAGCCTATTAAAAAGTTCCCATATAGTACAGCAGGTAAAAACTATACATTACTGTCAAAAGATCAACAACAAGATCAAGATTACTTCACGTTCTCTGTCAAAAAACCGACGACGTTACAATTTGATCTATCGGGAATTCCAGGTGTCACTGCCTCTATGGAGCTTTATCTAAAAGATGACTTTAATCCTGTGCCACCAGAAGAAATCGATCAAGCTGAAAATGATGAAGGTGAAGAAGAAGCCTATCCAATGCAGACCGCTTATGGTACAGCAAAAGGTGAACCGGTTCGTATGATTATCGACGCTGTTCCAGATCAAGAGTACGTTTTAAGTGTATCTAATGAAAGTAATAGCGAGTTTTCTATGGAGATGTTCTTTAGTGGCGGCATCGAAAAAGAAGAAACGATCAGTGAATCGATGATCCCTTACACATTAAAAGGTGAAGTAGTTTCCCTCCCACCTGATGAGGATGGTCTACCTGTAGATGAAGCCATGATCGAAGAAAATGTTCCAGAGAGCCAATTACCGCTTATAGAAAACAACATAAAAAAACGTAATGAAATTGACAGCCTGATGAGTATGTTATTGAATCCTACGGCTTCAGGCAACCTAGAAAATGTTGACCCTATCATTAAGCAAGCAATCCGCTTTGAAATAGGTGACGATCAAAAAGCTTATTTCCAAACAGATTATGATGAGGATTATTTCTTATTTAAAGCGAAGGAAGACGCCCTTTATAGCTTCAGCTTTTTGAAAGGCATGAACCAAATGCCGACAGGTACAGTGTTTGAATATGATGAAGAAACAAAAGAATTAATTCCCGTTTCTTCCTTAACTAATGACCTTGGTATACTGGCACTACTACTTGGTTCAGCTGGTAACGAAGACGATGCAAAGGTCATACCATTGAAAAAGGACAAAACATACGTGGTAGCCGTTGTCAATGCTGGAGAACGATCTGCTGAGCCTTATACATTGAAAACAAAGAAAATAGGCGATATTCCAGCAGAGTACAATCCAAACAATCATGAGGAAGCAAAAGCGCTAAAAATTCAACCAGGTACTACTTATAGAGACCACCTGATTTATCAAGATGATGTAGATTATTACTACTATAAGCAACAAGGCAATGATGAGGTCATGAGTCTGCTTCTTTCTTCAGTTCCTTTTACTAATGAACAATTGGCTCAGCTACCTAAAGAACTGCAAAAAGACTTGAAATTTGCAGGAGCTATTATCGAAGATACGAACGGCAATATGAAGATTGATGCCAAAGAAATGGAGACAGAAATTCCATTTGGCTTAGGTGATAATATTCTTGAAATGTTACTTGGAATGATGGGTACAAACGATGTAAATACATCGTTTAAGGCGAAGAAGGATCGAGGCTATTTTATTCTAGTCAACAGCATGGGGCTTGGCCAAGTATCGATTCAGCCTTATACATTAACATTGTTTGATCATAAGCATGTGGATGAAGATGCGGATTCAAAATTAGTAAATGGAGTACCTAGCAAGCCATCTGTTCTTGTGAAAAAGGATGAGAAATGGGTTGCAACGCAATATTTAAATGCAGGTATACCATTTGGTGATAAAGACTATTTTGAATGGAATAACGATCAGAAACGCGAAGTCTTCTTCTCACTCCAAACAGAAAAAGCGTTGGATGGTGTTATTCGAGTGTTAGATGCAAACGGAAAAACCGTCAAAAAATTCGATCTTTACGGTGTTGGTGATGCCGAGGTTGGTACGGTGGAGCTTGATGCAGGCAAATACTATATTGAAGTAAGTGAGTTTGATGGCAAAGCTAGCACACAACCCTATACGCTTGAAATAAAATAGTTAGAATTAAAAATATCCCCTAGATCAAAACGATCTAGGGGATATTTATGATCTGAAAGAAGCATTTTCATCCAACGATGAGATTCACCACTTCGGCTTACATAAAATATTTAACATAATTACAATATTCATCTTGCTTCATTTGTAGCTTTTCATAAAGCTTACGTGCATTTACATTATCAGCCGCCGTTTGTAACGTGACATAGCGAGCATACTGTTGCTCACAATAATGAAATACCTTTTCCATCAATGCCTTGCCCACCCCTAGGCCTCTAGCATCTTCTGTTACATAAATATCATTTAAAATATAGGCTTGCTGTAAAGCAATGGACGAAAATGTTGGATATAATTGTGTAAATCCAATTATCTTGTCATCCATCAGCGCGATAAAAATGACGGATTCTTTCAAGGCCAATCGTAATTGTAAAAATGCCTTGGCACTGCTTATATCTGACTCAATTCCATAAAATTGACGATATTCATCAAACAGTTTTGCTAAGTCCTCTAGTTCATCCATTGTTGCTTGTAGTATTTCCATTCTAGTCTCCCCTTGTGTCTACCCATGATTGTCTAGCTTTATAAAACTAGTTTTTATTATATAGGAAATACTGGTATAAAGAAAAGAATACTCCTCTCAATCCAGAAAAGATTCACTTTTATTCACCTAAATAATTGGCAACCTTCTTGACGATCTGCCTCCAATTTAATTCCTTGCGGGCAAATGCTTGAAGCTGGACACAAGTATCTGCCAATAATGATTCCTGTGCTGCAACTTGTTGCAATGTCTGACCTATCGCCTCCCAATCATGTGTAGGATGGATTGTACCAAAACGCTGTTGTTGTGTAATATCAGCAGCACCATCCACATCTGTTGTCACGATATAGCAACCATTTTTAGCTGCCTCCGCAAAGACATGGGCATAGCATTCGACTAAAGACGTTAAGCAAAAAATTTTAGCCTTACGATACTCCTCTTCTAGCTGAACCTTATCAAAAATAGGTCCTACCATCGTTACTTGAGCGGCAAGCGGATGACTATCTAGTAATAGTCTCAGCTCTTCTTGAAATGAGACTGACATCGGCCCTACTAAACGAAGCTCCCAATCTGGCAGTTGTGCTGCTAAAAATGCCTTGACTGTCAAAATTGTTTGCTTCTCTGGTGCATCCAATCGCCCAACTGTTAGAATTCTATTTTCTTTCTCGTGAAACGGCACTGGCTCTGTGGGAAAATGTTCATAAAAACCATTGGGTATATGTTTAACATCCAATTGTGAAAAGTCTTTGATTGCTGTTTGAATAGATATGCATTCAGAGGTAAGGAGATCACAAAGCTGCAACAACTCTAAAAAATAGGGATAGGTTTTTAATCGATTTAGCCAAAATCGATTGACATCTAATTTCATATAAATTTTGCCATTTGGATTAAAATGCTTATAGGTTTTCAAAATAGCTAAATAGGATGGATAGGGTCCAATAGCAAAGGCAATGTCGATGTCCCTTGCATGCTGGGCTAAATAAGCATTCATATTCACCACATAATCATCTTCAAATGGTACAGACTCAAATTTTACAGTGGGAAAGACTTGTTGAAGTAGAGCTTCATTCATTTCTGTCGTGACAATAGTGACCTCATAGCCTAAATGTTCCCCCAATAAAATAGGCACTAGACACAAATCTTTGAAAATATGGGCATCCGAAAGTTTGTAAGATTCCACGCTACAAATAAATGCTATTCTTTTTGTCATCGTATCCCTCTTTCTAAAAAAAGCGCTCTCGCTAGTTTATGACCTCTCTTGCTAAATGTGCTTATGTTAGTAAATTTTCATCTTTCTTATGCCATATCTCTAGTAAACATAAAAATTCTATCTAAAAACACTCTCTTAAAAACATCCTAAAATAAGCAATTGCCTACAGTAGCACTACGTCTACGCATATTGTATTAAAGGATCTACTCAGTCACATGGAACAACTCTACTAATGAACATAGAATGGAGGGATCAGATGAAGATTAGTTTTTTATCACCTGCATTTAATAGCGAAGAATGGATCGTAACGATGCTTGATAGTATTCCTAAAGAATATGCCTATGAAATTATTGTGGTAGATGATGGCTCTACAGACAATACGCTAGCCATTTTACAGGATTATCAGAAAAACTGTGCAGCTTTAAAAATCATCGTTCACCCAACGAATTTAGGTGCGAGTGTTGCCTACAATCGCTGCATTGCAGAAGCAACAGGAGATTATATAGCCATCATCGATAGTGATGACCACTATTTACCTGCTATTCGCAATGTACTAGCACAAGTGGATGGCACATTTGATATTTACTACTACAACATGATTATTAAAAATGGCTTTGCTTTTATTAAAGATGAATCCAACCGTTATTCCTTGCCTGGGCAATTTAAGATTATCAGGAGAAGTTTAATTGGAGATGCGAAATTTACGATACGCAAAGATATTGCAGGAGATTGGGATTTTAATTGCGCCCTGATGGATAAAAATCCGACAAGTAAATATACTAACGAATTTGCTTATTGGTACAACTACCCTAGGGAGAACTCAGAATGTGACCTACATCAAAGAGGATTGAAATAATAGCATGCAGGAGGTGTAACGAACTATACAATGTTTACAGATAAAATATTATTGATTACTGGAGGCACGGGCTCTTTCGGGAACGCCGTATTAAAGCGATTCTTAAATACGGATATCAAGGAAATTCGGATTTTTTCAAGGGATGAAAAAAAGCAAGATGATATGCGAAAACACTATCAGCATACAAAAATTAAATTTTATATCGGGGATGTCCGCGATATTCAAAGCATTCACAATGCGATGTATAATGTTGACTATGTATTTCATGCCGCCGCTCTCAAGCAAGTTCCCTCCTGCGAATTTTTTCCCTTAGAAGCTGTGAAAACCAATATTTTAGGAACAGATCACGTACTAACAGCCGCCATTCAAGCTGGCGTCAAGAAAATCATTTGCCTGTCAACAGATAAGGCCGCGTACCCTGTCAATGCGATGGGTATATCCAAGGCAATGATGGAAAAAACGTTTATTGCAAAGTCACGAATGGTTGACCCTCACCATACCCTAATTTGTGGCACTCGATACGGTAATGTCATGGCTTCGCGAGGCTCGGTTATCCCATTATTCATTGAACAGATAAAGGCTGGGAAACCTTTAACGATTACGGACCCTCATATGACACGTTTTATGATGAGCCTTGAGGAAGCGGTAGAATTGGTATTGTACGCATTCTCACATGCTCAAAACGGGGATATTATGGTGCAAAAATCACCTGCTGCCACAATAGCAAATTTAGCACAGGCTTTACTTGAGATCTTTCAAGCAAACAACGCCATGCAAATTATCGGAACACGGCACGGAGAAAAAATGTATGAAGTATTATGTACGAAGGAGGAAGCAGCAAAAGCTATTGATATGGGCCATTTCTATCGAATCCCCGCGGATAATCGGGATTTAAATTATGGAAAATACCTCGATGAGGGCTCTCCAAAAATTACATTAACGGATGAATATAACTCCAACAATACCCAACAATTAAGTGTGGCTGACATTAAAGTAAAGCTATTAACATTGCCTCTTATACAAGAAGAGCTCCTTCATTGGACAGGAGGAAAACCATGAAATTTTTAGTGCTCGGTGCTACAGGCATGGCTGGTCATACCATTGCCATCTATTTATGTGAACAAGGGCATGATGTAACAACATACTCTCGAACCCCTTTTCCCTATGGCAATAATAGAACAGGTGATGTGACAGACTCCCATTTTTTAAGGTCGCTACTACTAGACAATGAGGTAGATGTCGTCATTAATTGTATTGGTGTTTTAAACAATGCTTGTGAGGCTCATCCTGCCCAAAGTGTTTTACTGAATAGCTATTTACCGCATGCCATTGTATCTCTCCTTGAAAATCGTCACACAAAGCTTATTCATCTAAGTACCGACTGCGTATTTTCAGGCAAAAGTGCTCCCTACTATGAAAATAGTGTACTAGACGGGGAAACCTTTTATGACCGCACAAAAGGTATAGGGGAAGTGAATAACGACAAGCACATAACATTTCGTAATTCCATAATTGGTCCTGATTTGAAAAAGGATGGCATCGGACTCTTCAATTGGTTTATGCAACAAAAAAGTCCCGTCTATGGCTATTCGGGTGCTATTTGGACGGGAGTGACAACACTTACTTTGGCTAAAGCCATTGAACGTGCTGCACAACAAGATTTAACAGGACTCTATCATCTCGTCAATACGACAAATATTTCTAAACACGATCTACTGCATCTATTTAATAAGCACTTCCTGAACAACAGTATAAAAATTCTTCCTCATCACGTTGTTCAAATCAATAAAACATTAATAAATACAAGAAATGACTTTTCATTTATTGTCCCTAGCTACGAAGAAATGATGATAGAGATGAAGGAATGGATATTACAGCATAAACACTTATATCCTCACTATTTTCAATGATCCATACATCAACTCCATTATGGATGACGATTCGTAATGGGGTTCCCCTACCGAATAACTGTCCCTTCAGGTAATTGACCATCCTTAATCCAATTCTCTACAAAGCGATTAAAAAATGCAGGCTGGGCTAATGAGACGCCGTGACCGATGTTCTTCAATAACACACCCTTGCTATTTGGATGACTTTGCACAAGTGCTTTAGCGGATTTTCTCATGTTGCTTTTCTCTTTTTCTCCCACAGTTATTAGGATCTTTCCTTGAGCTTTGTTAAAGTCAGCTGGGATGGAAAATGACATATTTTCTCGCAAAATTTGAATCAATGTATCTACTTTCATCGTGGCACTCTCTTGATAGTAACGCTCAAAATAGTCTTCTTGAATGTACAGGGCTTTTGCTTGAAGTTTCGCAAATGTTTTATTTTTTATAAGCGGAAATGACAGCCGAATAAACGGTTGAAGCATCCTTTCTACAGTAGGAGAGGGTATCACGAGCGCACTATTGATGATCGTAAAATCGATTAAACTAGGCTGTAGACTTAGCATTTGAATAGCGATTTGCGCTCCTAAAGAGAAACCAATTACTATAACAGGCTTCCCATTGGCTTTTTTCTCAATAAGCAGAAGAAGCTCTTTCGCACTTTGTTCAATGGAAAATGGATTGTGTGTCATTAGCTCAGGTATAACACAGTGATAATGGGAAAAATGGCGAACTTGCTGATCCCACATCCACCCTCCAACGCCCCCTCCATGAATAAACATCATGAAAGGATTGTTAGCATCCCCATACTCCTTGTATTGCATAGATACACCTACTTTCATTCTTTCTCATTCATGGTCATCTAAAAAATCTTTACTAAAGCTTGTTTGTGATTGATAGGAGGAACGTTTCCCTAAATCTACACCACGTTTTATAATCCCCTTGCCAAACCGTCCCTCAATTTCATCGACAAGCTTGAGAATCGGTTCATCTTTCGCATGCTCCTGAAAATCAAATATCGATAATTGCTGTGAATAATCTTTACGATCCACCACATTGGAAACCGTTACACCAAGTAATCTTACAGGAGATTCATCCCAATGCTTATCAAATAAAGTACAAGCAATGTCGTAAATTTCTTCATAACGATACAGGACATTGGACATTGTTTTCGAACGTGTATGATTATGCCAATCAGCATCCCGTATTTGAATGCTCACAGTTGAACCTGCTAAGCGCTTGGCATCAAGACGCTCCACCACTTTTTTACATAGACCTTCGATTGTTTTATGAAGTGTACGAACATCTGTTACATCTTCTGGTAATGTTGTTGAATTCCCAACGCTTTTCGTATCAAAGATTGCCTCAGGATCGACCATGCGCTGATCCACCCCATTGGCCCTTGCTCGAAGCCGTACCCCATTCTTCCCTAAAATTTGCTTCATTTTAAATTCTTCTGTCTTAGCTAAATCACCTATTGTAAAGATGCCTTGTGCATTTAATTTTTTAGCAGTACTTGCTCCAATCCCATGCATGTTGACAACCTCACGATGCCATAATTGCTGTTCAATATCCCGTATTCGTAGTACGGTAATCCCCATTGGTTTCTTCATATCAGAGGCTGTTTTCGCTAAAAATTTATTCGGTGCAATACCGATGGAACAAGGTAAATCCAGCTCAGCTAAAATGCGCACTTGTATTTCCTGGGCAATACTTAAGGCATGCCGTTCCTTGCTTAGCTCAGTCACATCCAAGTAGCCCTCATCAATCGAAACAGGCTCTACTAATGGTGTATAGCTTCGAAGAATGGTGAACATTTCTTTAGATGCATGACGATACTTTTGAAAATCTGGAGGTAATAACAATAGCTCAGGACATTTACGCTTCGCTTCATGAACAGTCATAGTTGTATAAATGCCTAGCGCTCTTGCTTCATATGAACAAGTTACTAAAATGCCACGCCGTTCCTTTGGGTTCCCTGCAATTGCGATAGGCTTCCCCTTTAAACTTGGGTCATGTGCTTGCTCCACAGAAGCATAGAAACTGTTCATATCCACATGCAAAATAACACGCCCTTTATGTGCCATGCTCATCACCTCGTTTCTTTCTTAGCCTTATTATACGCCCCATAACCTCTAATCAACAAATGCATAATCACCATTACTTTCGAGGAGGTCCTTTAAAATAATTAACGCTTGCTCAAGTTGAGATTCTGGCGCTGCAATGGCTAAACGAACGGCATTGACAGGCTTTGTATTCCCTACGGCAAAGCGTTCCGCTGCATAGACTTGTACACCAGCTTTCGAAGCTAACAATTCAAATTGAACACCCGTAAATTTATCAGGCAATTGGAGCCACCTAAAAATACATTCCTCATCCCCTAATATGTGATAATCCCCTAAATACTGATCGACAAGCGCATTTTGCTGCTTGGCATATGCTCGGTGTTTTTCTAATATCGTTTGGGCAACACCTTCATGGATTAATCGTGCTGCAAGCTCCAGCATGATAGGAGAAACAGAAATGTTGATATTATAGAGTGTCTCCATTATTTTTTTACGTAGCGCAGGCGGTGTCACAAGGAAGGATAATCGTAAACCAGGTGATAGTGTTTTAGATAGGCTAGCAATGTAAATAACCTTATCAGGTGCATAAGAAGCAATCGGAGCAAGCGGTTGCTCCTTGAGAAAACTATAGATAGCATCCTCGATTACAAGCAAATCCTTCTGTCTTGCCACGTCTGCAATCATTTTTCTTGTTTCTACTGACATCGTATGAGTCGTTGGGTTATGAAAATCAGGGATCACATAGATTCCTTTGATATGCTCATTTTTACAAGCATATAGTAATCCTTCTTTTGTCATTTCCCCCTGACATTGTTGGATAGCCACAAGCTGGATACCAAGCATATTTGCAGCTGTTTTAATGCCTGCATAGGTAATTGGATCTGTACCAATGCGGTCGCCTGGCTGAAATAAAGCTGCAAGGGTTCCCACAATGGCATTTTGTCCGCCTGCTCCTAGAAGAATAGGCTGATCTGTTTGAAAATTTACTAGTTCGAGTAGCTTCATCACGGCTTCGTTTTGCCATGCATTGCCCTCAGGTCGTCCATATTGAAATAGCATGCTAAAACTAGGTTCGTTTATCATTTTCTTCATAAAGCGTGTAATATCATCATTAACAAAATTATCTGGTAAAACAGAGCCCATTTCAATGATAGGTGTGGCATGGTTGGTTGGCAGTAGCATTTTATTGCTAGCCGCATCTGTTGAAACGAATGTACCGCTGCCAATTGAGGCATAAATTAATCCTTTTTGGCCACAAAGCTTAAAGGCTCTTGTAATCGTACTCAAATTCACATCTAAAAAATCAGCTAATTCACGCTGGGGTGGCAATTTTGTTCCTGGTACTAGCTTTCCATCCTTAATATCTTGTTCTAGCTGATGTGCGATGGCTATATATAACGGAGCAGAAATATTGCTAATATCCGGCTTCCAACTCATTGGATACTCGTCAAATGAATTAATAGGCATTCACTAGGCCCTTCTTTCTCTTAATTTGCATACAATAGTTTAATTGTCTTGCATACAATGATAATATTGTATGCACACGATGACAATGATATAATTTTTAAAAAATCAGAAAAAAAGGACCGATAATTATGCAATATTCTGAAAGAATCTTAAAAACACCATCCTCATTTATTCGAAATATTTTAAAAGTGACAGATGCCGAGGACGTTATTTCCTTTGCAGGCGGGCTTCCAAACCCGATTTCTTTCCCGATTGATGCATTGAGAGCATCCGTAGACCATGCTATTACAGTAAATGGCAGCCGATTATTCCAATATTCATCCACACAGGGTTATGCACCATTGCGTGAATATATTGCCGCGAAATATCAACGTGTCCATGGACTTGATGTACATGCTGACGATGTCTTTATTACTACAGGTTCACAGCAAGCGCTTGAACTAATTGGTAAAGTACTTATCAATAAAGGCGATGGCATTATCATCGAAGAGCCAGGTTACCTAGGGGCTATTCAAGCCTTTACTTTAACAGAGCCAACTTTCCATGGTGTTACGCTAGAAAATGATGGTCTTAACTTAGAAGAGTTAGAGCGTGCTCTACAACAACCAAATGTAAAATTCATTTATACGGTGCCGAACTTCCAAAACCCAACAGGACTCACATATTCGAAAGAAAAGCGTGAGCAAATTTGCGAAATAGTGGCAAAATATGATGTTGCTTTAATTGAGGATGATCCATACGGAGAGCTACGTTTCCAAGGGGAGCCACTTCCATATATCGGTGCTGGAAAATTAGAAAATAGTATTTTACTAGGTTCTTTCTCTAAAACGGTCACACCAGGCATGCGTCTTGGCTTTATTATCACAAAAAACAAAGAGCTATTGCAGCATATTGAAACAGCGAAGCAAGCGTCTGATCTTCATACTAATATTTTTTCACAATATGTTATCTACGATTACTTAGCAAGTAATGATTATACCGAACATGTAAAGAAAATTATTGCTTTATATAAAAATCAGTCGGATGCGATGCTTGATGCTATGCAGGAGTTTTTCCCTGCCCATGTTGAATATACTCGACCTGAGGGTGGCATGTTCATTTGGGCAACAATGAAGGACGGTACACCGGCCCTTGATGTATTCAATAAAGCGATGGAACAAAAGGTAGCTTTCGTGCCTGGCGATCCATTCTACACATCAAAAACAAATGTGAATACAATGCGTCTTAACTATACAAACGCAACACCTGAAGTCATCCGTGAGGGAATTAAACGTTTAGCTAGTATTTTATAAAACGAAAACGTATAAACGCTGTGAAAAGCGTTTATACGTTTTTTAATGTGGATAGTAAATAGTCATACTAAGTCGTGTTACTGTACTACCTGGATTGCTGTATGTGTGTGGACGGTCAGCCTTAAATCGTATGGCATCACCACTTGTTAATCGATAATCCTGACCCTGTATATGGATGATTAATTCCCCATCAAAAACGGTTATATATTCCTCCGTTCCTTCTCGATGAGCCTCAGCATCTAACATTCCATTTTCTTTGATTTCAATTGTATATATTTCAAAACGACTATCCTTTTGATAGGGGAAATGAGGATAAACCATATATCGGCCATGATCTTCCTTCAATACTTGAATTTCTTTACCGCGAATAACCTCCGTCTCAGGTTGGGGAGGATGAATAAGCTCTGTAAACGAAACCTTTAATCCATTTGCAATTTTCCAAATCGTTGTCAAAGTTGGACTGGATTCTCCCCTCTCAATTTGACCAATCATCGTTTTACTCACGCCACTAAGCTGAGAAACTTTCTCTAAGCTTAATTTCTCCCTTTCTCGAATTGCCTTTAAATTTCTCGCAAAGACGAGATGAATTTCTTCCATCTAAAAGCCCTCCTTGCATGTACAATATAACGTACGTTTTGTATAATAAAAAGACCGACGTTATACAGTCTATTTCGTGCATTATATCACACAACTTGAAAGAAGGGATTGTTTTGCCTGTATTTTCCTTTTTATTATTTATCATCATTACAAGCTTTACACCTGGCCCTAATAATTTTATGGCGATGGTTTTTGCTAAACAATATGGCTTAGCGAAAACGATTCCATTCTGTTTAGGTGTAGGGATTGGTTTTTTCATCATTATTGGTCTTAGTAGCTTTTTTAACACGATCATGTTAAACATTTTACCTGCCATTGAATTACCCCTAACCATATTTGGTGTAGGCTATATGTTGTACCTGGCTTATAAAATTTTAACAAGCAAAGAAATAGAGGATCACGACAACGAAGAAAAAAAACGAAACCTATTTTTTTTAGGAGCGTTCGTTCAATTTATTAACCCAAAAGGTATTTTATTTGGTCTTACTGTTGTCGCAACTTACATCCTACCCTACTACTCATCCTACATAAGCTATCTACTCTTCTCGTTCTTTTTAGCGCTAATAGGGGTAATCAGTACATTTAGTTGGGCATTATGTGGCTCCGTTTTTCAAAAAGCACTACAGCAATACCGAAAACCATTTAACATGATCATGGCACTATTATTAATGTACAGTGCTGTTTCCATTGTTGTACATTAAAAAACAGCCCTCTGTCGGTAGAGGGCTGCTTTATCAGCAACTTATTTTGTATACGTTAAAACGGCATTTTTCTTGAATTTTGCTAAAGCTTCTGTTGCCTCATTTTTGCTCGCGTACTCAAAAATTCGAACGTCCTTTTTATCAAAAACTGTAATAACCCACATGTGAAAAGCTCCCTTCACTCATTATTTTTGTAATATAACAACCACCAAAATTTGTGATACGACTTATCAACTGTTTTATAACAATTCCTTACTTGATTCTTATTTTACGCTGATTTTTTCAAAAAGAAAGCTTTATGTGAAGGTCTTCACAAACTGTTCAATTTCAAAACGCTTTCATTGAACAATTTGTGAAAACCTTGATTTTATAGGTATATCCACTGCCAGTGAAGTAGGTCTATCCGTCTCTTTTCATCTATAGCCAAAAAACCGTACAAAAGTACGGTTTTTGCTGTAGTAGTAGATTTACATGTCATAAGTTTAACAAAATACTTCTTCTTGTTTATGTGTTAATTCAATTTCGAAGCCCAAATCCTCCAGCATGCGATAATCGCTATTCGCTTCCTGTCCTGCTGTTGTTAAATAATCCCCAACAAAAATACTATTAGCTGCATAGAGACCAAGTGGCTGAAGTGAGCCTAAATTGATTTCACGACCACCCGAAATACGGATTTCCTTTGTCGGATTGATGTAGCGGAATAAAGCTAAAACCTTTAAACAATAACGGGGATTTAAATCCTTTGTCCCTTCTAGCTTTGTGCCATCAATTGCATTTAAAAAGTTTACAGGAATAGAATCAGCGTCCAATTGATGGAGGGCGCGTGCAATATTGACGACATCCTCTTTTGTTTCCTTCATCCCAATAATGGCACCCGAGCAAGGTGAAATTCCATGCTTTTTCACAATCTCTACCGTATTGACACGATCCTCATATGTATGTGAGGTCGTGATGAAGGAATGATGACGTTCCGATGTATTTAAATTATGATTGTAGCGATCCACCCCCGCTTCCTTTAGTTGCTGTGCCTGTTCTTCTTTTAGTAAGCCAAGACAGGCACAAACCTTCAAGCCATACTTTTCTTTTATTTCAGCAACCGCCTCACTCACGACATTGACATCCTTACGTGTTGGCCCACGACCACTGGCTACAATACAATACGTCCCAATCTTATTGTCAAACGCTCGTTTTGCACCTGCTAAAATTTCCTCTTTTGTAATAAATGGGTATTTCTCAATAGGAGCCGTTGATTTAGAGGACTGGGAGCAATAGCCACAATCCTCGGGGCAATATCCGCTTTTGGCGTTCATAATCATATTCAATTTAACTTTTTTACCATAATAATGACGACGAATCGTAAAAGCACCATCCATAAGCTGTAATAGCTCATCATCCTCACTATTTAATATGGCAAGTGCCTCTTCATTGCTAATGATCTTTCCAGCAATAACTTCTTGTGCTAATTGGTAATAATTCATATTACATTCTCCCCCTCTACGTGTGAAAATTTCACATTTCTTGCTGACTGAAATACTTTATACAAGCGCTCAGCTAATAGCGCTGATGTAATAGCTAAGCAAAAATCAGCGACAATACTACTTAAAAAGCCGACAACAAACACATGTGACCAGCTTGACTTCATGTCTAACCAGAAATTCAATGCTACATACAAATAAGGAACAGCCACAGCATAAATAATAACCAGCCCAATAATGGTTGCTGCAATAAAATGCTTTTTCGTCGGCGTCTCAATCCTTTCAATAATGAACCCAATCACATAGGCGGCTAGGGCAAAGCCAATCAGATAACCAAAAGTTGGCTGTAAGACATATGTGATACCACCACCCTGTGTAAAAACAGGTAAGCCTACTAAGCCCACGCTGATATAGACAAGTTGACTATAAAAACCATTCCGACTTCCCAATAAACAGCCTGCTAAAAACACAAAAACAATTTGTAATGTAAACGGTACGACAGGCAATGGAATTTTAACAAAAGCTCCGATTGCTGTTAGAGCAGCAAATATGGCAATCATGACTAGCGCTAATGTTTGTTGTCGCTTACCCACCCTTAGCCCCCCTGTCCTGGAAAAATTGTTCGATTGTCTCTTTCGTTGTATGAATCATAAATGACATTTCCTCTTCAGAAATAATATAAGGTGGCATAAAATACAGAACATTGCCGAGCGGTCTGATGAGTAAGCCTTTCGTTAAAGCCCGTTGATAAATTTGATAGCCGATACGCTCCTCACTTGTGAACGCTTCCTTTGTCCGCTGGTCCTTTACTAGTTCAATCGCTCCCACTAAACCAACTTGTCGGTATTCACCCACATAAGGCATATCACAAAAAGCTTCCATGGCTAACGCTCGCATGTATTGTCCCTTGTGCTGAATCATCTCCATCACTTGTTCCTCTTGAAACATCGTTAATACTTCTAGTGCCACACGACAGGCCAAAGTATTGCCTGAATAGCTATGCGAATGTAAAAAAGCCTTCATTGTTCCGTAATCATCATAAAAAGCGTCATAGATTTGCTCCGTCGTTAAGACAACTGATAAAGGTAAATAACCACCTGTTAGCCCCTTTGATAAACACATAAAATCTGGCATGATGTCCGCTTGTTGACAGGCAAATAATGTACCGGTCCGACCAAAACCTACAGCAATTTCATCTGCAATGAAGTGCACATCATAATGTGAGCACAACGCCCGTAAGCGCTGTAAATAGACAGGTGGGTACATTTTCATACCTGCTGCAGCCTGAATTAATGGTTCAATAATAACTGCTGTGATTTCCTCATGATGCGCTTGAAGTTGTTCCTCAACAAATTGACTACATGGTGCATTACAGCTTGCTGGATCTTCCTGAAATGGACAGCGGAAGCAATCTGGCCCTTTAGCACGAACAGTATCTAATAACAGTGGCTGGTAAACTTCATTGTAAAGCCCTACCCCTCCTATGGATAAAGCACCAATAGTTTCTCCATGATAGGCATCCGTCAAGGCGAGAAAGCGCTTTTTTGCTGGTTTCCCCGTCTGCATATGGTATTGAAAGCTCATTTTCAGTGCAACTTCAATAGCAGATGAGCCATTATCGGCAAAAAAGACTTTATGTAATCCCTGTGGTGCTAATGCGGTTAATTTTTCAGCCAATTGTATGGCTGGTTCATGTGTAAAATTAGCAAAGATCGTATGCTCTAATGTAAATGCTTGCTCACTTAAAGCTTTGCTAATACGCGGATTGGCATGTCCAAATAAATTAACCCACCAAGAAGATACAGCATCCAAATAACGCTGATCATGTTCGTCATAAAGCCACACACCTTGCCCCTTTTTTATGACGATGGGTGGAAATGCCTCATAGTCCTTCATTTGTGAGCATGGATGCCAAACATGACGTAAATCTCTTAGCTGTAAATCAGTTAATGCTTGTTTCATAGTTAAAAAGCCTTTCAAACAGTGTTGTGTGCGTCATGGCATAATCCATTAGCTGTGACAAATTTTGTAGCTTTGGAATAATCGCATAGGGCAAGGGATGGTACTGTAAAATCGTTTGTATATTATCTTGCTCCATACTGCTACCTGTGTTCCCATTAAACACTATGCCAAGAACGTCAACTTCACGAGAGCGCAATGCCTCTATTGTTAATAATGTGTGATTGATCGTCCCTAGGGATGTCCTTGTAACAAGCACTACTGGCAGCTTGCTACTGACGATGACATCAAGCAGCGTCATCCCATGGGGAGCAGTAAAAGGAACAAAAAGCCCACCCGCTCCTTCACATATCACAACATCATAGGACGCTTGTAATAATTGAATCCGCAATAATAGCTCATTGACATCAATTTGCTGCCCCTCCAGTTGCGCAGCAAAATGTGGCGATGCAGCTTCTCTAAATGAATAGCTATTGAGATGCTCTTGTTGAAGCTTTTGTAAGGAATACTTTTCATACATGGCTGTATCATGATAATAGCCACGACCGTTTTCGTATACCTCTCCTGTTTGCACAGGCTTGTATGGTGAAACTTTCAAGCCTTGTTTTTGTAAATGACACATCAACATGGTGGTGACAATTGTTTTCCCAACATCCGTATCTGTACCGACAACCCAAAAATGTTGCATTGTTAACCTCCCTCTTTTAAGTTAACCATTAACACTATTTAAGTTAACACATATATTTTTGTTTTGTAAATGCTATTTCTATATTTTTCTGAATACACTATTTTTGTTAATAAAAACAGCAAATTTTGTATTAAAATAAGAAAACGCTAAACTCCCACCATTTATGGCAAGAATCTAGCGTTCATTGATAGTCATGATAATAATCTCTCAAAAATGATTTCATAGTCTGTTGGTTTCCCATGACCATTATAAGCAATCGGCAATACTTGCACTAAACGCCAACCTTGCTTCGCGTATTCTTCGATTGTTTTCCGATAGGTAGATTCCTGAAAAAAGCTACCTAAATGTGTTTGTACAAATTTATACTCATACATTCACTCACCCCCTGTAAATCTTTACGTAACTACGGAGTCAGGGTTTCAATAATTAGCAGGTTCTCGCTTTTGAATATTATGATTATTTTAAAGGATTTTAATCTTCACTCGTAGTATTAAACTACATGGGGGTGGTAGTATGTTTGGCATTTTTAAAGAACCAGCGAAGATCATCGATACATATGAACAAGTGCATTCAATTTTAAAATCATTACTTACCTATGAACTAAAAGAATTACCTAATCGTTATGAATTTTGGTATCGTGTGGCCATCCGTCAAGAGGAGTATCGGACATTACAAGCAGAGCATCGGGCAAAAATCTCAATGACTTCTGCCGTAGGACGTTTTCATCAAACACAATATGAAGTGATGACACAGAAATTAGCAAAGTTTGAACGCTTATCCGATATTTATAAACTATTTTGTATTGAAGAAGAACGAGAGCTATTAAACCATCGTCTCTCTTTTCATCAAGAAACGATTGCTGCCATCTATGACCATGTTCAACATAAAGAGCTTTATACGTACAGTGATAGTGTTCAACAGCAATTTTGGGAGGCCATCCGTGATGATCTACTCCGAGCTATCGCACACTTAGATTAATTTTTTAGAGACTTCATTTCTAATGGGAAATAGAAGTCTTTATTTATTTTTAGTAAACTCGCATGATTATTTTGACTAAGGTTATGAGGGATTCTAAAATCATTCGAGTCCTAAGTCTTCTAATTCCCAACCTAGACAAAAGTTGGTATATTTGAAATAGGAAGGTGATTAATAGATATGTCGAACGAGAAAATTTTAATAGTGGAAGATGATATAGATATTATGGAGGTTTTATCGCTCACGCTAGCTATTGCTAACTATAATGTATTAAAGGCATCATCTCTAGCCAGTGGCTGGCATCTCGCTGTCACGCAACAACCAGATTTAATCTTGTTAGATGTTAATTTACCAGATGGTACAGGCTTCGAGTTAGCCAAAAGAATCCGTGATGTATCGGATGTCATTATCATTTTTGTGACCGTCAATCATCTAATTGAACAGAAACTTGAGGGCTTTGAGGTGGGGGCAGATGATTATATGACAAAGCCATTTATTCCAAAAGAATTATTGGCCCGTATCCAAGCAAATTTAAAAAGAAGAAACCCAACAAAGAAAAGTAATATTGTACATATAGATAATTTGTCCATACATTTAGATGAGAAAAATGTTTATAAGGATGGACAGCTTTTAAATTTATTTACGAAGGAGAAGCTACTCCTCTTTTTTCTAATTGAGCATGCGAATCAAGTGATTAGTGTCGATCAACTCATTGATCATGTGTGGGGCTATGACGGTGTCACTGATTTGAAAACCGTATCTGTCCATATTAGTACGCTTCGTCGTAAAATTGAAGATATCCCCTCAAAGCCGAAATGGATTCAAACAGTGAGAGGTTTTGGCTACCAATTCGTTTATAAAAAAGAGAGTGGTGAGAAGTAAGAAAACACTCACCACCCCTTTTTAATTTTTTACCAATACCTTAACTAGTGGTAATGTAAAGCTAAATATGCTTCCTTCATTTTCAAGACTTTCAACAAAAATCTCACCATTATGCTGGTGAACAATTTGTTTACAGATAGCTAAGCCAATGCCATGCGAATGTGCTTCATGGATGTTAGTTGCTCGATAATAGCTATCAAAAATAAAGGGAAGATCACTCTCAGCAATACCAATGCCACTATCTGCTATCGAACAAATCAAGTGCTTGTCCTCTACATGGAAGGACAATTGAATACCACCATTTGATGTATATTTCATTGCATTTGTCATGATATTTTCAATCACTTGATTGATTCGCGTTTTATCAATCAGTAGCTGAGCTTCTTCATGACCGTAAAAGTGAGCACTGAATGTTAATCCTGATTGTTTTACTTCATCCTCATAACGGGTTGCCATTTGTAAAAATAATTCCTTTGCCTTTACCTCTGTAAAAGAAAATTCTGCTCTACCAGCTTCTAGATTTGCTAAATCAAACAAATCTTGAATTAAGTTATTTAATGATAATAGCCTTTCTTTACTTCGTATTAAATATTTCTTTCTGGCTACTGCGTCATCAATCACGCCCTCTAGCATAAGTTCTATATACCCTAATGTAGAGGTTAACGGGGAGCGTAATTCATGGGAAATACTATGCAAGAGTTTTTTACGTTCCAGTTCATTTTTTTCTAAACGTTCATTCATTTTTATCAAATGCCGATTCGTCTCATCTAGCTCCCTAGTACGCAACTGAACACGTTTTTCTAAATCTCCATATATTTTCGCATTTTCAAAAGAAACGGCAATTTGAGCCGCAATTACTTTCAATAGCTGGACATGAGATGGATGGAAGGCATTCGTCATTAAAGTATTCTCAAAATACAATATCGAAATAATTTCATTTTGATGGATAATAGGTAGGCAAAGAATAGATTTAGCCGTCGAATAGGAGAAAAGAGGATGCTGTGTTATTTGTGTATTGTCGATAATCACATGCTCTTTACTATTAAGAACATAGCGTATAATCGATTGCATATTCGCATTAAAATTCTCCATACTTTGTTGATCATACATCGTAAATGTTTTTTCCGCAGCTTCCGCCTTTGCTAACACCAATAATTCCTGCTGCTGTTTATGAATGAAATAGCCACTATCTGCCCCCACATGCTTTAACAGTGAAAACAATATTTTATGCAGTAATTCTTCCATACGAATAGCTGTTGCAAATGATTGAGTCGTTTCAAAAACCGTCATCATATCAAACGTGAGTGATTCTCTACTGTGATTCTCCAGTTTGCGATGCACTTGATATTCTCTTGCCCATCTGCTAGCAACTGTTTCTGCTCCCCACGTTTCAATACTTTGAATACCATTCAATATATAATGCCTTGCCGTTTTCTTTTGCTGTTTTGCGAGATAATAGTTTGCAGCTCGTTCATATGCTAAGGCTGTATCCTGGACAAAACCATTCATACTTGCTAATCGTATTGCTCGGTCATAATAGAGTTCTGCCTCACTGTCGTTGTTGTGTAAACGGTAATTCTCTGCCATTAATAAAGCATAGAGATGCTCATAATTTTCTGAAGAATAAACAGCCCATTTCTTAAATTTCTTGAGGCTTTGACGTATATCCGTTAAAAATAACCTCTGCTCCTGTACCTGACAATTTTGACTATGCAGAAAGTGAAATTGCCACATGGCCCGATAAAAATAATAGACTGTGGTGATTGGTAATGTATAAGTGTCCTTACTTAGCTTCTTTAATTCAACCAGAATCGCTTTCCCTTGTATTTCATCCGCTAATAAAAAGGACATTTGTAAACGCACTGAATAATGCATGATTTTAATAGCAGGCTGATCCTGTATTGTGATAGGACAGGCCCAATGTACAGGATGATGAGGAGAGCGGAGGATATTCATCCATCTCCCCATTTCGGCTAAAAAGTCAATCGAAAGGGTACTTGCATGAATAGAAAATTCATCTTGTTGTCGTCTAATTTCTTGTTGTAAATCCTCTAGGTTAACACCCTGAATAAGGCGTATAGCGACAATAAAACATGATGCTGAGGATACTAAATGATATAAGCCAAGCTCTTGGCTTTTTGCTTGAGCCTCATTAATATATTGAATACTGGTTTCATAGGGCTCTGTCCAATGACTGATAAACACGCCATACACATAATAAGTATGGCCCTTGATATATATGCTTTCTTGGTTATCCGCAACAATGATGGCAAGTTTGCCAAAGCGAGTGGCTTCTTTTATATTGGTAAAACCTGCATTTAAAAGCATAGCATAGTTAATCAATACCATGCCGCTTTTCGATGTAGCGCCATACTTCAACTGTAAACGCAGCCCTTTCATTAAAAGAATGCCTGTTAAGTTAGGATTTAATAGGAAAGCACTTGCCGTCATATTAATAATTAAATGAATCAAAATATCAATTTCTTTACTATTCGTTGGCGGATGCTGCAACAAGTCTTGGTCAGACATATGTCGCAATGCCCATTTCAACAATAGATACTCTTTTAGAAGCTGTGACTTTTTAGGATATGCTGAAATTTTAAGATTCGCAACTTGAAAACCTGCCAAGCCTGCTTCTAGACCAATAGTAGGGTTATCGGACTCAATGTATAATACCGTTTTCAAATTGTTAATCATCAGTTTTTCTAATTTTGTCTCTGCGTGCTGTAAAGCTTCTGTTAAATGCATTTCCGATTGTTCGTAGTGGCCAGTTAAATATTCACATTCACCTAAATTTGCATATAATTTAACCGACTGTTCTCTCCTAGTCTCCCAATGATCAGGCGTCAATAGTTCTTTACTAGTTGTAAAAAATTTTAGCGCATTATCAAAGAGCCCTATTCTTTTAGCCTCAATACCGAGTTGATAATTCCAGATAGCCAGCTTTTGCTTTTCTTCCCCAGTCAATAATTGGCGACTGTAATTGAAATGCATGACGATTTCGCTTAATCGATCATGATCTGCAGCCATTTGAGAGTCATCTGTTAAAAGCTGGCCAATTTGATAATGGTATTTAGCACGCAATTGCCCTGATAAGTCCTGATAAGCTACTTGTTGAATACGATCGTGAACAAATTGGAATTTGGTAGAAAATGTATGTAAAATTCCTTCATGCTCTAACGTACTTGCCCATTTATAATGGGCATCTAACGGAATAATAAAGCCATTCTCAACAAGTGTTTCCAGGTGTTTTAATAACGCTTGAGCTGATAAGGACACGAGCTTTAAGACATCTGTAAATTCAAAGCGCTGACCAAAACATGCAACTATGCGTAAAATCTCATGGGCTTCTGTTGTTAAATTAGCCATTCTAGTTTCAATAAAGACAAGTAGCTCGTTGTTCAATCGGGATAAATTAAATTTCTTACGATTAAACTCCCATTCTTTTGTTGTTGCATTAAAATAAATTGTGTTATCTTGCTGGAGTGATCGAAACGCCTCTTTCACAAATAACGGATTTCCTTTGGTCAAATTAAATAATTGCTTGGCAATTATCTGTATGGTATGAGGCTTTGCCTGGAAAGATGCCTCCAACCATTGTTGAACATGTTGTTCCTGAAGCAAGGGTAAATGGATATGATGACCGCTCGAAAAACTAGAAGTTCTTTGCTGATTTTCCTCCTCTGCGCTGTCCTTATTCACTCGGAATGTACCAATCATCATAAAGTATCCTGCTCGGTGTTGCTCAAAAATTTGGGTCATAATTTCAACTGTACTTTGATTGGCCCAATGCAAATCATCTACAAACCATATAACTGGTTTCTTCTGCATAGCAAATGTTAATAAAATTTTTTGAATCGATATAAACGTATAGGAATGGAGCTGTTTTGTATTTTGGCTAACTTCTTTTTGGAAGTGTACTTCCTCCTTCACAAACCATTTAAGTTCAGGTAATAGATGGATAAGTTCATCTGTCACAACTAATTTAACCTCTTGAAATAATTTTTTCCATAAATGGACAGACCTTTCACCTTCCATATAAATAAATTTCAATAAACTCCTTAAAGGATGGATAACAATGGAATAGTCATTTTCTAATTGCAATTGCTCATACTTAGTTGTAATAAAATAGCCTTTTGCGGCCGCTATTTCACCCTTTAATTCTTGAACTAACTTGGACTTTCCATACCCTGCTTGTCCTGATATCGTAACCATCTTTTTGTCACCTTTTGCAACCTGACGAAAAACAGAGGAAAGCTCTGCGAATTGCGATTCTCTCCCATAAAGCTTAGTAGACAGTCCCGTATTCAGATGCAAATCCTGTTCACCAAGCAGGAAATTTTCAAGCGGTTCGTTTACTAAAAGTTTCTGTTGGATTTGTAGCAAATCCTCTCTCAAACCAATGGCACTTTGATAACGATCAGCTGGGTTTTTAGCTAATAGCTTTTCAATCATTTCCCAAAGCAATGAATGATAACGACTGTCTAAACTTACCAATGGTTCTGGTTTTTTTGTGATGATTTCATAAATCAAATCGACGGCATCCTTTGCTTGAAAAGGCAATTGACCGCCCAGTATTTCGTAAAAAATGGTCCCCAGTGCATATAGATCTGTCCGATAGTCTACCTCTAAATGAAGTCTGCCAGTTTGCTCAGGTGCATAATAGGGTAGCTGTTCTAGTCGTTCATAGGGATTTTCAATCACAACTGGAGATTCTACATCATATTTTGTACTAAATTCAGAGCTTAATAGTTTTATTTTTAAAGAATTAGGATTGATTAAGATTTGATTAGGATGTAGGTGTAGATAAAGTAAACCACTTTGTTGCATTTTCATACAAATATTGACAAGGTCAATGGCAATCTGGAGAAATTGATGCAAAGAAATCAAGTTATTACTGAATTGCTTTAAGGGGACTCCATTAAAATTTTCATAGATGATCGCATATTGATCATCTATATAATCAATAGCTATTGGCTTTAATAACCAAGGATTTTGCTCATTCGAAAACAAGGAAAATTCATATTGTAGTTTGGCTCTTGTCTCTGCTGAATTATGATGAACACTTTTTACCAGTACCAGTTTGTTAAACTTCTTCATATACATTCTCTGTAGATGCCAATCTTGACTAGACTGCAAAAGAATGCAATCGTTCATACACAATCCCTCCTTTTCTATGCTAGTATTTATCATCTTTGTAACCGCTTATATTTTTGCCATGCTACCTTTAGATTTATTTGTTTAACTGATTGTCCAGCAAAGCTAAAAACGAGGCCCTCTAACTTCTTTGGTATAATATAATAGACTCTTCGAATGAACAGATAGTGTCTCTATCATAATAGGACAGATATCCTTTACATAAAAAACACCAGTAAAGGAATACTTGCTCGTAGATTTTGATTGACTAGAAAGATGCAGAGGTTTTTGTTTTCGTATCTTTTGTTACTCTTACATTTTCTAACATTACTTGTTCTTTAAGAACATCGATTGGATGTACGGGAATAAAAATTTTTGTAATGCTGTCAGAAATGGTATGTTGCTCATTAAGCTTATTATAATATTTCTCCAATAAATGCGCTTCGCCTTTTATTAAAGAAAGTTTTGGAACAAGTGATCTGGTGTTTATACATAATATGTTATCTGCTCATATCGTCTTTCTGTCCTTAATTCTGCTAGTGCAGGCTGGAATTTTGTCATTTCAATCCGTTCACTACATACCAAAGGATGGCTGTTGCTCTGTCATAGACTGTATTTGATTGATCTCTTCGTTATTGGTACTTCCATATAGCCATGTTGAACATTGCGGTTTTGTAATCTTGTACTAATTCGTGCTTTTATTACACTTCCCCTTTTATCTCAGGCATACAATTTTCAACATATCAATCTTTCGCTAAAACAAAGCCTTCCTGTAAATCAATCATTCTCAGTACATTAAAACTATAAAATCCGAAGGTTAAAATTAGTTTAAATAGTATTAAAATCAATCAATAAAAAAATAGTCAATGTTTTGATTACAAAACATTGACTACTACTTTTTTATTAGTAATTTTAATGATGTTGGCTCATTGCCATTCCTTCTACAAGCATTTGTCTAAATTCTTGAACCTGGTCTGCTTTAATGGCTATGTGACTATAGTGCTTCTTGATCCCTAGCATAAACGTTACTTCCACAGGCTCCTTCATTTTCAAAATAAAATGCGGATAGGCCTCACCAAAATCACGTGCTATAAAGTCTATCGTATCTTTTGATAATTTTCCCTCTAACCGCTCCTTGTCTTCGATGATTTCAGCAATATGATCAAAACGAATTTCAGTACGTTTCATTAATCCCAGAGATAAGTACAATGTATCATTTGTGACATAAACAGGATTTAGGCGAATAGCCTGCATATCCGCAAGAAAGAAGATTACTGAATAAATATTAAAAACAAGCAACACAATGGAAAGTATCATTGACTTTTCATGTAGCCACCAGTGAATACCAATCGTTTCAATAGCAATCCCATGAATAATCATGAGCTGAAAAGCGATATAGCTAGAATTTTTATGCAAAGATAAGCCTTGTCGTTCTTGTCTTTTCCAACTCGCGAAACCATAATAAAGCACTAATAAATCAGCACAGATCATCTGAATAACTGGATGCTTGGGTGCATGTTGTTCTACAGCTTTTGAAAATGAAAAGAGATCTGGTAAAGAGCTTCTCCGCACTTCCCCTAGGATTTTTGGCAGGTATCGTACAAGTGTTGCCACTAGGATAATTTCTAATAGAATAATAGACCCTTCAATCGCAAAGCCAGCCCATGTCACTGCCACATAAGGCTGAAGGTGTTCCATAGGAATGATAAAACGTGCAGCAATACAGCCAGCTGCAGCTAATAGGATGGCTTGCTTTAATGAAAATTTACCTTTATAAAGCATAAATAGCACAGGCACCACCACAATACAGTCAATTAATGAGCCCATGACAACACCATTTGTTTCGATAGGTAAAAGGGATGTGCCAAATCCTGTATTATAGAGTGTATAGTTACTCGCTAATACCACTAATAATAAGGCTAGCCAAATATTTTGCTTACTTTTTAAGACCATCATTCACAATGCCCCCTCTCTACTAATAATTTTACTTTATGCCAAATGGTTCATCTTGTATAGAATTTGAGAATAAAAGATGGTCCTATTTCCATTCACGTTCAATTATTTTTCACACTTAAAAACTTCTTACGATAAACATGTGGCGGATAGCCAGTGTATTCTTTAAACTTTTCAATATAATAACTGACGGTACTAAAGCCTGTATTAACAGCTATTTCTGTTATCGATAGCTCATTACCCTTCAATAATTCTATGCTTTTGCGCAGTCGATATTGGCATAAATAGGTAAACGGTGTCATGCCCACTATTTTCTTAAAAAAACGACTACATTCAGCGCGACTTATATACACATGGCTAGCTAAATCTTCTAATGCTATTTTCTGCTGATAATGTGCATGTAAAAAATCTAGCATAGCTTTTGCTCGTTCATGCTGAACAATAGTGGCAGAATCCATTATTTGTTCTGTCAATAAGGATTGGGTTAGCATGGATTCCCAAATAAATAGAAGCTCTCTCCGTACCTTTAACTCAAAAAAAGCGGTTTGCTCTCGCATTAATTCCGCAATCGTTGCTACTTTCTGTGCTAACTCTCCTGTTAGTTTGACATAAGGTATTCGATTTCTTGTAATATACGGTTCTACATATTTTGAGAAAAAGATACTGCCCTCATGCCCCCCCATTAACTTTGGATCTACATTTACACAATAAACGATCGCTTGCTCTATTTGATAAGGCTTTGCTTCATGTAATCCAGAGGCATTAATAAAGAGCCCCTCGCCTTGGTTCAAAACAAAAACGTCCGTCCCCACTCGATACTGAGCACATCCCTTTTTTATCAAAACAAATTGTATTTCTTTATGCCAATGGAGAGGTAGAAAATCCATGCTTTCTAATCGCATAATCGTTTCATACAAGGCAACTGGAAATTCCTTTGTTCCATGCAAGGTTAATTCTTGTAAATCCTTGGCAATTTTAATATGTGTTAACGGCATCTCTAACACCTCAATATATTGATATTTTATTGGATTAAATCGATATTTATTTCCACTTAATCACTTTATAATCATCTTATATTGATAGTTTAGGAGATGTAAACAGATGAATCAAATTATCCAAAATAAACGTACACTGGGCTTTCTACTAGTTATTCTTGGAGCAAGTTTCTGGGGAATCGGAGGGACCGTTGCCCAACGACTATTTCAGCAGGACAATTTAGAGGTCGGCTGGCTTGTTTCTAGTCGTTTACTTTTAGCGGGTCTGTTACTAATAGCTATTTATAAAATGACCCATCGGCATGAATCCATTTTCGTCATATGGCGCACAAAGCAAAATGCTTTTAGACAAATTTTATTTAGCCTACTCGGCATGCTTGCTGTCCAATACACCTATATGATGTCAATCGCTATTGGTAATTCAGCTGTAGCCACATTATTGCAATATTTAGCACCACTGTTTATCATGGCTTATTACTTTCTAACGAGGCAAAGTCCATTGACAAAGCAGGATGGTATAGCTGTGTCACTTACACTTGTGGGGACCTTTTTATTATTAACAAACGGTTCTTTCTCAACATTGTCCGTTCCTTTAATGGCTGTGTTATGGGGTATCTTATCTGGTCTTTCTGTTGCATTTTATACCATTTATGCCGTCCCACTTTTACAGCAATTCCATTCATTACTAGTTGTCGGCTGGTCGATGATCATCGGTGGTATAGTTATGAGTATAGCTCATCCACCATGGGCTATCGATCTATCTGATTGGACGTTTTCAACCATTGCCTATTTTCTCTTTATTGTTATTTTTGGGACAATGCTCGCTTTTTGGTTTTATATTGCTAGCTTGCACTATCTTTCACCAAAGGAGTCAAGCCTACTAGGTAGTCTTGAACCATTAATGGCTGTCATCACAAGTGTTTGGTGGTTAAAGATTGCTTTTGGTGGCTATCAGTTTATTGGTACATTGCTAATTCTTCTTATGATTTTATACCTTACAGTATTTCAGAAAAAGCAAGCTTGAAAACAGAAAATTAAGAGAGTTATGAATTTTAATAGTCAATACCTCCTATTACCGAGATAGTAATATATGAATTTATACATAAAATTTACATATTTTATCTATCTTTTCTCCTTATTTGTCTACTATACTGAACATAACAACAGATATAAGGAGGTATTTTATGGATAAAAAAGTTATTTTTTTCGAGGTGGAAGGCGGCACAGATAAAGGACCAGATGGCTATCGCCCAGATACAATGCCAATGGTGGAAGCGCTACAGCAACGTGGACAGAATGCAGAGGTACTCTTCTTTGATATCACAAAAAAGCAGGAAATCTTTCACTATGTTAAGGAACATGGCATTGCCTATGTATCTCGCATTAACCCAGGCAACTTACAGCATGAGGATGAGTACTTTGCTATGCTACGAGAGCTATGCCAAGCTGGCGTTATAGGGATGCCACATCCAGACGCCATGATTAGCTATGGTTCAAAAGACGTATTATCAAAACTGACGACAACAAATTTAGTACCTGATGATACATTTGCCTACTACACAATCGAAGCATTCAAAAAACAATTCCCTACTTCCTTAGCCTTAACAGAGCGTGTTTTGAAGCAAAATCGTGGTTCAACTGGAGAAGGTATTTGGCGTGTAAAATTGGTGGAACCGCTAGCAGAGGGTATCACTGAAGTGCCACTTGATGCACAAATCAAATGTACTGAAGCAAAAGATAATCATGTAGAATATTGGCAGCTTGGCGACTTTATGACATTTTGTGAGCAGTATATTACAGGGACGAATGGTATGTTAATCGATATGCGCTTTCTTCCAAGGATTACAGAAGGCGAAATCCGCTTATTCATGTTGCGCGATCATCCTGTACACGTCGTACATAAAAAACCAGCTGCTACCGAGGATGCCTTTAGTGCAACTCTATTCTCTGGCGCTCAATATCGCTATGACAAACCTGAAGACTGGCAAGAGCTGGTACAAAACTTTTTAAAGCAGCTCCCTCAAGTAACAAACCTACTAGGCAATTATGATTTACCGCTAATCTGGACAGCCGACTTTATGCTAGATACCAATGAAGTCGGAGAAGATTGCTATATTTTAGGTGAGATGAATTGTTCTTGTGTTGGCTTTACTTCAGAACTAGCATTAGCGCATGAAGTAGCAGAAGAAATTTTAGCTTGTTTAAAAGAGCATACTGAGGCTATTGCGCAATAAAAAAAGTGCGATCTTTAGGGATCGCACTTTTCATATATAAATCTTAATTCCTTGTATAAATTCATAGATAAAATAACAAGCAAAACCAATCAATAAGAATCCTGCGACAATTGTAAATGTCCTAATCATCTTCCGATTCATAGCTTTACGAGTAACCGAGACAATGGTCAGCAAACCGATATCGTGGAGTAAAATTCCACTTAAAACACCAGCAGCAATAATTAAAAAGCTCGTTGACTCCCCTTGTCCATAAGATTTTGCTAGCACCACACCAAATACGTTGACCCAAAAAACAAGATTACCAGGCGAAATGGCCACTAGTAAGCCGTTAAAATAAGAGGCAAAAAACGATTTGGTTACTTTTTCTCCTGCCAATGTAATATCATGGTCAGCGTTCTTGATAGAATCATAGCCTAACAAGAATAAAAAGCCCGCTCCAATAATCCACATAGGTAGTTGAATTAAAGGCATAGCTAAGATGGAAGCTAGTCCCATATACAAAGCAAAAACCAATACAATATCAATGGTCATGCCACCAAGTCCAACTGCCCAGCCGTGCATAAAACCATTTTTGAGTCCTTGCTTTGTCATTTCTACTGTAATAGCTCCTACAGGCATGGCAATGGCAAGTCCTACCAATACATACGCTACATATAAACTCAAAAAAACACTTCTTTCATGTCATCGATAAGCTTCATACGTCCGTTTATGGTTTCACTATAGCATAATTATACTTGAAAGGAAATAATTATTAATAGATACCTGTTAGAGCATTTGCTTTTTCCATTGCGCTAACAAATCTTTTGACTTCTCCAAATCCAATTTCAATGTGACCTGCTTAGCTGTACAACGTTTTTTAGCTTTCTCCCATGCTTCTTCCAAGGCAGGTAAATAGCTTAAATTTTTTGTCGCTGCTACTAGCTGGAAAATTATATTACCTTGAATATAGTGCCAACGAGGATTCATTCCATCTAGGAGTATTGCTTCTTCAATCAGTCTTAATGCCAAATAAGGGCTACCTTCGTGACGATTTAAAAACTGTGCAAATGCTCCCCAATACAATGCCTTATTAGGCTGCAATTTGATTGCCTCCGCATACTGTACTGATGCCTTATCCTGTTCTTTTGCAAGGACATAATATTCTGCCATTGTATAGTAGGCGTTCGCCTGCGCTTCTATAGGTCCTGCTAATAATTCATCGACCACTTTACCAAATTGCTCATCATCCTGACTACCTATATAAGCTGCGAGAACATCTCGTTCTGGATACGAACCATCTGTACGTTCCTTACTTTGCTTTGCTTTGTCATCAGTAGGCTGAGGCATATTTGCATACCCATTTGCCTCTAGCATTGCCACATGCTGCTGAATGACTTGATAGGCCTCTTCTGCGATCGCTGTATCATTGCCCAATATTTCTTTAGCTAGTTGATAACTTTCCTTTACTTGACCACTCAAAAATAAGTCATTGACTTGTTGAACTTGCTCGTTCATTTGTTTTACCACCATTAAAATCCTCACCTTCGCAAAAGAAAAATCTTATTGCTAGTTTACCATTTAAGTAGTATTAGCAAAAGCCAACATGTCCTAATTTTTCTATTATTCTTTTAATTTAAACGCCTTTACATGCTGTTCGAGTGTGTGTGCCATGTGATTTGTTTCATTAGAGCCATGTGCCACCTCATCAATGCTTGCAGTTGTTTGCTGTGCTGCGACAGTAATCATATTCATCGTTTCTTCTATATCACGAATAGATTCTGTTAATTGTTGAATCATCTGCACAATACGTGTAGATTTTTCGTTTTCAGCGGTCATAGCATTAGAAATGGCAATCATTTCTTCTACTGTTGCAGCCACTGCTGTAGAAATATTTCCTAAAGATTGTGCGGTTAGACGTACTGTCTCTGTTCCTTTTTCAATATATTGCGTATTATCATTCGTAGATGACATGACCTGCTGCACATGCTTCATTATATCCTGAATAAGCTGTTCAACTTGCAATACCTCTTGATTAGATTGCTCAGCAAGCTTCCGTACTTCCTCAGCAACAATAGCAAAGCCTTTGCCATGCTCCCCTGCTCTAGCCGCTTCAATGGAAGCATTCAGTGCTAGCAAATTTGTTTGTGATGCGATGTTTGCAATAGACGTTGTAATCGTTTGAATTTTGGTTGCAGATGTAACTAAGTTTTCTACTGTTTGTCGTACCTCACCTGATCCGCTGTGAATTAGTGCCATATCATTGCTTATATCTTTTGCTAGTCGTTCACCCTCTGTTGCTAATTCCATCGTTTGTCGAGCGTTATCAGCACTGTTATTGGCATTGCTTTGAATCATTTGAAGGTCGTGTGCTAAAGAAGTAAGAACATCTGTCGCATTTTCAGCATGGTGCATCCCTGCCGTCACGGCACTTGTTACCTCTTCGATATTATTGGCGACACCTTGAATGGTATTGCTCATATCGTTCAAGGTGGAAGCGGTTTCATCTGCGTTATTCGTTAAAGTGTTAGAAGTGGAACGCATCGTCATAATCATATTTTGTAAATTAGCTGTCATTCGATTTAATGTATTCGCTAAATCCGCTACTTCATCTTTACTGTTAATTTTTGTTTCAGGTACAGCTAAATTACCATTGGCAATTTCTTTCGCCTGCTGAATTAACACACTAATCGGTCTTACTTTACGACGAATTAAAAAGCCTGTAATGATGGAAGCAATTAGCATAGGGAAAATACTAATTAAAATCCCATTTCGTACAACATCCCATGTTCGCTCCTTTACGATATTGGCATCAAAGTCGATGACACTAATGGCAATAATTTCTTTACTGGAATCATGGTCTTTAAAAATAGGGGCATAGCCAGATAAACGGTCCATCCCTGCATAGGTATAAGGCTGTGAGTATGTTGGATGCTTATGTGTAAGCAACATATCAATAGCTTCTTTATCTAAATAAAATTGATCACCAGGGGCATAACCTTTTTCAGCCAAATGATCATCAAGCGCTAATAATGTGCCATCCAACGATAAAATATATTGTGTTTGGAAAATATCTTTATGACCTGTTGTCCAGTTCAAATCGTTCCCAATGCTTTCCTGTACAGCCTTGTCGCCTTGAATGGCCTTGTCCAATTGTTGCGGATTGATCAAACCTGTCGTAATATTGGCACAGCCATAGGCCTCAACACCAGCAGCATCATAAAGTTTATTGTAAGCAGTTATGTATGTAGCGAACGAAGTAATCCCTAGCATCACCACTAAAATACCAGCGATAATCGTCCCAAGTTGAAAAGTTAATGAATTGCGTAATTTCACGATCCATCCTCTCCCCTTTCTTGTAATAATCTATGAATATTCCTTTTGTGTTTCATCATACTACAAAAAGATGTATTAAAAAAGCATCTTTAATTATTCTAGTAAGATAAAAACATTGGAAAAAGTTCTGAATTGTGCGATAATTGAAGTTAATTAACTTAAATCCTGAGCATTACCAATTCATCTAATAGGAGGGCTTGCTATGAATAAACGCTTTCATCTAGTATCGATTGTTACAGGCAACTTGTTAACAATAGGGGCCATTTTTATTTATGCCATGCAAAGTCAAGTGGGAGTAGCCCTCAGTACGTATGCTCTTGTGATGGGTTTTTTTAGTACTTTGCTTGTGGTTTTCTTCTATATATGGGGGGAAGAAAAACAACAAGTATCCAATCGTTTTCTGAAATAATATGCATCATTTTCCAGTACACAGATACCTGTAGCACGTTTAATGTGGTTCCTTCCCTTTCTATATGTAGAGGGATTTTTTTATGTAAAGTTAGTAGAAATGATTTAGTAGTTGGTATCAAATCGTCAATCGGTAGAGATACTATGTCAAAACATTCATTTAGAAAAATATTTACTTGATGTCGTAGTATCTTGGATGAATTGTGATATAACTACACCAATTATTTAGGTCTATACAACAGCAACTTTCCTCTATTTTTACTAAAATGGCGTTGTAGATTTATTCATGATTCCCTTCTTTTCCGAGGCATTCCCCTCCTTATACGTCTAATTGTTGTAGAAAAATAAAATTTTTTGTAGAAAATTTTAAAACAATGATTGAGTAGTATATCAATTTTCTGTATAATCAGCTTGTTTGACAATACTTTATATGAACTTGGGGGTAGACAATTGGGTAAAGCATTGATTATCGGAGCTGGCGGAGTTGCCAGTGTTGTGGTACACAAGTGTGTTCAAAATTCGGACGTATTTGAGGAAATTTGTATCGCAAGTAGAACTGTTTCAAAATGTGACGCTCTAAAAGAAAAACTAGACGGCGGAAAAACAAAAATTCATACTGCACAGGTAGACGCAGACAATACAGAAGAGGTTATTGAGCTTATTAAAGCTTTCGGACCAGATGTAGTGATTAACGTGGCTCTACCTTATCAGGACTTAACGATTATGGATGCTTGCTTAGCGACAGGTGTGCACTATGTGGATACTGCAAACTACGAGCCACCTGAAACGGCAAAATTTGAATATAAATGGCAATGGGCTTATAAAGAGAAGTTTGAAAAAGCTGGCTTAACTGCATTACTTGGAAGCGGTTTTGACCCAGGTGTAACAGGCGTTTTCACAGCTCATGCACAAAAACATGAATTTGATGAAATCCACTATATCGATATCGTGGATGCCAATGCGGGAGATCATGGATATCATTTCGCAACAAACTTCAACCCAGAAATTAACATTCGTGAAATTACAGCGAATGGTCGTTACTGGAAAGAAGGCGAGTGGATTGAAACTGCACCACTTGAGAAAAAAGAAGTGTATAACCTACCTGAAATCGGACCAAAAGATATTTACCTTCTATACCATGAAGAGCTTGAATCCCTTGCAAAAAATATCAAAGGTTTAAAACAAATCCGCTTCTGGATGACGTTCTCTGAAAAATACTTAACACACTTAAAAGTGTTAGAAAACGTAGGTATGACATCAATTGAGCCAATCGAATTCGAAGGGCAAATGATTCAACCAATCCACTTCCTTAAAGCGGTATTACCAGATCCAGCTTCACTTGGACCACGTACGAAAGGTAAAACAAACATCGGTTGTATCATTCGCGGTCTAAAAGATGGCAAAGAAAAAACGTACTATGTGTACAACGTATGTGACCACGAAGAGTGCTACAACGAGGTTGGTTCACAAGCGATTTCTTACACAACTGGCGTACCAGCTATGATCGGTGCAATGCTTGTGATGAACGGTGAATGGCGTAAACCAGGTGTATGGAATGTGGAAGATTTCAATCCAGATCCATTCATGGATGCACTAAATAAATGGGGTCTACCATGGCAAGAAAGCCATAACCCAGAATTATTAGACCTTGATTTAGATGCAAAGGAATTAAGCCGATGAAACCAATTGATTTTTCAAAAGTTCCATCCCCTTCTTATGTAGTGGATGAGCGATTATTAACAAAGAATCTTGAGCTTTTAAAATCAATTCAAGATCGAACAGGCTGCCGCATTTTATTAGCCCTTAAAGGCTTCTCTATGCATTCAACATTCCCACTAGTAGGGGAATATTTAGCGGGCATTACATCTAGCTCACTGCATGAGGCACGTCTTGGCTATGAAAAAATGGGCAAAGAAGTTCACGTTTATGCACCTGCTTATATTGAGCATGAAATGGACGAGCTTCTAGGCTATGTGGATCACATCGTATTTAACTCATTTAACCAATGGGCTCAGTTCAAGGATAAAGTTAAATCTGCTGGTAAAACAATTGAATGTGGTATTCGTGTGAATCCTGAATACTCTGAAATTGAAACAGCTCTTTATGATCCTTGTTACACAAACTCTCGCCTTGGTACAACATTGGCTAACTTTGATAAATCACAGCTTGATGGTATCGATGGCTTACACTTCCATGCGATGTGTGAACAAAATTCTGATACATTAGAGCGTATTATTGAAGTAGTTGAGGAAAAATTTGGTGATGTTTTACACCAAATGAAATGGTTAAACTTCGGTGGCGGTCACCATATTACACGTGATGATTATGATGTAGAAAAACTTGTGAACATCATTAATTATATTCAAGAAAAGTATAACCTGCTTGTTTATCTTGAGCCAGGTGAAGCAGTAGCCCTTAATACAGGCTATTTAGTAGCAACGGTGCTAGATATTCAAGAAAATGGAATGGATCTTGCTATTTTAGATACATCAGCAACATGTCACATGCCTGATGTACTTGAAATGCCTTACCGTCCAATGATTATTGGTTCTGGACAAGCAAATGAATTAGCACACACATATCGCTTAGGCGGACTAACATGTCTAGCTGGTGATGTGATTGGCGATTATTCGTTTGAACAGCCATTAAAACCAGGTGATCGTCTTGTATTCACAGATATGGCTCATTATTCAATGGTGAAAAACCATATGTTTAACGGTGTCAACTTACCATCTATCGTTTCTTATAATGATGAAGAAGGTATTAAAGTCATTCGTGAATTTAAATTCGAGGACTACAGTGGTCGACTGTCCTAATACCAATAGAAAAGCCCTTCCAGTTTAACACTGGAAGGGCTTTTTTTATGGACGCATGGTCATCCAATTCTCCACATAATGAATGGCTACTCCATGAAAAGCATCGTTATTTGAAAAATGTTGCTGAACAAGTATAAGCTGTTCATTCATAAAGGCTTCTCCATTATCATAAAAAGTAATATTTTCCCCTTCCTCTGAAGCGCCTGTTTCTACACCAATTACAATTGATTTATTCACAGTGGAAGCATAAGCGATTTCATGTTCTACAATAGAGATAATATCTTTTGCAGCATCACGATAGGCCATGATCGTCACACTATCCACATGGTCAATGACCCAATCAGCTAATAACCCTTTTCCAAATTCATTATTATACTGAACTTCATCAAACCAAAATGGCATATCTACTTCTAAAGTAAGTTGTAACTGACTTGCTTTCTCATTTGCTTTCATTATTAGTGTTTGATAGGATTCTATCGTTTGTGCTTGATGTAAACTCCATCCACTATTTAAATAAGGTTCTACATCAAGGTGAACCCCAGAAAATTGCTCAGATTCAGTTGAATTCTCATTATATGTATGTAACCAATTAAACAATTCGTCTTGGCTTCGACTACCCTCAGCTGAAACCCAGCTTGCAGCACCATCCAATGCATAAATGCGAATACCTCTGTGAGAAGCGTTACTAATAAAATGCTTATAGTCATTGCTCGCTATGCCTTGATCGATTTGCAGATAAACTTTATTGACATCGTTATGTTCTAAAAATAATAATATTTTTTCTTGGTCATCAATGATGAGGGATGTATCCCACAGCCATGTAGCCTTTTCCTGTATAGACATTGCATCAACCTTTCCACTTGATAAAGCTAATGAACTAATCATGATGACGATTAGTGCGGTCCATACTTTTAATTGTCTCTTCATACGAACTAACTCCATTCTACTCGCCACGGCTCCTAGAACAGAACCTGGCAACCTGACAATCTTGCACTGAAATTATAGTGTTTAGACTCATGGCTTTGCGTCCCTCCCTTTCGGTGAAGTTTGCCTTTTTCAGTTTTTTCTTAATCATTATCATACGCGGTTAGTAATTGTTTGTCTGTAGGTATAATGCATAATTGTCACATGTATGATCAGGTAAAAACGACAAAATACAGGTTAAATTTACTATTCAAACATAAAAAAACGTAGAGTACTTAAGCCTCTACGTTTTCCTTTTCATTTTCAAGCATTTTGTGTAAATAATCGATAATTTCTCGAATGCCCTCTAATGAATTAACCAGTATTTTTGGATCAACATATGTTATCATTCGATTTTCAAGATTAGCTACCGCAGTAAAATAGCGTGTTTTACTATAATTGACTAGACCCAATTGCTGAAGTACTGATTCATCGAAATCAAGAATTTCACGTGCTTCTGTAACAAGTAATCCATAATTAACAACATCTGTATTCAACACAATGATACGAGCAGTTGCTGTATTCGATGAACGATTGTACAGTATGCGTTCAAAATCAAGAACAGGTACAAGCTCACCGCGAATTCTTGTAAAGCCTAGAAGATAGTTAGGTAAATGAGGAATAGGTGTTACTTGCTCTAATTTTTCAATTGAAATCGCTTGCTCCACAGGCACAGCATACTCCTCTGTCCCACAAGCAAAAACGACTGCTTTGACACTTTCCATAGGGTCACATCCTTATTCGACTGTTAGTTTTTCGCCGATTCTTTGACGATTTCTACTAGTAAATCTGCTAATTTTTCAAGTTCTTCTACTGGTATTTTTTCATTTGTTGTATGGATATCCTCGTATCCAACAGATAAATTAACTGTAGGAATACCAAAGCCTGCGATGACGTTTGCATCTGAGCCTCCACCAGAAATGCCTAGTGTCGGTGTACGATCAATATTGCGTGCAGCAGCCATAGCTACCTGAACTACTTTATCCGATTCCGTTACACGGAAGCCTGGATACATTAGCTTCACTTCTACCTCTGCACGTGCGCCTAAAGAAGCAGCTACTTGTTCAAACGTATCTTGCATATGCTTTGTTTGCACATCCAATTTAGCTTTGTCTATAGAGCGTGCTTCTGCAAGGATTGTCACTTCGTCACAAACAATATTCGTCGCTTGTCCACCTTCAAAACGCCCAATATTCGCTGTCGTTTCTTCATCTAAACGACCTAGTTTCATTTGAGCAATGCATTTTGATGCGACTGTTATGGCAGAAATGCCCTTTTCAGGAGCAACCCCTGCATGTGCCGTTTTTCCAATAATCTTTGTGAAAATTTTCGCTTGGAATGGTGCTGCTGTCACGATACCACCAACTTTGCCATCGCTATCAACCGCAAATCCATATTTTGCTTTAATGTTAGCTGGATCTAACTCTTTAGCGCCAACAAGGCCACTTTCTTCACCAGCCGTAATAATAAATTCAATATCGCCATGTGCAATATTTTGCTCTTTCAAACGTTTGACCATCTCAAATAGAGCAGCTAGTCCTGCTTTATCATCGGCACCTAAAATCGTCGTACCATCTGATACGATATAGCCATCCTCACGCAAAGACGGTTTGATGCCTTTTCCTGGAACGACAGTATCCATATGAGAAGTGAAATAGATTGGCTCTACATCCAATGTGCCTTTTAATGTGGCAATAATATTACCTGCCCCATGTCCATTACGCGTATGTGCATCGTCTTGAATCACTGAAAATCCAAGTGCAGTTAACTTATCTACAAGAATTGGTGCTATTAGTTGTTCATGTTTTGTTTCCGAATCAATTTGTACGAGCTCAAAAAACTCTTCTACTAAACGACTTGTCATGTTGTAAAACTCCCTTAGTTTACGTGTATTTCCACGTTATAGTATATGTATCATTTTAGCACAACGTCAGAAGAGTTGAAATCATTGAACAATACTACCAAAATAAAAAGTCTGAGAAAAATCTCAGACTTTCCCTAGTCATTGAAAATAAGCTCTTTTTCTTTTTCTAATGATTGTAAGTAGTTGACAGCTTTATTATGTTTATCCTGTAAGCGCCAAATCGTATTATGTACATCATCTTGAACACGCGAGACCTGTTCCCTTGCTGTCGAGATTTTAGAATGAACAGACCATGCTGAAAAAATATCATCAAAAAAGTAATCAGCAAACTTAACAAACCCATCTGTTTCAATATGCAGCGATTTCGTAGACATTTCATGAACATCTAATAATTCATTATGAAACCTTTGTAACGCAATTTGAGCACTATGTAAATAGTTTTCAGACTGATCGAGTGCATCATGCTTTAAGTGCGTAGCAATCAGCCCACCGCCAAAAAATGTATCCCATGTGGAATACCCATTGGCCGAATGTAATGAAGCTGCTGCTTGCCCTAGCCTTGTAAGAGCTACTTCTCCCGCTTCCTCCGCCTCTTTAATTTCTCTAATGAGCTGCTTTGTTAGCATTTCCTCATGTGCTAAATGCTCTAGCCTTTCTGCTTGGGCAGCATCATGAATCTGTAAATACTTCTTCTTTTTAAGGTAGACCTGTTGAAGTGATTGCTGTAGCGCATTTTCATCAATCTGGGCAAGCTGATTCATCACTTGCACGTTGTCCTCTGCTAAATCATTTTGCATTTTCTTTGCTTCATTCAGCTTTAATTCAAGTACTGCCGCCTTATCAATTTTTTCTGCCCTCAGTTCATCTTGTTGCCCTGTCCATGTACGAATCATATTCATAAACGAGAAACCATCCAATTTATCAAGTTTGGATCGAATTTGGTGGAGTGCTGCTGTATGAGTGTCTATTTCCTGTTGTGTATGTTTAATTTGCCCATCAATTAACTGATTTTGTTCGTTTAATCTAGATGCTTTTCTAAGTTGTGCATGAATCTTTTCTTGCTCTGTTTGTAATTGCTGCCATTCCATTCATCTCAACTCCTCATATCTATCAGTACGGATGACAAACAAAAATGTTTCACTTTTTGGCAATGAAAAACCTAGCAACTTTTGAGCTGCTAGGCTTGTATGACTATTATAGAGGAATATTACCGTGCTTTTTCTCTGGACGTGTTTCATGTTTGTTTGACAGCATATCAAGTCCTTGAATCAGCTTGATACGTGTATCTCGTGGATCGATTACGTCGTCTACCATACCGCGAGATGCTGCAACATATGGGTTAGCAAATTTCTCTTTATATTCTTCGATTTTTGCTGCACGAGTTGCTTCTGGGTCATCTGATTTTGCAATTTCACGGGCAAAAATGATGTTAGCTGCGCCAGCAGCACCCATAACAGCAATTTCAGCATTTGGCCATGCAAATACAAGGTCAGCACCAATTGATTTAGAGTTTAACGCAACGTAAGCGCCTCCATAAGCTTTACGTAAAATCACTGTAATTTTTGGAACAGTCGCTTCTGAGTAAGCATAAAGAATTTTCGCACCATGACGAATAATACCACCATGTTCTTGTTTAACACCTGGGAAGAAGCCAGAAACGTCTTCAAATGTGATGATTGGGATATTGTATGCATCACAAGTACGAATGAAACGAGCAGCTTTATCAGAAGAATCGATATCTAAGCCACCAGCAAGAACTTTTGGTTGGTTACAAACAAGTCCAACTGATTCGCCAGCAATACGTGCAAAACCGACAACTACGTTTTTAGCAAACTCTGCATGTACTTCCATGAACGAACCTTCATCCACTACTTGCTCAACAACTTTACGTACATCATATGGACGTGTTGTTTCGATTGGTACTGTATCTACGATTTCTGGACGGTAGTCATCCCCTTCAGGTCTAGCTTGACGAGGTGCCTTTTCTTTATTGTTTTGTGGTAAGTAGCTTAATAGTTTTTTAATTTCATCAATCGCTGCCTCTTCAGAAGGAGCACGGAAATGAGCATTCCCACTGACCGCATTATTTACTTTCGAACCACCTAAATCTTCAGCAGAAATTTTCTCTCCTGTTACCGTTTCGATTACTTTAGGTCCTGTAATGAACATTTGAGATGTCTTATCCACCATTAGAATAAAGTCAGTAATAGCTGGAGAATAAACAGCTCCACCAGCACAAGGTCCCATAATCACAGAGATTTGTGGAATCACACCAGAATAAATGGCATTTCGGTAGAAGATATGACCATAGCCATCTAATGAAAGAACACCCTCTTGAATACGTGCACCGCCTGAGTCATTGATGCCGATAAATGGTGTACCATTTTTAGCAGCTAGATCCATCACTGTTGCCATTTTTTTCGCATGCATTTCACCAAGCGCCCCACCAAACACTGTGAAATCTTGAGAGAATAAGTATACTGGACGTCCGTTAATTTTACCGAATCCAGTTACGACACCATCACCAGGTCCCTCCATTTTTTCCATGCCGAAGTCTACTGTACGATGTGTAATAAATGGGTTGATTTCGAAAAATGTACCTTCGTCTAGCAACAAGTCTATACGCTCACGAGCAGTAAGTTTCCCCTTCTCATGCTGCTTATCGATGCGATCATAGCCACCACCAAGTTCAATTACCGTTTTACGGTCATACAAGTCATTGATTTTGTCGAACATATCCATACTAATCACTTATCCCCTTTTCCACTTTTATCACATAATTCATATAACACCCCAAATGAGGATTTAGGATGCATAAACGCAACCTCTGCCCCTCCAGCACCTGGCCCTGGCTCTTCGGATAAGAGACGTACACCTTTTTCACGAAGCTCTGCCATTCGTTCACGAATTCCCGTCACACCAAACGCAACATGATGAATTCCTTCTCCACGTTTTTCAATAAAACCATGGATGGCACTTTTATCACTCATTGGTTCTAATAGCTCGATTTTCACATTCCCTGCATCGATAAATGCCACACGAACCTGTTGAGACTCTACTTCTTCCACTTTCATCAACTTTAAGCCCAAAGTTTCTGTATAATATGTAATGCGTTCATCAAGATCGCGCACTGCAATCCCAATATGGTCTACTTTCTCCATGGTGACATCTCCTTCTGTTATGGTACATACTCTATTTTACAGACTTTTTTGTCAAAACTCTACTACTTGAGAAATTTTTCAGATTTGCTAAACTATTTATAAGAAAAGAAGGAGCGAACGAGCATATGAGTAATAAAAAATTTCAAAAAGTCGTTATTTATAGTATGATCGCAATTATGCTAATCTCATCTCTAGCATTCGGATTATCTATGATAATTTAAGGCAAAGCACGAGGCGTCCACACTACTGTGGGCGCTCTTTTTTAGCCTTTAACCCTTTAAATGACTGCTTTATTTCTAAATACCTGTCCATTTCCTCTATAAACTGATAGAGGGCTGCCTGAGCGATAAATTGCTCGTGGCTTTGTGGTAAAGGAAGCTGAGAAAAATCGCGCTTAACATGTTCGAGTTTTTCGCGATACTGACTAGCCGTATTCCCCGAATGAACATGCTCACCTAGGTCTTGTAAAAAATCTGCCACAATTTCAGCCTCTTGTACTATAACAGGTAATGTCGTCACTTTGGGTAGCACTCTTTCGATAATTTCTAGCTGCTGCTCTCGCATATCGAAATATACATAGTAATCATTTTTACGTCTTGTAAAATGGTTTTGAACATCTTTAAACGCTAATGATTTTGCCTCTTCTAGTGCTTTGATTGCATCGATAATTTCTTGGCCGTTCCACAACGTATCTCCTTGCCGTAAATAGCTGGCAATTTCTAAAAAAATCTTACTATATAGCTCCTCTATTTTGACTCTGTAGTAATTTAATTCCTTTTGAATGTCTGGCATATACATATTAATGGCAATCCCTGTTCCATAACCGATAGCCATCAACGCTAATTCATTATAAACAAGTGTTAATGAATAACCTTCAGCAGCGTAAATATGCATAATAATCACGACACTGGAGATAAATCCATCCGCAACCTTTAAAGATACAATAGTAGGAATAAAGAGTATAAGCATGCCTGCTAGTGTAAGTGGATGATAAGCAAATAACTCAAAGCTTACAAAGGCAAAAAGCATTGCTACAATACTTGCAACCAATCGTGTATAGGCTGCATAAATGGATTTCTTTTTTGTTGGTTGCACACATAATATCGTTAGAATACCAGCAGATGCATATGAGGCTAAATCAAAATACTGTGCAATGGCAATAGCGATGGCCGCACCAATTGCTGTTTTTAAAGTTCGATAGCCGATTGAAAACTTCTTCAGGCCGACTGCCTCCCATCCTTTAGTACTCTTCACTCATTCAGTTAATTATTTAGCCAATATTACAAAAATTTTAACAATAATGAAACTACCTATACATGAGGATCAGTAGGAAGCCTACATAGATAGCATAATCTATGAGGCTTTTCTACTTGATTGAAAATGATTTTTCTTATGCAAGAATAGACTTAAAGTTCGTCACAATATTCTTCAAAGTTTGCTTGTAAATTTGTCACAACTGACATTGGGTCATGCCCTTCAATTTCATAGCGTCCCACTTCTGCGACAACTTGTCCGTCTTTTAATAAAACGAATGATGGTGATGAAGGTAGATGATCTTCTCCAAAATGGTAACGCGCTGCTGCAGTTGCTTCTTTATCTTGCCCTGCAAACACTGTTACTAAATGGTCTGGACGTTTATCATAATGAACGCATTGTGCTGCTGCTGGACGAGCGATACCACCCGCACAACCACACACTGAGTTCACCATTACTAATGTTGTACCTGGACGAGCAAACGCCTCTTCTACAGCTTCTGGTGTTGTTAATTGTTCATAACCAGCTGCCTCAATTTCAGCACGTGCTGTTTTTAAAATTTCCTGCATAAATAAATCGTAATCCATATTCATATAGCGATAGCTCCTTTCAAGTTCGCGCCAATTTAGTTATATTTCAGATAGTAGATTTTTGACGCTTATCCATCTCTTATCATAGCAGTTTGCAAGCAATTTGTGCACCTACTTGCTCAACACATTTCAGTTGAAATTACTACGATTTCAATAAGACTCGTTTACTTGTCTTCCTGCTCCTCGCTAAATAAACGATCCACACCTTGTGTAACTGTCAACTGTCCACTTAAAATTTGACGTTCAAGCTGTTGTACTTGTGCTTTACGTTGCGGGTTTCCATAAAAGAGATCTATTAAATGATCGGTAATCATCGATTGGAACCACTCTTTTGTTTGTTGCTGGCGTCGGGTAGCCCAATAGTGATTTGCTTCTACGATTTGCTTGAATTCCCCAATTGTTTCCCAAACCTTATCAAGTCCTCGATTTTCTAGTGAACTAACAGGCATGGCAGTTGACATCCAACCAGGTGTAGCAGGCTGTAAAAAGTGCAAAATTTGTTTGTACTCTGCAACCGTTTTTTTAGCTAGACGTACATTATCACCATCCGCCTTATGCACGACAATTGCATCTGCTAATTCCATAATGCCTTTTTTCATGCCCTGCAATTCATCCCCCGCTCCTGTTAAAACTAGAAGCAGGAAGAAGTCAACCATGCCACGGACATAGGTTTCACTTTGTCCAACACCAACTGTTTCAATTAAAATCACATCATAGCCTGCTGCCTCACAAACTAACATGGTTTCTCGTGTCTTTTTGTGAACACCCCCTAGGGTACCTGCCGATGGCGATGGACGCACAAATGCACTAGGCTTCTTAACGAGCTCTTCCATACGCGTTTTATCGCCAAGTATACTTCCTCCCGATAGAGAAGAACTTGGATCAATGGCAAGAACAGCAACTCGTTTCCCCATATCACAAAGCATAGTACCGAAAGCCTCTATGAATGAGCTTTTTCCTGCCCCAGGCACACCTGTTATGCCAATTCGGATACTATTGCCTGTATGTGGAAGAAGCTCCTGCAATAGTTCTTGTGCCTGTACTTTATGGGTAGCGTTTGAACTTTCAATGAGGGTAATGGCTTTTGATAAATGTGTGCGAGAGCCCGCACGTACTTGTTGTGCAAGCTCTCCTACATTTAGAGTGTCTGCCTTTTTCTTTCGGAACTTTTTGGGTGTACCATATTGCATCCCGTCGTGAGTCGCCTCTACTCCGTCCATGACAAATAGCGCACTTTCTTCCATTCCTTTATTTTTGTCCATTATTCAGACACTTCCTCATAGCCTAAACGTTTGTAGATTTCTTCAATAATTTTTTGTGCGGATACAGGAATCACTGTACCTGGTCCGAAAATGGCTACTGCACCGGCATTATAAAGGAAATCATAATCTTGTGCTGGTATAACACCACCCACAATAATGATAATATCTTCACGACCTAGTTTTTCAAGCTCAGCTATCAATTCAGGCACTAATGTTTTATGTCCTGCTGCTAGTGAAGACACACCAATAACATGAACATCATTTTCAACAGCCATTTGAGCAGCCTCAGCAGGCGTCATAAATAATGGAGAAATATCTACGTCAAAGCCTAAATCTGCATAACCAGTTGCGACAACCTTTGCACCACGGTCATGTCCATCTTGTCCCATTTTAGCAACTAAAATACGCGGACGACGACCTTCATTTTCAAGGAATTCTTCTGTCATTTGTTTCACTTCCGCAATTTGCTCCTCATCAGAGAAGTTTGCAGAGTAAACACCAGAGATCGAACGAATGACCGCTTTATGACGACCAGAAACTGCTTCAATTGCATCAGATATTTCACCTAAAGAAGCACGAGCGCGCGCTGCATCCACTGCTACCGCTAGCAGGTTTTCTTCTCCATCTTGAGCCGCCTTCGTTAAGCGAGCTAAATGTTTTTGAACTTCCGCTTCATCACGAGCTGCCTTCATCGCTTCTAAACGTTCAATTTGTTTTTGACGAACAATGGTATTATCGATATCTAAAATATCAATTGGCTCTTCTTTTGCTAAGCGATACTTATTCACGCCAACAATCGTTTCTGTTTTAGAATCAATTTTAGCTTGACGTTTTGCTGCTGCTTCCTCAACCTTCATTTTTGGAAGTCCCGTTTCAATCGCTTTAGCCATACCACCAAGCGCTTCTATCTCTTCGATTAACACCCAAGCAGATTTTGTAATTTCTTCTGTTAATTTCTCTACGTAGTACGAACCACCCCAAGGATCAATGACTTTTGTCATCGCTGTTTCCTCTTGTAAAAATAACTGTGTATTACGCGCGATACGTGCTGAGAAATCTGTTGGAAGTGCAATCGCTTCATCTAATGCATTTGTATGAAGGGATTGCGTATGTCCCATCGAAGAGGCATTTGCTTCGATTAAAGTACGTGCAACATTGTTAAATGGATCTTGCTCAGTTAATGACCAGCCAGATGTTTGGGAGTGCGTACGTAATGCTAATGTCTTTGGATTTTTCGGGTTAAACGTAGACATCATTTGTGCCCAAATACGACGTGCTGCACGCATTTTAGCAACTTCCATGTAATAGTTCATACCAATTGCCCAGAAGAACGATAAGCGAGGTGCAAATGCATCAATATCAATACCTGCTTTTAATCCTGTTCGAACATACTCCAAGCCATCTGCTAATGTATAGGCAAGCTCAATGTCATTTGTTGCGCCTGCTTCTTGAATATGGTAACCAGAAATTGAAATAGAGTTAAATTTTGGCATATACTTCGCTGTATATTCAAAAATATCTGCAATGATTTTCATTGACATAGCTGGTGGGTAAATATATGTATTACGCACCATGTATTCTTTTAAAATATCATTTTGAATAGTACCTGCTAATTGATCTGGCGTTACCCCTTGTTCTTCTGCTGCTACAATATAGAATGCAAGGACGGGTAATACGGCACCATTCATTGTCATTGAAACTGACATTTGGTCTAACGGGATTTGATCGAAAAGGATTTTCATATCCTCAACTGAGTCAATCGCAACCCCAGCTTTTCCTACGTCCCCTGTTACACGTGGATGATCAGAGTCATAGCCTCGGTGTGTTGCTAAATCAAACGCGACAGAAAGACCTTTTTGTCCCATGGCCAAATTTCGTTTGTAAAAGGCATTGGATTCTTCAGCAGTTGAGAAACCAGCGTATTGCCGAACCGTCCATGGACGTGCTACATACATAGTAGGGTATGGTCCACGTGTGTTGGGTGCAATCCCTGCCACATCATTTAGATGTTTAGCCTCTTTAATATCTTCTTTTGTGTAAATATCTTTAATTTCAATCCCCTCATTTGTCATGAACTTATCTTCAGACGCTTGAGGTGCTTCAGCTGTTAAAACCTTTTCTATTTCTATTGCATTAAAATTTGGCTTGCTCATCGTTGGACCTCCTTCATGCTCGCAAACACGGACTGTAATTTTTCAATGATGTTTTGTCCTGCGAAAATAAAGCCGTTTAAGCCATTTGCTAACCATGCTTCTTCTTCGTCTTTAAATTTGCCCGCTACATCTACAAGCACATTCGCTGGTTTTTCAGCTAAAATGGCTGATACAAATGCTTTTGTATCATCATCATTGCCTGCAATCACTACATACTTAGCCTCTGTCGCCTTCAGCCAAGCTACTGCCTCTTCTACAGTTGTCACTGGCTCACTTTTTTCTGGTACAAGACCCACTGTGTTTAAGAAGCCCGCTACAAAATCTGCGCGTGGTTTAGAGCTTTTTAATGATCCTAATGCTAAAATACCTGTTTTTACATCTCCTGCTGTCATGTCTGCACGTAAGTCCTCAAATGGAGCAGCGATACGCTTAATATCAGCAAATAATGGATTTGTATCCTGTTCAAGAATATCAGCTGGATTAGCATAAATATTCGTTCCAATTAATGATTGCTTACGTGTTTGGGCAGCTTTGATGCGTTTTTGATAGGATGCTTCCACTTCTTCTGCAAGCTTGCCAGAGGCTGTATATTCATCGATACCGCCAGCTGCCTGGATGTCTAAAAATAGTGCCCATGCTTCTTTCACAAAATCTGCTGTTAACGACTCGATAAAGTAAGAGCCCCCTGCTGGATCTTTTACTTTTAAGACATTTGTTTCTTCTCTTAAAATTAATGATACATTACGAGCGATACGAATGGATTGATCCGTAGGCTTTGTTAACACGTCATGTGGATGAACCGTAAAGAGATCAGCACCACCGATTAAACCAGAAAGCGCTTCATTTGAAGAGCGTAATAAATTTACATACACATCTAATTTAGAAAAGCTTCTTAATGATGTTTCAGCAACAGTAGGGATTTTGATATGATCTGTTACGCCATAAGCGGATGAGAACGCTTTCCAAAGTACTTTAAAAGCACGTAGCTTTGCAATCTCCGTAAAGAATTGTGTATCAATGGCAAATGATACAAAGAATTTCTTCGAGAACGCTTCAAAGCTTTCTTCTTGTTCTGCAAATTTGGCTGCTAATGCAAGTGCATAGGCTAATTCTTGTACAGCGTTAGCACCTTCATTATGATAAACCGTTGTGTCTGCACTGACTGAGCGCACGTTCGGAAATGCAGTCAAAGTGATAGGGTCTTTTGAAATAATGTAACCTTTAATGGCTTCTTGTTGATCTACTGGAATGTTGTCGAATACTGCTAATAATGGGTCTTTTGAATTTTCAATAGTAATTTTAAACGAATATTCTGAGAAATATGATGCTAATTTGACCAATACTTCTTCTGTCCAAGCAAAGCTCACTCGGCTATCAATTGTAATAACTTCATTGCCTCGAGCTAGACTATCCTCAAGCTGTGCAAAAAAAGCTTCGCTTGAATCAGCGTGAATTTGTTGTGCCACCTGAAATACTTGATCATTTTGTAGGGAACGGATTGTGGCAACTTGTAAATCAAGCTCTTCTCCAAGCTTAGCTACTAAACTTTCTTGCGTGTAAAGCGGCTGTAGTGTAACACCTTCATTTGTTTTTGTGAATAGTGACTCAAATGGTTTCCCTTTTAAAGCTTTGATTGCTGCATCTTGCCAGTCTGAATAGGCTGGTATTTCAAATTCAATATTTTTCATGTTGTTTGACATGCGGACGCTTAATCAGCTTCCCCCCTTAGTAGTTTCTATTTGTTATTCTACATGACAAATTGCGACTCGAAAAGCATAAAAAAAATCGGAAACCCTTATACAGCAGGTTTCCGACAAGTCATCAGTAGACTGACGTTGAAGATTTATTTGTATTTTCGAGTATTTCTTTTACTCTATTTAGGAATTTACCACAGACAAGTCCATCAAGCACACGATGATCTAATGATAAACATAAATTCACAATATCACGTGCAGCAAACATTCCACCTGGTAAAACAACAGGTTTTTTTACAATACTTTCCACTTGCAGGATCGCTGCTTGTGGGTAATTGATGATGCCCATTGATTGAACAGAGCCAAATGCACCTGTATTATTCACTGTAAATGTACCACCAGTAATGTCATCCATTGCTAATTTTCCTGTACGAACTTTGATAGCCAGTTCATTGATTTCTTTCGCAATTCCTTTAATGGATTTTTCATCTGCGTGTTTTATAACAGGTACAAATAAGGCATCATCCGTTGCTACTGCAATCGAAATATTGATGTCATGTTTTTGAATGATTTTATCTTCCGCCCACATCGAATTCAGCATTGGGAATTCCTTTAAAGCTTGAGCAACCGCTTTTACAAAGAAGGCGAAATATGTAAGATTAAAGCCTTCTTTTTGCTTAAATTCATTCTTTAAGCTATCACGATAAGTCACTAAATCTGTTACATCCACTTCCATCATCATCCAAGCATGCGGCGCTTCATGTACACTTTTCACCATATTATTCGCAATGGCACGACGGATCTTCGTCACTGGAATTTCGATATCTCCTGGATGAATAGGTTGTACAGGTGCAGCTGCTTTTTCCACTTGTTGCTGTGGTGCAGAAGCTGCTGTAGGTGCTGATGTCGTTTGAACGGTTGGAGCTGCTTGTGCTACATCATTTGCCGTTGGGATATTACCTGTTTCAATGAGCTTTAACAGGTCTTTTCGTGTAATACGACCACCCTCGCCAGTACCTGTTACAAGGTCTAAAGCTATATCATGCTCCTGTGCAAGTCGAAGAACAGCTGGTGAATAACGTACTTTACCCGTACGTGCCTCTTTTGGTGCAGATACTGGAGCTGCTACCTGCTGTGGTGCCTCCTGTTTCTTTTGAACACCTGCATTTAAAATAGCCGTACTTACCGTTGATTTTTTTTCAGGTGGCGGTGCTGGTAATTCACCTTCTCCCGCTATTTCAATCGAGCAAACGACTGCTCCAACTGGTAATGTCTGACCTTCTTGCGCAAGTAGCTCCGTGATAACCCCTTCAAATGATGACGGGATTTCAGCATTTACTTTATCTGTAACAACCTCTGCTAATGGATCATACTTTTTAACTGTATCTCCAGGCTTTACAAGCCATTTTTCAATTGTACCTTCTGTTACACTTTCGCCGAGCTGTGGCATTGTAATATTTTGAACCGACATCTTTTATTCCTCCCATCAATTAAGCCTAGGCGTCATTGTACCTGATGCAGCGCTAAAAACATTAAACGTAGACAGGCATTTAGACAGATTTTGACTTTCATATGTGCAAAGTCAAAATCTGTTGTTCCGTCTGAGGCTTTTATTTTTTCATTCAGCCTTGTTGTAATCTATTAGAACGCAGCAAGTTCTCGCATAGCACGTTCCACTTTATCAGGATTAATCATAAAATATTTCTCCATCGTTGGTGCATATGGCATGGCTGGCACATCAGGTCCCGCTAGACGTTGAATTGGTGCATCAAGCTCAAATAAACAATGTTCTGCAATAATTGCAGCAACCTCACTCATGATACTACCCTCTTTATTATCCTCTGTGACAAGCAATACTTTACCTGTCTTACTTGCAGCCTCAATAATCGCTTCTTTATCCAGAGGGTAAACTGTACGCAAGTCAAGGATATGAGCGGAAATACCATCCGCAGCTAGGCGTTCTGCCGCTTGTAAAGCAAAGTGGACTGCTAAACCATAGGTAATGACTGTCACGTCATCTCCTTCACGTTTTACATCTGCTTTACCAATTGGCAATGTGTAATCATCTAGTGGTACTTCCCCTTTAATTAAACGATAGGCACGTTTATGTTCGAAAAATAATACTGGATCTTCATCACGAATAGCAGCTTTCAATAAGCCTTTTGCATCATACGGTGTTGATGGAATGACAATTTTCAAACCAGGTGTACCAGCAAAAAGTGCTTCAACGGATTGTGAATGATAAAGTGCCCCGTGAATACCTCCGCCAAAAGGTGCGCGGATGACCATTGGACAAGTCCAGTCATTATTAGAACGGTAACGAATTTTGGCTGCCTCTGAGACGATTTGATTGACAGCTGGCATAATAAAATCAGCAAATTGCATTTCAGCAATCGGACGCATACCGTACATCGCAGCACCGATACCCACACCAGCTATTGCACTTTCTGCAAGCGGTGTATCAAGCACGCGGTATTCACCAAATTGATCGTATAGCCCAGTAGTGGCTTTGAATACACCACCTTTACGACCAACGTCCTCTCCTAAAATGAAAACTCGTTCGTCACGTTCCATCTCTTCTTTCATTGCTAATGTAATCGCATCAATATAAGACATTACTGCCATTACATGTCACCTCCGTCCACTGGTGCATAAACATATTTAAGTGCATGCTCTGGTTGTGCATATGGAGCCGCTTCAGCATAATCAGTTGCTTCATTTACTTCTGCCATAACACGCTCTTCGATTTCAGTACGTATCGCGTCAGTCATCACGCCAGTATCCATTAAATACTTTTCAAATAATACAATTGGATCCTTCGCTTTGCCTTCTGCAATATCTTCAGCCGTACGGTATTGACGGTCATCATCATCTGAAGAATGGGCTGTTAAACGATAAGTTACTGTTTCGATTAAGCTTGGACCTTCCCCATTACGTGCACGATCTGCAGCCTCTTTCACCACTTTATACACTTGTAACGGATTTTTCCCATCCACGGTCACTCCTGGCATTCCATAGCCAATCCCACGATCAGATACTTTTGCACAGCCTAGTTGACGCTCTACTGGCACAGAAATCGCATATTGATTGTTTTCTACCATAATAATGACTGGTAGCTTATGCACACCTGCAAAGTTCGCTCCTTCATGGAAGTCTCCTTGGTTGGATGAACCTTCACCAAGCGTAACGAAAGAAACAAAATCTTCATTTTGTAGACGTCCTGCAAGTGCAACGCCCACTGCGTGAGGAACTTGAGTCGTAACAGGAGATGAACCTGTTAAAATACGATTTTTCTTTTGACCAAAGTGGCCTGGCATTTGACGACCCCCAGAGTTTGGATCTTCTGCTTTAGCAAACGCAGATAACATCAGTTCTCTTGGTGTCATACCAAAATGTAAAACAACACCCATATCACGATAATAAGGTGCAATATAATCCTTACTTTTATCCAGTGCAAAGGCTGCTCCAACCTGTGCCGCCTCTTGACCTTGACAGGAAATTACAAACGGAATTTTACCAGAACGGTTTAACAACCACATACGCTCATCCAGTCTTCTGGCCATTAACATTGTTTCGAACATAGCAAGTACATCTTCATTTGACAAACCTAAATCTTCATGTTTGATTTGAACATCTTGCATACGAACACCCCTTTCGTATTATAGAGAAATAACTATCTTATCCTATATCCCCACATTTGGATATGTTAGTTATGAAATTCAGAAAATTAAAAATGGATAGCGCGATCATCCACTGCTAGAGCAGATTCCACTAACACCTCATTTAAGGATGGATGTGGATGAATTGCCTGACTAATTTCCCATGGTGTTGCATCTAACACTTTTGCTAAGGATGCTTCACCAATTAAATCTGTTACATGAGGCCCTACCATATGAATACCCAAAATATCATCTGTTTCTTCATCAGCAATAATTTTGACAAAGCCTTCTGTCTCTCCATTTACTAATGCTTTACCAATAGCCTTAAACGGGAATTTACCAATCTTTAATGAAAATCCTTGTTCTTTAGCAGCACTTTCTGTTAATCCAATGCTAGCAACTTCTGGATAGGAATAAACACATTTCGGTACTTTTAGTGCATCCAATGTCTCGGTTTTCCCTGTTGCTATATGCTCAATAGCTGAAAGCCCTTCATGAGAAGCAACATGCGCTAATTGTAAGCCACCAATCACATCTCCTATGGCATACATATGAGACTCTTTCGTTTGATAGGAACCATTCACTTTAATAAAGCCATTTTCCACTTCAATCTCTGTATTTTCTAGACCAATACCTTGCGTATTCGCCTCACGTCCTACACAAAGTAATAGTTTATCAGCCTCAAAAACTTCTTCTTTTTCATTCACTTGCGCAGAAATGAAAACGTTATCATTTTCAATTTTGAATGTATTTGTATCTAAGCGAGCATTCGTAACAATACGAACGCCTCGTTTCTCAAGTTGTTTCGTCACTTCTTTAACGATGTCCGCATCTTCAGCTGGTAAAATGGATGGACCATATTCTACTACTGTTACATATACACCAAAATCGCATAGCATAGATGCCCACTCAATTCCAATAACACCACCACCAACGATTAGGAGTGACTTTGGTAAACTTTCTAACTGTAATGCGTGGTCTGAATTCAGCACATATTGCCCATCTATCGTTAACCCTGCCATACCACGAGGCTTTGAGCCCGTTGCAATGACAACATTCGTAGGCACAAGCATTTCATTTTCATCGCCATTGGACATTTCTACAGATATTGTACCAGGCATAGGTGAGAAAATAGATGGACCCAAAATTCGCCCTGTACCATGATAAACATCTATTTTGCCTTTTTTCATCAGTGTATTCACACCCTGGCTTAATTGCTCAACGATTGCTTGTTTCCTAGCTTGAACTTTGTCAAATTGTAATGTTACACCTTCAATATCGACACCATATTCGCTAGCTGTTTTATTAGCCATACGATATACTTCGGCACTTCGGAGTAACGCTTTACTTGGAATACAGCCTTTATGCAAGCATGTACCTCCTAAACGCTCACGCTCTACAATGGCTGTTTTTAAGCCTAGCTGAGCAGCTCGGATGGCTGCAACATATCCACCTGTACCTCCACCTAAAATGACAACATCATAATTTTGAGCCATGTTTATTCCCCCTATTGAGAAAAGTGCTAAAGGATTCTATTAAACAATAACCAAGTGATTTTTTTAACAGTCAGTGCTTTAGAAAAACTTTAGCTTTACTTCATTAAAGCCCTAATTTCTTGTTGAAAATAGAAGAAGTCGACAATGCGACTTCTCTTCATGTATCAACTGTCTAAATTAGCGACCGTGTAAAATATTTTTTTCATTTTTTAAAAATTGGCTGCGCGATTTTGCTACGCGAGCGATACGTTCCTCAGCTAAGCGGTTCGCTGCCACATATGTTGGAATGCCATCTCGTTTTGAAATAGCAAAGATTTTTTCAATACTATCATAAATGCCATCAACGCGTTTCATTGCACGTTCACGATTATAGCCATATAATTCATCCGCAACGTTAATAACGCCACCAGCATTGATTACATAATCTGGTGCATAGACGATACCTAATTCATGTAGGTAGTCTCCATGACGTGAATCTTTTAATTGGTTATTTGCAGATCCAGCAATCACTTTCGCTTTTAATTGCGGAATTGTTTCATCATTTAAAATTGCCCCTAATGCACAAGGTGAGAAGATATCTACTTCTTGCGCATAGATTTCATCTGGTGCCACTGCAATCGCGTCGAAGTCATTAACAACTCGATCAATAGCTGCCTGATTGATATCTGTTACAACAAGTTTTGCCCCTTCATTATGTAAATACTCGCAAAGCTTGTAGGCTACATTTCCTAGACCCTGTACAGAAACTTTTAATCCTTCTAGTGAGTCTGAACCGAATGCTTCTTTTGCAGCTGCCTTCATACCACGGTAAACACCATAAGCTGTTACTGGAGATGGGTTACCTGAAGAACCGAATGCAGGAGAAATTCCTGTTACATAATTTGTTTCTTCATGGATTAAATCCATATCTGATACCGTTGTACCTACATCTTCAGCTGTAATATAGCGGCCATTTAATCCTTGAATGAAACGACCTAACGCACGGAACATCTCTTCGTTTTTATCTTTAAATGGGTCACCAATAATGACCGTTTTTCCACCGCCAAGGTTTAAACCAGCTGCAGCATTTTTGTAAGTCATTCCTCGTGCTAAACGTAATGCATCTTCAATTGCATTTTCTTCCGACGCATACGTCCACATACGTGCTCCACCTAGTGCTGGTCCAAGTGTTGTATCATGGATAGCGATAACCGCTTTTAACCCTGATGCTTCATCTTGGCAAAATACCAATTGTTCGTAATCATACTTTTCCATATACTTGAAGATTTCCATGAAACTCGCCCCTTTGCTTTGGAAAGTGCATCCCCAAATGCCCATCCAATCAAGTTTTATCTAACAATCTAATCTTCATAGCGTCCTCACTCAGCAAATTCTGAGCTCCTATTCGGTAGTAGGTGTTTAGACCCTAATACTTAAAGAAGAAATTGTTTAGTAATGGATAATATTGCTCCACTTATTTTTACAATACTGACAAATTCACAATTTCGCAACTATTATTACATATTCTTATTTAAGTAAGAATTTTCTAAACATTCAGTTACAATCGCTACTTTCTGTCCTGTCACGTTTTTAGCTAAAAATATTATATTGGTTTATACCCTTCCTTGACATTCCCCCATCCACAGGTAAAATTAATCATAGGAATAAGGAGGGGTATACATGGCCCGTTTAGCTGCATTTATTGTAATGCTTATTCCAGGTCTTATGGCTGCAGGTGGCATTAAATTTATGCGTGATACATTATTTGGTAAGCTTATTTCACCATTCCCATTTTTATGGTTGCAATTTGTAGTTGGTGTCATTTTCTTCGTCATAGGCTTTGGGTTTTTCGCTGGATTTTTACTGCATCGCGATCGAAAAAACGGAAAAGTAGCACCACGCTTCCAAAAAAAATAAAAAAAGCTATCCAAATAAGTCATGCAAGACTTACTGGATAGCTCTTTTTATACCCGCTGCTGAGATGTGATAACTTTATCAGGATAATCCGTAATCCAACCAATAACAGAAGGGTGCGGATTAGTTAAAAATGGTTCCGTGCCATCAATAGCATAAAAACGACATGCTTTTTCACTTGTAACACAGGCCTCCAAATATCTTGGTTTGTAATACCTTTTATGCATATGCACACTATCAGCCGCTTTATAATCAGCTAGAAGATCCCATTTTATTTTTTTCGTTGCAATAAGGGCCGTTTCAAATTCAGGTCTATGCTTTTTTACGATCTCTAAAAGCTCATAGTGAAAGGATGAAAAATGACTACCTTTTGGCAGAGCCAAGCCTCCAAGAAAATGAATTAGCCCACTCTTATTGTCCAAGATCGTTGATTTTAATTCAATATTCAACGGCATCTGCTGTATATTTGCCCATGCTAAAACTGCCTCAAACGCTGGCATTTTATAGGACGAAAATAGACGTCTCCAAGGCTTGCCAAGTTTAAAGCGCAGAAGCTCCTCCATCGTACAATCGCTCACCAATTTATTGGTGCCTACTAACCTCGATAATTGTGGATCATGATACACTACAGGTAATCCATCTTTTGAGAATTGAATATCTAGTTCAATCCCATCAGCACCTAGCTCTAATGCCTTTTCAAAAGCTTGAAAGGTATTCTCTAATGCATAAGCAGAAGCACCTCGATGTGCAAAAACAGGGATAAAAGCTGCCTTAGACATTTAACTCACCAAATTCTAGTAGGAATTTACCATTCGTCATTTTGCTTAATAAAGATGATTTTCTACCAATTTGAATATAAGTTCCAGGGTGCGCCTCTTTTGTCACAATAATCTCTTCTTTCCCTACATGACGCATTTCATCCATTAATAGTTTTATTTCACGATCTAATGTAATCGCTTCAGCCTTTAATTTAGTTAAGGCTTGTTTTGTTACCTCAAATGACGCTGATTGTTCTTTGGACATTTGATTGAGAAAAGGTAATAAATTTTTCATGCTATTCTCGTGTGCGGAAATCTCTGTTTGCAATTGTTTTAGCTGTGCTGCTTTTTCCTGCATCACGGTGTTATTTTCCTGCTTATTAATACTTTCTATTATTAAATCTGTTCGACGCTCTAATCGGTTTCCTGAAATGGCCGTAACAATCGTATTTTTAGCTACTGCACGTCCCCCAATAATTTTACCTTTTCGTTCATCCACATATATTGAATGAGCAGAAAGTTGTGAACCTAGTGCGTAAAAACCAATATGAATACTATTAGCTGCAAATAAATTTGCTTCATTTACATGTTTAACAAATATATTGCCACCTGCTTCTACCACTGTTGAACCAAGACCAAAGATGCCCCCACGAATATATACATCACCCTCAATGGATTTAATAAGCTTGGCACCGCTTACACCCTCAGCCCCTTCAATGGAAATATCGCCAGTCGCAATAACTGTATAGCCATTTGTTACTGTACCTTTAATACTAAGTGAACCATTAAATTCAAGGTTACCTGTTTCTACTCCTACATCACCATTTATAGGAAGGTGCCTGTTTACACCAATCATGCCTTTGACATCATCTAAAACGCCAGCAATTTTCGAGCGAATGACGATTTTTCCGTCTTCTTCCACTTCATAGGCAGATTTTGTATCATATTTAATAGGATAATCTCGTCCAGGTACAGCAGCAACTTCTTGACCTAGCACATTTTTCCCTGGTTTACCTAATGTAGCAGGAATTTTTTCACCTAGCCAAGAGCCTTCTGAAATTTCCGAAATAAAATTCATATCATAGTAATCCGCTTTACCGTCTTCACGAATGACTGGCTTTCTCTCGGGTTTAGGTAAGTATGTAATTTGTGCATCTATTCCTGCTATAGGTTGCTCACCTTGAGCAATTAAGAATGCTTTTCCTGGTTCAGCCTTCAATATATCAAAATCTAATATGCCATGTATAATTCCATTTTCATTGAGTGTTTCTCGGATTTGTTGTGTTAATTTTTCTTTATTATTTTGAATATAATCATGCGTTTCATATATAAAAACAGAGGCTGACATCTTATCACGTGCCACTTCTGCTTCAATGTTCGGAAGCCAGCGTCCAATTTCAACAGGATTGGTATTCTGGGTTGATAACACATTTTTTAAAATTGAAAAATTAGATAATTTCAGTCGTGGATGACTACGTAGGATGCTATCAAATTCTTTTAATGGGAAACCTGCGCTAAAAGTAAGCATAAATACCTTGCCATTTTCCTCAGAAATTTCGAAGTTTTCATTTCGAACTAGAATCAAGCTACCTCCTCCTTCCCTCTATATGTAAGTATATACAATCCACTTACATTTGTTTAGAGACCATTGTCACTACCGAGAAAGAAAATAGTACCACTTAATCATTAAAATATAAGACAATATTTTATTTACCCTAAAAGATTATAGATATTTAGTACTAATAAATTGTTTGTTTTTGAGTTTTTTTATTAAAATTACCGATAAATTCAAAGTAATTCCATCAGGCTATTTTGAATATATCATCTTCCAAGTACAGGTATCCACGGGTGCTTCCCACAAAACTATAGGTCTGAATAGGTCTTTTTAACTAACAGCGTATTGATATTCCTTTCAATTCGGAAAGTAGAACCTAGTTGTATCAATTGCTGTCGATTCATATATTGCATACTTATTTTACCATCGAATGCTAAACGCACCTCAAATAGCTCTTCTGTTATCTGTGTGATTTCGAGCGAATTCATTCCCTCTAATTGAAAATTTATACTTTTTATTGTAATCACCTACTATAAGTTTGTAGAAAGGTCTCAAATGATTTTACTCTTCATCTTTAGAATATGACGTTAAATCCACTATACATGTATATATCGTGTTTTTTAGCTGATTTGACGTTCTTTTAACGATTTCAATGTTAAAGGTCAGCCACAGAAATTTCCACAGTATTTGTTCAAGTAACAAAAAAAGCGCCCCTTTAAACTATAGATTTAAAAAGGCGCTATACTATGCGAAGTATAATTGCTGTATATGTTAATGATATATATCGGTACTAGCTAGCCATCATATCAATACGAATTTTGTCTGCGATCATGGCGATAAATTCGCTATTTGTTGGGAGTAAAAACGGTAATTTAATGTCTAAAACAGTTATACCACGTAAGTTTACCGTATATTCTATCGGCAGCCTTCGCAGTTTTTCTCGACTTGTATTTACCGATAATATTACGCTAACACTCTGCAATTGTAAACTACTTACTTACGATTTAAATACTCATATTTTCCTAACGCCTTGAATAAGGCAACTATCCCTCTTTTAACTCTTCCTGTCGCCTCAATAGTACGTAGCATTTTCATATAAGCTGCGGATTCATCTATAGAAAATATAGTGACACCATCGTTCCCCAACGCAAACCCCTCGTCAAAAAGTCTAATTTCTTGTAAATGTTCGTATATCCTAGAAATAGAATAACCCGAAAACAAGGACATTTCTTTTACATCCATCTTCAATTTAACTCCTTTGTTCTATTACCGGTAAATATTATTTTTGCGCTGAATCAAACTATACATATCTAGCAAATAAATTGCAACCCCTAAATTCCACTCAAACCCTTGATATGACTGCGTTAGAAGTGCGTCACTTTGTTTAAAGTATACCCATAATTCTATTTGCGTTGATTTTGCGTTAAAAGGTCTTTATATAGGAAGAAACTCGATTTAAATTTTTACCTTGGGAAATTAAAAATACTATCTAGAAGTAACAATCGGCAGAAAGGCGGATTGCAGCAAATAGGCTTTGGGGGCAAAAAAAAGAACGACCAACAAACGACTTGAATCGCTGTTGATCGTGTTATTAAAAGAATGAAACGTTTTTAATACTTTGTTTGATTCGTTCGTCAGTCATACCTATATAACGAAGCGTTGTCTTTTGTGAACTATGATTAAAGATTTCCATCAGCGTTGCTATGTCGTTAGTTGCATTGTAATAAGTGTATCCGAAAGTCTTACGCATTGTGTGAGAACCGACAGAATGATTGCCGATTTTATCCCCAGCATCAGTAATAATGCGGTAAGCTTGCGTCGTACTAATATGTGCGTCGCCTTTACGTGATGGGAATAAGTACGTTGTTCCTGGAGGCAAAGTGTCGATGTAGTCTGCAATATCAACCATTAGCTGATCGAGGTGTACAGTGCGCTCCTTCTTCGTCTTGCCTTCCCGTATCTTAAACGATGACTTTCCCTTTACTTGTTCGACTCTAAGCGCAACTAAGTCTCCGGATCGTAATCCGGTAGAAATGCCGAGCTTGAACAGTAGCTGATTGCGTAGACCAAATTCCTTCGACATACCTAAAGCTTCTAACATCTCACGTATTTCTTCTTTCGATTTTAACGGCTGCACATCGATTAACATGCCTTTTTTCTCGTTATGATTAGCCATAATTACGCCCCTTTTTAATGTATCCTTTTTATCGTTATATCTAAAATAGCATACATTCGTTAGATGCGCAATTATCAAACGTCTATATATCAACGTTTTATATGTATCCTTTTCATAAAAAGCATACATTCGCAAGGTTCCCGACTGCCTGTCTCTTGCATAACGTTATAATGCTATAATGCGTCGAAACTGCGTCATATCGAACCGTGGAGATTTCAGACACCCTCGCGCGCCAGCCCTGTGTGCCCGATGATTTCGTGATTATTCGTGATATTGCAGACATAAAAAAAGACGGACACATCCGAAGGCATGTCCGTTAATATTGCGTCATTTATTTATACTGTACCACGTAGTCGCTCAATTTCCGCCCTAATCGCATCAACGTCATGTACTTGCGTCTCTTGCGAACTCTGTACAATTTCTCGTTTCTCCGTCAACTTACCGATTAACTTGTAGTACAACTCTAGCGCCTTAATCGAAGCGTTACCATTGTTGGAAGTACCATGTACTAAGCGCATAAGCTGCGCATCTGCTGCGGCTCTAGCGCTGTCTAACTTTGTATCGCTGACTGCTGCTAAATAGTGCACGAAGTCAACATTTTGGCGCCAATGATAAAGTGTACTCGTATCAATTCCGAGTTCTTCTGCAATTTCTGCGTAAGTTTTTTTCTCTCCTTTTGGAGCGTATTCTTTTTCTAGTAGTAATTCCGCCGCTCTTAATTGATTCGTCGTTAGTTTAGCTTTTAATCCGTCTAGTGTTAGTTTAGCCATTGTTTATATTCCTCCATTTTTTGCGTTAAATATGCGTCATAGTCACCATCGTAATCGAGACGCTCCATTTCATCTTCATGAGGACGATATGTTTCTTTTACGATTGATAGAATCGAAGCCGAACTCGCAATAGCGGACCCTGTACCGCCTTGAATCGCTTGCTTTAAATGATACGCAGTCATGACGCATGTGCATCCTAGTATTACGTCGTTACAAGTCCCGGCTACCTCAAATGCGTCTATCCACTCGCGCAGTTTAGGTGTCTCGTCTACGTTAAAATAGCTTCCTGTCTTAGCGAGAATGCCAGCGCAACCTAAAAGAAATTGTTTCGCTTCACTTGCATATCGTATATATACCTCGTATGCAAAGTAATCGCTAGTAGGCGGAAAAGGTACGTATTCATCACCTAGTAGTGAATCAAGTGCTGCCAGTTCTTCCGTCAATTGTGCGTCAGTTCTATAAACCATCTAATCCCTACTTTCCGTTTTATTAGAAAAGGCAAACAACCTACAAAAGCCGATGCCCGCCCGTTGTTTATTCATATTAATGACCTCTTTGAAATTTAGCCTCTTCCAATAATTTCGCTAATCTAAATGCAATGTCTTGAATGTCCGATTCCTTACGAACTTCCATCTTCGCAATGTTAATCGCAGGCATACTAGAACCTCCACCAGCTTGGCCGTTACGATAAGCCTCGGCATCCTGGCGATTAAGCACAGCCTCACCCTTGTGTAAAACGGCTCTGTACCCGTCATACCTAACGTTGTCTAAACCGTGATAGTGCGAGCCGTCCGGTTTACTGTTGCCCCCGCCTGGTATCAGCTTCTTCGCCCAGCTAACGGCACCCGAACCGATTTTACCGATCCAGTCCGGCACTTTAATCTTTCCGATAAGGTCTGCGAAAGTCTTTAAGTAGCCTGCCGCTGTACTAATCCAGCCACCTACCGTTTTGAATGCTGGAGTCAGTGCTTTTACGATTTCCGTAGCTGCTCCGAACGCTTGCGTAAATGCGCCTGCCAGAAATGCTACGAATGGTCCGATGATTGTGTCCCAGGCTAGTCGTAATACTGCGAAAGTTGCCCCAATAACAGCGCCAAATAGCTCTAACACAGGACCTACGACCGCCCATAGCATCGTGAATGCTTTCATAACGAATGTGATCGCCGGTGCAAGGATATTATTCCAAGCCAGCATCGCAATGTCGGCTACGATTTTTAATGCGTTGCCCAAAGCGCCAAGTATCGGCTGAGCTGCGGTCCAAACGGATTGAATAATAGGCACTACGTAGCCAACGATATTAGAAAAGACGCTTGTAATCTGCTCTTTCACAGTAGCAAAGCGCGTCATTATAGCGTCAATGGCTTCGGGTGATATTAACGTTTCAAGTACGCCTCTAAATCCGCCTTCTTTGAATGCGGACATTAATCCGGAAATCTTCGTCTTGATTCCGTCTACTGCCGAATTAACTTTCGCAGCAATATCTGGCGGGAATAGTGCGTTAATTAAGCCGCCAGTTCCGCCTGTCTTGAATGCGGACATTAGTGTTTTAACCTTGCCGACTATGCCGTCGATAGCACCGCGGAATATTTCGCTATTGTCATAAAGCGCTTTAAGCCCGACTGCTGCTGCGGCTATCCCTGCGGCGATTAACGCTACTGGATTTACTAGTGCTGCGATGATTCCTACGATTGCAAATGCTCCCATTGCTACCGTAAGTGCTCCGGCAATGTAGGCGATTGGTTCTCGCCATTTCCAGACGAATTTGCCGAATGCGATTGCTTTATCTGTCAGTTCTCCTAATTTGTCGCCTAGCCTTTTAGCAATCACATCTACATCTAATTTTTCTAAATACTTATTTATATTTCGAAGGGCGTCTCCGAGTTTGGTATTCCCCGCCTCACCGACCTTACGTCCAAACACCTGTGCCTTTTCAGTTATTTGACTCCATTGTGAAAGAGTAGTTTCAGACATCTTATTTACTGCTTTTTGTGTGTATCCCATTTTAACAAGCATTTTATCAAGCTCGACAACTTGTCCTGCAGGGTCCAACTTTTTAATTCTGTTTAATTCACCTTTCGGCAATTCGAATCGCGAGGATAACGATATTGCATCTCCTCCAAACATTTCCTTCATGGCAAAACTAGCACCTTCTGTGCCTTGTGCCGGGTCCAGTAGTTGTAAACGTTCGATAATAGACCATGTCTTTGCCAGGGTATCAAGATCTTTTGTCATTGCAATTAGACCTTTGGAGGAGCTGTACATTTCAGTAGAATTTAAAATAGGGCTATCAAGTGCCATTTTTTCAACTGACTGCATATATTTTTTTGTTTTTGCAGCATCATCAAAAAGTGCTCCTATTGTGACTGAACTCATTTCGTAATTGGCTGCAGCAAGAATGGTAGAGTTGAATGCCTTTGCAGCACCCTGGGCACCTAAATACGCACTTGCTAGACCTATCAGTGTGCTTTGTAATCCTCCAAAAGAGGCGCTTAATCCGTTAGAACCTACGTGAATTCGGCTGATACTTGCGGAGAAGCCGTTCATACGATTGGATGTCGAAGATACAGCGCTACCAAACCTATTTACCGCTGTTTGTGATCGGCTTACTGATTCACCTGTCGCTCTGCTTGTCCGATTCATCCTGTCCATCATTTGAGTGATGCGTCGTAGTCGCGAAGTTCCTTGATCACGAACTCGAAATATTGCGGTTAAATTTACGGCCATAAACTAATCACACCCTTTACGGTGTGCAAGTCTTTTTAAACGTCCTAATTCTTTGGCTACTTCATTTCCGTTCCTACGAGTTAGTTTTGCGTCTGATTGTTTTCCACTAGAACAATATCTAATCGCCGCATTCACCGTCATAATTACTAACCTTTTTAAATTTTTGTGTACATCTAGTTGAGTCGCTTTTGCTTCGTTTTCAAGCACTTTTAACTTTGGCAGCATCGCCTCACGCTTACTTACCTCTGCGTTTAATATAGCGCCTGCTAGTAATGTGGCATTAGTTAAGATCTCTATTTCTCTATCTGCGTTATTCATTTTTCATAACCCCTTTGCGTTTTTTTGCATATAAAAAGGCACAACGTCGATAAAAACGTCATGCCTTGAGTACCTTAATATACTATTCGTTCACTTTGGGTTGTTTAAATATAACCACTACTTGTTTTCTAATATTGAATATCTGTTGAGTTAGTCTGTTCGAACTCAGCTTGAACTGCAGTATTTGGCGGTAGAAAACCTATAGTATCTTCTTTTACAAACCTACCAAGTTTAATTCCACTACTTTTTTCAAAATCTTCGCGACACTGTTGAGGAGTATCTTTCCATCCAGAATTAATAATATGTTCTCTTTTTTCGAAATTACGATTCGGTGCGTGTGTAGTTTCTTCTGCATAATACGCCTTTATATGATACTGAATTTTGAATGGAGTATGGAAGCGACCCTGATATTCACACCATATATAATTAAAATTTATATTGCACCCTTCGCCACATTCATAAATTTCATCCTTATAGTGGAACGCTCCTGCAAATTCTTCTTTTTCTTTCATTATTATCATCTCCTTCTTCTATAATTATCTTTAATATGGTTTTACAAATTGCAAAAATGCCTGGAAAAATTGAGCTTATAGTTCTACAGGTTATGCTTAATTTCTATTTTACAAATATCAGAATTTAATTAACGTTTTTATTGTAAATAAATTATAATTGAAATTTTAGAAATCCGGTTTTATTCGTTATTCAATTACATTTGTCCCCGCCATGCCTGCAAAAGTTTGTACTGTGCCGTCGAGAATACCAATGGCTTTTTCCGGCTCGTTAATGTGGTTTGCGATAGCACCAATATACGTTTTAACAGTGTCATGCTGAGGCGAACCTTCGCGGAACAATTTAATGTTCTCACCATCGCTAAAGTACGATAGGATATTGTCAGCCTTCTCCACTTCTGGCGTAGTAGCCTTTTCCTCGACGCGAGAATAAATGCGTGTTAGTGCTTGTTTATGTTTCGGACTGTCATCGATAGTAGTTACTGCCTGGATAAACGTTGGGAACGTTTTTTGAAGTTCAGAAGCATAGTAAGGTTCATCACCATATTTCGATTGGAAAGCGTCAATTGCTTTAATAGCTGTATCTGCGTTTGTATTGAGCATGATAGACGTCTGCAAGGCAGCGAGTTCTTGTTCAAACAATTTAACGTCTACCGCATTAGATGGAGGTTTAATAGTGTCTGTTTTCATCTTTTTAGCGAGTGCCGTAGCCTCTGCAGCAACCTTCGCATATGTGACCTTTTCTTTCGCTACAACGTCGAATACTTCGCGAGCAACTTCTCGTTTTAATTCTTCAATTTTAGCCTTTTTACCGTGAACAGTAAGATGTTTATCTGTTCTTATTTTAGATATTTCCTCATCCATTCCTTGCTTTAGTTGAGTAGCGATCGTTGTACCGAATTTCGATTTAATTTCGTAACCTTTGTCAAATAACTCGTTTAATTTTTGGATTGTCATATAGGATTACCGTCCTTTTAATAGTTTTGGATTGCTTTATAATCGTGCTTTATTAAATATTTCTCGATTTCTTTTCTTACTTCATCATCGAATTCGAGTATTTCTTCGGGATCGTAACTATAAGGTACGTGGAAGGATTTAATTACTATTCCTCCAGGTACTTTACGAACCTTATAAATGTACTCAAAACCACCGTAGTTGCTGACTTGTCTCTCGAATTTTTCTACTAATACGTCCATATTAATCACCGCCTTTTAACAGTTGCTCAATTACATACATTGCTGCTTCTGATTGCGCAAAATATCGCGCATCCAGTGTGGCCACTTCTTTCGGCAAGAATATCCGATGCTGGCGATCTCCCTCGTCGATGTAAACGCAATGTTCTCTGTTGTCATTACTGTAGTAAATCTGCATTAATAAAACACCATCCCATTGATTACTCGCGGCCTTGGCGGTCGCTGTCCGTTGATTTCGATACCATTTTTGTTGAATTGTTTCTTTCTTCGTTTCAGCTTTGCTCGCTTACCTTCGCCATGATAATTAGATGAATACTTTTTATGCTCCATATCGTTTCATTTCCTCGCTTTCTTCTTTAAAGCCTCGTTTCCAGGCTTCGATTTCATGTCCGTTTGGCTCACGCCTCAATAATCGACTTGCGAATTGTTTAACAAATTCGTTCCACAACTCGTCTGTGAAACTAGCTGACCGTTGGTAATAGTCATAGATGTGTAATTGTCCTTTTGAAGTATTACAGCTACGACAGCAAACAACCACGTTATCATCGATATTGTGACCGAGATATACGTGATCGAGCGTCGCTTGTTTCGCATGTTCCTTTTCCCGTGTAAGTTCGTCACCACAGTAACAGCATTTTTCTGCAGTTAATACAGCGTTAATAGTCACATCTGTATAAAACATAGTGCTATTATGACGATACTGATGTTTACGAAATCGCTCTCGTAAGTAAGCTCCATTTTCATAGCGAGCTTTGCTACGACATGCCTTGCATTGATACTCTCGTCCTTGCGGCGCTTTTGGACGTCGGGTAAATTCGGTTAGATTCTTAACTTCTTTGCAAGTGCGACATTTGCGCATCATTTCAAACCATCTCCATTTTCAATTCAATTAAAAAACGCTCAAACTCGATTGTTCGTGGGAACTCGCGAGTGAGCGCTACTTTTAGCCGTGTCGACGGATGTTTTCTTTTATTTTCTACTTCCGAAATTAATGCTTGTGTATAGCCAAGCCGAGCTGCAATTTCCTTTTGTGTCAGCCCGTGAAAAAGCCTAGTAAATCGTAGGTACTCTGAAAAGTCCATGATTATCAATCCTTTCATTTTTTATACGTTTTTATAACTAATGGGTAAATAAAATAGCCGACTTTTCCGAATCGGCTTCCTCATATATAGCCGAGTTGGTCGTACCTAAATTTTATACCTACCTAATGCCGCCATTTGAGCGCGAACACGTTCTTGTTGTAGCTTTTTGGCACCATAACGTGCTAGCAATTCCGCCTCGATTTCCTCGCGACTTTGTTTTATTACAGTTACTTTTCCACACCCTACATGCCCGCCTAACTTAACGTGAATATTACGTGGTGCATTATATCCGTCATAATCAATACGCTCTGGCGTTTTACGCTTACCTCCCATTTCCGCCTTACGTTTTTGTTGCGCTACATATTGCTCGAAGTCGTCTCCGAAGGAATATACTTTTCGTTTGCGGTCGTATTCAAACATGTGCCAATCAGAGCTCCAAAACGGGTACTCTAATGGTTCTCCCTTATATGATGATGCGTAATGTAAATCTAACCACGTCAGTCGGCGTACCTTACCGACCTTACGAACTTCTCGTCTCCATGCTTTTAACACAATATCCTTTCCACTGGCGCACTGTTTACAGCAAGTTATCGAGCTATTGTTTTTAGTTATATCACGGTAGTAATATCCACAGTGCGCGCAACGACGTACTTTTGGGTCGTCTACGCCTTCAAAATGGCCATCGATTAGCGCTGATGCAATCTCTAAAGCGTCATGATACTCGACGTTTGGCGGAAAGTATTTACGAGCTAACTCAATTGCTCCTGTTCCCGGTAGAACCTTTAAGAATGTGTGTTTTAATACTTCGCCTTTTTTCATTGTGATACTCGTATTTACAGTTGTCATATTTTCATTTCCCCTTTGCAGAATAGTTTTTTTGTAGAGTGTTACCATTAGATATCGTATCGTGCCCACTTATCGAGTAATTCTCGCATACGTCTAGCAGGCATATATAGATTGATAGATTCGCCGTTGCGGATTCTTGAGCGCCAAACCCATTGAAGTAAATCTGACACAGCTAACTTGTCCTCACTAACTGTTATATCGTGATCTTGAAAGAACGATTTCTCTATAGGATGCATGTATCGGTTGTAGCAGTACATTAATGTTGAACGGTCTGCATATTCATTAGACGCTCGGGCATTACACGCCAGAAAACCCTTTGTATAGCCTTTTCCTTTTAAGTCCGATTGATAACTTTTGATCGTCGTCCATAAAACTTCGTCAGTCTTTGCTTTGATAATATTTCTGACGTACGACTGCATACTAGAACGAATTGCAGCCATTTCTCCATCGCTTCGACGGCTCAGCCAACCTTTAGAAAACGCGGTCGGAACACTACCATGATCGTTGTGCGGTCCGTCATATAGAGTAATCAATGAACGAAGATGCTCTCGTCCTTCCTGGTGCTTGTCATACTCGATTAATTGTCCGTCTTTGACCGCTTTTAAATCGTAAGGAATCGAATACAACTCGAAATAATATTTCATTAACTGCGCCTCAAATAGATATGTCAAAACGTATACACTAGTAAAAGTTTCGAAGATTGAAGGCGGAAACGCATAAATTAAGTATTTGTCACGGTGATAAAAAAGCGTCCCTGCTTGCGCCAGTAGCTTGATACGGTCGAATACCCCGTACTCATATTCAACTTCGCTCGCAGTCCAAACGACCTTGTTGTTCTCCATTTTCACTAAGCCTTTATCTAGTAGAAGTCGCATATCAGACGGTGAAACGCCCGCCTTATCTATAACGCTTATAACCTCGTCCAATATTAAGGTGTAGTTATTCTCACGCAACAAGTAGCGCAGTTCATCGTCTGCCATTTCAAAAAGGCTATGCGTTGCTACGATGTCTTTACCGTCCTCAATCAATCGCTTTAGGCTCGTTAATTTACTACCGCCTTCTACGTTATTCGTTGGCTGTACAAACTCGCGACCCGTTACCGAGCTAATCACACGGTCGACCTCAGCTAAGAACGGCGTAACATATATGAAACGCTCTAACAGGCTTGCGCCATTTATGTAGTCAATAGCATAAGTCGTCTTACCTGCTCCCATCACCGAATCAATTACCGTTACGTTTTTCATTTCCATTTGAATACCTCCCGATTTGTAGAATTATTGTTGTAGACGACGACCCCACCGCCTCAGTACTTTTTATATACCTCTCTTTAAGGGATAAAACGATATACATGAATAAATGACAACAAAACTAAATTTACGAGAATATAAGTCACTATAAGTGTTTATCAACAGATATCATTTTTGCGATTAGCAAAAATAGAAGTATGAGCGTTAGCGAATGCTTCGTAAAGAACTCTACGGCTCATTACATTCGCCTATCGCTGCCAGTAAACTGTCATCGATGATAAGCACTTTTTATATACCTCTCTTTAAGGACGACACCTCACAAACGTTGATATGACGCGGTTTCTAACGGTCAATAAGCACTTTTTATTTCGGATAAGTGTTGCGGTTGAGGTCGTCGAGAACTTTTGGCGAGAATTTCATCGATAAGATGTGAGCGTTCAAATACAAATACAAGTTTGCCCCGCCTATGTCGACTCGGTTCCATTTTAATTAAAGCCTGTCCTGCATCGATGATTTCCTGCGCTATTTGGCGAGAATGGATTACGATAAATTTTTCGATTTTCGCTTGCATTGCTGTTCATCCTCCTGTATAATGACATTATAAATTGATATTTGATAATATTGGTTAATTCTGCACAAAAACAGACATACCAACTTTTATTATATCGTCAGCACTTGCGGAATGTAAAGTGCTTTTTTGCATTTTTTTAAACTTTTTTTCTTCTATTACATATACCCGAACAAATTCTCTTTTCGAGACACCTTTTCCGCAAAACCTTTTAAATATTTCCCCCGATAAATCTCGCTGTTTTACCGTTGATTTAGCAGTTCTAAGCCTTTAATGATAAATACCATTACTTGTTTACTACGGTGCTTAATAGGCGGTCTTTTAAAAGGCAGAACTGTACTGAAATTTATATTTATTTATGGTAAAATTTAGATTCATATAACATCCAATTCAGAGTAAGAGTAACTTGGATTTAATAGTAATTTTATAAGGAGTTGTCATATGTCACAGGATATAATTAACCAGTTTGTAGATGATGTAGAAGGTCTTTTAAAAGAACTTTATGAATTAAATAGTTATTATCTTCTAAACAAATATCTTAAGGAAAAAAAGAATCAAAAAGAGAATTTAGAGTTGATGAACAAAGCACCTGCTTTTTTCGGCTTAACAATTCATTCTTTTCAGTATTCTGCAATTATGGGTTTAGCGAGATTGTTTGAACCATCCTCTAGAGGTAGTAAAAACATTAATAAGTTTTTAAACTTTATTGAGGGTAATCATAAAAAGATTTTTTCAAACGATCCAATTACTAAGGAGAAACTTGGACGAAAATCGGATATTGATGAATCAACCGTTATTAACGATAGGGAAAGATTAAATGAGGTTGAGCCTATAATTAGTAATTTAATAGCTTGGAGAGATAAAGCCTTTGCTCACAATGATAAAAAGTTTTTTAAAGATAGAGGAGCATTAGGAAAAGAATTCCCAATTACGTATAAAGAAATCGAAAATTTAATTGAGCTTGCAGCTGAAATATTAAATACTTATCAGGTAGGATATAACGGTAATTATACAACAGTTATTCCAACAAACACCTATGATGTTGATAAGGTTTTAATGGCAATGAGGAAGTTATAGGATCTTTTATTATTGTACAAAAGGCGCGATTGCTTTATAAGTCGCTGTTCTTCTTCAAATAACTGATACTTTTAGTTGAGTAATTTAAGAAAAGCTAGGCGTTGGCGCACCTAGCTTTCAACGACACGACCATTGTTGGCGCAATGATCCTTCGTATCAATTGCTAAAGTCGGTTGGCGCTGACTCTAGCGTATTTATTATCCGTAATGTTGGCGCAAAACAGACGGTTCAACTCGTTGGCGCGAGTATGATTCAGTTTAAGCTAATACTTTCGGTGCTTGCGCAAGGATCGCCAGCAATTCGATAGGTTCTGCTGTATCCAATTCGGTGAAGATAGAACGTGCCTCATCATCCCACTTGAATAAAATCTCATTATCACCGATGTACAAAATCGCATCATCTTCATATCCCGGCTGCTTAAATACTTCTAAATATACACCGTCAATAACCTGAGTTCTTTCTACGACATAAGAATATCCTGGCTCAACTTCGAAAATTTGCATTTGCGTCATCATAAAACAACCTCCCGATAATTTTTATTTTCGGTACGCTTATGAGTACCACTTCTGTTATCATTATATGGTACGCTTTTGCGTAACGTCAAGTATATTTTAGGAGGAATTTTAAATGGCTAAGAAAGTAGTTGTTAAGATTGATTACATAATTGAAAAGTACGAGGTCGGCTCATTGAGAAAGTTAGCGGAGAAATGTGATATAAGACATGCAGCACTAAGCGAATTGAATAACGGCAAGAGAAGAAATATCAACTTTGGGCATATCGAGAGGATCGCTGAGACATTAGGGATTGATGATATAACGGAGATAATTGATTTTGTAGAAGTAGACGAAGAAAAAGCGCTCTAGAATTACTAGGCGCTCATTTTAGTTAGTTATGTCTGTTTAACCTCTTTGTTAAGATAGTTTATTCTACGTGTTATCAATTCAAGATCAGACATACTTTCATAGCATTGAATGTTGAGACTAGTAGAAATAATTTCTCTAATCTTACTAATGTAATCATTAAATATAATTTTAATTAATTTATCTGGATACTCATTGTCTTTTTCTATCTGTTTTTGAAGGTAACCAAAAAAATTAATATCTTGGCTATTATAATGAAGCATATTTCTTAAAATTTTCATTTCATCTTTAATAGTTCTTTCGTACTGAACAAGCAAATAATCTAATTTGTTTAGATTGATATCATTCCAATGTTTTTGGAGTTCTACCCTACCTTTAATATCCAACAGATTCCTCATTGTTTCGAATAACTTAATTGATACTAATCGTAATAAAATGTACTTATCTAGGTTTAATGTTGATGATTTATAATCTAAGTGGTTTTCTAACCATATACAAGTGGTTAATTCATTTTGGACAAGAAGAATTCGTGTTAAAAATACATTATATGTTATATCTTTACTAAAAAATCTTTGATCCCAAATTTCCTTTAGGTCATACTCTTTCATATTAATGTTAATTAATGGTTTAGATTCTAACTCAATTGGTGTATTTATCACATCTAGAGTATCACGCATTAACGAACCAATAACAGAAGTAAAATCTATGAAAGTATTTCTATCAAATATATTAAACAAAGGAGTATCAGCAAAAACAAACGAAGGAAATAAAGTACTACTGGCCAATATATTATTATCTAAATAAAAACCTATATTATCTATATCAGATCCAAAAAGACTTTTATGCCCTTCCAGAAGCTTATTAAAGATTTTCTTATTTTTGAAGCCTTGATTAGTTTTCACTTTATGCCGTACTTCTTTAATTACATTAAAATGTAATAAATCAGACTGAATCACCCCATCTTCTTTAAATACCTGGTTAGTTTCAAAAAGAATAATACAAGCATCGCGAAACAGAGAATAAATAGGTGCAATACTAAAATCAGAAGTCTTTTGACCTTCTAAAATCAACTTTTTTATTCCGTTTATATCATAATTTATTGTTTCTAAGTAATTTTCCATATATCACCTCATGATATATCTAAATTTAATCCAAGAACTCACTGATATTAACTGTTGTTACACCACTCGACATCGGTAATTGATTAGGTTCTTCTATACAAAAAAAGAATGATTCTGCATGTTCCTGTGGAATCCAATATTTAATTTGAGGGCGTTCTTCATATGTAACTTTATCAACTATCAATCTAGTTGTTACTTCATGATTAAATAACCCCCTTAATCCTTTGTACTTTTTTTCATGAAAAAGTTTATGATGTTCATGCTTAATTGATTGATCTTTCATAGCATCTTCTAACGTGTAAACATCAGTAATTAATGTTTCGTTAATATCTCCCTCGTAAACTTGAACTTGCCCTACAACATTAACATACCAAGTATATTGTTTCATTCCAAATTCCCCTTCACAGATGTAAAATATTAGTATGTTTAATTGTACCACTTTCTCATAGTGAAAGAGAATTACAAATCCTATCAAGATTTTTTTAACATTTGTACTTGACAACCGCACCCTCTTGCTAGCAGAATGGCTGCTTGCTCCAGGAAATCGGAGCAAAAAATCGTTACCTATTATCGCAAGAAACGTTGAAAACGATTCAAACGACAATAAGTAACGACCGCATTTGCTAGCGTCAGGTGACGTCCGAGGTTGTCTCGTATGCTCCTGTTAAATCGGGATATTTCTATCCGTATGTACTCGTCTAATTATCGTCCTAGACGTGCGGTAGTCCTTAATTGAGCGTATTTGTACGCTGATTGTCCGCTTGTACATGCTTACCCTAGCCGTAACTAGCCGATAAACCATGCCGCGCCCTTAATGGTGGCGCTCACCAATTCATCGCAACCGTAACAGGAAACGGCTTGACCTACGATATATTCCGTAGTTTGCGTTGTGACGGACGGCACTGACCAGGTTAGATTAACGACGAATTAGTGGGCCACCTCGTCGCTACTGCTAAAAAAGGATGCACTTAATAGAAGTTGCATCATCGAATTTTTTTCGATATAATGAACCCTAAGTAAACGCAATTGCTGCCAGGCAATTATTAGCGTAGATATTAAGTTGTAAAGTCGGTCGACGCTCCAACGTCAGCCGGCTTTTTTGTGTTTAAATATCCAAATTTTCAAGTGGACTATGCTGTCGATACTTCTTCATCACTTCCTTATCAGCGAAATCAAGATAGATTTGCGATGTGACCTCAACACTCGCATGTCCGAGAAGTCGAGATAATGTTGCTAAATCACCACCGTTTATTAGATACCTCTTAGCAAAATTATTTCGAAGTAAGTGCGGTGTTATTTGAAGGCCAACGTCTCGACTCCGAAGTCTAAACGAACGCTCCACTCCTTCTATGCGATGTTTTGTACCTCGATTTGTCGGGAATAAATACTTACTATCTGTATACCTATCTTTAAAGGCAATCCACGATTTTAAGTGATTACGAGTTTTCTGCGAAAAATAAACAAATCGCTGTTTTCCCGATTTAGTCTTCCTTAATAAAATTGCATTACTGCGTAAATCAATATCTGATGGCACCACTTCTAAAATTTCGCCAATCCTGGCTCCACTATCAAAGATTAATCGAGCTATTACCCAATCACGGTATTGATCGAATTTAGTAACGTCGAAAGAACGGAAAAACTGTTTTAATTCATTATCTTCGAGCATAACTTTGATTTTTCGCTCGGGTTTAACATTCTTTAAATCCTTTAACGGATTGCTGCGAATAAGTTGCTCTGAATATAAATGCGAATAAAATGCTTTTATGTTACGTACATAATTCGCTATTGTCGTTTTACTTACCGGCTTACCAAAATCGACCCGTCGTTCTGGGTAGTTTACAGGCGATTCTACGGCACTTACAGTAAACTTACCTCTTTCTTCGATTGAACGAATATAAGCTTGAATATGCTCTGCCTTGACGCTTTTAACGTCATCTATTTCGAAGTTATCCAATAGGAACCTTGCGAATAATCTAAGCGTCTGTTCATACGATTTTAATGTTTTAGGTGACAGACCTTTCGCTGAACAATCGAGCATGTAGCGATCAATTTCTACTAAAAACGGATTTAAAGCCATAAAAAATACGCCCCCTTAATCAGTCGTAAAAAACTGTTTAAGAAGACGTTATAATTAACGTAATATAACTGTTTTATATAATAAGTTTACCGCATATTCTCCGCTAGCCTGTCGTCCACAAACGCAGTCATACCAACGCTTAGCTAGCCATCATATCAATACGAATTTTGTCAGCGATCATGGCGATGAATTCGCTATTTGTTGGTTTGGATTTCAAGTGATGGACTGTATAGCCAAACATTGACGAAATGGATTCATAATTGCCACGATTCCAGGCTACCTCTATGGCGTGACGAATCGCACGTTCCACGCGGGATGGTGTCGTATTAAATTTTTTAGCGATTTCTGGATATAAAATTTTTGTCACAGATCCTAATAATTCAATATCCTCAAAGACCATTTGAATGGCTTCACGCAAATAGGAGTAGCCCTTAATATGTGCAGGGACACCGATTTCTTTGATGATGGCTGTAATCGTACTGTCTAATTGATGCTGATTTAATTTTTGAGGTACTGTCGGTTGTAATACGCTTGTCTTTTTCGGAAGTGTCGCCTTCTGTCCAGCACAATGTAAAATCTTTTGTACCAATTGGTCGAATTCAAAGGGCTTTAGCATGAAATAAGAAGCTCCTAAATCCACCGCCTGTTTCATGACATCCTCTTGGCCAAAAGCCGTTAGCATAATGACTTGAATTGATGACATTTTCTCATTTTGATACATGGACTCTAATACAGCTAAACCGTCAAGATGAGGCATTATTATATCTAGAAGTAAAATATCTGGTGTAAATTCCTCAAGCATTTGTAGACATACTTTTCCATTTGAAGCAGTTGCAATAATTTCTATTTCGGCATGTCCTTGAAAATACTGCTCCATTGTTTTTAATAACTCACGATTATCATCTGCAATCGCTACTTTTACCTTTGTCATTTCAATTCCTCCTTCTGGACTTGCTTTGAACACCTCAAAGCGATAACCTAAACCCCTAAATGCCGTTTTTGGCACACTGTGGAATTTTCGACATTTTTGTTTTAAAAACCTTTTCTATTTCCAAAAATGAGTATGTAGTCCGATACTTTCTTTTAATATCGACAAGTTACGCTAAATGACGCGACTTGTCGAATGCTCTTATAACTTATTTTAGATAAATTTAGTAGATAAAACTACAGTTTTTTTAAATATCATGCCTTCTTCAGGAAATTATCGGAAATACATGTTGGATTCGATGAAATAAGGGTAAAAAATCCGTGTAGTTTCCCGCGGCTTTTGTCCTGCCTGGGGAAAATTAAACGGATTTTTACCTTTCATACCTTTTTATGAAGACCTTCTTAACATTTCCGCTACTGTTAGCGCTGCACCTTTTTTCGGCTCCTCCACAAACATATGTGTCACAGCACCGACAAAACGACCGTCTTGGATAATAGGACTGCCACTCATTCCCTGCAAAATGCCACCTGTTTTTTCAATGAGCTTCTCGTCAGATACTATAAATTCAAGGCGTTCATTTTCCACTTTGGTAATTTCTATTGAAAAGGTTTCCACCTTACTGCCTTCAATGGCTGTATAGATTTCAGCTTTCCCCGTTTTTATATCTTTTTCATGCATAATTTCTATCGCTTTGGGTAATCTTTGTTGATAACCGTCTTCCCAGCGGCCAAAAATACCATAAATAGTATTTTTATCTATACTACCTAGACGTTCTTGATGCTTTTCAATGGAGGAAATTTTATAGCCAGGTTGGCCTGGTGTGCTTTTTCGGATTTGCTGAATAGAAGCTAAAAAAATGGAGCCAGCTCTAAAAACAGGGGCTTCTTGTAGGGTTGAATCGACAATTTGATGACCTAGTGCACCGTAATTTTTTGTCTCTGGATCAATATAAGTCAGTGTTCCTACTCCATCTGTTTCATCTTTTAAAAAGGAAATGACATGCTCTGCTTCTTGGTTTTGTAATTCCAATGTAATTTGTTGGCCTTCACTATTGATCGTCCATGTCTGTTGGCCATCTTTTGCCACAGCCTGCTTGGCATCAGCAAGAGATTTTACTGGTATATCGTTTATTTTTTCAATAACAGCGCCTCCTTTCATCCACTGATTGGAAGCTAACAGTACATCGTGTGCGACAAATACATGGGACAATTGAAGTTGAATTCCAATTGCTTCGCCCATTGGTATAAGCTTTTTGGCGGCTAAAGCTTGTATAGGCAACACTAATAAAAAGATGAGCATAGGCAAAATGACTAATTGACGCCAATGACGATTCATACGACACCTCCTTTTCATTTTTGTCTTTTTACTATGTGTTGTTGTGACGTTCTTATAAGCGGTAAATATTTGCGCAAAATGAAAAAAGCCAGAAACAGCTGAAACTGTTTCTGGAATAATGGTTAACGCATTTGTTTTTTTCGTTCATCTGCCATTTTTAAAAGCTCCGTCGCATGCTGTAGTGTCAAGGCTGTAATTTCCGTTCCAGACATCATACGGCTAACTTCCTCTATACGAGCATCTTGATCAATTTCTGATAAGGAAGTAAACGTTCGATCATGCTCGACTTCTTTTTTAATGAAGTAATGATGATCAGCCATCGCTGCAACTTGAGGTAAATGTGAAATACATAAAACTTGAGAATTAACAGAAATCGCGGCAATTTTCTCTGCAATCGCCTGCGCAACCCGACCACTGACACCTGTATCCACCTCATCAAAGATAATGGAAGTAATTCCATTGGAAGAAGAGAAAATGGTTTTCAACGCTAGCATCATTCGTGATAATTCTCCACCTGATGCAATTTTCGGTAAAGACTTTGGTGGTTCCCCAACGTTTGTGGAAATGTAGAAGATAATTTGATCTTTCCCATTGGCATCGAAATAGGGTAATTCATCGAAATTGACAATAAATTTTGCTTTTTCCATATGTAATTCACGTAGCTCTGCCATAATTGCTTCACTCAATTGTTGAGCTGCAGCTTTACGTACAGTTGAAAGTTCACTAGCCAGCTCATTGAGTACAGCTTCCATCTCTAACACACGTCGTTCTTTCACCTGCAAAATCTCATCACGATTCAACAGCTCATTTAACTCGTTTTTAATTTTTTCATAATAAGCCAAGATCTCTTCCACTGTCGTTCCATATTTGCGTTTTAAAGTTTGCAACAACGCTAAACGCTGCTCAACCTCGTTTAAACGTGCAGGGTCAAATTCCAATTCATCTAACACATTTTTGACCTGATAGGCTGCATCCTGTAATGCATAAAACGCAGTTGTCACTGCCTCAGATGATTCTTTGAATTGTTCATCAACCGTTGCAGCATCTTCTAAAGCACCCATTGCTGTTCCGATCCAATCAAGTCCTTTTGTTTCGCCCTGAATGGCTTCATAGGCTGCACTAGAACGTTCAAAAATTTTATTAAAATTCATCAGACGACGGCGTTCGTCTAGAAGCTCGTCTTCCTCACCTAACTTTAAATTAGCTTCGTCCAACTCTTTAATTTGAAATTGATACAAATCGATACGTTGTGCCATCAACTGCTCATCAATGGATATAGAAGCTAAGTCTTTTTTGAGCAAACGGTATTCATCATATTGGGCGCGATAGTTTTTTTGAATCGGCAACAGCTCTTCTTCTGCAAACTGATCAAGCAAATTGATGTGCTGCTTTTCATCCATTAGCTCTTGATTTTCATGTTGGCCATGAATGTCAATGAGACTTGCCCCAATGTCTCTTAGTACCGACAAAGGCACGAGCTTACCATTCACTCGGCAAATACTTTTACCGGTATCATTCAAATCACGACGTAAAATAATTGTATCTTCTTCTATTTCAATGCCTGCTTCTTCTAACTTTTTCAGAACAGGATGAACTGAACTCGAAATTTGAAATAAGCCACCCAATTCTGCTTTTCTTGCGCCATGACGAATAAATTCAGTGTTGCCTCGTCCTCCTGCAAGTAAATGCACCGCATCAATGATAATAGATTTTCCGGCACCTGTTTCCCCAGTGAGAACTGTTAAGCCTTCTAAAAAGCTGACAGTCAAATCCTCAATGATGGCAAAATTTCGAATACTAAGCTCTCTTAACACAAATTGTCACCTCTAAATCAAATTAACCATTTTTTATAGCATGTCTAATAAACGATTTTTTGTATTTTCACGCTCATTTTCATTTCGACAAATAATTAAAATGGTATCATCTCCAGAAATTGTACCTAAAATTTCCGGCCAATCTAAATGGTCAAGTAGGGAAGCAATGGCATTCGCATTCCCAGGAAGAGCTTTCATGACTAAAAAATGTGATGCCCCATCAATACTTACAAAAGCATCCGCTAATGCACGATGTAATTTTTGGACTGGATTGAAACGTTGATCTGCGGGTAGGCTATATTTATAACGCCCATCCTGTAATGGTACTTTTACTAAATGAAGCTCTTTAATATCTCGTGATACTGTAGCTTGTGTCACATTATAGCCTGCTTCTTTTAAAAAATCGACTAAATCATCTTGTGTTTCAATTTCATGATTGGCGATAATATCCCGAATCCGTATATGTCGTTGTCCCTTATTCAACGAAATCACCTCTTATAAATAATTGTATATGTGTATAATCACACTACCATTTTCAACAAAAAAGCACAAGAAAAAACACGGCTCTATAAGCGAGCACGTGTTATTTTAATGAATTATGCGCTTCTTCAACGAGTGCATTAAAAGCTGTATATGCAGGTAGCACTTCTTGTCCAATAGGATTCACTAAATGGAATAAAAATTCAATATTTCCTTCTCCACCTGTGATTGGAGAGAATGAAGCATCTTTTACTACAAAACCAACTTCAGTTGCCATTGCAGCCGTTTTTTCCAAAACTTCTAAATGTACTTTTTTATCACGAACGATTCCTTTTTTACCTACTTTATCTTTCCCAGCTTCAAACTGAGGTTTCACCAATGCCATAACATCCCCACCTGGCAGCAATAATGTTTTTAATACTGGTAAAATCAGTGATAATGAAATAAAGCTAACATCGATTGTTGCAAAATCAGGTAAACCTTCTGATAAATCGGCTGCCGTTGTGTAGCGAAAATTCGTTTTCTCCATTACTGTCACTCGTTCATCAGAGCGAATTTTCCATGCTAATTGGTTCGAGCCAACATCTAGTGCATAGCAATGTCTTGCACCATGTTGTAAGGCACAATCTGTAAAGCCACCTGTAGAGGAGCCAATGTCAAGCATTAGCTTCCCTTCTACAGACATATCAAAAATTTGTAGCGCCTTTTCTAATTTAAGGCCTCCACGACTCACATATTTTAAATCTGAGCCCTTTACTTGTAGCGGTGCATCGACGGCAATTTTCTCGCCTGCCTTATCAATTCGTATTTCATTTGAAAAGACAAGGCCTGCCATAATGGACCGTTTTGCTTTTTCTCTTGTTTCACATAGTCCACGCTCTACAAGTAAAATATCTACACGTTCTTTTGGTTGTTTTGTCATTATTTATTCAAACCCACTTGCTGTTTTTGTTGAAGTAATACATGCATACGTGCAACCGTATCTTCTGCTGTCATATGAATTTCTGCGAGTAGCTGATCTACGTTACCATGCTCAATATATTGATCTGGGATGCCCATTCGATCAACTAGCGCATTTAAATAGCCGTGGTCATGAGCAAACTCTAATACACCACTACCAAATCCACCTTGTAGAACTGCTTCTTCAATTGTTAAAATCGGTTTTTGACTAGATAATATACGGTGTAGCATATCCTCATCCATCGGTTTGATAAAGCGAGCATTGACCACTTCAATATCGATTCCTTGTTGCGCAAGCATTTCAGCAGCAGCCATTGCCATTGGAATCGTTGTTCCAAATGTCAAAATAGATGCATCTTTCCCCTCACGTAAAACTTCCCAGCTACCAATTGGTAAAGCTATAAGCTCATCATCTAATGGCACACCAATTCCATTACCACGTGGATAACGAAGTGCAATAGGACCACCATCATAATCAATTGCTGTTTTTACCATATGTTGCCCTTCATTCTCATCCTTTGGCATCATAATTGTCATGTTTGGAATATGACGAAGGAAAGCAATATCAAATACACCTTGATGTGTTTCCCCATCTGCTCCCACTAAACCAGCCCGATCTATACCAATAAAGACATTTAAATTCGGGCGAGCAATATCATGCAATACTTGGTCATATGCACGTTGCAGGAAGGTAGAATAAATCGCTAAAAATGGCTTCATCTTTTGCGTAGCTAATCCTGCAGCCATCGTTGCCGCATGTTGCTCCGCAATCCCTACATCAAAGAAACGATTTGGGAAGTCCTTTTGAATACCTTGTAGCTTTGAACCTACAGGCATGGCAGGTGTAATCGTTACCACTCGCTCATTTTCATGAGCAATTTTACGAACCGTCTCAGCAATTAAACTACTCCAAGCTGGTCCAGTAGTCTCAGACTTCACAAATGCACCATTTTCAATTTTATAAGGACCTGTTCCATGCCAATTCCCAATTGTATCATCCTCGGCTGGTTTATAGCCCTTTCCTTTTTTCGTAATAACATGAACAAGGACTGGTCCTTTTACTTTTTTCGCATGTGATAATGTCATTTCAAGCGCTTCAAAATCATGTCCATCAATTGGACCAAGATATTTAAAACCTAGCTCCTCAAAAAACACACCAGATACTACTAAATATTTTAAGCTATCCTTTACGCGTTCAACAGTAGAGGCAAGCTTTCCACCTAATACAGGAATCTTATTAATAAGTGATTCCAGCTCTTCCTTGGCTTTTGAGTACTCCTTGGCTGTACGTAGACGACCTAAAACATTGTGTAATGCGCCAACATTTGGGGCAATCGACATTTCATTATCATTGAGGATGACAATCATATTTGTTTTTGCATGGCCAATATGATTTAATGCCTCAAGTGCCATACCACCTGTTAAAGCCCCATCACCAATAATAGGGATAACAAAGTTGTTTTCTTTTTTTATATCACGTGCTGCTGCCATACCCATGGCTGCTGATAAAGATGTCGAGCTATGACCTGTTTCCCACTCATCATGTTCACTCTCCACGCGCTTCGGAAATCCACAAAGCCCTTTGAACTGACGTAGTGTGTCAAATTGACTCGCACGACCTGTTAAAATTTTATGCACGTAAGCTTGGTGGCCAACATCCCACAAAAACTTATCTTTAGGACTGTCAAACATTTTATGCAGCATCATCGTTAACTCAACTACGCCTAAATTCGGCCCGATATGCCCACCTGTGACAGAACATTTTTCGATTAAGAAGGTACGAATTTCTTGGGCAAGCTGCTCAAGCTCCTTCTTATTTAAGTTTTTTAAAAAGGATGGACTAGTTATTTTATTTAAATCCACCTTTCTCACACACCTTTTCAATAAAATATTCACCGCAATTGTGTTTCCACCATTATAGCAGTGTTATCAATATGCTAAAAGTACGAGCACTTCATTGTTTACATATTGCAAACGTTCCCACCTATTCTAGCATATTCTTTTCCTTCAACGCCTTGATTTTCTCTTAGTTTTTACGATGAACTATATAAGCAGCAAAGTCACGTAATAGGCTGACATCTATTGGTAATTGATCGAGTGCGTTAATGGCATGTTGATAATGCTCAGCAAGCTTTTCTTTTGCTCCCTCTAGGGTTAAGAGTGCTGGATAAGTGCTTTTATCACTAGCGACATCTTTTCCAGCTGTTTTTCCTAGTTCTTCAGTCGTTCCCTCAATATCTAAAATATCGTCTTGAATTTGGAAAGCTAAACCAATATGGTGCGCATATTCTTTCAATGTAGCACGGTCTTGTGCTGATACATCTGCAAGTACGGCTCCCGCTTCAATACTAAAACGCAATAAAGCACCTGTTTTATTGACATGGACTTGTTCCAATTCAGCTAAATTAAGCTGACGTTGCTCCCCTTCCATATCTAGTACTTGACCACCAACCATGCCTTCTGCACCTGCTGCAACGCTTAGCAACTGGACAAGCTCAATACGCTTTTCAGCAGAGATATCCATGCGTGCTAAAATGCCAAATGCCAGTGTGTTTAATGCATCACCAGCAAGCGTAGCCAGCGCTTCTCCATAAACTTTATGATTTGTTGGCTTGCCTCTTCTAAAATCATCATTATCCATGCTTGGTAGATCATCATGGATTAAAGAATATGTGTGAATGATTTCAATAACCGAACCGACAATCAAACCGTCCTGAAGATTTTCACGGTAAAGCTCTAGTACCGCTAACACAAAAAGCGGACGAATTCGTTTACCCCCTGCCTTTAATGAATAAAGCATGGATTCCTTTAAATCTGCTGGTGCATCAATTTGTTCAACAAGTGCAAACATCATCTCTTCAATTTGTGGTGTATTGCTTTCAATAAAGTACTTTAATGGCTCATTCATTTCCTAATTCTCTCCCTTTAGTGGATCAAATGCTGTTGTTTCACCAGTCTCTTGGACAATTGATACAAGCTGCTCCTCAGCATGTTGCAGCTTACTATGGCAAAACTTTGATAGCTCCATTCCTTGCTTGTATAAATCAATCGCATTTTCCAATGGCACATCACCCTGTTCTAACTGGCGAACGATTTCTTCTAGTGCCGTCATGGCTTCTGCAAATGTTTGTTGTTTTTCAGTCACAACAATTCCCCCTCATTCTTTGGCAAGATATTCGTCACGTTAGCCACAACCTTTCCATCATGGAAAGTCAGTGTCAGTTGATCTTGCTTTTGCACCTCAGTGGATGATTTGATCATTTGCTGATCTTTATATGCTACTGTAAATCCTCTTGTTAGAATGGACAGTGGGTTTAAAGCTTCTAATGTTCTAACGGTTGACTCAAATTGTTGTTGCTTTTTTGCCACATAATACGTTGTAGCACGTGATAATTGTTGAACGCGCGCTTCAAGCTCTCTCTGATGAAAAGCAAGTGCCTTTTTGGGTGAATGTTGCTCCACCGTACTATGTAATTGTTGAAGTTGGGCAGCTTTTTTCATCAAGCTCACTTGCATTGCTGCCTGTAATCCTGACTCAAGCTGTGCCAATCTTTCTGTAAAAGGTCGATAAAGTCTTTCTGGCATTGACAATGGATAAGACTGCTGGAGCTTATTTAGACGTTGTCGCTCTGCCATAAGTTGCGACCTAACCATTTGATGTAGCTGTGATTTCTGCGTAAGCACGCGTTGGTAGAGATCCGCTTGATCGGGCACAGCCAACTCAGCAGCAGCTGTTGGAGTAGGTGCACGTAAATCGGCTACATAATCGGCGATCGTTGTATCTGTTTCATGGCCAACCGCACTAATAATAGGAATTCGGCTTTCAAAAATAGCTCTTGCCACAATTTCTTCATTAAAAGCCCATAAATCCTCGATGGAGCCTCCTCCTCGCCCGACAATCAACACATCACAGCTTGCCTCTTGATTAGCACGTTGAATATTTTGCACAATATTCGGTGCAGCCTGAGCTCCTTGTACAAGGGTTGGATAAATCAAAATTTCAGCAAGTGGGTAACGCCTCTTTAATGTTGAACAAATATCCCGTATAGCTGCACCAGTTGTTGACGTGAGCACACCAATTTTTTCAGGAAATTTTGGTATCGGTTGCTTCCACTCAGGTTTAAAAAGACCTTCTTTTTGTAATTGCTCTTTTAATTGATTGAAGGCAACAAATAAGCTACCAATGCCATCCGGTTGCATTTCCTGTACATATAGCTGATAGGTTCCATAGCCTTCGTAAACGTTTACATCCCCTCGGATAAATACTTGCATACCTTCCTTTGGTTCAAACGCTAATTTGGTAGCCGCTGCTTTAAACATCGTCGCAGCTATTCGGGCACCATCATCCTTTAATGTAAAGTAAATATGGCCGGATTGATGAATTTTCACATTTGATAATTCACCTTTTACATACACTTCACGCAAATGTGGATCTGCATCGAATTTTCGTTTAATATATTTTGTTAACGCTTTTACTGTTAAATAAGAAGCAGAGGACATGTTTTCGGCTCCTTTACTAAAATCAAGTTTTTCACAAAACTACACCTATCATAACATTTTTTGCAGTCGTTGACGTGCCAAAATGCAGTTTCGATAGAAAAAATGACTGTCTTTCTTCTATTGAAAAACAACTATAACACATTCCTACACGTTCTCACTATTAGAAATCGTATATTATGACAAATAACAAACAAAGCCCCATAACTTCATACGTTATGAGACTTTATATTTTAATAAAATAGTAATAAAAGAGTTCCTACAATAAAACAATAATACGTAAAGTAGCTAAGTTTGCCACTTTTCATAATGCCCATAAACCAACGCATCGCAAAATAAGTCATAATGAGTGTTGCCAAGAAAGTGGCGGCATATGGAAGAGCTAAGGCACCTTTATTCGGCTCGTCTAAAAAATCTGTAATGCCAAGGACTACCCCACCCAAACTTACAGGAATATAAAGCATAAAGGAAAAACGTAAGGCTGTATCCTGCTTCATCCCTACTGCTATGGCGGAAATAATCGTAGCTCCAGAACGGCTAATGCCTGGCGTTAAAGCAACTGCTTGCCCCAGCCCTACAATGATGGCATCTTTAGCACGTAAATCTGCATCTTTCTTCTTGCCACGCATATTACGAATTAACCATAATGCAGTCCCTGTCACAAATAGCATGAGCGCAATCGTCGTCATACTTACGTTATCTGCAATAACATCACTTAATAACACCCCTAAAACGCCAGCAGGAATTGAACCGATGACAATATAGAGAGCAAAGCGAAAATCTGCGTTATACCGCTTTTCTCTAGTTTTCAAGTAAAGAAAAAAATGACTGATCAGACGAACAATATCCTCACGATAAATATACATAATAGCAAGTAACGAAGCTGTATTGGTTAAGATGGCAAAAGTAAAACCTTGTTCACCTAGTCCCAGCATTTCGCTAGCAATCATTACATGTCCACTCGACGATACAGGAATTGGCTCTGTAAAACCTTGGACAAGTCCAATAATGATATGCTTGACAATTAACATAATATCGATATTTTCCATAAAAACCTCCTCCTCAGTATGTATGTCCCAAACGTTACATTAGACGACAAAATCGAAGAAAAGTTCTGAATTTACACAACAAAAAAGTCACCTCACACAATGTTGAGATGACTTTCTTCAAAAGGTTTTTTATTTTGCAAGCGTATTTTCAGCCGCTTGCACTGTGTTGAATAGTAACATTGTGATGGTCATTGGTCCTACACCACCTGGTACAGGCGTAATATGAGACGCAATCCCATCTACTTCTGCAAAGTTTACGTCACCGCATAATTTATTGTTGTCATCGCGATTAATGCCTACATCAATAACAACAGCCCCTTCTTTCACGTGCTCTTTCGTAATAAAGTTTGCACGACCAACTGCGGCAATTAAAATATCTGCTTGTTTTGTAAATGAAGGTAAATCTAGCGTTTTAGAGTGTGTATAGGTTACCGTTGCATCCTTTTGTAAAAGTAGTTGTCCCATTGGTTTACCAACGATATGACTACGACCTACGATTACAGCATGCTTTCCTGCGATTTCAATTCCTGAATACTCAAGAAGCTTCATCACGCCAAACGGTGTACAAGGTAAAAATGTTTCTTGGCCAAGCATCATTTTCCCAACGCTTACAGGTGAGAATCCATCCACATCCTTCTCAACAGCAATCGTTGCAATGACTGTATCCTCATCAATATGTTTTGGGAGTGGTAATTGAACTAAAATACCATGAATATCCTCACGTTGATTTAAAAGCTCAATTTGTGCTAGTAATTCCTCTTGCGTTGTCTCTTCGGGTAATTTAATGAGTTCTGAAAACATACCAATCGCTTCACAAGATTTTTGTTTATTTCTCACATATGTAGCTGATGCCTGGTTGTCTCCAACTAACACAACCGCTAAACCAGGTGTCAATCCTCGCTCTTTTAAACGAATGACACGCTCTGCTACAGCATTACGAATTTCTTGACCAATCTCTTTACCATTAATAATTGCACTTGACATAAACCTTCGTTACTCCTTCCAATTCAACACATTATTCTTGTTCTGTAAATTTAGAAAGTACACCATTGACGAATTTAGATGAACTATCATCGCCAAATGTTTTACATAACTCGATTGCTTCGTTTAGTACTACTCTTTTTGGTGTTTCTGGCATGTATAACAATTCATATACAGCTAAACGTAAAACCGTTCTTTCAATTTTGGGTAGACGGGCAAGTGACCACTTTTCAAGATGCTGTTCTAATGTAGCATCGATTTCCTCCAAATGTTCAGCTGTTCCATTTACGATCTTTTCGTAGAAGGCATTGGTAGGTTGACCTTTAATATGGCCCATTGCTTCTTCAACTGTTAGATCCGTATTGTCTAGCTGAAACAAAACTTGCAACGCTTTTTCGCGTGCTTCATGTCGTTTCATGTAAAGCTCTCCTTCTTAAGTGGCATTAAGGTTTATAATAGCATAAAATCACATGAGAAACACGATTTCAAGCAAGTTTTCAATAATCTGAACCTTTTTCAAGGAACTTTTTGTTTAAGCCCACTTCTCATCGAAATAGTGGTATTCCAAAAATGAATGTTTCCTGTTCGTAATGGTATAATAAAGAAAAACTTTAGAGGTGTCACAATGCAAACTGAAGCTATATGTCTTAGCTGCAAAAAACATTTAAAATGGTTGACGGTGAAGAACAATATCAACAAATGAAGGAACGTACATTTCACCTATTTTACTGGGTGGATGCAAGCATAAAATTCGTTTTGATGCCATTCGAAACTTTTTTAGCTTTTATTAGTGGAGGCCATTTATGAAGGAACATTATTATACGATAGGTGAGGTTGCCAAACTTTCAAACTTATCGGTTCAGACATTACGTTATTATGATCAAATTGATTTATTTAAGCCTGCTTATATCGATACCTTCACCAATTATCGGTATTATAAAGGCAATCAGCTATTCTATTTAGACATTATAAAGTCCCTTAAATATATCGGCGTGACGCTCGATGATATAAAAAAAGCACTTAGATTAACCTCTGAGGAATTGCTTGATTTTTTAGCTCAGCAGGAGCTACGCATCAATGAAAAAATTTCACGTTTAAACGAAGCAAAAAATACCTTACTGAAAACAAAAAAGCAATTACAAGAGCAAATTGATATCCCAGTCTTCGGTGAGATTTATGCGCAAATAGAGGAAGCAATGCCCGTTCTTCAAGTAACCACTACTGAATTAACACCGACATCGAGCACCAGTACATACTATGCCACTTTAATTAAAATCATCGAAAAGGAAGGCAGTGTCTTAAACAGTCGTTATGGCTGTATTTATCCACTAGAGCCCTATAAAGATGTCAATGACATCATTTATGATGCTATTTTCACTCCCCTATTAACGGAGCGCACATTTTCGCAGCTTTCACCAAACATACAACAAACCATTATTCCTGGGGGTAAATATGTATGCATCGCCTTTATTTACGATCCTGATACTTATTTTTCATTCTATGAAAAGTTGAGAAATCATGTACTAGCTCAGCAGGAACTATTTGAGTCGCAAGTGTATGAGCTATACATGCCAGCAACGCTCACTATGGAACAAGAAAAGAAATTTATAGTAGAATTAAAGATTAGGCAAAAACAAGAGACACAAAATTCCTCCGAAAAAGTAGTGGCGCATTCGTATAACTCTCAGCCAGAACTCCCAAACTGATAAAAATTTTTTTAAAAATAAAAACAAATCTTTTGACCCTATAGTTACTATAGGGTTTATCGTATTACATGGAAATATTCTAGTAGATTGAAAACATGTATCGCGAACAATTAGAAGGAGAAGTTTATGAGCAAGAAACAAAATATAACCTTAGCTATTTTATTATCTAATCTTTTCATTGCCTTTTTAGGGATTGGTTTAGTCATCCCTGTTTTACCAACCATCATGAATGAGCTACATATTTCTGGCTCTGTTGTTGGTTATATGGTGGCAGCCTTTGCCATTACACAATTAATTGCATCACCAATTGCAGGTAAGCTTGTTGATAATATTGGCCGCAAAGTTATGATTGTTGCAGGTCTTTTTATTTTTGGACTTTCTGAGTTTTTATTTGGGTTTGGTCGTTCTGTTGAAATTCTTTTTGTCTCTCGTATGTTAGGTGGCGTGAGTGCCGCTTTCATTATGCCAGCTGTAACCGCCTATATAGCTGATATTACGACATTGGCACAGCGCCCTAAGGCACTTGGCTATATGAGTGCAGCCATTAGCACAGGTTTTATTATCGGCCCTGGGATCGGTGGTTTTTTAGCTGAAATTGGTACACGTGTCCCATTTTATGCAGCTGGGGTACTTGGTCTGTTCGCAGCTATCCTGTCATTGCTGTTTTTAAAAGAGCCAACACGTGCTACAGACAATGAAGAAGTAGCACAATCCATGTTAGGTAGTGTCAAGCGTGTGTTTAGTCCACTCTACTTCATACCATTCATTCTTATTTTCGTGTTATCATTTGGCCTCGCTGCATTCGAATCATTGTTTAGCTTATTCGTCGATCACAAATTTGCGTTTACACCATCGGATATTGCCATAATTATTACAGGAAGTGGTATTGTTGGGGCACTAGCTCAATTAATACTATTTGATTGGCTGACAAAGAAAATGGGTGAGATTAATGTTATTCGTTACTCTCTAATCCTTTCAGCAGTATTAACATTTGCCATGACGATCGTGAGTCATTATTTTGCCATCTTATTCGTGACATTCTTTATTTTCGTAGGCTTCGATTTAATTCGACCTGCTGTTACTTCGTATTTATCGAAAATTGCCGGAAATGAACAAGGATTTGTTGGTGGCATGAACTCTATGTTTACAAGTCTTGGTAATATTTTTGGCCCAATTCTAGGTGGGGTATTGTTCGATATCAATCTGAACTATCCATACTACTTTGCTACAATCGTATTGGTGCTAGGCGTCATACTTGCGTTATTCTGGAGAAAGCCAAAGCATATAGAATTATAAAATAGCGATACATCCACATGAACATCCTAGAGAAATCCATATAAAAAGGACTGCCCTTTGATGAACGAATCATCATTGGGCAATCCTTTTCTTTTTTATTCATGCACTACTGTTTCTTCTTTTTCAAAGTGAATACCTGTAATATGCACATTTACTTCTGCTGTTTCTAGTGCCGTCATATTAAAAATAGCCTGACGGATTTGCGTTTGAACTTCTTTTGCTACTTTAGGAATGGCATATCCATATTTCACAGAGCAAAATACATCAATCGCAATTTCACCAGTTTCCGTTACACCTGATTTAATGCCTTTATTGTGTACTTTTTTACCGAAACGTTCCACGACACCCGTCGCAATATTCCCACGAGTTGCAGCAATGCCTTCTACTTCATTGACAGCAATCCCAGCCACAACCTCGATCACCTCTGCCGCTACCTCAATTTTTCCAAGCTCTTCTTTCCCAGAAGGTGTTGGTTGTACGAAAGATTGTCCTACTTTCTCTGCCATACAAATATCATCCTTTCCCTTACACATCACAAACAAGTGCTGTACTTACATTTATTATACTATAAAAAGGAAGGTTTGGCTGTCGAAAGCCGTTTTAATTTAAAACCGACTTTACTGATCCACTACATCGATTAAATAAATTCCCTTTTCAAATCCCCCACGAGCATTTCTCTTGTGTTCACGCGTCTCTTCTAGCTCCTCAAAGCTTACACCTAGCACACCGATAGCGATATGAAGGAGCTCCAGTATATCTGCAAGCTCTTCTACACTTTCTTCTCTACATTCGGCTTCGTAAAATTCTGTAGCTTCTTCTATTATTTTAGCCTTTATTGCCTTTACCAGCTCACTAGGTTCTAAAATGTGTGCATGATAGGATAAACCCTTCGCTTCAATTACTTCTAAAATTTTATCCCTCACTAGCTTATTGTATATTGGCATCCATTGTTTCATTCCTTTTCAGGGGGATGACTATTTCTTTCTTCTATTATATAGTATTCTTTCTATAATATAGAATTAATTTGAGATAAAGTAGAGGTAGAGTATGTTACAAAAATGGTTGTTTGGCATCGGTGGGGTTGTCCTCATGTTTACAATGTTTTTTTTATTTTTGGGAAATAGTGCTAGTGAAGATACATTGCTTGCGAAAAATATAATGGAAAAAGCAAATAATGGTACAACTGTAGTTTCACTAAATAAATTAACGGATTTTGATTGGGAAAAAGCGCAAATTTTTGGACCTTATACAACGAAAGATGCGATTGAAGAAACAATGAACATACAGTTTAAAGGTAGTATTAGTGGATTAGATGTACGGGAAGATATTTTCCTTCTTGTATTTGCGAAAGAAGGCCATGCGATAAAGACAGCTGTGCTTTACAGAAACATAGGAGATTATTCAACAAAGAATGGTATGTTAACACCAGATAACGATCTTCTATCTATAAAATAGAACTTTTATAATCTTTTTCACCACACTTCAATTAGTAACGGTTTAAGCTTCTATAACGATCAATCTTTCTTCTATAATTGATCTTCCTACCTGCAAGTAAGTCTTCCATCTAGTTATGCTTAGACATAAAAAACCTCCTAACTAATAATAGCTAGGAGGTTTAAACTTGCGAACGCTTACTTCACTTTTTCTGCTACACCCAATACATCGTTCTCTTCTAGGAACTTCGTATTGAATTGTGCTGATTTGAAAACGTCATTGTTCATCAATGCTTGGTGGAATGGAATCGTTGTATTAATTCCAGGACCAGATACTTCGAATTCACTTAAGGCACGGTTCATTTTCGCAATCGCTTCTTCACGTGTATCCGCATGAACAATTAGTTTTGCTACCATTGAATCGTAATATGGTGGGATTGTATAGCCTGCATAGACAGCAGAATCAATACGTACACCATAGCCACCTGGTGTTATATACGTATCAACAGTTCCTGCTGAAGGCATGAAGTTTTTATAGGCATTTTCTGCGTTAATACGGCATTCAATGGCCCAACCATTTAATTTTATATCATCTTGTGTGAATGGAAGCTTCTCACCAGATGCAATTTTTAATTGTTGTTGTACAAGATCTACACCAGAAATCATTTCTGTTACTGGGTGCTCAACCTGAATACGAGTGTTCATTTCCATGAAGTAGAACTTGTCCTCTTGATAGTCATAGATAAACTCGATTGTGCCAGCACCTTCATAGTTACATGCTTGTGCCGCTTTTACTGCAGCTGCACCCATTTCAGCACGACGCTCAGAAGATAGGGCTGGAGATGGAGCTTCCTCTACTAACTTCTGCATACGACGTTGAACCGTACAGTCTCGTTCGCCTAAATGCACCACGTTACCGTAGCCATCTGCTAAAACTTGGATTTCACAGTGACGGAAGTACTCGATAAATTTCTCTAAATATACGCCAGGGTTACCGAATGCTGCAGCAGCCTCTTTTTGCGTAATTTCAATACCTTTTACAAGATCTTCTTCTGTACGTGCTACACGGATTCCTTTACCGCCACCACCAGCAGTTGCCTTGATGATGACAGGGTAACCAATTTTAGCAGCCCATTCTTTACCAGTTTCGATATCTGGTACAATACCAGTACCTGGAACAAGTGGAACGCCTGCTGCTTCCATTGTTGTACGTGCAACGTCCTTGATGCCCATAATTTTAATAGAATCAGATGATGGACCGATAAATTTAATGCCAGCGTTTTCACAAGCTTCAGCAAAATCAGCGTTTTCTGATACGAAGCCATATCCTGGGTGGATGCCATCAGCACCTGTCTTTTCAGCTACGCTAAGTAGCGCTGGGAAGCTAAGATAAGAATCTTTTGATAGCTTTGGTCCGATGCAATAAGCTTCGTCTGCTAACTTCACATGTAATGCGTCAGCATCTGCTTCAGAGTACACAGCAACCGATTGAATGCCTAACTCTTTACAAGCACGAATGATACGCACAGCGATTTCGCCGCGGTTTGCAATTAAAACTTTTTTCATTTGTTTTGCACTCCTTACTCAGCTTTTACAAGGAATAATGGTTGGCCGTACTCTACTAAGTCGCCATCTTTAACTAGAATTTCAACGATTTCCCCTTGCACTTCTGCTTCGATTTCGTTGAATAATTTCATTGCTTCTACGATACATACGATTGTTTCGTCCCCTACTTTGTCACCCACTTTTACGTAAGCAGGAGAATCTGGGTTTGGTGCTTGATAGAAAGTACCGACCATTGGAGATACAATTTTATGTAACGATGGGTCGTTAACTGATGGTGCCGCTGCAGCTGTTGCTGGCGCTTCTTCTTTCGCTGGTGCAGGTGTTACTGCTGGAGCTTCTGCTGGTGCAGATTGTTGTACAACAGGGGCTACTACTTCTTTTTTAGGTGCTACAGTTTCTGTAACAACAACATTATTCTTTTTAAGTTTTACTTTTGCGCCATCTACTTCGTACACAAACTCGTCAATTGAAGAAGAATCCACTAATTTAATAATTTCACGAATTTCTTGAATTTTGAACATTTCTAACTCTCCTTATGAATTAAAATCTACTACAATAACTATTCTATATTTTTTCGTATCAATTTGAAATAGTTAAATGAAAATTAAGTAAATATGAACAAAATAAAAGGCTTTCCTTTACTAAGCGAAAGCCTTTTCATGAAGCTGATATATAACAACCTTTTATAAATTAACTAAAAATTTATTTTTTTCTTTATTTTTTAATAATTATTTGCACTGAACTTGACTTGCACATCATTTGCGCCTTCCATCTCTGTTTTTACCAAATAAATAATTTCGTTTGCTTGGGCTTTTGACAATTCCTCTGCCATCACTGTCACCGACACTTTTTCTCCCTCAGCACGAACAAACGCATCAGAGTAGCCTAATGATTTTACGAGCATCTCAAGCATAGCTTCAGCTGATTCACGTTTAATAAGGCCATCCATTTCATTATATGCCTCATTTTTTTCTTCGGCAGAATATTCTTCTGAGGCAATCTTTTGTGTTAACTGCTCACGAAGCTGGCTTCTCTCATCACTAACCTGCATACGCATTTCTTCAAATAAGTGACTTGGTGAAGATACTTCTTGTGTTATATCATTTGTTGCCTCCTGATCTGTAACACCTGTGACAGCTGTTTGTTGCAGTGTATCATCTGTAAAAATAGTAAGACCATTGAATTGCTTTGCTGGATCTACCAAATAATACACTGAAATGACTGCTACTAAACTTAATAATGTCATAAACCAAACTGTTCTTCTACGTACGCGCATTTACTTTTCCTCCTTATTTTCCATTGGAACGATAATAATTCGATGAATCGGTAATTGCATCACTTGACTGACGACAGCACGAATTTCATTTTTCACAAAGATATCGGAAGCACCCTCTGAAACAACGAGCATTCCTGTCACGTTTTTCGTGCCTTGTTCAGTCCCTCGAAAATATTGGCTGAATAGTTTATTGGCATTCTGATCATCTGTCATCTCTCCATAATAAAAGTAGACTTTAACCTTCCCAACACCTTCCATTGCCTTCAGGGTTTGCTCAAGTTTTTCTTCATTCGTGAGCGGTGAACCATTGTCGCTTGTTGAATTCGTTTGATACATAGGTAAAATGATGAAAATTCCCACGGAGGCAGCTATCAAAATTAAAACCATCAATGACGTTGTTTTTTTTCGTGTCTTTTCCACATCACTTGTACATTGCCTCCTTTCATCTTCTCTTTTTCAAGTGTATGTACGCTTGTTTCTTCCTATGAATTGATAAATGGAATCTTTAATAGCAATTGCAAAAATACTAACGTGATGACCAACTTTGTCAGTGAAATTATTTCCTTATCATCCGTTAGAAACACAAAAATCTGACAGACAAACAGCAATGCCAATAAAAGAATCAATCTATCTCCCCCCTGCCATGACTTGTACGAACACAATGAGGAAAAAACAAGAAAACATAAATGAAAAAGCAATTAAAAATGATACAGCACATAAAGTAAATAGTGATTTGCTAACTTGATCTAGTAGTCTACAAATATCATCAAAGGCAATCGGTTCTAAAATAGCAGCGAGCATTTTCAAAGAATAGGCACTAACTACAAGCTGCACGGTTGGGATAAAAGACACCGTAATGACGGCGATAAAAGCGCTAATACTTGTAAGAGAAGATGTAAATTGAGTCATATGCTGAAACATCGAAAAACTATCCACAATAAAAGAACCAACAACTGGAATATTTTCTTCAATTAATTTTTTGACGGGCTCTGCTACAGCCGCATTGACACTAAATGCTGCTACACCACTTGCGGTCATCAGTAAGACATAGCAAATAACTGAGGCCGACACGATGCTCATAATTGTAAAGCGAATTAATTCAGCTATTCGAGTAAAGGATATTTCCTTTACGATGACACTGCATACATCAAAGACAATGGCCAAAAGCACGCCAGGAATAAGCCACTTACTACTGATAATGGTGAGGACTTGTACAAAAAACAGTAAAAAAGGCTGCCAGGAAGCAATCGCTGTAATACTACTGGATAATAAAAAGCTTGATGTAAGAATCGGATAAAATGCCGTAAATAGATGGGCTAGTCCTTGTGCAATTTCATCAATTAATGTAAAGGAGTTGACAACAACAGGACCGATTGTTGCTAAAACGATAAGAAAAAAAAGTATCCTTGTCCCTTTTTCAAACTCTGGTAATAGCATGTTCACAATCAAAATGATGATGACGTAGCTGCAAAGCATGAGCGTCATCTTGAGCAAGAGAAAGAATGGGTCGATTAAAAACGATAATATTTGCTCCTGCAATGGCTTCGCTCCTTAGTTTAGCCTTTTTAAAATGGCCGACACCTCCTGTAGAACAGCCAAAAATTCTTTGAACCAATACAGTAAAATTACAATTTTTACCGCAGCAAAAACGATGTTCCCGAGCACTTTATAATTATGTTCTGCCAAAAGCAATGCCACCCACTGCCCGACATAGAACATACTTGCACTGATTAAAATAGCCTTCGCATAAGGTAAAAACGCAAGTGTTTCTAACAATTGTTTGGCGAAAGGCAATAAAAGTGTCGAGAACAACATGCCAAAAAGCAAAAAAGAAAACATCACACTGATTAGCGCATGGAGTGGCTGTATAACTTCTTTTATCAGCAATAATAAAAGCAGCATGACAACAGCGACGATGACAATTTCCATTCACATTACCCGGATGAGGTAAGCCATTGGAAGAAGGTTAAAATCTCATTAAAGAATAGACGTAAAAATCGAAGTAATTCTGCTGTCATATATAAGTAAGCAATGAAAAAGAGGAAAAATGAAAACTCCTTCTTCCCTGTTTGATCAAAGAAAACATGAAGAAGCGCAACGACTAGTCCCACTCCAGCAACTCTTAATACGTCTTGTAATTCCATTCCTACGCCCCCTCGTGTACAGCAATATATGTCGCTCTTCAAAAAAAAAGACCTCTATACAGATGTATAGAGATCTTCTACGATAAAAAATTATAATAGTTTGCTCACAATGTTTTTCACCGTATCCGTTTGCTGTATGAGGTGACTATTTTCACCCATCCACATGGATAAATATTCTGCATTACCTTGCTCAGCACTTTCCTTACGAATGGTAGTCGTTAGATAATTTTGTAGTGGATAGGGTGCTACTGTCGCATCCTCCATACGTTTCGTGAAATCATTTGCTAAACCTCTTGCTGGTTTACCAGTAAATGCAAGCGTAATCGTCGTTTGTTGTTCTTTTGATGCCAATACAGCATTTTTATAGAGTGGCGAAATTTCGCATTCATCTGCCACTAGTAAAGCCGTCCCAATTTGTACTGCCTGTGCCCCACTTTCAAGTGCCTTTTGAATATCCTCTTTGGTTACAAGGCCTCCCGCAGCTATAATCGGAATCGCAACTTTTCCCACTACTTGTTGTAGTAAGTCATGCAATGGAATTAATTGCAAAGGGTCAGTAAAAGAGCCTCGATGACCGCCAGCCTCTCCCCCTTGTAATACAACCGCATCCATTCCTGCTTGCTCCACCAGTATGGCTTCCTCTAATGTGGTTGCAGTACCAATCGTATAGACGCCATGATCTTTTAATTGTTTAAGAACAGCCGGAGATGGCAGCCCAAATGTAAATGAACAAACTGCTACCTTTTCTTCAATCACAGCTTGAACCTGTCCCGCAAAAACTTCCTTTGATGTTACGCTCTGTACAGGGGATAATCCTAATTCATCGTAAAAAGGTTGCAGTGCCATTCTGGCTTGTTGTAAAACCTCGACATCAATTTTGGGTTCTTCTTGCACAAATAAATTGACCGCAAAGGGCTTTGTCGTTAATTTCTTCACTTCTTGAATAAACTGCTTTGTTTGTTCACCATCTAAGTAACCTGCACCAATTGAACCTAATAGGCCTGCCTCAGCACAAGCCGCCACAAATTTAGGTGATGTCACGCCTGCCATTGGTGCTTGTATAATTGGATATCGCATATCAAATGTTGTTTGTAGCATACCTTTCACTCCTTACTCTGATTGTAAACAATTCTACCAGTAATGACCATCTATCTGATGATAGAAACTTGATAGTACCTCAATAAAAATTAAATAGTGCTTCTATCTATTATCACATTAAATGAACGATTTGACAGTATATGTATAAGAAAAAAATAAAAACCTACTCTTTAATGAAAAGAGTAGGCTGATCATTATGCACGAGAAACGTAAGAACCTTCATCCGTGTTAATGATTAAAACGTCACCTTGGTTAACGAAGAATGGTACTTGTACGATTAGACCTGTTTCAAGAGTAGCAGGTTTTGTACCGCCAGAAGCTGTATCACCTTTGATTCCTGGTTCTGTTTCTGTTACTTCTAATTGAACAGTGTTCGGTAATTCAACACCTAACATTTCACCTTGGTAAGATTGAATATGCACTTCCATGTTTTCTTTTAGGAATTTTAATTCATACTCAATAGCAGATGAAGCTAGTTCAGTTTGCTCATATGATTCCAAGTCCATAAATACATGCTCGTCACCTTGTGCATATAAATATTGCATTTTACGATTATCGATTTGTGCCTTTTCAACTTTTTCACCAGCGCGGAATGTTTTTTCATTCACTGAGCCGTTACGTAGGTTACGTAATTTAGAACGTACGAATGCAGCACCTTTACCTGGTTTTACGTGTTGGAAATCTAACACGCGGTATAATTGGCCATCAACAATAATTGTTAGACCTGTACGGAAATCGTTTACTGAGATCATTTGTGTTCCTCCAAAGTTTATAAAATAATGAGTTCTTTTGACGAATGTGTTAGTAGTTCATTACCCGTTTCTGTGATTAAAATATCATCCTCGATACGGACACCACCGATTCCAGGTAAGTAAACACCTGGTTCAATCGTCACGGCCATACCTGGCTCTAGCACTGTATCAGAACGCATCGATAAGCCAGGGCCTTCATGTACTTCAAGACCAATACCGTGTCCTAAAGAATGACCAAATGCTTCGCCATATCCTTTTTCTTTTAAGTAGTCACGTGCAATCGCGTCCGCTTGAATACCTGTTAATCCAGGACCCACTTTTTCAAGTGCTAACAGTTGAGAAGCAAGGACTGTATTGTACATATCTACCAATTTTTCAGATGGTTCTCCCACAGCCACAGTACGTGTGATATCCGAAATATAGCCATTATAAAGCGCACCAAAGTCTAATGTAACAAAGTCGCCTTTTTCAATCACTTTATTCGTTGCAACGCCGTGTGGTAATGCTGAACGAAGACCAGACGCAACAATCGTGTCAAACGAAGACTGAGTTGCTCCTTGTTTACGCATGAAAAATTCTAATTCATTCGAAACTTCAAGCTCGGTTTTACCAGGCTTGATGAAGCCTAAAATATGTGTAAATGCGTGATCTGCAATTTCACACGCAGCCTTAATAATATTAATCTCTTGTTCCGTCTTAATCAAGCGAATTTTTTCAATTAGCCCAGAAATCGGCACTAAATCTGCTTGAATCTTCGATTTATACAGTTCATAAGTGCCATAGCTTACAGTATCTTTCTCAAAGCCCAATAATTTGATACCCATATTATTTACTTGAGTAGCAATTTCTTCAATAATTGTGGCTTCATGCTTGACAATACGGAAGTCCTGAATTTGTGCAGCAGCCTGCTCTGTATAACGGAAATCTGTAATAAATACAGCATCATTTTGAGACACAATTGCTACGCCTGCTGTCCCTGTAAAACCTGTCATATAGCGACGGTTGTACCCATTCGTAATTAAAATACCATCGATGCTTTGTTCTTGAAGTGCTTTACGTAGCTTTTGTAATTTCAACATAATCAATTCTCCCTCTCGATAAATGTACGTAGTGCCAGTTCATAGCCTTTCGTACCTAGTCCACAAATTTGACCAAGGCAGGCCGGAGCAAGATAGGAATGATGTCGGAAAGCCTCACGTTTGTGGATATTGGAAATATGTACTTCGATAACTGGCACAGAAATACCTGCTATCGCATCATGCAATGCGATGCTTGTATGGGTATATGCACCAGGATTAAAGATAATACCATCATATTTTTCGTCCTCTGCTTCATGCACCCAATCTACTAGTACCCCTTCATGATTGGATTGACGAAATTCAACTGTAGCACCTAAAGAAGCCGCAAGATTTTGAACATTTTCTCGAACATCATCCAATGTTTCATGTCCATAAATATGTGGCTCTCGTTTACCAAGTCGATTTAAGTTCGGTCCATTCAAACATAATAACTTCACGCTTCTATTCGCCTCTTTCTATGTACTTGCCATTTATTTTATCATACACCGTGCATTCAGCAACTAATTTCAACTAGTGGTGCCATAAATATCCCCTTAAACGAAGGGGATATTTTGTACCTTCAACTTTGTTTTTGTGCTGTATGTTCCTTCTGATGGAAATTGGCGGTTTCAAGCAAGAAACGTAATAAACAAATAACGGTCACCATAAAGGGAATCGACAGTTTTTTAAAAGACGTAAGCTGTAATGGTAAATCTAAAGCAATCCATTCCAATGAGATGGTCACCAATAGACCTAATAAAAGGGAAGAAAAAACAGCTGGGATGATATATACATAGCGCATAGTCATGTATAAAAATAAGCCGATAATAAATAGTAGAAAAATAAAAAAGGTCCATTGAAATAATTTGGAGCTTTCTTCAAACCAATTCCATTTTTTATAAAACCCTATCGGATGCCATTTAATGAGATGGAAATAATGTAAACCTTTTAAGCACAGCGCTAAAACAAGCGCATTGACAAGTGCTGTAATTGTCGCTACTTTCACCCTATACCTCTCCTTTATGCACACTAATTATTTCCTAAAATGTACGATTAGTGTAGCCATATAGAAAATTTACTATGCGTAACGGTAGAGGTTTTTCACTAAATTTAGTACAATGGTACAGTTGAAATATATAAAGAGAGTGGTGTTAGCCTTGAGCAATTCACCTGTATACGGGGGACAAGCACAATTAGAGGGTGTGATGTTCGGAGGAAAGGAACATACTGTTACAGCCATTCGTCGTAACGATGATTCCATTGATTATTATCATTTCAAAAAAGTACAAAAACCTTTGTTACAAAAGCTTAAAAAAATCCCATTTGTACGAGGCGTTGTCGCGCTAATTGAATCCGCTGGCTTAGGTTCTCGTCACATGCAATTTGCTGGGGATCGCTATGATGTGACACCTGGTGAAGAGGAAGATCATAAAGAAGAAGGCTCTAAACTTCAAATGATACTGGGCGTTGCTGTAGTAGGTATTCTTTCCTTTCTATTTGGAAAATTTGCCTTTACATTAATTCCTGTTTTTATAGCTGATTTTTTCTCAAAATGGATTGAAGGAAAAACGGGACAAATTTTACTGGAAAGCGGTATTAAATTATTGTTACTGCTAGCCTATTTATATTTTATCTCGTTAACCCCCCTCATTAAACGAGTATTTCAGTACCATGGTGCAGAGCACAAGGTGATAAATTGCTATGAAGCTGGATTAGACATTACCGTAAAAAATGTTCAAGCTCAATCACGCCTACACTATCGTTGCGGCAGTAGCTTCATATTATTCACAGTGTTCGTTGGGATGTTTTTATATTTCTTTGTGCCTACAGATCCACTGTGGCTTCGTATTTTAGATCGTATTCTATTAATTCCTGTTGTTCTAGGGATCTCATTTGAAGTCTTACAAGCGACAAATGCCTGCCGTAATATTCCAGTGTTACGCTTCCTTGGCTACCCTGGCTTATGGCTCCAATTACTAACAACTCGTGAACCGAAGGACGATCAAGTAGAAGTAGCGATTGCTTCCTTTAATATGCTACGCCAAGTAGAGCAGCAACCTGAAATCGCTGCGACATTAAATCATGATTAATAAAAAAGGCAGCCCAACGTCGGAGCTGCCTTTTTTTCATGTTGTACTGCCTTGCATTTTCTGCTTAAACATAAAGATGGCGAGAATTGTCATAATTATTGTATAACCAATGACAACAATAAGTGAATAAAACACATTCGCATACTCTGCATGTAAGATAGCCCTAGCTGCATTGACTGCGTGCATGAAAGGTAAAAGTTGCGCAATCTTTTGAAATGTTCCACCAATCATATCTAATTCGAACCATGTTCCACTTAACCAAGTTGTCACATTAACAAAGATGGCAAATATCCCTCCTACCTGCTTATCTGTAAATAATGTCCCAAATAATAATCCACAACTAATATAGAGTGGTGAAATTATTAGAAGTACAAGAATCATAAAGAGGATAGACTTATTAAATGGCAACCCTAAAAACATGGCGGTAGCTAAACAAACAAAAATTTGTAGCAGAGCTATTGGTAGTAAAGGTATCATATACCCTAAAATGTAATCAGCGGCAGACAAAGGAGAAACAAAAATCCTCATTAAAAAGGATGAACTTTTATCTTTTCCTAGTAACATTCCTGAAAACAGTGTGAGAAAAGAAAAACTAAATACAATGACGCCCGGTGTTAGGTTATTCATTTCATATAAAGCAAATGGCATATTTTTTTGCATAACAGAAAATAAGCCCAATAAAAGAATTGGTAAGCCTATACCAAATAATAAAGTGATTGGATCACGGACAATCTCTTTATGATTCCTTGTTGCAAACGCAGCTACCCTCACAATAACGCCTCCTCTGTTTTTTCCAAGAATACCTCTTCTAAAGAATGCTTGCCTGTTTCACTGATCAATTGTTGTATCGTGCCTAGTGCACATATTTGCCCATGATGCATAATTCCTACACGATCAGCCAAAGCCTCTATCTCTTCTAAATAATGGGAGGTCAAAATAATCGTGACATGTCCTTTTAAGTGCTTCAATATGTTCCATACATCATTCCTTGCCCGTATGTCCATCCCTAAAGTCGGTTCATCGAGGAACAATACCTTTGGGTTTGACATTAAAGCCATTGCTACACTTAAACGACGCTGGTAGCCGCCAGATAGTGTCTTAGCCTTGTCATGCTGATGTGGTGTCAGTCCGAATAAGGCCATTTTGTCATATACTTGTTGTTGTGCTTTTTCTTTTTCGTGGCCATAAATCTGACTGAATAATAATAGATTTTCATATACCGTTAAATTAGGCGCAACGGCCGTTTCTTGGGGAGAAATATTAATAACTTGTTTTACAGCCTGTGGATTTTGCACAATGCTTTTTCCATCTATTGTGGCATCCCCCTCTGTAGGTGAAAGGAGCCCACACAACATTTTGATTGTGGTTGTTTTGCCAGCGCCATTTTGTCCTAAAAGAGCAAAAAGTTCACCTTGATGGATTTGTAAATTTAATTGATTAACGACTACACGCTCTTTATAAAGCTTTGTTAAATCTCTTATGTTAATCATCATGCTCTTCACCTCGATTAGTAAGAATCGCATTAATTTTTTCTATGTCACGTTGTGAAAATCGATATTGTAAAACCCATGTCACAATATAAGTTCCGAGAAAGCTGGCTACGAGAGAAAAAATATTAGCCATTGTTTTTGGCATCCATAGTAGCGTTACAATCGGTATCCAAATCATTGCCGTTATGAAAAAGTGGACCAAATATTGCTTCAACATTCCCCAGCTAGCCATTTCAAAAATAAGTGCTGCAAGAGCAAAGGTAATGCCAATAACACCCGTTAATAGAATTTGAGTAATTATTGCACTTATTTCATCTGTAAAGTAAGCACGAAATTCTGGCACCACCCAAACATATTTTCCTTGCCCTATGCCCATTGATACAAAGAATTGCACAATTTGTCCCATTACTATACCGATCAAAAATCCACCAATAATACGTGTTAAAATGTCTTTTCGCATATTTATCACCTCAGATTCCTAATTGCTTCTTAATTTTGCTTACATAACGCCTAGAAGCGTATGTTTTCGTGCCATTCTTCAATTCAACTCCGATTGTACCTGTTCTACTAATGTCCATATGCTTGATCATGTAGCGATTGACTATTTCAGCATTTGAAATACGGAGAAACATTTGAGGATTGAGCTTTTCCTCCAGCTCATAAAGACGCAAACGTACCGTATAAACACCGTGAATGCTCTGGACACAAACCTTTTTTTGCTCTGTATAAATACGCACGATCTCCTTACTATCGATCAATTCAACGCCTTTATGGGAGAAAGCTAATAAAGTGCTTTCTGCTGTCGTAGTAATAATTTGCATAAGATGCTCAATGTCATCAGTCATTTTATCTGTGAGAATGATTACTTTGGGTTCTTTATATGTAGGGTCAATCGATATTTCCACCTTCATATGATCACTGTCCTTTCTACGCCTCACTATAAATTTTTCCATACATGTTGTAAATGGATTATCGACAACTGGTCGTTATCAAGGAATAAGTGGTAATCTCAAAGATTCTGGCGAACAATAAAAACACCCTTTAGATAGGCCTATCCAAAGGGGTTAAACGTACAATTTAGCTTACTTAGAATCTTTTTTTACTTACTAGTAGGGCTGTAAAAAAACACCCATCATATTCAGGAGCTTTTAAAATATTGGAGGTAAGCTCTAATGATTGATTAAATTTTCCCAAATCAATTGCAGTGATTGATTGTTTTGAGACACCAACTAATTTTGACAAATCCTTCTGCGATTTCTGCAATTCACAAATTTTATTTTTCAAACATCTACAAATAAATAAACCTTGCTAAAAATGTATATAGAAAAAAACGTATTTTGAATGGCTCAAAACACGTTTTTCTGTGAATTATTTACTTAGGATATTGATAATCTTCTGTTGCGCATCCACTGCCTCAGGGATCGGCATCACAACAAACACATGATTCATCTTAGGATAAACAAAGGTATTGATTGCAACGCCTTGTTCTGTTAGCTTTTCATCAAACTGTATTGCATCTGGATATAAGCTTTCGTGGGACCCAATAAAATGAGTTATCTTGCCAACTCCTTGAAAATCGCCATAAATTGGACTAATTATTGGATCCTTTAGAGCTTTATCAGCTGCCCATATTTTTGTTATGACTTCCATTCCTTCACTAGCTAACATGGGATCGTTTTCTTCATATTCCTGAATAAGTGGATTTTCTAAACTCATATCAACACATGCCGACAATAAAATAATATCTTGTGGTTGAGGCAGACCGTCTCGCTTCAACAGTTGAATTAGACCAAGTGCTATATTTCCACCTGCTGAATCTCCTATAATGGTTAATTGATTGGAGCTTTCAATAGATGCTAGAATCTCTTTATATAAGCTGAGCATCTTTGGGTACGTATCTTGATAGCTAAAATGAGGGACTTTTGGATAGATAGGCGCAATAACTTTTGCATTTAAGGCTTGTGCCATTTTATCCATGAACAACCAGTGTAAATTTAAAGGTTGATTCGTCCAAGCTCCACCATGAATATAAAGAATCACCATTTGTGATGAAGACTTTTGGTCATTTAAAATAAAAACCTGCATATCCTCGAATGTTTGCTCCTTCAAATCGCTTAAAAAATTGACATCCTCCCCAATCACATAGGGGTGAATATTTTCTGTTCCTCTTTGCTTAATAAATTGTTGAGCATTTTCAATACTAGAAAAGCTCTTTTTATTACTTTGTGAAAACAATAATTTTTCAAATTGCACACTCTCTGCAGATCGTTCTCCATTAAAAATTTCTATACTCATGTTTTTCTCTCCTTTTATTGTTCATTCTGTTTCCAAACATGTAATGATTAATAAAGTGATGCGCCAAACCACTAAAACTGAGTCTCGAAGATGGTAAAATGCATCTTTTTAGCGAACTTTATTTTAATTCCATATTTTGAAGAATACTCCTTCTAAAATCTATCATCAAATAAAAAGACCTTCCTGATGTAATCCCTAAATGTAAAGAGCATTGATTGTGCTGTATATAAAAAGCTGCCATTTTGAAACAAAATGACAGCTTTGTTGTTGAAAAAAGATGATGTCAACAGCAGAAAAAGTAACTTTGCAAGGTGAGAGGTTGATTTCCGTTCCGCCAGCGTCCTTTCCAGGGGGCGTCCGATGAGCCGCTTCACTCACTTCCGTTCGCTGCAGGGTCTCATCTGTGACGCTATGAACTGCACCCAAAATATTGGACTTAAAAAATCTAATATAGGGGGTGCAGTTAGTGATTTCTGATGAACAAAAGTTAGCCGCAGTTCTAGCTTACATTGAAGAAAAGGAAAGTACGTATCAGATTGCCAATAGATTACAGAGGGATCGACAGTACGTTCGATTATGGATTGAATTATATCGATACCATGGCATTGAAGGAATTATTCGTCCTCAAGGGTTCACGAATTACGAAGATTCTTTTAAAATAAAAGTAATTCAACACCTGATAGAGACGGGCGATTCGCTCCTTCAGACTGCTGCGAAGTTTAATATTCCTTCTCGTGAAACCATTCGGAGATGGAAAAAACAGTGGATGTCCAAGGCTGGAAAGGTGCTCTATCAAATAGAAAAGGAGCACCAATCAATGCCAAAAAAACAACCACCTTCGTCTGATTTAAATGAAAAAACAACGGAAGAGTTAAAAGCGGAAATTGAGTATTTACGGATGGAAAATGCCTATTTAAAAAAGTTGAAAGCCTTAGTTCAAGAAAAGGAAGCATTCAAACCGAAGAAAAAATGAGAGCTGTGTATGAGCTAAGGCTGGAATTTCCACTTCAAGCTCTATTAAAAGTGGCAAAAATCAAGAAAAGTACGTATTATTATCATCTTCAAAAATGGGTAAAACCAGATAAATATCAGGCGATCAAAGAACGAATCCAGACACTTTTTCATCACCATAAGGGGCGTTATGGCTATCGTCGTATTTGTCTTGCCCTCCGAAATGAAGGTTTTTTCATCAACCATAAAACGGTACAACGATTGATGCAAGAATTGGGCTTAAAAGGGACGGTACGCCCTAAAAAATACCGTTCGTATAAAGGGACAGTCGGCTATGTCGCAGAGAATGTCATCCAACGTGATTTTGAAGCCACTGCATCCAATCAGAAATGGGTAACCGATGTCACAGAGTTTAAAATAAACGGTCAAAAAATCTATGTATCGGCTGTATTAGATTTATTCAATCGAGAAATCGTTGGATATGAGGTATCAAAATCACCTAATTTTGAGTTAGTTCAACAGTCTTTTAAAAAGGCGTTTACGTATACAAAGTTATCGAAAAAGAGTGGCTTAATCATTCATTCTGATCAAGGATGGTTATATCAAATACCCCGTTTTAAAGCGTTATTGACAACGCATGAAATCAAGCAAAGTATGTCACGGAAAGGAAATTGTTTAGATAATGCCGTAATAGAAAGCTTTTTTGGTATTCTGAAATCAGAATTTCTGTACACAACTACGTTTAAAAACTATGTAGAATTTACAAAAGCATTAGCAGATTATATTTACTATTACAATCATGAGCGGATTAAAAGAAAACTCAACGGAAAAAGTCCCGTTGAGTATCGAAAAGCTTCGTAAAAAAGTTTATATTTTTGGGGTCAGATCATATTGGTAGTGACCCCTTAAAGTTAGAGTTTTATTTATGCAGCTAATTGGCTGGCATAAGTTCGGTATTTTACTGAACTCATGCCGGCCAATTTTTGTTTAATTCGATCATTATTATAGTAATCGATATACTTTTCTATTTTCTTCTTAAACGCTTCGTAGGAGATCAATTCTTCTCTGTAATACATTTAGCCAAAGAAGTTCTCCATGGCCGCATTGTCTGCACACGTTGCTTTACAGACATGCTTAGGAAAATCTTATTTTGCTTGAATGTTATCACCAATGATGTTGATAGTGCCACCCCTGGCTTGAATGAATTGCTGCACAAAATCATTTCATTTAGTTTATTTAATGTATCTAACAACACTTCTTTTTATTGTACTAACATTCCCCTACAACTCAACAAGAGTCGCCTAATTGAAGTAATTTGCACCTCAAAAAATTCTTCTTGTTATACAGCCAATTATAATTTTAGATGTTCTGTTTGTGTTAGACATGAAAAATACCCCTCTAGATAAAATATCTAAAGAGGTATTTCATTGCCATTATATAGATCGCAACTTTATTTCAAAGCCACAACAAATTAATTTAAAATATTAATTACAGACCGCATTTCAACTGTGCGCCACAGTTTGTACATGTATTACAGCCGCCCATTTCTTCGACTGTGCCTTTACGGCATACTGGGCATGTATTCCCAACGTCTGAGCCAATAACAGTTGTTGACTCTAACGCTTGAATCGTATCTACTAATACGACTGGACGTTTTGTATGTTCTTCAACCAATTCCTCTTCAAATGAAAGTTGATCCATATCATTTTCTTCTGCTTTTAGTGTAAGTACTTGTGAATCACGGCTACCGTCAACATAGACCGTACCACCTTTAGCGCCACCTTTATATAGTCGCTCGTACACTTTTTCAACTTGCTGTACTGTATAGCCTTTTGGTGCGTTTACAGTTTTAGAAATAGATGAATCGATCCATTTTTGAATAATACATTGCACATCCGCATGCGCTTCTGGTTTTAGCTCCATTGCTGTAACGAACCATTCTGGAAGCTCTTGCTCATTTACTTCTGGATGATGGTTCAGATATTCTTGGACAATTTCAGCTTTTACTTCAATGAATTTACCTAGACGACCAGAACGATAGTACGTGAAGGAGAAGTATGGCTCAAGACCTGTTGCTACCCCTACCATTGTTCCTGTTGACCCTGTTGGTGCAACCGTTAATAAATGTGAGTTACGGATTCCAGTCGCTAAGATTTGCTCTTTGATATGAGCAGGCATTTTTCGCATAAAGCCTGTCTCTGTAAAGGCTTTACGTAAACGAGCTGTTTCTTCGTCTGTAGCACCTACTAAGAATGGGAAGCTACCACGCTCTTTCGCAAGCTCTGTAGACGCCTCATACGCAGTTTCAGCGATTGTTTTAAAGATTTCATCGACTAACGCATTACCTGCTTCTGAACCGTATTCTTTTTCACAGTAAATCAGCAAATCGGCTAAGCCCATAACGCCTAATCCAACACGACGTTCACCAAGAGCTTGTACACGGTTTTCTTCTAAGAAGTAAGGTGTCGCATCAATCACATTATCCTGCATACGAACACCAACACGAACTGTTTCACGTAGTGCTTCGTAATCAACTGATTGATTTTCTTTATTCGCAAACTGTGCTAAATTCACAGCAGCTAAGTTACACACAGAGTATGGTGCAAGTGGTTGCTCGCCACATGGGTTCGTCGCTACAACACTTTGACCGTATGCCTTTGCATTTGTCATGTCATTGGCGTTGTCAATGAAGAAAATACCTGGCTCTGCCGAGTATGTTGCACATACATTAATTAAATTCCATAACTCTTTTGCTTTAATTGTACGGTATGTGCGGACTTTATAGCCCATTTTCTCCCATTCACGAACATCACCAACTTCATGCCATTTCGTGTTGTAAACGCTCATTTCTTCCTTTGTATATTCTTCAACAGCTGGGAAACGAAGCTCGAAGTCAGCATCTTTTTCAACTGCTTCCATAAATTCTTTTGTTAATGTCACAGAAATGTTGGCACCTGTTAAAAACTCTGGGTTATGAACAGTGTACGTGCCACCATCACGTAATTTATTTTCAGCCTCACGAATGATCGCTGTATCAAATCCACCTAAGCCTTCAATGTTTTTATAATTCACGATGCCTTGATACATCGCTTCTTCTTGCATAGAAAGTGGCTTGAAGTTTAATTTTTCTTTGGCTAGACGGATGATTGTTTCATCCGTTGTATTTTCGATCAGGTAACGCAGAATACGTGGATTTTGCATTTTGGAAATAATAAACTCCACAATATCTGGATGCCAATCTGCTAGCATAATCATTTGTGCGCCACGACGTGATCCACCTTGCTCCACAAGATGTGTCAATTTAGCAATGTCATCTAACCAGGAAACAGAACCAGATGATTTACCGTTTACACCACGAGCTAATGTGTTGCGTGGACGTAATGTTGAACCATTTGTTCCTACACCGCCACCACGGCTCATAATCTCCATTACTTGCTTACGATGATCACTGATACCTTCACGAGAGTCAGCGACAAATGGCATCACGTAACAGTTAAAGAAAGTTACATCTGTTTCAGAACCAGCTCCATAAATCACTCGTCCAGCTGGAATGAATTTCAAGGATACTAATTGCTCATAAAATTTTTCAAACCATTCTTGACGTTTTTCTGGTGTTTTTTCAACAGCGGCAAGGCCCGTTGCATTTCGTTTTGCAATTTGTTCATAAAATATCTCAAGAGGCTTTTCTAACACGTCAATTGAACGCGTAATCACACCCGTTTCTTGCTCTTGCGGATCGTCTAATGCGCTACGATAATCCTCTTCAATCAAAATCTCTGCTGTTTTTGTAGACATGTCCAATTTTTGAATTGTCCCTAAACCACGTGCAGGAAATTTCGGATCAGCTTTTACCGTTAATACAACAAAGTCGCCGGCTTTCAATGTTTTCTTTTCTGTGTCTTTAAACGAATAGCGATCGATCATGACAAGTCTTGATACACCTTTGTGTGTAATATGCATATCAGATGTTACGGGGTGTACCTGCGGGAATTGTTCAATATCTTTGTTTAACTGTTCAAATTGATTGTTTACTTCGGGTTGATGATTTGTGAGTACCATCGTTTAGCCTCCCTTGTTTTCTTCATTACAAAATAAATACACAATATCTTGTGTCGTTAAACACTACATATTGTGTATATGTCTTTAAAAAAGATACTATATATAGTTTTTTAATTCAACTCTTGCTTTTTTTAATAGATTCAGAACTACTTGTTATGACTAGGATTGAACGTTAAAAAATATTTTTTTCATACCATTTTTTACTTTTTAAAGTTCCACTCATCTGAAGCATATTTTTTTTCTTCTAAAGCTTGGACATATTCTAATTGCTCCTCAGAAAGTGTAAATGGTTTTAATTCAATTTGCAACGATTTTGCAAAGCCATCTCTAAAAGCTGTCACACATTGTTCAACTGTCACTGGCTCTTTTACAAGACTGTTGATGGCAACAGCCTTTTCTGGTAGCTTTCTACGCATACGATTCTTCGCTTCTTCACTGGAGAAATTAAATACGGATAATAATTTCTCTTGATCCAAATCTAATAAAATGGCGCCATGCTGTAAAATGACACCCTTTTGACGTGTTTGAGCACTTCCAGCTATTTTTTTCCCTTCTACGACAAGTTCATACCAACTTGGTGCATCAAAGCAAACAGCACTTTTTGGACTCTTCAGGTCCGCTCTTTTCTCCTCTGTATCAGGTACACTAAAATAGGCATCCATACCTAGGTTATGGAAACCTTGCAAAATTCCCTCACTTAACACACGATATGCCTCTGTCACAGATTCTGGCATATTCGGATAGCTTTCCGTCACAATGACACTATAAGTTAGCTCATGTTCATGTAGGACAGCTCGTCCACCAGTTGGTCGACGTACAAAACCTAAGCCTTGTTCACGCACAGCATCTAAATTAATATCTCTCTTAGCTTGTTGAAAATAACCAATGGATAATGTCGCAGGCTCCCACTCGTAGAAACGAATTACTGGTGGAATTAACCCCTCACTATGCCAATCAAGTAAGGCTTCATCTAGTGCCATATTAAAAGAAGGACTACATTTCCCTGAATTTAAAAAATACCAAGTTGTCATATGCTCATCTCCTACAAATATAAAATGATCCATCAGGCCCCACCTGTGGGTCAACTTTAACGAATATTATACTACAGTTCAAATTGCGAACGATTGCTTGTGTAACGAAAAAAGCGAATTCGCTACAACCTAGTTAATTTTATCAAACTCATTGGACTATCGCTAGCGCATCTTTTATAATAATAGAGAAGATAGAAAGGGGTAAGAAAATCTTGGACATACTTATCACAATCGGTGTCGTTTTAGTAGTCACAATTGCATATATCGGAATTAATGCACTACGACTCAAAAAAGCCGTAACCAACCTAACACAAGAGCAATTCATAGAAGGCTATCGTAAAGCCCAGCTGATCGATGTTCGTGAGCAAAAAGAATTTGATGCTGGTCACATTCTTGGTGCACGAAATGTGCCTTCGACAACACTACGTCAACGTTATAAAGAAATCCGCCCAGATTTACCAGTATATCTATACTGTCAAAATACAGGCCGTAGCTCACGTGCTGCACTATTTCTTAAAAAACGTGGGTACAACCAAATTTACCAACTTCAAGGTGGTTTCAAAACTTGGACAGGTAAAATAAAAGCAAAAAAATATTAATGCTCTCATCAAAAAAAGTCGTCTCAAAGTACTATGAGACGGCTTCTTTTTTAAAAAATTCAGAGTTTCTACTATATTATATCTATTTCAAATGATGCTGTACGAGCTTCATGTCATTAAAATAAAAAAGTAAAGCAACAAAACGCATTATAGTCCCCTTTTTTGATACAAAATCTACTTTGAACGAGTTCGCTACTTGAGTCGGGTCCTCATAAAAATGAGCGCTTTGATGTCTTTTTGGAGCGGTTTTCACTTATGTTTGAGCACTTCGAAAGCTACGTTGAGCACTCTTCCAATAAACCACCTCATATTTAAAAACTCCTTCACGAAACACTTTGTATGACCAAAAATACTATTTTTCGTTAGAGATATGCCAGTTACGAACCCTATTCTTCTATTTTTCTGAAAATAGTTAAAATTTATTGTTGAATAATTTTAGAAGCACTGTTAGGATGTATAATATCTTACAATAATAATTCATTATCAAGTTAATAAGCTATGAATGCTATGGATCAAACTATAGCAGGAGCAGTTCTGGAGAGAGCGCACATTGCGTCGCCGAAGGGTTCACTATCTCAGGCAAAAGGACAGAGGAGTAATACAGCTTTTATAAGCGATGCTACACCATTTCATGTAGACATCTGCGAATAAATGGTATTTGTTATTCTGACGTTTTTCCGAGACTAGTGTCACAACTAGTCTCTTTTTATTTTTCCAGTCATAGTTTTTTATGCATCTTTGAGGGGGATTAACGTGGAACAGCAACAATTAAAACGAGATTTAAAAAATCGCCATGTACAGCTTATTGCCATTGGTGGAACAATTGGGACTGGTTTATTTTTAGGCTCTGGAAAAGCTATTGCCTTAGCAGGGCCTTCGATCATCCTAGCCTACTTAATTGTAGGGACAGCGCTATTTTTTGTGATGCGTGCCTTAGGTGAATTGTTACTATCCAATGCAGGCTACACTTCATTTACGGATTTCGCATCCGAATACATAGGGCCTTGGGCAGGTTATATCACCGGTTGGACATACTGGTTCTGTTGGATTATGACTGCGATGGCAGACATTATTGCGGTGGGGGTTTATACACAATATTGGTTTGATATCCCACAATGGGTGCCAGCCATTGGTTGCCTCGTATTGTTATTACTACTAAATCTATTAACTGTTAAGCTTTTTGGTGAGCTAGAATTTTGGTTCGCTATTATTAAAGTTATTACAATTGTAGCACTTATTATTATTGGTCTTATTATGCTAGTAACTGGCTTTCAAACTAGCTCAGGAACAGTATCTGTTGAAAACCTGTGGGCACATGGAGGCATGTTCCCAAATGGAATATACGGCTTTTTAATGGCCTTCCAAATGGTTGTCTTTGCCTTTGTTGGTGTGGAATTAGTGGGGGTTTCAGCAGCTGAAACAGCAGATCCTCAAAAAAATATTCCTTCTGCCATTAATAAAATTCCATTTCGCATTTTACTTTTCTATGTAGGGGCATTATTTGTCATTTTATGTATTAACCCATGGTATGAGATGTCTGCTTCAAGCAGCCCCTTTGTCCAAGTGTTTACATTAGCAGGTATACCGATTGCAGCTGGTATTATAAATTTTGTTGTGCTTACTTCAGCGGCTTCAGCAGGTAACAGTGGGTTATTCTCCACAAGTCGGATGCTCTATAATCTTGGTAACAATAAACAGGCATCTCCAGCATTCGCCAAACTCAACAAAAACAGTGTACCAAGTAATGCACTCGTTATTTCTACTATTGTTGTATCAGCTGGTGCTCTGTTAAGTAAGTTGATGCCAGAGAACGCCTTTAGTGTTGTGACGACGATTAGTGCAATTTGTTTTATATGGGTGTGGAGCATTATCATCATTTCGCACATTATCTACAAACGAAAAAAACGTGCTTTACATGAAGCTTCAATCTTCAAAGCACCACTGACACCTTTTATCAACTACGTCGTGCTTGCGTTTTTCGCCTTTTTATTAATGGTGATGTTTATTTCTGAGGCTACGCGTACAGCACTGCTGTTAACACCAATTTGGTTTATCGTTTTATTTATTATTTATAAAATGAAAAAAAGATGACTTCAGACTAAGCGCTGAAATCATCTTCTACTTATTAAAAAATAGTCATATCCCATTCTGTTGCTAGCTGTTTCAGCAACTGTACACCTGCCACACTATTTCCTATTGGATCAATCGCTGGTCCGTAAATTCCGATACCACAGCCAGTAGGAAACGGCGAGTGTAGGCCTGCATGTCCTGGAACAGCCGCAAGAATCGCACCTGATACACCACTTTTGGCAGGTAGACCAATAAATGCCGCAAACTTCCCTGAGGCATTGTACATACCACACGTTACCATCAAAGCCTTCGCTAATTTTGCCACTTGTTTTGGGAATAGCTGTTTCTTTAACAGTGGGTGATAGCCATCATTCGCAATAACTAGGCCAATCATGGCTAAATCTGATACATTGACTTCAATTGCACATTGCTTCAAATAAACCTCAAGCGCCGCCTCTACTGGACAATCTAAAAACCCTGAATCCATTAAGTAGTAGGCCAATGCTCGATTACGATTAGCCGTTTGCCACTCTGACTGGAATACTTCTTCATTGATACTCAATTGCTTGCCTATGATTTGTTCTAAAAATTGTAGAATCTTTGTGACCTTCTCTTGTGGAGAATGACCAGCCAACATGGAGGATACCGTAATAGCCCCAGCATTAATCATCGGGTTAAAGGGTTTACCTGGCTGATGACTTTCTAAGCGAATAATTGAGTTAAAGGTATCTCCTGTTGGTTCAACATCTACTCTTTCTAAAACATATGGTAAGCCTCGATCCATACAGGCTAAAATAAAGGTAACAACCTTGGAAACGCTTTGAAGGGTAAATAGTTCTTCGGTATCTCCCGCTTTGATTTCGTGGCCTTCAGTCCCAACAATCGCCACAGCTAATTGATTAGGATCTTTTTTGGCTAAAGCAGGGATATAATTAGCACATTGCCCTTCTTTGGTAGCTGCACGATACTGTGATACCCACTGTGCTAGAAGATGATGATGATTGGGTTGTGTTGACATGTCGCGTTCTCCTTTCAAAATGAGGCAAAAACAGAGCCTTCATAGTTCTCCTATGAAGACTCTATCCTGTTAGCGCTTAGGTGGCTGTGTTCCCTCTGGAATTAAAGATTGATATGTTTCACCATCTAGACGTTCTTGCCATTCCTTTTTCGCTTTTTCAATGTATAGAGGATTATCCAGCAACGCTAAGGCTGTACAAGCCATAATTTTAGCAGCCTGTAGCATTCCTTTATGCGCTATTGGGGTCACTCCCTGAGACACTACCTGCCATGTATGTAATGGTGTCCCTAATGCCATGCATACAGTTGTACACTGTACGGTTGGTACGTTCCAGCTAACATCTCCAACATCTGTAGAGCCACCCATAATAAATTCAGGTAGCATGCCTGGAACATGATCAGCAATCACTTTTCCTTGTAATAGCTTGGCATCTTCTTTACGCAAGCCCACTAATGAAGCTGCTTGTACTTCTGGTGTAAACGTATTGAAAATAGCCTGCGCATACTGTTCATCCTCTATTGTATAGTCTGGCATACCAATTTCAAGTATTTGTTGATACATCACATCATAAAGTGTTTTATTTGTAATAAGATTCGAAGCAGCACCTTCAAACTCAATGTCCACTGACGTCCCTGTCATCATTGTGGCACCCTTTGCAATGTTCTCAACGCGTTGATAAATTTCCTGTACTTGCTGCTTTTTAGGTGCCCTAACTAGATACGTTACCTCTGCATATGGTTGAACTACATTTGGCGAAGTTCCACCAGAATTAGTAATGGCATAATGCACACGCGCTTCTGGAATGATGTGTTCTCGTAAGTAGTTTACCCCAACATTCATAAGCTCAACAGCATCTAAAGCACTTCGTCCAAGATGTGGTGCAGCTGCGGCATGAGCACTTTTGCCCGTAAACTTAAACGTTGCGGCATAGTTTGCTAGAGAACTACACGTCATCACAGTCGAAAACGTACCTGGATGCCAAGAGATCGCGATATCAACATCATCAAAAAGGCCAGCCTTTGCCATATAAGCTTTACCAGATCCATTCTCCTCTGCAGGGCAACCGTAAAAACGGATTGTTGCTGACTGATGATTTTGCTCTAAATAATCCTTTACAGCAACAGCAGCTGCGAATGCGCCAGTACCTAATAAGTTATGACCACAGCCATGTCCACTTCCACCATCCACAAGAGGCTCATGTTGTGTCGCCCCACCTTTTTGACTCAAGCCTGGAAGCGCATCATATTCACCTAAAAAGGCAATTACAGGCTTGCCAGAACCATAAGTTCCAACAAGCGCTGTGTCAAGATCCGCAACACCGACTTCTGTTTGAAAACCCTCTTTTTCTAGTGCCTGTTTCATATATTCCATCGATTTCTTTTCTTGAAAATGAAGCTCGGGCACAGCCCAAATCACATCGCTTAATGCTACTGTAGCTTGCTGTTTTGCTTCAATTAACGTTGAAATTTTCTCATGATAACTCATATTTGTCCCTCCAATTTCATTATGCTTTTAACAATGTTCCTTTTTGGTCGTTTAGTGTGACAAGCGACACAATACAGATAAGCGCAAAGCCAATTAACATCCAAAAGGCTGCATCAAAGGAGCCATTAAAGGCATCCACCATAAATCCAATTGCCATCGGTGTAACAAACCCTGCTAATTGTCCCCCTGTATTGGCAATCCCCATTGCAGAACCTGTGATAGAAGAAGGTAATTTCTTGAGTACAATAACAGGTAGTAATGTAATGACAAACGCAATAAATATCGAAACGACTGTTTGGTAACCAATAAATAACGTCACTGTTTTGGCAGTAAACATTAAATACAATAAAAGACCAATGACTGCGCAGGAGATGGAGCCTAACACTTTCTCCATACCTTTTGGTAGCTTATCAATGATATAGCCACTACCATATACACCAATTATCGTTGTAATCGCAGGTATTGTTTGCGCCCAACCAATGGACATTAAATCCAAGCCTCGATTTTTTTGAAGATATGTTGGAATCCAAGAAACTAATCCCCAGTTCACTGCATAAATACAAAAATAAGCAATGATTAAATTCCACATTAGGGGTGTTTTCAGTAACTCTTTAAAATTCACTTTGTTCGTAGTATTTTCTGTTCCAGCTGTAGCTGCCTCATCTTTCGGGAGTTGAATGTATTTCCAATATATAAAGGCAATTATTGCCCCAATGGCCCCAATGATGATAAACATCATGCGCCAGCCAATCGTTCCTAATAAATAAGCAGCTAGCAAAGGGACGATGAGTGAAACAATGCCACCAGAAGTAAGCATGATGGACATCGCTCTACCTCTTTCCTCTTTTGGGAAAATCGTAGCAATAATTTTAGAGCTTGATGGCTGAAAACCACCCTCACCAATGCCAAATAAGAAGCGAATCACAATCATTGCTGTTAAAGACCAAGCAATAGCCGTTAGGCCCGTAAAAATAGACCACGTGATAACAGCCATTAATAAAACTCGTTTTGCGCCAAACTTATCGGCAAGCCAGCCACCTGGTATTTGCATAATGGCATAGCCTAAAAAGAAAGCGCTTAAAATAATACCCGTTGAAGATGCATCCAGTTGCAAATCCCCTGTAATCGAAACTACTGCATAGTTCATAATATAGCGATCTAAATTCCCTAAAGACCAGCCTAAAAATAAAAGTGCAAGGATGACATTTCTAGATTTCTTCGTTATTTCATTTGTTGTCATTCATATCCCTCCCATATATAGAAATCTCTCTTTATTGCCACGACTATTCTTGAATATGCTTGCCCCCTTGTCCGTAAATCCCCTTTTATATACCGACATTTTCGTTATATATTCGTATAATAATCAAAGTTCAATAAAAAGACAATATTTTTTTGAAAATTTCTAATAGATAATCGTCTTCGTAAATCCATATTATTTACCTAAATAACCGCTAAATTCATTAATTTATCAGTATTTAAGGCTTCAAAAAGCATAAAAAAATGTCCCACACCATTGATTGGTTTGGGACATTTTTGTTTTTAGACAAGTTGATACATTTTAATAGGTCTGCCTCGAGTATGCTGTAATTCTTCCCCACAAATTCTCGCTAAATCTACATTACATAAATCTGCTACGATTCGTTGGGCATTTCTCTCGCTCATTTGCAGTTGTGACGCCAAATCCTTTGTCGTAAAATGCTTCCAATGCATTTTTTGTACAAGTGCATGGATTTTCATATAGGTTTTAATACTAATATTCCCTTTTTTTAGTTTTTCTAAAATATAAGGGTCTTCTGCTCGGTAGGAATAGGATAGCTCTTCTACATTCCCTACCGATTCAATAATGGTGCCATCATCCTGTATCATCACGATGTCAATAGCCTCGTTTTCCTTCGTCTGTCTTAGTCCTCGGTGAGCATGTAACTCAGCATTGAACACTGTTTGAGCAAAGCCAATGCCTGCTGTCACCTTCGTCTCCATTTCAATCGACAACTGATACATTTTTTCCTGTAAAAATCGTATTTGCCCTTCAATCGCACCTCTTGTACTAAAGATCGTATATTTACCATTCCCCTCTTCAATAAGAGAGCCATCAATCTGTTCACAGAGCTGTAGTAGATTTTCCTTCGTACGCAATTCTAAATATTGAATACGATAGCCTTGCTTCATGCGCTCTTTTAATGAATCAAAGTCCTTAATTTCAAGCATGACTGCACCAATTTGTGTCTCTTTATAGTAGGACGTTTTGATCTTCTCTGTAAAAAGCTGAACTGTATGATAAATTTCTGTTTTTGTCGGGGAAACCCAATAAGATGCAACGCCTCGTTTCTTCAGTTCTTCATCAACAGAGGGATAACAAGTAATCGCAAAATCAATTTTGCCCGCCTGCCAAAGACTATAGTGGAAATCAAATAGCTCTTGTGGATCAATAGCGACATCAAATTCCTTTAAATACATATGATGGACATTATGCTGAATCTCTGCAAGACTTTCTGAAGCCATTTGAGAAGGCGAAGGAATAATATCGATACTAACATTTTCTATAAACTTTTTTTGCTGATAGGATTGCTCTAAAAAACCCCGATAAATAGCCGCTTCGGAAAAAATAATATGGGTCAATTTATCTTTGGATACATTCGTTTGACTGGCAAGCTTATAAGGGATGTAACCAGAAAACAACCAGAAATCGACAGCCTGATTATGTGTCTCCACAAGATGCTTTGTTTCTGTCGCCACTTCATATATATACGGAATAAATTCCATATCCTGTTCGATTTCTCGTGCTAAGGCAATAATTCTTTCAACGGATTGAATGGGACCAACAACACCTATTTTATACATCTTTTGTTCCTACCTTCTTTGTGAAACTACAATCTTTATGTAAAAAATTTCTTCCTTTGTTGTACATAGTATAGCGGACAATCAAATTACTAGACAAATCTTATGTATAAAGAAAAGCCTCGAAAAATGTTCGAGGCCATCTGGAAGTAATAATTATTGCTCGGTTGGATACATGTTTGTATAGAGTAACTCTAATCTTTTAGAGAGCTTTCCATAGGCTGTTTGCCATGCTTTACGTGCAGCATTATTACTGCTCCCTGCTGGTTCGTATATAGCATGCACCTCTTCAACCTTCTTCAAATCACCCTCTGCTTGCGTGAGCTTCGAATAATTTTTAACAACCTTCTTATCAGCATCACTCAGAGCATCATAGGCTTTACGGATTTCACTTACTTTCTCCTGTAAACCATCGATATACTCACCTTTTACAAGAAGTGAATTGATGGATTCAATTAATGACAATGCATTTTCATTCGTTTGCTGTTGTCCTTTTTGCTTATCAATGATCAATTGTCTAGTTCCTGCATCAATCAGGCTCACTTGTTTAGATGTAAGCTTTTCATATGCCTTGATCACAGTGCTTGGATTTGAAGCAAAGGATTTCTCATAGGTCTTCATAAAGCTTTCCACTTTTTTCACGTCTGCAAGCGCAGTTTTTAAAATATCATAGTTCGTAATCAGTTTTTTCTCACTTGAACTAAGGCTACTATATTGTGTAGAAAGATTTTTAATACGTTCAATCGTTACGACATAGAGATTATTGGAAACAATTGTGGCAATATCATTATTTAGCTGTGTAATTTTCGATGCATTTTCATCTATATTTTGATTTTTTAATAAAGCTTCATATTGTTCTTTTGCTAAATGCTGCTGATTCGCAGGTAATTTCGCATAAGCTTTTTGCACTGTTTCAATTTTTTTAGCCTTTTTCGCAGCATCTGTTTCTTCTCTAGCAGTCTGTATTTTTTTATAGAATGATTTTACTCCTGTAATATCCTTATTTGCTGCTGTTAATAAATAATAATTTGTCACGTATTTTCTTGCAGCTGAAGACAATTTTTTATAGGATTCAGAAGCTGTATTAACAGCGGTTTCTAATTGATTGAATGAATATTTCGTAACATCCGCAAATTTGGCTATATCCGCCTTTAACGCCTCTGCTGCTGCTTTATCAGTAGGCACTTTACCATTGCCATCAACTGAAATCTTTGGCGTGTTTAGTAAAAATTCTTCAGCATTATATACAAGTGATTGCTGTAAATTTGTAAGATTATTATAAGCTTTTAAAGTACCTGTATAGCTTGAATTAAGTTTACTTTCCGTTACACCAGTTGTTGCAGATAATTTTTGATAGGCATCCATATCTTTAATTACTTTTTCAGCTGCTTTTAAATCTTTCTGTAAGGTAACAAGACTATCGTAGCCATTAATTTGTGCTGCTGAGACTTTTGTTAAGCTCTTATATTCCTTGATCATTTGATTAACATTATTGACATGACTTTGCCATGAACCAGCAGACGGATTGAACGGATAAACATCATCGCTAATATAGCTATCTATAACATTATTTAAATTTATAATTTGGCTTTCTTCTGCACGTTCTGCTGTAGTCAAACGCTGCACATACACATCTGGCACTAATTTTAATTGTTTATACGTTAATTTTTCATAGGCTGTACGGATTGATTTAGCAGTCGTCACTTGTTTATTAGGCGTACTATTTGTAGCTAATTTATCAAATGATTTAATGAATTGCTCGACCTTTTTAATATCCGATTTAGCCTCAGACAAAATTGCTTGGTTTTGAACAGCGGCTCGGTAGCTTTGTGATAATTTCTCAATATCCGCTTCGATTGTCTTCACGCTCGCTTGTAAGGAATCAACATCCGAAGCTACATATTTTACAAGTGAATTCTCATAAGATAATAAATTAATAATAGCTTGATTGAGTTTTCTGACCTCTTTTATCTCTTCAAGATCATTTGGCTCGTTTAATAGTTTTTTAATGCTCGTATATAGGGTCTCATCTACATCTAAGCTACGCTGTAACAGATCTAGCTTATTATAAGCCTCTTCTAGTTCCTTTATTTCTTTTTCATTACTAGTCTCTATTTTGCTCCATTTTTCATTTAACTTAGTTATTAATTCAACATCAGCAAGTGCTCGCTTTAAGACATCATAATTAGACACATTACCTTTAGCTGCCGCTGATAAGGATTGATAGTTTTTTTCTAGTTCCGCAACTTTAGCACTAAATTCTGCTAAGCTTGATACATTGTATTTATTATCATTGACCAGTAAAGCTTTAATCTCTTTCGTTAAAGTATCAGTGGGTTGTTTAGAGACTGTGATGGTATCAGATAGTTTAGATTCCGCAAAAGAAAGACCCACTTTTGCTTTGACAGTGACAGCAATATTTTTAATATCCTTTTCAATGGCATCCTTCGGAATCGTATATGTACTACCTGCAGCTCCCTCTATGATAGTAAAGGAGTTATCACCTAATTTATAAAACCATTGATAACTATATGTAATTTGATCACTTTGCAATTTTGCACCATTCTTATCAGTTACAGTAATACCAGCTACTTTCACTGTTTCTCCAGGTGCTACAAAACCAGCGGATTGACCTTCTAACGTTGGAATGGTGATATCGAGCTCTAATGGCTGAATAGTGCGCGGCGCACTTTTAAATTTTTTACCGTCTGTCGTAGTTGCTTCCACAAAAATACTTTTTCCAGCTGCTTCAACAGGCACTTTTAAGGAAATAGATGTTGCTCCCGAGATGGGCTTATTTGTTGAACCCTCTTCACCAGTAATTTCCTCTAGATAATACCATTGATAGGCATTGACGATTGAATCATTTGGTAATTTTTCTACTTTTAATGTTGCATTGACAATATTTTCTCCAGTGACTGAAACTGTTTCGGCCGCACCTGCTACAGTGGGAACGATAAGTGCAACAGGAATAGCTGCTGCTGTTAAAAATAATTTTTTATTCAAATCTATTGACCTCCTCAATCCTTCTCCTGAATTATATCGGTCATATGGCCATAATTTCCTTGAATATTAGGTAAATACTCTAAAAAGTGTATTTTTTCCTGATTTACTATTTAACAAATAATATTTTTTTGATAACGTTTTATTATTTTTGATTATAAATAAATACTTTTCAAACAAAAGCCTTCTAACCCACATTCGTAGCCTCTACGAAGAGATTAAAAGGTGTTAAAAAAAAATATATATGCACTTATGCTTCCGCTTCATCTGGTTATCCTCGTATCATATAAGTTGGTCGGGTCAGGGTCTTATAGGTATAGGGATTCGTATGTTGGGTTTCACTTACTTGGATACGAATCGTCATCCCTTCTCCTACTTTGCTATCTAATGCGAATTTCCCATTAAAAGCTTGAACGCGCTCCTGCATGCCTTGTATGCCCATAGAATCGGCAAGTAGAATATCATCTATATTACAACCCACACCATCATCGCTATACAAAATTTGGAATCCCTCTTCGGTGCCCAATAAATGTATTTCAACTGTATTAGCATAGGAATGTTTTAACGCATTGTTTAATAATTCTTGAAACAGTCGATAAATCATTAAATTTAAACGCTCATCCTCTAAATAGAGGCGGTCAATCGTATATATCAAAACAAAATTAGCCCGTTTATGAATTTTCTGTATTAATTTTTCAAGGGCTGCATTTAAGCCCAATGTATCTAATAGAGGTGGCTTTAAGTTTTCGCAGTAGCCCCTCAAATCATTCAGAGAGATAATCATATGTTCATGAAGCTTTATAAGTTTAGATGGGATCTCCTCTTTTTCTTTGGTATGCATGAGGACATCCATTTCCCTTGCAATGTGCAGTTGTTCTTGTAAAATCGTATCATGAAGTTCCTGTGCTAACTGATATTTTTCTTCCTCGAACCTTAGCCAGAGTAATTTATTGAGCCATGGTAGCTGTCGATTATCGGCTTCTTTCATATGCTTTAACTGATTTAAAAGCTCCTCAACCATTTTTGTGTTTTCGATAAAATTATTTAAATAGAGCAGCAATAATTCTAGCCATAGCAGCTCCTCGTCCTTGAGATAAATCGTTTTATTATGATCCACAACAAGGATTCGTTTATAGTTCACATCCTGATGAATAAAGGCGATATAGAAATGATCTGTCTTTTTAATATCTCCCAAGCCTAATCGTTCGACTAGTACCTCATCTATTTGATGCTGCGTGTATTCTTTGGATTTATTTGTTAAGGTAACTTGATGTGTTTGAAAATCATATGTGAGCACATACACACTTTCCATTTCAAGCTGAACCACAACCTCCTGTACAAATTTCTCCAATAAGTCCTCAATTTTCACCACTCTACCAATACTCTCAACGGTCGTATACAAGCGGTGGATGTAGTCGCCTTTTGTAGAAAATAAAATTTTCCGCTTACGATAATCAATCCGCTCTTTAATGTAGAACAACGCCATTAACGATAGAAAGGCAAAAAAGAAAATCTCCGTCATACGCGAAACTGATAAATCTGCAAATAAATATAAACCGATTAACAGCCATATCGTAAAGCCAAATGAGAAATTAAAATAATAACGCAATCGAGAAATGAAATACTCCATATCAAAAATACGTTCAGTGAGTTGTGTGAAAATGAAGCTGAATGGAATTAGTAAAAGAAATATGGAACTTATATCTGCCGAAAGAATTTGCCTATGAAAAAAAGTCTCAGGTAACGCATATAGAAATAAGAAAGGTATAAATGGAATAATAATACTACTAATAAGTATTTTAAGTTTTGGCACTCTATATATAATATAACTAATAATCATAATGCTAAGAATGGCTACTAGTAATAAGAAAAATATGCCCAAAATAATACTTGAAACTAGAGAATGAATGTCGTCAAAGACTATACCGAAGATACTTAGAATTACTACAGTTAGAGGAAGTATATATAATACCTTAATATTTTTTAACAACGGCCATTTTATATTCAGAAAGCTAAAATACTCTTTTAAAAAATGTAATAAAAGAACTAGGCAGAGTAGCATACTACCGCGATTAACAATAATTCCAAAATTATTTAAGATACCAGAGGCACCTAAGCTTACATATGCTAATGATACAGTTAATATAAACAATATCAATAAATCCAATAATGGCGTATTTCTTTGTTTAAAATATAAATATAATGAAATCATTAAAGTTAAGAAAAAGTAACACGTTGGTACTATAAAAACAAAATAAAAATACTCAGGAATAGCTAATGGTTTTATTTGGATGTGAACCAAATTCCCATTAGGTTGCATTATGGTTAAACTCTTTGCTTCCCTGATAATATATTCACTTTTTATAAATGGAATGTCGTTTATTTTATTTCCATCGATTTTTACTACATTATCTCCAGGAGTTATTTGTCGTTCTGCTGCCCAGTCTTTATAATAAAAATCTGTTACAAGCCATTGTTCATTCTCTTTTTTTATTTTTATACCTAAAAATGAAGTGCTATAAGTAATAAATAATAAATAAACACCCAACATTAAATAGATACTTATAGCACTCAAAAACCATTTTTCTTTTATTTTTAATTTTAGTTCCACAGTCCCCACTCAGGACCTAACTTTTCTTCAAAAGAATCTAATATTGCTTTTTGTTCAAGTTCTGTTACACCAATGAGAGAAGCTTTTTTTTCTTTTAACAATGTCACTAACGTCGGATTTTGCTCTAAATACTGAATCATGTTAATCATTAAAATCGCCTCATTTCTTCATTTTTTTAGTTTATAGTCACTATTTTTTGCCAATAATTCCTCTTAATAAGGAATTATTAACCATTTATGTAACTATATTTTCATTATACTACCTCTCTCCAATAATTCAACATAATTTTCTAAAAAATTCAAAAAATAATAGATTACGTAATAATTTTGCTTTATTTTCAATTATTTTTCTCCAATAATAGACATAAAAACAAATGAAAAGCTCCTTCCTTCTAGTAGGAAGAAGCTTTTCATTTTTCTCTTTTGCTAATACCGACACCCTTCTTGTAGCCACTTGTAGAAATCACAAGTAATCAATGTTGCATGCTTTGGGTTCATATCACCACTATCTACTGCTAAAACACGATAATCCTCTGCCTTTATGTCCATTAAAAAGACCATTCCTCCACTATCATCACCAATTGCAATATAGCCTTTTGCATATTCTTCCACTTCCCAAGTCTGGTTTCTTTCTATTACTTCCTCTGTACCATAAATGAACACGCCATTCGTAAACGATAAACCGTTACTTTCCTTTAATACAAGTGTATACGCACTCGGAAGTTGGCAATTCAGCCTATGTTCTATGTGTACAATTTGGTGATCTGTTGCTGGTGGATTAGCTGTATAGCTATTATGTATAGGTAACATGTCGTCACCGTCCTTTCCAATAAACTTTTTTACGTCTGCGCTGCACAAAATTCATAAAACGCCAGGATTAAGGCATCAACCTTTTGTTTACTGACAATTTTACCTAACCATTCTTCTGGAATATTGTCCAACTGTTTATACATTCCCGCGATCGATCCTGTAATTGCTGCAACGGTGTCCGTATCTTCTCCTAAATTAACTGCCATCAGAATCGCTTCTTTAAATGTTGTAGAATTACCTACACACCAAATAGCCGCTTCTAACGAATGAACAATATAGCCACTGGATTGAATCTCGTCTTCAGGCGTATTTAAAAAGTTTTCATGAAAAATCCTTGCATAAGCATTTAACTCTGCTTTCATTTCATTTTGTAAATTATTTTGGAGTAGTTCAAAGACCTCTTTTAAGGCCACTTCTAGTGAATTATTTCGGTATAAGCTTAATAATAGTTCAATGTAAATGATGGACCCTACTATGGAACGCGGATGACCATGAGTAATCTCTGTATACTGATGAACTAATTCTTTTCTTTTAGTAAAATCTACCTCATGCATGACAACGAATACTAAAGGAGCAATTCTCATTAACGTACCATTGCCATTATCAAACTCGCCCGTTTTACCACATTTTGCTGGCGGAACACCTTTTTTATAGTTCGAAACGGCTTCAGCTGTAGTAATTCCAATATCAAACATTTCGCCAAATGGTGTGAGATAGCCCTGCTCCATGTATTGTACAAATTTATTCATTAATGTTTTGGTATCCCCATTTTCAATAATGTTCTCGACCAGGCAGAGTGTTAAAGAAGTATCATCAGACCAAGTACCAGGTGGCTGATTGTAAGTACCGTACCCCATCACATCTTGCACATGGAAAGTCCCTCTTTGTTTAAACTCAACAGGTACGCCCATTAGATCACCGATAATCCCACCGTATAAAGTGTCAAACACCCGCTCCCTCAATTTTGTATCTACCATAGATGCCACCCCTAGCTTTAATTTAATTTATCACAATTCAAAAACAGTACATTTAATTTTATAATAAATCAATTCCTCATTTATTATTTTTTCGATCTCTCTCCAATCTCCTCCAGCTAAACCTGAACCAATTTTAGGCATCTGTATCGATAATCTATTTTTTAATGCAAACCTAGCAACTTTTCTTAAACATAAACGAAGCACATCATAATCAATATAGGTTGTACGATCTTTATCATTTTTCCTCACACCATGCTGTGCAAGCATATTGGCAACAAAAGTAGCTTTCTGCTGGTCTACACATACAAACTGAACCTCTCCTAACCCAAAAGTTTCTTTATCCTTCGACCATTTTACATAATCATTTTTAGCAATAGGGAATTGCTTTGATAAAGATAAAACAAAGCCTTTTCCCCATTTTCCTAAAATATTGACAACATGAATAATGAGTGTATGTTCTTCTAAAGGAAGAGATGCATCGCCCTTTAAGTAGTTTATTGGAGATTTGTTAGCTACAATTCCTTCCTGCCATTTATTCTCAAATTCTAATTGAGTAATAAGGACACTATCGCTTACATCTAAACTATCGATATGTCCGTCATACAATAAAAATCCAATATCTTCGTTCCAATCGTGCAATGATGAAGAACAGTACATATCATTTTTTATTATATTGATCTGCCTAGTTGCAACGCCATCATCAAATTCTGTATACAATTGTCCATAACCTTTTAAAAATTCAATATTATCACATTTATAGTATAATAGACTATTACCAAACTTGATATCTTCTTCCACCACTTTCCCCCCTTAATAGAACCAACCTAACCCTATCATATTTTTGTGCTTAATAAGGTGCAAAGATTTTATTAATTATACTTTCGATTGTAGATAGTTAGGCACTAACTCTAAGTCCTTAAATTGAATCCCTTTAAGATGGAATTTTTCACAGATTTAAATTTTTCTGAACAAAACAGGTATCTTCCAAGTTTAAATCGTTTAATGGAAATAAATCAAGATCAGAGTCTTTTAACACCAATCTTATATACTTATCAACGAAACTTCCATCAACTTTTAATTTTGCATTACTTAGCACTTCTCTTGTAAGATACTCAGATTTTTCATAACTAACTCATGCATGTCTTTTTGACAAAAAAACCGCTCACATGAACGTGAACGGTTTTGTAGACTATGCTTTTTGATAACGAAGCACTGGTGTACGAGCAGCGCGTGTTTCGTCTAGACGAGATACGACTGTTGTATGAGGTGCTTCTTGAACGATTGATGGATTTTCTTCTGCTTCTTTCGCAATTTGAATCATTACATCACAGAATGCATCTAATGTTTCTTTTGATTCTGTTTCAGTTGGCTCAATCATCAATGCCTCTTCCACATTTAATGGGAAGTATGTTGTTGGTGGATGGTAGCCAAAGTCTAACAGACGTTTTGCGATGTCTAATGTACGAACGCCTAGTTTCTTCTGACGACGACCTGATAAGACAAATTCATGTTTACAGTGACGGTTATATGGTAGATCGTAGAATGGCTCTAAGCGACGCATCATGTAGTTGGCGTTTAATACAGCATATTCTGTAACAGCTTTTAAGCCATCAGGACCCATTGTACGAATGTACGTATAAGCACGAACATTGATACCAAAGTTACCATAGTAAGGTTTTACGCGTCCGATTGATTGTGGACGATCGTAGTCAAAGTGGTATGTGCCTTCTTCAGTTCTTACTAATACTGGTTTTGGTAGGAATGGAATTAAATCTGCTTTTACACCTACTGGACCAGAACCTGGACCACCGCCACCATGTGGGCCTGTAAATGTTTTGTGTAGATTTAAATGCACACAGTCAAAGCCCATATCGCCAGGACGTGCTTTACTCATTACAGCATTGAGGTTCGCACCATCATAGTACACTTTACCGCCTACAGAGTGAATTAGCTCTGCCATTTCGATAATGTTTTCTTCAAACAACCCTAGTGTATTCGGATTCGTTAACATTAGAGCTGCTGTATCAGAACCTACTACTTTGCGAAGGTCTTCGATATCAACTAAGCCATTTTCATCTGATTTAACAGTGATTGTTTCAAAGCCTGCTACTGTCGCAGATGCTGGGTTTGTACCGTGAGCTGAATCAGGAACGATTACCTTGTTACGGTGACCTTCACCATTTGCTTCATGGAAGGCACGAATCATCATTAACGCTGTCCATTCACCATGAGCACCTGCTGCTGGTTGTAATGTAACTTCATCCATCCCAGTAATTTCCACTAAAGAAGTTTGAAGATCATAAAGAAGCTCCATTGCCCCTTGTGCTGTTGATTCATCCTGTAATGGGTGAACATTTGCAAAGCCAGAAAGACGTGCAACTGTTTCGTTAATTTTCGGATTATATTTCATCGTACAAGAGCCAAGCGGATAGAAGCCAGAGTCTACTCCATGGTTTCTACGAGAAAGTGCTGTATAATGACGCATAATATCAAGCTCAGACACTTCAGGTAGTTCTGCTGCCTCTGAACGTACTAAGTTTGCAGGTAATAAATCTGCTAGGTCTACCTCAGGCACATCTAGTGCTTCTAAGCTATAGCCAACGCGACCTTCTTTTGAAATTTCAAAAATGAGTGATTGATTTTCGTTATGCATTAAGAGCCCCCATTTCTGCAACAAGTGCATCAATTTCTTCTTTCGTGCGTAATTCAGTTACTGCGATTAGCACATGATTTTTAAGAGAGTCATAATTTTGACCTAAAGGATAGCCACCGATAAAACCCTTTTCGATTAAGCCTTTATTGATTTCCTTCACACATTTATTCGTTTTCACAACGATTTCATTGAAGTGTGCGCCTTGGAATGCTACTGTAAAGCCTGCTGCTTCAAAGGCATTTTTTGCATAACGTGTTTTCGCGATATTTTGAGTAGCCATTTCACGAATTCCTTGTTTCCCAAGAGCTGTCATCGCTACAGAAGCTGCAAGTGCAAGTAGTGCTTGGTTCGAGCAAATATTGGAAGTTGCTTTATCACGACGGATATGTTGTTCACGTGCTTGTAGTGTTAATACGTATCCACGACGACCTTCACCATCCACTGTTTCACCAACAAGACGTCCTGGTACCTTACGCATCAATTTTGTTGTCACTGCAAAGAAACCACAGTGTGGGCCGCCGAAAGCTTCAGAAATACCAAATACTTGCGCATCACCTACACAAATATCAGCACCAAGCTTGCCAGGAGGCGTTAAAATTCCTAATGCCAATGGGTTAGAAGATACAACGAGTAAGCTTTTTGCAGCATGTGCAATATCCCCGATCACTTGGATATCTTCCACTTGGCCAAAGAAGTTTGGATATTGTGCAATAACAGCTGCTGTGTTGTCATCGATTAACTCTTTTAATGCATCCACATCTGTCACACCATCTTTTTGCGGGATAGTCACGATATCAATGGATTGACCATATGCATATGTAGCAACAACATCGCGATATTCTGGGTGCACTGTTTCTGACACTAAAATTTTCTTGCGACGCGTATGACCAGCTGCCAACATACCCGCTTCTGCCAATGCTGTACCACCGTCATACATAGAAGAGTTAGCAAGATCCATTCCCGTTAGCTCAGCAATCATCGTTTGGAATTCAAAGATGGCTTGTAGCTCACCTTGTGAAATCTCTGGCTGATATGGTGTATAAGCTGTATAGAATTCTGAACGAGAAATAACATGGTCTACGATCACTGGTTTATAGTGGTTATAAACACCTGCACCTAAAAATGATACGTTGGCATTTGTGTCCTTATTTTTAGCAGCAAGTGCCGTTAACTCTTTTAATAACGCAGATTCTGATTTTGCTTCTTTAATATCATAAAGGCCTTTAAAACGGACTTTCTCAGGAATATCCTCAAATAACTCATCGACTGAGGATACACCGATTACGTCTAACATTTCTTTTTGATCTTGTTCCGTCATAGGTAAATAACGATGTTTCATAAATGTAGGTCCCTCTTTTCAACTATTATTTTGAACGCTTGTAAAACGGTGTTTCTACTGTTATTACCTTTAAGTGTTTACCGCGAATTTCAATTTCTAGCTCAGTTCCGATTGTTGCGAATTGACTGTCAATTAATGCGTGACCAACATTACGTTTTGATGAAGGAAGCTGTGTACCAGTTGTCACTTCACCGATTTCTTGACCATCCTTAAACACTTTGTAGCCATGGCGTGGAATGCCTTTATCAATCATTTCAATGCCTACAAGTTTGCGTGGTAGACCATTTTCCTTTTGAGCTACTAATGCTTCATGACCAATGAAGCCTTCTTTATTTAATTTCACAGCGAAACCAATACCAGCCTCTAGAGGAGAAATTGTTGCTGATAGCTCTTGACCATATAGTGGTAGCCCCGCTTCAAAACGAAGTGTATCACGACATCCTAGTCCAGCTGGAACCACACCTTTTTCTTGACCTGCCTCTAAAATTTTACCCCAAAGCGCTTTGATGTCTTCTGGAGCTCCATATAATTCAAAGCCATCTTCACCTGTGTAGCCACTGCGAGAAACTAATACTTTATGTCCTGCAACCTCCACATTCTCTTGGAAGCGGAAAAATTTAATGGCACTTACATCAGTCGAAGTAAGTGATTGAAGAACTTCTTCTGCTAGTGGTCCTTGAAGAGCAATTTGTGCGTAGGCATCCGATTGGTTATCAATCGTCACATCATATTGATGTTGATTTTCCATCATCCAATCATAGTCTTTTTCAATGTTAGCTGCATTGACACATAATAAATAGTGATTGTCAGCTAATTTATATGTTAATAAATCATCAACAACGCCACCATCTTCGTAGCACATTGCCGTGTACTGCGCTTGACCGTCAACAATTTTTGATACATCATTTGATAAAAGATTTTGTAAAAAACCTAATGCATCGGGACCTGTTACTAAAATCTCTCCCATATGTGATACATCAAATAAGCCTGCACGATTACGTACTGCATCATGTTCTTCTTTAATAGAAGAGAATTGAACAGGTAATTCCCATCCACCGAAGTCAACTGTTTTTGCACCATATTTCGCGTATTCTTCAAATAGAGGTGTACGTTTTAATTCATTCGACATTCTTTTTTGCCCCCTTATTGTTAGTTACATTTTTACTGGTAGTAGTTCGTCTGCTTTTTGTATTCCTACAGTCACTTAAGTAAAACGGGCTATAGACATAAAAAAAGACAGACGAACCCCTTTTCGGGATTCTCTGTCCTTGCACCTGAAAGTTACACCAGACTGGCTCGCAAGCTTTACCGTTGCCAATCAGTCGGCTTTCCCCTTTGGTGGCTGTTATTGTTATACTACAGCTCTCTCCAGAGTTGCGTCTTGTACGAGTCCTTTTACCTGAGAGATTCATAGCCCATTGCTACTTGCTCCTTCGGTGACGTCTACACGCTCTCTCCCCGCACAATCATCCGCCCAAGATAAATCTTGGTACTATTTAGTATTCAATGAACATTTAGTTACTTATTTGTCTATATCCTAACATTAAATGCATTGGAAAGGCAATCATTTTTTAAAAGATAATAAAACACGAACATTAAATAAAAATAAGCTACTTATCGTTCGTTTTTCAATCTTTTCACTTGAAATACTAAATACTCTAGAATTTGGCGAATCGTCCTACCTTCTGTCAGTACCTGAATATGACCTGCATCACGGTAAAACTTCCTTCTGTAGTGATACAGACTTTCTAGCTCCTCCTTTGTAGAGCTCTGTACAATGGGTCTATTTGGATCATGCTGAACTCGTTTATAAATATCCTCAAACGACGCATCTAAAAAAAACACCAGTCCACTGCGTCTCATAATTTTTCGATTTTCAGCATTGATGGCAACGCCACCACCAGTCGAAATAATACAGGCCTCGTCCCTAAAATTTTTCAAAAATTCTGTTTCTATTTCTCGAAAGTGGGCCTCACCGTATTTTTCAAAAATCTGTGGAATTGTCATCCCCTGCTGACGCACAATCTCATGATCCATATCGTAATATGGCATCTTCAATAAATAGCTTAAACGTCTTCCTAATGCACTTTTTCCACTACCCATAAAACCAACTAAATATATTTTTCGCAATTCGATTCACCTTCTTATAACTACGATTCTACACTGTCTGACAAAATTTGTCCCAATAAATTTATCGTAGCTCGAACATTCAATTTTTCTAGCCCATCATATGTTCGATACTGCATTTCATAAGACATATAATACGCAAGAACAAAAGTAGTTACAAAAAATAATAATGCAATTGCGATCAAAAAAATAGCCCCTCTGTCATTTTTCAATAATTGGCACATAAAAGGCTCGCTCCTTTTGAATACCACTAGCCATTTCAACAGCTACCGTCAGCTTATTTTCGGAATAGCTAAATTGACATTTATTGATTCCTATTAGCATAGGAACATGTCCACCCTTTACCTGCTCACGAATAATATTCGAGTAGCAATCAATATGATGGAGCGTATTAGCTGTTTGGAAAGTTATTCTTTTTTGATCTTCACGAATGGAAAAGGTGGAAATATCTTTTAGAGAGAGGTTCAAGTCAGAAACAAATAGTTCCCACTTTGTTTGTTCATCTATTAGCATAGTTGATTTCATTTCAGCAAACCAAAGTATTATAAGGACAAAAAAATGAGAAATAAGCACAAAAACGACTAATTGAAACATAGCTTCTATTAATGTATAGCCTTTCTCATTCATGCACTTCACCTGTCACTTGGATACATTTTTGGCGTGACTCCTGTAAATTTTGAAATTGGACACAAACTTGTTGTTCGTCAACTATCCAATGATAAGCAACCTGTTCAATGGTCCGAGAGCCCTCTGTTACTTGAATAGCATGGTACTGTTTTAAACCTTCGTATGCTGTTTCAGCTGCAATTAGCTCCATTTTTTTATTAGCAAGATTTGTTTTCATCGTATAGGTAATGGGGATTAACGAGGTACAAAGCAGCATCAAAATACCCACACCTAAAATAGTTTCTATAAAAGAATAGCCTGACTCATTCAATCCTAGCTCTCCCTCGCCCTAATGTTATGATTACTTTTTTCTTGCCCTGTGGTGTTTTAAATGCCATGGTGCCTGCTGTCATCACATTGCCGCTATAGTTATAGACAAGTGTTTGAATTGAACTCTCCGCTGGCAAAAATTCAACCCCCTTTGGAAAAGAGCGTTCATATAAATGAGTATAAATATCTTTTTGAATAGTATAACGATTTGTTGAACCTTCCATTTTCAGGGCTATATATTGTCGTTGGCTCATACTATAGGTTTGAATATATTGAATATCCAGTTGTAATTGCGTAAAAAATCGTTCTAATTCCTTGGTTTCTGCTATTTTCAATGAGAATTTACTAACAATCGCTGTTAAACTCATAACAAGAAATAAGACAACCAGCATTTCAAGAATTGTAAAACCACCGTTTTTATGAACATTCATTAGCTATCCGTACCTGTTTCCAAGTTGACATTGGCTGGACGTACCTCTCCCTCATTAGTAATCACTATTTCTTCTTTATTTGGGCAGGTTGTTTCATTTTCCTTTAAATAGCCCTTTGCCACTAAATCCTCTAAGGTAGGATAAGCCATATAATCTACACGATACGCCTCTACTTGACCTTGTACCATGGATATATAAGCCGTACAGCCTTTCTTATCTATTGTGGCGAAATGCTTTGTAACATTTGGGATTGTAATTAAAATAAGAATGGATATAATTAACAAAACTATAAGCATCTCAATTAAAGTAAAACCAGCTTGTTGGTTAAGACGTTTCATCATCTTCCTCCTAAACTAATTCAATCATGTGATAGATGGGTAATAATAAACTGATATAAGCCGCTATTATACAAGCAGCTATAAGGATAAAGAAACTTGGCTGCACAAAAGCTAATATTTTTTGCAAAAGCTGTTCCTGCTTTTCCATTAATAAATCGCTATACAATACTAACTCTTTTCCTAAATATCCGCTGTGCTCGCCATGCTCAACGAACATCGGAAAATCCTTTTGAAAAACGGCCATGATCGTTACCGCCTGTGTGAGTGATTCTCCAAAGATGACTCTATCTTTTATACGCTGTGAAAGAACTTGAAGAAATGGTTGTAGTTGCTGTTCCTCTAATAGCTGTAGGCTTGCTTGTAATGAAAATCCACTTTGTAGTAAGCTTCCTAAATAAGCAGCAAATTGCCTTGTCAAAGTCAACCTAAAATAGCGTTGTATAAAGGGGATTTTTAATAAGACTGTAAGTTGATGAGCAACAGCTTGTCGTTTAAGATAGAATCGAAAAAGGAATACGCTACCTATTACTATGAACATGGTCGAGATAACTACATCTGGAACATGCAATAACAGATTGGACAATGCAATGCTTGTCTCTTCTGTTTCAGAGGTACGACTGCCGACCATTCTTTCAATGTTCGGCAAAAAAAATGTACGAAACACAAAAAATAATAACAATAAAAAGATAATCAGTGTGACAGGATAGATCAGCAGCTTGATTAACTTTTTTTTAGTCTTTTCACTTACTGTTATCTGTTTACCTACACCTTTAAATGCTTCTATCATGTGGCCATTGTTTTCCGCCACCTTAATTGCCATTAAATAATGATTCCCTAGCTGTAATGTTTCAAATATCCCTGCAACGCCTACTCCTTGTCTGAGCTTTTCATCAATTTGCTGCTGTATGTCCTCATGTGCTTCAATATGATGAGGTAGTAGCATGGAAATAGCTTGGGGAAATAAATATCCTTCCTGCATTAATACACATAAACGATTGAAAAGCTGAGCTTGCTCCTTTACCCGCCATTTCGTAGCCCGATTATAAAAAAGAACAATTTTATCGATGTATGTTTGTAACTGCATATAGGCTCTCCACTAATTCTTTTTGTCCCATTAATGTTACATCATAAGGAAGTTTGTAATTGCCCTTATCTTTGATGGCGGTGATGGCTCTTGATAGATGGTCATCATGTAATATCTCAAAGATAGCTCGACGTTCTTCATGTATAGCTGAGGTTTGAACAAGCATTTGGGCAACTATACCGATAACCGTTTGACGAAGCTCCTCTATCGACACACCTAAATCCATTAAACGATAGAGACAATTAATGGAGTCTTTTGCATGAATAGTGGAGACAACTAAATGCCCTGTTAGAGAGGCTTGGATGGCAATATTTGCTGTTTCTCTATCGCGAATTTCACCAATCATAATGACATCAGGTGAATGGCGCAAAATGGCTTTTAATCCTGCAGCATATGTAACGCCTGCTCGCTCGTTGACTTGAATTTGAAGTAAATTGGCTTGGCTGTTTTCTACAGGATCTTCTAAAGAAATCACATGTCGATTCAATTCTGTGGAACAGTAGTGGATGAGGGAATAAAGTGAAGTAGACTTGCCAGAGCCGGTTGCTCCCGTAAAAAACAGAAGACCTTGTCGGTTTTGTACCAGCTCCATGAGTTGGTAAGCTGCGCTTTTGGAAAAGCTTAGGGAAGTTAGTGGAAATGCATGATTTTGGAGAAGTAAACGAATAATTAAGCTTTCTTTTAAAAATACAGAAGGCAGTGTGGATACACGAAACGAATAAGAATTTTGCTCCATTGCCTTTTGAAAGGCACCGCTTTGAGGTTTACGACGCTCACTAATATCTAATTCTGCAAGAAATTTATAGTAAGAGATCATTCTTTCTGCAAGTTCATGAGGTAGCTCACCAGCGTGGAGAAGTTTATCATATTTTCGAAAATAGATCCGATATTTTATGTTTCCTGGAACTAGCAATAAATCGGATGCTCCAAAATGATAGGCCTTTAGTAAAAGTTGCTCACATTTTTGTTCAACAACTGTTTCAAAATTCTGCATATATGCACCTCTCTTTTAGTTCATTCGAATATGACCGCTCTATTCGTTATTTCCTAGTATAAGGAGGAACTCGCCACGAGAAAAGCCCTTTTCAGAAAATAAAAATTTATAAGTTAATTTTCTGCCAATAATGTTTTTTGCTATAAAAATGTGGATAAAGTGCAATTTTCCACTAAAAAAGAATATAAATACATGAAAAAATTAATATTTATGCCGAAATGAACTGTATCTTTTTCAATAATACAATATAATAGTATCAACATGATTATTTTCCTAACACTTGGTAGACGAACATAATTTTTATAATTAATTAAAGAGGTGAAGCTCATGATCCATCCATTAAAAATTACTAGTACACTAGCGGATGAAACAAGATACTCTATTTATGAGTACATATTGCAAGAGAAAAAAACAGTTACTGTACAACATATTGCTGATAAATTCGGTATCCATCCAAACGTTGCTCGACTTCATTTAACGAAGCTTTCAGAAATAAATATTATTACAGCTGACTATGTAAAAACAGGTAAAGGTGGCAGACCTGGACGTGTTTATAAAGCTTCAGAAAAAGGCGTATCTCTTACTTTTCCAAGACGTGATGAAGATCGTTTATTAAAATGGACGATACAATTAATTGAAGACTTTGGTCCATCTGCATTAACAAAGTGCCAGGAAATTAGCTACCAAGACGGCTACCAGCAAATGAAAAATTATATGAGTGCTGAATTGACATTAAGTAATTCTCTTTCCTTCGATGAAAAACTTCAGCTATTAACGGACAATGCCGCTTTAATTGGCTATATTCCACAGATTCAACAAACTGAGCAAGGAAAAAAAGTTATCTTCTCCATCTTCAATTGTCCATTCCAGGAGCAACTGACAGCCTATTCTGAAATTGTTTGTTCATTACATGAATCCTATTTAAAAGGGCAATTAGATGCATTGTTTACGAACAATGAATTTGTGCAAATGGAAAGTATGATACATAATTGCGATTTATGTAAATATGAAATAAACGTGACAGAAATCGATAGCTAGATTAAAAATCCATTTGTTTGTCACAAACATGGAGAAGTTCCAGTTTACAGACACCTTTCATATCATTTATAATGAGTAAGAGATTATTGTGTCGTGGGCAAAAGGAGGGGAAATTTCATGGATAATATGTATAAAGTTATGGCATTCTGGACAGGTATTTTTGCCGTTATGTTCTACCTTGGAGGTATGAACGAGGTATCGCTATTATTCTTAGGTAATACAGGTTTATTCTTATTATTAGGCTTCTTAAACCTTTCAGAACGTATGTACATGTACATTTTCGGAGCATATTTAACTGTATTCTTCGCTGGCTTCACGTACTATACAACATTCATTCACGTACCTGGTGGCGGTCATTAATACAAACAAAATCGCGTATCTCACTTTCGGTGAGATACGCTTTTTTATGTGCTAAAACAGTTTATTATCCATGTTTTAAAATCCATTTAAAAAAGGATTTGTCTCCATTTCTGCGCCTACCGTTGTATAATTACCGTGTCCAGGATAGATAATAGTATCCTCAGGTAATGTCAACAGTTTATTATGGATAGATTCCAATAAAATTTTGGTTGATCCCCCTAATAGATCTGTACGTCCTACACCTTGTTCAAATAACGTATCTCCCACGATGGCAAAACCGTCGTTTTCAAAGATATAAGAAATACTCCCCGGTGAATGCCCAGGTGTAAAAACAGCTTGAAACACAAAATTACTTATTTCAATTTGCTGTTCTTTTTTGATAATTGTATCTTGCGCTGGTGCAGCTACCCTATAATCTGGTAATGCAGGATATTTACTAGAGCCATTCTTCGTTGGATCTGCTAGCCAACTAACTTCCTTTTCATGAATCCATACAGGAACGTCAAATACCTCACGCACTGCATCTACTGCCCCTATATGATCAAAATGGGCATGTGTTAAAAAGATAGCAAGAGGTTTTAAGCCGTTGCTACGGATTGTTTTAATTAGACGCTCCGCCTCTTCACCTGGATCAAATACGATACATTCTTTTTCTTTATTCGATACGATATAGCAATTCGTTTGGACGGGACCAAGAGAATAACTTCGTACGTTCATCATAGTTATCACCTCAACTTCCTATTATACAGGCTTTGCCACAATTTGACGATAAATGTTCATAGTTTACAGTATTTTAGTCCTCGACAAAAACAAGTAGAACGTTTACAATTAAGGAGGAATATTGTTTGCGACATTCATTTTCTGATGTCGAAAGGAGTGTCTATTTTTAATGAACTTATTAATGGTTATTTTTGGTCTAGTAGCGATTTTAGCTGTATTTGGTACATTCCAAGCAATTAAAGAAAAGAACCTATTAAGCGTTGTTTTCAACTTATTAAGTGCTGCTGTATTCGGATGGTTCGTCATCATGACGATTGTTCACAGCGGTTACCCACCAAAATTACACTAAAATTCAGACAGAAAAAGAGCAGTCTCTTCGGAGATTGCTCTTTTTTTGTCTATTATTACTTATTGAATTGAAGAAACCGCTTCTTGCCGATTTGTAGTACATCATTATTCATTAATACTTGTGATATGTCATCCATCGCCATTTTTTCTCCATTCAAGGATACTCCTTTTTGCTTGATTAACCGCAAAAACTCACTCTTACTTTGAATAAAACCCATTGTCACCAGTTGTGGAATGATATCCACGATTCTTTCCTTATCAATTTCTAAGAGCAGTATAGGAATGTTTTTTGGTATGTCCTTTTTTTGAAATGCTGCTTCAAAATAAGCTCTTGCTTCCTCCACTGCTGTAGATCCATGGTATAAAGCCGTTATAATTTCTGCTAATAGGAATTTCAAATCGCGGGGATTCTCTCCCTTTTGTAGTCTATCTTGAATAGCCTGCACTTGTAGTGGATGCTCATCTGTTGCTAATTCGAAATATTTGATAATTAAAGTATCTGGTACTTCCATCACCTTTTTAAACATAATCTCAGGTGCTTCATTGATGCCAATATAATTACCTAAACTCTTACTCATTTTTTCAATACCATCTAACCCCTCTAGTAAGGGCATAAAAATAGCAATTTGTTTTTCTAATCCTCGATGCTTTTGTAAGGTGCGTCCCATTAAAATATTGAACGTCTGATCCGTTCCACCTAACTCTATATCTGCCTCAAGTTCTACTGAATCATATGCTTGCATAAGTGGGTAGAAAAACTCATGTATACCAATTGGGATGTGCTGTTGGTAACGTTTCTGAAAATCTTCGCGCTCTAGAAGTCGAGCAACAGATGTTGTGGCTGCTAGCTTGATGACTTCTTCAAAGGACAGCTTCGCTAACCATTCACTATTAAAACGAACCGTTGTCTTGTTCGGATCTAGTACTTTAAAAATTTGCTCACAATAAGTTTGGGCGTTTTTCTTCACTATATCGTCATTTAAGGCTGTTCGCCCCTTAGCTTTACCTGTAGGATCGCCAATTCGTCCTGTAAAATCACCGATAACAATAACTGCATGATGGCCTAAATCTTGCATTTGCTTGATTTTCCGTAGAACAACCGCATGACCTAAATGAATATCTGGTGCGGACGGATCGAGCCCTAGCTTAATCGTTAAAGGTCGCTGTTCTTTATACGATCGCTCTAATTTTTCAAATAAATCCTGTTCATCAACGATCTTGTTAGCACCCTTCTTGATAATCGCTATTTGCTCCTTTGGTGTTAAAAACATACGAAACATCTCCTTGTAATATTAAATATTAATATTGCAAGTTCTATAAGAGTAAATGGGGTACCGATTTTGTTTACAAGGCTTTAATAGCTTTACACGTTTTGGCTTAGAAGGCATAAAAAAACGCCTTTAGGAAATTCCTAAAGGACGTAGATAAACGTGTTACCACCTTTTTTCGAGAGCTATTCACATAGCTCTCCTCAACAAGTACAGCCATAGCGATACTTTTGCAATGATTACGGATGCAACCCCGTCGTAGCCTACTATAGTTTCGGTACGCAGCTCCAAGATGTATTCACTTTAATATCCCCTTGCGCCTCTCAACAACCGGCTACTCTCTGTCAGTTCCATTAAAGTTACTCGTTCTTTTCGATGCCTTTCACTCTTATACTCCGAAATGCGAAAAACAAATCTTCGTTATGCAGATATTTACACTTATTATAATCGTATCTTGCTATTTGTCAATAAAAAGAAATGTTCAATAAAGTGTATTCACGTTGCATAGTGTTGTAAAACATTGCGAAAGGTGTTTTCTTTAGCATAGGATTCACAAAAAAATTTTATGAATAGTGCTTGAGACTAATTCTTTTTTATCAGCAATAAAAAAGAGAGATCCCTATACGAGATCTCTCTTTGATTATTTAACTGAATCCTGCTTTAAATTACCTGTTTTTTCGTCATAGAAGCGAAGTAAGTCTCCATTAATGATGGCATCAGAATTTTCTAGCTCCATTGTAGCACGATCAGCATAAGACTGACATGGCTCACCATCTATTTCTTCGCCAGTTGCTTTGTCATAGCAAGCTTCACCAGCATAGACGTATTTATCTGTAATAAAACGTCCATCACGGAAGACTACAAAGTCCTCATGCTCTGGAGAAAATAAATCTGCACCCATTTGCATATCTTTTGACGTTTCAACGCCAAGAAGGTGTAAGATCGTTGGACGTAAATCCATTTGTCCTGAAATCTCAGTCATTTCTTTTCCATCGCCCGCTCCTGGGATATGGATGAATAAAGGTACTTCTTGAAGCATTGCATTATCCATTGGTGTAATTTGATCTTTTCCTAAATATTGTGCCATTGCTTTATTATGGTTCTCAGAAATACCATAGTGATCCCCATACATCACAATAATAGAATTATCATAGACACCTTGATCTTTTAACTGTTGGAAGAAATCTTTTAAAGCCTCATCCATGTAACGTACTGTTTGGAAGTAACGATTTAATGTACCTGAATTTGAATCATATTCAGGAATCATAATATCTTCTGGATCCAATGTAAATGGATAATGGTTCGTTAAAGTAATAAGTCTAGAGTAGAATGGCTGAGGCATATCTTTCATTAAAGCAGCTGATTGCTCTAAGAATGGAACATCTTTCATTCCCCAGTTTACAGCTTGCCCCTCTTCCACAGTATATGAATCTATATCGTAGAATTTATTAATTTTTAACGATTGATACATCATGTCACGATTCCAGAATGATTTATTATTAGGGTGCATGACATTTGTAAAGTATCCATTTTCTCCAAGGCGTTCAGCCATTGAATTATACGTATTTCCACCATGCGTGAAGAATACAGCACCTCGACCTAAACCAAACAGTGAGTTTTCAACAATAAACTCCGAGTCAGATGTTTTTCCTAACCCTGTTTGGTGATAGAAGTTACTGAAATAATAGGTATCTTTATCTTTTGTTAAAGAGTTTAAGAATGGCGTAATTTCATGACCATTCATGTCATTATTAATGACAAAGTTTTGTAATGACTCCATCGATACCACAATCAGGTTACGACCTTTATATTTCCCAAACATCTCTGGATTTACAGCAGCCTGATTAGAACGTATATAGTTGTTCACTTCTACTAGTTCACTACCATCGGCTAACGCACGTTGTGCAGATGATTTAGATTGAATATAAATGTCATACAAGTGGTAATTGTACGTACCAATGTTTTTTACTAATAATTCGCGGTCAAAACTACGTGTTAGTAATTGTGGACGCTCAGTTTCTGCTAATCCTAAATTTAAGAATGTCATTGCTATTGCAAGCACAAAGAATGCACGACGGAATTCAATATTCACTTTAAATGCATCTTTCATTTTTGGTAAAAATTTATTCGCTAAGATTAAGATAACGACATCAACGAAATATAATACATCCCAAGGCTCAACAATGGCTGCTACTGATGTTCCTAAGTCACTAAAGTTACTTGTTTGGAATAATACTGGTAGCGTAATAAAATCATTGTAGAATCGATAGAACGCTACATTTCCGTATAAAACAATGGACAAAATAACGCTGACCGTAATCAAATAACGATTTCTAGCTTTTGCTGATTTAAAGAATAGTGATAAACCATACGTAAATAGCAAGAAGCTTAATGGATTAATAAATAAAATAAACTGTTGCATTGCATTTTCAATTTTCATTTCAAAGCTTGTGTGGTAAACAATGACCGTTTTGATCCAAGTTGCTATAATTGCTAGTATCATAAATGAATGTTTAGGCCACTTTATTGATTTCATTCCTAACATCCTCCCTACTTCCTTACAAAAAAATAATAATTTTTTACATTTTGTTACGGAAACAAAATATATCTTAATCCTTTTTTAACAGATAATCAACACATATCTTAGGGAAAATTTTTTCTCCCTGCTCTTTCTATGCACCAGATATCTATATATACGTTTTGCATTGTAAAAAGTTTCGTAAAAACATAAAAACAGCGGAAACCCACTGTTTTTAAGAATATTACATACATGTTACATTAATTTTACAATACCCAATTACATTATATTTCAAACATTACTTTTTATGCTCTTCCATACGAAGTCTTGTTGTTTCTTGTCGAATAAGCAGTAGAGCCATTTGATAATCTTTTATATCTAGTACATTCGCTTTATAGAGCTCACGTATTTCATCCTCCATCAACATCAAATCGCCAATAGGATCACGTGTATAAATATAGGTACCATATGTTTTCAAGAGTTCATAAATATCTAGCATTTTATCCATTTTCATTCGCTCCTCGTTGTGCAACACAGTCAATACGTTTTGTGGGCGTCACAATGATATCTACTGGGCAATCATGTGCTTCAGTAGGAACACAATCAATGATTTGCTCATCAAAGAGCAGCGACATCAGCTTACCCTTATTATAGTTTAATACATAGCGGTCATAATAACCACCGCCATAGCCGATTCGATAACCGTATGGATCAAAAACAACGCCTGGTACAACAATGATATCCATCTCATTTGCGTCAACAAACTCACTTTTTGCTGGAATGGGCTCACGCAAATGCATATATACAGTTTCAAGCTGTGCAAATGATTCAATGGCATAAAATGACATTTCTCTTGTTTTTGGGTGACATTTAGGAACTGCGACCTTTTTACCTAGTTTCCATAATTCCTCAATTATAAGAATTGTGTCGACTTCTGGCTTATTTGAAATGGTCATGCCAATTGTATTTGCTTCTATTATATATGGTTCCTGTAGCACCTTGTTTAACACAGCTAATGATTGACGATGATAGTCTTCATCCGTCATAGTTGCAAGGGCTTGGCGTACCGTGTTTCGTAAAGTTGTTTTATCCATCTAGGCTACCTCCTATATCGTAAAACTTCATATCCTCCTGGAATTGTTACATTGAATGATGTGATAAAATGTAGAAAGCCAAAACCACTTGTGGTTTTGGCTTAATGAGCGATTACTTAGTTTCACGGTGAAGAGTGTATTTCTTCTCGCGAGAGCAATATTTTTTAAGTTCAAGACGCTCTGGATTGTTACGCTTGTTCTTTTTAGAAATGTAGTTACGTTCGCCGCAATCTGTGCAAGCTAAAGTAATATTTACGCGCATCATTAACCCTCCCACTCTATATCAAGAATTTAAATTTGAGCATGATTTATACGACTAACCTATTATAACATAAACTGAAAAAAAATCTACCTTCATTTCATATTAAGTTTGCATATGGTAAAATATCTTATAATTACATACTACATTGAGGTGAAACTATTGGATTTATCCATCGTATTAATGAGTATTGGCATTTTTCTGATCATTGTTTCGTTCTTTTTCAAAAATAGCTCGAAAAAAATCGAACAAGATGTCGAAGAATTATCTATCTCCATCTTCCAAGAAACGAATAATTTAAAACGTCGCCTTAAGATTGTGGAGGAAGAACTTTTACTAGAGCCAGAGTTCCAAGTGAAATCAAAATCAAGTATCCCTCCAAAAGGTCAAGATCCTAAAGTGCACCAAGTCATGCAGGCCGTTCAACAGGCTGCACAGAGTTCAAAAGTTGGACAAACAACAGCACCAGCAAAACCGATTCATCAAATTATTATTAGTCAGGTACTTGAATTAAATAAACAGGGTCTTTCTGTAGCAGATATTAGTATTCGCTCAAATTTAACAGAAGAGCAAGTTCGGCAAGTGATTGCAAACGGGGGGCGTTGATTGATGAATAAGTCTGCCATTCGTGCATTTGGTATAGCCATTTTTCTTGTTGGGGCATTGCTTGCACTCGCAAACCGCTTCGATGTAAATATTGGTCTTCCTACTAAGGAATTTTCCAATCAACAACAGGTAAAAGAACTACAAAACAAACTAAGTAAGGCCAATCAAGAAATTGCCTCGTTAAAGGATCAATTAAAGCAAGTACATACGACTGAAAAAACTTCTACAACAGATGCATCTAAACAAGCTGATGAAGAAGCAGATACAGATGTAACAACGATGTCTCTGCAAATCTATAGTGGTATCACACCGTATAGTGTGGCCCAAAAACTTGAAGACGGTGGCATTATTACCAATAGTGTTGAAATGGAGTTACTACTTGCTAACCCTAAATATGCTAGAAGCTTACAAATCGGCTCCTATGAAGTCAATTCTGCCATGACATTAGAAGAAATAGCTAATTTAATTACAGGTAAGAAACAATAACATAAAAAGCTGTCGCCCATTCATATATGAGGCGACAGCTTTTTTATTACGCTATACTTTCTAGAAAGGCTTGCATCATCATACTGCCTTCTTTTGTGCCGATTGATTCTGGATGAAACTGCAGACCATAAAGAGGATATTCTTTATGTTGAATGGCCATAATCTCTCCGTCATCACCTGCTGTGGCGAGTATTTTAAAATCCTTGTGTAAAGTTTGTTCTTCAATAATAAGTGAATGATATCGCATAACCTCGATATCCCCATCTAATTGGGCAAATAAACCTGTTTGCTCGTATTGTAATGGGGACAGCTTTCCATGCATAATATTTTTTGCCTGTACTATATTTGCGCCAAAAGCCTGACCTATCGATTGGTGCCCTAGACAAATACCTAAAATAGGGAATTTTTGATAGAGTTCCTTGATGACCTCTATCGTTATCCCTGCTTCATTTGGCGTTCCTGGCCCTGGTGATAAAATGATGGCTTCTGGCGATAGTTTTTGAATTTCTTCTATAGTAATGACATCATTCCGTACAACCTTGACGCTTTTTCCAAGCATACTGATTTGTTGAAATAAATTATAGGTAAAAGAATCGTAGTTATCTATGATTAAAATCATTTTTTTACCTCCAATAGGGCACGTGCCTTATTCAGTGTTTCTTCATATTCTGACAATGGAATCGAATCATAAACAATACCTGCTCCTGCCTGTACATGTGCCTTTTGATCCTTAATGAGCATCGTGCGAATCGCGAGGGCCAAGTCCATATCACCAGTTGTCGAAATATAGCCCACTGCTCCCGCATACACCCCACGCTTTACTGGTTCTAATTCATTAATCAATTGCATGGCCCGAATTTTTGGTGCCCCTGACACTGTACCAGCAGGTAAACAAGCACGAAGTACATCCAGTACATGGAGGTCATCTCGCAATTCGGCAATAACCTCAGATACCATATGCATCACATATTTATAGCGCTCAATTTTCATGTATTTGGTTAGCTTGACAGAACCCACTTTTGCAATACGTCCAAGATCATTGCGACCTAAATCCACTAACATACGGTGTTCAGCTATTTCCTTGCTATCCACTAATAGCGCATTTGCGATGGCCTCATCCTGTTCTATTGTCGTGCCACGCGGCTTTGTACCTGCTATTGGGTTGGTTGTCACTTTTCGATTTTTTACTTTCACAAGACTTTCAGGAGATGTTCCTAAAATAATATAGTCACCATAATCCATATAAAACATATAGGGTGATGGGTTAGACGTGCGCAATTGACGATAGAGCGAGAACGGCGAACCTGTAAACGGCGCAGAAAAACGTTGCGATAACACAATCTGGAAAATATCACCACTCAAAATATGCTGCTTAGCACGTTCCACCAAAGCAACAAATCGTTCCTTTGAAATCATAGGCTTAAACTGTAGCTCATCCACCTTTAATACCTCAAAGGTCGTACCTGCACAAAGCTGTTGCTCCATCCTTGTAATAGCAGCTTCCATCTCCTCTAATGAACGCCCATCCTGAAATAGATCAATCGAAGCTAGTGTAATTTCCTGTGTTAGATGATCAAAAACAATAAATGTATCATAGAAAAAAACATGAACATCAGGCATAGCTAAATCATCCTGTAAATAGTCACCTATTTTTTCTGTGTAAAATGCTGTTTCATAGCCAAAGAAACCTATAGCTCCTCCAAAGAAAGCAAAAGGATAGCTTTCTTTATGAAAGGGTATTAGTTCTTTTAATCGATCAAGCACATTGCCCCTAGCCTTGTCATTTTCTGCTCCTTTTGAAAACACGAATTCTTCATTGTTTCCTTTTAGTTCAGCCACTGGATTGATGGCGATAAAGGAATATCGCCCACTTTCCTCATGTTTCGCTGAGGATTCGAACAACATTTTATGCTGCCCTTTCAGTGATTGATACACAGAGATCGGGGTCATCATATCCCCATGTAATACTTTCATAGCATACTTTCTAAGCTCAACTGTCATACTCTTCTCTCCTTCTCTAAGCTCTGCTCATCTACACCTCATCTATCTTTAGCAGCAGAAATCTGCTAAAGGCTTTCTCTTCATTCAGCTAAAACATTTGCCGTCTAAAGAAAAAAATATAAAAAGGCCTTTCCATCACAAAAGGACGGAAAAGCCGTGGTGCCACCTTCATTGGTCTCCTGATAGGAAAACCCTCTCTAAGCCTTGTAACGTAGGCATCCGCTAATCCGTACTTTTTTCAGGATTAGAGCTCCGAAGTCCATTCACTAAACATTTGTACTAGTTTTCACCAACCACTAGCTCTCTATAACAAATTGTACTAGCTACTACTCTTCATCAAAGCTGATTTCTTGGTAATATTGTAAAGCAAACTATCTTACAATTCAATTTATTTTTTATTTCGCAGACTTTCTTCTTCAGGATGGCTAGCTAATGTAATCGATAGCTCCTCCATTATTTGACGAATGGCAAATAAAATATCCTGCCGCACTTCCAGCATAACAGCGGTATCATTTGTGGCAACAAAGAATCGAACAAGCACGCGATACGAATCATGATGAAATTCATCTATAAATACATGAATCATGTCTTTCTCTGTTTTAGCATGTAAATAAATTTCCTTATGAATGGCCGTTAAAGCGCTACGTATGTCTTCCTCATTATTAGCAGCAGCGATATATAAAAATTGCTCACATTTCCGTTTTTCTCGTTTAGATAAATTATAAAGTGGGCGATTCACTAAATAGGAGTTCGGCACATAGACAAGTCCTTTGTCTCCTGTTTGAATTAACGTACTTCTTAAATTGATATCCTCAATCGTTCCTTCAATTTTTTGATCCTCTGTCGCAATCCAATCTCCTATTTGGAATGGATTATCTAAAGCTACGGACATGCCACCAAATACATGCGCTAGTGTATCGCGAATCCCAAAGGCAATCGCCACACCCGTTAAGCCGATTCCAGTTAAAAAGCCATTCAGATTAAAATCCCAAAAGGAAGCAATCGTAAACATAGCAAAAATCATGATAAGTACTTTACCGATTCGTAGAAAAAACGGTAGTAAAACATTCTGATCCTCTTCGCTTGTTAATTCAAATGGTTGTTTCGTATAAAAATTTAAAACATCATAAATCCCTTTAAAAGCAAAAAACACCATAATAGACAATACAAAATTCTTTGTTGATGGATGTGTAAATAAAGGGACTTTTATTAAATAAGATAAGCTTAGCACAATGACCGTCGTCATAAAGGCATAGCCAATTGCTTTACTAAATTGGGCCAGTACATTTGCTTGGAAATTGCGCTGACGATCTTTTAAAAATAGCACAACACGATGAATAATTTTTTTGATGATGAATCGTTGAATAAGCCACCCGACTAAACAAATAATGACAGCAATTAAGCCATCTAGCCAGGTTGGGACTGTAAATTTAGGTAATAACCAATGTAATGAATCCATGTATTTCTCCTTTATAACTACCTATGTATCGCCAGCAAAAAGGAGCCGACCTTCAGTAATGGTTAGCCCCGTTCTTGTTATTGTATGGCATCATCTGCAAAAAAAGCCTTACTAGCAAACCAAAATTGCTGTTTATTAAAGTTATGTTCACGCATGGCAATTACCGAAAATTCAGCATGATATTTTTGCTTCATTTCCTTTAGCATCATTTTTGCTTGCTTGCCAACGAGATGCTGCCCATCAATAGGTGCTCCTTCTGTAAAAATAATGACATCTGCTTCTGTACCTAATTGATTTTCCTGTAGCAATGCTTTCACAAATTGTAAAACAGGTAAAATGGCTGCCTCTCCCTTTGCCTTATATTCGATAAAACTTTTAAAATCAGCTAAATTTAAATGACCATTTTCAAAGCGGTAGTGGACATGAATTTGCCGATCATACGGTACAATGTATAAATCACGGCCTTCTCGATGTGCACTCATAAATAACGCTAAAATCATACTTTTACAAATCTCAGAATAAGCGGCCATTCCTGTCGTTTGTTCTAAACAAATAATCATCGGGCCAGGGTCTTGTTGATAATCATGAAAGGGTACATAGTAAATATTGCCGCTTTTCGTTGTCTGTTGCTTAAGCTTTTGACGTCTAAGCTCTAACCATTTTCGTTCATAATACTGGCGTTGCTCTTTGCCATTTGCTAAGCGTTCTGCCTTCTCAATAGCAGGAATATTCTCTTGGATTTCATGCATGATATCCGTCAATTCCAGAGCAAATGCTGCCATATTTCGTAATGGCTCACTCTTGAAAAAATAATCGATAAAATAATGTTGTTCCCCTTCACTTAACTCCTCTATATGTAGGTTTTCATAGAGAAAACGTAAATAGTCAAGTTGTTCTATTGTCAACTGCTTGTCAAATTGCTTGATGAGGGATTCAATTGCATCTTTCATGTAGCAGCACCTCCTAAGCACCACATTTTTTGGATAATGTCTATAGTATAACCAAAAAAATTTTTTGACAATACAAAAACGCTTGCTATAAAGACGTTACAGCCAAAGACAATGTTGCTGCCACAGGAGATTTTTTTCTACAAATGAAAAAAAGAGCTAAAACGCAGCTCTTCTTTCTTAATTATTTAATTCATAATGTTTGCCTTTTACTAAGTAAAATAGATGTTCAGCAATATTTGTAGCATGATCTGCAGAACGCTCTAAATAGCGGCATATAAATGTTAGGTGCGTAATCTGTGAAATATGGGAGGGGTTTTCTACCCCAGCACGGAGTAAAAGGGTGATCGTTGCCCCGTATAAATCGTCCACGTAATCATCTAACTCTGCAATCTCTTTAGCGCGTACCGTATCTTCCTCAGTAAAGGCCTTCATGATGCTCTCTAGCATTTCTACTGTTTTATTGCACATGGTTTGGAGATTTGTTATTGGAAATATCATCGGCTCCTTACCAATTCGAATTGCTTCTTTAGCTATATTAACCGCATAGTCCCCTACTCTTTCCATATCTGAAGCTGCCTTTACGAGAACCATGAGACGGCGTAAATCTGTTGCTACTGGTTGTTGCTTGGCAATCATTAGGATCACATGGTCATTAATTTCTTCTTCAAGGCGATTAATGATTAAATCGTCCTCCAAAATTTTCAAAGACTTTTCTAAATCCTGCTCTACCAATGCTTCAAAAGCTGTTTTTAATGCAAGGATACTGCTATTAGCAATTGCAAGAAATTGTCCCTGTACCTCTTTTAACTCTTGTTCAAAACGTTCACGTACGATCATTCATTGCTCCTCCTTAGCCGAAACGTCCCGAAATATAGTCTTCTGTACGTTGATCTGCTGGTGTTTGGAAAATAACATCCGTTTTATCGTATTCGACAACCTCTCCACTTAGGAAGAATGCTGTACGATCAGAAATACGTGCCGCTTGCTGCATATTATGTGTCACGATGACAATGGAATAATCCTTTTTCAGTTCTTGAACCAGCTCTTCCACTTTCAACGTAGAAATCGGATCTAAGGCAGATGTTGGCTCATCCATTAAGATGACATCAGGCTCAATCGCTAAGCAACGTGCAATACAAATACGTTGTTGCTGACCACCTGATAATCCGTAGGCATTTTGATTCAAACGGTCTTTTACCTCGTCCCAAATGGCTGCCCCTCTTAATGATTTCTCCACAATTTCATCGAGAATTTTTTTATTTTTAATGCCATGAATTCTTGGTCCATAGGCAATGTTATCATAAATAGATTTTGGAAACGGGTTTGGCTTTTGGAATACCATACCTACACGTGTTCTTAATTCCTCTACCGTATAGTTTTTATCTAAAATATTTCGCTCACGATATAAAATTTCTCCTGATGTACGTACGATTGGTACAAGTTCAACCATGCGGTTTAATGTTTTTAGATACGTAGATTTCCCACAGCCAGATGGTCCAATAATAGCCGTTACCTCATTTTCATAGATGCTTAAATTAACATCTTTTAAACCATGATGATCACCATACCATAAGTTTAAATTGCGTGTATCATAGACAATATTTTTCGCCACATCTGCTATAGGCTTAGTCGTTGCCTGGTTCCGTTTGACAATTGTTTTTTCCTCTTTAAAATCTACTACCATAAGGTCACCTCATTAATAACGTTTTTGGAATTTATTTCGGATATAGATGGCAATCGAATTCATTAGTAGCAGCACTGTCATAAGCACTAAAATACCTGCGGCTGCTACGTATTGAAAGGCTTCTTGTGGTCGTTTTGCCCAATCATAGATTTGCATTGGTAATGCTGTAAATTGACTCAGTAAACCATTCGGTAAAAACTGGAGGATAACTGGAATTCCAATTACAACTAGTGGAGCTGTTTCTCCAATGGCACGAGACAAGGCTAAAATACTTCCTGTCAAAATACCTGGAATGGCAGCTGGCAATACAACACGCAAAATCGTTTGCCATTTCGTTGCACCCATGCCATATGAAGCTTCACGTTGTTCGTTTGGCACTGCACGAATAGCCTCTTGAGCCGCTACAATGATAACAGGTAAAATTAACAAACTCATTGTAAAGCCAGCAGCTAAAATGCTTTTTCCTAGACCCATCATACGTACAAAAATAGTTAATCCAAGTAATCCAAAAACAATGGAAGGAACACCTGCTAGATTCGATATATTCATGCGAATAAAGTCATTTATTTTATTTTTCTTGGCATACTCCTCTAAATAAATCGCAGTACCAACTCCTAAAATAATCGATACTGGTGCTACAACTGCCATTAACCAAAGCGAACCGATTAAAGCAGCTTTGATACCTGCCTTATCCGCAAATCGTGATGCAAAATTCGTCAAGAAATCGATATTTAAGTAATCAATCCCCTGTGTCACAATGCGGTACAGTAAAATAGCTAAAGCAACAAGTGCAAACGTAGTAGCTAAGAAAAAGAGACTTTTCCAAACTTTATTTGCTGTAATACGCTTTGTCATTCGTTTCATGACGACTGTGTCATCCATATAGCGCATGCTAGTAAACCTCCCTGAAGCGTTTCGAAATATAGTGAGCAAGTAAATTCATTACTAGAGTAAAGATAAATAGTGTAAATCCTACTGAATAAATTGAGTAATAAATAGTTGTACCATAACCCGCATCACCAGTTGAAACCTGTACAATGTATGCAGTCATTGTTTGAATAGAGTCTGTCACATTGAGGTCAAATTTCGGTGTTGAACCACCTGCAAGCGATACAATCATTGTTTCTCCAATTGCCCGGGAAATAGCTAACACAACAGAAGCGACAATCCCTGAAAGCGCAGCTGGTAATACTACTTTGATTGCTACTTCAAATTTCGTCGCACCTAGAGCTAAGGCTCCTTCACGCATACTATTTGGTACAGATGACATGGCATCTTCTGAAAGAGATGTAATCATTGGTAAAATCATAATCCCTACAACAATACCAGGACTTAATGCATTAAATAGTTTGAGTCCAGGTACAATTTCTTGTAAAACTGGTGTGACAAATGTTAAAGCGAAGAAGCCATAAACAATTGTTGGCACACCTGCTAATACCTCTAAAATAGGTTTCACTGTACGTCGTGTTTTCTCACTTGCATATTCACTTAAATAGATAGCTGAAGCAATTCCAAATGGTACAGCTACTACAACTGCAATAAGTGTCACTTTTAATGTACCAGCGATTAATGGCAGTATCCCAAATAACGGTTCGTTACCTGAAAACGGTAACCATTTAGTACCGAAAAGGAAATCCGTAATCGACACACGTTTAAAGAATTCAAACGTTTCAAAAATAAGGGTGAAAACAATGCCAAATGTTGTTAATATCGAAATAATAGCTGCAGAAAATAATAGAGCTGGCATGGCTTTTTCCACTATTTTCTTTGTTTTTTGGTTGCGCGAATTTGCAATTAATTGCTGCACAGATGATGTCTTATCTTCCTTTTGAGAAACCATTGGGAGCTCCTTTCAAATAAGTGAGGGAAAGAGCATACATCTCTTCCCCTCTATGCATGTCTTCTTATTTTAAGCCTTCTAAAGTTTTTAAGCCTTCAGTATATTTTTCTTCAGGTAAACGAACATAGCCCACTGCTTCAGCCATATCGCCTGCGTTTTCAAGTGTAAATTTAATGAAGTCATATGCTGCTTCATTGTCCTTCATTGCACTATTTTTTACGTATGTGAATAATGGACGTGAAAGTGGTGTATATTCGCCACCTTCAATTGTTTCATTTGTTGGCTCTACGCCATTTACTTTGACAATGTTTAATTTATCTTTATTTTCAAGGTAGTAAGCATAACCGAAGAAGCCAATCGCATTTTTATCACCAGCTACACCTTGCACTAGCATATTATCATCCTCTGATAATGTTGCTGAGCTTACTAGATCTGCTCCATCTAAAATCACTTCATCAAAGTAATCGTATGTGCCTGAATCAGTACCTGGTGAATAGTAAACGATTTTTTCATCTGGCCATGATGGATCAATATCAGACCATTTTTTCTCTGTCCCATCTTCAATCCAAATTTTTTGTAGTTGTTCTACCGTTAAGTCCTTCGCCCAATCATTTTCTGGGTTCACGACTACTGATAAACCGTCATATGCTAAAGCTAGCTCTGTAAAATCAATGCCCGCTTCTTCTAATTTCGCTTTCTCTTCATCTTTTATATTACGAGATGCATTTGAAAAGTCTGTTTCACCTGCGATGAATTTTTCAAAACCACCACCAGTACCAGAAACCCCCACTGATACTTTGACATCTGGTTGTGTACCTGCATACTCTTCAACAACTGCCTCAATGATTGGTGCTACTGTTGATGAGCCATCTCCAGCTACAGACCCTTGTAGCTTTTCATCAGCAGCTTCTTGTCCTGAGCTTGCTGGTGCATTCGTTTCTGTATTGTTTCCGTTTTGTGCAGAATCGCTACCACATGCACCTAGCATTAATGCAGAACCCATTACCGCTGTCATCGTTAAGTACTTCCACTTTTTCATCTCATTTGCCTCCGTCATGAACTGTTTTATAGTTATTTGTCTTACAATCTTTACTATAATGACTGATTGTTGAAGTCGTATAAACGGTTCGTAAAAGAGATGTAAAGGAATGTAATGCTTTGTAAACGTTTGTAAAGATGAATTTACAATAGGGGAAACTTGCTTCCTATAGGAAAGGTGTTATAATAAGCAATTGTGTCAGGAAATATTTATTTTAATGATAAGGAGAGTTTGACCTTTGTCATGAAACATGCAAAAGTACAAAATGTCGATTATTTTAAAACATATTTATCATTAGTAATGGAACATCGGGACTACACACTTCAAGAGGCGATTGATTTTATGCTTGCTTCTTATTTCTATAACAATATAGAACTTTATGGGGTAAAACCAAGAGAGCAATTTGAATTAGCCATTCAGCAATTATCCGCATAAAGGCACTAAATATCTGAAAGGGGTGTTTTGCTATGCAAACGCCCCTTTCACTACTTAGTTAAGTTTAAATTTCACAACTGATTCAGTTCATCAGCAATTTTGACAAGTACCTCTGAATTGCGCATTTCGTATACATTCCATATTTACTTAAGAATTAGCTTAACATCATTCAAAATTCATAAAAAAGTAAAAATAAAACGGATTTGGAAAATAATTTTTCCAAATCCGTTTTGTATTAGCGCATATCCAATACCCTTTATTCCTGCTCATTCTCTCCAATTTTTTCTTCCGTAATCGCTGGTAAAATTGGCTGTTTTACATTGCTATCAGTTACTTTTTCAGCTTGATATTTTGCTTTTAATTCAAAATACTTATCTAAAGAACGTCTAGCAATGACATTATTTTGATAGTAGTGTGGCGCTAAATTTGTATTAACCCATGGGATCACAACTGCATAGGCAATTTCAGGATTTTCATATGGGGCAAAGCCAACATGCGTTAAATTAATCGTATTTGTGCCGTAGTGCTCACGTAACGGACCATAATACACTACCTCTGCTGTCCCTGTTTTCCCTGCAGCTGTATATGGAGTATCGGCAAATTGTGCTCGTGCTGTACCATGTGAACCAGTATATACACGACGTAGCCCTTGCTTTACATAATCGATCTCTTCTTTAGGATTATCAATTTGATTCAAAATAGTTGGACCTACTTCTGTTACTAACTGCCCTAATTGCTTCCCATCCTGTGATGGGTCTCGAACCTCTTTCACAACATGTGGCTGAATACGATAGCCACCATTGGCAACTGTTGAAATATATTGTGCAAGTTGAAGTGGTGTATACGTATCATACTGACCAATCGCCAAGTCAAGTGTTTTACCACCCATTGTTGGACCTGATGGACCACGCACTCCGCTAAATTCATTTGGTAAATCAATGCCTGTTTTCACACCTAAACCAAATTGCGCATAATTATTACGCATTTTTGAGAACGTATCGTCCTTTAAGCGTAATGGCATACCATAACTATAAGGGGTTCCATTAAGCAGCATCGCAATTTTAAACATATAGGAGTTGGAAGAACGTTCTAATGCTAACAAGTCATTCATCGGGATATATCCAGCCCTGTTAAAAATAGACGTTTTCGGGTCCGTGCCAGCTAATATAATCGGCTCGTCTCCCATTGAAGTACCCATCGAAATAACATCCTGATTGTAGCCAGTGAGGACTGTTGCTGCTTTAACAGATGAACCTGCCTCATAGGCTGTTGTAAACGATCCATATGCATAGTCAATGACTTCATTTTGCCCTGTCTCGGGATTTTTTTCTATTTTCTTACCTACCATCGATAAAATATCGCCTGTATTTGGATCCATCATAATAAGGAAGGCACGGTCTAATAAATAGGAGCCTGGAAGTGCCTTTAAGTTAAGCAGTTCTTCTTCAACAATCTTATCCGTTTCAGCCTGCAGCTCACTATCCAATGAAAGGATTAAGTCTTTACCTGGCTCCCCTTCATAGGTTGTGACTGTATCGACTACTTGACCTTTTTTATTGGTAATATTTTTGACGACTGTTTTTTGACCTTGTAGTAATTCTTCATATTGTGCTTCAATGTAACTTTCTCCCACACGGTCATTACGTGAGTAGTCACGTGCTAAATAGTAATTGAGCTTCTCTTTTGGTATCCCTTTTGTTGGGACCGTTGTACGTCCAAGAATAGATAAAGATGATAATTTGACACGTTTCCAGTCTGTTGTTGTATTAACACCTGGTAGTTCAGTTAAACGCTCAGATACACGAGCAAATTCATCAGCTGATACATTTTCACTTTTAATAATTTGAGGAGATAGATTATAGCCAGACACCATCTCACGATAAATCGCTAATACCTCTAAATCTGCCTCTGTTAATTGTAAAAGTTCTTCGTTTGTGATACGTTCCCGTACCAGTTTATCAATCTCTGCATTAATTTGACTTGTTGTAATATTTTCTTGTGCATTAATTTTTGTTTTTTCTGCCTCTGTGACTTTTTCATAGGCAGCATCGTGATTTTGTAATATCCAAAAATCCTGTTTATCACGCAATGTGACACGCTTTGTTGGCTGTTCAATTAACTGTGCCAGCTTTTTCGCGATATCAAGCATCTCCTCTGTTGTGGTCGTTTGCATTTTCGTATACGTAATGGCATTTTCCGGGTGATTATCCACTAAAATACGACCGTAACGATCATACATGCGTCCCCTTGGTACACTTGTGTTGACAGGAACTTCTTCTGTACGCTCTAAAATACGTACATAATCTTCCCCTTTGACGATTTGCATATAGCCAAGTCTAAAAATTAACATTGAAAATACGATAAATATTGCAAAGAAAAGGATATTCATACGAAATGTTAAGTTAGAATGATGTTTTGCTTTAACACTCGCCGCGCGATTTTTTCCAGGTGCTTTGCGCATATGTATTCCCCTCCTCATCTTCTGATCATTTCAATACACGATACCTAGTATACCATTCGAAGGTATGACAGAAAAGCACGCACTTTCGATTTCTTATGTAAAACATCATTTATTTGACGGTACTTTATGGAGAAAGGTTGCCCTATTTCACGCTCTCCTTATATTTCGTCTTCATTATCCTGATATTTTCAGATTCTATCCCTTAATTTGCTGTTTTATCCAACAAAAAAAGGCTATGCCTCCGTGATTGCTCACTTTAGGCACAGCCAATTATTCGTTATTATTTTGCAGCTTGGAATTTAGCTTCTACTACATCCCAGTTTACTACGTTCCAGAAAGCACCGATGTAATCTGGACGACGGTTTTGGTAGTTTAGGTAGTATGCATGTTCCCATACATCTAAGCCTAAAACTGGAGTTTTCCCTTCCATTACTGGAGAGTCTTGGTTTGGAGTAGACGTAACAGCAACTGAGTCACCATCAACGATTAACCAAGCCCAACCTGAACCAAAGCGAGTTGTAGCAGCTTTAGCAAATTCTTCTTTGAAAGCGTCGAAAGAACCGAATTTAGCATCGATTGCTTTTGCTACTTCACCAACTGGTGTATTTGAACCGCCTGGAGCGATTACTTCCCAGAATAATGTATGGTTAGCATGTCCGCCACCGTTGTTGCGTACAGCAGTTTGTTTGTCAGCTGGAAGAGCATCTAGGTTTGCGATTAAGTCGTTAATGTCTTTTTCTGCAAATTCAGTACCTTCTACTGCTGCGTTTAAGTTTGTTACATAAGTATTGTGGTGTTTAGAATGGTGAATTTCCATTGTTTTTGCATCGATATGTGGTTCTAATGCGTCATAAGCGTAAGTTAATTGTGGTAATTCGTAAGCCATTGTTAAGTTCCTCCCTAAAATAAGAAATAATTAGTACATCCTTAGATTATCAAAATTGGTCAAACCATTCAACGAAAAATACTTCAATTTGAAGATTTCAGCCTTTTGACCGAAATACCGATATGTTTACTATCTTACCCTTTTCTCTCACACACTAAACCTTAAAAGAAAGGCATTAAATGGCGATAAAAAATACAATAATCATAACAATTTGAATAACAGCCTTGACAACAGTAGATGTCAAAAAGCCAATTAAAGAACCTACACCACTTTTCACTGCCTCACTAAATGTACGTTTCTCAACGATTAGTTCCGCAATCACAGCCCCTAAAAATGGTCCAATTAAAATCCCTGCCACAGGGATCACAAATGGACCAATTAATAACCCAATGGTGCTCCCCCACATACCAGCATTGGAACCACCAAACTTTTTGATACCAAACGCATTTGCCACAGTATCTGCCCCAAATAACAACACGACAAATAGTATTTCAATGACCCAAAACCACCAGCTTAGCTCTGCGAATGAGAAAAATAAGCCATAGAGCAAAAACCCACCGACTAAAAACAGTACTCCGGGAATAATTGGATATACTAAACCAATAAATGAAATAATAAAGCAGGCAATCACTAAGATCCAGCCAACAACTTCCATAAAGATTCTCTCCTTTTAACGTGCATTGCCTTTCATACGAAATAACAAAGTGAAAAGTTTCATTAATGACGAATGCCTAAAATAGAATCTGCAATATTTACTGCATGGTCTCCTATACGCTCTAGGTTGCTAACGATATCCATATAAACAATTCCTGCAGCCCCACTACACTCATTTGTGTTTAATCGGGCAATATGCTTTTGACGTAGTTTATCTTCCATATCATCAATCAGGCTTTCTAACTCTGTTACTTCTTGAGCTAAACTTAAGCTAGCGGTATCTAATGCTTCTATACTTTTGCGCACTGCCTCTATGGCTAAACTAAACATACCTATTAAGTCCTGTCGCGCTGATTTACTTAAGCTTACCTCGTGGTGATCCTTGTACTGTAAAAGCTCTAATATATTTTCAAAATGATCCCCAATTCGTTCAAAATCCCTTACATTTGTCAATAAAGTATGATGTCTTACAGAGTCTGCACGGGAAAGAGGCTGCTTAGACACCATTACTAAATAATCAGTAATTTCATTGTCTAGATGATTTAGCCCGACTTCTAGCTGTAGCACCGTTGGAATATGCTCTGTCTCTCCAGATTTCATATATAAAAACGTTTCTTCTAACCCACGCAATGCATGTTCACCCATGCGTAATACCTCTTCTTTAGCTTGACCTAGCGCAATAGCAGGAGAGGAATCAATGAATGAAGGATCTAAATGCTTAGTTGTTACATTGATATGGCCATCATGTCCCGGCAATAGCTTTGTAACTAAGGCTGCGAGTCCAGCAATAAATGGTAGTTGGATCATCATATTAAAGACATTGAATGAGCCATGAGCAATGGCAATCTGCATGCGAGGCTCTAAATGAAATATGCCACTGATCCACTGTACATATTGCATAAACGGTGTGAACAATAACATGAAAATAATCGTTCCAATCACATTAAATAATACATGAGCCGCTGCTGCACGCTTAGCGTAAATAGAAGCACCAAGAGAAGCTAAAACAGCTGTAATGGTCGTGCCAATATTTTCCCCAAACAATATCGGTAAGGCACTATTTAAACCAATTAATTGTTCTGCATATAAACCTTGCAATACCCCCACCGTTGCGGTAGAGCTTTGCACAAGTAATGTGAAAATGGTTCCTAAAAATATGCCTAATATCGGTTGATTGCTTAAATGAAGCGTTAACGATGCAAAATCTGCAAGCTGGTGTAACGCCTGCATACTAGCACTCATCAACTCTAGCCCTAAAAATAAACCGCCAAAGCCAAATAGAATCTGACCAATATGTTGATACGTTGCTTTCTTTAAGAAAAATAAACAGGCTGCCCCAATTGCCAATAAAGGGTAAAAATAGAGTCCAATATTAATACCAATAATAAATGCTGTAATAGTTGTACCAATATTTGCCCCCATGATGACGCCGATTGCTTGACGCAGTGTTAAAAAACCAGCACTCACTAACCCTACAGTGATGACTGTTGTGGCAGAACTTGATTGTATGCAAATTGTTACAAATATACCTACCAGGACACCCATAACAGGGTTTGTGGTAAAGCGATTTAACCATTCACGTAACCGATCATCCGCTGATTTTTGAAGCCCATCCCCCATGAATTTAATGGAAAATAAAAAGACCCCTAGTCCGCCTAAAAACTGAAAGAGAATGCTTTGCCAATCTATTGTCAATTGTTTTCGCTCCAATTCCTACATCTCTACTACCCTCGTTCTAATCATTAAATGATTCCTAACAAAAAGTAAAGAAATCCTTTAACTTCTTTACATAATGTTAACATTTTAACATCAAGACCCTCCTCATTTATACTTCTTTCATATCTTGTCCTCATTGAACATGTTAAAATATCGATTGGAGGAGATAAAGCATGAAACACTCACAGCTTTTTATTGATAGTCTTATACATCCTAAAAAACTAGCAGCCTATCGTTTATTACCTATTGGAAAGGTTATTCAATATACTTTTCTACTGATTACCATTGTGTCCGTATTCTCTTTAGGTCGTTTTGCAGCAGGTATGTCCGTTGATACATTCGATATGGATAGTTTAACTGGTTTAACAGATTACATAGAGGACATTAAATGGCTCTTATATCCATTCACCTTCCTAATGCTTTTCGTCGTGACAACAATGCTTATTTTTGCACAAATTGCCCTTTATGCTTTAGCAGGTTTATTTATCTTGAAAGCGATGAAGCGTCGGGGTGAGTATCGCCATATCTGGAGAACAACTACCTTTGCGATCACTTGGGCTACGTTACTTTCGATGTTAGCAGACTATCTGCCCGTTAACAGTACTGTTATCACTGTACTATCTTTATTTTTAACCATCTCTCTATTAATTGTGGCCTTTACAAAATATCCAAAACAACCAAATATAAAATAATGTGCATGAATCCCCTCTCTTCTCAATATAGTGTAGAAAAGGAGGGGATTTTTTGCGAGCATTCATCTTAACAACTATCATCATTGTAATTGCCTTTGTCGTCAAAGTAGATTTAACAGAAGGGTCCATCCCACTTGCGGCTTTATCCACAAAGAGCTCAGAAAACGGACTTTGTGAACAACAGCGTGAGCCAAATTATATTACTGTACAAACGATTGAAGGAGATACCATTCATAGTTTATTTGCTCTACACCCTGCTAAAGTTCCCATGACCTTTCCAGAACGCTTACAACTTTTTTACAACTTAAACCCACACTTACAATTACAAGCACTAGTTCCAGGTGAAAATATCAAGCTTCCTCTCTCATTTGAGCTTGAAAACAAATGCGGAAAATGAAAAGTTAGCGTTTCTTCCTTGTCCTTATTTTCTTACACTGCTAAAATAAATGACAGTGACGGCTGAAAATAGTGGCCCGAAAAGGAGAGAAAGTTAATGAGTGAAATTTGTCACCGTTCAAATACACGTCCTGTGCGTGTCGGTAACTTAACAATTGGTGGTAGTAATGAATTATTCATTCAAAGTATGTGTACAACCAAAACACATGATGTAGAAGCAACAGTTGCAGAAATTCTTCGTCTTGAGGAAGCAGGCTGTCAAGTTGTTCGTGTTGCTGTACCAGATGAACGTGCAGCGGACGCGATTGCCGAAATCAAAAAACGTATTCATATTCCATTAGTAGCTGATATTCATTTTGATTATAGATTAGCATTAAAAGCCATTGAAAATGGTATTGATAAAGTACGTATTAATCCAGGTAATATTGGTCGTAAAGAAAAAGTGGAAGCTGTTGTTAATGCAGCCAAAGCAAAAGGTATACCAATTCGTATTGGTGTAAATGCCGGTTCATTAGAGCGACATATTTTAGAAAAATACGGTTATCCTACGGCTGATGGTATGGTAGAATCTGCTCTACACCATATTAAAATTTTGGAAGACTTGGACTTCCACGATATTATCGTATCAATGAAGGCATCTGACGTTAACCTTGCCATTGAAGCCTATGAAAAGGCGTCTAAAGCCTTTAATTATCCGCTACATTTAGGGATTACAGAATCAGGAACATTATTTGCTGGTACTGTAAAATCAGCAGCAGGTCTTGGAGCCATCCTATCAAAAGGTATAGGAAACACATTACGTATCTCCCTTTCCGCTGACCCTGTAGAAGAGGTTAAAGTAGCACGGGAACTATTAAAATCCTTTGGCCTCGCTTCTAATATGGCAACTTTGATTTCTTGCCCAACATGTGGACGCATTGAAATTGATTTAATTTCTATTGCAAATGAAGTAGAAGAATATATTTCAAAATTAAATGTACCGTTAAAAGTGGCTGTTCTAGGCTGTGCGGTAAACGGTCCTGGAGAAGCGCGTGAGGCAGATATCGGTATTGCTGGTGCCCGTGGTGAAGGCTTGTTATTCATGAAGGGGAAAACAGTCCGTAAAGTGCCAGAAGAAACAATGGTGGAAGAACTGAAGAAAGAAATTGATAAATTAGCAGCAGAAATGGAAGAAAAACGTGCAGCGGAAGAAGCTCAAAAAGCGAATGCCTAAGGAGGTGCTAGCATGAAAAAGCCCCGCTTTGGTATTGATATTGATGGGACTGTGACATGTCCAAGTACACTCATTCCACATATTAATAAACAGTACAATGTAAATATTACGCTAGATGATGTTTGTGAATATGATTTTTTATCTGCCTTCCCACACCCTATTGACCGAAGTGCCTTTAATACTTGGTTTAAGGAAAATGAACCTTATATGTACGAAGTCTCTGAGGTGGCAAAAGATGCAAAAAATATTCTAAGCGCTTGGAAAAATAATTTTGAGCTGTATTATATTTCTGCACGTGGTGAAAATGTAGCAGACATCACTGTCAATTGGTTTAAATCGCAAGCTATACCTTACGACCATATCGAGCTTCTCGGCAGCCATGATAAACTAGCTGCTGCAAAAAAACATCGTGTAGAAGCTTTCTTTGAGGATAAGCATGATAATGCGGTGATGCTGGCAGAGGAATTAAAAATACCTGTTGTGTTATTTGATACACCTTATAATCGTCTTGCCGTTCCTAATAATGTTGTAAGGGTTTATAACTGGCAGGAAGCGAATCAATTTATTACACAATTTTTCAAATAAGTATTAAGAGCTGTAGGCAAGGTTGGATGAAAATTTCACCTTGCCTACAGCTCTTTTAATTTAATATTGAAATTTAGCTAGTGCTGCCTGTAAAGAGTCCGTCATAGCTGTTAATTGTTGGGCTTTGCTATTGATGTCATGAACCGCTAAATTCTGCTGTTCCATCGTTGCCAATAACTCCTCTGTTCCTGCTGAGGATTGCTGGCTAACAGCTGTCATATTTTCCACTGCACGTACAACCTCCTGCGTCTCCCTTTGAATGACACTGGAGGCAGCTGTCACATTATCGATTTGCGCTACTGTATCGACAATATGGCGTAAAATCGCATCAAGTGCCTGCTTATTGGCATCAATATATTGCGTATTGTTTTCCACAGCTAAGACAACACTTTGCATAGCATCACTAGCCTTTGCTGCTTCCCTAACAACCATATCAATAATGGAGGCGATTTGGCTTGTTGATTTGGCTGATTCTTCTGCAAGCTTTCGTACTTCCTCTGCCACAATCGAAAAGCCCTTGCCGTGCTCACCTGCACGAGCAGCTTCTATCGCCGCATTTAATGCTAATAAATTTGTTTGACCTGCAATAGCATTAATGACTTGTAAAATACGATTAATTTCTGTTGATTGGTCGCTGAGCTGTTGGACGACCATAGCTGTCAGTGACACTTTTTCAGACATCACTTCCATCCCTTGAATAGACTGCTCTGCATGAATTAAACCTTGTTTAGAAGACGCTGTTGTAAGCTGAGATTCCTGAAGCATTTCTTCAATTGCCATTTGAATTGCTTGCAATTTATGCTCAACCTCTTGTGTAACGCCTAAAGTAGTAGAGGCCTGTTCGGCTTGTACGGTAGCACCTGTCGCCAACTCACTTGTTGTTGTTAGCACCTGTTCGATACTGATGCTCATATCATTGGTAGAAGCACGTAATTCTCCGCTGTATACATTCACCTGATTGGAAATATGTGTAGCCGCTTGTAACAGCTCACGCATATTGTCTGTCATATGATTCATTGCATGTGCAAGCTCGCCAATTTCATCCTTCGAACGAACCTGTAACGGCTCCACTGCTAAATTTCCACCAGCAATGGTTTTGACCTGTTCCACTGTCTGAACTACTGGTTTGACGATCCGTTGAGCTATCCAAGTAATGGCACCAACTAATACAATAATACCAATAATAGCTAGTAGTATTGATAACCACATTGCCTCACTTGCGGCTGCCATTACCTCATCAGATGGAATAATTACCTGCAATGCCCACGGTGTCGACGTTTGACCAATTTGGATAGGTGAGACAGCAATAAAAGAAGCTTCCTGTAAATAGGATGAATAATCCTCTACTAGATAGGGTTTGCCCTGTTCAACAGCAGACAAAATTTTATCCGTATTTTTATATTTTTCCATTTCAGTCACTGGTCTATTGACATAATCAGGAGATGGGTGGGAAACAAATGTCCCCTTATGAGACACAATGGCACTATACCCTGTATCATAGAGTACAATTTCATTATTAATGGCAACCAATGTCTCTAAGCTTATATCAATTCCCACAAGACCAACGACTTTTCCATCTATTTGAATAGGTATAGCTGTGGAAGTCATCAATACATCCTGACCGTCAACTGGGTAAGTTAACGGCTCTAAAATAACCTCTTGTTTCAACGTTTTAGGTAATACATAATAATCACTAGTTTCATAGTCTTCTAGAGGAGCAAGCGTCACACCATTGTTGCTGCGTGCCCAATATGGAAGGAAACGACCTGATGCATCATGCCCTTTCAAATTGGCAAAATGAGCATCTTGTCCATCAAAGGCATTTGGCTCCCAAATCGTCCAAACCCCTAGAAAGGTGTCATTGTGTTCGAGTAATTGTTTGAGCATCTCGTTTGCTAAATCACGATCTCCCTTATGATTGGCTACCATTGCTTGGAGATTAGAGGCTACTGTCCTTGCTGTATCCATCGCATAATCAAGTTCCATTTGCATTTTATATGCACTTTCGGACGCCCGCGATTGAGCAAGCTGTCGTGCATCCTCCACTGCTAATGTATTGGTTTTTACAATATTGACACTTAAAATAATGATGAACACAATCATCATTGTAGATAACGTTGTCAGTAAAATTTTATGTAGTAATTTCATATGTATCAGCTCCTGCCTATAGCAACTAAATAAATAATAGCATTTATGCGTCAATAAATAACTAAATATTCAGAAAAATATTTCTAATGGTAATTAACATACAATTTAGCCGTATGTCATCCCGTTGTACAGAAGATGACACGAAGCCTTAGTTCTCTACTAAAAATGGAATTTTGCTAGTGTTTGTTGTAAGGAGTTCGTCATACCTTATAAGCTTTATGCCATATTTTTTGAACCGCGGGATTTTGCTGCTCCATCGTTGCTAATAGCTCCCTTGTTTCTGCTGAGGATTGCTGGCTGACAGCCGTCATATTTTTCCACTGCCCGCACTACCTCTACCATTTCCTTTTAAATTAAAAGAGAGGCAGTTGTCACTTCCTCAATTTGCGCCACAGTAACAACGATATGTCGTAAGAAGACATCAAGTGCTTGTTTATTAAATTTTGAATCTGGTACGCGATATTAGATGTTTCTGCTTGTGCCATTTTTTGAGCTGTTTCTATCGTTAAATTTTTTGTTTGATAAATATTCACAGCTGTTAGAATTACGAATACCTACTGTTCCAATGACAGTTGTGAGAATTTTCCCCAATAAATTCATATGCATCATCCCCTTTAGATAGAAAGTAATAGATAGGTAACCAATTAAGCTAATTATAGCATCATTAGACATGAGTAAAGTATCTCGTTTAAGAGTAAATATGTATTTTTTATAGATAAAAACTCCTGTTTCCAGGAGTTTTTTAAAGTACAGCTCATTATATGTCAAGTATGCCTCGTAGCCAACGCTCCACAAAGTTTTCAAACGTAATCCCATAAGTATCATAAACAGCATGATAAACAAAATATGTTCCTAATCGATCAAGCATTTCATCATTAATTTTCATCACAAACCGCTCCCATTCTTTTGTTTTTTTACTAAATATTCAGACTTATATAATTCTCAAATGCCGAACAATCAAGTGGAGGTCGCATCGTTGCAAAACCGTCACAAACTACCGCCTTCATGCCCTTTCTTCATATTTTTCTTTTCGTTAAGATAGTTATAACAACTTACTAGACTGGAGGGACTACTTGTGAAATGGATGACAAAAGTTGCTTGTATCACATGCATCTGCGCACTACTTTCTGGATGTGGTGGTCGATTTTCAGAAATTAAAGATGCTGCCTCAGGCATCAATTCAGCTGCTAATTCCGCAGCTAGTGCAGTTAGCCGAGATGTCCATGCAATACGTGCACTAGACATTAACTATAAAGATACATCGTTTACGGTTAATGACCTATTTAAAACTATTTTACGTGACATACGCTGGGATTATGACCTTGAAAAAAATGAGCTACATGTGAGAGGTACTTGGCAGCCTCCACTATTTTCTGATCAGGCGTGGAGTGACGATATGAAAGAAAAGCTTACTGAATCAGGCTTTGTGACTGTTACCTGTCAAATAATTGACGACAAAATTGATAGCCAACAAACGAGCATAACACTTACATATAATGATGAAATTCTCTTACAAAAAAATGGTGAGGAAGCACTCCATCACCTATACGATACTTATTTACTTCCTTAAACCTAGGAACGTCTCTACCATTTAATCATGGTAGAAACGTTCTTTTTTTGTAAAAAATCTTATAATTTCGAAATATCAAAGGCTATCATTTGAATAAACTAAAACCATCACGTTATAATCAAAGTATCACGTGATGGTTTGGAGGTGTTTGCATTGGGACAGAAAAATTAAAGATTGGCGAGCTTGCAGAAAAAACAGGCATTACTAAACGAACAATTGATTACTATACAAATATTGGTTTGCTAGATGCAGAACGTTCTGCAGCAAATTATCGCTACTATGACCAAGCCATGATTAAACGGCTTCAATTTATTGAACAGCGCAAACAACAGGGGCTTTCACTTGTACAAATCCAACATGAGTTAAACATCACACCCTATGAAGAAATCGATGTACAGGTGCTTCGTTTAAAAATGCAAGATTTAGAGCATGATGTTACATCTCTGCTCGCACAAATGAACAAGCAAGATGATAAAAAAATTGAAACGATTAAGAAAAATGTTTCACCCGAAAGTATTGCATTAATGCAATCTTTATTATTACTCATTCATAATTAGGAGGTGACGTTCTGTTTTTACAGAACGACTATTTGGAGACCATAATAAACCTATCGATTTTTACCATTCTATTAGCTTTAACAGGCTTTTTCGTGGCAACAGAATTTGCCATTGTAAAAGTACGTTCCTCAAGACTCGATCAGCTGGTTGCAGAAGGCAATAAAAAAGCAGTTGCTGCTAAACATGTTGTTCAACACTTAGATGAATACTTATCAGCGTGTCAATTAGGGATTACTGTAACCGCTCTTGGTATCGGGATGGTTGGTGAAAAAACTTTTGAATTTATGCTTCACCCGCTATTCGAAATAATCGGCATTTCTGATAAATATATGACGATCTTTACAATTGGAACAGCCTTTGCCATTGCTACATTTTTACATGTAGTGGTCGGCGAATTAGCCCCAAAAACAGCTGCCATTCAAAAAGCTGAATCCATTACACTTCTTTTTGCAAAACCCATTATGTTTTTCTATAAGATCATGTATCCATTTATTTGGTTCTTGAACGGTTCTGCACGCGTGTTAGTTGGCTTATTCGGAATGAAACCTGCTAGCGAACATGAGCTATCTCATACAGAGGAAGAATTGCGATTATTACTGTCTGAAAGCTTTAAGAGTGGTGAAATCAATAAATCTGAGCTCAAATATGTCAATAACGTCTTTGAATTTGATGAACGTATTGCTCGTGAAATCATGGTTCCCCGAACAGAAATTATTGGAATTGAACAAAATGAATCTTTTACAAACATTATTCATTACATCGCTTCTGAAAAATATACGCGTTACCCGATCTATGATGGGGACCGAGATAATATATTAGGTTTCATCAATGCGAAAGAACTATTAACGCAGGGTCTACTTGAACAACTTACAGACGACTCCTTAGTTCTAGAAGATTTCATAAATCCTGTCATTCGCGTAATTGAAACAATGCCCATTCAAGAATTACTTGTACGTATGCAAAAGGAACGAATCCATATGGCTATCCTAATGGATGAATATGGTGGTACATCTGGTCTTGTAACGGTTGAAGATATTTTAGAAGAAATTGTTGGTGAAATTCGAGATGAGTTTGATGATGATGAAATTGCGGATATTCGAAAAATTACAGATCATCACTATTTATTAAATGCAAAAATGCTTGTGGAAGATGTAGAAAATCTATTAAACATTACCCTGGATGCTGAAGAAGTGGAAACATTAGGTGGTTGGTTCTTAACTGTGAATAACGGCATTAAAGCATCAAAAAATATTGAGCTAGGCTCCTATATTTTTAGCATCTATGAGCAACAAGGTCATCAAATTCATTATATAGAGGTTCGTCCTCTTCGAAAAAGTCCACCTCTTAAAACAGAGGTTCAATCGTAACAGTAGGAAACAGTATTCCTTATTCCATTATTAGCCATTTCACTATATAATGAATAGAGAAAATGATTTTAGTTGCAGGGGGCCATACACATGACATTATTTAAGCTATATCATTCAGATGGTATTCACATTATTACTGATGTAAAAAAACACAAAACAAATATTGAGTTAAAAACAATCACGGGAGAAGTTCTATTTATTATCGTGGTAACAGATGAAAATTACACAGTCTACGATGATCGGTTTGCAGGAGCTTCCAAGCAATTAAATTCAGTTGAAGCTTTCGATATTGATGGGAGTTTTCGTAGTTTAGATTTCGATAATATGCGCTCTCTATTTAAAGAATCTTTTACAAAGCTTTTACAAGAGATTGCTGTGTGTGTCAAAAATAAAGAGGAGCTTGTGGATATTGATACACTTCGCCATAAAGTCAGCGCACAGATTAAAGGCATCCACTTCAGGGTGATCTCGGATACGAAAAAATATGAAATCTAACATCCAACAGACTGTCCATTAGGGGCAGTCTGTTTTAATTTTACGCGACCTTTGCCACTTCCCAAGGTGAAAGAAAAACACGCTTCTTTACTTTCATGTATAATGGAACTTAACAATCTGAAAATAAGGGGTGTTAGGATGAATCGTGAACAATTAATCACACTCGTTTCAGAAAAACTGAAATTAATCCGTACAGAAAAAGCTTTCACACAGGATCAAATGAGTGATTTACTAGGATTATCAAAAAAAACACTTGTCCAAATTGAAAAGGGCCGTATACTAGCTGGCTGGACAACCACTGTTACAGTTTGCACATTGTGTAGAGACAGTACGATTTTACAGCATGAGCTTGGTGGTGATCCATTAGAGGTTGTAGATTTAATCGCAAATAATGGAACATTGCAGTCAAAAGAGAAAACAATGGGTGGATACATATGGTGGAAAAACATTCAGGAGTATGGTGGTTTTCGACTACAGCAAAACGTCATCAGTCAGCATTATCGCATTTTAGACAGCAATAATTTTCGCCTCATTTCAACATTTGATGAACAAATAGCTAAGCAAGCATGGGAAAAACTACAGATATAATTTTTAAGTCAAACAGTAGGAGCATTGCAATTTGCTTCTGCTGTTACGTTTCAAGCATTTCCCTCCTCTCATCACCCATCTTCTCTAGACAAATGAATAAAGCCATAAAAACATCCTTCATATGATAAACATAGTAGTAAGAGAATTGTTTCTTTAAAAATTCTATGAAAAAAGCTAGGAGAAGCTAGAAAAGTCGAAACTTGTAGAATAATTCTCTATACTTAAGGGTAAAGCTGTACTATTAGAAAGGATGCTCGTAAATGAACCGTATACTAGCAATTAGTGACATACATGGAGAATTAGGGCTACTGGAAGAATTATTATTAAAAGCAAACTATGACCCAATGAACGACCAGCTTTTTCTTCTTGGTGATTATATTGATAGAGGGCCCTCTTCTAGTGGTGTGTTAAATTTAGTGAGTGAATTACAGACAAAAGGTGCACGAGTTTTACTAGGCAATCATGAGGCGATCATGCTCAATGCATGCCGTTCAGGTCTTGCTAAGCCATGGAACCATTGGGTAGGGCTTTGTGGTGGTGAGGCAACATTAGCAAGCTATGGCTATCAGTTGGCAGACTTTGAGGAAGCCATCCAAAGTAATACTCTGCCTAGCTTTATTAAAACGCTCCCTAAGCTTGAAGAACATTTACAGTTAATCGAGACATTTGAAATATATATTGAGTTAGAGGATGCTATTTTCGTCCACGGTGGCGTTGTGCCAGGTGCTGCAATAGCCGAAACTGACCCCATGCGCTTACTTTGGATTCGTGATGAATTCCACGCAGGCTATCAAGGGGAAAAAACAGTAATCTTCGGCCATACCCCTACGTATAACCTGCATCATGATCCAACTGATTATCATGTTTATTTCGGAGAAAATAATATTATTGGCATTGATGGTGGAGCTGTGTTTGGCGGACAGTTACATGCATTCGAGTGGCCTAGCCGCCAAATCATTTCTGTCGACAATAAAAAACCAACAAGTAACGAGTAAACTTGTTGGTTTTTATTTTCGTAATTGTTTTCACACAACTTTATTTTTTTCAGGGCAATTTTTGAAAAATTAATATAACTTAAAAATAACTCCTACTAGCGAGTACACAATAACTGTTGAGAATAGTATAGTCATATGAAATAGGGAAAAAACAAACATTTTGGTAGCCCATTTCACTTGATCTTTATTACTATGATAACCGTAAATACTCATCACTAGCCAAGCAACACTTAAAATCAATGCCACAAGCATGATGCCTACACTTAGCGAGCCAAATAAAAAGCTTGATAGAATCAATAGTATTAAATAGAAATTGGTTTGATAATACGTTCGACGCATCCCTTTGATAACTGGTAGCATGGGTACACTGGCTGCTTCATAGTCTACACGTTTGCGAATGGCAATAGCATAAAAGTGAGGCATTTGCCAAATGACCATAACAAAAAATAAACCAAGTATCGCTGGGTGTGTAATATCTGTAGATACAGCAGACCAACCTATTAATGGTGGCACCGCACCACCAATACTACCGATTTCTGTATTATATATCGTACGACGCTTTGTCCACATTGTATAAGGGACTACATATAGGAATACACCTAATAATCCAAATGCCGCTGCTAAAGGTGAAGCAAGTGCCAGCACAGCTACGCCAATAATTAACATTACAACAGCTAATGATAAAGTAGATTTTGCTGACATTTCACCTGTTACAGTTGGTCTGCTTTGTGTACGAGGCATAATTGCATCAATATCACGATCATAGACATTATTAAAGGCCCCCGCAGCTCCAATGACAAGGGCGGAACCGATTGTTGAAAAAATAATTTCTGGTATATTGTCTACAAATGTCATTTTATTTTTGTACATGCCTAGCGTTAAACCAGCCCACATAGGTATTAAATTGGATTTGATAATCCCTGTCTTGACGGTTTGCGCTAAAATAGAAGAACGTGATGACTTCCCTCTTGTTTTTTCGGAGGATAGTGGTTTATGCTCCGTTTTCAGATTTTGTTCCATTCAGCTTAATTCCTTTTCTCCATAATTTCTACACGCTTTCATCGATAGAAAGCGACAAAATTTGCATCTAGCACATCAAATTATTATTTTACCCCTTTTAGTTCTGTTCTGTCTCTCTTTTCACATAAAGTACATGTTTTTCATCTAACAAAGCACGTTCATTCACAACATCTACTATGATACCACCGACTGACGTGAATTTGAACCTTCTTGCCTCGATTCTTCCAAACACTATTGGAGAAAAATAATTTGAATTACGATAGCCAAAAAAACCGAGACAAATTTTTGCCTCGGATTTCCTTTTATTGAATTTCTTCCTGTAGTTGCTGCGCTAAAAATGCTACTAGATCACGTAGATTATCAGGTGTTACACCATGTCCATCTGGGTATTGTTTAAATGTCACCGTGGCACCAAATTGTTCAAAGATCTCCTTGCTTTCCATTCCCCATTGAGAAGGTATTACATAATCATAATCACCGTGCGAAATAAAAGCATGTAAATGTTCTACAGAACGAATAGCATACTCCTCCGTCACAAACTTTGGCGTATAGCCACTTAATGCAACAATACCCGTCACTAAATTCCCCATCACAAAGGCAAGTGATTGTGCTAAAACCGCACCTTGGCTAAAGCCTAAAACAAATACTTTATGAGGATCGATTTGATATTCTTCAATAGCCTCTAATATAAATCGTTGCAATGCAATCAACACTTTATCGAAGATTGCACGATCTGGTTGCCCCACCTCTTGAATGGTAAAAAAAGCATAGCCGGGATGTTGCGTAATTGGCCCTCGTAAGCTAAATATGTGACATTGCTCTTGAAAATCCTGCACTAATTGTGGTAAATCATCTTCATGGCTGCCCATGCCATGAAGCAAAAAAATAGCAGGGTACTTCTTCGTAGGGTCCATATTTGTTGGTTGTGTATGGTTAAAAGTAAATGGTGTATTCATTTAATCAAATTCCTTTCGCGTGAAGCTTTGTAACAAAATTAGTGTAATTTTGTTTTATTAATTAATCCATCTGTATGGTAGGCAATATAGCCATTGACAATTCGTATCGTTTCTTGTGGATCTGCATCAAAGAGTATTTTTGATTGCTCTGGCGTGGATACAAGCACGGTTAATAAATCCATACGCATGGAATGCCCAGCAGAGCTATAGGCATAGTCATAAATAATCGCTTCCTCTGTCATGCCTTCTGTCTCATATTGCTTATGGAATAAATTCTTTGCAGCATCCAATTGCTCTGCCACTTGTTGACGAATTCGCATCTGATGCATTAATAATTCCTCTTCAAGAGCTGATGGCTTTAGCCACTCCTTAGCTTGAAGCATATTTAGAAATTCCTGCTCCCAAGCCTGTTCATTCTCAGTAAAATAAAGCATATTAATCATCAACATGTCCCAAAAGTCCATAGATGTTGGGGCTGATTGTTTCTGCATAGTAATTGTTTCTTTAAAATGCTCTTCCACTTTTGTAATATTCATATTGCGAACTAAATGATTACATACGTTTTCTATAAACTTATTTGCCGCTTCTTGTGCCATAAAAAATCCGTCCTTTATATCTACAAATCATTTTCTTTCTTATCATACCATGATTGTGAAATATGGCAACGAACCCCACTCACTAGATTTTTAAGTAAAAAGGATGGCTCCATATACTTTGGAGACATCCAATTATCTTATGAGAAAACATAGCTATCCATATTGTCGATTGTATTTTGAATAGCAGCTTTCAACGATTTTTGCTCTTCACCACAAGAAGCTAGCGCATCCTCCAATGTCAGTGCAGCATTCGCTATAAATGGGGCCATTTGCAAATCTTTTGCCAATTGAATAAGTACGAGGGCTCTATTCCATTTCCAACGAGGATTTGTTGGATCTAGCTGAATCGCTTGCTCCAAATAACCGAGGGCATCAAATGGCATCCAGCCAAAGCGGTGCATCGTCTGCCCTGTGATCCCCCAGTAGACAGCCTTATTTGGGTTTTCCTTTACTGCTTGCTGAAAACAGTGAACACTTTCATTGTAATGATGTGCGAATAAGAACAGCTCTCCTTGTGTAAAAAAGGATTGCGCTTTGTCAGCTGATGTTCCAGTTTTTGCGACTTCCTCCAATTGCTGAATACGCTTCGCAAATGCCTCTTCATCTTTTATTGCTCGTATTTCTACAACTAGATCTGATTCTGGATAGCTTTCATCAGCTCGTTCCACATGCTGTACTTCGATATGAGCAGTTGGCTTTGGATAACGATCATATTCATATTCTTCTAATAATCGAATATATTTTTGTGCCAATACTTTGTCCTCTTCGTTTGTCACCTGCTTCGCTAATTCATAGCATTTCATCAGTTCACCATTATAAAAATAATCATCCATTGACATTCATCATACCTCCAGTGTACAACTATTCAGTATTTTTAGTATACACTACAAAAACAAAAGAGACCGTATCTAAATAATTATGATACAGTCTCTTCCTTTTCTATTTATTTAACCGTATTTAAGAACGTTCGTAAATCTTCTTCTTTAAGAGCTCCTACAAAGCGATTTACTTCTTTACCATCTTCGAAACGAATAAATGTTGGTGTTGCTTCAATATTATACTTGTCTGTTAGATCATCGTATTCATAGACATTTAATTGTGCAATATCAACACCTAGCTCTTCTGCAATTGGCATTAACACTGGCGTGAAAGCTTGACAGTGTATACAAATCGGGCTGAAGAAATAAGCATTGACAGGCTCACCAGCTTTTATTTTTTCCTCTAACTTGTCTGGCAACATAATGTTTTGATAGTTTTTGTCATCTACTTGATCGATTGTTTCTTGTTTAAGCTCTTTATCGCCATAAAGTTTTTTTGCGATTTCTAACTTACTTTGATTTGAGACATTGGTAAGGACAATAATTGCTGCAAATAAAACAACAATCACTGAACCAATAATTAATAATTTTTTCACTAAAGTAGTGACCTCCTTTTTTACACTAAAAGCCCTAGTTTTAGTGCATTCGCGATTGATTATAAATTGTTTTGAAAACCTAGTAAACTAATTCGCCTTTAAATGAAGATATTTCACATTTATAACATAATTTCAAGTATATTTGGGAACATACATAGTGAGAGTTCATGCAAATTTGAATGTGGGGTGATTATGATGAAAAACTCGTTCCAGCATGTTTTTCAAATTTATACAAAAGATATCCGTAATATTGTCACAAACTGGGTCGTAGCTGTCATTATAGGTGGACTAATTTTTCTTCCATCTCTTTATGCTTGGCTAAATATTTATGCCTCCATGGACCCTTACGCTCACACCTCTAATATGAAAATCGCGATTGTCAATGAAGATACGGGAACCACGGTAAGAGATGAAGCAATTAATGTCGGAAATGAAGTAATTGAGACTTTACGTACGAATAAAAGCTTTACTTGGAAGCTCGAAACAGAGAAAAAAGCTAAGGAACAATTAAAAAATGGTAATTACTTTGCAGTCATAATCATTCCAAATGATTTTTCGCAAAAACTAACCTCTATTTTAACCGACCAACCAACGAAGGCCCATATTGATTATTATGTAAATGAAAAAAAGAATCCTATTGCCCCTAAAATTACAAGTAAAGGAGCGAGCGTACTTACACAGCAGGTTTCGAATGAATTTGTATCCACCGTCAATGGGACACTTTTTTCTATTTTTAATACAATTGGAATTGAAATGGAACGTGACATTCCTGATTTCCGCAAATTCGAAAATTATGTTTTTACTATCGAACAGCATTTACCTGATATTAATTCATTTTTAACGCAAGCCTCTACTCAAGGAAAGGAGGCAAATCAATTACTTAATCAGGCGCTGACACAAGTTCCACAGGTGGAACAACTAACGACAGATGGTTTAACTACCATTCAAAGGGGTTTACATTTAGTGAATGAAGCAGATGCTTTATTTAATGAACTATCCCCTATCATCAAAAAGGATGTCGCAACTGTTCAAAATATTGCCCAACATTTTACAGAAATCATCAATAAGCTCAATCGTATAAATTTTGACCCTGCCTCCATTACGCAAACGAAAGAGGCACTTAAAAATCAATTGTCAACTTCTAAAGACAACATAAACAAGAGTATTCAAACGCTTGAGGCACTGCAAAAATTAATTCAGGCAGATGCTTCTACTCGTAAGCAATTAGAAGACTCTTTAACAACCATTATTGGTTCTTTACAGGAAAGTAATGCAGAAGCGAATCAACCAATCATCGAACAGCTTACAGCCATTCTCGAAGCTTTGGAACATCCACCAAACTTCATTGATTCTACGTCAAATGCGCTTAACTCATTACAACAATTACAGACTCTACAAGACGATTTACTAAATAAAGTGGATCAATTAAAGCCAATTGATAAAGATGTTATCAAGCAAGACATTACAGCTATTCAGCAAATCGCACAAAATGCTACAGCTAATTTACAAAAATTCTTATCCTACTATAACGAAAGTCTAGAGCCACAAATTCGATCTACCCTTACCAGTGCGAAACAAACTTTAACTAACGCTTCTACCATGCTGACAAATGTAAAACAATTCATACCTCAGGCAACAGATAAATTGACACAGGCCAAAAACACGTTAGGAACAGCAAATCAAGCTATTCAAAAAATACAAACTGAATTTCCAACTTTAAGTGCTAAAATCAAAGAATTAGCGAATAAGCTACGAACTTTAGAAGAAGAAGCGGATCTAGCAGAGATTGTGCAATTACTAAAAAATGATGTCAACGCCGAACGTGATTTCTTTGAGGAGCCTATTAAATTAAAGGAACATCGCGTATTCCCTATTGCGAACTATGGAACAGCCATGACACCGTTTTACACAGTACTATCTATTTGGGTAGGCTGTTTACTGTTAATTTCATTATTGTCTGTGAATCTCCATGGAGATACATCTTATAGTATTCGAGAAATTTACTTTGGTCGACTCTTAACTTTTGCAACTTTCTCGTTTATTCAAACTCTCATTATTACAATTGGAGATATTTTCTTAGTAGACGGCTCCATTCAAGCACCTGCCTACTTTATCTTATTTGGACTTTTTATTAGTCTCGTATTTGTAACGGTTGTCTATACACTCGTATCCGTCTTCGGTAATGTAGGAAAAGCATTGGCGATTGTGATGCTTGTGTTACAAATTGCAGGCTCTGGTGGAACCTATCCAGTCGAGTTATTGCCGAGGTTCTTCCAAATAATCAACCCTTTTTTACCATTTACGTATGCGATTGAAATGATGCGTGAAGCTGTCGGCGGAATTATTTGGTCAACAGTCTGGATGGACCTCATCTTCCTATTTGGTTTCTGGTTCATTTTTATCCTGTTCGGATTCTTCTTAAAAAAATTATTGAGCGAGAAAATGGAACATTTCATGAACAAAACACGTGGATTAGATATATTTCACTGATTTTCAACGAGGCGTCTGTAAATGTTTATGAAAACGATGTTATAATGGAAGTATTGTAAACATGTAGGAGGCGCTATTTTTGAAGAAATCGATTACTATTTTTGTTGTATTGGCGTTACTGTTATTAAGTGCTTGTGGAGAAAATAAAAACAGTGCTGAAACTTCTCCTAAAGCAAATGACGCTTCACATGAAGGTCATGACCATGCAGAGGCATCTGGTGATATCCAAGAAGAAACAGCTTCTGCAGACGTCCTACCAACCTTTTTAGAGGGCAAGCAAGAAAATATACGCTTAGTCTATCAAATCGCTGGACAATCAACAGAGATTCTCGAATGGATGCCATGCTATTGCGGCTGCGGGGAATCTGCTGGCCATAAAAGTAATTTAAATTGCTTTATTCAGGAAAAACGTGAGGATGGTTCGATTGTTTGGGATGATCATGGGACGCGTTGTTTAGTGTGCTTAGAGATTGCTGTCCAATCAGCACAACTGCACAAAGAAGGCAAGAGCTTAAAAGAAATTCGTCAGTTCATTGATGACACGTATAAAGAGGGCTATGCAAAACCAACACCAACGGACATGCCTGCATAAAAAAGCAAAGTCGCACATTCGCGACTTTGCTTTTATTGTTTCAGTTGATTTTTCTTTCGTTTACGAAGGATGATATACAGGATAACTGCAATGACAAGGATGAGCCCAACAAATTCTGCAATTAAAACATAGGATATTTCACCTTTTTTAGCTACTTTCCCGTCTTCCTTATCAGTATTTTGATCAACGGCTACTACAAATTGCCCTTCTTTTGTTTCAATCGCAGCGTCTGTCTGTGAATTCGTCTCTTTCAAGTGAGCATAAAAGTTACCTTTTACAGAGGCATTTTCTAATGAATGAATCCATAATAAAGGCTCTTTAAGCTGCCAAAAATTTTTCGTTATGAACACATATTGGCCAATTGCCTCAGGTAAAAACCCTTGTGAGATAAGCTGCTCCGATGTGTGAGGGATTTTTGAGGATTGCTTGGCAAGCCATATTAGCTGTTCCATTTCTCCCATAAAAATGACTGTTTTTTCATAGTCATCATCCTAATTAAAAGTTATTTACCCATAACGAATTCCCGATTTATAATTATAGTATACAACAAATGGAATGGCTAAGTTTTTATATGAGTAATGTCACACATAATCTAGCCCTAAAATAAAAAAGATGCCCAATAAGTGTCTATAGACCCATTAGACATCTACATTTATTCAATCTAACCCAATTTCTTTGTATATATTTCTCTTGAAAGCAAAATTGTTATTACAATGAATGGAATAAACATACCAATTGTTTCAATTTTAATTTGCGTTATTTAACAAGCTTCAAAATGGTTTTAAAATGTTCATGATCTGCACGTTGTAGTAGTTCATACAAGATCATTTCGGTGCTAGTTGGGTAAATACCAAGCGCATGCATCTTTGTAAGCCCAATTTCTTTATTTGCCTTTGTTCGAGAAGATACTGCATCTACAACAACCTCTACTTCAAATCCTTGTTCTTTCAGGTGTCTTGCCGATTGGTACACACAAATATGTGTTTCGATACCTGTCACAATGAATTGAGTACGTCCATTTTCCTTCATCGCCTCTACAAATGCCTCTTCTTGGCACGCACTAAAGGCCATTTTAGGAATCGGTTGCCCTTCTAAATGCTGAGCAATCTCAAGAGCCGTTCCGCCTAAACGACTTGGATTTTGTTCTAGCCATAAAATAGGTACTTCCAGTGCCTGCATTGCTTGTACGAGCTTTGCCACATTTTCAATTACCATTTCACTGTCATCAACAATTGTTGCTAACTTTCCTTGCACATCTACAACTACTAAACAAGCTTTCTCTACTGTAAACATCCTGAACACCTCTTTTTCTTTTCTTTATAATACTATACAAAAACCTGCTTATCTCTCGTAAAGTAATAAGGAGTTTTCTCTAACAATCGATTTTAATGGTTTTGCTTTAGCCTGTAGGTTTCACACTCCCAAGAAGGAAATACCTGTAAATTAAAACACGAACATTATCGTTTTTATGGTAATAAAAAATATTTAATATACGGAAAATATCACTTAATTTCAATAATAACTTTCTATTTGTTCGTTTTTAATGAAAAATACCTGCTTAAATGTGTACATTTTGTTGCGAGTCTGTCTCCATTCTGCTCAAATATTAAGAATTTTATTTTTTCTCTTGAAAATTAGGTTATAATCCAGTAAAGTTCTGTTATTAACCAAACAAGGAGTGTACCACTTTGACACAACGTGCATACAATTTCAACGCAGGTCCATCTGCTCTACCACAAGAAGTATTAGAAAATGCTCAACAGCAATTAGTAAACTTCCGTGATTCAGGTATGTCCATTATGGAAATGAGTCACCGTAGTGCCATTTTTGATGAAGTACATAACGAAGCCATTACTTTATTAAAAAAACTTTATGCTATTCCTGAAAACTATGAGGTACTATTCTTACAGGGTGGAGCAAGCCTTCAGTTTACAATGGTGCCTATGAACTTCTTAACAACTGAGCAAAAAGCTAGCTATGTATTATCAGGCTCATGGTCTGAGAAAGCTTTTAAGGAAGCTAAATTATTTGGGACACCTGTTGAAGCTGCAAGCACAAAAGAAAACCAATACCGCAATATTCCTGCTTTAGAAGATATTCAATTCAATGAAGATGATGCATATGTTCACATCACATCCAATAATACGATATATGGTACGCAATGGAAAAACTACCCTGATACAGGAAATGTTCCATTAGTGGCAGATATGTCAAGTGACATCCTATCAAAACCAGTTGATATTGAAAAGTTCGGAATCATCTATGCTGGTGCTCAAAAAAACCTTGGTCCTTCAGGTGTAACGGTCGTAATTATTCGCAAAGATTTACTTGAAAAAGCCAATAAAAATATTCCGACGATGCTAAAGTATACAACACATGCTGATAGTAATTCACTGTATAATACACCTCCAACATTTGGGATCTATATGCTAGGCGAGGTGTTAAAATGGGTTGAAGCTAAAGGCGGCGTAGCAGAAATTGAGAAACATAATGAATTAAAGGCTAAAGTCATTTATGATGCCATTGACAATAGTAATGGTTTCTACAAAGGCCATGCCACACCAGAAAGCCGTTCTTTAATGAACATTACATTCCGTGTTGCAGATGAGGAGCTGGAAAAATTATTCCTTGTAGAGGCAAAGGCAGCAGGTTTTGTTGGGCTAAATGGACATCGTTCTGTAGGTGGTTGTCGTGCTTCCACTTATAATGCAGTGCCCCTTGAGGCATGTGAAGCTTTACGAGATTTCATGGTAGATTTCCAACAAAAACATCAATAAACTTCTATTTAAAAGATGAATCTTTACAGAAATGTAAAGACTCATCTTTTTTTCGCGCTTGTAGAAGGAAATAAGAAATCTATCCCCATACCATTAGCTTGATTAGATGTTTATAGCAATATCTCAGCTTAGGGCTTTACACATTGCAAAAGTTTTTGAGAAAAATATAGATTTTTAAGCAGCCTATCGGACATATCGCCAGCCTCTAGCTATGCACCAAACATAGATTATTACTGTAAGGGTTACCCTTACGAAACTAGAGGAAGGGAGGTCTAGACAATGGAAGATAAAAGATATATGTCACATATGAACTGGCAAGGCTGTAAATGTCCTAAAAAAGAGGAAAAATGCTGTCAACGTAAAGTTGAAAAATGTCATTGTAAAAAAGAAGAAAAATGTACACCAAGAATGAGCAGCAACTGTAGAGGCTGTATTTGTCACCAATTAAGAAAATTAGAGCTAGCTACTACACTAGATATCTTCTTATCTGGAGGTATTAGCTTCTTAGGTGTGACTTTCATTTCCTTCGATCCAAGAAATTGCTGTGCATACTTCCTTGAGCCAGGTGCAGCAGCTGCTTCTCCTTTAATCGTAGATTGCAATAAAATTGTTGCGATTCGTCGAGTGGCAGTAGCTTAATCCTTTTAGAGGGTAGCCTTCTATAGGCACCCTCTTATTACATAGAAAAAACTCTGTCAACATTTAATGTGACAGAGTGTCATGCTTACAATCAGGGCACTTACCATATATTTCAAACTTATGATTTTCAATTTCATAATCAGGCAATTTTTCACCTAACATTTCCATTGGACAAAGATTAAGCTCTTTGACGTTGCCACAGTCCATACAGATAAAATGATGGTGATGATGCGCAGATTCACAGTGCATACGGAAATTACGTTCCCCGGATAGCTCTGTTTCTTCTAATATCCCAAGTTTCACAAAAGTAGCAAGGTTACGATAAATAGTATCAAAACTCATTCCCGGAAAATCTTTTTTTAAAACATCCAATAAATCACGGGCTGTTAGATATTTATCTGTTGCTGCAAACATATCTAATATTAACTCCCGTTTATCTGTTTTTTTATAGCCATTTTCCTTTAATATTTCCCACGCTCTTGAAATATTCATTGCGCTACCTCCCCCTGCTTTGCAGCCATTTTAAGTGCTACTTTCTTCCCTAGGATTACAAGTAACAAAATCAGAATAGAAGTGACAACAATCGTGCCTCCTGGCGCTAAATCCATATAAAATGCGCTAATTAGACCAATTAGTACAGCTGTTTCTCCAAAAACAATGGCAAAAATGATGGTTTGTTTAAAGCCCTTTGCCAAGCGCATTGCTGCTGCAACAGGCAATGTCATCAGAGATGATACAAGTAAAATACCAACTATGCGCATACTTGCCGCAATGACAAGTGCTGTTACAATCATAAATAAAAGATGAACCCAACGAGCCGGAAGTCCACTAGCTTTTGCATATTCCTCATCAAAAGACAAAACAAATAATTCTTTAAAAAATAAAAACAAAAAGATAATCACAATGGCAGCAATGCCAATCACTACCCATAAGTCTTGACGAGATACAGCAGAAACCGAGCCGAATAAATAACTCATTAAATCTGTGCTAAAACCACTGGCAAGTGAAATAAAGATGGCGCTAATCCCAATACCACCTGACATGATAATTGGAATGGCAAGCTCCTCATAGTGCTTATACAAACGTCTTAAACGCTCAATCAAGACAGAGCCACTCACAGAGGCTAGTATTCCTAGATAAATAGGATTGAGCATTGCTAAGGCTGTCACTGATTGACTAATGTATAAGCTCCCAGCAATTCCTGCAAGTGTTACATGCGACAAAGCATCCGCAATCAAGGATAGCCTACGTACAACAATAAACACACCCAGCAGGGGCGCAAGTATGCCAATTAATAATCCAGAGAAAAAGGCATTTTGTAAAAATTCATAATGTAAAATTGCTTCAATCATATGCCTGCTCCTTCTAATGAATCTTTCTCACGGAATGGCCATACCAAGCGTCTAGCGCATCCTGAGAAATATTATCAAATTCATTTTTATAGCCGTGGAAGTGAATAGTTTGATTCAAACATGCCACATGGCTGATACGATTCGATACCGTATCGACATCGTGTGTGACAAGAATCATCGTAATTCCTTGTTCCCGATTTAATTTCGCCAGCATATCATAAAATGACTGCACATTCTCGTGATCAATGCCGACAGTTGGCTCATCTAAAATGAGCAATTTGGGATTACTGACTAAAGCTCTTGCAATAAAAACACGTTGTTGTTGTCCACCAGATAGTTCTCCAATGTTGCGATTCATATAAGCATCCATGCCAACTGCCTTTAAAGCTTCTTGAACTTTGTCTTTGGCATCTCGGCCAGGTCTTTTAAAAAGCCCTAATTTTTTCGTTAATCCACTTTTCACGACCTCTTGCACGGTTGCCGGGAAGCCAGAATTAAAGGCATTGGATTTTTGCGAGACATAGCCAATCCATTCACGGTGCTTAAAATTTGCACTTGGTTCACCAAATAATTTTATTTCTCCGGATAAAGGTTTCAGCAAACCTAAAATAATTTTTAATAATGTTGATTTTCCCGAACCATTTGGGCCGAGAAGTGCTAAAAAATCTCCCTCTTCTACACGAAAAGAAATGTTTTTTAAAACTTGCGTATAGTCATATTGAAATGACACATTTTCAATGTCAATAAGTGTTGTTTTCATGCATGATCGCTTCTTTCTAATTCAAAATCATTACGATTTACAAATTGTAAGTATAAAGGAAAGTGCAGTTTTTGTAAAGAAAAGAAGATGGATGCTTTTTCGAATAGCTGATTGCAAGTGTATAAATGATTTCGTGAAAATTAATGAGATAAAGGAGGATTGACTTTGAGTATTCAATTTTTACAGCAATTAGCACAAAGCACGGATAAGGAAATTGTCGCGATTGCTCGTGAAGAAGGCTTTAGCATTACGACTTCTGAAGTAAAAAAACTTCGACCTTATTTGGAGCAATTCTCATTTTCTTGGCTATTTTTAGGGATTCCTAAAGATATTCTTGTTGAAGTGGAGGCCGTTTTAGGAAGAAAGCGCTCTCGTCAACTCATCGCCTTGTTTACAAAATAAAAAAAGCCCGAAATCAGAACTAGCCTGATTTCGGGTTATTTCTGTTAGCCTTTTAAAGCTTCAATATGCTCAGGTTTAAAAGTACCACTTCGTAACATATCGATTTCCACTTTATACGGAGCTACCTTAGATTTAGCGTCACTCTTGAGAGGGACAAAGGGTGTTTCTAAAATTTTAGGAACATCCATTAATTGTGGATGGTGTACTACATAGTTAAGGGCATCAAAGCCAATATGACCAAAGCCAATATTTTCGTGACGATCCTTACCTGCACCGCGCACATTTTTGGAGTCATTGATATGCAATACTTTAATGCGTTCCACGCCTATAATTTTATCAAATTCGTTTAATACACCATCAAAATCTTCCACGATATTATAGCCAGCATCATGTGTATGACAGGTATCAAAGCATATAGAAAGTCGCTCGTTATTCGTTACACCATCAATAATTTTAGCAAGTTCTTCAAAGGAACGTCCACATTCCGTCCCCTTCCCTGCCATGGTTTCTAATGCAATTTGAACGGGATAGTCCTGAGATAATACCTCATTTAAACCTTCAATAATTTTAGCAATACCAGCATCAGCACCAGCTCCTACATGGGCACCAGGGTGTAAAACAATTTGCGTTGCCTCCAGTGCAGCAGTACGTTCAATTTCCGATTGTAGAAAATCTACACCGAGACGGAATGTTTCTGGTTTTTCCGTATTGCCAATATTAATAATGTAAGGTGCATGTACAACAATATTGGTCATCCCATGCTCTTTCATATGCAGGAGTCCATTCATAATGTTTAAGTCAGCAATGGCTTTGCGACGTGTATTTTGCGGTGCTCCAGTATAAATCATAAATGTATTGGCTCCGTATGACAGTGCCTCTTTACTAGAGCCAAGTAGCATTTCTTTCCCGCTCATCGAAACATGTGAGCCAAGTAACATGTAAAAGCCCCCTTATTTTTTACCGCGTGCCTTTAAGCGACGTTCACGTTTTTTAATTTTTTCCATTTCCCACTTCATATTACGTTTATAGCCAGGTTTTACCTTTTTAGGCTTACGTACCAACGCTTTTGCTTTCACATCAATTTCATTCTCTTGCTTCACACGATTTTTACGGGCATGACGCTCTTTTAACTCTGACCATTCGCCATCTTTTACATCTTTTTGTACAAAAGGAATGCCCATTTTTTCTACGCGAACTACTGCATCCTCATCTGATGGCTCAAATAAAGTAATGGCTGTCCCTTTATTGCCTGCACGCGCTGTTCGACCAACGCGGTGAATAAAGAATTCTAAGTCTTCTGGAATCTCGTAGTTAATAACATGAGAAATGCCTTGGATATCAATACCACGAGCAGCTAAGTCAGTTGCTACAATGTATTGGTAGTCAAGATCACGGATTTGCTTCATCATTTTTTTACGATCACGTGGACTTAAATCACCGTGAATTTGGCCACAACGGATACCATGCTCATTTAAATAGCCAGCAACGTGTTCTGCTGTCTTACGTGTGTTGGTAAAGATAACAGCTAAAAAGGGATTAATGCCCTCAATGACTTCTAATAAACGTTTATTACGAGATTTTGAGCGCACTGGTACAAGTACAAAATCGATACCTTCTGCCACTGGTCGTTTATCATTCATATGGACATGCACTGGTGCTTCCATGTATTTCTTTAAAAACGGCTGAAGTTTTTCTGGTATTGTTGCAGAGAAAACATACATTTCAAGCTTTTCGGGCATCTGTGAAGCAAATCCATCAATCTCTTCAATGAAGCCCATATCAAAAGCTAGATCCGCTTCATCGACAACTAAAATTGGTGCTGTATGCACAAATAGCGCTTGTGCTGAAACAAGGTCACGAATACGTCCTGGTGTTCCAACAACAATTTGTGGCTGTGTTTTTAATTTATCAATGGAGCGTTGTTTGTCCGTACCCCCAATAAATAGTTTTGCTTGAATAGCTGTTCCTTCTATTAATTGATTTAATGCATCAAAAATTTGCTGTGCTAACTCTCGTGTAGGAGAAGTAATAACGGCCTGTACTTCCTGTTTTTCTACATCAATACGTTGAACAATTGGAATTAAAAAACTATGTGTTTTCCCTGTTCCTGTATGTGCCTGTCCAATAGCACTTTTCCCTTTTAATAAAAGCGGAATAATTTCTTTTTGAATTGGTGTCGGTTCTGTAAAGCCAAGATTTGCAATGGCGTCCTGCAAAAATGGCTGAAAATTATAATCAGTATATTTTGACATCATTCGTTCCTCCTAACATCTTTTTCATTGTACCATGATTCGAACTTTAAGGTATATTTACGTCCTATTTCTTACTAGCATAAACATATTTTTAATGTTTTATTATCACCGTAACAAAGCCCTTATCAAAGGTACTTGAAATACGCAGAATATGCAATCATAAAAGCGCTGTAACAATGTTCGAAAACGCTTGTAATATGTAATTTTTATGTCAATTTATAGGGAACTAATGATTAGCAGATTCCCCACATGTTATGATAGAGCTGTAAGATATTATGGGAGGTTGGTAGATTATGAAAGCAGCAAGATGGTATAAAGCAAAAGACATCCGTGTAGAAAACATTGAAGAACCAGTCATCGCACCTGGAAAAGTAAAAATCAAAGTACATTGGACAGGGATTTGTGGCAGTGATTTACATGAATACGCAGCTGGGCCAATCTTTATTCCAGTGGAGCAACCTCACTATGTAAGTAAAGACATCGCACCTATTGTAATGGGACATGAATTTTCAGGTGAAGTAGTTGAAATTGGCGATGGTGTTACATCTGTTAAAATCGGTGATCCTGTAGTAGTAGAACCAATCCTTGCATGTGGCGAATGTGCTGCCTGTAAAAAAGGTAAATATAATATTTGTAAACATTTAGGTTTTCACGGTCTTTCAGGCGGTGGCGGTGGATTCTCCGAATATACAATGGTAGATGAAAAAATGGTTCACAAAATGCCAGAAGGGCTTTCTTATGAGCAAGGAGCACTTGTTGAACCAGCAGCAGTCGCTTTACATGCTGTGCGTCAAAGTAAATTAAAAGCCGGTGACAAAGCTGCCGTCTTTGGAACAGGACCAATCGGGCTACTTGTCATTGAAGCATTACGTGCAGCGGGCGCATCAGAAATCTATGCTGTAGAGCTTTCAGCAGAGCGTGCCGCAAAAGCTTTAGAACTTGGTGCAACAGCCGTCATTAATCCTAAAGAGGAAGATGCCGTTGCGCGTCTACATGAATTAACAAATGGTGGTGTAGATGTTGCCTTTGAAGTAACGGGCGTTCCTGTGGTATTACAACAAGCTATTGACTCAACAACTTTTGAAGGTGAAACAATCATCGTGTCGATTTGGGAGTCTACAGCTGCTATCCAACCGAACAATATCGTTCTATCAGAGCGAACAGTCAAAGGAATTATTGCCTACCGCGATATTTTCCCAGCCGTAATGGAGCTGATGACCCAAGGTTACTTCCCTGCAGACAAGCTTGTTACGAAACGAATTGCTCTTGATGAAGTGGTAACAGAAGGCTTTGAGGCATTAATGAAGGAACGTAATCATATTAAAATTCTTGTAAATTCTCAAGCATAAAATACGATCAGGTAGAGAATAAAGCATTTCTCTACCTGATTTTATAGTTATTATTCTTGTCTATTATCCATTTTTTTCATGATAGTTAAATTCGCCATTAGAACGTTCACTTTATTTTCTCCAAAGATTCCTAGTGTTCGTTTCTCCGTATTTTCTTCAATGATTTTTTCAATCTCTTCTTCTGAAAGACCGCTTGCTAGGGCAATGCGCTTCACTTGAATGTTTGCAGCCTTCACACTAATATGTGGATCCAGCCCTGAGCCAGAAGCTGTCATTAAATCTGCAGGTATATCTTGGCGTTTTACTGTTGGGTTTGCAAGTAGAAACTTCTTGATATCTGCTTCAATTCGCTTCTTCAATTCTGGATTAGATGGTGCATAGTTAAAAGTTCCAGAAGTCACACCACTATAATTTAACTGACCATTTTTGTCTGGTACCGTATCATCCTCAGTATAAACATTGTAATGAATGGCTGAAACACGTCCCCAGAAATATGATGGTGCTGAAAAGGATTGACCGATCAGTTCTGAACCAACAGCTTTACCATTGATTTCTAGTAAACTACCATTTGCTTGATGATGGAGTAATCCTTGAGCTAAAGCAGTCACCGCAAAAGGATAGATTAGCCCACACAGTATAAACATTGTTATTGTAATCAGAATTGCTTGCTTTAAGTTCATAAATAGTTTTCGCATGTACCTTCCTCCTATAGCCCAAAACTACGGCATAGTGGACCAACTAGTATGTCAATTAACTTAATCCCAATAAAAGGAGCTATAATACCACCTATACCATAGACTAATAAATTTTTATTCAAAAGTTTTGTAGCACTCATTGGTTTATACGTTACTCCCTTTATTGCAATTGGAATTAACAAGGGAATAATGACTGCATTAAAAATTAAGGCAGAAATAATCGCACTTGTTGAAGAATTAAGTTTCATTATGTTTAATGCGCTCATCTCAGGTACAGCCACCATCAACATAGCAGGTATGATGGCAAAATATTTTGCTATATCGTTAGCGATACTAAATGTTGTTAAAGCGCCACGTGTCATCAGAAGCTGCTTCCCTATCTCTACAATTTCAATAATTTTAGTTGGATTTGAATCTAAATCAACCATATTAGCTGCTTCTTTTGCTGCATTTGTACCTGAATTCATTGCAAGACCAACATTGGCCTGCGCTAACGCTGGTGCATCATTTGTACCATCACCAGTCATTGCTACTACCTTCCCTTGTGCCTGTTCATCCTTAATGACTTGAATCTTATCCTCAGGTTTGCTTTCTGCGATAAAGCTATCTACTCCAGCTTCCTTTGCAATGGCTGCTGCTGTAAGTGGATTATCTCCTGTACACATAATGGTTTTAATCCCCATTTCACGAAGCTGTTCAAAACGTTCCTTTAGTCCAGCCTTGACAATATCCTTTAGATAAATAACGCCTAAAATTTTATCATTCAGTGCTACGACCAGAGGCGTCCCCCCTACTGTAGATACTTGTTGAACCAGCAACTCTAGATTTGAAGGAATACTGTACCCTGCCTTCAAACTCTCTCTTTTTATCGTATCATAGGCACCTTTTCGAATTTTTGTGCCATCCACCCTATCCAAGCCACTCATTCGTGTTTGTGCAGTGAAGGGAATATGTTTACTTGTCTGGATAATGCTTTTTTCACCGTCCGTATTCACCCCTAATTCGCAAGCAAGCGATAAGATAGATTTTCCCTCAGGTGTATCATCTGTTAGAGAACTAAGCCATGCAGCTTGCATTAACTCTTCTCTGGCAACTCCTTTTACTGGTAGAAACTCAGCTGCCATTCGATTGCCATATGTTATCGTGCCAGTCTTATCTAAGATTAATGTATCCACATCTCCACAGGCTTCCACCGCTCTCCCAGACATTGCAATGACGTTAAATTGTGTTACCCTATCCATACCTGCAATACCAATTGCGGATAATAATCCACCAATCGTTGTAGGAATTAAACAAACTGTAAGTGCTATTAATGTTGCGATAGAAATTGGCACATTCAAATACATAGTCATTGGATAGAGGGACACTACCACTAACAGAAAGATAATTGTTAAACTTACTAGAAGTGTATTAAGGGCTATTTCATTTGGTGTTTTTTTACGGCTAGCCCCTTCAATTAGCGTAATCATTTTATCCAGAAATGATTCGCCAGGCAATGAAGTAATTTCAATCATCAACCAATCACTCGTAACCGTCGTACCACCCGTAACGGATGAAAAATCTCCACCTCGTTCTTTTACAACAGGGGCAGATTCACCTGTTATTGCCGATTCATCCACAGTAGCAATGCCATCAATGACTTCCCCATCATTTGGAATTACCTCTCCAGCTTGAACTAATACAATATCTCCTTTTTTTAGGTCATTGGCCTGTTTAAGGATTTCCGTACCATCATGAAGCAACACACGAGCCTTTGTCACTGTCTTTGTTTTTTTTAAAGTTTGAACTTGTGCTTTACCTCTTCCTTCTGCAATTGACTCTGCAAAATTAGCAAATAGAATTGTAACAAAAAGTAGGATAGCAACTATTCCATTGTATAATCGAGCGTGTTCTTCAACTACACTCCCAAACATATTTGGAAAAAGAACTAATAGCACCACAAACAAAAATCCTACTTCTACAACAAACATAACAGGATTTTTTAGCATATAAGTGGGACTAAACTTTTTTAAAGCGTCTATCATTGCATTTTTCAGCATCTTACTTGTCAAAAAACTCTTTCTTACTGTTTCCATATGCTCTCTCCTCCATTAAGAATAAAGTTGTAAATGCTCTGTAATTGGACCAAGTGCTAAAGCTGGTAAAAATGTTAGGGCACCAATCATTAAAACGATAGCCACTAGTAAAAAAGTAAAAGTAGTATTATCCGTTTTTAATGTTCCTATTGAATCACTGTGCCAAAATTTTTTGGCAAGTAGTGACGCAATCGCAAGTTGAATGATAATGGTTAAATATCGTCCAAAGAACATTGCAAGTCCTGTTGTTACGTTCCAAAATGTGGAGTTATCTGCTAACCCTTCGAACCCTGAGCCGTTGTTGGCAGAGGCTGAAGCAAATTCATATAAAACCTGTGATAATCCGTGAGCACCTGGATTCGTTATCCCTGCTATTCCTGTTGGTGTTACAACTGCTAGTGCTGAAAATAGCAAAATAATAGCCGGATGAATCAAAATGCATAGAGCAATTAATTTCATTTCTTTCTCTTCAATCTTTTTACCTAAAAACTGAGGAGATCGCCCAATCATTAAACAGGCAATAAAAATTGTTAGTAGAACATACATCATCATGTTCATCAGGCCGACCCCTTTACCACCAAACACAACATTTAGCATCATATTAAACATCGGTACTAGACCCCCAAGAGGCGTCAATGTATCGTGCATATTGTTAACAGATCCTGTTGTAAACGCAGTAGTGACAGTGGTAAATAATGCTGATTGTACTACTCCAAAACGCATTTCTTTTCCTTCCATGCTCCCTAGCTCCTGTGTTATACCGAGTTCACTTATAATTGGATTACCAGCCTTCTCTGCTATGTACACAGTCACTAATCCGAGTAGAAACAATATACTCATTGCTGCAAAAATAGCTAAACCTTGTTTTCCAAAAATAGTTTTCTTTTTTCTATAAGCAATCATCAAACTAAAGGCAACTACACAAGCGCCCGGCAATAGCATCATCGATAACATCTCCACTATATTTGAGAGAACGGTTGGATTTTCAAAAGGTGTTGTTGAATTGGCTCCGTTAAAGCCCCCACCATTCGTACCTATATGCTTAATCGATTCTAGAGAAGCAACAGGTCCAAGTGCAATATCTTGTAATTTTCCTTCGATCGTTTGTACTGTTTTATTTGCACTTAAGGTTTGTGGTGTCCCTTGAGATACTAAAATAATGGCAACAATGATGGAGATAGGCATTAAAATACGCGTAATAACACGAACAAAATCAATAAAGAAATTCCCAATAGTATCTGTTTTCGCAACAAGGCGACGACAGAACGCCATACAAGCTGCATAACCAGTAGCTGCAGATGTAAACATCATGAAGATAATGACTAGCATCTGTGATAAATAACTGAGTCCAGATTCACCGCTATAATGTTGAAGATTTGTATTGGTTATAAAAGAAATAATCGTGTTAAATGAAAGTGTAGCTTCCATATTGCTAATATTATTTGGATTTAAAAACAGGAATGATTGAATGCGCAACAAAAAATATCCAATAAAAACCATAATTGCATTTGTAAGTATTAATGAAAGTACATATTCTTTACCATTCATATCTACTTGTTTAATGCCACACAATTTATAAATTACTGCATCAACTTTGTCTAAAATAGGATCAAGCCATGTTTTTTGATGTAATGTTACCCGATATAGATAATGCCCAGTTAAGATAACGAGCGGTAAATAAATAATTAATACTATGGCTATTTGCCACATAGTGCATTACCTCCTAACAGCCTTTAATAATTTTCAGGACAAAGTAATGCATGCCCTAGATAACCAAACAAGAATACAAGTACAATCCCGATAAAAATCCACATTCCTATCTCCTCCTTATTGCTCATCCACTAGCTTGAAGCACCATGTAGTTAATGACAAAAGACTTCCGAAGCTTATCAGTAACAATACACCCATATAAAAGTCCATCAATAAAATACCCCTCCTTCATTTAGGTTGTTTTCATCATACTGACTTTCAAATTAATGTAGTGTTAGGAAATCTACTTTTCTATTAAGAAAGCATAAAGAGGCAAAATCTTTATACTTTCTTAATGGGAGTTAACGCTATAATACAAATGAGGTGAACGAGGATGGAAAATACACGTCCAACTCCTGAGATGTTTTTAGCAAGACTTCAACAGGAGCAACAAATTTTAGGGAATTTAAAAATCTTTCTCGGTTATGCTGCTGGAGTAGGTAAAACTTACGCAATGTTAGATGCAGCACATCAAGCTCAAAAATTAGGTAAAGATGTGGTGGTTGGCTATGTAGAACCACATCCTCGTCCAGATACGTTAGCTTTACTAGAAGGGCTTGAGCAAATTCCGACGAAAAAAATAACCTATAGAGGAAAAGCTTTTTATGAATTAGATATTGATGCCGTATTGCAGCGCAAGCCAGAAATTGTTCTTATCGATGAATTGGCACATTCCAATGTTCCAACAATGCGGCACAAGAAGCGTTTTGGAGATGTTGAAGAACTACTGTCAAAGGGGATTCATGTTTATACAACTGTAAATATTCAACATATTGAAAGCCTTCATGACTTAGTAGAAGAAATTACTGACATTAAAGTACGAGAGCGTATCCCTGATTACTTAATTGATCAAGCATCTCAAATAAAAGTTGTAGACATTGAACCAGATGAGCTAATACAACGCCTACAAGAAGGTAAAGTTTATGCAAAGCAACAAGCGGAAAAAGCACTGCATTCTTTTTTCCGTAAACAAAATTTAGTGTCATTACGAGAAATCGCATTACGTAGAGCAGCGGATACAATCAACTATAAACAAATAAACAACCATGAATCTGTCAAACACCCTGTACAAATTGAAGAACACCTACTAGTTGGTATCAGTAGTTCTCCTACAAATGCAAAAGTTATTAGAACCACTGCAAGACTTGCACAAGCATTACACGGTAAATTTACTGCTCTTTATGTGCAAAACCTGCAGGAGCAAGAAGGAAGTAGTGCAAATTCAGAACGATTACAACAACACATTAAACTTGTGGAACAGCTTGGCGGCCATGTCGTCATCGTTCAAGAAGACGACGTAGCAGCAGCCCTTGCTAATTATGCACAAATTAGTGGGGTCACGAAACTTGTTATCGGACGAACAAGTATGAGGAAAAAATGGTGGCGACCAAGCACAAAAATAAGTGACCGCCTGAATGAATTTGTTCCGAACTTAGCCTTACACATAGTACCAGATCAAGAAAATGAACCATTTTATTTTCCTAGTATAAGTAATAAATTATCATTTGAATGGCTTGATTTGTTCAAAATGTTTATCGTATTTTGCTTCATATCAATTGTCGGCTTATATCTATATTCAATAGGTATAAGCGAGTCAAACATCATTACAATTTACATTTTAGGGGTCCTCATCCTTGCTATTTGGTCAACTGGATCGATGATGAGTATTATTAACTCCATTATTGCTGTCTTACTTTTTAATTACTTTTTTACAGAGCCTCGATTTTCATTTGATGCTTATCATCGTGACTATCCAATGACATTTTTTATCATGTTTATCTCTGGCGTAATTACGAGTAGCTTAACAAAAAAGATAAAGGAGCAAACCATTATAGCCATTCGTAAATCTTATCGAATGGAGGTGCTCCTTGAAACAAATCGTAGGCTTCAACATGCTAAGTCTATTGAAGAAATAATAGTTGAAGGCATGTCTCAAATTGTTAAATTAGTAGAAAAGCCTGTACAATTTTTCGAAATAAGTAACCAGGTAATTGAGAAATCATCTTTCTTTCGTACTGAAACAATGTCTAGTAGTGAAAATCAAAAAATAGCTGTACTTTTCGATAATCCAAATGAATGTGGTGTTGTTAGTTGGGTTACAAATAATAGGCATGTAGCAGGTGTATCTACAGACATCTTTCCTGAAGTGAACGCTTATTATATACCTGTTATTTCTAATGGAGATGTGAAGGGTGTTATAGGTATTGCCCTATCTAAAGTCTCCCCATTGCCTGCATTTGAGCGCAATATTTTGCACGCCATTATTAATGATTTTTCATTCGCTTTGGATAAATGGTATTTACAGAAACTTAATGAGGAAGTAGCGCGAGAAGCTGAAATGGAACAGATGCGAGCTAACCTTTTACGTGCAATCTCTCATGACCTTAGGACACCACTCACTGCTATCTCTGGAAATGCAGATATCTTACTCAACAATGCACCACTAATACCAGAGATTGAAAAAAATAAATTGTATGAAGATATTTATAAAAATTCAAAATGGCTTGTACAAATGGTTGAAAATTTACTAGCTGTATCTAAGTTAGAGGATGGGCAATTTGCGTTAGAAATGCAAATTGAACTAGTAGAAGATATTATTCAAGAGGCACTTTCCCATGTTATTCGTCAAAACAATACACATAAAATATCTTATGAAATTAAACCTGAGTTTTTATTTGCTTTAATGGATGCTCGACTCATCATACAAGTTTTCATTAATATTATCGATAATGCATTGACTTACACCCCACCAGGTAGTGCCATTACGATCATAGTGAAAGAATCAGATGGATTCGTAAGTTTTAGTATTTCTGACAATGGGCCTGGAATCGATGACGCTTTAAAAAGTAGCTTGTTTGAACCATTTACAACTGGAAAAGTACAACGCAGTGATAGTAGACGTGGTCTTGGTTTAGGCTTAGCACTCTGTCAAACAATTTTAAAATTACATGGTAGTAGCATAAACGTTTCAGATAATAAACCACAAGGAACGATTTTTAACTTTTCGCTGAAAAAAGGAGTAATGAAATTTGATGAGTAAAAGAATTCTAGTAGTTGAGGACGATGTAGCAATTGCCAATTTAATTAAAATGACATTAGCGACAAACCATTATGAATTCGACATTGCACGTGATGGTAATAGTGCCCTTCAAAAGGCTCTTACCATAAAACCTGACGTTTTTATTTTAGATTTAGGTCTACCAGACATAGATGGCGTAGAACTAATCACAAAAATTAGAAGTTGGAATCAAACACCAATTATCGTCGTAAGTGCTCGTGGAGAAGAACATGATAAAATTAATGCTTTGGATGCAGGTGCAGATGATTATGTAACAAAGCCATTTAGTGTGGAAGAATTATTAGCAAGAATTCGGGTTGCCTTAAGAAGAATGGCCTATGAACAACCACTTGAAAAAGAGAATCCCATTTTCACAAATGGTTATCTTCAAATTAATTATGTTGATCATACAGTATTTGTAAATGGAAAAGAAATACATGTGACGCCGATTGAATATAAACTTTTAATTGTTTTATCCAAAAATGTTGGGAAAGTTCTAACACATAATTATATTTTAAAGGAAATCTGGCAAAACGCTCTTCAATCAGATGTTCCAAGTTTACGAGTTTTTATGGCTACACTTCGAAAAAAAATAGAAGTTAATCCAGCACAGCCCAAACTTATTCAGACACATGTACGGGTAGGCTACCGAATGCTTCGCTATCATGAAGAGGATGAATGAATATGGAGCCTAAGGTCTAGCTGTATTTGGACTTCTACTCTACAAATTCCATATTACATTTTGCTTTTATGTAGCTTTATTGAACCCTCCTATTAGCCTTTGCATATCATAGCTATAGTCAGGTATGTCATCAATGAAAAACAAGTAGAAAGGAGATCATTATGGTATTTCGACCACCTTATCCATACCCAATGTATCCGGGTGGCATGAGAATGCCCATGCCCATGCAAACACCTCCACAGATGTCGCCACAGTCCTTTTTCCCGCCTGGAGGCTTCCCTGTTCAACCACGAATTCCAGGCGGCTTTCCAATGGCTAATGGAATAGGTTCATTTGGAGGGCAAATGCCGATGCCACCTGTGCAAGAAGCTTCGAAAGTCGGTTCATTTTTACAGCAAGCCAACAGTTTATTTAATACAGCCAAAACCTATACCCCTTATATCCAACAAGCTATGCCGATGGTGAAAAATATTCCATCACTTTTAAAATTGTATAAAGGATTCCAAGGACTTCCTTCCGCTGGCGGTGGAGCAACAGAAGCAGCAGGAAGCGATAGTAAGGCTGCTGGAAGTAGACGGTCATCTAGGCAAAGTGCATCATTTACGCCTCCCGAGCCACTTCCATCTAAACCACGTATTTTCCAACCACCAATGTAAATGAACGTTTCTTTGTATTCACTGTCACTGTCCGTTATAATGTAGATAGGTAAGCTTGAAAGGAGTCACAACCACCATGCAAGTATTAAAAATTAATCCACGTGGCTATTGCTACGGTGTTGTGGATGCGATGGTGATCGCTCGTAACGCCGCACTTGATAAAACATTACCAAGACCTATCTACATCTTAGGGATGATTGTGCATAATAAACACGTCACAGATGCGTTTGAAGAGGATGGGATCATCACGTTAGATGGTGATAACCGCCTAGAAATTATTGAACAAGTTGAAACAGGTACTGTCATTTTTACAGCACATGGTGTTTCACCGGAAATTCGTGAGATTGCGAAGCGAAAAGGCTTAGTGTCCATTGATGCTACATGTCCTGATGTAACAGTTACCCACGATTTAATTCGTGAAAAATCAGCAGAAGGCTATGACATTATTTATATTGGTAAAAAAGGACATCCCGAACCAGAGGGTGCTATTGGCGTTGCCCCAGATCATGTCCACTTAGTACAGTCTTCTAACGATATTGATGCTTTACAATTAACGAATGATAAATTACTTGTCACAAATCAAACGACAATGAGCCAATGGGATGTCGCCCATTTAATGGATAGTTTAAAAGAAAAATTCCCACATATTGAGGTACACAAAGAGATCTGTTTAGCTACACAAGTACGTCAAGAGGCTGTTGCACAGCAAGCAGGTGAAGCGGATTTACTTATTGTTGTAGGTGATCCTAAATCCAATAACTCGAACCGCTTAACACAAGTTTCTGTAGAAATTGCAGGAACACCATCCTATCGAATTGCAGATGTTTCAGAGCTAAAAGTAGAATGGTTAAAAGGTATCAACATCGTTGCTGTAACAGCAGGTGCTTCTACGCCAACACCAATTGTAAAAGAGGTTATTAACTTCCTTGATCAATTTGATGAAAATGATCCATCTACACACGAGATTAAGCGTACAGTAACACTAGATAAAATTCTGCCAAAGATTAAGACACCAACACCTGTTGATAAAATCATGCCCTATTAGTTAATCACAAAAAATCCTGATTGTTATTATGACAATCAGGATTTTCTTTATTTACTAAAGTAATAGTTTATAGGACGACCAATGCCACCATAATGGACATCCATTGTGATTTCCTCTTGTTTTTCAAGGTAATCTAAATATCTTCTAGCTGTTACGCGGGCAATGCCAATTCCACTGGCTACTTCTTCCGCTGAGGCACCATCCACCGATTGTAAAAAGTGCACAACTTTTTCAAGTGTTGTACGATTAAAACCTTTTGGGAGATTTTTTTCGGATTTCAATGTAACAGATTGATCCAACATGGTTTGTCCATCACGATAATGAAATAACTGATCTAATTCTCCCTGTGTGAGCTCTCGTTCTGTTTGAGTTTGCTTGTTAAAGCGTAAATAATTGTCAAGTGTCCCTTTAACACGTTCAAAAGAAAAAGGCTTCATAATATAATCAAAAACACCTAGATGCAGTATCTGTTTCACTGTCTCCATATCATTTGCGGCCGTCACGGTAATAACATCTACTGGTAAATCGAGCTCACGTATTTTGCGTAAGCTTGTAATACCATCTTGCTCTGGCATAAAAATATCCATAAAAACTAAATCAGGCTTCAGTTGACAAATTTGCGTAATGCCTTCTAACCCATTAGGTGCCTGTCCAACCACTTGAAAATGCTCTACCTTTTCAATAAATTGACGATTTACCTCTCGTACCATTGGATCATCCTCAATTAATAATACTCTAATCTGTGCCACTGCTAGCCCTCCATCCATTATGAATAATAAAAGGTGATTAAAAAACTTGTTCCTTTGTTAGGCTCACTGATGACTTCGATGTCACCCTGCCCTTTTTCGACAATTTCCTTTATTAAAAATAACCCTATTCCACGGTAGTTTTTCTCTTTTGTAGAATAACCATTATCAAAAATGTGCTGCTTGACCTCTTCCGTCATGCCAACACCATTATCGGTTACTAATATGGCTAATACGTCATCATCTTCATCCACAGAAACATGAATCACCTTCTCCTCGACCTGTACATCCTTTAATGCATCAAACGCATTTTCTATCAAATTACCAAAGAGAATGACGAAATCATGATGATCCAAATTAGCTGGAAATGATGTAAATCGGCTTTCACGGTCAATTTCCAATCGAATTCCTTGTTCCTTCGCATAGGAAATTTTACTGAGCAATAGCCCAGAAATATTTTCATTTTTTATTCGTTCGTTTAAAAAGTTAGTGATTTCATCATGCTCTTCCTTCACTTGTGTTAAGTAAGAAAGTGCCTGTTCATGATGACCTAGCTGTAAAAGACCCGCTATCGTATGCAGTTTATTTTTATGTTCATGTGTTTGTACACGAAGGGCTTGGACAAATGCTCTAACGCCTGTTAATTCTTCGGCAAGCTTTTTCACTTCCGTACGGTCTTTAAACATGGCTACTGCCCCAACAGTTTCGCCATTAACCTGTATCGGAATTCGATTACTCATAATACTATGATTATTAATATACAGCTCACGATTAAATAACGGCTGATCCAGCTCTAAAATTTCAGGAAGTCGTGTATCTGGCAAGACATGAAAGATTTTCTGTCCAATCAATGTAGAGGGTTTTTCATAAACGCCTAAGATATCACAGGCTTTTTCATTAAAAATCGTAATGGTCAAATCATTATCGATAGCAATGATGCCTTCGTGCATGGCATTAAACGTTTCTGTACGTTCTACATACATTTTGGCAATTTCATGCGGCTCTAACCCAAACATTTGCTTTTTCATATGAAGCCCCAATGTTCGTGCTCCCCATACACTAAATAGTAACGATAATAGTACAGTAACCATTAGTTCGGTTTGCATTGTTTGCAGTAACTCCACTACCGTAAGAACACTGTACCCTACTACTGTAACACCTATTTGTTGTCCTTCATGGTTCATAATCGGGACAAACGCACGAACCATATTACCGTGTTCTCCACGTGCAATCGACGTATAGTAATGCTCTGAAAAAGCGGCGTTTAAATCTCCAGATTGAGATATTCGACCAAGTTCCTGGCTATTTGGATGGGAATATTTTCGTCGTTGCATATCAAGAACAACAATATATTTTGCCCCATTGATATCACGGATTTCCTCTACAACAGGATTAATATGCTGTACGGCATCATAGTAATTTTCACTAGCAATATATGTTTTTATTTCAGGAAGCTGAGAGACGGTTTTTGCTACAAGGAGTGCCTGATCACTTAGTTTGGTCTTTTGCTCATTCATGACAAAACCTAACAAAAAAGTACCGCCAATGCTAAAGGAAAGCATGAGAATAAAAAAAGTCAGAGACATAATTTTTCTCTGCATGGATAACTTCTGAAATTTCAACTGACCGCCTCCCTCCTACTATATTTTAGCTTACTCCATATGTTAGAATAACAAAAACATCAGAAAATACGAATTAATTGGGTGTATACAATGAAAAAATTTATTATTGGTACGATTATAACTGTGCTTGTGTTAATCCTCACTATCAGTGTTCAACAAGGATTACTATTCGCCAAGCCACTTCCCTATGATGATGAGCAAAAGGGTTTAGACACACAGATAACAATTCATTTAAGTCATGTCGTCGCTGAAAATACCCCTAAAGGCCAAGCTGCCAACAAATTTGCTGAGCTAGTAGAAGAAAAAACAAACGGGAAGGTCAAAGTACATGTTTACTCCAACTCCTCTTTATTTAATGATGAAAATGAATTTCAGGCATTGCAAAAGGGAGAAGTGGAAATGATCATCCCTACTTTTTCTAAAATGACGGCTTATGTTCCTAATTGGCAGGTGCTTGATTTACCCTTTCTATTTAATACAAATGAGGAAGTAAAGGAAGTCCTAACGGGTTCTATTGGTGAACAATTGGTTAATGAGCTAGAGCCGTTCCATATTAAAGGGCTTGGCTTTTGGTACAATGGGTTTAAGCATCTAACCTCTGTTGAGCAGCCTATTCATACTTTTGAAGATTTACAGGGCTTACGAGTGCGTACGATGCCAAGTAAAACATTAGAAAAGCAATTTGAAGTGGTCAAAGCAACACCTATACCTATTTCTTTTAGTGAGGTCTTTTCGGATTTAGAGAAGCATGCAATAGACGCACAAGAAAATACCGCTTCTAATATCTATTCAAAGGGTTTTTACAAAGTACAAAAGCATATGACTATCACTCAGCATGGGATTTTAGGCTATGCTGTGTTAATGAATGAAACCTTTTGGAATTCTCTACCTATCAAAATTCAGCATCAGTTGTTGGATGCTATGAAAGAAACAACCGATTGGCAATTTGAGCAGGCTGAACTTATGAATGAACAAGATATGGACAAGTTGAAACAGCTAGATGATTTTGATGTGTATACAATGAGTCCCCAAGAAAGACAGCGCTTTAAGGAACAACTTGCACCTGTTTATGATTTTTATAGAGCCCATATTCAAAACGATCAAATCTTAGCAGAGATTGAAAAAATCGTTGATCCCTAATACTTTTGTTCATTAATGAAAAATCCTTACAAAACGTAAGGATTTTTTCTATTGTATTATAATAGATTCGCGAATCTCATAACTACTATAAAACAGCTTAAAACCCTTGATATTACTAGCCTTAATACCCCTTTCTCTCAGAATGAACAAAATGAACAATACAACCATTACGGTCATAAACACTATTGTCGGAAAATTTCAGCTATGATAACCACATGAAAGCGTTCACACAATATTCATAGATGTTGTAGGGGGAGAACTATATGCGGATAAATTTTAAAAACTTAACAGTACAAGTATTGATTGCCATTGTACTAGGGATTATCGTCGGAGCAACATTCCCAGAATTCGGGGCAAAGCTCAAAATCTTGGCGGATATATTTATTAAACTTATTAAAATGTTAATAGCACCAATTATCTTCTTAACAGTCGTAATCGGCATTGGTAGCATGGGGGATGTCAAAAAGGTTGGTAAAATTGGTGGAAAAGCTTTAATTTATTTTGAAATTGTTTCAACTTTTGCCCTTGCAATTGGCTTAATCGTTGTCAATATTGTTCAACCAGGTAAAGGTTTTAATACAGATGCAGCAAGCGGTGCTGATGTTTCACAATATACAGACGCGGCGGCTGCAGAGCATGGTTTAGGTGCATTTATTATGCAAATTATTCCTGAAAATGTAGTTGGTGCTTTAGCAAATGGTGAATTATTACCAGTCTTGTTCTCAGCTGTTTTATTTGGACTAGCTGCGGCGGCGATTGGAGAACCAGCTAAACCTGTTATTAAATTTTTCGAGCAAGTTGCAGATATTTTCTTTAAAATCGTTAACATGGTGATGAAAATTTCTCCTATTGGTGCGTTTGGTGCCATGAGTTATACAATCGGAAATTTTGGACTTAAATCATTAGGAAACTTAGGATTTTTAATGCTATCTGTTTACATTACAATGTTCATTTTTATTGTTGTGATCATTGGATTGATTACCCATTACTTTGGCTTTAGTATTTTTAAATTTATCAAGTACATTAAAGATGAAATCTTTATCGTTATCGGAACATCTTCATCTGAATCTGCATTACCTTCCATGATGCGTAAGCTTGAAAACTATGGTTGTTCAAAGCAAGTGGTTGGGCTGGTGATTCCTACAGGCTATTCATTTAACTTAGATGGAACATCCATTTACTTATCAATGGCTGCTATCTTTATTGCGCAAGCCTATGGTGTGGATTTAGATGTTTGGCATCAAATTACGCTATTAGCCATCTTAATGCTTACTTCTAAAGGGGCAGCTGGTGTAACAGGCTCTGGCTTTATTACACTTGCAGCAACATTAGCAGCCTTCCCGATGATCCCAGTAGAGGGGATTGCCCTTTTAATCGGCGTAGATCGTTTCATGTCAGAAGCACGTGCAGTTACAAATCTAATTGGTAATGGTGTAGCTACAGTGGTCGTGTCAAAAATGGAAAAAGAATTTGATACAGAGCAGGAAAAGCGTGCTCTATCCGGTCATACCCAAATGTCATAAAATGAACAGGCTGCTGAAAGCGGAAATAATTTGCTACTTCAGCAGCCTGTTCTTTTATTTATAAAGAGGCAAGTAGATAAAAAACACCGTAGAGCTAGTTTCTTGAAACCTCATCGACTACCTACTCGTATAAATAATGACTGGAGGTTTCTTTATGACAACTTTTACACTTACCTATCCGAAGGGCTTTAAAAGCTTCACTGATATTCCAATCGTGAATGAACAGAACGAAACAGTATGTGTACTTCAAAAAATGGAGCGTACCTCTGCTGGTAAAGTACTGAATGCTGTCTTGCTGGTAGCTGCACAGCAAACATTACCGTACCGTTATGAGACACGAACTACTTTAGGTGCACCACTTTTTCAAGTACAATCTACCCTGTTAACAAAAGGAGTCAGCCATCAAATTGTTATGCCTGATGGCAGCTTGATACCCATTCAACGGAAAACAGTGCAATTATTAGAATCCTCTTATTCATTTACAATGGACGATTTAGAATTTCGTTTTGAAAAGGATTTTACCTCTACTGCTTATTTATATTGCAATGATGAAAAGATTGCGAGTGCAAGCTCTATTGAGACTGAGCTAGTACAGATAGGTATACAGTTTAAGCTTTTCCATGCGGATGATATGCGCTTTGTTGCACTCCTAGCAACTCTTTATCAAGCTCTCTTTGCAACAACTACATAGCTGCTTTAAACATGTCAAAGGCATCGAGCATTAAAATCTCGATGCCTTAATCCTATGTTATTTTTCTACACAGCTAATTTATTTTTTCTCGTTGGGCATTTAATATGTTAATAACATAGGAAGCATTTTGTGATGCTTTTGCTTGTACAATCTTCTTGATGGCTTCTTCCATCCTTAAAGCTAACTCAAGTGCCTCATGCGTAGCGCCCTTTATCGTTGTTTGTATGGTAATGGTTGTTCGATTTTCAATAACTAAATATTCATATACGTCAAAAGCTTCTAAGCCCGCAATTAAATCTTCCATCAAAAGGTTCATATCATCCCCCATTATCTTGTTGTTATCAAGCAAGGAGGTAAACTCCCATCTTTCAAAAACTATGGGATAGTCCTTTAAGGGAGACGTTTTTAAAGCATTTTTTGCTATGGATTCCATATCTTTTTTAATTGACTGGAAATAGTCTTCTCCGCCTACAACTTGGATTACTAATTCCTTTTCTTCCGTCGTTTTAACGTCAATGCCGACATACTTTTCAAGTAGCTTATCCTTCAATCGAACCAGACTCAACTCTTCATTTGTTATAAGCGATTGAGCCTCTTTATTTGCTTCTGACCTTTTCTCTCCTGCAAATCTATCAAATAGGACCAACATAGATATAATGACTACCAACAGTCCGATGACAAGCCCAAACCGTTTACCCATTGAATCCCTCCTGATAGGAAGGTATGTCCCCTTTTACTACAATATTCGCTTTTCTAGTTTGAAACAGCACATACTTTTCATATTAAAATGCAGTGTCCCTACAGTATCTCCACTTTTCATAATGGAATTTGTATCGCTTATTTTTCCCTATATATTCCGGGACGCGAAATAAATTTGCTTTGTTTTGTCCTTTCTGTGTCATGCTTCTCAAAAAGGAGTACACTTAAGAAGTAGTAATTCTATCATTATGGAGGGTTTTAAATGGCATCAAAAGCAGCGGATATTAAAAATATACTGACATTAAATCTGCTTGTACAAATCTTAGAGGAACGTGGCATTATGACAGATAAAGAACTAAAAGAGCGCCTCACCAATACAGTAAAACTATCTTCGATGGAGAATGATTTAAAGGAAAAAGTCCTTGAAGAAATCAAACATTAATGGATTTTACCTCATCAAAAAACGACCGCTTTCTGAAAGCGGCCGTCTGAATCAAAGCTTTAAGTTTAGGATCGAATTGTTTTCAAAGCAGTTGACCATGGCACAAGCTGATCTAACATTTGATGAACTGAATCTGCTTGCACCTCTTTTGGTTTAAAGACAGAGCCGTTTTCAAAATCAGTAAATAATGATAATGCTGGATGTACTCGAACATCTGCAACTAGCAATTCTCCAAGAATTCCTCGTAGATGCTCTGCTGCACGCGCACCTCCAACAGAACCATAAGAGACGATACCAGCAGCTTTATTGTTCCATTCAACTCGTAAATAATCTAATGCATTTTTTAATGCACCTGTAATGGAGTGATTGTACTCAGCAACAATAAAGACAAAGCCGTCACAAGCTGCTACTTTTTCTGACCATGCAGCTACCCCAGAAGTATCTCCACCTGGTTCCCCTAAAAATGGTAATTTAAATTCAGCGATATCAATTATTTCATATTCCGCATCACGACGTTTTTCCGCAACTTCCTTTACCCAAGCTCCAACTTGTGGGCTTACACGACCTTCTCGCGTACTTCCTAAAATAATACCGATTTTTAACATATGACGCCTCCTCTTATCATCCATTCTTGTGACTCCATCACGGTTTATCGTACGTGTTCGCCACTCGTAACCATTTTGGTCAGAAAAATATCCCTTTATTCATCACCCGTTAATTAGCTCTGAATAGTTAGAATTGAATTATCTCTAATTCAAGATTAAGGTATCATCAACCATTCTTTCCTGTCAAATATTTAATCTAGAGGGATAAAGAGGATTATTTTGTTTTAATGGGCTGCTCCAATGCCTCTAATTCCTCTTCAATAGAGGCGTATTGTCTTTCCACAACATACTTGGCATCTGACAAGGCAGCATTATAAATATAGGGGGCAATATGCTCCTTGATAAAATCTAACATACGTTCAGCTTCAAATTCACTAATGTCTTCATCACGCTGATTATAAAAAAAACGTTGAATATCAGCAAGAATCATTTCCTGCTGATCTTTAGATAAACGAATAAACAAGACAACTCTCTCCACTTCTGTTAATCAATTTTATCTACATCTTATCACTGTTCATAGATTCCTTGCATTCAAAAAGGCTGAAACACTAGTACTGCTAGCGTTCAGCCCCATCTCATTGTTTACATTCAAATGAGTAGCTAGTGGATAAAAAGTTTTTCTCCTTTGCTACAATTGCTTGTCCACCATCATCTTCACATTGCTGTGTCATTGCATCGATTTTCTTATCATTGACCATATTGGTCATCACCGTCATACCAATACCAAAAACAACGATGAATAAACCAATCATGATCCATAGCTTGCCTGCTTTATTACCAGCTGGTCTTTCATTAGCCATATTAGTTCCCTCACTTATACAAATAAAAATGGTTCTGTATGGATCGTTGATTGGATGAATTCAACCAAGTATTTTTTATCCTCACATAGTTCAGCCATTTTTTTTGCTACTCCTGCAATCATTACCTTTTCTACATGATGACCAGGATCTACTATTTGCAGATCAATGGCTTGTGCGTCCTGAGCTGTATGGAAGTACATATCGCCTGTTAAGAAAACATCAGCTCCTGCACGTTTTGCCGCATAGATATATTTATTACCATCTCCACCAACAAGCGCAACCTTGCTGACCTTCGATTGTAAATCACCCACTACACGCACAGCTGGCACATCTAGTTGCTGTTTAACGAATTCAGCAAATTGTTGTAACGTCATGTCCTTTGTTAAGTAACCTACACGCCCTAATCCCATCACATTTGTTTGCTGCTCAAGACGTATCACATCATAGGCAGGCTCCTCATAAGGATGGCTAGTAAGCATGGCCTTTAACACGCGGCCTTTAATGGATTCAGGAAAAACAACTTCTACCTTTACTTCTTCCTCCACATGTAATTCACTAACAGAGCCAACGAACGGATTAGCTCCTGCTAATGCACGGAACCGACCTTCTCCAGTCGTTGTATAACTACATGCTTCATAGTCGCCAATACGACCCGCCCCAGCTTTTGCAAGCGCCTCACGTAATGCTTGTGCATTAGCAGTTGGTATAAAGACTGCCAGCTTCAACAAATTCTCAGCATACGTTTCTTCTAATATTGAACGGTTTTTTAGCTGTAGGGCATCTGCTAATAAATCATTTACCCCACCTTCGGCTACATCTAAATTTGTATGAGCGGCATATACAGCAATATCGTGTTTAATGAGCTTTTCATATAAGCGCCCTGCTGGATGATCTGTGCGGATATTCGCTAGGCGTCTAAAGATTGGTGGATGATGTGCGATAATCAGCTCACAGCCTTTTTCTATTGCCTCATTTGCCACGGCTTCATTGACATCTAACGTCACCAAAACTTTACTTACAGGTTTGTTGAGGGTCCCTATCGCTAGTCCAATTGGATCATTGTCCATACAAGCTAGTTTTTTGGGCGACCATGCTTCGAACACTTGAATAACTTCTTGGCCATTTACCGTTTTCATCTTACAAAACTCCTTCTACTAAATGTATCAGAGCCGTTAACTCTGCACGCTTTTCTTCAATTTCAGGTGTTTGTTCTGCTCCTTCAATGGATTGTAGTACACGTTGCCAATTGTCTTTTTCACGCAACCATTTTTTCGTAAATGCTGGTGATTTACGCAGGCTTAGCTTAGGTCCAAACAAAATCTCTGCTGTAGAGAGCTCCATTTGCCCTCTTTGTAACACAAGGATTTCATAGATTTTATCATCTTCCTCTAAAATCTCTTCATCAAGAATCGCCCATTGATGTGCTAAAGCCCACTCACGGATAACCTTGGCGTGAATATTCGGCTGTAGGATTAGACGTGTGACACCTTGAAGCTTTTCTGGATGCTTCTCTAGAATGGAAACAATTAATGGTCCACCCATGCCAGCTATTGTCACCGTATCCACATGGTCAGCTTCTTCTATCGCTGCTAAACCGTCTGCAAGGCGTACTGTAATTTTTTCAGTTAAGTTTTCCTTCTGTACTTGTCCTACCGCCGATTCATAGGGTCCTTTTACAACTTCCCCTGCTATGGCATATGAGGCAGTCCCTTTGTGAATTAAATAGCATGGTAGATAGGCATGGTCACTACCAATATCCGCCATGACTGCTCCTGTAGGAACAAATTTCGCTACTGCTTCTAATCGCTTTGAAAGTTTTTGTGCGTTCATTTTTATACCGCCTATCTTCAATAGAGTCCATTAATAGTATGGATGATGTCGTGAAAAAAAACAAATGGAGTTGTCTCACATTTCTATGTGGACAACCCCATCTTCATGATGCTTAAATCTAAAAAGTAGCTGTACTATTTCAGTACAGCTACTTGTCAGTTTTACTATTCTAAAGTAGAAATGTATTCAGCGATTGCTTTTGCTTCCTCTTCAGTTTTCATGTTTGGTTGCATTGGAGTACCTTCGATACCCTTTGTTAAAACTTCTACGATATGTGCTTCATCTAAGCCATGTAGATTTGGACCCATACTACCAGTTAAGTCACCACCATGACAACCGATACAAGATTGTACTAGTGCTGAACCATCAGCTTCTGCATCTGTTGTTTCTGTAGTAGTTTCGCCACCACCCTCATGTTCAGCAGCAATTTCTTTCTTGTTATCTGCACCTTGTAAAGACATGAAGAAAATAAGACCAATACCAAATGCCAGAATTAAGATGTAAGGAACGACTGGATTGTTTTTCATAAGTTTCCCCTCCTCATTTTAAGTCTACTTCTATTATAATATAGAATCAGTCAACATCTAATATTGTACTTCATTAACAAAGAAACGAAAAGCCCTATTCGCTAAGTTTTCCTTTGTTTGTAACAAATTCGACATTTCTGTATCTATTGGATAAAATATGTCTTGCCAACATCCAAAATTGGTCAAATTTATCCTTTTATACAATTTCTTTTTCATTATATTTATGCTGTTATCATACCCTTTTCACTCATTGATATACCCAAAATTAAAAAATCTGTACGTTTTTAATTAGCGTACAGATTTTGAATCTTCTGAGGTAAAAACTTTAACATGATACTGACCCTATTATAGATAAATTGTCACAAATTATGGTTTTATATAAACACTAAAGATCAATTAAGTTTCTAACCTGATTTAGTAGATGGAGTTCCTTGTACATCGATAGAAATACCATTTGCTAAATCAGGATAAATTTATGATATAGTACCCAACTAGTGCTATTAATCCTAAAGCACCTGAGACTGTGAAATATAGAAGTTTCATTTTAATACCTGACAAAAGCCAAATGACACAATTTGCTGCAATCAAGCAAAATAAAACCGTATTATTTCCACTAAAATATGTAGTACAAATGCGGATCGACATACTAAATAACAGGATGGCCGCTAGTACATGAAAAATGGGAGCTAGTAGATGTTTTTTTCGAGCCATTTGCCACGCAGCAATAAATAAGATGCATGCACCTACTCCCACGATTACTGTAAAAATCAATGTTAAAGATTGCATTGTAAAATAGAGTGCCAAAACAGCCATTATGGCGATACATAGACCCACTACCAATAGGATCATTTTTCTTTTTTCTGATGGCAAGACCGCTTGTTTAGGATGTTGCACTGGTTCTAACTCCTCTATGTCAGCCCCCTCCGTATAAAGAGCTGCTAAAAAGTCACAATAGTGCTCAGGTAAAAGTTTATTTTGCTTCCAAAACAAAATTTCATTAAGGATTATTTTTTTGCGAGGATTTGTCATAGTGTTAGCTCCAAACATTGCTTAATAATGGTTGTATTACAATTTTATCTCACACTATTTGAAAACACATCTGTATAAAGTCGCAAATCTAGCATTTCCCTCATTCTAATTATCTATGATTGCATAGCATCGATAGGTGAATAGCAAGGCTAATTTCTTTTTGTTGACTTTTCAATTCTATAAAAAAGGAGCTATACCAATTAGTCATTTTCTCACTACTTGGATAGCTCCAGCTATTTTAAATTTTATTCTAAGAAGTCTTTTAAACGTTTACTACGAGAAGGATGGCGTAATTTTCTTAGTGCTTTCGCCTCGATTTGACGAATACGTTCACGCGTTACGCCAAAGACTTTCCCAACCTCTTCTAATGTACGTGTGCGACCATCGTCTAACCCAAAACGTAAACGAAGTACGTTTTCCTCACGGTCTGTTAACGTATCTAGTACATCTTCTAATTGTTCTTTTAACAGTTCATAGGCTGCATGGTCGGAAGGAGATTGTGCTTCTGAATCCTCGATAAAGTCTCCTAAATGGGAATCATCTTCTTCTCCAATTGGTGTTTCAAGAGATACTGGTTCTTGTGCAATTTTTAAAATTTCACGTACTTTTTCAGGTGTTAAATCCATTTCTTCTCCAATTTCCTCTGGAGAAGGCTCACGACCTAAATCTTGTAAAAGTTGACGTTGTACACGTATTAATTTATTAATGGTTTCGACCATATGAACAGGAATACGAATCGTACGCGCTTGGTCAGCGATTGCGCGTGTAATCGCCTGACGAATCCACCATGTAGCGTAAGTCGAGAACTTAAATCCTTTACGATAATCGAATTTTTCAACAGCCTTAATAAGACCCATATTTCCTTCTTGAATTAAATCAAGGAATAGCATTCCACGACCAACATAGCGTTTTGCAATCGATACAACTAGACGTAAGTTCGCTTCCGCAAGGCGTTTACGCGCTTCCTCGTCCCCTTGCTCAATACGTTCAGCAAGTGCAATTTCTTGCTCAGCAGATAATAAATCTACTCGGCCGATTTCTTTTAAATACATACGTACAGGGTCATTGATTTTAACACCTGGTGGCACACTCAAATCATTTAAGTCGAAAGTTTCTTCGTTCGCTTCTTCTTTCATTAGACTTTCTTCTTCAAATTCTTCTTTTCCAATGATTTGAATATCTTTATGCTTTTCAAGATCCTCAGCAAAATGGAAAATTTCTTCGTTTTCCAATTCATAAGGTGTTAGTTTCTCTGAAATTTCTTTCATTGAAATTTCACCCTCTGTTTTTGCTTTTTCTTGTAGGAATTTTTTTGCATCATCTAATGTAATTTCTACTTCTATCTCTTTTGAACGTTCTGACTTGTCCGCCATAAACCTTCCTCCTTCTAAACAACCGAATCGGGTTAAATCGCCGATAACGATTTTCTTAAATGAATAATCTGTTGGGCGATTTCAAGTGCACGTGCATACTCATGCATCTTCTCCGCTTCCTTTGACTCATGCATCTTTTGATAAATTTCTTGCTCAATTCTATATTTTTGAAGCTGACGGATAGAGTCCATAACCTCTGCCTCTGCTTGATCTGGATCTCGCTCAACTAAAGCCGCTTCCATGACAATTTTTCGTAATTCAGCGTCATCCAAAATTTCCACAAAACGTTGATAATCAGGATGACCATACTCCTCATAAAATCCAACTAAGCGAACAAAAACTGCCATATAGGCATCTCGTACAAATGGCTCTTTTTGCTCACTACGTAATACCCTGTCCACTACATCTATATTATGAAGCATATGAGCCAGTAATAAACGTTCGGCACGTTCGGCTGCGTCCATAGGCTTTTGTTGTTGCGTGACTGGCATTGAAGGTATCTGTGTAGGCATTTCTACTTTAGCAGAACGTACCTGATTAGCCTCCAGTTTTCGGAATTGGGCATAAATGGCTTCTTCCGAGATGTTTGTTTCATTTGATAGCTGTCGTATATACAAATCTCGTTCAACTGGTGAAGATCTTCCCACTAGCTGCTCAAGAACTTCTTGAATATATTGAAGCGTATCATTTTCAAATTGAAAGTTCTTATTGCGTCTAGCATGCATCATCATAAAAGCAATATACGCATGAGGTTTTTCCAAAATTTGTTCCTTAAATGCTTGTCCACCTAAAGTGTGAATGTATTCATCAGGATCTAATTTTTCTGGCAACACGGCAATATCGACTTTCAATCGCTCTGTATGCAGTAGCTGCGCCGCTCGTTTCGCTGCATCAAATCCAGCATTATCACCATCATAGCAAATCGTAATTTGCTCTACTAAGCGCTTTAGCTTTGTGATATGCTGATTTGTTAACGAAGTACCCATTGTCGCAACAACATTCATGACACCTACAGAGTTGGCTGCTAAAACGTCCATAAATCCTTCCATCAATACTACTTGACGATTTTTTCTGATAGAAGTTCGTGCTTTATCTAGGTTATACAGCACTTCACTTTTTTGGAAAATTGGTGATTCTGGACTATTTAAATATTTTGCTTCCTCACCATTGGATGAAAGGATACGTCCTGAGAAGGCAATAATTTTACCATTCTCATCTCGAATAGGAAACATGATACGTCCTCTAAAACGATCAAAATAACGCTCTTCTCCCTCTCTTTTGATGATTAAGCCACTTTCGGCAATTTCTTGTAAGTTATAACCTTTTCTTTCAAGCAATATTGTTAATGCATCAAAGCTTGGGAGAGACCAACCAATGTTATTAGATTCGATAAGTTCCCTTGTAAATCCTCTTTCTAGCAAATAATTTAAAGGTTCTTCACCATCTTCTGTATTCAACAGTAAATGATGAAAAAAATCTGCTGCAAAAGCGTGTGCTTCTTTCATCCTTTCTTCCGCTTTAGATATCTTTTTCGTTCCTCCAGGGAAACTTGGCTCAACATCTAAGTGTATGCCAACACGTTCCCCAAGTTTCACAACTGCATCAGGAAAAGAAATGCCTTCAATATCCATTACAAAAGTAATGGCATTGCCCCCTGCACCACAACCAAAGCAATGAAAAATTTGCTTGTCTGTAGATACAGAAAAAGACGGTGTTTGCTCTCCATGAAATGGACAGAGACCAAACCAATTTCGCCCACGCTTAGTAAGCTGCATGTATTCACTAATAACATCAACGATATCTGATTGTGTGCGAATCTGCTCAATTACTTCTTCTGGAATCTTCCCTGCCAAATCCATCACCATCTTTAATATTTGCGTTCTAGAAACACAATTCGCTATTCGTTTTAAAATTCCTTTATTTCTCGACAAAAAATTAGGATTTTTCTCTTATAAATATTTTTACCACAATTTTATTATTATAAAACAAAAATTAGTTTTTATCTATACCATTTTCAAAATCCACTCAAAAAAACCGCCTCTGCTAACCGAGGTGGTTTAAAATTCTATCCTTATTTACAGGTCAAAATATGTTCGATAATCGTATTTGCTGTCTCTTCAACAGCTTTATTTGTCACATCGATAACTTTACAACCTATTCTACCGACAATTTTTTCAAAATGCTGAATCTCATCAAGAATTCTTTCATGCTGTGCATAGATAGCATCATCATTCAAGCCGAGAGACATTAATCTTTCTTTCCGAATTGAGTTTAACTTTTCAGGGGAAATAATCAATCCAAAGCATTTTTTAGGGTCTATCTGTAATAGCTCTTCTGGTGGTTCTACCTCTGGCACTAAAGGTACATTCGCCACTTTATATTTTTTATGGGCTAAATATTGTGATAGTGGTGTTTTAGAAGTTCGTGATACACCAACTAGTACAATATCAGCCTGTAATAATCCTCTTGGATCTCTACCATCATCATATTTTACCGCAAATTCAATCGCTTCAATTTTTTTGAAATAATCATCATCCAGCAGATGAACAATACCAGGCGTTTCCAATGGATTTTCTTCCATAAAAGCTGCCATTGATTGTAAGGCTGGCCCTAAAATATCAACAGCCTGAATTTTTTCTTGTTCACATAAATCATGTAATAATTTACGCATTTCTTGGCGAACAAGTGTATAAACAATGAATGCTCGCTGTTGCGAAGCAAGAAAAACAATTTTACGGATAAGCTCCTCTGATTGAATATGTGGAAATCGACGAATCACAGTATTTTCAAGACCCGGTCGGAACTGGCTAATAACCGCTTTTGCAACTTGATCACCAGTTTCACCGACAGAATCAGATACAACAAATACGCGTAGTCTTTTCATGCAGCTCTCCTTCATTTAGACATTTTGTGCAAGAGATAAGAAAGCCCGTGTAATCGTTGTTTTTGTAAGACGACCAACAATCGTTAAACCACCCTCTTGCGGTTCAACTACTGGTAGTGAATCAACCTCACGTTCAATAAGTTTGTTCGCTGCAACAATTAAAGAATCTGATCTTTCACAGTACGAAATATTTGGCATACGCGTCATAATAATATGTACTGGAATTTTATTTAAATCCTGCGTGCCAATACTTGTACGCAGTAAATCTTTGCGAGATAGTACGCCTGTCAAAAACTCATTCTTATCTACGACAAAGAGTGTACCAACATCTTCTGAAAACATAAAGCAAATTGCATCATAAACCGTCATTGTTTCAGGGACAACTACTGGCCCTGAATGAAAATCCTTCACTTTTAAATTGTGAATACTATCTATTAATGTAACAGATGCCTTCTTACCTGAATAAAAATAACCAACCCTTGGTCTTGCATCCAGAAATCCTGCCATTGTTAGGATTGCTAAATCCGGTCTTAGAGTTGCTCTTGTCAGATTGAGACGTTCGGCAATATGTTCCCCCGTAATAGGGCCATTTTCTTTCACAATTTGTAATATGTCTTCCTGACGTTTATTGAGTTCGATTGGACTCACCGCCTCAAATCTAATAGTGTTATACTTATGCTCAATTATTATATACTATTTTAATAATTATTGCGAATTAAAGAACTACATGCTACAATATTGACACATACGCTTGCTCTATCAGTATTTTCGAGCAAATTGCGTTATACAGGCGATGATGGGAAAAAAGTATCTGTTCCATTCTATAGCGAGTAGAAGATGGTGAAAGTCTACACAGCAACAGAGAAAAGGCACTCCCTGAGCTAACTTTTTGAAAAGAGGTTTTAAACTACTCGTTTAAAACAATCAGGGTGGAACCGCGGGTATTAGCACTCGTCCCTGGGCATACAATGTGCCCGGAGACGGGTGCTATTTTCATTTAGTTGCAACTGAATGAAAAAACTATGGCGTTTTTACCGCTAAAACAACGTATTAAAAATTTAAAGGAGGCTATTTTATGGCTAACAAATCAATGGAAACCATCGTATCTTTAGCGAAGCATCGAGGCTTTGTCTTCCCTGGTTCTGAAATCTACGGAGGTTTAGCAAACACGTGGGATTATGGTCCACTAGGTGTCGAATTAAAAAATAATATTAAAAAAGCATGGTGGCAAAAGTTTGTTCAGGAATCTGAATACAATGTAGGTATTGATGCTGCTATTTTGATGAATCCAAAAGCTTGGGTTGCTTCTGGTCACGTAGGAAACTTCAATGACCCAATGATCGACTGTAAATCATGTAAGGCCCGCCACCGTGCAGATAAAATTATCGAAGACGCTGCATTAGCGAAAGGCGATGAAATCATTGTTGATGGTATGACATTCGACCAAATGAAAGAAACAATGATTAAATATGACGTAGTATGCCCTGATTGCGGAAAGGCTGATTTCACAGATATTCGCCAATTCAACCTCATGTTTAAAACATTCCAAGGTGTAACGGAATCCTCTACAAATGAAATTTATTTACGCCCAGAAACGGCACAAGGTATTTTCGTGAACTTTAAAAACGTTCAACGTTCTATGCGTAAACGTACACCATTTGGTATCGCACAAATCGGTAAATCTTTCCGTAACGAAATTACACCGGGTAACTTCACATTCCGTACACGTGAATTCGAACAAATGGAGCTTGAATTCTTCTGTAAACCTGGTGAAGACCTTGAATGGCATGCATATTGGAAAGAATTCTGTAAAAATTGGTTACTAAACCTAGGCATGAAAGAAGATTCGATGCGCCTTCGTGACCATGAGGATGATGAGCTATCTCACTACTCTAACGCTACAACAGATATCGAATTCAAATTCCCATTTGGCTGGGGAGAGCTTTGGGGTGTAGCAGATCGTACAGATTACGACTTAAAACAACATATGGAGCACTCTGGTGAAGATTTCACTTACATTGATCCTGTATCAAATGAACGTTATGTTCCTTATTGTATTGAACCATCATTAGGCGCTGATCGTGTAACATTAGCTTTCTTGTGTGATGCCTATGATGAAGAGGAACTAGAAGGTGATGATAAACGTACGGTTTTACGTTTCCACCCTGCTCTGGCTCCATTTAAAGCTGCTGTGCTACCACTTTCTAAAAAATTATCTGATGAAGCTACAGATGTTTGGGCTGAACTGCGTAAAGCCTTCCCTGTTGATTTTGATGAATCACAATCAATTGGTAAACGTTACCGTCGTCAAGATGAAATTGGTACACCATTCTGTATCACATATGATTTTGATTCAAAAGAGGATGGCCAAGTAACAGTACGTCATCGTGACTCTATGACACAAGTTCGTATGCCTATTGCTGAAGTAAAAGCATATATTGAAAAACACCTACAATTCTAATCACTTAAAAAAGAGGGGGTAGCCAGCAGGCAACTCCCTCTTTCTTATGCTTTAAATGTTGAAAATAAACGCTCTTGCATTTTTTCCTCGAATGAAAACTTTTTCATGCTCAAACCTATTAAGCTTACTAATAGCTCCTCAATATCCGCTAGTGAGTAATAAAGGAATGTACCTTCTCGCATTGGACGAACCCGTTTGTCAAAAGTTAGTTCATCTTCAATAAAGTAAGCGACATTAACATCACAATGTTCCATCAATTGTGTAATACGTTGATCATCACCTGGGTTTATAAAGAATGGCACAATTTTATCAATATACAAAATACTTTGAACAAGCTTAATGAAGAAATTTTCACGCAACGATGTCTCCACAACTAATATGGTCGTTTGCTCATGTTGATAATCCATATATAAAACGTTTAATTGCTCCTCTAGGAGCGTTTTTAAAATACCAATAGAATTGCGATACTTTGTCATATCCGTTTGGATTTCCCTTGTTAGTAAACGTAAAATACGAAAGGCTGGCAGAAAAATTTTTAAGACAATTTCTTTAGGATGTAAATGGTCAATTAATTTATTAAAATGAATTCTCAGATTATTTTCGTCACAGCGGATTAATTGCTCTACAAATAAGTTGAAAATCTCTTCAAAGCTATTCGCTCGATAGTCGATCATTTTCGTAATTCTCACACTATAGTTCAAAGGAAGATTCATTGATTTTTGCTCATCTAACAATCTTACTTTTGGTAATGTTGGAAATAAATCATAAACAAGTTCTACTTGTGCACTGCGATTATCGGATAACATAACAACAGAGTTTACTGGGTAAATCCCTAAACATTCTACAAATTTATGCATAAAGCTCTCATTATATAAATGTCGATCTCTGTATAAGACAGCTAAAGCATCTGTAGCACCATAGCCAACATGATAGACTCTCTTGGATGTCATCGCTGAATATACATCAACAATTTGTAATAATTGTACACCCTCACTCATATCATCCGCACAAAGTTGATTTGGATAGCCCTTTCCCGCAAAACGTTCATGATGATCTCTTGCCAAATAGGCAATGTCTTCCTCGTTATGTTCCATGAGTAGCTCGTAGCCTTTTGTTGTGTGCGTCTTTACAATATCGAACTCATCTTCAGAGAGTTTACGTTTCAGATTTAATATTTCTTGGGGTATAAAAACCTTCCCGATATCATGGAACAGGTAGCCCCTAGCTAATGTTTCAATATCTGTTAAACCTAGGTATCTAGCAAAAATTGTACCTAATACAAACACATCAAATGAATGGACAAATGAATACTCGTCCCATTCCTTTAAACGCATAAGTAGCTCATAGCGATGTTTTTTTTCCAAAATCTTTTCAAAAACACCTCTTACATAAGCCGTATCCTGTATGCTTTTAAGAATTTGTCCATAGCGTAATTCGTGCACGACATTCTCCAACGTTGTCATAAAAAGCTGACTAACTGTCTCTTTATAATCATCCACAGGATCTCTTTTTTCAATTAATGGGGCAAATAGATCTTCATATTCTCTTGTTCGTTGAGCACTTAAATCATGTACAACTCGAACTGAATTAGATGGCAAATAGACAGATAATTCATCTACTTTACGAAGTTTAAGTAAGGCAATAATTCGCTCCGTTAAAACTAAATCCTTTTTAGCCAATAAACGATACTCTGAAAAAATATCTTCTGCTAATATATCATTTGCTTCAACTTCATGAATACTTAAGGTTACTTTTCGTAGCATATATTTTGCCACATACGCAATGTACTAAGCACTATGTGACTCCCTCCTTCTTCCATAGGACTGCGCTATTCTGATAAACGTATAACAATACGTTTTGCTGATAGAGGCTTTTATATTTCATAGGCATGTCTAAAGTGATCTAGCGTACATCAGTTTCGATGGAGATTAAACGACTTAATTATATTTAAAAAATATAATTACCATTATCTATACCATTTACAATATCATAGGTTAAAATGCCTTTTCAACTAGTATATGGGTCTCGAATGAACAGTTTCTACCACTTATATAATGAAAACTAAACAAAAATACAAATCTTTTTACCTATTAAAATACTTATAAATATATAAATAAATAAAAATATAGATAAATAAGACTTCATATTATTCATTTAAAGACGGAAAAATAACAAATAAAATTAAATTTACGCAATAATTTTATTTTGTAAAAATTGAAATTTATTCATTAAAAAGAAAGGTAATCTAGTTGTATCCTCCTATAAAATCAAAGGTATTTCTTTTTATTTAAAAGATAAAATGAAGCGAGTTCTGTGCTATGCAAGTTAATTAGTTTTAGCTCCCCCTTTTTACATAAGGTATAATCGATTACCGAACAGTCATGATATGGATGAAATTCCCTCTATGCGTTGTTCCATCTTTTTGGTATAAATAAGTTATTATAGTTAGTATTAGCTGTTAAATAATGAATAATTGACAGGCTAAAGACACATCACCTTTTAACATTCATTCGTCCGGAAGTTTGAACTGATACATAGGAAGGTCTGACCAGAAATATATATACTATAAAATTTTCTATTGTACTTTTTGGAGGAATTTAATTGCAGTCTCAACGTTTATTTCAACTAGCTATGGCTTCTGCTTTAGCAACAAGTGCGATTATTATCGCACCACCCGCACACGCAGCATCATTTTTTCCTGATATCAACCCAACCAATGAAGAAGGTAAGGCTATTATTCAATTAGCAGAGCGTGGCATTATTTCAGGCTATATGGATGGGACATTTAAACCCGCTAATCCTATTACACGTACACAGGCTGCGAAGATTTTAGCAGGTATTTTAAAGTTAGATACAGTTCACGTAAAAAATCCCCAATTCAAAGACATCAAACCTGGCGATGAAAACTACGGAGCCATTGCAGCATTAGCAAATGCTGGCATTATTAATGGTGCAAATGGTTATTTCTACCCTACTCAAAATATAACTCGCGAGCAAATGTCTAAAATGATTGCGAAAGGCTTTGGATTAACAAGTACGAGTAACACACAATTACCATTTACAGACGTTAAAAAGGGGAATGAATTTGAGCCTCATATTAAAGCATTGTTTGCAAATGGGATTACCAAAGGAACATCTGCAACCACTTTCGGCCCAAAAAGCAATGTAAAGCGCTCTCAGCTGGCTGCTTTTGTTGTACGAGCTGAAAAGTTGCTAGGCAATGCAACCGTCTATGCAAGTCAATTTAAACAGGACTATATTTTTGCTTCTTATGGTGGTCTTGAGCCAGCAGAGGATATTTTCACATGGAATGAAGAGGAAGATATGACAGAGTCTATCACAATTACCCCTATAAAAGAAGGTACGGGTAAATTAGTGATTACTGGATTGACTGATGATTCAGAGGACTTTATTGACATTTTTTATTTAGTACATGTCAAAAATGTAAATGGTAAGCTGAAGGTAACACTTGAAGAAGTAGAAGAAGATGATTATATCGAAAATTTACCACTCGATTTGTCTGAGAGCAAATTACCATTCATACCAACAGAGGTGACGGTTCAAAACGCGAATGGACAGCCACTCGCTTCAAATTTCTATAACTTTAATCAACAAGATCAAACACTGTCCATTTCGCAAAATGGACAATACATTGTTAGATTTTCAGATGGGACGCAACAACAAAAGATGGCCGCAGATGTGTATTCCTATGATTTTGTTCGCAGCATTGATTTATATCATTTGACAGATGAATTAATACTGACAGCGCAAGAATTACCTTTCGAACCAACACATGTAGCACTCGAAAGCTTTGGTTTTGAGCCAGTGCCTGTAAAAGCGACAATTCTTGACGGGCAACTACATATTACGCCAAAAGCTGAAGGTCTAGCGATTCTCCATTTAACAGGTAAAAACAATGAAACATCATACCTTTATATTGAAAGTAAAAAAATTGCTGGACAGTGGGCCTTTTTAGTGACAGAGGATGAGGATGAATTTTAAATAACGTGAAATGCCAGATGAACATTATGATTCATCTGGCATTTTGTCTTTCGAGCGTATTTGCAGTTCAGGGGTACGTTCTAGTTGCTCTATAAATTTTCTCGTCTTAAACCGAATACCGGTTTGTTCTTCATAGATGGTTGTTATAATTTTTTTAATGAAATATTTTGTTTCTTTTTTTAGTTCTATTTTTCCAATTTGGTCGATAGGAACAGTGTAGAACATCCTGATAAGTTTCAGCTGTGTTGGCGTTAAGCGAATGATATAGGGGTCATGCTGATAACAGCGATGGCATAAGAATCCTCCTTGAGCAAAGGAAAAAGCGAATTCCCCATCTACTGCGCCACACGCAGCACAGGCATGTAAAATAGGTTGTACACCTGTATAGGGCAACATTTTCCATTCAACAAATAGCGTAATAGCTTCAGGATCGTAGCCATCCTCAATTGCTTGTAGTGCATGTAGTAAAACATCGAACGCAAATGGCTCTGGCTTTCCTTCTTCCACAACTCGCTCCACTAATTCCATAATATAGCTAGCATAAGCAGTAGCCATAATATCCTCACGAATATGGCGCATTGAATTTAAATGTTCTCCCTGTTGCAAAGTTCCCATGCCTGTATGATGTTGTACCATAAACATCCCATAGGTAAAGGGTTGCGTGATGGAAGCCAATCTACTAGAAGGTTTTTTTGCCCCTCTAGCCATCGTAGCCACTTTACCAGCTTCCCGAGTTAGCAAAATAACAATCTTATTAGATTCCCCATAAGCGCGAACCTTTAATACAATCCCCTCCCATTTATGAAGCATAATCCCCCTCCTTTCATAAAAGAACTATCCATGCAAAGAGAGCTGCCCAAAATAATTTTGGACAGCTCAAAAATAAAAATGATCAAATACTTCTAGATCCTTTTGTGCCTACAAGAAGAAGTTAACCTAAAACCGTCACGTCAAAATTTGGCGTCTATTCCTGATTCAACGGGCCATGTTCGTCAACGTTACAATTCATTGGCTAAGCCAGTAAAAACTTAATATTCATCATCACGGAATCCAAAATCACGTAAATGTGTAGCTTTATTACGCCAATCTTTTTGCACCTTTACCCATAGCTCTAAATAAACTTTAGACCCTAGAAGCATTTCGATATCCTTTCGCGCACGTGTCCCTACTTCTTTTAGCAAGGCTCCACGTTTTCCAATAACTATCCCTTTTTGAGAATCACGCTCCACAATAATTGTAGCCGCTACATGAATTTTATCCTCATTTTCTTCATCACGACGAATTTTATCAATTACCACCGCGATAGAATGGGGAATTTCTTCACGCGTTAAATGTAGGACTTTTTCACGAATAAGTTCAGATATGATAAATCGTTCAGGATGATCTGTCACTTGATCGGCTGGGTAATACTGAGGTCCTTCTGGTAAATACTTCGCCAATGTCACTAATAAATTTTCAACATTATTGCCTTGTAGCGCAGAAATCGGTACAATCTCCGCAAAGTCATAGCGCTCTTTATAGCTCTCAATAATTCCCATTAGTTCATCTGGATGAATGGCATCAATTTTATTGATGACCAAAAAGACAGGTGTTGGGTTTCCTGCTAGCATTTCTAGAATAAATTCATCACCTTTACCGAGTTTTTGCTCAGCATTAACCATAAACATAATAACGTCTACTTCACGCAATGTGTTTTTAGAAACCTTCAGCATGAAATCGCCTAGTTTATGTTTTGGCTTGTGAATACCTGGTGTATCAATAAAAATCATTTGGCTATCATCTGTTGTTAGTACGCCTTGTACTTTATTTCGTGTTGTTTGTGGCTTATCACTCATGATCGCAATTTTTTGGCCAATGACACGATTTAAAAATGTCGATTTGCCAACATTTGGACGACCAATGATGGAGATAAAGCCTGATTTATAGCCATTTTTAGTTTCCTGCATTCTCTAAATCCTCCGTCGTAAATGCAAACGGTAGTAATTCGCCCACTGACGTTACCGTCACATCACCTTTTAAATTCGTTAAATAAACAGGCATAGTTGGAGCACAAAACTCCATCATGACCTGGCGACATGCTCCACATGGGGCGCATGGTCCGTCTGTATCAGCTACAATGGCAATGGCCTCGAATTCGTAAATCCCCTCCGATACTGCCTTAAAAAACGCTGTACGTTCAGCACAATTTGTCATACTATAGCCTGCATTTTCAATATTACAACCGTGAATAACCTCTCCATCTTTAGTTAGTAGAGCTGCCCCTACTTTAAATTTTGAATAAGGAACATAGGCTTTTTCACGTGCCTTTTTTGATTCTTCTAATAATGCATGCATATCCATTGTCATCTATACTAATTCTCCCTCACATTTATGGTTTATTTTCAATTAGAAGACACTCATTTCCATTAAAACCATTTTGGCAGAAAGATGAGTAATCCGATTATAGCACTGAATAGCGCAAATACAAGCACTGCACCTGCTGCAATATCTTTTGCTTGCTTAGCAAGCGGATGTATCTCTGGGGAAGCTAAATCGACTACCCGTTCGATAGCTGTATTCATCATTTCCAGCGCAAACATTAGTGCTATTAATAGTAGCACAATATACCACTCCATACGAGATAAACCTGTCAAATAACTAGCCAGTATAACAATGATTGCACTTACTATATGTGATTTCAAATTTTGTTCTTTACTTGCAGTTATGATGCCTTCAAAAGCATAGCCAAAAGATCGCAAGTATTTTCGCAAATTCATCTAATCTCGACCTAAGCCAAAAGTTTGGAGAATCTCATCTTGCTTTGCAAACATCACTTTCTCTTCTTCTGGCTCCATATGGTCATAACCAAGTAAATGTAAAAAACCATGTACAGCTAAAAAGCCTAATTCTCGCTCAAAGGAATGATTATATTCCTCTGCTTGCTCTTTTGCACGATCAGTCGAAATAATGATATCACCTAATACACGTGGCATACCTTCAAAAGTTACTTCAATTTCCCCTTCACCTAGCTCCTCTAGTGCAAAGGAAATGACATCTGTTGGTTGATCTTTGCCACGATATTCACGATTAATATCTTGAATTGCCTTGTTCGTTACAAACGTCACCGAAACCTCTGTTTCTGGCTCAATATTTTCTACACTTGCAGCATGATGTAATAGCTTTTCAACAAGTTCGATATGTTGTGCTCCCACTTCATTTGTTTCATCCGTAAAATCAATTGTTAAAATCATAGATCCTCCTACTTATCTGCCTTTGGATATTCAATACGTGAATGGAATATCCCATTCAACGTTTCACAAAGTACTCTCTCTATACATTTTAACTCTTTTATTGAAATATCGCATTCATCAAACTGATTATCTTGGACGCGATCATCGATAATCGCTCGTACTAGCTTCTGAATTTTCTCTGCATTTGGCTCTTTCATAGAACGTACTGCTGCCTCGACACTATCCGCAACACTTATAACAGCTGCTTCTTTTGTTTGTGGTTTGGGCCCTGGGTATCGGAACTTTGCCTCATCAATATTTTTTCCTTCTTCCTTTGCTTTAAACAAGAAGAATTTTAACAAACTTGTGCCATGATGTTGTAAAGCGATATCAATAATTTCTTGGGGCATTTTATAACGTTTTAACATATTGGCACCATCTGTCGTATGGGCGATAATAATCTCTGCACTTGTTTCAGGTGGTAACGAATCATGCGGATTGATGCCCGACATCTGATTTTCGATGAAAAAGGAAGGTCGTTTGGTTTTACCAATATCATGATAATAACAACCTACACGCGCTAATAAACCGTCAGCACCAATCTCTTCACACGCAGCTTCCGCTAAGTTCGCTACCATCACACTATGATGATATGTCCCTGGAGTTTCCATTAATAATTTTTTTAATAATGGATGGTTGGGATTGGATAGCTCAATTAAGCGTAAAGACGAAAGCAAGCTAAACGCCGATTCAAAGAATGGTAAAAGTCCCATCGTTAATGCCCCTGAAAGCAAGGCTGATAACATCGCCGCTATTAAGTAAAATGCTAATTCTGGTAAGCCATAGGATGATTGTGTCATTAACAAATAAAACGCAATAAATGCCATGTTTACAAGGGAAATCACACCAACCGCATGTAAAATATGTGAGCGTTTTTCCACACTACGCAAAAAGAATAGGCTTGCAAACCCTCCGAATATGATATACAGCGTAATTTCCATTTGCATAACTGAGGAATAGCCTTCTTGAAAAATTACCCCTGCTGAAGCAGCCGTCATAACTGTAATTAATACGGCTGCTCGCTCATCTGCTAGCAATCGTACAAGCATCGTCGCTAGTGCTGTCGGAAATAAAAAGGCAATCGTCACATCAAAGCCACTAGAAACTAAGCTAATAAATTTCATTAGCAAAATAGACAAGCTATAAACAATCACTGTGACTAACAGTGCATTACGTTTTTTTCGTTCGTTCGTCTCCCAACGCTCAAATAAAATATACATAAACATCATTTGTAGTAGCGTTAAAATAATAAGCCCTGCTATCGGCTTAAAGGAGGCTTTATTACTAACCATCCCTAATAGCTCTAATTGTCTAAAAGCCTCATTGTCAATAATTTGGCCTTCTTGAACAATAATCTGACCTTGTAAAATTCGTGTCGGCTCTACACTTTCTTTGGCCTGCTGTTTTCGAATCTTTGTTTGTTCTTCGTTAATTGTTTCATTTTCAATAATGCTTGTACGTCCTATTAACACGACTGTATTGAATATTTTATCAGGATATCCTCTTTGTCCACGAATCTTTGTTTCAAAATCATTTTGTGCAACAAAGACGTTCTCTGGTCGGATGGATTTTTGTAAATATTCCTCTACAAATTTAGATAATTGCGTACTTGTTCTAGTTAAATCATCTTCACTTTGTACTAATAGACCTTCCAGCTGAGAATCTGTAAAAATTAACGGCATCTGGTCTTCGTCAATGGATTCAAATTTTTTTCGAAGCTGTGTAACCTGGTCTGCAATAGGAATAGGTTCCTTACTATTTGCAACATCTTTTTTCACTTCCAAAACATAATCAAATAATGATGTTACAATCGCTGCTCTTTGCTTGGCGACATCCTCCGAAAATTGATAGACTGAATCCACTGCATTGGCAGCTTTTTCTCGCTCTAGCTGTGTTTTATAAGTGTCTTCAATCGTTTTAGTAGATCGTACGGTTTCAGGCGCAAGCTGTAATGGTTTGAAATCATATGTAACTCCTTTAACATTGCCATACATGAACCCAAATTGTAGGCCACCTGTTAAAATGAGAATGATGATAAGAAAGTAGCGAAAACCGATAAGCTCTGTAAATTTTCGAAGTTGTTTCTCCATCTGGCACCTCCTCTATCTACCTACTATCATACCAATTCAACATACATTTTTCTCGAAAAATGTATAAGAAAGCAAAAAACAGCTATGCATCTTCGCATAGCTGTCACATTTTTTTCCATATTTTGATTAAATTCGTGGTTTAGGTTTTAACTATATGGATGTTTTAAACCTCGTTGCCCCTGTCGCTTCGCTTTCGGGGCAGACTTTAGAATTGCTACGCAATTCTAAAGTTGCTGTTCTTCGTAGGCTTGAATGATTTTGGCTACGATTGGGTGACGTACGACATCGCCTTGTTCTAGTACTTGGAAATGAATAGATTTAACATACTTTAATGTACGTTCTGCTACAATCAAGCCAGATTCTGTATTTTTGGGTAAGTCGATTTGCGTTTTATCACCTGTGATGACCATTTTAGAGCCGAAGCCTAGACGAGTTAGGAACATTTTCATTTGTTGATGTGTTGTATTTTGTGCTTCATCTAAAATAACAAAGGCATCATCTAATGTACGGCCACGCATATAGGCTAAAGGGGCGATTTCAATCGTTCCGCGTTCAATTAGCCGCTGTGTTTGTTCTGAGCCGTAGATGTCGTTTAAAGCGTCGTAGAGAGGTCGTAGATATGGATCGACCTTTTCCTTTAAATCTCCTGGAAGAAAGCCTAGAGACTCTCCAGCTTCAACAGCAGGGCGAGTTAAAATAATTCTCTTAACATGGCCGTTTTTAAGTGCCTGTGTTGCCATGACTACCGCTAAATACGTTTTCCCAGTACCGGCTGGACCAATACCGAAAACAACGTCTTTATGACGGATTGCTTGTATGTATTCTCGTTGACCAATTGTTTTTGCACGAATTGACTTACCTTTCGTCGTGCGTGCTATTTCTTCATCATATAGTTCTGCAAAATACTCGATTGTTCCTTTTTGTGTCATTTCAATAGCTGTTGTGACATCACGTTGATCAATATTAATTCCTTTGCGAATGACCTTCAATAAAGCATGCAGAAGAAATGTTGCCTGTTCCTTAGCATTTTCTTCACCCGCAAGTTGAATTTGTTCACCACGCGTAATGATATGAACATTAAGTGCTTCTTCAACTAATTTCATATTTGCATCGGAAATACCTAGTAGCATAACCGCTTCATTTGGATTATCCACCTGTAATACAGTTAACTGTTCTGACATAATCATTCTCCTTGTAGGCCTTGTATTGGACTTGCAATGTTTTCATTGACTAAAAATAGAACTTTCCCTTCAACTGTACCATTCCCCCACTTTGCCTGTAAAAGGTTTTCTTTCTTGATGATTGTTTTTGCAGGTAACGAACGTAATACTTTTTCATGCAATAAAGGAATCAGCAATGACTCAATTTTCGATTCATCCAACTCTACTTGCATCGTTTTCGTCTGTTGCTCCTCTACAATTGAAACATAGGGAGATAGCCAATTCGGTAAATCCTTTCTTTGTACATAATCCACCTTTTCCTCATGTATACCCTTTATCAACACTCGCCATTGCTTTTGCTGCAAGGTTTCCACGGTAATTTTTGTTGGAATTTTAAATGAACATTCAAGCCAATAGTCTGCATAAACCTCTCCCTTCGCCCCTACAAAAACTTGATCTGTGCCACTTTCTAATACACCACTTACGAGGACGTCACCCTCGTAGGCTGTATCATTTACTGAAATTTTTCGCTCGCCATGCTGTATATTAAAGTGTGTAATGACACCACTTTTCGTTGCTACTATATGGGAGGCTAATTTATCAGTTGTTTGCTCTGTTTGTTTAGGTGATTCTTGTGGTCTCAAAATTACTCGTCCGCCATGTTTATCAATATGAACCCATGATAGCTCTCGGTGTTGCTCTAACAGCTTTTGTCGTATAACCGTATTGGAAGGTAACTTTTTTTGAGATAAAGGGGTTTCTAATTGAAAGGTTTCATGAAAGGTCTTACCTAAACGCTGCTCTAGTTCTGGTGTTGCGGCTTCTATGTCCACTCGCCATATGACTTGTGCACAAAGAATTGGAATAGCAATCATAAAGGCTAAGCCCAATAAAGTCCAAATTTGCGCTCGAAAAACTTGAAGCTCATCTGCATAAAATACAGCCATTTTTAAGCGAAAACGTCTTCGTACACGGCGAATTTTTGGTAGATAATGCATCGTCGTTTCAAAGGAAACTTCCTGCTCACGAAAGACAACACGCTTTAATGGGACATGTTGAGCGTGCAATGCTTGAATAAAAGGATGAACATTTTCATGGCGCTTTATACGTATAATAATTGGCCGATTATTCCACATTTTTGCTCACACCCATATTCTTTGTCATTTTCATATGAAGCTCCTGTAGATTGTCAACAGTGAGATGTAGCATTTCTTCTTTGAGCGCATTGATTGTCACTGAATCCGCATTGACAGTAATATGATAATCTGCATAGACAAACGAACAGGTCGTCGCATCTGCATGAATAAAACGGTAGGGTCCAATAATTTTTAATGATTCGTATTCTAACAACTCAAGTAGTGGCGTTAATTGAAATAATTTTTTCATAAAAAATGCCTCCTTCTTCGGCAATATATGCATCGAAAAAGGAGGACATGCTAGTTATTTTCTTTTTGATTTCGGTGGCCCTAATATTTCAGCCATCACGATTGCTTGCATAAGATCATTTTTAGATTGAGGTAGTTGTAAAGTCGAATTTGTGCCAACTGATTGCACTTCTTTTTTTCCAGCAGCTAATCGTCCTCGACCTTCTCGATTAGAAGAACGGCTAGGGATATCTGCTGGAATGACAGCTGGAGCAACATAGCTTGGTATTTCCCTTTTCACTTGTTCTTCAACAAATTTTTTAGGCTCCTCGACTTTCTCATTTTCTGGAATCCAATCTCCTATAAATTCTCGTGCAAAATCTTCAAAACTCTGTGCTTTCCCAGTACGATGTGGTGCTTTCTCCGTAACTGGAGGCTCCACCACGGTGTCTTTATTAAAAGGAGGCATCTGCTTCTGAGGCTTTTTATTTTTTGATTTTCCGAAAATAGAGCTGACTATGGCAATTATGGCGAAGATTATTAACTGTTCCATATGTTAGTTTCGCTCCTTTCCGTTATTATTAAGCATTGGGTTCATTTTTTTCTGGTTTATCATTGCTTACTTTTGAGATAGAGTCGCGCATCGCTGTATCTGCTTGGATATTGCGATAGTTCATATAATCCATAATGCCAAGATTACCAGAACGTAAGGCTTCAGCCATCGCTTGTGGTACTTCCGCTTCTGCTTCTACTACTTTTGCCTTCATCTCTTGAACACGTGCAATCATTTCTTGCTCGTTTGCTACAGCCATTGCACGACGTTCCTCAGCTTTTGCTTGCGCAATGTTTTTATCAGCTTGTGCTTGTTCAATTTGTAATTCAGCCCCGATGTTTTTACCGATATCTACATCCGCAATATCAATGGATAAGATTTCAAAGGCTGTTCCTGAATCCAAACCTTTAGATAAAACCGTTTGTGAAATCATATCTGGATTTTCTAATACTTCTGTATGACTAGTAGCCGAACCAATTGTAGAAACGATCCCTTCCCCTACACGGGCAATAACTGTTTCTTCACCAGCACCACCGACTAAACGCTCGATGTTGGCACGCACGGTAATACGAGCCTTTGCTTTTACCTCAATCCCGTTCATTGCTACACCTGAAATGAAAGGTGTTTCAATAACTTTTGGATTAACAGACATTTGAACAGCTTCTAATACATCACGCCCAGCTAAATCGATTGCTGCACAACGTTCAAATGACAGCTCAATATTGGCACGGTGAGCCGCAATTAAGGCATTCACTACACGGTCAACATTACCACCTGCTAAATAGTGACTCTCTAACTGATTAATCGTTACAGGTAAACCTGCTTTATGTGCTTTAATCAACGGATTAACAATTCGAGAAGGGATTACACGACGCAATCGCATCCCAATTAATGTAAAAATGCTCACACGTACACCTGCTGCTAATGCAGAAATCCACAATGCAACGGGTACAAAGGTAAAGAATACCGCAAGCACAATGAATAAAATAACTAGTCCAGCAATAGGACCAATCAAAGCTAAATCAAAACCCATTTTCTATTCCTCCATCTCTTTATCTGTTTGTCTCACAACAATGCGTGAGCCTTCAACTTTAATAATTTCTACATGTTGATTGGCATCGATATAGCCACCTTCTGATACAATATCAATGCGTTCACTACCAAGTACCATTGTTCCAGATGGACGAAGTGGTGTAAGCGTTTTCCCAATTTTTCCTAACAGTTCTGTGCGATTCACATTGGATACATACCCTTCTTCTGTCGTGGTTGCATCCATTAACACAAGCCTGTTTAAGACATGCAGTTTTTTTCCGAAAAATTTCATCAGAATCACCATTCCTATCATCGCTATCACAAGCGCAATGAGAATTGCTACTATCATTTGCATCATATTTGCACCTGCCAGTATCAGACTTAGTACTATTAAGACACCACCTAAAATACCAACAATTCCACCGGGGACAAAAAACTCTGCAATTAAAAGGGCTAAGCCAACAATAAATAACAATAATGTTTCATATCCCGCAAAGCCGGCCACCATATGTCCAAAGAAAAATAAACCAAGTGCTGATAAGCCCATTATACCTGGAACACCAAATCCTGGCGAATAAAGCTCCATCACAAGTCCTAAGCTAGCGATAGACAATAGAATAGGTACAATGATGGGATTTGTAATAAAACGAGCTAACTTTTCAGAAAAGGTTGGTTCAATGGGAACAACATCACTACCATTCAAGTTGGTTACTTCTAAAAGCTCCTGAAAATCTTTAACCGTCCCTTCAGAATATTTAACCTTTGCTGCCTCTGAGGCTGATAGGGTTAACAAATTCTTTCCGCCAGCACGGTATTCTGGTAGTTCATAGTTGGTATCTGCCATTGCTAATGCATACTTAGGGTCGCGCCCTGACGTTTCTGCTGCTGCTTTCATTTGAGCAAGCCAAGCGCTATTGGCCTTTAGGTCGGCTGCATTACCTGCTGAATCGATAACTGCCGCTGCACCGATTGTTCCATTTGGAACCATGTAGATCTCATCCGCATGTAGGGCTAAAAACGCTCCTGCTGAGTGCGCATCCTTATTAATATAAGCAATCGTTTTTATTTGCGTTGCATCCATAAGCATGGCGATATCGCTTGCTGCATTCACAAAACCGCCAGGCGTATGTATTTCTAAGATAATCGCCTCAGCATTGTTTTCTTCAGCCTCTTTAAAAGCTCGTTCTAAAAATGCATGAAGTCCTCGCTCTACTTCATTATGAATCGGAACATGATAAACCTTATTACTGGCAAAAGCCGAAGTTAATGGAAACGCTAACAAAAAAGTCATCCATATCACTAGTAAATAGCTGAGGATTCTCCGTTTTCGCATCTTTTTCCCTCCCTTCTAACATGCCTCTCCTCTGTATATACGGTCAATCATGCGAAAAGTTTCACAAATCTTAAAAAATTTATTAATTATTTATCATTCGATCTAATGCCAATTACTAACACTTAGTATGTGCAAAAAAGCCGAATGAATCAAAGTGATTTCATTCGGCTTTTTCATATGTACGTAAAGTTGAGCAATGTAAAATACCTGAAATTAATCAAAAATGTGATTAATTTCAGGTATAACTTTGTCTGCTCAGTGAATCATACAATTGCGTGTTATGAACGTAGGGATTTTTAATGGGAAATTAAATTACCACTTACGTTTACGTGCAGCTTCTGATTTCTTTTTACGTTTTACGCTAGGTTTTTCGTAGAACTCGCGCTTTCTAACTTCTTGAATTGTACCACTTTTTGATACAGTACGTTTGAAGCGGCGAAGAGCATCTTCAAGCGATTCGTTTTTGCGAACGACAGTTTTTGACATCTCTCTTTCCCTCCCTCCGAACACACGTCAATACACAATTAGGCAAATCACCTTCTGTTGTGTACTAAAAAATTATATCGTATTGTCTAATAATGGTCAATAGAAAGTATGCGAAATTATCAAGTGAATTTTTGGTTTTATTTTTGCTCGAATTATTCACACACAATTCGCCCACAATAAAAATAATTACATTTTCTTAACAATTAAGGGGTTTACAAAAAATAGAATAAGGGCGTAGAATAATCACATTCAATTTCATATCGGCCAAATCTCAACTATTTGAGAACGGAGGAACCAATCTTTTGGGGTTAATTCTGCTTTAGCAGAAGGGATGAGAAAGCTCTTTCGCCATCCTACCCGTCAGCTAACTTCGTCGGCTAAAGCGAAGGAGGTCGTTATTGACCACCATTATTAGCATGCTTTCTACCCTTTTCATGCTCTAATCGTAGGTCTTTTTATTATGCCATCTAACAAACAGTTGTTTACTATTCAGAATTGAGGAAATATTAAATGAACAATTTTAAAAGAGCATTAAATCCTCCCAAAATTCTTGTACTGGGCTTTGCCCTTATCATTGCCATAGGTACGTTTCTTTTAACAATGCCATTTTCTACTGAGGATGGGAAGGGTTTGCCCTTTTTAGATGCTTTATTCACTGCTACATCAGCTACTTGTGTCACAGGTTTAATTGTAGTTGATACAGGTGATACCTTCTCTATTTTTGGCGAAGTGGTCCTTTTATTCTTAATCCAAATTGGCGGTTTAGGATTTATGACATTTGCCACATTATTATTTTTACTGCTTGGAAAGAAAATTTCATTAAAAGAAAGACTGCTGCTTAAAGAAGCATTTAATAATATCTCTATTGCTGGTCTTGTTCGATTAGTGAAAAGAATATTGCTCTTTACAGCATGTATTGAAATAATCGGTGGTCTAATTCTATCGATTCGTTTTTCTTTTGATATGCCTATTGGAAAGGCCCTTTATTTTGGATTTTTTCATGCCATATCCAACTTCAACAACGCGGGCTTCGATTTAATGGGTGGCTTTAACGGAATGACTGCCTATGTTGATGACCCCTTTGTTGTTTTCACCATCTGTGCTCTTATTACAATCGGTGGATTAGGCTTTATTGTGATGAATGAATTGTATGAATATCGTGTAACTAAAAGGCTTTCTGTCCATTCAAAAATAGTCTTAGTAACGACACTTTTGCTCACTGTTAGCGGAACCATTTTGATATTTTTGTTTGAGTATGGCAACCAAAAAACTCTTGGACCATTATCCGAATGGGGTAAAGTATTAGGTTCCCTTTACCAAGCGGTTACACCACGAACTGCTGGCTCCAATACACTGGCTATTGGGGACTTAACGCATTCTACATTATTTTTAATGATTCTTTTCATGTTTATTGGGGCAGGCTCTGGGTCGACTGCTGGAGGTATTAAAATCACAACCTTTGCTGTTTTAGTAGCTACTATGTGGTCACAAATTCGAGGAAAAGAAGATGTCGTTCTCTTTAAACGTAGAATTGTTACTGAAACTATCTTAAAGGCTTTGACGGTTACAATGTGTGGAGGATTAATTGTTGTAGTCGTGACGATTATTCTCAGTATCACGGAACAGCATCATAGCTTTATGATGTACTTATTTGAGGCTACCTCTGCGTTTGGTACTGTTGGTCTTTCGATGGGCCTAACTCCAGAGCTAACACCTGCTGGTCGTCTTCTTCTGATTATTACAATGTTCGCAGGAAGAGTAGGACCATTAACCATTGCTTTTGCCATTGCAAAACGAAGAAAAAAAGAGAGTTTCCGCCACCCAAAAGGAAATATTATGATTGGATAACCAAATGAGAGGAAGACAGAACGCTATGACCATTAAACAATACGCTGTGATTGGCTTAGGTAGATTCGGAACAAGCGTCGCTCGCAGATTGCATGAAGCTGGACAGGAAATATTAGGAATTGACATAAATGAAGAAAGAGTAGAGGATGCCGAACCCTATGTGACTCACGCTGTGGTTGCAGATACAACAGAAGAAAAAGCCTTAAAATCGATTGGTATTGGTAACTTCGATTGTGTTATCGTAGCGATCGGTAATGATATGCAATCTAGTATTTTAACCGTCTCTTTATTAAAAGAGCTAGGGATCAAAAAAGTGATCGCAAAGGCACTTGGTAAAAGACATGGGCAAGTGTTAGATAAAGTAGGAGCTGATTGGATTATTTACCCAGAAAGAGATATGGGTGAACGTGTAGCCAATCAACTCCTATCCCCAAATATGTTGAATTATATCGAATTATCAAAGGAATACAGCATTGAAGAAATTATGATTCCTTCCAAAATGGCCGGACAAAACCTTCGGGATTTAGACTTGCGCGCAAAATATAACGTCAGTGTAATTGCGATTGTGCGCGAAGGTGAAATTATTATCTCCCCTTCTCCTGAGCAAATTATTGAAAAGGAAGATTTATTAGTAATGATTGGTCATCGAAAAGATCTTAGCTTATTCTCAAATATTCAGTAACCGCAAAAAGGCTGTGTCAAGTTCACCTTGATACAGCCTGCCATTTTTGTCTTAGAAAACTTTCTTTTGATCTCTATCATCTTTTAAAATTTCAACAGCCTCTCTAAAGCGCTGGGAATGAACAATTTCCCGTTCACGTAAAAACTTCAAGCTATCATTTAAATCCGTATCATCTGATAAGTCAATAATCCATTGGTATGTGGCACGTGCCTTTTCTTCGGCTGCTATATCCTCATACAAATCCGCGATAGGGTCACCCTTTGCTTGAATATAGGTTGCTGTGAATGGTACCCCCGAGGCGTTTTGATAAAATAGAGCCCGATCGTGATTTACATAATGATCACCCAATCCAGCTTCTTTCAGCATTTCTGGTGTTGCATCTTTTGTTAGCTTATAAATCATCGTGGCAATCATTTCTAAATGTGAAAATTCCTCTGTTGCTATATCGGTCAATAACCCTACTACTTTGTCAGGAATCGTATAGCGCTGATTCATGTAGCGTAGAGCTGCTGCCAGTTCCCCATCCGCTCCTCCATATTGTTCAATTAAAAACTTTGCAAGCATTGGGTTACATGTACTAACTTTTACCGGATACTGGAGTTTCTTTTCATAATACCACAAAGATTTTTCCTCCTAGTCTTTTGTTTAGACTTGCCATGGCCATGGTGTATCAATCCAGTTAAAAGGATAATTCGAATAGCTTCTCCCAAAATTCATGAGTGGTCCATATTTTTGCTCAAAATCAATTTTAAGTTTCATACTTTTCTCTGTATTTTCATTAAATTGCTGAATGGCGTCATAATCGTGTGGATGAGTGTCTAAATAGAGGTTTAATTCAACAATGACGAAATCAATTGCTTGTATTTCTTCTAATTGCTTATAAAATTCGGGCGGCATCTTTTTAGTCATGCTTCCTCCCTCCTTTTAGGGGAAATGGGTATGGGCTAAACAACTGTGGCCATAGTGTTCCTGCCATTAGCGCTTCTCTTGCGGTTGGAAATTGTGGAAGTCCAGGTGGTTGAAAACCCATATATAGTTGTGGGGGTGTTGCATAATACTTAACTTCTATAGGCTTACAAGGATCAAAGGGGCTAATATAGGGCCTCCAAGACTTATACTGTGTAAACATGACATCCTCCTTTCTGTATTTACATTCATCAGTGGAGTATATGTGCATAGAAAATTATTATGCTGATTAAACACAAAGAAGCCATAAGCTCATGTCAATGTACACATGAGCTTATGGCTCTATAAAAAGATAATATTAATAGTTGGAGTCGGCAATTAAACCATTCATAATAGCTACACCAGAGCTAGCCCCAATACGAGTCGCACCTGCTTCTACCATTTTTTTCATGTCCTCTAAGCTACGAACACCACCTGATGCTTTTACACCAAGTTCTGGACCTACAGTTTTACGCATAAGCGCGATATCCTCTGCTGTTGCTCCACCAGTAGAAAAACCTGTAGATGTTTTCACATAGTCAGCACCTGCTGCTACAGCTAACTCACATGCCTTCACTTTTTCTTCGTCTGTTAGTAAGCATGATTCAATAATGACTTTTACAAGTGCGCTATCTTTAGCTGCTTCTACCACTGCTGCGATATCTGCTTGTACAAGGTCATAGTTTTTATCTTTTAACGCACCGATATTAATAACCATATCTACTTCTTTTGCACCGTTAGCAATGGCGTCTTTTGCTTCAAATGCTTTGACTTCTGGTGTATTGGCACCAAGTGGGAAGCCGATAACCGTACAAACTAACACGTCTGTACCCTGTAATAATTCACTGCTTCGCTTTACCCAAGTTGGATTTACACAAACAGAAGCAAAGTTAAATTGTTTAGCTTCAGCACATAATTTTTCAATTTGTTCTTTTGTTGCCTCAGCCTTTAATAATGTATGATCAATCATACGTGCAAAATTTTTTTCCATTGTTGAACGCTCCTTCATTAAACAAGATGTACGTACCTCTTCGAATCATATCATTTTTTCGCGATGGCGTCTAATTTCTTTCTATATAATGAACACCCAAATATAAACATTCCAGAACGAGTCATGTTTATCTGAAGTCCTCAAAAGATTATATAGAAAGTGATAACTTAATTATTTCACAAAAAAATCTTATATGTACTGATTTTATAAGGATTATGTTATCATAAATCACGTATCTAAAATATGTACAACGAAAAACTTATTAAATGTTTGGAAACACAAGGTAATGTGAATTGAAAGGATGATATATATCATGAGTAACGAGCGATCAAAAATCGTGAGTTTTCATACTCTAGGTTGTGGAGTAGTAAACATAAATATGATTGCGTAGGAATGCAGTAATATCAACGTCTCAACGCCTTGGATTTTTCCCTCTAAAATACCTCTTTTTACGACTAAATTGCCTCTCCAATCGTTTTTAATATCCCTAAAAACAGTGGAGACATTTGAATCAATACATAACCCAAACCGCAGTTCATTATTATTGACCAAGCCTTTTCGCCATTCCCAATCATGAACCAAAAGCAAGCTCCAACCATAATTACACTTGCAATCGGGAACGATATTGCGACTAATACCTGGACAACAGGATCAAGAATAGTAGCTATCATTTCTAACGACTTATCAGCAATAACTCCCACTGGTTGCCCTACGGCATTAACAGGCACAACAGAAGGTATTTGAGCAACCACTGGCTCTAATGTTGGCTGTTGAACTGGACTACTTACTGGAAGAAGCGTGGAGGTATAAGAGTCTTTGAAGTTGTTATACATAAGCATCCCTGTTCCAATTGCAGTTACGGTAGGTACAGCTCCAGCAATAGCAACATGTTTCAAGGTTGCATACTTTACATCACCTGGAAACCTCTCTGAAAAATCTGTGTACTCACTTGTTGGAACAACCTCGGTTTTAATTCTCTTTTTAAACATACACATTCCTCCTTAATTAATATCATTTAATGTATAAATTTTATAATTCGGTAATCCTCTACACGCCTCTACTAATTGACTTTTTCTTAATTCGGTTGTGGTCATCCATACTAGCACTGGATAATGACCCAACTGCAAAGCTAAGTTTGGCATTAGCTCTTTATATCTTGCTATCTTTAAACGATTTTCTTGCATCGTTTGTAAATGGTCCACTTCAAGAAAATGAGAAAAACCGCCCTTATTAAACATTGCATCTGCAATAACAGACGTACGTTTATTGTCTATTTTCAACTCGTTCTTCCAATCAGAAGGGCATCCATAATGTAACCACATGTCATTACGCATTATTGTGTGTTCAACATGGCTGCCCTTTTTCCTGACCTTTTCACAACCAACATACATCCTACCGACACGACTTAAATAATAAATACTTTGATAACCATTTCTAACGCATTGTAGATAATTAGATAAATCACTCAACACTCTATTTGTATTTCGTGTTGTACCAAGATTAAGGCATTTATTTATTTGATCTCTTGTAAGAAAATCAAACTTCTGTAAAAGTAACAATATCTTCTCTTGTCTTGTTGATAGAGGTTTCTTTTTCATTGAACTCCCCCTCTTTAATTAAGTGTGGAAGAATAATGGATTGTATTTCATCAGAGGTTATAAGAGGCGTTTGTAGTATTTCACGTTTATCAGCAGTTTGGTAAATAGCTCTGCCTTTAATCATTGGTAACGTTTCTGCTCCTTGTTCATCGAGCACGACCCTTGAAGCAATTGCAGACTGAACTCGAAACGATATTTTAGCATCTGAATTTTGTTTACACTGTCTTGGAATAACATCACCTGTAGGATATTGAGTAGCTAAGATTTGTCGGAAGCCTAACCCTGCCCCAATCCTAGCTATTTGAGACATAATTGATTGACATTGCAGCTTTAGCACTTTTTCCTCTCTTGTTACCGCTTCTAATGGGTTTAATTCACCTACTTCATCTACAATGACAAAATAGCGTTCTTTTATCCCAGCTTCTTGAACATTCTTCTTTCCCTTTTTCCTTAATGAGGTTTGTATTTTACGCATTTGATTATAAGCTAGTTGTAATGTTTGTAAGGCTTCTTCTGGTTCGTATGCTATTGATACGGTTTGCTTGATTTTTTCATAGTCACACAGCTCTACTCCGCCCTTTAAATCCACTAAGAAAAAATGAACATTATCTGAATTGCTATGTAATAAGCTACAAATTGTCGAATTAATGAGGTTACTTTTCCCATACCTTGTTGCACCTCCTAACACTACATGGGGCACTTTTTCAAAGTCATGGTATCTAAAGCTATTCTTTTCTCTTGCAACTCCTACAGGTACTTCCCAGCTCTCTCCTGCATGAAAATCGACTCTTTTAGGCAACGGTTTATCGTAGACCCTTATAATTAAAAATCCATCGAAATCTAATTCTATTTCTTTTTGCTCCGTTAATTTAGACTTCCTTAACTGCTGTAAATTTTTAATTACATCACCTTTCCAATCCATTGTTAATACATCATTAAAATTAATTTGCTTACGCCTATTGTTCAGACCATCTTCTAAAACATTTATTTTGGACAGATAATCATTAAAACTACGCCCTAATGGAATCCTGTATTTATATTCCCATCCCCATTCATATTTTTTCTTTTTCACTAATTGAGTGGTCAATGTATCTTTGCCATCTTTAACATTTAGACCACTCAATGACATAATTCGTTGAATTTTCCCGCTCTCATTTGTAGACAAATTTTTCTTCTTCATAAACGCATGAAATGCAATTCCACCAAACACTGAACTCGTAACCAATTCAAAAAGCATTCATTAACCCCCTCCTAAACTTTCTAAACTTCACGGTTATCTTACGAAGTAAGAGTTGCTGCAATCGAGAACAAATTTTAATGCCATAAAACCTTGCTACACTAAAAAGGACAACTTTCCTGATTAAAAAGTACACTAGAAGGAAATCTGGCATTATATCGAGAACTAATTCAAGAAGGTATTTTGTTTATTGATACATTGTTATGTCGATATTTAAGAATAAATTCCTAACTTGCGATATAAATTATTGATTAGGAGGAAATTTTTTAATGGAAGTACGTTTAAAATTAAAAATGATACTGTTCGAACGAGGAATTACACAAAGAGAATTAGCCGAGAAAACAGGGTTAAGGGAGAATGTAATTAGCGAGATGGCAAATAATCAGAGAAAGACATTTAACCGTGAACAAGTAGCGAGGGTAATTCAATACTTAGAAATCACAGATATGAATGAAATATTCGAAATTAAATAAAACTGATAACCACAGTTATTCTGGTCTGTTATTTTACATGTACATTCTGAATGTTATATTGTAAACTGAAATCACATTTTGGAAATGACTAAATAAACAAGGGGAATAATGGTATGGTGTTTCTAGGTAAAAGCGTTCGTTTCGTCGCAATTACTATAATGGTTATAGTGGCTGTTTGTTTGTGGATTGGTTTCTTTTGGGAGCCAGCATGGTACGTTCCAGGGGTTTTCTTCGGTTCGGTACTAATTATTCTAATCATTTCTTTTTTCATAATGTTTATCATTGAATTTATAGACAAAATAAAAAAAAGACCAAGACAACAATAAAGTTATCTTGGTCTTTTCTGTTATTTTACATTTTTATCATAATAACGTTTCAGCATTGTTGCCATCTGTTCACGAGTTAATGCACCACCAGGATTCATGCTTTTTCCATCACCCTTGATGATGCCCTCTTTAATAGCCCATGCCCAAGCTTCTTTATGGGATGCTCCTACATCCGCAGTAGATTGTAGATTCGCTTTCCCTCCTATAAGTTTTTTTATTTCAGCAAGATCCTTTTTTAATTGTTCATTCTCTTTTTTTAGTTCCTTATATTGGCTCATTGTTAAATCCTCCTCTAATTTAATTCCATTTTTTATATCTAGTTTGAATTGTTCTTCTGTAATACCCATACTTGCTAAATAAGAAAATGGGTCTCTATGATTAGTGCCACCTAAATTATCCGAAATCCAACGATGTGACTTTATTCCATTCCCATTACCATCTAATAAAACTGGGATTCTAGCTGCTTTTGCTAACTCTCTCAAAAGCCAAATATACGCAGCATAATCCTTTTTGAATTGCTCCTTATCAGAAGTTCTTGCTAGCTCTACCTGGGCATAACTATACGGATTCCCTTTTGGACCACAACCATATTGCAGTTTATTGACTGGTGCAACTTGTACAATACGACCACCATCACCTACCCAATGTGAGGTATATGCATTGTCCTTATTCCGATTCATATAGGCAATTTCGTTTTCTAATGCTTTAGGACCTGTATTGTTAGGGTTTCCTGATTCATGGGCAATTACATACCTTATTCCTTTTAATGCATAGTTTGGCAGCCCCGACATTATACGTTTTTCAATAACAAAATTCACTTTACATCACCCTTTGGTTTTTCATATTTTAATGCTTGTTCACTATCATTGACATCACTTGTTGTAGGGTCAACGACAATCCCTAATAAAATTAAAATGCTTAAAATGGTATTAAAAATAGCAGTAGCTTGTTCGCCAACTGCTTCAGGTAAACTGTATCCAAATGCTGCTGTTACTTGTTGAATCAGTAATAATAAAAATGCAAATAGTGATACTAAAAACGGTTTGTGTTTTAATCGTACTTTCCAATTAATTTTCATGATTATTTTCCCTCCACCTTATCTAATCGTTTGTGAAATGATTTTTGTGATTCTTCTACACGTGTAACACGTTCAGATAGCACCTGTACTTGTTTCTCATTAGCTTTAATATCAATCCGAATATCATCTACGCCTTTACTGATGTATTGAAGTTGTGCGCTGACCTCTGCTGATTGTTTTCCATCATCTTTAATACTTTTATTCTTATTAAGCTGATAGCCTTGCACAGCTACAATAAGCGATAAAACCGTTAATACAATACCTAATTCTACCGTCAATTGACATCACCTATCCTTTACATTTTTTAGCCACAAGAATCTCTCCATTCCACTTCTATTACTCTCATAGCCCATAATAAAAACACCTTCTAAATTGAAAGTGTCTAAAGTATCTATATAAACATAAATGGAGCACTCCAAGCGCTCCATTTATGGAAGGTTATATTAATCCGTTACCATTATTTCTGTTGTAATTTTTTCGCTTCTTGACGCTGTTCTTTTTCAACTGCTTTCAAATACTTTTCATAATCCTCTAGCATAATTATTGCTTTATCCAGATTATCTTTATTTAAAACAGCTTTGTCTAAGTCTTTAATAATAGCTTCTTCGGATTTATTTGGCTTGTCACCCTGGGCACGTGCAATCCTTGCCATATCTCTAAGTGCCGTATTAATTGTTTCAATATGGTCTTTTTTAATTTCCTTAGAGAATGATTGACCATCAGCATCTTTTATACGGTCATACATCATTGCATCACGGAGCTTCCTTAATGTTTTCATATCATCTTGTACTTTGCGATATAGCTTTAAATCTTCTGGCGGAGCATATCGAGTACCATTTGAAGCATAGTCCCTTTCTTTTTTATCAAGTTCCTCATAAAATTGTGTAATCGAATTTGTTCCCCCATCATTGATACTAGAAGTGAAGTAACGCTCTGTGTAACTTCGTTTCAATCCTTCTGTATCTGGCTTTTCTACTACACCTGTATTTACAAGTAATTGATCCGCACCCCATAGATAAAATTGTCCCATTTGCCCAAATTGTGCTTTGAAGGTTTCTTCAAGTGTCATTGGCGACTTATCTAACTTCTTCCCTAAAAACTTCATGATTTCTGAAGTGTTTTCGGTATATTGGTCAGGCTTTTGAAGCTTTTGCAGAGACATCGGCACAAATTCCCGTTTAAAATTCAGATTCTTTTCGGTTACGTAAGAATACCAAACGTTAGCAAGTGTCGGCATCATAGTTGGTGTCATTGTAGATAAAGCATTTCCATAGATTTTGTCCCAACTTTGTTTATCCTCACCTTTTTGAGCATCTAAATACTCGCCATATAACTTTTCAGGGATTGTTTTGAAAAGCACACCAATTTCAAATGGTATTGGAATTTTTGCAAATTCACCACCGCCCAGCGGTATTAACCAGTTCATATCCTTTTCCCATGAATCTAATTCCTGATATTCTTCATCGTCACGGTTCATTGCATAGAGTAAAAGCGTCGGTAATGTAAGAAGCGTAAGCGCACGTACAGAAGTACGCAGTTTGTGTTTTGCAAACGTTCGTGCAATATTATCAGGACCTTGCAGAGACACATTGAAGAATAGTGTGATTTTATTAAATTCTCGTGTAGCACTACCGAAACGTTTATAATCTACGTCAGCTTCACGAGAAGCCAGGGCAGCTTTTTGTTTACTACCTGTTTGTTTCTTTACAACTTGATATTCAGCTAACTTCAACGCTTGGTCTAACGTATCATTAAAAGTTTGTAATATCTTAAATGGAAAACTAACCGTTGATTTTGCTAAATACCAATTTAAAGCTTTTCGTTCTTTCCAAGTCCCTTGCCTCATACTACGAAGATAATGTTTAGCTTTCTTATTCAATGCGATTTTATCTAGCTCTCTGTTTAGATACTCTCTTTCTACTGCAATAAACGTAGATTGAGCACCACCAGATTTCCACCATTCAGAAACAGCCTTACTTTCAGGGATTTTTGAATTAACATCTGATAATACTGATTTCAAAACAGACCCCCAAGCTTTCGCTACACGTGCTGGGTGAGTAACATAATTTAACCCTGTAGCTTCTGTTTTAACTAAGATTTGAGCTAGTGAACGCCAAAATGTCCGTACAGTAAAATACGGACTCGCTGTAATACCTGAACGTATAAGGTTGTTTGATTTTTCAAATGGTTTGAAGAAAATTCCGAATGCTTCTGTAACTGCACGGTTATCGTAAGCAATTAAAGCATTATAAAGTAAATCATCATGGACTTTATAAAGTTTCGGTTTCCCTTCTTTCCAAACTAATATTTCGTTATTGGCCGCACTAGGCTTGAACATGGGTTCAAACACTTTGAACGTTTGTTCCATGTCCATATCTTCTAGCATATCCGCTTCTAAGCCTGCATCTAAAAGTGACTTTTGAATTTGCTTAATTTGTCCCTCATAAAGTTTCATTTTACTTGGAATTTCTTCTATGATATCCCTAGTCACCTCTGCGGCAAACTCACTATCAGGATTCGCTAACTCTCCCATTGCGTAGCCAACTGCATTTCGATCAGCTAAACCAAAATAGAGATGCGTGTTACGGATAATACTCTCGATAGGATTTATGATATTTCTTGCTGAACCCGCCTCTGACATACGTTTTATCCCTTGCTGTTGATTAGAAAATTGTTGGCTACTTCCTCCGCCAGAACCACCCTTGCCCTTTTCACCTGTTTCGGTCATTACACGATAAAATGGCACATAATATGGATAGGCTTCTTTCAACTTCCCTGGCAATTCTTCTGGGATTAGATTACCGTCCACTAATACTTGCAATAGGTCTTGTTGATACTGATAAATTCTTTCAGCATGTGCCTCATAACGGCTACCCGACTCTAAATATTGTTTCATTAATTCTGGACTTAAAGGTGTTTTTGATTTCCCCTTTTTTTCAATCAAGTACAGACCATGTTTTGCTACCAGGTAGCGTCCAAATGCTTCAACATCGTCAACATCCTTCAAAATACTTTCTAATGACTCACCTGTACGTTCACCAGTAACACTATTAAAGGTTTCTCTTTTTATAAATGTTGCAGCTCTTGCTACAGTACCACGAGTCAATACCGCCATTTCATAAGCATTGTAACGCCCTTCAAATTTTAGCCCTGTTTCCTTTTCTATTTGTTTTAAGGCACTGTATATTGGATGCTCTTTCTCAAAAACCCTAGAATACCATTTAGTAATAAATTGTTTGGCTGTCACCCGTTGCTTTTTCCCTTGTCCAATGGAAGATACAACCCCACGCAATTCTTGCTCCGCATCACGGTTCATCCAATCCATCATTTTACCCTGTAGACTCTCTAATGGTTTAGACCACTTGCTTTTCTTTAGTCCTTCTTCAACCTTTTGATGTAGGCGGTCACTCAATTCTTGATAATCTACTGTAGCTTCTGTTTCAGCATATAAGTATTGACGGAAATATTCTGCCACACCCTCTTTAGCTCTTTGCAAAGGTGTCATGGACTCTGGAAGTTCTAAATTCGCTTCTGCAAAACGAATCCATTCTTGCTTTAATTCAGGGTCGCTTGACCAACCATGACGAATATCAAAACGGTGTCCCAATTCATGAGCGATAACTTCAAAATCACCATAATCTTTTGTACGGATAATAGAAAATTTGTTCTTATAAATACCCTTTGCTTTTTGACGGAATTTCCCGACATCTAACCGCACTTGGAAATTATCTTTGATGTACTGAATAATTTCCGCCCTTGTTGTTTCACCAGGCTTTATTTTATCTTCTTTCCGTTTCCCTTGCCTTGCACTAACAAAGGTTTCTGTATTCGAACTTCTTCCGCTTGGTTCACTACTGCTACTCTCGTCACTAAACAAGTCCGTTTGCACTTCATCCGTTTCAGCACTAACTTTCTTTAGGACCGCTTCAAATAAGTCATCTTTTACAGGTGCATTTTCTTCAAAGAAACTTATTTGATTAGGATTCCCCGCATTTTGCAATACATCTGCATAAGCTTCTAATAAGCTCTTGTAAGCCTTTGTACTTTTTCTTGCTTTTCCTTCTATCACAACCCCTTTATCAAATAGCTGCAATAATTGTTTCGAAACATTAGAAAGACCATCATCAAATAAAGAAGCTTGATTTAAAAAGGTTTCGACTGTTACACCTTCCTTTCGTAACTCCGAAAACTTTTCTACAGCCGCTACAAAATCAGGTGATATATCTTCGTCGAAATAAGCTCCTGCATCTATGCTTTCTTTCATATTTGCGATAGTTGGAGCTGCTTGCAACATAGCATTCGTTAATGTTTTAACGTTGTTATCATTGGATTCAATCATTAATAACAAGGCATCATTATTACCATAGGCTTTAGCAAGGATTGCATTTTGGACACGTCTTAAACCGTCTTGGCTAAGATTACCGTCAGCAGTCATTAATGACCCTCGTTCGTTCTGCGGTACTACCGATTGTATAAATTGAGATATAAACGCTCGGTTACTCGCTACATTCAAATCACCGTTTTCCGAAGGACTGAACAAGTACATAACTTTATTAGTTAATTTTTTAGCATCCGCAATGGCTTGCTCTGTAGCACTCATAGATGCTACGTTAGATACGTTTGCTTCTTCAACAAACGATTGACGGTTTACATCGTTTGTACGGACACGTACCAAAACAGGTTGTTCCATTTGCTCAATCGCATTTTTGTCCAATCCATATTTTTTAGCATGATCTACTAGATAAGACTTATAATCATTTGCTGTATCATAATTTTCTTGATACATCTTTTGAATTGCAATAGTACGTCCATTTCCGCTTTCTACTGTATAGTCCTTTGAAACGATTGGCGCGCCATCCGAAGCCTTTGCCGATTCACCTACCAATTCAGGATTTAACTTTTGTGCCATTGTAGTAACTTGCTGTTTTGAAGCTTGACGACTTCTATCCCTCGGTTGTAACTCGGCAGGATAGTCAGGATTTGTACGTAAAGCTGTATCATGCGAGGCTATTAAATGTTGTGCATCTACTACTTCATAATTGAATTGAATTTCTGTACCCGCTTCTGTATATGCCTTTCCAGCATTGCCAACAACATTAGAAATCGAAGGTTCTTTTGAATCTTTCTTTACTTGTTGTTCTTTATAATCTAATGGATAAATATAACCAAAAGGCACTCCATTAATCTCTTGCTTACTTTGACTAATGCTAGTAACTTCTTCTTCAACAAAATTATCTTTGCTAATGTAACGCAAAATTTTGTCACCACGTTTAACAACAAATGGCTTCTGGTCAACTCGTTCGATTATAAATGTATCTCGATTGTTTTCTAAAGGCTTATCAATCGTTACTATCCGTGTAGCAACGCCTGTTGAACGTTCACTATCCTTAAAGCTGTTAGGCGGCAGTTGTTCAGATACCCCATCCAAATCCTCTAACCACTCACGGAATGATGATGCCTTTTTATCTCCACGGAAGAATGGTCCTTCAGACATGATAGCTACAATACGCCCACCTGGTTCAAGCAATTCATAAGCATGTCGCACGTGGTCAATATCTTGACCGTTTTCAAATGGAGGATTCATGATAATACGGTCATAGCCCCCTGTTTCATAAGCAAGGAAATCTTCACCGACAACATTGTAATTTGATTCTTTCAAGTAACTTCTTAACTTGCTGTTCCATTCCACTACATCTAACTGACCTTCAGTTAGTTCCTCCTGAATACGAGCAGCTATGTTCCCTTTCCCTGCACTTGGTTCTAAAACCTTCATGCCTGGTTCAATAGATGCCTCAATAAGCATTTGGTCCACAATAGGTTGTGGCGTTGGGAAAAAACCTTCTATTTTGGATTGCGTTAATTCAGCTTCTAGCTTGCGCTGTGCGTCCTTTTTCTTTTGCTCCACATTTTCTCCTACATCATCTACATAACGCAAAAATTCACGCATTCCTGAACGCAAAGAAGGAGTGGTATTAAGCTTCATAGCTTCTAATCGTTTTGTTGTATCAAAAGCAGCCTTTAACGTTTCAGCATAATAACGTTCGTTATCATTTTTTATGGCGAAATCGGCTAGTTTTAATACTTCTTCACGAACATTTGTCGCATTTGCATATTGGTTAGAAAAGTCACTATTAAATTTGTTTTCTTTCAAAAATTTATTCAAACGTATAGCTGCCTTACCAAGACCCTTTGTGCCAGTATTAGCTTGTATAACTTTGTTTAGCTGATATAGACTTATCTCTGGTTTCGGCAATTGAAGTGCATTTATTTCACTTTCTGTAATTGGTTCACTTGCAATTTTTTCACGTTCTGTTGGCGTCAAATAACTATTTGGATTATTTACTTTCAATTCTTTTTCCCTAGAGTCAATTCGATCTCGAATCATTTTGTTTTTAATACGGAGCAAGGTTTCAATATGTGTACGTGCTGTTATATTGTCTAAGAATGTGGCTTCCCCACTTGCAATAGCTTCAGCAATACGGAACATTATTTGTTGCTGACGTTCTAACATATCCGCTTCTTCTCGCATACTTGAATCAATAGCTGCACGTCTAGCCGTATTCGTCAAACGGTTATCGTCCCGTTTTTGGTCAATTGTTTTTTGCATTGCTTCAGCAGTATTACGTAATTTATCAGCTATTAATTGCGCTTGCGTTCCAGAATCATTAGCTATATCCTCGCTTGAATCCTCTTGAACAGAACCTTCAAGTTTTGAAGATGGGTCCGACTTGAACACAAATCCCTTTTTAAAACCACTCCAATAACCACCTAGACCCTTAATATCCTTACGTATCTCCGAAAATTCTTCTTTAGAGACTCTATCATTTAAACGAACAACCCAAATATCTGAACCATCTCTTGTATCAACGTCTTTAATAATTTTGAAATTACCTTTTTTTACAATCTCGTTATTGTTTTTATATGGCTTTTCTTTTTGTCTTTCCCTTTCTCTTAATGCTTGTAATTCATCGTACTTAGCTTGTTCTGTTTCTGTAAGCTTACGTTGTGATGATGCTCGTTGGAAATCTTCTATAGATTGAGGACTTTTAATAGACTCTCTAACCTTATTTTTGGAAGCAATGTGTTTGCCAATCTTGTCATCATCCAAACCATTAATTTTTTCTTCCAATTGCTGTGCTTTTGAAGGTCTTTTTTCTTTTAAGTCAAAAATATTACCGCCAGTATAAGTTATTACATCTGAATCAGCATATGCTAATCGCTCTAATGCCGCATTATAAATATCTTCAACTAATGCACGCTTTGTTTTTTCTTGTTTACGTTTATGTTTCGGATTTTCTTTAACTTGCTTGTAAATATCCTCTTTAATCGTCTCGGCATTATCTCTAAGCCAGATGAATTGATCTTTAATTTCCTGGGCTGTGTAATTTAAGTCATTCATTTTTTTACGCATCCATCCAATACGTTTTATCGTATCAGTAGGAATATCGCCTTTAGCTACGTTCTTTTCCTCTACAACAATCTCACCCTCTTTTATATTAGGTGAATTAACTTCATTAACATTAGAAGGTTGCTGTACATCTTCTACAATACTGTTATTAGTATCAATTTCTACGTCAGCAATTGGGTCAGCTAAAACATTAGCTTCACTTCTTCGCATGTTAATTTGTTCGATAGCAGTACGAGCAACCTTAATAGTTCGACCACTAGGAGTTTCCACTTGAACATGTTTTCCTCCGTCATCTTCTAAAACAGTATAAGTAGTATCTGCCCTTGTCCCTTTTAACTTCACTTCATCCCCTGTTTCTAAATTTTCAATCAATCCTCTAGGTTGCTTAGTGGCATTTTCTTTTAATTGAGAATTATCTTGTTCCTGTACAAGTGCATTTGCAGGGTTAGTTATTGCAGGGACATTTACATTACCAGTCTCTTGTTGTGGCATCTGCTGTTCGATTTGCAAGGGACTTGCTGTCGTTGCAGCAACGTCTTGTGAAGGGACTGTTTGATTATTATTTGGAGCTTGACGTAAAGCTTGTTGTAGCACCTGTAGAGGTGAAGTCGATTGCTGATTTGTAACATTAGGCTGCTGTAATGCCGCTTGCCTAGCACCTGGAATTTCGATTGCTTGCCCTTTTTCAGCTAAAGCAAATGGATTGAATTGATAGTTAGGTGATTCGTCAGCGAATGTATACTCCAATGTATTTCTTTTCTCTTGTTCCTTTAAATTACGTTCCATAGGCGAAACATTATTTAAAGCACCAGATTGACGCTCTAATTCTTTATCAATCATATAATCTCTTGCGCTTTGTCCAGTTGATTCTTGGACATCCTCATACTTACTAGCCATTTCTTCTAAAGCTTCAAGCTGAGCTTCATAAAACGACTTTCCACTTTGCCTTGCAGAATCAACTAACTCGTCAAATTCCGTTCTACGTTCGTCTGACATTGAGTTAATTGTCCGCTGTGTTATATCATCCAATGTATTTCTACTTGTTGCATTATTTTGTGTCCCTGCCTTTTCACCTGTGCCCTGTGAACCGTTAGACTGTAATAGGGACATACTTCCTGTACCTACCCCTCCAAGCAATCCACCGATGACCATTGACTCAACTGTGTTAGGATCAGTCCACTTAAATTCATCACCTAATGCTTCTGTAGATATTTTGTTTTGGAAACCTTCTTGGACACCTTCCGTTAATGCTCCCCCTGCTGTTGCTGCTCCTAATTGACCAACACGACCCAGACCAACTTTAGACAACCCCTTTGTTAAAGGAGTCATAGCAAGAGCTAATTCAAGCGCACTCGTACTTCCAGTTAAAGCTAAATTCTTTTTGAACGTTTCGTCTGCCGCTTCTTTTGCCGCCTTTTCACTCATTCCACGATTCTTTGCTTCTTCATATACTGAACCCGCTTCCATTGCGCTCTCTAAGGTTGTCATAGCTGTTGTACCACCCGCAACCCCCGCAATCGTTCTAGCGATAGTAGGTAATTTAGTTAATGCTGTCGCTCCTTTTATACCTAAACCAACACCACCACCAATAAAAATCGTTCCTAACTGCGGTAATTGTCTAGACACATTCGTTGCATAATATTCAGGGTCCAATAAATTCGACCAAGTAAACTCCTTACCATTTTTATAGGATTCTCCATAACCTTCGGAAATGTTTTCACCAAAATCAGAAACGTTTTTACCGACTTTATCAATACCTACATAATTTAATGCATCACCTATTTGTTTAATAAAATCGCCTGTACCTGCACGTAAGTTAGTTCCTACTTTCGCCTGAAGAGAATCGTTTTTATTACCTTGAACAAGAGTGCCCGCTAACAATGTGTCACTAGGTAAGTTCTCTGTTGTATCCTTCTTCGCAGCATTCCAACCATCGACCATACTTTCCCAAAACGTTTTCTTTTTTTCTTTTTTCTTTCCAGTTTTCTCGGTTTTTCCGATTTTCTCATTTTGTTCTGTTGAATGACTTTTAGAATCTTCCAATAAGGCTCTGGTGTTGGCAGCTCGCCCTCGCTCACCTGGCGTTCTTTCAATCGCTTTTGCTAACTGTCTAGCTGCATGATTTTCGTAAGTAGCATCTCCTAAACCTTGCGATAGCAATTGCGCCTTTGAACGAGTACCGTTCCATTCTTCAAACGAAGGCATCGTAGATGTTGTTGATGCTTTAATGCGTTGATTATCTCTTTTTTTCCATTCTTCATAACTAAATGCCATCCCTATCCCTCCTTCAAAAGAAAAAACGCTAGCAATTCGCTAACGTTTTAACATAGATAAAGCATCATTCAATTCTCTTTGGAAACGATTCTTAACACTATTTTTAATATTTTGTGGTGATGATTTAAAGTAGATATTTACTTTCATACGTTCATTGTAAACCTTCTTTAAAACATCCTCCCAAGACATCCCGCTTTTAACTCCTGCGTTTTTAAAGATTGTAAACGCTCCACCAGCTCCATGCTGAACACCAATAGACCATATCATGTCTTGGATAGCTGCTGGTGCTTTACTAGGGTCTATGCCCGTTGCCTTTTGGAATCTAGAAGCCGCAGGGTCATAATGTGTTTGTTTAGCATACTCATGTTGTGCAGCCTGGAACTTATCAGGATTATTAGAAGCTTCCGCTTTCCACGCTTTGTCAAATGCTGCTGTCCCTGCCTTTAACCCTTTTAATGCACCACCATATTGATTAGCAAACTTTTGAGCATGCCCACTTGCTGTTGTTAATTGATACGTTCCATACGACGCTCCACCTATATCGCCTTTTGTTCGTGCGACTGTACCTGGATTACCGCTAGACTCGTACTTAGCAGAAAGTGAACCTAAACCACTATGAGAGCCTCCGCTCGTGGCGGAGGACTTCTTAGGGAGTACCGTAAACAGAATTACTTGAACCAGAAGATGTGGCAGCGTCTTTAATTCCTGGGAACTTATACTCCAAAGAATCTAATACAGCTTTCACATTGACTCCATTTTGCGACCAGGTAGAAGCTGATTCAGCAATAAACGCTATTGCTTCACCTGCACTTTTTGCCTTTAACGCCTCACCAATGGCTGCATTAGTATTTTGTTCTGCTGTCTTAGCATTAATTTCAAGGTCCGCTAATTGTTGCTTGTACTGTACCTCTGATTGTGTAGCAAAGCGATCAATCTCAATGCGAGCTGCATCTAAATCTAAACCTCTTGATTTTAAATCAGCTTCAATCATTGCTTGCTGTTCCTCGAAATTCATTTTTCTATCAAATGAACTTTCTTCAAAATTCATTTTGCGGTCAAACGAATCACGTTCAAATGCTAATTGGTCTTTCTTCAATCCTAGCTCACTATTGAATTGTCGTGCCGCTTCAGTTTGGGTACTCATACGACTAGCATTAGCAGCCGCTTGTTGCGCTGTTACATTCGCACCGAATAACGCATCTGCATTAATGCCCATCGAGCTTAATTGAGCACGTAGTTGTTGTGCTCTATTTGAATTACCTAGTTTCTCACTCTTAGTGATACCACCTTTTTCATTTTCTTGTTTCAATCGTAGCAATTCGTTCACTAACGATTGAGCACCAGTAGGCGTATAACTACCTGTCATTTCACCAACAGCAAGTGCATTATTGGCTTGCATCTTCTGATTTTCCAAAGTATTCATTCCCGCTCCACCAAGACTGTTTAATGCATTCATAGCTTGGCGATACGAAGAATCAGCACCCAACATGCCAACATTCACGCCTTGTGAAACAAGCAACTGACGAGCTGCATTCGCATCGGCATTTGCCTTTTTACGTTGCTCTAATGGTGTACTAGGGTCCTCTGCTATTCGCTTAGCATTTAAAATGGCTTGTACTGCATCTTGCGCTCCTTGTGTTAGATATTTACCTGTAACCGCTGCTTCATCTAAAGCAAATTGTTTATCATACCGACGCTTATCTTCATCAAAACCTTTATCATAACGAAGATTATCTTCAGCAAAAGTTTGTTGGAACTGCCCTGCACTTATTACTGAATTTAATAGGTTTTGTAATGAAGCTGCATTTTGCGATTGTTTATTATTGAAGTTTGCCGCAAGACTTGGAATTGATGCTAATACCGCATCCGATGCCCCTTGTTTTATTTGTCCTAAACGGTCTGTAGTAACAGCACTATTTAAAATACCTCGTTCGTTAAGTAATTCCATAGCCTGTAATCCTGCCGCATCTGCTTGTTTCTGACTCAATTCAAGCATAGACTTATAAACAGGGTCTTGGTCTGGGTCATAGTATTGAGAGCCACTTGTAGCCCCTGCCAAAGCTTTTTGAATCATATCTGGTGTCATACCTAGATAATCTGGTATTGTCTGCTTAGATTGCCATCGTTCATTGACAGGCGGAGCAGTAGGGACAGGTTGGGCGTTTTGGTTAGGTAATGAGTTATTTATGGAGCTTTGATTATTTGACGATAAACCACTATTAGCACTATTCACTTGCGTTTGTGCCTTTTTTTCTTTAACTTCTTTAAACCTTTGTTGCGCAGCCTTTAAACTATTTTGGATTAACCCCGCATTATTAACGACCATTATGCTCACCTTCCTTTATAATCCTGCTTAAAAATAAAAATAACGCTAAGCATCTGCTTGCGTTTCTTCTTTGTTATCTATAATTGTTTCTCCCTGCACAACTTCACTTTCTTCAACTGTTTTGTCATCATATTCAGCATATTGATAACAACCACGGTTAATTAATATTTCATCATTAACAAGAGCAAACGCTTTTTTATTGATGTCGTTTGTTAATGTATCTAAAATTGTATCTGATTGAGCTGAAGTATAGAAAGGTGTATCTCTTACCACTATTTTAAAGTTTCGGTCAACCGTCTCCGCAATTGAATCCATTTTCACAACCGCAGCAATCAAATTTTTAACCATGCTCTTTTTACCTATTCTGACAGCAATAGATTCTGGTTTATTAATTAACGTTTCTAACATTTTTAAATTTACACCCATAACCTTTACTGGAGCACTATCGTTTAGCATCAATATAACATATTCTTCCATTTTAATAACTCTCCTTTTATGATAGTTTAACTGACCCAACTGTTCTTCCATTTACTTTTACGTATAAGTAACCTCCACCTGAATCTGAATAAGAGATACCAAGACCCGATGACTCTGCTCTTACAACACCCACTAAATTTGTAGTATATGGAATATTCAATGTGCCATAAATAGTGTTGTAGCCATTCATTTCATTGTTAGTACCATTTAATCGGACATTAAGTGAAGATAATTCTAAATAACTGCCGTTGTAGGTTATATTAGAACCCGAACCAAAGTTTACAGATTTAGTACCCCAACCACTATCTACACCAAGATTTAAGTTGTTCCCAATATAAGCATCTCTATTTATTCGAATATCTGTAGAACCTTCAATACTACCATGGACCATTACAGCACCAGTTAAATCAATATTTGCAGCTTGAATTTTAACTGAATATGCCGTCTGATTAATTAAAGATGCGATAGTGTTACCGTTGTAGTCCGTTTGGGACACCTTTTGACTAATTTGCCACGATTGTTGACTTATAGTTGATTCCGCACTACTTACACGTGTCCCTAAATTGGATATAGACGTCGATTGAGATGAAACAGTTGATCTTATTTCATCCGCTTTTTGGTTGACCATAGAAACGTTATAGTTAGTTGTAGCTATATTTCCGTTAATAGTTGTAACCTGTGCTTCAACTTCACTTCTAATGCTACTTGCTGTTTGAGTAATTTTAGATGATAAATTATTTTCTAAATCGACTACACTTGTCTTAATCTGGTTTGATTCAATTGTTAAAGTTGCTATCTGACCATTTATAGATTCTACACTTGCTGTAATTCTATCGTTCGTTACTTCAAACAGAGCACGAGTATCATAGCCATCTTCAAATTCCGTATCCGAACCAATCCTTATATGTTTAGCATTAATACGTCCTGCATTAATAACCTCTGCATTTAGCTCTTTAACATTCGAGGTATCTAACGATTGTAATAGCCAATTAAGCTCTTTCCGTTGCTTTTCTAAAGAATCAACAATTTCCTCTATGTTTGTACCAACAACAGGCGAAAACCCAGGAACAGGCATATTAACCCCCTCCTATTCCAAAACGGAACATTCTCGATTGTCGAGCTATTTCATGAATAACCACTTGCCCTTGCCCTTCAATCTTTATCCGTACCCAATTTGCATAAAAACTTTTATCAACTGGAATATGAATTGGCGTAGCTACAATAGCTGTGTTAGAACTTATTGTTTTAACTAAAGACCAATCTGTATCACCTTGTTCTTTGTTTGATATATATACATTCATGGTTGCTCCAATTGGCACATCTGCTACAATCCATAAGCGATACAATCGAGCATGGGCAGCTAGAGAGCCATATGAAAATGGTTTTGTCTCTAACATATATGGCGTTGCAATCCCTGCATCATTTGTACCGCCCATTTGCAACACCGCATTTTCCCTCACACCAATAACCATATTCCCTTGATTTCTGCCATAAGCAGTCGGAACATGCCCCACGTCCCACACATTCCAAATATCATAAGCAGGGTCATATTCCAGTGTTATGTTCGGTTCTGTTGCATTATCGAGTGGCAGACTAATATAATATCGCTCCCCATCTGTTCCAGCAGCTACAGCAGACCAAGCATTTTTATTAATACGATTTACTATCTCTTGAACTTTTAAAGAAAAATCTCTTTTTGGAACTGCGCCCCCAGCATAACGATAAATGCCGTCATGCGAAAGGAAAAACAAAATTCCTCCTACCATGACGGCACTTTGATGACATACGCATCCTATTTCTTCAGTTATTACTTGTAATCGAAAATTAATCGGTCCTGTTCCATATAATTCGTGCATTGAGTGAGGCAAAAATACAACAATTTTCCCTGTACCTCCTACTACACAACTTATATTCTCTCCACCCTTATTTTCAATTACAATTTGCCCTGATTGGTCTACCGTGTTCCAATCTGTAGGTTTTCTCAAAGCAGAATAATGCAGCTCATTTCTAACAGCACCATACAATCGGTTCTCATGACTCGTTACAAAGTTTAAGCCCGATGGTGCATTTTCTAAGTTAGATAGCGTCGCTCCATCATATACTTTCACGGGATCAATCCCATTGGATGCAATCAGAGCCACATCCGAAAAATTACCTTTGAAATTGGTGAAGCTCCATTTTGCACTACCATTAAGACCTGAAGCTAAATCATTCCATGATGAACCATTCCACCTCTTCCAAACACCACCTGAAATTACATTCAGTTGGTTTTCTTTATGCAAGCCAATCCCCATCACTGGGGCAACTAATGTTCCTAATTTAGTAAATCCAGCACGCACTTTAGCAGCAGGGACACCTTTGGAACTAATGTTTTTATTTTTGACCATTACATTATCATTCAAAGAAAAAGCATCACCTGAACTAAAGCCCCCAAAATGACGGATGATTTCTGGTGATTGAACCCCTTGAATTTCTCCCCAGGCACGTTGAGGATTAACCACCTCCGCCACCTCCTGACATTTCTGAACGATTTTTATATCTTTCTTGCGCCACACTTAATTGACCTCGATAGTCGTTAGCATAATTATTAGCCAGAGTTACATCATTCATTGCTTTAGCAATACGTTCACATAAACCTAATATATATGCATAATGAAACTCCGCTGGCGCATCTGGTTTTGCTGATAAATCGGTTGTTAAATAGATTGACTCCGTTTTTTTGCGATAATTAATTATTGCTTCAGCATTTATAGTTGGTCTTGGGAATAATGTTAATTGATGCGTGTCATCATCTAAATTCCAATAATTGCGACCAGGTTGCACTTTTTCATACTGGATTGATTCGTACATCACAGCTTGATTTCGAACACTCTCAACAGCATGACTTCTGATTGAAGCAGGTAATGCATAGGTGTCTGTTCCTCCATTAACCATGAAACGAAACACTTTCGGAATACGTACTATTTCAAAAAATTCTACGTTAATCTCATTCAACCAAGAAATTTTTTGAGCAGCATCGAACGGATTAGGTACTCGCACGTCTGCTTCCTTGATAATTTGTTGCAAGGTGAGCACTATCACACCCCCATTCTTTTATACATTCTTTATCAATCGTACTGTTATAGTTACAAAAAGTAACCATACGTAAATACTATGTTTGAACGCCATGCATAAAATACTGCATAAACATCACTTTTAACTAAGTTGCAAAACATTGATTTAACAACGTTTTAATAGCTGTTCTAGTTTACATAATTGTACTTTTGGGAAGCTGTATAGAATAAATATTCGCTATTATTCATTTTGAAATTCTATAAGGAACGATTAAACACCTCTAGTATTTGGGATTTGTTCAATATCTGCTCTAAAAGCATAAATTTGCGCAAGTACAAGGTTTTCATTTTCTTCGGATAGTTTATAGCTGTTTAAAACTTCTTGTATATCCGTTTCGCCTCTTGTGTAACGTGTAATACATGCGTTTGCAATAATTCTAACTTTGTAATCAGCTAATATCATCTCCGCCAACTCCTTTTATTTAAAGTACGATTAATTCAGCAATCATTAGTTCTAAGTCTGCTATACGTTGACTCATTTTATCTACATATACATACTGGTCTTTTAAATCAACGACCTCTGGAACTTCATCACCAACTACGTAGGTATTTCCTGCTGCATCCTTCATTGAGTAAATTCGTTGTGTATGATTTCCAATCTCCTCACCGTCATCATTTAGGATTTTCTCCACAACAATCTCTATATCTAGCGTGAGATCTTCTGTGATGATTATGCCAACTTCTTCATCTCTCCACCCTTCCACATAACCGCCAGCATATTCTAATCTGTTGCCATTTAACACAATTATATTGTCGTGAAAGTCATGGATAGTGCTGCTTTCTTTAAGATATAAAATTGCTACTGCCATCAGTGAGCCTCCTTCCTTATAAAATCTGACCACCATTGAGGGCTCGTGTTGGTGTCGTACCTGTGATTGACGATGCCCGTTTTCTACATATTGATAATTCTACGTCGATTCCAATTTTGTTACCCGAACCAGACACTGTATCTAGTACAACATTTGACCCATTATCTAGCTTGATTCCAGCACCAGATGTCTTGCTACTGTAAGTAGACATAGAAATCATACCAGATGATGCCAAGCAGTAGACCCCGTGACCATCCGTTCCATATGGGCTGTTGACATTTTGTATAGAAAAATTATTTACTCCTCGTAAATCAAGACCCATTACGGCATTGAAGTCCCTTAATTGTAGATTGTCAATATGTGAGAACATAACCCAATCTATCACTGTAGTTGCCCCAGCTCCTCTTACAGTAAGAAGCCCACCTCTATAATTAGAGAGGTTAAGGGTCGAATACGTACCTGCGGCTAGTGTTAGAGTCGTTTCATATCCTGACAATCTAGGTAATTTCCCCAGTGCATACCCTAAGGTCTTATATGCATCGGCTCCATTTGACCACCCTTTACCGTCTTCGTCTACGCCATTCACTGGATCAACATAGATGTTGTATAGAGTATCAGTTACCCTAGTCCATGGGTTCCAGTTACCGTTGGCGAATCCTTGTCTGAACCATGTAACTTCTGGTTTGTTTGAAGAACGGGCGAATTGAGTGACCGAGCCTTCACTATATCCACTCCATGCTATTACTTCTACTAGATATGAGGCTGGTCCTGTTGGCGGTAGATTTTTTGCTCCCCACGAGTGCGAACCGTTGTACCACCCAGATTTTTTTAGTAAATTATAGTCTCCGTTGTATTCAGTTGCCTTTCCGTTGACTATCATTTGCGAATTAATTATTTGCTCCAAATGTCCATTAACTACTTGTTGATTTTCATTGACCGTCCGTTGTAAATTTTCTATTTCTTGACTAACTTCTGTAAGGTCAGCGTCCTTACCTGGTGGTCCCTCTGGTCCTGGCGGTCCTTCTGGTCCTGGTGGTCCTTGTTCACCAGGCTCTCCTTTCTCACCAATCATGGTCTCTAACTTCCTTTGCAATGATGGTGAAAATTCGTCCCACGTTGTTTGATTGCCCTTCCATTTCATTCGTTCTTTCACTCCCTTTTTCTCAAATAAAAAAACGCTATAAATTAGCGTTTACGTAACAATATGGAACGATTATTTAGTTAGAGCAGCAATCTCTCGCTCTGCAATTTCTAGCACCACATAATGCTGAAGATCTTCTGGTTTAACATCTTCAACTGTACGTACTTCACCCATGACACTTGTAGCATAAGCTTTGACCAACCGTTTTTTCACTTCTGTTAATCCTTCAAGATGTTTTTCTTCCATCATTGTACAACCCCCAAGTCAGTTAACATGGTTAACATTTTAATTTCTAATTCGGCATTGGCAACTTCTTCAGGTGTAGGTTTTAATGATTCAAGCAATTGTTTTGCTTCACGTTCAGCCTTTTCTTCTTCCGACTCGCCTTCAATCCATTCTGAACCTGTCCATTTTCTTTTCCATAATCCACTAGGATAATCGACTGTAATAAAACCCTGCTTATCTTCATCTAAAATGTTTCCTTCGCTATCCACATCCGCTAAATAAACTTCTTTGAGAAATCCCATTTCGTCTATTTCATATACATGTTTTTTCATATTAAGCACCTACCCTGTAACTAAAATTGAACGATGCGAACGAACTAGCAGTAAGCCCCGAAATTATTAAATAACCATTGACCTGTACTGACATAGTTTTCATACCTACAGGGCTTGTAGTCTGAGGAACTACTACTTGTGTAGCTACTTTTGGTCTGTACCCTACAGGCATCGTAAAAGCTATCATACCTGAACCGTTTGCTTGTGCCTGTCCTTCAACATGTACTCTATCTAAACTGTCTTTGTAGTACGATATGGGATAAGTAGAGTCTTGTGTACCCATGTCTAAAACTGCTCGTATGAAGTTCTCCTGTACTTTGTTTGCTTTTCCAGCTACGTCTTTAAAAAGTGACACTTGTTGAGGGTCAGTGTTAGGTGCCACCTGTGGAGGCTGTAGCTGGAACTCAATAGAGTCTAAGACATCGAAAGCATTTCCGTTGACTGTCATGTATTCAATTTCTATATAAAGTGGTGCAGCAAACCTACGTTTAGTGATAGGTATAACAGGTTGAAAAGTCTGCTGAATAGTAGCTTGACCTAGGATATTGAAACGTGCACTCATATAGGTACTGTAATATAAAATTTCAGGCTCGTTTGGTTCTTGCGTGTTAGTACCAGCGTTCCTCTGAACTTGCAAAGAGTATTCAAAGCCTCCTAAGTCGGCTGAAGCTGGCGTGTTACCTATAGCTCCTCTAACAATAAACTGACCTCTTAGGTCTAAGTCGTCCATGACTAACCATAGCGACTCAGCCGTAGTGTCGTTAGCCCAACCACTAAACACAGGGAAACGTCTGATAGCGTGGTTAGGACTAATAGATTGAGTACCCCTAGCGTTTGCTTTACCGATTTCAATTTCTGACCAATCTGAGCCATTCTTAATTTCTAATTTATCATTAATGTAACGGATGTCATGTGCTCCATCCTCACTAGTTACACTTTGTCCCAAATGTTCAGTAACAACTTCCTGATTGTTTGATACAGTTTGCTGTAAATTTTCCACTTTTTCAGTTATCACTTGTTGATTTTGAGAAACAGTTTGTTCTAAATTCTTTACAGTTTCACTGTTTCCATCAACCTCATTTTTCAATACTTTCCCCATTTCAGCAGATAATACTTTATCAATCCCGCCATCAATTAGGTTATTAACAATTTCAATACTACTGCCATTATTTAAAGCATCTTTAACGTCCTGTCCAAGCTTTTCTAACCCAACCGAGTTAGGTGTTAATAATGCGCCTGAAATGCTCGCAGGAACTTCGCTAGGGGTATTTTTCAGCACGATTATTAATACATTGTTATCTTCAATTTTTAGAATAGGGTTTTCAGGAATTACTAGTGTATATCCTGTACCAGCGTCACCAGTGATTGTCCACGATTCATTGTCTAAGATTCCCCTATTATGGAACACCAGAAGCGAGTCTGTTGCTGCATCGTAACTATTTGCGGGTAAGTCCCATGTCTTTTGATTCTCGATTGTTGCAGATAGAGGATAAGGAATAAAGTAGCTATTACCTCCTGATTTTTTAATCGCATCCTGTACATCTTGAGCCAGTTTTGCAAGGCTAACTGATTCATTTGTTAATTGATCGCCAGACATTTCACCTAAATCGCTAGCAACCAATGTAACTTCCCCTGTACCATCAGGGATTTTTCCATTAACCTTTTGTACAGTACCTTGCTGAATATCTAACTCGACATTGCCGTTTTCATCTGGAAAATTCCCATTAACAGAGCTTACCGCTCCCGTACCATCTACACCTTTTTGAGCAAGACACGTCCAATCTTCTCCCTCTACTGGTACAACACCTTTGTTTGGTCGCAAAGCTTGCCATGTTGAGCCATTATAAGTCACAATATTGTTTTTTTCGTAATATTGTTCTTTATTCCACTGGCGTTTGTTACCCCAACCTTTAATAGATTCAGATGCTTGATTAGCTACCCCTGCTGCATCATTTGCATTTTTTATAGCAGTATCCGTTTGATTTATTTTTTCATTAACTGCATTACTTAAATTATCTTTTGCAGAAATTGCATCTTGTGCAGCTTGTTTTGCACTTGCTGTAGCTGTATTCGATTCACCTATTGCTTTATTGGCATCTTCTATAGATTTATCCAATAGACTTAATGATGAACTTACATTTTTAAGTACGGTTTCTGTTTTAACAACCGCTTCATTCGCTTGATTCACAGCCCTCTTTGCTTCATCTACAGCACCTTGCACATCCGACGCAGCTTCATTAGCCTTGTCAGCAGCACTATTAGCATTAGTTATAGCTTGTTGAACCTCGTCTACATTTAAATAAACGCCATCATACTTAGCTTTAAATTTCAAATATCCGTACATATTTCGATGGTCAATAGGTACACCAATAACACCGTTAGCATCTACTGGTATGGTCCATAATCGCATATAGTTTTCGGCTGGCTCTGTCTCTCCAATAACATAGCCTTTCTCATGCAAAAAGCCTACATAGTACGTTGTGTTGTATTTATTGATACGAAACTCTTTAATAAACGCTCTCCACAGTTGGTCATTTAAAGAAATAATACCCTCACTTAACAAAAGCTTATAAGCATCTACTTTATCAAACGTTAAATCCCCACCATAGATAACATAGTTGTCCAAGAAAAAGCCAAACGACTCTAATCTGACATCGTTTAAGTAACCATTATTTTGTTGATACCTTAGCAACTCTTGTGCTGATTTACTTGTAGCAGCAGCTACCTTTGTCATACTTCTCACCTACCTCCATACTCTTGTTTGTACAACTCTCTTTCGATTATTTGGTCGTAGCTTCTTTTTAGCTTCTTCTTGCAGCCCATACATTTGTTGCTGTATTTGCCCGCTTACATCTAAAAGCTGTAGTGATCGTGCCACTCGAAACGCTACACCATACATTAAAATCTCATGAAAGTCTTTTGGAAATTCAGGTTCTTCTTCTTGCATGTCTAATCGCATATCTCTAGGTTCAGGCTTATATACAATAAATACTTGCTTTTCTTTTACAGGCATAGGATAAAACCAAATGTTATCGTTAATCATCGTCCAACATCTACCTTTTACATCTTCGGTCATAGAAACATAGTCATACTCCAAATCATCAACTGTTACACTTAAAATCCTCTCCCTGGAACAATTATCAGGGAGAGGGTATATGTCTACATAAGGTTGTTGAGCAAAGCCGTAAGATGTATCTGGAAAGCCAAAATCACGATACAATTGCCGTTGCGTTTCATTGAGCCAACGCACTTTAATTTCGTCGCTAATGCTATTCGGAATCATCAAATTTACATCCAGCAAAATATCCTTCAACTTCATCTTCTCACCCCCTCCCTATAGCCAAGCATCTTTTGCAAACATGGATTTTGTTTCACTCGCTACAGCACGTAACCAGTTTTTATAATCCCGTTGCTTTTGTTTTTCGCTCATTTCTTCTTGCTGCTCAATACGTTCGAATATCTTACGCCCGTGTACTTTAATGTCATTGTCGTAAACGTGGTGTAACGTTCTTATATCTAATTCTTTATATGGTATGTTTGTTTGGAATGTGTCTTTAGGAGAAGCAATCATAGGGGCATATTCAAGGCTATGGATTTCAAAAGCCTTTTTTCTTTTATTGAATACAATAAACATATCTTTGTCGTATTCTTCAATGCGGCTAGATATATTGAACACATCATTTTCAATAAGAATTAGGTTATGGTCCTTAAATAATACCGCCTGTATTTGATTTCTTTTTTTCTCTTTCATCTAAAAGCACTCCCTTTGTCTTTCTTTTATGTACAAAATAAAAACGATTGAACATTTTAAGCTCAATCGTTTATCATTTCAGATTCTTTTCTTTTTCTACGTTCCCTTGCTAAAGTCGCAACAGAAATATTAGTCAATGCTTCAACTTCTTTGTAGCTATTGGTATCCAGGAGTTTTAATGCATGGTCAAGCTGCTTCTTTGTAAATTTCTTAGGTCTACCCTCTTTGAAGTCTGCTCGTTGTTTAGCTATTGCCTTACCTTCCTGCGTTCGCTCTATTATAAGATTACGCTCCATTTCTGCAACTGCCAATAGCGTAGTAAGGAAGAAGCGACCCATAGTTGTATTCTCTAGCAGCCCAACATTAAGGACGTGTACTTTCACATTCTTTGCAAATAACTTCTCAATTACCTCAATGCCCTCACGTGTATTACGTGCTAATCGGTCCAACTTGGTCACAACTAACGTGTCACCTTCATTCAACAGTGATAATAAATTGTTGAAAATGGGACGTTCTGTCGTAGTGCCAGTAAATTTCTCTGTGTGAATTTCCTCGCATCCTTCTTGTTGCAATGCTTGTATTTGCGCTTCTAAATCCTGATTAATTGTCGATACTCGACCATAACCATATTTAGTCATATAACCCCTCCCACTTATGATAATAAGTTATGATAACGTTTATACCGCTATCTTATCAGGTCGGAGGTTCATTGTCAAAACTATAAAGTTATGATAATGAGAATATGAAAAAAGGAGAAGGTTTCCCCTCCCCTTTCGCACAAAATTAAGCTTCAGTAATACCACTCATTTTAAATGAGCCAGCAGGCTTACTCATACCTAAATCCATATAGCGCGCCAATGTAGCTGACCATACTGGTTTATTTGAAACACGTGATAAAATTGCTCCATCCTCATCAAACCAAGTCCAATCCATAAGGTGGTACAACTTAAATGTTGACATGTCTAATCCGTATAACACTCCTTCAGGCGCATACTTACTTACAGTCATTGGAATATCGTTATAGAGAAGCGCACTATATCCTCCCTTCAACTTCATTACATCTGTTGTACGCTTAGTTGCAAGTAATAGTTCTTGATAAGCACGACGCACACCATATGATGTTGCCATCAAATCCACTTTTCCAGCAGCACGACGTTCCGCTTTATCAATTGCATCCTGGATTCTCACTTCACTAATCGTACCAACATTTTCGATAACTGTTGGATTGAACCACTTGTTTTTTGTACGGTCAATATTATAAAGGGTGTTGTTTGGTGTGAAAATAGCATCTAACCCTGTTAATTCTAACCCAAAATTCCCTGCACGAGTAACAATATCCGTGCTTGCTGTTGTAACAGGTGCACCTTCAATAGTAATAGTATTACTATCATGGTCAACAGATAGGATTTCTCGATTAGCAGCCAATACAAGCCCTGTTGTAGCTGTTACAATATCAATAATTTGCCCTTCAGCAAAATACTTTGCATCATCAACCTCAACCTCATTAGACGCTGTAGTAACTCCGCATGTCGCCATTTTACCTGTACCATCGCCAAATAATTGACGTTCAATATCATCTTTAGCATCATTCATTGCATCTTCTAATTCTGCTTCTAATAAAGATACAAATGCACCATCGCCACGAGAAGCACGCATTGTTTTGTCGGAAATTTGAATGTGTCCAAAAATATTCTTTGTTTTCCATGCAGCTTGTTTCGTTTGACGAGAGCGAGGTGTTGGTAAATCCCCATCATCAGCACGGTTACCAATCCCACCATGACGGCCATAACGTAAAGCCATACGAATTTCGTCACCGACTACTGATTTTTGGTCGCGATCCATTACTGCTAAAATAGGTGTTGCATTATTTAATTGGTATTGTATACCTGGTAAATAAAAGAGTTTTAAAGCATCTGTTGCACTTTTCATATTTAATACTGTCATTTTATCTTCACCTCTTAAATTATTTGTTTCCTAGATATTTCATGAACGCAGCAGATGCTTCAGCTAACGTCTTTGGACGTTTTTCTCCTAGACTTGTAGGAGTTTGAGACACTTGTTGCGCCATAACTATCGGCGGTTGACTATCCACTTTTGCTTGTTGATAGCTTTGTAAAATCATATTTCGAATTTGTTCATTTTGAATTATTTGTTGTTGGAAACTTGGGTCACTCAAAAGTTGCTCTGGTTGTGGAGCTGTTTGTGCAACACGTCCTTTTGCCATGAAGTACAGATTATCAATAGCGTTTGGTAGCTCTGCTAATTGAGGACTCTCTTGCAATAAAGCCTGCATTGTATCCGTATAATTATCGAAATCTTCATAGCGCTCCTTAGCTTCTGATACCTGTTGGTTAATTTCTCGCTCTTGTTGGATTGGTCCAACTACTTCATTTACCCGTTGTTGTACAAGCGCTTCAATTCGTTGACGCTCCATTTCTTGCACTTCTGGTTGTTCATTCCACCACTTATCCGCTTCAAACTTATTTTCATACATTCGCTCCTGGTATTCTTCATGGAGTTCTTGCATACGTACAGGGTCAATGGCTGTTTGTTGTTGCACTTCTGGTTGCTGTAACGGCTGTTGTTGTTGCATTACCGTTTGGTACTGTGCCAATAACTGGCGAGCTTGCTCTAATTCTTGCGATTGGTTTTGAACAGTTTGACTTAGTTGAGTGTAGTCTCGATGCAATTCCCTTACATCATCGCCATATGCTTTAATTTCATGATCTCCAAACTTCAACACTTCTTCTTGTGGTTGTTGAGATGGTGGTTGTTCTTGTCCGTCACCTAAAATTGGTTGTTGTTCACCTCCTTGCAATATAGGCGTTTCAACTGTTTGAACCTCACTAATCAAAGGATTAGGTTGCTCTGCGAATCGAGAAAATGTGCTACTTTCTTCAGCAGCAAATGGATGTGGCTCTGCTGGCGTAGGGTCTGCCGCAAACCGATGTCCCTCCCCGTCAGCAAAGTATTGTAAATCCAAGTCAAGAAGCGTTTTATAATATCTTTCTAACCAATCTGTTTTCATTGATTTTTACCTCCATTAGTAGTTGTTTGTGACTGTTGCACGGCTATTTGTTGTTGTAACTGTTCCATTTGCCGCATCATGATACGTTGTCTGTGCATTTCAATATGTTCCCTAAGCATTTGGTCAATCTCCATACCTTGGGGCGAATTTAAAATATCTTCATATTCCGCACTCATTCTTAAACGATTATGCATTTCGATATGTAGTACATCATCGTCATAATCATTTATCATAATTGGCTGCCCTTGCTTAAATCGCATATTTTCCCGCTTCGCCTTTTGTTCTTGCAGACGTTGCATCTCCATCATGCTACCTTCCCAGTTACCGTATTCGAGCATTTCAAGTATTTTTTCTCTAGTTGCATTGCTTATAGGGGATGTTTCCTCTTTGTTAAACAAGCCTGCTGTAAGCATGTCGAATACCATTTGTCTACGTTGTGCTGGCGTTTCGGCAAGTGCTGAACTATTTTCGATAATCACATCATCAGACTTCAATTGAGAAACGGTCCAATCGGACACTTCTACATCTCTATCTCGCCCAACTGTACGCAAGACACGTGGCTCTTTAACAAATTGACGATATAATCTCAACCATTGCTTACCCATTAGCTTTATACACTGTGCCAAATTTGAAGCAGTATTACTAATACGTGTATTATCTTGTTCATTAGCAATAGATAACGCCACACCTGACTTAACTCCACTTGGTGCTTGGGAATATCGTGAAAGCTCGGACACACCTGAAATAGCAGTAAATTCGTTTAAAAGTGTCTGTATTTCATTTTCAAAGGATGCTGGTAAGTTAGGGAATGATACAGGTTCAGGTTTTCCTCCATTTACTGGACGATAACGAATAATATTACCTGGTGAATTATCTAACTCAACATCTTCATCTAAAGAACCTTCAGGCTCGTACCATTGTCCCATTGCTACAAGATTTAGATACTCTGCTTTCCGATTACGTAGTGCGTTATAGCGTCGTTGTATAGGTATGATTCGTTCAAGGACTGAACCTCCCCAAAATTGAGCAGGCTTTTTTATTGATCTCGCTAAAACAAACGGAAAATCCCGCTTCCCATCGTCACCAACCTTGTAAGGTAGTTCACTCAAAGACAACACTTTGTTATTTGAGACCACAATAAAACGCCCGTTTGGATACTTCTTTGTCGGGCGTTCATAATATTCTTTTACTATTGCATGATTTTTCAACTGCATAGATTTCCCTCGATAACCACCTACACTATAACCAATACCACCAAGTCCTGCTTGTATCTGTTGCAATGTCATAACATCGACTTTTTCAGGTTCTACTTTGACACCCCATATTTCTTCAATGTCTTTTATGGCATATGCTTTTGCATGTATAACACTATGACACGCCTTTAATGACGATGCGAAATTGTTATCAGGGAAGAATTCAAAAGGCGAAACGACACATACATCCATATCTCCCTCTTTCAATTCAACATCCTCGTATTCACCTTCAAGCAACTGACTTGCATGTTCTGTATCTCCATTTGAAGCCTTATTTTCTTGTTGTTCTTTCGGCACTCTCATTATCATGACTGTTCGACCTTTATCTTTATTCCAGACATTTTTAATAAAAGCTGTTCCCGTTAGCTCCGTCCACGCACATAAATCATCCCAAATTACATCCATATCTTCTTCATGCCACGTTGATTGCAATAGGCTTGATGATACTCTTGCCGCAGAAATATCTCCGTCATCCTGTGACGCTGGACGCACTTTAAGCATCGGTATCGTTCTCGACAACTGCGCAACTCGTGTTTCGTAAATTGTTGCCATTTGATTAAATACTTCTCTTTCCTGATACCAGTACATTGTCGGTATCTCTTGAATAGAAACAGAAGTAGGGTCAATGTCTAAAAATTGATTACCGTTTAGAAATTCGATGTTAAGCCTCCATTGAAGCTCAAATGGCAAACGTCCTGATTTACGACTCTCATATTCTTGATTGACAAAGGCCGCTATTTCTTCGTCATACTTGTCCTCACGACTTTTATCCGTGCTTTTACTTCCAGTAATCATATTTTTAATTACACCTACTACCAATCATCACACCTCCCTTTGTTCTCCTTGTAAACGTTGGTATGATGTATCAATTCGCTTTTTTAGAATGTTAGTGCCTTGCTTTGTTTTGTCACCACTCTCGCCATTTCTAACACCTTTAGTAATGTGGTTATATTCATAGAGATCACGAGCCATTAATCGAGTATATAAGTCTTTCCGCTCTCGGCTATGAATAATCTCTTGTAGTAAGATAACAAGTACCAATACAATAATGACAATATAGTTAATCACCCACATCATCCCTTCATCTTTTTATTCAAAAATTGAATATGACATTCGTTTTAGGTTTACATAATAATGGTTTCAGGAAGTTAGGATTTCCACAAACGCTGTTATATCAACGTTCCTCAAACTACCTTTTTTATTGATTATGCAGGATTTTATACATTGTTGATTTGTCGGGCTTTATAAGCCTTACCCTAAATTATTTCCCAACTTTTAATGCATAAAATTTCTTGGTCTTTTTCACAAAACCAGAACATCATTCCAGCGTTTTTAATATTGCATCCTTCCGTGCTTGGACAGTTGCACCTTCTGCTTTAGTTTGTATTCCTTGCAAACCGTAATCTTTTACAATTTTATCTACTTCGGCATGAGTACGAGCATCCGCAACCGCTTCAGTTAAACCATTCACATCTACATCTGTACGGTTTGCTTCATCCTTTGCCATTTCCACAGGATATTGCTCATGTATTGACTGTACCAACTCACCTATGCACTTATCACATAACACATACGATACATTAAGTGGTGCATCTGGACGACCTACATATTTTGTTGCTCTTTCACCACATCCATATGTAGAGCAGCGATTTTTGTACCCTTTTTCAAATAGTTGAACTTGATTGACCTTCAATCCTAATCCCTCCTAAAACATAAAGAAACACACTAAATCAATCGCTTAGTGTGTTGTTTCCTGTTTTTAATTGCTTGTTTTTTTAGTTTGCTGACCTTACTTTCTTCTTGTGGTGCAGCCTTCGATTTTAATGGTCGAGACATAAGCGAGTACCTTGTTTCATCTACAGCGTGATCTTCTAAGGAGTCATCTAAGTCCTCTACATTTTTTTCATCATAAATCATCATAGGTAAGGTGCGTATTGTGTCTGCACAATTTTCAAAGACCATAAACCAAGGCTTTCCGTCTGGTGCATCTTTAAGATACTCCCTCAATCTTTGCCAACCAACAACACGAGAAATATCAGCTTTTTCTAGCGGTACACCATTTTGTAAAAAGGTTTCAGCAATAGATTCACCTTGTGCATTGTCATTACCTCGCTTCTGCCAGCAATCATGTCCCGCTACCGTATATCGAATTTTTTCACCTTTTGATAGCTCGACAACCTTTTTAGCTATATCAGATGCTAACATTTCACGGACGTACAATTGACGATATTTGTATACATGTCCATCTTCATCTGCCGCATACCAACCAACAGAACAGTTATCATTAAAACCCCAGTCCATAGAACGCCATCTACGCCAATGGTCAGGTATTTCAAACGGTTTAATGACATGTTTTTCACGCATCCATTCCGTAAAGTATTGACCAGAGAATATATCCCAATCCCCGTGCAAGAAAGCACGACGTTCATTTTCAGGCAAGTGCTCTAGTCGCTTTACGTAGTTAGGGTCATTCGCCATTAACACAACGTTGTCATATACAGAGGCAGGAATAAACTGCATTTTCCCGCCCGTAATTGGGTCAATTAGAATTTTTTCTCCATAGTTTGTCCCTAGTACAAAATCTTCTTTAACCCACGCATGACCACGCCCACCAGGGTTACACGTACCTCTAAAACGTGGCGGAAACCCTTTTGGAGAACGTAGACATGACAAAAGAATTTGAATCCAAGCTTTATCAAACTTTGTAAGCTCGTCTACTCCTACAAAATCCATAGAACGCCCTTGATACCTGTCAGCATCTTTCTTGCTACTAATAAATCGAAACATAACTTTTGTGCCATTGTAGAGAGTCGCTATGTGTTTCGATTCGTTATACTTATACAATTCGCTGGGCCACTTAGCTTTCATTTCACTGATTAAATTGGCTTCAAGGTCGTCATATGTCTCACGGAATAGGTATATTTTAGCTCCTGGATACTCAATACCATACGCTAATGCCTCCATGACAATAGCGCATGATTTACCACCACCCTTTGCACCACCATATACGAGTTGGTCAGCGTCAGACGCATGAAAAAGGGCTTGTTTTTCGTTTGGTTCATAATCAATGGTTATGGTTTGTGCCATCCTTTATCACCCCTTCTCACCCTTCTTAGGAGGTCTAGGGATGTTAAACACCACATCTATTGGGCCGCCACCTGAACCAGAAATTTCGTTTTGCTGCTTATCTCGCCATTTATCAGGCTTGCGGTTCTTTAACCAGAAAATTTGAGCTGTTACGTCAGGCGCAACTTCTTTTGTTTTTTCCTCCACCAATACACTTTTAAATTTCGATACGCTCATTTCAACAAGACGTATTTCTTCAAGGGTAGCTTCTGGATGATCTAACTTGTATTGATTAACAGCAACCTGTTTCCTTGCATAATGTTCTTCCTCGGACATTGCCACTTGTCCATACTTTCTCTCAATGTATTCGTAACCTAAAGCCCGCTTCAATAAGGAATTTTCTACCATTATATCAACAACTTCCTTACCTCTTTTAAGGGTGTCCGAAATGTCCGAATACTTCTTTTTCCACTCATTTAAAGTGGAGCGACTAATCCCCATGTTATGGGCAATTTGTTCATCCGTTAAGCCATTTCTAGCCCAACCTTCTATCTTCAATAAACCTTCTTTTGTAAGCCATTCAGTGTATTTACCTCTGGTCTTAACTTTATTCATTTTCCCAATGGCATCACCCTCTTTACGCTATTTGCTCTTTTACTATCTATCAAACGACATTGAGAGTAATCGAGGAACATGTAGGTGATACATTGTCCGTTTCTTTTACTCTCACAACATCACTTACAAATGATTTCACAAGACTAATCAACTAAATGCAAAAGACGGACAACATCATCGCTAGTATGACCATCCCAATTAGGAGCATTTTCCAATTCTTTCACATCAAACATATGCCAATGTTTCAGATGATAATGGTAAGTAAACTGTCCATTCGGTGTATCAATTCCAACAATAAAATAATTGTCGTACATGGTGTCATCATGATGCTTTTTAGATTTCCAACACATTGATTTATTTTTCTTGCAGATAACTGCAAACAAAATCATCCTATGATTGTATAACTCCGCAAACGAATGATAACCGTCAGATGTATATTGTGGCGCATTTTGTGCTGGAACTAATAATTGACCAACCGTTTTATACTTACCACACTTAGAACATTTCAAAATAGTTCTCTTGCCATTAAAAAGATTGATGGCATCTCCAAATATATTAGAGTCCCAATTATAGTCATGAGAACAGAATAATTGTTTAAGCACCTCTTACCCTCCCTTTCTAAATCTTTTGATACAAATTTTTATTTTCAAGAGTAAGTACCGAGTTATCAAGGTAAGGGGTAGACCTTGCTCAATACTCACTCTTCAAAATAAAAATAAAAAGCCATCATGAATGATGACTCTTAATTTCTAGCAATTGATGCATTTGCCCAAAACATAGCAGTTTCTAGATTAGTGATAGCAACTGATCTTTCACGACTGTTTGGACATACTTCTTCAATTAAATAAGCAAGCTCCTTCACCTTTGCACGAATAGCCTCATACTTTTCAGGTTGCCCCTCTTTTGGAGCATGGTACATAAAATTGTTTTCAAGTTGTTGGTTAATAGTTTTGTTTTGTTCTGGCATTATTCAACAACCTCCCAATCTTCAGCTAAAGAATCTGAAGTACTTGGAGACCATGTGGCAACATCATTTTGTGCTGTCTTTAATGCCAGATACTCACGATACGGTACATCTTTTCCACCGAATGCCCTTTTCATTACATCTGTACTTGGGGGATACGATGCAGCAGGTACATAATAAACAAACATACCTTTACCATTCCAACCTTTTCGAGCTACTTTCTTGCCCGACTTTAAAGCTTCAATCGCTTGACCAAAATTCATTGTATTTACCTCCGTTTCTTTTTTAGAACATAATAAAAAGCACTGCAACGAAATACTGTTACAATGCTTTTCTCACAACCTATTTAAGTAAATGAAGTAGACGAGGATTTGCACCTCGTATGGTTAACATCTCATTCGGTTGCGCCTCTCCTGTGCTTTGTATAAAGGTTTATTACCCTTTAAGTCACGTAAGATATTTGAATGGGCAAAAGCAAAGTTAACCTTACCGAACTGTCGAGAGTACTATGTTATCTCTCTAAGCGTCTACCTATTCCGCCACTACTCTTTTACATCAGCCTTACCGTGCTAGGGATAAGGCTTGTCTACTGCGGTAAAAATATTTAATTGTGGTTTGCTCTTTTCTCACAATAAGAGCTAGACATCCTTATTTTGTAAGAAGAAAAATTGTGTTCTTTTATAGTGTATTTCCGTACACTTGTTTCAATAGTAAGTTTAGTAAGTTGACTGAAATAAAATGGAAAGTAAACATAGTTCACATATCAACCACCCCTTTCAGTTTAAAAAGACTAATTTCCTCCGCTACCAGATATACACATTAGTCTTACACTATCATCATACTTTGTTAATAATGAAAATAAAATGAAGTGTTTTTGAAATGACATCTCATTGTTGAAATCGTAGACCATCAACCCCGAAAATCAATACTGTCAAGTCCTCGTAAGCTTTCTTAGCATCATTGTATACAGTTCTTTCGGTCAAAAACTGAAATTCACTTATTTCTGCATGAGTTTTTTTCTCTGGTGCGAGATATAAATGATAGATAGTTTGGTATCGTCTAGCTTCTTCTTCTGATTCCGCTTCCTCACACATCTCTTTATAAACGTTTAGCATTCGGTCCAAAAATTTAATTATGGATAATGTTCGCTTTTTAGAACGTTTTATTGCCTCTACAGCAAAATCATCTGTGTCTAGTTCATTCATAATAAGTTTGCGATCTAATTTCACAATGTCATTTTGTACATCTGAAGCATGTTTGACGAAACTTCGGTAATTACGTAACAATAGCTTCACATTACGTAATCTACGGTCATGTCTTTGTTTTTCTTGGTTTTGTGACTCTTGCTTGTACTGTTCGATTGCTACTACTGCGGCCGCCCTAGTAATAACTTCAATCACTTCAGTTGTTAAAAATGGTGTCTTTTGTTCTGTCATAGTTTTTCCCCCTATGAAACATTCAAATTCTTACCAAACTTTTATTTCAACTTAGATAACTACAACACTTTCTTTTTTATGCTATAATTATCTTGTGTATAGTTTGGCTGAGTAGTAGGTGACTGCTGCTCTTTTTTTATGCCCTTCTTGTTTCCTCATATTCCCTTTTTAATTTCTCGTCATCCAATTTCTCATAGTATTCTGGCACTAATCGCCCAAATGCCATAAGATACGCTAACATTTCTTCTCTTGTCACGCTTTCATTTTCCATAACACCCTACCTTTCTAAATATTGTTCACCCTATTTGTTTTTCTCTTAACTCAATTACTTCTTTCATCAAAAGTAATGTTAGTTGTTGAGAACGGTTATAGCCCTCTGTGATACCATTATTAGCTTGGCTTTTAATTTCACGTTCCAATGCTTCCTTTTCTTCCAAAGCAGCTTCCAGGCTCATTCTCATGTGTTCAGCATTTTGTTCAAGTTCACTTATTGCCTGTTCATATTGCAGATTTTGTGTAAGCAGCTTTTCATTTTCTGAAATCGATTCCTTTTCAAATTTTTGAAGGCGATGAAGTTCATCAAAAACTTTCTTTAAATCCGCTTCTGTTAAAACAGTTTGCGGCTTTGAATGTTGCACCTGGCTTTTTGAAAAATCTTTATTAGTATCCACTGACACACTTGTAGCTTCCTCTGCTTCCCCTTTTTCATTTTCCTTCCTGGACTTTATCAATCCATGCTTCCTTTTCCAATCATTAAAAACTTGGTTATTATAACCAAATTCAGTGATTATCTGTTTATCTGTTTTCCCTTTAGATTTTAATTCTTTATATCGCTCTACAGTCAGTGAAATTACCATTTGCGCCTCCTTCCTTTGCTGCGATAAATTCTCTAACTCTTTTCCAATTGCCAGCAATTCAAAATAATATGTGCAATCACTTTCTTTGCAGTTACCCAAATTCCATTTACTTGTTCCATCTATTTCAGCAGCTACGTTATGGTTCACCTTTAAAGCACAAGACTCACATACTTTTGAAATATCTTCTTCTCGCAATAATAGTCCCATACGTTTTTGGCGAATTTGTTTTTTATTCAACACCAACTTCACCCCGCTATTCATTGAAGCAAAGCGATCATTTGTTGTAAGTACGTGAATTTTGCTTTGACCATCTACGCTCCTTGCTAATCTGCTCTAATTCTTTGCCGATGTTTCTTAATTGCTTATACACCTTACAACCTCTGCATTTTTGGGAAGGTTTATATGCTCTACGTTTTGGACACCCTTTACATCCAAAATAGAAAATGTGGTCCTATTGATTTATCAATTCTGCTCTACGTTTTCTAACTTCTTTACGTATTGCGTTCAACCATCATCACTCCATCTCTATAATTTTGAACTATATGGTGCGCCATATATTTTTTCATAATAAAATTGAGCCATTTCATAATGATACTGAAGCACTGTTCTATGGTTTTTCAAATTAAATTTATCCTTCTTTTTCAAGTGCCAATTAAGAATCCAACCGTATTTTAACAATCGAATAAACTGTTTCATTCCTCCGCCACCTTACTACATATTGGATTATTGATTAAGTTAATAAGTTATATAAGTTATTAACGTATCTATGAAAGTTTTTTTGTAAGCACTCATATGGCGCATCATCCAATCAATATCTTTGTCACCAACTCTTAATTTAAAGAATCTTTTAAAATCCTCTTCACTCAAATTCAAACCGTATTTTTCAGCACATTTTTTAGTTTGACCGAAACACCAGTCTTTATTTTCATCAGTAGCTAATTCTGACTTTAAACGTGCGTAATCAATTTCTTTATGGAATTTGCCATTTCGAAACCACGTAGCTTCTGTGTATTCCCACGCTGCCATTGAAATTTCAATTGCTGATTTATCATTGTCAGCATCACCAAAATTTTTTAAATACTGTTCTAAATTAGGTACTATTTTCGCTAATGTTGCTAAATTTTCTTCGTTGTAGTCAACTAGCACATAGAAAAGTGTTTCTCCATCACCATCCGTTTCAATGATTTCCATACTATTTAATAGTTCTACTTTATCTTCACTTGATAACATTGTTATCTCTCCTTTGCTCAACAATTTATTTCATTTACTGAACAATATCTTTCACATATCCAATAGCTGCTACTGGTTGTCTTTAGCTTCATCGTAGCAATCTTCGTGATACCATAAAGAGTCAGTGTCTAATAATGAATTACCACAATCAATCATTAAATCTTCTTCACCTAACCGCCCACACCATTCACATCTTTGTTTAACTGATTCCATTTTGAACCCCCTAGTATTAATTTGATATTTGTTATTGGTCCAATGACGAATTATTACTACTGCACCTATCTTTCCAGTGATTTCACGCATGTTGTAATAAAGTTTCAAAGCATTCAATGCTGTAATCTTCAATATGGTCACAAATATCGCATTCTGCATAATAAGCGATAGATTGTCCATCACCATTTTCATCAATCTTTTGTACGTGGTGTTCAATAACCTCCTTGCATTGAGGACACTCAATATTTGAATGAAAATCCTCAAGTACTAAACTTGCCATCAGGATACGCCCCTCTCTTTAAGATTGTCTTGCTAAACAATATCTTTCTGAAACGAACACTTATTTTCTTAAATAGAATGAAATACTTCCCTTCACAATCACTTCTAAATATCCTAGTTCAACCAATTCGTTAATCGCTTTTTCAGCATTTGCATAACCACTTCTAAAATTTCGTTGCACCCTATTAGGACCAAAGCTATCCCCCGCATTTGGTGCAACTCGGTCCATAAATTCGATAACTTCTGCTTTTTCCAACTTGTCACCCCTTACAACACAGAATCTTCCTAATATAATTTTCCACCATGTTTATATGGTCGCGTTTTGTTATACGCCATCTTCGCCATGATGATTGATTCTAAGTCGATTCCTTTTGAACCAGCTAAATCGAACACCCTGATACATACATCAGCTAATTCTTCTTGGAATTTCTGTGATTCCCCTTTTCTGTCCGCTTCTAGAGCTTCGCTGACCTCACTGTGTACTAACGCTAAAATTGTGCCCGTCTCACGTTGTTCGTCATACCAGCCCTTTTGAATTGCTGTTTTGTGTGCTTCTTTACATAACCCATTGATTGTCATATCCATGTAAAATCTCTCCTTAAATTTTTCTAATGCTGAACAATATCTTTCAATAAACCACTACTTTTAATTTCCCTTTCTTTGCCATCTTTTGTTGTACTGCCATAAATTTCATAACCGCTTCTTGTTCTGTTTTAGCTGGCTCAATCAGTTTCAATTCAGCAAAGTATTTTGTTATGCTTTTATAGCAACGGATTACTTGATAAACACCCCACTGACCATTTACATTATCAACGACACGTAGCTGCTGTTCTTCAGGTGCTAAGGCTATCTTTATCCCTAGCACCTTTTCAACTTGGCGTACCTGTTCAAATTGTTCTTTCGATACAACAACTTTCACGTACTTTCACCCTCCCAAACTCTCTCATAATCCCAAAACAACTCGCCAGATGAAATTTTTCTCTTTTTCCGTAGACTATCCGAACATGTTTCATAGATTAAGAGACCATCAAAATCTTGATACCAAACTCGAATCAACTCTTTTGTAGCCTCATTTTCAAACAGACAGTTGAAAATTTTTTTAACCTCGATTTTCTCGCCTTTATAACTTAAAACAGGATTATCCATACTACTTCCTCCTGGTTAGTTACTTTCCGCTTCTTTTAAATATCCCAATGACATTAATAGCATTACTGATTAAAACCAATCTTTTTTCTAACGGTAAAGACAACCATTTAATTTTCATCTACTAAGCCTCCACCTTGTTATTGAATTGCATTGGGAACGGTAATTCATCCGGTAATATATTGATTGACATTAATTTCTCCGAAGTTTTCATTGCATCTTTTATACACCCTCGATATAACCCGCTTCCTGAAAACCACTTATCTTTAGCAATTATCTTGTTGCATTCTTCATGAAGATGGAAATTGTTACGCTGTTCATCTTCTTTGGCATTAACGTAAACAGCATTTACACCTTTTTCAATTTCTTCTTCACATCCAAAACACATATGCACCTTTCGAGTTGTAACAATTCGTTTGTCTTTAACCTGTAGCATTATTCCACACTCCCTTTTAATTATTTTTGATTTTCTTATTACGTTTCGATACATTTTGTGGTAATCCATATTTCTCTTTTACTTCTTGACGGGTCATTCCATGTGCTATACGACAATGCGCTTCAGTAATAACATTGCCAATATGGTTACAGTCCTTAACTGGACACTTGATATAACCACCGCCTTGTTTAGCACTCCAATATTCGACCATGTTTAATCAACTCCTACCGCTTCTAAATAGTGAACTGTATATATACCTGACTTAATACGAGGACAATGATCTCGGAAAAATTGAAGTGGTATGGATTTTGAACCACCTTGTTGTCCAGCTACCCAAGCAGTTTCTAATTGCTCAAATTTAAGTAGATAAATTTCAGGTTCGTTTTTCCCTTCTATCCAGAAGCAAATTAATAAAAATGCTTTAGCACCGTTTAAATTCCAAGAATGTAATTGCTCATATTGCTTCTTAGTTAAGTTGTTCAAAGGGAAATTAGTTCTACGACGGATTTCTTTTGCATCAAATATGATGGCTTGCCCTTTATACACACCGCTATAATCCACCCATGACGCACTACCAAATTTACCCTCAACATTTTTTCCTTCTGTCTCAACAATCCTCACTGGCGTTGGCACTTTACGGACGTCAGCAAAGTTGTTATTACGATATTGTTTATTTGTCCCGTCAATTAAATTTTCGAACACTTTCCCTCTGTTCGCATGGCTGCGTGAATAAGATTGCTTTTGTTTTCTCATTGCGCCTCAACCTCTCACTTGATTTTGTAGATTTACTTATTCATTAATTTTTCATTGATAAATTCATAGCATTTTTGTAATTTGAAAATGTTAAAGACTTCTTCAAATTCCGCTTCTTTGGCAACGACATAAAACTTCTCTGTTCGGCTAACTTGGATGTTTCCAATGCGCATGTTACTGCCAATTTGTAACGCCTCCAATTGTCGATAGACGTAATCGTTATTCCGCATATTTACTTCGCAGTCAAACATGCTTAGTTGAACAATTGACATAGCTAACAGCCCCTTACACGTACCTTGAATGCGGTCCATTAAATGAACCGCATTTTTGCTATCTAAGTTTTTTAATGCTCATGATGACGTAATCCTCTGGTATGTCATCCTCTCCACCTTCTTGAAGATAAGTGACTCTTACCTCAACAAATCTCCCCGTGTACACTTGATTGTCATAGTCAAATTCATTTATTTTTAGCTTGTCCCCTACTCGGAAACTTTGATTATTAAAGCCATACATAAAAGTTTTCAATCCTGCTTTTATTGCTTCGAATTGCTTGGAATAGCTGTCTAATTCATGAGTCATAGGTTTTTCCTTTTGCTCGGACTCAATGACTTCTTGCTGCATTTCTTTTGCAACGGCTGGCGTTAAAGGTTTACCTTCCTTAAATTCCTGAACCGCTTCTTGCTGCTGTTCTTCTGGCAACCTCGACATTTCGTAAGCCGTGGTAATATTAATCTTTTCTTCGCTAAATTCTTCTTTAAGTTCAGGTATTAACTTAGTGTTAATGCTGTCCATTCGAGCAATTTGCGTAGGGGAAACATTCATAAGTTGTGCAATGATGTCTCGTTTTCTTCCAGAGAACGGAACACCACTTTTCTTCAGTTCAGTTAGCAGTTCTTTTAGTCTGGCTGCTTGATACGTTTTCTCGTAATCTGTTAATTCACGAGTAGTTGAATTTGCCATAATTAATTGCAATTCAGCCTGTATGTCGTCCATTGATCTTTGAATTTTGCACGGTATACGTTTAAATTCCTCGTTACCTTCCTCATAAAGCTCTTGCATGGCTTTAAAACGTCTATGACCACTAAGTACCTCATAGCCATTTTCGACTTCTCTAACAACTAAATTTTGCTGTAATCCAGTCAGCTCAATACTTGCTTTTAGCTCTGTTATATCTTTAACAACGTACTTATTCATTTCAGATGGAAATAGCTTTTCAATCGGGATAAGGTCTATCTTGAATGCCACTCCGCTTTTTTCTGTCGCTTCTTTAGACTTGTCATTCATTAATTGTTTTAAATTAAAACCCATGTGTCCGCTCCTTTGTGTCCGAAACTATCACATATTTAGATACTCATTTACTAACTCACGATAGTCTTGTCCAGCAGTAGATTTTTTGTAATCTAGCAATGGCTTCCCTGCAAACGTCGTTTCATCTACTTTTACTGTTTTCCGAATCTTTGTGTGGAAAAGTGGATAATCTGTGGATGAAAACAAATATTCGCTTCCTTGCTTATTGACACTATTCTTTTGAAACATCGTTATAAAACACCCACGGAAAGTAAGATTGTCATTAAACTCCCTTACATCCTCTATTTGGTCTACAAGTTGCTTTAAACCATCAAAAGTGAACTGGTCAACTTTAATCGGCACTAACACGTCATCAGATGCAACAAGTGCATTAATAACCGTCATATTGATGTCAGGAGCATTGTCGATAATACAATAATCGTATTCATCATCTAGCTGCGCTAAAGCTTTGCGTAAACGTGTTTGCTGTGCACGTGAAACATCTAACAATATCTCTTTATTGGCACGTAACAGATTCATATTTGCTGTGATAATATCTAGTCCCTCATATTGCGTCTGCTGTATAACGTCCTTAATATCTAAATCACGTACAGTCAGTAATTCCGCAATACCGTCATTATTGTCACCATGTAAACGGAAGAATTTTGATGTGTTTCCCTGCTTGTCATTATCAATAAGCAGTACCTTTTTTCCATGTTCTTTTACAAGCGTATAAGCAATATTGATTGACGAAATGGTTTTAGCCACTCCGCCCTTTAGATTTATAATGCTGATTATTTTCATTCATTCGATCTCCTTTTTGTTTTATTGGTGAGTCTATCCGCTTCATTCGGACATACAAATACGCTCCACTTACAAAATCAGAAAATTGCACTTGCATGTCTTTGAATTGATAGCCTTTGTGCCATGATTCAAATGTTTCTTGCGCTGAAATTTCTTCCTTAGCAATCTTTTCAGCACGTCTACGTGTTAATTTAGTATCTGCAACTGTAACGGTTGGTTGTTTTAAATTCCTTGATGGTGTATACCGCTTCATAGTTTTGTTGCCTTTTTCTTTAGTGATATAGCGAGCCATTCCTTCAAAGCCGAAATCATCACCTTGTAGTCGTCGGGATTGAGTACGCCCCCCACAATTCCACAACTCTTCCGCAATGTCTCTGTCAGGAAAGTTCGTAACCATGTGATGGTGTGCCCTCACTTTATTTCCATCTCGTGTATGCTCTGTGACATAGATGTATTTCAGTTCAAACCCTTTGTACTGCTCCCGCTTTTTCAACCAATTTTTCATTCGTCTGATAAGGTTCGTCATATCCTTCTTTGCTTGCTCAAAATCTGCTGGCATTTTCCCTGGTGGGTATGTGTACGTTAGCCATAAATCCACAAAACTTCTGAAATTAGCGTTAATTAGCCTTGTTACATGTTTTTTTGTATTTTTATCATTCAGATTCTTTTGTGCTTGGCTACTTTCTTCACTCCTTTTTTTCCGTGACTGTGGTATTTTCCAAAACGGATATGCTTCCACTTCCAGAATTGGACCACTCTTAATCGTTTTCACTCGATACCCTGCTAATGAGTCCGAACGTAAACTCTCAATATGAGCTTCACTACTATTCTTTTTTTCTATTGCAAACGATTCCTCATAAGCTGCTAATACATATTTAACCTGGTTCTTTCTTTTACTCATGGCAACTCTCTCCCGTGATGTTGTTAATAATCTATTAGCCTTGTTAAATTTTGAGCATAGTCGTAAATATAATATCTATTACAAGGACGTAATTGACTGGTTGCCATGAAGGTTGCTATACTAGCGTTAAGGTATTTGGCAATAGTCAAATAAAAGCCGTACTTATATGAGGTACGGCACAGAGATTTAGATTGCTAGCTATGTGCAGTAGTTAGCAATTTTTTATTTTGTTGGAGCAGGCACTTTTTTGATGTGCCCCTTTTCTTTGTTTTTAATGTTCCAATACTGCTCGTCCGAAGATACAAATAGCCAGTTTTTACAATTCAGACGCATACTGCTTAGGTACATTTTTTCTGAACGAGTGAATTTTCGTGGACGTTTTACTTTCATAACAATGCTCCTTCCATTATTTTGTCATGCTTGATAGGTTATCCCATCAAGCAGCCTATAAATATTTAGCGCATCTTTATATGACACTTAAAGGGGGAGTTATAGATTTATAGACTGCTTGACGGAAGCGAGTAGACACTCGCACCGTTTCTTGATATACTGTTTTTATTGACTAAACAAATCAGTACATTTAAGCTGCTTGATCGCTCCAACGATTGAGCAGTTTTTTATTGGAGAAATAACCTAAACACCTAATGCGTTGTTTCACCGTCATGTTTTTCCACGCCCTAATTTTGATGCGCATTGAACTTTACCACCTTTGCTTGTACTCCTTTTTCTAAGAGGCTATCAGCAATGTCATAGAATCCTGTTCCGCACTTTCCCTTGATTTGTTTTTCCAAGCTCTCCATGTAATCAACACTGTTTTCTAGTGCCACTATTCGCTCACGAATCGAGTCATAATCTCCATTACGCAAATGTAAATTAATTACTTGCAATACATCCTGGCAACACGCTTTTTGATTTGCTAGTTCAAACTCGGATATTTTCTTTTCACCAGAAACATCTTTATTCGAAAAATCGACGAATACCAAATTTTCTAGCCCTTTGTTGTACGCTTCCTGTAATTGATTAAGCATCCTCATTCCTCCTATATCTTTAAATAACTGCATTGTTTACATTGCTGAAATATCTAACTGAAGTTTGTAAGTAACCAAAATCATGTCGCCAATATTGGATTCACAACTCAAAAAAATTCCCTCGTCTTTGCTATTAGTGATTTTTAAATTCAAATTTTCGAAAACTTGTGGTAATAAAGAAACCACTATCCCCTGCTCTTTCTGACTAATTGCATTTATACCAAGGGCTTCCGCTTCTTTAATTAATTCCGCTCGCAGGTTGTGGTATTCAGAAACAGAACTAAATAAATACATGTCTGTTTCTAATTCAAATAAATACTTAACCGTTTTTTGACTCGCAATTACTCTTTGAACAAATGCTTTAATTGCTTCAAGCGTCACATCATTTGGCATATTGATTCCCCATCTCTTTCCTAGAAGGAACAGGGGAAACCATACATCCAATGTTGAGTGGTGTCATATTTTTGACTGCTGCGTGTAACTGTTCCTCGTTAAAAATCCCATATTTCTCTAGTGCTTTCTTTATCTTTTCCATTTGTGATGTATCTGTACTAGACATTGCTTTTACCTCCTATAAAAATTGCAAAAAATTGACGTTGCTACCGTCTTATAAGCTATAAGTCCGAATTATTTATACCGTCATCGGCTCGGTATCACAGCGCTTCAATACTTTTTTGCTGAAAGTATTTACGAAACCACTTTTTCAACAATATCTTTCTTTTGTTCTTTTGCTTGTTGTTGAGTTAGATAGAATGCATTGGTAGCTCCAACAATAAACATTAATTGGTCGTTATCTAGCATTCTTAGTTTTTCTAGTACATTTGTAATTTCTTCTTCTTTCGCCATGTTTATCACCTCATTGCGTTCTCTTGGGAACAATATAACACCTTTTTCGTGTTCTTTCAAGAACAAAATAATTTTTTTCGGTATATTTCGTTCTTGCAGGAACAAACTATTTTTTGTACCATATAGGAAAGGCGGTGTTTATTTGATGATTGGGGAACGAATACAAGAAATTAGAAAAGAAAATGGGCTTTCACAGGAGGAATTCGGCAAGCGCTTAGCTGTTTCCAGAAATGTAGTTGCGAAGTATGAGAATGGGCTAGTTGAACCACCAGAACTATTCATAAACCATTTGTGTATTAAATTTGGAGTAAGTGAAAATTGGTTAAAAACTGGGGAAGGTGAAGTTTATAGTGCTATTAACGAAGAAGATCTCTTTTCTGAAAAGCTTGGGAAGATTCTAGCTTCAGAAAATGACATGATAAAGGATATTATTTCAAAGGCAAGTGAACTCGATGATGATTACTTATTGATGCTTCACCAGCTTATTGATGGTATGCTTGCTAAACAATTAAAAAAGTAGCTCTTATTCGTCAGAGCTACTTTTTTTTATTGCCGCTTTTACTAAATAAAACAACCTACGTATTAATTTTTCATCATTTAATTCTTCAATCATTTTTATTAAACTTTTCTTCACTCTTACCACCTCTTAGTACATTATACACCGAACTTATGTTCTTACCAATTATATTTTATGTATCTTAAAACAATCCAATAATGACAACATTCGACAATATTGGGTTAATCTTATTTTATATCCATATACCTAATTTTCATAATTATTTTGTACGACTAGCTTCGACATATGAAGAAATATTTTCCTCTATATACATTTCCTCCGTTACCAATTGACTATTTCTTGTCGAATTATGTAAAAATTTGCCAAAATGAAATTACTGTCATTTAACCATTTTTTCAAAGTTTTTACAGCATTTTGTTATAATTAAGCAATTACGTGAAAAAGGTTGAAATCTATTTCCTACCATGACTAATATACAAATATAAAGAGAATGTAAGAATTATGGCTCTTTTGAATGAAAGCGAGGAATTATAGTTGAAGAAAGCAGCTTTATATGTACGTGTGAGCACATTACACCAAATTGACAAAGATTCATTGCCCTTTCAACGCCAAGAGTTGGAAAATTACGCTAAATACGCTTTAAATATAGAAGATGTAGAAATATTTGAAGATGCTGGTTATTCAGCTAAGAATACTGACCGCCCAAAATATCAAGAAATGATGAAGCGTATCCGAAATGGAGAATTTACACATTTACTTGTTTGGAAGATTGATAGAATATCTCGTAACCTCAAAGATTTTTCGGAGATGTACGAAGAATTAAAAGAGTGTAAAGTCACTTTCGTTTCAAAAAACGAACAATTCGATACATCTACAGCAATGGGCGAAGCAATGTTAAAAATAATACTTGTATTCGCTGAATTAGAACGAAAGTTGACTGCTGAACGTGTATTCTCAATTATGTTATCACGTGCTGAAAAAGGATTATGGAACGGTGCAACTGTTCCATTCGGTTATGTATGGTCTGAAGAAGAAAAATTTCCAGTCATTGATCCTGAAGAATCAAAAATTGTTCAATATATCTATAATTTATACGAAACATTACGTTCCACATTGAAAGTGGCATACCGTTTACATGATGAAAATATTGCTACTAAACGTAACGGTCAATGGACAGCCAAGACAGTCCGTGATATTTTACGAAATCCTTTCTATATCGGGACATACCGCTACAACATGCGTGAAAGTGGAGGTAGCAGAAGGCTTAAAAACAAAGAGGAATGGATTGTTGTTGAAAATAACCATCCTGGCATTATCGAAAAGGAACAGTACGAACGAGTAAACAAACTGTTATCTGATAATTATAGAGGTTTAACCGATGTTCAGCGTGCAGATATTCACAAGCATATCTTTTCTAAAATGTTGTACTGTGGCAAATGTAATTCACTTCTTACTTCTGGATTAGATGTAGCACGAAAAGACGGCTATCGTCCTTCTCGATATACATGCGTTACATCGGGTGGTGCAAAACGATGCAGCAATTACGTTAGTGATATTATTATTGGGCCATTTATTTTTAATTATGTCTCTAACCTAATTAGACTACAAGAACGCATAACACCTAAACACTCTTTGCGTGACATGGAAAGAGCCTTACTACGTGGCAATCCTTTTATTGATGTAGTTGGTGTAGATAACGAATCTTTAAAGGAAACCTACTTTGCCCTAACAAACAATATGTCTGGACAAGAATACTCCATTAATACAAAAGATGAAATGGACATGCCTAACCTCGAAATTGAACGTTTACAAAAAGAGAAAGCTAAGTATGAGAGAGCACTTAAAAAATTAGAGGATTTGTATTATTTTGGTGAAGAAGAAGAAGCAATTAGCCAAAAGGATTATATTTTTAAAAAGCGTGATTTTCAAGAACGCTTAGAAGAAATTGACGAAGAAATTAATATATCGAAACAAAAAAGTGAGGATAAAACCAGTGATGTATTCATTGATTACGCACAACATTTTTTAATCACTAAAGAAATGCAACAAGCTCGACAAGTTGATTACCGTGAATTATCCGAAATTGTTGGCAGAGAAGCGTTATCTGATTTCATGCACACCATAATTGATAATATTGTAGTTATTGATAAACGTGTCCAATCCATTACTTTTAAAAATGGTATTACACATACATTTGCGTATAAATCACTTACGCAGAGCAAATCCTCTGCACCAGCTAAGATGCAGTACAAAAATTATGAAGGTGCGGTAATCGAGTACTTGAAAGACAACGGACCCACTTCACGTGCTGATTTGCAAAAGGCTACTAACATAACTCGTGATGGTATCTTTACTTTACTAAGCGAATTAATTGAGCGTGAGATTATTATAAAAACTGGGCAATCTACAGCTACACGTTATCATTACAACGAAAAACAACATAATTAGTAATATTATGTAAATAGTAAAGAGAAGGACAGAAAGCTTCTGACCCTCTCTTTACTTTTTTACTTATATGGACGAGTTTAAAGATTCTTTAAAGTATTGATTTTAAATAGTTTATGTTATCATAATTCAAGTATCGAATATACTCAAAAGTTATTTTAGCACAGTTACAAAGTGCAATTGAAAGGATGAATTAAAACATGAGTTACGAGCTTACGAAAACCGTATCTCTATATACGTTAGGTTGTAAAGTAAATCATTACGAAACAGAAGCAATTTGGCAGCTGTTTAAAGAAGAAGGCTATGATCGAACAGAATTTGATCAACAAGCAGACGTTTACGTCATTAATACATGCACAGTTACGAATACTGGAGATAAAAAATCACGTCAGGTTATTCGTCGAGCAATTCGCCAAAATCCGGATGCAGTTATTTGTGTAACGGGATGCTATGCACAAACATCCCCTGCAGAAATTATGGCAATCCCTGGTGTTGATATTGTTGTTGGAACACAAGATCGTACGAAATTACTTGGTTATATTGAACAATATCGTGCGGAACGACAACCGATTAATGCTGTACGTAATATTATGAAAAACCGAGTATACGAAGAATTAGATGTACCAGCATTTACAGACCGTACACGTGCTTCGTTAAAAATCCAAGAAGGCTGTAACAATTTCTGTACATTTTGTATTATTCCATGGGCACGTGGTTTAATGCGTTCTCGTGACCCACAAGAAGTATTACATCAAGCACAGCAATTAGTAGATGCTGGTTATCTTGAAATTGTCTTAACTGGTATTCATACAGGTGGCTATGGTCAGGATTTAAAAGATTATAATCTTGCTCAATTACTACGTGATTTAGAGGCCAATGTAACAGGCTTAAAGCGTCTTCGTATTTCATCCATTGAGGCTAGTCAATTAACAGATGAAGTAATTGAAGTACTACGTGAATCAAAGATTGTCGTGAATCATTTACACATCCCTATTCAATCTGGTTCTGATACAGTATTAAAACGTATGCGACGTAAATATACAATGGAGTTCTTCGGTGAACGTTTAACAAAATTACATGAGGCTTTACCTGATTTAGCTGTTACTTCTGATGTAATCGTTGGTTTTCCAGGTGAGACAGAGGAAGAGTTTATGGACACATATAACTTTATTCGCGATCATAAATTTTCTGAGCTACACGTTTTCCCATTCTCTCCTCGTACGGGAACCCCTGCTGCACGTATGGAAGATCAAATTGATGAAGACATTAAAAATGAGCGTGTGCATCGACTCATCTCTTTAAACGATCAGCTAGCAAAAGAGTATGCTTCTCGTTTTGAAGATCAAGTGCTAGAAGTTATCCCTGAAGAATTTGTGCATGATGGCAGTGAAGAAGAAGGCCTTCTAACAGGCTATACAGACAATTACTTAAAAATAGTTTTTGAGGGTCCAGAAAGTCTAATCGGACAACTTGTAAAAGTAAAAATTACACAAGCAGGCTACCCTCACTCAAAAGGACAATTTGTACGCGTTTTAGAAACAGTGAAATAAATAATGAAAAAAGGGTTGCCCATTTTATATGGCAACCCTTTTTCCTTTTAATGAAGCTAATCATTCACTTGTATCTGATTTTTCATAATATTGATAAATGCTTTTAAAGATTGACAGCTCCTATAAGAAAATTAGTAGTACAAACAAAATATCCATCTGTACTACCAGCTTTGTTAATATATTATAATATTCTACTGTCCTCTAAACTAGCATTTATCAAGGACTAGGAGGAGGTGTAAGTCCTAAAAGAACAGGCGTTATTACGCTACTGCCAGCACCAAGGCGGATTTGTTGAACTTGCAATACTTTTACAGTAAGTTCTAAGACAATTTTTTCACGTAATGTACTGAATGTCCCTTCAGGAGCCGCCATAATCGGTGAAAAATCAAGTTCAAAGAAGTTGGCAGCTACTAATTCACCAAATGGTTGTTCATTGTATTTAACAAGATTTTGGAAGAAAGCCTTATCTAATCGAGCATCCATTTGTGTTCTTTCGTTAAGGAAGTTCGCTTCAGCAAACTCGGAAATGCCTAAGATTGGTGTTGCGCCTCCAGGTGTTTGTGGGAAAATAAGATCTGTAAAACCAGAAAACGGAACGTCAGCAATTCTATCTCGAAGTGCCCCATTACATGCTGATGAAGCATATTCTATATTTTTCCGAATATGTCCTGCTACAAATAATTTAGCTCTTGTTACTCTAAAGAAATCAGTGCCACCAATACGTGCAAAGCTAACTGGTACAAGTTTCACTTGATTTAGGAAGACATTCTTTTTCACTCGTTTGATTTCTGTAGCAGCAGGGCTAAGTGTAATATCCGACTCAACAACGATTTGCAGTGTTGGTTCTGCCAATACAACTGGAACTTTGATAGTTGGCGTTGTAACTGGAGTAGTGACTACTGGTGTAATCTCATTCGTTAATGGAATTTGTTCAGTTGATGTTACAGGACAAGGTTGAAATTGGCTTTCTAATTGATCGCTCAAAAAATTCCCTCATTTCATTTTTTTAGTATTAGAGAGCTCTCCTATCGCTAGAATATGTAGCATTTAAATCTATACATGGACGTATATATTAGTTTTATATTCATTTTATTTGAATTAAGGGATAAATTTCTATAACCCTCCATTACCTTGCCAGTCAAACAGTACTTTAATTTTTTGTACTTGTAACATTTGGATAATTAATTCTAATACTATATTTTGACACAATCGATTGGGATGAATGGCTGACTTATTTTGCGTATTAGATACCCTATACTCAATATTATGCTGTATGTAGCCTTCTATAAATAAATTCCCCTTTAATACAGTTCTTGTTCCATTTCCCAATGACTGGGATCTATGAATAGGTACAAATCTACAATCGGATAGTACTACCTCATTTGTGATCTCTTTAACCTCTTCAATTCCTTTATCAAAAGCAATTTTTTCCTCCATACATATTTCTATTTTGTATTCCCCTAGCACAACAGGAACTCGTATATGTATAAAAGGCTCAGAGGAGTTAATTTCTCCTTTTTTAATTGCTTGTGAGTTATGTAAGGGAACTACTACTGATTTAAACGGATGCTGCTCACTACCATTTTTTTTATTAGTATCCGTTCTCATTAAAGAAATCATTTGATTAATGTTGGAGCTAACCAAACGACAATCTGGTTGTTCAGGGTAAATCGAAATCGTTTGGAGTAGCTTCGTCTGAAGTTGGGGAGATAGGTTATCATTTAAATCAAGAAAATCAAATATTGTATTTTGAACATTTTCACCATAAATAGGAGCATGAAGAAAATCGTTAATTTCTACATAAGTAGAAAAGGGACTTTTTTGGATAATGGTGCATACTTCTCCTTGTAAAGACTTTGCAATCTCTTTATTACGATTTGGAGGATTGTTTTTCTCCTTTTCTTCTATATCATCCAAATGCATATTATTTTCAGCCTCTGACAGAGCTCTATTGAAAGATTTTGGATTATTGTCTGATTGGGCTGTTGAATTTTGTTCTTCAAGGGAGTTCTCATCACTATCTAGTAGATGGTCAATTTCTACCTTTGTTGGACTGGGTACACTTTGATTGCATGCTATCTGGTCTAAAGTTAATTCCTCTACATGGTTCTCATCCATATGTCGGAAATTTTCTTCGTTCTCCTTAACATTCGCTTCTATAGGTATGGGTATGGACGCTAATTGCTCTATTAAGGTCACTTTTGTGTGACTCTCATCGATATCTAGAGGATGTTCGTTTTCTTGCTCAACATTTGTTTCTTTAGATATAGGTAGATCTTCATTAGATGCTAATAGCTCTGCTAAGCTAGCATCCTCCCTGAAGTTCTCAAAATTTGGGTGATGTTCGTTTTCTTCCTCAATAATCGGCTCCATAGGTTCGGGGAGCTCTTCATTAGAGATTATATGGTCTGTTAAAGTTGATTCCTCTGTAATTGGTTTATCTTCTATTTCATCAAGCAGATTATTATTTCCATTAAAAGTCTGTTCAAATGGAGATTCGTCATCTATTTTAGTTTGATACCTCCACTCAGTGTATTTATTTTGTTTAGAGGATATTTTTTTCATCTCTCTAAAATTAATCCATGGAGTTGCCATTCATTCACTCCCAAATAATGATTTGACAAAAAAAGCATAACAATCAATTTTTAATCCATTAGCTAATTCTTCTGATGCGATTATGTTAGGACAATTGAAAATCTACAATACTAATTACAATCCATATTATGCAATATTTTTACTTTTGTCACAGTCCCCACCAAGAGATACAATTGGAAAGCGCATGTCCTTATCTTGCCAAAAAAAAGCAGTTAAAAGTTCGAGTAAAAGTGAACTTTCAACTGCCCAACAACATATTTGATTTTATATCAGTATTATTGTTACAATTTTTGCTCCACTACATAAAAAAATTAACAAGGCTCAGTAGGCGGAATCATATCAGGAACAATTGGTGTTGCTGGTGGAGTAAGCCCTGGTAGAACAGGTGTTACTACACTACTTCCAGCGCCCAAACGGATTTGTTGAACTTGCAATACTTTTACAGTAAGTTCTAATACAATTTTTTCACGTAATGTGCTGAATGCTTCTTCAGGAGCTGCCATAATCGGTGAAAAATCAAGTTCAAAGAAATTGGCTGCTACTAATTCACCAAATGGTTGTTCATTGTATTTAACGAGATTTTGGAAGAAAGCCTTATCTAATCGAGCATCCATTTGTGTTCTTTCGTTAAGGAAGTTCGCTTCGGCAAACTCAGAAATGCCTAAAATTGGTGTAGCGCCTCCTGCTGTTTGCGGAAATATAAGATCTGTAAAACCTGAAAACGGAACATCAGCAATTCTATCCTGAAGGGCCCCATTACATGCTGATGAAGCATATTCGATATTTTTCCGAATATGTCCTGCTACAAATAATTTAGCTCGTGTTACTCTAAAGAAATCAGTGTTAGCAATACGTGCAAAGCTAACTGGTACCAATTTCACTTGATTTAGAAAGACATTCTTTTTCACTCGTTTAATCTCTGTCGCTGCAGGACTAAGTGTAATATCGGACTCGACAACGATTTGCAGTGTTGGTTCTGCCAGTACAACTGGAATTTTAATAGTTGGCGTCGTAAGTGGTGTAGTAACTAGTGGTGTAATCTCATTCGTTAAGGGTATTTGTTCAGTTGATGTTACTGGACAAGGTTGAATCTGATTAAATTGTTCACTCAAAAAATTCCCTCATTTCAATATAGTATTAGTGAGCTCTCCTATCGCTAGAGTATGTCGCAATTAAATCTATGTATGGACATTGAACTTGTTCTTTTACATATTTTATTTGGAATGTTTGAGGTTGTGATTTTCCCGGTTGATCTTACACAATGGGCTAAAACTCCATTTAAGCAGGGATTTAACGCAGACCCCCTTCAAATATGATTTACGTAAAAAAACCACTTAATAATATTAAGTGGCTTTCTCTAAGTTATGTTGATAATAAATTATACATAGCTGTTATTCAAATTCATAGGATATGGCAGACAGTGCGTATAATGGCGCTGTTTCTGCTCGTAAAATTCTCGGTCCTAATGACATCGTTTGAGCGCCTGCTTGTAATAGCGCTTCTGATTCTTGACGAGAAATGCCCCCCTCAGGACCAAAGATAATAAGCATTGATTTCGACTTCATATCATACACGTTTTTTAGCTTCTCCGCAAACCTTGTGCGCTTTTCAGCCTTTGCATCCTCTTCATCAGCAATAAAAACGGCATCGAAATGATCTATTTGTTGTACTAGCTGTTTAAATGATATAGGTTCAAAAACTGTTGGAATATGCGTACGGTGAGCTTGTTCCGCAGCTTCCTTAGCAATTTTCTGTAATCTTTCTTGCTTTTTTGCTCCTTTTTTCTTGTCCCATTTCACAATGGAGCGCTCAGCTTCAAAGGGTAATAAAGCAAACATTCCTAGCTCTGTGGCTTTTTGGGTAATAAGCTCCAGCTTATCACCCTTCGGTAAACCACATGCTACTGTTACTTGAATGGGTAACTCTGGGGAAGGGATTGTTTGTCCAGTCGCTTCAATGACAACCTCATCCCCTTCAAATCCTTCAATTGTGCATATATACGCAGTGTTTTGTGCAACAACTACAATGTTGTCGCCTTGCTTCATACGCATCACTCGTTCAATATGCCGTGCATCTTCTCCACTAATACGTGCATTTTCGATAGCTGTCTCAATAAAATAACGTTGCATGCCACACAGTCCTTTCTAGCAAGAAAGGAAAACGCCAAATCACAAGCACACGGCTCACGATTTGGCGCTTCCTCAGTCATGTTATAGTGGACGACGGGCAATAATGGCTACCCAATCTTCCATTAATAATACTTCTTCAATCACAAAGCCTGAAGCTTCTAGTGCTACTTTCACATCATCTCGTTTTGCACCGATGATGCCCGAAGTGACATATAATCCACCTGGTTTTACAATTGTATACGCGTCATCTGTGAAGGACATGATGATTTCAGCCAAAATATTAGCGACTACTACATCTGCTGGTTCTTTTACAGTATCCAATAAGTTACCATGGAACACTGCCACCTTATCTTCCACTTTATTTAATGCTACATTTTCTCGCGCTGAACGTACAGCTACCTCATCTAAATCAAGCGCATGCACACTTTTGGCACCAAGTAATGCTGCACCAATAGACAATACACCCGATCCTGTACCGATATCAACAACTGTATCCCCTTCTTTAATGACCTTTTCAAGTCCTTGTAAACACATTACCGTTGTTGGGTGGGTACCTGTACCAAATGCCATACCAGGGTCTAATTCAATAATTAGTTCATCTGTTGAAACAGGTGTGTATTCCTCCCATGTCGGTACGATAGTAAAGCGTTCAGAAATCTTAACAGGATGGTAGTATTGCTTCCAGGCCGTTGCCCAATCTTCTTCATTGACTTCCACAATGGATACCACATTTTCACCGATATCAATGTTAAAGTTCGTTAAATTTGTGATAGCTGCTTTTATTTCTTCGACTGTTTCATTTAAAAAACTAGACTCTGATAAATAAGCTTTAACAATCACGCCATCTTTCGGAAAATCATCTTCATTTAGCGCATAAATTTCACCATATTGATCTTCACGTGGCTTCGCAAACTCTGCAGAATCTTCGATGACAACACCACTTGCACCTGCTTCATGCAAAATATTCGAAATTGCTTCTACCGCATCATTTTTTGTATGAATGGATAATTCTGACCACTTCACGTAGCTCTTCAGCTCCTCTAATTATTCACCTTGGAATTTTTTCTTAATTTTATCGAATAGTGAACTACCTTGTTCTTCAGGGATATCGCCACTAATTTCTGCAAATTCTCGTAGTAATTGTTTTTGTCTTTCCGTTAATTTTTCTGGGGTCATAACTTTTACTGTCACATATTGATTACCCATACCATAACCATGAACATTTTTAACACCTTTATCTTTTAGACGGAATTGAGCACCTGACTGTGTTCCAGCTGGAATACGTAATTTTACTTTCCCATGGACTGTTGGTACTTCAATTTCATCCCCAAGTGCTGCTTGAGGGAATGTTAATTTCAACTCGAAGTAAATATCGTCTCCATCTCGTTCAAAATCCTTGTGACCTTGAACGCGGAACATAATATATAAATCCCCTGCAGGTCCACCGTTTATACCTGGTTCACCTTGACCAGATACACGAATTTGTTGTCCATCATCCACGCCTGCTGGAATCGTCACTTTAATTTTCTTACGTTTTTGGACTTTTCCTTCTCCACGACAAGTCGTACATTTTTCTTTAATAATTTTACCTGTTCCATGACATGTTGAGCATGTACGACGATTCATCATACGACCAAATGGTGTATCCACTGCTTGATTGATTTGACCTGCACCTTTACATGTCGAACATGTTTCTGGTTGCGTGCCTGGTTTTGCTCCTGAACCGTGACATGTTTCACACGTTTCATCTTTTGGGATTTCTATTTCTGTTTCTTTTCCAAAAATAGCTTCCTCAAATTGGATGTTCATACGATATTGCAGATCATCCCCTTTACGTGGAGCATTTGGATCTTGACGGCGACCACCTCCGCCAAAGAATGAACTGAAAATATCCTCGAAGCCGCCAAAGCCGCCCCCTCCAAAGCCACCACCAAAACCAGCATTCGGATCCTCATGACCAAATTGGTCGTAGCGTGCTTTTTTCTGGTCGTCACTTAATACTTCATATGCTTCAGCGATTTCTTTGAATTTTTCATCTGCACCTGGCTCTTTATTAAGGTCAGGGTGATATTGTTTTGATAATTTACGGTATGCTTTTTTAATCTCATCTTTTGTAGCCGATTTTGTTAAACCAAGCACCTCGTAATAATCGCGTTTCTCCATGATTCACACTCCGCTCTGTTTGCATAAAATCTATTGTAACATGCAGTTGAAAAAACTGCCTCATTTTTTCGATTAAAGGTTCTATAAGTTCCAAAAATGAAGATACCCACTTCCTAGCAGCTAACGTATGCAACTATCCCATAAATGGTGCATTTACGTGAAGTGACCTCACATCATGACAAAAGCCAAAGCCGCAAGCGGTCTTTGGCTTTTTCACTTTACTGTGTTACTTCTTATTTATCATCTTTTACTTCTTCGAATTCAGCGTCTACAACACCGTCATCTTTTTTACCAGCGCCAGTGTCTGCACCTGCATCGCCACCTTGAGCTGCTTGAGCAGCTGCTGCCGCTTGTTCGTAAACTTTCATCACTAGTGGCTGTAATACGCCCTCTAGTTTTTCTTTAGCTGCTTTAATACCTTCTAATTCACCAGCTTCAAGCGCTTTTTTCAATTCATCACGAGCATCTTCCACAGATTTTTTCTCGTCTTCAGTAATTTGCTCACCAAGGTCAGCAATTGTTTTATCCACTTGGAATACTAATTGGTCTGCTTCGTTACGAAGATCTGCTTCTTCTTTACGTTTAGCATCTGCTTCAGCATTAGCTTCAGCGTCTTTTACCATGCGTTCAATTTCTTCCTCTGATAAACCAGAATCAGATTGAATCACAATTGTTTGCTCTTTGTTCGTACCAAGATCTTTTGCTTTTACAGATACGATACCGTTTTTATCAATATCGAATGTTACTTCGATTTGAGGTACACCACGAGGTGCTGGTGGAATATCTGCTAATTGGAAGCGACCTAATGTTTTATTGTCAGCTGCCATTGAACGCTCACCTTGTAGAACATGAATATCTACTGCTGGTTGGTTATCAGCTGCTGTAGAGAAAACTTGAGATTTTGAAGTAGGAATAGTTGTGTTACGGTCGATTAATTTTGTGAACACGCCACCCATTGTTTCAATACCAAGTGAAAGAGGTGTTACGTCAAGTAATACAACGTCTTTCACATCACCTGTTAATACGCCACCTTGTACTGCAGCACCCATTGCAACAACTTCGTCAGGGTTAACACCACGGTGAGGCTCTTTCCCTGTTTCTTTACGTACTGCTTCTTGTACTGCTGGAATACGTGTAGAACCACCCACTAAAATAACTTGGTCAATTTCAGAAGTTGACAGACCTGCATCAGATAATGCTTGACGCACTGGTCCTACTGTACGATTTACTAATGGTAAAGTAATTTCGTCAAATTTCGCACGCGTTAAAGAAATTTCTAAGTGTAATGGACCTGCTTCTCCAGCTGTAATGAATGGTAGAGAGATTTGAGTTGATGTTACACCAGATAAATCTTTTTTCGCTTTTTCAGCTGCATCTTTTAAACGTTGCATCGCCATTTTATCTTTTGATAAGTCAATGCCATTTTCTTTTTTGAATTCAGCTACTAGATATTCGATAATTGCGTCATCGAAATCATCTCCACCTAGTTTGTTATCACCAGCTGTAGCTAGTACTTCAAAGACACCGTCACCTAACTCAAGGATAGACACGTCAAACGTACCGCCTCCAAGGTCAAATACTAATACTTTTTGATCTTGATCTTGTTTATCTAATCCATAAGCAAGAGCTGCAGCAGTTGGTTCGTTGATGATACGCTCTACTTCTAGACCTGCGATTTTACCAGCATCTTTAGTTGCTTGACGCTGTGCATCGTTAAAGTAAGCAGGAACTGTAATAACTGCTTTTGTCACTTTTTCCCCTAAGTAGTCTTCAGCATAGCCTTTTAAATATTGAAGAATCATTGCAGATACTTCTTGTGGCGTGTAGTCTTTATCTTCTACTGTTACTTTTTCAGCCGTACCCATTTTTGATTTAATAGAAATGATTGTGTTAGGATTTGTTACTGATTGACGTTTCGCCACTTCACCAACTTGACGTTCACCATTTTTAAAGGCAACAACAGATGGCGTTGTACGGTTTCCTTCTGGGTTTGGAATTACTTTTGGTTCTCCACCTTCAAGTACAGAAACGCAAGAGTTTGTTGTTCCTAAGTCAATACCAATAATTTTGCTCATTAAAATTTCCTCCTATTATGTCAACGCAAGGGATGCGTTTTCTAACTAATTTTAATTGACTAAATAGTGCAAAGACTATTCGTTCACAGATACCATTGTTGGGCGTAATACACGATCCTTTAAGATATACCCTTTTTGTAGTTCGCGTAAGACGATACCCGTTTCTTTTTCACTATCTTGTTCTTGCATAACAGCTTGGTGAATCGTTGGATCAAATTGCTCACCTTCAGCTTTAATCACTTGCAGACCTTCTTTTTCTGTTGCTTCAATTAAAGAGCGATACACCATTTCAATTCCTTTAATGATCGATGCAGTCTCTTCAGAAGTTGTCTCTACTTGTAAAGCACGTTCAAAATTATCAAGGACTGGTAATAGATCAGATAATAAGCTTTGGGCGCGATACTTTTCAGCTGCCTCACGGTCTAACTGATTACGACGACGCATATTATCGAAGTCAGCACGTAAACGTAGGTGACGATTTTCTTCGTCAGCCAGCTTTGCTTGTAGTTCAGCCAGCTTAGCCTCATACTGTTCTTCAATTGATAACTCTACTTCTTCCAGAACTTCTGTTTGCTCTACTTCCTCAGTTGTCGTTTCAGCTTGTACATCTTCTTGTACTAAATCTTTGTTTTCCGTTGTTTCCGTCACTTGAATCCTCCTCATTATCATTCACTACGATTCTTCATAAAGGCTTGTGTTAAATCCAAGCGCATTACGTCTAATAAAGCCACAACACGCTTATAATCCATACGTGTAGGGCCAATAATAGCAATGGCTCCCTGTTGATCATCACCAATAGAATAGGTAGTGGTAATGACACTGCAATTTTCCATTTCTAGTTGTTTATTTTCTGAGCCTATCCGAATATGAATACCTGATTCATTCGGATGGAAAAGTGACTGCACTTGGCTAGTCGTCTCCATTAAGTCCAAAATCATTCGGACTTTATTTAAGTCATGGAATTCTGGTTGGTTGAACATATTCGTTTTCCCACCATAGAAAATTTTACTTTCTGAATTATGCATTGTTGCTGTGATAAGTGCGCGAATAAAATCATCCGCTGATCGAACATGTTGCTGTAACACTGCTAGCACTTCAGCCTCAAGGCTTTTATGGAGATCTTCTAATGAAACTCCAATAAGGCGATCATTTAAGATATTTACCATTTTCTCTAAATCAGAAGCGGTAAAGTCAGGTGGTAGATTGAACATGCGGTTTTCTACATGCCCATTATTCGTCACGATAATCGCTACTGCTGTGTCGCTAGAAAGAGGGACAATTGAAAACCGTTTAACACGATGCCTTTGGACATCAGGTCCTAAAAGTATGGAAGTATACGATGTCAGCTCTGATAAAATGTTGGCTGACTTTCGGATAATATGCTCTACTTCTACTAGTCGATCATTAAAAATTGATTGAATTTGTTGAATGTCCTTGGAATTGATACCTTGAGGACTCAACAAATGATCTACATAAAATCTGTAACCCTTTTCCGAAGGCACTCGACCAGAGGAGGTATGCGTTTTTTCTAAAAAGCCTAATTCCTCTAAATCCGCCATTTCGTTTCGAATAGTGGCTGGACTAAATGTAATCCCTTGTTTTTTGGAGATTTGGCGAGAACCTACCGGCTGCGCAGACACAATAAAGTCGTCTACAATGACTTGCAATATCTGTAACTGCCGATTTGTTAGCATGATTATCACCTCTGTTAGCACTCAACTAAGAGGAGTGCTAATACTATTATTAAGTTATCAAATCCCACATTTTATGTCAACGATATCGCTCAATCTTCTAGCAAAAATTGTTGAAATACTTCATTGCCCACAAAACGCCCTTTTCTTGTCAAGCGAACACCAAGCTCATCCTGTTCTAAAAGCCCCTTTGACACTAGATCTTTTATTACCACGTCATAATGCGCAGACATAGGTGTTTTAAATTTCTCTTCATATATAGAGTGCATAACACCCTCTGTTTTTCTTAGCCCTAAAAACATTTGTTCTTCTCTTTTTTCCACTTGTGATACTTCATGTGCGTGGACAATTGGTAGCTCATTTCCCTCAACAGCTTCCATATACTTTTTTAATGGACCGTGATTAGAATAGCGTATACCTGCTAAATACCCATGAGCTCCTGCGCCAAACCCCGCATATTCATCATTATCCCAATAAATCTTGTTATGCTCTGAATGATACCCTGGCTTTGCAAAATTACTGATTTCGTATTGTTGAAGCCCATGTAAGGCCATTTGTTGCATCAGCACATCATACATATCCGCTTCTAAATCTTCTGTCGGTAAATACAGTTTCCCTTTAGCGTACTGATTATAAAAAATCGTTTTGGGTTCCACAATAAGAGAATAGGCAGAGAAATGTGGCAAATCAAGAGTAAAAGCTTTGGCTAATGAATCCTTCCATTGCGCCATCGTTTGCCCAGGTAAACCATACATTAAATCAATGCTGATATTACGGAAGCCAATTTTTCTAGCCAAGTCGATTGTTTCATAGACATGATCATTACTATGAGTGCGTCCAATCTTCTGTAGCAATCCCTGGTCAAAAGATTGTACACCCATGCTTAAACGATTAACACCACCGTCGAACAACACCTGCAATTTGGCTGCAGACAATTCATCTGGATTTGCCTCTGATGTAAATTCTGTCACACTATTCATTGGAATATACGTATGAATAGACGTTAGTAGTTTGTCCAATTGCTCAGGAGATAAGGCTGTCGGTGTTCCGCCACCAAGAAAAATCGTCTCGATGTTACGGAATGTTTCAGGATGTTTTTCGGTTGTCAGGGCCATTTCTTTTCCAAGTGCTTCTATATATTCATCCACTGGTTGATTTTTAAAATAAAATTTATTGAAATCACAATAATTACAGATTTGATGACAGAAAGGAATATGAATGTAAACACCTCGTGCCATAGCAATCCCTTCTTTCGCGTTAAGTCTTTTCCATTTCTACATTATAACGAATCGATAGAAGGAACGCTATGAAACCTCACAGGTACTTTTAATGAATATTGATTCTGTAATGACAAAACAAACTGCACCTCCGATTATTAGTTAGAATCTAACAATCGAAAGTGCAGATTTTTCATGTATAAAAAATGACGCCCACAGCAATTCCTAACAGCACCAATAAATAAGGCTGTATTTTCCATCGAATTAAACACCATAAAAAGACAGCTACTATGAAAATATCTAACGTGCTGATGATGGTTTGTGTCACAATGGGATGTACAAAAGCAGCGGCTAGAATGCCAACGACTGCCGCATTTGCGCCTGCCATCGCACCTCTAAGTCGTGCAATTCGACTTAGGCTAATCCAAAATGGTAGCGCTCCAACCACTAGCAAAAACGCTGGTAAAAATATTGCGAAAGTAGCAATAATAGCTCCCGGAACGCCAGCAATGACCATACCGATATATGCAGCAAATGTAAATAAAGGTCCTGGAACTGCCTGTGTCATACCATAGCCAGCTAAAAAATCTGAGGTACTTATTTGACCACTTTGAACAAATTGTGTTTCCAGTAAAGGTAAAACAACGTGTCCGCCACCAAATACTAGGGCACCTGCAAGATAAAACTTCTCTATCATAGAAATCCACTCATAATGCCATAAAGCGGCTAATATAGGTAAACCTAGGAGTAGCACGAAAAAAAGTACTAGTAAAACAATGCCCGTGGTTTTTGAAATGGGTATATGAACTAATTTTGAGGTATTACCCTCATCACTTTTTTTCAGTAGTTGAAAGCCTAAACAAGCAGCGATCAATATTGCTACGATTTGTGCCAATGGATTTAGCCATGTCAATACTGTTATCAATGTCAATAAAGCAATCAACCAATGCCATTTTGTCGAGAGCAGTTTTTTGCCCATATCAAAAATAGCATGAGCGACAATCGCCACTGCTACTAACTTCAAACCATGAATCCAATCCATCTTTAACTCTGTATACTTGGAGAAATAGGCAAAAAGTATAAGTATCAGAACTGATGGTAAGGTAAAACCAAGAAATGATAGAAAGCTTCCTAGTACTCCTCCTCTAAGTAAACCAACCCCCATCCCCACCTGACTAGATGCAGGACCAGGCAAAAATTGACTTAACATAACGAGTTGACCATAATCATGTGCAGAAAGCCATTTACGTTTCTGTACATATTCCTGTTGAAAATAACCTAGATGAGCTGTTGGGCCTCCGAATGAGGTACAGCCCAATTTTAAAGCAACAAAAAAAATCTCCCAAAGCCTTCGCAAACTCTCAACTACTTTCCATATCTTTTATTTCATCTTACACGGAAAGCAGTTTTTTTTAGATTAAGAGTTTGTAAAATTTACTTCATTATTCATCTCTCTTTATTTTAATTGCAGAACCTACTTTACTACCCTCTTTATTGATTGGAATTAAAGTGTATTTTTTTTCTGTTAGATAGAGTGCATCTACACGACTTCCCCACCTTGTACCCTCTTTATTTAATGGATAGGGTGCTGCAAAATCCCATGATTGTCCAGATTTTGATTGGATTTTAAAGTGTAACGCATCATTGACAACACTTTCCTCAGCATGAAAATAAATCGTTGTGGAAATAGGTGTGGAGACAACTTTGTCAATGGTTATTTCCTGCTGATCAACATGCTTCACTTTTTTATCAATGGAAAAGATTTCACGATCTTGTTGTAATTGCTCTTGTGAAGCATCTACCTGAAATTCCCATGGCTTCTCAATTGGTGTTTCAACATTCCAATCTTTATAACGAATAACTAATTCTAATTGTTCATCAGCCGGAAAATCATCCATTTTAATACTATTATATATCGTATAGACGTTGGCAGACTTTGCTATGGACTGTCCTCCATTACGAACCATATAATCTTGCCCATTGACAAGAATTTGCGGAAAGAAAAATACTTGATGGTCTGGCTTAAACTCTTTTCCAGGTTCGAAAGTTGCATTTAGTAAAATTTGATTGTCATCTATAATCACTTCATTTAATGTTAACCGTCCTAAGCTATTGCTAGCTGTTTTCCCTACATCCGTTTTATAGGCTTCAAAATTCACATCCTGATCCCACCACAAATACAGCGTCGATCCACTAGCAATCATTAATAAAAGGATCACAACAATAAGCCACTTCTTACTTCTCCGATTTTCCTTATCCAAATCCACAACTCGAATCATATCATTGGACAACCGTACACCTCATTTTTATAAAAATCATTATGATTCATTGTAGTGCTCAATCATGCATTATATAACCTTCTATGTTGAAGATTCATTTATGTATAAAAGGATATTACATCCCTTTATGTAGATGACGACCTTTATTGACTTCACGCATTAAATAGTCCACAAAGAGATCATCTCTTACTAGCCATGCTTGTTTATTTCGCTTTAAAAACCACTCCGCTTCATTAAAACTCGCAAAGGATTGTGTCAGTAGCATGTTATTTTTTTCAATTATCCAATCAACCTCATCGTTTGAATAGAGCATAAACATTTCATCTTGCTGATTTTTATAGAAAGTTCCAAACGTAGACCCTTTTACATTATAACGATTTCTTTTTGCATCCTCTGGAATAGGCTCTATATGGAATGTTGCCACTACATACTGCCTGTAAGCTTCCTCTGTTAATGAGCAGCCAGCAGCCTTTTGATGTCCACCTCCACCATATTTGGCAGCAATAGCTGACACATCAATATGATCATGGATTGTACGAAAGGATATCTTTTTACTGCCCATATTAATCATCGCAATATAATCAAGATGCGGATTTTCCTTTCCCAATTCATTGCCAAGCTCAGAAAGATAGGATTCTGCATAGACAACCCCAGCATAGTATTCTCCCAAAGTAGTTTGAATAAGCTCCCGTTTCTTACGCCGAATGTAACGCTCTGTTTTTTCTTCTTCCATGCTTAAAATTTTCTTTTCAAAATCATCAAAGTCAAAGTGATCACTTGTTTTTAAACGCTCAAGCATTTTCTCTTCAAATTCTTCAATAGACACTAGAAAAAAGAGTGCATTTAATCTTTGTGCTTGTAAATTGCCGTTCTTTTCCCATTCCCATGTATCGTATTGTCTTACTAACTCTACAAATTCAGAAACGGCTTCTGTTTTTTCTAATAGTCCATGGATAACCAGGTATTGATAATATAAAGATGTAGCTGACGTTAAAAAGCCTTGCTCATCCTCAATTAATACCTTTCCCCATTCATATTGATTGAAATGGAGTGCTGTCTTATGATGGTCCAACAATTGCACATTACCAGTCGCCTGATAATAATCATGAATCCTTTTTTCATTCTCTTCATTTGGAGAAAGATCTGTAATAAACAAAAATGTTTTCTGTTGATCATTCTCCAAAAAGAATTCGATTTCGCGATCAAGTGCTGTAATGGAATTGTAGCGTATCTTCACCTTATCGTTAAAAGCAAGCTTGGCTAAAATCCCACACCCTACTCCATCTAAATCGTTATGTGATAATAATTTATACATGTTCTCACCTCCATTGTAGTATGGGTATTTTTTTGGTATTCAAACAGCTAATGACGTTCAATACGTAACACCATTGATATTGTTTTTCAGATAACATACATTAAAACCATACATCTTTAGGATGAAAGGGAGGACACAGTGAATGAAAAGGAAACTAGCTTATAGTGGAATCGGATTTATTTTGTCTTTGTTTTAAACCTTTGTAATTGTAATTAAATTCTTTTATTCTTGCGAAATTTTCTCCAATTGGGCGATCACTTTATCGTATGTTGCCAATTTAATTTGTTCTAGCACTTTAATCTGAGCCTGTTGTCTTTCAGCTTCCATCATTATCAAAGTTGTTTCTACATTCATTTCCCTCTGCTCCTTCTACATTAAAATAGGTTATTTAGAATCTCTATTCAAAATCTCCTTGATTAACCCAAAATATTTCATCCAATGTCGCATTCACTGTATAGCAAATCAGTAAACAAAGCTTCAAGGATGGATTAAAACTCCCCTTCTCTATCCGTAGTACAGTCTGTCTTGATATTCCTACTGCATCGGCTAATTGTTGTTGTGTCAAATCTGCTTTGACACGTGCAATTTTTACATGATTTTTCATATATTAACCTCCATATATATGGAGTAAAATATAGTTTACTTTATGTAAATTATATATCACATATATTTTAAAAATAATATCTAATGTTACACCTATTTAGTAGAACAGAATATACTTCGTAGTATAAAAGAAAATAAAATAATTGGTATATTTATGGTAATTAAATATTTTTTATGTTAGAATTTTCCATGAATGGTTTTTGTATATCAACCGTTCCCGAAATATCAGAAAAGAATGGGGGTCTTAAATGAAAAAATCAGTCCTACTTAGAGTATTGGCATTTATAGCCGTATTGCTTATCCTTTTTTCAGATGGGATACAAACCTATGATTTTCTTATCCTATTGTTTGCTGTTTTCTTTATAGGTACCCCGTGGTACAAATTTTTCAAAAAAAAGTAAATTTAAATTTAGGAGGAATAGTAAATGAAGAAAAAATTGATCTTTTTTGTAATGGTTATGTTTTTAGCATTTCAACCCCTATCTGTAAATTTAGGTGCTTTAGCTAAAGAAAAAAATGAAACTACTGACACTACTGATTGTAATAGTTGCTCACAACAAGCACCTTTGCAAATTGAAAAGAATGGTTTCCTTAATGACTCAGTAGTTGTAAATGAAGTGAAACAGGATTTAGATATTGCAGAGAATTTCACACATAGTGAATACAGTAGAGAAGACTTTGATTGGCAAAATACTGAGTATATGGATTACGGTAAGAATAAAGATGGTTTGATGATTCCTTATAAAAAGAACAATGAAAGTTTTGATATTCGATTATTGACTACTTATGATAAAACCACTGGTGAAGTTGGCGAATTTATCATTATGAAATCAACTTTAGATATAGAGAATAATGAAATCAATGTTACTTATGCAACATTAAACAATGAAGACATGCTTGGTATGACTCTTGAAGTAGGTACAAATAAAGTAATTGATAAACAAGTTTATTTCGATGAAAATTCAGAAGTTTCCCTTTTATCAACTAATAGTGCTAAAGCAGGTTATTGGAGTGATTCATGGGAATGCTTAAAAAACTATTGGTATGATGCCCCTGAACTAACAAAACAAATTTGTAGTGCCGCATGTGCGTCAGTAATATTTGGTGGCAATGTTGTAGGTGCTGTTGCGTGTGCTAGTTGTTTAGGTTCTCATGTTATGGTATGTCTAATCCATTAATAGTTAATTAAAAATCCCCTTCTATGGACGTTTAAAAGGTAAACCGATAATAAAATTGTTTAATATTATTATAAAAATATAAGAGCCTTGCTACACTCTAGCGTGTAGTAAGGCTCTTTAAAGTTGTTTAATTCTTATTGAACTAAAGCACCCTGTTAGTTGAAGAACTAATTTTACGAAATAATTCCTTTATAATTGTTGTATAGTACTATATTATTCCGCATGTTCTTTCATTATTTTATCAAGTGCTTTAAGATAAGCATCTTTATTTTCCTTACTTAACTCATAAAGTGCATTATCCCAATTTTCCCCATCTACACCCGATAAATGTGGAGTACTTTTTAGTACAGCTTCTTGCATATTCGGTTTATCCTCTTTACTAGCGTCTTTAATAAGCTTTGTTGCTTTTCTTGCATCTGTAACCCCTACTTGTATGTCTTTGTGAATGTCTTTGTATTTAACAGGAACATTTATATATTCCATATTGTCTAAAATCTTATCCATCTTGATTGCTGTTTTTAAAATATCTTTTTCTTTTTCTTTGTCTTCCATAGCTTTCATCGAGTTTACTATGAATATCTTAAAAATATCACTCAAGCATTTGCCAACTACTCTAAGCAATCATGGAATATTGGCAAAATGGCTCAGATGAATAATCGTTTTTTAATTAGCCTGAGAAATAAGTTATTAACATTAACACCCCAAGTAATGATTCAAAAACAAGCACAGCATGTCTATAATTTTGAAACCACAAAATAAACAAACTATAACGAAATTCTTAAAATCTGCACTTTCTTTGAGCAGATTTTTTCTTTTAACTAGTCAAATAGATAAAAAGTAATAGCTCTTAAAGTTTTTCTTATAATAATATCATCATCCTTTTTCATTTTAAGATATTTCTTTAAAAATCAAGCTACAGTAACATAGTTAGAATTTGTCAATAAAACTTAGATTTTTCAGAAATGTCTATAAATATTTTTTCAGTAAAATATAATCACCATCTCTGCTAAAATATGCTATTATACTTTTAGTATAATGTCCTATTTTTATCAAAGTAAAAATAGAGGAAATATGAACTACAAAAGGATGATGAATATGCAAAATATCCAACAATTATTCCAGAGCGAAGATGGAAATATCCAACAAAGAGAGAATTTTTTGTCCCTATTAGAGAAAATTGTTTCCTCATTAGATGAATTAAAGAACCCAAATAAGACAACTCTTGGTCCAATGAAAGAGCGATCTGCTAATTTTTATCAAGAGCTTATGCAAGAGCATCAAGTGCCAACAACTGGGATCGGACTCGATCAAGTTGTAAAAGAATTGACACATTTAATGCAAGGACACCCTTATCATACACGTAACTTTGTAACAAATGTTTTACCGATGGCAAGTATTCCTGGAGTGTTAGGACAGTTTACAAATGCGCTATTGAATGGCAATAATTTATGGGATGTTTATGGTCCCGCTGCTGCTGAGTGTGAGGTTAAAGTAGTAGCAATGATGTCTAAATTAGTAGGCTATGATTATACGAAAAGTTTTGGCTATACTACATGGGGTGGACAAGGTGCTGTTTTTAGTGGACTTCGTCTTGCCATTGCAAAACAATTCCCTCAAGCAAAAGAAGATGGTGTTCCTACTAATTTATATTGCTTTGCTTCAGAGAATGCCCATTACAGTCTTTTAAAATCAGTAGAAGCCGTGGGTATCGGCAGTAAACATTTAGTGCGTGTAAAAGCAGGTAAAGATCATTCGATGGATGTAGAAGACTTACGTGCACGTATGACAGACGTCATCGAAAATGGCGGTATTCCTGTTTATGTAGTAGCGACAACAGGTGCTACTGATCAATTTGGTATTGATGATGTCCAAGCCATCAAAGAAGTCACAACAACCCTTGAGAAGAAATACAACTTACAACCAGTACATATTCATGCTGATTCGGCTTTAGGTGGTTTTTATGCCTTCTTTAATGATTATGATTTTAATAAAAACCCACTCCAATTCGAGTCAGAGGTTTTACAGGGATTAGCACAAATCCGTGAACGTATGCAACATCTAGCCATTGCGGATAGCCTATGCTTTGATTTCCAAAAGCTTGGCCAAACACCTTATTTAACTAGTCTATTTTTAATTAAGGAAGGTAAAAGTTTACAGCTACTAGATATTGAGGACTTTGATACGCCATATGTAGGCAATCGTGGTTATGGCTCTTATCATACTGGCTATACATTAGAATGCTCTCGAATGGGTAGCTCCATTGCTATTTTTGCTGCATTGCAGGCATTTGGTAAGGAAGGCTATCAACAACTATTAGCTAATTATGTACGTGTGAATTTAGCATTCCGTGCTCAATTAGCTGCGAAAACGCCAATGCTACAGGTGGTTAATGAATCCAATATTGGGCCAGTCACAGCGTTTCGTTTATATCCAGACGGCATGAATTGGCAAGCTGAACAAGCTGGTCACTATACACAAGACCAAATAGAACACATAAACGGTATCAATGCTTCATTCTTTGAAATTATTGGAGAAGGTCGAGACGAAGTATTCTTTGGTGACACAACGCGTGTTTGCACGGTTAGTACTAGTGATACAACACAACAAGTACCAGTTGCAGCGGCAAAATTTTTCTCTATCTCACCTTATACGGAGACAGAACACATCTCTAATATGATTCATTTCTTACAGCAAAAGCTTAAAGTACTGGAGGCGTCCCACATTGCGTATCGTCACTAAATTTAAGAGTTCTTTACTCTACAAATATATTGCCAGTTTCACCATTCCAATAGCAATTATTTCCTTGCTCTTTAGTATTGTGTTATTTGCCGTTTCTTACCGCATTATTGACAACTTTGTTATTAAACAATTTGAATCTACTTTAGAGATTACATCGACAACAATTTTTGAAGATATTGAGAAAAATGATGTAAAGGCAGCGGATAATGGTAGCCCTGACAAATACAAAAAGCTTTTAGATCAATTGAATGCAACGGTTAAAAAATATGATGTTGAAAACGCCTATATCCTTTCTAAAGCAAATGGTAAGGAACATATCGTCGCACTAAGTAATACCGACAATCATCAGCAAGATTATGTATTTAGTGAAGAAATGCATGAAGCCGTAGCTACTGGTAACACACAAACAAGTGATATTTATAAGGATGAGTATGGTATCCACAAATCCATCTTTATCCCATTTAAAGATACAGATATTATTTTCGGTTTAGATATGGATGCCTCCTTCATCGCTGAACTTCAAACGGAAACACTATGGATCTGTATTATTCTTACAGTTATATTTATTATTTTTGGCGTGATCGTTGCTTACTTTATTAGTGTAGGCATTACGAAGCCAATTAAAAAAATGACACGTTATGTTGGTCAAGTTGCACAGGGAGATTTGGCTGTTGAACCTCTTCACATAAAAGGTTCCAATGAAATTGCACAGCTTTCATCAGGCATTGAAAACATGACGGAAGATTTGCGTTCGTTAATTAAACAAATCGCTCAAAATGCTGAACAAGTGGCCGCAATGTCGGAGGAATTAACAGCAAGCTCTGAACAGACAAGTGCATCCATTCAGCAAATAACCTCTTCTATGCAAGAGGTTGCAGCAGGTTCAGAAAAACAAACTTCTTCGATTGAAGAAGTGGATAGTCATATTACAACCATCTCTAACAAAATGTCAGAGGTAGTGACAAGTGTAACCGATGTAACAGATAAGGCATTCCAAGCATCTGCTATATCAGAAAAAGGCAACACAACAATCCAAGATGCTACTGAAAAAATGGCCGTAACATCTCAGGCTATTCAAGAGTCAGCAGCTGTAGTAGAACGTTTAAGCACATACACAAATGAAATTGGGGATATTGTGACATTGATTACCCAAATTACAGATCAAACGAATTTACTTGCATTAAATGCTTCGATTGAGGCAGCGCGTGCAGGCGAACACGGTAAAGGCTTTGCAGTTGTAGCGGAGGAAGTCCGTAAATTAGCCGATCAATCTTTAGAGGCAACTAACAGTATTCGTACACGCATTGAAACGATTAAAGAAGAATCTGCACAAGCCGTCAAATCAATGGCTATCAGTAGCAGTAATCTTGCCGAAAGCTCAACAACATTCAATGCATCCGGAGAGGCATTTGCAGAAATCTATGCCCAAGTCACTGCACTGACGAGAGAAATGGACCATGTCAATAACGTGATGTCCAATATCAATGAAGGTGTTAGCAGTATTGCTAATTCTGTTGAACAAGTGGGGGTCGTAGCTGTTCAAGCTTCAGGCAATATTCAAAACGTAGCTGCTGCCTCTGAGGAGCAATCTGCAAGTATCGAAGAAATAACAGCTTCCTCTAATAACTTAGCTGAAATGGCTCAACAGCTCCGCAATATCATTCAAAAATTCCAGTTATAAAAATAACAAATCCGCTATGCACATTTTCGGCATAGCGGATTCTTCTTTCCATAAAAACTCTCCTACAAAAATGGTAAAAGTTTAGGCAATAATATTTTTCACAACTTTTGAAATAACGGCACCTTCAGCCTGACCTGTCAGCAATGGTTTTGCAATTTTCATGGCTTCTCCCATGTTCATTCCTTTTCCAACACCCGCTGCCACTAATTTCTCTGCAATTTCTTCTTCTGATAATTGCTTTGGTAAAAAGGATCTCAAAAGTGTCAATTTGGCTTCCTCTTTTTCAATCAGGTCTGCTCGCCCAGCCGTTTGTGCACCTTCTAAAGCCTGATTTGTTTGTTTGACCTCTCGATTAATAATAGCTATTTCTTCGTCAGCTGTTAAAGCCTCTCCCTTTTCTTTTTCAGCTGAATCTAATGCTGACTTTAAAAGAGATAATACACCCTTCGCTAACGTATCTTTTTCTCTCATTGCCGTTTTTAATTGTTCAAATACTTCTGTTTTTAACAATGATCTCACTCCTTCTAACCGTCTATATCAAAAAAATTATATCATAAAAATCATGAAGGATTATAGTTCGTTGCATCTGCTAACTTTACTTTATAGTGTAATATTCCCTTTAACTCACCTTCATAAGAAAAAATGCCTTGCTGAATTAATTGACGCAGACGATAGTCGATCCATTCAGCCTCTCTCAATTCTTCCATATGCCCCAGTACCTCTCCAATTAACCTAGCTGCAACTTCGTAATGAATTTCCTCTTGTTCTTCCTGTAAACGTTTAGCACAGGTAATGATCAAGTCATCCTCTCTATCCTCATTATTATTTCCCCAAAGTTCATGATATTTCCATGTATGTATGCAATCGTAATCATCCATTAACAGATTTAGCCCTTCTTTGCATAGGGAGTGCCTCAATGCTTCTTTTAATGGCCATCTTTGGAAATGTTCATAAAAGTAAAGTAAATCCTCTGTGCTGACCTCTCCAGTCGATCTTGGATAATGATCCTCTGCTAACTGTGGTAAAGTATATAACTCATGAAATAACTGAAAAGTATCTAATACATAGATATCATTTGTTTTCTGTTCGAGCATCGCCAAAACGAGTCGAAGCCCTATTTGCTCATGAGCATTTTGACAAGTCCAAATCAGTATATCCTGATGAGGGGGGATATTTTTAATTTTCTCTATTGCTTCCTTCATCTCCCGCTCACATATGATCAATCCATCATCTTCTATTAGATAGCGCTGTTCCAACCATTGAAAACGAGCTTCAATTCCGTCCCTTGTATGTACATCTTTTAAAGGACCAACAGAAAAATTACCTGGCACAACAATAATCTCCTCGGACTTAGCATAGTCAGGATTACGAAAGGCTGCTTTCAAGCTCCCCCCAGGTGAATGACCGAATACAATATGCACTGTTTGTACCGTTGAAGCATCCCGCTCCTCAGCTTGCTGTAATAAAAACTGTAACATGCTATCTCTTGACTGTTCATTTATTAAAGTTAAAAGAAGCATCGACTTCGCATCAGCTTCACTCAATCGTTGTATTGACTGTTTTAGTTGGTTGATCTTCTCCATCATCTGTACTCCTTTATTTAAAAACACCTAACCTTATCATACCTCTTTATTACCTCAAATTACTAATTTAGTTAGTTTTAAAGATATGTTACTACTATTGCTAGTGAATTCTTTAATCTGGGCGGAGGCTCACTTCTTTTGAGCGACTTGCTCACTTTTTGGAGCAGGACAATGTATGAACTATATTCTCCAGAGCTAAAAACACTCATGTCCCTATAAAAAAACATACTACACGTAGTAGCTCAACTACGACGGTAGTATGTTATTTAATTAACATTCGTTAAAAATACTTTTCCTTTTTTAGTTCCCTCAACAGCATCGATTGCCTTATGGATATCCAATAATGGAAAACGAGCATGTACATTCATCATTTTTAAGGAGCCTTCCTGTACAAGGTGTATAAGTTGTTGCATCGTTTGTTGCCATTTTTCAATTGACGTCTGACGTTGCCAATGGCGTAAATGAAACATCCTCGCTTGTACCTTTGCTTCCTTCACAATGTTTGTCCAATTTACCTGAATACCCGATAAAAGACCAATAGCTAAAAAAATACCCTCGGGCTTTACGCAGAAGGCAAGCTGATTGCCAGCCTCTCCACCAATCGAATCAATTGCTGCATCTGCTCCCCTACCATTTGTTAATGCCATAACGGTTTCGTAAAGTGGCATATGAGAGGTATCAATGACAAAAGCTGCACCAAGTTGCAGTAATTCTTCAGTATGCTGATTACTTCGTGTCACAGCAATAAGTTGATAGCCTAGCAATTTCGCAAGTTGAGCATAGAGATGTCCAATGGCAGAGCCACAAGCATTTACTAATAAGACATCGTTTGATTGTAAATTAAGTACCTCTGAGCATGTTACGAAGGCTGTAATTGGATTAATATACATTTGTGCTGCTGTAAAATCATTCATCGTGTCAGGAATAGTCACTGCAAAATCTGCTTGCGTTTTCACTACTTCCTGCCAAGTTCCCTCTCCCCGTAACGGTAATACGCGCTGACCAATAAGCCTTGGTGAAACAAGCGGTCCAACAGCTTCTATTATTCCTACTCCCTCATAGCCAGGGATAGTTGGTAAAGTGATTCTATGAGCATATTTCCCCCATATTGGTATTAAATCTGAGGGATTAATCGGTCTGGCTAGCATGCGAACAAGAATTTCTTGACCTTGAGGAGGCTCGATTGTTTTATTCTCTAGCCTTACAACCTCTTGTGGATTTCCAAATTCATAAATTTTTAGGCATTTTGCTTTCAACGATTCTAGCTCCTTTATTCATTCTGTATAGAACAACATCATACCAGGAGCATCTATTTCACGTTCCTTAAATCCAAGCTTCTGATAGAAAGGTTGTTTACCTTTGGCACAAAATAATTGAACCCATTTTATATTTTCTTTCTGACATTGCTCTAAAAGAGCATCCATCACCATTGTGCCAACTCCTTTTCGTTGATAATCAGGGTCCACCATCACATCACAGATAAATGTTTGATAGATACCATCAGAGATAATACGTCCATAGCCAATTAGATTGCCTTCATCATATATAGATGTACTGAACCAGCTATTACAAATAGCCTTGTATAATTGTTCATACGTATACTGCCCTTTTGCATTCCAGCCAGTTGTTTGGTGCAATGCTTTATAGGAGTCTATCGTCGGATTTGTTTCTTTGATTATATACATATAACACCCTCCTTATTTTGAATAAATATACAAAATAACATATATTTAATCAACAATAAGTTTATGATGTTAGAGTTGCAGAAGCTTTAATTGCCCTTCTTCATCCATATTTAATTGTAAAGCTTCGTCTATTTCAATACTAATCGGGCTGATAACTGCTTTCTTATCAGAAAAATACCACAGACGTCCACTTGGTCCTAATAGGATATTGGCTCCGTCTTCATAGTTTCCTAGAAAATTAAGGCCATCCAGTTGAATTTCCTTGTTTGCTATAGGGTTTATAGCATACTTCTTTAATTTTTTAGCAATTGTTTGAATGTCATCTGACGTTAAATTGATTTCTCCAATATGTAACACTTGCTCTACAGAAAAATTAACTTCAGCATGTTTCGGATTTATTTCCTGTCTTGCAATAAGCTCTACTATATTGCCTTCTGGATCGTAGAAATAGCATGCATATGCTTTTAAAAACTCAAAATAGACTTCATCCTGCCCCTCTGAATCCAGCAAGCCTACATGCTCTTCTGCCCAAATCTTTGCCTGTTGAAATAAGTTACTAGGAATATTTAATGCAAAATGATACTGCTTTGGCATTTTAGAAGGCATCTTTTCAAATGTCATCCTGCTTTCTCCCACGGCTATTGTAAAATAGTCAGCTGTTCTTTCTAACAAAGTAAAACCTAACAAATCAACATAAAATTGCTCCATTTTTTGCATATCATGAACATATAATTTTACCTTCGTAATCTTCATCTTTAAGCACCCCTTTACACTCCCTACTATACAAGTAGCTGATTAGAATGGCTTCATGCAAAAGAATGAAGTTTACTTTCGTATAGTTAGAGAAGCTCTCGATCTCCCCTGCTATTTGGCTGCGATATCACGAGGAATTCTACATCTTCTTGTGAATCATTTCGCATTTGATGTGGTAAATTTGGAGGTACTTCAATTCCCTCATGTTGCTTTAACTCAATTCTTTGGTCATTCAGTTCTATTGTAGCTGTGCCTGAAAGAACAAAGAAAAACTGCTGTGCATGATGGTGATAATGATTTACCTCAGCTGTTTGAGCAGGCATCCGCTCATGTATCACACTAAGCTCCCTATTTTGTACAAGATGCCAGCCATCACACTGTGCTCCCCATTGATAATGTTGTGCTAATGCTTTGTTAATTTTCATCCTTACACTTCCTTCCCTGCTTTAGAGGAGGGATATCCATCATTCTTGTTAATTTCCCTCATCCAATAAATTCAGCTAAGCTAATTTTCCTTTTTTGAAAATCTGCACGGATAGCTTGTAACTCAGCTTCTAACTTTAAGGCACCTGCTTCCACTCCCCTATAAATTACTAGCGGGGGCTGTTCTAAAGCCTTTCTCGCTTGTGAATAATCATAAGATAATAATTTTTTTAGCAACAATAATGTCTTTAGTTTATCTTTTCCTTCCCCAGTAATAGTTAGTTCATAGTACGCTACAGAACTTTCTTCAGGCAACATTTCTTCTAAACTAGGTGGAATCAGTACACTTTCAAGGAACAAAATTAAATTGTCATAAGCCATTGAAAAATGCCAATTGCCTGTCCCATGGGGAGCGGTAAAAACAGCCGTATCACCTCTTGATAGATCCAGACAATAGGGATCGCCTTCATCTGTTGCAATGACTAAATAATCATGTGGCCAATCCTCAATCATCTCATCTGTCACTGGATTATAATTATAGCCCTCCTGCCCACGTATTAAATCTCTTGCGCCATAGATATTTAGATTAATATAATCACCTGTAGCCCATGTAACCCTTTCAACAACATAATGTCTCAAAAAATAAACATACTCTGCTGGCAATGACCACCCACCATCCACAAATTGGCTAATATCCTCTTCTGATTGATGATAAAAAACCATGGGATAGGCTGACTCCCGCTCCTGAAGCTCATCAATAAAATCACGCATTTGCTGTAATACTGCATCGAGTTTCTTTTCTAAATCTTTCAATGGAATTCTCTCCTTTTGATGACCAAGTGTCTTTCTTGCATTTTAACATACCCCATCATTAACCAAATAAGGGGAACATGTTATAATCATTAAAATAGACTGGTAGTATGCATAACGTGAACAAAAATAACGGATGGGAGCGATCTGTCATGCAACATACTAATGAACAGATAATACAGCAAGCCAACACGGAATTTTTGAAAGCACTTCGCTATTTAGATTATGGCAAGGTAAAACAAGGGGAAGCATGTCTCAAACAAGCCACCCATTTGGCAAATCTGCTGAATGACCATATCACATTTATTCGTGCTGCCATTTGTTATGGAGAGTTGCTATGGCACGCTGAAAAATATGATGCCTCCGATCATTGGTTACAGCTGGCACTTGATCGATTGACCGCAGTACAGCAAGATATAAATGACTTACTAGATGTGGATGTGCAACGAGCTCGATCCCTACTAAACCACCAACGACATCCATTATAAGGAGCAAGCAATCATGAAATTACTTATTAGACGTCCAGAACAGTCGGACATCCAGGCGTTACACGAATTCTTTGATCTTGTCATTCGGGATACTTATAAAAAAGAAGGAATTGCCGAGCTAGTGGACGATCAACAGGATGAATGGGAAACGAAAAAACAGTATGTAGCAATGGACTTAGAAAGCCAGGGCAAAAAAAGATTTTTCTGGTTAGCTTTAAATGAAGAAACCAATGACATAATAGGCACTATCGAATGCGGTGAAGCCAACGAAATCATTCAACAAACGATCAAAGAGGAACTATTCAATTGTCTAGAAATCGGTACCGTTTTTATTCATCCTGACTATCAAAATCGTGGGATCGGCACCATGCTACTACAGAAAATGCTCCTAACGTTAGAAAATCGAAGGGTTCCTAGTTTTTGTTTAGATAGTGGATATAAACAAGCGCAAATGATCTGGCAGAAGAAATTTGGACAGCCTGATTTTGTCCTTGAAAACTATTGGGGAGCAAATAGTCACCATATGATATGGAAACGAACACTACCATTTCGAATATAGAAGTAAAAAATGCTCTATCAGATTACACAAGAACCTCAATGTAAAAAACAAATCTTTAGTCAATAACATGCTTTATGCATACAATATAAAACACTTTCCCAAATGATTTACAGGGTGTTATTAGGAATTACACATAAGGTTCGTGGTTTAGGGTATGACAAATTACAATGAATACTCAGTATGATTTCCACTTAGCTTTCAAGTGTTACCATCTAATGAAAATATCCTAATAACAATTTACGGGACTCTCGATATGTGGGATAAGACTCTAAAAAAGACTTTAGATCAGTATGATGATTGGTAAGCAATAAAGAGATTATAAATGCTAATACTTATTATGTTTGGAGGGGAATGAAATGTTAAAATTCATTGATGATTTAGCTGGTGCGGTTTTCGATGTTTTTATGTTGTTTTGTTATTTCTTTGCAGGCGTAATAATTGTAGGAGTCCCCATTTTTTTATTAGCCAAGTTTTTCCTATTGTTTCACTAAACTTCAAACAGGTTGGTCGCACTATAAAAGGAATCACTATAAATAGTGATTCCTTTTATGACGAATACACTCAATATTAGGCTAAATATTTTGCTGCTAGTTCTCAGGTACTTATGGGCGAGACAATGCTATTATTTAATAAATTTATCATAGAACCGTTTGAGCATCGTTGCCATTTGTTGTCTTGTGAGTGGATCTGTAGGATTCATACACTTGCCATCGCCTCGTATAACTCCCTCTTCAATGGCCCACTCCCAATCTTCTTTATGTGCTGGTGATACCATAGCATTTGATTTTATCCCAACTAATAACTCTTTCATTTCAGTAAGTTCCTGTTTTAGTTGTTTATTTTCTTTCTTTAATTCTTCATACTGAGACAATGATATTTCCTTCTTCTTATCAGTATCTGTGAACCAGGATAAAGACTTAGATCCATTTAATTGGTTTAAATCTACAGTTCCTTTAATACCTGCTACAATCCCTTTGTCTGTGTACTGCCATAAGTCACAGGCAAAGTTTGGCTTTAGTCCAGGTGAGCTAGAGCCACTATAGCGAGGAATCCATAGGAAATCATAATTTTTAACGGTATCCATCAGATAAGGTTTGTAAAAATGATGGCCTGTATATAGCCCGACTTTTACAGCCTTACTTTTTAAATAATCAATAAACACCTGTGTGCCTTGTACGATATTTTGGACACTAGCACCAAAGCTTTCTTCGATATCTACAACATAAAATAGCGGATTATAGTTTTTTGCTCTGTTATAGAAGTCTTTTGCTTGTTCCAATGCCTCAGTACCATTTTTAAAGGTAACATAAATATAAACCCCAAAAGGTACCTTGTACTTCATACATGCTTCTATATTTTGAACGTATTTACGGTCAATTGTGCTTGTACCATATTGTGTGCGGATGATAGCCAAATCAACATCTTTAACCGCTTCAGACCAATCAATATCTCCTTGATGATGTGAAATGTCTATGATATAACTCATACAATTTTCTCCTCCCTAAAAATAGTAAATAAATTATGAATAGCGACAAACCCATTGCTTCAAGCATTATTTAGAATCATTCATTAAATAAAGTTATGTAGATTATTTTAGTCCTTATAGGTTCTTCATTTACCGATTTTTAGTGGTCAGATAATTAATAAGACAGAGCACATTTCACATAGTCGAATTCACTCTAAAAAATTAGCGGCTTTATATCAAATATTTACTTTGTAATTAAGTGCTAATTCATCCCCAGGTAACCCTCTTATTCCCCAATTATGTTTAGGCGTTTCAAAAATTGTAATTTCAACATCTTGAGGTGAAATATTTAATTTGTTATTTATGCGTTCAAATAGTAGCTTTACTAATTGTTTTTTAGCTTGAATCGTTCTACCTTCAAACATACTAATTTCTATTATTGTATATGATTCAGTTCTTTCACTTGCAAAATAAAAATCCTCTTTGTCCATAGGAAAAAAGCGATGAAATTTCTTATCTAATGGATATTCAAGTGCGTCCACCATACAAGAATGGATAATATTCGATAATGTTTCCTTAATGGGATTTAACCTTCTCTTAACACCATAAATTTTAATTTGTCCCAACGACCTCTCACCTTTCTTGACTTACTAATCTAAACTCAACTACCAAATACTGTTCTATAACGATATTATAAAATTCTTCAACATGACCATCAAGCTAATTCTATGCTTGGTTTCATTTAAACAATCACCCAATTTATTCATGAAACAAATGTGAACTATTTAAACCAACAATTCCAAAATAATAACTCTACTTAACTGTGACCATAATTAACTGCAATACGCTGCAAGCTCAGATAGAAACAGTTATCCAAATAGTACACATTCTGTTGTTCCAATCTGATAAAGAAATAGATATAAAATATATTATCGTTGATGACAAACTAACGTTTGAAGTTGTGGGTGCCTATATACCTTAAAGCTCCAGGAAATGAAAGAGAGAGTGAGAGAAGCTCAGGACATACTGTTGCTTCGTTAGTTTCTACACCACTACATTTAAATAAATGAAAAGGAAGAACCTTAAATTACTAAAAATTAACTACTCAATTTTAAATGAGCACCTCATCTTTACTATTCAATTTCAAAAATGACCCAAACTTTATATCTACCTTCAATACTATTTTCTGTATAAACTCTACACTCTTTTATAGAAGCTAATCTAAAAGCAAGCGAATAGGCTATTTTGTAATCTGGTGTATCATATCCGTTATAAATTCTTCCATATATTTCATTTGCAATTGAATCTGCCCAGGTGTCAGCTTCATATAGAGTATCGAAAAGTATTTCTTCTCTGTTCCATTTAATAGTCATGTCATAAACTCCTACATAGTAATAGAAATAATCTAGATGAATGTATTGTTAGGGATTTGAATTCCATATTTCAAAGCAAGTAGCTACGGAGCGTTTCGAAAATCTTTATATTGCACTTTGATAATAATTTGATTTTTCCAAAAATTGAAGAGATTGCAATTACAAAGGGCTATTAATATAAAATTATATGAAAGTACTATAAAATTATTTCTAATATTGAGAAAAGGTGGAAGTAATATGATTTCAATATACAAATCATTCATATTAGCGGTGGTAATAGGGTTATACGTATATATAGCCAGTAAAAGTGAAAATAGCGTGCTTCTAAATTTTGTCATACTTTATATTATAATTTCAATAGTTTATTTATTATTTAGAAAAATTGAAAAAGAAAAAAGTAAGGAAAAATAACTTAATTAAAAGTAGGAGATTCGAGACCTTTGAAAAGATTCACTGTAAACTATCTGAAAAAAAGCAGAGGATAGTAGCCAAAACAAAAAATGCCCAAGTACTCAATAAAAACGAGTAACTGGGCATTATTATGACTAATTACTACGTTGTGTATGTATTATACCATTTCGAATAGTTAAATAAATGTTTTTTTGGAATCAAAGGAAGCACCAAATTTTATTCCGAAGTTCCTCATTCTTTAAATGCATTTATCATATTACCGATTACCATTTTAGATAAGCTCGCAGAAATGCTCATAATATTTTTCTTTATCTCTTAGTAGGCTCTGAACACTGTGACATGAAGGTGGAAGAAAACATTGAAGCCCCCCATAACAGAGTGGTCTTAATTGGCAGGTTTCTAAACATCATTTCCATGAATAATTCAAGATTTTTATCAAATTCTTTTATTAATTTATGACCTCTTTAAAGCCTATTCGATGTATGATAAGACGATAGCCAGAGTATCCTTCTTCGTCTAGAAACTCCTCAAATTCTCCATAGACAATTATAGGTGTATTGTTTTTATAAGCGTTCTGCATGTTTCTGATAATTTTTTCTTTCACGTCAGGGTTAGCGCTCTGAAAGTGACAATTTATAAGCTCAGAGTATTTACTTAGATAAAAAGATAGAGTGCCATCACTATGTTTTTCGAGTCCATCTGGAGGATTACCGGCTGTCCACAATAAAGTTTTACGCATTGCATAATAAGCTTTCTCCATTCCTAGTTCTGTAAGCATGACATTTATATATGTATCTTGCTCCTCAAAAGTAGAGTCCAGCTCTAACGTATCAAGACGTATTTCTCCTACGTTGTCATAATTTTCAAAACTAGAATCTTCTCCGTCTAAAATGTCCGACTCTTTAAGTTCTACTACAGTTGATTGATTTTCTCCGATAGCAGTATGCTCAGGTGGTGGAATCATATAAACTGAGCCGCCCCGTTCCTCTATTCTTTCTTTCGCTGCCTCCAGGCTGTCCTCACTGAACATAGACTCTACTAGTTCTTGCGTATGAATTTCCTTTTCAACTTCGCCCATAGACTCTTCTTCTGTCTCTGAACTACACCCTGCAATAATTACAAATAAAAGTGCGACAATTGTTATAATAACGCTTTGTATTTTCATATTACATACTCCTCCCTCTAGTTCAATTTTGTTCGAACTCTTTTAATAATACCTCAAATAAAGTTTATTTGGATAACTATTTCCATTTATTATAAAAGCCAATTCTCCAAATTAGGTCTATTTATATTTTTTGGAATACTATCACTTATATTTAATCAATTATTAAAAGTTACTGAACGTTTTTTATATGGGGTTTCTTTTATATGAAATGCATGATTAGACTTCATATTAGACCGCTTCCCAGCCTTGCTATAGGTTTGATGGGGAAAAATTTAAGACCACCCATTTTGGAGTGGTCTTTTATGGTGTATTTAATTAAAGCATTCCGTTAGTTGAATAAGTAAATCTGTCTTGCGTAGGAATCCCAATCTTTATTATCAGTATTTATTTCAATTGTAGGTATGATTGAATTTTCAGCTTGACTCCTATACTCTTGTTGTTGGTCTAATAATAATTCACACGCTAATTTCTTTTCTTGCATGGTTTTCCCTTCCCATTCATTGGGATTTCTACTACTTATTCTTTCCTCTAAATTCTCTGGTGATACAGTTAACAAAGTACATCTTGCTCCCATTCCAAGTAACTGGGCTTCTAATTCCTTAATTTCATCTGATATTGAATGAGAAAATGCTACTCGATGATTTAAATGAAACCTTTCCAAAATAAAGAATAAGCCTTTTGAACGTTGAGTTTGTCCAATTTCTCTTGACCAATTATTTAACATTTTCAACATCGTGACTCTTTCTCTTAAGACTTGTAAGTGTTCCTCTCGACTTAACGACTTTAATTCACCATTTACTTTGTGTAATACTTGCGAATAATGCTCACTGAGAACTATGACACTACGTTCGGCATCATCACTTGCGTGAAGTTGTTTCAACGCTTTTAAGACTGATGTTTTTCCAGCATTCGAATAGCCTTCTAAGATTATCCCTCTAAAATCACTCATTTTCTCCCCCTAATTAATGTAATCTCTATCTAAATAAGGACTGTAGAATTATTTACGGTTGTTAAACTAACCTGCTCCGTTTGCCATCCATGTAACACAAAATCAATACAACACCATAGAAAATGTAAGATTTTCACGTTCTTTCATTGGAGTTTAACAACACTTCTTTCTTTATGTATGACTCTCTGAAAAACAAAAATAACGGTAATGCCAGCGATAAACCAACTGTAAACAAAGTTAATAGACATATCCACTTTTCTTTAATGTTATACTTTCTTGACTCATTAAACATAAAGATTATAAAAACAAAGCATGAAATAAAAAAGTCAACAGCGAAGAAGGTCGATATCGAGTTTGCAAATAATAAATCTACTAATAACCCTAAATCAAATCCGTTTTTGTTCAAGAATTGCACCAAAAAATAATACGGGAATACTGTGCCGATAATCGCAAATAACAAGTACACTTTTCTCATTTAAATTAAACTTCCCCTCTTTATATGATTTTCACAAATAATATACTTCTTAATTAAACTCTTTCAGTTTAATCATACCTCATAAAAAATAATTTAAATATAAATATAAATATTTCCATTTACCATTCCAACCAATTGTCTTTTAACTATTCCTAAATGGTTAAATGATGCTGCTGAAAATGAAAATATAAATTTCTCTCAATTACTTCAGTTCGTCATAAAAGAACGCTTAGGAATCATTAGAAAAGAACAATAAACAAAAAAAGACCAGGTACTCACTTTCAAATGAGCGCCTGGTCTTTATTTTGGTAACTGATTAAAAATTATTCAACTTTTATATTAAAGGCTTTATTATGTTCTATTTGTTAAATATCCTACTACATTGATTTTTATTATAAACTCAAAAGCTATTTGCCTCTGATATTAGGGTCTCTACAAATTCGTTAATTTGCTCCATTTTCACTTTTAAACATAGTGCAGGCCCAGTTTCTGATGCACTATGATTATTTCTCTCCCCAGCATCTAACACAAAAATTAGTCTATAATAAGGTTCCCATTCGTCTCTTTCATGTTCAGGTACTTGAAGAAAACCATGTCCAGGGTAATAATAAGAACCAAATAGTGGGATATGATAAATACATAAACCAGGATCATGGGCCTCTAACATACTTAGATGTTTAGTATCAATTTGTCTTAGATCTTCTAATAATTTAAAAAAGTCTCTTCTCATACAAACTATTTCAGAACTTATTTCAGGAAAACTATGACCTGATCGAAATAGAATATTAAATTTCACACTAGATTCATTAACTAAAACTAAATTTATTTCAACTTCACAATTAGGTTGATCACTATAATCTTTTAATAAAGCCATAATTTAAACCCCTTTACACTATTAGCAATAGTTATATTAACTAAATTACAACAATCCACAGTGACTATACCATGGATTGTTGTAATGTTATATATGAATTACCTTTATACTGGATCTCCCGTAGTGCTTTTTTTACTTTATATCTCCTTTGTACTGCCAATTGCTTTTTAACCATTTCAATTTCTTTTCTTTTTGATTATATACTGTATCGATAACATCAGTATTTTTATTAAGTAGGACTGTCGTTTAAAATATAGTAAGTTTTATCAAAAGGATTCTGAACATGATTATGTATGTAAAAAAAAATGGCGAACATTGTACGCCAAGTGTAATTAAATATAATACTAGAAAAATAAGCGAAAAGTTAAATATTAGTTTTAACTATCATTCCTTACGCCACACACATGCTACAACTTTAATCGAAAATGGTACATCTGTTAAAACAGTACAAAAAAGATTAGGACATAGTCGAGCTACTGTAACAGAAGATCGCTATGTCCACCTCACTGAGAAAATGGCTAGAGATGTTGCGAACATCTTTGACTCATTTGCTCAAGATATATAAGAAAAGAATTTCTAACTTATTTTTTTATGGTGGGGAATTGGTGGGGAACCCCACCAAATTGATATAAAATCAATTATTAAAAACCCCTATAAACCCTGTTATATCAATATTACTTCGAATCATCCATCTTCAGCACAGCCATGAATGCCTCTTGAGGGACTTCGACTGAGCCTACTTGTTTCATACGTTTTTTACCTTCTTTTTGTTTATCAAGAAGTTTTCGTTTACGGGAAATATCTCCACCATAACATTTCGCTAATACGTTTTTACGGATGGCTTTAATTGTTGAACGCGCCACGATTTTTTGTCCAACTGCTGCTTGAATTGGTACTTCAAATTGTTGGCGTGGGATTAATTCTTTTAATTTTTCTACGATGATTTTGCCTCGATCGTAGGCAAAGTCACGGTGTACGATAAAGCTTAGGGCATCGACTTGCTCACCATTTAATAAAATATCCATTTTCACTAATTTCGATGGCTGGTAACCAATAAGTTCATAGTCGAATGATGCATAGCCCTTTGTATTTGATTTTAAATAGTCAAAGAAATCATAGACAATTTCTGATAATGGCATTTCATAAATAATACTTACACGCGATGTATCAATATAATCCATCGTCATGAAATTACCACGCTTCATTTGACAAAGTTCCATAACCGCTCCCACATAATCATTTGGTACCATGATTGTTGCTTTCACATATGGTTCCTCGACACGATCGATTTTTTGAGGGTCTGGCATAAAGGATGGATTATCGACTTTCAGCTCAGTACCATCTGTCATATGAACATTGTAAATTACGGAAGGTGCTGTTGTAATTAAGTCGATATTAAATTCACGCTCAATACGCTCCTGAATAATTTCCATATGTAGTAATCCTAAGAATCCACAGCGGAAACCAAAACCAAGTGCTTGCGATGTCTCTGGCTCATATTGTAGCGCAGAGTCATTTAACTCTAGTTTTTCTAACGCTTCACGTAAATCATTGTATTTGGCTGTATCGATTGGATACAAACCACAGTAGACCATTGGGTTTAAGCGACGATAACCAGCTAATGGCTCAGCTGCAGGACGGTTTGCATAGGTTACAGTATCCCCTACACGTGTGTCACCTACATTTTTGATAGATGCGGTTAAGTAACCTACATCACCCACTGTTAATTCAGCCTGTGGCACAACTTTTGGTGTATGTACCCCAACTTCAATAACTTCGAATTCCGCACCTGTTGCCATCATACGAATTTTATCGCCAGGCTTGACAGTACCATTGATGACACGAATCGAAATGATAACACCTTTATAGGCATCGTAAACAGAGTCAAAAATTAAAGCTTGTAGTGGTGCATCTGGATCACCAGTTGGCGCTGGTACCTTCTCTACGATTTGCTCTAAAATATCCTCGATACCAATACCTGCTTTCGCAGACGCTAATACTGCTTCAGATGCATCTAATCCAATAACGTCTTCTACTTCTTGACGTACACGTTCAGGGTCAGCTGCAGGTAAATCAATTTTATTGATTACAGGTAAAATTTCTAAATCATTGTCTAGTGCTAAGTAAACATTTGCTAGTGTTTGTGCTTCAATACCTTGTGCTGCGTCCACAACTAAAATGGCACCCTCACAAGCAGCTAAACTTCGTGATACTTCATATGTGAAATCGACGTGTCCTGGTGTGTCGATTAAATGAAATGTATACACTTCGCCGTCTTTTGCTTCGTACTTTAATTGAACTGCATTTAACTTAATTGTAATGCCTCGCTCACGCTCTAAATCCATTGAGTCGAGGAGCTGTGCCTTCATCTCACGGGAAGTTAAAGATTTTGTTTGCTCTAAAATACGGTCAGCAAGCGTTGATTTCCCATGGTCAATATGTGCAATAATAGAGAAATTTCGTATATTCTCTTGTCGTTTTAAACGTGCTTCTCGGTTCATCTTTTCCACTCCTAATTAAACTATAATGAATTATACTATGAACATAACGCAAAGTACAACAGCAACTAGACTTGAAAGCCTATAATATCAATACTTTCAGTGTTTCATGTCGTTTTTAAATTTTACAGTATTAAGTATATAAATGCAGACAAATCAGCTATAGTAGTACTCGATGTGTAGCAGTTGAAATGAAAATGCGTCTACTCGACATGAGGAGAGGTTCGATGGATGAATCTTCGCCTGATCAACCAAGAAAAGCACGCTATCTCCAAAAGATATCATCATCCATATTGCTAAAAAGCGTGAACACAATCCCATTTTTATAAACCTAAACTATGATTAGTAAAAGAAAGAATGGACATCGCACCATCTTCCATATAATGGAACAGATCAAATATCAAGCTTACCATACAGGAACAACTAATAGATGTAGAGCAAATAGCTCCCTTTCTAAGATATAGAAAAAGTCAGCTACGCAGATAAAACTGTGTATACTGACCTTTTTTATTTTATTTGTTTAAGGATTGTTGAATGAGCTTTGTTAAAACTTCTATCCCTTTTTTCTCTAAATGTACACCGTCAGGGGCAAAGTATTCAGGGTGATTGATTGCTGCTGCATGCCAGTCAATTAGTGTTATTCGCTCATGTTCCTGTGCTTTTTGCAGTAAAGCTTCATTCACCTTTGCTTCCCAAGATCGCGGCACACGTGTATTCACTAAATAAATATCGGCATTTGAAAAAGCTTCAAGGAGTGCATCCATTTGGTCAGTCGTAAAATAACCATTTGTCCCCAATTGTAGAATGACTGCATGATTAGGTTGATTAAAACTTGCATAATTTGGTGCAAGTTTTACAGCTTGCGAAACTTGACGGCCTATTTTTCCATCGATTGTAATAGTCGGATACATATTATGTAAGCTCGGTGCAATATCAATCATTAGGGAGTCACCAATGGCTAGTATGCCACGATAAAACTCATCCTTTTCAGGCTCTATAATGGTGTTATTTTCTTCTTGCTTAGGTGTTTCTATCTTCTGAACATCCTCTACTCCCTCATCCTTACTTTGAGAAGGCTTGTCGGTAGAGGCTTCAGCTTGTTTGTCCTGCTTGTTCAGATTGGCTGTAGGCTCTTCGCCATTAATTTTTATCGTTGTTGGCAGCGTTTTAGATGGGTTTTGCTGACTTTCACCCACTACACCCGTCATGCCTGTGAAAAATACAAGCAGAAAAAGAGGAACCATAACCGTTGATATTTTTCGTGGAAAAGTAAGGCTTCCCCACTTGTTTTTATTACAAATCAGATATTTTTGACAATAGACTCGGAACCCTTCTTTCCGGATGGGCATCTCAATGAAGCGATAGGATAGCTCTGCAATCATCAGGATTAGTAAAAGCTGCAGGAATATTCGCCAATAGGAAGGATTACCAATTTCATGAATGGGTGTCCCTAAAACCATGACAGGATAATGCCATAGATAAATGCCGTAGGAACGAGAGCCTATCCAACATAATGGCTTCCATGCTAATATTTTTCCTAGTATGCTGACCGGATGAGAAATACATGCAATCAAAACGACAGCATTCAAGCAAAATAAAAACATGCCTCCTCTATAAAGAAAGGATTGATATTCATCCACATACACTATGCTTACTAAAAAAATAGTAAGTGCAATGAAACTCATAATATTTAGTTTCTTCACATGGTTCGCTGATAATTTTTGAGAAGATAGTCGTTTCATTGGCCAAACGAGTGCTAGCCAACAGCCTATTAATAATTCAAAACAACGTGTGTCCGTTCCATAATAAACACGACTAGGATCAGCGCCTGGCTGATAGAGTAACGCCATTACGAATGCTGAACAAAGGGCACCACAAAAGATGATATTTGCTAGTTTATTTTGTTTTTTAACAACAAAAAGTCCAATCATTAAGAGCAATGGCCAAATCAAGTAAAATTGTTCTTCAATAGCTAATGACCATAGGTTTTTTAAAGGTGATGGAGAACCGAAACTATCAAAATAAGAGAGTTTATGAAAAATGAACCACCAATTACTTGAATAAAAAATGGAGGACAATGCATCCCCGCGCAAAGTATGGAGAAGCTCTTTATGAAAGAGCATTGCCCAAACAAATGATGTAACAATCATAACGTAGGCAGCTGGTAGTAGCCTTCTAAATCGTCCCACCCAAAATTTCTTTAGGCTGACTGTTAATTGATTGCCCTTTAAAGGTAAGATGGTAGAGGTGATTAAATAGCCCGATAATACAAAGAAGATATCTACTCCTAAAAAGCCACCTCTAGCCCAACTGAAGTTAAAATGATAAGCAATAACTGCTAATACAGCCAATGCTCGAATCCCGTCTAGTCCAGGAATATAACGATGATTTAATGACTTGCCTGACATACTATTCCTTCCTTCAATAATCTCTCAATTTCGTTTCGGTATAATGTGTTGGTTTTTTCTAGCTGTACAAAGTAGAAGTCAATCTAAAAGCGCTGTCACAATCTGTAATAACCGCACACGGCTTTGGTTAAATGATGTTAGTTACATCCAAATGCTACAAGGAGTATCGCTTTTTGAAGGTATTCCCTTCTGCATCAAGATAAAACCTGTTGTCACGTAATAGAACCTTTTGGATTGATAACCATCCCCTCTCTATTATTTTTGCTTATTCACTTATATGTTTGACGATTGAAATACGATAAAAGTTTGAGAGAAAAATGAAACGTTATCATTTTTAGTCTTCTAAAAATTCATATGTATATTTGCTATAGAGGCATCCCCAAAAATGGTATATACTCCAAAAGTAAGTTTGCTTTATTTGCATATGCCTTCATTTAACGTTTTATCATGAAATTCGCGAGCCAACTTGAAAATTATAAGACAAGAATGGAGCAATGGAAAGACAATTAATGAGAATTATTTCTGGAAATTTTATTATCATTCAATATAAAAAAAAGTGAGCCCACAAGAGTCCCACTTTTTAATATGATTAGTCTATTTTGTTGAATCATTGACAAACGCTTTTGATATTGCCTTACCAATTACAGCAATCGTACGATTAACCTCTTCCTCAGTATTACCAATTCCACCAATCTCAATAATCATCATTTGCTTTGCTAAATCCTGATTGTATCGCCCATCAACCCCATCACCACTTTTAGAAATAACCCCTTTAGAAATTTTTGGAACGATGGCATTTAGTGTGGATGATAAACTTTCAGCATAGGCTGTATTCCAACGGTAATTAGCATGTTCTGCCCCAACAACAATAGCGATTTTCGCATAATTTTCCCCATTATATGAGATCGTTGTAAGATCATGTTTTAATGAGTCACGATGTAAATCAACTATTAAATCATAATTATTTGTTTCTAAATGCTTACTTAAATATGGCCTCATCACATTATAAGATTCATGATAGCCTTTACCTTCTTCTTGTAATTTCTTCATAATATCTACATCAAGAACATCCGTCTTTAAACCATTTACATTAAAATGATTCACAATCTTATCCTTCAGGCTCATAATATTGACCGTTTCATGAGAAGTCGCTACCTTACCACTCACTGCTTTCACCATAGGTTCATATGCTTCATGCGTATGGGTAAATAACACTAACACTTTAAATGGGTCCGGGTCTAGGGCTTGATCTGGTTCAGGTTCTTTCGTTTGTTCCAGTACACTTTGTTCAGCTAAATTGGTAGCAGCAAACACGACTTGCTTATCTTCTGATTGTTTGATCGGAGTCGATGCTTGCTTGTTGAACGGAAGTTGCCCAGCAATGACAGGTAATACGAAAAAGAACAATAATATACCAAATGACCATTGTAGTTTTTTTAGCAAAGTCACACCCTCCTCCCCATATCGTATGGAGGGGGGATGTTAATTAGAACGAAAATAAATTTCTTGTTTTACGCATAAATAAGCGTGTTTTAGAAGGACTACTCTAAGCGTTGTTTCTTCATTATTTTATAAATCACTTGCCCAATTCATTAGCATAGAAGCCACTAATTTTGCATAGCGATCAATCCAATAGTCTGCTTCTTTTGGTGTAACCATCAGTTGTGTGTGGGAGCCAGCGAAGGTTTCCTCAAACAGCTGCTGCCGCTCCTCTTTCGTCCATGTCGCCCATTCTCCAAATATAGGTTGTACTAATGTCATATCCAGTTCCTTGTTGATATCTGGTTGCCATGAGGATAATGAAAGCTTCGATGACGGTTTACTGCGTTCAGCCACACGAGCAGCTATCGAACGGAGCATAGTTTCTACCGCATCCGCAATTAATACAGGTGCATCTACTACAGTAGGGATCCCTATTGCTGTTACGGGAATGCCAAGCATCTCATAGGAAATCTCTTGCCGTTGATTGCCTACTCCTGAACCTGGATGTATGCCTGTATCTGTTAATTGAATCGTTTTACAGAGTCGATTACTCGCTCTTGTAGCAAGTGCATCTACTACAATGATTAATTTCGGTTGCAGACGTTCAGCAATAGCAGCCACAAACTCACCTGTTTCGTAGCCTGTTTGTCCTGTTACACCAGGAGCATACATGACAAATTTTTCATCAATGACATCTAAACTATGCAAATGGTCAATTAAATAGGGACCTATTGCATCGGGTGTAATAGTGCGATTTCCTAAACCGACTATTAAAATTTTATCGTCTTCTTGCCAAGAAAGTGCGTCATGCATTTTTTTGAAATTTACAAGCAATTCTTTTTCAAGTTGTGCAAAGCCTTCTTGATCTTCTAATGTTAGTGTCGGGACAGAAAGGGTAATATATTGCCCTTCTTTTTTACCAATTTGCTTTTCCCCTTCAGCATCTACAAGAACATCTGTAATTTTTACTCTACCAGCATTCCGATCTTCAATTTGAATGCCACTTGATTGTTCAAGCTTTTCTTTTTGCTCTTTGGTCTGATGGACAACTACCTCTTCTGATTCATCGATTAAATCTGTTCGTTGCCAATTAAAATTTTGCATACAGTTCACCTCAAGCTGTAGTTTGTTCAAACTGTCAAGTAAATATTCTTTGCATTTATCTATTGCAATTTGGCCAAGCGTTTGTTAAAATGATTTTTGTTGTATTGACACAAGAAATCAATGAGAAGATATCATCTCGTACCTAATTTAGGAGGTGAAATATATGCCAAACATTAAATCTGCGATTAAACGCGTAAAAGTTAACGAAAAAGCTAACATTGCTAATTCTCAAGCTAAATCTGCAATGCGTACTACAGTGAAAAAAGCTGAAAACGCTGTTGCTGCTAACGCTGAAAACAAACAAGAACTTTTACAAGCAGCTTTCAAATCTTTAGATAAAGCAGCTTCAAAAGGACTTATCCACAAAAACGCGGCGGCTCGTAAAAAGTCTCGCCTTGCTAAAAAAGCGTAATTGTTTAAAGGATCAGATACTCTATTAGGAGTAGCTGATCTTTTTAATTTTATAGAGAACATAAAAAGCTGTCCTTATTGGACAGCTTTCTTTGCCTATAGTTGGCGCAATAAAAATAGCTCTAGATAGCGCTCTCGATTTCCACCAGACGATTTTAGCTGTAAATCAACCTCTGCTAATTGATATAATGCCCGTAGCAAATTTTCTTCTGAAGGCCGATGCCGTTGCTCAATCATAAGTTTGACGCGATACGGATGAATTTTTAAATTTTTAGCGATTTGTTGAGGGTGATAACCTTTTTTCAATAAATAAAAAACATTTGACATAGTACGAACATTGGATGCTAGCAAGCCCACTAACATAATAGGTTCTTGTTTTTGTCGCAATAAATCATGATAGATAGACAAGGCTCCGACAGAGTCATTTGCCAAATATGCGTTAAGCATTTTAAAGGCATCTTGCTCTAATGTTTTTGCCACCAAATCCTCCACTAAAGAAGTTGTAATTTCGCCACCATCACCTAAATAAAGGGTTAGCTTGTCAATTTCCATCTGTAATTGTAGCATGTTGGCTCCGACCATCGTAACAAGCAATTCAATAGCATCTTGTGTAATGCTATTACCTTGTGTTTTGACAATGCCTTGAATCCATAAGGCTAAATCCTGCTCTTTTGGTGTTTCTGCTTGTACAAATAATGCATGCTCTTTCATCATTTTAGTCACTTTTTTGCGCTCATCCAATTTTTCATAAGGAGCAATAAAAACCGTTACGGAAAAATCAGAAGGATTCGACAACCATGTTTCCAATCGTTTCACATCATGATCGATTTTTTCCTTCCCTTTCTCGGTTGCTTTTAAAAACGAAGCATTTTTAGCAATAATAAGCTTACGTTCTGAGAAAAAAGGAATGGTATCTGCTTCATCCATGACTGCATCTACTGGTACTTCTTCTAAATCAAATGTGGACATCTCCAGATCTTCTTCTGGACCCAATGCCTCTTTTAAACGTTTAATGGTTTCATCTATAAAATAGCTTTCTTCACCAACAAGCAAATATACTGGTGCAAGCTCACCTTTTTTTATTGTATTCCAAACCGTTGAAATCATAATTTCCCCTCCATCTAGCAATACTATTAGTATACATGATTTCATAGTCCTTTGTGTCTTTGACCGAATTGTGTCGATTCCTTGCCAGACGGGGAAATCACCTTTTCGATATAGCTTTTATGACCATGTTGTCTTATAATAAATAACAGAATTGGAGGGATAACAATGAATCCATTTGAAGGAAAAAACATACAATGTCGACGTAACGATGCCATCGATTCTGGTGTTGGCTTCGGTGTATCATTTGGCGTTTTCACGCTTATGTTTATTATTGCAACTATAGTAGAATTTGTATCACAGTAATTGGACTTATGCAGGAGAAGGGCCTTGGTCATTGGACAAGGCCCTTTTCATTTACGCTAACGGACCAGCGATTATCACGAATACGTATTTCGATTGATCCATTCACCCCTGTTGTCCATGTCACTAAATCTCTACTGACAAAACGTTGTACTACTTCTTCATGTGGATGACCATAACGATTATGGAGACCTGCACTAAAAACCGTTAATTGGGGCTGTAGCAGCTCGACAAAAGCTTCTGTGCTTGATGTCTTACTCCCATGATGCCCTGCCTTCAGCAATGTGAGATTGGCCAATAAAGGTCCATAACGCTTGATCAGCTGTTGTTCGCCATATTGCTCCAAATCCCCTGTAAATAACGCTGTAAACGCCTTTTGCTGCATGTACAGGACAAGAGAATCATCATTTCCCTCATACAAGGCGTCATCAGGCCATAAGTAATAAAAATCTGTATCCCCTACATGCCACGAAGTCCCCTTCATTTTTTCTTTAATAGGAATATGTCGCTTATTTGCTTCTCGCAATAAATCATCCATTAAAGGCTCATTCAATGAACCAGGTGTAACGTGTATTTCCTTCATGTTAATCTCTTGTAAGACTTCCTCTGCTCCTTCAATATGATCTGCGTCTGCATGCGAAGCAATAAAAATATCGATAGTTCGTATTCCCTTGCCTTTTAAAAATGGGACGACAACTTGCTTCCCTACCTCATATGGACTATCTGCTTTCTTCCACGATTCCTGCTCAAAGCGCAATACTCCACCTGTATCTATAACATAGACAGCTCGTCTAAAAGGCAATTCAATGACAATACTATCTCCTTGCCCTACATTTAAGAAGGTAATCTTTGTTTCGTTATACAACATGGGTGCCAAATGAATCCAAATAACAGGGATGACAAGGATCAAAATAGCTTTCCTGAATCTTTTTATTTCCAAATAATAGAAGCTCACTAAAACACTTAACATCGCCACGCAGCTCAGCCAAATAGATGGTTTGCCTGGTGACCATAATTGCCAAGGAAGCTCTTGCATATAAAAGATTACTTCGGTCAGCCAATTACGCAGCGGTTCATAGCCAGCAAATAGGACATTAGCAAGTGGTAAAGAAAGATAAGATAGCACAAAGGCAATCATGTTAAAGGGTAATATAATAAAGGAAAACAGTGGAACAAAAACAATATTGACAAAAAACGAGGATAAAGATAATTCATAAAAATGATGGAGTAATAGTGGGTAAACGAGCAGTTGGCACACGAATGTGATAAAAAAAGAACGACCTAGCCAAGTTCTTGTCTGCTTAAAAATAATACCAGAATAAAGAAGACTAGCGGTTGCTAAATAGGATAGCTGGAAACCAATTTGGAAAATAACACCTGGCTCAAGCAAAACAAAGCCTATAAAGCTAATAGCTAATGCATCATCGATCGAAAGAACCCACTTAAAAAAGCGCAGTAACATCATCAATTCTACTACAGAAACAGCACGCCATACGGAAGGTGCTCCCCCTGCAATAACTCCATAAACCGGTAAGAGGATCAATAGCACGATAGTAGCCATTTCCTTGCGAACTCTTATTCTAAGTAATCCTTCAAAAAAGAGCCAAGACATCAGCGCGACATGTAGCCCAGAAATCGCAAATAAATGGGTAATACCAAGCTTTTGATAGGCACGCTGCAGTTCATCCTCCATCTGATCTTGCACCCCTATTAAAAGTGCTTGAGCCTCTGCTACAAGTGATTTTGGAAAAGTCCTCTCTATATGCTTTTTCATTTTGTGTCTTACTTCGGCAAGAATAGTGAAGATGGAGGTTCGTTTTCCTACATAATGCCAATTCGTGATTTCAACAACGCCTGTTGCTCCTTTGCTCGTTAAATAGTTTGACATGGAAAAGGCATAAGCATGTGCAGATGGAGAGGGAGTCACGAGTTCACCTTTTGCAGAATACGTCATTCCAGTTAATGAGGTATTTTCATAAAAATTTTTCTCTTGTTCCGAGGAAAAAGTATAAACTACGTAAAGTTTTTGGCCATTTGTTGTTGTAGCAAACCCACGGAGTTTTTGCCCGTTTATTTTATAGTCACTTGACCAAGTTATAGGGAAGGTTGACGGTAAAGGGGAAGGTTCCGTCAGATGATTGATAGAAAGGAAAAAATAAGTTAGTAGACCACTAGTTAGCACAAAAATTGCAAGAAAACGTGACTCACCTTTTATGGTGAGCCACAGGACTAGTAGCAGTAAAAAAATGAGTAGCCATGCTGATTTGTATACTGCAATAGCAGCTATCAATACAGCAAGAGCTACCATAATCCATCTATGCTTTAAAGCTTGATGCCAAATAATGCACTCACCTTCTGTTCATATGGGAGCAATTTTTCAGCAGATACCCCACTCTCGCGAAGCTCGTGCAGCATTTCTGTATACAAAGCTAGTTTGTCATCTCGTAAAAAATCAATTTTACGTTCATCAAAGGGTACATGAACTACTTCCACTCCAGCTTTTGCAAATAACTCCTGTGCATATGGATTATTTTTATAATCCGTTGCGTAATACACACGTTCTATGCCAGCTTGAATGATAGATTTTGTACATGGTAAACATGGAAAATGTGTTACATACAAATCAGCACCTTTTGTCGGTGTTCCATATTTAGCACATTGCAGTAAGGCATTCATTTCAGCATGCACGGTACGGACGCAATGATTATCAACCACATAGCACCCTTTTTCGATACAATGCTCGTCCCCTGTAATGGAACCGTTATAACCACCTGCAATGATGCGTTTGTCCCGTACAACAGTTGCTCCTACAGCTAGTCTTGTACATGTACTACGTAATGCGAGTAAATGGCTTTGTGCCATAAAAAATTGATCCCAAGTAATTCGCTCCATATGACTACCTCCAAAAATTGTCTAACTAATTAACTTTCTCTTGCTTTTCTACTATAGTGTAGCCCTTTTAGAAAAGGGGCGTCAATATACCATCCTGTAAAAGCATTACTTTACAGTAATAGCATCCTTTAGCTTTTCAAATGTTTTATCACCAATACCACTAACATTTTTTAAGTCATCTATGGTTTGAAACTGCCCATTTTCCTCTCGATACGTAAGGATACTTTGTGCTTTAGAAGGACCGATTCCTGGCAATGTTGCTAACGTTGCTACATCAGCTTTATTGATATTAATCTTTTGCTCCTTATTAGTCTCAGTAGGTAACGTTAACAGAGAAGAGGATCCTTCCTCTAGCTGTTCGCCCATGATAGGAATATAGATTACCATTTCATCCTGTACCTTTTGGGCATGATTGATAAATTGTGTGTCAGCATTCTCTGTATAGCCACCAGCAAGCTGTACAACATCTTTTATACGTTGGTCTTGCTCAAGTTCATAAACGCCTGGATACATTACAGCACCCTTTATTTCCACAAATACCTGCTGCATAACCGCTTCCTCAGCAGATTCACTCAAATTTTTTTCTTCAATAGGTTGGATTGTTTCGATGAGCTCTTCTTGGGGAGGTGAAGAGTCAGAACTCGAAAAATAGAAGTAACAAAGTCCACTGACGACTAGTATGCTGGGGAATAACATACTTTTTTTGTACTTTTGCCATAAAGATTGTAGCACAGTACCATCCTTTCCTTGCGAAAGGTCATCATATGGAGTTATATATATCTTACACTATGGATGGGTGGTTGAAAATGATAAAAAAACGTCAGAAGTTTCAATTTACCTGTTGAAGAGAGCTATCTTCTTAGTTATATCCAGTTTTATCCGACAATTTAGCCTCTTTATCCGCCTGTTTAAATGTTCTATCCGCTACTTTAATCTTTCTATCCACTACTTTAGCTTTTCTATCCATCAAAAAAGCCACACTGCGTATTACACAGTGTAGCTCCCTTTTCTTTATTTCAGCGCACGAATAAAAATGCGTTCACTTTCCTCGTCAGGTGCCTCATCTGTAAAGTCTGCTGTAATTTCCACATGACTAAAACCGATGGCATGCAACCAAGCCATATACTGCTCGATAGTGTAAGTACGTTGCACGTGCTCCTCATCAAAGCGTTCATATAATTCACTTGCGTCATCTCGTACATAAAAGGTCATTTGATGAATAACCGAATGTTCAAAGTCGGCAGGCTCCGTATGCCATATATAACTAATGTCACCATCATCATATGTGAACGGACCATCTAAAAAAATCTCATTCATTTTAAATAACGAGTGAACATCAAAAAACAGCTGACCTCCATCACGCAACGCTGCATAGATACGTTCTAATGTCGTATAAACAGAGTGCTCCTCTACCACATAATTCAAGGAATCAATTGTGATTGTGACTACATCGATTTCCTCAAAGCCATCTAGTTCGACCATAGACATACAGTATAATGGTGCATGGTAGCCTGCACCAGCAAAGCGTTCTGCGGCAATGGACAGCATCTCTTCTGATAAATCGATTCCACTGACTTGATAACCAGACTTTGCAAATAACAAGCTAAGTACACCAGTGCCACAACCAATATCCAACAGTTTTGGGTACTGGCTGCTTGGTGCATGCTGTACAACCCAATCTACATAAAGATTGTAAGGAATATCCGTTTGCAGCTCATCATAGACATGAGCAAAGCGTTCGTAACTCACTTAGGCCTCTGGCATGTCTAGTTGCGGTGCATCGCCCCAAAGACGCTCTAAATTATAATAAGCACGCTCATCCTTATGGAATACATGTGCCACAACATCGCCTAGGTCAACTAGTACCCAACGAGCTCCATCAAATCCTTCGACACGGCGAATTTCATAGCCTTGTTGTTCAGCTACATCCTGTAATTCGCGTGCAATGGCTTGCACTTGGCGATCTGAGTTACCATGAGCAATAATAAAATAATCTGCTAAAAGGGAAATTCCTTGCATATTTAAAACGACAATATCCTCACCATGTTTGTCGTCAATTGCTTTGTACGCTGCTTGTAATAAAGTTGAAGTCATCCTTCACTATCCTCTCTGTTCATCATATCGTTATAACATTCTATAGATAAAGGATAAATCGGCTGCTTTGTGTCAATTAAAAATGCCAAAGTATGGCGTACACATGCACTCATCGCCTTATCCAAATTTTTTTGTGCTTTTTTGCGCAGACGATCAACTCCATCAAATCGACGGTTCGGTTCAATCATATCTGCGACAAAAATAATTTTTTCTAAACGGCTCATATTAGCCCGCCCAGTTGTATGGAAACGAATAGCATTCAACAGCTCTTCGTCTGTGATACCAAACTCACTTTGTGCTATATATGCACCTACTGGACCATGTAGTAATTCACTACCCCATCCAATTAGTCTTTCATCTAATTTTTCATCACGAACGATATTTTCCATCCACTCAATATCAGCATATTTAGCAATATCATGGAGGATAGCTGCTGTTTCAGCTTTTTTTACGTCCTCGCCATATTTATGAGCTAGGTTGATGGCCGTTTCCATCACTCCGACTGTATGAATATAACGTTTTTCAGGCATTCTTGGCTTAATCGCCGCTAAATACTGTTCGCGTTCCATAAAGACCTTCCTCTCGTATGAACGTCTCTACAGCTTCTGGTAGTAGAAATGTGACCGTTCCTCCTGTAGCCAGGCGTTCACGAATCAGTGTGGACGATAAATCGATTTGAGGTATTTCCACCATACGTATAGGGTACTCTGTTGCCGCGGCTGTCCCTGGACGCTTTACTCCGACAAACTGAACAAGTTTCACTAAATCATCTATACAATGCCATGTATGTAGCGAATCAATCATATCGCCACCGATGATAAAGTAAAATTTCACATTGGGCTCTCTTCTACACAATGTAGAAAGTGTCTCATAGGAATAGGATACGCCACCCTTCTCAAGCTCATACGACTCTACTGAAAAATAAGGAAATGGACGAATCGCACGTTTTACCATTTCAAGTCGTTCAACATTACTAGCATCAAAACGTGCATGCTTATGTGGTGGGATGGCATTAGGCATAAAGCGGATTTCATCAAGTTCTAGCGCATGAAATACTTCATTTGCCATTAAAAGATGACCCATATGTGGTGGGTTAAATGTACCTCCAAGTAAACCGACCCTTTTCATCGTCTCACCTTATTTCGTTACTTTTGGTAATACAATCTTTTTATGATTGCGTGACTCTTTATATAAAACAACTGTCAGACCGATTAATTGGACAAGCTCCGCATGAGCGCCTGTGGCTAATGCTTCTGCGACTTCATGTTTATCCTCTTCACAGTTATCTAAAATACGTACTTTAATCAATTCACGTACTTCTAATGCCTCGCGAATTTGCTTTGTCATTTCATCATTAACGCCACCTTTTCCCACTTGGAAAATAGGTGTTAAATGGTGTGCTTCTGCACGTAAAAAACGTTTCTGTTTACCTGTTAACATAAAAATTAGTTTCCTCCTAATTGCGCCTTCAGTTGCGCAATCATTGAATTTGTATTTGGATAGTTTCCTAACCAGTGTTCAAAAGCGATGGCTCCTTGATGGACAAACATTCCTAAGCCAGTGACAATCGTTGCTCCTTTTTCTTCAGCCGCTTGTAAAAAAGGCGTCATTAATGGATTATACACAATATCCGCAACAATTGCTTCTTTCATCAGCCGATCTAATGAAAATGGCATTGAAAAATTGCCCGTGGAAAGGCCAGCTGATGTCATTTGCACAATAATGCTGAAATCAGCTAGCGTTTCTTCCGCTTGTTGTAATGAAATGGCACGTCCCATACCCATTTCATCAATAATCATTTGTGCATTCGTCACCGTACGATTGGCGATGGTTACATGACGATAGCCTTGTTGCTGCATAGCAAAGGCAATGCCTCGAGCAGCACCTCCAGCACCAACAAGTAATACAGGCTTGTCTTTATGAGAAAACCCAACGGCTTCTTCCAGTGATCGAACAAATCCAATACCATCTGTATTATAGCCTTTCAGCTTTCCTTCTGTTGTTCGTACGACTGTATTCACTGCGCCCATTTTTTGTGCCAGCTCATCTAGCTCGTCTAGATACGGAATGATTGCTGTTTTATGAGGAATGGTCACGTTCCAGCCACTTGCCCCTAATGTCTTCAAACCAGCAACAGCAGATTCTAATTGATCAGGCGTTACATGTAAAGGAATATATGTCGCATCAATTGACATGTCCTCAAACCAAGCATTGTGCATGGCAGGTGATTTTGAATGTTCAATTGGATCACCCATAACTGCAAACCATTTCTTCATTTCCTAGTCCCTCTCTCTACTATGTCCTCCATTTAGATCAGCGAAGGACGAATTGAAACTTGTACACCTTTTGGTGCGTAAGCTGCTACTACTACATTCGCATGTTGAACGGTAATCCAGCCAAGCCCAGAAAATACTACATCTGTTTTCGCTTCTTTGATGGAAAATTCGTGACGAACCAATGGCGGTAACTGGTCAATAAAGTCCGCAGTTGGGGGTGCCAATAATTCTCCTTTATGCTCTTCATATAACGCATCTGCCTTCTCAAGCTTTGTACGATGAATTGGTAAATCATTTGCCACATGGATGGTAAAGGCAGAACGATCACCCTGAATAAAATCAAATCTTGCTAATGCACCAATAAATAGAGTTTGCCCAGCATTTTGTTGATACACTTTCGGCTTAATTTCTTTTTTCGGCATAATATATTTTAATTCACTGGCATCAATATGATGAGCCATTTGATGATGATTAATAATACCTGGCGTATCATATAATGCACTACCATCATCCAATGGAATATCAATCATGTCTAAAGTAGTACCTGGGAAATGTGAGGTTGTAATCACTTCACCCTCACCTGTTGCCTGCTTAATAATTCGGTTAATGAACGTAGATTTCCCAACATTTGTACAGCCAACAACATATACATTTTGTCCTTTACGATATTCATCGATGGCTTCCATTGCTTCTGCCATCCCTTTGCCTTTATGGGCACTGACTAATAGGACATCGACAGGCTGTAGTCCAAGAGCCTTTGCTTCACGTTTCAGCCAGTTGATAACTTTTTTTGGCTTCACAGAATTTGGTAATAAATCAGCTTTGTTGGCAATCAATAGGACAGGATTCTTCCCTACAAAACGATGAAGCCCTGGTAGCCAACTTCCATTAAAATCAAATATATCAACAATTTTTACGATTAAGCCTTGCTGTGTGCCAAGACCATTTAAAATACGTAAAAAATCGTCATCTGTTAACGATACTGGTTGAATTTCATTGTAATTTTTCAAACGGAAGCAACGCTGGCAAATGACCACATCCTTTTCTAATGATGATGGGGGTGCATACCCAACTGCTGTTTTATCTTCTGTTTGAATTGTTGTACCACAGCCAATACAATTTGGCATTTCAATCATTCTTGTTCCTCCCAAGTTATAATTCCTTTTCGTTTCAAATCATTAAATACGCGACGTTCAATGAAACGATTCAATTTTGTTACAAGCCCATCTGATTGTGCAACAGGCTTCACGAGCACTGTGTGTAAGCCTAAGCGATTTGCGCCCATTACATCCGTAAGGAGTTGATCTCCTACCATTACTACTTCATTTGGACGTAAGCCTAGTTGAATCAGTGCATTATAAAAAGCATTACGAAGTGGCTTTTTCGCCTTGTGAATATAAGGGATACCTAACGGCTCAGCAAAATGCTTTACACGAGCTTCCTTGTTATTTGACGCAATAATAACACGAATACCTGATTCTTTCATAATGCGTAACCAAATGATTAGCTCTTCTGTTGCATCTGGACGATCCCATTCAACAAGCGTATTATCTAAATCCGTAATGATTCCTCTAATCCCTAATTCTTGTAACTTTTCCGGCGTAATTTCAAAAATATTCGTCACAAATTCGTTCGGTAATAAAAAATTATACAAAATAGCGACCCCTAATCTTAACGTATTATTCGACCATTATAGCATATTTGCAAAGGCTTCACCCATTCGAATTGGGCTTCCTTTTACAACATTATCCGTAAATTTAATTGTATCCTTTTCAAACAGCATAACAACAGTGGAACCAAATGAGAAATAACCAACTTCCTGCCCTTTCTGCCATTTCGTTGTTGTATTGGTAAGTACAATGGAATTCACAAAGGTTGCACCTACTTTGATAAATGCAACATGCTGATTATTTGCTGCTTTCAGCTCAGTCACTAAACGATAATTATGAGAAATTGGTTTTTTACCGTATGTAAGACCTAACTGATTCACAGGATAAGATTTCTGACCAAGTGTATATTGTCGTAAGACTTCTCCATCTATCGGGCTATGGATACGATGGTAATCAGCAGGACTTAAATAAAAAACAATAAAATGTCCGTCTGCATATTGTGCAGCTCGTTCTGTATTGCCGAGTAAATCTTGTAATGCATAAGGCTTACCCTTCACAAGAAATGTCATATCCCATTCAATACGTCCAAAGGATTCCACTTTTGCGTCCACTGGGCTGGCATAGACAGTTGGATTTTTTTCAATAGGTCGAGCTTCTTCAATAAGTTCTCTTGTAAAAAAATCATGTAAACATGAAAATTGTTGTTGTTTTTTTGAAACTTCTTCAAGGTTAATATCGTATAACTTCATGTAGCTTGGTATTATACGTTTACTCCACTTCGCTTTTGCTATTGTCTGCAAAAGATGGGAAGATTGCTTACCATTCGTTAGTTCTATCAAGCGTTGATATAGTTTTTCTTTCATACAGTAAAACCCCTATCCATTAATTTAGACTGTCAATTTTTTCGCATTCGAAGTATAATGGTACAATATCTTAAGTGCAAAGGAGTGATCCCCCTTGTTTTTTTATCACAAGTTGGTGGATACCACGGTTAAGAAAATGAAATCGCACGCAGCTAACTTCATAACAATTAGTAATATGTCCTTTGGAGGCGCGGCTATTATGGCCACTCTACATGAATACTATAGCTATAGTGTCTTGTTTATCTTTATAGCAGCTCTTCTTGATCGCTACGATGGTAAGGTAGCGAGAGCGCTCGGACAAGTGTCAGAATTAGGTAAACAATTAGATTCTATGAGTGATATTATATCATTTGGTGTGGCGCCTGCATTATTAATGTATGAAGTTGTTCTAGTTGATTTTGGTTTTGTCGGCATGATGATGGCCGTATTATTTATCGTCTGTGGCGCGATGCGTTTAGCTCGCTTCAATATTAGCGAAGCGAACGGTTATTTCACAGGTTTACCAATTACAGCCGCAGGTACGTTCTTAACTTTAACGTATTTCGCAGCTTATACGTTCCATCCGGCATTTTATCTTTTCCTTTTCCCCATTTTAGCTTTACTCATGATTAGTACATTTACGTTAAAAAAAGTGTAACAGCACATTTGCTGTTGCACTTTTTTCATTTCCCACGGCTTTTAAACATATACTGTCGAAAAATGGGGAAAGGATGAAATCATTCAATGAGCGGAATTTTTACATCGATGTTGCAGTTATGGCTTGAAATCCCTGCGTTGCTTGGCTATTTAAAGGGGCAAACATTCCATAAACCCTTTTCAAAAGAAGAGGAAGCTGCTTGTATTGAACGATTTTTAGGTGGCGATGAGCAGGCGCGTCTTGATCTAATAGAACGTAATATGAGGCTTGTCGCACATGTCGTTAAAAAATTCCATCCAAAACATGAGCAACTCGATGATTATATTTCTATTGGAACAATTGGACTAATGAAAGCCGTTGAGAGCTATACCCCTGATAAAAAAACTAGACTTGCCACATATGCAGCTCGTTGCATTGAAAATGAGATTTTAATGCATCTACGCACCCAAAAGAAAGTGCAAAAAGACGTTTCGCTATTTGAGCCGATTGGAACTGATAAAGATGGGAACGCACTGCAAATTCGCGATTTACTTCAGTGTGATGAAGAAAGTGCCACAGAGAAGCTAGAGCATAAAGAGCATGTAGCACAACTATACCACTATTTGCATATGCTCGATGAACGTGAGCTCGAAATTGTGACACTCCGTTATGGCTTAAATCAACAGGATGCACTTACGCAAAAGGAAATTGCAGCACGCTTAAATATTTCACGTAGCTATGTATCTCGCATTGAAAAACGGGCACTTATTAAACTCTATCAACTATATAAACGAGACCAAAAAACTATTGAATAATATATTGTAAAATGGTTATGAAAAAAATTCAATCCTTCAATGACGGAAGAATATGCCTATTTCATGGCATATAAAAAGCTCCCCTGCGACATGACTATGTCGCAAAGGAGCTTTCCCGTCATACTAGTGTGCTGATTCAGAGAGTTCTGCTGAAATCAACGTACCTATTAAAGTTGTAATAATCACTACACCTGCTGTTAAAAATAACATCATGAATGCCTCCCATTCTATTATGAAGAGATTTATTAATGTCAGTGTAGCATTTGTTTTTTGTATCAACTGTGATTTTTCTCACAGAATAAACCACACATTTTGACCATTCTGTGTAGTTTATAGTGAGGAAATTGCTTTTAATACGACTTGTGTCGAATGTTTTGCAGCAACTGGTAAAAATTCATCAAAGCTAATATTCGATTCTTTACCTGCAATATCTGATAATGCACGAATGACTACAAAAGGTGTAGCAAATTGATAACAAACTTGTGCAACTGCAGCCGCTTCCATCTCTACAGCTTTCATTTGAGGGAAATGGCGACGAACAGCCTCTACACGTTCAGGATCATTCATAAAAGCATCCCCAGAGCAAATTAAACCAACGCCATACTGGTGCTCTCCAACTGCCTTTACAGCCTCCTCAGCTACCTTCATCAATTTCTCATCTGATTTATATGCTGCTGGCATACCGGCCATTTGTCCAATTTCATAGCCAAAGATTGTGACATCCACATCGTGGTGACGAACTTCATCAGAAATAACGACAGCGCCTACCTCAAGAGCTTCATCATATCCACCTGCAGAGCCTGTATTAATGACAACATCTGGTTTAAACTCATGTAAAAGAATTGTCGTAGACATAGCAGCATTTACTTTACCAATACCGCTTTTTAATAATACGACTTCCTTGCCTTCAAAAGTTCCTGTTGTATACTCACTACCTGCAATCGTTGTGCTGTGTGCATCGTCTAATGCTGCTCTTAGAAGCTCCACTTCCTCTTCCATTGCGCCAATTACTGCAATTTTCATGTACTGTTACTTCCCTTCTTTTATCAACTCTATTAAAAATAATCAAAAGAGTGATTTTCGTCAATAGGCGCCTTCTAATGTATTTAGTTGCTCTAGCTTCACAGGCTTCCACCCTTCATTATCAACCCATTCCATGCTTACACGATACATTTGAGATTTATCATTGGTCGAAACAGTTGCAATGGATGAATTAGGACCACCATTATTTTGCATACGCCAGATGATCATATTGCTTTGGTCAATACCTGTCACAGTAGATACTGTTGCTACTTTCTCAGCCCAGTCTACAGACGTGTCGTCATATGAAGACACATGCTGACCTGTTTGAGTTGTAGGTGTTGGTTGCCAATTTTTATTCGTGATGACCTTCTCAACAATAGGATTATCTGATGCTGATTCTTCTGCTGTGCCTTGTTCTTCCTGGGATGTCTCAGGTTCTGATTCTTCTTCTGAAGGTTTATCTTCTTCTACAGCAAGATCTTCTTTTTCTTCATCCGTCGGTTCTTTTTCTACTTCTTTTTCATCATCACCGCTCTGTTCTTCTTGAACGGGTTCCTCTTTCACTGCTTGATCTGCATCATCTTGCCATTTAAACACATAGGTTGCTGTGATAATAATGAGTACAACCACAACACCAATTAGAACATTCAATAGTTTATCTAGCTTTTTATTACGAGATGGCTGCAAATGACGACCACTTCGAGTTTGTCGTTCACTCATAATGTCTCCCCCTCTCTAGGCAATATTCTATCAAGTTCGACAGCACTTGCAAAATAATTCTACTCACTATTTTACTACATAGTTTTCACGCTAAAAATGGTACAAGCAGTCAGCCAAAGGCTAACTGCTTGTACATATACATATTATTTAATTGAGACAATTTTCACTTTCATTTCGCCGCCAGGTGTTTGAACGACAACCTCTTCACCTTCAGCACGACCAAGTAGACCTTTTGCAATCGGTGATTCATTCGAAATACGGAATTCCATAGGATCTGCCTCAGCAGAACCAACAATTGTATAAGATTCTTCATCTGTTGATGGCTTACCATTGATGATTTCTACGAATGTAACCGTTTTCCCTAGTGATACTACACTGTTATCTGTCTCGTCTTCAGAAATAATCACTGCATTGCGAATCATTGATTTTAATGTTGAAATACGACCTTCTAAAAAGGCTTGTTCTTCTTTAGCAGAATCGTACTCAGCGTTTTCAGAAAGATCTCCAAAATCACGTGCTATTTTAATGCGTTCAACGATTTCTTTTCGTGTTTCAGTTTCTAATTTTACTAATTCTTCTTCTAATTTACGTTTTCCCTCAGCTGTCATAGGGTACTGTTTTTCATTTGCCAAAGTCCTTCACTCCTTGTTTCTTCAATATAAAAACATAAAACTCGACTAAATGCACGGAAGATGCATTTAATCGAATTTTATTATTTTTAAACGTTTTCAAATTACGCTTTGACCTAATAGTATGCATGCTTTTTCAAAATATGCATGTAAATATTGTCAATACCACTCTATCTTATTACAATACGTTGTCGGTTTCAAGAATAGTTTTAATTTTCGTTACCATTAAATCAATCGCCACCTCATTATCCCCACCTTCAGGAATAATGATATCAGCATAACGTTTTGTTGGTTCAATAAATAAATTATGCATCGGTCGAACCGCTGATAAATACTGCTCAATCACCGAATCCGTTGTACGTCCACGCTCTTTAATATCACGCATAATACGGCGAATAATACGTAAATCTGAATCTGTATCCACAAATAATTTAATATCCATTAAATCACGTAAATCAGCATCCTCAAGGACTAGAATACCTTCTAGTATAATAACATCTACTGGTTCAACATGTATAACTTCTTCTGCCCTTGTATGCTGGACATAATCATACACAGGTTTTTCAATTGGTTGACGCACTAGCAACTTTTTTATGTGCTCAATTAATAAATCATTATCGAAAGCTAACGGATGATCATAGTTAGTTCCTAAACGTTCTTCAAATGTTAAATGACTTTGATCCTTATAATAAAAATCTTGTTCAATTACCACAACAGAATGCTCACGGAAAACATCATAAATGGCGCGCGTCACACTCGTTTTTCCCGAGCATGAGCCACCTGCGATTCCGATGACAACAGGGCGCTTCACTGCCATTAGTTATTCTCCTTTCGCATCATGTTATGCGGCTTCAATGGTGTATCACATTTAAATTTTACAATTTGTAATGGATGACGAGCTGCATCTAGGCTATTGCCATCCTCGTCCCAAATTTCACCCATTGTTAAACTGAAATTCTCAATTTCAGGACCAAAGAATTCTACTTCGTCACCAGGTTTAAAATAATTACGCTGTTGCATTGTCACTATTTTTGTCTCTGGATCATGCTCTAAAATAAGTCCAGCAAATTCATAGGTTGTTTTACGACCATGCACACCAAACATCTGCTCCTCAAAGCCAGGTGCATCATGGAAGAATGCTTCAGCCGTATCACGGTTAGCACATTTGTCTAATTCCTCTAGCCATTCACGTTTAATTTTAAAGTTATCAGGATCTGCACAATAAGCATCAATCACTTTACGGTACACAGAAACAACTGTCGCTACATAGTGAATGGATTTCATACGACCTTCAACTTTTAACGAGTCGATACCTAGCTCAATCATATGAGGAATCGCTTCAATTAATTTTAAATCTTTTGGACTCATCGCAAATGGTGCATGACTCTCATCGAAAAGTGCTTTTTCTTCCCCATCTTCTAATTCATATAGATCGTAGTCCCAACGGCATGATTGGCAGCATCCCCCTCGGTTTGAGTCACGAGCCGTCATATGATTAGAAAGAACGCAACGACCAGAGTAGGCAATACACATTGCTCCATGAACAAAGGCCTCAATTTCAATGTCGACCTTTTCCTTCATCAGCTTCATTTCTTCTCCGCCCACTTCACGTGCTAATACAACACGATGTAAACCTTCTTCTTTCCAGTACTGCACGGCCTTCCAGTTGGACAATGATTGCTGAGTAGAAAGGTGAATTTCAAGCTTAGGTGCTGCTGTACGACATGTTTCAATAATGAGCGGGTCTGCTACAATAATACCAGTTACGCCCACTGATTCAATATCCTTTAAATAACGCTCTAAGCCATCCATATTTTCATTGTGGGCAAAAATATTTGTTGTTACATATATTTTCGCACCATATTGATTGGCAAATTCTACACCTTCACGCATCTCTTCAATTGAAAAGTTATCCGCATTCGATCGTAGACCAAACTCTCGCCCACCGATAAATACAGCATCTGCTCCGTAATGGACAGCTATTTTTAATTTCTCTAAGCTACCAGCTGGTGCAAGTAGCTCTGGTTTTTTTGTAATGACACGTTTACCGTTGACAATCTCACGGATTTTGTCATTTTGCTCTAACGCTAATGCCATGTTATTGTCCCCTCCTAGTAAACTGTTTCCTTGAAGATAAAGCCCGTATCTAATGGTCTAATAGCTGGTTGAATATCTTCAATTTTTGCTAATAAATCGTCTTTTATTTCTTCATATGCCTCTTCTGATTCGTCAAAATACGTATCGATCGCTTTTCGATAAGCTTCTGTTACCGCGACTACATAGTCTGGCGTTTGAAGTACACCTTCAATTTTCAGAGCATCGATGCCACCTTCAAATAATTCGCCTAGTTCATCAATAATACACATATCATTTGGACTGAAAATATGTGTACCATTTACATCTTCATATATTGGATATTTGTTATTTCGTTCATCATCATGTAGGAACATATTACGATTTTCCTGGCGATTTTCAATAGCCATTACTTTATCTTGATATAAGAAATAATGGCCGAGTAATGGACGTTTTGATTGGAACATACATGTCATGCCATGTACTTGTACTTCAATTTCCATTTCGGTATTTTCTTTAATTTCTAATACTTCATCAAGAGAAAGCTCACGCGCTAACACTGCACGCGTTGCACCACGTTTCCCCCAGTAATTAGCCGTAAACCAGTTTGTAGCTGTCGTTTCTGGATTCCAATGTAACGGAATCGTAACACCTTGCTCTCTACGAATAATGAGAACCGCTGGATCACCGTAGATTAAACGGTCCACACCGATACGTTGCATTTCATTTAAATAATCAGCAAGTGCCTCTAGCTTCTCATTATGGAAAAGTGCATTGACTGCAACATATACCTTTTTACCCGCTTCATGAATAAGCTTTGTCGCTTCTTCTACTTCTTCAACGGAGAACTCTCCTGCTAGACGTAGACCAAATTGTTGTTCACCAATAACAAAAGCATCTGCTCCAGCGACTAAAAGTGCTTTTATATGTTCTAATGATTGTGGTGTCACAAGCAATTCTGGTTTTTTCATAGTAGTCACCTCTTCAAACATAGTAATAAACCATCACCGACTGGTAAAAAAGCACTTGTATAATCTGGGTGCTGCATAATCCAATCCGTGAAGTTTTTTAAATTGCGAATCATTGTTCGCTTACGACGTGGAACATCCTTCAACTCTAAATCAGACAAACCATGCATGTACATATTATCGATATACAATACCCCACCTGATTTTACTAAAGGTGCATATTTTTCAAAAAAGCGTTGGTATTGTCCCTTCGCAGCATCAATAAAGACCGCATCGAATGTTGTGTTAATGGCCTCGTCATCCACTTCTAAAGCGTCACCCTCAATGACCGTAATTCGATCGGATACAGTCGACCGTTTAATATAGGCTTTTGCCCTTGCTACACGATCTTGATCACGTTCAATTGTAACAATTTGGACATAAGGCAATGCCTCTGCCATACGAATAGCAGAGTAACCAATTGCTGTACCTATCTCTAAAATTTTTGACGGATTTTGAATACGCAACAGTTGATTTAATGCATCAATACCTGCCAGCTGCATGATCGGTACGTGATGCTCCTCCGCAAATGCTTCCATTTCTAAAAGCAATTCATTACGTGGCTGTATAAATGATTGTATATATGCATCTGATAATTCCATTGTTTCCACCCTCATTTAAAAGGCAACGAGCGTTTGCCGTTGTCTGTACTTCATCATTTAACAACAAAAAGAAAAAGACCAAACGTGATGTCTTGGTACTTTGCCATACAAAAATGAGCAATTGCTTCGATATGCTCAAACAATTGCCACCACGCATATTTGTCCCGCATAAATGAACGGATTGATCAAAAATCACACTTTATAATAGCATGAAAATAGAAGGAAAGCTATTTTTCTTTCCTTCTATCCATCTGTTTGCTATATGATTTTTGCTCTCTTCCTATACGTTTACTCTTCTTTTCGTAAATATTTTTCTACCTTCTGCAAATGCTCATCATAGGTTTTTGAGAAGTGGTTGACACCCTCTTTATCTGCTAGGAAGTAGAAATAATCTGTTTGACTTGGATTTAATGATGCCTCAATCGAAGTTTTACCTGCACCTGCTATTGGACCAGGTGGTAGACCTTTATTTTTGTAAGTGTTATAGGCATTATCCACTTCTAAATCTTCATATAGAACACGATCCTTGTGATCACCCAGTGCATAGAGCACGGTTGGGTCTGTTTGGAGTGGCATCCCTTCATTGATTCGATTATAGAAGACACTTGCAATAGTCTCTCGATCCGTTTGAGCAGTCGCTTCTTCTTCCAATAATGACGCAAATGTTAACAGCTGATGTACGGACATTTGTTTTTCAGCTAATACATCACTATAGTTCTTCACTACATTGTTCATGGCTGCTATCATCTCTTCTACAATCGCTTGTAAAGATGGTTTTTCTTCATAATAAGAATACGTAGCTGGATATAAATAGCCCTCTAAGTCATAGCGAATATTGTCAGCTAAAACAGCCTCTGTAACTAGCTCAGGATAATTAGCCATCATTTGCTGAACAAATGTGTCACTCGTCACAAGATCCATAAATTCTTTTTGTGTGTACGGTGTTTTCTTTTCAATCACTTTCCCAATTTGTTCAAGTGTTAAGCCTTCTGGGACTGTCATCGTAAAGACAGGCTTACGATATACCTTCCCTGTTTTCAAGCTTTCAATGAGTTCATCAAATGTCATTGCCTGTGTTAAATCATAATTTCCCGCTTGAAATTGTGATTCATTTTTAAATTTTGCATAGTATTTAAAAACACGTGCATCTTTTATGACACCTTTTTTCTCTAGTAGTGTTGAAATGGAGGACAAACTAGAGCCAATTGGTACTTCTACTGCAATTGTTTTCGTTGCATTAGGGTCTAATGGTTTTAAAGCACCTTTTACATAATTGTACCCAAATAAACCAACAACTCCAATTATTAGTACGAAAACAATGGCAATAATTGCGACGATTTTTCTCACCATTTTTACCTCAGATTTTCTTTCTTGCATTTTTGAAAACATTTCTTGTTTTTTTGAACCGTTATCCACGGGTTTCCCCCCTATCACTATTCAATATCATACTAGAAATCAACTTTCACGACAAACAGAAATCGACAATTCAGTAGAAATTACATATGTAAAAAATCTGCCAACAACTTTCGTTAGCAGATTTTTGAGGATTCTAGAAATAGTTTATCCTATAAAGTGTTTAATACTTCTTCTACAAATTCCCATTCTTCATCTGACTCAATCGGGTATAACTCTTCAATCTGGCCTTCATTTCCAGCTATATATTGGGCTGCAAAAATATCACGCTCATCAATCGGTTCATCTGTTGCTGGCACATATAATACATACGATTTACTGAATTGCTCAGATGAAAATGTATGAATGACTTCGCACACTTGATCTTTTCCTTCTTCGTCTGTCACAGTAATTAGCTGTGGTTCTTCTTCAAATTCATCAAGTAATGTTAACACCACTTCATTAATCATTTCCCATTCGGCATCTGTTTCAACAGGCTGTAAATTTGTCATCTCACCTGTATTGTCATCATAATCAAAAGTCATCGCAGAAAGGTCTCCTGGAATTTCTTGACCGGTTTCATCTAGAAGGGAAAATAACACATAGGACTTGTCCTCCGCATCAAAGGTAAAGACCACACGACACTGCTGTTCCTTACCATCTTTCCCAATGATCATAAATTCTTGCGTTTCTTCATTCATTCTGTTTCCTCCTTTATGACAATTTGATGTCATTTATTAAATCGTTTTTTTGAGGTTAGACACTTTAGAATAGCTTCTCCTATTTTGAGCAAGTTTTCCCTGCATTTCTTCTCTACCTTTGAGCAGGTTCTCGATGTTTGGAGTGGGGCTTGGAGGTTACACTCTATTTCTAAACGAATCCACAAACTTTATGAACGTTTCCCAACAATTGTGGATCAAATTCACACATCTACAATGCATTCATTCTTCAATTTAACAATCCTTCTACATTAGAAAAGCTTCAATAAAAAAGGAACAAGGACTGCAAGCTGCGATCCTTGTTCCAAGCTTTGAGTTAGAAGATTAGTCTTCGTTTTCATCCTCTAAAGCGTTTAAAACGTCCTCTACCATATCCCACTCTGCTTCAGTTTCGATTGGTGTTAATTCACCATCTTCACCATTTTCAGATGGTACAAATGAAGATACAAAGATTTCAACTGAGCCATCTTCATCTTCCTCTGCGCCTACCATTGAGTAAAACACATATGATTTGCCAAACTCTGGAGATTCATGAACGTGAATCACTTCACAAAGCTGCTCGTTTCCGTTTTCGTCAATCACTGTAATGTGTTGAACATGTAATTCTTCTTCATGGTTATGCTCGTGTGCCATGCATAGTCACCTCATCAATTAATTTTTGCTATCTAAGTAGCCTTGTAAAATCATCACAGCTGCCATTTTATCAATGACCTGCTTGCGCTTTTTGCGACTCACGTCCGCTTCGATCAGCATACGTTCAGCAGCCATCGTCGTTAAACGTTCATCCCATAATTTGACCGGTAGTGAGAAATGCTCTTCTAATAGCTTTTTATAGTTCTCAGAAGCCTCTCCACGCGGTCCAACCGTATTATTCATGTTTTTTGGAAAACCTACAACAAATTCTGTTATAGTATATTCCTTTACTAGCTCAGCGATACGGTCAATACCGAACTCACCATTAGCTTCATCAATTTTTACGGTTTCAATACCTTGGGCGGTCCAACCAAGGGCATCACTTACAGCAACACCCACAGTTTTTGACCCAACGTCTAATCCCATAATTCTCATTTCTAGTCCTCGTTATTCTTTTTGATATAAAATTTAACAAGCTCCTCTAGAATTTCGTCACGCTCAAGCTTGCGAATTAAATTACGAGCATCCTGATGGCGAGGAATATACGCCGGATCACCAGAAAGTAAGTAACCAACAATCTGATTGATAGGGTTATATCCCTTTTCCTCTAATGAAGAATGAACTTTCAACATTACCTGCTTGACTTCCTGTTCCATTGATTCTTCTGGAAAATTAAATTTCATCGTTTGATCAAATGAACTCATGACCAGCACCTCGCTTTCAGAAATAAGGAGATGTGCAAACAAGCTCATCTCCAATTTCTCTTTATTATAACATGTTTTGGTGAATTAATTAAATGGATTTAACATAATCATACACAGAAAGTAGTGCTTCATCAAGTTTTGATGCATCTTTTGCACCTGCCATCGCCATATCTGGACGACCGCCACCTTTACCACCACATGCTTCCGCAACCATTTTCACAATATTCCCTGCATGGTAATTGCCACCAACTAATTCTTTTGAAACACCAGCACATAACATAATTTTTTCACCATCAACTGCTCCAAGAACAATGACTGCTTTTGGCATTTTTGCTTTCAGGTCATCCATCATTTGACGGAGTTGATTGTTATCCTTCGCTTCCACTTTTGTAGATAGCACTGTCACATCTCCAATTGTTTGAGCGGCATCAACAACTGCCCCTGCCTGTGCATTGGCGATTTTTTGAGATAATGCTTCGTTTTCACGTTGTAATTCTTTGTAGTCTGCTTGTAATGCCTGTACTTTTGTGACAATATCTTTAGCATTTGCTTTTAATAATGTCGCTGCATCATTTAATAATGCTTCTTCTTCTTTTACTGCTTCATAAGCAACTTTTCCTGTAACAGCTTCAATACGACGAGTACCTGCACCGATACCACCTTCTGAAACAATTTTAAAGAAGCCAATTTCAGAAGAGCGTTTAACATGGATACCACCACATAGCTCAATCGAATAATCTCCGATGGATACTACACGTACAACATCTCCATATTTTTCACCGAATAATGCCATAGCACCCATTGCTTTTGCTTCATCAATACCTTTTTCTTCAATAACGACCTCTATATCATCCCACACTTTTTCATTTACAATACGTTCAATTTGCTGTAGTTCTTCTTTTGTAACTTGACCAAAGTGAGAGAAATCAAAACGTAAACGATCAGGTCCTACATATGATCCAGCTTGGTTCACATGATCACCGAGCACATCTTTTAATGCACGTTGCATAATATGTGTTGCCGTATGGTTTTTAATGATTAAATTACGGTCATCACGATTGACCACTGCTTGCACTGCATCTTCCACATGCATTTCCCCAGATTCAACTACTACTGTATGAAGCGGTTGACCATTCGGTGCTTTTTGAACATCTTTTACAACAGCTGTAAAGCTATCATTTGAAATAGTACCACTATCAGCAATTTGACCACCCATTTCAGCGTAGAATGGTGTCTTCGCTAAAATAACCAATGCTTCCTGACCTTCCGAAGCGACTTTCGCAACTTGACCATTGACGATCATTGCAGCGATTTCAGTATTAACACTTAACGTATCATAGCCAACAAATTCACTTGCAACCGTTAAGTTTGCTAATACTTCATTCTGTACTTGCATCGAATCAACATCTTGTCGTGCAGCACGCGCGCGTTCACGTTGCTCTTCCATCGCTGCCTCAAAACCTTCATGATCTACTTTCATGCCTACTTCCTCTGCATATTCTTCCGTTAGCTCGATTGGGAAACCATAAGTATCATATAAACGGAAAGCATCTGCTCCTGGGATGTAATCATGACCAGCTGCTTTTTGAGATTCCACTACTTCATTAAAGATAGCTAAACCACCATCTAATGTTTCATGGAAACGAATTTCTTCATTTTTAATGACACGTTGAATAAATTCGCATTTCTCTGTAACTTCTGGATAGAAGTCTTCCATAATTTTACCCACAGTTGGTACAAGTTCAAACATAAATGGTTTTTCAATACCAATTTGTTTAGCATAGCGAACGGCACGACGTAGTAAGCGACGTAATACATAGCCACGGCCTTCATTTGAAGGCAGGGCACCATCGCCTATAGCAAATGCTACTGTACGGATATGGTCTGCAATCACTTTAAATGGTGTATTAATATCTTCATCTGAGCCAAAGATTTCATTTAAGTCTACTTCGCCAGGTCGTTTATATTTACGATTGGCAAACTCCTCGATTTTTTCAATAATTGGCATAAATAAATCAGTATCAAAGTTTGTTGGTACATTTTGCACGACGGACACAATACGCTCTAAGCCCATACCTGTATCAATATTTTGCTTTGGTAGTGGCGTGTAAGTGCCATCAGGATTATGGTTAAATTGAGAGAACACAAGGTTCCAAATTTCTAGGTAACGCTCATTTTCTCCTCCTGGATACATTTCAGGGTCATTTTCATCTGAGCCGTATTCTACGCCGCGATCATAAAAAATCTCTGAGTTCGGACCAGATGGGCCTTCTCCTATATCCCAGAAGTTCCCTTCTAAACGGATTAAACGTTCTTCTGGAATACCGATTTCCTGATGCCAAACATCATATGCTTCCTGGTCTTCTGGGTGAATCGTGATGGATAATAACGCTGGATCAAAGCCCATCCATTTTTTATCTGTTAAAAACTCCCAAGCATAATGAATTGCTTCTTTTTTAAAGTAGTCACCAATAGAGAAGTTTCCTAACATTTCAAAGAATGTATGGTGTCGAGCTGTTTTCCCAACGTTTTCAATATCGTTGGTACGAATCGATTTTTGTGCATTTGTAATACGTGGATTATCAGGGATAATACGGCCATCAAAATATGGTTTCAAAGTTGCAACACCTGAGTTGATCCAAAGAAGTGATGGATCATTTATTGGCACAAGTGGTGCTGATGGCTCATGATGATGCCCCTTTTCTTTAAAAAATTCCAAATACATACGGCGAATATCTACTGCTTTCATTGGATAAATTCCTCCTATTTTATATTGTAAAATTACGATACGAATCCTGCGATTTACCGAAGAAAATAAAAAAAGCCCTCATCCCCAAAAAGGGACGAGGACTTGTCATTAGTCTCGCGGTACCACCCTAGTTGTAAGTAAAAAACCTTACTTACCTCTTTAGCACTTGTAACGTCAGTGAACGGCAGGGATTAGCTGCACTCTGGAGTAGCTTTCGGCATTTGCTGTTGTGAGGATTTTTTCAGCCTAGAAATCCCTTTCTTGTGCACACACAAATACGTACTTTTTCCATCATCGTTTTTACTTTTTCTATCGAAAATTATAAAAAAAATCTATTGCGCTGTCAATTAGTACTAGTCTGACTAACACTAACTAAGCAATCATTTTTTTGAAATATATCCACATACCCCATGTAAAGATAACTAAGAAGGCGCTAATTGCAATAGTTGTATAAGGGGTATCTTGATAAGGTAAAGGCACATTCATTCCAAAAAAACTAGTAATTACTGATAGTGGTAACATAATTGTCGAAATGACCGTTAATAAATTCAGCTTTTCAATGGATTTCCCACTGATAATTGAAAAATACGTATCAAGCGTGCTGTTCACTAAATCGCGATATGTCTCTGTGGAGTCGACAATACGCTCTAGATGGTCATTCAAATCTTTATAGAATGGAATATTTTCTTCTTGAATATCAAATTTCCACTGGCCATTGATTGTAGAAAAAATTCTTCTTTGTGGCATAATGGCCTGACGAATTAAAATAATTGTCCGCTTCAATGCAAGAAATTCCTCTGTCACCACTTTTGGTTGATAATCATAAATTTCTTCTTCTAGTTCATCTATACGTGCGCGAATTCGTTCTAATACTGGGAAGTATTCGTCAGTAATACCGTCAATAATTGTATGCAATAAAAAATCAGTACCCTTTTCCAAAAATCTTGGGCTATTGACACAAACATTTTCCATTTTTCCTAGCCATTGCAACTTTTGTTTATGCACAGTCACAATATAGTTTGGTCCCATAAAAATATTTAACTCAACGGTTGTAATTTCATTGTTACTTTTCTCATTATAAATTGGTGCATGGAGCACAAAAAATTTATAATCACCATAACTATCCATTTTTGGACGTGAGCCTTCATGTAAGCAATCTTCAACTGCTAGTGGATGAAAGCCAAATACATCAGCTATATTATTCAATTCATTATAACTATAGGCATATAAATCTACCCATAATAAATCTTCGTTATGAATAGGGAGTTGTAAATCAATCATATTGAAATCATGTTGGGCTGTCTTGCTGCTGCTATTATAATAGTGGATTTTAATCATTGCATTTCACCTCGTGTTTGTTATTGAGGGAAACAAAAGGTCATCCTTAATCACCCTTTGTCTGCATCGGTGATCAGAAATCGATGACTTTTTATGTGTTTCCCTTTGCCTAAATGATACTTATTCGGTTCAGGACTACTATCCATTTCTCATCACCTTCCTTCCATAACAAAAACACGCCTTCTACGAATGAAGGCGTGTTGAATACACATATCAAAAAAATAGCAATAAAATACATTGCATGCTTGTTACCTTCAAACGTTGAGTTTTAGCACTATGCGGCATAGGAATATGTCCAGCTACGTTAAAAAACACCTTATTTCGATGATTTCTGTTGACCCATTGGCGTCTCTCGACATTTTTGGGTAGTAGCGTATCTCCAGCATAGGAGCCTCACCTAACGAAGGGAGTCTTATTTTTTTATTCCTGTAAATGATAACGGATAGTTTCACAATTGTCAAACTTTCTATCAATCATTTTTCAAAAAGTCTTCCACTCTTTGCACTAAATGCTCTCGTTGATAAGATTGATAGAGTAAGCTAGATAAACGTACAGGATCACCAAAGAAAAAGCGTTCATACAATGTCTGTCTTGTGCCAAAACTACTCATTGTTAAATCCCAAGCTAAACGGAATTTCTTTACTCGCTCTTCCCCTTTGTCTTGAAATGATTGCAGATAATGATCAAGATCCCCATCATCCGTTGCAAATGCTTTTGCACTCGGTATGGACATTAATCCACTTGCTCCCAGTTGCTGGATGATATCTGTAAAGGTAGGATATACTTTCGGGAAGATATGAATAGCGACCTGTAATGTGGATTGGTCTGGTCTGATAAAGCCAAAGGAATCCCTTTGTGCCTCAATTTCTGATTTTAATTGCAATGCTTTCATCGTTTCTAATGCTACGATGACATCTACCACTTTTTGATGGACATGTTGGTAATCCCCAATATTTATGGAATCCACAATCATTTGTACAACCCCTAGGATGAATTCCGTCTTAGCAATTTGACGTGACAGCACATGATGCAAAGTATACGCTTGGAAGCCACTAACATTCATAAATTGATTGGCCACTTCAACATTTTCGTAATAAAATACTCGTTCCCACGGGACAACTACATCCTCAAACACAACGATTGCATCCATTTCTTCAAAACGTGCACTTAACGGATAATCAAAGGTAGAATCTCCCCCTACAAATGATTGCCGACATAAAAACTTTAAGCCTTTCGTGTTACTTGGAATAGAAAACCCGAAACCTTTTCCTTCATCATAGCCATTTGTTGATAAAACAAGAAGCTCATCTGTTATGCCACCCTGTGTCGCTAGTAATCTTGCCCCTTTAATGACTAAGCCCTCACTTGTTTTCCCAATGATTTTAGCTGCAATGGTTACTTCTTCATCCTCATAGTAAAAGCGCTTGCGATTTACCTGTGGTTCGATAAAGGTATGTGTCATCGTAATATCATTCTCGCGAGCATACTCATAGAACTTCAGCAAATGCTCTGGGAAACAATTTGGCTTCTCTTTTAAAAAATCTGACGCTGATGCAAGGGCCATTAATGTTGTATTCATATAATCAGGGCTTCTCCCCATAAAGCCTTGAGAAGATAATGCCCATTCCCTTGCCGCTTGGCGCCTTTTCACAAGATCTTCTGGCGTCAATACTTGAAGAAATGACATGCCAACTTTCTGTTTACTAATTGGCGATTCATAGGTCATTTTTTCAAGAAGTGCCTCTTGATGTTGTAAATCAAAAAGTTTCGCTTGACTCTGGATAATTCCTTTAAAGGCAGGATGTTCTGACACCTTTCCTGTCACGACTTTCCCATCTATCGAAATATACGTTTTTAAAGCATCAATTCGTTCAATATACTGCTGCCCTGTCATTATTGGCATGCTGTCACCCCTATACATTCCCTATGTTTTTGTACTCATCTAGTATATGAAATGTCCAAATATTAGGTGACGATACATCAATTAGAAAAAACCGATTAGACAGTCTAATCGGGAATATATATTTTAGTCATCCAAAAAATCATATGGAGAGACATCATTCATACCAATCATTGGATGAATATAAGGGGCTGTTTCTACTGTTAGCTTTGGTTCAACGGAAACCGGCTCCTGCATCCCTTCATTTTCTACTGGCACTGCCTCGACTTCCACAAGTTCTTCCTCAATTTCCATTGGGTTAAGTCTTGCACGTAAAGAGGTGAAACGCTGAAGGTCATCTGTACGTTGTAAACCATCCGCAAGCACATCTGGTTCACCGCATAAAATCAAAAAGTTTTTAGCACGTGTAATACCTGTGTATAAAAGGTTACGCCGTAACATTTTGGAATACCCTCTAACCACTGGCATAATGACCGTTTGAAACTCAGAGCCCTGTGATTTATGGATGGAGCAACAATAAGCTAGTGTCAATTGATTGAGGTCGCTTCGTTGATAGGTCACTTCAATGCCATCAAAGGATACGATCAGTAAATCTTGTTTTTCGATCGTCTCTTTCGCCTTAATAATACTAATGACCTCACCCATATCTCCATTAAAGACATTGCTTTCAGGTTGATTGACAAGCTGAAGAACTTTATCCTTTATTCGATAGGTGACATCCCCAAAGACTAGCTCTTTTCGTGTGCCAGTATCATTTGGGTTAATAAGCTCTTGAATCATTTTATTTAATTTATCTATACCAGCTGGTCCTTTATACATGGGCGCCAACACTTGAATATTACGGATTTCCTGGCCCTTTGCGACAGCACTTTTGACAACTTGAGTAACAACGTTGGCAACTTGGTCTGCTGAAGCCTTAATAAACGAACGATCAGAGGTTTTAGCTGTTAACTCTTGTGGAATCGTTCCTTTTTTTATTTGATGCGCAAGTTCAATAATCGTTGAGCCTTCTGCTTGTCGGTAAACATCTGTTAGCTCGACAGTTGGTAGCTGCTTGGATGCTAATAAATCCTTTAACACCTGTCCTGGACCTACTGGTGGAAGCTGATCCTGATCTCCAACAAAGACAACTTGAACATCTTCATGTAAAGCTTTTAATAATTGATGGGCAAGCCATGTATCAACCATTGACATTTCATCCACGATAATCAGCTTACCTGTTACTTCCCGCTCTGTTTCTTCCTCTTTTTCTTGCCCTGTAAAACCGAGCAGTCGATGGATGGTCATCGCAGGAAGCTCTGTTGATTCGGCTAATCGTTTAGCAGCACGTCCAGTCGGCGCACAAAGAATAATCGGAAAAGGCTCCTCTTTTTGAGCATACTCTTTTGGATTTAAGGATAGCCCATGAAGCTTTGCATAAACTTCTACGACCCCACGTACAACAGTGGTTTTCCCCGTACCAGGACCACCCGTTAAAATCATAACAGCTGAATTTAAAGCCTGTTCGATGGCATTCGCTTGTGTTTCTGCATAGGTAACATTGAGTAGCTCCTCTGTTTCTCCAATGGCTTTTCGAATTTCATCTTTACTAAAATGTTCAGCCTTATTATTCCGCTCGATAAGCGATAAGATTTTCGATGCAATCCCTACCTCTGAAAAATAGAGTGATGGCAAATATAACCTTGTCTCTTCACCACAAATTTTGCCTTCTTCACGGAGTCTGATACAGGCTTGAGAAATATCCTCGAATGGTATCTCCTGTCGTTGGCTTTGTTCAAGCATTTCCTTAACGAGCGGTAAAACCTGTTCTGCATCTAGATAAACATGTCCATCCGATAAAGCTGCTGTATTTAAAATATGTAAAATCGCTGCTTTGACACGATCAGGATGTTTACCAGTTATACCTAATTTCGCACCTAGCTCGTCGGCTCGAAAGAAACCCACTCCTTCCACATCTTCAATCAAGCGGTATGGATTTTCTGTCAGTAATTCAATGGCTTCTGTTCGATAGGTTTGATAAATCTTCATCCCAAGCTGTGGACCAAATCCCCACTCATTCAATTGAATCATGACCCGCTCTAAGCCTAAGTTTTGCTCAATGGTGCGGTGAATGACTTCTTTTTTTTCAGCGGATAGACGCGGAACAGCATCGAGGGCACTAGGATCTTCTAAAATAACACGGAGTGCATTAGCACCTAGTTTTTCAACAATCGTTTCAGCTGTTTTTTTCCCGATCCCTACGAAGAGGTCACTAGATAAATAATGAATAATTCCTTGCTCAGTTGCAGGTACCTCTTTTGTAAATGTCTCAATTTGAAATTGAGCACCGTATTTAGGATGCTGTTTTAAAATACCAGTAAATCGATATTGTTCATCCATTTGTAGTGGGGGAAAATAACCAACAACAATAATCTCTTTATCTTCATATTGCAAATTCGTCTCTTGAATTTTCACACGTACAATCGAATACATATTTTGCGCATTATGAAAGATAGAGACGATCGGACGTCCGAGTATAAAAAATTTATTGAGTTCAAATAAATCTAAATGATCTGTCATGTTCGGTCCGTCCTTTCTTATAGTTTTCAATCTTTTTATTTTACCATAGCCACATGAAAATATCGCAGACAAAAATATATCCACTTTGTTATTTTTACATTATTTTGACAAATGACAATTCTCTGCCTTTATCCTCCGTTCCATGCTATGATTAATATGAATTAGTTGCACGGAAGGATTGTGAAATTATTGGAATTTAGACCTTGCATCGATTTACACGATGGCAAAGTAAAGCAAATTGTAGGTAGCACTTTGGGATATACAAATCAAGCAGTTGTAGAAAACTTTATTTCTCAACATGACGCTAGCCACTATGCACAAATGTTTGCCCAAGATCGTTTAACAGGTGGACACGTTATTATGCTAGGCTCTGGTAATGAAGAAGCTGCCCTATCCGCTTTAACAGCCTATCCTCAAGGCTTGCAAATAGGTGGCGGCATTACGGCTGACAATGCTCAAAAGTATATTGACGCAGGCGCTTCGCATGTCATTGTCACATCCTATATTTTTCATGATGGTCAGCTCGATTTAGCGCGTTTAAAGCGCTTAAATCAATTAATTGGTAAAGAACACCTTGTTATCGATCTCAGTTGTAAGATGCGTGACGGAAAGTGGTTTGTCATGACAGATAAATGGACTACATTTAGTCATTTCGAAGTCAATGCTGCGTCGATTGCCTATATTGAAGACTTTTGTGATGAGCTGTTAATACATGCTGTCGATGTTGAAGGAAAAAAGGGTGGTATGCAGGAAAGCTTGGTACAGGATTTAGCTGCCTGGACATCTATTCCAACTACCTATGCAGGTGGCGTTCGTTCAATCGAAGACTTAGAAAAATTTAATCAATTAGCCCACGGAAAACTTCATGTAACCATTGGAAGTGCGCTCTCAATTTTTGGTGGCGATTTACCTTATACAGATGTAGTCGAATATTGTAAAAAAGGCGGGATCTTGTGAAGCTCATTTATAAAGATTATGTTTTTCCATTTCAAGAAACTAATTTAGAGAGAATCATAGATGGTAAGTATTTTAAAGTGAATAAAAAGGATCATTCTCTTGCAATTCATGTACAACTTGACAACGAACAAATGTTATTGGAATTTTCAAAATCACTAAAGGCAACATGTGGGTTCTTACGCGATCAAGAAACAGAGCCTTATATTGGAACCTATATTGATTTACAAATTTTCGTTGATGAGTTTAATAAGCGCTATAACTTAAATGCTGAAATTATTAGTTAAAACAAGGGGACAAATGGTTCCCTTTGTTTAACCTCAAACCCTCTTCTGCATTTCTTCCTTGCCCCTATTTCTGAAACCTTTTCATTGTCATGTGAGTTATATATTGTATAGCATAAACCACAGGGGGCTTTCATGACTAAACTACATATTTTTTTCCTACCTTATTTTTATGCTTTCCGCTCTTCTTATAGAGATGATCACCGTGATCCCCTATGGTGTAGGCTTTCATAGTGGATACAGAACATGGTGGATAACTTTTGGTCCGTTTAATTTTTATATAGCTCGTATTAGTTTGCCTATATTAATTGTTTATTTATGGAAGCTTTCAATCAATAAAAATTTATCATTGACGATAGGATTGAAGTTCCTCATAGAAGGTATATTATTAATGAATCAGATGCAGGGCAAATCATTACGTTTGCTTGTGCATCAAACATTCTTTTATGGAGAGCTATAGAAAATTCCATTTGGAAGTATCTCGTTGCCCATCACAGCTATACAAAAAATAAAAATCGAATAAACCGTAAAAGAAAGGATTTACAAACGATGAAAACTGAACTAGAAGTAAACACTTTAAAATCTTTTCAAACTGAATTAACACGCTTCTTTTTAGCTTACAAATTTGCTCTACAGGAAGTGGAAACGAAAATTAATATATTACAAGAAGAATTTAAGTTAATTCATGAATATAATCCAATTGAGCATGTTTCTACACGTGTAAAATCACCTAAAAGTATTTTAACGAAGATGATGAAAAAAGAGCTTCCTCCATCAATAGAGGCCGTGCGTGAAAATATCCGCGATATAGCTGGTGCTCGCATCACCTGTTCCTTTGTGGAGGATATTTACAAGGTAAGTGCCATGTTACAAGCACAGCATGACATGGAAGTTGTTGAGGTGAAGGATTATATAGCCAATCCAAAAGAAAATGGCTACCAAAGCTTACATCTTATTATTAAAATTCCTATCTTTATGTCAGACCATATGGAAAAGGTCTATACAGAGATCCAAATTCGTACAATTGCAATGGATTTCTGGGCAAGCTTAGAACACAAAATTTATTATAAGTATAACAAAGAAGTACCTGAGCATATTCGACATGAATTAAAGGAAGCCGCACTACAAGCAGCTGAATTAGATCGAAAAATGGAGCGACTGAATAAGGAAATCAATATTTTAAAAGAAAATGAAGCCGAGCCTTCATTGCTAGACAGTACCCCCATCGCACATTTAGCGAAATACTTAACGGAACTACCTGGCAATCAAATAATTGATGACACTCTATTCAAAAAGTAAATTTATTCTATGGTTTAGTTGTCAAATGAAAAACCCACCTCACACGCTGCTTGATCACAGAATGTGAGGTGGATTTTACTTTTTATTCACTATTGCGCTTTCCTTGTAGATTTCGTTGCTACAAAAAAGGAGAAAATAAGAGCACCAATAGCAAAAATAAAGGTAGCTATATATACATAACTGACGCCATTCGCAATAGTATCCTTTAAAAAGCTTACTTCTTCTAATTTAAACCCACCTTTTGCAAATTCACCATTTAATTGAATTTCACCTTTTCCTAATGAAGCCATTTTTTCACTCGTTGCCAGGTTGAAAATCATACCAAATAGCGCTGCACCAATCGCTTGGCTAAATGTATTTGTAAAAGAGTTCAAACCAATTGAAATACCAAGTTGCTTTGGATCTGCCACCTTTTGTATGGAAATCATCAACATCGGCATAATAAAGCCCATCCCTAGCCCTATTAACGATGATGCGAAATAAACGCTGAAATCACTAGAATCTGAAGATAGTCTTGCCAACAATAGTGTACCCGTAACAAGTAAAATCGTACCCATTTGGATAATGCGTTTATTTGTTAAACGACCGATTAAATAACCTGCCATAATCGAGTTCACCGTCCAAAAAATAGACATTGGTGTTAATAATAAACCAGCCTGCGTTGCATTTTTGCCTAAAACACTTTGAGCAAATATAGGAATATAAACGGTTACACCAATGACAATAGACATACCGCTTAAAGTTAATGCATTAATGACCATTAGTCGTCCATTTTTAAACAGTGTTAACGGAATAATTGGCTCCTCTGCTCGTAACTCCACCCAGATAAAAATACTTAAGAATACAAGAGCAACACCATACATTAGCAGCGATTGACCTGATAACCAGGTTTGTGTTTTACTGTTTTCGATAATAACAAACAGTAACGCAACCATGCCAATTGTAAAAAACACTGCACCTAGGTAGTCAATTTTACGCTTCACTGCCTCTAGTTGTTCTTTATAATGTTTAGCAATTAAATAAATAGAGGCTAAACCAAACGGTACATTAATGAAGAAAATAAAATGCCAAGATACTTGGTCAACTATAAAGCCTCCAAATAACGGACCTACTACACCAGAAACGCCCCATACCATACTTAAATAGCTTTGTCCTTTGGCACGCTCTTTTTCAGTCTTAAACAATTCACCAACCATTGTTAATGTAATCGGTAAAATTGAACCTGCGCCAATACCTTGAATTGCTCGAAAAACAATTAATTGCTCCATGGATTGAGCTAAACCACATAACATAGAACCTACTAAAAAAATAATGATACCAGTAATAATCATCCGTTTACGACCAAATAAATCGGCTAATTTACCAAAAATAATCGCCGCTATGGCTGAAGCTAGTAAATAAGCAGAATAAATCCAGCTTATTAAGTCTACACCTAATAAATCAGCCGTAATACTCGGAATAGCAGTACTAACAATAGTTCCCTCAATTGCAGCAAGTGCTGTTACAAGTAATAGTGCAATAAAAACTTTATTCATTCTGTCACCTTTTCCTTTCCTGCATGACATACATTACCAAGTTTGAACTAGAATTAAAAGAGAAAGAGATTCAATTTATGAAAAAATAAACAATTTTTTCTGTATTACTAGATAAAATCAATAAAAAAGCAGCAAGAATGTTAATCAACATTCACTCGCTGCTTATTATCTATCAGTTAAATCGTTGAGCAATCATATCGTAAATATAACGTGCTTGGTCATATTCAGGTTGTAAGGTAAAGGCTTGTTTCAAATGATACATTGCATCCTCTGTTTGTTCGGTAGACACGGCATATAGTACGCCTAAATTATAATGTGCATCTGCATTATTCCAATCCTGTTCAATTAAGAGATCTAGTTCCTTCTTCCCTTCCTCAAACATTTCTAATGCACATAACACTATCGCATAGGCTAAACGAATCTGTGTATCCTCTGGAGCAATTTCTACCGCACGTTGTAAATATGGTAATGCCAATTTTGAGTTATCCAACCGTTCAAAGCATTTCCCCATCATATAATAGACATCGGCACCTTCAATATGATGTTTTAGCGCTTGCTCATATAGCTTCACGGCCTCGGCATAGCGTTCAGCATTGTAATATAAATTCGCTAGACCGTAATAGGCTGTAGCTGCTGATTCATCTACAGTGATTGCCTTTTGGAAGAAACGTTCTGCACGTTCAGTATCCTCTAATACGGCTAATAAATTGCCGAAATTTACATACCCAATAGCATTTTCAGGCTCTGCCTCTATTGCTTTTGTAAATAGTTGAGCAGCATCCTCATAACGTTTTTCTTGAAATGCTTGGATGCCCTGTTCATTATAATTCATTTGTTCTTCACCTCTATGTAGCGAAAGACTGCTTTTAGGAAGCCAAGAGGCCATAAAAGCAGTCTTAACGCAATTTATCCAACATATGTTAGTTTTTCATTACTTTTAAAGACTTCATCAATCGTTCCGCCACCCATACATTCTTCTCCGTTGTATAGCACTACAGCTTGGCCAGGTGTAATTGCACGTACAGGTTCTGCAAATGTAATGTGTGCACGGCCATCTGGTAAAATTTCAACTTCTACTGGTGTATCAGTTTGACGATAACGGAATTTTGCTGTGCAAGAAAATTTCCCAGGCAATTTTTTTGTCGAAGTATAGCTCATTTTCACAGCTGTTAATGATGTTGAATACGAATATTCATTGTCAAAGCCTTGTCCGACAAGTAGAACATTACGCGCTAAATCTTTTCCTAGCACAAACCAAGGCTTGCCGTCCCCACCAATACCAAGCCCGTGTCGTTGACCAAGTGTATAGTACATTAAACCATCGTGTTGGCCCATTACAACGCCATCCATTGTTTCCATTTTCCCAGGTTGCGCTGGTAAATATTGACTCAAGAACTCCTTGAAATTACGTTCACCGATAAAGCAAATGCCTGTTGAATCTTTTTTCTTTGCCGTAGCAAGGCCAGCTTCTTCTGCAATTTTTCGTACTTCTTTTTTCTCTATATCACCAATTGGGAACATTACATGCGCCAATTGCTCTTGGGATAATTGATTTAAAAAGTATGTTTGATCTTTATTATCATCAACGCCACGTAACATTCTAACTTCACCATCACCACTACGATCAATTCGTGCATAGTGACCTGTCGCTAAATAATCAGCACCAAGGTTCATGGCATGCTCTAAAAATGCTTTAAATTTAATTTCTTTATTGCACATAACATCAGGATTTGGTGTACGCCCTGCTTTATATTCTTCTAAAAAGTATGTGAAAACCTTATCCCAATATTGTTTCTCGAAATTGACAGCATAGTATGGGATCCCAATTTGATTACATACTTTTATTACATCGTCATAATCTTCCGTTGCCGTACAAACACCGTTTTCGTCTGTATCATCCCAGTTTTTCATAAAGATCCCGATTACTTCATACCCTTGTTGTTTTAACAAGTATGCCGCCACCGATGAATCTACCCCACCTGACATGCCGACAACAACTCGAATTTGAGAGGGGTCACGTGTTTCTTTCATTGTGGTCACCTTTTCTTTTATCTAATTACAGTTTATGTTTCAATATTTTAACGAAACATAACATAAGTATTTTGCAAATTATTTTTTAGCTAGTTTTTTCACAATTTGAGCCGTTTTTTCTGCTGCATCTTGTATATCCTTTTCCGTTAAACCCTGCCCAAAGCTGAATCGGATTGAATTTCGTAGCTCCTCTGCACTTTGTCCAAACATTGCTACTAACACATGAGAAGGATCAATCGATCCTGCAGTACATGCCGAACCACTCGAAACATAGATACCTGCCATATCAAGGTTCACTAAAAATGATTCTACCTCCATGCCTGCAAAGCTAATATTTAAGACATGAGGCAACGAATCCACCTCATCACCATTTACATGGAATGCTAGCTTTTCCTGTGAAAAAACAGCAAGCATAATTTGCTTAAAGTGATTGTATAGTGAACGCTTTTCTTCACGCAACTCATTTGCAACTTGCACTGCAGTCGCAAAAGCAATAATGGCAGGTATATTTTCAGTACCTGCACGACGTTTTTTCTCTTGTGCGCCCCCAAGAGCATAACTTGCTAACGGTGTTCCTGCTTTTTGATAAAGGAATCCAACACCTTTTGGACCGTTGATTTTATGAGCAGATACACTCAATAAATCCACCTGTAATTCATTTACATCAATGGACTCTAAGCCATAAGCCTGAACCGCATCTGTATGGAATATGGCACTATGCTCACGCAATAGCGCGCCAATCTCAGCAATTGGCTGTATCGTTCCAACTTCATTATTTCCATACATAATTGTCACTAAAATGGTATCATCACGAAGGGCTTTTTGGACATCCTCAATCGCGACACGCCCTTTTTGATCAACAGGTAAATAGGTCACCTCAAAGCCATCACGTTCAAGTTTTTCACACGTATGTAATACTGCATGATGCTCTACTTGCGTTGTTATGATGTGTTTTCCTTCATTTGCACGGGCATAGACAGTTCCTAAAATTGCCATATTGTCAGCTTCTGTGCCACCACTTGTGAAAATAATTTCCCCTGCTTGCGCACCAATTGATTTCGCCAATAGCTCACGTGCATCATCTAGATATTTCCTTGCTTCTCGACCTGCTTTATGAATACTCGATGCATTGCCAAATACCTCTTGCATAGCAGTCGTCATCGCTTCTATTACTTGGCCATTCATTGGAGATGTGGCCGCATGATCGAGATAGATATATGAATTCATGTTGAAAACTCCTTTTTAAACTCTGTGACATCCGCCAGAGGCTTTCGCTTGATTCAGTTAATGCTTGCAAAAAAATAAAAGTGTTCTTCGCTCCTCTATAAGTGGGGAGTCTCCCGTACTTAGTGGTTCATTTTAGTACAAAACATTTGCTGAATCGAGATAAAAGCACAAAACCCACATCACTCATCGTAAAAATAGCCATTGAGATGTGAATAGTTCACAATCTCCCAAAAAAATGAAGTGAATGCAGGAGTAGCGCTTTAGCTTAAACTATTTTAAATATAGAACATGTAGCCTTCCACTACATTTTCTTCTGTATATTGTGCTAAATCTTCAATTGTCGTTGTATCTAACACGTTTTTTACTGCATCACGAATACGTAGCCATAACTCACGTTGCGGGGCTTCTTCATTTTCAATACCCTCTACTGGTTGAATCGGCCCTTCTAGCACACTAATAACATGGGCTGCTGAAATTTCGCTAGGTGGATTTGCTAGCATATAACCACCATAAGCACCACGTACACTTTTTACTAAGCCTGAATTACGAAGCGGAGATACTAATTGCTCTAAATATGCCTCTGAAAGTTCCTTTTCCGCCGCAATTTTACGCAAGGGAATTGGCCCTTCCCCATAATGCTTTGCTAATTCAATCATAATTGTAAGCCCATAACGGCCCTTTGTTGAAATTTTCATTTTATCACCCTCAATTAGTCTAGTCAAAATACTACCAACAGTATATCATAATCTCCTCTTGATGAACTCGGAAATACACCTAGAAGGATATGATATACTAATTAAAGCGATTCATAGTCGTTCAAAATCCATATGAGTGCTTTATTTTAGCGTAAAAAAATGTATGAAGCAAAAAATGACAACGACAGAAAGGGGAAGTTATTTTGCACAATGAACCACTCGCTTTTCGAATGCGACCTTTAACCCTTGATGAGATTGTTGGTCATCAGGATTTCATTGGTCCCAACACAGCCCTTTATAAAATGATTCAAAATGAACATGTCCCTTCCATGTTGCTATATGGAGAACCTGGTATCGGTAAAACATCCATTGCCAATGCCATTGCAGGAAGTTCCAAGCTCCCTTTCTTCGCACTTAATGCTACACGAGCTGGCAAAAAAGATGTGGAAGATATTGTACAAGAAGCAAGAATTTCAGGGAAAGTAATACTTTTCCTAGATGAAATTCATCGTTTCAATAAATTACAGCAAGATACACTGTTACCACATGTAGAAAATGGATCAATTGTATTAATTGGTGCCACGACAGAAAATCCCTATCATGATGTTAATCCAGCGATTCGTTCACGCTGTGGCGAAATTTACCAGCTAAAACGCTTAACGAAGGAAAATTTAATCGAGCTAGTTGAAAAAGCACTTGCTGATGAAAGACGCGGACTAGGTAAATATCATTTTGCCTTAACACCATCACAAATTGAACAAATTGCAGCCGCAGCAAATGGAGATGCACGAAAGGCGTTAACTTTGCTAGAATCCATTTACTATGCCAGTGATGAGGTGGATGGACAAACGGTTGCTGCCGACCATGTCATTGAACATCTCATTAGTCGAATTGGTGTGTATGGCGATAAAAAAGGATCACATTTTTATAATTTACTATCAGCTCTGCAAAAGTCTGTGCGTGGCAGTGATACCAATGCTGCTCTGTATTATCTAGCGCATTTATTGGAAACAGGCGATTTAGTGGCTGTCAGCAGACGCCTACTTGTTATGGCCTATGAGGATATTGGTCTAGCTAATCCCGAAGTCGGACCTCATATATTAGCTGCTATTCAAGCAGCTGAACGACTAGGATTACCAGAGGCACGTATCCCACTTGCCAGTGCTGTCATTGAAATGTGCCTTGCCTCAAAATCCAACTCAGCCATTGTGGCAATTGATGCTGCCATTAAGGCTATTCATGAAGGCAAAACAGGTGATATACCTCATCATTTGCGAGATGCTCATTACGAGGGTGCAAAAGATTTAGGACACGTTGGCTATCAATATCCTCATAACACACCGATCGGTACTTTTGGTGGTTGGGTAGACCAGCAATATTTGCCAGACGAACTTGTAGGAACTGAATTCTACAAACCTGTTATTGCTGGTGAGGAAAAGCGCATGGCTGGCATCTACGACAAACTAAAATCATTTCAAGATAAGAAATAATAAAACAAAGCAAAGTCACTATCTTAAGTAATTGAAATGACTTTGCTTTTTATATAACAACAGGATAGGCTACTCTAGCAATCATCCTGTAAAGCTCGGGTTATTTGTTGTATATCGTTCTTGGTAAAACAAATTTAATGGTTCTGCCAAATGTCGAAGTGATGGCAAAATGGACTCTTTCACATCTCCTTCATTTGCCTTACTATGCAAAAAAACAATCAAATTATACGACTGATACAACAAGCTGGCGAACTCTTGATTGTTTTCTCTTACCTCAAAGCGAATTGCTTTTACAGCAATTGCTTGTGCAATTTTTTGTTCTCTTGTTTCACAGGAGGGCTCCTTACTTAATTCATCATCCGACACTCTGTATAACCGTTTTAATGCACCATATACCTCTTTATTTCCACTAAATCGATCTTTTAACCATTGCAAGACAAATTGCAAAAGAATAACTGCATAGATAAGGGAAAGACATTCATCGCCACGTGATTTTTTTGCTAAGCGTTGGAAATATTCTGCTTGTGTGACTAGTTCAAAAAGAATTAAACGTATTGGATAAAGCATGGCATGACCGCTATTGACGTAAAGCTTTTCTCGATCTCTATACATAGCCAACCAAATATCTTTGACCAATGAAATAGATTTCCTTGTTGAGAGCGCTAATTGACATTGAATAAGCTCCTGTTCAATTGTCGGTTGGATAAGCTGTAGAAATAAAAGTTCATCTTCCTCACTAACTAATAAAAGCGGCTTTTCCAAATTCGCCAAATCTATTTCTATTCCATTTACAATCATTGCTTAGCCCCCTTCCAATAAGTTCTTTCAGCTAAGTTCTTACAGCGTGAGCACATATATTACCAATTTTCTAACTATAATTCGACAAAAAAACATAAATACCTTTCAAGAAAATATGCCTTTTTACTTTCGTCACAATAAAAAAGAACCCACGCTACTAAAAGAGGCAAATAAATCACTCTCTTTCCACATCGAACATTGTAGAAAAAACTGATTTAAATCCCAATAAGTTACGTAGATTCTTGACGTATAGGCTATTTTCAGAAAATAGATAGTCTATTATTGTCTAAGGTTTATGCAGGAAGTTCTTGTTCCACAAATAATTTAAATTGTTGAAGACATTGCTTCACTTCACCTTTTTGTGACAGTACTTCGTTGCGTATGTTTGTTGCTTTTTCTTCATCTTCTAGCACTTCAGTTAAAAGAGCCATGATATCTTCTAATAATTGCTCATTCTCTTCCTGCTCAATACTCGGTAAGGAATAGGCTGCTATTTTTAATAAATGCTCTACTTTTTCAGGCGTTTTTTGCAAAGCATTCGAAGAATAATAGGTCGATGCAGCTAAAAAGTAGCATAATTTTGCACAACAATCGATAAATAAATGCCAATACGTATTTGCTTTCGGTAATTCCCCTGCCCGCTGATTAACATATTCCTTATAATAGGTAGTGACTTGTATATATAAAGGATTCAATTCTCTCATGGCTTTCGGATAGTTGTTGGATGTATCCAAATAGTCAAATACAATGGCATTCATTTTCTCTTGAAGTTTAACAATATCTAAATGATCACGAATTACTTGAATTTCCATTTTCCCACTCTCCCATATGTCATTTGCTGTTTAGCTTTCTGGCTATTCACTGAGTAGCACCAAGCATCTCAAACAAACTGATCGATTATCTAATGGATGATTCAAATTATAGCAATAAACCATATGAAGTAGTGTGGACATGAAAAAAATAAGACAATTTCGTGAATTAATAGCATTTTATGTACATAAGAGGAACTATTTTGGTAAAATTATACCCTTTGTACATAATCATCAAATAAGCATGGTTCGTTTGCTCGATCGATAATTTCAATAATACTTCCATGCACATATTTTTTAATGCGCTTTTGAGGTATATAAAAATAAGCATTGTTCATAATTAACCATTCACTTAATGTTAAATCACTACCTGATTGTTGATTCGTTAAGATTTTTTTGTGTCGCAGAACATCAGCCATTTTATAAAAACCATCTGACAATTCGTAGGCTGATACATCAAAATTAAAAATGGGGCTGACAACCTGTCCAACATCAAAAATATGTATAGTTTGGTTTTCTTCATCTATAGCTAACTCTACTGTGCTAATCTCGTCGAAAAGATTTAAACCTCTATACTCCATTTGATAAATTTTTTCCATTTGTATACGCCTCCTTTTTTACAACGGTCTAATTGTAACATAGAAAAAGTAGCTACCTCTAAATACAATTAAGGCAGCTACTTCTACGAAAATGAACATTTATGCTGTTTTTTGACTATTACCAAAGCACCGTATTTGGTATTAACCTTGTACGCGCGTAATTTTCACATCTTTTAGGATGGTATTGACTACCCAGCTTGCTGCAATTAAACCTGCTACTGACGGTACAAAAGCGTTAGATGAAGGTGGCATCTTTGCTTTTCGAATTGCTGCATCCGGCTTACCTACATGTTCGACAACATCTGGACGTACGACAATTGGACTTTCATCTGAAAATACAACCGTAACACCCTTATGAATACCTTCTTTACGTAGCTTAGTACGAATGATTTTAGCCAATGGGTCTGTATGTGTTTTTGAAATATCTGCAATTTGGAAGCGAGTAGGGTCCATCTTATTTGCTGCACCCATGCTTGAAATAATAGGAATATTACGCTTTAAACATTCCTTCATTATATGAATTTTATACATCACTGTATCACTTGCATCGATTACATAATCAATGCCTTGTGCAAAAAATTCTTCATAAGTTTCTTCCGTATAAAACATGTGCATGTCAATCACTTCACATGCTGGGTTAATATCTGCAATACGCTCTTTCATGACAGCTGATTTTGATTGACCAACTGTTGATAAGTATGCAACAAGTTGTCTGTTGACATTTGTGATATCTACATTGTCCTTATCGACTAGAATAATACGGCCGATTCCGCTTCGTGCACATGCCTCAGCCGCGAATGAACCGACACCACCCACACCAAGAATGGCAACCGTTGTATTTTTTAATTTCTCGAGACCCTCTGTTCCTATTGCGAGCTCGTTACGTGAAAATTGATGTAACATCCTGACACTCTCCATCTATGAAATTTTATTAGTAAACCTAGTTATATACTAAGATAAAATCAAAACCTATCTTACATTTTATCATGTTATTGTTCAAGATAAAAATATAAAGAAAAAGTCAAAATTGTCTACTTCAATCCTTTGAGATAATAATCCATAAAAAAATTCCATCCAATTCTGCTATATATGGTAAAATGGCACATTAAAATTAGTTCATTATTCAGGTAAATCTTATATAACATTATGCTCAACCACATAAAGAAAAAGAGATTGATGACTCAATCTCTTTCTCACTCTTCTTTACTTTGTAAAACCAAATGATGCCCATGGTTGAATGCATGTTAATAAAAATAGTTCTTCCTCGACAATGCTAGCTACGACATTACTCGATCCTGTATTCGGAATGTCCTTTAGCACAATCTGTAGCTCTCCCTTATAACGAACATCTAAATTATTATCAATCGTGACATTTCCTCTTTTTAATGGCCGTATATCATGCACAGGAAAATCTCCATTTTTATATTTGACGCGAGATTGGGTGCTCCGAATCACGTATTCAGACACATCACCCCGATTAAAATGAGGCTCTTTATAAAGAATCGTCTCCTCTAAAATGCTTGTGTCTTCAGACTGGACAACCCTTAACTCAAGCTTATTACGATTTAATTGTCCTAATGCACGTAGTTCTTCCTCAGAAGCAAACATATTGCCAATAATACAATCGTCAATTAACCCTGTATGCCATAAATCTTTCGCCTGTACAGTGATTGGGAGATAACGGTGTTCCTCTAATGTAGGTAACCCGTGCTCTGTTTGCTCCCAAGGTCCATATTGACCATGTTGTGAGGAGATCATTGCTGCTGTTCTCACATTGTGCGCTTTAAAGTGTTGTGACGTTTGTAAAAAATGCTGACGAGATAGCCCCGTAAATCGTTTTGGATAAAAATTATGACAGCCGATAATGTTCTCTTTATTGGGCTGATAAGAGATAATATTATCTACATACTTCGTACCATTACTAATGTTTAATTCTATTTTTAGATGACTTGCATCGAGTGACATCAACGCTTCTTCTTGACCTGAAAATCCCATATCTAAACGTAAGGCTGCCAAATAATAATGTTCTTTTAAATAGCCAATATCCCTATAAGTTAAGCCTAAATCATCAAAAACACCTGGTGCAATATCGGCGGATATGTCAAAGCCGAGGCGTTGCGCAAATTCGTTGATTTGTTGTAATTTTTGACGCTCCTCATCCTGTTTTAAGGACATTAGGCATGTGAATATACGATCAAAGCCATTATCATGAGCCACCTGAACATAGCGCTTCATCTCCTCTAGCGTACTATGCTGCGGATATAGCGAGATTCCTAATCTTTTCACTTCAAACCCTCCGTTAATTGATGCTTATACTTCCACTTTTTGTCCTCTGGATTCCACTACAGATTCCTCACTCTGTGCCGCTAAAGCAGCTTTTTGCTCATTCTGCCTTGCCATACGGTTCGCCATCGAGATAAATGGCAGATAAATACAAACAGCAATGATAATTAAGACCATACTCAAAACAGCACCACGCCAAGATTGAGTTGCTAAAAAGCCATTAATAATCGGCGGTGTTGTCCAAGGCGGTGAAACGGTAGCGGCTGGCACCCAGCCCCATTTCGTTGCAAAGAATGCAATTGTTACGTTTATCATTGGTGTCAAAATGAACGGAACAAATAAAACCGGATTTAATACAATTGGTAACCCAAAAAGTAATGGCTCATTGATATTGAAAATCCCAGGTGCTGCGGATAATTTCCCAACTGTATTATATTGCTTATTCTTTCTCGCAAATATGAAAATCGCAATAATAAGTGCTATTGTTGTACCAGAGCCTCCCATATTAATAAAAGCATCAAAGAATGGTTTATTGACAATGTAAGGCGCAACTTTACCAGCAGAGATTGCTGCAACATTTTCATTAATAGCTGGTAAATTAATCGTTTGCATGAATGGTTCGATGATATTTGCTCCATGTACGCCAAGTGTCCATAAAAATGTAGGTATAAATGCCAAAATTAAAGCAGCAAGCCATGTATTTGTAAGACCCATAAATGGCTCTTGAATCGCAGAGTAGAAGGACCCGACAATATCTGGTATATCAAAACCTGCTGAAATAATTGTACGTACTAAAGCAAATATTCCAATCGTAATAATGGCAGGAAGTAACGCAGCAAATGATTTGGCAACAGCTGGTGGTACACCAGTTGGCATTTTGATTAGTAGTTTAGGATTGCCAGACAATCTACAAAACAATTCTGTAGAAAGTAGTGCAACAATCAGAGCAATAAATATACCACCCGTGCCTGTTGTTAAGCCGGTTAATCCGCCTTCCCCGAAAGTCCCAAACGTCATGTAGCTTGATAAACTAATTACTCCAGCAGACAGACCATCTTTTTGATAACTTTTAGCAAGATGATAAGCAACAGTAAAGGCAAGTAGCAGTGAAATGATATTAAATGTAGCACTCCAAATATTACCGCCAAATTGAGTCCATGTCTCATGTTTCCAGATGGCATCGAGTGTATTTTGATAAAATTTGATAGGCAAATTGTTAATAAGTACAGCCAAAGATCCCACAATCGTTAAAGGCATAATCGTAATAAATCCGTCACGAATGGCAACTAAATGACGCTGATTCCCTACCCTAGCAGCAACCGGTACAAACTTTTCTTCTAAAAAACGGAACACTCACATACACTCCCTTTGCTTTTTATTGATAACATCAAAATTTGATGTTACTCCCCTTGGATTCGTTCATATAGCTCAATCATTTCCTGTGCTAAATCTCGAAAAGTAATAGCATTCATTAAATGATCCTGGGCATGAATTAATAACATCGAAACCTCTACCTTTTCTCCCCTTGCTTCTTGAGAAAGTAACCCCGTTTGAGCATGATGCGCTTCAATTAATGACTCATTCGCTAATTTGATTTTTTCTTTTGCTGCCTCAATTTGCCCCTTTTTTGCTAGCTGAATAGCTTCCATACACTCACTTTTCGTATTTCCACTATGCACAATCAGTCCCATAATGGATGCCATTAATGCTGTATCTTCCATTCCCCATTGCCCCTTCTTTTATCCAATTAGTTGTAGAGCCTGTTTCAGGACATTTTCACCGTTCATCATGCCGTAATCCGCCATATTGATCACATCGATTGGAAAGCCTTTATCCTTATATTTTGTTTCAAATGAACCTTTCAAATAACGAACCTGTGGGCCTAATAAAAGAACATCAGCCTTCTTTGTCGCTAAGATCTTTTCCACCTCTCCTTCAGCAATGGCGTAAATATCGGCGTAAATATTTTGCTCTTGCGCTGCTTTTTGCATCTTCGACACTAATAAACTAGTACTCATACCTGCTACACACACTAACATGATGTTTTTCATTCGATACACTCCTTTTATTTTCTTCGATTGTGTAATCGCTTACTTATTTTGAGAATAGCACCTATTGGTATATACCACAATATAAATTTTACATTAAATTTATTTATATCAAGTTATTTACAAAATTGGGCTATATCAATTTTGTCGTGAAATTAATGATTATAATCAACTGGTATAGTCCAGAAAAAAAGCCAAAAAATTTTTAAATTTTCTTATTATTCAATACCTAGAAATACTCATAAAATGCTGGCTTTTCAGTAGGGATTGCCCATTGCCACTGTTCGATCACCTTTTCTACCGTAGGTTGATTAGCATAGACAACTGTTTCTTTGACAGAAAGATAACCTACCATCATCGCAGAAAAAAGATTAATTGGTAGTGTTAACATATGCTTGTCAGAGACTGAACTTGTCTCAATTATTGCGACCTGACCATTTTTATTTATTTGATAAATATGCTCATTCCAGAGACAAAATGGATCTTCAATACGAATCGTTAATGTTTCTTGAATATCCTTCCACGGATACTGCTGCATAAATGCATAAACATCTACTACTCTAATCATCACATCCTGTATGACTTCCCTTTTGAATTGTGGCTCCTTGAAATAAAAGCCAAAAGGATAATGATTACTAGTAACTCCCGTTATGCTACTGACACTTGCTGCATGAGATGTCATATAACGCCACATAGCTTGTTCAGCTAAGAGATTTGCTACAATAAAGTCTTGGATAGTAAATGTCCCATCTCGAATCGTATAACGAATATAGCCTTCTATGTTACTGCCTTGAAAATAGGCAGCAAAGTGACTATCTGGACTCCTTCTTTCAAGTCTTTTCCACCATCCATCATCCCTTACCATGCCACCATTTCGAATGATTGCCTGTGCATTATGAAAATCCTTAATCATCTGAAAGAGCACAGGATCTAACCACTCAAAGCTCATCCTTTTCATGTCGTCTACTTGTTTCCCTAAAGAGGGAAACATAGTTTGAGGGATTGTATAATGGAGCTTCTCAAAAAATAATTCCCAGCCAAAATAACGATAGAAGGACACAGAAAATGGCGCTAATACTGAAATCGTTTGTCCATTGTCTCGCATTTTTTGCAGCGCTTCTGTCATAAGCCTTTTGATAATACCCTGTTGTCGATACTCAGGATACGTTGCAACAAAGCCAATGCCTCCCATTTTAAATGAAACTCCATGCACTGTAATATTTAGCGGTAATATTAATAGCTGCCCAACAATTTTTTTGTCATCATAAGCACCTAAGGTCGTGCTTTGCTCAATCCAATAATGAAAATCCTCTCGACGAGCCCCTGAGTACTTATTTGGAAAGCAATAGTCTCTCAATCGATGAATCTGCCCATAATCATTAGGCGAGACGATGTGAATGTCCATTTAACCACCCCTTAAATTCCCAATATTCAGATAATTATTCATAAGATTCTTTTACAGTGGCATAATCACAACCACTGCAAGAATCTTTTATCCCTCTTGCCATTCTTCTCCTATTGCTTTAGACAACATGACTTCAGTAATAGTTTGAAATAATGTTGCTACATCTGGCCCATCTGCTGAAATTTCCACTACACTTCCTTGTTTAACACCTAATGACATCACGCCCATAATAGACTTTAAATTAACGAATTTTTCTTCGTATGTTAATTTAATATCACTTTGAAATGGTGTCACTGCAGTTACGAGTAATGCAGCCGGTCTGGCATGAATACCTTCAGTAGATGTAATTTTATACATTTTCTTCATTTACATACCTCCACTCTTTCACGTGAAATTAATCCGATGTTGATATTTGGCAATCATTTTCTCATTATGTGACCAATCCGAATCAACATTATTGCTGACAAAAATCGGTAACTCTATTGAGGACTTTGCTAGTGTTTCTATGATTTCACTGAACAAAGCATTTAATAGTAATGAACCAATAACAGTAGATGCTGGCGCATACTGTATGTCATGTATAGTTAGTACACCATCACCAATCGGTATATGGGTATTAATTACAAAATCTACCACATCTTCTAGCCGCAGCCCACTGTGATGACGTGTAGTCTGTTCCTTATAGTGGAGCGATTGGAGGGATAGCACAAATATCCCTGAGTCCTTTGCTAATAAAGCGGCGTCAATAGGTGCTGCATTTCTCCCTGAGGTTGAAATGACGATGCAAACATCATTTTCACGAAAGTCAAACTGTTCCTTATGCTGTTCAATAATAGTTGAATCTTTCTCATTGATTGAAGAAGCTAATGCTCCAGCATGTAAAGCTAATGGTTCAATAAATATAGGACGGACAGGTACTAAACCACCTGCTCGATAAAATGCCTCCTGTGCCAATAGCTGTGAATGACCACAACCAAATAATTGAATTATCCCACCTTTTTGGAGACGTTGGACAATGATTTGAGCCACATCACTTATATGTGATGCCTCCTTTTCCTTCACAACCTGGATAAGCTTTTCGATTTCAGAAAAATATGCATGCATAAAATCACCTTTTAATTTCACTTATGAATTTATAACGATCAGCTCGATACGTACTGCGTACAAGCTCAAAGGGCTTACCATCTGATAAATAACTTGTACGTTTGATAATTAAAACTGGTGCTGTTTGATTAATTTGTAGAAACTTACTGTCCTCTTTCGATACGATGGCTGCCTCCATCTGTTGTACCGCATTTCCTATTTTTTGATGGAACTTTGCTTCGATTAAGGCATAAAGCGAGCCCATTATTTGCTTCTCATCCAACTCCGGATAAATTTTAACTGGGATATATGTTCTTTCGATTGCCATTGGTTGCGCATCTGCATTTCTTATGCGCACTACAAAAAATACTTCTTCGCCAGACTCTATCATCAAATCTCTTGCAATATCCACCGGTGGTATGATTTTCTCAAATCGTAATACCTTACTGCTTGGTTCCATTCCTCTTGCCCGCATATCTTCCGTGAAACTCGTTAAGCCTTTTAACGGTTGCTCTAATTTTGGATTTGCAACATACGTTCCTCTCCCTTTTTCTCGATATAATAGACCACTATTTACTAGATTGGTAATGGATTGACGAACAGTCATTCTACTTACATCAAATTGTGCAGAAAGCTCTCGTTCTGATGGGATAGTCTCACCAATTCTGTATTCTTCTAAATAAATTCGTTGTTTAATAATCTCTTCTATTTGTATATAAATAGGTATATGAGAATTTTTCTCTAACAATTCTTGCACCTTCCTTATCGCCTTTATGATTTCTCCATACAACTTTACCTCGTTAGATCGGTTTTTGTATTTCGCATGATTAAACAAAGCTAAATGATATCCACTATAACAGTGTGAAAAGGACATATTTACTCGTCGCTTGATGTGGTAACTTTCTCACTATCATTGTAGCATCTGAGCTCAATCATTGTACCATTATATTCTCAACTGACTAATCATCGTCTCGTAATTTTGATCCAATTTGCCTTCTTTTCAATAGGCTCTTCCCTCATGTGTTTTGTATCAATCACAATTAAAACGCTTTCAAAATCATTTAAATAAAGTGTTTATCCTCGTAATATCTGCCTAAAGATATAATGTATCTTTTCCTTTAGCGGATATAGCTTCTCAAAAGGTATAGTTGTCTATACCAATTATATGCTGCTTCATCAGAAATAAAAAGTAATTTTTCATATTTTCTAAACATTCACTTAAAACCTCTACTAGTTCTTGTTTAATTCTATGTAAAAAAAGGAGCTATTAATAAGCTCCTCTCAATCCTATGTATAGGACGAATCCCAATTGTGCCGTAATGCCAAGAAACATTCGTTTTGAACCCGCAATTTGCAGGTGGGTGCCCGCTTTGCAACTTTAAACGTCCCGCTTTGTTAGGGGCATGTTTGCGACTACAAAATGAAGGCTCCCGATTCTATAATGTTCGGTCAAAACTGTGAAGTAGAGTTAGCAGTTAGACAAACACATCAGGATTCGTATTACAGTTATCATAACACCACTTTTCTGATAATTCAAACGATTTTCTCTAATAATCTATAATTTCTTACGAAAACGCAAAAAATACCTAGATTCCCAACAGTATTTGCTAGGTAATCCAGGTATTTTGAATTATACATTATTTTCTAAATGGTTTGATAGCCAGGCTTAGTTCACTTAGTTGCTCAGGAGATACTTCGCTTGGTGCTTCTGTCATCAAGCAGCTTGCACTAGCTGTTTTAGGGAATGCGATTGTATCGCGTAAATTAGTACGACCTGCTAATAGCATAACGAAGCGATCAAGACCAAAGGCAAGACCTGCATGTGGTGGTACGCCGTATTCAAACGCTTCTAATAGGAAGCCAAATTGTGCTTGTGCTTCTTCTTCTGAGAAGCCAAGTAATTCAAACATTTTCTCTTGTAGGTCACGTTCGTAAATACGTAATGAACCACCACCAAGTTCATAGCCGTTTAAAACGATATCATATGCTTGTGCACGTACTGCTGCAGGGTCTGTGTCCATTAACGCTATATCTTCATCAAACGGGCGTGTGAATGGATGGTGTGCTGCATAGTAGCGTCCATCTTCCTCAGAGTATTCGAATAATGGCCAATCAGTAATCCAAAGGAAAGCAAATTGTGATTCATCGATCAGATTTAAATCTTGTCCTAATTTTGTACGAAGAGCACCTAATGAAGCTGCTACAACATCGGCTTTATCTGCTACAAATACTAGAATATCGCCAACTTCTGCTCCCATACGCTCGATTAAGGCTGCTGCTAATGCCTCGTCAAAGAATTTCGCAATTGGTCCGTTTAAGCCTTCTTCTGTTACCTTTAACCAGGCAAGACCTTTTGCTCCGTAAATCCCAACGAATTTTGTTAACTCGTCCATGTCTTTACGAGAATATTTGTCAGCTGCACCTTTAATATTGATACTTTTCACTTGTTTTCCTTGTGCAACCGTATCTGCAAATACTTTGAAATTACAGCCTTCAAAAATATCATTTAACGCCACAAGCTCTAATCCAAAACGTACATCTGGCTTATCTGAACCATAACGATCCATTGCTTCTTGGTATTTCATGCGCTGGAATGGTGCAGGAATATCAATTCCTTTTACTTCTTTCATAACCACTTGAATTAAGCGTTCGTTCATTTCTAATACTTCTTCTTGTGTTAAGAAGCTCGTTTCAATGTCCACCTGTGTAAACTCTGGTTGACGGTCAGCACGTAAATCTTCGTCACGGAAGCAACGCGCAATTTGGAAGTACTTTTCAAAACCAGCAACCATTAATAATTGCTTAAATAATTGAGGTGATTGTGGTAAGGCATAAAATTCACCTTCATGTACACGTGAAGGAACTAAATAGTCTCGAGCACCCTCTGGCGTTGATTTTGTTAAAATTGGTGTTTCAACTTCTAAGAATCCTTCATTTTGTAGGAAGTTACGAATTGTACGTGTCACATCAGAACGCATTTTGAAAGTATCGAACATTACGGGACGACGTAAGTCTAGATAACGATATTTTAAACGTAAATCTTCTGATACATCTGTACGATCTTCGATTTGGAATGGCGTTGTTTTTGCCGTATTAATTACGACTAATTTTGTAGCTTCCACTTCAATTTTACCGTTTGGTACATTCGGGTTGATTTGATCCTCTGTACGAAGGATGACTGTGCCTTCCACTTCGATCACATATTCACTACGCACTTTATCCGCTAATGCGTGTGCTTCTGCAACATCTGGACTAAACACAACTTGCGTAATACCTGTACGGTCACGCAAATCAATAAAAATTAAACCACCAAGGTCACGACGACGCTGTACCCAACCTTTTAATACGACTTTTTCGCCTTGTAACGCTTCTGACAGCTCGTTACTAGCATGTGTTCTTGTAGCCATTGTTAAATTCCTCCAAAATATCTTCAATTTATGTAGCATTTCCTAGAAATGCCCTCTGTCTATTTTTAAGCTTTTTGTGTTAAATAGTTCACTAGCTCTGAGAACGCCACTTTGTGCTGCTCCCCAGATTCCATATGTTTTACAGCCGCTGCTTGCTCTTCAAGTTCTGTTTCGCCAAGAACAAGCGTATATTTTGCACCTAGTCGATCCGCTGATTTCATTTGAGCTTTCATTTTACGGTCTAAATAATCCATCTCTGTCGCAAGTCCCTTCGCTCGGAAAGTGCTTGTCAGCTCAACAGCCTTTTGCTTCGCTTCATCGCCCATTGCAATAATGTAAACATCTAGCCCTGAAGCTGTGTCTAATTCAACACCCTCCGCTTCAAGTGCCAGCAACAAACGCTCAATACTTAATGCAAAACCTATACCTGGTACATCTGGACCGCCAATTTCTTGCACTAATCCATTGTAGCGTCCACCACCACATAATGTTGTAATAGCACCAAAGCCTGATGCTGTGGACATAATTTCAAAAGTTGTGTGATTATAATAATCAAGTCCTCGTACAAGATTTGGATCGACCTCATATGAAATACCCAATGTATCTAAGTATGATTTCACTTGAGCGAAATAAGCAGCTGACTCTTCTGTTAAGAAATCAGTTAACGCTGGAGCCGTTTGCATTAATGGATGCTCACGATCTACCTTACAATCTAAAATCCGCAATGGATTCTTTTGTAAACGATTTTGACAGTCTGAGCAAAATTCATGAATATGTGGCTCAAAATGCTGTAATAAAGCAGTACGATGTGTATCACGTGTTTCTTTATCGCCAAGAGAATTAATCACTAATTTTAAATCCTTTAAACCCGCTGATTCGTAGACGTCCATAGCAAGAGCAATGACTTCTGCATCAATCGCAGGATCTGCTGAACCAATTGCTTCTACTCCAAACTGTACAAATTGACGATAACGACCAGCCTGTTGGCGCTCATAGCGGAACATTGGTCCTAAATAAGAAAGCTTAACCGGCTGATCAGGAGCACCAAACATTTTATGCTCCACATAAGCACGTACGACACCAGCCGTATTTTCTGGACGTAGTGTTAATGAACGCCCTCCACGATCTTCAAATGTATACATTTCCTTTTGTACAACATCAGTTGTTTCCCCAACACCACGTGCAAATAGATCCGTTTGCTCGAAAATTGGTGTGCGAATTTCGTTATAGCGATAAACACGACAAATATCACGAATAATCGCTTCAACTTTTTGCCATTTTTCAGATTGACCTGGCAAAATATCTTGTGTCCCTCGTGGCACTTTAAAACTCATGTAATTCCCTCCTATATTGATTGCTTATGATAGAGCAGCTGTAGTCCCACTTTGAGCGAATGCATGCTTTGGTTGAGCAAATTTTTGTCCGGTTGGAGCGGGTTACAGCCTTGATGAGCGCTTTTCATACTAATTAGAGCGCCTTCCCCTCTTTTCTGAGCAAAAACAACAATCCCTCTTAAAAAACTCATTACTTTTTGAACAACAAAAAAGCCCTCGTCCCTTGCAATAGCAAGGGACGAGAGCTGTATAAGCTTCCGCGGTTCCACCCTAGTTGACACAAATGATTACATGTGTCCTCCTCTTAATCGGATAACGGCCGATTCCGTTTTTTCCTACTAGGCACTGCTTTTCAGAAAAAAGCCTCTCAAGTGTTATTCACGTAATACATTTTTGTAGGAAAGATTGCAGCCTAAGTCTTTCCCTCTCTTTTCCAATAGTGGTATACGCTACTTGCTTGGTCATAAGCGATTAATCATTTTTCGATTACCCTTTATGTTAGTCACTAGCCAAAGCAATGTCAACTATTTTTGTATTTTTCATCAGTCTATGTTGAAAATAACTAATTCTGTTACCATTTTACCACGAATTTTATGATAAAAGCATGGTAAAATAGCACAAGGAATAGGAGGAATCTGATGAGGACAAAAATTTTACATAGTATAATCATCTTCGTACTAATGGTAACGATGGCGATGCCAAATAAGAACTTTGTTCAAAGAGCTTCCGCTGACACCAGTGATCTAAAAGTCGCTGGAACGATTCTTCATTTGCGAGAGGGTCCTGGATTGTCTTATCCCATTATTACGACTTTAGAAGAAGGTGACCCTTTAACCTCAATCGGTCGAGAAGGTGATTGGTACCAAGTCAAAGCAGGTAATTACGAAGGATGGGTTGCCTCTTGGCTGACAGCACCTACTAATGCTAAACAAGTGATCGACAAAACCGTCATTTCACAAGTTGACCGTTTAAATATTCGAACAGAGCCAGATATCTCTTCAGCTGTTCTTGGTCAACTTTCTACTGGTAACCAAGCAAACCTTGTTGAAGAAAATGGAGAATGGGCAAAAGTCGATTGGAATGGACTAACAGGATGGGTATCAAAGGATTATGTCACGATCAACGATAACCCTAAAAAAGAAACAGAGCCCAAAGAAGATGCTGTAGAAGTAACCACTACAACCACGGCACCCGCTAACAAAGATACAACCTTCACCATTTTAGTGGACACCCTTAATGTTCGTAAGAAGCCAGATTTGAATGCTAAAAAAATCGGCACAGCAACAAAAGGACAAGCCTTTAAAGTCCTCGCACATGAGCATAATTGGGTACAAATTCAGTACAATGATAAAAAAGTAGGTTGGGTCTATAGTTTTTACGGTACATTCTCCAATAAAGTAAAAAGTACCTCAAAAACATCAACTTCCAAAGAGTTAGAGTCTGTTACGATTATTTATAATGGGACAAACCTACGAACGGATGCCTCAACAGCAGCAGAAGTGGTTGAACGTGTAGATGCTGGTGTAAATTACCCGATAGTAGGCGTTAAAAATGATTTTTATGAAATACAAATAGACGACGAAAAAACAGCTTTTGTCGCGAACTGGGTGGTCACAACAAGTTCCAATAAAGCGACAAGTCCACAGAAAGAAAAGGAAGAGCCTCGCAAAAAAGGTACTTTAACTGGGTTAACGATCGTTGTTGATGCTGGTCACGGTGGAAATGATCATGGCACAACTGGTCAACGAGGTACAGAGGAAAAGGGCATTACTTTAAAAACGGCTACTTTGCTTGCTTCCAAGTTAAGTGCTGCTGGCGCAAACGTTGTCATGACGAGAGAATCGGATGAATATGTGGCATTGCGTAAGCGTGTATCGATTGCCCATCAATATGAGGCAGATGCCTTTATTAGCCTTCATTATGATGCGACAGATGATAGCTCCATTAACGGCTTCACATCCTATTATATGAATAGCAATCAAAAAGGGCTTGCTGAAGCAATTCATGATGGTCTTTCCAGTAAACTAGATTTAAGAGACCGTGGTACACAACAAGGGAATTATTTAGTTTTACGAGAGAATCGTCAAAAGGCCGTCCTTATTGAGTTAGGCTTTTTAAGTAATTCCAGTGAGGAGCGCGTCATTACAACAGCTAAATTCCGTGAACAAGCGACTCTTGGTATTTATCAGGGAATTCTCAACTACTTTAATGAACAAGATGAATAAGCAAAAAAAAGCTGCGGATGATGATAACATCCACAGCTTTTTTATATTTTAAGATATTCCTAATGCTACCGCAGCAATTAGCGCCAGACAGGCAATCAATGCCCACCCAAGAATCATCTTCCAGATAAACTTAATCCACTTTTCATATGGGATACCTGCAACAGCTAGATACGCCATTAATGCAGACGAAGTAGGAATAATAGAGTTCGTTAAGGAATCCCCATATTGGAAGGCTAAAACAGCCACTTGTCGCTCTAATCCTAGTAAATCAGTGATTGGAATCATAATCGGCATTGTTGCAGCTGCCTGTCCACTACCAGATGAAATAAATAAATTCAAAAGAGCTTGGATAAATAACATGCCGATTGCACTGATAGCATGTGGCAAATGTCCAATTGTTTCTGATGCTGCATAAACGATTGTATCAATAATTTTCCCCTGCTCTAAAACAACTGTAATAGCACGGGCAAAACCTACAATTAAAGCACCAAATGTTACGGCCTTGGCTCCCTCAATAAAGGAATCAAAGATAGTAGCAGGTTTTAAACCACCAATTAATCCTGCAATTAACCCCATTATTAAAAAGGATGCAGTTAGCTGCGTTAAGAACCAGCCCCAGTTAAAGACACCATAAATATTAAAGCCAATCCCACAAGCCATGACAATAAATACGAATTTATGCTTGCCTGTTAATGCAGGAATGTCAATCGCTGAAACATTGGATTTAGCTTTTTGCTCAATATCGTAAATAACGCTTGCTTGAGGATTCTTTTTCACCTTAAAAGCATAGCGAGATACATAAAAAATAGCAAAACTTAATACAAAAACATAGACAACAGCACGGAAGCCAATCCCTGAGAATAATGGTACATCCGCTAAGGATTGTGCTACACCTACCGTAAAGGGATTAAGCATTCCTCCAAAAAATCCACTGGCGGCACCAAGTGTAATCATGGCTGTTCCTGTTACAGCATCAAAGCCCATCGCGCGTGCAATGGCCACACCAATTGGTACGAAAATAATAGTTTCTTCCGCCATCCCCATTGTAAAACCACCAACAGAGAATAAAATCATCGATAAAGGAATCAGTAATTTCTCTCTGCCCTCTAAAGCTTTTACTCCTTTATAAACACCAGCCTCAATAGCACCTGTAGAACGAATAATACCAAATACACCACTGACTAAAAAAATGTAGAAAATAATTTGAGCCCCTTTTTCGAGACCCATTGGAACCGCTGTAAACATTTCAAAAAAGGAAACTGGCTCACTCTCAATATGATGATAGCTTCCATCTACAACGAGCATTCGCCCTTCTTCATCCTCTACACGTTCAAACTCACCCGCTGGTATAATATAGCTTGCAATACCTGCTAAAAAAATAATAGCAAAAATAATCGTATATGTATGAGGTACTTTCAACCAGCTTTTCTTCTTGACCCCCTGTTCATTTTCCATTAAATCACGCTCCTTTTTCTGATTTAGACATTAGCAGTATATTGTCGCTATTTGTCGCTAATTGAAAATAAATATACATGAGTTTAAATTTATTGTAAAGTATTAATTTTCTATTATTTCTGAAAGCACACGCTATCTTTCCTAATTAAACCTCTTGTTCCTCTTCTATAAACATGGAAAATTTTATACACATACTCAAATAATAATGGGCATTTTCAACGTTATTTTTTGTTTTCCAAAATAATAATTTCATCGTATATGACGAATTGTTTTTATTAAGGCAGGAGCAATATGCAGCGGTGTTAGAAATGATAAAGTTTGTATGGATTGTCCTTAAATGCTTTTTATTCATGAACTTCATAAAGATCCCCTTATTACTGGGATGAAAGACATCAAAGGTTGTAAGTAGAATGGAAATCGTAGGTTAACTATCCATGAGGAATCAAATGGACTTTCTTACATATCGTTTATATTTTTTTAAAAAAATAATATTCAAAGAGTAGAAACTGTTTTAATAGTTTTTATCTCTTCGAAATAAATTTGCTATTTAGGTATTTTTATTTGCCCTAAACAAATAAAAAAACCTTCTATCATTTATTATGATTTGAAGGTTCATATTTTCTCATTTTTTTGTAGTTTCCAATGTAACCCATACAATTTCCTCCATCCGAATGAAGAAAGGCGTACGATTTTTCTCAAGAACCATATGGTCAGGTAGTATGGATAATAAAATACCTTGTTGAATATTTTTTTCTGTTTGCACAACTACTGCCTGACCAATCATCATGTTAAGAGTTTCGTATAAATATGGATTTGTTATACTTCTCGTCTGCGTCATGTTTAAGACACTCCTTCCTATAAAACTAACCATACTCTTTAGTATATGAAGGAATTATAGGAAATGTTCCATTATTTTGACTCTAGAAGAATTGTGACTGGACCATCATTAATTAGTGCTACATCCATCATGGCACCAAAAATACCTGTTTCCACATGTAAGCCCTGCTCGCGTAAAGCTTGATTAAAAGCCTCCCACAGTGGCTCAGCTGCTTCTGGTCTAGCTGCATTGATAAAACTTGGACGATTCCCTTTTTTTGCATCCCCATACAATGTAAATTGTGAGACGGATAAAATAGCGCCCCCATGCTCTAAGATCGAATGATTCATTTTTCCATCTGCATCTTCCCAGAGACGTAAATTGGCTACTTTTTTTGCTAAATAGGCAACATCCTCTTGTGTGTCTTCATGTGTGATTCCCACTAAAAGAACATAGCCGTGATCAATGGCTCCTGTAACAGTTCCGTCCACTGTTACAGAGGCAGCTTTACTGCGCTGTAATACTACTTTCATGTACTAAACCCCAATTCTATATTGCCTATCAATTAGTTAATGACACGTTGCACCGAATAAATATCAGGTGTTTGTTTAATTCGCTCAACTACTTTATGCAAATGTGAAATATTCGAAATAGAAATTGTTAAATGAATTGTTGCCATTTTATCACGGTCAGCACGACCACTTACTGCTAAAATATTCGTTTTCGTTTCACTAACAATTTGCATGATTTCATTTAAAATGCCAGGTCTATCAAAAGCTGAAACCTCAATATCAACAGGGTATTCCTTTTTCTCAGGAATGACACCATGCTCCCATTCTACTTCAATTAAGCGCTCCTGCTCATCCTCAATTTGAATATTTGGACAGTCCTCACGATGGACAGAAACACCTCTACCCTTCGTAATAAAACCTACAATATCATCACCAGGAACGGGCGTACAGCAGCGAGAAAGTCGAATGAGCATATTATCAATACCCTTTACAATAACACCCGATTCCGTACGTTTTTGTGGAATTGGATTTTTCATTTTTTGTTCAATTTTCTCTAGTGCTTCTTCCTGCTCACGTTCTTTACGACGTTTTTCAGCTAAACGATTTACGACCTGTTGCGCAGTAATCCCATTCACACCAACTGCAGCATACAAATCTTCTTCATTCGTATAGTTAAATTTGTCGCATACCCGTTTTAGGTTTTCGGAGGACATCGTTTCCTTTAAATCGAAATCCTGAGCACGGATTTCTTTTTCTATCATTTCTTTACCTTTGACAATATTTTCTTCACGCAGGTGTCGTTTAAAGAATTGCTTTATCTTATTCTTCGCCTGCGAGGATTGAGCTATTTTTAGCCAATCGCGACTCGGACCAAAGGATTGTTTAGAAGTTAAAATTTCAATGATATCGCCCGTTTTTAATGGTGTATCAAGCGGTACCATCTTCCCATTGATTTTCGCTCCAATCGTACGATTTCCCACTTCGGAATGAACACGGTAGGCAAAATCAATAGGAACAGAACCTGCTGGCAATTCAATGACATCACCTTCAGGTGTAAAGACATAAACCATATCAGAAAATAAATCAAATTTTAAGGATTCCATAAATTCTTCTGCGTTGGAAGATTCATTTTGAAATTCTAAAATTTCACGGAACCACGTTAATTTTTGGTCGACATTCTGCTTTTGATGATCAACGTTTTTGCCTTCTTTATATGCCCAGTGCGCCGCAATCCCGTACTCTGCAATTTTGTGCATTTCCTTTGTACGAATCTGTACCTCCAACGGATCACCATATGGTCCAATAACAGTCGTGTGTAGGGACTGGTACAGGTTTTGTTTTGGCATAGCAATATAGTCTTTAAAGCGTCCTGGCATTGGTTTCCAAAGTGTATGCACAATCCCTAATACGGCATAGCAATCTTTAATACTATCGACAAGAACACGAATGGCTAATAAATCATAAATTTCATTAAACTGTTTCTTTTGTAACACCATTTTTCGATAGATACTGTAAATATGTTTTGGTCGACCATAGACATCTGCGTCAATTTCAACCTCATTCAGTTGTGATTTCATCTCAGCCATCACATTTTCTAAATAAGCTTCACGTTCATCACGTTTTTTCTTCATCAGACTGACAATACGATAATATTGTTGTGGGTTTAAATAGCGCAGTGCTGTATCTTCAAGCTCCCATTTTACAGTCGAAATTCCAAGACGATGAGCAAGTGGTGCAAAAATCTCGAGCGTCTCTTTTGAAATGCGTCGTTGCTTTTCAGCAGGTAAATGCTTTAACGTACGCATATTATGAAGACGGTCTGCTAGCTTAATGAGGATGACACGAATATCTTGCGCCATAGCCACAAACATTTTCCGATGATTTTCTGCCTGCTGCGCCTCTTTAGATAAATATTTAATTTTCCCTAGTTTGGTAACACCATCAACAAGCACGGCCACCTCTTCGCCAAATTCACGTACCAAATCATCCCGTGTAAAATCCGTATCTTCGACAACATCATGTAAAAAACCTGCCGCTACAGTTTCTGGGTCCATTTGTAATTCAGCTAGAATACCTGCTACTTGTACTGGGTGAATAATATACGGTTCACCAGAGCTACGGAATTGCTCAATATGGGCATCCCTTGCTAATTCATATGCTTTTTTCACGAATGCGACATTTTCATCATTCATGTAGGATTTGACTAACTCAAAAACGTCCTCAGGAGTCAAAATTTGCTCTTTCGCCATAACATGTCCACCTTGCTCGTCAAATTTTTCAGATTAGATATAAACTTAATTGTATAAAATATTGTGGTCTATTGTAAAGAGACTGTATCATTTAGTTTAGTTAATCTCGTGAACAGTTCGAAAAATGGAAAAAATATTCTTCTTTTTAATAAAAAAGACCCTCTGCGACTTCACGTCACAAAGAGTCCTTGTTTCGACAAATTGATTAATGTAATTGATTGTAAGCTACAGCAATTTTCGCGCCGACTACTGCATTGTTTTTCACTAATGCAATGTTGGCATCAAGACTTTTACCTTCTGTTAATTCTTTAACTTTGCCAAGTAAGAATGGTGTAACATTTTTACCTTGAATGCCATTCTCTTCAGCTTCAACTAAAGCTTTTTCAATAATGTTTGTAATAAATGCATGCTCTAATGCTTCAGACTCAGGAATTGGATTTGCGATGACAGCCCCACCTTTTAAGCCTAATTGCCATTTCGCAGATAGCATTTCTGCAATTTCTTCTGGCGTATCTAATTGGAAGTTTACATCAAATCCACTTTGACGTGTGTAGAATGCTGGTAATTCATTCGTACCATAACCAACCACTGGCACACCTTTTGTTTCAAGATATTCTAATGTAAGACCGATGTCTAAAATAGATTTTGCACCCGCACAGATAACGGCAACATTTGTTTGTGCTAATTCTTCTAAATCAGCAGAGACATCCATTGTTGTTTCCGCACCACGGTGTACACCACCAATACCACCTGTAACAAAGATTTCAATACCTGCAAGCTCTGCACAGATCATTGTCGCTGCAACTGTTGTAGCACCTAATTTTTTCGTTGCTAGTAAGTAGCCTAAGTCACGACGTGAAGCTTTTGCAACACCTTGAGCATTACCGAACATTTCTAGTTCTTCATCTGATAGACCAATTTTAATTTTTCCATCAATTAATGCAATTGTTGCTGGGACTGCACCATTATCGCGAATAATTTGCTCAACTTCACGCGCAGTTTGCACGTTTTGTGGGTATGGCATACCGTGTGAAATAATTGTTGATTCTAACGCAACGATTGGTAGACCTTTTGCTTGTCCTGCTTTTACTTCTTCTGATAATACGATGAATTCTTTCATGTTGTTATTCCTCCATTTCATTTTTCAACAAATCTACTGATAATTCAGGTCTTACTGTATAAGGAGATGCCAATGTATTTTTTGCATTGGTTAATCCAGCATCAATACATGTCTCAAAAGATTGTCCAGTCAGCCAACTGTGAATAACAGCGCTAACAAAGGCATCTCCTGCTCCTGTCACATCTTCAATTTTGTCAATCACTTTAGCGGCAACATGACAAGGGGCAATCGTTGTAGATGCTGCATAAACGCCCTTGCTACCAGCCGTGATAATGACATGCTCCGCACCTAATTGTAGGAGCTGTTGTAAAGCTTTTTCATAATGGGTAGCGTTTTCAATTTTATGTCCAACAATCGTTTCCGCTTCATCTGTGTTACAAATAAACCAAGTTACGCCTTGTAATGTTTCAGGTAGTCGATTCATTTTTGGCGAAGATACTGGCACAATGACAAGTGGAATATCACGAGCAAGGGCTACTTGCTGGATATACGCCACTGTTTCTTTTGGACAGTTTAAATCCAAAATAAAACAGCCCGCGTTTACAAGCATTGTTTCATGTTTTTTCAACAAGCTCGGTAACAGAAGGTCGTAAACTTCCATATTTGCTACAGCTAGTGCTAGCTCACCCTGTTCATCCATGATGGCAGTATAAGAACCTGTGGAAGCCTCTGCAAGCTGCTCTACATAACGTAGATTCATAAAGGATTCCGAAGCCTCTTGGATCACTTGCCAATCAGCATCCTTACCTGCCGTTGTCAGTAACGTCACTTGGTGGTTTAATCTGCCTAAGTTTTCAGCAATATTTCGACCAACGCCACCTACACTAAAGGAAGAACTGGCAGGGTTAGATGTTCCAAATTGAACATTGCCCTTGACATGGAATTTGCGGTCTAAATTAGCTCCACCGATGCAAATAATTTCATTTTCCTCGGGTAATATATAAGCACGACCTACAATTTTCCCTTGCTTCGTTAAACTAGACACTAAATTAGCAAGCACAGGACGCGACAGATTCATTGCATCTGCCATTTCTTGCTGAGACATAAACGGATTCTGGCGAATTAAAGCAAGCACCGCCTGTTCTCTTTCATTCATAGCATCACCTTTTATTATATTTGTTTATATTATAAACTTTTGTTTGTGTTATGTCAAAAGATTCTTTATTAAAAAAGTTGAACCTCATCTTACTGAGGTTCAACTTTTTTTGTTTATGCTTGCTGAGGTGTTTGTTTTTTAACAATGATGACGAATAAACTGGCCATTGCACAAAACATTCCTGCAAGAAAAAAAGCCCATGTATAAGAGTTAAAAAATTTATAAATTAACCCTCCACCATACGCTGCAACCGCCGCTCCTGCTTGATGTGAAGCAAATATCCACCCATAGATAATACTGCTTTTTTGCATACCAAATATTTGTCGTGTAATACTGATGGTTGGTGGCACTGTAGCAATCCAATCTAGTCCGTAAAAGATCGTGAAAATCGTTAATAAAACAAATGATCCTTGTGCAAGTGCATAAGGGAGCAATAATAGAGATGCGCCTCTTAACAGGTAATACCAAAACAATAACCACCGATTATCGAAGCGATCAGATAACCAGCCAGACGCAGTTGTGCCTAATAAATTAAAAATGCCCATAAAAGAAAGGAATGAGGCGGCAGTGACTAAAGGAACGCCAAAGCTAATACAATAAGAAACAAAATGAGTACCAATTAATCCGCTTGTCGATAGCCCACAAATAAAAAAGCTACCTGCTAAGAGCCAAAATGCTTTAACCTTAATCGCCTCAAATAAACCTTTAAAAGCCATAGCTATTGGATTCTTCTTTTGCTGTATTTGTTGTTCCTCTATAGCCTCCTCTTGTCCATAAGGAGTTAACCCCATATCCTGAGGTCTATTTTTTATAAAAAGCGCAATCATGAAAAACATTATGATACTAAGGAGTAGCATTAATGTGATAGCCCATCGCCAAGAATAGTGTTCAATAATGATAGCTAGAACTGGTAATAAAATTAACTGGCCCGTGGCTGTACTTGCCGTTAAAATACCAACCGCTAATCCTCTGCGTTTTACAAACCAATGATTCGCAACATATGGGCTAAGGACAGTTAAAAAAAGACTTGCTCCAAGACCAATAATGCCCCCCCAAATAACGATTAGCTGCCAGGATTCACTCATCAAAAATGTTAAAGTCATTCCTAATACTAAAGTTGCCATAGCACCTAGCATCATTTTCTTTAAGCCAATGACTTCAAGCAACGCAGCCATAAATGGTCCAGATATGCCATATAAAAACAAACTTACAGCAAAGGCTAAAGCAATGGTTGAACGATCCCAGTGAAATTCTTTTTCAAGAGGGTCGATAAACACGCCAGATGATGACATTGTAATTCCTGCGACAATTATCGAGAAAAATGTGACGATTAAAATAAACCAACTATAATGAACACGCTTCACCTCAACACCTTCTTTTCTTTGATAGACTACAAAACATGTATATACATGTTTAAGTCTGCTTATTTCATTTATATGTATATACATGTATAATCATAGTAATCGTTCATAAAGCTGTCAAGAAGGAATTTCTAGTTATTGGGTGTATACTTATAATTAGTAGAATCCCCTTAAAGGAGTACTGTCGATGAAGAATCAACTTAAAAATATTGATTATACACAAATTTGTGTTTGTGCAAACCTTAGAAAAAAAACAAGGGTTGTCACACAATTATATGATAAGCTGCTACAGCCTACAGGTTTAAAAGTTACACAATATTCAATGCTTGCACATATTGACCTTCAACAAGCTGTCTCAATCAGCCGTTTAGGTGAAATTTTACAACTGGATCAAACCACTATAACACGTAATATTAATCTATTAAAGCAACATGGCTATGTTGAGTTAAAGCGAGATACCAATGATGCTCGTACCAAAAAAATAACGCTCACTGAAAAAGGTTTAGAAAAGCTGCATGAAGCAGCACCTATTTGGCAAGGCATTCAAGATAGAATTATCGAGGATATTGGAACCGAAAAATACGCAGATTTCTACGATACCTTGCGAACAATGCAAAAAATTATTCAAGCCTATGACGAAGTATAAAAAAAGCGCCCACAGTATAGGGCGCTTTTTGCCATGCTCTTAATATTGAATAAGTGTTTTAATATTTAAATCGCCAAGCTTTTCGCGACCATTTAATTCTAGAAGTTCAATCAGGAATGCACAGCCTACTACCTGACCACCTAATTGTTCTACTAAACGAACCGTTGCTTCAACTGTACCACCAGTCGCTAGTAAATCATCACAGATTAAAACTTTTTGACCAGGCTTAATTGCATCATGATGCATTGTTAACGTATCTTTACCATATTCAAGACCGTAGTCTGCACTAATTACCTCACGTGGTAATTTACCAGGTTTACGAACAGGGGCAAAGCCGATTTCAAGTGCATAGGCAACTGGACAACCGATAATAAAACCACGTGCCTCAGGGCCAACAATAATTTCAGCGCCCACTTCTTTTGCATATTCTACGATTTGGTCTGTTGCATATTTGTATGCAGGACCATTATCCATAATTGTTGTAATATCTCTGAAGGTAATGCCCTCTTTCGGCCAATTTTCAACCGTTGTAACGTATTGCTTTAAATCCATGTTATTGCGCCTCCTACGAAACGTTATTCGTCCGCTGATGTTAAACGTTCATCAAACCATTGTTTTAATTCTATATAAGGAGCATAGACAAGCTTTTGCTCCATTTCAATCTGTTCTGAACGTTGTTTGTAAGACGGTGCCTCTGTTAGTGCTTGTTTTGGAGCATTCACGTTGACAGTCGTCAGTCCACTCTCCATTTTAACAAAATCAAGCTCAAAAAACACCTGTGTCATAAATTTTAGTGTATCTAATGGCCACCCCGTATGCTTCGCTAAATCTGCGATATGCATATCAAGCGGAAAGGCTGGTCGATTTTTCAAGAACTTATAATACCAAGCAAATTGCTCACGAGTAGGTAGACCACTGAAGTATTGCGAGTCAGGCATATAAAAATGAGCATAAATACGTGAAGGGGCTGTCTTCTGTAAAACGTCCTCTAGCTTTTGAACATTGTGTGGCAAGTCTAAGAGCACGATGTAATCACTTTGTTCAATATTTGAAAGGGCTGGGTCAACCAGTGTAATAGGTTCACCGATTAATGATTGATAATAGGTCATCGTTTCTGGACGAAAGGCGATAAACCGGGCCACGTCCTTCGGTACCGTATTCAGCCATCGAGCTGTTTGACGGATACCACGAATATCAAATAACTGCCATTCTGTAGTTTGGACATCCTCGATCATAAATTGGGCTTTTTTACGTCCCTGCCATTCGTTAATTTGCAAATCGCCTATAAAGGAAACTTTGATGCCATACGTTAATTCATCATGTAAATGCCCTTTGTTAAAACCAACACTATCCAATTTATCATAGCCGTTTGTTATTTCCATTTTAATATGATTCTCGCCCGCTCCAATTTTACGCATGGAGGCGATTTCTACATCCTCCAGCACATACACAGGCTTAGGGAAATCTGTGCCAAATGGTCCTAGTGTTGAAATTTCCTCAATAGCATCCGCTGAAATTTCATCTATGCTGAGCGGTATATCAATATGCACTACAGGTGTTAATTGCTCCTCTGTTAAACAGGCTCTTGCCTGAGCATCTAAGCGAGTACGTAGTTCATCCACATGTTCTAATGATAAGGTCATACCTGCAGCCATAGGATGTCCACCAAAATGCGGTAAAATATCTCGATTTTTAGCTAGTTCATTATATAGATGAAAACCTTCAATACTTCGAGCAGAACCTTTTGCTATGCCCTTTTCGGGATCGAGTGACAGCACAATCGTTGGACGGTAATACAGTTCAACGAGACGTGAGGCTACAATTCCTACAACACCTGCGTTCCAGCCCTCGCCAGCAACAACAAGAACTAAGGAATTGCCGATTTTTTCATCTGCTTCAATCAGTGCGATGGCTTCATCTGTAATACTTTTCACAATATCTTTGCGCTCGGTATTGCAGGCATTTAGCTTTTTTGCCAATGCGGTTGCTTTAGCATTATCCTCCGCCATTAATAATTCGACACCAGGAGCTGCTTCACCTAGACGACCAACAGCATTCAATCGTGGACCAAAATAAAAGCCAATCGTTTCTTCTGTAATTTTCATCTGCTCTGTACTGGCTATGTCACACATCGCTTGTACCCATGGACTAAGGGAACGACGCATTTCTTGTATGCCCCTCTTCACGAGATAGCGATTTTCATCCACCAACGGAACCAAATCTGCTACAGTGCCAATCGCCACAAATTCTATTAGATGGCTTGGTAGTTCACCATAAAGAGCATGTGCCAGCTTAAAGGCTACCCCTACTCCTGCTAGCTCGCCAAATGGATATTGCCCTTCTGGTATTCGGGGATGAAGAATAATATCTGCTGGTGGTAGCTCCTCACCTGGCTCATGGTGATCTGTCACAATGACATCCATACCAAGCTCCTTTGCTACTCGAATAGGCTCAATACCAGATATACCATTATCCACTGTAATGATTAACTGTACACCATCTTCATAGGCCTCCCGAAATAGGGCTTCATGCGGGCCATAGCCATGGATAAAACGATTCGGAATTTTAAAGGAGACGTCTGCTCCAAGATCTAGTAAAACATGTAACATAACGGTTGTGCTTGTCACACCATCCGCATCATAATCACCATACACTAAAATTTTCTCACCATTTTCTAGTGCTTGTTCAATTCGTGCTACCGCTTCAGCCATACCATGCATAAGAAATGGGTCATGGATATTTGCCTCAGTCATATTTAATAAGCTTTCTGCCTCAGCCGTTGTTTCGCAGCCTCGTGCTGCTAAAATTTTTGCTGCAATCGCAGAAAGTTGTAAGTCATTTTGTAATGCTTGTACAAGTGTTGCGTCAGGACGCTCCACCTGCCATCTTTTTTTCGATAGAATCATCTGCTCACTTCCTTACGAAAGCTATTATACCGAATTTCTATAGGTTGCGCACTATCCGTTAGATTGATAGTTTTATCCATCGATTTTTAATTTCTATTCGTCACTTTTCCATTTCTTTCATCATCAAAAAAGCCTACTCTTCTAAAGAGTAGACTTTTCTAACATACCTTTCGAGGCGGCTACTAATGCTTCCACCGTTGCCAAATCTCCTTGATGCAATGCCGTCACAATGGCACTACCGACAATTACACCATCTCCCAAAGCCCCCATCTTTTTCACTTGCTCTGGTGTTGAAATACCAAAGCCTGCAAGCACAGGGATTGGACTTGCTTGACGTAAGCTTGCAAAATGCTGTTCTAAATTATCAGCAAAACGCGATCTTGCTCCTGTGATCCCATTAACGGTCACTGCATAAACAAAACCCTGACTAGCTGCTGCGATGCGTGCTATACGCTCTGGAGGGCTTGTCAATGAGATAAGCTGTACCACATCAATGCCATATGGATTTAATGCATCACGTAACAACTCGCTCTCTTCCAAAGGGACATCTGGTACAATTAATCCCTTAACTCCTCCAGCTACACAGGCTTGCGCAAAAGACTTTAAGCCATATGCTAATACTGGATTGAAATAAGTCATGACTACGAGAGGCACTGTTATTTCATCTCTAAATGACGCGAGTGTTTGCAACACTTTTCTTAATGTCACACCAGCTTTGAGTGCACGTTCTCCTGCTCGTTCGATTGTTGGACCATCGGCAACAGGATCTGTAAAAGGAATCCCTACTTCAATAGCAGTTACCTCTAATTGCTGCAGTTTTAAAATAGTTGGCTTAATGGTCTCTAGCCCTCCGTCACCTGCCATGATATAAGGTATAAAAGCTTTATGACCTTCAGCTTTTGCCTGATCGATCGCTTGCTGTAAAGTTGTCATTTTACATCCCCTCCTAGTGCTGCTCGAACTGTGTGAACATCTTTATCTCCTCGACCAGATAAGCACACAACAATGATCTGATCTTTTGACATGGTCTTTGCAAGTTTTGCCGTATAAGCAATGGCATGAGAACTTTCAAGTGCAGGCAGTATCCCTTCTGTTCGGCTTAATAATTGTAGTGCCTCCAGTGCTTCAGCATCTGTGATGGAGTCAAATTGAGCTCGACCAATATCATGTAAATAACAATGCTCTGGTCCTTTCCCTGGATAATCTAACCCAGCTGAAATAGAATGTGCTTCTTGGACAAAGCCGTTTTCATCCTGTAATAAATACATATAGGCGCCATGTAATACACCTAATTGTCCACCTGCGATGGCCGCAGCATGCTTCCCAGTTTCAAGACCACTTCCTGCTGCTTCAACACCGTATAAGGCAACTGATTCATCATCAACGAATGGGTGAAACATACCGATTGCGTTACTGCCACCTCCAATACAGGCAACAACTGCATCAGGTAAACGCCCCTCTTTTTGCACGATTTGCCTTCTTGTTTCTACTCCAATGACACGCTGAAAGTCCCGAACAATTTTTGGGAATGGGTGAGGACCTAAGGCAGAGCCTAAAATATAGTGGGTATCCTCAACATTTGTCACCCAGTAACGTAGGGCAGCGTTCACAGCATCCTTTAATGTTTTAGAACCACTTTCCACTGATTGAACCTTTGTGCCAAGCAACTCCATACGAAAGACATTTAACTGCTGACGTTTTATATCTTCTGCTCCCATAAATACAACACATTCTAGATTTAATAATGCACATGCAGTAGCTGTTGCCACACCATGCTGCCCAGCTCCTGTTTCAGCAACGATTTTCTTTTTACCCATGCGTTTGGCTAGAAGTGCTTGCCCAATCGCATTATTAATTTTATGTGCACCTGTATGGTTTAAATCTTCACGCTTTAAATAAATCTTTGCTCCATCTAGCGCCTTCGTTAAATTTTCTGCGTAATAGAGCGGTGTTTCGCGGCCAACATAGTCTTCTAAATAATAGGACAGCTCCTCTGTAAATGCAGGGTCTAGTAATGCTTGCTCATAAGCAGCTTCTAATTCAAGCAAGGCTGTCATTAATGTTTCGGGCACAAACCGACCACCAAATTGTCCAAAACGCCCTTCTTTTGTCGGTACACTATTTGCTATTGATATTCCCATCATCTGCTCCCCCTCTTTACTGCCTGTAAAAAAGCTTGTATTTTGGTAGAATCCTTGCTTCCATCTGTTTCTACACCACTTGAAACATCCACCATAAAAGGCCCTACATCCGTAATAGCCGCTTCAATATTGTCTACATTGAGACCACCCGCTAATAGTAATTTTTCTTTGGGAATCCCTACTTGCTCAAGGAGTGTCCAATCAAAAGTGTGACCACTCCCGCCTTTAAACTCTGTACCAGGCGCGTCAAATAAATAATAATCTACCTGATAGCTAGCAGCCGCTTGAACATCCTCTTTTTCTCGTATCGATAATGCCTTTATGGCGGGATAACCTTGCTCCTGAATAAATGCTGGCGTTTCCTCCCCATGATATTGCACATAATCTAAGGGCACTCGCTCTACTGCTTCCTTTAATTCGGCTGACGTTGGATTCACAAAGACACCTATTTTTAAAACGCCTTGTGGTACATGCTTCGCTAACTGTTGGGCTTGCTCAATGGATACACGGCGTTTACTCGGTGCAAAAACAAACCCTATAGCATCTGCACCAGCATGAACAGCTGTTTTGACATGTTCTTGCTCCTGTAGACCACAAATTTTGACCTTTGTCATACCGATGCCCCCTCTTTACTTACTTGCAAATCTCGTAGTGCTTGCCCCGCATCTCCACTCCTCATCAAAGCTTCACCTACCAGGACACCACTAGCCCCCATCGAGGCTACTAGCTTCGCATCGTCCTGCGTCCATATACCGCTCTCACTAATTAATACTCGATTCTCATCAAATGGAAACACATTAGCAATTTCTCTGGTACGCTCTAGGCTTACTTCGAAGGTACGTAAATCACGATTATTAACGCCAATTAACTTTGCATCTACCGCAAGAGCGCGTTCAAGCTCTTCACAATCGTGTACTTCCACTAAAACCTCTAGGCCTAAGCCCGTTGCATAGCTATATAAATCACGTAAGGCATCGTCTGTTAGGGCTGCCACAATTAATAAAATAATGGATGCACCTGCCGCCTTGGCAAATCGAATCTGCACTCGATCAATCATAAAATCCTTACAAAGAAGTGGGGTATCTACAGCAGCAGCAACTGCTGCTAAATCTTCAAAGGAGCCTTTAAAAAATTCCTTGTCTGTTAAGACCGAAATAGCTGCTGCTCCTGCTAGTGCATAGACTTTTGCTTGAGCAACTGGGTCTGCTCCGCCAGCTATTAACCCTTTTGAAGGGGAAGCACGCTTCATTTCCGCGATGACTTGCAGTGTATGAGCTTGACACAATGATTCAATGAACGAGCGACGTGGCGTTTCTGTAAAGTTTGCTAAAGGATCTGGCTGCTCTAATAAAGCACCTACCTCAATCTTTTTTTGCAGTAATATTTTATTGAGTATATTCATTACCCTACCTCCACTTCTTTAATTTGCATGCTATATGTTACAACCGCCTCTAATTTTTGTTGTGCTCTCCCGCTAAAAATACTTTCCTTTGCCATAGCTACACCCTCTTTGATGGTTTCCGCTTGACCATAGCCAAATAAGCCGATGCCAGCATTTAATAGTACTGTATCTAAATAAGGACTCCGTTCCCCAGCCAATATTTTTTGCATAATCACCGCATTTTCATCTGCATTGCCACCACGGATGGCCTCTAAAGGGGCCATTTGAAGACCGACATCTTCTGCATTTAGGGAAAAGGGAATTAAATCTCCTTTATCTACTAAAACCAATGTATTTTGACCTGCTAATGAAGCCTCGTCTAAGCCTTGTGGTCCTGAGACGACAATGGCCCGCTCACGTCCAAGCATTTGTAAGACTGAGGCATATTCCATGACAAAATTCGGTCGATTAATGCCTGTAAATTGTGTGGATAATGGGACCGGATTTGTTAAAGGACCAACAAGATTAAAGATTGTCGGTTTTCCTAATGAACGGCGAACTTCACCAATTCTCTTTAATTTCGGATGAACATTCGGTGCATAAATAAAAGCGATTCCCTCTCTCTCTAGCAAATGGGCTGTTTGTGGGATGGAAATAGCTGTATGAATACCTAGTGCCTCTAGCACATCTGAGCTACCAGAGGAGGAAGAGATTTTACGGTTCCCATGCTTGGCAATTTTGACACCTGCCCCAGCTAATACGAAAGCAGAAGCTGTACTGATATTAAAAGTATGAAGACCGTCTCCACCTGTACCGCAATTATCCATATAGCTACCTTCTTTTACGGCTATATCAAGAGCAAAAGATCGCATAATAGTTGCTAATGCGGCTACTTCATGTGCAGTTTCTCCCTTCGCAGCTAAAGCTGTTAAAAAGCTTGCTATTTCTTCTTTAGGAGTATCATCCTGAAATAACCATTGCGCTGCCTGTAGCATTTCTTCGTACATGAGATGTGTTCCCTGCAGTACTTTCCCTTGTAATCTTTCCATTAGTTTTGCCCCCCATTGCTCACCAGTAACTGTAAAAATGCCTGTTCTTCCTCTTGCACTTGATGTAAAACGTTTTGCACATTTGTATATTTGGTAACAGTTATTGTTGCTTGCAAATGCATGGTATCCTGTTTAACTACAATAGATTGACCTGTTAAGGCAAAATCCAAATGACCATTAAATCCAATAAAGCCGAGAGCACCAAAATAACCAGCTGCATACGGATGCTCCGTTGCTGAAAGTGGGGATATGGTTGCTGCTAAAACATCCAGGGCATGAAGCATTGGTAAAAGCTTTCCTTCCACCCTAGTCGTCATGTGCAGTGCCTTTTTGGACCGCTGGATACGCATAGCCTCCATGACCTGAACAGAATCTCGGAAACAAACCGACTGTAATTCTTGCTGAATAGCCCTAACAAGAAGTGCATGTGATTGCCTAATGCTTTCATGATTGTATAATTTACGTTCATTTTCTAGTTCTTCATTTTTTGTTTCCCCTCGCGGATATGTTCCCTCTGTAGGAGTCGCAATAACGCTTTCACCTTTTACTCGGATTAGACTTTCAGGAGAAGTACCTAACACAACATGATCCTCAAATTCAATATAATACATATAGGCTGCAGGCTTTTTTTTACGTAGCTGTCGATACAAAGCCAACGTATCACCTTGAAAGTTGGCTACATGGCGGTTCGGCAAAACTACCCTTGTTATGTCATCATGTAAGTTGGCTTGCATTGTCTGTAAAACCGTTGCAAATGATTCATTTGTTGTAGCATCAAGCGGTTGATAACGATAAGATGCTTCGTCACTGATATGCCCGTTTACTATTTGTTGAGCCAATTCTTCCAAATCAGGTTCCTGCTTTTCTGCATCTATATTTGTATGAATCAATGTCACTTCATCTGTTTGATGATCGAAGACAATAATCGTTTCATAGACATGAAAATAAGCATCAGGCAGTTCTATTTTTTTATCTACGAACATCGTTGTACCGCCAAAGCCTATATATCCAACGGCACCACCTGAAAATGGAAATTGCGTCGTATTAGAAATACGTGGCATGAGGCGTTTAAGAAGAACAAAAAGTTCCCCTTGATGCACGTATGTTTTTCCTGTTTTATAGGAAACCTCTTGGATTTCTTGGCCCACACCTTTATATGTTTTTCGTGGATTAGCACCAATGAAGGAAAATCTTCCAGCTCCTTCGTGTTGGGCAGAACTTTCCAATAAAAATTTATGTTTTCCCTGTAAACGCCTAAAAATCAAAATAGGTGTTAAAGAATCGCCATTGATCGTTTTCATTTTTGTTCTTGAACTCGTTATTTGCATAGCTATTTGCTCCTTTTTCAAAGATTCCTTTAGCTAATGTCTAGACGAATGCTGAATGAAAATAAAAAAGCCCTCTGCAAAAAGGATTATTCCTAATTGCAGAGGACGATTATGACCGCGTTGCCACCTCATATTAGAGCATATGCTCTCACTTTTGTGCTTTACATCATGGCAATGGTAAACCATACCTTGAAAGCACCCCTATAACGTGGGGAATCACGTTCGCTTTTTTATAAGCGACTCTCATAAGTCCATTCACATAAGCTGTAAATCAGTTTACACCAGCCACTGACTCTCTTTATTACACACTTAGGCTACTACTCTTATTCAACAATTTCTCAGCTATTCTCATCTAAACTCAGCTCATCTGTTCTGTGGCTGACCTCGCTCCCGAGATCTTCTACCTTGACCGAACAAAAAGTTAGCCTTAATTCTATGCCAATCCAATACTATTGTCAATCAATTCTGACGAAAAAAGTTGAAATTCCTATTTTATTAGAGGAATCAAAAGTAGGTATATTATCCTTCTATAAAAACTTATTGGAGAATAAGATTTCCTACGATTGAAAATTCCTTGACTATTGACCATGTAAATATATCAAGTTATAGTAATTTCAGAACATCAATTTTTTCCATATAATAAAAGAAAGTAGGAAGTTTATGTCCGTTCGCAAAAAATTAAATATAGGATTCATTTCCTTAACATGTTTACTTTTTATCTCAAGCATCGTATCATTTATTCAATTTAAAACAACACAGAATGATTTAGAAGAAGTATTGAAGCATCGGATGGTGCAAATCCAATTAACAGATAAAATCCAACAACAACTTGCGTCTCAAGGTTTATTTTTACGCTCCTATATTTTAAATAAGAAGGACGATACAGCTAAGGCCAATTTAGAGCGCTATGAAAAGTTGTTACCTGAAACAGTTCATGAACTTTCTACTATTGTTCGATCAGATTATACAAAAAATATTATGCAGCAAATCACGGAATTGCAAAAAGAGTTACTGTCAAATTCACAGAAAGCTTTACAAGCGTTTAATAGTGGCAACACGGATCTAGCACTCTCTATCATCAATAATGATGTTACAAAATACAATAAGGACATTTTTAAGTTAACAACTGAATTATTAGCTTATCACGATGAACAGCTTCAAAATGTTGACCAATCTGTTAATCAAACCGTTTCACGCGCTATTATCATTGCTATTAGCCTTCTCCTTGCAAGTATTATTATTGGTTTATATTTTATGCATATGGTCAAAGCCTCCATTGTCCTGCCCCTACGCAAGGTTATTGGAGCAGCAGATACATTAGCACAAGGTGATTTAACAATTGCTGAGCTTGACCATCAATCAAAAGATGAGATCGGTACACTTGCCAATGCAGTCAATACATTAAAACAAAATCTAGCTGGTTTAATGACTAACATTCAAGATAGTGCATCCCATTTATCGGCTGTTTCAGAAGAGCTTTCTGCTAGCACTGAAGAAGTAACTGCAACTTCCGATAATATTGCTCAACGAATTCAAAATAATGTAACACATATCACTTCTTCTGCTAGTGCCTCTCAGCAAAGTGCTGTGGCAATGGATGAAACTGCATCAGGTGTCCAACGCATTGCGGAGGCGACTCAAAGTCTTCATCACAATGCAGAAAATCTGACTCAGCTTGCCCATACAGGTGGTGCAACGATTGCAACAGCAAAAGAACAGATGAATATGATCGCACTAGCAACTTCTGATATTGCAACATTAACGCAAAAACTAAGTAAGCAATCAGAAGAAATTGGGCAAATTACAACAGTGATTACAGCAATTTCAGAACAAACAAATTTACTGGCACTAAATGCAGCTATTGAAGCAGCAAGAGCAGGAGAACATGGGAAAGGCTTTGCAGTCGTAGCGGATGAGGTACGAAAACTTGCTGAGGAATCGAATCAATCTGCCAATCAAATCGTTGCTATTACAAAAGAAATTCTAACAGATACACAAAATGTTGCAGCATCAGTAAATAATGGTTTAGCTTCTGTAAAGGATGGTGTAGCCAAAATTCATGAGGCTGGAGATGCTTTCTACTCCATCACCTCTGCTGTTGCAGCATTCACAGAGCAAATTGAAGAAATTTCTGCCACATCTGAAGAAATCTCTGCTAGTGCAGAGCAGGTTGCAGCTTCTGTCACGGAAATTGCCAATGTTTCTAACGAATCAGCAACGAATTCTCATATGATTGCAGAATCTGTTGACGAGCAAGTTGCGACCATGCAGCAGGTAAATACTGTCGCAGAAGAATTAAGTGAAAATGCGCAACAGCTACAAGGCTTAATCCAGCAATTTAAATTGTAAATACTATATGAAAAATCTGCTGCTTTTTATAAAAGGCAGCAGTTTTTTTGCATGAAAAAAGCAAAGAATAGAAAACCATATGTTTTCCATTCTCTGCTCATTATATTATACAGTAGGCTCGTCTGTACCCCATTGTTTCTTCTCTTTTTTACGTAGCTTCCCATCTGATTTTTTCATTTCACGAATTTTTAATGAATACCAGATTTGAGCTGCGATACAGATTGAAGAATACATACCTGTAATCAAACCAATCAATAACGCGATAGAGAAGTTTTGAATAGATGGTGCACCAAAAATTAATAGGGCTACAACAACGATAATTACAGTTAATACTGTATTAACCGAACGACCCATTGTTTGGCGTAGCGATTTATTCACGATATTCGCCAATACTTCACGGTCATTAATTGTATCATAACGATCTAAGTTTTCCCGCATACGGTCAAAGGTAACAATCGTATCATTGATGGAATACCCAACAATTGTTAATACAGCCGCAATAAACGTAATATCTACTTCTAAACGCATGAAGCTAAAGACGGCAACAATTAAGAATACATCATGCAATAATGAAACAATTGCACCAATACCCATGCGCCATTCAAAACGAACTGCTACATAAATGATAATCCCTATTGCTGCAAGAGATAAAGCCTTAATTGCATTTTTTACAAGTTCCTTACCAACTGTAGGCGATACAGTACTTACAGCTGGTTCATGACCATATTTTTCGCCAGCTTCTTTTTTAAATTCTAAAATTTCTGCTTGTGTAAGGTCATCTTTATAGCGAATGACTGCTGTATTACTTTTCTCACCAGAGAGTATGATATCTTCTGATGAAAAATCAATGCTATCTAGATATTTGGACACTTCTTCTTTTGTTAATGTTTGATCCGATTCAATTTGGACACGAGTACCGCTTGAGAAATCGATACCTAGGTTAAGGCGGAAGATGCCAAGAACCACTAAACCAGCCACTAGAATGGCTAATGAGAACGTATAGAATTTCTTACGGTTGTGAACAAAGTCAAATCGATCGAATTTCGTTGATAAATCTAATGTACCAATATTTTCATCTAGACTATGCTGTTTAGATTTTGCAATACCAAACCATGCAGGACTGTTGAAATAGCCACTGTTTACAAGTAGTCCTAATAGGACACGTGAGCCCCAAACTGCTGTTAAGAAGCTCAATAAAATACTAATAATTAATGTTGTAGCAAATCCTTTAACAGAGCTTGTTCCCCATTGGAACAATACTGCTGCAGCTAATAAAGTTGTCAACTGCGCATCGACAATGGCTGATAAAGATTGTTTAGAACCAATTTGGAAGGCTTGTTTAGCGGAATAACCCACCCGTAGCTCTTCACGTATACGTTCTGCCGCTAAAATATTGGCATCTACTGCCATCCCTATACCCAGAACAATGGCCGCAATACCTGGGAGTGTTAATACCGCATTAATCCAGTCAAAGACCACTAATACTAGGAATGTAAACACAACCAGTGTAATGATGGAAATAAAGCCTGGTAAACGATAGTAGAATAGCATAAATAAGAAAATAACTATTACGCCGACAATACCAGCAAAAATAGTACTTTTCAGTGCTGCATCACCAAATTGAGCACCAACAGAAGTTGAATAAATTTCATCTAGCTTTACAGGCAATGCCCCAGCATTTAAAATATCTGCTAAATTTTTTGTTTCTTCAACAGAGAAATTACCGCTAATCATAACATCTGTTGTATTTAATGTTTGACTAACTGTTGCTGCAGATGCATAGCGAGGCTTTGCTTTTTGTGATTCCGCTTTATAGGAATCGACACCCTCTTCAAAGTCTAACCATACAACCAGTAAATTTTGACCTGCGGGTTTTGCCGCAATTTTACTTGTTATATCAGCAAATTTTTTCGCATCTTTTAAAGTTAAGGATACAATCGGACGATTTTGTTGGTCAAAAGAGCCTTTAGCACCGTTAGCTTTCAAATCGTCTCCATCTAATAATAAATTATCATCAACATCACGGAATGTTAAATTCGCAGAAGTAGACAATAACTTACGTGCCGATTCCTGATCCTCAACACCAGCTAATTGCACACGAATACGATTTTTGTCCTCAACCTGAATACTCGGTTCACTAACCCCCATCGTATTTACACGTTCACCAAGTGCAGTGGATGTTGCTGTGACAATTTCTGGTGTAATTTTTTGTCCTTCTTTTAATTCATTTACCTCGTAAAGCACTTCAAACCCGCCCTGTAAGTCAAGACCAAGCTTGATGTCCTTTAAGACGCCGTTTACAGTCGTACTAATACCTGCTGCCAATAGCACGATAATCAGTAGAAATGCAACTATACGACTTTTTAGTTTCATCAATAAATCCTCCTCGAATTGGTGTAAGGGCTGTCCTTACACGCCAAACAAGTAACTAGCAATACCTTTTGAAACGTTTAATCCTCCTTTTCATCTAGAATCGTGTTACCTGTGCTTCAAAAAGGTTGCTTTACTTATTTCAATCGTTCATAACGCGCAAGTTTATCTTAGTATTATTAGGTACTAGCCTTCTAAATGTCAATAAAAGCAATGAAGACTTATGTAAGTAAGAACTTATTCAAAATAAAAAAAGCGCAACACACTTATTATGAAACAGGTTGCGCTTGGTGTCAATTCAACACGTATAGGATTCTTAGAATTATTGTAAAATTTGACACATCATTGATTACGTTCTGACTGGACCAAGCAGTAATTGTAACTCGTCTGTATTGACTTCTTCAAACCAATTATTACTTTGTAAAAACTCTACTTGATTAAATGAGACGATATCAGATGGTGATACCGAAAAAATGGTAGAAATGACTTCATGTAAACGTAGTTGCTCAACTTTCTTTTTACGCCATTTTTTTTCAATACAGTAGCGCCAGAGTTCTTCGGCTGTAATAGCATTATATTGATAATGCTGGAACTCTGCTATCTTACTATCAATTGCCGGACGAATCTTTTCAAATAGTTGCTCATATTGCATACTCATTTTGAATCATCTCCAATCAAAGTCGTAACGTAAGACATGCTTGCATACAAATAGTGTAAATGAATTTTTGCGGCTTGAGAAGGGACGGATGGCATGAGTTCTTTTGTACGAGGTACATTATTTTTAATGTTTGTGATTTTTTTATCTAAACTTTTTGGCTTCTTTTATAGAATGCAATTTATGCGGATTGCTGGTGAAGAGGCTGTCGGTATTTATATGACCGTCTATCCAGCGTTTATTTTCTTCATCTCACTCATTCAACTAGGACTACCTATCGCTGTGGCTAAAATAGTGGCTGAATTACTAGCAAAAAATAAACGTGAGAACATCTTTGGTGTCATGCGTACAGCCATTCTTTGGTCATTCATTGGCATGATCATTTTTATGCCACTCGTTGCACTAACAATACCATATATTTCAACAACTCTATTACATAATGAACAGACAACATTTACATTATGGATTGCACTCTTTGCTGTACCAGTATCAGTTGGATCTGGCTTATTACGTGCCTATTTACAAGGTGTTGCAAAGATTACACCGACAGCATGGGCACAAATGATCGAACAAATTGTACGTATTAGCTTCATTACTTTAATGCTACCCTATGTGGCTAATTACAATAATGCTGCTGTCACGGCTGCGGCGGCAATGGGCATTACACTGCTAGCCGAAGTTGTAGCATTCTTGTATTTATGGCTACACTATATCGTTTCCAAAAAGAAATTATTGACACGAAAAACTAAAATTGAAGGGTATCCTGCATCACCAATGTTGCGTATTGCCCTTCCCTCTGCAGGCAGTAAGCTTTTTGGTTCTTTCACTTGGTTTTTAGAGCCGATTATCTTTTTAAAGGCTTTAACTGTGGCCGGTTTAACCGCTTCTGCTGCCACTATTTTATATGGTGTCATCTCCGGTGTTTTGGTGCCACTACTGTTATTTCCTGCGTTTGTATCAACAGCCTTATCGATTGTGCTCATTCCAGCTGTTAGTGATGCCGTCGCTCGTCAGCACACCCCGCTATTACAGGAACGAATTTCGGTGTCCCTTAGATTGTCTTCGCTAGTGGGGTGCTTTGCTGCTACGTATTTCTTTGTGCATGGAGATGAATTAGCGATGAAGCTTTTCCATTTAGAAGAAAATCGTGGGTACGTTAAAATTTTAGCACCTATTTTTTATTTTTATTATATTCAAAGTCCTCTACACTCCATCTTACAGGCAATTGGTGAGGCAAGAGCTGCCATGATGAACTCCATCTATGGTGGGCTAGGTAAACTTTTCGTGATGTTTGTACTTGCCTCTCAACCAGGTATCCAAGAAAAAGGAGCCGTTGTAGCTATTGGCTTTGGGGTATTACTAACGTCATTCTTGCATATAGCAACAGTTAGACAACGTAAAAACCTGCGTGCTGGCTTTAGAATGTTTGTCGTGCCTTATAGTTGTTTTATTGCTGTTTGCGTCGCCCAGTATTTCCTTATTCCAATACTATCACTACCATTTATTTTAAGTAGTGGTGTGACATTATTTTTGCTATTTACCTTTTTATTATTTACCAATCAGTTGCGTATTACAGATTTCCGTTACATTAAAAAATTGGCGAAGAAAGTTTAGGATTCCTTTAATTGGATATGCAGCTTATTGTCTTCCCAAATACAAAAAAATACCGTTTCACTGTCAGTAATATTATTTTTTGCTAGCTCACCCATTAGCCAATCCACATCTTTATGCATGGTAAATAAATGTCTCTCTTGGATATCACCGTCGATAATCAATGGATACACAAAGGCTTTTTCATCTTTTTTATAGACAGAAAGATTGCCTGAAGGCTCTAAATACGCAAAGGCTACATCTGTCACAGATGCAATTCCGTTTTCTCGTAATTGCTGACATAAATCATCTAAATTATAGCGGTGTTTTCTCATCTCACTCTCTAAAATAACACCGTCTTTTACTAATAAAGCAGGGTCACCATCCACTAGGTCACGTATTTTTTTGAACTTTAATGACAAAAAGGCACTTAATATTTGAATAAAGAGCAAAATAATGATAGGTAGTATGGCATTAAAGAGAGGATTTTTATAATCGTCTAGCGCAAAGGCCGCTACTTCTGCAATTAATACAAATACGACCAAATCGATGACTGATAATTCACCTACTTCTCGTTTACCCATTAAACGGAAAACGATGATGATAAACACATACAAAAAGCAAGTTCTAAAAATAATATGGTAATATTCTTCCATATAAACACCCCCATACTATCAAGGTGACCTTACTTATTGTTTTTTATACAGTTTTCAAGGAATAGTCCCTACTTGTTCGTACACACTAACATAGAGCTTAGATGCTTATCACAATAAACATGCAAACAAGGTGAGGACATGACAAAAAAAATAATCGTTTTCGTTTTTGTTTATATCCTTTTTCTTATTAGACCTTATCCTATTTACGGGTATCAGGAACAGGAAATACCTATTCTTATGTACCATCATTTAGAGGACAATATAAACAATACTACTGTTATTTCACCCAAAAGCTTCGAAAATCAAATGAAATTACTTAAAATGGAAGGCTATCAGGCCATTTCTGCTCAGCAATTATATGATTACTTAAACGACCAAGCGCCGTTACCTCAAAAGCCCGTGTTAATTACTTTTGACGATGGGTATTTTAGTAATTATGAAAAAGCTTACCCGATATTGAAAAAATATGATATGCATGCAGAAATCTTTGTGATTGCAAGCCGAATCTTAGAGATGAATGGAAACAATTACCATCCAAATGAAACAGCAAAGATGAGTTGGGATCAATTAAAGGAAATGAAGGATTATATTACAATCCAGAGTCATACTTGGGACTTACATTATAAATTACCTTCAAAAAATGGTAAACTAAATGGCGCAGTATTTGGTCCTAGTATTGTAAATGGGCAACTAGAGAGTCAGGTTGAATATGAAGAAAGAGTAAGAAATGATTTTATTCATTCAAGAAAAATAATCAAAGAAAAGTTAGGATATGAACCAATAGCAATAAGCTATCCTTATGGGATTTACTCACCCTCCACCATCAAATTAGCCAAGGAAGCTGGCTTTAAGATGGCCTTTGTCATACAAAATAAACATGTGAAAAAAGGCGATTCCCTATTTACGTTAAGCCGAATAACGATTAATGGCAATGATACTGGTGAGGCATTCATTCATAAATTAAAAACTACAACTGCAAAAAACATCTAAACACTGCCTTCTAATATTGTATAAAAAAGACTTACAATATAGCTATCGCCTATTGTAAGCCTTTTCTTCTTTGTTACTGATTGTCATTGACAATTCGTCCAATTGCTTGACGGTCAAATTTCACTCGTACATTGTCAGCAATTTTTAATGTCACTGCTGTGTCTTCAATTGCATCAATAACACCGTGTAAACCACCAATCGTAATGACTTTATCTCCACGTTGCAAACTACTTTGCATATTTTGTGTTTCCTGCTGTCTTTTTTTAGCTGGACGGATTAAGATAAACCACATTGCAACGAACATTAATAATATTGGTGCTAATCCTAATAATTGATCCATAATAGCATCTTGCCCCCTTTCCAAATCTCACTTTTTTAGTATAGACTATTCCACCATTAAAAAGCGATGGACAAGCCCAAAAATTTTCTCAATTACTAATATTTTTTCTATGATTGACAATATTTTGCTAGAAATATTCACTTTTTACAAAGTTTTGAATGATTTGCAAAACTATTGCTATTGATTATGGACATTAGGGGATGCCTAATGTCCTTTTTTTAATTTAGCGCATGAATGATCCTATTCGTCTAGTTTAAAAGTTTTTTGCATCTGGCCCATTAAAGCCGTATTTTTCAAAGAACTCTTCACGGAAATCACCAAGGCGATCTTGACGAATTGCCTCACGTACTTGCTCCATCAATTTTAATAGGAAGTGTAGATTATGATAGGATGTTAAACGAATACCGAACGTTTCTTCCGTGCGAATAAGGTGACGAACATAGGCACGAGAATAATTTTTACATGTATAGCAGTCACAGTTCGGATCAATCGGCCCAAAGTCACGTGCATATTTTGCATTTTTCACTACTAGACGTCCTTCTGATGTCATCAGTGTTCCATTACGTGCAATACGTGTTGGCAGTACACAGTCAAACATATCGATCCCACGAATTGCCCCATCAATTAAAGAATCTGGTGAGCCAACACCCATTAAATAACGAGGTTTATTTTCAGGCATCATTGGCGTAGTAAATTCTAAAACACGGTTCATCACATCTTTCGGTTCTCCAACGGATAATCCACCAATTGCATAGCCTGGGAAATCTAGTTCTACTAACGCTTCTGCTGAGCGGCGGCGTAAATCTTCGTACTCTCCACCTTGAATAATGCCAAATAAACCTTGCTCCTCTGGACGCTGATGTGCTTCCTTACAGCGTTTTGCCCAACGAGTTGTACGATCAACTGATTTCAGCATATAGTCATGTGTCGCAGGATATGGTGGACATTCATCAAAGGCCATCATAATATCAGAGCCTAAATCATTTTGAATTTCCATTGCCTTTTCTGGGCTCAAAAATAATTTATCTCCATTGAGATGATTACGGAAATGAACTCCTTCCTCTTCAATTTTTCGGAATTGACTAAGTGAAAATACTTGGAAACCACCTGAATCCGTTAAAATTGGACGATCCCAGTTCATAAATTTATGAAGTCCGCCTGCTTCTTTGACAATATCATTACCTGGACGAAGCCATAAATGGTACGTATTGGACAGAATAATACCGGCATTCATCTCTTTTAATTCTTCTGGTGACATGGTCTTCACCGTTGCTTGTGTGCCAACAGGCATAAATGCTGGTGTTTCAAAGGAACCATGTGGTGTATGAACGATGCCAAGACGTGCTCCTGTTTGTTTACATGTATGAAGTAGTTCATATCGAATTGCTGGTTGTGTCATAAAATAAATAATCCTTTCTTATCTGAAGTAAAAACAGTACTCCGATTTTATCCACTATTATTTTTTGGGACGTATAAACATTGCATCACCAAAACTAAAGAAGCGATATCTTTCTTCTACAGCTTGCTGATAAGCACTTAAAATGGTCTCACGAGTAGCTAGCGTACTAACAAGCATGACTAGTGTTGATTTTGGTAAATGGAAGTTTGTGATTAACCCATCCACCACCGTAAAATTGTAGCCTGGATAGATGAAAATAGACGTCCAACCTTGTTCTGCTCGCACTTCTCCCTCATATTTAGAACCAATTGTCTCTAATGTACGAGTAGAGGTTGTCCCAACAGCTATTACCTTGCCGCCGTTACGCTTTACGCGATTAATTGTATTTGCTGCTTGTTCTGTAACACTATAGAATTCTGCATGCATTTCATGGTTCTCAATCGAGTCTACACTAACGGGACGGAAAGTGCCAAGACCGACATGTAGGGTAATAAAGACAACCTCTACGCCTTTAGCCTTCACTTGAGCTAATAGCTCCTCTGTAAAATGCAGCCCAGCTGTAGGCGCTGCAGCAGAACCACGCTCTTTGGCATAAACGGTTTGATAACGATCCTTATCCTCTAGTTTTTCACGAATATAGGGAGGTAATGGCATTTCACCAAGTTGCTCTAATATTTCATAAAAAATACCATTATACTGAAATTCAAATGTACGTCCGCCATGTTCAAGCTCACCTGTACATGTAGCTGTTAATAAACCGTCACCAAATGTGATGACTGTTCCTACTTTTACACGCTTTGCTGGTTTTACAAGTGTTTCCCACTCATCTGTACCAGCCATTTGCTTCAGTAGCAATACTTCTATATGTGCACCTGTTTCTTCTTTTACACCCATTAAACGAGCAGGTAAAACTCTTGTATCATTTAGTACAAGACAGTCTCCAGCATGTAGCTCGTCTAATACATGGGCGAAATGGTGGTGCTCCACTTTATTTGAGCCCGGTGTCACGACCATTAATCGACTTGCTGTACGATCCACTAATGGTGTTTGGGCAATAAGCTCCTCTGGTAATTCAAAATCAAAATCTTCTACACGCATGAAAATAACTTCCTTCTTTATGTTTGTTGGGGATACTCATATCCAAAATGTTCGTAGGCTAAATGTGTGGCTACTCTTCCTCTCGGGGTACGTTGAATAAGGCCAATTTGCATCAAATAAGGCTCGTATACATCTTCTATCGTAACCCGTTCCTCACCAATTGATGCAGCAAGAGTATCTAAGCCTACTGGGCCTCCTCGGAATCGCTCAATCATATTGGTTACAAGTTTATGGTCAATATGATCAAGCCCTCTAGGATCTACTTGTAACAGCTCTAATGCTTGCTGTGCAAGACCCTCCGTTATCATACCATCTCCAAGCACTTGTGCATAATCTCGCACTCGTTTCAATAAACGATTGGCAATTCGAGGTGTTCCACGTGAGCGTCTCGCCATTTCCATTGCTGCTACTTGCTCTATTTCTACCTCAAATAAATGTGCACTTCTCACAACAATTTCTGCAAGCGATCGGTCATCATAATATTCTAGGCGCAGCAACACACCAAAGCGATCTCTTAGAGGAGCTGATAAAGCACCCGCTCTTGTTGTTGCACCTACAAGGGTAAAGGGAGGTAAATCAAGTCGTACAGAACGTGCTTCAGGACCTTTTCCTACCACAATATCTAAGCAGAAGTCTTCCATTGCTGGATATAATACTTCTTCAATAGCACGGGGCAGTCGATGAATTTCATCAATAAATAAAACGTCCCCAGGCTCTAGTGAACTTAAAATAGCTGCCAAATCTCCTGGACGCTCAATCGCAGGGCCACTTGTCATGCGTACGTTAACATTCATCTCATTTGCGATAACAGACGCTAAGGTCGTTTTACCAAGTCCTGGAGGTCCATATAACAACACATGATCTAAACTTTCTTGGCGAAGCTTTGCCGCTTCAATGAATATTTGTAAGTTTTCCTTTACTTTATGTTGCCCAATATACTGTGCTAATTTTTGAGGACGTAAAGATAACTCAAACTGCTCATCATAGCTCCCTGCTTCACTTGCCATCATACGTTCAGACATGCACCTTTCCTCCTTTCCTTATTTTAATTTTAGCAGTAGTTGCAATGCTTGTTTCATAAAGGCATCTGTCGTTTCAAGTTTATCGTTATCCTCTAGCTGTGGTTTAATTTTTTCTAGCTCTTTTTCAGAATAGCCAAGAGCCATTAAGGCAAGTAGGGCTTCTTCTAATTCATGTTTATAGGCATTCACACCAAATAAAGGTAATTCATCTTCTGCACTAGGTAATTCAAGTGTATCTAATAATGAACCAAGTTTGCCCTTCAAGTCGAGGATCATTTGACGTGCTGTTTTTTTACCAACTCCAGGGAACTTCACTAAAAACGCTTCGTCCTCCCGCTCAATTGCGCTAATAACCTGTTGTGGATTACCTGTAGCTAAAATCGCTAAAGCGCCCTTTGGTCCTATTCCTGACACTAAAATAAGCTTACGGAATAACTCACGCTGATCTAGGTTAGGGAAGCCATATAAAACTTGCGCATCCTCTCGCACATGCAAATGAACATATATCTGTTGCTCAAGGGCAGATGTTCGAAAAGCAAATGGATTGGGCGTATTAAGTTGCCACCCAATCCCCTGTTGTTCCAGCACAATAAATTCAGGTGTAATACGAGTAATTTGTCCTTTTAAATAATCATACATCTATAATCCCTCACAATCATCGTCTTCGATTATAGCATATAGCGAACGAATGCTCGACAAAAAGTAGCGTCTAAACTCCATTCGCAGACAAAAATGACCGCCCAAAGAAGCGTCCACTTAGGAATTGAAGAAAAACTTAAATGAACAGCTTCAAGCGGGGCAAAAAATGAAAAACCAGTAACACCTAAGCATAATGCTTGGTGAGGCTGGTTTTTTACATAAAGAACAGTAATCTCTAGGTATTCTGTAATAACACAATTTTGGATAGAATTTTTTCCTCCACTTCCATTTCTAAAGATTTTAGCATTTTCGTCCTAAATGTTTTTAAATAATTACTTTCAAAAACATAATCACAACAAAAACTAACCGCTTTATCAAACCCGCTTCGGCATCTTCCGAAATCTGCAAGATAGTTATAGATAGGAACTTTCTTTTCTCCAAAAAGACCTTGCTTCCAGGTAATACTTTCATTCACTTCGTAATCTACATCTGAGTAAGTAAAATATTCACTTTTATTTAATACCCCACCCCACCCAATAATTTTATCATCTATGAATTTTCTAATATCCCAGTTGATATTTGAACTAACGTCTTCATAACTTGTTATATCCATACTGATTCTGTACTTATCACAATCAATATCTAGAGTTGTAATTGGATATGCCATATCATATTTATCATATATTTCCTGTAGCTTAGTTTTAAAAGTATTCATAATCCCTTCAAATTGATTTTTGTAATTACTTGCTAAATCTTCACTTATTCTATCACCGTAACCTGTATCCAAGTAATTGGAACATGAATTATAAAATCGATCTGTTCTATTTCCAGCGGCTTCACTGGCTTTACTATACGAAGAAAACCTGAAAGAACTATCATAACTCCAATCCACACTATGATAAACAATTTCTTTCTTTAATTCAGTCGATTTTATTTCGCTAAGTAGTGAATTAATATCTCTAATCAAATCTGCCTGCTTTATTTCCACAGAATCATCAAACATGGAACATCTTTTGAGTTCTGTCTTTAATAATGATAGTTTCTCATTTAGTGTTTTCTTAAATACTTCGCAATATTTTTTATATGTACTATCAATCGCTTCATCCACTCTATCTGAAAGTTGCATGTATAATCCATAAACAATATACTCTCTAAATGTACTCTCTACTTCATATAGTGAATACTTATATTCCTCACAATATTCTTCAACATTGATATATGTTCTATAAAAATCTTCATCTTTCATCTTACTAGTCCAGTCTATTTGCTCTAAGTTGCGTAATGCCCACGCCCATGTATCACCATCAAAACCTTTATCTGGTCCAACCTCAAAATCACAAAAATTAACTGGTAGATTCATTTTATTGCTCGATATAGCTTGCCCTAGTGTTACAGCTTCTTCTAACATTTTTGATATTTCCATATTGGTATCGTAGTAATAATTGCCTTGTTCTTTTTCATAGTAAGCAAACTTCTTTAATTGTCTTGTTTTATATTCAACACACACTGCCTGAATTAGCGCTTTCTGTTGGGAATACATTGTATTTTTAAACACATAAAATCCTTCATTATTAGCCTTATCATATGATTTATATGTAGTTTTGGATAATCCTTGAGATATTAGCGATGGAGCTTCATAATTTTTATCATTAAAATCAAATTCTTCACTCTTAGGATAAGGAACTTTGAAATTCTTTATTTTTTCGTTTATCATAGTTTTCAATTTTATAATAGCTTCTGACCCATCTAGAGCTGATATCAATTCATCTTCAACAGAAATGGCATTTACTGGACAGTCATTTACAACTTCTTGAAATTTTATATACTGCTCAGCCGTAATCAGTCCAGGTTCCTTTGGTATTGCACGACCATCAGGAGTTTCCATCAGAAATTCAGAATTTACAACACACACTCCACAAGCAATACATTTATCTGATACAAATATTTTCTTCATTTTTTCATCCCCTAAAATTGAACACTTTTATTGATCTTCTTTAAAAAGATTTCTCCAGTTTCTATTACCTCAAGAGATTTTTTTGTTATTTCACCATTCTTATCAAGTAGTGGAACATCTAATATATCCTTTATTCCTTTAGCAAAATTGAAGCATACCATTATCATTTCTCTATCTTTTAAGGTGTACTTGTTTCTATCAATTCCATTTCTTTCAACTATTTTGCGAGAGTATTTTAGTGACTTCATAAAAAGTGCATTCAGATTCTTTAAAATTTCTGCCATACGTTCTGAACGTTGACAAACCGCATCAAGTGCAATACAAATATTTTCTGATTGTTTTTCTATCAATTCGGCATGATGCCTTCTTATTTTTGCTGTCGAAAGATTCATTTCTGCTTCCTTCTTTATAAGTCCGGAAATGCCAGTAAAAATGTACGTTGTAACCATCTGTGAGTCAGACAAATCACTTCTTGATACTCCTGCCATATCTTTCATCTCTTCTATTGCTACAGTTGTAAGGGAAGTGGCGCTAAGTTCCTTTAGACCTTCTCCTTCTTCAAAATTTATGTTTTGCAAGTCCTTATATAATTCCAAAAATGTTGCTATTGAAGTTTGGTAAATACCTCGTTTTCGATTTATAAGTTTTGACATGCTTGCTTGAGTTTTTTCATTTTGTTTTCTAACTTTCTCTTCTGCTTCAGCTGCTCTCTCAAAAGCTCGAACATTAATTTTTTCAGCCTGCGCATTAAGTTTATCAGACTGAACCATTTTAGATACTGTGCTAATAGCACCACCTATTAATATACCTTCCAATATCATTGGTTCTCCCCCTACATATTGAATACAGAGTTATTATCAAAAAACAAATCATCAAACTCTTTCTGGCTTTTAAAAGCAATATCTTTAGAAAATACCGATAGAATACAACTTAAACCTTGATTAATAGTGGCCGTTGAATCTTCTATCGTCCCCGTATATATCATTTCATAGCCTTTATTGAACTCCTCGTCCCATTCATAAAATTCCTCTTTTATCAGTTGCTTAAGAATTTCTTGCTGTCTATTCATCTCTGTCAAGGCATCAGAAGCCAACCCGGAAACAGAATTTTCAATTTTCTGAAACTCATTTAGAGTTCTAATAGACTTATATAAATCTAAGCAAACAGTAGAAACTATCATTGAACCGATAGCCGCCCCAACTACAGGGATTGGTATTAATGCTTGTCCTGCGATTGCACCAATTGTACCAGTTAGCATACCTACACCTTTTTCCCCGATTTCCTCAAAAAAGTGTTTGCTATCAATTTCTCCATTAACATATTTTATAACTGAATCTTTTACGATAAGTGAAACTGTAATTACTTGCATTACTTGATTGGAATTTGCAACTTTTTTCAATGCCTCTTTTCCGCTATTCTTCATTAAGTTTGTTACCCCAGTTGATACAACTCGAATAGTTCCTCCTGAAACGGCTACCGACATTGTAAGCTTTCCCATATCTTTTGCTGCTTCATTAAACTCTTTTTCTCCATTAGCAACTTTACAAAGATTACTCACGCCTTCAACAATTAAAGGTACTACAGAAGCCTCTAACGAAAATACTGCACCTTCAGTAAATTCTGTTCCTACATTTTTAACTGTTCTTGCAGCAAATCTAGTAGTAATACTGGCCTCGGCTCCTAACTTTTCTTTTACAAGTTTTGCTCGTCCATCTTTAGATATTTCATTATGTTTATCAAATGCAAACTCAAAATCACTTTTCTTTCCTTTTGATGCATTAAAGGATTTTGATGTAACCCTATAGTTATCTGGATTATTTGCTACTTCCTTAACATCTGCATCCGATAAAAACGGATTACTTTTTACTCTATTATGAATTTCCTTTAAAGGAACTATATGATCTGTTTCTGGCGAATGGTTTGCCCAAGCAGTTGAAGAATTTTCTCCAAATTGATTCTTCATATGGTATTTGTTTTGGGCAGTTTTTTGAGTGGAGTGTAATTTCTGACCACTAACAGGATCATCAAATATCTTCCTACCCTTAAATATTGATTCCCTAAACTCTTTCTTGTCACGGGTTGAATCCCATAATTTGTATCTATTTACACTATTGTATTCCTGCGTAATACCATAACCATTATTGCTAATATCCTTCATCTCTGTTAAGGTTGGATTCGCTACAAATTGCTCTAAAATCCTACTTGTTTTTTCATCCATATCCCTCTACCTCCGCTCAAGAACTTTAATACTATCCCCTTGGCTTCTTAACCACATATCAATTCCATTTCCATAAACTTCTGTACTAATTGTAAATACTCCATTTTTCTCAGCAACAACCTCTGCTGTTGGTAGTCTATCCAGTACTGCCTCTATCGAAGGTCCCCTAAATTCAAATACTATTCTTCTTAATTCCCCGGAATACATAAACTGTACTCTCTTTCTAAACTCACCATCATTAAATTTATCCTTATACGGAATATAAAAGTGCTGTTTGATACCTTTTAAATTAGCAATTCTATCTATACGAAAAGTAGTAGGGAAATCCTTATTTCCATCTGCCATATACGCTGCTAAATAGAAATAATACTCTGAAAACATTATTGCTACTGGTTTAACTAACCTTTCCTTATTTTTGCCATCTTGACGAGTATAGTCAAACCGTACAATTTCATTATTGATTATGTACTGTGATAGCTCCCAAAGAATAGAAAGTAGATGTTTTCCATGTCTTAATGGTACATAATGATGTTGTTCGCTTCTTATTATATTTTCTATCTGTTTACGATCATCAGGAACTACTTGCATTAGTAGTTTACTGATAAGGCTATTTAATTCTTCTTTACAAAAAGCACGACTTTCTAGGAGAATTTTACATAGAGCCATTATCTCTTGATTAGTCAACCACTCTCTTTCATATCTTACTAGATAATAAACATTTCTGCTCTTGTCATACTTTATCGCAACTTCAGTCTCGGTAAAATGTGTCTCTGCCAAATACGCACGTAGGTCATCAATATCTCTTTGAATAGTCTTTTGAGTAACACCAAATAACTCTGCAAGCTGTGCCTTATCTACAATATTACCTTTATTCAGTCTTTCATATAAACTCAGTAACCTAAATCCTTTATTTCCGTTATAATCAATACCAAAATTCACTGTTCTCACCACCGATTTCTTACCTGTTATTTTAATTATATTTATCATGATGGACACATAATGGGGTTTTCATAATTTTTTTTAATGTATTTAATTCACCACTTTATTTATTACCACTATCATATTGACTCTAATATATCGGAATATATTTCCATTATAGATGTAATTGCTCAATATTTGTATTAAAAAAATAATAAAATTGGCAACTTGAAGGTTGCTTCAAATCAGCCATTTCAGTGATTCGATATCTTTTTCCTTCACGTTTTAAATTCCTAGTCAGCCTTGCTTATATAAGAAGTTGTTATTGTAAATCATTCAATTTAATATCAAAATCATCGGGGTATTGTAATTTTCTTCATTAAATACAAGTAGCTATGTTTTTTCTGTAAAGTTGAGAGAAAGAGTGTATGTGGTATTTGAAACATATAAGTTTTTAGCTAAGGATATCAGCAAGAAAATCCGAGCTGTGTTCAAATCCAAAGGATAGTCTGGCAAGCCCACTCTACACCAATCTGCCTTACGGATATATTAAAGATCCTGAGGATAAATTGCACTGGATTATAGAGGAGGAAGCCGCCGAGGTAGTCAGAGATATTTTCCGGCTGTGCATGGAAGGCTTTGGATCCACGCAGATAGCAAAGCAACTTGAAAAGTGATGCATTGATACGCCAACAGTTCACCTTCGCAAAATGGGTATTAATACTCCTGCAAGACGACCGAAAACCCATATGCTTGGTCAACCCGTTCCGTAGGAGACATTCTCGCAAAAAGGGAGTATCTCGGTCACACAGTTAATTTCAAGACTTCTAAAAAGTCCTATAAGAGCAAGTCAAGATATAGAACAATCCGAAAGATTGGATGATTCCCAAAAATACCCCTGAAGCAATTATTGACGAAGGAAACGTGGGAAACAGTTCAGAAAATCAGAGATAGCAAGCGAAGACCATTACTATTAGTTGAAATGTGCATACTTTCAGGTATGATGTTCTGTGCTGACTGCGGGGCGAAGCTGTGTCAGATCAGAGGAAAAGTCTGGACACACGACAAGGAATACTTCGTCTGTGCTACCGACCGCAAGAAAAAAGGTATGTGCAGTTCGTACCAGATACGAAATGTTGTGGTGGAACAGCTTTTGCTGGAGGACTTAAGGCGTGTAATGTCTTTTGCCAAAGACCATGAACAGGGTTTCATCCGTGTAGTCATGAATAATTTAGAAAAGGAATTGGCAAAAGAACTCAGCCTCAATCAGAAGGGGTACGAACAGGCACAGGGGCGAATCATTACCCTCGACAAAATCATCCAGAAGTTATATGAGGACATGTGTTGGGTAAAATCTCGGAGGAACGTTTTTACAAGATGGCGGCTGAATATGAAGCCGAACAGAAAGCTCTTGAGGCAAAGGTGGCTGTGTTAAAGCAAACCATTGATACCGCAAAAGTAGATTCCCTCAATGCCGACCGCTTCCTTGCACTTGTCAAAAAGTACAGAGATTACAGAACTGGATGCAGAAATTATCCGAGAGTTCATTGACAAGATTATCGTGTTCAAAGCTGAAAAGGTGAGGGACGTAGAACCCAGAGGATTCAGATTTTCTATAACTGCATTGGTGCTATAGACTTGCCAAATTAAAATGAAAAACGGCATAGCCACAAATAAACGACTATGCCGAATTTTTCAGAAATTATAAATCTCTATCTGAACGCTCCTAATGACGGTCATTTCTTGACAAATCTATCAATATCGTACCACAGTTTTGGCCAATAGGTGAGGGCTCGTTTTGTAAATGGTACTAAATAATCTAAAAATACTAGCTGTTGCTCTAGTGGTAAATCTATAGCAAACAGCCATTCTCGTAATAACTCATTCGGGTATTTCAAGCGATGAAGCTTTCTTTTATCCAGTCGTTTCAGCTCAGGTAACTCTGCAAAAATCTTTCCAAGATCATAATCTACAGCAGGTAACACACGATGTAACCATAAAATATACTCGTCATCCGCTTCACCAAGGTGTGCTAAATCAAAATCAATTAAACGTAATTGTCCATCGGAGCACCATAAAAAATTATGATGAACTACATCCCCATGCAATAGCGTAATCTCTTTTTCAGGTGCATCTTCCAATGCAATCAATTGTAATGACTTATCACTATAATGCAATATTTGATCAATTTCTTCTTTCGTTAAAAATGTTCGAAACTCATTTCTTCTACTTTTAAAACGCATATGACGCATTTGCCATTTTAAAAGCTGTGAGTAGGTATGCAAGCCTGGCACGCGCTGCCAAGCAATCTTTTTATGTGTGTCATGTAAAGCGATTAATAGTCTAAGAGATTCATTACGATCTTTTTTATGCGCAAAGTTAGCCCCGTGGCTTCCTTCTTGCCACATTTGCACAATTAACTGCTCATCATCGCTCTGAACTAATGGTAGGATCAAAGAAGGTTCCATACGTCCTAATTGGCGATGAATGGTTCTTACCTTCTCCGCAATTTCCACTTGCTTTGCACGTTTGACAAAATAATTTTTCGATCGATATTTATATTTCCAAATATTTGGCTTTACTTCTTCTACAATATACGCTTTTTCACCATCGATAAGGCGTCATCCCGCCTGGGAAATAATGCGGAGACATCCAAGGACCTGCTGCTGATGGGCATGGTGGTGGACAATGTGTCGGACATGGTGGTGGCGGGCAATGACAAGGGTCCATTTGCCAATTTGGCATCATCATTGGTTGTGTGCCACAGCCACAAGATTGACCCATGTTCATATCAGGCATCATCATTGGTTGTGTGCCACAACCACAGGATTGCCCCATATTCATATCGGGCATCATATCCATTTGTGGCTTTTGGTGATCTTGCGTATGGAAGAATGGTGATGTGGACTCTAAAAAGTCTTCCATTCCACCTACTTTATGATCTGGCATGTCATAGGACATTGGCTGCTGTGGCATCGTATAATGCTCGACCTGCGGCTGCATTGGCATCGGCCACCACATCTGATGATAGATTGGCTGATGGCAACTTGAACAATGTGGTACGGCAGGCATTTGTGGCATGATATGCATTGGTGGATGTGGTGCTGGTTGTGGCATTGGCATTGGCTTTGGTTTAGCTACAGGCGGTGGTGGCGGTGTAGGTGCTGGCGGTGGTGGTGGCTGTATTTGTACAGGTGGTGTTGTAACATTTTGCTCCATTTGTGGCATCACCAATTGCTGGTGCCAATTCATTTCCACAGGCTGCGGTACCCACATCGGCTGTTGTGGCATCTGCATTGGCATTGGCATCGGTATTGGTATCGGTATCATTTGTGGTTCTGGCATTGGCATAGGAGCTGGTGGTGGCGGTACAATTGGCGGTGGTGGTGGCATTGGTCGCTGTACCTCTTTTTTAGGACTTTCCTTTGGTGTCTCCTTATGCACTTGTGTTTCCTTTTTCGGCATTTCTTTATGTGAATCTCTATGCGGCTCTTTGTTTATTTTTTCAGGCAATATAATTTCCATGCCTGGAACAATATAATCTGGGTTGGCAAGATGGACATTGAGCCGCTTCAAATCTTCAAACGAAATGCCGTACTCTTTCGCAATCTTCCACAATGTATCTCCCTTTTGAACAATATGAATACGCAATTTTTTCCTCCCTTCCTCTCTACGTATCATATGTTCAATGTTTCATTTGGATACAAAAATTTCAGCAAGTTAGAAAAGCTTCATGGTACACTAATTCATAAGGAACGCTGATTCCTTTATTACGAGCAGGGGTGATCTCTTATGAAAAAAATGTTAGGCGAAGAACGCCGACTGCAACTATTAGCGCAATTAAAAAAAAATAAAGCACCTATAACTGGGACAGACTTAGCAAAGTTCGCCAATGTTTCTAGACAAGTAATCGTCAATGATATGACTTTATTAAAGGCAAGAAATGAGCCCATTATTGCCACAAGCCAAGGTTATCTTTATATGCATCAAGAACAAATACAGCAAACCGTTGAACGAACATTCCCTTGCTTACATACATCAGAGCAGACGGAAGATGAATTAATGACGATTGTAGACTGTGGCGGAACCGTCAAAAATGTCATTGTCGAACATCCAATATATGGTGAACTGACAGCCTCTATCATGGTATCCAACCGCCATGAGGTGAAACAATTTATCGAACGTGTGAATGCCACACAGGCCAACTATTTATCTGCTCTCACTGGCGGCATCCATCTACATGTCATCACAGCACCCTCTGTTGAAGTTTTAACATTAATTGAGCGAGCTTTACAAAAAAAGGGCTACTTAGTGTCAGATCAATGAATAGTAAAAGCACCGTCTGAAAAATTGATTTCAAACGGTGCTTTCTGTTTTTTAATGCTGGTATTGTCTCGTTAAGCGCGGGCTTCCGTCCGCAGCTATTGTATTGTTCCCTTAAAGGCGAGTATTTCCCTATCAGGAAAGAAATCTTTGACGTTGAGCAGGCGTAGGCAATAAGCATTCACTTTTTTTTCCAAACAAACGATAGCGTTGCTTTGCAAATAATCGATATAATGCATTGCGAATAAATGGTGGTACAAGAATGAAGGCGTAGAAACAAGGCCACAATCCATCAAATTTACGGCAAATGTTTAACGCAGCGGTAGATTCAACAGACACTTTCCCTTGTTCAATAAGAATTACACTATCTATATTCTTTGGTATATGATATTGAGTGAGAAGCGATTGACCAGCCTCGCTTTGCAGCGATGCAAATTGAAAATAGCCAGCTTGATCATGTTTGATGATAAATTGAACAGTGCTATCACAAAAATTACAGACACCATCGAATAAAATAATCCCACCCATCTCTTTCCTCCTCCTCCTTCACATTACTATGATTCGTCTGATGTTACATAAGTAAAATAGGTACCCAGAGACTTTACTTTGCAACCTAGCGCAGCTAATTCTTCCATTGCCCCACGCATCATCGGTTCCTTTTCATCTGCTAATACATCAATCATAAAGAAATAATCACCTAATCCAGTTTTTAATGGACGTGATTCGATTTTACTTAAATTTAGCTGACGCCATGCAAAAACAGAAAGCACCTGATGTAATGCACCTGAACGATCTGTTGGTAAGGTAATCATAAATGTTGTTTTTGCTTGCCCATCTGATAGCTCTTGTGGCAATCGTTTATTTTGCTTAGACAGTACAAAGAATCGTGTATGATTAAAATGAAAATCATGGATATTCTGCTCCACTATTTCAAGACCATATTTTTCCGCTGCTGCTGCATTTCCGACTGCCGCTATACACTCTTGTGGATTCTCTGATACATATTTCGCTGCTGCTGCAGTTGAAGTTGTTTGGTGTAATGGGACATGACTAAAACGATAAAATAAATATTTATGACATTGAGCTAGTGCATGCGGATGAGAATAAACACCTTCGATTGACTGCCAATCATCCTTCTGCGCTTTATTGACCATTAAATGCTGCTGAATTTTCAGCAATAACTCTCCAGTTACATAAAGTGTTGCCTCATGGAATAAGTAATCTAATGTTAATGATACAGAGCCCTCTAGAGCATTTTCTAGCGGCACGACAGCTAAATCTACCTTTCCCTCTGCAACAGCCTCTATACATTCTGGAATCGTGGCACACGGTACGAGCCACTCATTTGGAAAAGTAGCCTTTGTTGCTAAGTATGTAAATGATGCTTCTGGTCCTAGATAGGCGATTCGATTTTCCCATTGTTGCTTTGTCATTGCAAATACCTCCTTTATGGCACAATAAGGAGCAGTCCCTCGTGATGAAAAACGCTTGGGACAGCTCCTTATTTGAGCTTTGTTATCGTATCTTTACCCATTGGGGTTATTCAACACGATGTTTGTCATTTTGTCAAAAATTAAAGGATTGAACACTCTCTGTGATTATAATGCTCCAGAACTAATCACTTCCGCTGATTCCACAAAATCTAAGCGTTTTAATTGCTGGATAAGATCATCAAGATCACAAGTCATGCTTGTTACATCTAATGACAATGTAACATTCGCACGTCCCTGAATAGGGATTGTTTGATGAATCGTTAAGACATTACAATGTGTAATTGTCACAGTTTCTAAAAGCTTGGCAAGTGTTCCTTTTCTATCTTGAAGCTGTAAAAAGACTGTTAAAATGCGTTCCTGCACAATTGAATGAAAAGGAAAAACCGCATCACGATATTTGTAAAACGCACTTCGCGATAAATCCACCTGCTTTACCGCATCCCAAATGGAAGATACTGAACCACTTGATAGTAAGTGTTTCGCCTCCAAAGTTTTTTGCATTGCATCCGTTAAAACATCCTCACGAACTAAATAATATCGCTGATTCGCAACATTCTTCATACGCTTCCCCCTAAAACTCATGTCTTAATCGACAAATTCAAATTCAAACTCTTGTAGGCGTACTGTATCGCCATCTTGTGCTCCACGCTCACGCAGAGCCTCGTCCACACCCATTGCACGCAATTGACGAGCAAAACGACGTATACCATCCTCACGGCTAAAGTCTGTCATTTTAAATAAACGCTCAATTGCATAACCACTAATAATAAATGTACCATCATCATCACGTGTGATTTCGAAATCTTCACCTTTTGCCTCATGCTTGTACATTACGGTTGCGTCTGATTGCTCCTCTAGATCATCATATAGTGGGAATTCAGGCGTTACTTCTAATAGATCGGCAATGGCAAAAAGTAGCTCTTTTAAACCTTGACGTGAAACAGCAGAAATTGGGAAAATTTGAACGTCTTCTCCAACCTTTTGACGGAATGCTGTTAAATTCTCTTCTGCATCTGGCATATCCATTTTATTGGCTACGATAATTTGTGGACGCTCTGTTAAACGAAGATTATATTGTTTTAGCTCTTCATTAATTGTTAAATAATCTTCATATGGATCGCGGCCTTCCATCCCTGACATATCAATGACATGAACGATAACGCGTGTACGTTCGATATGTCGTAAAAATTGATGACCTAATCCAACTCCTTGATGTGCTCCCTCAATAAGCCCTGGTAAATCAGCCATCGCAAAGCTTCGATGGTCATCCGTTTCAATCATGCCTAAGTTCGGTACAATTGTTGTGAAATGATAAGCACCAATTTTTGGCTTAGCCGCGGAAACAACAGATAAAAGTGTTGATTTACCAACACTTGGGAAACCAACTAACCCTACATCTGCTAAAACTTTTAACTCTAATATAACATTTAATTCTTGTCCTGGCTCACCTTTTTCAGAAAGTTCTGGCGCCGGGTTGGCAGGTGTAGCAAAGCGAGAATTACCTCGTCCACCTCTGCCTGCTTTCGCAATAACTGCTCTTTGCCCATGCTCGACTAAGTCAGCAATAACGGCATTTGTTTCTTCATTCATAACCACTGTGCCTGGTGGTACTTTAACAATTAAATCCTCCGCATTTTTACCATGCATGCCTTTACTCATCCCATGCTCGCCACGAGGTGCTTTAAAATGGCGTTTATAGCGGAAATCCATTAATGTTCGTAAGCCCTCTTCTACTTCAAATACAACGTTACCACCGTGTCCACCATCTCCACCAGCTGGACCACCATTTGGTACATATTTTTCACGGCGAAAGGCTACCATACCATCTCCGCCATCGCCACCTTTAACATAAATCTTTACGTGATCGACAAACATTTAGTTCACTCCCTATTTGCACTCAAGACATATTGCCAGCGTGTAGTTGTCTGCTCAATTGTTTGAATGTCGAATTGTTTCAAACCTTTTTCGGTGAATGCATCAGCACTCCATAACCCATTTAGCGTGAATGTCACGGCAAATGTATGATCGTCAACACGTACATCAAGCGTTAGGATCTGCTCTGTAAATGGATCTAATGTATCATAAACATGCATAACTGTTTTGTTTAAATAATCTACAACTTCCTGATCAATATCATTGGTCACAGGCTTTTTTATCTCACCGCTTAGCTTCCAAGCTAATGATGGGTAACGCCATCCTGCTGTTTGAAGCCATTCAATTGTTTGTGGTAATTGTAGTCGATTGAGGATAGAAAATACTCGTAATTGTTCTGAATAATGTTGAATAAGTTTTTTCGATTCCTCGATTCTACCTAAATCTAAATTCATGCGAATCAGTTGCAGTTGATTCACATAATCATGATTTGCAAAACGTAATACTTCACTAATGGTTAGTGATTGATTGTTCATCCCATTCACTCCAATAAAGTTATCCTTACTAGTATAACAAGTTTTGCTGTATTTTTCCCTTAATTCTTTAATCAATTATACCTTGGTGTCATTGCGTCCAATCGGCTTTTTTGAAATTTAGCCAAAAAAAGGACTGCAATAAATGCAGTCCTCCGCTTTATGTTATCTTATAAAAGATTAAGCTTCTTGTGTTGTTGGATAAACAGATACTTGTTTGCGATCGCGACCTAAACGTTCAAATTTAACAACGCCGTCAACTTTAGCAAATAGTGTATCGTCACCACCACGACCTACGTTTGTACCTGGGTAAATTTTTGTACCGCGTTGACGGTAAAGAATTGAACCACCTGTTACGAATTGGCCATCAGCACGTTTTGCACCAAGTCGTTTAGACTCAGAGTCACGTCCGTTTTTAGTAGAACCTACCCCTTTTTTCGATGCAAAAAGTTGAAGATCTAATGCTAATAATAATTTCATCGAGTTCCACCTCCTACTTGGTTGTAGTTGATTTGGATGTATTGTCCGTAATTTTGCACCATAGAATACACTTGGGCAGTCATTACTTGAACAATTAACTGTAGTTTTGCATCTACTTCAGGCTCTATGTCTGATGGTAAATCTACCTTGAGATAGCCTCCACCTTCAGCAGCTTGTTCGATTTCTGGCTGAATTTGTAATAATGCATAAATAGCATTCACTGTACCAATGGCTATAGTTGATGCTCCTGCACATACTAAATCCTTACCAGATTCATCATAACCAGCATGTCCTGAAAATTCGAATGCTGACACATGTCTATTTTCATCGTGATGAATCGTAACTTGTATCATTCGCTATACCTCACAATTAAGCGTTGATTGCTTCAACAACTAATTTTGTGTAAGGTTGACGGTGACCTTGTTTACGACGGTAGTTCTTTTTAGCTTTCAATTTGAAAACAACGATTTTTTTCGCACGGCCTTCTTTAACAACTTTAGCTGTTACAGTAGCGCCTTCTACGAATGGAGCGCCAACTTTAACGTTTTCGCCACCTACGAATAAAACTTTATCAAAAGTTACAACCTCATCAGCTTCTACGCCTAATTTTTCAACATAGATTTCTTGACCAGCTTCTACTTTGACTTGTTTACCACCAGTTTCAATAATTGCGTACATTTTACTGCACCTCCTCTTAGACTCAGACTCGCCTGTTTCATAAGGTGATCTTACTAGACACTTAAACCTTTACAGAGCGGTTGTAGTAGCACGGGTGCTACAAACAATAACATTAAAATATTACCACACGAATTTTTTCAAGTCAATCTATTCATAACATATTTTTCAAAAGCAACTCGATATTTTCGATAACGCCATTCTTTCAACACTTGCAACCAAATGAATAAATTTATGATGGCTAAAAAAATAGATTGTGGCAAGAACTTGAAAGTGACAAGTAATAGTATAGTAGCTACGATGAATGATAACCAATAATATAGCTCTATCACGTGAGCTCTTGGATATTTTAAAAATAGGCAGGCTAACAATATCCTTCCACCATCTAACGGTATGATGGGTACAATATTTACAGCCAATAACACGAGTTGTACATTTATAAGCTTAGTAGCGAGTAAATCAGGCATAAAAAAAGCGAGGCCAATCCCAATAATCGTAGCGATTGGCCCTCCTAATGCAATCCATAGGAGTGACGAAGCTTGCACAACCGCTGGATTTTCAAATTGAATTTCTCCCCCGTATGGTGTAATTACGCAGGATTTCACCTTCACTCCACACATTACTGCCGCAACTAAGTGACCAGCCTCATGCCACAGTAAGGAAAACAGAATGATCGCGTAATAGGCTAACTGGCCACTAAAAATCATGACAAATACGAGAGGGATACACAGAAGATGTAATTTAATCCTCATTTGTCTCCGTCGTTTCAAGCCATTGTACAATTTGCTCTAAATCATAATGGGCATCTCCCTTTTCGATGGACACATAAAGTTGACCCGCTTCTTTCATGCCAATTAAATCATTTGCTTGAATAGATGTGTATGGTAGTTGAGCTAAACTATCTAACATACCATAGGAAACGGTTGTACCATCTTCATAGCTGATGGTCATGGTCTTACCTGTGTACTTTGTATGGCCAGTAAAAACGACTAATCCATTTTGACCAGCATAGATAGGTAAGCCAACATCATACTGCAATAGATAGCCTTCTTTAAATACTTGGGCATTCGCAAATGTTAAAAGATCTGCTTGCCCTACATCACTAGAAACCATGATGGTCTCTTTTTCTTTTTCAAACCAGCTTTGCCCGAGCTCACTTAAATACGTTAAATCAGCAGAGGTTGTAACAAGCTTCCGAACAGGTGTATCCACTACACCCTGGTCCTCTAAACGAATTACAAGCATGATCGCCGCCACAAGAAGTATCGTGACAAACCATTTCCATTTTTTAAACAAGCCCTCATCCTTTTTTCCTCACTATATGTGATTGCATGTCCAAACATGCACAAGAAAAAACCTTCTCGTACAATTGCACGAAAAGGTTTTAATTTATTTTGAGAAAAGGGCTTTAAGTTTTGAAAACATCCCTCTTTGCTCATCTTGTATAGCCATTAATGGCACTGATTCACCAAGAATACGACGGGCAATATTTCGATAGCCTAATGACGCTTTATTTGAGGGGTCCATTACAATTGGTTCACCTTTATTAGAAGATGAGATGACGCCTTCACTGTCTATAATAATGCCTAATAAATCAATAGATAAATGAGTTGTAATTTCATTGACATCCAGTGTGTCACCACTCTTCATCATATGTTGTCGAATACGATTAATGATGAGTTTAGGTGCTGTTATCTCTTCCTGCTCCAGTAAACCAATAATACGATCTGCATCACGAACAGCAGAAATTTCAGGTGTTGTGACAACAATCGCATGATCTGCACCAGCAACAGCGTTACGGTAGCCTTGCTCAATTCCCGCTGGGCAATCGATTAATACATAATCATAGTCTCTTTTCAATTCCTCTACTAAGCTCTTCATTTGCTCAGGGGTAACAGCATTTTTATCTGTTGTTTGAGCAGCAGGTAATAAAAATAGTTTCTCATCTACGCGTTTATCCTTAATCAATGCTTGATGAATTTTACAGCGTCCTTCCACCACATCAACTAGGTCATAAATAATACGATTTTCAAGGCCTAAAATCACATCTAAATTACGTAGGCCAATATCTGTATCCACTAAACATACTTTTTTACCTTGTAGAGCCAATGCAGTCCCAAGGTTAGCCGTTGTCGTTGTTTTACCGACACCGCCTTTACCTGAAGTTATGACGATCGCTTCTCCCACACTAGCTTCCTCCCTTAGACACATTTAACAATGGTCGAATATTTTTTAAGGCATGAATTTGATCGTACGTAATGCGTCCATCGTAGCCAATAAATGCACAAGTCATTTCTACTTGATTAATCGCTTTTACATGTTCATCTGACATTACCTGAACTTGATCGGCAATCATGATATGCGTGGCTTCAAATCGAGATGCTGCAATGATTGCTTCTTTATTACCTTGCATACCAGCATGTGCAATCCCTTTAAGTCTACCTAGGACATATACATTACCTCCAGCCTCAACACGACCGTTTGGATTGACATTTCCTATGATGGTAATATCCCCGGATGAACGCAGAATTTGTCCTGATCTGACCACTCCTATATATGTATCTTGTTGGCTTTCAAACATCTTCTGGTTGCTTTCGTGGACAGTCAGTACTTCACTTTGCACCTTTGATACAATAAGCTGTTCTGTTTCTTCTATAATTTTTATAAGTTCATTTAATTGTTCTTCAGTACAGTATCGATAGCCTAAGTATAATTGTACATCAACTTTACCATCGATACCGCCCTCTAAAACCTTATTCTTTAATTCTTCCACTAGTTCACCATACGCACATTGGTCGTCTAGGCGTAGTACAAAACCGTCCTTCGTTCCCTTCATATTAACTAACTGTTTTTTCATGAATGCCTCACCTCACGTTGTTCTTTGTTAAGAAACCTCACGTGCTCTCTGTAAGACACGCGCATTAATTAGATACTTGAAGGCCCACCCAAGAATCATTAAAAATAAAGCATTCGCAATGATTGTTGGTAGTAGTCGTGAACGTAAGAAATCCGCTAAAGGAATTGCTGTAAAATCGATTAGGAAAAAGAATTGATAGAGAATAAATTCTAAAATCGCTACTAGTACAACTGAAATTGTAGTTGTTACAACTAAGTGCTGATGTATAACTTTCACGATAGACCCTGCCAAAAAACATATAAGTGGATAAAGTACTGAATATAATCCAATAATATCAATGTAAAACACATCATACAAGACACCAAAAAAAAGTCCATACATTACCGCACGTTGACGGCTGTAATAGATGGATATAAAAATAAGGTATAAGATTAAAAAACGCGGTACCAGAAAATAGACTTCCCCTTTAATTTCAATCGGGGAAAGCATAGCAAATTCTGGTTCTAACAGGAATAGTAAAACCGCTACAGAGGGGATGAGAAATCGAACCATCACTCCGCCTCCTCTTCACTTGCCTCTTGCGGATTCGATAAATCCTCATTCGTTGCATTGCCATCTGATCCATCAATACTTGTGGATGTTCGCTTGGCAATCACAACATGCTCTAAAATTGAAAAATCAGCAGATGGTTTGACATACGCCATTTTCGTTAAACCAAAGTCATCTGTACTAACTTCCGTAATTTCTCCTATCGGCACTCCCTTAGGGAAAATACCACCAAGACCTGAAGAAACTACTTGCTCGCCTTCTTTCACCTTCATGCTAGAATCGATTCGCTTCATAATGAGTTCATTACGTTCTTCATCAAAGCCCTCGATTAAACCGTATGCTTCTTTTTCTCCTAGCACCATCGCGGAAACACGATAGTTTGGATTATTTGTATTTAAAAGCTCTACCTCAGATGTGAAAGGTGTAACTAGGGTAATTTTCCCCACTAACCCTTTCGCGGTCATAACTGCCATATTTTTTTTGACTCCATGAGAAGACCCTTTATCTAAAATAATTTTCTCTTCCCACTGGTCAGGATTTCTAGCAATCACTGTTGCTTGAATTGGATTAAATGCCTTTAAGCTCTCAGTTTTATCCAAAAGCTCTCGAAGCTTGTTATTCTCTGATTTTAAATCCGTAGCCTCAGCTTGTACAACTGCAAAATCTTCTAAGCGTGCTTTTAAACGTTTATTTTCTTCGTACGTGTTTAAGAGGGAGTCAATACTATTAAAAACACCATTAATATAATTCGCCGGCTTCGCAACAAGCGATTGTGCGAAACCGACAGTATCTTTAATAATTTGCTCTGGTAAAGTTGCATTCGTCCGATCACGTAATGAGAAGCTAATCAATGCCACAAGAAAAACCATGCCTATGAGCAGCAAAATTACTTTCTTATTGAAAAAAAAGTGTGGCATTGCCTAAACCTCCTTACCCTTTAACTTGTTGTTGACGAATTAAGTCGATATGATCTAATGCCTTACCTGTACCAATCGCTACACAGTCTAAAGGATCTTCTGCAATGAATACTGGCATATTTGTCTCTTGACTGATTACTTTGTCTAAGTTTGTTAGCAGTGCCCCACCACCAGTTAATACAATACCGCGCTCCATTACATCAGCAGATAATTCTGGAGGTGTTTGTTCTAATGTTTTACGAACACCGTCAATAATAGAGGAAACCGCTTCACGTAATGATTCAGAAATTTCCTGTGAAGAAATTTCGATTGTTTTCGGTAAACCTGTTAACAGGTCACGTCCTCTAATATCCATTCGTGATTCTGGTCCTTCTGCCAATGCCGTACCAATTTCCATTTTTACGGCTTCCGCTGTACGTTCACCAATTGTTAAATTATACGTTTTACGGATATACGAAATGATGGATTGATCCATTGCATCACCACCAACACGTACTGATTCACTCGTTACAATACCACCTAAAGAAATAACGGCAACTTCTGTTGTACCTCCACCGATATCAACAACCATTGACCCTGTAGGATCCCATACAGGAAGATTTGAACCGATTGCTGCTGCAAATGGCTCTTCGATTGTGAACGCCTCTTTTGCACCTGCTTGTCGTGCAGCATCAATAACAGCACGCTGCTCCACTGAAGTAATACCATAAGGTACACAAATCATAACATTTGGTTTTTTCCAGTTGCCTCCAGAGTTTTTACATGCTTCTTTTAAATAATACTCAATCATTGCTGTTGTAATATCGAAGTCAGCAATAACGCCATCTTTCATTGGACGAATCGCTACGATTGAGCCAGGTGTTCGACCAATCATATTTTTCGCATCATTACCAACGGCAACAATATCCCCTGTTTTTGTATTTTTTGCTACAACTGAAGGTTCACGTAATACGATTCCCTTTCCTTTAATAAACACTAATGTATTCGCTGTGCCGAGGTCAATCCCGACATCTTTGCTTCCTAGTCCAAACAAATTGTGTACTCCCTTTCTATATAAGCCATACTTTCGTTGACATCCAATATATTTGACGACAATGTATAGGAAATTGAATTGTGTAAATACACAATTGACTCCTTTCAACGTCCATAACACCTGTCAAATTTTTTTATCTCCATCAGTTGGTAGTTTACACCTATGAAAAAACTACACACTCATTCACCTCACCACCAATTTTGATGGGAGTCCTCCCTGAATAAAGATAAAATTCATACCGTTCATTATAACGGAAAAACGCAAGAATTTGTAGTATCACATACTTCATCTCACAGAAAAGATACTATTTTAATTCCCTCTTAAACTAAAAATAGTACGTATAGATTAGCATATAATTTTTATTCCCATAAGACAATGTGTATCAGGCTACCAATTTTTGTGAAGATAATTGCTTTTCTATGAATACATTAACGTTATGTAAGAAAAAAGGTTCGCCAATATACCACAAAAAAATACAAAAATTTTATGACTGGTTATAATTAAGGTCATTTATAGTAATAGAATCTTCTATACAACAAATTGGATTCATCATAAAAAACTCTGCATATTGTATGCAGAGTTAAAAATATCCTTTTTCCTTTAAACTAATATATTGATGGTCGCCGATGATGACGTGATCAATTAACTCTATCCCTATAATATAGCCTGCTTCAACAATTCGCTTTGTTACTTCAATGTCCTCCGTGCTCGGTGTTGGCACCCCACTTGGATGGTTGTGGGCACATATAATAGAAGCGGCAGACCTTTTGACAGCTTCTCGAAATATTTCTCTAGGATGAACGATGGATGCATTTAAACTGCCAATGAAAATCGTTTGCTTATGAATAATTTGATTTTTTATATTTAAAAAAAGCACAACAAAATGCTCCTGATTAAGCGAGGTCATATCAGGCATTAAGTAAGTTGCTGCATCTTGTGGAGAACGTATTGTGAATTTCTCATCATTATGTTTTTGAGCCAGTCTTCTACCAAGTTCAACAGCAGCCATTAATTGAATGGCTTTCACCTCGCCTATTCCTTTAATAGCCATCATTTCTTCGATGGTTGCATGCTTCAAATGATGGAGTCGTTCAAAAACATTTAACACCCTATTTGCAAGAACAAGCACAGATTCTTCCTTTGTGCCTGTCCTCAATAAAATAGCGAGTAGCTCTTGATTCGATAAACTCTCAGCTCCTTGTCGTAATAGCCGTTCACGGGGACGATCCTCTATATTGACATCTCGTATCATCAAAGTTGGTAAAGCGTCTTCTAGCAAAAATATTCACTCCTTCGCAAATTGGACTATCTGTAGATCCACCAATTGCGAAAACAAAGTTGCAAGTGGTAAACCTACAACATTGTTATAATCTCCTTCAATTCTTTTAACTAATAGTGTACCAATCGTTTGAATGCCATAACCACCCGCTTTATCAAAAGGATCTCCTGAATCTACATAAGCTTCGATTAATTCCTGCGATAGACGGTGGAAAACAACTGTAGTCTCTTCCACAAAGGTCGTTTCCTTTCCATTCGGTTCGATTATAGCGACCGCAGTCATCACACTATGTTTGTTATTTGACAAACGTAATAAGTGAGAAATAGCTTCCTCACGCGTTTTAGGTTTATGTAGTAGCTCTTGATTGTAAACAACGATTGTATCTGCACCAATAATCGTGGCATTAGCTGCTTTTTTGGCTACATCACGCGTCTTCAATAAAGCTACTCCTTTTACATAATCCTGCATTGTATGAGCTTGTACACTTGTTTCTTCCACTTCACTTGTCAAGACTTCAAACGGGAGTGCTAGCATGTTAAGCAATTCCTTGCGCCTAGGGGAAGCAGAAGCAAGGACAAGCTTATGATTTGTTTTTAACATTATCTGATCATTCCTCCTTATCCTTATGATACAGAAGAATGCACAATTTGAAAATTTTCAAAAAAACAAGATAATGAAGATTTCATTATTATTTATTGTTAAAACTTCACTTGAAGACACGTATTTTTAGATTGGTAATGTGCAAAAACATGCAGACGAATGATGTTGATATCGTTGGAAATAGTAGAGGCCGCTGCGCCAATGGACTGCCAATCCTCAGGTAGCGTTGAGTCCTTGCCATTTTCCTTAAAATTTAATTTTGCGGCATTTTTATCTGCTAATGCAGTTGGTAGTTCTGCCAAGGTAGGTTCTTTACAGCTTTCACCACTGACGCTAAATGCCTTTTTAAAGGTTGCGGGGTCCTGTAAAAATTTTAGCTGACTTTCCTCCGTCACCATGCTTGTCCACACATAAAACTTGTCATCAACTTGAACGATCGCGCTCTCTTTTAAGGCAGGATACTCAGCAACAAATGAACTTGCGCTCTCATAGTTTGAATACACGCCAGCTTGGCTTGCATAAAACATCGATGCATTAGATGTATTGGTTGTCTCCCCGGCAGTTGGAATCGTTTCTGTTTGTGATTGATTATTTGCCACTTCACTACCATTTTTCTTTAAAGGTAACTGTGTGCTGGCTTGTAAAACGCCCAGAAAAATTGCTACACCTAATAGACCAACAAATCCACCAATAATCATTGCTCGAAATATTTGTTTTTTCATCACATGACTTACAATTTTCATTCAACTATCACCTCATCCTTCCACCTATCTATGCCAACATCATATGATATTATATGTACATTCCAAAGGGTAAATGCGAATTTATTATTTTTTGATACGGAACTCATTGCAATCCTAAATTTGCAGCCATAAAAAAACTAGGACTCACTATTAAGAGCCCTAGTTATTTCATTGTTTTAATCTATGACGAACCTCTGTTAATAAATATAACGAGCCTGCTACAATGGTTCTCTGCTGTCTATGTGATTGTGCCTGTATAAAGGATGCATAGTCAAGCAAGGTTGTTTTCGATGTTGCATGAGAAAGTTTGACCATTTGATGTGCTGGCATTGCTCGTGAATTAGCAAAATCGACGAAGTAAAAGTCATCACTCACCTGCTCTAGAATTCCGAGAATCTGCTCAACATCTTTATCTGCTAGTATGCCAACGACAAATGTTATCTGCTCATTTGGATATTCACACTGAATCGTTTCTATTAATTTTTCAGCACTTGCAGGATTATGCGCACCATCCAATATAACGAAAGGCATTATTTCTTCAAAGCGTCCCAAAATAGAGGCCTTTTGCACAGCTTGACGAATAGCTGTTTGATCAATAGACACGTCTAATTCTGACGCCACTTCAAAAAATGCTGTAATGGCGAGAGCCATATTGTTTCCCTGATGTGTCCCCTTCATAGAACGATTCAGGTTCGCAATTTGGAACTGCTGTACGTCATTCATATAGCTTTCTCCATCAGTTGTTTGCTTAATGGCAAAATGCTGACCTAATGCAAATAGAGTGGCTTTTTTTCGAACGGCTGCTGCATCCACAACTCGCTTCGCCTCATCAGGCAAATCACCAATAATAACTGGACGTTGTTGTTTAATAATACCTGCTTTATGGTGTGCAATGCTTTCAAGCGTATCCCCTAAAAACTTTGTGTGCTCTAAAGCAATACTTGGGATAATAGAGACAATAGGTGTTACCACATTTGTACTATCCAATAAACCACCCATTCCCGCTTCAATCAGCGCAATATCCACCTGCCCATTGACAAAATGTAAAAATGCCGCCACCGTCAGCAATTCAAAATTGGTTAGTTTGCCACTCAGCCCAGCCTCATGCATCTGTTGGAAAACTTGATCCATTTCAGCCTCTGTTATAGGTTGACCAGCTATTTGAATTTGGTCATGAACATCAACGATACATGGTGACATAAATTTGCCCACGCGTAAGCCATGTTCTTGTGCAATTGCCTCTAGAAATGTTAACGTAGAGCCTTTGCCATTTGTGCCCGCTAAGTGGACAACACGCAAAGTTTGCTCAGGATTACCTAAATATGATAAAGCCTCTTCAATCGCTGTAAGACCTGGTTTAATGATATCCTCACTTTTAACCTGCCATTTCTCTTTATAATGATCAAAGTTTGGGATCATCGTCCTTCCTCCTGTAGCCACTGTCGAGCTTGTGCTATAAAATATAATGAGCCTGTAATGACAACAATATCCTCTTTTTGGCGTTCTTGTAATACTGTTTGAAGGCTTTTTAGCCATTCTATATGAACCGTTTTATTTGCATGAGTCGACAACATCGCTAAGCTTTCAGCAGGCATTGCATTTGGTAGGTCTATTTGTGTAAAAGTGATCGAGGTGGCAACAGCATCCATTAGTTCTATACTGTTACCATGATCCTTATCTGCTAATGCCGCGTAAATAAAGTGATAATTGTTTCTTGGATAGACATTTTTTAGTGTTTGGATCAGAGCAGCTGTCCCTTCTGAATTATGAGCACCATCTAGCACAATTTGATTCGGCCATTGCTCAAAGCGGCCTGCCCATTGCGCACATTGTAGACCTTGACAAATAGAATCATCAGTAATGACAATTGCCCCCTGCTCACGTAATGTTAGTATGGCTGTGATGGCCAAACTTGCATTATTTATTTGATGTTGACCAGCCATTTTTAATGGTACATCCTTCATCAAGACATGAGCCTTTTCATATGTAAAGTGCTGATAGTCAGTGCTCTGCCAACTATTTGTCACTGTGAAGTCTTGTCCTAAAACAAAGCATGATGCATGTCGTTCCTCTGCAGTAGCTTTAATGACAGCCAATGCCTCCTCATTATGAACACCTACAACAACTGGTATGCCTTCCTTGATGATGCCAGCTTTTTCTGCGGCAACCTTTGCGAAAGTGTCGCCTAAAAAGGCTGTATGCTCTAACGAGATCGTTGTAATAATAGCTAAAAGCGGTGTTACGACATTTGTCGCATCCAAACGCCCTCCAAGCCCTGTCTCAATAAGCGCTATATCTACACCTTCATGTGCAAAATACTGAAACATAATGAGTGTAACTACCTCAAAAAAGCTTGGAAATTCACCATTGTAGTGTTCTTCTATAATTTTCGCAAGTTTATTGAAATAGTAGAGAAATTGCTCATCCGAAATTTGGTGGCCGTTAATGGTCATACGTTCATTAACTCGCTCTAAATGTGGAGACGTAAATGCCCCTACAGTGTAGCCTGCATGTTGAAGCATTTCTCTTAATGCGTTCACCGTAGAACCTTTACCATTTGAACCTGCTACATGGATTACTCTTAGCTTATTGTGAGGTTCATCTAAATGTCCTAGTACTTCCCGCATAAGGACAAGTGGCGCACGTTTATGATCAACTGCTTTTAATGTAAAAATAAATTTTGTACATTCGTTCATTGTGTTAAACAAAAGAAACACTCCTTCTTACTGCAATATCTTTATTTTAGTACAAGTAACGTTTAATAACATAGCAAAATGACAAAATACAAAAAACACGCAGCTAGCAACTGCGTGTTCGTATTAATATTATTTTAGTGTACTTTGTGAGCACATAATAAAGCACCCATATTATTTAAAATGGTTTTTGCATCACTATTTAATAATGGATGAACATCTGGGCGTTGCACTAAGTCAAAAGCATTTTTTAACGTTCTTTTTAGCATCGATATATCAAAATCTGAGCAATATTCATTAATTTTTTGGATCGTTAATAAATCTGTTCGTGATAATTTAGTGCTATCCTGTTGGGGATTACTATTTGCTAATATGTGCTTAATCAGGACACGGCCACTTGTATTCAATAAACGATAATACTTTGCTTCGGATAATTTTAAGAGATTCGTTTCGATCAATACTCTCGCGCTTACAAAGTCTAATTCATCACATGCTTTGTTGACTTTTGTAATAATGGTTGCAATATTTCCTGACATTCTCAACACCTCCATTGGCTCTTATTTTCTTTACTAATAAAGACTGTCTATCTAAAAAACCATCTATTTAGATTTGGTTTTTCACGGCTAAATAACATGAAATTAGGTTTTGTTTCCTATTAGTTCAGCGCTGCACATCATCTATTAGACCAATTTATTTAAAATAATACTATATATTTTTTCCTAATTCAATGTATATCTTTAGCTCTACATAAAAAAAGCAATGGATGACTTTTTCGTCATCCATTGCTTCGTCTTTACATATTTTTTAATTCTTCTAAACGTTTTAACACAACTGCATGCTTGCTTTCGTAATCTGCTAATTTCTCACGTTCTGCGTTGACTAACGCTTCCGGTGCTTTCGAGACAAACTTCTCATTCGATAATTTACCTGTAACAAGCTTTACTTCTTTTGCCCATTTCTCTAATTCTTTTTCAAGACGGGCAATTTCTTCCTCAAGATTGATCAGTCCAACAAGAGGCAGGAATACCTGTGCTCCTGTCACAACAGCGGTCATTGACTGTCCTGGGGCCTCTAAACCTTCACCAATTGTTAAAGTGTCAGGATTACAGAATTTTTCTAGATATGCTTGATTATCTTTAAGTACAGCTGCTGTTGCTGCATCTTTCGCTGAAATAAACAACGGTACTTTTTTGCTCATCGGTGTATTTACTTCCGCACGAATATTACGTACTGAACGTATAATATCCATTAGGAGCTTCATATTATCTGCTTCATCAGCAAAATGAAGATCTGTGCGTACTGTTGGCCATGCTGCCACTGTAATAGATTCACCTTCGTGTGGTAAGTGCTGCCAGATTTCTTCTGTAATGAAAGGCATAAATGGATGTAAAAGACGCATTGTTTGATCTAGTACGTAAGCTAAAATAGATCGAGTTGTCTTTTTAGCTGCTTCATCCTCACCGTAAAGTGGTAATTTTGCCATTTCAATATACCAAGAACAGAAATCATCCCAAATGAAATTGTATAATTCACGGCCAACTTCGCCGAATTCATAACGCTCTGCAAGAGAGGTTACTCGTTCAATCGTTTCATTTAAGCGCGTTAAAATCCATTTGTCAGCTACAGATTTTTCACCAGTTAAATCGATCTCATCATATGTCATACCATCCATATTCATAAGCGCAAAACGTGATGCATTCCAAATCTTATTGGCAAAGTTCCATACTGCTTCAACTTTTTCAGTTGTATAGCGTAAATCTTGACCAGGTGATGAACCAGTAGCTAAGAAGTAGCGTAATGAATCTGCACCGTATTGTTCAATGACATCCATTGGATCAACACCATTGCCAAGTGATTTACTCATTTTACGCCCTTCACCATCACGTACTAAACCATGAATTAGCACATCTTTAAATGGACGTTGATCTGTAAACTCAAGGCCTTGGAAAATCATTCGAGAAACCCAGAAGAAAATAATATCATAGCCTGTTACTAATGTATTTGTTGGATAGTAACGTTTATATTCTTCATTTGCTTCATCTGGCCAACCCATAGTAGAAAACGGCCATAGTGCTGAAGAGAACCATGTATCTAGTACATCTTCATCTTGCGTCCAGTTTTCTGCATCTGCTGGGGCTTCTTTACCTACGTATATTTCGCCTGTTTCATTATGGTACCAGGCTGGGATTTGATGGCCCCACCATAATTGACGAGAAATACACCAATCGCGTATATTCTCCATCCAGCGGGAATATGTGTTTTCAAAACGAGCAGGAACAAAGTTTACTTTCCCTTCTTCGTCCTTTTGCAGCTCTAGGGAAGCATCAGCAAGTGGTTGCATTTTAACGAACCATTGTGCTGAAAGATATGGCTCAACAACAGCACCAGAACGTTCAGAGTGTCCTACTGAATGCATATGCTCTTCAATGCGAATTAACACACCTGCTTCTTGTAAATCAGCAACAATTTGCTTGCGGCATTCGAAGCGATCCATTCCTTTATATTTGCCAGCAAGATCATTCATTGTGCCGTCTTCATTCATTACTAGAATGCGCTCTAGATTATGACGATTACCAACTTCAAAGTCGTTCGGATCATGGGCTGGTGTCATTTTTACAACCCCAGTACCAAATTCCATATCAACGTACTCATCAGCAACAATTGGAATTTCGCGACCTACAATCGGTAAAATAACGTTTTTACCAATTAAGTGCTGGTAACGCTCATCGTTCGGGTGAACAGCTACCCCAGAGTCACCAAGCATGGTTTCGGGACGTGTTGTAGCAACTTCTACATAGCCAGAGCCATCAGCTAATGGATATTTCATATGATAGAAGGCACCTTGCACATCCTGATAAATTACCTCGATATCAGATAATGCTGTTTTTGCTGCTGGGTCCCAGTTGATAATACGTTCACCACGATAAATTAAACCTTTTTCATATAACTGAACAAAAACTGTTTTTACGGCATCTGAAAGACCTTTGTCTAATGTGAAACGTTCACGTGTATAATCTAATCCAAGACCAAGCTTTGCCCATTGATCACGAATATGTCCAGCATACTCTTCTTTCCATTCCCATGTTTTTTCGAGGAATTTTTCACGTCCTAAATCATAACGTGTAATATTATCCTCACGCAGCTTGGCTTCTACTTTTGCCTGTGTTGCTATACCAGCATGGTCCATACCTGGCAACCATAGGGCATCATAGCCTTGCATGCGTTTCATACGAATGAGAATATCTTGCAATGTTGTATCCCAAGCATGACCAAGGTGTAATTTACCTGTTACGTTCGGTGGTGGAATAACGATTGAATAGGGCTTTTTCCCACTTTCAGGCTGTGCCTCGAAGAACTTCCCTTGTAACCACCATTCATAGCGACCAGCTTCAATGGACTGTGGGTCATATTTAGTTGGCATTGAAATGTTTTCTGTCATATTGACTCCTCCTATTGTTTGAAAACTGTTGGTAAAGAAATACTATTTATTTTTTACCCAATAAAAAAACTCCTCTCGTCTAAAAGGACGAAGGAGTTTTAGTTCGCGGTACCACCTTTAATTCCAGCAGGGTTAAGATAAATATTAAATAACATATTTTCTCAGCCTATTCTACTGGCTCTCAATTCGGTAACGGTGTTTAACCGGCTTTAACTACTATTAGTTCACTAAAGCTGCTCAAGGGCTACCTTCAATTTCGTACAAATAGAAACTTCTCAGCTACCGTTTCCTCTCTGAAAATGTAGTCAAAATTTACTCTTCCCTATCATAGCATCTGTATTTGATTTTCCTTATTGTACCGCAGGATCGTGTCATTTTTCAAGTGATTTAGTCATCTTTTAGTAAGAGGAAAGTAAATAGAAAAGGAAGTGACAATTCAAATGCGACGACGCAAGTATAACCCTTGGCTTTTACCACCTTGGCTACGACAAGTTCGTTTTTATTGCAGAACCATCATCGTGCCGATTTGTGCTTTTCAGTTTATCCGTGTCATTATTGTGCCAACATCAGGTGATTTAGTCTTCTTATTACTCCTGCTTCTTCTCTGCTATTTACTTTTGAAAGACATCATTTGAAACACGAACTTTAAGCGGTGTATATTCTTCTGTTAGATCCCAAATCATAGAAGGCACTTCATGCCAAGTACTGGATTCGCGTACAACAATATGGCTTGAGGATTCTCTTAATACAGCTTTTTGGTCAACTGTTGTAGAATTCTCTTGGCGTGAAGCTGCTGCTACTGCGGCAGGTTGTTTCACTTGAACACTTTCTTCAATTGCAGCCAATGTCTCCTCTTGTTCGAAAGCATGTGTTGATAGGTGCGGATTGTCTAACACATCTTTTTCAACAACAGGTTCATATTCATTGAAAGCACTTGTGACTGTCCACTCAAGCTGACACATCTGATTTGTTAGACTAGGGCGAATATCCTTGACCATTAAATCTTTGACATCTGATTCTTTTGGTAAATCCACATGTAAAGGAACGGCATACTCAAAATAACCAGTATCTCCTTGAATATCAAGGGCATCAATTGTAATTAAATCTTCATTTTCCGCAAATGCTTGCATATCTTGAAAATCAAAGCGAACGTGTGCGGTGATATGATAGATGCCCATAAGTCGCAAAGAATCCTCTAACTGCATTGCCTGCCACTGTGGCTTAATTTGAACAGCTGCTATTTCAGTTGGGCAGCCATATCCAGGAAAACAAAATGTTTCGCGCATATTCCAAGTTTTGTGTTCGATAATAATCCCTCCCTTTGCATCATATGACGATTTGAAGGATAGTATGCTAGGATGTTGCCATTTGAACAGAGTTAAAAATAGATACTACTAAAAAAATGGCATGCTAGAAGTAATAGTCTAGCATGCCATTCCCATGGATGTTCATTAAACATTTACTAATTTAATTTTATTAGCTACACGATCTGTTAGCATTTGTGTTGCCTTTGGTACGATCGGTTTAAAAATTGGATTGAGAACAGGGCCAGCTAACCCGCCTGCAATGACTTCTAAGAATCCTGTCATTTTAGTATTTTCAGCGTCGATACTTTCTGCGAGGAAATAGCCATTTCCTGTGAAGTTATCAGAAAGCCCCTTTAATTCAAATGTAACTTTTGATGGTGCTATCCATTCTAAGATTGTAATTTCTACTTCAACTGTTTTTTTCAAAACGCCAACATTGCCTTTAAAAGTCCAAGTGGAGTGTTTCTCATCAATCATTTCATGTGCATTATAACCAGGGACAAGCTTTGCCCATTTTTCCATATCACTAACGAAATCCCATACATGTTCAATCCCTACGGGTACTTCGACCGTGTGTGTGCCTGTTGCCATATCAATTCACTACTTTCTTTTATGAATAGCTATATTATAAACGATATCGCCCACAATTTGGCTATGCTGAAAGATGTAATTTTGACAAAAGCAGGTCCTTCATCCAGTATAGTTGAGCTTACTTACTAGTAAATATATGCTATTGTTCCTTTTTACTCATGTATTCCTCAAGCACTATAATGCCTTCTGCTTAATCCATTAAAAAAGGTAATGTCAATGGGATATAAAGCAATTTTACAAAGCGAGGGTTTATTCCGTTCCGCTAGCATCCTTTCCAGGGGGGCGTTCGTGAGTGACAACACCTCTACATAAAATGAGTAGTGAACACTTTTACTTTATTTGAAAACCTTGCTATTAAGAATCATTTTTATGGGGTGAAGTGGAAGGTGCTTGAATCCCTTGGGATAGCTAAAGAGGTGAGCCACAGGAAAGCAAGTAGCCTACAACGGAAACCATTTTCACCTTTCGCAAAAATTCTAGTGATGGTTTTGTTTTCAACAGCAGAAGAGCATGCTAGAAATAATTCTAGCATGCTCTATCAAATTTTATTGCGCTAATTGCGCAAATACTTTATGGAATGCTGCCACTGTTGTCGCAATGTGCTCTTCCGTGTGAGCTGTTGAGATGAATAGTCCCTCGAATTGAGAAGGAGGTAAGAAAATACCTTCCTCTGCCATTAGACGGAAATATTCAGCGAATAATTGTAAATCTGATGTTTTAGCAGAAGCAAAATCAATGACATCTTCATTCGTGAAGAAGAAGCCAATCATAGAGCCTGCACGATTAACAGTGTGCGGGATATTATATTTAGTTGCTGCTTCACGGAAACCAGCCTCAAGCTGATCCCCTAATTTTTTAAAGTAATCATACGTACCATGGTCTAAACGGGATAACGTTTCATAACCAGCTGTCATCGCTAACGGATTCCCCGATAATGTTCCTGCTTGATAAATTGGTCCAGCTGGTGCTACTTGCTCCATAATTTCTTTTTTCCCAGCGAATGCGCCTACAGGGAGACCACCTCCGATGACTTTACCTAAAGTAGTCATATCAGGCGTTACCCCAAAATACCCTTGTGCACAGCCATAATCTACGCGGAAACCTGTCATGACTTCGTCAAAGATTAATAATGCACCGTGCTCTGAAGTAAGTGCACGCAAACCTTCTAAGAAACCTGGTTGTGGAGGTACAACACCCATATTTCCTGCTACTGGCTCCACAATGACTGCAGCTAACTCTGTGCCAAATTTCTCAAAAATCACTTTTGCCCCTTCTAAATCATTATAGGCAACTGTCAACGTATTGCGGGCGATATCTGCAGGTACGCCAGGGCTATCAGGTAGGCCTAATGTGGCAACACCAGAACCAGCTTTAATCAATAAGGAGTCACCGTGACCATGATAAGACCCTTCAAACTTTAAGATCTTATCACGTCCTGTCACACCACGTGCTACACGTAATGCAGACATAGTAGCCTCTGTTCCAGAAGAAACAAAGCGAATCATTTCCATTCCTGGTAAACGGTCTAATACTAATTGAGCTAAGCGATTTTCTGTATAGCTTGGAGCACCGAAGGAAGAACCCTTCGCAGCTGTATCTGCAATTGCTTTCACTACCTCTGGATGTGTATGTCCTAAAATTAACGGACCCCAAGACAATACATAATCAATATATTCATTGCCATCAATGTCTTTAATGATTGCCCCATGGCCAGATTCCATGAAAATCGGGTCCATATTTACTGATTTAAATGCACGTACTGGGCTACTTACACCGCCCGGCATTAATTGAACAGCTTCAGCATAGGCTTGTTTTGATTTTTCGTAAGAACGTGTCATTTATTTCTCCTCCAACCAACGTGCAGCATCTTTTGCATGATACGTAATGATTAAATCAGAGCCTGCACGTTTCATGCCTAATAATGTTTCAAGCACAACTTTTTTCTCTTCAATCCAACCATTTATAGCAGCCGCTTTAATCATTGCATATTCACCTGAAACGTTATACGCAACAAGCGGTAATGGATAGTTATTTTTCATGTCTCGAATAATATCTAAATAGCTAAGGGCAGGCTTGACAATTAGGAAATCTGCGCCCTCTTCGATATCTGACTCTGCTTCACGGAATGCCTCTAGACGATTTGATGGATCCATTTGGTAGGATTTACGATCACCAAATTGCGGAGCACCATCTGCAGCATCACGGAAAGGTCCATAGTAACTGGATGCATATTTGACTGCATAGGACATAATCGGGATATGTTCAAAACCAGCTTCATCCAGACCAGCGCGAATTGCCGTTACAAAGCCATCCATCATATTTGATGGAGCAATGATATCAGCGCCAGCTTTTGCTTGTGATATCGCCGTGCGAGCTAAAACATCTAATGAAGGATCATTCAAAATTTGATCGCCCTCAATTAAGCCACAATGTCCATGATCCGTAAATTCACATAAGCATGTATCCGCGATGACTAACAACTCAGGATGACGTGTTTTAATGAGTCGAGTCGCTTCTTGCACAATGCCATGATCATGAAATGCACCTGTTCCAACCGCATCCTTTTCAGCTGGCAAGCCAAATAAAATAACTGCAGGAATACCTAATGCTACAACCTCATCCACCTCTGCCTCTAGTTTATCTAATGAAAATTGAAAAACGCCAGGCATTGAATGTACTTCATTTTTAATATTTTCGCCTTCTATTACAAAAATAGGATAGATCAGGTCCTCTTTATGTAAGTATGTTTCTTTTACCATTGATCTCATCGTTGCATTGGCACGCAAACGACGGTGTCTTTGAAATTGTAGTTTTGTCATGATTTGTCCCCTACTTTCATAATTTCTTCGATGACTGCTTGCATTGTATAAACGCTTGGCATAATATCCACAGTAGCACCGTATTGTTCAAGAGCTGCTTCCGTAATATGGCCGATGGCTGCAATGCGAGCTGCTTCCCAGCCAATATGTGGAACAACTTCCATTGCATACACGTCAACTGCTGAAGGACTAGCAAAAATCACTGTAACATTTTGATATTGCTGGATGCAACTGACAATAACAGATGTTTGATCATGTCGTTCTATCGTTTCATAGACTGTCCATTCTTTTAATTCAAAAGGCAATCCATCCTTCAGCGTACTTTTCGCCTTTTCTCCTCGAATAAACAGACATTTCGGTTGATCACCCGCTACACTCGGAAATTCTTTAACGAAAATATCAGCACTAAATATGGAAGGCATAAAGCTCACTTGAAATCCTAAATTTTCTAATGCTGTTGTTGTTTTAGTTCCAATGGAAGCTATTTTTCCTTTGAAATGACTTGCATTAAATTGATGTCGAAGCATTTTACTAGCAAAAGCTTCTACAGCATTTTGACTAGTAAAAATCAACCAATCATATTGCTTAGCGCGGTTCAATAGTTCAGGATCCTTGCTATCTAATCGTTCACAAGTTTCAATTAATGGGGCTACGATGGCATGTCCACCTAAAGCTGTTATATTTTCGACAATGGTTGTTGTCTTAGATGTGCCTGTTAAAAGTATGGTTTTACCCTTTAGAGGTAAATTACTGGGCATCTTGCTCTGCCTTTACACGCTGAATTAAATCGAAAGCTCCCTGTTTTGTTAAACTAGCAGCTAGTTCTTCTCCAATTTTTTGTGCATCTGTGCCAACTACTGTTTCCTTATACACAACAGATGCATCTGGAGCAGCAACAAGGCCTGTTAATGTAATTTCTTCCCCATTTGAAGTGGCATAACCAGCAATCGGAACTTGACAACCACCATCCATTGCAGCTAAAAATGCACGTTCTGCATGTGCTTCTTGCCAAGTGAATGAATCAGTCAACTTACCTAATTCGGCTAAAAGCTCCGCATCATCGGCACGACATTCAATGCCAAGAGAACCTTGCGCTACAGCTGGTAGACATTGTTCGACAGGTAAAAACTCAGTGACTACATCATCACTCCACCCAAGGCGTTTCAAACCAGCCGCTGCTAAAATAATGGCATCATATTCTTCTGTTTCAAGCTTAGCTAAGCGTGTATCAACATTTCCACGAATCCATTTAATTTCGATATCAGGACGTACTGTTAAAAGCTGAGCACTACGACGTAAAGAACTTGTCCCAACGATTGCTCCCGCAGGAAGGTCAGCAAATTTAACATGCCCTTTCGAAATAAATGCATCACGAGCATCTTCACGTGGTGGAATACAACCAATCACTAGCCCATCTGGCAATACAGCAGGCATATCTTTCATAGAATGAACAGCAAAGTCAATTTCTTTATCGTAAAGGGCTTGTTCAATTTCTTTTACAAACAACCCTTTCCCACCTACTTTTGAAAGCTGTACATCTAAAATTTGGTCACCTTTTGTTACAATCTCTTTTACTTCAAATTCGAATGGTGCACCAGCCGCTTTTAATTCATTAATGAACCAATTTGTTTGCGTTAGCGCTAATTTACTTCTCCTAGAACCTACAATAATTTTTCTCAACAGTCTCCAACCTTTCTTCTAATACCATAAATGGAATCGCGATAAACTACTACCTAAGAAGAAGTTTACAACAACTAATAGATAGGCATAAATATGTACCCATGCATAAGTTGTACCTGTCAGCTTGCTTTTGCGATTCACATATAGGATAAAACAATACAAAATTAAAATAATGAAGGACCCTATGATTTTCGCATCGAAAATCGAAAGACTCTCTAATGTTAATAGTGCCCATTCAAACCCTAATATTAAACTTATAAATAACATCGGAATTCCAATGAAAAATGAAATATTCATCCAGCTGCTTGTCTGCTGCAAGGAAGGCAATCTAGTCCATAAATGCGACCACTTTTTCTTTTTCAGCAATCGATATAGAACGAGATACAAAATGGCAAACACAAATGTTAATGTAAACGCTGCATAAGACAATATTGCAAATGATATATGAATAAAAAGCATCTCTGAAATTAAAGTATCCCCGACAGCTCCTGTAGGACGTTTCGGCATAAAAGTAAATATACTAGCGAATAAAAATCCTAGTATATTAATAATAAACACAGGTAAATCCACCCTTGCTATGCAATGAAGGATAATGGATAACGTCACGAGTAACCAGGAATAAAAAAGTATTCCCTCAGACAAGGATAAAATCGGAAAACGCTTCGTTTCCACAAACGTTAAAATGATAATGGCACTTTGAATCATCCATACAAATGAAACAAGCCAAAAAGCAATGCGTCTTGCACGTACTTGCTTATAAAAATAATCAGTAAAGTAAAAAACTAGACTGATCGCATACAAGACGATCATCACTTCATAGAGCCTCGTCATGGTCAAATCAGCCAATAGACATCCCTTCTTTGTCGTGAAATTAATAAACTATTTTAGCATAGAAAACAAAAAAACGTTTTCGTATCCTTAGTTTACCATACAGATACGAAAACGCCTCATGTAATATCAGTAGAAAATCCAATTGCGCGTAACACCCATGTACAATCACAGCTTTCTACGTGAGCGCAATAGATAATTTAGAAAGAGTACTTTGGTTCAGTAGAAGTCTGAGATACCTGTGCGCGTTCTTTGCGCTCAAGCTCTTGCTTTGTCATCTCATGAACTTCAGCTTCCACAGCATCCTCTATACCAAAAATTTGTTGGAATAAACGTAACTGTTCATTTGCTTTTGGAGAATTAGCCATTTCTTTAGCTTGCAAGATTGGCTCTTTTAACAATTGATTGATAATAGATTTTGTATGTTTGCTTAAAATTTTACGTTCACGTTCCGTTAAATCTGGCATTTTATTTTCGATACTTGTCATAGTCTCTTGTTGAATACGATTTGCTTTTTTACGTAATGCTGAGATGACTGGCACTACCCCAAGAGTAGCTACCCAGTCTTTAAATTGCACAACTTCTTCGCCAATCATATTAGTAATATCAGCAGCAGCACGTTCACGCTCTGCTAAGTTCGCTTCGACAATACCTTGTAAATCATCAATATCATATAGGAATACATTTGGTAGGTCGCCAACTCGTGGGTCAATATCACGAGGAACCGCTATATCTACCATGAATAATGGTTTTCCTTTACGTAAACGTTCCACAAATTGCATTAGCTCGTAATCAATAACATAATCAGTAGCACCTGTTGAAGTAATTAAAATATCCGCTTCTAACAAAGAACATTGTAATTCCTTCATTGATTTAGCTTCACCATGGAATTTAGCTGCTAAGCTTTCTGCTTTTTCAAATGTACGGTTAATGACAGTAACTTTCCCTACACCACTACCGTAAAGGTTCTCAATTGCAAGTTCCCCCATTTTTCCTGCACCTAAAATAGCTACATGCTTGCGTTGTAATGAGCCAAAAATTTTCTTTGCTAATTCTACGGCCGCATAGGAAACGGATACCGCATTCTCACCAATCGCTGTTTCATTATGAGCACGCTTTGCAAATGTTACTGCTTGTTTAAATAGCTGATTGTATACCGTTCCTGTTGTGCCAATCTCTTGTCCACTTAAAAAGCTTTTTTTTACTTGCCCTAAAATTTGTGTTTCACCTAGAACCATTGAATCGATTCCAGCTGTCACTTTAAATAAATGTTCGACTGCCTCATCTTCTTCACGAATCGTTAAATACGAAGAAAATGTCTCCACAGGCAAATCAAACCAGTTGGCTAAAAATTGTTTCACAAAATGACGTCCAGTATGCAATTGATCCACAACAGCATATATTTCTGTACGATTACATGTCGAAACAATTACGTTCTCTAATATACTTTTTTGCTTTTGCAGCGCTTCCATTGCTTGTGGCAGTTCACTCTCAATGAATGATAACTTCTCACGTATTTCAACAGGCGCTGTTTTATAATTCAAGCCTACTACGATGGTATGCATGAATAACACCTCACACGTTCTAATTCACAAATCTCATTATAGCACAGTTCGACAAGAGTTCATCAATAATTTGTGAACATGTCATGAAGAACTGCAATTCGTCATCTACATTAGAATTATTATAAACTAAGTGTAACAAATTATACGTGTTGTTTCAAATTAAAAAACTGCCCCCATTATCGGAGGCAGTTTTCTCATTAATTTGTTATTGTAACAGTCTTTATTGCAATCATATTTCCATCTTTATCGTATGCTATAAACTCAATCTCATCATTGACTTTAAAGTCCTGCATAGTTTGAACAGTTTTTGTTAACATATACACTTGATCACTACGCTTTTGCAAATCAAACTGGACATCTCCACTGATTGAATTAAAACGTACATTCATCTTCGCAACGTTTTGACAGTTACCATCAACTCGAGCACTCATTGTAATATAACCTTTTCGTAGCGAAACACTTGTCTCTTCAAATAAATCTTCTGGGTTGATACAGCTTGAAGCTTGCGTTTTACATAAAATTGTATCAATTAACTTCTGGAAGACTTGATGCAATTGCAAATTATCAATTGCATGGAAGTACGTTCCGCCCGTTTCTGAAGATAATTGCATTAAAGTAGCGTCATTTACTTGTGATTTTTTGCCCATACTTACTGTGTATACTTTGACACCTTGCTTTTTCGCTTCATTTATAACTTTTGTCATTTTTGATTTACTCGTTTTACCATCAGATACAACGACAATAGCTTTGGATGTTTTCGAATCGTTCGAGAATTTTGTTAAAGCAATATCGATGCCTGCAAAAATATCGGTTGCACCCTTATCTTTCGATGCTTTATAAAGATCTTTTTTCAACACATTTTCTGTTGTACCTTCTCCAAGTACTGTCGCTTTTGTATTGGTTTCAATGACTATGTTATTTTTAGCCTTTAATTGATTGATTAGTTCAATCATTTTCTTCCCACGATAATTTGTTGGATCAACAGCCTTCATGGAAGAAGAATAATCCACTACATAGGCAATTTCTGTTGCTAAAGAACAAGAGTTTTTACTGAAGTATGGATTCGTAAAAATATCTTTCGTCACTGTTTTATCTTTTAAACCCTTCAAGGACGTTGCATAGCGAGGGTCTATTGGATTGACAAGTCTTGCTTCCACTTTAGATTTGCCATATATAACTGAATCAAAGTAGGCTACAGCAGTACCTGGATTCCCTGTGTTATTTAATGGATCAGAAGTGTTCGTAATGAATGAAGCTGTTTTTTCTACTCCGTCATACTTAATTTTGACTGTCCCTTGATAATCTGTAATAGGCTCTCCACCAGGACGCACTAAAGTCACCATTACTTTTGTATAACGATCTTTTCCTGATGGTCTTGATGCAGCATCCGCACTTTCCTTGAGGGCCTCTACTCGTTTTTTAAACGCCTCTACTTGTCCAAGTAATTTACCGCCTTGGTATTTTAATAATACCGTGCGGTCATAGTTACTTAAGTTAGTGAAGATCGAATAAATCTTCATAACACTATCATAATGTTCTAATGTTAAATCTTTTTCGTCTGGCATTTCTTTCATAAGCTGAATAATGGCGCCGACTGGATTAATGTTCTCTACCTGTGAGGCAATATCATCATCAATGCCCTGAACGCGATAAATAGGACGACCATCGTCAGCAATTAAATACATTATTTCCGTTTTAGCTGGCGTTGTAACAGAGTTCTCAAAACGTGTCTTTAAAAGTTCCTCAAATAAGTGAACAGAAATATCATAGTTTTCAAATTGAAGAATAGCATTTTCATAACCTAATGCCGGATATTTAGGATCAGATCCACCGTAACGCAAATAGATGTTTTGCACATTCCCTAAAACGTCCTTCACATTTGTTTGCTGCCCAATACTAAATAATTTTTTATCTGAATTAGCATTTAGAGGAACTGGGCTATAAACATCAATTAAGTTTTGCGTAAAGAACTCTGGAATATCTTCACTTTTTGGAAATTCAGGAATCACGCTCCCATTATCATCTGTATTTGCTGGGTCGTATACTTGGTAATCAATACGCAATTCAGGCTGTGGTGCATAACGCACTTCTGCGTTTAGTTTCTCACCAACAAGACACTTCATTGCTGGATCCGTATTATTAATCAGCTCAAAAGTTATTGTATCACGTACTGATTTAGTTAATTTTGGTGCTACCACTATAGCAGATACCGTTGAACCATCCGATTGGACAATGTCAACTGCTTCACCTGAAGTATCAACAATATTTCCGTAGGATGCCTTCACGCGGAATGAATAAGATTTATCATCAGCGATAGGATCACCATTACAAGCTTTTAAAGAAACTGTAACTAGTGTTGTATCCACATTATTTGCAATTAAATCAGGCTTTTCCACCAAGATACTCTGCAATGCATTATTAACATTATTTGGTCCAGTAAAATCATTTGAATTATCCTTTGGCTCTTCAAAATCAGCACTACTAGATCCCATAAAACCAGGTGGTAACGTAATGCTATCATTATCACGACCAGCTGGACTACGTTTTAATCCTTGTACTGCGAAAGTGCTATTTTGAACAGCACGATAGAAAAATACAGCAACATCACCCCGTGTTAGTTTTGTGGATGGATTAAAGCTAGCGAAAGTGTTTTTGCCTGTAGAGCTTGTAGATAAATCATTTGAATATAAATATTGAACTGCCTGTGGCTCATCTAAATCTAAGCCTTTAAAAGCCGCGTAAATTTGGGCAAATTGGCCACGTGTTACAGCTTTTGTTCGATTCGTATTTACATGTGTACCATTAAATGGTAAATAAAAATCACTATAGAAATTATAAGCAACACTATCAATATAAGATAAAGCATAGTTACGATCTAGTTTGGCAAACATCAGAACAAGATCGCGATCTGTCACTTGATCATTTGGTAAAAAGTTACTTGCACTATTTAAGGACATCAGGTCATTATCGACCGCCCATGAAATAGCTTTATAATTATTGCTATTTGTTGGAACATCTCTAATTGTTGTAGCTGCTTGCGTAACAGTAGGTGTAGCTGTCATCAGTAGAAGCATGAAGCAAAGCATAGCAAGCAATGCTTTTTTTACATATGTCATTTTTGTTCCATCCTTTCTTTAGTTAAAGAACAATATGTCATCACGATAGTTTTGTTTTAAGTCATCCTCTAAATATTTCAAGAATCGTTCTAAAACAACTGACGCCTCTGCACGCGTTAGTGGTTTATTTGGATTAAAACGACCAGCAGCATCACCAATCATTAAGCCAAGTTCATTCGCTATATAGATGCCATCTCTCGCATAATTTGGAATCTGTTTGTCATCTGTAAATTTAGTTAAGTAACCAGGATCAGGTGCTCTATTTTCAAGTCCTAAGGCACGGACAAAGATAGTTGCAGCCTGTGCGCGATTAATAGCATTATCTGGCTTAAAGTAGTCAGCTGATACACCTTTGATTATCCCTTTATTTAACGCTGATTCAATATAACCGTAATCTTTGATAGAACGCTTCAAGTCTTTAAAAACACTTGTAGTAGGTGTCTTTTTTGATTTCTTTTCTTCAAACACACGTAAATCAACCGCTTTACCAATAGCCGTCGTAAAATCAATACGTTTCATTGGTGTATTAGGAGAAAAGAAGTTACTTGAATCTGAGTAAATACCTAGAGAATAAAGTTTTTCAATTGCTTCTTTCGCATAATGGGTTGTTAAATCTCTGAATTTAGGAATGATAAGACGTTCAATTGTCGGCATGTACTCTGTATCTAAATCAAGTGTACCTTTTTGTCCTGAAGATAGGTCGTATGTATATTCAGAAATAACATCCTTTTCACTTACGACTGCATATCCACCTTCAAAACTCCCTAAGCTACCGAGATTTTCCTCATAATTTAAAACACGTGATTTACTTGTAGATAAACGATTTTTCACATGACTTGTTTTACCATCACTATAAGAATAAACAGATTCCGTGATTTGAGTTTCTGTCGCACCCCAGAAGTTCTCATAGCCTGCATGTCGACTATCTGTTTCAATTGTTACTGTGTTTTGAACAGCATTTTTTCCTTTTCCTGTTTCAAAAGCATAGGTTTTTCTAGAAATAATATTTCCTGAGTAATAATCAGAGGCTGCACGATTATCAGTAACTGTTCCTTGTGAAAATTGATAATCGACTAAGGAATAAGTAATGGCGCCAATTGTGATTTTTTCAGTGTATTTCTTCACTTCACCATTGGATGTTTTTTGACCAAGAACTGCATAATCCACTACATCTGATTCATAGGCAATATTTCTTGTCAATGTTGCGCCATTGCTTGCTGTTAACTTCATGCTATACGTTTCAGTTAATTTACCTTTTGATTCTTTTTGAGCAATTTTAATATCTTTACTTGTTCCTTTAAAAATAACAGGTGTCCCTGAAAGGAACACAGCTTCTTCATATGTATATTCGTTTTTTACAGCACCTGTTGTTTCTAATGAAGCGGCTGATGCATTGAATGGAATAGTTGTTCCAATCAAAAAGACAGCAAGGACTAGAAACATTATTTTAGATAATTTTTTTTGCATTCGCTTTTCCTCTCTTTCACTGTGCATTTGCGTGCATAATGAAGCTTGTTTCTAATACAACTAAAAAATCTGCTCGTCTTGCGAATATATACACAATTTAGCCTATTCGAAGTAACTTCTTCATCTTTCGATTATGAAACATATTCGCATGAGACTCGCAGATTTTTTAGTTTAATATTTATGCTAATCTACCAAAATAAAATGAGCTTTAACAAATCGATCTGATAATACAACTAAACGATCAGATGGCTGTAAGTCAGAAGCTTGAATCACCTTACCTGCTTTAATCAGTGTCGCTTGGTCAATATTCATATTAACCATTTCACCCGCTTCATACCAACGACCATTTTGCCATTGACTAACACTCTTGACATTAATGACTGCAGGATACGTAGATTTTACAGACTGTAGTTTCCCTGCAAGCATTAGAGGGGCAACAGGTTTAGCCTTGTCTAAAATATGAAGAGCTTGTACATGGCCTTCCTTCACATAGAAATAACCATAATCTCCCTCAGATAAGTAAAGTTCAATATCTGGCATGACACTATATGTTTTATTGCCGTCATCTACCATGGCTTTCGTTGAATTACTAACTGACAGTACAGTACGATCTGCTTTCTTGAAAACATTTGATTCAATCTTCATCGCATCGTCAATTTCAATTACATATCCATCTGCTTGAGATAAGCGTCCATAATATAATTCATGACCTGCGAGATTAGGTGACATGAAGCTATCACTTGTAACTTGTATTACTTGGGCATAGTGATCACGAGTAGCACCATCAGCCACGACAAAAGCAGTACCATATGCCATAAGACCAGTAGGTTCAATTAATCGTCCATTTCGAATTAAAATAGTTCCATTATGGAAATACATTGTTCCTGCTGTTTTCAGTTTCAGTAGTTGGTAATCTGTATCAACAGACAGCATTGGTTCGTAATATGTTCTTTCATTATTTTTTAATACGACAATTTTCTCGATTACTTCCTTACCAAATTGTTTAACGGTCGCATAGTATGCTTCGCTACCTATATAATTTTTCAGCTGACCTTTCTCGACTTTTGTATTCCCAACATAGATTGGTACTTTGGATGTAAAAGGCATAGTTGAAAGATCATTTGTTGTTTGAGAGCCAAACTGCCAGTTAACAAAGGCATGCTGATTTTTCACGGTAAGCTTGTTGGCATTAGGATTGACCGCTTGTATCTCGCCTTTATATAAGTTTTCAACGAGCGTACCTGTTTCACTGATAGCTACCTTTGATATGATTGAGGAAGTTTTATTTTTGAAACTTAATTTAACTCGATCCCCAACGTATAATGCACTAATATCTGTTGCTGAAGAACCTTTTTGATAATTGGTTTCTTTGTTTAAATAGTATGTCGTTTCTGCGCCAACATCTGGTTTTACCATGATAAATAAACCATTTGGATCAATACTCGTGACGACACCAGCAGTTGTTTTACCGTTACTGCTTCCTGTTGATGGTACATTTGTTTCTGTTGGTGTATGAGAGGTACCGCGAAGTTCAACAACACTTCTAAGAGAAATTTCAGCCTCGACTTCCATCCCCATCTTAAAACCCTCAATCGTTGTAGACGTATTATTAATATATAATCTAGTATTTTTATTAATATTAAAGGTTACTGTTCGTCCACGATCATTTTCCAATGTAATTTTACTAAGTTGCTTTTCTATCGTACCATCAGGCTTCGTATATTCCGAAAACGTTACATCAACAAATGTCCCTGTCACTAGTTGGGCTGCTTTAGCAGATTGATTAAAGGAAAAACCAACTATCATCAGTAACGTAATCATCAGTATGTATAAATATTTTTTCAAAAAACCTGCCTCCTTACTAATTATTAGTATATCGTATTATTGGTAGTTTTTCTTATTCGAAAAGTTACATTTTAGGCCTTCTTGAATTTATTTCTAAAAAACAAAAGTTGAGGTAGCTTTTAACTTCAAGCTACCTTGCCTACTTCATACTTGAATATCAATTGTATGTCCGGCTGCTGGATGTGGAGCATCTAACATTTCAACTAACTGTTCTGTATTTTGCTGTTGCATTTCCATTGCCTGTTTCGTAACAGCTAAAGATACATTTTGCATAAGTGTTGCTTGGTTCATTGCCATCGATAAAGCTGCGATATCCATCTAGTCCACCTCCTATCTAATTTATCGGACAAATAGTTTCATCATCAAGTATTTTCCCTAATTTTCTACACCACTCGATTGAAAATACAAAAACATCTATTGTCCTAACGGTTTAGATACAATAGATGTTTTTTATTACATTTTATTTTCGATTGTTTTCCAAGCTTCCTCAAAGCCAAGACCCGTTTCTGATGAGAAGACAATAAGTGAATCACTTTTTTCCATCTCCAGTGTCTCTTTGACAATTTTCTTATGTTTATCCCATTTACCTTTTGGAATTTTATCTGCCTTCGTTGCAATGACAATGCAAGGAATATTGTAATGCTTTAAAAAATCATACATCATACGATCATCAGCTGTCGGAGGATGTCGCAAATCTATAATTTGTACGACTGCTTTTAACTCCTGACGTCCTGTAAAATAGCGCTCGATCATTTTTCCCCATGCCTCACGCTCTGTTTTAGAAACCTTTGCATAACCATACCCTGGAACATCTACAAAAAATAGCTGTTCTTCAATCTTATAAAAGTTAAGGGTTTGTGTTTTACCAGGCTTAGATGAAATACGTGCTAAAGCTTTACGTCCGATCATTCGATTTATGAAGGAAGACTTTCCTACATTCGAACGACCTGCTAATGCAAATTCTGGCAGTCCATCTTCTGGATATTGGTCTGGTCGTACCGCACTAATGACCATTTCGACATTATGGACTTTCATTTTTTTAAAAACCTCCGTCCAGCGCATAGGCTAAAACTTCATCAGCCGATGTCACTAGTTTAAATGTTAGTTGCTCACGTACACTATCAGGAATATCCTCTATATCACGTTCATTATCCTTAGGACAAATGATTGTCGTTAATCCTGCACGGTGAGCGCTTAATGTTTTTTCTTTTAAGCCGCCGATTGGCAATACACGGCCACGCAAGGTAATCTCACCTGTCATACCTACCTCGCGGCGAATCGGGCGATGTAGAATAGCCGAAACGATAGCAGTTGCCATTGTAATACCAGCTGATGGTCCATCTTTAGGTACAGCGCCCTCTGGTACATGGATATGAATATCGTGAGTATCAAAAAATTCTGCATCCACATTAAGGTGTTCCATCTTCGTACGAACATAGGATAAGGCTGTTTGAGCCGATTCCTTCATTACTTCACCAAGCTTACCAGTTAGTTGTAACTTCCCTTTACCTGGTGTTAAAGAAACTTCAATTTGTAATGTATCTCCACCAACTGTTGTATAAGCAAGTCCAGTAGCGACACCCACTTGATTTTCCTTTTCAGCCTGTCCATAGCGGAAACGATGTTTACCTAGTAAATCTTGTAATGATTTTGAGCTAACCGTTACGCGTTTTTTCTCACCAGATACAATTACTTTGGCAATTTTACGGCAAAGCGTAGCGATTTGTCGTTCTAAACCGCGAACTCCTGCTTCCCGAGTATAATAACGTATAATATCAGTGACTGCTTCATCTTTGATTACCACTTGCGTTTTTTTCAAGCCATGCTCTTTAAGCTGCTTTGGTATAAGATGATTTTTTGTAATTTGAGCTTTCTCGATTTCAGTATAGCCTGCAATAGATATTACTTCCATACGATCTAATAATGGTCCTGGGATGCTACTTAAATCATTGGCAGTTGCAATAAATAACACATTAGATAGATCATATGGTTCCTCAATATAATGATCACTAAATGTATTATTTTGCGCAGGGTCTAAAACTTCAAGCATGGCTGCTGCAGGGTCACCTCTAAAATCATTCGACATTTTATCGATTTCATCTAATAAAAATACTGGATTAATGGTACCTGCTTTTTTCATTCCTTGAATAATACGTCCTGGCATTGCACCAACATACGTACGTCGATGTCCGCGAATTTCCGATTCATCTCGAACACCACCTAAAGAAATACGAATAAACTTTCGATCTAAACTTTCGGCAATGGAGCGAGCTAATGATGTTTTACCAACACCAGGAGGCCCTGCTAAGCATAAAATAGGTCCTCGCAGTGAATTTTTCAGCTGACGTACTGCTAAATATTCTAGAACACGTTCTTTGACTTTTTCTAATCCATCATGATCTCGGTTTAAAATATTTTCAGCATGGGCAATATTCATGCGATCCTCTGTAGCATTTGTCCATGGTAATGAAATAAGCCAATCAATATAATTGCGAATAACACCGCTCTCTGCACTAGCTCCAGGTATTTTTTCATAGCGATCTAATTCTTTCAGTGCTGCTTCCTTTGTTGTTTCTGGCATACCAGCTTCGTCGATACGCTTCCGTAATTCTGCAACTTCTCCAGTTTTCCCTTCGCGATCTCCCAGCTCCGTTTGGATAGCTTTCATTTGCTCACGTAAATAATATTCCTTTTGCGTACGCTCCATTGACTGCTTTACTTTGGAATTAATCTTCTTTTCTAGATCCAATACTTCCTGTTCATCATGCAAGCGAATAATTAAATGATCTAGTCGTTTTTTAACGCTTAGCATTTCCAATACTTCTTGCTTGTCGGCAATTTTAAACGGCAAATGAGAAGCAATAATATCAGCTAAACGGCCAGGCTCTTCAATATCCGTTACAGTATTGATCGTCTCAGTTGTAATTTTATTGGAGGATTTTGCATATTTTTCAAAATACGTCAACAATGTCCGCATCAATGCTTGTGTTTCTACATCTTTTTCCGTTGACTCCTCTTTAATTTCAATATCGACAACCGTATACTTCTCTAACGCACGATAGTTTTTCCACGTTGCACGAGCAACTCCTTCTACAAGGATACGTAACGTGCCATTTGGTAATTTAAGCATTTGTTTGACATAAGCAATTGTACCAACTGAATACAAATCTTGCTCTTCAGGTTGTTCATCGTGCATTTCTTTTTGTGTTACCAATAAAATCATTTGGTCCTCTAACATTGCCTGCTCAAGCGCCGCTACAGAACGATTTCTACCCACATCAATATGTAACACCATCGATGGGAATACTAAAAGTCCACGCAAAGGCAATAATGGTACATTTGTTGTTTTTTGTATTGTCACCATGCGGGCATTCACCTCCGTCAAAATTTTCATGTTAACATCCCGCGCTACTAGTATGTGTTTAAAAAATTGATTCACACTAGATATTGAAGCGAGCCAAAAATTTCTTCAAGTTACAGCTGGCTTTATGTAGGAATGAATAAAAAGCTGACTGTCGATATGTGCGAATATTGCACAATCGAAGTCAGCTAATTACTCTCTATCTCACAACGGTAGACAGCCACGTCTATTCATTATGCTGAAGTTTTAGTGTCGCTACCTTCATCGAGTTCAGTGCCATCTTCAAGAAGCAATTTCGGTTTTTCTTTATCCGTAATTGTTTTTGCTGTAATGATACATTTTTTCACGTCTTCACGTGAAGGTAATTCGTACATTACATCAAGCATTGTTGACTCAATAATTGAACGAAGACCACGCGCACCTGTTTTACGTTCAATTGCTTCCTTAGCAATTGCCACAAGAGCATCTTCATCAAATTCAAGCTCAACGCCATCTAATTCAAGCATTTTTTGATATTGCTTGGCTAGTGCATTTTTCGGCTCTGTTAAAATTTGTACTAGTGCTGCTTCGTTTAATTGCTCCAGACTCGCAAGTACAGGTAATCGACCAATGAACTCTGGTATTAAACCAAATTTCAATAAATCCTCAGGAATCAGCTTGGACATGATAGAACCTTCATCTACATCTACTTTATTCGGATCTGAACCGAATCCTATTACTTTTTCACCCTGACGTCGTTTAATGATGGTTTCAATGCCATCAAATGCACCGCCAACAATGAAAAGAATATTGGTTGTATCGATCTGTAAGAATTCTTGATGAGGATGTTTTCGTCCTCCTTGTGGTGGAACACTTGCAACTGTTCCTTCAAGAATTTTTAGGAGTGCCTGCTGAACACCTTCGCCAGAAACATCTCGTGTAATAGATGGATTTTCCGACTTACGTGCAACCTTGTCAATTTCATCAATATAGATAATCCCTTTTTCAGCGCGTTCGATATCATAATCAGCTGATTGGATTAACTTTAATAAAATATTTTCAACGTCCTCACCAACATAACCTGCTTCAGTTAAGGAGGTAGCATCCGCAATAGCGAATGGAACATTTAAAATACGTGCTAACGTTTGAGCTAATAAAGTTTTACCGCTACCAGTTGGGCCGATTAACACAATGTTCGATTTTGCTAATTCAATATCATCAATTTTACTATTCGTATTGATACGTTTATAGTGATTGTAAACTGCGACTGCCAATGCTTTTTTAGCACGCTCTTGTCCAATTACATACTCATCTAAAATCGTTAAGATTTCTTTCGGTTTTGGGATATCTTGGAATTCGATCTCCTCTTCTACACCTAGTTCCTCTACAACGATCTCTGAACAAAGCTCGATACATTCATCACAAATATAAACACCTGGACCTGCAACTAATTTACGCACTTGTTCTTGTGGTTTTCCACAGAATGAGCATTTTAAATTGCCTTTTTCATCATTAAATTTGAACAATATGTTTCACCCCTATTCAAGCAACAATCTTACAAGATTATTGAACCTTTATCAAATAAATTGTCTGCATCATTTACGCCTCAGTAATTATGCATGTGTAGATTATAACGCATCGTCATGTACTTTACTTCATTTGTCTTTCGAAGCATGCTATAGGAACCTGCTTACTTCGCCACCTTATACTGCTATAAAGTTACATTTATTCACTTCCGACACACTACAAACTACTGATCTCTATTTATAAATCTACTACATTCATCAACCAAGGGTATATCACTCAAAAAATAAATTTTATTTAGTTAGAACCTTTCTGAATGAAGTTAAGTTTAGCATCGTATCAATTTCGCCTTGACTCTAATAGCGCCAGGACTTCAATCTAAATCCTTGCCGCATGCCAGCAGGCACTATCTTCATTCAGTCGTGGTTTAAACACACACTAAAAAGGTTAAAAGGCTTACAGCTCGCCATCTATGTGAGATGGTAGTTTTTTGTACCTGACATTATACTTTGGATACAAAAACATCTGCTGAATGAAGATAAAAACTAAAACAATACTATGTATAAGTGAAGTATAAAGTGAATTAAATGTTAAGGGGACTGATTGCTAAGAGTTTATGTGATAAAACAAGGCACGGAAGAATGCCGTACCTTGTTTTTTTGGGTATCTAATTACACAAAATCTTATTCAGTAATTTTAGCGTTTTCTACTAAAAATTCAACTGTTTTTTGGATTTTGATGTCATTTTCAAGTACTGCTGTTCCACCTAAAGCACTTGTGATTTGATCTTTTGTCATGTTAAATTGAGCAGCCATTTTTTCTAATTCTGCTTCAATATCAGCTTCAGATGCTTCAATTTTTTCAGCTTCAGCAATTGCTTCAAGTGTTAATGATACACGCACACGGCTTTCAGCTTCTTCTTTCATTTGGCCACGTAAGTCTTCTTCTGATTGACCAGAGAATTGGTAGTAAAGGTCTAGATTCATACCTTGCATTTGTAAACGTTGACCAAATTCTTGTAACATACGATCAGTTTCAGAGTTGATCATACCTGCTGGTACTTCAAAGTCGGCATTTTCAGCTGCTTTTTCTACAAGCTCATCACGAAGAGCTGCATCTGATTCTGTTTCTTTTTGAGCTGCAGTTTGTTCTTTAATTTTAGCGCGTAAAGCTTCAACGCCTTCAACTTCTGGATCTAATTCTTTTGCGAATTCATCATTTAACTCAGGAAGAACTTTTGTTTTAACTTCTTTCACAGTTACTTTGAAAGTAGCTTCTTTACCAGCTAATTCAGCTGCATGATATTCTTCTGGGAATGTAACAACAACATCTTTAGATTCGCCAGCTTTAACACCAACTAATTGCTCTTCAAAACCTGGAATGAATGAACCTGAACCGATTTCTAGTGGATAGTCTTCACCTTTACCACCTTCAAAAGCTTCTTCGCCAACGAAACCTTCGAAGTCGATCACAGCTGTATCACCTTCTACGATTGCTTCGTCTTCTTTGATTTCAAGCTCTGCTTTACGAGCTAATTGATCTTGAATTTGTGCATCTACTTCTTCATCCGTTACTTCTACTGGAAGTTTAGATACTTCTAGACCTTTATAGTCTCCTAGCTTTGGTTCTGGTTTCACTGTTACTTGTGCAGTGAATGTGAAATCTTGACCGTGTACAAAGTTTTCTGTACCAGCGATTTCTGGGTAATCAACTGGCATAATTCCAGCTTCATCAATTGCTTTTGCATAAGATTCAGGAACGATGATTTCTAATGCATCTTGGTATAGAGATTCGATACCAAAACGTTGTTCAAACATTTTACGAGGCATTTTACCTTTACGGAAACCTGGTACGTTAATTTGTTTTACAACTTTTTTGAACGCTTGGTCCATTGCTGCGTCGATTTCTGCAGCAGGTACTTCGATTGTAAGAGTACCGATATTACCTTCTTGTTTTTCCCATTTTGCTGACATGTATAAATACCTCCAAATAAATAATCAAGTTTAGATGTTAGACAATTCATTCGTAACTACGATTTTGACAACCATTTTAGTATAACATAGATGTGTATAGTTTCAACTTATTTCATACCTAATGTAGTTCTGTTAGCTTTTCTAACATTTGTAAAAAGTCAATAATTTCATAGTCCATTTCTTGTACATTTCCAAGCATCGCTAAGACAAAATCAATATAACTATAGGCAACATCATCTGCTTCGAACGGGTGCCATTCAAATGGATACGTTACAATGGCATGCTTTGCCATTAAATATTGTACCATTTCCAAAGTCGATGGGTCTTGTTCTAGCTTCACTTCTAGTATATTTTTTATTTCTCCATACTGCGGTAGCTGGTTAGGCAATACTAATTCAGTAGGATTAACAACTTTGGTTTGATTGAATTTGGCTACTGTAACATTGATAGCTACTTCTTGTTCTACTAATAATATAAGCGCTAGACTCTGGACAAACGGATGGATCGTGGAACATTCAATAATCTCTTTCAACGGCTCTTTTAATTGTCTTACATTTGTATCCATAAGTCGATGTAAGCGAATGGATTGCTCATTTGGACTAAGTGCCCTAAATTTCTCAAGGTCATATTCCTGTTCTTCTATTAAACGTTGTGCATTTTCTTTTTTTTCTAGATTCTTAGACACTTCACTATTCAAATTTTTTAAGCGTTCAAATTTTTCAATTTGATCCTGAGGCAAAACATTTTCTTCAAGTAGCGTTGAAATTAATGACTCTACTTGATGGTATTCTTTTAACTGCATGCATACGGTAATGTACAATTCCATGATTTCTACATAAAATGACGTACCCATTGAAAATAATTGCTCACAAACATCCTTTGTCTTGCTATAGTCCTTTAATTCATACAAAGCGAAAGCATAGGCACTAAGAGCAAATTCATCTCCAGCTTCGTACACAAATGCCTTTTCAAAGCTTGCCACCGCTTTTTCATACTGAAAATTTTCAGCAAACATATGTCCTTCACGTATTAATGTTTGGACAGCGCCCGGAAAAACAACAACATTGTCATGTTTAATGACATGACGCTTTCTTTTTGTCATTTTTCTCACCTCATTATTCTAATTTTTCATTTCTGCTATTTACTAAAAAAATCCAAGTTTCTTGTTTTTAACAAAAAATTATTGCTTTTGCATTCATATTTTGTAATAAATTGTATTATAATTAGAATAGTCTAAAATTTATCACAATTCGCAGACGCTTCCCCTTTGTTGTCTGCATCAAGAAAATCAAGTTCTTAACAAGGAGTGGAATCCATGCAATTACTTGATACAATTACAGAATTTGATCATTGTATCTCATCTGCATTCGAGGCATTATCGATTAAAGTCATTTCAATTTCTACAACGGACGGCCCTTTTCAAGATAAGCCGATAGAATTTGAACTTTTAACACGCACCAAAATAGATGTCTACACACAAGAAGCCAGCACCTATATTTTAAAAATTCAAGGGTGTATTCCTGGATCTATTGCACTTGGTCATCAAAACGAGTCTCTTTCCATTATTCCTCAAAAAGTAAACATTGAATGTAACTACAAGCTGCTACATGTTGATAAAAAAGATATGCAGCAGATTTTACAACATCCTGAACCAAATCGTCACTATAGTGAATGGCTCATTGATGCAATCAAAAATGCCAATATTCTTGTCGAGTTAAAGACAAATCAACACACGCTAACTGAATGGCCAATTGGCATTAAATCAGCAGTCATTATTTAGCTAGACAAAGACATACTTAAATAGGTATGTCTTTTTTATTGTTCACATTTTAGTTTTACCATTTTATTGCGTTTCTATCATAACAACTTTCTATAGTTTCTGGAAATAATATTGTAAACATTATGTTATAAAGAGGACATTCTAACTGTGCTTAATTAAAATGAAGGTTTCAAATTTATCCCTTCGAAATGAAATGGCGCTATAATATAAAATACAAAAATAAGTTGGGGGCTTTTTTTTACATGGATATTAAAGAAACATTACAGTCTTTTTCTACAATGACACTGTCTGAGCGTCAGACATTTATGTTCGAACATAGTGATTGGCTATTACAGGAGATGTTAACCCATATTGGCTCAGTTGATGCCGAATTACGAGACCAGCTCATTTATCGCACCTTTGTTGATTTACTAAGTGATAATTTATTGAGTTCTCAACAACTTCAATATTTGTTTGATACAGTTACAGGTGAGGATTTTTTATATTTACATATCGGAGATAAAACAGAGGATAGTGTCTTTACTCGTTCTTTTTCTGCTTTACTAGTTGCAGGTCTTCTTGCAAAGGACGCTGAATTACTTGTTTTAAGAGATGAAGACCTACAAGTGTTCTTTAAAAAAATTGGCCGTTATTTGTTATTAGAACAGGATATGAGAGGATATGTTCAGGGAAAAGGATGGGCACACAGTATTGCACATGGTGCAGATTTAGCTACAACAACAATAAAACATCCAAAATTCGATTTACAGTATGCACCATCCATTTTACATGCATTAAAACTTGTCACTTGGAAAGAAACAGTCTTTGTTAACGATGAAGAGGAACGTTTAATTAATATAGTGGATGCATTATTACTTCAAAATTACTCAGAGGAAGCACTGATCGAATTTGTTGAGCAGGCTTTTGATAAATTTGAAATGCATTTAATGACACAAGGTTATAATGAGCTCTTCTTTAGTGGAAGAACTTGTACCTTAAACTTTATGAAAACACTGTATTTTTCTTTGAAAATGAATAATAAAGCTCCACAGCTTCAAAATACGATTTATGGACAAGTAGCCAAATGGCTGAAGCTTGGTGATTGACAGGTAATTTTAAAAATGCTGAATTACACCGCTTAATTCTTGATAACATAAATTTTTTCTAAAATACTAGCAAACTAAGAACTGGCTTAGTTTGCTTTTTACTTTTCAAATAAAACAAATGAAGTAAAAATATGGATATTAAAGAAAACCAGTTATTATATTAACATAATTAATATTTCGCTCCATTTATTCCCTCCTCGCTCATTCCTTTCATTGAAAATTCAACCTATTGTTTCCATAAAACGTCATTGCATCTACTCCTTTTTTGGATAAAAGGCAAATAAAAAATCCCAATAGGTCTGGTATGACAATGATTTTATTACAAAACAGCGTCTAAAATGTGAAATACCATTTTTCACATTTTAAATTATTTACTTAGGTAAACATCAGGAATGCAGTATTTTCAACGTTTACACAGTGTTTAATAAACAAAACCTATAAATACCAATACTAAAATAACGATTTTTGTTCAAAAAATGTTCAAATTCAATACCGCTATACTATCTTTTTCATAACAAAATTATGTTTTTTCTTAAAAACAGGGCGTATAATCCAATGTGCAAACAACGAGAGATTGTGACAATCGTAGTTAACCAAGTATTTATTTAAACGATTGCGCAAATCATTGATTTTGCTAACGCTTGCATCAGATCAATCAACACTAGATTTTATGTTTCATATTGAACCATGCCATTGTAATTTCTTAAGTTGTTGATTGATACGCCAAGATAAAAGAGGTGACCTCAGTATCAACTATTTGTAAATGTGACACTGACAAAAAACACATGAATTTTATGAATAGCCGTTCTATAGAAAGGAGTCAAACATGAAGAAAAAATTAAGTTTAATGTTAGTAGCATTGAGTGCGATTGCTCTTCTTGCTGGATGTGAACCATTAACAGTGTTCAATCCAAAAGGACCTAATGCTGAAACATTATCAAACACAATTATCTTATCCATTATTACAATGGCCTTTATATTGCTAGTCGTGTATGTGCTTTTAGCCTTTATGCTTACAAAATATCGTGCATCAAAAGCAGCTGCAGATTATGAGCCTCCTCATGAAGAAGGAAGTCATCTGCTTGAAATTACATGGACAGTAATTCCAATTATTATCGTAGCATTTTTAGCTGTAGTGACAGTAAGAACAACATCTACAGTAGAAGCTCAACCAGCAGGTTATGACGATAAGGAGCCTTTAGTGATTTATGCATCATCATCAAACTGGAAATGGCACTTTAGTTATCCAGAAGAAGGTGTTGAAACAGTTAACTATGTAAACATTCCGGTGGATCGTCCAATTGAATTTAAGCTTTACTCATTTGGTCCAATTACAAGTTTCTGGATTCCTCAATTAGCAGGTCAAAAATATGCTATGAGTGATATGTTAACAACAATTCACCTTGCAGCAGATGAAGTTGGTTCATTTATGGGACGTAACTCTAACTTTAATGGACGTGGCTTTGCAGAAATGGAATTTGAAGCACAATCTATGACACAAGAAGACTTCGATAAATGGGTTGCTGATGTTAAATCGAAAGAGGCACCATTAACAGAAGAAAAATTTGATGAGCTTTTAGAGGCAGAACATGTTGGGCGCCAAAGCTTCTCATCTACACACTTAGACTTTAGACCAGCTCCAATGGAACATGGTAAACACATGAATATGGATGAAATGGATCATGGGGACATGTCTGAAGAAGACATGAATAATGAACATTCTGGTCATTAATTTGATTTTATCGTTGAACGAATCGAGACATTAATTTTTAATTCTGAAAGGAGCGCATCCAATGAGTATGGAAGAATTATTCCATCCAATGCAAGAACCGATGATTTTAGCGGCAGCTATTAGTATCGTAGTTGGTGCAGTGGTTATCGTAGCAGGCCTTACTTATTTCAAAAAATGGGGCTATTTCTACAAAAACTGGCTATCAACTGTTGACCATAAAAAAATCGGGATTATGTATATCGCAGTAGCTTTATTAATGCTATTCCGCGGTGGTATCGATGCACTATTAATGCGTGCACAAACAGCCGTTCCAGATAACGGACTTCTTGATGCACAACACTATAATGAAATTTTCACAACACACGGTTTATTAATGATTCTATTTATGGCGATGCCATTTGTTATCGGCTTAATGAACATTGTCATTCCACTTCAAATCGGTGCACGTGACGTTGCTTTCCCACGTCTAAACGCTGTCAGCTTCTGGCTATTTGCAGCAGGTGCTGGTTTATTAAACTTATCATTCATTATCGGTGGTTCACCAGACGCTGGTTGGACAGCCTACTTCCCTCTTGCAAGTACGGATTTTAGTCCGACTGTAGGGAATAACTATTATTCTTTAGCCCTTCAATTATCAGGTATTGGTACTTTAATGACAGGTGTTAACTTTATCACGACGATCATTAAAATGCGTGCTCCTGGTATGACATTAATGAAAATGCCAATGTTTTCTTGGTCAATTTTAATTACAAACATTATTATCGTATTCGCGTTCCCAGTATTAACTGTAGCGCTTGCTCTTATGATGTTTGACCGTCAATTCGGCACAAAATTCTTTGCGATGCAAGACGGTGGTATGGATATGCTTTGGGCCAACCTTTTCTGGGTTTGGGGACATCCTGAGGTTTATATCGTTATCCTACCTGCTTTCGGTATTTTCTCAGAAATCATTGCAACATTCGCACGTAAAAACTTATACGGTTACAAATCAATGGTGATGAGTATGGTGGTCATTTCCCTACTATCATTCGTAGTTTGGGCCCACCACTTCTATACAATGGGTCATGGTGTAATGGTAAACAGTGTTTTCTCTATTACAACAATGGCAATCGCCGTTCCTACTGGGGTTAAAATATTCAACTGGCTACTCACAATGAGGCACGGGAAAATTCAATTTACAACACCGATGCTTTATGCACTTGGCTTTATTCCTATCTTCACAATTGGTGGGGTTACAGGGGTAATGCTAGCGATGGCAAGTGCTGACTACCAATATCATAATACGATGTTCTTAGTTGCCCACTTCCACTATGTATTAATTCCAGGTACAGTATTTGGTGTCCTTGCAGGTTACCACTACTGGTGGCCAAAAATGTTCGGTTTCCGTCTAAATGAAAAATTAGGGAAAGCTGGTTTCTGGTTCATTGCCATCAGCTTCAACGTAACGTTCTTCCCACTATTCATTTTAGGTTTAGATGGATATGCTCGTCGTATGTACACTTATTCTGAGTCTACTGGTTATGGTCCATTGAACATGTTATCGTTCGTTGGTGCTCTAGGTCTTGCAGTCGGCTTTGCATTAATCGTCTACAATATTTACTATAGCTGGAAGCATATGCCTCGTAATGAAAAGGCAGATGTTTGGGATGGTCGTACACTTGAGTGGGCTACTCATTCTCCAGTACCAGAATATAACTTTGCCGTAGTGCCTACCGTTACTCGCTTAGATGAGTTCTGGTTCGCGAAAAAAGAAGGTCGCGATATTACTGCAGGTACAATCGAAAAAATTCACATGCCAAATAATACAGGCACACCATTCTGGATGAGTGGATTCTTCTTCCTTGCAGCATTCTTCGCTGTATTTAATCTATGGATTCCAGCCATCATCAGTATGCTTGGTGTATTTGGCTTCATGATCCATCGTTCATTTGAAAAAGATCATGGTCGTTACATTTCAGTTGAGGAAGTAATGGCAACTGAGAAAAGCTTGAGAGGTGATAAATAATATGAAAATCGATTCTTCACTTCCATTAGAATATAGTACAGAGGAAAACCGTCTAAAAATCTTTGGTTTTTGGATTTTCCTTGGCGCCGAAATCGTGTTATTTGCCACTTTATTTACTGTGTATTTCACACTTCATACACGTACAGGTAGTGGACCAGATGGTGCCGAGATTTTCGAATTAACTCCCGTTCTATGGGAAACATTCTTATTATTAACAAGTAGTTTCACAATTGGTCTTGGTGTTCATGCAATGCGTATTGGTCGTAAAAAAGCGATGATGACATTCTTTATCATCACTCTATTACTAGGCCTTGGCTTCTTAGCTATTGAGATTGATGAATTTGTCACATATGTACACGAAGGTGCGACGATTCAAACAAGCGCATTCTTATCGTCATTAATGACTTTACTTGGAACGCACGGTGCCCACGTAACATTTGGTTTCTTCTGGGGCGTAGCTATTTTAATCCAAGTAGCGAAACGTGGCTTAAACCCACAAACGGCTAATAAAGCGTTTATCTTCTCACTGTACTGGCATTTCCTAGACGTTGTTTGGATTTTCATCTTCAGCTTCGTCTACTTGAAAGGACTGATTAGCTGATGAAGGAATTATTCCCAAAACAACATGTGATGGGCTTCGGCTTCTCACTATTACTAACAATCGTAGCTTTAGCAGTTGTAAAATTTGATATGTCTCTTAATATGGCATTTGGAATTTTACTAGTAACTGCTCTTGCACAGGCAACTGTACAATTAGTATTATTCATGCACATCGGTGAATCTGAAGATAAAAAAACGTTATATACAACAATTTTATACTCAGTATTCGTAGGTGTTGTGACAATCATTGGTACATTATTTGCTATGATCTGGGGTTATAATTGATCCATTACACTATGGTGTAAGCAAAAGGCTGTCTGTACTTATCGTCCTTGTACGATAAGTTCATGACAGCTTTTTTGTTTTATCCCTATTCATTTGATAATTATCGCGTTTAAAGATTACAAAAGTAGGAGTAATGTTATTTTTTTAATAAAAAAGTAGTTCTTTTCTAACAATTTATGAAACTTTTCCTTTTTTAGTGCGTATAGTAGTAGATAGTGTTTTTTACCAAGAATAGGAGATGAAAGTAATGAAGAAAATTTTTAAAGTATTAGCAGTCGGAACACTAGCGTTGACACTTGCCGCTTGTAATTCAAGCGCTACGCCTACGAAAGACACAACTAATAAAAGCAAACTCACTTTAGAACAAGTGTATGACAAAGCAGTAGATCGCCAGGCTGATATTCAAAGTGCAAGTGCTAAAATGGATATGACACAGGTGACAAAGGTTGGGTCTGGTGAAGAAGCAATGGAGTTTTCAATCGACTCCAAAATGGAGATGGATATCATCGTTGATCCACTTGCAATGCATTTATCAGGATCTATGACAATGCCTGATATGATGAATGAAGGTAAAGAAACAATGGACATGCCAATTGAAATGTATATGAAAAAAGATGCAGGCTTATTTATGAAGGATTCGACAACAGATAGCTGGTTAAAGCTCCCTGATGAGAACTTTGATGCTATATTAGATCAAACGGCGGCTTCTGCTGATGCGAAGGAACAGCTAGAACAATTGAAAAAATTCATTAAGGACTTTACATTTGAACAAACGGATGATGAATACGTCCTTACATTAGATGCAAAAGGCGATAAATTCAAAGAACTAATCGATTCTGAGATTAATAAGTCTATGCAAGAAATGGGTCTAGAAGAAAATCCAATGGATCAACTATCAATTGAAAAAATTAACTACGTACTACACATCGATAAAGAGACTTTCGATACGAACAAAATGGATATGAATTTTGACTTAAAAATGGCCGTAGAAGGTGACGAATTGTTAATGAATACAAAATCAGTCGTTACGTATACTGAATTTAATCATCTAAAAACAATCGATATACCTCAAAGCATTATTGATAACGCTCAAACATTCCAATAAAAAAAGAGCCTGCTTGTCTACTAGCACAAGCAGGTTCTTTTACTCTAAACTATTTTAACAACTAACGAACAATCAACACATCACAAAGCGCATGACGTACGACTTTCTCTGCCACAGAGCCTAACATCATTTTCTCCATACGATTTAATCCAGTTGCACCGCAAACAATTAAATCAACCTGAGGTAACTGTGTTAAAATACCTTTTGGTGAACCTGTTTCTACAATGGATTCGACCTCTTTGACTCCTGTCTGTAATGCCTCTTTTTCTAGCTTTTCCATTTTAAGAATGTTTTCCTTCTTCAATTCCTCGGCATATTTTAAGTCATATGCTGAAACTGCTCCAAACGATTTTGTATCAATGACATTCACCAATTGCAAAATAGCATTGTGTTCCTTTGCTAATTGACTAGCTCTATCCAATGCTTTTAATGATTGTTCTGAGAAATCAATTGCTACTGCGATCTTAAGATAGTTTGCCATGTTTGTCCTCCCCATTCATCCTACCATTCCATGTTTTCTCAAATATTATATCACAATGGCGTTCGATATAGTTTATCATCCTGAGGTTGCGGATTTCCACGACCATCTGTATTATTGCTAATAAAATAAAGAAATTTTTCATCCACAAAGACATCACGAATTCTACCAAATTCTGATAGTAATTCATTGTGTTTGTTCTTATTTATATCAAAAGCTAGGACTGCTGTGCCTCTTAAGGCAGCGACATATAATTGATCATTTACAATAGCAATGCCTGATGGTGCCCATGTGTTAGAAGAACCGGATGTAAAAAGAGGTGTTATCATCCCCTGCTCTTTCTCCATTCCTTCAATAAGAGGCCAGCCATAATTCTTCCCCTTCTCAATGATATTAATTTCATCATTTCCTGCATTGCCATGCTCACTGGCATACATCGTACCATCATTAGACCATGTTAAGCCTTGTGGATTTCGATGTCCATAGCTGTATATATAGGATTGAGGAAAAGGATTATCATTCGGTATGGTGCCATCCAAATTGATGCGCAAAATTTTCCCTTCTAAAGCTTCCACATCCTGTGCTAAAGAAGGTTGTGTTGCATCTCCTACCGTTGCATACAGCTTGCCGTCAGGACCTATTTTCAAACGTCCCCCATGATGGTATGTACCACTCTTTATTCGATCCATAATAAGATTCTGTTCGAGCCATTTATTATCGTTAAACGTTAACGTAACAATTCGATTAAATTGTTCCTCTTCCTCGACATACGTATAATACGCATAAGCAACTTGACTAGTAGGAAAATTAGGTGCTAACACAAATCCCAACATACCAGCTTCTGGAGCAGTTGATAGCTCCTTTTTCAGGATAACCTGCTGCCTATCAACGCCCCCTTCCGCAATCTTGACAATACTTCCTGGCCTTTCTGCTATATAAAAGACATCTCCACTTTTTTGAATCGACCAAGGTGTCTGCAATTGATCTGCTATTATTTCAATAGAGGAATTCATGGCATCTTTAGCATGATTTTCCTCACTTTCTAACCTATTATCGTTATTATCCTTCGTTGACGTACAAGCAACACATAGAATCATCATTAGCAGTATTAAAGGTATGTAACGTCCCATGATTAATCATCCTCTCATTTATGAAAAATAGAAAGAGACGCCACCTAGACGCCTCTCTTACTTTTTATACTTTCAAACAGGATTATTTCACCAAATGTTCTTGTTTTCTCTAACACCTCTAGAAAGGCTTCTTTACGATGGATGAGTCGTTCTTGGTGCAATTTCTGATAGGAATGCTGAAAATCATCTATAGCTATTTTATCCATAAACTCACCTCATATAGTAGTACGTGCTAATATCATTATAATGTTGGAAAATTCTTACGACAATTCTATTTATATTTTTGATTATATGTTCCCAAAATAATAAGGATAAAAGACATATAATTTCTTGTAGCAGCTATTTAAATTTATCTAACTAATGAATGAAAAATGGTAGTACTTTTTCTTCCACAGCTTGTTCACCTGCTTGAATCCATCTACTTTTATCATGAATGTATCCATCTTTATCAAGCGGAGTTTGAAATTGACTAGCACCAGTTGCATCTAGTAAGGAGCCCTCATCATAATCTAGACCAATATTCTCAACATGCTTAATGACAAATGGCTTTTGAAAACGAATTTGAGCATCTTCATTATCAAGCTCTCCTGATGTGACGATAAAAGGGACACGTAAATAAATAGTTTCTCCTGCCTCTTTCCATAATACCGAGTCAAAGCTACCTTTATAGTACTCCCAATTCCCGCCAATCGTGAAACCCCGATCGGCAATTTTATCTCGTAAATAGCCAAACCCTATCTCTTTTCCAACAATTTTTGAATCAAATTGTAACAATTTATCTTCTCCTCCTTTCACTCGATAAAAGTTTAACCTAAAAGACGATATTACAAACTAGCTAAAAGATCATTTTGCTGAACAAAAAAATCCCGAAACCTGAGTAGATTATGGTTTCGGGATTTTCGTAAATTTTTTATAAAGGCACTGAAATATTTCGATGTAACACATATTTAGCAGCTTCTACATACTCTGTGACAGCTCTTTGACTGACTGCGGCTGTAGGAACAATACTCTCAAAGCCATGATAGCAGCCTGGGTATAAGTGGAATTCAACATCTACTCCAGCCTGACATAGCTTGGTTACATATTGTAAAGTCTCATCACGAAATGGATCAAGTTGACCAACACATGTATAAGTAAATGGTAAACCTGATAAATCATCCGCTCTAGCTGCGGCAGCATATGGTGGTACATTGTCGCTACCATTTTCTCCATTCAAATACATTTCCCATCCCTTTTGATTGAGTGAGTGGTTCCAGATCATATGTCCCGTAATTTCTAATGAAGATGGGGTATTATTGCGATCATCAATCATTGGATAGAGCGGCATTTGGAAACTAAGCTTCGGATAATTTCGATCGCGTGTAAGTAGTGCAAGTGCAGCTGTGAGCCCACCACCAGCACTTGCTCCAGCAATCCCTAAACGGGTAGGATCTATCCCTAATTCAACCGCATGATCTGCTACCCATTTTAACGCTGTATAGCAATCTTCAAGCGGAGCTGGATAAGGATGTTCAGGCGCAAGTCGATAGTCTACAGATACTACAACACAATTCGCTTCATTGACAAAACGCTGACAAAGCACATCATCACCCTCTGGTGCTCCTAAGACATAGCCTCCACCATGAATCCATAGCAGGCCTGGGTATATTTCCTTTTGCTCTTTTGACTTATAAATACGAAGACGAAGAGAATCATTATTATCAGGCCCTTGAATGACTTTATTTTCTACTATGATGTGCTCTTCAATTGAAGCTGGCACAGCAACGGCTGCCATTCCGTCTCTTGTAGCTTGTACATTATCCAAATCTAATGGGGGAAAAATTGCTAACGTTTCTTTTAGTTCTGAATCAATACGATGTTCCATTAAAATCCTTCCTCTCTTATTTAAAATGTTTTTACGATGTTAAACCGCCATCAATTGGGACGACAGCACCATTCACATAAGAAGCTTCATGCGAAATTAAGAAAGCGATTACATTTGCGATTTCAGTAGGGTCTGCTAATCTACGTAATGGTCCATCTTCTTCTGGACTCGATGCCAATCCCTTTGTCATGTTTGTCCTCACGCCACCGGGACAAATTGCATTCACTCGAATCCCTTTAGGTCCATATTCCATGGCCGCCGTTTTAGTTAATCCAATTACACCATGCTTACTTGCCGCATAACCACCTAGATAGGGTTGTCCCTGTATACCAGCTGCTGAGGATGTATTCACAATGACACCTGATTGCTGTTGCTCCATTTCTTTTAATACATACTTTAAGCCGAGAAACGTCCCTTTAAGATTGACCGAGATTATTCTATCAAACGTTTCCTCTTCTAAATCTCCCAGTAGTGTAGGTGGGCTTAAAACACCTGCATTATTGATAAAAGCATCAATCCTGCCAAATGTTTCTTTTGCAGCGTCCACATATTTTTTGACATCATTGCTTTGTGAAATATCAGCTTGGACAAAAATTGCTTGTTGGTGATATTCCTTAACAGCATGTAGTGTGTCTTGTCCACTTTTTTCATCAAAATCCACTAAAACTAATGCTTTGCCCATAGTGGCAAGCAATTTTGCAGTCTCTCTTCCTATACCACTTCCAGCACCTGTAATAATGACTACTTGTTGCTCCATATTGATATATGCTCCCCTCTCACAAACTATGATATTGATTTTAATTTCATTAACTTAAAGCCTACATAATTGTTTTGAGCCACCTCATTACAATGTTTTGTGTAATAATCAAATCCTCCTAGATAGATTAAAAAACTTCGAGGTTTGCCCTCAATATTGGCTCCCGTATACCAGGAATCACCTTTGACGTAGAGTGTTGCATTAGCGACATCTCGACAATGTGTGCTCCAAGCTTCCTCTGCTTCTATTGTTGGTTCCACAAGATCAATGTCATGCTCACGCAAATAATGCATGCACTCGGCAATCCATTCGACATGCTGCTCAATAGCAATCGGCATGTTCACGAGAACAGAAGGGCTTTCTGGTCCCGTAATCATAAATAAATTAGGAAAACCTGCTGTTGTGAGTCCAAGATAGGTTTGAACAGCTGCCCCATCCTTCCACTTCTCTTTTAATGACACGCCATTCCTTCCTCGGATATCAATCTTAAATAATGGCCCTGTCATGCCATCATAGCCTGTCGCAAAAATGATGATCTCTAAATCAAAATGGTTATCCGCCGTTTGAATACCTTCTCCTGTTATTTTTTGAATAGGTGATTCTTTGACATCAACCAGTAAAACATTCTCCCTATTATAGGTTTCAAAATAACCGCTATCTAAAACCTGTCTTTTCGTGCCATACATATACTTAGGACATAGTTTTTCTGCAACCACAGGATCTTTCACAATCTGTCGTATTTTGGAGCGAATAAATTCTGCCGCTTTTTCATTGGACTGTTCATTCGTTAACAAGTCATGATAAGTAGCTGAGAAGGCAAAGCCACCTTGTGCCCAAGCTTTCTCAAAAACCGCCTGCCTCTTATCATCAGGTTCTTCCATTGCAGATTGCTGATTTTGTGCAAAAGGTGTACCTGAAACCGAATTTCTCATGGAACGTTTTATCGCTTCAAAATTTTTCTTCGTTTCTTTGATAAAGTCCTCTTCATATGCATGGTTACGAGCGGGAATCGTATATTGTGGAGTGCGTTGAAACACCGTTAACTGCTCTGCTTCTTTTGCAATAACAGGTATTGCCTGAATCCCGCTTGAGCCTGTCCCAATAATTCCTACACGCTTCCCAGTAAAATCAACCTTTTCATGTGGCCAATGCCCCGTGTGATACCATTTTCCGTTAAATTGTTGCAACCCCTGGATGTTAGGAACATTTGCTGCAGATAGACAGCCTATTCCTGTAATAAAGTACCTTGTTAAAATGTACTGCCCATCGTTTAGATGAATCATCCATTTATGTTGTTTTTCATCAAAATGAGCTGCAGTGACTCTTGTGTTAAATTGGATATCTGATCGCAATTGAAAACGATCGGCTACGTAATTTAAGTAGCGTAATATTTCCGCTTGCTCTGGAAATCTAGATGTCCAAGTCCATTCTTCATATAATTCTTTTGAAAATGTGTAGTTATAATAGACGCTTTCAATATCACATCTAGCACCAGGATAACGATTCCAATACCAAACACCACCTACACCATCTCCAGCCTCGTATACAATGGTTGAAAAGCCTTTACTCCTCAACTGATGTAGCATATACAGACCTGCAAATCCAGCACCTAGAACAACTGCATCCACCTCTTTAATTGTTTGACTACTCACCTGTTGCTCCTCCTTACGCCAAAATAGAGAAATATGGCTTTACTTAGCTTAAATACTACAACTTACAGAAAATATTGAAAATTCCTTATTTTAAGCGTAGTATATACTTAAAAAAGGGGATAGGTCATGTCCAATCTTTATACCATTCAAAAACGTTTCAACACAGTACAAAGTTATGCCAACCATGAAGAGCTGTTGATACACATTTTGCAGGTATATTTAGATGCTTTTCCTATCAAGGATGCCTATTTATTGAGGTATTCTCCAATAGGCTTTGTAGCAGAAGGGCTTTCTGAGCAAGCGTGAATTAGAGGTAATGAGACAGGTAGCGCAGGGAGATAGTACAAAGGAAATAGCAGATGTTATGCAATTAAGTGAATTAACCATTACACAATATGTAAAATCTGCTATCAAAAAATTGCGTGCCAAAAATCGCTCTCATGCCATTAGCATTCTTTATCAAGAAGGAATCATTCTTTAAAAAATCAGGGGAGCACGCTACTCCCCTTTTTTAGTAACCCACAATTGTCTTCGCTTTAACAATTTTATTACGCCCAGTAGGCCTTCATTAAATCTATTGACCACGCTGGCTGTTTAACATCCTCTTTAGGTAAAAATTCTTTCATTACAGGCTTTATATCTAGTATAGGTGTGCCATCTATGGCGTCTAGCCCTTGAACGATTAATCCTCTTGATTTGACCTCTAACAAGGCAACGATTGTACTTCCTAATTTATTGGGTCTATTTTTACCTCTTTGTGCGAAAATGCCAACCTCTGGATAATCATGATTATTTCTCGGATGTCTTGTCTCATATTGAATTTGATCGTCTGAAACCTTATCAAAATAAAAAATAATTTCTAGATGAGAAAAATCTTCTATTCCTTTTAAGGACGCCTCTTGGATATGATCAGCAAGTTCAATAGTTGAAATAATCTCTCCCCAATGATCATCTTTTAACATTTGCCGATTGTTACGAGCGGTAGCGATTGATTGAATAGTATATTGCATGTCTTTTATCCCCCATCTTTTCGAATATCTACTATATGTCCTTTCATTCCAGAATAGACTAACTGGACAGAAAAAAAGATGATTAACGATGTTAATCACCTGACGTGCCATAATCCTTAATGGAAACATTCACTTCACATGTAATAGGAACCTCACTAAACGTTTGATCCCATTCTTTTTTTCTTTTTTGCCATACTTTCGGGTAATCGATTCTTAGTTTATTGTCAAATCCAGAAACATCTGTTTGAAATTCATGTTGCGTTTTATCTAGTGCTTTCCTCACTAATTGTTCTATCTCTTTTTCAAATAATTTCTCTGCTTTTTTCAAAAATTGATTGTCAAATGCTTTATCGGAGAGAACCCAATGTTCAGCAATTCTTCCCTCTGATTGAATTTTTATCGTAAAGGAGATTTGATCGCCTTTTACATGTGGAATAATTTTACTTTTAGCTGAAATAATTTCATACACAATGGGTGCTCCTGACTCCTCATCAAAGCCTTTGACAAGACCACCTTTCGCATCGCCAGACATCCATGCAATTCCTTCTAGGTCACTCTCATTTAAAAATCCTCGTAGCTTTTTGGTTTTTCCTTCAATGATAGCAGCGCCTGCAAATTTTACTTCTCCATTTTCCGTACTCACATTTTGCAATAAAAAGCTAGAGTCTGAATACAGCTTCCCCTCTAGTTTGGCTACGGTCATCGGAGGCAAAATTTTAGTCGTCCTTTCATGTCCCTCCATCATTTCTACTAATTGAAAGGCAGGAATTTTAGTTGGTTCATTTGTTTCCAGTGCCTGACTTGCCTGATCCCGAGCAATAAAGAGCAGTCCACTTGGCCGTATTTCTAATTCTCTTAGAAAAAAATCCAACGTTTGCTGGAGATTGATAGTACTAGCCAATTCCTCACCAATAATAATTACTTTGGAATGTTCAGCAAAGGAACGTTTATCCACCTTTAACAGCATATTTCGTAAAGTTGGTAACACCGCATCACCTGTCTCAGAAACATTTTTATACGCTTTTCCTGGCAATGCTCCCTCTTTTGTTCCAGAAACCGTTGTCTCTGACGTAACAAATTGATTGGTAATTGTTAGCAACTGTCTGTTTGCATACCTAGCATCTTGTTGCTCTTCAGAGGAAACATCACCCGTCTCTAAATCCAATGATGTACCTACAATAAGGCCTAAATCCTCTATCTCTTTACTACTCCAACATCCAGTAAGAAGTAAGGTTACCGTCGCAACTAGAAGTAAACGTACACAGCATTGTATTCGCTTCATGCTTTCTTTCCTTTCAATTTCGAAATAAGGAGTAAGGTTATCGGTACTAAACCAAATAAAATTAATGCAGCATGACCAATCTTATCGCCAAATGTAAAAAGATCATTAATATTTTTAGGTGTCATCGCAATAATGTAGATAATTGGCAGTAATCCATATAAGAAAGGATGCATATTTTTCTTAAACAGTTGGGCTAAACCTAAAGTGGCCGCATAATAAGTAATCGTAAAGGTAGCAAAGATTTGCATAATCCAAATTACAAGAAGAAATGACTCAAAGCGTTCAAAAATTAAACCAGGGATTTCAAAACTTCGCATTAATTCAATCGTTGGCCAAGTCCTTGTCATAACACCTTCAATAGATAGAGCACCAATGACCATCACAACCGTGATGACATAAAAGAGCAAAGGTATGGCAATACCCGCCAGTACAACCTTTACGGCTTTTGATTTATCTGATGGGTACATAAATGCCACAAGTAGTAGCATAATTTCAGGCCCTAAAAATGCCAGGGTCGCTGTTTTTATTCCCTTTAACATCGGAACAACGCCCAGACCGAGTACTGGTCTCAAATTATCGATTTCAAAAATCCCTAAGCTTAAAAAAGCCACAAGTAAAAAAATAACAAAGGTAATAGGAAAAATGATTTCAAATAAGCGAGCAATTGTATTGATGCCACCGCTTATTAAGTAAAGCCCAACCCATAAAAAGGGCAAAATAATCGCCCAAGTGGGGGTCCCTTCTAATAAGAAGAGAGAGGTTACTTCAGCCATGATGCGAACTTCAAAGGCAGAAATGGTAAAAAAGTAGGCAATTACACACGCACTTATAAACCACCCTAACCACTTTCCTATGATATCTTGATTATATTGATAAAATGTTTTGTCAGGGTATTGTTGGCTTAGCTTCACAATGATTACACCTGCAATCATTGCAACGACACCACCTAAAAATACACTAATCCAAACATCTGGCGTTTTTACCTTTTCAACAGATGCACGAGGTAAAGTAAGAATCCCAGTGGCAAGAATATAGTTAATAATAATAACAACTGCTTGTGATGTCGTTATTTTATCTTTCATACTGCTGTTCATGGCTGTTTTGCTCCCTTTCTCTTATTCCCCTTTGCGGACCGAATCTTGTGGCTTTAACAATTTAGGACGATGCTTCATCATCTTTAACGGCATTCGTACCATAAAATCTTTCCAATCACCTGCTCGATACGGAATAGTTGGGCTCAAATATGATACACCGAAGCTCTTTAGCTTTACTAAATGACTGCAAAGGAATAAGAAAAATAGAATGATGCCATATAGTCCAAATAAAGCTGCGGAAAACATCGCCACAAAACGTAGCATTCTTAGCGTGATACCAGCATTATATTGAGGGATAGCAAAAGAGGAAATTGCTGTTAATGCCACCACAATGACCATGATTGGACTAACAATTCCTGCCTGTACGGCGGCTTCTCCAATAACAAGTCCCCCAACGATCCCCATTGTCGGACCAATCGGCTTCGGTAGACGAAGTCCTGCTTCTCGTAATATCTCAATAGCGACTTCCATAATGAGGGCTTCAATCAATGCTGGGAACGGTACTCCCTGCCTTGTTGCCATCATGGACAGCGCTAGTTTAGTGGGGATTAAACCTTGATGAAAAGATACAAAAGCAATATACAGGGATGGGCCAAATAAAGAGATGCCTGCAGCAAAATAGCGAAGCAAGCGAATAAGAGAGCTCGACAACCAACGTTCATAGTAATCTTCTGGTGATTGCAGTAGCATATTAAACGTGACTGGCACAATTAATACAAAGGGAGTTCCATCTAAAAGAATTGCGACTCGTCCCTCTAATAAAGCAGCAATAACCCGATCAGGACGTTCGGTACTCTGCACTTGCGAAAATGGACTGAGGTAATTATCCTCCATCAATTGCTCAATATATCCCGATTCAGCAACATCATCCAAATGAATTGTTTCAATTCGTTCCTTCACCTCTTTGACGAGATTAGGCTGTACAATTTCATCTATATAGGCTAAAACCAACTCTTTTTTCGTACGTTCGCCTACTTCCATCTCAATAATCGACAAATTTCGATTCTCACCATGCTGCCTTAATAAAGAGGTATTCACACTTAATTTTTCTGTGAAGCCCACTCTTGGTCCACGTACCATTGCTTCAGAAACAGGCTCCTCAAGATTTCGAGTTTTGCCATGTGCCGTGCCAATGATAAATACATTCTGTATGCCATCCACAATTAATACAGTGGAACCAGTTAATACTTTGCCAACAGCTTTCATGACTTTCGATTCCTCTAGCAGATCACTCACTGGTAGGATTTCATTTCTAATTGAATGTTGTAGTTCATGACCTCTTAAAACAGACGACTTTTCTGTATGTCCATTCATTAATGATTTCAAAATATGTTTGTCAATTAATTCTTTATCGCATAAACCTTTTAGAAAAACGATTGCTGCACGATTATCCGTATTTCCTATTTGAAATTCTCTAAAATGAATATCCCAATTATGGCCAAGTTCTTTCCTCATTTGTAAAAGATCTTTATTATAATCCCCTGTAAATTGTTCTAACGTTTTTTGAACAGGGATGTGTACACTCTCACCTTGTTCACTTTTTTCTTTCATCTCAATTTTGCCATTGCTCTTATTAACAAATAAAAAAACATGAAACAATTTATAAATTAAATATGGAATAAAAAAAGCTAAAAAACCTTGTAAAAAAACTTGCCAATGTGGCATGTAGGAAATCACCTTTTCCCACATATTGATCACCCTCTTTAGTACTCTTGTACAGAGTATCTCTACATGTTTTTATCTTTATCTAAGCAGCAGTATTTTAAACTTCCAATCCTCAACATTCTTTCATAACAAGACACTAACATTCGGTGACCATAAAAAAACCAGCCTCAAATGAGTACTGGTACTTATAAAAGCAATCTTTAGCTTATGGTATACTAGCTACTATGAAAAATTAGAAGGTGAAATTTATGCTAGAAGTCAGTGAAAGTAAATTAGCACAATATAGTCTGCATTTTTTGAGTGAGACGCTTATTTTAGGAGAAGAAGTTTTTACACAACCTGAGGTCATGTTAGAAGCAGCCTTTACACAGCTCGCTTTTAGTAAAATTGATTTGGAACAGCAATATGCATTTTTCCATGAAAGCTCTATTGCACTCAATGAAGTTTTTACGTATTCGAGCGCCATTTTCGAACAGGAAAGTAACTTCCAAGAACATTCACAAAATATTGCCAAGCACTTACATAGTGTGTCACAGCATCCTAATATTAAAAGCGGAGAACTGTTTATTGGCCTTTTTGAAAATTGTTTACTATTAGATGAGGCAAAAAAGATTCTCGCTATTGTCAAAATCGATGAAAAAGAAATGTTTTTAGATGTGAAAAATGAACACAATCAAATGATCGTGAACGGCGTGGATGGCATTAACGTTAAGAAAATTAATAATATGGCTATTATTGTTGATATGGGACAGGATCAATCTCCTGCTGTTTATATTAAAACAAAACGTAAAGAAGATATTGTTTATTGGCAAGAACGATTTTTAAAAATTAAGGCAGCGGATGAGCATTATTATAAAACCAATTTAGCATTAACAGAATGCAAAAAATTCATTTTAAAGGAAGAAAATTATACTAGCACAGAAAAACTTGGGCTCTTGAATAAAACACTGGATTACTTTAGAAATGAAGAGGAGTTTCAGGTAAATCATTATATTGAAACTGTTTTTGAGCAAGCGGACACTACTCAAAAAGATATCATCATTAATTCGGTCAAACCCTATGAGACTGTCATTTCTGATAGTGCGCTAGAAAAGGCTGAAAAGAAATACAAACGTAAAATCAAACTGGATTCCAATATTGAAATCCAAGTAAATATTCAACATATCGACCAAATAGATGAATTAATTGAAGTTGGCTATGATGAGGCAACAAATCGCAAATTCTATAAAATCTATTTTCAGGATGAGCAGTAGAAGAGCTTGGATTAAACGGAAGTGTCTGCAAATTATCTTATAAGATTAATCATTAGAATGACAGCGTCTCTCCTAAAATCTTCAATTAGGAGTAAAGAGCTTAAAATAGTATAAGCTGCAATAACGCCTTAGTTCGTGCCCATGAAATTTCTCTAGAAGCACTGTAATCCTTGTAAATCTTTCTTCGATAATTAACCCTTTACATGGTGTGAACTGTAAATAATAGCTATTTTCCAAAGACTTCAGATACTAAAACAGTGGTCCTTATCATGAATCCTCCACTCTTTAATTATTTGAATTTTTTTTCAAAAAGCTAAAACTTTTTCAGTTGGTAAAACGTCTAATAATTGGTAACAGAAGTTAACCTAAAGGAGAATTGATAAATATGAAAAAACCTGCTAAAAAAACATGGCTATTAGCTTCAGCATTAACACTCGGGATGGCTGTATTAACACCGCTTCAAGCCGGTGCAACAGCTGTTGATACAACAAATAATGTAACGATTCAAATAGAACAAAAAATAACAGGTACCATTAAATATTTTGATGGTGGCAGCATTACCCTTAAAGGAACAGATGGAAAAAACTACTACATCGGTTTACACAATTTCTCAGATAAACAAATTGAGCAGTTAAAGCTAGCAGAGGGGCAAGAAATTTTAGTTGAGGGTAGTATTGTGAAAGATTACTCAGATTTCTTTACCTTTGCCGTCTATAAAAAAAGCTTACCTAAAGAAGTAACAAAAGAAGAATTAGTCCAACTAGAGAAACTCTTTTCTGACATGAAAAAGGCTGAAAAAGTAGAGAATTATGAGGAAATGGAACGAATCTATGAGGCGATGGATAACATCACAAGACCTTACGAATTAGCAAATTGGCAACCTGAGCCTTTTGAAGAATTTATTAATGAAGCTGCATTCGCTGAAAAAAATATTGTTATCAAAGCACAAGATAAAGAACAGCTAAAAACACTTTATAGTAACTGGATTAAGTATGTAAAAGAAAATAAAACGGATGAGGCATCAGCAAACATTGATAAAATTTTCACTATTCTTGAACCTTATTACCAAGAATTATATCCACCTTTAACTTTTGAAGAGTATATGGCGGATATGAACGTCGATTTAACAAAAGAGGAACTTGCAAAACTTAAAACGCTCTATGAAGAGGCACAAAAAGCTGAAAAAGATAAAGACGAAGAATTGGCCATGAAGAAATGGGATGAATTCTATGAAATACTTCGCCCACACTTTAAACCAGTTCCCTTCGAGGAATATATGGCAGATATCGAATTCAGCATTAGTAATGCGGATTACGCAAAATTAAAACAACACTATGAAGAAGCAGTTGCCCTTGAACAAAAGGGTGAAGATGAAAAAGCTGGCGAGCAATGGGAAGCCTTTTATAAAGTTTTAGACCCTTACTATGAAGCGAACAGAGAAATTCTTATCTCACCATCTAAATTAACATTTAACGGTCAAGATTTTACGCCAGAGCCAGAAACAAATTAAATAAAATTTTAAGGGCCCTCCTATTGGTTTTAGGAGTGGCCCTTTTTGAAGTGACAATTTTGTCATGTTATCCCGGAAAAAGTCATGTTAATCGATGGTTTACTCTTATTTTTCTTGTTACAGTAAACCATGTTGTCACAAGCACATTACGTTCTAAGGAGAAAAACAACATGACATTATTCATGAAGAAATCGGTGATGATGACAGTAATGTTACTATTTTTTACGTTCACACCCGGATTTGGACACGCAGCATCAAATGATACAATTAGTAAAATTGATCAGTTTATTAAGGAGCAGCAAACCATTAGTAAAATCCCAGGAATTTCAGTAATTATTGTTGATAAAGGGAAAACCGTCTATCAACGGGGCTTTGGCTTTGCAGATACGAAAACAAAAACGCCTGTTACCTCTGATACTCTTTTTGAGTTGGGCTCCACGTCTAAGGCATTTACAGGACTCGCTATTTTACAATTAGAAAAACAAGGTTTGTTAAAACGATCAGATGATGTCCGAAAGTATATCCCTTGGTTAACATTATCCTATAATGGCGAGGATCAAGCTGTGACAATACAGCAGCTATTGTCTCATACTAGCGGAATTCCCTCAAATTCCATTACTCGAATTCCAGAAAGCACAGCAGATAATGCCCTTGAATTAACAGTTAAAACACTGCTGGATCAATCACTAAATCGTCAACCAGGGAGTTCTTTTGAATATGCAACCATCAACTATGATGTCTTAGGCCTCGTCATTGAACAAGTTGCAAAACAGCCATTCGATCAGTATATTCAACAGAAAATTTTACAATCTGTTGGTATGCATCAATCTTTTGTAGGAATTCACCAAGTACATTCCACACATATGGCTTCTGGCTATAAAATAGGTCTAATGAGAGAGCAGCGATACATACCACCTATCTATCGTGGCAATATCCCCGCTGGTTATATCATCAGTAACGCTAATGATATAGCCAGATGGTTAAAATTACAGGTAGGAAACAGTGATATCTATTCAATCAGTAACAATTTAATTCAAGAATCGCATACTCCAGATCTAACAGTGGAGCCTTTTGATACGAATACTTACTATGCAAACGGTTGGGCCGTTGTGAAAAAGGACACAAAGTCATATATATACCATGCTGGTGAGAATCCAACCTTTTCCTCGTATTTCATTTTGCAACCTGACGAACAAATCGGCGTGGCTATTTTAGCCAATATGAATACAAGCTCTACAACAGCGATTGGACAAGGTGTCATGGATTTATGGGAGGGCAAAACGATTGACGTGCAACATATCAGCAGCTATCAAAAGCTAGATAAAATTGTAACAATCATATGTGCTATCATCATCGCAATCAGCATTATTTTCTGTTATCTATTCGTTCAAAATATACGTAACCTTTATAAAAAACAACGTAGTATGGCAAATCTAAATTACAAAAGAATATTGTTATTATCTGCCCATACTATACTTGTGGCGACAATGCTGACAGCACTATTTATCACGCCTAACATAGTACTTGGCGGCTTAAATTGGACATTTATTAAAGTTTGGGCACCAACTTCTATTACATTCCTGTTGTATAGCTCCATTTCGGCCAGTCTTCTATATTTATTAATAGGCTTTTTGATGATTGGTACTAAAAGGAATAATTAAAAATTTAATAGTTTAAAAGATATTTAGCTACAATTAATAGCTTTATTTTGACTGAATACTGCGTAATATGAGCTAAAGGTAAAGATACTGACCTGTATCATTCATTGCAACTACATCCATCTTTGAAGGTAAGAATTGATTCCTTCAGCACTTTGGAAAGAAGTTGTAGGAACAGACCATATCATTTTAGAGAAATATTAATACTTGGGAGCGGAACAAGCTCTTTCCGCTCTAATGTTTTTTCATCAACAATTCTTATAGTTGGCGTAATGATTAGCGTTCGAATAGTAGAATCAGGTATAAAAACCTCAACATAACCATTTACTCGCCCAGAACCGCTTTTAATAGTTGTTGTTCCTACATTTTCATATACATTTCCAAGATTATCTTTTATGTCTACCATTAAAAATTCTGTCTCCCAATCAAGATTTCCCTCAAAATAAAGAGTGGTTATATATTTTCCCTCTGTTATTTGATTATAAAATAACTGGTATTGATCATTACCAAATGGTATATTTACTTTTCTTGAATAGGCTCGGGTTGGTGTAAGTTCTAACTGAAAATCCCAAGCTCCTTCTACAAGAGTCGTATTTTCCATACCTATAAAATCTTGAGGACGCCATTGAACATTTACCTTTTCATCCATTACTTTGTCTGAAATTCTCGCTGTAAACATACCAATCCAAGTAGCCTCATTCTTTTTAACGATTTGATGACTAAGTACGTCTAACTTGTTTCCGTTGACTTCTAAATCGCCCTTCCAAAATAGAGGGGGTTCATCTATCGATTGTTCGTGTTTCATTTCATAACTAACCGATACAATCGTTCCATCGAAAAAAGCCTCAGCTAATTCAATGGAGGTTCCGTTACTTTCGTCTATTTGATTGATGATTGATGCATTATCACTAAATACTTGTAATTGGGGATTATCATTGTTATTTAATAGTTGCTGTACAATTGGTACTCGATTAGCCACTACAGGTAGCCAAATGCTACTACTAGTAAAAATAAATGTGAGCATGGCGACAATACTAACCCACTTCCATTTTTTAAATACATACTTCTTGGTTGAAGATGACCGTAAAACACTTTTTTCAATATTAATCTTTTCCCAATCAGATAATTCAATTGGTTCAATCTCTTCAATATCTATTTCGATGAAGTCCTTTTCGTTCATTTAGATACCTCCCAGCTCTTCTGTTAACTTTAACTTGCCTCGATATAAACGATTTTCTACAGCTGATTTAGATAGACCAAATATCTCAGCGATTTCTCCGTTGGAATATCCTAAGTAGTATTTCAAGAGAAAAATTTCCTGATCGTTTTTACTTAAATTTAAAATACTGATAAATAGTTGCTCTTTTTGTACCTTTTGTTCGACGATTCTTTCTGGTAGATCCTTGCTATTTGAAATTGATGAAAGTAACTCGACTGTTTTAGGCTTATTTTGAAGGCTTCTATATGTATCAATCGCTTTATATTTTGCAATAACGCCAATCCATTTGTTAAAATCAATCTCATCGCCAGTAAACTGAATACTCTTTTGCCAAATGGTTAGAAATACATCGTTGATACATTCTTCAATAGCTGTTTGATTGGGCTGTAACACTTTCACTACAATGGCTTTAACATAACCTCCATATTTGTTAATCACTTCTCTTAAAGCTTGTTCATCCTTTTTTTGTAGCTGATTAATTAATGAATACACGAAGTTAGAAAACCTCCTTTCCTTTCTTCTCTACAAGTAATAACGAGCAAATGAAAGAAAACTCTCACATTATTTAAATAAAAAAACAAATGATTCCTTTCCGCAACACATTGTAGCTAAAAATAGAAACGGAAAAACATAGACTTACTGTTTCAAAACCGCTCCATCATCATGCATCAAAAAATTATTTTTTATCTTCTGGACTGGATTGACAACTAATCATCAGGCTGTAACAAGCACCTTTGAGTTTCATCCTATCAAGTGTTTAGTGATACTCATCCTTCACCCAAGATTCTCTTTAAAATTACCTAAATACGATTCATTAGACGAATACCCTTTTCTCTTTCAACGGCATTCATACAATAAACTGAAGAAAGGAGAGATCTTGATGGGATACTTTGGAAACATGGGTAATTTCAATTGTTGTTATGGAGGCTATGGTAATGACTATAGCGGCGGTTATAGTATGGGTTGTTGTGGCATGGACTATGGCGGCAAAAACAATAGTTCAACATTCGTTTTAATCGTTGTGCTATTCATTCTTCTGATTATTGTCGGAGCAACATTCGTGCAAAAAGAATATTAATATTTATTGATAAACATGAAAAAGAGATGATCTTCATTAATAGCAGCTCACATTAATGTCGATACATCCACAGCAAAGAGGGTCACTTCCAGCCTATGTGACCCTTTTTTAAACCTGCTTGTCTTTCACCTTATTTAATTTTAAATTCTCCATTTCCCACATTTGCGGTAATACACATCGCTAAAGAAATATAATAAGCCAATATTTTTACTCCCATTTACGCCCCATATCCGCTTTTACATCATAAAGTTTTTTAAAAATGAAACCACCTAAAGCCATGAATCGTATACTTACTTAAGAAAAGCCAGCACTTTTTTGTAAAAGGGGTCGAGTAATGTGAGAGAATGGTTGCAAGGAAGGAAAAACAAAAAGAGAAGAGATAAGAGACGTAAAGATCAATATTCATTAATTGACTTATTTCTTGATGTACTAATTTGGATACCAGAATTACTTTTCCTCCCATTTAGAATCATTTATTGGTTGTTGAGAGGAGTTGGAAGGTTTATTGGAGAAGGTTTTAATTAAAAAACTGCTCAAAAGGATATCATTTGATTTTTTGTACCAATACGATTGAGGCAAAGGAAAATTTTGTTGGGCATTCAAAAGGGATAAAGTCATTTAGTTGAGGCGCTGACCCTATCCCTCTCCAAGTGGCATTCTCCTTTAAATTAGATTAATTGGAGATAAACGGTGCTTTTTGTACATACTTTTGATTTTCTATTTGGTTAATGATGAATGTAGCTATATCCCGATTTGTTATTTTTGTACCCGGCATATCTCTAAGATTTTCCTTTATGAACCCTACTTCATTTCCCTCTACTATAAATGGAAGCCGAATTAGTGTCCATTTGATAACTTGATTATGGCTAAGGAGATGCCATTCTTTTTTCTTATCCACCATCATTTTTGAATAAATAATTTCAAATATCTTTGCACCCATTCTATTTATAATACTCTTTGTATCTCCAGCAATGGTTAGCGATCCACCCGTTACCCCAATATAACGATCCATATGTAAATCAGACATGACTCCAAATATACTTTCCGTTACTTTACTATAAATCGGTTTTTCTTTCATTGGTTGACCAAAAGTATTGATAACGATTTGACAATCTTTTAATAGCTTTTGAAGATCCTCGATATTTTGTACATTTCCTTCTATTACCTCAATCCTACTGTCTCTGAAAACTAACTTTTCTGGGTTTCTAACAAGCATCCGTACGTGATACCCTTTCTCTAATGCTTTAGAAGCAATGTAACGCCCCGCTTTACCTGTTCCACCGATAATTGCTATCTTTTTATAAACGTCCATGATGCCCCCCTAATTATCATAATAATATGTATACGGGAAAATCACGGTTTAGATTCAATTATTCACGTCTCTTAATCAAATGAGATAAAGGAATAGTAATTTTGTTCATTCTAGCTAGAGCTTTTGTCTAAGCAAAAGAAAAAGAACCACTCCCTTAAAAGAAAATGGCACTTCAACGCCTCATCGTACTAACTTGATAATACGCTTTTTAGGTGTATTCAACTTAACTCTTGTGTAAAAAAATAGATCAGTGGTTTACATTATTTACTAAGTCTTTATTATAGGCAATCCACTTCTCCATTTCTCTCTCGACAGCTCGGTTTTGCCATTCAAACCAAATACCTGTACATTCACTGCAGTGACTATCTACACCCTTTTTTTCATGTGTATCTTTACATGTAAATACAGTCTTTTTACGACAACTATAACAGTAAATGACTATGTCTTTATAAAATTCCATCCCGATCAACTCCTCAAATTTACACCTATTTCTTTCCTTTTTTCATCTAAATTATTCTTTAAAAAGAAATAAGTAAGGATGATGAGTGCCATCATGTTTGTTCCTCTCCTTACTAATAAAAGCGATTCAACCCCTTACTATTAAAGGATTGAATCGCTTTTTCAGTTAGTCCAATTTTCTATTTGAACCTTAAGGAGAATATAAAATCTTGGTATTGCCATACTTATTCAAAATGACCAATAAAAAAGCAATTCAAGGTAATGGTATGATATCCTATAGACTTTGATATCGTACACAATTCCTTGAACTGCCTTAAATTATTTAGACTCTACGTTCTCATCAGGAGAGTAATTATATTGAGAAGGATCAACTGGCGTATAACCTGTTGGCGTATAGAATCTCAATAAGTCACCATTTACGACTCTATCAGATAACGCCAATTTATGATCTACTTCATTTTTAATCGTCTTTGCTTCCTCTAATTGACTGTCGTCTAATGGTAAGCCTGTTTTATTATCATAATATTTTTCATTAATTGAATAAATAGTAGGACTGACAAAATCGCCATTTCTAAATGGTACAATTTCATCATGCTCTTCTGATAATAAGTCTGAACCAAATTGAACAAATTGTTGTGAATCAATTCCTAGTAAATGCAATAACGTTGGCAGTAGGTCTGTTTGGCCACCATAGCTATGGTTGATCCCACCTTGTATGCCTGGAACATGTATAAATAATGGTACACGTTGTAAATTAGCACTTTCATATGGTGTAATCTCTTTTCCAATGACTTGTTCCATCGCTTTATTATGATTATCGGAAATACCGTAATGGTCACCATAAAGAACAATCATTGAATGATCATATAATCCTGATTCCTTTAATTGCTGGAAGACCTGTTGAATTGCTTCGTCTGCATAACGAGCTGTTTGGAAATAATTATCAACGCTTGCATCGCCTGTATTAGCTTTATCAATTGTCACTAAGTCTTGATTCATTTTATATGGATAGTGATTCCCTACCGTAATTAATTTTGTATAAAAAGGTTGTGGTAAGGAGCTTAAAAGACTTTGAGATTGTTCAAAGAATGGTTTATCTAACAAACCATATTCAGCCATGTCCTCTGAAGTACCTGTGTTATAGTAACTAGCATCGAAGAATTTGTCGAAGCCAAATGATTTATAAATTACATTTCTATTCCAGAAGCTTCCGTTATTACCATGGAATACAGCTGATGTATAACCATAATCTTTTAAAATACTAGGAGCTGCCTGATACGTATTTTGTGCTTTTGTAATATAAGCAGATCCTTGTGGTAATCCAAATAAAGAATTTTCAAGCATAAATTCTGCATCAGATGTTTTCCCTTGACCTGTTTGATGGAAGAAATTATCAAAATACAATGTATTCTTATCTTTTGCTAATGAATTTAAAAATGGTGTTACTTCTTCACCATTTAATTTATAGTCGATTAAAAAGTTTTGGAATGATTCTAAATGTAAATAGATAACGTTCATTCCCTTTGCTGCACCAAAATATTGGGCATTCGGTTTGGCGTAGTTTGACTTTGTATAGTTAATTACTTCAGTAATATCACTACTATCTGCCAAAGCTCTCTGAGAAGAGGCTTTCATCGTTTCAATTGAGTCATAAATCGTATAGTTATACATCCCTAGATATTTCACAATATAGTTTCTATCAAAACCTCGTGTTAATAGTTGAGGACGATTAGTTTCAGCTAGTCCTAAATTAAGAATTGATACCGCTAATGCAAAGGCAATGATTGCCATTCCTTTTTTATAGCCAAAACGTTTGGTATCTTTTTGGATTTTTTTAGAGAATCGTAGATAAAACATAACCATTACATCCACAAAGAACAAGATATCATAAGGCTTTAATAAAGAAAGAACACTGCCGCCTAAATCTCCAAAGTTCTGCGTTTGAGAAAGTGTAGGTAATGTAATGAAATCACTAAAGAATCGGTAATAGACAATATTGGCATATAAAACAATAGACATCAAAGTGTAGACAACAACGAGTGATGTGTATTTTCTTTTTCCTTTAAATAAAAATGAAAATCCTAGAAATAGCATTGCTGAGCCCAGCGGATTTATTAGTAAAAGGAATTGTTGAATGATTCCTTCTACACCTAAGTCAAATTGTGATAGTTGAGAGATGTATGTTTTAATCCATAACATTAATACTGCTACTATATAAATTCCTAAAAAGTTTTGTAATAGGTTATCTTTTTTATTTGCTAGATTTTTCATTTTTGCACCTACCTTTTACTGATTAAATTAAAATCTAGATATATATGAACTTAACTGATAAGTACTGTATGGCACTTTAAAAAATGTTACGTTACAATAGCTTTTTTCGCGACCAATGTATAGTACTCCCCATTTAAACTTCTGTCAAGTTGTTAGCTATTCTTCATATAAATATTTCTAATTAACCTATATATTGTCCAAAAAATACCCAGTAAACATTAGTTTTTAACTAATGTTTACTGGGTATTTTACGCCATAATAGAGATGGTTGGTTCTTTAAATATCTATATGAAATTTACCTCGCAATTTCTCTTATTTGGGCATCAAAAAATCTTCCATTTCAAATGAATTGGAAGATTTTCTGGAACACTATTTAGACGTTTCTATATTTATTTGAGCACCTACTGAATTTTTCAATGATGAAGAAAGACCTCGTCTGATTAGATTCGCTGAAACAGGCGCTCTCCCCATCTCCCTTGCCCAAATTGATAGTTGTCCTATATGGTGAATTTCATGTGCAATGGTATGACGAATGATCTCACCCCATGTATGCGTTTCAATCCTGCCATCTGCCATCGGATTATGAAGTATACGCTCTTCCATACTTTCTTCCCATTGATTTACAAAGCTTTCTACTTCTAAATGAAATGCAGCTTCCAATTTACGAACCTTTTCCAAGCTATTATATTCATTAAAGCTCTCCTGAAAATCTGTTTTCCCTTGTAATAGACGAATCCAACTCCATTCAACATCAATGATATGGAAAAGTGTGTGTAATATACTGCCCACTCCACCAGTTCGGTTTTGCAAAAGTTCTTCTTCAGTCAACTCTTCACACCAACGAAACCAATCTTCCCGAACTAGCCAATTATATTTAAAAAATGTTTGCAAAAAAGCACCTCCGTAGTTGTTGAATATTATAACTCACAATTTCTTCATATAAAGTGAGGATTCCTTCTTTACTCTTTTCACATATCCAAATAAGCACTAAAAGTAACATAAATATAGCAACATTTCTAAGGCTGAAATCTGGTAATTACCATTTCTGGTTACCCTTATGGATTTTTCTATAAACGTAATCTGCATTATCCAGGTTTTTCCAACTACTAATAAAATTCAAAATCAGCATAAAAATTCCAAATAAAATAAATGCCACCATATATTTACCTACGAAAAATAAAACAAACGTTGCAACCAAAAGTAATATCATTAAAATTATTACGAGGATTTGTAATTTCCCCTTCTTCTTCTCATCCACCTGTTCAACCTCCAATCAAAGCGCCGGTACTTTTCTAAAATGTTTTCTTTGGTTTATTTTACCATAATATATATAAATGCTCCATAATTAACCTTATTGAATTCATTTATTTCTAAATAATCAATTATTTTATATAAAATCCAAACATCAGAAATTTCCTACTAAATTTACCTTACATAGTCTTGGGGTGATCTGAAATTTTAAGGATGAAATAGAAATAAACAAGGGATATTTTATTGGATAAGATAAATAATATCTTGAGGAGGTGTCGACATGAAACGAGACAAAAAAAATACAGAATTTGCAACAGACGAGCCAACAAAACAAGCATTTGCTAGTGGAGTAGACCCAAAAAAACCTAATGGGCGCAAAGAATATACTGAAGCCCCACGCCCACAACGTGAAGAAGACCTTATTATGGATGAGAAAAAAGGTAAGTCAACTTCATTATAATGTAAGAATGATTATTATTTTATCTATTTTGACCACCCAATAATGGAGTGGTCTTTTATTGTGCTTCTATCTTTCGCTTTGTTTAGCGAGCACAGGAAATAATGCGATTAATGTCACCCAAAATTGTTTATGATGCAAACTTACTTTCCAGTTAATTTTCATATTACATCAGTACTCCTTTAATAATCAAAGCCAATCTTGCACTTACAAGACCGTCAATAAGCAGCCTTAATATCCAAGTTGTATTATCTTTATTCCGCCTATATCTTTGCGAATTTCCTTAATATTTGATTCAGCAACAGCAAGCCGTATTTTCACATCGGTCATGTCATTTTCTAATCTTCCCATTTGTTGCTCCATGTGAACCACCTCATCAATAAAAATAGCACTGCTCGGAACAGTGCATAGCTTAGGTCTTGTTGTATAAAAATGACCCTCCACAGATGATTGTGGAAGGCTGAAAGTATATTCGTCTTTAAAGTTATTTTTCTAAAGCAGTAACTATTCTTTTTAAATAAACTATTATTTCATCAAGTTTTTCATCAATATTATTAGTTGTAGCTGATTCTTTTTCTGATGAACTTTGATCTACAGTTACTCCAAACACTTCACTAAGACCATGTTTCATAGCATTTTCCCACTTTACGTTATTTTCATAGTGTAGTTTTTGAGCAATATCCCATGCTGGTAAAAAGGCCTCAGTCAATAACTCATGGTTTTGAATTAAATTAAATTCCCTAGCAAATAATCTGAAAGCCCGAATATTGGCTACTTTTTCACCCACTTGATCTGCAAATTCTTCAGCAGAGTACATCTTTTGAAATTTCATTACATCCACCCCTATAATTGTATTTTAATTACATCTTAATTGTACTCCAATTATAGTTTAATTACAATAATAAAATTCAATTGAAGTAACTCTGACATTATTTCAACAACCTCTTTTCGAATAAATTCAACCAAAAAAATATTTGTTTACTTCAAAAATAATAGGCAATAAATTTATGATTGTGTTCAACTTCTTCTGACTAAGCTCTTGTTTAATCTTTTGAATCAAGGTTGGCCTATCATTACCAAACGTAGCTTTAATACTAAAGCATGTACCTCTTTGATTTCAATGATACGCGATAGATATTAAAAAACAACACTTGATCACTATCCACACGTATTAAAAGAAATGGAAGAACGAGATGAAGAAATAGCGATTAATGTTTATTCTTCTTAATTTTTTTGCTCACCATGTTTACAATTTTGTTTACCTAATTTATTTTTTATATGTTATTCTGCGGTTATTAAAATTATCTATATAAACAAAAAACGCTTAAAACCTAATATTGATAAGGTTTCAAGCGCTTTTTAATTTGGTTAAAAATTAACCTTTGATTTGTTATTGACGTCCCAGGAGGGATTCGAACCCCCGACCGACGGCTTAGAAGGCCGTTGCTCTATCCAGCTGAGCTACTGAGACATGATGTCGTTTCTTATGTATTCCATAGGAAGGACAATATTTATTATATGTACTTTATAGCATAATGTCAACATTAATTTTACTATGCAGGCAAGGTTTCCCTCATATATTTTATCATATGTTGCTACAGCATCCATTATACCATTTCTTCACCCTCTTAACAGGACGGATAGCAAAATATTTGCTACACTATTGGCGATAAAAAAGTAGGAGGTTTGTGGATGTTTAAAGATTTAGTCGTTATGGTCACAGGTGGTGCACAAGGGATTGGTAAGGGTATTACGCTTGCATATGCACAACTAGGTGCAAAAGTGGTGATTGCTGATTTGAATGCAGGCTTAGGTCAACAGTTAGAACAGGATATGCTTGCTCAAGGCTACTCTGCATTATTTGTGCCAACGAATGTGACAAAGGAACAGGATATCATCAATTTAATGCAGCGAGCTGTTGAGCAATATGGGACCATTCATATTTTAATTAATAATGCTGGGAAGTTCCAGCATCAATCTCCCTATGAGGTGACGTTTGATGAGTGGCAGGATTTGTTGCAGACGAATTTAACGGGTACCTTTTTCTGTGCCAGGGAGGCTGCAAAAGTGATGCGGCATAATGCAAAGGGTGGTTCCATTGTTTCGCTGGCCTCAACGCGAGCTGAAATGTCAGAGCCTCATACAGAAGCTTATGCGGCTACAAAGGGTGGTATCATAGCGTTAACACATGCTTTAGCGCGATCTTTAGGGCCAGATCAAATTACAGTGAATTGTATTTCACCTGGATGGATTGAAACAGGTGATTATGAGGCACTACGGCCAATCGATCATGCGCAGCATTTGTCAGGAAGGGTTGGTCTGCCTGAAGATATTGCACAGGCTTGTCTCTATTTAACAAACCCGATCAATAACTTTGTGACAGGTATTAATCTTACAGTTGATGGTGGCATGACGAAGAAAATGATGTATGAAGCGTAATTTTGTCGTCTCTCTTCTTTTCTTTCTTGTTCTTCATACTCCGAGATTCCTTAGAGTATGCTACTGTAGGAGAAAGAACAAGAAGGAGTGAAGCCTTGTACCCCTATTCAAATGGTTTTTCATTAAGCCAGCTGTATCATGCTCCCTATACGCAGTATACGGCTCCGATTCGTCACTTTTTACAGTCAAATGATTACCGACGCTGTATTAGTAAAGGCGAAGCAGACTTTATGGCTATGAACCGCTTACTTTGGATGGAGCATGTGAATTGGACACGGATGACTATTATAAGCATTGTGTTTAATTTGCCTGATTTACCCTTTGTGCAGCAGCGTTTGCTACGCAATGCAACCGATTTAGGGAATTGTTTACGCCCCTTTTATGGTGACTCCGTGGCGGATCGTTATGCAGCTTTAATTAAAGAGCATCTGGTAATTGCGGCTCAATTAGTGACAGCTGCTGCGAAAGGTGACGCTACCACAGCGGAAGCTAAAGAGAGGGAATGGTATCGTAATGCAGATGATATTGCTTTCTTTTTGCATACAATCAATCCATACCTAAGTAGAGAGGCCGTACAAAAAATGTTTTATACGCATTTAGCTTTAACGAAAAATGAAGCTGTCACGATGATACAAAAAGATTATCAGGCTGATGTAGAGGTATTTGATGAAATTGAAGCAGAGGCACTTGCGATGTCAGATATGATAGCCAGCGCCATCGTTATGCAATTTTGTTACCTCTTTTAATGCAAAAATCTTGATGGATTTATGATCATTTTATGCTCAACTGCTGGAGGAAAAACTCTCGCTGTTTTGTTTTTAGCATAATGAGCACGAGGCTGCATGCCCTGAAGTTTCCCCTTCATAAAAGAGGCTAATGTATTGCTTTCAATCGTTACGTTGGCTCTTTTTAATTCCCATGGGGAGTGGTGAATATCAATGCGAAAAAGTGTATCCTTCCATTTCGCCCATGAATGGTAGCGCTCTACAATCCATCGGTCAAAATTAGTATTGGTCTTGTCTCCTATTGTATAAATAACCCTCAATCTTTCGTCACATGCTTTGTAATGGCTTGTGTATGAATAGTGATTCCCTCTTTGTTTTACTAGGATGTTGGAATGGCGATATGGCAAGCTACCTATTGCCGTAATTTTTGATAAGAAATAATTCGTCACATCTAAATGAAAAAAATAGATGCCTTTCATGCCGTTATACTCCACATATGTTCGGACATTCAATTGTAAATAGGTATTCATCCCAGGAAGAGGTGGTAGAAAGCGTAGCCGATGTCGATAAACTTTAAAAAGGACAACACTAAGCCAGGCATTTTGTTCAAAGAGATCGAGCTTCAGTTCTTTAGGTACATGTTTTTCAAGTTCTTGAGGGGCTATCGGCCAATGTAAAAATAGAACATCTTGCCATGTTTGAGTCATCATCCACATAGTAAAACTCCTTTCTAATCACTAGTTTTTCCTAGAAAGGAGTTCTTCAAACAAACGGTCTATTGATTTTGCTCAGCAGACTCTATTTCGACATAACGATAATATAAGTTTCGTAATTCAGATTCTTTATATAAGCCTAAATGACTTTTAAATTGAGGATGAACCATTATTCCATGAGCACGTAAAACTTTGACAAACCAACCCTTTGAATACTTATGCACCGACCCTATTCTCCTTTATTTTTATTCATACATAGAATATGCGTTTGAATACGGTAGAGTGCCTTTATACAAATAAAAAACGAGAGAATAAATAACTCTCGTTTTTTACTTATGTGCCACAAAACGTACGATATGGTTGATTAGTGTGTTCAGGTAATGAAGCGTATTCTTGTTGTTCTTTCGCATGAGCATAAGGCTGAGCTAGGACTTTTAGTAGGTTGTTCATCACACTATAATCGCCTTGTTCTACAGCCGCTTCCAAAGCTTCTTCTACCCTGTGGTTACGCGGAATAACAGCTGGATTATGTTGGCGCATTAATTGTTGTGACATGTCTTTGTTTTGCTGCTGTCTTGCTAATCGAGCTTGCCATTTGTGATACCAGTCCTTAAAAGCTGGTGCGTTAAATAATGGGGAATCCTCCAATTGCTCAAACGATAAGGCGATAAATGTATTCGTATAATCTGCTTGATATTGCTGCATAAGCTGAAGAAGCTCTTCAACAAGCTGGATGTCTTCTTGCTCCTCATTAAAAATGCCTAGCTTTGCACGCATTCCTTTCAACCAATTTTCTACATATAATTTTGGATACTGTTTTAGCGTTTCTTGTGCCAGTTGAATGGCCTTTTCTTGATCATCATCAATTAAAGGTAGTAAGGACTCTGCTAAGCGCGTTAAATTCCAGCCACCGATATTGGGCTGATTTCCATAAGCATAGCGTCCTTGGTGATCAATCGAGCTAAACACAGTCGCAGGATCATAGATGTCCATGAATGCACAAGGACCATAATCAATGGTTTCACCGCTAATGGTCATATTATCGGTGTTCATGACGCCATGAATAAAGCCCACTAACTGCCACTTTGCTATAAGGGAGGCTTGTTTCTTTATGACTTCATTTAACAAATAAAGATAACGATTTTGATTGCCAATATTAGCTGAGTAATGCCGTTCTATTGCATAATCAGCTAAAAGCTGTAGCTCCTCATCTGTCCCCCATTGCGCAGCATATTGAAATGTCCCTACCCGCAAATGACTACTTGCAACTCTTGTGACAATAGCGCCTGGTAGTTCCGTTTCTCGAATAATCATTTCACCTGTAGTGACTACTGCTAGACTACGTGAAGTTGGAATCCCTAGTGCAAACATCGCTTCACTAATAATATACTCCCTTAGCATTGGACCTAATGCGGCTCGCCCATCTCCACCCCGAGAATAAGGTGTTCTACCTGATCCTTTTAGAGCAATATCATACCGTTCCTTTTGGGGTGTGATTTGCTCCCCATATAATAGAGCCCTACCATCACCTAGCATATTAAAATGACCAAATTGATGCCCTGCGTAAGCCTGTGCAATCGGTTCGCCACCTTCTGGGATTGTATTACCAGCTAAAACGGCTAATGCTTCCTCACTCTTTAAAGCCTGAATGTCTAACCCAAGTGAGGCTGCAACTGATTCATTTAATAAGATCAATTTTGGTAAACGAACAGGATTTAACGATATGTCGGAATAAAAAATACTTGGTAGTTGAAGGTAACTATTATCAAAATGCCAGCCAATTGTTTTTTTCATGTTTTCTCCTTTATTGCCTTTACGATTTATTTTTGCTATTTCAGCATGAATCATTCATAGGCAATTTTACCATTATCAGTAGCCCAAATAAAAATCCGCATACTTTACTAGTTATGCGGATTTTCTCTATTATTGTCGATCAAATGTATATGTAGCCATACATTGATTATCATCTGTCATGCAATCAACTTTAAAAGATGTCGCATTGATTTCCACAACAGCAAAGCTTTTCTCTTTACGACCACGTGGTTTTAATAAGCTGCCTGGATTTAAAAATAGGATATCATCCATCATTTCGGCACCAAGAATATGTGAATGACCAAAGCAAACGATCTGTGCACCTACTTCTTTAGCACGATAGGATAATGATAAGATGGAATTTTTCACATTGAATAAATGACCGTGTGTCACAAAAATCTTTACATCATGAACCATGAACATTTCTTCTTCAGGGAAAGCCTTCTCACGATCACAGTTTCCACGTACTTTTTTCAATCCTTCTAATGCCTCATGTGAATAGGGAAGTTCACTATCTCCACAATGAACCACAATATCTATTTCAGGATAAAAACCTTTAACCTTTTCGATGACATGGCTGTCACCATGTGTATCGCTCATAACAAGCATTTTCATGGATATCACCTCTTATTTGATAAGATTCGGTAATTGCTCCTTTAACTTGCGAATTGCATTGCCTCGGTGAGAAATAGAACCCTTTTCCTCTGGTGAAAGCTCAGCCATCATTCGATTTAAGCTTGGCACAAAAAAGATTGGATCATAGCCAAAGCCATTCGTTCCACGCTTTTCATGGGCAATGACGCCTTCACATGTACCAAATACCGTTGTTGTTGCGAAATCAGGTCCTGCAATTGCAATACAGCAGCAAAAACGTGCTGTACGTTTGTCATCTTCGACACCTTGTAAATTTTCTAACAGTTTAATCATGTTTGCTTCATCGTCATGGTCACCAGCATAGCGAGCGGAGTACACACCTGGCTCACCATTTAATGCATCTACTGCTAAACCACTGTCATCTGCAATAACAATGGTATTAAGCTCCTTCGCCAATGCTTCTGCTTTTAAGATGGCATTTTCTTCAAATGTTGTTCCTGTTTCTTCTATTTCCATATCTGGTGCCACTTCAAACATTGTTACGACTTCATAACCAAGTGGTCCAAATAATGCTTCAAAATCTTTTGCTTTTCCTTTATTTTTTGTGGCGATGACTACTTGTTTCATATTATTGATTCCCTCCAACTTTGTGTGCCAGTTCACCAAGCGTTATTTTTTGAAGCTCAACTAATTGTTGTATGCCTTTTTCACCTAATGCTAACAATTCATTTAGTTCTTCACGAGAAAAAGTAGCTTCCTCACCAGTACCTTGTAATTCAACAAATCGTCCTGCGCCTGTCATCACAATGTTCATATCAACAGCTGCAGCCACATCTTCTACATAATTTAAATCAAGAATAGCGCCTTGTTCTTCAACGATCCCAACACTTGTAGCTGCTAAAAAGTCTGTTACTGGGAATTTTTCAAATGGCTTTTCTTCAGCAAATTTAGCAATGGCCTGTGTCATGGCAACAAATGCTCCCGTAATGGATGCTGTACGAGTACCGCCATCCGCTTGAATGACATCACAGTCAATCCATACAGTACGTTCGCCTAGCGCCTCTAAATCGACTACAGCACGCAATGCACGCCCAATCAAGCGCTGAATCTCCATTGTACGACCATTGACTTTCCCACGAGAGGATTCACGTGGTGTACGTTGAGCGGTTGCACGAGGCAGCATGGAATACTCGGCTGTAATCCACCCTTTCCCTTGCCCACGTAGAAAACCAGGTACCTTGTCTTCAATCGTTGCGGTGCAAATTACTTTTGTATTGCCTACTTGAATTAATACGGAGCCTTCAGGGTGTAATAGATACTCACTATCTATTTTCACAGGTCGTAGCCCATCTGCATTTCTACCATCATATCTTGTCATATATTTCGTTCCTCCTAAAAACTTTCGCGCCCTCATCTTATCATAATTTGTGCCATCAAAAAAGTACTCGGTGGCTTATGTACAATGCTGAAAACGGCAAAAATCAGCCTAGCCTGTTGCTAAGCTGATTTTTTATTTTAATGTGATACGTTTTATGTCGAGAGTACCTTGCTCTAACCAATTCTCAGCAATCGAACGGAAAATTGGGACAGAACCAGTTGCAAAAAATCTATGAGCAGGCACCGCATTTGCATTTGCTAAAGTGCCATTATACGCTAACATTTCCTGTACATCCTTTGCTGTTTCCTCCGCAGAAGATAAAACATTCACATCTTCTCCGACAACAGCTTCAATTTGTTTTTGTAAAATAGGATAATGTGTACACCCTAAAATAACCGTATCAAATTGTCGATTTTTCAACGGCTTTAAGCCTTCTGCTATTAAATTATTTGCAAAGTCACCTTTATATTCGCCACTTTCTACAAGTGGTACGAATGTGGGACAAGCTAGTGGAATAATATGTGTTGACGTATTAAGTGACAATAAGGCTTCTTCATACGCCCCACTTTTAATTGTTCCTTCTGTTGCAAGCACAACGACTTCATGTCGCTTCGTTTTTTTTACAGCTGCACGTGCGCCAGCATTGATAACACCTAGTACTGGAAAAGGCATATTTCTTTGTAAACTTTCGAGTGCTACTGCAGTCGCTGTATTACAAGCTATAACGAGCATCTTAACATTCATTTTTTCGAGTGCTTTTGCCATTTGCCAAGTAAAATTCCGTACTTCCTGACGACTTCTTGGACCATACGGACACCTTGCTGTATCGCCAATATAATAAATCGTTTCGTTTGGCAATCGCTTCATGATTTCTTTTGCTACGGTTAAACCGCCTACTCCTGAGTCAATAACGCCTATCGGGGCATTCATACTTTCCGCCTCAATCCTGTTTCATGTGTACATGTAGTTTTTCTAAATAGCTTGATAATTGCGCGACTTCTTGTTCATTAAAACCAACAAGCATCTCTTGCAAATATTGCTGTCTTTTTTCAATAACTTCTTGAATGATACGTTCGCCCTTTTCGAGAAGATGAACGACAACGACACGGCGATCATTTTCATCACGCACACGCTTGACTAATTCATTTTTCTCCATTCGGTCCACTAAATCTGTTGTCGTGCTAAAAGCTAAATATAAACGGTTTGATAATTCGCCAATTGTAATATCACCAAGCTCTTCTAACCACTGTAATGCAACAAATTGTGGCGGCGTAATCGCATAATCGGAAACAATTTCTCTTCCCTTTTGTTTCACGATGGCCGCTATATAGCGTAATTCCTTTTCAACCGTTGCAACGGTTTCAGGTGAGTGCTTTGTTACTTCATCCGACATATAACTATTTCACTCCTAAAAATACGTTGAATAGTTCTATTTTGTCGTTTTTTTCACGAAATAGCAAGTGTCCATTAGTCTAATTTAAATTCTTCCAAGCGTAACAGCTCAATTAACGCCTGAGATCGATTCGTTACACCTAGCTTTTGAATTGTATTGGAAATGTGATTTCGCACTGTTTTTTCACTAATACCAAGCTGCTCTGCAATATCTCTCGTTGTTTTTTCAGCTAATAAAAGCGCAAATATTTCACGTTCTCGGTTTGTTAAAAGAGAACGATGATGAGAGCCATTCATTCAGTTACACCCTCCTCCCCCGCACGTATTGTAACTTATGTTAAGGGGCAGGAAGCGGTGACGGCTATTTGCATGATTATTCCATGTTTCCTTAAAAATTTCGAAAATTACATTGTTACATTCATAAATTTTACGTAAAAAGCAAAACCTACTATTTCAATAAATTCACATATACTTATATGTTGAACTAGTGAGGCAGAATGGCCAACTGAATGAATTTCGTTTTTTCTTCCTCTGAAATCGGCACACTTTTACCTGTACGAGGATCCATTTGTACAATTGTCCCACGACCAGTGAAACAGATTTCGTCCTTTTGATTTTTTGCTAGATAGTGAATGTCCATCGACGAATTCCCAACTTGCGCGATTTTTGTATAGATTCGTAGTACGTCATCAAAGAATACCTGCTTTACATAATCGCATTGTAAATCGGCTACAATAGGTATAGATTTCACATTCTCTTCTCCAACTGGGGGCATTAAAATTCCTAAATGTCTGAAGTAATCAATTCTTGCTTGCTCAAAATATGTAAAGCTAATCGTATTGTTCATATGACCATACATGTCTGTTTCTGAAAATCGCACTCGTACCTCGCTAAAAAATGAAAAACCTTTTTCCCACTCTTGAAAATTATCGATATAATTTGCCTTCATGATATACCATCCCCTGTCATGTAATTGCACGTCTTTTATCAATCAACGGCAAACAAAATGAATACATATTCATTATAAAAGAAAATGCTATATTATCATAGAAAAAATGTAAATAAACAACTTGATAAATTTCATTTCTATAACTATAAAAAACTCCCTTACACTTCGTGTAAGGGAGTTCAGCTTGTCCGTATATTAGTCTACGTAGTGGTCAGAACCGAAGAAGTTACGGAACATTTGCACTGTAGTTGCACGGTTTAATGAAGCGATGGATGTTGTTAAAGGAATACCTTTTGGACATGCAGCAACACAGTTTTGAGAGTTACCACAGTTTGCAAGGCCACCATCACCCATAATCGCATTTAAACGTTCATCTTTAATCATAGCACCAGTTGGGTGAGTGTTGAAAAGACGTACTTGTGATAATGGAGCTGGTCCGATGAATGAAGCTTTTTCAGACACGTTTGGACATGCTTCCATACATACACCACAAGTCATACATTTAGATAGTTCATAAGCCCATTGACGTTTACCTTCTGGCATACGTGGACCTTCACCTAAATCATACGTACCATCGATTGGTACCCATGCTTTAACTTTTTTAAGTGCGTTGAACATACGTTCACGGTCAACTTGTAGGTCACGAATAACAGGGAATGTTTTCATCGGCTCCAATTTAATCGGCTCTGTCAATTGGTCTACTAGTGTAGAACATGATTGACGTGGACGGCCATTGATCACCATTGAACATGCACCACAAACTTCTTCTAAACAGTTCATATCCCATGATACTGGTGATGTGTTTACACCATCTTCAGTAACAGGATTTTTTTGAATTTCCATTAAAATTGAAATTACGTTCATACCATGACGGTAAGGCACTTGGAATTTTTGCCAGTAGCTATTGCCGCCTTGTGTATCTTGACGTAAGATTTCCACTTTGACCATTCTTCCAGTATTAGCTGCGATTTGCATAACTTTTAGTCTCCTTTCGCAGAGTAGTCGCGTTTACGTGGTGGGATTAATGAAACGTCGACTTCTTGGTACGTGATGATTGGATTACCAGTAGCTGGGTCAAACTTCGCCATTGTTGTTTTTAAGAAGTTCTCATCATCACGGTTAGGGAAATCAGGTTTATAGTGTGCACCACGAGATTCATTACGTAATAGTGCACCTTTTGTCATTACTTTTGCAAGCACTAACATATTTTTAAGCTGACGTGTAAAGTGTGCGCCTTGATTGCTCCATTTTTGCGTATCATTGATGTTGATGTTGTTCCAACGCTCAGTAAGCTCATCAAGTTTTTTCAATGTATCTTCAAGCTGATCATTGTAACGTACTACAGTCATTGTAGCAGTCATCATTTCACCAAGCTCTTTATGCAGTAAGTAAGCGTTTTCTGTGCCTTCCATTTTCATGATAGCATCCCATTTCGCTTGTTCCTCTTTTACACGAGCATCGTAAATCTCTTGTGGAAGATCTTCAGCATGCTTTTTAAGGTGTTTTACATAGTCTACTGCGTTTGGTCCTGCAACCATACCACCGTAGATAGCAGATAATAATGAGTTTGCACCAAGACGGTTTGCACCATGTTGAGAGTAATCACATTCACCTGCTGCAAATAGACCAGGAATTTCAGTCATTTGATTGTAGTCAACCCATAATCCACCCATTGAATAGTGAACTGCTGGGAAAATTTTCATTGGTAATTTACGTGGGTCATCCCCTACGAATTTTTCGTAGATTTCGATGATACCACCAAGTTTAACGTCCAATTCATGTGGATCTTTATGTGAAAGATCTAGGTATACCATGTTTTCGCCATTGATACCAAGTTTTTGGTTTACACAAACGTCGAAAATTTCACGTGTCGCAATATCACGTGGTACTAAGTTACCATAAGCTGGGTATTTCTCTTCTAGGAAGTACCAAGGTTTACCGTCTTTATAAGTCCAAATACGACCACCTTCACCACGAGCTGATTCTGACATTAGACGGTTTTTGTCATCTCCAGGAATCGCTGTTGGGTGAATTTGAATGAATTCACCATTCGCATATGAAGCACCTTGTTGATAAACGATAGAAGCAGCAGAACCTGTGTTAATAACAGAGTTTGTTGTTTTACCGAAGATAATACCAGGGCCACCAGTCGCCATAATAACAGCGTCTGCACGGAATGATTTAATTTCTTCTGTACGCATATCTTGCGCTACGATACCACGACAAACGCCGTCTTCATCGATAATAACACCAAGGAATTCCCAGTGTTCATATTTATTTACTAAACCAGCTACTTCATGAGAACGAACTTGCTCATCTAGCGCATATAGTAATTGTTGACCTGTTGTTGCACCAGAGAAAGCTGTACGGTGCATTAAAGTACCACCAAAACGACGGAAATCTAAAAGTCCTTCTGGTGTACGGTTGAACATAACACCCATACGGTCCATTAAGTGGATAATGCCAGGTGCTGCATCACACATACCTTTAACTGGTGGTTGGTTCGCTAGGAAGTCCCCACCATAAACTGTATCATCAAAGTGGATCCATGGAGAATCCCCTTCACCTTTAGTATTTACCGCACCATTAATTCCGCCTTGCGCACAAACAGAGTGTGAGCGTTTTACAGGAACTAATGAGAATAAATCAACTTCAGTACCAACTTCAGCTGCTTTAATCGTTGCCATCAGACCGGCAAGACCACCGCCGACAACAATTATTTTGCTTTTCGCCATGATTATTTCTCACTCCTCTTAAAAAATTGCAATGATTGCATGTGCTCTATCGTAGCTTCTATTGAATTATACGAAAGCTAAAATAGCAGCCACACCAACTACACTTAGAATTACGAAAAGAATGTTTGTTACGTAAGTAGCGATCTTTTGAGACTGAGGAGATTGTGTAATACCCCAGCTTACTAGGAATGCCCATAAACCGTTAGATAAGTGGAAAGTTGCTGATAAAATACCAACAATGTAGAATCCAAGCATGAATGGATTAGCAACAATATTCGCCATCATGTCGTAATCAACGTGTGTGCCAAGTGCTTTTTGAATACGAGTTTGGAAAATATGCCATGCAATAAATATCACTAAGAATACACCAGTAAAACGTTGTAAAGAGAACATCCAGTTACGGTACGTGCTGAAACGTCCTGTGTTTGGTGTAGCAGTGAATGCAATGTAGACACCATAGAATGCGTGGAACATTAATGGAATATAGATGACAATCCATTCAACTAGGATAAGGAATGGAATCTTTTCCATTACTGCGGTAGCATCGTTGTAACTTTCTGCCCCGCCTGTTGCTGTAAAGTTAATGAACAGGTGCATCGTTAAAAACAGACCTACTGGAATGATCCCAAGTAGAGAATGTAAGCGACGCCATAAAAACTCTCGATCTTTCGACAAGACTGTTACCCCCCTTAGTACTTAAAATAGCACAACAAAAGAAGTCATCATTTTGTAAATGATACTTCATTGACTGTGTATTTCATCATGGTACAATATTATGACATGTTTATTGTACTCTCAAGAGCTACGAGCGTCAAGGCAACTCGGAGTTTTTCATAGAGCTTATTAAAGAACTAATCTAGTACATGATGCGTCGTTTTTTCTCGAAAAATCTATCATTACTTTATTACCGTTAAATTTTAAGAAAATTCTAAGAAAGAAGGATAACAATGTTAAACACTCCATCTCCTACAATCTCATCATTTGGCTATGAGATCATTCGTGATCATATTCTATCTTCTATACTCGGTAAACATGAAGATGACGTCCTTTATTGGGCAGGTAAAGAGCTTGCTCGCAAGTTCCCATGTAAAAGTCAAGATGAACTTATCGCATTTTTCGCAGATGCCTGCTGGGGTACATTAGAACTCATAAAGGAATCAAAAGATGGACGTATTTTCCATTTGACAAATGACCCTGAAATTCTTCAAATAAAGCAGCGTAGCTTTAAACTTGAAGCAGGATTTATAGCAGAGCAAATTCAACTAGCTAAAGGCTACCTGACAGAATGCTATAATGAAAAACGGGAAAAGCAACAATACGTCATGTTTACAGTCAAATGGGACGTTAAAGAACGTATTATGAATACCATTCCCTCAGAATAATTAAAAAGGATTGTTTCCCATTAAAGAATGGGATGACAATCCTTCTTTTTTCTTCCTTTTATTTCGGTCAATTACATAAAATGCTGTTTCTTCTATTATTATATGTAAAGTGCTTGCTCTAAATTAAACTCATCATGGAGAGCATTAGCTGCTTGGATCATATCATCCTGTGGTACAACAACGGACACTTTTATTTCAGAAGTACTAACCATTTTTACAGGGATATTTTCACGACGTAACCGATCAAACATACGAGCAGCAACGCCTGGATTGGAAGCCATGCCTGAACCAATAATAGAAACTTTTGCTAGTCCAATTTCGAAGTCAGCAAAACTAAATCCAAGTGATAATTTACTATCCTCTAAAACACGTAATGCTTCCGCAAATTCCTCTTTTAAAATGGAAAACGATACAGTTGGCTTCAACCCATCAATAATGGCTTGGACAATAATATCTACATTAATACGGTTCTCTGCAAGAACCGTAAATATATCTGCTAATGAAGCATTGGAAAAAGCATCATACCCTACTGTTAAACGAATAATATCTGATTCAAATGCAACACCACGAACGACTAAATTTTTTTCCATTTCCACTTCCTCCTTCAATAAAGTGCCTACTGATTCTATTAAACTTGAACGTATAATAACAGGCATTTGAAATTTCTTCGCTAACTCCACCGCACGAGGATGTATGATATGAGACCCTAAATTCGATAATTCCAACATTTCATCATAGGAAATTTCTTGAAGCTTTTGGGCATTGGGAACATATCGTGGATCTGCTGTATAAACACCATCCACATTTGTATACATATCTACTCTCTCCGCTTCCAATGCTATGGCAAGTGCAACAGCAGCTGTTTCAGCTCCACCTTTTCCAAGCGTGGTGATATTGTGCACTTCGTCAATCCCTTGTTCTCCAGCAATAACCACAATTTGTCCCTGTGCAAAATGTTCTTCCATACGACTAATATCTATATAGTCGATACGAGCATGTCGATACATACCATCCGTATGTATACCAGCTTGCCATCCAGTTAGAGACACAGCCTCATAGCCTGCTTCCTGCAAAGCGATGGTAAATAAAGCACTAGATAATTGAGAGCCAGTTGACAAAACTGCATCTAATTCTCTTTTCGACACATCGTCAGTTAGTTGGTGTACCATCATTTTCATCTCTTTCGCAGTGTGTCCCATTGCTGCAACGACCACTACTACATCCAATCCTTTGTCCTTTTCAGCAATCGCTTTCCTAGCAGCCTCTTGGATTTGTTCAGTAGAAGCTAATGCAGCTCCTCCAAACTTCATCACGATTTTAGCCATTTCTTTCGTTCTCCCTTCCAGTTCATGTATTTCACCAAATTATGGGGGGTAAAACCGTTTCTAGAAAACTAAAAGGCAGCCTCCACATAACGTGAAAGCTGCCTATAACATGTACAATAATCGTAACTTGCGCATGTGTGATAGCTCTCCGAAACGTTTAGAATCGACAGTCTTACATTTCTTAAATGCAAAACCAGTACAGCAATGGAACAACAATACTGTACTTCGGCAAGCTCCCCTTTCACACAATATCTCTGGACTTGTCCATCCTCCATCGTGTTACTCTTGAATCTTGCACCTCTATCATCACTTTAAAGTGAATGTATTCAATTCATTAAGCCTTAGCGTAAACAAACTAGTCACGCAGTTGGCTCTCCATAACATTGAAAACAATGTTATTTATAACCATAGCACATGCCTATTCCTTTGACAATGATTGTTGCTGAAAATAGCTAAAAATTTGGCTTGCTAAATTAGCGGGCATCCCAGCCTCCTGTAATGCTAGCTCGCTCGCCTCTCGAATTTTTTTGACTGAACCGAAATGTTTAAGCAGCTGTTGCTTTCGTTTTGGTCCTACCCCTTCAATATGATCTAATACAGATTGAATGGCATGCTTCTCATGCTGTTGACGCAAGAAGGTAATAGCAAAGCGATGGACTTCGTCTTGAATTCGTTGTAATAAATAAAAGCCATCACTTGTACGTTTTAAGCTAATCACTTCTGGTGGATCACCAAACAAGAGCTGAGATGTATTATGCTTATCATCCTTGGCTAAACCAGCAATCGGTATAACAAGACCAAGCTCATCTTCTAGTACTTCACGGGCTACTTCCATTTGTCCCTTACCACCATCAATTAAGACTAAATCTGGTAATGGTAGTCCTTCCTTTAAAACACGTATATAGCGACGACGTATAACCTCCTGCATTGCACCGTAATCATCATGCTTGGCTGCTGTACGCGTTTTATATTTTCGGTACTCCTTTTTCGCAGGCTTCCCATCAATGAAAACAACCATAGCAGATACTGCATCCGTTCCATGCATATGACTATTATCAAAAGCTTCAATTCGTAAAGGTGTACTAATGCCCATTGCTTCACCAAGTGCCTCACAAGCACCAATCGTACGTTCTTCCTGACGCTCTATTAGCTGGAATTTAGCTGCCACAGCAATTTCAGCATTTTTGGTAGCTAATTCAACCAATTCCTTCTTTTGACCTCTTTTCGGTGTGAGCACTTTAATTTCTAATAATTCTGTTAAGATAGCTGCATCAATGGCTTGTGGAATAAAAATTTCTTTTGGCTTAATATGCTCTGGCTTTTCATAAAAGCGCCCAACAAATGTTAAAAATTCTTCCTCTGCATCTTGATAGATGGGAAAAATTGAGACATCGCGCTCAATCAGCTTTCCTTGACGCACAAAGAAAACCTGAACACACATCCATCCTTTTTCAACAGCATAGCCAAATACATCTCGATTTGTAGTATCACTTGAAACTATTTTTTGTTTCTGCATAACCGTATCAATATGGGCAATTTGGTCTCGGAATTCCTTCGCTCGCTCAAATTCTAGGTTTTCTGCAGCTGCTAGCATTTTAACTTCAAGCTCTTTTTTGACTGCCTCCACACCACCATTTAGAAACTTCGTCATATCCTCAATCATTTCTTGATAAACCTGACCATCAATTTCCTTCACACAAGGTGCTAAGCATTGACCCATGTGATAGTACAAGCAAACCTTGGAAGGTAATTGTACACATTTGCGCAGCGGATACAATCGATCCAATAGCTTTTTCGTTTCACTTGCTGCATAGGCATTCGGATAAGGACCAAAATATTTTGCCTTATCCTTTTTTACCTTCCGTGTCGTAATCAGACGAGGATGTTTTTCATTCGTAATTTTTAAATATGGATAGGTCTTATCATCCGTTAACATGACATTATATTTTGGATCATGTAATTTGATGAGATTCAGCTCTAAAATAAGTGCTTCAATATTTGATGACGTTACAATATACTCAAAATCTTCTATTTCACCTACAAGCCTTTGCGTTTTCCCTTCATGTGTTCCAGTAAAATAAGAACGTACACGGTTTTTTAGAACTTTTGCTTTACCGACATAAATGATAGTCCCTTGTCGATCCTTCATCAAATAGCAGCCAGGTTGATCTGGTAAAATATCCAGTTTTCGCTTTATTAAATCGTTCATTACCTACCTGCCCCCCTAAGTAAAAATTCCCCTCATTAGAATAATGTTAGTTATTTTCTTTATTATATAACGAAAAAAAGCCGAACACATCAATTGATGGCTCGGCTTTGTGAACTTCATTCATTACGCATGTTTTGCGATAAATGCTTCTAAAGCTTCTTTTGGTTGGAAGCCTACTGTTTTGTCAACTAATTCTCCATCTTTAAATAATAGTAAAGATGGGATTGACATAATTTGATACTGAGCTGCAGTACCTTGGTTATTGTCAACGTCAACTTTTACAATTTTAGCCGCACTACCTGCTGCGTCCATTTCTTCAAGAACTGGCCCAATCATTTTACATGGTCCGCACCAAGCAGCCCAAAAGTCTACTAGTACTAACCCTTCTTTAATATCGTCCTGGAACGTAGCATCTGTTGCATGTACAATTGCCATTTGAAATCCTCCTTAAACTTACTATGCTTGTAGTATAGCATGGATAAATTCACTTGAGCGAACAATCTGCCTACAATGTATTTTTTATGCAAATCTGTGTCGAAAAATCAATACACAGTCATTAATTGACTTGATAACGCCCCTTCAATACATAGGTTAACGTAATAAAAAGGTAAATAGCTAACGTAATGCCTGTCACAATAATAGATGTGGTGAAAATAATTCCGATGAGAATCGCACTTAACGCCAATATAGCTATCCAAGTCGTATAAGGGAACCATTTTACTTCATAGGCACTTGTGTGTTCTGCTTGTTTTTTACGTGATTTTAAATGTGCAATCGCAATAATTAACCAAATAAATAACACAGTATAACCAAGTGATCCCATTAGAAAATCAAATGTTTTGCTTCCCGCATATAAAGATAAAATGACCCCTAAATACATCGCTAAAGTACACATTAAAATAGCATATACTGGTACTTTTCGTTTCGATAAATAAGCAAAGATTTTAGGCACACGTCCATCTACAGCCTGTGTATATAGTACGCGTGATGAACCATACAGTCCTGAATTCATTGATGAAATAATGGCAAGTAAAACAACAGCGTTCATAATATGGTCTGCCCCTGGAATACCAACCATTTTAAAAACCATGACAAACGGGCTTTCAGGAACCCCATTTACTTCATTCCAAGGAATCAAGCTTACGATAATAAAGAATGGCAGTAAATAAAAAGTAACAATACGTACTAATGTACTGCGAACAGCTTTTGGCACTACTTTTTCCGGATTTTTCGTTTCAGCTAATGTAATCCCGATGATTTCTGTCCCTCCATAGGAGTAGATAACTACAAGCATTGCAGCAATTAATCCCGTCGAGCCATTAGGGAAGAACCCACCATGCTCCGTTAAGTTAGCAAAACCAACAGCACTATGATTTCCAAACGTCACAAGCAATAAAATAAGTCCTGCAATGATAAAGACAATAATAACAGTAATTTTGATTAATGCTAGCCAATATTCTGTTTCTGCAAAGATTTTTACGGATAATAAATTAATCGCTGTTACTAACACAGAAACAGATAGTGCCAGTATCCAAATTGGATATTCTGGTAACCAATATTGAATAAAGATAGCAGCCACGACAGACTCTGCTGCAATATTTAAAACCCACATTTTCCAGTAGATCCAATCTAGGAAATACGCAGGGTATTTACCTAACACGGATTGCACTAAATCTCTAAAGGTTCTTGCTTCTTTATTACGCACGGCCATTTCTGCTAAGCCTTGCATAACAAATAATAAAATAATGCCGCCGATTAAATACGCAATCAGCACAGATGGTCCTGCCATATCAATGGCTGCACTACTTCCTTTAAATAATCCCGCGCCAATGGCACCACCTAACGCCATCATCGTGATATGACGCGAGGTCATTGTTCTTGTTAATTGTTGCTTGTTTTTTTCCACTTTCTTACCTCCTAAATATCAAAAAAGCATACCATCTATTCCTTCATCATCAAATGAAAGAAGAGACGATATGCTATCAGCAAACCGCGGTACCACTCTAATTGGCTCTTGAGAACCCAGCTTAAAAAACCTTGTAACGAAGGTTAACCGTCAAACAAATAGAATAATCTGATAATTCTATTTGTGTTACCACTCCTAGGCAAGTTCAAAGTCTTATTGGTCTGCGTTGCACCAACCCGCAGCTCTCTACACCGAATAACGAGCTTTTACTACTCCTAATCTTTGCGTTTCAAATCATTAATGTATCCATCACTATAATGTCTATCGTTAATTATGTCAATATTTTATTTTGCAATAATTTTCAAATAGTACTTTTTAAAATGGAAAGCAATATAAAAAAGCAGGAAGGGTTATCCCTTCCTGCATCTGTATTATGCATTCACTTTTAATGCTTTAAATTCTTCAATTAGCAGCGGAATAACTTCAAATAAATCTCCTACGATACCATAATCCGCTACTTTGAAAATATTTGCTTCAGGATCTTTATTGATAGCAACAATGACTTTTGAATTGGACATTCCAGCTAAATGCTGAATTGCGCCCGAAATACCTGCTGCAATATAAAGATCTGGTGTTACAACCTTACCTGTTTGTCCGATTTGAAGCGAGTAATCACAGTATTCAGCGTCACATGCACCACGTGATGCACCTACTGCACCGCCTAGTAAATCAGCTAGCTCTTTTAATGGCTCGAAGCCTTCTTCTGACTTCACGCCACGACCACCTGCAACAACTACTTTCGCTTCTGAAAGATCTACACCTTCTGAAGATTTACGAACAACTTCTTTAATAATTGTGCGCAGATTTGTAATCTCTACAGAGATGGCAGACACATCACCTGTTTTACCTTCTGCTTTTTCTAAAGGTGTAATGTTATTAGGACGAATAGAAGCTAAGACAACGCCTTCTTTAACTTTTACTTTTTCAAAGGCTTTACCAGAGTAAATTGGTCGGATGAATACCACATCATCGCCTGCACCTTCAATAGCAGTGACATCAGATACTAGACCTGCTTGCAATTTGCTTGCAATTTTTGGCGATAAATCTTTCCCATTTGCTGTATGACCAAAGACAATACCTGCTGGTTGTTCTTGCTCGATAATAGCTAATAGTGCTTGACTATAGCCATCAGATGTATATTGTTTTAAATGCGGGTGTTCCACTGTTACTACTCGATCAGCACCATATTCAAATAATGGACCTGTTAAACCTGCTACAGCATCCCCTAAAAGTACCCCAACAACTTCGCCACCATCAGCGATTTGTTTTGCAGCTGCTATTGCTTCGAAAGAAACATTACGTAAGCTTCCTTCACGAACTTCACTTAATACTAATACTTTTTTTGACATAGCATATTCCCTCCGTTACCCTTTAAGATTCGATTGACATCAAATAATTAAACAACTTTTGCTTCCGTGTGAAGTAGATTTACCAGTTCTTTTGCTTGTGCAGAAAGGTCGCCTTCTAAAATACGGCCTGCTGCTTTTTGAGCTGGTAAGAAGATGTCTACTGTTTCAATCTTCACTTCTACATCATCTTCATCGATATCTAAATCATCTAACTCAAGCTCTGCAAGCGGTTTCTTTTTCGCTTTCATAATACCTGGTAGAGATGGGTAACGAGGCTCATTTAAACCTTGCTGAGCAGTTACTAATAACGGTAAAGAAGTTTCAATTACCTCTGAATCCCCTTCGATATCGCGAACAATTTTCGCAGATGTTCCGTCAATTTCAAGTTTTGTAATCGTAGTTACATAATTCATATCCAATAAATCAGCAACACGTGGACCAACTTGCCCTGAACCACCATCAATCGCAACATTTCCTGTTAAAATTAAATCTGCATCTTTATCTTTTAAGTATTCTGCTAGTAGATAAGCTGCTGCATGTTGGTCCAGCTCATCTAAATCATCTTCTGTATTAATAAGCACTGCTTCGTCTGCTCCCATAGCAAGTGCTGTACGTAATTGCTTCTCTGCATCCTCGCCACCAATTGTCACGACTGTTACCTTACCACCAGCAGCATCGCGAACTTGGATTGCCTCTTCAATGGCATATTCATCATAAGGGTTGATAATGAATTCTGCGCCGTCCTCTTGGATTTTACCACCCGACACAACGATTTTTTCTTCTGTATCAAATGTGCGTTTAATTAATGCAAAAATGTTCATATATCCATACCTCCTGGAACGTTTTATAATTCTAAGTAAACTTATAAATATTATATATTTTCAGTTTCGATAACGCCGATAACATACTGAACGTTGCTATCGACATTTGGAAAATTATTTGCCAGTAAACACAGGCTCACGCTTTTCAATGAATGCTTGAATTCCTTCTTTGGCATCTTCTGTGACAAATACTGTCCCAAAGGATTTAGCCTCTGCTTCAATGCCTTCATAGAATGATGCATGCTTTGCATATTGCAATGTTTGAATAGCTGCTTTTAAAGCAATTGGGCTTTTCTTAGCAATGCTCTTAGCAATCTTTAACGTTTCTTCTAGCAATGCTTCGTCTGAGAATGAACGGTTTGCTAAGCCCCACTGAACAGCTTCATTACCAGAGATTGGTTCACTTGTAAACATCATTTCAGCAGCCTTTGCTACTCCAACATAGCGTGGTAAGCGCTGTGTACCACCAAAACCAGGAATAAGCCCTAATTGTAATTCAGGTAAACCTAATTTTGCTGATTCAGTGACAAATCGCATATGACAGCTCATTGCTAACTCAAGCCCTCCGCCTAATGCCGCACCATGGATGGCTGCAATTACAGGCTTAGAAAACGATTCAACACGCTCAAAAACCTGCTGCCCGTTGCTAGCTAGCTTTGTAAATTCCTCACCAGATTCTACCCCAATAAATTCTTTAATATCTGCCCCTGCAGAGAAGAAACGGCCTTCACCATGAAGTACAAGGACTCTTACAGCATCATCGTGTTCTACAGCATCAAGCACAGCGTTAACTTCTGCAATAATACCGCGAGATAATGCATTTGCTGGTGGACGTGCAATTGTAATAATCGCTACTCCATCTTCTACTTTCCAACTTAGAAATTCCATTTCTCCACATCCTTTTAAGCTTTAATGCCGTTCAGGATTAATGCCTGAACCTTTGGAACCTGTTCCATCAAATCATATCGATAGTCATTCATAACCCACGACGTAATAGTTTCATCAATTGTTCCAAAAACCATTTGTCGAGCCAAGCGTACATCCATCGTCTGATTGAACTCACCTGTAAGCATACCCTCGATTAAAATTTGATCAAGTAGCTGTAAATACTCGCGCAATACGGAATTAATTTTTAATCGTAAGTCTTTGTTTGACTGGCGAAGCTCCAATTGTGTGACAGTTGCTAGGTATCGATCTGTCGCTAGAACATTAAAATGATTTTCAATCATTCGTGAAAGTTTGTCTTTAGACGTACTCCCCTTTTCTATTATATCTTGTAATGACTCTACAAAAACAGCCATTTTTTCATTAAAGACAGAAATTAATATATCTTCTTTATTTTTAAAATATAAATAGATTGTTCCATCGGCCACCCCTGCCTGTTTGGCGATTTTCGATACTTGCGCTTGGTGATACCCATTTTCCGCAATAACGATGACAGCTGCATCAATAATTTGTTTATATTTTGGCTTATCTCGTTTCACTTTTATATCACCACCTAAAAAACATGCGCACGTCGATATGACGTGTAAACCTAAAAAAATATGAAAATATGAATGGTCATTCATTCATATTTTCATATTATATTTTACAGCATTGCTTGTCAATACTTTCATACGTATTTATTTCGCTTCTTTATTCGCTAATTTTGTTTTTTCTTCTTCAACTAACGTACGACGCAAAATTTTTCCTACAGCTGTTTTTGGCAGCTCTTCTCTAAATTCATAATAACGCGGAACTTTAAAAGCTGCTAGATGCTGACGGCAATATTTATTTAATTCGTCCTCAGTAATCGAATATCCTTCTTTTAATACAATATAAGCTTTAACTGTTTCACCACGATACGGATCAGGTATGCCTGCTACTACGCACTCTTGGATCTCTTCACGTTCATATAACACTTCTTCTACTTCACGTGGATAAATATTAAAGCCGCCTGCTATTATTAAATCTTTTTTACGATCTACTACATAGAAGAAGCCTTGCTCATCCATATAACCAAGATCACCTGTTAAAAACCAACCATCAGCAAATGTCGCAGCTGTATCCTCTGGACGGTTCCAGTAGCCCTTCATTACTTGTGGTCCTTTAACAGCAATTTCACCAACTTCACCAATAGGTAGCTCTTCTGTATCACCTGTACGTAAAATAACCGCTTCTGTATTTGGCCAAGGTAAACCAATCGAGCCAATCACCCGCTTCCCCCAAATTGGCGTAGCATGTGTTACAGGTGAGGTTTCTGTTAACCCATATCCTTCTACTAGCTTTCCACCAGTCACTGCCTCAAACTTCTCTTGCACTTCAATTGGCAATGAAGCAGAGCCACTTAGGCATGCCTTAATGGATGATAAATCATAATTCGCAATATCTGGGTGATTTAAAAGGCCGATGTATAAGGTTGGTGCGCCGGGGAACAGTGTTGGTTTTTGTTTATCAATCGTCTTTAATGCCGTTTCAGCATCAAACTTCGGTAAAAGCACCATTCTATTTTGAGTAAATACAGATAAAAGCATAACAGTTGTCATGCCATAGACGTGGAAGAATGGTAGAATGCCCATAATGGTTTCTTCACCATGAACACATTTATACATCCAAGCATCACACATTGTCGTATTGGCAATTAAATTTTTATGGGTCAGCATAACGCCTTTTGGGAAACCTGTTGTCCCACCCGTATATTGAAGGAGTGCTAGGTCTTCTTCAAAATCAAATGGCATATTGTCAATTATCTTAATTGGTGCTGAACGCATTATTTCTGAAAACAGATGATTTTGGCCGCTATGTTCAACCTTGACACTAAAGCCATACTGCTTTTTTTGAATAAATGGATAGACTAAATTTTTTGGGAATGGTAAATAATCTTTAATAGCTGTCACAATGACATTTTCAAGAGCTGTCTCTTTCATAATTTTCATGACTCTCGGATATAAAATATCCATTACGAGAATAACCTTTGCTCCTGAATCAGCCATTTGATATTGAAGCTCACGTTCAGTATAAAGTGGATTTGTTTGTACTACAACAGCACCTGCATACATGGCACCATAGTAAGCGATTACACTTTGTGGCGTGTTAGGCAGCATAATTGCTACTCGATCTCCCTTTTCCACACCTAGTGCTTGTAAATAGTTTGCGAACCTTAAAGCTGACTCATATAGCTCGGTGTACGTCAAATCCTTTCCCATAAAATGAATCGCTACTTTGGATGGATTCTTTTTATAGGCACGTGTCAAAAACTCTTGCACTGGAATTTCCTCAAACGTTAAAGACGATGGTACTTCTTCAGGATAATTTGCTAGCCATGGTTTTGCTGTCATACGTCCTCTCCCCTTTGTCCCAAACTTTGTCAATTCTTATATTTATTATAATGAAAAAGAAATACAGTTTCAAACAGAAAATAGAAAATAAATGCATTTTCGATTAATTATTATGCAATTAACAACATTAATATGATTGATATTTATCGGGATTTATTTGAATACACCTTATGAATGCTCGTTCATTATTGAGTTACTCCATAAAAAAACAATCAGCATATTCCTATATTATAAAAATAATTTTTCTACCCTTTAATAGAGTTTTATGAAAGAAAGTTAATAGGTTGTAGTAGAAATTTATGCTATGTACAATTAACAAAAAACGCATCCTCATAAAGAGAATGCGTTTTTTATTTAAATCGTTAACATATAGTAGACACCTACTGCCAAAAATGCAATACAGACAACGATTAGTACTTTTGCTAATTTTTCCATGTCATGACACTCCTATGCAATACTTGCCCCAATTACAAACGAAAGACCGACTGAAATGGTAAAGGAAATGAAACCAACTGAGCGATTATCATTGGCAATCTCTTGATCAACGTTAAAACGAGGTGTCATAAATTCAAATAAGAAATACGCTACAATCAATAATGTAAAGCCAAAAAGGCCCCAACCGATCATTTCACTTAATGTGCTATGACGTGCAATGGAAAAGCGGAAGATATTACAAATCCCTAGTATTTTTCCACCTGTTGCAAGAGCCACAGCGACATTACCTTTTTTAATTTCTTCCCAATTTTTATATTTCGTAACGACTTCGAACAATGCCATCGAGACGACTAAACATAATACTACAACACTAAAATATCCTGCCGTTTCGATAATTGGATATCGCCAAAAGCCAGAATTCAGCATTTTTCTCCGTCCCCTTTATAGCTTATTTCAATTCAACAATTGTGACGCCTAAGCCCCCTTCACCGGCTTCACCAAAACGGAAGGATTTTACGCGCTTATGCTTTTTCAAATAGCTTTGAATTCCTTGACGTAAAGCCCCTGTACCAACTCCATGAATAATGGACACACGACCATAATTAGAGAGTAATGCATCATCAATATATTTCTCTGTTCTTACGATTGCATCCTCATAACGTTCACCACGTAAATCTAATTCTAGTTTCACATGACTATTTCGATTTTTCACACCAGCTGTTCGTAATACAGGCTCTTTTTCAGGTTTAATATATTCCAAATCACTATCTGAGATTTTCATTTTTAAAATCCCCATTTGGACAACCCATTCAGTATTCGACACCTTTTCTAACAAAGTACCTCGTTGACCATAGCTTAACACCTTTACCTCGTCTCCGACAACTAAGTTTTGTGCACGAGCTTTGACTTGTGCCGCCTTTTTTAGCACTTTATTGTCTTCAAGTGGTGTTGCTTCTTCCAAGCGTTTACGTGCTTCAATCAATTCATGCTCCTTGACAACTTGATCAGCATTTTTACGCATTTCTCGAAGCTCTGCAATAATCGCTTCTGCTTCACGTTTTGCTTCATCAACAATTTTACGCGCCTTTTCCTTCGCCTTCTTATCAAGCGCCTCTTTACGCTCCTCATAGGCTTGCAATTTATCTTGAAGCTCTTTACGTAATGTTTCTGATTCTAATAGCAATGCATGCGAACGCTCTGCATCATCTTCAGATTGGCGACGTGTTTCTTCCAATGAGGCAATCATCGATTCAACCTCATGTCGATCGGTTCCAGTAAAGCCTTTAGCACGATCAATAATGGATTCAGGTAAACCAAGACGACTGGAAATTTCAAATGCATTTGAGCGCCCAGGTACACCGATAAGTAGACGGTAGGTCGGGCTCAAAGTTTCAATATCAAATTCTACACTGGCATTGGCTACACCTGGTCGATTATAGCCATAAGCTTTTAGCTCAGGATAGTGAGTTGTAGCCATTACACGAGCACCGCGCCCATGTACTTCGTCTAAGATTGAAATGGCTAAGGCTGCCCCTTCCTGTGGGTCAGTACCTGCCCCTAACTCATCAAAAAGAACAAGTGATTCGTGATCAAATTTTTGTAGGATGTCAACAATATTAACCATATGGGACGAGAACGTAGAAAGTGACTGCTCAATTGATTGCTCATCACCAATATCGGCAAATAATTGCTCAAATACAGCAAGTTCTGAGCCATCTAATGCTGGCACTGGTAATCCCGCTTGTGCCATTAATGTACACAGACCAACCGTTTTTAATGTCACCGTTTTACCACCTGTATTAGGACCTGTAATGACAATAGCTGTAATGTCTTTACCAAATTCAATGTCATTTGGAATAGCTGATTCTATTGGTAGTAGTGGATGACGTGCACGTATTAGTCGGATATAGCCATCCTGATTCATTTTAGGCATTGTACATTTATTGGTTTGGCCATATTTGCCCTTTGCTAAAATGACATCGATATCGCCTAATACCTTCACTAAGTTAAATAAATCTGATGCTACTTCTTGCACCATTGCACTTAATGCTAGTAAAATACGTTCAATTTCAGCCTGCTCTTTCATTTTCAAGCGATGAATTTCATTGTTTGCTTGGACAACAGAATCTGGCTCAATAAATAAGGTTTGACCAGAAGAAGATTGGTCATGGACAATCCCACCATAGTGGTGACGATATTCCTGCTTTACGGGAATAACAAAGCGATCATTACGAATTGTCACAAGTGTATCAGAAAGCATTTTCGCTGCATTACTTCCCCGAATTAAACTTTCCAGCTTAGAGCGGACTTTCCCTTCTTCAGCACGCAAAGATTGGCGAATAGAGCGCAATGTTTGACTAGCAGAATCTAAGACAGCTCCATTGTCGTCAATACAGTTATTAATTTCATGTTGCAATCCTGTTAGGACAGGCATTGCTTCCTTTTTGGAGATGAAATGGGGAATATCAATCACTTCATCGGCTTCTAAATCTTCAATAAAATTGCGTAGAATTCGGCTTGCTCGAATCGTGCTCGAAATTTCCATTAGTTCTACTGCTGCTAACATGCCTCCTATTTGAGCACGTCTGGCAGAGGGACGGACATCAAAAATTCCGCCCATTGGTACATTGCCCTTCACACGCAAAATGGAAAGTCCCTCATCCATTTCCTCTAATAATTGTACTACTTTATCAAAATCTGTTTGTGGCACAAGCTCCTCAATGGCAGATTTACCAATGGAAGAAGTACAATAGGAAGCCACTTGTTGCCTAACTTTATCGTATTCTAGTGTTTTCAATGCGCGTTCTGCAATCACTGAGAACACCTCCTCAGCCTATTTATTTCGTTGTATGAACGCTTCAAACTGTTCACGCGTCCATGTATTCACAATCATATCTTTCGGTAACCATGCTCTATTTGCATAGCGAACCCCAATATCCATAAAACGTAAATGTGCAATATCATGCGCATCTGTGTTGATGGCTACTGGCACACCTGCAGCGCATGCCATTTCTAAATGTTCTACACATAAATCGAGACGATATGGATTTGCATTTAACTCTAAAATTTTACCATATTCCTTTGCCCAGGCAATTAACTGTTTCATATCAGGATTATAACCATCGCGATCTTCAATAATTCGACCAGTCGGATGGGCAATCATATGAACATAGGGATTTTGCATAGCTGTTAGTAAACGTGCCATAATTTTATCTTGTGATTGTGTAAAACTAGAATGAATGGAAGCAATAACAAAATCGAGCTCTTTTAACACCTGATCTTCGAAATCAAGTGAGCCGTCTGGTAAAATATCCATCTCCGTCCCTTTAAACAAATGAAAATCTGGATGTGCTGCATTAAATGCCTCAATTTCTCCACGCTGCTTTTCTAAACGCTCCGGTGTTAATCCATTTGCTACTTTTAGGAATTGCGAATGGTCTGTAATAACGCTATATTGATAGCCCCGTGCTAGTAACGCCTCGCCCATTTCTGCAACAGAGTATGCACCATCTGACCATGTTGTATGCATATGCAAATCAGCTTTAATATCCTCTAGTCGAACTAAGTTTTGAATTATGTTTGTTTTGTCAAATTCTGCTGTTCCTGTCCGTAAGCTCGGTGGAATCCAAGGTAGATCAAAATGAGCGAAAAATGCTGCCTCGTCTTGGAACGTTAAAACGGTACCATCTTCCTGTTCCACTCCATATTCACTTATTTTTTCACCACGGGCTTTGGCAATTTGCCGCATACGAACATTATGATCTTTTGAACCTGTGAAATGATGCAACGCAGTCGCATATTCATTGTCTTTCACTAAACGGAAATCAACGCTAACTGGTTCATCTAAGTCTAAAATCACCGAAATTTTTGTATCCCCTGCCGCCACGACTTCTTGAATGGCCAAGCTATTTAACAAGTTTTCGCGTACTTCCTCAACTGCTTCTGTCACAACAATAAAATCAATATCTTTGCTAGTTTCTAACGCTCGACGGAAACTCCCAGCAACTGAAAACCGGTCTACTTCCTTCATACTACCTAGAAGCGCCTCAATTTGTAAAACCACAGGCTCAAGCTGCCAAATTGGTAGTCGTTCTGAACGATTTGCTAAATTGGCTAGCTCCTTTAAAATCTTCTCCTCAGTTTTTACAGCAAATCCAGCTAATTCACGTACTTTTCCTGCCTCACAAGCTGCCTTCAAGCTTTCTGCAGAGTCAATACTAAGCTCTTGGTGTAGTTTCGCAATTTTTTTTCCTCCCAAGCCAGGTAATTTTAGCAATGGCAGTAACCCTTTAGGTACAACCTCTTCTAACTCCTTTAACAAACTCGATTCACCTGTTAACATTAAGTCCTCTATTACAGCCGCAGTACCCTTGCCAATACCTTTGAGTTTTGTTACATCATCCATTTCGCTTAATGAACGTTCGTCCCCCTCTAGTGCTGCCGCAGCCTTTCGAAAGGCTGATACCTTGAATGGATTTTCTCCCTGTAGTTCCATATATAAAGCAATTTTTTCGAGTGTGCGAATAATTGTTTTTTTATTCATTGGTAATTCCTCCTATCGTAAAAACACTTCCCTCAAGACAGAGAGAAGTGCACAGTTACTATTGCATATAAATATACCACCAGTTTTGGAACATCTTTGTAATAATTGGTGTATGCTCCAACATCAGACCACTTAACAATGACTTCGACATTAAATTTTGTATGGCATCTACTGGTAATAAAGCGCACACATATAGCAAAATAAACATAATTAAATAGTTTTCAATCATGCCAAGTAACGCCCCAAGCCAACGATTCACTGTATTTAGCACAGGCAAATACGCGATAAAGTCAAATATCGATGCCACGATTTGCAACGTTATTTTTACTGCAAAGAAAATAACAGCAAAGGCAATTACCCGATAAAAGGTGCGGTCTAAATCTAGACTATCAATGACAACGCCAAGGCTACCTGTGTCAGTGACACCTGGATACGGAACCCAAAATACAAATTTTTGTGCTAATGGCTTATAATAAATATACGCAACAATTAGGGCTACTACAAAGCTGACAATATGCATCATCTGTACAATAAAACCTCGTTTTGCACCGACGCCTATACCAGCTAACAGTACCACTAATATGATTAAATCTAACATTCTCTTCAACCCTTTAACTTTTTCAATTCTTCTTCTAATTGCTCCATTCGTTCTTTTAATAGTAAATAATCATGAACTGTATTTACTGCTGTCAGAACAGCAAGTTTTGTGCTATCAAGTGAGGGATTATGTACGTTCATCTCGCGCATACGGTCATCAACAATCGAAGCAACAAGTCTCATATGGCCAATGGATTCAGAGCCGACCATTTTATATGTATGACCATATATTTCAACAGAAATTTTATTCTTTTCTTGTTTTTCCATAGTCGCACCCTCCTATAAATTCGATGCACACACGATTTTAGAGGCTTGTGAGCACCATCACACAAAAAAGCTATTTATTATCATACCATGAAAGGTATAAAATTGTGAACAACGAGGACAGAAAGGAACGATTAAATGGCAAATATTGTGCTTTCCATTTCAACAAATATTCAAAAAGAGGTGATGGCTTACTATGCATCTCACTTTATAGAACGAAAGGCTCCGGGAGTCATTTTTGCGGCAAAACTACCAGATACAGCCATAACTATGTATAAATCAGGCAAATTAATGTTTCAGGGGGGCGGTGCTGAACGCGAGGCAGCACGTTGGGGAACTGTTGAAAAAACCGCTACTCCACTCTCCACTATCGGGGCAAAAGGGGATGTACTGCCTAACAATTTCGCAACCATGTCTGTCTTAGGCTCAGACGAAACAGGCACAGGTGATTATTTTGGTCCAATCACTGTAGCAGCAGTGTATGTGCCTACTTCCAAAATCGAACTCATGAATGAGCTTGGCGTAAAAGATTCAAAAATGCTAACAGATGACTATATGAGGAAAATTGCACCTGATTTGCGTGCAGCCTGTGTCCATAGTGTTCTCGTCTTACGCAACGAGAAATATAACAACTTACAAGCGAAAGGCTATTCCCAAGGTAAAATGAAAGCCATGATGCATAACAAGGCACTACAAAACACACTATCAAAAATGGCACCTGAAAAACCTGAATTTATCTTAATCGACCAGTTTGCTGAACGTGGTGTCTATTACAATTATTTAAAAAATGAACGTGAACTTGTACAAGAGAATGTCTACTTTTCTACTAAAGCAGAACAATTACATGTAGCTGTGGCTACAGCATCTATTTTAGCTCGTGCTGCCTTTTTAAAGGAAATGGATCGTTTGAGTGACATTACAGGGCTTACATTAATGAAGGGCGCCTCTAACAAGGTAGATGTGCAAGCAGCCCGAATCTGGCGTAATCAGGGCGAAGAATTTCTACGCTCCATCACAAAATGGCATTTCGCCAACACTGATAAAGCACGGAAGATGAAGTAAATCATACTATTGGTTGCTTAAAAAAGCTTTTTTGGGGTTCCTGATGAGCGTGAGACGCATTAGGAACCTTTTTGAGCGCTTTCCTCATTTTATGGATCATTCTTTCTTCACCTTTTGGATCATCATCTTCACCATTCTCAAACAAAAAAAGACTGCCTCGTAAGACAGTCTTTTTTCATATATTAGCGTACTTCTGTGCCTGCAATCGTAGCAATGGCTTTTAACACTTTGTTATGTGCGGCCACTACTTCTTCGTCTGTTAAAGTACGTTCTGGATCAAAGTATGTGAGTGAGAAGGCAACCGATTTTTTACCTGGTTCCATTTTCTCCCCTTCGTAAACATCGAATACGCGGATATCTTTTAATAGTTTCACACCCGCTGCATCAATAGCTTCCATTACTTCGCCCGCTGTTGTTGTACAGTCCATTATAAGAGCGATATCGCGAGACATAGCTGGGAAACGAGGTACTGGTGTATAGGCAAGTGGTGCTTCTTGTGCCGTTGCACTTAATAGCGCCACTAAATTCATTTCCATTACATACGTGTCTTTTACACCCCATGCTTTTTGCTCTGCTGGGTGAAGTCCACCAATGATGCCGACTTGCTTGCCATCCAATAAAATGCTAGCCGTACGACCTGGATGTAAGCCATCCACTTGTGATTTCACAAATGTCATGCGATTTGCTAAGCCAAGTTTGCCAATGACACCTTCGATGATACCTTTTAGCACAAAGAAATCTACAGCTTTTTTCTCACCTTGCCAAGCATGGTCTAGCCATTTGCCAGTTAGTACTGCTGCCACATGTTCTTCCTCATATGGTTGCCCCTCATCTGATTGACCAAGGAACACGGAACCAATTTCATATAAAGCCACGCCTTCAGCTTGACGTGCAACATTATAAGCCGCCGCTTCGATTAAATGTGGAATAAGGCTTTGACGTAATGTAGAACGCTCCTCACTCATTGGCATAAGCAAGCGAGTTACCGGCTCTGCTTTCAAAGCAAAACGTTGTGACAATGCATCCGACGTTAACGAATAAGTTACCGCTTGATACAGGCCAGCCCCTTCCATGTAATGACGAACAACACGTCGATTTGCTTGGTAAGGTGATAAATTACCTACTTGTGTTGCACCCTCTGGTAATGTCATTGGAATTTCATCATAACCATAAAGACGAGCAATTTCCTCCACGATATCCTCTTCAATTTTAATATCTTGGCGACGTGTTGGTGCATCAATAATTAATAAACCATTTGCTGCCTCTACACCAAATTTTAAACGCTCTAAAATAGAAAGCATATCTTCTAATGCAATCTTCATACCTAAACGTTCATTAATAAAATCTGGGGAAACGACTACTCGCGCTGGTGCTTTATCTAACTCATCTACTAAACATGTACCTTCTAATACTTCGCCTCCTGCTAATTCAGCAAGTAGAGCAGCAGCACGTTCAGCAGCTGGTAAGACACGATTTGGGTCTACCCCTTTTTCGAAACGAGCCGATGCATCTGAACGTAGGCCAAGATGACGAGACGTTTGACGCACTGTTAAACCATCAAAATAAGCTGATTCAATGACAACAGTCGTTGTTGAATCTGTTACCTCTGAATTAGCACCACCCATTACACCAGCAATGGCTACTGGCTCTTTGCCATTTGTAATGACTAAATCTGAAGCTTTTAATGTACGTTCTTGGTCATCTAATGTTGTAATTTTTTCACCTTCTGTTGCTTTACGAACAACGATTTCACCCGTTGCTAGGCTATCATAGTCAAAAGCATGTAGAGGTTGACCATATTCCATTAATACATAGTTCGTTACATCTACGACATTATTGTGTGGACGTACTCCCGCAGCCATTAGACGATTTTGTAGCCACATTGGTGATTCACCGATTTTTACGTTTTTCACAACTTTTGCTACATACATAGGATTTGCTTGTAAATCTTCTACATGAAGCTTCAGGTAATCCTGTGCTTTTTCACTAGCAGTTTGATAGGAAATTTCTGGATATTTAATTTCCTCTGAAAGAATAGCACCTACTTCATACGCTACACCTAGCATTGAAAGAGCATCTGAGCGGTTTGGTGTTAGTCCTAACTCCAGCACTGTATCACGTAGGCCCAATATAGCCAGTGCATCTGCCCCTACTTCTGCATCTGCTGGTAGGACAAAGATACCTTCTGAATACGCCTTAGGAACAAGCTTTCCTTCGATTCCAAGCTCTTGTAAGGAACAAATCATTCCGTTCGATTCATGACCGCGAAGTTTTGCTTTTTTGATTTTAATGCCACCTGGTAAATGTGCACCTGGACGAGCAACAATGACTTTCTGACCAGCATCAACATTCGGTGCACCACAAATTATTTGTTGGGGCTCTGCTTCGCCAACGTCAACTTGGCAAATATTTAACTTATCAGCCTCTGGATGTTTCTCCTTAGAAACTACATAACCAACTACAACTTTATCCATAGCATTAGCACGATCAATTACTGCATCTACTTCGATCCCAGAGCGTGTAATTTTTTCTGCTAATAGCTCAGGTGCTAAGTCCTGCGTATTGATATAATCTTTTAACCATTCTAATGATACTAACATGTTTTATCCCCCTTACGCTTCTGTTCGCTCGAATTGTGATAAGAAGCGAGTGTCACTTGTATAGAAATGACGAATATCGTCAACACCATATTTCAACATCGCAATACGTTCTGCACCAATACCAAATGCAAATCCAGAAACTTTCTTTGGATCATAGCCAGCCATTTCTAATACGTTTGGATGCACCATACCTGCTCCTAGAATCTCAATCCAGCCAGTGCCCTTACATACGTTACAGCCTGCTCCACCACATTTGAAACAAGAGATATCCATCTCTACTGATGGCTCAGTAAATGGGAAGAAGCTCGGACGTAGTCGAATTTCGCGGTCCGCACCAAACATTTTTTTCGCTAACGTATCTAATGTTCCTTTTAGGTCACTCATGCGAATATTTTCGCCAATGACTAAACCTTCAATTTGCATAAACTGATGTGAATGTGTTGCATCATCATTATCACGTCGGAATACTTTACCAGGACAAATTATGCGAATCGATTCACCTTTTTTGGCTTCCATCGTACGAGCCTGTACTGGTGAAGTATGGGTACGTAATAATATTTCCTCGGAAATATAGAACGAATCTTGCATATCACGAGCTGGATGACCTTTTGGTAAATTTAGTGCTTCAAAGTTATAGTAATCCTTCTCCACTTCTGGACCTTCAGCAATTTCATAGCCCATTCCAATAAATAAATCTTCAATTTCTTCAATGACACGTGTTAAAGGGTGACGGTTCCCCACTTTAATTTCACGACCTGGTAAAGTGACATCAATCGACTCACTCGCTAATTTTTCAGCAATGGCTGCCTCTTCCAACACGGTAATCTTTGTTTCTAATACTGCCGTTACATTTTCACGAACATTATTCACTAAAGCACCCATTTTCGGACGTTCTTCAGCTGATAATTTGCCCATCCCTTTTAGTAAATCAGTGATAGGTCCTTTTTTTCCTAAATACGCAACACGTACTTCATTCAATTCTTTTAAATTTGCAGCTGCTTCAATTTTAGCAAGTGCTTCTTGCTCTAATTGTTTTAATTGCTCTTCCATGTTAAAACCTCCTCAGAAAATAAATGCCTGCTTTTTAGGCATAAAAAAACTCGCCCCTAAAAAGGGACGAGGACATTTTCGCGGTACCACCCTAGTTATTGCAAAGCAAAGCCTTACAATCACTTCATTGACATAACGACTTGATAAAGCCGGCTTACCTTTACAGCAGTACACTGGTCCCGGTAGCTGCTCGCGGGCTGAATTCAAAACTGCATTGATACGGCGTTGGCTCTCAATCTCTGGCCTACGCTCCCTGTCGTCCATTCACAATCTTTACTACTTCCCGGTCAAAGCATTTATTATTTAAACATACATTTTAGAATAAATTATACAATAATGGACTGTAGCAAATCAAGAGACAACTGCCTCAATCCCACAATGAGCAATTAATTATTTGGCAAAGCCATATAAAACAATACCTGTTGCTACTGCGACGTTTAATGATTCGGCCTGTCCAAAAAGAGGAATGATCATATTTTGATCTGTCATCGCTAATAACTGAGGCTGAATGCCACTTCCTTCATTCCCCATAATAATCGCAAATGCACCCGTATGCTGAATATCACTATACGGCACCGCTTCCTCATCTAATGCAGTACCAAATACTGGTACACCTTGATCCTGTAATATATCTATCCATTCTGCTAAATCTCCACGCACTACCGGAATATGGAAATGCGAACCTTGAGCAGCACGTAGTGTTTTAGGGTTATAAAGATCGGCACAGCCTTTTCCTAAAATTACAGCATCTAAACCTGCAGCATCTGCTGTACGAATCATTGTTCCAATGTTACCAGGATCTTGGACAGCATCAATTAATAACACTTTTCGCCAAGTAGTCATCACATTATCTTCTAAGACGGGCTGTTTACATACAGCAAAAACACCTTGGGAAGTTTCTGTCTCCGCAAAATCCTTCGCTACCGCAGTCGATACCTCTACAATAGCTATATCATCGATTGGCCATAACATTGGCAAATCGATACCTTCACGCACTATAATTTGTAATACTTGGTTTTTATTTTTTAATGCTTCTTCAACAAGATGAAAGCCCTCTACTAGGAATTCACCCGAACGTTCACGCTCTTTTCTTGTTGTCGCCAACTTTTTCCAATATTTCACTAACGCATTTTGCGTAGATTCAATTCTCTTCATCGCTACCTCTTACCGCCTTTTTCCTATATATTGACCACTATTATACCCTACGAAATAGCAAATTTCATAGCTAAGTAAGAAAACTGTTATTTTCCAGTGGTGGCAAGTGACGTACAACTTAAACATGCTATAATCATACATATCTAACGAAGACACAAAGTGAGGTATATAAATGAAAAAAACAATACATGTAGTAGGGGCTATAATTGAAAATGAGCAACAAGAAATTTTCTGTGCTTTAAGAAACCCCCAAATGGTATTAGCAAATTATTGGGAATTCCCTGGCGGTAAAATAGAGCAGGGTGAAACACCAAAACAGGCACTTTCTCGAGAAATTCTTGAGGAATTTAACTGTACGATTCAAGTAGGTAAACAAGTGGCTGTAACACTCCATGAATACGAACAATTTTTCGTTCATTTAGAAACATACAAAGCTTCAATTATTAAAGGCACACCTCAAATTCTAGAACATGCTGAAGCAAGATGGGTTCCCCGCAACCAATTGCTTGACCTTCCATTTGCTCCAGCAGATCTTCCTTCTATTCAAAAATTAATGGCGGAATTGTAAAGGCTAGTCACTTTATCTCATGAAAATGAGTGACTTTGTTTCGTCCGTGCTCTTTCGATCCATACAATGCTTTATCTGCTTTTTTTATCAATGTCGTCTCTGTATCTTCTGAAGTTACTGTGGCAATTCCCATACTGATCGTAAGACTGCCTGTTGGCCAACCATCCTGCTCCACGGTGTGTCTAATTTTTTCGCCGATTTCTTTGGCCGCAGGTATCTCGGTCTCAGGTAGGATGATAATAAACTCCTCCCCACCATAACGAGCGACGATATCTTCTAGACGTACTTGTATTTGTAATAGTTGTGCCAATTGTACGAGGACATCGTCTCCAACTTGATGACCATATGTATCATTGACCTTTTTGAAATGATCGATATCTAAAATGCATAACGAAAAAGTTTCTGCTGTCTCATGAAAATGATTAAAATGTTTTTCGAGTTGTTCCTGGAAAAATCTCCTGTTTTTCAAGCCGGTCAGTTTATCAGTCATTGATAATTCTACTAAAGCAGCATTCATTTCCAATAATTTCGCCTGCTGATGTTCTATTTCTACATGAATTTGCTCCAAATTAGCTAATGCACGATCCTTTTCTTGATAGGCAGCCTCAAGTAGTTTTTTGGCTGATCGTAATTCTTGTTCATAATCTATGCGCTTTTTCATCTTTACTAAAATACAATCAATGCGCTCTACCAAATCCTCTTTGTACAATTTGGCATTCATTAAAAACGGAACCGACATTCCGTCCTTCTGTTTGAGATGAATGAATAATTCCTCTACTTGCCCCTCTAGATTAATCATAGGATAAAAATAAGAGTGAAAAATCATCTTATTGGGCGTAGATAGAAGAATTTCTAGATGCATATGTAATAATTCCTCTTGCTCATAGCCGATCCAATCTAGCAGGGTTCGATTGATTTCTGAAATAAGCCCTTCATGTGTGATGGAAAGAAATCCACATGGTGCATTGTTGAGTCGTTTTTCCATTGTTGAAAATCCTTTCATTTTTCCCTACAAAAAATCTGCAATACATTGTATCGTTTCATTTGGGTGACTAATATGTGGATAATGACCTTTTGCTTCCATTAATTGTAACGTGCTATTTTTGAGATGCTGATGCAAATAATCTCCAACACTACTTGGCACAATACTATCTTCCGAGCATTGGATAATTAACGAAGGAACAGAGACCTTTGGTAATTCACTTCGATGATCAGATAAAAATGTGACCTCAGCAAATTCCTTTGCAATGATAGGGTCTGCTGCTATAAAGGTTTGCTTCAATTCCTGTGTTAATGCTGGCTGTTCAGGATTACTCATTGCAATAGGTGCCATATAGCTAGCCCAACCTGTAAAGTTCATTTCCATCATGTCTAGTAACTCTGCTATATCACTTCGCTCAAATCCCCCTCGATAACCATCATCATTTAAATAACAGGGAGAAGGACCAATCATAATCAATTTCTTAAAATAGTCAGGGTGCTGGATAGATGCGAGCAGTCCTATCATGGCACTAATGGAGTGCCCTACAAAAATACTGTTTTGTAATGATAGCGTTTCAATAATGTCCAATAAATCTTGTACATAGCCCTGTAACGATTGATATTTTTCTGATGAATAAGCATTTATATCTGAGTTACCTGAGCCTACATAATCGAATAATATAATCTTATATTTGTCCATAAATGCAGGCGTAATGAAACGCCACATATTTTGATCACAGCCAAATCCATGTGCAAAAATAAGCGGTTGGTCCCCTTGTCCGAGTATTGTTACATTATTACGAACAACAATATTTTCCATTCCAATCAATCCTTTTAGAAATATATGTAATAGTTTTATTGTGACCCCTTAAACAGTATTTATCAAGCTAAAACGTGAAAATCAAAAAGGAGCAGGAGTGCCGCTTCACCTGCTCCATTCTCCAGCTACAACCACTTCCTAATAGGTGGGATACTCTGCTGAAATTGAAATACATTATACGGATCATATTTTGTTTTCACTTCACGAAGCCTTCTAAAATTACGTCCGTAATAGGCTGTATGCCAGTCCTTAATATATCGATCTGGAAAATTCACATAATCACCAGACGTATAAGGTGATAAAGCTTGACGTAAATTTTCTACCCACTTAATATTTTGTTCTTCCTCTTTCGGTTTTTTCCAGGAAGTATTATATTCTTGAGCTATTATCGCATTGCGATAGTAATAGGCTGTATGCTGGGGAGCAATTTCACCTACTGCTCCTCTTAAAGACTGTTGCCATATTGTTGTATTTGAATTAGGTGCATGGGCTAAAAATTCTTTCATCCTCTGAATCGCCTTATATGGAAACGGTCTCTCCAAAAATGACCCTGATCTTTTTCGATACGCAGGCTGATTACCGCTTGGTAAATCAAAAAATTCTATTGCCTTGCTATATGGCACTTCCTTTATCCAAATACTTGTTGGCAAGCCTGTATTTCTAAGAGGGCGAAGCAATTTCTTTAATTCAGCTGCTGTTCCTATAAACTCACCTTGTGCGACTATCTCACCTACTTCCTTTGTTTTTAGCTCAATCTGTGAGGTTAGACGCTTATCTGTATAGGGAGCCCATTTTTGCCATGCATCAAAGGCCACTTCAAAGTCATCCCATCCCCATGTAATAGAGAACAGTGATACCTCATTAATCGCATGAAGCTTGAATGTCAAAGAAGTGACTATACCAAAATTGCCTCCTCCTCCACCACGACTTGCCCAAAACAAATCATGATGTTGTTGCTTATTCGCTCTGATTACCTGAGCACCCTCATGTTCACTAGCTACCACCGTTTCGATTTCAATAAGATTGTCACAAGTTAATCCAAATGGTCGTGATAGCATCCCAATCCCACCACCAAGGGTCAAACCGACCACCCCAACACTACTTTCTGTACCAGCAGGAATGGTAACACCATGCTCCCATAATGTACGGTATACGTTTCCCATATTAGCTCCAGCATCAATCCTAGCCGTCATTTCTGAGAGATTTACCGAAATATCATTCATATCACTTACATCAATGACAAGCCCTTTATTTACTAAAGAAAAATTTTCATAGCTATGACGACCGCTTCGAATTCTGAAAGGCTCATTGTTTTCTCTAGCCCATTTTAAGGCATTAACCACATCTTTCGTTTTTTGACAAAACACAATGACACTCGGATATTTGGGATTATTTAAATTATTATTCGTTCTCGCTTGTTCATAATCCGAATCTTCAGGCGTGACGATTCTTCCTGTGAGCTTCGCCTTTTTCAACATCAAGCCCCTTTCTCACAATGATACTTATCCTATGCAACTTATTGAGAAAGAATTTGAAATTTCAGCTTTTTTCTAGAATCACACTAAAATACTCTTTTTCACACTTGAAACATATGATGCACTAATAACAACAACGTGTTGGAGGTGTTCTATGCTTATCCATGTGGTAAGTGCTGGCGAAACACTGTGGCAAATCGCTAATCGTTATGCTGTACCCGTTCAATCTATTAGCCAATTAAATGCATTAGCTACTCCTGATCAATTAGCCATCGGACAATCACTGGTTATCCCTTCTCCTTATACAATTTATACCGTTCAAAAAGGAGATACGTTATGGTCAATCGCACAGAAATTTAGCGTTCCCTTGCAATCTATCATATTAGAAAATCATCTAACGAATCCCGATCAATTAACACCAGGAACGAAATTAATTATTCCACCCATTGTTCATATCGTGCAGCCAGGAGAAACTTTATGGCAAATAGCACAGCGCTATGGTACGACCGTTCAAGCCATTGCTATAGAAAATAAACTAAACAATCCCAATATGCTTTATGTTGGTTCACAATTGATGATTCCAAGAAAATTACCAACGATTGAAGTCAATGCTTATTCCTACCAACCTTCAGATGAAGCTGTAGACTCCATTAATGCTATTGGTCATCTACTAACTTATTTTAGTCCTTTTGCTTATAAGATGAAGGAAGATGGGACATTACAGCCCATTAATGATGAAAATATGATAGCGGCAGCAAAGGCTAAACATATTATCCCAATGTTAACGCTCACTAATTTTACTTCTACAGAAGAAGGCTCTAATTTAGCACATGTCGTCTTGTCCAGTCCAGAGTTAAGTAAAAAGGTCATGAATAATGTATTACAGGTGATGCAAGATAAAGGTTATCAAGTATTAAATATTGATTTTGAAAATGTTTTACCTGCTGATCGCGAAAATTTCAATGCCTTTATTCAATTGGCTGTGGATACCCTTCATCCAAAAGGTTATTTAGTTTCAACAGCGCTCGCACCTAAAACAAGTGCTTCACAAACTGGGACATTATATGAAGCGCATGATTACGAAGCACATGGGAGAATAGCAGATTTTGTTGTATTAATGACATATGAATGGGGCTATCGTTTTGGCCCTCCACAAGCTATTTCCCCGATTAATGAGATGCGAAGAGTCGTGGAGTATGCTTTAACTGAAATACCAGCTGATAAAATCTTATTGGGTTTTGAGTTGTATGCGCGTGATTGGCTCCTACCTCATGTCAAAGGCCAAGAAGCCGAAACGTTTAGCCCGCAGGAAGCGCTCAATAGGGCCATCAAGTACGGGGCAACAATCCAATATGATCCAACAGCACAATCGCCTTTTTATCGATATGTTGATGAGCAAGGAAGGCAGCACGAGGTATGGTTTGAAGATGCGAGAAGTGCACAAGCCAAATTTGACATGACTAAACATTACAATTTACGTGGCATTAGTTATTGGGCATTAGGATTCCCGTTTCCTCAAAATTGGGTTTTATTAAACGGTAATTTTTCTGTTAAAAAATCTTAATACTCATTATTGTTCGCAATAAACAAAGAGCTATGCGAATTTTTCCTTGTGAAGTGCGATCTGTGCTGACGGGATAAAAAGTTCATTTCAAAGCCATATTAATTTATATCAACAGGAAAGGAGCAACTCACATGGGAAGAGACAATAAACAAGGTCAAAGCAATAATAAAGGCTCATTACCTCAAACGCCAAAAAACCAAAAGATTGCACCAAACAAGGTGAGTGAGGAATTTTCTCAAGAGTTTATGGAGCTAATTAACACAGTCACGCAAAATAAGAATAAGCAGAAAAAATAAGGGGGGCTTCAGTTGGATTTTCAACGTGCACAAGAAATTGTCGCCTCACCTTTAGAATTTGAAGTGAGCTATAATGGCGTTTCCATCTGGATCGATCAGCTCCACGATGATGAAAAAACAGCCACAGTTCACCTACGCCGTTCTTTAGAAGAGCGATCTGAAGTAGCTATATCCGAATTAAAAGAAGAATATCTCGTTCACTAAACAGCAAGAACCTGCTTACTCAATAGCAATAAGCAGGTTCTTTTTTTAAATACTATAATCTTCAATATATTGAAGTTGTGTTAATACTTCCTCCACACGATGATGTAAATCTTTATAGGTTTCCGTAATTTGCTGTGGGGATATTGGCTTACTGAATAGATAGCCCTGAATATAATCACAGCCACCATCTATTAGAAAAGATAATTGCTCCACTTCTTCAATGCCCTCTGCCACAACCTTCAAACGTAAATGTTTAGCCATCGAAATAATCATGGAAACAAGTGCTTCATCATTTGGATTATGTGGCACGTTTCTCACAAATGTTCGGTCAATTTTTAAACAATCAATTGGGAATTCCTTTAAATAAGATAGAGAGGAATAACCTGTTCCAAAATCATCTACAGCAATTTGGATGCCTAATGCCTTTAACTCATGTAATAGCTGTGTCATTTGATCAATATTCATCGTCATACTTTCTGTAATTTCTAATTGTAAAAATGACGGATCTAAATTGGTACGATGTAAAATATCTTGTACCATTTCTACTAAATCCTGTTGAAATAACTGGCCAAGTGATAAATTCACTGCCACTTTCATCGGAGGTAAGCCTTGTTTCTCCCATATTTTCGCTTGAGTGCATGCGTTTTCTAAAATCCATTTACCTAGCGGGATAATAAGGCCACATTCTTCAGCAATAGGAATAAAGACATCAGGTGGAACAAATCCCCGAGTTGGATGACGCCAGCGAACCAAAGCTTCGACCGATTCAATGGTGCCTGTTTTTAAGTTGACCTGTGGTTGATAGTCTAAATAAAATTCATTATTGGCTAACGCATTATGTAAGTCTTGCTCTAACAATATTCGATCTGCAATACCTTTAGACATGTATGGTTTATAAAAAAGAAATCTTTGAGGTATTTGTCTAGCTTCTCGCATCGCTAACTGTGCATGCATTAATAGCTCTTCACCAGTCCATTGCTCCTCATAAAGAGCAATCCCAATATTTAGACTGCCATTCAATGAAAATAATTGGACCTGTAAAGGATCTGCCATGGCACTTTTAAGATTTAAGCAAAATTGTAGTAGTTCCTCAATCGTCTTTACATGGTCAATATAAATAACAAATTGTCCTTCACGCAGTTTAGTTGCAAAATAATGTGGAGGTACAATCGATTGAATTCGCTCTGCAACAAGTTTCATCATTTTATTAGAGTTACTAATCCCAATGGACGAACGAATCGCCGCAAAGCGATCAATTTCTATGGCAATGATAGCCTTTTGCGCTTTATGTTCATGTAAATTTTCTTTTAACGTCTTAAGTAAAAAATGTTCATTTGGCAACAATGTAATATCATCATGATAAGCTTGAAATCGAAGCTCTTTTTGAGATTGTTCAAGATCCTTTTTAATTTTCAACAGCTGCTGAAAGGGTTTTTCCACAGATGTATAATAAATCGCCTTTAGGAAAAAATAGAATGCTAAAAACTGATAGATCAGTGCTGAGAAATCCCATATCGCATTTTGATCTTGACTAACAATAAAGAAGACATCACTCACAATAAGGGAAATAGCTGCGCTAATTAGCCACATGGAACGCTTTGGTAATTTTTTTACATATGTATTAACAATAGCAATGGTTAAAATTTGAAGAATAATAGCAATTAAGTGTACCATATTATCAATCGTATCTAACCAATTTTTAGGCAATACTTTGGGCGAATAATAAGCCAGAAAAACGCTTCCTAGAACGAAAAGCATCGAACAACCATATGTCAGTATCCGATGATTCATGGTTAATCGCTTTTTAGGGTTTAAAATAATAAGTATAAATCCAATGGCTAAGTATAAACGTATTAATATATGTAGGGGCTCGTTCATAAAGTTCCATTCTCTAGATTGGCTAAAAAACAAGCTAACTAATTCTAATAAGGCAATAATGAAAAACATGTTTCCTATGTATAAAGTTTGATTGGATAATAAGTGTGAAAATACTAAATAGGATTGGATCGCAATTGCCATTGTAAAAACAATGATTAATATTTGTATCACCAATTTTATATCTTGATACATGTTACCTTGGAAAACACCATATATTTGATTGCTAAAGCTCAGTAATGGTATGACAAGTAATAAGGGTAATACCATGTACCAAATTTCTTTTTTCTCTATCTGATTAAACCATCTCTCCACTCCAAACCCTCCATACTACTATATAAACATTCACTAGGAAATTTTATCTATCTATATCGATTATTTAAATTTGAATTGTATATTTCTTTGACTTCTTACAAATCATAACACTTTTATCGGAATTTGTATGCACCTATGTGAAGTATGCTAATATTCATTTTATTTCAATATTAGCATACTTTTGATATTTTTAGTTCTTTATTCCACCCTGGAAAGTTGATGTTTCAATCTCTGGATGATTCTACCTCTTCTTTTTTTAATAGCAACAGCGGATAAGCCTAATGCATTAGCTATTTCTTGATCACTGTAACCTTCTACATAATAAAGTAGTAATATTTCTCTTTCTATCTGCTTAAGCTGAGACAACTTAATTTCAAGTAAGCTAGGATTTTTTTGATTGTCCCATCCCTCCAAGTCACTAAGAATAAAATTGAGTGTTTCACCATCAACAACCGTTATTCGCTCTGAATAGTTTTTTTCCTTTGATAATTCATTTAGAATCTCACCTTTTATCGAGGAATAAAGATAAGCAGAAAATTGTCCCTTTGCTGGATCTGCTTTTAGCCATGCCCTCCATACCGCAATAGAAGCAAAATGACGATAGTAATCAAAATCCTTGTAAATATGAAGCTGCGTAAAAATGGCTGTAATCATTGGTTGCACAGCCTCTAAAATTTCTTCAAAAGATTGTGTTAATGAAAGCTTGTGATTGTTGCGAATAGACATACCACTCTTCCTGTCAACTGTGCACAGTTCAATATTCCTAGGTAAGACAATCTTAGACTGTCATGTTGCTTGAGAGCTAATGCCCATTTTCAACATTTCAGCGCGCAGAAAGAATAAAATGCCTGGCATATTTAGTCATAATTCCTCCAAAGTTATTGCAAAAATTATCTATTTTCTTTGGTATTTCATACATATTTAAACGATAGTTGGACAAATTACTACTAAGGAGGCGATATAGATGAATTTTCAAATAAGAGATGCAATTACAGCGAATGTACATGGTCAATCTGCCGCAGAATTCAAAGACATTGTGGAAGATGCTATTAATCGCGGAGAAGAGCATTTACTACCAGGGCTTGGGGTGTTTTTTGAAAAATGGTGGAAGCAATCCAGTCCATCAGAACAAGATGAATTTGTTCAAAAACTAGAAAAAGTATTTGCTAACTGATTTTTAATGAACTGTGCATTCCATTTCCAATAAATGCGTGATAAAGTTTTACTTATCAGAAAATTTTGGAGGGATTGGAATGACTGTTGCAGTAGAATTACTTGTCAATCAACTCAAACAGGTTTTATTAGAAGAACAAGTGTCAACAAACGAAACGGTACGACAGCTACATGGAAAGGATGAATCTCATCATATGATGAGATTACCTGATATCGTTGTCTTTCCCCGTTCCACAGCTGATGTCAGTGCCATCTTAAAAATTGCACATGCACAACGTGTACCAGTTGTACCATTCGGTGTTGGCTCCAGCTTAGAAGGAAACGCGATTCCTATTGCACATGGTATTTCTATTGATTTCTCTGAAATGAATAAGATTTTAGAAGTTCGACCTGACGACCTTCTTGTAAAAGTTCAGCCTGGCGTCACGCGCTCTCAACTGAATAAGGAGTTAAAAAAACATGGTCTACAATTCACAGTGGATCCAGGTGCAGATGCAACACTAGGTGGCATGGCTGCGACGAATGCTAGTGGTACGACTGCTGTGCGTTACGGTGTTATGCGTGATCAGGTTCGTGATTTAGAGGTTGTCCTTGCAGATGGCTCTGTCATCCATACAGGTAATTTAGCCGCGAAATCCTCTTCTGGTTACCATTTAAATGGTCTATTTGTCGGCTCTGAAGGAACACTTGGCTGCTTTACGGAGTTAACGTTAAAAGTGTATGGTATACCTGAATTTGTGACAGCGGGGCGAGCTGTTTTTGACACAGTTGGAGATGCTGTTAGTGCTGTTACCGCCTTATTACAGGCTGGTATTTCAATTGGTCGAGTGGAATTGGTCGATGAATCCTCTATGAAGCAGGCCAATGTCTATAACGATACATCCTTTAGCGAAAAACCAACATTGTTTTTAGAATTCCACGGAAACGAAGCGGGTATGCATGCGGACATCGCATTTGCTACAGAAATTTTTGAGGACTACAGCTGTCTATCCGTCGAATTCGAGCAAGATAATGCTGCTCGTAATAAGCTTTGGGAAGCACGACATTCTTTAGCCTATGCATATATTCATGCTTATCCTGGTAAGAAGCTCATGTCAACGGATGTCTGTGTACCAATCTCTGTGCTTGCTGAAACCATTTTATATGCACGAGAACAGCTTGATCATGTTGGACTCGCAGGTGGGCTTGTGGGCCACGTGGGCGATGGAAATTTCCATGCACTTTTAATGTTAAATCCAAATGACGCCGAGGAGCAGGCAAAAGCGGATCGCTTCAATGAACAAATTGTGCAATATGCATTACTTCGAGGTGGCACATGTACGGGCGAGCATGGTGTTGGCATTGGCAAAATGAAATACCAAGCCACTGAGCATGGTACCTCTTTAGTCGTCATGAAAAGCATAAAAGCAGCGCTTGATCCACTTAACATTATGAATCCAGGAAAGATTTTCACACTATAATTAACATTAAAACCCGCTGATTGACTAGAGCATCAGCGGGTTTATCATTATAAATCATAACGGAAGCTCTTGACTAATATATCTCCCTTGTAAAATTCCTTCGACTCATCTCGCACAAAACCTAATGATAAGTAAAGATTTATGGCAGCCTGCATCATATCACCTGAGTGTAAATAAAGTGCCTGATCCTGTCTCTTTCTAGCAAAGGCAAAACTTTCATTTAATAATTTCTTAGCAACCCCTTGTCCTCTGCCTTTTGGATGCACACCTAATAAGCGCACAATCGTCGATTGAATATTTAGCTCCGGCAAGCCATACGCTTTCCCTGCATCTGTAAATAGTTGTAATCCACCTAATATGTCATCTCCGCGTTTTGCAATTAGAATTGTTTCTGCATTCGGATTACCAACCGAAGCACGGATATCACTTAAATATGATTGCCAGCGCTCTGGGTCTTCATAGTCCTTTTCATATTGCGCATAGCTCTCAACTAAAACTTCAAGATAGCTTGCATAATCTTCCTCTTGTAAATGTTCAATCACAATGTTCGCTACTGTCACTCTAATTTCCCCTTTCTATGATGAAAAACCGCCTTTACTATAGGCTGTTACTCTTTTTTCAATACGGTGTGAAACCCATTCTACTATGATTGAAATTCCCCAATAAATAAGACCAACAGCAATAAATGACTCTAAAAACTTTAAGTTCATGGAAGCAATAATATTTGCCACACCGGTCAATTCTTTAATGGATAGGAAAAATGCTAATGATGTAGCATGTAAAAAACCAATAAAAACATTCGTCAAGTTGGGAATAGATTGCCCAAATGCTTGTGGTAAAATATAACGTCGCATCGCTTGAGGAAATGTTAATCCAATCGCATATGCTGCTTCTAATTGTCCTTTAGGTACAGCTAATATCCCTGAACGAATAATTTCTGAGGCATAAGCCCCTGCACTAAGTGTTAAGGCTAGTATGACAAAAAATAATATAGGAATAGAATTTGATTGTATCTTTAAATGAAGCAAATTAGCTACACTATCAACTAGCATTGGCAAGCCAAAATAAACGAGCATGATATGCATAATGATAGGTGTTCCTCTGAAAAATGAAACATAAAAATTAAGTACAGATGAGACTATTTTTATCTGTTGAATGCGCACGAAAGCTACAATTATGCCAATAACGATTCCTAATAAAACAGGTGTAATAGTCATGAATAAGGTTAACGGTATTACTTTACTAATTTCTCGTAATGCTTCTACTATAAAAGCGATATCAATGGTCATAGCATATTCCCCCTATTGTGAAGCAAGCTCCTTTGGCATATAGCGATTAAAATAGCGTTCATTAAATTTAAATACTTTTTCAAGGATTATCACGATGACATAGTAAACAATTGACAAAGCTACATAGATTTCAAACGCTCGTGTCGTAGAAGCAATCAAGGTTTCTCCCCTCCCCACCATATCCATTACACCGATGGAGAATGCTAACGATGTATCTTTTAATGAACTAATCATTGTATTTGCTATATTTGGAAAAGCAACACGTATTGCCTGTGGAAAAACGATTCGCATAAAAGCCTGTGATCCACTTAAGCCTACTGAATAGGCCGCCTCCATTTGACCCCGATCAACGGTTAAAATTGCTGCACGAAATATTTCGGCAAAGGCTGCCGCATTGCTGAATGTGTACGTAATAATAACAAAATACATTGCATCCATTCGTGTCACATCAATATGAATGAGCTTTAACAATGCGGGTATACCGTAAAATACTAAGAACAACTGCACTAAAATGGGTGTACCACGAATAAAGGATATATAGATTGTAATAATTTGCTTCAATATCGGTATGTGAAGTAGCTTTGGTATGGCTAGCACAATCCCAAGCATCATACCAAAAAGTATGGAGAATACTAGAATCTCGAAAGTTATGGGTAAATACTGAAGCAATGTTGGAAGTACTCTCGCAATTAGCACGACATCAAAGTTATTTTCCATACTGCCATCTTCCTTTCCTGTTCATTAGAAGTCTACTGTATAATCATCACCCAACCACTTTTTACTAAGCTCACTCACTACCCCCTCATTCTTTAATTCAACGATCGCTTCATCTAAGCGCTCCTGTAACTTCACTTCATCTTTATTGAGTAAAAAGTAGACCTTTGAATTTAATAATGCATCACCTACAACCTTTTGCTGTGCCTCATTGCTTTCGTTATAGTATCGAACAGCAAACGGTGTGGTAATAATAGCATCAATTCGTCCCGTTGCAAGTTGATTATTAACATCGACAGAGCCAGAAGAATAAACGATATTTGCTCCTAAATTATGCTCTTTATTATACTTTTCAATAAAAACAGCAGAATTACTTGTTGGTGAAACACTCACATTTTTCCCTTTTAAATCCTCAATGGATTGAATTGCATTATTTTTCTCGTTGACTGTCACCTTTAATGGGAAAACATTATACGGCTCTTTATTAAATAAAAACTTCTCTTCACGCTCACTATTAACTTCCATTTGATGGGCAATAAAATCTATTTTTCTTGTTTCTAAACTTAGTAATAAATTGGAGAATTCCATTGTTTTAAATTCAAACTCATATTCTGGTAGCTTCTCATCAATTGCACGAACAAGCTCTACATCATAACCAGTTAAATTTCCCTTGTCATCTAAAAAACAGATGTTTGGAAACTGAGTTCCCGTACCAACTATAATTTTTTGAACATCCTTGCCACTCTGTGCTGTTTTTTGAGCACTTGCGTCACCAACTGTTTTTTCTGAGTTTGCACACGCAGTTAATAGCGCTGCTAGCACAAGTAGCAAATAAAATGATATTTTTTTCATAAGATTCCTCTCTCCTTCTGTTATGCATATGAGGGTAGATTCACAGCAAGTGCCTTCTGTAGATGCTCTAAACCAATTGCTGTTACGGCTCTATAGATACCTGTTTCACTTGAACCAATTTCTACAACGGGTACATGTCGAACACCATACTTTATATCAAGGATGTCTCTAAAATTATCATTAGACGTGACATCAACTGTTTTGTAGGAAATATGTCGTTCTTGTAGATATGCTTTTATTTCCTCGCAATAACTACAACCTTGCTTCGACCAAATGATTATATCTAAACTTTTTGTCATATCATGACCTCCCTTAGATTACCTTCACCTTTTGCTGTAACTGCAAATGGACAGGACTTAAAAGCTCAAACGAACGTTGACGTTCAAATTCCTTCAAGATGGGCGTATGCAAAATAAATTCATCAATTTGGAATCGTACATGGTAGTCATCTAAATTGGCTCTAATGTCTTCTGCTGTACCGTATAAAATATCAGCCTCATACTGCTCCACCGTGTATTCCTCTCCAGATTCCTGACCAAATTTCTCTGCTAGCTCTACTGATTGTAGCGTCAGGCTTCTGCCACTTGCTAAATGCACTTTTGTAATTTTTTGATCTCCTATTAGCTTTTTCGCTTCCTCTTTACTTGGAGCAGCAAGTGCAGCAATGGAAATTGCAAAAGTACCGTTTGGATGATGACTGCGATAGATTGTAGCCGCTTGCGCCAAAACATCATTATCACTATTAATAAATCGAGCAAAGACAAATGCAATGCCGAGTTTTCCTGCAAGAGCAGCACTTTCAGGGCTAGCGCCAAGCAAAAATAATGTCGGCTTTGCCTTTGGAATCGGCGTTGCTTGTATGCCATATAATTCGTGCTCTTTTGGTATGGATTGCTCAATTAATTGCTGTAAAAATATTAGTCTCTCTTCAAAATCTTCCCCTTGATTGAGTGTGCCATATTGTAGAGCCTTCGTGGAAAGTGGCAAGCCACCAGGGGCTTTACCGATTCCTAAATCTACACGTCCTGGCTCCAATGATGCTAGAACATGGAAATTTTCCGCTACTTTATAGGGGCTATAATGCTGTAGCATAACCCCACCTGATCCAATTTGAATGGATTTGGTTTTAGCAAGTAAATAAGAAACCAATACTTCTGGAGAAGAACCTGCTAATGACTCTGTATGATGATGCTCCGATACCCAAAAACGTGAATAGCCTAACTGCTCAGCTCGTTGTGCTAAAGCCACCGTTTTTTGTAATGTTTGTTCATTGCTTGCTCCTTCAATAATAGGGCTTTGATCTAATATCCCTAATGTATAACTCATACAATCCCTCCTAATTTCTTTTATTCAAATAAATTTACTAGGTTTTTAGACAGACTGTTTAACATAGCGACTTTCCTTGAATGGTAAACCTAAATTCCCACGCAAAGTATCTGTCTCATAATCTTTACGATATAGCCCTCTTGCTTGTAAAATTGGCACTACTTTATCAACAAAATCTTCAAGAGCACCAGGTACTGTCACGCCAATAATAAAACCATCTGCTGCTTCCTTTTCAAACCATTCTTGTACAAGATCTGCTACTTGCTCAGCTGTCCCAAAAAAGGCTGTTTTTGGTGTCGCCTCGCGTAAAGCGACTTGACGTAATGTCAGACCCTCCTGCTTAGCATAACGTTTAATATAATCGGTTGTGCTTCTAAAGCTATTCGCTCCAATATCCCCTAGATCAGGAAACGGTGCATCCACATCGTATTGGGTAAAATCATGATGGTCGAAGTAACGTCCAAGATAAGCAAGAGCACGGTCTATGGAAACTAACTCAACAATTTCTTGATATTTCGCCTCTGCTTCCTCCACCGTATCGCCAATAATTGGTGATATACCTGGAAAAATCTTTACTTCTTCGGGATTTCGTCCAAATGTTGCCACCTCTTTTTTTACTCTCGAGTAAAATTTCTGTGCCTCTTCAATAGATGCCCCATGTGTGAAAATGGCATCTGCATCTTTTGCAGCTAATCGAATGCCTGCATCAGACGACCCAGCCTGGAAAATAACGGGCTGGCCTTGCTTTGTTCGACCAATATTGAGTGGTCCTTGGACTGAAAAATATCGCCCTTTATGATGTAATGTGTGTAATTTTTCTGGATCAAAAAATTGATCTTTGTTGACATCTGCAATAAACGCATCATCATCCCACGAGTCCCATAAGCCTTGGACAACCTCTAAGTATTCTTCCGCAATGAGATAGCGTTCTGCATGGCTAGGATGTTGGTCGATTGTTTTGTTATAGTTCAAAGCAGTACTTTCTAATGGTGTCGTTACAACATTCCATCCAGCACGCCCAGCACTAATATGATCTAATGAAGCGAATTGGCGTGCTACTGTAAATGGTTCGCTATAGGAAGTTGAGACTGTTCCAACTAACCCAATGTTTTTCGTCGCTACTGCTAAAGCCGATAAGATTGTAATAGGTTCAAATCGATTTAAAAAATGAGGGATGGATTTTTCGTTAATAAATAAACCATCCGCAATAAATGCTACATCAAATTTTCCCTGCTCTGCTTTCTGAGCCTGCTGAATATAGAAAGGTAAGCTTACACTTTGATTGCTCGCCACCTTTGGATGACGCCAACCAGAAATATTTCCTCCTACCCCATGAATAATTGCTCCAAATCGAATTTTATCCTGTCTAGCCATGTCAATTCCTCCTCAATCTTTATTTTACTAAACATAGTGGTTAAGTATGTTTTGTTGGATTGAGAATGATATTACCGTTCCTTTAGACGATATGCAATAGGTACAGTAATAGAAAAAATTTTATGTGGTGATAAAATTTTTTATCAATACGTGTCTCCTATGCTTTCAAAATGCTTAGCTGTTTCACAAATTGTCTGCCAAAAGGCTGATGGCAACGTCTCTTTCTCTTTATAGGTTAAAAATATATGTTGATTCATATCCAGCAAATGCTTAACGTCTATCTCCACAAATTCACCGCTTTCCAGTTCCTTTTTAATGCATAGATGTGGTAAAAAGCTTAGATAGTCTTTTGTCCGAATAAACTCTTTGGCAACTTCTAAATGATCTGTTCGTACCTCAATATTGGCTGCTACTCCCTCTACCTCGAACATTTTATGCACATAATTCCAATCAAACGCGCCACATTCAAAAAACACCATTTTCTGTTGAGCTAATTCTTTTGCTTGAATAAGTTGATTTAGTTGTAATGGGTGATCACGGTGTTTGACAAGTTTCACTGTATTGTTCAATAAAAGCTCGTTCTCAATGTCATCCCCATGTACATATTGAATAAAGCCTAGATGAATTTGGTGGCTTTGTAGCTTTTCTAAAATGTTTGTTGTGGAACCTGTAAATAATTGAAAACGCAAATAAGGAAATTGCTCTTTCCATTTAGGCAATGCATAGGCTAAAAAATACTGGGCTGTTACACCGTTTGCACCAATACATACCTCATCGGTCTCCTGCGTTTCTTCTAATTGCTTCTTTCCTTGCTGAAATGTTTGCACAATTTGCGTGGCAAATGGTAAAAAATCTTTCCCTTTCTCTGATACGCTCACACTTCTTCCATCTCGGTAAAATAACTCAACACCTAGCTCTCGTTCTAATGATTTAATACGTGCAGTTACAGTCGGCTGTGAAAGAAATAATGCATTGGCTGCTTTATGGATACTTTTGTAATGGACAACATATAAAAATGCCTCGATATGGTCTATATTCACGAGGAGTTCACTCCTTCATTACTTATTTAACCTATTATATAAATAATTCCTTGTATTCTCTATAACTTATAAGAAAACTATGTTTTATATTTTTGACAAAGAAAAAAAGTAACCCAGCGTCTCCCAGGTTACTTTACTATGTAGCGATGTAGCCATCCATCTTGACAACAAACATCGCACGTGGTGAACATCCCTCTGTCTGCCTACCACTTTTATGTTATTCACATGAACACCCTCTGTTGTCCATGTAAACTCTATCTATCGTACTTCTCAACTCGAGAAAGCATATGTCTCAATTTAAGCTAAAATCGATGCTAATACAGCTTTTTGAGCATGCAATCTATTTTCGGCTTGCTCAAAGATGTAAGAATTAGGTCCGTCAATAACTGAAGTCGCAACCTCTTCCTCACGATGTGCTGGTAAGCAATGTAAGAACATATAATTTGGTTTTGCATAGGCTACTAGCTCATCATTAATTTGATAGCCAGCAAAATCTTGTAAACGTTTTGCTGTTTCTTCCTCTTGACCCATAGATGTCCAAACATCAGCATAGACGACATCTGCATTTAATACTGCTTCAACAGGATCATTCGTGATCATAATCGTACTGCCATTTGCTGCCGCAATGGCCTGTGCTTTAGCGATGACTTCCCCATCACATTCATACCCTACAGGTGTCGCAACAGCTACATTCATGCCAACGTGTGCTGAAGCTACTACGAGTGAGTGTGCTACATTGTTGCCATCACCTACATAGGCAATTTTAAGTCCTTTTAACATGCCTTTATTTTCTGCAATCGTCTCTAAATCAGCTAATGCTTGGCAAGGATGATAAATATCCGTTAATCCATTGATGACAGGGATTGCTGCATGCTCTGCAAGCTCTTTGACCATTTTGTGAGAGTTTGCGCGAATCATAATGCCATCTAAATAGCCAGATAATACATGCGCTGTATCGTAAATTGATTCACCACGACCAATTTGCAAATCACGCGCATGCATAAACATGCTTTTCCCACCTAATTGATTCATACCAACTTCAAATGAAATACGTGTACGAGTTGAATGTTTCTCAAAAATCATACCAAGCGTTTTACCTTCTAGTAATCTTGGACATTTCCCCTCTTTTGTAATCATCTTAAGCTGTGTTGCTAATTCAATAAGATCCTGGACCTCTTGACTTGTATAGTCTAGCAAAGTTAGTAAATCTTTTCCCTTTAAACTAGACACTAACTTTAACTGTACTTCTTCGAGTAATTTCATAGCCTTCGCTCCTTATATCGTTGCTGTTGAAATTAGTATAACATGCATAAATATAAAATCAACTGAATTTTTATAATTAATCTTAATTATTATTCATTTGTTATTAAATGTGTCAAAAATTCGTCAAAGCGAATATTTATACATGTTTTCTTTTTTACTAAACATTCATATTCTTAAATAATTGCATTATAGTTTATATATATTTATAATTAATATACATTAACTATTGAGGCGGTGAAAAAAATGGAAAAAGAGCTGATACAGCTGGTCAAAGAGCTGAACCAAGTAGAATATGAAACAAATGTGATGCTAACAGAAGAATTCTCCACCCTATTAGATGAAACATTAACTACAAAGCAGGCACTATTTTTAAGTCTTCTTCAAACACATGGCCCTTTGCAAACCTTCGAATTAGCAAAGTTGATGGGGACATCTGCTAGTGCTGTAAGTCAATTAGTAGGAAGATTAGAACAGGAGAGCTTTATAAAAAGAACCATAAATAAAAAGGACCGTAGAGAGATCATCATCGAGTTAGATACGCGGGGCTTTGATTATTTTCAAAAACAGGAAGAAATTGAACTAGCCATTATCAATAAATACTATTCACAGCTCTCTAAAGAGGATTTACTGCAATTAAAAGAAATATACACGAAACTCCATGCTATCGTCTCTAACGATCAAAAAAATTAGAGATTGAAAAGGAGGAATATTTGTGGATTTAAATGATTTAAAAAAGGATATTTTTAAAATTGCTTATCCTTACGTAAAGACTCGTCCGAATGTAATCCTATCCATTGGTGTTATTTGTCGTAATCTAGATGCTGCTTTTATATTCAACGGCTCAAATGTCACATATGATAAAAAACCCTATGTCTATGAAATTGGGTCAATCTCTAAAGTTTTAACAACATCCATGTTTGGGGAAATGATTCAAGAAGGAATCGTGAAGATAGAAGATTCTATCGCCAAATACTTTTCTGAAATTCCCGATAATCACCCTGTAACTTTGAGGCATTTGGCAAATCACACATCTGGTCTACCAGGAATTGGTGTACTGAAGAACATCTATAATCTTTTTGATAGCCAAACACCTCGTGACCCCTTTTGTCCCTACTCATTGAATGAGGCCATACAGTATTTTAAAACCCATACCCAGGAGCCTAAAGTTAAGTTTAGATATTCTAATGTAGGAATGGGCCTTTTAGGATATTTATTAGCAAATGAACTTCACACTGACTTTGAAACAGCCATTACTCGTAGAATCGTAGAACCTTTAAATTTAACGAATACCTTTATTTCTATCCCCCCCTCTAAAGAAAATACCGTATTGAAGGGATATTCTGTTCGGGGACATAACAAGCCCCCACTTGAAATGAATGAATTTATGGCAGCTGGCGCTATACGATCCACTGTTGATGATTTATTAAAATTTTTAAAAATACACATTGGCAATCAAAATTCAGGCTATCTATTAACACATCAAGCTACTCATACTATTTCAAAAGATGTAAGGATCGGATTAGGATGGGTACTTGAAGACGATATTATTTGGCATAACGGATCAACGAAAGGCTTCTCTAGTTATCTAGGATTTAATAAAAAACAGCAAACAGGTGTCGTGATTCTATCCAATTATCGATCCTCTATACTAGCAACAAACCCTCTTGAAATGGGGAAAAATATTCTACAGCTTTTGCAAAATTCTTTATAGCGAAAATGGGGTGTTTCTTGAATGGTATAAACGGGAATACCCTATTCTTCACAAGAACTACTTGTAGCTCCTATACATAGCTTGAAACCTGTCAACCTTTACTCATTCTTAATAGTTCTATGCTTGTTAAACGCTTCTAGAAGCTAGCAATGATTCTTGTCATAAGCTAACTTAACATGGGCTGTTGCTCAGCACAGCAACAATCAATTTACTTGCAGATATTTTCCATTAACCTACAAATTAATACTTCTCTATATTTTGATTTCTATAAGAGTCTTACTCACTAATAAGAATGGGACTTGTGTTTAATTACTATTCATATTAGCAAGTCTAATTGTCTTGGAATGAGTAAAAAAGCCTCCTAACATTTTGTTAGAAGGCAAAATCATGCTATATCTATTTAGCAGTATCAGTCAAAAGTAATTTTATTGACTGCATCACGGTCTAATTTTTTAATGACTTCTACCATTAATTTAACGGCATTATCATAATCATCACGATGTAGGATACCTGCATGTGAATGAATATAGCGTGTTGCAATACCGATTGATAGTGCTGGTACACCATTTGCTGTTACGTGGATGGAGCCAGCATCTGTACCACCGCCAGCCATCGCTTCAAATTGATATGGAATATTGTGCTCATCTGCTACATCTAATACGAATTCACGTAAGCCACGATGTGAAACCATAGATGCATCATACACAACGATTTGAGGGCCTGCACCCATCTTACTCGTTGATTCTTTTGCTGTAACTCCAGGAGTATCTCCTGCTACACCTACGTCCACTGCAAATCCAATATCTGGTTGGATTTTATGTGTAGCAGTTTTTGCACCGCGAAGTCCAACTTCTTCTTGTACATTCCCTACAGAATAAAGAATATTAGGGTGCTTTTCATTTTGTAACGCTTTCATAACATCAATCGCGATTGCACAGCCGATACGGTTATCCCAAGCTTTAGCTAATAGATACTTATCATTTTTCATTACATTAAATTCAAAGTACGGTGTTACCATATCGCCAGGACGTACGCCCCACTCAAGTACTTCATCTTTAGAAGCTGCACCAATATCAATAAACATATCTTTAATGTCTACTACCTTATTACGTACATCCGCAGGTAAAATATGAGGTGGCTTTGAACCAATAACCCCAATCACTTCATCGCCCTTACGTGTAGTAATCGTTACACGCTGTGCAAGCATAACTTGGCTCCACCAGCCACCCACTGTTTGGAATTTGATAAAGCCTTTGTCATCAATTTGTGTAACCATGAAGCCTACTTCATCTAAATGTCCTGCTACAACAATTTTAGGACCGTTTTCATCGCCAACTTTTTTAGCAATGACACTACCTAAGTTATCTGTTTCTACAGTATCTGCATATGGTGCAATGTATTTTTTCATGACCTCACGCGGTGCACGTTCATTACCTGCGATACCATTCGCATCTGTTAAATCTTTAAACATTTGTAATGTTGGATCTAGTTGTGTCATCCTTTTGCCTCCTACTTCTTGTATCTATTTTATTATACTTCGTTTATCGAAATATTCCTAGCTTAATCGTCTGAAAATTGGTGTATTTCTTAATTTAATAACCTGAACGCTGCCGATGATAATTTTCATGATTTTTTTCAAGATAAGCACCAACTACATCCTCAAATGTAAAACCGAGATTATACGCTAGTAATCCATAGTATTGCCAAATAGCTAAATAACGCTCCTCTGTAGGTTGATGAATAAATGCTAAAATAACACTTTGTGTTTCTAAAAAAGTAGCTGTTAAATCTTTGTTTTCTTCTACGAAAGGCCACATTTCAATCGATGTATAGCCCTTTAATAAGCCCAGAGATAAGATAAAATGAATCGAATCTACATATTCTTCTAAAATGACTTCACGTGCTGATGGTCCCTTTGTGCTCCAAAATTTAAAGCAACGTGTTTCATTAGCAAGCTCAGCTAGTTCCACTAGTAAGGCTAAGCCCTTTTCCTGAAACACATCTTGCTGAATATTTTGTGTTTGCTCGATAAAATCATCAAGCTCTTTTTGCATGGTAAACAATTGTTGTAAATTCATTTTTTTCTCCTAAATTTCTAAAAAATTTTTTATAAAAAGTGAAACTATTTGACCCTTCTAATCGTATAGGAAAGAATAACCTTTCTTCAAGGGGGAAATTTAAACATGTTGCCGTTACTAATTCGACTTGCTGTAATAGCGCTTATTATTTATGTATTTTACAAAGCGATTCGTTATATAACTGATCCTAAACGCAAACTTGATGAAGCCTATGAAAAAGGCCAGTATTATTTCTATGATGACGTTAAAAATGTCCGAAAAAATTTCTTTATTTCCTATAAGGGTGCTCTTTTTGAAGGTGAAAAATACCTAGGCACAACAGAGGATGCATTTGAGGTTGTAACCATTTTCGTCGGTGCGCGCGATGCTGCAACATTACAAGGCTTCAGCAAAAGCGACTTTGAATATTTGCAGCAAGAAATATTATTGAACTATCCAAGCGCCAAAATCAATTGGAAGCAGCCCATTGAACAGCTTATGCGAAACACATCCCCATCATGAGGATGTGTTTTAATTATTCTCATTTATGTCCAGAGCTGCACAATGATAAAAATTTGTATGGCTGCAAGTAGGGGAAAACCAAATGCAAAACGATTATGACGTGTTTTGTGGCGGAATAAATACATACCCAATACACCCCCAGCTGCCCCTCCTGCTATGGCTAGTGTAAATAATGTACGCTCTGCTATACGCCATTCATGATTCTTTGCGCGTGATTTATCCATCCCCATTAAAATGAGCAATACAATTGATACAATGCTCATATAAGCTAATAATGCTTGTCCCATTTCTTACTCCTTTAAAACCGTGATACTATTAATCTAACACAAAAAAGACTGATGGAAAAACCCATCAGTCTTTTTATTGCACTTATGATATTTCACACCTGTCGCTAAGCTTTCGGTGCAGAAATAATAGTGAATGTTGTCAGCTATTATTTAGCTACTGCTTTTTTAGCAGCGTCTGCTAATTGAGTGAATGCTGCAGCATCAGTTACTGCAAGGTCAGCTAACATTTTACGGTTAACTTCAATACCAGCAACTTTTAAACCGTGCATTAAACGGCTATAAGAAAGACCGTTCATACGAGCAGCTGCGTTGATACGAGTGATCCATAATTTACGGAAATCACGTTTTTTCTGACGACGGTCACGGTATGCATATTGACCTGATTTCATTACTGCTTGGTTAGCAACTTTGTATAATGTATGTTTTGAACCATAGTAACCTTTAGCTAATTTCAATACTTTTTTACGACGTTTGCGCGTCACTGTTCCGCCTTTTACGCGTGGCATATGAATTACCTCCTGCTTTTCATTAAAAAATGAATGTTAGTATTTTTTTGTAGTCAATTATTTCATGTAAACAAGTAAAGATTTGATGCGTTTGAAGTCACCAGATGATACGATGTTCGCTTTACGTAGGTGACGTTTTTGTTTCGTAGATTTGTTTGCGAATAAGTGGCTTCCATAAGCACGGTCGTATTTTAATTTACCTGAACCCGTTTTTTTGAAACGTTTCGCAGCTCCACGGTGAGTTTTCATTTTTGGCATGTCGAATTCCTCCTAAACTGTTCGTCTAATATTATTTCTCGTTCTTTGGTTGAAGAACTAAGAACATGCTTCGGCCTTCCATCTTCGGTTTTTGTTCTACCGTTGATACTTCAGCACAAGCTTCAGCAAAACGATCTAACACACGTTGACCAATCTCTTTGTGTGTGATCGCACGACCTTTGAAACGTAGGCTACATTTTACTTTATCGCCTTTTTCAAGGAATTTAATCGCATTACGTAACTTCGTTTGGAAATCATGCTCATCGATTGTTGGGCTCAAACGAACCTCTTTCATTACGATGACCTTTTGATTTTTACGAATTTCACGGTCTTTCTTTTGCTGTTCAAACTTAAATTTACCATAGTCCATGATACGAGCGACTGGCGGCTTGGCTTGAGGGGCCACAAGGACAAGATCCAAGTTTACACGAGCGGCGATTTCTAGCGCTTCATTACGTGTCTTTACACCAAGCTGGTCACCATTGTGATCGATTAATCGAAGTTCACGTGCGCGAATGCCTTCGTTTACATACATGTCTTTGCTAATAGTAATCCACCTCCAAGTAGTTGTCGCGAATACATGGTTTGGGCAAAGCCTTGCCCGGTTGAACGGTACATCCTCTCGTCATGTCCATAAAAAAAGGACGGACATTTTTGAAGATGTCCGCCCGCTATATGTGCATGCGCAAGTCTACGCAAAACAATTCAACGTGTCATACCTGTTCACAGCCTTTAAAGCGTTGTATCAGGTGAGAAGCGGGCAGCCTCTACTTCAACCACAAACTTTGTATTCATTAACCTTAATTATATTAGCATGTATATGATAAGCTGTCAAATATTTATTTTCTTATCTGTGCTAACATAACCAAAATGAAGCTATTCTATACAAATGCAAGATTTATTTTATACAGAAACCCTCACTTTGGCAAGCGAGGGTTTCTAGTTAAAGCTTATTTTGTAATTTCTGTTTTTATAGCTGCTAGGAAATCCTCAAAGCTAATTGTTTCGGAATCTTTCGAGCCATAACGTCGAACATTTACGCCATTTGCCTCAACCTCTTTATCCCCGATAACAAGCATATAAGGAATCTTTTTCATTTGTGCCTCACGGATTTTATAGCCTAATTTCTCTTCACGATCATCCATTTCCACACGTAAACCAGCCGCTGTAAGTTGCTCTTCAATTTGCTTTGCATAGTCGAAGTGAGCTTCATTCGATACTGGAATAACTTCAACTTGTACCGGTGCTAACCAAGTTGGGAATGCTCCTTTGTATTCTTCAATTAAGAAGGCAACAAAACGTTCCATTGTTGATACAACACCACGGTGGATAACAACTGGACGATGAGGCTTACCATCTTCCCCAACATAAGTTAGGTCGAAGCGTTCTGGTAATAAGAAGTCTAATTGAACTGTAGATAAAGTCTCTTCTTTACCAATCGCTGTTTTTACTTGAACGTCAAGTTTAGGACCATAGAATGCAGCCTCACCTTCCGCTTCAAAGTAGTCTAAGCCAAGTTCATCCATTGCTTCTTTTAGCATACTTTGTGCTTTTTCCCACATTGCATCATCATCGAAGTATTTCTCAGTATCTGCTGGGTCGCGATAAGATAAACGGAATGAGTAATCATTAAGGTCGAAATCTTTATAAACCTCTAAAATTAACTGTACTACTTTTTGGAATTCCGCTTTAATTTGATCTGGGCGAACAAAAATATGGGCATCATTTAATGTCATCCCACGAACACGTTGTAAGCCTGAAACAGCCCCTGACATTTCGTAACGGTGCATAGTGCCAAGCTCTGCAATACGCAATGGTAGGTTACGATATGAATGCATGCTGTTTTTGTACACCATCATATGGTGAGGACAGTTCATTGGACGCATAATTAATGTTTCATTATCCATTTCCATTGGTGGGAAAATTGAATCTTGATAATGATCCCAGTGACCAGAAGTTTGATAAAGCTCCTTAGAACCTAATACTGGTGTATAAACGTGCTTATAGCCAAGTGATAATTCTTTATCGACAATATAACGTTCAATAACACGACGAATTGTTGCACCATTTGGTAACCAAAGTGGTAAACCTTGGCCAACCTTTTGGGAAGTTGTAAACAGTTCTAATTCTTTTCCGATTTTACGGTGATCACGTTCTTTTGCTTCTTCTAGCATTTGAAGGTGGTGTTTTAATTCCTCTTTTTTGAAGAACGCTGTACCATAAATACGTTGTAACATTTTGTTATCAGAGTTCCCTCTCCAGTAAGCACCCGCTAATGATAAAAGCTTGAATTCACGAAGTTTACCCGTAGATGGTACGTGGATACCACGGCAAAGATCAAAAAACTCGCCTTGATAATAAATAGATACTTGCTCATCTGCAGGAATGGCTTCAAGTAATTCTAATTTATACTCATCGCTAATTTCTTCATAAAGGGCTTGTGCTTCTGCACGGCTTACATTTTTGCGTTCTACCTCAAGGTTTTCAGCAATAATTTTCTTCATTTCTTTTTCAATGGCTGGTAGATCTTCAGCAGTGATTGGTGTTGGTGAGTCGATATCATAGTAGAAACCACCTTCAATTACTGGACCAATACCAAGCTTTACATCTGGGAATAGACGTTTAATAGCTTGCGCTGTTAAATGGGCAGTTGAGTGACGTAAAATTTCAAGTGCTGCCTCATCATCTTGTGTAATGATTGCAATTGTTGCATCCTCTTCAATTGGTGTTTTTAAATCTACTAACACACCATTAATTTTACCTGCATACGCTTTTTTCCGTAAGCCAGGGCTAATAGATAATGCTACGTCATCAGTTGATGTGCCTTTTGCAAATTCCTTTACAGCGCCATCTGGGAAAGTTAATTTAATCATTTCTGACATATCCTTTGCACTCCTTTGTTTTTGATAAATACATAATGCTTGATGATTGGCTGGAGCAATGTTTGTGTGACTCTACGGCTTGGTTTGAGCGGAGTCATTGCTTTTTTAAGCATTTCTCTGTTCAATCGGAGCGGCATCTTCATGTTTCTGAGCGGTTTCTTACTCTCTATGAGCGAATTTACCACTTTCGCGAGCGACTTATCTCCCTATATGAGCGGAGCCACCACTATTTCAATGAAATCTGAGAAAAATAAAAAAAGCTCCGTCCCTCACAAAAGGGACGAAGCGTATGCTCGTGGTTCCACCCTTCTTCCTTCCGACTTACATAAAGTCAGACGAAGCTCAAGGCTAGCTAACGGGCTAGGGACCGGCGAAAGATTATCCCTTTCGCTGCTCAGTAGGTAGTAAATAATGTGCCCATACTAGGAAGTTTTCAGCCGATGACTTCCCTCTCTAAAAGCTGATACACAAAATTCATGTCCTCATCAATGCATATTGATATTAAGTATATGAGTCAGTATACGCTCGATTGTCGAAAAATGCAACTATCAATGTTACATCCGACGATTTTTGCCTCGCATTTCGATTGGCACTGTTAGGGCTTTAATTCGCTCCATAATTCGTCCCGCTTTGACAACCTCAATATCACCTTTTTGTGACTGAGCTAAGTGATGCTCTAATTCTTCATAGTTAAAATTAGACGTAATAAAAGTTGGCAATTGCTCTGCCATCCGATAATGGAAAATAGTCCCCAATATTTCATCACGTGTCCAGGCAGTCATTGTCTCCGCACCTAAATCATCTAGCATTAAGACAGGAGCCTTTTTAATATAATCTATTTTCTCATTCAATGTATTATCACCAATGGCATTTTTCATTTCTCGTAAAAATTCTGGAACGAAAACTACCACAGAGCGGATTTTAATAGATGCTAATTCATTGGCCAATGCCCCAAGTACAAAGGATTTCCCTACACCAAATTTACCATATAGGTAAAAACCTTTTGCAGGTAATTGACCAGTTTCTTTTGTTATTTTAACAAATTGAGCTGCTTTTTGTGCAATCGCCACACGTGATTCATCATCAATACTTAAATCATGAATTGTTGCTTGTAGCACATCTTTTGGCATATGCATACTTGCAATCATATTCGCAACATCCCGGCGTTCTTCTTCCCTAATCTTTTGCTCACAGCGCACATAGTCCATTTCAATAGAATTCCGAACAACCCTTAATGTCGGGATGAATCCTTTTAAATAGTTTGTACAATGTTCGGTATTATCACACCCACAGCACTCAGTAGATTGACTAATAAACTCATGCAGTTTAGGTAAATTTCGCTCAACATTGTCATAGTTTAATTCATCTGCATGCTGCGCTAAAAATTCCTGCACATGCGGGTGCTCTAAAATTTCACGTCGCATGGCTTCATAGCGTTCTTGGAACGAGGGTACATTAATTGCTCGCTTTAGTGGTCCATTTATAGGTTCGATTACTGCTCACCTTCTTTACTATTCGCTTTTTCCTAGCATCTCTAATATTTTTTGTCGCTCTTTTTCAAAATCTATAGTACTAGAGGTAGATTCCTCTTGATTGTCATTTCGTTTATAGAACCATTCAGGCACTTTTTCTTCACGTTGATATCTTGAACGTCCTTTAGTCTGTTGACTCGTTTTATTGGACGTTTGCGGCTTGTTTTTCCAAGCTGTATATTTATCATGCTCTTGACGTGCAAGTTCCATTGCTTCCTTAGCGGTCTGGACATTTTTTCGTACCCAATGATCAGCAATCGTTTCCACATATTTCTTAGGGAGCTTCATATCTGTTGTTAGCATAACGTATTCTAACAATGCATTAACCACTCCAATTGGCATGCCATGTTGAACGATTAAATTTTCTGCAAGTTGGACTGAGGTTTGTAATGGTTCTTTACCATTATTTATATCTCTTAAAACTTGGACAGGTGCCGTTGTTTCTAAATAGTGTTGAAGTTCCTGATCCTTGGTTTTTTGTCCCGCTTCTGCTACTGGTAGAGGATCGGTGACACGGGCAAGTTTTGGCGGCTCCTTGGATACGGTTAATTTATAAAAATCAGCAGCAGCCTTTCGTAAACGTTCCTGAGAAATTCCTAAATCATCATCTAAAGCAAGTATGACTACTTTTTGCATATCAAGGGCTGTTAAATGATATAAAAATGCCAACTTGGCTATAGCTTCACGCACTTCAAATGTCAACAAATTGGAAGGTACCAATTGCTCAGACAAACCAGCTTGCAATAAATCAAAATCGAATTGCTCCAAATAAAAAGGATATACTTTTTGTTGTTTATCCTTATGACTCGTATCCACTTGTAAATCTGATGGGATATTGGCATGAACAGGCTTATAGACATCAATAAAAGCACGAGATACATCCTTAAACGCCGAGTCCTTTACAGGTGACATAAAGCGCTGACGTAAGTTGCGATAAGCCTGCTCTCCAATTTTACTAAACAAAAACATCGACAGCAGCGGGTCTTTCATAAAGCTATCTGCATCTAATGGGCGCTGTAGCTCATATAAAAAACTACGCTCACCAGCATTTTCTTTTTTCCATGTACGCAGCAAACCAATAGCTTCTAAAGCAATACGAGCCTCAAACACTTTACCAATTGGTAGCCCTAGCACATTCATTAAATAATAATGTGTCATTTGCTGCTTTGGCATTTGCTCTGCTTCTGCCCATAATGTTAAATAGAGGCTAACTGGCTCTGATCCCGTTAATGGTTGATAAAATAATGTAACTAATTGACGCTCTTGTGTAGAAAATGCATGAGGTAGACGAATGTCGAAAGGATCGCCAGGCTGCAATTCCTTATATAAATGAATCAACGTCATTCATCCTCTCTGTTTGCTATGATTTCTTCTCCGTTTGACGTTGAATAATGTCCTTTATTTCTTCAATAAAGACATTGATATCTTTAAACTGACGGTAGACCGACGCAAAACGCACATAGGCAACCTCATCAATTTTGGCTAAGCGGTCCATGACCATTTCGCCAACATCTTCTGAGCGTACTTCCGAATTTCCAATACGACGAAGATCTTTTTCAATGGACAGAACAAGTTCCTCCAGCACATCAAGTGCCACTGGACGTTTTTCACAAGCACGAATAAGCCCACGAAGTACCTTCTCACGGCTAAACTCTTCTCGTGAACCTTCCTTTTTCACAACGACTAATGGCGTCTCTTCAATTTTTTCAAACGTTGTAAAACGGAAGCCACATGACTCACATTCACGACGTCTACGAATTTCTTTATTATCATCTACTGGCCTCGAATCCACAACACGCGTTCCGTTAAATTGGCAAGATGGACATCTCATATAATTACTCTCCTGGTTTACAACAATTTAATATATCTATTATAACAAATTTCCTACATGTAAGAAAAGTGCATTCACGTTTGTGGGCTCATGATAAATCTAAAGCACCTGAAGTACAAGAAAAGTTTCTGTAAAAAAAGAGCACATTGAAACCTTTTCGATTTCAATGTGCTATCTATAGAAATTATTACGCGTTTACCGTTTCTAAAGCATTTGCCACTTTTTTCACAAGGTCAACAACGCGTGCAGAGTAGCCCCACTCGTTATCATACCAAGCAAGTACTTTTACTTTGCGGTTGCCTAACACCATTGTAGAAAGTCCATCAACTGTTGAAGAATAAGTTGTTGTATTGTAATCAGAAGATACTAATGGCTCAACAGAGAAATTAAGGATACCCTTCATTGGACCTTCTGTTGCCGCTTTTACAAATGCTGCATTAACTGCATCAACTGTTACATCTGTATTTAAATCTACTACAAGGTCAACTAAAGATACGTTTGGTGTTGGAACACGAAGTGCCATACCATGAATTTTACCCTCTAATTCAGGTAACACTAATTTTAAGGCTTTCGCTGCACCTGTAGATGTTGGGATAATGGATTGGGCGCATCCACGTGCACGACGTAAATCTTTATGCGGATTGTCTAAGTTCTTTTGGTCATTTGTATAAGCATGAACTGTTGTCATTAAACCATTCTCAATACCAAATGTGTCATTCAATACTTTTGCTACTGGCGCTAAGCAGTTTGTTGTACAAGAAGCATTTGAAATAACATCATGTTTCGCAATATCCAATTTGTCATCATTTACACCTAAAACAATTGTGACATCCTCGTTTTTACCTGGTGCTGTTAAGATTACTTTTTTCGCGCCTGCTGCTAAGTGCATTGCTGCTTTATCACGCACATTAAATTTTCCTGTAGCTTCAATAACGATATCTACACCCATTGTAGACCAAGGTAATTTTAAAGGATCACGTTCACTAATAATTTGAACTCGTTTACCATTTACAACTAAAGCATCGCCTGCTGGTTCTACCGTACCTTCAAATGTTCCGTGATTTGTGTCATACTTAATCAAATGTGCTAACGTTTCTGCAGGATAGCTAGCGTTAATTGCAACGATGTTTAAATCTTGTTGTACGATAGCCTGGCGGAAAACCATACGTCCGATACGCCCGAAACCATTAATAGCAATTGATACTGTCATTTATAATATCCTCCTGTGAGTACATACTCAGATTAATTAATTATATACTTTATGGTGATTAGTATAACACAATTTTAAAAAAGATGAACATTATATATTGAGAATATAAAAGTTCTTATTTTCTGAAAAATTATTCTTTATTATGGCGTTTCCCCATAAAAAAATGCGTAGCAAGGTCGGCTTGCTACGCATTATAAAAGAACTCATGAAATAACACCCCAATAATGCAGGATTTTTTTTAATTGTTCTTCTGTACTTTCTATATTTTTATTATTATAAATGACCGCATGTGCACCCTTTTCTTTGACAGACATCGGCAGTTGAGAGTGCATACGTGCCAATGCATCTTCTTTAGATAAATTATTACGTTCCATTAAACGTCGAAGCTGAACTTCTTCACTGACCGATACCACAATGATACGTTCCACAAAATGTTGAAGCTTACTTTCAAATAACAAAGGAATGTCCATCACAACATGTTCATGTCCTGCTTCTAAATAAGCATCACGCTGACGTAACATTTCTTTTCTGATTGCTGGATGCATGATATCATTTAACGTTTTGCGTTTGGCAGGCTCATGAAATATGATATCTCCCAGCATAGTTCGATTTAAATTGCCGTCCTCAAGCAAGATAGCTTGTCCGAAGCTTTCAGCAATCAATGCTAATGTCTCAGTTCCAGGTTCTACGACATCTCGTGCTACAACATCTGCATCAACAATCGGTAAACCCAGTTCGCTCATCATTTTAGCTACTGTACTTTTTCCACTTGCAATACTTCCTGTTAGTCCGATAATCATTGCTAAATCCCCTTTAATGTTGACAATTTGGGCAATATACAGAGGTACGCCCTCCAATTGTCATTTGACTTGTTGCCGTTTCACATGCTGGACATACCTTTTTCCCATACATTTTTAATCGATTCTGCATACTCCCTGCTTCCCCATTAATATTTCGATAATCAGAAATAGTTGAACCACCCGCTTCAATGCTTTGACGTAGGACAGCAACAATCTCCTCAAATAATGCTCGCTTCCGCTTTTCACTAATGCGGCTCATTTTGCGTGCAGGGTGAATTTTCTGAGCAAACAATGCCTCTGTTGCATAAATATTGCCACAGCCCGAAATGACTTGCCCATCCATAATTACTTCTTTTACGGCTTTATTTTCATATTTCGGTAGCTTAGATTTTGTTATAAAAAAATCACATGCATGCTCATCAAATGGCTCTGGTGCCATTTTTGTCAATGGTGCATGATCTTCAATTTTTGTCAGAAAACGAAGTTCACCGAATCGACGAATATCTGAATAAATCAAGTATCCCCCATCTGCCATTTCAAATGTCGCATGGATATGCTTTTGAAATTTCGCCTCATTGATTTCTTCGGGTGAATTCACAACAAACCAAGCACCTGTCATCCCTAAGTGACTAACAAGAACATATGGAACATCATCCTTCAGCAAATGAAAGAAAATATATTTTGCTCTTCGTTCAATTTTGGTAATGGTCATCTGGGACAAAGTACTTTCAAATGCATCAGGCGCTGCTTGTTTTACAATACATTGTTTACCCTCACTAAAAGAGAAATGTACTCGTTCAGAAAGCTGAACCTGTTGAATGGTACGTCCTTCAACTGTTGGCTTCAATGCCTGGACGACACCCTCTACCTCTGGTAATTCAGGCATTTGAATCCCTCCTTATTTTGCCTCGTACCAAGTTGAGCCATGGTTAAAATCTACTTTAAGCGGTACAGCAAGCTCAATAGCGTTTTCCATGACTTCAGGTACAATTTTTTCGAGTAAGGCAATCTCTTCCTTTGGTGCCTCAAAGATTAGCTCATCGTGCACTTGAAGTAGCAGTTTTGCCTGCATCTTTTCTTTTTTCAATCGAGCATCCATATCAATCATTGCCTTTTTAATGATATCAGCTGCACTACCTTGAATTGGCGTATTCATCGCCGTACGCTCAGCAAAGCTTCTTAAATTAAAGTTTGAGCTTGTTATATCCGGTAAATAACGGCGTCTATTTAATATCGTTGTCACATAGCCATTAAATTTTGCATTTTGTACAATGTCATCCATGTACTGTTTTACACCAGGGAAACTTGCGAAATACTTTTCAATAAAATTAGCCGCTTCCTTACGCGTAATATCTAAGTTTTGTGATAGACCATAATCACTAATACCGTAGACTATTCCAAAGTTAACAGCTTTCGCTGCGCGACGCATATTACTATCAACCTCATCTTCTGACACATGAAATACATCCATAGCTGTACGTGTATGAACGTCCATTCCTTCACGGAAAGCCTCAACAAGGTTTTTATCTTCTGACATATGTGCAAGAACGCGTAATTCAATTTGCGAATAGTCAGCAGAAAATAATATCCAATCCTCTTTTGAAGGTACAAAGGCTTGACGAATTTTGCGGCCCTCCTCCAAACGAATTGGGATGTTTTGTAAATTCGGATCTGTTGAGCTTAAACGCCCTGTTGCAGTTAAAGCTTGCTGGAAGCGCGTATGCACTTTACTATCTGATACATGAATCTCCTTTAGTAAGCCTTCAATATATGTGGATTGTAATTTTCCAAGTTGGCGATACAACAGAATATGTTCGATGATAGCATGCTCTGACTGTAATTTTTCTAGGACATCTGCAGCAGTTGAATAGCCTGTCTTAGTCTTTTTAATCACAGGTAGCCCTAGCTTATCGAATAGAATCACACCTAATTGTTTTGGTGAATTAATATTAAAGGTTTCTCCAGCTTCTGCATAAATTTCTTGCTCAATTACTACAAGTTTATCATTAAGCTCTTGCCCCATTTTCTCTAACGTAGCGCGGTTAACCGTAATCCCTTCGCTTTCCATTTCACCTAAAATTCCTGCCAATGGTAGCTCTAGGTTTTTATAAAGATCGAATTGTTCATTTTCCTTTAATAAGGCTTCCAGTTTCGGCTGTAATGACCATACTGCAAAAGCTTTACGGCTAACATGCTGTGCAAGTTGGTCCAAATCAGGTATTGCACGCTTGGCACCTTTTCCATATACCGCTTCATCTGCTTGGACATCATAGTAGCCTAATTCCCTTGCAAGTGTTGCGATATCATCGCCACTTAATGCTGGATTATTAATATAAGAGGCAAGTAGCAAATCAAAGTCAACGCCAGCTAATTGAATCCCAGCTCGCTTTAATGATGCTTGAGCTGCCTTAGAATCGGATATATATTTTATTTTTGTGGCATCTTCTAGCCAACGACGGAGAATATCTGATTTTGCTGCTTTATCAAATGGAATATATTGCGTCTTTACGCCATCTGATAAGGCAATTCCCAGCTGCTGACAAGTATGATAGTGCTCGTTTTCAAGCTCTACATGCACAGCCATCACGTCTTTTAAATCCTCAGGTCGAACTTCCTGGACAAGGTCATAATCGAGAGGCGCCTGTTCTTCTTCTTGCACTGTAAAGTCACTTTTATCAAGCAGCGATTTAAAGCCAAGCTCACGCCACACATTGATTAATTCATCTTCTTTTGGCCCATTATATGCAAGATCAGCCAGTGAAATGGTGATTGGAGCATCCGTATAAATCGTTGCCAGCTTCTTACTCATGATGGCTTGCTCTTCATTAGCTACAAGCTTTTCCTTCATTTTAGAAGCTTTCAATGTATCCATTGCTTCATAAAGTGCTTCAACGGAGCCATGCTCTTTTAATAATTTTACAGCCGTTTTTTCCCCGACGCCTGGTACACCAGGAATATTATCGGAGGAATCCCCCATCAAGCCTTTCATATCAATAATTTGGAGCGGCGTTAACCCATACTTTTCCGCAATAAAGGCTGGTGTATTTTTCTCTATTTCCGTAATACCTTTTTTCGTTATATAAACGGTTACTTGCTCTGTCGCCAGCTGAGTTAAATCACGGTCTCCAGAAACGATGATAACATCCATATCCTGCGACGAAGCCTCTTTAGCAAGCGTTCCGATAATATCATCCGCTTCATATAACTCCTGCTCATATTGCTTAATACCATACGCATCAATGAGCTTTCGTAAATAAGGAAATTGCTCTGATAATTCTGGTGGTGTCTTTTGACGTCCTCCTTTATATTCTGTAAAGGTTTCATGGCGGAATGTTGTTTTCCCAGCATCAAAAGCAACCAATATTTTGGTTGGCTGTTCTTCCTCTAATATTCTTTGTAGCATTGTTGTAAAGCCGTATACAGCATTAGTATGAATGCCACTATCATTCGTTAGCAATGGCAACGCAAAAAACGCGCGATACGCTAAACTATTACCGTCCAATAATAGTAATTTTTCCTTGGTCATGATTTTATCCTCCTGCGTTGTCTTCTTCTTCTACTTTATCATAACAATACATTTCAAGTAAAAAAAGCAGGCGTCCACCCTCAAGGTTATCCATTATTTTTAATGGTTTATCCACCACTTTTAAGACTTTATCCGCTACTTTAGCAATCCTATTCATTCAAAAAAGCCAACCGCGCGCAGCGGTTGACTTGTTTAAAATATTTTAACTCCTTAACGCATATTACCTATAATAGATGAACGACTATCCTGCATTTTTTTTACAAAATTAGTCATTACATCAAAAGCCTCATTTCGTTTACTATTCATGCTTTGTAAACGGAGCATATCCATTTGACCTTGCTGTGCATTCCAATCAGCTAGCTGTTGATTTCGTTGTTGAACATCCTCTAGTTGATCCTTAAGCTGATTTTCTAACAGCTGGGCTCGCTGTGATTGGACTGCCTGTAATGCTGATTCTAGATCCATGCCTTGAATATCAATTGGTTGAATTAGGCTATTAGCAGAGGATTGCCCTGCCCCACTAAATAATAATCCGACTGCTAAAGCACTTCCAAACACGACCTTTTTCATCTTTATTACCTCCTATTAAAATGAATCTTTGCTTATCATACATACTAAAGGTTAAAACTAGGTTAAAAAATTCAATATGGTATGTATGCATCTGCCTATCAAGTTTAGTCATTGACTATTCTCAATAACTTGACTGTACTACAGATTAAATAAGGGCAATACTGACAAATGTTAATAATTTACGTATTTACAAGGCATAAGACGTATTACATCCATTACTAAAAAGCAAAAACTTTCATTCAAGGACAAGTCTCCTGTAAATGAAAGTTCTTAATAGTTATTATTGATTTGAAGTACGATAAAAAACTTCTTCATAGATGACAGTTAATATAAATGCATTCATAAAAGCAAACACAAGAAATAACGGCATGCCGCCTAATTGTGGATATGTTAGCTCTTGATTAAATACCATTACTGTACTAATTTGTGCCAAAAAGAAGATTAAGCCAATTCCAACTTGCCAAATAGGACGCTTGACCTTTCTTTTTTCATACCAAAATAATTTCTTAAAAAGGTTTCTTACATCATCTGCAATAATGATACTGATTAAAAAGATACAAACAAAAAATACTGGTATATGATAAACACTTTTCGTCACCCACGAAAAATCGGATAGACGGTAGAAAAGTGTTAATATCGAAGCTATACTACAAGCAATCCCTAAATTTTGGAGCCATTTGCTAATTTGTAATTTCAAAGCCTTTACCCCCAACTATTCTTTTTTAAACATTATCATTCTATCAAATTATAGCTGATTCGGGAATACAAACTTATAAATTTCTATTATTTTCATACTATAATAATTCGATTTCATGGATAGTTATAATTTGTGCAACAAAAAAGTCGTCTCCTTCAAGACAGAGACGACTTTAAACTGCGTTTATTTAATATAACCAGACAAGATGTTGGCATATGGTGAAGTAGCTGGCAAGATAATAACCGTATCTTCCCCAACCGTTTTCTTATAGGATTCTAATGTGCGGTATAAAGAATAAAATTCAGGATCTTGAGAGAAAGATTTATTGTAAATCTTTGCAGCCTCTGCTTCTCCTTCAGCTTGAATTAAAGCAGCTTCTTTACTTGCTTTAGCAAGCATTTCTTGTACGTGTTGATCCGTTTGTGCCTCAATACGACGTTTCTGTGCATCTCCCTCTGAAAGATACTTTTGTGCAATTGATTCACGATCTGAAATCATATTCGTAAAAACGGATTGTTCATTTTCAGTTGGTAAATCAATGCGACGTATACGTACATCTACTACTTCAATACCATAGTTATCATTGGAAAGAAGTTCATTAACACGTTCAGTTACTTGATCATTTATGCTGCCTCGAGAAGAATCCTCATCATTTATAATCTCCGTATAGTTAATTCGGCCAAGTTCAGAGCGAATAACAGAATAAATGAACTCTTCCATACGTGATTCAACTTTTTCTATCGTACCAGCATTCGAAATCAATAGCTTAGGATCCGTAATACGCCATACAGCATAATTATCAATAATAATTCGTTTTTTATCCTTTGTATTAATTTCTTCTTCCGAAATCTCATATGTCATTTGGTTTTTTGGTAACTTTGTGACACTTTGAATAAAAGGAATTTTCATATTTAAACCTGGTTCACGCTCAAATTTAACAACCTCTCCAAACTGCCGAACAACAGCATACTCTGATTCTTTAACTATATAAATATTCGTTAATAAAGTAATCACTAGAGCGAATATGACCGTTAAGGTTACAGCTAGAGAGATATATTTTTTAGGATTCTTCGGTCCTTTCTTCGACATTTTAACTACATTGTCTCCCGAATCACCTTCTGAAGGAGCAGCTTTTTTACTTTTGCCAGATAAGAAATTGAGGAATTTTTCTAGATCCTTATTTTTTTGGTCCATTAGTTACCGCTCCCCTCTTTTTTCTCTGTTTGTGTCTGTTGAGGCTGTAGTTGCTGAAGTGGTAAATACTTCATCGTACTACCATCATCATTCATAATGTAAATTTGTGCTTTCGGTAGGACATTTTCAAGCGTCTCTATAATTAACCGCTCTCGTGTAATTTGCTGATTGCCCTTGTATTGCTCATACATTTTATTAAAGACCGCTACATCCCCTTGTGCTTGCTCGATACGGGCTGTTTTAGTTCCTTTTGCTTTCGACATAATAGCATCACGTTCGCCTTCAGCTTCACTAATGCGTTGGTTTTCATATTTTTCAGCTTCATTTATTTTTGTATTTTTCATTTCACGTGCATCTGTTACAGCAGTGAATGCTGCACGCACATCTTTATTTGGCAATTCTACATCTTGCAATTTCACACCTAAAACGCTTATTCCAATATCGTATTTTTCAATAAGAGAAACTAATAATTGGCGAGTATTTGCTTCGATGTCAGCTTTACCTTCTGTTAACGCTGCATCGATAGAAGAGCTTCCGATTATAGAACGAATGGCACTCGATGTCGCGCTATGTAATATTCTTTCTGGATCCTGCGAATTAAATAAAAACTTGTTAGGCTCTGTAATTTTCCATTGAACAACAAGGTCTGTTAAGACAATATTTTCATCCCCCGTAATCATTTTTGTTTCGGCATCGTATGCCTCTAACTCACCTGCTTTATTTTGTTTATAACCAAATTGCAGACTAAACGTTTCTTTTGACAAAATTTCTACGGATTGGACGGGCCAAGGTAATTTAAAATGAAGACCTGGATTTGTTACTGTATCATCGGCACGACCAAATGTAATAACCACAGCTTGCTCTGATTCATCTACCGTGTACCATGAAGTAAAAACTGTAATAAGTGCAATAATTCCAAATATTCCAAGTCCAACAATCATTAGTGTCCTTTTCACACTCATGTCTGTTCCTCCTTTTGCTTAGTACTATTGTTTACGGTGAACCCTTATAAAAAGTTTCAAAATATTTTCATATAATGATTGTAAAGGACAGAATCCTCTGTTTCTCACTTAACAAAAGCTTATCAATGCAAAAAAATCCTGTTACCTTTTAGGGCAACAGGATATTGATAACCAGATGTTCAAATACTGGGAAAATGGTAGTGGATAATACAATACTAATTAATGCAGCAACGATCATCGCTAGACTAGCAAATGTGCCTTCTAGCTCTCCAAATTCAAATGCTTTTGATGTACCCGTTCCATGAGCACCCATACCAAGCATTAATCCTCTAGATGAAGGTCTGTGAAAACGACATACTTTGATAACGATTGGTGCTAACAAGCTTCCTAAAATACCAGTCGTCATAACGAAAACAGCTGTAAGCGTAGGAGAACCACCAATCATATTAGAAATATCCATCGCAATAGGTGTTGTTACAGAACGTGGCACTAAACTATGCACCAACTCATCATTTAAGCCCACCAATAAAGCCATCATAAAGGATGACACAATAGCAACCGCTGAACCAACAGCAATGCTGATGAAAATTTCAAATGCGTGTTTTTTTAATAGGTTGACATTTTTATATATAGGAACGGCAAACGCAACGGTTGCTGGTCCTAGTAAATTTGTTAAGACACTCGCTCCAGAATTGTAGGATTTATAAGATATACCTGTCAGTAGTAAAATACCTATAATGACTAAAGGTGTAATCAGCATAGGGGTCAGCCATTCTTTTTTATATTTTTTATAAAACATTTTACAAATATAAAAAATAGCAACGGTCCCAAGTAAGCTGACAATGGCGATTAATAAAGTCATATCGCATCACCCTTCTTTCGCTGCTCTAGCCATTGTGCTGTATACCCCGTTACAAACATTACCACAATGGCACTCACAACAATGACCAGCACAACCTTCATTCCCTGCACACCAAATAAGGCATGATAATCAATAACACCAATGGCAGATGGAATAAAGAATAATAAGAGTTCACTTAATAGTACGGCTGCTCCTAATTCAATCCATTCAAGCTTGATTATATGAAACTGTAACAGTAAAAATAATAGGACAAGTCCTATTATACTCCCTGGAATCGGCAAGTGAAGTAGGCGTGCAATAGTATTTCCGATTAATAATAGGATATAAAGATAGCCGATTTGCACGATACTTTTGACGATTTTCATGGTCATCCTTCTCTCATTTTTTTCTCTGCCTCAACAGTCAGGAAAACACGATTCGAATGATAAGAAGGTTGATTCACTGACTGTCAAAGCGTTCGTCTAACAGACAATCGCGGGTAAGATGGTTGTTAAACTTTATGCTACTATACTTTACACCTATTTACGTTCCCTGTAAAACAGAAAAAGAACCTAGTGTCTAAAAAACACTAAATTCTTTCTGTGGGGAATATAAAGCAGTTAAAAATCTTCTATTAGATTTTTATGGTCATCGTCTTAACAATCATATTGGGGGTTTCTAGAAATAAGTATAGTGCCCAAATATGAATGTAACATGTTGTTCATGTAAAGGATTTGTTAATTTTTCGGAATCATGACAATCATTTTAGTTCCTATGCCGACTTCACTCTCTACTTGAATTCGGCCATGATGCGCCTCGACTAAATGCTTAACAATCGCTAAGCCTAAGCCTGTTCCACCAGAATTACGACTTCTCGCTCGATCCACCCGATAAAATCTTTCAAAAACGCGCGCTATTTCATGTTTTTCAATACCAATTCCTTGATCCTCTATTTCGATAATGCCATGTGTTTCATTTTCCTTTAATCGAATAGAAACAGTCGTGTTTTCAGGTGAATATGTAATCGCATTGGTAATTAAATTCGTCACAATCTGAATGATACGATTGGCATCCCCCATAACCTGGACATCTCGTTCGATATCCACCTGGAAGCTCATATTTTTTTCATCCAATCGCGGAGCTGTCAATTCTGCTCCACGAATTAGAACATCCTGTAAGCCCATCGGCATAATATTGACAGTAAAACCATGCTGCTCGATCTTTGAGAGCTCTAGTAAATCTTGAATCAGCATTTGAAGTCGATTACTTTCTTTATATATAATCTCCAAAAAGGAAATCAGCATTTTTTCGTCTTTATAGGCCCCATCCAATAAAGTTTCTGAAAAGCCTTTAATAGATGTAATAGGTGTGCGTAATTCATGTGATACATTCGCAACAAAGTCTTTCCGAATTTGTTCTAATCGAACTAGTTCAGTTATATCATGCATAACGATAACAACGCCTAGCCATCGTCCGTGGTCCCCGATGACCGGTGCCCCATAAACTTCTTTGTTATAAAGTTCTTGCTGTACTTCCATTTTAATTTGTTGTCGATAAGGCATTTCTGTCAGAAAAACATGATCGATAAATTGTTCTAATGATTTAGGTAAGCCTATTGTACGAAAAACCTTTCCTTGTACATCATCAAGCTGCATTCCAAAGCGCTCCAGAAATACTCGATTTACAATGGAAATATTCCCCTCACGACCAATCATCATAAGGGAGCTCCCCATATTTTCAATTAAGGTTTTCAGTCTTTCTTCCTCTACTTCACGTATCGTTGTAATATCTTGCAAATTCCGTGCCAATATGTTTATGGAATGACTCAGTGGTATCATCCGTTCATGCTCATTTTCTTGAGCACGTGCACGATAGTTACCCTTTGCAAGCTCAAGGGCAGTGTCTGTCACATTATCAATCGGTGCAGTAAAGTTACGTATCATATAACGACTTATAATTGCTATTAATATCAACGTGATGGTAAAGAGAATAGCCAGTACTCCGTAAAGGCGAGCACGCACATAGTTCAATAAGGATTCGTCTCGTTCCATAGCCTGAGCTGCGTACAAAGCTTCCTGATCTTCCTTCGTTAAATCCATTTTGCGTTCATCGATTACTTGGTCCATTGATGTCCGTATCTCAGTGGTTGCTTGCTCGTTATATTGCTCGATATAAACAGGAAAAAGCTGACCTATAACAATCATTAGGACAGCTAGTATCGTTCCAAGTAAAAGCATGAATGTCAAGAATAAGCGGTTGCTCATCGATTTCATGTCGTTTTCGGCTCCTCAAATTTATAACCAAGACCTCTAATTGTTTTTATAAACATCGGCTTACGGCTATTTTCTTCAATTTTATCGCGAAGGTGGCTAATGTGTACATCCACAATTCGAGTATCGCCAGCAAAATCATATTTCCATACAGCACTTAATAGCTGATCACGTGTTAATACACGATTTTTATTTTCAAGTAAATAGATGAGTAGCTCAAACTCTTTTGGTGTAAATTCCAGTGCCTCATCCTGTAAAAATACTTCAAATCGCTCTGGGTACACTCGCAATTGTCCAAACTCATACATTTTTTCCTGCGCCTCATCCTTATCATCTGCGACAACATTTTGCGTGAAACGTCTTAATACAGCCTTGACACGCGCTAAAACTTCACGAGGACTAAAAGGCTTTGTCATGTAATCATCTGCTCCCAACTCAAGACCAAGAACTTTATCAAATTCGTCATCTTTAGCAGTTAGCATAATAATTGGCGTATTCATACGTTGTTGTCGTATTTGTTTACAGACCTCCATGCCATCTAGTTTTGGAAGCATCAAATCTAAAAGAATTAAATTTGGCTGTAAGTCGATTGCTTTTTCAAGCCCTTCCTGACCATCAGCAGCCGTTTCCACTACATAGCCTGCCTGTTCTAAATTATATTTCAATAATGTTGCAATCGAAAATTCATCTTCAATTACTAAAATCGTTTTTGTCATGTCTAATGCCTCCGTTAGTGATTTGAAACCCCCATTTCAAATCTCAAGACGTCTATAGCGCAAGTGGTGGAGTCACAAGCAATAAACCTTCAATTACAAGCTGCTTCTGCTCATTATATGAGTGGACAGATACAGTGATGGTATTGTCATATTTATTGATTGCTGTAACCTCTAATAGCGTATCGAACAATTCATAATGATAGAGAGGTCCTAAATATTTCAAATGTTGCTCAATAATTCGTGCACCTGGTCCTGGAATATACTTTGACACAGCTGATGTAATAATACCATTTAACATAATTGTCGGCACAATTGGCTTTTGAAAAGGTGTCATAGCTGCATAATCATGTTGAATATAAAGCGGGTTACTATCGTTTGTAAGGCCTAAATAAAGCAATAGATCCCTATCTTCAATTTTTTCAGTGATATGGATTTTCTCGCCAACTGTAATTTCATCGATTGTGAGACCAAGTTTACTATTTTTTTGAAGCAAAGATACGCCAACCCCTTTTCTATCATACTACATTCATAGTATCAATTTTATGCTAAAAGTACAATGAAAAGCAGAAGAACCTTACCTTTCTCAACCCTGGAAACATAAAAAAACGAGCAGGAACATTCCCTACTCGTTTTAAGACTTAGACTGATATTCTACACTAAAATTTTCATCACATTACGAACTGCTTCTGCCGATTGATCTAAAGCTGCTTTTTCTTTGTCCGTTAATTCTAGCTCAAAGATTTTTTCAATACCGTTTTCGCCAAGTAATGTAGGAACACCTAAGTATAAATCATGATAGCCGTACTCGCCTTCTAAATAAGCAATAGATGGTAAAATACGTTTTTGGTCTTTTACAATAGCTTCAGCCATCTCTATTAGTGCCGCAGCAGGCGCATAATAGGCAGAGCCGTTACCAAGTAAGTTGACAATTTCTGCTCCACCATTACGCGTTCGGTCAACAATTTCTTCTAAACGTTCAGCAGAAATAAGTGTTTCTAACGGAATACCACCAGCAAATGAATAACGTGTTAACGGTACCATTGTGTCACCGTGACCACCTAATACAAAACCAGTAATATCTTTCACTGAAATCTTAAGTTCTTCTGCCACAAATGCACAGAAACGAGCCGTATCAAGAACACCTGATTGACCAATTACACGGTTTTTAGGGAAGCCAGTTTCTTTGTATACTGTGTATGTCATGGCATCAACTGGGTTTGTCAGTACAAGGATTGTAGCATTTGGTGAATGCGTAGCAATCTCTTTTGAAACAGTTTTCATAACACTCTGATTGATTTGAACAAGGTCATCACGGCTCATACCTGGTTTACGTGCAACACCAGCGGTAATGATCACTACGTCAGAATTCGCCGTATCTGCATAATTGGAAGTACCTTGCACATAAGAGTCAAACCCTTGTATTGGTGCTGCCTCCCACATATCTAGCGCCTTACCCTTTGTTGGGTTTTCTGCTTGTGGAATATCCACTAATACGACGTCACCAAGTTCTTTCTGAGCTGCTAAAAATGCTGCAGTAGCGCCTGTAAAACCGCCACCGATAACTGAGATTTTTTTTCGTTTCAGAGACATTTGAATACGCTCCTTTAAAATTAGGTTATATATTTTAAAAGAGGGAGGAGACTTCCATCTCACTCCCTCAATTAAACAAGTTTATCGTAAATATTCAATTAAAATTTACTGTCACCCTAATTATATCGGCAGAAAAAAGCATCCGCTTTAGCGATAAATTCTATTGTAGAATAGAAAATTATAGGTTTTTGATTAACTCATTAGCGAATTCTGAACATTTCACTTCTGTAGCGCCGTCCATTAAACGTGCGAAGTCATAAGTAACAACTTTAGAAGAAATTGTTTTCTCAACAGATTGAGTGATCATGTCAGCAGCTTCTTGCCATCCTAAGTGTTCAAGCATTAATACACCTGAAAGTAATACTGAAGATGGGTTTACTTTATCTAAACCAGCATATTTTGGAGCTGTACCGTGAGTAGCTTCGAAGATCGCATGGCCAGTAACATAGTTAATGTTAGCTCCTGGAGCGATACCGATACCACCAACTTGTGCAGCTAAAGCATCAGAAATATAGTCACCATTTAAGTTCATTGTAGCTACTACATCGAACTCAGTTGGACGAGTTAAGATTTGTTGTAAGAAGATATCAGCGATAGAATCTTTCACTAAGATTTTGCCAGCTGCTAAAGCATCAGATTGAGCTTTGTTTGCTGCTTCTTCACCTTGTTCAGCTTTGATAGCATCGTATTGGTTCCAAGTGAAAGTTTGATCAGCAAATTCTTTTTCTGCTAATTCATAACCCCATTTTTTGAATCCACCTTCAGTGAATTTCATGATGTTACCTTTATGAACTAAAGTAACAGATGGGCGTTTATGTTTAATTGCGTATTCGATAGCAGAACGTACTAAACGCTCAGTACCTTCTTTAGATACAGGTTTAACACCGATACCAGAAGTTTCTGGGAAACGGATTTGATTTACACCAAATTCAGATTGTAGGAAGTTGATGATTTTTTGAGCTTGTTCTGAACCAGATTCGAATTCAATACCAGCGTAGATGTCTTCAGTGTTCTCACGGAAGATAACCATATCAACGTCTTCTGGGCGTTTAACTGGAGAAGGCACTCCATCAAAGTGACGTACTGGGCGTAAGCATACATATAAGTCAAGTTGTTGACGTAATGCTACGTTAAGAGAGCGGATACCACCACCGATTGGTGTAGTAAGAGGACCTTTGATTGCAATTAAATATTCATTAATTTTGTCTAAAGTTTCTTGTGGTAACCATTCACCAGTTTGGTTAAATGCTTTTTCACCAGCTAAAACTTCTAACCATTCAATTTTCTTTTCACCGTTATAAGCTTTTTCTACTGCTGCGTCAATTACGCGTGATGCTGCTGCCCAGATATCTGGACCAATTCCATCACCTTCGATGAAAGGAATTACTGGATTGTTTGGTACATTAAGTACGCCATTTTCAACTACAATTTTGTTTGACATTCTGTTGCCTCCTAAATTCATAATCATAGGACTGTGTTAGTGATAACACAGTCCCAAACATTCTAGCATATTTTCCAAATTAGCGCTCGCTGATTGGAACATATTTTTGCATGCCTGGTCCAACATACTCAGCACGTGGACGGATTAGGCGGTTATTAGCATATTGCTCAAGGATATGTGCCACCCAACCTGAAGTACGTGATACTGCGAAAATTGGTGTGAACAGGTCATGATCAATACCTAAAGAATCATACACTGACGCAGAGAAGAAATCTACGTTTGCAGGTAATTTCTTTTGTTCTACGATCATGTCATGGATTTTAACTGACATTTCGTAAAGCTCTGGTTTACCAGTTAGCTCAGTTAATTTTTTAGACATTACGCGTAAATGCGGAGCACGAGGGTCGCCTTTACGATATACACGGTGACCGAAGCCCATGATTTTTTCTTTGTTGTCTAATTTATTTTGAATATAAGATTCAACATTTTCAAGTGAGCCAATTTCAGTTAACATTTTCATAACTTGCTCATTTGCTCCACCGTGAAGTGGTCCTTTTAATGCACCGATCGCTGCAGTTACACCTGAATAAACGTCAGATAATGTAGCTACACATACACGTGCAGTGAATGTAGATGCATTTAACTCATGGTCAGCATGTAATACTAATGCTTTGTCGAATGCTTCAATTTCAATATCTGCTGGCTCTTCGCCTTTAAGCATGTATAAGAAGTTTGCCGCATATCCTAGTTCAGGTTTTGGTGAAACTGGTTCTAAACCTTTACGAACACGTGCAAAAGCAGTTACTACTGTAGCAATTTTAGCTTGAAGACGAATTGCTTTACGGTAGTTTGCTTCTGGATCCATAACATCCGCTTCTTCATCGAATACACCAAGTAAAGATACTGCAGTACGCAATGCAGCCATTGGATGTACAGTTGAAAGTGGGTATGTTTTAAATTGGTCGACAATCGCTTGCGGAATTGACATGTTGTCTGCCAATTGTTGTTTTAATTCAGCTAGCTCGTCCTCTTTTGGTAAACGAGTATGCCATAACAGGTAAATTACCTCTTCGAATGACGCATTTTCTGCTAAATCATCAATGTTGTAACCAACATATGTAAGTGTGTCATCGATAATTGAACTGATTTTAGATTCCGCTGCTACGATACCTTCTAAACCTTTAGTTGCTGACATAAATTATCGCTCCCTCATACTTATTTTTTTGTTGCAAATGCGTTTTTTATGTTGCATTTACGAATTTTGCTCATATGAACCATTAAGTAAATCGCTTACATTGCTATTATAATCATTTTTGACAGCTTTGTGAATGAAAATCCTCCAAATAAAGAAAAAGACGTCCGAACGACTATATAATTGTCCTAAAGAGATTTTTTTGTATATTTTGACATTAATTTATCAATTGGTTGGGGGTGAATTTGTAAAAATGAGGAATTTAAAGTATTTTTCATACGAAAGAACTACGAGCGTTTTGCTATTTATTTTTTATTTAGTCATACTTTGGTTTGTATTACCTGTGTCACTCGCAATTTTTTTATCATTTTCGACGTATCCTATCATAAATTTTTTATACAAATATTGTAGGATTGCGTATTGGATTGCAGCAATTATTGTGGAAGTATTAATATTAACCTGTATTTTTCTACTAGTTGTCATATCTATTAACAGTATTATCGTCATTTTCCCAGAAATTCGAGAGACTTTACAAAATTTCCCGCTTTTCAGTGAATATGAATCCATGTTTGTACAAGTTTTAAAAGAAAAATCACTGTCCATTTTCGATTCCATCATCGTATATACAGCAGATCTTTTCCAATTATTAATGAAGCATGTCATTGAGGTTTTCATCTTTTTAGTCGCTTATTACTTTGCGCTTCTAGAAACACGTAAATCACGCTATTGGTTCTTTCAATATGTGCCTAAAAAATATCGTCAAGAGTGGCAATCTCATTTTGCAAAAATCATGCAACTTTTTCATTATTTCTTATTTGTAGAGTTTCAATTATTTACGATTACCCTACTCATTCTTTGTGCTGGCTTTATGATCCTTCAATTTGAACAAGCCATTATTAAAGCATTTATTGTAGCATTTGCAGATGTACTACCGTTTTTCGGAATTGGCGTTTTTCTTGTGCCAATGAGCATTTATTTTTATTTCAATGGCAATACCTTTTTATGTGTGGCCATTTTACTACTCTATTTATTTGTACAATTAACAAGGCAGCTAGCCGATTCGATGCTTTGGTCCAATACGCTTCAGCTACGCACATTCCATACATTCTTTATCAGCGCTGCCTCTATTCTATTATTTGGCTTTTATGGTATATTACTGAGCCCTATCTTTTTATTTCTAGCTGTAAAACTGAAAGAAAACTCTATCTTTGAACGATGATGAATTGACCTTTTTTCATTTTTTTACGCATCCAGTAATAGACAATAGGTTGGAACATTTTTCGAGAAAATGGCATGAGTAGGAATAAACCTAGGACATCTGTTAAAAATCCAGGTAACGCTAAAAGCAAACCACCACCAAAAGTTAAGAAAGTATCCACTAATGCAGCTCCTGGCGCTTCTCCGCGTGCCAATGTATTTTTCACATTTTGAACAGAGTTCATACCTTTATTTTTCATGACATAAATCCCAATCACACTCGTAGCAATAATGAGCAATAATGTACTTAAAACACCAATATTTTGTCCAATGACTATTAATAACGTCAATTCGGCTAATGTGTAGACAATGAAACCAAGAAAAATTTTTCGCATATTTTTCTCCTTTCTACTTGAAAAGCTATACCTTTTATACGTTATTATAGCCCGTTTAGTTTCATAAAAAAATGAATAGACCTATTTTATGAGAAAGCAACTTCTGTTAAAGGAAGGAATTAATAGTTTCCATAAAGTGTGTGTAAAACCTTTATGGAAAAGCTCTAGTACAACAAACCGCACTAGAGCTTTTTGTTAATTATTAAAGAACGCTTGCATGTCCTTTGTAAATCACACCTGTTTCAGCGTCCATTGTAATTTCTTGACCATGACGGATTAATGTAGTTGCTTCCTTTACACCAACGATTACTGGAATACCTAGGCTTAACCCTACAACTGCTGCATGGCTAGTAAGTCCACCTTCTTCAGTAATTAGGCCAATACAATTTTCTAAAGCAGGCATCATATCACGATCTGAACCGACTGTAACAAGAATGCATCCGTCTGTATCGTAGGCAAGTGCCTCAGCAGCATTTTTAGCAACCACTGTTTTACCAACAACTGATGCTTTTCCGATCCCTTGTCCGCGTGCAAGTAAATCTCCAATAATGTGAACTTTCATTAAGTTTGTTGTACCCGCTTCACCTACAGGTACACCTGCTGTAATGACAACTGCGTCTCCATGTGTAACAAAACCATGCTTCAAGCTTTCATCCACAGCTAGTTCTAAAATTTCATCTGTTGTTGTCACACGTTGACACACAATTGGGTATACGCCCCATACTAGTGTTAATGTATGAGCTGTATTTGTAGAGCCTGTTACGGCAACAATTGGCACTCCTGGTCGATATTTCGCAATCATTCTCGCTGTATTACCACTTTCAGTTGGAGCCAATACGGCTTTCACCCCTAAATTGATAGAAGTATAAGCTACAGCTTGTGAAATTGCCTCTGTCATATTTGCTTCTTTCTCACGACTACGTGTAGAAACAATTGATCGATAATCTAATGAATTTTCAGTACGTTGTGCAATTTTATTCATCGTTTGTACCGATTCAACTGGATAAAGACCTGCGGCAGTTTCACCAGATAACATGATAGCATCTGTTCCATCAATAATTGCGTTGGCTACATCACTGGCTTCTGCACGTGTTGGTCGTGGGTTACGCTGCATGGAATCTAACATTTGAGTTGCCGTAATTACCGGTTTACCAACTTGATTACATTTTAGAATTAATTTCTTTTGTACAAGTGGTACTTCTTCTGCAGGAATTTCAACACCAAGATCTCCACGAGCAACCATTAAACCGTCAGATACTAGGATGATTTCATCGATGTTATCGACACCCTCTTGGTTTTCAATTTTTGGGATGATTTGAATATGACTACCACCATTTTGTTCAAGTAATTCACGAATTTCAAGAACATCTTTTGCACGACGAACAAATGAAGCAGCAATAAAATCAACACCTTGTTCGATACCAAATAAAATATCTTGTGCGTCTTTTTCTGTGATACCTGGTAGTTGTACAGAAACACCTGGTACGTTAACACCCTTTTTATTTTTTAGTACGCCAGCATTTTCAACAATTGTATGAATTAATCCTTTTTCCATATCCGTTGCTAATACACGTAGTTGAATTAGTCCATCATCAAGTAAAATAATTGAATTTTGCTCAACGTCTTCAATTAAGCGCTCATATGTGACAGAAAAGCTCGTCTCAGTACCTTCTACTTCTGTCATTGAAATATCAATTACTTGACCTGCTGACAAATGAAGCTCGCCATTTTTCATGTTATGTGTACGAATTTCTGGTCCCTTTGTATCAAGTAAAATTCCCACTGGTTTATTTAATTTTTGTGCCACTTCACGAATTAAATGAATACGCCCTGCATGTTCCTCATGTGATCCGTGTGAAAAATTCAAGCGGGCTACATTCATACCTGCTTCGATTAATTTTTCTAAAATTTCTGGTGACTCACTTGCAGGTCCAATTGTACATACGATTTTTGTTTTTCTCATTTTTGCCCACTCCGTTTTATAACAAATTATATTGATAGTTCTTTCATTAGTGTATATAGGCTTACATCAGCCTCATGATTCTTTTCAAAAGCCTCTGGCATATCATAATCAATGACTTGATGATTGCGAATACCTACTGCTCGACCAGCCTTGCCTTCCATAAGTAATTCAACTGCATGTGCGCCAAACTGACTCGCTAATACGCGATCTCTTGCTGTAGGTGATCCACCACGTTGGATATGACCTAATACTGAAACACGTGTTTCTTTTCCTGTTTTTTCTTTTAACAGTTTTGCCAGTTCACTTCCTGACATAACACCCTCTGCCACAATAATAATACTATGCTTTTTACCACGTGCTGCACCACGATCTAAGCGTGCGACAATATCATCTAAATTATAATCTTCTTCTGGAATTAAAACTGTTTCAGCACCAGCAGCAAGACCTGCCCATAAAGCGATATCTCCTGCATCACGTCCCATTACCTCTACAATGAAAGAATTTTCATGAGATGTAGCAGTATCTCGGATTTTATCAATGGATTCTACTACTGTATTTAGGGCTGTATCAAAGCCAATCGTATATTCAGTTCCAGGAATATCATTGTCAATTGTTCCAGGTACCCCTACAACTGGGAACCCTTTTTTCACCAAATCCATGGCACCTCGATAAGATCCATCACCACCAATGACAACAAGTCCTTCAATACCAGCAGCTCGTAAATTCTCAATACCTCGTTGCTGAACAGCATCTTCTTTAAATTCTGGGCATCTTGCCGAATTCAAATGCGTTCCACCACGTTGAATAATACCACCAACTGCACCTAAATCAAGTTCTTCCATAAATCCTTTTACTAAGCCTTCATAACCATGCTTAATTCCGACAACATCAATTCCATGAAATGCTGCCTTACGAACGACCGCTCGAATAGCAGCGTTCATTCCAGGCGCATCTCCACCACTAGTTAATACAGCAATTTTTTTCATTGTCGAACCTCCTGCAGTTACTATTATTATTCACATTAACATGAAAAAACAAACTATGTAAGGGTTCTGGGGATACAAAAACATAACTTTTACATAAAAAATGAAAAGAATGCGCTTTCACACACTCTTTCCACCTAAAAACATCCTAAATCTAACATTTTTTCAAGAAGTCTGGCGTTTATTATGCGCTATTATCTTCTTTAATTTTTATAGCTTTTTAATATGTTAAGAAACAAATTTTGTCTCTTAACGAGCAAATATATAGCTTTTAAATTTTATATCCTATTAAAGTAAACAACATTCGTCTTTTTACAAACAGATTTACACTTCTGTATACTGTCCAATTTTTTTAAATTTTTCATAGCGATCTTCAACTAATTGTTCTCCATTTAAAGAATTTAATGCATGAAGTGTGTCACTAATGCATTCTTTAATAGAAAGGGCCTGCTTTGCTACATTGCGATGTGCTCCACCAATAATTTCAGGAATAATGCCATCAATTACACCAAGTTCTTTCAAATCAGGTGCTGTGATACGCATGGCTTCTGCTGCCTGCTTAGCCAGACTACCATCACGCCATAAAATAGATGCCGCTCCCTCTGGCGAAATAACAGAGTAAGTCGAGTTCTCAAGCATAAAGACACGGTTTGCTACACCTAATGCTAATGCACCACCACTTCCTCCTTCACCAATAACGATACTAATTACAGGCACAGTTAAGCCAGCCATTTCTACAAGGTTTCTAGCGATTGCTTCACTTTGACCACGTTCCTCAGCAGCTTTCCCTGGGTAAGCACCTTTAGTATCAATAAAACAAATAATTGGTCGTTTGAATTTTTCAGCTTGCTTCATCAAGCGTAGTGCTTTTCGATACCCCTCTGGATGAGGCATACCAAAATTACGACGGATATTTTCCTTAGTAGACTTACCACGTTGATGTCCAATTATTGTTACTGGTTGCCCTTCGAAAATGGCAATCCCACCAAGAATGGCTGCATCATCACCAAATGTACGATCACCATGTAATTCAATAAAATTTTCACACATTGCTTCAATATATTGAAGCGTTGTAGGTCTTTCTGGATGCCTTGCTACTTGCACACGATCCCACGGCTTCATATTGGCATAAATCGATTGCTCTAATTGTGATAAACGTGTTTCAAGCTTCTCGATTTCACCAGACATATCAACTTCTGCTTCAGCAGCAATTGTTTTTAATTCATCAATTTTCTCACGTAATTGTACGACTGGTTCTTCAAATGCTAAATTTTTAGACATGTTGTACGCCGCCTTTCGTATGCATTTTTACAAGTAAAGAAACTTGTTTACGTAAATCTTTGCGATGGAAAATGGCATCAAGCTGACCATGCTCTAATAAAAATTCTGCTGTTTGGAAATCACTTGGTAGTTTTTCTCGTACAGTTTCTTCAATTACACGTCGCCCTGCAAAGCCAATCAATGCCTGTGGCTCTGCAATATTTATATCACCAACAGAAGCAAAGCTTGCTGAAACTCCGCCTGTTGTTGGATGCGTTAAGATGGAGATGAACAATAAGCCTTGATCACTGTGGCGTTTTAATGCGACACTAGTTTTCGCCATTTGCATTAATGATAATACGCCCTCTTGCATACGAGCACCACCACTAGCGGTAAAGATAATAAATGGTACACCTAGTTCAGTTGCCTTCTCTACTGCTCGCGTAATTTTTTCACCGACTACAGAGCCCATTGACCCCATACGGAAGTGCGAATCCATAATCGCTACGACAATTTCTTCCCCATCTATTGTACCAACGCCTGTTAGGACAGCCTCATTCAAGCCTGTTTTCTCTTGGTCTGCTGCAATTTTTTCAACATACGCTGGGAAATTAAGGGGATTACTTGTTTGTAAATGATCATCCATGGATTCGAATGAGCCTTCATCTAAGAAATAGTCCACACGTTCTTGAGCAGTCATTTTGAAATGATGACTACATTTTGTACATACTTTATGATTTTTTTCTAATTCTTTTGTTAATTGAATGTGACGACATTCAGGACATTTTGTCATTAACCCTTCTGGAAATGCCTTTTCTTGCCCGTCCTCTTTCTTTTTTCGATTACCACTAAATAAGCTACGTATTGCCATGTTCGACTCCCCCTTTGTTGTTGTCTAAATGTTCTGTACAGTACTCATCCACTGCTCATAAGCTTTTAATGCTTCTTTTTCGTAACCCAGCTGCATCGATTTCAACATCGTTTGAATGATTAATTTTTCATCTTCTGTTGAGTTTCGATTTAAACGGTCGCCATCATAAGCTGCTAATTGAAACCAGATTTTTAATGAAAGACGATTACCTGTCGTAATTAATAGTTCTCTTAAAATATCTCGACAATTAATTGTACCTTCTATTTCTAGTTTCACAAAAAAACTATCCCACACAGGTAGTGTGCGAAGAATCTCTGTACAACTTATTACGCGGATTGCTTCCATTTCATGAATTTGTCGCGTTAATTCGACATCTTTTTTTGATTTTTCATCTTCTAATATAAACATCGACAGTATTTCTACGAGCTGATGCTTATGTGTGGACGCAAGAAAAGTACCACCACCATGTCTCGTTTCAATAAGCCCTAGCAACTCTAAGCTTCGCAAAGCCTCTCTCACAGAGGATCGCCCGACACCTAGACGCTCTGATAGAACTCGTTCGGAAGGTAGCTTCTCACCTGCTTGAATTTTTTCCATTTTAATGAGTTGACGTAGTTGTTGGACGATTTCTAAAAACACTTTTTTTTGTTCGGTTTTTTTATCCATACGACTAACTCCCCTTATCAAAAAAGTGGTCTGACCACTTTTTAACGTTGACTCTAGCTTACAAAATAACTGTGCAAAAGTAAAGAAAAAACTGCATAAAATTTAATGCAGTTTCTAATTTCTTGTTTCATTTTATATCTTTTTCGTCGTTTGCGCATGTTTTACTTTGATTTGCGGCTTGCCAAAACGTCTTTCTAAAACACCTTCAATCCATAACATTTCCTCCTCTACCAGCAGGTCTTGGACCAACTGAAAGGTTTGTGGAAAAAATGTAGTGGAAACTGTTCCAAACTCATCCTGTAGCTGAACAAAAGCCATTTGCTCACCTTTTTTCGTACGGATTTTCTTCACTTCTTCAATCAGACCAATCATTTTTATAGAGGTACCATCACGCTTCTGCTTCAACTCTCGACAGGTACTATTGATATCCGCCCAGAAGAGTCTTTCCTGTGCAACTGGATGGGTAGAAATATAAAAGCCCAAGCTCTCTTTTTCATGCATCAATTTTTCCTTCTGGGACATTGCTTCTGCCTGCATATATTTTGGTTTACCAAAACTAAATGCCATTGCTGATGCTAAATCAATATCTTCAGTTGGCCTTAAAAGTTCTGCGTGTTTCAAAGCTGCCTCGACTGTCATGATGAGGACGGCTCTATCTTTTTCTAGATAATCAAGCGCCCCAGCATATATCAATGATTCCAACACTTTTGGCTTAAAATGCTGCGCACTTAAGGCAACAGCTAGATCAAATAGGTTATTTAATACCTCTGGATTTGTTTGACGGAGTCCATGTATTTTTTCTATAAATGTATGAGGCACACCTTTAATTCCTAATAAGCTGTAGCGAATGCCTTCCTTTTCCACCGTAAAATATTTCGTACTACTTTTTAATGAAGGTGGATAAAATGGGATGCCCTTATCTTTTGCCTCATGGACAAATTGTTGAATCTTTTCTACATTTCCCGTGGCATTTGATAATAAGGCTGCATAAAAGTTTTGAGGAAAATGCGCCTTTAAATAAGCCATTTGATAGGAAATAACACTATAGGCCACAGCATGACTTTTAGGGAAACCATAATCCGCAAAGCGTACAATCAGTTCGTATACTTCTTCAGCTAAACGCTGATCAAAGCCTTGGCGTAGCGCCCCCTGAACAAATGCTGTGCGTTGCTCCTCTAAAACTTGTCGATTTTTTTTACTCACTGCTCGGCGAAGCAAATCTGCCTGTCCCATTGTAAAGCCTGCCAGTACTGATGCAATTTTAATAATTTGTTCTTGATAAACGATCACACCAAAGGTCTCTTGTAAAATAGGCTCTAGCACTGGATGTGGCATCGTTACCATTTCTCTGCCAGCCTTCCGTTTTGCATAGACAGGAATAAAATCCATTGGACCTGGGCGATAAAGTGCATTTACAGCCACAATATCTAAAAAGGTTGTAGGACAGATATCACGCAAGGCTTGCTTCATACCGTCTGATTCTAATTGAAAAATCCCCAGCGTATCCCCTCTTTGTAATAGTTGAAACGTCTTGTCATCATGCATTGGGATTCGCTCGAATTCTATCCAAGGACCACCAGCTTTATAAATTGACCAACGTATTTGCTCTAAAATAGTGAGATTGCGCAAGCCTAAAAAATCCATTTTGACGAGACCACATGCTTCAATATCTCCCATTGGCCATTGCGTACTATAAATACCATCATGCCCTTCTTCAATCGGTACAGTATTCACTAAAGGCGATGGAGCGACGACAATACCAGCTGCATGTATAGACGAGTTTCTTGGTAGGCCCTCCAATTTTAACGCCACCTCGTACCAACGCAAATGCTTATCATTCTCCGCTAACCAGCCTTGAAAGTCCTGTGACTCTGCTACAGCTCTTTGTAATGTAATTCCCGGCTTATTTGGAATCATCTTCGAAATTTTTTCTAGCATTTCTGCATCAAAGCCAAATACCCGTGCAACATCCCTGGCAACTGCTTTTGCAGACAATGTACCAAATGTAATAATTTGTGCAACATTTGCTTTGCCATACTTTTGGGCAACATACTGAATGACTTGATGCCTTTTACTATCAACAAAATCGATATCAATATCAGGTAAGGTAATTCTTTCAGGATTTAAAAAACGTTCGAATAATAAACCATAGGCAAGTGGATCTACTTGGGTAATCGAAAGACTATATGCCACAAGCGAACCTGCTGAGGAACCACGTCCAGGTCCCGTCAAAATTCGATTTTCTTTTGCATATCGCATAAAATCCGCCACAACCAAAAAATAGTCAGCAAAGCCCATAGAGCAAATAATTTCTAATTCATACTGTAATCGTTCATGGTAAGCACCGGGTATTGCCAGTTGCTTGAATCGCTCTTCTAATCCAGTAAATGCTTCTTTAACAAGCAAGCTTTCAGCTGTTTCACCTTCAGGTACAGGAAATTTAGGCATTTGCACAGGCATTTTTGGTAAATCAGCTTTACAGCAAGCAAGCATTTTCGTACTGGCATCAAGCCAATCTGGACGATCCGCAAACCAATTTTGCCATTCGAATGCTGTTGGGGCAAAATAGCCCTGTACATCAGCTGTTTGCATAGTATTACCAAGCTTTTCTCCTGTATCAATTGCTCTTGCTACTTCATAAGCAAAATGATCTTCTGGACGCAAGAAATAACAGCTTTGAGAGGCTACAAGTGCAATAGCATGTTCTTCACACCAAGAAACGAAATCATCTTCTTGTTCAGCTTTTATCCCTCCAGGTCTAGCAATCCCCATATAGAGGTGATGGTTAAACAGTTGGACCAAAGCAGAAACCATTGCCTGCCAGTCATCTACATCTGTTAAATCGTCTGAAGAAAGTAGCGCTATACAACCTGCTGAATATCCCTCAAGCCATTTCCAAGGCAGCATATCATCTTGTCTAATTGAAATCGCACTACTAATCTTTAATAAATGTTGATAGCCCTCCTGTGTCTGCGCATACAGGACGAGGGGAAGCGTTTTATCATGCCACTGAACGTTAACCGAAAGCCCTATAACCGCATGGATATTTACTTGCTGCAATGCTTTACAAAAAGGCAAAAGCCCGTACAATTTCGTATTAACGATTGCACAGGCTTGTGTCTTTTGTTCTTGTAAAAAAGGAATCAATTGCTCAAGCCGAATTGTGCTTTTCAATAAATCCGCGCTCGTATGCATCTTTGTATATACATGTGTCAAATGAATCCCTTCCTTTTCTCTGTTAATGATACGCTTTACAAATCTCTTTTAATCTTGCAATAACGAGGTCTGCTTCTTCCCATGAATAGGCAGTAGCACCAGATGCAAGCGGATGTCCGCCACCGTTAAATTCTTTTGCTAATGTATTGATAATGGGACCCTTCGAACGTAATCGTACACGGATCTGATCCCCTTCTTCAATGAAAACAACCCATGAGCATATATCTTTAACACTGCCTAGGCAGCCTACTAATAAAGAAGCCTCAGATGGCACAGTGTCATGCTCTGCCAGTAATTCTTTTGTTAGCTTCACATAGGCAGCTCCATGCTCATCCATTGTAAAGTTTTGATAAATATATCCCTGTAAATTAAGTAATTTTTGCTCCATTTCGTACATGCCATCAAATAGTTGGTTTCGATCAAAATCATATGTAATCAGATCCGCAGCAACTTTAAATGTTTTAGCTGTTGTACTTGGGAATTGGAATCTGCCTGTATCGCCCACTATTCCTGCAAATAATAAGCGTGCAGCAGCATCTGAAAGTTTCCAGTTTGCTACTTCCTTGCCTTCTTCATATAATTCATAGATCATTTCACTACAAGAGCTTGCTGTCGTGTCCACCCATAAAAGATCACCATAAGCATCATCATTTGGATGATGATCAATTTTTATCACCATTTTTCCTTTTGTGTAGCGTTGGTCGTCAACACGTTCTGTATTAGCCGTGTCAGTGACAATAACTAAAGCATTTTCATACACTTCATCCGCTATTTCATCAGGCTGTGCCATAAAAGATAAAGAAGCATCATGTTCCCCTACAGCAAAAACCTTTTTATCAGGATAATTGGCTAAAATAATCTCTTTTAAGCCTTGCTGTGAGCCATAAGCATCAGGATCAGGACGTACATGACGATGGATAATAATGGTTTCATTGGCCTCAATTGTGTCGATGATTTGTCTTTTCACAATAATTTCCCCCAAAATGATAGTAAGAACCGTTAGCATTTTTACATAATTATCGTTACAATAATGTCTAGTTATGCTAGGAGGTTTACTATGCTCAATTTAATATTTGTGTTTGCGATTATCATATCTTTTGTTTTTTATTTTTATTTTAAAACAAAACAATTCCGTTCTCCATTACCTATTGCTAAAAACTGGTATAAAAGCAAAGCGAACATCGGCTTAGGTTCCTTAATATTGTCATTTGCTTTAAATCAAGCTTATTTATTCCCGAGCTTATTTACATTTATTATTGTAGCAATTCTTGCCGCGCTCGGCATCTTAGTTATTGTAGAAAATATAAAAAAAGCACGTCATTATGGACAATTTGTTGAGGAAGAATTCCGCATTAATCAATAATATATGTAACAAAGGGATGACCAAGCAATTGCGCTAGGCCATCCCTTTTCAATACTTAACGTTCTAATAGTTGGAACATCATCATTGCCTTACCAACAAGCATTTGTTGATTATACACTTCAAAATCCATCTTCACAAACTTACGACTCATATCTAAAATCCGAGGCTTAACAGTTAGCGTACTTTCCATTTGGACTGGTTTAATAAAGTAAATAGTCATATTCTCTGCCACTGCATCTCCACGTTTACGTCGTTTTAATGCGAATGAACCGACCTCAGCTAGTAAAGTTGTAAAAGCACCGTATGAAATTGCTCCATATTGATTAGTCATTTGTGGTGTGACTTTAAATTCAACGATGAGTTCTTCATCACCTAATACCTTCATTTCATTTTTCACTAAATCATCAATCGTTTCACCATGCTGTGGCTGTCTTTGTGCTAATTGCAACGCCTTCAGTACATCTTGACGGCTAATAACACCCTGTAAAATATTGTCGTCATCTACAATTGGTAAGAGATCAATCCCCTCCCAAATCATTCGATGTCCTGCCGAAGCAACACTCATTTTCATGGAGCCAGCAATTGGGTTTTTCGTCATTACTTTTTCAATAAGCTCGTTTTCTTCACGACCAATGACGTCTTTTACGGTAATCATACCGACCAATTTATTTTGGTGGGTAACTACAGGAAATGCACCATGGGTTGTACGTTCATTCAGCTTCTGGAAATGATGAATTGTTTCATCATTTTTTAATGCTGCAGTGTCAGTCATCGGTACATAAATGTCTTCGATAAAAAGAATATCTTTTTTAATCAATTGGTCATAGATTGCCCGGTTAATCATTGTTGCTACTGTAAACGTATCGTAGCTTGTTGAAATAATTGGTAAATCTAATGAATCTGCAAGCAACTTATTATCTTCCGTAGTATCAAAACCGCCGGTGATTAAAACAGCTGCCCCCGCTCGAAGGGCATTCTCATGTGCTTTAATACGGTTACCAACAATTAATAAGCTACCTGCATCAGTGTAACGCATCATGTCCTCTAATTGCATAGCTCCAATAACAAATTTTGTTAGTGTTTTATGTAGACCTGATTTACCACCTAAAACTTGGCCATCTACAATATTAACAATTTCTGCAAAAGTTAAGCGCTCAATATTTTCTTTCTTTTTTTTCTCAATACGAATTGTTCCAACACGTTCAATAGAACTTACTAAGCGACGATTTTCAGCTTCCTTAATTGCACGGTAAGCTGTTCCTTCACTCACTTGCATTTCCTTTGCTATTTGCCGTACTGAAATTTTATCGCCCACGGGTAGTGATTCGATGTATTGTAAAATTTTCTCATGTTTTGTAGACAAAATATCACCTATTTCCTAAGCTTCAATTCTGCTCTTAGTGTACCATATTTTTTATGAAAATATTTAATATAAAGTGATGAAATTGTTTAACTTTCCCCATCATTTCAACTACCAGCGTGGTGTCAATTCATATAGTACAGCATTACCAACGATTAGAAACAGTTTACTTTTTCGCCAGCTTTCAAAATTTGAACTTCTGTATTTTGTACTAAATCTGCAAAAATCTGTGGATCTTGCTCGATTGGTGGGAATGTATTGTAATGAATCGGTACGACAATTTTCGGCTTTAAAAACGAAACTGCACACGCTGCATCCTCTGGCCCCATTGTAAAATTATCACCAATTGGTAAGAATGCAATATCAATTGGATGTCGTTCACCAATTAGTTTCATATCACCAAAAAGAGCTGTATCGCCCGCATGATAAATTGTTAATCCTTCAATAAATAATAAAATTCCAGCAGGCATTCCCATATAAATTATTTCGTTATTTTCTGTTACATAAGAAGAGCCATGAAAGGCTTGTGTAAACTTTACTTTACCGAAGTCAAATTCCTTTGCACCACCTATATGCATTGGGTGTGTTTTTACACCTTGCCAAGAAATCCAATTAGCCAGTTCATTTGGCGCAATGACTAGCGCATCTTTTTTCTTCGCTAATTCTACTGTATCTCCAACATGATCATTATGGCCATGTGTAAGTAAAATAATATCTGGCGCTTCGTCAGCCACTTTTAAGTCTGTTTGCCCATTGCCATTAATAAAAGGGTCAATTAATATCGTTTTTCCATTTGTTTGAATTTTGACAACTGAATGTCCATGATAACTTATTTTCATCTTAACATCCTCCTCGATTAACAAAGTACAGTCCAACATTTTAATTCGCTACCCATGCGCTTTTTCCCTTTTTTTGATATGCTTGTACAGAGAATAATGGTAGTATTCTCTAACAGCTTTATACCCTGTTAGAGCATAATTATTCAGTACTCGATAAGAAACCTCGCTACTTTTTTCGGCAGTCGAAGCTTTCTTACGTAAAAAATTTTCCATGCACTAAAAGGAGGACATATTAATGTCAAAGGTTGAAGAAATCCAACGTTACTTGCAGCAAAATCATATCGATGCAGCATTCGTAACAACACCTGACAATGTTTTTTACGTTTCAGGCTTTAAAAGTAATCCACATGAAAGATTACTAGGAGTCATGATTTTTAAAGATGCGGAGCCTTTTCTAATTTGTCCACAAATGGAGATTCCAGATGCAAAGGCTGCTGGTTGGTCTTATGAGGTAATTGGTCATCAAGATACAGAAAATTCGATGGAAGTTCTTGCTCAAGCGATTGTAGCACGCCAAATCACCCCAGCTACATTTGCTATTGAAAAAGCACAACTCATTGTTGAGCGCTTGGAAGCTTTACAGCAATCTTTCCCTCAAGCTAGCTTTGTGCGTCTTGACGAAAAAATTAATGCGATGCGCGTAATCAAAGATGAAAGTGAATTAGAAAAATTACGTAAAGCTGCTGAATTGGCCGATTATGCAATTGAAATCGGTTGCAAGGAAATTGCTGAAGGTAAAACAGAAATGGAAATCCTAACAGCAATCGAAAGTGCCATTCAAGATAAAGGCTGTAAAATGTCTTTTGAAACAATGGTATTGAGTGGTCCAAAAACTGCCTCTCCTCACGGGAAGCCAGGTGCACGTAAAATTGAAAAAGGTGATATGGTACTATTTGACCTTGGCGTTATTTACGATGGCTATTGCTCAGATATTACACGTACTGTAGCTTTTGGGGAGCCTAGTGAAGCACAAAAAGAAATTTATCAAACTGTTTTAGCTGCCAATACAAATGCTGTCGCAGCAGTAAAACCAGGTGTTCGTGCGATGGACTTAGACAAAATTGCGCGTGATACAATTACAGAGGCTGGTTATGGTGAATATTTCACGCACCGCCTTGGACATGGTCTTGGTATTTCTGTGCATGAATTCCCATCTGTTACAGGTGCCAATGAGATGACGATGGAAGAAGGTATGGTCTTTACGATTGAGCCTGGCATTTATAAATCAGATGTAACAGGCGTACGTATTGAGGATGATGTTGTCGTTACAAAAGATGGCGTTGAAGTATTAACAAAATTCCCGAAAGATTTAATCATTCTATAATGCAAAAAAGGAAGCAACTAGTGTGCTTCCTTTTTCTCTGTCTAGCAAAGTTTATTGAATTAACTCATCCACATTGACAAATGGTAGTCCTTGCGAATCTGCCACTGCTTTATAAACAAGTTGTCCATCTAATGTATTCACACCTTTTTTCAGTGCTGCATTATCAAGGCAAGCTTGTTTGTAGCCTTTGTTGGCAATTTGAAGTGCATATGGAATTGTATTATTTGTTAAAGCAATTGTAGAAGTACGTGGTACCGCACCAGGCATATTTGCAACTGCATAGTGTACAACGCCATGCTTCACATATGTTGGATCATCATGTGTTGTCACACGATCAGATGTTGCAAAAATACCACCTTGGTCAATTGCAATATCAACTACAACAGAGCCGGCTTGCATTGATTGAATAATTTCTTCCGATACAAGTTTCGGTGCTTTTGCGCCTGGAATTAATACAGCACCAATAACTAAATCTGAATCTTTCACTGATTCTGCAATATTATATGGATTAGACATTAATGTTTGAACATCGCGTCCAAACATATCTTCTAATTGACGTAAACGTTCTGGGCTTAAATCGATAACTGTCACATCAGCACCCATGCCAACAGCAATTTTTGCAGCATTTGTACCCGCAATACCACCGCCAATTACTGTCACTTTTCCACGTTGTACACCCGATACACCACCTAGTAAAATACCTTTACCAGCATGGTTTCTCTCTAAGAACTGTGCACCAATTTGTGTAGCCATTTTACCAGCGACTTCACTCATTGGTGTTAACAAAGGTAATGAACCATTTGCTAATTGTACTGTTTCGTAGGCAATTCCTACAACTTTTTTATTTAAAAGTGCCTGAGTTAATTCAACCTCTGGCGCTAAGTGTAAATAAGTGAATAAAATTTGACCCTCGTAGAAGTAATCATACTCAGAAGCTACAGGTTCTTTTACCTTCATAATCATTTCTTGGGACCAAGCTTCTTTAGCTGTTTGAACAATATGAGCACCTGCTGCAATGTAATCAGCATCCGTAAAGCTTGAACCTAGCCCCGCTCCTGTTTCAATGTACACTTCATGCCCTGCATGTGTTAAAGTGACAACTCCTGCTGGTGTCATTGCTACACGGTTTTCATTGTTTTTAATTTCCTTTGGAATACCAATCTTCATTGTTTCCTATCCCCTTCCATAACGTAAGAAATAAGCATCATTTATGTAACTAAACTTGATGCACCCCTTGCACTTCCATATTACCAAACAATTGCAAAAAAAGCTTTAACTAATGCAAATACAGATAAAATTTATAAGATTTCCAAAATAACAAATATTCAAACGTTGTATATCATTATAAATTACTATATTTAAAAACTAAAAAGGAGTATAGGTAGCAGTTAATGGAGCTGATTCATGTGTAGTTGAAACCAATCAAAAGACGTTTACACACTGCAAATAGTGGGAATTAGATATTTATAATTAATTAACATTTCTACATGAAATGCCTTCACATTTTCATAATTTTTCTTGCGGAAAGTATTTCCTTTAGAAAATCATTTGGTATAATCAACATATACAAATCAGGGAGGTTTTTCAAATGGCTAATCATTATAAAAGCATTGTTGTTGCAGTAGACGGTTCAAAAGAAGCTGAATACGCGTTTCGTAAATCAATTGATGTTGCAAAACGAAACGAAGGTGCAGTGTTAAATCTAGTAAATGTAATCGATACTCGTTCATTTGCTGCTATCGAAGCATATGACCGTTCCATTGCAGAGCGTGCTCAAGCATTTTCTGAAGAACTATTAAATGGTTACAAAAAGCAAGCTGAAGATGAAGGTTTAACGAATGTTAATCTTATCATCGAGTATGGCTCTCCAAAAAATATCATAACAAAAGAGCTTTCTAACATCGTAGACGCAGATTTAATCATTTGTGGTGCAACTGGTCTAAATGCAGTAGAACGCTTCCTAATCGGTTCTGTATCTGAGGCTATTGTACGTTCAGCTAAATGTGACGTACTAGTTATCCGTACGCCTGAAAACTAATTTGTAATACATAAAAAGGTATCCTTGTATAGGATACCTTTTTACTTGCACTCAAGAGCAATTACTTGCCCTCTTTCCACATCTTCACTTTTTCAAAGAATAGCGCAAGTGCCTGCTTATTCTGCATATTTGGTACTTTAGCTAATAGGACTTCTTTAGGTGCTTTCAATTCCTTCGATTGTTTTTGTAAAATCACAATGCTCTTCTCTAATGATTTATTTGCAAACATCGAGTCAGGTAATTGAATAATCGCTTGAATCCACGCATGTTTTTGAATGTATTTGTGTAATTGCTTAGACTGCTCTGACTCAAACAGATGAGATGGTGCAAGGAAAAATAAATAGCCGCCATCCTTTGTATAATTCATTGATTGCTCGATGAATAAATGATGGGCATAACTCATCCCCTCCGCTGGACATAATTCATAATCGAGCGCCACTTCTTCATTTGGATAATAACCTACAGGTAGATCACAAACAACGGCATCCACTGGATTGACCAATAAATCTTCTAAGGCATCTTGACGGTATAAAGAAATAGGTTGTTCTGTTAAGTCAGCAGTTGCCGCAGCAAGACGAATAAGTAGCTCATCCACCTCTACACCTGTTGCTTCCACTTTTCCATCTAATAAATTCATAACCGTCAGTAATAAATTGCCCGTGCCTACTGCTGGGTCCATGATCGAGATCTTTTCATTTTCAAGACGCTCTGCAAAAATCTGCTCCACAAAGTAGCCCACTAATAGCCCTAACGTGTCAGGAGTCATTTGATGATTCGGCTGTGAGCCTTTGCGCATCCCTTTTAAAATAGCAATTTGAATAGCTTTACGAATATCCTCTTTTGTTGCATCTTTTTGAGAAAAATCAACTTCGCCATCAAGCCATGCCTCTAACCCATCTAATAATCCTTCTAGTAACGTTATATTGTGTTCTTTTTCAATTTTTTCGGCATGCTCATTTAGCAAACCAAATAACTTTTCGATATTTTCCATATCTAACTTCCTTTCACACAGAAAAGAGCCGTGACAAACACTTGTCACAGCCCCTTTGTCTAGTATTATCTTAGCCTAAAAGCAGCTTATTATGCTAGTGCTTTGACAGCTGCAATGGCCGCTTCATAGTTTGGATGATCTGTAGCTTCAGGTACATATTCAACATATGTTACTTTATTGTTTGCATCCACAACGAATACTGCACGTGTCAGAAGACGTAATTCTTGAATGTATACGCCATATGCCTCACCAAATGAAAGGTCGCGGTGATCTGATACAGTTTGGACAGCATCTATACCTGCTGCACCACACCAACGCTTTTGAGCGAATGGAAGATCCACAGATACTGTATAAATGACTACATTATCACCTAAGTTCGCTGCTTCCTCATTGAATCGACGTGTTTGCGCATCACATACACCAGTATCTAATGATGGTACAACACTAAATAAACGAATTTTTCCTTCTGAATCATTTAATGTTACAGGTGATAGGTCATTCGCTAATACCGTAAAATCTGGAGCTTGATCGCCCACCTTTACTTCATTTCCTACTAGTGTCACTGGACCATTTTTAAATGTTACTTGTGCCATCTAAACGCCTCCTAATCATCATATGTACATAATATTACTAAATGAAGGGAATTAATTGCAACTATGATAGCTTACATACATAGAAATAGATAAGACTGTCTCCTAAATTGAAACAGTCTTATGTTTATTGTTCATTTTTTTCCTCTAGCTTGGCTAAGTCTATTTTTTCTTCTTGCACAGTAATTTCTATATGTTCTTCTTGTTTTGGTAAAGTAGTCGGTGTTGAAGCCTTTTCAATAAAGATCTTTTCGTGCACCACTGTTGTATCGGCAAAATAATCATGTAAGCCTTGATTTTCTGGCAAAATCACTACCAAAATATACAGTGGCATAAAAATATTATTGATGATACGACCAATCCAATCACGGAATAACACATCTGACCAAGTTAGCTGATCGTGCTTTAATGAAATTACACGTAATCCGAACACCATTTTCCCTAGTGTTTGCCCAAAGAACTTGGTCATCAGCACAAAATAGCTATAGTAGAAAATTGCTGTAATAATAGAAATTGGCGCATACCAAACCGAATCAGATAAAGACCAATCCATTAAATAGAAGATAGGATTGACGAGTATTCCACCTACAGCAGAAATGATGAATCCATCTAATAAAAATGCCCAAAATCGTACCCAAAAACCAGCAGTTTTTAATGCATAGTTTTTTTCATGTGCCGATTCTCCTGAAGTGTTTATATAGAAGCCATTTTCCAATGAGGGTGAACCTTGCATAACAATTTCATTGTTTGTCATTGTGCTCCCCCCTTAGTATTCCCCATATAGATACATCATTTTCGGAGCGCTATAGTCCGTCATGATTTTCATTAGCATTTTTTCTTCGGCAGAGGGACCGAACATGGAGCCAATTTTCATACCTACGTATGATTGCCAGCCACCCATATCGTATGAATACTCAAATAAAGCTGCATCTTCAAGTCCATAATCCTCACGAAGAGCTGCAATGGCCGCTTCTTCATCACCAATTTCATCAATTAACCCTGCTTCAAGTGCTTTTGTACCGCCAAGAATACGACCATCTGCAACCTTCTTTACTTCTGCTTCAGACATATTACGTCCCTGCTCTACAATATCTACAAATTCTTCGTACGTTTCATTAATCATATCTTGCATCATTGCACGTTCCTCTGCTGTCACTTCACGCATTGGACTTAGCATATCTTTATGCTCTCCCGATTTAAACGTTTCAAATTTGACTCCTACTTTTTCAGCCAGCTCTTGATAGTTAATTGATTGCATGATGACACCAATAGAGCCTGTTATTGTATCACGATGGGCAAATATTTTATCTGCTGGTGCAGAAATATAATAACCACCTGAAGCTGCCATAGAATCCATTGATACATAAATTGGAATTTGTCGTTCTTCTTTTATTTTTAGTAGCTTTTTATAGATATCTGCAGATTCCTTTACACCACCACCTGGTGAATTAACGCTTAAAACAACACCCTGTATGGACTCATCATATAAAATATTATCCAATTGTTCTAAGAAAAATTGATGATCATAGGCAACTGGTTGCCACAATGTACTTGAGCCGATATCTTGAATTGTTCCATCTACCTTTAAATAAGCAATTCGCTTATCAAAATTCTCCCCTTCAATGACATTTTCATATACATCTAAGCTATTACCTGCCATTAAGCTATCAAAATTACCTAGGAAATCTGCTTTAAATAGCGCAAAAATGGTATTAATTCCTAACGAAAATAGTAAAAGAACACCTGCCACTACTAAAGCAACCCACCTTTTTACATTCATGTCTTTCCGCCTCCTCAACACGTAATACGTATGACTTGCCAATTTGTTTCATTTTTTTGCAATAATTAAACACAAAAAGCTTTAAGCTATGTATTTCCTCATATTACCTTACCTAAAAAAAATAAAAAAATCAAAGTCCATACCTTTGATGAACTTTGATTTTCGACATTATTTCCTAGGAAATATTATAATTGGAGGTGTTTGATTTCTTGTTGCCGTAATTCGACACGTCTAATTTTCCCAGAAGATGTTTTTGGTAGTTCCTCTACAAATTCAATAGCACGTGGATATTTATAAGGAGCAGTCAATGATTTAACATGACTTTGGAGTGTTTGAATAAGCGCTCCATCACCTTTTTCACCATTGCGCAGAACAATAAATGCTTTGACAATATTTCCTCTTACTTTATCAGGGCTCGCTATAACAGCAGCCTCTTTTACAGTTGGATGTTTCATTAAAGCATCCTCTACTTCAAAAGGGCCAATTGTATAGCCTGAGGATATAATAACATCGTCTCCTCGTCCGTCAAACCAAAAGTAGCCATCTTCATCTTTATAGGCACGATCTCCTGTAATATACCAATCCCCACGAAATTGTAAATTTGTACGTTCAGGATCATTTAAATATTTTTTAAAGAGTGCTGGCGTTTCGCGATGAACAGCAATATCACCAACTTCTCCGATTGTAACAGGTTTGCCCAAATCATTAATAATTTCAACAGTGTTGCCAGGAGTAGGTTTTCCCATAGAGCCAACTCTCGCTTCCATCCCTACCATTGTGCCTACCAATAATGTATTTTCCGTTTGTCCATAGCCATCTCGCACTTGTAATTTGAATGTTTCCAAGAATACTCTAATAACCTCACTATTTAATGGCTCACCAGCTGATACAGCTTGGCGAATTGCACTTAAATCATATTCATGTAAATTTTCAAGCGCTGCCATAAAACGATATTCAGTTGGTGTACAGCATAGTACATTGATTTTGAATCTCTCAAGCAATGCTAAATAAGAAGTTGCTTCAAATTTACCTTTGTAGACAAATGCAGTAGCACCACTGCCTAAAGTAGCTAGAAATGGACTCCAAATCCATTTTTGCCACCCTGGTGCTGCAGTCGCCCAAACAATATCATTTTCTTGTACACCCAACCAATATGGTGCTGTTGTTCGTAAATGAGCATAGCCCCAACTATGCGTATGCACTGCTGCTTTTGGATTTCCTGTTGTTCCGCTTGTATAGGCTAAAAATGCATTGTCTGTGCTTTTTGTTGGGATAGGATTTATGTAGGTTGTAGGTTGATTATTCATTTTTTCAAGTATGTTCTGCCAAGGTTCATGTGCATTCCCTATAACAAATTGCAGTATGTCTTGTAAATTTCCCACTTTATCGAACTGTTCAATATAGGGTTCAAATGCAATAACTGCTTTAGCATTTGCATGATGAATTCGATACTCAATATCCTTTGTTCTTAACATCTCAGAACTTGGAATAATAGTTAAACCCGCTTTCAATGCAGCAATATACACAATATATGCTTCAACCGAACGTGGTACCATTACTAAAATGACATCACCTTTCTTTAAACCTTGCTTGGTGAATACATGTGCTACTTGATTTGCTTTTTCCAATAAATGTGCATATGTAATACATTGGATGTCTTGGTTTTCTTCATAAATGATTAAAGCATTTTTGGCTGCATCCTGAGCATATTTTTCAATTTCCTCTACTATGTTATACCATTCTGGTGCAACTAAATCTTGTCTTTTCATGGCAATTGCCCCCTTTTGTTATGACACATTATAAAACTCTTTTTTCAGCATTTTCAATGGTTTGTGCTTAATTTCGGTAAAGTCATGACAACTATCATACCCTCCTATATGGCATCGGTCACATTTTATCTATAGGAAAACTTGCTATTGAATACAAATGAAAAGTATGGTACATTTTGGTCAACTAAAAGCAAGATTGCAGGGGGACTCGTAAGAGTTGAGAAGGTAAAACCTGACCCTTTGAACCTGTTAGTTAATACTGACGTAGGGAGCAATAAACATCGTTTTCAGATGAAAGGCTCTTTTCGTGCATTTTTACACAAAAAGAGCCTTTTTTGCATGCTTACGTCCATCCCTAAAGGAGGACTACAATGATTTTTCAAACAATTCGTCAACAGCAACCACTTATCCATTGTATAACCAATTATGTAGTGGCAAATTTTCAAGCAAATGGTTTATTAGCGATAGGTGCTTCACCAGTAATGGCCGATGACTACCAAGAGGTAGAGGAGATGGTGGCCATTGCTCAAGCATTATTAATTAATATTGGAACACTTAATGATCGCACAAAAAGTGCCATGTTTTTAGCAGGTGAAAAAGCCAATAAACTTGGTATTCCTGTTATTTTAGATCCTGTCGGAGTTGGAGCCACAACTTATCGTAAGGAAACCGTAAGATACTTACTTGAAAACATACACTTTGCCGTGATTCGCTGTAATCTCGGCGAGCTAGCAGCAATAGTTGGTGTAAATTGGCAACAAAAGGGTGTCGATAGTGGTCATGGCACTATCGCTATGGAATTAGAAGCCACATCATTGGCTCAACGCTATCAATGCATTGTTATTGTCACAGGAGAACGCGATTTTATAACTGATGGCAAGCATAGCCAATGGATCGCTGGTGGTCATCCACAAATGACGGAAGTAACGGGTACAGGTTGTTTACTTAGCGCAATTTGTGGCGCAGCCTATAGTGTAAGCCATAATCCTTACCAACAATTAACAGAAACACTTACTTACTATAAAAAAGCAGGTGTACTGGCATCCGCATTTACTGCAGACATTGGTGATTTTCAAATAGCCTTACTCAATGCTATACATCGCTTATCAAAGGATGGTGCAGCTTCATGCATATTGTAACAACAATCGCTGGCTCAGATAGTGGTGGAGGCGCGGGTATACAGGCTGATTTAAAAACATTTCAGGAATTAGAAGTGTTCGGTACTTCTGTTATTACTGCTCTAACTGCTCAAAATACTTTGGGTGTAACAGGTGTTTGCCCTATTGACGTTTCCTTTATAAAAAAACAATTAGAGGCCTTAGTAGAAGATTTTCCAATCGCTGCGATTAAAACAGGAATGCTTTATTCCTCAGAAATTATCAAAGCAATTGCACACAAGATCAGGGAGCTAAACATTCCACTGATTGTTGATCCGGTGATGATTGCAAAAGGTGGGGAAAGCCTATTACAGCAAGAAGCTATCGATGCCTTACGCTCAACTTTATTACCACTTGCTACGGTTGTTACGCCCAATATACCCGAGGCAGAGACACTTACTGGGAGATCTATTCATCATTTTGAAGATATGAAAGAAGTAGCTCAAAGCTTGTTACAGCTAGGTGTACAATGTGTCATCATTAAAGGTGGTCATTTAGCAGATCCACTTTATGCCATTGATTATGTATTTTGCAAAAATGGACGTTCTTTTTCTTTGCAGTCTCCACGAATCCAAACAAAAAATACGCATGGTACTGGATGTACATTTTCCGCAGCACTTACTGCTTTTCTTGGACAAGGATTTGCTCTGGAAAATGCCATTATGGAAGCTAAAAAATATATCCAATTAGCTATTATGTTTAATTTATCGATTGGAAATGGTCATGGACCCACTAATCATTTTGCTTATCAACAGTATAAGGAAGGCTGTGAGGTGATTATTCATGAAACGTGAGGATTTGGAGCTTTATTTTATTATGGGTACGAGCAATGTTCCTCCTCAAGAACAACCTATCTATATCCTAGAAAAAGCCTTGCAAGCAGGCATTACAATGTTTCAATTTCGTGAAAAAGGTCCTCACGCGTTAACTGGACTTGCCTATGAACAATTTGCACGCCAATGCCAAAAACTATGTCATCACTATCATGTGCCCTTTATCATTAATGACGATGTTGATCTAGCGATACGACTAGGAGCTGATGGTGTTCATATCGGACAAGATGATTTACCTGTAAGTGTAGCACGTAAAAGAATCGGGAACATGATTCTTGGTGTATCTGTCCATTGCGAGGAAGAATTGCAAATAGCTATTAACCATCAAGCTGATTATGTTGGTATCGGTCCAATCTTTCCAACATCCTCTAAAAGTGATGCACAACCACCATGTGGTACATCTTTTTTACAGGAGGCTCATTCATTACATCCTGAATTACCAATTGTAGCAATCGGTGGAATTAATTTCACAAATGCACATTCTGTATTTCAAACGGGGGTTGATGGTGTTGCTGTTATTTCAGCTATTTGTCAAAGCAAAGATGTTGATCATACAGTAGCTACATTTAGATCCCTATCTCGTATAAATAAATGATCAATAAACAAACTAAAACCAGTGCCTTTTACGGTCACTGGTTTTAAGTTTATAAATGCTTAATCAGCATTTATTGGTTGTTGTTTGGCATACCTTTTAATTGAGATTCTGCCATTTGTACAAGACGTTTAGTGATTTCACCACCAACGGAACCGTTGGCACGAGCTGAAGCTTCAGCTCCTAATTGAACACCAAATTCTTGTGCAATTTCGTATTTCATTTGATCTAGTGCTTGTTGTACACCAGGTACTGCAAGCTGGTTTGAACTACGGTTGTTGTTTGAAGCCATGTTTCTCACCTCCTTGTGAATATAGAATGTGCGATATTAGATTTTTAATACAAAAAATTTAGAGGTAAATTGTACCTCTATTGGAATAACAATATCCATACAAAAAAGCCGTCTCAAAATGGGCTTTGAGACGGCTTTTGAATCCTTATAGTAGATCTGCAAATTTATCTTGTTGTTCTTCTTTCTTAGGGAAAATATAGACCTCGCGATTCTTCACTGCTCGCTCGATCAATTCATCAAAGTCAGAGAAGCTTTCATAATGCTCAACCTTTTCAAGCTTCGGTTTTGTTTTTGGACTTGCTGGTGTAAAAATCGTGCAGCAATCTTCAAATGGCTGAATAGATGTTTCGTATGTGCCGATTTTTTCTGCAATATCAATAATCTCTAATTTATCAGTTGAAATCAGCGGACGAAGGATAGGTGTATTTGTTACTGCGTTTATTGCTGTTAAACTTTCAAGCGTTTGACTCGCCACTTGTCCAAGACTTTCGCCCGTTACAATAGCAAGTGCACCAATTTCCTCACGCACCTGATCAGCAACCTTCAACATCATTCGGCGTGTTGTCGTCATCGATACATTAGAAGGTACTTTTTCTTTAATAAGAACTTGTATTTCAGTAAAAGGAATGACATGCAAACGAATACTAGCACCAAATTTTGTTAATTCATTGGCAAGCACTTTAACTTTTTCCAATGAATTTTGGCTTGTATAAGGTGGACTAAAGAAGTGAATTGCCTCTAATCGCACACCACGCTTCATCATTAAATAACCCGCGACAGGGCTATCAATACCGCCAGATAGCATTAATAAAGACTTGCCATTTGATCCTACAGGCATTCCACCTGCACCAGGAATGACTTGTGCCATCATATAAGTTGCATCATGGCGAACTTCTACACGTAGCTCAATATCAGGCTGCTTCACTTTAACAGATAAATTTTGAAATTGTGGTAAAACATAGCCACCGATCTCACGTTGGATAGCATGAGATTCTAAAGGAAATGTTTTATCAGTACGTTTTACCTCTACTTTAAATGTATGTGGCTCATCTTTAAATGTCTCCATAATAGTGATAGCGAGCTTTTTCATACTGTCCATATCTTTTTCGCATGCAGCGACAGGGCTAAATGATTGAATACCAAAAATTTTAGGTAAACCTGTAATTAGCATTTGCATTTGCGCTTCGTCTTCTATGGCAATAAACATACGGTCACGTTCTGTGCGAATATGCAGTTGTCCTAAATCTGCAAAGGCATGACGAATATTTTCACGTAAACGGCGGATAAAATCCATTTTGTTGCGACCTTTTGTAGAAAGCTCACCATATCTAATTAAAATTTCTTTCCAAATCATTTACTTATTTTCTCCTTTGAGTTCCAACATTACTTCTGCTAGTACTTGTTTAAAGTTTTCTATATCTTCTATTGTGTTATGTGCGCCAAAGCTAAGGCGAATCACGCCTTTTTTATAATGCTCATCAAGGTGAAGCGCCTCGACGACATGACTTGTTTTCGTTTGCTTGGAAGAACATGCACTTGATGTCGACACAATGACACCACGTTTTTGCATAGCATTAATAATGACTTCCCCTTTTAAATCACGAACACTAAATGACACAATATGCGCAGCTCCCTGTGGGGTTGATAAAACATGGACTGCTTCGCCATAACTTTCTAGCTGAGTTCGGATTTCATCGTGCCATTGACGGTATTTATTTGAGCGTTCGTTCATTGTTTCAACAGCAAGTCGAGCCGCTTTCGCTAAAGCAACAGCTTGCGGAACTGCTACAGTACCACTACGCATACCAAATTCCTGACCTCCACCAAGAGCAAAGGGCTGCCATCTTATAGGTTTACGGAATGCTAACACTCCTGAGCCTTTAAAGCCATGAATTTTATGACCAGAGATAGAAATACAGTCAGGTCCTTCTTCTTTAAAGGATATTGCTAATTTCCCAAAGCTTTGCACAGCATCAACATGGAAGGCAGCACGACTCATTTCATGAATCATTTTTGCTGCTTCCTTAATAGGCTGAATTGCACCCATTTCATTATTCACATGCATGATGCTAACTAAAATTGTTTCTTTTCGTATTTTAGTACGAAGCTCATCTAGAGAAATCACACCTCTTCGATCGACACGAAGATATTCAACATCAAAGCCCTCTTTTTCAAGTTGTTTCATTGTTTCTAGCACTGATGGATGTTCAATTTCAGTCGTTAAAATATGCTTTCCTATATGCGTATTACTACGTGCTATGCCAAAAATAGCTGCATTATTTGATTCTGTACCACCTGAAGTAAATAGCACATTTTTTGCCTCTGTCTGCAAAATATCTGCTACTTGCTCACGCGCACGTATTAATAAATCATTTGCTTCAACACCCATAGCATGGATGGAAGCAGGGTTGGCATAATACTGCTCATTTACAACCATAAAAGCCTGCATAACCTCTTTTAAAGGCTTCGTTGTTGCACTATTATCCAAATAAATTGTATTAACCATAACTTTTCACACACTTTCAAAACGTTGATTTAACGGTATTTATCATAACGCAATCTTTGGCGATTGACCACTAACTTTAACAATTATTTAAATTTTAATTGATATCCTACATTTTTTTCACCATCGTGACAAACTCTGTTGGTGTACTAAATTCAATTGCTTTAAGAAAACCAAATTTTTCATAAAGATGGATTGCTCTCTTATTAAATAGTGCAACTGTTAAACGTAATGGCAGCTGATATTCTTCTTGAACTGTTTGAACAATAAACGAAAAAAATGCCGTTCCTAATCCTTGACCCGTTAGATTTGGCTTCAACCCAATTCCAATATCTATACAGTACTCTTCATACGCCCCAAAACCTTGCCCTTTTGGCACTTGGGCTGCTTTACCTGTACAATAATAGCCAATTAATTCACTATGATTATTAAAGATCGCAAAGTAAGGATTATCAAGCATTTCTTGTACATTTTCACCCGATAATTCATTATTGTAAAAATCGTAAGGTGCTACATATTGCCATTGTAAAATTTCACTTGCGAAATGTTCATTCATTTCTTTGATTGACAATTTCATACTGAATCACATCCTAATCTAAGCATAAATAGAAAGCTGTCTAAAAAGTAATCGCTATACTTTTTAGACAGCTCAAAATGTTATTTGAATTATTTTGCTATGAATTCTTCGGCAACCATTTCTTGAATACGCTTTAAGGCACCTGGCTCCATTTCTTCCACTGCTGTACCTGCTTCTTCTAAAGCCTTTGCATAACGGAATTGATGGAAAGCCTCTTCTGCTTCTCTTAAACGTCCGTTCAATTTTGGGTTCGATGCGCGATGGCGATTACCGTACTGAATAATACGCTCAATGAGCATCACATTTTCTATTAACTCATGTGCCTTTACTTTAACATCCTCTACACAGAGTGTTGCTGCATTTAGATTATTATGAACAGTACCCATATTAAGTGGTACTTCTTGCAAGCTTTGCATGACAACATAGATGTGCTCTGCTGCCTCATCAAGCCGTGCATCCATCTCCTCAGGAATTCCTGGAATATTTGCCTTGTTCAATAAACGATCAGTATCCTGTAATATTTTCTTTAAGTTTTCGACTTGAGCGCGTGCCTTATTTTCATCTATTCGAAGTTTCTTCATTGTATTCGATAGATGACCTTGTTCTTCGTGAATTCGTTCAAGCTCTTCACTAATTTCGATTAACTCTTCCTGTAAGCTAGAATAAGCTGATTTTTCTTCCCTAACTCGCATAGCTAATAGATCATAGCGACGTTGCAGTGCTTCCAATTGTTTTAAAGCGGCTTTTGGAATTTCAGCATCTTTTTCATTTAAATGATAACTTTGCTGTACATACGTTGCCTCGTCATTCACTAATTTTGTTGAAGAAATGACATTGGTAATAGAACTTAATAAACGATCACAATTTTGATCTACATAATTTTTAGCAATAACCTCTTTTTCAAGTAAATCATAAAAATGGTCGATTTCTTCATTTATTTCTGTCACACGTGGTTTAACAACTTTTAAATTCAGCTCTGCAAGTTCGAGTTTTAATGCCTCGAATTCTTTTTCATATTTATTAAGTGCATCTGTCAATTCTAAATGCTGTAAATAGTAAGATTGGTCTTCCATTTCACGCTGACCATTACGCAATTCCTGAACCGCACCTGGTAGCTTCACTTGAATTTCCGTTAAGATGGTTGGAACATCATTAATATATTCGAATGTCTGCTGCGATTCTTGATTTAAGCTAATGACAATTTCTCGCGCTTGCAAATAATTACCTTCATTCGTTAGGACATCGAACTCTTCAAATTTTTGAACAAATGTCTCTAGCTTCTTCTCTAATGCAGGTAATGCTACACCGAATGAATGCTGATGAGCCAGCAATGTCTTTCTTGCAGAGCGATAGTATTCTTTTAATTGTTCGATTTCAATTCGATTTTTTTCTTCGCTGCCAATTAATTCATTCAGTTCTTCTAAAATTTTATTTTTATCTTGGTCGCATTTCTCAATGTAATCTTCAATTTCACGTTCTATTAAAGTTGCCCTTTTAAAACGAAGTCGATTAATTTGATCCTCAGCATCAAATAGAAGAGAATCGATTTTAGTCATATGTACGTCGATGACTTCATCCCAAGTATTGCGCCATCGTTCAAACATTTCTTCCGTTTCACCGTTCATGTTTAAAGATTTTACTTTTGAAATTTCTTCATTTATAGGATTATGTTGTATTTGTAATTTTTCATTTTCTAGTTTTGCAATAATTGCAACATGTTTTCTTCGCATCATAAATCCTACTATGGCTAAAATTAATAGTAGGATAATCGGAATGATGATATACTCCATCGTAAGCCTCCTATTCTACAATAAACGAATTGGCTAGTTGTATTTATTATATACTATGTTTTCGCCTTTTGTACTAAAATTTAAGTGTTTTTCAGAAAACTGTATTTTCGCTATTGTGAAATATTTAAATAGCGTATCTATAGAGCTAAAGGAGTGGTAAATTATGAAACGTGATGGGCATATACATAGTCCTTTTTGTCCACATGGCACTACGGACTCATTCAAGCAATATATTGAAAAAGCAATTTCTCAACATTTCACAGATATAACATTTACAGAACACGCCCCATTGCCCAAAAGTTTTGTCGATCCAACCCCGCAACAAGATAGTGGCATGAATCCTGATGATCTCATGTCTTACATTGAAGAATTGCAACATCTACAACAACAGTATGCACAAGATATTCGTATCCGCATCGGACTAGAAGTTGACTACATCCAAGGCTACGAACAAGAAACTCGTCAATTCCTTGATACCTATGGACATCTTTTAGATGACGCTATTTTATCAGTCCATTTTTTAAAATGGCAAGATACCTTTGTATGTATCGACTTTTCTTCTGAATGCTTTATTGATTTTTCAAAAAAAGTTGGCTCTGTTGAACTGCTATATGATTTATATTATGATACTGTCCTACAATCGATTAGAGCAGATCTTGGACCATACAAACCGAAACGGATTGGGCATCCATCACTTATTCATAAATTCCAACTAGCGCACAACGAAAAAATCAATGACACCCCACGTATCAAAGAAGTATTAGACAGCATGAAATTCGCGGGCTATGAATTAGATTTAAATAGTGCTGGTTTAAGTAAACAATATTGTCAGGAGCCTTATCCACCATTTGCCCTTATCAATTATAGTCAAACTATTAAACTACCATATGTATTTGGTTCAGATGCACATTGCGCAGAAGATTTACATCAACACTATAATGTTATATTACCAATATAAATAACTTTTAAACGAGGTGCTTAGTATGTTTACACAAATTAATTACGAAGGATCAATTGCTGACCAGTATCTGACATTATCAAAACAATTAGATGCACTATTAACTGGCGAAACAAATCAAATCGCCAATTTAAGTAATGCCTCTGCTCTGTTAAATCAATTTTTAACGAACATTAACTGGGTTGGTTTTTATCTCTTCCAGGATAATGAGCTTGTGTTAGGACCATTCCAGGGTCTTCCTGCCTGTGTTAGAATTCCTATTGGGCGTGGTGTTTGTGGTACAGCTGTGGCAACAAGAGAAACAGTTGTTGTAAAAGATGTACATGATTTTCCAGGGCATATTGCCTGTGATGCTGCATCGCAGTCTGAAATTGTTATACCGCTAATGAAGCAAGGTGAAATTATTGGTGTGTTAGATATCGATAGTCCTATCGTGAATCGCTTTTCAGAGGAAGATCGTAATGGCCTAGAGGAATTTGTTAAAACACTCCTTAACCATTTATAATACAATATTAAAAATTGCCCTGAAATGTTTTATATTGTCATTTCAGGGCGATTTATTTAAACAACCATTTACGTTTTGCTTTATAATCCTATGAATTCGTTTGGAACGATCCATTGTGAGTACAAAAGCGATTTTTCCCGCTGTTTTTCGCCTCATACAAGGCTGTATCTGCATGTAAAAACACAGATTGGAATGCTGGTCGATCTCGCTCATCCCATGTTATAAGACCCGCAGAAATGGTTACTTGTGGATCTGTGGTACTTGGGATGACTTCCACAATGGTTGATGCTAATTCTAAAGCTTCTTTTTCATCGATGTTAGGGACATAGACAGACATTTCTTCTCCACCCCATCTTGCACAAATCCCACGACTTCCAATAGTCTCTTTTAATTGAACCGCAATCTGAACAAGAATTTTATCTCCAACTTGGTGACCATACGTATCATTAATGCGTTTAAAATTATCAATATCAATTAACAAAAACATACCAGATTGATCATATTCAAGTGATTTTTCTACAAACTGATCGAGGTAACTACGAGCATACAGTTTCGTTAAATGATCCAAATCGACCATTTCCTGAAGCTGTGTTCGTAAAATTGAGTTTGCAATGGCTAATGATGAATGGTGAATTAAAGATTGCATTAATTTGAAACTATCGAATGAAAAGAAATATGGCTCTTTATGTAAGACAATACTAAAACCATTAATCTTTTCCTCCATAAGTATAGGAATCGCCATAATAGAGCGATACTCAATTTGATTAGGAGTTAGACGGCTGAAATCGGCAACAAATAGTGGATCATTCGTTTGAGCAAAGTGCTGTTCAACATGTTTTATATAACTTTGACCGTTTTCTGAATGGAACAGGGAGGTACTTGCACCTGTTATTTCAAATGTATCGTGTTTTTTAAATGCGAAACATACTTCCATTGGCTGAAAGGATTTCAGTAACTGCTTTTGTAGGAAAAGTAACATTTCATGAATGTCAATTCGCATATTTAAACGATGCGAAGTTTCATTGATGAGTTGTAAATCACTTACGAGGCGATGCGATTGATGATATAACTTTGCATTTTCAAGAGCATTTCCTGAAGCTTGTGCCAGCATCCGTACAAAATCTTTTTCGGTTGTTGAAAAAAGATAAGTGGTGGGTGCACTTACTTGCAAGATGCCATAAATAGCTTGCCTACCCTTAATCGGTGCATTTAACAACCGACAATTTAAATCGCTCGCTAGCTCTGTCGTCAACTCTCCTGATACAAAGGCTTCAATTGTAGCAGGTCTTTCTGATAAATAATCAAAAAGCTTAATATCGATGGTCGTGTGTCGATCTTGATCATTCGATAAAATAAGCTCCACATTAAACTCAGGAAAATTATCCCGTATATTTTTTAATACATTTTCTAAAATTAAATCAATATCCATTGTTGAATGAAATAAGTCAGTCATGTTATATAGTTTTCTATATTGGTCTTCATTTATTTTGACATCTAAATTGTCTCTAATCATTTGAAGAACCTTTGAAAGTGTTTCTATACACTCTTCACCATACTCCGAGGTCATAAAGTCTGTCCAAGACTCTGTTGCCTCCACAAGTAATATACCAATGGGATTTTTGCCCTCTGCTTGGAAAAGCACCATATCTGTCATCATTGAATAGGCCTGTCTTGCTTTCAATATATAAGGAATTTTCACTACTTTTTGTTGATAAAAACTAGCTTCGATCATCAGCCATGACACAGCATTTAGCTTTGTTTCAATTGTTAATGAAGCCATCTCTTCGATTGGGATTAAGGAATTACCTTCAAAACTAAGAAAAGCAGCATTATCAATTTTCAAGCGCTTCTTTAGAAACTGTTTCAATGAACAAAAATACCCATTAAAACTAGTTTGTTCTTCATAAGAACTCACCCAAAAGCTCAAAACATCAGATTTTATATATTTTAGCGTTTGTAAATGGTCTGTCATGAAATCACCTTTTCTATATAACGTCCAAATCAATTACTATTAACTTATAATATATTATACATAATTTGTGTCATTTTGACTATGTAATTATCCCTTACTTTTACAATTTACATAACACAGCGTATCATTAACTATTCCCATATTATTTTAAATAGGTAGTGAGGAATTTCCTACTATGTTCTTTTATATTTTTTTACTAGCTAATAATTGACGTCCTTGTCCAAAGCAGTTACAATGAAGGTTGTGTAAAATAAACGCAGCAGTGGTATAAGCTTATGATTGTATTTTATTCCTCTATTTTCTGATGTACAACTACTTAGATGATCAGCAATGAAAATTAGATGGTGTATTGTGTAACCTAACGGCTGCATAGGCGAAAGTACATGAAAATAAAATGCGTGTAAGAATGGGTACTACTGGTTTTTGTTTTACAACAAAAAAACCAAATTTAAAGGAGGAGACAACAATATGTCTCGTTATACAGGTCCATCTTGGAAATTATCACGTCGTCTTGGTATCTCACTAAGCGGTACAGGTAAAGAAATCGAAAAACGTCCTTACGCACCAGGACAACACGGTCCAAACCAACGTAAAAAATTATCAGAATACGGTTTACAACTTCAAGAAAAACAAAAACTTCGTCATATGTATGGTATGAACGAACGTCAATTCCGTACTCTATTTAACCGCGCTGGTAAAATGAAAGGTGTTCACGGTGAAAACTTCATGATCCTTCTTGAAACTCGCCTTGACAACTTAGTTTACCGTTTAGGTTTAGCTCGTACTCGTCGTGGAGCTCGTCAATTAGTTAACCACGGTCACATCTTAGTAGATGGCAAACGCGTTGATATCCCATCATACAGCGTAAAACCAGGTCAAACGATTTCTCTTCGTGAAAAATCTCAAAACCTTGCTGTAGTAGTAGAAGCAATCGAAGTAAACAACTTCGTACCTGACTACTTAACATTCGATGCTGACAAAAAAGAAGGTACATTCACTCGCCTTCCAGAGCGTTCTGAATTATCAGCTGAAATCAACGAAGCATTCATCGTAGAGTTCTACTCTCGTTAATCAATTGATGCTAATAAAAGCCCTGAAATCCCTTGTATACCAAGGCTTCAGGGCTTTTTTTCTATGAACAATCAATTAGAACCTACGTTTTTTCCGCTTTTAATCATTAGCGCAAAAACTAATCCAGTACCGAGTATTGTAGCAAGTAGGAGGAAGGCTACAGTAAAGCTACCAAATTGTATGAAATAAGCAGATATGAACGGTGCAACACTTGTTCCAGCAAATAAAATTACTGTGTACATAGAAACTGCAATCCCTCCCATATTCCAACCTAACTGACTAACAAGCGTTACTAATGAAGGAACAGCAAGGGCAATCCCACCAACAAATAAAATACTACTGATGGTTAAACCAGCTATAGTTGAAATAAAGCTCATCGCGGTCAGTGCAATAATCGCGAGAGTTAAGGCCATTTTCAGTACAAACAGCACATTAAAACGCTTTGCTATTTTCCCCGCAAATGGTGACATAACCATCCCCACTACCCCAAAGATACGAATGTAAATAAGGTTCTGACTTTTCATACCAAAGAAATCACTCGTTAAATAAGCCCCTAAAATAATGTACATACTGACAAATGACATTAATAATGCAAACGCAATGATATAACTAAAGATCAAATTTCTATTGGTGAAAATAATACCAATTCTCTTCAGAGGAGCACATATATTTTTAGTTTCATTCTGAATTATTCCCTTCGGTAAGATCCACACGACTAACAAAGCAGTCATAACATACACTACAGCAAGTACATAAAATATGACGTGCCAATGATTATGGTCGCTTACATATCCACTAAACACCTGACCAACTATACCCGCTACAAGAAATCCCGTACTGATAAAACCTACTGCCCCAACTTTTCGATCATTTGGAAAAACCTCAAGAGTATAGGCAAGTGCTACTGGTGAAAATGTTGCTGCCGCAAGCCCCTGTAATCCTCTCAATAGAAGGATAAAAGAAAAGTCATTAACTAAACCTAGAAGTAACGTTATTACGCTTAATGAAAAAAGCCCAAATACAATGATATTTTTACGACCATATTTTTCTGATATCACACCATAAAAAAAACACCCTAGTGCAAATCCAAGTGAAAAAACACTAGATGTAAAACCCGCTTTAGTCAATGAAATATGAAAATAATCACTGAATACACTAATCAGAGGTATTGTTAAATAGAGACTCGACATCACTACCATACCTGTCCAGGATAAAATAGTTGTCATTAAAGCATAATTTGCTCGATTTCCTGAAATTACAATGTTCATTAAATACATCACCCTTTTAGTTCGATTAACTTATAGTTAGATAATCTAATTAAATGTTTAAAAATTAAACTGTACCAAAATAGCTACAGTTTAACGTTCCACCTTTAATTTTCTTTGTATTGATGTTAATAATTTACTCACTAGCTTCTCAAATACTTTTCGTTCATCAGGCTCCAAATCAATTAAATTAGAAGCACATGACGACCAATAAGTCGGTAACACTTTCGTTATAAAAGCACGACCTTCATCCGTTAAACTTACATAGACCTTCCTCCGATCTTCTTTACTATGATTCCGTACAACAAGATTTCTCTTTTCTAGCCAATCAAGCATTGACGTTGCTGATGCTCTCGTAATTCCTAATCGTTGAGCTAAAGCGGATGGAGTCGCTCGTCTATCTTCATGTAGAGTCAGCAATAGTAATAAGTCTAATTTACTTTCCGTAATGCCAAAAGGAGCTAACTCATTGTCTGCTACATCCAGCACATAATCACTTAACCATAACAACATTAATCCCAGCTTGGCATCTTCTCGATTTGTATCACTTGAAGAAGACATTTGAATCAGTTCAATATACGGCTCTACCCCTAATACAGGTAAATCATCTTCATGTGTGTACGTTTTCTTACTTTTTGTCATTACAATCACCTTTTAATTAGATTATCTAACTATAAATTTAATCCAAAGCAAGAATTTTTATTTTCACTGATTTCTTCAAAATGATGCACTACTTTTTTAGCGCAGACGCATTGCCCAGATTATTATAACCAACAATAATTTTTTCTCTTATATTGTGGCAATTTTATGTACTTTAAAATAACAATTACATAGTTTCAAAATAACATAATCACTACCTTTATAATAAAAACAAAATATCAGTTATTTACTATTCATTAGATCATCAAAATAGAACTGTTTTCCAAAAAATATATTTTACTTTCATAGTAAAATATTTTTAAAACCTTTTTAAATTCAATATTCTACAACAAAACAACATTCCAATGCTCCTATCATCACCTTAACTTTTTTGTAAAATAATAACATGAAGAAATTTAACAATTTTAATAAAAATACGAGTTGAACTTTTACAAAAAATAGAATACGATGAATTGCGAAAGGTGGTTCACCATCATTCAAGCAATAATAATTTTTTAAAAGGGGTTGGAAATATGTCAGACGTTCTAAAGCAATTTGTTATGCCGAAAACAAACTTATTTGGACCTGGAGCAATTCAAGAAGTTGGTAAACGCTTAAATGATTTAGAAGTGAAAAAGACATTAATCGTAACAGATGAGGGTCTACACAAATTAGGTCTCTCAGAACAAATTGCAAACATCATTACAGCTGCTGGAATTGATGTAGCAATTTTCCCTAAAGCAGAACCAAATCCAACAGATCAAAATATAGAAGATGGCATTTCCGTGTATCATGCGGAAAACTGTGATTCTATTGTTTCTCTTGGAGGAGGCAGCGCACACGATGCAGCAAAAGGTATCGGACTTATTGCTTCGAATGGTGGACGCATTCATGATTATGAAGGCGTTGATAAATCACAAAATCCACTTGTGCCATTAATTGCAATTAATACAACTGCTGGTACTGCCAGTGAAATGACTCGTTTCACTATTATCACAGATACAGCACGCAAAGTAAAAATGGCCATTGTTGATAAGCATGTGACACCGTTACTTTCTATAAACGATCCTGAATTAATGATTGGTTTACCTCCTGCTCTTACGGCAGCTACTGGGGTTGATGCACTAACACATGCTATTGAATCATTCGTTTCTACGAATGCTACACCAATCACGGACGCATGTGCTGAAAAGGTTCTTCAGCTAATTCCTGAATATCTACCACGTGCCTATGCAAATGGAGCTGATATAGAAGCGCGTGAACAAATGGTATATGCACAATTTTTAGCGGGAATGGCCTTTAATAATGCATCACTTGGCTATGTTCATGCAATTGCTCATCAATTGGGCGGTTTCTATAACCTACCACATGGCGTGTGCAACGCTATTTTATTGCCACATGTTTGTCGATTTAATGTCACAGCACGTACAGAGCGCTTTGCTCGTATCGCTGAATTATTAGGAGAAAATGTAGAAGGTTTAAGTAAGCGAGATGCGGCTGAAAAGGCTATTACAGCTATTGAGAAGTTATCACAAGATTTAAATATTCCTAGCGGCTTCCGTGAATTAGGTGCAAAAGATGAGGATATTGAGATCTTAGCAAAAAATGCATTATTAGATGTGTGTGCTGAGACGAACCCTCGTAAAGCAACACTAGAGGATATCAAACAAATCATCACAAATGCAATGGGTCCTATTGTGAAAAAAGAAGAGTCACTCGAGGCAGTTGCCCTTTCTTAATCGACGGTTTCCTATAAGCCTATACAAAGGATGGAGAAAACAAATGTTTTCTCCACTTTTTTATGGACTCGATACACACACATTGTCTATCACGGGAACTCTCGTTATACTTTTCTTAAAAAGAATAGGAGAAAATAATATGCGTTTAATTTCAATTTGTCCTAGCAATACAGAATTAGTCGCCTATTTAGGGCTGTCAGACCAGCTCGTTGGAGTTGATGATTATTCTGATTGGCCATCATCGGTTAAAGATCTACCACAGCTTGGGCCTGATTTATCAATTAACATGGAGGCATTAGAGGCATTACAGCCTGATCTTGTTCTGGCTTCCTTGAGTGTACCTGGTATGGAAAAAAACATTGAGGCACTAAAAGAAAGAAATATTCCTCATATTATTTTTAATGCAAACTCATTAGAAGAAATTGCGCAAGATCTTCTGACACTCGGGAAAGCTTGTCAAGTGGAGGAACAAGCAAAGACAATTGCTGAAGAGTACATGCATTCCATCGAAAAAATGTATTCCATTGCACAAACAATTCCGAAGAAACCTACCCTGTATTGGGAATGGTGGCCGAACCCTATCTTCACTCCTGGGAAAATAAATTGGCTAACAGAAATAAGCGCTCTTGCTGGTGGCATAAATCTATTTCAAGATGTTGAGCTTGCTAGTGTTCAAACAGATTGGACAGATGTTGTTAAACGCCAGCCTGACTATATCATGATGGCTTGGGTTGGTGTCGCATTTGAGCGTATCCAACCTGCTAATTTATTAAAACGTCCATATGCCAAAGAGTTACATGCCATTCAATCGGAACAGCTCCATGTAATGGAAGAATGGCTGTATTGTCGCCCTTCTCCACGACTTATTGAAGGTGCTATAAAGCTTGGAAAAATACTGCATCCTAAAGAATATGAACAAATAAAACCTCCAAGTTTCTTATGATGAAAAAACCACATCCAGCGTTTTTTGGGATGTGGTTTTGCAAATAGAAATTAGATAAATTTCACCATATGATATTTTTTCTTACCTCGACGGACAATGCTAAATGCATCCTCTAAACGATCCTTCGCATCGACTACATATTCTAAATCTGTTACCTTTTCACCGTTTACACTAATAGCACCATTTGATACATCTTCACGTGCTTGACGTTTTGAAGAGGAAATGCCGGCCTCCACAAGTAGGTCCACAATGTTTTTATCCTCTTTAGCCATTTCAATAGAAGGAACATCTTTAAAAGCGTCCTTCATTTCTTCAGCTGAAAGTGCTTTTAGATCTCCTGAGAACAAAGCAGCTGTAATACGGATGGCTTGCTCTAATGCCTCTTGACCATGTATTAAACGAGTCATTTCTTCAGCTAGCGCCTTTTGTGCCTTACGTAAATGTGGCTCCTCCTCTACAGAAACGGCTAAAGCTTCAATTTCTTCACGAGATAGGAACGTAAAGATTTTTAAGTATTTTATGACATCTGCATCAGCTGCATTGATCCAGAATTGGTAGAACTCATATGGAGAGGTTTTCTTACCATCTAGCCAAACAGCACCACCTGCTGTTTTACCAAACTTTGTGCCATCTGCCTTTGTTACTAATGGAATCGTAATACCAAAGGCTTTCGTTTCTTCCTCGTGTGTTTTACGAATAACCTCTAACCCTGTTGTAATGTTACCCCATTGGTCAGAGCCACCTACTTGAATACGGCAATTGTAGTGATTGTATAAATGATTGTAATCAATACCTTGAATTAACGTATAGGCAAACTCTGTAAACGAGATTCCTGTGTCAAGACGAGAAGCAATCGTATCTTTTGCTAACATATAGTTTACGTTAATTAGTTTCCCGTAATCACGTAAAAATTCAATTGTGTTGATATTACCAATCCAGTCACGATTGTTCACAAGCTGAGCACCATTGCCATCTTCCGCAAATTCGAAAATACGTTCTAATTGACTACGGATTCCTTGAACGTTTTTATCGATTTGCTCTACTGTTTGTAATTGGCGCTCTTCTGAACGGCCAGATGGGTCACCGATCATCCCTGTCGCACCACCAACAAGTAAAATTGGACGGTGACCCGCTTTTTGGAATCGACGAAGCGTTAACAATGGAACAATATGTCCAATATGCATGGAGTCAGCTGTTGGATCTACCCCACAGTATAAAGATACAGATTGTTCATCTAATAATTTTGCCATGCCTTCCGCATCTGTTTGTTGGTATAGCAAACCACGCCATTCTAAATCTTGTAATAATTCGTTTGTCATGTTCATTCCTCCTAAAATGGTTAAATTCATTACGTGCATGGACATGTTTAAATAAAAAAAGTCCCTACACGCAAACAATTGCATGCAGGGACGTTAAGTTGCAAACTAACGCGGTACCACCCAGCTTGAAGATGTCATCCACCTTCCACTTCATTCAGCCGCCTTTATCGCAGGCGCGCACGTCTAAGCTCCAAGCACGTAATTCGTCTCTACAATATGACCAGTTTTCACCAACCACTGGCTCTCTAAACAGGGAATATAGACACTACTGCAAGCTCTTCATCACCAGAAAACTATAAACATAATTTTATACGATTCTTTTTCAAAGTCAATAACTATGTTCGTGCTAAAACAATATGTGCTATAATAGACAAGATTTTAGGAGGTCGATACATTGAAAGATTGGATTGAAAAAATCAATGCAAAGATCGATGAATTACTTGAACAAAAATGGATGAAGAAATTACGTATTTCAGGTAGTGTTACCTGGAACTTATTTTTACTATTTTTAGTCTTTGCATTGGTTGGCACTGTATTTGTCGGTTCAGTTGGAGCTGGTTATTTTGCTTCTCTTGTAAAAGAAGAACCGTTACGCTCAAAACAAGAGTTAAGGGATCAAATTTTTAGCTATGAAGAAACCAGTGAGATTTATTTTGCCAACGATATTTATATTGGGAAATTAAGGACAGATTTAGATCGACGTGAAACTTCGCTTAGCAATGTTGCACCAGAGGTCGTGAATGCTGTTCTGGCAACAGAAGATGAATATTTCCGAGAGCATAACGGAATTGTTCCTAAAGCAGTTATTCGTGGGTTATTACAAGATGTCACAAACTCTGCAACGCAGACAGGTGGTTCTACACTTACCCAGCAGCTTATTAAAAACCAAGTACTAACTAATGAAGTATCATACGAGCGTAAAGCTAAGGAAATTTTACTAGCGATGCGTTTAGAACATTTTATGACGAAGGAAGAAATATTAGAGGCTTATTTAAATATCATTCCCTATGGTCGTAACTCTTCAGGACGAAATATTGCAGGTGTTGAAACAGCTGCGGAAGGAATTTTTGGCGTAAAAGCAAAAGAATTGACTCTTCCTCAAGCTGCGTACATAGCTGGTATTCCACAGGCACCATTTGCTTATACACCATTTACAAATACAGGTGAACTGAAAAGTGAAGAAGCTTTGAAACCAGGTATTGATCGTATGAAAACAGTACTTTATCGTATGAAAGAAGCTGGTTATATTGATGATGCACAGTATAATGAAGCGTTAAACTATGATATTGCTGCCGATTTCCGTGGACCAGAAATGCGCGCGGAGGATCGTTATCCTTGGTTGACTTATGAGCTTGAAGCTCGTGCAAAAGATATTATTGCTGAAAAATTAGCAAAAGATGATGGGATTGACCCAGAGCGCTTAAAGTCAGAAAAAAAATTAAAGGATAAATATACGATTTTAGCAGATCGTGATGTTCGTTCAAAAGGCTATCGTATTTATTCAACCATTAATAAAGATATGTATGATGCGATGCAAAAAGCAGCAAAAGACTTCCAGTATTATGGTCATACGTATACTGGTAAAGGGAAAGATCCTGTTACTGGTGAAGAAATTGATATTGAGATGCCGGTACAAGTAGGTAGTATTTTAATAGAGAATACGACAGGTCGTATTTTAAGCTTTGTCGGTGGTCGAGACTTTAAAACCACTCAAGTAAACCATGCAACACAAGCTTATCGTTCTAACGGTTCTACAATGAAACCATTACTTGTTTATGGACCTGCCATTGAGTATGGCGTAATCGGTGCGGGTAGTCCATTAGTTGACGTGAAATTCTCAATCGGTTCTTGGAGTCCAAGTAACTATATTACGAGTGATGAGCGAGGTCTTATTCCAGCACGTGAAGCTTTAGCAGATTCTCAAAATATTTCAGCACTACGTTTATATAATGATATTATTAGTAGACGCCCTGCAGATTTGTTAGTAAAAATGGGATTCTCAAAATTACATCCAGATGATTTTACTAACCTAGCAACTGGGATCGGTGCTTTAAGCGAAGGAACTACTGTTGAAGAAAATACAAATGCATTTGCTACCTTTGCAAATGGTGGCCAATTCATTGACGCTTATATGATTGATCGAATTGAAGACCAAGAAGGAAATATTGTTTACCAACATGAAGTAGAACCTGTTCAAGTATTTAGCCCAGAAACATCTTATATCGTGACAGATATGCTACGTGATGTTCTCACTAAAGGAACAGGGACAATGGCACGAAATACATTAAAATTCTCTTCTGATTTCGCTGCAAAAACAGGGACTTCTCAAGAATATAAAGATGTTTGGTTAGTTGGTTATAACCCTAATGTATCTCTTGGTGTTTGGATGGGTTACGATCAACCTCGTACACTTTATGCATTTAACAACACCTATTTACAGCCAAGCGTTCGGGTGAATAAGCTATGGGGTACTTTAATGAATGCTGTTTACGATGCGGACCCTCAGCTAATTGACCCTCCAACAAGTTTTAAGGCGCCTAAAAATGTTGTGACAGCATCATTCTGTGGCATTTCCGGCATGGCCCCTTCTGCAGCTTGTGCTAGCGCAGGTCTTGTACGCTCAGATTTATTTAATGCGAAAGTATTTTTACCATCACAACCTGATGATAGCTTAGCCTCTTCAAGTGTTGTGACGATTAAAGGAAAAACTTATAATGCGTTGCCAAATACACCAGCAGAGTTTGTAAAAGCAGGTGGCGCAGGCATTAATCAAGACTTTATTAAACGAATGTTAGGTAGACTTGGCGGGAACCCTGCTAGTCTGTTACCAAAGAATTCTACATTGTCGAATTCATCTGTATCAGCAGTTGATTTCCCAGCGGATGGTAGCCCTCCAGGAGCTGTCTCAGCTTCAGTAAATGGCTCTACATTATCATGGTCAGAGTCATCGAATGATGTTGTTGGTTATCGTATCTACAACGTTACGAATGGCGGTAATACACTTGTAACGTCCGTACTAGAGTCAACACAAAGCATTACGGTTGCTAGTGGACAAGCTTATGTAGTGGTCGCTGTAGATATTACAGGTTTAACATCACCACACTCCAATGTTGTGTCTACTGGCGGTAGTGAAAATGAACCTGACCCAGAGGAAAACGACCAAGAGCCAATACCACCTACAACACCACCTACTAATGGCAATGGTAATGGTTCGGGTAGTAACGGCAATGGCTCCAATAATGGGAACGGGTCTGGTAATAACGGCAATGGCTCCAATAACGGGGATGGTTCTGGTAACAATGGCAATGGCTCCAATAACGGGGATGGCTCCGGAAGCAATGGCGATGGATCTGATAACCCCGGAGATGGCACAAATGGAGGAGACAATGGTAATACCACTACTCCAACTGAAACATCAAGGCGCTAATCCATTATGCCTTAGCAAAAGCATTTGTATTAGATAATCAATTAAACAGACTTACTGCATATTACTTATGAATTGTAGTAAGTCTGTTTTTTTGTCATTATTAAGAGGACTACTATTTTGAAGGGGTGAAAATATATGAACATATTGATTTTAGGAGGCACACGTTTTTTTGGAAAAAAGCTAGTTGATCTTTGTATTCAAAATGGACATAATGTAACGATTTTAACACGTGGTCAAAGTGGCAACCCCTTTGGTACACATGTTAAGCAATTAGTAGTAAATCGTAATGATCGTGATGCTTTAGAACAGGCACTAGCCAATACAACATGGGACATTGTCTATGATAATATTTGCTATTCGCCCAACGAGGCACAAGCGATTTGCGAGATATTAAAGGGAAAAACGAAAAAGCTCGTCTTTACTTCTACTCTTTCAACATATGAGGTAGATGGTAAGATGAAAAAGGAAGAAGACTTTGATCCATACCAGTATCAAATTCGTATGGGACATCAAGAGGAATTTTCTTATGGAGAAGGAAAACGACAAGCGGAGGCAGTCTTATTCAAAGAAGCTTCATTCCCAGTCGTAGCTGTACGTTTCCCAATTGTGATGGGTGAAGATGATTATACTCGACGTTTACATTTCCACGTTGAACATATTTTACAGAATCAGCCGATTACTTTACCGAACATTGATGCAAAGATGAGTTATATTACAGATGGGGAAGCTGCTGAATTTTTATACTTTGCGGGCGTTACTCCTATTGAGGGACCATACAATGCTACCGCATCAGGGGCCATATCTCTCAAAGATCTAATTGCGCTAATTGAAGAAGCAAGTGGTCAGCGCGCAAAAATTTCCCTCATTGGTGGTGATGAGGAATCACAGTCTCCTTATGGGGTGCCTGCTGATTGGTATATGTCTAATGCTAAGGCTGAGAAGGCAGGATTTACGTTTAGTCAGCTTGAAGATTGGTTACCAAAATTAGTGGCAACATTAGTAAAACAGCTACAATAGCATTTATAGCGCAAAGAATCTGCTCATATCTAGCAGATTCTTTGTTCATCCTAATGTCTAGTCATTTTTGCCGCTAATGCCTCACTTTCTGCTGAACGAAAGTGTATTTTCACGGTAATATGTTCTTTAAAATAGCTACTGCTTTGTCAATCTCTTCCTTTGTGACCGTTAATGGAGGCAAAAGACGAATAACTGTTGGCCCTGCCCCTACTAATAAAAGACCACTTTCTTCCGCTGCCGCGATATAAGGCGCAACTTCCGTGTCCCCACAGCCAATCCCTAACAAGAGACCCTGGCCTTGAACAGTATAGCTAGAAGATAAATGAGCCCTTAGTTGTGCCACAAAATAGGCAGATATTTCTCGTACCTGCTGTAAAAAATCCGGCTCAAACACATGATTTAAAACAGCTTGTGCCACATTCATCGCAAGAGGGTTTCCACCGAATGTTGTACCATGTGTTCCTGGACTAAATGTAGCATGAAGCTCAGCAGTTCCGAGCATTGCACCAACAGGGAAACCACCACCTAAGCCTTTTGCCAAAGTTACGATATGTGGCTTTAATACCGTTTGTTCAAATGCATAGCGTGTTCCTGTTCTTCCAATGCCCGTTTGCACTTCATCAACAATTAGTAGTACACCTTGCTCCTCACAGACTTTTGCAATAGCTGCGGCAAATTCTGCTGATACACTATTGACACCACCCTCTCCCTGAATCATTTCTAGCATTATAGCTGCAACTGAATCATCAACGGTTGCTTCAAGTGTAGCAGCATCATTAAATGGCAAAATCGAAAATTTTTCTACGAGTGGTCCAAAGCCATTATGTACTTTGCCTTGACCTGTTGCAGACATTGCTCCAAAAGTACGACCGTGGAATGATTTTTCAAATGTAATAATATGATGTTTGCCTGTATGCTTACGAGCTAATTTAATGGCCGCTTCATTAGCCTCAGCCCCGCTATTACAAAAAAAGGCATGTGAAAAGTGTGTATTAGCAATTAATTTTTCTGCCACCTTTTCCTGACCTGGTATTTCAAAAAGATTTGAAATATGCCATAGCTTTTGGCTTTGCTCTTGAAGTGCCTGTACAACGGCTGGATGGGCATGACCAAGACTCACCACAGCAATGCCACTAGTAAAATCCAAGTATTGCTTCCCTGTTGAATCCTCAACAATTGTCCCCTGACCTTTAACAATTTGTGCACGACGCTTGCCGTAATTCTCAAATAAAACACTCATGTTATCATCTCCACTATCATTTAAAATAGTTTCTTTCAACAACTATACTTCTCAAGCTATCTTATTTAGAACACTAGGAAGAAAGAAGTTCACTTGTGGCTACAATTGTTGTACCAATTAAAGTTGCGCCTACAATTTGTACAGAAGGAATCCCTGCCCGTAAACAGTCAATCGCTCCTTGCACTTTCGGAATCATTCCACCGTAAATATGGCCCTGCTCTGTCCATTGATCTATAAGACTAGGTGTAGCTATTGCTTGATATTCATCTTCAATACGGATACCACTCACATCTGTCACGAGTAGTAAGCTATCTGCTCCGACGGCTAAAGCAATTTCACTTGCTACCGTATCGCCATTAATATTAAGAGCCTGACCTGCTTCGGTCGTACCTACGCAGGCAATAACAGGTACAATCCCTACACCCATTAAAGCTTCCAATAAGGATGTATTGATATTTTTAATAGCTCCTACATACCCGTAAGTCTCTTGATCTAAAAAGTCTACGACTATCAACTGATTATCAAAGCCATTTAATCCGATGGCTGCTATACCAGCTGTTGTTAACTCATGAACTAATGCAGTGTTTACTTGACCTATTAGGGTCGATTGGACAACTTTAATTGCAGCCTCGTTCGTGACACGTATTCCATTTAATGTATGTGATTGTAGGCCTTGAGCAGCTAGTTCTCGATTTATGGCTGGCCCACCCCCGTGGGTAATAATAAGCTCTACCCCACTCTCTTGTAATCTTTTAAAATTATCAAAGAAAGCCTCATTTAAACCTTCCAGTGTACTGCCCCCAAGCTTAATGACCACACGTTTATGAGCGGTATGATGCATTGATTTGGACATAGTCATATGTTAAGTCACATCCCCAAGCATGCCCCTTACCATCACCCACACCAAGGGACACATAGATTTTTACTTCATGCATTTTTAATATTTGAATTAACTCGTCCTCAGAAAAGGGAATTGGTTCACCGTTTTCTACCATAGTAGCACCACCGATTTGGATAGTAATTTTATCTGGATCAACTGTTGCGCCACTATACCCTACTGCTGCAATAATACGCCCCCAGTTGGCATCACAGCCGAAAACTGCAGTCTTTACAAGTGGTGAACCAACGACTGTTTTTGCAATTTTACGTGCCTCCTCGTCTGAAATTGCACCAACAACTTCCACTTCGATAAGCTTCGTTGCTCCTTCACCATCTTTGGCAATCATTTTTGCTAAATCTTCCGCTACTGTTTGCAAAGTGTTAAAGAAATTTTGCCAATCTGGATGCTCTGGAGTTAAAGAATTATTCCCTGCCAAGCCATTAGCCAATATTACCACTGTGTCATTAGTGGATGTATCCCCGTCAACTGTAATAGCGTTAAATGTTAAATTAGTAATAGTCGATAAAGCTGCTTGTAACACATCAGATTCAATGTTGGCATCTGTTGTAATAAAGCCTAGCATTGTTGCCATATTAGGTTCGATCATACCTGAACCTTTTGCTACACCAGCAATGATAACTTCCTTGCCATCCACAGTTGTACTATAGCTTGTGTTTTTCATGACGGTATCTGTTGTCAAAATAGCCTGCGCAAAGTCAATCGCACTTTCTAAATTATCCTTTGGCTCTAACTGAAGAATACCATTTGCTACTGGCTCTAATTTCATCATTTCTCCAATAACACCTGTCGAGCAAACTCCCACCAAATTTGGTGCAATCCCTAATTTTTCAGCAGCTAGCGCTTGCATTGTTTGGGCATCTTTTACACCTTGTTTACCTGTACAAGCATTCGCATTGCCTGAATTCACGATCATCGCTTGCATTTTCTTAGTTGCATAAACAACTTCCTTCGTGACTTTTAATGGTGCTGCTTGCACAGCATTTGTAGTAAAAACACCCGCAACACTTGCTGGGACTTCACTTACTAAAAGGGCTAAATCCTTTTTCTTATGTTTTAAACCACAGTGTAATCCGGCTGCCTTAAAGCCTTTTGGTGAAACAATATTTTTACTTGATAATTTTTTCATTACATTCGTTGAAGTGGTAACTGTCATCCGAAATTCCTCCTTAGATTAATAAATAAGAGAAGCATACAGTTGCCTGCATGCTGTTAAATAAAGAACGGTACAACATCTAGCCCTGTCGTTTGTGGTAAGTCAAATTGCACATTCATATTTTGGATAGCTTGCCCTGCTGCTCCTTTGACAAGGTTATCAATTACACTAACAATTGTGGCACGATTTGTACGGGAATCTACTTTCACTAGAATGTCACAATAATTTGATCCCTTGACACGATTTGTCCCTAAACTCGATGCATCCGTAACGATTCGAACAAATGGATGATTCTCATAGGTTGCCTGTAAGCAAGTGATCAATTGCGACTCTGTAATTCCCTGCATTACTGGTGCATAGGATGTCGCCAAAATTCCCCTGGTCATTGGAACCAGATGCGTATTAAAAGTAACCTTTGTATCTGCTTGAGCAAACATGGAAAGTGCCTGTTCAATTTCGGGAATATGTTGATGTGTATTTACTTTATAGATTGAAAAATTCTCATTTGTCTCACTAAAATGGGTAGTTTGTGAGGGCTTATTGCCTGCTCCTGAAATACCACTCTTTGCATCAATAACTAGAAAACTAGGATCAATTAAACGTTCTTTTACAAGTGGTAGTAAGGATAATAAAACTGCTGTTGGGTAGCAACCCGGATTAGCAACAAGTGTTGCTTGACGTATAAGCTCTTCATTCCATTCTGTTAAACCATATACACTTTGTTGAACACTATGGAACGGTGCAGCTTTTTTGCCATACCAGGTTTCATAGCTTGCTAGATCTTTTAACCGAAAATCACCAGATAAATCGATTAGCTTTGGTCCTTTCCCAACCAAAGGCGGTAATAGCTCACTTGTCACCCCAGATGGTGTACTCGTAAAAATAACATCGAATTTTTCTAAAGTGTCATACGCAATCTTTTGTAACGGTGTATCAGCTATCCTAACAAGATGGCCAAATTTAGAAGAAAATTGGACACCCTCTTCCGAAGAAGTAAATAAATCAATTCGTTCCACAGCTGGATGATTATGTAAAAATCGAATAAGTTCTAGACCGCCATATCCAGTTGCTCCAACAATACCTACTTTCACTGCACTCACCTCTGAAATAAGTTAAAAATAGTATACGTCTGCATATTTATTAAGTCAACTGAATTTTTATTTAATTCATTGTTTTTTTGAAATAGATAATATTTCACCTACTCTCACCTCTATACTATTGTAAATCCAGAAAAAAGAAGGCAAGAATCCTTTCGCCCATCGAATGAATCCTTGCCTTCTTTTTATGCACATGTTGTATAAATATCAATTGATGTTTTAGATAATTAATTAATCTTCCATGGTTGATAAATCACCAGTCGGTAAATTTAATTCCCAAGCTTTCAAAACGCGACGCATAATTTTACCACTACGTGTTTTTGGCAATTTATCTTTAAATTCTATTTCACGTGGTGCTGCATGTGCAGATAAACCTTTTTTAACAAAATCACGTATATCTTCAATTAATGCATCAGAAGGTTCTACCCCTTCTCGTAAGGATACAAAGGCTTTAATGATTTCACCTCGCACCGGATCTGGTTTCCCGATAACACCCGCTTCAATTACATCTGGATGCTCAAGTAGCTTACTTTCTACTTCAAAAGGTCCTACACGTTCACCAGCCGTCATAATGACATCATCCACACGCCCTTGGAACCAGAAGTAACCTTCATCATCCATATAGGCTGAATCTCCAGACACGTACCATTCTCCCTTTAGGAAATAAGATTCATAGCGCTCTGGATTGCCCCAAATTTGGCGCATCATGGCAGGCCAACCACGACGAATAGCTAGATTCCCCATTGTAAATGGTGGAACCTCATTGCCTGCATCATCTACAATCGTCGCATGAATACCAGGAAGAGGTTTCCCCATTGAACCTGGCTTAATATCCATCGATGGATAATTACAAATCATATGCGCTCCCGTCTCTGTCATCCACCATGTATCATGTATACGATGACCTAGTTCCTCTACTCCCCAGCGAATAACTTCTGGATTCAAAGGCTCACCAACAGACAGCACATGGCGTAAAGATGTGAGATCATAGCTTTCAAGCAAGCCACTACCTGCACCCATCAGCATTCGGAACGCTGTTGGTGCACTATACCACACTGTCACACTATAATCTTCAATAGCCTGATACCATGCTTGTGGTGAAAATCTTCCTCCGACGATTAGCATTGTTACACCGTTTAACCACGGACCAAAAATGCCATAGGCTGTTCCTGTAACCCATCCAGGATCAGCTGTACACCAATAAATATCATCTTCACGTAAATCAAGTACCCATTGTGTCGATTGATATTGCTGAATCATAGCATTATGGACATGCAATACACCCTTTGGAGCACCTGTTGATCCAGAGGTATAGTGAAGAATCATCCCATCTTCTCTGTCTACCCACTCTAAATCAAAATGAGCTGAAGCTTCTTTTAAATGTTTAGTAAAGTCTAGTATTTGAGCTGTTTCCTCAACGCCCTCCCCTACTAAAAAGATATGCTCCAATTTAGGTAATTTAGCTAAAGGTACACGTTCAAGTAAAGCAGGTGTCGTGACTAACACTTTCGCCTCACTATCAGCAAGTCGATCATACACAGCACCTTCCATAAAAGCTTCAAACAATGGTCCAACAATAACCCCCATTTTCAACGCACCTAATAATGAAAAATAAAGCTCAGGTGAACGAGGCATAAAAATAAATAAACGATCACCTTTCTGCAGATTAGTAGTCGCTTTAAAAACATTTGCTGCTTTGTTTGTTAACCTTTTCATTTCATTAAATGAATATGCCTCTTTCCGTTTACCATCATTAAAATACAATGCCACCTTATTTTTGCGATGTGTTTCTGTATGGCGATCAATAGCCTCATATGCCATATTCACTAAACCTGTTTCGCTCCAACTAAATGCCTTTTCCGTATCTGCCCAATTATGAGATTCTGCCACTTCTTCATAATTCGTTAAATGGTGTTGACCAGGTAAAGCCATTAACTTCTCCTTCATTTTCATCCCCATGAAAATACCCCTTTCTTTGCTTTTGTTTTTGACTAAATTTCAACAATCCCCCCTGTTGAAATTCAGAGAATTTTCTAAAAGCAAAATTGATATGTAGCAATTGTTATATAACAGTTATCCATAGTATTAATGTTCGAAACCCTAATAGCACTACTTTTATCTGTTAAATAACAGAAGCAATATAATCTTATTTTACACGAATTCAGATAGATTGTCTCAATATTTTTATTTTTCCAAAAATACAGGTATATTTTGCAAAAATAAGCGTTTTTACGCAAGAAATCAGCTATAATGGAATTATTAAACTCAGGTGGTGTAATTATGGAACATAAAAAAACTTTTTTTTCTGTCACAAAGGAAACAAAGCATGGTACTGTGTATGTGGAAGGACCTGTGCCTCCAGAAAAATTAGCTACATATTCATTCCATGAAGGCTTGGTTGCCTTCAGACCTCCAAAACAGCAACAGCAGGCCATTATAGAAATTGCTGGACTACCCGAAGGCCGTATTATTATTATTCGAAACGAAGATATTATTGTAGGCTATGTTACCTATCTTTACCCTGATCCACTTGAACGATGGGCAGAAGATCGTATCGATGACATGATTGAATTAGGTGCCATTGAAGTCATTCCAGACTACCGTGGTACTGGTGCTGGGAAGGCACTACTAGCCGTTTCATTTATGGGGGATGAAATGGAAGATTATCTTGTGATTACTACCGAGTACTATTGGCATTGGGATTTAAAAGGAACTGGTTTAAATGTTTGGGATTACCGCAAAATGATGGAGAAAATGATGAGCTCTGCTGGTTTCGAATATTTTGCAACAGATGATCCTGAAATTACATCACATCCAGCCAATTGCCTGATGGCGCGCGAAGGAAAACGGGTGCCTCCTGAGACAATGGAAAGATTTGATAGACTTCGTTTTAGAAATCGTTTCATGTATTAAAACTAATACAAAGGGGATGCATATATGATTGTAGAAGAAATTATGAATGATAAGCCTTATACATTAGCTCCTACCAATACAGTGCAGGAGGCACTAAAGTTAATGCGTGAAAAGAAAGTTCGTCATTTACCAGTTGTAGATGATGAACACCACGTTTTAGGTGTAATTACTGAACGAGATATTAAAGAGGTCTTGCCCTCATCTTTGCAGGATGAACCAAACTCTCCTATTTTTAATGCAAAAGTAGAGGATATTATGGTGAAAGACCCCCTTATAGGTCATCCACTAGATTTTGTTGAAGAGGTGGCACTTACGTTTTACGAATCAAAAATAGGCTGTTTACCTATCGTCTCTGGTGGAAAATTGGTAGGCATTGTTACGACAACAGATTTACTCTATACATATATAGAGCTGACTGGTGCTACAGAGCCTGGGTCAAAAATCGAGATTCGGGTATCTGATACCCCGGGAGTTTTATTTGAAATTACAAAAATATTTCATCAACATCATGCCAATGTCCAAAGCGTCTTAGTTTATCCTGACTCTGAAAATACACAAAACAAAATTTTAAGCGTCCGAGTAAAAACACTAAATCCTTTAGCAATGATTGAAGATCTACGCAAAGAGGGCTTTGATGTCCTATGGCCAAATTTACCGGGTGTTTCGCTATAATGAAAAAGGCCGTATTCGTATACTCGCCAGAACAACTCGGATATAAATTTTCAGATACACATCCTTTCAATCATAAACGCTTGACGCTAACTATGGATCTACTAAAAAATATTAATGCACTCGATGATGTAGATATTGTACCAGCACGTGTTGCAACGGAAGAAGAGCTATTGCTTGCACATGATTCAAAATATATAGATATTGTAAAAAAAGCAGGACATGGTGAATTATCAGAAGCACAATGTGAAAGCTATGGGATTGGCACTGAAGATACCCCTATTTTTGAAAATATGCATGAAGCAAGTGCACAGCTAGTTGGTGGAACTTTAACCGCTGTTGATTATGTAATGGAAGGAAAAGCCGAACACGCCCTTAACCTTGGAGGAGGACTCCATCATGGTTTCCGTGGTCGTGCATCAGGTTTTTGTATTTACAATGATAGCACAGTGGCTATTCGTTACTTGCAGGAAAAGTACAACGCTCGTGTACTTTATGTAGATACAGATGCTCATCATGGGGATGGTGTCCAATGGAGCTTTTATGAGGATCCTAATGTTTGTACACTGTCCATACATGAAACTGGTCGTTATCTATTCCCTGGAACCGGAAATATTACTGAGCGCGGCAATGGGCAAGGCTATGGAACCTCCTTTAATTTTCCAATGGATGCGTTTACTGAGGATGAAAGTTTCCTAGAGATCTATGAACAGTCAATGCGAGAGATTTTTGAATTTTTCAAGCCAGATGTTGTATTAACACAAAATGGTGCAGATGCACATTATTTTGATCCATTAACACATTTACATGGAACAATGAATATTTATCGCGAAATTCCTAAACTAGCTCATCAATTAGCACATGAGTATTGTGATGGTCGATGGATTGCAGTGGGGGGCGGCGGCTACGATATTTGGCGAGTGGTGCCCCGTGCCTGGTCCATGTTATGGTTGGAAATGACTGACCAAGCGTTACCAATGGGGCCACTCCCTCAAGCATGGCTGGATCGCTGGCAACCAGAAGCACCTGTTCCTTTTATTCCAACATGGGAGGATCCGATTCCTTTATATGAGCCAATTCCTCGTAAAGCAGAAATAGAGGAAAAGAATGCTCAAATGTTAGCCAAATCGCTACATATTATTCGGAATGAAAGACGGGATTAATTTCTTGGCCTCACGATATTCGTGGGGCTTTTTAAATTAGATGAATGCTTTTGGTGGTATATCCATCAATTCTTTTGTTCAATCCCTCACTTTTGAAACGCTATCCTCTATTTTTGATGTTCCATCCAGCAAATAAAAACACGCAAATCCTTCATAAGCGATTTACGTGTTAGTATCATTATTTACTTTTGACAGATTGTCGATGCTCAATACGGTGTGGTAAAATAACCGCTTCGTCCTCGACAGTTTCCTTGCTCATTAATTTTGTCAGCAGGCGCATTGCAACAGCTCCAATATCGTAAAGCGGTAGCGCGACACTTGTTAACTGTGGGCGAACCATTCGTGCTAACTTTGAGTTCTCAAAGCTGATAACTTCAATATCTTCTGGAACATTTTTGCCCGCATCTTGTGCGCCATGAATTAAACCGATGGCCAATTCATCACTTCCTGCAAAATAAGCTGTTGGTGGCTGTTCAAGAGCAGATAAAATCTCCCAAGCCTCTAAGCCCATATCATAGCTGGACTCTTCTGCAGCAATTAATGCTTCATCTATTGGTAAACCAGCATCCTGCAATGCTTTCTTATAGGCTGCTAGCTTGAATTTTCCGTTAATTGTATACGAAAGTGGGCCAGTTACAAAACCAATCCGTGTATGGCCATTTTGAATAAGTAATGAAATAGCTTCATAAGCCGCCTGGAAATAATCGATATTCACAGTTGCAATTGTTTGGGATTCATCCACAGAGCCTGCAAGCACAATTGGTACTGGCGAATGATCCATCGTTTGCTGCATCTTTTCTGTAACCTCATCACTCATCATGACAATACCATCAACCTGTTTTCCAAGCATTGTATCCAGTAGCTGTAACTCTTTATCTTCATGTTGATCTGAGTTGGCTAAAATAATATTGTAACGATACATTGTGGCAATATCCTCTACACCACGAGCCAGCTCCGCATAAACATTGTTTGCAATATCTGGGATAATCACGCCAACTGTTGTTGTTTTCTTACTTGCTAAACCTCGCGCTACTGCGTTTGGACGGTATTCTAATCGTTCAATTACTTCTAGTACTTTTTTTCGTGTTGCTGGTTTTACGTTTTGATTACCATTGACTACACGAGAGACCGTTGCCATGGAAACATTTGCTTCTCTTGCAACATCATAAATTGTAACAGTCATCGTACGTGCCTCCCTTTTTTCCTATTATAGCCTTATCATACGATAATTTTCATATTATTTTCAAGAAGAACTACGTAAAAACCAAGTACTAATAGTCCTATTCTAGACATTATTTTGTCACGATATAATAAACACCGCCTGCCGAAGTAAGCAAGCGGTGTTCGCTGTTAACAATTAAGCATGAATTTCATGATTTTTCATGAATTTTTGTAGCGTTTCATAGAATGCGTCAAATGTTGGGATGTCCATTTGTTGTTGTGAGTCAGACAATGCCACAGATGGATCTGGATGCACCTCTGCCATGACGCCATCAGCACCAATTGCAATAGCTGCTTTTGCACAAGGTAATAATAAATCACGACGCCCTGTTGAATGTGTAACATCTACGAATACTGGCAAATGCGTTTCTTGTTTTAAAACTGGTACGGCTGAAATATCTAATGTATTACGAGTTGCTTTTTCATAAGTACGAATACCACGTTCACAAAGGATAATGTTTTCATTTCCTTTAGACATAATGTATTCTGCAGCATGAATGAATTCATCAATTGTTGCAGCTAAACCTCGTTTTAATAAGACAGGTTTATTTGTTGCACCTGCTGCTTTTAATAATTCAAAGTTCTGCATATTACGTGCACCAATTTGGATGACATCAATATAATCCAATGCTTCCTCTAAATGACCTGGTGTCACGATTTCTGTAATAACACCTAAACCATATTCCTCGGACACACGTTTTAAGATTTTCAGACCTTCTAATCCAAGACCTTGGAAGTCATAAGGAGAAGTACGTGGCTTATAAGCACCACCACGAATTAACTTTTCGCCTTTTGCTTTAATAGAAGCAGCAACAGCTGCTACTTGCTCATAAGACTCAACCGCACAAGGACCGAATACGAAAGATGGTTTTCCTTGCCCAATTAATTCACCATTGATATTAATAATTGTATCTTCTGACTTCTTCTTACGAGATACAAGCAACTCTTTCTTTTTATCAGCTTCAAGTTGTTTTAAAGCTGTTTTAAAGATTTGCTTAAATATATAATCAACCGTCATTTGGTTTAATGGACCTTGATTGTGTTCTTTAATAAGATCAAGCATGTGTCTTTCACGCAGCGGATCATAGCGATTCACACCTTGTTTTTCTTTAATTTTACCGATTTCATCAACTACAGCTGCACGTTCATTAATTAGACGAAGAATTTCTAAGTTTAAACCGTCTATTTGACTACGTAAGCTTTCTAAATCTTTTTGGCTCATGCTTTCTTGCTCCTCTCCTCATGACAGACACTTTCAGAACTCTGAAATGTATGTTACATTTTTAGATAATAGCATTATTATAATCAATGTTGTTCAGAATGTCACGCATTTTTAATTTAGCGCTTCAACTCGCTAAATTATTTTCAAGTATGACGCGAAAGGAAGCGATTACATTGAGTTCTAAACTATTCGCACTTGATATTGGCACTCGCTCAGTGGTCGGGATTATTCTCCAAGAAGAAAATGATCATTTTCATGTGGAAGATATTTTAGTAAAAGAGCATAAAGAACGTGCCATGGTAGATGGACAAATACATAATGTCATGTATGTGGCAGAATTAATTAATGAAATAAAACGTGAACTTGAAGAGAAACATGGGCCGCTCACAAAGGTAAGTGTCGCTGCAGCAGGTCGATCTTTGAAAACTGAACAAGCTAGTGTGACCATCAATATTCGTAATCGACCAATTTTTACTGAAGAAGATATTAGTCGCTTGGAACTTCAGGCTGTTCAACAAGCACAGCAGCAACTCTTGCAACAAAAAGAGGATGCAAAAATTAGCCACTATTATTGTGTAGGTTACTCAGTCCTGTATTATCGCTTGGATGGCGAGGAGATCGGAAGCTTGTTGGATCAACAAGGGGATGAAGCCCAAATCGAAGTGATAGCAACGTTTCTACCTCGTGTAGTTGTGGAATCATTGATTGCCGCTCTTAAACGAGCTGATTTAGAGATGGAAGCATTGACGTTAGAACCGATTGCTGCCATTAATGTGCTGATTCCTCCAACGATGCGTCGCCTAAATGTGGCACTTGTTGATATAGGGGCAGGTACATCAGATATTGCCATTACGGATAAAAGTACAGTTGTAGCTTATGGCATGGTCCCTACAGCTGGCGATGAAATAACAGAAGCTTTAAGCGACCACTATTTGCTAGACTTCCCTGTAGCTGAAGAGGCTAAACGTCAGCTACAAACCTCTGAAGAGATATTGATTCAAGATATTCTAGGCTTTGATCAGTTCTATCCAAAGGAAGAGGTTTTTTTAGCAATTGAGCCTGCAGTGAAACAGTTGGCGAAGTCTATCGGAGAAGAAATTCTACGACTCAATAATCGAGTAGCACCCAAAGCCGTTATGCTGGTTGGTGGCGGTAGTTTAACACCCAACCTTACTACAGAACTAGGTCAAGTTCTAGATTTACCAGCTAATCGTATTGCTGTTCGAGGCATTGATGCTATTCAAAACTTAACAAAAGAAGATCATATAAAAGCCTCACCTGAATTAGTCACACCTATTGGTATTGCCATTGCTGCTAAAAAAATGCCGATTCAATATATGAGTTTAACAGTCAATAACCAAGTGGTACGCCTTTTTGAACTAAAAGAAATGACTGTTGCAGATGCCTTTCTAGCTGCAAATATTCGCGCAAAGCAATTATATGGAAAGCCAGGACATGGACTATCTATCAGTGTCAACGGACAGGACATATTTATACCAGGTGGACATGGTCAGCCTGCTGAAATATTGGTAAACGGGCAACAGGCATCAACAAAAAGCCTGATTAAAACTGGAGATGCCATTCAGTTAATAGAAGGACAAGATGGGCAACAGGCGACGGCTACAGTAAGAGATCTTATAGATGATGCAGCAATAAAGACTGTGACAATCCAAAACACCAAATATGTGATTGAGCCCAAAATTTCTATCAATAACTCTTCTGCATCACTCGATACCGTTTTAAATGATCGTGATATCGTCGTTTTTGATATTGCCGAAACAATTGAGGATGTATTCAAAATCACTAATAATTGGCATTTGTTAAAGCAATTTGAGTCCTATACGATTCAAGTAGATGGACAACCTTTATATTTACCAGAGTTCTCTTCTCAGCTAATGATTAATGGAAAAGTAGCCAAATTGAGCTATGCTGTACAAAATGGAGATGTGATAAGCTTCCAACAACCATCTCTACCAACAGTACAGCATATCGCAGACCAAATGAATCTTTTGCTAGAGGATAAAATCATTATTCATTTCCAACAGGAAGTTTTGGAACTAAAGAAGACTGCAAATGAAGCGATTGTTAATAAAATGGTTGTGTCACCACAATCCACTGTACCCAATGGAGCGACTTTAGTATTTAAAGAAAAGGATCGTAGTCGTTGGATTTATCAAGATGTTTTCCGATTCTCTAATTGGCAGCTGCCAAGTGCCTTTAAGGGGAATTTTACGATTTTAAGAAATGGTCAGCCAGCGAGCTTTGATACAGAGATATTTGGTGGTGATCAATTAGAAATAATATTAGAAGCTACACCTATCATTTAAAAAAAGGGATACGTTACAACTTTATCTTGTAACGTATCCCTTTATATTATGCATTATGCACGAACTTCTTCATTTGTTTCTTCTTTTTGATCTGCTTTTTCTGTCGTTTCTTCGGCTTTTGGTTCCTCACTTGGAATATAATCCTCTAATGGTTCTTCCCCTTCAAAGGAAACCGTACCATCATCAAAAACAGTTGGTGCTTTTGCTGTTTTTAGTGTTTTTACTTTCTCTACTAATTGTGTAGATTGCTCTTGAATTTGTTTAGAAAGTTGAACTGTTTTATCTTTTGCAGTTGTCGAGAAGTCTGCACTCTTATCTTTTAGCTGAACAGCTTGTACAGCCACATCACTGCGTAAATCTTTTCCTGATTTTGGAGCTAACAGTAGACCTGCAGCAGCCCCTACGATTCCACCAACTAATGCGCCAATCACAAAATCTTTCATGTTTACACGCTCCTCTTCATAAATCGAGTCTTGCGGATGATAAAGCTGAGGCAAAGAACTTTCAAGCTGCTGTTCCTTTACTTCGTTAAAATTTGGCTTTTGAGTTGTCATGCAACAATTCCTCCCCATCTAATTATCAAATTTGTCTAGACTGGTTGTCCATCTATTTTCACAGATGCATCTTCAACTTATATGTCTAAGACTTTATTTTTATTCAGCCAGCATAGAATACTCACTGAATAATTATCATTTTTTACGACCCCATTTTCTTTTTGGTGTTTCTTCTACTTGCACAGTTTCAAATGCATAGGCATCAGGTGATACCGTTTCCTGCTCGATGATTTTTCGCTTTTTCCATTTATCAGCAATACCCATCGCAACATTACTCCATTGTACAACTTGTGCAATTTTTTCTTCATTTTGTTCTACGCTTTTAGAGACAGAAGTAGTAATCTGCTGAACAGAATTATTTAAACCATTAACGGAGTCACCAATACCTTTAACAGCTTGAACAACTGAATTTAATTGTTCAGATTTATGTTGAATATCCTCTGCTAAGCTATTTGTTTTTGATAATAAAGAAGTTGTTTCGCGTGTAATGCCTTCCATTTGGCCTTCAATCCCAGATAATGTCCCTGCTAAGCTGTTTAAGATGGATTTAAGCGAGAATAATGTCATGCCCACGCTCACACATAAAATTAAAAAACCGATTGCAGCAATAATGGCTGCAATATACAAAATCACTTCCATAAGTTGACCTCCTGCTAGTAAATTGTCTTTACTATTACTTTCCCTATCTTCGACAAAAAAAACGGAATTCCTGCTTAAATTTGAGAAAAAACAGCTTAACCCCTACGGACTAAGCTGTTTCATTGTTTTTAAGCACGTCTTCAAAAGCATCTTGGAACTTGTGAACATCACCAGCGCCCATAAATAAAAATACTGCGCCATTATGTTTTGTTAATATATCAATTCCTTCAGTGGTAATCACTGCACTGCCTTCAATAAGTGACGCTAAATCATGAATAGAAAGCGCGCCTTGCGTTTCTCTCGCAGAGCCAAATATATCACATAAATAGGCTGTATCTGCAAGGCTCAAACTATCCGCAAAATCTTGTAAAAAAGCTTGTGTACGTGTAAATGTATGTGGTTGGAAAATCGCAACTAGCTCACGTTCAGGAAATTTTTGTCGTGCTGATTGAATTGTCGCGCGAATTTCCGTTGGATGGTGTGCATAGTCATCTATTAAAACATTATCCCCTATATCCGTCTCAGTAAAACGTCTTTTTACACCTTTATACGTGTGTAAACGCTCCTGAATAATATCTGGAGAAATGCCTTCATATTCACATAGCGTTATAACCGCCAATGTATTTAAAACAGCATGATCCCCAAATAATGGGATAAAGAAAGTGCTATAAAATTCATTACGTACAAAAACATCAAATTTTGTACCCTCAGTTGTTTTTTCAACATTACGAGCTTCAAAGTCATTTTCAGCACCAAATCCATAATACACAACTGGTACTTTTGCTTGAATACGTTGAAGCTGTTCATCATCACCACATGCTATAATTGCTTTTTTCACTTGTAATGCTAATGATTGAAATGCAGAATATACGTCCTCTATATTAGCGAAGTAATCTGGATGATCAAAATCGATGTTCGTCATCACAGCATAATCAGGATTATATGCTAAAAAGTGACGGCGGTATTCACACGCCTCCATTACAAAGAAATCAGCATTTTCATGACCTGCCCCAGTACCATCACCAATTAAATAAGATGTCGGTTTATAGCCACCTACCACATGTGCCATTAAACCAGTCGTAGATGTTTTACCATGTGCACCTGTGATGGCAATAGATGTATAGTTGCCAATATATTCACCTAAAAATTTATGGTAACGAATGACTTCTACACCTATTTCTCGAGCACGTACTAATTCAGGGTGATCATCGGAAAATGCATTACCTGCGATCACTGTCATACCTTCTTTAATATTATCTGCATTAAATGTAAAAATTGGAATATTACGTTCACGTAACGGTTGCTCCGTGAAGAAATATTTATCGACATCTGAGCCCTGTACTTGTTCACCAGCATCAAATAAGATTTGTGCAAGCGAACTCATGCCAGAACCTTTAATGCCTGTGAAATGAAAAACTGTCATTAATTAAACCCCCCGGGAATTTCAATATCCCATCTATCATCTATTAGGTGTATCGTATTATTTCACGAATGGTTAGGTATTAATACCTTCACAAGTGTTAAAAAATACGTACTATTCAACACATCTTGTCTATTATAGCACTTTTTATGCATAAGGATAGATGTGTAACTTTTCTAAAAAAACTAAATTCGACGTAAATTAGATAATCTAGACGAAAACAATGCAATTCTTATTCAAACATAGTAATTAAATCTTCTTCTGTAATGTAACTTTCACGTGGCTTACTTCCTCTTGCTTCCGAAACAAAACCATGTGATTCTAACATGTCAATTAAACGAGCAGCACGATTATAGCCAATATGATACTTTCGTTGAATCAATGAGGTAGAAGCGCCACCTTGCTCATAGACAAATCGACAAACATCTTCAAATAAATCGTCCTGTTCTGCGGACACCTCTGTTTTCTTTAATAATTCCTCTTGATCGAAAATATAATCAGGCTCACCCTGTTCACGAACATGCTCAATAATCGATTCAATTTCATCATCTGTAACAAAAGTTCCCTGTAAACGCACGGGCGCTGACATACCATTACCTAAATATAGCATATCCCCTCGACCAAGTAACCTTTCAGCTCCTTGCCCATCTAAAATGGTACGAGAATCAATTTGAGAGGAAACTGCAAAGGCAATACGTGTAGGGATATTTGATTTGATTAACCCTGTAATAACATCCACTGAAGGTCTTTGCGTTGCAACAATTAAATGAATACCACATGCACGTGCCTTTTGAGCAATACGGCAAATGGCCTCCTCTACATCTGCTGGAGACATCATCATTAAATCTGCTAACTCATCAATGACAATTAAAATGTAAGGCAACTTCAGGCTATGTTCATTATTTTTATCAGCTATGGCATTAAAACGTGTAATATCACGTGCACCTGCATGAGCGAATAGTTGATAGCGACGCTCCATTTCCTCAACTGCCCATTTTAGTGCAGCCGTTGCCGCCTTTACATCTGTAATGACAGGACTAACTAAATGCGGAATATGGTTAAACGGCGCCAGCTCTACCATTTTAGGGTCGATCAGCATGAGTTTTAGCTCGTGTGGTGCAGCTTTATATAATAAACTAACCAAAATAGAATTAATACAAACGGATTTACCCGAACCCGTTGCACCAGCGATTAAGCCATGTGGCATTTTACGCAGATCTAACGTAACAGGTTTTCCAGTCAAATCAAGTCCTAATGCTGCCTCTAATGGTGAATCTGACTCAACGAAGGAGGCACTATTTGTTACCTCAGATAAGCGAACAGCACGTGATACTCTATTTGGGATCTCAATACCGATCGAACTCTTCCCAGGAATTGGTGCTTGAATACGAATATCTTTTGCTGCTAGGGCAAGTTTTAAATCATCTGCTAAGTTTCGAATTTTACTCACCTTTGTACCATGGCTCACCGTTATTTCAAATTGAGTAACAGCAGGACCTTGCATAATCGATTCAATTTGAGCAGAAACTTGGAAATAAGATAGTGCTTCGACTAATGTGTCGCCCTGTTGCTCCATCCAATCCGTATCCTGTGTTTTTTCCTCTGGTGGCTCTAGATATTCATCCGTTGGCTTTTGATAGACGTGTACAGGCTTTGCTGGTATCTCAGCTTCTACTTCTACTTCTTGTGGTGCTACTTGATTCTCAACAGATTCTACCGGAGCATACTCTACAATTTCTGAAACTACTTCAGGTTCGATAGCTAGTTCTGGTTCTGACACTTGGTCCCGTTCTGAAGATAGTTCAAGTTCTGGTTCTAACTCAAGCTCTGGCTCAATAGTTGCAGAAATTTCATCAGCAGCTGCTTTTTCAATTTCTATTCTTTCATTTGTTGAGATACTTGACATTGATGTAACAGGAGCCATTGTAATTACAGCAATAGGCTCTTCAGCACTACTTTTTGTAGGGACACTTTCTACTTCATCTTTTACCTCAAGTTGCACTGGACCATCTACTTGCAATTGAACAGTCTCTGACATATGGAAATCGTTGTCATCTTCTGGTGGTGAAACGGACATTTCATTTGTTGTCATGCTGTCTAAGGACGATGATTTTTCTGGCATCACATCCACAAGTTTGTTTTTCTCTGTTTCTGGCATGCTCTCTACACGTATAGGCTGCTGAGCCATCTTCAATTGCTGTTGGATTCTCCATTTTTCTTTATCTGTTTTTAACATTAGTACATTAAATGGAATTCGACTTTTTTCTTCCCTCGATGCAGTATCAGGAGATTGGTCATCCATTGACGGTTGAACGACAGTAACTTCTCCAATATGGATCGTAGAATTTTCTATTTGTACTTGTTCCACAATCATTTCTTTGACATGGATTTCCGATTGATCTGCTGAAAGTTGTTGAACTGTTTGATCTTGAACAACAGCTTCCTTCTCTTGCCCTTCAAAATCCATAGCAAAAGAAGTCGTTTGAGGCACAGCTACATTTGATGACAAATTTTCCTTATCATCGTTCTCTTCAACCAACAGTTCTTCCTCAAAAATAATTGGTTCACTTACTGTCGAAAGTTCTTTCGATTGAATAATCTCATGGTGTTCCGTTAAAACCGTTTGGTTTGTGCTAGCCGGCTCTTTTTCTTCTAGTATATTTTCATTGACCTCATTTGTTGTCGCTTCTTTTAAAGGCTTTGCAACAGTAACCCTTTCAACTGCCTGTACATCGGTTTCTTGCTTCTCATATTCCTCTTTTCTTTTATCTAATAAATCTTTGATGGGACTTGGTTTTGCAAAACCATAGACAGGTGAAGGCACATCTGTTGGAACAAATCGTTTGCGATTCTCAGGCATAATATTTTCAACTTTTTGTTCTTTTCGCTGACTCTTTTCTTTTGGTGCAGGTGCAGTCATAGGACTTATAGTAGCTGTTTCATTTTGTGCATCTCGAAACACTAAGCTTGCTCTTGAACGAAATTCTTGTTCTGACGGCTGACTTTTCATCATTGTTTTTCTACCTGTACGTTTAGAGCGATTTGCTAGTAAATCTCGAATTCCTGAAACCTCAACATCATAAACACTAGAATCGACAATATGATGATTTAAATGTTTTGGTAACGATAAATCCCCAATTTGTCCATAATCATCATCTTCCATTTGATCAAACATTTCTTTTGAGTGCGTATAGGATGCTTCACCTTCATCATCGTCAATCAAAGGGAAACGGAAAGTCTTTTGCTTAGCGATTGGTGGTTCTTTTTGTGTATGTAATTGCTCCGACTGAACTTCTCCATAATCCTCATAATATTCTTCATACTCATAGTCTTCATCTTCTTTATTAATAAATTTACTAATTTGTTTTTTAAACCAGTTCACTTCGTTTCACTCATTTCTCTTACACTTCATTTATAGCATTGTCTAGTTTTAAATTTATCAATAGCTCAATGTCTACATCAAAAAGCATACCATAAAAACGGTCTTGAAACTTGCATTTAGAGGCTCATTCTAAACAAAAAAATCGTTATGCTACTAGCATATTAGTAACATAACGATTTAGGGCATTTCACCTTGACACAAGGAATAATATCATGATAAAACATTTAAATTTTAATAATTTCTTTTTTAAATAGGGGAATTTTTATTTAGTTGGTGATTCAAAAGCACTACCAACTATAGCATCCTCTGGTAATACTAAAATTCCTTTTTCAGATGGTGCATTAGGAATCGCTAATTCACGCGCTGAACAAAGCATGCCGTAAGACTCAACACCACGTAAATTTCCTTCTTTAATAAGCATTCCCGAAGGCATTACGGCACCAATTTTCGCAACAACTACCTTCTGACCTGCTTCTACATTAGGAGCTCCACATACAATTTGTAGTATCTCATCTCCTACATTGACTGAACAGATACTCAATTTGTCAGCATTTGGATGCTTGTCCTTTGTTTCTACATAACCAACCACAAATTTTGGTGAAAAATCAACATCAAGATTAATATTAGCTCCATTTTTTTCGATTGCCACCGCTAGCTGTGCTACTAATTCTGGTGTCACTTCTACTAAGCCTTTAGCATCTGTTTGGATGTAACTGCTCGCATTAAATAAATTGAAGGCTTTAATTTCTCCCGTTTGAGCTTCCCTTAAAATAGCAATATCACCAGCACGTTCTACTTCTGTTTTCACAATAGCCTCCGTTGCTAGTTGAACTAGTAAGACATCTCCTACATGCTCTTTGTTGTAAAATACGTTCATTGTTATTCTTGCTCCTTTTTCACTCTGTTTTTTGCTAAGATAAAGATTGGTTCTAGTTCTCCATCTTCATAAATAAAAGATAATGACGTAATCGGTACAGTACCGACTGCAAAGAAATGCATCGTCATCTGTGCTAATACATCATACCCTGTTTCATTACGAATATCACCTATAATTAATACATCTTGATGAGGCACGGATAATGTCATATCGCCCTCCACTTGTGCCTGCATTTCTTTTAAAAAGCTCTCATTTAAAATACGGCTAGCATCATAGCCATCATTCACATTGACAAAATAAAAAATATTACCTGCTACCTCATCTTTTTTATAGGCGGTTGGTAGTTGTTTCACCGAAAAGCGTGCCATTTCTCGAATTTGTTCTACCGTTAATTGTAAGGCTTCTAGCATGGATTCATCAATAAAGCGATAGGTTTTACCTAAATCGAGTGCATAAAAAACGCGCGTTTCAGCTGTATGCTCAGTTGTAATAAAGGTATGCCCTTCTTTCGATGCCTGTGGATAAGAAGTGGCACGAATCACGGGATAAATCTGTGTAGTCGTTTGGAAACCCTGTTCTTTTTCTTGTACCATTGCATTAAAGGTTTGCTCAATTGTATATATAACTTCTTCAATCGCTGACTCTTGCTTGTCATTATATTTTGCTAAGATCCCAGGTAAGGAGAGCTCCATCCCTTTTTCAATTGTCTTATGATTCAAGCGTAATTTATCGTACTTTTTATCAAAATGAAATTCATATTTCTCTTCAGTTAATTGCTTTTTTAATAGCTCGACTAGTTGTTCAGACTTCATTCGCTTCATCTTTTTCACATCCTAACTTCAAAATGAAACGGCTCACATGTTTGTGAACCGTTCTGTTCATTCCTTCTATTTACTTCATCTTAACCGAATGAACGATTTTCGTCATCTCACGCAAATTATTTTCAATTTGTTTTGCCTTTGAAATGGTTGTCATCTTCACACCACCGCTACTAACAATGAGCTCCATTTCATTTTCTTCGTCCGTTTTTAGAACCGCTGTGAAGCCAAATCGACCATCCTTATCAAAAGTCGATTCCTCGATAATTTTGTCCGCTTCATTTTCTTTTAAAAGATTATAATAAAGTTTACTGTCTTGTGCTTCACGATCATTGATAAAAAGAATGTAGCTTTCTTTGCCTTTTGAAATCACAATATTATAAGCATCTGAACTGTCTTCAATTTTAAAGTTTGAAGGTAAGTATAATTTGATATCCCCAATTTCTACTGTATGTTCTTCTGGCTCTTCAGCAAAAACCTTCTCCGTTAATTGGAGCCCATTAGCAATTTGATCATCAATAGATTGATTGCAGCCAGAAAGGACAAGAAGTATAAGCATTAGGCCAATTGCTCTTAGCCATGAAAATAACATGTCTCTCTTCCTTTCACTACTAACTTTTTTCTATTTTAAAAAAATTAATCATAAGATGCAACCTAACTATCCTCTCACCACTAATTCTTTTTAACTATTTTTGTGAAAATGTGAACAAATATTGACCAACTAAAAGCGAGACAATATGCTCAAACATCATCTGTCTACTAACTAAACCTTGCGTAAAAATACCTACAGCACCTGCGCCTTGACGAATATCTCGACGCTTTGTATATTGCTCCATAATCGGTCCAAGTTCTCCACCAGTTCTTATTTCCTGGGCAATTTCTTTTGGCAGAATAATTTGTGCGCCAGCAGCTGTAAACATTGTTCCGTCTGACACAGTTAATGCACCCCAGTTACAAACATACATGTCATCATCGATTTCAGTTACGCCACCTTCTAAGCCAAATGATAATTCTGCATCCGTTAAAATCAAGGCGTTTTTAGCACGATTCATTGCCCCTAATCTAGTTTCTTCATTACTTATCGGTTGATCTGATACTTCAGAAGCAGCTTTGACATGAGTAAAGAGAGAATCCTCAAAGTATTTGCGAACAATTACTTCAACTGCTTCTGTTTTGGCCTTATTGGTTGTGCCAATGGCTATTTTCATTTAATCCCCACTTTCTTTCCATAGAAAAAGATGCCTCTAAAAGGCATCTTCCTAGCTTCTTATACATTAGCGTGAATTGTCTCTAATGTCGAACGATCTGCTTTTTTCACTAATTCAATAATTAATGCTTTGGCAGCTGCATAATCATCAATGTGAATAATTGACGCTGATGTATGAATATAACGTGAGCATACACCAATTACTGCACTTGGAACGCCATCGTTTGCTGTATGCACTCGACCAGCATCTGTTCCACCTTGGGAGACAAAGTATTGATAAGGGATATGATTGGATTCGGCCGTATCTAAAATGAATTCACGCATACCACGATGTGTTACCATTGTACGATCTAAAATACGAAGTAAAGTACCTTTGCCGAGCTGTCCAAATTGACTTTTTTCACCTGATATATCATTGGCAGGAGAAGCATCTAGTGCAAAGAATAAATCTGGTTTAATCATGTTTGCTGATACTTGTGCACCGCGCAAGCCAACTTCCTCCATTACATTTGCACCTGAGTATAAATGTGAACCTAATTTTTCGTGCTGTACTTCTTTCATTAGTTCAATCGCTAGACCACAGCCATAGCGGTTATCCCAAGCTTTAGCCATAATTTTCTTCGGATTAGCCATTGGTGTGAATGGACAAATTGGTATGATGGATTGTCCAGGACGAACACCCATAGACATAGCATCTTCTTTATTATCAGCACCAACATCGATAAGCATATTTTTTATATCCATTGGCTTCGCTCGTTCTGCATCTGTTAATAAATGGGGTGGGATGGATGAAACTACACCAGGAATTGCCCCATTTTTCGTATATACTTCTACACGCTGTGCAAGCATAACCTGGTTCCACCAGCCGCCCAATGTTTGAAAACGGATCATTCCGTTATCTGTGATAGAAGTAACCATAAATGCTACCTCATCCATATGACCAGCAACTAATATTTTCGGTGCATCCGTAACATCACTGTGCTTAACACCAAAAATACCCCCCAAATTATCTTGAACGATTTCATCCGAGTACTTTTCTAACTCAGAACGCATGAACGCGCGTACTGCGTGTTCATTACCCGGAGCGCCTGGTAATTCTGTTAATGTTTTAAATAATTGTAATGTTTCCTCATTCATGATGACTCTCTCCCCACGAAGTAGAATATTCTTCCTTGCCTATTGTAACACAATTATTTCCGAATTCGAAATATTGATACATTTCCTCAATCCGCTTAATTGTGAACGTGCATTCACTCTATAGGCTATGCTAAAATAAAGGTATAGAAAAAGGAGGAAAAAAGTATGAAATTACGTGATTTTTTAATTGGTGTCGCAACTGGCTTAGCTGCCGCAGTCATTATTAAAGAAGCTAGTGAAAAAGTTTCTCCGTTCGTACCTGCAGGACAAGTACTTGAAAACATAAAAAGAGAATTTAAAAAGGATTCACCGATTGATGGTTCTTGGATTTTTATGAAAACTGAAGATTTTACAAACGGTATTATTACCATCCCAGTATATCGTGGGGGGATCTCGCGTATGCATGAAGGTGAGATGCAGACATTCGAATTTGCTGCCGATGCACGCTCTGGTGTTGTCGTGGAACTAACAGAAGTTTAATTATGTATATACAATAGAAGCCATCTCATAAATTGAAGATGGCTTCTTATAATGTTAAAAAACAAAACATTTTTGTGAAAGGTGAAAAGAGATTTCCAATGCGCTGGCGGAACGGAAATCAACCCCTCACCTTGCTAAAGGGCCTTTTCTGCTACTCATAATATCTAATTCAACAACATAAGAAGCCATCTCATAAAATGAAGATGGCTTCTCTATGTTATTCTGATAAACCTTTATTATTAAAGTACTTTTTATACTTACGGTAATAATTTAAATTATTGAGTGTTAGTTTCACCCAACGCTTCGCATTCATATCCTCGTTAAAGTAAAGAGAATTTGTGTATTTACCCTCACTAATTAATTTTTTTGCTTCTAGTTTGAGCTTTTCATTCGATGCATATTTGAATAATACACCTTTAGGAATAATCATCCATAAATGCTTGTCCTGCACATATGTGACTTCTTGCTCGATATTTAACATATGGTCATCCGCAACATACTTCATTAAATTATGCCCACTTGCTGTTACATAATAGCTAGAACGCCCATTACGTAAATTGATTTCAAAAAGTTTATATTGCTTGTCTCGAATATCATATTTCATATCAAAATTCGCAAAACCTGTATAGCCAATGTCCTCTAGGAAGAAACGTACTTGATCCATTAATTCTTTATCATAGGTTGTCAAGATGGCTGCATAACTTCCGATTCCTTCAGGAGAATGTTCTTCTAGAATAGGGTTACCTAGACACATCAGCTTCACTTTCCCATCCTTTCCTACATAGGCATTTAACACACGCATATAGGAATCGTCCCCAGGAATAAATTCTTGAATAATCATTGTATCCTGATAACTAGAGCTATAAATAGCTTTTAATATAGCCGTTTTTTCCGCTTCATCATGTGCAACAAATACTTTTTTCTTCCCAGGGAATTTACAAGCCCAATATTCTACAGAGTTGGAAGCCTTTAAAATGATAGGGTAAGCAAATGGTGGTGTAAAGTTTTCATAGTTGTCAGCTGTCACCGTTGTTGTACCTGGATATTTAAAATTATATTGATCACACATTTTATAGAAATTTTCTTTCAATAAAATTTCATCCATCAACGATTCGTCGATATAAGGTACGGTAAAATGCTCTTGTAATGCTGGCTTATTTTTGATGATCAGCTTGGCATAATCGTCCCCACATGCTAAAAGTAATAGTTTTTTATCAGCATATTTTTTTGCAACTTCTGCAAGGGCAGGTGCAAAAACATCTTGTTCATTTAAACGGTCTATTTCTTGAAATTGTAGGATATGGCTATCTTGTGTTGCTGTTAAATGAGAACGTCCTAAAACAAGTGGTTTAATACCATATGCTTCATAAAACGCACGTGCCATACCATATGCATTCATATCTGATCCAAGTAAAACGGGTAAAAATGGTTGTTCAGTTGCCATGTTTATTTCAACTCTCTTTTGTATTTTAGTATCGTGTTAAGTGTATCATATTTTCTATCCTGTTCACGAACAAAAACGCGAGGTATTGACATTTTATATGCCAAATACCTCGCCTTTCTTGCTCGATTAAAATGTAATAACAGCTTGTCTACTACGCTCTAGTTTATCCACAATCTCTTTGCCTGACTCATCCCATCGAATCATACGGTAATAAGCATCGTGATAGAAAATAAAGCCATAGTTATTTGCAAGGGCTTCTTTCATCAGTCGCTCTTTTGCAAATACACTTGTCATTGGATAATCGTCATAGGCTAATACCCATAATGGATTTTGATGAGCATGAGTCGGCATAATATCTGCCATATGCAATAACACTTCATCATTTTGCGTTAGCTTGATGACAGCATGTCCCTCACTATGACCACCAGTATGAAGCATTTCGATTCCAGGTACTACTTCCAATGACTCTTCGTAGGTTTCAACTAAATGCTGAACTGGCTCCCAATTTTCTTTCCAATAAGTATTTTTAGAACGGATATTGGGGTTACGCATTTCATCCCATTCAATTTTCGTTACAAAAATCTTGGCATTTGGGAAAGTTGGTACAAGTACATCCCCTTCCCACTGCGTTAACCCCCCAGCGTGATCAAAATGTAAATGCGTCATTAACACTGCATCAATATCTGCTGTCGTTAATCCTAACTCTTGTAAGCTATCAGCTAACGAAGATTCTTCTGTTACACCAAAGTTTCGTAGCTGCTTTTCATTTAATTTGTTAAAGCCAACCCCCGTATCAATAAGGTAGTTTTTGCCCCCAAATTGAATAAGGATAGGTTCTGTTGGTAATTCAATTTGGTTTTTTTCATTGACTGGATATTTGCGGGACCAAAGAGGCTTTGGTACAACACCAAACATCGCACCACCATCTAGGCACGTAACACCCCCGTTTAGCCATGATAATGACATATTGTGAAACTGTAACTGATCCATCCATATTCCCCCTACAATTTAGTGATAAATTGCGATTCTAAGCGATAAATCGGCTGCCCCTTCGCAGAAAACTTCTCTTCATATTCTGTCATCACATTATCCTCTGGCATATTTGCATGCAGGTCGAGAGATACATACTTTAATAACATCCCATATTCAGACATACTGATTAAAGAATACTCGAAAAGACCTCGGTTATCCGTTTTAAAATGGACTTCCCCATTATCCACTAAAATCGACTCATATAATTTCAAAAAATCCCCGTGCGTTAAACGTCTTTTTGCATGTCGTGTTTTTGGCCAAGGATCTGAGAAATTCAGGTATACACGTGATACATCGTTTTTGTCAAAGAATTTATATAAATCTGCGCCATTTACTTTTAGTAAACGTAAATTCGCTGGAGATTTTGCCTCTAGCACTTTTTCTAGTGCACAAACAATCACACTATCGTAAAGTTCAATGCCAATATAATTGATTGTTGGATTTTGCAAAGCCATACCGGTCACAAATTGTCCTTTTCCAGACCCTACTTCAATATGAATAGGGTTGTCATTGCCGAAAACAGCCTGCCAATTTCCTTTAAAGTCTTCAGGATTTGGAATAATCACCTCTGGGTGATCTGTAATCATTTCCTCTGCCCAAGGCTTATTTCTTAATCTCAATGTTGTTCCTCATTTCTTTCTTGTGAAATTATTGATTTTTTTATAGTATAACGTATTCCCTTATAATTCGCATGAAATTATTGCACAATGATATTTTTATGAATCCTTAACAATAACCTGCCAAGCATTTTGTTGTATTGTACAGTGGATATTGGTCTCTTGATTGACAATGCCAATATAATTACCATCTGTATGGCAGTCAACCTTATCTGCTACGATAAGATCAAAGACCTGCCCCTGTAAAAAAGTAACTTCCTTAAATTTTGTATGTTTTTCAAAAAACACAGTGACAAATACCAGTAATAATTTGATACGAGAAATACCATGTACAATTGTGATATCCACTTGCCCATCATCTGCTTTTGCGGCAGGTGATATTTTCATGCCGCCTCCAAAATAAGGTTGATTACTCATCGCCACAAACCACGTCTGCTGAAATTGCCATTCCTGTCCCTCTGAACGTATCGTTATGTCAAAGCGTTCAAAGCGAAATAACCCTCTAATTACAGCGACAGCATACGAAAGTTTCCCTAGTCCAATCTTATTGAGATAAAACTTAAGACGAGAAGTGTTAATTGATTTTGTCACAAAGGCATCGAAGCCTATGCCAGCATTATTAACAAATATTTCTTTTCGTTGATTATCAATCTGAACGATCCCTGCATCCATTCTTACATTAGCCAAGGTAGTCTTTACATAATCCTCGATTTGCTGGGCATTGGAAAAGGTATGAAAATAACGTGCAAAGTCATTACCAGAGCCAGCACGAACTACACCAATTATGATGTATTTATTATGTATAACACCACTAACTACTTCATGAATGGTGCCATCACCGCCAACAACGACAAGCAATTTCTTCTCTTGTTGCTGGTGTGCCCATTGTTGAGCGATTTCCTGTCCATGTCCTGCATATTCAGTAAAAGCCACTTGATAGGAAATCGTTAGTTGCTCTTGAAGTTGGAGCCAGACTTTTTTTCCTTTTCCATTCCCAGCGGCCTCATTGACAATAAATAGAACGTTCATACATCATTCCTCTTTTGGCTGAGATGCTTGCTGCCATATATCTCGGTTAAAGGAGGTAGTTTGGACCGTATTTAAAATTGTCTGTGCAGCTCGGATTTGCATATGCTTCATAGGAGAGGAAACTTTTCTTAAATGCTCTATCCATTCATGGTAATTTCGACGATCAACAAAGCGTACCCCAAATGGTGAACCAGGATAATCAAAATACCCATTACGAGATAGCACAACCTTACGGATGGGCATATCAATATCCTCTTGTTTAAATAATTGCGACAGGACCGATTCCATCCGCCCTAAGTTAATCGTTGGATTCAAAACTTTAGAATCCTTCGTCCCTACTTTTTTAATCCAGAAGCGATCACTGCCACCTACATATACAGCTTGATTTTCAGCCTCTAAGACCGTAATACAAATACACTCTGTCGGCGACATTAACACTACATCTAGCTCTATAGGTGCTTTTCTAATTTGTAGTATTGGATAATAAAACAATAGATAATTATCTGGCAATGTTTGCAATAGCATACGGAGCAATGAGTCACGCATGAAGCGAGGATCTACATATGATTTTTCCCGTAATGTTGAACTGGCCCATTTCATTTGAAAATGAAAGAACTGATCAATAAACATTCGTTTCAACTCATGGATGGATTGTGGTGCATACACAATTTTAGGTTCAAATGTGAGCGTCGTTTCTTCTTCAGGAATTATATCCTCATCGCTGACAAGCTCATTTGATATTTCTACTTCTTCAACATCCTCTGTTGTTTCCTTTTGCCGTCCAGCAAACCATTTTTTTATGAAGGTAAAACGTTCTTTTTCCTCGTAAGCCTCCGCTTCCACCTCATTGTCGACATGTTGCCACTCGCTAATATCTTCTCCCAATTCCCACTGTCGCTTAATGCGCTCCCATTGGTTTTTCTTCAAGCGCACAAATTGTGTTGGGTATCTCGCTAAATCAATTTGATAGCGTGAAATGTAATCTTGTAATTTCACCAATTGTGCCATGTAAAGGTCACTCCATTCTTACTCACCATATCTATAGTTCTCTTTTTATCTAGATTGCTTTGGTAGAAAAGAGGCATTGTATTCAATACATCGACAATTATTCTACAAATTTCAATCTGTAAAATTATTCATTACTATCCTTTTTATTTTACATGACGATACCAAACATTACATCCATAAAAAAGAGAACTACCCTTATCGATAGTTCTCTTAAACGGTTCTTTTATTTTGTATTCAAAGAAAGTGGTAATTTCGCCTCAAAAGCTTGTTGCAATTTACGCGTCCATTCACCTGGCACACCAGTACCGATTTGGTTTCCATCCACATCAATAACAGGAGTAACTTCTGAAGATACAGAGGATACAATAATTTCATCCATTGTTAATAAATCAGCTTTTGTCATTGGTTCTTCAACTACAGGTAAACTAATCTCTTCTGCACATTTTAAAATGACTTGACGAGTAATACCGTTTAAAATGAAGTTATTTGCTGGGTGTGTATAAAGCTTACCGTCTTTAATCCCATAAACATTTGCTGATGAACATTCTGTTACGATATCCCCGCGATGTAAAATTGCTTCGTAGCAGCCCTTTTCAGCTGCCTCTTGTTTTGCTAATACTGCACCAAGTAAGTTTAAAGATTTGATATCACAGCGCAACCAACGAATATCCTCTACAAACGTAGCCTTAACCCCTTTTTCAAAGTTTTCATATGCACGTTCACCAGCTTTCACATTACCCGTTAATACAGCTGGAACACTTGCATCTGGGAAAACGTGATTACGTGAATTGGCACCACGTGTAATTTGGAAATAAACATGCCCTGTATCAAGATTATTTTTTTCAATCAGCTCATGTAATAATTTGTGTAAAACGTCTTTTGTATAAGGAATAACAAGACGAATTTTTTCGGCGCTTGCATAGAAACGATCAATATGCTCTTGTGCTGTAAACATATTTCCGTTATAAACTTTGATTACTTCATAAATACCGTCACCAAATTGATAGCCTCTATCTTCTGGTGATACTGCAATGGATCCTTCTTCAACAATTTGATCATTCCATAATGAATATGCCATGTTTTGTTCATCCTTTTCGTCTTTGAGTTATTTTTTTCCTGCAAGTTCAACAATTGCTTCAGCATAAATTGCCGCTGCTTTTACAAGGTTTTCAACGACAACAAACTCATCCGCTCGATGCGCTACATCTGGCTCCCCTGGGAAGAGCATGCCAAATGCCACGCCTTTTTTCATCACACGTGCATACGTCCCACCACCAGTTGATAATAAAGGTGTTTCTGTATCTCCCGTTTGACGTCTATAGATAGCTGCTAATGTCTGGATGAATGGATCATCTTCGCTGACATAATGTGGCTTGGAGTCGTCTTGTATGTCTAGAGAAAACCCTTTTTCTACCGTTAAGCGTTGTGCTGCTGTTATTTTTTCATCGAATGGATAGGAAACTGAATAGCGCATACTAATTACTAAACTGCCGCCTTTATGGACATCATAGCTTACGATCCCTGGATTTAATGTTGTTTGTCCTGACATTGTATCCTCAAACTGCAGATCGAGCTGACTACCATAATGATCCTGATAAAAAACATCTGCAATAAAGTCGACAAATTGTTTACTTGCTTCTGTCGTCAACTCTTGTTGTAAAAATGCTGCAAGATAAACAGCTGCATTGATACCTTTATCTGGTTCCATTGCATGGGCTGCTTTACCTTTGATAGTTATTATATAGCGAGACTCCTCCATTAATAAAGAGCCTTCTAGCTGATTTTTACTTAAAAATGTTTGAAAATTCTGTTCGAATGATGCTGTTACGTGCTGAATTATTGCTTTTGCAAAATCAGGTACCATATTTGGGCGCTTTCCTGCATTAAATAGTAGTAGTTGTTCTTTCGTTGCATCACCCACTTTATTTTGAGAGAACACAAGCTCTGCAATGCCTTTTTCTGCATTGATGAGCGGGAAATCCGCATCTGGTGCAAAACCAATTGTCGGCATTTCCTCCTGTTTAAAATAGTGGTCGACACAGCGGAATCCTGTTTCTTCGTCTGTACCAATAATCATTCGTACTCTTTTTTCTAACGGAATACCTGCATCTTTCACAAGTTTCATGGCCATCCATGCCGCAATCGTAGGCCCTTTATCGTCAATCGCACCACGTGCAAATAATTTACCATCAGCTACTGTGCCGCTGAAAGGAGGGTAAGTCCAATCTGCTTCTTCTCCAATTGGGACAACATCAACATGACATAAAATACCAAGTAAATCTTCACCAGTTCCCATTTCAATATGTCCAGCATAATTATTAACATTTTTCGTGAGCAGGCCTTCACTTTGACCTTTTGCTAGTAACCATTCAAGCGCTTGAAGTGGACCATCTCCAAAAGGTACTTCAGTAGTTATTGTATCCTCATCGAGCACACTATTTATTTGCACAAGCTCCTGTAACTCTTGTATTAATTCGTCTTGCCTTTCTTTTGCAGCTTGTAACCAATCCATACCATGTACCTCCTTCAAAGTATTAACATTATTCTACACCTTACAACATATATGACAATCAGCTTTCTGACAACTATTTTCAGTAACTTCTACTGTCACTACCATATATAGCACGTTTTTCACGTATTCCCACAAAATACAGTATAAATTTTATATATTAATTGTAAATTTCTCTTGCATTCACTAGAAAATTAAGTAGTTTTTCTATATAATAAAGTTATCAGAATAATTGTTCTGACTATAAAATTAGAAAAGGGGATGTCTAAGGCAGCTACTTATTAGCCTAAGTGCACTCCGCACATATTGTCGTCCGCTAGTCTTTGCCAAGAGAATTAAGATGAAGGAGTGGTTCATTTAATGAAACCAACTACTGATCGAATGCTTAATCGTATTAAAGACGTGTACATGTTTATTTTAGACAAAGGAACCGTGTCTACACAGGATTTAGTCGAAGAGTTTAGTATCACTCCTCGCACCGTTCAAAGAGATTTGAACGTGTTAGCCTTTAACGATTTGGTGACGAGTCCAAGTCGAGGCAGATGGACAACGACGAAGAAAAAAGTAAAATTAACGTCTTAGTTTTACGTTTTGTACGTAAAGCATTGTGTATGGAAAAAGAATGACCTTTCGTCGGGGTCATTCTTTTTTGTCGTTAGAAGATTTTTAGATTTTTTCCCACTTTGCTTACTGACTTCTCCAGCTTGCTTTCTGTGTAAAGTAATTATTTTCATCACTTTTTCAGTCATCTATCTATGCAAAGCAATGATTTTTATCTTACTTCCATTCATCTATATAAAACGATTATTTACATTGCTCCTTTACCCTTCAATCTGAGCCTCACATCTTAGCATAGCAACATAAATTTGCGCGCCATTATCTGCTCTGTGCTCTTTCAAGATTATTTTAACTATTTACAGTTGCTTAACAATCCGTTAAACTCGAAACATTCTAAATGTTGAGAGGAGGATTTTATATGACTTTGTCAAAGTTGTTTCATCCATTAGTTTGGATTATTTTAGGTGGAACAATTTTTACACGTATTGCAAGCTTTATGGCAATGCCTTTTTTAGCAATTTATTTACATAATGAAATTCAAGCCTCTCCCTTACAAATTGGATTGACAATTGGCATCGCGCCGCTCATTTCCACAGTAGGTGGATTTTTCGGGGGTTATTTAACAGATCGCTTTGGTAGAAAAAGCGTTATTCTATTAACAATTATCGTTTGGAGTCTTGTGTTCTTTGGCTTTGCAACGGTTCATGCTGTTTGGCTTTTTATCCTATTCAATGCTTTGAATGGACTTTGTCGATCATTTTTTGAACCTTCCACACAGGCATTGATGATTGATTTTACACCTGCCGATAAACGAAAAAGACTATTTTCCTTACGTTATACAGCCATTAATATTGCAGCGGTTATTGGTCCAATTATTGGCGTGTATATCTCACAGCTCTCCAGTCCAAGTATCCCTTTTATGCTGACAGGGATGATGTATATTATTTACGCAGTCTTTTTATTTTTTGTGTTAAATCGCTATCAAATGCAGCAACCCAAAGCGGTTACACAAACAAAAATACTCAGTACATTCACAATTCTTTTGACAAATCGTGTGCTGCTTAGCTTTATATTGGGTGCCATTTTAATCAATATTGGTTACTCGCAATTTGACTCAACGCTACCACAAATTATCGAATTAAAAATTGATGAAGGTGCGAAACTTTATTCGTTATTAATCTCTCTCAATGCAGCAGTTGTGTTATTACTACAATTACCTATTAGTATAGTATCAGAGCGCTTTTCATCTACAGCAACATTATTAGTAGGTGTACTGTTCTTTGCTATTGGATTATGTATGTTTGGATTCTCCAATAATTATACGCTCTATATCATTGCCATGATTATTTTTACCATAGGTGAAATCTTTGCCTTCCCTACAATGAATGTTATGATTGATGAAATTGCGCCAGATACTCAAAAGGCAACCTATTTAGGTGCTGCACAATTTAAAAATTTAGGTGGCTTTATTGGCCCAATAATAGGCGGTTGGCTCTTGACTCATTATATGAACGCTATGTTTCCAGTCATCGCTGTTCTTGTATTATGTAGTTGTATCTTTTATAGAACAAAAATAGCTGCTCATTAATAAACGCCCCATTGCTATCAAAATAGCTAATTATGCTATCGATAGAATGGGGCGTTTTTTAACTAATATAATCCTCGTCAGCAGCGACCTCTGCAAAACTAGAATATTGATCCTTACCAGCATTTTTGGATTGATAAAGCGCTTTATCGGCCCGTTCAAATAAGCTCATTTCTGTATCCTCAGCATGATTATAAATGGCTCCGCCCATGCTCACAGACAACACAGACCATTTCTCGCTAGCTTGGCCATCATATCTAACTGACCTTATTTGAGTCAAAATGTCCTCTGCTATGTGCTGCATCTGTTCCTCTGTTGTATCGTATAAAACAATGGCAAATTCATCCCCACCGAAGCGTACAACAAAGCCACTTTGTTTCACAACATGCTTTAAAATTTTCGCTGTTTCAATGAGGATATGATCTCCTTCTACATGACCAAATTGATCGTTTACTTGTTTAAAGTTATCTAAATCAATTAACAATAAACCTGGCACATTCAATTTTCTTTTTCTTAATAAATTATCAATTTTCCTAATATATGTAGCACGGTTAAAGACACCAGTTAACGGATCGAAGGTAGCTAGGTGTATTGTTTTAGATAAAATTTTATTAATAACTAACAGCATAATAAAGGATGTTAGTAGGGCAATAGACAGTAGAATCCAAAATTGTTTCGTATTTTTTTGGAGAGCTTCCATTTTAGTGAAATTGATAAATTTCACATAGACAATTCTTTTGGATGACTCCCCTCTCACTGTCTCTGCTTCATAGGGCAGAAAACGATGTGTTTCTATATACCCATTGTCTAAAGCCTTTTCATACTCAACTGGCTCCATTGTTTTCTTTGCTAGCTCGAAGTATTCTTGAAATTTCTTAGATTGCTCCTGTACAGTGATTCTCTTTGATCTTGAATCATTAAAGAAAACGCCACCTGCATTAATAGCTTGCACATCCACTAAATCAATATACTTACCTATTAAGTACTGTGCAGTTTTCTCAAAATTAAAGGTTTGGAAGACAGGATCATTTAGTAGGTCTATACCTAACTCGAGCAAATATTTCTTATCATGTGTTGCCAGATAGCCAAATTTCCGATATTCACCTGTTGATGTTGAAATATCGAGTCCATCTGTAAAAAATTCGCCACTAGCGCGCCGTTCATCTAATAAAGCAGAAAAACGTTGACAGCAAAGCGAGAAATTCAAGCCAATATCTTTGGCAAAAGTTGTGTAAACTACTGTATTTGATTGATCCACTATGTAAATATCCATACCATGTTTCTTTTTCATTTGCTGCAAATCCCAAGTAGCTACATTAGGGTTTTCATGGTAATAGTTTTTTAGCTGTCTAAGCTCCTGTTCCATTTTGTCTGAAATATTATTATCAAAATAAAAATGGGCATCATCGACAGTTTGCATATCTGTCAAAATATGATTTTCAATTAATATTTTATTCATGCTCACTTGCTTTTCTATCTCTGTTACCAGTATTTGTCGGTTCACATATGAAATAACAGCAACAAGTATGACTGCAAATGCTATTAGAGATAGTAATAATTTAATACGCAGGTTCTTCATTTAATTGTCCTCTACTTATTTTATACCATCGTCTTTTGGGGAATATTTCAAAATATGATACATTCTATGACTATATCACAATAACTCATTTCATATTATACAGTTACAGTCATATTACTGTATATAAAAATCCCCGATGCTATGTGAGGCATCGAGGAATAATATGTTTAATGATTGTTTTGTAGACCGTTTAGCTCTTCAGCAGTGAGCTCACGATATTCACCTAACGCTAGATTTTCATCTAATTTCAGGCTTCCCATGGAAATACGCTTTAAATATGTTACACGTTTTCCTACAGCCTCAAACATTCGCTTTACCTGATGAAACTTGCCTTCTTGAATCGTTAGCTCTATTTCAGATTGCTGTGCAGACTTTAAGATCACAAGCTTTCCAGGTTTTGTAACATAGCCATCATCTAGCTCAACACCATTTGCAAATTTCTCGGCATCTTCTTCTGTCACAACGCCTTCAATCTGTGCGTAATAAACTTTTGGCACATGCTTTTTGGGAGACAATAAATTATGAGCTAATTGACCATCGTTTGTTAATAAGAGCAACCCTTCTGTGTCTTTATCTAATCGACCAACAGGAAACGGTTGAAAATGCTGGTGTAATGGCTCTAATAAATCAATGACTGTTTCATCTCTTAAATCTTCAGTGGCAGAAATAACACCAGGCGGTTTATTCATTATAAAATAAACAAATTCTGTATAAACAACGCGCTCTCCAAACACTGATACAATTTGCTTTTCTGGGTCTACGTGTAAAGCTGCATCCTTGACATAATCACCGTCTACTGTGACAGCTTTTTGCTTTAATAGCTGCTTCACTTCCTTACGAGAGCCGTACCCCATATTTGCTAGTAATTTATCTAAACGCATCGTTCCACTCCTATTTCAATCCCAGTTTACTCATAATACGGGTTAATCGTTCACCTAATAGCTTTTGGGCTAAACCTAGGCGTAATGATAAAAAGCCATAAACAGCCGCACCAACACCCGCACAAATAATTGAGAATAGTAATGCTGAGAATTTACTATCAACTGGTCCCATTAGTAATTCCAATAATTTATGCACAATCAGCACGCTAATGGCCATCGCCATTGTCAATAAAGCAATTAGCATGACACGACGCACAACCATTTCTGATCGATAATTCAACGTTTTTCGTAAAACAAGCATATTAATGATAATCGAAACACTGTAGCCAATAGCTGTAGCTACTATAGCACCATCAGCCTCTAACCAGCGAATTAAAGGAATATTTAATGCTAGCTTTACGAAAATTCCAGATAATAAGCTGAAAACAATCCACTTTTGAAAATCAATTCCTTGAAGTAAGGCTGCTGTGACTTGAAATAACGCGAATAAAATCGCGACAGGTGCATAATGCGCTAAAATGGTTGCCCCCATTTCGCTTTCTGAATAAAGCATAAAATAAATTTCATTGGCTAATAAAGAAATACCAACCACAGCTGGCAATGTAATAAAGATTAAAATTTGATAGGTCTTATCCATTGCATGGCGGAGCGCTAAATACTCCCCCTGTGTAAAATACTTTGTAATTGTTGGTACAAGCGCCATCGAAAATCCAGTCGCTAGCATAACAGGGATGATAACAACTTTATGTGTCATAAAGTTAATCATTGATAAATAAGTATCTGTTACTTCTGCTAAACCAATGGACGTCATTGCTCCATTAAACGTAAGCATGTCGACTAATTGGAACAATGGATTCGCCACCCCTACAAACACCATTGGGATGGAATAGGTAATCACTTCTTTATAAATATTGGACATTGGTAGCTGTGTGGAAGTCACACTTTGGCTACGTAGTAGATTAAATTCAGGCTGATATTTTTTCCAGTAGTAATAAAGAACACCTAATCCACCGATTGCTCCGATAAATGCAGCAAACACAGCAAAGGAGATGGCTGTCTCTGGTTTTCCTTTAAACACAATCACCACTAGGAAAGATCCACCAAGTAACACAACAATTCGCACAATTTGTTCCACCAATTGTGAAACGGCAGTAGGCTCCATTTTGTCGTAGCCTTGGAAGAAGCCCCGCCATAGACTCATAAATGGCACTACGATTAAGGCAAAACTAACCCATCGTATTACTGAAGCAATTTGTTCAACTGTAAAGACCTGTTCCTCACTCTTAATAACTAGCCCTGCAATTGGCGTAGCAAGTAGAAAGAGGGCAATAAATGCTGCAAAGCCAGTCATCATCATAATAAGAATGCCAGATTTCATCAGCTTGCGACCCGATTGATAATCTCCCATTGCGTTATATTTGGATACAAATTTAGAGACGGCTATTGGCGCACCTGAAATGGCGATTGCCAGCATAATTGAATAGGGAATATATGCATATTGGTAAAGCGCAATGTTCTTCTCGCCAACAATTGCATAAAACGGAAAAATATAAATTAATCCGAGTACCTTCGATAAAAACATCCCCATTGTTAATATCGCAGTACCTTTCATTAAATTGGACATCATACCCATCCATTCATTGTAAAATCAATATTATTATCGTAACACTTCAAAGCATACTTATAAAACTTTTTCGTTTTAAAACAAACGATATGCAAGCGCTGTCACTCTAAAAGCAATAAAGTAAACCAACTGTAATCTTAACATATTTATAGGAAATGAGACGCATAAAAACACCAAAAAGTTCATTCATAAAGAAACTTGATGAAAAAAGGCCTTAAAATAATCGGTGAGGAATTGAACATCCCCACCGATTAGGTATTTCTTATACCATGTCCACAAAGAACTTTTTGTACCATACTAGGAATACATAAACTGTCCAAATATAACGACCGCGATTTGCTTTCCCTTCGTAGTGCTCATCTAGATAGCCAACTAATTGTTTTGTATCAAAAAATTCATTTGCAAAGTCAGTTGTAAACATTTCTTTTACCATACTGTAATACTTTTCTTCACGTAACCAGTGACGAATTGGCACTGGGAATCCAAGCTTCGGACGCTTTGCCCATTCTTCTGGCAATTCCTGATGCGCAGCTTGACGTAGAACATATTTTGTATCGATATCATTCACACGGTATCTTGAAGGAATATTTTTCGCTAACTCCATTACTTCTTTATCTAAAAATGGTACACGTAATTCAATTGAGTGTGCCATACTCATTTTATCTGCCTTTAATAAAATATCACCAGGCATCCAAAGATTTAGATCTAGATACTGCATTTTTGTCACATCATCATCGCCAGGTACTTCATCATAAATACGTTTTGTAATCGATTTTACAGATGGCGCATTTTTATAAGCTGGCTTTAAAACATTAATAGCATCCACTTCATCCCAAACTACCGCTTCCCCAATAAAACGCTCTTCTACTGTTTGAGCACCTTTAATAAGGAAATTCGTGTATTGATTTTTCGGTAGGGCTTCTGCCATTCCACGTAATGTTTTACGAAGACCTAATGGTAATTTTTCGTATTTTTGCATTCTTCCTGAGTTTTGATACCAAGCATACCCACCAAAAATTTCATCAGCACCTTCACCTGATAAGACAACCGTTACATCTTTTGAAGCAAGCTCCGAAAGGAAGTAAAGTGGCACTGAAGATGGATTGGATTGTGGTTCATCCATATGCCATTGAATTTTAGGTAGCGCTTCAAAGCACTCATCTGCGGTAATGTATCTACGTTCATTTTGAATATTCAACGTATCTGATAAATCTTTTGCAAGATTTGTCTCATTGAACATATCTTCATAGTCCGCAAAACCGACTGAGAAGGATTTATCTGGGCGTAATAAAGACGTAATATAACTAGAGTCAATACCACCCGATAAGAATGAACCAACTTTTACATCACTGATTTGATGAGCCTCTACAGATTCTTTAACAGTTGAACGAATTTCTTCAATATATTTTTCGATTGGTGCTTCTTTTGCATGGAATTTTTTATCCCAATATTGCACGATTTGCTTTTGTCCATTTTGAATCAGCATATAGTGAGCTGGTGGTAATTTAAAGACACCTTTAAAGAATGTTTCATCCATAGATGAATACTGGAATGTTAAATAGGGGCGAAGTGCCTGTTTATTTAACTCTTTAATAAATGATGGGTGTGGTAAAAATGATTTAATCTCAGAGCCAAAAATAAACGTACCGTCTGTTGTATGCTCAGAGTAATACAATGGTTTGATTCCAAAGCCATCGCGCGCAATGAACTGTAAATCATTCTTTTTATCCCAAATACAGAAGGCAAACATCCCACGCAGTTTCTTCACAAAATCTACGCCATATTCTACATAGCCATAAATAATAACTTCACTATCTGATTGCGTTTTAAACGTATGACCTTTTTCAATTAAATCTGCACGCAGCTCTTGGAAGTTAAAAATCTCTCCATTAAATACAAGCACGATATTGCCGTCTTCACTATATAATGGTTGATTCGCTACGTCTGATAAGTCAATAATACTTAATCGACGGAAACCTAACGTTACTTTATCGTCACTATGAATACCGCCGCTATCCGGTCCGCGGTGAATAATTGTATTCATCATATTTTCTATCGTCTGATGATGATCAATCACATTTGTTCCATTAATATAACCTATAAATCCGCACATTCTATTTTTCACCTCATAATTTAGTGCATAACCTTTACCATAATAGCACGAAAAGACATTCATTTCATGCTGACAATGCTAATAAAGGAAAACTTTCATTCATCCAATTGTATAACAAAGAATATTGTGTTTCATTCTACTGTATAAGCTCTTCATCCCAAAAGAAGAGATAAAGAATTATAAAACACTTTTCTATTATTTTCAATGTCAAAGAAAGTCCCTCTCTATATAGACTTCATGTATAATAGGAAAGATTCCTAATTTGAACAGAAAGTGAGTTTCTAACTATGTATGATGTAATCGTGATTGGTGGTGGCCCATCTGGTTTAATGGCGGCGATTGCTGCTGGAGAGCGCAAAAAGAAGGTGTTATTGTTAGAAAAAGGCACAAAACTAGGCAAGAAATTGGCCATTTCTGGCGGAGGACGCTGTAATGTTACAAATCGTTTGCCTGTTGAAGAAATTGTGAAACATATACCCGGTAATGGCCGTTTTCTCTATAGTCCATTTACCGTTTATAATAATGAAGATATAATTGCATTTTTTGAAGGGCTTGGTGTCGCCCTAAAGGAAGAGGACCACGGTAGAATGTTCCCTGTATCCAATCGCGCACAAGATGTCGTTGATGCGCTGATTAGACAGCTACAGCGTCTTCATATTGAAGTTCGTTTACACACAGCTGTCAGTAAGCTTCTAATGGATGAAGATAAAATTTTGGGTGTACGTCTTGCTGATGGCACCGAAGTCCGTAGTCAAGCAGTCGTTGTAGCCGTTGGGGGCAAGGCGGTTCCACAAACAGGCTCAACAGGTGATGGCTATCCTTGGGCTGAACGTGCGGGTCATACAATCACTACCTTATTCCCAACAGAAGTCCCTGTTATTTCAAAAGAAGATTTTATTCAAGCACGTGAACTACAAGGACTAGCATTGCGTGATGTTGCTGTCTCCGTGCTAAATAAAAAAGGCAAGACACTCGTCACCCATCAAATGGATATGCTCTTTACCCATTTTGGTTTAAGTGGTCCTGCTATTTTGCGTTGTAGTCAATTCGTTGTGAAAGAATTAATGAAAACAGGCTATGAGCCCGTGACAATGCGTATTCAAACACTGGTACATTATAATGAAGAAACATGTCTACAATATTTAAATAAATTAATAAAAGAAGATCCGAAAAAGGCTGTGAAAAATGTTTGGAAAGGCATAGCACCTGAACGATGGCTCTTGTTCTTATGTGAGCGAGCACATATTGATGTTCAATTGACGGGCGCTGAATTATCCCAAGAGAAAATTCGTCAACTAGCACGTTTACTAGTAAACTTCACGTTAACAGTGAGTGGCACACAGTCACTTGATAAGGCGTTTGTAACAGGTGGCGGTGTATCTGTAAAAGAAATCGAGCCAAAAACAATGGCCTCAAAGAAAAAAGAAGGACTGTTCTTTTGTGGAGAAATTCTTGATATTCATGGCTATACAGGCGGCTATAACATCACTTCAGCCCTCGTAACGGGACGTATTGCAGGAATGCATGCGGCATTATAATAGGAGAAAAAGCGTGTCCGTGGAACAACGGACACGCTTTTTTAGCTTTCACTAGACATATAAACTTCTTCAAATGGTTGGATAATGACAAAGCCCTCACCAGAAAACGCCATCTGGATGGATTCTCCACTGCCTCGGCCGATAAATGTACGGAAGCTAATATCTGTTTTAAATTCAGGTGTTAAGTTGCCTGACCATGCGACAGTAGCATGCGGGTCAGTATATACTGTTTCACCTGGTTTCACTAATAATGTCAGTGGTTCAAAATGAGTTGTAATCGCAACCTTCCCTGTTCCTTGAAGGGTTACATTAAATAAACCACCTGACATGATGCCAGCCATTTTACGCATCAAACGTATATCCCATTCGATGCTAGGCTCAAAGGCAAGTAAATCATTGCCATTGACACAAATACTGTCGTTTTTCAAATCAAAAACAGTTACTTTCTTTCCTTGATCCGCTAAGTAGAGTCTGCCCTTTCCGCTAGCTTTCATCAATTGCGTACCTTCACCCGTTAAAGCCTTTTTAAACATTTTTCCAAAACCATGCTCCAAGACGCGCTCACGTTCAAATTTAATATCACCTGTATAAGAAATCATAGCGCCCATTTTTGACCACACTTCACCGTTTAGATTAACCTCTAATACACGTTCAGTTTCCAATTCAAAATAATCATTCTCATTATCGTCCTGCTGTGTTTTATGAACAAATTCATCTAAAGAAAATTTCCCCATGATTGATCCCTCCCTAATTACTTTATATACGTTGTTCTTTGAGAAAAGATTCAATTTTTAATAGTTTGTTCCTCATCGTGCATTTCGTTACAAAATTTCTCTTTTAATTACGAAATCACTTTATTTCCAGTAATGTTATTGACTTCAGACATGCGCTGTTATACATTAAACAAAGAAATTACAATTGTTATATAACAAGCACTTCAAAAAAATAACTATATAAGTGCCATCCACGAAATGACACCTATATAGTAATTGAAAGTTCATATTATTGTGTAGCAGATACATCTCCAACATTTTGCGCTGCTTTTAAAGCTGTTTGCTTACGTACATCTGCACGTAACGTTAAGGAAATAATCAACGAAGCTGCGATTAAACCTGCGAATACATAGAATACAGGAATGTAGCTTCCATACGCATTTTTGATTGCACTTACTAACAATGGTCCAAAAACTCCACCCAATGACCACGTTGTTAATAAATAACCATGAATCACACCAAGTTGCTTTGTGCCAAATAAATCACTTGCAAATGCAGGTAGATTTGAGAACCCACCACCATAGCAACTAACAACTAAGAAGATAAGTGCTTGGAAAATAATTACGTTAGTTGTATGTGGTAAAACGATAAATGTGATTAGCTGTGCAGTAAAGAAAATAACGAAAACGTTAGAACGACCGATATAATCAGACACAGCGGCCCAGATTAAACGACCACCACCATTAAATAACCCCATAATTCCTACCATTGCGGCAGCACCTGCTACTGATAGACCGACAATTTCCTGTGCCATTGGTGAAGCAACAGAAATCATCATAATCCCTGCTGTTACATTAACTAAATGCATGGACCAAAGCATCCAGAAGTGCTTTGTTTTAACAGCTTCTCGTGCTGACATAACAGCTAAATCTTTCTTAACTACGTCCTTACCATTATTGGCAGCTGCTTTCATATTAGCAGGCATATAACCTGGCTTAGGTGGTGCTATATATGAAGCCCCTAAAATCATTAACGTGAAGTAACTTGCCCCTAGAATAAAGTATGTTGTAGAAATGCCAACTGCCTCCATTAAGTTGGCTGCGACTGGTGCTGTAATAAGTGCACCCGATCCAAAACCAAGTACGGCCATACCTGTTGCTAGACCACGACGGTCTGGGAACCATTTTACAAGTGTTGATACAGGTGCAATATAGCCAATCCCCATTCCTAATCCACTAAGAACACCATATGTTAACCAATACATAACAACAGAATCCATTGAAATGGCTACACCAGCACCAGCTTGTCCTGCTCCAAATAAGACAGCTGCTACCATCGCCGATTTACGTGGTCCCATTTTTTCTACTAAACTACCAAATAATGCAGCTGAGAAACCAGCTAATCCCATCATAATGGTAAAGGCAATCGTTACCTTTGTTTCACTCCATCCCATTTCTGTGACAATCGGTAGCTTGTATACACTGTATGCATAGGCTCCACCGATTGAAAGGTGAATAGCGATTGCAGATAATGCAATTAACCATCTATTTTTATTCATAAATTCTCATTTCTCCCCTCTTTTGCTACCTGTGAAAATTCTATGAACGTCCATGTAAAACAATTTACCACTTAGAATTATTCAAATGCAAGATGTTTTTCTAAAAAATATTATTTCTCCAAAAAGTTTTTCTCTTTTCCATTAATATATTCTGTCTCAAAAACCTTACAGTCTCTAAGTATAACTACGTATTTCTTACAAAAAACATAACACCATTTAGCTAATATTACTTTTCTACTCTATTCTTTAAACACCAATTAATTATATTAATATAATTAAAATTGTGCATATTTTCACATTCGCTAAATGTATACGTCTTATTTTACCAGCAGAATCATTATGAGTATCTCTCATAAAAAGAAGCACACCAAATCAATAGTATGTAGAAATTTATAGAACAAAAGAGCATTTTATAAATGTAATAGACAAAATTTTTATATTTATAAATACCTAGCATTTTTTATAAACTGATTTATGTTTACTTAAATTAATAAAAAAATAATTTTTTCACAATACAGTGAATGCATATTTTATAAAATGCTTTCAATACCTAAAGATTTTTATTATCCAAATATATATTTTCTCTACAAAGAATAAGAGATAAAATTCTATTAACTCAGTATCAATTGCTTCTACATGATGGAAATATTCTAAAAGGAGATTTTTTTGAAGTAATATTATTTTTGCACAAAAACAATACATACAATCTACAAAAAAACAGCATGCCAGAAATCATTTCTAACATACTGTACAGAAAAGTGCTTTTTTTAATTTATTTTTCTTTTTAGCAAGAGCAAAATTTTAATTTCTTTATAATAAATACACAACAAAATTCCTACTAAAATTAATAAAGAGCCATATATTTGAACACTTGTAGGGAATTGTTTTAAAAATACAGCACTCAATAGCATGGCTATAGCTGGCTCAAAGTTTAACAACAACGACGCATTTGTTGAGCCGACCTCCTTCATTTTTTGATTCCACATTAAATTGCTTACCCCATGAATAATAATCGCTGATAAGATGAGCAAAAACCAGTAGGGTACTGCAACTTGCCAATTCGTCTGCGGCAAAATAGTAAATGAAAACGGCACAAGCACCAGTAAACCTATTAAATTTGTATAGAACGTAATCGACTGGGCTGACATTTTTAGACTAAGATGATTGACAATAATGAGGAACAAAGCAAAGCTTAGCATTGTAATTAAGCTCAGCCCCTCACCCTTACCGATTGAAATGGTGATAAGTGCCCCTTTTGTAATGATGAGGCCAACACCAACAAATGATAGTATTGCACCTAGCCAAAATATGCTGTTACGTGATTCATGATAGATCATTTTATTCAGCAGAGATGTGACAATCGGTGCACAGGCTAATATTAAAGCAGCAGTGATAGGAGAAGTGTGCTGGAGACTAGCATAAAAGCTATAGTGATTAATGGAAACGCCCAGTATTCCTGCAAGGATCAATAACAATAAATCATTTCTTGTAAATGTTGTTCGGTAGATTGCTTTCCAACTAATCCCTCCTAAAAAGAGAACAATGACAATCAATCTAAAAATGGCAACCGTTAAAGGATCCCAATGTTCAATTAAAATAGAGCCAATAATGAAGTTACTGGCCCAAAAAAATACACAGCTAAATAAAATCATATAGATTGTTAGTTGTTTCATATTTTATCGCACCCGCAAATAAAGAGATTTCTACATAAGTAATGGCAAATCTACTTCCCTTTCCTTTATTCATCTTTTCTATTAAAACATAAGTATAGCAAACTAGAAAATTTCTAGTTTGCTATGTTATCTAAATAAGGGGGATTTAGATTTATGCTTAATTGATAAACTTTCCTTTAGACATAACCACTCGGTTGGATGGTTTACGTGCAATAACTTCCGCGCTTGATACTGCGTCAAAGAATACAAAACTTGCTTCGTCCTTCACATTCGGCCAAACCTTCTGACCATTTGCATCTAATGGCGTGACACCACTTGTAATATATTTTAATGTTTGTCGAATAGAGCGTTCATCAAGTTTACGAGAAATATCTGCAAAAGTAGTCGCTTTTTCTAAAATATCTCCTGAGCCATTAGGACTCCAAGAATCATAAAAGCCGTCACAACCAAAATGGACATCCACGCCGTGCTCTGTTAGTAATTCAATCGGTGGAATTAATCGTCGCAAATCAAATGGCACCGTTGACATTATTTTTACTTGTTGTTGTGCTAAACGATCTGCAATTTTATGTTGCTCCATGATAGATACATCACCAAGTGAAAAGGCATGACTTATTGCCGTTCTCCCCTGATATTTGGCATCCTCCACGATGTCTATCCATTTATCGATTGTATAATACCCAACATGCCCACCATCATGTAAATGAATATCGACATCAACATTAAATTCCTGTGCAATATCCATCACTTCATAAAGAGAAGGCTCGATCGAGTTATCGATGCCAGCTGGATCTAGGCCGCCAATCATCGTCGCTCCATTGCGTAAAGCTTCACGCAATAATTTAGGGACATCATCTCTTAGTAGACCATGCTGTGGAAAGGCAATGACTTCGGATGTCACGACATCTTTATAATCGTCCAATGCCGCTAGTACACCTTCTAAATTTTTTAATCCAATGTATGGATCGATATTGACATGTGTACGAATATGATTCGCACCATTCTTAAGGATTTTTTCAATCATTGCAGCCGCACGTTGTTTACCTGTTGTAGCAAGAACGGATAACTCTTGTGCTTCACGATCAAGTCGTTCCTTTAAATTCTTTACGGGCACACAAGCCTTCCACGGTAAAGATAAGTATGTTTTATCTAAATGATTATGCATTTCCTTAAAGGCAGGTAATAGCAGCTTCCTTTTCATATCTGTGACTTCGTTTTGAGAATCGATTGCGTCTGTTGCGGGTACAATTTGCGAAATGAAGCCATCTGTAATTTCAAGGTGAAAAAGCTCCACTTTCGTTCCAACTGTATCATTTTCCTTTAGATATTCTCCTGTTTCAAGTAGAACATTTGTAAGCCAGTGCTTCATCTGAATTCTCCTTTCAACTCTCCTACATCCTGTTGGTGAATCATTTTGCCTTGTGAAATGACCGTAGTAATTGGGCATCTTCTTGCTATCGCATGTGCAGTGCTCACGCCATCCACTAACAGCATATTCGCTTTATCACCAGCTTGTGGCCAAACACGTTCTCCTGCATCATTCAATGGTGTGATACCGCCAGAGGCGTATTTCCAAGCTCGACTTAATGAATATTCATCAATAAAACGGAATCTCTCCGCCATGACATTTAATTTCATAATCGTATTACCAGTACCATATGGTGACCAATGATCTGTTAAGCTATCATGTCCCACAGATACCTTTACACCATTGTTATAAAGATAAGGAATTGGTATTGTCGAACGGTTCAAATCGATTGGTACAGTTGTTGTTACATCCATTTGTACCTCAGCCATGGCTTGAACTAAATTTTCTAAACGTGACTGTTCTAAATCAGCAAGTGCCATCGCATGGCTAATTGTGACTTGACCTTCTTTTTTTGCCTGTTTCGTTAACTCAATCAGTTTATAAAATTCAAATTCGCCTAGTGTGTTTGCTGTGTGAATATGAATATCGATCCCTGCATTATAGTCTTGTGCAATACCCATCGTTGTTTGCAATGACTTTTCGATATTGCGATCTACAATTGATGGGTCAACGCCTCCAACAAGCGTTGCTCCCATCGCCATTGCCTCACGGATTAGTCCCTCTACATTGGAGCGTAATAAGCCATGCTGTGGAAAGGCTACAATATCATAGGTGATTTGATCTTGATAGTTTGCTAAAACTTGTTTTGTAATTTCAATATGCTTTGTCCCAATTTGTGGGTCAACATTACAATGTGAACGAATATGTGTGTGTCCTTGGGAAATGAGCCACTTCACCATTTCCTCAGCTCGATAAGCAGCTGTCGGCAATTGTTTAGGTAGTAGTGTTCTTTCTTCTTCAATGCGTGTTAAAATCCCTTTAGTAATGGGTCTTGGTGCCTGCCATTCTCCGCCGAAATACGTTTTATCAATATGAATATGCATTTCTCGGAATGAAGGGACTAATAATTGCTGTTGTGCATCTATTACTTCTACATCTTCATCAGCCACTATATCCTTATCTACTTGTTGAACATGCCCATCTTCGATTAGAACATCATAAATACCTGTACGAGTAGCAACAATGTGTTCATTTTCGCGCTCATATGCTTCTTCTAATCTCACATTTTTCAGCAATAGTTTACTCATAGTTTCCTCCCAATTGGTATTTTTTCGTCTTTCACCAAATTTGATTACTCTACAATTTCAACGCCACTGATCATCGTGTAGTTAGATGCATCTAACCAGAAACCTTTTACAGCATTGCTGTAAACTGCTAAATGCTCATAGTTACGCACTGGAATATACACAGCTTCGTCTAACTCGATTTGCATTGCTTTTTTGTAGATTTCATTACGTGCCTCTTGGTTTGCTTCAGAACGCCCTTGCTCAATTAGCTTGTCTACTTCTGGATTTGAATAGTAGAAATGGTTTCCTGGAGGCCCCATAGATGCAGTGTGGAATAGATTGTATTGGTTATAATCAGCATCACCCGTTGCATTACCCCAACCACTAATAAAGATTTGATGCTGTTCTTTCGTAATTTCAGAAATAAATGCACCATACTCCATTACTTGAATATCAACATCTAATCCGATTCCTTTTAATTGAGATTGAATAACCTCCGCCATGTTGATACGCTCTTTACGGTCACTTGTCAGTAATTTAACTTTTGTTCCCTCTTGAACGCCAGCTTCTTTTAACAATTCTTTAGCCTTCACTACATCATAGTCATACGGTTTCGTTTCACTAGAATATCCAATAATTTTTGGACTCATTGCAGAATTTGCAAGTGTTCCTACATTATCATAAATACCGCTAATAATTGCTTCACGGTCAACAGCATAGCTAATAGCTTGACGTACTTTTACATCAGATAATAACGTATCTTTCACGTTGAATCCGATAAATTCTACTGCTAGTCCTTCTGCACGGAATAAATTCATCGTTGAAGAATTTTCAATACGATCAATCTCTGTTACAGGTACTTGTTCAGCAATATGTGCTTCTCCACTTTCAATCATTGCTAGACGAGTAGAATCCTCTGGTACAACTTTAAATGTTACTTTATCTACTTTCGGTACAGTTCCCCAATAGTCTTTATTCGAAGTTAAAGTAATTTCTTGACCAGATTTCCAAGTTTCAAATACAAATGGGCCTGTCCCTACTGGATGAGTTGCTAATTCGTCCGCTGCTTCAGCAATCGCTTTCGGGCTTATCATGCTACCCTCTTGGCTGGCTAAAATAGATAGAAGCGGAGCATATGGTTCTTTTAATTTCAACGTTACAACATATTCATCATCTACCACTACTTCACTAATCATAGATAATTTATCACGCTGTGGTGATCCAGTTGCAGGATCTAGAATTCTGTCAAATGTCGCTTTTACAGCCTCTGCATTAAAATCTGCTCCATCATGGAATTTAATGCCTTCATTTAATGTAAATGTCCAAGTGACTTCATCTTTTTGCTCCCACTCTTTTGCAAGTAATGGAACAATTTTACGATCTCTATCAAAAGCGACAAGTGTTTCATATACCTTGCCATGAATAATATTTGCTGATGGAATATCTGTAATAAAGTGAGGATCAAGACTTGTTGCATCTGCTGCTCTTAGAACAACTAATTCTCCTCCTACGCTTTTTGATCCCTCTTTGGAACCTTCTGTACTATTATTGCTAGCAGTAGAGCAGGCTTGCAGAATAAGTACAGTTATTAGTGCCATGAATAAAAACAACTTCATTTTCTTCATCAACATTTCCTCCTTGTGTGATTTGTTCCTTACATTTCGAATTATAAAGAAATAAAATTCACTTGTTTTTTAAAATTTTTACGTGTTTTTTAAATTTTCTGACTAATAAGCCATAAAATATTTACATTCTTTACGCTTTTCACTAAATTGAAATCAAATCAAATAGAAAAGGAGTATTCGATATGAATAAAGTAACAACTACAATTGATCATTCTGTTTTAGTGAATGCACGCAAGGCATCTAGAAAAAAGAATCTTGTTTCTTTCCTAAACAAAATCAAAAAGAATAAAGCAGCTGTCGTAGGAGGCATCATCATTCTTCTATATATATTGATGTTTCTTATCGGGCCCATTTTAGCCCCTTACGATCCCTACGACGTACAATTAGATCAAAAATTACAAGGACCAAGCGTTGAACATCTAATGGGAACGGATGACAAAGGGCGAGATATTTTAAGTCGAATTTTATATGGATCACGTTTATCAATTGGTGTTGGTATTTCAGCTGTTTTATTCGGTGGTACAATCGGCACTTTCTTAGGTCTTATTGCTGGCTATTATGGCAGATGGGTTGATTCTATTATTAGTAGAATTTTAGATATCATGCTTGCGTTCCCAGGTATTTTGCTAGCTTTAGCGATTGTTAGTGCATTGGGGCCGAGCCTTATCAATGTCACAATTGCTGTTGGTTTTTTCTCTATTCCTATGTTTGCTCGTATTGTACGTGGCTCAACAATGGAGGTTAAAAAATTAGAATATATCGATGCTGTCAAAACACTTGGAGCAAATGATATGACGATTTTAATTAAGCATATTTTTCCAAATATTTTATCACCTATTATTGTACAAGCATCTATGCGCTTAGCAACCGCTATTCTATCTGCAGCAGGACTATCATTCTTAGGTTTAGGTGCTCAGCCACCATCTCCTGAATGGGGTGCCATGCTTTCTAACGGACGAGATTTCCTATTTACTGCTCCTTATATGGCGCTATTCCCAGGTATTATGATTTCTATACTTGTATTAGGCTTTAACTTATTTGGTGACGGTTTACGCGATGCGCTAGACCCAAGAATGAAAAATTAAAGGAGAGAAGACACATGACATTATTTATCTTAAAACGACTAGCTCAAATTATTCCTGTAACACTTGGTGTAACGCTTGTTGTTTTTCTAATTATGCAGATGATTCCAGGAGACCCAGCGATTATTTTAGCAGGAGAAGGAGCTTCTCAAGAAACGGTTGCAGAATTACGTGAAAATTTAGGGCTCAATAAACCATTAGCAGTTCAATATACAGACTATATTAAAAATCTTCTACAAGGAGATATGGGTAACTCTTTAAAAAATAATCAACCAGTATTCGAGGAAATTACCTCCCGATTACCGATTACCATAGAGCTAGCCTTTTATAGTATTTTAATCACCATTGTTCTGGGGCTTATTGCGGGTATTATCTCCGCTATCCGTCCTTATTCTTTGATGGATGTAGGATTAATGGTTGTCGCTTTATTAGGGATTTCCCTTCCAAGCTTCTGGTTAGGAATTTTATTAATGTATGTATTCTCTGTACAGTTACACTGGCTTCCTGTAGCAGGCTGGGATAGTGCCAAACATATTATTCTACCAGCTGTCACACTTGGTGCTGGTGGAGCTGCCATCGTCGCTCGTATGACTCGCTCTAGTATGTTAGAGGTTGTAAACCAAGACTATATACGAACAGCGAAAGCAAAAGGCTTAAAAGGATACATCATCATTTTAAAGCACGCATTACGCAATGCCTTGATTCCAGTTATTACAGTAGTAGGCTTACAGTTTGGTAGTTTACTTGGCGGAACAGTTTTAGTTGAATCGGTTTTCGCTGTAAACGGATTAGGACGAATGATTGTAGATGCCATTCGAACACGTGATATACCAGTCGTACAAGGTGGCGTTCTTGTTGCCTCATTAATATTTGTTTTCATTAATCTTTTTGTAGACATATTGTACCGATTCTTTAATAAACGAATGGATTTAAACTAGGGAGGGGAAAAACGGATGAAACAAGAAACCGTGTTGGAAGTAAAAAATTTACAAACCTATTTTTATTCGAGTGAAGGGGTTGCCAAAGCTGTCGATGGGGTATCCTTTACTCTTCAAAAAGGAGAAACACTGGGCATTGTTGGTGAATCTGGTTGTGGAAAATCCATGACTTCCCTGTCATTACTTCGTTTAGTACCATCGCCTCCTGGTAAAATCATCAATGGCGAAATTTTATTAAATAATACAGACATTTTGAAGCTCTCAGATGAAGAGCTACGTAAAATACGGGGCAATAAAATCTCGATGATTTTCCAAGAGCCTATGACAAGCTTAAATCCTGTATTATCCGTTGGAGAGCAAATTGCTGAATCCATTCGATTGCACCAAGGCTTATCACGTAAAGAAGCATGGCAAAAGGCTGTCGATATGATTCGCCTAGTTGGGATTCCTGCACCCGAAAAAAGAGCGAAGCAGGAGCCTTATCAGTTAAGTGGTGGGATGCGACAGCGCATTATGATTGCCATGGCACTAGCGTGTACACCAGATGTGTTAATTGCTGACGAACCGACAACTGCCCTTGATGTAACTATTCAAGCTCAAATTATTGATATTATTCAAAACCTGCAAAAACAACTAGGCATGAGCATTATCTTCATTACCCATGACCTTGGTGTTGTAGCAGAAATCTGCGATAAGATTGCTGTTATGTATGCGGGACAGGTTGTAGAAGAAGGCACAACAGAAAGTCTTTTTGAAAAACCGCTACACCCTTATACAAATGGATTAATTCAATCATTACCAAAGCTATATGAAGACCAAGAAGAATTATCTACTATTCACGGAACTGTCCCAAGTCCCTATAATTATCCAATTGGCTGCCGTTATGCAGAACGTTGCCCATTTGCTACAGATTTATGTCGTGAACAACAGCCTGAGCTTTTGACTGTTGAGCAAGGAAAAAAGGTAAGATGCTGGATGTACAGCAATGAATGGCAAGGAGAAACACTTATGAAGGAGCTGACAGTATGACAACAGCGCAACATACACAACCACTATTACAAGTAAATGATTTAAAGCAGCATTTTTTCTTAAAAAAAGAAAAGCTCTTCGGTCCACAGCAGGTTGTAAAAGCTGTGGATGGGGTGTCTTTCGACATCATGCCTGGTGAGACGCTCAGTATTGTAGGAGAATCTGGCTGCGGAAAATCAACAACTGGTCGTTCTATTTTAAGATTAGATGAGCCTACTGCTGGAGAGGTATTATTATTCGGTAAAAATTTAGTGAATATGAACAAAAAAGAGCTTCGTGCTGCACGCAAGGACATTCAAATTATTTTCCAAGATCCCTATGCGTCCCTTAACCCACGAAGAACCATTCGTAAAATGTTAACAGAGGCCATGTCTATTCAAAAAATTGTACCACCTGAGCATCAAGAAGCACGCATGATTGAATTAATGTCTCTTGTCGGGTTACGTCCTGAATACTTAGAGCGTTATCCACATGAATTTTCGGGTGGTCAGCGTCAGCGGATTGGTATTGCCAGAGCCCTTGCTGTTAATCCTAAAATTATTATATGTGATGAGTCTGTTTCTGCCCTAGATGTTTCCATTCAAGCTCAAATACTAAATTTACTAAAACAACTACAAAGAGATTTAGATTTAACCTTTTTATTTATCTCACACGATTTAAGTGTTGTTCGACATATTTCAGACCGTATTATGGTGATGTATCTTGGAAAGGTCGTAGAAATTGCTGATAAGCATTCCCTTTTTACTCAGCCACATCATCCTTATACAAAAGCACTATTTTCTTCTATACCAGTCATTGATAAGCAGCATCGTAAGGAGCGCATTATTTTAAAAGGTGACTTACCATCGCCTCTTTGTCCCCCTACTGGCTGTAGCTTTCACACACGTTGCCCATTCGCAACGGATAAATGTAAAGTAGAAGTGCCAGCACTACGAGCGATCACTGCAACACATAAGGTAGCTTGCCATTTCGCAGAAAATTTAGTTTAATGTATCTTACACTTACAAAATAAACGGAGAGGTCATTATGTTACAACCAGAAACCTTCAACATATATATTCTCCTATGTGTAATTGCTCCAATTATTGGAGCTTTTCTGCTTACTTTTATATTTATTTTCGAAAAGCAAATCGATAGCCTTGAGGAGGAAAAAAGAAATTTAGAGCTTGAGCAGGATTTACAAAGAGCAAATATTCTCCAGTTGAATCAGCAAATACAGCCACATTTCTTTTTTAATGCATTAAATTCATTATTAAGCCTAGCTCGCATCAATCGGAAGGAAGATTTGGTTGCGGGCATTGAGGCTTTGGCAACATTTTTTAAATTTAAATACAATAATCATGAGGTGTTAATTGCGTTAAAGAACGAGATACAATTTGTCGATAGTTATTTAAATATTCAACAATTGCGATTTGGCCATCGTTTGACTGTAAATAAATATGTTGATGATGAAGCACTATCCGTCCAAATACCACCTTTTATTCTGCAGACTATTATTGAAAATGCCTATAAACATAGCTTTGAAAAACATATAGGACCTGCTGAGCTATCCATTACAATCAAAAAAATGGATAATAGCTTATTAATTGAAATTAAAAATACACAGCCTTTAGAAAAAATAGAAATGACTACTGAACAGGTAGTAGACGAAATGCAGCAAGGTTATGGGCTCGAAAATATTAGAAAACGGCTTGAGCTCATTTATGGGCTCGAAAATATTTTATTCTCGATTCAAAACAATGAACAGCATTACACTGTTACCATCCATGTTCCCGCTTAGGCATTCTATCAACTGGAAGGAGAAAGGAGTATCTCGCCATGAATATTTTAATCGCAGATGATGAGCCATTAGAGCTTGAGCAAATGATTTATTTATTAAAGCCACATTTTCCGAATTGGACCTTCCATACTGCCCAAGATGCCTCACAAGCTCTGCAATTAGCTAAGAAGCACCGTATGACTATCGCCTTTTTGGATATTCAAATGCCTGGGAAAGATGGAATCACGTTGAGCAAGGAATTAAAAGCGCTTTATGAGGTAGACATCATCATGGTAACAGCTTATCAAACCTTTGAATATGCACAACAAGCATTGCGTATCGGGGTAAAGGATTATCTTACAAAACCAGTCATTGCAAGTGAATTAGATGCTATTGTGGAGAAATATAAGGTGTGGAGTTCTAACCATGATGCGATTCAAAGCGCACTTTCCTATATTCATGAAAACTATTATGAAAAACTGAGTCTCAATATTATTGCTGAAAAAATTCATTTGAATCCAAGCTATTTAAGTCGTAAATTTTTGGAGGAGCAGTCTATTGGCATTAATGAATATATTAATAATTATCGCCTAGAAATGGCTGTAAAAAAAATCAATGAAAATCTAGACACAAGTATGTCTGCAATTGCTGAGAGCTGTGGTTTTAATAGTCAGCACTATTTTAGTGTTGCGTTTAAGAAAAAATATAATCAATCACCACGTCAATATAAATCCTCTAAAATGAGTAAAGGTCTTTAATAGTATGCTAAGGAAGTTTTCATTGCTCGTTCCATTTGCAAGTTTAAGCACAGCAGCAGGAGTCATTATTCTTTTAGCGAGATGGATTAATGGTAATTTATTATTGTCCTCTCCTTCAGCCCTTATTTCTTTTGGTTTTATGGCGGGCATTTGTTATACATTAGCAACAGCTATTTCATTTATCATACTTGGTTCATTGCTGAATAAGAGCGATTACACACAAAATCAGCATACACAAAGCTTTTTGCTCTTTACCATACAGCGTAAATTGTCTGGAATGAATTTAAAGGTTATACGTCTATTTTACTTGTTAACAGGTATTGAACTTTGGCTTATTCAATTAATAAGCATTAGTGTATTGTCTGAAATTATGTTAAATATTCCAGTCCCTATTACACTTTTTTTCTTTTTAATCGGCATCTTACTTCTTGACCGCATCATGTCAGTGAAAAGTATACTATGGTTGGAAATTTTATTTATTATTGCTCTTTTTTCATTACTTATTTTTATCCCTATTTATTACTTTGTACTAAATGGGGCAAGCACCGTATATGAGGGTATTCGCTTATATCACCCTTATTTATTTTATTTTAAAAATAGCGAAATTCTGCTGTTCTATGTCATTATTCAACTTGCTGTTTTAGGACAAGTATTTTTTGATAAATCAACATGGTATTTAATTGCCTTTATAAAACCTAAAAAAGTACGTAGCAGTCTGTTTTCCTCAGGTGTAATTTTAGCGTTATTAACGCTATCATTTACGGCAATTTTAATGATTGCCCTATACAGCGGATCATTTGGCCAATTCCAAGTACTGATTTTTACATTTTTATATGAAGTACAACCAGGCTTTCTGACATTTGCTTTTCTCGTCATTGTCCTATTAGCCATTGTCACAACCTTGCTTGTAGACATGCGGGCAACGAAACGTTTTTTTGTGACGAAAAGACCCTATTATTTCTATTTGATTGGCCTGATGATTATTTTATTCACCTGTTTCTTATCTATCGATTTAACGATTTTAGGTGTTATTTATTCTTTTGCCTTTCTGCACATTACCATGCTACCGTTTTTGTTAATCCTTTTATTTACGAATCGCCAAATTCATAAGCACAGCTGGCTTGTCATCCTGCTATCCATCATCATTGGAATTGGTGTTGGTTTAAGCTTTAATACGCTTTACGGATTAGCTACCAGCTTTATGATCTCGAGTATTTATCAATTAATGCTTCAGACTGAAACAATGGAAAAAAATACCTGAACTCGAGATTATTCGGGTTCAGGTTTATAAGTTATTTAACTGATATAAAATAAAAATAGGATTAGTGATAGCAAGCCAACAATGGCCGAACTAATGGAAAGATAATGTCTTTTTTCCTCTCGACCATAGTAATAGTCAATAAAAATAGAGCTGAAAAGGCTGACAACTAAATATCCTCCAATGATAACAGTAAATAAAATCCACCCTTTAATTATGATCACCATGAGCATCATGGTATTCAAAATTTTAATAGCCCAAACAGCACGTCTATGATGACTATTGACATACTCCTTTGGTATATTAAACATTTTCCTCATTAGTTTATCGCCAAGCATTTGGATAGCTAGAAAAATAACTAGCATAACGATTAAACCTGACATTCCAAATTTAGCATCATCATTGAGAATAAGATCTAAATAAGCCTTGGCCAAATCTTTATTTTCTACTTTATAAAATGAATTGTTGTCATAATCAACAATTCCGATATCCTCGTCGTTTATGAACATTTTCAGCTTCATAACCTGACCTTTTTCAAATTCTACCCAGACATCACGTTGTAATCTAAAAAAAGTACGCTCATTCATTTGAGTCACTGTAGCTTGCTGTAATAGTTGTTGTAATAACACTTTTTCTGAACTTTGCTCCATTACTCGTTGTCCAATGACCCACCCAGGTCTTCCAGCCTTAAAGATCTCCTCATCCGAATTGTAAATTATTGTATATTTCTTTATTGATTGCTGCTGTGCTAATTGAACAATTGAAGCATGTTGCGTTTGCTCTATCTGCCCTAATGGACCGATTTCTATTATCAATAGAAACATAACTATCGCGCCTATGATAATCAAAGGATATGACCAGCGTCTTGTCTTTTTTGTTTGCCGCACTTGCCGTAAAATATTCTCCTGTAAGGATTTCGTAAATCGTGGTGCTTCGCCAAGTTCTTGATCCAATTTCTCTTTAAAAGTTGTCATTCATTAACACCTCCAACTTATTATTCGCTAATTTTTCCTGTAACATTTTTCTTGCTCGATGCAATCTGGTTTTAACTGTATTTTCTGCACATGTAAGAATATCTGCAATTTCTCTAACCTTTAATTCCTGATAATAATAAAGGATGACGACTTCTCTATAAGTAATAGGTAACTCAAATAAAGCATTTGTTAATGTTGTCCGTTCATCCTGTGCTAATAGCATCGTTTCTGGTGTTCGTTTACTTGCACCAATATGCAATTTTTCCAACAGTTGATGGCGTTTATTTTTCCAGCTTCGCAAATAATCATGACTTTTATGTACAGTTATTTTAACTAAATAGGTCTTTAGAGATGCTCTTTGTTCAAAGCGATCCTGCTGCAGATAATAAGAAAAAAAGACATCCTGGACTATTTCTTCTGCCATCGCCCAATCCTTTACATAAAGATAAGCCACTCGTAAGCAATATTCTCCGTGTTCTTCCATAATGGCCACTAAATGCTCACTCATCCAAACACCTCCTACAAACATTCACCCTATAGTCGTAATCCGAACTTGGTTGGTTTCAAAAAAAATCGAAAAGTTTCGTTAACATGAAGGTCATAAAAAGAAAAAATCCTCACACAATAAGAGGGTATTTTTTATGAATAGTAACTCCTAAAGAAATAACCTACATTTTTAAGAGTGAATTTATTTGTATGCCATGTTGCATACTTTTTTTCTTTTATCTATTGAATAACTAGCAAAAAAACTGTTATAGTGAGATTGTTTGTCTGACGTCTGACTAATTAAGATCTTTAGCTGTTCTTCTGAAATTGGAACATCAGGACAAAATATCACAGATACTTATGGAGGAACTTATGAGATACTTAATATCCTTTTGTGGATTGTTACTAGTTTTTGCCTTAGCTTTATTAATGAGTAAAAACAAAAAAGAAATAAAATATAAATATATAGTGATTATGTTGATCATCCAATTTTTATTGGCAGCTTTACTACTTAATACAACGGTCGGCTATGTGCTAATCAAAGGAATCACCAAAGTGTTTGATCACTTATTGTCCTATGCAAATGCAGGTATATCCTTTGTTTTTGGTGGCTTAGCAAATGAAGGCGAATCACCCTTCTTTTTAACAGTTTTATTACCGATCGTCTTTATATCTGTTCTGATTGGGATCTTGCAGCATTTTAAAATTCTTCCTTTTCTGATGAAATGGGTAGGTTTATTTTTAAGTAAAGTAAGTGGCATGGGGAAATTGGAATCCTATAATGCTGTTGCTTCCGCTATGGTAGGTCAATCCGAAGTGTTCATAACTGTTAAAAAGCAATTAGATAAGATTGCACCACAACGTATGTATACATTATGCGCTTCTGCTATGTCGACTGTTTCGATGTCAGTAGTTGGAGCTTATATGACGATGATTGAGCCAAAGTATGTTGTTACGGCCATTGTATTAAACCTGTTTGGTGGATTTATTATTGTTTCCATCATTAATCCATATACTGTGGATGAAAAAGAAGATATCTTAACAATTGAAGATGAACAGAAGCAAGCGTTCTTTCAAATGATTGGCGAATATATTATGGATGGCTTTAAAGTAGCCATCATTGTTGGGGCAATGCTTATTGGTTTCGTAGCATTAATGGATTTAATCAATTCATTATTCGATATGATTATCGGTATATCTTTCCAAGAAATATTAGGCTATATCTTTGCGCCAATCGCTTTCCTAATGGGTATCCCATGGGCAGATGCTGTGGCTGCTGGCGGTATTATGGCAACCAAATTAGTAACAAACGAATTTGTTGCTATGATTAACCTTGGCGATGTTGCCGAGTCCATGAGTGAACGTACATTAGGTATTATTTCTGTATTCCTCGTATCTTTTGCCAACTTTTCATCAATCGGGATCATTTCGGGAGCTGTAAAAGGTTTGAATGAAAGGCAAGGGAATGTCGTTGCTCGATTTGGACTAAAGTTGTTGTACGGTGCTACACTCGTAAGTATCCTAACAGCTATTATTGTGGGATTGATTATTTAATTGTATCAGGAGCTATTTATTGAACTGCACTCAGTTAGATGGGTGCAGTCCTTATTTTATTGCTTAAGCTCTAAATTAAAAAATGTACATTACTAAAATTGAATTTAGTAATGTACATTTTTACTTTATATCTCTTTATTTTACGACAATATTGACAAGTTTGCCTGGAATAACGATGATTTTCACTAAGCTCTTTCCTGCCATGTATTCTTGAACCTTTTCATCAGCAAGTGCTACTTTTTCAATATCCTCTTTTGAAGCATCTTTTGCTACGACGATCTTAGCACGAACTTTACCAGCAACTTGTACAGCAATTTCTACTTCATCATCCACAAGCTTTGCTTCATCATATGTTGGCCATTGCTCATATGAAAGAGTTGAATCGTGTCCTAATAGTTGCCATAGTTCTTCTGCAATATGTGGAGCGATTGGAGCTAGCATTTTCACAAAGCCTTCAGCATAAGTCGTTGGAATCACATCAGCTTTATAGCAATCATTAATAAAGACCATCATTTGTGAAATAGCTGTGTTAAAGCGGATGCCTTCATAATCCTCTGTCACTTTTTTCACTGTTTGGTGGTATGATTTTTCAAGTGATTGATCGTTAGACACTTGAATTTTTGCTGAAATTGCGCCATCTTCTTCACTGACAAATAGACGCCAGATACGGTCTAAGAAGCGACGTGCTCCATCTAAACCATTTGTAGACCATGCAACAGAAGCCTCTAGTGGGCCCATGAACATTTCATATAAACGTAATGTATCGGCACCATGTGACGTAATGATTTCATCTGGGTTGACAACATTGCCCTTAGATTTAGACATTTTCTCGTTACCTTCACCTAGAATCATTCCCTGGTTAAATAATTTTTGGAATGGCTCTTTTGTATGGACAACGCCTAAATCATAGAGAACTTTATGCCAGAAGCGAGCGTATAGTAAATGTAATACAGCATGCTCCGCACCACCAATATAAATATCAACAGGTAACCAACGTTTTAGTAACTCTGGGTCTGCAATCGCCTCTGTATTTGTAGGGTCGATATAGCGTAGGAAGTACCAGCTCGAACCTGCCCACTGCGGCATTGTATTTGTTTCACGACGTCCTTTTTTACCTGTCTCTGGATCGACAACATTTACCCATTCTTCAATATTTGCTAATGGTGATTCACCAGTACCTGATGGACGGATATTATCTGTTTTTGGTAGCATTAAAGGTAATTCTGATTCTGGAACTGGCGTAATCGTGCCATCTTCCCAATGAATCATTGGAATTGGTTCACCCCAATAACGCTGACGGGAGAATAACCAGTCACGTAGACGATAAGAAATTTTCTTCTCCCCTACACCTTTTTCCGCTAACCATTCAATGGCTTTTGCAATGCCATCTGCTTTATTTAAGCCATTCAGGAATTCAGAGTTAATATGTTGACCATCACCTGTAAATGCTTCTTTGCTAATGTCTCCACCTTCAAGTACAGGAACGATGTCTAAGCCAAATTCAGTTGCGAATTCATAGTCACGTTCATCATGTGCTGGCACCGCCATAATAGCACCTGTACCATAAGACACTAACACATAGTCAGCAATCCAAATCGGCACTTTTTTACCGTTAATCGGATTCACTGCATAAGCACCTGTAAATACACCTGTTTTTTCTTTCGCTAAATCTGTACGCTCTAAGTCAGATTTCATTTTAACTTTCTCTAAATAAGCCTCAACAGCTTGGCGTTGGTCAGCTGTTGTAATTTGTTCCACTAATTTATGCTCTGGTGCAAGCACACAGTATGTAGCACCAAACAATGTATCAGGACGTGTTGTGAAAACTGTGAAGTTTTGATCTGAACCGTCAATGGCAAATGTCACTTCTGCCCCTTCTGAACGGCCAATCCAATTGCGTTGCATATCTTTAATAGATTCAGGCCAATCAACTTCTTCTAAGTCATCGATTAAACGATCAGCATAGGCTGTAATTTTAAGCATCCACTGCTTCATTGGTCTGCGTTCTACTGGATGACCACCACGCTCTGATTTCCCATCAATTACTTCTTCGTTAGCTAATACCGTGCCAAGTGCTGGACACCAGTTAACAGCTACTTCATCTACATAAGCTAAACCTTTCTTATAAAGCTGGATAAAAATCCATTGTGTCCATTTATAATACTCTGGATCAGTTGTGTTAATTTCGCGATCCCAATCATAGCTGAAGCCTAGCTCTTGAATTTGACGTTTAAATGTCGCAATATTTTTAGCTGTAAATTCAGCTGGATCATTCCCTGTATCAAGTGCATATTGCTCAGCTGGTAAACCAAAAGCATCCCAGCCCATTGGATGAAGTACATTATAGCCTTGCATACGTTTAAAGCGTGATAGAATATCAGTTGCCGTATATCCCTCTGGATGGCCTACATGTAGTCCTGCGCCAGATGGATAAGGGAACATATCTAAAGCAAAGAATTTAGGCTTCGCTGTTTCATTTTCAGTTTTAAATGTTTTGTTATCAGCCCAATATTGCTGCCACTTTTTTTCAATTTGTTCATGATTAAAACTCATTTTTTTTCCTCCTTCGATTGATCGTGCTGCTCTCCATCATAATTGACAAAATATTTAAAAAATAAAAAAACTCGCCCCTTTCTTATAGAAGGGACGAGAGAATTTGTACTCCCGCGGTACCACCCAAATTAGTGATTACACTCGGCTCAAGCTTCCTTAACGCGGAAGAAACGACACACGCTGTTTCACGCGGGCAGACTCAGAAGGCGAGTTCAACTTGCATTCTTACTAGCTCCCACCAACCGCTAGCTCTCTAAAAAGAACCACAAATCTACTATTCCTCATCACAGTCTTTACATGATATTGCATTTATTCTAATGGAAAGTATTGAAAAGCACAAGCCTTTGTTTACAGCTTACCCATTACTGAACAATTAAATCCTTTTCTTCCTTAGACTTTGATAAATCCTGACATTCATGAAAAGCAAAGTGCTGACAACCAATACATTGATTGACGTTTAAATAATGGAAAGCTTTTGTAATCGCTTCTCCAGTATGCTGAAAAAAATGCTGCGCGCCTATTTTATCGTAAAGTCCATTGTGCTGAAGAGCATCCTTTAAATCTCCTTGCACACCCGTTACCAAAATAGTACCGCCCTGTGCTGTATAATTTTCAATGATATTACTAAAATATGCTTCTCCAGTAGAATCCATAAAGGGCACTTTCCCCATCCGTAATATCAAAACTCTTGGTTGCTGATGCAAAGTACTTTCAATCGTTTGTTCAAACATTTGTGCAGCACCAAAAAACAACGGCCCTTCAATTGTGTACATACTAATTTGCGGGCAATCATGCTGCTGATGGACTACATGTGGCTGTACCTTTTCACTTTTATTTGAATGATCTGGAAGTACTTTTGTAACAACAAGCTTTTCACTCATGCGTTTCGCAAATAATAGCACAGCCAGCACAAGCCCTACCTCAACTGCTAATGTAAGACTAGTGAATACCGTTAATAAAAAGGTAATCAATAATACCAGTGAGTCGCCTGATTTTAATTTTGCGATATGTGAAAAATGATGTCGCTCACTCATATTCCAAGCTACGACCATCAATACCGGAGCCATGCTTGCTAACGGAATATGAGATGCATATGGAGCTAATAACAATAATGTGATTAAAACAAACACACCATGAATGATACCAGACATAGGAGATACTGCGCCTGTTTTGATATTGGTCGCTGTGCGTGCAATGGCGCCTGTTGCTGGAATACCACCGAATAAAGGCGTCACAATATTAGCAATCCCCTGACCAATTAACTCACGATTACTGTTATGCTTACTATTTGTCATCCCATCCGCCACAACTGCCGATAATAGAGACTCAATACCACCTAGCATTGCAATGACAAACGCTGGGCCAATAAGTTGTTGTAATCGTTCGAGCGTGATGTTCGGTAAGGCGAAATGAGGTAATGTATTAGGAATTTGCCCATAAGCCGTTGCAATGGTAGCAACTTGTCCTGAAAAGAAGAAAGTTGCCAAAAGTGTAGAGACAACGATACCCGCTAATGCTCCTGGAACCTTTGGAAAAAACTTTGGAGTTATCATTATTGTCGCCAAGCATACGACAGCAGTAAGAATACTATACGTATTTGTCGTACCAAGCTGCTTAATGATTTCCTGTATGTTGGCGATAAAATATTCATGCCTTTTAACATTTGTGAGCCCTAGAAAGTTAGCGATTTGACCTGTAAAAATAATCACTGCTATCCCTGCTGTAAAACCAACTGTTACAGGACGTGGAATAAACTTAATTAAAGTCCCTAACTTAAAAAAGCCCATGACACAAAGCAATACCCCTGCCATTAAACCCGCAAGTAATAAATCTTCATAGCCATAGGTAAGAACAATCCCCAATAGAATTGGCACAAACGCCCCCGTAGGCCCACCTATTTGATATTTAGAACCTCCAAAGAGAGAAATAAGAATACCTGCAATGCAAGCCGTATAAATCCCATATTCAGGTTTCACACCCGATGCTATGGCAAAGGACATGGCAAGTGGAATAGCAACGATTCCCACAATAACCCCTGACAATAAATCCTTCTTTACATGTTGAACTGAATATCCTTCAAAGCGTCCTGTAAACAGTGACTTCATAGATAAATCTTCCCTTCGAAATAATAAGCAAAGCCCAATTTTTCATCATCATTGATTTACTTATTCTCTTCGTCACCTTCATTACTTGTCATTTCCTCTAATCTCGAAATGGTATTAACCAAATGGTTATTAAAAATATCCTTTGCCACCCCAAGTAATGCACCAATCATTGGGTCACTTAAAGAATAATAAACTTTTTTTCCTTCCTTCACGCCATAAACAATATTTTTAGCACGCAATACACTTAATTGCTGAGAAACGGCAGAACCCTCTTTCTCTAAGCAATCTTGAATCTCATTGACACTTTTCTGTCCATCTACAAGGAGTTCAAGTATTCTGATGCGTAACGGATGTGCTAATGCTTTGAAAAAATCCGCTTTAAACTGTTGTAAGCCCTCGTCCATAAAAAACCCCTCCATATAACTACATATTCAAATATTTGAATATGTATGATTGTAATCCTGTTACAACATTTTTTCAATATCTACTATTAAAAAAAGAACAAAAACAAGTGCTTAACACTCGTTTTTGCTCTTTTCAGTGCGACATTATTAATCTGCTACTATTTTGTTCTTCTTTAAAGGATAATCGTATGTTAAACATGGAATAATCGCCAATAGTACGATGACCACCAATGTTAAAACGAGAGGAATCATGCCAAATTGATCTACCATAATACCACCAAATAGTGGACCAATCATCCGTCCTCCAGTAGCAGCACTATTGATAATCCCTTGATAGAATCCTTGACGACCTTTTGGTGCCAGTTGATTAGCAATCGTTGGTAATGCAGGCGTATAAAACATTTCACCAAATGTTAAGACAAGCATCGCTGCTCCAAACATTTTAAAATCGTTTGCAAAGGCAATAATACCAAAGGAAAGTGCAATCAGCGTTACACCAAATACTAACTGACGCTTTAAATTGTGTTCCCACCGCTTTACGAGCGGTGCAATGAGTGGTTGCCCAATGACAATTAGAAGACCGTTGATTGTCCAAAGTAAGCTATATTGCTTTAATCCCAATCCTAAATCTTGTGTATAAGATGAAATGGTTGCACTCCATTGTGAATATGCTAGCCAGCATAAAACGGAGGATGCACTAATTATTAACAAAGCATAGAAAGGTGCCTTGTTTACGATTCGCTTACTTTCGCTCAAGACATTTTTAGGTGCAATACTGCCCGCCTCCAAACGCTTAAATGTAAATAAGGCAATGAAAAAGAATAAAATATACATACCTAAATTCACTTTAAACACATAGTCAAATTGATAATCTGCCACTATACCTGCAAGGGCAGGACCTACGGCAACACCGACATTTTGTGCTAAATAGATAGTATTAAAAGCCTTACGTCCACCTTCTGGCCAGGCAGCCCCAGCTAAGGCAAACATACCTGGGAAAACAATGCCCCCACTAAAGCCTAGTATCGTTAAAAACCACACATAATGTGGCCAACCGTGCCAAATTGTTAAGCCAATTAATGAAGCAATCGTTAAAAGGATACCAAGCATAATAGCTTTATAGCCACCAATTCTATCAAATAAGTAACCACCTAATAGATTACCTAATACTCCAGCAGCAGAATTCAGCATTAAGACAAAACCAGCCATAGCTAAAGATTTGCCTAAATAATCATGCATATAAATGGCATTCAAAGGCCATAAAAAAGAGTTGCCTGTTGTGTTCACAAGCATTCCGATAATTAAAAACCAAACACGTTTTGGCATAGGATGACCTCCATTATTTCGCTTCTCTAAATAGTTAGTGTATGCTGAAATACTTAAAAGTACAAGGAAAATAATTTTACCTTTTTTACAAGACTTCTATCCTATTTTCAATCGTATTTAGTTTTGTTCCTTTCCATTTTTCTTTATCCAAATCATGATATTACCCTTACCCCATGACGGAACGAAATGCACATGATAGAATAGAGCGTTAGAGGAGTGAAATAAATGACAGAGACGAATTTTCCTTTTCCTTCAGAGGGGAAAAGATACTATACATGGAATCGCTATTTACGTGACCAATTTGGTCATAAAGTATTTAAAGTGGCATTAGATGCAGGATTTGATTGCCCTAACCGCGACGGCACAGTTGCTTTCGGTGGCTGTACATTTTGCAGTGCTGCAGGTTCTGGTGATTTTGCTGGTAATAAGGTAGATCCAATTGATGTTCAATTTGCTGAAATCCGAGACAAAATGCACCAGAAATGGAAGGATGGCAAATACATGGCCTATTTCCAAGCCTACACAAATACACATGCCCCTTTGCCAGTTTTAAAAGAAAAATTTGAAGCAGCTTTAGCGCAAGAAGGTGTAGTAGGTCTTTCTATTGCTACTCGTCCTGACTGTTTACCCGATGATGTTGTCGAATATTTAGCAGAGCTAAATGAGCGGACGTATTTATGGATTGAGCTCGGTCTACAAACGGTGCATGAGAAAACGGCTAATCTTATTAATCGTGCCCATGATTATGCAACGTATGTGGAAGGCGTTGAAAAATTGCGTAAGCATGGCATTCGTGTTTGCTCACATATCATTAACGGATTGCCTCTCGAAGACTATGACATGATGATGGAAACGGCACGAGCAGTTGCACAATTAGATGTCCAAGGCATTAAAATCCACTTACTTCATCTATTAAAAGGAACGCCTATGGTGAAGCAATATGAAAAAGGTATGCTAGAATTTTTAGATCAAGATGTATATACAAAACTAGTAGCAGACCAATTAGAAATTTTACCACCAGAGATGGTCATTCATCGTATTACAGGTGATGGACCGATTGATTTAATGATTGGACCCATGTGGAGTGTAAATAAATGGGAAGTACTGAATGGCATTGATGCTGAGCTTGAACGTCGTGGTAGTTGGCAAGGGAAGTTGTATAAGGCAGAGGTTATGAAATGATACTACAACGCGTTTTACAATATGCCCAGCAGTTATTAAAAGATAATATAAAAGAGGGAGATACAGTTGTTGATGCAACTGCTGGAAACGGCCATGACACATTGTTTCTGGCACAGCTTGTTGGGGATGAAGGGCAAGTTTATGCCTTTGATGTCCAAAAAGAGGCGGTTGACGCGACACTCCTCCGACTTTTAGATCATGGTTTAGAACATCGAGCACTCGTTTTAAATAAAGGGCATGAAGAAGTTACACAGTTTGTACACAAGCCTGTAACTGCGGCAATCTTCAATCTCGGCTATTTACCTGGTAGCAACCATGATATTATTACAAGACCTAATACAACAATCCAAGCCATTGAGAATATATTAAAGCTCTTAAAAGTGGGCGGTTTGATTGTTCTTGTTATTTATCATGGTCATCCAGGTGGAAAAGAAGAGCGTGATAAGGTCATTGATTATGTAAGCCAACTGCCACAAAAATATGTTCATGTCTTAAAATATGCATTTCTGAATCAACAAAATGATCCACCCTTCGTCATTGCATTAGAGAAAATGAAAGAACATCCTATTCAATAATTACATGCTAAAAGGCGATCAGCTAGTTTCTATCAAACTAGCTGATCGCCCTTGCTCTTTATCTACTTGTTATTGCGTTTTTCATTATAGTCAACCCAGAAATCTGCACCTTTAATTCCTAGTTTACGAGGATCAAAGACTGGGTCTTTTCCTTCTTTTTTCTGTTTCTCGTAATCTTTTAATGCGACAATAGCTGGTTTCATGATAATTAAAATAGCTATAACGTTAATCCAAACCATCAAACCAAGACCTACATCTCCCATTGCCCATGCTAGACCAGACGTACGGATTGTACCATAAAAGGCTGCAACTAAAATGGCAATTTTCGCAATCCAAATGAATACCTTTTCTGTGCTACCTCTAAATAAGTAAGCGACATTTGTCTCTGCAATATAGTAGTAAGCCATGATTGTTGTAAAGGCAAAGAAGAATAACGCAATGGCTACAAATGGAGCACCAAAGCCAGGTAATGATGAGTCAACTGCATATTGTGTATAGGCTGCACCTGCTTCAATACTTTTCGCAAAAGTCATTTGCTCATCGCCTGCTAATCCACCACTATTAAATTCTCCAATATGGATAAATGGATCTGCTCCCTCAGCTGCCTTTTCATCTTGTACATTGTACATGCCTGTAAATAAAATCATAAATGCCGTAGCAGAACAAATTAATAATGTATCAATATAAACAGACGCCGCTTGTACAATTCCTTGCTTAGCAGGATGTGATACTTCCGCAGCTGCCGCAGGGTGAGCACCAGTTCCTTGACCAGCCTCATTAGAGTAAATTCCACGTTTAACACCCCAAGCAATCGCTGAACCAATAATGCCGCCAAAAATTTCTTGAGCCCCAAATGCACTAGAAAAAATTAATCCGATAACCGTTGGTACTTGTGAAATATTCATAAAAATAATGATAATGGCCATAATGATATAGGCTAATGCCATAAACGGTACAATAATCTGGGCAGCATTTGCGATTGATTTAACACCCCCGATGATAATAGCACCTAATAAAACAACAATAATAAGTCCTGTGATCCATGTTTCCAAACCGAAAGCGTTTTCAACAGCACCTGCGATGGCATTCGACTGCACACCAGGCATCAAAATTAACATTGCTATTAAAGCCGCCACAGCAAAAATAACTGCAAACCATTTTTGGCCCATTCCTTTTTCTATGTAAAAGGCCGGTCCACCACGATATTCTGTATCTTTCTCTTCTTTATAGATTTGAGCTAATGTTGACTCTACATACGCGGTAGCCGCACCTATGAAAGCGATTGCCCACATCCAAAAGACAGCACCAGGTCCTCCCATTCCAATCGCTGTCGCAGTACCAGCAATATTACCTGTACCTACACGTCCTGATAATGCGATAGACATTGCTTGGAATGAAGATATTCCCTTTTCTGACTTCTCCCCTTTAAACATTAAAACAAACATATCTTTAATGTGCCTTACTTGTAGGAACCTTGTAATAATTGAGAAAAATAACCCAATTAATAAGATGCCATAAATAAACCATGGTCCCCATAAAATACCATTCAACTTCTCTACAATTACATCCATTTTACCCCTCCAATTTGAATTACCTTACTTTAAGTCATTATAGTATTACACTTTTCTGAAAATTGCAATATTATTTTTAAGTAACAATATTTAAGTAAGTAACCTAGTAAATGGAAGGGTATAAACCTATTTAATTATATAACCAATTCTTCGAAGAGCATTATTAATAAAATCTCGTATATACATAAAAATCTCTTCGCGCTCTCCCTCATGAAATAAATTATGATAACAATTTGCCCATTCTTTAAACTGAAATTCCGTGAATTCCTGTTGATGAAGCCAATTTCGAGTTTGGCGAGTGTCCGTAATTTTATCCTTCTCAGCTGTCATAATTAGCATAGGCATATTAGGCATTTCACCTTTAGGCAGCATCACTAAATTTTTCATCATCTGCTGAAGTTCTCGATACCATTTCACAGAAACTACAGTCATGAGCGGTACATCATCTTTCATTTCTTCTCTGCCTTCAACACTACGCGTTAATTTCTCTAATGTAATATCATGTGTCAATTTAACATTGGCCGTTAACGCACTTAGACTTGTTAAAGCATTTGTTAATTTACCTGGTAATAGCTTTAGTTGCAACCAAGGTGATGTTAAAATAATGCCTGCACATTCATATTGTCTCTTTTGCAGTGTATGGAGGATTAATGTTGCACCTAGTCCATGCCCTATTACAAAGGTTGGTAAATTATATGAAAAAGCATTTTCAATCAGGTTTCTTGTATACTTATTGTACAATTTGAAGTCTTCATCATGGACTCGAGCAAACCTTGCATTACCCCCATGATTCGGTAAATCTCCCATGACTATGTGGAAGCCTTCTAATCTTAATTTCTCTATCAGCCATGCATACCAACGGTGATTTTCATAAGCACCATGAAAAATAGCAATCACAGCTTTTGCTTGTCCATCAGCTTCCCATTTCCACATTACATAGTCCTCCTAAAAAATAATTACACTTTGATTATATCGAAATAAATAGCACATTTTAATTTTATATTTCCATAAAGTTGCGTATTTGATACGATAATACTACATTATAGAAAGAAAAGAGGCGATTTTCATGATTTATCCATTTAAAGATAAAACGCCAAAGATCGATCCGTCTGTTTTCATTGCTGACTACGCAACTGTTACGGGCGACGTAACAATTGGCGCCGAAACAACCATTTGGTTTAATACGGTTATTCGTGGTGATGTTTCCCCAACGATTATTGGTAAACGTGTCAGTATCCAAGATCTTTGCTGTTTACACCAAAGCCCAAAATATCCGCTCATTATTGAAGATGAGGTAACAGTTGGACACCAAGTCACTTTACATAGTTGTACAATTCGCAAAAATGCCTTAATCGGTATGGGATCCATTATTTTAGACGGAGCTGAGATTGGAGAAGGTGCATTTATTGGAGCTGGAAGCCTAGTACCTCCTGGTAAAGTCATTCCTCCAAATAGTTTAGCATTAGGTCGTCCAGCAAAAGTTGTCCGAGAATTAAATGCTGAAGATAAAGAGGATATGGAACGCATCGTACGAGAATACGCAGAAAAAGGTCAATATTATAAATCACTTCAGAAATAAATAACCTACACAAAAAATCAATACTAACGAAAAAATCCCTCGCGTTTTCGTGTACCGAATATGTTCACGAATCCTAGCGAGGTATTTTTGTAAAAAAAACAAAAGGAGCAATGTTGCCCCTTTGCTTATTAATACATCAGAATAATTTTCTAATGACTTCATTACTTTAGTTCAATAGTTTATAAACGTGCTTTTTCTCGTAGCGCGTCTGCTTTATCAATTTGCTCCCATGGTACATTTAAATCTGTACGACCAAAATGTCCATACGCAGCAGTTTGTTTATAAATTGGACGACGAAGATCAAGCATTTTAATGATACCTGCTGGGCGTAAATCGAATAGCTCGCGTACCCATTCAACGATCTCGCTTTCTTTCACTCTACCTGTGCCAAATGTATCGACAGCAATGGAAACAGGCTGAGCAACGCCAATCGCATAGGCAAGTTGCACTTCAGCACGCTCTGCTAAGCCAGCTGCTACGATGTTTTTCGCTACATAACGTGCTGCATATGCCGCCGAACGGTCTACCTTGGTTGCATCCTTACCTGAGAAGGCACCACCACCGTGACGTGCATAACCACCGTATGTATCAACAATGATTTTACGTCCTGTTAATCCAGCATCACCTTTTGGCCCACCAATTACAAAACGGCCAGTTGGATTGATGAAGTATTTCGTATTAGCATCTAATAATTCACTCGGTACAACTGGTGCAATAACAAATTCTTTTAAATCTGCTTGAATTTGTTCAAGTGTTGCTTCTTCATCATGCTGTGTTGAAATAACAATTGTATCCACGCGAACCGGTACATTATTGTCATCATATTCAATCGTTACTTGCGTTTTACCATCAGGACGTAAATAGGCAAGTTCACCTGATTTACGTACTTCTGTTAAACGGCGTGCTAATTTGTGTGCCAAGCTAATTGGTAATGGCATTAGCTCTGGTGTTTCATTACATGCATAGCCAAACATTAAGCCTTGGTCACCAGCACCAATTGCTTCTATATCAGCATCTGTCATAGAGCCTTCACGTGCCTCTAATGCCTGATCAACACCTTGAGCAATATCAGGTGATTGTTCGCCAATTGCCACAAGCACCGCTAAGTTCTCAGCATCAAAGCCATATTTACCTCGTGTATAGCCAATTTCAGCTACAGTGTCACGAACAATACCTTTAATATCCACATAAGTAGAAGTAGTAATTTCTCCTGCTACTAATACTAATCCTGTTGTTACAGTTGTTTCACACGCTACACGTGCATTTGGATCTTCTGCTAAAATAGCATCTAAAATGGCATCCGAGATTTGGTCACAAATCTTATCTGGATGTCCTTCTGTTACACTCTCTGATGTAAACAGTCGACGGTTTGTCATTTGGTTTTCCTCCTAAATACTCTTACAATAAGTAGTTGTGTATGAATACGGTACTCATTACCCATGTCAAGTCCGCTCCTAAGGATTGAACTCTCAAGCCGTTACTGCTGCTTTTAACACGAGGATTTCGAAAGATCCGTCATTATAATAAGGAAAGAACTACATATACTTACCTTTACATTGATTTTTAACAATAAAAAAATCCTTTTCTCACGTTACTTTACATGAGGAAAGGAATAATGACTGCGTAACCTTTCACTCTTATCGTTCAAGGGATGTTCCCTTGCATCAGGTTGGCACCAACGCATGTCGTGAAATAGTTCATGCAGGTTGCCGGGTTTCACAGGGCCTGACCCTCCACCAGCTCGGGATAAGAGTATCCGTTCAATCTCATGTTACTGAAAAGGTCGAACGTTGTCAAATATTTTCTTATGTATTACTGTATAGAAAGGAAAGAACTTATTACACAAAAACTTTTCATACTTGGATGATGATGTAAATAGAAGCAAATTAATCCCTACAACATACCTAGCTACTTGTGGTAACATATGTGTGGCTCAATTTTCGTGCCTAATTACAGTAGGATTGATGGTATTCTACTCGAAAAACATTATTTTTTGTCAGTTTATTGAAAAGTGGTAAAAACTCTAAAATAATTTCTTAATTAGTATAGATTATTTAAGCAATTGTGTTATACTATTTTTGAAATTAAGAAAAAATCCCTCTAAATCAAGGGAATACTATAAAAAAGGATGGTATTTAATCGATGAATTCAGTAGAAATTGCAAACGAACTGAAGGAATTATTAAACGGCGGTAACATTAATGTTCAACTTTCAGTACCACAATTAGCAGAAAAAGCTACATCTCGTGGTGAAGCAATGTTAACAGTAGATGGCGCAGTTCGTGCAGAAACTGGCAAATACACTGGTCGTTCACCTAAAGATAAATATACGGTAGAAGAAGAAAGCACAAAAGATCAAATTGACTGGGGTAAAGTCAACCAACCGATTTCTTCTGAAGTGTTCGATAACCTATATGTAAAAGTAATAAAATATTTAAAAGAACGTGACGAGTTATTCGTATTCAAAGGCTTTGCAGGTGCTGACAAAGACTCACAATTAAGCATTCAAGTTATCAATGAATACGCATGGCACAATCTTTTTGCTCATCAATTATTTATCCGTCCAACAGCAGATGAATTAGCTTCTCATGTTGCCGACTTCACTGTCATCTCAGCTCCTAACTTTAAAGCAGATCCTGCGGTTGATGGTACTGCTTCTGAAACATTCATCATCGTATCACTTGAAAAGAAAATTATTTTAATTGGTGGTACAGAATATGCTGGTGAAATGAAAAAATCTATCTTTGGTATCATGAACTACTTATTACCACAACAAGGTATTCTTTCAATGCACTGCTCAGCAAACGTTGGTGAAGCTGGCGATGTAGCGTTATTCTTCGGTCTATCTGGTACTGGTAAAACGACGTTATCAGCTGATCCTGATCGTAAGCTAATCGGTGACGATGAACACGGTTGGTCTGATAATGGTGTATTCAACATTGAGGGTGGCTGCTATGCAAAAACAATCAACCTTTCTGCTGAAAAAGAACCAGAAATCTACAATGCAATCCGCTTCGGCTCTGTATTAGAAAACGTAGCTGTTGATCCAGAAACTCGTATTTGTGACTATGATGATGGTTCACTAACAGAAAATACACGTGTAGCTTATCCAATCCAATACATCGAAAATATCGTTGATCCTTCTGTTGCAGGTCATCCAAAAACAATCATCTTCCTAACAGCTGATGCATTTGGCGTATTACCTCCAATCAGTAAATTAACAAAAGAACAAGCGATGTATCACTTCCTAAGCGGGTTCACTTCTAAACTTGCTGGAACTGAACGTGGTGTGACTGAGCCAGAACCAGTATTCTCTACTTGCTTCGGGTCTCCATTCCTTCCACTTCCTGCAACAGTATACGCAGAAATGTTAGGACAAAAAATTGACGAGCACGGTGCACAGGTATACTTAGTAAACACTGGTTGGACTGGTGGCGAATATGGCACAGGTAGCCGTATGAAACTATCTTACACACGTACAATGGTCCGTGCAGCAATCGATGGTAAATTAGCAGATGTTGAAACAACACAAGATGCTGTGTTTGGTTTACACATTCCAAAAGCAGTTGAAGGCGTACCTTCAGAAGTGTTAAATCCTCGTGAAGCTTGGGCAGATAAAGCTGCATACGATGCAAAAGCTGCTGAGCTTGCAGGCTTATTCAACGAAAACTTCAAGAAATTCTCAAACGTTTCTGAAGCCATCACTACACTTGGTGGTCCATTAAAATAACGTCTATATAAAAGACAAAGGGAACAATTTATTCGTTCCCTTTGTCTTTTTGTTTTCTCTATGCTTTATTGTTGTTTCATCCACTTGCAAAGAGCACGGACAGTTTCACGATTTTTTGCTGGTGGATATTGATGTGCATAGTTAAGATCATACCAAGTTTCGAATGATTTATTTGCTTCCTCTAAAAAAAATGCCAATTGTCTGGCATGTTCAATATCCACATTTTCATCACGATAGCCATGAATGATAAGAACGGGAGCTGTTATACGCTCTATCTCAAAAAGTGGTGTTCTTGCATCATACGCTTCTGGTACACGATTAGGTGTTCCTCCAATAACACGCTTCATCATTCTGCGCATATCTGTACGTTCCCAATAAGTGGCCGTTGCATCAGAAACACCTGCCCATGTTACAACAGAAGTAATATCCCTTCTTAAAATAGCTGTCCACAGAGCCATAATACCACCTCGTGAAAAACCAAAAACATGGATATTGTCATTGCAGAATTGTTTGAGTACATCTACGGCATAGACCGCATCGTAACGGTCTGCCCCTGCAAACTCGTCACGCCCCTCTCCCCCACGATTCCCACGATAATATGGGGCAAATACGATAAAGCCCTGCGCCGCAAATTGTGCAATACGAGAGGGTCTTACCATCCCAATGCTTTGCATGCCGCCTCTTAAATATAAAAAGCCATCATATGTACCTTCAGTCTTTGGCTCTGCTAATAATCCTTTTATACGTAAGCCCTGTGAAAGATAGGTTATTTCCGTTAAACGGATAGCTGGATTTGGTGAAGGATAGGGGCGTTTTTCGATAATATCACCATTGTGTGTCACGATGTTTCAGCTCCTCCAGCATTTTCTTCATCCCCTCATCCTTCATGTGAAAACTCAAGTTAGGATGCTGAGCAAATTCTTCATCAGTTAACCAAAGCATGCCTGACGTTTCTAAATCAAATTCTATATCCTCTTGCGCCAAAAATTGTGCAGTGAAAACGGATTTACAAAAAACGTTTTCATCATACACTGCATACTCTGCAAACCATTGAAGATTTTTCACATGAACACCCGTCTCTTCAAAAACTTCTCGAATCGCCGCCTCCTCTAAGGTTTCCCCTTCTTCTAATTTCCCTCCTGGCACTTCTACACCACGTCGTTTATGGACAGTACATAACCATTTATTTTCATGCTTTAAAAGGACAAGGACGTGTTTAGGTTCTACTTTAAATTCGCCTCTTGTAAAACTCAAATCTACTTGTAGGCCATGTAAATCTGTAAATGTTAACATCTCTTCAACCTCACGTTCTTTCTTGTTGCAAAACAAAAGTTACTTTCTTTATCATTACTTCTATTTTATGGACGGAATTTAATCATCATTCCTATTCCTATCTATATTAACTATATTGTAAACCTACAATGACAAGCAACCCTAAGCTACAGTCTTGTAAAGCATGAAAAAAAGCGTGCTTCATAGGAAGACACGCTTTTCTTTAGATTACTTGCTGACCGTCAAAATAGACGATAGGACTTTTCACAACACAATCAATATGAACATCTGACGCATTGGCTCCACCAAATGGCGCATTACTGCCAAAAGCGATATGGATGGTCCCATACACCTTCTCATCCTCTAATACATTGCCACATAGGATAGCACTTTTATTGGCTCCGATGCCAAACTCTGCAATGACTCTACCATTGCCTTCACCAAGTAATGCCAGTAGTCGTGGACCATCAGGACCGATTGCTTCTTCTAAGCGACCATTCTTTATTTTTAATAATAATGACTCCTTTAAGACACCAATATTAGCAATAGAGCCATCTACTAATATCTCTCCATTCGCAGATGTTTCTATTGGTGCAATATACGATTCTCCTGAAGGAATATTCCCGTACTCACCAGGTTGACGAATAACCCCTGTGGAACGAATTCCGAAACGGCCGTCTACACTAAACGTCAGCTCATGACCATCCTTGACAATACGAATATCTTTTGTCGTATTAAGTAAAAGGACATATTTTTCTACAGTAGCTTCGATCTCCTGTGCATCTGCATGAAGGGCACCTTGCTCTAGCATCTCCAATGTTACCCCTGGCATTGTTGCTACACGTCCACCCTTTTCACAGGCATGTTTACGAGCCAGTGTATGTGTTAGGGAGTGGGAGGTAATACACAGTGTAACATCGGCATTTGCCATAAGCTCAGAAACTGCATGGATTGGCTCCTGCCCAGATTTCTCTAACAGGGGCATCACCATGAACATTGTATTTGCAGTAATTGACAGTCCAGCTTCATAAAAAATTTTTGCGATGTCTTGTTTGTGGCTATCTGTCAAAATTAATAGTGACTCAGAAGATTGAACATTTAAATTGCCTTTTAAAACATTTAGTGCAATATCATGTAAATGATGCATAATAGGGCTCCTTAATTAAAATTCAAATGATATCTACGAATAATTCCTTCTATTTCATTTCTAGCTTCCGTTAAAGGTCCCAAAAAATCAGGAACACGTTGCTCTGTAAAACGATAAATTGGTCCAGAAACGGTAATAGACGCTACGACCTGTTCCTCACTATTAAATATAGGCATAGCTAGCGCCAATACATCGACCGAATACTCACTGTTACTAAGTGCATAGCCACATGTTCTAATTTTTTCTAGCTCTGCCCTTATTTCTGTGGCATCTGTCATCGTATTATTTGTATAAGCTGTTAATGGTTCATCTATGACCTTTGCAATTTGCTCTTCATTTAAAAAAGCAAGCATTGAACGGTAAGATGCTCCTACATATAGTGGCGATCTACTTCCTCTTGAAACTGTAAACTTCACCTTATTTACAGGCTCTGCTTTCAGTAATGTTAACGCTTCCAGTCCATTCAGTACGGTAAAAATAGCTGTTTCACCAGTGACATCCTTTAATTTCTCAAGAACTGGCATACATAGCTGATCTATGTTTAATGAATCATACATATTCATACCTATTTCCCATAATGCAATACCAAGAGAATATTTTTTTGTTATAGGATCTTTTGTTATAAACCCATTATTTTCGAAGGTTTCAAGAATGCGATATAAATTTGTATGATTCATGTTCATCGCCAGTGCTAACTCTCGACCACCCCATGTGGGCTTTTCCTTTGTAAACATTTTTAAAACCGCAATTGATAAATTTAATGTCTTTAGCATATCTCTCATCCTTCTGAACTATTTATCTGTACAAACGGCTGCAAATCTCTCTCTTAAGGGGGAAATAATCGACAGATTTAGCAGCCGTCAGCACCTGATATCACTTTATCAAAAGTAAGAGAGTAGCTAATCTCTTACTTTTGATATAGGAAATCAACAGCAGCAGTTATATAAACTTTTGCACAGCGTACGATATCCTCAACACGCACTTTTTCATTATAACCATGAATACTTGGTAAATAAGCTGGGCCGTATTGCAATACAGGAATATCATATTGTCTGAAATGACGAGCGTCACTGCTTGCCCATTGCATGACACCATATGCCTCTTGCCCTGTAACATATGATATATTTTCCACTATCGATTGGCATACAGGATTTTCAGCAGGCGTATAATTGGCTACGCTTTTAAAGCCAAAACGTTGGATTGAATAATCGATAGCCAAGCCATCTAGTTTAGTTGTCAAGATTTCTGTTACTTCTTCTTGTGTAATACCAAATGGTAAACGACAATCGACCTGGACCTTACAGTAATCTGGGATTACGTTTGACTTCGTACCTCCCTCAATTGTACCAATATTTACAGTAATTTTCTCTAAAACTTCTTGATATTTCAAGCGATCTTTCTCCACTTCACGCATGTATTTTTTTGATACCTCGATAAGTGGCTGTACCTCTTCAGGAATTGTGATTTCTACATCCCATAGTGTACGAATCTCTTGTATAGCTCGGATTGCATCAACAATGGCATTTCGTCCAGCCAATGGTGATAGGCTTCCATGACCAGGTTCCCCACGCACCTCTAATTCAAACCAGTAAGATCCCTTTTGTCCAATAGTTGGGTTTAAAGGTGAAGAGGGCTCAGCGATTAAACAACCATCTCCCTGCACATAGCCTCGCTCTAACAGCCAAGGAACACCAAATTCACCGCCAGTTTCTTCATCTGGTACGATCGCCAAAGTTAATTTCCCTGGTAGTTCAATGTTCAGTTTCTTTAATAACTTTGTTGCAAAAATAATACCTGCTAAACCGGCTTTCATATCACTCGCCCCACGTCCAAGCATCCAGCCATCCTTCACTTCTCCTGAAAACGGATCAAAATCCCATTTTGATAGATCACCGACAGGAACAACATCGGTATGGCCACAATAAACGAGTTCTTTTCCTTCCCCATTTCCAATAGAAGCTACTAAATTAAACATTTTATCAGCAGCTTCATATTTTTGATAAGTAATGCCTACATCATTTAAATAGTTTTCGATAAAAGCTGTTATTTCAGTCGTATCCCCTGGAGGATTGACACTTGGAATTTGAATGAGCTTTGAACAAAACGCTATCAATTCATCTTGATGATTTTCAACTGCCTCTACTAATTGAGCTTTAAGTGCTTGTAAATCATTCATGTGTGTGTACCTCCTTTCCTTTCGTTTGTAGATGACTCATGCTACCATATAAGCCTTTCATATGTGTAAATTGTGTTTCATCAAAGAAAGAGCATTTATTAGCACCGTAAGTTTTTGCTACCTCTAACACAAATCGCACAACATTTTCTACATCTGTGACATGGGTTGCACCTGTTGCACAGCCTGCCACAACAGATTCAGTTGTAATCGCTACACCTACAACAGGGCTAGATGTTGCAACTGCTGGTTGTAAAATACTATTGATATGGAATAAACCATTACCATAGGGTGTAATGTCTTGCATCGTGATTGGCAGGACAACTGGAGAAATGCCAGCAGATTGTGTATATACGTGCAATAAATCATCACTAATTTTTAATATGTAACCTTCTTTGACAGTTGGCGTTATCGCAAATCCTTTATGGTTACATACTTGATTGCCTTTTGTTGTATCAATTGATAGAATAGCATCCATTGTATCTTCTACTTCATTTTCGTTCATGACACTAATATCCACTGGCGAGTTCATAAATGGCACTGGCTCATGTGGTAAGGTTGGAGCTGTTGGACAAATATGTGTGGAGAATATAACGTCACCCTCTAATTTATCACCCTTTAAGGCCATATCAATAGCTTTTGCTGCTCCTGCCAGACATGCCAGTGCGCCGTCTCCATCTGATACAAAGCCTGTCATTTCAGGGCGTGCTCCGATACCACCTAATCGTCCAATAATTCCTAATGTAGGTGCATTTCCGCCAGAGGATTTGCCATTCTTTCCTTTCACGAGGACGCGAACAAAATCTGTTGAGCCGCTTTCGCCTTGAATAGTTTTTACCTTGACATCTGCTGTGGAATCAATATTGTGTAAATACTTCTTAATCGTGTCTCCGTTTACATAAATACTATCCATTACCTCGTATAATTCAATAACATGCTTCAATGACATAATCAGTCCGCTCCTTTTTCTGCTTCAATAAATTTTATCTTTCGTTAAATTGATGATACTTCTTGCTGTATCGACTTATATAAATGACACGATACTTGATGTGTAGCTGATACTGTATCAAGTGTCGGTTGGACCTCTGCACATTTTTCTGTAGCAAAACGACAACGCTTATGGAATGCACAGCCACTCGGGGGATTAACCGGGCTTGGAACATCGCCAGATAAAATAATACGGTCCTTTTTATCAAAAGGATTTTCCTTAGGTATGGCCGATAACAAGGCTTGTGTGTAAGGATGCTGAGGGTTCTTATAAATTTCCTTGTATGTGCCAATTTCTACTATTTTCCCTAAATACATGACAGCAATACGATCACACATGTAGTTCACCACATTCAAATCATGTGAAATAAAAATATAGGTTAAACCGAATTCTTTCTGTAAATCTTTTAATAGATTGATAACCTGAGCCTGTACAGAGACATCTAATGCTGAAACAGGTTCATCACACACCACAATATCTGGATTCAGTGCAAGAGCCCGAGCAATATTTATACGTTGTCTTTGTCCACCAGAAAATTCATGTGGATGGCGTTTTGCATGGTATGCACTTAATCCGACTGTTTCAAGTAATTCAACCACTCGCTTTTTACGGGATGCCTCATCACCAATCCCATGGATCACTAATGGCTCAGCAATAAGATATTCAATCGTTTTACGAGGATCGAGTGATGCATAAGGATTTTGGAAAACCATTTGGATGGATTTTCGAGCAGAGCGGATATCTTTTGAATTTAAGCTTGCTAAATCCGTTCCCTTAAATTCAACTACTCCCTCTGTTGGTGAAATTAGCTGGTTGATTAAACGGGCAACCGTTGATTTACCACACCCCGACTCTCCCACAATCCCCAGTGTCTCACCTTTATATAACTCAAAACTTACACCATCTACCGCCTTCACAAATTGTGTTGGTTTTTTAAAAGGAATTGAACTTTTAATGGGAAAATGCTTTTTTAAATTACTTACCTTTAAGACAAGTTCATTGTACTGTTGCATTAAAAATTCCCTCCTTCCTAGGGACAATTTGATCTTTTGCTTGTAAATGGCAGGCTACAAAATGGTTATCCTGTACTTCCACTAAATCAGGCACAGTACTACGACAAATATCTGTCGCTAAAGGACATCGTGCTGAGAAGTGACAGCCACTATGTGGCATTGTTAAATCTGGTGGACTACCAGGAATAGCCGGCAGCCTTTGTTGCTCTTGAGTCCCCATTGTAATTTGAGACTCTAATAATCCCCACGTATAGGGATGTAAAGGTTTTTCATAGAGCTGTCTTGTTGTAGTAGACTCTACTGTACGACCTGCATACATAACATTTACTTTGTCACATAGCTCCCAAACTACACCTAAATCGTGCGTAATCATAATGATGGCTGTATCATGTTCTTGTTGTAATTTTTTCATTAAATCAAGAATTTGAGCTTGTACAGTTACATCTAGTGCAGTTGTTGGCTCATCAGCAATGAGTAGTTTCGGGTTACAAGCTAGGGCAATAGCAATCATGACACGCTGACGCATTCCACCTGAAAATTCGTGAGGATACATTTTTAATCGTTTCTCTGACTCAGGAATCCCAACCATTTTTAACATATCGACGGCTTTGATAGCGGCATCTTTCTTCGATATTGTTTCATGTGCTTGGATGACTTCAATAATTTGATTGCCCACTGTTAAGACAGGATTCAAACTTGTAATTGGATCTTGGAAAATCATTGAGATGTCATTGCCTCGCACATTGCGCATTTCCTTTTCAGAAATTTCGATTAAATCGCGGCCATTAAATAGAATTTTTCCATTCGTTATTTTTCCTGGCGGAGATGGAATTAAACGCATGAGAGCAGTGGCTGTAACACTTTTTCCTGATCCTGACTCTCCCACAATACCTAGTGTTTCCTTCTTATTTAATTGTAAATTTACTCCATTAACAGCTTTCATTGTAGAGCCGCCACTTTTAAATTCTACTGTTAAGTTTTCTACATCTAGTAAACGTTCAGTCATGACTCCACCCCCTTCCATTAAACTTTCATTTTCGGATCTAATGCATCTCGTAATCCATCCCCTAATAGGTTAATTCCAAGAACTGTTAATAAAATACAAATGCCTGAAAATGTCGCCATTTGGGGATTTAATACTAAAAAGTCTTTGCCATCTTTTAAAATACTGCCCCATGAAGCTGTCGGTGGTTGAACGCCTAATCCTAAAAAGCTAAGGGCAGCTTCTGAAATAATAGCGCCAGCTGTACTCATCGTTCCATAGACAATTAAAGGGGCTAAACAGTTCGGTAATATATGGCTAAAAATGATCCTCGTATGTGTAGCACCTAAAGAATGCGTTACTTCAACGAATTCTTCCTCTTTTACACTTAACACCTGTCCTCGAACAAGTCGTGCGAAACCTGGAATATTAGCAATACCAATCGCAACAATAACATTGACAAGTCCTTGCCCTAATACCGTCATTAATGTAATAGCTAGTAATATAAATGGGAATGCGAAAAGACCATCCATTGTGCGCATAATAATGGAATCAATGCGTCCACCAAAATACCCTGCCACTAAGCCTAGCAGTGTGCCAAACACAGCACCAAATAGCACCGCCGCAATCCCAACAATCATTGAGATTCGTGTACCGTAAACTAAGCGACTAAACAGATCACGACCATAGTTATCTGTTCCTAATAAATGTCCTTCTGTATTCATCGGTAAAAACGATTTACCGACAATCATTTCATTCGGTGGATGGGTAGCAATCAATGGGGCAAAAATAGCAACAATACCCATTAAAGTGACAATGATTAACCCAATTGTCGCTAATTTATTTTTTAGCAACTTGCGCAATAACGTATTTCTTTTTTTCGTTTCTTGGACGATTGCTTGAGTCATTGTTATTTTTTCCCCCCATCCGATTCTAAATTGACCTTAGGATTGACCACTTTATAAAGTACATCGACTACTAAGTTAACAAGCACAAAGATAAACGCAATGAAAATAACAGTACCTTGGACGACTACAAAGTCACGTTTATCAATGGCATCTACAATTAATCGACCCATCCCAGGCCAACTAAAAATTGTTTCTGTTAAAACCGCTCCGCCCAGTAAATTAGAAATTTGCATTCCTAACACGGTTAAAATCGGTGTTAGCGCATTCTTAAATGCATGTTTACCAATTACTAAATATTCTTTAATACCTTTAGAACGAGCTGTTTTAATATAATCTTGCGAAATAACCTCTAACATACTTGAACGGGTAATCCGTGCAAATGTCGCCATTGGAATCGTTGCTAAAGCAAATGCTGGCAAAATTAAATGCTTCAAATAGGTCCATAGGCCATCGCTGATATTCCCCATCCCAGTTGCTGGGAACCAACCAAGGTTAACACTAAAGAATAAGACAAGCATGATACCCAACCAGAAAATTGGCATAGATACACCAACTAATGACACAAGCATTACAACATAATCAATGATGGTATTTTGCTTTCTCGCTGCAAATATTCCTGCTGGGATGCCAATCACGACTGCTATTAACAGCGCTGCCAATGCCAATATCACTGTATTAGGGAACCTTTCGAGAATAAGTCCGATGACAGACTCACTATAAGAATAGGAATATCCTAAATTTAACTGTGCTAGATCTCCTACATATGAAATAAATTGCGAAGGCATGGATTTATTTAATCCTAGCTCTTCTCTTAAATTCTCTACATCTTCTACACTCGCTTGTGGTCCAAGCATGACTGAAGCCGGGTCACCAGGAATCATTCGCGTAATAATAAAGACGATAATTCCTACTACTAGCAGTGTCGGGATGAGGTTAACTAATCTTTTTAAAATAAATGAGCCCATCTTAGCAAGACCTCCTTTTCATTATTAGAATCAGTGGTTCATATTGTGAATAATCACATAGTACACCACTCAATAATTGTTTGTAAATATATTTTTTTCTGAATCTTTGTAATTTTATATTTACTTTCTATTTACAAGTGTGCTAATTTTAATCTCGAACCTACCATTTTTGAATCAACGGTTCATATTGTGAAACAAAAACTAAGGAGGCTAGTGCATATGAAGAAATTAAACGTAAGAAAGTCTTTACTACTACTCTTTTTAACTTTACTAATTGGTGTTTTAGCTGCTTGTGGTGGAAACACTGAGAAAAGTACTTCAACGGATGAAAAAGAGGGAGAAGCTACTTCTGGAGGCACATTAAATATTGGTCTGTCAGCCAATGCAAAAACATTTGATCCTATCAAATATACAGGGGTTTATGAATCACAGGTAATGCGTCAAATGGGTGATACGTTAGTTGTTTATAACAAAGATCTATCTGATATCATCCCTTCGTTAGCAACTGAATGGAATGTATCAGAGGATATGTTAGTCTACACATTCAAATTACGCGAAGGTGTTAAATTCCAAAAAGGTCAGTATCAGGATGGCCGTGAAATGACAGCTGAAGATGTGAAATACTCTTTAGAACGCTCTGCTAAAGAATCTGCTATGAATCGTTTAAGTGGTGTAACAGAAGTGAAAGTGTTATCGGATTATGAAGTAGAGATTCACTTAGCTACACCAAATGCTGCCCTACTTGCTATGCTAACGGATGCAGGGAATATTATTATTCCAAAAGAAGAAGTTGAAGGATGGGGCGATAATTTTTCTGAACACTTTGTTGGTACAGGTCCATTCCAACTAACAGAATGGAAAAAAGACCAAGAAGTAAAATTAGTTCGTCACGATAATTACTGGGGCGATAAGCCAAATGTCGATAACTTAACAATGAAGTTTATCTCCGATCAAAATATGATGACAAACGCATTACGTTCTGGTGATATTGATATTGCCATGGACGTTAAAGGTCAAAACCGAGAAATCATCAACCAAGATAGTAACCTTGAGCTTTTAACAAATCCAGGTCTATCGATTGTTTATCTTGATCTTAATAACAAAGTAGGTCCAACTGCTGACAAACGCGTTCGTGAAGCGATTTATATGGCAACAAATGTAGAGGAAATTATTTCTGGCGTTAACCAATGGGGTGGCGGCGATGTTTCTTATTTACCATTACCACCTGGTTCATGGGGATATGATCAATCGTTAGTTGATATGGTACCAAAATATAATCCAGAAGAAGCAAAAAAATTACTATCAGAGGCTGGTTACGCTGATGGCTTCAAGACAGAGATTTTCGTATCAGAAGCACGTGTTCCTTACGCAACGATTTTCCAAAGTCAGTTAAAGAAGAACTTAAATATTGATGTGGAAATAAAAGTGCTTGAATGGGGTACTTACAGTGATACTGTGGCAAAGGGTAATGCGCCAATGAATATTGGTGGCTGGACTTGGTACCCAGATCCTTATTTCTTCCTTTATCAATTATTCCACACAAATCAAATTGGTGCGTTAGGAAATGGTAAAGGCTACAGCAATCCAGAAGTGGATAAATTATTAGAACGCGCCGTATCAGAAACAGTAGTGCAAGAAGAACGTGCAAAATTATACCAAGAAGCATTAAAGCTGATTTTAGCAGATGTTCCTCGTATTGAATTAGAGGCAACACAAACGGTTGCAGGTGTAAACAAAAAAGTACAGGGCTTTGAGGTTTCTGCTGATAACTCCGTACAAATTGTGCATCCAAATGGTACAAACGTATCCATTACTAAATAATTAAACTTGAAAAGTGGAGATACCAGTCTCCGCTTTTCTCTTCATAAGGAGAGATTTGACCCGATGACACGCTATATAAATGGACTTGTTTTTAATTCTGAGACTCGTAGCTTTAATAAGCAATCTTTTCAAGTGCAAGGGCAATACTTTGAACCCGCTACTCATTCACCTGAAACAGAGTTGGATTTAGATGGCTACTATATTACACCAGGTTTTATCGATAGCTGCTCACAAATCGGTCTAGCTGAAATAGGGATTCGTTGGGAAGGTGATGATAGCTATGAATTTGACTCACATTTGCAATACTCTGTAGTTGATGGCATATACCCATTTGATACTGCTTTTCAAAAAGCTGTTTCTCATGGGGTGACTGCATCTCATATTGTTCCCTCTCCTAAAAGCTTGATAGGTGCAAAAACGGCTATTATTCACCATACACATACAACGGTTGATGAAATGGTTATTTCAAAAGATGTGGCTTATTCCTTCTCTATTGGACATCAGGCAAAAAGTACTTTTTTCGCTGAAAAGAAAAAACCACTCACTCGTATGGGCATGGCCAAAATTTTAAGAGAAACATTACAACAAATTCAGCAACAGGAGCCGTCCATTACGAAAATCGTTATTCGAGCGCACAAAGCTGTTGATCTTGAATTCATTAGCCGCCTTCAACAAGAATTTGGGTCAATTTTTGATTTTCATATTATCCATGGCACTGAAATTACATTCCTTCATGAAACATCCTTTAATACGGTTATAGCTGGTCCTACATTTCGATATATTGAGCACAATGAGATGATGGCACTATCACCCAAACTGTATCATCAACTGTATAAGAACAATAATATTCCATTCGTTTTTTGTACGGATCATCCTGTTAGTAGCACCTCGCATCTAACATTAGAAGGATGCTTAGCTGTAAGAGAAGGTATGGCACGCCAGGACGTGCTATATGCTCTGACAACCGGGGCTGCAAATTTTCTAGGGATTGCCCATAAAACAGGTGCTATTCGTGATGGTCTTCTTGCTGATTTTGTTATTTGGGATAAGCATCCATTAAATTTAGATGCCCAGGTTGTCGCAACCTATATTAAAGGAACAAAAGTTTATGCACGGGAAGAAGGGTTTACACAATGATTATTTATCATCATGCAAAGTTTCATACAGTCAATGAGCAGAACGATACTTGTGAACAGTTATGGATCGAAGATGGGCGTATTGTTTATATTGGACCAGCCAAAGAATTTCCCCCACAAGCAGAGCTAGTTGATCTACAGGGAGCTTATGTTACACCAGGATTAATTGATATTCATGCACATGTCGGAACATGGGCTGAAGTCACTGAAGACATTAATGATGCCAATGAATATAGCGAACCCTTTACACCTCTTATGCACGCTTTAGACAGTGTAGATATCCGACACTTTTCCTTTCAACATGCGTTAGAAGGGGGCGTAACCACTGTGCAAACTGGGCCAGGTAGTGCCAATGTCATAGGTGGTATTTGGAGCATTCTTAAAACAGCAGGACCTACCCTTTCCTCTCGTGTTTTAGTAGAGCGGAGCGGTTTAAAGGGGGCCCTAGGGGAAAATCCGAAAAACGTCTTTGGCAATCAGTATAAGCGCAAGCCGATGACTCGTATGGCCATTGCACAGCTTTTACGAGATGGTTTCCAACGTGCAAGTCAACTCAATGAACAACAACAAACTGAGCAAATTAAAGAAAATGCTGAGTTACGCCCGTTTATTGAAGTACTTCGAGGCGACATGCCACTTCGCCTTCACTGCCATAGAGCAGATGACATTATGACAGCAATTAGAATTGCCAAAGAATTTAATGTGAAGCTTCATTTAGAGCACTGCACAGAAGGCTATCTCATTGTGGATGCCGTTAAAGAAAGTGGATTCCATGCAACGCTTGGGCCCTATATGTTAACGCCATCTAAATACGAAACGCGTCATTCTACACCAGCAATTGCTGCCGTTTTTAAAGAACATAATATTCCATTTGCTATCATGACAGATCATCCATTTGTACCAATTCAATACTTAAAGTATTGTGCCACAGAAGCGATTCGTTATGGTTTAGATAAAGACACAGCCCTCAAAAGTATTACGATCAATGCAGCTAAGCTTGTACAGCTTGATCACCGCATTGGCAGCCTTGAGGAAGGCAAAGATGCTGATTTTGTTGTTTGGTCGCACCCTATTTTTGAAACAGAAGCAAAGGTTTTACAAACTTATGTAAATGGACAAAAATATTACGAAGCGGAGTGAGCGCAATGCAACATTCGAAAATTGCCGTTGTAACAATTGGTCAGGCACCTCGTAAAGATATGGCAGAGGATATACAGCAATTAAGAGAAGCAGGTTTAGATGTTCATGAATTCGGTGTACTTGATTTACTATCCTCAGAGGAAATTGCTACACTTTCGCCTTCTCTTGAGGACTCAGATGTTTTAGTGACACTTCTTACCAATGGTCGACAAGTAAAGCTCAGTAAACAAAAGCTCATGCCTTATATTCAAAGCTGCATTGATGATCTACATGAATTCACTTGGATACTACTTATGTGTACAGGAGATTTTACGAATAAATTATCCTATAAAAATCTTTTACTACCTGATCGTATGATGACTAATTTAGTGAAGGGCTTACATACAGAATTAGCCATTGGTTTAATAGGCCCCGAACCCGAACAACATCGAACGGTTGCAGAGAAATGGCAAAAAGCACAGTTCGATGTAACTTTTTCAGCAAGCTCCCCATACCACTTTGATAACCAACATTTATTGTCAAAAGCACAACAATTAGAAGAGCAAGGAGCCGATTTGCTTATTCTTGATTGTATGGGCTATTCCACAACAATGAAAAACATGATTAAAGATCAACTCACTATCCCCATCATCGTCCCTCGAGAAGCGGTTTTTACAATTTTAAAAGCCATTTGTTAATAGAAGAAAAGGTCACTTCTGATTCAGTGACCTTTTCCCCTATTCGCTAGACACGTTTGTTGAAATAAGGAAGCTGCTCAACGAATGCCTTCGTATCATCATCTCCATATTCATGAACAAGTGCATAGATTTTCATTAATCTTTTATCTATTTCATCATTTTCTCTGTCTTGGTGATACTGTATATACGGTAACTGTGCACGCCATGCATTCGAAATTTCTAACAGTTGCATTTGCTGAAAGATTCTCTCAAATACATCTAATGCTTGTCGATCTACATTGAGTTCGAAATTCCATGGCCCTGCATATGGGTTGGTATAATACGTTCTATTGGCAAGTGAAAAATATACGCGCTGACGATCCATCTTTACGATTCACTCCTTTTTCCATAGTATGGGGTGATAGGTGGTGTTTTATTCGCTTTTATGTCAAACTTCCTTCACAATTAATAGAACCAGATAATTTATAATAGGTATGATGAATAAAGAACGGAGTGAATACTATGAGTTTAACTACGCTCTTAATAGTCGCAGTTATCATCGTTATTTTAATCACCATTGCGACAATTATCAGTGTCAACCGTGCCTATGCCTTTAAACATACTGTTGATGAAAAACCGAAGCAAAACTATCATCAAGAGGAAAATTAAATACCATTACTGAATTTGGAGTGAAAGAAATGGGTGTACCTTTACCAATTATCATTATGATTGCGATGATGATGCTAATGTTTGGTGTTTCTGTCATTATTATTATGAAGAAAAAAAATAATATTTTTACACAAACAATTGATCCAAAGCCTGAACAACATACGTCTCAGCAAAAGGAAGAGCAACGATGAAATACCCCTTTATTTGGCTCATCCAGTTTTATAGAAAGTTTATTTCACCTATGACGCCACCTACTTGTCGTTTTCATCCTACCTGTTCTTCTTATGGGCTCGAAGCTTTTCAAAAGCACGGTGCATTTAAAGGCTTCCTCTTAACCATTACACGTATATCCAAATGCCATCCATTTCATCCTGGTGGCTTTGATCCTGTGCCTGAAAAATGGCCTTCGAAAAAGAATTAATTTCGGAGGGCATTTTTTTCTTGTACTTTTTTAAGTTGTGCGTTATTATAATAACTGTTCTAAAAAATAAATCGTAATGATTACTATTTAAGAGAGGTATCTTACTTATATGAAAAAACTATCTGTATTATTGTTAGTCGCAGTTCTTGCTTTATTTACTGCCGCTTGTGGAGACAAATCGTCCACATCCCAAAAGACTGAGGAAAAAGATAAATTAAGTATTTATACAACGGTTTATCCATTAAGCTATTTTGCACAGCGCATTGGTGGAGATTATGTTGAAGTAGCTTCAATTTACCCAGCTGGTGCGAATGAACACACCTTCGAGCCAACTCAAAAAGATATGATGAAATTAGCAGATGCTGATATCTTTTTCTATATTGGCTTAGGACTTGAAGGCTTTGTAGAAAACGCTAAAAAAACTTTAGCGAACGAAGATGTCACAATGGTGGCAACTGCTGATGACGTTTCAGATGAAAAATTAGCTGTAAGCACAGGACATGTTCATGCAGAAGAGGAAGAACATGAAGCAGACGCACATGATGAGCATGAGCACGGTACAACCGAGGAAGAGCATGAACATGAAGGTGAAGAACATGGACATGATGAGCATGAGCATGGCGATATCGATCCGCATGTTTGGTTATCTCCTACAATTAGTCAAGACTTAGCACTGGCTATCAAAAACACACTAGTTGAAAAAATGCCAGCTCAGGAGGCAACTTTTAACACAAATTATGATGCATTAGTAAAAGAATTACAGGATTTAGATCAAGATTTCGAAGCAATGACTGACAAAGCACAAAATAAAACATTCTTTGTATCCCATGCTGCATTTGGCTATATTGCTGGTCAATACGGCTTAACTCAAGTGCCGATTGCTGGCTTGAATTCACAAAATGAGCCATCTCAAAAGGAATTAACAAAGATTGTAGACAAAGCAAATGAATTGCACATTCACTATATTTTATTTGAGCAAAATGTCTCTTCCAAATTAGCAGAGATTATTCAAAAAGAAGTTGGTGCAGAATCTCTTGTCTTGCATAATTTAAGCGTATTAACAGCTGATGATGAAAAAAATAAGGAAACCTATTTCACATTGATGCAAAAAAATATTCAAACATTAGAAAAAGCTTTAAGCGTTCAATAATATGAGTAAGGAGGTGCCCCTCTATTGGGACACCTCCTTTATTATGACGTATTTTTCTTGTGGCATCCGTTTTTCCGTTCGATAAAAAGACCCTAGCCACTTCATTGTTTTTTGCTTAGTCACATGCTTAGCTTTTGGCTGAAGGACAACAAAAGCCATTATACTACTTTCTACTAGCATAGGTGGCCACTCAGTAAAGTTAAACTGAACTAAATTGTCTTGTTTATTTGTTTTTTGAGTAACAAGCTTCATCGGCTGCTCCACTAATGGTTGTACGGCTAACCGATTTTCTCCGATGATTGATAACCCCATAATTTCATTCAATTGATGTTGTATAGGTGACGCTAAACTTTGTCTTTTTGTTTCTTCCTGTAAATCTATATATTTTTCGCTTGTTGCAGCAGGGAAACTTGCATAATCCCAGGTATGATCTTGTGCTAATTGGCGATCCGACACTAAAAAATATTGATAGCGAACTTCTCCTTTACGATCAGGCAAAGGGTCATCCCATGTCACATCAATATGATACCAAGCATGATCAAGTTTCACTAATACCCAGGCATGTAGCTGTTCTCCTACTTTTCCTGGTACATATTGTACCTCAAAACCCAGCATTTCTAACATTCGATATAGCACTAAAGCATATGCCTGACAGACGCCCTTATTCTCCGTTAATAATGTATATGGAGAATATTGACTTCCTTCTGTTTCCTTAGAGTATTCCGCGGACAATACAATAAAATCATGTGCAGCCTGTAGTTTTTCTATGTCACTTAATCCATGCATAGGTGCAATAATATTTTCCAAAGTTTGCTCGACAAATAACGCCTCTGTTTGTGATAGATGGTACGTAAATGCAAAGGCAATGACAATATTATTGCTATAACCTTCGTACTTCCATTGGAAACTTGAAATATTAGTATAAATATAAGAGTTTTCAATTGCATTTTTAGTAATTTCTGTTAGTTCATCTTTTATCTCGGCTAAGTCACCAGTATAACGAATCGAGAATTCGGATGATAGATGCATAACTTCTTTATTAATGAGAGATTGTAGTGTTTCAATTGAATGAGCTGTTGCTACATCTTCTTTTTCATAGTTTGCAAATACTTGCACATGACTCATTTGTAGAACAAATAATATAATGACAACATTATATATATATTTCCTCATATGAGTCATTCTCCTTTACTAAATAGTTTATGCCTCTCTTTTTTTATTATGTTAATAAATGATTAATTTCATGCTAAAAGTTCAAATAAAAAAGAAGCCTTCCTTTTTAGAAGACTTCTTAACAAGATTTTTATTGTAATAATTTCCGTCTCAACAATTTATCCGCACCATTGCGCGGAAGACTGTCTGTAATAATCATTTCTTTAGGCACTTTATATTTAGCAAGTTTCTGTAAACAAAAGGCCTTTAGTTGCTCAACAGATACCTGCTCATTTAACACGATAAATGCAATGGGTACCTGACCCCATTGTTCATCAGGCATACCGCATACACCCGCCTCTTTGACAGCTGGGTGTGTGAGTAGTACATTTTCTATTTCTGCAGGATAAATATTTTCTCCCCCTGAAATGATTAAATCTGCCCTTCGATCAATGACGAATAAATAACCCTCTTCATCCACATAACCAATATCACCTGTATGAAGCCAGCCAGCCTTCGTTGCATTTTTTTGTGCAAAACGTCCAATATAGCCAGGTGTGACATGAGGACCTCGAATGCAAATTTCCCCTTCACCTTTAGCATTTGGCTCAGCAATCATAATTTGATTAAAAAATAAAGGCTTTCCAGCAGAACCAATTTTCCTCATAGCATCTTCACTTGCCAATGTGGCTGTCTGTGAAGAGGTTTCTGTCATCCCATATGTTTGTGCGACAGCTAAATTTAACGCATGTGCTCTCGCTAAATAATCAACGGGAACAGGTCCACCTCCAGCTAACATTAACTTAAAATAAGATGACGCTCTCGCATTGCGTTGCTCTAGCGTATGTAGAATTCGTTCCAAGGTCACCGCTACAACAGACATATGGGTGACATCCCCATCCATAATATTTTGTGCGATAGATTCCACATCAAATTGCTCATATAAAAAGATTTGATTTCCATATAGCAGTGAACGCACTAAAATGGAGAACCCACTAATATGGAATAAAGGGACCGCGCATAGCCAAACGTCCTGAGCCTGTAGCCCAATATTTAAAACGGAGGCAGTGGCACTAGCCTGATGATTTCCAACTGTTTGGCGAACCCCTTTTGGGAAGCCGGTTGTACCTGACGTATACATAATAGTTGTTGTTTGATGAAGAGGCCATTCCTTGACAATATCTACTGCACCCTCTGCACCCTTTTCAATTGCTGAAAATAAATGATAGGTTGTTTCAGTTGGTAGCTTTTCTACATCCTCATCGGCAACTAATACCGCTACAGCCTCTGAATCCTCTAGCTGATAAGCTAGCTCATCCTGTGATAGTCTACGATTAAGCATCACCATTTCACATTGCAGATGCATGCAGGCATACATCATGATTACAAGCTCAGGCTTACTTGGCCCCATAATAGCAATTCGATCACCCTGTTGAATACCGAGTGTTACTAATTGTCGAGCACGTTTTATTGATTCATCATTCAATTCTTGAAAAGTCCAGCTTTGCTTTTTAAAAGTAAGTGCCTTACGGAAAGGTGTTAAATAAGCTCTTTGTAAAATCCAGTTAGGATACATCTTTGTCACTCCAATCACCCTACATCTTAACGCTTTCCCATATAGTTTGTCTATTATCCATGTAGTATCTAGCTTTTTAATGAATACCTCTATCCTTCACCTATTGAGTTTTATCCACCTCTTAGACACTTCTATCCCCTATTTTTATCTTCAATCTGTTTAAGACATATAAAAAGCTCGTATCTCCAAAAGATACGAGCTTTAAACCCCATACTAATCAAGGGAATCTTGGGAATTGACCGAAATCTGGTTGACGTTTTTCTTTGAATGCATCGCGGCCTTCTTTTGCTTCATCAGTTGTGTAGTAAAGAAGTGTAGCATCTCCAGCCATTTGTTGAAGACCTGCTAAACCATCTGTATCTGCATTCATCGCTGCTTTTAAGAAGCGTAGTGCAGTTGGTGACATTTGAAGCATTTCTTCACACCATTGAACTGTCTCATCTTCCAATTGCGCATAAGGCACAACTGTATTGACTAAGCCCATATCAAGTGCTTGTTGTGCATCGTACTGACGGCATAGGTACCAAATTTCGCGTGCCTTTTTATGACCAATAATACGAGCAAGATAGCCTGAGCCATAACCAGCATCGAATGAACCCACTTTTGGTCCAGTTTGTCCAAAGCGAGCATTGTCAGCTGCAATTGTTAAGTCACAGACAACATGTAAAACGTGACCTCCACCAATTGCGTAGCCAGCTACCATTGCTACTACTGGTTTTGGAATTACACGGATTAAGCGTTGTAAATCAAGAACGTTTAGACGTGGAATTTCATCTTCTCCTACGTAGCCACCGTGACCGCGAACTTTTTGGTCTCCGCCTGAGCAGAAAGCATGTTCACCTTCACCAGTTAGAATAATAACACCGATATTTTTATCATCGCGTGCACGTGAGAATGCGTCAATCATTTCCATTACCGTTTTTGGGCGGAATGCATTACGCACTTCTGGACGGTTAATCGTAATTTTTGCGATACCGTTATAGAACTCATACTTAATATCTTCATAAGTATGTAATGTTGTCCATTGACGTGTCATTGAATTGCCTCCTATATCATTAAATTCGTCTCGTTTCTAGCGAGGCGCTAACGTAATCGTATATTACGTTAAATACTCCTCTACTATTGTAGCAAACTCAGCGGGATTTTCCACATGAATTGCATGTCCAGCGTCATTTACTGTTAAATGCTTAACAGTATTTAATAGCGCTTTCATTTCTAGTGCAATTTTACAAAATTTCTCATCCAATGAACCTGTAATTAACAGGACAGGTATTTCTAGTTGCGACAATCTATCCCAATTTGAAGGTTGAACGCCTGTCCCGATACCTCTCAAGCTACCAGCAAGTCCCTCTTCTTTCTGTGATAGTCGCTCTTCTCGAATAGTTTCTCTTACAGTTTTAGGTAGACGTTGCTGTGAAGCAAAAAGCGGTATGCTTTCCCAAGCATTGACAAAGGAAAGTACACCATTCGTCATTATTTTTTGCGCTAGTGCTTCATCTCGCATACAACGTTCATTTTGCTCTTCCATTGTTCGCAAGCCAGGAGATGCACTTTCTAAAATGAGCTGATGTATACGAGCTGGATACGAAATGGCATAGGATAAAGCGATTCTTCCACCCATTGAATAGCCCAACAGCGTAAATTTCTCTAAATGAAGCTGGCAAAATAGTTCTTCTAAATCCTGTAATTGCTCCTCCATAGAAAAACGCTGTACGTGCTGTGGAATAGCTGTTTGACCATGTCCGATTAAATCAACGGCAATAACACGCACATGAGGTAGAGCTTGTGCTAGATTATGCCATGTTGCTGAGCTACCAGTAAATCCATGTAAGGCAACGACTGTATATTCACCGTTTTCGTTCCATATATCTACATGGGTTTCAAGCCCACGAATCATCCACTTTGTCATACTTTTAACTCCGCATTAATTCGATTCCATAGACCTCGATGTGCATTCACATTCTCGGTTCTATCTGTAAATATTTCAACTAATCGTAAAGAATGGTTTTTACATGTTGAAAATTTCTCAGAAAGCTCCGATATTGTTTCGACACGTACATAGTCCATATCATACATATGTGCAATGTCACGGAATTCAAGGGCTGTTGGTGTGCCAAATAAATCCTCATAGTGATCTTCAACAGTTGACTGTGGTAAATAAGAAAAAATACCACCACCATCATTATTCATCACAATAATCGTTAAGTTACATTCCTGATATCTGGAAGCAATGAGTCCATTCACATCATGTAAAAAGGCTAAATCACCAATCAGTAAATAACTTTCTCGATTATTTCCCTGACTGAAACCGATTGCTGTTGATACGACACCATCAATCCCGTTCGTTCCTCGATTGGCAAAAACACGTAGATCTTTCGGTGTAGCCAATAAAAATGTATCAATATCTCGTACTGGCATACTACTGCTAACGAAAATATCACTACCGTCAGGAATCATTTTGAGTAAACGACTGACTATAGCCCCTTCATCTTTTTCTACCTCTGCGTATTGTTCAATAAACATAGAAGCAAGCTGATTTGCTTTTTGCCATTCGGCTAAGTATGTTTTCTCGATAGCCGTTTCAGTGATAGCTAATTCTGTTAGCCACTGATCGACATTCGCATGAATAAAATGCGTAGATACGCCTGTAGCATCTCTAAACATAGGGTCTTCATCGATAATCACATACGCATTTGGACGTGACTTTGTAATAAATTGCATTATAAACTTCGAAACTGGTTGTGCCCCTATTCGGATTACTGTATCTGGTTGTACCAGTGCTTTGAAGTCATCACTCTTCATAAGGGCATCATAGGTTGTCACGATATATGGTAAACAATCCTCTGGTACGGATGTACGCATATTCGATAAACTTTCAACAATGACAGGCCACTTCAGCTGACGTACAAATTCCCAAACTATGGATAATTCTGTACCAAGAGCTAACTCACCAATGATCATAAAACCTCTTTTAGTTGATTGTATAATAGAGGATAGTTCCTGTTGATCCCCGCGTGTTGGGGTTAATTGTCCCATACTGCTGTGCTTAAACGTCACTGCTGGTAGCTCCTGCTGTAAATCAATTAATAGTGGTTCACGGAAAGGTACATTAATATGGACTGGTCCAAAAGGTGCGCTCGTGGCAATGGCTACCGCACGAGCAAGATGACGCTCAATAAAAGGCAATGTTGGTTCAGCACCATCTGCTAACGGAAAATCAACACTCCACTTTACATGTGAACCATATAAATTGGGTTGGTTGATAGCCTGTGGAGCGCCTACCTCACGTAATTCATGTGGGCGATCAGCTGTTATAATGATTAATGGTACACGTGCATAGCTTGCCTCCACAATCGCAGGAAAATAGTTAGCTGCTGCTGTACCAGATGTACATAAAAGAACCACAGGCTTAGTAGTTGCCTTAGCAAGCCCTAGCGCAAAGAATGCTGCTGAGCGCTCGTCTACCTGCCGATACATTTTTACTTGTTTAGTAGAAGCAACCGCATAAGCAAGCGGTGTTGAACGTGAGCCTGGACTAACGACAACATTTTCTACACCAGCTTGCACTAGCGATGCGACCATTTTATAAACATAATCTGTTAGTATTTTTCGTTCACTCATGTAATTGTCCCCCTAGCGCACGAAGCATTGGACGGAATTTTACTAATGTTTCTTCATATTCAGATTGCGGTTCTGAATCTGCGACGATTCCACCGCCTGCATATAAATAAGCTTTATCATTTAGTAAGGCTGCTGAACGTATGGCAACTGCAAATTCACCGTTACCCTCTGCATCTAGCCAGCCTATTGGCGCAGCATACAGTCCCCGATTCATCGGCTCATATTTACGGATGGCTGCCAATGCTTCTTTGCGTGGTACGCCACCTAAAGCGGGTGTTGGATGTAATGATTTAGTCAATTGTAAGATTGTTGCATCCTGATTTAACTGACCTTCAACAGGCGTATACAGATGTTGAATATCTCGTATTTTTAACAAGCGTGGTCTATCTGGCACCGTCATGTCCACACAATTTTTACGGAATGTTTCCGCAATCATATCCACAACATACTGATGTTCTCCGCCATTTTTAGGGTCATTTAATAAACTTTGTCCAAAAGCCTCATCTTCCTCTGCAGTCTTACCTCGTTTAATTGAGCCAGCAACACAAGAAGAAAATGCTCGACCATCTTCTACTTTCACAAGTCGTTCAGGTGATGCTCCGAAAAATAATAAATGTCTATGCTCTAAACCAAATAAATAGCTTTCTGGTTGTTCATGAATAATTTGAGAAAGTACTTGTGGTGCGGATACATACTCTTTAAATTGCAAAGCAAGTGATCGTGCAATGACCACTTTATCTGCCTTTTTCTGTTTAATTAATGCTGTCACTTGATCGATTGAGGCTAAATAAGGCTCTTTATATGGTTCAAAATAACTTATGATTTCAGGTTTTGTATACGTTTTCACTTCTTTAACCTGAGCTGCATGGATTAAATGATCGCGCTCTTTTCTTAGCGCTTCGAACTGATCCTCAGCCTGTTGGTCTTGTGTCAAAAGGTGAATACTTACGTATGCTTTATCATCGCGTATCACCAGTTGAAACGTTGCTAATGCAAAATAAGCCTCTGGGAAATCCGTCCATTCCCCGTCTACATTATTTTGAGGATCAAATGTAAAACCGCCAAACAAAATTGGTTGTAACGCTTGTTGACCTTTTGGACAGTTTTTCGTTATGTTTTTCCATTCCGCTTCAACTGCATCAAAGCGGTTTTCTTTAGCGTTGTTTTGAATAGTATGAGCATGTCCTAGCCCAACTAATGTCATTGTTTTTTCTCTATTTTGCCAATAAAATCGTTCACCTTTATAACATTCCTCGCCAGCTGCATAGAACGCCAGTGCAGATAGGCGACTTACTTCAATTGTTTCCATATAAAAATGAAGGCTTTGGCCCAAAGAGTCCACTTCTACTTCTGTGGCTTGGTACCACTTCTGTTGCATGAAAATTACCTCCGTTGTTGCAATGTACATAATGAATGATGGTTAAATAACACATCATATTTTAGTTGGCAACACGTTATTCGTACTGTTGCTAATTGTTCTTTTTTATTTTCAGTTCATAAATGCATGTTCTATTGTATCACTTTTTTTCATTAAACAGTATGTAATAAGCTGTGAACCTACCCATTTTCTCAATCTTCGTTTAAAATAAGAAGAGTCGACAACATTTGAAGGAGAGAAAGACCTTATGACCAAAGTCATTGAAGCTGATAGGGGTTTTAAAGTATGGTGGCATTTAACACGTCCACATACTTTAACCGCTTCATTTGTTCCTGTATTCCTAGGAACAGCAATTGCCTTAGCAATTGAAAAAGAAACAATTGATTTTGGACTATTTTTTGCTATGCTCATTGCAAGTATGCTTATACAAGCAGCAACGAATATGTTCAATGAATATTATGATTACAAATTAGGATTAGATAACGAGCATTCCGTCGGGATTGGCGGAACGATTGTCCGTCATGGTGTACAGCCAAAAACAATTATGATGATTGCATTAAGCTTTTATGCTATTGCCATGCTTCTTGGCATTTACATATGTGCCTCAACATCTTGGTGGTTAGCTGTTGTCGGACTTGTTTGTATGCTTATTGGCTTTTTATATACAGGTGGACCATACCCAATCGCCTATTCGCCATTTGGTGAAATTGTTTCTGGCGCAGTAATGGGGATGGGCATTGTATTAATTGCCTTCTATATTCAAGCGCTTACAGTAACATTAGATGCTGTCTTGCTCTCTGTACCAAGCATGATTTTAGTCGGTGCCATTATGCTATCGAACAATATACGTGATATTGTTGGCGATACAGAAGGCGGACGAAAAACCTTAGCTATTTTGGTAGGACGTGATAATGCAATTTCCGTGTTATCAGGCTTTTTTATCGTCTCTTATTTATGGGTGATTGCTCTTGTAGCAGTTGATGGTATTACTTTTTGGGCATTAATCATCTTCCTAAGTATTCCAAAACCATTACGTGCCATTCAAATTTTCCGAGACAAAAAAGAAGCCAAAGAGGTAATGCCTGCGATGAAATATACAGCGCAAACAAATACATTCTTCGGCTTCCTATTAGGAATCGGTTTATTAATTCATTATTTCTTTTATTAAGATGCGGCAGCCTTAACGGGTTGCTGCTTTTTTTACATAGCGTCGGAAATTTTGGCTTGCAATACCATACACTTCTTCATCTGAAAAGCGTGTACGTAATGCCTCTAGTAAATTTTGTGCCTCTCCTGCATGGGCTAAGCCACTGACAGTCCTATCAATCCCATCAAAATCGGAGCCTAATCCAATATGCTCCACACCTACCAGTTTAGCTAAATGCTCCACATGCCCCACTAAATGGTCTAGTGTTGCACCTTTGCCTATAAAGAGTGGGAAATAAACTACATGGATATGTCCTCCCGCCTCAACAAGTGCCTTTGCCTGGGCATCAGTTAAGTTACGCGGGTGATCACATAGTGCACGTGCATTACTATGGCTTGCAATAATATGCTTTGCAAGCGGCAAGACATCCCAAAAGCTTTGCTCATTTAGATGGGACACATCAATAATAATATCGCGTTCATTTAATAATTGTATAACTTCTTTACCAAATGGCTTTAAACCAAGAGTTGCATCCTGTTCAGCACCATGGGCCACAGCATTTTCTTCATTCCATGTTAAACCTACCAACTTCACCCCTGCATCCAGTACAGCTGTCAGTTTTGTTAAATCTTCGCCAATGGCACTACAGCCCTCTAAGCTTAAAATGGCTCCTATTTCGTGGGGAGCTAATTGATCTAACTGTGCCCAACCTGTAATATGCACCATGCCCTCTGTTTGTAATACGTGAGTATGGAATGCTTCGATTTGGCGCATGACCTCAAGAAATTGTAGACTTTGTGGGATTGTTGGGTCAATAAAGATAGCGAATACTTGAGCCTCTACTTGCCCTAACTGCAATCTTTTTTGATTAGCATGTATTCGCACATCCTCAGCAAAATTGGCCGCTTCAAGAGTAGTTAACTTTAAAAGCGCATCACAATGTAAATCAATAATCTTCATATCCTCACCTCTACAGTTATTATACTGCTTCTGCGAGGAAAAACTTACTAAATTTTATCCTGTGGTGTATCAGAAGAGCCGAATTCCTCCAGCTCAATAAAATCATCTGATTTTGGTGTTGAAGAAAGAACATCTTCTTCCACTGGTCGTAAATTGTCTTCTTTCTTTTCTGCATGTTCCACACATGTCAGAGCTTGCGGCATTGCCTTTAAGCGACCAATTGGAATTTCTTTACCACAGACTGTACAATTGCCATATGTACCGTCTGCCATTGCTTGAAGAGCTTCTTTTATTTCTTCAGCATTATCACCACGATGCTCATCAATAGCCATTTCTGTAAGCTGATCCGTTAAATCACTTGCATTATCAGCTGGATGATTATCATAATTCGATAATTCTGTCGCTTGAGGTCGCTCTGATTCTTCTATTCGTTGTTCTATTTCTTGTAATTCTTGCTCTAGTTGTCTTTTTAATTGTTGCATTATTTGTTGATCCACAATAATCTCCTCCTCATGCTTTCATTTTTTCCTATTTTACGATTTCTAAAACATGTCAGCATAAGGAAGACCTATTTACTTACTTGTATAAGCTATAATGGCGTCATGCAAAAATTGCGCTGCTCCTGTTTCACCACGTTCATCATAATAAGCTGTAAAGCGTTCATCAGCAATATACATTTGTGCCAGCCCTGCATGTGCCTCTTTGGAATACTCTTTCCACGTAAAGTTGAGCCAGCGTTTATGCAACTCTGCAACTTCCATCGCAATGTCACTTGTAGTATCTCCAAGTTTCATTGCCTCTGCTAAACGTTCAAACATTTGCTGTTCTAGCTGTTGCATCGCTTGATATTGTTGCTCCGTCATGTTCATAAGCTTAGCATTGGATGCATCCACTGTTTCATTCCCATATTTCTCACGGATTTCTTTGCCGTACTGCTTTTCGTTATTCTCAATTAACTTTTCTTTAAAGCCTTTAAATTTTTCTTCATTAGACATTGGTTGTTCCTCCTCAATGGATTGTATTGTTTTTTCTACTGTCTGTAAGATCGTTTCCAACTGCTCTTTGCGTTGAAGCAAAGCAGCTCTATGTGTTTTGAGCGCCTCAGCATGCTGAAAATTTGGTGCTTGAATAATAGCCTGAATTGTCGCTAATTTCATATCCAAAGCACGGTAAAATAAAATCTGCTGCAACATATCGACCTCCCATTGGCCATAAAATCGATAACCTGCCTCATTGGTTCTTGCTGGTTTCAGCAATCCAATTTCATCATAATAACGCAATGTTCTTGTACTAACGCCCGATAGTTGAGCAAGCTCCTGAATGGTATATTCCATCTCATCACCTCCACTAATGCTACTGTAAGCTTTGACGCAACGTTAAGGTCAAGAGTTAAAATAAAAAAATTTAATTAAACTTAATTATACTTTCAAATCCTTTTACAAAAGGAAAATAGCAAACTAGTAAATCACTAGTTTGCTATTGATTCGCATATTTCCCATGCCATACTATTTCTCGATAACTCTCTTTATCTGTATCACCCTCTGTATTAATAAACAGCACCCTTGCTTGTTCATTTAGGTGCAAGGCATGTTTTAATTCCTTATATTGTTCATTAGTCATTATTTCATAAAAGCAACCAAATGGCGCCGCTCCTGATTCACCAGCTATAATGCGAGTGTCTGTAGCTAAAGGATTTCCTAGAACGCGCATACCTGTTGCTGCTATTTCTTCCTCACAGGAGATACTTATTTTTGTGTAGGCTTTTAAGATTTGCCAAGCCTGTGGATTCGGTTCACCACAAGCAAGACCTGCCATTATAGTTTGCATCTCCCCACCAACAGTGACAAATTGATCTGTATTTTTCTTAAAGCTTTCATAATAGCAATTAGCGACATGTGGCTCAACCAAGACAAATGTAATATCCTGCTCATAGTATTGCTGTAAAAATGCTACTACTGCTCCGGCAAAGGACCCCACACCAGCTTGCAAAAATACATGTGTTGGGGCTTGCTGTATCTGTTCAACAATCTCCTGTACAAGGGTTGTGTACCCCTGCATAATCCATAATGGAATTTCATCATAGCCTTGCCACATTGTATCCTGAATCAAAACCCAACCATTTTCTAGTGCAAGCTGTGAGGTATAACGAACAGTATCGTCATAATTCATTGTCGTAATTTCAGCAAAAGCCCCTTCACTTTTAATATGCAGTAACCGCTCAGCGGCGCTACCAGCTGGCATATATATTCTTGCTTGAAAACCCAGTTCTCTTGCAGCCCATGCCACACCACGACCATGATTTCCATCAGTCGTTGAAATAAATGTTAAATTGCCTACTTGCGCTCTTACTTCTGGAGTTTTTAACTGTTCAAACGATAGCTCCTCTATATTCCTTCCAAGCTTATTGGCAACATATTGCGCAATTGCATAAATACCTCCTAAAACTTTAAAGGCATTTAAACCAAATCGATAAGATTCATCTTTAATCATAATTTTTTCTACATCTATATATGAAGATAGTGCCTCAAGATGATGGAGTGGTGTCTTCTCAAATTGCTCATATGTACGCTGAAATTGACCAACTTTCCTCACTTGATCTAGTGAAAAATATGGAAGTATTGCTGTTGCTTGTTTTATATGATCTTGCTCTAAATAATGCTGATTATAAACCCACCTTAATTTTTCCTTCATCGCCATCCCCCTCAATTTATGGTCAATATCTACATCATAGTCTATCTAACTTTAAAGTACCAGGAGAGTATATATTAGGAAGTAAAAAAACTATACATTTATCGAACATCGATAAATGTATAGTTTATAAGAAAATTATTTAACAAAGATTTCTTTCACTTGATCTAGCATAATATTCGCAGCTAAAATGCCTCCAGCCGTATTCCAAATGACATCATCCACCTTATGTGCATTGCCTTTTTGGACTGCTGTTAAGTTTTTCCAAAGCGGGTCTTGTGTCCACTCTTGTTCAGTTGCTAGTGCTGAATCATCGCCTGTTGGCATGTACGTGAAGTAGAAAATAACATCCCCATCCATTTGAGGGATCGCTTCTTTCCCTACTTCAATCGCTAAGTTTCCTAGTTTAGCATTATCTTTAAATAAATCTGCTTGCGCTGCAACACGTTTAAATCCTAAAGCATCAAAAATCACACCTGAGAATGAATCTGTGTAATAGATACGAGATTTATCGGCCATAAAGCGTACAAATGAAACTTCTTGGTTGGTTTGTTCTCCAAGTTCTTCTTTCAGAGCTTGTAACTTATCTTCGTAAGCTTTTAGAACTTCTTCACCTTTTGTTTCTTGATTTACTGCTTTAGCGTATAATTTAAAATTCTCTTTCCAGTCACCACGTAATGTATCAGAAAACACAGTTGGAGCAATTTTGCTAAGTTTAGCATAATCTTTTTCTTGTCGTAATTTATTGCCAATGATTAAATCTGGCTTTAAAGAAGCAATTTTTTCGATATTTATTTCATGTTCAATACCGACAACCTCTACACCTTCCATTTGATCCTTGATGTGATCATACCATGGATCGCCTGTCCAAGATTGAACAGCACCTACTGGTTTAATACCTAGAGCTAATAATGCTTCTGTTCCTTCATTAGTTAAAACAACGATACGTTTTGGTGTGTCTTTTACTTCAGTTGTCCCCATTGCATGGTCAATACTGTAAGCATTGCTTTCTTTTGTACTTTCTTCTTTGGCATTATCTTTAGAAGTACCGCATGCTGCCAGAACAAAAATAGCAACCACAGCTAGTAAAACTAATAGTTTTTGAAAAGCTTTTTGCACCTTTTCTTCCTCCATTGTATATGATAAAATATTTAAGCATATTTGACGAGAATGAAAATCACTTTCATCTGTCTAAGAACGATATTAATCGTATTGTATGTAACTATCAAAGTCAATAACTAATTTATTAATTTTCCAAGAAAAGAGTACACGTTAAATATGATATTAAAAAATAATTATTCTAAAATGATTGCTTTACTAGTAGGAGTCATACTATTACTTCTTTCTATGGGGATCAGTATTGTGTATGGTTATGCAAATACTTCTATTCAAACTACGTATGAATCTTTTAGACAATTTAACAATTCAAATGAGCATCTTATTATTCAAAATGTTCGAATTCCAAGAGCTCTTATAGCCAGTTGCGTTGGTGCTTCATTAGCTATTACAGGCGTGCTTATGCAGACCTTAACGAAAAATCCATTAGCCTCTCCTGGAATTTTGGGCATTAATGCAGGAGCAGGCTTTGCTGTTGTCTTTGCCATGATTTTTTTCCACATTTCAAGCTTGCAATCTTTTGCGTGGATTGCATTTCTTGGTGCAGCAATCGCTGCTTTATCCGTTTATGGAATTAGTTTCTCAGGTAGAGATGCTGTTACTCCAGTGAAAATAACTTTAGCTGGTGCTGCCATCAGTGCCCTATTTGCATCATTTACGCAAGGTTTACTCGCTACAAATGAAGCAGAGCTTGATCAAGTTTTGTTTTGGTTAGCAGGTTCTGTACAAGGTAGAAAACTTGAAATTCTACTATCTGTTCTACCGTATCTAGTAATTGGGTGGATTGCTGCCCTCATCATTTCCCCCAAAATGAATATTCTCGCTCTTGGAGATGATGTAGCAAGAGGTCTTGGTTTACGTTTAGGACTTATGAAGATATTGGTCGGTCTTATTGTTATTTTTTTAGCAGGGGGAGCAGTTGCAATTGCTGGCCCCATTGGTTTTATAGGGATTGTCGTTCCCCATTTTGCGCGCAAGTTTGTCGGCACTGATCATCGATGGCTTATTCCTATGGCTGCTTTACTTGGGGGGATACTTTTATTGCTGGCTGATGTTGCGGCTCGTTATATTATCATGCCACAAGAAGTTCCAGTAGGAGTCATGACTGCTATGATTGGCACACCATTCTTTATTTACCTTGCGCGAAAAGGTGGAAAAAAATAATGAAACATGTAAAAACAATTCGTTTACTTCAACAAAAAATTTCATTTTTAATAGATGTACAAGCTATAAAAAAATTAACAGTGATTTGCATACTAACTCTTGCCGTGTTCTTTCTTAGTGCATCATTTGGTGATTCATTCATCAATCCATTTAAAGTTTTACAAGCTTTTTTTGGTTACGGCTCAGATTTTGATCAACTGATTATTATTGATTTTCGAATGCCTCGAATTTTCATGGCCTTGTTTGCTGGAATGGCGTTAGCCGTCGCAGGTGCAGTTTTACAAGGAATCATTAAAAATCCACTTGCCTCACCTGATATAATCGGCATATCTGCTGGTGGTGGGGCAGCGGTTGTTGGTTTCTTAGCCATTTTCAGTGATTCTAATCACTCTTTAACAGTTAGTATAGAGTGGTTGCCATTAGCAGGATTCATAGGTGCTACTATCGTCGGATGTATAGTCTACCTATTTGCTTGGAAAGATGGTGTCACACCAAATCGTCTTGTCTTAATCGGTATTAGCGTGTCGGCATTCATGCAAGCAATTACTACAATGTTAATGATTATCGGCCCAATTTATCAAGCAAGTGAAGCGAATAAATGGATTACGGGTAGTGTCAAAAGTTCGGATTGGGATCAAGTACAAATCGTTGTTCCATTGATTATTGTACTTCTACTTATCACCTTTTTTATTACTCGGCAGTTAAATGTTCAAGAATTAGGTGATGATACAGCATCAAGCCTAGGGCAGCCTGTTCAAAAAACACGCCTTTACTTAATTCTATTATGCTCCAGTTTAGTAGCGAGTGCCATAGCATTTGCTGGTGCTATTGGGTTTGTAGGATTAATGGCTCCTCATATTGCACGACGCATTGTTGGTTCATCGTTCGGTGTACTTATTCCGGCATCCGCAGCAATTGGTGCATTGCTTGTAATGGTTGCAGATATTATAGGTCGTACAGCATTTAGCCCATTAGAAGTACCCGCAGGCGTCTTTACTGCTGCTATCGGTGCTCCTTACTTTATCTATTTATTATTTAGAAACCCTAAAAAATAAAGGAGTCTATACTACATGACTGAATCTTTATTAACCAAATCTCTAACATTAAGTTATGGTGATTTCAATATTATCGAAGATCTCAATTTATCTATTCCTTTGAATGAAATTACTGTATTAATCGGAGCGAATGGCTGTGGTAAATCCACACTCTTACGCTCCATTGCTCGATTATTAAAACCTAAAAAAGGCTCCGTTTTATTAGACGGTGAGGATATTTTTAAATTATCTACAAAACAAGTGGCTAAAAACCTCTCTATTCTTCCTCAATCTCCTGTTGCACCAGAAGGCTTAACTGTCCTACAACTTGTGAAACAAGGTCGCTATCCTTACCAAAGTTGGCGACAACAGTGGACTGAAAAGGATGAAGAAATCGTTTTAAGCGCTTTAAAAGCTACAGGTACAGAGCATTTACAAGATAGACCAGTAGATGAGCTATCAGGAGGACAACGTCAACGTGCTTGGATAGCTATGACGCTTGCTCAAGATACAGATATCATTCTTTTAGACGAGCCTACGACATACTTAGATTTAACTCATCAAATAGACGTTTTAGATTTACTATTCGAATTGAACCAACAGCAAAAGCGAACTATTATTATGGTACTACATGATATTAATCTTGCTTGTCGCTATGCCGATCATATTATTACAGTGCGTGACCGTGGTGTCTATCGTCAAGGGAAACCAGAAGAAATTATGACCACTGATTTAGTTAATCATGTGTTTGACCTTGATTGCCAAATGACGACAGATCCAATCTTTGGTACACCTCTTTGCATCCCATATGGAAAAGGGCGAAAAATTTAATCGCTAATTTGAAAAACAACAAGCCTACACAGTTTAATCCTTCTGTGTAGGCTTTCATTTATTATAGCTTTGTTATAAATCTAAATATCAAGTAAATTAAAAAGTGCAGTAGATGTAAATTCATCTACTGCACTTAGTATGACCCGTACGGGATTCGAACCCGTGTTACCGCCGTGAAAGGGCGGTGTCTTAACCACTTGACCAACGGGCCCATGGCGGAGAAGGAGGGATTTGAACCCTCGCGCCGGTTACCCGACCTACACCCTTAGCAGGGGCGCCTCTTCAGCCTCTTGAGTACTTCCCCAAAATAAAAATGGCTCCGAAGGCAGGACTCGAACCTGCGACAACCTGATTAACAGTCAGGTGCTACTACCAACTGAGCTACTTCGGAATAATGGTGGGCCTAAATGGACTCGAACCATCGACCTCACGCTTATCAGGCGTGCGCTCTAACCAGCTGAGCTATAGGCCCTTGGAGCGGGTGATGGGAATCGAACCCACGACATCAGCTTGGAAGGCTGAGGTTTTACCATTAAACTACACCCGCATAAATGGTGGGTCAGGACGGAATCGAACCGCCGACACTTAGAGCTTCAATCTAATGCTCTACCAACTGAGCTACTGACCCATTTCGTCCATGCTAAGCTTGCTCACTCTTTTGCTTCTCATGACTTTTATCTTTAAAAATGGCGGTCCCGACCGGGATCGAACCGGCGATCTCCTGCGTGACAGGCAGGCATGTTAACCGCTACACCACGGGACCTTTTGGTTGCGGGGGCCGGATTTGAACCAACGACCTTCGGGTTATGAGCCCGACGAGCTACCACTGCTCCACCCCGCGATAATTTTATGTTGTTTCGAGTTTTTAAAGCACCATTTATAAAAATTTAAAACTGGAGGAGGTAGAGGGATTCGAACCCCCGCGCGGTGTTACCCGCCTGTCGGTTTTCAAGACCGATCCCTTCAGCCAGACTTGGGTATACCTCCGTTACAATATATAAATGGTGGACCTTGCAGGACTCGAACCTGCGACCGGACGGTTATGAGCCGTCTGCTCTAACCAACTGAGCTAAAGGTCCTTTAAGATGGCGGCAGAGGGGATCGAACCCCCGACCTTACGGGTATGAACCGTACGCTCTAGCCAGCTGAGCTACGCCGCCAGGATCTTTATACTGGTTAATTTACTTATGGTGGAGCCTAGCGGGATCGAACCGCTGACCTCCTGCGTGCAAGGCAGGCGCTCTCCCAGCTGAGCTAAGGCCCCATAATCTTTTTGGAAATGGTCGGGAAGACAGGATTCGAACCTGCGACCCCTTGGTCCCAAACCAAGTGCTCTACCAAGCTGAGCTACTTCCCGTTGTTCTTTTGGCGCGCCCGACAGGAGTCGAACCCATAACCTTCTGATCCGTAGTCAGACGCTCTATCCAATTGAGCTACGGGCGCATTTAAAATGGTGCCGAGGACCGGAATCGAACCGGTACGGTAGTCACCTACCGCAGGATTTTAAGTCCTGTGCGTCTGCCAGTTCCGCCACCCCGGCACATTTGGAGCGGAAGACGAGGTTCGAACTCGCGACCCCCACCTTGGCAAGGTGGTGTTCTACCACTGAACTACTTCCGCATGTGCATAAGCTTTTTTATCTGGCAATGAAAATAATGGTGCGGGTGAAGGGAGTCGAACCCCCACGCCTTGCGGCGCTAGATCCTAAGTCTAGTGCGTCTGCCAATTCCGCCACACCCGCTTATTATTATTTATAAATGGTGAGCCATGAAGGACTCGAACCTTCGACCCTCTGATTAAAAGTCAGATGCTCTACCAACTGAGCTAATGGCTCGAAAAAATGGTGCCGGCTATAGGAATCGAACCCACGACCTACTGATTACAAGTCAGTTGCTCTACCTGCTGAGCTAAACCGGCATATGGTGGAGGATGACGGGCTCGAACCGCCGACCCTCTGCTTGTAAGGCAGATGCTCTCCCAGCTGAGCTAATCCTCCTGGGTATTATGCCTAGCGACGTCCTACTCTCACAGGGGAAGCCCCCAACTACCATCGGCGCTAAAAAGCTTAACTTCCGTGTTCGGTATGGGAACGGGTGTGACCTCTTTGCCATCATCACTAGACTTTGTTATGTATCTTGTTTTGAAGTTGTTTACCTGTCCTTCAAGACAAGAATTATTGTATAACGTTTTCTAACATTGTGCAATACTTTTTTATAAAAAAAAGAAATTATTACTTTTTAAAGATATTTTTGTTAAGTAAGAGAAAATATTGCCCTGCAAAATATTATAGCAATTGTTGGTTCAAAAGAAAACAATTATTTTATTTGGCCGATATTATTAGCTTATAATCTATTTCACTACAAGTGAAGAATATAGATAATCCTTCACTCGTCTTTTCGTTAAATATTTGAAAGCTCTATTTTTAATTTTACAATATCCTCAAGTGTAGTGGAAGGTCCAAAAGATATTCTAAAAAATTGGCGTGCCGCTTCCAAAGAGAACCCCATTGATAGAATAGCCTTTGTTCCCGATTCACTATGAATATCACATGCACTACCTGTAGAGATACAGATTCCCACCTCATTTAACTTTAAAAGAACATATTGCCCCTCTACTTTTTCCATCATTACCCCACAAATATTAGGTAGTTGCTGTTTACACTCAACGAGCTGACATTTTTCAGGTAAATTATTTTCAAAATAATTTCTTAGCGTTTCATAATGTTGCAATTCATATTGATAGTTTTCAATTGCCGCGGCAAAGGCCACGATTGCAGGAGTATCTAATGTCCCCCCTCTAAGACCCCTCTCATGTGTCAAACCTGGTGTTAATGCAGGTACTCTGATTGCAGGGTTCAGATATATAGCACCACAGCCCTTTGGTCCGCCTATTTTATGAGCCGAGATGGTAATCGCATCTGCCCCTTGTGGTATAGCTAGTTTGCCAAATGATTGTACACAATCAACATGACAGAATATATTTGATTTTCTTGCCATCTTTACGATTTTCTCTACAGGCTGGATTGAACCAATTTCAGAATTGACATGTTGAATGGTAATCAAAGCAGTCTCTTCCCGGATTGCTTGTTGCAATTGCCCCAGATCAACACAACCATCCTTCTGCAAAGGTAATTTTGTTACAGTAAAGCCCTTTTTCTCAAGTGTATTCAAAGCCGCATGCACTGACGTATGCTCAGCTTGAGATGAAATAATGTGTTTTCCTTTTTTTGAGGCTAGCGCTAACGACAAGATGGCTATGAGATTTCCTTCTGTTCCACTACCCGTAAAAATTACGCCATCACTAGTTACACCTAGGGCTTGGGCTACAACCTCCCTTGATTGCTGGACAAAATAAAAAGCTTGTCCCCCTAAATCATGCAAACTCGCACTATTTCCATAATACCGTTGTGCCACCTCTACATATGCCTCAAGAGATTCCCTCATCATAGGTGATGTTGCAGCATAATCCATATAAATCATCGTCTTCTTCCTCTCTTGTTCATCAGGTCTTGTTTTCTTTTATATTTTATGTAAAGATAAGTGTCAAGACAACTGTAAAGAAGGTATAACAATGGATGTAAAGACAGACGTCCTTATAATTGGTAGTGGTATTGCTGCACTTCAGGCTGCTTTAGTGCTTGAAAAACATTTTCAAATACAAATTGTTACAAAATCATCTATATATATGAGTAGTTCTTATCGTGCACAAGGTGGGATTGCTGCTGTTACCAGTGAGGAGGATCATATTCAACATCATATTGCTGATACATTGAAAGCTGGAGAGTATCATCATGAGAAAAGGCATGTTAAAACACTTATAAAAGATGGCACTGAGATTATGCAAAACTATCTAAAGGATGGCCTCCCTGTTGATCGGCAGGTCGATGGAAAACCTGCTCTAGGACTTGAAGGAGCACATAGTCATCATCGTATTCTACATGCAGGTGGTGATCGTACTGGTCAGATTTTCATAGATTACTTGCTTCATAAACTTTCGCCCAAAACAAAGATCAATTGCTATGAAATGGCTTATGAGCTTTTACGGAATACAGATGGTGACTGTGTAGGAGTGCTAACTAAAGGAGAAAAAGGTACAAAACGTTATTTGGCTCATCATGTTATTTTAGCGACAGGTGGCGCAGGTGCCCTTTATTCAAGTACATCTAATTTTCCAACTAATACAGGGGATGGGATCGCATTAGCATTTCGAGCAGGCGCTGCCATTAGTGATATGGAATTTATGCAATTTCACCCGAGTCTTCTGTGGTGTAAAAATGAAGCAAAGGGATTAGTTTCTGAAGCTGTCAGAGGGGCTGGTGGTATTTTTGTTAATGCCCAGCATCAGCCCATTATGACAGGTTTACATGCTCAACTTGACCTAGCACCAAGACATATTACTGCACTTGCCCTATTTACAAAACGTGCAGCGGGTGAAGAAACGTTTATTGATATCACTAACATTCAAGACTTTGAAGCAAAGTTTCCAACAATTGCTCAGCTGTGCCATGTTCATCACGTTCATTTACAAGATGGTCTAATCCCCGTGGCTCCAGGAAGTCATTTCTTGATGGGTGGTGTTATTGCTGATGACAAAGGAAGAACTACTATACCGAACTTATATGCAGTCGGTGAGGTTGCCTGTACAGGCGTACATGGTGCGAATCGTTTAGCAAGTAACTCCCTATTGGAAGGTATTACATTTGGTCAAAAAATGGCGCAGTTCATTATTCAAAAAGGGTGTCATCAAAAAAACTTTTTACTGGAAAAGCATCAATGTCCTGATAAAATGCCACCTTTATTTAGCAAACCCCAATTACAGCAACACATGATGCAGTTCCTAGGTATTGTTAGAAATATTGATGACTTGCAGCATTTTGTAAAGCAACTACCCTCCTTGCAATCACTTATTCAAGTTAATTTAAAGGGTCTAGAACTAGCTGAGTTGGAATTATTTATGATGCATGTAGTCGCCACATTAATGGCACATGCAGCAATTACTCGAACGGAAACAAGAGGAGCTCATATTCGGAAGGATAAATCCGAAATGAAATCACAATGGGCAAGTCGATGGATTATTTTTTCGCAAGGACAAATGAAAGTGAGGAACTCATTGTATGAATATCATCAAACTTGAGGAAATGCTCAAGCAATTTTTTAATGAGGATTTAGGAGATGGAGATTTATCGAGTGAATTTATCTTTTCAGCCGAACAACAGGGAGCTTTTTCTTTTTACGCGAAAGAAAGCGGAATTTTTTGTGGGGCTAACATTATTGAGCATGGCTTTCTCTTACTCGATCGATCAATCGAAGTCAATCTTCATACAAAAGATGGAGAGATGGTGAAGTCAGGTGATGTACTCGCTGTGATTAAAGGTCCCTTACAAAAATTATTAATCGGTGAGCGTGTCATTTTAAATCTTATTCAACGTATGTCTGCTATTGCAACGGCTGCCCATCTTGCCGTTCAAGAAACAGTAGGTACTCACGCAAAAATATGTGATACGCGTAAAACACTACCTGGACTGCGTATGTTAGATAAATATGCTGTTCGAATTGGTGGTGCTTTTAATCATCGTAATGGCCTGTACGACGCAATTATGCTAAAGGACAATCATATTGCCTTTGCTGGTAGCATTACAAAGGCAGTTCAGACCGCTAGAGCGAAAGTCGGTCATACCGTAAAAATTGAAGTTGAAATTGAATCAAAAGAACAATTAGAAGAAGCTATCAACGCAGGAGCAGATATTATTATGTTTGATAACCGTAGCCCAGAAGAAATCCGTGCATGGCTTCCCATTGTTCCTCCCACTATTGCGACTGAAGCATCTGGGGGCATCACACTTGAAAATTTAAAGGCTTATGCCCAAACGGGTATTCAATGGATTTCACTTGGCTCCTTAACACATTCAGTTAAAGCTTTTGATATTAGTGCACTCGTTCAAATGAAAGGAGATCATTCCCTTGTCCATCACTAGTTTATTACAACAGACGACATTACTCCCAGAGCATTATCGGGCACTATCTGTAAAGGAAATGGAATCTCGTATTTTATCAATAAAGAAAAAATTAGGTTCTAAATTATTTATTCCTGGCCACCATTATCAAAAAGATGAAGTCATTCAATTTGCAGATTCAACTGGGGATTCTTTACAGTTAGCTCAATTATCTGCAGCAAATAAGGAAGCTGAACACATCGTATTTTGCGGTGTACATTTTATGGCAGAAACTGCTGATATGCTGACAACGAAACAGCAACATGTCTATTTACCAGATATGCGCGCTGGTTGTTCAATGGCTGATATGGCTGATATTTATCAAACTGAACAAGCATGGCCAATTCTTCAAGAACTCTTTGGTGATACGATTATTCCTCTAACCTATGTTAACTCAACTGCGGCTATTAAAGCCTTTACTGGAAGACATGGTGGTGCTTGTGTCACTTCATCGAATGCAAAGGAACTTGTTCAATGGGCTTTTACCCAAAAACAGCGTATCTTCTTTTTACCTGACCAACATTTAGGAAGAAATACTGCCTATGATTTAGGTATACCTCTTGAAAATATGGCTGTTTGGAATCCACATAAGAACTTGCTCGAAACAAAAGAGCCACTTGAAAATATCCAGGTTATTCTTTGGAAGGGTCACTGCTCTGTGCACGAAGGTTTTACTGTTCAACATACAGAGGTTATTCGCAAAGAACACCCGACTATGAGGATAATTGTTCACCCTGAGTGCAGCCGTGAAGTGGTTGCAGCGGCTGATGATGCAGGCTCCACAAAATACATTATTGATACAATCAATCGAGCTCCAAGCGGATCTGCATGGGCAATTGGAACAGAAATGAACCTTGTCAATCGCATTATTAAGCAGCATCCTGATAAACATATTGTCTCCTTAAACGAAAACTTTTGTCCTTGTTTAACAATGAATCGAATTGACCTTCCACATTTGTTATGGAGCTTAGAAAGTATTGAGCAAGGTCAACCTCATAACCGTATACAAGTAGATGAACATACTACCGCTGAAGCACTTAGTTCACTTGAAAGAATGCTAGCCAGAGGATAAATAGTTAAAACTTTTTAAACAGAAAGGTTGAAGATATAACCTTTCTGTTTTTGTTGACATAACGCCTACTTCTAATAGTGCTAATGGCTTCCATTTGCGCCCCGCTTTGCTATAATTGACACGACTTTATGCTCCATGATACTGTCAATTTGGAGGTGATACTAAATGGCTTTTCAATCGAAAAATATCTTTATCAATTTACCAGTACAAGATCTAAACAAATCTATCAGTTTTTTTAAGGAATTAGGTTTTGAGTTCAATCAACAATTCAGTGATGAAACAACAGCCTCAATGATTATTAGTGAAAATATCTTCGTATTAATAATGGTTGAAGAACGATTTAAAGGATTTAGTAAGAAAGAAGTTACAGATACTACTACTTCTGCAGAAGCAATCTTATGTCTTTCTGCTGAAAATCGTGAACAAGTAGATCAATTAGTGAATAAGGCTCTTGCCTCTGGTGGTAAACCTTATAGTGAACCACAAGATCACGGATTTATGTATGGTTGGGGTTTTCAAGATGTAGATGGGCATATCTGGGAAGTAGTTTATATGGATGAAAATGCATTGAATCAAGAGTAAATTTTGTATCTATGAATATCAAAAAACAGTAGATGCAATTGCATCTACTGTTTCTAGTATGACCCGTACGGGATTCGAACCCGTGTTACCGCCGTGAAAGGGCGGTGTCTTAACCACTTGACCAACGGGCCCATGGCGGAGAAGGAGGGATTTGAACCCTCGCGCCGGTTACCCGACCTACACCCTTAGCAGGGGCGCCTCTTCAGCCTCTTGAGTACTTCCCCAAAATAAAAATGGCTCCGAAGGCAGGACTCGAACCTGCGACAACCTGATTAACAGTCAGGTGCTACTACCAACTGAGCTACTTCGGAATAATGGTGGGCCTAAATGGACTCGAACCATCGACCTCACGCTTATCAGGCGTGCGCTCTAACCAGCTGAGCTATAGGCCCTTGGAGCGGGTGATGGGAATCGAACCCACGACATCAGCTTGGAAGGCTGAGGTTTTACCATTAAACTACACCCGCATAAATGGTGGGTCAGGACGGAATCGAACCGCCGACACTTAGAGCTTCAATCTAATGCTCTACCAACTGAGCTACTGACCCATTTCGTCCATGCTAAGCTTGCTCACTCTTTTGCTTCTCATGACTTTTATCTTTAAAAATGGCGGTCCCGACCGGGATCGAACCGGCGATCTCCTGCGTGACAGGCAGGCATGTTAACCGCTACACCACGGGACCTTTTGGTTGCGGGGGCCGGATTTGAACCAACGACCTTCGGGTTATGAGCCCGACGAGCTACCACTGCTCCACCCCGCGATAATTTTATGTTGTTTCGAGTTTTTAAAGCACCATTTATAAAAATTTAAAACTGGAGGAGGTAGAGGGATTCGAACCCCCGCGCGGTGTTACCCGCCTGTCGGTTTTCAAGACCGATCCCTTCAGCCAGACTTGGGTATACCTCCGTTACAATATATAAATGGTGGACCTTGCAGGACTCGAACCTGCGACCGGACGGTTATGAGCCGTCTGCTCTAACCAACTGAGCTAAAGGTCCTTTAAGATGGCGGCAGAGGGGATCGAACCCCCGACCTTACGGGTATGAACCGTACGCTCTAGCCAGCTGAGCTACGCCGCCAGGATCTTTATACTGGTTAATTTACTTATGGTGGAGCCTAGCGGGATCGAACCGCTGACCTCCTGCGTGCAAGGCAGGCGCTCTCCCAGCTGAGCTAAGGCCCCATAATCTTTTTGGAAATGGTCGGGAAGACAGGATTCGAACCTGCGACCCCTTGGTCCCAAACCAAGTGCTCTACCAAGCTGAGCTACTTCCCGTTGTTCTTTTGGCGCGCCCGACAGGAGTCGAACCCATAACCTTCTGATCCGTAGTCAGACGCTCTATCCAATTGAGCTACGGGCGCATTTAAAATGGTGCCGAGGACCGGAATCGAACCGGTACGGTAGTCACCTACCGCAGGATTTTAAGTCCTGTGCGTCTGCCAGTTCCGCCACCCCGGCACATTTGGAGCGGAAGACGAGGTTCGAACTCGCGACCCCCACCTTGGCAAGGTGGTGTTCTACCACTGAACTACTTCCGCATGTGCATAAGCTTTTTTATCTGGCAATGAAAATAATGGTGCGGGTGAAGGGAGTCGAACCCCCACGCCTTGCGGCGCTAGATCCTAAGTCTAGTGCGTCTGCCAATTCCGCCACACCCGCTTATTATTATTTATAAATGGTGAGCCATGAAGGACTCGAACCTTCGACCCTCTGATTAAAAGTCAGATGCTCTACCAACTGAGCTAATGGCTCGAAAAAATGGTGCCGGCTATAGGAATCGAACCCACGACCTACTGATTACAAGTCAGTTGCTCTACCTGCTGAGCTAAACCGGCATATGGTGGAGGATGACGGGCTCGAACCGCCGACCCTCTGCTTGTAAGGCAGATGCTCTCCCAGCTGAGCTAATCCTCCTGGGTATTATGCCTAGCGACGTCCTACTCTCACAGGGGGAAGCCCCCAACTACCATCGGCGCTAAAGAGCTTAACTTCCGTGTTCGGTATGGGAACGGGTGTGACCTCTTTGCCATCATCACTAGACTATGGTCGACCTTCCATACACGGCGTACTGCTGTATCTAGAAGCTCTCTTTTTAGAAAGATTTGCTCTTTCAAAACTGGATAAACGGTGCATTGAATGTTTCAAACGTTTTGGTTAAGTCCTCGATCGATTAGTATTCGTCAGCTCCATGTGTCACCACACTTCCACCTCGAACCTATCTACCTCATCGTCTTTGAGGGATCTTACTTACTTGCGTAATGGGAAATCTCATCTTGAGGGGGGCTTCATGCTTAGATGCTTTCAGCACTTATCCCGTCCACACATAGCTACCCAGCGATGCCTTTGGCAAGACAACTGGTACACCAGCGGTGTGTCCATCCCGGTCCTCTCGTACTAAGGACAGCTCCTCTCAAATTTCCTACGCCCACGACGGATAGGGACCGAACTGTCTCACGACGTTCTGAACCCAGCTCGCGTACCGCTTTAATGGGCGAACAGCCCAACCCTTGGGACCGACTACAGCCCCAGGATGCGATGAGCCGACATCGAGGTGCCAAACCTCCCCGTCGATGTGGACTCTTGGGGGAGATAAGCCTGTTATCCCCGGGGTAGCTTTTATCCGTTGAGCGATGGCCCTTCCATGCGGAACCACCGGATCACTAAGCCCGTCTTTCGACCCTGCTCGACTTGTAGGTCTCGCAGTCAAGCTCCCTTGTGCCTTTACACTCTACGAATGATTTCCAACCATTCTGAGGGAACCTTTGGGCGCCTCCGTTACCTTTTAGGAGGCGACCGCCCCAGTCAAACTGTCCGCCTGACACTGTCTCCTGCCCCGCTAAGGGGCATGGGTTAGAATTTCAATACAACCAGGGTAGTATCCCACCGACGCCTCCTTCGAAGCTGGCGCTCCGAGATCTCTGGCTCCTACCTATCCTGTACAAGTTGTACCAAAATTCAATATCAGGCTACAGTAAAGCTCCACGGGGTCTTTCCGTCCTGTCGCGGGTAACCTGCATCTTCACAGGTACTATAATTTCACCGAGTCTCTCGTTGAGACAGTGCCCAGATCGTTACGCCTTTCGTGCGGGTCGGAACTTACCCGACAAGGAATTTCGCTACCTTAGGACCGTTATAGTTACGGCCGCCGTTTACTGGGGCTTCAATTCGCAGCTTCGCTTGCGCTAACCACTCCTCTTAACCTTCCAGCACCGGGCAGGCGTCAGCCCCTATACGTCACCTTACGGTTTTGCAGAGACCTGTGTTTTTGCTAAACAGTCGCCTGGGCCTATTCACTGCGGCTCTCATGCGCTTGCACGCTCAAGAGCACCCCTTCTCCCGAAGTTACGGGGTCATTTTGCCGAGTTCCTTAACGAGAGTTCTCTCGCACACCTTAGGATTCTCTCCTCGACTACCTGTGTCGGTTTGCGGTACGGGCACCTCTCACCTCGATAGAGGCTTTTCTTGGCAGTGTGAAATCAGGAACTTCGTCCATACGGACTCGCCATCACAGCTCAACGTTACAGTGTGCGGATTTGCCTACACACACGCCTTACTGCTTGGACGCGCACAACCAACGGCGCGCTTACCCTATCCTACTGCGTCCCCCCATTTCTCAAACGGTGAGGAGGTGGTACAGGAATATCAACCTGTTGTCCATCGCCTACGCCTATCGGCCTCGGCTTAGGTCCCGACTAACCCTGAGCGGACGAGCCTTCCTCAGGAAACCTTAGTCATACGGTGGACGGGATTCTCACCCGTCTTTCGCTACTCATACCGGCATTCTCACTTCTAAGCGCTCCACCAGTCCTTCCGATCTGACTTCAACGCACTTAGAACGCTCTCCTACCACTGACATCGTAGATGTCAATCCACAGCTTCGGTGAATCGTTTAGCCCCGATACATTTTCGGCGCAGCGTCACTCGACCAGTGAGCTATTACGCACTCTTTAAATGATGGCTGCTTCTAAGCCAACATCCTGGTTGTCTGTGCAACGCCACATCCTTTTCCACTTAACGATTACTTTGGGACCTTAGCTGGTGGTCTGGGCTGTTTCCCTTTTGACTACGGATCTTATCACTCGCAGTCTGACTCCCGTGTATAAATATCTGGCATTCGGAGTTTGTCTGAATTCGGTAAACCGGGATGGCCCCCTAGTCCAAACAGTGCTCTACCTCCAGTATTCTCATCACGAGGCTAGCCCTAAAGCTATTTCGGAGAGAACCAGCTATCTCCAAGTTCGATTGGAATTTCTCCGCTACCCACACCTCATCCCCGCACTTTTCAACGTGCGTGGGTTCGGGCCTCCAGTAAGTGTTACCTCACCTTCACCCTGGACATGGGTAGATCACCTGGTTTCGGGTCTACGACCACGTACTATTTCGCCCTATTCAGACTCGCTTTCGCTGCGGCTCCGCCTTCTAAAGCTTAACCTTGCACGTAATCGTAACTCGCCGGTTCATTCTACAAAAGGCACGCTATCACCCATTAACGGGCTCTAACTACTTGTAGGCACACGGTTTCAGGATCTCTTTCACTCCCCTTCCGGGGTGCTTTTCACCTTTCCCTCACGGTACTGGTTCACTATCGGTCACTAGGTAGTATTTAGCCTTGGGAGATGGTCCTCCCGGATTCCGACGGAATTTCACGTGTTCCGCCGTACTCAGGATCCACTCAGGAGAGAACGAACTTTCGACTACAGGGCTTTTACCTGCTCTGGCGGACCTTTCCAAGTCGCTTCATCTAACTCGCTCTTTTGTAACTCCGTATAGAGTGTCCTACAACCCCAAGAGGCAAGCCTCTTGGTTTGGGCTCTTCCCGTTTCGCTCGCCGCTACTCAGGGAATCGATTTTTCTTTCTCTTCCTCCAGGTACTTAGATGTTTCAGTTCCCTGGGTCTGCCTTCAAGACGCTATGTATTCACGTCAAGATACTACGCGATTAAACGTAGTGGGTTCCCCCATTCGGAAATCTCCGGATCAAAGCTCACTTACAGCTCCCCGAAGCATATCGGTGTTAGTGCCGTCCTTCTTCGGCTCCTAGTGCCAAGGCATTCGCCGTGCGCCCTTAATAACTTAACCAAGTTATTAAGCCTATAAAAAACTTAAAAAAATAAATGTGTTTGTTACAATTTCAATGTCGTTTTATCCAGTTTTCAAAGAACAAGTTTTGAAGTGTTTCATTCAGAAGAATGAACCTTCAAAACTGAACGCAAAACGTAATCTTACAAACCCAAGGTTTGTATTCCGAAATAATCCTTAGAAAGGAGGTGATCCAGCCGCACCTTCCGATACGGCTACCTTGTTACGACTTCACCCCAATCATCTATCCCACCTTCGGCGGCTGGCTCCAAAAGGTTACCTCACCGACTTCGGGTGTTACAAACTCTCGTGGTGTGACGGGCGGTGTGTACAAGGCCCGGGAACGTATTCACCGCGGCATGCTGATCCGCGATTACTAGCGATTCCGGCTTCATGTAGGCGAGTTGCAGCCTACAATCCGAACTGAGAACGACTTTATCGGATTAGCTCCCTCTCGCGAGTTGGCAACCGTTTGTATCGTCCATTGTAGCACGTGTGTAGCCCAGGTCATAAGGGGCATGATGATTTGACGTCATCCCCACCTTCCTCCGGTTTGTCACCGGCAGTCACCTTAGAGTGCCCAACTAAATGATGGCAACTAAGATCAAGGGTTGCGCTCGTTGCGGGACTTAACCCAACATCTCACGACACGAGCTGACGACAACCATGCACCACCTGTCACCGTTGCCCCCGAAGGGGAAACTATATCTCTACAGTGGTCAACGGGATGTCAAGACCTGGTAAGGTTCTTCGCGTTGCTTCGAATTAAACCACATGCTCCACCGCTTGTGCGGGCCCCCGTCAATTCCTTTGAGTTTCAGTCTTGCGACCGTACTCCCCAGGCGGAGTGCTTAATGCGTTAGCTGCAGCACTAAGGGGCGGAAACCCCCTAACACTTAGCACTCATCGTTTACGGCGTGGACTACCAGGGTATCTAATCCTGTTTGCTCCCCACGCTTTCGCGCCTCAGCGTCAGTTACAGACCAGAAAGTCGCCTTCGCCACTGGTGTTCCTCCAAATCTCTACGCATTTCACCGCTACACTTGGAATTCCACTTTCCTCTTCTGCACTCAAGTCCCCCAGTTTCCAATGACCCTCCACGGTTGAGCCGTGGGCTTTCACATCAGACTTAAAGGACCGCCTGCGCGCGCTTTACGCCCAATAATTCCGGACAACGCTTGCCACCTACGTATTACCGCGGCTGCTGGCACGTAGTTAGCCGTGGCTTTCTAATAAGGTACCGTCAAGGTACAGCCAGTTACTACTGTACTTGTTCTTCCCTTACAACAGAGTTTTACGATCCGAAAACCTTCTTCACTCACGCGGCGTTGCTCCATCAGGCTTTCGCCCATTGTGGAAGATTCCCTACTGCTGCCTCCCGTAGGAGTCTGGGCCGTGTCTCAGTCCCAGTGTGGCCGATCACCCTCTCAGGTCGGCTACGCATCGTCGCCTTGGTGAGCCGTTACCTCACCAACTAGCTAATGCGCCGCGGGCCCATCCTATAGCGACAGCCGAAACCGTCTTTCAGTCTTTCACCATGAAGCAAAAGAGATTATTCGGTATTAGCCCCGGTTTCCCGGAGTTATCCCAAACTATAGGGTAGGTTGCCCACGTGTTACTCACCCGTCCGCCGCTAACGTCAAAGGAGCAAGCTCCTTTTCTGTTCGCTCGACTTGCATGTATTAGGCACGCCGCCAGCGTTCGTCCTGAGCCAGGATCAAACTCTCCATAAAAGAAATTTGATTAGCTCAAATTGTTTTGCTGGCATCATGTTTGATGTCCAAAATTGTGTTTTATTCACTAGCAAAACTAGCTACTTAAAACTTTATTGATTACGTTTTGCTTGTTCAGTTTTCAAGGTTCATTTTATTTAAGTCGTTTTCAGCGACTTTATTATCTTATCTCATTCCCAACTAAAAGTCAACAACTTTTCAAAACTTTATTTTCAAGCGTTCCTTCTTGTTAAGGACAAGTAATAATATATAATATAGCATTTTAAAAATCAAGCATTTTTCTTAAAAAAATTAAAAATCTTTTTAATATCTATTACAAACAATAGAATTCCTGCTAATACAATCAATCCACCGATGATTTGTGTCATGATTAAATACTCTTTAAATATCACCAAAGCTAAAAGAGCAGCTCCTACAGGCTCAAATAATATAGCAATTGAAACAACATTCGTACTAACATATTTAATTGACCAATTAAACAAAGTATGACCAAGTAAATTTGGTATTAACGCTAATAAGATAAACCATAACCAATCCATCGAAGAATATGGACCAAAAGATTCCCCTTTAACCATTACATATATAAATAAAGTGATGGTACTTACAACATATACAACCATTGTATAGGTTACAAGTGATAATCTCTTACGTACATCCTGTCCTAATAGAAAATAAGCTGTCGCTAGTGCACAAGCAACGAGCGCCAGTACATCTCCATATAAGGCTGTTCCACTTACTTTAAAATCGCCCCAACTAATTAAAATACTTCCTATTATTGCAATTGATCCTGCTACGATTGTTTTCACCGTAATTTTCTCTTTAAAGAAAAAGTAAGTGCCCACAAACGCAAACAAAGGTTGTAGTGTTACTAAAACTGTTGAACTTGCTACTGAAGTATAGTTGAGTGATTCAAACCATAATATAAAATGAAAAGCTAAAAAAATCCCTGCAACTGAAGAAAATAGCCAATCACGTCTTTTTAAAGTCGTTAACTCCTTTGTATATCCCCTTAAAAACCATGGCGCCATGATTAAAACGGAAAATAGCATGCGATAAAATGCTATAATCCCCGCTTCCGCCGATGCTAATTTCACAAAAATAGCTGACATCGATACTGAAATTACACCAATCACAATCGGGATGTATGGATGGATTTTTGGCTGCTCCAAAAAACCCCACCTTCCTAAAAAAATACTTATATGTCCTTACTTCATGTTGTACAATACAAAAAAGTGATGCACATATAATAATGACAGTTTGCATATCTCTTAGCAATACGAAATATCAATGGAGGGTTGTGTATGGAAACATTATTCGAAAATATGATTACATATGAAGTTGGCATAAAATTAGTTATTGCAGCCACATTAAGTTTAGTAATCGGTATCGAAAGGGAATTAAAGAAAAAACCAGTTGGATTAAAAACAAGTTTAGTTATTGCTACTTTCAGCTGCTTATTAACGATTATCTCCATTGAAACTGCCTACTCAACCCCCGCTAGAGAAGATATTAATATTACGATGGACCCTCTTCGTTTAGCCGCACAAATTGTTAGTGGAATTGGCTTTCTTGGTGCAGGAGTCATTCTAAGACGCGGGAATGACAGCATTACGGGTTTAACAACCGCTGCTATGATTTGGGGAGCCGCTGGTATTGGTATTGCGGTTGGTGCAGGTTTTTACATGGATGCAACACTAGCTGTTGTGATCATTGTTTTTGGAATTGAAGTACTATCACCTTTTCTTATGAAAATCGGACCAAAGCGAATTCGTATGCGGGAAATTTTATTAAAAGTCCAAATTGATGATGACAACCATACAGAATCATTTCTATTATTTTTAAAGGACAACAACATTATCATTGAAAATATACGCATTAAAGATGTGCACTTAAAAAACGATAGTGTTTTACATGAGTTAGATTTACGTCTTTCCTTAATCGTCTCGGATAATTTGTTGTCATTTTATCGTTCATTACGAGCACTATCTTATATAGAAAAAATCGAAATGGAAATTTTAAACTAGTTGGAGGATTTTTTATGGCAGAACTATTAAAACTACTAAAAGACGGTAACAAACCCTCTCTAATGGCTGCATGTGTAAATGCATTTTTAGGAATTATTAAAGGAATCGCCTTTTTCTTTACAGGTAACGTTGCGATGTTTGCAGAAATGATGCACTCTCTAGGCGATGCAGCAAACCAATTATTTGTGTATATAGGGTCAGCACTCTCTAAAAAGGCACCTACAAAACAATTTCCCGGTGGCTTTGGTCGTATTGTCAATTTAGTATGCCTTTTCGCCGTAATAATTGTAGCTATCCTTTCTTATGAAACAATAAAAGAAGGTTGGCATCATTTTATTCATCCCACAGGAGAGTCTAGCGGGATATTGATTGCCCTAGGAGTATTATTCATCGGGATTGTTTTAGAAGGGACAGTGCTAGCTAAAGCGGCTGCAGAAGTGCTACATGAATCAGGTCAAGAAAAAGCAGGTATCGCATCTATTCCGAAAGCATTCACATACTTGAATAGAGCAAAACCGGCAACAAAATTAGTTTTTATGGAAGATTTAGTTGCTACTGGGGGCAACTTCTTAGCCTTTGCTGCTATTTTAATTGCTTATTTTACAGGTTGGGGTCGAATAGAAGGACTAGTTTCGATGATAATTGGGGTCATGATGTTTTATGTTGTAGGTAAGGTATTCCTTGATAACGCACGTGGTGTCATTGGTGAAACTGATGAAGAGATGTTAAACCATATCGCTCATCTCGTAATGGATGATCCAAATATCAAAGATATTGTGCGTCTTGAAGTGATTAAAGAAGGAGAGTTTTTACATGTAGAATTAGTGGCTGAAGCTGATCCGCTTTTATCGTTAGCCTTTTTAGATGATGTTCGGGATCATTTAACAGAGGTAATCCTAAGCCAAAAAGGAGTATCTAAAGTAGCTATATTATTCGACGAAGATGACGGGAAAACAAGCTGGATACACGTTGGTGAAAAACCAAACAACTCCATTTAATACTTTATAAAAACAAATAGCCAATTGCCGTATTTCAGGCAGTTGGCTATTTGTTAGACTAATTTTAAATTAGGAATATCCTCATAACCTACATAAACATGGTTTGTAATCATAAAAGTAAGTAATTTATTACAAGCAATCATTTGTCTTTTACCATTCTGCTGAATAACGATTTTTGAAAATAGTAAGGAGGCTTGACGATTAGCTAATGCATATTCTTCTGCATTGAGAATATTTCTGCCATCCACATGACAACCCAACACGAAATTTCCTAAAAAAGAATCCTTTAATACATTCGGATGCATGGATTGATAATGTACTTCAGCAATTGAATCTTCTATAATCATAAATTGATGGGCTACCAAATAATGTTTTAAAGCACCTTTTAAATCAATTGCAATAGCTGTATCTGCTAAAATTGTTCGATAATAAACAGGAACAATCTCAGCACCCCCCAAATACGGCTTAACTTCTACAACAATTTCTCCAGAAGGACGAACAAATAATTGTACAATTGCTTTATTTACACCATCCGAAAAAATAACATTCGTTTGCCCAAAACGCACGCTTTTAAAAAATATACTTTGATCTACAATGTATCCAGTGATAATTTTATCATTTTCAATTTGCAATGATTTCGCTTCAATCCCCAATACCTCTACACAATTTTGCATTTTATAAACATGTTGCTGAAATGGCATTTCTATACAACTTAATGTAACAATACGATCCTGTAGCAATTGTTTCAACATTTGATCCCTCTCCTCTTTGTTTAATATTGTAATTATTTTAGTAAAGGTGGCTGAACAACTTCTGAACATTGACACACGAATTGACTGATTACGACAAAAAACTATCCTTTTCTGTCATTCCATAAATCACCTTATAGTAAAATAATCTACAATATAGGTTGAATGACTCAATTAAAAACATGACTTTCCTCACTTAAAATAAAGAAAAATACATTTATATTCCTTCTATTATGTATCTATTTTATTATATTGCAGGACTAAAGAAACTTCTACGACAAAATTCTACATTAATCGTTAATTTTTCTTAACCTTGCAATAAAAAAAAGTATGAGGCTATAAGCATAGCCTCATACTTAAAGTATTAAAGAGAATTTCGTAAAATGGTTCTTACATCTTCCTCTTGCAATCGATTAAAGTTGCCAAAAGGGCCATTTTGCATAGCATGATCTACAATTTGCTGGAATTTCGAATCATCAATATCATAATCTGCCAAACGACTAGGTGCCCCTAATGATGTCCAAAATGCAGATAAACGATCAATCCCCTCATAAGCAACCTCTTCTACTGTTTTGCCTGTTGCATCGACTCCAAACACACGTGTTGCTATACCTGCAAAACGCTCAGGATTTACTGGTACATTTAAACGCATCCAATGCGGTTGAAGAATGGCTAAACCACCTGCATGTGGAATGTCATATACAGCAGACACTGCATGTTCAATATTATGAGATGCCCAATCCCCTCGTGAACCAATTGATAGGAATCCATTTAAACCAATTGTCCCTGCTAATAGAATGGTTTCGCGTAACTTTGTATTTTCTAGGTCCTCTAATAATTTTGGAGCTGTCGTAATAACCGTTCGCAATACCCCTTCACACATTTCATCTGTGATAGGAGTATTCGTTGTATTGTGGAAATATTGCTCAAATACATGTGACATCATATCCACTATTCCATACACAGTGTGATTTTTAGGTACAGTCACTGTATATGCTGGGTTTAGTATCGAAAATTTCGGGAAGGCTGCTGGACTACCCCAACTTAGTTTTTCTTCTGTAGCAGCATTCGTTATCACAGATCCAGCATTCATTTCTGAGCCTGTAGCAGCAAGTGTTAATACCGTTCCTAGTGGTATAGCTTGTTCTACAAACACTTTACGTTTCACGATATCCCAAGCATCTCCATCATACTTAGCGCCAGCAACAATTAATTTAGAACAATCGATTACTGAACCACCACCCACAGCAAGAACTAAGTCAATTCCTTCAGTTTTGCATATCTCAATACCTCGTCTAGCTGTTTCTACTCGTGGATTTGGCTCTACACCACCTAATTCAAATACGGTTTTATCCGCCTGTTGTAATTTTTCTATAACAGCATCGTATACACCATTCGATTTAATACTTCCTCCACCATATACAACTAATACCTTGTTTCCAAATTGCTCTAATTCTTTCGGCAATTTTTCAAGTGCATCCTCACCAAAATGTAGTTTCACTGGGTTAAAAAAAGTAAATGAATCCATCTAATTCGCCCCTTTCTAGTTGGATTTTCTCATAATTACGCTAGAGAAAGCAAAGATTAAACGCTGTCAACACTTTGCTATTTCGAAAGCGTTTTTTCAAACTGTTCAGATTTTGTTCAGACAATAGTTGTATAGTACTACTCATTACATAAAATAAAAGGAATTTTTGCACATGCTTATTATTGTAATTGTTGTCGTAACCATAATTTTGGGCTTTTTTCTGCTAAGATTTTTTAAAATCAAAAAAATAAGGAACGAAAAAAAGATGCTATTAGAGCAGCGCCTAGACCACCTTCTTCAATCAAATAAAAACGAAAAAAATGAGTCATCCCAATAATATAGGAATGACTCATTATCTTCTTTTTACTTAAACCCAACCACGGAAGCGAGAAGCTTCTGCAGTACGGCGAACACCTACCATGTAAGCTGCTAAGCGCATGTTGATGTTACGTGTTGTTGCTGTTGTATATACATTATCAAATGCTTCGACCATTTTTTTGTATAGACGTTCTTCCACTTCTTCTTCTGTCCAATAATAACCTTGGTTATTTTGCACCCATTCAAAGTAAGAAACTGTAACTCCACCTGCAGAGGCTAATACGTCTGGTACAAGTAAAATGCCACGCTCTGTTAAGATTTTAGTTGCTTCAGCTGTTGTTGGACCATTTGCTGCTTCTACTACGATATTTGCTTTCACATTATGTGCATTGTCAGCAGTAATTTGGTTTTCAATAGCAGCTGGTACTAAAATATCACAATCAAGCTCTAACAATTCTTTGTTTGAAATTGTGTTTTCAAATAGAGTAGTTACTGTTCCGAAGCTATCGCGACGATCTAATAAATAGTCGATATCTAAACCTTCAGGATCATGAAGTGCACCATAAGCATCTGAAATACCGATTACTTTCGCACCTAAATCATGCATGAATTTTGCAAGGAAGCTTCCTGCGTTACCAAATCCTTGAATAACAACACGAGCACCTTTAATATCAATACCACGTTTTTTTGCTGCTTCTTCGATTACGATTGTAACACCTTGTGCAGTCGCACGGTCACGACCTTGAGAACCACCAAGTACTAGTGGCTTACCAGTGATGAAGCCTGGAGAGTTGAACTCATCCATTCGGCTATATTCATCCATCATCCATGCCATAATTTGTGCATTTGTAAATACGTCTGGCGCAGGAATATCTTTTGTTGGTCCTACGATTTGACTTACCGCACGAACATAGCCACGGCTTAAACGTTCGATTTCGCCCATTGACATTTGACGAGGATCACAAATGACACCGCCTTTACCACCGCCGTACGGTAGATCGACAATACCACATTTCAATGTCATCCACATTGAAAGCGCTTTAACTTCCTCCTCAGACACTTGTGGGTGGAAACGAACCCCACCTTTAGTTGGTCCTACAGCATCATTATGTTGTGCACGGTAACCAGTAAATACTTTTGTTGTACCATCATCCATTTTCACTGGGATACGTACTTGTAGCATGCGAAGCGGTTCTTTTAGTAATTCATACATTGCTTCATCATAGCCAAGTTTATTTAGAGCATCTTGAATGACATCTTGTGTTGATGTGAAAAGATTTAAGTTTTCAGACATTATTAAATCGCCTCTTTGTTTTTTTTAATGATAGTTATCGGCATCATTGTAACATACTTCCGAATTAAAATGTGAACATTTTGTTAAAGTTTAAATACTTTTTCAATTTGTTCAATTGACCAATCTAAATCCTCTTGAGAAATAACAAGTGGTGGTGCAAAACGAATTACTGTATCATGTGTTTCTTTACATAATAGACCTAATTCTTTAAGTTTTTCACAGTATGGACGAGCCGCTTCTGTTAGCTCCATACCGATAAATAAACCACGACCACGTACTTCCTTAATAACTGGGTTGTTAATTTCTTTTAATTTACCTTTGAAGTATTCGCCAAGTTCGTGTGAACGCTCTGCTAATTTTTCATCTAATAATACTTTAATTGATGCAATTGAAACTGCACAAGCTAAAGGATTACCGCCAAAAGTTGAACCATGTGAACCCGGGTTGAATACACCTAAAATACTACGGTTTGCAGCCACACAAGAAATTGGGAATACGCCGCCACCTAGAGCTTTACCCAAGATATACATATCTGGTTCTACTTCTTCCCAATCACAAGCAAACATTTTACCTGTACGTGCTAAACCAGCTTGAATTTCGTCAGCAATGAAAAGTACATTGTTTTCACGGCAAAGTTCACGAGCTGCTTTTAAGAAGCCTTCTGTTGGAATGACGATACCCGCTTCACCTTGAATTGGCTCAATTAAAAATGCAGCAGTGTTTGGTGTAATAGCCGCTTTTAAAGCTTCAAGATTACCATAATCTACTAATTTAACATTTGGTAGCATTGGACCAAAACCACGACGGTATTCTTCATCAGAAGATAAAGATACAGCTAGCATTGTACGACCATGGAAGTTACCATTACATGCAATAACTTCAGCTTTACCCTCTTCTACGCCTTTTACATCATATGCCCAACGACGAGCTGCTTTAAACGCAGTTTCTACTGCTTCAGCACCAGTATTCATTGGTAATACCATTTCTTTATTTGTTAATTTCCCTACTAGCTCATACCATTCACCAAGGTTTTCACTGTAAAAAGCACGTGAAGTTAACGTTACTTTATCAGCTTGCTCTTTTAAAGCAGCGATAATTTTTGGGTGACGGTGTCCTTGGTTTACTGCTGAATAAGCAGATAACATATCTAAATATTTGTTACCTTCTGGATCTTTAACCCAAGCACCCTCAGCCTCTGAAATAACGATTGGCAGTGGATGATAGTTTGCTGCACCAAAATTTTGTGTTTGTTCAATAACTTGTTGAGTTTTTGTCATATCCTATTCTCTCCTTACTAATCATGTTGAAAAACTTTATAAAAGAAAGGGATTATGTATCACTATAAGTAGAATGATTAAGAATATAGCAACAATTCAAACGGTAAATTTGCTAACTTCTCCAAGGTAAACTACGTCATGAAAGTCTACGGTTTTAGCCAGGTAGCGTTACCTGGAGAAGTGTCACAAATTCATTCAAAATGCCTCAATTTCTACCTACTTTGAACAGCCCTCACGTCAATGTGAAAATTAAAGCATTTCTGAAGTTGTTTTTGCTTGCATATGCAGTTGTAGGTAGTCTGGGCCACCTGCTTTTGAATCTGTACCTGACATGTTGAAGCCACCAAATGGTTGGTAACCTACGATTGCACCTGTACAGCCACGGTTGAAGTAAAGGTTTCCTACATGGAATTCTTCACGTGCTTTTTCTAGGTTCATACGGTTTGTTGTGATAACAGCGCCTGTTAAACCGTATTCTGTATCGTTTGCAATTTCAATCGCATGGTCGAAATCTTTTGCTTTTGCAATGGCTACCACTGGTCCGAAGATTTCTTCCTTCATAATACGAGCAGAAGGCTCTACGTCCGCGAATACAGTTGGTTGTACGAAGTAGCCGACTGAATCGTCTGCTGTACCACCAGCTACTAAACGACCTTCGCCTTTACCGATTTCGATGTACTCTGTAATTTTATTGAATGCTGCTTGGTCAATAACTGTTGCCATGAAGTTGCTATAATCAGTTGGGTCACCCACTGTTAAAGCGTTTGTTAACTCTTCTACGCGATTTACCACTTGCTCATACACATCTTCTACGATGACAGCACGAGAACATGCTGAACATTTTTGACCTGAGAAACCAAATGCTGATTTCACGATGGATTGTGCAGCTAATTCTAAATCTGCTTCTTTATCCACTACGATTGTATCTTTACCGCCCATTTCAGCGATGACACGTTTAATCCAAATTTGGCCTTCGTTTAATACAGATGCACGTTGGTTGATACGTAAGCCAACATCACGTGAACCTGTGAAGCTGATGAAGCGTGTTTTTGGATGATCGACTAAGTAGTCACCTACTTCAGCACCAGAACCTGGTACGAAGTTCACCGCACCTGCTGGAAGACCAGCTTCTTCTAATACTTCGATAAATTTATACGCTATAACTGGCGTTGTTGAAGCTGGTTTTAATAACACTGTATTCCCTGTTACTAAAGCAGCTACTGTTGTACCAGCCATGATTGCAAATGGGAAGTTCCAAGGAGAAATGACAATACCGATTCCTAATGGAATGTAGTCATAACGATTATATTCACCTGGACGGCTTTCGACTGGCTGACCGTTTTTAATGCGTAGCATTTGGCGACCATAGTATTCCATGAAGTCGATTGCTTCCGCTGTATCTGCATCAGCCTCTGCCCATGGTTTCCCCGCTTCTTTTGTTAATAGTGCAGAGAATTCATGTTTGCGACGACGGATAATCGCTGCCGCTTTGAAAAGAACGTCCGCACGAATGGCTGGATCAACTTTTTTCCATGTTTTGAATGTTTCATCTGCCGCTTGCATCGCTTTTTCAGCTAAATCTTTGCTTGCTTTCGAAACGCGACCAATGACTTCTGTTTTCTTTGCAGGATTGTACGAAACGATTTTATCTTCTGTTGTAATGCGCTCGCCACCAATAATTAGTGGGTAGTCTTGACCTAAGTAACCTTCAACTTTATTTAAAGCCTCTACATAAGCATTGTAGTTTGCCTCTTGTGAAAAATCTGTGAATGGTTCGTGTTTGTATGGAATCATACTTAATCCTCCCTTGTGAGATGTGTTTGGGTATGCAAAAAACATTGACGCAAAATATCTTTGCGTATAAAATATTCTTACACTTATTATAATGCAAAATTTCGTTGCATATTTCAAGTAAAAAATTTTTGAGGTGCACATTTTTATGAAAAATTCTGAACCTTTACTACCTTTTTATGAGTTTATTGCAACAAATGTATCCGTTGGTATTCATGCAGTAGACCTATCTGGCAAAACGATTATTTACAATACGAAAATGAAAGAAATTGAAGGATTTCATTTTGATGAACTTGCGGATCGTTCCATTATTGAAATGTTTTCCTTCCGTCAACATGAAAGTACGTTAATGCGTGTTTTACAAACGGGAAAAAAAGAAATTAACGTTAAACAATCCTACTGGAATAAAAATGGTCATGAAATTACAACAATCAATGATACTTTTCCACTTTTTGTTGAAGGCAAACTGATTGGCGCAATTGAATTTGCACGTGATATTACCTCTCTGGAAAAGCTTGTTTATCAACCCCTTCGTCGTTACGATGAACCATTAACATTTGATATGATTAAAGCTGATTCTGAATCCATGAAGCAGGTTATCGACAACGCTAAAAAAGCAGCTGCTGTAAAATTACCAGTATTATTAATTGGCGAATCTGGCACAGGGAAAGACTTAGTAGCAGAGGGCATTCACCACGCCGCTTCACCTGATCCTGATGCCTTTGTGACACTCGTTAGTCGCCGTTCAGCTCAATCGGTGCTTGATAAATTACAGCAATTATTAGAAGAAGATAAAGATTACACCTTCTTCTTCGAACGTATAGATTTTTTAAGCTTAGACATTCAAGAGCAACTTTTGGATATACTACATTCACTTCCACAGTCCAAATATATGCTAATTGGCAGTGTGGGCAGTGATCCCATTACATTGATTGCCGAAAAGAAGCTGTCAAAATCTCTATATTATTTCTTTGCTACAATGGCCATTACCATTCCTAATTTAACGGATCGAAAAGAAGACATTCTTCCATTTGTAGAAGATTATTTTAGTCGACATCGAGAACGATTTGCTTCACAAGTCACTGAACTTGCACCAGATGTACAGGAATTATTTTTACAATATGATTGGCCAGGAAATCTAAAAGAGCTTGAGCTACTACTGGATGAAATTGTTTCATTTATGACAACGGAATCCACTGTTACTTCGGATTTATTACCTTTACATTTCCGCTTCAAAGTGCAGCAACAAGATACAAATAATCGTGAACCAGAATTTTTTATGTTCCATCAAAATCACAATGTCATGCCACTCGATGCCTATTTGCGTGAAGCCGAATCATATTATGTGCAAAATGTCTTAAATTTATATGAGGGCAATATTACAAAGGCAGCGAATGCACTTGGTATGAGCAGACAAAACCTGCAATATCGAATCCGCAAAATAAAAAAGCAATAGAAAAAACGAGGATACTTTCATTCGAAAGCATCCTCGTTTCTTTATTGACCAGATTGTTCAATCCAGTCCTGCAATTTATCTTTTAAGGAATTAAAACCATTTGCATCCGATTCATCTACACGGTCCTGCAATGATTTACGTGGTGGTGCATCTTTTTTTCTTACTGTTGCTGGGCGATCCTGTAGCGCTCTCATCGATAAACTAATTTTTTCGGCCTCTTCATCGATTTCAAGAATCTTGACTTCAACTTCTTGCCCAACAGCTAAAAATTCACTAACGTCCTTCACAAAGCCGTATGTTATTTCCGAAATATGCACAAGGCCTTGCGTATTGTCATCTAGTGCAACAAATGCACCGTATGGTTGAATACCTGTAACTTTTCCGGTCAACACGTCTCCTAATTCATATTTTTTTACCATAACCTTTGCCCACTTTCTTTTGTTTGCTACGTATATATCGCTTAAATTATAACATACGTGTAAAAACGGGGCAAAAAATCATCTCATCAATCCATGATACCAATTATACGGTAAAAACCATCTTCATTTTGAGATAATCTAAACAAAATTTGCTTGCCATACTCTTTTTGATGTTCTTCATCAAGTCGTACAGCCACCATTGGATAAATTCCATTGTATTGTGATATTTGGCTAATTATGGATAATCCTTTTACTTTGTTTAAAAAATCAGACTCTATTTCTACATTTGATAGGATTACTTTCTCTTGCAATGATTCATCTCCAATAGAAATTGCATATAAATAAAGGGATACCATATTTAAAGGACTGAGCTGATTAATAAATGGTTCAGGGTCACTTTTCAAATACTGATCATAAATTCTCTTAATTTGTGCAATCTCTGCATCATCGATGTCTACAATATTAAATTCTTCAACTGCCGTATCTTTCCTAACTTGCAAAATGGCCGTTGAAATATCTTGTATTGACAGCCCTACTAACGTTTCTGAGTTGTTATATTGGTGTAATTCATTTAAAATAGTTGCCGCATTCTTTGTCATTACCTCCCCATACTTTCCATTAGCAACTTTTTGTAAAAAATTCAGGTATTCTTTATTAACGATTCCCTTTTCAGCATACACTTGATAATTAGTGGATCCTTTCATTAGAGCTAACCAAGTATTTTCAAATACTGCCTTTAATTCCTTATAAGTAACATTCGCCGTATTGATATCAAACAGCAATGAACGCTCCATAATTTTCAAGGATTCAGCTGTTTCTTCTCGTGTATACCTCAAGCCTTCTTCTCCTACTAAAAATCCTTTTTGTAAAAACTCAAAGTAACCAAAAATATCAGGGTGCATGTATTTTATAGGCTCAAAAGCATATTCCCCATCGATGGGATTAGCTTTAAAATAATAGGAACCATCCGTATCCAAATGAAGTTCCATATATTGCTTGCTTGCTGTTTCAATGATTGCTTTTAAATCTGATGGATACTGACTACGATCTATCTTTTTCTTTAAAAACTGTTCATAAGGTTCAAGTAAAGAATTAAAATACATTTCTATGTCATTAAGCGATTGCTTATATAAGCTAAAGATTCCGTAAGATTCATTAAAGGATAATGGCCCATATCCTTTGATTGTCTCTAAGGCTCGTCTTGGGGTCATTAATCCGTCTAAAATTTCTTTCTCCATTATTTGCAATTCCCAATCCTCTTCTATCGGACGTTCGTAACTCGTATAGAAGGCTAACATGGAATCTGCATTTTGAATATATGAAAAAGTATTCAGTTCTTCTACTGAAACTTTCAACTCTCTACTGATATCTTCTTTCACTCTCTTATATTTCTTGGTGATTCGCTCTACCCATTTTTCATACGTCCCTATCGTTTTGTCATCATTTTCTTGGGAAATCTGTTTATCACTGTTATTGTATGTTTCAGGCTGTCTAATCATATATGAAGTTCCTAATAAACCCACTAATAACATGCTCGCAATACTTACAAACCAAACAACCGACTTTTGCCATCTTGAGGGGCGCTGATGACCTTTATTAATAATTTCAAAAGATAATTCCTTGGATATATCCTCTTCTTCAATTTGTTTAAAGACAGTATCAGGATCAAGCTTCGCTTCCATTCGTTCATAGGATTTTTTCAGTAGTGCCATACGTTGGTCAAATTGCTTATCATCCATTTTCAACACTCCCATCTTGCATTAATGCTGCCTTTAGCTTTTCCTTCGCTCGTAATAATCGCACTTTCACCGTCGATAACGAAATATTTAAAACTTCAGCGATTTCTTCGTATTTTAATTCGTGGAAATAATACAACACGAGAGGATAACGGTATTTTTCGTCAAGTGCCTGAATAGCACGATGTAGATGCCTGTCCTCTTCAAACAAAAGAACATCCTCTTCAGCAGATGAATGAGTCTTTTGCTGTTGGGCTTGTAGCTTGTCCTCTTTAGCCTGCTGCCGTTGTTCCTTACGATAATAATCACGCGTAGCATTTAATGTGATTTTATAGAGCCACGTGGTAAATCGATCCTGTTTAAATTGGTGTAAAAAGCGATATAGTTTAACAAATACCTCCTGTGAAACATCAGCTAAATCATTTGTATGTACGCCACATTGAAAGGCAAACTTTTCAACGGTTTGCTGATGTATGCGGATAAGCTCGATATAGGCTTCTTTATCTCCTTGCTGCGCCCTTGCTATTAGTTCAACCTCCGTCATAGCTCTCCCCCTTTTTGATAATGAAACGAAGTATTCTACCTAATTGTTACATAATTTAAATGTCTTTCCTCATATGTCATCTCTCTATATTTTTACTCCATCAAATGTCTTTCTTGCTATCATCAATTTTCTGATATTTGCTTGTGTTATGAGAATATTGAGGTAAAATAATACTTTAGTATAAGGAGGATTTATTTTCGTGTCATCGAGGGATCAATTTACAACAAAAATTGGGTTTATTTTAGCTGCCGCAGGAAGTGCTATAGGTTTAGGAGCCATTTGGAAATTCCCCTATATGGCGGGTACGAATGGCGGTAGTGTCTTTATTTTATTATTTATTTTATGTACTTTCTTTATTGGCTTACCCGTCCTCATTGCTGAGTTCATGATAGGTCGTCGAGGTCAAAAGGATGCCGTCACTTCCTTTAAGGAACAAGCACCAGGAAAGCCATGGTATTTGATTGGCTGGGGCGGTATGGTAATTGCAGGCCTTATCTTATCATTCTACAGCGTTGTTGGTGGATGGATTTTAAGCTACTTAGGTCGTGCCTTTACATTTAAGCTAACGAATGCTGGCTCTGACATCAACTACGCTGATTTATTTGGCGATATTATTTCAAGCCCTTTCGAAGCAGTACTTGTACAGGGACTATTTATGTTATTAACAGTAGTCATTGTGTCAGCAGGTATTAAGGGCGGAATTGAAAAAGCCAGCACATGGATGATGCCTCTCCTCTTTATTTTCTTTATTGTCCTAGTTATTCGCTCTTTAACTTTAGATGGGGCTATGGAAGGCGTTAAATTTATGTTTGTACCTGATTGGTCCTATTTAAATGCTGAAACATTTTTAATGGCCTTAGGACAAGCTTTCTTCTCATTAAGTGTAGGTATTGCGGTTATGATTACATATGCTTCCTATTTATCTAAAACAGAGAAGATTGGTAACTCTGCGATTAATGTAGCATCTATGAATATTATTATCTCTTTACTTGCAGGACTTGTTATTTTCCCAGCAGTATTTGCGCTTGGTTATACGCCTGATCAAGGGCCAGGCTTAGTATTCATTATTTTGCCAGCTGTATTCGAGCAGTTACCTCTTGGTGGCTTATTCTTAACTATTTTCTTCATTCTATTGCTTTTTGCTACAGTCACTTCTTCCATTTCCATGTTAGAAATAGTCGTGGCAATCGCTATTGGTGATAAACCAGAAAAACGTAGAAAAATTGCTTGGATTGGTGGAATCGTTATTTTCATCTTTGGTATTCCAAGTGCCCTTTCATTTGGCATATTAGCAGATGTAAAAATAGTAGATCGCTCTATTTTTGACTTTGTTGATTTTATGACTAATAGCATCGGAATGCCGATTGGAGCTTTGTTGATTTCAATTTTTGCAGGTTATTATTATACAAGGGATATTTCACGTAAAGAATTAGCTGCGTCTAGCTTCATGTTTAATATTTGGTACATTTTAATTCGCTACGTCTCCCCACTCGCCATTTTTATTATTTTCATTCAGGGGATTTTGCCTTTATTTAAATAAGTACTAGCCTCATGATGCATTAAAAAAGAGGTTGTCCATTGACAACCCCTTTTTTTATAAGGAATATGCAAAATATTTTAAATAATACATTTCGCTTCAAATTTAATGGCAATTAGTTTGTAAGAAATGGCTACACAATCTTCAAACGGTATCCATTGCTCAAACGAATGCTCATATGTTTCTTGAATAACTTTTGCAAGTGTTGATGGATCATCAATCCCTTGCAATGCTGCAACTACATCTGCTGTTTCTGTATCATAATGGTCTGGACCTAAGTGGAATGGATCCCACTCCTCTAGCAGATGGACAGCTGCTTGATTCATTTTTATATTTTCCAAAATACTCACCTATTATCCTTTGATCATACTCGTATGATACCATAGTAAAAAAAAAAGAAAAGAGTGATTTGCTTGTCTATTTTTGATCAAACTATCAAACGTCGATGTACAAACTCAGTAAAATGGGACGCAATGGAAAAGGTTTATGGCCTAAACGATGCCTCAGATATCTTACCAATGTGGGTAGCCGATATGGATTTTCCTGCTCCAATAGCCGTTTCAAAGGCTTTACAACAACATGCTGAACATACTATTTTTGGCTATAGTTATATGAGTGAAGAAGCGATACAATCCATTGTAGACTGGCAAAATACTCGCCATGACTGGCACATAGAGAAAGAAGCCATCCTATTCTGTAATGGTGTTGTGGCTGCATTAGCTAACAGCATTGTTGCCCTAACTAACCCTGGGGACAAAGTACTCATTTCACCTCCAGTTTATCCGCCATTCTTTAACATACCAAAAAGTAATGGTCGTGAAGTTGTGAGCTGCCCATTAATTGAAAAAGACGGATTGTTTGTCTATGATTTTGAAGCCTTCGAGCAGTCTTTAGCTCAAGATGTGAAAGCCTACATACTATGTAACCCGCATAATCCAGGAGGCTATGTATGGGATGAAGCTACTTTAAAGGAAATTGTACGACTTTGCGCTAAATATGATGTCATCATTATTTCTGATGAAATCCATGCTGATTTAATGATTAATGGGGATAAACATATTCCTTTAGCTAAAGTTGCAGGTGATGAAATCAATCGCATTGTTACGTGTATGGCTCCTACTAAAACATTTAACTTAGCAGGAATTCAAGTTTCATATATGATCGTAACAGATAAGAAAAAACGCTTGAAGCTAGAGGCCATCAATATGGCAAGTGGTCAAGGCTCATTAAATACATTTGCCTCTGTTGCCCTTCATGCAGCATACACAGAAGGGGCTCCTTGGTTAGATGAATTACTTCCTTATATTTCTGCCAACATGGATTATGTGAAAACGGAGTTAGAGCAGATCCCAGGTATTCGTGTTACGATTCCTCAATCCACTTATTTAATCTGGATTGATTACCGAGAACTAGCGCTTGAAGAGAAGGAGATCATGAACCGCTTACTTGAAATCGGAAAGCTTGCTCTAGAACCAGGGACAAAATACGGAGAAGAAGGTCGTGGCTTCCTACGTATGAATGTTGCTTGTTCATTTGATACTGTGAAAGATGGAGTCGAGCGTTTTAAAAAGGTCTTTGCGCAATAAAATGATTGAAAGGATATCTCTCCCCTTAGAGCTATCCTTTTTCTATGTTTAAAAACAAAATTTTGTGGAAAAGGTTCTTATCAATCGGATTTATACAGAGGTGATTTTACATGGACATTGTCCCATTAACGATTAAATGTGCTTATATGACATTCCTATTTCCCTTCGCCTATTCCGAAAAAAATCGTCAAAAAATCAGTGATATACTACTAAACGAGGGCTTTTCCTTTTTCACCTTAAACAATACATCTCTTGAAGACGCTTTTTATGGTGATATGACGATTATACATGAGGAGCTTGCCCAATTTTTCTATCCTTTTTTGGAGGATAAATTATTTCCAAACGAAATGAATAACCCTGACTTTATTCGTTTTTCGAAAGCTTTTTATACACAAGGCGCCTTACATCTGCAAGAAAGTCAAATCAATTATGATTACGAAGTGATGAGTATTGATGTGACATTATGTCCTTTTGGGAATGGGATTATAACAGTCAGAACAAATATTACAGATCAATCGCATGATCTAAGTGATATCTTAAATTTTATCCACTATTTTAGAGTATTAGAGGCTAAACTAAGAGAGGAAAAAGGTGCAAGTCATCATTTTTCATTTGGTCATTGTTCTTCTACGAGTGAATTATTATTTAAGTATTTTATACCTTATTTAAAACCCTTTCTATTACATCAACAAGACCATAGCTATGAAGGCTTACCTTTCTTTGAAGATGAGAGAATGTTTGCCTCAGCTTATTTAATTGCAGAGGAAGAAGCTAAAATTATACCTGAGCATTTATTTCGCTTAGGACAAGTAGACGGTAGGACACCTGCTGGCAAACCCTTTATTTCTAGCACTAATCCTTCATATATCTCTAATTATGTACAAGAGCATGCCCATACACGCTGGGCTCCTAACAGTTATATTATCACCTCCTCACAAGCACAAATAACGATTACAAATAGGCCGTTTGCCAAATGTACACATAGTATTCAAGAATTTATGGGTACGCACTATTACAATTTGTTCATTCATTATTTTTATAAAATGATGCTCTTAAAGCTTTCCTATGAGTATAGTGAAATAAAGTGGGGCAAAGATAAACAGGTTGTCAATGAACTAATCGAGCTGATTACAAAGTTTTCTGCACGCTATTATTTTGAAGAAGTCATCGTACGAACAGAAGGCAGAGAAATTGCTCAATTGCTACGAAAGTACTTCCGTATAAATGAACATTATGTAGAAACGAAAGAAACATTGAATAGTTTGTATCGAACACAGGAAGATCAATCCGATAATCGAAGTAATAATTTACTATTTATTTTAACAGTCTTTACTGTGGTATCGGGCATTTATGGGATGAACTTAGTCATTGAAGGGTGGAAAGATAGCAGTGATTTCGATAGCATCGGTAGTTATACACTCTTTGAATGGGTAGCCTTTATTACTGCATTGAGTGGGATTGGCTTGTCACTTGTACTGGTTTGTTTCACTGCCATCAAGGCCCTGCAAAATACTATTCGACGCTTTAAAAAAAATTGATACAATAAAAAAGAATCTGCTCGCCCTCTGTGGCAAGCGGATTCTTTTTCTTATATATTCTGTTGATTGTTTGTGTTTTTCTTTTCTGCTAAAATACGTGCTTCAATTTCTTTTGATTTTAATTCTTGTTTCTTAGAAATTTTTCTGAAAAGCGTAAACACGATAATACATAAAATAAGCATAATTAAAAATTCAAATGCTGCTGGAATATAACCTGATTTGTCTTCTGGGAAATATAAAAATTGATACATAAAGTTCTGCATGTTCTACACGTCCTTATACGTATTATTCAAAGACTGTAATTGACTCAATTTTCACATCTTCTAATGGTTTGTCACGGAAATCTTTTTCCACATCTGCAATTTTATCCACAATGTCCATACCTTCTACTACATGACCGAATACTGTGTGTTTATGGTCTAACCAAGGTGTACCACCGTTTTGAGCATAAGCTTCGATGATCTCTTCAGGGAAGCCCGCCCCTTGTAATTGACGAAGCATATCACTTGGAAGGTGCTTCATTTGTACAATAAAGAATTGAGAACCATTTGTGTTTGGTCCTGCATTTGCCATTGAAAGCGCTCCACGTAGGTTAAACAATTGCTCTGAGAACTCATCTTCAAAGGAATTACCCCAAATTGATTCTCCGCCCATACCAGTACCAGTTGGGTCGCCACCTTGAATCATGAAGTCTTGAATAACACGGTGGAAAATAATGCCGTTATAGTAGCCTGATTTAGCATGACCTAAAAAATTCTCAACCGTTTTCGGTGCGTGCTCAGGGAATAATTTAATTTTGATAGCACCTAATGTTGTGTTCATTTCTACAAGCACTTCGCCTGCTTGTACGTCTGTTGTTAACTGTGGAAACATGGAAGTCTCTCCTTTAATGATAAATTTCAGTTTCAATGAAAAAGATGCCCTTGCACCTTTTCTGACCTCATTTTAGTCTAACATACTTCCTACTGGTTTTCTCCCTCTAAGTATTGACGATTTTTGCACTTTTACTATTCATGTTTAAAACTATGTAAATAGGTCTGAGCGAGTATTTGGAATCAATCCAAAATATGTTATTCTGATGAAGGATTTATAGAAAGAGTGGAGGCACACATGAAAAAGGCTTTTGGTTTTTTTATTATCGTTCTATCCCTTCCTGCTTTATGGTGGATTAGCACAAACATTAAAACAGAAATCAATATTGCACAAGCACATGAGGAACAAATGACTAATGCAATACATTTACCCGAGGTAGAGGCCCAACTACCTGTTACCCTTATTGATCGAAATGGGCAAACATTTAGTGAGGAATATGTCGAATGGCGGCAGCCACTAAGTTTACAAGAAATTCCACAAATTGCCCAGGAAATATTCATTACCAGTGAGGATGCTGATTTTTATACACATATTGGCTTTGATTTAAGTGCTATTATTCGTGCAGTTGTAGCCAATTCAAATAGCAACACAACCTCTCAAGGTGGTAGTACAATTACGCAGCAGCTTGTTCGGATGCGTTATTTATCCGAAGAAAAAACATATGAACGTAAATTAACAGAGCTTTTTTATGCCTATGAATTAGAAAAAGAATTTGATAAAGAAGCCATTTTAACGATGTACCTAAATGAGTCCTATTTCAGCAATCAAGTTTATGGCATTGGCGGAGCAGCCACCTATTATTTTCAAAAGCCACTCAAAGAATTATCCATCGCTGAAATAGCTTTTATTGCTGCCATCCCAAATAACCCTTCCCTTTATAATCCTTTAAAGAATTATGATCAAACTAAAGCAAGGCAGGAGCGTTTGTTAGATACCCTTGCAGCAAATGGGGCTATTACAGAGGGAGAGGCAAAAAACTATAAGGCTGATGCCATTACATTAAATGTGAAAGATAAAATTCAAAGTTATCCAATGTATAGCACTTATGTTCTTCAAGAGCTAAAATGGCTTATTGCAGAAAAAGAAGGTTATGCGGATCGACTAAGCTCTACAGATAATGAGGAAGAAAAGAAAAAAATTAAAGCACAATTAGACATTCGACTCAATACATTATTTCAAAATGGACTCATCATTCACACAGCACTTGATCCTACTAAACAGCAACATGATGAGGAAAAAATGTCAGCTATTTTAGGTACTAGCCCATGGCAAGCTGCAGGTGCAGCCATTGAAAACCAATCAAGAGAAATAGTCAGTCTGTATGCAGGAAAGAACTATGAAAAATTTGATTTCCATCGTGCATTCCAAGGAACACGTCAGCCTGGTTCAGCTTTTAAGCCTCTGGCAGTCTATGCTCCATTCTTCGAAACAACATCTCATACACCTGATTCGATTGTCAATGGTGGGCGTTATTGTGTGGGCTCGTTTTGCCCACAAAACTATGGGGGCTATACGTATGGTGATGTGTCAATTCGTACTGCTTTTCGACATAGCTATAATACATCTGCACTTCGTCTCTTTCAAACCGTTGGCGTCGAGACAGCCTTTCATTACCTTAATCGCTTTCACTTCCGCTCGATTGTAGAGAAAGATTATAATTATGCTGCATCATTAGGAGGACTAACCTATGGTGTAACAGCATTAGAACTAGCAGATGCTTATACTAGCTTTATTGATGGCTCTTATGTACTTGCACATAGTATTCGAAAAGTCACAGCATTAGATGGAACAGAGCTTTATAGTTGGGATACACAGCGTGATCAAATTTGGTCTCCTAAAACAGTAAAATACATGCGTGAACTCCTTGCAGATGTTGTAGCAAACGGTACGGGTCAAGGTGTCTATAGTAATAGCAGCTACGTTGGTGCAAAAACAGGGACAACGAATGACTATCGTGACTACTGGCTTGCTGGACTCAATAATGAATATACTGCTGCTGTATGGCTAGGGTATGATAAACCTCAATCGATGCAGCAATTAGAAGAGTACAAAATTCATCACCAATTATTTAACGTGTTGCTTGAGTAGTGAAACATGCAAAAGGTAGTAGTCGCTAAGACTACTACCTTTTTAAAGTGTTAAAAAACAAAACCATCAATTAAATTTTTATTAAAGATGTAAATGGTTTTCCGTTACAGGCTACTTGCTTTCCTGTGGACGAGCGCCGAGCCGCTTCCTCCGCTCCGTACAGGGGCTCGCCTGTCTCACTATCCATGGAATTTAACGTCACAGAGGAGACCCTGGAGCGAATGTAAAGGAGTGAAGCGGCTCATCGAACTCCCCCTGGAAAGGACGCTGGCAGAACGGAAATCAACCCCTCGCCTTTCAAACTCTCTTTTTCTACTATTAACATCACCATTTTAATAGTATGTATTAATTTGCAAACGGCAAACTTGCCAAAATGCCATTATATAGCTTTAATACGACATAAATAACTAATGTTAAAAGAATCGTCCACATAAAAAGCTCAAAGATTAATAGACCGATTGTGCCGCCCATTGATATAAAATGACTCATTTTATAAATCAGATAAATAAAGTAGGTAAATATCGTTATCACGAAAATACCTATTAAAACATAAATAAATTGGATGGCAAATGCAGAACACATAGCACCTACAAATAAGATAATATAGCCACCTCGAGCCTGACTAACTGTGGCTCCTTCGTTGTCCTTTGAAAAGAACAGCATTCCTACTTCATGAATGGTTTCGCCTACTAGTTTAAGGGCAGAAAATAACATAAAAAAAACAATGGCAAAGACGATGAGAAGAAATACACGTAACTCAAAATCTGATAAAAACTCTCGCATTCCTGAATACACACCGATGGCTTGAAAAATCTGTAAAGATTTACCAACAGCATACATCCCAAATGTCAAACTAAACAATAAAATTGTAATTAATGGTAGATAACCATAGATATATGGGTTCTTCATAAAAAATTTTTTTCCTCTATTTTTATTGATAACTTCCTATTTATAATATAACGAAAATTCTCCAACGACCGCAAGCTAAATCCCAATAGTACATATGCATTCCCAATTAAAGTACGTTATAATTGATTTACTTACCTGCATAAAGGAGGGTTTTTTTGTTACAAGTACTTTATATTTTTATTCCAATGCTTGTTGCAATATTAGTGCCATTATTATATAAACGCATGAATAATATTCACACAGGTTGGTTTGTTCTTGCTGTACCTGTTACGCTTGCTGTTATTTATACAACATATATTGCTCAAGTTGCTAAAGGTGAAGTATTTACTGCAGAGCTACCTTGGATTCCATCGCTTGATATTTCCATCATCTCATATTTAGATGGACTTAGCTTATTATTCTCATTACTCATTACTGGAATTGGCTCGTTAGTTGTGCTTTACTCCATTTTTTACTTAGATAAACATAAAGAAAAATTACATAACTTTTATGTTTACTTACTGTTATTTATGTCAGCCATGCTGGGAGTAGTACAGTCAGATCATTTAATTACTCTCTATTTCTTCTGGGAGCTAACATCCATATCATCATTTTTACTCATCGGCTATTGGTATAATCGGGATGCCTCACGCTTCGGTGCATTAAAGTCTATGATGATTACAGTTGGCGGCGGTTTAATGATGTTAGGTGGCTTCGTTCTTCTTTATTTAATGGGAGGAACCTACTCGATTCGAGAATTGATAGTCATGGCACCAAATTTAGTAGACCAACCTTTATTCACTTGGTCACTTGTCCTATTACTCTTGGGAGCATTTACAAAATCCGCGCAATTCCCATTCTACATTTGGTTACCAGATGCCATGGAGGCGCCAACACCAGTAAGTGCATACCTTCACTCAGCTACAATGGTCAAAGCAGGTATCTATTTAGTTGCACGATTTACGCCGATATTTGCAGCCTCTGAACTTTGGGTGTGGCTTGTAACAGGTGTAGGTATCTTAACTTTATTCTGGGGTTCCTTCTTTGCAGTGAAGCAAACTGATTTAAAAGGTATTCTAGCATTCTCTACAGTCAGTCAGCTTGGGCTTATTATGTCACTACTCGGGGCAAGTGCTGTTGCTTTTCATGCAAATGGCTCAATCGATACCATAAAGTTTGCTGCATTTGCTGCCATTTTCCACCTTATTAATCATGCAACATTTAAAGGCAGTCTCTTCATGATTGCAGGCATTGTGGATCATGAAACTGGAACTCGAGATATTCGTAAACTCGGTGGTTTAATGAGTATTATGCCAATTAGTTTTACTGTGGCTGCAATAGGAAGTTTATCAATGGCTGGTCTTCCACCATTTAATGGGTTCTTAAGTAAAGAAATGTTTTTAACAGCCATGCTTGCACTTCAAAAGTTTGAATTCTTCGGCTTTGAAACATGGGGAGCACTCTTCCCTATTGTTGCGTGGATTGCTAGTATTTTTACATTTATCTATAGTTTCTATTTTGTTTTCCGAACATTTAATGGGAATTACAAACCAGAGCAGTTACCTCATAAACCACATGAGGCGCCGATTGGTATGCTAATTTCTCCTATTCTTTTAGCAGCTTTAGTTGTGACAATCTTCTTTATTCCAAACTTTATCGGTAATACCTTTGTAAAACCAGCCGTTCAAGCGATACAGCCATTTTTGTATGATTCACCTCAAGCTGTTGATATTCATGTATCTGCTTGGCATGGCATTACCCCAGAGTTACTGATGACCATTGGAATTATAATAGTTGGGGTATTGTTATTTGTTGCCTTACCAAAATGGCAAGGGATGTATCAACGATTCCCGCAAGCGTTAACATTAAACAATGCCTATGACAAAATCATGCAGGGATTAGATGTTGGCTTAAATCGTATTTCCCGACGCTATATGACAGGTTCTATGCGTCACTATTTACTCTATATGTTTAGCGGAATAACTATTATTGTTATCGGCTCTCTATTCGTGAAAGATGCATTTAGTATTTCATTCCAAGGAGCCTCACCAATTAATTTGTATGAAATTATCTTGATCGTAGTTTTATTAATTGGTACTGCCATCACCATCTTGGCCAAATCACGTTTAACAGCCATTATTGGGCTTGGTACTGTAGGCTATACAGTAGCCTTATTCTTTGTCATTTTTAACGCACCTGATTTAGCGCTGACACAGCTCGTTATAGAAACGATTTCAGTAGCACTATTTTTATTAGCATTTTACCATTTACCTAAACTTGGTAAACGCGAGGAGCGAATGAGGTTCCAGTTAAATCGTGCCATTGTTTCCATTGCAGTTGGTGTGATGGTAACACTTGTTGCGCTATCAGCTCATTCCCAAAAACTAATTCCCTCTATTGCTAAGTACTACGAGGAAACCGTCTATTCTTTAGCTGGTGGTGGAAATATTGTAAACGTAATTTTAGTAGACTATCGAGGTTTCGATACATTGTTTGAAATTACAGTACTCGGCATAGCTGGCATGGCCATCTTAGCTATGATTAAGTTACGTATGAATAGAAAGGAGAACACTCATGAAAACAAATGATGTGATAATACAATTTACAGCTAAAATTGTATTTTTCATTATTTTCTTCTTCTCCATTCATATTTTTTTAGCTGGTCACTATACACCTGGTGGAGGCTTTGTTGGAGGTCTGTTAACATCAAGTGCACTTGTTCTTTTAGTGTTAGCCTATGATATCAACACAGTCCGCCATATTCTACCTATTAATTACACATATTTAACAGCCATTGGCTTACTATTAGCCCTTGCTACTGCGGCATACCCAATGTTTGTGGGCAAACCGTTTTTCACACATTTCTTTGATTATTTCGATTTACCGCTTCTAGGCAAACAGTCATTACACACGGCTATGCTTTTTGATAGCGGGGTCTATTTGGTTGTTGTCGGCGTTACGATGACCATTATTCAAACGATTGGGGAGGATGAATAATGGAAATAATTATGGCCTTTGTGATCGGCTTTCTTTTTATGGCAGCGGTCTATTTAATCTTATCAAAAAGTTTATTGCGCATTATTATTGGAACAGGTCTGTTAAGTCATGGTGCTCATCTACTCATCTTAACAATGGGTGGTCTTGGTGGTGAAGCTCCACCTGTCTTAAGCGAAGGAGCCAAAGCATTTGCTGATCCCTTACCCCAAGCACTTATTTTAACTGCAATTGTTATAAGCTTTGGGGTGACAGCATTCTTCCTTGTACTTGCCTACCGTTCCTATCAAGAGCTTAACACGGATGATATTAGCTTAATGAGAGGAAGTGATGAGGATGAATAACTTCCTACTATTACCCATTATCATCCCGTTTTTCTTCGGTATGATTTTAATGTTTGGACAAAAAAATCTAACTTATCAGCGATCATTTTCATTACTTGGGATTGGACTAGCCCTCCTCTCTGCCCTCTCACTGCTTTTAACAGTGAAAGAAGATGGTATTCAAAAGGTCACATTTGGAAATTGGCCTGTTCCTTACGGTATTACAATGGTATCTGATATGGTGTCTGCATTGCTCGTTACAACGACATTGCTTATTGCACTATTTGTTGTTTGGTATGGCTTCGCTTCTATCACGAAGGAACGCGAACGCTTCTTTTATTACCCTGGTATTATGTTTATTTTAACTGGGGTCAATGGTGCCTTTACAACAGGTGATATTTTTAACTTATTTGTGTTCTTTGAAGTATTGTTAATGGCTTCCTATTTACTCATCGTTTTAGGTGGTGAGAAGGGGCAACTGAAAGGGTCAATTAAATATATTTTAATTAATGTTATTTCTTCGGCATTATTTGTTATAACCGTGGCCTATTTATATTCTGTAGTAGGAACATTAAATATGGCTGATATTGCGGTAAAAATTGCTGAAATTAATCAACCAGGGATTATTACTGTTATTGCTGTACTATTTTTAATGGTATTTGGACTAAAAGCAGCTATTTTCCCATTATACTTTTGGCTTCCTACTTCGTATGCAGCAGCCCCGATCCCTGTCTTAACTCTATTTGGCGCTCTGCTCACAAAGGTTGGGGTCTATGCCATTACACGTACCTACACACTATTTTTTGTACATGATTTATCCTATACGCATGATTTACTAATGGCATTAGCTATTGCAACAATTGTGGCTGGTTGTATTGGAGCACTCGCTTATTTTGATGTAAAGCTCATTATTATCTATAACATTGTCATTGCAGTAGGTGTCATTTTATTTGGTGTCTCTCAAATGAATGAGGCTTCTTTAAAAGGAGCGATGTTTTATTTAATTCACGATATGCTGATTAAGGCAGCACTCTTTATGTTAATCGGCATTGTCATCTACATTACTGGTACATCTGACTTGCGTAAAATGGGTGGACTTATGAAAAAATACCCTGCACTGGGTTGGTGTTATTTAATAGCAGCTTTTGGCTTAGCTGGAATTCCACCACTTAGCGGGTTTGTTGGAAAGCTGTTAATTGTTCAGGGAGGCTTTGAGGCTGGAAGTATGTGGAGCAGTATTTTCATTTTAGCATCTTCACTGCTTGTTTTACTATCCGTGATTCGTATTTTCCTCTATGCCTTTTGGGGTGAGGAAAAAGAAACACAAGGTACCGTCGACAAATCTACCTATAAAATGCTGTTTATGCCTACTGCCTTGTTAGTACTTATTACGGTCGCATATGGTGTGGGTTCTGAATGGATTACGCCATTTATGGATGATGCTGCAAAACTATTAAATGATCCATCTATCTATATAGATGCTGTGATGAAGGAGGATTAGCACTATGGCATTTCAAATGATTTTAAATTTTGTACTTGCCTTTGTCTGGATGTTCCTTTCCTCTAATTACACAGCAACTGGTTTTATCATAGGATTCATGATGGGGATACTTTTACTTATTCTCATGCGGAGGTTTTTCAAGTCCCGTCTTTATGTCTATCGATTATGGGCCCTGCTAAAATTAACGTTGTTGTTCTTTAAAGAATTAATTTTAGCAAATGTTCAAGTGTTAAAAGTAGTGTTGAAGCCTAAACTGGACATGCAACCAGCCTTTTTTGCTTATCCAACTGTTTTAACACAAGACTGGGAAATTACGTTATTATCAAGTCTTATTACTTTAACACCAGGAACAGTTGTAGTGCATGTTTCGGATGATGCGAAAACATTGTATGTACATGCAATTGATATTAACGATGTGGATGAAGCCATTGCTTCCATTCGAGATTCATTTGAAAAAGCGATTTTGGAGGTGAGTAAATCATGACAACATTTATTATTGCTGTAATCGTAGTGATTTGCTTATCAATGATAGCGGTCATTTATCGAATGGTAAAAGGTCCTTCCGCATCCGATCGTGTTGTAGCTTTGGATTCACTTGGTGTTTCACTCATTTCCTTAATCGGACTATTTTCGATTTTAGTGGAAACAAGCTTCTTTCTTGAAATCATTTTATTGCTAGCAATTTTATCGTTTATCGGTACGATGGCTTTCTCTAAATTCATAGAGAAAGGAGATATCATCAAACGTGACAATTCTCGCTAATAGTTTAGTTATCTTTTTCATTACTGTTGGAGTACTCTTTATTGTCGTGACAGCTATCGGACTTGTCCGCTTACCTGATTTGTATACACGTGCACATGCCGCTTCAAAAAGTGCAACACTTGGCGTCATGTGTGTACTGATTGGTGTATTCTTTCACTTTTGGCTGATTGAAGATCATTTCAACCCTCGTATTTTACTGGGGATACTCTTCCTCTTTATTACTGGTCCTGTTGGCGGACACATTATGACGCGTTCTTCCTATATTGCTGGTGTTAAGCCTTGGAAAGGTACCGTACGTGATGAACTAGGTCCTGAAATTGACAGAATGAAAAAGGAACAAGGTGTAAAATAAACGTAAAAATCTGCCCGATTACTAAATCGAGCAGATTTTTTTAGTTAAATATATCCCTTGGCAGTTAAAATATTTGTCAGTTGCTCCACACATTCTTCAATGGAATGCTGTTCTGTATCCAAAATAACTTCTGGGTTAATCGGTTCTTCATATGGAGCGCTAATCCCTGTAAAATTAGCAATTTCAGCATTCCTTGCTTTTTTATACAAACCTTTAGGATCTCTTTTTTCACATGTTTCTACTGAACACTTTACAAAGACCTCTAAAAATTCACCATCCTCTACAAGTTCACGGACTACCTGACGATCTTCTCGATAAGGTGAAATAAAAGCCGTTAGCACAATTTGACCGCTCTCTATAAATAACTTTGAGACTTCACCTATTCGACGAATATTTTCTTTGCGCCCTGCCTCATCGAATCCTAAGTCACTATTTAAGCCATGACGCACATTATCACCATCTAATACGAAGGCTTGATTGCTCCTTTCAAATAATCGACGGGCAAATGCATTAGCCACTGATGATTTTCCTGAAGCAGATAAACCCGTAAACCATAAAATAAAGCTTTGATGTTTATTTTTTGAACGGCGTTCTTCTTTTGTAATGGAGGCTTCATGCCAAACAATGTTTGAACTCATTTCACTACCTCCTTACTCATGCCTTTAATTAAAATGTCTACGACTTCTTTACGACTGAATGTACTTGGTGGTACTTCTCCATTTCGTAGCATCTCACGTACCTTCGTTCCTGATAGAATGACATGGGCAGAGCTATCATGTGGACACGTCTTTGTCGTCGCCATGCCTTCACATTGCTGGCAATAAAAGCTATGCTCAAATTTCAGTGGGACAATTCCCAATTCATCTTCAGTAAACTGTTCAAAAATCTTTTGTGCATCATATGTGCCATAATAATCACCAACACCTGCATGATCACGACCAACAATAAAATGAGTACAGCCATAATTTTTTCTAACAAGTGCATGGAAAATAGCTTCCTTTGGTCCTGCATACCGCATAGCGGCTGGAAAAATACCTAATTGTACACGACTTTCAGGATAATAGTTTTTTAATAAAACCTCATAGCTCTCCATACGTATAGCAGCTGACACATCATCTGACTTTGTTTCACCCACAAGTGGATTTAGAAATAACCCATCAATCGTTTCAAGTGCTGCCTTTTGAATATATTCATGCGCCCTATGGACTGGATTACGTGTTTGGAAGCCAACAATAGTTTTCCATCCCTTGTCAGCAAATAATTGTCGCGTTTCTATTGGATCAAATGAATAAGCAGGGAACTTTTGTGTAAGACGTTTAATTAACGTAATTTTCCCTCCAACATAAATGGCAGGACGATCAAAAAGCTTTTGAACGCCTGGATGTGCTAAATCCTCTGTTCCATAGACAAGTAAAGCCTCTTTTCGTTTATTCGGCTCATAAATATCTGCTACTTCAATAACGCCATATACTTCATCACCATAAACCAGCTTCACCTCGTCACCAGGCTGTAAAATGGACGCTTTCTCTTTTGTAACAGGTAATGTAATCGGAATACTCCATACTACACCTGATGCTAAACGACTTTGTGCCACGACTGACTCATAGTCTACTTGTGTTAAAAAACCTTCAATTGGGCTATACCCCCCTATAGCAATTAGCTCTAAATCACTCAACGAAATTGCATCCAACTCAATTTCCTTATGAATAGTTGTGATTTTTTTTTCCGGATTAAATGCTTGCACAAGTAGTCCACCATGTGGTTGTAGACTCATAAAAATCTCCTCCTAATTCTAGTTAAATACTAAGTTTTGTAGTCAAAAGATAGTGATGATATGATTCAATTTAAATGCCTTCCCCTGCATCATAGATAGACTGCTCTTCTTCACGCATCGTACGCATCAGACTAATGATCCCTAGCGTCCCAACAATAATGCTGCCATTTAAAATAATGGCATAAAGGTCTTTTTCTAAAAATAACTGCACTAAAAAATAAGAAATGACTAATGAAAAGATGGGTGATACAACCCAAATACGTATAATTTTTTTCACAATATGCTTATGGAAGATTTGCTTTCCGTTTTTCGCCATCCCCATCCCAATGATGGATGAAGAAGTGACTTGTGTTAAGGGTACTGGAAGCCCAAAAATTGAGCTTACGCCAACAAGCAGTGCACCTGTACTTGAAATGAGAATGCCCTCTGCCTTTTGAAAGCGCACTATTTTTTTACCGTTTGTTTCAAGCACTCGTTTACCAAGTAGCAGAGCACCTATTGCGACAAATGCACCGCCAAGCACAATGCCCGTTGTCACATCCATCATTCCTGCTCCCACCAAGGGTCCAACTGCATTGGCAACATTATTCATCCCCGCTGAAAATGCTTCGAAAAATCCTGCTAAAACGAGAAGAACAGTTAAAATTGGCCGATCTTTCAGCAACCCTGTGTTTTGTAACTTATATAATAACTTTCCACATACAAGAGCAATGACAAAGGCAACAAGCGGTACAATCACCCAAAATGATATAATGACAAGCAGCGAATTGACGAATAGTACTTTATAGGCAATTCCTACACCCACGACAGCACCCACTGTTACTTCACTCGTTGATAAGGGAATGCCTAAAAGATTGGCGAAAAATAACGAGCTTGTCGCAGAAATCAAGATAATGATGACAACCTTTACCGTAATATACTCCTGGGGCATAATGCCTGAGCTTATCGTTTTAACTACCTCTCCTCCGCCTAATACAGCTCCACTGTAGACGCCTATCGCGCATAAAAGCAATGCTTGCCACGCTTTTTTGATGGCACCTGCCCCATAAGCAACACCCATTGAGGCTGCTGCACCGCTTGCTCCTATGTTCATAGCAAAAAATAAACTAATAGCTATTGCAAAATATTCAAGCATGGCAGAACTCCTTTATTCATGTAACCCGCACTCGGTTTTACCAGAACCTTGCCATCTACCTGAACGTAAATCCTCCATTGTAAATGCTGGTTTCGTACAATGCTCACAGCCGATGCTTGGATAGCCTTGATCGTGTAACGGATTATATGGCAAACTGTGCTTCGAAACATAACGCCAGACATCCTTCCAAGTCCAATGAATCAATGGACAAACTTTAATCGATTTAAATTTATCGTCACGATTTAAAAAGTTTGTTTGTTGACGTGTTGGTGATTGCTCACGACGTAAACCTGATATCCAAGCCTTTTTACCTGATAAGGCTTCGTGTAAAGGTTTTATCTTACGAATATCACAGCACTTATTTGGGTTGGTTTTCCATAGTTCGTCACCATGTTGTGTAGCTTGTTGCTCAAGTGTAAGGGTTGGCTTTTTCATGACAATGTTGAGTTGTGGATATTTTTCTTTGACTTTATGAATGGTTTCATATGTTTCTTTAAAGTGTACATCTGTATCTAAAAATACAATCGTAGCGTTAGGCTTTACCTTTGAAATGAGATCAATTAAGACAATGCCCTCAATACCAAAGCTACATGCATAGACGATTTCATCTCCATATTCTTGATAGCTCCACTGTAAAACCTCTAGTGCAGCCTTATACATATCATCAACCTGAAAATCAATGATCGGTTCTTGCCAATTTTCGTAAGTTAACATCGAATCCCCCTCATAGCAAAAAAGGCGTTCTAACAAAAGACATAGGAAAAACAGGTCTTTGTTAAAACGCCTCTAGTTTGACTAGCCAGCTCTATATTTAATGATTGTTCACTAGTAGTTGTTACCTCGTACTACAATCATTCTTCTTATTACCAAATATATACTAAAGTACACCAAGCAGTCAACTAGGTTTTTTAAATATCTTTTCCATACACCCATTTTTTTTGCTCTTTGCTGCATATGATGAGTGGTATCTAAGGACACTTTTATTAATTTTCAAAATAAATAATCTTTTTTATAATTCCTTGTTGACTAATAGGAAATATATGTTTAATGTATTACTAAAGCTTTGACCTAAAAAAACGCTGATCAGAGGATCTGAAGGCCATCTACCCAATGTTGTCATGTCATTGTGGGTGATGGCTTTTTGCATTCTTAAGACAGAAAAGGGGCGGATTAACTATGAAAAAAAAGAGCTATGTTCTACAATCCTTGGCATTATTAACTATTCTAACGCTTAGTTTAACTGGCTGTGGAAGTGCTAACTCAGATGAAAAAACAAGCGGTCAAGAAGACAAGAAGTCTGTAGAGCTACTAAATGTTTCCTATGATCCAACACGGGAGCTTTACGATGAGTTCAACAAAGATTTTATAAAAAAATGGAAGGATGATACTGGCCAAGACGTCACAATCAATCAATCACATGGTGGATCTGGCAAACAGGGGCGTGCAGTTATTGATGGTCTTGAAGCCGACGTTGTGACACTCGCACTCGCTTACGATATTGATGAAATTGCTCAAACTCGTGAGCTGCTGAATAAAGATTGGCAAACCGAATTTGATCTTAATTCGACTCCCTATACATCTACAATTGTTTTTTTAGTTCGCAAGGGCAATCCAAAAAACATACAAGATTGGGATGATTTGATTCAAGATGATGTATCTGTCATAACGCCTAATCCCAAAACATCTGGAGGTGCACGGTGGAACTACTTAGCTGCTTGGGCTTATGCCGGAAAGTTATATAACAATGATGAGACAAAAATAAAGGAATTTATGAAATCACTTTACAGCAATGTAGAAGTACTTGATTCTGGCGCTCGTGGAGCTACAACAACATTCGTAGAACGTAAAATTGGTGATGTCTTAATTGCGTGGGAAAATGAAGCATACCTCTCTCTCAATGAATTAGGTAAGGATGAATTTGAAATCATCACGCCTTCATTAAGTATTTTAGCAGAGCCACCAGTTGCAGTTGTAGACAAAATCGTAGATAAAAAAGGGACACGTGATGTCGCTGAAGCTTACTTACAGCATTTATATAGTGATACAGGGCAAGAAATTGCGGCGAAAAATTATTATCGACCACGTAGTGAAACGATTCTAGCAAAGTATAAAGATCAATTCCCTCAGCTTGAACTTGTTTCCATCGATGATTTTGGTGGTTGGTCACAAGCACAAGCAACCCATTTTAAAGATGGTGGTACCTTTGATGAAATATACGTACCACAATAAGGAGCGTTTTGATGAGCAGTTTAATCATTCCTAAAAAATCGCGTCGAATTATTCCAGGCTTTCATTTATCTCTTGGTTATACAATGCTTTACGTAAGTTTACTAGTATTACTACCACTTTCCATGATTTTCATTCATACCATGTCCTTAAGCTGGTCAGCATTTATAGATATCATTACAGATCCCCGTGCTGTTGCTTCCTACAAAGTGAGCTTCAGCACTGCACTGATTGCAGGCTTACTAAATGTTTTTTTCGGTACGACTATTGCATGGGTTCTCGTTCGCTATCAATTTCCCTTTAAACGAATCATTGATGGGCTTGTAGACTTACCTTTTGCATTGCCTACTGCTGTCGCTGGAATTGCTTTAACATCTCTTTATGCACCAAATGGTTGGATTGGTCAATTTTTTGATTTTAAAATTGCCTTTACACCTCTTGGCATCATTATTGCTTTAACCTTTATCGGGCTACCATTTGTTGTACGAACGGTCCAGCCCGTTTTACAAAATATCAGTGCTGAGGTGGAGGAAGCTTCGGCAAGCCTTGGAGCCAATCGTTTACAAACCTTCCGTAAAGTCATCTTACCAGAGCTAGTACCAGCAATTTTAACTGGCTTTTCCTTGGCCTTTGCGCGCGCTTTAGGTGAATATGGCTCGGTTGTTTTTATTGCAGGAAATATGCCGATGAAAACGGAAATTACGCCGTTAATTATTATGACAAAGCTTGAGCAATATGATTATGCGGGGGCAACTGCCATAGCTGTTGTCATGCTTGTGACATCCTTTATTTTGTTGTTCACCATTAACTTGATACAATGGCTAGCCAATCGTCGGTTTGTACATTAGGAGGTACTATATGGAACAATCAACTTTTATTCAGCAGGCTAGTACAGGAAAAAGGAAAGCAGCTACACAGACTGCTGCCTTACAGGAGCCTCGTATTATTCGCTATACGTTAATATTTATTGCCTTAGCTTTTTTAGCTTTCTTTATCGTACTACCTTTAGTATCTATTTTTATTACAGCCTTTCAAAAAGGATCCGATGTTTACTTTGCTGCGATTACACATCCAGATGCATTAGCTGCTATTAAGCTTACATTAATCGTCGTAGCCATTACTGTACCCCTCAATGCGATCTTTGGCGTAATGGCTGCCTGGGCACTTACAAAGTTTAATTTTAAGGGGAAAAATCTATTACTTACTATGGTAGATTTACCTTTTGCAGTTTCACCTGTTATCGCAGGTTTAGTGTTTATTTTATTGTTTGGCTCACAGGGACTATTTGGTGAATGGTTGTTTGCACATGATATTAAAATTGTTTTTGCACTACCTGGCATTGTCCTTGCCACAATTTTCGTCACATTGCCCTTTGTTGCACGTGAATTAATACCGCTGATGCAAACCCAAGGTATATCTGAGGAAGAAGCGTCCATTTCATTGGGGGCAAGTGGCTTTAAAACCTTTTGGTATGTCACTTTACCCAATATTAAATGGGGACTATTCTATGGTTTGATTTTATGTAATGCACGAGCCATCGGAGAATTCGGGGCTGTGTCTGTGGTATCTGGTCATATCCGTGGCATGACAAATACGATGCCCCTTCATATTGAAATTCTCTATAATGAATATCAATTTGCAGCAGCCTTTGCAGTTGCTTCCTTAATGAGCGTAATGGCCATCTTTACATTAATTGTGAAAGACATTATTGCTTGGAAATCAAAATCTAGTTAAAAGGAGATGGTCTCAATGAGTATACAAATTCAAAACGTATCCAAAAAATATGGGTCCTTTCAGGCACTAGAGGATATATCCGTACATATTCAGTCTGGGGAGCTAGTAGCACTGCTTGGCCCTTCTGGATCAGGAAAAACCTCATTATTACGTGTGATTGCTGGGCTTGAAACAACGGATGTCGGCAATATTTTATTTGATGGTCAATCCATCACAGATCGTCATCCAAAGGAACGCAATGTGGGCTTTGTCTTTCAACATTATGCGCTTTTTCGCCATATGACGGTCTTTGACAATGTAGCTTATGGCCTGAAGGTACGTCCTCGAAAAAGCAGACCTTCAAAACAACAAATCAAAGATAAAGTGATGGAATTATTGCAACTTGTGAAGCTTGAAAATTTCTCAGATCGATATCCAACACAGCTCTCAGGTGGGCAACGACAACGTGTCGCACTGGCAAGAGCGCTTGCTGTAGAGCCAAAGGTACTGTTACTAGATGAACCATTTGGAGCTCTCGATGCAAAAGTACGCAAGGAGTTACGTCGCTGGCTTCGAAAGTTACATGATGAATTTCATATTACAAGTATTTTTGTGACACATGACCAAGAGGAAGCTCTCGATGTTGCAGATCGCATTGTGGTCATGAATAATGGCAAAATCGAGCAAATTGGTAGTCCAGATGAGGTCTATACAAACCCCAAAAGTCCATTTGTCTATGACTTCTTGGGCAATGTTAATCTATTTAAAGGTCGCTTACATAATGGTAAGCTCATGCAGGGTGAAGTTGCACTTGATGTACCTGAGGCCCTAACACATTCAGAGGACAATGCGATAGGCTATGTACGTCCACATGATATTCAGATTGAGAAAACAAGTATTTCAGGTACAGTTCCTGTTAAAATCAGCCACATTCATTTGCTAGGACCTATCGTTCAAATTGAACTACGCCGTGAGGATCTTGATGAATTTTTAGAAGCGGAGTTATCAAAAGAACAATTTCATCTTCTTCAACTGAAGGTGGGCGATCAGGTATTTGTAAAGCCGAAACAATTAAAGGTATTTATTCCTGAGGATTATTCTATATAAAAAACCATGTAGCAAATTTTTCTTTGCTACATGGTTTTTATTTTTAATGAAATTCTCTTCCATCATAGACAGCTGTGACATACCCAGCACGAATGACAAAGTCTCCAAAATGTTCGCCCTCTAAACGTTCCTTTGAAAAATGTAGAAGAATTGGTCGTAGCTCTGCTAAAATTTCCTCCTCACCAATATTTTCACGATAGATTTTATTTAAGCGATTGCCTGTAAAACTTGCACCAAGGTACATATTGTATTTACCTGGCCCTTTGCCAATAAAGCCGATTTCACCCATTGCTGCACGTGAACAACCATTTGGACAACCAGACATGCGAATAACAATTTCTGTTTCATTTAAGCCAGCCTCATCAATAATGGCATCAATTTTTGTTATAAGAGAAGGTAAATAGCGTTCTGCTTCTGCCATGGCTAAGCCACATGTCGGTAATGAGACACAGGCAATGGAATTGCGGCGTAAGGCAGAATAATGCGCACCGTCTGTTAGCTTGTATTGTTTAATAAGCGTATTTATTTGTTTCTTTTTCTGGGGTGTTACATTGCTAATCATTAGGTTTTGGTTCGGTGTTAAACGAAAATCACCCGTGTGCACCTTAGCTATTTCACGTAAGCCAGTTAACAACTGATAATCCTCAAAGTCTTTTATACGGCCATTTTGAATAAATAACGTATAATGCCAATGACCATCTGCACCTTTAATCCAGCCAAATTCATCACCTGTACGCTCAAAAGTATAAGGGCGAGCCTGCTGAATTTCCCAGCCTAGACGACGCGTTAATTCTTCTTGGAACCATTCAAGTCCTCTCGCATCAATCGTGTATTTAAATCGTGCATTTTTACGGACAGAGCGATTCCCATAATCACGCTGTATCGTTATTATTTTTTCTGCTGTTTCTAGTAATTTATCTGGCGTTATAAAGCCAATTTCACGAGCAAGCTGTGGATAGGTTTCATGATCACCATGTGTCATGCCCATGCCTCCACCAACCGCTACGTTAAAACCAACAAGCTGATTGTCTTCAACGATGGCAATCAGTCCGATATCTTGTGAAAAAACATCTACATCATTACTTGGTGGAATCGCAATACCAATTTTAAATTTACGCGGCAAATATTGAGCTCCATAAATCGGTTCAATTTCTACATCCTGACTATCTACTACCTTTTCTCCATCTAACCATAATTCATGATAAGCACGTGTTCTCGGCAGTAAATGCTCACTTAGTTTTGCAGACCAATTATAAACCTCTTCATGTAATGCAGACTGGTTTGGATTGACATTACACATCACATTACGGTTCACATCTCCACATGCAGCAAGAGAATCCAATAACACCTCATTGATTTCCTGCATATATTTTTTAACATTCCATTTTAAAATGCCATGTACTTGAAATGCTTGGCGTGTTGTTAATTTTAAAGAGCCATTGCCATACTTTCTAGCCATTTCATCCATCACAAGCCATTGCGCTGGGGTAGCTGCTCCACCTGGTGTTCGTACACGTACCATAAATTGATAGGCCGGTTCCAGCTTTTGTTTCTGACGTTCATTCCGAAGATCTCGATCGTCCTGTAAGTAACTGCCATGAAATTTCATAAGGCGATTATCGTCCTCTGGGATACCAGAGCTTAATGGATTATTCATGGTACGTTCGAGTGTTCCACGTAGGTAATTACTTTCGGTTTTAATACGCTCTACATCACTTGGTTTCCCGGGCTGTGGAGGTAACACTATTTTTTCAGTCATTCTTTATCGCTCCTTTAATCCATTACACCTCAGCGTATTGGGCATACCTGAGGGTTTACTTGCTAACAAAGAGATCAACTCATTAATAAGGGAAGGTTTTCGAGAAATTTGTGTTGAACTCCATTAATAAACGTCACGTTGGTAGCGTTTTTGCTGTTTTAATTCATTCACATAGGCTTTTGCTTCCTCTGGTGTTTTCTGTCCTTGCTGCTCAATAATTTGATGAATGGTTGCATCCACATCAGATGCCATTGATTTTTCGTCACCACATACATAAATGACAGCCCCCTGCTCCAGCCACTCATAAAAACTTGCGGCATTTTCTTGCAATTTATGTTGAACATAGATTTTTTGGTCTGTATCACGTGAAAAGGCTACATGCATGTGACTTAATGTGCCAGCAGCTAGCCAACGTTGCCAATCCGTTTGATAGAGGAAATCCGTAACAAAATGCTGATCACCAAAGATGAGCCATGCTTTCCCCTCAATCCCTAACTCTTCTCGCTCCTCTAGAAAAGCTCGATATGGTGCAACACCTGTGCCTGCACCAATCATAATAATTGGCGTTTCATTATTCTCTGGCAATCTGAAATTCGGATTTTTATGAACATAGATTGGTAATGTATCACCTATTTGTATTCGTTCTGCCACACTTCCAGAGCAAACACCAAGACGTTGTCTACCTGCTGTTTCATAGCTTACCTTGCCAATCGTTAAATGAACCTCTTCGCTATTGGCCTTTTGGCTACTAGCAATAGAATAAAGTCGAGCTGGAATTTTACGCAGTAACTCTACAAATTGCTGTGCACTCCAAGTAAATGGTGTAAATTCCTCTACTAGGTCGAGCAAGTCTCTTCCTTTTGCATAGTCCTTCCAGGCTTTTGGTTCTTCAAATAGCTTAGAAAATTCTTTATGCTCTGTATAAGCAGCAATTTTTTCGAGTAACGGTTTAGATAACACCGTAATTTCTAATTTTTTCTGTAGTGCTTCTTTTATTGTTATTGTTTCATCAAAAACAGTCACTTCTGTCTCCGAATCAAATTGAAGTGCTGTCAGCAATGCATTGACTAATTGTTCATCATTCTCTGGCAGAATGCCAATGCTATCGCCAGGTTCAAAATGAAAATTAGCTCCCTCAATCGATAATTCAAGATGACGCGTCTCTTTATTGGAGCCACGACCATTTAGATTTATATTTTCAAGTACTTCAGCGTAAAATGGATTTTTTCTTGAATATGTAGATTCTTCAAGTACTTGCGCCCCTTCGGTGTGTGCTGAAGTAGACGTTGCTGAAGTTGTATGCTGAAGAAATTCCTGTTGAACCGCGGAGAACCACTGTGCAGCTGCGTCATCATAATCTACATCGCAATCTATACGAGGAACAATTCTTGTTGCACCTAATTGCGCAAATCGCTCATCGAAGTCCTTACCTGTCTTACAAAAAAATTCATAGGAGCTATCCCCTAAAGCAAGAACCGAATATTGTAGGTGTTCTAGCTTAGGCGCCCGCTTGCTATGCAAAAATTCATAGAATTGTATCGCTTGATCTGGTGGATCTCCCTCTCCATGTGTACTCACAATAAGTAATAGATTGGTGATCTTTTTTAAATTACTAGCTTTAAATTTCCCTAATGATGAGACAGTTACATCTACCTGCTGCTCTTTTAAAGCTGCTGCATACTTTTCAGCTAATCCTTGACTATTGCCTGTTTGGGAACCATATAAAATTGTTATTGTTTTGGTAATCGGCTGGGCTGCTGGTGGTGCCTGTTCAACAATTGCTTCAAGAGTTGCTTGGGGAGCACTTAGGTAACCGTTTAGCCAAAATTTTTGTTCAATTGTTAATTTAGGGAGAAGCTCGTTTAATAACTTCACCTGCTCTTCATTAAATGGACTGTTTATTACTTGTAATTTCAATCTTTGCCACCTCACGAATCATCTTCATTTCATATTTTTTAATTTATCGAAGCCTTATTTTTTCCTTTTTCTCAATCTGAACCACATAGGAATTTTGAACAATCAATGTAATTGATCCGTGGTTCACAGTATTTAACATTTGGCGGACATTATCTAATGCTAGATTTACATTTTCAGTTCTTTTATCTACCATTACGAAACACCTTCCTCTTTAAAATGTAGTAATTCATCAATACGTTCCACTAATACTTTTTTCACATTGTCGTCATAGCCTAAGCTTTCACATAACATAATGTTTTGACTGTCAAAGCCTTGTAATCGCTTGGCAATACTTTGTCTTAAAATGCCTGTAAATAATAAATAAGGGACAATAAAAATTTGCTGTTGCTTCCCTTTAACTTGCAGTAACCAGTCTTCAAAGGTTGGTCCCATTCCGTATAAGAAGCATGTATCAACGGCTTTATAGTGATATTTAGTACGTAGCCTTTTGGCAATTTTGGCTAAATCCATCTTGACGGCTGGATCACTACTCCCACGTCCTATGAGTAAAACACTCGCATTGCTGTTAGGTTGCTGTTTTTCTATTATCCTAGCTTGTAATGTGTCAATTAATCGTTCATGAATGCCAAGAGGCTCACCATATGTAAACTTTACATATGGGTATAGTTTTTGAGCTTTTGCCATTTCTTTCGGAATATCATGCTTTGCGTGTTGAGCAGCTAGTAGGAGAATAGGCATTACGGCAATCGCTGTTGCCCCTTTCCGAATACAGCTAGCAATGCCTTCTGCAATGGTTGGTGTTGCCAGCTCTAGAAAGCATATTTCCTGAATAGCTACTGTCACTTCTTGTTGTACGCCTTGAAGAAAGTTTACGGCCTGCTCTACACCTTCCTTGACACGACTGCCATGTGCAATATATAAAATAGCCTGCATAATCCCACAACCTTATCCCGTTATTTGGATTGGCTGTGCGGGGTTTTGCTCAAACCAATGAATGGTTTCTCTTAAGGTCACAACCTTCCCTACTAATATGATGCTAGGGTTATGAATATTTTCTGTACGCACAATTTCCTCAATTGTAGCTAAAGTCCCCGTAACAGTTCTTTGCTTAGTAGAAACTGTTCCCCAGTGAATAACAGCCACAGGCGTTTTTTCATCACGGCCATATTTGAGTAATTGTTGACGGATATACGGAAGATTACCAACACCCATATAAATGGCAATCGTATCAATTCCTTTTGCAAGACTTTCCCAACGGATAGCATCTTCTTTTCCATCCTGCATATGCCCAGTAACCATAGCAAAACTTGAACCTAAGTTACGATGTGTGACAGGAATACCTGCATATGCTGGAGCTGCTATACCTGACGTAATACCAGGCACAATTTCAAAGGGAATTTGATGCTTCACTAACACATCTGCCTCCTCTGCCCCTCTACCAAAAACAAATGGGTCTCCTCCTTTTAATCTTGTGACAACATATCCTTGTTGGGCATAATCAACAAGCGTTTGGTTGATTTGCTCCTGAATCATGGCATGTTGCTGAGGCAATTTCCCGCAAAAGATTAATTTAGCGTCTTTCTTGGCATAGGCTAATAGCTCTTTATTAATGAGTCTGTCATATAAAATGACATCTGCACATTCAATGCAACGTAATCCTTTAATCGTAAGGAGGTCAACATCTCCAGGACCTGCACCAACAATATAAACTTTCCCCATTTCATCTCACTCCTTCTGTCAATTACGCCTCGTTGTCATGGCATTTCAGATTGATTAAACTTACTAATAAGGGTCCTCGATTTTCTAAACCTGACACTTTGCTTTCGGTACAAAAACCTTTACTAAATTAAGATAAAGAAAAAAGGCTAATATTATCCTTAGACACAAAAATGCCTATGAATAATAAAAGCCTCTAGTTTGCTAGTCAGCCACATATTTAATTCTTAGTAATATAATAAGAATAATAAATAATTTAGTATATTCTGTCAACACTAATTTTGATACTTCGTTAGGCACAATAAAAACCAGTTGTCGATATCAAGATCGACAACTGGCTGATCTAATTATGTGCTTACCATGGTCTACGATATCGCGGACCTGGTCGAAAATATGGACCTGGTGGATATGGTCGATAGTTTGGATAATATGGATTGTAAGGATATTGATTAAATTGAGAGCCAAGGAAACTGCCTAAAAAACCACCAAAAAACGGTGCGCCAAATGGCCAAATAAAGCCTCCAAATCCTCCGCCTGGATAACCTCCGAAATTGCGCATATGCTACCTCCCCTTTTTACTCTATCGTATGAAGGAAGATACATCTATCATATGTAGAATGCCTATTCTATCGAGATTAGTGCATAAATCACAAAAAATCAGCGAGAATAAACTCCCGCTGATTGACATGCTTTATTATTTTTCTTCCCCTAAACGTTGGACAAAATTCGCGAGTGTACGGACCATAACACCAGTACCACCCTTAGGTCCTAAATCATGTACAGCTACTGCATCAGATGTGCCTGCTATATCCAGGTGAATCCATGGTGTATCACCAACAAATTCGCCCACAAAACCGCCGCCGAAAATCATATGACCATCACGACCAGGTGAATTATTTAAATCAGCTACATCTGATTTTCGAATTCGTTTTTTATCACTTTCTGTTAAAGGCATACGCCAAACAAATTCATCAGTCTCTTTTGCAGCTTCCATAAATGCTTCAAAAAATGCATCATCATTTGCAAGAGCACCTGTTTTATCCATACCTAGTGCAGTAATAACGCCTCCAGTTAAAGTAGCAACATCGATCAGTGATGTAGCCCCTTGCTGTTTAGCATATGTAGTTGCATCTGCCAGAACTAAACGCCCTTCTGCATCCGTATTTAATACTTCTACCGTTTTTCCGCTGTACGTCGTAATCACATCATCTGGTTTAAACGCTGTATCAGACACCATATTATCTGTAGAACCGATAACGGCTACAACATTTTTATTTGGACGTAATTCACCGATAATTTTCATCGCACCAAGTACAGCAGCGGCACCGCCCATATCACCTTTCATACCAACCATAGAGTCCTTTGGTTTTAAAGAATAGCCGCCTGTATCATACGTTACACCCTTACCAACAAGGCCAATTGGATCTTCAAAATCTTCAGTCGCTTTATATTTTAAGGTAATTAATCGTGGTTCTTCATAAGAGCCTTGGTTAACACATAATATACCACCCATACCTAGTTCCTCTAATTGTGCTTTATCTAATATCTCTACTTCAAAACCGTATTCCACAGCAAGAGATTGTGCATAGTTAGCTAAATCCGTAGCTGTTAGTAGGTTTGGAGGTAAATTAATTAAGCTACGAGCTTCATTGACAGCATCTGCATAAATCACACCTACCTCAAAGCTTGCTACCACTTCATCTAAATCCTCTGCTGTAGTCACAAGGTGAACAGCATCAATACGTTTATCTACTTCGTTTGAAGTTGTTTTATAATGTGGGACAGCATAATAGCCAAGGCCAATTCCTTCACCCGCTAAAAATGCTACATCTGCTGTTGAAATTGACTCTGTTGTAAATGATTCAAGCCAGATGGAATACTCTTTTACTTTTAAAGATCTTAATTCTTTTCCCACTAAACCAAATGCTGTGCGAATATCACCTTCTGTGAGGTTTTTACGCTCATCTAAACCTACAAATACAATACGTTTCAGGTTAGCATGGTCTTTCACAAATGGTAATTTCGTTAGTTTCTTTAATTCAGTTGAGACGTCTCCTGCACTAATCCATGTATCAAGGGCTTCACCGTAAAAAGATGAAAAGCTTGCCCAGTCCTGCATTTGTTCACGATGTTTTGTGACTCCTACCACTAATAGTTCAGTAGAAATCGTTTCAAATGTTTTTGCTTCTTTTACAATATGCATGTAAATTCCTCCATTCCATATACTATTATAACGAAGTTTCTGAAAAGCGCGTAATATTTGCCTATATCTTCTTTTAGAAAATAATGAATGTTATAATAAAAGCAATTATTTGCGAAGGTTGTGATGAAATTGAGTTTACTCCACAATACCCCATTACTAATTGCCCTCTTTGCGGTTCTCTTTGCACAGTTTGTTAAAATCCCCATTCATTTTTTAATGACCAGACAAGTAAAATGGGGACTTTTTACCTCAACAGGTGGAATGCCTAGTTCTCACTCTGCTTCTGTCACTGGATTGGCAACCTCAATTGCCTATGAGACGGGTTTGGAATCCCCCATTTTTGCGGTAGCCGCAATGTTTTCCATTATCGTGATGTATGATGCTAGTGGTGTTCGTTACCAAGCAGGTCAGCATGCAGCCATTTTAAATCAACTGCGTAAGGATTTCCAAACATTGCTTCATGATTTAAAAAAATGGCCACAGATGGACGGACAAGAAAAAATGGAGGAATTAAAAACATTATTAGGCCATAAACGAAGTGAAGTATTTTTTGGGGCTCTAACGGGTATTTTTATCGCCATCATAGCCTACGAGTTTTTCATCTAACAGACATCAACACATCCTCTAGAGGAGGCTGTGTTTTTTTGTATAAAAAAGTATTCTTTCTTCAATTGAAGAAAGAATACTAAGCACGTTAGAACATTCGATAGCCACTTTTACGTAAATAAATCATCACGATACCAGCCACAATAGAACCCGCAAAGCCACCTGATAAAATAGCAATATCCACAAACTGAAGTGCCTGTAATTTATCAATTAATGCTGGGAATGCAGAGCCTGGCTTAAAAATATAATCTAAGAAGCTTACTTCATCTACAATAAAGATGACAACAATTGGATACACAATTGCCATTAACCATGTCATCCGTAACAGCATATTTAACAAGAATCCGATACCAAAGAACATGACGAAAAATAACAAAATAGAAATGATTAACTGCACTAATGAAACTGGACCATCCATGTATGTATAACCTCCGTTTTCCTCTCATTAGTTTACATGATTACGACACCGCTTTCAATGAACATATCCTTGTTTTCGCTTGTTCGTCATATTTAGGAAAATCATCAATCGATCATCTATGGTTGATCTTTGAATTTAGGGGTATATGCTTCTTCCGCGGTATTTGCTTCTCCTTCGTCGTAGATGCTTTTTTCACCAAAAAACTATTGAAGACAAATGCTTATCTTCAATAGTTTCTATGATTTTATGAAGTTGATTGAGCTACTAAAAACTTTGGTGATTTCCAAAGCTGTGCCCATTTTTTAAATGCTGTCAGCACAATTAAGAAGCCAAGCATTAACATGATAACAGATAAAATCCCATTTAACATATTAAAGCCTGCAGCGGCTGGATTCCAGTATACATTTTTAATCATCCAATAGCCTGCAACGTTGACCGTAATGTATAAATAAGCCAATGGGATAAAGCATGTCAATGCATAGATGCGTTTATCTGCGACCTTCAATACCATCGTCACGCCACATACTAGACCAATGGCTGCCATTAGCTGATTGGATACACCAAATAATACCCAGATTGAGCTTATATCCCCTGAATACAATAAATAGCCCCACATAAAGCAGGCAAGTGCACTAGCAAAAATTGTACCTGGTACCCAATTGGTACGCTTCAGTGGTTTATAAACATTGCCACCAAAATCTTGTATTAAATAACGAGCTACCCTTGTTCCAGCATCAATGGCTGTAAGAATGAAAACCGCTTCAAACATAATGACAAATTGATAGAAGTACGAAGATAACTCTGCGAACCAAGGAATACCTGTAAAGATATCTGTCATACCAACTGCTAGCGTTACAGCACCTCCTGTTCGTCCTTCCAAGTCCATGCCGATACTTTGAGACAATGCTTGTAGATGAACGGGCTCCATTCCTAATGTAGCAAATACAGCTGGTGCTGAGTTAATAGCAAAATAGTCGGCTGGATGAAGAGCAGTAGCTGCGATTAAAGCCATCACACCTACTAGTGACTCTACTAACATAGCACCAAAGCCTACAATACGGATGTCCTCCCAACGATCAATCATCTTAGGTGTTGTTCCTGAGCCTACAAAAGCATGGAAGCCAGAAATGGCACCACAGGCAATTGTAATAGAAACAAACGGCCACACAGGACCGGCAATTACTGGTCCACCACCATGAATAAACTCTGTCAATGGTGGGAATTGAATAGCAGGATTAACAAAGAAAACGCCAATAATTAGTGCAATAAATACCCCAATCTTCATGAAACTACTTAAATAATCACGAGGTGCTAATAAAAGCCACACAGGTAATGCAGCGGCAAAAAAGGCATAGATTGGTAAGATGATAGCTAATGTATCCCGATCAAATGTTAAAAAATCACCGAATGCTGTGCCTTGAATAAGCGGTCCGATAAATACCCCAATCATTAATAAAATAAAGCCTATAGTAGATGTAACAATTAAATTGCCTGTTTTACGATAGGCAATACCCACAAGCATGGCGATTGGTATCGTAATACCTACAGCAAACGTTCCCCATGGATTGCGCTCTAAAGCACCTAACACCACCATCGAGAGACCTGCCATTGTAATCGTAATAATGAATAGCATCGCAAGGCCTGTACAGAAACCTGCGATAGGGCCTAACTCCTCCTTCATCACTTCCGATAGGGATTTACCACCATGACGCATGGAAGCAAATAAAACAACAGCATCATGAACTGCCCCACCAATTACTGCTCCGATTAATAGCCATAGAAGTCCAGGCAAATACCCAAATTGTGCAGCTAGGATTGGTCCAACTAAAGGTCCTGCTGCTGCAATCGCTGCAAAATGATGCCCAAAGGTTACCCACTTATTCGTCGGAACATAGTCTTTACCATCTTCCAAAGCGTGGGCTGGGGTGGGCGTATCATCTTTTATTTTAAGTACCTTCTTTGTAAAGAAAATGCCATACAAACGATAGCTGATCATCAAAATACAAATAGACCCTATCACTATTGTAATCGCATTCATGCAAACACCCCTTTTACTTTTTCCACATCATAGCAAAGGAATGTCCATATTATTCATAAAATAACTGAAATGTCAGAAATTAAAGTTGAAAGGTAGTAGTTGTCCGTTGAAATGCAACTACTTCGATAGGTCAAAAATTTTCCGTACATCCTTCATATATAGCCTACTTACTGGAATGGAATGTCTGTTATGCACAATTAAATTAAATTTAGAACTACTCCAAGGCTCTAATTCCACAATATGCTCTAAATTGACAATATACGCGCGATGGACACGTACAAAGCCTTTTAAGGTAAGTCTTTTTTCTAACGCGGCCAATGATTCAGAAGCAAAAAAACGCCCCTGCTCTGTCACAACAACCGTTTTACTATCCTCAGAGGTACAATACAAAATATCCTGTATTTTCAATAATAAAATTCGATCGTTTACATAAACTGTTAACTTATCGAGCTTGTCCAACTGAGTTGCCTTTAACTCCTCCATTGTTTTTGCTTGCGCAGCTCTTTTTTTAGCTAACAGTTTTTCCACAGCTGTTTGTACCCTTTCTGCCTCAAAGGGTTTCAATATATAATCAAATGCATTGACTTCAAATGCCTGCAAAGCATAGTCATCGTAGGCTGTAGCAAAAATAATTTCAGGTCTCTGTGCATTCAGTAATAATTGTTTGGCTAAGTCAAGTCCATTGTTCATGCCTAATTCAATATCTAGAAATATACAATCGACTTCTTCAAGCTGTGACGCTTTGCACAACTCCTCAAGATTTTCAGATTCACCACAAACATTCACTAATGCTGTTTGCTCTAGTAAATATCGCAGTTCCGCGCGTGCTAAGGGTTCATCATCCACAATATATACATTCAAATTTTTCTACTCCCATCTAGTCGCCTTTAACGGCAGTTGAATCATAATTTTTGTGCCCACATCTAACGTACTTGTTATATGAAAATCCGCTTCAGAACCATAAATTTCATGGATCCTCTGATAAATATTCCAAAGAGCGGTTCCTGTCCCCTGTTCAGATTGCATTATACGCTTGCCAAGTTGTTTTACCTGCTCCTTCCTCATACCACAGCCGTTATCTTCCGTTAACAGGACCAGCTTATCATTCACACGTTGTACTTTGACATAGATTTTGCCTTCATTACGATTTTTAAAGGCATGATAAATAGCATTCTCGACAAGAGGCTGTAAGGTAAATGGAGGAATTTGCACATCAAAGAGTGTTTCATCCATGATAAATTCAACTTCGTAACGATTTGGAAACCGTGTTTGCTCAATAGATAAATAAGCTTCAACATGATCTATTTCATTTTTCAGTGGAATGAGCATTTGCCGTGCGCCCTGCAGATTGCTTCTAAAAAATGTACTAAGCTTGATTAATAATGCTCTTGCCTCATCTGCATCTGTCCGAATCAAGCTTGAAATAGTATTCAGACTATTAAAGAAGAAATGTGGATGAACTTGTGCTTGTAATGCCTTGATTTCAGCATCCTTTAATAATTTTCGCTGTTGCTCAATTTCAGCATATTCAAGCTGAGAGGAAAATAGTCTACTCAAACCCTCTGCTAGCTCCTTCTTCACCCCTGTCAAAGAATCCGCTTTAGTGAAATAAAGCTTTAAGCTTCCCACTGTTCGATGCTGTACCTTCAAGGGCAAGACAATGGCAGCACTTAATGGGCAGCTAGCGTGTGGACATTGAATTTCCTTTTGAGATGTAGCCATTAAAATTTTGCCTTCCTCTAATACTCGTTTTGTCAAAGCTGTCATGATTTCTCGATGAATTAAATGATGATCCTCCCCAACGCCAACATGTGCTAACACCCCATTTTTATCGGTAATAGCGACCGCATCTACTTTTATTTCTCTTTTAATAATTTCTGCAACCGTTTGGCATGATTCTTCATTCAAGCCCTTACGAAAATGCTCAATTGTTTGTTGGGCAATTGAAAAAGCTTGATGGGTTTGTAATGCCTTTGTTCGCTCCTCTTCATCAATAAACGTTTTAATAATCATGAAAAATAAAAATATCCCAAAGGCATTCATTAAAATCATCGGCATTGCAATTAATGAAACTAACTGCAAGGCCTGCTCAAATGGCTTCGCGACTACTAAAATCACCAGCATTTGAATCGTTTCTGCACAGATGCCGATAATGACTGCTTTCTTATAGGAAAAAGTTTGACGTATTTTAAAGCGTTTACTTAAACCACCTGTAATAAAGCCAGCTAGAATCGTTGAAACACCGCAGGCTATTGCTGTAAAACCACCAAGTGTAATTCGGTGAATACCTGCAATAATTCCTACACATACACCAACAAGTGGTCCACCAAAAATTCCTGCAATGGCGACACCAATTAATCTCGTATTAGCAATGGCCTCCTCCGCATTGATCGTACTATGTATCATCTGATTTAAAGGATGGATTGTCCCACTTTCAATTTTAATCCCTGTATAACTGCTGATAATACATAGGCTACTAAAGATAATAATGAGCCATATTTTCTCTTTCGTTCCTTGCTCCTGAAACAGCTTTTCTCGAAAGAGTCGCCATCTTGACATTAAAAAGGCAAACACAATGATCAGCCCAACTCGCTCTAACATAAATAAAAACAGCTCCATCAAAGGTCACCTCCTAAAAGTCATATTATTTTTTAAAGAATAAACGATAAGAGGTATAACCAAAAATATCCCCTGGATTAATCCCTTCTATCGCCTCTAATTGATGTCTTTCAAATTGATTGGAAGCCATTTCCTTTAACATCACAGAGGTTGTTTCATCTTGTGCTAGTTCCTGTGGATACAACCATTTAGCTTCTAAAATTTCTTTTTCTTGAATGGAAACCTGCTGCTGCTCATCTAGCATTCGACAATAAAAAATCGCCATATTATCACTGATATCATCACGGATGACACCTGTTCTAAATCCAATTAAGCCTGAGACTCTACAATCGATGCCTGTTTCTTCTTTGATTTCACGAATAACCGCTTCATCTACCGTTTCTCCTGCATTAACAAAACCTGCTGGCAATGACCAACGTCCTTTCAATCCGCTATAAGCCTTTTTCACAACTAACCATTGTCCAAGCTCATTCACCGTAACACCTGATACACCCAACCATATTTTCCCTCGATCTTTTCTCATAACCTTCACCTCTATCTACCTATTATACCTGCTCACTTTCTATGGAATGAAGCATTTATTCTGAATTTTACAGTTAATCCACAGTGAAAATGCTTCTTTCATTCAACCTCAATGAAAGAAGCTATTATACATTGCCTTGAATTTCACTAAATAAGGTCATAAAAATTTGTTGGAAGTGTCAGATGATTTTTAACATAGTTACTTACAAACGGGAAAATAAAAAGAAAGAAAAAAGCTCCTTTCATTCATCATGTTTTGCAACATCATCAATCAAAGAAGCCTATTATTGTTAGCCCATTATTCGAATGGATTTATTTACTTTTACTCACAAACCTCAGGTGTACCTTCACGCTTTGCTGTTCTGAAAGACGTACCGCAGCCACATGATGCAATGGCATTTGGATTATCGATTGTGAAGCCACCGCCCATTAGCGATTGTTTATAGTCAATTTTTGTTCCCATCAAAATCGGCGCATCTTCACGGGAAACAAGAATTGTTAAACCATGCTGAACATCTTCAAAATCATCATCTTTTTTCTCTTTATCAAAATGCATGCCATAGGATAGCCCGCTACAGCCGCCACCATTCACCACTACACGTAAAAAAGAACCTTGTTCTTCATTATGCTCCATCATTTCATTAATATGAAAGCCAGCAGCCTGTGTCACTTCTATAATTTGCTTTGTACTTGTCATCCCAATCACCTTCCTTCTTACGTATTATCATAACAATTTTGACCATTGTATGACAAACATTCAGCTTCAAGTCGATTATAAGTTATAATTCTCATATTTTTCACATTAATAGTATTTTTTATTCATGTTAATAAAAACATCATTGGTATAATAGTTACAACGAATTCTTGGCAGGGGGTAATATATATGGAGATTTCACCATATTATGAGAAAAAAATTCAATGTTTAAATTGCAAAAAAGAATTTCCAACATTAAAAGTGCGTTCAAAATTTATTAAAGTAGATCATACGGAAACAGATTTTCAACCTATTTATGCAGATGAAGTGAATGCTCTCTATTATAATGTTTTTGTATGTGAACATTGTGGCTTTTCCTTTACAGAAGACTTTACAAAATATTTTGCACCGGGTATCCAAGATGATATACGTACACAAATTACAGAAAAATGGGTGCATCATGATTTCAAGGGTGAACGTACCGTATTTCAAGCGATTCAAGCCTATAAGTTAGCGTTTCTTTGTGGCACGATTAAAAAAGAAAAAAATGTAGCGATTGCTGGACTAACTCTACGTCTTGCATGGCTTTATCGTTCCTTAAACAATAGTGGACAAGAAGAGCGCTTTATGAAATTAGCACGTGATTATTATATGGAATCTTATTCTACCGAGGACTACAGCTCTACACAAATGTCAGCTGTCCGAATTATGTATATGATTGCTGAATTATCTAGACGTATTGGAGATATTGAAAATGCGACACGCTTCTTTTCTAGAGTCATTGAAAAACAAAGTGTCGGTGGTGAGGCAAAAATTATAGATATGGCGAAAGAACAGTGGGCCATTATTCGTGAAGAAAAAGAACATGCGCGTCATAAATAGGTAAATAAAAAAGTTCTAGCTTGCAAACAGCTAGAACTTTTTAAAAAGGCTTAGAATACTTGCTCTACTTCCACGATACCTGGTACTTCTTCTAATAATGCTCGTTCAATACCAGCTTTTAATGTAATCGTAGAACTTGGGCAACTGCCACAAGCACCTAATAAACGTAATTTCACAACGCCATCCTCAACATCTACTAATTCACAGTCTCCACCGTCACGTAGTAAGAATGGACGTAATTTATCTAATACCTCTTGAACTTGGTCGTTAATTGTTGCTTCTGCCATTTATCTCGACTCCTTTCCTTATAATGATTATAATGTTAGCAACAGAAAAAATCCAATATTGAATCACAAGGAGAGAAAATACTATGCCATCAACAAAACCTATGATTGAAATTTATGGAACAGCTGTCATCTGTGCTAGTTGTGTCAATGCCCCATCTTCCAAGGATACATATGAGTGGCTACAAGCAGCCATCAATCGCAAATATCCAGATCAAGCATATGATATTCGCTATATCGATATTGAAGGTCCAATTGAGAATGAACGCGACCAAGAGTATGCGTCACGTATTCAAGACGATGAATTTTTCTACCCCCTTGTCCTCATTAACAATGAGGTAGTTGGAGAGGGCTATGTCCAATTAAAGCCTGTATTTACGGCCCTTGAAAATTTAGGGTTTGTCCCAGACGAAACGGTTTAATAAAAATAAAGGGATTGTTTCAAAATGATTTTTGAAACAATCCCTTTCAGCTAATTAATCATTTTGACGTTTGTAATACCATAATAATCCTGATTTCATTAAGCGAGCGATACGCCCAGTTACTGTTGTATCAGCTAAGTATACAAAGCCTTGTTTTTTACCAAGAGCTCCCATAAAGCCTTTTAATTTAATATCTGGCATCTTCTCTGGTAAATGTTCACCTTTCCAACGCATACGAAGTACTTTCACAATTTGCTCCGCTTGTTCCTCTGCTAATTGTGCTGTTGGGGCTAAATCTGATGAAGCACAATCTCCTACAACATAGACATGTTCATCATCGAGTAAATTAAAATACTGTGTGACAAGTGGACGGTCATGTTTATCTTTCTCAACATCCATATCACGCACAATTTTGACTGGCTGGACACCCGCAGTCCAAACCACTGCATCGAGTAAAATTTCATCATCATGATTAAAAATTTTACCTGGCTCTACTCTTGTAATATTTGAATTGGCAACCACATCAACATTATGCTTAACAAACCAATCCTTTACATACTTACTTAGTTTTTCTGGAAAATCTTTCAATATACGTTGACCACGGTCAAATAGCTTGATTTTTAAATCTGAGCGACTTTCACGTAGCTCACTTGCAAGCTCAATTCCACTTAGGCCAGCCCCTATAATTCCAACTGTAGACCCAGCTGGTAACCCACAAAGTGCTTGGAATGTTGCACGTGATTTACCCATTGTTTGAATGCTGTACGTATACTCTTCCGCACCTGGTACACCATGATATTTATCTTCACAGCCAAGCCCAATGACTAAATCATCATATTCTATACGTTGTCCGTCTTCAAGAATGACTACTTTTTCCGCACGATTAATTTCAACGACTTCTCCATATACGGCTGTTAAACGTTCATGCTCTGGGAAGCTTACACGAATTTCTTTATCTGTTGCTGTCCCTGCCGCCAATGCATAAAACTCTGTTTTTAAACTATGGAAAGGGGCTCTATCTACTATAACTACCTCTCTGTCTAATGGTAGGCTGTTTAATAGACGAAGCATGACACGCATATTGCCGTAGCCGCCACCTAAAAGTACTAATTTTCCCATAATAGTCTCCTTTTATATCTCTTTTAATAATTGTTCACAAAGTATCCACAAACGAGTATAACCGATTGTGAGAAGTTTCACAATATCAGAATGAAATTTTGTGAAAGATTTCACAAAATAAACGAGAACTTGTTCATTTCTATTGATTTTTAAGCCATTAATAACAAATTCCCTTTATCTTTTATTAAAAAACGTTTCTTTTCTCTTAAACATAAATAATTGACGAAAATCGTAAAACCGAGTAGCATTACTTTGGTGAGGTGACATGGATGAATCCAATGGTTGAATTTTGTATAAGTAATTTAGCAAATGGCTCTCAAGCAACTTATGAAGTACTCGAACGCGATCCAAACATCGACGTTTTGGAATATGGCTGCCTCAGTTATTGTACAAAGTGCTCAGAATCCTTTTATGCAATAGTAAACGGTGAATTAGTAGAAGCAGATTCTCCTGATGAATTAACGAAAGCCATTTATCAATTTATTGAAGAAAATCCTTTATGGTAGTTTTCTAAAATACCTATATGAATAAATTTGAACAAATAAAAAGGATGTTATGCTGAAAATTAGCATAAACATCCTTTTATTACTTTAGTACGTCCACTACATATGTAGGTTGGCATTCTTTTTCGAGGACAATCTTTGTAGGCGTCACCCCAGTATTCACATGAATGGTGTCACAGCCAAATCGAATGCCACACATAATGTCCGTATCATAATTATCACCGATCATTACCATGTCTTCTTTCGCAATTCCATGTTCGGTCGCAATTACTTCCAGCATGGCTGGCGATGGCTTACCAATATAGATTGGTTCAACATCTGCAACTTCTCCTACCAAGCGTGCAAAAGAACCATTGCCTGGTAAGAACCCATATTCTGTTGGGAATTTAATATCCTGATTCGTGGCAATAAAGGTCGCTCCTTGCTGAACAAAAACCGTTGCCCTAGCAAGTGCCATATAATCAAGCGTACGATCAATCCCCATAACAAATACATCGGGCTCATCCTCAACAGGCACAATATTTTCATTGAGTAGTGCCTGACGAATACCATCTGTACCCATCATCGCTACCTTTTTGCTTGGAAAATGTAGGGCCACATACTTTGCTGTGACCAATGCACTTGAATAAATATGCTCTAATGGCGCGTTCACGCCAATAGACAGTAAAGCTTCTTGCAGTTGTTCTCGCGTCTTCGAAGAATTATTCGTTACATAGAATGGCTCAATTCCTGCTTGCTGTAAACGATGAATAAAAGCTACCGCAGAAGGAATACCTTCCTTCCCACGGTAGACAGTACCATCTAAATCAAAGCAATAGGCCTTATATTGTTTCATTGATGATCCTCTGGCAAAAATGCTGAAACAGGTCCTAATTCATTTGTTAAATAATTATGAACTGCTGGCGAGAACTGCTTTAAAGCCGTTAGATTAGCTGTTAGTACATGGATAACCTCTTGGATATCTACCTCTATAAACTCACGTACTAGCATTTTACGTAAGCCAACAACTGCTTTGTATGGTGCTTCCAAATCAGCAGCTACAACTTTTTCATCGACTAAAATATCAATAATATCCTCGTAGCTTCCTGGATCGCGCATAATGAAACCGTCAATCATTAAATTTCCTACATCCATCATTGACTCCATAATGTTGTGTCCAATTCGCTCGATAGCTAATTTCTTTATATCATTCTGAAGCCAGTTATCCTCTGTCTCCAAAATAGTTAATAGCCCATCTAAGTACTGTAAATTTTTTGTGATTTTATTACGATCTACAAAATACACAAGGAAAGCCCCCATTCAAATCTTTAAAAGTTGATAGTCTTTTCTCTTCTATAGTACCATAACTATAGGATTGGAAGGAGATTAAAAGATGGAACGTTTTTTTTTATATGATGATGTAGAAGATACGAAAACAAGATTTGTTAGTTTTGCTGGACAAAAGCTACGTTATGATTTAGCTATATTACAATCTGGCCGCTTCTTTGGAAAAGTGCTTGTCATGGATATCCAGTTCGGTCGCTTTGCTATTATTGGTCCTGATGATGTAGAAGAGCCTGGTTACTTAGAACATGTGTACAATCGCACAGAGGAAGAAACAATCGAATTACGGGAATACTTGCGTGAATTATTGAACTAACACCCATTTTATTGGGTGTTTTTTTATATAACATAAAAAAATTTCGCTAACCCTGAGCGATTGCGAAATCTTTTTACGTATTGTTATTTATTTAAAGTGGATGGATTATCTTTATTATGGGGCTTGTCTTTATTTTCATTATCATTTTGCTTTTTCGCTTGCTGATTTTGACCAATCACAGCTAAATCGTCTACACTAATATCAAAACCATACCCATATTCCTCTCGATCTAATGGCTTTTTATTGCGGTTTTCTTTTGCCAACATCATCACCTCCATTCATAAATTATCCCTTTTTTAATGATTTATACGCCCTTTTTCTCAATACATTTAAGCTGTGACATCCTTAATAATCCACTGGGCAGCGCTTATTAAATCTGGAAAGACAGCATCTGCTAATGGATCTTGTTCTCCTAGGAAAACACCCTTTGTTCCTGCCCGTTTTCCTGCAATAATATCCGTATCTGTATCGCCAACCATATAGGATTTTGATAAATCAATGTTATATTTCTTTCCTAAATCCACAATTAATTTGCTATTGGGCTTGCGGCAGGCACAACCTGACTTAGGTTTGTGCGGACAATAAACGACTTCATGGATTACTGCCCCTTTTTTCTCTAGCTCCTTCACCATATGTTCATGTATTTTCTGTAAGCCACTTTCCTTCATAAAGCCTAAACCAACCCCACCTTGATTTGTCACGACAAACACATAATCAAAATGCTTATTTAGCTTTCTGATTGCTTCAGGCACTTGCGGTAAAAAGTACAAATCCTTAGGCTTATTCACAAACTTCACACGATTGGTCAGTACTTCATTGATAACACCATCACGATCTAAAAATACGGCTCTTTTCATTTGCAACACACCTTCGATAAGCTGTTTTGTGCTTTAGTTTTCCCCAATTACACAAAAGCTAACAATCATGAAAAAAAACCTGATGCCTATCACATCAGGTTTTTGTATAAGAGTTTATTCTGCTAAAGGTTCATGGTCTGTTGGCTTTGTTACTTCACTCATATCCACTACTTCTGGCTGTTTCATAACTTTCCCCAATTTACGTAATACGAAATAAGCACAGCCAAAATTACAGTATTCGTATAGATAATCTTGAAGCGTACTTATTTTTGTATCAAAAGTGGATTTTTGATTTTTATCATCAAAAAACCCCTTTAAACGTAACTGGTTATAGCCCCAATCACCTACAATATAATCGTATCTGGCTAAGATATCTGAGTATCTTTCCTGAAAAACTTCCTCCTGAAAGGCCTCGCGATAATCTTCTATTAGTTCATATTCTAATCCTTCAACTATGATCAAAGTGACACCACCCTTTTCGTTCAGCCTTGACGTTTACACTTCCGCTTGTAATTGACGTTCTTTCGTTGCAGCATTTACTTGTTCGTCTGCATGATAACTACTACGTACAAGTGGGCCAGCCTCACAATGCTTAAAGCCTTTCTCCATGGCAATCTTACGCAGTTTACCAAATTCTATTGGTGAATAGTATTTTTTAACTGGTAAATGCTTTTTCGTTGGCTGTAAATATTGACCGATCGTCATAATATCTACATTATTTGCACGTAAATCGTCCATGACTTCTAAAATTTCTTCATGTGTTTCGCCTAATCCAATCATTAGTGATGATTTCGTTGGAATTTCAGGCTGCATCTCTTTAGCTAAACGCAGGAACTCTAAAGAGCGTTCGTATTTTGCACGAGCGCGCACTCTAGGTGTTAAACGGCGTACTGTTTCAATATTATGATTTAAAATATCTGGTTTTGCATCCATTAACATTTGAAGGTTCTCCTTCATCCCGCCTAAATCTGATGGCAATACCTCAACAGATGTGAAAGGACTTTTACGACGAATTGCACGTACTGTTTCTGCTAAAACTTGCGCTCCGCCATCCTTTAAATCGTCACGTGCGACCATTGTAATAACAACGTGCTTTAAATTCATAATGGCTACTGAATCTGCAACGCGCTCTGGTTCTGCCAAATCTAGTTCATTTGGTAAACCTGTTTTCACTGCACAGAAACGACAAGCACGTGTACAAACGGAACCAAGAATCATCATGGTAGCAGTACGTCTCTCTCCCCAGCATTCATGGATGTTTGGACAACGAGCTTCTTCACATACTGTATGCAGATTTTTCTCACGCATCAGCTTTTTAAGCCCTTTATATTCATCATTCGTGTTTAGTTTTATTTTTAGCCAATCTGGTTTTCTTACATGTTCTTCTTTACTTGTAGGTTTACAAGATGTCATACGAATATCGCCCCTATCAAAAATATACATTTTTTAATATTAACTATCTTCACTGTTGTCAATGTAACATATTAAAGGCACTCCAACAACTATCACAACAAACATTTCTATTTATAAGGGACAGGTATTTCTATGGACGGTTGTGGCGCGTCACTACTATTGGTATAAATGTTTGGAACAGGTCCCCTTGTTAGGCCCATCGCTACAGGTATATCCTGTGCAACGGTAGAAGATTTACTAGCGAAAGGAACAATAATCTGAACATTTACCTCTAAATGAATACCTACCTCCACATAAGCACTATTGATTCCAAATTCTTGAATAGAGGATGTCACATTACTATGAACATTCCCAATCACATGGAAGCGAATCGGGATCTTTGGCCCCAAATTTCCAAGCAAGGGAATATTGGCTGCTTGACCAAGCGGTACAAAAAAGACAATGCCATCACCATCTTGGATCCTGTTAATATCATATTCAACATTATCTAATTCAGGTAAATGGGATAGCTCTCCCTGTTCAGCTTGCTCCAAATACATTTTAACAAGCTCTAATGTCTCTGCTCGAACACGATTAATGATTTCTGTATTAAACTTAGTCGTCATCATTTCAGACGTACCTGGAGGAATATCTTCAATGATATCATTTACATCTAATACATTAGAGGTACGTGAATTAATGGCTTTACTCACAACATATGAGGCAATCTTCGTAGTTTGCACTTCCGCATATTGCAAATAGGTTGGCATGAGCCGTTCATTTAAATAATAAATAAATAATATAAGGCAAACAACCATACTAACAATTAAAATCGTTAATTTATTAAGACGCATTCCCCTTCTACCATATGAGCGTAATTTCATTCTTTTTCGAGGGAAAAACAAAAAAATCTCCTCCTGTTCCATAACGTATGAACAGGAGGAGTAATTTATTCTACTTTTGCGGGAACCACATAATCCGTCTCAACATTTTCAATTGTTACATCAGGATAATCCACTAAATTAATTTCATATGTAGCTGCCAGCAATTGATCTTGTTCTTCAAAAATACGAATCCATGGTAATGCTGCATCCAACGTGTTTTGTCTAGATACAATCCCACGGCGTCCATCTGATAATTTTAAAATAACACCATTTGGATAATGAACAACAGCTCTTTTTAAAGCTTTTACAATTCGAGCATCATAAAGAGTGCCCGAGCCAGCTTCAACAATAGCTAGTCCTTGTGAAGGGAGCATCTTCTCCCGGTATACACGATTCGTTGTCACCGCATCAAAAACATCTGCAACACCAATTATCTTGGCAAATGGATGAATTTCAAAGTCAACAAGTCCTCTTGGATAGCCACTTCCATCAATACGTTCATGGTGTTGGAAAGCACAGTGCGCCACAAGCAGAGAGATTGAATGTAAATTCCGTAATAAATCAAAACCGTAACGAGCATGCATCTTCATCATTTCAAACTCATCATTCGTTAAACGTCCTGGCTTTGTTAAAATATCTTTCGGTACCATTAGTTTACCGACATCGTGTAATAATGCACCTATCCCGATCAAACGTAAATCCTCAGCAGAGTAGCCAAGTTCTTTGGCAATGGCAATAGAATACAATGTCACTTGGAAAGAGTGTTGATATAAATATTCATCAAATAAATAAGCATCTGTTAAAATGGTTAGAATTTCATTATTTCCAGTAACTGCAGAAAGTAATTCATCTACGATCGAAACAATTGTCTTTGATTGCTGATCTAATATATAAGAAGCATTTACTGGATTCAAACCATCAATGGACTGGAACGAATCCTTTATAGTTTTGATGACTTTATTTCGCATAGCAGGTGGAACGGTCTCTTCTACTTCTATTCCCTCAGAAATCTCATCGTCAATATATAAATAATGTGTATTTAACTGTTGAAGTCTTTGAATAATACGGTCATTAATGACAACATCTTTCTTTAAAAGCGGATGACCTGCCTCATTCCAAATGGTTCTTCCTAATACCATTCCTTCTTTTAATACATCGATTGAAATTAATCGCATGACTTCTTCCCCATTCCATTCTTTAAACTCTCTCTATTGTTTAAAGAATCTTTGACCATAATCTATCATAATGTTTCGTAAAAATTCAGGTAAAATATATTGTTTTTTTGCATATTTAAAACTTGGATAAAAATAACCAAATGTAAACAGATCCAATGTGACCAGTTTATAAATGTGATTTTGATCTGCTAGCTTACCATTAATTAATAATTGCCGATTTTCATTCATGGAAAATCCATATGTCAATATTTTTCCAAAAATGACGCCTCTAAACCCTAGTCCTTTTAGTTCGATATAGGGCCATTCTTCATTTTTAGATTGCATATAAATTTCTTTCATTTCAGCGACGGATAATTCAATTGTACATAAATTAATTGGATGTGGAAAAATTCGGTGCAAATCTAAGGCAGTCACTATTCCCTTAGGAAGACCATCTAAAAATATCCCTGCATTGAATAATGCACAGTCCGCTCCGCTTTTTTCCAAAATTGCATGTGCAAATAAATCAGATAGCTGTGAATAATGGAACCATTCCTTGTTGTAGGCTTTTTTTGTTGTAAAAACTGGAGTATCCAATATTCTGTTTCCTTCATCCTCCAAAAACTGTACCACTTTCTGTTCATTTTTAACAATTGGCAAATCCTTATTATGAATTAAAGTATCCTTTTTTTCAACAATTTTCCTCAATTTTTTATCATATTCTATGATAAGATGTCCAGTATATTGGCCAAACTTACCTCCACCTGTCAGTAAAACCCCATTAATCACTTTGCCCTCTGGTAGGACATGATGAGTATGAGAGCCGAATATAACATCAATTTCTGGACACTCATCCGCTAAGAGCTCATCCTCTGTAATGCCTAAATGGGATAAGCATACAACAATGTCTACTTCTTCACGTAGTTGATGCGCTAAACGTAGCAGTGTACTTCTAGCGTCGTCCATATGCCAATTTAATTCTTCATAATATACTTCAAACATGGCCGTGGCTGCAATGACGCCAATCTTCGTACCCATTGCTGTTGTTAAGATTACATAAGGCTTCATCCATGCTGGCTTCTTCCCGTGGGAGGCATATACATTTGCAACCACAACATCAAAATTAGCATTGTCATATAAGTGGAAGAGCTCTTCATGGGATAATGTAATACCTTCATTGTTGCCGATTGTCACCACATCGTAACCCGCCTCATTTAGCAATCGCACATTACCTTTCCCAACTGTTGCTTCTGTATAAATGTTGGAACGATCTAAATGATCTCCAACATCAAACAAATAGCTTGTTTCCCCGATATTCCCTAATTTATTGCGCATTTCTTTCACATAGCTTTGCATTCGTGGCCAATACTTAAAATGACTATGCAAATCATTTGTGTGAAAAATATGGATCTTTTCAAGCATTAAAGCCACCTCACTTCAAATTAAGCTAATATGCCTTCTATAATAGATCGAATTCCTAGTAATAATAGAATAATCCTTAAAGCTAGTACAAGTGTATCGGATTTAATCCTCTTATTTAACGCAGCACCCAGCTTTGCTCCAACATAAGCACCAGGAATAACTGGAATAGTATAAAGCCAAGGTACATGACCGAAATAAACATGGCTTGCAGAATTAACAATGGACGTTAAAAATACCATAAACATCGATGTTGCCACCGCGACATGTGGGGGGAATAAGAATAAAATAATCATTGCTGGCACGATCATGGAGCCGCCACCTATTCCAAATAAACCAGAAGCAAAGCCAATACCAAATGTTAATGTAATAGCAAACCAAATGGGATAGCCATATACATAGGTTTTTCCCTCAGAGTCAGTAAACTCTTGCTGCATACCATTTTTTACAAACCATTTTACAGGCTTCAGTTTGTCTCTCACAAGCAAAATAATCGATAAAATAATAAGTAAAATACCGAAATATAAATTAAAGGATGGTAAATCTAATCCTTTATTGACCCATGCGCCAAGGATTGTTCCTGGAATACTTCCAATAAAGAATATAAAACCACTTTTATAATCCACCGTTTTAGATTTCATATAGCTTAGCGTGGAGGCAAGTCCCGTGAAAATCATCATCACCACTGATAAACCGACTACTTTTTGTGGTGTAATATCTGGGATCATTCCTAAATTTAAGCCGATGTATAATGTTGCTGGTACTAATACTACACCACCACCTAGCCCAACTAATGAGCCAATTAGACCAGCAAGCAAGGCAATGATGACTAATAAAATAAACTCCATTATAGTTCCCCTTCAAACATGTTTAATTGTTTAGGTGCCAACCCGACATCGTTAATATTCAACATACCTTGTAGCTCCTTTGCGTTTTTCGCTGCATGATTACCAGAATTATTATTAAATAAAACGAAGAGTTCATTGACCTCTGGTTCAAGCTTTTTCATGCTATCCCCAAGCTGCTGTAATTCTTCTTTATTATAATCATATAAGAAGCGAACTTTACGCCAATTTTCTGCATTTCCTGTGTTCCGCCATCCATGTATATTGCGACCATGGAGACGAATCAACGCTTTATTTGCAGTCACTACAGGGTAGAAAGGAACAGATCCTACACCAGCCTGTGGTTCATCACAAATCGTATGGATAAATTGATGTTCTCGTAAGAAATCTATCGTCTGCTTGACAACATTTTCTGCATACCATGTTTGATTTCGAAATTCAATCGCTACTTCAAAATCCTTTAGCTGCTGTCGGATATACAATAAATATTGCACATTTTTTCCTTGGCAATCAAACCATGGTGGAAATTGTGCTAATACCATGGCTAGCTTTCCATAACGTTTAAATTCATTGGCACATTCAATAAATACATTGAACATATCATTTTTTGATTCAAAGGGAATCTCTCCACGTAAATGACCCGTCATTCCTTGGTAAGCTTTCACAACAAAACGGAAGTTTTCAGGTGTATCCTCACACCATTTCCGAACATGCTCTTTGGCTGGTATGGCATAAAAAGAAGTATCTACTTCAACCGTTAAAAAATGACCTGTGTAATCAAATAATTTATCCTTTGAAGTAGTCACTCCACTATAAAGTGAAGGGTGATCGCCCCAACCAGTTAATCCTACTACAATCATGTGACATCCTCCTCTATGTACATAATCATAGCACACAGTATGTCATTACAAATAAACATCATGTAAAAAATATACCTTCTTTTATCACTTAATTATGCCAAAGAAAAAGCATGAGTCCATATTCCATTGAACTCATGCTACTATAACAGGCGACGTTTATTTCACAAGATTTTGCTGAATAGCCTCTAAAAACTTAATTCGGCTATATGCAGGGCCACCTTCCATTAGTGGATCTAGTACATTAACAAATACTCGGTCATTTTTAAATGCAGTAATATTTTGGATGATTGGATTCTTTTTAAAGTCTTCTAAAGCATTCGGCGCGTCCGCATTTTCATCTGTTGAAAACTGCACAAATAAATAATCAGGATTCATATCTGCAAGCTGTTCTACAGAAATGGCCTCTTGAGATTTAGCTTTAGCAACTTCATTAGGTACTGCTAAACCAAGCTCGCCATAAAGAACTGCATTTAAAAATACTTCTTTTGGATAAACATACGCTTGTCCCCCACGAATACGAATAGCCGCTACTTTTTGATCTTGTAGTTTTTCAGTTAACGTGGACTTAGCAGCTTCAATATCAGCTTTATATGTAGATAAGATCTTCTCAGCATCTGCTTGCTTACCAGTTAGTTCTGCTAGTAAATTCAAATTAGATTCCCAGTTCGTCGAAATATGTGAAACTAAAATTGTAGGTGCAATTTTCTCTAATTTACTTTGTACCTCTTCTGGGAACTTTGTGGACCCTAAAATGACATCTGGATTTAATTCTAATATTTTTTCAAAGTTTGGTTTAATCTTCTCACCAATAGATTCTGCTTTGTCTGTTACAGAAGCATAGAGCTCAGGGAACTTGCCACCAATAGCAATAGCTCCAACTGGGTGAACATCCAGCACCACCATATCCTCCATTGCTTCCATAGCTCCTGTTACAACAATTCTTTCCACTTTTTCTGGCACTTCATAGCTTTCACCAAGATATTCAATCGTTCTCGTGCCATTTTCATTTGTTGATTCTTCTTTTGTTTGTGTCACTTCTTCTTCTTTTGGTGTATCAGTGGAAGATTCCTCTTCTACTGCCTTCTTCTCTCCACATGCGGCGAGAATGAGCATAAATAATGCTATGAAACTAATAAATAAAAATTTCTTTTTCATTTACCTATTCTCCTTTGAATGATGATTGTTATGATGATTAACTATCTCATCTTGCTTATTGAAGTACTGAACATCTTCTAGATTTACCATCCCCCTTTTCAATTGATATTGATTCTCATTATCATTTTAGTATGTAATCTTAAATAAATCCAGTACTATTTCGATATATTATAATTATCCACTTTCTTTCACGACGTAAAAACACAAAAAACCCCTAGTCACAATTTATGTTGTGACTAGGGGTGGCTAATAAATTAACCGATAGAACCTTCCATCTCGAATTTAATCAGACGGTTCATTTCTACTGCGTATTCCATTGGTAGTTCTTTTGTGAATGGCTCGATGAAGCCCATTACGATCATTTCTGTTGCTTCTTCTTCGGAAATTCCGCGAGACATTAAATAGAATAATTGTTCTTCAGATACTTTTGAAACTTTTGCTTCGTGCTCTAAAGATACATTATCATTAAAGATCTCGTTATAAGGAATTGTATCAGAAGTCGATTGATTATCCATAATCAGCGTATCACATTCGATGTTAGCACGTGCACCACTTGCTTTAGGACCGAAACGAACTTGTCCCATATACGTTACCTTACCACCTTGTTTAGCAATCGATTTAGAAACGATTGTTGAAGATGTGTTTGGTGCCATATGGATCATTTTAGCGCCAGCATGTTGGTGTTGTCCTTTACCTGCTAATGCAATCGATAATGTCATACCACGAGCACCTTCACCTTTTAGGATACATGCTGGGTATTTCATTGTTAATTTAGAACCGATGTTACCATCAATCCATTCCATTGTACCGTTTTCTTCTACAACTGTACGTTTCGTTACAAGATTGTAAACATTGTTCGCCCAGTTTTGAATTGTTGTATAACGGCAATATGCATCTTTACGAACAACAATTTCTACAACTGCTGAGTGTAAAGAGTTTGTTGTGTAAACAGGAGCTGTACAACCTTCAACATAGTGTACGTGAGCGCCTTCATCTACAATAATAAGTGTACGTTCGAATTGACCCATATTTTCTGAGTTAATACGGAAGTAAGCTTGTAACGGTGTTTCTACTTTAACACCTGGTGGCACATAAATAAATGATCCACCTGACCATACTGCTGAGTTTAAAGCAGCAAATTTATTGTCTGTGTAAGGAATCACTTTGCCCCAATATTGTTTGAAAATATCTTCATTTTCACGTAGAGCAGAGTCAGTATCTTTGAACACAATACCAAGATCTTCAAGGTCTTTTTTCATGTTGTGATAAACTACCTCAGACTCATATTGTGCAGATACACCTGCAAGATATTTTTGTTCAGCTTCTGGGATACCTAATTTATCAAAAGTTGCTTTGATTTCATCAGGTACTTCATCCCATGATTTTTGAGTAGCTTCTGATGGTTTTACATAGTACGTAATTTCATCAAAATCTAAATCTCCAAGATCGCCACCCCATTGTGGCATCGGTTTTGTATAAAATGTTTCAAGAGCTTTTAAACGGTATTCTAGCATCCATTCTGGCTCTTGTTTCATATTTGAAATTTCACGGACGATTTCTTCAGTTAAACCGCGTTTTGAACGGAAAATTGATACGTCCTTGTCATGGAAACCGTATTTGTAATCGCCGATATCAGGCATTTTTTTAGCCATCGTTTCTCCTCCGTTCATTGAGATGTATTTTTCTAGGTAATCATCCCTTGCTTTGAGTGAAGGCATAGTAGCTTTCACTCAAGAACTAGGAAGTAAGATTTATTTCACACCTTTTTCCATTGCTTTCCAAGCCAATGTTGCACACTTAATTCGTGCTGGGAATTGTGAAACACCTTGCAGTGCCTCAACATCCTCAAGGTCATATTTATCGCTGTACTCCTCACCCATCATCATTTTAGAAAAAATATCAGAAAGCTCAATAGCTTCCTCTACTTTTTTTCCTTTGATGAGCTGTGTCATCATTGATGCAGAGGACATAGAAATAGAACAGCCTTCACCATCAAATTTTGCATCCTCTACAACACCGTCTGTCACTTTCAATGTTAGGTGAATACGGTCGCCACAAGTCGGATTGTTCATATCGATCGTTACAGCATTCTCATCTAAAGACCCTTTATTACGAGGATTCTTATAGTGATCCATAATGACTGAACGATATAGTTGATCTAAATTATTAAAAGACATCGCCAAAATACTCCTTCGCAGAACGTAACCCTGCAACTAAACGGTCAATATCCTCCTCTGTATTGTACAGATAGAAGCTTGCTCGTGCTGTCGCTACTTGCTGAAGACATTTCATTAGTGGCTGTGCACAATGATGTCCTGCACGAACAGCAATACCATTCATGTCAAGCACCGTTGCCACATCATGTGGATGTACATCATCTAGATTAAATGTTACTAATCCACAACGCTTCATAGGGTCACGTGGGCCGAAAATTTTCAAACCGTCAATTGTTTCAAGTTGATCCATTGCGTAGCCTGCAAGCTTATGCTCATGCTCTAGAATGTTATCTAACCCGATATCAGTTAAGAAATCAATAGCGGCTCCTAAACCTATTGCACCTGCAATAATAGGCGTTCCACCTTCAAATTTCCACGGTAATTCCTTCCACGTTGACTCATAAAGCCCAACAAAATCAATCATTTCGCCACCAAACTCAATTGGCTCCATCTTTTCAAGGTGTTCCTTTTTACCATATAGTACACCTATTCCAGTTGGTCCGCACATTTTATGCCCTGAGAAACCTAAGAAATCTACATCCAAATCTTGCACATCAATTTTCATATGTGGCGCAGCTTGTGCACCATCGGCTACCATGACAGCACCATTAGCATGTGCAATTTGAGCAATTTCTTTAATTGGATTTATTGTTCCAAGTACGTTTGATGCCATAGACACCGAAACAATTTTTGTTTTAGGTGTGACTGTCGCACGTACTTTCTCTAGGCTAAGAGTGCCGTCTGCTTCAAGCTCAATGTATTTTAAAGTTGCATTTTTTTCTTTGGCTAATTGTTGCCAAGGAATAATATTGGAATGATGCTCCATATGAGTAATGACAATTTCATCACCCTCAACAACATTTGCACGACCATAACTTGTCGCAACTGTATTTAAAGCGGTTGTTGTACCACGCGTAAAAATAATTTCCTGTGTTGATTGCGCATTAATAAACTTACGAACCTTTTCACGAGCACCTTCATATTTATCTGTTGCACGGTTTCCTAGTGTATGCACGCCACGGTGAACATTGGAATTATCAAATTCATAATAAGCTTTAATCGCTTCAATCACTTGAACAGGCTTCTGAGACGTCGCTGCACTATCAAGATATACAAGTCTATGACCATTTACATCCTGATTTAAAATTGGGAAATAGCTTTTAATGTCTTTATTCATCATTAGCGAACTTTCCTTTCAATAACCTCCGTCAGTTGCTTTTGAACGCCTTCAATTGGTAATTGCGTAACAACTGGCGCAAGGAATCCATGGATAACAAGGCGCTCTGCTTCTGCTTTCGAGATACCACGGCTCATTAAATAATAAAGCTGTAATGGATCTACTCGACCAACAGATGCTGCGTGTCCTGCTGTTACATCATCTTCGTCAATTAATAAAATTGGGTTTGCATCCCCACGAGCTTTTTCTGACAGCATTAATACACGTGATTCTTGTTGTGCATCGGCTTTTGTCGCACCATGCTCGATATAGCCAATACCGTTAAAGATTGACTGAGCTGCATCTTTCATTACACCATGCTTTAAGATATGCCCGTTTGAGTTTTTACCCCAGTGACGAACCTCAGTAGTGAAGTTAAGTTTTTGTTCTCCACGACCAACTACGACTGTTTTTGTATCTGCATGAGAACCGTCACCAATCAAATGCGTAATGTTTTCAGAGATTGTATCAGAATCATTCATTAGACCAAGAGCCCAGTCAACTTTTGCGTCACGCGCTAAACGTGCACGACGATTAACATATGTCGTAAATCCTTTTGCAAGGACATCTACTGCACCATATGTCACCTGTGCATTATCTTGAACAACGACTTCCGCAATAATATTCGCTTGCCCTTTTGCCTCTTCAACTGTTGAAACATAAGTTTCCACATATGTTACTGCTGAATTCGCTTCTGCTACTACTAAAACATGGTTATATAATGAAGCTTCCGCATTGTCATTAAGGAAAACAACTTGAAGTGGTTGCTCAATGATCACGTTTTTTGGTACGTATACAAACACTCCACCATTAACAAGTGCTGTATGAAGTGCTGTTAACTTATGCTCATCTACTTTAACAGCTTCTGTCATAAAGTATTTTTGTACAAGTTCGCCATGCTCACGAACTGCTGTGAAAATATCAGTAAAAATAACACCTTTATCAGCAAGTTCTTGTGATGCCTTAATATATGCTGGTGTATTATTACGTTGAATATATAGGTTTTCTTGTGCTTCAAGGTCAATTAAACCTTTTGCTTCTTCAGGTAGAGCATCCAATGAAGGGAATGCCTCACTATGAACTGCCAACACTGGGAAGTTCATGAAATCCCATTTTGTAATATTCGTTCTATCTGGTTTTGGCAAATCTAAACCAGCTACTTTGTCTAGTGCTGCCGCGCGAAGTTCTGTAAACCAAGTAGGTTCACCATTTGCTTCTGAGAACGAGCGCACGTCCTGTACTGTTACAGGCAAGTTAAGTTCCACTGTCATGCTAGTTCGTCCTCCTTCTTATGCTTCTTGTTCTTCTGTTTCTTCTTCGATTCCTAATTCTTTTTTAATCCAGTCATAACCTTCTGCTTCTAAGCGTTGTGCAAGCTCTGCACCACCTGATTTTACAACACGTCCTTGCATCATTACGTGTACATGGTCTGGTGTAATGTAGTTTAATAGGCGTTGATAGTGTGTAATCATTAAGCAGCCAAAGCCTTCACCGCGCATTGCGTTGATGCCTTTTGAGACAACTTTCAATGCATCGATATCAAGACCAGAGTCAATTTCATCTAAGATTGCAAATGTTGGTTTGATCATCATTAATTGAAGAATCTCATTACGTTTTTTCTCCCCGCCAGAGAAACCTTCATTTAAATAACGTTGAGCCATATCTTCGTTCATTTCAAGGAATTCCATGTTTTTATCTAATTCGCGGATAAATTTCATTAATGAAATTTCATCGCCTTCTTCACGACGCGCGTTAATTGCTGAACGTAAGAAATCAGCATTGGTAACACCAGCAATTTCAGATGGATATTGCATTGCTAGGAATAAACCAGCTTGAGCACGCTCGTCTACTTCCATTTCAAGCACATCTTCGCCATCTAACTCAACAGTACCTGAAGTTACTTCATATTTTGGATGACCCATAATAGCAGAAGCTAGTGTTGATTTACCAGTTCCGTTTGGTCCCATAATTGCGTGAATTTCGTTTGTATTAATTGTAAGATTTACGCCTTTTAAAATCTCTTTTCCGTCGATAGCAACGTGAAGATCTTTAATAACTAAAGTTGACATGAAAATACCTCCATAGTGTTCAGTGAATGGGTCAACCATTCCTTAATTATCATCATTCTAATCTTAACTGAAAATCGTTCTCTATGCAAACCATTTCAATTACTTTCCCATTCCTTAAATAAAATCTTTAAAAATAAAGACTTTGTAAGCATTTTCAGATTATTACTACTTCACCTAAACAATGAGAATAGACTTTCTTCATTTTCAATAAAATCCACCTAATTGAGAATTGATTTCATCTAGCTACATAGTGAAAACCTCGAGAAAAGTGCTAATTGTAGCGGTTTTGTGACAAATTAGCATAAACAACATATCTATACTATAACCTATTTCATTAAAATGGAATCAATTTAAGTTCATATTGGAAGAAAGAAATTTTGCTATAAAAATTAATGGATTGTCTCCTCAAAAGAAAGTAATTTTAGGCAAATGAAAAGACAGAAACGTAGATTGTATCCAACATTTCTGCCATTTCTCCATTAATTTAGATGATATGCCCATAAATATCCTTTTGATTCCAGTAAAAAAGCATCTGACTCTAAGGTAGAAGTGATAACAATTGCATCATTTGTCTTCAGCTCATAGCCTTCATTCACGCGTTCTATTTGAATAGGTAAACCTAGCTCTATAAAAAGCTGACGTAGACGGTAAATCGTATTATAAAGATTAGCTAACGCTTTTTTCTCATCTATATTAGGCCAAATATCATCTAAAATACGATACTTCGATACTACGATTCCTTCATGGACTAATAAATAATAAAAAAGCTCCTCCGTAACCTTTGTTCGCCATTTAATAGCTTTGTCATGTATCCTTGTTCCAACCTCACCTTTTAAACTAACTTCCAACTTTGTAGTGTTTCGCTGTGTTTGACGCCCATAATATTTTGTAAGTCTTTCATTTACTTGTAGTACAATACCTGGCGTCATGGGCTTTAATACATAGTCTAGTGCTTGGACTCGAAATGCATCTACAGCATATTTTGCATAGGCTGTTGAAAAAATAATAGGGACATCAATGCCTTCTTCTACTAAAATAGCTGCAAGCTCTAATCCATTCATCTTTGGCATTTCAATATCTAAAATTAGCGCATCATATTCACCCTTAATGGACAAAATTTGAGTTATTGCTTCTAAAGGTGATGTAAAGGTGGCAATAACTTGAAAAAGCCCCTCTTTTTCAAGTAATAGTTTGTGCAAATCTAAAATTGGCTGTTCATCTTCTACCATAATAATTTTCCACATGTTGAAGCTCCTTTAAAGGTTGTATGAATACCATTGTTGTACCTTCATCTTTCTTAGAAGTAATAGAAAGAGTAGCACTGGGCATTTCTTTTACTCGACGTAGAACATTGGTAAATCCGATGCCATTTGAAAATATATTTTCTCCATTGTTTAAAGCTTTTACCTGTTCCTCAGTCATACCAACGCCATCATCCCTCACCTGAATGCTTAAATTATTTTGCTGCCTTTTAATTTCAATAAAGACTGTCCCATTTCCATCCTTTTCAAAAATCCCATGACGAATTGCATTTTCAACTAAAGGCTGTATCAGTAAACTTGGGATTTCTATCTTTTCAGCATCTAATGTATCTTCTATTGTCAAAATAACCGTTAACTTATCACCAAAGCGTGCTTGTTCAATCTCTACATAGGCACGTATAATTTCAAGCTCTTTCTCTAACGTTGCGCGTTGCCCATCCTTACCTGATTCTAAAATATAACGTAAATAGGTAGAAAGCATCGTTAATAAATGCCCTGCTCGCTCTCCGTCTGTATAACAAAACGAAATAATACTGCTGAGTGCATTGTATAAAAAATGAGGATTGATTTGTGCCTGTAGAAAAGCCATTTCATGCTGTATCGCTTTGCCCATAGCCTCTTTCGTTAATGCTATAGCCGATAAACGTGAAAGTAACATTTCTTTTGTAGCTGGCTTACGGATATAATCATTGGCCCCTGATTCCAGGATAAGTGAAATATTCGTAGGATATTCATTGGCTACTAACATAATAATCGGTAAATCTATATAGCTATAATACTGACGTATATATTTGGTTAGGGCAATGCCTCCCATTCCAGGCATCACTTCATCTATCAATAAAAAATCAGGTCTTTTTTGCTGAATAACGTTGAGTGCCTCCTCAGGACAATGCACTACCTCTATAGCATAGTGGCTTTGTAGTAACGATTGTAAAACCTCTGCATGAATGACATCATCCTCAACTATGAGCAATCTTGGCAAATTTTCATTGAACAGTGGCTGATCATTCATAGTGATAATCATCTCATTGTCTTTTAGCACTTGCTCATAGCCCCCGAATGGCAAGGTGATGATAAATCGAATGCCATTTTGTAATAAATCTACCGAATATGTACCACCCATCTGCTCAATGATGGCTTTCCCTATCGACTGTCCAGTCTCATCTGCTGCTTTTTGCTGTATAGGCTCAGGGCCAGCTCCTTCTACCAAGATTCTTACGTCTGTATCAAGATGTAAAACAGTTAGAATCATATCCCCATTCCCAGCATGAGCAATAGCTGTTTCAAGTACCCTGTATAAGATTTGACCTAGACGTTGCTCATCAGCTTGAACTAATAATTTTGGATTGGTGTGCTTGTATAAACGAATATGCGTTTTTTTTATTTTCTTTTCGTGCATAATTAATACATGCTGAATAATCATTTGAATATTAACTGGGTGTACATCTATTTTAAAATCCTGAAACCTTATTCTAGTGAAATCTTTTAAGTCATTTACTAGATATAATAAACGTTCTAATTGTTGTTCTAGTAGTTGTTGCTTATCCGTCATAGATTGAGTTGATAAGGATTTTGTAATATTTAATGCATGATAAAGAGGTTGTTCTAATTCATTTGTTGTCACTTCTAAAAAGGAATCCTTACCGATTGTCGCCTTTTCCAGACGTTGGCTATATAATTCAGCGTCTCTTGTTCGATTAATTAGTCGCATTGCCAAATAAATATTCATACATACTACAAAGAATAGCAGACCAATACGATTAAAAACATTTCGCCCAGAGAAAAAAAGCTGATCAAATGTTCCACTTATGCTAAAAATTAATAGAGATATAATTGTTGCACTTAATATTATCAGTTCATTTTTCGGAACATGAGCACTTTTCTTCATGATCAAATACAATAATCGTCCTATTATAAAAAATGCTAGGAAATTTATATAGGTAAAAAATATATATTGTAGCTCTGATAAAGATCTTGCTGGTAAAAGCAGTGTTCCAACGCCATATAATAGTAGTGGTGACACAAATAATAAAGCTGTCCTACGCTTCATCATAGCTGTTACCGTATAGGCAAAGAACAGGAATAGCATCACTGCATTTATATACGTTATAAAATCTTGCAAACGAAAATAAAATTCAAATTCTATAGTAGGAAACTCTCTATAAAGAGTTCGTTCGCCTCTTGTACATACCAAAATTGCCAACGTAAAAAAATACATTGCACTATAAAAAAACGCTTTGTCTCTTATTCTTAATAAATACAAACTAAAATGAAAGATTGAAAATATTAATAACATGATAATCGTTGTTTTTTCTAAGTACACATCTTGAATGACATCTTTTGCAAGAGCATCCGCATCTCCTATATCTATAGGAAATATAATGCCATGCCTTGCATTATGAAAATCTGCAACTTGTATTGTTAGGATCACCGAATCTGAAGAAGGTGAAAAATACACTTCATAAACAGGATTACTTGGTTTCGATGCTTCACGAGCAGTAGCAAGTTTACCATAGGAGGCAGCGATCTCATTATTTATAAAAAGTCGATGAGATGACCAAATATTTCGTACCCGAATACCTATTTTTTTGAAATGAGGTGGTAGCTTAATTTTAAGTTGATAAGTACCATACTCTGAATCGGCCTGCCATGGTCCAGGAACCTTTTCAATTGGAGCATGATCAGGAAAATTAGCAGGTTCAAGAAATTTATTGCCTATAAAACGCCATTCTCCAGACAATGCTACAATCTCTTCCTCTTTTGTTATTTCTGATAAATCTAATTGACCATCCACCGCCTGTAACTTAGTATTGCTTGTATCTTGATCGTTAAAAATTAAATAAGTTAGCATCGTGATGGCTAATAAAATAAATAACCAACTTAAACTTTTTTTTATCATGAATCCCACCTCCTCCTCATCTTACAATAGCGAACTCTCAAATATCTAACAGCTTATAATTTTTATTTTGACATAAACAGTCATTTTTCATCTTAAATAATATATAATTAAGGTATAATCAATCTTATTTTTAGATTAATAGAGGTGAAATGTTAGTGGAGTTACGTCAATTACGCTATTTTGTAGAGGTTGCTGAACGTGAGCATATTTCAGAGGCTGCTGAGCATCTTCATGTAGCCCAATCTGCCATTAGTCGGCAAATCGCAAATCTTGAGGATGAGTTAGGCACTCCGTTATTTGAACGAGTGGGACGAAATGTCAAATTAACACCAATAGGGAAGACATTTCTTGAGCATACCATTACGGCATTAAAGGCCATCGATTTTGCAGCAAAGCAAGTAGAAGAATATCTTGATCCTGCAAAGGGCTCAATTAAAATCGGCTTTCCAACAAGTTTAGCTAGCTATGTTCTGCCAACCGTTATTTCAGCCTTTAAACGCGAATATCCTGATTTACAATTTCAACTCCGTCAAGGGTCTTATCGATTTTTGATTGATGCAGTCAAAAATCGGGAGTTGAACCTCGCCTTTTTGGGACCCCTGCCCCCGAAGGACGAATCCATTCAATCAACCATTCTGTTTACTGAAAATATTGCCGCACTCCTACCAGCCAATCATCCATTAGCTAAAAGAGAAAGCATACAGCTTGCAGAGTTGAAAAATGATTTATTCGTATTATTTCCAGATGGTTACATTTTGCATAAGGTAGCGATGGATGCTTGTAGAGCTGCAGGCTTTTTACCAAATGTCATTTCAGAGGGAGAAGATTTGGATGCACTAAAGGGCTTAGTCGCCGCTGGCATAGGTGTTAGTCTATTACCAGAAAGTTCTCTTTATGATTCAGCAGCTCGCTTTACCATTAAGGTTCCTATTGAATCTCCTACAATCCCTAGAACTGTTGGTATTATTTCACCCGTAAATCGAGAAATTGCACCATCAGAAATCATTTTCTTAGACTTTGTGAAAAACTTTTTTTCTCGCCTTTCACAATTCCAATAAAAAAATCGCCTTTTGGGCGATTTTTTTATTATTCTGTTGATTGCTCAGCAATCCATTCTATTGTTTTCTCTCCTAAGCCTCCTGCACGCCATAATACAACGTCATGATAGCTTTTCTTTTGAACGTAAGTAACCCATTTTTCTAGCGTTTCTTGATCAGCATACCAAACTTCATGGCTGACATTATTGTCATCTACATATGAAAAATAAACGGCTCCACTTGCTTGATCACGCTGCTTAGCTGCTTTTCTATCGGCTAGTAATTGTTCGGCCTCAAGCTCTGTTAAAGCGACTATTTTGCCCTGAGCTACCCAATCAAAACCTCCAGTGGCAAAGGCGATAGCTAAATCTTGATTAGACTTCTTCATTTTTTTTACTAAATCATCTAGAAAAGAAAAAGTAGCTTTAGCACCTGGCCCACTGTGGTAACCATGAACATTATAGGCCATTACTGTATAGTGAGGTCCATCTGGCAATTTCACATCAAATGGAAAGCGTGGTTCGAGTACAACATGCAATGTAACATCCTTTTTGGAAAGCTCTTGGTAAAGCTCTTCTAAAAATAGTATATAGTTTTGAAGGTCATCTTTAGCCACCTTTTCATAATCAATCTCAATGCCATTTACTTGATATTGTTCCACAATCCGCAAAATATTTCCAATATGCTTTTGCCTTGCTGAGGAATCCTGCAATAATCTATGCAAAAGCGTGCTATCCTTTTGAACAGATGGAGCATTCTCTGTTACATAATCATTGATGAGTGTTAGGATCACATGATGGGAATCATTAAATTGCTGCTTGGTCTTTTGCAACATATCTACGGCATTTTCTGTTAACAATAGTTCATCATTGCTATTAAAATATGCACCAAAAACACGTATATCTTGTAATCCAAGTTGAGAATTTTCTACATCTTTCATGGCGGATTTATTTTGCCATTCTGGTAACCAAATAGATAATCGGAGCTTCTCCTTATCGTTAAATTCTTCCTTTGCTTTAGCTGGCTGTTCTTTACTATTACTACAAGCTGTAATAAATAGTAGCGCAATACAAATAAATAACATAATGTTCTTCACTTGACTCTAATTTCACCCCGATTTAGAAGGTCTCGATAAAGAAATCAACGACATGATTAAATAACTCAGTGGATTTATACTTAACCTTCTCGAAATTCGTATATTGGTTCGTAAAAATAGTTTGATTGTTTTTATCTGTAATCAAAATATCTTCAATTAATGTATCGTAAATATCATCTGCATACTGTTCGTGTGAAGTGTTCTTATTACTGTACAACGCACCAAATCCAATCTGTGCCCCTTGTAATTTCGGATTTATTTGAACGGTCTTGGATAATACATTATCTACATCTATTTCTATTTTATCCTTATTTATAGCAATGTTAAATACTCTTTTTTCCGTTAAGTTTCTTGGGTACTCTTCTTCATCTATACGTGACCCTTTTTGCGTATCATGATAAGTGTAAACTGTTGCTTTATTAAATGCGTATTCTTCTTCATTCCACTTAATTTCATTTAATGGAAAGCGTTCTTTTTCAACAATTCCCCAGCCTGGTAATTTTTCACTTATTACAATCTCATTATCGACTAGTACAATTCGTAAATAACTATTTGTTTTTTCATCGTAATTTACATAGAAAGCTTGTTGGCCAACCACATTCCCTTTAAACGCAAAATTCACATTATATTGATCTGGCAGTTCCTCCTTTAAAAGAATTCTGCCTTCACTTGATGGAGCTGAAGTTAATGTAATCTCATTATTTTCATATTCTGCCGCACCATTTATCACTTTCCAGTGTTGTGCTACTTCCTGATCTCCTATCTTAAATTGTATCTTTTGCCTACTGGCCTGTCTGATCTTCATCATCACATGATTAGTTGACCAATATGGTGATACTTGTAATCTGCTTAAATTATAAATATCTGCCTCTTTATCATTGTAGGCTCCTAATTCTAGATTAAAATGCATACGAAACTTGTCTTTAATTTCTTTGTTATTCACACTTTCTACGAGAGGATCCATATTGTTATAAAGTGAGTTTGCATGCATAATTGCGTAGGCTTTAGGGACTTCCCCCAACTCTTCATGATAGATATCCTGCATTAAATTGTAGTCCTTCTTAATACGAGCCTCCATCTCTTGTCGAGTTTCACTTGGTATCATATATTGATTACGAATAAAATCCATTAAATAATGATTATAGTATTCTATTGTTGTTTTATTAGGTACGTTATTTTCATCTATGACGCCTAAGGACTGTCCTTTATCATTAAAAATATTAATATAGGTTAACCTATATCCATTGGAGCCCATTTCCCAATAACCGCTTTTTTCCATCAGTTTTAAATCTTTGGGCTTTAAAAATTTATTATCGGTTGTATCCATTTTATTGGCATACGTAAACATCGTTGCCTTATAATTTAATTTTTCCATAATATTTTGAGCAAAAATACTAGAATCTGTACGTCCATCTTCAAATGATAGATACAAAGCTTTTTCTGGCAATAGTTTATCATGCTGATAGAAGTCTAAAATATCCTTTTGAGTAATGGTTTGATACCCTTGTTTTTCTAACAAAGTTAATTGTTCTTCTAAATTCTTTTTAGACACATATTTAGGTGATTCATTTCTACTGACACCAAAATAGGAAAGGGCAATAAAACCCTCTTTATTATTTAATGGAACTGTTTCAGCTCCCCTTTTCTCTGTTAGAAAAACAGCTTTAATTAAAATGACAGCTAACAATACTACTATAATTAATTGAGCGATCGAACGGATGATTTTCCGACGATTTTTTTTAGCTGGCTGAAGCTCTACACTTTTTCCGTTCATTCCTTCTCACCCTTTTTTCTAATTTTCAACATCGAAAATCGGGATTTTCGTAATTTTTGCTTTTCCATTTTCTTTTCCTTCGCTAGAACATCCTGAGGTGTTTCCCTTGTCCCCCATGTAGATTTCCAAAAAGTCACCCAAGCAACTGGCATCTGCCATAGCAAAATAAATTCATAATAGAGGACAAAGATAAAACCAAATCCCCATAGTTTACTTTTTCTAAAGAATAGATGAGCCAAACTCATAAGCATGGCCATTAATAGTAAACCTATTAAAAACGTTGTAGGAAAAATACCATACATGACTGGTACATAAATTAAGTTATAAACAACGACAATTGGTGCTGCAATCGGCACAATTAAACCAATAATGAAGAAAAGGAACATAAACGGTTCTTTTTTCCACATAAATAAAAATGCACGCAATGATTCTCGAAGCCAAGAACGTTTCCATCTCATTTGCTGGGATAGAAAAACTTTTGTGTCAGATGGAACAATTGTTGAACAAATGGCATTGTCCTGATAGCCTGTTCGATGTGTTTTTAAAATATAGTTTGTCATACTACGGTCATCACCAAAAGTTGCTGGCTGACCAAGAAATTTTTGATTAAGCCATGCTGTTTCATTTTTTAAAATTAGCTCTTTCCGGTAACAGGCTAGTGGTCCTGATAAGCAAGTAACCGTATCAAACCATGCTTCAGCTGCTTTCATGATACGGAAGGCAATATAATAACGAACCGTCTGTAATTTAGTTAGCGCATTAGTAAATTTATTTTCAACCTCTGTTCGGCCAGCCACACCGCCCATTTTGGGATCTTGAAAAGGTTGCACTAAATTACGGATTGCATGTGGCTCTAAAAAACTATCGGAATCCACAAAAACAACTAAATCATGCTTCGCTTGATGAACACCCGCAACTAACGCTTCCCGTTTCCCACCGTTTTGCGGAAGCTTATAAAACTTTAATCGATCATTCGTCTTAAATCGTTCACCCTCTTGATGAATAAGGTTAATCATGTCGTATGCCTTTTCCTCTGTACGATCTGTTGAACAATCATCTACAACGATTACTTCTAATTTATCTACTGGGTAATATTGATTGATACAACTAGAAATCGTGCGATGAATCCACTCTTCCTCATTAAAGACTGGAATAATAATGGAGACACCTGGTTCAAATTTTGGATTGATCGGTACATTTTTATAGAAAATACCAAATAAATATCTACTTAATAGAAATGTTGCTGCAATAATACTATAAAGATATAAAAATTTATTAAACCTAAAGTAAATCACGCTTTCTGCTCTCATTAACATGACAATAATCGATACGACCAATAAAAATAAACTAGCCATAAAAATAGAAATGCCCCAACGTTTTTTTGTCATATATTCGTTTAAAGGCTGTAAAAATTCACAGGCAGCATAATAACGTAGTTCTCCATCCACTTCTTTCGTAAAATAACGGACAACCTTAGCCTTTAACTTCACTTTGGCTTCATAGCCCTCAGGCATTGCACCACCCGGTATGTTGAAATTCATTGTTAAAATTTCATTTATTAAAAATTCATGAGGTTGATTAGAGTAAACGAGGATACCCGTTACCGAAATATCCTCTGCAAAAAGTTTTTCTGCGTTCACTTGGCGTTTTGCCCTTTTAATATGAACCTCAAAATGAGTTTCGTAGCGTAAACTTAATTGTTGAAGTCGATAGATTTCATTCACATCTGTCGGATCAATTTCCTCTTTCTGATAGGAGGCGCCACGACGATTCACAAGGCTCCTTACATTTTCGGGATCGGGAATATTTGAAAGAATCCGACGGTCAGAGCGTGGTATCGTTAAGATCTCTTTTTTTGTTTTCATTGTTCATTCACATCCCTATTTGAATCTTCTTCAATCCAAGTAGACATTTTGCTAAAGCTATAACCATCTTCTAGAAGTTTTTCAATAATGAGTGGAAGTGCTTCTACCGTATTTGTTCCATCTAGGATATGCATGACAATGACCTTGCCGGGCCCAACCCTAGAAATCACCCGTTCGTAAATGTCTTGTGCTGAGTAATCTAAATTCCAATCAAAAGAAGCGATATCATACATAGCAATAGTTTTAATTCCCGCAGCAGTAATGATCTTGGCCGTTCGCTCATCCATTATTCCTTGGGCTGGTCGGAAATATAGAAGCGGGGGCTCTTGTAAAGCATAGGTTAATGCCTGATGTGCCTTCACTAAATCATCTTGTAATTCTTCGGGTGTCATTTTTGTAACATCTAAATGGTAATAGGAGTGGCTCGCTACCTCATGACCTTCCTCTACAATCATCTTCGCTAATTGTGGATTCTTCTCTACTCCACTTCCTATTAGGAAAAAGGTACTTTTGATATTATATTGACGTAATACATCCAACACTTCTTTTACTCTTTTTTCATGTGCCCAATCATCAAAAGTAATAGCTATTTCCTTTTTTGTTGTCTCTTTTCGATAATATAAATTCGGCTTGGCTTGCTCATAATTTACATTTGGACTGACAGCATCATATCCTGAAATTTCTTCCACGGACTTTGTTAAATAACGTTTATCCAATAGATCACTCAAAGTAGTAATGGTATACTCGCGTTCTTTAGCTAATTGAGCTAATAATGGTATAGCATCAATAATGGCAGGATTAATGTATGTGTTGAGATGAATAATAGAGCCCCTATCAATATATTTACTGATATAATTAATCAGCTCCTGAGCACTTTGCATTTTTCTATCAAGTGGGTTAATAGATAATCCAATAACAGCTTTCATATCAAGCGCCTTTGCTGCTAAGCGCATATTATCGGTAACATCGCCTGAACGACTACGAACAAATTTCGGTGTATAGCCTAAATGCTCTTCAAAAATTTGATTGGTTAACATGATTTCTTCATACGTTTGGTCATAATCCAAAGATGTTACATTTGGAAATGTCAATGTACCGTTTTGCACCTCATGTCCCCTTTTTAAGATATCTTTCACAAGCTCTGGCTCTTGAGCAACACGCATTCCCTCTAGAAAAAAGGTAGCCTTCATATTCGATTCATCTAGTTTCGTTAATAATGACTTCATTGTGTCGTTATCTGCTAAGCCATTAAATGTTAACGATACTTTTGGTACCACAATATTGGCATGACTAATTAATTCACTTTTAGTACCATCAGATTTTTTGACCTCTATAGAAGAATCAACTGGATGAATCGTTTCTTGTGTCGCTGACTGACAGCCTGCTAAGAACAGCATGATGAGCAGACCACATAGTTTTAGTCGTTTCATTTCCTATGAATTCCCCCTTATAGTTTGTAATAATTTTTATTTTCGAACAAAAAATGGGTATTACGTGTATCAAAAATTAAAGAAGCTTGTTGATCAATTAAAGAGTAATCAATAGTTGAATGATTCGTTAAAATTAATACTGCATCTGCTTGTTGGATTATTGGTGCGGTTAATGCAACCGTATTGAAATGGGATTGTTCGATAGAAAATGTTTGTATATAAGGATCAATGATCGTTAATTGGCATTGTTTATCTAGTAGTTGCTGAATAACATGAAGTGCTGGTGATTCACGTGAATCGTTTATATTAGGTTTATAAGTGACACCAATGACAACAATATTGGCTCTATACAGCTCTTTATTTTGAATACGTAAGTAATTACTTAATCTCTCTACTACAAAGTTGGGCATTGAGTCATTGATTTTATCAGCTGCTTCAATTAACGTTGCAGAGATACCATGTTGTTGCCCAGCCCATAGTAGATATTTAGGATCTACTGGAATACAATGCCCCCCCACTCCTGGCCCTGGTGTAAATGTCATAAAACCATAAGGCTTTGTAGAAGCTGCATCAATAACTTCCCAAATATCAATGTTCATCTTATAGCAAATCTGACTTAACTCGTTTACAAGGGCTATGTTAATTTGGCGAAAAGTATTTTCCAGTAATTTCTCCATTTCAGCCACTCTAGGGCTTGTCACAGTACACACATGGGTATGAAGAACTGTTTCATAAAAAATCTTTGATAATTCTAGGCATGTGGCTGTTATTCCCCCAATCACTTTTGGTGTATTCGACACGGAAAAGTTGCTATTTCCTGGATCAACACGTTCTGGTGAATACGCTAAAAACAAATCATGACCAATAGTAAAACCATATTTTTGTAAAATAGGCTGGACCATTTCTTCTGTTGTCCCAGGGTAAGTCGTACTTTCAAGAATAACTAGCACATTGGCGTTAATATTTTGACCGATGGCATGCGTTGCTTCTTCGATATATGAAATATTAGGTGTTCCATCAGGAGTAGTAGGTGTAGGTACACAAATAATCACAACGTCTGCTTGTGAAAGCATAGAAAAATCTTTAGTTGCTTCAAAATGTTTACTTTCGATCATTTGCTCTATATTTTCTCTCGGTAAATCAGCAATATAACTTTCACCATTTTGCAATTGTCTAATTTTTCCTTGATTCTTATCAAAGCCAACTACCTTAAATCCATTTTGAGCCATTTCCACGGCAAACGGTAAACCTACATAGCCAAGTCCAATCACTCCAATTGTTGCTTTTTTTGTTTGGATTTTTTTCAATAAAGCTGTACTTAGTGATTTCGTTTCGCTCGTCATTAAAATTACTCCTTTATTTAATCTGTATTTTCATTGTTTTTTCTTTATTTAATTGAGGAACGCATTCCATAAAGCAATGGTTCAATTCTCGTCATCTTTTGTAAAAACCCCCTTCAACATTCAAACTTACACAGGACTCTTTAGTCGAAATAGATCAGTAGGATTACACATCACTCAAAATAAGTTTATTAACGTTTATATAGTACTAATTGAAGCTAAACAATTTCTAAACAATTACACCCAAGGTAATAAAAACCTATTCCTATAAAAAACAAATCAAATTTTCATTATAAAAACGTCTATTTACGACGTTTTTTATATTAACCATTAACTGTAATTTTTTTTGTTTAGAAAAATTTTTCTTTCTACAATTCTAAAAATCCCCTTAAGCCTCGGTTGTCCACCGACACTTAAGGGGATTGGTAAATAAAAAAGAACTAAGGGCAGAACAATCTACCCTTAGCTCCTTTAATAAGCTTTAAATAATTTTTGTAAAATATAATAGGATTGTTTTAAGCGCTCTTCATATTTTGGTACTTGCCATGTTTCCCATGTATAAGTAGAGAGTGGTGGTAAAACACCATTAGAAGCTGCTGGCATAGATTGAACAACGTTGTTCTCTTTATCTACAAATAAAGCACCAATATAAATATTGTCTACTTTAACCGCCGCTTTATCGCCATCTTTATACAGGTTACCTATAAACTCACGCTGACTCGGATCTTTAGCTTGAATCAATAACCAAGGGATGCGAAGTTCGATAACATTGTCATCGGTCCAAGTATAATCAACTAAAGAATCATAATCTTTTGCTTCTGGATTAGCATTTCCTTGAAGTAATTTTCCTGTTTCATAGATACTAAAATCAGTCGTTCTATTTTGCTCAGGTAAAAATAGTTGTTTATTTAACACATAGTAAATAGGGGCGAACTTTCCACTATTTTTCAAGGCATTTGCCATTCGGGGAGCAACTAAATTTAAACGGTGGCCATATAAATAATCATAGAAATCGTAGTATTCATCAATAACAACCCTAGATTGACCGTTTTTATTAAGCTCAACTATAAAATCAACACCATTGGAAAACGTCATATTTTTTATAGATGTAGCAGACATATTTCCTTGACCTGGTACAACATCTAATAAAATGCGAGGGGAGGTATTGGCTAACTCCTCACTTTTTAATTTAATGTACAAATAGCGCTCATCATAGTCTACTGCAAAATCTGTTGGATTGTTTGGTGCAGTATCATATAGCTGTTTACCCGTCCATTCCGTTGTCTCTCCATCTACTTTTACCTTAAGTCTATCAAAGCTTAATAAACCAAACTGTTGCTCATTTGTTTGAGCATTGGACCAAAATGGTCGACGATTCGGATCATCATAATCCATCGTATTCCACGTTCGTTTAAACCACTCATCTTGCCATGTAAAAACAAGTCCTCCCATGAGCCCTTCATGCATAATATCCTCAAATAAATGTTGAAGTGTTTCTCCCTGTGCTTGCTCTGACATTTGCCCCTGATTCCAACCATATACATTATCATGTGTTTTACCACGTGATGCTGGGATACCAAATTCCGCAATAAGAACAGGCATAGTATGAGCTTCATGGAGCTCTTTTAAATAACCTGCATAGCTATTTTTGTTCCCTCGGAAATCGACATAATTTAAATAATCTTTATCGAAATTAAAGAAGTCAGGGTAATAAGGATACACATGATAGGAAGCAAATTGTCCTGGTGCTGTCATCTCTCCTTTTGTATAAATAACATTTGGATTGACCCCTACTAAATCTTCCTCCTCTGATGGCTCTGACGGATGTTCAAGAATGTCAGTTGTGACCCAGTTCGTGAAACTCATTGGACGTAGCCAGTTATATTTTTCCTTTTCATAAACTGACACCACATCCATTTGTTCTGCTAGCCAATGCTCAAACGGAGAGGCACCCTTTGTTTCAAAAAAAGTACCGTTGTATTGACCAATATTTGCATGTTTTTCATTCGTTCCCACAACCATGTGTGGATACCATTCAATTCCTAGTACCCATCCTATAACATATTTCGATACGTCTACATCATACAAGCCAGATGCATGTCCTGGGTGAGGCTCCACATAGATATTTCCATGAATGACATCTACCATTTGTTTCATTTCTAATTGGAAATCTTCTAACGTATCTTTGTCATAGGCGTCCAATGAACCTGCTAAGCCCTCTTCATTAATCCAAACTCCATGTAAAACATATAATGGTTTTTTTGGATGTTCTTCATTATATTTAGCAAGTGCTCTATAAAAGCCTGGTGGATGTAATGTATAGACTCGTATCGTATTAGCATTCATGTCTGCTATTTGTTTAAACCATCGATAATATTCCTCTTCAGTAATTGCTGCTTCTCCAGGAAAGGCGCCAGGTTTCCCCATTCCGATATTGACACCCTTAAATACGATTGGTTCCCATTTGCCATCTCTTAGCACCTCAAAAGATTGTCCCTGAATCCTTGCATTATAGTTTAATTTCTCATGATTTACAGTATCCTGAACCTCTTTGTGCTCAAATGAATCAAATATTTTATGCATTACTGGGATGTAAATGGACCAATAAAACGAACTGTCCGCATACTTCTCAGCATATTTATAGATTGTAGGTAACCCTTTTATTTTATAAATATTCGGTACCCGTGCGATATCATTAAAATCTCCCGCAAAATAATAACTAGATGTGTAGCTTTTATCTTGGCCTACAATTGCAGCAAATTGTTCTGGAATGCCATTATCCTTTAACAGCTCTGTTCCTTTTTTTGTTAAATCCCATTTATAATTTGCAAGAGCATCTTCAGCATATTTAGGTGTAATAATATCAAACCAATAATCGTATTGCGCCCTTGCAGATGAATGAAAGAATTTTTTCCCATTTTCAGTAAACTGCACTTGAATACCTTCAGAATTAACATGCTTGTTCATTTCTAGAACAAGAAGCTCCTCAGTTATTTCGTTAAATAGTAAAAAGCCTCCACCTTTATATGACCAATTATCGCCATGTTCATCGATCACCCATTGTGGTATTTCTAAATTTTTATGATAATCAAGCTCATCGAAATAACGTCCGATCCAGCCAGACCATGTAATTCCTAAATAATCCTGTAATTCTTTACGAACTTCCCCTGATGTTGGTGAAGCAAACGTGTTATACTCAGCAATTAACATGCTCTTTTTTTTGCTGGCTAAGCGTTCGACGATTGACTGCCATTCTTTTTGTTCAAGTCCTCCAACAATTTTTTCAGAACGTTCACCTAAACGTTTTGTTTGTTGTAAATCATCTTTATAAACTCCGTACGTATCTGCCAAATAAATGACATCATAGTCACTATAATCATTTGGCAAATTCTTTTCAACAACACTTTTAGTTTCATCATTTGGAACCGTACCATAGTAATCGCGTTCTACGTCATAAGGTTCATTATTTAATCTATATTTATAATGGTTTAAAAACCAATTCACCCCTAAGTGCTCTCGGTAAGACTCATTCGGAACGGTTTTATCTATAATGGCCACATTAAGCTGTTTTTCATCTTCTAAGTACCACCATGTAATAGGGATTATCATGAGGACTAGTACGACCATAACCCCTATATAGATTCGTTTCATACACTTTTCTCCTTTTCAGCAATGCCGACACGTTTCATATTACCCCAGTCACTTTTTCTTAAGACAAAACGAAGTAATCCCTCACAGCGCCAGAATAATGTTAGTGGGCGATACCAAAAAATTTCTGTAAACGCTAAAAGAATCATGCGTAACAACTCTCTTTTTTTCGGATACGTATTCATACTCCACGATTCAAATAATATTGCCGCTATTGAAAAAATAACACCATAAATAACGAATAGTAGTAGCAGCATGAGCGCAACTTCATAATAAATTTTCCCAAAGAAAAAGGCTATGACAATATAAATATATCCGCCTAACTCGACAAGAGGCCCTAGACATTCCACTAGCCAAAAATACGGGAACGAAAGAAATCCAATCATTCCATATCTAGGATTCAAGGTCATTTTTTTATGCTTCCATAGACTTTCAAATAACCCTTGATGCCACCTTCTTCGTTGATTGCGTAGTACTCCTAATGTTTGAGGTGCTTCCGTCCAGCAAACTGGGTCAGGTACAAATTCAATACGCTTATTTTCTTTTTTTTCTTTTATAAGTCGATGGATATTCACCACCAGTTCCATATCTTCCCCAATAATATTGGTTGAATATCCACCTGCTTCAACAGCCCATTTTTTAGAGAAAACACTAAATGCTCCTGAAATAATAAGGACTAAATTGAATTTACTTAACGCTATTCGCCCCATTAAAAATGCCCGCAAATATTCGATTACTTGCATGATTACTAGGTAATTACTAGGTAATTGAGTCTCATAAATAGAGCCAAACTGCATCTTTGCACCATTTGCAATACGAATATTACCTCCTGCTGCAATGACCTCACCATCAGATAAAATGATAGGCTTCATCACCCGCAGCAAGGATTTTTCATCTAAAATGGAGTCCCCATCAATGGAGCAAAAATACGGATATTGAGATACATTAATACCCACATTTAGCGCATCAGCCTTACCACCATTTTCTTTATCTACTAAAATACAATTTTTATAGATTTCAGATTCATATATTTGTTTAATGTCTTTTGTAGGGATGTTAGTTCGAACAATTTTATTGATTGGCTTCATTTGAAAATGTTCGATGACCGTTTGAAGGGTTTGATCTGTAGATCCATCGTTAATAATGATAATTTCAGTTTGAGGATAACGTAAATTCAATAATGAATATACTGTATCTACAACTCCTACTTCTTCATTGTAAGCAGGAACAAGTAACGATACCGGTTTTGAATAAAAGGCATCGATATGTGCATCATCATACTCTGATAGATCGAGACGATAGCGTTTTCTTAAATCCAGCATAGCAATGATGAACATTGTACAATATGAAACAATAACGAACAGCATATAAAATAAAATAATGCCCCCAAAAAACATCATGCAATAATCAATTATTTTCATTTACTTCCCCTCTTTTCTCGCTGCAATTTCTTGGGCCATTTCAATTGCATATTGATCATTTGAGGATTCAATGAATTGCTGTAATTTGGCAATACCATGTCGATCTTCTACAATCGTTTTTGCCGCTTGGGAACGTACCCACCAATTCTCATCTTGAAGAAGCTGCTCTAAATAACTATAAGTATAAGTAAGCGGTACATGTTTAAAAATTTTTGCAACCATTAACCTGGCTTCCCACATTTTTGAGGTCACAAAAGGGACAAAGGGATCCATCTCATCAATAATTCCTATTTCATATAGCCCTTTTAATGCTCTGATGTTAATTTCCGGTGTATCATGGTGTAATAATTTTTTTAATTCATCCAAATACTCCATATTTCTTTTTACAGCAGCAGTATCAATAACAGCAAATTGCATTTTGGCCGACAAACTATTAAAATCATGGAAAAATCGAATAAATACATTATCATCTAATAATATAAATAGTCTTCTATATTCACTTTCAGCGTAATTTACATTGGAATTTTTTATTTTCTCCATAAATAAATCTGGTTGGAAAAGCGAGTATATTTTCAATAACTGGAAATGTTCTTCATCTGTAATGTTATTTTTTTCGAATTCTTGGCACTTCGTTAGCAATTCATCTATTTGTAAGTCTGCAATTCGATAGAGGGCATTCATTCGAATACTCCATCGTTTACTGGATAAATCTTTTTCGTAGAATGCTTTTAAATATTGATTGGAGAATTGTTTAATTTTTAGTTCCACCTGTTCATTCCTTATATTCTTTAAATAGGATGAAAAAATTTTTTCAATAGCTTCTACTTGGGCGCTTCCTCTAGGTACCAATACGATACTAAATAATGCGTTATTGAATAAGTAATCATACCAAAATTGAGAATAATTTTGTAAATAACGGTCACGAACTTTTTCAAAATAGCTTTCACGCTGTCGCTGAACAAGTAAATACATAAAAAAGATAAAGAGCACAACTAATAAAAAGGAAATTATTGCTAAAATTGTCGAAACAGTCAGCTTGATCATTGCCAAAACCTCGCAAACGTTCTTTTAATTTTGGCTTCTAGCAAACGTAAATTAAATGGTTTGACAATATATTCATCAACACCGCCCTCATAAGCATTAAGCGCTGCCCCTTCAGAATTGCGTTCTGACATCATATAAATAATAAATTTCTTTTCATTTGGCATATGTCGTAAGATATGCAATATTTCTAAGCCATTTTTCAGAGGTAAAATATCATTCATAAGAATTAGATGCATATGCCCTGATTTATAATCATCCGATTGCAAAAAGCTATAGCCATCCTCATAAACCTTTACATCTAAAGAAAAATAAGGGATATTTATTTGCTTAAGCGTTGACTCTAATACTTGTCTAAAAATGGCGTTTTGCTCAATAATACTAACTTTCACTAATTCAGTTGGTTGCTCACAGTAATCCTTTACCTCTGCTATACTCCATGTTAATTGCTCATCCCCTGATAACATCTGTTTATTTTTATTTAACAGCTCTTCAAAAATAACGTTATTATTTCTTATTTCTGTTATAGAGGCCTTTAATGCAATCTGTTGGAACTTCCGTTCTGCTTTTAAGATGGCAAATATTCGTTTTAAAAACGCTCTAGCTTCTACATCACTACTTTGTAAAAAGAAGATGCCCCAATGATCCCCGTCGGATAATTGAAAAAGCAAGTCTGTCTTGCGTATTTTTGATTGTAAAAACGAGGTAACTTGATCATTCACATTTTCATTCAGTTGTGTAGCATTAGCTGTTTTTAAAAAGACTGCTGTTATAGTAAGGCGTGATCTAATAACACTTTCTCGCCATATTTTAAAGTAGCGCTCTACTTCATGTTCTTGCATGATGTCATGGGTGAATTTTATATCATTCATTAGAATCACTCCATCTAGTTTTTTCTTATTATTACTTTCTATCATTTATTTCATAGATTAACAACATTACTATAGTAATAAATATGACTAAACAATATCTAAACATAAATAGACGTCATAAAAAATACATAGTTTCTCATCAATTTAACTACAAATAAAAAAAGAGTACATAAGTCGTTAAACTTATGTACCCTTTTATAAAATTTTTAATTCTTATTTTACCGGTACTACTGCACCTTTCCACTCTTCTAAAATGAAGTCTTGGATTTCTTTAGATGTTAATACTTCTAATAATTTTTTAATTTCAGGTTTTGATTCATCACCTGCACGTACAGCGATGATGTTAACATATGGAGATTCTTTATCTTCAAGAGAAATAGCATCTTCAATTGGGTTTAAACCGTTATCGATGGCAAAGTTAGAATTGATAAGTACTGCATCGCCTTCATCGTTTTCGTACATTTGTACAAGCATTTCTGGGGCAGTATTTGCATCGAATTTAAAGTTTTTAGGATTTTCTTCAATATCCTTTAATTCTGCTGCTGTTTTATCAATGCCTTCTTTTAATTTGATTAAGCCTTTAGCCTCTAACAATGACAGCATACGACCATGGTCAGATACTGAATTAGAAAGTAAAATTGTTGCGCCTTCAGGCAGGTCTTCTAACGTTTTATATTTTTTAGAGTAAATACCGATTGGTTCAATATGAACGCCACCTGCATTAACGAAATCATAGCCATTGTCTTTAATTTGTAGCTCTAAGTAAGGAATGTGCTGGAAATAGTTTGCATCAAGTGTTTTTGAGTCTAAATCTTGGTTTGGTAGAACATAATCTGTATACGTTTCAATTTTAAGGTCTATGCCTTCTTTAGCTAAGATCGGTTTTGCTTTTTCTAAAATAACTGCGTGTGGTGTATTAGAAGCACCTACTTTTAATGTTACGTTTTCTTTGCTATCTGTTTGATCGCCAGATGCTGATTTTTCATCTTCTTTTTTATCTGTACCGCAAGCTGCTAATGCTAGTACAAGTATTGATAAAAATAATCCTGCTAATAACTTTTTCATTTATGACACTCCCTTGTATTTGTTTTAAATATGTTAGCGGTAAAAACCGGAATAACCTCATTTTCGTGCTAGCGTTTATCAATTTTTTCAGTAATTAAATCACCAATCCATTGAATAATAAATACGACTACTAAGATCAAAATAGTTGCCATTAATGTCACATCTTGGCGATTTCGCTGGAAGCCGTCTAAGAATGCTAAGTTACCAAGACCACCTGCACCAATAATTCCTGCCATCGCTGTATAACCTACAAGAGCAACAGCCGTTACAGTGATACCAGAAATCAAAGCTGGTAATGATTCCGGAACCAATACTTTCCAAATAATTGTAGAAGTTTTTGCTCCCATTGAACGGGCTGCTTCAATCACACCTTTATCAATTTCACGTAACGCAATTAATACCATACGAGCATAAAACGGTGCTGCACCGATAATTAAAGCAGGTAACGCCGCATTGGCACCGCGAATTGTACCTAGTAAAAACTTCGTAAATGGAATTAATAAAATAATTAATACGATAAATGGAATGGAACGGAAAATATTAACGAGTGATCCTGTTAAAAAGTTAACGATTTTATTTGCCCATAACTGATTGGGGCTAGTTAGAAATAGAACAATACCAATGACTAACCCAAGAATAAATGTCACAACCGTTGATATAGCTGTCATGTATAAAGTTTCATAGGTAGCTTGCCACATATTTTCCCAGTCTACATTCGGAAAGAGATTAGTTAGCATTTTCAATCACCTCCGTCTGTACTTCCACTGTATTTAAATAACGAAGGGCTTCAGTGACGTTTGTCTGAGAGCCATCAATTTGCACAATCAATGTACCATATGCACCATTTTTTGTTTGCGAAATATTTCCGTGAACAATACTTACTTCTACATCAAATTGTTTCACAAGATGTGAGATGACAGGCTGTTCTGTTTTTTCACCAACAAAAATCAATTTGACAAGTTGTCCAGTTGGATAGTTTGTTTTAATTTGTGCTACCGTATCCTGTGTTTCCTTAGTGTCTGTAATTTGAGATACAAACTTCTTAGTAATAGCCGCCTGTGGGGCTTGGAAGACTTGTAATACCTCACCACGTTCCACAATTTCGCCTGCCTCCATCACCGCTACACGATGACAAATTTTGCGGATGACATGCATTTCGTGGGTAATCAGGACGATTGTTAAGCCTAAGCGTTCATTTATATCTACGAGTAAATCAAGAATGGCATCCGTTGTTTCAGGGTCGAGTGCGGATGTCGCCTCATCACATAGTAAAACCTCTGGATTATTCGCTAATGCACGTGCAATTCCTACACGCTGCTTTTGTCCCCCAGAAAGCTGGGATGGATATGCCTTATCGCGCCCTTCTAAGCCTACAAGGGCAATTAATTCCTTCACACGCGCTTCACGTTGAGCCTTTGGGAAGCCTGCGATTTCTAAAGGGAATGCAATATTTTCGGCAACTGTTCTTGACCAAAGTAAATTAAAATGCTGGAAAATCATACTTACCTTTTGTCTAGCTGCTCTAAGCTTTTGCCCTTTTATCGATGAAAATTCTTGATTGTTCACCGTTACTGTTCCTGCTGTCGGTTTCTCTAAACCGTTTAATAAACGAATCATGGTACTTTTACCAGCACCACTATAGCCGATAATGCCAAAAATTTCACCTTTATTAATAGTAAGGTTGACGTCTTTGACTGCCGTTAATTCGCCATTTGCTGTTTTGTATTTCTTTGTAATATTTTGAAGCTGGATCATAGCGAATACTCCTTTTCTCATATAGAAAACCCCTTCACTCACAGACAAGTAGAAGGGGTCACGTATGATACGTTAAACCGTTCTCTCATCTTTCAAAGAAAAATCTTTGGGTGATTTGGCACCTTTTCACATTGTGATGGTTGCCGGGCTTCATAGGGCACTTCCCTCCGCCACTCTTCATAAGAGTTCGATATATTTAATGTTTTAGTAATATATTTGATACTTTACCACGCTAGTAAAGTTCAGTCAATTGATTTTTTTAACAATTCATATAAAAATGGTACGGATTGAAAAGCATAAATCTTTTCTGTCACTTTTCCGCCATCACTGATGAGTAGACAGGGAACACTTTCAATTTGATGCTCATAAGCTATGTGTTCCAAAAAGTTGATATTTGCTTTACCAATTTGTAGCTGTGGCAGTAATTGCTCAATAATGGACATCATTTTAGATGCCACTGCACACGTTCCACACATCGGTGTATATAAATAAAATGCAGTTTTCTCTCCCGACTGTTTAGCCGCTTCCCACTGCTCTATTGACCATTCTTCCATTTACTCACGCAACCTTACAAAATATATTCATTATGGATTGAAAAATGTGCACGCAGTAAGATCATTGCTAGCACTTTTCTTGGTGTCGTTTCTACTTCCTTGTATGTTGGCATTGTGCGCAGATGCTCAGCCTCTGGATAATGTCTGTCCATTAATGCACGTAGCTTATCACCAGAAGTATCTGCATCAAAAAAAGTAAATAGCTCACAGCCCTCATAGGGATCCAGTAGTTCTTCTAATTGATGCACACCAATTGTACCATTCGTACATAGTATTGTAACATTCTCATTCAAAATAGGCTCAATTTGTAGCTTATCTGAGCGCCCTTCTACTATCAAGCATTTTCCCTCGAACATTACGCCACCTCCATTTAGAGATCCCCACTTATAAGTCATTATATAACAAAAAACGCCGGTAGTTTCCGACGTTTTTCGATTATGGCTTGTCTTATTCAGCGATCATTTCTTCGTATTGCTCTGCTGTCATTAGTTTCTCAACTTCTGATGCGTCAGCAGGCTCAACAACGATCATCCATGCTTTTTCATATGGTGATTCATTAACGAATTCTGGGCTATCTTCTAAATCTGCATTTACTTCAACTACAGTACCTGAGATTGGTGCATATAATTCAGAAACAGTTTTTACTGATTCTACGCTACCGAATGGATCATCTGTTTTGATTTCGTCGCCAACTTGTGGAAGCTCAACGAATACGATATCTCCTAATTCAGATTGTGCGAAGTGAGTAATACCAATACGTACTTTTCCATCTTCTACTTTTACCCATTCATGTTCTTCAGAGTATCGTAAGTCTTTAGGTGTGCTCATGCAAAAAACCCCTCCATAAATATGTAATATATTCACTTTCAGTGTGCCATACTTCTCCTATAAATACAAGGTTTAATACGGTTATTTCCAAGCTTGCTCAAAATCTACTTCTTTAAAACCTAAAGTAACTTTTTTTCCATCTGTCACGATGGGACGTTTAATTAACATGCCATCTGAAGCAAGTAGCTCAAGCTGCTCATCCTCCGTCATTTCCGCTAACTTGTCCTTTAAGCCAAGCTCACGATATTTCATGCCTGAGGTATTAAAAAATTTCTTCAAAGGCTGTCCACTAGCTTGCCAAATAGCTGTTAATTCTTCTTTAGTGGGAGGTTGCTCTGCGATATGTACCTCTTCATAGGAAACCTCATGCTCATTTAACCACTTCTGTGCCTTTTTACATGTTGTACATTTCGGATAATGGAAAAATTGAATCGTCATTACAATGCTCCTCTTCTGTCTTTTTCTGTAGTATACCATCATAGTTGTTTTCAATGGTGAACTTCACTCTTTTTTGTAAGTTTATCCACCAGTTGTGCAAATTTATCCGCTCCTTTTACGATTATCCATCTCATATAAAAAAACCTAGCTATCTTTTGCAGATAGCTAGGTTCAGACTGTAGACAAAAGCCATCGAGAGGTTCACTCTCGATGGGCTTTTGTCATTTTTCTTCCTATTTTATCTTTAACATTTGATAATATACTACCAAATTCAACATACTCTTCGAGCATAGCTACCTTCTTAAGCTGCCTGCCACGTCCAAGTAGCCAGTTTCTTTAAATTCATGGCAGCAAAAGTAAGCATCGCCTGCATGGACAATTTTTTTAGACCTCTTAAGGTTGTCCATCGCATACCATGCTTTTCTTTTGCATCCGCAAATACACGCTCAATCGTTTCTTTGCGCTTTGCATAAATCTGTTTGATGTCATAGGAATGGCGTAAATGTTCAGCTTCCTCCACATACGACTCCCAAATATGGCGTTGAATGAGTTTTTGATGATGCTTACTTTCTGTACATTGGGAAAGGCTTGGACACTTCGCACAAATCAAAGGATTCGATTTATATTGCCGATATCCTTCTTTCGTCGTTGTTGCATACTTCAATATCTGCCCTTGTGGGCAAAGATAACAATTATAGTGCTCATCATATATATACTCATGCTTTCGGAAGAATCCATCTTTCGTTTTAGGACGTGTATAAGGAAGAACAGGCAACATTTGATTCTCTAATAAAAAATTCGTAATCGCTGGTGTTTTATAGGCTGCATCTGCCGCAACAGCTAATGGTTTTTGAACGTTTTCAATGACTTTTTCCACAAGTGGCTGTAATACATGACTATCGTGCACATTTCCCGGAGTTACAATGGCACCCAAGACAAAGCCCTTTTCATCTGTCGCTGCATGAAAAGAATACGCAAACTGCTTCGTACGTTCATCCTTCACGTAATAGCCACTTTCAGGATCTGTCGTGCTTTCCTTTATTTCTTTCCATTCTTCCTTTTCAAACTTCTCCGGGGGAAAGGGCTTTTTTCCGTGTTCCTCACGATCAATATTTAACTCTAATTGAAGTTTCTCTTCATAAGCCCGTGTTTCTTTTCGCACAACTTTTTTATCATACTTTCGTTTATTCGCACTCGCTTTCACATGCGTAGAATCGATAAATAAATGGTCTGCATGGAGGAGTCCTTGATGCATAATCTCTTTTAATATACGATAGAATATCTGCTCAAATATATCAGTGTCTTGAAAGCGACGGACATAATTTTTACCGAAGGTAGAGAAATGCGGGACTTCTGTATGGAAGCCAAACCCTAAAAACCAACGATACGCCATATTCGTTTCAATTTCTTTGATGGTTTGACGCATGGACCGTATACCAAAAACGTACTGAATAAACGTCATTTTAAAGAGAACAACAGGATCAATACTAGGGCGTCCTTTAGCAGAGTAGAGGTTTTCTACTAAAGGATAGATAAATGAAAAATCAATAGCCGCCTCTAGTTTTCGTACTAAATGATCTTGGGGAACTAATTGATCAATCGTTAGCATTTCTAATTGTTCACGTTCATTGATTTGATTTTTCGTCATCATGGTTGATCACCTCGAAAGTGTACTTTTTATCAATAATTCTTTATGTAGAAGTTGATTGGAACGAAGGGTGGCGACTCCTGCGGGAAAAGCGGGAAAGTCGAGATCCTGGACTGAGCGAAGCGAGGGAAGCAGCTCGACCCCGCCCGCGGAAAGCGTCCGCCCGTAGTGGAAATCAACGGCTTTACTTTATTTTATTGTAAAAGAAAAAAGACTGTAGGCAAACTCAAAATTCATTGAGTTTGTCTACAGTCTGAACCTAGCTATCTTTTGCAGATAGCTAGGTTAAATTTGCACTATTATACAATATATTTTTCAGCATCAATTAATTTAACGGAAGCCTCACGCTTCTTCGCAATTAAATTGTATGGATTATTACGCGTTAGCTTACGCAGTGCAGATAATGTCATACGGGCTGCATCGCCATCCGCTGAAGCAAGAATTGTGTCTTTTGCTTCTTTTTCGATTTCTGCGAATGCTTCTTGGCAGAAAATTTGTGTGTATAGCAATTTTTGATGTGCTTTTTCAGCACCGTCACGAGCAATTGCTTTTTCTGTACGTAAGACAGCTGATTCCATTGCAAATAATTGGTTAGCTATATTCGCAATGTTTACCAATACTTCTTGCTCTTGATCAAGTTTTGCACCAAAGCGTTGTGCTGCTAATCCTGCAGCTAATACAGCAATCTTCTTGGCATTTTTCACTAAATATTTTTCTTGTGCTAACGGCTCTGTACCGATATCCTCTGGCATTAGCATAAGCAGCTCTTGCTGTAAATTTTGGGCAACTTGTAATAATGGTAGCTCACCCTTTAGCGCCTTTTTCATAAATGTGCCAGGTACAATCATGCGGTTAATTTCGTTTGTACCTTCAAAAATTCGATTAATACGAGAATCACGGTAAATACGCTCTACCTCATATTCAGCCATAAAGCCATAACCGCCATGAAGTTGGACAGCTTCGTCAGCAATATAGTCTAAAGTTTCTGAACCGAATACTTTAGCAATAGAGCATTCAATGGCATATTCAGCAATCGCTCCTGCAATTACTTTACCTTGCTTTTGCTCTTCTAGGCTTAATTGGCTTAAGCGATCCTCAAATAGGCCCACAGTACGATAGTTTAATGATTCTGAAGCATACAATTGAGAAGCCATCGTTGATAATTTTTCTTTTGTCAGATTGAAATCAGAAAGCTTTGTCTTAAACTGCTGACGTTGGTTTGTATACTGAATAGCTAACTCCAATGCACGTTTCGATCCGCCAATTGTGCCCACGCCTAGTTTATATCGACCAATGTTTAAAATATTGAACGCAATGATATGCCCACGACCAATTTCACCTAATAGATTTTCTACAGGTACTTCGGCATCTTCCAATACTAATGTACGAGTTGATGATGATTTAATCCCCATTTTCTTTTCTTCAGGACCAACTGAAACACCATTGTAGGCACGTTCTACGATAAAGGCGGAGAATTTATCGCCATCAATTTTTGCGTAGACCACAAATACATCAGCAAAGCCTGCATTCGTAATCCACTGTTTTTCACCATTTAAAATATAATGTGTGCCAGCTTCGTTTAATTTTGCAGTCGTTTTTGCACCTAGAGCATCTGAACCTGAACCTGGCTCTGTTAATGCATAGGCAGCGATTAATTCACCTGAAGCAAGCTTAGGTAAATATTTTCTCTTTTGATCTTCATTACCGAATAGAACAATTGGTAATGACCCAATACCAACGTGAGCACCATGTGTGATAGAGAAACCACCTGCAACAGACATTTTTTCAGCGATTAAAGCTGAAGAAACTTTGTCTAATCCTAGCCCTTCGTATTCTTCAGGCACATCTGCTCCAAGTAAGCCTAATTCGCCTGCACTTTTTAGGAGACGCACTGAATGCTCAAATTCATGGTGCTCTAAATTTTCCACTACTGGTAAAACTTCATTTGTAACGTATTCCTCTGTTGTTTTAGCAATCATTTTATGCTCGTCAGTGAAATCTTCCGGTGTAAATACACGATCTAATTCCACATCTTCAATAAGAAATCCGCCGCCTTTAATGAAATCAGTTGTTTTTTCAGTCATGATTAATTCCTCCCAATATATCTTTTTGTTAGTTGATTCCCCTAATGATCATGTATAGAAAAGCTTGACGTATACAATGTTCGGAGGCAACCGTAAACAGTACACCTCAAGCTGATCTAGCAAAAATTATAGAATTTTAAATACGCCAGCAGCACCCATGCCGCCACCAATACACATTGTCACTACACCATATTTCTTCCCTTGACGCTTCAATTCATGAATTAGCTTTAATGTTAAAATAGCTCCCGTTGCGCCTAGTGGATGACCTAATGCAATCGCTCCACCATTGACATTGACTTTCTCTTGGTCGATGCCTAAATGACGTACCACCTGTAATGACTGTGAAGCAAATGCTTCATTGATTTCCCATAAATCAATATCTTCGATGGATAAACCTGCAATTTCCAACGCTTTTGGCACTGCCACGATAGGCCCGATACCCATTACTTCAGGAGGTACACCGCCAACTGCAAAGCTTAGGAATTTTGCCATTGGTGTCAGTCCTTGCTTGTCAGCCTCTTCACGATCCATTACTAGTACAGCTGCTGCACCATCAGAAGTTTGAGAGGCATTGCCCGCCGTTACACTGCCTTTTACGTGGAAAGCTGGACGTAGTTTGGCTAAACCTTCAACTGATGTACCTGGACGTACACCTTCATCTATACTGAATGTGAATTTTTTCACTTGTGGTTTATTGTTATCGTCTACGTAATGCTGTTCCACTTCAATTGGTACAATTTCATCATTGAATTTACCTTCTTTAATTGCCTTTTCAGCAAGCTCATGCGAGCGAACAGCAAAAGCATCTTGGTCTTCACGACTAACATTATATTGACGAGCTACTTCCTCAGCTGTATGCCCCATGCCCATATAATATTGTGGAGCCGTTTCTGCTAAAGTCGGATTTAAACGTGGTGTATTCCCTACCATCGGCACCATACTCATGGATTCTACACCACCAGCAAGAATAGCCTTTGAGTGTCCTAGCATAATTCGCTCTGCTGCATAAGCAATTGCCTGTAAACCTGATGAGCAAAATCTATTGATTGTCAGAGCAGGCGTTGTATCTGGTAATCCAGCAAGTGCCCCAATACTACGTGCTACATTCATTCCTTGCTCTGCTTCTGGCATTGCACAGCCTAAAATTAAATCATCAATTGGCCCTTCATAGCCTGCTCTTTTCAATGTTTCCTTGACTACAACAGCACCAAAATCATCTGGTCTTACTGTTGCTAAAGAACCTTTTTTTGCTTTTCCAATTGGAGTTCGTGCTCCTGCTACAATAACGGCTTCACGCATCGTATTAATCCCCCTTTGTTTCATGTGCAAGATTGATTTATTTCGTCAATTAGTTACGAAGTGGTTTACCTTTTAACAGCATGTGTTGCATTCTCTGCTGTGATAGTGGATCAGCAACAAGACTAAGGAATGCCTCACGCTCTAAGTTCAATAAATATTGCTCATCGACTAATGTGCCGTACGGAACCTTTCCACCTGCAATAACATAAGCTAATTTTTTAGCAATTTTTAAATCATGTTCGCTAATAAAGCCTGACTCAAACATCCCTTGCGCACCGATGAGTAATGTACCATAGCCTGATGCACCGACCACTGGCACTTTTGTTGGTACAGGTGGTTGATAGCCCGCTTCGTAAAGTGCTGATGCCGCCTGCTTCGCATCATACAATTGATGATCTGGATTAACTGAAATACCATCCGCAAAGTTTAGGAAATTATTTTCACGTGCTTCCTCACCAGATGTTGAAACCTTCGCCATCGCAATTGTTTCAAATACTTTATTAGCAATATGTTGATAGTCTACCTCTACGCCGTTTGGTAAGCCCTTTAGGAATTTCTGATAGAGTGCTTTATTTCCGCCACCACCTGGGATTAATCCAACCCCTACTTCCACTAAGCCCATATATGTTTCCATTGTTGCTTGAATATGTGCAGCTGGTAAGCAAACCTCTGCTCCCCCGCCTAATGTCATGGCAAACGGTGCTGCTACAACAGGCTTACGTGAATATTTAATTTTCTGCATAGCATCTTGGAATGCTTTAATGACGAAATCTAGCTCAAATATATTATCATCCTGAGCTTCTACCAAAATCATTCCTAGATTTGCCCCAACACAGAAGTTTTTCCCCTGATTACCGATGACTAAGCCCTTATAGTTAGCCTCTACTTCATCTACCGCAAAGTTAATCATTTGAATAATATCCAAGCCGATTGCATTGGATTGCGAATGGAACTCCAGTAATGCAATTCCATCCCCTAAATCTATTAAACTAGCACCTGTGTTTGATTTAATCACACCATGCTTTTTCTTATAACGTTTTAAATTAATCTCTTTTTCATTGACTGGCACTTTCACATATTGTGAACCATTATAGTAAGCTAAATCTCCGTCTAATTCTGTATAGAATGTCTCCACGCCATTTGCTAACATCTCTTTGACAAAAGCAGGTACCTCTCGGCCCTCAGCCTCCATTTTCGCCACAGAATCTTTTACGCCTATAGCATCCCAAATCTCAAATGGCCCTTGTTGCCAGCCGAATCCCCATTTCATCGCGTTATCAATGGCTACGATATCATCTGCAATCTCCCCATGTAGCTGTGCAGAATAAAGGAGCGTTGGTGCAAAAATCCCCCATAATAGCTCGCCTGTACGATCCTTTGCATAGGTTAACGCCTTCACTTTATTAGCCAATCCACGAGTTTGTTTTGCCATTTCAATAGAAGGTGTTTTTAATTTTTTGGCTGGACTATACGTTAAGGTTGCTGGATCAATCTCATGTATCTCTTTTCCTTGTTTTAAGAAGAAACCTTGACCTGATTTTGCTCCTAGCCAACCGTTTGTGACCATTTTTTGTAAAAATTCAGGTACTGCAAATACTTGCTGCTCCTCACCTGTTGTTTGATCGTAAACATTTTTCGCTACATGAATGAATGTATCTAAACCAACTACATCTAGCGTACGGAAAGTTGCAGACTTTGGACGGCCGATAAGCGGACCTGTTACAGAGTCTACCTCACCAACAGAGTAACCACCTTTTAACATTTCCTGTAAAGTGATAAGTAAACCATATGTTCCGATGCGGTTGGCAATAAAGTTTGGTGTATCTTTTGCAAGTACAACTCCTTTACCAAGCACATCTTCCCCAAACGTTTTCATGAAGCTAACTACTTCAGGTGCAGTTGTATTGGCAGGAATCACTTCTAATAATTTTAAATAGCGAGGTGGGTTGAAAAAATGTGTGCCAAGAAAATGCTTTTGAAAATCATCTGAACGTCCCTCTGCCATCGCATTAATGCTAATACCAGATGTATTTGAACTAATGATTGTTCCTGGTGAACGAACCGCATCAATTTTTTCATAAAGACTTTGTTTAATTGGTAAATTTTCTACAACAACCTCAATAATCCAATCTACATCTTTTAGTTTCCCTAGATCGTCTTCAAAGTTGCCAACTGATAGTAGTGATAAATTTTTCTTAGAAGTAAGTGGTGCTGGCTTTTGCTTTAATAACTTTTGCAAAGCTCCGTTTACAATACGATTTCTAACAGCTGGATGCTCTAAAGAAAGGCCTTTTGCTTCTTCCTCTTGCGTCAGTTCCTTCGGTGCTATATCCAATAGTAATGTTGGTATACCGATATTTGCTAAATGTGCTGCAATTCCAGAGCCCATCACCCCAGAACCTAGAACAGCTGCTTTTTTAATGTTGTAAGTCACAAGCAATTCCCCCTTATTCTCCCATTGAATGAATAGCCATTCATTTTTTGGCCAAAAAAATATCAAGTGTTCCTTAGTGAATTTTTTGTCCTTTTGTTGAATGAGATTCCCTCCACTCAACCAAGCACGACTAAGGTTTATCTTCGCTCCAAAATGACACTTCTTAATGAATGAAGATAAAACTACTTTTCTGTTTTTAGTGTAGATTATTTTGTCTAATTTAGCAATCTTTTTTCATGAATTATTTTTGCAGTATACATCTTTTTTTGTTTTTAACGAGCTAAAAGAGGACAAGAAGTAGCGATTGAAACGGCCAAACAGAAAACTTTCAGATTGCGAGAAAAATGTGTAGAATGGAAAGCAAGGAGAGTGAATACTTAATGAAAACTATTACTACTGCAGAACAATTTAACGAATTAATCGCTGGCGACCAAAAAGTTTTAGTGAAATTTTATGCTGGCTGGTGCCCTGATTGCACACGTATGAATATGTTCATCGATCCAATCATTGAAGAGTACAACCAATATGATTGGTATGAGCTAAACCGAGACGAGCTCCCAGAAATCGCTGATAAGTACGATGTTATGGGAATTCCAAGTCTATTGATTTTCCAAAATGGTGAAAAACTTGCACACTTACATAGTGCAAATGCAAAAACACCTCAGCAAGTAACAGAATTTTTATCTGCTCAATAATAATGGCGAGAGAGCTGCATTTCTTCTTGAAATGCAGCTCTTTTTGAAAGGAGTTTATTATGCGTCAACAATTGGCACTACGGGGGGCTTCACAATATGAGATTTCCATTGCACCAAGCTATCGCAATTCTGCCTGTGGACCTACTACGATTCATGTCATCTTAAAATTTTTAAATGAGTCAGCTCCTTCAATTAATGAGCTATATAAACTGCTTCGTGGTACAAAAATTGGCTTATTCAAATGGAGACTGATTCACAATCTTCGTCAATTGCTTCCAACTTGGGATATTCGAACATGTTCATTAAAGGAAGCTCTACAGGAAATTGACGCAGGTCGACCAGTTGCTATGCGTTTTGATCGCTATTTTAGCCTTCAGTGGCGTGATAAAAAATCAACCTTTGCTTATCATTGGGTACCGCTTATAGGCTATGAGATAAAAAATGATGAGCTATGGCTAATATTCCATGATAATGGTGGTCCACAACGTGATAGCCAAATTCGTCAGGCTCTCTATAAAGACAACGAAAAGGTATTATCCTTCGTGAAAATGGTTCCTTACTAGAGCAAATATCGATTAGCCTTCTTTTTGCTCTCTATTCTTTTCCTTACAATAAAAAAAGCAGAGCATATGACTATACTCTGCGATGATTGATTAAATAAGCGAATACAAAGAACGGGCGTGCTTGGCAATTAGTGTGTAGCCACGCTCTTCTATTGCTTTAAAAATATGTGGTTCGTAAGTTGGTAACACAAGGCTTGTAAAATCAGCGTCAATTGGTACATTGGTTTGAATCGTTGCAAGCTCATGTGATAGCTGCAACATATCTAAATTATCTTGAATTTTTGTTCTTTGACCTGGCTTCAATTCACCGAGTGATGCCAGTATTTTGTCTATTGAGCCATATGTTTGAATAAGCGTTAACGCTTGTTTTGGGCCAATCCCTTTCACACCTGGATAGCCATCACTTGAATCACCCATAAAGGCTTTCACCTGTGCAAACTGTGAAGGTTCAATACAATATTCTTCTTTAAAGCGAGCATGTGTATAAATATCGTATTCTGTATAGCCCTTTTTCATAAACGCAATTTCTGTAGATGGCCTTAAAAGCTGAAGTAAATCCTTATCACCACTAATGACCGTAATGTCTGCCTCGTCCTGCCATTTCGTTATCATGGAGCCAATTAAATCATCTGCCTCCATGCCCTTCACCCCGAAATTTTGCCAACCCATTTGCTGCGATAAATTTTTCGCCATATCAAATTGTGGTAGCATTTCCTCTGGAGGTGCTGGGCGATTCGCTTTATAGCCATCAAATAAATCATTGCGGAATGTATGTGCGCCCATATCCCAGCAAACAGCCATATGTGTTGGCTTCATAATAGTTTGTGCTGTTAGAACATGTCGCACAAATCCTTGGGCCCCATTCGTAGGTGTTCCATCTGCCAAGCGAATAAAATGCCCCATGGCAGCCGAAGCGAAAAAAGAACGGAATAACAGTGCCATACCGTCGACAATCAATAATCTTGGTTTTGTTGTCATCATAAATTTCCTCTCTATTACAATACAAAGTTTGTATTTATTTATTGTTTTCTATTTAAACATTATAGCAAACTTTTAAAATTCAGCATTGTTAATACTCGGAAATACACTTGCTTTACAACATAACCTTTCCTTTTTTCGAGATACGATTGCGATGATCTAGTTGAATGCCTGTCAACCATTGTAAAAATGCAGTTACACCGATTTTAACAGTTTCTGGACGTAGTATACCTTCTTTAGGATCAGCATAAACAAAATCAATATGACGAACACCCTCATTTTCGCCAATAATCTTGAGGATATCGAATAACTCATAAGCCGTTAAACCACCAGGTGAAGCTGCAGGAACATCACAGGCAAATACAATATCAAGTGCATCTAAATCCACAGACACATAAATGCGATCTACTTCATACATAAGCTGACGCAGCATTTCACGTATTGTGAGTTGAATACCATCACGCCGCATTTGCTTTAACGTAATCATATGAATGCCTTGTTCTTTAGCATAATGAATCATTTCGGGTGAATTGAAAAAGCCATGCAAACCGACATTATAGACATGTCTCCCCTCCACAACCCCTGCTGCAATTAACTGATGAATTGGAGAATCTTGTGCTAAACCAATTTCCTCTTGGTTTCTTGCATCTAAATGCGTGTCAATTTGAATGATGCCAATGCGATCCTGTGGGAAGGCATTTTTTATACCTTTTATGGAGTGCGCTGTAATAGTATGATCTCCCCCAATCAAACAAGTAAAACTTCTTTGAAAGGCTATACTTAAATTTTCTGCAGCAGCCTCGATGGCAGATTCCGAAAGCATTCGATCATTTTCTAGAATCGCCACATCCCCAATATCCACAACTGAAAGGGCACGTAAATTCACCTGCTCATCTAAATTATATGATTGAAAACCTGGCCAAGCCTTACGAAAGGCTGTTGGGTATTGCGCTTTTGACGACGCACCATTGGTATATGATAAAAGCGCTCCATATACGACAATATCCACCTCATTCGGATTCGGATTTGTTTGCTGCTTTATCCACTGATGCATAGCTGATCCATTCTCCTGCTTCCATAGGCATTCTGATTGTATAAACATATTCATCTACCACCTTCTTCTCTTTTCCATTCAAGTTCAATTGACCTAAATCAATTGGTGCTCCCCTGTAAATGTCCTAACATATTTTCTTTATAGTAATAGTACCATTCGTACAATGATTTTCGTCAAAGTTTTTCTTTTTTTCTCTTATATTGAAAATATTCTTTTGATCAAACAAAAAAAGCAAACTTGAAATCAGTTTGCTTAGAAATTACATGTTTCTTTTGTTAGGAGATTGTGGCTGTTCTCAACTTTTTGAGTGTTGTTCACCTACCTTGAGCGCTTTGACACTCTTAATAAATGACTTTCTCTCGTTTACAAGCACTTTAATTACTCTTCAGAGAGCAAACCTCTTTTTTACCAACTCTTCGTACAGAGAGCTCTTCCATTATTACTTCTGCTGTTTCGAAAGGCTATCGCAAAGTTCCGCTACCTCATACATGGAATAGCTTTGAAAATTATATTGATTACGCAGTTCTTGATGATAACTTAATAGTTCTTCTAGCATCGCCAAATTCTTATCAATATGCTTGCCAAAATTATGAGGATGCCACCATAAATGATAAAAGGCTTGTGCCTGTGCAGCCTTGAGCATGCCTTCCTTTATTCGCTTTACTTTTAAATTTTCGAATATACGCAATGGACTACAGTATGGCCTTAAAAAAGCACTTGATCGAATATTAATCAGTTGCTCCTCTTGCATTTCTTCCAGGGTGGCTATATGATGACCAGTTATATTCCAATAGCTATCTAACCACTTCTTAGCACCTAAAAGTCTTCCCTTTTTCGTAAACTTTTGTGCGTCATATAGCTCATGATTTTCGGTGCCTCTATAGCAAACATATCCCTCTTCTAAACAAGCTGTAAAATAGTCTTTGTTTATTTGATTACGAGGAAAGACAATCGATTTCATAGGCGCAGTATAGCCGTCACTGATTGTTTTCGTTGCATGTAAATCCGCACAAAAGGCAGCTTTCGTTTGGCCCTTCTCCAAGCAATAAAAATGAGAAAAGGTATGACTTCCTATTTCCTGATGTGGTGTACGTTTAATTTCCTCAATTAATGATTTACCAAAATGCAGGAGATCTTCTTGTTCATTTTCGCCAACTTTTGCTAGCTGTGTATGTGCTGCAAAGCGCATATTTTCATATTTCACAGGGATACCTCGCAAATAATGAGCCATTTCTGCCTTTGATTCAGCAAACAATAATCCAACTGTAGCCCAAGTTGCATGGATGTCATATTGCTCAAATAACGCTAGTATCCTGGGCAAGGCTTTACGGACACCATATAGGTTTTTATTGTATTGGCCATAACGAAATACGTCATGGACACCCCAATTCAGCTCAAAATCTAATGAAATAACGAGACCCCCACCATTCATGTTGCTACTTCCTCCATTTTTGCACACCTAGTAAAAGTGCACGTATTTTTGATTGGATAATGTAGCCTGAGTAAACATGAACAACCTGGCCACCAAAGCTTAATTTAAAGGCTCGTACATTTCGATTGTCCGTTAATTCTCCCATATCATATAAGACAAAACCTTGCTCCTTTAGGTGTAGCAGGTTATGCCAAATTAAAAACCGATTTGCATAACGGAAAGGACGTTTTAATTGTGCAGGCAATGCGGTTGCATGACATGTTGCCTCGAAATAAGACATCGCTTTTTTCTCATGCACAATATCTAATCGATAACATAATGTCTGTCCACAAAAACTCTGGATCTCCGATAATAATAAGGCACCCTGTTCATTGAGGAGCAGAATGGTTTCCATTTGCGACTTGCCGATTGCTTCAATTTTTTTTCTTTTGGCAAATTGATTGTAAAATTGCTGAAAGGCTTTCAAATTTTCTATGGATGGCTCTTTATACAAAATGACTTGATAGGATTCTTTTTGGGCACGTCGTAAGATTTTACGATTACCTTCAGACAGTGCTAAATACAATGAAAGCTCATGCTCTTGCAAATAAATGTGAATCGTTTCGCTTTTTACAAGCTTCCGACTTGGTACTAATGAATGCGTGTAGCCTACAACTTTCATAGACTTTCGAAAATTGGCTGGCTTTTCGAGAAAATAAAAATGCTGCATTGCGATATTCCATCGCTTACTTTTAATGGACAGAATGTACATCGCCCCCACTCTCTGTATATTTTTCTACACGGTGTCGCTCAAAACGAGCAAGTTTATAATGTTTCATTCGAGAAATAGGTTTATAGCCTAGTTGTACTAAGCGCTTGCGCTTGCGCCATTGCCAAAAACTTACCGATACCCACAATGTTTGTGCTGGCTTAATTTTCCGTAAAAAAGCTGTAATAATGTCGATTTGTTTGAAAACATCATAGGCTAAAAAATAGGTTTGCTTCGGTAAGGCTTCTACAATTTGCATTGAATCCACTCGCCAGTTTGTGGCATGTAATGCAAACGCCAGCTTATTCGTTTCCGCAAAGGAGTCTTTATAAATCGTATAGCCCTTATAAAGGAGGGCCATGACTTCTTCCTGATCAAGTTGCATCGCTTCCTGAATCGACATTTCTTCAAATAAGTTTCCGACAGGTTGCTGTGGTGATACGTCCTCTGATGGGGATAATTCATACAGCTCCACTTGTTTCAAACGAATAAATTTTTCTACGAATTGTTGTCCATATTCTAGCCAATCTTTTACCTTTCCATACTTTACTAAATATCGTAAATGGCCCAGTGTGTTACGCTTCCAATCTACGACTCGTTGGTTTCCTTTCATAAATTCTTTGAGCCTTTGCTTTAACGATAAAAAACCTGCCAGTAGATTTGTACGTTTCGTACCGCTGCTAGCAAGCATCTGTCTTGTAAAATCAATGTCTGAGCGCCAATCAAATTTATAAGACTCATAGCCTATGCTCATATCATATAAGCGATAGTTAGCAGTAAACGTTCGCTGGATGGCTTCCTGAGTGACTATCCGACCAGCACCAAATAAATTAAAAGTTGGCTCATGTGCAAGGGCATAGGTTACATAGCGGCCACGACAGCATAATCCATAGGTAAAAGCAATCCACTGGTTTTCAAAGACAAGTGCATCGACCTCTACCTGTAACGCCTCACCTTTAAGCATCGTTAAACGCTCAAAAAAATCTCTTTTCTTGCCTTTTGTAAAGCCACTTGTATCTAGTTTTTTTGCCCAACGTCGATCAAATAACCGAAACATTTGCCAAAGCTCGTCCTGTGAAGCCTCACGTCTTTCTAAGGAGCCTAAATTTCTTAGTTTTCGTTCTCGTCGATCAACGCCATGCATTTTTCGACGTTGATTGAAATGGCGATGAAAATCAATTTCCGAAAAAGCAAGATAGGGTGTCACAACTCGGAACAGGCTTGTACGTAATTGTCTTTCTACAAAGTATTGCTCTAAGATCTTAGTAGACACCTTGCTTTCTAATAACCCATGCAAGGAAAAAAGAATATGCCGATGCTTTTTAATGAGCTCATCAAAAACAAAGGTTGTAACTTGCTGAAACCATTCCTTTTTAGCTACAACCCCTGTATAATTGGCGATGTTTTCTCCCGCAAAAGCATACACCCTTACCCCCCAACGAATAGACACTGTAAAAGGAAAAAAGGCCCTAATTGTCCCCTCATGTTCAATGGCGTAAAGCTCTACACGCTCTTTCCGTCCTACAATTTGCCACCAATTATAAAACCAAGCAAATTCTATAAATGGATTATCATTGTTCTCTTCTTCTAAAATGGCATCCCAAATTTCCTTGTACCACATAAGCTCATCATCAGTTCTAATGCGAATTAATTGCAATTTAATCCCCTTTCTTCACTAGTTCTGAAACAGCCTGTTGATAAACCATTAATGTTTTTTGATACATGGGGATGAAGGTGAAGTACTGTAAATAACGCTGCTCACTTGCCGTCCCCATTTCCCCTCTTAAAGGAGCATCCATTAATAATTGATGCAGCCTCTTCTTCAATAATTCATTATTCTCTCGCTCCACTAAAAACCCATTGTCACGATCAATAATAAGCTCTTTCACACCACCTACATTTGTTGCAATAATAGGAAGTCCTACACGCATCGCTTCAATAATCGAAATCGGCAAGCCTTCCCAATCTGATAACAGAACAAATAGGTGGCCTTTCTCAAGATAAGAATGAACGTCTAATTGATTACCTAAAAATGTTACACGATTTGATAATCGATTTTGTTCAACGAAATGTTCTAAAGCTGGACGCAGAGAACCATCTCCAATCAATTGAAGGTGCCAAGGGATATCTGTCAGTTCCGCTAAAGTCTTTAACAGGACATCTTGTCTTTTAGGCACTTCAAAACGAGCAACCATGACAATGACTGGCTGCTCCATGCATATCTTTTCAGTTGTCTTATTTCTCTCGATAGGGTCAATGCCGTTGTGAATAGTCAGCAATTTATGAGCAGGAGCGACCTTTTTCATTAGTGCTAGTTCCCGATCATATTCAGACACTGTAATAATTTTTGTCGTAAATGGCTGAATTGATCTTTCCATCCGTTGATAGAATAGCTTTTTCTTGTAAGGAACACCTTCTGTAAAGCTCCAGCTATGTGCCGTAAAAATAGTTGGAATTTGTAACAACCTACCAACTATGCGACCAATCACACCGGCCTTAGAGGAGTGGGTGGCTATAACATCTGGTTGTAGATGTTTGAAAACGGCTCTTAATTGCCAAAATGCTTGAAAATCTTTCGCTAGATGAATAGCCCGTTGAAGAGCAGATATACTGATAACAGGGATTTTATGCTCTTGTAAGTGCCACAGTGATGGTTGATAGGAGCCCGTCACTACTGTGACATCATGCCCATCCTGTTTTAAGTGGATAGCAAGTGCCTCCACATGTTTTTGCGCACCTCCAACTTTATCCATTCGTGTAATAAGCTGAACGATCTTCAGTATGGCCACTCCTTATTTTTTAATAAGCACCTGTTCGTGCAACAACAACATAAATTGTCTTCAACAAAATTTGGACATCCAACCAAAAGGAATAATGATCAACGTATTCAATGTCATATGATATTTTTTGTCCATGTGAAATATTCGACCTACCATTAATTTGAGCGAGGCCTGTTAATCCTGGCTTTACCTCCAAACGCCGAGCCTGTAAGGAATTATATGCATTCGTGATCGTTGGTACTTCAGGACGTGGACCTACAATGCTCATATCACCTTTTAACACATTTAAAAGTTGTGGAATTTCATCAATACTGAGTTTTCGAAGAATAGCGCCCACTTTTGTGATGCGTGTATCTTGCTCTGTTTTAAAATAATAATCATCAGGGATACCATCAGCACAAATAGTCGGCATATTGACTGGAACTGCCTGAATACACATTGTTCGTAGCTTCCAAATCACAAAGCGGTGATGATCGAGGCCAGTTCGGATTTGTTTAAAAAAAATGGGGCGACCTGTCGTTATGAGTAAAATGAGGAATATAGCTAGCATTAGAGGAATTGTTATAAAAAGCAAAAATAATGCCCCAATAATATCGAATATTCTTTTGCCGTACTGACCATAGAATGTGAGATTCTGAGCTGTCTGAACGTGCAATACATCATCCTTTGCATTTTTTTAGCACTTAACTCTATATATTCATTTTGAACATTTCTAGAACTATTTTAGAAAAAGTGCTTATTTTATGAAAAAAAGAGTTATATCAGCGTTACTTGCTGAATAACTCTTGCTGTCTTATTATATGCTTGCTTCAAAAATTTGAACATCACATTCAATTACAACATTACCTTTTAATGCTTTACTGATCATACATGTTTGTTCAGCCTTGTGTGCTAAGCGTAGAAGTCTTTTTTCAAGATGTTCTGTTAGCTCTTGCACAATAATAGTCGGTTTATGGACAATTTTTTCATAAGTAAAAATGCCATTTTCTACACTAACAAATCCATGGGCCTGCATGGATAATTCCAGTACATCTATTTCTGACCTTTCGAATAAAGCAGCTAGTGTAATTAAATAACAGGTTGCAGCTGCCCCTAAAAGCATTTCATCTGGATTTGTACCAATGCCAGGTCCATTCATTTCCCGAGGAATAGAAATTTGTGTTTGCAAATTACTAGCTTGGATATTTCCTGTACCGTTTCTTCCTTCTGACCAAGTTAAGTCCATTGTAAATTTATGCTGAACCATTCTAGATCCTCCTTTATTTGTAAAGCGAAGAAAAATGCCCGCTTACAAACGTAAGACGAGCATTCCATTTATTCAACTGTTACTGTATTTTTTTCTGTGTCAATATGACGACCTTTCTTAGTCACGGTTTGGTACTCTGCAAGACGAGCGGTCGTACGCCAATAGTGATAGACAAGTCGATCAATCCACAGCAAAGTCTCCACTTTCGATACAGCTGTCTCTAACTCTACCACATTTTCAACAGTGTGCTCAAAGTATGCGTTTCGTTTATCACGACGCACCGTAGCCATTTCAGAGGAAGTAACCTCAAGCAAGGTAGCAATCTCAGGTAGACGTTCATCCTCATCAATGATTAGTAGTACTTTTTCCAATACCTCTAACCACTTTTGGGTTAATGTCTCCTGTAATTGAAAGGCATTTGGATGTTGCTCACGTAATGCCTTTGACAAACGATATAAGTGGTCTAAAGCATGTAAAAGGGCAATATGCTTATACCGTTCTTTTTGAGAGGAAGATTGAATAGCATCCATAAATAAACGTGTTTTTTCGATTGCCTCATCTATTTGAGCCAATCTACTGTCTGTTTCAGCTGTGCGTTTTTTTCCTTGAATAAGGGAAACGAGTACTGTCGTCATTTCCTTAGTAATATCTTGCAATGTATTAAAGGATACCTCTACAGCAACTCCAGGTATTTTGGCAACACTACTATCTAAATTACGAGTTAAATAATTTCCTTTTTCAGGGATCATTTTTTCAATGGCCTTTGCAAAAGGACGAACAAATGGCACAAAGAGTATCGCGCCAATCACACTAAATAATGTATGGAAAACAGCAATGCCGAGTGTTTCATCAAAGCTACCATTGATGGATTTCGTGACAAACTCTGTAAGAGCAAACAAAAACCTTGCACCCAATGTCACTAGTATAGCAGTGACTACATTGAACATTACATGTGTCACAGCTGTTCGTTTTGCAGCTGTTGATGCACCAATCGCAGCAAATAACGCTGTAGCTGTCGTCCCGATATTTTGACCAATGACTAAATAAGCAGCCTGTTCAAAATCAATAGCACCTGCATATAAAGCTGTTAAAGTGGCTGCTATTGCAGCACTAGAAGCCTGCATAATAACCGTCATGATAAGACCCAAAACAATTAAAACTAGTTTTCCACTAATAGAATTTGCACTAAATGCATCGAATGGAATTTTATCTTGTACCGCAGCCATTCCTCCCTGAAGAACATCAATACCTAAAAATAATAAGCCAAAACCAGTCACTAGCCCTCCAATTGCTTTGTAATCACGTGGTGCGAGCAATTGGACAAATACACCAAGCGCAATAAAAGGTAGTGACATTGTCTGCATATTGATCTTAAAGCCGATTAATGAAATAATCCAACCAGTACTCGTACTCCCGATATTGGCGCCAATAATAACGCCAATCGATTGGACAAATGTAAGAAGTCCAGCACTGACAAAACCTATCGTAATCAAGGTCGTGGCCGTGGAGGATTGTACAAGCATTGTCATAAATGTACCAGATAGTACCGAGCTAATGGTCCCACCTGTAAAACGATTGAGCCATTTTTTCAAGGCATCTCCTGCCAATTCCTTTAAACCGTTTGTTAGCATCGTCATTCCAAGTAAAAATAAACCTATGCCCCCAAGCACATTGATCAACCTATCAACACTCCCTACTAAAATTGTATCTCTCTTATGAAAGCTCCTTTTTAAAGGAGTTTTATTCCCCAAACATTCTTAATAGTACCATTATTAATTTTGAGAAAATAGGGATATTTCCCTGCATTGTACAAAATCATCCATTATTTTACGAAAAACAATGTGATAATTTTTATGGTAGAATAGAATAAATAATTCTTTAGGAGATTTTCAAAATGATTTTAACAAAGCAAGAAGCAATACAAGCACTTAAAAAGAACAAATTCATCGGTTTTACTATTACAACGGGTAATATTATTATGAAAAAGATTAATAAAACCGAGTATAATATTTTTGTTTTCGAAGAAGGAAGAGAAAAACCATTACGCTATGTAGGCTCTATCATGAACGTGATGGCGACAATGAGCGATAAAGCTTCTAAAAAAGATTTTGTAATTGTTGAACAACTACCAGCAGGAAACAGCGCTAAAGAAACTCAATCTTCTGAACAAGAAGCAACGACAGAGGAAAAAGTAGCACCACATGAAGAAAAGCCTTTAGTTGAAGGACAAGAAGAAAGCCGTGCGATTGCTGGCTATGAAGGCTTATATGAAATGACGGCAAGTGGTCGAATTATTACAGTAAGAGAAAACCGCCCATTGGCTCGCTGTAATGATGAATATGGCTTCCATATTGCGCGCTTAACAAAGGACGGCAAAGCATCTAGCCATAATGTCTTTGAACTTTGGAAACAGACATTCCCAGAGCTGGAGCACACTCTTTTCAGAGGTGCCTTAAAAGCCAAGTATGGTACAGGCTGTAAGCTAATTGATAAACCTGGTATTCATTTTTAATGAAACACCCTCAGCATATTTGCTGAGGGTGTTGTTATTTAGATATCGTATATTTTTTGCCACTTGAAAATCTTTATTATATTAATTTTAGCTACTTTATGGAAGCCTGCCTGCATGAGCTTTCTTCGTCTGGTTCTCTTATACCAAGGGACTATTGTACAGACTGCTCTCCCTTCCCGTTGCACATCTGCAACGATCTCCTCTAGTCGCAAGCTATCATATTCTTTTATAAACGACATATTGTCTGACAGCTCATAGGAATAGTTAACCGTTTCTTCGGCTACCGTTTGATCGTGTCGCTTATAGATGACATGATCGCTATCTGCAAAGAGTCGATAGCCCTTATAGAAATCTGTAACATTTTTCGCTCGATCCTTCGTTGTCATGATGTCTTTCATTGATAATTCTTGAAATCTCACATTTCCGTTACTCTGTTGTTGCTTTGCAATATAAACTTCTAAAATATGAATGGCTAGCATTCGTTGGAACATTTTTGTTAAAGCTCTTAGCCAATCTTTCGTGCTTGCATGCTTCAGAAAATAACGCAGTTCTCCTAATCGGTCTCGCTTCAATTTTACTAGCTGATGATTATTCGTTAATAGCCCTTTTAGGCGATCACGCATGACCATCCATAATCGAATACTACGCTCTTTAACTCCTTTTGTACTCATTACAAACTTCCTAGTAAAATCAATATGTGTATACCATTCAAACTTATATGGCTCATAGCCACTTCCTAAGTCATAATAACGATAGCCAGCTTGATGTGCTTTTAGCATATTTTCTTTTTCAATGAGGCGACCTGGACCAAATAGATTAAAATCTGGCTCATGGCCCATTGCCTGACAAAAATTGCGCTCTCTACAGCATAGGTCAATTGTAAAAGCAATCCACTGCCCTTCAAATTGTAAGCTATCGACTTCTACGCGAAGCTCCTTACTGTTGGTTTTAGCTAGCTGCTCATAAAATAGACGAGTTTGCTTTTCAGTAAAGCCACTTTTATCAATTTTCTTTTGCCATCTTCTCTTGAATAACGTAAACATGTCTTGTAGATGATTGTGATTCACTTCCTGAAAGGCGACATGACCAAGAGACTTTAATTTGTTTTCACGCCGTTTAAGGCTTTTGAATTTCTTACGATGCATCTTTAGAAATGTTTCCATAGGAATGGTTTGGAAATCAATATAAGATGTGACAGTTCGAAAAATCGAATGAGGCATCTGATATTCAATCGCATATTTTTCTAATACTTGAGAGGTATTTTTACTTTCTAATAATCCATGTAACACGATTAAATAACGCTTATATTTTCGTGAAAACTCCTTCAAAAGAAACGTAATCGAAGGTTCTAACCACTCCTTATCAGCAATCACTTCCATATAGGTCGCAAAACCTTGTCCTAAAAAGCTGAAATAATGGATTGTACCAAATCGTACAGAATGCACTAACGGAAAAAAGGCCACTGCTATACCTTGATGCTCCACTATGTAAATTTTGACATTGTCATGAATCCCGAGCGTTGTCCACCAAGTTGAAATCCATTCATACTCAATAAAAGGGTTATTATTATACTCTTTTTCAAGAATCTCTGACCAAATGCTCCGATAGGGCTCTAACTCTTCGATAGTCGTTATGAGTTTATAAGCTAGCAATGAACTAAATCGCTCCTTTTCACATGATTATCGCCATACATTTAGTAGCCACTATATTCCTAGCAAGAAAGTATTAGAACATTACACCAACGTAAAAACCCCTCCTTATTAGAAAGGAAGGGCTTCGTTTCATTTACACGTTTACAAGTGATACCTCATCTTTTGTCACTGCATTGGCCATATGTGCTGTCGCCACAAAGCTTAGTGTCATACCAGGCCCAATGGTTGCGCCTGGGCCAGGATACGTTTCCCCCATGATAGACGCTGAACAATTGCCAGAAGCATACAACCCCTCAATGGGTTCGCCATTCTCCTTTATTACACGAGCATATTCGTCTACTACGAGGCCACCTTTTGTGCCGATGTCTCCAGGATATAGACGCAATGCATAGAATGGTGCTTTCTTGATTTCTGCTAAATTTGGATTTGGTAGTGTCGGGTCCCCATAGTAATTATCGTAGGCACTATCTCCTCGATAAAAATCATCATCATGTCCGTTCCGCGCAAAGTCATTAAAACGATTCACCGTTGCTACTAGGTTCTCCGCTGGCACTTCCATTTGTTTGGCAAGCTCTTCAATCGTTTCCGCACTTTTTGCAACTCCATGCTCAAACCAACTTTTCGGGAATGCCTGTCCTGGGAACAATCCTGTAAAAATATAACGGCTTTTAGCTGAAGCATCAATTAATATCCAGGAAGGAACTGCCTGCTGTGTGACCTCTTGATGCTTATACATCGTATCCACGAATTCATGATATGGAGCCGCTTCATTGACAAAACGTTGCCCTGCACTATCCACTACAATCATATTGGGCACGCCACGATCTGCCACAAGGAAGAATGGATGTCCTTGTGGATCAATAACAGAAGGGGCTCCCCATACTTTATCCATTAAATCCAACGTTGCACCAATTTTTACGCCAGGTTCAAGGATGTCACCTGTTTGACCTTCTGGAGAAGAAGTCCATGCAGCATTCGTAGGACTTGGTAAATACTTTTCACGAAGTGTCTGATTATGTGAGAAGCCACCTGATGACAGAACAACACCTTTCTTTGCCTCAATTTTAAGCTCTTGTCCATCTCTTTCCACAATAATTCCTATTACTCTTCCTTTGCCCATAATGAAATCTTTAAAGGCCGTTGATAGCCAAAGCTCACCATTTGCTTCTGCAAGGGAGAGGCGTAAACGTGCAATTAAAGCTTCTCCTAAGGCTACTGGATCGCTCTTAGTTACCTTTGACTTGACTAAACGCGCCCCTAATTTCAGTGCAGTAGTTTTACCTTTTAGCGTCCGGGTAATCATATTCACTTTATGAAACTCGTAGCTATTCATCGTGAAGCCTTTTGTTGATAGAGTTGCACGACGCATAGAATTTGCTAAAGAGCCCATTTTTGTTAAATCGAAAATAAGTGGTTCAATGGAGCGTCCCTGTGACAACCCACCTGGTTTTTCTGGATAATAATCCGAGTAGCCTTTTGCATATTGGAAGCGCATATGCTTTGTTTTATTGTATAAAAAGCGTAACATTTCAGGCCCTCTCGTAATATAAGTTTCCTTTAGCTCTTCTGGCACACGATCACCGATTGTTGAATCTAGATATTGGCGTGCAAGTTCATGTGTATCTGGGACACCTGCACCTTTAATGATATGATTATTAGGAATCCATAAAGCACCGCCTGAAATAGCAGAAGCACCACCATAGCGATCTGTTTTTTCGATCACTAATGATTTCATTCCTTGTAACTTTGCTGTTAAACCTGCTGTCAATCCCGCTGCACCAGAGCCTACTACTACTACATCATAACTAGCATCCCATTTCATTCAACCATTCCTCCCTATATGAGCTAAATCGATGAATCTGTCCTTTCTATTAAAAAGTATAGAATTAAACCAATATTCAGTCAATTTAAACCATTCCCTATATTTCCACAAAAAAGGAGCATACTCACTCGATTTCAGGTTTTAGAATCAACTTTATATAGTTATCTTCCCGTCCACAAATTATTTCATAGGCTACTTGCTTCTTCTAATGGCAATTGATATGTAATGGTACGATACATTAAAAGGCAAGAGGACACAGTCACCCTTTTTCACTTTTGTCACATGCTCTTACCTATTACATAATTCTTATGTGAAAGAATAGCGCCTTGGTAAATATGCAAATCAGTTCCACGAATAGCAGTAGAAGTGATTTTCACAATAATATCGTCCTTCTTTTAACAGTTGGACCATCTAATATCTTTATTTCCATGATAGGTTACAGCCTTCACGACAACACTCCCTTTGCATAGTATCATCACAACAAGCATATATTTTCGACTCTATTCTTTCCTTCGCTAACCTGCAGTATGCACATCTTTGTCATTATCGTTTTTATGCAGGCAATTCAATGTCAAGCATATTCATTTCTACTTAGCATATAGTTTGAAAAAGGCATTAAGTTGATGATAGGGCGGAGGAATTTTACAGGTGAGTGCAATGATACTTGGCGGTTTTCTATTTTTCAGTGTGAGCATTGGGGGCGCGATTGCCTGGATTTTCTCTAAGCTATTTCAGCATACGACACAGGGGTTATCATTATTGTGCGGAGGTTTTTTAGTAGGCTTACTTGTGCTAGATATCATCCCTTCTTCCTTTCAAATCTATCAATCATTTGGGATTATATTAGGTATTTTTATTGGTTATTTCATCTTCCAACTACTAGATACCTTATTTCATGCTTCTCATGCACAGAATCCCTCTGTCTCTCTATTAACACTAGCTATGATTATCCATACAATACCTATTAGTCTCACTGTTGGAAATTTACTTGGAAATGCTGCATTAAGTATTTCTCTCACAGCCTCCATTATTCTCCACCATGTTCCAGAGGGATTTGCATTATCTACTGCACTCATCTCTCAAGGTGAAAGGCTTTGGAGACTTTTCATTTATTTCTTCATCTTCTCTATTTTCTTTAGTATTTTCATCTGGTTTGGTCAGTATTGGGCTTTACCAGACAAAGCACAAGGGATCTTAATGGGCATTTCGATAGGATTGATTGCTACAGCTAGTATTTCTGAATTCATTTTGCATCAGCTACAGAAAGTCTCATTTAAAGCATTTTTTATGTATCTCTTTCTAGGTTATTTCCTAAGCTATATTTTCCATATACTTGTTGAATAACAAAGGGATGTCTCCGCGCATGAGACATCCCTTTCCTCTTTTATTCTTCTTCACTAACTAGCATTAAAGTAAGCGTTAAAATTTTAGAAACCTCTGCCCGAGTAAGATTACCTTTTGGGTTAAACTTACCATTCGTACCATTTAAAATACCTAGATGTTGCAATAGACCGATAGCCTCTACTGTTTCTTGACGCATTTGATTTTTATCTGTGAATGAATTGTTTTTGCTCACTTGCGCAACATTCACTTCCATACCTTCTAAATACCTAGCAGTAATATAGGCCATTTCCTCTCGTGTAACGGGCTTTTTCGGCTCAAATTTTTCACCATTGAAAATATCGATTAAGCCATACTCCTCAAGAATCGCTACCTCCTTAGCACCCCAGAAACCACTAAGATCAGTATAAGAAGCAGGACCCTCATAATCTTCATTCACATTTAAGCCAGATGCACGGAAAATAATAGCCGCCAGTTCTCCACGCGTCACTTGTCCATTTGGATTAAACATAGTAGCCGTTGTCCCATTAATGATATTTGTTTGATATAGTAACTGAATATAGCTTTCAGCCCAATGACCAATAGCATCCTTGAAATATCCACCTGCTTTTAACTCAACGTCGGCACGAGCAAATACCTGTACCATATCATTTAAATCCTCTGCACTAACTGCTTCCCATTTGCCAGCTGTATATACCTCACTCTTATAGCCATTACTAGTTTGTGTAATTTTTATTTGAATCGCAGGCCCAAATAACTTCTTCAGTTCTTCATAGTTTTCCTTAAACTCTTTTTCTCCCTCTGGATAGAGGTTTGTACCATCTTTGTACGATTGAAGAATCGCCTCTAATGAAATTTTTACTGTAATACTATTTTTTGTTGTAACAATCGACACTTCATTATTTTCAAAGCCTATTTTAGATAACAAAAGCATTTTATAAATATCTTGATAGGGCATGGCTTGTAACTGACTAGTGGCTGCAACATTCTGCTTTGGATGGATTATATTTGCTACATTTACTACATCCTGTGCATACGCCTGTCCACCAACCCCTGTAAAACATGCAATACTCAGTGCACCAGCTAACATTATTTTCTTCACTGTTTTTCCCCCTTCAATTCATAGATTCAGTGTACTAAAACAACAGTTTATAAATCTATAAAAATATGGGAATTAAACAATAATTATATAAAAGACCCATTTTTAACACATTATAATTTTCCTATTTTACTTTTGAGTTTGAAACTAGTTTAACAGAAGGAGAAATTTCTCAATGCTATCTACCACAATTACATATGTAATTAGATATATCTCTCAAATGAGGGCAGCTTAAAGGCTGTTCTTTGTTATATTTCTTTTACACTGGGTACATACTTGGAAAGAAACTTCTTTCAGCTAACTTTATATTTATATAATGTTAGAGGCTTTCATTTGATTTTTATTAAACGGTAGAAGTAGTATGGAATTGTAATGAAGGATTATCTACATATCCACACTATTATATTAATGTAACAATTTCAAAGGAGGAATTTCGATGAATTATCAAAACATTACGGTTGCAGGTAGTGGTGTATTAGGAAGCCAAATTGCTTATCAATCTGCTTTCAAAGGTTTTAATGTAACAGTGTATGACATTAACGATGAGGCGTTAAAAAATGCACAGGATCGTATTACAAAATTAAAACCATTTTATCAACAAGATTTAGGTGCTACACAAGAAGAAGTGGATGCAGCCTATGCACGTCTTACTTTTAATAGTGACTTGGCGCAAGCCGTTGCCAATGCTGATCTTGTTATAGAAGCAATCCCTGAAGTTGTGAGCATCAAAACAGAATTTTACACGAATCTTGGAAAAGTAGCACCAGCAAAAACAATTTTTGCAACAAACTCGTCTACTTTACTACCAAGCCAATTTGCTGAAGCAACTGGCCGTCCTGATAAATTTTTAGCTCTTCACTTTGCTAATACAATTTGGAAAAACAATACTGCGGAAATTATGAAACACCCTGGTACAGATATGAAAGTATTTGATGAAGTGATTGAATTTGCACGCGCCATTGGCATGGTACCACTACCATTGCATAAAGAGCAACCTGGCTATATTTTAAACTCATTACTAGTTCCGTTTTTAGATGCAGCTGAATCTTTACTTGTAAAAGAAGTGGCCGATCCAGAAACAATTGATAAAACATGGATGATTGGTACAGGCGCTCCACTTGGACCATTTGCTATTCTAGACATCGTTGGCATTAACACTGCCTATAACATTGTGGAAGCGAAAGCAACTGCCACTGGTGATGAAAACATGAAAAAATTAGCTAACCTCTTAAAAACAGAGTACATCGAAAAAGGCAAATTGGGCCGCGCAACAGGTGAAGGCTTCTACACATATCCAAATCCAAGCTTTGCAAAACCAGATTTCTTAAAGGGTTAATGATTAAAAAGAGCAATGGTCCTTCTTAAAAGGGCATTGCTCTTTTTTTATCATACAAAAAAATTCCAAAAACTAGGTGTGTTTTCAAATTCCTTCGTTGTCAGCTTTTCAATAATTTTCAGCTTAATCTCCTGCTCTAAGTCTTCTCTATCCTGGTAACTTGTTTGATGAAGACACTGCTTAATTTTTGGCGTAAAATTTTCAATAATTATTAGCATCTCCTCATTCATATTGTTCTGCATTGACTAAATCTCCTCCTTTCTAATAATATGATGAAGCTTCTTTAAAGCTTTTCGATGCAGGTTGGATATATTCTGTGGTGTTGTTTTTAATGTTTCAGCGATTACTTTTATAGAATAGTCTTTGACATAAATCATTTCTAAAATTTGCAGTTGCTTGTCTGTTAATTTTTGCAAGCCTTTAAAGAGCTGTTCATTTTCAATTTTTTCTAATAATCCTTCTTCTCTCTCTTCGTAACTTATACCGTCGTCCATTAGACCACTATCTGCGACTAATAAAAAGCGATTTTGCAATCTTCTCTTTTTTTTATCGAAATCCAAGCTAAAGAAATAAATTAAATTGCTGATATATTTTATTTTCTGTACCCTTTGATAATGAGCTTGAAATGTTTCATCAACCATTTTCAAATTACAATCATTGGGATGTAAGATTGCATGTTGTACCAAATAAAGATTTTGTGCATCTGCCAAAAAACTCCTGATAATTGGGTTTTTAACCTGTTCTCTATTTCTGTAAAAAAACTCTTCTATTATTTTGTACTCATTACACATTCGCATCACTCCTATATATTCGCCTTCTTGTTCTTTAAAGTGAATATCATATATCTATTATAAACCAAAAACAGAACAAATGTTCCCTGTTTTATTCATTCATATTGATTTTATTAATCGTACGTTCACTTTTCATAACTGTAAGCATCACAATAATGAGGGAGGAAGATGTTATGATACCAATTGAAACTATACAAATGTGGGTTCACCTAATAGGTAATTCAGGTTTCCCTATTGCCATTACCATCTATCTCTTTATGCGTTTTGAGAAGAAAATAGAAAATTTGGAAGCAATCATCTTGAAATTGTTAGATAAAAGGGAAAATTAATAAGCCTATAAAAAAATATACGGCAGCATCCTTTAAAAAGGATGCTGCCGTGTGACTTAAAGATGCTTCTGCATACCATATATGTAATAACAAATATGTAGATGGGGGGATTTTATGGAGCTTATATTGACCATTTTTCTCATGCTAGATATTCCCTACAATTACTTTCACCATTCATTCCCCATTATGATTGAATACTTGGGGAATCTTGGATTTTGGCTGGCACTCCCATTATCGGTCCTTACTATCTTGCTAAGTCTATGGTTACTTATAAAAAAAGTGGGCATTGTTAGCTCTTTACTTATTCTTTTTATTACGGGGATTCTTTTATTCCTTGCTTTAATTTCATTGTTCCATTGTTACTCATCCTAATAAATTGAAGCCTTTGAAGATGGAATACTTCAAAGGCTTTTTAGCATTTTTAGAAATACAGCACCATATAATCCTCATCAAAATATTGCTGCCCTATTTTTAAGGCGTTTCGTTCTGTTCCAAAAACGTGAAAACCTAACGATTTGTATAATCCTTTTGCTGATTCATTGGAAGAAACAACTGTTAAATTAATTTGCTCGACATCTACTAGTGTCTTTGCTTGATTGATGATCTCTACCATTAGTTGTTTTCCTATGCCCAATCCCCGTTTTTTTGTAGAAACATAAACGGCAAAAATACTCGCTTTATGCTTTAGCTTCATTTTATTTGCTTGCACCAATGTCGCCACACCGAGTAAATCCTCCTGGTCAAATGCCCCAAACGTAAATGTTCCCTGTCCTTCGAGCCTACTTGCAAACGACCCAATTGACAAATTCTTTTCTTCCTCGAAGCTAGCGCCAAAAGCTTCTGGATTTGTTTGCAATCCCTCTAATCTTAAATCTCTATATACCTCAGCATCTGCAGCTGTTAATTGTCTAATTTCCATGCCTTTTCCTCCTATCATACTTTTCCTATTTATCGGCCATAACGATTGGCATTTGATGTACTTTTCCAACAGTAATCCTTAAAATGGAAATAAGGGAGCTGAAAATCTATGGAATCTACTAATATGTCAAAACACTTTCTTACATTACAGGCACAACGAGCACACTACCTACCAGCTATTCATTCACTTTCACAGGAAGAACTATGGCGAGTAACAAGCGAGGGAAAATGGTCCATTGGTGAACACTTTTATCACCTTTATTTGATTCTCAAAATGCTCCACACAGCAACCAAATATTCTTTATTCCTTACGCCTATCGCTAAAATGCGAAGAAACAAGCCATTCTCTACTGAAATACATGATATTTATGAAGAATATCAATCCAAAAAAGGACATGGAATGCGAGCACCCAGTATTTTGATTCCACCTAAGAAAATACGCTTTGTATTAAACAGTTATGATATCGAGCAATTACTTATCAACGAGACACTTGCTTTGCAAAAGTTAGTACAAAATATAGACGAGGATGTTGCAGGGCATATTGTTTTTCCTGATCCCATTGCGCATTATCCTAATCTCATTCAAGCTATTCAGTTGTTGGCTATTCATGAGAGGCATCACTTTAATAGGATGGAAGGGCTTTTAGGAGGAAAGAATTTGAAAGGTACAATTAAAGAAATCAAATAGAGCCAATTTGATTTTATGCCCCTCAAAACTGGCTCTGGATTTTTCAGTGTAGCAACTTTGTCATGGAAAAATTTTATTAGGAAACGCTACGAGCTCTTTGTTCTAGAACTACACTTAAAATTCCAAACAATAACAGTAACAACACACCCATTAACGTAATATTTGACCATTGTAACCGTGTATCGAATAGCTGAAAAAAGAAGGTGAATACAGGAATAAAGCACAATGACATCATGACTAAAAATACTTCACAATATTGAATACCCTTCTGTAATAAATACATTGGTATCAACACACCGATGACGGTCATCAATAAAATCCAATCAATGTTTTCAAGCAAATAAGTAAACATGACATCATATGTAGCGATAAATGAAAGCAAAATGATACCATAAAATCTTTTGATAATATCATCGAGCTTGTCCATCCTAATTGACTGAGCTGCTTAGAATAGACTGTACATAATACTGCACCAAGTCCACACAATATGCTTGCCCCGACTCCTAAAATACTTGATTGATCCCATGTTTGTACAGCCGATTTCCCTGTAAAAATAGCACCAATCAGTAATAAACTAGCTGCAAATATGCCAATTGCAAGACCCCACTGTGCATTTATCACTCGTTTTTTCTGCTGTATCGCAAGTAGCAATGCAAACAATGGACCTAGTCCCATTTCAAGAGAGCTCACTATCGCTGGTTCAATATATTTTAATGCAAAGTAAAACCCCATAAAGGCTAATATGGAAGCACCGTTTAACTTCCATAAAGATGATCGTGCCTCTTTCCAGCAGGGCTCTATCTTTTGCTTACTTGTGATTAATTGAAAGAAGACAGTCGTAAGAAAAAAACTAATACCGGTGAAGAGAAATGGATGCACTGCTTGTACACGGTTCGAGTAATACACTTGGCTAATAGACGTTAAAATGGCTAACACTAGTAAACTTATTACCCCTATTGCATATAGATGACGTTTATTTTCAACTATAACTCCCATAGATTCCCCTCTGATAGCATGTCTACTCATATGTTTACTATTGCGTTGCTAGAGTAAATTTTTTTACTAGTTTCTCCAAACTGTCCTCTACATGGTGACAGTCGACGAAGAACACCCTCACCTCGGCACTTTGATCCCCTTCATTTGTGTTAAAATAAATTTCTTTCATTTGTTCAACTTCCGTATTCAATGGATAAAGGAGCCATATTTCTTTAGCGTGATATTTTTTAGCATACGCATACATTTGATACATATCGGCCTGTGAAATGCCATAGTTATTGTGTGGCGTGTTACTTAGCATTTTCCATTTTGTATCTAAAATAATTTTGCGAGTGCCATTTGTTACTACAATATCTGGTCGTAATGCAAATTTCCCTTGAAATAAATGATAGCCTTTATCCTGTAATTGTACATGCCACGCTGAATCACTTAGTAGCTTTTTCAGATGAAAGCCAATATAAGACTCAAAAACTTTTTCCATTGGAAATAATAAGGCTTTAGCAAATGAATGTCCTGAAAAAGTTGTAAAGCTTTCATTATTTAAAAAAATTTTAGACCATTGCATAATCGTTTCATAATCTTTTGAGTTACGATCAATCTTTACCTGGGAAAAATCCTTATTGTAGTTTTTGGATTGCTCAATGAGTTCAAAGTGTATGAGTTGCTTACGAATTTCATTTATATTGTCATTACTAGTAGATTGTTTCAACAAATAAAGCAATGTAGCCTTGATTAACCGATTTTCTGCTCGATTCATTCCAAACTCATCATAGCGTGTATAGAAACGTTGTCGATGAACAATGTTATATTTTAATTGCTGTGAGAATACCATTTTTCCTTTGTATACATTTAAGTTATCCTCCATCGCATAATACGATGATTTAAGTCCTTTTTTAATCAATTTTTGTACTTCTTCAATGTACAATCGAATGAAAATTTCCAATAACGTCATATGATCTGTACGAAGACTAGTCTCATTAAAGGTTTTGCTAGGAAATTCTTGTAACGACTTAAGCATTTTCAAAAATGTTTTTTTAGGGTCAATGGCTGTTTTTCCATATATTTTTGGCAAAATTTGAATTTGTGTACCATTTTTCAATTGCACAATCCCAACATAATTTTTTGCACGAATGACCTTTCCAACATGCCGCTTTGTGGAAACAGAGAAAAAATCGTATGCATCCACATCTTCCATATCATTACAGTTCAAAATCATATTTTCAAGCTGCTCGAAAGAATCATTGTCTAAGTATACATACTCATCTTTAAAAGCTTTATTGCATGTCAGGATATCGTATTCCTTTATTTCAATTAACTTCTTCATTCTCGACCCTTCCATATATGCCGATATAGCTTAATGGTTCCTCGAATGCACTTGCTTGAAGATGGAATTTCGTTTCTGGGAGGTCTATATCAATGGCTCGACCAAATAATCCTTTTATACTTAATTTCTCATCCAAAATAAATCGATATTGCTGGGGTTTTAAATGATCTCCTAACACTAACTGAATCTTACTATAATCTTCATAAAAATATTCTTGGAGAAGTGGAATAATCGCATTCTTAAAAATATTAGCTAGATTTTCTAATGAACTGTCTTCTTTTAAGCTCATAAAATAGGCATGACCAATAGTATGTTCACGATCATACAGTGCTTCAATACGAGCGTTCATGACTTCCATTAGACGTTGAATATGGATATGCCCAACTTTTATATCAGCTACTGCATTCAAATTTGGCAGCATTTCAATAAAGTCAAAGCGTCTTCTAAGTGCTGTATCCATCAGTGCAATGGAACGATCTGCTGTATTCATCGTTCCCAGCAAATAGACATTTTGTGGGACACCAAAATCCTTTTTAGAATATGGAAGCTTCACATGCATTTCTTCTAGTGCTCCAATTCTTTTTGTCGGTTCAATTAATGTAATAAGTTCACCAAAAATCTTCGATATATTGCCTCGATTAATTTCATCGATAATAAAGACATAGTTATTAGTATTTTCTTCCACATCGATTTGATCATTTTGCGAGTATTTTAAAATTAAATTATTCACATCATTGATTGATAGTCGCCAAAGCTCATAAATGGTTTGCTGCACTAAGTTCGTTTTGCCATTTAGCTCATAAATATTTTCATAGATATCCGTGGCAATCCACTCTACTTCACGACTTCTTTTAAAATCTTCCTCTGCCTCTAACCATTCTGGCTCTCCTGTGATAATGCCAATTGCATCAATATGCTTTTGATCTCCTAAAGAAAAGACGATATCACCAACACTCATTCCCTCATAGAAATAGTACAAGGTATCTGAAGGATATTCCCCATCCTCAATAAAATCAGTACCTTCCTCATCCCAGCCTATACGAATTTGATTGTCCTTAAAGCATTCTTCTTTCAGCCAATTCTTGCCACTGCCTCCTAAAGAAATCTTCCAAACTTTTTTATTTCCTTCCATCACCTGATCATGAGCAGTTAATTTTAATTGCTGCGCTTGCTCACAAAATTCTTTAAACACGCCTGATTCAATTTTATATTGAATGCTCTCTTCTGCTTCATCGTTTAAAACAGGCTTAATTCCCTCGATAAACTCTTCATATCCATATGATTGATGAAAAGTAACGAATCGAATCTGACCTTGCTTTTTATACGTAAGATAACGTTCAAAAACATCTTGATACGCTTCTGCGCAAATCGCCATAAATTCTTTATTCTCAATAATACTAACCGCGTAGTTCACCGTATTATAAGTTTTTCCTGTTCCTGGTGGACCGTACAGGATGGTATTGATATTGCATTGACTCATTTTTGGGGAATCCTCCTCTATTATTATTTTGTAGTAAGGAATTAACTCTTTGATAGCTTTAATCACTAAATTCAATATCTCTTGACTACTATAGTCATTTTTTTTAATATCAGTTTCTGTCAAAATAAAAGAAATTTGTACTTTTTGGTAGCTACCATTTTTTACTTTTTCTTTTACTACATCGTTATTATCAGTTGTTAAAAATCTGTCATTACTATCGATTACATAGCATAATCCTTTTTTTAATGGGCGATTTAATAACTGATGATGGCGTTTATAATCCTGCTGATCGCTATTATCTATTGCTAGCTCTATGCTAATACGTAATCGGAACTCATTTTTTTCATCTTTTTCAGCAAAAAAAGATAAACTTGACTTGCAATCTGCATGTCCTGGTTTCTTCATTTGCCTCCATAAATATTCTCTTGTTCGTCTACCAGATACATCAAGCCAGGCAGAACGTCCAAATTTCTTAAATCCAAATCTAGCTCGACATATGTTAGCTAACTTCTCGAGTTCAGCGACTGCTATTTGACCTGCCTCTTTTATTCTTTTTAAATCATCTATTATCTCTTCTTCTGCTCTTTCTATTGCTCTATATTCTTTTCCAGCATATTCTTTTAAAAACGTGAAAATTGCTTGACAATCAAAAACCTCTATAGGATTAGTTAAAATGAAATGAGTAAACTTTCCTTCAATGAATTCATATAATTCAGCAATTTTTTTCTGCCCCATTATGGTTGTTACTGTTATTTCTCTATTTAATGCAGGGCGTTCTTTTTGATTATTAAATTCTCCGTAATAAGATAGTCTTCGCTTAATCGAATCATTAAAATCTCCTGCTACTAGATAGTTATAAATAGAACCACTAGCATTTGCTACACAGTGAGATGATGCCAATGCAGGAGGAATTTTATCTTTATTTATTTCCTCCGCTTTTTTAACAATTTCACTTTGCTTAAAATACAAATCTTCAATTTTAATATTCTCTTTTTCGATAAATTTTTCATATGTTAATAATGCTCCTGCTAACCAAATAGCCTCTACCTTTTTCATAAAAAACCCTTTCTCGATCTGGTTATATTAAAGTAAACTATCAGCCTTTTTCAAAGGAAATACCCAAACATTACGCATCCGCCCATCAACATCTTTCTGAAGATCAGTGTACGGATCGGCCGCGAGTACTACCTCACCTCGATATGTATATTTCCTCTTTGTCATAACCTCAAAATAATGAACTGTTATACCATTTGATTTGGATTCTGCTAATGTCTTATTTTGTGACTTTAACTGCTGATCACCCTTTTGTCCCATGCCTGTATAGTGATAAATTTCATTTACAGTCCTGTCATCATATAATTTTGTTCGATCTGATATTAATACTAAGGTATTTGTTCGGTGTGATCTTCTCATGCCACCCTGTGGAGAACATTTAAAAATTTCGCAAAGTTGATAGTTATCAATTATCGTATTTATTTGTAAATCTTTTATTTCCTTCAATAAACTACACTCCCTACACCAATTATTTTGTTTCCATTACAATACCATAAATTCGTTCTAATTTTACTGATTATTAATGATAAAAAACAAAATCCCTAGTTATTTTTCACTAATTTATATAAGTCTTAAAACGAAATTATTTACTAAAAATTTCCCTTAAATTAAAAAAACGTGTAAGCAATAATAGCTTCCACGCATTTCTGTTTAATTTTATCATGATTATCTAAACTTAAATTTCTTTACGGTTCAATTCATAAAAATCAAATTGATGCAGAGAATATTCCAAGTTAATTGCATCTTCTAAAGTAGCATGCTTAAAAACTTTTCAAAATGCACGCCTGCCTCACGAGGTACTTGCTCCTTCGAAGTAGCTTCAATTGCAGCGGCTAAAAATGTTTCTGCCAGTGTCATTGATTCCATTAAATCTTGTCCGCGCATCATGCCGCCCATTATGATGGATGCGAAGAGGTCGCCTGTGCCTGAATAGCTCTCACCATTATAGTTGCGGATATTATGAAAAGACCGCTCAGAATCGACAAACATATTGCCAACATAACGCTTGTCCCTATCACCTACTGGTGGATTCAAACCCGTAATAATGACGTTTGCTCCAGTTGCTTGCTGTAGCTGCTGACCTGCCTCCTTAAGGGCATGAATATAATCTGTATCATTTTGATAGCTCAGTAGCCTTTCATAGGATAAACCTGTAAGCAAGCAGCATTCCGTAACATTTGGCGTAATAATATCAGCACACTTTACTAATGCTTTCATACGATCTAGCAAGTCACCAGTAAACATTTTATAGACCTCACCATGATCGCCCATTACTGGATCGACAAGCAACGTCGTCTTATTTGAGTGAAACACATCTAAAAAGCGAAATATATTATCAATTTGCTCCTTACCTGTAACAAAGCCTGTATGAATCCCATCAAAGGTAGCTCCAAGCTTACTCCACTCGTCTATAAAAGAGTCCATCTTTGACGTTAAATCTTCACAATAGAAGCTTGAATATCCTGTTTGTGCCGTTAAAATAGCTGTTGGAAGCGGGACTGCTTGCACACCCATCACAGAGAGTACAGGCATCGCAGCCGTCAATGAGCACTTTCCAAAGGACGACATATCTTGAATTACAGCAACTTTTTTCATCATACATTCCACCTAACTCATCCTGCTTTTACTCTCCCCATCGTATCACAATTAGAAAGATGCGAAAATAACCACAAACTGACCCTTAACTTTTTTGCGAAATTGACACTTTTACAATAGTCAGTCCTTTGTTAAAGTAAAAATCATCAAAATATTCATCATAGTGAGGAAGAGACAAATGCAAAATATACAAAGGCCAACATCCTATACAAAATCACGTACAAAAACATTTGATTTAGTCATTACAGCCATTTTAGCAGCACTTGTTTTCGTTGCTACAATGTTTATCAATCTTAAGCTACCGATTGGGCAAGGGGGCCTTATCCACTTAGGAACATCTATGCTGTTTATCTCCGCTATTTTATTCGGGCCTAAAAAAGGAGCACTTGCTGGAGCTATTGGAATGGGTTTATTCGATATCGTAGGTGGCTGGTTAATTTGGGCACCCACAACCATTATTTCACGCGCATTACAAGGCTTTATTGTCGGTAAAATTGCTTGGTCAAAAGGACATAAAGGTGATAATCTTGGGCTGAATATTTTAGGAGCAGTAGTATCAATGCCCGTGATGATCGCTGTTTACTATGTTGGGCAAGCCATTATGTTCAACAGCTGGATTGCCCCGCTGGCATCCATTCCTGGGGACGTCATTCAAAACATCGTAGGCTTAGTTATCGCCATCCCAGTATGTGTTGTACTGAAAAAAACGCCATACTTCAAAAATAATTTTTAATGAAAATACACCATCTTGCTGTTGAACAGTAAAGATGGTGTTTTTTATGGAGTGATATACAAAAACAACGAATTTCAAGATAAAGTGAAACTAGCCTTGTTCTTTTTCATACTATAAGGTGGAGGTGGAAAAATGCCAAGAGTAAAATACCGTGATGCAGACGTTGCTTTAATGGCAAGGATGATGAGAGCAGAAGCAGAGGGTGAAGGTCAACAAGGTATGCTTTACGTGGGCAATGTCATTGTGAATCGTGCAGTGGCGTCCTGTTTAGACTTCAATGATGTAAGAACGATTGAGCAGGTTATTTACCAGGTACAAGGCGGAAACTATTCTTTCGAAGCTGTTCAAAAAGGCAATATGTTTTACCAACGAGCAAGAGAAACGGAAAAAAGATTAGCGAAACAAAACTTAGATTTCTGGCGAGAACATCCAGCAAAATACGCACTCTGGTACTTCAATCCATATGCACCATGTCCCCCAACATGGTATGGTCAGCCGTTTACAGGACAATTTAAGAATCATTGCTTTTATGAACCTGCTCCAGATACTTGTGCTAGTGTATATATGGGATAAGGTTTTTTGACTTTTAATAACCTACATTCACAAGTTTAATAACGCTCTACTACAATGACAAAGCCCAACGTGTTAATTGACAAAAAATCGCCGTATGTAAAGAGGCTGAAGGAATAGATGCAAATCTAGTTTCCTTCAGCCTTATGCTAGCTCTTATTTTTTAATCGTTACATATTTGCTATAAACATACCCCGATTTATTATTATACGATATCTTATACCAGCCTTGTATTTCCTCTAAAATTGTAATTTCGGTATTCTTTGAAATTGTCCCATATACTTTTCCTGAGTTCGATGGCTTTGAACGAACATTTAAGTGATAAGCCGTAACAATCCCTTTAAGTGATTCTGGCTGAGTAATAGTTGGCTTCGATTTGTCTGGTGTTGTCTTACTTGGATTCACTGGTTTTTCTACTGGCTCATCTTTAGGTTTATTCAATGCTTTTACCAGCTTCTGATAAAATTCACCTGACGTTTTTACCCCAGTAAATTGGCTAGCATCTACTTTTGCTTTTGTTGCTAGCATTTTTATTTCTTCTTCTGTAATCAAAGCTTTGACATTAATAGATGCTATATTTGTATATTTACCATCTTCCGTTGTAGGAATGGCTAAAATATCTTTATTGATTAATTCAACAACAGCAGCACGTGCTGGCGATTTCATATCGACACCAACGATTTTCCAGTTATGCTGGATCACTGGCTCATACACGCCGTTCATCTCTTCTTTTAGATATCGAATGGCTAGATTACGGATTGTACCGCCTGTTTCTCCATAGGCACTTTCTTCTTTAGAGGACCAAATCATATTAAACTTACGCCCTTCAAGTGCCTGACCTTTTGATACAAGAAAATCCATACGATAAGAGTTCATACCAAGCTTTAAATTGTCTTCTAGCTTAATTGGGGTACCATCTAATTTTCGTAGATTTTTTATTCTGTTACCTGGCTGCTCAGTTAAATCGATGTCATATTTTACATTTCCGAAATAATCATTCGTACTATATTTAGAGGAACGACGCGTTTTATCAAAACTAATCGTCACATCTCCATCACGTGTGCTATTAAAATAGCCAACTGCCCATTCCATATAATCTTTTAAATCTTTGCCCGTTACTTCATAAACTGATACTTCTCCACCAGCAAATTGATAATTATAGGCGATATCCTTTTTCTTAATAGGACCTACATCCAATGAAGCTTTGTCATTATCAATCTGATGTGCTACCACATCTGCCTTACTATAATGTAGCATGACCTCATGGAAAAAATCTGATAAAGGTGTTTCTTGGATGTGTACAGCTGGTATACCCTTAATTTCATTTTTGGGAACAAGATTTGTTCCTTTAAGCTGTGCTACTTCGATATTAGCATCTTCACGTGCATAATCATGGTATGGCTTCAACGTTTTTTCTAGGTCTTTATCCGATTCAACAAAGGTCCCGTCTTCATTCTTTACAGGAATAGTTGAAGCATCTTTTTCTTTAAGCAACAATTTCTCGCCTTGGCGAGTAAATGTTAAATCAATTCGTGAAATATGTGTTCCATATTTATTAGGCTCCGTTATAAAAACACCGTTCACTTCTTCTTTATTTATCAGTACATGATTGTGTCCTGCAAAAATAGCAGCTAGTTCTGGTACGGCATTAGCCATTTCCTTCACACCCGTTCCTGGAACACCATTTTCATTTTCCAATCCCATATGCATAAGGCCAATCATGACATCTACTTTACCCTCTAATTCCTTAACTGCCTTTTTAGTCTCTTCTATCGGGTTTTTGACAACTAAACCATCAAGATGATTTGTCCCCTTCTCATACTCTGTAATCAAAGGTGTTACCATGCCAATAACCCCGATTTTAACCCCTTCACGCTCAATAATTGTATATGCAGGTAAATAGCGTTCGCCATTTTCTTTATAAACGTTCCCAGCAAGTCTTGCTCCATTAAATTGACTGGAAACTTTATCTAATACATCCAAACCAAAATTAAACTCGTGATTACCATATGTCCAAGCTTCATAGCCCATTTCATTAACAGCCACCATCATTGGTGACTGCGGCTGGTCATTAAACAATTCTGCAGAATTATCCTGTATTAAATCTCCATTTTCCAATAGGACGGTATTCGGATGAACTTTACGGATATCTTTAATAATTGTATATAATTGCGTTAAACTTCCTGTGAGATTAGGTCCATCCACTGCGTAATCCCAAGGCATAGAGCGGCCATGAATATCTGACGTAGCCAGGAGTGTAATATGAATATCTTTCTCTTGTGCATTGACAGGCGTTTGTGTAAAGACAATTCCTGTTGCCAGAATCAATACAGCCATACTTAGTATTGTTATAACTTGTTTCAATTGATTCATTTCCTAGTTTTCTCCCTTTTTATTCTGAATTTTAAGATTCCTAATCAGTGTAGCATTTATGGAGATGTCTAACCAGGTAAAATCTATCATAAAAGTAATATAATTTCATAAATTTAACAAATATTAGCGTGATTAAAGAGGAAAAAGCAATAGAAAATCGATATTCAACAAAAGTTTCAAACCCGTCCAATATCCCTATTTTAATAGGATTTATTTGAATCATTTGGATATGCTAGAGCCACTCTCACACGTTTTTCCTTTAATAACAGGACTCCCATCAAACCAATGAAGGAGAATATAACAGGCGAAATGAAGCCATAGTAGTACCCATCACTTACATTGCCTGTGGCAGCTTGAAAATAATCTAAAATATACCCAAAAATAATGGGCAGCAATGCGGCACTTAGAAAGCCCCCTGTATTGGCAAACCCAGAAACAATGCCTGATTCATTTAAAGGGAAAGTTTGACGAACTGCCGCAAAGGTTAAAGCACTTGCACCATAGCCAAAGCCGATGATAAAGAACAGGACAATGAGCATGAAAATGGACGGATGCCCTTTCAATAAAAGAAAGGCAAACCAACTCGTTAAAACCGCAATATGCACAACAATATAGGGTCTCTTAATCGTACCTAACCAGCCAGCAATCCAGCTCATTAAAGGTGCTCCTATAAGCGCTCCGACTAGACCAATCATAATTAACTGACTAGCCTCTGACCGTGACATCTCATACATATTGATCCCATATGGTACTGCCCACGAGCTAATAAAGCCAACATACCCGCCCACAACGCCAAAATGACAAAAAAATAAAGCCCATGCTTGCCTGCTTGAAAATATTCTTCGCAATAATATGGAGCTTTTTTCACGTTTTAGTTCTTTAGTTATGCTTACAGGTTCCTTTGAAAAAATGCGTTTTGTGTTTTGTACGAGCACAAAATAAAGAAGTACACCACATAAGCATAGTAAAAGTCCTGTAGAGAAAAAGGTGATTCGCCAACCTAATAAAAGAATCAATGTAGCAAAAGGCACTGTTGCCAATAAGAAGCCTAAGCTCCCTGTCATACCTGCAAAGCCAATTAATCGGACAAACTCCTTTTTATGAAACCATTGTGCCAAAATCAGCACCATATTCACCCATATGGTGGCATCTCCTACACCAGTAAGCATTCTAGAAAAGAATAGAATGAATTCATGTGTACCTAGACTGTAAAGAATGGTTCCTATACCTGTAAGGATGGCACCAATGATGAGGAAAAGGTTTGGCCCAAATCGGTCAGCTAAAATCCCCATCGGAATTTGCAAACTCGTGTACACAAAAAATTGAATACTCGTCAATAAGCCAATTGTCGAAGCCGTTACCCCAAAATCCTCCATCAATTGATCTGTAATTAATCCTGGAGCAGTTCGCTGACTTGCCATTAACAAATAGGTAAACAATACAGCAACAAACACAATCCATCTGTACTTATGTTGTTGTTTGTCCAATAATCACTACTCCTATTAGCTTTTATGTTATGTATATGAGTTCGAGGTCAGGATAAAACCTGCTTTTGAGGAAGCTTGAAAATTACGACAGAAAGAAAACGCACCCAGTCTACACTAAGTGCGTTCATGCTATATTATACTGCTGGCTGAGGCTGTTCACTGACATGTACTGCCGGTTGACGGTCTTTCCAAGGCATTGCTTCCTCTAGCTGTCTACCTAGCTGTAATAACGTCAATTCATCTGCAAATTTACCTGTCATTTGTAGACCAATTGGTAGACCTGATTTACTTTCTGCTAAAGGCAATGATATGGAGGGTTGTCCTGTAGCATTGAATAAATTTGTAAACGGTGCATACGTGAAAATTTGCTCTGTCCATTCAACAGCCGAAATGTTAGGATTGTTGGCATTTAACTCACCAATTTTAGCAGGAAGTGTGCCAATAGTTGGACTCAATAAAATATCATAATCTTCAAAGAAGCCTGCAACTTGACGTGAAACGACTGCATTTGTATGAATAGCTTCCAATAAATCAGCCGCCTTTAATTGACCACCATATTCATAGCATTTCCAAATGGCGGCTTCAATATAGTCTGGAGAAACTGCTTTACCAGTTCCCGCTGCAGCCCCCTTTATCATTTGATAAATATTCGCTGTCCAAATAGCAACCGTCGCCTTTGTAAATGATGCTTGTTCATATTTCGGACGCGCCTCTACTACCTCGTGTCCTAGTTCTTTTAATACTTGAACTGTTTTATGAACCGCTTCTATACATTCCGGATCGACAAATGCCCCAGAATTTGTTTCAGTTGTCCAAGCAATTTTTAGCGGGCGCACTGTTTCCTTGATAAGTTGACCATACGGTGCATGTGTTACCTCTAATTTGGAATAGCTCCCTAAGTCAGGGCCTGCTACTTGATCCAATAGCACCGCTGTATCACGAATTGTACGAGTCACAGCGAACTCAATGGCAATACCATTTAAAGGCTCACTATTGAATGGACCAGCTGGAACTCTTCCACGTGTAGGTTTTAATCCCACTAACCCACTACAGGAAGCGGGGATACGAATAGAACCTCCTCCATCATTAGCATGAGCGATTGGCACTATACCACTTGCCACAGCGGCTGCTGACCCTCCACTCGAACCGCCTGGACTATGAGTTAAATTCCACGGATTGCGCGTTGCACCATAAATAACTGCTTCAGTCGCTGCATTATAGCCAAACTCAGGTGTTGTCGTAGTACCTGCTAAAATCAAGCCAGCCTTTCTAAAACGCGCCATTAATTCACTATCGACGGGTATAACCGTATTTTCTCCAATACGACTCCCCATACTATGCGAAACACCCTCTGCATGTAACACAAGCTCTTTAATTAAAAACGGAACACCTGCAAACGGCGCATTTTCATCAACCTTCTCAATGGCTTTATCAGCCTGCTCTTCTAACACACTAACAACTGCATTAATGGATGGATTGACTTTTTTTATTCCTTCTAACGCTAGCTCCTTTAACTCCTGTGGTGTTACTTCCTTTGATTTTACTAGCTCTGCCAACCCAATACCGTCATAGGATGCATACTCTTGTAAATTCATATTATCACCTCGTATAGTAGTAATCTTGCAACTATAATGTACTGAATATTCTAAATTTAAGATATTACCCGAAAGGATAATTCTGTTTTAAGTAGAATATAAATGCATAATAGAGAAATGAGGTGTTTTCATGTTTTTAGAAAATGATTTAGAAAACATTCTTAAAGCAAGCTATCATATTTCAAATATGAATGTGAAACAAAGCAATGAATGTTTTAAACATGAACTATTGCAAACAATTAGTCAGCATCTCGGCTATCACCATATGTTATTTTGGGAAATAGCAAATAATGAGCTAACCGCCCCTGTGCTTTTTAATATAGAGAGTCACACGATTAATGACTATTTACAAAGATATAAAAACTTTGATCCATTACACCCTCAAAATATAAATACACAGCATTCCATTCAGCTAATGAGTAGGAATGAAGTTATGTGCCTGCAAAAACAAACCCACTATAAAGAAGTTTTTTTGAAAGAAAATCGCTATGAAGATGAAATGGCCATGTATTTAAGAATAGAGAATAAGCTCGTAGCAGTTATTGGCTTTTTAAGGAAAACCGGAGAGAAGCTATTTAATGAAAAAGATATTTTAAAGTTAGTGTATTTGAAAAGAAATATCGAAAACATGTATTCCTTACATCACTTTTCACAGCCCTCCATCGTGTTGGAAATGACAGATCGAGAACGAGAAGTTTTAAAGTTTGTATTCAAAGGCTTGAAAAACATAGATATCGCCCAGCAATTATTCGTCAGTGAAAATACAATTAAAAAACATCTTCAAAATCTATATAGAAAATTTCAAGTAACCAATCGTACTCAACTGCTGGCAAAGTGTTTGAAGTATAGTGATCATGTTTAGTAAGGTCATCTATTGAATTCAAAGGTAGTATGATTAATTTGCTGATTAATTGGCATAAAACTATTTTTCCTCAGTAAAAAAATGCCCCACCAATTGGTAGAGTGTGTCTAACAATTGGTGGGGCAGTTCTCATTTTAATTCTAACTATAGAGGTGCTCTTTTACTTAATTACTTTGCACTTTATACACTTTACTATCAAGCTGTCTATTTATTGCCTGCTGTAAAAATCGTGTGGCGGTAAATAGTTTTTCTTCATCAATATTCGTTTGGACGCCTAAACGATGCAGGAAATTTACTAAATCATTTGTTGATACATTGCCGCTTGCACCAGGGGCATAGGGGCATCCCCCTAAACCTCCAATAGCACTGTCGTATTTTGTAATCCCCAGCTCAAGTGCTGCAAATATATTGGCTAAAGCACGGCCATACGTATCATGAAAATGAAGGGCAAACAAATCACGATCGTATTGAGTGAGTAGCTCTGATAAAATAGCCTTTACTTGTACAGGATCCGCTACCCCAATTGTATCACCGAGTGAAATTTCAGAAACGCCCATTGCAAGATAGGCATCAATGATATCCTTCACTGTTTGAAGCTTTACTTCATCACCAAACGGACTGCCAAATACAGTTGAAATATAGCCTCTTAACGATATACCTTCACGATTTGCTACTTCAGCTACAGCTTTTAAGTTCTGTAAAGATTGGTTAATTGAAGCGTTTACATTACTTTGATTATGCTCCTCAGAGGCAGAAATAAATAAAGCAATTTCATCAACCTTGTGTTGAATGGCTCCTTCTATCCCTTTCAAATTAGGCACAAGAGCTGCATACGTTATTTTTTCATCACGTGCGATTTGCTCAAACACTTCATGATGATCGGCTAAAGCTGGTATCCACTTTGGACTAACAAAAGAGGATACCTCGATATGACGGACACCTGTTTCACTTATTAAATTAATCCATTGCACTTTCAAATCAGTTGGAATAAAAATTTTCTCATTTTGTAAGCCGTCACGAGGACCAACTTCTCTTATTTCCACTTGTTTTGGTAAAGTCATAAAGATACACTTCCTTTAATTAAATGCCGAACAGCTGTAGCATAATCCAGCTTGATGCGTAGAATACCATGAATTGCACACCAGCCCCCACACCTAAAATACGATTCAATAATCCACCAACAGTTGCAACTGTAAATGTTAACACTACTCCTAGCAATTGTGCCTCGTTATAGGCAAGCAAAAATGCTAATCCGATAAACATCGCTACGATTGCTTCCTGGCTAATATATTTCAATACTAATACAGATGCTTTACGTGCATAATTCATCGCAAATGGATAAGCAATTAAAGCGGCTACACTTATACCGATTAACCCAAAAATGAAAAAGTCCCATGAAGACATTAGCGTGTGTAAGTTGTTAACTGGATCTACTGTAAAAATCGGTGGTGCATTAAATAAAGGTGATGCTGGTCCAAGTGCTACTGGGCTTAACGGAATACCGAATGCAATTAATGGAATAATCGCTTCAGCTATATATGTCGATTCCGTTACACCATTCATGACAGTAAGACTCGTTGTTGATTTTTTATAGGCACCTTTTGTACGTGAGCCTACAATTTCTCCCATCAATGACGTCATCCCAACAGGACTGAAAACAAATGTAAGGGAGGAAAGAAACGTTGTAATGCTCGTAAAAATGGTCTGCCTTTTCGATAAAATTTTAAATGGATTCGGGAAATAGCCTTTCCATGATTTCGTTTCGGGAGCAAGATTATATTGATTTGGCTTACTGCGAGCTAGATCATTTTTAGCAACGGAGGAAGCCGCCATTAAAATATTACAAAACATCGGTCCAATCGCAATTCCTAAAAAGAAAGTAATACTTAAATGTTTATCCAGCATCGCGAAGCTAACACTATCTAAAGCTTTTATGAAAAATGCAAATGGAATAATGATTAAAATACTTGCCCATTTTCCCTTTGAAAAGAATGCGATTAAAATAGCGGCAAGAGTAAAAATGATGCCTGATGAAGATTTAAAAAAGTCGGCAAATTGACCTAAAAACTGCCCTAACAGTACAGCTGTTGGTAGGGCAATAAATGCACCGATAACACCGCCAGAAATCATTTTACGTAGTGCTACGTGTGGCATGCCTAAACGGCGTAATGTATTGGCATGATCGATTAACGGTACAGCCGTAGTATCCCCTGGAATTCCTAATAACGCAGTTGGGACAGCATGTGTTAAATGCTTAGCTAACACGCCTGCCATAAAAAAGGCGAATACCCCTTCAGGAGGCGCTCCCAGCAAAATAACTAACAATGTAATTGGTACCATAATTGCTGTTTCATCTGTACCCGAAATAAGTCCAATTATAGTAAAGATAGCTGCACCAAGAAGTGCAAATAAAAGAGCTATTAAATAAATACTCATTTTTTATCCGCTCCTTTCAAGCCTTGTAAGCTAGAAAGAATTCCAAAATCCTCAAGCTCTTTTTTTGTCACTGGATCTTCCTCGATTAAGCGTATTTCCTCGTCTATATCAATTTGTAAATCCTCAAATGCTTCCTTTAAAGAATGACTAGATGCTTCATCTTCTACTAAAATACGCTTTGGTTTAAAAAGAATCGTATTAATAGCAACTACAATCAGAATTCCCGTGATTCCTGTTAACAGTGAATAAGAGTTAATCATTTGAGGGTCTGCAAACTTCGGAAAAACCCACTGGCCAAACTGATAGCCTAAAAAGCTTGCAGCAACGCTTAAAATAATTGAAATAATTAACTGATTGCCAGAAACCGTGTCTCCTAAAATTTCAATAAACTTCTTTTCCTCTACATTTTTTTGCTCATTGTATGGAGTATTCGCCATGTATTATTCACCTCGCAGAGAGTTTGTAATCTCTAAAACACGATCATAACGGAAATCCTTCTCTTCTACCGCCTGCTGCACAACTCGATCAATAATATCGCCTGTTGCCCCAGCCATTACAGCCAAGTTTTTCGCATGCAGACGCATATGACCAGATTGAATACCCTCTGCTGAAAGTGCGCGTAAGCTTGCTAGATTTTCTACTAATCCTACTGCGGCAATGTAGCTGGCTAGCTCCTCTGCTGATTGCACATCCATAATTTTTAGCGCTGCTTTTGCAACAGGATGAGTCTTCGTAGCCCCTCCCACAATACCAACAGCTAATGGCAATTCCAACGTCCCAACAAGATTGCCTGCTTTATTCAGCTCCCACGTTGTTAAAGAACGATATCTACCAGAACGAGCAGCATAGGCATGAGCACCAGCCTCAACAGCACGTGTATCGTTACCCGATGCTAATACTGCAGCAGTAATACCATTCATAACCCCTTTATTATGTGTGGCAGCCCGATACGGATCAGCATCTGCAAATTCGTAAGCACTTACAATATTTTTCGCAATCTCTATCCCCCCGAGCATTTCTGTCGAGAATTCTCCACGTGCACGGACAATACGCTTATCTGCTAAATTTGAAATAATCCGTAGCACAACTCGTCCATTTGTAATACGTTCGATTAATGGTGACACAGATTCCGCCATCGTATTAACAGCGTTTGCCCCCATTGCATCCTTCGTATCTACGATTAAATGAACGACAACCATTGTTTCTCTTGCTGTGTCGATTAAATGCACTTCTATATCCTTCACTCCACCGCCTAACTTGACTAACGTTGGATCTTTTTCATTACAATGCTCGATGATCTCATTTTTATGTTCAAAAATTTTCGCCCTCGCTGCATGAGGGTCCTCAATATTTAATACCTGAATCTGTCCTCGCATAACTGTTCCCGAGCTGGAAGTAAAAATACCACCTAGCTCATATGCTGCACGTGCCGCATTACTAGCCGCAGCAATTACTGATGGCTCTTCAGTAGCCATCGGAATAAATACCTCTTTGCCATTCACCTTAAAGTTGGCCGCTACCCCTAGAGGCACTGAAATATGTCCAATAACATTTTCAACCATTGCATCAGCAAGCTCTAATGAAATTCCACTTTTTAAAGCTTCAACTTCCTCTTTGGTTAAATTTGACTTTTCAGCGATTAACTTAATTCGCTCTTCTACTGAAAGTAAATAAAATCCCTTAATACGTGAAGTCATCCCCATACCCCCAAAATTTAAAAAAGTGTAATATAATTCAACTTAGTTGAATAACATTACACCAATTGTAAATTGTCTGAATAGTATTGTAAACAAGAAATTTGTATTTTCGATAATATTTACGTTTAAAAGAAAGATTTAATCCTCAACATAAATCGTTAATACCTTTGAGTTTTCTGCAGAATTATTAATAAAGATATGCTCCTTTTTCCCAGAAAAATACGCAGAGTCCCCCTCTTCTAAATGGTAAAATTTATGATCGTATTTCAAGACGATACTACCCGAAATGACATAAATAAATTCATCATTATCGTGAGTATAAGGCGCTAAATTTTCCGCCCCATTATGTACAGTAACAATAGAAGGATTGATATTGCTCATATAGCTCTTATTCGCTAACAGCTCATATTGATAGCCAAGTTCATTCGTTTCAACAGTCTCATGGCGCTCTTTTTTCGAAACAATCGAAATGCCATCAAATTGATCCTGGATAACAAACCAAGCCATTGGCACATCAAATATTTCCGCAATCTTGGACAATGTCACCAGACTCGGTGTCGCTTTGCCATTTTCTATTTTTGAAATATGACTTTTCGTTAAATTAATCTGCGAAGCTAAATCATCCTGAGACATTTTATTTTTCTTCCGCATCTGCTTTATTTTTACTCCAACTTCTAGTAAGTTCATTTCTTCCAGTCCCCTCGATCATTTAGGTTTTTACAATAACTATACTATATTTTTACATGATGGATAGAAAAATACGGGAGTATATTACTCCTTCATTGTCGTCTGTGGTATCAGTTTTATCCCAATATGAGAGTTAAGATGCTGATAATGCTAATTGTCTAATATGTATTGACACCCTTTCTACATAAAAAGATCAGACACTCACTTTTATATGTGTGCCTGATCTTTAGAATTTTGTCTCAGTTAGTTATTATAAAGATTATATAGAATTTATTTTAATCTAAGTATTAATTTACGGAATTGCTGAAACAACTTTATTTGCATTTCTGCCTTTTACTTTTTATTCATGGTTGGTTAAAAGCCCTCATTTTAGACCGCTTCTTGTAAATTGACTAAGTTCTTGTTATTGTTACTGCAAAGCTTGAGATACAAAATTGAACATATTTGGATTCATCTTTGGTCCACCATTCATAGTGTTCCCATTAACAATATATGAACCTCTATGAACACCAACAACTTGGTTGTTTGCATTTAATAATGCCGATCCCGACTGCCCAGGTGCAGTATCAATTGTATAAAAGGTTAAAGACGTATCTTCTCTTGTAACATTTCCTCTCATACCAAATTGAGAAACCACACCACCTGCTCTTATTAAATCTCCTGGATACCCAAAAATACCAACATTTTCGTTAAGAAGATTATTTACTTGTCTTATTCCAAGAAATCCTGCAACATCTCCTGCATGTCTATTATTATTTCCATCTAAAACAAGTACAGCAAAATCTTCTGAGGTTGAACCAGTTGAAATCCAATGAGAAGGGACAAAATAATCCCTAACATTATAAGAGCCAAACCATCCAGTGCTATCACTTACGCCTGGATAAACTGTAGCACTAGATATACCCCTTTGTGTTCCAGCATCGATTACACAATGTGCATTTGTTAGAACCCTGTTCCTACCAATTAAAGTACCTGTACAAGTGCCACTTGTACCATCCGCCCAATTTAATTCAATATACGTAATTGAACTAAATGGTGCTATTTGTGTATTTTCTACAATTGTTCTACCGTCCTCGCCTATTACTATATATGGAGTTATTTCATTTGTATTTTTAGATAAGTTGTCTTCAATAATAACAGGTGACGGAGTTAAATCAATAAATGATTTACTATGAAATATTAAGCTATCAATCTGAACAGGTGAAATTATTCCAGTGCCTTGAAAACTTGGTGTTTCATTAATTAATTGCAAATTATTATTTTTGAAGTCCTCATACTTAATAATTTCACCTTTCGAATTTACCATATCATAAGGATGCGAAGAATCATTTGAATCAAATGTAAAACTTCTAAGTTGATCCTCCGCAAAGACATTCATAGGAACTAATAAAAAGATAAACATAAAGAAAAACTTTAAAGTAATTTTTTCATTTTCATTCCTCCTAGACTGTTGTTAACTAACATTCTAATAAATAAAGGAAATAAATGAAAGTTATTATTCATAAATGGTAATTAAGTTATATTTAGTAAAAAAGAATTTTGGTCACAGTTTTTCTATACGAATAACTTTGATTTTTGCTGGATTTGACTCCAAAATTTCAGAATACCAAATCCTCACTTCATCTCCACTTTTAATTCCTTTCATAGAAAGTTTCGATTCATTAATTAAAATTGAAACTGATTCAAATTTATTTAAGTACATGAGATTTTCGCTAGAGAAACTCCCTATATCTGATTGTTGAACATCCTTCCCTTGAATAAAATAAACTATTCCTTCATGCATTACTATATAACCAATTTCACTTTCGGTATTTTCTTTACTAGCAAATAGTTGGCTAACATTACCTAAGAACCATAAAGCAACAAGAAAGAGTAACAATAAAACCGTGTTGATAATAGGTTTGGGGATTCTATTCTTCATTCAAACCACCACCTTATACATTAATTTTCATGTTGAATACAATTTAGTATTTTTAAATGTCCATAATATACCAAATACTGTGCTCATCTCTATTCTACAATACAAAACAATACTTTACTTGTAATACTTCCCAAAGAAGGAATACAGAAAATATTTTTAAGTTTTTAATACAATTGGATATATTGGTAAAATAAAAAAATTCTATTGAACTGCCGAAGATAAATTACAAGCTGTTGAGCGCTACTTAAGAGGGATGGAACGGAAAGCTCCTATGATATAGCTAAATTTATGGGGACTAATAATAATAAAGCAATCCTTAAATGGATTAAGCAATATGAAATACAATGTAGTTGAAGATTATTCAGCCGTATACAAATTAAACACTAGAGTTTACTCTGGACCAACCTATTCACTTGTTTCAGACATGTTGGACAAAGCACTCGAACGTTTACCTGAGCACCAGTTACTTATGCATACCGATCAGGACTGGCATTATCAAATGAATAAATACTGTCCCGCCTTAGAATCAAGAGGGGTTGTTCAAAGTATGTCTCGTAAAGAAAATTGTTACGACAACTCTGTCAAGGTGAATTTCTTTGACATTATGAAATCTGAATTCCTTTACATGAGGGAATTTGAAAGTATAGAGCATTTTAAAATAGAATTAGAAAAATATATAAACTACTATAATATGAAACGGATCAAGGCAAAATTAAAAACAAGTCCGGTGCAATACCGAACTCGTTTACCCAAACAGCCTAATGAAATAACGAAGCCAACATACTTCGAATTAACTATTTAATTTATCGCTTTAATCCTACTGGGATTATGATGAAGAAAATGATCAATACTCTTGCCCGAACCAACAACAACTTGTATTTAAGTATCGTACCACGAAAACAGATCAATATGATTTCACGCGTGAGTTTAAGGTATACGAATGTGAAGACTGTTCCAAATGCCCATTCCGTTCATTATGTACAAAAGCAAAAGAGGGAAATAATCGTAAGTTAATAATGAATGAGAAGTGGGAACAGCAAAAAGAATATGTCAGAACAAAGCTTTCAGAAGAAAAAACGCGTACCATTTATCGTCAACGCAAAATTGACGAGGAGCCGGTTTTTGGATTCTTGAAGGCTAATTTGGGTTTCACTCGATTTTCTGTGCGAGGAAAATCGAGGGTAGGAAACGAAATGGGACTCGCATTACTGGCCGTGAATTTAAGAAAGTTCACAGCCAGTAGCTAAGGGCTATCTAGAGACAACATAAAAAATAGAGAAATCCGAATTTGAATTCATTCAAATTCGGATTTCTCACTAATTGAAGCTGGTTTTGTCCCAGCCACGTTTTCATTCAAATTATTGATCTGTTTGTTCTTGCTTCTTTTTCAAATACTCCGCACGTATTTTCTCAAGTTGCTGCTTTTTATCAAATTTGGCTGGCTTGTTTTTTTCATGATACTTTGCCACAGCCACCTTACCTTTAGTATCCAATTGATATTTCCCCACTTTGGTTCACCTACTTTTCCTGCCTTTAAAGAAATCTATTCAACAAGTATAGTATACCTTATTTTGCTGATGTAAACCTTTTTCCTATATTGGTGTATTGCTTAACCTTAATTTCGGTAAAAGCTTAGTAAATAATTCATAGCCAAATGTATTTAAAATATTTGTATCCGCCAACATTGTTAGATGCTGATACCTTTATTCTTATTGACCGCTACATTATTGCTCACCTTTATGTATGGAGACGGCGGGTGTTCAGTCTATAAAACAGAAAACCTTATTATATCAACGTTTGAAGGGCATTTTCGAGGGTCAAAAATGGCTCTTACAAAGGAATTAATAAGGTTTGATAAAAATGCTTACGGAGACTTAAGAATTTTTGATTAAGTTATGGATATATATTAAACAGTTCTTTATAGGGATCTTCTGTTGCGTATAAATCCTGATTCATACTTGTACACTTACAAGACATTGTTTCTTTTTTTAACTGTTTACGATACTCATAATAAAGTTTTTCTAAAGATGGAAAATCAAATTTTTTCAAGCTGTTTTTAGGTAACCTTTTTCCCGTGGCCTGAAAATAATAATAATTAATTGATTTATATACCCAATTATCTAGCGTATTTAATTGATTATAGTCTGTAATAACTAAAAAAAATCGCATCCAATTTCTAGATTTTTCAAATTCACCACAATTTTTGCATTTATTTTTTTTGTAATCATTTCCAAAATATTTATAACTCATTCTTAACTTTAAAAGTTCCAAGGACCTCTTTTTACTAAAATCTGTCGTATTTAAAATATTTTCAATTCTTTTTTTGAACTTCAAAACATTCGATTGTTTGATACTAATATGCCTATTGGAAATTGTAAATCCAACAAAGTTTATTCCTCTCTTACAATTCACCTTACTAATCTTAGTTTTTTCAGGGTCTGGATGTAATGTTAATTTAATACTATTTAAATATTTTTCACACTCGTCTTTTACTTTAATAATATCTTTTTCGGATTTAGCTAAAATTACAAAATCGTCTGCATACCTAGTATATCTGATATTATGTTTGGATTTTAATGTCGACATTACCCAGCAGTCAAATTGATGTAAATAAATATTTGCTAGCATTCCCGAAATAATTCCACCTTGAGGAATCCCTTCATTTCTTTTTACTCTTATAACCTTATTTTTATTCTTCCTTTTATAACCCTTATCTACATGAATAAAACGATATAAAAGTTTTTGGATTTTTGGCATATCATTAAAGAAAATCTTAATCTGATCGTAAAGTTTATCATGAGGTATATTATCAAAAAAACCTTTTAAATCAGCATCCAAAGCGTATATATATCCTTCATTTAAATCATTATAAACTTTTTGAGCTGCCTTTTGGGCATTCACATTCTTACGATATGCAAAACTCACATAAGGTAATTTAGTAAATTCTCTTTCAGTAATCGGGCTTAAAAAATCATATAACATCTTTTGAGTCAGTACATCTCTTATTGTAGCAATTGATAAAACTCTTGTTTTCCCAAGCTTCTTTGCTTCTTCTATATTTAATTGAGGGTCTTTAGAAATTTCTATCTCTCTTAAAGGATAAAAAAAGTAATTTCCTCTTCTAATTCTTTTATAAATCATATCTATCTGATGAGGAAGGTTTTTTTGAAATAGGATGTAATCGATATTATCTAGACCTTCTGGGACTTTCACTTTTTTTTCCTCAGTCAAATTATCAGTCTTTTGAGCAACATATTCTTCAAATACATTTTTAATATTTTCTTTTATCACTATTTTTTCAAAAAAATTTTTTTCTTCCATAAAATATGGTATTCCTCCATTTTCTGCGGCGGTGGGCAAGGAGGAATGGGATTCAACCGCCTCCCTATCTTAATAAGATAGGTTAAAGTTCTAACAGCCTCATATGTAATATAAGACTGCTGGATAAACTGATAAGTCAATTAATAGTTGCATTAAGAGATTCATTAGCATTATCCTCCATTCAATTTCAGCGTCTATAATTATATTATAAATCGTCGAAACGAATGCCCTATACCGATTATCGGGACGCGTGTGTAATACACACGCTATAGGCTAAAACCTACGTGTTAAATTTTAACATAAAAAATATTTTCGGGATAGTCTAATATTCACGGTGCATATACACTATGTTATAAATCCTTTTCAATTAAAAGTCTTCGGAAGTTCGAAAAGCAAATTTTATCAAATCCATCTACTTCCTTATCAACAGCAGAATAAAAATTTGGAATATCTTTAGGGTAAATAGGTTTTCGATCAATTCGAGCAAATGGTCCATCCGTTTCAAAAAGTATTTGTTTAACTGGAATATGGGCAATTATATTTAATCCGTTTTTAGTCATTAACATTTTCGGATTTATAGAAAAATAATATCCTTTTTCAACCGCTTGTTTCAAAACACTAATTTTGCCTGTGTACCAATGAAAAATTGCATGTTTAACTTCATTTTCAAGCAAAATATCAAGTACTTCCCTCTCAGCGCCTTTACTATGGATAGTATATATACGCCCTTTATTAAACCTTTGACTAGAAACATATCGAAAAGCCTCTATTTGAATGCTTTTTTCTCTATCGCTTATTCCAGAAAAAAAATCTAACCCTACCTCCCCAATGTATCTAGTGGTAGCTATATATTTTTCGAAAAGGTCTTTATTTAAAAGATATTCATTTGAAACTTGTGGATGATATCCTAGGCATAGTCGAATGTATTTAAAGTTTGAAAACCTACCGAAGTACTTTTCGTATAACTCAGGTAAATTAGTTACAAATAATGTGTAGATTTTGCTTGTTTCATATTCTAAGGCCAACTCATACGGATTAGGATAGAAATCAATATGCACGTGCGTATCGATGTAAGTCATACTTTTCCATATACCTTTCAAATTCTTTAGCAAACTTATTCAGCATTTCATTCGTTTTAACTAAATAATCAGCCTCATCATAGTACTTTGACTTAATGTTTAATTCACTAAAAATTTCGTTGTTTCTTATGAGCTGCACATATTTTTGAAAGTATTGCACATTAGAAATAAATTCATAATAATATACATCTGGTTCAAAATTCTGTTCTTCATAATCAAAGTAATATAAACAATCATACTGTTCATTGTCATATGCAGCCATTGAAATTTTTCTCAATAAGCATGGAATACATACTCCACATTGCCCAACATGTACTTTTAATACGTCCGATCTTCCAGCTCCACATGTGAATGAATCTTTGATTACACCTTTAAAATCTAAATTCATTTCATTTATTGATTCACCTTTTGTTTTGAATAATAACGGATGTTTAACTTGTACATTTATGTTTAAATCCTCCAATAAATTATTGTATTCAAACAAAGTTTTGGGATGTGTTGTCTTCGTTGTAAATCTATCATAAAGGTTTGGATTTAATGTTAAAACACCATTTTCATACAGGTTAACCTGATTAGATTGATTATAATATGCCTTAGCTACTGCTAAAGAAAAATAGAGCAGTGAACGGGTTGCTTGTGTATAGTGTTGTTTCTTATCAACTGGTTTCTCTATCAAAATTATATCAGGGGTAGGATTTAGTTTTTTCTTATAAAAATCAGCAAGGAACCTCTGTTTAGTTGCTTCTTCTCGTTTATTGAGAAATCCAATATAATCGCTAGAAATGTCATTTTTGAAATTATAATACGCTCCTGTTAAAGAATCTAATCCTCCTGAAAATAAGCTTACAATTCTTTGATTTGGACCATATAACGATAATTTCATTTGTCTTTCTTTTCTTGCTATTAAATCCTTATTAAATGGCTTAAAAGAAATTTGATAGTCTTCACCAGAAACCCATTTTAGTAAAAGTCTAAGTCTATTAGTTAAACCTTGCCAAACTTCAACATGGAAAACTGGAATCTCAATAGAAAGATGGGTTTTCCTGGCAGTTACAGATACATCAACGCAATATACTGAACCCATTACTGTAATTAAATCGACAATAGTTTTATCTTTGTCCTTAAAATAATCAACCTCAAATTCCTGCATCAATTGAAGATGTAATTTCTCGTTTACTAATCCGTTCATTAGAACTCACCAAACGTTACATTTTTAGCAGCTTCAACAACAAATTTTAGTACTTCACTAAACTCTAAGTCTTTTGCTATATATTGATCTATTTTACGCTGTGTTTCATTATCTATAATTTGATTTGAGACATTATTAACCATTAATTCAATATCATCATAATTTAATTCATCATAAACTTCTTTTAATGTATCATGTAATTCCCCTATGAGTATTTGCTTTACTACATTAAATAATAATTTTTCGATAAAACTCGTTAGAACTAAGTCTTCATTCTTCAAAAAATTTGTCATTGTAATTTTAAAGCTTCTTTCTAAAAGAGCTTTATCTGCGAATAAATTATCCTCATTATCTATTAAATCCAAGATATGATTTACAAATTGCTCGGTTGTAATGGGATCGTTTTTTATTTCTTGCTGAGTAATGCCATTAAAGCCTTCCTTACTTAAAACTTCAAATTGATTAGAAATGATACTGATACATTTGTTTAAAGTTGCTTCATCTAAAAATTCTGTATTTATTCTTTTCAAAGTAATTATTTTCTTTGTAACATCTGGTGTTTTGTCATTGATTTTTTCAACAGGTACATCTTGCAGCATTTTCTTGATTTCTTTATTAAGCTTTCTTTTTGAAGTTCCCATAAACACTCACCTTTTCTTATATGCTAAAAAACGATAATTATTTGAAAACAATTGAACTTAATAATTTATTTCATCTCAACCTCTACACCCCATGTATCAGCATCAAAACCTGCATCAATAAATAACTTCTTACATGTCGTGTAAATACTTTTTGCACTAAAATTAACTTCTATAAAATGCCCATTCGACAATTGCTTAGCACTACGCATCTCGTTATTCTTCTTTTCTACTGAGATTAGTAATGATCTCGTCTGCAACAATTCTTGGTAGTATTCAGGATTATTTTTGTAAATGAACAGAATAGTATGTTCTAAAACTTCTCTCCAAACTTTTACCTTAGTCGTTTCATCACCTATGAATAATAAGCGTGGCGAGCTACCTGTTACATCATTGTCTTTAACACTAGCAAGTCCAAAATACGGCCATGCTAAAATGAATTTTTTATATAATTTTTCTGTTCTGTCAGTGATTGCTTGTTCATCCCAAGTATTATATTTAACGAGATCCTTATTCAATTCAAAATTGCTCTTACTATAATATTTTTTCTTAGTAGAGAATGATTCGTTCGATAGCTCTGAATTATAGCCACTTAATGTTAAGTTCCCAATAACATGCAAATATTTTTCGTGAACTTCTTCAAAATTGCTACCTAATTCAGCTTCCCAAGATTCAGTTAAAGTTTGTGGCATGATATGTTCAATGGTAGCCTTCGTTAAATCAACTTTCTCTTTATGACCAAAGCTTTCTTCAAGTACACTTAAAATAAACTTACATTTCTCTCTCTTATCACCAGCGCCATATAAAGGTGAATTGATTAATTCATGAAGAACTTCAGTATCCTTAGGGTAGCCTCTCACCTGTAAAAATGCTTTTAATTCTTGAATAGAGTCAGCTTCACTAAATGGTTTTAACTGGTTATATAGCGAACCAAACATTTTATTTAATGGTTTCGATTCGATATTGCAAACGTATCTTCTAACAATGAAATTATCGATTATCGACAAAATTTCAATGAATTGTTCCAGACTGTATTTCTTCACATCAAAATCACGATAAACATAAAGTAAAAATGGAAAAGCGGTACGTGCTTCAAACTGTTGAATACGCTTTAAGTAGTATTGAATTTTTTCATTAGACTCTTTTTCTGGATGTAGTAATTTATCATAGTAAGTTGCAAATACAGCCAGCTCCTTCAAATAATCAATGACATTCGCTTTATCTGCTTGCTGCTTTAATTTCACATAAACATCTTTCTTTTTGACATTTAAGTTTACACCCATTAAAAAATGTCTGATGAACTCAGTTAAAGAATCGCCTAAATTCGTTTGCATTGGCAGCCAATAGCCTTTATACATTTCTTCTTGCTCTGATGGTTCGATACGCATAAATAAGTAGTTTCGAATTAAGTCTGCTTCTGTTAATGGTTGTCCTTTTGCATTTAAGCTTTCAAATACTAAATACGGATTATCATCTGGAGACAGTACAATACTAACTAACGAAAGATTATGTAAAACCCCATTTTTCAACTGCTCCACATCCGTTGTTAAATCATGCAACTTATTTTTAAAGTAGTCATAGCATTTTACAAGCCCACTACTTTGATCTGATTCTAAAACTTCTTTTTTTATAATTCTTTTAAAGATATCTTTATCAACTTGCGTTGGTAACAATTTAAAATACTCTTCACCTTTTTTAAAACGATTTACAAGCATCGTTTCGTTAATTTCAGCAGCTAATTCAGGTAATCCATCTTCCTCTGCTTTGTCACGAATAACGCTTAATAGAACAAGTAATGTCGTTAATCGTTGTTGTCCATCAATTACTAAAAATTGTTGCACGCCAGTAGGATTTGCATTTACCGGTATAGATACGATTGATCCGATAAAGTGATTTTCATATTGTTGTGCCTCATCAACTAACTCCATTAAATCTTCCCATAATGTTAGCCATTGTTTTTGATCCCAACTATATGTACGTTGAAACATTGGTATGATATATTGCTTCGAGCCTTCAATTATTTCTTGTAAATTTGTTTCATTTGCTTTCACTTAGATCACTCCAAATTTATAGGGTCGATGTATATAGTTTTGCTTACTTTCAACCTTTTTTGATAAGTTCACTTTACCACATTTTTACTTTATTTATAATAAAAGCAGAAGTAAGCAATTGCGCTCTCTTCTACTCTTTAATTACAAGCTTTAATTTAAATTTCATAATAAATAGACTAGCATCAAGTGAACACAGTCCCTACTTTTATTAATATTGAAATGGCACAACATTATACTTTTCACATAAATTTTTCACCATCTCTATATAAATCTTTTTTGCATTAACTAAATCATTTTTTTGTAAGTAGTCATATCCAACTTTTATATATTGATTATATAAGTGTAAATATAACGCTTTCGGATTTGGTTCGGCATCAATTTTTTCCACAATTACAGGTGCAATGCGATAATACTCTACTATTAAGTCTCTTCCATCATCATCGAAACGTAAATGCTCATCACGATATTTTTTATAATTTAATATTTCATCACAATTATCTTCTTTCCCTAAAGCAATACAAGTTGCTGTTGTTAAGAAACACCAAGATTTACTTGATGAGTAGCTTGAACTTGAAGAAGAAGAACTATACGATCTACTACTGCTATAACTTTGCTTCACTTCGTTTGATTGAATCCAACCGGTTACTTTATGTAGCTCTATTTCTGCATAAGAATGTGACTGCCTTACAGCTTTTTCAAAATAATTTTTGGATTTTTGTAAGTCCTGCGACAATACATTACCGTATTGATAAATTTTCCCGCACATAAAGTTACATTCTGCGTTATCTACTGTTGATAAATAATTAATCGCTTTGCGATGATCTCCGTCCCAATAATATAACTTCCCTAAACGTTCTGTTACTTCTTTTGAGCGCTCTTTTTCATGAACGTAGTGATTTAATTTTAGTGCATTCGAAAATACAACCTCTAAGCGATCATCTGGTAAATTGTTTCGACCTTTTCTAAAACGATTAAATTCTATTTCTGCTAGTTTTTGCAATGCTTGAAAATGTTCAAATGTCGCGGCAATCTTTAAAAACGTTAACGCTTTGCTATATTTGCTATTTAAATAATATTTTCCTACTAGATAGCAAGCTTCAGGAACTAATAAACGTGCAATGCTTTCTACCTCTATAATATTCTTTTTATTTATAAACGATAATAAAAGCTCGGCTGCTTCAGAATTACCGAGATTCATTGCTTTTTTAAAATAAAATTGTGCATCGACATTATTTGAAACTGAAATTGCAGCTTTACCTAAATACAGATTAACCTCTGCATCGTAGTTATTGTGATAAAACTTTTTAAGCTTGTTATAAAGAGATTTACTTTTAATAACTGAAAAATATTTAATACTAATATATGCTGTCACATCGTTTAATGGTAATTCATTTAAAATATTTATACATTTAACAATTTCTTCTTTTTTACCTTTTGAATAGGCCTGAATGATTGATGTATAAATAGAGTCAGAATTTCTCAAACGCTCAATTGCTACTTTATATCCCGTATTATCTTTTATTTCAAGTGCGACAAGTGCCTGTTTTGCGATGTAAAGCTGAGCTTTGTTAGAGAAAAGGGCATCAGAAAGTATAGGACTTACAAATAATTTTTCAATCTCCATTAAATGTTTGTTGCATTGTAATAAATGTTTAACTAAATTTTTGTGGGATATTTGTTTAGCCTGTAACTGTTTCTTTAAATTATTGCGAATTGATATAATATTTGCCTCAAGCTCTTCATCGCTAACCGTTACTAAATCTTTAGAAAGCCCATTTACTAAATATTGCTCATAAGCTAACTCTTTTGTCACATTAATTAAGTAATCTTGATATGTTTCAGTAAAAATATCATAGATCGCCGGCATCATACATGGCTTATTAAGCTGCTGAAGTAATACTGGCACTTCTTCAAGTATTAAAGAAGACAACTCTGTTTCTACGTTTTCTCCAATAATAAAACGTTGTTTAGCATAGTTCGGTGCTTTATATTGATTCAATTGCTTATGAAGGGGTTCAATCATAATCGATGCTTCTGCCATATTATGTAGCATTTTATATATTTCACTTTGTCTTGAAACAAATTGTGGTAAGTAAATAAATGCAATATGCTCAAACGGACATTTTGCTTCTATATAAAACACTTGAATAAATTGATCTACATCGAGCTTTTCTTTATATAATTGCTGATTCACATGTCGAAATTCATCGGGCGATAACTTTGATAAGTTTTCTAATGTATTTTGTGCAACAATCGTTGTTTTTTCTGATGCAGATAAAATCATCGGAATGTTTGCGTTTTGTCTAATAAATTTTGCATATTCCTGCATTTGATTTTGCTCAAACCATTGTGGAACGGCATGCTTTTTACCCTCTATAACAACTAGCGTTTTATTTTGCAAATGGGGTGTGCGAACGATAAATTCAATTTCTCGTATAGCCGATTTTAAATTGATTAAAAAATTTGTTTTATTTTCATAGCTGCTTTTATCAATGACTGGATAAACTTCTGTTGTTACATATTGTAAAAACGATTGAAATTGCTGATTTGCTTTGACATTGTTAAACTGTGAGGTTGTTTCCTCTGTTAATAACTTTCCTAATACTTGAAAGGTTTTTTCGATTTTTGTCATTGGAAACCTCCAGAAACAAGAGCATTGAATTGATTCAAAATTTGTTCCTTTGTTTTTGCTAAATTTTTTCTACAATTACTAATTTCTTTTATTTCTTGTTGTAGCATTGCATAAACCTTTGTTAACGTTTGAATTTCTGAAATATCGTCAGATTTAAAAATAAAGTTGCCAACATCATTACGTCTTTTTTGCACCGCATTGAAATACTCATCAATTTGATGCTCTAGCTGATTAATGATTTTTTGAATTTCCTCTTCTAATGGTACAAATGTATTCGACTTACGGTTAATTTCCTTAAAGTACGTTTTTAAATAGTTGCGATTTAAGTACTCTTTTTCATCTTGAGCAGAATAAGCAACTACCTCATACAAAGGAATGTTTGATTTTTTCAAATATTCCTTTGTTGTATTAATAATATTTTCCACATCCGATTCTGTTTTTTTGTCGCATTTGTTAAATACAATTAGAACCGGATTTTTCATATTTAATAATTCAATAAAATCAATATCCGCTTGCTTAATAACGCCATTTTCCACATCAATTAACCAAATTAAGTAGTCGACAGATTTTAATTGCATTAATGCCTTTTCATTATCTGTAATCGCTTGCTTTTTCGTTGTATCAACTTTTGAGTACCCTGGTGTATCTAAAATCGCAATCGATTCGTAGGGAAATACCGGTGTTGAAATAACTAAGTTATTGATGAAGTGCGAAAATCCTAAATTGTACGTACTGTAAAACGCGTGACTTAGCGCTTTTACGGCATCTAAATCTAACTGTACAGATTGGTTGTTTTTTGTTAAAGCTTCGATAAACAAGTTGTCGCCTTTTACGATATACGTAGCAATCGATGTTGTTGGCACTTGGTCTTCTGGTAAAATTGTCTCACCAATAACCGAATTAATAAACTTTGATTTTCCCGCGCTAAATTGACCGCCAATACCAATCGTTTTCTTTTTTTTCAGTAAAGCTACTTTATTTTGCTCAAATAATTTATCACTTAATTTTACAAGCTCTTGATACAAATGAACTTCATTTTTCAGTTGAATTTTATTGATAGATTGCAATAGCTTGTTATCAATGAGAGTGTCCAGACGACGTATATTTCGTAATTTACTTTTCGTTTCATCAGTTACGCCTAATAAGTTTGAAATAAGGTTTAACCCTTTAGCTGAGTCCGCTAAATAAAGGTTTTCCGCCTCGTACTCTTTCTCTAAACTAAAATCAAATAAATCATCATCTGCAGCAAATAAATCGGAATCATCAAGTGAAAATAAATCCATTTTCTTCGTCATATGAATTCTCCTACTGCGCTAATTGTTTTTTAAACACATTTAATTTCAATGCAATTTCTTCCATTCGTTTCAAGTTTGCTTCTTTATCTTTTAATAGCATTTCGATTTTTTTTGCATTTACCGTAATTTGCGCTTCGATATCGTCGATGAAATTCGCTGCATACTTTTCTAATAGCAACTCAATTTCTTTAATTTTGCTGTCAATTTCAGATTTGATATCGTTTGCTACTTGTTGCAAAATACGTTCCTGCTCTAGCTGTAAGTTCGAAATTTCTTCATTACGAACAGATGGCGATGAAAAAGTGGAAGTGATTTTTGCATCATATTTACTTTGGTCAACTTCGATATCTTGGATAACAATTTGATTTAACACAATTTCTAAAGCACGCTTAATTTCAGATTCATTAAATTCATTACTTATTAATTCAAAGGCGCCTACTACTTCGTTTGCGACATCCTTTTTCATATTTTGTAAATCAAATAAGCGTTTAAATTCGTTATTAATCATTTCACGAGATCTTGTAATATATTTCCGAATACTTGCGACTACCTCTGTTACTTCAGCTGTATAGTTTGTCGTTGTAATCGTATAAGATTCACGTTTTAAGCCAAGAAATCCTGTTCGTCTTGTACCTGTATCTGATGAAGTAGAAACCGCCACTTTCACACCTGTATGATTATTGATTTCCTTTTCTACATCAATTTTAATATCAACTAGTATACGGCTAGCTTTTAAATAATTTGCTGTAAAAATATCATTCACATTTTTTCGAATAGATTGGAGCTTCGAAGAAATTTTTTCGACTTTATTTTTCAAGCCCGAAACATCGGAATGCTTCATTTCTTGAATATTATCAATCGTTTGTTCTTCCATTTGACGAATTAAACGTAAAAATTCAATATGCTGATCTTGAATAATCGTGGATGAACGTTCAGTAATAATATTGTCTTTTTCTGTTTTTACTTTCGATAAAATTTTCCCTTCTATTGTGTGTACATTTGCAAGCTTCATCAGCTCTTTAGGACTTCGGCTAAAACCCTCAAAACGCTTTTCAAACTGCTTTAAAATATGCTCTTCTGCTTTTGTTAATGGCTCATTATGATAAAGCTTCATTGCACTGCTATACATAAGTCCTGAGGTTGGGTGTGGCGGGAGATTTGCTTGAATTACCTTTACTACAGCTGGAGTATTTTGCTGTGTAATGCTCTCACCAATTGTTGTAGTTGCTTGTTGATTAAGATTAAATAACGTATGTTGCACCGCTGTTTTTAATGGAGCTTTCTTTTGTTTATAATCTAATATTGCCGAGTCAAATTTACTAGCAATTAAATATGCATGGCTAATTGAGTTTTCTGGTAACGAGCGAGTAAGTAAGCCCATTTCTTCCTGTGATAAAAATTGCCCTGCATAGCTTAAAAAGAACACTACATCACAATTCATTAAAAAATCTGAAGTTACAATCGTTCTACTTACGATTGGATCATTCATCCCCGGTGTATCGACAATTTCAATATTTTTTAAACGTTCATTATTTAGCTTAATTACCGAATATTTTACAATAGGTGTAAACTGCCCTTCTGCGCCAACATAATGATTTAATTTTTCAATATATTCATCTTGCTCATCAGCATTGATTTCAATTTTTTGACCAATATATTGTGATACATTTAAATTATTTTTTTCAGCCATTTCAATAAGCTCTTTACAAGCTGAATATTCTTTCGGCACATCATCTTTTTTAAAAACACAAAATTGTTCAAAATCCATCGCATATGCACTTTTTTCCATTTCTTGCTCGTACAGCTCTCTTAAAAATCGGTCTGCTAAATGCGCGTTATGCTGAATAATGTTCCAGTCATTTTCATCGTAAAAAACAATTTCTGCTTCAAATCTGTCACCATAGCTAATTTTCGTAAGTGCCGCAGTCATTGGCGTTGGGGCTTTTGGCAAAATATCTTTACCATCAAAAATTAGAGCATTAATAAATGAAGACTTCCCTGCTTTTACTTCACCAATAATCCCAATTTGCAAATTACGCTTTGATTTCATAATTCCTTCTAAATTATTTTTTAGTTTCAGGTAATTTGTTTGGAATAGTGCAATGCGGTCTTCGCTTAAAAACTTATTGTACTTTCTAAGTTCGTCTGATATATGTTGAATTTTATCGATAAATTGAATAGCTTCTACATTCATACTGTCACCAACTTCTCAACTTTTTGTAATTCATCACGTACTAAATCTAGTGTTGTTTTATATTGTACTAACTTTTTATCTTGTTCTATCTGCATGTCATCCTGTTGATTTAACGCTGCTTGTAAAGCTTCTCCTTCAATGGAAATGATTAATCTTAAATTTTCTTCTAGTTCTTCAATCATAACATCTTCCATTTCTGCTAAAGATTCTTGAATTGCTGGACTAAGTTTCTCAATGACTTGTGGAATTACCTCTGATTCAATAGATTGCTTTACTTTGTTGACCTGAGATTGTTTCCCCCCACACCTAATAGTTTTAAAATTTCAGGAAGGAATAAAATAATAATCTCTAACCAGGGTGCAACAGCTGTTGTTGCAATGGCTAATGCACCTGTTACCGATTTATAAACTTTGTTGAAATTGTCTGTTCCTTCGTTTTTTTGAGAAAAAATCGACTCTACTTTACGAATTTTATCCGTTACGGTGTAAACTATTTCTTCTGTTTTATCTACTAATATTTCTGATAAATTAACATCCCTTAAAAATTCTTCAAAAGAAATATTTGTATATTTCTTTGTATTTTCAAGAAGTACCGGACGTAAAATCGAATTCATACGAATGCTAAATGCATTTGAACCTGATATTGCTGCATTGGCAAGCTCTGTCGAATGAACATATAGTGCATTTTCAACTTCGGCAATAATGCTAGGCAATACTTGTGAGGTCATTCGATTAGTTAACTTCGAACGTTCCTGTTGAAGCTTGTATTCTAACTCACTTTTAGCCTTTTCCCTTTTTTGAATCTCTTCTCTTAAAGCACTATCATCAAAAGCTAAAGATTTAATCGACTGTTCTAACGCTAACTCCAAGAATTGATAAATTTCTTTTATTTTTGGCAATGTAGCTTGTTCAAAAATTTGTTGACTATTTAGTACGTGGATAGTATCCAGTAAACCTTGCTTCGTATCGTTATCATGTTTGCTATATTTTACAACTGGAACATCATATCCAAATAAGTACGATGCTTGCGCTTTAATTTTTTGTTCAATTACTTGCACATCTTCCGCGGCTTTTTTATCTACCTTTGAAAGCACAATAATTAAATTGTGATCGTATTTACGTATTTCTTCAACAAACTCTAAAACCGAGGCTTTCATTCCACCCTCTTCGCAATCAATTACTAGTAAGTACGCATTCCCTCTCTCTACATATTGCAAAATTGCGCGGTTATGCTGTTCAATATTTGAGTTAAAGCCCGGCATATCTACAAATACATAGTCTTCAAATGTTTGTAAAAAATTATTATTTAAATTGTAACGAATATTTAAGCAAACATTCGGATTTACGGATTGAATTTGTTGTTTTTCTACATATTTACGCTCTTTATTTACATCAACTATTTCGTAGCTTTCCACTAGGCTATATTTTAATTCTGTTGCAATGGCCGTTTCAGGTGTTTGCTCTTCAGTTAGTAATTCTTCTTCAAGTAAAAAGTTCATCAAAGCACTTTTTCCAGCACTGAATGACCCAATTGCTAAAATTTTAATTGAAAATTCATCACATATACTTTTTAATTCCTCTATTCGATTGATAATTTCTTGATTAATTTTAATGTCATTACCAATTTCCCCTAAAATATTTAAATGTTGTTGTATAATTGTTTTATCAATCATATTTATCACCTTTTATCGAATTTTTACTTAATTACCATCGAAAATCTTATATTAGAATCTATTTTACATCTTGAAACGGACATAATATGACCCAAAAAGTAATAAAGTGTATTTTTTATATAACTATTATACCATCCGGTGAATAAAACAGCTTTCATTTTCTATATTTATCAAATTTTAAAAATTTGAGGTGATTAGATGTTTGTAGCAATAAATCCAAATGGTGAAAAACAATTTGCCTTCCATGACGATAAAGAACGCCTATATTCTTTAGCTAAAGCCAAAGAATTATACTGTCCACACTGTCAGAAGAACGTTTTCTTTCGTGGCGGAACTAAGAAGATTCATCACTTTTATCATGAACGTCATGTCGAATGTAGTTTTGTTGGGGAGCCTGAAACGCAGGAACATCTCGGTGGTAAACTTGCGATTTATAATTGGTTAAAAGAGAAATATCCAAACGCTTACGTTGCTTTAGAAGAACGTATTGCTAAGACCAATCAAATCGCGGATGTGTATGCGGATTTTGGAAATGGTCATAAGTTTGCTTTTGAAATACAATGTGCGGAACAAACAGCTGAGAAATGGCTAGAACGACGGAAACTTTATGCAATTGCGGAGATCAAAGACATCTGGCTTTTTGGTGCGAATTATTATAAAGAAATAACAGCTAAAGATATCGAGGATGATGAGGTTGTTCTGCGCTTAAAATACCCGCAGCAATTAGTGAATGAAAAGGAACGCAGCGTTTACTTCATTGACGTTGAGAATAACCTTGTAAAACACATTGGCAAATTTTTCGGTATTAGGTATCGAACTGAAACGAGATTTGTTGTAAAGCTTCAAGAAATTGCAATACCTGAAATGACAATTGCTAAAATACAATCGCCATGCAAATTCGTTTTATATAACAAACTTTCCTATGAGAAAATTCAACATTATTTAAATGATAGAAAAATTGAAGCTGCTGAACTTTGGAAAGAACGTAAAGTGCAAAGCGCAGCACGTATGCAAATAATTCGTCAAAAACAAGAAAAGCAGAAACGGTTCCACCAATATAAAAGATATTTAAGTAATTTCAATATAGATAAAGTATTACAACGGATGTCGAATCGAGAGCAAGTATTGTTTAGGAGACTCGTGAAGGAATACGGTTTAACAGATACTAATTTCCCTGGCATTTTTAATATCCAAATGGAAAATTATAAATGCATACATACACCCTATCCTTTATGGCAATTACTCGTTTTTCACAAAGCGATCAAACACAATTACAGTAAGAAGCAACTGATTTTCTCGAATTATTTATTTCAAGATATTAAAGATCAGCTTCGATATGATATTAAGGACAGCAAGCTGGTTGCAACATTAATTCATAGTTACCTTGTTCTATTGGAGAAATGCGGATTTTTGTATAAACAAACATTATATCGTAAGTACATACACCCTTTTAAAATTGAAAACAATGTGCTACCGCTAGTAGATCATAAAGAGCTTAATACACATGTTGCTTTATATTTTTCGGAGTTTAATTTATTTGCCATTGGTTGGGGCGATTATTACGATATAGAAATATTTTCCACTGATAAGGTACAAGAACTCTTAGAACAAGATGCCCAATATTACCAAAATCTTGTGCTGCATAACATGGAGTCCCCTTTGCATATTGAAGAAGGTCTAATAAAATGGGTTCAACAAGCTGTAACAGATAAAATAATTGAAACAGAAGCCCACGAGGCAGAATTTATCGAGCATTTAATTGAATTATTACGAGAAGGGAAATTCATTTCACATGCAATGCATGATACATTCCTGGCATTGATAGAAGAAAAATTTAACTAGCATCAATGTAGTTTTAATCATAAAATTTTTAAATTTTTTTACACGTACGAACAGACATTTTATAATTTACTTAAATTAATAATAACAAGGGAAAACCCCAACTCGTTAGGTGACTTTGAAGTGACCCCTAAAAGTTAGACACGGTTATTTCATTTAGGCTGCTTGGGTAAACTGAGTTCGGTATTGTACCGGACTCAGTTTTAATTTTGCCTTAATTCGTTTCGTGTTGTAATACGTTATATAGTTTTCGAGTTCCAATTTAAAATGCTCAACACTTTCGAACTCCTTTAAATAAAGGAATTCCGATTTCAAAATCCCAAAGAAATTCTCCATTACCGAGTTGTCATAACAGTTGCCTTTACGTGACATACTTTGCACAATGCCTTTTGATGCAAGTGCGTGACGGTATTGCTTCATTTGATAATGCCAGCCTTGATCGGAATGCATCAGTAATTGGCATTCCTCTGGTAACTTCTCTAATGCTTTCTCTACCATTTCTGAAACAAGTGAATACGTTGGTCGATAACCAATTGTGTAAGTAATAATCTCTCCGTTAAATAAGTCTAGAACAGGAGATAAATAGAGTTTTTCACCAAACATTTTAAACTCTGAAATATCTGTTACCCACTTTTCATTAGGGGCTTCAGCTGTAAAATTTCGGTCTAAAATATTCGGTGCGATTTTACCGACTGTCCCTTTATATGATTTATACTTTTTCCTTCTGACTACGCACTTTAAATTAAGTGTTTTCATGATACGTTGTACCTTCTTATGATTCACTCTTCGTCCACGATTTGTGAGTTCATCACGAATGCGAAGGTATCCGTAACGGCCTTCATGGTCGTTATAGATAGATTGAATTTCGGCCTTTAAGTCGGTATCTGGATAAGTTAACTTCATCACTACTGCTGTTTATTCGATGGATATTAGTAATAACAATATCTGCTTCTTTTAGCTTTCGAATAGCAATACTTCTTTCCTGTTCACTACCCTTTTTAAAACCTTGATATAGTAAAGCTTTCGGAAGTCGATCTGACTTTAAAACAACGTTATATTTATACAAAAATGAATTTTGAGGATTAAACACTGTATCAAATTCATCAAAAACCGTTCTTCTAACAACTTTTCCTGGAGTGATTAATAGTACTTTTCCTTTACAATTAGCAAAAGGTAGAATAGACATTAAACCAGTTTTACCAGATCCAGTAGGCATAACAACTAACACTTCTCTTTTTTTAAATTCTGGAAATTGTTCGTAATAATTTTGAACGGCCTGATATGCATCAATTTGAGCTTGATATAGTTTGCTATTTTCTATAATGTTTGCGTAAGTAGAATTAAAAATTACCATAATATACCTCTTTGTTAATTCTATAATACCATATTTATACCTTTAGATATTATATTGTTTTAAAATCCCCAACTTTCTGTTTTACAATAACGAACAAAGGTTTTATATAATCTTAGATTAATAAATAGCAATGGAAAACCCCCAACTCATGAAGTGACTCACACTGTCACTTTATTAGAGTTGGGGGTTTTTTGCCTTGAGTAAATTAGTATTAATAAAACGTTAAACAATCAATAAAATGACTGCTTAACGTCCAATTATTAAAAATAGATTTTAGTAACAGTAGCTTTTCCTCGAATTACATCTTCTTTTGCTTTCGCTTGACGAACAGTTTCTTCTAACCCTTCAATGTCAGTCGAAGTAGCATCGCCAGCGAGATGCAAATCAAAGCTAACGAAATTTGAAGAGTAGCCCTTAGCCTTCACTAACTCTTTTAATTCAGTTAAAAAATCGAGATTAATAGCATCGTGTGCAGAGTTGCGTTCTTTCGTGCTATCTTCTTGCGCCTCAACAATTGTACCTAACTGAATTGTAATTTGACCTTTGTACCATTTATGCATTTTATAAGACCTCTTTCATTTTAGAATCAAGTTTTAATCCATCCAGAAAGCCAACTAGATAAATTTGCTGCAGAATATTATGCTGATACTCAAACACTAAATCATGAATTTTTTCTGTAAATTCATCCTTTGCCTCTTTATTCAAGGATAAATTAGATTGATTTAGCAATTTATCGATACTCTGCGATAAACCTTCTTTTTTTACATTTGAACTAATTTCATACAATACTCCATCAACGCGTTGATTCAAAAATTGTTGCATTGCTGCATTAAAATTATCGATAATAGCCATCTCCTTTTATGCAGTTTTTTAGAATTCTCAATAATAGTATAAAACATTAAATATTGATTGTAAAACGGAATAATTGTACGCTTAAATTGACTAATTAACTGGAGTTGATAGGACGATGAATGCTGTCTCAATCGGACGTAAAATAAGAAGTTTACGAAAACAAAACAATATGAGTATGCAAGAATTAGGCGATAAGGTTGCACTATCTCAGGCCTCAATCTCTAGACTAGAAAGTGGTGTCACTGATATAAACTTTGCACAACTATCAAATGTATGTGAAGTATTTGAACTTACACTAACTGAATTTTTTGCTATGGTCGAAAAGCAAATGGACTTAAAATTAGATGTCTCTCCTGTAGAAGTTAAAACAATCGACGACAAATTAATTGATATCATCCAACAGTTATCAGATGATCAAAAAAAGGGCCTGTATGTTTTACTACAACCATATGTAAAATGAAAAAATCGCTACTTAGAATCTAAGTGGCGATTTTTACGTTTTAAAGATAATACCTGGAAGTGTTTTTGTTTCAAAATACTAAATTTACTACTAAAAAAGCAAAAATTGAATACGCGAAATATACTCAAAGCCGAACTATTTAAAAAAATCATTATTTACTCTAAAGACTGTCTAATATTAGAATGACAAAATGGAAGGGCAGCGTTAGAAATTGAGCTTATTCCTTTACATGCTGTATATAGAGTTAAAACTTTATTTACTATAAGTAAAACCAAATGTTTGCCTTTAGGAGAGACTCTTAATAGTTACCAATAGTGGTTACCATTACTGGCTCTTTTATAGTAACCAATAGTTTCAATTGATAATATTAAACATATTGCAACTTGACTAAACTGGTCATCCCCCCCTTTATAGAAGGGATTCTGAATAGTCACCAATAATGGTTACTATAGCATTTTTTATAGTAACTATTATTAGTTATCATATTGGCAAATAAGTACTTTCAATATTATCTATTTGATATCATTTAGGATTTCAAATGAAGCGGTTTCTCTAATTATTAGGGATCTAGCTATCTGTTATGATGTAAATGGCATTACCAATATTTCCCTAACATATTAAATGATAGAAGGCTATAGCGATTTTTAATAGTGGCAAAAGTTAATTATCCATCTCTTCATAAATTGAATAACTCAAATTTATATAATCATCTACCGTTGTTCCTTCTTCTGGATTTTTTAATGCCCATCCAAACTTCTGATATTCTTTGCCTTCATCCGCAAAAATCGAGCCACATTTACAGTACCTAAAATCATAATTATTCTTAGATTCAATTATGTCATTACATTTTTTTCAACGTACTTTATTGCGAATGATTATTTTCATTAATTAAGCCTCCATATTTTAATTTTTTATAAATTTCTAATTTCTTTAATCTATTCAACCATCGTTTCATACACTTAAGGGGGTATAGCTAAGTATACCCCTTTAAGTGTATGAACGACTTCATAACCCCAAACCTATATAAGGCCTTTATACGTCTATGTTTCATACGTGCAATTACATGGCTTCCGAGCAGACAAATATCTCTGGAAAACCCCTATAATGATCAAAAAAATATATAAGTCACATCACTTTTATGGGGACTATTTTGTAATATTTTTAGCTTTAATTCAGAGTCTTTTAGTGACTTCAAATACCTAAGGATTAAAGGTATTCTATTTCTCAAAGGCACTTACAATTTAGGCATTTATTATTTTATTTACTTTCACACTCTTCTTTAACTACAATAATATAAACCACCTTTTTAGCAAATGCTATCAACTTTTATTCCAAGTCTCTTATAAAGTGAATGTTCATCCCCTAACACATCCTGCGACATTTCTTGTTGGTGCTGTTTTGATAAAAACGAAGTAAGTAAGGATTAATGGCATGTTTGGCTAATAGTGGTTACAAAGAATACAACGGTCCTAGCAGCACTGAAAAAAAGCTAATCTCTATACTCCGGATTACAGAATGACTAAACTACCAAACAACTCCTCCAACTTATCTATAACTCAATGTTTGCAATAGAACGATCTCTTTTTAAATTCAAGAACAGAAAAAAAATTCTATTCAAAGTACTTCGGATTACCTAAAAAAGGTACTTATACAGTTATTTAGAACCATTTTACTGATTCCACCCCGTTTCCTTCTTGAATAAGGACTTAATAACTATTATCATTTCATTATTATTAATTACTTTAGAAAAAGAGGTCTATATAATGAATGATGACATCTTCTTAATATTGTTATCAACAGATTTTAAAGACATAAAGTCCATTACTCATCTAGCTCATAAGTTACCTTTTAAAGGCGAGTATATAAGTATGGAAGATTTTTTTCCTTTGCTTTATAAACTACTTCCTCGAGAAGATCTGAAAAATATCACAGATAAACTTACAGTTGAAAACTTTATTTTTGTGTCTTTTAATAACGCAGGATTCCTAAATAGTCTAACTAATGAAATTAAAATGTTATTAGATGACTTAAAAAAGAAAAGTACATCTGGAAATGCTATAAACCGAATTTATAGCTTGATTAACTCAGAGATTTCTGTTGTTAATCCTGAACTACAAATTGTACCAACTCTTACAGATGCTTCACCTATACTTACTTTTAAATTTAATACCGTACGAGAATATCTCTTTTTTATTACCGCTAAATACATCCACATGAAAAAAGAATATTACATTTGTAGTTTCTGTAGAGAGCCTATTTTTAATGTTACACCAAAACAAAAAAGTAATTTAAGCAATCATAGAACCATTCTCCATCCTCACTGCCGAGATGAATATAAAAAACAAAAAGATCGTGAAAGAAAAAGAAAAGCTTCAGAAAAACAAAAACTAATTTTGAACATATAGGATTCTATAACTATGCTAACTAAAAAACTCATTCAGGCTGATATAAATACAGTCATTCTTAATCCCAAAAACCCAAAAAAGGACCCTAATTTCAAATCAAAAGAAATGAAACAAAATTCTTAAGACTAAAACGATCTTTTTGTTTAATAATATTCATCTCAAAAGACTGAAGAAAAAGAAAAGCATCAAAAAACAAAAACTAATTTTGAACATATAGGAGTCTATAACTATGCTAACTAACAAACTCATTTGGGCTGATATAAATAGAGTCATTCCTAATCCCAAAAACCCTAGAAAGGACCCTAATTTCAAATCAAAAGAAATGAAACATATTCTTAAGACTAAAGGGTTTGAAGAAGCTATCGTTGCTTATAAATCTGGTCCTTTTTACTGCATACTCAGTGGTCACAGAAGATGGCAAGCGAGTCAGTCTCTTGGATTGAAAGAAATCCCTATTTATTTAGTTCCAGAACCTAAAAACACCTTGGAAGAATTAGAAAGATTGGGATCAATTCAAGGTAATCAAACTGATTGGAGTCCATATGAATGGATTACGCACACTATAAATTTATTTGAAAATGATTTAAATTCTAAAATCGAAAATATTGCAATTAAATTAAGTGAGTCTATTCCCACAATAAAAAAACGCATTGCTGTGGGTAAGTTTTACGAGAGAAACGAAATTGAAGTTCAGTTAAACAATAATACCTACTCTGTAAATATGTTAGATACCATTCGTCTATGGTGTATGAGAGTAAAAAAATTCCATCCCGACTTGTACCATGATTTAGGCGAAAAATATATTAAAGAGATAATGCTTAGAAAATTTGAAAACAAGTGTCTACACAGTGAAATTTTAAAGGGCAATTATATAGAAAAGGCTACCCAAAATGAGTTAATGACTTTTCTCTTTGACCCAAACAAGAAAATATCTACTTTTATACAAGAAGTAAATTTATTAAATAACACAACTAAAAATTATGATGTCAAAACAAATGTATCCATCATAAAAAAGGCAACAAAAAACATTACTGGTATTAAATACAACAGAAAAAATGAAGCATCAAAAATACTAGAAGAAATCAGGAACTTAGAGAATCAAGTTGAAACCTTATTAAAAAAATTAAATTCTAATTAATAACAGTTAGGAGTAATCAAATGACACGTTTACATTTAAAATATATCCCTATAGAACAAATAAAACCCAACCCTTTAAACCCCCGCAAAGACTATAAAATTGACTCTGAAAAATTACAACGTATTCTTGAAAATCGTGGATGGGAAACTGCTATCACTTGCTATCCGAAAGATGGAAAATATATTATTTTATCTGGTCATCGTAGACATTATGCAGCTAACCAAATTGGAATGAAGCAAATACCAGTATATGTTGTTTCTCCTCCTTACCTCTTTGAGCTGAAGAATTAGATAGACTTTCTTCAGCTCAAAGAGGTAAGGAGGATTGGACTACCTATGAATGGGGTAAATATATTTTTGACCTTTCTAATAATAGTACAGAAAATTGGACTATGAAAGAACTTGCATATAAAACGGACAAAGGAGTGAAAGTTGTACGAGAAGCTTTAAAAGTTTTTAATTATTATCCTCATATGGATATTGAAGAAAAACTTCAGAAAAAGAATCTTTCCATTACTATATTAGCTAGAATAGTAGATTTTATTGGGCAACTAAAACAACATCACCCTGATATTGTAGAGGAACTTTCTGAACAAATGATTCGTGATAGTCTAGTTAATAAAGCTGAACATAAAAGAATTACTTCCAATCATTTGAGATCAGACAAATTGTTAGAAAATGCTCCTAAATCCGTTCTAAAAACATTTTTTAGAACACCTAAAATGAATTATATGGAAGTATATTCTTTGATTGAAGAAGATGAAATACTCATCGATTCAAAAATTAAAAGAGAGATTAAAACATTACAAAAAAGAACTACCGAAATTTCTCAAATGGACACTAATAATACTGAAAACTCCATTAAATTGTTTAAAGAGCTAGAATCACTAGACATTTTTATTAAATTAAAAAAAGAAGAACTTGAAGAATACTTAAATAAATAACTATATTTGTACATATGCCAAATTTTTAAAGGCATATGTACTTTTAGTCAACCCTTTAATATATCCTACTTCCTTCGTAACAATTACTGGAGGCCCGAACTGATGAATGGGTAATTAGGTTCTTCTTACACTTAATTTGCTTGTTTGCTTGCAGCATATTCTCTTCTTATATATATTTCTTTATACTAGAGTAACACTTATTTAAGCCATCCCTATATCCTTTACTAACCTTAAATCTCAATCTTTGTAAACTCCATTCCCTTCACTTTCAGCTGATTAAATAAATTCGCTAATGCCGTCTCGCCGACATTGCGGTACTTGCCTAATAGGACTAGCTCTTTCGGAAAATCCTTAACATGTAAGAAACCTTGCTCTTGTAACGAGTTAAGCAAGCTTGTTTGCCCTGGAAAGTTGTCCTTCGTTAACGCAACATTTCCTAATGCTTCTGTTAAAATAACAAAATCTGATTTGTAAAATAACAAGACTTCCCCGCGATATTGCTCCATCAATATTTTGCGTTTTTGTTCTTCTTCAACGAATAATCGTAATTCTTCAAAGAAGCATTCATCATTGGCTTCTTTAAAACGCTTTACATGCTGGTGCATACCTTCTAATTGATATGGCAGTTCACTCATAATACGTGCTTGCTGTTCGCCATTCAAACGAATTAAAAACGTTGTAGATTTTGGGAAACGCTGTGGCAATAAAAATGCATCTCGTAAAAAATCAGGTATCTCAACAAATTGATCTTTATAGTAAATTCTACGACTAACCTTTAGCTCGGTTACAACATTTACTGGCATCGGCTCTTTTTGCACAAACGTCTGCATTAATGCTTCAATATGTTCAATTAAATACTCACTATCAGCCGAGCTTTTCTCAGGAACAGGCTCGATATACTCTGGCACCTCAATATCTGGTGAAGCATATGTTTCGATAAACCATGTCAAAATCAAATGCTGATACTCCCAACAAGTTAATGCTTCTCGAATTAACATTTTGCGCGTACCATCATGACTTGCTGTATTTCCTTGGCGACGAACGAAGTGAATCGCATTATCCGTTGTTGGGGTAACAATGCCTTCATTTTTTAACTTCATTTGTAATTCACCGAAATTGAATTCGCTATGCTCAAGCCCTTCCAATTGTGCAACTTGACGAACTAAGGTTTCCGCCATTGTTCGTGTTGTTTGCATCGCTGCTCTAGGTGAAACAAAAATGAGCTTTTCGATATCTTGCGTTAGCTCAGCTAAACTTGGATTAATTCCGAATAAAATCTCTTGTAATTTTTGCGACACTATTTCACACCTACCGACTTAATTTTTTCAATCAAATATGGAATTTTTTCTTTATACTTATCTTTGTTTGCTAAGCGTAAAGAGTACTCTAGCTTTTTCAAATGATACATTGCTTCTTTGGGTAACTCTTCTATAATTAGGCCTTGTTCATATAGTAGTAAACTCATTTCCACTTCAGACGAATATAATTTAATTTCTTCAAAAACACTTCCGGTCCATTTGTAGGCACGTACTATAAAATCATAGTCTCTGTAGTGACCTTGAATAATGTGACCGTCTTTTCCGATTAATTCTGCCTCAGGTGGTTCATTGTTTTTTGCACTTTTTTCTTCAAAAAAACGATACTGCATATCTGTTAAATATTCATACTTTAACGTAGCATTTGTATCCACATCTTTACTTTTCACAATCGCAAATATTACTTCTATATTAGAATTAATATCCTTTGCTACTCGAAGATCTCCAACACTCGGATCAGCCCATTCATCAAATATTTCATCATATGGATGGCTATGATAATAAGCAACAAAGTCACTTGTTGTCACAAGCTTTCTCGCTTCCTTCACAATATCATTCACTTGCTCATTTGCCTTTACACTTGAAGCTGTTTTATTCAGTACATTCGCAACTGGAAATGTATACTCACCAACTGCATTTCTATCTTGTTCACCAAATATTAAACCAAAGCATTCCTTTTGCTGACCGCGCTTTGGATAATGGCTGATACAGTCAAGTAGCATGGTTGTTAATGTATTGTTGATTAGTTCTAAGTGCATAAAAAATCCCCCCATATCTTTAAATGAAAGCGTACCAGAATAAAAATATGGTACGCTTACTAATTGTTATACTAGATTTAATAAGGCTTTTAACTCTTCAAACTCTTCCTCTGACAGCGTAACACCTTTTCCCATCCTCTTAAGTTTAGCAACATTCATGGATGTCGTGCTTCGGTATTCTTCAATTCCAACTAATGAAACTCTCCCCTATCTGCCAATTTTTCACTAAATGTTATAGGGGCGTTATTCTTCATCAACTAAAATAAACATCGCAAAATAATTCAAATGTTGCTGTGAAAAAACGATTGAATCTGCTTCTTCGTTAATTTCGCATGGGATATCATAGTAATCACCGTTATATAATTCTATTTCTTGCGTGGCTGTTTCTTATTAAAAAGGCCTTAGCTTCTTCAATAAAAGATGTTAAATCTAATTGTTGTCCATGCTTCATAAGTGCATGACAGTTCGGGCAAAGACCTAAAATGTTGAATAGTTGATTACGCCTCGCATGGCCTTCCTTGTATTATATTAAACTATATACTTCAATATAATATTGATTAGGTCCAATAATTAAACGGGTAGCACAAACTTGACAACGACCTCCAATATCGTAGTACCATTTTTTATATTGTCAAATACATCATTGCAGGTGATAACAAACCTATATAGAATTTAAAATATTGTGTAAACAGAAATTCCTATTATCAAATATATTCCAATAGGTAAAAAGATTAATGTCAATGCATGAGTATTATTGTGCCAATGGAGTCTTCCATATTGAAATTTTTTTAATATATAGAAGTAAATAAAGAAAACTAAGGAACCCAATCCAAAATATAAAAACTCAGGTGTTCCATATTCAGAATGTATATTTCCTAAATAATCTTTTGTTTTTTCACCCATTAACTCTTGCATGAGCATAAAAACTGTAAATAGTTGAGCAATACCTATAAATAAAAAGGCATAAAAATAAATTTTTTCTAAAAGGTTTTTGAAATTCGCAGGTGGGTTATTTAACTGACATTCAATAAAAAAAGTATAGTCCTTATCAAAACTATGATATTTTTGATTTTGAGTTAATAATTTTTCTAAATACTTTTCTGGAGCAATTAAACCTTTTTCTTTAATCCATTTTTCAGCACCTTGAATATTTTGGCCATATTTAGAACCATAGTAGTCATAATATTCATACCTTAATGTAATAACATCTTTACAAATGTATTTTGAATCAACAATAATTTTACTTTCTTTTAAATCAAACTTTGCATCACCATATGTATCAGTAATCGTATAGTAAAAGTGATTTCCATGTTCAATTATTTCTCGTTCAATATTGTCAATCCATGCTGCTTTTTTCTTTAAACGCCTTTTTTTACTCAAAATTTATATTTCCCCTTCCAAAATAATATTTAATAAATTTCATAAATACTATCTTTCAGTCGATTTAAATAATAGAGCATGTCTTCACCATATATATCTTCTAGTAAAGTAAATTTATTTAAAGGGAAAATATTCATATTCTTAACTAATGAGGTAGGAATGGTTTTTACATAGTTAAGCAGGTCGGTCGTGGAGTTGAATGTTTTGATGTGTATATAACCAATTCCATAAGTACGCATTAAATCAAAGTCAAAATGTTCCCCTTGACTAACACAGATTGGTTGGATATTAGGATTACAATTAAATAATACAGATAGTCCAATTTGATCTACGTCGTATAAATTACTTATATCAATTTTCCCAGTACCATTAATATAATTTCTTATCGTATCAAAGTTGATTACATATTTTTCTTTTTCATTTTGCGTTAATAAATATAATTCATTGTTTTTCATTGGATTATAACTTGAAACATGCTTTTCAACGTACTCGTATGGCGTAATAAATTCATCTAAAAAATAGCCACTTCCTAAAAAATATAGCTTTATATTTCTGCTTATATGAGATAAATGCCCTTCTTTTGCTTGACTCATAATTAATAACTCCCTTTCAATTACGATAAGATTTTTAAAAAGTACAATGATAGGCCCTTGGCTTGGGACACCACGACATACCCAGTTTTAATAGTTTGATTGACTCGGTTTTCCATCAGAATGTTTTATGATTTGTACGTATGTTTCACCTATATGAAGCACAGATTTCGCTGTTAATAATTGCTTCATCAAACTATTTAAACATACTGACCTAGGTCAGTATGCTTAAATAGTATATATCACAGATTATTCATTAATAATTTTAACGCTTTAAACTCTTCCTCCGACAACGTAACACCCTTCCCCATCTTCTCACGATTTGGCGCCCATTCACGGATGTCGTATTTCGGTGCATTGCTATTCCAACTAATACGGTTTAGTTCTTTCTTCCAACCCTTCGCTGATTCTGAAAGTACTCCGATATGTTCTACAACTTCGTATTTGATTTCTGCCATTGTTTTTTACACCCCCACTAATTGTTCCATCTTAATTTCTTCAATAATCTTTCCTTGTTGTAATATATACATATAAACTGAACCATTTAATTCTTTATAATCCTCTATAATAATTTGATCATCCAATGCTTTTAAAAATGGTGTTACTAAAATAAAGCGCGTATTTCCATCCGCTTCTTCACTTGTGAAATCAACCAGTCCGTATGCTTTCTTTTCACGAATATTTAATCGTCCATTGTCATATTCGTATTGCTTCACAACCTCTACATAATCAGCTGGTATAATCCGCGCAGCACTACTAATCGGTTGCACATGCAATTGCGTAAGCGATTTAATCGATTGTAGTTGGATACTTCGTTCACGTTCGATATCCTCTAAACGTTCTTTACTGCGCTCTTCTAAATCTTCAATTTGCGTGTATGTTTGATTAATTAATGCGCTATTTTTATTGTTCGGATTATCATCTAAATAGTTCGTTAAACGTTCCTGTAATACTTGCATTTGTTCATCAAATGAGCGACGTAAATACGTGCTTTTTCGATTTAAATAATCATCACGCTTCATCTGAACGGATTGTAGTACTTTTTTCGCTTGAATAATTGACTCTCGTTTAAACGACTTATCTTCGTTAGCTTCACTATTTACAAACTTTAATGGCTGTTGGAATAAGAAATACGGATCGATTTGAATAAATTCTCCTGTTTCTCTTTTAGCAAGTAACATCAATTCCTGCTCCAATTCACGACTATTCCCATCGACAACACTTATACGGCTTAATTCAATAATTAACGGCTCGCCTACAGTTGCTTTTACATTACAAACAGGTAATGCAACCTGCTGTAACTCCTGATTTGCTAATTCCATTGCGAGCTTCTTGACAGGGTGATCATTAGGCAGTAGTGTTACATCTTCCGTCTGTTTAGATGCACTTAATGAAAATCTTAACGATTCGTCTGTTCGGAATGAATATTTCTTTCTCTTTATTAATTCACGAATATTTTTAGGGAAACGATCAATTCGAACTGCTTTGCTATCATTTGAGAAATTCAATTTGATTCGAGAAGTTTCAAATTGCTTTACTGCAAATTCACCGTATACGCGAGGTGGCATACTATTGATTGAAATTTCTTGATAAGCTCTTCTCGCTCCAGGTAAATCGAAACTAGAATCATCTAAACGCTCTTGTTTCGCGAGTTCTAACAAGCGTTTATGCTCATCAGATAACGTTTTTTCCATAGTTGCCACAAGCTCATCTAAATTTTCACGCCCACTTATTGCACGTTCCATTAAATTCGCCAAATCTATATTATTTTCTTCGAGTACCTCACCGATAAAATCATATACTTGATCTTGCCCTAAGTCTTCACGCATTTGATCCATTTTCGTTAATAAACGAATAAGTACGTCACCTTCTCGTGTATTACTCGCAACTAGATTGAAAATAAATACTTCATTCTTCTGACCAATACGGTGAATACGCCCCATACGCTGCTCTAAACGGTTCGGATTCCACGGGATGTCATAGTTAATCATTTGATTACAGAACTGAAGGTTAATAGATTCCCCACCGGCATCTGTTGCCAGCATAATTTGCACATCATTACGGAATCTTTCAACCTGTTCACGACGCTGATCCATCGAAAAATTACCGACAATTTTTGTAATTTCAGGCACATGATTTAATAGCTTTCGTTCTAGGTAATATAAAGTGTCCTTAGATTCTGTAAAGATTAAAATTTTCTCACCTTTAGAAAGCAATCCATCCTCACCAAATAAAGTATTTTCTAATTCTGCATACTTGACCTCTACATCTTGATAAACTAGTCTTTCTGCTTTCTGAACTAAGTCATTTAAAATCTCAATTTCAACACGTAATTCCTCAATATCAATAACATCTGTTTCACCTTCGATTAGTGCCTCAACTTCCTCTTGCTCATCAATCGAAAGTTCGTCGTATTCAAAAGGTTCAACCATTTTTACTGTTGATAATTCCGATTCAAGTAATTCTTCTAATTTTTCTTTTCGTCGTTTTAACGATAAATAAATCGCGTCAATGGATGAACTTAAACGACGCTGCAAAATCATCATCGCAAATGCAACATTCGGTTTATTATTTTGCTTGGCACGATTAAAATGCTCTCGCGCATACGCAGTTACTTCTTCATAAAGCTCTTGTTCTTCATAGCTTAAGTCGAATGCAATCGTTTTCGTTGTACGCTTCGGGAATAACGGAGTGCCATCAAAGTTTTTCATCGTTTCTTTTAAACGACGAATAACAAATGGATTACTCTTTTCATAAATAGAATCTCCCTTATTTAATCGTGAAAAAATATCATGATCTACTAAGCTCATCAAATGACGGAAGTTTTCTTTATCGCCCTTATGGGGTGTAGCAGTTAACAATAAGCAATGCTCAGTATGGCGAAGTAAACCTTCTCCTAGCTGATAAATCTTCGTACGACTAATTTTCCGCTTCTTTACACCATGCGTATAGGCAGCCATTTTATGTGCCTCATCCACAATGACTAAATCAAAATTAGCCTTCATTATGTAAGTTTTAATTTCTTCTCTTGCAGCCCAATAAAGTGATGAAATGATTTTGTCATGTGATTCAAAAGGGTTCACTTCGCTCGAACTATTCAACAAGCTACGGTTAACAATTGTAAACTCTTCCCCGAACTTATCCTTTAATTCCTCCTGCCATTGCTTTAATACTAATGGAGGTACTAAAATCAAAACTCGCTCTGCAGCTTGTCTTGCCATTAATTCGCGAATTAACATACCCGACATAATCGTTTTCCCTGCCCCTGGATCATCGGCAAGTAAATAGCGTACTTGCGGTGACTGTAGCATTCTACTGTAAACAGCTTCAATTTGGTGCGGAAGCGGAATGACCTTTCTATTGCCACGTGCGCGGGATTGGGAATATTTTTCTTCCGTTTTTAAAATGTAATACTGTAAATAATGTTGTAAACGCTCAGCATTGAATGTATTTTCTTCTTCCTGAATATTTTCCAATTGGCTAAGCTGCACTTTATCTAAATACTGTTCATAATACTTATTCGTTTTACGTCCAATCGATTCTACTAAATATAAATCTTCATCGATTTCTTCAAAGTGCTTTATTTCTACTATTTCTGGCCAGAATGAGCCTTTGATTATTTCTCCGATTTTTAGCAAATATATCCCTCACAATCTTTACATCTTTTTCTATTAAAAATTATACAGCTAATTACCCAATTAAAGAAGAACTCACGAAATACCATTATAAAATATGTAAAATATATTACGAAAGCTAATACTATTCCATAGGTATTAATTTCGAAATTAGGAGACCAAGATTAATTTCATAAAACAAAATAACAGCACTTCCTTCTAAATCAAAGGACGTACTGCTACTTGTTTTCATTATTTAATTACAAAAGTCCAAACCTTTTAAATCAATAAATCATAAATTTTATATATCAAGAGTGCCTTTCCAACCATTTATAAAGAGACTTTGAGTATCCACTTTAGTTAAAATTCGAATTAACTCTTCACGGTAGTATTTAAACACAGCATCTCGATAGTTCCCTTCCGGCCACTCCCCTTTTCCATATTGTTCAGTTGCTTTTTCCCAGAAGATTGGTTGAAACTCTCTAATAACCGCTTCTTTAACTAATTCGGTAATTTCTAACCGTATAGAGGAGAAACGATTAATAAAATCATCTAAAAATAATTCATATTCAAATCTCTCTAATTCCGATAAATTACGTAAACTTAAAATACTAGATAATTTGGTTTCAACTTCTTTTTTTGATCCCTCAAACAAACTATTAAAAGCGTCTTCTGTCGCTAAAGCTAAATAATGGTAATAATTATAAGCTGAATAGTGACCTCTATATCTGTTAACCGCATCTAATCTTGCAGGATGAACATTCCGTAATTTATCTGAGATAAATGTACCTAATACCGTAGCTAGCACGTTTGAATTATCAGGCTTACTTTCGATTTCCTCTTTCAAACTAAGAAGTTTTTCATTGGCATATTCGCTGTTTTCAAAATCATATTTCAACTTTTGGAATTTCTCATAGGCTTGCTCGCATTCTAATATATGCGCATCACGTTCTTTCAAGAGGTTGTTATTAATTTGTGAAATAATTTCTGCGTTTATCGGTTCATTTTTCTTTGAATTATAAAAAAGAATGTGATCTTCTGAAAACGGAATTCCAAGATGCTTAAATTTACTAATTATATTATCTTTACGATAGTTAATACCTTCAGATGCTGTTTCTGCTATTCCATCATCAGTCATTACTTCACTTGCTTCTTCGTTATAAACATTAATTAATAAATAAAATTTATTTGCATGATGTTTATCACGAATACGCGATTTTAGTAAATTCGATATATCAGAACTAGGGGCTGGTTTGAAACCATCAACAACTACATAGATAGATTCATTTTCTCTCTTATCTAAATACTCCAAGATATCTTCCCGTCTAAAACGATCTGTGTTTTTTCCATCGGAGTCAATACCTCTAGTATCAATAATACTGTTCACAAAAGAGTAAGAATCGAAATCTATAACATCGGGGGTTGCATGAATGATAATTTTCTTAGGGAAAGGAATTGTTGATACTTTTCCTAAATTAATTAACTCAAAAATTTTCACAGAACTTTCAAAATATGATTTTTCATCATTATAAGCTACATCAACAATTAATTCTTTACGATTCTCAAGATTTAATTCCGCTTTAAAGAATTGTAAAAAATCTTCATGACTTGTAAATTCACCATACTTTTCTTCTAAGGCTACTTTTTTATAACCCGCCATATTTCTCAAAAAACGCTCTATCTCATTTGGTACATAGAGTGCTTTAGTTAATTCCTCTGTTTGAAAACTAGCACAATAGTCTTCAATATATTGGTGAACCAACTGTTCATCTTCTGGTATTATTTCAAAATATGATTTATTATTTTGACTTCGCTGTATTACTACTTCACATACAGTTGTCCCGCCAGCAGCTGTTGAAAGGAGACCTTTTTCATTTTGAATTAATTCGAATAACCTTAAAATTGACGTTGTTTTACCAATACCTTTTTCACCTATAAATACAAGATTAAATTTCAAAAAGTCTAGAATCATTTTTTTACGGATTAATAAATCATAAATCTTTTGAAAATTTTTCGCCTTTGCTTCCGGCAAATTTTCTGCATTTGTTAATTCATATTGAACTTCTAAAATTATCTCATCAATTGTCTTAGAACTATATGTTTGCCCCATTCTCCCAACCCCTTTTTAATAAAATTTATACGAATATACCTCCATTTTAAAACATTGAATCAAATTCCACAATTAGAATATAATTACATAAAAAATGAACTAAACTAAATATGTAAACAAATCCTCGGCTATCAAGCTCGTAACAGTCATTTTACTCCAGATTAATAAATTCATTTGTTAATTGCTCTGCTAATATAACAATAAAAGTGGTCACTCATTGAATCAGAGAACCACTTTCATTATTAATACAACGCATTATACATATGAATTGTAAATTCCGCTTCACTATAAGGCGTTACTTTGTTTCCTTCTACTGTCGCCATTTTCAGTGTGCATTTTTGACCTGCTTTATAATATTGCTCGGTTAAATCAAATACCAGTTTCGCAGTACGTTCGTGATTTTGTCCCTGCATATTAAACGTATAATCGACCTCATTTGAAATACGTTCCCCGTCTAAATAAAATGCAAATCGAACGGTATGCGCCATAAATTCTGTCGAAATACTTTGTTCTTGATACAGCGGCACTTCAACACGGAAGTTTTTAATAACACGTGATGGCATTGCTACACTAATTTCAACAGGTGTCGCTTGTGACGTACGGCGATAATCAATTAACGGTGTAATGGTCTCTTGTGGTGTTGCACCACCATGTACAAATTGTAAACCGCCACCACCTACGAAACGGTTACTCCCTTTTGCAATAGCTTTCTCCGCATCTTGTAGCGTCGTAAAGGTTTCTGGTACGGCAATCGCCCCAGCACCAATAACTAAGTTTTTACCAACAACAAAACGACGATTACCATCAAATTTCTCGCCTTCAACACTCGCTACTTTCTCGGCATTTTCAACTTTTGAATTTTGATATAAGAACCCGTGATCTGCCGTAATAAATATACGTTTCGCCTGCCATCTTGAAAGCAGGTCTACAAGCTTCGCTAAATCATCCATCGCTCGTTCAACTGCTGCATACGTTTCACGCTCTGATTTAACTGAATCGCCCGCAGCGTCAATCACGTCATGATACACATACACTAAACGTTTACCCTTTAACTGCTCATCTGCTGTAGCACGTGACCAAGACGAAATTTCATCAAATCGGAATGCAATCGCTTCTGGCTCAGATTTTTGTAAAATCTTAATGCGATTCGTTAAACCATTTGTCGGCTCACCATCTGCTAATATTGTTCCGTTCGGTGCAATCGTCAACTTTTTATACGGTAATAGCGATGCCATACCAAGCTGTGTATAGGTTGGCATATTCGCAACGAGTGGACTAATCGTAGCACTACCATTTGCACGTGCATCTAATCGCTCACGTAGCTCTGCCCCTGCTTCAAAACGTAATGCATCTGAAATAATGACGAATACACGCGTTGATTCCTTTTGCATAATCGGTTCAATATTTTCCTTATAGAAAGTAGCCTGTTTTGGGAGCTTCCCTAATTCCTCTTGTTCTAAAGTAAAGTTCGTTTCTTCCGCTACTTTTGATAAATACTTATTTTCATACCAGTTCGTTAACTTTTCAGCTAAATCATCTAATACTTCTCTATTTTCAAGCTGAATATAACCTACTATAAAACGGCGATATGCTTGATCAATTAAATATAGATTACTAGCATACTGAACATATAACGAAATACGCGTATCATATTGCTTTAACAGAGTTTTATGAATCGTTAATTCTACCGCATGTACTAAGACTGTTAAAAGTCCACGAATACGCGCGTTACGATTTGCCCAATGCATTTTTAAACGATTTTGTAAAATTTCCTTCCATTCCTCTAGATTCGCAGTTTGATGAAGTAGCTCTGTCGTCAGCTTTTCAATTAATAAAACATCTATAATCTGGAACGTTGAAATATTTGCATAATGCTCTACCGGACGATCACTCAACAATTCAACAATAGAAAACGCCCCTTCAATTTCTTGCATATATTGCTCTAACACTTCACGGTCCTTCGTTTGTAACCAATCATCTACAAATAATGCGCTAGCATTAGCACGTGTTGTTTCATACTTTTTATGCAACGTAGCATCCTCGAACTGCGCATAACGTTGGAAATGTGCATACAAAATATGCTCCATTAAATGTTGTAATGTATATGACTCAATATGAACACCGAAATACTGCCCTAATAAAACAAAGAGTTGCTCTTTACTAAAACGCTTCGCAATCGATTTATATAATTCATTCGAATCTTCTTGTAAGCCAGCCATCAATAGATTTTGCGCAATTTTGTCCATATCCGCAACTGGCGCCCCAGTTAATACAGCTAACATCGCATATTCAAATTCTCGCTCACTAGCTTGTGGCTTCAACACCTTTTTAAGCTTTTCTTTACGCTCTGCACTTTTGAAAAACTCTGGGTACTTTTGCATCATTTCACGCAGTAGTGCGTCACTCACTTGTAACTGTTCTGCAAATAAAGCCGTTGTATCAGCTTTAAATTCCGTGCCGTACAGTTCCATATCAAGTAAATAATTTTTTTCCTTTTCAGGCTTTGCAAATTTCGCATATAGTAAAAATGATTCGTCTTTTTTCTTTGTTTCAATTTCAATTTTTAATGAGAAGAAATTATTACGTGTCAAAGCTCGTATATGAATCGGCTGATCTGCTAGCTCTTCCTTTAACGATTTCACAGTATGCTCCCCCTGCTCGTCATACCAAAAAACAACCGTACGGGGCTTGTTCTTTTTATGTAATTCATCTTCTATGCGTTCTTTTAATAATTGTAATACGTTCAATGTGAAGCTCCTTTCTAAAATTATTTATAGCGCAACACTTTTTTAAAAAGCGTGTATATTATTCAGAATACTAATTTGATCATCATCTACCCTCGTTGCATTAGTAAGGGCTAAGGTGTTTTATTTTATATAGTAAAACATCCGTCACACTATAAAAATAGTATAACGAATGTTTCACGCTCAGTGACTATTTAATCTTTGCTAAGACACCTTTACCACCACGATAAAACTTCTCGTAATTCACCTTCACACCATCATCTAAATCAATTTCGATTTCCTCTGCTGCAATGGCAGCTAATCGCTTATCAAACTCACGTAGTTCATCGATTTTCTTTTCAAACGACACTTTCTCAGCATTTAACTTCTTCTTATCCATCGCACTTAAATTCGGATTCACTAAACGATTTTCTAAGTCAGCAATTTCTTGCTGGTACTTAGCTTGGATTTCCTGTAAATGCTCGAAACGAATTGTTGCCATAGTGTCTGGTTGGTAGCGATGCATGTAAATAAATGTGCGTAAGCCCTTCTGTTTACCTGAGTCTACTAGCCAATAAATTGGACGTTTTTGATACATTTTGCAATGATCCGTAAAAAACTCTTCTAAAAAATATCGACGAATTCTAATTTCAGGATCTTCACCTTTTTTTATTCCTAAAGATTCAGCTAACCAATTAATGTTTTCATTAACTGTTTCTTTTCCAAACATTATTTCTAAAAATTCTTCTAGTTTTAAATATACATCATTATTATAATTAACATTTTCAGTAATACTCAGAAGATTTATACTAAAATCTTTACCTATATCATATCTACCTAACAACACCCCAACATAATATGATAAAAATTGTATAGCAGCATCTTTTTCACTTAAATTCTCAAGTGTTAATATTTGTTCAGCATTATTACCTTCGAAATATTCCTGTAAATCATATAGATGAATAAAATGATCAAATATAAGCTTTTCATAACTTTTCATGTCCTTAAACTTACATTCAAAATCCTCTTTATAACGCTTATAGCCATCTTCAATTAAATTGTTCTTTGAATACTTTAATAAAACTGGTGCGTTATATTCAATAGAGACTTCTTTTTCATCCCAATTTTCTTTTGCAAGTATTATGCACTTCATAATATAATCTATAACGGCTTCTTTCGAGTTTGTTGGTTGTTTATAAGGTATTTTTCCAACATACCCAGATTCATATCCCATTGAAGGGGATAATATATTTAAAAATGTCATACCTACAGGTGAATTTAATAATCCTAATAGATAAATTAATTGTTCATGACTTTCAGAAAATACTGCATTCCCGCTATTCGAGAAAATATAACCAGGAGGGGAATATCTAAATCCCGTTCTACCAGTACTTATTACACTCCAAGTAATATTTTCTTTAAAATAATACTTTTCATTTCTGATATTAGAGTTTGCAAACCCCTTTAATTCCGCCCCATTATTCTCCCAATTAATTACTTCTAAATTATTTCCATACCATTTCTTATATGGACCGCCTTTATTTAAAAAATACCATTTTTTAGATTCTGTTTTTTCATCATTTATATTATATGCAATTTTATTTTTTGAAACTTCATACCAATATCTTAAGAATCTGTTATTATCTGCAGTATCTAATCCTTTTTTAGATTCTGCAATATCACTCAATTTAGGACCTTTTAAAAGTTCTAACATATTTACCGGAATCCAATATAACAAAACTTTCCCAGGAATATCCAAAGAATCTTTACAATTATAAATATAGCCATCATTTAATAAGTAAGCTTTTCTTTTTTCTTCACTTGAAGAAAAATCAATAAGTCTATGATACATCCCATTCGATTGTCCTTCATTTTTTTCAAGGACAAATGCTGTAGTTTGAACTACCTCTCCACCAATATCTTCAAATGCTCTTGTTCCCAAATGAGCCATATTAGTTATATTATACTTTGAAATTAAATTTTCTCTAAACACCTCAAATGTTGTTAAGAACATCCAAGAGTGTTGTGTTACAAAACTAATTAATCCTGTATTTTTAGTTAATTCAAATGCTTTTTCTATTAATACCGAATATAAATCTAATTTCGAATTTGGATAATACTTATTAACATAGTTTTTTAATTGTATATTCATTCCTTTTGAAGCTAGGTATGGTGGATTTGTAATCACTACGTCATATTTATTAATAAGAATTTTTAATGCTTCTAAGTTACTTGCAATATCCTCAACGAATTCTGCTATTTCAAAATCCTCTAATGTATATTGTCTATTTTTATATCTTTCGGTTAATGCTTCAAGTTTAAAATATTCATTTTCATCTAGCTTAATAGCTGAACCGATATTTGATAAATCTTTTAATCCAAACAGTAAATTTTGCTCAATATTTTCATTTTTTAATATTTCCATAATGTTCGAATTAATTTTAATATCATTCAAATGAAAAATATTTATATTGATATCTTTTATACGTCTATTATATTGAAATGCTTTCATCATTAATGCAAAAGATGATAATTGAACAGCTCTTGAATCAATATCAAGACCATATAAATTATTTTCAATAATTAGTTTAGGAATTTCTCTAACTGGATATCCTTCAATTTTATAAAATTTATAAAGTAAATCGAAAGCATATGTAAGCATATGCCCTGACCCTACACATGGATCTAAAATTGAAATCTTAGTGATATCAACTTTCTTTTCTCTAATAATGTTTTTATTATAATCACTATTTTTATTATTAGAAAAATATTCCAATTCAGCTTTTAAATCTTGATTATAGTAGTTTTTTAATAAAGTCGAACCTAGAGAGTTCTCTACCATATATTGAACTATCCATTTAGGAGTAAATAATTGGGTAGCAGCTGGAATACTGTATTTTTCTATTTTTTTATTTGATTTCAATTTACTAAATACTTGATCTTTTAGTTCAATATTGTAATATTGATACAACCAACCAATCACTTCAATTTCTGCAAAGCTCTCAGTTAATTCTACATTTTGTACAAGGATTTTAATCACTGATTCTGCATCTAATAAGAAGTCCGGTAATAGTAACTCCGTAAAATCCTGAATTGGTTCAAACATAAACGGCAAAATACGATTTAACGCATTACATTGCGCCACAAATAAAACGCGGTATGCCTCCTCTGTATTACCAGCGTTAACTAGCTCACGTATTTCTTCAACCTTAATATTTAAATCCATCGTGTCATATTCAAATAAAATATCTGGATCCACTCGCCCGACACTACTTGATAACACATTCACTCGCTCTGGTAAGTATTCATGTACTTCCATATAGCGAATGGCGATGATTCGGTTAAACCATGTGTACGCTATCTCTTCAAGCAATTGCTTATAGCCTTTTTGTTCTAACTGCTTTTTTAAAGCCGTAAATGCATTTTTCATCGATAACGGATACGTTTGTCCATTAATTAATAATTGTCCAAACTGCTCTTCAATATGTAAATCGTTCTTTTCATCGATTCCGTATAAAAGAGCTTTTGTTTGGACTTGCTCAATTAATTTACGACGTGACCAAGTTGCAAAGTTTTTCAATGCGGTTTTATTCATAATTTTGCTCACCTCTTATAAGTAAAAGAAGGGGAAATCCCCTCCCTTTTATAATTCAAATTTTAACGTGTTGTCTTTTAACTCTTTTAATAGCTGCTGTTTAAGATCTGCTAATAGATCATCTAATTCTGATTGTGTTTGAATTTCCGTTTTTACTAACATGCCGCGTAGCGTTTGCGATGAAATGACTTTCATACCTTTTTCCCGTACAATTGGCGGTGGTGTAGCGCCTACTGGCGTCTCCACTACACGAAGCAATTCGTCTTCTTTTTGTTTTGCAGCTTGTTGAATTTGTATTGTCACATCTCGAAGCTCACTTAATTTCATTTGAATCATAATTAAACTATCAGCTGCTAGGAGTTGTTGCTGTGTATTCGTAAATCGAGGCATTCTTTCAGTAATTAAGCTACTTACCACTTCGTTATTTGAATAGTATTCTTGAAGCTCACTTAATTTTTGCTCCAGCTGTGTAATTTGTGTACCAACTGCTTTCTTATGTTCAATAACTTCTTGCGCAATTGCTTGCTGTAACTTTTCAATGATTGATGGAATTAACGGGATATCACGATACGGCTCTGATTTCACTAAAATGTCCGTTAGCTGTTTCTTTAACATTTTCACTTCATCAGATTGTGTATGTGTTAAATCATTTTGAATAGCTTTTAAATATTGTACAGCTTCGTCAAACCGTTTAATTGGTGCATTTAAATAAAATCCTGCTAAACCTTCTAGCTGCTCTTGTGCATCAATTAATTCATCCTCAGCATCGATGAAAGCCTTCACTAACTGTTCCGGATCTCGAATTTGTATTAAGCGCTTTATGTCATTTGATATTGCGACCACTTTTGTATATTCAGGATACGGATATTGAGAGGAATTACCTTGTTGATAACGATCCGTAATATTTTGAAGTGGTTCGTTAAAATGTTTATCCATTGCCACAGTTAAAGCGTCTGCAAACTCTTGATAAGAATCGCCACCATCTAATCGACCAAATAAATCTTTATATAATACCATGAAGTCTCGACGTACTTTCGGATCGACTTCAATTTCAGGTACTACACGGATTTTATCGCGATCTGTTGTACGATTTAATTTTGTATAAAAGTCCGTTGCGCTAGTTGGGCTAAATAGCTCATCTGTAATCGTAAATTTCAATTTACTATCATGCATTAACGCTAACAAAATTCCGATTGTATCAATTTCTGTCCAACCATATGGCATTTGGCTATATTTATCTATTACCTCTTTTAATGATGGCTTTTGATGTAAACGAATCAGCTCTTCTAAATAACGAAGCACTTCATTATAAGCTCGAATATTCCCTGTTGTATTTAGCAAATCTTGCTGAATTCCTTGTTCATATATACGTTTCCATTCAACCGTAACATTTTTCATAGGTATTGGCTCATCGATATATTCTAAATACTTAAATGTGTTCTGTACGAGCATTTCAAATGCATCATTTACTTGCTTTTCAAAGCTTCCCCGGAATATACGCTCTTGCATTTGAATATAAAACGTTGCTGATTCACACGCTTTTGCTAATAGTTCTTTTGCTTTTTTATCATAATCATCGACACTCGCTAATTTTGTATCGTAAATACGGTGTTGTGCTTGTGTTGTACTTGGGTTACGCTTTGCAGATACGTAACGTTGAATTTGCTCCGATAAACGAATTGCTTCTTCCGCCTCCGCAACTAGCTCTTCGTTTAAATACACAACCATTTGTCCTTCAACGGATTGTAAAGTCGCTTCTGCTGACGATATGGAGCCTGTAATGACTTGCATCGTTAACGGGTATTTCATATTTGATTTCGAATAGTTATCAAAGCGCTTATTATATTCAAAGATAAAGCCATTGCTATTCTTAAATTTCGGCTTATCGTAAATTTCAGAGAAAAATGTCTCTGCTAAGTTTGCCTTAATTGTACTTACATTAATTTCAACATTACGAATCTCGCTATTAATTTCTTGTTCTTCATCTGATAGAAATGAATACGTACCGTCCGCATGTTTTTCGATGAACATCGTTTGTTCTAAACGATTTAACGATTCTTTAATCGATGTTTCGTTTTGCTCAGCATCGATGTGTGTTAGCAATAGCGCTGCAATATTATTTGGTGTTGCTTGGATGTGGTCAACGCCTTTGATTAAATAAAGGACCTTTAAAATATCAACATCTGCAGCATATAATCCTTCTTTATTAATGGCTCGACTTTCTGCTTTCGTAATCGTTTGTACAATCGTTGACTCTAAGTGCTGTCGAATCGTTGGATAAAACTCGGCCATTGTTACTAATGTGCCAACTTCGTCCCCATTATGCTTCATTGCAGCATCTTGGAATGATTTTAGTAGTGAACGCTCCCCACGTGACGCGTAAGAACTTCCTTCACCATGAATACCGATTTTTTCAAGCACTGCCTGTAAAAGTTCCACTTGATAAGGTACAAACGGATAAATCGCAACAAATTCTTCAGTAGTGCGGTAAGCTGAACGGTATTGTGTTTTTTCTCTATCAAAAGATAGACGGTTACGAATTAATTGTTCATTTGGCTCATAAATCGTTTCAAGTGTCTTCTTGGCTGTTTCATTTTTTTCTAATAAGCGGCGCTTTAATACTTCATCTGTATTTGAACTCGATAGATTAATACGTGTTTTGAAGCGGCCTTGGATTTTCGAGAAGCTCGTTGTATCGACTACATTTGCCACTGATTTAATGCTTTCTTGTGACGTAATTGCAATCCAAGCTTGTCCGTTTGTTGCAGCACCGATTTCTTCCACTGCGTTTTGTAAGTCCAACATTAAATTGTTGTCCATACCGATGTATTGACCTACTTCATCAATTAGGAATACTAAACGGTAATCTGAACCTTTTGACACGCAATATTCAGCGATTAGTTTCCCTAACTCTTTCGCTGAAATACTAAATTCCTTTTGCGCATTGCGCACCATAAAATCAGCCGATGCTTCGTCATAGCCAATCTCAGTTAATGCCGCAATCATTTTCCCGAAACGCATACGGAATTTTAAACGATAGTCTTGCCACGGATCGCCGTAAAGTTCTTCAATTTTATTCGTGAAAGCAAGGTACTTTCCTTCACGCTCTAATTGTCGCTCAAAATCCGCCACCCAAAGTGTTGTTGAATAGCCCACATGTTCATTGAAAATACGTAAAATGATTTCAATAATACTTTCCTTACTACCGCGAGTCGCATTTGTGCTTGCTTCAGAACCAACATTGAATAATAGTGCATCAGACTCTTTAGCGCCTATTCGACGCATCGCTGCTAATAATATTTCATCAGTAATTTTGTCATCAAAATATTGAAATGGCGCACGACCTTTAATTTCTTTATTATCTAATAGATAAGAAAGAATTTTTAAAAAATGAGATTTACCTGAACCAAAGAAACCCGATATCCAAACACCCACGTCTTTTGTAGGTACTTTATAAACGTCTTCATAGTTTTTATAAAAATCTTTTAAGCTATTTAAAATCTCATCTGTGACAACGTATTCCTTTAACTCTGTGTGAATTGTTTCTTCGTCTGTTTGTCCGGCTTGTACAACACCATTAATAGGACGATTAATATCTTCTTTAAAAATATCTTTAATGATCATTTGAAGCACTCCCTAGGAAATTCGTGTAATTTGATATTCGTCTTCATGACGGAATTGATTATATAAACGTAAATCAAGACCTGTAAAATGGCCTGGATAAAAAAGTACTAATGGCGTCCTAAATGCATGGTTCGATAGCTTCTTTAATAAATGGCTAGACCTTATAAACGGATGAACTGTGCCTACCCCTGTGATAAAGATTAGCTCTGCATCCTCTGCTTTTTCAATAAAGCTATCTACTAATAGCGTACGATCTTCAAGTACTGTTTGAATCGCTTGTGAAAGTTCTTCGTATCCTTCTTCTTCAGCTAATTCAATAAGTTCCTCTAAATCGTCTTCAAATAACGCAAGCAAGAATTCAAATAAGTTGATTTCTTTAATATTCAATTGCGTTCGCTTTAATAGCCCTTCAGTATATGTACGGACGATTAACTCGTCTTCTGCTGGATAATCAAATACAAAGTGCGGGATTTCACTGCCAATACCAGTAGGCTTAGTAAAGCCTTCTTGATGAATTCGTGCTTCTAATTGTTCTAGCCTTTTATAAATCGTCAATATTTCCACCTACCCGTAACGTAATTATTGCCGTTAATAATGGATCATTTTTGAATGCGTATTCTTTTAATTGTGGACTTACATGTAATGGTGAAATTGTATAAATGCCTTCACTTAGGTCTATTATACCACTCGTTTTATATAATAATAGTAGTGTATTATTGATTCTTTTCTTAGAAACAATACTCCAATTCGCAATTTTGTTCGATTGTTGCTCCTTTTCTTCCATAAATGATTCTAAATGGGCTAAAACCAATTGCTTATTTTTCTGTTGATAGCGATAAATAATTAATTCATATAAGCTTTCATATGCATAGCGATATGTTTTTAAAAATGTATATAAAATTAATGCTTTTTGATCGTATTTAGTTCCTGATAAATAGTAGCTCCTAAGCTCGTTAGTTAAACTAATAGCTCTTTTATAAGCTAACTGAAATCTCTTTTGTAAGGCAGACTCTGTTTTCACTAAAAATGGATTTTCAATTAATACAATTTTTCGAATTCCTTCTCGACTCAGACCTTTTTCTAATAAGGTCAAAACATACTCAATGTCTTGCTGGTACCAACGTTCACTTGTAATTCCCGCAGAGTATTCCATATTATGACCTCCATTTTTATTCTTACTATAAGTATAACGATTGCCTATACAAATGGGTAATTGATTTATATTCCAAATAGTGAAACCTTCAATATAGTTACTCGTATAACTTATAAATAGCATTTTACAGGAGGTTCTATTATAAAAGAAGCTTGGCATACAAACGATGATAGACTTTACATTATCCTGCAAAACTTACCCGCACCTGAAATCGATAATCATAGGAAAGTTGTGAAGCTTCTAAACAAAGCGAAGCATGCTATAGCAAGTATGAAAAGCAAAAGAAGAACGACACTCCACGACAACCACACATAGCAGCCCTAATAAACGACGAATTAAATGTATTGGCAAAAGTATATCTACACGTTACATTCACTCCCGGATATCTGAACCAAGACTTTTCAAAACACATCCCAAACATCACTTTAAAAATTAATGATTATACGTCGCAATTACAGTTGTTACTAACATTACCGCCTCTACAGATCCACTATTGCAAAATCCATTTCAAATCAAAAAAAATTATTATGCATCATTAGGTTATGAACCACTATTTTTCATTGAGCGCAACCATCTGGGCATTGATATTGATGGACAATCACTTGTTCTATGGAAAACCGAACTACAGGCGTTAACAAGTCAAAAAGCGGATATTCATTGGAAGAATTTTTTAAAACAACTAGGGGAATTAGGGGACCTACAGGCAGTACTAAAGTTACCTAAAACAGACTTAAACGTGAAAAGTATAATGTATATTACGCCTGCTAATGAAGCCATTTCTATTGAAGCTTTCCATGTTTTAGAACACCCAAACACTTTACCACTTAATGCACACTTCTTCTCAATGCCTTATAAGCTAACATTTGCTCAAGCATTTAAAATAAACAATGAAAAACTTAGCCTAGCGGACCTAGACATCGAAATTAATAATTAATCAAAATACGCTGAACATTTTTTACAGGCAAAGGAAGCTTTTGAACGCCAACTTGAAGAAAAGGCTCTTTTAGCTAAGTTAGCGGCGGAAGAAAACAGAAAACATTTTTAGAAAGATATAGTCAAAGTAACTATGTAAAATCAGATAAGGATAAAAAGCCTGAACTAGTAATGAAAGCCTTCCTTTCTAATAATTAAATGCAAAATTTATTTTTCCTCAATTGAAACCAAATCATATATCAAAAAGCGAAAAGGGTTGTCCTAACGGGTGACCCTTTTTGCTTTTTTCATTGCTAATTACAATACTATTTTACAACCTTCAAAAAGATTCTTTAGACCTATAAGAATTAATAAATTTAAAGATATAATGATTTGCAGATTTGAAACAATTCATTGGCATTTACATTTTCGAAAATAATCAAAAAAATTATCAAAGCTATTCGAATACTTAAAAAGCCATGGTAGAATACTTCAAATTTTAGTAGGACAAGCCTTTTTAGTCCTTCTAGGATTCAACAGCACCCTATCCGGAAGGGTTGCTATTAATGCATTTTTTTAATCTTTAGGTACTTAGGCATGAAAATAGTAATAACGGAGGAAAATTCGATATGCAAAACAATCAGGAATGTAATGAATTCGAACAAGAAGAAAATCAAGAAGTAGAAGACGATTTTTCAGAACTAAAATTAGCTGAAGCAAAATTAGAACTAGATATTAAAAGTGAAAAAAAACATGCTAAGGAAAAGCCACCTAATGTTCAAAGCGACGGACAACAATCAAGTATTAAATTGTTTGAAGAGTTGTACGAAAGTATTAATAGCCTAGATGAATATGGATTTGAATGGCAACCACCCATAACATTTGAAGAATCAGCTCTAAAGCAATTTGACGTTAATATTTTTCCTAACACTTTAAAAAATATGGTTTTAGCAGTAAGTCGCTTTACCCAGACCCCAGTAGATCTTGCTGCAATTTGTTTAATTGGTGTACTATCAACTGTTTTACAAAAAAAGTTTCACGTTGAACCAATTAAAGGATGGAAAGAACCTTTAAACACATACACAGCCGTGCTATTACAAGCATCAAATCGTAAGTCGGCTGTTTTTGGATTAATGATGGGACCTTTATTCGATTATGAATCGAATCTTATTAAATCGCATCAAGAAGTGCAGAAAAAGAATGAAAAACATCTATCTTTACTAAATAGGCGTATAGATAAACTTGAAAATGAATATGCAAAATCAGGTGACACTGAGCCACTAGACGATTTGGAAAATTTGTGGACCTTAAGAGAAAAATTAAAACCAAAGCCAGCTCCAACTCTCATTTTAGATAATTCAACTGAAGAAGTAATAGTATCTAGGATTTCCCAAAATTCTGAACGTATTGCAATTGCCTCTTCAGAAGGAGATTTATTTGAACGGTTAAAATCATCTATTAAATTTGAAGCAAGTAAACTAGATGTGTATTTAAAGGGTTATTCGGGTGACTCCCTGCGAACTGACCGAATCTCAAGAGATACTGAACGAATAGAAGAACCTTTAGTAACAATTTGCATCTCAGCCCAGCCGACCGTTATTCAGGATATGCCTCAGAAAATCATTGATCGAGGCTTAATTCCTCGTTTTTTAATCTCTATGCCTGAAGATTTATTAGGTAAACGAGATGTGTACAATGCTAAACCAGTAGATTCAGAAACTAAATATTTATATAACAATTTAATTTCTAAACTACTAAATTTCGAAGGTAAAGATTCAGTTGCACTTGAACTTTCCTCGGAATCATACGATGTCCTGAAGAAATTTGAACACCATGTGGAGACATTATTTTTACCAGAACAGCTATATTGTGACTCCTTAAAAAGTTGGGGTGGAAAAATTATCGGTAATTTATTACGAATTACAGGTTTATTACATGTTGCTAAACACACCTACATTGCAAAGGATAAATCAGATATTCCTACAACAATTGAAGTAAAAACGTTAAAGGAGGCACTAAAGTTAAAGGAATATTTTGATTCCCAAATTACTAACGCTTATGGAATCATGTTTAGCAAGGAATCGAACGATATGGCGCAATATTTACTAGGTAAGTTAGAACTACTAACAGAAGAAAAGAAACAGCGTAAAGTTTCTAAGCAAGATTTATGGCAAAAGACAAAAAAGATTTTTACTACTGCCCCAGCCTTTAACCTAGTACTAAAAATTTTAGAAGAGCGTGGCTTTATCCAGTTTGACTTAGGTGGTAAATCAGGACGAAAAGAATTTATTATCTTATCTCCCTTTGTAAACAATAATAAAAAAATTTAACAGTAGCTATTCGAATATGAGAAAATGGCTGTTATTATATTTCCAGCTTTTAAAAAACAAAGCTAAATTTCAAGTCTTATAGCAAGAGAAAGGTAGGAAATTCGGATGCAACCACGTGATTTAGAAAATGAAGAATGGATGAATTTAAAAACCGCTGCTGAGTATTTAAATGTATCTTATAAAACGCTAATGACTTTTCGTGCAAAGGGATTAGAAGTAGCAGAGATCGGTCGTATTCGACGCGTATCAAAATCAGCATTAGATGAATTTATGAAACAAAATAGCTTTTAAAACTAGAGATTTGAGGAGAATTACTTCGTAAAACTAATATCTTCAATTAAATAAAATTCAATCGAGGAGGATATATAACATGCTAAATATTTCAAAAAAGTACCCACAAATTAAATCATATCAATTAAAGGATGGAACAACAGTATTTCGTTTTACCGTATACCTTGGCGTTGATCCTTTAACAGGTAAAGAAAAAATCGTAACCCGAAGTAAATTTAAAACTGTAAAACAAGCGGAGCGAGCAATTGAAAAGTTAAAATTTGAATTTAGTAACGGGCTAAATCCCTCAAATATGTTAAAGACGTTTAAAGATGCTTATGTATTTTGGGACGAAGCATATAAAGTATCAGGAATTACGATGAGTACTTACTCTAAAACAGAGGGTTATTTTAAAAATCATATTTTACCGTTCTTCGGCGAAAAGAAATTAGCAAAAATTAATGTCGCAATGTGCGAGCAATTTGCTATCGGACTTTCAAAAAAACTGAAGTATTTTCATCACATTGTTAACTATGCTTCAGATGTTATGGAAACAGCGTTTCGTCTCGGAGATATTCATAAAAATCCTTTCAAGTTTGCACGAATTCCAAAGGAAGTACCTCATACTCAAAACGATAATTACATCGAAGTAGCAGATTTCAAAAAATTACTTCAAGTTTTACCCGAACTAGATTATAAAAAACAATGTTTATTACGTCTTCTTATGTATACAGGGATGCGTAAAGGCGAATTATTGGTTTTAACCTGGTCTGATGTAGATTTTGATAACGGACAACTTTCGATTCATTCAGCTTACTCCTATTCAAAACATAACAGGGGTAAAAATGTTGGTCTTACCAAAGGGAAAATTAGTCATATTATTCCTTTAGACCCTACAACCTTAGAGATGTTGAAAACATGGGAAGAGTTACAATTTAGACAGTTGAAGCAATTGGGTCTACCTCGTAAATCGGATAACGAACAGATAATTTTCAATAACACAGTCAATAAATGTTTAAAAACAAGTTCTCCAAATGACTATCTAACTGAAGCTATTGATAAAGCTAATATCAAGTATGTTACAGTTCATGGTTTACGCCATACCCACGTGACACACCTTCTTGAAGCCGAAGCAGACTTTTTTGGTATTAAGGATCGTGTAGGACATTCAAAAAAGGAGAATACGACTCATATGTTTTATTCGCATGCTACAAATAAAATAAAACAAAATACTTTACAATGTTTACTTGATTACTATAAAGAATTTGATATCAATTAATCAGGAGGAAAACAGATGAAAAATGAAATTTAAAAGAAAATACCGGACTTAAAATGTTACGAAGAGTGCCTCTAAGGAATTCTCATTCTATGACTTTCCACTCTGCACCTCCCGATATCTAATCGAATAAATATTTATTTAATACGCAATAGAGCCTCAAAACTCTATTGCGTTTTTTGTTGTCTTACAATGTCTTATTTGCTAAAGCGTAGCCTATCACATAAACTGAAACTGTAGTACTAGTTACTACAACCTCTTTGTCTCCGTAAGCACGAAACAGGAGGAACATATGGTTAATATTAAAAGTTACAAACTAAAAACTAATGAAATCCGATATAAATTCCACATTTATATTGGCACAGATCCATTAACAGGCAAGGAAAAAACAACTACTCGTAGCGGCTTTAAAACAAAGAAAGAAGCTAAAGAGGCTTATTATGAGTTGCAACAAGAAATTAAAAATGGTACTTTCGGAAAAGTTTCTAAAGACACGTATCAAGAGGTCTATGAATTATGGTTAGAACAATATGAAAATACAGTAGAGGATAGCACCCTATTAAAAACTAAACGTATTTTCAGCAATCACATTTTAACTGCCTTCGGTTCATATCGAATTGCTAATATTGATGCCGCAATCTGTCAAAAGCATGTAAACCAATGGGCCAAAAAACTAAAGCGCTTCAAAATGGTGAAGAACTATGCAGCTCTTGTTATGAAGTACGCTATGAAACATGGCATCATTGATAATAACCCTTTTGAATTAATCGAAATGCCTATTATCAAAGCAAAAATTTCAATTGATGAGGACGATGAAGAGTTTGAAAATTTTTATTCGCGTGAGGAGCTTGTACAGTTCTTAACCCTTTTACAAGAAGATCCTAATATTAAAAAGCGAGCTGTTTTTCGTTTGCTCGCTTTCTCTGGAATGCGTAAAGGGGAAATTTTCGCTTTAAAATGGAAGGATATCGACTTTGATACTTTTGATGTTCGAATTACTAAAGCAGTGAAACGTGGCGAGAAAGGGCTTTATCTTGGACCAACAAAAAATGGTAAACCTCGAACAATCAAAATTGATGAAGAAACCATTGAGATTTTAAAATTATGGCGAAGTGAGCAAGAAAAGATTTTTGCTGAGAAAGGGATTAACACTAATAAGAAGCAACAATTAGTGTTCTCTAATATTTACAACGTTCTTCAAGACCCTAATAAAACTGTACAATGGCTTTCAGACTTCATTGTAAAACACAGTTTGGTGCATATTACGACACACGGACTACGTCACACACATTGCTCGTTGTTATTCGAAGCGGGTGCCTCAATTAAAGAAGTTCAGTATCGTTTAGGCCATAACGATGTGAAAACAACATTAGAAATTTATGCCCATGTTACGCGAAAAACGAAAGAAGGTACTATTAATAAATTTACAGCCTTTTTAAACAATGAATCCGATTAATTCCTAACAAAGGATTAACAAAGGTTAATAAGGTTTTTAATAAGGATTCAATCCTATTCAGTACAACTCAAAGGCAATAAAAAAGCGCCATAAACGTTGATATATCAACATTTATGACACTCCATGAAATTCAGTAAATTTCACTGTATGGAGACGGCGGGAGTCGAACCCGCGTCCAGAAACTCCAATACTTCAGCTTCTACGCGTGTAGTTTGCCTATTTACGATTCACGTAACATTATGCCGACAAACAGGCGTCCTGTACGCTAACCTGGAAATCTCTTGCCGATGACTCAGGTGGCACCATCGACCGTATCCCACTAAAGTTGGGCCCCACGTTCTCTACATGGGCGATAGAGAGGCAGAGCGCTTACGAGCTTACGCTGCGAAAGCTAAGTTTTGTTGTTTGCCAGTTATTATATAACTGTCGTTGATGACGGAGCCGAGCCCTCCGACGCGCGACCAAAGCTTGAACCATCCCTGTCGAATCCGTAACGTCCCCTTGAATATGAAGCGAAGCAGCTTGGCCTCGTTCAAACAAAGAGCTAGAATTGCTTCTAGTACGGTGGGAGCTTAAAAGTACGCTTCCATGAAATCTGGCAATCAGTAATACATATTATAAAACAAAATGAGAGAGAGTTCAAGTGTACCGCTTTAATTGAAAAAATTGGCTTAGCTATAAATACTATCCGCCAGATTAAGTCTGCTATCCAGCACTTTTGCAATGCTATCCACCACTTTTCAACCTCTATCCGTCACTTTCGCCATTCTATCCGCCACACTCGCTGGCCCCACCCAACAACGAAAAAACTCACCGCTATCCGCAGTGAGCTTTTCTCTAAATCTATTAATATTGATTTTTTGCTTTGAAGGCACGTTCCATTTCGCGTTTGGCTTCTTTTTTGCGCATGTCGCTGCGCTTGTCGTAGTCTTTTTTCCCTTTACCGATGCCAATTAGGAGCTTGGCGTAGCCATCCTTGATGTACATTTTCAATGGAACGATTGTGTAGCCGTCACGTTTTACGGCACCGACTAGCTCGCCGATTTGCTTTTTGTGGAGCAGCAGCTTGCGGGTGCGTAGTGGATCGTGATTGAAGCGGTTGCCTTGTTCAAAGGCGCTAACGTGCATATTGTTGATCCATGCTTCGCCATTGCGGACGCGGACAAAGGAGTCTTTCAGTTGAACTTTGCCTGCACGGATGGATTTGATTTCTGTACCTGTTAGGACCATGCCTGCTTCGATTGTTTCTTCGATGAAGTAGTCGTGGCCTGCTTTTTTGTTTTGTGCTAATACTTTACCAGAACCTTTTGCCATATCTTTCACCCTCTACTTAAAAGGTTGAGCTTAAGCGAAAGCACCCTTTCAATGGATACTTTCGCTTAGGCTTATTTACGTTTTGTTTTTTTCTTTTTGCCTTTTTTGGCAATGCCCTCATAGAACTTTTGCTTTTGCTTCACGCGTTTTTTTGGACCTGGGCTTGAGTCATCTTTGCGGCGTCCACGTGGATCACGGTCACTTTCACGTCGTTCACCTTGCTTTGATGAGCTACGAGTTCCACGGTCATCCTCTTGACGACCGCCTCTACGATTGCCACCACGCCCGCCTTTTTCCTCATCACTGCGTGTGCTTCGGCGACTGCGTCCACCTTTGTTATCGCTGTAATTTTTACGTGCATGAATAACAGTTGGTGCTGCTTTGCGTGTTCGTCCATATGAAGTTACCATTCCAACGATTTCAAAGTCAATGGATGACTCCTCAATAATGACATTTGCCACACGAACTGTCACTTCATCCCCAATACGGAATTGGCGATTCGTTCGTTCCCCGATCATAATCATTTGACGATCATCGAAGCGGTAGTAATCATCAGTCATATTACTAATATGGACAAGTCCTTCGATGGTGTTTGGTAGCTCCACGAAAATACCGAAGTTTGTAATGGATGAAACAATTCCTTCGAATTCTTCGCCAATTTTGTCGGACATATATTGTGCTTTTTTCAGTGCGTCTGTATCACGTTCTGCATCAACAGCACGACGTTCACGCTCAGATGTGTGGTCAGCAATTTCATCCATTGCCATACTCCACTGTGCAATGGTTTCTCTCGATGTATCCTTGTTAATTAAATACGTGCGAATTAAACGGTGTACAACTAAGTCAGGATAACGACGAATTGGTGATGTGAAGTGTGTATAGAAATCCGTTGATAAGCCAAAGTGTCCAAGACTTTCTGGGTAGTACTTCGCCTGCTGCATTGAACGTAGGAGCATCGTTGAGATAACAGGCTCCTCTGGCATACCTTCAATTGCCTTCAAAACATCCTGTAATGCCTTAGGATGAACGGTATTACCAGTACCTTTAATTAAAATCCCGAAATTCGTGACAAATTCAAAGAAGCGTTGAAGCTTTTCAGGCTTTGGATCTTCGTGAATACGGTATAGAAACGGTACATTCATCCAGTGGAAGTGCTCTGCCACTGTTTCATTGGCAGCTAGCATGAAATCTTCAATTAATTTCTCCGCTACTGTTCGTTCACGTAATTCAATATCAACGGGCCATCCTTCTTCGTTTACGATCACCTTGGATTCTTTGAAGTCAAAGTCAATAGCTCCTCGCATTTCGCGTTTACGGCGTAAAATACCAGACAGCTCAGCCATGTTTTTAAACATTGGAACAAGTGGCTCATAGCGTTCAATTAGTGCCTCATCCTGCTCCTCTAAAATCTTGTAAACGTCCTTATACGTCATACGCTCAGTCGTTTTAATGACACTTTGGAAAATTTCGTGTGCAACCACATTACCATTCGCATCAATAATCATTTCACAGGATAGTGTTAAACGGTCAACCTGTGGATTTAATGAACAAATGCCGTTTGATAAGCGATGTGGAATCATTGGAATGACACGGTCTGTTAAATAAACACTTGTCGCACGATCGTAAGCTTCAATGTCAATGACTGAGCCTTGCGTTACATAATAACTTACGTCTGCAATATGTACGCCAAGCTTATACGTACCATCTACATTTTTTGTTACGGTTACAGCATCATCTAAATCCTTTGCATCTGCACCATCAATTGTCACAATCGTTTCATGACGTAAATCACGACGACCTACTAAATCGGCCTCGGTAATTTCATCGGGCACGCGCTGTGCAGCAGCAATGACTTCATCAGGGAATTCAGGTGGAATGTCATGCTTATATAAAATGGATAAAATGTCCACACCTGGATCATTTTTATGCCCTAAAATTTTTGTAATATAGCCTGTAGCGGATTTTAAATCCTCTGGCCATGTTGCTACCTCAACAACAACCTTATGTCCATCGACAGCTCCTAATGTATCTCCTTTGGCAATAAAGATATCCATTGGTAGCTTTTTATCGTCTAGGACAACAAAGCCGAAGCCTCGGTTAGCCTGAAATGTGCCGACAAAGCTTGTTTGCCCACGCTCGACGACCTTTGTAACCGTACCCTCACGTCGATCACCAAATGATTCCTTTAAAACACGAATCAGAACGATGTCTCCGTTAATGGCACCGTTAATTTCATGCGGCGGAATGAACACATCATCCATGCCCTCGACATCAGGTGTCACGAAGCCAAAGCCCTTCGCATGTCCGATAAATTTACCTCTTAGCAAATTCATACGCTCTGGTAGGCCATAGCGATTGGAGCGAGAGCGTACAACTAAGCCTTGCCCTTCCATGCGGACAAGTGTTTTCACAAGCTCCTTGAACTCCTCCGCATCCTCAAAGCCGAATTCATCCTCGATTTCACCGACGGTTAGTGGTTTATAATCATCTTTGCTGAAAAAATCGAGTAAACGACTTTGTAGTGTATCTTTTTGATCTTTCATACATATTCCCTCCTTCATGAGAAAATCCTATTTATAATTATTGTGCCCAATTTAGGCTTTCTAAAAAGCGATAAATGTCCTCATGTAATTGATCTTTTTCTTGATCTAATGTAATAACATGTTTTGAGTTTTCATACCACTTGATGTGCTTTTCAAGTGACTCAGTTTGATTATATATAATGTTGGCAGATTCTGTCTCTATTACTTCATCATTTGTAGCTTGTACGACGAAAATAGGCGCGTAAATCATGTCAATTTCTTGACGAGTGCGAGCTATAAATTCTCGTAGCTGCTGTAGAGATGGCATGCCTTTGTCAGCAATGCTTGTAACTTCAGCTTCAATTTGCTCTTCCTGTTTCCCTTGGAACTTTTTATAGTCCCTTGCATATTTCAAGACACCCTCAAACATAACGTCGGTTGTACGCATTGTCATAGGGGCACACATTGTCACAATTCCTTTAACAGGATTATTTAATGCAACGTTTAATGCCATAACACCGCCTAATGAAAGGCCAGCAACGGCTATTTCCTGATAGCCAGCATCCTGTAACTGTTTGTAGGCGGCAATAACATCCTGCCACCAGTCTGCTGGACCTGTTGTGATTAGTTCTTCTGGTTCCACACCGTGACCTTTATAGTGAGGTGCTAATGTAGTATACCCTTTTTTCTCTAAAAATCTACCAAGCATTCGTACGTCTGCAGAGCTTCCTGTGAAGCCGTGTAATAATAAAACAGCACGTGGTCCTGCCTGAAAGAAAAATGGCTGTGATAATGATTTGTTCACTGTAAGCACTCCTTCATTCTAAAACACTTATACATACTATACCCATTCTCGTCATCTCAATGTTGCCCAGCGGATGACATTGGTTATTGCATTACCATTCATTTTTTACTCCAGAGAGAGAATTTACCATTTAACAATGATAAAAGAAAACGCCCAACCAATTCGGTTAGGCGATATATCTTCAACTATTAGATTTTTGTAATAGCGATTGCTAATAAAAAGAACACTATAGCTAACACAATTGTTGCACGGTGAAGGATTAAATCCATACCACGTGCTTTTTGCTTTCCAAATAGTTGCTCAGCTCCACCCGAGATGGCACCTGATAAGCCTGCACTTTTACTAGATTGAAGTAATACCACAACGATTAACGCTAATGATACGATAACTAATGAAACTAATACTACTGTATGCATTCACTGCACCTCCCGAACTTTGAAACATCACAACAGACTACATTATAACAAAAAAAGGTTACGATGACAAACTTCGCTTTATGTTTTGCTGGAAATTTTCCGCCTCATGCTTCCATCCTTGTCGACTTATGCTACTATTTGTGGATGTCACTCCCTATAAATTAAACTATAATGGCAAAAATGAATTTTTTTGGAGGGTGGGAAAATGAATAAAAAAATAGCAGCGCTGCTTGTGCTATGCTGCATGATTCCGTTTCTTACTGCATGCTCAAAGGCCATTGACCTACTTCTTGAGGAAGAGGATGTAACAACTACGACCTTAGCAGAAGAAACAGAGAATGATATGAAGAAGCCAGAAAGTAAAGCGTTATCTGCCTCTTTTTCACCTAATGATCTTTTTTCAACCTCATTATTTAAGGATGATCCTGCCTTACTACAATTCACTAAAAAAGTCGAAAAACAAGTAGCAAAGTTTGAACAGCACTTTGAAGTCCCTTATACCGGGAAGCTACACTTCGAAGATTTTGAGGTGCAGCTGAATGACTTAAATAGCCTGCTTTCTTTCGTTGATCCCTATACAGCTGGTTATTTTCTTACTTATGAATGGACGGCTTGGGAAACCGAGGATGGCTATTTGGTAGAGTTGTCGATTGATTACTTAACAGATGCCAAAAAGGAGCAAAAGGTCGATCAATATGTAGAGGCTTTTGCTGATCAGTATATTACGACAGATATGACAGATTTTGAACGTGCTAAAATCATTAATGATACGGTCGTACAATTAGCCACTTATACAGAACAAGGCTCTACTGAGGGACAAACGGTTTTTGAGCTGATAGACGAGGAAACTGCGGTATGTCAAGCCTATGCTCTACTAGCTTATCGCCTACTATTAGCATCGGATGTAGAAGCTAAATACGTATATGGCTATAGTGAGGATCAGCTGCATGCTTGGAATTTAGTCAGTATCGATGGCAATTGGTATCATCTTGATACAACGTGGAATGACGTGGATTCAGCGGAGCCTTATGCGATTTCCTATGAATACTTTTTAGTCAGTGATGAAAAACTAAGCCAAGATCATTTATGGGTAAAAGAAAATTATTTTACTGCTACAAATAACAATTATGATTTTATGCATGATATGTGGTATGCCAATACTGTGGATGATGTGATTTATTATAATAGTATCAATGATAATATGGTCTATTCCTATAATTTAGACACAAATGAAAACAATCAAATTACAGAAACGGCATGCTATTATTTAGCTACTTATGATGATTTCATTTATTGCAGTGACTATGACAATGCCGGTTATTTAACAAAAATTAATGTCCAGGACGGCTCCGAAGAAGTCTTATTTGAAGATGAAGTCCTCAACTTGTACATTGAAGAAGACATTTTATATTATGAAACAATTGATGGCGCACAACACCAGGAAAATTTGTAATACCCCAAAAGAATCTGTGTGACTTTTATACAGATTCTTTCCTTCCCCAATATTTACATAATTACCATATTCCATTAACAAACCTTTAACGCTAGCTTTACACCATTCCTTTACACTTACAATTGAATTCACCTAAAGGAGGAAAATCATGAAATACGCAAAAAAATGGACTTCATTGTTCTTAGCAAGTGCAGTGACTTTATCCGCAGTTAGTATCCCACAGCAAGAGGTACATGCAGCCGAAGGAAAGAAACCGACAAATGTCATTATGCTTGTGATGGATGGTAGCAGTAATAATGCTGTCACCCTTTCTCGCTGGTATAAAGGTGAAAGCCTAGCAATGGATGAAATTTTATCGGGTGCTATGCGCACATATTCTGCTGAATCTGCCATTACCGATTCCGCGCCTGCTGCGACAGCATTAGCAACTGGGCATAAATCGAACGATAAATATATAGGTGTGCTGCCCTCTGTGATCAACTCCCCTGGATTAACGCAAATCGCTAAGGAAGATGCCTTCCGACCTGTAGCCAATGTGCTAGAAGGAGCTAAACAGCAAGGTAAGGCTACTGGATTAATTTCTACTTCCGAAATTCAACATGCTACACCAGCTGGTTTTTCTGCCCATGTCAACAATAGAAGTCAATATGGGGATATAGCAGAGCAGCAGGTTTATCAAAATATTGATGTTGTCTTAGGCGGTGGTCTGGAATCACTATCACCAGGCACATCGAAAAATGCTCGTCAAGATGGCGAGGATTTAATCAAGGTTTTGAATGAAAAAAATTATGATCTCGTTAAAACACGCGATGAGCTATTTAATAGTCAATCCTCAAAAATTTGGGGAAGCTTTGCGCCAAGTGCACTTGCTTATGATTTAGATCGTGCTAAAACAAGAGCATCTGAGCCTACACTTGCTGAAATGACAAATAAAGCAATCAATACGCTGAAAAAGGATGAGGATGGCTTCTTCCTCTTTGTAGAAGGTAGTAAGGTTGACTGGGCTGCACATGCCAACGATACTATTGGTATCATTAGCGATATTTTATCATTTGATGATGCAGTGAAAGAAGCGGTTGATTTTGCGAAAGAAGATGGTAATACTTTAGTCATCGCAGTAACTGATCATGGAAATAGTGGCATTACGATGGGGAACGCTAACACTACTAGTACCTATTCCAGCATTCCAGTCTCTGCGTACATCGACCCGTTAAAAAAAGCTACAATGACCATTGAAGGAGCTTTAAGCCAACTAAAAGAAGATCGCTCGAATTTAGTTGAGGTCGCTGCTCTTTATGGCTTAGATTCATTAACAGAGGACGAGCTTAAAACATTACAGTCTGCTAAAGACTTAGGCAATGAAATGGTAAAAATGCTAGCCAATCGTGCAAACATTGGTTATACAACAGGTGGCCATACGGGTGAAGATGTATTCTTATATTCATTTGGTCCTTCTAAATTGACAGGATTAGTAGAAAACACTGATTTAGCCCATACAATGGCACGCTTTATGGGCTTTGACTTAAACACATTAACAAATGATTTATATGTGCCTGCAACGAAGGCATTTACGGAAAAAGGATTTACAACAAAAATTGACTTATCGAATAAAGAAAACCCAACATTTATTGCACAAAAAGCAGATATTACAGTGAAAATTCCAGTCAATAAAAACACGATGATCTATGAACAAACTTCAACAAACACGGCAAAGACTCATACATTTGATACAATCAATGTCTACAATGGCTCTGAATTTTATGTATCTAAAAAAGTTATTAATGAAGTGAAATAAAAATAATAGCGCGAACATAAGTTGAGATTATTCCCTTATGTTCGTGCTTTTTTTACATAACTAAACCAGCCAATAATTTGTAAACTCTATATATCCCCCCAAAACCTTAAATTTACCTTAAATTAATCTTATGATTTACTGAATTCATCTTAATTCAGCAACATTTTTCTCCACATTCCGTCAAATCAGTGTTAAAAACATAAGGTAAGGATTTTTAACTAGTAAATTACTATTTTTTGAAAATTTAATCCTATACTTTTTTTCATTGGAGGTGGACAAATGCAATCCATCAAAAATAATGAGTATCTACGCTTCATTGGCTTCACGTTGTTTTATTTGATTGTTTTGGTACTGTTGTTTCTTATACATGGCTTCCATGATATGAACGCCGGACCATTTATATATACGGAATTTTAAATAAAGGAGATTAAAATATGTTAAGTATTTTGGCAGCTATTGAACGTGTGGCACTCCAGCAGCCACAAAAAACTGCTTATCAGACACACAATGCCTCCTTAACTTATAGTGAGCTTTGGCAATTATCAGATCGTCTTGCCGATTATTTAATGAAGCTTAAGTTGCGGAGACAACAGCCTATTGTCATTTATGGACATATGTCCCCCCTACAAATTGTTGCGTTTATCGGAGCTGTAAAAGCTGGCCATCCATATGTGCCTGTTGATTCGTCAACACCATCAGAAAGATTACAGCTCATTACAGAAGCTTCTGGAGCAGGTTTAGTATTGACAACAGAGCTATTACAGATGCCGTTGAACCTGCCAGTTATGGCAGTGCATGATATTCTGGATGCCTCCTCAAAGGACGTGATCCTATCATCCGCAACATGGGTTCGAGATGAGGATATCCATTATATTATTTACACTTCTGGTTCAACCGGTCAACCAAAAGGGGTACAAATAACAGCTAGTAATCTAACACACTTTGTTAGGTGGATGCAGGAACACTTCCCTTTACAGCAAGACGGCGTATTTTTAAATCAAGCACCTTATTCCTTTGATTTATCTGTTATGGATCTCTACCCAGCTCTTGTTGGTGGACACACGCTTTATGCGATTACACAGCAAGAAATTGCTAATCCAAAAGCATTGTTTGATTCATTAGCGATGTCAAATACTCGTGTATGGACTTCTACACCTTCCTTTGCCAAGATGTGTTTGATGAACAAAGAATGGGATCAAAAACTCATGCCTGCATTGGATACTTTTTTATTTTGCGGAGAGGTTTTACCGATAGCGGTATGTAACGAGTTAATGCTTCGTTTTCCACAGGCAACAATTTATAATTTATATGGTCCTACAGAAACAACCGTCGCTGTATCCTATGTAAAAGTAACAAAAGAGCTAGCAGCACACTTCGAACAATTACCAATTGCCCCTATAACGGAGCCAAACGTTTCTGTAGCAGAAGATGGAGAAATTATTATTTCAGGGCCAACCGTTAGCGCAGGGTATTTGGGAGCGCCTGAATTAACAGCGAAGGCTTTCCCGATCGTGGATGGCGATCGCATCTATCAAACTGGTGATATAGGCTATGAGCAGGATGGTTATTTGTTCTTTTCAGGTCGTAAGGATTTCCAAGTGAAATTACATGGCTATCGTTTAGAGATTGAAGAGATTGAAAAACAAATCAATAACCTGCCACCTGTTTCAAGTTGTGTTGTTGTACCTGTTTATAAAGAGAAGGAAATCATTTCTCTTAGTGCCCATATTGTTTTACGTGAGCCATTAACAGGAGCAGCCTTCAAAACGACAAAGCAATTGAAGGCACTTTTATCGGCGTACTTACCTGCCTATATGATACCGAAAACGTTTAAATATATGGACGCTTTACCACTAAATCCAAATGGTAAGGTAGATCGTAAAGGATTGGCGGTTATGGAGACAGTATGACGCCTTATGGAAATATAGCATTTTTTGTGATCATCGGACTTTTATTACTACCTACCATCCTCCTAGGGTTACGAGGCAAATCTTCGAAACGTTATAATCTTTTTATATCGGTCATTGTCTTAGCATTAATCTTCGGACATTCATTGAATGGGACCATCTCGCTCGTATTATTTACTGTCTTTCAGGTAGTACTTATTGTGGCTTATCAGCGTTACCGACTTCAGCAAAATAGCGGAACCATTTTTATAATAGCAGTGCTTTTATCCATATTACCCCTGATTCTTGTGAAGGTTTTGCCGATTCTCGGGTTACATCATTTATTTGGCTTCCTTGGTGTATCCTACATTACGTTTAAAGCGGTGCAAATGATTTTAGAAACTCGTGATGGCTTGATGAAAGAGAAAATTTCGGTAGTAGAGCTAGTCTATTTCTTATTATTCTTTCCTACCGTATCATCGGGACCTATTGATCGTTGGCGTCGTTTTACAAAGGATTTTCATACCGTACCTTCCTCGGAGGATTACCAAAAGCTGCTATTGAGTGGCATTAACTATATTTTTGTCGGCTTTTTATATAAGTTTATTTTGGCTTATTTAATTTACAACTACACGCTTATTTATTTGCCTAACCATACGTATAACTATTTGACACCCTTTCAGGGACAGCTAGCGTATATGTATATGTATAGCTTTTACTTATTCTTTGATTTCGCTGGCTACAGTGCATTTGCTGTTGGTGTGAGCCGGATAATGGGTATCCAAACACCGATTAACTTTAATCGCCCTTTCGCCAGCCGCAATATTAAAGATTTTTGGAATCGTTGGCATATGAGCCTTTCCTTCTGGTTTAGGGATTATGTCTATATGCGCTTTGTCCTTTGGATGACAAAGAAAAAATGGCTAAAAAATAAATTTGCTATTTCGTATATAGGCTTCTTTTTACTATTCTTTTTAATGGGTATTTGGCATGGTCTGGAATGGCACTTTGTGGTCTATGGACTCTATCATGCCCTATTGATTATCAGCTTTGATAAATTTGAACGCTGGAATAAAAAGCATAAGCGTTGGCCAAAAAATAAATGGACGCATGCTATTGGCGTAATCATTACGTTTCATGCTGTATGCTTCGGCTTTTATATTTTTTCTGGCACATTATTTTAAACAAAGGGCTATAAGAGCCTGTTCACTAAAGGAGAATTATTAATGGATCAACAACAAGTTTTAGAAATGCTAGTCGAGTTATGTGAAGATGAAATTATTGTAGAAAATCCAGATATTGATTTATTTGAAGAAGGTTTACTAGATTCGTTTGGGACAATTAATTTATTAGTTGAAATTGAAAACCGTTTTAATATTTCTGTCCCTATTACTGATTTCAATCGTGAAGAATGGAATACGCCTAATCGAATAGCAGGGAAATTAGCTGAAAGACAATGATCAAAAAAGGCTTTCTTTCTTTATTTATTGCATTTGCTCTTTTTACTGGCTTTGTCTTTTTTCCTAATGCTTGGATTAAAGCATGGATATCCAATGAGGATGTGGAGCAAGCCAAAACGAACATGTCTCCACTTGTATTTCAGGGCACATATTTACAGGAGCGAATGTTGCAGGAGCCTAATTCCATGCCACTTTATGGCTCCTCGGAATTAAACCGTTTTGATCCGTTCCATCCATACAATTATACGCGAGCAACTGATGCTCCGTATTCGACATTTATGATTGGGCGTGGAGGCATGCAGTCCATTACTCACTTCTTGAATTTCGCAGCACAAGAAAAGAATTTAAAGGATAAAAAAGTGGTCTTTATCATCTCCCCTCAGTGGTTTACAGAGAAGGGCATGGGTGAATTTCACTTTTCACCGAATTATTCCATGTTACATGCTTATGATTTAGCCTTTAATCAGGAGATGGATGCCAACCTTCGTAAAAGAGCAATGGAGCGCCTACTTGAATTTGATACTGTCAAACGAGATCGCCTCTTAAAGACCATGTACCAATATCAAATGTCTAACGGCAAGGAAAAACCAATTACTGGACGTATGGCCATGGTCGCGGGGCGTTTCCACAAGGAGTTACTAGAAAAGAAGGATTTATATTATTCCCTTTTCCCACGTAAAGGTCATGCATTAAAAAGTGATGACAAGCTGATTGCCAATCAAAGCTTTGAGCAACAATTGCAGCATGCAGAGGCATATGGGGAGAAGCGTGTATCCAATGACTATATGATTGAAGATCGCGCCTATCAGCGACTTGTAAATGCTAAATTTTCAAAGTTTAAAGATATACGAAAAAATGAGGATTATACAAACTCTCCTGAATATGAGGATTTCCAACTAGTTATCGATGTTTTAAAGGATGCAGGTGCCAAACCACTATTCGTCTCCATTCCAGTTAATGGCTATTGGTATGATTATAATGGCTATCCTGAGGAACGTCGTCAAAAGTATTACGATAAAATGGAGCAAGTATTAAAGGATGCAAATGTTGCCTATGTTGATTTTTCAGATCATGAATATGATCCTTACTTTATTATGGATACGATTCATATTGCCTGGAAGGGCTGGGTCTATCTCGATCAAGAACTAGATCAGCATTGGTCACAGCCATAACAATAGTCAGGACAGTCTAATATTAGTAGACTGTCTTTTCTTATTATCGTAAGAGACCTTTTATGTAAAGCGCCATTTGCTCACTTATATATCATTTAGGTTTTTCAATAGCTTCACTAAATTGTTGAACCTGCTCTGCCTGATCATTAGAGGCTGCTCCAATTTGCTCCATGCTTCCCATAAGTGCTTGAATATTACTCGTGATCGTTTTAAGGGAGGTTACAATTTGTTCTGTTGCTGTAGCTGTCTCACTAGAAAGCTTCCTTACCTCTTTGAAACCTGCACCGTATTGGCCTGCTCATGCCGCTTCACGTTAATCTTTTTTATATGTTAAAATGCCTCAAAGTTTGAATTAACTTTGAGGCATTTTTTGAAATTCGCCTATTTATCTTTCGCAAAATGGTATTCAATATAAGTCATATTCTAAATTGTGTTGAATATAAGCTTGCTCTTCAGATGGAGTTAATAGACGAATTGCTTTCCCTGAAGCTTCTTCATCGCCACCTTGCATTTCCCATATGGAATTGTGGTCGTCAACTGCATTTGAAAAATCACCCTTCGACCATCTTTCCAATATTGAAATGTAAAGCTCTTTATATTTATAATTGCTTTCTTTGGCTATAGCTAACAATCGGTCAACCTTTTCTTGTGTTATTTGCTCGTGACCCCATTTTATTTCCGCTTCAACCTTCTGATGAGACATACTATGAATGGTTTCGTTCATTTTGTGTTCTATTAGGTCATCTGGATATAATTCATTTTCTTTTTTTAGAACAGTTCCATCCTTAGAAGTTACTTCAACATATCCAGCGATTGTTTTTTCTTCCTCGGGAGTAGATTTATTCATATGCTCAGTGAATTTGATGTAACTAAATGCTCCACCGAAAATAATTAATATTACAATGATACTAATAACCGATTTGGTTTTTCTCTTCATGTTATTACCCCTCAGTAATTTTTTATCATTATGTAAATATGGTTGATATTAGTTAATTAGGTTAAATAATAACAGAATGTTGTAATAGGTTTCAATGGTTAGATACTTAATGTCCGCCGCTTTCGGTTGTTCTAATTGAATAAGCTTACTCTGTAATTAGATAAGCAAATAAAAAACCCCCAATCTACAAGTGTTTTATTACACTTATAAATCAGAGGTTGAAGCAATACATAAGTATTGCCTAAATGTACAACATGGTTCAAATATAAAAGCTGTGTATTACTAAGTTCAAAGTATTTTCTCTTCAATCAAATACTTATTTTAAGTTATAGAATGAATTTAAACCAAGATACTCTGCTGTTGAACCAAGTTGATCTTCGATACGAAGAAGTTGGTTGTATTTAGCTACACGGTCTGTACGTGATGGAGCACCTGTTTTAATTTGACCAGCATTTGTTGCAACAGCGATATCAGCAATTGTCGCATCTTCTGATTCACCAGAACGGTGAGAAATAACCGCTGTGTAGCCTGCACGTTTGGCCATTTCGATTGCTTCAAACGTTTCAGTTAACGTACCGATTTGGTTTACTTTGATCAAGATAGCATTGCCTACGCCTTGCTCAATACCTGCTGATAATTTTTTCGTATTTGTTACAAATAGGTCATCACCTACTAATTGTACGCGATTGCCGATACGGTCTGTTAATAGCTTGTGTCCAGCCCAGTCGTTTTCGTCTAAGCCATCTTCAATTGAAATGATTGGGTATTTATTTGTTAACTCTTCGTACCAATCTACCATTTCCTCAGAAGTTTTGACAACACCTTCACCATCTAAGTGGTATTTGCCATCTTCTTTATTGAATAGTTCAGAGGATGCTACGTCCATTGCAAGTTTCACTTCGTCACCTGGTTTGTAGCCTGCTTTTTCAATCGCTTCTAAGATCACTGTAATTGCTTCTTCGTTAGAGCCTAGGTTTGGTGCAAAACCACCTTCATCACCTACTGCTGTGTTGTAGCCTTTTGCTTTTAGAACAGCTTTTAGGCTATGGAAGATCTCAGCGCCAATACGTAATGCATGACGGAATGATTCTGCACCAACAGGCATAACCATGAATTCCTGAATGTCTACATTGTTATCAGCGTGAGCACCACCGTTTAGGATGTTCATCATTGGTACTGGTAATTGCTTAGAATTGAACCCACCAAGATATTGATAAAGAGGTACATCTAAATAATCTGCCGCAGCATGTGCAACTGCCATGGATACACCTAGAATTGCGTTGGCACCAAGCTTGCCTTTGTTTTCTGTGCCATCTAGCTCGATTAAAGCTTTGTCGATGACTACTTGATCAAGAACAGAATAGTTACCTTCTAATTCTTCCGCAATAATTGTGTTTACATTTTCAACTGCTTTTAATACACCTTTGCCTAGGTAACGAGATTTGTCACCATCGCGTAATTCTACCGCTTCGTATTCACCTGTTGATGCACCTGATGGTACGATTGCGCGGCCAAATGCGCCTGATTCTGTAAATACTTCAACCTCTACTGTTGGGTTCCCACGTGAGTCTAAAACTTCGCGCGCATAAACTTGTGTAATAAATGGCATAATTAATTCTCCTCTTTTTCAATTAATGATTGTCCTGTCATTTCAGTAGGCTGTGACACCTCTAATAATTCTAACATGGTTGGCGCTAAATCGGCTAAAATACCACCATTTCTTAACATTATATTTGGTTTTGTCACAATTACTGGAACAGGATTTGTTGTATGAGCTGTCATTGGCTCACCTGCTAAAGTTAACACTTCATCAGAGTTGCCATGGTCAGCTGTAATAATAGCTGCGCCACCTTTTGCAAGGAGTGCGTCTACTACTTTCCCTAAGCATTCATCTACTGCTTCAATGGCTTTAATTGTTGGCTCCAGCATTCCACTATGACCAACCATATCAGGGTTGGCAAAGTTAAGAATAATGCCATCAAATTTTTCAGCCGCAATTTCTGCAAGTAAGGCTTCTGTCACCTCATAGGCAGACATTTCAGGTTTTAAATCGTATGTCGCCACCTTGGGAGAAGCAATTAAAATACGTTCCTCACCAGGGAATTTTTCCTCACGTCCACCACTCATAAAGAATGTAACATGTGGATATTTTTCAGTTTCCGCAATCCGCAACTGTGTTTTCCCATTCGTCGCTAATACTTCACCAATTGTATTTTTCAAGTTGTCATTTTCATAAGCAACCTGAGCGTTGACTTCATCACTATAGTGTGTGAAGGACACAAATTTTAAATTCTTTGGATGATTTGCAGATATAGCAAAGCCATCGAATGCTCCATTTGTAAAAACTGTTGACAGCTGAATGGCACGATCGGGACGGAAGTTAAAGAAAATCACTGCATCATGATCGCCAATTGTTGCTACTGGCTCACCATGCTCTTGAATGCTAAATGGGATGACAAATTCATCTGTTACCTCACGCTCATAGGATGCTGCTACACCACTTTTAGCACTTTCTGCTGTTTGACCGACGCCATCCACCAGTACATTGTAAGTCAGTGCCACACGATCCCAACGTTTATCGCGATCCATTGCATAGTAACGTCCATGAATAGAAGCAAATTGCCCTATGCCTATTTCAGCCATTTGCTTTTCCGTTTCTTCGATATAGTCTAATGCTGTTGTTGGACCAACATCACGACCATCTAAGAAGCCATGTATATAAACTTCCTCTAATCCTTGCTGTTTAGCTAGCTTTAATAGTGCAAACATATGCTCATAATGACTATGAACACCACCGTCTGATAATAAGCCCATAACATGTAGCTTTGACTGATGAGCTTTCACATGTGCTACTGCATCTAAAAAGGCTTGATTCGTGAAGAAATCTCCATCACGAATAGATTTATTTAAGCGTGTTAAGCTTTGATAGACGATACGTCCTGCACCGATATTTAAGTGCCCCACCTCAGAATTCCCCATCTGTCCTTCAGGTAATCCAACGGCTTCTCCCGCTGCTGTTAATGTCGCATGAGGAAATTGATGCCAATATCGATCAAAATTTGGCTTATTGGCCTGTGCTACTGCATTCCCGAATGTTTCATCTCGAAATGCAAAGCCATCTAAAATAATTAATGCTACTGGCTTTTTAGGCATTTGCTGCCGCCTCCAATAATGTTAAATAAGATTCTGGTTGTAAGCTTGCTCCACCAACTAAAGCACCATCAATATGTTCTTTGGATAAAAGCTCCTGAATGTTATCAGGCTTAACACTGCCACCATATTGAATGCGCACGGCATTCGCAGTTTCAGCATTATATAGCTCTTCTACTACTGCTCGAATCGCTCCGCATACTTGATTTGCATCGTCTGCCGTAGCCGTTTTACCAGTACCAATCGCCCAAATCGGTTCATACGCAATGACCATGTGCTCTACTTGCTGTGCTTCAAACCCAGCAAGTGCTGCTTTAATTTGGCCAGCCACTTTTTGCTCTGTTGTGCCTGCTTCACGTTCTTCTAGTGTTTCGCCACAGCAAATAATAGGTACGATAGTATGTGCAAGTGCTGCTGCTACCTTCTTATTAATCGCTTCATCTGTTTCATTGTAGTATTCGCGACGTTCAGAGTGTCCTAAAATGACATAGTCAACATCCACACTTGCTAGCTGTGCTGGACTAATTTCACCCGTAAAAGCACCTTCATTTTCATAGTGCATAGTTTGTGCACCAATTGCCAGCTCTGACTCACTAGCAACTTGCACAAGTGTAGGTAGGTAAAGAGCTGGTGCGCAAATAACAGCATCTACTTTGTCATTGGAAGGAAGTTTTTCTTGTACAGCATCTACAAACTGAATAGCCTCTTCAAATGTTTTAAACATTTTCCAGTTACCTGCAATAATTGGTTTACGCATCATTTTGCCTCCGATTAGCTTATTTATCGTTTAGTGCTACAATCCCTGGAAGCTCTTTGCCTTCCATTAATTCTAAGGAAGCACCACCACCTGTAGAAATATGATCCATCTTATCTGCTACTTCAAATTTTTCAACTGCTGCAGCTGAATCACCGCCACCGATTACTGTGTAGCCAGCTGTTGTTGCCATTGCATCAGCAACTGTTTTTGTGCCGTTTGCAAATTTGTCCATTTCAAAGACACCCATTGGTCCATTCCAAATGATTAATTTAGAGTTTTTGATAACTTCTGCATAGTTTGCAGCCGTTTTAGGTCCAATATCTAGACCCATCCAATCAGCTGGAATAGCATCTACATCAACGATTTGTGTTTCAGCATCCTGTGAAAATTCATTTGCCACAACAGCATCGACTGGCATATGTAATTGCACACCTTTTGCTTTTGCCTTCTCAATAAAGGACTTTGCTAGCTCAATTTTATCTTCCTCTAGCAATGATTTACCGATATCGTGGCCTTGTGCCTTAATAAATGTAAAGGATAAACCACCACCGATAATTAAGTGATCTACTTTTTCTAATAAGCTTTCAATAACACCAATTTTATCTTTTACTTTGGCACCACCAATAATGGCTGTAAACGGATGCTCAGGGTTAGACAAGGCCTTACCTAGTACATCTAATTCCTTTTGCATTAAGAATCCAGATACAGCTGGGATATGCTTAGCAATTCCTTCTGTCGAAGCATGAGCTCGGTGGGCTGCACCAAAAGCATCATTAACATAAATATCTGCTAGCTGAGCAAATTGCTGTGCTAATGTAGGATCATTTTTTTCTTCACCAGCATGGAAGCGTACATTTTCAAGCAGTAGAATATCTCCATCTTGCATATTTGCAACGGCTTCTTCCACCGCTTGCCCAATGGATTCATCAAGCTTCGTAACAGGCTTGCCCATTAATTCCGCTAAGCGAATGCCAACAGCCGTTAAACGCATATCCTCTTTCACTTCACCTTTTGGACGACCTAAGTGAGAAGCTAGAATAACTTTAGCACCCTGCTCTACTAAATACTCAATTGTAGGAATAGCTGCACGAATACGCGTCTCATCTGTAATAGCACCGTCTGCCATTGGTACATTGAAATCTACACGTACAAAAACGCGTTGACCCTTAACATCAATATCTTTCATTGTTTTCTTATTTAACATGAAGAAACTCCCTTCAAAGTTTGTTTTAGTCTTACACCCTTGTGTTTTACCCATCTTGGCTCTACACCATGCTTACTAAATTCAATAGTCATTTTGGTACTTTTTCAGCGTCACTATCTCGTGTAAGTATGATTCTCCAACTTTTGATAATGAACCCTAATACTTGTTTTTATAGTAGCAAAAGTTAACTGTTATGTCTTGCAATCAACATGTATCAATTACGCCTCAGTGTATTTATTTTTTCCGAACTTGTTCCTCTTCAAAATCTGTGACATTCGCTGAGGCTTTTATCTTGATTCAGTCGGTGATTGAACACCCATGAATCAAGAGAGTCATTTGTGTAATCATCTCATTACCTATAGAGGTGGGGTTTTCTGCTGAATCTAGAAAAAAAGGAGTAAGGGTTATCCCTTACTCCCAATACCCTTGTATATTATATCTATTCGATATTATAAAGGCTATACTTTTTGTGCATAAAAAGCAGTAATATGTCACACTTTTTACTCAAAATGTCGAAATATGATACTTATTTATGGTTTAAGCCTTGTTCAGCAATGTATAAAGCTAGGTCCATTAAGCGAGTAGAGTAACCAATTTCGTTATCATACCAAGCTAAAACTTTCACCATTTTGTTTTCTAACACCATTGTTGAAAGGCCATCTACCGTAGAAGAATAATGGTTACCGTTATAATCAATTGATACCAATGGTAGCTCATTGTAATCTAAAATGCCTTTTAATTCATTTTCAGAAGCTTCTTTTAATGCTGCATTAATCGTTTCTTTCGATACATCTGCTTTTAGCTCTACAACTAAGTCAACACATGATACGTTAGGTGTTGGCACACGCATAGAGAAACCATCTAGCTTACCTTTTAATTGTGGTAATACTTTTGATACAGCTACCGCTGCACCTGTTGTTGTTGGAATCATAGACACCGCTCCAGCACGTGCACGACGAGGGTCAGAGTGTGGGAAGTCTAGAATTCGTTGGTCATTTGTATAAGAGTGAATTGTTGTCATCATACCACGTTCAATGCCAAATTTCTCATCAAGCACTTTAGCTACTGGTGCTAGACAGTTAGTTGTACAAGAAGCATTGGAGATCACATCATCAGTTGCTGGGTTATAATCCTCATGGTTTACACCCATAACAAATGTAGGCATTGCGCCTTTTGCTGGTGCCGATAGAATCGCTTTTTTCGCCCCTGCTTCAATATGCTTGCCTACTTCTTCCATTGAACGGAATCGACCAGTACATTCAAGCACTACATCTACGCCTAATTCGCCCCATGGTAATTGGGCAGGATCTTTTTCAGCATATACTTTTACACGTTGACCATTTACTACGAAAGAATCTTCATCTGCATTGACTTCAGCATCATAGATACCGTGTACTGAATCATATTTCAATAAGTGCGCAAGCTGACCAGCATCTGTTAAGTCGTTTACGGCTACTACTTCAAATTCATCATGCTTCATTGCCTCACGAAATACTAAACGTCCAATACGTCCAAATCCATTAATCGCTAATTTTAATGCCATTGTTAATTCCTCCAATAATGTGTGATGTCTGTCTCTATGAATAGAGACATCAAAATTTACTTTATGCTCATTCAAAAAATGCTTTAGCACTTTCTGAGATCGAGTGACATGTTTACAACTTTGCCATCATTCAAGATGCTTATTTTCTATAGAAGATATTTTAGCAGCAATTGCTTTGGCCGCTGCTTCATCTGTTACAAATATGGTTTGCTTAGGTGCTACTTTGAAATAAGAAAGCATTGCATTGACCTTCTGTTTTCCTGCTGCAACTGCAATGACCTGCTCACTGTTTTGTACCTGCTCAAGCTGGATACCAATTGTACGTATACGATGTACTATTTCTCCATCGGCATTGAAATAATAACCGAAAGCCTCACTCACAGCGCCTTTTTCCTCAAGAATTCGCAAATCCTCAGGAGATGAGTTACGACGAATCGCCATTTCCTCTGCAGAGCCAATCCCATGAATGACGCAATCTGCTTGATCATAGAAGGCCATCATTTCTGTTACCATCGGCTCTGTTAGCATCGCTTGATAAGCTTGCTCACTTAAATGCTCTGGTAAAAATAAAGTACGGTATTGTGTTTCCATTTGCATGGCAAATGTTGCAACAAGTGTATTGGCCTGCATTTGCATTTCATGTCCAATCCCCCCGCGTGCAGCTACAAAAGTGATATCCTTTTGTCCGTCTAAAGGATGTAAAAACTGTGCAAGTGAGGCAACAGATTTTCCACCAGTGACAGCTACAACTTGCTCATCAAAAGCAGCCGACATAAATTGCAATGCTGCTTCTTTGCCTAGCATGCTTAGGATTGTATGATCCTCATTGTAATCACCAGGAACTACGACTACACGTTGAATGCCAAAGTGGCTTTCAAGCACTTTTGCAAGCTGGGTTAAACCAGACCATTCATAAACGATAGCTCTTAATTTTTCAATGACTATTTCACCATCATCTGTACATACCATACCCGACTTTTGCGCATCTAATAACCCTTGTTCACGTAAAATATCAGTTTCTTTGCGTATTTCTCTTTCTGTCATTTTCAGTGAATCAGCTAGTGTACGTCGCCCGATTGGTTGCATAAGTTGAACGGCTTGCAATATTCGATATCTTGCTTGCAGAAGCGGATACATTTCAGGAAGTAGCCTTTGCTGTGCCTCTGGAACAGTTAACATATCTATCTACTCCCCTAATTAATAGTGGTGGGTTTGTTTTTAACCCACTTAATTATTTTGTGTCCCACTTATGCTTTTATTATAATATGCATTGTTTTAAAGTGCAAGTAGTTGTATTGTTCTGGATAAAAAAAAGCCTCATAGCTCTAAAATCAGCTACAAGACTTTGTTGAACTTATTTAGTGAAAGATAAAATCGCATTCTTTTTAAAACCTTCTAAAGCTTTTGTTGCTTCAGTTTTATTTGTAAATTCAAAAATACGAACGTCCTTTTTCTCAAATACTGTAATAACCCACATTGTAAAATCTCCCTTCACATCATTCATTTTTGTAATATAACAACCACTAAAATTTGTGATACATTTGCTAAACTGTTTTATAACAACTTCTTACTTGATACCTATTCTACTCCGATTTTTAGGAAAAGAAAGTCTAATGTGAAGGTCTTCACAAACTGTTCAAATTCAAACCGCTTTCATTGAACAATTTGTGAATTGTGAGAATGACAGCTAATAATAAAGTCATTTATACCGTTAATAATTCTTTATACTTTCAGTAGATTAACTGCCTAATCGCTCCATTAACGTGGCATAATCTAAATGACCATACTGAATGACGACACCCTCTTTTTCAACTACCGGAATCATTAGCATATATTTTTCATGTATACGATCATCCTGCTCTATATCAATTATTTCAATATCAAATAGAACATCTTCCTGAACAAGCTTTAATGTCTGTAGCCCTTCTACACATAAAGGACAATTCGCCCGACTAAAAAATTGAATCTTCATAGATAGCACCTCCTCCTTTATTATAAACGATGTGGCAATGAAGAAATGGCTACTATTCTTTGATGATGTTTATTTAAGCTGTCTTAGCATCCTTCTTTGTAATGGTTGTATTTTTGCCAACAATGACGGAAATCACGACAATTATTGCCACGACAATCGTAAGCCAAGAGATGGATTCATTTAAAAATAGCGTAGCAAAAAGAATCATTAAAAATGGCTGTAAATATTGGATCTGACTAACTCTTGCAATACCTCCTAAAGCCATTCCCCCATACCAAGCAACATATGCTAAAAACTGACTGACAACAGCTAAATATAACAGGCTAACCCACGCTGTAAGAGGGGCATGTAGCATTTCCAAGGAAAATCGGGAAATGACAGGGACAATAAAAAAGGGAGCCGCCATCAAAATAGCCCAAGCAATCACCTGCCAGCTCCCTAATTCCTTCGCTAACTGTCCTCCTTCTGCATAGCTAAGACCTAATATTACAACTGCTGCTAATAATGCTAGATCTGCCATATGTAATTGGCCTAAGCCTAAAAAGCTAGCATAAATAATAACGGCTATAGCCCCAATAACACTCGATAACCAAAACTTAAATGAGGGACGTTCACCTGCTCTGAATAAAGCAAAGCCCACAGTCGCTAAAGGTAAAAGTGCTAATTCTACCGCTCCGTGAGAAACTGGTAACCTTGTCATTGCCCAAGACGTAAGTAAAGGAAACCCTAATACAGCGCCAAAGGATACTATTATCAAGCTTTTAAATTGTCTAGCAGTCGGTAGTCTTTCTTTTCTTACAAGTAAAATAATGGCTACGATGAACGCCGCAATGACAGCTCTCCCCAATCCTACAATCGTCGCTCCAAAATATGGTACAGCTGTACTTGTTGCGGGTAACGTTAGACTAAAGCAAATTACGCCCACAAATCCTAACAGCAAACCTATTTTTTCTTTTCTTTTATCCTGCATGTTCTCATCCTTTCATTTTCCTCTCCATCTGTCCCTGGTATAATCCATAGTAAGTGTCGCTATCTCAAAAATAAACAGAATTTTCTACCAACTGTCCTGGTACAGATAAAGGAGGAAGGATGATGATTGCAAAATATTTAGAAGTTGTAGAGGACATTAAAGAGCAGCTTGCTAATGGTGTGCTCCTTGCAGGCAGTAAACTACCTTCCGTTCGACAACTGTCTGAGCAATTTTCCTGCAGTAAAAATACAGTGATAAGAGCGTATAATGAATTAGAAAAGGAGCATCTTATTTTTTCCAAACCCAAAAGTGGCTATTATGTTGTGAATAACATAGAGCAACCAACTACAAACCAACAAGTTATTGATTTTTTATCAGCTGGCCCAGACAAAAGCATTATGCCCTATATTGAATTTCAGCATTGCATCAATCAAGCTATTGACACATATAAAGAAGAATTATTTAGTTATAGTGATCAGCAAGGGCTTTACTCGCTGCGTGTACAATTGGCTAAGTATCTACAGGACTTACAGGTCTTTACTGAACCTGATCGATTATTTGTTGTCTCGGGCTCACAGCAAGCATTACATTTACTAGCGGCAATGCCTTTTCCGAATGGTAAAAATAATATATTAATAGAACAGCCTACCTATTTTGGTTTTATAGAATCTGTCCATCTGCAACAAGCTACAACTTTTGGGATTGATTTAACAATGGAGGGCATTGATTTAGATCGTCTTGACTATATTTTTCGCAATAATGACATTAAGTTTTTTTATACTGTGCCGAGATTCCATAATCCTCTTGGTCATAGCTATACAAATGACGAAAAAAGAAAGATTGTGGAATTAGCAGAAAAATATGATGTTTATATTGTGGAGGATGATTTTTTAGGAGATTTAGATCCTAATAAAAAAGCGGATCCGTTTTTTTCTTTTAATCCCACTGGCAGGGTTATTTATATTAAAAGCTTTTCAAAGGTATTTCTTCCGGGTTTAAGAGTAGCGACAGTCGTCCTTCCCACTATAATGACAAATCATTTTCTACGTTATAAATTTAGTGCTGATTTCAATAGCTCTGTGCTCTCGCAGGGTGCCTTAGACATTTATTTAAAAAGCGGTATGTTTAATAGTCATATTAAAAAGATTAAAGAGCTTTATGTAAGAAAAATGAGCGTTTTACAGGAGGCTTGCGAATCATTACTTCCCACCTCTACTAACTATACGAAACCAGTATCAGGCTTTTATCTTTCCATTGTTCTTCCTGATAATGTAAGTGCTAGGCAGGTGGTTCATTTATTAAAGGAAAAAAATATATTGATGGATGACGCTGCTAGAATGTATCTACCAGAATTTAAAAAAGATAATCTTATTCGTTTAAGTATTTCTCAGGTAGATGAACCATTAATTTATACTGGTATCGAGGAACTAGCACTGTGCATTTCATCATTTGAACGTAAAATGCGCTATCCAAATCCCATTCACCTATTGTAATAAAAAAAGGCATTGATTGTGAGCAAGCTACACATCAATGCCTTTCGTTTTAAATTATTTTAAATGACTATCGAAGAATTTTACCATGGCATTATAGAATTCAATTCTATTTTCTTCATTTGCAAAGCCATGTCCTTCATTATCTTTTAGCATGTACTCTACATCCACACCTCTAGCGCGTAAGGCTTCCACAATTTGATCGGATTCTGCTTTGTTCACACGTGGGTCATTTGCTCCTTGTGCGACAAATAATGGTGTTTTGATTTTATCTGCATGGAAAACTGGTGAAACAGCAGTTAACAATTCTTTGTCTTTCTCTGGATGACCTACGCGCTCATAAAACATGTTACGCATAGTTTCCCAGTAAGGAGGGATGGTATTTAATAATGTAAATATGTTAGATACTCCTACATAATCAACTGCAGCAGCATATAAATCAGGTGTATACGTAATACCCGCTAATGTTGCATAACCACCAAATGATGCCCCATAAATACCGATGCGATCAGGGTCTGCAATGCCTTGGTCAATTGCCCATTGGACACCATCAGTGATGTCATCTTGAATCTTCAGACCCCATTGCTTATTACCAGCCTGAAGGAATTCTTTACCATATCCAGTTGACGAACGGAAATTCACCTGTAGCACTGCATAGCCACGATTAGCTAATAATTGTACTTCTGGGTTGAAGCCCCACATATCACGTGCCCAAGGCCCACCATGAGGATTAACAATAAGAGGGAGATCTTTTGCTTCTTTATTTTTCGGTAAAGTTAAATAGCCATTAATCGTTAAACCATCTCGGCTCTTATATGAAATTGGATGCATTTCTGCCAGTTCATTCGGATTTAACCAAGGGCTTAAAGTGGCCAACTCGGTTAATTCATCTGTCGTAGAATCGTAATAATAATATTTTCCATAGACAGTATCACTTGAAACACTCACAATAAATTTGGTCATTTCTTTATTGTAATCATTGATACCAAGCTCACTTTCATGCACATTCAGCTTGCTTTGGATTTTACGGAAAAGCTTTTCAAAGTTCTCGTCAAAGAATTCGTAATGTGGTTTATCTGTTATATACGCACCATATAGCAATTTATCGTGTTCGGCACTATATAAGACACCAGAAACATCTACTTGATCATTAGACATAATTACTTCTTCATTACCTTTTAAGTCGTATTTCACAACTTCTACTTTGTCTCTACCTTTGTTAGATGTAGCGTAAATGTATTGATTGTCTTTTGAGAAAGCTAGTGGCATTACTTCATCTCCAGCTTCCATTTCAATAAATGGCTTGAATTCATCCTTTTCAGAATCTCGATAAAGAATCGTTCCTTCCACACCATCTGAGGCTACAGCAATTCGTACATTTCCATTGCGATCTGCTAGCCAGCTCGTAATATTACCCGGATTTTTTGCAACGTGAGTTGTTTCCCCAGTCTTTACATTCAACTTGTAGACATCAAAAACTGTTGCATCTTCCTTATTCATCATGATAAGAATTTCATCTTTAACACCCTGTAGACCACTTAATATCCCAACTGTGACATTTGGATATGGCGTTAGATCTTTTTCCTCAGAGCCATTAAATGTTGTAGAATAAATATGGAAGTTTTCATCTCCACCTTTATCCTTTACGTAGAGTAAATTATTATCCTTCCAGTAAAATCCTGCAACGTCCCGATCCTTTGAATTGGAAACACGAACAGGCTCACTATCATCATTCATCTTTTTCACGAAAACATTGGATCTATTCTCCCAAGCAGAGGAAAAAGTAATGTAATTGCCATCTGGCGAAAGTTCATAACCGAAATTACCAGGATTTTTCATAAAGTCTTCAACTGAAATTTCCTTTACACCTTCATGATTAGAACCATTTTTTATTTGTTTCGCATTGTTTAAAATTTTTACTGCATCTTGTTTTGAAATTGCTTCTGTATTTAATGATAAACCATTAAATAAGCCAATCTTATTGGCCTTCTCTAAATAGTCAGCAAGTGAAGTCTCTTTTTCTTCTTTATTTAACGCTCTAACTAAAATACGAGCCGCTTCATCACGTTTAATTGTCAAACTTAAATCTGTGAATTCTCCAGCCTTGACCCATTTATCAATAATTTGTTGACGCATTGAATCTGAACCGTGCTGGAATGTTAAAGTTGTTACAGCTAAATTCAAAAATTCCTGCGCTGACACACGTTCTTCTTGTGCTGTTACTGTGCTATTAGTTTCATTTGCAGCACGGACTTCTTGCATTGTTGCAGGAATAACTACAGAGGTTGTTAAAATAATTGCTAACGATGCAGATAAAAATCTTTTTTTCAAAATGATTCCTCCCTATATCAGTTTACGCTATATCGTTTGTCGATATATTTAAATTATAACAATTCTAGCATTATTGTCAATAATTGAGAGGTTTTAATTAAGCCAAAATGAAAGCGAACTATATAGAATAGTTCGCCATACTCTATTAAAATTTCCTGCTTGCTCCTCCACCAGCAGAAGATCCGCCACCAAATCCGCCAAAGCCCCCTCTACTCGAACCTCCACCAAAACTTCCTGGATAACCGCCATAGCCTCCAGAGCGAGGACCTCCGCCGCCTTTCGAAAAGAATGAATAGATAATAATAACAACGATAATGATTAGGATAATTAACCAAGTGGGTATGTCATCCTCTTCTTTTGTTTGCGCTGGCAAATCACCGTTCCAATTATACTCTTGGGCAACAGCGCGGAAAACTTCAGAATAGGTTGCTTGAAAAGCTTGGTCTAGATTACCAGCACTTGCTGAGGGATAAAATGCATTATCTAAAATGCGTCCTAATTTACCATCTGGTAATGCTCCTTCTAATCCCTGACCCACGGCAATTACAACGTCGTTATTTCCTTCCCCTTGACCTAAGGTAGCTAAAATCAGGACACCGTTATTTTTTTCCTTGTCACCAATGCCCCATGACCGAATCAATTTTGTCGCATACATTTTCGGCTCTTGTCCATGAAGACTATCAACTGTGACTACCATGATTTCAGCACCCGTGCCTTGATCCAACTGCTCAGAATATTGATTTATCTCTTCTTTGACATTCGCAGAAATTACATTGGCAAAGTCATGTATATACGTATTTTTCATCGGTGATGGCATCGTTGCTTCTGCTAGATTCGAGAAAAAAAGAAGCACCGAACAAACGATTATCATCTGTACAATGCAACGTTTCATTATTGTGTACCCGATTGACTAAAATCGATAGATGGTGCTTTGTCCGCTCCTGCTGTGGCTTTAAAGTATTCTTTTTGTTCAAAGCCAAACATTCCTGCCATCAAATTCCCCGGGAAACGTTTAACATGTTTATTGAATTGCTGCACCTCATTATTGTAATCCTCACGTGCTACTGCCAGACGATTTTCTGTACCTGCTAGCTCATCCATTAACTGGCGGAAGTTTGCATCTGCCTTTAAGTTTGGGTAATTTTCTACAACTACTAGTAAACGACTAAGAGCGCCAGTTAAAGCATCATTGGCAACAGCTTGCTCCTCTGGTGAGCTTGCACTTCCCATTTGTGCACGTGCCTCCGTAATATTCGCTATCACCTCTTGCTCATGATTCGCATAGCCTTTCACAGATTCCACTAGATTGGGAATCAAATCATAGCGACGTTGGAGCTGATTTTCAACTTGTGCCCATTTAGAATCAACATTTTCCTCGGCTGTCACCAGACTATTGTATTTAGGTATAAATAATAAGGCGATTACAACAAGAATGATGACAATTATTCCAATTGGTCCAAGTAACTTTTTCAATTTTAAGCCTCCTTGACTTGCTTTTCCTTCTATCTTTAGTCTACATTTTTACCTTTACATTTATACCGTATGAAATTGAATTGACACGACATACTAAATACTGCAACAAAAAATTATTGAGGAGGCGTTTTTTTTGTCACAATCGTTTTACAATGAATCATCAAACCAAACAAATTTAAATCAACAACATAGCCTAAATCATGGTGGACATGAAATGATGGACATGCATGAAACAATTGGCGAAATTATTGCAGGTATGAACCAAGCGATTATTTTGCGTCCCCATGTAAAAGATCCTGAATTACTCAACATTTTGGATCGCCAATATAATTTCACTCTTGGTATGTACAATACGATCGTAGAGTCCTTTAAAACAGGACACGATCCATCTGTTCCAACAGGACGCTACCAAATGGAAACAGGAAATGATTTCAAATATGGCCTAAATCCTGGTCAACCAAAAAAGCCGATGCAAAACGCTAATGAAATTAATGATGAAGCTATTTCTGGATTTTTACTTGGAGCTCAAAAAGGAGCAGCAAAATGTATGACAACTGCTGCGTTGGAGACAACAAACCCTGTAGTTCGTCGCGTTGTTGCGGATAGTATTCCTAACTGTATTGAAATGGGATACGAATTATCCATTTATCAAAATAAACACGGCTATTATCAGGTGCCTCAGTATTCCCAACAGGATATGCAAACGATGCTGAATGCATTTGACACAACATCTAATCCCCTTCATTAAATAAGAACAGCACAAAAAAAGCGAACGAGCATGTCGTTCGCTTTTTCAGCTTTATAATACTTTTCCTAAAAACGCTTTCGTACGGTCGCTTTGGGGATTGCCGAATAGTTCCTCTGGAGACCCTTCTTCTACAATATAGCCCCCATCCATAAAGACTACTCGATCACCTACTTCACGAGCAAAGCCCATTTCATGTGTCACAACTACCATTGTCATCCCTTCAGCTGCTAGATTTTTCATAACATCTAGCACCTCTTTTACCATTTCAGGGTCAAGTGCTGAAGTTGGCTCGTCAAATAAAATAGCTTTTGGCTTCATTGCTAAGGCACGAGCAATCGCCACACGTTGTTGCTGACCACCTGATAGCTGCTCAGGATAATTATAGGCCTTGCTGTCGAGCCCGACCTTTTTTAATAGCTCATGTCCTAAAGCTTCTGCGTCTGTACGATTCATTTTACGAATTTGCATAGGTGCCATCGTGACATTATCGATAACCGTCATATGCGGGAATAAGTTAAATTGTTGAAACACCATACCCACTTCAGCGCGAATTTCATTGATATTCGTTTTAGGATCATTAATTTTTACATTTTCAATATAAATAGCACCATCCGTTACTTCTTCTAACATATTGATGCAACGGAGAAATGTACTTTTTCCTGAACCAGACGGCCCAATAACACAGACAACTTGTTTTTCTTGAATTTCATAATCGATTCCTTTTAATACTTCAAGCTTGCCAAAGTATTTGTGTAGGTTTTCAATTTTTATCATCTAGCTTCCCGCCCTTCTACCTTAGCTTTACGAGGGACATAGCTATTGCTAAATCGTTTCTCGATAAATGCTACAATCTTCGTTACACCATATGTCAACACTAAATATAATAATGCTGCAACGATATACGGTTCCCAGAAGCGGAAGCTTGCACCAGCTACGACCTTACTAGCGTATAAAATATCTGGTGCTGCAATTACAGTTACGAGTGAAGAATCTTTTAATAATGCAATAAATTCATTGCCCAATGGCGGAATCATACGTCTAAATGCTTGAGGTAAAATGACCTTACGCATCGCTTGGTTATGCGTTAATCCAAGAGAGCGAGCAGCCTCCATTTGCCCTTTTGCAATACTTTGAATCCCTGCACGGAAAATTTCCGCATTATAAGCAGCACAGTTTAAAATAAGCGCTGTAATCCCTGATACCATATAACCTAAAGAATGACCAAAAATTGTTGGAATAACTGCTAAGTGAATTAACAAGATTTGTACAAGCATCGGTGTTCCACGGAATAAATCGATATATAGTTTAGATGGCCAATAAATCCATTTTTTACTCGATAATTTTCCAAGGCCTAAAAATAGTCCTAATAGAATACCGCCAAAATAACCACTAAGTGTCAAAATAAGTGTTACGCCAATACCTCGTATAAACATATCTCGGTAGTTCCAGACAATGTCCCAGCGTAAGTCAAAGATGTCCATCCGAAAACCCCATTCCCCTTTAAATTACAATTAATAAATGAGCTGTTAGCACAGTTACTATGTTAGTAGCATCATTTCATTCATTTTTATTGAAAATCAATGCCTGTAATTTCTTTTAATTTACCGTTTTCTTTAATCTTTTTAAGACCTTCGTTTAATTTATCTAGCAATTCTTTATTCCCTTTTTGAACCATGAAGCCATAGTATTCTTTTTCGAATGCATCATCTTCAATTACTTTTAGTTTTTGATCTGGGTGAGCTTTGATATATTCATAAACTACTGCATTATCTCCGATAGCTGCATCAACATTACCATTTAGCATCTCTTGGATAGCGATTGGCTGACTTTCAAACGCCATAATATTTGTACTTGCTTCCCCTTGTAGCTTTTTCGCTGCCATATGACCAGTTGCATTGATTTGTACAGATACTTTTTTATCTTTTAATTCATCAAGAGATTTAATCTTTGAATCTTCTTTCACAACAATTAATAACTGAGACTCATAATACGGTTCTGTAAAATCAAATGATTCTTTACGCTCTTCCGTAATTGTGATTCCAGAAGCACCGATATCTGTTTCACCGTTCTTAATTGTTTGGAACACTGGCTCCCATCCAATATTATTCCACTCAACCTCAAAGTCCATCTCATCTGCGATAGCTTGTAGAATATCGACATCAATCCCTACAATTTTCCCCGAATCGTCAACAGATTCAAATGGTGCAAAAGTTGCCTCAGTACCTACTTTGTAAACTTTTTTGCCATCTCCACCATCTTCTGAAGATGAGCTACCTGAAGATGCATCATCTTTTGTACCACAACCTGCAAGTGCTAATGTTAAAGCTGCAATAATCATCAGTAACATCCAACCTGTTTTTTTCATTGTATTTCCCCCTAGTTCGATAATTTTCCGAATTACGTATTATTTTTCGCAATTCGGAAATGTTAGACTATTAGGTCAATTATATTAACATTATAGTATTTAGACAACAACTTTTCGCATAAAATTAAATATTTTTTCATATAAATTTATAATAAATTCATATAATTTGAAAAAACATGTATAAATAACAAGAAAATTAACCTAAAACTAATATATATACAATAAGAACCATGCCAAATTTCGATAAATTTAGGCAAAAAAAAAGAATCCCCTCAGATAGGATTCTTTTTTTTCGACTATTACTAGTCTCACGTACAGTATGTTCACTAAAAAATAATTTGGAGTTGTTGCTTTTTTGAAGGTTTGAAAGGAATAAATAGGGGAATAATGCCAACTAGGACAGTATTCCCTTTATTCTTCCTCTCGATCTCCAGTAAGCAGGCTGCTAAACTACTTATTAGGAGATGAGCTATAACAGTATATCAATTGATCAGTAAAATGGCGCCCTCGGAGGGAATCGAACCCCCAGTGCAAGAACCGGAATCTTACGTGTTATCCATTACACCACGAGGGCAAAAGACACAAAAAAAAAGTACTCACTCTAGGCTTACGAAAAGCATGATGTAGATAACCCTCATTTTTGAAGCATACCTGCAAAATAGTGTCCTGTACTTTAAACCTTATAACCTTAATCATTATACAAGCCTATCCTATATAATTCAACCATAGAATGCAAAAACAATTTATTTTTTTTAATTTCACTTTAGCAGGGTTAATATTTGACCTTCCCTGACTATAATGTGTATGATAAGGATACAGCTGAAATACAAAGGAAAATTTTCAGCAAAGGTATTCGAATTTAGCTTTTTAAGGAGGATTTAACATGAATTTAATTCCTACAGTTATTGAACAAACTAGTCGTGGTGAGCGTGCATATGACATTTATTCACGTCTACTTAAAGACCGTATTATCCTTTTAGGAAGTGCTATTGATGACAATGTTGCTAACTCCATTGTCGCTCAGCTTCTTTTCCTACAAGCAGAAGATCCAGATAAAGATATCTCTCTTTATATTAACTCACCTGGCGGATCCATTACGGCTGGTATGGCTATCTATGACACAATGCAAATCATTAAACCACAGGTACAAACAATTTGTATTGGTATGGCTGCATCAATGGGTGCTTTCCTACTTGCAGCTGGAGAACCTGGTAAACGTTTTGCCTTACCAAATGCTGAAGTCATGATTCACCAACCACTAGGTGGTGCACAAGGTCAAGCGACAGAAATTGAAATTGCTGCTAAACGTATTCTATTCTTACGTGAAAAATTAAATGGCATTTTATCTGAACGCACTGGTCAACCACTTGAAGTCATTGCAAGAGACACAGATCGTGATAACTTCATGACTGCTGAACGTGCAAAAGAATACGGTTTAATCGATCATATTATGCACCGTAGCGATAATAAATAAAAAAATAGAAGGCATCACAGAATTGCTCTGTGATGCCTTTTATATTTAATGAATGTTAATCTTCATTTTCAATAATTGTTGCCAATGCTGTAACCGCTTGCTCAGCATCGTTACCTTCACTGCTTAAAATCACTTCGGTACCTTTAGCAACTGCTAAGCTCATAACACCCATAATGGATTTGGCATTTACTTTTTTCTCATCTTTTTCTAGAAAGATATCAGCACTAAAACGATTTGCTTCTTGCACAAATAGTGCTGCTTGTCTAGCTTGTAGTCCTAATTTTAATTTAACCTGGACTCTTCTCTCAATCATTCTCAAAACTCCCCTTCACTACCGTTCGTCTATTAGTTTTATCTTACCTTACTTACTGGCAAAAGAACAATAAGCGATTAGCATGACATTCATACCTGAAAAGTATGATAACTTAACCACCTATTTTTTCACCACGCCTTAATGCATCCGCAATCTCATCAATTTTTCTCAATCGATGGTTAACACCTGATTTACTAACCGTTCCACTAGATACCATTTCACCAAGCTCTTTTAATGTCACATCTTGGTATTCAACACGGAGACGTGCTATTTCACGAAGCTTCTCTGGTAGTTGATCAAGACCAATTGAATTTTCAATAAATCGAATATTCTCAACCTGCCGTAATGCTGCTCCAATGGTTTTATTTAAATTGGCAGTTTCACAGTTCACAATACGGTTGACACTATTACGCATATCTCGCAAAATCCGAACATCTTCAAATTTCATCATGGCCTGATGCGCTCCAACAATATTAAGAAAATCTGAAATTTTTTCTGCTTCTTTTAAGTAAGTTACAAAGCCTTTTTTACGTTCAATTGTTTTGGCATTGAGTTCAAATTCATTCATTAAATCCATTAATGCCTCACCATGTTCTTTATATAAAGAATAAACCTCTAAATGATAAGCCGATGTTTCTGGATTATTGACGGAACCTCCTGCTAAAAAGGCTCCTCTTAAATAAGCTCTTTTTTGGCCGCTCTTTTGAATGAGCTTTCTTGAGATAGTATGGTTAAATTGAAAGTCGTCTGAGATGATTTCTAAATCAATTAATAGCTCACGCGCTCCTTCTCTTACACGGCATATATACACATTATTTTTTTTCAATCGCATTTTCTTACGAACAAGTAATTCAACATTGTACGGATACAATTTTTTCATAATCGTATATAGTCTTCTGGCAATTGCAGCGTTTTCGGTTTGCACGTCTAAGCTTAGTTGTTTATTTGCAAAGGATAATGAACCATTCATACGAATTAGGGCAGAAACTTCTGCTTTCATACAATGATTGTCCGCTTCTATTTGTGTCAATTCTTTTTTTGTTTCAGAAGCAAAAGACATATCACGCCCCCCTTTCAATCATGATTTCTATGTATATGTTCATCTTACCATATACAATAAAGCCATTATGTTTCTATTATTGGTCCTCTTACTTTTTGATGGTAAATATCAGCATAATCTACCAGCCATTCTGCAACATTTGTAGCATTATGTCGAACCGTTCCATCTGGTCGAATTGTAGCAATGTCTCGTTTGATAACTTCTAAACCCATACTTTCAAGCTTTGCTACGTCAAATGTTACTGGTTCCGCTCTTTCTTCTTTATACAGTTCTTTTACAGGGTTAGGGAGTTCTTCATCATTTACTAAAATGGAATCGATAAAATCATGGCCAACATGCTTATGTATGGCTGTTACATGATCGCCTGCTGTATAGGAAATGGTTTCACCCTTTTGTGTCATTAAATTACAAACATATATTTTTCTTCCTTTAGCCTTAACAACTGCTTCACCTATTTCCTTAACAAGCAAATTCGGAATAATACTTGTATATAAGCTTCCTGGTCCTATTAAAATATAGTCTGCACGAAGTATTGCACGAATAGCTTCTGGCAACGGTTGCACATTTTCAGGTACTAAAAAAACGCGATTAATGCGTTTCGTCGCTGTCGGGATTTTTGATTCTCCCTCGATAATTGAACCGTCCTCAAGCACAGCATGTAAGGTGATTTTTTTATTAGCTGCTGGAATAACTCGACCATGAACTTTTAAAACCTTTCCCATCTCACTGATAGCATGATTGAAATCACCAGTAATATCAGTAAGGGCTGTAAGCATTAAATTCCCTAAGGAGTGACCTCGTAAGTCTTCAGATGCCGAAAAACGGTATTGAAACATTTGCTCTACAAGGGGCTCAATATCTGATAATGCTGCAATCACATTACGTACATCGCCAGGCGGTGGGATATCGTAATCATCACGTAAACGACCTGAAGATCCACCATCATCTGCTACTGTTACAATAGCAGTAATATCAAATGGGTGATGCTTCAGACCGCGAAGTAACGTGGAGAGCCCTGTGCCACCACCAATTACCACAAGCTTTGTTTGCTTTTTCCCCATTCACTCATTCCTTTCTACGATTAATATCACGATGCGTAATAACCGTATTTTCCTTGCCCGCAAAATATGCACCAAAAAATTCTGCTAATGTCACGGAGCGATGCTGGCCCCCAGTACAACCAAAAGCAATAACAAGCTGTGATTTACCTTCTTGTCGATAGAGAGGAATCATAAAGTCTAATAAATCCGTCAGTTTTTGTATAAGGATTTGCGTATCTTCCAACGCTAACACATAAGAAGATACCTCTGTTTGAAGACCCGTTTTTGGACGTAGCTCCTCCACATAGTATGGGTTTTTAAGAAAACGAACATCAAACACTAAGTCCGCATCAATCGGCATACCATGTTTAAAGCCAAAGGACATAATGTTAACGGTAAAAATAGTATCTGCCTCACTTGCAAATTCTTTTACGATTTTTTCACGTAATTGCTTTGGTTTCATGTTAGATGTGTTATAAACAAAATTGGCACGACCCTTTACTTCAGATAAAAGTACTCGTTCCTGTTTAATTCCATCTAGAGGTAAACCATTCACTGCTAATGGATGTGCACGTCTCGTTTCTTTATACCGTCTGACTAATGTGGCATCATCTGCATCTAAAAATAAAATACGAGCAACAATATCGCCTTCTTTTAGTATATGGTCTAATGCGCCAATTAGAGCATCAAAAAAGTCGCCTCCGCGCATATCCATTACTGCTGCAATTCGGGTACTGTTTTTACCAGAATCTCTTAATAAGGTTAAAAAAGTTGTAAGTAACGCAGGTGGTAAATTATCAATACAGTAATACCCTAAATCCTCAAAGCTTTGAATAGCTACTGTTTTCCCAGCCCCAGACATTCCTGTAATAATAACCAATTCATGTGTACTTTGTTGGCCTTCAACCACCACTGTCATGCAACTCCTTTATTGTTCTTTTGAAATTTGTATTTTCTGATGAAGTAATTCAAAATTCGTTGTATAGTCAAACGTGCCATACTGAATGCCTGATTGCGAAACAGCAAATTGTAAATTAGTTCGATCTCCTTCAGCCATTGGCAAATGTGCTAAATCCTCTACTGGGTGCCATGCAAGTTTGCCTTCTCTTGTTTCTTCGAATGGTACTCCATCTACATCCTTTGCAACAAATGTATAGAGCATCCATTCATCCACTACGTCATTGTTTTCTTTAATGATCATCGTATAAACACCCTTTAAATGAACATGTAAAGGTATGACGTTTGTCTCTTCTTGAAACTCTCGAATAGCAGCCTCGAAGATTGACTCGCCACTCTCCATTTTCCCTCCTGGAGCTACATACCAGCCTCGTCTTGGTTTCTGAAGTAATAATACTTTACCGTCTTTTACGGCAATTAAATTTGCAATTCTTTGCATAGGCACACCTCTAATCACTTTTGCATTCTACTCTTCATTATAACAAGACCTTGTAAGTTTTGTCCTCATTTACAACTCTTGTACGCAGACAATTAACAATTTAGTTCTATTCAAAGATAACCATTTCATCTTGGGCGAAATTTACGTTTATCGTGATATTATTATTTGATTTTTTACACATAAAAAAGTAGGTTGCTCCCACCTATTGGAGGCGGAAACAACCTACTAAACAAAATAAAAGGGGGATTGCTAATTACATTTTTAATCATACACCTTTTATATGTCATTCAAGTTACAGCAATATTAAAAGCACATTAAAATTGTATTTTTTTCCTTAAAATAGCCATATTAGGCATTAATTTTCTCTAATAGCTCTTCTACATAATGTTGAACAGCTTGCGCGGCAATACTACCGTCACCAGTTGCTGTTACAATTTGACGAAGTGATTTTTCACGGACATCTCCAGCTGCAAAGATACCTGGGATTTTTGTTTCCATCGTTTCATTTGTCAAAATATAGCCAGCCTCATTTAAAATACCTAATGACTCAAATGGTTTCGTTAAAGGAAGCATACCTATATAGACGAAAACACCATCTGTAGCAAATTCAGATTCTGTACCATCGACAGTTGATTGTAGTGTTACACTGCCAACTTTACCATTCGCTTCATTGATTTCTTTTACAGTTGCATTCCAAATGAAATCAATTTTTTCATTGGCAAAGGCACGATCTTGGAGAATTTTTTGTGCACGTAATTTATCACGACGGTGGACAATTGTCACTTTATCAGCAAAGCGAGTTAAATAAACACCCTCTTCAACAGCTGAATCTCCGCCACCTACGACAACTAGATTTTTTTGTTTAAAGAATGCTCCATCACATACTGCACAGTAGCTGACACCACGGCCACCAAGCTCTTTTTCACCAGGCACACCCATTTTTTTATACTCAGCACCAGTGGTGATAATAATGGCACGTGTTTTATATTCTTTTGCACCTGATTTAATTGTTTTATATTCTTCTCCATCGATGATTTCCGTTACATCACCATAGGCATATTCAGCACCAAATTTTTTAGCATGCTCAAACATTTTTGTAGAAAGCTCTGGTCCTAAAATTGTCTCAAAACCTGGGTAGTTTTCTACTTCTTCTGTGTTTGCCATTTGTCCACCAGGAATGCCACGTTCAATCATTAAAGTAGACAAATTTGCACGAGATGTATAAACAGCGGCAGTCATCCCAGCAGGACCTGCACCAATAATTACTACATCATAAATTTTTTCTTCCGACATAAATACTTCCCCCTAAACAGAATACTTTTTATCTTCATTCAACCAATACATCTAACGTCATCTATAGAAGAAGATCAATGACGCTAAGGAAAAATTGGTGATAGCGTTAGTATGTTCATCGTATGTGAAAGTATAAAGTTATTCAACTATGTTGCTCACACATTAATCATGACTGTTTGGCAAAAACGTTAAGATTTCGTCAATATACTTTGATAAAGTAGATACAGAAACGCCATATTGCTGCGCAATTTCCTTTTTTGTCACTTTAAGCATTTGTGAAGATCTGAATAAATAATCATTTGCTCCTGCAATTGCTGTTGGATTTGTAAAACGATAATTTTCTATTAAAGCTTGTTCACATAGCACAAACCACATTTGAAACAGCGGTACAATTAATGATGATAGCTTTCCATATTGTTCTAATAAAATTTCTGAGACCTGTACTGATCGTAAAAAGCTTGCTTCTACTTTATTTTTCTTATCAAATTCATGTCCAAGTGCATAAGCTAAAAATAATTTTTCAAAAGAGCCTAATTGTTCAATATTAATCCATTTCGGATGGGCGATAATTTCTTGCTTATGCGCTGTACCTTTCAGTAAAAATAAACCAAAAATGCGTTCACTCGTATAAGTGCTCTCTAATTTTTCAACAATAAAATCACGATCATGCTCCAATGCATCAAGTCCAAATTCATTTTCTTGTTGGCGCCAAGGTTCGAAGCCCTCTTTGTCTGGGTCTAGCTCTAGAAGCTGATCCCACGCACTTTTCGAAATCTCCTCATGTCCTGAGAAATAAGCAGCATGTGACAGCCAAAAGTAAAATCCTGCATCTCCTACATAGCCTCTCTTTTGCATGCTACGCAACCATTTATAGGCTAATTCATATTGGCCGATTAAGGCTAAGGTAGCACCAAGTTTATAACGATGCTCCCAAGTATAGGGTTGAATTTTAACAAGAACATTTAACAGTTCTTGTAAATCATCTTCATTTTTTTCATAATACGCAATTACCGTTAAATTGCATAATGCATGTAGATTGCCCTTATTTTCACGTAGCACTGTATGCAAGAGAGCCTTTGCTTGCTCTTCTTCTCCAACATAAAAATAAGCGAGTGCTAGATTATTATAGGCTGACCAAAATGCTGGTCGATCTTCAATTAAATCTTCTAAAATAGTAATAGCTTCAGGAAAATCTCCCTTTTCCATACAACGACGAGCTTGCTCCTGACGATATAAATCCTCACCAGAGCCTTCAAGCTCTTCAAAATCATCTTGCTCAAAAGCGACAAACTCTAATATTTCTGCTGCTTCATCGGCATAAGCACCCTCAGGTTCTAGCTTTAAATATTCTTCTGCAAAGCGTTTTGCATCATGCATGATGCCTACACACCCTGATACTTCTGCCATGTAAAATATGATTTCTGGATTATCTGGATCAATTTGATAGGCGCGACGAAGTAGGTCATACGCTTCCTCAAAACGTTGACCTTCTAACTCTACTATGGCTAACTGCAAGATAATCATTGGATCGTCGGGACTTAAATCTACCGCACGCTGTAAATATTTATAGGCTTTATTCATTTGTCCACTGTTCATTGCTTGAATTGATTTCTTATAATAATAGTCGCCTGTTGGAATGAACGACACTATATTCGATTGAGTCTCATTTTGACGTTTCTTTTCCAATATATTTCCTCCGAAACAAGAAATAAGGAACGTATTCTACGTTCCTTTACACAGTAACTCCTATTATACCACACAATCAATAATATGCTGTTATTTCTCCTCGTGACGTTTTTCCAACACATGCAGAACATCATAAATGCTTACTTTTTGTTCTTGTAATAATACGAGTAGGTGATAAATTAAATCAGCTGCCTCCCATTTTACTTCCTCAGCATCTCGGTTTTTGGCACCAATGACCACCTCTGTTGCTTCTTCCCCAACCTTTTTACAGATTTTATCAATGCCCTTATCAAATAAATATGTAGTGTACGCTCCTTCTGGCATTTCCTGCTCTCGCTTTTCGATGACACGAGCAAGTTTAGAAACGATGTCCACAGAGCCTACCTTCTCTTTTTGCTGAATAACCTCAGTGAAGCAAGAAATTGTCCCATTATGACATGCTGGCCCTGTCGGTAGAACCTCCACTATTAAAGCATCTTGATCGCAATCCGCTTTGATTGAAACCACCTGTTGTGTATGGCCACTTGTTGCTCCCTTATGCCAAAGCTCTTGACGGGAACGAGAATAAAACCAAGTTTCCCCTGAGTCAATTGTTTTAGCTAATGACTCCTTATTCATGTAAGCTACTGTTAATACCTCTTTTGTATTGGCATCTTGTACTACAGCTGTAACAAGACCTCTCTCATCAAATTGAATGTTCTCTATCATCTTACTGCCACTCCTTTTTCACGTAAGTATTCCTTTACTTGCGCTACACTTGTTTCTTTATAATGGAAGATAGAGGCTGCTAGTGCAGCATCTGCATCTACCTCTTGTGCTAATACTTCGTAAAAATGTTCGGCATGTCCCGCTCCACCACTAGCAATCACAGGGACTGTCACAGCTTCACGCACTGCTTTGGTTAAGGCTAAATCAAAGCCTGATTTTTCTCCATCTTGATTCATACTTGTTAATAAAATCTCACCAGCTCCTAAGCGTACAGCCTCTTTGGCCCACTCAATGGCTGACCAAGGGGTTTTGTTGCGACCACCATGTGTATAAACCATCCATGTGCCATCTTCCTCACTATAGCGAGCATCGATTGCTACAACAATGCATTGTGCGCCAAAGTAATCAGAGCCTTCCTGTATAAGGGCAGGTCTTTCCAGCGCGGATGTATTCACTGAAACTTTATCAGCACCTGCTCGTAAAATACGCTTCATATCATCCAACGTACGAATACCTCCGCCAACAGTAAAGGGTATGGCAAGCGTAGCCGCTGTTTGACGAACGACATCTACCATCGTTTCTCGACCTTCATGTGATGCAGAAATATCTAAAAATACAAGCTCATCTGCTCCTTGTTCATCATAGAACTTCGCAAGCTCCACGGGATCTCCTGCATCTCGGATAGAGACAAATTGTATACCTTTTACAACACGACCTTCTTTCACATCAAGACATGGGATAATACGTTTTGTTAGCATGCCTTCACACCTTCCAACCATTGCTCTAATAAATAAACACCTAATTCCCCTGATTTTTCAGGGTGAAATTGCATGCCAGTCACAGAACCATTCATCACAATACCAGGTACTTGAATGCCGAAGTAATCAGCATAGGCAACAAGCTCTGATTCTACGATATCTGTTGCATAAAAGGAGTGAACAAAATAGACATGCTTCGCTGATACTTCATTGTGTAACCATGCAGGACGATTTGTCACAATTAGTTCATTCCACCCCATATGGGGTACTCTGTATGCTTGGCCCTCTTGGCTACCACTAAAGCGTTTAATACACCCCTTGAAAAACCCTAGCCCTTTTGTTGGGGTTACTTCATCACTTTGCTCGAATAATAATTGCATACCTAGACAAATTCCTAAAAGTGGACGGTTTTCTCTTTGTGCCTTCTGTAAATATTGATCTAAGTTTGTTTCAGCTAAACGCTTTCTGGCATCAGGGAATGCACCCACCCCTGGTAATAAAAGTGCGTCAGCTGTATCTAATGCCTTCTCATCAGCAGTTATAATAACTTCACAGCCTAGCCTTTTTAATGCCTGCTCCACACTAAATAAATTACCCATTCCATAATCAATGACACCTATTTTCATGTCAACAGCCCCTTAGTCGATGGTACGCCTTTAACACGCGGGTCAATTTCCACTGCGGCATCAATCGCACGTGCTAATGCTTTGAAAATTGCCTCAATAATGTGATGTGTATTTTGTCCATAAGGTACAATTACATGAACATTCATCCTTGCCTCAAGGGCAAATTTCCATAAAAATTCATGCACTAATTCTGTATCAAACGTTCCTACTTTTTCTTTTAATGCTGGCACACGGTACTCTAGATGAGGTCGATTCGAGCAATCGACCACTACCTGAGCTAGTGCGTCATCCATCGGTACAAAGGCGTTACCATAGCGTTTTATGCCTTTCTTATCACCAAGTGCTTCTCGAACAGCCTGTCCTAATACAATACCAAGGTCCTCTGTTGTATGGTGATCATCAATATAAGTATCGCCATTTGCATGTATTGTGCCGTTAAATAGTCCATGCTTAATAAATAAGTCAAGCATATGGTCCATAAATCCCACGCCTGTTTGGATATCTGCCTTGCCTTCACCATCTAAATCAATTGCTACAGAAATTTGCGTTTCATTCGTTGTACGCTCTATCTTTGCATATCGTTTCTTTTCTGTCATCGTCCTATTCCTTCTCCCATCCACGTGATTCCACTGCACGAGCATGGCCCTCTAAGCCTTCCATACGCGCTAAACGTGCAATTTTTGGTGCGTTGTCTCTCCAGGTTTTTTCACTATAGTAAACAATACTTGATTTTTTCACAAAATCATCAACATTTAAGCCACTCGCAAAACGAGCCGTACTATTAGTTGGTAGTACATGATTGGTCCCTGCAAAATAATCACCAACTGGCTCAGAACTATACCGACCTATAAAAATACCACCAGCATGTCTTATTTGCTCAACTAACGCCTCTTCATTTTCCATCACAATTTCTAAATGCTCTGGTGCTAATGAATTAATGGCTTCCACTGCATCTGCCAATGTTTCAGCTACATAAATTACCCCAAATTTCTCTATGGAAGCACGAGCTACTTCTTGACGCGGTAAGTTCAGCAGCTGCTTCTCTACTTCCTCAGCTACTTTTTTGGCTAATTGCTCTGAGGTTGTGACAAGAATTGAACAAGCTAGTGGATCATGCTCTGCTTGTGATAAAAGGTCTGCAGCAATTTCATCAGGATAGGCTGTGTCATCAGCCAGCACAGCAATTTCACTCGGTCCCGCAATCATATCAATGGCTACTTCTCCAAATACCTCACGTTTGGCAAGTGCCACATAAATATTTCCTGGACCTGTTATTTTATCGACTGGGGAAATTGTTTCCGTGCCATAGGCAAGTGCAGCTATTGCTTGTGCCCCACCAACTTTATAAATCTCATCAATCCCTAAAAGGTGAGCCGCCACAAGTACACCTGCTGGTAGTTTCCCATTTGGCCCTGCAGGTGAAGTAATAACAATACGTTTCACCCCTGCAACCTGCGCTGGTATTACATTCATCAAGACTGATGAAGGGTAGGCAGCTGTACCACCTGGAACATATAGTCCTACTGCATCTAAAGCTGTTACCCGTTGGCCTAACCAAGAACCATCTCCCAGTTCTAGGTGATACCCTGAACGTATCTGTTGTTCATGATAAAAACGAATATTTTCTGCTGCTTCCGCTAAGTCTTTATATAGTTGAGGATCGAGTTCACTTACTGCTTCTTGTATTTCTTCTTCAGAGACACGTAAATTTTTAGGGACATAGCCATCCCATCGCTCAGTATAGGTGCGTAACGCCGCATCTCCCTGTGTCTTAACATCCGAAAGCACTTGTCGTACAACTTTTATTTGTTCTTCATTTCCTCCTTCAAGTGGTCTTTTTAAGGAAATGCCTTTTTCAAGCTTTGTTATTTTCATAGGATTAATCCCCTTTAGTCCTTCATATGTAGCTACAAATGATTACTTTTTCTGCTCATTTACACATTTCTTTAACCGCCTCACAAGATCAATAATACGCTCACCTTTCATACGATAACTTACAGGGTTTGCAATTAATCGAGAAGAGACAGCCGTAATAAATTCATATTCTACTAAGCCATTCTCTTTTAATGTACGACCTGTAGAAACAATATCGACAATTCGATCAGCTAAGCCAATCATTGGTGCTAATTCAATAGAACCGTTGAGCTCGATAATTTCCACTTGCTCTCCAATGCCTTTGTAGTACTTCATGGCAATATTCGGATATTTCGTAGCAATTCTAGGCGCAATCTCATTCATGGGGGTGTTTGGTAGGCCTGCAGAAGCGATATAGCAATTACTAATTTTCAAATCAAGTAATTCGTGCACTTCTCGCTGTTGCTCTAACAAAACATCCTTACCAGCAATACCAATATCAGCAACACCATGTTCAACATAGACAGGAACATCCATTGGCTTTGATAAAATAAAGCGAATTTTTTCCTCTGGTATTTCAATCATTAATTTACGTGACATTTCTACTTCTTCTGGTAAATTAAAACCTGCCTCTAACAACATTTGATATGCCTCTTCAAAGATTCTTCCTTTGGGCATTGCAATCGTTAATTCATTCACCGCCAACTTCCTCCTGTCCAACTACCACCACTTCTGTAAAGTATGCTAAAAAAGCCGCCTCATCGACTAGACTACTACGTAACTGCAAAGTAGCTAATTTTCCTGCTGCTCGTAAATTTTTAACCTTTAGTAAAGCTTCCTCAAATTGTTCTTCTTCAAAAAGAACAACTGTTGCTTCCTGTCGTTTCACAGATTGCCCGTTTAATGTTTCTAATAAACGATCCACACGAATACTAAATCCTGTAGCACCAACCTTTGAACCAAAAACTTCTAACAAGCCATCATAACGACCACCATTTCCTAATAAAAAGCCACTTCCCACAGCAAATACTTCAAATAGCATACCCGTGTAATAACTCATATGACTCGAAAGTGTGAAATCGAAAGCTACATAATCAGCTAAATCAGCCATTTCAAGTAGTTGAGCAAGTTGTTGCATATATTCTAATGCATCATTTTTGCGGACATATTTTTCAATATCTCGTATATCTCTGACATTCATGGCTTCTTCAATAAATTGTAAGAGGGCATCGGATTTAGCTTTAGGCAGATCAAATGACTCTACTGCTTCTTCAAACCCTACGTAATTTCGTTGGACAAGCAATGTTCTAAGCGTTGTTTGCTGTTCGATACTCTCTGTGTAATCTTGTAAAATGCAATTTAATATACCAGCATGTCCAATTGTGATTTTAAACTCTTCCAATTTAAAATGCTTTAATAGCTCCATTGCTGTTACAATAACTTCTGCATCAGCAAAAACTGATTGATCACCTATTAACTCAATCCCCATTTGATCAAACTCAGCCGGCCTGCCTCCCTCTGCTTCCTGAGCTCGAAAAACGCTTGCAAAATAGGCAAGACGTAGTGGGATCATTTCCTTTAATAGCTTCGATGTAGCTACTCGAGCAATCGGTGTAGTCATGTCAGGTCGCAGCACTAACGTATTTCCTTGGCTATCCACTAGCTTAAATAAATGAGCATCAGCAATCGCTGAAGCCTTCCCCACTGTATCGAAATACTCCACCGCAGGCGTTTTAATAAACTCATAACCCCTTTTATATAAAAAGTCTCTGCCCGCATGTCTAACTGCTTCAACTTTCTCATAGATTTGCGGGAATGTATCGCGCATTCCAAGTGGCTTTTCAAACATTTTTATCGACGACATATGGACACTTCCTCACATTTCACTTTAATTCACTAGAGTATTAGAGAATTAGATTATGAAAGAATTTTAACTTATTTCATTAATACAGTCAACGATATCCTTATTAATTATCGAAATCTTTAAATACTTATTATTCTGTTAATTATACACATTGAATTGCAAAGACTTCCAAAAAAAGCATGACTCATTTTACTTATAATTTGACAAAATACTTTAGTGACAATGAGAATATGTCTAAATTGTGACAAACCAATTTTTAATCACTTTAAGTATTCGCTAAAAATTGATAATGATTCTCTCTTAACAAATCATTGATAAAAATAAAGAGTTTTCAATAGAGTATTCTCAATATCGAAATCCAATAATTATATCTATATAATTATTTTTAACCAATCACTTAAAATGATTCTCAATCTCATTATCATCAATAATACTTTTATATCAATACATTTATTGATTATTACTCTCATTCTATTTTACTTTTTACATTTCAAAAAACTTAATATAGAATAGCATTAATAACAAAAAGAACCATATACATTACATTGGAGGGATTTATTATGGCATGTCCATTCGTACAACTTAGTGAGCAAATGATCGTTAGTATTTGTAAAGGCGAGTTTTATCCTGGTGACAAGGTAACACTTCACACAACTGAAGACATTGATGGGACTGCAATTAAATCAACTTTTGTTGAAACAACTTGCTTAGGTGATCATGACACTTGTGAATTCAAATCAGATTATGACGCAGCTCTTGCTTAAACAGTAAAAGCTACTCCCAAAACCTAGTGTTTTTGGGAGTAGCTTTTTATGCAAAAAACTCACGAAGTATATCACTATACTACGTGAGTTCAGACTGTAGACAAACTCAATGAATTTTGAGTTTGCCTACAGTCTTTTTTCTTTTACAATAAAATAAAGTAAAGCCGTTGATTTCCACTACGGGCGGACGCTTTCCGCGGGCGGGGTCGAGCTGCTTCCCTCGCTTCGCTCAGTCCAGGATCTCGACTTTCCCGCTTTTCCCGCAGGAGTCGCCACCCTTCGTTCCAATCAACTTCTACATAAAGAATTATTGATAAAAAGTACACTTTCGAGGTGATCAACCATGATGACGAAAAATCAAATCAATGAACGTGAACAATTAGAAATGCTAACGATTGATCAATTAGTTCCCCAAGATCATTTAGTACGAAAACTAGAGGCGGCTATTGATTTTTCATTTATCTATCCTTTAGTAGAAAACCTCTACTCTGCTAAAGGACGCCCTAGTATTGATCCTGTTGTTCTCTTTAAAATGACGTTTATTCAGTACGTTTTTGGTATACGGTCCATGCGTCAAACCATCAAAGAAATTGAAACGAATATGGCGTATCGTTGGTTTTTAGGGTTTGGCTTCCATACAGAAGTCCCGCATTTCTCTACCTTCGGTAAAAATTATGTCCGTCGCTTTCAAGACACTGATATATTTGAGCAGATATTCTATCGTATATTAAAAGAGATTATGCATCAAGGACTCCTCCATGCAGACCATTTATTTATCGATTCTACGCATGTGAAAGCGAGTGCGAATAAACGAAAGTATGATAAAAAAGTTGTGCGAAAAGAAACACGGGCTTATGAAGAGAAACTTCAATTAGAGTTAAATATTGATCGTGAGGAACACGGAAAAAAGCCCTTTCCCCCGGAGAAGTTTGAAAAGGAAGAATGGAAAGAAATAAAGGAAAGCACGACAGATCCTGAAAGTGGCTATTACGTGAAGGATGAACGTACGAAGCAGTTTGCGTATTCTTTTCATGCAGCGACAGATGAAAAGGGCTTTGTCTTGGGTGCCATTGTAACTCCGGGAAATGTGCACGATAGTCATGTATTACAGCCACTTGTGGAAAAAGTCATTGAAAACGTTCAAAAACCATTAGCTGTTGCGGCAGATGCAGCCTATAAAACACCAGCGATTACGAATTTTTTATTAGAGAATCAAATGTTGCCTGTTCTTCCTTATACACGTCCTAAAACGAAAGATGGATTCTTCCGAAAGCATGAGTATATATATGATGAGCACTATAATTGTTATCTTTGCCCACAAGGGCAGATATTGAAGTATGCAACAACGACGAAAGAAGGATATCGGCAATATAAATCGAATCCTTTGATTTGTGCGAAGTGTCCAAGCCTTTCCCAATGTACAGAAAGTAAGCATCATCAAAAACTCATTCAACGCCATATTTGGGAGTCGTATGTGGAGGAAGCTGAACATTTACGCCATTCCTATGACATCAAACAGATTTATGCAAAGCGCAAAGAAACGATTGAGCGTGTATTTGCGGATGCAAAAGAAAAGCATGGTATGCGATGGACAACCTTAAGAGGTCTAAAAAAATTGTCCATGCAGGCGATGCTTACTTTTGCTGCCATGAATTTAAAGAAACTGGCTACTTGGACGTGGCAGGCAGCTTAAGAAGGTAGCTATGCTCGAAGAGTATGTTGAATTTGGTAGTATATTATCAAATGTTAAAGATAAAATAGGAAGAAAAATGACAAAAGCCCATCGAGAGTGAACCTCTCGATGGCTTTTGTCTACAGTCTGAACTCACGAAGTATATCACTATACTACGTGAGTTTTTATTATTTCTTTGGTGTACACCACTCTACAGCCTCATTACGTTTGCGCTCAGCCATTTGTTCAGCAGTATATATTATTCGCATTGGATTACCCCCTGCTAAACAGCCTGCTGGCACATCCTTATGTACAAGAGTGGCAGCTGAAACAATGGCACCATCACCAATTGTTACACCTGGTAAAATAGTTGTATTTGCCCCTATCATTACTTCTTTTCCGATATGAACATCACCTAAGCGATATTCCTCTATTAAATATTCATGCGCTAAAATGGTAGTATTAAAACCAATCACAGTATTGTCTCCAATGAAAATACGTTCAGGAAACATGGTATCTGGCATGACCATTAAGGCTAATGACGTTTGCTTACCAATAGTCATGTTTAAAAAAGTACGATATAGCCAGTTTTTCACACGTAAAAATGGTGTGAAGCGTCCAATTTGAATGACAATGAAACACTTCATCACCTTCCAAAAGGACACCGTGTCATATATATTCCAAAGTGAATTGGCTCCTTCGACACGGTAACGTTCTGTCTTACGCGCCATCTACCTTACCCCTCTTTCACAATATCAAATAAATCTGACATATGCTGCAACATATATTCTGGTTGATACTGCTGTAAGTAAGCCTCTCCCTTAATTGCCCAAGCAACACCCGCTGCTCTTACACCAGCACGATGTCCAGCTTCAATATCGTGCGAATTATCACCAATCATAATCGCATAGTCTTTTTCTATCCCTAATCGTTCCAACGCAAGCAATACTGGCTCTGGATCAGGCTTCACATTGTTCACATCATCTGTACCAATACGCACATCAAATAGATGCGTTGCACCAAGAATAGCAAGTCCACGATCGATGGTCTCATTACGTTTCGTCGAAACAATAGCCAATTTTATACCTTGAGCTTTTAACTGCTCTAGAGTTGACACAACATCAGGATATTGGCTGACTAGGTCATCATGGTGTGCAATATTCCAAGCGCGATACATCTCTATCAAATCGTCTTCTTCACCTGGTGCAATGTCATTAAATGTCTGTTTCAATGATGGACCAATGAATTTCAGGCAATCTTTTGGCGAATATTGCCCGGGAAATCGCTCATTTAATACATGCATAAATGTTTGAATGATTAAATCATTTGTATTTAGTAAAGTCCCATCGAAATCAAATAGTAGTGCCTTAACAGCCATCTTTTACAACCCCTTATTTATTATCCAAGTATTTTACGGCTGGTTTCACCTTTATTCTACGATAAATAATTGCACCTAGACCAACTACAATACCGATAATGGATACAACCTGTGCTGAACGTAAATCTCCCACTAAGTAAAGGCTATCTGTGCGCATTCCTTCGATATAGAAACGACCAATTGAATACCAAATTAAATAGCTAAAGAATATTTCTCCACGATGTAAGTTCACTTTACGCAAAACTAATAGAATAATAAGCCCAATTAGGTTCCAAATCGATTCATATAAAAAAGTGGGATGAACATATGAACCTAATTCTTCAATATACATTTGATTAATAATCCAGTCTGGTAGCATTAGGTTTTCTAAAAATGCTTTCGATACCTCGCCACCATAGGCCTCTTGGTTCATAAAGTTGCCCCATCGACCAATAATCTGCCCGATTAAAATACTAGGTGCGGCAATATCTGCTACTCGTAAAAAGCTTACATTTTTTATACGAGTATATATGTAAGCTGTGACAAATGCCCCGATGAGTGCACCATGGATGGCAATACCACCATTCCATATCTCTATGATTTTGCCTGGATTTTCACTATAGTAATCCCATCGCATTGACACATAGTAAATACGTGCACAGATAATGGATATAGGAACTGCCCATAATAATAAATCTGCAAGAAAGTCTTCAGGCAGACCTCGCTTAACGGCCTCTCTTTGCCCAACAATATAGGCTAAAATGATTCCCGACACAATTAGCAATCCATACCAACGAACTGGAATTGGTCCTAAATGAAAGGCAATCGGGTCAATTTGCAATAGTAATAAATCCATCTTCTACTCCTCTCAATATGTCATGAACAATGTTGTTCGCTTTTTAATCGTCTAACACATCATTTGATGAAATCACTTCATCTAAACGTCTTGAAAATTCCTCTGCCGCATTGACGCCCATTTTCTTTAAACGATAGTTCATCGCTGCCACTTCAATAATAACGGAGACATTGCGTCCAGGTCTTACTGGAATTGTTAGTTTTGTTAGTTCCGTGTCAATTATTTTCATTTTTTCTTCTTCTAAGCCCAATCGATCATAAACTTTTTGTGGATCCCATATTTCGAGCTCAATGATGAGGGTAATACGTTTATAGGGGCGTACTGCACTTGCACCAAAGAGTGTCATAATGTCAATAATGCCGATGCCTCGTATTTCCAATAAGTGCTCTAACAAAGGTGGAGGGCTTCCAATTAATAGGTTTTCTGATTCTTGACGAATTTCAACACAATCATCAGCAACTAAACGATGACCCTTTTTTACAAGCTCAAGTGCTGTTTCACTTTTACCTACGCCGCTTTTACCGATTATAAGCACTCCAATGCCATACACATCGACAAGTACACCATGTGCTGCTGTCATTGGAGCTAAGCGCCCCTCTAAGTAGTTCGTCAATCTACTCGAAAATTTGGTTGTTGTCATATGTGTTTTAAACACAGGTACATGCTTTTCGTTTGAGGCCTGAATAAGCTCCTCTGGTACTTCTAAATCTCTAGAAATAATAATAGCAGGTGTATCCTGTGAACAAAGTAAACGCATACGCTCAAGCTTAACATCCGCTGGGAGCATTTCAAAAAAGGAAAGTTCAGTCTTGCCAAGCAATTGTACACGATTTGCTGGATAATGAGTAAAGTATCCTGCCATCTCAAGCCCTGGTCTTGAGATATCACTTGTCACAATTGTCCTGCCTATTCCTTCTTCACCAGCTAATAACTCTAATTTAAATTTCTCCATAACATCTCTTGTTAATACTACGACCAATGAAAAAGCCTCCAATCAATGGATAAGGTTCATCTTATTTTAGCATGTCTATGTGTAAAAGAAATGTATTTACTCTCAATACAGCGTTTACTTGCACTAAAAAAACTAGCGGCTCTCCAGCCCGCTAGTTTTTAAAAAGCAATTATTTTTGAGTTGCTAACCATTTAGCAACAGCTTCAGCATCTGCACCTTTTACTAATCCTGCAGGCATGCCGTTTTTACCATTATTTATAATATCTAAAATTTCTGATTCAGACAAACGTGAACCTACATCATTTAATGCTGGACCATTTGCACCTTGTAGCTCGCCACCATGACAAGTAACACAAGATTTCATCGCTATTGCTTCGCCATCTGGCTCTGTAGCAGTTTCATTACCATTATTAGATGCAGTTTTATCTCCGCCGCCACATGCTGCTAAGAAGATTGCTGATCCGAACACTAATGTTAACATTGCTTTTTTCATTAGTACCCCTCCTCATAATAAATATCTTACGCCGCCATTATACCAAAATTATGCACGTTTGAAACCTTCTCCTAATACCTCATATGCATCAGAAACGATAACAAACGCTGATGGGTCAACGCTTTTAATGAGTTGTTTCAGCTTTGTGAATTCTGTTTGATAAACAACAACCATCAGAACTGGTCGTGCTTCTCCTGTATACCCTCCAATTGCTGGTAACTTCGTTACACCACGATTAATTTCAGCATAAATGGCTTCCCTTACCTCATCTTGTTTCAATGTAATGATATAGACCATTTTAGACTGACTAAAACCTAGCTGAATAATATCAATCGTTTTTGTGGTAACATAAAGTCCAATCAGAGCATACAAACCTTTTTCTAAGTCAAAAACAATTGCTGCACTAATTGCGATAACGCCATCTATTAACAGCACACTTGTTCCAAGCGACAATCCTGTAAACTTCGTAATGATTTGCGCCAGTAAATCAGTGCCACCAGTTGAAGCATTCCCCTTAAAGACCAGTCCTATTCCTAGGCCAACAACAATTCCACCAAAAAGAGCACCCAATAAAGGATTATCAGTCCACGGCTCCCAGCTATTTGTTAATAAGACGATAAAAGGTAATGTAATTGTCCCAATAAAGGATTTTATTCCAAATTTTTTGCCCAATAATAAAACACCAGCAATAAAAAGCGGAATGTTAAATGCATACTGAACAATTCCCGGATTCCAACCAAATAAACCATGCAAAATCGTACTTATTCCACTTACCCCACCTGAAGCGACTTGATTTGGTAATAAAAAGACATTAAAACCAATAGCAATTATTGCCGCTCCTACAATGACATACACATACTCCACAATGCTATCTCTCACATCATGTTTCATTTCCCCACGCCCACTTCAACTATCAGAATTTTTTAAAGACGAGATGATTATAGCAAATACTTTTAGCATTGAGAACTTCATCATGATGAAGGGATACTAGATTGAGGAAGGTATAAAATAAGCTATCTTACAGTATTCAATAAGATAGCTTTTGTTGATTTGGTTTAAAATGATTTTTCTGCCCATTCGATGGCTTCATAATATAAAAGATCAATGTCAACTAACTGAATATTCAACTGTACAGCTAGCTCTTCTAATCGTGGCCAATCAAGTTTACTTAACGCAATACTAAACTCCAAATATGGGGTCATTTCCGTTTCAAAGCCTAAAATGGTATTCGTAATAGCCTCTGAGAATGGTAGCTGCTGTAAAATAACATTCATCGGTCTTTGAAGTAATGTATCAATTAGAGAAAACATGCCGACTAAAAAATATTCTGAGAAATTCTTTTTATAAGCAAGCTTAGCTAGTTTTTCACAAACCTTAGCTCGGAATAAAGACGTACACATCACTTCTTTAAAAAGATCAGAATCAGCATCAATATCAATTTCACGCATGGCCAATAAATAAATCCATTTTCGTAAATTGGATACGCCCAATAACACAATCGCTTGCTTGATGGAGCGCACTTTAGATTTAGAACGTTTAGTTGAGTTATTAATCATTTGCAATAATTTGTATGTCAATGAAATATCACGTTCAATATTTTCCGCTAACAAATGAATATTTGGTTCTTCCTCTTTTAGTAAAGAGATAATGTGAATATATTGAATCGCATTTGCTGGAATGTCTGTTGCTCGTATTATTTGCGGTTGTTCAAAAAAATAACCTTGAAATAACACATAGCCTGAGGATTTAGCGACTTCAAATTGATGACGCGTCTCTACCTTTTCAGCGAGCAATTGAATATGTGGAAATTTCTCCTTAACTTTATTTTCGATTTCCATTCTTTTTACGATGGAAGAAGCTAAAAAATCCACCTTAATATAATCAATTTGTTCAAATAATTCATCATAAACTTCCACTTGATCATCCATCATAAAATCATCCAAGGCAATTTGAAACCCCTGTTTTTTTAGCTCAATTACACGCTCCACTAATTGAGAGGTAAGTGGAACATCCTCTAATATCTCAATCACTACCTGTGAGGGATTTAAAAATTCATGTATAGAGCTCATCAATAAGTTTTCAGTAAAATTAACAAAGCCAGGCTTACCTTTCGTTACCTCTTCAAAACCAATTGAAAGAAATGAGTTCACAAGTACATCAATCGTTGCTGCATCTGAATCGACCATTGGAAAGGCATTTACATTTTTGCTACGGTATAACAATTCATATGCAACGACTTGCTCATGAAGATTAAATATAGGCTGTCTGCCAATGAATACTTCCATTCCATTGCCCCCCATTTCTCCATTTTCTAGTAATTTATAGTATAACATTTTTTACGACCTGATGCTTATACTTCAAGCTAACTTAACATGCCAACTTTGCTTTTTCAGCAAATAATAAAGAAAGGACAGTCCCTGTGATGATGAATCACTTAAGGACTGTCCATATTATTTACCGACTTTGGATTTAATTGCACCGATCACTGCAGGCACAACTGATATAAAGATAATCAAAATCAATACAACAGAGAAGTTATCTTTAATAATTGGAATATTCCCAAAGAAGTAACCTAATAACGTACAACTGAATACCCATAAAATTGCACCAAAAATATTATAAAATAAGAAATAACTATATTTCATTTTACTTGCACCCGCCACAAACGGGATAAATGTACGAATAAATGGCATGAAACGTGCGATTACGATCGTTTTCCCACCATGTGTATTAAAGAATTTTTCAGCTGCTTCCATACGCTCTTTCTTAACAACTCTACCGAGGAGGCTCTTTGGCGGAATAGATGTCCCTACCTTATGTCCAATATGATAGTTCATCGTATCTCCCAAAATAGCTGCTGCTAAAAATACAGGGATTAAAATCCACATATCGAATGCGCCCATTGCCGCAGCTAATGTTCCACTTGCAAATAACAAGGAATCACCAGGTAAGAATGGGAAAATAACAACCCCTGTTTCTACAAAAACAATTGCAAATAAAATAAGATAGCTCCAATTGCCAAAATCACTAATAATTTCTTCTAAATGCACATCGATATGCACAATAAAACTTATTAACTCCTTAATGAGTTCTAACATGTTTTTGTATGCTCTCTTTCAATAGTATTTTTACCTAAAAGCTTTGACGTGGCTTCACCTCAAAGGGTTCCAGTTTTGTACGTCTTTTTACATTACTTCCTCACTATATGACAAGCTCTTGAAAAGTATGTAGAAGATTTCACAAGTTTGATTTTATCACTTACAGACATCTACTCTCAACTGATTTTACTATTATACGAATAATGTACAAAAAAAGAGCTACCATTTTTCAATAGTAGCTTTTCTCGTTTAAACTTTCTCTTTTAATGAGCGTCTTAATATTTTTCCTGTTGTGTTTTTTGGTAGTTCATCCAGTATTTCAATTACTTTCGGAACCTTATACTTCACCATATGTTTAGCACAATAGGATAGTAGATCATCTGTTGTAGTAGCAGCCACTTCTTTCAGCACAACATAGGCATGTACTGCTTCCCCTAAGTTAGGGTCTGGGTAGCCTACCACTGCTGCTTCTACAATATTATTATGGGCAAACAGCACTTCCTCTACTTCACGAGGATAAACATTAAAGCCCCCTACAATAATCATATCCTTTTTACGATCGACAATGTAAAAATACCCTTCTTCATCTACCTTTGCTAAATCTCCTGTATAGAGCCAGCCGTCACGAATCGCCATCGCCGTTTCTTCAGGCATTTTATAGTATCCCTTCATCACATTTGGACCACGTACAATTAGCTCTCCAACTTCGCCCACAGGAACTTCCTGACCATTTACATCAACAACTCTATTCTCAACATTGCTAATGGATGTTCCAATAGAGCCAGCTTTACGATCACGATCTAGTGGGTTAAAACATGTCACGGGTGAAGCTTCGGATAAGCCATAGCCCTCTGACACACGCACATTAAATTTCTGTTCGAAATTATGTAATAGCGCAACAGGCAAGGAGGCACCACCTGAAATAGCTAAACGAATTGTCGAGAAATCTTCAGGATTGCCCTCAGGTAATTGGTACAAGAAATTATACATAGTAGGAACACCAGCAAATACCGTTGCTTTTTGCTCTCGTGCTAAAGCGAAAATTTCGCTAGGGCTAAAGCGTGGTGCAAGTAAAACTGTTGCCCCACTTAATAAAGGCGCATTCACCACTACCGTTAAGGCAAATACATGGAATACAGGTAGTGTCGCAATAACACGGTCCTCTGCATTAATGCCTAAATAATGCGCAACATCACGTGCATTTGAGTACACATTGCCATGTGTCAGCATGGCCCCCTTTGGACTACCTGTAGTTCCTGAAGTATATAAAATAATAGCATTATCATCCTCTGCAACTTCAACAGGTTGTAAAGATTGAGTGGTTTTGGCGATTACATGTGTAAATAAATGTGTTTTTTCTTGTGCTTGTGGTGATAAAGCTGCCACTTTTTCCGCTATATCTGGTGTGGTTTCACAAACTATAAATGTTTTTACCTGTGGAAATGCTTGTACACCTTTTTCAACCAAGTTTAGCAACATATCCAGAGCAATGACTGCTTTTACATCTCCATTATGCAAAATGTAAGAAATTTCATCCGGTGTATAGATTGGATTAACAGGTATTGCTGTTGCCCCTAAGCGCATTGTTGCATAGAGAGCGATTAAGTAGTGTGGCGTGTTGCCGAGTAAAAACGCCACATGATCCCCTTTTTCAACGCCTAAATCTTGTAATCCCTTTGCAAAGCGGCCAACTGTATGCTCAAATTCCCCGTAAGTCGTATCTTTCCCCATAAAATGATACGCCACTTTTTCAGGTTGTTCTGCTGCCTGTTGACGAACACGTGAAACTAAATTCAATTACACCATCCCCTTATCGTATAAAATGAATCGCTATTCAGTAATATTATATAAGAAATATATCTAAAAAACAATGAGTCTTTTTATCTCATGTCATAAATTACGTTAAATAATTCATTTTTTTCTCTTTTAAACCATTACTTCATGAGCGAATATGGGAGATATAGCGCCATCGAATTAAATAAAAATAAACCACTTGTATTAATACAAAAAAGCCAAAAGCAAAGAATACTTCTTTTACAATCGATATATTCGCAATGTCCCTTAAAATACCTTGAACCATTAGAAAAGCAAAGGCACTATGCATCATCGCAACACCCCAAGGTAAAAAGAATTGGGGAAACAAATGGCGATTAACTAGCTTTTTTAACTCTGTATCTGTTAAACCCATACGTTTTAATACATCAAATTTACGCTTTTCACGTTCGAGGGATGTATGCAATTTAAAATAGATAAAGCTACCAGCCGCAAGTAAAAATACAGTGGCTACTAAAACACCCACTAATGTAAATAATGAGTAGGTAGCTAGTATATAAGAATAATTTAATCCTGCATTTTCAAAGTAAAAAGGGCTAAACTTATCCTTTTTAATAAAATATAAATTGGATTCTAGATGATCGATATCCTTACCAATATCCTTCGTTTCCATCCATTGAGGAATAACAAATGTAAATAGATGATAGCTTGGTTGAATAATGTCTTGATCGGAAATCGGATGAATAAGCTTCGCGAAGTCTTCATCACTAATGACAATCGAATTGACACTGACAATCGAGCCTGGAAACACTATTTTTGGATAGACACTATCAATAGTGAGCGGTATATTGTTTTCTTCTAAAACAGTATGCACAACTCGATCTTTTAATTTTTTTAGGGAATCCTCCGAATAAGGAATGAATACTGCCTCACCTGCTTCCAGATTCAATAATGGATAACTGTAGGAAGAAAGCAGGACATTCATATCGGACTCTCGAAAAACCTCCACTTCATTTCGAGTGAAAGAGGAGGTTTGCTTCACAACAATAAAACGGGATAGCTGATACGATAAACCTTTCTCCTCTAATTGCAGCCTTAAAGAATTGATATGCTCCCGTTCATATGGATTATCGACATCCCCTTTATAAACCAGCCCGAGTGGATTTAATCGATCATATTGCGTTGTATAGGAGGACATTGTTGCTAAAACACCAACAGATAAAAATGCAAGTGTCGATACCATCGTCACAACGAAAAACATTTTCACGTTATCCATCATTATATGCGTTTGTTCTGCTAGCGATAGTAGACGGTAGCGTTGCCAATGATATTTGCGTTTCCCACGTGCTAAATCTAAAAAACAAGGTACAGAATCACTGAAAAAATAATAGGTGCCAAATGTTGCGGAAAATGGTATTAACAGCGTTAGCCCAATTAGTGATGTATGTCCGACAACAAACGCGAGAATATACGTCGTTACAATTAAAGCAATACCATAGAAAGCTCGTATTTTGGAATACGTTGTTAAGCTATTTAAATAATCACTGCCTTTTATAAGATCTCGTAATTTTCTCTCTCGTGTAAAATACACACTAATAAAGGAAATGACGAAAAATGCACTTGTGAAAACACCAATCGTTAATAAAAATGGCTCCCATGAAATATAGAGTGGTAAATCTTCTAAATGTAAAATTTCCCGAACAATCATAAAAAAGAATTTTGAAAAGGAGAAACCAAAGACAATCCCTACAATAATGGAGCCTGTTCCAATAATCATTGTCTCTAAAAAGACAAGTTTATTCATCTGACGTTTTTCCATTCCCAAGTGCAATAAAATAGCAAATTCATGTGATCTGGCCTCTAAAAAGGCACTCATGGAATAATATAAAAAGAATAATGTAAACAGGACGAGAACAATTTCAGCCCCCACCATCCCAATGAGAGACATCTCCCCTAATATCCCACGTTCAATATCAGGGTGAAACATCAGCATGGAATAGATAAAAAATACAGCCACAGAAAAAAAGCTTGCCATGAAAAAGGCGCCATATATCCGGCTGTTCCGCACGACATTACGGTAAGCGAATTGTCGAAAGGTCACCTACTTGCCCTCCTCCTAGTAAGCTCAAAACATTTAAAATACGTTGGAAAAACATCTGACGGCGGTCATCTCGATAAATTTCATTAAAAAATTCACCATCTTTAATGAATAACACTCGATCACAATAACTTGCTGCAATTGGATCATGCGTGACCATCACGATTGTCGTTTGTTTATCCTGATTCACTTTTGTCAATAGTTCAAGCACATCACGTGAAGAATTTGAATCTAAATTACCTGTAGGTTCGTCCGCTAAAATGAGACTAGGATTATGAATAAGCGCACGACCAATTGCTGTTCTTTGTGCCTGTCCCCCAGATATTTCATTTGGACGTTTATGAAGGAAGGAAGTTAAATCTAGCTTTTCTACAATACTTGCCAGACGCTCCTCCATTACCTCTAGCGGCTGTTGATCTAACGTTAAGGGCAACACGATATTTTCCTCGACCGTCAGCATATGCAAAAGATTGAAATCCTGAAACACAAAGCCAAGCTGTCTTCTTCTAAAATAGGCAAGCTCTGTTGCATTCAACTTATGTGGATTCATTCCATCTAAAATGATTTCTCCACTAGTTGGTTCATCAATGGTCGAAATAATATTCAACAATGTCGTTTTACCGCTTCCTGAGGGCCCCATAACAGCTAAAAACTCGCCTTCTTCCACGTCAAAGCTCAATTGATTTAATGCACGATGCGTTACTTTACCTTCGTACACTTTTGTCACATCTTTAATTTGTAAAATAGGCATACTTCATTCACCTTATTTCTTCATTAATTCTAAGGATTGAGGTAAAAGCCACTGTAAAACGACCTCAAAACCAATGTGAAAATGAGGCTCTGTTAAAGCCAGTATTGACTCTTCCTCTACTAAACTAAAGCAATGCTCTCCAATAATTACATCCCAAGCATCCATTTCTCCCTCTACGATTTCCCCACATACAGTATAATACCCACTATACATAATCTGTTGACCGTCTACAGGAAAAGCATTCAATAATGTTGGTTGCTGTAAGTTTAACCCAAGGCTCTTTGAAAAATGCAGTAGTTCTTCATCTAACTTTTCATTTGCCAGGATAAAATTTTGATAGGCTAATGGATCTCCCGCTTGCAGATGTGTCATATAAAGCGCATTTGTTTTCTCCTTATCAATTGTTAGTTTCCAATCTAATATACGTACCTCTACCATCCTAGTGCCCCCTAATTTGTAAATGTTACTGTCACAATCGTCCCTTTTCCTACCTCTGATGTAATAGCCAGCTCATGCCCTAGCTTTTCACAGATTTCTTTGGCTAAATAAAGGCCCATTCCAGTTGATTCACCTGTTTTCCGCCCATTTTCGCCAGTAAAAAAGGCTTTCGTAACACGAGAAAGATCGGAAGCTGGAATCCCAATACCCTCATCACAAATCGCAAGTTGTACATAGTCATCCTTTTCAATGGCAGAAATAACAATTTTTTTATTGGCTTCAAACGTGTATTTCACTGCATTGGTGATAAATTGTCCAAGAATGAAACGAAGCCATTTTGAATCACTGGCAACAATTAGATCGTCGTCAATATGAATTTCCGGGAAAACTCTTTTCGTAATAAATAAACGTTTATTTTCATTAACAGTTGCAGTTACAATACCTTTTAGCGCAACTCGCTCTACTTGCATATCATCCTCAAAATTTTCTAGGCGTGCATTAACAAGTACCATGTCCAACCCTCTACGCAAGCGATCGATTTCCTCCTGAACATTCTTTTTATCAAGAGGTCGGTCATCTTGTAATAATAATTCAATCACTGAAATAGGTGTTTTCATTTGATGGACCCACTGGTTCATAAATTGATCATGCCTTTTTTGACTTGCATATAAAGCATGCAGCTCATGTTGATAAAGTCGATACAATTCATGCATATACTTCTCGGTTTGTATAGCTTCTGGCGTTTTTGCATTTTTTTGTAGCACATCCTCCATTGCTGATGGAAGCTGAGTTATCTTCAATAAGTAGCGTTGCCGCATTAAATAGCGGACAAGTAAAAAGGATGCTAATAGCACAAGGCTAATACAAAAGGAATAAATAGCCGTATCAATATTTCGAAAACCGTCGAGTGCATAGATAACCATGATGAAGCCAACTAATAAGAGCTGGAACACAATAAATGATGCATAATCACGTAAAAAAAGCTTCCAGCCCACTATAGCTCACCTGCACTTAATATGAATCGATAGCCTGCACCACGTACCGTTTCGATTGTTGACGATATATGATAATCCGCTAACTTTTTTCGAACTCGGGTCATATTCACATTCAAAGTGTTTTCATCGACAAATGCTTGATCGTCCCAAAGCTCCTCTAACAATTGCTCACGCGAAACTACTTTCGGTGCATTGCCCATCAGTAGCTCTAAGATGATACATTCTTTTTTCTGAAGCGGAATTTCTAAATCATTTTTATGTAGCTCCATTCTTTCTAAATGAAGTACAAGCTGTCCTTGCTTGATTGTCCGTTCTTCTTGCCTTGCTGCATATTCACCATATGTACGGCGTAGATGACTACGGATTTTAGCCAACACAATTTCGTAGTTAAAAGGCTTTGTAATAAAATCGTCGCCCCCATTTTCAAGTGCAAAGATTTGGTCCATTTCTCCTGAGCGTGCAGAAATGAAAATTATTGGACATGTTGTATGCTGACGTAGCTGGCGACACCAATAATAGCCATCGTAAGCGGGTAAATTTATATCAAGCAGCACCATATGTGGATTAAATGCTGTAAATTCTTCTATAAGATGATCAAATTCTTGAATTGTTGCAACTTCGTATTGATATTTTCTAAGCGTTTCCGCTAGTAATGATGCAATCTTGACATCATCTTCAACTATGAATATTCGATGCTTTTCCATATCAACACTCCTTTCTTTCTATATTGTATCAAAAAAAGGTTCGACGACATAATTGTCAGCGAACCTTTAGGCTAAAACATTACATGAAACCGTATTTTCCTTAATAAATTAATTGTAAAAAGTCCTCAGTTGAAATTCCACCAAAATATGTAGGGATATCAATGTCTGCTAATGCCTTAGCAATAGCCGCTCTGTCATAGTTTGTCCCAACTAAGCGCTGTTCTATATCAGCCATATCACCGACACCAAAGAAATCTCCAAAAATATGCACTTCTTCCATCACACCATGATTTACTTCTAGGCGAATATCAATGCCTCCTGTTGGGAATCGGTGTGTTTTTTGAATATTAAAGCGTGGTGATTTCCCAAAATTCCACTCCCATGTTTGATAGCGTTCCTCTGATAGCTTGTGGATATTTGCCCAATCATCTTCGGTTAGCTCATAATAACGAATATTTTCTTCCCCACCAAAAATGGATTTCAAAATTTCAAGACGGAATTCCTCAACTGTCATTTGCTCTTTTAAAAACTCTGAAATGTTTGCTACTCGTGAGCGAATTGATTTAATACCTTTTGATTCGATTTTATCCTTTTTGACCTTTAAGGCTGAGACAACCGCATCGATTTCTGTATCAAACATCAATGTACCATGGCTGAACATACGTCCTTTTGTAGAGAACTGAGCATTTCCTGAAACTTTACGTCCCTCTGCTAGTATATCATTACGTCCTGAGAGCTCTGCATTCACACCCATTTTTGCTAGAGCGTCAACGACTGGTTGCGTGAATTTTTTATAGTTCATAAAGCTATCGCCATCATCATTTGTAATAAAGCTGAAGTTAAGATTGCCTAAATCATGATAAACAGCACCACCACCTGAAAGACGGCGTACAACTATAATGCCATTGTCCTCTACATAGTCTGTATTGATTTCTTCAATCGTATTTTGATTTTTACCGATGATGATAGACGGTTGATTAATGTAGAAAAGGAGCACTGGCTCTTTCTCAACGTCCATTGTTTTTAACAAATACTCCTCAATAGCAAGATTAATGCGTGGATCATGGATCCCTTTATTATCAACGAAAATCATAGTTCACGTTTCCTCCTTCACAAAATATCCATATTTATTTTACCGTAAATTAGGCATTTTGTGTTGACGAAAAGCATCTGTTATAATACACTAGAAAATATCAAAACAGTAATAGTACAGATGAACTTAAAGGAGGAGTCCACAATGTTAGAAAACGTAGTTGAATTTTTCAAGAATTTACCTGCTAAGCAATGTACTGAGTGCGGTGAAAAAATGGAAGAACAAAGCGAATGCTACAGCAACACTTGTGAAAAATGTAACCACCTATAAGTATTTGCCTATTCTGATATAGTCATATACGTGCCCCACACGTAGCAATCATGACACCCTTCATCATATTTTGATGAACCCTTAATTAAATCTCTTACACTTACAAAAAACAACAGCTGATACGCTCATATCAGCTGTTGTTTTTATGTTGTTGAAAAAGACAATCACTAGCAGTGAAAGACCTTTTGGCAAGGGAAGGGGATTTCCGTTCTGCCAGCGTCCCGAGGGAGCAGCTCACCTACTTAAAAACAAATGGCCGCAATGGAAATCCATACTTTTTTTCATAAAATTTCTATAGATAGCTTCGTTTTTATTTATGTCATTTGAGGCTGAAGAATTATTACATAACCCCTATGAACAACAAAGCACTCACCGTACATTAGGTGAGTGCTTCATGATTAGTTTTCTTCAGCTACTTTAGAGTAACGTTTATTGTGCAGTAGCATAAAGTAACCAAATGTGATCGCTAAGAATGCTACTAAGAAGCCAGCTAGAACTCCATAGTTTTGCATTAAGAATGACGTATCACCAGTAGAAATACTTGATTTAAATGCTTGAACTGTATATGTCATCGGTAATAGCTTGTTAAATACTTGTAATGGTGAAGGTATTAATTCTAATGGGAATGTACCTGCACTTGTTGTTAATTGTAAAATTAGTACAACAATTGCCATGAAACGACCAGGGTCACCAAAGATCGAAACAAGCATTTGGATTAAGGCTAAAAATACATAGCTTGTTAATAAGGCTGTTAAAATAAAGTAGCCCATGTTATTCACTTCGAGGCCTAGACCCCATTTGACAATAACTACTGTTAGTAATGTTTGCACTAAACCTACGACTGCTAGTACAGTCACTTTACTTGTAAACCAAGATGCCCCGTTTTTAGGACGAATAGCAGGTTCAACAAGTGGGAACACAATTGAAATTAATAATGCACCTACGAATAAACCTAGAGAAATAAAGTACGGTGCAAAACCTGTACCATAGTTAGGAACATGGTTTACAGACTCTTTTTCAACTTCAACTGGACTACCTACCATATCATACGTGTCTTGATTTGCTTTAACTTCATTTGCTTTTTCACTAGCCTCACCTAATTTACCAGATAAAGTAGCTGTACCATCTGCAAGCTCCGTAGAACCATCTGCAAGTGTTGCAGATCCTTGTGCTAGCTCACCAGATTTTGAAGCAAGTGTTGAAGTACCTTGATTTAATGTTGTTGTACCATTCGCTAATTCATTTAAACCAGATGCTAATGTTTTTGAACCTGTTACAGCTGTATTCACACCTGCATGTAGTTCACCTAATTTTGCAGCTAATGTAGCATTACCTGCTTGTAGACCTTTTGCACCTTCCAATAAAGCATTACTTTTAGCTGTTAATGCATTCGCACCAGCTAGCACTTCTGCTTGACCTGCTGCAATTTGAGTTGCCCCAGAGCTTACTTGATTGGCACCAGCTTGTAATTTTTCTGTACCAGCTGATAAGGATGTTAAACCGTTATGCACACTAGCACTACCTGCCTGTAGTTCCGCTAATGTTTGTTTCAACGCTGCTGCTTGCTCTTCAGGCATTGAAGCCATCATCGTTTGTAATTGATTTGATAGAGCTGTAATGCCTGCCTCTACTTTTGCAGATCCCGCTGTTAATTGAGTTGCTGCACCATTCAATGCACCAGCATTCTCAGCAATAGATGCTGCACCTGCACTAATTTGCTGTTGTTTATCGTTTAAAGTGTTTAAACCAGCACCAACTTTTGCAACACCTTGTGTATATTGTGATAACCCCTGTTCAAGGCTCGTTGCTCCATTTGCAGCTTGCTGTGCACCCTGTTGTAATTGAACAGTACCATCTTGTAGTTTGACTAAACCACTAGATAAGTCATTCGCGCCTTTTGCGGCATCTCCTGCACCTTTTGTTAATTTATCAGTACCATTTGATAGTTCAACTGTGCTCGATGCTAGTTGCTCCAGATATCCTTTTAAATCTTTTGCACCATTCGCTACTTTTTGTGCACCCTCATCTAGCTTATTTGAGCCATCTGCAGCTTCTGTAAAGCCATCTCCAAGTGTTGCAATGGAATCAAATAATTTTTCAGCATAAGTCGCTGATACTTGAGAATTTACTTCAGCGCGTACACGATCCATTGCAGTCTCACCAATTTGAGCACCAAGGAAGTTCAATCCCTCGTTTGGAATGTAGTTCATTACTAATTTTGATGGTTTGTCATCTAATAGTGTTGTTGCATGTTCAGAGAAATTTGTTGGAATTTCTAAAATCATATAATAGTCACGACTATTTAAGCCTTTTTCAGCTTCATCTTTTGAAACTTCTATAAAGTTAAATTGCTCGCTATCTATCAATTTATCGACCAAGGTATCTCCTAAGTCTAATTTAACGCCATCCATCTCAGCACCAGTATCCTCATTAACAACAGCTACTGGAAGATTAGGAAGCCCCGCATAAGGATCCCAAAACGCCCATAAAAACATACCCGCATACATTACTGGAATAAATAATACAGCAATGATTGACACAAGCATTTTTCTTGTTTTAAAGATCTTCAGCCACTCAGCTTTAATCATATAATATCCTCACTCCTAAACTATTTGACCGAAAACGTCATTTGGTCATTTTCATTCAAAAAAAATAATCAACCTCGACAATATTGCAAAAAGAGCACTTGATTCAATACTTATACAGCTGTATTTTATCGAATCAAGTTAAAATCAAACCTCGAAAGATAGTTTCCTTAAAAAGATTAAGAATCTTTTCTTCAGGGATTACATCACCATGTAACTCATGCCAATCGACAACAAAAGCAAGATATGCCTTCAGCAATAAGTAACTAACTAGCTCCGCATCACACTCTCTAATTTCACCTTTATTAATACGTCGTTGTATTAGCTCTGCGACATACGATAAGATTTCAGTCTCGATACGTAGTAGCACCTGTTTAACTGCTGGTGTTCGTAATTCTTTTTCTTCCTCGATTAGCTTTGCAAATAAAAGATGTTTTTCTCGGAACTGTAGCATTTTCATTAAAGCATTATGCGCATTATCCATAAAGCTTGCTGATGCATCCAACACTGCATCTGCTTCCGCTTTCATCTCTCGAACAAGTGACATTGCGATCTCTTGAAATAAAATTTCTTTATTTGCAAAGAATGTATAAATCGTACCTTTACCGACATTGGCGATTTTAGCCACTTGCTCCATTGTTGTTGCCTTGTAGCCAAACAATGTAAAAGATTTTGCAGCTGCTTCAAGAATTTCCTGCCTACGATCCATTAGTAACATCCTTTCTAGTTAGGTTATGTACATCTCTCGTACACTTTAATAAAAATGACCAGAAAACCATTTCGGTCATCTGGTCATTATCATATTCCTATTTCAAAAAAATTGCAAGCTTTTAATGATGATTTTTTTCATCTTTTTTCTCTTCCTCATGATCCATATCATCTGAAGTGTCATTATTATGATCCATCATGTTATTATCCATGCTGTTATTGGCTTTTTCATCCTCTGGGACAACCTTTGTCATATCAGGGCTTCCAGCAATAATTTGTTGCTTTGGCATATTATGAACACCGTTAGCTGTTGTATGTGCATACATATAATACACACCATCATGATCAAAAGTAGTCGTTGCTTTATATACACCGTCTTGCTCTAATTTCCCATCAATCATTTGTCCTTCATCGCGTTTTCCTGATTCCCAAACTTCAAATTCTACTACAGCATCATCGACATTTTTTCCACCTTGTTCAACATGTGCTGCCAGCTCAATCGTTTCATTGAGTGCTACTTCTTTTGGTGTTAAAATTTCAACTTCTGGGATCTGTGGTACTTCTGGTTCTGGCAATGCCTCTTTTTTTTCTCCACATCCTACTAATAATGTAGGGACTGCAATTAGCGCAAATAACCACTTTTTCATCTTTTAATCCTCCATTAATGGCAACCGTATCTTCACGGATGTGCCTTTTTCAACAACACTTTCAATTTCTAACGTTCCCTGTAACTGTTTTAATAACTGTTCAACAATCGATAAACCTAGTCCACTACCACCGTCCGCACGACTTCGAGCTTTGTTAACACGATAAAATCGTTCAGTGACATGGGTTAAATCCTCGACAGGAATACCAATTCCATAATCCCTAATGGTAATTTGTGCACTACCAGCCTTTTCAGCAGCAACAATTTCCACCTTAGAATTTTCATGCGAGTAATTAATCGCATTTTCAATAATGTTAATAAATATTTGTTTTAGTTTTACTTCATCCGCTTCAATAATTAGGGCATCATCTACATCTAAATATAAAGTTATGTTCTTTTTATTTGCTTGATGCGTTAAGATTTTTTGAACCTCTCGTAATGTTTCACCTAACGGAATTGGATATAAATCAATGTCAGTTTGTTCATTTTCTGTTCTTGCCAGCTGAAGTAATTCGTTTGTTAAGCGTTCCATGCGATTGGCCTCACGGACGATTAGCTGAATGGTTTCTTCTTTTTGGCCTTCTGTGATGATGCCATTTTGCATGGCTTCGCTATAGCCCTTTACATAGCTAATCGGTGTTCGTAATTCATGCGAGACTGTTGCCAAGAATGTTTTTTGTGCTTCATCCTCTTGCTGAATGGCCTCTGCCATTTTATTAAAGGTACTAGATAATTTACCGATTTCATCTCGTGAATTGACAGGTACACGAGTCTCATAATTCCCATAGGACATCTGCTCCACTGCAAGCTGTAAATCGTTTAATGGTCGCATAATATGTCGAATCCCTTTATAAATTAAATAGCTAACAACTACTAAAAATATGAAGGCACTAATAAACAATAAAATAACGCCACTATTTGCCAATTCACTAATTTTGGCCAGTGGGAAATAAATATAAATAATACCTTCTAATCGATTTTGATCAACAAGTGGTACAACCACCGAAATAAGTTGTCGATCAAAGCGAGGCTCGTACCCAATTTTTTGCACATACTTTCCTGCCAGTAATTTTTGTCTTTCCTCAGGACCAATCAATGTCTCATAATCGATATCAAATGGAACACAGGCACTTAATTCACGAGGATTCCTTACCGCAAATATATTCAAATTGGAATAATCATTAAATTCTTCAATATCTGCAATAAATTCATCCGTTACCTTGCCATTGTCATACATTGTTTGTAGCTTCAATCCAACCTCGACCATTGTATCTTCTGTATCTTGTACATATAAACGTTGATATAAAAAATTTGTGAGAACATACATAAAGACGACGGTAATAATTAAAAAGGCGAAAATTAACAACCAAATGCGCGTGGCAATTTTTTTCATTCGCCAGGATCAAAGCGGTAGCCCACACCCCAAACGGTTTGAATATGCGAAGCCGCATCCTTTCCAAGCTTTATTCGTAAAGTTTTAATATGTGTATCTACCGTGCGTGTTCCACCTACATAATCAATATCCCAAATGCGTTCTAATAATTGCTCTCTCGAATAGGCATTTCCTGGATTTTTCATAAATAAGTGTAAGAGTTCAAATTCCTTTAAAGTAAGTGGAATACTCTTTCCATCAACGGATACTTTTCGTGCTATTTCATCTATTTTAATAGAGCCAAAAATTACGTACTTTTGCTGTAGTTCCGTAATATTTGCACCACTTCGTCTTAATACAGCATAAATTCTGGCTACGAGCTCATCATGTGTAAATGGCTTAACAATATAATCATCTCCGCCAAGTGTAAGACCTTTCACTTTATCCTCATTCGCATCACGTGCAGTTAAAAAAATAATCGGCACATTGGACATAGCCCGAATACTTTGACAAACAACAAAACCATCCTCATGTGGCATCATTACATCAAGTAATACTAAATCTATATTTTCACGCACTATTACATCGTAAGCCTCAGTTCCACTAGCGGCAGTAAATGTCTCTATATCAGAGTTATTGAGCATCATTTCAATTAAATTACGCATATCCTGCTCATCATCAACTATTAATACAGTTGTCATCATTGTTCCTCCCTTACTAACAGCTGAAAAGCACCTTTCCCCACATCAACTGTCTTTTCCTTCTGGCCATCTTTTATAAAATACAATGTGTGATCATCATAGCCAGCGACAACAATATAATCTTTAAATTGATCCACTACAAATGGATTTGCCCCAACCTCTTGCTGCCATTTGATATGGCCATCAAAGTCAGCCACATATAACTCGTTGTGACCATGACTTACAACAAGAACAGCATCTTTGGTCTTTTTTAATCCTACTGGCATCAAAGGCATATCAATCTCTCCATGCAGTTGACCTGTAGTCAAATCATATTTTTTAACAGAACTATTTGGCTTACTTCCTTCCCCATGACCGCCTACCCATAGCTCATGTGTTTCTTCTAGAACAGCTATTCCATGTGCAGATTTTTGAATCGGCCACTCTTGCTCAATTTTTAAATCCTTCATATTTAACACAGATAACTTTGTATCTTTAAAATTAATAACATATAGTTTATCCCTATACGATGTCATTGACATTGGATAATTGCCAAGTTGTTGTGAAGCTAGCTGATTGCCTTCTTGATCAAAGCTTGTCACTGTATTGGTTTTACTATTCGTGATAAAAAATTGCTTGATGTTGTCATCGTAGTATACATTGGTCGTACCAATCTCTACTTTTTTTGAATAGAGCTTTTCTCCGGTGGATATTGTATAGACGTCGATGTTATTTAGTTGGTGTCCATATAATAAAACTTGGTCATCTCCTAATAATATGGCCCCTGAATAAGCCTTATCAAATAACCATGTCGCAAGCATATTCCCATCCTCATCAATAAAATCTAATGATGGCTCTTGTATGTTCAATGAAGCTATAAAACTTCGTTCCCTTTCAATGGGTTCATATGACTTTTCAGCGCAACCCGCTAACCATATAATTTGTAGTAACGAAAAAATGAAGAATGCCCATTTTTTCAACTTTATCACCTCTGCCCCTTTACTATACTTCACAATTGTGAAATTCGGGTGAAACTTGGAAGGTAAATTTATGACAAACCATGAAAATACATTTCACATATCAGGCGCGCAATTCTTCTAACAGTTCAATCATCCAACCAATATTTCCGTCCTTACATATATTACAAAGATAATGGTAAGGAGGAATAGAGTATGATATCCATTAGCTTATGTATGATTGTAAAAAATGAAGAAGATGTTATTGGTCGATGTCTTGACTCTGTCAAAGATATAGTAGATGAAATTAATATTGTTGATACGGGATCAACAGATAGTACAAAGCAAGTGGTTGCACAATATACCGACCGAATTTTTGATTTTAAATGGATACATCACTTTGCAGCAGCACGAAACTTTTCCTTTCAACAAGCAACAAAAGAATACATCCTCTGGCTTGATGCTGACGATGTTTTTTTAGAGGAAGACCGCCAAAAATTAAAGGCACTCAAAGCATCTCTTACTTCCGACATTGATGCTGTTTCTATGAATTATCATTTAAGTTTCGATCATGAGGGAAATGCAGATGTCTTAATAAGAAGATATCGCCTTGTCAGGAGGGAAAAGCAATTTCAATGGATTGGTGCAGTTCATGAATATTTAGAAGTTTGTGGTATGTTGTTTGATAGTGATGTTGCTGTCAGCCATTTACCGTTAACCCATGATCACTCCCGCAATATTACGATTTATAGACAACTGATTGAAACAGGAGAAACACTATCACCACGTGATACATTTTATTTTGCTAATGAATTAGTAGATCATGGCCTGTTTGAGGAAGCTATTTATTATTATGAATTATTTTTAACGTCCAAATTAGGGTGGATTGAAGATAACATACGTGCCTGCTTAAAATTAGCTGATTGCTATTCCCATTTAAACGATAAAGAAAACAATTTCAGCGCTATACTACGAAGCTTTGAATACGATATCCCCCGACCAGAAGCCTGCTGTCGCCTAGGTTATCACTTTATGGAACAATCTAGAAATTACGAAGCTATATTTTGGTATGAGCAAGCTCTAGTGATTAAACAGAAGCCAAATGCGCCCTTTCAAAACAAAAGCTTTTCTACATGGCTACCCCACTTACAGCTCTGTGTTCTTTACGATCGCTTACAACAATATGAACTAGCCAATGCCCATAATGAATTAGCGGGCTCGTTTATTCCGAATGACCCAAAAATTCTACACAATAAAGAATATTTCAAGCGTATTTTAACAATCAATCAAAATGACTCTTAAAAAATATCAATCACCATCTAAAAAGTTTCGTCTCCTATTCACAGGATAAACATCCAATTATCTTAAATACAATTGCAACGAATCTATAAATAACTCTCTATTTACAAGTAATTAATAGTTATGTGTCTACCTCCCTTATCATTCATCAGAATACGATATTTGAGAGAGGAGGTGAGATTATGCATTTTGGAAATTTTATAGATAGAGTTTGCAGTAAGTGTCATTCATTTCCTTGTTGTTGTAAAACTGGTCCTATTCCAAGTTGTCCAATTTGGCCAGTGAAACCTACAGGACCGACTGGGGGGATAACTGGACCTACAGGTAGTACAGGTGTGACTGGCGTTACTGGGGCTACTGGCGTTACCGGGGCTACTGGTGTTACTGGTGCTACTGGCGCTACCGGCGTTACTGGTTCTACAGGTGAGACTGGGCCCACTGGCGATACTGGGGTAACCGGGGTAACTGGGGCTACTGGGGCTACGGGCGTTACTGGAGTAACCGGGGTAACTGGGGCTACTGGGGCTACGGGTGTTACTGGTTCTACGGGTGTAACCGGGGCTACCGGCGTTACTGGGGTAACTGGAGCTACTGGTGCAATCGGACCTACTGGTGCTACTGGGGTAACCGGCGCTACTGGCTTGACTGGTGCAATCGGACCTACTGGCGCTACTGGCGTTACTGGCGCTACCGGCGTTGCTGGGGCTACGGGTGAGACCGGCGCTACTGGGGTAACTGGCGCTACTGGGGCTGCTGGCGTTACTGGCGCAATCGGACCTACTGGCGCTACCGGCGTTGCTGGGGCTACGGGTGAGACCGGCGCTACTGGGGTAACTGGGGCTACCGGCGTTACTGGGGTAACTGGCGCTACTGGAGTAACCGGGGCTACCGGCGTTACTGGGGCTACTGGCGTTACTGGGGTAACCGGCGCTACTGGCTTGACTGGTGCAATCGGACCCACTGGCGCTACTGGAGTAACCGGGGCTACCGGCGTTACTGGTTCTTCGGGCACTACTGGCGTTACTGGTGCAATCGGACCTACTGGCGTTACTGGCGCTACCGGCGTTGCTGGGGCTACGGGTGAGACCGGCGCTACTGGGGTAACTGGGGCTACTGGGGCTACTGGCGCAATCGGACCTACTGGCGCTACCGGTGTTACTGGTTCTACGGGTGAGACTGGGGCTACCGGCGTTACTGGGGCTACGGGCACTACTGGCGTTACTGGCGTTACTGGTGCAATCGGACCTACTGGCGCTACTGGTTCTACCGGCGCTACCGGCGTTACTGGTGTAACTGGGGCTACCGGCCTTACTGGGGTAACCGGGGCTACCGGCCTTACTGGGGTAACTGGCGCTACTGGGGTAACCGGGGCTACCGGCGTTACTGGGGTAACTGGCGCTACTGGAGTAACCGGGGCTACCGGCGTTACTGGGGCTATTGGCGTTACTGGTGTAACTGGGGCTACCGGCGCTACTGGTGTAACCGGGGCTACTGGCTTGACTGGCGCAATCGGACCTACTGGCACTACTGGGATAACTGGGGCTACCGGCGTTACTGGCGTTACTGGCGCTACCGGCGTTGCTGGGGCTACGGGTGAGACCGGCGCTACTGGGGTAACTGGGGCTACTGGGGCTACTGGCGCAATCGGACCTACTGGCGCTACCGGTGTTACTGGTTCTACGGGTGAGACTGGGGCTACCGGCGTTACTGGGGCTACGGGCACTACTGGCGTTACTGGCGTTACTGGTGCAATCGGACCTACTGGCGCTACTGGTTCTACCGGCGCTACCGGCGTTACTGGTGTAACTGGGGCTACCGGCCTTACTGGGGTAACCGGGGCTACCGGCCTTACTGGGGTAACTGGCGCTACTGGGGTAACCGGGGCTACCGGCGTTACTGGGGTAACTGGCGCTACTGGAGTAACCGGGGCTACCGGCGTTACTGGGGCTATTGGCGTTACTGGTGTAACTGGGGCTACCGGCGCTACTGGGGTAACCGGGGCTACTGGCTTGACTGGCGCAATCGGACCTACTGGCACTACTGGGATAACTGGGGCTACCGGCGTTACTGGCGTTACTGGCGCTACCGGCGTTGCTGGGGCTACGGGTGAGACCGGCGCTACTGGGGTAACTGGGGCTACCGGTGTTGCTGGGGCTACGGGCGTTACTGGCGTTACTGGTGCAATCGGACCTACTGGCGCTACTGGTTCTACCGGCGCTACCGGCGTTACTGGTGTAACTGGGGCTACCGGCGCTACTGGTGTAACCGGGGCTACCGGCGCTACTGGTGTAACCGGGGCTACTGGCTTGACTGGCGCAATCGGACCTACTGGCACTACTGGGATAACTGGCGCAATCGGACCTACTGGCGCTACTGGGGTAACTGGGGCTACCGGTGTTGCTGGTTCTACGGGCGCGACTGGCGCAATCGGACCTACTGGCGCTACTGGCGTTACTGGAGCTACCGGCGCTACTGGGATAACCGGGGCTACTGGCTTGACTGGTGCAATCGGACCTACTGGCGCTACTGGGGTAACTGGGGCTACCGGTGTTGCTGGTTCTACGGGCGCGACTGGCGCAATCGGACCTACTGGCGTTACTGGTGTAACCGGGGCTACCGGCGTTACTGGTGTAACTGGCGCTACCGGCGTTACTGGTGTAACTGGCGCTACGGGTGCTACTGGGCCTGCGTTTACTGAAGGATTCTCTGCCTTTAAAAACACGTTGGCTGTTAGTGGATCTACTTCAATCACTAACTGGAGTGTTGCTTCACCATACTTTACAACACCTGCTTTCAATCCAACAACTGGGATATTCACTGTACCAACTACAGGTAGGTATTCCTTTGAAGCAACCATTAACTACTCCACTGCTGCGGCTATTACCGTTACTTTAGGAGCAGGAATAAACCCTTCATTTGCAATTAGACAAAATGCTACTACAAATTTAATTAGTGGCTTGTTCCCTGTACTAAATGTCAATGTGGCGCTTGTATTAACTTTACGCGCAGTTCTTGGAAATGGCACAATCACTTTAGCAGGAGAAGTGAATTTAAATGCTGGAGATACGATTGATTTGTTCTATGAAGCAAATGGATTGACTATCTCTCTTACACTAGGCGGCGCTAACTCTGGTGGTATTGTTTGGTCATGTCATCGAATTTCTTAGAGTTAGGACATTAATCAGCAATACAGCTCTTAGTAGAAATAGCAAACCACAAATAGTGGTTTGCTATTTCTTTTTCATGTAACAATATAAAAAATAGTACAAACATTGATAATAAATGTTTGTACTATCTGATTTGCATTACTTGAACATTTCCATTAATACTTCATTCGCAACCTGTTTACCTTGCTGTACACATTCTGGAATTGATATTCCTTCAAACGAGCTTCCTGCAAGCTTTACAGTTGGAAAATGTTCTTGTAATTCTTGTTTGATACGAAGGACTTTCGCCTCGTGGCCAACTGTATATTGTGGCATCGCATTTTTCCAACGTGTTACAACCGTTGTGACAGGTGCGCCATCGATACCAATCGTTTTCTGTAAATCCTGTAGCACGGTTTTTTCGATCTCCGTATCCGATAAAGCCACAATCGCTTCGTCGCCCACTCGACCAATATAACTGCGTAATAATACAAAATCCTTTGGTGAAGTACCTGGCCATTTTCGATTCATCCAAGTGCAGGAAGTAATTGAAAAATCACTATTTCGAGAGACATAAAAAGAAAGTGCATCTAAATCCCCGAGTTGTTCCTTTTTAAAGGCCATTGTAACGGTTGCAATAGTAGCAGCCTTCATTGTGCCCAATTCATGTAATAGACTTAACTTACTAAACATTTTTTCAGCCATATTAAAGGGGGTGGCAATAATAACAGCATCTGCTTTGATATGTGAAAAATTATTGAGCATTACCTGAACTGAACCATCCTTGCCATGCTCTATTTCCTCTACTTTGACACCCTTCATCACTGTCCCCGGAAGTAGTGATTCTTCTATACTTTCAATGAGTGTTTCAAGGCCATTGCTAAAGGTTTGAAAGATACCTTTATTTTCAGCTATGTGATGATTGCTTAAGAAATTCGTGCCTGACTTCTTCATACCAATCAGCAAACTACGATATTGTTGTTCTAAACTATAAAGCTGTGGGAAGGTTGAGCTCATACTTAACTGCTCAATATCCCCTGCAAATGTACCTGCTAGTAGGGGCTCTACTAGATTTTCCACTATCTCAGCACCAAATCTTCTTCTAAAAAAAGCGCCTAACGGTTGATCGTCATCCTGTGTAGAACGGGGAATGAAAAAGTCCCCCGCCGCACGAACTTTACCACTTAGTGAGAACAAGCCTGAAGTTATGAATGAAGAGATATGTGGTGTCTCTCCAGATAAGAGATGACTAGGTATTGGATATAACTGACTACCAACAGCTATATAGTTTGGACCCGCATTACTTGTTAATAGTTTCTGTTCGATCCCAAGATCCTTTGCTAAATCATTGACATAGTTTTCACGATCAAAAAAAGATTCTGGCCCACGCTCAATAATAAAGCCATCTTTTCTTAGAGTTTGAATTTTTCCGCCAAGACGTAATGACGACTCGACAAGTACGATATCTAATGGCAATTCTTTTGCGCTTGCTTCTTTTTGCATATAGAACGCAGCTGTAAGGCCTGTAATGCCACCGCCTACGACAACTACCTTTCGTCTTTTCTGAGTCACCAACATCATCACTTTCTTTTCGCTTAGCTTAATTTTTTATGAATCGCCTCTACCATCGCATCAATAAATAAAGGATGTGTATTTGGCATCGCTGGACGATAGTATTTTGCACCAAGTTCATCACAAACAACTTTACATTCAAAATCGTTGTCATACAACACTTCTAAATGCTCTGTTACGAAACCTACTGGTGTATAAACAAATGAACGGAAACCTTTTTCTTCGAATAGCTCACGTGTTAAGTCTTGAACATCTGGACCAATCCAAGGCTCTGGTGTTTGGCCTGCTGATTGCCAGCCAACCTCTACATTTTTTAAACCGGTCGCAGCTTGAATAAGACGAGCTGTTTCAATTAGTTGATCTTCATATGGATCACCTAAGTTTTTAATTTTTTCAGGCAATGAATGTGCTGATACAATTAGACAAGCTGTCTCACGTTCTTCTTCTGACATTGCATTGAATGTCTCATTCACTTGTTGTTTCCAGTATTCTATGAATTTTGGCTCGTCATACCAAGATTCCACAGAAGTTATCTTTAAGCGACCTCCTGCGGCCTCTTCAGCACGACCATTATAAGACTTAATTGAGAAAGTAGAGAAATGAGGAGCTAAAACAATAGAAACCGCTTCTTTTATGCCCTCCTCCACCATTTGCTCTACTGCATCTTCTATAAATGGATGAATATGTTTTAAACCAATAAACAATTTATATTCTATAGCATCCTGTACTTCGTTCAAACGTGTACATAATGCTTCAGCTTGTGCTTGTGTTGCCGCAGCTAATGGGGATAAACCACCGATTGCTTCATAGCGGCTACGCAAATCTTCTAAATGCTCTGCAGAAGGTTTACGTCCATGACGAATATGCGTATAGTAAGGTTCAATATCTTCTTCTTTATAAGGTGTTCCATATGCCATTACTAGTAAGCCTTTAACTTCTTTCATTACCCTTTTCACCTCTAAAATTGTTTTATGTTTTTCATACATTATGTGATAAAAAGAAGCTGCCCAATCTTGATTGTTGGACAGCTCCTTTTCTACATTGAAATTAAAATTCCCTATGTAGAAAAGGACATATTATTCACGCTTGATTGACTTCCATTAAGAACGAGCTTGAATTTGTTGAGCACTATATTCATGAATAAGTGTTGTAAGACGTTTTAAGACATCTGGGTCAACCTCTGGGAAAACACCATGACCAAGATTAAAGATATGACCTGGCATTTCTAGACCTTGATCAATAATATCCTTCGTTCGTTTTTCAATAACTGACCAATCTGCAAGTAATAGGGATGGATCTAAGTTTCCTTGTACAGGCTTGGTAATACCATTGGCACGTGCATCTTTAATCGGTAAACGCCAATCTAAGCCCACAACATCTATCGGTAAATCATTCCATTCCTTTGCTAAATGGCTAGCACCCACTCCAAATTGAATTAATGGTACATTTTCTTTTTGCAACTCTGCAAAAATACGAGTCATAATCGGTTTAATAAATACACGGTAATCCTCTACATTTAAGGCTCCAACCCATGAGTCGAACACTTGGATAGCTTTTGCACCAGCTTTAATTTGAGCCGTTACATCTGCAATAATCATGTCAGCGAGTTTATCCATTAAAGCAAACCAAGCTTGAGGTTCAGATACCATAAATGATTTTGTTTTATTATAGTTTCTTGAAGGACCACCTTCAATCATGTAGCTTGCAAGTGTGAATGGGGCTCCAGCAAAACCGATTAGAGGTACATTTAATTGCTCTTCTGCAAGTAACTTGATTGTTTCTAATACAAATGGTGTATGCTCTTTAGCATTGAATTCACCTAATTTTTCTACATCCGCTACTGAACGAATAGGATTTGAAATAACAGGACCAACACCTGCCTTGATTTTCACATCTATCCCAATTCCAGGGAGAGGTGTGACAATATCTTTATATAAAATAGCAGCATCTACATTGTAATTTTCTACAGGTAGACGAGTGACATACGCACATAGCTCAGGTTGATGTGTAATTTCCTCTAAGGAATACTTTTCTTTAATGGCACGGTATTCTGGCTGAGAACGTCCTGCCTGACGCATATACCAAACTGGTGTATGTGCGGTCCTTTCTCCACGTGCAGCACGTAGAAGTGTATCATTAAAAGTTGTCATGAATAGTTCCTTCCCCTCGTTAAATTCTTACTATAAAAAATCGCATGTTTATTCCTTTATTATTGATATCCGTTTCCAATAGTAAACGCTTCCTCTGTTATTGTATAGTTTTCCTAGTGAAATGTCATAAAATTGTTCTTTCTCGGCATATTCTTTTTGAGCGGAGCGTTAGACTTACGCCAGAAAGGGTATAATCACGCTATATTAGTAAGATTCATAAGGAGGATAAATTCATGTATATTTATTTAACTTCTGGTACTGGCGATTTTTTGGAACAGGTAAAAAATAAGTATCCTAATGAACATATGATTTTAATTCATGGGGAAGGTAACTCTGTACTGATACATGAAACAGAAGGAAAAACAGTATTTGCGACACCTCGTAAATTTGAAGTGCTAGATTCAGTAAATGATTTAGAGGAACACGGTTTCTTTGTTTTCAACAATATTCCTGTAACAGATGAAGGAAGACCAGTTTTCGAGCATCGCTTTTTAGAACGTTCACGCGCTATTGAAAACGAGCCTGGCTTTGTTGCCTTCCGTTTATTAAGGCCTATCAAGAGTGATACTTACATTGTCATGACTCAATGGCATGGACCTCATTCATTTGACGCATGGAAGAGCTCTAAAGCCTATGAAACTGCCCATGCTAGAAGAGATGATTCAACTGGGATACGCCAGCAAAACATCTTCTCAGCAGCTTCTTATGTAACAACCTATAGTGCTATACCAAAAGAAGAAGATTCACAATAAGTTTAAATAATTAAAAGCTCATTTATCCAACAATATCATTGGTAAATGAGCTTTTTAGTATTCTATTTCTACTTTGAAACCTTCGACGTTAATTCACTAATCACCAAAACAATGATAAAGGCAATATAAAACATTGGTTGTGTCATAGCACATAAGCCCACAACAATAGCTTGTGTAATCATGGCTAAACGCACAATTTGCTTCACAGCTAGTTGACGAGCATGATCTGGTAACGGATAGAGCATGTCCATTCGAAATTCGCCACTGGATAACAGAGCTTGTTTTAACTGAATAGTTGTCGCAAAGCTGAGTGCACCTGCTACAATCCATGTAACGACAGGAATATCTACAAATGCTGCAATGATTGCTGAAATAGCAGTAAGGCGTACCCATAAATAGAAATGGTCATCTGTTCGAATAAAGGTACGAAATACCAAGTACTTTTGAGCATTTTCCTTACCGTATGGTACAAATTTATAGAGCCAGTCCATCCAGCTTCGACGGCGAATGCTACCGTGTAAATGAGGTACATCTGTAAAATAATTTGCAAAACGATAGAAGCTCATCATACGATTCTGTTCAAGCTTGACAAAATGCTCATACGGCACTGGTTCACCAACTGATTTTTTACTAAAGACCATCATATAAACAACACTAATAACTGTCGCGATTACTGCTAATAACAACTGTGCATGGAGCCCCATATAAATAGTAGCTGCAAAAATGACAGCTCGGATAAACCTATCCACCCAAACCATCTGCCCTCGTTCACTATAACGATAGCTGAATTCTCCTCGAACACTTAGATATTTCAACACAATAGTAAGTAAAAATATTGTCCATATTTCGACCGTTGTTAATTCAGTCACGGCTTTTAATAAAGGGATACTAACAATATAGACAATCGCTACAATCCACACCTGAGACCAAAACGTCCAAGCCAACGCCTTGCTGAAGTACAAAGACATCTTTGATTCTAAAGGTAATAAGTATACTTGATCTGGCTCTCTCAACAATGTAGTCGGACGGCTAAAGGCCAATAAAATCCCGATGATAACAGCTATCAGGACTTCTGCTGGAAAGTCTGTTTGAACAACTTTCAGCCATTCGCTATATTGATAGCCCCCTGCTCCTATTAGAAATACAAGTACGATAGCAATATGCCCTGTAAAAATAAATTGCATATATTTTTGTACTTCTCCTATATAATGCATGAAGCGAGAGGACCATACATCACGCAAGTTCTTCATGGTCCCGCTCCTTTGTCATAGCAATATAGAGGTCATCTAATGTCGCATACGGCATAGCAAATGATTGACGTAAATCAGCCATTGTTCCTTGTGCTCGAACTCTTCCTTCATGCAATAAGATAATGCGATCACAATGCTTTTCAGCTGTTGATAGAATATGTGTAGACATTAATATAGAAGCGCCTTCTTTTTTCTTTTCATCCATTTGATCTAATAACGATTGAATACCTAATGGATCCAATCCCACAAAAGGTTCATCAATAATATATAGACTTGGATTCACTAAAAAGGCACACATAATCATAACTTTTTGACGCATTCCCTTTGAAAAATGTGAAGGGAACCAATTTAATCTTTTCTCCATTCGAAATTCTTTTAACAGTACCTCAGAACGAGCATCGAGTGTTGCTTTGTCAATACCGTAAGCCATTGCAGTTAATTCTAAATGCTCTCTTAATGTTAGCTCATCGTATAATACAGGGGTTTCAGGAATATAGGAAAAGGCTGTACGATACTTGTCCGTATCTTCCTTTAATGTTACACCATTTAGACGAATGTCCCCTTCCTTTGGCAACATTGTTCCTATAATATGTTTAATCGTTGTACTTTTCCCAGCTCCATTTAAGCCGATTAAGCCAACTAGTTCACCTTCTCCAATCGTAAAAGATAGATCTTTAATAACAGGTTTTCTTGTATAACCACCTGTCACATGTTGTACCTCTAATACTGACATATTCTCACTCCTCTTCTTGTATTATATTTTATCAAAAATTAGCAAATGATACAGGTTTGAGTATGATAGAATGTACTTACATATACGTTAAGGGGGAAATTCTTATGAGCGATTGCCTATTTTGCAAAATTATTGATGGTTCCATTCCAAGTACAAAAATTTATGAAGACGATCATGTCTATGCATTCACAGACATTTCACCTGTTGCAAAGGGCCATACACTATTAATTCCAAAGCATCACTGCAAAGATTTATTTGAAATGCCAGAGGAAGTGGCTCGTAATCTATATGCTGTGGCACCAAAAATTGCAAATGCAATTAAAGCAGCATTTCAGCCGATTGGTTTGAATACCATTAATAACAACGGTGCTGCAGCTGGACAAACTGTTTTCCACTACCACTTACATTTTATTCCGCGTTACGATGAAAAAGAAGGGCTAGGCTTAATTTGGCAAACACAAAAGTACTCACCAGAGCAGTTGTCAGAAGTAGCAGAAAGTATTAAAGCCAATCTATAAGCCATTTGTAATATATTAACATCTGAATGTTCAGAATGCTGTATTGCAAATTTTTAAAATTTAGCGTACAATCACAAATAAGTTTCGCTAGCGGTCAAGAGGACACGTTAGGAGACAAATAGATTAGCATAGTCGAGGAGAGATTCAAATGAATACAAAGAATTTAGTATTAATGGCACTGTTAGTAGGTGTCGGTGCTGCACTTTATGTGGTTACACCAGGAATGGTGAATGGAATGAAGCCTGATTTTATGTTAACCATGATGTTTATTGGTATTCTATTATTCCCAACAGTGAAAGAAACGTTCCTACTTTCTCTTTCAACAGGGGTGCTTTCAGGTTTATTTACAACATTCCCAGCAGGTCTAGTTCCAAATATTATTGATAAAGCTGTTACTGGTTTTGTATTTTTAGCTGCTTTAATCATTCTCAAAAAACTGGCAGGTCATTTCGCCGTATCTGCTGTCTTAGTTGGCTTGGGAACAATTCTTTCAGGAACTGTCTTCTTAGTAGTAGCGCTTTTTGTGTTTAATGCAAATGTTGGCGCGACGTTTGCGATGCTATTTATTGGCGTTGTCCTTCCAGCTGTCGTATTTAACGTTGTTGCGTTTGCCGTTATTTATCCAATTGTTTCAAAATTAGTGAAGCGCTCTAAATTCAATACAGCTATTTCTCAAATTTCATAAATAAACACTTTAAATAATCAAAAGAAACTAAACTGTGACGGTCAAATCACTCGTTTAGTTTCTTTTTTCTTTTTGTATTGGTGCATTTCATGGTTTAATAGTAAATAAACATGACTAGAAATGAGGTATCTAATATGAAAGCAAAACCATTTTTACTTGGACTAACGACAGGAATTATCGGTGGGACAATCGCTGTACTTTTCTCCACGCCACAATCTGGGCAACAGCTACGTGCTTCTGTTAAACAAAATGTTGACCAAACAAAGGGTATGCTCCTTGATGTAAAACAACAAGTAGGAACTGTTAAACAATCTGTTAACACATTAACAAATGAAGTAAAAAATAATATCCCACAAATAATAAATGATTTAAAGCAAACAATTACGACTTTTACTGAAGAAATCGAACCAACGAAAAATAATTTACAACAAGAATTAGATGCTTTACAGAATTCGATAAGCGAAATCGAGAAAAACATTGCACAAATTACAGAAAATAAGAAAAAACCTCAAGAAAAAGTTAGCGACTAAAGTCCTTATCAATAGTTAGATAATCTGTATTTTTATCAAAAACTATTGCTATAATATTATTTTTTAGCCACTTTTCAATTTTTTAATTTTTCTAACTTTAAACTTTTTTCCTTTACTGCTATAATATTTTTAAAAATGTGAAAGAAAGCAGTAGGTGATGGCTTTGTCAGAGGAATTATATACACAAAAAGAAGCGATGCTTTATAGTCAAAGAATCGCACAGTTATCAAAAGCGCTGTGGAAAGCGGTTGAAAAGGATTGGCAACAATGGATTAAACCTTATGATTTAAATATTAATGAACACCATATTTTATGGATTTCATACCACTTAAAAGGCGCTTCCATTTCTGATGTTGCTAAATTTGGCGTGATGCATGTTTCTACAGCATTTAATTTCTCCAAAAAATTAGAAGAGCGTGGCTTTCTTAAGTTTTCCAAGCGTGATGACGATAAACGTAATACGTATGTTGAACTTACAGAAGCTGGCACAGAGCTCATTATAGAGATGAATAAAAACTACCATAATACGTATCATTCCGTACTGGAAGGATCATTAGCATTAAAAGATTTATATGGCCGTTTCCCTGATTTTTTAGATGTAATGGCTGTTATTCGTAATATCTATGGTGAAGATTTCATCGATATTTTCGAACGCTCTTTCCAACATTTCCGTGATTCCTTTGACACACTAGAAGAACGCACACCTGTAAAAGGATAAGACGAAGCTTCAAACTGCACATAATTTTTCCTGCAATTATTTATAAGTTGAACATAAATGAGTTATACTACTGTTCATTCAGGAATGAGTCATGTGAAAGGAGGTATTTCAGAAATATTTCTGAAGTACCTCCTTTTTCTTGCATTCTAACATAATTCAATTTACATTAAATAGGACACTTCCTATTCGGAGTTGATAAAAAACCATGCATTGCTGGAAAATTTTAAATTTAGAACATCATTACGGTACTACGCGTATTATTATAATGGGTGTCATTACTTTTTTATTGGTCTTTTCTGTTTCGTATGTAACGTTTAATTTATTTAATGAAGAGCATTATACAGATCGACTATTCTGGCTCTTTGTGATAGCTGTGCTAACACTTTATCCCATTCACAAATTTTTGCACTTTGTGGCCCTATTTGATTTACGCCAACATTTAAAATTACGTGTACGTAGTCAGTTTTATATAATTCCTGTTTTACACATGCGAATTCGAGAGCCATTATCTAAAAATCGATACATCTTAGCATTACTTACGCCTTTTATCGTTCTAAATACTAGTATTATAGTTGGAACATGGCTTTTACCAGCCTATACCCATTATGGGACATTGCTGTTAGCCTATCACTGTAGTCTATGCCTGATTGATATCCTTTACGTAAAGTATCTCTTGAATTCACCTAAAAATTCACAAATAGAGGAAACACCTAAAGGCTATGAAATTTTAGTTCCACCGACCGTTCACTAAATTGCTTGTACTTGTTTTTTATTGACGTTCTTTGTTATGCTATTACTATTGAAAGAGGGGAGGAATAGACTTGCTATTAATGATTGTAGTTCTATTCTCGGTATTCTATTTATTTCAAATTAACCGCATGACATATGCTCTATGCATGCGACGTGAAATTCCCGAAGAAAACCAACCAAAAATATTCCGAACTATAAATATACTTATTACTATCCTACTTGTCTCATTCTACATTGAAATTTTATATGCAGTTTAACAGAAAATTCCATTACGCCAAGGCGTAATGGAATCTAAATTTTTTCGGGCTTTTTTGAAAAGCCCCTTTCAAAACATGTGCACCATCCGCGCCCGTCCGCACGCTTGAAGATAAGTCGAGCCCCCCATGCAACAACTTTTACTAATCAAATAAATTGTTTAGAACCTAAGGCATGCGGCGCGAATGTCTAACATTGTTAAGAAAAGCTAAGAGTTAAAGCTCTTAGCTTTTCGCGGTTTTATTAATTAGTATAGGAACGCTGCACCAACGATAATTAATAAAATAAATAACACAACTAATAAAGCAAAGCCTGAGCCGTAGCCACCGCCACCGTATCCTCCGTTGCCCATAACTTCACCCCCTTTCTTTTCTATATCCTATGCGCTTCAAAATTTGAAATATAGGCAATACTCAAGGGGGAACCATTTTGTTTTTAAAACGTTTATGTTATAGTAAAAAATGGACGAAACCATGTTAGGAGAGAATATCCACTATGAAAAAGACAGTTTTATCTTTAACTTTAGCTGCATCTGTATTAGCGCTTGGTGCTTGTAGCGGCGGAGACAGCAAAGCAATCGTTACTTCTAAAGTGGGCGATATTTCAGTAGCTGATTTTAATGAAAAGGCAAAAGCTTTAACAGGCTCATATGTAATGCAGCAAATGGTGACTGAAAAAGTTTTAGCTGACAAATATGAAGTAACAGATAAAGAAATCAAAGAAGCGTATGACACAACTGCATCACAATTTGGTGATGGCTTTACACAAGCGCTTGCTGAAAGTGGTTTAACAGAACAGGGCTTTAAAGATTCTTTACGTGTTCAACTTCTTCAAGAAAAAGCTTTAAAAGATCAAGCCATTAAAGAAGAAGATGTGAAAAAATACTACGAGCAAATGAAAACAGAATTAAATGGTCGTCATATTTTAGTAGCAGATGAAAAAACAGCAAAAGAAGTAATTGAAAAAATTAAGGGTGGCGCTAAGTTTGAGGACGTTGCAAAAGAGTACTCAACAGATACTGGCTCTGCTCAAAAAGGTGGAGAGCTTGGATGGTTCTCTGTAGGTTCAATGGTAGATGAATTTAACGATGCCGCTTATGCTCTTGAATTAAATACATTAAGTGAACCAGTAAAATCTAGCTTTGGTTACCATGTAATTGAAATTACGGACAAGCGTGATGTAAAAGGTGTTGGTTCATTTAAAGACGAAGAAGAAAACATTCGTTCAACTATGTTAAGTAAACTGAACCAAACTGGTGAAGCTCAAACGATTCTTAAAGATATCGTTGCAAAAATGGCTAAAGATGCCGATGTGAAAACATCTGATAAAGATTTAAAAGAACCGCTTAAATTCTTTACAACAACAAGTGAAGAACAAGCAAAAGCAGCTGAAGAAGCAGCTAAAAAAGCTGAAGAAAATGCGCCAAAAGAGGATTCCGAAGATAAAGCAGAAGATACTGACAAGGAATCTAAATAATTAGAGTCTAGTATATAACAAAAGAGAAGCACCCTGATACATCAGATGCTTCTCTTTTTACTCTATTTTACTTTAAATTGGCTAATTTCAGTTTGTAGGTCATTTGACATTGTCTGAAGAACATTTGCAGCACTTGCTATTTCCTCATTAGAAGCACTTTGTTGCTCGATAGATAAAGCAATATGCTGTATGCCCGAAGATGTGCCATTTGCTATGCCAACGACTTCTTTTACAGCCTCATCTGTTTGACTAGCTTTCTCATTGACACGCAAGACAATATCCTTTACCTCCGTTGTACGATGACTTATCTGTTGCAAATATACGACTATATTTTTAAAGGTATCGCCTGTCTGTTCAACAGACTCACGGCCTTCCTCCACAAACTGTGTACCGCTATTAATAGCATAAACAGCACTGGAGGTTTGGTTTAAGATATCATCCACCAATGTTCGAATATTATCTGCAGCCTTTCCAGATTCCTCTGCTAACTTTCTTACTTCATCTGCCACTACTGCAAAGCCTTTTCCAGCCTCTCCTGCACGAGCTGCTTCAATAGATGCATTTAATGCAAGCAAGTTTGTTTGATCTGTAATACTTGTAATCAACGCTACAATCGTACTGATTTCCTTCGATTTTTCGCCTAAAGCATTTACAACTGCAGTTGACTGATGAACAGATTCATTAATGGTATTCATTTTTGCAATCGTTTGCTCAATTAACTGTAATCCTAAATCAGCCTTTTGGTTCGTTTCATTTGCTATTGAGGCAACTTCCTGAATAGCAGAAGATGCATGATCCATATCTTTAGTAATTAAATGTGCTGATTCAGATAATAAATCCATTTGCCTTAATTGTCCTTCTGCACTGGAGGCAATTTCCCCAATGGCACCCGAAATAGTTTCAACTGTTTGACTGCTTTGTTCGGTAATCGTTGTAAATTCCTTTGTAAAGGTTGATACATCTGTCGATGCTTTATTCGTCTTTTCAATGACCGTCCCAATTTGTACTAGCATATGATTAAATTCAGTCGATAATTGACCAATTTCATCTTTTAATCGATCATCAATACGAACAGTTAAATCGCCATCAGCAGCCTGGGTCATAGCATTTAACACACGCTTTACACGCCTTAAGACAATATACCTTGTACATAACGAAATAATTACTGTGCCAATAAATAACGAAATAAATGTATTAATGGCAACCCCAGCACTTCCATTCAAATGCACTACCTTCTCGAATTGACGACTAACAAATTCTGAAATATGGGAGCTAATAAATAAACTTATGCCGATAGCTAGTATCATTTTGAAAATTAAACTTTTCCAAAACTTAATTTTCCGTGAAAAAAGTCCCTCTGTATCCATTACTTTTCCCCATTCCTATAATTTCTCTCTCTATTCTAAAATAAATATTCACATTGGTACAATAGTTAGGCACTACAATTAAATATATGAATACTTAGACTCAGAGAAATTAATATCGAATAGCTAGACAGCAACGTTAGTTTATGGGACGATTGATATTGCTTTTTAAATAGTAGGCTTATAGAATGAACGATTATCAAGTGGGAAGAGTCTCTCTGTAAATTCACCCGGTGTCGTTTTACCTAATGCCCTTGTTAACATATTCATCTTTGCATCAATGTTATCGATATAATGCAAAATTTCTGCTTCCTGAATCATAGGTTTTTTCGGGCTACCCCACTCTTCTTTCCCATGGTGTGACAATACCATATGCTGCAACAGCATGACTTCTTCACCTTCAATTTCAAGCTCACTAGCAATCTTAGCAATTTCATTTACCATAATCGTAATATGACCTAATAAATTGCCCTCCACTGTATACATTGTGGCAACTGGGCCTGATAACTCTACAACCTTGCCTACATCATGTAAAATAATTCCAGCATATAATAAGTCACGATTTAATGTTGGATATAGGTCAGCAATGGCTTTACCTAGTTTGAGCATGGAGACCATATGATCTAATAAACCTGATGCATAGTCATGATGATTTTTAGTCGCTGCTGGAAAAACTAAAATAGCCTCTTGATGTTTTTTAATTGCTGCTCTTGTAATCCGTGAGATATTAGGGTTTTTAATGTCAAAGAAAAATTGCGTTAATTCTTCATATAGTTGTTCTTTTGGTGTTGCAGAGGATGGCACTAAATCGTGAATAGCAATTCCTTCCTCTGGCTTAGCAACACGGATAGATTTAATACGCAATTGATTCTTTCCTCTATAGTCATGAATCTCTCCGCCAACACGTACAATGGCTTCCGCATGGTACATCTTTTCATGATCCTCATTCGTATCCCATAGCTTTGCCTCTATATCCCCACTCTTATCTTGTAATATTAGCGACATAAATGGCTTCCCAACGGTTGTAACCCCTTTTGTCGCTTGTTTTATTAATAAAAATTGATCAACTACTTCTCCAACTTGGAGCGTCGTAATCCCTTTCATGTTGACGCCACTCCCCTTTCATTTGCTAATGCTCCTATATCGACAATCTGGTTTTTTTGCCAATAGTTGAGCATTGTGTCATGACAAGTAAAATATAAAATTTGACGTTCATATCCTACTTCTTTCATTAATTGTACCATTTTGTCTGTGCGGTTTCGATCAAAATGGACAAAAGGATCGTCCATAATCATTGGAAATGGTGCAGCGCTCACTAGGGTTTTTGCTAGAGCCATTCGCAATGCAATATAAGCTTGCTCTTTGGTAGCCTGGGACAACTCCACCATTTGATAACGTATCCCTGCAGCATCCTGCGCTACAAAATAACCATCCTCATGAATCGAAATTTTGTCATAGTTTCCTCCTGTTAGTAAACGGAATATAGCATTTACCTCTTCAAGGACATGAGGTAATTTTTCTTCACGAAGACGGAATAGGGTTTCATGAATAGCTGTCGCCACAGCTTTTTTAGTTGCCCACTGCTCAATTAACTGCTGCAATTCTGTTTTCTCCTGCTCAAACTGTTGAAGTAATTGACCATACTTTTCATCATTTAATAGCTGTTCTTTTTCCATTAGCAAAGCAGCACGTTGTTCCAGACATTGATCAATTTCTAGTTGCAATGATTGCTGCTCTTGTTCTAAAGCACATATGCGTTCGCTAACAGAGTCCTCAATCAGATTTTCCTTCTGTTGAAGATCGAGTGAAGATAATTGAGCCTGGACGGTTTGCAATTCTGTCTCAATTTTTCTTCTCTGTTCAAATTGCTCATGCATTTCATAATAAGCCTGTTCATTTTGGATCCTTGCTTCTTTGAATAGCTCGTACATTTCAGCAGTATAACGATCCATTCTTGATTGTCCACCTTCTATTTTTATTTGGACGCTGGCTAGCTGATCTTTTGCATGCTGTGCTTGCTGCTGTTGCTGTTGTGCTTCAAGGTAGGCTGTTCGTAAATGCATATAAATTTCATGTTCATTATAGGCTCCCTCTAAAACCCGTTGAAGCTGCTCATAAATGTTGTTCTTTTCTACCTGCGTTTCTTGCAACAGACTTGAGGTACTGTTTCTTTTAGCTGCTAATTCTTGTACACCACGAATACGCATAAATAATTCGGGCATTAGCGATCTGGCTATCGTTCCTTGTAAGCGATAACGCTTTAAAAAATGTTGGAGCGTTTGAGTGGCCTCTTCACTCTCTACCTCCGTTAGTTGAATTTTATATTCAAGAGAAGTATATTGCTGCTCCTTCTCTTTCTGCTGTTCATTGATGTGCAACCAGCGATCTTCATATCTTTGCTTCTTTGCAAGAACTGCTTGTACTGTTAATTCCTCTTGCTCTAACTCCCGCAGGAGGATGCTATTCTCTTTATTAGTAGGTTCATTTGCTTGCTTAACATATCGAATAAACAAAAAAGTTAGCAATGATAAAACTGCTCCAATTAGAATTACAACTATGTTTTTTTCAAATACACCATAAGCAAACGACATGAAGCAAATCAGTAGTATAAGCCAGATAAAGTCATGAGGCTGCTTCTGCTTACTGCGTTGCGATTTGGCAGAACGTAGTTGCTCAAGCCTTCGCTTTTGTTGAGGCCATTGTGCTAAAATATGTTCTTCCTCACTTGTTAATGACTCACGCATTAGCTGTTGCTTCTGTTTGGCTATTGCATCTAATTCTAGGTGTACTTGCTCTAGTGAACGTAGATGAAATTTTAGCTCTTCCTCCGCATCCTCTAATTTACTTAATTGAAGCTGAAATTGTTGCTCCTGTTGGAGTGAAACTGTTTCGTTCAAAAGATTTTCTTGTGCTTCTTTCTCTGTTACACCTAGTAAACGAAACTGTGCTTCAATTTCTTGTTCGAGCAAAAATAGATCATCCTGTAAATTTTGCTCTTTCACCATTAGCTGATGCCACGTTGCCTCTTTTTGCATAAGGTAAGCCATTTCATTGACCTTTTGCTCATCCACTGTTGCAAGTATTTTCTCCTGCAATATTTGATGCTGCTCCTTTAATTGCATCAGTTGCTGACTTTCATGTAACAGACGATCCTTTACCTGCTCATACCGTCTGATACCCTCTGATGGAAACTGAACATGTTGAAAATTGGTCATTGTCTGTTGCAATGTCTGTTGCTGCTTGAGGAGAGGGAGTGCTTGCTTTTGAATAGTTAATTGCTGCCATTGTTGCTGTTGCCGTTTTTGCGTACCAAATAGCTGTTCTAAATTTTGCTCAAGTAATTGTAATTGCTGTAATTTATCCTCAAAGGTTTGAATCTTCCCCTGTTCCTGTTTAATTGTCCGCTCAAGCTGCTTTAGTTGTTCAATCTTTTGATTAATCAATGGCACTTTACCTGTCTTTTTAAACAGCTCACTAGCCTCTTTATCCATTTTCTTTTCAAGTGCGGATAAATACTGAATACCTGTTGTACCTGAGGCAAGTAGCAAATGGGTTAGCTCCTCTTCAGACATTTTTTCAATACCTTGTAGTTCATGCAGCGAAAAAGAAAAAATGGCTTCAAAGGATACCCTAGAATATCCATATAAAAGCTTTACTAACAACTCCTCATGCCCCGTCGTTCCATCCTCTAGGTAGACAGTAACATCACCAGCAGCCTTTCCTTTCACACGTTCAACTGTACATTGACCATAAATAGGGTGTAAAAGTGTCAGCTGACCTCCATATTTCGTTGAAATTTTCGGCTCATATTTGCGCTGTATCTGCTGCCTTGTTGGGAAACCAAAAAGCATTTGTAGTATAAACTGCTGTATCGTCGTTTTTCCTGCTTCATTTAATCCATAAAAAATAGTGACACCATCATTTAACGAAATGGAGATATTTTCATGCTTACCAAAGCCATAAATTTGGATTTTCTGTATTGTCAGCATGTAATCACACCCTTTGAATTTCTTCTGCTAATAATGACTGTGCACGATGGGTTAAGTTCTCAATATCCTTTTCACTAAGTGGCTCTATCAGCCTCGCACCACCAGCATATTGGTACAAATCTTTTAGAATATCCTTCCATTCATTACTGTTCCATTGTTCCATTAAGCTCACAACGGATTGAGTTGTTGCTGTATGCTCATAAAATCTCGCTGCCTTTTGCAACACCATTTTTTGTACCCAACACATTGGGTCAATACCTTCCTCAGCCTCTCGAATAGTCTCTAACCACGCATCTACTGTTGCATGTTCAAATAAAGCTTCCGTTTGTTCGTCAATATTTTGCAAATGAAGCTCTACTACAGATGCGCCATACTTCTTCCTATTAGCTGTAATAGCTTCTGCACATCTCTTCAATAATTCATTGGCGTGTAGCACATTCGTACAATCTACCTCAATGGTGCTATAAACAACAGCAGAGGTAGAGATAAAATCAAGCTCAGTCGATGTTTTGGATAGCGTAACATCATAAAAGCCTTTCATTCCTTGTTCTTTACGATGTCGACTTTGAATATTGCCTGGATAAACAATTGGAGGGTTTTGATGTAAAAGCTGTCGTTTATGAATATGGCCAAGCGCCCAATAATGATAGTTCTTTTCAAGTAACTGTTGTTTTATAAAAGGGGCATACACATCATGTGTTGTATTGCCTGCCTCACTGCCATGAAGCATACCAATATGAATGGCATGCTGATCATGTGCAGTTGGATAGCTTTCAATAACAGATTCCTTTAAATGACGTTCAGGATAGCTAAAACCATATATATTCACTTGTTGACCCCGTATTTTTAATTGAACTACACTCGTTTCAGCTGGTAATTCATAGACATTACTTGGTAAAGAAAAGCGTGTCCATGTACCATTTAAATGATCATGATTTCCGTAGCTCACAATGACAGGGATATTGTGTTGAAAAAGCTTCTCCATTGCATCTTGAAATCTTCGTTGTGCTTGCAAGCTACGATTTTCACCATCATAAATATCCCCAACAATTAGTAAAAAATCAGGTTTTTCCTGAATCGCTTTAAGGATAATTTTATCAAACGCTTCAAAAGTGCTTGACCGTATTTTCTTTAAAATGGGTTCGGGTAGTCCAAATAAGCCCTTAAATGGACTATCTAAATGTAAATCTGCCATATGGAAAAAACGAATTGCTGACATCCAATCACCTCAAATAGTAGATAATTCTCTCTTTAGTACAAAACCAAAGTAATAATATGTTGTTTATTCAAAACCGAATATTTGTTCTATTTTATCATAACTCATGTTTGATGAAAAATGCTATTACGGAAAAAAACAACATTGCCTTACTTTTTCCACAATTTTCGTAATTTATCAAAAAATTCACTAGTTTTACCGTGAAGTTTATAAATCTTCTATGTATAATAGAAATATATTCAAGTAAAAGGGTGGGGTCTGTATGGAGAATTATCGTTTTACAGCTTTTGAAAAAACAGGGGAAACATTGTTTGATGAAACTTGGACTTTTGAAAATGATGAGGCTGCTAAACTAAATGGACAACAACAAATTGAGGAAAAAGGTGTTGCCGATAAAACTCATCGTCTTGTAAACGCTTCAGGTAAATTAATTTTATTCCATGTTTAGTGGCTAATAAAAGGCACGTAGTCAATGGTTTGCTACGCGCCTTTTATTATTTTTATTTGCCTACAAAGACAGGCGTTCTTTTCTCTACAAATGCATGAATGCCCTCGACATGATCTGTTGTTTTACGCATTGCAGACTGGCCCTCAGCCTCTAATGCTAAGATATTTTCTAGCTGTGGCATATTTTGTGCATGTAGAATTTTTTTCGTTGTAATCATGGAAGAAATCGGGGATGCAAGCATTTTCCCCACCACCTGATCTGCCATTGCAAATACAGTGCCCTCTGGTGCAATATAATCAATTAACCCTGCATCTAATGCTTCTTTTGCTGTTAATACCTTTCCCTCCCATATCATTTGTTTCGCTTTAACAGTACCTACACGCTCCTTCATGAAGAAATGACCGCCCCCATCTGGAATCAGTCCAATTCCAATGAAATTCATAGCAAGTTTACTATTTTCACAGGCTACAATAATATCTGCCCCTAGTGTTAGACTAAATCCTAAACCTGCTGATGCACCATGAACCGCTGCAATCACAATCATTGGTAGCTGATAATATGCCTTCACGATACGTGTCAGATAAACCATTGCCTCATCAATATTCAGTGGTTTGCTTTCATCTAGCATTGCTTTTATATCACCACCCGCAGAAAAGACCTTTCCTTCTCCACGAATAACAAGCACCTGAATATCTTTTTCCTGCTGTAGAGCCTCAAAGCATTCTGCAAGTTCACGCATCATGACATCATCCATTGCATTCATCGCCTGTGGACGATTCAATGTTAAGGTTGCTCGACGTTCTAATTTTTCTAATGTAATCGTTGAAAATTCCATCTCTATAACCCCCAAATATGAATAGTCATTCACTATGTATAATTCGTGTTTTTTTAGAAAACTCCTTCTCTCTAAGCAAAATTGCTCCTGTTATGCTATATTAAAGGACGAATATCGAGATAAAGGTGGTAATGTATTTTGACACAAAAAGACTATCGTGTATTACTTTATTATAAATATATTACGATTGAAGATCCTGAAGCGTTCGCAGAAGAACATTTAGCATTGTGTAAAGAGATAGGGCTTCTTGGTCGTATTTTAGTAGGTTACGAAGGTATTAATGGAACTGTATCAGGTACCATTGAGCAAACAGATGCTTACATGAATCATATGAAGGCAGATGCTCGTTTTAGCGATATGATGTGGAAAATTGATGAGACTGAAGGGCATACCTTTAGAAAAATGCATGTACGTCCTCGTCGAGAAATTGTTCACCTCGGTTTAGAACAGGATATCAATCCGTTAGAAATCACAGGTGATTATTTAACACCTAAAGAATTTATGGAACAGATGCAAGATGACAACACCGTGGTTATCGATGCCCGTAATGACTATGAATATGATCTCGGTCATTTCCGAGGGGCTGTTCGACCAGATATTGAAAACTTCCGTGACCTACCTGCTTGGATGGAGGCGCATAAAGAAGATTTTGCAGATAAAAAAATCTTAACTTATTGTACAGGTGGTATTCGCTGCGAAAAATTCTCTGGTTGGCTAAAACGCGAGGGCTATGGTAAGAGCGTAGGTCAATTACACGGCGGTATTGCTACATATGCGAAGGATCCTGAGGTAAAAGGTCAATTATGGGATGGTCAAATGTTTGTTTTTGACCGCCGTCGAAGTGTACCGATTAATCAGGTGGAACATGTTATTGTTGGGAAGGATTATTTCACCGGAGAGCCTTCTGAACGATACACAAACTGTGCAAACCCAGCGTGTCATAAGTTAATGCTTTGTGAAGAAAAACATGAGGCATTTTACATGCGAAGCTGTTCAGATGATTGTCGCCGTGCAGAACGCAACTTTTTCGTGGAGGAAAACGGTTGGACAAAGGAACAGGTTGAAGAACAAATTGCTAAGATTGCAGAGGTCCAACAATCAAATTGTTAATCCATTTCATAATTTAATCAAGGTGCGCATTGCTGTTGGATTTGCTCAAAACTTCAGCATAGTGATCTACTCCAACATTATCAATCCATTTAAAAAGAGCATCGTTCATCAAAACGATGCTCTTCATTCATTTATGCACTTTATCCTTGCCCTAAATAACGCCCTACCTGGCGTCCACTAAATAAACAACCACCAACAAATGTCCCTTCTAAAGCGCGGTAGCCATGGACGCCACCGCCACCGAAACCACTTACTTCACCAGCAGCAAATAACCCAGGAATTGGCTGACCGTCCATGCCCAAAACAGCGCCATTTAAATTTGTTTGTAAGCCACCTAAAGTTTTCCTTGTTAGAATGTTTAAGCGAACAGCAATTAAAGGCCAATTTTTGGTATCTAAAATTTTATGTGGCTTGGCAACACGCACCCATTTATCCCCAATATAATTTCTTGCTCCATGAATAGCGTTTACTTGCAAATCCTTTGTAAACTTATTGTCCATTTCCCGATCTCTTGCCAAGATTTGCTCTTTAATCTTCATGAAATCAAGTAGCTCATTCCCAGCAAGTTTATTCATTCCATCTACAAGTTCCTTTAGATCATGTGCAATCACAAAATCCTCTCCGTGATTTTTAAAAGCTTGGATAGGAGCAGGTGGGCCTGGTAAAATGCGTTTTAGAACATCGCCAATGCTTTTGTTTGTTAAATCTGGGTTTTGCTCCGAGCCAGATAAAGCAAATTCTTTCTCAATAATTTTCTCCGTTAAAATAAACCAGGAATAGTCATAACCTGTTTTTTGAATCGCCTCTAACGTACTGAGTGTATCAAACCCTGGAAAGTTGGGTGCATGAAAACGATTCCCCTCTGCGTCAAACCACAGGGAGGAGGGACCAGGCAATATCCGAATTCCATGGTTGGGCCATATTGGATCCCAATTTCTTAAACCCTCTGTGTAATGCCACATGCGATCACGGTTTACAATGCGTCCCCCAGCATGTTCCGTGATCTCTAGCATTCTTCCGTCAACGTAAGCTGGTACACCACATACCATATTTTTGGGAGGGGTTCCTAATCGAGCAGGCCAATTTTTTCTCACTAAATCAAAATTTGCCCCAATACCACCACTTGCCACAATCACAGCTTTAGCTTCGTAGGAAAATTCACCGATTCCTAATCTCGAACTCTTTTCACCTCGATTAATAAAGGTTTCAGCTAGCACCGTTCCGCTAATTCCTATAATCTTCCCTTCTTGCTGCACAAATTCATCCACACGATGTCTTGGCTTGAAGTCAATGAATCCTTCTTTCATAGCCTGTTTTACTTTATCTACAAATGGCTTTACAATGCCAGGGCCTGTTCCCCAGACAATATGAAATCTAGGTACTGAATTGCCATGCCCTCCTGCCAATGAGCCTCCCCGCTCTGCCCATCCAACAACAGGGAAAAACTTTATACCTTTTGACTTTAACCAGTCGTATTTTTCACCTGCAGCAAAATCGACATATGCTCTTGCCCATTTATACGCCCAGGAATCCTCATCTTCTAAACGATCAAAGCCTGCAGTTCCTTGCCAATCCTGCCATGCAAGCTCCTTACTATCTTTAATTCCAAGCCTTCTTTGCTCTGGAGAATTTACTAAAAATATTCCTCCAAAAGACCAATATGCCTGTCCTCCGATTGAATTTTCAGGCTCTTGATCTACTAAAAGAACTTTTTTCTTTGCATCGATTAATTCACAAGCTGCGACTAATCCTGCAAGACCAGCACCGACTATTGCAACATCGTACTTCATTCTTACACCCCCAAATCAATCATCCTTAACTAACATTCTTCTCTCACAGTCTGTTTACCTTCTACTTTTTATATTTTTGTCTAAAATGTGACAAACAAAAACGTTCGCTTTCTTAGAACAAATCCATGGATAATTAGCATAAACCCTCTATTTTATTCCATTTAATTCCCATATAATTTTTCATGCTAAAACTACACAGAAACCTGATACTATCGGACTTTTCAAATATCGTTAGCGCTTTCATTGTATTCCCCAAAAAGACGAACAATACAACAGTATTATATAAATAATATTCGTTTTTAGTTATTTTTCAGACTTTTGAAGTCAGTATTTTTAAAGTTTTTAAGAAATATCGTTGACAAAGGTGAACAATAGGGATTATGATGTTAACAAATTTAATCACAAAAAATATAATGACGGAGACACACTAGTCGCAAGAAAATCCAAAGAGAGCTGATGGTTGGTGCAAATCAGTGATTTCTACGATAATAGTTCCACTCCTGAATAGATAGGCTGAACAACTTAAAAGTATGCTTATCCGTCTCATGCACGTTACGCATATAGCTAAGACTGCCAGAATAAATTTTCCAGCAGTGATTAAGGGTGGTACCGCGAACCAAAGTTTATACAGCCTTTCGCCCCTTACAACACACTAACTGTGTTTGTAAGGCGTGGAAGGCTTTTTATATTGTCTTCGATTTAGAAAGGAGATTGTTTGTATGCTGTAAGATGTTCGAATTTTACAAATTTCAGACTATCGTAGATAAAGCCATAGCCAATAATGATAAAAAAGGAGCTAATTATAATGACTACTGCAACAAAAACAAGAACTATTAACGTATTTATCGCTGATCCACTAAGTGAGGATGGTATTTTCCCATTACGCCAGGAACAAGATTTAGATTTAAACATTATTGTAGACACAGGTTTAGCACCAGAAGAATTAATCGCTAAAATTGCTGATGTAGATGTATTACTTGTGCGTTCTCAAACAACGGTAACACGTGAAGTAATTGAAGCAGCAAAAAGCTTAAAATTAATTGGTCGTGCTGGTGTTGGTGTCGATAATATTGATCTTGCTGCTGCTACAGAACACGGCATTATCGTGGTAAACGCACCAGATGGTAATACTAACTCAGCTGCCGAACATACAATTGCGATGATGACTTCACTTGCCCGTCATATTCCACAAGCTTTTAATACATTAAAAAATGGCAAATGGGATCGCAAATCTTTTGTTGGCGTGGAGCTAAAAAATAAAACTTTAGGCGTTGTAGGTTTTGGTCGAATTGGTGTTGAAGTAGCTTATCGTGCTAAGGGTCAACGTATGAATGTTATGGCATACGATCCTTTCCTAACAGATGAACGTGCCAAAGAATTAGGTGTAACAAAAGCAACGGTTGAAGAAATCTGTGTAGCTGCAGATTTCATTACAGTTCATACACCACTTTTACCTGAAACTCGCAACCTTATTAATAAAGATAAATTTGCGATGATGAAAGATGGCGTACGTATTATTAACTGTGCACGTGGCGGTATCATCAATGAAGACGATTTATATGATGCAATCGTAGCAGGTAAAGTGGCTGGAGCAGCTCTTGATGTATTTGTTTCTGAACCAGCAACAGATCATAAGCTACTGACTTTACCACAAGTTATCGCAACGCCTCACTTAGGAGCATCTACAATCGAGGCACAGGAATCTGTAGCGGTTGACGTATCAAATGACATCATTAAATTTTACAAAACAGGTACTGTAACAAATCCAGTAAACATGCCATCTATACCTAAAGAGCTTCTTGCACAAGTTGAGCCATTCTTTGAATTAGCTGAAAAACTTGGTTCATTCCTATCACAAGTGACAACAGAGCCAGTCAAAGAAATCAACCTATCTTATGCTGGAGAAGTAGCAAACTATGATGTTCGTCCATTAACTTCAAATGCATTAAAAGGTTTACTGTCTAAAAATCACGGTAATCATGTCAATGATGTGAATGCTCGTTACTTATCTGAACGTATTGGTATGAAAATTAATGAGCACAAAACAACAACAGCAAAAGGCTTTACTAGCTTAATTACGATTGAAATTATTACTGCTAACGAAACACATACTGTAGCGGGTACACTATTAAATGGTTTAGGTGCACGTATTGTAAAAGTAGAGGACTATGTTGTAGATGTCATTCCACAAGGCCACCTTCTTTACATTAAAAATACTGACAAACCAGGTGCAATTGGCCGTGTAGCAACAAAGCTTGCAGAAAAAGAAATCAATATTGCAACAATGCAGGTTGGTCGTGCACAGGTTGGTGGTACAGCGGTTATGATGTTAACGGTTGATAATGTTGTAACAGAAGAAGATTTAGTTTTTGTGGCACAGCTTGAAAACATTGATGAGGTAAAAGCCATTAACCTATAATTAATAATAGCAAGAAGCAGGGAGTCTCTACTCTCTGCTTTTTATTTTGGGAAAATGATACTTTTCTATGAGTTCTTCGTCTTTAAAGAAAAGGAGGTGTTCAGCTTGAACATAGAAGAAATATTTTACTTACATAATAACACCATTTTTAAATACTTATATTACTTACTAAATGATGAAAAATTAGCGGAGGATTATACACAGGAAACCTTTGTCCGTTATTTGAACCATCACCAAACAATAAAAGAAGGAGCCGATCTCGCTTGGTTGCGGTGCACTGCACGTAACCTTGCCTATGATCATTATCGTCGGAAAAGGATTATTCAGTTTGTCCCTTTTTTACAACAGCATGAAGAACAAGCGTCACCTTCTCCTCATCAATGGCTGATGCAACGAGAAGATGCCAAGATACTGTATCTTGCAATTCGAAAACTAAAAATTACCTATCGTGATGTGATCATTCTGCGCAAAATAGAGGGGCTTTCCATCGAAGAAACCTGCGCTATTCTTGGCTGGAATGAGGGGAAAGTAAAAAACACATTAAAACGAGCACTCATCGCATTAAAAAAACAGTTAGGAGGTGAGATGGATGAAGAATGATAAGAAGACATGGCAACACTTAGATGATTTAATGTTATCTGATCAGCAGCAAAAAAAATTATTACGCAATATGACAGAGCCCTCAGTAATTAGTAAACAAACTACTGGAAACGGATGGAAAATTCCGTCTGTGTCAGTGCTATTTATAGTAGTTCTTTCTTTATTAATTTTAACTTTTGTTCAACGTCCGACTGATTCTCCTATGACAATGGATTCCTCCAAAGCCATCCAACGTTTCTACTTAAAGGAGAATCTGAACAAGGATACCTTTATAGCAAAGGATTCTTGCCTTTATGTTCCTCAGCAATGCTATGCTCATTCAAAGGCTATCACACAGCTACAACAGAATTGGGACAACGCTTCTCCTATAACAATATCCGCTAGTCAATGGAAAAGTGGTACTATCTATGATATTTTGATTCTCTATAATGACCGTACACAAGAGAAATGGAAGGTACTCAATAACAAGATTTTCTTCAATGTTGAAACCCAGCAAGCCTTTCTGATTGAAGAATCAATTGACTCTCTACGCTATTTTTATGATGAGAAGCGGTCGACGAAACTTATTTTAGGGAACATTTTCATCCTACTTATGCATTTCATCCTATGGATTGCTAAAAAAAGAATGCCTTATACAGAACGTCGCTTTTTCGCTGCGACAGTTGAGCATGCTATTGCCAATGCCATCATGCTCGTGTTGTTTGGAGGTATTTCATTTGGTATCTATCTTGTCCACCATACAATTCATGCAACAATTATTTATGGCCTTTTCTCACTCTACTCCTTTATGCAAATCTATTATCGTAAAAAGGCTGGTGAACCTAAGGGTTACTTAATTGCTAGCGCTCTTGTTCAGCTTTGTATAGCGATAGCTTTTACATGTTTATACCTTGGACTGAATGTCTATTTTTAATAAAAAAATGTACTGACTCCATGAAGGGTCAGTACATTTTTATACTATAGCTTATTTACAAGCTCCAACAACGCTGTCAAAGAATCCACCTCATAGGTAGGTGTCACAGCCCCGTTGGCGATATTGCTTTCACGATTAATCCATACATTGCGCATTCCCACACGAGATGATCCTAAAATATCAGTATTAAGATTGTCGCCAACCATAATTGCCTCGTCCGCTGTAATACCTGCTTTCTCCATCACAAACTCAAAAATAGATGCGTCCGGCTTACCTTTACCAAAGTCACCTGAAATAATAATATGATCAAAATATGGGGCAATTTCTGGTGTGATTTCTAGCTTTAAATTTTGCAAACTTGGTGCGCCATTTGTAAGCAATACAAGCTGATATTTTCCTTTTAATTCATCTAACACTGCAAAAGTATCTTCGTATAAAAATGGCGCTACTTTACGCTCGGCTACAAAGCGCTCTCCTAGCTCCTCTCCAAACGCTGTATCTTCAATACCAAGAGCAGCTAACCCTTTTGTCCAAGCCGCTGCACGATAGCTAGGAACAATTTCCTTCATTTTTTGGAAGGAGTCTGTCGAGTCGTCAAACGTTCCCCAAAGTCCTTCAAATGGATTGATACCAATTAATACCGTATAATCATATGTTTCATAACCCTCATATAAAGCACGTGCCTCTCGGCGAACAGCTTCCTCTAGCTCAGTAGGATTCACATTATGTACTGTTGCTGCATAGTCACATGTTTTTTCAAATGCAGTTTTGACTGATTTTTTATCCCATAGTAGTGTATCATCTAAATCAAAAATAATTGTATTTATCGACATTTTTGTCCGCTCCTAGCTCCCGATTAATACTACTATTTTAGCATATTTTCAAAATATTTAGGATAACAATTTAAGTACAATTCCTGTATCTAAAAACAAGCTGTACGTCAAATCTTACAGCTTGTCATGTATTAATTATTTTTATTTCGTAAACGATTCATTAAACTCTGAAGGTCTGCTCTTTTTTGCTGTGTTTCTTCTTTTAAAATTTCAATATGGTAAATACCATCTTTTTCTTCTATCTGAACACGATCACCTACTTGCACAGGCTTGTTCATGGCTGACTGTGAAATAATGAGTTGTTCCTCTTCTGCTGGAAACTTTAAGAAAACCGCATAGCCATCTTCAATACGGTCCAATGTGTATTTACTCAAGCTCACTTACAAGTTCCCCTTTCTCATTCCGTAATTGCGCAGCATCTCCAGCATTTAACCAAATTTGTTTAGTTGTCCATTTCAAATAATTTTGCCCTTCCCGTGCATTGGTTCCACTAGTAATATAAATCGTTTTCCCTGGCTGTAAAGAAAGATTAGGGAAGTTATAAACTTGATGCCCTTCAATTGAAATAAGCTGCCAATCTTTTAAAGATACTGCGTGTTGTCCACTATTTTTAATTCCTACAATTTCAGTAACTAGATCCTTACTAACGATTTCAATAGCTGTTGTCGGTTCTTCTTTAGAAAGTATATTACCAGTTTCTACACTAAAAGTTTCCTTACCGTTCACCGTATAGTTTACCCCATCTGTGGACACCGTAATCGTTCCTAAATCCGCGGTGGCATATATTTTACTACCAATAGCCTGCAAACGGTCCACAATTTCTGCATGTGGATGTCCATACTTATTATCCTCTCCATAACTTAATATCGTGACCTCTGGTTTTACAGCCTGAATGAACTCCTCTGAGCTACTTGTGTTAGAGCCATGATGTCCAGCTTTTAAAACTGTTGCTTTCACATCATACTGCAACATTTCCTTTTCTAATGCCACTCCCGCATCTCCTGTCAATAAAAAAGAGACATTCCCATAAGTCATTTTTAAGACAATGGAGGCATCGTTATTGTCTGTAGCCTGATCATTGGCATTTAAAACTTTCACATTTACATCCTTATCAAATTCGATATCATCGCCGATTTTTGGCACATGATAAGGAATATTTTTTTCATCGATACGTGTCAGCATCTCTTCAAAGGTTTGCGATGTATGTACTTTTCCCGAATCATAAAATTGCTCAATCGTCATGTTATCTAATACAGGAATAAACCCTCCAATATGATCAGCATCTGGGTGTGTTGCTACTACAATATCAAGCTTATTTATCCCAAGTTCTTTTAAATAAGAGACAATCTGTTGCCCTGCGCCCTTCACTCCCCCATCTATAAGCATCGTTTTACCACTTGGTGATTCGATCAGTATAGAATCCCCCTGTCCTACATCAATAAAATGAACCTGCATTTCATGACCAGCTGTTACAGGAATTTTCTCTGTCTTGACTGCCTCGGTACAGCCGGCTAATAAAAAAATACAAAGGAGTAATACTATTATTTTTTTCATCTACTAACTTCCTTTCTATTCTCCTATTATACAAAAAGAGAGCTAGCCATGGGCTGCTCTCCTTTTACTTTAAACAAATATCCACCATAAAATCATCGTAATAATAATAGTCACAAGCCCTTGGAGTAATGTGGCCACCGTTTGGGCTTTATAGGCTTGTGTTACTTCCATACCACTATACTGCGTAATCACCCAAAAGAAGCTATCATTCACATGGCTAACTGTCATTGCTCCTGCACCTATTGCCATCACCACTAATGCTAATGGTACCGCTCCATCAATCCCCAATGTCACAAGCATCGGGGCTACTAAAGTAGATGTAATCACAAGAGCTGTTGTAGAAGAACCTTGAGCCGTTTTCAACGCTGCTGCTACTATAAACGGCACAAGAAGGAATAATGTACCTGAGGCAAACATACCTAAATCCATTTCTTGAAGCATTTCTCCAACACCAGCATTTTTTATAACAGTTCCAAACGAACCACCAGCCCCTGTTATAAGTAAAATTGGTGCGGCTTCTTTTAGACTTTCGCCAATCCAACCTGTTAATGTCGTTTCATTGATTTCAGGTAATAATAAAAAGGCTGCTGCTACACCTAAAAATAAGGCCACTGTTGGAGAACCTAAGAATTTAAAGATGGTATTGAAAGTCGCTTCCGTATCACCAACTAATGCTGCTATAGAACCCAAACCAATTAACACAATCGGCAGAACGATTGGTAAAAATGCTTTAAATGTTGAGGGCATTTTACCAAAGGATTTAATGACTTCCTCATAATCTAATGCCTCTACCTCATCTTCAGGAACGCGAATTTTTGTCGCAACTTTTACTGACCATAGATAACCTACGAATGTCGCTGGTATCGCGACTAATAAACCAATGACAATGACTGTTCCTAAATAATCTGCTGCGCCAATATTTCCTGCTGCTGCAATAGGCCCTGGAGTTGGTGGTACTAATACATGCGTCGCAAATAAGCCAGTTGCTAAAGCTACTGCCATAGATGCAATCGTAACATTTGCTCGCTTTGCTAATGATTTTTGCAAGCTGGATAAAATAATAAAGCCAGAATCACAAAATACTGGTATGGATACGATATAGCCAATTAAAGACATCGCTAATTGTGGACGTTTAGGTCCTACAATTCTTAACACTACTTCTGCCATTCGATAAGCAGCACCTGATTTTTCTAATATTAAGCCTATAATAGTACCAGCAATAATGACTAAACCAATACTTGTCATTAAGCCTCCAAATCCAGTATTAATGCTTTCCACTACTGTCAACAATGGCATACCTGAAGCAATTCCAACGAAGAAAGCACTGATTAATAAAGCTAAAAACGGATGAAGCTTTAACTTAGCTGTTCCTAAGACAACAAACAATACCCCTATTAATATAATAATGAACAACATCTAGACATCCCCCTTTTGTAAGTAACGCTCTATCATTCTTTTAGTTTTTAACCGAATAAAGTGTGCAGGTTCTTGCATTGCCTGCTGCACATCAATCTCCTCATCTACCAATGACTCAACAACTGTAAAATACGCTTGTAATGCTGTATTCGCCTTGGTATCAATTCCTCCAGACAGCAGCATCGCCTCTACATTCGCTTGCTTTGCAGCTTTGGCTACACCTAATGGTGCCTTACCATGTAATGTTTGAAGATCAGATTTTCCTTCACCCGTTATCACTAACTGTGCTTCTGCTAAATGAGCCTGAAGTTGTACAGCGTCCAGCACAAGGTCAATTCCTGCATGGAAGGTTCCTTTTAAAAAAGCGATTAATGCGCCCCCCATTCCCCCAGCGGCTCCAGCACCTTTATAGTCATGTAATCGTATAGCAAATTGAGCTTCAACAATATCTGCAAAATGCTTTAAACAACGATCAAATTCAGCGACCTGGTGTTTTTGAACACCCTTTTGTGGACCAAAGATGGCAGTGGCTCCTCGTTCACCAATAAGCGGATTATCCACATCACAGGCAATCGTAAATGTTGATTCTGCTAATCTAGTGTCTAGTAGACTCATATCTATGACATCTAATTGCATAAGGTTAGAAACACCAGCCTCAAGTTCCACCCCTTCCGCTGATAATAACCGCACACCTAATGCTTGTAACATACCAGTACCCGCATCATTTGTAGCACTCCCACCAATGCCAATAATAAATTTTCTAAAACCTTGATCAAGTGCGGCTTTAATTAATTGTCCTGTGCCATAAGATGTAGCAAGTTCAGGATTTTTCTCACTTTCTTGTAACAGCATAATACCAGATGCTTGAGCCATCTCTATTACACAGGTTACTTGATCGCCCAGTACACCATATTGAGCCTGGATAGCTCTTCCCAATGGATCAAGCACAGTTGCTGAGCAATATCGGCCATCTGTAGAGGCAATAAGTGAGTGCAGTGTACCTTCACCACCATCTGCCACTGGTAGTATAATTGTTTCAATTGAATGATCCACATCTAAGATTCCTTTTTGCATTGCCTTTGCTACTTCAACTGCTGACAGAGTACCCTTGTAGGAATCTGGACTAATGATAACTTTCATGATATACCTCCACTTATGTCGTCCATTGACATTTACGTAAATTTTCATATCCCTAAGTTAAGCGCTTACAATTTATTATAATGACAATAAATTCAGAAAACATTATAATAGGTGTACAATTTATCTGTCATATAACAGGCTTTTTTTTATGCGAGGTGTATAAACATGTTGACAAAAAAGTTAGCAGAAGACATCGTCCATCAAACGATGTTGCGCTTGCGTCACAATATTAATGTTATCAGCCCAAGTGGAGTCATTTTAGCTTCTGGGGATAAAATGAGGGTGGAAAATATTCATGAAGGTGCACTATACGTAGCACAGACAAAAGAGACTCTAATTATAAATGAGGAAAATATAGCACTTTATCCAAACACAAAACCAGGCATCAATATGCCAATTATGTACCAAGATGAGGTTGTAGGTGTTATAGGTATTACAGGAGATTCAGAGGATATGCTTGAAATTGCTAATCTCGTTCAACTCACAACAGAGATTATGGCCCATCAAGCGATTGTTGAATCTAAAAGCGAATGGCAACGAAAGAATAACGATTACATATTTGAAGCACTCGTTCATGGAAGTAAGCTAGACGGAACCTTAACTGAACGGATTCAGAAATTACCATTTGCTCTTTCTGGCCCTTTTCAGGTGATTTTAGTGAGCTTAAATGAAGCATCCTACGCAGAAAATACAATACCCTTCTTTTTTGAGGATCTATTTTACAAACAGCCTATTCTTGCTGGTCATAGCCAATTACAGGAATACTATATCCTACTAACAAGTTGTATGGAGCAAAATTGCCGTCCTATTATAAAAGCACTGCGTAAGCAGAAGCAGAAACTTCCCTCCCTTCAAATTGGTGTAGGGCCTGTGGTTCAACATTTATCTCAGCTTCCCTATAGCTACCAAGGTGCCAAAACAGCTCTAAAATTTGCTGCAATCAATAATGAATTGACTTTTTTTGAAGATGTCGAGTTATATTCCCTTTTTAAACCTCGTGAATCGGAGGAGGTACAAGCATTTTACCGTCGTGTACTCAAAAATTTAGACGCTAAACAATTGGAAACATTACAATCGTTTTTTGATTGTAATTTACAGCTAAAGCATTGTGCTCAGCAATTGAATATTCATCGACATACACTTACTTATCGTTTAAATAAAATAAGGGAATTAACAGGCTATGATCCGCAATACTTTGAGGATGCTGTTCTGCTAAAAATGGCCTGTACATTACGAACACTACAAACAATGAAGGCAATCTGAACAGATCAGATTGCCTTCATCATTAAGCCTTATATAATTCATTTAAAAATTCTATTTTCTTCCCAATAGCCTCTTCAAAGGTCATGATATAGGCAGCAGGATCTTTCGGATTATGGAATTGTGTAATTCTCCCTGTTTCGGGATGAACAAATTTTGAGGATGCCCCACAGCCAATTCCTAAGATTGTCTGCACTTCTTCCATAATAACGATATTATAAATACTTTCTTCTCCCGCTTTACTATAGCCGACATTTTCTAAATTACCTAAAATATTTTTCTGACGATATAAATAGTATGGAACATAATCATTTTCTTTTGTCCAAATTCGTGCCATTTCCATCATTTCAGCTACCGTATCACGGTCGGCTACTTTGTATTTATCCTTATTACGCGTCATCTCTGAAGCACGTTTAAATGATAGCGTATGAACAGTTAAAGACTCTGGCTGCATTTTTGCCGATTCCTCTAATGAATGTTGGAATTCTTCAATCCCTTCATTCGGTAGCCCAATTATAAGATCCATATTGATATTGTTCATACCTGATTCTCTTGCAAGCCAAAACTTATCAATGGTTTCCTGGACTGTGTGATGACGACCAATTGCTTTTAATGTTTCATCAGTATAAGATTGTGGATTTACACTAATACGATCAATACCCCATTTTTTTAGTACTTCTAATTTTTCTGGTGTGATGGTATCAGGTCTTCCTGCTTCAACTGTCACCTCTCGAATTGTTTCAGGGTTAGGGAATGATTCATACATCGTTTGATATAAGGCATCCATTTCATCGGCCTCAATTGAAGTCGGTGTACCACCACCCCAATAAATGGAGGTGATTTTCATATCATTGTCCTTCAGCCATTTGCCCATTTCGCGCAATTCAATATGCAAGCCATCTAAAAAAGTCGTAACACGCCCTTGCTTACGATTACTACCAATCGCATAGGCTGGGAAAGTGCAATATGCACATTTGGTAGGGCAGAATGGAATACCAATATAAACACTGATTTCTTGTCCAATGGCATCAAGATCAGGAATGGTCACTAGTTGTCGGTCCACAATTTCCTTTAATAGTCCAACTTTTTCCTTTGATAAGCGGAAATCTCGAATTAATAGATCAGCAATTTCTTGCTCACTTTTACCTTCTTTTCTAAATTTATGATACAGCTTTGTTGGGCGTACACCCGTTAAAATCCCCCATTGCTGATGCACTCCAGTATGCTGTTCAAGAACATCTAAAAATACATGTGACAATGCACGTTTTATGCGAATATTTAGCTCACGATCTGTTGCCGGGGACTCATATTGAATACTGTACTCATTCGTGTATTGCTTACCATCTACAATCAAGTTTGCTTTTGTAGAAATGGAAAAATCGTCTCCAGTCTGATAGTCAAATGTAGCAGACATATCTGCTCCCATTGGTTCAACCTTCAGCTTGGAATCCTCAAAAAATAAATTCGCAATATGATTTAATACGCGAATCCAATCTTCAGGATATTTTTGATCTATATGAATAATTTTCATTTCGTTTCGCTCTCTTCTTTTATATATTGCAGATTTAAGTTTAACAAATTTCTATGACTATAAGCAAAATAACAATTAGAATCTATAAAATAACAGAATATTCAGTTTAAATATAGACAAACTATTTTTTTGTCATTATAATTTTCAGAAAAGGTGGTGTCGAGAATGTTTATTTTAAAAAATGACAATTATACATCTGTTTCGAGCTTTATTCATCAAGTAGAAGTAGCATTCCACCATTTTGATTTAGAGCGCTGTGACGAAAAAACATTATATGTCACGGTAAAACTTAATTACGGCACACATAAAGTACTTTGTGATTTTATTTATATTATTGATCAACAAGAAATCTATGGCGCTATTTCAATTAACAAGCATTATGAAAAGACAAGGGTATTTATTCAACAGCATTTTCAGCAATTTTTATTGTATTCAGATGAAATGGTATTAGCTAAAAACTTCATGAGTACAATATCCTTTAAACAATGTCTCCAACAATTTGCGAAAAAGTATCCAGCCTTTATTTCCTCAAAGAACCATTACGCTCTAGCAATGGCTGAGTAACCACAAATAAAAATAGTATGCCAAGCATTGTTGGCATACTATTTTCTTAATTATTTTAAATATTCATCCACAAATTCAACAGGTACATATGTCTTTGTATTTTTTAAAGTCGGTGCGACTGTTAGTGTACGTAATGCCTTATTATAGCCAAATGTTTTTTCACCGCGAGTAATTGTGTAAGACATATTCCCTTTTGAAAGGATTGCCCCCTTGCCTGTAGAATCCACTTTGAAGCCAAGCTTTTCAGCGATCACACGTAATGGCACCATTTTTGTACCAGCTACTTCATAAGAATCTGATGCGATAATATTATCAATTTCTTCATTTATTGGATTCTTAGTAGTTGAGGAATCATCGTCCAGTACAATTACTTTAGATGGTGTTGTTTGAGCTGGGATACTTTTAGTAGAGGCCGTATAGAAAACAATCAGATGCTTCTCTGCTAAATCTTTAGCGTCCACCTTTTCACCTTTTTCATTGAATAGCTCTGTTTCTTTCCCAATATTTAATTTTAAAATATCATACGTATTAGTTAAATCTTCAAAGAAATAATCCACTTCTACAAAACCAACTTCTTCTGTTTCAACGATGACAACCTCTGGATTGAATTGTGGTGGATAAATATATTTTTGCGGTTTGTTAGCAAAGGTATAAGCTAATACTTTATCACCCTTTTGTAGCTCCACTTTCTTCCCAGTATTGTCGAACACGAGAGTATCTTTAGTAATTTCTAATACATTTGTTTGCTCGCCTTCTTTTACTGTGTAATATGTAATATTTTCCTCAATACGAACATCTTCCACAGTACCACGAGTATCATTAAAAATGTGTACGGGATCAATTTGTATTTGTGGAACCTCCGCTTCTGTAGATTGCTGCTCATTTGCTGAAGCTACCGGTACAAGGGCACTTCCAAATAATAATGCAGACATAGCTGCAGGTGCTATTTTTTTCATGTTCATAAAATCTCTCCTTATTGTTTGGATTCATAGTAGTAGTAGTTTTAAAATGGAAAAAGTTTCAGTGCAAACCGAGGATTTTATGAGAAAGAGGTGGCAGTATCTACTGCCACCTCTTATTCCTATTCTTTAACAATCTCGCTCAAACCAGTAATATCGATGCCATTTAAAGCTTGAGTAGCAAGGCGATCTGCTTCCGAATTATCCTTACGTGAAACAAGCTGGTATTCGGCTTGAATGTGAAGTTGCTCCAGCTTAGCATCAATTTTATCTGCCCAGCTTGCTAGTTCTTTTTCCAATGCTGGCCATTCCCCATTCAGTTGATTGATGACCACTTGTGAATCTCCTATAATACGCACAGGCAAATGGTGGACATTTAAAAGTTCTAGTTCTACTAAGGCTAAATAAAGCGCTGCATACTCTGCCTCGTTATTTGATTTCAATTCAGACGAAAAGGCATTCCTTCTCAATCGTAAAGGTTTACCATTTTGTTCATAATAAATGGCGCAGCCTAGTCCTGCTTGCCTTGTCCCACGATCAAAACCTCCATCAAAATAGAGCGTAATATTATGAGGCTCTGTATCAATTTCCTTTAAATATGCTTTTAGCTCTTTATGTGACCAATTTGTATCTTGCCGATCCATACAATGTAGCGATTTTACCCTTCCCGTTCTTTCCATGTCCTCTGCAAGTAAAAGTGCTTGAGCTGCAGGCATTTCAGCTGAACGTAAAACTGTTGTTGCTCCTTTTGGTGTTTTATAGGTCCATTCAATGATGACATGCATATTCATAACCTCCCATACTCTTTAACTGGTACATAAAGCAAAAACGTGTACCGACCAATAGCGGATACACGTTTTCCTCTCACTTGTTATATGTGCAATTCCTAGAAAATTTATTCCTTTTTAAATTGCGATTATCACCTTTTATTGAATTCCTTCATATAAACCTTGGATAGGTTTTATTAAAATGCGATTTACTTCTTCGATTACTTTACTTACCTTCATTTCTGCCTCAAGCATCGTTGAAATTTTTTCATTTTGCTGTGCAAGCTGTGCCGCTTTTTGTGCATAGACAAGCTCATCCTCCAAAATATCCTCACCAGCTAATTGCTTTTTCTGTAATTCGATTTGGATTTTACGGAAGTTTTTAAAGACATTTAATGCCTCTTCATCATTTTTAACAACTTCAACAGCAGCTTTTAACGCTTCAAATTCTGGAATCTTACGGAAAGTTGCTTCTAGCGCATTAATGTCATTATAAATATTAATCATTCATACAATCTCCTTTTAAATAAAGTAAACAATCAAGCCTTGCACAATCCCAATCAATCCACCAAGCACTGCACCTAATACAGTAATCATTTTAAACTCACGTTTTGAAATACCTAATACAAGCTCCTCTAATTTCTCTACTGGGAATGAGTCAACCTGCTCTCGCACAACCTCTTGTAAGTTTAAACGTTTTAGTACATCCTCAAGTTTTTCCTCTGCCTTCACAAAAGCTTTTTCTATAGCTTGTGGAATCACGGTATACTTCGCCCAGTCATTTCCTTCTGGCCAATAATAAGAAATCGGTTGATTTAAACGTTCAGAGATTGCTAATTGTTCTTTCACGTACACTTGTAATTTCGATAAAATGGGGTCAAATTGAACATCTTGCAAAAAGTCCATAGCTGGTCGATCTTTAAGTTTTTCCCATTCCTGTGAAAATATTTTTGTTAGTAATGTTGTTGTTCCTGGTGCTTGTAAAAACTTCACAAGCTCACGTTGAACTTTCCCAACTAATGAAGAGGAATCACCTAAGAACATATTGATCATGCCGCCTAGAGACCCTTTTGATGATAAAAAGTCATCAATCATTGCCTTTATCGTCATTTCACCTTCTGGTGATAAAAAATAATCCTCGCCTTTTTCTAAAATGTGCTGAACTGCTACTGGAATTTTAGCATCAATTGTATTTTGGATATCATCTGATAACAGCGTACGAATTGATTTTGTTGATAGTGTATTCTTTACCGACGAAAATTGTCCCTCAACAATTGCTTCAACCTTCTGTTCAATGGTAGTAGGTAGATGAGCAAACCCAGCTAAGTTTAGCCAATCCTGAATTGTTTTGTCGTTTGTAAAGATTGTTTCTTCAACTTTTGTTTGCACAAAGTGTTCTACTTTGTCTTGAATATCCTTAGAGAAAAACTTTTTTCTAAATGTTTCAGGCGTTAGTAAATAATTAACTACTGTAAGACCCAGCTGTTTAGCTAATTCATCACGTCGTTTGGGTATAAGGCCTGGTGTAAACGGTACACGCCAATTTTTAATATATATCGCTTTATATGGACGAAAAAGCATTTTAATGGCTAAGTGATTTGTAACGCCCCCAATTGCAGCCCCAATGATAGCCATAAAAAGTAATGTCACTATAAAATTATCCATTAGTATCCTCTCATTTCAATTGTATTCAAGATTGGCGTATTTTGTCGCCTTCTGCACTCATTATAGCAGAGCAATGATTTTCAACGAAAGAAATACCCCTTTAGAATTTCAATCTCATCCTATTTACTTCTATGAAAAGTGAATAGTTGCAAAAATATCTTTATACTTGAATAATATGACTACATACTATAAGAAGCGAGGTTTGATGATGATTCAACATTTCAGTTTTAAACCACTATTTGAAAACACGCAACTACCTGGGTGGTCTATTTCATTTTTTTATCAACGAGAACGATACCAAGCGGAATATTTAAAGGACGGTACGATTGAGTGGATAGGAGCCATTCCATCAGACGAGGAGGTTGTTAAAAAAATGATACATGAACTTATGCTGTTTCATGTATACGATTGAATTTGATAGTCAATTTTTCGTTGTGATCCCGTATAAAAATACCTATATTTACTATTAATAGCACGCCATTTAAGCTAATTATGTTGAATCCTGTTGAAATTTGTATATTTTTCTTATACATTTATGATATCAGCTTAATAGTAAATGTTTTTTATGCAGGGGGCCATTTCAATGAGTAAAGTCACACTTTCGGATGACTTAAATAGCTATAATTCAAAAGCGTTAATTCGTGTAAAAGTAAAAGAATTTTTTTCAGAATTTTCCGCTAAAATATTCGAATTAGTGGATGAAGCGGGTGCTGTTAATAGTAAGAAATTCGAGGAACTTTCTGGCTATAAAAGCGACTTTTACAATGAGTATTGCAGTCAACTAAAGGGCTTTTTTGATTCTTCTACTAGCTCTTTCGGCAAGAAATCGATTAAAACGTTCTATTTAACGTATAATAATAAGAACTATGTTTTAACACAGCAAGGCATAACGGAAAAAGCACCTGTATCTATCGCTCCGTTTACAGGTGAAATACCTTTAAAGGAAACGGTTCATGATGTTGAAAAAGCGTGTTTAAAATTACGCTTCCAGCAAGAATAAATAGGTCAAACATTTAGAAAGGGGGAGTCTCAAATGACGATTGAGACTCCCCCTTACTATAAAAAATAATTCATTTAAAAAAATCCGCAAGCTAAAGCACTCTTGAGATTTTTGACGTGTCGTATTATATGAGATGCAAAATGCTTCTTTCCCTAAACAAACTATCTTTGATCTTTCTAAAGTTAGCATATAGCCATGTTAATTACAATCTTTTGGTATTTGAATCTAGTTGCATTTTTTCAAAAGATCCATGAAAAACAAGTGAAAAAGTTGTTGTCAATATTTGTGTTTTTCTTTTAAATAATTTATGATTGAAACATCCAACAATTTTTTAAATCATAGGAGGTGTACACTTTGTTTACTTCCCTCATTCGGGCGGGAACAAAGGAATTATTTGGACGGAGACATATTGGAGATAACCATTAGGTTGGCGGCATTCGCCCTACTAATTATAATGACTGGATTTTTCGTTGCAACTGAATTTGCAATCGTAAAAGTGAGATCTACCCGCATTGATCAATTGCTCGCGGAAGGGCATAAAAAAGCGAAAAATGCAAAACGTGTTGTTTCAGATTTAGATGAGTACTTATCTGCATGCCAGTTAGGTATTACCATCACTGCACTTGGTTTAGGTTGGTTAGGTGAACCTACATTTGAAATCATTTTACACCCAGTGTTTGAATTTCTAAATTTGAATGGTAGTATTACATCTATCCTTTCATTCATACTTGCATTCTCAATCGTTACGTTTATGCATGTTGTTATTGGGGAATTGGCGCCAAAAACATTAGCCATCCAAAAAGCAGAATTTGTCACATTAAACTTTTCTGGCCCATTAATTATCTTCCACAATATTACCTATCCCATCATTAAGCTATTAAATGGCTCTGCCCGTGGTTTAACAGGTCTTTTCGGCTTAAAAATGATGTCAGAATCAGAAGTTGCTCATACAGAGGAAGAGCTGCGTATGATTTTGTCGGATAGTTTAAAAGGTGGAGAAATTAATAACTCAGAATATGAATATGTTAACAGTATTTTCGAGTTCTCTGATCGTCTTGCAAAAGAAATTATGGTTCCTCGAACTGAAATTGTCGGCATAGAAAAAGAGCTAACAATTAAAGAAGTGTTTGATTTAATGGGTGTTGAGCAATATACTCGTTATCCAATTCTGGATGGAGATAAAGATCATATTATTGGATTAGTTAACATGAAGCATTTATTAACCGCTTACATTAAAGATCCTAAAAATGGTGATAAGCCAGTCATTGATTATATGCAACCTATTATTCGAGTGATGGAAACAACGCAAATTAACGATCTATTACTAAAAATTCAACGTGAACGTATTCATATGGCCATTTTAATGGATGAATATGGCGGAACATCTGGTTTAGTGACGATTGAAGATATTATTGAGGAAATTGTCGGCGATATTCAAGATGAATTTGATGAAGACGAAATCCCGGAAGTACAAGAAATTGCAGAAAATCATTTTATTTTAGATGCTAAGATGCTTCTTGAAAATGTAAATGATATGCTTGGTACTGACATAGAAGATGATGATATTGATACTATCGGTGGTTGGTTCATGACGAAGCGTTTTGATGCAGTCGAAGGTGACAGTATTGAAGAGCAAGGTTTTGAATTTATCGCAAAAGAATTAGATGGTCACCATATTTTATACTTAGAAGTTCTGAAATTACCTAACAGTGATTTATCAAATGAATATGACGCAGTCATTGACTAAAATTGAATTGATTTACCATACTTGTCGTGGTACTATTAGAAGCACGCTTGTATAATCTAGGCTATAAATATGGTCTTTTTTTCACACCTTATATAGGTGGGAGCAACGACTGTAATAAATAGATGAAACGACTCCCTTTTTAAAAGGGGGTCGTTTTCTAATGTCCGAAAGTTTTGCGAGGAGGAAACAAAATGGAGCTCTATACAAATTTACGTCAAGGGGAAAAAGGTGCATGGCTATCCATTGGTACATATCTAATCCTAAGCTCTGCTAAGCTTACAATAGGCTACATTGGTACATCTGAGGCCCTAAAAGCAGATGGTTTAAATAACACAACTGATATCATTGCTTCCATCGCGGTACTGGTTGGTTTACGCATTGCCCAAAGACCACCTGATTCCAACCACCAATACGGACATTTACGAGCTGAGACTGTTGCCTCTTTAGTCGCATCGTTCATTATGCTTGTTGTCGGTCTCCAAGTATTAGTTAGTTCCCTAAAAAGCTTGTGGGAGCCCACTGGTACAACACCTTCACTATTAACAGCCTATGTAGCAATAGGTAGTGCAGTTGTCATGTATGTGGTTTATCGCTATAATTTGGCACTATCAAAGAAAATTAAGAGTGCCGCTGTTAAAGCTGCTGCCTTTGACAATCGCTCTGATGCACTTGTCAGCATCGGTACAGCCATTGGTATTTTTGGAGCCATTTTCGGCTTTCCGATCATTGATTCACTTACAGCTCTCATTGTTGCCTTTTTAATTATTAAAACAGCAGTAGAAATTTTTTGGGAAGCTGTTCAAAGTCTTACAGATGCATTTGATATTGATGAAGTTGAAACGTTATCGGTCTTAATCCGTAACGTGGACGGGGTAATGGAGCTTTTAGACTTTAAAGGACGTGCCCATGGCAATATGTATTTCATCGACGTAACTGTCACAGTAGATCCTTATTTAAATGTCTTTGAAAGTCATCGCATAACCGAAGAAATCGAACATACCATTATGCGTGAAAATCGCTTTTGTCAGGTTCTAGTGCATATTGAGCCATATATCATTCCTCCGCAAAACGAAGAAAAGTCTCCTACCAATTGATTGGTAGGAGACTTTTCTTATTTAATAGCTATATAAATATCCACTTGTGATTCATGTGGATTAGCGGATCGTTCATCATACAGTTCAAAGTCGCCTGTATATGTTCGTTCAACTTTAGAATTTGCAAACCATGCCCAAATCTCTTGCCAGGTTTGGATGACAACTTCAGGCATCGTGCCTTTATCTGATGTAAATACTAGATACTTAGCTGCTGGAATCATTTTAACTACTAAATCTGTTGGAATGTCATCATTATTTACTTCAACTCCTAGTGTAAGAGTATAATTACCATTCACATCCGTTTCATAGTCTGAATACAAACCAAAGACATGGCCATTTTTTCGTTCGGCTATTTGGCCCGCAATATTTTGCTGATAAAAGTCATCCCATAATTGTGGAATTTTAGCATGCTCTGTTATTTCATTTGCATTACTTGTTTGAGTTGAAATACCTACGATGTTAAATGCGGTTAATTCAACTACTTTTGGTTCCTTCCCTTCACTTTTTCTCCATCGCTTCAAACTTGGCAAAAAGGAAGTCAGCATATTCCGTGCCTCATTTTCTGGCATACCACCTTCCTTAAGATGCGGTACACAAATTTCGATCATTTCTTCTACTGTTAACTGGGGTTGTTTAAACTTGCCTCCCTCGTAACAATATATACAATACTCCAGAATTTTGTCCCCATCTTTTTCAGTACCCAATAATGCCTCTTCTACTAAAGGCATACCGCAGCTTTGACAATAGCTTTGCATCGTCATTCCACCTTTCGCTTTATTTGTACTTACTATAGCAAAGGAAACCTGACAACTGTCTGTCATCAATTATCTAGATTTTTATATAATTGAACAATTTCTAAAGCTCGTTTTTGAATAATATCTCTTATATAAAGTGGTTCCATAATTTTAATGCGATGCCCAAAGCTTAACAAGAAACCATAAAGCCATTCATCTTCGGGTATAGATATATGAATCATAGATTGTTCATGGTCTATATGTTCTGCACCAAAGGATTCCTCCACTAATGTTGTAATGTCTTTATCAAAAGAAATGACTAAATCGACTACGTTTTGTGGTCGATGCCATTCTTTACCCCAAGGGAGTTCACTTAAATTCACTTCCTTACGCTCAAAGGTAGAATCAGCTTGAAGCAAATGTTTCATTCTCGCAAGCTTAAATAAACGAAAGTCCTTTCTTAATGTACAATAGCCATACAAATACCATATCTTCCCTTTTTGAACAATTGTATGTGGTTCGACTATTCGGCTTGTTTGTTCACCATAAGTAGTAGAATAATGAAAGCTTATGCAACGATTATTCTCTATAGCTGTCTTGAGCGTCGTAATAAGCTCTTTAAAGAGAGCGTTTGGTCCCCATGGACTAAGATCAACAAATAGATGGTCCATCGATTGTTTTACATGATCATCAGCAATACTCGTTATTTTCTCGAGCACGGCTTCAGCGTGGGAATCTTCATAGGTAGTCAAAGCACTTTTAATCGCAATAGAAAGTGATGTGAGCTCATCCTTCGTCAACACTTGCCTATCAACACGATAACCATCGATTAAACTAATGCCACCATTTACACCTTGCTGACTAATAACAGGTACACCAGCACAGCTCAATGTTTCAATATCTCGATAAATGGTACGAATCGAAACATTAAATAACTCTGCTAATTCCTGTGCCTTAACCTTTTTACGGTTGATTAATATCATCGTCATGGTTAGAAGTCTTTCTAATTTCATGGTAAAATCTCCTTTCTTGCCATCCCATTATTCCTATATATACTTCTATTTTAATTAATAACCTATCTTTTTAAGTATTTTTTAAGTACTTTTTGAGTATTTTTTAAGACAAATGTACTATAATAACGCCTAATTATTGTTACAACAATTATACTATTTTAACAATAAAAGAAAAAACAAGGCTTATGCCCATATGCAACTTTCATTAACAATACTATGTTGTTTCATTTTTGTATAAGAATAGTTTGATTTTAACGCCTAAGTAATTATTTCAATTCTCTTAACACAAACTAAAAAACTTTTATCTTCTATATAATGAACGGCGAAATTTTCTTTGAATGGATTTGACGCGATGTGACAAACACATCGGGATTCATTGACTCTCACCCGTGAAAGAACTACACCATAAATTGCTTTTTTCTGGCATCAAATTTTTAATAGAAAAGTTGAGTGATTTTCACTTTTCTTGCCCTTCACTATATATAGGAAGCCTTTTCACCCAAAATGAACTAGAGTTTTATGTTTTTAATTTAATTGTATAAAGGAGAGTTTGATGTGATTCGAGCCGTTTTAATAGACAATGAACCTTTAGCTTTACACTATTTTCAAAATAAACTACATGCCTTTCAACAAATACAGGTGATGCAAACCTTTACAAGCGTAGAAGTATTTCTGAATGAACTACCAACTATGGAATTTGAGGCTATCTTTTTAGAAGTAAAACTTCAAGAATTATCAGGACTTGAAGTTGCTGATATTATCAAAACGGAACGCCCACAAGTCAGTGTAATTTTCATTACCGCCTATCATGAATTTGCATTACAAGCCTATGAAATTGGCAGTCTCGACTATGTATTAAAGCCTATCAGTCATGCCCGTTTAGAAAAAACTGTAGCCCGTATTGAGCATGAATTTTCCATTCAGCAAATGCTTCAACAGGCTACACAAACTGTCTTAACTGTACAATGCTTCGATCAATTTGCCGTCTATAGTAACAATAGTTTAGTGGCATTTAAAACAGAAAAGACAAAAGAATTGTTTGCTTATTTTATTTTGCATCCAAATATACCGATTCATCGAGATTATTTAATTGAAATTCTATGGCCTGATTTAGATTATGTACGAGCCAAATCAAATCTTCATACAGCTCTATCTTATTTAAGGAAAACTCTAAATACAATTGGCTACGAAAACTGTATTGTCTTTTCAAATAAATACTATATCTTCGAAAAGCCAAATATCGTATGTGATTTATACGATTTTCAAAAACTTCATGAGGATTTTTCAAGACTTGAATTTCCCTCTATTTCTTTGATTAATCAATGTCTTTCTATTTATAAGAATGGCTTATTTGTTTTTGATGATTATGAATGGTCAACTGCCTATAAAGATAAATTAATGAAATCATACATAGAGCTATTAGAAAAAGGGTTTCAAACAACGGTCTTTTCAGATACTGAAAGAGCTATGGAATTTTTACATGCATTAATAGAGTATGATCCCTATAATGAACAAAAACTTGAGCACTATTTATATACGTTAATACAGGCAGGGCTTCATGAACAGGCACTCAAAATTTTCCAAACATATACGCAAAAACTAGAGGAAGATTTAGCACTAACACCAAGTTCTACATTATTAGAGATATCTAAAAAATTAATTGTTCAACATAAATAATGTAAAAAACGGCAAGTGCTTCTATGTGAGTAGAAGCTCGCCGTTTATTTATATCCCACTACCTTCAGTTAGCCCGTGCTTAACAGCATACAGCGCTGCCTGTGTACGGTCTTGTACTTGTAGCTTTGTAAAAATATTCGAAATATGGGTTTTCACCGTCTTTTCTGTGACAAATAGTGAGGATGCAATTTCCCGATTACTCTTTCCTTTTGTAAGCTCTGCTAGCACATCCTGCTCACGAGGTGTCAGCGGATTTAATAAATGGGGTGCATTCTGAGACTCCTGGCGATCCATTTCAAGCGTTGTCGTTGCTTCAGGATGTAGAGTGTTTTCACCACGCATAATACGACGAATGGATAAGACCAATTCATCTGGCTCAATATCTTTTAACTGATAGCCTGCCGCTCCTGCCTCCATTGCTGGAACCACATGATCTCGATCAGAAAAGCTAGTGAGCATTAAAATTTCTATTTGTGGAAACTTCGCTTTGATGCGTTTAGTCGCCTGGATGCCATCCATTTCAGGCATGACTAAATCCATTAAGATAATATCTGGTTGAATGCTTTCTGCTAATGCAACAGCTTCGTGCCCATTTTTGGCCTCTCCAACAACCTCAATATCCTTTTGTGTCTTTAAGAAAAACAGTAGTCCTCTACGCACCACGTGATGATCGTCTGCAATTAATACACGTATCATGTCCTCTCCCCCTTAATATGGCAAGCGGATTAGCAGCTCCGTACCTTTGCCAATTTCACTTACCCAGTCGGCAGTTCCACCAACTGATTTTGCACGATCCTTGATAGATTGTAAGCCCATTGAAAGCAACTTTGTATTGTTGTCAATGACAAAGCCCCGTCCCTCATCACGAATAACCAACAAAATATCTGTTGATGTAACAGTAATATACAATGCTGCCTCTAATACACCTGCATGGCGACGTACATTATTTAACGCCTCTTGGGCTACGCGAAATAATGTTTCTTCAATACGTGAGGGAAATTGCAATACGCCTGAAACCGTAACATGTAGTTTTAAGCCAAGCATTTCAGCGTATACTTTCATGGCCTCAAGTAAACCATTTTCCAATCCTTTAGGTCGCAATTGCCAAATTAACGCACGCATCTCTGTAAGTGCATCTTGTGTTAAATGCTGAATCTCTTTAAATGTTTCTTTCACTTCGCAATCATCCGTCATTTCAATGCCAGCCCTAGCTGTTAACGTAACCGAGAATAGTAGTTGATTAACTGAATCGTGTAAATCACGAGCTAGGCGATTACGTTCCTTCACAAGCGCCATTTCCTGCTCCTGCTTTGTCAGTAAAATTCGCTTAATAGCTGAACCCATCTGAAAGGCAACTGATTCTAATAAAGCAAGCTCCTCCTCTGAAAAGCGTACTGTATCCTTAGATGCAACATTTAATACGCCAAAACGTTCTTGTCCAGATTGAAGAGGTACTGTCGCATGATGCGTGATTCCTTCATGATCCCCAACATTTGCAGCTATGGCACTTTCAATACGCTGACACTCGATAATATTGGAGGCTTTTTTTAGCTCTTCATTACGATAACGCGATACACACCAACAACCGCCCTTTTTTAAATAATGGCAATTGTTATATTCCAATGCCTCTGGTAGATTTTCATGGACAACTAGTTCTGAACGCCCCTTTGCATCAATAAAAAAAATCCAGCCTGTTTCAAAATTGGTGCCATTTAAAAATTTGATGAGCGCACCTTTTAGCATTGTGACAATTTCAGTTTCTTCATTTAATAGTTCAGCAATCTCTTTTAAAATACTGATATTGGAATGCTCATTCTCCCTCACGAAAACACCTCTTCTTTAGCATTACTATTGTTAATGATACCATTAAGCTATTGAAAGCGTCTGCTTCCACCGTTCATACTTTAGACTGAAATTCATCACATACCTTATTTTGTGTAAGTTGATTTACATATAAAACTAGAACCACTATAATCGAACAAGGACATGGTTTTATGAAGGGAAGATTGAATATGTCTAAAAAAGAAGAAAATGGCTTATTATTTATTTGGATTGTTTCTGCTATAGCAACACTAGGTTCGTTATATTTTTCTGAGATTCGTCATTATGAACCTTGTAAATTATGTTGGATTCAACGTATTTTTATGTACCCAATTGTTATAATGACGACAGTAGCATTTATACAAAAAAATGCACGTATTGCTGTCACAACAGCTGTATTTTCTGTGGTTGGCGGCTGTATTTCACTTTACCATTACGGAATTCAAAAGCTTAGCTATTTAGCTGAAAATGCTCCTTCCTGTGGCGCAGTTTCTTGTACAGGACAATATATTAATTGGTTAGGCTTTATTACTATTCCGTTTTTAGCATTAACTGCATTTATTTTAATCGCAGGGGCAAGCTTTTATTTAATCAAAGCTTCTAAAGCTGCAAAATAATCGGAAGACCGTGTTCTACCTTTGGAATACGGTTTTTTCTACGGAGGAAGATCTATGTTTCATTATGAAATTGCTGAAGATAACTTAAGTGTGGAAGAATTGCTACGTAATCATTGGCGACTCGGTAAAAAACTCGTTCATGAATTGCGTATGGCCAAAGCCATCACATTGGCAAATGATGAGCTGGTTCAATGGAATACACTTTTACAAACTGGAACAATAATCAAATTTACGTTTCCTGTTCCAACTTCTAGCTACAAACCAACGCCTGTATGTGCTATTGATGTAGTCTATGAGGATGACCATTGTTTAATCGTATCAAAGCCAAAAGGTATGGCAACACATCCTAATGATGCTCGTGATACACATACATGTATGAACCATGTCATGGCACATATCAAAGAACAGGGTGGCATTTATGCTGAACATGTTCATCGTCTTGATAAAGGGACACAGGGCTTATTACTAGTAGCAAAGCACCCTTTAGCAAAGTCCATTTTCGATCGAATGATTGAGGAAAAAACCATTATTCGTACGTATGCAGCAGAGGTGCAAGGTAACTTACGAACGTCTTCTGGAACGATTGCTGAACCAATTGGCAAAGACAGACACCATGCCACAAGACGTGTTGTGTCCAAAACTGGGCAGCATGCTGTAACACACTATGAAGTGGTGGCGCGTTACAAAAATTCCTGTGTCGTTCATCTCATACTTGAGACTGGGCGAACACATCAGATCCGTGTGCATTTAGCCTATATTGGCCATCCAATTATTGGGGATACAATGTATGGTGCACGAGAAACAGTAAGTGATGACTACGAACTACATGCCATTCAATTAGAATTTGACCATCCTTTTTTAAATAAACGTATTATCGTCAAGGACGAGCAATAAGAAAAATCCCGCCTCTATAGGAGTGCGGGATTTATTCTTTTTTTAAAAATCAAATTTAAAATGATCAGGATCTTGTCCAAATCGTTGGTTACGATTTAATGTTGCCATTTTCTCCATTTGATCTTTGGTTAATTCAAAATCAAAAATCTGTGCGTTTTCCTCAATTCGGCTCGGTGTTACGGATTTGGGAATAACGAGTGTATCATTTTGTAAATGCCAACGCAGTACTACCTGAGCAGGGGTTTTATCGATTTCTTTCCCAATCTCAATAATGGTAGGATCAGCAAGTACACCACCACGTCCTAGTGGAGACCATGCAGTAACAGCAATTTGGTGTTCACTACAAAATGCCCTTAATGGCTGCTGTTGTAAATATGGATGTACCTCCACTTGATTAACCATCGGTGCAGAATTTGCCTTAGCCAATATTTTTTCTAAATGATGCTCATGATGATTCGATACACCTGTTGCGCGAATTAATTTTTCATCGTAAAGGCGCTCAATAGCTCGATATGTTTCTTCAAATGTTTCAGGGACAGCCCAATGTGTTAAATATAAATCTAGGTAATCCATATTTAAATTCTTTAGCGAAACCTCAAAAGCACGTAATGTTGCATCATATCCTTGGTCATTATTCCATACTTTTGTTGTAACAAAAATATCTTCACGACGAATGCCTGAATGACGAATAGCTTCTCCTACTTCTACCTCATTCCCATATAAGGATGCTGTATCAATAGCTCGATAACCGTATTGAAGTGCTTTATCAATAGCCTGTAATGTTTCCTCACGTTCTGTCATTTTGTAAACACCTAAGCCAAAACGAGGCATTTCTACACCATTTGATAATGTTTTCGTTGATTGTAAATTCAAAAAGCACAACCCCTTTCTTATCCTCGTTCCATTATACAAAAAATTGGATTTAAGAAAAATAAAGCGGCTGGTTTATATACTACTTTTTCTTCTGTTCAACATCTTCCAATTGAATTGGATCAGCGATTCGCTCATCCTCCGCAAGCTCTAGACCATCACGTAAATGCTCCATCTGCTTGCCCAAATCTTTTAATTCTTTCATATCTCTCACCATTGTCCCGTTTTCAATATTTGGCACCTTTTTTTCCATACTAATCACCTCACTTTTAGTTTTCCCGATATCAAGCTGTTTGAACCATTTCTGACATATTTTATTCTGCTATGTCGTTTCATTTTTAAAGTAGATAGGCTATACTAAAAAGAGATTTCTTTATAACATGAGGAGGGTTACTTCCATGAAATTATTATTAATCATTGGTGTAACAGTTGCTTTCTTAACAGCTATTTTCACTGCTGGATACGAAGGCGACTACAAAGCTGACAAATAATATCTCAAGAAAATCACTAAGCTTTTCGAAAAGCTTAGTGATTTTCTTTTTTTGTGGAACAATAGAAATACTTGACTTTCCTTTATTTTTAAAATAAACTAACTTACATAAAGTAACTTAATGAAAAAAGATAACTATTTGGAGGTATTCAAAATGCATTTTCATGAAAAACCAAACACCTATGTAACGAATGTTGAAATAAAAGTGAGTGATTTACACCGCTCTTTAACCTTTTATCAAGAAATTATTGGCTTTAAAGTGTTACAACAAGATTCACATAAAGCTATGTTAACTGCCGATGGAGAAACAGCTCTATTAACTCTTGTTCAGCCTAAAACCGTAGAAGATAAGCTTAGCATGACGACAGGACTTTATCACTTCGCCCTATTATTACCTAGTCGACGTGACTTAGCTAATGTTATTTCTCATTTTCACGAAAAAGGTGTGTACCTTGGGGCTTCTGATCATGCTGTAAGTGAAGCACTCTATTTAAATGATCCTGATCATAATGGAATCGAGATTTATGCAGATCGTCCTGAAAGTGAATGGACATGGCATAACAATCAGGTGCATATGGTGACAGAACCACTCAATATTCGTTCTATTTTAGAAGAGGGCGATGGCAACTGGCTTGGTCTGCCTGCTGGCACAGTAATGGGCCATATTCATTTATCGGTCTCTAACTTGGCTGAAGCCGAGCAATTTTATACAAAGGGATTAGGTTATGATATTGTCACACGCTACGGGTCCCAAGCATTATTTATTTCTACAGGCCGTTACCATCATCATATCGGCTTAAATACTTGGCACTCAGAGAATGCACCAAAGCTTGGAAAAAATCAAGTTGGCTTAAAAACGTTCTCATTGCGTTTAGATAACGAAGAACAAGCGGCAACTATGAAAGATAATCTTCGTGGTATAGGTGCACCCGTTACGGAAATCGTCGGAGGGTTCCAAACAGAGGATCCTGCGGGGAATGTTGTGTTATTAAAGTTTTAATATTAAAAAGCAGTTCTCACAAGCGGAGAACTGCTTTTTAATGTAACCCTGGATATCCTTGTTGACGTAATGCCTCATAAATAACAATTGCAGCCGTATTGGACAAATTAAGTGATCGCACATGATCACTTTGTGGAATACGTAAACACATATCTCGGCGTTCATAAGCAAAGTCCTTCGGCAAACCTGTAGTTTCTTTTCCGAACATAAAATAAATATCTCGGTCTTGATCACTAAAATCATTTTTCGTAAACGGCTCATCACTGTATGTTTCGATTAAATAAACATCTCCATTTTTAGAGTACTCTATAAAATCCTCAAGTGAATCATGATAGACAATATTTACACTATGCCAATAATCTAAGCCCGCCCGTTTCAGCATTTTATCATCCGTTGAAAAACCTAGCGGACGAATTAAATGGAGCGATGTATTAGTACCCGCACAGGTACGTGCAATATTCCCCGTATTGGCTGGTATTTCTGGTTGATATAAAACGATATGCAATGGCATAACGACACACTTCCTTATTAAAAAATTCTTTAAGATGACTCTTTAAAAAGTTAACGAAGCCTTCCTCTTTTGGAGCGACTCTTCTCACAATTAGAGCGGATCCGCTCTCAATCATAGGAACTCCAAGCAATTGATTTCATCCCTACATTAAACTGTAGTTAGTCAATTGCTTCTACATCCAATACTACTTAAAAAACTGCAACCCTTTATAAATTTCACTTCGCACTTCTTCGTCCTGCTCTGTAGCTTCTGCTTCATGTAAGGCAGTTTGTGCAGTATCCCCGCCAATCTTACCCAAAGCCCATGCGGCTGTGCCTCGAATGACAGGACGGTCATCTTTATGAAGTAGAGCAATCAAATCTGGTATGGCGGCTTCCTCTTTAAAATGAGCAAGTGCCAAGATGGCATTACGCTGGATAGGCTTTTTTCCACGCCATGAGCCTGAAACATGACCAAATCTCCCCTTAAATTCCCGATTAGTAATCTTTAAAAGCGGTGTCAATAATGGTTTGGCTAGCTCTGGATCTGGTATAAATTCTTCATGAATCCAATTAATTTTCCCTTTATTTTTAGGACATACTGTCTGGCATGTATCACAGCCATAGAGTCGATTACCGATATGACTACGAAACTCATCTGGTAATGTACCCTTCGTTTGAGTCAGAAAAGCAATACAACGCTGTGCATCCAATTGTCCACCTTGAATTAAGGCTCCCGTTGGACAAACATCCAAGCACAGTCGACAATCTCCGCATTCATCCTCCATTGGCTTATCTGGCGCAAATGGAATATTTGTAATGAGCTCTCCTAAATACACATAGGAACCAAATTCAGGCGTTATAATCGAGCAATTTTTTCCGCTCCACCCAATGCCTGCACGTTCAGCTACCGCCCGATCTACAAGGGCTCCTGTATCAACCATTGATTCAATACGTACACCTTTGACATGTTCCTCAAGCCAAGTAGATAATAGCTTTAAACGCTCACGTAATGCTGTATGATAATCGACACCCCATGAAGCACGGCAAAAAATTCCACGTCGCGCACCCCTTTTACCAATTGGTGCATTTTGCATACGTGAAGGGTAAGCCACAGCTATCGCTACAATACTCTCTGCTTCATCTAGTAATTGAAGGGGTTCTGTACGTTTTTGAATATCACTTTCTTCAAATCCAGACTGATAGCCAAGCTCCTGCTGGCGACGCAATCTGTTTTTTAATTCTGTAAAGGGAGCTGCTGTTGTAAAACCTATTTTATCAACACCAATGGACATCGCATATGCCACAAAATCACGTTGCAGGTCGTGTATGTTCATTTTATTTCCAACTCCTTACATGGTACAATATTAGAAATAGATAAAGTAGGTGATGTTCATTGGAAATTTCCATTAACCCAACTCTATTAACACAACATCCCGAGCTAAAAATCGGCATTATTCATTATACCAAAATTGTTGTAGCAGAATCCCCTCAAATGATTAAAGGGCGTATGCAATTGTATCAGGAAAATCTTTTTCTTGAAATGCAGGAACTTCCTGTAACACAGCGTGAGGGGATCGCAGAATGGCGACAAATTTGGAAAAAGCTTGGTGCTGATCCAAATCGCTATCGTCACTCAGCAGAAAGCCTTATGCGTCGAATTAGTAAGCAAAATTATTTAACGCCAATTCATTCAGGTGTTGATTTAAATAATTTCTTTTCACTTCAATATGAAATGCCAATTGGGCTATATGATGTTGCTCAAATCAAAGGGTTTGTAACAATTGATCTTGGTCATGACGAGATTGGTTATGAAGGTTTGAATGGGCGCTTTAACACATTAGAAAATATTCTGTATAGTCGTGATGAGGTAGGAGCATTTGGCTCACCTTTTGTTGATTCTAAACGCACAGCTGTCACAGAGGAAACAACTGATGCGTTACATATTTTTTATTTCCGCCCTTCCTTAACAAATGATGCAGCGAATGAACTGCTAGCGTCAGCTGGGAAAATGTTTAATCAAATTCATGGCGGACATTATCAAATCGCAATTATATCAAATGATGTACCATCTAAAACACTATAAAAAGGACGTGTTTTCGTGATTAATCTTGCAGAAGCTGTTAAACTAAAAAGTATTTTAGGAAAGAAAACTCAAGAGCTAGTAAACGAACTACATCGCAGTGCCTTTGTAACAGTTGAAAAGGGACAAGCCCCTAAAACAAGTAATCGAGCACTCCCCCTTATTGAAGCTGACTTAGCCCAAGTTCGTCTAGATACTCGTACATTAGACCGCCTCGTTTACGAAGCAAACATCCAAAACACAGTAGACTTTAAAGGTCAAAAGCTAGCACTAGTAGAAGCCATCGAACTAGCAACACAACTTCGTGCCGAGGCTGATATGTGTAAAGATTTCAGTATGCGAGAAAAAGAGAGTGTAAGATTTGGCTATGGCGAAAATACAATGTTATATGAAATTGCTTTGTATGAGCCAGATGAATATCGAGAACGAGCTACAAAGCTTGAAAAAGATGCACATAAGCTATCTAATCTTATTAATTCAAAAAATTACAGTATTCAAATTAACTTTGACGATTCCCGTTATTTCTAGACTCGGGACGGTGAGACTCCAACCCGAGTTGGATGTGCTGTTTTCAAATCTAGCTTTTCAGCTAATTAGTTAAAAACCAATAACAAGTTACCTGTTACTGTATGACCGATGACTAATGACCAACTATAAGCAATGGCCATACTCAAAACAACTTGATTCCATTTGAAAACGCCATCCAGGGCTCTCCTACATTTATGTATGGAGAGCTTTTTTAAGTAGTTCAAAGGGATAATTTGGATGACTAGTTTGCCCCTTTCAAGGACAAAATGGAAGTATCTATAGGAAAGGGGTCATACTATGACACAGCAAGATGATGCAACACATGAGCAAGATATGACATTGACCAACAGACAGGGACATCCAATTACCAACAATCAAAATTTGCGAACAGTCGGTAATCGAGGTCCTGCAACATTGGAAAATTATGATTTTCTAGAAAAAATGAGTCATTTTGACAGAGAGCGAGTTCCAGAACGGGTTGTGCATGCTCGTGGAGCTGGGGCACATGGGTATTTTGAAACCTATGGTGTTGTTGGCAATGAACCTATCTCTAAGTATACACGTGCAAAAGTCTTTCAGGATAAAGGGAAAAAAACACCTGTCTTTGTGCGTTTTTCAACTGTTATACATGGTGGTCACTCCCCAGAAACATTGCGTGATCCCCGCGGTTTTGCAGTAAAGTTTTATACAGAGGATGGCAATTGGGATTTAGTAGGCAATAATTTAAAGATCTTCTTTATTCGTGATGCGCTCAAATTTCCAGATATGATTCATGCTTTTAAGCCTGATCCCATTACTAATATTCAAAACGTTGAACGTTTTTTTGATTTTTGTGCTAGCTCACCAGAAACCTTCCATATGGTAACATTCGTTTACTCTCCTTGGGGGATTCCAGCAAATTATCGTATGATGCAGGGCTCTGGGGTTAATACGTACAAGTGGGTGAATAGTGAAGGCAAGGCAGTCCTTGTCAAATATCATTGGGAACCGCTACAAGGTATTAAAAATTTAACACAAAAAGAAGCAGAGGAAATCCAACAGAAAAATTTCAATCATGCTACACAAGATTTATATGATGCTATCGAACGTGGAGACTTCCCCGAATGGGAGCTACATGTTCAAATTATGGAGGATGGTTCACACCCTGAGCTTGATTTTGATCCATTGGATGATACAAAGCTTTGGCCAAACGATCAATTTCCATGGTATCCAGTTGGCAAAATGGTGTTAAACAAAAACCCTGAAGACTATTTTGCGGAGGTGGAACAGGCTACTTTCGGGACAGGGGTGCTTGTTGATGGCTTAGACTTCTCTGATGATAAAATGTTGCAAGGTCGTACTTTCTCTTATTCTGATACACAACGCCATCGTGTAGGCGCCAACTACTTACAGCTTCCAATTAATGCACCAAAAAAACGTGTAGCGACCAATCAACATGGTGGGCAAATGATGTATAAGCGTGATTTGGCACCTGGACAAAATCCACATATTAATTATGAGCCATCCATGCTGAATGGATTAAAGGAAGCAACACAAGCTGGTAAAGAATATACACCATACATTGAAGGGAACCTTGTTCGTGAATCGATTGATCGTCAAAGTAATACGAAACAGGCTGGTGAAACCTATCGTAACTTTGAACAGTGGGAACGCGAAGAACTTCTTAAAAATTTAATACGTGATCTATCGGTCTGTCATGAGGATATTCAAAATGCCATGATTGCTTTGGCACAAGAAGCCGACGAAGAATATGGTCGCTTACTCAAGGAAGGTTTGCACAACGCTAAAAAAGATTCCTCTGCATCAAAACCACTTGGCAATATCCATGGTGATCAAGCACCTCAAGATGCCATGAATAAAGGACACGATGCTGAGCCTTATTAACGAAGCTAAAAAAGACATTACATTTTTTGTAATGTCTTTTACTTTATTGTTCATATGCCTTATACCAATGATAAGGTTGAATTTCCTTTAATGATTTAAATACCAATTCTCCATCTGCATTCGTAATCGCTGCCTTTACATTTTCTCCCCAATAAAAAAGTCTTTCCTGACAGACTCCACAGGGTGTCAGCACTACAAATTTAGATGTTTCATCTTCCCTAGCAACACAAATCGAATGCGTTACTTTTGTATTCAATTTATGTGCCTCTAAAATAGCACCTGTTTCCATACATAATTCAGTAGCAGCATTCATTACCTCGGGTGCGACACTTGTTAAAATTTGCCCATCCGCGGTATATAAGGCTGCAGCTCCTCCCCATCCAGTGAGATATCTTTTTTCTGCTAGTGCAACCGCAGCTTCATACAGTACTTTTTCAATATCCATATTTCCTCTCCCTATCATACATGCACACCTGGTAATATTTTCAACACCTTTTCCTGTGCGTCTAAAATTGCCTCTGTTCCTAATGGAATGGCTATATTCGTTGTTTCATGTCCGAACTTAAAACCTGCCACGACTGGTATTCCTAAATCTGTAAAATACTCCTTCATTAACGAATGAAGTGCTTCTTCATCAGATCCTGTCTGTGTAAATGAACCAATGACGACTCCTGCTAATTGCTCAAATTTCCTTGCTTGTTTTAAATGCTGAAGCATTGAGTCAATAACTGGAATTGTTTCATTTACATCCTCTATTAATAAAATCCTACCTTCAGTTCTTACTTCAAATTTGGTACCTAGTGTGCTGACAAGACGATAAAGATTTCCTCCGATCATTTCACCACGTGTGATGCCCCCAGCAATCGTTGTTAGCGGAGAAATTGCCTCTGTATACTGAATTTCCATAGGGGAAAATAGCTGTAAAAACATTTTTTTTGATAAATCATCCATCTTATTAGCTGACATCAGCATTGGCCCATGAAATGTCACCATATTGGCATACTCATTAATCGCACAATGTAAATATGTAACATCAGAAAAGCCCCAGAAAATCTTAGGATTTTCTTCTATTAAAGCATAATCAATTTTATCAGCAATTCTGGCAGAGCCATAGCCTCCCTTTACACAAAAGATTGCTTTCACTTCTGGGTTTTTTACCATCTCATGAAAATCAGCTAGTCTGATTTCATCACTTCCTGCCAAATATTCATGTTTTGCATGAATCGTATCACCCACAATATAGCGAAGACCCAATTCGTCCAAAAAAGCTACTGCTTCTCCTAGTTTTTCAGGCTCTACAAGACTTGAAAGTGCAACAACACCGACTAAATCTCCCTTTTGTAAACATGGTACGGTACTTTTCACAGTTATTCCTCCTCTTGTTGTCCTTATTTTAGCATAGCAAAACTTCAGAGGCATTGATTATTGCTATACTGACTGCCTATAATTAACTTTACTATTCAATTAATAAAGGGGTTAAAGCATCTTGAAAATTCCACCATATATATTATTAGTAATCGCAACTCTTTTATGGGGTGGTAATTTTGTTATTGGACGTGCCGTTAGTGAAGATATCCCTCCCCTAACACTTGCCTTTTTACGCTGGTGCGTCGCATTTATTATCTTTTTTCCCATTGCATTTCACCAATTAAAACGTGAATGGCGGTTACTGAAAAGACATTGGTTTATTGTCATCATTCTTTCATTAACAGGTGTTACAGCATTTAACACACTTGTTTACATTGGATTACATTACACAACGTCCATTAATGCATCTTTAATGAACTCTTCTACGCCCATAATGATTTACATATTTTCCTTTATTTTTTTGAAGGAAAAACTATCAAAATATCAGTTAATAGGGACCGTTCTATCACTAAGTGGAGTTGCCTTTATTATAATGGGTGGCTCTTTTACAAGGATTGTCGATTTTACTTTCAACAAAGGGGATTTAATTGTAATCGCAGCAGTATTATGTTGGAGCATATATTCATTGCTCATTAAACAATATGCAACTCGCTTACCAGGGCAGTCTACCTTTCTAGTGACGATTGGACTTGGGGCTATGATGTTATTTCCTTTTTCTCTCTATGAAACACTGTCTAGTGCAACAGCAATTCATTGGGAATGGTCAACCTTTGCTGCTATTTTATATGTTGGTATCTTTGCCTCTATCATTGCTTTTCTCTGCTGGAACAGTGGTGTTATACAGCTGGGAGCGAACAAGGCAAGTATTTATTTAAATTTCATTCCTGTTTTTGCCTCCATTTTTGCCGTCCTTTTTCTTGATGAGAAATTGCATTCATTTCAGCTTATAGGTGGACTAGCGGTTGTTGCAGGAGTTATTCTATCAGGAAAAACAAATAAGCAAAGACTTCAATCCTAAGAAGTCTTCGCTTATTTTTCCTAATTCGTACCGCCATAAATTATTGTAACATTAGGATGGTTTAATAATTGGCTAGCTGGAAATTCTTCTGTAATATGACCACTTTTCAATTTTTCAATCGCTGGGAGTTTTTTTTCACCAAAGGCAATGAGGATGATTTCCTTTGCCTTCATTATGGAGTGAATGCCCATTGTAATGGCATGTGTTGGTACTTCAGACGGATCATCAAAATAAATAGCATTTTCTGTTCTCGTTGACTCTGTTAGCTCCACAATATTCGTCTTGGCATCAAACGATGCGCCTGGTTCATTAAAAGCAATGTGTCCATTTACACCGATACCTAGAAGCTGTAAATCAATGCCTCCTGCTTCTTCAATGCTCTTATCATATGCAGCACATTCTTCAGCTAAATTGGCTGCCTGTCCATTTGGCAAATGGACATTTTTCGGCTGTATATCCACAAAATTAAATAAATTCTCATGCATAAATGTAAAGTAGCTTGCTGGACTTGATTGCTCAATGCCAACATACTCATCCAAGTTAAAAGTTTGTACTTCCTTAAAAGATAAATGGCCAGCTTGGTGTCGTGCCACTAATTCTTTATACATGCCTACAGGTGATCCACCAGTTGCTAAACCTAAAACACTATCAGGTTTCTCTTGTATTTGTTTTGAGAAAATAGTAGCTGCCACTTCACTCATTTCCTCATATGTATTCACTTCTATCCATTTCATTCTTTATACGATACCTACCTTACCATTAATATTATTAACTAATATGTAAAATATTTCACTTTATAGTAGCTAATATATTAATCTTACTAGTTATTTAGCTATTTTTCTATCATTTCCTACTTCAGTTTATGCGTGTAATCTAAGACTATTTCGGTTATGTTATTAATAAGGAAGTGAGGCGATTTTATGAATTTACAAATTCAGCACTATTTACAGTATATTCAATTTCAAGGAACGTTAGAGCCATCTATTCAACTACTTGGACAACTACAAACTAAACATCTATTAACCATTCCCTATGAAAATTTAGATGTTGCCTTGAATCGTGGTATCTCCTTCGCTATTCCTGATATATTTAAGAAAATAATTATTGATAAACGTGGTGGCAATTGTTTTGAATTAAATATCTTATTCAGCTGGCTTCTACGAGAGCTTGGCTTTTCTGTCACCAATCGTTATGCCCAGTTTTGGCGCAACGTAGCGGAAAATACCCCTCCAGAGGAAATTCCTATGCATCAATTATTACTAGTAAATATGAGTGGACAATACTATATCTCGGATGTAGGTGTCGGTGCATTAGCACCCTGTAAACCAGTGCCACTGATTGCTGGCTATCAACACCGTGAAGGTAAAGAGTTATATAAAATAGATTATGATGAAGCGAATGGTTGGATGCTGTTGGAACAAGCTAAACATAGTTGGCGTTTGCTTTATAGTTTTCACGACGATGCCAATGATGCAAAATTTGCACCACGACTTTCCAAGCAAAAAAATAAAATTGCTATGATTCGAACCATTGGTGGCCGTCATACCATGATGAACAACGAATTTAGAATTTATGAAGGACAATCTTTAACTACCTATACAACAAACAATGAGAAGGAATGGCTGCAAGCTCTACAGCGTTTTTTTCATATCTCTGTACAACAATAAGGAAAGCAAGTCCATGGGTGGCTTGCTTTCCTTTCACATTATTTCATTGTCCTATTGAGCAATTCAAACACAACTATGTCATTGTGTAGCTCTTTAACTAAACCTATATCATCTACAAAGTAATAAGTTTTCACTACATCACTAAATTCTGACCTTTTCTCGACTATAACCACGCCCGTATATTGCACATCACCAGCTTGTACCGTACCATCAGTAGATTTTACAGTTACTCGTTCCCCTGCAGAAACCCCTGGATCATCTTCATGTAAAACAACACCTATTCTAAGTGGAAGTTCTATATATAAATCATAATGTGTGTTAGCTTCACTAGCAATGGCTTGTCCGTATGCACGATCATGACCATATAAAAGCTCATCAGAGATAGTTTGTCCTGTACTTACATTTTTGACTGTCCATACATCATTTTTACCGTCGTGTTGCTGATATTGATAGTTTAAAGTATAACGCTTATTGTCACTTAAAGAATAATAGGCATACGTATATTCAAATGCGGGGTCCCTTAGCAAGTTAGGTTTAGAAAGAGTCATTGCTCTCGCTAAAAACGCTGAGAAATGGGCGCGTGTAACAGGGTCATTAGGTTTAAACGAACCATTCTCATAGCCCCTTACTAAATGATTATGGGCCAGTGTTAAAATTTCTTTATAACCTGGTGTCTGCTTACTCACATCTGTAAAATAATAAGGATCTGAACCTTTTAATTGAAAGGCCCTATTTAGCACAATCGCCATTTCCCCCCTAGTAAGCGGTGCATCTGGATGAAATTTATGGGCAGTATCAAATATACCTTTATTTTGCACAGCCGCAATTTCTTTATAAAATTTATGAGTGGTTGTGACATCTTGATAGTTTGGATTTTGCACATGGATCGTGTTTAATCCTAAAGCACGTGTTAGCATTACAGCTACTTGTGCTTTCGTAATAAAATCATTCGGCTTGAACAAGTTATTCGAATACCCTTTCGCAATATCCTGTTCTACTAAATAATGAATTTCCGTCATTAATGTATCATCCGTTAGATCGATAAAGCTGGCTGCCTGCACTTCCTTCGGTAATATACCAATCGTTATCAGGATCAAACATACTAGCTTCAATATGTTCTTCACATTATCCCTCCTCCTTCGATTCTATACCCATAAAGACGTACCCATATGCTTAAAATGAAAAAAGCCTCTATTAAAAGAGACTTTATTCGTTATTTTTATATTGAATTAATCCAATCCCTATTCCAGTCGGATCGACCAAATAAGCTAGATAGAAATCATCAAACGCCATTTTGTCACGCAAAATAGTAGCACCATTGTGTTTTGCCTGTGCAATGACTTCGTCAATTGCATCCACTTCAATTTGAATTCTTGTACCATGCGGAAAATCGCTTGGTCCTTTACCAATGCCACCATTAATTCCAGCTTTGTCTTCATTCCCAGTCATAACTGCCCAATAATCCCACTTTGGAGCTGCCACCTCCCAGCCAAACACTTTACTATAAAAAGCTGCCGCTTTCTCCGGTTCCTGACTATTTAATTCAAAGCCAATCACTTTTCCCATACATATACCCCCTCATTTTTAGCATAACAAATAATTCAACAATTAATTGGAATTCCCTTCCTGCAACTTTAGAAATTTGACAATATTCCAACTAAAAAATTTATGTATTTAATTAGTTAGAAAATTATGTATAATCAAATTAGAACGATTGTTCAAATCATTAAAGGAGTACAACATTGAGTAAAAGACGCTATGACAGTGACAAGGCAAAGATTGAGATTATCAAACATGCCATCCAATTATTTTCTCAACATGGCTATAATCAGACATCTGTTGGTGATATTTCGAAAGCCTCTGGTTATAGTAAAGGACATATTTATTATCATTTCGAAAATAAAGAAAAGTTATTTGTGCTTTTGGCGCAGCAATCGATGAAAAATTGGCATGACAAATGGTTGCAACAAGAATCTTCATACACCACATCCACAGATAAATTGTATGGTATGGCCATGCATGTCCTCTATGAGTATCAAACACCCTTACTAAAGTCAGGTCAGGAACTGGCATCTAATCCCAAATCAAGTCCTGATTCAATACAACAGTTATACAATTTAGCTATTACGCCAATGAATGCTTATCGAGCAATTCTTCAAGAGGGCATCGACCAAAACGAATTTGTTCATGGCAATGTAGATACATGGACCGTCTTACTTGGCACATGGCTAGGTGGATTATGTCAGCTGACCAATACTCATAACTTGAAATCATTAGAACCACTCTTTCAACAGGCAATAACGATTTTCTTAAAAGAAATTAAAAAAGGTGGGGTTTAAATGAAAGTAGGTTTAATAGGTGATAGCTTAACAGAAGGTCGTCCAGGCGTTTCATTTTATGATCTCTTGAAACATCAATATCCTCATATTTCATTCGATAATCTTGGAAATCCAGGCGAGACGATTAAAAGTTTATTTACTCGCTTGGAAAAAATGCCTCTCCAATCTTCCTATGATCTCCTTATTCTTTGGATAGGCGTCAATGACGTCTATTCAAAATTATTAAAGGTGCAAGCACAGCCTGTGGCGAAGGATCACTTTGAATTCGAAGAGTACTGCCTTAAGGTATTAGAGAAAGCACATGACGCTTCCAAAAATGTTGTATTAGTATCTCCAGCATTAGTAGGAGAAGATCTTCAAAATCCCTCTAACAAAGAAATAACACAATTAACGTCTGTTATGGAGTCTATTTCATTGAAATCTGGCAATGTTTATTTTGTAAATATGCAAAATCTCTTTAAAGAGCATTTAGAACATTTGGAGTGCTCAGGCTTTATTAATACGAATGTAATAAGAGTCCTACTGGATGTTTTATTTTACAAAAGTCCTTTACGTATCGATAAATTATCTCAAAAAAGAGGGCTACATGTAACTTTAGATGGTGTTCATTTGAATAGTAAAGGTGCTGATTTAGTGGCACAGCAATATAGCTCTATCATTGAACTTTATAAAGTCGAAGGAGACAAAATCGGGAGGTCCTAAAGATGAGAAAGATTGCTGTTGTTACTGGCGGTGTTTCAGGGATAGGAAAGGCTATTTGCCAAGAATTAATTGCTCGAGAAATATTTGTCATTATTGCTGATATTCAAGATCATGAGGGTCGTGTGTTAGAAGCAGAGTTAAATAAGGATATCGCCCATGTAAAATTTGTACATTTAAATGTAACCGATTACAAAAATGTAGCTTCTGTCATTCATGATGTATTTGAAGAATTTAACCGTATAGATTATCTGTTTAATAATGCTGGTATCGCTATGTATGGGGAGATGGGTGAAATGACTATTGAGGATTGGAAGGAAATTATGGCCATTAATTTATGGGGTGTCATTTATGGGACTCAAATAGGCTACCCACTTATGAAAAAACAAGGTTTTGGTCATATCGTCAATACCTCCTCTGCTGCAGGGTTAGGACCTTCTCCTTTTTCTACTGCATACGCTACTACCAAACATGCTGTTATAGGACTAACAACCTCTCTACACTATGAGGCTGAGGAATTCGGGATTAAGGTGAGTACTTTATGTCCAACGTTTGTGGATACACCAATTTTCGATAATGCAAAGGCGATTCATATGGATAAATCAATTATCACCAAACAATTAAAGCAGCAAAAAATGATCTCACCTCAGCGAATTGCAAAAATGGCTATAGAGGGTGTTCATCAAAATAAGCCTATCATTTGTCCAATGCCAATGCGCAAAACACTGGATGTTGTTTTTACTATTTTTCCTTTTTTACACAAAGCGTTAATGAGAATGGTTTGTAAAGTGAGTCGTAATGCACGTTTAACCTAATGTTTCACAAGGCTCCCTACTAATGGGAGCCTTGCTTATTTTATAATACGACACCATCGCTCATTTTAATAATACGATCTGTATATGCCAACATTTCTTCGTCATGTGTCACTAATAATGTAGTTATATTTAAAGTTTTTGTTAATGTTCTTAATAACAACATAATCTCTTTAGAGCGCTGTGAATCTAAACTAGCCGTTGGTTCATCAGCAAACAATACTTTCGGTTGATGAATAATAGCACGTGCAATTGCTACACGTTGCTTCTCTCCCCCTGACAAGGAGGAAGGATAGGCAGTTTTACGATGTTCCATTCCAACTAACTCCAATAGCCGATTGACTTCATATTTCTGTTCATTCTTTTTTAATGGAGATTCAGCTACATCTAGCATTAATAGCAATTGTTCCTCCACTGTCAAAAAGGGAACGAGATGTGCAAATTGAAAAACAAAACCGAATTTACTTGCACGTAATTTTCGTACCTGGTCGGTTTTCATCGTCGTAAGATTCTGCTCTTCAAATAACACTTGCCCATCTGTTGCTGGTTGTAGTCCTGCAGCGATCGTTAATAATGTACTTTTCCCAGAGCCAGAAGCACCTACCAATGCTGTAATCTCTCCTTCATTTAAAGAAAGATTGATGCCCTTTAAGATCTCTTCCTCGACTTCACCATTCTTAAACGTTTTTCGTACTTCATCAATTGTAAATAACGTCATGATTAAGCCTCCCCTTGCTGTATTGCTTGTAACGGTTCAATTTTTTTAATTTGCATTCCTGACAAGGTCGCACCAATAAAGCCTATGAGGAGGAATACAACGGATAACTGTGTTGTAGTGCCTATTGTTAAAGTGAATGGCATCCCCTTAGGAGCAACTATATTAAATAGCTGGCTAAGACTGACAGATACCACAAGTGAAAAGATTGTAATAATAGCCATCTGTGTCCAGATCATTTTAAATAGCTTACTTGTTTTTAATCCAATTGCTTTTAAAATGCCATACAAGCCAATTTTTTGCACATTCATCATATAGAAGAAAATAGCAAACAACATCCCACTAATGACAACTAAGAACCATATAATCATATTTAAAGATAATTGTTCCGCATTATAACTAGGGATAGTATTGAGAAACTCTTTATTGCTATATGCTTGCAATCCCTTAATATCATTTGGCTCACTATTTGGTACAAAAATTAATTGTTTATCAGCTACCCGATACATCTCCTGATAAGCCTCTTCACTAACATAAGCAACGGGAGCATGGCTATATTTTTTTTGCTCTACAAAACCTTTTACAATGAACTTTCCACTGTATTGATTATTCGTTAATATATCTCCAACTTGTATTCCTTTATCTTGTAGTGAGCTATCCAAAAGCACCTCGTCTTGATGCACATTGCTAAAAAGTGTAGATTCCGTTGATGTCACAAAGGCTACACTTTGTTGTTTATCATCCTGATCATTTAAAAAGCCCATCTGGATCGAAAAAGCTACTGCCTCTTTTTCTTTACTTATGACTTTCTGTTGCAGGTCGCTATCGATTCTTGAAAGATTAAACGTGCCATCCGCATCCTCAGCCATATAAAATTGTCCCTTCGGTAAATCCTTAATTAAAGCTGCATTATCCTGTGACAGACCATTTGCTAAACCCGAGATAATAAACGTTAAAAAACTAACTAGGAAGATAATGGAGCCCAAGATTAAAAACCGTACTTTATTCTTCTTCATTTCTTTCCAGGCAAGATTCATCACTAACCCCTCCATTTCTTTGATTACTCCTAGCTTAAAATTGTTAAATGAACAGAGCATGAACTAATCGTTAAAATGTAGTGATTATATAAAAAGCCACTCTATAAAGGCATTTTTATCCCATAGAGTGGCTTCTTTTTTGAATCTTATTTATCTTTACTTGCTAAAATCTTTTTTGCTAACAAAATTTCTCCTACTATAAATGAGTTGATATTTTTAATAACAATTATATATTTTGTAAACCTTATAATAAGGTTTGTTTAACAGATTACATAAATCAAAAGTTATATACACGAAAAATTTTCAAGAATTTCTTTATTTCTATCCTTGTTATTGTCATAGTGTCTATAGTAATTTTGGACGTAATAATCATAGTAATCTATTGGAAGTATGGCTGAAAAAATCGATCAATACTTAAAAAATAAAAAATTTCAAGGTATCGTTCTTATTGCAAAGAAAGGTAAAATTTTATTTACAAAAGGTTACGGTTTGGCAGACACTGATTTACCTAATAGCCCAACCACACTCAGAAACATTCACTGCTGTAGCGATCATGCAACTAGAAGAAAAAGGACTTTTAAACCTAGATAATCCAATTTCACAATACTTTCCAGACTTTCCGAATGGAGGGTCTATTCAAATAAGTCATCTCCTATCTAAGTCGTTTCCGTCATAGCACGGCTCAATGACGAGAAGTTAACAGTGATTGTTCTTAGCAACGAGATGACAGTGAATTCTAAAAGAATCAACCCTCATTTTACTTCCATCGTTCTTCAGCAGCCAATTTGGATATGGGAAGAATAATAGAACTATTTCATTATTATAATACAGTGTTTAATGGTGATTAGAATAGTATCTTTAAACATTTCTTATCCGTAGTAGTATAGATTGAAGCAACAGAGTATATAGCACATTTAACAAAGGTTGTTTCACACATTTATAAGGAACGTCTAAAGCAAAAGGATTGCGAGTTCAGTCATACAAAATAAACTCACAATCCTTGTTATATCGATGAAAAAGTAAGCATAAGTTTTTTTACTAGGTGGATGTCTAACTATTTTAACCCCTTTATAAGTCGTGCAGAGGCAAAGCAAGTTTCACCATTTTTAAAATATACAACTCGTTCCTTATGATCTACAAATTCAATGTTTTGTTTATTCACAATAAAAGCCTTATGACATTGATACATCGATGTATGTGCTTCCTTAAAATCCTTTAAGCGACCATAAAACTCAATATGCTCATTTTCTAAATGTAATATAATTTTATGTAATTTTGGGGATGCCGCAAAAAAGTATATATCCTGAATAGCAATATTCCTTGTATAACCATTTGCTCTTATTTGAATCTGTGAAGGTGATTGTTGTTGGCCAATTTGTATATACTTTTCATATGCAACTTTTAGTGTTGTTAATATTTTTTGCTGTAACATACCTGTGTGATCCTTAATAATAAAATCTAACGCAGCAATTTTATACATAAACGTTAAATAGGTCATTTCTGCATGGGTTGTGACAAATATAATACTGCACAATGGGTCACGTTGGCGAATCATATCCCCTAACATAAGCCCTGTCACCTCATGGTTCAAATCAATATCCAAAAAATAACAATCTGCTTTTTCATATGTAATGACTTCATTAGGGTTTGTAGTTGTAAGTACAATTTCAATCCCGTTCCCTTCCATCATAGCATAGTTTTTAATGGTTTTTTTGATATGCTCTAATTGTACAACATTATCTTCACAAATAATCACTTTCATATTTACACCCCCTCCTCCTCAATAAACAACTCTTGTATAAATAAATTGCCATTTATTTTTGTATTTAAACGAAGTTTTGGAGATGCATCTACCATTTGACGTAATATAGATAAGCCCAAGCCTCGCTCCTCTCCTTTTGTCGAGAAGCCTTCTTTGAAAATTTCATGCACTTTTAACTCATAACTTTTATTGGATGAAAATGTATTCATACATGCAATTAACACAGCTTTTTCCATTCGAATAAATGCTAATCGAATCCAAGGCTCTGTAGCATGTTTACTGGCTTCAAGCGCATTGTCCAATAGTATGCCGCACATACGATTTAATTGAATCTCATCCAATGCTATTCTATCGATTTTTTCGACAATCTCAATGTACATTGGAACGTGAAACGTTTGCGCTTGAATAAGTTTTGTTGTTAAAAGTCCTTTTAAACTAGCTATATTTAAACAGTTAAGCATCGAAAAGGATATTTCATGCGCTTGCTCTTTCTTTTCAGTTTGTAAAATATGTCGATAAAAATAGGTTTCTAGTTCTGAGTAACTTTTAGAATCTATAAAATGACGCATTGATGTTAAAATATTCATATAATCATGTTTAAATTGACGCATATCTCTATTAATTTCTTCAAGCGAAGACACATATGAATTAAATTCTTCTAATTCCATTTCCTTTTGTTTAATATGTATGTTCTTAATAGCTAAGTAAACAAAGAAACCAATAATAATGATAAAGATCATCAAATAAATCACAAAAAAGAACAAATTATGTTGGACACTTTTGATAAACGATGTACCATCCATCAACACAATATCAGTATACATAAAGACAATCGTCATAAGCATCAAGGGAATCATTGCAGGTATAATGTATTGCTTAAACACATACCATCTAACAAAATAATCGAATAACTTTATGTAGACAAGCACCAATATAAATAGGATACTCATCGAAAAAATGAGTTGTACCAATGGAGAAGTGATGATAGCATCCATGCCATTCGATAAATGATACACGACAAGCGAAGAAATATGATCTGCCAAAACAACTAAAACAATCGTAAACAGCACATGGGCCACATTCCGCCAACGCTTTGTTTGCCGGTAAACGAAGAAACTTTCCACTAATAGGATGTACGCCATAGCATAGACACCTATAAAAGCAAACAACACTACTGATGGCGAAACTATTAATAAAGAAATCTTCAATATCATTTTTTTTGTTATTGCAATTTTGCTAAAATATAACGGTAAAATACTTAATATCAAAAATTGATAAATAATCAAAGTTAAATAGGATATACTCCACATACGAATAACATGATCCTTCCAAAATAACATATAATCAATATCTATCTTAGAATATTTATGTATTTTTTTCAAATTTATTGAAATTTAATTCTTGTGGCAACTCCTCTTCTCCTAAAGCTCCCCAACACATATAAACAGAGCTAAAGTCAGCCAATTTAACGAATAAATTATATAAATAATCAATAATATTGTCGATAATAAATTTCATTAATGAGATCCTCCTATTTTTGCAATAACCACTAAAACAATCCCCTTCAAAAATCCTGCTAAGAAAAATACACTTATGGATGTTGGAAAAATAACGAGTAGTCCCCCCAACACAATAAGTCTGCTATACAGTTTTTTAAACAAAAATGTTCGATGAGCTTCACCCTGTACTTTTGTTTTTTTAGAACTCACTGGACCAATAAACAACAAGATGACAGCTCCTAGCAAAAACGCCCCCCAAACAACGAGTGAAGTGATAGGCAATGCTACAGCTAGCCATGTGATGAACGGAAATGAAATACAACTAACAATAAGACACGTTTTAAATGATGAACAATGCGCACCATATGCTACTTGACGCACCAATAGAAATCCAATTTGAACCAGTAACATTCTCCAAAATAAACCGAACGCTATAGCTATACCGTAAATAATCAAAAATTTTTTTAACTCGCTTGTAACAACACGAAATCCATACACTAATTTAATTTTATCTAACTGTGTTAACGGTCTTCTATGTTCAAAAAAATCTACTAGCATTTCCTCTTTTGCAGTAAATTCCATCTCATCACCTCCTTGATCACTAGTATAAAACATGTAACATCAAAATAGTTAAAAATATCCTAAAAAGTATATTTTTAAAGATAATCGCCTATTTTCAATCTTCTCTTTTACATAAACGTTCAAAAAAAGAACGTAAGCGTAAAGTGCCACTTAACGTTCCCTTAAATAAGTTTTTCTGTATATGCTTTATAAACTGCTTCTAAATAATGAGATGTTCCAAAATATGCATTAATATGTCTAATCGATTGCTCTATCTCTGTATTTGTAAATTTTTGAGAGTTACAAAGAAAGTCAATGGAGTGACCCTTTGCCAATTCCATGAGCACATTCATTTCTAACATATTCAATCCGCCCAATCGTCTTGTATCAACTATTTCTATTGAGTCTCCTTCAATGATATGAACTAGTTGTTCTATCGTCATATTTTTATTTATTACCTTACAATTCAAGATATTATTTGTGTAGTAATGAATCTCTCCAATATTTTCATCTGTCATAAAAACAATTTGGCATTTCATTGTTTCGAGGTTTTTTAAATATGGTATATAGTGAACAAAATGCTTATAAGATGTGTCAATTAACACAACATCATATTTTTTATTGGCATTTATCCTTATGACAACCTCACTCAACAAGTTAATGGTATCAACTACCCAAGACGGTCTATACATAGTGAACATATTTTTTAAAAGCTCTTGCATAAGCGTGTAATCTGAATGTACTAAGATATACATTATTCTGTTATCTGACACGAACATTTCTATATAACACTCCGTTTTACAAATCGAGCAATATATAGTCGACAACATACTAAAATAATCATCGCTGTACCTATACTTGAACTAAATATAAATAAGAAATCCCATTCTATTGGCCCATCTGCGTCAATTTGCATGATTAACTTTGTTAAAAACATGCCACTTGTTAATCCAAGTAGTAAACCGATAGTGACAATAAAGAGAACTTCAGACCAAATAACCTGTTTTAATTCTTTTGGGGCAAGCCCGATTAAACGTTGTGTATTGTATTGGTCTCTTCTTTTAAAGATTATATGAAAAATCGTTTGCACTAGACCAGTACAACTCGCTACTACTAAAGCAGTCAAAATGAGCATGAACATTGCCCATCGTTGATAAAACCATTCCGAGGCTTGCTCTAAAAGAACAGCTCGCTCCACAATTTTTAACGTTGGCCAATCATGAATCGTCTGTTGGAGATCGTCTAATGTTGTGCCATTACCTAAAGTTAAATGGATTTTATCAATTGTTACAACATCTTTAATCAAAGGGGAATTCCAATCAACAAAAAGTTGTTTATATTTGTTTTCAGTTGGAACAATTCCAGTAATTCTTAAACGAATGACTTTTTCATTTGACCGTCTATCTAAGTAATCGCCTTCTAAAACATCGCCTATTTTTAAATCATACTTATCAGCTACATCATCTGTAATTTCAACTCTATCTGCTCCACCAAAATCTTTGGCAAAATAATTCAGATTAACACCATTATTAGTGAGAAAAGAACTACCCTTACTATCTAATTGTATTTCTTTTATTGAAATTTTTTTTCGCAATAACTCTATATCATTATAAGAAATATTTTCAAAATAAGGATTATCAATCGCTACTTCATACGGATAGGTTTTTTCAATCGTTGTTTCCTCGGATTGTACAATAGATTTCAAAAATGTACCATTAAACGTAATAATCATAATCAAAATCGCTAATATACAAACAACAGGAACATAGTTACTTAAATTAGGGATGAATTGAATTTTTACATAGTGCGCTTTGTTTCCTAAATAGCGATGAATCCAGGAAGAATATTTTTTCAATGTGTATACTATCATATATGGGAATAAAAAGAATAGACAACCTATGATACATACACTTCCAGTAAAAATGAGAATAATTGATTGAATTGCATCATTTTGCAAAATACCTTGTGCAAGAATAAGTAAGGACATCACACCTACTATAAAAGTAAGTACGGTCTTCCATTTCGTCCAATGATATGATTTAAACTCATAATTTCTTTTCATTGCTAAAGGTAATATTTTAGTTACCCTCGCTACTTGAACAAACACAAACATGTAGAGTAAGAAATAAATAGCAAGTAAAATTGCTGAAAAATAGACAACAGGAATGTTAAAATGGGCTTGTGGTAAGCCAACCATCTCAACCAAAGATGGGACAACGAATTTTAGCAACAAAAGGCTACTGATTGTGCCTGTCCCCACACCTATTAGTAATATGATAGTCGATTGATAGTTGACAATCTTTTTTAGTTGCCCTGTCGTTGCTCCCATTGTTCTTAAAACGAAAAATTGGGCTTGTAAACGACTAAATAATAATGAAAAAGTGGACTTCAATAATAGACCACTAATAATGATAATACTAAACACTAACATCATGATGAAAACGAGTAAGGAATTTAAATTTGCTTGTACCCAGTCCGTTTCTTTCGTTATATCTACACGTATATTTGGGAAAAATTGATGTAATACAGTAGCTGTCTGCCACACATCCGTTGTTTTAATCATGACAAACAAGCCTTTTACATCCGATGGAATACTACTTACAATTTTCAAAGAATCAATGTCCATATAGAGAATAGGCGCATCTTCTCCATATTCATTAGGAGATAGCACTCCTTTTATAAGAAACGGCTTACCATTTACCATAATTGAATCTGAAACAGACTTATTTAATGTTTTTGATAACGAATGTGAAATAATAACTTCATTATCTTTCGGTATGTCGTTCAAATGATAAAATCCTTTTGTTAAATGCCCATTTGTAACACCTAATGTATAGGCTCCTTCAATCTTATCAATAGATGTAAATTGTAGTAAAATCGGTTCCACAAGCTCGACTTCTTCTAAAGTTTTAATCTGATTAAAACTTTCTTTCGTAATCCATTGACTAGACTCTTGACTAGATGAAAGGTTATAACCAGCAGAAATATCCACATCCCCATACAAGTTACGAATATTGTCTTCCATTTCTGTTCGTGCATTTTCAACATAGATCAACATTGTTGCAATTAAACAAACAGCGAGTGCTACAACTTGTATGGCAATGATTACTTGTATTTTAGCAGCTCTACAAAGTTTCCAAGCAATATTCTTTAAATCATACATTGAGATAACTCCTCTGTATGTTTTTAAATTTGTCAAAAATCATCGATAAATTATCGCTATTTACTTGATTGATATAACTATCTACTAATTTCCCTTTATGAAAGAATAGTACACGATCAGCATAAGTCGATACATGTGGATCATGTGTTACCAATATAATTGTTTGATTTGTTAGATTTTTCAATTGAACAAGTGTTGTTAAAATATCATTAGTTGTATTCACATCTAAGGCCCCTGTTGGCTCATCTGCCAGTAATAATAGCGGATTGGCAATAATCGCTCGTGATATAGCCACTCGTTGTTTTTGCCCACCAGATAATTCATGTGGTTTCTTCACAGCTAAATCACTAATTGACATTTTTGTTAAAACATCTTTCACCTTTTGCGCAATTTTTTTAGAGTCCTCATCTAGCAAAATTAAAGGCAGAGCCACATTATCTGATACCGTCAATTCATCTAATAAGTTAAAATTTTGAAATATAAAACCTATATTTCGTTTTCTAAATTCCGATGCTATCGGTTCTTGAAATTGCTCAATCATTGGTACACCTTGAAACATTAATTCCCCATGTGTAGGTTTGTCTAAAGCAGCTAAAATATTAAGTAATGTACTTTTCCCTGAACCACTCGTACCCATTATTGCTACGATTTCGTTTTGGTAAATTTCACAATTGATTGTATCTAGTGCTTGTACAATAAAATCCTTTGACTGAAATTCCTTTGACACATTTTTCATCACTACTAATGGGGTTTCTTTCATATTTTGTGTCTCATGTAGTTTCAACGGTTTCATGAAAATGCTCCTTTCGCTCATACCATTTGGATTGGGCTTGATGCATACGATAAAATAATCCTTTATTATTTATTAATTCATCAAAAGTACCAATTTCTTCAATTTTCCCCTTATCCATTACGATAATCTTATCTGATAATTTCGTGGGTCCGATTCTATGTGTAATCGTAATCGTTGTTTTATCATCTGTCATGCTATCAAATAATTCAAGTGTTTTTAATTCTGAATGAGGATCTAATGACGCTGTAGGTTCATCCAACAAAATCAAACTAACATCCTTCATTAGCGCTCGTCCTAAAGCTATTTTTTGCCATTCTCCCCCAGATAGATCAATTCCGCCATCCATTTCTTTAGATAAATAAGTATCTAAGTCAACATTATGGATTGATAATTTATGTCCCAATCCTACTTTTCTTATGACATCCCATATTTTCTGGTCATTCTCCATGTCATCTACATTGCCAAAACCAATATTTTCTCTTAAGGAATACATATATTTAGGGAATGTTTGAAAAACAACAGCAACTTGTTTATGTAAACTAGATTTATCAATGTCGGTCATATTTTCTCCATTTACTAAAATCGTTCCTTCTGTCAAATTGAATAATCCTACTAAACAATGGGCGAGTGTTGTTTTCCCTGAACCGTTTCCACCTACAATCGAAATTTTTTCTCCTCTTCGTATTGAAAAGTTCAATTTTGAAAAAGCTGAAATATCAGAATAAGGATAGTTGAAAGTGCCATTTTTAATATCAATCGTTTCAATAGAATTAATTTCTTCTCTCTTTTCGTCATCAAAATGTTCTATTTTCAACAACTTGATTAATGCATTATTATAAATAGCTGCTTCAAAAATAGAAGCTATATGTGCACCAATTTGAGCAAAAATGCCCTGTAAAGTAATTATAGCTGCAGTTAACGCCACATAACTCCCTATTGTTAAAGCGTTCTCTACTAGTTGATAAACAAAGAATACAGATACACCTGTATTGATAACTCCTACAAATAGTATCATCACTGCACTATTTTTCAGTTCCCACTTTGTCACTTCAAGTCTCTTGTTCATCGTATAAAAATAAAGTTTTTTCCATTTTTCCAGTAAATAATCACTCAATGTATACACTTTAATTTCCTTTAAATAGCTTTTGTCAAAAAAAAGGGATTCTGTATAAGAAAGCTCTCTTTCTTTAAATACAACGTTTTTTTCAACTTTATAATTTTTAAGTTTGCTAAAAAAAACAATGACAACCCCGGGAATTGTTGATAAAAGCACAGTTAAAGGTAATGTCCAATGAATAGCCATTAAAATCGCAAAAACTGAAAATAACGAAAATACACTTGTAATGATCTGCAAAAAAGAATATGTTGTACCTAACCCATTTCCTTCCAATGCTTTGGCTGCCAGATTCACTTGATTGTAAAAAAAGCTAGACTCAAAGTTTTCTAAAGAAACGCTAGTTACTTTTTTGTTTAACATCGCTTTAAATAAATAATTCACTCTTAAAGAAATTTTTCGAAATAGATAATCTTGAATTTTTCCAGATAGTTGTCCAAATAGACTAAGAAACGTTATTGCTACAAGGAGAACTAACACAAACCCCAATTCATTAGGAATTTTCTGCACCACCGTTAGTTGATCTATCAACCTTTTCTGTAGCAAAATTTCTAAAGGTAACATAATAGAAGTTATTATGCTTAAAATAGTTAAAAAAAGAAATATGCTCTTTTGTTCTCTCCAAATATTTTTCAAATAAAAATACTGTGAATAGAAAAAGTCTCTAACAGGTCGATCTTTCTCATGGAATTTTAATTCATTCAACTTCATAGTCATTCACATCCAAAAGATTTTCTAAACTTGCGATTCCTTTCTTCTCTACTACAAAATTATTAGTATTCAAAACTAGATACATTGGAAAGACATCTATTTTTAACTGATTAGAAAGAATTTCTTCTTCTATAAAATAAATATATTCATCCTCTAAATAGCTCAGGTTATCCCGATTTTCTATCGTATCCGTTGCTATAAAAATATACTTTTCTTTTTTAACAGGAATTAAAAAATTGAGTTTTTTTAATGTTGCTTTACAAGCAGAACACTGACTATCAATAAATACTAAAGTCTGCACATTAATCTCATTCATAATATCTTGAACTTTAACAGATTCAAATTGTTTATTCTTCAATGGAATCAACGGAAAAACGTTTTTTTCCATCGGTCCCCATTTTTCTACATTTAGCACTCGTCTAGTTCTTAATGAAATCAAAATGCTAAGCATTAATACACAAGAAATGATGACGAAAGCATAATAAATTTCCATGTCCATCGTTACACCACCTCTACGTTTCTTCTAATAATTATTAAAGTGATGAACCATAAAAGAACAGGTACGAGATAAAATATATTGCCAAAGTCAAGTATATTCATATTACCTTTATCAAAATAGAGTAGTGGCACTATACTGAAAAACATGCATAGACTTTGTATTAAGCCACCCAGTCCTGTCTTAGTTGGAATTAAATTGCCGAAACATTTACAGTCCTCTTCTATCTTATTAATAAGTGCATACGAATTAATAATTATAAAGAGTAAAATTAAAGATAAGGCACTAATATAAAGTATAGGGTGAGCATAAATAAACAAACTGACACCTATTACAATTTCAAATAATGGGAATAACAATGCCAAAAATGTAATTAAAATATCATTGATAGGAATATACTTTAAAAAAAACTGCTTTGTATTTGAATGTGAGATTAATTTAGAAATCCCAGAAAGTATCAATACTAAAGCAGAACCATAACAAAAAATATAAATCATAGTATCTCTCCTAAAAAAATTAAGAAAGTTAATGTGAATTTCACATAATTGTATCCTAAATTTTTTATATTTATATTGATAGGTATGTTTTCAAAACAACCACAGTTACGTGTCTTTCCTCCTTTAGAAGGTTTAAACAGTAAAAAAAGATTGAACAATTGCAACATTACAGCGGTCATACATATGTAAACATTCACAAATTGAATTAATAAGGAGATACCTACAAGCACATCTAAACTCACTAAAATGCTTACGAATATCGGAGATATTGTTATTTTTTCATTTATCGCCACGTAATAATGATAAATTTTAAAAACTTTATTGAATCCGTTTTTTAGAAAAATAATTGCTACAACCAGATAAACAATAATGATATTCAGTCAACTCCTTTTCTTTCAAGCCACTATTAAAATCCTTTAATATACAAGGATTTTAATAGTAAAATACACACAAAATTTTATATTGTTTCAAAGAGATTTACCTTATGAAGAAAAATTCATTATATCTTCCCAATAATATTTTTCACCCATATATAGTAATACTGGAATTTCTTCAATTTGCAATTGATTTAATTTCATCAAATGTTCGACTTTTATCTCGTTATCGTTTTCAAATAACACTTTTATCAAAATAACTTCTCTCTTTTTTGAAATTCTACGATAAAAAGCATTCAAAACATATAAGTTATCAAAAATGTTATTTTCATCCGAAATCAAATATGTTCTTCCCTTTTCCAGGAAATCTATTTGCTCAATCTGTATAAATCTCCGCTGAAAATCAATGCAGTTTCTTAATTTTGTCAAATTGTAAAAAAAGAAAATCAAAAATACAATCCCGAAAATTAGTGTCATACTTTATTTATCAGTTAGAAAAATATGAAAACGTTCATTTCACATTTTGTAGGAGTATTGTGCTATTACTATAGGGCAAATTTAGTTTTTGTATTTATTTTCTGCTATAGAACCATAACGATTCATCGTAGACTCTTCACCAAAACCTGTTCTTGACTATACATTCCTGTTACAACTTTTATGTAATAAAAAAGTAGAACATTAATTACAGTTAACATCGAAATAAATAAAATAGTTTTGGTATTAACCTATTTATAAGTTAGCAGTCATCTTTTTCTGCAGAACAACTAACCGTTTCAGTCTTACAAACGTAACATATATTTACAACTCCAGGACCATAACATGGTTCGGTTCTATATTTACGTCTTCTATAACTACCTTTTACAGCACCTGTTTCATCAAAAAATGGCAATTCTTTACCCCAGCCACATTGACCTTTAATGATTTCCGAACTATTTCCACTATCTAAAAGCATTGGTTTGCTATATGTCATTAACATAATTATTTCCTCCTGCAACCCTTAGAAATAGCACAATACACCTACACTAACAGCCTCCTTATTAATATTGATTCATTACACTTCTTGCATAATCCATACTTCAATGGAGAACAGTAATAAAAAAGCCTCATCTATCAACAAACCATTTCTCCACTTATATAAATTTTCTTCCCAAAACTCTTCGGAACAAAGACCTAACTTTGAGACAACTAAAGGTGACTTTACATTAGAATAAATTGAATTCCAATTTTTCCTTATACTCTTTAATGTATGAGCAATGTGTGATGTTTTATTTATACGCAGTCGAATACTGTCAGGTAACTTATTTTTCTGAGAGTCTCTTAAAATTTTTTTCGTGTAGAAAGGATCAAAGAGAATATGACTAGGGATTTTAATCATAAAAGAAATTAACTCCCTATCTAAAAAAGGATGTTTTATATCCGCACCATAAAAGCCACCTATCGCCCTATCCATATAATGATTGGCTTTTGCATTTAACATTTGATGCAATAAATTTCTAGCATGATTCCGTTTATTTTTAGTTGTTCTACTAAAAGGATGTGGTTGAATGATGTACTCACGTAATCCTTTAAAAGCAGACATATTTGTATACATACAATATTTAGTTAAATCGCCGAACATATCCTTTATTTTTCCTTCTCTAACGTAATCTCTTAATAAATACGGCGGATTCGTTAAAAGTTGGTCACCACCATAACCTGTTAGGATACTATATGTATTATTGTTCACACTTGACTCTATTAAGGGAGAAATAAATTCACATGTAGGAGCAGTAGCATACGGTTCGTCAAAACGTAATATATTATTCCGAAGATCTTCATACATCAATACTGAATCATAATTTAGAAAAGTACCTTTAGAATTATATTGTTCTAATAATTCCGTTATATATGCACTTTCATCGCATTCCTTTAATTCATCAAAAACAACGCTTACCGAATTAATTTCTCCGTATCTATGCCCCAATCGTTTTGACACATTAAAAATAGTAGTTGAGTCTAAGCCACCGCTTAATAACACCGTATTTCGCTCGCTTTTCCGTACTCTCCTCAAAACTGCTTTGTTCAAAATACTTTCGAATTCTTCAATTAACGCTTCCCGATTTATAGTTGTCTCCTTCATCATCCATTTATCAGAAAATAATTCATCATAATTCACATAGTTTATTAGGTTAATTTCCTTATTTTCATAAACAAACATATTCCCACTCGGTAAACGCAAGATCTCTTTATATGGCGTTAAATAGGAATCAACAATTCCTTTTGCATTTAGATATTCTTGAAAGTAAACACCGTTCAACTCAGGTGTATTTAGATAACTTTTCAATAGAAAGATATCGCTCGCAACTACTAATTTTGTATCGGTTTTTAAATAAAAGAGCCTTTTTACCCCCAAGGTATCTCTACAGGCCATTAATGTTAAATTCTTTTTATCAAATAGAACAAATGAAAACTCGCCATCTAAACGCTTCACAAAATCCAAACCAAATGTGTTATAAAGGGAAATTAAATTAGTGAGTAATTCTTGCTCAGTCCAATCAACATTTTCATATACACCATGATTCAAAATATTGTATATCACAATGTCTCCCACTATTAACACATCATTATTTTCAAAAAACACATATGGGGTCGTATTTTGAGCATATGCTGCTTTCAAAACAAAGTTCTGTGAGGATGTGTTGAAATAATTTACTTTTGATTTACTGTTGATCTTAAGATGTCCATTTTTATCCACTTCTCCCTCCGAATTATCCATAAATTCAAACACATACCAATTCACCTAAGTTCAACTCCCTTCATATACGAGTTTGAATCTATAATCACTTTCAACGAATCAAGATTTTCCATTTCTTCAAATAGATTGTGGCCCTGATATTGAATCCAGGCATGTGCCTCTAAGGGAAATTTTTTTATCCCTATTACCATGTTTACTGGTATACCATACTTAGATTGAAGTATCTTATAACCAATTAACGTTTTGTGTATACAATCTGCTTTCCTAGGATACCAACAGCAAACTTGGTCTAAAAGAATAAACCACTCCAAAATCTCTTCAGAATTCTCCTCAGTAAAAATCTCTTTAGAACCCTCTATAGTATATTTTTTTATATAGCGTCTAAAGACTTCATCAAAACCTTTTCTCCGTATTTGGAAATCTAAAAATATTAATTCTTTGTATAAATATAAAATATTATACAAATTTAATTAAACCTCCTTTTGACAACGAATTTAAAAATCCATCTAAATCCTTTTGAATAATTAAAATATCTTCATTTGTCCTTTTAGCTATTAATTTGGAAATATCAGAGACTATTGGTGTTTTATCAAACTCTTCCCAAATAAATGAACTAAATTTATCTAGTGCGTAAATTTGATTCGTATAAATATTAATAATTAGATATTCATCCTCTTCTTTATAGGAAAGAAGATACTTTGATTTTTTTACACGCATCCCTTTTACCACTTCCTCCTCTTTTACATTGTGAACAATCCTTTAATACTGTTCCTGTATTACTACTATACACAGTCATAAGCTCTAACAGTCTCTTTACTCTTATCATCTTCTTTCTTCCACATAACCGTATTTTTTCTACTTACTCCATTACGTTTATGATTATATAAATGTAGTGGAGTAAAATGACAACTCTTGTGCTATCGATTACATCCACATCAAGTCCATCACTCAACACATATATAAAAACTGCACCTTCTAGTTGATTGTTAACTTTCAATCAACTAGAAGATGCAACTCGTAGGGTTTTATTGGTCCATGAAAGATCTTAAAAATAGAAATCTAAAAATCAATGTATAAAAGAAAATATTCTCTCTCCACCAAAGTTCAAAAAATTATTGATGTTGAAACAGATGTCTTTGTCTTTTACCTAAAATCTATAGGATAAACCTATTCTTTTCAGGCGTCTAAAATGGCACAACCTTTATAGAAAAATATTGTAAAGATATTTATTACCCTCTAAAGCCCTGTAAAATTTGTAAAACAAATTTACCTGTTTTACATAAACATAACTGCTTAGTCTATCATAGCGAACGTTCTGACACACAATGTTTTATCACATAAAAAAACAAGAATGCTAATATAAACATTCTTGTTTTAATTATGTTTCTAATGATTCCTTTGGAGATTCAAACCCATGAGTAACTTCTATGTTAAAACTCATACTATTCTCTTCCAATGAATTTTCTATACTTTTTTTATTCTCGTTGACCTTTTCTTCAAAAAGAATCCTTCTCTTTCTAAACCTGTTGCAATTCCCCTAATATAAAAAGCTCATAAACCCTGTTATATCAAGATTTATGAGCTTTCTTAATTTTTATTAATTTGATGATACCGGTGGTCGGGGTCGAACCGACACTCCAAAGGAACACGATTTTGAGTCGTGCGCGTCTGCCAATTCCGCCACACCGGCATAATGGAGATAAAAAAAATCGGATAAACCGATTAACAGTTAAAATATGGAGGCGGCAACCGGATTTGAACCGGTGATAAGGGTGTTGCAGACCCGTGCCTTACCACTTGGCTATGCCGCCGTCATACATGGAGCGGAAGACGAGGTTCGAACTCGCGACCCCCACCTTGGCAAGGTGGTGTTCTACCACTGAACTACTTCCGCAAAAATGGCTGGGGTACTAGGATTCGAACCTAGGCATGACGGAATCAAAATCCGTTGCCTTACCGCTTGGCTATACCCCAACAATGGGGCGACTGATGGGAATCGAACCCACGAATGCCGGAACCACAATCCGGTGCGTTAACCACTTCGCCACAATCGCCATTGTATTATGATGTTTATTAATTTTATATGAGATGGGGCGACTGATGGGAATCGAACCCACGAATGCCGGAACCACAATCCGGTGCGTTAACCACTTCGCCACAATCGCCATAAAATTAATTGGCAGGGGCAGTAGGAATCGAACCCACACCAAAGGTTTTGGAGACCTCTATTCTACCGTTGAACTATGCCCCTAAAATAATAAAACTGGTGGAGGGGGACGGATTCGAACCGCCGAACCCTAAGGAGCGGATTTACAGTCCGCCGCGTTTAGCCACTTCGCTACCCCTCCGGGAATATCTGGTGCCGGCTATAGGAATCGAACCCACGACCTACTGATTACAAGTCAGTTGCTCTACCTGCTGAGCTAAACCGGCAAAAAAATAAGATGGGTCAGGACGGAATCGAACCGCCGACACTTAGAGCTTCAATCTAATGCTCTACCAACTGAGCTACTGACCCATATTTTAAAATAAATGGCGGTCCCGACCGGGATCGAACCGGCGATCTCCTGCGTGACAGGCAGGCATGTTAACCGCTACACCACGGGACCATTTGGTTGCGGGGGCTGGATTTGAACCAACGACCTTCGGGTTATGAGCCCGACGAGCTACCACTGCTCCACCCCGCGATAATACTATAATATTGTTAAAATAATGGTGGAGGATGACGGGCTCGAACCGCCGACCCTCTGCTTGTAAGGCAGATGCTCTCCCAGCTGAGCTAATCCTCCATCTGGGTATTGAATTGGTGACCCCTACGGGATTCGAACCCGTGTTACCGCCGTGAAAGGGCGGTGTCTTAACCACTTGACCAAGGGGCCATCGTTTGGAACACATCAAAGTGCTGGCGGAGAGTAAGGGATTTGAACCCTTGAGACAGTGTTAACCGCCTACACGATTTCCAATCGTGCTCCTTCGGCCACTCGGACAACTCTCCAAGAATGGCTCCGAAGGCAGGACTCGAACCTGCGACAACCTGATTAACAGTCAGGTGCTACTACCAACTGAGCTACTTCGGAATAATTTTAGTATATAGCCTAGCGACGTCCTACTCTCACAGGGGGAAGCCCCCAACTACCATCGGCGCTAAAGAGCTTAACTTCCGTGTTCGGTATGGGAACGGGTGTGACCTCTTTGCCATCATCACTAGACTATTTGAAAGACAATACTTATTATAACATATCTTATAAAAATTACAAGTATATTCTAATATTTTATTCTTTCAAAACTGGATAAACGGTGCATTGAATGTTTCAAACTTTTTTGGTTAAGTCCTCGATCGATTAGTATTCGTCAGCTCCATGTGTCACCACACTTCCACCTCGAACCTATCTACCTCATCGTCTTTGAGGGATCTTACTTACTTGCGTAATGGGAAATCTCATCTTGAGGGGGGCTTCATGCTTAGATGCTTTCAGCACTTATCCCGTCCACACATAGCTACCCAGCGATGCCTTTGGCAAGACAACTGGTACACCAGCGGTGTGTCCATCCCGGTCCTCTCGTACTAAGGACAGCTCCTCTCAAATTTCCTACGCCCACGACGGATAGGGACCGAACTGTCTCACGACGTTCTGAACCCAGCTCGCGTACCGCTTTAATGGGCGAACAGCCCAACCCTTGGGACCGACTACAGCCCCAGGATGCGATGAGCCGACATCGAGGTGCCAAACCTCCCCGTCGATGTGGACTCTTGGGGGAGATAAGCCTGTTATCCCCGGGGTAGCTTTTATCCGTTGAGCGATGGCCCTTCCATGCGGAACCACCGGATCACTAAGCCCGTCTTTCGACCCTGCTCGACTTGTAGGTCTCGCAGTCAAGCTCCCTTGTGCCTTTACACTCTACGAATGATTTCCAACCATTCTGAGGGAACCTTTGGGCGCCTCCGTTACCTTTTAGGAGGCGACCGCCCCAGTCAAACTGTCCGCCTGACACTGTCTCCTGCCCCGCTAAGGGGCATGGGTTAGAATTTCAATACAACCAGGGTAGTATCCCACCGACGCCTCCTTCGAAGCTGGCGCTCCGAGATCTCTGGCTCCTACCTATCCTGTACAAGTTGTACCAAAATTCAATATCAGGCTACAGTAAAGCTCCACGGGGTCTTTCCGTCCTGTCGCGGGTAACCTGCATCTTCACAGGTACTATAATTTCACCGAGTCTCTCGTTGAGACAGTGCCCAGATCGTTACGCCTTTCGTGCGGGTCGGAACTTACCCGACAAGGAATTTCGCTACCTTAGGACCGTTATAGTTACGGCCGCCGTTTACTGGGGCTTCAATTCGCAGCTTCGCTTGCGCTAACCACTCCTCTTAACCTTCCAGCACCGGGCAGGCGTCAGCCCCTATACGTCACCTTACGGTTTTGCAGAGACCTGTGTTTTTGCTAAACAGTCGCCTGGGCCTATTCACTGCGGCTCTCATGCGCTTGCACGCTCAAGAGCACCCCTTCTCCCGAAGTTACGGGGTCATTTTGCCGAGTTCCTTAACGAGAGTTCTCTCGCACACCTTAGGATTCTCTCCTCGACTACCTGTGTCGGTTTGCGGTACGGGCACCTCTCACCTCGATAGAGGCTTTTCTTGGCAGTGTGAAATCAGGAACTTCGTCCATACGGACTCGCCATCACAGCTCAACGTTACAGTGTGCGGATTTGCCTACACACACGCCTTACTGCTTGGACGCGCACAACCAACGGCGCGCTTACCCTATCCTACTGCGTCCCCCCATTTCTCAAACGGTGAGGAGGTGGTACAGGAATATCAACCTGTTGTCCATCGCCTACGCCTATCGGCCTCGGCTTAGGTCCCGACTAACCCTGAGCGGACGAGCCTTCCTCAGGAAACCTTAGTCATACGGTGGACGGGATTCTCACCCGTCTTTCGCTACTCATACCGGCATTCTCACTTCTAAGCGCTCCACCAGTCCTTCCGATCTGACTTCAACGCACTTAGAACGCTCTCCTACCACTGACATCGTAGATGTCAATCCACAGCTTCGGTGAATCGTTTAGCCCCGATACATTTTCGGCGCAGCGTCACTCGACCAGTGAGCTATTACGCACTCTTTAAATGATGGCTGCTTCTAAGCCAACATCCTGGTTGTCTGTGCAACGCCACATCCTTTTCCACTTAACGATTACTTTGGGACCTTAGCTGGTGGTCTGGGCTGTTTCCCTTTTGACTACGGATCTTATCACTCGCAGTCTGACTCCCGTGTATAAATATCTGGCATTCGGAGTTTGTCTGAATTCGGTAAACCGGGATGGCCCCCTAGTCCAAACAGTGCTCTACCTCCAGTATTCTCATCACGAGGCTAGCCCTAAAGCTATTTCGGAGAGAACCAGCTATCTCCAAGTTCGATTGGAATTTCTCCGCTACCCACACCTCATCCCCGCACTTTTCAACGTGCGTGGGTTCGGGCCTCCAGTAAGTGTTACCTCACCTTCACCCTGGACATGGGTAGATCACCTGGTTTCGGGTCTACGACCACGTACTATTTCGCCCTATTCAGACTCGCTTTCGCTGCGGCTCCGCCTTCTAAAGCTTAACCTCGCACGTAATCGTAACTCGCCGGTTCATTCTACAAAAGGCACGCTATCACCCATTAACGGGCTCTAACTACTTGTAGGCACACGGTTTCAGGATCTCTTTCACTCCCCTTCCGGGGTGCTTTTCACCTTTCCCTCACGGTACTGGTTCACTATCGGTCACTAGGTAGTATTTAGCCTTGGGAGATGGTCCTCCCGGATTCCGACGGAATTTCACGTGTTCCGCCGTACTCAGGATCCACTCAGGAGAGAACGAACTTTCGACTACAGGGCTTTTACCTGCTCTGGCGGACCTTTCCAAGTCGCTTCATCTAACTCGCTCTTTTGTAACTCCGTATAGAGTGTCCTACAACCCCAAGAGGCAAGCCTCTTGGTTTGGGCTCTTCCCGTTTCGCTCGCCGCTACTCAGGGAATCGATTTTTCTTTCTCTTCCTCCAGGTACTTAGATGTTTCAGTTCCCTGGGTCTGCCTTCAAGACGCTATGTATTCACGTCAAGATACTACGCGATTAAACGTAGTGGGTTCCCCCATTCGGAAATCTCCGGATCAAAGCTCACTTACAGCTCCCCGAAGCATATCGGTGTTAGTGCCGTCCTTCTTCGGCTCCTAGTGCCAAGGCATTCGCCGTGCGCCCTTAATAACTTAACCAAGTTATTAAGCCTATAAAAAACTTAAAAAATAAATGTGTTTGTTACAATTTCAATGTCGTTTTATCCAGTTTTCAAAGAACAAGTTTTGAAGTGTTTCATTCAGATAGAATGAACCTTCAAAACTGAACGCAAAACGTAATCTTACAAACCCAAGGTTTGTATTCCGAAATAATCCTTAGAAAGGAGGTGATCCAGCCGCACCTTCCGATACGGCTACCTTGTTACGACTTCACCCCAATCATCTATCCCACCTTCGGCGGCTGGCTCCAAAAGGTTACCTCACCGACTTCGGGTGTTACAAACTCTCGTGGTGTGACGGGCGGTGTGTACAAGGCCCGGGAACGTATTCACCGCGGCATGCTGATCCGCGATTACTAGCGATTCCGGCTTCATGTAGGCGAGTTGCAGCCTACAATCCGAACTGAGAACGACTTTATCGGATTAGCTCCCTCTCGCGAGTTGGCAACCGTTTGTATCGTCCATTGTAGCACGTGTGTAGCCCAGGTCATAAGGGGCATGATGATTTGACGTCATCCCCACCTTCCTCCGGTTTGTCACCGGCAGTCACCTTAGAGTGCCCAACTAAATGATGGCAACTAAGATCAAGGGTTGCGCTCGTTGCGGGACTTAACCCAACATCTCACGACACGAGCTGACGACAACCATGCACCACCTGTCACCGTTGCCCCCGAAGGGGAAACTATATCTCTACAGTGGTCAACGGGATGTCAAGACCTGGTAAGGTTCTTCGCGTTGCTTCGAATTAAACCACATGCTCCACCGCTTGTGCGGGCCCCCGTCAATTCCTTTGAGTTTCAGTCTTGCGACCGTACTCCCCAGGCGGAGTGCTTAATGCGTTAGCTGCAGCACTAAGGGGCGGAAACCCCCTAACACTTAGCACTCATCGTTTACGGCGTGGACTACCAGGGTATCTAATCCTGTTTGCTCCCCACGCTTTCGCGCCTCAGCGTCAGTTACAGACCAGAAAGTCGCCTTCGCCACTGGTGTTCCTCCAAATCTCTACGCATTTCACCGCTACACTTGGAATTCCACTTTCCTCTTCTGCACTCAAGTCCCCCAGTTTCCAATGACCCTCCACGGTTGAGCCGTGGGCTTTCACATCAGACTTAAAGGACCGCCTGCGCGCGCTTTACGCCCAATAATTCCGGACAACGCTTGCCACCTACGTATTACCGCGGCTGCTGGCACGTAGTTAGCCGTGGCTTTCTAATAAGGTACCGTCAAGGTACAGCCAGTTACTACTGTACTTGTTCTTCCCTTACAACAGAGTTTTACGATCCGAAAACCTTCTTCACTCACGCGGCGTTGCTCCATCAGGCTTTCGCCCATTGTGGAAGATTCCCTACTGCTGCCTCCCGTAGGAGTCTGGGCCGTGTCTCAGTCCCAGTGTGGCCGATCACCCTCTCAGGTCGGCTACGCATCGTCGCCTTGGTGAGCCGTTACCTCACCAACTAGCTAATGCGCCGCGGGCCCATCCTATAGCGACAGCCGAAACCGTCTTTCAGTCTTTCACCATGAAGCAAAAGAGATTATTCGGTATTAGCCCCGGTTTCCCGGAGTTATCCCAAACTATAGGGTAGGTTGCCCACGTGTTACTCACCCGTCCGCCGCTAACGTCAAAGGAGCAAGCTCCTTTTCTGTTCGCTCGACTTGCATGTATTAGGCACGCCGCCAGCGTTCGTCCTGAGCCAGGATCAAACTCTCCATAAAAGAAATTTGATTAGCTCAAATTGTTTTGCTGGCATCATGTTTGATGTCCAAAATTTTTGTTTTGTTCACTAACCGAAGCTAGCTACTTAAAACTTTATTGATTACGTTTTGCTTGTTCAGTTTTCAAGGTTCATTATTTAAGTCGTTTTTCAGCGACTTCTTTATATTAACATCTCATTCAAAACATGTCAACAACTTTTTTAAAAAAGTTTTTTGTGTTTTTCTGAGTTATTCGTTTATGTCTTAGCGACAATTAATATAATACAATACTAAGATATTATTCGTCAACTACTTTTCTAAAAAAATATCGAGGTATTTTTTAGATACCTCGATTACAAGCATACTACAGTCATTGCCCCATTTCTAGAGCATCTTTATTTACCTTGTAATGACGGTGAAATATCCTATCATTTTTCGCTGCAATGGGTTCAATTTGAATATAGCCTTTATCCACTAGATACTCAACAAACACTTCTAAATCCACTGAGTAGTTAACAAGTTCATGATGATCATGTAATTCCTGAATAGTCCACATTTCTTTTGTTTGCATGACTTCTAATATATGCTGTGCCCCATCTCGTGTACGAGAGTGGATTAAAAACTCACTTGCTAAAAACAATAATTCTAAGCGCTTTTCTATTGGCTCATTACTTGTCACTAGCTCTTCATACAGCTTATAGATGGCTGGCTCGATTTTTTTCACCTGTGCCCAAACAGTTACTTCAGGATACAGGCCACTATCGATAATAGATAGGCGGCCTAGATGATGTAGCGAATCCACAACATGATTATAAGCATCTAAGTAACTTCCTTTATCAAAGTATTCTTTCCCCTCCAAATAGCGACGAATTAACTTTGAAAATTGAATACCTGTTTTAATTTTACGACCACTATACGGAAATTCCTGCAATTCTATTTTTAGTTTATGCAGAAATTCATTCCGATCAAATAATACTCTACCGAAGAATATCCAATCAACAACCTTTCTATTTGAACCGATGAGTAACCATTTTCGAATTAATTTCTCCGTAACAGTATGTAGAGCGATTTTATTTCCTTCATATAAGTAATGTTTTGAAAAGACTGGTTGCTCTGCTTCTTTTACGATAATGAGTAAAACCGTATCAAATGTATCTGTAACGTTACTTTGTTCTTCACGCTTTTCCACTAAAATTACGCCTAATGTATTCGACTGACTCGCACGTTCTTGATATATCGGACGCAGTACTTGCTCCATGTTCAGCCCTCCTTTATTCATATAGGTTGTTTTGTTCCGTTAAAAATTCGACATACTCTAAAAGTATTCCTTCTTTCATTCAGTTCAAAGCTAAAATACTTTGCCCTTATATGTTATAGTAGATTTTAGATTGGGAGGCAAGATGAAATATGAAACCTTATAAAAGTAAAATTAATAAAATTCGTTCATTCGCATTAGCACTAATCTTTTTTGGTTTTATTGTCATGTACGGAGGCATTTTCTTTAAAAACAGCCCGATATTAGTTTTAATTTTCATGTCACTAGGTGTTCTTTGTATTATCGGTAGCACAGTTGTATATGCGTGGATCGGATTACTGTCAACAAGAGCTATTCAAGTAGAGTGTCCTAATTGCCATAAACATACAAAGGTTTTAGGCCGAGTAGATATGTGCATGTACTGCAATGAGCCATTAACACTTGATCCTACTCTAGAAGGTAAAGAGTTCGATCAATCCTATAATAAAACAAAAAAATCCTAGCCCTTTTTAAGAGCTAGGATTTTTATTGTACTTTAGCAGTAGCAACTTTACATGATGGACAAGTGCCGTATATCTCTAAGCGATGCGAATGCACATCAAAGCCTGTTACCTGTGATGCAAAATGCTCTATTTCGTCGAGTCCAGGATAATGGAAATCGACGATCTTACCACAGCATTCACAAATCATATGGTAATGATCGTTTGTCACGAAATCAAAGCGACTTGAAGCATCCCCGTAAGTTAGCTCTTTCACAAGACCTACTTCACGAAATACACGCAGGTTGTTATAAACAGTCGCTACACTCATATTAGGGAACTTACCCTCAAGAGCTTTATAAATTTCATCGGCAGTAGGATGTGCCATTGATTGAATTAGATATTCCAAAATAGCATGACGCTGAGGAGTAATACGTACACCAGTTGTTTTCAACGTGTCCAGTGCATCTTGTAAATGCGTTGCAGACATCGTCATGCACCTCTTCCATAAGTATTATTAATTTATAATTGTTATAAATAGTGTATCCAATTCGTACTACTTCGTCAACAATCACACATTGCTTATCCTCAATAAATCAATGGTTTTTTCCTTAATATCCTCTTGATAAATCCATAACATTTTCTAAATCCGTGTCACCCTTTAGCCATTTTGTTAGGCTTGGCTTGAAAATTTCTAAGCTACGCTCAACATAACGAGAAGAATGACTGGATACATGAGGTGATACTATAACATTTGGTAATGTCCATAATGGATTGTCGGATGTCAGAGGCTCCTCTTCAAATACATCTAAAACTGCGTGTCCTATTTGCTTTCTTTCAATCGCTTGAATGAGTACGTTTTCATCAACTAAATTACCTCGACCAAAATTCATGAAGATCGCATTGTTTTTCATCGCAACAAAATGCTCTTCTTTTAATAAATGGGTCGTTTCTGTTGTTTTTGGTAATACAGAAATAACGATATCTGCAAGAGGTAGTGCTTCTTTCAAATTGGTAAAACTAATCATCGTATTCATATAGGCCGCTTCTTTACCAGAGCGGTTACACCCAATTGTTGTAACACCAAAAGCTTGCAATAAACGCCCAACTTCCGAACCAATGGCACCTGGCCCCAAAATAAGTGCCGTACTATCTCGTAATTCCGTTTGTTGTGTTTTTTTCGACCATTCATTTTTCTTTTGCTGCTCATACATCCAAGGCAAAGCTCGTTTAATGGCTAAAATATGAGCAAGAATCGATTCAGCCATAGGCGTTTTATGAATGCCACGAACATTTGAAACTAGAATCCTGCGTTCAATAATAGCCTGAGCTGGCATTTTTTCTATACCTGCCGATGCAACAAAAATCCATTTTAGCTTTGTAGCAGATTGAATACTCTCTTCTGTTAAATCTTCACCATATGTAACTAATACATCCGCTTGTTGAAGCTCTTCATTTGATATGCTCTTTTCAAAGATAAATTCAAGCTGTGGAAATTCTGCTACTAATGGTTCTCGTAAATCTGGTCTAGGTTCAAATGTAAAATAGATTCTCATTGTTTTGCCTCCTGTTCTGCTAAATAAGCATATACTTCTTCAATATGATTTTTCACTCGAACTTTGCGCCAAGCTTTTACAAGCTTCCCCTCAGCATCAATTAAAAACGTTGAACGCTCTATGCCCATATATTCACGTCCATACATTTTCTTTAAAACCCATACATCATAAGCTTCAGCAATAGCATGGTCCTCATCCACTAATAATGAAAATGGCAAACCATGCTTATCAATAAATTTTGTATGCTTGCTTGCGTTATCTGGGCTAACACCCAGAACAACAGCATTTAAATGACTGAAGTCCTCAAACTTATCGCGAAAATCACATGCCTCCGTCGTGCAGCCTGGTGTCATATCCTTTGGGTAAAAGTATAAAATAACATTTTTTCCTTTAAAATCAGCTAAATGCACCATCTCGCCCTTTTCGTTCAATAGAGAAAAATCCGGCGCTTTTTGTCCTTCTAGTAATGTCATACAATCTCCTCCTCTGTAGGTCCTATTTTACTCTAAGTAACAAATCAAGTCATATCTCTTAATTTCTTTGGATTTCTTACACCGATAGGTCTACAATAGATTACGTATAAAAAGTTAGGAGGCAATTCTATGAATCATGCAAAATCTGAAGCAATACATGAAGAGGCATTACAGCATATTGTTGGTGGTGTAAACAGCCCTTCTCGTTCATATAAAGCAGTAGGTGGCGGTTCTCCTGTAGCCATGGCGCGAGGAAAAGGCGCTTATTTTTGGGATGTAGATGGCAATCGTTATATCGACTATCTAGCAGCATATGGTCCAATCGTTACTGGTCATGGTCATCCTCATATTGCAAAGGCCATTACGCACGCAGCTGAAAATGGTACATTGTTTGGGACGCCGACTGAGTATGAAGTTACTTTCGCAAAAATGTTAAAGGAAGCCATTCCGTCGATGGATAAAGTACGTTTTAACAACTCTGGTACAGAAGCTGTTATGACAACGATTCGTGTGGCACGTGCCTATACAGGACGTACAAAAATCATGAAATTTGCTGGTTGCTACCACGGGCACTTTGATTTAGTATTAGTGGCTGCCGGATCAGGTCCAGCAACATTAGGAACACCAGATTCAGCGGGCGTGACAACTTCGACTGCTGAAGAAGTTATTACTGTACCTTTTAATAACCCTGAAGCCTTTACAGAAGCCATGGATAAATGGGGCGAGGAGATTGCAGCTATTTTAATCGAGCCAATAGTAGGAAACTTCGGTATCGTTGAACCAAAGCCAGGCTTTCTTGAATTAGTACATGCTACAGCAAAGGAAAAAGGGGCCCTAACGATTTATGATGAGGTCATCACGGCCTTCCGCTTCCACTATGGTGGCGCTCAAAATTTACTTGGCCTAACACCTGATCTAACTGCACTTGGTAAAGTTATTGGTGGTGGTTTACCAATCGGTGCTTATGGCGGACGTAAAGAGATTATGGATACTGTGGCACCCCTCGGCCCAGCATACCAAGCGGGTACGATGGCTGGAAATCCTGCATCTATGCAAGCTGGTATTGCTTGCCTAGAAGTTCTACAAACACCAGGTATATACGAGGAAATGGATAGATTAGGCGCAATTTTAGAAGAAGGTGTTTTAGCTGCTGCTAAAAAACATGGCGTAACCATCACGTTAAATCGTCTTAAAGGAGCGCTTACTATTTACTTTACAGATGTGAAGGTAGAAAACTATGAGCAAGCTGAAAGCTCTGATGGTGAAATATTTGGACGCTTCTTTAAACACATGCTTGAGCAAGGTATTAATCTAGCTCCTTCTAAATATGAAGCATGGTTCTTAACAACTGAGCATACAGAAGCAGACATTCAGGAAACAATTGAAGCAGTAGATATTGCGTTTTCTCAATTGTAATCTTGACAAGAAAAAGGCGACTTGCAAGTAGAAGTCGCCTTTTTCTTATTCATCCATGCAAATCTATGTATTTTATGAGCACTTCCTTCTATAATGTAAAGAAGCTAAAAAATATTAGACAGAAAGGACATCTTTATGAAATTAGGTGCCCGTGTATTTAAAACTGGTGTAGCTATCGTATTTGCATTATTTATTGCAGAGTTGTTAAAACTACCTTCACCTGTTTTTGCTGGAATTGCAGCTATTTTTGCTATTCAGCCTTCTATTTATCGTTCTTACCAAACCATTGTGGAGCAAGTACAAGCGAATATTATAGGTGCGACAATTGCCGTCATTTTCGGCTTGCTTTTTGGACACCATGTCGTTGCCATTGGTATAGCTGTCATAATAGCTATTGGTTTAATGTTAAAGTTTAGACTCGAAAAATCACTTTCGCTAGCGTTGGTTTCAGTTGTAGCTATTATGGAATTTCAAGGGGATGACTTTTTAACATTTAGTTTGATACGCTTTGTTACGATATTAGTTGGGGTATTAGCAGCATTTGTCGTAAATCTTGTGTTCTTACCACCTAAATACGAGGTAAAACTATTTCGCAAAATTTATATTTTACAAGATGATATTATTCGTTGGACACGACTGGCTGTACGGCAAGCTTCTGAGCATACATCCACAAAAACAGCATTAAGTAAGTTTAAAAACCGTATGCTACGAGTGGATACGCTGTATGATTTATATAAGGAAGAGCGTAATTACTTTAAAAATAAAAAATATGTCAAAGCTCGCAAACTAGTAGTCTATCGTCAAATGATTTTAACTTCCAAGAAAAGCTTGGAATTGCTACAGCGTTTGCATAATCACGAAAATGAATTAGCTCAGCTCCCTACCCAATTTCATTTAATGATTCAGGAGAGACTTGATTCCTTGCTAACGTACCATGAGCAATTGCTCTTAAAATATACAGGGAAGCTTAAGCCTGAGCATTCGGAGTGGAGTAAAAGCATTGACTATGTCCAACGTAATGAGCTGATGGAAATTTTCATCAAGCAAATCAACTTTGCTCGTGAAGAAGGCGATACGGAGTTTTCTAGCTATCACCTACTCTATATTTTATCGCGTATTTTAGATTATGAGGAAAACTTAGAACATCTTGATACACTTATTGTTTCTTACCAAAGCTATCATGGACATGAAATCAATGTAGAATTTGAAGAAGAATTCATATAGCTAACATTTTGGCGACAGATTACCTTGATTCAGTGGGATTTTGATCACCCATTGAATAAGATAAGTCTGTCGGCTTTTTTTATACAAAAAACCTCCAAGTAGTAATCTACTTAGAGGAAAGGAGCTAAGAACGCAATGTTAGCAATTGTTGCTCTGCTTGTTGGCGTTTGACCGTTTGTTCAGCACGTAAATGCTGATAATTGGCAATGCCTGATACAATAGTATCCCACATTTCTTCAGGAGTCTTGGTAGTGTTGGATTGTTGAGCCATGGCAGTACTTAATTGCACCGCTTCCTTGCTAGCTCCCCCAAATTGCCTCATACGATCTTCAAAGGCAGAGGCTGATTGACTTTGTAATTGTTGACGTCTTTCATTAACTGCATTCATCAAACCCATTTTAAAAACAGGAATGGTTTTAACAAAAGCCCCATTAATTTGTTCCATCAATTCACTGTTACCATTACGTAGCATATCGATTTGAGGGGCTGTGATAATAGCCACCATACGCGATTTTTCTAAGTCATCTATTTTTTGCTGGAGCATCTCTGCAATACCTTGCAAACGATTTAGCTCCATTTTCGCCAGCTGATTACCTGCTTCACTCTGTTTTTCATACATCGGAATCAATGTTGTTTGGACCTCATGAAGCTTCATGTCAGTTGCTACGATATACTTTTCTAGCTCAAGATAGTACATGAGGTCTTCTTGATATAAGCGTGCAAGTACTCGGTTATCCTTCGCTAATTCCTCTTCCATCAGTACAAATTGATAATGGATTTTCTCAATATCTCTCCCCAGTCCATTATATTTCGTAAATAAATCGCCATCATTTTTGGTCTTACGTGCAAACAGCTTTTTAAAAAAGCCCTTTTGCTCTGTAAAATCTTGTTTGTCGAATGTCTGCATAAGGGCTTCAAGCTGCTTAAATAATTCATTTGATTCGAAAGTTGTTGACTGGGTGATGATGGCTAAAATTTGATCTGCAAAAGTAGCTAATTTTGTAGACGGTTCTTTTCCTAAAGCTAATAGCTCTATCTGATTTTTTATATTGATTTGATTGGCAATTTGCCGTACCTCTGCATGATCCCTTAACTGTTCTTTGAAGGCTTCTGCTGTTTCCAGTGTCAGCTGCTTCAGCGTCAACGAGTTATTCGACATTCGTGCCGCCTCCTTCCTATCATCAGAAAAAACGATTAAAGAGTTTTTTTATGATTTTGTCGGGTGCAGTTTTCTGTGGCTTTGGTTCTTCATAGTGCAAGTCAAACAGCATATGCTCTAAACGGTGTACATCATAACTATCCTCTTGCAAATGCTTTTCTAAATCTAGTTGTCCTGTCGGATTATAAAAAACAATATCCACACCAAATCGATTTAAAAAGGCCAATAACGCTATATCTTCACGTGATAAAGCTGGTTGTTGAGGTGCTTGGTATAATACCAGCTTCGGTACCTCTTGGGAATAGTCAAAGCTTTGTAGTAATCTTAGGATCTCCTGTGGAATCATCGACATTTGTTTAAATAAAAATAACTGTAAATCATATAAGGTCTCATTTGGCTGCTGTTTCAACATGGGCTGCTCACAGGAAGTTTTTATCGTGTGTGCAATCGCACGTTGTAGCTCCAATGTTAACTCACCGTATTGCCACCAATCACTTTGCATAATACGCTCTACTGATAGTTCTCCATTTACTAGGCAATGCTTATAGTGAAAGTGGAAATTCGCTCTACTCGTTGGTGCATAGGGGAATTTCTGGACAAAAACAGTTTGCGGATTTGCTAATAACTGATGCATATAATACCAGTATTCTTCCCGTCTGCTCGAAACCCCACTAATTTTGGCAAATATGACTGGAATGACAATCTCATCCCCAATTACTTCAAACTGTGGTCGAACCAAAGCTTTCTCTTTTGCATAAATAAAAATATCATCATATGTCATCCGTAATGTTAAGGAGCGTGGCATAAAATCTTTAAACTGCCAAGGCTTATAGACACCTGATTGCTGATCATGCATTAATTGCTCAAAATGCTGACTAGATCGATATCCAACCGTTGCCTGCCGGTCACGCAACTTATCAGGAAATGGCTGTAAAGTTGTTTGATTGGCATACGCAGATGTGATAGAGAAAGTATCATTAGGATCAATCTCAGCAAATTCATCTATTTTAGCTGGATGAAAAATTAACACATCACAACCGAGCTCCATTAATAACAATAAGAAATAGCGCTGACTTAGAGTTGCTTCCCCATACCAAACTACTTTAGGAAAATCATCTGTTGGTTTCATGGATTTTGTCCATAGAATCCAATGGTTTTTTAGCCATTTCACCATATCAATTAAAAAACGGCGAAAGTCATTTGCTAGCAAACCTAACGATTGCTGTTTTTGAAAGAGCTCTACTACTTTAATGGTTGCTAACTGTAAATGGCGATTCATTACACTGTCATCATGCTTAGGAATTAATTGATAACCATACATCATTGCCACTAAACGATTAATAGATAGACCTTGTGGAGTTTGTTGATGCTGCGAAAGGATTGTTTGTATTGCCTGAAAGTCTTTTGGTTCAATATGTTTATTTAATTCTTCACTTAAAATATGGATGTTAGTGTTCTGTGACAATGTAAATAATGAATTGAAATAATCATCTTCTTCGATTGGTACGCCCAATACACGAACAGCAATTCTACTAAAGCTCACTTGCTGCTCTGTTGTTTCATAAAATGCACGATCCTTTGGTGAATCTTGAAACGCCTGTAGCCAATCATCAGGATGACGCTCCAACACTGATTTAATTGTGATTGTTTGCATACAAACGCACCTCCTAAAAATCATCCTCAGCCTATGCTAAAGCATTCATTTGTCATAGGACGTCTCACCTAATGACAACAAAAATATTTGAACATCTATACGATCGTTTGTTGTGATGCCATCTGTAAAACTGTTTCCAATAAATTCTTTGTAAATGCTTCACCATTGTGAGGCGAGTAAGTTGTATTTTGTAAAAACTTTGGCTGTTTATCCTTTAAGTCTCCATGATTTGGTGTAAAACCTAAATCAGCCATTGCAAGCATGCCATAATCCATAATAGAATCACCTGCTGCTATATGCACATCGTATGTACAGAACTCTTTTATATATTCTATAGCCGCTTCCTTTGTCAGCACCTTGGGCATAAAATACAATTTTTTTCCTTGTAGCAGAACATGCCAACCATGCATATCAAACTCTTGAATCATCGCTTGTAATTCATCGTATGGTAAAATATCAATATCTACATGATGTACATAAAAAAGCTCATCTATATACAGAGATCGTTGTAGCCATGTATCAGATTTAATTGTCTGAAAAAGCTTTAGCATATCCATACGAGGGATCGAGGAATCTTCAATACGTCTAGATAATGTTTGTGTCCATTTTTCATATGGCTGACCCTTTTCTACTATTGTACCCCCATTGCTTGTAATTGCAAAAGCAGGGCATAAATCATGAATAAAATGGATTCTTTGATATTGATGTAAAGCTCTTGTCGTAACAGGTACAAATAAAGTATGTTGGTGTACCTGTTGCAATAGGGGTGCTGTTGCCCGTGTCATCATACTCATTGCTGTTTCGTCCCTGTGTTCAACGACGATTGTCTCTGTAGCTGGCGGAAACATCTCCATCATGCGTTTAGAATAAATAAGGGTTCTATCTAAATCAGATGTAAATAATATCATCATATTCTCCTCTATAATTCTTTGATCAAACCACAACATGCATAGGACATATTCGAATACTCTTCAATCAATACATTTTTTTCCTGCGCTAATAATAAAATATGTTTCAATTCATGCATGTACTGTGGATTAATTAAAATCTTCCAAGGTATTCTTCTCAGCAAAACTCTTGTCGTTTCCCCAACACCTGGCTTAATGAAATGAATATTATCAATACCAAAATCTCGTTGAATTGTTTGCACGGACTTCATACCCTCCCAAGTAATTGGAGAGATTTCTTGCTCTTGAATTTGTTGCACAATTTTACTCTGTACTTGTTCAAAACATGTGACGATACGCTCTATGTACAGATTGGAGACATCTATTGCCTCTAATTCTTTGTAGTATTTTGCACCATGAAAATCGTTTGCATCCATAAACTGCAAATTTAATACCGTTCTACTTACTAATCCAGATACAGTGGAATTTAAACAAGCAGATGGTATTAAAAAATCCTCACGAGTTCCATAAATAGCTGCACAATGGCCAGGATCAGCCAAAACAGCTAAATCGGCACTTAACTGTTCTTGATATTGTAAATTAAACTTTTGGCAGGATTGAATTAATTCATTGGTAATTGCCCCTTTTCCTGTCCAACCATCAATAAATTGCAGACTTCCTAGAGGATGCTGTGTCAAAATATAACGAATTGCCGTTTCATCAAACCCACGACCTCGCAGTATAGAAATGGAGTAATGTGGAACATTCACATGATAATGCATGCCTATATACCGTTTGATTAAAATACCAATGGGTGTACCTGCACGAGCTAAACTCACAAGAATTAAATTTTCTAATCCTCTATTTTCAATGATTTGTTCTGCCACTACTCCAACGGCGATTGCTATTCTTTCTGCATGAACATCTAGCGCTTTATAAAAAAGATTCATGTAGGTATCCGATGGTTGCTTCTCCACTGGCAGCATTTCCGAATAATGTATACCCGATTGAATGAGTTTTTCACGTTTCTCATTATCCATTTCAAGGAATGCACTTCCAATATCACGCAATAAAAAAATAACGTCCTCTGGTGCATAACTCCCCATTTTATCTGGCTGCAAAGTCGATATCATCGTTCTACCTCCAATTCATGCATACTAATTACATATACTTTGGCTTTAGTGGCTTCTTGTAATGCCTTTACCACACGGGCAACTACCTCTTTACTTGCTATACGTTCCACTATGAAAAAAAGTTCCGTGTAAGACTGGCTTTGAACATTATATAAAAAATTAGTGACCCCATTATTTTCTGGACTTTCAAAGGCTATTTTATCGTTAATCGTATATCCTAAATCATCCGTACAATAGATTGGACTACGTGTAGTTGACTGAAAATAAACATCATTTCCTAAAAAAGAGGCAATTTGCATAGGAACATACATGAACTCACCCGTGCCAATAACAAGCGCTGGTCCATTTGTTCTTAGCTCTTGTAATTGCATAGCAATAGCTTGTATCGTTTGCTTTTGGTCAACATGCTGTTTTGACGTGAGCATAAATCTCCCTGTTGCTAGTAAATAGGGGTACTTATTTATTAATCCATTCTCCGCAACAGAACGATAGAATTTGCGATCAACATATACTTGAATCGGACTAATGTCCATATCTCGTGCAACCTGTGTTAGTAAGTTTGGTTGTGTACTGGTTAAGCTTGGAATGCCAGAACAGCTAAAATTCCCACACATAATGGAGATGAATTCTATAGAGATACCCCATTGTACTTCTAATTGCTTAAAGATTGTTTGCTGCTGTTGGGAACGCCAATCTAAAATAGATAGTACCGCATATTGTCTCACTAAAGGAAATTTCTGTATTAAAGTCTCAATAATATTAATGACCGTATTTCCAGTAGTAATCTCATCATCAATTAACACAATGCGCTTAGCTTGCAGTAAAAATTCTGGTTCCTCCGTATAAATTCTATGGCTTGTCGCATGTGAATGTTCTTCTTCAAACGTAACAAATGGCTCAAAATCGGGCAACACTTCACGTGTTGTGTGGATATACATAGCATTCGAGTGAAAGGCATTAAATACTGCGTGTCCAAGTGCTGTTGCTGTCTCAGCAAAGCCAATAAACAATGTTTCATCCGTTAATTCTAGGGTTCCTTCTATGGATTTTTGTACTTCATCCAAATTAGCTCCGTCTTTTAAAGCTTTAACGACAGCCGAAGCCATTACCTTTTGTCCCGTAAGATGCTGCTGATACATCATTGCTAAAAGAGTTCCTGTCAGTAAAGGGATTTGCGGACGGACAGCCAAATGTTTGCCTAGTACCGTGCTTACAAACAAAAATTGTCTCTTCTTATTAATCCGAGCCGCCATTCTAAACAAATCGGTAAGCGCAAAATTATGGGGATTGTAGGTAATTTCAATATCAATTGAATAATTCGGTAAAATGCTTAATTTACTCATTTGTTGTTGCATATACACTACCACCTATTTCAGACTGTAATAAAAGTGAGGCAAAATCGACAGATTCATGATAAACACCATAGACATGAGCCTGTTTTAAAATCCGTTGTGCCCATCTCATATGTGGCTTAATTTCATTCATTTTATTAGCATAGTGACTTTTCATAACACCTTTTTGTCCATCATTATTTTCTATAATACTTAGCGCATCTAAGTATTCCTCATACGAAATAGCATACAGGGCATGCACAACACGGATATGGCTCGGATGAATAATTGTTTTTCCCACTATGCCATTTTGTTTATCCATTAAAACTTCTTTCATTAATCCATCTAAACAATCGTCTAATAACGCTTTCCTTGTATCAAGCGCGCCTTTCTCACTAAATGGTGTCACTCTAAGTGCGGGCTTTAATACACGCTGATTATTAAAATACTCCCACACAGGCCCAGAAATAATAAAACCATCTTCCTCACGACCTAAGATATTGACAATATCTGCAATACAATCTCGTATGACACTAATATCATAAATGGTTGAATCCATACGCCGGCGAATTCCGTAAATACCACAAAAATCGGTAGCACCAATTCGTACATTTAATACACGGGCTTTGTATTGATGTAGAACCGCTTTAATGTCTAATAACGCTTCCATGCGAGATTCCTTATATAGTACCTCACGACTTTCTAAAATTGGCATACCATATAAAATTAAATCATTTTCTAAAATGGTTTGTTCAAGCAACTCGAAATAACGGGCACCCTGTTCTGCTGTAAACTTTGGAAAGACATAGCCAGTTAATATTTCTTGCTTTTTCCCTAAAACAGTTGTTAGCCTTTGAAATTGCTCAACATGACGTACTCGAACAAAAAGTAAAGGGAGCTCCTGAAGTAATAGCTGTTTTTGCTGATAGAGTGCATATAATTCACTAATATCCTCTATCAGCTTAGCTTCACAATCTACTAACTCTGCATCTCCAACTGCATCCTCCAAATCAATGACAAGTGATGTGAGTTCCTTATATTTTTGTGATCGGATCAAGCTCACAATCGTAGGCATGGAAGCTGGCATATACAAAGTCGCACCTAGGGCATATGACAAAATATCCGCCGTTTCCCATTTCGTAAACGGCTGTGGCTTCTTATAAAAAATCATCTCTGCATCTGTTGCAAAATGTTGCATCTAATCCTCTCCCCAGTAACTATGCCTTTTGTGAAAAAAGCACTGTATCAGCCTGTTCCATACAGACTAATACAGTGCCTTGTTTACACTGCTGTTTTCTTCTTCAACTTGTAAATAACAAATGTCAATAAGAATGCAGCTATTAAAATAATAACGAAAATTTCATGCGAAGGATGGTAGCCCCAATATACTAACACACATTTTCAGTGTATTACGATAAGCCCCTGTTACATCTGCTAGTTTAAAAACTGTGCATATGTATTTAATATCTCATTTAATACATCCACATCAGATCCTCCACCATGCACCTATGTCCCATAGTTACTGTAGGCCATATGCATTGATTAAAGCAGCTAGTCCACCCTGGTAACCTGAACCTACTGCAGCAAATTTCCACTCACCATTATGTCGGTACAGCTCACAAAATACTACAGCCGTTTCAATACTGAAATCTTCACCTAAATCGTAACGCAATACCTCTGATCCCGACTCTTCGTTCGTCAATCGTACATAGGCATTTAAGACTTGCCCGAAGTTTTGATGACGTCCCTCGGCATCGTAAATAGTAACCGTCACTACAATTTTTTCAATTTGAGGTGATACTTGCTTTAAGTTGACAAGAATTTTTTCATCATCTCCATCCCCTGCACCTGTACGATTATCTCCCGTATGGACAACAGACTGGTCTGGGCTGGCTAGATTATTATAGAAAATAAAGTCCTGTTCATTACGACATTTACCTGAAGCATCTAGTAAAAATACAGATGCATCCAGGTCAAAGTCTTGTCCACCATCAAATTGCTTTACATCCCAACCTAAACCAATACCAATGCTATTTAAGCCTGGATCTTGCTTTGTTAAATCAATACGTTGCCCTTTACTTAATTGTATAGCCATTCAAAAATCTCCCTTTCTGTCCAAAGATGAAATTTTAGTTTACACTTAAGCCATAATCATTACATAAAGCAGCTAAGCCACCTTGATAGCCTGCACCAATCGCATTAAATTTCCATTCTCCGTTATGACGATATAATTCCCCTACAACAATAGCTGTTTCAATACTGAAGTCCTCGCCTAAATCATAGCGAATAATTTCTTCGTTGGAAGCAGCATTCATAATACGAATATAGGCATTAGACACCATACCGAAGTTTTGACTGCGAGACTCTGCATCATGAATGGTTACTGTGAAGGCTAGTCGCTGAACATGAGCAGGTACTTGAGTTAATGCCACTTTCACCACTTCATCGTCACCTTCGCCTACACCTGTTAAATTATCGCCTGAATGCTCAACTGAACCATTGCCACCTGTAGTGTTGTTATAAAAAATAAAATCATTTTGATCTGCAACTTTACCTGTATCAGCAAGTAAAAACACAGAGGAGTCTAAGTCAAAATCATGACCACCATCATATTTATTTGTATCCCAGCCTAAACCTACAACCACATTCGTTAATCCTGGATTTGTTTTAGTTAAATCTACCTTTTGACCTTTTTGTAGTGAAATGCCCATAATTTTTATTCCTCCTATTTAGTCAATTATTTATTGATATCTTCGAACAACGTCGCCAAGCTTTATGTCATTTGTTCCCGTACCAACCGCAGCAAATTTCCATTCGTTATTATGACGGTAAATTTCTCCACATACTAACGTCGTTAAATTCGAATAATTATCAGTTAAATTATAGCGAATTAGTTCGCTTCCTGTCCTGTCATCATACACACGAATATATGCATTATGAATCATACCAAAGTGTTGATTGCGACCTGCCGCATCATAAATGTTTACAACAAACACAAGCTTGTTATATTGCGAAGGTACAGACGATAGTTCAATTGTAATTACCTCATCATCACCATCACCATCACCTGTTAAATTATCACCTGAATGTCGAACAGAACCGCAGCTACTTGTTAATTTTCCGAAATAAACAACATCGTCACCCGCTACAACCTTATCATCTTGTAACATTAATACCGAAGCATCACAGTCGATACTTCTGCCACTGCCACTATTTCTGCTAGAAAATAAACCACCTAAAAAGCCGCCACTTTTCTCTTGGCCTACAGGGTCCCACCCTAAACCAACTTTAATTTTATTTAATCCTGCGTTACCCTTTGTTAAATCAACTCTTTGTCCTTTTTGTAAATTAATCCCCAATTCTAACACCCTCCTAAAATATGTATTTCAGTCGAAAGATTTTATGGTAAGCAATAATCTACTAAGCTAAAAGATTTCTACTTAAATTAAGTCTAAAATAACGTGACAAAAAATTCAATTAATGGCTCCGAAAAGGTGTTTTCTCTTATTTTTGAAAGCCCCTCACGTCTTTTTCTATACTATAAAACGTTTTTGTAGTAAAAATGTTCCTTTTATATCCAATGGTCCAAGCAGCTAAAAAAACCTTCTAACTTGTAGAAGGCTATTGTCTTATTTACTAACTTTTCATTTTTGGATCAAGTGCATCTCGTAGTCCATCACCCATTAGATTAAAGCCTAAAACTGTTAACATAATAGCTAAACCAGGGAAAATCATCGTCCACGGAGCATTTAATAAGAACTTCCGTGCATCCGCTAACATTTTTCCCCATTCTGGTGCTGGAGCTTGAGCCCCTAGCCCAAGGAAACCTAATGCTGCCGCTTCAATAATGGCTGTCGCAATTGCTAGTGTCCCCTGTACAATTATTGGGGTTATGGAATTCGGCAAAATATGGGAAAATAGAATTCGTGCATCACGCATACCAATTGCTTTTGCCGCTACTATATATTCCTCTTCCTTGACACTTAAAACCTTAGAACGAATTAAGCGCCCAAAATTCGGTACGTTAATAATAGCAATGGCGATTAATGCATTTTGTAAAGATGGACCAAGCACTGATACTACTGCAATCGCTAGTAGCATACTAGGGAAAGCTAGCATAATATCAAAAATACGTGAAATTATCGTATCGATCCATTTTCCATAATAACCTGCAATGATGCCAAGTAAACTACCAATTATCACGGACAAAATAACAGAGAAAAAGCCTACCCATAGCGAAATCCTTGCACCGTGAATGATCCTCGAAAAAATATCCCGTCCAAAATCATCCGTTCCAAACCAATGATCAGCGGATGGTGCCAGTAAACGCTTCGTTAAATCTTGTTCATTGATGCCCTGTGGTGCAATGAACGGACCAATGACAGCTAGTATAATAAAAAAGATAACAATTCCTGCTCCAACAAGGGATACTTTACTCTTTTTAAAACTACGCCACCCTTCGAGCCATGGACCTACTGCCTTTTCTCGAACCGGTGATACTTCTTTTTTTATATCGATTGCTCCAGTCATCATTGCAACTCCCTTCTATTTGTATTTAATCCGTGGGTCGACTACTGTGTACAGTAAATCCACGATTAAGTTAATCATGATGAAAATAAATGCAACGACGAGAATACCTGATTGAATAACGGGATAATCCCTGAAGCCAATCGCATCATAAATATAACGACCAATTCCTGGCCAACTAAAAATCGTCTCTGTTAAAATGGCACCACCTAGCAGTAATCCAGTTTGTAGACCAATTACCGTTAACACAGGAATAACTGCATTCTTTAATGCATGCTTATAAACAACAATAAACATTTTTTGTCCTTTTGCTCTTGCAGTCCTTACATAATCTGAACGCATAACTTCCAGCATGGAGGACCTTGTGATTCTGGCAATGATAGCCATCGGAATCGTTGCAAGTGCTACTCCTGGTAATATTAATCGCTTTATGACTTCGATGAATTGATCAAAGCGGCCTTGAATGAGCGTATCCAATAAATAGAAATGGGTTATGGCGGTAATTGGATTTCGCACATCTTCTCGACCAGATGTAGGCAGCCATCCAAGCTTACTACTAAATGTCCATTGCTCCATCAATCCAAGCCAGAACACGGGTACAGATACACCGATTAACGCTATAATCATTGCTGTATAATCAAACCAAGAATTTTGGAACCACGCAGAAATAATGCCCGCATTCACACCAATAACAATCGCAATGATCATCGCAAATAGTGCAAGTTCGGCTGTTGCTGCTAAGTATGGGAAAATTTCTTCTGATACAGGTAGTTTCGTACGTAGGGAAACCCCTAAATCTCCCTGAAAAATACCTGCTAAGTAACTAAAATATTGTGTATACCACGGCTTATCTAATCCTAAACTTGCGTTTAACGCCTCGACCGCCTCTTTTGTTGCCTGTTGTCCTAAAATAACTTGTGCTGGATTTCCAGGAATTGCCCGTATCAACATAAAGACGATAAAAGTCATTCCAAGCAAAACTGGGATTAGTTGAAGTAAACGTCTCCCCATATAGTGAAGCATTTTCATCACCTCTCTATGATTTTCATAATCTACTGTGAAGTCTTTATATACTGTTGAAAGGTTGAGCCTTCACTAAACGGTTTTGAATGTTTAGTTGAATTCTTTCATACAGGAAATAATCATTATCTTTACTTGAAAAGAATCTGCGAGATTTCCACGGCTTACCCGCAGAAAAGCAAGCAGATTCTTCACATTCCTTTGTTCAATTAAAAATGATGAAATTTACTATTGAATATCTACTGCATCTAAACGGTCAGAACCAGTAGGATGCGCAATGTAATTTGTAACTTTCTTGTTAGCAGCTAAAATTGGAATAGAGTGAGCAAGTGGAACCCATGGAGCATCCTCAGAAATAATTACTTGAGCTTGCTTATAAAGTTCATTACGCTTGTCTTCATCAATCTCAGTTTGAGCAGCTGTTAATATCTTGTGTAATTCTGGATTATCATAGAACGTATAGTTATTAGAACCAATATTATCGCCGTCTAATAACGTGTATAGGAAGTTATCCGCATCCCCATTATCGCCTGTCCAGCCAAGTAGGAATGCATCCGCTTCACCGTTTTGAGCTTTTTCTAAATACGTAGCCCATTCAAATGACACAATTTTAGATTTAATACCCACGTCTTCTAAGTTCTTTTGAATCGCTTCAGCCACTTTTTGTCCGTCTGGCATGTATGGACGTGGTACTGGCATTGCCCATAGCTCAATTTCCTTGCCATCGTAGCCTGCTTCAGCAAGTAATGCTTTCGCTTTTTCAGGATCATACGTATAGCCTGTCACTTCATCGTTATAACCAGAAATTACTGGTGGCATTGGGTTTTTCGCTGGCTCAGCTAGCCCTTCATAAAATGCATCTACTAATGCTTGTTTATCAATTGCATAGTTGACTGCTTGACGCACTTTTACATTATCAAAAGGAGGACGTGTAACAGTTAAACCAAGGTAACCAACGTTCATAGATGGACGTTCGATTAACTGTAAATTTGCATCGCCTTCGATTGTTGCTTTATCAGATGGGCTTAAGCCATCAGCTACATCAATATTGCCTGCTAATAAATCATTTAAACGTGCTGAGTTTTCTGGAATAGAACGATAAATTACTTTATCTAATTTAGGATAGCCATCAATATAGTAATCTGGGTTTTTCTCAATTGTGATTGAATCATTACGTACCCAGCTAACAAATTTGAATGGACCTGTTCCTACAGGATTTGCAGATAAACTTTCTTCATCTGCTTCAAATGCTGTTGGAGAAGCAATCGCAAATGGAGACATTGCTAAATTTTTCAGGAATGGTGCTTGAGGTTGGCTTAACTTAAAGACAACTGTGTAGTCTCCCTCTGCAGTTACTGATTCAATTACTTGCTTGTCACCAACGACAAATTGCGAACTAAAGTAAGGGTGTTTATCTGCACCTGTTTTCCAACGTTCAATATTTTTAACAACAGCCTCAGCATTGAAATCTGTGCCATCATGGAATTTCACACCTTCTTGTAGCTGGAAAGTATACGTTAAACCATCCTCTGATGCCTCCCATGATTTAGCTAAGCCTGGTTGAATTGTTACATCTCGCTCTCCAAAGTTTACAAGTGTTTCATAAATATTAGCTGTCACCGTGAAGGATTCACCGTCTGTAACAACAGCAGGGTCAAGTGCTACAGAATCTCCACCACGACCATACACTAAAATTTTTGGTTCTCCACTGCTAGCTGTATCGCCACCAGTTGAAGTATCTTTACTACCCGTATCCTTAGTATCTGAGCCGCCACAAGCTGCTAAGATTGTCGAGAGAATAAGGAGTAGCATTACACCTAAAGTCCAAAACTTCTTTTTCTTCATCGAATTTCCCCCTATGAGTTTTTATATCATTTAATGTTGGAGTGCCTCGTAAAGATGGCAAGCAACATAATGACCTGGTTTCACTTCTTGCATTTTAGGTACTACCTGTGAGCACTGATCCTTTTTAAACGGACATCTCGTATGGAAAGTACAACCGCTTGGCGGGTTTGAGGCACTTGGAATATCTCCAGAAATGATGATCTGTTCCCGTTCAAACGTAGGATCTGGAACAGGAACCGAAGATAAAAGTGCTTGTGTATATGGATGAAGCGGTTCAGCATATAAATCCTCACTCGCTGTCAGCTCAACTAATTTACCTAAATACATAACGCCAACTCGATTACTAATATGACGCACAACCCCTAAATCATGGGAAATAAAAATATAAGTTAGCCTTAAATCCTTTTGCAGCTTTTGCAATAAATTCAAAACCTGTGCCTGGATGGATACATCAAGTGCAGATACGGGCTCGTCCGCAATAATTAAGCGTGGATTGGTCATCAGGGCTCTAGCAATGCCAATACGTTGCCTTTGCCCTCCACTAAATTGATGCGGATAGCGTTTGATATGATATTCATTCAATCCAACAATCTCAAGTAGCTCCAACACTTTTTGTTTTCGCTCTTTGGCATTACCTATCCCATGAACAATAAGAGGCTCCTCTAAAATTTTGCCGATGTTATGGCGAGGATTTAGTGAGGCATAGGGATCCTGAAAAATCATTTGAATATCTCTACGTGCCTTCCTCATTTCATTGTTGGATAATTCTGAAATCATTTTGCCTGCGAATTCTATCCTGCCTCCAGTTGGCTCTAGTAAACGCATTAATAATCGACCCGTTGTGGATTTACCACAGCCTGATTCGCCAACAATTCCTAATGTTTCTCCTTCAAATACTTCAAAGGAAACATCATCTACAGCCTTTACATCCCCGGCATGTGAATTAAGGACTCCTTTTCGAATCGGAAAATATTTTTTTAACCCCTCAACCTTTAATAACGCTTTCGACACGTTGCTCCACCTCCTGTTTTTCTAGTAAAAAACATCTCGATTTATGATTCTCTGCTGCTTCAAATAAAGGTGGTGTTTCCTGTAAACAACGTTCCATTGCATATTGACATCGTGCTGCAAAACGACAGCCTACTTGAATACTTCCTGGTTTCGGTACACTTCCAGGAATGGAGTATAAATTTTCCTTTTTATAACGCATGTCAGGTACTGATTGAATGAGTCCTTGTGTATAGGGATGTTTAGGATTAGTGAAAATTTCATGAATCGGCGCCTCTTCCACTATTTGTCCTGCATACATAACAATCACTCGCTCACAGGTTTCCGCGACAACCCCCAGATCATGTGTAATTAACAACACAGCTGTATTCAATCGTTTATTTAAGTCTTTCATAAGCTGTAAAATTTGGGCTTGTATTGTAACATCCAATGCAGTTGTAGGCTCATCCGCAATCAATACTTGAGGGTCACAGACAAGTGCCATAGCAATCATCACACGTTGACGCATACCGCCAGACAGCTGATGTGGGTAGTCCTTTAGCAAATCCTCAGCACGTGGTAGACCTACCAATTTCATAATTTCAACCGCTCTTGCAAACGCTTCCTTTTTTGACCATTTTGGATTATGGATTAATATAGCTTCCTTTAACTGGTCACCAATCGTGAACAAGGGGTTTAGCGAAGTCATCGGCTCTTGGAAAATCATTGCAATGTCTTTTCCACGTATTTTTTGCATTTGTTTGTCCGTACATTTAGCAATATTTTTGCCATCTAGCAAAATTTCTCCACCCGTTATCTTACCTGGTGGTGATGGAATTAATCCCATGATGGACAGCGACGTAACACTTTTACCACTTCCCGATTCTCCTACAATCCCTAAAATTTCCCCTTCATGGACAGAAAAATCGATATCGTCTACAGCAGGAATTTGCCCATTATCTGTGAAAAAGGTTGTTTTCAAACCTTTTATTTCTAGTAGTTTTTTCCTCATGTGTAACGCCCCACCCTACCTATATTTTACTTAAATGTATAATAATATTAATAGAATACTATAACTTTCGTTAAATTCCTTATTTTCAGATAATTCTAACTAAAAACCCTTACTCTTTCAATCATTAATATTCTGCAAATTACATAGAATTTCTACAATAATCGCCTTCCATAATAATAAAATCTTATAAAGAGATAATTTTTTACTTTTTTCAAAAAAAAATAGCCTTCCATTTTCGAATAAATGAAAGACTTTTTTTGAAAAAATTTCTTAAACCGTTTAATTTTCGGAAAATTTTAATCTAAGTGCTGTACTTGGAATAAATTATAATATGTCCCTTGACTGTCCATTAACTGTTCATGTGTTCCACTTTCAATTAATTGACCATGATCGATGACGAATATCTTGTCAGCATGGGTAATTGTAGAAAGACGGTGCGCAATAATAATAGTTGTTCGTTCATGGGCAAGCTTGTCTAATGATTCTTGAATCAGTGCTTCACTTTCTAGATCTAATGCAGAAGTAGCCTCGTCCAGGATTAAAATTGGTGGATTTTTTAAAAACACACGCGCAATGGCAACTCGTTGTTTTTGTCCGCCAGAGAGCTTTACTCCTCTTTCCCCAACCTTTGTGTCATAACCATTAGGCAGACTCATAATAAAGTCATGGGCATTTGCCGCTTTGGCTGCTTCGATGACCTGTGCATCTGTTGCATCTGGTTTCCCCATTAATATATTCTCTTTGACAGAGTCACTAAAAAGTATATTGTCTTGCAAGACAATACCAATTTGAGATCGTAAGGAATGTAAAGTAACATCCCGTACATCTTTTCCATCAATGGTCACTTTCCCGCTTGTTGTATCATAAAAGCGAGGAATTAAACTGATAATCGTTGACTTACCACCACCACTCATCCCTACAAAGGCAACAGTCTCCCCAGGATTTATCGTTAAATCGATAGCATCTATAATAGGTGAGCCAGTTTCTTCATATTGGAAGGATACATTGTGAAAGCGAACCTGCCCATTTGCATGTGGTAGTTCACCAGCATAGTCCTTATCATTGACTTCATAAGGCTCATCTATTAAATCGAACATTCGATCCATTGAAGCGATTGACTGTGTTAAAGTTGTGGACGAGCTAACAAGTCGACGAAGTGGGCCATATAAACGTTCAATATAAGCAATAAAAGCAACCATTGTTCCAACTGAAAGTGACCCATTTATTACTTGATAGCCCGCATAGGCTATAACTAGTAATGGCGCTACATCTGTAATGGTATTCACGACAGCAAATGATTTTGCGTTCCACTTTGTTTGATCAAGCGCTTTTTCTAAAAACTCACCGTTTGCTGAATCGAACAATTTTTGCTCATGCTTTTCTAAAGTAAAGCTTTTAATAATGCTCATACCAGCTACACGTTCATGTAAATAGCTTTGTACACCTGCAAGTGCTTGAGAACGTTTCCGTGTCAAATCTCTCAATTTGCCAAAAAAGTATTTCACACTGAAAGCATAAAATGGAAATGCGACCAACGCTACTAGTGTTAGCTTCACATCCATGGTTAGCATAATGGCAATCGCAATTACAATCGTCGCCAAATCTAACCAAACATTCATTAACCCCGTCATGACAAAGGTTTTTGTTTGTTCAACGTCATTAATTACCCTTGAAATAACATCCCCTGCCCGTGTATTGGCATAATACCTTAAGCTTAAACGCTGTAAATGTGCATAAATTTCCTTACGAATATCAAATAGTACCTTGTTGCTTACGTGTTGTGCAAAATATTGTCGATAATACTCAATAGGTGGACGGATAATAAAGAACACAATAATAGTTCCACCTAGCCAATAAAATAGTTCTTTTGTTTTTTCTACATCTGTTAAGTCATCTGCTGCAATAATATCGTCTAGCACAATCTTAATGAGCAGTGGAATAAATAGTGGAATAGCAAATTTTACTATACCAATGATAATCGTTAAAATAATTTCCCATGTATATGGTTTAACAAAGCGCATATATCGCTTAATGCTTCCCAATTTATCATCACATCCTTACAAAAAGAAACAGACATTCGAAGATGAATGCCCTAAGTATTATAGCAATATTTTGATTAAAATACAGTTATGATGACTTTATAGCGAACTATTTTACCTTTACCTTAACAACACTCTGTCCCCTCCAATAAAAAAACACCTATTAGTTAAACTAATAGGTGTCATGATTGATCATCTGACTGCATATCAAGCTGGAACTTGTAACGATTTGTCCAGACATCGATGAAATCGGGTGCAAATGGTCCTCTTTTTTGTTGAATCCAGCTTATTAATTTATCGACATTGCGCTTTAAAATCTTATCTATGACATCAGGATAAGACATTTCCTTACGATGGAGCTCATATTCATCCTCGTCTAAAAGGGTATAAGACATGTCAGGAAAAACTTTAATATCTAAATCATAGTCGATATATTTAATGGCATTATTATCGAAAACAAATGGTGAGCTTAGATTGCAATAATAATACACACCGTCTTCACGTAGCATACAGATGATGTTAAACCAGTGTTCCGCATGGAAGTAGCAAATAGAGGGCTCTCTCGTTAGCCATGTACGACCATCGGATTCTGTCACAAGTGTCCGTTCATTCGCACCGATTACGATATTTTTCGTTCCTTTTAAAACCATCGTTTCTTGCCAAACACGGTGGATACGGCCATTGTGCTTATAACTATGTATTTGTATCGTTTCTCCTTCTACCGGTAATGCCATTTTGTTAGCCCACCTTTTCGTCTATGCTACCTAAATCTAGCAGTCTCTAGTATATTATAGCAATGTGTACGCGAAAGGTGTAGTTAGAAAACCACAAATTTCACTACGCTATTTTGAATTTGTATAAAATTTAGTCAATTATAAGCGAATTTTATTATAATGTCAGCTTTGATGGGATTTTTTAGTTAATGCCATAGAGAATTTCCTTTTAAGCTGACGATTTACTTACCTAAACAATTTAAAAGGGGCTGTCTTTTTCATCTTTTCGGATTTAAGACAGCCCCTTAGAGGTAAATGCAATTATGCAGTTACAAAGTGTTACTCACCTAAATCTTGGTTAGTTTTTGAGAAACGGCCAGAAGCTGGAGCTTTCTTTTGCTCTGCTTTCGCATTTTGCTTTTGCACTTCATTTACGTCCGTTTCATAACCAAACTCTTCACTTTGACGTTGCATGTTTTTATTCGGTTGGAAATTTTGGTTGTTTTGTTTTTTCATCATTCATTCACCTCCACGCTAGTTATTGTGTACGGAGGTGATGACTTTTATGCTCATGTATCAATGATTTTAAGAAGGTTTTATTTTCCTGCCGTTTGCTTTTTTACTTCATCCCAAATTTTTAGCATAGGCACAGGCATCGGTAAAAGTTCTATTTGCTCACGATTTAGCCAATCACCTAGCTCAGTCGATTCGCATTTTATATAATAGCTATTTAAATGCCAAGTTAAATGTGAAAAAACATGTTTAAATGTAAGTAATTCATGTTTGGCTTGGACAATTACTTTATATTCCATTGTAAAGTTTTCTACCGAAGATTGGCTTGTATCAATCATTGGAAATTGCCATAGATTAGCTAGCAGGCCTTGCTCGGGACGTTGTTGCATTAAAAATTGTCCTTTGTCATTTTCATATACGAGAACATCATATGTGAGATGCTTCATTTTTATCTTTTTTGATTTGACAGGTAATTTTTCTGGTTCTCCCTCATTAAAAGCTGTGCAATACTCTCTGACTGGGCATAATAAACATTTTGGAGAGGTAGGTGTACAAATAAGTGCACCCAGCTCCATTAAGCCCTGGTTAAACGATGAAGCATGATCAGGATCAATTAGTTCCTCAACCGCACTTTCGAAAATTTTCTTCGTTTTGGGAATAGCTATATCTTCATGTATATCAAGCACTCTACTTAGAACCCGCATAACATTACCGTCAACTGCATGTTCAGGCTTATTATAGGCAATACTTAAAATAGCACCTGCAGTATAGGGACCAACTCCTTTTAATTTAGATATTTCATGGCGATTGTCAGGTACTATACCACCGTAATTTTCTATAACCTCACGAGCACCTGCTTGTAAATTGCGAGCACGAGAATAATAGCCAAGACCTTCCCAATGCTTTAATAAGTATTCTTGGGGTGCTTCTGCAAGCAAATCTAATGTTGGAAAACTTTCCATAAAGCGATTGTAATAAGGAATAACTGTGTCGACACGTGTCTGTTGTAGCATCACTTCAGATACCCAAATTTTATAAGGATCTGTTGTGTGTCTCCACGGTAAATCACGCTTCTCTGTGTTAAACCAGTCAACTAATGATTGTCGAAATTCTGTTACATATGGGTAATTCACAGTGACCTCCGTTGTTTTTACGATTTAATTTATGATGAAAAGGGTATACAATGAAGAAAAGAATATTCGTGGAAGATCGACAATAATCGTCGCTTTCGCACGAGTGTCAGAATATTTCAATATACCTTTTATTATGTTCGAAATAAAGTTGTATGCACATTGTACTCGATTTTAATGCATACTAGGAGTGGATATTTTTGGATTCAGGTACACATTTCGTTATGGGTATTGCCCTTGGCGGTCTTGCATTAGCTGACCCTGTAGTAGCCAATCATTCAATGACTTTTACAGCAGTAATGGCAGGTACAATTATTGGCTCACAAGCTCCAGATGTCGACACTGTGTTAAAACTACGTAATAACGCCATCTATATCAGACATCATCGAGGAATTACACACTCACTACCAGCTGTAGCTATATGGCCTATTTTAATTACAATTGTTTTATCACTGATTTTGCAAGATGTGAATGTGTTACATTTATGGCTTTGGACATTTTTAGCTGTTGCACTTCATGTTTTTGTCGATATTTTTAACGCGTATGGTACACAAGCAATTCGACCTTTCTCTCGAAAATGGGTTGCGTTAGGTGTCATTAATACCTTCGATCCCATCATTTTTACCTTACATTGTGTAGGTATTGTGTTATGGGCATTTGGCACAAATCCAGTATGGACATTCAGTATCATGTACGTGGTTATCGTGATTTACTATATTTTGCGTTTTGCTGTGCAAAAAGCAGTAAAAAACGCGGTGCATCATACTATTCAAGATGAAGAATATGTCATTGTAGCACCTACTATGCGCTTCTTCCACTGGCGAATCGCAGCAAAGTCCAAAACTCATTATTATGTTGGCCGTGCTTATGGAAGGACTGTTAATATTTACGATAAATTCGAAATTAAGCCTTTGCCTAAAACTGCGCTTGTAGATGCTGCAATGAAAGATCCTAACTTAGCTGCATTTGTGTCTTTCTCTCCTATGTATCGATGGGAGATTTCCGAGCTTGAAAACGGCCTAATAGAAGTAAGGTTAATCGATTTGCGTTACCGTAGTGACAATCGCTATCCTTTCGTTGCCGTAGCACATTTAAATGATGCGAATGACATTATTACGTCTTACACAGGCTGGATCTTTACAGAAGATAAGCTACAGAAAAAACTACAAATTGGTGCGAGTAATTAAGCAGTAAACCCTGACCAATATTGGTCAGGGTTTTTATTATTGTACCATATCATCACTAGCATCTAGTAAATGTATATACTTCGGATTGCGCCCTGCAAAAGCATGTAGTTTATCACCATAGCTAGCAATTAATTGACGAACAAGATTTTCTGTATACTCTGCCCCACGATAATCATACCCTGCTTTCGCGGCAGTTGATTCAAAGTCACTCCATAACAACTCCACCCAAACCTGTGCCCGTCCAACAGACATCTGAGGATTCTTTGCAAGTAACTCTTGTGTTAGTTTCTCAATTTTTTCATCCATTTATTTGCCCACCTTTACTGGTGAAAGGATAGATACTGGTAGTGCCTCTTGGTACTTGTCTCCGCCTAAACGATGACCCCAAGCAAAGCGTCCCTTCAAATAATCTACTTGGAAAAACTCATTATCTGAACCATCAATACGATACATTTCTCCTGGAACGATTGTATCAAGATCCACTAAATAAGCCGCAGCCATTAAAGCTTTGCGTTCATAAACAGCAAACTCATTGATGATCCCTAGCTGTTCTGCCTTTCGAGCTTTCTCTTTTAGAAAAGCAATTTCCTCTCGCAATTCATGTTCAGACATAGCTGCATAATTTTTTTCACTCATTCTTCATTCTCCTTCTCTTCTATAAAAAGATCTATTACTTCTATAGGAAAACCCTTTTGATAGAGCGCCTGTTTAACCTTCATTTTTAGCTCATAACCAGTATACTTCGATACGTACTTTTTCCAAACTTTTTCGCCTTGAGCATCAAGTAGCTGCTGCCAGTTGTCATCATCCTGCCCTATCTCAACTTGGCTAAGCACCTCTTCTACAATCGAGAAAGCATACCCTTTTCTTAATAAGTAATCCTGAATTTTGGTCTTAATCTGTGTTGGGGTCTTCTTGCTCTCCGCTCGAACAATTTTCTCTGCCAGTTGCTTCGCCAGTTTTACTTGTTCCTCAAAACTATATGTAGCAAGCACCTCATCCTGCAAGTTTTTCTCAATGCCTTTTTTGATCATGTCTTGTCTAATGGCTCTTGGTCCTTTTTTCATAGTAGCTTTCTTTGTATCAAGCAGAGCCTTTGAAAAGTTTTCATCATTAATAAAGCCATAGGATTTTAACTTTTGGATTGCCTCTAACACTACAGCTTCTCCAAATTCTAAGTTGAGCAGTTTTTTCTTAACCTCATGCTCACTTCGCATTTGATATGAAAGGAAGTTTAACCCCTTATTAAATGCCTTACGTATCTCATCTTCATAGGCAATCTCTTGAATTTCGAATTCATCGAGCACTTTTCCCTTTGTTAAACCAAATTGAATGAGAATGGCTTCATCAACCGGAAAAGCATACTCTTCATTTAAATAGATATTATAGCGTTCAGGATTGTTTTTTTGACGTGCAATTTTCGTAATCATACGCATAGCAAACACCTCACTATTATCATTATAGCATTTCTTTATGGGGGATCTGACAATTAGCACGGTTAATTTCCCTATGTTCGCGGGCATTCTCTTCCCTTCCACGGGTAAACTTTCTTCTCTGCAATTAATGCCTAAAGATGTTTACTTTTTGGTTACATGATAAACTTAAAAGTAAGCGTTTTATTCGAGAAAAGAGGTGCTTGTTATGAAAATAGTGATTGCAGGTGGCACTGGCTTTGTTGGAAATGCTCTTATACAGCTATTGCAGCACAACGGACACGACATTTTTGTCTTAACGCGTCATAAGTCAAAGCTAGAAAATGGCGTTCACTATGTTCAATGGCTACATCAGCAGGAGCAAGCTTTGGAAATCTTTGAAGATGTAGATGCCTTTGTGAATTTAGCAGGTGTTTCATTAAATAATGGTCGTTGGACAAAAAAGCAAAAGAAAGTTATCTATTGGAGCAGAATGAATGCCACATTAGAGATTATACGTATAATGGACATGCTCACGATAAAACCAAAAGTCCTTGTCAATGCTAGTGCGGTTGGTATATACCCAACTTCCACACAAGCCATCTATGATGAAGATTTTACGGATTACGCAACTGATTTTTTAGGCACTACAGTCCACGATTGGGAGCGACATGCGAAACGAGCAGAAGCATTAGGTATTCGTGTGGCTCTTGCACGCTTTGGTGTCATTTTAGGTAGAAATAGTGGCGCACTTCCACCAATGCTATTGCCCTATCAAATGCATATAGGTGGAACGATCGGCTCTGGAGAGCAATGGCTTTCATGGGTACATATTGAAGATGTAGCACGTGCTATTTATTTTGCTATTACAAATGAAAATATTCATGGACCATTTAATATAACAGCCCCGCATCCTATGAGAATGAAGGAATTTGGTCAAACGATTGCCGAAGTCATGGGCAGACGTCATTGGCTGCCTGTTCCTAGCTTTGCGATGCGTTTAGCTCTCGGCGAACAAAGCACACTTGTTTTAGAAGGACAACAAGTGCTACCAACCCTATTAGAACAACAACATTTTATATTTAAATACCCTTATTTAAAGCAAGCACTTGAAAATTTATTAAAGGCTCAAAATTAGAAAAAATTAAGTTGGATAATTTTTTTAGTAATTACGCATTCTAATGAAAAAGAAAGGATGCGTTTTTATGTGGAAACAACATATTGTTGGTGCGGTAATTGCTACTTTTATTATTGCCGCAGGAATTAGCTTTAATCCATTTTTTGCTGCTGGTTCTGATGAACACCATTGGGGCTTTAAACGTGCTAAAAACGGTGAGCAGGCAGAGGCAGGAGCACAGCTCGATCAGTTACTTGACAAATATGGTGCGATTTATAAAGGGAAGGCAGATAAAAAAATTGCCTATTTAACATTTGATAATGGCTATGAAAACGGCTTTACTGAAAGTATTTTGGATACATTGAAAAAAGAAAATGTACCTGCTACTTTCTTTTTAACAGGCCATTACTTAGACAGTGCAAGCGACTTAGTGAAACGCATGGTGAAGGATGGTCATACTATCGGGAATCACTCATATGGTCACCCAAATATGGCTCGACTTTCACCAGATGGCATGCGTGCAGAATGGCAAAAGTTCGATGGCAAGTTACGTGAATTGACAGGCATCGATCGTACAACATATGCTCGTCCACCTGAAGGAATTTTTAATGCAAAAGTGCTAGAGGTGGGCAATGCAGAAGGTTATCGTCATATTTTCTGGTCTGTGGCCTTTAAGGATTGGATGAAGGATGAGCGTCGTGGTGCAGATTATGCTTATAATGCACTTATGGAACAACTGCATCCTGGTGCCGTTATTTTAATGCATACCGTAGCACAGGATAATGCCGAAGCATTACCAATGTTTATTGCAGAAGCTAAAAAGCAAGGTTATACATTTTTATCGCTTGACGATTTAGTATTAGAATATGAAGATTTCCCTGTTGCTTTGCAATCGCCTGCTCCTTCGCTATAATGGGGAGATGACAATATAGAGCAGGGACGTGGAACGTTTGACGCAGCAAACAACAATGACCGTGGGACAAAAATTCCCACTAACAATAAAAAGGCTAGGCATTAATGGTGAAGGTGTAGGTTTTTATAAACGTAATGTGATATTTGTAAAAGGAGCCATTCCTGGTGAAGAGATCACAGCTCAAGTAACAAAAACACAACGTAATTTTGCTGAAGCAGAGATATTAGCCATTCGTAAAGCTTCAAAACATCGTCAGGAAGCACCTTGCCCAGTGTACAATGAGTGCGGGGGCTGCCAGCTTCAGCATATGACCTATGAAAAACAGCTAATAGAAAAGCGAGACATTGTTATACAAGCATTAGAGCGTTATGCCAAACCTTTACTCGAAACAATTGAAGTGAGAAAAACACTTGGCATGGATGATCCTTGGCATTATCGTAATAAAAGCCAATTCCAAGTACGTAAAGAAGGCAAGCGTGTTTACGCAGGTTTATTTGCTGAAGGAAGTAATAAGCTGTTAAACATTAATGATTGCCTTGTTCAGCACCCAATTACTTCCAAAATCACCGTTGCCACTCGAAAAATTTTGCAAAAGCTAAATATCACTATTTACGATGGTCGTACGCTAGATGGTTTAGTGCGTACGATTGTTGTACGTACAGGTATTCGTACCGGGGAGACACAAGTCGTTCTTGTCACAACAAGGAAAGAAATCCCTCATTTAGCTGAATTGATTACACGTATTAAAAAAATTGATCCGAGTATTGTATCCATTGCACAAAATATTAACCGTGAAAAAACATCGTTAATCTTCGGTGATGAAACTGTTGTTCTTGATGGCAAAGAAACCATTCATGAAGAGCTTGGCGAATTGGCCTTTGATTTATCTGCCCGCGCCTTCTTCCAACTAAATCCAAAGCAAACAGTTCATCTTTATGATGAAATTAAAAAGGCTGCTGCTTTAACGGGAAAAGAAACAGTGGTTGATGCATACTGTGGCGTTGGCACAATTGGATTATGGTTAGCGGATAAAGCGAAGGAAGTTCGTGGAATGGATATCATTCCTGAAAGCATTCAGGATGCTCGTAAAAATGCTCGAAATCATGGCTTCAAGCATACGAAATATGCAGTCGGTACAGCGGAAAGTGTTCTAGCGAAATGGCGTAAGGAAGGATTTACTCCTGATGTAATTACGGTAGATCCACCACGTACAGGACTAGCACCTGAATTTATTCGAACAGTCCTTAAACTAAAACCTAAACGTTTTGTTTATACCTCCTGTAACCCATCCACTTTGGCAAAGGACTTACAACAATTATCTAAGCTTTATCATGTTGAGTATATTCAGCCTGTGGATATGTTCGCACAAACGGCGCAGGTGGAATGCGTTGCAAAACTTGTTTTAAAAAACAAATAGTATGAAAAGGACGTTTCCCTAGGAGACGTCCTTTTTCTAATGCACAGCACAAGCTGCCTGGTGGATGATGGATGGTCCAGAAAAGTCGATACCTTAACCAATAACCCAGGATTTAAATGATTATTAAATGTTAAATTTTCAGCTTTTATTCAAAGAACTTTAAAACGTAAGATTTGTACTTTCACCTTTTACCTTTGAGCTTTCAAATCAGTTTAGTTGAAAATTACCATTGGAGTAAGGCATGTTTTACGTTTTAACTCGCACACATGCCTTGAAGCGCGAGCGACTTTTCGTTTTCCATTTTCGCTAGGACATGCAAATCTTTTTAAACTTGTACTTCAATAAAGGTTGTGGCATTCGACTCTGATAAGACAGCGTCCACCTCTGATTCAAATTCTTCAATCCGATTGCTCAATTTCTCAATTTGTTGTTTAACATTTAGGGGATCAATGATTTCAAACTCATTTCTTTTCATAAATGTTTCGGTATGTAATTTGACTTCCTCTGGTGATTGTTTATCTTTATTGCCCAATATGTTAATTAAATAGGTTTCCAGCTTTGCAGGTAATGCATCATTTTCTTTGGCAATCGTATTGATAGCTGAACGATGCTGATGCTGTATAACTTCTAGCAAATTCTTTTCGTATTGAATGGATTGTTTCCGTTCAATTGCCTCCGCTACAGTCATTTCCTCTTTGCCCACCAACACCTTTGTGTTTGCATTGGACTGCACAACTAGTGCTTTTATTTTATTTCGATAGGAAATTAAACCTAGCACTTTATCATAGGATGCTTGCATTTGTTTTTCATATTCAGGAATGTCTACACCATTAATTTTACGATTGCTTTTTCGATTAGCTACGACTGCACTAACCTCATTTGTTGCTGCTTCAATTCGCAGAGTCAGCATTTTTAATTCTGTTAAAGCACGGTGGATAGATAGTTTTTTCATTTCTGTCATGATAAAAACCTCCTTTTTAAGCAAGTGTTCTTTTATTATAAATAGAAAGATGGATAATGTCCAAAAATACCCATTTTATTTTTTATTGCTTTCATTAGAACATGTCTGTATAATAATTTTCTAGGTGCCAAACCTATGTAACTTGGACGGAACATCCTTGTTACGCAAAAAACGCCATAACAGCACGGATTTGCTGGGCGTTTTTTGTTTTTTGAGCGGGAGATGAGCCCCGCTCTTTTTATTTTGCCATCGTTGGTTGTTGATGCTTGCGGCGTCCAAATATAAATAAAACGATTGCAACGACTAGCAAAAGCATAGCCACAAGTAAAAGAAAGCTATAATTTTTTACATATTCTAAATAAACTCCACCTAAAAATGGACCTGTTAAGCTACCAATACTTAAAGCAATTCCGCAAAGTAAATTCCCCGTAGGCAGTAGCTCCTTTGGTGTCAAATCAGCCATAAATGTAATCCCTAAAGAAAACATCGAGCCAACCAGCGTACCCGTTAAGAAAAATGCGACAGCCACAGCGAATTGTGAATGCTCTAAAAAGCTTGCAATCGCAAAAATAATTGCGCCACCAAATGACCCAATCATCAAAATATTCCTTCTCCCTACTTTATCTCCTAGTGCACCAAGCGGTACTTGCGTTAAAATACCACCAAATGTAAACACAGATAAAATGATAGGAATCATGCCGACTTCAAAGCCCTTGCGTAGTGCATAGACAGGAAACAAGGCATTTAGTGAAGACTCCAGAAAACCATAAACAAATGGACCTAAAAAGGCAATCCACCCAAATACAATAGCCATTTTATACCGTTGCCATCCTCTGGCATTTAAATCACCTGTTAAACGCTCAGGCTTTTCATTTTGTAAGAGAAATACAAAGGACCATGCAAAGAGGCACATTATTGAAGATACGATAAACGGTAGCGCTTCAGCAATTTCAATGAGCTTCACCATAAGTGGCCCAACAGCAAAACCTATGCTAAATGATAAGCCATAAATGGCCATCCCCTTCCCTAAGCTTTTATGATCTGCAGTACTAGTAATCCATGTTTGTGTGGCATAATGCAAGGCATGATCGCCTACGCCAATTAATAAACGAAGGACAAACCAAAAGGTCACACTTTTCCATAGAGGAAATGCAAGTAAAGACGCAAAAACTAGTGCTCCACCAATTAAAATAATCGGTTTATAGCCCCACCTGCGTAAGGGCTGCTCGATAAATGGTGAAATCAGTAATGTTCCTATGTATAAGCCTGTTGCATTCAAACCATTCAATGCAGAGGATACCCCATCACGTTCAAATATTATCGAAATAAGCGGTAATAGCATCCCTTGTGAAAAGCCTGATATGGATACAATTACTACTAAAATGGTAAATCTTTTTTTGCTGTAATCTGAGAAGTACGTCATTTTTCCCTCCACTATCTAGTCATTCTTCCAAAGAACAGCATACCAAAAAGCCTTAGCGCTCACCACATGTGATTTTACGCTAAGGCTTAACTAATACTTATCCTCATTTAATTGTATAAACACGATTTTCGGCTTTTGAATATTACCGATTACTTGTTTAAACTCCCTCCTTTTCGAGTTAGCGTTGCAGATGACTTTTTCCAATCAGCTCCTTTACTTTATCTTAAAACAACTTTAACATACATCCTCAATATTGTAAATATTCTGTTTATTGTTTTTTAAAATTAATCTCTTAGTCCTAGGTGTTTCCCTAAACATTGAAATTTAAGCTCAAATCGGCTACGATGAAAGGGATGAAATGAGGTGTACGAATGTCAAAGCCAATCACTGATAAAGAGCAACAAGTAACCTATTTAAAAGAGCGTCTGGAGATGTTTTTAGAAGTATTAGATGCCCTTGATCCTGAAACAGCTGAGTTAGAAGATATTGATCGCTTAATCCAAATGATGGATGATTTAGAGGACAAAATGGAGCAATTTCATGCTCGTGAACAATAATGAATAAAAAACAAGCGAGCATCGTGTGCTCGCTTGTTTTTTAATGGCAATCCCAATTATAAAGTACCTTGCTAAAATCTTTATTCATTAACTCTTCCTCTGTGATAAAGAAATTGCCAACGCCACAATCGCCCCAAAGAATATTGTCGCCGACACTATCAATCTGTAACAGCAAAATGATTGAATCTTTATAATCTCCATATGCTCGAGGATCCTCTTGCGTAAAGAATGGATACCCTCCAATTTTATGACCATCACCAGTCATAGCATCGTAGAAGCTGTCTTCTAATGCTTCGTCATCCTCCAAAGCTGTTAAGATGCTAGCATACTTTTCATTGCTTCTAAAATCATCAATCGACATCGGCTCAACGCCTGTAGTAAAGGATAATGCCATTTCACGCTCGACAGGAAAATATAATTCTTCATCATCTATTTCTATAAAAGAAAAATCTTGAATAAGCTGTGCTTCATCTTGTATAACTTGTTCATGAAATATTACACGAAAGCCTTCTTGATTTTGTCCATTATCAAAATCCATTCCTAAAACATCGTCATAACCATCAATATAAAACTGCAATATTCCCTCTTCTGGGAAATTGGGTAAATGCATAGGAACCTCTGCAAAGTTAATTTGAGCTAATAGCTTTAACGGTTGTCCCTTCATGTTTTTTGGATAGTCCATTCCCAATGGGAAATAAGGATCTCCTGCAAACTTACTTTGAAATAAAGTTGTTTTACTTATTTCCGTATTAACCAATACAACAGGCTTCATTGTCTCTTCTATTAATGGTCTATATTGCTCGAATGCTTCGGGTAATTCAAGTAAAGTTTTAGCAGTCATGCAAGTTCCTCCTAATATTGGATTTATTCTATTTTAGAACAAATGTTCTATAAAATCAATACTCTCCTTCTATATTATTAAAATATGCTTTAATTTAGCGGTCTCAGATAAGGACCCTTTTTTTCATTAGTTGAAAAGAGTATAATGTAACGTGGAAATAATCAATTTTTCTATGGGGGGCAATACCAATGAATCTACAAAATTTGGAGAAGAGTCTTTACGATTTAATTACTGAAACATCTACGAATTTACCTAAGGATGTACGTCGTGCTATTAAAAAAGCAAAAGAAGCTGAGAATGCTGGTACTCGTGCAGCAATGAGCTTAGACACAATTGCAAATAATATTATTATGGCAGAAGATAACGTGTCACCAATTTGTCAGGATACAGGGCTACCAACTTTCAAAATTTATACTCCTGTTGGCGTAAACCAATTAGAAATTAAAGCTGCAATCAAAAAAGCAATCAACGATACAACTGCAGATGCTAAATTACGTCCTAATGCGGTGGATTCATTATCTGGTGCAAACAGTGGTAATAATCTTGGTGATGGTTTGCCAGTAATGAAATTTGAGCAATGGGAAAAAGATTACATTACAATCAAGTTAATTCTCAAAGGTGGCGGCTGTGAAAATAAAAACATTCAATACAGTCTACCATGTGAACTAGAAGGTCTTGGTCGTGCAGGGCGTGACTTAGATGGTATTCGTAAATGTATTTTACACTCTGTATACCAAGCACAAGGTCAAGGGTGTTCTGCTGGTTTCATTGGTGTAGGTATTGGTGGAGACCGTTCTTCGGGCTATGATTTAGCAAAGGAGCAATTATTCCGCCATGTTGAAGATACAAATCCAAATGCAGATCTTGCTAAGTTAGAAGAGTATGTTGTTAAAACGGCTAACACATTTGGTATCGGTACAATGGGCTTCGGTGGTGAAGCAACATTATTAGGCTGTAAAATTGGCGTAATGCACCGTATTCCTGCCTCTTTCTATGTATCAGTAGCATATAATTGTTGGGCTTACCGACGTATGGCTGTGGACATCGATCCTCAAACTGGCGAAATTTTGAATTGGCACTATCAAGAGGGTGAAAAAATTACCTTCAAAGAGAATGAAGTAGCTGCTACAACAGAAGATACAACTACAGATGTAGTAGAACTTACTGCGCCAATTACTGAAGAACAAATTCGTTCATTAAAAGTTGGAGATGTCGTTTCTATTACTGGTCGTATGTATACTGGCCGTGACGCCATTCACCACCATTTAATGAGCCACGATGCACCAGTTGATTTAAATGGACAAGTTATTTATCACTGCGGACCTGTAATGGCTAAGGATGAAGAAGGCAATTGGACAGTGAAAGCTGCTGGCCCAACTACTTCAATTCGTGAGGAGCCTTATCAAGGCGATATCATGAAAAAATTCGGTATCCGTGCTGTTATTGGTAAAGGTGGAATGGGACCAAAAACATTAAAAGCACTTAATGAGCATGGTGGCGTTTACTTGAATGCAATTGGTGGAGCAGCACAATACTATGCGGACTGTATTAAAGGCGTTGATGGTGTTGATTTAATGGAATTCGGTATTCCTGAAGCCATGTGGCACTTAAATGTTGAAAAATTTACAGCAGTTGTAACAATGGATTCACATGGTAACTCACTACATGCAGATGTGGATAAATCATCATTAGAAAAACTTGCTCTGCATGCAGAAAGAGTCTTCTAATTAAATAATAGATAGCAGTAGTAACTCATTTTATTGCACAATTTTGTAAGGCACAGAATATTCCTAGTGAATAGACTGTGCCTTTTTCAATCCTTTCGCAAATTGTTTAAAAATCTCCATCAAACTTCCTACTTTATTTTTATAAATTCCTTTGTTATAATAATTCTAAACAAAAGAGATGGTAATTGAAATCCATTTTCAATTGAATAGCTCAAAATAACGCTAATTTATAAAGGTTTTGATATTGATTTTCATTATCAGGAGGGATAAAGATGGAATACTCTAATCGAGAAAACATAAACATAATTGAGAAAATAAAAGAACATGCAGAATTAATTGCTGCATTAATGGCTGGAATTTTCATCTTACTAGCATGGCGTTTAGACACAAGTGGACAAACAACAGCTTCTGTTCTACTATATTTAATTGCCTTTTGTGTAGGTGGTTTCGCGAAAGCAAAAGAAGGCATTGAAGAAACCATAGAAGAGCGAAAGCTAAATGTTGAGCTGTTGATGGTATTAGCTGCAATTGGCTCAGCTGCAATTGGCTATTGGACAGAGGGGGCCATCCTAATATTTATTTTTGCAGTAAGTGGTGCACTTGAAACTTATGCGATGAATAAAAGTCATCGCGAAATATCTGCACTTATGAATTTACAGCCAGAAGAAGCTTGGTTAGTGCGTGGCGGATTTGAGCCTATGAAAGTATCAGTTTCCACATTACAAATCGGGGATCATTTATTGATTAAACCGGGTGAACGAATTCCAGCAGACGGCATTATTTTTAAAGGCCAATCGTCTATTGATGAGTCAGCTATTAGCGGTGAGCCACTGCCAATCTCAAAAAGCGAAGGAGACGAAGTTTTTGCAGGCACAGTCAACTTAAATGGTGCTATTACTATGGAAATGACAAAGGCGAATTCAGAGACCCTTTTCCAAAAAATTATACAGCTCGTTCAAAGTGCCCAAAGTGAAAAATCTCCCTCTCAACAATTCATCGAAAAATTTGAAGGGACTTATGTAAAATTTGTTTTACTTGGTGTTGCCATTATGATGGTTCTTCCCCACTTCTTACTCGGCTGGGACTGGACAACAACCTTTTACCGAGCAATGGTGTTATTAGTGGTTGCTTCACCTTGTGCACTCGTTGCCTCCATTATGCCTGCAACACTCGCTACTATATCAAATGGTGCAAAAAATGGTGTGCTATTTAAAGGTGGTTTACATTTAGAGCATCTTAGTGTGTTACGTGCATTGGCGGTCGATAAAACAGGTACTTTAACGCAAGGAAAACCAGTTGTTACAGATTTTATTGTCCGTGATGGAGTAGAACGTAAGACGGCTCTAGCAATTCTTGCAGGAATTGAATCTCAATCCAATCATCCCCTTGCCCAAGCGATTACCTCCTATGCTAAGGCTGAAGGAATCGACATACTGCCACAAGCAACAATTGAAGATATTCCTGGCTGGGGTATTAAAGGAACGATTCAAAACAAGGAGTATCAAGTAGGCAAACCAGAGTTTGTTGATGTACAACTTGCTAACAGTTTTGCAAATAGTGCTGTAACTAAACTTACAGCAGAGGGAAAAACAGTTATTTTCATTCGCGATCAACATGGTATTGTTGCATTAACAGCATTAAAAGATACTGTGCGCTCTGAAGCTAAGAAAGCTGTTACATTATTAAAAGAGCTTGGTATTCAAGTGGTGATGCTTACAGGTGACAACGAAAAAACAGCGAAAGTTATCGCGAAGGAGGCTGGCGTTACTGAATACGTCGCAGAATGTCTGCCAGAAACGAAGGTAACTGAAATGAAACGCCTACTTACACAACATCAATTTGTTGGCATGGTCGGCGACGGTATTAATGATGCACCTGCATTGGCTACCGCAACTACTGGCATTGCTATGGGTGAAGGTACAGATGTGGCGCTTGAAACAGCGGATGTCGTGCTAATGAAAAATGACTTATCAAAAATCGCCTATGCTGTTCGTTTATCACGTAAAATGCAACGTATTGTGAAACAAAATATTTTCTTTTCTATCGGGGTTATTATCTTATTAATCGCCTCTAACTTTTTACAAGTTGTTGACTTGCCATTAGGCGTAATCGGGCATGAAGGTAGTACAATTCTAGTTATTCTAAATGGTTTACGTATGCTCAATAAAAATGTTTAACATCAAGTAAGCCTCAGCATAATTGAGTCCAGCTTGCTTGAAGCTACTCTTCCTGTGACATGCGCTGTGGCTTTCATTGAATAATTGATGCATTTAATCAGGTAAAATCAAGTAAAATAGCCTCGCTACTCTTTATGAGTTTAGCGAGGCTCTTGTTAATGAATGATCATTTCCTTATCGACGAATTTCCTTTTGAAGTGCTCTTTTCTGCATTGTAGCATTTAATACGCCACCAAAGATTAAAATGATTCCCGTAAAATATAACCAGAGCATTAAAATAATGACGCCACCAATACTACCGTATGTAGCAGAATAATTTGCAAAATTATTAATATAAAAAGAGAAACCGTATGTGACTGCTAACCAAGCAAGCGTGGCAAATAACGCTCCTGGCCATACGCCCATTATTTTCAAACGAGGACTTGTATTTGGCACAAACCAGTAGATGCCCATTAATACGATGAAAATCAATAATGGCGGGATTGACCATCTTAATCTATGCCAAACTGATTCAAATTGCTCCTCTATTCCGACGATTGAGAATAGGAAATGTCCAATTTGCTGACCAAAGACCGGTAATAAGAGCGCAACGGCAATAACAATAACGAGAGCGATTGTAAAAACAAGTGATAAACCCCTATCTAATATGCCTGCTCTCCCTTCTGTATCGTAGGCTTTATTTAAAGCACGAAGTAATGCATTAATGCCTTTAGATGCAGACCAAATAGTACCTAAAACCCCAATGGACAGTAAACTACTGTTGCGATTTGTTAAAATCTCATTCAGTGTATTTTCAATCAGCTTATACACTTCATCAGGTAAGATATTCACTAAAAATGAATAGACCTGAGTGGTTTCTAAGTTAAGATATGGTAATAGTGTCACCAAGAAAATAAGTAAGGGGAAGAACGATAGTAAAAAGAAATAAGCCAATTGTGCAGCAAGCGCAGATATTTCAACTCGCTTGAGCCGACCTATTAAATCTTGGATAAAGCCTTTGGATGTCATAATATCAATCGCTCCCTCCTCTGGAGAAACAAACGATTTTACAAACCCAAAAGCATTATGCAATGTTGCTTTATTCTTTTCCATACAATTCCTCCTAAAACGACCTTTACTCCTTATGAGGTAAAGTAAAGGCTGATTTCGTATCTTCAATCATTCCCTGTATCGTGGAAGGTAAATCCTTAAATTCATCCACCTTTTCAGCAATTGTGTTGACATTATATGACACACTTTCACAAAGCACCTTTGCCGCGAGTACTTTTTCCTCTACCAAAACCTGCAATTCTTCTCGATTTGCTGCATAGTATGAGATGGCTTCCTTCATCTTTTTTGTTGAGGCAATTGTTTTTTCTCGTGTAGTACGATCTAACATACTTAATGCTGCTCCTACTGCTGCTCCTGCTACAATAGATGCTAATAATTTACTTTGACCCATATTAAAACCCCCTGCTTGTATAGTTGCATATTCCCTATTATTTCATAAATAAACAGTCTTCTGCACTTATTCTACCCAATAACAGTCTATTTTTAAAGCAATGCCCAAATACGGAGTTGACATTTTTTTTATTCAATGAAATGATATGTGCGAGGATGACGAAAGGTAGGGTAAAAAATGGATTTATCAGTTCCATCTAAAGAAAACGTTATGTATATGGTTGATCAAATGAAGGACAAGCTTCGTATGGTGAATGTCGATGCAATGAAATCAGAAAACTTCGATGAAGCAAATTATGAAGATTTAGTGTATCTATATGAAATGGTTATGAAGAGAGAAACTTTTAGTCCAAGCGAAATGCAAGCGATTGTAGCTGAATTAGGATCTTTACGTAAATAGGTAAAACAAAAAGCTATTAGCTCAAGACATTTGTCTGCTGCTAATAGCTCTTTTATTATGGTGTAGTCTTTGTTTCAGAACCATCCTCTGTAACTAATGGTTGAATTAAAACTTCTACACGACGATTCTTTGCGCGTCCTTCGGCTGTGTCATTTGGTGCAATTGCACGATACTCACCGTTTCCTTTTGCACTAAAGCGCGTAGGATCTAACTGGTCATTACTTTCAATAAGAAGATTTAAAAAATTCGTTGCACGCAAAACAGATAGTTCAAAGTTTGATGAGAAATTCGGACCTGCTGGTACATTATCTGTATGACCTGTGATGACAATATTTCGAGCTGGATCAGATACCAACATAGTTGATAGCTCTTTGGCAATAGGGACATACTCAGGTTTAACTTTTGCCTGCCCTGGGTCGAATAAAATACTATCACGGATTGTCACTAGTAATCCTTCATCCGTCATTTCTGTGGCAAACTGATCTTCCATTTCATTGACTGCAATAAAATTATCCACACTATCTTTTATTTCAGCTAACTCCTGTTGATCCTTTAAATAGGCAGAGTTTTGCTGTGGCGTTTGGTCGCTATCCGCATTCGGAGTAGGGACTGGTGCAGGTTGCTCTAGAAAACTAGTTCCACCATCAAAGACTTGACTAAAAACTGCCGACATTCTTTCTAGCTTTTCTTGATCGACTGAACTTGAGGCAAACAAAATAATGAACACGGCTAGCAGCAAAGTTAAAATATCTGCGTATGGCACTAACCAAGATTCATCAATATGTTCATCATGCTTTTTCTTCTTAGCTTTCTTTGCCAAGGCCACCCGCCCCGCTTTCACCAGAAATTTGACGACGTTCTTCCATCGTTAAGTATGATGATAGTTTCTGTTCAATTACACGTGGAGCCTCCCCTTCTAATACTGAAAGGATACCCTCAATCATCATTCTCTTTTGTTTTACCTCTAAAGCAGATTTACGTTTTAGCTTGTTCGCAAATGGATGCCATAAAACATACCCTGTAAAGATACCGAGTAATGTAGCCATGAAGGCAGCTGAGATAGCATGTCCTAGCTTTTCGATATCATTCATATCAGCCAATGCGGCGATTAACCCTACTACTGCACCAAGAACCCCTAAAGTAGGTGCATATGTACCTGCTTGTGTAAAAATAGCTGCTCCACTAGTATGTCGCTCTTCCATCGCTTCTACTTCTTCTGTTAAGACATCACGTATGTAATCAGCATTTTGACCATCAATTGCTAATGTAAGGCCATTTTTCAAAAATGGATCTTCAATCTCTGAGGCCTTACTTTCAAGTGCTAATAGCCCTTCGCGACGAGCTAAGTCAGCCCATTGTGAAAACATTTTAATAATCTCTATATCATTTGCTAATTTTGTTTCTTTAAAAAGAATCTTAAATAGCTTCGGCACACGCTTTAACTCCTGCATAGGAAAGGCAATTGTTACTGCGGAAATAGTACCAAAAATGATAATTAGGATAGCTGCAGGGTTATAAAATGCAGATAAACTTACACCCTTCATTACCATCCCTGTTAATAGTGCTACTAAAGCAAGTATTAACCCTATAATCGACGACTTATCCATTCTAGAACCTCCAAATCTACTATCTAATGTTATTTCGTCTTTTTTTCCATATTTTAAATATATATATTCCTAGTATAAATGTATTTCATATATTTTTCGATGTAATTAATGCTTTTTATTCACATTTCGACCATTTTTGATTATATTGAATTAAGAATATTACACTTAACTGTCTTAAATTGAAAGGGGATATGATTTTGTTATTATCGTTTGACACAAAATTACTAAAATATGCCGAGTTAGCGGTGAAAGTAGGAGTAAATATCCAAAAAGATCAGTATCTTTATATAAGCTGTTCGACTGATAACCTAAAACTCGCACAAATAATTACTAAAATTGCCTATAAAAATGGTGCTAAACAAGTTTTTGTCGATATATCCGATGATGAACTTGTACGTGCTCGCTATGAAGGGGCACCAAAAGACTCATTTGATTTCTTCCCACCTTGGAAAGTGAAGGAACGTGAATGGTTAGCTGAACATGGTGCTGCTTTCTTAAGCATTAGCTCACAAAATCCCGATTTATTAAAAGGTATTGAGCGTGATAGAATCATGGCATTTCAAAAAGCATCTGGCCAAGCACTTGCCAACTATTATCAATGGTTACAAGCAGATAAGTTTAGCTGGTCTGTCATTGCTGCTCCATCTAAAGCTTGGGCAGCAAAGGTTTTTCCTCACCTTCCAGAAGAACAGCAAATGGATGCATTATGGGAAGCTATCTTTGCAGCCACACGTATAGACGTTGAAAACCCTGTTGAAGCTTGGCATACACATGATCAGGAATTACATAGCAAAGCTGATTATTTAAATGCAAAGCAATTTAAGTCACTGCACTATACTGCACCAGGCACAGATCTAACAATTGAGCTGCCTCCACACCATGTGTGGACAGGGGGTAGTAGTATAAGTACTCAAGGCCAAACATTTATGGCCAATATGCCAACTGAAGAAATTTTTACAGCACCGTTAAAAACAGGTGTTAATGGTTATGTATCAAGCACTAAGCCTTTAAGCTATGGTGGCAATATTATAGATAATTTCACACTAACATTTAAAGATGGTCGAATCATTGACGTCAAGGCGGAGCAAGGCCAAGAAATTTTAGCTTCCCTTATTGAAACAGATGAAGGTTCTCATTACCTTGGTGAAATAGCATTAGTACCACATCAATCACCTATTTCACAATCCGACCTATTATTTTACAATACATTGTTTGATGAAAATGCATCCAATCATTTTGCCATTGGTAGTGCATATGCTTTTTGCATTGAGGGCGGCAAAGAAATGACTTCTGAGGAACTAAGCGCGCATGGTCTCAATCAAAGCTTGACACATGTAGACTTTATGATTGGCTCTACCAAAATGAATATAGATGGAATAACACATGATGATCAAATAGACCCAATATTCCGTGATGGAAATTGGGCATTCTAAATAATCCATTCCTACTAATAGTATTCTAGGCTAAGTATGTTAAGGTTGTCATAAATTATCCTTAGATTTTCCTAGTAACCTATTGTATAATTGTTTTAGGGAATTTTAGTAGATCATTTAAGTAGAGAGGAGCTCTAATAATGTTCATTACAACTGTTCTTGGCTTTTCAGCAGTTTTATTAATTTCAACGGGATTCTTCATCCACTACCTACAAGTTGGTTTAGATAGCAAGTCTTCAGTAACTGTAGATCCAAAGCCAAACGAAAAATTTTAATGTGTAAAAAACAGCTACTATTTATAGGTAGCTGTTTTTTTATAGCTTACATGTTATTTCATCTACTAAATCGTATGAAACTGCTCCTTTATTGTAAAAATTATCTGAATAAAGTCTTTATTGTTTGCATATTGAAAATTTTGCTCTACAATATTTTTTGTAAGGAAGGGAGCAATATTCATGACAATGTTACAAGATATTCTAGAATTTAACAAAGAGTTTGTACAAGAAAAAAAATATGAGCCATTCATCACTACGAAATATCCTGATAAACGTATTGTTGTTTTATCTTGTATGGATACTCGTCTTGTAGAGCTTTTACCAAAAGCGATGAATTTGCGTAATGGCGATGTAAAAATAGTGAAAAGTGCTGGTGCGTTAGTGAGCCATCCTTTCGGTGCAGTTATGCGTAGTTTATTAGTTGCTGTCTACGGCCTACAAGCTGATGAAGTGTATGTTGTTGGACATTATGACTGTGGTATGAGTGCGGTTGATCCTGACGCCATGCTTAGCGAAATGGTACAACGAGGCATCGATCCAGAAACAATCAAAATGTTGGAATATTCTGGTTTTGATTTGAAAGAGTTTTTACGAGGTTTCGGTGATGTAGCAACAAGTGTTAAGAAAAGTGTCGATACAATTCGTAATCATCCATTAATGGTAAAAGACGTACCTGTTCATGGTTTAATAATTGATCCAAATACAGGTCATCTAGATTTAATTGAAGATGGAAATAAACAATAAAATTATTTCTTCATACATTAATAAAAGAGCAAGTGCCTATCCTCTCTATGTGGAAGATAGGCACTTATTTTTCTATTCATCCTCTAAACGTGCATACATATAGTGATCTACCCAATGACCATTGATATACAGTAGCTTTCTTAGCAGACCCTCCTGCTGAAATCCAGCCTTCTCTAATACACGCATGGAGGCATTATTTTGTGTCGATACGTAGGCCTCTACACGATGTAGACCAATTTGTTCAAATGCAAATCGGACCACCATATTCACAGCTTCTGTGACAATGCCCTTTCCAACATAAATCTCATCCATCGCATAGCCAACAAATGCACTCGAGTACGGTAAGCGTTTGACAGCATAAAGTGCAATATGCCCTATTAGATTATTTGTACTATGCTCAAAAATACCAAAAGTAAATTCACGCTTAGACTCCATTAAATAGAGACTTTCTTGAATTTTTTTGTATTGAGCATCGACTGTATAGTATTCAGGTCTTTGCAGTGGCTCGTATATAGACCAAAAGTATTTATTACGGCTTACGAGACCCGTTAAACTTCGTGCATCTTTTTCTTGGAATGTGCGGATGTAGCATTTTTCCCCCTTTATTGTTACCACATTCCCACCCTTTTTTCTTAATAGATTCCAAATTTTAAGCACCATTTCTCCACACTAGCCTTCCAATAAAAATCAATACGTTTCTCTTTGTTTCATTGGCTACAAGCCATAATTGCAAACCCTATTTATATTTCATTGTATGTAAAAAAACAGGCTGCTACAACCAAAACAGCTTATGTCTTATTGTCATAGCAGCACAATTCAATTATTTAGTTTTTTGTTCTTTCTTTTTCTCGTTTACTATTTCTAAGCTGGAGGAATCAGCATCCTCTAGTTGAGTATTGTCTAACACATTTGTTAAATGAAGACCACGTCTTTGAGCCTCTCGTTCAATGTGTGCAATAGTTTCCTGTAGCACCTGAACACGTGCATACTTTTTGTCATCTCCAGCGACTAAGACCCATGGTGCATCTTTTTTATCTGTCTTTTCAAACATCGCATTTGCTGCTTCAATATACTGAGGTGTTTTATCTCGATTGCGCCAATCCTCGGCTGTTAACTTCCAAGATTTATAAGGGTTTTGTTCACGTTCTTTGAAGCGTTTTAATTGCTCCTCATCTGAAACATGAAGCCAGAACTTAATAATTATGTAATCTCCAGCAGTTAAAATCTTCTCGAAATTATTAATTTCTTCATAAGCACGAGACCATTCATCCTTTGTTGCGAATCCTTCGATGCGTTCTACTAGTACACGGCCATACCACGAGCGATCAAAAATAGCGATTTGCCCATGTTGAGGCAATTTTCTCCAAAATCGTTGTAAATAATTGTAGCGTAATTCATGAGCTTGAGGAGCAGAAATAGGATGTACAACATAACCACGGGGATCGACACGTTCGATTAATCGTTTAATAGCGCCACCTTTACCAGCTGCATCCATTCCTTCAAATACCAAGATCAAGCCAATCTTGTTTTTTAATAAAAATTGTTGTGCGTTCAACATTTCATATTGGAGTACTTTTAATTTCTTTTTATACATCTTTTTGTCTAGTTCAACAGTTAGATCTAGATTTTTCAAATTTTGTGTCATGAAACTTCACTCCTTTTATTTGGCTATTCTTATTGTACTAAAGAAATATATGGATGCCTATCAGACATGGTAAATTGTAGGTATTAATAGTAAAACAACACGATACATTGTTGGAAATTTCCGTTATAATAAAAAAAGTGACAGTACTATACTTATTTGTCTTTTCCCTATACAATCTAACACGAAGGGAGAGGAAAACATGCCTCGGTTTATCTTGATGACAATCTCTTATCTTGTCTCAATCATCCTAACCTTTTCATCCTTTTTCGTGAACATCAACGGTCAATCTTCGCTAGAAATCGCTAATCGTTTTTCTGTTGTATTTGCACCAGTTAGTGTAAGTCATGTAATTTGGATTATCATTTATTTTTTACTCGGTTATTGGTTAGTTATGAACATGAAAAAGACAACTTTGAAACAGTCTGCGCTTTTTAGTTGCATAAATATATTACAAGCATTGACGATATATGTCTGGCACCATGAGTTATTTATTGTTTCTCTTGGCATTACATTACTCTTAGTCTTGTACTTGTTTATGTTGTATAATACGTACCCACTTCAGGACAAATCCTTGTTTGGTCGTATTCCTTTCTCTATTTATTTAGCATGGATGACATTTATTTTTATCACAAATACAAGCTTTACGTTAACGGCTTATGGTTGGAACGGCTTTGGTCTTAGTACGCCTCTTTGGGCAGTGATTTTACTTACTTTAGGAGGAGCCATTGCGCTACATATCCGTTTCCATCACTTTGATGTTATGTATCCAAGTGTTTTTATTTGGGCTTATATTGGAATCGCCATACATAATGGTTTTGATGAGCTACTTGTCACTACAGCTGCTTTATTTTTATGCGGTGTTCTCTTTGTTGGCATTTTATTTATTAAAAAAAATCCTGCCTACCAAAAATAAATTGGTTAGCAGGATTTTTTCATTACATCCTATTCTTCGTCTAATGACGTTAAGATAATTGGTTTATCTTTTGTTACAATGACTGAATGTTCGATTTGAGCTACAAGTGATTTATCAGGTGTCACGAATGTCCAGCCATCACCTGCTTCTACGATATGCTCTGCATTTGCTGAGATAAATGGCTCAACCGCAAGGACCATACCTTCTTTCATAATAGTAGAATCCCATGCATCGTAATAATTTAAAATATGGTTTGGTTCATCATGTAAAGATTGACCTAAGCCATGACCTGTTAAATTCATAATAACAGTTAACCCATTAGCATTTGCCTCGCGTTCAACAGCTTTACCAATTTGATTTAATTTAGATCCAGCCTTTACCTTTGTCATTGCTCGATCAAAGGCACTTTTAGCAACACGGCAAAGCTTTTCTTTGTCCTCATAGCCATCACCCACAACAAATGAAATACCTGTGTCAGCAAAATAGCCATTTAAAGAGCCTGAAACATCAATATTTACGATATCTCCCTCTTGAATAACACGCTTTCCTGGAATACCATGTGCTACTTCTTCATTGACGCTAATACATGTATACCCTGGAAAATCATATTCTCCCTTTGGTCCTGAAATAGCGCCAGCCTCTGCAAACATGCGACCAGCAATTTCATCAAGCTCAAGTGTTGTAACACCTGGTTTTGTGGCAGCTTTCATTGCTTCGCGAATTTCAGCACAAATGCGTCCTATTTTTTTAAAAGCTTCAATCTCTTCTTGCGTTTTTACAATCATGTATAACGTCCCTTTCATCTAATATCTATTCTTTAATATAACATAACTTTTTATGCGTATAACGATAAACGCTTTAAATATTGTATGCTTTCCTACTTTGCAAAGTGCTAAAAGAGTTATTCACGACAAAAAAGTCCCTCCACTCCTGTGAAGGGACTAGCATTAAGCTTTTCTTTGCATTAATTGGGGAGCGGCTGTGAATAAAAGAACACCAACGATAGCCGTTAAAATGGTTGCTGGTAGCATATATGTACCATTGTAGATGATGGAATAAATCCATGCATTTTGGTCACCCGCATATTCGGCAAAAAATACAGCACCAGCAATTGTATGTGCTGTGTATCGTAAGAAGCCTGCGAAAACGGTACCTATGATTATATAAAGTGCCATTTTTGTTTTGTTCATATGTTTAGCAGCGTCTAACACTGGTCCACGTACAACCGCCGCTAATCCTACAACAGTAAAAGCAACGCCATAATCCAGTAATCCTTGTAGCCAGTGCACGATATAAGAACCAAACATTGTTTGCATAACACCCACAAGTAGTCCCGTAGTAAGACCAGCTACTAAGCCCCAGCGAAATGCTATTAACATAATCGGTACCATAACAAGACTAACTGAGCCGCCTTGTGCCCATACTTTAAAGGAAACCTGATCCAGTACGAGACCTATCGCTGCAAAAATCGCAATCTCCACTAGCATTAATAGTCTTTTTTTGTCCATACATATTCTCTCCTTTGTTCCGATGTAGGATACAAGAGCAGGAATAGAAAAGCGCTGATATGTCTCTTTCTGACACCTTTTTCCTTTAAGGACGAAAAAACGATGTCAGGACAGAGCCTCACATCGTACAAGTGTCGGTTTCTATCCACATCCCTACGCAAGCGTTAACTTACAGGTTCGAAGAGTCAAGGCATTACGTGCCCAGTCTCAGCTGACATCATCAGCTCCCCTTGTGGTCGTTACATCTGAATTTATTTGAACACTCTCATTGTACGCAATGGATTGAAGGATTACAACCTTCCATACATCATTTTTTTGAAACTTTGCTGTTTTTCATGCGTAAATATTTAAAAAGGAGGTACAACTATGGAGAATCAAAAAATTTTAGCTGCCTTTAGTTATCTTAGTATTTTCTTCGCCCCTTTTATCGTTCCATTAATTGTATATTTCGTGACAAAAGACAGTGATGTAAAAAGCCATTCGATTCGTGCACTTGTCTCTCATTTAATACCCTTTGTTTTTGGCATTCTATTCTTTATTGTCTTTGTTTTTTCTACATTTAGTTTAGATCCAACCTCCAGTAACAAGACAGTGATGATTATTTGGTTTGCTTCATTCGCCATCTATGCTCTCGTCTCACTCGGTATTGTGATTTGGAATATAATTCAGGCTGTTCGTGTTATCCGTTAATGTTTTATTTTTAAGTGAAACAGGTAGTAGTAATTGTAAAAGGAGCTGTTTTGGGATGAAAGTATCAAACGTTGTAAAAACTGCCGTTAAGTTAGCACCTATTGTTATTCCTATCGTAAAAAAAGTAATGGCTGCAAAAAAGGGCACAACGCCTACAACCACAACTCGAAAAAAATAAAACGAAGGCGTATTCCTTTTAGAAATACGCCTTCGTTTTATTTCACTTCAAAATGGGTTTGACTATGGCCATTTAATGTTTTTTCCACATGTAAAACTGCTGGCATCGCAGATTTCAATTCAGGTACATGCGAAATAACGCCAATCATACGACCAGAATCCTGCAAATCAATTAATGTATCGATTGCTTTATTTAGTGATTCCTCATCAAGCGAGCCAAAGCCCTCATCAATAAACATCGTTTCAATATGAATATTACCTTGGTAGCTTTGAATCACATCTGCCATCCCCAATGCAAGGCTCAACGAAGCATTAAATTTTTCGCCACCTGATAAAGTTTTGACATCTCGTAATTGATCTGTATAAGCATCATAAACATCAAGACCAAGGCCACTTTGCTTCGCATGCTTTTCTAATCTATCTGAACGTCTAAGCTCAAATTGACCGTTTGATAAATGATACAGACGTATATTGGCAGCTTCTGTAATTTGATCTAAGTAGTTAATTTGTATATAACGCTCAAAGGATAGCTTTTTCGAGTTTTGTCCATTTAATAATCCATAGAGCTCCTTTACTCGCCCTGCTTCTTGTTCAAGTAAATGAAGCTCTTTCGCTATTTCTTCCACCTTTTTACTAAAGCCTTGGCATGCTTGTATAAAGCCATTGATCTGTTGTAAACGTTTAAATGCTTCCTCATAGGAAACTCGATGCTGTTCTACTCTTGCTTCCATCGCCTCTAAATCTTGCTTCTCTTTTCCTTGAAGGTATGTAGCCCCTTCGGTAATCTGAATTTGCAACGTGTGTACTTGTAAAGCATAGTCGCTACATGCTTTTCGAAGTGCATCCAATTGTATGGCACTCCGTTTAGCAGTTGCATAAGCCTCATAGCTTTCGAAACCTATTTCTTGCATATCTGCTGAAAATTGCTGAAGCTTTTCATTCATTTTAAGCTGTAATTCCTCAAAGGACTGTTTGGCAATTTCTACAGTTAGTGTTGCATTGCTAGCTGCTTCCTTTGCTGCATGCAAATTTTCTTGACTCACTTGCCAACTTTTTTGAAGCTCTTCTTTCTGTTTACTAACTTCATTAAGTTGTTGCTTTAATTGCTGTAAAGTTGGTAAATTAGCGGGCATCTGCTTAAGTTGTTCGTCTACTACCGCTTGTAATTTTGTCCATTCTTTTATCTGCTCTGCTAAATATTGCTCTAGCTTCATATGCTTATTTCGTAGCTGCTCTATTCGGTCATGCTGATGCTTTATTTTTAATCGCACATCAGCTAATTGATGTTGAATAATTTTTAATGCAGCAAGCTCTTGTTCCACTTCATGTAAAGTAGCGGTGATCTGTGGTTGGTCTTCTGGTTTAATATGCTGAGCCTCGAGTTGTCGCCATGTATCTTGAAGAAGTTGCTGCGCTGATGCTAAAAATGCCTCTTTCTCTAAATACTTACGCTCGTCTGATGATGCCTTCGCTCTTAATGCTTCCACTTGAGCAAGCTCAATAACTTCCACTTGCTCATTGTGTGCTTTCTGATGTGTCATACTACCACAAACAGGACAGGGTTCTCCTTCCTTCAGTTGTTCTGCTAAAATACTAGCTTGACTCGTCAGCCATCGTTGCTGCAAAAGTTGAAGTGCCTCTTTACTTTCTTGATAGAGACTTTCTGAAGCAACTACATCCTGCTTAGCTAAATCTACGGCATGTTTATATTTATCCGCTTGCTTGATTAAAGCAACCTGTTCCCGTAGTTTCGGTAATTGTTCTAAATAGCTTTCATAGGGTTCAACCTGTTTTTCATAGCCTTCTAATGATTGAGAAAAATGCTGTAATTGCTCTTGTTCATTTTCCAAAAGTTTGACGTTATCATTTACTGCTCGTTTTGCATTTTCAGCATATTGCTCCGCTATTTGCAGCTGCTGTATATTGTTTTCATAGGCTTCAAATTTCGGTAAAAGCGCTAGCATCTGCATTTCCTGCTGTAAGATTTGCTGTCGTTCAGATTCTTTAGCCTGCTCTATCTCATATTTTTCTTGCGCTTCTTGCAACTTTTCTTGTGACTGCTGTTGCTTAACCTTTGCTTGTTGAAATGCTATCTCTTTAACATTCAGTTCAGCACGTAAATCCTTGCATTGTTGTTCGAGGAGCACCAGTCGCTCTGCTTGTTCTGCTAAAGCAATCTCCTTCTCCTTTGCTTGGTATAAATCCTGCTGTTGTAAAAGCATTTGTAGCCGTTGCTGTCGATTAGCTTGTTCATCAAATTGCTCATTTAGCGTTTTTGCTAAGCGATAATATTCCTGCTCTTTTTGATGAAGGCTATACGCTTCTTCATAGTATGACTGTTCATCTTCTCCACATTTCTTATAGTAGCTAAGCTCCTCATCAAGTGCCTCTGTCAGTTGATGTAAATTTTCGGTATTATCAGCAATTAATGTAAATAAAGCGGAAGAACGTTGTGGTAAGGCGCCCACAATTTGACCAAGTAAATGTTCTTTTAATTGTTTGGCACGCTCAAGATCACTTTCTGCTTCTTTACGCTTGGCATCAAGCTTTTTCGCCATGACACCGAAACGATCTGTTTTAAAGATTTTCCGTAAAATTACTTCTTTATTTGTTGAATCAGAGGTTAATAGTTTTCTAAATTCACCTTGAGGTAGCATGACAATTTGGCTAAATTGATCTTTTGTGAGACCTATGATTTCCTGCACTTTCTTATCGACTTCAAGCGTTTGCTGTTTCTCTACAATGCTATAATCTAGCTTTCCGTCTTTTACTTCTGCTAGCTCTATTTTCTTTCCAGTAACCGTTTTATTTTTTTCTTTAATATGACCTGGCTGTCGTACTATTCGATAGACCTTTCCATGCATTTCAAAGACGAGTTCTACAGCTGTATAAACTTCATCATGTGCAAAACCGCTTCTTAGTAAAGCTGTATCCTGCCGGTCCTCCCCACTACCTGATCCGTAAAGAGCATAGCAAATAGCATCGAAAATGGTTGTTTTACCAGCACCAGTTTTTCCAGAAATGGCAAACAATCGATGCTCCCCTAGCTCTTGAAAATCAATTACTTCCGTGTCTTTATATGGACCAAACGCTGTAATTGTTAACTTTAAAGGCTTCATTTTACAGTCTCTCGCTCCTCATCTAATAACTCCTGTAACATCTCTGTGAATAGGCGTTCCGTATCTTCATCAGGCTGAATGCCAATAATATTGGTGAAGAATGAACGGAATAAATCAATATCTTCTAGTTTTTCAGCTTCTACTACTTGTAGTTCACGTGGCATATCTTGTCTTAGTACCTTCCGCTCCACATGCATAGCGTGCGGAAATACACTACGAATACGTTCCATCGGTGAAGTCACAGATATTTTATCCGTCAATCTAACAAATACATAATCCTCACTTGGTGTGAGCGTTAATAACTCCTCTAATGGACCTTCTACTACTCGTAGATCTCTTCTTGGCACAAGCTTTCTTTTACTTACTGTGGTGTTACCTTGCTCATCTAATTCGATGATTAAAAATCCTTTCTCATGTAAATGCTCAGATAACGAGTACTTTAAGATAGAGCCTGCATAGCGTATGGTTTCGTTTAAAACAAAATGTGCCTTATGTAAGTGCCCAAGCGCCGTATAGTGAAAAGGTTTGAATAAAGCTGCATTCACACAATCTGAGCCTCCAATGGAAAGGGGTCGCTCGGAATCACTAGTATTTGCTTCCTCCTCACCATACTTCGTCACAAAGGCATGTCCAACAAAAACATGACGCTTACTTGTGTCCATGTCTTCCGTGATATACTCAATAATTTTTTGCATGGCGTCTTGATGAGAACGGATTGATTCATCTTCAAAGATGTTGCGAATAGCAGCTGGCTCTGCATAGGGCACTAGGTGAAAATGTACTTCCCCATGTTGATCATTCAAAACAATAGGGGCATGATTTTTTGTAAATTGGCCCTTAATATATAAACCACTATCACTCATTAAACGGCTACCAAAATTTAAACGACCTGCACTATCATGATTTCCCGCCACTGCTAGAACAGGAATCTTCTTCTCTAATACTATTTTCGCTAATACATCATTTAGTAAATTAACTGCCTCAATAGGAGGCATCGAACGATCATATAAATCACCTGCGATGATAATTACATCTGGTTTTTCCTCATCAATCGCTTGTATAAATTGTTGAAGAATATAATGTTGATCTTCTGTCATATAGACACCTTGAACAAGCTTTCCTAAATGCCAATCTGCTGTATGAAATATTTTCATTCTAGTACCTCCTAGTCTTCTCTATATTTTAGCATGACTATTCCCAATCTAGTGAACACTAAAGGTTTAGTAGTTCTAGCCAAAATTGGTTTTCATAGAAAAAAGCATCTTATAAGTAAGATGCCTTAGATACCTGCTATTTAGATATATTTGATAAATGCCTTATATCCCGGGAATCCCTGAATTACGTAAGTCATACGAGGAGATTGATGTTGTGTCACATTTTGCTTCTGAGGTTTCGCTGATGATTGTTGCTTTAGGATTTCCTCAAATGACTTGGGATTTGGCTTTGGCAATTCTGCTGAAGAGATGTTTAAAGCATCACTACCACTATAAACTTGTAAAAATGAGTTAGCCATTTGTCGATAGCCTTCAATATTTGGATGAACATCAGCACTATTTGGTAAGTAGTTGGTTGCATTCAATCCAAAGGCATCATAGACATTTATATAAGCTGCGCCAGCTATCTCTGCTTGTTGTTGTAAAATCGTATTTAATCTAACTAGCTGGGCATTGGTTCCTTCTTTTTGCGTCGGATGAACTGTTGGATAAGCAAAATAATACCCTATAACATAGATTTTTGCTTTAGGCGCACGTTCTTCTAATTCATCCAAAATCGATAGCATATTTTTTCTTGCCAAATTTAAAGCGTAATCTGCCTGAAGCTGTGAAAAAGCTAAGGTCCCTGCATTTGGGTTTACCTGGACAAGACGTAATAAATCATTAGCCCCTGCCGAAACTGTAATAAGCGTCGCATTTGCTAATAAATTTTGCGCTTCCTCAGATCGTATTCGTTCTAATACATCTGCCGTAGTAAAGCCAGGAAAAGCAAGTTCTTTTGTGTAAAATGCTAATTGACCAATCGAACTTAATTTCATGGCAATCAAATCACTATACCCTACATCAATTTCTTTGTAGGGTGTTTGACCTGCTGCTAAGGAATCGCCAATAGCCACATAGGTTTCTGTTTGAGCAAAAGCAGATGAAACCCAAATTGTCATGAATACTATTGTCATACCTATCAAGCTACAAAATCGTTTCATCTGCTTCCCTCTTTTCTTATTGACTAAAAATTTAAAATGCCCAGCTACCCTTGCGGAAAATTGGCTCAACCGTACCATCTGGTAAAATACCATCGATGTCCATTTCACCACTGCCAATCATGAAGTCTTCGTGTGTCACAGAAATATTGGCACCCAATGCTTCAAGTTGACCGTTTTCTAGGTCTCTACCACCCTCTAAGCAAGTCGGATATGCCTCACCAATAGCTAAATGGTTTGAAGCATTTTCATCAAACAGCGTATTAAAATATAAAATTTCCGACGCTGAAATTGGTGACTCGTGAGGGACAAGTGCTACTTCACCTAAGTAGCTTGAGCCTTCATCCACTTGAATAAGCTCTTGCAATAAATCATGTCCTACTTCTGCCTCTGCCTTAATAATTTTGCCCTCTTCAAATGTTAATTTAAAGCCATCGATGATATTGCCCTGATAGACTAATGGCTTCGTATTACTAACATAACCGTTTACACCTTGTTTCATTGGCAGTGTATAAACTTCTTCTGTTGGCATATTGGCCACAAAGACATTATCTTCTGGTGTTTTACTACCACCAGTTAGCCATTTATGTTGTGGTGCTAAAGCGATTGTTAAATCTGTACCAGGTGCTGTATAGTGAAGCTTTGCATACTTTTTATTATTTAAAAGCTGTGCACGAGATTCTAAATTAGCTACATGCTGACGCCAATTATCAACGGCATTGCCTTCTCCAATATGAACCGTTTTAAAGATAGCTTCCCATAATGCAGGTACTTGCTGCTCCTCTGTTAATTGAGGGAAAACCTTTGCTGCCCATTTAGCTGAAGGAACTGCTACGATGGACCAAGCAATTAAATCCTTCATGACTGCATTGCGATAGTTTTTCAATGCTGCCCCTGATACTTTTTGATGTGTTGCTAGTCTGTCTGCTGGAATTCCTGTTAGCTTATCAGGATCTGCTGCATCAATCCATAATAGAGCTCCTTTACGTTCAATCAGTTCATCACGCATTTTCACAACCCATTCAGGGAAGCGATTAAATTCCTCATCGGATGCATGCTCAAAATAAGCACGATCCAATTCATCATCGGAAAAGTTTACATGAACACGGCCTGCCCCAGCCTTGTAAGCCTCTTTTACAACTAAACGGGCAAAATCTAAAGCATCCACAGATGTATTGACTAATAAGTACTGGCCTGGTTGGATATTCACCCCCACTTTTACTGCAAGCTCTGCATATGCCTGTAATTTCTCTTCAAATGTCATACTATTTCCCTCGCTTCTGTCCAATTGTTTTAGAATTACCTTCAATCAGCTCGCCATCATGCCATATTTTTTGCACAGGCTTGCCCGGAATTTCCCTTGTCCATTTTTTATAGGTTTTTTCATCACGATAAGATAATAAGGTTAATACTTCACCATCAGCTCCAGCACGCCCAGTACGACCAGAACGATGCAAATACTGTTCAATTGTTCGTGGGACATCAACATGAATAACATGTGTTAAACCTGCAATATCTAAACCACGAGCTGCAATATCTGTTGCAATTAAAATACGTGCATCTCCTTTACGGAATGCATCTAACGCTTTTTTACGTTCTTCTTTCTTCATATCAGAATGGAGCGTGACAATCGGTGCTGAACGGTATTGTAGTTTTGTTTCCTTCATTAATAATTGATCGATATTATTAACAAAAGCCAACGCTCTTAAACCCTCTGTATGGGAAAGCCGGCGCAGGAAATCCGTTTTATCACGTTCTTCTACCTTCACAAAAGAATGGACAACTTTACCGACCTTTAACATGTCCTCAGGCTTTATTTTAAAACGCAGTGGCTCAAACATCATACGACTTGCCACTAATTCAATTTCCTCTGTAATCGTAGCCGACACAACAACAACTTGTCGGCCATAGGCAGAACCTTCGATAAAGGATTTGATTACAACACGGTATTCACGACTTAGTAATTGATCACATTCATCTAAAATAACTGTTTCGACTTCTTTGAGTTTTAATTTTCCTGCTCGTGCTAATTCGTTTAAACGCCCAGGTGTGCCAACAACAATCGTTGGCTTTTTCTTCAACTTTTCAATTTGACGAGCAGAATTGGCACCACCAATCAGCTGTTGAACAGTGATGTCTGTTCCAGCTGTCCACTCACGAATAACTTCTACGATTTGCATAGCGAGCTCTTGCGAGGGAGCTACAATCAGTCCTTGTGTTTGCTTTTTTGCCCCATTCACTTTATTTAATAATGGTAAGACATATGCTAACGTTTTACCTGATCCTGTTGGTGATTCCGCCACAATATCTTTGCCTTCAAGCATAGCTGGTATCATTTCATCTTGAATTTTCATGGGTGTTTCAAAGTTCCATTTTGCTTGTAGTTCTTCTTTTAATAAATTTATGACTGACATGTTATTTCCCACCTTCTATCTACTTGACACTAGTTTAACACACTCCGTAGGTTCCTACTTTATATGTACGTAAGCAATTGTCTAATCGTTTCAAGAGAACATTGCTTCCTTTCATAAAAAATCTGCTTCACTCAACACGGAAAGTAAGCCTGTCCACAACTCTTTCAAGAATTGTAGCTTACCCGTGAAAAGCAAGCAGATTCTTTTCAATTCAACTAATCGACTAATTCATAACCACAAGCTAAAATGGCACATTCAGCTAAAACGATTAATGAATCAATATAAATGTCACTTAGCTTTAAATCTCTGTTTACAACAGATAGCTCTGTACAACCTAATACAATTCGATCACAATTTAGTGCTAGCATCGCCTCTTCTATCGGTTGCCAATCTTCTAGCGTAACATCCTTCCCAGCCTTGACATAATCATAAATGATCGACATCACATAGGATCTCATTTCATTATCTGGAACAACTGGTGTAATACCAAACTCCTCAAGTGCTTCCTGATACATCCGTGATGTTAACGTGCCTGTTGTTGCTAAAATACCTACTCGCTTTGCTCCTAAATCAGCAGCACGCTTCGCTGTTTCGCGAATCATATGCAAGACAGGTATAGGAGAACCCTCTTCAATTTCTTGATAAAACGTATGCGCCGTATTACATGGGATCGCTATTATGTCTGCTCCTACCGAAGCTAATTTTTTTGCATCCTCAATAATGACTGGAACTGGATTATCCTTTGTATTATCTAAAATAAAGGCCGTACGGTCAGGAATATTTGTATCATTATCAATAATGGTATGTAAATGATCCTGATCTTTTTGTGCTTTCGTACGTCTTACAATCATTTCTCCTATAAACATTGTTGCAAGTGGACCAACGCCACCAATTATACCTAAAGTTTGTTTTTTCATGTGTTAGACAGACCTTTGTTATTAAAATATTTCTTATAGCTACGATAAAAGCTTAAATTATCAAGCGTGACATTCAACCAACGTTTTGCATTCATATCCTTATAATTAAAAATAGAATCTGTAGCCATACCTTGACGAATTAAACTTTTCGCCTCCATTACTAGTTGTTCATTTTGAACATATTTGAAAAGCACACCATTCGGTACAATTGTCCAAAGATGCTTGTTCCTCACATATGTTAGTTGTTGTTTACTTCCTCGAACATAATCGTTCGCTACATACTGCATTAAATTAAAGCCACTGGCCGTCACATAATAATTGGAAAGTTCATTATGTAATTCAATACTCAACAATTTATATTGACCATCACGATCATCATATTTCATATCAAATGTGGCAAAGCCTTGGAATTGTATCGCTTCAAGGAATAGCTTAACATTATCCATTAATTCCTGATGATAGGTTGTCATAATCGCTACATAACGTCCTATCCCTTCTGGAGAATGTTCTTCTAAAATAGGGTTTCCTACGGCAAGAAGTTTTGCCTTCCCATCTTGTCCTATATATGCATTAACAACACGCATGTTAGCGTCTTCACCTGGTATATATTGTTGAATCATCAGATCATCACGATAAGCTGATTCTTTATAGATAGCACGTAATATACTGTCCTTTTCGTCCTTATCATATGCAATATATACTTTTTTCTTACCAGGAAAAATACAAGTAGCATATTTTGTCATATTCATGGGCTTAATGACAACTGGATAATCAAATGGCATGTTGTAGTCTTCATAATCATTCACCGTGCATACATGTGTAGCAGGGTATTGAAAACCAAATTGTGCACATAGCTCATACATGCTTTCACGAGTTAAAAGTTGATGCGCAAGTGTGGCGTCTACATAGGGAACTAGAAAATCCTCTGCTAACTCTTCTTTGTGTTCTACGATTCTTTTGACATAAAATTCATCACAGGCTAATAGCAGTAATTTTTTGTCTCGGAACTCCTCCGCTATGGCTTTTAGGGCGGTCACAAATCTTTCTTCGATATGAAGTCGCGGTATCTCGCGAAAAGTCCATAAATCACTTTGTTGAATTTTTTCCATGTTCGTATGGTTTAGTGCAAGTGGCTTCACACCATAGGCTTCGTAAAATGCTCGGGCCATGCCATAAGCATTCATTTCATCTCCAAGTAAAACAGGTAAAAAAACGTGCTCAATGGCCATTCTACTCAACTCACTTTTACTTTTTTATTAGTGTAACATACTAATGATTTATAGCTTATTTATGAACAGCTACAGCTTGTTTGCCTAATTCCTGATAACTTTTGAAAAATTGATCGACATTGTAAGTAACATACCCTTTTAAAGGATCCATTACGACTACCTTATCACCTAAATGTCCCGTTAAGACGACTGCATGTAAGTTCATAAAAGCATCATGTCGAGTCGTTTCCCCTGTATAAATCCAGCCTCTTTCTGCTTTTCGTTTAGGCTTTGATAAATCTAGCGTTACCCATGTCACGACAGGAATACCTTCACGCACAAGCTGTAAAATGTCATCCTGTGAGGCGTTACTCATATTTTTGACATGTAAGTCAGCTTGTTTATCTGTAATAACTGCCTCAGCCGCTTTGACAATTGGAGCAGCAAAAACATACATACCACGAGCTTTATCACGAGGATTACCTGCAAAAGCTTCATTGGGATTTGGTCCAAAACGTTGATTGCCTACTGTTCGTATTTCTTGCTTTGGTAAATACTTGTCAGTCATTTCGAGTTTTGACACATTCATTCCAAAATAATTTAATACGGCTGTAAGTGAAGTAATTTCACAGCCATGTGGCAGCTCGGGGTTTTGCATGACAACAGGGACATCTAACTCCTGATCGTCTCTTAAAAAGTGTGTTTGCAATCGATAATAGGGCTTTGTTGTATCGTAAGTGAAATTCTCGATTGTTGTATACCCATTATTTGTCGTACTATTTTCAAGTGTCGTTGCCGCAATTGCATATTCTCTCCCTGCCTTTAGCTTCGAAAATATAGCTTCTCCCTCTTCTGAACCAATCGCTTCTTCCACTACTTCACCTGTTTGTACATCTGTAACCGTAAGGAAGAGATTTGGAATAGGTGCCCCGCTATTAAATTCTACTGTTAAAACCGTTAATTGATTTTTTTGTTCTGCATCTTGCCAAGAAAATGGCTGACAGCCTGAAAGTAACATAATAATCAAAATGCCAATAAGTAAAAGGCGTTTATACCCCGTCCACAAGACAAATTCCGCTCCTATTCTAAGGCGAAGAGCAGCCTCTTCGCCATTCTCATTATTCAATTTGTCGTAGACTCTATTATACGATACTTTCATAGCCGTTCCTATTTTATCTTCATTTAGTAACTATTTTTTGTACTAATAGCGAGTTACACAAGACAGTGAACCCCAAAAATCTGGATAGCAATTATGCCAAAGGATAATTGAACTGTCTTAAATTGTTGTCACTTTCGGCCGTAATGTATGCTTTAGTACCTTCCCAGAGGCATTTCGTGGCAATTCTATTAAAAATTCAATTTCATAAGGTACTTTGTATTTGGCAAGTCGTGTTTGACAATAGGATAGTATCGAATTTTCATCAAGAGACTTCCCTTCCTTTAACACAACAAATGCTTTTGGTACTTCTCCATATACTTCATGTGGCAATCCAACCACTGCTGCTTCTAAAATTTCCGGCATTTGATATAGAACTTCTTCTATTTCGATTGGGTAAATATTTTCTCCACCACGAATAATCATATCTTTTTTTCGATCTACAATATATAAATAGCCTTCCTCATCAAAGCGTCCTAAATCGCCTGAGTACAACCAGCCATCCCTAATCGCTCTTGCTGTTTCCTCTGGATTGCGTAAATAGCCCTTCATTACTTGTGGTCCTCTTACGCATATTTCGCCCACCTCTCCAGCTGGTACGGTCTTTCCTTCACTATCAACTACACAAACCTCTGTCTGTGCTAATGGTTTTCCAACTGAGCCAATTTTCGTCAATGCATCCGTATCTAATAAAGAGGTAGCTGCAGGTGAATTTTCAGTTTGACCATAAAGATTTTGAACCTTTACATTTGGAAATGCTTCTTTCACTTGCTTTACAAGCTCATAAGGCATCGGGGCAGCACCGTAACATAGTAAACGTAAATGATTAAAGCTATGTTCCTTGAATCCAGGAGTATTTAATATAATGGTATACATAGATGGAACACCAAAGAAAATTGTCGCCTCAGTAGCTACAATTTGAGCTAACGTTTTAGTTGGTGAAAATGCTTCTTCAATGACCACTGTTCCCCCTCTATAAAACATAGGCATAGCAAATACATGAAGACCTGCACAATGAAACAAAGGCGTACAAATAAACATTTTGTCCCTGCTAGACATATTCATAGAAGACGACCAAATATCTGCTGTAGCCACGATATTCTGATGCGTTAGCATGACGCCTTTGGGTTTACCTGTTGTTCCCGACGTATACATGACCACTGCCGTATCGTCAGCCTCTAATTGCACAATTTTTCTAGCACGATTATCATATTCAATTATGTTTTTCATTTCTTGAAATCCGATTGTATGTTGGAATGAATAAGAAACGTCCTCTAATACCTCTGTTAATCTTTCATCAAAAATTAAGCCCCTTGCTTGAGAATGATTAAAAATAAAATCAACCTCAGGAGCAGCTAATTTAGTGTTAATTGGCATCACAATAAATCCAGCTAATTGGACACCTAAATATGCGATTAAAAATAAATCTGAATTGAGCGTATATAGGGCAATCACATCATCCTTTTTAAAATCTTGTTCCTGCAAGTAAGTCGCAAATCTTTCTACACGTTGGTAAAAATCATGATAGCTTATTGCCTTTCCATCATACAATGTTGCAATTGCATTTGGTTGTTGCCTTGCATAGTCTTCAAGAATATCTGTCATAAACTTCGTCATTATAAGCCCTCCATACTTTCATTTTATTATTATTGAATAAACAAGAATGGGAAACTATTAAACTTCTTAAAATTCTGAAAATTACGATTATATTTTATCAAGCAATGTATTTCTTGGCAATTTTTCCACACATTCAAAATATGTAGCTGAAGTAACGAAATATTCTTAGACATTTTACTTTTCTAGTAATTTCTATTAGGTGTATGATACTTGTACGATTATTATTAGGAAAGGCCGGGTTTAAATGCTTTATGCACTTTTAGGAGATTTACATTCTAATATAGAAGACACTAAAGCTGTTCTAGCTCATATTCAACAAACAGCAGAGGAAGCAACAATCATTGGGTTAGGGGATTTATATGAATGCACTGTAAGTAAGAAAAAGGCACAAACCATATCTGGCTTACCTTTGCAAAAGGCGGCCATAGTAGAAAGTGAATTTGAAAAACTGCTAACCTTCCCCTCTATTCGAGGCAATCAAGAAGAACGTATTACTCAGGTCACTGGCATTGAACGTTTTAAAGCTTTACCAGAGACAATAGAGATTGATGGAGCCACGCTTATGCACGGACATCAATTTAGGTGGAATGTAAGCTGGCAACCGACTTTCCCACCCTTTCAAAAACCATTATTTTTCTTCGGGCATAGTCACGAATCAGGTCTTTATCATCAACAAAAAAAGCTGCCGATTCGTATTCGCTACGGGCAACCAATTGCGTTACAAGACAAACAATATGGTGTGAATGTAGGCTCAGTTATCAATCACCGTGAATGGTGTCTTTATGATAGCCAAAAGCGTACAGTGACATTTATGTGTGTTCCACCTATTAATCTATAAAAGAGCAAGCTAGTATGTAGACTAGCTTGCTTTCCATTTTTTAATGAATATATTGCTTTTTCTCACTCAATAAAATTTCCTTTAACTCTTTTAATTTTTCAATTACAACATACGATTCATCCGTAATTTCTTTCAGGTATTTTTCAGCGCCCGTTTTATTCCCTACATTGTACTCACGCACTGCTTTTTTTGCTATATCATGCACGTGAATAAATGGTTGTTCTAACTCTGCGTAGACACGCTCATCACCTAACAGTTTCTTTCCTGTGCCGTAGTACCATTCGCCAAGGCGTGATTCTTTTGGAGACCCTACATCCTGCTCCGTCATCGTTTCAAAGCCTAGTAGCAAATTGTAGATTTTCCATCTCCACAATAGGTGATCGGTAATAGCTAATTCAATAATATCCTCTTGGCTAATAATAAAGTTTTTAGAAATTGTTGTGGATCGGTATCCATCAATCATTTTACTTAACTTATAAATGGCAGAGCCCATATCAAAAACGATTACCTTACTTTTTTGCATGCTCTCTGTAATTGTATGGTTACGTTCAGAAATAGTAGTAGCAGATTGTGCCTGAACCTTTGTCGTTGTAGCTATTTCCTCAAAGCGCGCCCCCTGCTGCTGTAAGTTTTTATTTAGCTCAGCTAGCGTCTGTGATATATATAAGGTATCTGTAACACCTTGATGTAAATCTTGGGAAAATTGAGTCGTCAATGAACTAATATTATGGGTAATATGAAGTAGCTCCTGTATATCTGTATGTATAGATTTGACAGATGTACTTGTATCATCAGCAAGTTTCCGAACTTCCTCTGCAACAACCGCAAAACCTTTTCCTGCTTCTCCAGCACGAGCGGCCTCTATTGATGCATTTAAAGCCAACAAATTTGTTTGATCTGCTATTTTTTTTATTAATTCCATTAATTTCGCTACACTATTTACACGCTCAACTAAACGCCTAATATCTTCCTGCATTGATTTATGGCCTTCATCGGTTGTCTGTAAAATAGATGATACTTGTTGTAATGATTCCAAATCCTGATTTAATTTTTTAAAGGCATGCTTTGTTTGATCTGAAATATCACCCACTGATGCGGCAATTTCTTCAATACTTTCGTCTAACTCATGCATTAATTGATCTGCAGCAACAATCTCCTGTTGCTGAATCTCCTGAAATTCAATTAGTTCCTTAATGGTATCTAGCTGTGTATTATAAGTAATTATTTCACCTAATCCATTTACTACAGATCCTGCTTGAATTTCAATATAGGTCTCCAAAATAATTTGTTGATCAATTGTTACTAAGCTATCGTAAGACAATAAAACATCCAGCATTTTTTCTTCATCACGAGATAGTTCTTTGACAATAAGTGGAATGATTAATTGATTAATCAGTGTATAGGCAGAAATCATCCAATTCGGTAGTACACCAATTCTTGCATGAACATATGCAATTTTACGACGCTTAAAGACATAATCTAAATCTAATTCATCATCAAATAAGCTAATGAAATGGGTATCAAACAATCCTTTTAAGCGCTCTACTGTGGAATGTGTATTGATGACCTGATTAAACTCTGGGATTTCCAGTAGACGAGCATAAAAATTATCGAGTATATGCTGTCGATTATTCTCGTAAATTTTACGTAAAAACCCAACAGATTCTCTTCTAATTCTAGATAAAGCAAGGAAATCCAATTTTTCTTTAAAGCGTTCATTTGTTTCGATGTCTGAATTTTTCGTAGCCGAAAAATAATCATAACTTTGATTAATCTTCTTCCTTTTGAACATAGCTCCCACTCCTAGTTGTATTCAAGTAAAATAAAATTACCAATATTTTAAAGCCAATTATAGTTTTCTCTTCATTACCTTCAACTAATAAAACATATATATTTTACCAACAATAGAATGACAAAAATAGATTCTCATTTAATTCTTTACACTTTATTATTTTTTCGTCCACTTTATTGACAATTTCTTATTTTCTTAGTTAAACACTGTCTTTACGCAGAAAAAGCGCTAAAATCCTGATTGATTTAGCGCCTTCTTCCCATATAAACTTCTCGTTAGTGCTAGCACTCGCAATCGCAATTTTGTAAACTATCCAGTAGCTTTTCCATGGCTTCTAGTTGCTCACACAGCGTTTGAATCATGCAACGTAGGATTGGAATTAACTCTTGACAGATGCAGAATCTAAGCACATTTTGTGCCAGTCGTATACCACCCTGATGATGGACAATCATTTCCCGAAGATAATTGATATTAATGCTATTAGAGACTGGTGGAGCACACATTGCATTGAACATAGCTTCTGTAATTTCTTTGTAAGCACACATATACTCGTATAATTCATACTCTGAATTTTGTACGACACAACATCGATTTTGTATCGCTTCAAGACTCTCAACCATTTCTGTATGTGTGCGAATGATTTCTAAGGCGAGATTTTGCACAGGTATATTCGTTGTATAACGTAAAACATTTTCAGACATTTGTATTGCTGCAACTTGATGAGGGATGATTTGCTTAATAAAATTTTCTGAGATACTACAAGTAATGGTTACATAGGTCATACCCTGCATCATTTTTTTGAGGATTCGCTGATATTCCTCTAAATATGCCTTTGTCACATTACTGAGTTCAATTGGTTTAGCCATTAGACACACTCCTTTCAGAGTAATGTATGCCTGCTAGGTTGTTGTGCGATAGACAATTGTACCAATTGCTCAATTTTTACCAACCTTTATCATCGTAAAAAACTATACTTGCTCTTTCTTATATGTAGCTATGCATGTTGAACAAATGCATAGATTTGGCTCTCTTTGCACTGTAGTTAACAGGGTTTCTGGAATGCTAACTGTCATACACCAGCACTCTTTTTCACCTTTTGCCACGCCACAATGGTTTTCGCCTCCGCATAATGGACATTTTATTTCTCCAGTTGACATGCTTTTACAACTCCTTTATTTTTCATCATTGTAAAATAAAAAGGGAAGAGCGCTCAATACCTTGCTCCTCCCAAAACTTTAATGTTGATGCTTGTGTATATCTTGTTTTACTTCTTCAATGTCAGTGTCACTATAAATAGATGTTCCACGTCCGCCACTTTTTGCTAACAGGGCCTTCACTTCATTATAGGATAATCCTGCCTCTGCATTTTTTTGCTTCACTTCGTTAATATTTGTGCCTGCAGATGTAAACTGGATGTCTTTTTCACGATTCATCATTTTTACCTCCTATAATTCATCTGGCTGCATTTCAATTAATTCGTCGCCTTCTCTTTTTACACGCTTATTGAGTTCCTCTATCGGAATGGCATCTACAGTTTGCATATCCTCATGCAGATCGAAAAGACTAATCGTATCTGATTCAACCATGTCAGGCTTGTCCTTACTATTTAAATTCATGAACATTTTCTTTTCATGTGGTATTTTTTCGATGTCCATTCTGTCACACTCCTTTTCCTATAATGTGTGTAATGCTGAACAGATTATGTGTCTTTCTCTTTCGTACTTTTATCAATTCGATGATACTCAGCTATTTGAATAACTCGTACATGTTTTGTGTGCAGTTCATGGTATATCCCCCTACTATCCGTAAAGGAGATATATTGATCACGTTCATTTTTCACTAATTTTTCTGCCTCTTGTTGCGATTCAATAAAAATGAATCTTCGTACATAATGTACCTCATCAAAAAAATACGTAATTTTAAATTCCTTCATCTTTATGCCCCTTAATCCTGCAATGTCACCGCTTATTCTGTCCAGAAACTGAAAAACCTTGCATTCCTATAAAACATTCTGAAGCATATAGTAGAGCAATAAACCTTTGCATTGGAGGGACTAAAAATTGATTCATACAGTCAAAGCTGGTGAAACCCTTGTTCAAATTTCTCAAGATTACCGTATACCTTTGTCATCTATTCTCGCTGCTAATCTAGGAATTCAGCCTGACCATCTTTTCAATGGTCAACAAATTATCATCCCCGGCTTGCCCGACCCCGAAGCAATTCCTTACCATATCGAGATATCCACCAATAATCGCTGGCTCCGTTTATATAAAAACAATATCCTTCAAAAACAATACCCAATTGCAGTTGGACGCATGCTTCACGAAACACCAGTAGGTAGTTTTATTATCATCAATAAAGCGCCAAACCCTGGCGGTCCTTTTGGTACGATGTGGATGAGTCTTTCTAAAGAACACTACGGAATTCATGGCACAAATGATCCTAGCTCTATTGGGCATGCTGTTTCACATGGGTGTATCCGCATGCAAAATCGAGATGTTGAAGAGCTAGCCAGTATTGTGCCAATAGGTACAGAGGTAGTGATTCATCCCTAACCAAAAAGGCTATCTAGTCAGCTTAGATAGCCTTTTGTTTTAATGATCTTGTTCTCTAGCCTGTGCAAGCTTTGTTAAATAGTATTGCTCTTCACGCCACATATGATCCGCCATCGGAGCTGTAAATGTACCTAGCACCTCTGCACTTAGCTCCATTTCTTCTAATTCTCTTAAGAATGTTTTAAATAATGCCATTTCAAGCTCAACATCTTTATTAAAGCGTTTTAAAGCAGGAAAGGAATCCATATTCGTACGTAAATAGCCTGTTAATTCTACGGCCTTTAAGTAAAATTGTTCAAAGTGTTGAGCAAACTCATGACTCTTTTGCTTCAAACGCTTCTATGGGCTCTTTGAATATCATCCTTTTCTGAGGGATAGAGGGCGTCATGAATAAATTGAGCATGATTTTGCATGATTTCTAGCCAAAATCTATGCTCAAAAATAGCATGTTGCACAAAATTAGACAAAGCTTTACCTCCTTTTAATTTGATTTTAGAGAAATATTCTTGTTATCACTCCATTCTATTCTTTGCATTATACAATTAGTCGAATAGGAAATTTCGTATAGGATGAAATGCTAAAAGCTATACTACCTATGGCAAAAGCATTTAGATGGCTTTATTTAAAACTATAGGAGGGAATACGTTGTCAACAAGTAAACAGCTATTATCCATATTCGCCCTAGGTGGGATAAATGAAATTGGTAAAAATATGTATGTAGTACAATATGCAGATGACATAATTATTATTGATTGTGGAGCAAAATTTCCGGATGAAACCCTGCTCGGAATTGATTTAATCATTCCTGATATTACGTTTTTACTTGATAATAAGGAGAAAATTAAGGCATTAATTGTCACACATGGACATGAGGATCATATTGGTGGAATTCCCTATTTATTAAAAAAATTAAACGTCCCTGTGTATGCTACCCGATTCACCCTCGGACTTATTGAGTTAAAGCTTAAGGAACATAAACTTTTAAGAGAAACGGATTTAATTGAAATTCATGCTGATTCAGCACTACATTTAGGACAAATCGATATTAGTTTCTTTAGAACCAATCATAGTATACCCGATTGTTTAGGAATCGTTTTAGCTACCCCTGAAGGAAATGTTGTCCATACGGGAGACTTTAAATTTGATCTAACGCCCGTTAACAATCAGTTTGCTGATATTCATAAAATGGCTGAAATCGGTTCAAAGGGTGTGCTTGTCCTTATTTCAGAAAGTACAAATGCAGAAAGACCAGGTTTGACCCCTTCTGAGCAACTTGTAGGGCATCATATCGAGGAAGCCTTTTTACATGCTGAACGAAAAGTAATCATCTCAACCTTTGCTTCAAATGTTAATCGCATCCAACAAATCGTACATGCTGCAATTGCCACCAATAGGAAGCTAGCTTTAGTAGGGCGTAGCATGGTCAATGTCGTTGATGTCGCGATTGAACGAGGTTATTTATTTGTACCAGAAGATCTGTTAATTGATGCACGAGAGGTAAAATACCTCCCACCAGAAGAGGTCGTGGTCCTCTGCACAGGTAGCCAAGGTGAGCCTCTAGCTGCACTAGCAAGAATAGCAAATGGTAATCATCGCGAAATTAAAGTTTTACCAGACGATACAGTCATTCTTGCGGCTTCACCAATCCCAGGTAATGAAAAGGGCGTTTCTCGCATTGTAGACAATTTGTTTCAGCTTGGTGCTAAGGTTATTTATGGTTCTTCCAGTCATACAGGTATGCATGTATCAGGACATGGTCATCAAGAGGACTTGAAACTTATGCTGACGTTTATGAAGCCTAAATTCTTCATCCCTATTCATGGTGAGTATCGTATGTTACATCAACATCGTTTATTAGCAGAATCTATTGGCGTTCAAAAGGGACATACATTTATTATGAAAAATGGTGATGTAGTTGATATTGAAAATTCAAAGGCAAGGCAGACACGGAAAATTCCTGCTGGGGATACCTATGTAGATGGGATTGGCATTGGTGAGGTGGAAGGTATTGTCCTCCGTGATCGCAAGCAACTTTCAGAAGACGGAATGCTTGTTATTGTATTGACACTCAATAAAGCAGACGGTGCTTTTATTTCAGAACCCGATACCATTTCACGTGGTTTTGTTTATGCTAAAGATTTCGAGGCACTGTTAACTAAAGTCAATGTGCTTACCAAAGAAATCGTCAATGAGCTTCAAGAAGAGGGCAGACAGCAAATACATGTCCTTCGCCGAGAAATTAAAAGAGCTGTTGGACAATATTTATTTACCCAAACAAAAAGAAAGCCCATGATTTTACCAATTATTATTGAAATTTAACAAGTCGGTGCAAGGATTGCCCAATCCATTTGCACCGACTTATGTTAATTGCTCAACCTTTGAAAGGAATCATTTAAGAAATCTCCATTATAAACCTTATGTAACATATCAGCATATAAATATTGGAGCTGTTCAAAGCTATGATGTAAGTTTTTTGAATGCTGATTTACTTGTTTTGACACATTATCGAAATACTGTGGAAGTTTTTCTACCGCTGTGACTAAAGAATCTTTATTCATTAATAAATGTTGAATAGCGTTTAATAGTTGTGCTGCTCTATGTTGTATATCAAGAGGAGGTAATTCAATTATTAAACGAAGGATATGACGCCTCTCTTTATTTATTTGATACCATTTAAAAAAGTGAAATAAATAGTCACTAACAACAATGGATTCATTTGGAATAATGGCAATGATACCATGACCGATGCACACAGCTTTTTTACATTGATAAATAATGGTTTCCTTTAAGTTTAATTTGTTGAGAAGAATGCTTTTTGCAGGTACCAGTGACAAATTTAATGAATCAACCGTGTGATCAATCTTTGGCACTTGACTAGCATCATCATCTACCAATAATTTCAATAGTGTTGCTTTGGTGATAAAAGGAGTACCTTCCCTAGTAAAACATTGATCGTTCACAATTAAATGACCAATTTGGACTTTTGCTATTTCTTCTAAAAAAAACTGCTTCACCATGTATGAACCCTCCAATCCTCTGTCCCAATTAATACCCTAAATACAATCTTCATTAACGCATACCTAGTTATTTATTTAGGTCATTTGTCTGGATAAAAGTATTACTCTAAAGATTGTACCATTTTAATGTAACTTTTTCTCCATTATACCACTATAATAGTATAGTCATTTCCATTGTTTTTCACTAGCTTTTAACATAGAGGTGAATCATATGTCAGATTTTTTAAAGCTAGTAGGTGAACAACTTCGGATTATTCGATTATCTAAAGGACTTAGCCAAGAAGAAGTGGCTGAAAGAACAGGGAAGTTAGGTTTCAGTAAAGGAAGAGTTTCCAATATTGAGCATGGACAATCTAATATTACCTTAAGTACTTTGGAAACAATCATGAAGGCATTAGACATTACCCCTGAGGAGCTATTTAATTTTCAAAAATTATCTGGCGTTACTGATATTGAGGAGAAAAACCTCATGCTAGACATTCATCGCTCATTATTAAGAGAACGAAATTTAGACGAGGTAAAATATGTAGTTCGTATAACGAAGGATTTTTTAGATACGATTGATTCTCAATCAAAGAAAAACAGCTCTAACGGTCAATGACCATTGGAGCTGCTTTTTTATTTCAAAGTAACTTTTAGTAGCTACATACCAAACTTTTGACGATAGCCGCATTTTCTACATAATTCTTCCACAGCTTCTCTTCTTGAGAAGCCTTCAACAATCTTATTGGCACGCTCCCCTTCAACAATGTCGGAAAAGGATTTTTCATGTACATTTCCTAAATTAATGACACCTTCCCCATCCAAACAGCAAGGTACTACGGTACCATCCACCAATATAGCTGCTTGACTACGCAGTGCATGGCAAAAACCCTTACCTTCATCCTCTGGCTCTAGGAGACTTGGCCATCTAAACTCATGATCCTGATTTAAATATACATGAGGGGCAATTTTTACCCCTTTACCAGGTTCTACTTTTTCTTCTATACGATAATCAAGATGATACTCATTTTCTAATATTTCTAAAGTCTCGCGGTTGCGACGAGCTGCAACATCCGAAACATGATCCTGTTGTAGATTCCATAAACGATAGGAAATAATCGTATTGTATTCCCTAGAATCTCGCACAAAATCCAATATATCCTCTAAATATTTTTCACGATTTTCAGAGCCTTCATGCCCATCAAAGCTATGCAACGAGAAATTAATTTGACGTAATGCTGGCTTTCCTAATATTTTCTCGCGATTTTTTTTGATTAGCGTACCATTCGTTGTAATATTGACTTTGAATCCTTTTGCATGGGCAGCGTCTAATAGCTGATCAATTCTTGGATGTAGTAATGGCTCTCCTTTCACATGCAAATAAATATATTTTGTATGTGGACGAATTTCATCTAATATTTTATTAAATTGTTCGACTTTTATAAGCCCCTTTGCACGCGCTGTAGGTGGACAAAAACTGCATGCTAAATTACAAACACTCGTAATTTCTATATAAACTTTTTTAAATGTTCTCAATGTTGCTTCTCCGTTCCCATTCAATAAATAATCAAATCTCATTCATTTTAACAAATTTATTGGATAGATAGCAAAAATCGTTGAGCTTCCCTCTGGACACTCCTACCTTTTCTCTAGGTAACATGGCTACACGTACAGGTGGGTTCAAGAAGCGCTAATATCTTAATAGTAATAGGAAAGGAAGGGAGGAGAAACGATGTCTGGTTTTAATTCTAAAAAATTTTATGGACCTGACGAACCTGAGCAGGAATCCTCTAACAAACAAGGGAAAAATCATATAACAATAAACTTCACATTCAATATAGGAAATACAGATTTTCACTTTGAGCAACGTGCAGAAGGCGGAGGCCAAATCAATCATGATGTAGGCACAAATGCCAACCAAGGTGGACAAAATGCTAGTAACGGTAGTCACACACGCAACGTCAATTCGCAATTTGCTGACGGTAATGGAAGAAGTGGTATTGCTGGTAATAATAATGACGAGGCTGGTGGGCAACAAGGCATTAAAGTACGGGATAGTCTTGTCATTGAAAGTGATATTCATTCATCCTCTAACCATAGTGAAAGTAATGAAGAAACTGATGTATTAACTGAAGAAGATGAGTAGATTGGTTTCAAAAAGATCATGTCAGTAGCAAAAAAAAGGCCATTTTACACGAAGAGGCTCTGTGCTCTGCCACTGGAAAGCAAGTAGCCTGCAACCGATTGTTGACCTTTCAAAAAAAATACTATTGATGGTTTTGTTTTTTGACACGATGAAAAAACTTCTATCTGCTTGATGGTACCCTCAACAGATAGAAGTTTTTTTATTATACATTGCGTTTATAATTTTTTGTGCCGTCATATGAATAGAGCATCGGCTTTTTATCGACATAGGTTTCTAAATGAACAGGACGTCCCCATAGCTGGTAAATATAAGGTAATACATTTTCTAAATAGTGTGGATCTAACTCCATCCCTTCATAGCCATGAACTAAATATAGCTCGCCATTCCGCAAATAATCGCCATTTTTTACAACAATATATGGGAAGCCTCCGTTTACACGCATGGATACGAGTTGATCGCGAACCATCTCATGATCCTTATCCGTTATACGGTATTCATTCCCTTTCTTTTGGAACAAGTACAAATCTTCACGCTTCGCTAAATCCTTTGTTAAATAGTTTCGAATAAAGGAAATATCTGATTCTACCTCTCTTACCTCAAAAATCTTTTCACGTCCCGTATTTGGCAAAATACCTAACCGTTTCATTTCCTCGGTAGGATTATTATAGCGATTTTCAATATCCTCGAAAATTTTAATCCCAAGATAATATGGATTAATCGATGTTTTGGAGGGCTGCACAACCCCCGCATTTAATTTGGCATATTCGATAGTTTCAGCAGTAGTTAACTTTAGCTCCCGCATGATTCGTTGATGCCAGAATGAGGCCCAACCCTCGTTCATTATTTTAGTCTCTAATTGAGGCCAAAAATAAAGCATTTCCTCTCGCATCATTGTTAATATATCTCGTTGCCAGTCTTCCAATTCACGGCTATGTTCCTCTAAGAATAACAACAGGTCCTTTTCTGGCTGAGGAGGAAATTGCTTTAATCTGCGTCGAATTGGTTTATAAACTTTTTCTTTTTCTTCTATACTCCATAAATCATCATACGGTGATTTTGTTGGTGGTTTTTCCTCCTCAAGCTCATCCTCCTCACTCCAGGATAGCTTCGGTCTTAAAATTGATGGATCAATATGTTCTTGAATAGCTAAAACAGCATCTAAAAACTGCTCCACCTCATCCTTGCCATACTCTCTCTCATAGCCAGCTATTCGCTCCGCAGTTGCGGTCATACTTTCTACCATATCTCTTCTTGTATTAGAAAAACGTATATTATTTTTGAAGAAATCGCAGTGTGCTAGAACATGGGCAATAATCAATTTATTTTGGGTTAAAGTATTGGTATCGAGTAAAAATGCATAGCAAGGATTTGAATTAATGACAAGCTCATAAATCTGACTAAGTCCTAAATCATATTGAAGCTTCATTTTATGAAATTGTTTTCCAAAGCTCCAATGGGAAAAGCGCGTGGGCATACCGTAGGCGCCAAATGTATAAATAATATCTGCTGGACAAATTTCATAACGCATTGGATAAAAATCTAAGCCAAAGCTTGAGGCAATTTCGGTAATTTCATCTATTGCACGATGAAGCTCTTTTGTGTCCATTTTACGCCCCCTCCTTTGAACGTGGTGCTGAGGATATTTCCATGTTACTCTTCACTTTTCTTGAAAAAGCTCTTTAAGGCGTCATACACATCGCCTTTTTTTCTCAAAATATGGTATCTGAATTTAGGATCATCAATTTTTTTATACGTATACATAAGCGTTGAGAAACGGTTATGCTGATTCACCTCACCATAGCCAAACATGCTGGATACATCCATTAACTCTCCTACTAACTTCAAGCACTTTTCATTGTCCATGGATATATTTTCACCATCTGAAAAATGGACAGGATAAATATTGTAGCGAGACGGATGATATTTATCCTGAATTAATTCCAATGCCTTTTTATAAGCTGAAGAACAAATGGTTCCACCACTTTCGCCCTTTGTAAAAAACTCCTCTTCTGTGACAACCTTTGCCTCAGTATGATGAGCAATAAATTCAATTTCTACTGTTTCATATTTTGACCGTAAAAACTTCGTCATCCAAAAGAAGAAGCTTCTCGCACAATATTTTTCAAATGCGCCCATTGAGCCACTTGTATCCATCATGGCGAGCACTACTGCTTTGGATTCTGGCTTCTCCACTTCATCCCATGTTTTAAAACGTAAATCGTCATTGTGGATTGGCGTTATTTCTGCTTTCCCATGCATCGCATTGCGCTTTAATGCATTTAAAATGGTACGCTTTTTATCGACATTACCCATGAGTCCTTTTTTACGAATATCATTAAACTCTATTTTTTCTGTTTTAATATCTGCCTTTTCTTTTTGCTGTAAATTAGGTAACTCTAGTTCATGAAATAAAACATTTTGAATTTCCTCAATACTGACTTCCGCTTCATAATAATCTTGGCCAGGCTTGTCACCCGCTTCTTTTCCTTTACCTGGAGCCTGATTGGCCTTACTGCCATCCCGCGCTACTACATCTCCAACACTACTATCCCCTTGTCCCTGCCCTACATGCTTAGAGTTATCATAGTTATATCGAATTTTATATTCATCAAGTGACCGAATTGGTATCTTAATAACCTCGCGACCATTGGACATCACAATACTTTCTTCGCTAACTAAATCAGGTAAATTATTTTTAATCGCATCTTTCACTTTTTCCATATGGCGTTGTTGGTCCTGGTGCCCTTTACGATGGAGGGACCAATTTTCCTGAGAAATGACAAAGCGTTTATTTTCGTGTTCAGTCATTTTTATCCTCACCCATCTATCAAATTCGCTTTTTCTATACTATGCTTGTGAGCTAAATTTTTGAACTTTTTTCATAAAATCAATTGTATATTTATCAATCACGCCTCAAACGTCCAGATTTTTTTCGACCATGCTCTAAAGTATCTCTTCAAAGTCTCGGACATCCTCTGGGGCTTTTTGTTGATCAATCTCTCCTCCTGATAATAAAAGGAGTGCCCTAAAAATGGGACACTCCTATCTTAATTGGAACAATGAACATCAAGTTATCGATTGAGCAAACTTCCTACATACTGTAGCAACTCATTTGCTGATGTTGTATTATAGCCATGTTCATCAACAAGCCTTGCCACAACCTCATTAATCTTCTTCAGTTGAGATTCATCTGGCATTTTAGAAGAAGTAGTAATTTTAACGATATCTTTTAAATCTGCAAATAATTTCTTCTGAATGGCCTCTCGCAATCTTTCATGAGAATTATAATCAAAACGTTTACCTTTTCGTGCATAGGCAGAAATTCGAATGAGAATCTCTTCACGGAATGCCTTTTTAGCATTTTCTGAAATGCCAATTTGCTCCTCAATCGAGCGCATTAATTTTTCATCTGGATTCATTTCTTCCCCAGTAAGTGGATCATAAATTTTATTTTTATTACAGAATGCCTCTACATTATCAAGGTAGTTATTCATCAATGTTTTTGCCGATTCCTCATAGGAGTACACAAAAGCCTTTTGTACTTCATTTTTAGCAATCTCATCATATTCTCTACGAGCAACCGCAATGTAATTCATGTATTTTTCACGATCCTCTTGAGAAATCGATGCATGCTGATCTAACCCATCCTTCAATGCTCGTAAAACGTCTAATGCATTTATCGATGGTATCTCTTTGCGGATAATAGCAGAAGAAATACGATTAATAATATAGCGTGGATCAATACCGTTCATGCCTTCATTCGGGAACTCTTTCTTCAGCTCCTCTAAGTCAACGGAATTAAATCCCTCCACATTTTCTCCGTCGTACAAGCGCATTTTTTTAATTAGATCCACACCTTGTTTTTTCGGAACTTCCAAACGAGTGAGAACCGAAAAGATTGCTGCGGCCTTTAAAGCATGCGGTGCAATATGGACATGGGACATATCGCTCTCTTTTATCATCTTTTCATAAATATGCTCTTCCTGACTAACTTTGAGGTTGTAGGGAATTGGCATAACGATAATTCGAGAATGTAATGCCTCATTCTTTTTGTTCGAAATAAATGAACGATACTCTGTTTCATTTGTATGAGCAACGATTAACTCATCTGCACTAATTAAAGCAAATCTTCCTGCTTTGAAATTTCCTTCCTGCGTTAATGATAATAAATTCCATAAGAATTTTTCATCTAGTTTTAGCATCTCCTGGAATTCCATCATTCCTCTATTGGCCTTATTCAGCTCCCCATCAAAGCGGTAAGCACGAGGATCTGACTCTGAACCAAATTCACCAATTGTAGAAAAATCAATACTTCCTGTTAAATCTGCAATATCCTGTGATTTAGGGTCTGATGGTGTAAATGTCCCTATACCCACACGTTTATCTTCTGAAAAAGTAATACGTTCAATCATTACATTTTCAATGCGTCCATCGTATTCCTTTTCAAGACGCATTGTATTTAAAGGCGATAAACTTCCTTCAATTCTAATCCCATATTCCTCAAAGAACTCATTACGCAAATGATGTGGAATTAAATGGAGCGGATCTTCATGCATTGGACATCCCTTAATTGCGTAAACTGCACCTTCATCTGTTCGCGAATATTGCTCTAATCCGCGTTTTAGTAAGGTAACGATAGTTGATTTACCACCACTAACTGGTCCCATTAATAATAAAATACGTTTTCTTACATCTAACCTGCGTGCTGCTGGATGGAAATATTCCTCCACCAGTCTTTCAATTGCTGTTTCAAGCCCAAAAATTTCTTGTCCGAAAAATTTGTACATTTTTTGCCCATCGCGTTCCTCTACACCAGAACTTTTTATCATATTGTAGACGCGTGAATGGGCTGTTTGAGCAACTTCAGGTCTTTCCCTAATGATGTTTAAATAATCTGCAAATGTCCCTTCCCACTTCAGCCTGTTTTCTTCTTCGCGATAGTTTTTCACTTTATCTAAAATGTTAATAGCCTTCCCTCCATTCAGGGCTTGATTTATAACATAGTATGAAGTTAATGGCATGATGATACCATTACTTTTTCTTTGATGAAGTTTCTTCTTATTATTTCTATTTTTGGGGGCAAAAAAATTGCCGATATATCAACTGTTTTCATACATAGAACCTTACTGAATGAAGATAAAAATTTCGGTTATTCTAACGTTAGAAAGGAGGTCCATCATTGCATCGCCATTTTATATTTCTTTTCACATTTTTATTTTTAGGGATTATGCTGTACCCATCTGCCTCTTTTGCAAAGGAGGATCTTACAGAAGAAGAAATTTTACAGCAGCGTATGTCCTATTATGTACAATTCGATGAATTACTCATTCCATGGCATTTTTTAGCTGCTATCGATCAATATGAAAGAAACCTACAATCAGTTCGTAAAGACATCCCTAAACGAGAAGGCTATTTGGCTATTCAATTTTCTGATGAATACTGGTCAGGTGCATTAAATCCTGTAAAGGAAGACACTTCTCCTGAGACAATTAGCTATTTCGGAGGAATGGGCCTTGACGGTAATCATGATGGAATCGCTAGTCCAAAGGATGATGAGGATGTCATTTTTTCGATGGCTAGTTATTTAGGGAAATTTGGAACAACAGATGAGGATTTTAAATTAGCATTATGGGAATATTACGGAAGCGAAGAAGCAGTCAATCAAATATTTACCATCTCCACATTGTACAGACATTTTAAAACTATAGAACTTGATGCACATACCTTCCCGCTAAATATCCGCTCTGATTACAGTTACAGGGGCACTTGGGGCGCCAATCGTGGTTGGGGTGGACGCCGTATTCATGAGGGAACTGATATTTTTGCCAGCTATGGAACGCCTGTATTATCTACCTCTTATGGAATAGTGGAGGTAAAAGGATGGAATCAATTTGGTGGCTGGCGTATTGGTATTCGGGACAATCATAATTCCTACCACTATTATGCCCACCTCGGTAGCTATCATAAGGAAATTGAAGTAGGTACAATTGTAAAACCTGGTACTGTTCTTGGCTATGTTGGAAGCTCTGGCTATGGAAAAGAAGGTACATCTGGCAAATTCCCTCCACATCTTCATTATGGTATTTATAAATTTAATGGAAGAACCGAATGGGCTTTTGACCCTTATCCTTCCCTTCTACAGTGGGAGCGCAAGGCGAAAAGTCAAAAACAATAGAGAATCCTTTACTTATGGCACTTGAAGCATTTTGCTTCAGGTGTATTTTCTTTCTACTTAGGAAATTCTACATAAATATATAAATTAGTCGTTAGATATCTATATATATTTAACTATAAACAAAAGGAAAATAGTTATATCATTGTACTAAAAAACTATTTTTAAATATTTCTATCGAAAGGCTTATTAATACGCATAATTAGTTATAAAATAATACTTGTGTTGAAAAAATTTCTCAATGAGATAGTAAAGGGATGGGAAAATGAAAGGCATTATCAAGTTTAAAACACTTAAAACACGAATTTTAAGTGCATTTATTCTTTTGTTAGTTTTAGTAGTTAGCTTTACAACCTACACTTACAATTCCAATACAAATATGGAAAAACAAGCAAAAGATTTAGTGAAAGAAGATTTAGTTGTTTTAGATGCAAGTAAAAATTTAGCACTCTCTATGAGTGTCCGCCTATCTGCAGCGTTAAATTATGTGTTGACAGGTGACGAAAAATACAAAGAATCATTTGATGAGTATCGCAAAATGGCTGAGGAAAATAACGCTATTCTAGACAAATATGAAAAATCAGATGAACGCGATCAACTTGTAGCAATCGCTCGTGATTGGAGTACCCTTGTCAATACAGAGGTATTTGATATCTACCAAAAGGGCAATAAAGAATTAGCTTTAGAAAATTTAATGGATACACATGAACTCGTAACGAAAGTGCGATATGGTTACGAAAAACTGGCAGATGAACGCGCTAAAGCCATTACAGATGTCGGTAATGATGTTGTATCAACTAGCTCTGAGAATCGAACAATTGGTATCGTCTTTAGCTTGATTCTAACTATAGCTGGTATTCTAATTGCCATTATCACAGCCAGTACCATCTCTAAACCTGTTACAGTAGTAGCCGACCGGATGAAAGAATTAGCAGATGGAAATTTGCAACTAGAGCCTTTGCCTGTAAAAACACGAGATGAAATTGGAACGTTAATGGTAGCAGCCAATGACATGAACGAAAAATTAAAACAAACGATCCAGTCTATCTACTCGGTTTCTGAAACAGTAGCAGCTAGTAGTGAAGAACTTGCTCAATCATCGAATGAGGTACAAGCAGGTACTGAGCAAATTACAGTAACGATGCAAGAGCTGGCATCTGGTACAGAAACACAAGCATCTACCACAGGTGATTTGGCAGAAACAATGACAGCATTTAAGCGTAGCATTCATGAAACTACACAAGAGGGCATTGAATTAAGCGAACATTCTAGTCATGTTCAAAAATTAACGGTTTCAGGGAAAAGTTTAATGGTGCAATCTACCAAACAAATGGCTACAATAAATGAAATTGTATTAGACTCTGTGAAAAAGGTAGAAAATTTAAATGAACAGTCTGCTGAAATATCCAAGCTAGTGTCAGTTATCGATGATATTTCAAACCAAACAAATTTACTTGCATTAAATGCAGCAATCGAAGCAGCACGAGCAGGTGAGCATGGCAAGGGCTTTGCTGTTGTGGCAGATGAAGTCCGAAAGCTTGCTGAGCAAGTACAGTTCTCTGTCACGGATATTGCAACAATTGTCCAGCGTATTCAAGGTGAAACTGGCAATGTAACATCTGCCCTTCAGACTGGCTATGAGGAAGTAAAAAGAGGAACCACACAGCTCGATGAAACTAATGAAACATTTGAAAAAATTTCTGATGCTGTTGGGGATATGATAGTTAATATTTCAACGATTACAACGAATTTAAATCAGCTTGCTCAAAATTCGGAAACCATTAATGCTTCTATTGATGATATGGCCTCCATTTCACAGGAATCCGCTGCTGGCGTTGAGCAAACAACAGCAACTGTTGAGGAAACCGCCGCTACAATGGATGAAATCGCTAGAAGTGCAAATCAGCTTGCTGGAATGGCCGAAGAGTTAAATACGCAGCTACAGCAATTTAAAATTTAATCATCTAAACAACAAAGGCTATCTCAAATTTTTCTATTTTGAGATAGCCTTCTCTCTTATTGCCAATGACTTATTGGCACTCGTTCCAGTTCATGACGTTTAATAATAACACTTATCTTTTGAAACCATTTCTCACAAAGCTCTATGGCTTCTTTATAGTCGTCCTCCTCTTTTGATATTGGATCTTCACTATTATCCATGAACATATATTCTTGAATAGGCTCTGATAAATGATCTACTACTAACTTTAGCGATAGCTGTGAAATTGTATCTTCTTCTACCTCCTCTTCTTCTATTTCATCTGCTTCAGCAAGTAAGGAACCACTCATTAGATGATTCTTTGTTCTAACCGTAAATACTTCATCTTCCATGATGGCAACCTCATATATTCTGTTAAATGGAACCTCTATAATTTTTAGTTCTTCGTCTAAAGCTTCTCTTCGGGCGAAAATAAGCATGTTTGTCTGTTCATTTAACAGTAAAGCATTTAAAGCATCATTGGAAACTGTACATTGTGTATGAGGAATAGCCATTATCTCCTCCTCACTAGCTTCCGTCATGGCTGTCAAAGTTTGTATGGCAATATAACGCTCTTTTAAATAACGGATACTCCCTAGACCGACTAAAGCCAGCCCGATTAAAAAAAATAGTTGCTTAATAATGACTAATTCAATGGCATTTGCTAGATAAAGATAGACAATCCCTAATAAAATGAAGAAAATATTTTTCATCCAATTCCCGCCTTTATCAAGATAATCACTAGAAAAATTCAGATGATGTACTAGCAATAGTATTCTTGATTCTATCGTTTCATTCTAATAAAAAACACGAATTCATTGAACTTTACAATGAATCCGTGCTTTTGCTTTTAACGACCAATTAGCTCTTCTTTACTACTTACGTCGTCTAATGTTTTATCTTTTTCTATTTTATGCATCTCAAGAACATGCTCAGATGGCGGAACGAGTATGCTCACCACGACAATTGTGATACCAGTTATAACAACACCTGAAAATACAGGAGCCTGCCATAATTCATTTAATAGACCTATGAAGCCTTCTGATTGGATTGTCAGACTAGGTACGAATGTTAGTGATGTCACAATGTAATAAACTAAGCCAACGGAAATACTTGCCCAAACTGCTGGTGTACTGACACGTTTCCAAAATGGTCCTAAAACGATTGGCCAGAATATTGTTACGAATATAATATCCCAAGCTAAATAAGCTAAATCAATTACTTTTTGGAAGCTTACAGCTAGCACTAAACCTAATAAAGCACTAGCTAGAATAATAGATCGCGAAAATCTTAATAGCTTCTTAGGATCAGGATTGTGATTAATAAAATCTAAATAAATATTCTTTGTGACAATCCCTGAAGTCGCTACATAACATGCAGCTACTGTAGACATCCCCATGGCTGCCATGGCTGTTAAGAAAATAGCTGCTAATAAAGGAGGAAAATAACCTTGTGCAAAGGTAAGCATCAATGTTTCTGGGTTTGTGCTTTCAGGATAAATAGACTTAAAGGCTTCCCCTAGCATCCCTGGAATCCAGCTAATTGCAATGACAATAATACCAGCAATAATCATGCTTCGTTGTGCCACCCGTGGACTTTTTGCAGCAGCTACCCTCTGCCCAAGGTCAACTGCAGGGATATCTCCAAGTGCTAGTACAAGATACAAAGTCCAGAATTCTGCTCCTGCCTTCTCAAATAATGTACTGATATTCCACCACTCGGGATTAAATGTAACGTCTGGATAGTAAAACAAAATAAAAATGGTAATACCCAAAATACCTGCCACTGCAAGCGCACCTTGTACGATTTCAGTATAGGCTACTGCCCATAAACCACCAATAACTGAATAAATAGCCGTTAGCGATACAAATAGAAGCGCCGCAGGTATAAAATCAATTTGCAATAATTGCTGAATAATATACGTTCCACCAACTGTTAACGCCGCTGCATTAAAAACTCCAAAAGCAATTGCCATAACAACCCCTGTATAGGCTCCTAGCTTTTTACTGCCATAGCGTAAACCGTAGTAATCTGCTAATGTCCAGCCCTTTAAACGTCGCAATGGCTTTGTCCAAATGAGTGCTCCAAGAATCATACAAGTCCCTAAACCACCCATTGTTGCCGAACCTTCAAAGCCACCACTTGTATAGCCAGAGCCTACCGCTGCAAAAAAGAAGGGAGCTGCTAATAATGCAGCGACTAAACTACCCGTGACAACGGATAAAGGCATGCTCCAGCCAGCAACAATTAAATCCTCGGCTGTGTTGACACGCTTATAGCCTTTATAGCCAATATAATAGATAAATAATAAGTATAAGCAAAAGATAATAATATTTAACATTATTTACTCCTTCGTTTTCCATTAACCGTTCATTACGACCCCACCATTTGGCGTTAAAATTTGACCTGTATAGAAGTCAGCATGATTAGAGGCTAAAAATAATACACTTTTCGCAATTTCTTCTGGTTGTGCTAAACGTTTTAATGGATATTTTGCGGATTCTTCCTCCACATAGTTATCGCCAAACTCTTGTAGAATGTCCGTAAATGTTCCACTAGGAGCAACTGCATTGACAAGTATAGAAGGTGCTAATTCTCTTGCTAAAGCCTTTGTAAAAGCATTAATAGCACCCTTTGCAGCTGAATAATGCGTGAATTCTTCACAACCCAAGCTACCAATATCAGATGAAATATTGATGATTTTTCCTGTATTACGTTCCTTCATTCTTTTTGCTGCTTCACGGCAATTATAGAAACAGCCATATAAATGAACTTTAATCATACGATCCCACTGCTCATCCGTTAAATCTGTAATGCTGGAACCCTGTGCAAATCCAGCGTTATTTACAAGAATATCAAGATTCCCGAGATGCTCGTCCATAAATTGATGCATCGCTTGTACTTCTTGAGAGTTAGAAACATCTGCGTGGAATATTAAAGCTTTCACACCCAACTTTTCTGCTTCTGCACGTACAGCTTCTGCCTCTTGCTCATCCCCAATATAATTAATTAAAATATTGGCTCCATGTTGCGCAAAGCCTAAAGCAATTGCTTTACCGATTCCTTTACTAGAGCCTGTAATTAAAACATTTTTTCCTGTAAAATTAATGTCCATTATGATCATTCTCCAATTTGAATTTTGCCACTAGACCTTGCAGCTCTTCTGCTGTTTTGCCCAGTGATGAAGAGGCATCCTTTACTTCCTGCATGGTAGATAATTGCTCTTGTGTAGAATTCGAGACATTTGAAGAGAACTCTGCTGACTGCTCTGCAGATTGTTTAATATTATTAACAGATGCCGCCACTTCTTCTGAGGATGCAGAAATTTGTTGTGAAGCTGCTGAAATTTCACGTATTTGGCTAGCTACTTCTTCTGAGGAAGTAAGAATTTCTTTAAAGATTTCGCCTACTTCATTGGTAAATGCCATCCCTACCTTAACATCCTCTTTGCCTCTCTCCATAACTGTGATAGAAGCGTTTGAATCAGACTGAATAGAACTAATTAAATTGTAAATTTCTGTTGCTGATTGAGAGGATTGTTCAGCTAAGCGTCTCACTTCATCCGCAACAACGGCAAAGCCTTTACCGTGTTCACCTGCTCGTGCCGCTTCGATCGCAGCATTTAAAGCTAATAGATTTGTTTGATCAGCTATAGCAGTAATTAAGCTAACAATTTCACTTATTTTTTTAGTATTAACATGTAGTCCATTAATGGTTGTCCCTATTTGTTCAACAGAATCATTAATTAACTCCATTTGAGCAATAACTTGTTGTACAACTTCATTGCCTCGTTCAGAAGCCTGTGATGCTGAAATAGAGGATTCCGCAGCTACATTTGCAGAATCAGCAATTTGCTGAATACCTGTTGCAGTTTCTTCCATAGCAGCAGCTGTTTCCTCTGTCATGGTCATCGAGGCCTCAGCATTTTGTGTAATTTGATTCATGTCTAGTGCAATATTTGTTGAGCTGTTATAAGTTTCACCAGCATGTACCGTTAATTGATTGGCTGCTGAAGAAACGTGATTGGATGTATTGCGTATGTTTAAAATAATATGTTGCAAATTAGCCACCATTGTACGAATGGATTCAGATAATTTACCAATTTCATCCTTCGATGTCTCTAAATCCACATCTATTAATTCACCATTTGCCACTTGATTGGCAACGTTCACTACTTTTTTCAGTGGCTTTAATAGTCGATCTATAATTATGTAAACTAAAACTAATAAAATTAAAATGCCGATAATGGCAATGACAATTTGCTTAATCACACTTGTTTTAATAATCGTATTGATATAATCAGCGGAGTAATCAATCCCTAATAGGGCAATCAGTTGGCCATTATCATCTTTAATAGGACTAAAAACCGTTCTCCAAGAACCAAAAGGATCCTCGAATATATCAGTTACCTCTGTACTATTATTTTCAATAGCTAATTTTGCTGTTTCTACATGTTCATCCGCTAAATCAGTAAAAATTTCACCGGCTTCATATACTTCATTTAGATTAGAGGTATAGCCAATTGGATTGACGCCACCCTCATCCTTGACATCCCAAATATAACTCCAGCTCATAATACCTTGCTGGTCCTGAATCATATCAAGTTGCTTTTGGATCTTTGTAAACTTTGCGTTTGTTTCCCCTTTTTCGGACAGCAAATCTTTTACTTCATCACTGTCTAAGTTCATAGCTGTTAATAAACCAACACTTTTTAATTCTTGCTCCAAATCCACATTCATCCGATTATTCAATTCACTAATACTTTGCGTCGTAATAATAGCGATAAGCAGTAATACAACGATAGAGACTGTTAGTAAAAGCTTATTTTTTAATGATGTGTTTTTTAACAACTTCATTTCCCCTTTTCCTCCTTTGAACTTTACTTGCAAAAAAATGCCTATTTCAAAAGAAATAGGCATAAAAGAACAAAAACTAGAATGAGAATGATACAACTAGCACTCTTTTGCAACCCAGCCGCCATAGCATTTATTGCCTTAGACCTGTAGCTTTGCGTCTTTACTTTTCAGTAAATTTGCCTATATTTCCCTACCAAAATTAACACAGTAGGTAAAAGTAGTCAATGCTCTCTACTTAAAACATACATATTTTATACTAGCTGTTCCTTCATTAATAATTATATAAATTACTTAATTATGATTCATCTATTGAACAAAATAAAACAGCTACAACCTCAATTAGCGTTGTAGCTGTCCACTTTCAATTCACTTACCCCTAAGTGTTTGAATAAATTATACGTTTTGTGTGACAAGTAATACGGAAGGTATAAAGGATAACGCAAACATAGCGATATACCATACGGAAGTACGACGTAATGAAAAGCGTACTTTTTTTCGTTCCGCATAAAAAATATCTAACATAACTGCAACAATAAAAGGCATTGTAATACATGCAATAGCTACTAATAAGATGTCAAAATAAATCATACAAGCACCCCTTTGTCTGTGAACATTTTTCATCTTTTTTGTGAACATTTTGTGATAATTTTATTGTACACAATTTCGTCACAAATTGTCAACGAGTTTTAAAGAAAAAAATGGCACTTTATGATTGATATCCATTGTGCATTATGCTCTATATTTATATGTTAGGCCCCTTAAAAAATTTCGTACGAATGAATCGCCACACTCTTTATAATTACGATGACTTGGATTTCTTAAAATAGCACCTAATTCACCTTTTGTAACTTTAATGCCGCCGTCATATAAAATCTCAAGCATCTCCTCAGTTGTTAAAGCTAAAGCAATTTTTACTTTCTTTAGCAGCATATTATTTGGGCTTTCTTTACCTGACACAGGTAAAGGTCCAACAGCCTGTCCTTCTCTTGGTTTCTGAGGCCCGCGTTTAAAAGTAATTAATCCATTTAAAAATGCCTCTAACATTTTATTATTACATTTGATGTATTCCTCTGGCGCTTCTTCCTCATCATTAATCTTAATCAGCATATTTAATACTTCTTCCTTTGTATAATCCATGCCACCAAGTTTAAAAATTTCTACCATATCTACATTTTTTATATCGAACGCATAGCGTAAACGAATTAAGATATCATTATTTGTCATTATATTTCCTCCTTTAATTAACCTTATATAGTAAAGAGCCAGGCTTAATTATAACAGAGAGTTTGCTGATTATTGCTAGCTTTCCACAAGTTGTTGTTGTTAGCAAATAGCGTGTGCATTTCCTACTTTTTAAATGTATGAAAAATTTAATCGCAACCATTCTAAGGTCAAGGAGGTGAGAACAATGGCTAACAATAACCGCAGTTCAAATAAACTTCTAGTACCTGGAGTACATGAGGCTGTCAATCAAATGAAATATGAAATTGCACAAGAATTTGGCGTTCAGCTTGGGCCAGAAGCATCTTCTCGCGCAAATGGTTCCGTTGGAGGAGAGATTACAAAACGCCTTGTTGAAATCGCTGAAAAACGTTCAAAAGGTTTATTATAATTAAATACTAATAAGAAAAGAACGAATCCCATTTACATAATTGGAATTCGTTCTTTCGTGCTCTATAAAATTATGCTGTTTGCAATTCCTTCCCTGAGCTCTTAAGCGTTAGCATAACGATAAAGGAAATACAATACAGTGCTGCTAAGTAAATCATCACGACAGTCATATCGTAGCTTTGTAAAATAAAGCCTACAAAGATTGGTGAAAACCCACCTATAGCTCGTCCAAAGTTAAAAATGGTGTTTGTTGCTGTACTGCGAATTTGTACTGGATAAAAGCTACTAATTAATGCACCATACCCTGCAAACATTCCATTAGAGAAGAATCCTACAACCGCACCGCCTACTAATATCGCTACTGCACCTGTTGCAAACGAGTAAAAGAATACAGCACATGCAGAGGCTACTAAAAAGATCCCGAATGTTCGCTTTGCACCAAAACGATCCATAAATCTACCAAACGTCAGCATTCCAATGATCATGCCAACTGCGGTACTAATTGTCCACAATGCTGAGCTTGAAACCGATAAACCTTGCGATTTCTGTAACATCGAAGGTAGCCAAATCATTAGACCATTATAGCCTGCAATTTGAACAGTTGCCATTAGAATTAGGGAGAGTGTTGTCATGGTGATACGAGGTGAAGCAAATAATTGTGCTAAATTCCCGTTCTCTTGCTTATTATTTTGTTGTTTCTGCGCTGCTAACCATTCTGGTGATTCATCAATATTTTTACGTACGATAAAGGCAAAAATAACTGGTAGTAATCCTACAAAGAATAATGCACGCCACCCTAAAGTTGGTAAAATAATAGCACTTAATAAAGCGGCTAAAATTACTCCATATTGTGCACCTACACTGACATAAGAGGATGCTCTGCCTTGTTTATTCTTTGGCCAAGCCTCCGCCACAAGCGCCATCCCAATACCATATTCTCCGCCAGCACCTAAACCAGCGATAAATCTATAAACATAAACTTGTTCAATACTTGTTGCTACTCCTGTTAAGGCCGTTCCGATGGCAAACAAAATAATCGTATACGTAAACACTTTTACTCGACCATATTTATCTGCTAATACACCGAAAATAATACCACCCAGTAGCATCCCAATATTCGTGATAGATGAAATCAATCCACCTGTTGCAAGATCAATATTAAATTCTGCAATAATCATTGTCATAGCAAAGGAAATAAACATAATGTCCATTCCTTCTAGCGTTAGCCCTGCCACTGAAGCAACCACGGTTTTTTTACGATAATCCATTCTTTTTAGCCTCCATTTTCTAGTTGTCGATCTCTTTTAGTGAATGGATTATAGCTGTCTTGTCCATTCTCTTTTGAAGCCTCACGGGACTTCCTTTAAAAGAGGAGTACGGAACAATAATAAAAGCCCTTCCGTCACAGAGGACAAAAGGGCATGACAAAGCAAAGATATTAGCTTAAAAATATCACATAGCCCTTTTCAGCCTCTCTGGACCGTATTAAAGGATTTATATATCGTTCATTTATACCGTTCTACATTCTATAAGATTACGGAAGAAAAAGCAATGGTCGAATAGTGGAAATTCAACACGGTATTTCTATAAAGTTTTGAGCAAACTGATAAATTAGATTGGCAGGTACAGCCAAATTAAGGTTTTGACCATCATCGAAGCCTGCTGTAATCAGACCAACCAATCGCCCATGCATATCCAATAAAGCACCACCTGAACTGCCATTTGATATAGCGGCTGTAAATTGAATCATAGACATTTGCCGAATATCACGAAAACCCGAAACAATCCCATCAGAAACTGAGTTAAACAATCCTAACGGACTGCCAATCGCCACAATTTTTTGCCCTCGAACTAATTGTCCATCCACTTTTACAGGTAAAGGATGGCTTATTCTGTCTACCTTCAAAATAGCCAAATCATGCATATCATGATATTTCACAAATTGATGGGTAATATACTCGTTGGTATCATTTTCATAGAGCACAGAATAATATTTTCCACCACCTACAACATGCAGGTTTGTTAAAATATATCCATCTTGGTGGAGAATGACACCAGAGCCATAGCATAAAACCTTGTCATCCTCCCCGAAGGTCTTAATCATCACAACAGATGTGGCTAAGGAGGCTAATTGCTCATAGCTCCACTCCTCTGTCGCATTCGTTTTTTGAGCAGGAATGTTCAATTGTCTTGAAGTACTTTTAATAGGCAATGTTATTTCTTTTTCATAGAAATGACGACACATATGTAAGGTAGATGACGCTTCTATTATAGGGTACAAATTGGCAATATCTCCTTTGGGATTCATGTAACAAATATCGCACCCCAGTGACGATAAGAAATATAAAAATAGTAATTCATGCTGCGTAATGTCACCTATAAAAACAATTTTGGGGGACGTTGAATTTTCCCCCGAAAAAATTTGTGGTAAATAATAATCCATCCAATACAAAAATTTAACGGCAAAATTTTTTAACAACGTTTCATTAGGATAAGGCTGATTTTCTTTAAATAGTTGAATCATCTGTTTAAAGCTTAGCTTTTTTGTCCATTCAAGCTGATCACTCGCTAATTTACTGCACAAAGATAGCTTATCCAGTAATTGCGGGTTTTCAGCAGCAGTCTGCCACATTCTCCAACTTTCCGACAATCTATCTACATCTTCCTTATTACGAATGACCTCAAGCTTATGCAGTCGTAAATAAAAAATGCTTTGCTTGGAGAAATAGTCCTCCATTTTTAGAATCTCATCTTTATAAAAATCTACAGAATCAGGTATACCGATATATCGTAGAAAAACAACTTCCTTCGTAAGAGAATGTTTGTTGTGATTAATTTGCATAAACTCCTGAAAAGTATTTGCTGATTTATTGTATTTAATTTTTAACGGTCTAGTTGTCACAATCATCTTCATACAACTCCTATAAGCTCTTCATTACATATAATGGTACTTATATACAATTCTCTGATGTTTCTCTAAATCCTCTATTGATTGCAAACAAAAAAGCCCGACTCTATAAAGAATTGGACGTAGCTTTGGAATAAAGATTTAGAATAACAACTCCCAATGTTTTCTAGTTGTTCATTAGTATTCCATTAGTTGTTAATGCCACTCTAACATAATTAAAAACTAAAAAGATGTTTTATCCATTCAATTTAGTGGAATAGATTGAATGTGAACATATATAGGAGGGATCAATAATGACAGTCAAATTGACAGTAGAAAACGTAGTACAGGCGAAACAAGAAGTGGAGAAATTAGAAGCGCAAGGATATCTTCGAGATAACATTTACATCTTTGCGCACTATGAAGAACGTGAAGATGATATTAACGAAGCACTCGGGACTGAAGAAGCTGGTATTAGCGAGCAAGGGTTCCTGACTTCTCTGAAGAACCTGGTGAATTCCCGTGGAGATGAACTCCGCAACAAGTTAGCTTCTGTCGGATTAAGTGAATCGGAAGCTGCTCAATTCGAAAAGGAACTGGATACAGGTAAATTGGTCATAATTGCCAATAAGTAAAAACAAACCCGGGAATCCAATCCCGGGTTTGTTTCATTTTACACCTTCGTCTCTGTATTCAAGATAGCCTTTCAACTATTGTCAATGATCTGCTCGAGGAAATTTTCTTCTTCTTCATTAAAGAGTCTTCTTTAGCAATATGGTCCTATTCATAAAGAATGACACTTTTCCTTATTATGAAAAATCGCCCGTTTGTTGAATAACTAATTTTTATTAATAATAGCGTTTTCTCATATATTTCTTATTTAGTAGTTCAATGACTATTGAAGATAAATTCATAAAAAATTAGAGCTACAGTTTAATGACTCTAATTTTTACGTCTATTCTTTACAAAAATCGACAAATTTTTTTGCCTGTATTAAGGACATATCTGTTTGTTCTCTCACAAACTTCACCGCTTTAATTTCACCGACGGACTTTATTTTCTCTTTTACTAAGGCAATCAGTTCCTTATTATAGATTTTAGTATAATCCATTTTTCCGACCTCCTCTAATCTATAATACCTTATACGACTATTTTAACCATTTAGTTTCAATATATATTAATACCACTAAAAGGAATTTGTAAAAATAAGGATAAATCAATTGTGAGGATTCATATTACTAGATAAAAACTACATTTAAACAGAAGAACATAAAAACAAGAACCCTCCCCCTAGCATCTGAAGCTAAAACATCAATAGCGATAAATTGAAAGGAGCAAAGAAAGGGAAATCTCATCCTCAAAACTTTGCTCCTATTTCTACTGTTATTTACTTGACTTTATTGGTGGGTTCATCATTTCATTGTCATTCAATATTGTTTGATTCAAAGTTGTCTAGCAATACACGTACTTCATCCGTTGATTTTGTGTTCATCAATTGACTTCTTAATTCACCAGCTCCTCTGAATCCTTTGACATAAATTTTGAAGAAGCGATGAAGTCCTGTGATGGAACGTGGTAGTTCTTCCGCGTATTGATCTTGAAGATCGAGCTGCAGTCTTAAAAGATTAAGATACTCTTTACTGCTATGCTCTTTTGGCTCTTTTTCAAAAGCAAAAGGATTTTTAAAAATACCTCGTCCAATCATCACGCCATCAATCCCGTATTGTTCAGCTAGTTGGAGTCCCGTTTGACGGTCAGGAATATCTCCATTGATCGTCAGTAGCGTATTAGGTGCAATACGGTCACGTAGTTTTTTGATTTCCGGAATAAGCTCCCAATGCGCATCTACTAGGCTCATTTCCTTTCTTGTTCGTAGATGAATCGAAAGGTTCGCAATATCCTGCTTTAATATATGCGTTAGCCAATCCTCCCACTCATTTACATCCTTGTAGCCAAGTCGTGTTTTCACGCTAACAGGCAGTCCGCCCGCTTTTGCTGCTTGAATTAATTCTGCCGCCACTTCTGGTCGGAGAATAAGGCCACTCCCCTTCCCTCTTGATGCTACATTCGGTACAGGGCAGCCCATGTTAATATCAATGCCTTTAAAACCTAGCTCTGCCATCCCAATACTCATTTCACGGAAATATTCGGGATTATCTCCCCAAATATGCGCCACCATTGGCTGCTCATCTTCTGTAAAGAGCAAACGACCGTGCACACTTTTCTTTCCCTCTGGATGACAGTAGCTATCCGAATTTGTAAACTCAGTAAAAAACACATCTGGTCGACCAGCTTTACTCACAACGTGACGAAACACAACATCTGTCACATCCTCCATCGGTGCCAATACAAAAAATGGTCGTGGTAAATCACGCCAAAAATTATCTATCATGTTAATTCCAAATCCTCTCACTATGGATAAAACTCCATGCTCTCAGTTAAAAATTATAAAGTCAAATGTTACATTTATCTCATTAGCTAATGTAAAAATCAACAATGTTTATTTTAACGAAAATCAGTCCTAAATGGTATTTTAACAAACAAAAAAGTAGATGGTATAGATTGTTTCTACCTCATCTACTTTTATTATACCTAATTTTCATTTCTATATTTTTTCGAATGGATCCATTTGTGAGGTGGATTTAAACAAAATAGATAATATGACTGCACTACTATCGGGTTGAATCAAATATTTACTTTCTATATTTGAGTTCTGCCGTTATCTTCTTGCATCTGTTTATTATACTGTACCTCTGGTTTCTCTGGTTTTTTCGACCAATAGGTAGCGAGAATCGGACCAGAAATATTATGCCAAACAGCCCCAAGTACACTAGGTAGGGCCGCTAAGGGACCGAAGTGGGCAGTGGCTAACGCTACACCCAGACCAGAGTTCTGCATTCCAACTTCAATTGAAATAGCTCTTCGATTGCTTTCATCGAGGCCTAATACACGAGCTGTTATATAACCAAATAACAATCCGAATGCGTTATGAAGCACTACAGCTGCAAAAATAATGGAGCCTGCCGAAGCGATGGAATCGACATTACCAGCAACAACAGCAGATACAATAATCATAATAGCAACTACTGAAATAAGAGGAATCACATTAATACTTTTTTCTACGATTTGAGGAACAACTCTTCTGATAATAATCCCTAGGATAATAGGGATAATAATTACTTGAATAATTGAAGTAAACATCGCTATGGGATCAACTGGCATCCATTTACCTGCAAGCAATAACAGGATGAATGGTGTGGCAATTGGAGCTAATAATGTCGAAAAGGATGTCATTGTGATGGACAAAGGTACATTTCCTTTAGCTAAATACACCATGACGTTTGAAGCAGTTCCACCTGGTACAGATCCAAGAAGGACTAGCCCTGCAGCTAATTCTGCTGGCAAGTTCATTATATAAGCAATTAAAAAAGCGGAAAGTGGCATGATAACATATTGAGCACATACACCGATAATGACTGGTACTGGATTCGTGATAACCAATTTAAAGTCTACTGCTTTTAGCGTCAGACCCATGCCAAACATAACAATGCCTAGCAAAATCGTGATATACCCCCCAAATATTAAAAAGGGTTCTGGAGCTATAAAGGCAATAACAGCAATACAAATAACCCATATAGCAAAGTATTTACCAGCAATTGTACTAATCGTTTCTAAAATCTTCATATTTCCACTCCCTATATTTTTATTTTCAATATTTTATTCGGATTGAAAAGTGTGTCAGGGTCAAGTGCTTGTTTAATCTTTTCCATCACTAGAAGTGCTTTACCGTGTTCTTTTTCTTGATATTTCTGCTTACCAATGCCCACACCATGTTCTCCTGTGCAAGTTCCTCCTCGTTCTAGTGCATACATCACAATCAACTCATTTAATTCATCAGCTTTCTTTATTTCCTTTGGATCATTCATATCAATCATTAATAGTACATGGAAATTTCCATCACCAACATGTCCAACAACCCCACCTGTAAGCGCTAACATATCAAGTGCTTCTCTTGCATGTTCAATAGCACCTGCTAACTCGGATATCGGTAAGCAAACATCGGTTACCATTAGTTTTTTTCCTGGATGTCCATGGACATAGGCGTAAGCTAAATTATGGCGAGCTTCCCATAGTTGATTTCGGGCTGCATTATCCATCTCAAACTCAATATTTTTGCAATTATGAGCCGCTACAATCTCTTTCATAAATTCTACATCCTGCCTTAAGCCAGCCTCATTTCCCTCAAATTCCAAAAATAAGGTTGGTTGTTCCTCATAAGCTGTTTGACTATACAAGTTCACTTGTTTCATTGAAGGTTCATCTACAAGTTCAACTCTTGCAATGGGAATTGCCGCTTGTAGAATACTCACAACTCCTTCCACAGCATCATTCACTGTTTCGAAGGACGCTCTAGCAGCCATGACACATTCAGGAATACCATAAACTCTTAACGTCAACTCAGTAAAACAACCAAGTGTTCCCTCTGACCCAACAAATAGACCGTTTAAATGATAGCCCGATGAAGATTTCTCTGCTAAATTCCCTGTATGAATCACTGTTCCATCTGACAGAACAACCTCTAAATCTCGAACTTGATCGCGCATAGTTCCATATTTAACAGATGTTGTACCACTAGCATTTGTTGCGGCCATTCCTCCAATTGTCGCATCTGCTCCTGGGTCTACGGAGAAAAATAATCCATATTTCTTCAACTCTTTATTCAATTGAGAACGTGTCACCCCTGGTTGAACTTTCACAAGAAAGTCCTTCTCTCTAACTTCTACTATTTTGTTCATGAGTGAAAAATCAATTGTTATCCCATGATTATAAGGAATCACATGTCCTTCTAAGCTTGTTCCTCTTCCAAATGGTACTATTGGTACTTTGTATTGATTTGCTATGTTCATTATCTTACTGACTTCTTCTGTCTTTGTCGGAAATACCACAATATCGGGTAGACAGGCACTATGATAGGATTCATCACTGCTATGCTGTTCTAAAATCGTTTGATTGATTGTCATTTCAATTTCTGGAAGAACACTTCGTAGGGCCATCACTAATTCTTCATTTGTAGTAATCATTTTTTTCCTTCCCCTTTTGCTCTCATAGTATTTGGATGATTTAATTAATAATTTTATATGTCATACCAATTTTCTACATTCTTAAAATTGGTCCAACCTTTTTACATTGTACTAAATATTCAGAAAATATCAACTATTAATTTTTTTCTTAAATTGATAAACATGCTGTATTTCTGTATGATTAAAGCGTTTATAGTACTATGTATTTAAGGTGGTGAGATAGGTAATGCCTCAACCAAAGAAAAAAGCGTATCAAGTAATTGTTGATCAAATAAAGGAATATTTTTTAAATGGTGAATTACAGCCTGGGGATAAACTCCCGACAGAAAGAGAATTAGCGAGTCGTTTTAATGTCAGTCGAACATCGGTAAGAGAGGCACTTCGAAAGCTTGAAATAAAGGGATTTATTGAAATTAAACAAGGCAGTGGTAGCTTTATTAAAACAGCAGAGTCCCATACTTTAGGTGAAGAACTCTCCTCTACAATTATTAATACTGAAAAAAAATTAATTTATGAAATGTTGGAGCTTCGCCAAGCACTTGAAGTAGAGTGTGCCTTTTTAGCTTCACGACGAGCTACTTCTGTAGACTTAGAGCGAATTAGCCAAGCATTAGACATGATGGATCAAGGTAAAAATGATGTAGAATTAGGAATTCAAGCAGACCTAAGTTTCCATCATAATATTGTACTCGCTTCACATAACTCTATATTTTTACAACTGTTCCAAACCCTTAGTGAGCATATGCAAGACACAATCCGAGCTACCCGCAGACAACGCTTGGAAGATCCAGAACGAACGCAAGAGACTATCGATGAACATAAAAAAATTTACTTAGCCATCGCCTCTGGAGATGCGAACCAAGCTAAGCAACTCATGGAAAACCATATCACGCAAATAAGACGAGAATTAACAGAGTCTCTTTTAAGTCATATTGGAGAAAAAAACAATTAAAACTAGAGATACACAATTATATATAGTTTATAAGTGATGGGATGTTCTGAATGGTTTTTGTCAGTGGGAATTGGCTCAATTAGTGAATGTTACAGATGGAAGAAATTACATCGAAAAAAACTCGGATTCGTATTTGATCGAATCCGAGTTTTTATTGATTTTAACTAAATTCCGTCCTAAAACGGTAATTTTTATATTGTATAGATGAGTTTAGTAATGTGTTACACATTTAACTTAAGCCATGCCACGGCTTCACAATGTGTGGAGTGCGGGAACATATCCACTGGCTGGATTTCCTGCGTTTGATAGCCGCCATCCTCTAAAATGCGAAGATCGCGTGCTAGTGTGGCTGGGTTACAGGATACGTAGACCACTCGTTTTGGTCGTTGCTCTAGAATAGTAGTTAGCAATGCTTCATCGCAGCCTTTGCGCGGTGGATCAACTACTAGTACGTCTGCTTCCTTGCCTTCTTTATACCATCTTGGGATAACTTCCTCTGCTGGGCCTGCCTCAAAATAAGTATTTGTAAAACCATTAAGCACTGCGTTGCGTTTGGCATCTTCAATCGCTTGTGGGACAATTTCCACGCCCATGACAGTCTTTGCTTTTTGAGCAAGGAATAAAGAAATCGTACCAATTCCACAATACGCATCAATGACACGTTCATCTCCCTGTAAGTCAGCATAATCTAGTGCTTGCTTGTAGAGGACCTCTGTTTGCTCTGGGTTGACTTGATAGAAAGAACGAGCAGAGATTTCAAAACGTACATTACCGATAGTATCAATAATAACGTCTTTACCCCAAAGGTTGATTGTGTCATCACCAAAAATAACATTGGTTTTCTCACTATTCACATTTTGCATAATTGATGTAACGTTTGGCACTAGCTTTTGGATTACTGCAATAGCTGCCTCTTTTTGTGGGAACTTTTTCTTTTTCGTTACAAGGACAACCATGACTTCTCCTGTTGCTCGTGCTTTACGGATAACAACATGACGCAACATGCCTTCATGTGTATGCTCATTGTAAGAGCGAACACCTAACGTTGCTAATTCCTTTTTCAAGCCTGCAAGAATAGCATCTGCTTCTCCTGTTTGAATTAAACAGCGATCCATATCCACAATGCTATGCGTTTTTGTTTTATAAAAGCCTGCAATCGCTTGTCCAGCTTCATTTTCAGAGAAAGGAATTTGTGCTTTATTACGGTAGTGCCAAGGTTCTTTCATACCTTTTACTGGGTGAACAGGTGCATGAATTTTACCAATCCGCTGCATCACATTGCGCACCATATTTTCTTTCCATTTTAGCTGCCCCTCATAGGATAAATGCTGTAATTGACAGCCGCCACACTGCTTGAAGTAATCACATGGAGCTTCAACACGGTCTGGAGATGGCTTGATAATATCTATTACCTTTGCAAAGCCATAGTTTTTTAATGTTTTTAACACATGGATTTCGGCCGTTTCGTTTGGCAGTGCGCCTTGTATGAATAGTGGATATCCTTCAACCTTTGCGACACCATTGCCATCATGCGTTAGATCTTCTATATAAACTGAAAGTCGTTCATTTTTTTTCACGGGTGCTGACATTCGTACATCCTCCATTTCAATCTCCTTATTGTAGCATGTGTTGGCGAATGAAAAAAGAACAAGACTTGGCTGTTGCGCGTCTCTGCTAATTAACTTGAAAAAAGAGTCGCTATTCGCGACTCTTTTCCTGCTCTTTTGTAATATGATAATCCCTTGGTGCCCACCAAAATGCACACAAGATCCCAAGAATGACGACAATAAAAGGTGCATAAAAAATTAAAAAACTTTGCATATGTGCTTTCCTCCTATGCGTGATTGTCTTCTTTTCCTGTCACATATTTTTTATTGAATAAGAATAGTTTCATCAATAAATAAAGTGAAGGAAGAAGAAGACACAGTCCTAAAATAAATGCGATAACTAAAGCGATCGCCATTTGTGTGCTTGTAAAGCTATCGTAAATGGTTAAATATGGATACAGTAGGTATGGATATTGAGCAATTCCATAAGCAAAGAAGGCTACGGCAAATTGAGCAATCAGGAGCCCAACTGCAAGTCCGTACTTTTTACGCATGGCAATGAGTACGACTGTGACAATAAATAAGACAGCTGAAATCGCAAACATCCACCATAAATTTACCATATGACTGTAGCTCTCTGGGTTGATGGATTTCATTTCATACATAATGCCAAGCGCACTAATCATTAGCGGTGCTGCCCACACAAGAGCATATTTTCTCATTAGTTTCGTTGCTTCGCTATCATTTGCTTTATGCGCGTACCATGTTAAAAATACGGCTGAAATATACAATACCGCAGCGATACTTAGTACCACAATGCTCCAAGCAAATGGACTTGTATATAAAGTCCAGTAGTTCAGCACAGGCTGCCCATCAATTACATCAACATAGCCTCCACCGGCAATGGCAAAGACAACGGATAAAGAAGCGGGGATTAATAAACCTGCTACACCATATGTCAGTGTATATCCGATATGGCCTCGTGTACCATACGATTCAAAGGCATAGTAGGAGCCTCGAATTGCCAATAGTACAAGCGAAATACTAACGGGCACAAGTAAAACCGTTCCGTAATAAAAAGCGGTTTGCGGGAAAAATCCTACGATTCCTACAAAGAAGAATACTAAAAAGACATTGGTAACTTCCCAAACAGGCGATAAATAACGTTTAATAATATTTGTTAAAATATGATTCTTACCAATAAGTAGGCTATATGCATTAAAGAAGCCAGCACCAAAATCAATCGATGCGACAATGACATAGCCAAATAGGAATATCCATAATACTGAAATACCTAAAATCTCTAACGTCATAGGATGTCACCGCCTTTTTCAGAGTGGCGATCTTCAATCTCGCGTTCGATTGGGTTCTTTTTAAACATTCTTACCAATACGACAATACTTCCCACTGCTAATACTGCATAGACTCCTGCGAATAAAAGCAGCATTAAATCCACATGGTCGCTCGTCGTAGCTCCCTCAGGTGTACGCATTAGTCCATAAAGTATCCATGGTTGACGTCCAACTTCGGCAAGCCACCAACCTGCTTCAATCGCGATAATTGATAGTGGTCCTCCCGCTACGATAATCCATCTATACCATCGTGAATGAATAAACTGCCAGCCCCGTGCTTTCCCTACAACATAAAGTAATGAAACTAGCATCATAAACATACCAATGGAAACCATGATATCAAAGAGATAGTGAATATAGAGTGGCGGTAGATCCTCTTCCTCAAATTGATCTAAGCCGATTACCTCTGCATTAGGATTAAAATGTGCAAGAATGCTTAAAGCATACGGAATTTTGATAGCATATTTAACTTCTTCTCCATCTAAGACACCAAATAATACAAGAGACGCCTTACCTTCTGTTTCAAAATGCCATTCTGCTGCTGCTAGTTTTTCGGGTTGATATTCAGCTAAGTATTTTCCTGAAAAATCTCCAATCACAGCGGCTGCTATGGAGAAAATCAAGCCAATTTTCATTAGTAAAAGTAGTGATTTTTTATGGTATACATGCTTCGAGCCTTTTAACATTCTAAATCCTGCAATAGCTGCTAGCACAAATGCCGATGTCATGTACGCTGTCACAAGTACATGTGCAACCTTCGTTGGCATGGCGGGGTTAAACATTGCAAGAAAAGGTTGAATATTAACAAGTTCTCCGTCTACGATATCAAATCCTCTTGGTGCGTTCATAAAAGCATTAACAATTGTGATAAAGACTGCTGACATCGATGCTCCGACAGCAACAGGGATTAACAGAAGCATATGCTTTTTCTGACTATCAAAGCGATCCCAAGTATATAAATAGATGCCCAAGAATATCGCCTCAAAGAAAAATGCAAACGTTTCCATAAAAAGTGGTAACGCAATTGTTTGACCAGCGAGTTGCATAAAATTAGGCCACAATAATGATAGTTGTAAGCCGATTGCGGTTCCAGTTACCACGCCGACTGCTACAGTAATGACAAAACCACGGGCCCAACGTCTTGCCATTAAGATATAATGTTCATCATTCTTTTTATACCCAGTCCATTGAGCAATCATAATCATTAACGGGACACCCACACCAATTGTTGCATAAATAATATGGAACGATAATGTTAACTCCGTTAATGCTCGGCTCCAATAGACCGCTGATTCATTAATCATCTCATTGCCCCCTTAACTTCCAAATATTCTTCCAAGAATAGAAAGTAGCATAATGATTGCAACACCAAAGCTTAGCCATATAAGCTTCTTTTCTTGTGACTTATACAAAGGCAACACTTCCTTTCCCTTATCCATACCCCCATTTTCCACTATTCCAACGAAAAAAACCTTAATAACGGACCGAAACTTCAGTCTATTATTAAGGTTTCAAATTTTGTTCAAGTAATATACGCACATTTGCCAAACATTTTTCTAATTTCATTCACATTCTTACTTCTAAAGCTTAGTTTATGGGATTTAGCCAGTTTTATTCTAATGATGGAATTTTAATTTGGAGCGGCCTCTCCTTCTTTGAGAGCACTTCAAGCAATCAAAAAAATACAAAATAAAGCTCATCCACAATAAAATCGGATGAGCTTTTCGGGTTCATTAAATACGGTCTTCCTCTCGAATATCTGCGAGTGGAACAAAGATTTCGATGTGACGCTTTAGGTTTTCAAATGTAGCAGGAGCGTCTCCGCCATATTCGCCATCGAGGTTAAGGTGGACCTCATTTTCTGTAGTAACTTTGACAACGCTAGCTTTTTTGTAGATGACACGATCATCATTTAAATGTTCGCCTCTTAGTGCCATGGCAGCTAGTTGAATAAATTCAGGAAGACTTACCTTCTTTAGCACTATTAAAGTAAAGTAACCATCATTAATGCTTGCATCAGGAGCTAGTTTTTCAAAGCCGCCTACTGAATTCGTTAACCCACATAGGAACATCATAGCGTCGCCATCAAATACTTCGCCATCATATTCAATGCGCATATGTGAGGCTTTGATGGATGGAATCATCTCAACTGCCTTTACATAATAGGCTAACTGACCAAGCATTGTTTTCATTTTGCTTGGTACTTCGTATGTTAGCTCTGTAATACGTCCGCCAGCAGCAATATTGATGAAATAGCGTTCGCCATTTAAGAGTCCAACATCCACTGGCAATGTGTCGCCTTGAATAATAATGTCTACTGCCTCTTCAATATTTCGAGGGATATGCACGGCACGGGCAAAATCATTTGTAGTGCCCATTGGAATTAGACCAACTTTCGGACGGTTTTCAAATGGACTTACACCTGAAACAACTTCATTTAATGTGCCATCTCCACCAACTGCGATGATGATATCAAAACCGCGTTCTACCGCATTTTTTGCTGCAAGCGTTGCATCGCCTTCACATGTTGTTGCGTGACAGGATGTCTCATAGCCTGCTACCTCTAGTTTTTCCAACACCTCTGGTAGATGTTTCTTAAACACTTCGCGTCCAGATGTAGGATTATAAATGATTCTTGCTCGTTTCATAACATACCTTCCTGCTTCATAAGATTCTACTTCATTCAACGATTTGTACGTTGAAATGTTGCAATACTCTTGTTATTTTTGTAATGTTTCTGTTACTTGCTTCTTAAAGTCCTCATAAACAAATGTCCAATATGTTTGATTGGAGATATTTTCTTCACGAATTTCTGCATAAAGAGCCTTTTGTGCCTCTTCAAATGTTGGATCTTCTTTATCTGGTAAGCTTGCTCGTTTCGTTACGACGAACTCTTGTAATTCTGGTGCGCGTGGTCCCCATTTTCCAATCACTTCTCCAGCATCATCTAATAATAGATAAATTGGAATTGCACGACCACCGTTTGTTAAATAACGATCAATTAGTTCTGTATCAGCATCACGGAAAACGGTACGCATATCTAATCCTGCTGCTTCAGCAATACGGCGAATAATTGGATTATTTAACATTGCGTCTCCGCACCAATCCTCTGTAATCGTTAAAATTTTAGGTTGTTTTTCTTTTAATAACTCAATAAAATCATCGTTTGTTGGTACTTCAAAGCCATCATAAATACGAAAGCTTTCTTCTTTTAACGTCGTCATGTTCTCCATATATTGCTGTATTGATATAGCTTCATTAAAATACTGTTGTTCTGTTTTCATTGGCTCGTCCCCCTTATTACTGTCTATTCTATATTTTGCTATGAATACTCTTTTTAAACAACTATTAAGTTTCGTAAAATGCAAATTTGTTACATTTTTGAAAATTAATAGCCGAGGGAGCAATGAAGCTCTCTCGGCTATTATGTTACAACGAGTATTATCGTTTGGCAATTTCTTGTTGTAATAATTTATTAACCATTGGTGGGTTAGCTTGACCTTTTGTTGCCTTCATAATTTGACCAACTAAGAAGCCAATCGCACGGTCTTTACCATTTTTGAAGTCCTCGATAGATTGAGCATTGTTATCTAAAACTTCTGTTACGATTGCTAGTAATGCACCTTCATCAGAAATTTGCACTAAGCCTTTTGCTTTCACAATATCCTGTGCAGATCCGCCATTTTCTACCAATTCAGCAAATACTTTTTTACCGATCTTAGAAGAAATTGTACCGTCTGTAATTAATTTCACCATTTCAGCAAGGTTTTCTGGTGTTAATGCAGTATCTTTTAGATCTTTTTGCTCTGCGTTTAAATAAGCAGAAACATCTCCCATTAACCAGTTAGCAGAAAGCTTAGCATCTGCCCCATTTGCTACCATTGCCTCAAAGAAGTCTGAGATCTCTTTAGAGATAACAAGAACTCCAGCATCATAAGGTGTTAAGCCTAGTTCTTCAACATAGCGTTTTTTACGAGCATCTGGAAGCTCAGGAATTTCAGATTTCACACGCTCTAACCATGCATCATCAATTGAAAGACGAACTAAGTCTGGCTCTGGGAAGTAACGGTAATCGTCTGTTCCCTCTTTAACACGCATTAAAATTGTTTTACCTGTTTTTTCATCAAAACGACGTGTTTCTTGCTCAATCACGCCACCAGATAATAATACATCTGCTTGACGTAATTCTTCATGTTCTAAACCACGACGAACATAGTTGAAGGAGTTCAGGTTTTTAAGCTCTGTTTTTGTACCAAATTCTTCTTGACCATAAGGGCGAATAGAAATATTGGCATCACAACGTAATGAGCCTTCTTCCATCTTACAATCAGATACGTCAGTATATTGAATAATCGATTTTAATTTTTCGAGATATGCATATGCTTCGTTTGGTGTACGAATATCTGGCTCAGAAACGATTTCAACAAGCGGTGTTCCTTGACGGTTAAAGTCAACTAGTGAATGGTCACCAGCATGTGAAAGCTTACCAGCATCTTCTTCCATATGAAGACGTGTGATACCGATACGTTTTGTATAGCCATCTACTTCAATATCAATCCAACCATTTTTACCGATTGGCTTATCGAATTGTGAAATTTGATAAGCTTTCGGATTATCTGGATAGAAGTAGTTTTTACGGTCAAACTTTGTTTCTTGTTCGATTTCCATATTGAGTGCAAGTGCTGCACGCATAGCGAAATCTACTACATTTTTGTTCAGGACTGGTAGGACCCCAGGATAGCCTAAATCGATTACTGTTGTATTTGTATTTGGTTCAGCACCAAAGTGAGCTGGTGCTGGTGAGAAGATTTTTGAGTTAGTCTTCAACTCAACGTGTACTTCTAAACCAATGACTGTTTCAAAGTTCATGTTATTTTCCCTCCCACATTTGAGGAACTTCTTTATGGAACTCAGTTGCTTGTTCAAAAGCATGAGCCACACGGTAAATAGTTGCTTCATCGAAATATTTACCAATTATTTGTAAACCTAATGGTAGGCCGTTTTCAAAGCCACAAGGAATTGAAATCGCTGGTACACCTGCTAAGTTCATCGGGATTGTTAAAATATCGTTTGCATACATTGTCATTGGATCATCAACATTTTCACCAATCTTGAATGCTGGTGTTGGAGCTGTTGGTCCAATGATAACATCAAAGTCTTCAAATACTTTATCGTAGTCTGCTTTGATCAAAGTACGTGCTTGTTGTGCTTTTTTGTAGTACGCATCATACGTACCTGCACTTAGTGAATAAGTACCTAGCATGATACGTCGTTTTACTTCATCACCAAAGCCTTGTGCACGTGTTTCTTTATAAAGGTCCATTAAATTTGTAACGTTTTCTGCACGGAAACCATAGCGGATACCATCGAAACGAGATAAGTTAGAAGACGCTTCAGATGAAGAAAGGATATAGTACGCAGCTAGTGCATATTTCGAGTGAGGAAGTGATACCTCTTCTACAGTAGCACCTAAGCCTTTTAATACCTCTAATGCCGCAAGCACTGATTGACGAGCTGCTTCACCAACTCCTTCACCAAGGAATTCTTTTGGCACAGCGATACGTAAGCCCTTAACATCACCAGTAAGAGCTGCAGCGTAATTTGGCACCTCAACATTCGCAGAAGTCGAATCATTTGGATCTAATCCAGCGATAGCTTCTAGTAATAGCGCATTATCTTCAACATTGCGTGTAATTGGTCCAATTTGATCTAGAGAAGATGCGAATGCAACGAGACCAAAACGAGATACACGACCATATGTAGGTTTCATCCCTACAACACCACAGTAAGCTGCAGGTTGACGGATTGAACCACCTGTATCTGATCCAAGAGAGAATGGTACTTCACCAGCTGCTACAGCTGCTGCAGATGCACCTGAAGAACCTCCTGGTACGTGGTTTAAGTTCCATGGATTTTTTGTTGTTTTATAGTATGAGTTTTCGTTTGAAGAACCCATTGCAAATTCATCCATGTTTAATTTACCAACTGTAATCATGCCAGCTTCACGTAGCTTGTTGACAACAGTTGCATCATAGATTGGCATAAAGCCTTCTAGAATTTTAGAGGCACATGTTGTTTCTAAGCCTTCTGTTACGATGTTGTCTTTCACACCGATCGGTAGACCGAATAATGGTCCACGCTTTTCAAATGGTACTTTATCCATTTCAGCAGCTTGAGCAGTTGCTTTTTCTTCGTTTGAAGCAAGGAATGCTTGTACATCGCCATCAAGCTTTGCAATACGCTCGTATGCTTCTTTCGTTAAGTCAGCGATTGATAAGTTACCCGCTTTAATTTCTGCTTGTAACTCCTTAGCTGAACGTTCAAATAGCGTCATGAGGAATCCTCCTATGTTTTAGTATTACATGATAGCTGGTACTTTTACTTGACCATCTTCTTGTTCTTTTACGTTTAACATCATTACTTCGCGGTCTAAACCTTTTACTGCTACGTCTTCACGCATTACATTCACTAATGGTAAAACGTGCGTTGTTGGTTCAACATTTGTTGTATCCAGTTCATTTAACTGCTCCGCAAAGTCTGTAATTTTACCAAGCTGTTCAGCAAATTTCTCTGCTTCTTCTTCTGTAATTGCAAGACGTGCTAAATTTGCCACGTGCTTTACTTCTTCTTTTGTTAATTTAGCCATTTTTCACACCTCCGAATACTTGTTCAATTCATTGTTTTTATTGATAACAATAGGGTTGAATAAAGTTAACCATGCCAATAATCATAACATTTTTCATTTTAAAAATCACAACTTTCACTAAAAATATAGAAACTTTCACTACTATAACAAAGTGTTGTCTCTATCATCCTGTTGTGTTCCTCTATTTCAATCCATTACCATAAAAAATATAGTCAGCACAAAGGCTGACTATATTAATCATAAACATGCACGTAAGGGTCCTTGTCATTGGCCTTTTTGATGATTAATGCCTCAGGACCATTCACTGAAGTAACACTCACTTCCACATGAATATTATCAAATTGATTGATTAAAATCCCTGTTAAATATTGCGTGAATCCTATTATCTCTGCTTTGCCGAAAAATTGGATTGGGATTTCAATCGAAAGGTTTTGTATTTGTTTATTACGATAGAAACCAGTTCCGATCACACTTGTATAGTTAGAAAAATATTTATCAACATCTTGCTTGAAGTTCTTGAAGTTATTGTTGACATCTCGGTATACATCTTGTGAATCATCTGTTGGGAACAAGACGTAATTTTCATCTATACCTTCCCAATCAGCGATGCTGTTCTGCCCTGCTTTTGCTACACCATAGCTAAAGTATGTCCCTGGAATAATTTGATTACGGGCTTGCTGCTTAAACAAACCAACCACAATCGGTACATCCTTTAACTCTTCACGTGAACGTAAACGAGAAACGATTTCAGCAGCCATTTTTTTGCCCTGCTCAATAAGAGTAGACTCTGAAATTGGTTCCTCGTAATATTCGCCATACTGTTCTTTTTGATAGTAATAGATAGAATTTAAAGCAAGACCGATTGAAATCCCACCTAGTTTCACTTTATTATCCTTCGTTTTTGTTAAGTAGTTTTGCTCTACAATATGGGATAAATAAACTGGAGCCTTTGTTGCTCGCTCCTCAGGTGTCATTGTGTCTGTTGTCGGTGGATTTAATCCATCCTCTGTTTGTGAACTACGAGCAAGCCAAGAGCTTACTGTACTTTCAGCTAAATATTGACCTTCTTGGAAGTAGTAGTTTTCTGTGTCGAACTCATTTTGAGATAAACGCATTAAACCTGATTCAACTTCCTTCATATCATATTTCGTATAAATGTTAGATACCACTAGACCTCTACTTGCACTCTCTTTATAAGGGATAAGCGTCTTATAATAAGATTCATCAATTTGTATGCTTGGGATAATTGTTGTTTCAGCTTTTTCTTTCTGTTGCGTTTCCTGTGTAAGCTCTGTCTCCTTCTTGTCAGAAGGCACACAGCCGACTAGCATTGCAGCAGCTACGATTGCTGGAATGAGTCGAAAAGACTTCATTATTTAGTGCTCCTTTACTAATAGTCAATTTTAGGTCGACGAATCTACTCGACGCCTTGTTGTAACGGTTGTGCACTCAACATTGCCTCCTATTCATAAAAGGAAGGATATCATGCACTTATTAAATGAGGTTAAGTTGTTCAATTAAGTTATCTTCAGTCCAAACTTCGATACCCAATTGCTCAGCCTTTGTTAGTTTAGAGCCTGCATCCGCACCTGCGATCACTAGATCTGTTTTTTTGCTGACACTACCCGTGACTGTACCACCTAACTCTTCTATTTTCGCTTTTGCTTCGTTGCGTGTCAATTGCTCAAGTTTACCAGTTAAGACAATTGTTTTACCTGCAAAAGGACTATCACCTATCGCTACTTCTACTTTTTTACCTTTGTATTTCATATTCACGCCTGCTTCAGCAAGACGCTTAATGACTGCTCGTGCATCTTCATTTGAGAAATACTCCACTAACGATGAAGCCATTTTATCTCCAATTTCATAAATTGCTACAAGCTGCTCCTCTGTTGCAGCCATCACTGCTTCCATTGAACCAAATTCCTCTGATACGATTTTGGCTGCTTTTTCACCAACATGACGAATTCCTAGTCCAATTAATAAACGCTCCATCGAATTTTCCTTCGATGCTTGAATGGCATTTACTAAATTAGTTGCTGATTTTTCGCCCATACGCTCCAATTCCACAAGCTGCTCTACCGTTAAATGATACAGGTCAGAAACATCATGTATTAAATCTGCACGTAATAATTGCTCCACTACTTTATCCCCAAGACCGTCAATATTCATCGCGTTTCGAGAAACAAAATATTTTATGCTTTCTGCAATTTGCGCAAAGCAGGCAGGATTTACACAGCGCAGGGCAACTTCGCCTTCAATCCGAATCAATTCACTATCACAAACAGGGCAATTTTTTGGCATGACAAAAGGGACTGAATCTTCAGGACGTTGTTCTATTAGCACACCCACAACTTGAGGAATAATGTCACCAGCTTTTCGAATAATAACTGTATCACCAAGACGAATATCCTTATCTCGAATTAAATCTTCATTGTGTAAAGAAGCACGTTGAACCGTCGTTCCCGCTACTTGTACGGGGGTTAAAATCGCTGTAGGAGTAACAACACCTGTACGACCTACTGTTAAATCAATATCAAGTAACGTTGTAACAACTTCCTCTGCGGGAAATTTATAGGCAATCGCCCAGCGTGGACTCTTTGCTGTATAACCTAGTTCATCTTGCTGAGCATAACGGTCAACTTTAATAACAATTCCGTCAATCTCGTAAGCTAATTTTGGACGATTTTCTGTCCAATGTTCTATAAAGGCCATTACCTCTTCAATAGTAGAGCATCGTTGGCGTTCTTTATTGGAAGGGAAGCCTAAGCCTTCTAAATAATCAAGCATTTCTGCATGACCGTCGATACCATATACTTCACCGTCTCCGCCAATGGCATAGATAAACGTTGATAATTGGCGACTGGCCGCAATTTTAGGGTCTAACTGACGTAATGAGCCAGCTGCAGCATTCCGTGGATTAGCAAACAACTCCTCACCATTGTCTGCACGTTGGGCATTTAAGTTTTCAAAGGATTTTTTTGGCATATACGCCTCACCACGTACTTCAATCGTAATAGGTTCCTTTAAACGAAGGGGAATCGCACGGATTGTCTTTAAATTGGCGGTAATATCTTCTCCTACCACACCATCTCCTCTTGTAGCCCCTTGTACAAACATGCCATTTTCATATTTTAATGAAATAGCTAAACCATCTATTTTCAGCTCACATACATATGAAAATTGATCTCCGATAGCCTGACGCACTTTACGATCGAATTCTCGTAAATCCGCTTCATGAAAAGCATTTGAAAGACTAAGCATTGGGTAATCATGCGTCACTTTTTTAAAACCTTCTACCACTGCTCCACCAACACGCTGCGTAGGAGAATCGGGGTAAATAAGGGATGGGTTCGCTTCTTCTAATGCAATCAGTTCCTGTAATAGCTGGTCATAGACACTATCTGCTACGACAGGTTTATCTAACACATAATAGGCATAACCATATTCATGCAGTAATTTATTTAACTCCGCTATACGCTGTTCTATTTCGTTCATTTACGTTCCTCCGCTTACGCTTTTTCAATCGGTGCAAATTGAGCAAGTAATCGCTTTATACCAATTGGTTGTGGGAATGCGATATCAAGCTCTGTACTATCACCTTCACCTTTTACACTAACAACCATACCTGTTCCCCATTTTTTATGAATCGCCTTATCTCCAGCTTTCCATCCAAATTGATCTCCCCCCGTTGCTTGTAAACGTGCTGTGGCAGGTTGTGTTTGCTGAATAGCACCCAGCATACGCTTTTGATGGCCACCGGTTGAACGATTGTTAGTAGCAAATGGTACTGTTGATGTTGTCCCTGCCTTAGAAATTGACTCTGTAATATCTTGAGAAATTTCACCTAAAAATCGGGATGCATTATTAAAGCTTGAACGACCAAAAATCGTTCGGCTTTGGGCACATGTTAAATATAGACGTTCCTCAGCACGGGTCACACCTACGTACATAAGGCGGCGTTCCTCTTCCATTTCTTCTTGATCGTCTAGTGAGCGTGAATGTGGGAAGATGTTTTCCTCCATACCGATAATAAAGACAACTGGGAACTCTAAGCCTTTAGCTGCATGCATCGTCATTAAAATAATATTGCCTTTAGATGCATCCTCTTTGTCAAGTGCATCAATATCAGCTATAAGGGCTAAATCTGTTAAAAAGGCAATTAAGCTTTTATCATCACTGCGCTCTTCAAAAGCCTTTGTGACAGATAAAAACTCTTCAATATTTTCTAAACGGCTTTCTGCTTCAATTGTTTTTTCGTTTTGTAACATTGCTCGATAACCCGATTTATCAATAACTTGCTCCACAATTTCAGTGACAGATAGATATTCCTGCATTTGTGTAAAGCCTTTAATCATGGCATAAAATTGCTCAGCCGAATTTGCTGCTTTCCCTGATAATCCCATGAAAACAAGATCATTCATCGCATCAAAAATCGAACGATCCTGATCTATCGCATAACGTGCCATTTTTTCAAAGGAAGTTGCACCAATACTGCGCTTTGGCTCATTAATAATACGTGCTAGTGATAAATCATCATCATTATTAGCAATAAGTCGTAAATATGCTAGTAAGTCCTTTATCTCTTTTCGATCATAGAACTTTGTTCCGCCTACTATTTGATAGGCCATATTGGACTTAACAAGTACTTCCTCCATTACACGAGATTGAGCGTTTGTACGATATAAAATAGCAAAGTCATCAAATGAACGATTTTCTTTTTCAATTAACTGTTGAATCGTTTGTACAACAAATTGCGCTTCCTCCTGCTCGTTATAAGCTTTATATAGTGCAATCTTTTCACCTTCTGAATTTTCTGTGCGTAATTCTTTTGGGTAACGTGTTGTATTATTTTGAATGACGTCATTGGCTGCCTGTAGGATGCGTTTAGTTGAACGATAATTTTGCTCTAGCATAATCACCTTTGCAGTTGGATAATCCTTTTCGAAGGATAGGATATTCCCAATATCTGCACCACGCCAACGATAGATAGACTGATCGGAATCACCTACAACACAAATATTTTTAAATTTCTTTGCTAGTAACTGTACAAGTAAATACTGAGATTTATTGGTATCTTGATATTCATCGACATGAATATATTGAAATTTATTTTGATAATATTCAAGCACTTCAGGTACACGTTTAAACAACGTAATCGTCGTCATAATCAAATCATCAAAATCAAGGGATTGGTTGCGGCGTAATCTTTTCTCATAGCCTTTATAGATACGTGCAACTGTTTGTTCATAAGGATTCTTATCATTCATTTGGCCTGCGTAATCATCCGCTGCTATACACTCGTTTTTTGCTGCACTAATAGCATTTAAAATTGCTCGTGGCTCAAAACGTTTTGGATCAATATTTTCTTCCTTCATCACATTTTTGATGACTGAAAGCTGATCCGTAGAATCTAAAATAGAGAAATTACGAGAAATGCCTAGTTGATCGATATTACGACGTAAAATTCTTACACACATAGAGTGGAAAGTAGAAACCCACATACTATCGCCCGTACCATTACCAAGAATGCCATCAATACGTTCACGCATTTCTCGTGCTGCTTTATTTGTAAATGTAATCGCTAAAATTTTAGAAGGATATACTTCCTTTTCGATAACTAGGTAAGCAATACGATGTGTTAAAACTCGTGTTTTTCCTGACCCTGCACCTGCCATAATGAGTAATGGTCCTTCAGTTGTTTTAACTGCTCTTTCTTGTTCAGGATTCATGCCTGCTAGTAAATTTTTTGTTAACTGTTCCATTTCGCACCGCCTTACAAACATTTGTTCTAAAATTATAACGTATTTTTAACAGCCTTAACAGTCGCAAGTGCAGCTTTTAAATCTTCGTAAATAATATTTCCAATTACTACCGTATCTGCAACGCGTGCCATTTCCTCTGCTTGCTTTACAGATGTTATGCCACCACCGTAAAAGAGTTTAGTATGCTTCAGTTCGTTTTTCACAGCACTAACTACCTCTAGATTGCCATACATACCACTGTACTCTAAATAAAAAACAGGCAGTTTAAAGAAATTCTCTGCCATGCGTGCATAAGCTACCACGTCATCAATCGTTAAATCTGTTTTCGCACCCGTTACATGGGCTACTTTACAATCAGGATTTAAAATACAATATCCTTCCGCTACTAATTCATCCCATACCATAATATCGCCGTATTCTTTAATAGCCTCATGATGTAAATTTTTAATCCATTTTGGATCATCACTATTTAATACCGTTGGGATGAAATAATAGTCGTAACCTGGTGTTACCGCATCGATCGTAGAAATTTCAAGTGCTATCGGCACCTCAAAACGACGCACTCGAACAAGTAAATCTAATACCCCATCCAACGTTACATTATCTGTTCCCCCGACCAAAATAACATCTGTCCCAGACTCGCAAATTTTTTCTAATGCTTCATCGGAAATGTCCTTCGCTGGATCTAGCTTGAACACATGTCTCCATTCTAAATAATCCATCTATGTTTACCACCTATCATTTTCTATCTATTCGTTTACAAGTATAGCTTATGATTCACGACAAAAAAATGAAAAAGACCGAGTAGAACTTCTACTCAGCCTTTTTTCTGACTATTCTTTTGGTGCTTGGAATGGTTTTTCATCTGGATACAAACGACCTAACATTTCATCATATGTATCATTCCCATAATCGAAGCAGCGACGCACGCGCGAAATAGTTGCAGTACTTGCCCCTGTTTCCTTTTTAATGGATTCGTAGGTTTTCTTTAATCGTAATAAATGTGCAACCTCAAAGCGTTGTGCCAACGATTGAATTTCACTAATCGTACATAAATCATCAAAAAACTTATAGCATTCCTCGATGTCCTTCAACTCTAACACTGCTTTAAATAATTGATCTGTTTGATGCCCCCGAATTTTTTCGATTTGCATACAATTTTCCTCCCTTTAAGGCTGCGTTTTCACCATTGCTTGTAACCCTGGCGAAGATGGTACGAAATGAACCCACGACTTTCCTGGTACAAGCTTTACAGGATCCCCTGTTTGCTCTACAGCCATTGGTATTCCATTAACATTAGCCCATTTGACTTCCCTCAAATAGCCATTTTGAAATACATACGCATTTCCACCAGACGTTAAATCAATTGCTTGGCGACCAATATCATCAATTGTTTGGTGATCCATTTCGAAAAATAGAACATTTGCCAATGACACTGTTTCGCCTGTTAACATATCTTTTGTGTCCACACCAGCCGATTGTCGTTCATAGTGATTAGTTTGATGATCATACACATACGCGTTATGGAAATCTTCATTATTTCCGTAATAAATGTCAACTTGACTTGTTTCAATACCTATTTTACCACGTTCATCTGGTTCATAAAAAGCCTGAAGTACTTTTTCACTGTAATTCATTGAAGCGCCTACCATTTCAGCACCTTTTAGAATGTTTTCTGATGTAATATAGGAATTGTGTGGTGCAACGCGGTCGTTAGAACGTTTAAACAGAATACCATCATAAGCCATACCGTTGATATTGTCGACGATACGATGATCAAGCATTGTTTTCGCCTCTGGACTATAGCCATGTGCTACATAAAAGGCATCAAATCCCTTGGCCATATCGATAAAATATGAGCGTGCACTACGAACTGGCCCAATATTTTCAGGCAGTACACTTTGGTATACTGCTAAAAAGCGTGTCACATTACCTTCTGCAAGCATTTCATAAATGATATCCGCCGCAGCTAAGCCTGATTGTGGACGTGCCGCTGGATGATTATTAATGGTTACGATAATTGGTCGCTGTGTAATTTCTTCTTGTATAGCCTCCCCAGTAAGTGGTGCAACAAATGCTGGTTGTTGCACAGGCTCCTCCACTACTGCTTCTTCCTCTACAATTGGTTCATCATCCTCTTTGACTTTTGGTGTATCCTTTGAACATCCCCCGATTACCAAAGCACTAAATGCAAAAGCAATCCATAATTTTTTCGATTTGAACACAAGCATATCTCTCCTTTGAACAATTACAATATTTGTAATTGTTTAAACAACTGAAACACTTTCATGAATTAGCGCATAACAGCAGGTAATAATAACTTATTCTTCATCACATCGAAAATTCCTTGTGGTGTTATACGAATATATGGTAAATGAGTAGATTGTAAAAATAGTAATGTATAAATGGCATCTCCTAATTGATAGCCTCTATCTGCTAAAGCTTGTTTTAAAGCCTTTTCTTTCTCTGTTAAAGTGAATACATCTCCATCATATAAAAGTCCACCAATTGTTAATGGTATATCCGCTATAACTTCTCCTTTTTCGACGAGAACAATACCACCATTCATTGCCTTCATTTCTTCGAAGGCTTTAATCATATCGTCTTTATTTTTTCCAATTAACAATATGTCACCGGTGTTTGAATAAGAGGATGCAAAGCCTTGGACATCTGTTGCAAATCCTTTAATCATTGTATTTACATGCCAGTTGCCTTTTCGGTTAATGAGCATTAAATAGCACTCATCATGATTTGCCAATTGCCCTTCTTTCGTAATTAAAGAATTATAAGGCTTTGTAATCACATCATTAACTAATTGAATCCCAAACGGCATAGAAAACTGGAAATCCTGTGAATCTAATGAGAAATCTAAATCTAAAGCTGGGATGGAAGAATAATCAATTGTCGCCATTCTATGCACACGATCCCCATTACGCTTCAACCAGACACCCTTTGATAAGACACTTTCTGGAACAGGATGATATTCATCTTGTAAAATATTGAGTGAAGCAAAACGCCCTGTTGCGATAAAACCATGTAAATTAGACATGTTGTAATAACGTGCTACATTATAGGAAGCCATTTGATAAGCATCAATAGGAGATACCCCTGCATCTAAAGCTACTTGAATGCATTTATCCATCACACCATCCTCATGGAATGAAGGTGTTGAACCGTCTGTTGTAATCATTAAATGATCAAAGATCGGAAGCTCTTTTTCTACTATTCCTTTTAGTAGATGTGGTAAATCTGGTCGAATGGAAGAATGACGTAAAGTTACAGCATAGCCCTGCATAATACGACGCTCTACCTCTTCTACTGTCATTGCCTCATGATCACCATCAGCACCAAGCAGTTTCATTCGTGCCAATGTTCTTTCTGAAGCTCCAGGGAAATGACCTTCAATTTTTTTTCCCAGTCCCTTAGCCATTTGCATACGATAAAGCATTTGATCGTCGCCATGCAACAGCTTAGGCCAGCCTGTCAACTCTCCACCAAGTAAGACATCACTTCGCCCTAACCACTCTAATATAGAAGTATTAGAGAAAACCTCTTCTTCTTGCTCCAATTCAGTTTGTGAGTCAAAGCGAGTCCACCAATAAAATGAAAAAGGTAGCTTTTTCAAACTCTCTAAAATTGAAAACGCTTTCTTATTTTCTAAATTTAAAACAAAGCTTAAATTATCCGAAATAAAAGTTGTTGTCCCAAGCTGACCACAAAAATCTGCAAATGACTGTGGATGATAAAGCTGGAATGGGTGTACATGTGGCTCAATATAGCCAGGTACGATTGTTTTTCCTGTACAATCCACCACTTCTGTTCCTTCTAATAAAGGAGGCATTCTGTCACCAGCATAGACAATTCGATCTCCCAAAATCCAAATGTTCCCTACTATGAATTGCTTTAACATACTATGCAAATAACGTGCATTCTTCAGCACGATATCTGGTGCCTTTTTCCCATCGATTACTGCTAATTGTTGACGTATTTTTGTTATTTTCCATACTGGATCCATGCTATTCGCTCCTTCCTAAATTACGTAATTTTTCATTGTGTAAATCCAACGTGAAATCACATACTACTACTGCATAATCGCATATTTTCATAAAAATTATGCTTTATGCAATCATCTTGTTTCAATCGTAACACAGCACTTTCATAAAGCAAAGTGCACCTCGCTTATTTTTTCCACAATGACTAAAGGAGGAAGTAATGATGATGCAGCAAGCAAATTTAAGCGAAAAGAATGCATTTTGTCGTTTTGCCATGGGGACAAGTTTAACCGCATTTGGTATCGCTAAAGTTTCTAGAAATCCTAATTGTACAAAAGGTCGATTAATGATTGCATTAGGTGCCATGAAAATGGCTGAGGGACTTTTTAAATATTGTCCAACGAAAGCAGTTTTAAGCTCCAATATGCAGAATGCCATGAACACCTCTATGCAAAGTATGTTCAGCGGGCAAAATTCTATGTCTACTGAACAAATCGATAAGCTCATGAAGGATTTTTCCTCTGCTATAGCTGGTAATTCTTCAGGTTCACAAGCTACTGCTTCAAAACAATCTAACACCAGCACTTCAACTCAAAATTCCTCAAATAGTAGCGATTCTTCAACGAATAAAGCTCAGAATCCTTCTTAGTCAAAGGAGCCGTCCCAATCTATTATTGAGACGGCTCTTACCTCTTACGTTTTGAAACAACAAGAGGTTTCAAAAGACGATAAAAAATATTTAGTGAAAATAATAATTACTTAAATGTACGCCAGCCAATATCTTTACGGAAGAAAAAGTGATCCCATGTTTCCGTTGCAATACCTTCATAAACCTTTTCCTGTGCTTCTTGTAAAGTAGCTGCTTTTGCACCAACTAACAGTACACGTCCTCCATTACCAACGAATTGACCGTCTACTAATTTTGTACCTGCATGGAAAACTGCATGTGATGTCGAAAGTGCCTCTAAATTCGGTAATACCTTACCTTTTTCAACGTCTCCTGGGTAACCCTCTGCTGCAATGACTACACCAAGCATTGCTTCTTCTGACCATTGTAAATCAAAAGGCTGTTCATCCATTAACGCCATCATAAATGCACCAAAATCTGAAACCATACGTGGCAATACAACTTGCGTTTCAGGATCACCAAAACGAGCATTAAACTCTATGACCTGAGGACCTTTATTCGTTAAAATTAACCCTGCGTATAAAATACCTGTAAAGGAAGCACCATCTGCCTCCATCCCTTTAACAGTTGGTTCTACAATAGTTTGAAATGCAATATCTACTACCTCTTGTGGGATTTGTGGTACTGGTGAATAAGCACCCATACCTCCTGTGTTTGGTCCTTTATCACCGTCATAAGCTCGTTTATGATCTTGTGCAATAACCATCGGATAAATTTGTCCTTTGTGCACAAAAGACATAAAGGAGAATTCTTCACCGTCTAAAAATTCCTCAACGACAACACGTGAAGAGGATTCACCAAAACGTTGGTTTCCAATCATATCCTCTACAGCTTCAATCGCTTCTTCCTCTGTCATTGCCACAACGACGCCCTTACCAGCCGCTAAACCATCAGCCTTAATGACAATAGGCGCCCCTTGTTCTTTAATATAGGCTATTGCTTTCTCTGCTTCAGTAAATGTTTCATGTGCTGCTGTAGGAATATTGTATTTATTCATAATTTCTTTCGCATAGGATTTACTGCTTTCTATTTGAGCAGCAACTTTTGTAGGACCAAAAATACGTAAACCTCTAGCTGTAAAGAAATCGACAATGCCTTCAGCAAGCGGCTGTTCTGGGCCAACAAATGTTAATGCAATATCATTTTCCTTGGCAAATTGAGCGAGACCTGCGAAATCCATTGTATCAATAGCAACAACTTCTACTTCGCCTCGCATCCCATCATTTCCTGGCGCTACGAATACGTTGTTCACTGATGGAGAGATGCTAAATTGTTTAGCGATTGCATGCTCACGACCACCGCTTCCGATTACTAATACATTCATCTTAGAGAATCCTCCTCTTTGTAAGTAAAACCGAGATGAACCAACATCTCGGTCTGTTTAGATTTCTATATAATTCTACAATTAATGTTTAAAATGACGTACGCCTGTGAATACCATCGCAATGCCGTATTCATTTGCTTTATCAATGGAATCTTGATCTTTAATGGAACCACCTGGTTGAATAATTGCTGTAATTCCTGCAGCTGCCGCCGCCTCCACAGTATCGCTCATTGGGAAAAATGCATCTGATGCTAATGCAGCACCTTTCGCTTTTTCTCCAGCTTGTTCAAAGGCAATTTTAGCTGCACCTACACGATTCATTTGCCCTGCACCAACCCCAAGTGTCATTTGAGAATCTGTTACAACAATCGCATTGGATTTCACATGTTTGACAACAGACCAACCAAGTTGCAATGCTTCCCATTCTTGCTCTGTTGGTTCACGATCTGTCACCACTTTAATATCCGCATTGCCAAAGCCATAACGATCTGGCTCCTGTACAAGGAGGCCACCCTCAACTGATACAACATTGAATGAATCTTGTTTCGCTTGCTCGAAAGGAATTGTTAGTAAGCGGATATTTTTCTTTTTCGTTAAAATATCTAATGCTTCTTGTGAGAAAGCAGGTGCAATTATAATCTCTAGGAAAATATGACTTAGCTTCTCAGCAGTTGCTGCATCCACTTCCATATTTAATGCGATAATACCGCCAAAAATAGATGTTGGATCTGCTTCATATGCTTTATCGAATGCTGCCTCTAACGTGACACCAGTGCCAACACCACATGGATTCATATGTTTCACCGCTACAGCAGCTGGCATTTCAAATTCTTTTACAATTTGCAATGCTGCATTACCATCTTGAATATTATTGTAGGATAACTCTTTACCATGTAATTGTGTAGCATAAGCTAATGAAAAGTCAGAGCCAAGACGCTTTTGGTAGAAGGCCGCTTTTTGGTGAGGGTTTTCGCCATAGCGTAAATTTTGCTTTAATTCATATGTCATCGTTAAGCTCTCTGGGAACTCTTCTTCAGTCAGGTAGTTCGAAATATAAGAATCATATGCGGCTGTGTGACGGAAAACTTTCGCAGCTAGTTTACGACGTGTTTCAATTGTTGTGGCACCGTCTGCTTTAAGTTCCTCTAATACTGTTGCATAGTCATTGCTGTCCACGATTACTGTTACATATTGATGGTTTTTTGCAGCAGAACGTAACATAGTTGGACCACCGATATCAATGTTTTCAATTGCATCATCCCAAGTTACATTAGGCTTTGAAATTGTTTCAACAAACGGATAGAGATTCACACAAACAATTTCAATTGGTTCAATTCCATGCTCATTCATCTGTGCTTGATGAGAGACATCATCAAACTTTCCTAATAGACCACCGTGAATCATTGGATTTAAAGTTTTCACACGACCATCTAAAATTTCAGGAAACTTCGTTACTTCATCTACTGCTGTTACAGCTACCGCATTATCCTGTAACATTTTTTTTGTACCGCCAGTTGATAAAATTTCATAACCTAATGCTACTAATTCCTTTGCAAATTCTAAAATACCATCTTTATTGGAAACACTGATTAATGCACGTTTTGTCACAACAATATCCTCCTAATTTTTATCGTGCTGTCCACGAACTGACTTGCTTCAATAGATTAATAGAGTTAGGTCTTACTTGTTGAGTAGGATTCTCGACCTAACTCCCTCTTCAGTTACTGTAATAATTGCTGTAATGCCTTTGTATATAATAAATGCTCTTGTTTATGAATTTCAGCTTCTGTTGCCTCGCGATTTCCTTCAATGACAGGTACCGCTGCCTGAGCGATAATTGGTCCAGTATCCATTCCTTCATCAACAAAATGCACTGTTACACCTGTTATTTTCACACCATGATTAATGGCTTGTCCAATAGCGTCCTTTCCAGGAAAGGCAGGCAATAGGGACGGGTGAATATTAACAATTCGCTGTGGAAAGGCTGCTAATAATACGTCACTGATTAAACGCATATACCCAGCAAGCACAATCCATTTCACATCGCACTCATGTAAAGCTTCGATAATAGCTGTCTCATATGCTGACTTCGAGACAAACTCTTTTGGATTCAATGCTAACACTGGAATCCCAAAGTTTTCAGCACGTGTTACTACAAATGCTCCAGGCTTATCTGTGACCACTAGTGCGACCTTTGCATGGAGTTCACCACGTTCAATGGCCTCTTGAATGGCTTGAAAATTGCTACCGCTACCTGACGCGAACACGGCTATTTTTGTTGGTGCAGTCATTACACTAAACTCCCATCATGTGAGCCATTAAATACTACTCCGTCACCTTTAATAACACGTCCGATTGTATAAGCCTTTTCACCATTTGCTTCAACTGCAGCGATTACTTTATCAGCTTCAGTTTCTGGCACAGCTATTACAAAGCCAATACCCATGTTAAACACATTATATAAATCTTTATCTTCTAGCTTACCTTTCTCTTTTAGGAATTCAAAGATACGTAATACAGGCCAAGAACCTAAGTCGATTTCCGTTGCTAGTCCCTCTGGCATCATGCGTGGTAGATTTTCATAGAAACCGCCACCTGTAACATGTGCACAGCCATGTACATCTGCTGCCTTTAAAGCTGCTAGCACAGGTTTAGCATATAGCTTTGTTGGCACTAGAAGCGCCTCACCGATTGGGCCTAGATCTTCATAGCCTTCTACAATAGCATCCACAGCATATTGATGATCTGCAAAGACAATTTTACGCACTAAAGAATAACCGTTTGAATGTACACCACTTGATGCAATTCCAATAAGTACATCGCCTTCTACGATTTCTTCACCTGTCACGATGGCAGACTTTTCACACGCGCCTACTGCAAAGCCAGCTAGATCATATTCATCTTCTTCATAAAGACCAGGCATTTCCGCAGTTTCTCCACCTATTAGAGCCGCACCTGATTGCACACAGCCATCTGCAACACCTTTGACAATTTGTTCGATTTTTGCAGGCTCTGCTTTTCCAAGAGCTACGTAATCTAAAAAGTACAGCGGTTCTGCTCCTTGAGCAACAATATCATTTACACACATTGCTACACAGTCCACACCGATTGTATCGTGCTTGTCTACCATGAAGGCTAGCTTTAGCTTTGTTCCAACACCATCTGTCCCCGAAATAAGAACAGGTTCTTTAAGATTCAGTTCTGACAAGTCAAACATGCCACCAAAACCACCAAATGTCCCCATTACACCTAGACGGTTCGTACGTTCAACATGAGACTTCATTCGTTTTACGGCTTCATAGCCCGCTTCAATATTTACACCTGCTTGTTCATATGCCTTTGACACGCAGAGTTCCTCCTTATCATCCAAGTCGCCTAAGTTTCCTAGATAGAAATGACTGTAAGACACTAATTTGTTGCGATGTTGTTCTTAACGTAATAATTCTTTTTCATGTGGCAAAATCGTATCCGGAAAAATCTCTGTTGGATATTTGCCTGTAAAGCATGCAAGACAAAGTCCTCGGTTTTCATCTTCGTATGGTCGTGCAATTGTTTCTACCATCCCCTCAACAGAAAGGAATGTCAGAGAATCTGCACCAATTGCTTCACGAATTTCATCTACATTATGACTAGAAGCAATTAGTTCTTCATGCGTTGATGTATCAATGCCATAATAACAAGGGTTTGTCATCGGCGGTGATGAAATCACAACATGAACTTCTGCTGCACCAGCATCTTTTAGCATTTTGACAATGCGACGAGATGTTGTACCACGAACGATAGAATCATCAACCATTACTACTTTTTTTCCTTTTACGACTTGAACAACAGGTGAAAGTTTCATTTTCACACCACGTTCACGTAGCTCCTGTGTCGGCTGAATAAACGTACGACCAACATAACGGTTTTTAATAAGACCTAATTCATAAGGGATTCCACTTTCTTCTGCAAAACCAATCGCTGCGGAAATACTTGAATCAGGAACACCTGTTACAACATCTGCTTCAATATGCGCACACTCACGAGCAAGCTGTTTACCCATACGTTTTCGTGCCATATGAACGTTAATACCATCAATATCCGAATCAGGACGTGCTAAATAAACATATTCCATCGCACACATCGAACGTTTATCCATATCAGCAAAACGATCTGATTTTACGCCCTCATCATTAATAATGATTAATTCACCTGGTTCTACCGAACGAACGAATTCTGCACCAATTAAATCGAATGCACAAGTTTCAGAAGCTACCACCCAGCCATCTCCTAGCTTTCCAAGAGATAATGGACGTAAACCATGTGGATCACGTGCAACAAGCATTTCATCCTTTGTCATAATTAAGAAAGAATAGGCACCCTTTAAAAGAGATAGGGCATTTTTCACCTTCGCACGGAATGGTGAATGCGAACTTTTCTTAATAAGATGCGCCAACACTTCTGTATCAGAGCTAGAGTGGAAAATGCTACCTTGTCGCTCTAGATATTGCTTTAAATGTGTCGCATTGACTAAGTTACCGTTATGGGCAATTGAAAGGCTACCAGTTGAGGAGTGGAATAATAATGGCTGTACATTTTCAATACCGCCACCACCAGCAGTCGTATAACGAACATGCGCAATAGCTGCTTTGCCGTTCACTGCTTTTAATTTATCTTCGTTGAAAACATCATTAACTAGTCCTTCGCCTTTCACCGCGCGAAGATGCTGTCCGTCTGAAACGACAATTCCAGCGCCTTCTTGTCCACGGTGTTGAAGAGCATGAAGCCCGTAATAGCTAAGGTGTGCTGGATTTGGGTTACCCCAAATACCAAACACCCCACATTCTTCGTTTAAGCCTCTGAGTTCAGCAAGCATGGGATTGCTCCTTTCCAATTAGAACGGAATTCCTCCACTGTACCTTCTACAAGCACACCTTTGTCCCCGTTGATTTTCACAAGTGCATCGTTTGTTACGACACCAATTTTTTGAGCATCTTTCATGATTTCTACAAATGCTGCAGCATTTTCTTCTTTAACTGTGACAACAAAACGAGATTGACTCTCACTGAATAGCGCAGTTGTTGCAGAGCCTGTTAATGTTACATCCACACCAAGACCGTTAGCGCCAAATGTTGTTTCAGCAATCGCCACAGCTAGACCTCCCTCTGCTACATCATGCGCAGATTGAACAAGGCCTGCTTTAATCGCCTTTAATAAAGATTGCTGACGTGTCGCTTCAACCTCTAAATCAATAGCTGGCGCTTTCCCTGAAATAACACCATTATTTAAAAGTTTTTGAAGCTCTGAACCGCCAAATTCTGTTTTTGTCTCACCAATAACAAAGACAAGATCTCCTGCTGCCTTTACATCCTGTGTCGTTACATGTGCTAAGTCTTCAATAAGACCAACCATACCAATTGTTGGCGTTGGATACACCGCTTCGCCTGAACGCTCATTATAAAGAGAAACGTTACCTCCGATTACTGGGGCATTTAATGCCGTACAAGCTGCCGAAATACCATCTGCAGATTTTTCAATTTGCCAGAAGATTTCTGGTTTCTCTGGATTACCGAAGTTTAAGCAGTCTGTAATCGCAAGTGGCGTGCCACCAGTTGCCACGATATTACGAGCTGCTTCGGCTACTGCGATAGCACCACCCACTTCTGGATCTAAATAGATATAACGTGAGTTACAGTCTGTTGTCATTGCCAACCCTTTATTTGTGCCACGTACTCGAATAACAGCAGCGTCAGATCCTGGTTTAACAACTGTTGATGTACGTACCTGATAATCATATTGATCGTATACCCATTCTTTAGAAGCAATTGTCGGTGCTTTTAATAAAGCAATGAGTGTTTCTTTGTAATCAGTCACAGCAGGTTCAGTGTTTTCGATTGCTTGGAACTGAGCATAGTATGCAGGTTCTGCAGATGGTTTATGATAAACAGGTGCATCTTCTGCTAATGCGTCTGCAGGTACCTCTGCAACTACTTGTCCTTTGTGTAGCAGACGAAGCATTTTATCATCTGTAACGCGACCAATCGCTACTGCATCTAAATCGTATTTATCGAAAATCGCTTTAATTTCATCTTCGCGACCTTTTTTCACAACTAAAAGCATACGTTCTTGAGACTCAGACAACATCATTTCATACGCTGACATTCCTGTTTCACGCTGAGGCACTAAGTCTAAGTTCATTTCTACACCAGAACCAGCCTTTGAAGCCATTTCTGCTGAAGAAGAAGTAAGACCAGCTGCACCCATATCTTGAATACCAACTAGAGCATCCGATTTTACAACCTCTAAACAAGCTTCAAGTAAAAGCTTCTCCATAAATGGATCTCCAACTTGTACCGCTGGACGTTGGTTTTCTGATTCCTCAGTTAATTCCTCAGAGGCGAATGTTGCACCATGAATACCATCACGGCCTGTTTTCGCTCCAACATACATCACTGTATTACCTACACCAGCAGCAATGCCTCGTTGAATATCTTTATGATCAATTAAACCGACACACATAGCATTCACTAGAGGATTACCTTCATAGCAAGGATCAAATTGAATTTCGCCACCTACTGTTGGGATTCCGATACAGTTACCATATCCTGCGATTCCCGCTACTACTTCTTCAAATAGATATTTACCACGTGCTGACTTTAATTCACCAAAGCGTAACGAGTTTAACATAGCGATTGGACGTGCACCCATTGAGAAAACGTCACGGATAATACCACCGACACCCGTTGCAGCCCCTTGATAAGGTTCAATTGCAGAGGGATGGTTATGCGACTCCATTTTAAACACTACTGCTTGTTCGTCACCAATATCAACAATACCTGCACCTTCACCTGGTCCTTGTAATACCTGTGGACCTTTAGTAGGGAATTTACGTAGTACTGGCTTTGAATTTTTGTACGAGCAGTGTTCAGACCACATTACTGAGAAAAGACCTGTCTCTGTCCAGTTAGGTAGACGTCCTAAAATACCTTCTACCATTGCAAATTCTTCGTCTGACATCCCCATTCCAGCGTATAGCTTCTCATCTTTAATCTGCTGTGCTGTTGGCTCAAACTTAGTTGTTGACATGATTTTCCCTCCACTGCTTCACGATTGATTTAAATACTGCTAGACCGTCTGCGCCGCCCACCAGTGCATCAACAGCTCGCTCTGGGTGTGGCATCATCCCTAATACATTGCCGCGCTCGTTTATAATCCCTGCGATATCTTCTAAAGAACCGTTTGGATTGTCACCTGAGTATGTGAATACGATTTGATTATTATCTTTTAGTGATTGTAAAGTTTCCTCGTCACAGTAGTAGTTACCTTCACCATGTGCGATTGGAATATTGATGATTTGACCTTGCTCATATTGATTTGTGAATAATGTATTGTTGTTTTCAACTTTAAGCTGCACTGTACGGCACATAAATTTTAAGTTTTTATTGCGCAATAAAGCTCCTGGCAATAAACCTGCTTCCGTTAGGATTTGGAAGCCATTACATACACCTAATACAGGTTTACCAGCATCTGCTGCCTTCTTAACTTCTGTCATAATGTTAGATTGATTAGCCATTGCACCACAACGAAGATAATCCCCATAGGAGAATCCTCCAGGTACTAATACACCATCAAAACCACTTAGATCTGTTGCTGTATGCCATACATATTCTACTTCTTCACCTAGCTCGTCTTTAATCGCATGATACATATCGATGTCACAGTTTGACCCAGGGAATACGAGTACTGCGAATTTCATGATTAAATAGCCTCCTCGACTTCGTAACGGTAGTCTTCAATTACAACGTTCGTTAAAACCTTTTCACACATTTCTTTTACTAGAGTATCAATGTCACGTTCTGAATCTTTAATTGATAGTTCAAGATATTTACCGATACGTAAATCTTCTACTTCACCGTAGCCCATCTTAGCTAAAGAACCTTGTACTGCAGAGCCTTGAGGATCAAGAATACTCTCACGTAATGTTACATAGATTTTTACTTTTTTCATTGTTATTTGCCTCCGAGTCTAGAAAGTATAATAGTATAAACTTCAGTTAAATTACCAAGGTCACGACGAAAAACATCTTTGTCTAACTTTTGCTTCGTTGTTGCATCCCAAAGTCGGCATGTATCTGGTGAAATTTCATCTGCCAATAATACATGACCATCCATATCACGGCCGAACTCTAATTTAAAATCAATCAATGTCACATTGACATCTGCAAAGATCGGCTGTAGCACTTTGTTAACGGCTAATGCACCATCATAAATAGCTGTTACTTCAGTTGGTGTGGCAAGTTCAAGAACATCAATATGTTCTGTCGTAATAAGTGGGTCGCCTAAATCATCGTCTTTATAATAAAATTCAACGATTGGTCGTTTTAAAGGTGTCCCTTCTTCAAGACCTAGACGCTTTGCTAAACTTCCAGCAGCAATATTACGAACAACTACCTCAATCGGAATAATTTCTACTTTTTTTACAAGTTGTTGTGTATCGGATAATCGTTTTACGAAATGTGACGCAATTCCGTTAGCTTGTAATTTTTCGAAAATTAATGAAGTAATGCGATTATTTAAAATGCCCTTACCTTCAATTTCCTCTTTCTTTTCACCATTGAATGCTGTTGCACTATCCTTGTACTCAACAAGTAGCACATTTGGCTCCTCTGTTGTGAACAATTTTTTTGCTTTACCTTCATACAAAAGTTGACCTTTAGTCATTTCGTTTTCCCCCTGATATTATGAGATACGCTTGTAATAATGTTCAGAATTGAACCGTATCTCTACGATTCAACTCTGAAACTTTTACTGGTGGCTCTAACATTTATTATTAGATGGCTAAATAAATATTAGTTAAGTCCTAGTCGTTCAAAAATCATATCAACATGCTGTAAGTGGTAGTTGTAATCAAAACAATCATCCAACTCTTCTTTTGTTAAATAAGATGTGATTTTTTCACTTGCATCGACTAATGTACGGAACTGAACTTGCTCGTCCCAAGCCTGCATTGCTAAAGGTTGTACTGTATCATAAGCTTCTTCACGTACTAGTCCTTTATCAATCAATGCTAGTAAGATGCGTTGAGAATAAATAAGACCAAATGTACGATCCATATTACGTTTCATGTTCTCAGGGAATACTGTTAAGTTTTTCACAATATTACCGAAGCGATTTAGCATATAGTTAAGAGTAATTGTTGCATCCGGTAAAATAACACGCTCTGCAGATGAATGTGAAATATCACGCTCATGCCATAAAGCTACATTTTCATAAGCAGTCACCATATAACCTCGCATTAAACGAGACATACCAACCATGTTTTCAGAACCGATTGGATTACGCTTATGTGGCATTGCAGATGATCCTTTTTGTCCTTTTGCAAAAGCTTCCTCCACTTCACGTGTTTCAGATTTCTGTAGTCCACGAATTTCTGTTGCGAATTTTTCAATTGAAGTAGCGATTAAAGCTAATGCACCTAAATACTGAGCATGGCGATCACGCTGTAAAGTTTGTGTGGAGATCGGTGATGCTGCAAGTCCTAATTTATCGCAAACATATTGCTCAACACGAGGATCGATATTGGCATATGTTCCAACAGCTCCAGACATTTTTCCTGTTTCAATTACTTTGGCAGCTGCTTCAAAACGTTCAAGGTTACGCTTCATTTCCTCATACCATAAACCAAGTTTCAAACCGAAAGTTGTTGGTTCAGCATGAACACCATGTGTGCGTCCCATCATAACTGTATGTTTATGTTCTTTTGCCTTAGTAGCAATAATATCAATGAAATTTACTATATCTTTTCGTAAAATATCATTTGCTTGTTTGATTAAATAAGAAAGTGCTGTATCTACTACGTCCGTAGAAGTTAAACCATAATGTACCCATTTGCGCTCTTCTCCAAGTGTTTCAGAAACAGCACGAGTAAAGGCTACAACGTCATGACGAGTTTCTTGTTCAATTTCTAATATACGATTCACATCAAATGAAGCATTTTCGCGAATTTTAGCAACATCCTCTTTAGGGATATCTCCTAATTCTGCCCATGCTTCACAAGCTAAAATTTCAACCTCTAGCCAAGCTTGGTATTTATTTTGTTCTGTCCAAATTGCGCCCATTTCGGGTCTTGTGTAACGTTCAATCATCGCGTATCTCCTTCTATTCTGACCAAATGCCAGAACTCTCGATTTGTTGTAGTGTAGCTTCTAAGTCTTTTGTCATAATCGTCACATGGCCCATTTTACGGTTGACCTTAGCTTCAGCTTTCCCATAAAGATGTATGGACCATTCAGGATATTTAGCAATTGAATTACTGAGTGGCACGACATGCTGCCCTAATACATTGACCATAATGGATGGTGCCCATAGTTGTGGCTTACGTAACGGCCATCCACAAACAGCACGAATATGCTGATGGAATTGTGAAACATTACATGCTTCAATTGAATAGTGACCAGAATTATGAGGTCTTGGTGCTAATTCATTGATAACAATACTACCATCTTCTAATACAAACATTTCTACCGCTAGCGTTCCTACTAAATGTAAATAATCTGCAATTTTCAAAGCTTCTCGTTCTGCAGCTTGAGCTGTGCTTTCAGTTATGCGAGCAGGTACTATTGTCTCGTGAAGAATATGATGAACATGAATGTTCTCTCCAACTGGCTGACAATACGATTCACCATGACCATTTCTTTGAACAATGACCGATACTTCCTTTACGAAAGGAACAAATCCTTCTGCAATACATTGCGAATGCGTGAATAATTCTTTCGCTAAAGGCAAATCTTCAGTTGATTTTAAAAGCTGCTGTCCCTTGCCATCATAACCACCTCTTGCTGTTTTGACTATACAAGGATAACCAATCGAATCAATATTGGCTACTAATTCTTCATAAGTTTTTGCAACAATATATGGTGCTACTGGGCAACCAGCTTTCACAATAGCTTCTTTCTCTGTTATACGGTTTTGTGTAATACGTACCAACTCTGCTCCTTGAGGAACATAAGCCATTTGTGATAAACGCTTTAAGCCTTCATAATCAATATTTTCAAATTCATATGTGATAATATCACTTACTTCTGCAAGTTCTTCTAAAGCAGCTTCATCATCATATGGAGCTACAATGCGAATATCTGCAACCTGCCCACAAGGTGAGTCCATTGCTGGTTCAAGAACAGCCACTTTAAAACCTGACTCCTTTGCAGCAAGTGCCATCATTCGACCAAGTTGCCCTCCGCCTATAATGCCTATCGTTTGTCCAGGATAAATAATCTTCGTCACACTAAGTCACCTGTACTTTCTAATACTTGCTGCTTTGTTGCTTCACGTCTAGCATCTAATTTATTAGCAAGCTCCGCATCTGTTGTTGACAAAATTTGAGCTGCAAGTAACCCTGCATTAGTCGCTCCTGCTTTGCCAATCGCTACAGTAGCTACAGGTACGCCACCAGGCATTTGAACGATGGATAATAGTGAATCAAGTCCATTAAGTGCACGGGATTGAACTGGTACACCGATGACAGGTAATGTTGTTTTAGCTGCCACCATTCCTGGTAAATGTGCAGCACCGCCTGCTCCAGCAATAATTACTTGTATTCCTCGCTCGCGAGCTGCCTCTGCATATTCAAACATTAAATCAGGTGTACGATGTGCTGATACAACTTTCTTTTCGTACGGTACTTGTAATTCATCTAAAATATCACATGCATGTTTCATTGTTTCCCAGTCACTTGAACTACCCATAATGACACCGATTTTCGGATTCATAAATTGTCGCTCCTTTTAAACGATAGAAAAATGATCAATTATTTATTGTGCTAGCCTCTATTTTGAATAGCTACTGCAATTCTTATTTACAAAGAAAATCCCCAAATAAACTACTCTCTACCAGTACACGTGAAAGCAGTTTACTTGAGGATTATTCGGACAAGATCGTCTCCATGTACATAGCTGTACAAAGACCTTCTCACCTTACGCCAAAAGTGCTTTCCCGCATAGTCCAGCATTTACGGTGCCGGGTAGAGACACTAGAGCCAATCCTCTAGCATATATGTGGGATCTATTTGTTTTTCCTTCTCACATTTTAACAAGGGATTGTCTTATCGTCAATCCAAAAATGCGAACATTTTTTATTAGGTGAAAAAAAACGTTCGGTTTTTAGTCAAAATCATTCGATATCTTGAGCAGGTATACCTTTAAACTGAATTTTTTGGCGCAAATAAGCTGGCTCACCATCTACGATATGAAAAAGTGGCTCTTCTTTTCGTCCTATGACCATAAAGCCATCTTTCCGCATTCTTGCCAAGCAATCCTCGATTGACTCGTTTTCCTGTACCTCATACCAAATTTGCTTTTTTCCCAACTTTTTCTTCCTTTCCATTGTACATATTCATTCACAACCAATTTGTAATTCATTATACCTTTTGTTGCTTACAGAAGTATGTAAGAACTTAAATAAATAGAAAAAACTGCAGAATTCCTCTCCGCAGTTTTGATGAATGCTCATGGAACAAAAAATGCCTTTAAATAGATACAAAAAAATAATAGCAGTAGGAACAAATGAAGGACAACAAGAACCATACGATATCCTTTGATGCCAAATAGGGCGCTGGTGATGCCTAAACCACCTAAAATAAACGGCATAAACATATTTACACGATAGAGAAATGTAAAAAAGTTTCCATACCATTTGGTTGAATCATAGCCAAACATAAAGAATATAAGTAGTAGACTTGAGATCGAAATCGCAGAAAAAATGTTCTGCCTCATTTTGATTCCTCCATTATTAAATCCAGAATGTATCTAGGCGAAAGAAATTTCCTTTAAATCCACTTGAAAATATTAAATATATTATAGCATTTTATGAATAGTTCACAAAATAAAAAAAGTCATGGAATAGATCCATGACTTTTTAATTGCCTAGCGACGTCCTACTCTCACAGGGGGAAGCCCCCAACTACCATCGGCGCTAAAGAGCTTAACTTCCGTGTTCGGTATGGGAACGGGTGTGACCTCTTTGCCATCATCACTAGACTATGGTCGACCTTCCATACACGGCGCATTGCTGTGACTAGAAGCTCTCTTTTTAGAAAGATTTGCTCTTTCAAAACTGGATAAACGGCACATTGAATGTTTCAAACTTTTTTGGTTAAGTCCTCGATCGATTAGTATTCGTCAGCTCCATGTGTCACCACACTTCCACCTCGAACCTATCTACCTCATCGTCTTTGAGGGATCTTACTTACTTGCGTAATGGGAAATCTCATCTTGAGGGGGGCTTCATGCTTAGATGCTTTCAGCACTTATCCCGTCCACACATAGCTACCCAGCGATGCCTTTGGCAAGACAACTGGTACACCAGCGGTGTGTCCATCCCGGTCCTCTCGTACTAAGGACAGCTCCTCTCAAATTTCCTACGCCCACGACGGATAGGGACCGAACTGTCTCACGACGTTCTGAACCCAGCTCGCGTACCGCTTTAATGGGCGAACAGCCCAACCCTTGGGACCGACTACAGCCCCAGGATGCGATGAGCCGACATCGAGGTGCCAAACCTCCCCGTCGATGTGGACTCTTGGGGGAGATAAGCCTGTTATCCCCGGGGTAGCTTTTATCCGTTGAGCGATGGCCCTTCCATGCGGAACCACCGGATCACTAAGCCCGTCTTTCGACCCTGCTCGACTTGTAGGTCTCGCAGTCAAGCTCCCTTGTGCCTTTACACTCTACGAATGATTTCCAACCATTCTGAGGGAACCTTTGGGCGCCTCCGTTACCTTTTAGGAGGCGACCGCCCCAGTCAAACTGTCCGCCTGACACTGTCTCCTGCCCCGCTAAGGGGCATGGGTTAGAATTTCAATACAACCAGGGTAGTATCCCACCGACGCCTCCTTCGAAGCTGGCGCTCCGAGATCTCTGGCTCCTACCTATCCTGTACAAGTTGTACCAAAATTCAATATCAGGCTACAGTAAAGCTCCACGGGGTCTTTCCGTCCTGTCGCGGGTAACCTGCATCTTCACAGGTACTATAATTTCACCGAGTCTCTCGTTGAGACAGTGCCCAGATCGTTACGCCTTTCGTGCGGGTCGGAACTTACCCGACAAGGAATTTCGCTACCTTAGGACCGTTATAGTTACGGCCGCCGTTTACTGGGGCTTCAATTCGCAGCTTCGCTTGCGCTAACCACTCCTCTTAACCTTCCAGCACCGGGCAGGCGTCAGCCCCTATACGTCACCTTACGGTTTTGCAGAGACCTGTGTTTTTGCTAAACAGTCGCCTGGGCCTATTCACTGCGGCTCTCATGCGCTTGCACGCTCAAGAGCACCCCTTCTCCCGAAGTTACGGGGTCATTTTGCCGAGTTCCTTAACGAGAGTTCTCTCGCACACCTTAGGATTCTCTCCTCGACTACCTGTGTCGGTTTGCGGTACGGGCACCTCTCACCTCGATAGAGGCTTTTCTTGGCAGTGTGAAATCAGGAACTTCGTCCATACGGACTCGCCATCACAGCTCAACGTTACAGTGTGCGGATTTGCCTACACACACGTCTTACTGCTTGGACGCGCACAACCAACGGCGCGCTTACCCTATCCTACTGCGTCCCCCCATTTCTCAAACGGTGAGGAGGTGGTACAGGAATATCAACCTGTTGTCCATCGCCTACGCCTATCGGCCTCGGCTTAGGTCCCGACTAACCCTGAGCGGACGAGCCTTCCTCAGGAAACCTTAGTCATACGGTGGACGGGATTCTCACCCGTCTTTCGCTACTCATACCGGCATTCTCACTTCTAAGCGCTCCACCAGTCCTTCCGATCTGACTTCAACGCACTTAGAACGCTCTCCTACCACTGACATCGTAGATGTCAATCCACAGCTTCGGTGAATCGTTTAGCCCCGATACATTTTCGGCGCAGCGTCACTCGACCAGTGAGCTATTACGCACTCTTTAAATGATGGCTGCTTCTAAGCCAACATCCTGGTTGTCTGTGCAACGCCACATCCTTTTCCACTTAACGATTACTTTGGGACCTTAGCTGGTGGTCTGGGCTGTTTCCCTTTTGACTACGGATCTTATCACTCGCAGTCTGACTCCCGTGTATAAATATCTGGCATTCGGAGTTTGTCTGAATTCGGTAAACCGGGATGGCCCCCTAGTCCAAACAGTGCTCTACCTCCAGTATTCTCATCACGAGGCTAGCCCTAAAGCTATTTCGGAGAGAACCAGCTATCTCCAAGTTCGATTGGAATTTCTCCGCTACCCACACCTCATCCCCGCACTTTTCAACGTGCGTGGGTTCGGGCCTCCAGTAAGTGTTACCTCACCTTCACCCTGGACATGGGTAGATCACCTGGTTTCGGGTCTACGACCACGTACTACTTCGCCCTATTCAGACTCGCTTTCGCTGCGGCTCCGCCTTCTAAAGCTTAACCTTGCACGTAATCGTAACTCGCCGGTTCATTCTACAAAAGGCACGCTATCACCCATTAACGGGCTCTAACTACTTGTAGGCACACGGTTTCAGGATCTCTTTCACTCCCCTTCCGGGGTGCTTTTCACCTTTCCCTCACGGTACTGGTTCACTATCGGTCACTAGGTAGTATTTAGCCTTGGGAGATGGTCCTCCCGGATTCCGACGGAATTTCACGTGTTCCGCCGTACTCAGGATCCACTCAGGAGAGAACGAACTTTCGACTACAGGGCTTTTACCTGCTCTGGCGGACCTTTCCAAGTCGCTTCATCTAACTCGCTCTTTTGTAACTCCGTATAGAGTGTCCTACAACCCCAAGAGGCAAGCCTCTTGGTTTGGGCTCTTCCCGTTTCGCTCGCCGCTACTCAGGGAATCGATTTTTCTTTCTCTTCCTCCAGGTACTTAGATGTTTCAGTTCCCTGGGTCTGCCTTCAAGACGCTATGTATTCACGTCAAGATACTACGCAATTAAACGTAGTGGGTTCCCCCATTCGGAAATCTCCGGATCAAAGCTCACTTACAGCTCCCCGAAGCATATCGGTGTTAGTGCCGTCCTTCTTCGGCTCCTAGTGCCAAGGCATTCGCCGTGCGCCCTTAATAACTTAACCAAGTTATTAAGCCTATAAAAAACTTAAAAAAATAAATGTGTTTGTTACAATTTCAATGTCGTTTTATCCAGTTTTCAAAGAACAAGTTTTGAAGTGTTTCATTCAGATAGAATGAACCTTCAAAACTGAACGCAAAACGTAATCTTACAAACCCAAGGTTTGTATTCCGAAATAATCCTTAGAAAGGAGGTGATCCAGCCGCACCTTCCGATACGGCTACCTTGTTACGACTTCACCCCAATCATCTATCCCACCTTCGGCGGCTGGCTCCAAAAGGTTACCTCACCGACTTCGGGTGTTACAAACTCTCGTGGTGTGACGGGCGGTGTGTACAAGGCCCGGGAACGTATTCACCGCGGCATGCTGATCCGCGATTACTAGCGATTCCGGCTTCATGTAGGCGAGTTGCAGCCTACAATCCGAACTGAGAACGACTTTATCGGATTAGCTCCCTCTCGCGAGTTGGCAACCGTTTGTATCGTCCATTGTAGCACGTGTGTAGCCCAGGTCATAAGGGGCATGATGATTTGACGTCATCCCCACCTTCCTCCGGTTTGTCACCGGCAGTCACCTTAGAGTGCCCAACTAAATGATGGCAACTAAGATCAAGGGTTGCGCTCGTTGCGGGACTTAACCCAACATCTCACGACACGAGCTGACGACAACCATGCACCACCTGTCACCGTTGCCCCCGAAGGGGAAACTATATCTCTACAGTGGTCAACGGGATGTCAAGACCTGGTAAGGTTCTTCGCGTTGCTTCGAATTAAACCACATGCTCCACCGCTTGTGCGGGCCCCCGTCAATTCCTTTGAGTTTCAGTCTTGCGACCGTACTCCCCAGGCGGAGTGCTTAATGCGTTAGCTGCAGCACTAAGGGGCGGAAACCCCCTAACACTTAGCACTCATCGTTTACGGCGTGGACTACCAGGGTATCTAATCCTGTTTGCTCCCCACGCTTTCGCGCCTCAGCGTCAGTTACAGACCAGAAAGTCGCCTTCGCCACTGGTGTTCCTCCAAATCTCTACGCATTTCACCGCTACACTTGGAATTCCACTTTCCTCTTCTGCACTCAAGTCCCCCAGTTTCCAATGACCCTCCACGGTTGAGCCGTGGGCTTTCACATCAGACTTAAAGGACCGCCTGCGCGCGCTTTACGCCCAATAATTCCGGACAACGCTTGCCACCTACGTATTACCGCGGCTGCTGGCACGTAGTTAGCCGTGGCTTTCTAATAAGGTACCGTCAAGGTACAGCCAGTTACTACTGTACTTGTTCTTCCCTTACAACAGAGTTTTACGATCCGAAAACCTTCTTCACTCACGCGGCGTTGCTCCATCAGGCTTTCGCCCATTGTGGAAGATTCCCTACTGCTGCCTCCCGTAGGAGTCTGGGCCGTGTCTCAGTCCCAGTGTGGCCGATCACCCTCTCAGGTCGGCTACGCATCGTCGCCTTGGTGAGCCGTTACCTCACCAACTAGCTAATGCGCCGCGGGCCCATCCTATAGCGACAGCCGAAACCGTCTTTCAGTCTTTCACCATGAAGTAAAAGAGATTATTCGGTATTAGCCCCGGTTTCCCGGAGTTATCCCAAACTATAGGGTAGGTTGCCCACGTGTTACTCACCCGTCCGCCGCTAACGTCAAAGGAGCAAGCTCCTTTTCTGTTCGCTCGACTTGCATGTATTAGGCACGCCGCCAGCGTTCGTCCTGAGCCAGGATCAAACTCTCCATAAAAGAAATTTGATTAGCTCAAATTGTTTTGCTGGCATCATGTTTGATGTCCAAAATTTTTGTTTTGTTCACTAGCAAAACTAGCTACTTAAAACTTTATTGATTACGTTTTGCTTGTTCAGTTTTCAAGGTTCATTTACTAGTTACACTAAGTAACTTTTTATAATTTAACATAATGTTAACTCGTTGTCAACTGTTTATGTTAATATTTTTTAAGTTGTTCGTTTATTTCGTAACAACGTGTTTAAATATATCATCATAAATTTAAGTTTGCAAGTGTTTCATTAAAGTAAAACTATTCGCATTATTTAAAACCGAGTTTCTTCTATATAAATGTAAAAATAATACCTTCTTTTATTTTGGATCAACTCAATAAAAAACACCTTTAATTGTTAGCAACTTACTAACAATTAAAGGTGTCTGTTTAACTAACGTACCCAAATGAAGTATGCAAGGAAAACAAAGAATAGACCATACATCATTGGGTGAATTTCTTTTTTACGACCTGCTAATAACATTGTAATTGGGTAGAATACAAAGCCGATTGCAATACCAGTAGCAATTGAATAACCAAGTGGCATCATTAATACTGTAAAGAATGCAGGTACTGCTATTTCGAATTTGTCCCAATCAATTAAGCGTAAGGACGATACCATTAGTACCCCTACGATTACTAAAGCTGGAGCAGTAACTGCTGGTGTTACCACTGCTAGTAATGGTGAGAAGAATAATGCAACTAAGAACAGTACTGCTGTTACGACTGCTGAAAATCCTGAACGAGCGCCTGCAGCAACTCCAGAAGTTGACTCTACGTACGCTGTTGTTGTTGACGTACCAAATAAAGAACCGATAGTTGTTGCTAGTGCATCTGCCATTAAGGCACGTCCTGCACGCGGTAATTTATTATCTTTTACTAAACCTGCTTGTGTCGCTACAGCCATTAAAGTACCAGCTGTATCAAAGAAATCAACAAACAAGAATGTTAACACTACTACTAAAAACTTCACGTTAAATAATGTACCGAAGTCACCAAGTGGTTCTAGTGCTACCATGAATGTAGAATCTACACTTGGAATAGCTGATACAACGGCTGTCGGAGGATCAATGATACCTGTGATCATCCCAATAACTGCAGTAATCACCATCCCTAAGAAAATACCGATACTGCGCAATTTAATAATAAGAATAACTGAAAGAATAATTCCGAATACCGCTAATAATGTAGCGCCTGTGAAACTTCCTAAAGTCACTAAAGTAGCTGGGCTATCGACAATGATCCCTGCTCCTTGTAAACCAACAAAAGTTATAAATAAACCAATACCTGCAGAAACTGCATATTTAAGTTGTACTGGTATAGCATTAATAACAGTTTCGCGGATACCAGTTAAAGATAAAATAATAAAGATAATCCCTGAGAAGAACACGCCTGTTAAACCAGTTTGCCACGGAATACCGTATGCTCCGACTACAGTAAATGCAAAGAATGCATTTAACCCCATCCCAGGAGCAAGTGAAATCGGGAACTTAGCGAAAATCCCCATAATCAAAGAACCGACTGCTGCTGCTAATGCTGTTGCTACGAAAACAGCACCTTTATCCATCCCTGCATTTTCTAGAATACCTGGGTTAACAGCTAGAATATATGCCATTGCAAGGAAGGTTGTAATACCGCCTATTATTTCGCGGCGATAATTAGTTCCTAATTCATCGAACATGAAATATTTTTTCATTATCAAAAAATCCTCCGTGTGGTCGTCTTCAATATCGAAAACAAAAAAGACACGCTGACTACTCTACTAGTCGCATGTCTACGATATATTTCATCACAATTAGTGTGTGAAACAAATTAGTGTTTATACATTTATGTATAAACCTAAATCGTAGTCAAGTTATTTACGGTAACTTGGTAGAAACTCACGGGCCTTATCCCCGACATTATACGACGACGTATTTAATTTACATTTGTAATATATCATTTCGTTTTTTAGAATTCAACCCTATTTCCGAACATTTTTCTAAAAAGAAATGCGAAAGTTCGTGTAAAATTCTTATTTAATGTTCAGGTTCTCTTAAATGTATTACTAAAGAGGCTTTGTACTGAACATTTCAGCAATTAGTTTAAAGAAAAAATCCCCTAGAAATTCTAGAGGATCCTTCTTTTGAACGTATGTTTTAACTCATCACTTTACTTTGCAAGACTTGAATTCTTTTTTCTAATTTTTCTTTCCAATCTTCTGCTAATGCATCTACTGCTTGTATTTGTTTCATAGCGATTGCATCATTGTTTTTGAAGTACACTTCATTGCAATACAAAACAGAGATACGTGCAGGATGCTTTTCTACAAGCTCAATTGTTGAATCTGCACAGATTGTCCCTTCTTCAAGTACACGCGCAAGGAAACCTGTATAGCCTGTTTCGATTAAACGTTTGAGTAATGTGTTTGCCTCGGTATATCTATCAATCGTACTACATGGAATACGTCCCTGTGTAATTTGAATGACAGCATCTCCAATTTTATAAATATCACCAATACAAACATCTGATTCTAACATATTTGTTACGGTTAAATTTTCGCCAAATGCAGCAACGGGTAACGTTTTTCCAAGTTCCTGTTCCCATTGTATGTAATGCTCCGCAGGATATAAACAAACTGCTCGATCAGGGCCACCGTGATGTTTTTTATCTGCCACATCATCCCCTTCAAAGCCTTGAGAGGACAAATAAACTTCTTGCACTCGTTGCTTTTCAATCCCTGTAATCATTGAACGTCCTTTACTATCAACCAATTCTTTTGGCATCCCAACCGTTAATGTATGAATCATTGGTTTATTTTTCTCCATTTAAATCCCCCCTAATCTGAATAGTATAATTTCTTGTGCATTCATTTAGTTTACTACATACAACACTTTACCAGCAATTTTTGCAGTTGAGATACTTCATTAAGCCATAAATTCAGAAGGAAATAAATCAAAAAAAGCCCTAAAAACCTCTCAGGGCTTTTAGGGCTTTTGCTATTATTCCCACTCAATCGTTGCTGGTGGCTTAGATGTAATATCATACAGCACACGGTTCACATGTTTTACTTCGTTTACAAGGCGGACGGAGATTTTCTCTAGTACATCCCAAGGAATACGTGCCCAGTCAGAAGTCATACCGTCGATAGATGTAACGGCACGGATACCGATTGCATAGTCATACGTACGAGCATCGCCCATTACACCTACTGAACGGATATCAGGTAATACCGTGAAATATTGCCAAATGTCACGATCAAGGCCAGCTTTTGCGATTTCTTCACGTAGAATGAAATCAGATTCGCGAACGATTTCTAATTTTTCTTCTGTTACTTCACCAAGAACACGGATACCTAATCCAGGACCTGGGAACGGTTGACGCCAAACGATTTTTTCGTCTAGTCCAAGCTCTAAGCCTAGCGCACGTACTTCATCTTTAAATAAAGTTTTCAGTGGCTCAATTAGTTGGAATTGCATATCTTCAGGAAGACCACCAACATTATGGTGTGATTTGATTGTTTGTGCAGTTGAAGTACCAGATTCAATAATATCTGTGTAAAGAGTTCCTTGTGCTAAGAAATCCATACCTTCAAGCTTAGATGCCTCTTCATCAAATACATAAATGAATTCATTACCGATAATTTTACGTTTTTTCTCTGGATCAGAAACCCCAGCAAGTTTGTCCATGAATCGTTTACGTGCATCAATTTTAATAAGATTCATGTCAAAGTCTTCTGTGAATGTTTTCATTACTTGTTCAACTTCGCCTTTACGGTTTAAGTTGTGGTCTACGAACATACAAGTTAATTGATCGCCTATTGCTTTATGGATTAACACCGCTACCACTGATGAGTCTACACCACCAGAAAGTGCACATAATACTTTTTTATCGCCAACGATTTCACGAATTTTTGCAATTTCAAGCTCAATGAAGTTTGCCATTGACCAATCGCCTTTCGCTTCGCAGATGTCGAATACGAATTGACGTAATAGATCATTACCATATACAGAGTGACGTACTTCTGGATGGAATTGTACAGCATATAGTTTACGTTCAACGTTTGCCATTGCAGCAATCGGACAAGATGCACTAGTTGCGATGACTTCAAATCCAGCTGGAACTTCTGTTACATGGTCACCATGGCTCATCCAAACGATTTGTTCTGTAGGTAATTCACCAAATAATTTGTTTGGTGTTGTTACTTGAATTTCGGCTTTACCATACTCGCGTGTTTCAGCACCTTCAACTTTACCGCCGTTTGTATGGGCCATTAATTGCATACCATAGCAAATACCTAAAATCGGTAAACCTAATTCGAAGATAGCTGGATCCACATGAAAGGCATTTTCATCATAAACAGAGTTTGGACCACCTGAGAAAATAATACCTGTTGCGTTCATATCTTTAATTTCTTCTGCAGTTACCGTATGTGGATGTAATTCACTGAAAACACCAAATTCACGAATACGACGTGTAATTAATTGGTTAAATTGGCTACCGAAGTCTAGTACAACGATTTTTTCTTGCTCTTTTAATAAAGGGCTAGCTGTCAAAATTTCCACCTCTTCTATTATTTTTAAAGGATTTTTCATGTGTTCAAAGAAAAACGCGAAGAAAGTAAAAAAACTTTCTACGCGTTCATAAGCTCTAGAATATTGATAAAGGCGAATGCGTAGCAAAGTAAAGTGATTTACTATACTTTTCACCTAACGAAAACATCCGCCTTCATAGAGAAATCATTTAAGGTGATTTCGTAGAAACATCCGAACCCTATTATCGAACTTATATGAAAGCAATCCTTGCATTTAATTTTTTTCATTTTACTCTTTGTCTACGTTAAAATCAACTGATAGTGCGATTGATTAAATATTCCCAACTTTCTTTCAGCTTCACAAAATCAACATCTTCTTTGTCTTTCCCATAAATATGTTGCTCGTAGACTACCGTCAGCTTTTGCATTTCATCTGTTTCTAATGCTGAATCTACACGCTCTGCGAATGCACTTAACGTTTCTCCATCTTTTCTGCGCAAACCAATACGAGATAATTGCTTCAGTAAAACATGGTAGGAAGAATCGAAATTTGACCAATCCGTTACTTTTTTACGGTATGCTCGAACATGCATCTTAGGAATCCACGTTTTACGCTGTAAGAATAAAGAAATACCTGTGATTATTAATAATACAACAATTATCACCCAAACATAGGCAAACTTTTTCATCCATAACCACATTGCATCAAAGCTAAATGTTGATTTTGTCTGTTCCTTCTCGGTTACCTGTTCTTGCGGTTGTGGCTGCTCGGGTTTTCGTTCTGGCTGCGCCACTTCCTCCTCATCAGACGCATCTAACGGAATATCATAATCGATGTTAACATTCCCAGAAAAGCCGATTGTAGGCTCAAACTCCATCCATCCCGTTCCAGGTATAAAAGCTTCTACCCATGAGTGCGCATTGTCATTCGTGATGCGATATTCGCGTAATCCATCTGACACAGGTCCTGCAGTCCCAGGTGCAAAGCCTTTCACCCATCTAGCTGGGATTCCTACTGAGCGTAAAAGTACCACCATTGAAGTGGAGAAATTATCACAATACCCAACTTTTGTATCGAACAAAAATTGATCGACATAATCCTGATTTTCACCAGGAATGGCAGCTTGCGTTTTATCGTACTTAAAACCATTTGTTCTAAAATAACTTTCTACAGCCTTAATTTGTTCATAAACCGTATCTTTCTTTTGCGTTATTTCAGACGCTAAGTCCCTTACACGCTGAGGAAGTTGGTTAGGTAACTGCAAAAATCGATCAAAGGAAGAATCCATTGTTTCAAGTGTTGCTGGATATGACAATTGGAGCTGCTCCATACTATAAACAGGCTCACTATAAGACAATGAATAGTTTGATAATGATTTCGATTCCCCTACCTGTTGTTCTATATTCATTTTTTCAGTCTGCTCATCTTGAATAAATAAAGTGGAATCTTGAGCCGAAACAGAAAGCATACCATATGTTTGAATTAAAAATGGCATTGGAACAGCAATATCTAATTGAATCTGACGTTCACTTTCGGGCGGCCCTACTTGTAAAGAAGTCAGAATGGGTGTATTTGACTCATAAACATTTTTCCCAAAGTTCCCCTCTGAAACAATCCAACCTTTTGAGGTATACGTATCTTTTGTTTCAATACGCCAATAATGACGATCACGGGAAGAGGCAGTGAATATTAAAGTATTATCTCCTTGGAACGGACCACCTAACTGACTATCATCCTGGCTATAACCAACTGATTTTTGACCATTTCCATTTCCGTCTTGTCCAGTAACCCCTTGGATAAACGGCACCGGATCTGCCCATGTTGGCCCAGTCTTTGGTAAAAAGTATGCTACAGAACTAACGAGTAATACAGATACTAGCATGGGAATAACAATTTTCCATTTCTCCATTACCGTACTTGTAGTTTCTACTTGAAGCCATAGGCGCTTGACAAAAAGAACACCTGTCATGATTAATCCTAAAACAACAACTTTTACAATTGCCGCTTTACCGTCATAGTCACTAAATGTATCCAAAGTTGCAATAAAGAATACGGTCATGGCAAAGAAGTAGAATATATTTTTTCGCACCGAAACCCAATGGTGAATTAAATAGACCAGCATCCAAATCAATACAAGAAATAACACTGTTCTGAAAACATCTGAAACCTGTCCAAAGTCACCTGTTAGAATCGTGGCCATGTTCCCTCTCCATTCAGCCAATAAAAAAGGCAATGTATCACCAGATAATACAGGACTAGGGCTATAGATAAAAACGACAAACCAGGTAATATAACCAAACTTCACTAATCCTGATAATAAAGGATGTACGCGGAAAAGACTTAGCGCTAAAGACATACCGATAAACACTAAGAAAAGATGCATCCCACCTGTATTCGTTAATTGCATAATGGGAATAAGCCATTCACGCAAAATGAAAAATACAATAACATAAGCTATGGCTAATTCTAAAAATTCTCCTAATGATTGCTTCACGGTCTTATCACCTCCGTGAATAAATGATAGAAATCTGCTGGATTTACATAAATAACTTGTATATGTTTATACCGCATCGCAAGCTCAGATTGCACTGGTTGCTGCTTTGCCACTACAAAACAAATACAGCTTTTCACTATATTCGCAAGAGTATGTAGGAATTCATCTGAAACATCACTTGTCACATAAAGCAGTGTTGCAACTTGTTTAAAGGCTTGTTGGTCATGAAATCGAAACTTGACATTCTCTGTAGGTTTTATCGCAGCTAAATGATACATGACTTGATCTAAATGCTTGTCACCCTGTATAGCTGGGAATACTTTCGTCATTGCTCCAGCAGAAATAAATGATAAATCTCCTCGTTCCTGAACGATCATTTGTAGCATTGAAGCTACTAACTCTACTTTTTCTTCAAACATCGAGGATTTTGTAGCGTCTAGCACTAACATTAGTTCAGATGATTGTCGATCCTCAAATTCCTTAGACTGTAACTTTTGTGTACGTGCAAATGATTTCCAATGAATCCACGAAAAACGATCTCCTGGAACGTACTCTCGTAATCCAACAGCCATCGATGTGTCCTTCACAATAGAGTATGGAGACATCATCAAGCCAACATCATATTTTGTTTGAAGCGCAGCATATTTCATCTCTTGTACTCTTGGGTAAACTAAAATAGTTTGGTCCTTTTCTGCTACGACAACCTTTTTAGCCCAGCCAAAAAAATCATAGAAAACAATTGTAACACCTAGGTAACGATGTTCACCACGTGGCATATTTTCCAATTCATATTGCCAGCTAAAGGTTTTTTTAAATCCAACGAACTTAATGGCATTCGCATTTTGTATTTTAGCTTGCACTAATCCCTCACTATCCACAAGTTCCTCCATTACGATATAGGCAAATGGAAAACGTGTTTTACGTTCTATCGTAATAAGCACCTTCGCTGATTGACCTCGTTCTATATGAATCGGGTCAATCTTGCGTTCGATTAGTAAAATATCTTCTCTAACGACAAAGAAAATGAATGCATATACTAAAAATGGGCTAACCGTAAAAAATACAAACCAGCTCACAAACCCACCTTGGAACATTGCATAACAAAATGTTATGATCATCAAGAAAGCGATTAATAGGAAATGTTTACTTTTTTCTACAAAAGCTTTCCATTGCCTCATTGTTCTGCAAACCTCTTTGTCGGAACTGGTGTTTTAGCAATGATCCGCTGGATAATTTCGTCTGCTGTCACGTTATCATAGCGTGCATCTGGTTTTAAAACTAAACGATGATTAAAAACAAATGGCACTAAATATTGAACATCATCAGGGGTAACATAGCTTCGTCCTTTTAAAAATGCGTAAGCTTGAGAAGCTTTCATTAGCGCTATTGTGGCACGTGGACTCACACCTAAATAGACATAATTATTTTCTCTTGTTAGGGTAGCAAGCTCCACCATATAATTTTTAACAGAATCTTCTACATACACACCTTGAACAAGTTCCTGTAATTCGATTAATTGCGCTACCGATAATACTGCTTCGATTTTTTCAATGGCTTTACCATTCTCAGCTCTTCGTAAAATTTCAACCTCTTGCCCCCTAGATGGATAGCCCATTTTTATCTTTAAGAGAAATCGATCTAGTTGTGCTTCAGGTAAAGGATAGGTACCTTCATGTTCAATCGGGTTTTGTGTAGCCATCACAAAAAATGGCTGATTGATCATCAGCGTTTTCCCATCAATTGTAACAGAAGCCTCTTCCATCCCCTCTAACAACGCTGATTGAGTTTTCGGTGACGTTCGGTTAATTTCATCGGCTAATACAACATCCCCCATGATTGGCCCTGGACGAAATTCAAACTCCATTGTTTTGGGATTATAAATAGAAATACCGACTACATCTGATGGCAATAGATCTGGCGTAAATTGAATACGCTTAAATTGTGCATCAAACGATTTTGCAAGTGCTCGCACCATCATTGTCTTTCCTACTCCAGGTACATCCTCCAATAAAACATGTCCCCTTGCTAATAATGCGACAATACTGAGCTCAGCAACTTCTCTTTTACCAATCATTACCTTTTCTATATTTTCTAAAACATTCTGTATTTGAGCATTCATTAATCGAAAAGCCTCCCATTCCATCAAGCAATTGTGTGAATTGCAAGCAAACTTAATCTAAGCATAGCGAAATCTGTCTTGTAAAACAATTATCTGAAACTTCTACTTCCTACGAACATTCATAAAAAAGGCTTGTTTGATAACATCCAAACAAGCCTAATCCTTATTATATAACGTCATTAACCATTAGAATGTTACAAATTCAATCTTTTTAACCATATTTCTTCTAAAGATGTAGAATTTTCTTGCAAGAAAATTTCAGATATCGCCCCAGAAATGATAATTTCACCTTCATGTAAAACTAATACATCATCTGCTATTTCTTCAGCAAAAGATAGCAAATGAGTAGAGAAGATAACGGTATTGCCTTTTTTCTTCTCCTCCAACATCATGTTTTTCAACTGTGCTATCCAAAAGGGATCTAGACCATTCGTTGGCTCATCTAAAATTAACAATGACCCGTTACCAAGTAAGCTCTGGGCTAGGTTTAGCCGTTGGAGCATCCCTTTGGAAAAGTGTTTAGCTCTTTGCTTCCGAACATCCCACAAGGAAACACGCTTCAGTACATTCTCTTGCTCATATTTATCTACTTGTTTTAAAGATGCCAACAGCTCTAATATTTCAGCTGCAGTTAGCATAGTTGGAAAGTTTACATCATCAGGCATAAAACGGATTGTTTGTGGTTGATGCCATATTATTTCACCAGATTGCTGTTTCTCTTGACCCGTTAACAAACGAATCAAAGTACTCTTTCCAGCCCCGTTTCCTCCAACCAATGCAAGAATTCGACCAGCTTGCAGCTGAAAGGAGGCTTCTTTTAATCCTCTATCATTTTCATAAACCTTAGCTACATTTTTTCCCTCTAACAGAATCATCGCCGCTCCCCCTCCTTTAACAGCTTCGTAGCAAGCATTAACGGTAGTACAATCCAGAGTATTGTTATTATTCCATACACCACCTGACCAAGCGGTGATAAGTAAAACCTCGTTACATCATAAAAGGCTGGACCAAGCACACTAGCTTGATTACTAAATATAAAATAGCCGAAGCGCAGCCATTCTACTGGATTAATATGTATCGTTATGATGATGAGCTTTTGTAAAAGATGTCCTGAAACAACTGCACCTATAGCCATTAAAGCATAAGAAATGAGCAATAAAAGAAAGGACCATACTACAAGTGATAATGCAAGTGCAAATAATCTTGTTTTTGCAAATACCCCTAGCAAGATTCCTAAAGACACAAAGATAATAATACATAATAGCGTAAGAATAACTAAAACAATTGGTAACCGTACCCCACCTAGTAACCCACCTACGGTTAATACAAAACCAAATGCCACTACTATTACTAATAAAAACGCAAGTACCGTAGCTACATATTTGCCTGTAATATATTGCTTCCGCTTCATAGGGTATGTTTTTAATAACGATAACCAACCTGATTCTATATCACCAGCTATACTCATACTACCAATGGTGAGGATAAATAGCGGCAGCAGAAATAATAACACACTTAAAAATGATGCAGTTTGACGTGTAAAGCCTTCAATATCTGGTAAAGCCATTTGTTGAATGACGACTATGGCAACGAAAACAAACGCAAACAGAAAGGCTACTAGTTGCATCCATCGACTTCTTAAAATCTGCTTCAGCTCTATTTTTACAAACATCACTCATGAATCCCCCAATTCAATGTCAGCAAATCACGATAGGCAAATAGTTGACCTTCTTCTTCATCATTCATCCATTCTTTGGCTTCGTCTTTTGTAGCAAATGCAATAACACCATAGTTCATCGGCGTCCAATAATTTTTGTTGTACACATAAATCGCTTTATAAACGTCAATCCATTCATTCGTTGCTTTATTTTTAATATAGGCTGCTCCCACTTCACCATCGCCATTTAGCTCAATGTAATCCATTAAGCATCCAATATCATCAAAAATCTCATAGTCTCCATTTTTCAAAACAATTTGCCCTGCGTATTCATTATGAACAATACTCATATTACAAACTTCACAAACATCTGTTTCACTATTAATTTCACGTGGAAGGTATGTTTTTTCACCACAGCCTACTAAAATAACGCCACATATAATTACTATCATTATCCATCTAGTCACACTCGTATCCCCCTTTTCCAAAGCCATAAACTTCCCATAAACACGATAAAACCAATCACTAATTGTAAGATATTGAATGAAAACTCTATCTCTTTCATATTGCTCAGTAATTTTGGTTCATTATCTACCAGTAGATTTCGTTCTGTTTTATTAATCTGTTGATCTAGTGACGTCAGGATAACAACGCTTGGTGATGCCACAAAAAATTGATAAACCGGCTGTCTCACCATCCATTGTCCAAAACTTGACACAGCCACATATGGAACATCTCCAAAACCATCACCTGTAACATCTAGCCCTGTATAATCATCATAAAAATTATGAATTAAACGTAACCCCCGATTGTCTGACCTTGCTGTTAATATATTGCCTGTAAACTGATTATCCATAATGATCGAACGCTCATCGACTTTTGTACCTTCTAATGCAGTTTGATTCATCTGAAAGCGATTTTCTTGTATTTGAATCACTGAACTCTTCTGCAACGCTACCCCTACACGATTATGTAGAAAGCTATTTTCTCTTACCATTGCCTCCTGTGTGTCATACATCATAAGTCCATAACTATTGAAGCCATTATGAGCACTAATTGTATTACTACTTATTTCTAAATTAGTAGTCATCATCACCATAAGACCTGTAACATTCTGTAAATATGTATTGAACAACACCTTCACATTACTTGAATACATAAAATGTGTTCCATAACGGCTATTTGTTACCTTGTTTCGCTGTACATCTATTCGCGTCCCTTCTTCAACATATATACCATCCTGGACTTGTTCGATCGTATTTTGATCGATCACGACATCTTCACTTTTAAAAATCGCAATTCCATTTCCTTTTTCAGCAAAGTGAGATTCATTTCCAATGATCCTATTTTCTAAAATTCGAATATGCCTTGATTGTTGAAGATATATACCAACTCGGATATCTTTTAGTTCAATAGCTCTTAGCTCTAAATTATCCGCCTCATTAGCAACAATTCCTTTATTTTTTGCTGTTATCCTTATATTTTCTATAGAAACATTCGATACATGTTCAATTTTTAATACAGGTTCATCATTTTGAGCATAAAGCTCAGTCCCTTTTTGTCCGTACAGTTTGATCGGTTTCTTCACCGTGAAATTCCCTTGGTAACGACCAGCAGGAATATGAATACTATCTCCAGCTTTTGCTTGATCGATAGCATATTGAATATCAAATTCTGCATACGCCGTTTGACTTGTCATGAGAAAAAATAAAAAGAACAACATGATTTGCTTCATCACTTTCCACCTCCTCATTCAGCAAGAAAAGACTAGAGGATTTCCCCTAGTCTATGATTTAATGACCGTGCCCTTCTTGATTCATCTCATTCGAATGCATAGAACCGGATGCATCTTTTTCATCCTCAGCCTTTTTTTGCATCATTTTCTTACGTCTCTCCAATGCATCATCTTTAATTTTTTGTAGTTCCTCCTCATAAGCTTTCGAATTTTCTTGCATATATTTATCTGCTTCAGCCTTGTCCACGAAATAAATATAGCCCCAGTTCATCGGAGATTTCAGCTCTGTTTTTATAATTGTTACATCTTCAATCTTTGCCCAATCTTTCGACACAAAATCACGTACAAATTTTTCGTTTTTTTCTTCATTAGCAACCTCTGCATTTAATAAACAGCCAATATCGTCATAAAAAGCGATTGTTCCATCTTCTTTTATTGCCTGTGCTGAAAATACACCCATATCATGGTCTTTCATATAAACTTTCATATTACACATTTCACAAGTTGTCTCTTCTTCTGGCTCTTGTAACCGTGTATCTACTAATGAAGCAACTTGCACGGTTTCTGATTCATTTTTCGTAACTTCTTGCTCAATTTCCGTTTCTTCTACCTGTTTTTTTTCGCTACCACAAGCTGCAAGTACAAATAATAATATTAGTGCAGGTAACCATAATTTTTTCACAACTTTATCCTCCAAGTTTAGTTTTTTGTTGCCACCTCCTACATTACAGATTAGTTGTGAAATTAGTTAAAAATCGCTGTGAAGAAATGGAAAAATTACCTTGAACATTCCATGAACATCTTCACTTCAAATATTTTGAATTTAGTACTTTCATTTACTTCCCCTCAAAAATAAAAACTCTCCACACTGATGTGGAGAGTTTGGCTTATATGGAAGAACGGTAACTATTGAGACGCTTCTTTTGTTTGTTTAAACGACTGAGCTTTAATGCCGTCTCATTTAATTCACGGCGAATTTCCAAATCACTAGCGCTATCTATATGGATAGGTGTAATCGGTTGCTGCTGTTGTGAATTAACAGAAATAGTTGTTGAATTGTACGTCTTCTCTTTATTTTTTTGTAATCTATTCCGAAATTGCTTTTGTGGATTTTGCCCAAAGTTATGGCTGAGATCACCAGCATGTAAATACTGTTGTTCCTGCCGAAAAACACTACTTGTCGTTGCACTCACTCTAGAAGTCCTCATAAAAAGTTACCCTCCCCTACATTTTATTATCCTTATAGGTAATTATATCGACATTATATGCTGACAATTAACAACATAGAACCATAATACATAAAAAAAGAGCGAAAAGAGCTATTTTTAAAAGTGAAACCACTTTCTTTATAACCCTTTTCGCTCATCTTACTTCCAAAAATCATCAAATATTGTAATTGGCATATGACGTTTATGTTGGGAACGCAAATAATACCCTTCTAATCTTTGGCGAGGTTCTTCTGGAATTTCTTTCCCCTCTAAATAATCATCTATTTGATCATACGACACACCTAGCGCCACTTCGTCTGGCAATGAGGGACGATCTTCTTCTAAGTCTGCTGTAGGCACCTTTTTATAAAGATGCTCAGGGCATTGAAGTTCTGCTAACAATTGCTTTCCTTGTCGTTTATTTAAACGAAAGATTGGCATTAAGTCTGCTCCACCATCACCAAACTTTGTATAGAAGCCTGTAATAGCTTCCGCAGCATGATCTGTTCCTAATACAACCGCTCCATTCATTGCAGCAATTGAATATTGGACCTTCATACGCTCACGAGCCTTTTCATTCCCTTTCACAAAGTCATTCAGCTCAACCCCCGCATTTGTTAGAGCTCTCACACTAGCATCCACTGCGTCTTTTATATTTACTGTATAAACCTTCGTTGGCTTTATATAATCAATGGCATCTTGGCAATCCTGTTCATCAGCTTGTACGCCATATGGTAATCGTACAGCGAAAAACGAATACTTCATTTCTCCCTCTTCTGCATTTAATTCATCAATAGCCAACTGCGCTAGTTTTCCTGTTAATGTTGAATCTTGACCACCAGAAATACCAAGAACAAAACCTTTTACAAAACTATAGCGTTTTGCATATTCCTTTAAAAAATCAATTGATTTACGTATTTCCCTCTGTACATCAATGTTAGGCAGTACGCGTAATTCCTCAATAATTTGTTGCTGTAAAGTCATTGCACCCGTCACTCCTTTTTACATTCGTTTAACCATCGCATGCACTTCTTCAATATTACGCATCTTATTATCCCAGCATTTTTGACTGAGATCGACCGGATATTCTTCAGGATTCATCGCACGCTTATATTCATCCCACAACAGCTCTAAATTCTCCGCCGCGTAATCACGCATTTCCTCTAATGTAGGGTTTTGATAATTGATCGCTCCATTTTTAATAACATGCTGATGTAAATTTTTTGCTTCAAAATTTGTGACAAACTTTGAGACAAACGTATGAATCGGATGGAACATTATGATACGTTCCTCAGCTTGAGGATTTTCATCGTGCATTGTGATGTAGTCTCCTTCTGCCTTTCCATTCTTTTTATCGATAATACGATAGACATTTTTCAAGCCTGGCGTTGATACCTTTTCCGCATTAGCTGAGATTTTTATTGTATCTTCAAGTTGCCCTTCGCTATTCTCGATAGCCACCATTTTATATACTGCACCTAACGCAGGCTGGTCGTAAGCTGTAATAAGCTTTGTACCAATTCCCCAAACATCCACTTTTGCTCCTTGAGCTTTTAAATTTAAGATGGTGTATTCATCTAAATCGTTTGAGACAATGATTTTGGCATCATGGAAGCCTGCAGCATCCAACATACGACGAGCTTCTTTTGATAAGAAAGCAATATCGCCGCTATCTAAGCGTATGCCAATAAAGTTAATTTTGTCTCCTAGCTCTTTAGCTACTTTAATTGCAGTTGGCACCCCTGATTTCAATGTATTATAAGTATCTACCAAAAACACACAATCGCGATGACGTTTTGCATAAGCATGGAATGCATCATAATCATTTTTATAAGCTTGCACTAATGCATGGGCATGTGTACCAGAGACAGGAATTTTAAAAAGTTTACCTGCTCGAACATTACTTGTGGAAGCAAAACCACCGATAAACGCGGCACGTGTTCCCCAAATAGCAGCATCCATCTCTTGTGCACGCCTTGTACCAAATTCCATTGCCACTTCATTTTTAATAATTTGCTTGATACGGCTAGCCTTTGTAGCAATTAATGTTTGATAGTTAACAATATTAAGTAAGGCTGTTTCAATTAGCTGCGCCTCTACTAATGGAGCTTCAATTCGGACGATTGGTTCATTAGCGAAAACAAGTTCCCCTTCTACCATGGAATACATTTCTCCAGTAAATCGGATGTTCTTTAAATACTGGATAAAGTCATCTTTATAACCTACTTCATCACGTAAATACGCAATATCCGATTCACTAAAATGAAAATCACGTAGATAATCAAGCATTCGCTCTAACCCAGCAAATATGGCATAGCCATTACCAAAAGGTAATTTTCTAAAATACAATTCAAAAACCGCTTTTTTATTATGTATGCCATCCGCCCAGTAGGATTCTGCCATATTGATTTGATATAAGTCTGTGTGTAGCGCTAAGCTATCATCTGCATAGTTCGATCTCAAAAGAAACCCCTTCTTCCGCTTTGATAATTAGTCCTAGTATACACTATATACCCAAATTCTTGCGTATTACATTCCCTCTTGTAGATGTTAGGTTTTCTAACATAAATAGTCAGAAAATTTAGAACCGTACACATTTTAGACACAAATTTTAGTACCGCTTTCATTCCCTTTATAAAAACCTTTTTTCTAAAATACTTCGAGACTAGAAATATTCTATGTAAACTAACCTTACATAGAATTCAAAAAAACAATTGCACTGTTTTTAATACCGTTTTAACATGTAAATTAAATTTACGCAAGGAGCTGGTACTCATGAAAAAAATTGAAGCAATCATTCGTCCTGAAGTTTTTGGAGCTGTTCGGGATGGTCTTGCACAGGAAGGAATTGCAGGGTTAAGCGTTTCTGAAATCGCTGGTTGTGGTCGTCAGCTAGGTCGAACAGGACTCTTCCGCGGCAATACGTATGAAATTGAATTTTTACCTAAATTAAAATTAGAAATGATTGTAGACGATGGCAAAGTTGATGCCATTGTAGAGATTTTATTGCGTGAAGCAGCAACCGGTAAAGTTGGGGACGGGAAGATTTTCATTTATCCAGTAGAACAAGCAATTCGTATCCGAACAAAAGAAGTCGGATCGATTGCAGTAGAATAAAGGGGGCGATATAGATGGATGAGGTACTATTATCTGTTAATTTAATTTGGGTGATGCTTGGCACTATTTTAGTATTCTTTATGCATGCAGGTTTTGCTATGGTTGAGGCTGGATTTACCCGCTCAAAAAATGCAGTCAATATCATCATGAAGAATTTTCTTACCATTTCTCTTGGTGGAATCGTCTATTTTTTATGTGGCTATGCCATTATGTTCGGAGACTCAGTAGGTGGCATTTTCGGCACAAGTGGCTTTGCTTTAAAAGGAGTAGATGATCTTTCTTTCTTTATCTTCCAAACGATGTTTGCTGCAACTGGAGCAACTATTTTATCGGGGGCTGTTGCAGAACGTACTAATATTTTCGCTTATGTTGGAGTTATTATACTTATGTCTTTAGTTGTTTATCCTGTAGTAGGCCACTGGGTTTGGAGTGGTCAAGGTTGGTTAACAGATTTAGGTTTTGTTGATTTTGCTGGCTCGACAGTTGTCCACTTAACAGGGGCTGTTGCAGCATTTGTGGCAGCAGTTATGGTTGGACCTCGACTAGGCAAATATGAAAATGGGCGAGTAAATGTTATTACAGGACACAGCATTCCATTAGGTGCATTAGGCGTATTTTTACTTTGGTTTGGTTGGTTCGGCTTCAATGGCGCTTCTACATTAGCAGCTGATCCAGAGCTAGTTCCTAGTGTTATTGCTAATACGTTTTTTGCAGCTGCAGCTGGTGTCGTTGCCACTGCTTTCTATACAAAATTTAGATACGGACATATCGATGGCTCTCTTACATTAAATGGTGCATTAGCTGGGCTTGTAGGGATTACTGCTGGTGCAGCGAATGTCAGCATTTTTGGCTCACTTATCATTGGTTTAATTGCTGCCCCTTTACTTGTGGAAGGTGTACGCTTCCTAGAGTGGAAGCTAAAAGTTGATGATCCTGTTGGAGCAATTGCTGTTCATGGTATTTGTGGTATTTGGGGAACACTGGCAGTTGGACTATTTGATATTGGTGGGCAAGGCTTATTTTATGGTGGGGGTTTTGGTCTATTAGGTATTCAAGCAATCGGCGTTATTGCAACTATTGCTTGGGTTAGTGTATCTGTAGCTGCAGGTTTATTGATCATCAAAGCATTTGTCCCATTACGAGTAACAGCTGAAGAAGAAATTGCTGGATTAGATGTAATGGAACACGGAACGCCTGCCTACGAATACCAAGATATTTTCAAAAGCTCCGCTGTGCGAGGCGAAACCTTCGCTCATCGTTTAACACATTTCGGTAAAACGCAGAACAATGTTCAAGAAGAACAACATGTATAGCTAGTTCATCTGCTCCTTTATCTTTGGATAATGGGGCAGATTTCTTTTGGTGCACTCCTACATGTGAAACTGTTCGTTTACAGAGAAAGAAGATTACTTTGTTTGAAGTGATCTAATCCATAGAAAAAGCGCTCTTTCCATTATTTCGCAAGAGACTAACATTTACCGCTTCACTCGTTCTATTCCTTCTCTAACTCAAGTAAAAATTGTTTCATAGCTAAGCCGCTTCTGAAGCCTGTTAATTGACCATTTTTGCCAATAACCCGATGACATGGAATAATTGCCAGGATTGGGTTTGCTCCAATAGCAGTCCCCACCGCTCGAACCGCTTTGGGATTACCAATGCGTTGAGCAATATTTCCATAAGTTGTTGTTGTACCATAGGGTAATTCTTTTAATGCATCCCACACTGCTAATTGAAATGCTGTCCCTTTCACATGGATTGGAAGATTAAATTCAATAAGTTCCTTCTTAAAATAGGCTGTTAACTGCTCTTTATATGGGAGCAACTTTTCTGAATTCTCTTCAAAACAATATCCTTTAAATGGTTTTATAGCCCACTCCTTTACTTCATCGAATGGTGCATTTGGTGTACCTATATAAACAAGTCCTTTGTCTGAAGCCACAACATACATATCGCCTTGTGCATATGTTAATGTATCGAAATACAATATTTCCATTCCCAAATCACCTTCTTTCTTTTATTTCAACACCATCTTCCAGTCATTTCATGCTACAGTTATTTTACTGACTAAAGTAAAGGAGTTTCAATAGATGAATATGTTATATGAACCTGCCATTCACTTTCAACAAGTTCATTTTTCAGTAAATGACAAAATGATATTAAAGTCAATTACTGGGTCATTTCCGAAAGGGCAAATCACCACTCTCGTTGGCCCCTCTGGCGCTGGTAAAACAACATTACTTAAATTATGTAATGGCCTTCTCTCACCATCAAATGGGCATATACTCGTCGATAATCAACCTATTTCTACATATGATCCAACAGCTTTAAGAAGGCATGTTGGTATTGCTTTACAGGCAGCTCCTATGATAGCAGGTACAGTGTTAGAGAATCTTGCACTTCCCCGTACACTGCAAGGACAAAAACTTTTGCAGCAGGAGGCTATTCAATATTTAGAGGACGTTGGGTTAAACGAAAGCTTCCTACATCAATCTACAAATGATCTATCAGGCGGACAACGTCAAAAGGTATCCATCGCTCGAACACTTATCAATAAATCCTCTATTTTATTATTAGACGAAATAACGTCTGCCTTGGATCGTCAATCCGTACAGGATATTGAAAAATTGATTGTCACCATTAACAAAAAATACAATGTTACCATGATTTGGATTACCCATAATTTGCAACAAGCGCTAACGATTGGTCACTATACATGGGTTATGATGAATGGGGAGCTCGTTGAAACTGGTAAAAGTTCATTACTCGATGCACCAACAAATCCACGTGTTGCCGAGTTTGTACAGGGGGTAAACAAATGACATATACAGCCTTATCACTGACATTAATTTTTGTTTGTATCCCTTTACTATTATCCAAAATATTAAAATTAGACCTTGAAAAAGATACGCTTATTGCAACATTACGCTCCATCATTCAATTGCTTGCTGTCGGCTATATATTAAAGTTTGTGTTTGATGCAAATAGTTATAGCTATATTTTACTGATGGTAGCACTAATGATTATCGTAGCCACGTTAAATGCACGAAAAAAAGGAGCAGGTATTAAAGGAATCACCTGGAAGATAGCACTGACTCTTGTCATGATAGAAATAATTACACAAGGTGTTTTGCTAGGCTTTCATATTGTTCCAGCAACCGCTCAGTATATCATTCCCATTAGCGGGATGCTAATTGGTAATTCCATGGTGCTATCCATTTTATTCTTAAATCGTTTTACAGCTGAAATTATTAACCATAAGGATCAAATGGAACTAATACTATCCCTGGGTGGCACACCAAAACAGGCTATTCATCGTCAATTAATTAATGCCATAAAAGCTAGTATGATTCCTACGATTGAGAGTCAAAAAACAATCGGGCTAGTACAGTTACCAGGTATGATGAGTGGTCAAATTATTGGGGGAGCCGACCCTATTCATGCAGTCCAATTTCAACTTTTAATTATCTTTGCTCTCTTAACTACTGCAACATTATCCAGCGTTATGATTGGCTTTTTAAGTTATCCTGCACTATTTAATGAACGTATGCAATTACTCGAAATGAAATAATTGTTAGGCTGAATGTAATATAGTTTAAAAAATTTATGTTATACTAAAAAGAAAATGCAGTTAGGAGAATGACCATGTTATTACGCGATTTTTTCATCCACTTATCTGAGAACCAACTATTAAATAGTGCTGCAAAGAAATATGGCCTAAAATTAGGAGCACAAAGTGTAGTAGCTGGTACAAATATCGAAGAAACAATTGCAAGCATCAAAGAACTAAATGCACATAATATTTCTTGTACAGTAGATAACCTAGGTGAATTTGTTTCAAGTAAAGAAGAAGCGACTGCTGCTAAAGAAAAAATCCTTACTGTGATCGAAGCTATTCACGAAAATGGTGTAGCGGCACATATTTCATTAAAGCCATCTCAATTAGGCTTAGATATTGATGTTGATTTTTGTTATGACAATCTGTATGAGATTGTAGAAAAAGCCGCTTCATACGATATCTTTGTTAACTTTGATATGGAAGACTATGGACGTCTACAAACTTCCTTCGATATGGTGGAAGAATTATCGAAAACATTTAATAATGTTGGTACAGTCATCCAATCATACTTTTACCGTGCAAAAGATGATATTGAAAAATTTAAGGACTACCGTTTACGTATCGTAAAAGGTGCTTATAAAGAGCCAGTTGAAGTAGCCTATCAAGATAAATTAGATATTGATTTAAACTTTATTGAGTTGATTGAATATCACCTACTAAATGGTAAATTTACATCAATCGCAACTCACGATCACAATATTATTGCGCACGTAAAACGCTTTGTAGCTGATCATAATATTCCGCTTGATAAATTTGAATTCCAAATGCTATATGGTTTCCGTACAGATATGCAAAAAGAACTTGCAAAAGAGGGCTATAACTTCTGTGTGTACGTTCCATTCGGTGAAGATTGGTACGGTTATTTCATGCGCCGTTTAGCTGAGCGTCCTCAAAACCTTAATCTTGTCACAAAACAAGTATTTACGAAAAAAACGAATACTGTTCTTGCAGTAGCAGCAGGTGCATTCGTTCTTGGCCGTTTAACTAAACGTAATAAGTAAAAAAAAGAGAACCTTTTCGCTTATGATGCGAAAAGGTTCTCATTTTATTTATTCCATCCTTTTTCTTTAAAGCGTGCAATGGCCTCAATTCGATTGCCGACGTTTAGTTTTTCTAAAATCGTCGAAATATAGTTACGAACTGTGCCAGCAGACAAAAACAGCTCAGCAGCAATTTCCTTTGTCGTCTTGCCCTCTGCTACAAGTGTCAGAACTTGACTCTCTCGCTCCGTTAAAGGATTTTCACTATCATCTTCATAGACAAAATCAACGAGCTCTGGCGCATAAATGCGTTTACCGTCCATGATTGTACGGATTGCGCTCACTAACTCCTCTATAGGGCTATCCTTTAATAAATAGCCTCTGACACTCGCTTTTCTAGCACGTTCGAAATAACCAGGTCTAGCAAATGTAGTTAAAATAATGACTTTACAACCTGAGCCAGTGCTATGCATTTCTTCTGCTGCATCTAGTCCCGTTTTCACTGGCATTTCAATATCCATAATACAAATATCAGGCTGATGCTCTTCCACAAGCATCAATGCTTCCTCACCATTTTTTGCTAAGCCAACAACCTCCATATCCTCCTCCATACTAAGTAAAGAGCGAAGCGCGCCTAATAGCATCCCCTGATCTTCAGCAATCACAATTCGTATCATGTCACAATCCTCTTTTCTATATGTTCTTCAGATTGTCTTTGACATTCTGATGCGTAATAGCTACTGGGATAGTTACCGTTAATGTGGTGCCCTCAACACTTTCAATTTTAAAGGACCCATTAATAAACTCTAAACGTTCCCGCATTCCTTTCAATCCATTACCAGTTCTCCAGGCTTGTTTTTTTGTAATGCCCTGTCCGTTATCTCGCACTACTAAATAAACTTCTTTAAAATTTTGATGGAAGGCAATTTCACATTTTGTTGCTCCACTATGTTTGACAACATTATTAACCGCCTCTTTTAAGCACATAGATAAAACATTCTCTACAAGTGGTGGAACTTGCAGTGCGTTTTTATCCCCCTCAAAGACAAACTCCATTTCAGCTGCCTTTAGCATTTGTGAAATACGCATGATCTCATCTTCAAATTTTGCCGTGCGCATATCTGAAACTAATTCCCGAACCTCTTTTAAAGCAATACTAGCGGTCTGGCGTATATCCTTAATCTCAATCAAGGCCTGCTGGGGATTTCGTTCAATCAGCCTAGAAGCTAGATCACTCTTCAAACCAATCATGGACAATTTTTGACCTAATGTATCATGTAAATCTCGAGCTATTCTTTGTCGTTCCTCAAAAACAATTAACTCAGCAATACGTTCATTGGCTGTTTCTAACTGTCCCTCTAAATTTTCACGTTTATTTTTGGAATAAAGCGTTAGCGGTAAAAGGACAACAGCTAAAATTGTTAATACAACGAAAGGCAACTGCGATAAAAATAGGTTGAGCTCTACAAAGAATCCAGCACCAGTTGAAATAACTGTAAAGCCAATATGTAGACCATACATAATATAAAAGCCGACGGGTCTTCGGATATTCCCAATAAAAAATGCTGTAAAAATGGACAAATAGACATAGCCATACAAGATGGTCATAATAATGTTTATGACCATTTCAAAGCTAATCCACATGTAAACTAAACCGCTTTTCGAATTCATGGCAAATCGATAGAAGATAAAATAGAGCATTAAAAATGTAATGCCTATCGAAATTTCGATGTAAGAAGATTTCCTAAAAATGAAGAAAAACGGTAGGAAACAAAAAATTATCCACAAATATACACTGAGCATCGGACTATTCGGAATAATACTATGCCATTTCCTCAACATAATCTCACGCTCTTTCCTACTTTTCCCTTATTATAACAAGAAAATTAAATTTATGCCTGTACATGCTTTGACCCATATTCTTCTCTTTACATAAAACAGCCATCTCTCTTGCAGAGATGGCTGTTATCAACTAAGCGGCAATACTGCCTCTTTCTTTACGTTTTATAATTTCATTTACTTCTTTAAACGTCACAAATTTACCTTGATCTTCATCATATAACTTGTAACGTAGTGATTCTAAACTCGTACGTAAAGTAATCGTTGTTGCCATGTGTAATGGCGGTGTCTCATTGTGTGCCTTTTCAAGATTATAATTAGGTACACGAGGAGCTAAGTGATGAACATGATGGAAACCAATATTCCCTGTTACCCATTGTAAAAGTTTTGGCAATTTATAATAGGAGCTTCCTTCAACTGCAGCTTTCACATAATCCCACTCTGAATCGTGTTCAAAATAAGAATCTTCATACGTGTGCTGGATATAAAATAACCAAATTCCTAAAGAACCTGCAATAAATAAAGTAACGCCTTGCACTAATAAAAACGCTTGCCAGCCCATGAAGAAAATTAAAGCGGCACAAATTCCCACAATGACAATATTCGTCAAAATTGTATTGAGACGTTCCTTCTTCTTCGCATCCTTACGATTAAAACGATTTAAGACAAGAACCATATAAAGTGGGCCTAATCCAAACATCACAAATGGATTACGATAGAAGCGGTACCATAGACGTTGCCCTTTTGAGGCTTGCATATATTCTTCAACTGTCATCATATCAATATCACCGATACCACGCTTGTCTAAGTTTGAGCTTGTTGCATGGTGAATTGTATGTTCACGTTTCCATTTTTCATAAGGGAATGATGTTAGCACCCCAGTAAAAAATCCAACCCAGTCGTTTGCCTTTTTACTTTTGAAAAATGAGCCGTGTGTACAATCATGAAAAATAATAAAAGTTCGTACGACAAAACCTGCTGAAATAGCACTTAAGCCGACTGTTAGCCAAGGTGATACATCCACTAACAAGTAACCAGCCACCCATAATGCAATTAACGGTACAATTGTATTTATAATCTGAAAAACACTTTTACGCGTATCTGATTTGGCAAATGGCGCTACATCTTGGCGTAACTTTTTTGTTTTTTCTTTAATAGTTGCCATCTTTTACTCCCTCGTTTCTTTTTTTCTTATGACCTCATCATAAAACAAGAATACAAGTCAGTAACAGACGCAAACATCACAAAAAGGATATGACATTTGTCATATCCTTTTATGATTTCGGTCCAGTCAAATGAAGTTGATAGAACACAAGGTCTAGCCATTGTTCAAATTTATAGCCTGCATTTTTAATGGTTCCTGCATATTCAAAGCCTAATTTTTCATGTGCTTTAATACTACCAATGTTTTCTCCATCAATACCAGCAACAAGCGTTTTGACACCATTTTCTTCAGCGATCGCTATCAGCCTGTTCATGAGCTTTGTCGCAATCCCTTTTTGATAATGTTCTTTATGCACATAGACAGAGTGCTCCATTGTATATTTATAACCTGGGTAAGGACGGAATTGACTATAGGTAGCAAAGCCAGCGACAAGCCCATTATCCTCAAATACAAGTAAAGGATTATCTAATGATTGTTGCTCCCTAAACCACTGTACTTTTTCATCTAAAGTTTGTATTTCGTATCGATAGACAGCCTTGCTTGTTAAAATAATATCATTATAGATAACCAAAACCTCGGGAATATCTCTTTCTTCCATGAATCGTATCATTCTGCTCACTTCCCTTAACCAAATTGTTTTCTTCTATAAAGAAACAGAGATAGACAGTCATTGAATAGACTATCTATCTCCTCTTATTTTATGCCTTAAACATTGAAGTAGCGAGCATCAGGATGAGCAAAAACGATTGCAGATACAGATGCTTCAGGCTCCATCATAAAGCCTTCTGTAAGATGGACACCAATATCCTCAGGTTTTAATAGGCCGAATAGTTTCTCTTGATCCTCCAAGTTCGGACATGCAGGATATCCGAATGAAAAGCGTTGACCTTGATATTTTGCAGCAAAACGATCTCTCATAGTGAAATCTGTTGCATCAGGGAAGCCCCATTGGTCACGAATTTCCTGATGCATACGTTCAGCAAAGCCCTCTGCTAATTCTAAAGCAGTCGATTGCAAGGCATGACTTTCAAGAAATTTCCCAGCCTCTTTTAACTGGCGTGCTTTAGCCATAACTCCTTGACCTGCTGTTACAACCATGAGTGCAATATAGTCTATTTCACCGCTCTCTACCGTTTTTAAGAAATCTGCAAGACATAAAAATGGTTCAACCTGCTGACGAGGGAAGGTAAAACGTTCAATTTCTGTCTTACTATCAGCAGGATCATACACAACGACATCATCACCATCTGCTTGAGCAGGGAAAAATTGATACAAACCTGATGGCTTTAATAGATCACTTTTTAAATAATCATCTACTAAATCCTTGAGCTCTGTTGCTCTTGAATCGCCCGCATCAAGCAATTGCTGAACTTGCCCTTTCAAGCCTAGATGGTGTCCCAGTAATGTACGCATATTAACATAAGGGTATAAATGAGATACAGAATAGTCTTTTTTCACATGACGTCGTAAATCCGCTGGTAAAAATACTGGCGCTCCTTTTACTGTTCGTGCAGGCTTTATTGTTACCTCTTTTGCCGGACGAGCAGCTCGTTTTTCATCGGCCGCTAAACGTTTTTGACGGGATTCTTCAATTTCTGCTAAGAAATTTTCACGTGTCCCTTCACCCATTAATAGATTCGCTTGCTCTAAGCCTTGCATAGCATCCTTTGCATAAATAACAGGACCACCATATTCATCTGCAATTTTTGTTTCAGTAAAACGACGTGAAAGTGCAGCACCACCAACTAAAATAGGAACATCAATTCCCGCCTCTTTAAAATCCTGAGCAGTAATAACCATCTGTTGCGCTGATTTCACGAGTAAACCTGACAGCCCAATAAAATCAGGTTTTTCCTTACGAATCGCTTCAATCAATTGGGCAGGAGTTACTTTAATGCCCAAATCGACTACCTTATAACCATTATTACTTAATATAATATCAACAAGGTTTTTCCCAATATCGTGAACATCACCTTTTACTGTAGCAAGTACCATTTTCCCTTTTCCAGCACTCTCTTCATCCTTCTCCATGAATTGCTCTAAATGAGCCACTGCGGCCTTCATCACACCTGCTGATTGTAAAACCTCTGCTACAATGAGTTGATTATCATTAAATAATCGACCTACCTCAGCCATGCCCTCCATTAAAGGACCATTAATTATATCAAGTGGCGCCTCGAAGATTTCCCGTGCAGCGTCTAAATCCTCAATTAGCCCTTCTTTTGTACCTTCTAATATATAGTAAGCTAAACGACCTTCAACCGTTTTTGGAATATCAGCTTCCGTTTTTTCCTTCTTTTTATCTCGATAAAAATCTGTAAACACTGCTAATGTTTCATCATTTGTATTAAAGAGCAGGTCATTTGCGAGTTTGATTTCCTCTTCAGGGATGGATGCATAACGCTCCAATTTCTCTGTATTAACAATGGCATAATCTAAGCCCGCCTGTGTACAATGATAGAGATAAACAGCATTCAGTACTTCACGACCAACAGGTGGTAAGCCAAATGAGATATTACTTACGCCAAGTACAGTCAATGTCTGCGGCAATTTTTCTTTGATGAGACGAATGCCTTCAATCGTTTCTAGCGCTGAACCAATATACTGCTCATCCCCAGTTCCTACAGGGAACATTAATGGGTCGAAAATGATATCCTCTGGTGCAATCCCCCATTTTTCCGTTAAAAGTTGATAGGAGCGCTCGGCAATTTCGAGCTTTCGATGACGGTCAACCGCCATCCCCTTTTCATCTATCGTTCCAACAACTAATGATGCACCATATTTTTTCACGAGTGGTAATACTGCATCAAATCGTTCTTCACCATCCTCTAAATTAATAGAGTTAATGATGGCTTTCCCTTGTGAAAACTTTAATGCTTCCTCAATTACTTTTTCATCAGTTGAGTCAATCACAAGAGGCACCTTAACCTTTTTTACAACCTCCTGCATAAATCCACGCATATCGGCTAATTCATCGCGATCAGGGTTGGCTAAACAAATATCAATAACATGTGCACCATTTTTGACTTGAGCACGTGCAATCTCTGCGGCCTCCTCAAATTTCCCGTCAATGATTAAATTCTTAAATTTACGAGAGCCGATTACATTTGTTCTCTCCCCAATAAATAACGGACGCATAGAATCGTCATACAATAACGGTTCAATTCCTGATACCGCATGACCATGTGTTTTTTCTGGTAATTGACGAGGTTTTTCATCTTTTAAGATCTCACGAATGGCTGCAATATGAGCGGGTGTCGTCCCACAACATCCACCTACAATATTAAGCCAACCCTTTTCTGCAAAGCCTTTTAATTTTTGCGATAGCGATTCTGGTGATTCATGATAACACCCTTCTTCATCTGGTAAGCCAGCATTTGGGTAACAGCTAATATAGCCTGTTGAAAGCTCTGCTAATGAACGAATGTGATCCGTCATAAACTCAGGTCCCGTCGCACAGTTTAGGCCAACTGATAATGGTTTAATATGCTCGATCGAAATATAAAAGGCATCAATTGTTTGCCCTGCAAGCGTTGTACCCATCGGTTCTATTGTTCCTGAAATCATGACAGGTAGCTCTTTTCCCGTTGATGCAAAAGCGCGCTTTACGCCAAGTGTGCCTGCTTTGACATTGAGCATATCCTGACTTGTTTCTAATAACAAAACGTCGGCTCCTGCCTCAATTAATGCTTTTGCCTGTACATAAAAATTTTCCTCTAGCTCTTCAAATGTAATACCACCTGTTACTGATAACGTTTTTGTTGTTGGCCCCATAGCCCCTGCAACAAAACGTGGCCAATCCGATGTGGAATAACGATCCACTGCTTGGCGAGCAATTTCCACTGCACGCTTATTAATTACTTCTGCTTTTGTGCCAAGATCATATTCATTTAACACAAGAGGCGTCCCACCAAATGTATTTGTACAAATAATATCTGCGCCTGCCTCTAAGTATTTATGGTGAATTTTTTCAATAACATCTGGTCTAGTAAGCACAAGATTTTCATTACAGCCATCAAGTTCCTCGCCACCAAAATCCTCTGCTGATAAATTTTCATTTTGTAGCATTGTTCCCATTGCGCCATCAAGAATTAAAATACGTTTCTCTAGTTGCTCTTCAATCGAGTGCTTAGCCATGTATACTTACTCCTTTTTTCTGTTCATCCAATTGCTCTATATATTTCATCAACTCTAGTGTCACATCGTAACGTAAAAATGGTGTAATAAGGTAAATCCCATTGAAATATTGCGTAGCCACTTCTACTAATTCTTTGGCAATAGCAATCCCTTCCAATGTTGCCTTTTCTTTATCTTCTCCACATGCTTTCATTCTTGTTAAGGCATCTTCAGATAATTTGATACCTGGCACTTCATGATGTAAAAATTCAGCACTTTTATAACTCGTAACAGGCATAATACCGATGTAAATTGGAGCTTGTAAATGCTTTGTTGCCTCATAAATCTCTACAATTTTCTCTTTCGTATATACTGGTTGAGAAATGAAGTAGTCTGCCCCATGCTCAATTTTCTTCTCCAAGCGTGTCACAGCACGATCTAACACACGGACGTTTGGATTAAATGCAGCAGCAACTGAGAAATTTGCTTTTTTACGAAGTGGCTTACCTGAGAAAGAGACCCCTTCATTTAATTGCTTAATTAATTGGATTAGCTCCATGGAAGATACATCATAAACACTTGTCGCACCTGGGAAATCTCCTACTTTCGTTGGATCACCCGTAACGGCCAACACATCATGAATACCTAAAGCATTTAACCCCATTAAATGAGATTGTAGACCAATTAAATTACGGTCTCGACATGTAATATGAGTTAGTGGGCGTACACCATGTGAGCTCTTCAACAATGCGCCCATTGCAATATTGCTAATACGTGGAGAGGCCAATGAATTGTCTGCCATCATAACTACATCTGCACCTGCATCATATAATTGCTTTGCTCCTTCAAGGAACCCATCAATCTCTAAATGTCTAGGCGTATCCAACTCTACTATGACAGAGCGTTCACGTTTAACCTTTTCATGAAGAGGCTCATACTTTGTTGGCTCCGCTTCCCGAACAATCTCAATCTTTTTAGGCTTCGCATGCTTCTCCTGAACCGGTGATAACTCTTCTAAATACTTCTTTGCTGCTGCAATATGTTTGGGTGTTGTACCACAGCAGCCCCCTATTAAACGTACACCTTGATCACGCAATTCAACAGCCGCTCGACCAAAATAATCAGCTTCTGATTCATAAACGACACGCCCATCCTCTAAGTCCAGAAGTGATGCATTTGGATAGGCCGACATAAATGCCTTATTAGGAAGTTCTACACCTTCAAATGCCTGAATTGTATGGTGTGGACCTAGTCGACAATTGACACCAACAATATCAGCACCTAGAGCTTCAAGCTCATGGAGAGCATTATTTAAAGACATCCCATTTTGTAGAACACCGGGCTCATGCATAGAAACTTGTGCAATAATCGGCAATTTTGTTTTTTCTCGTAGCATCTTTAAGGTTGCTGTTAATTCTTCAAAATCATAATAAGTTTCAAGTAAAAGGCCATCTGGATTCCCTGCAAGTAAGACGCTTGCTTGTTCTTCAATAGTCGCTAATATTTCATCCAAGGTTGCATCACTTTTACGAATTCCCCGAATACCACCAATTGTTCCTAAAACAAATTGACCGCCATCAGCCGCTGCTCGTTTTGCGATGGTGATAGCAGCTTCATTAAATTGTTGGACACGTGATTCCAATCCATAGCGAGCTAATTTAATGGCATTTGCACCGTACGTATTCGTTTGAATGATGTCAGCACCAGCCGCAATATATTCTCTATGAATCTTTTCAATTAACTCGGGTCTCTGAACATTCATTTCCTCATGGCAATACTCCAATCCATAGCCATATAGCACTGTGCCAAATGCACCGTCTGCCGTCAATACATGCGTTTTTAACCTTTCAAGCAATCCCATAAAATTAGCCTCTCTTCCTATGTCTCTATATAATAAAAAGCCTTCTTTCATAAAAAAAGAAGGCTTTAACGATTCATCATTGTTGTTCCTTCTCATCTTCGACTCAACGGTCTTCTGGATTTAGCACCTGACAATAAAGTTGGTTGCTGAAGCTTCAATGGGCCAGTCCCTCTGCTTCTCTTGATAAGAATTAAGTATGAATTTTTTAAATAATTAAAAGAATCATATCGTTTACTGACGAATGAGTCAAGACTATTTCACATAACAAAGTTTTTTTCCACTTAAAACCTTAGAAATTGGCAAGTTCCTTTGCAAGCTCTTCACCAATTTTTTTCCCGTTTTGAATGCAAGCACCAATACCTACGCCAAAATACGAGCACCCTGCAATCGATAAATTAGGATATTTCTCATGTAATTCTTGTAGTAAGCCTTGTAATGCTTCACGATGCGCTAGATCATATTTAGGCATTTGATCAATCCATTTTGTTACATTCACAACGGTTGGCTGCTCCTCTATTCCTAGGCTCTTTCTCACATCTTCTAAAGCAACTGCTGCCAATTCTTCATCCGTCATGGCGCGTAGTTGCTCATAGGCTGGATTGATGCTCTTATAAAAGAGTCGCACAAGTAATTTATTTTCTTTCGATGTATGCTTCCATTTACGACTAGTCCAAGTTGCCGCATTACAAGTTACGTCTGAATTATGGGAAACAATATAGCCCGTTCCATCTGCTGGCAATTTAGCGTCTGGCACATCAAAACCTAAATAGATAGTAATCGCTGACGCTGTCGTAAATTGGTCAAAATAGCGGTTTAAAGATTCATCCTGTAGCAGATTTTGTACAGTATCGTTCGGTAATGCTAAAACGACATAATCTGACTCAATAATTTCACCATTAGCTAAGGAAATTGTGTAGTTCTTATCTTGTTTTTGAACATTTAGTGTAGTAACACCCTTGATAATTTCTACATCGGATAAGGTTTGTTCAAGTCGATCAATTAAAGAAGATAAACCATTTTTAAAGGATATAAATTTTTTGTTCGCTGCTTTAACAAATTGCTCACGATTCGCATCAAAGCCTTTAATAATACTTCCAAAATCATTCTTATAATCAATTAAATACGGTAAAGTAGAGCCAATAGAAAGCTGATGTAAATCTCCCGAATAAACACCTGCAAGGACTGGTGCAATTTGGTTTTTCACCAGTTCCTCTCCTAAATAGTAAGTTAAAAATTCACCGATAGAACTTTCCTTTGTGAAGCCATTGTTTGGCAATGTTAAATCCTTCAACGCTTCTTTTTTTCCCTGCTCGGAAATAAGTGTACTTTCCTCTAAGGATGCTAAACTCATCGGTATTCCGAAAGTTGAATCTGCCGGAATAGCATGTAACTCATTATTCGTATAAATATAAGAAATACCTGTTTCGTTGTAAACTAATTCCGCCTCAAAATCAAGCTCCTGCACGAGTTCCATAACGCCTTGATGACGGGCTACAATAGAATCAGCACCCGTTTCCATGATGAAACCTTGTTCATGTGCTGAATATAATTTGCCTCCTAAATATGTATTTTTTTCTATAAGCACTAGACGAACATTTAAATTATGTTCCTTCACTTGACGTTGCAAATAATGCATTGTACATAGTCCTGTAATACCGCCGCCTAAAACAACAACTGTTTTCATCATAACCGCCCCTATTATTCATTCTTTCTACAGTATAATCTTTTTTTCATTGAAAATTACGTTAAACCCTTTACAAATTTAGCAAAAATAGAGCTATTTCATCAGTGAAATAGCTCTTACTTTCTGAATCTCTATAAAATTGATGCTCTATAGCGATAACTTCACAACAAACATTTAAATAGGTACTATAGTGTTTATTACGTCTAAAAATATGAAAAATAGAATGTAAATGTTAGTAGTCTATCCTTTTAAATTTTGCGCAAAGCTCGCTAATTTTTCAGCTGAATTTGTTACCTCAGTAAATGAAGTGCCTAATTCACTTAATATGCCTACAATTGCTTGTATTTTTGTTGCCATACACTCATTTTGATCTTTTGCTTCTGTCATGGCTCCCAATATACTCGTAAATTGGCCTTCAGTTTGTAACATATTTTCTTCACCTGCTGCAACTTCATCTTGAATGTTGGTCAAAGAATACTCTAATTTCTCTGTTCGTTCACCTGTCTTTTTCAATAACAAAGCCACCGCTGTAACAGATTCTTTTGTCTGAATTGATAATTTACGTACTTCATCGGCCACTACGCTAAAGCCCTTTCCCGCTTCCCCAGCACGTGCTGCTTCAATTGCAGCATTTAAAGCCAAAAGATTCGTTTGATTCGCAATATTGGTCACAACACTCATAATTGTTTCCATTTCCTTAGACATACCTGATAATTGTTCAATATTTTCTTCTATATCATGAAGAGAATGACTAATATTGAGCATATTTTGTGATTGATTTTTTAAACGCTTGCGACCCTCAAGTGCTTGGTTTTCAGCCAGCGTAGACACATCGAGTGATTTTTTTGCCAAATGTTTAATTTCGTCAGATTGCTTACTTAAGCAGCAAAATGAATTATTGGTTTCCTGCGAGATAGCTGCAAGTGCTTCCGAAGAATCTACAATCTGTCGTTCAATCGCTTCTTTTTCATGAACCATTTTTTCTTTCAGTTGTTCCACAGTGTTTTCAAAAGCTTCTAAAACGAGTTGTTGCTCAAAATTACAAATTTTCGATATAGCTCTGATCGTATTAAATTGATCTTGTGGAAATTCTATATTTTTTTCGACTAAATCAATAAATGATATCGATAAATCTTGGAATGCGCAGATATACCACTGTGTTCTAAGCCCAATGTGGACATGCACCTTTGCAATTTTTACACGCCTTTGGTAATACATCTCATCAATGGTTCCGTTAAACATTTCAATAATATGTTGCCGTAATGTTACTTTAAGCTTTTCTACAGAACTATGATGACTGATAATATCTACCAAATGATGCTCTGTTCCAATCATGTTGTAAAAACGGTTTACGATGTGATCTACATTATCCATAACTATTGGCTGGAAAGCTTTTAAATATTGTAAGTCGTTCTTCGTTAAGTTCAGCATTTCAATTTGCTTCGCCATCGATTGACGAGAGGACAAATCCATTTTCACTGTGTATTGCTGTAAATCCAATACCTTCGTCTTTCTCTGTTTTTGAAAAATCACACATCTTCCCTCTTTCATTCCGTTTACTTTCATCTTGGCTGAGAAACATCAAATCCCTTTTAACATATTGATGGATACACGAAAAAATACCGATAAAATCTGATTAGTCAGATTTAATGGTTACAATCGATAGCGCAATTTCGTATGACAGACTTCCTCCAAAAGTATGTCGGGTACCCCTTTGCTCAATTTATCCTAAGGTCATTTGCTCTCAGCAAACAGATATAGTCCTACATGACTAACAGTAAATTATTTACGTATGCTTCTTTTCAAAATCACTCATTTACATTAATCATTTTATAAATGACTGTCAATCTTATTAATACCATTATTTTACACAAAATGTATAAAAAGTCCTTGTTGTTAAATAAAGCGTAATAAACTATAAAAAAGCTACCACAATATTATTGGGTAGCTTTTTTAACTATTTTTTTGTTTATTATGCTTACTTGCTTTATATTTATTCTACTTTTTTATCGATCATCTTCAAATTTCACTATACTAATATTTTTTATCCTCAATCATGATCTATCTAAATACTCGTAAACAGCAGTCTATTTTAGACCAAAATACCCTCATGCCATAGCAACATAAATAATTCTAAAAACCTATGTTTTTTTAACACTAAATTTACAATCCTTTAAGTTCCTGTAATATTTTAGCCGCTTCTTCGGATCCTGCATCTGCCGCGAGTCCATACCATTTAATAGCTTCTTTCAGATTTCTATCTAACCCTGTATCTTTATTAAAAATATGCCCTAATTGTAGCTTGGCTTCCACATCTCCTTGAAGTGCAGCCTGCTTAAACCAATGAATACCTTTTTCGAGATTGCGTATTCCTGCCAGACCATTACTCCATATATAACCTAAATCATAAAAGGCGTCTACATGATATTGCTCCGCAGCTCTTTCATACCAAAACAGACCACGATTGACATCTTTCGCTTGGCCTAAGCGCCCCTCTAAATAAATTCCACCAAGTCGATATTGTGCTTCCACATACCCTGCCTCAGCTGATTTTTTATAGGCGTTAAAAGCTTCTTTCTCATCTACCTCAACGCCTAACCCCTGCTCATAAATTATTCCTAACGTAAACATTGCCTCTGCCACATTCTTTTGTGCAGCATAATCAAACCATTTTTTTGCTAATGTATAATTCGTTGCTACGCCCTCGCCATTAAAGTACATATCTGCTAAATTATTGGCAGCATCCGCATGTCCCTGCAAAGCTGCTTTTTCATAGTATGAAAAGGCAAAGGAATAATTTTCCTCCATACCTATGCCCCCAAAGCAAAAATTCCCAAGCATATATTGAGCATCTGCATTTCCCTGGGCAGCGGCTAGCTCAAACCATTTCAATGATTTTTCAGGTTGAAAATGTTTACCCTCTCTAGAATTATAGTATTCACCCAGTTGATATTGGGCATCCCCATCCTGCTCTTCAACCGCTTCTTTATACAAATCAATAATGAGCTCATGATCTAAGTCCTCTTCATCTAGAGCAGCAACTTGTTCATCTTGATGGCGAAAATACCACTCTACAATATCAAGCACATCATCTACTACTTCTATACTGTTTTTTAACTTTTCTAGCGAAGAAATTTGCCAAATGAGTATATAGATAGGCTGTGGAATGGCATCGCGCAAGACATCATCATATTCTGCCAACAGCGTTAATACATTCTCCTGTATCGATTGAGATTGTACTGTATGGACAATCTGTAAATGTCGTTGTTGCTGTTCTTTTAATAACCCTCGTACTACTTGATACAGTATTTTCTGCAAGGCTGTTAGGTTAACTTCAGCGAATGTAAGTAATTTTATACTTTGAGCAAACCACTGATCTTGAGTTTGTGTAAGATTTTGTAGGGAAATTATTCGTTCTTTATTTCGCTTGGCTAAAATTTGCTCGTACATTATTTTCCTCCCTTGCACACTATGTAAAAAAACTGCCTTACCACTATTATATGGAAGACAGTTGAAGTTTGGTTACACATATGCTCTCAATAGTAAGCCTACGAATAGCGTAATAATTAAAAATACTGTGACATGGGTCCATTTATACATGGTTAATAAACCTATAAATTCTCGTGTGAATGCATTAGGAACATAGTAAAAAGCAGTTTTTGAGCCAATCCCTTCGGCATCTAATGCTGCTTTCCTAGCATAAATACTTGCGCGAAACACATGGAAATTATTCGTAACAAAAATGGCACGATAGTTCTCTCCATGAGAATGGTGGTCCATTATTTGCTTTGAAAAGATCATATTTTGTTCTGTATTGGCTGAACAATCCTCCATTATTATCTTGTCAGTCGGAATATGATGTACTTCTATTAGGTATTGTTTCATTGCATATGCTTCTGATACCTTTTCATCATTTCCTTGACCACCAGAGACAATGATATAAGGCTTCATCTCATACTTTATATATTGCTTTACTGCTTCATCTAAACGGCTTGCTAAAAGTGGAGGTACTCTATCGCCAATTAATCCTGAACCTAATGCAATAATGTAATTTGGTTTATAACGTATTGGTGTAAGAAGATACAATATTGAATAAGCAAGGACACTAGTGTATAAGAACATTGTATAACCAAAAATCAAAAACGCATAGAAGAAAAGAATATGCCAAAATACATTTTCAATTTCAATAAAAATGACGAATACATACCATAACATCATAATAACAAAACTTAGCCCTAATATGGCTAACATTAAGTTACGGAATTTGCGTCCTTCCTTTTCCAATAATACTTTACTATTGAAAAACATGGCTATCGATAAAATAAACATAATACTTGGAAAGCTTCCTAATATAATGAATATCCCCATTTCAGAAATAATCCCCTGATCATTTGGTAGCAATAAAGGATAATGAATAATAAACGCTCTGACAATATATATCCCTATCACGCCAAGGGCTACAACGTTGAGAAAGCGCCTTTTTTCTGTTAGGTACAAAATGATAAAAATGGTAAGGAAGATTGATAAAGTTAGTAGCATTTTTTCACTCCTTCCTATTGCATAATTTCTACAATCATTACATCTGCCACTATTTGTCCATATTTTTTGATATAGCTTAATTTTTGAAAGCGTTTGTTTTATTTTTTAATATAGTTCATGTAATATTACTATATAAGAACTAGTTTATGATTAAATTAAAAATTATATTGGAGGAATGTATGTAATGAAAAAAATTCTTGCCGCTCTTTTTGCAGCGACACTGATATTTTCGACTGTTGGTGCAACATTATTTATTTCTGATACACCAACGGCAGAAGCTAAATCCTATAAATCGGGTAAAAAGGGCTTCTCTAACAATAATAATAGCTCGAATATCCAAAAGTCGGATACTACTAAAGATCAAAACAATGCAACAACAAATAAAAACAACTCAACATCTACTAATAAAGCAGATACTACTAAAAAAGGTGGTTTTTTCTCAGGTGGTCTGATGAAAGGATTAATGCTTGGTGGACTTGCTGGATTATTATTCGGTAGTCTATTTAGTGGTATGGGTATACTGGGGAATATTTTAGGTTTACTTATTAATGTGGCAGCAATTGTTGTTATTGTGATGCTTGTTGTGAAGATAATAAATATGTTTAAAGATAAAAAGCGCAAAGAGGAAGCACAATGGCACAAATAATCAACGAACAAGATATTATTAATGCTATTTGTTTATCTCAAGCCTACTATCAAAACATTCGCCCTGAGGATGTTCTTGTTGAATTAACTTACGAGGATGATGCAGGTTTTGGTGCAGAGGTCGAAGTCAACGGTCAAATCGAGGTGCTTAATACAGCAGCCATGATTGGTGCCTTACGTGTTTGGATCAAGGATGTTCTACACGGTGATCCATTCTCGACAGGGATTGAACTAGTTTTAGATGACGAAGAAGGCATTATTGCCAAACTATCATAAAAAAATAGCAGTACAATGAATCGTCCAAAAAATTCATTGTACTGCTATTCTACTTTTTCAAACGTTTTTTAACCTCTTCTTTTTCTTCTTCATTCAGAGAAAAATCTACGATAGAGCGTCCCAGCATTAATAACATGATAAACATTACTCCTGTACCAACAATTAAATAAATCATTGTAAATACTTTAGAATAAGCCGTTGTTGGATATAGTCCTGTTTCGACTCCAGTTGGAATTAAGCTCACTACAGCAAAATACATGGCATCCAACCAGTACCATCCTTCTGTTCCCTTGTAGAATAGAGTTCCTGAGAGAATGATTAAAAATAGTGAAGTAAATAATGATAGGAACTGTGGACGTTTAAAGGACCTCCACAGTCCTTTTCCTAATCTTTTAGCAGATAATATAAATGACAGCATCCCATTCTCCTTTATTTAGATAGACTATATTTCGTTTTTTACGAAAACATCAAAAGGTAGAGGAGACAATCCCCCTACCTTTTAATGATTATTGAATGAGTAGCTGACTAAGATTGGTAAATATTTTAGCTGCTTGACCTCTTGTTGTGACAGCCTCAGGTGAAAATTTCCCTCCATCCCCTGTCACGATTCCTAATTCATACAGCATTGTGATTGCACGTTTGGTTTCTGCATTATATGAAGCGACATCTACAAATGGCACATCGCCTTTTGCAATATACGGCTGATTAGATTGCTGTTCATAGGCGCGATGAATCATTAAAGCTAATTGAGCGCGTGTCACAGGGTGTCCAGGCTTAAATTTTCCATCTGTTCCTTTAATAAGACCATGTACATATGCTGCCGCAATTTCTGCCTGTGTTGCTGCATCATAATTTTCGATATCAGTAAATGGTGCTTTTTCTTCTGTAGTTAAGCCAAGGCTTCTTACAAGAATAGCTGCAGCTTGGGCACGTGTTACACTACTCTCAGGTCTAAATGTCCCATCAGTATAGCCGTTCATTATACCTATATTTGCAGCTGTTTGAATATAATCTTTTGCCCAATGATTCTGTGTATCTGTAAAGCTAACTGTTCCTTTCGTAGTGAAAGTTACTGTAGGATTTTGAACACTTTCATTACCAGCAGCATCAATTGCTTTGATAGATACATTGTAGGTTGTATTTTCTGTTAAATCTTTGAGCGTAATTGTAGTAGTGTCAGCATTTAATGTTGAAGTTAATTTTCCATTCACATAGACAAGGTAATTTGCTACGCCTACATTATCTGTCGCTTCTTGCCAGCTAACCTTAACAGTTGTACGATCTTTTACCTCTACTCCAATAGCCTGCGTGACATCCCATAAAGAGCTTGTTTTAATGATTGGTAAAAATGCTTCATTTGCTACTGCTAAATAACCAGCTTCACTTAAATGAATATTTTCAGGGTTTGGTAGATAGTTGGCAACATCCTTTGCAACAACATCATATGTAGGAACAAAAATAGCGCCCGCTTTTTCAGTAGTTGTTTTAATTGTTGCATTCAATGTAGCTAATAACAAATTAAATTGTTTTTGTAAGTTCTCACTATAGTATGGGAAGGAATTATAATAGCCCATTACATATACTTCAGCTTGTGGATTAATCTTTTTGATTTCAGATAGAATAGTAGCAATGTTCGATACAGCTTCTTTAGTAGCTTTTATGATAGCCACAGTGTCAATTCCCGTTGCTTGAGATTCTTTTAATATTGGCAATAGATCATTTGCCCCAGCTGTTAATGTGATGATTTCAGCTTCTTTAATAGAAGCCCGTAACTTTGCCTGTTCGTCTGTATAGCCAAAACCAGTCACTGTTTTTGCAACATCATTTTGTAGATCAGCTAAAACATTTTTAGTTGTGTAGCCTGACATAGCAAAGCCCTTATTAAAGGAAGTAAGGAGGCCGTCTTGCTGTAATGCCTGTGCAATAAAATCGGTATAGCCTAATCCAATTACACCTACTTCATTCATCCCATGTGCTAATGAATCACCAAGTGCCACATAATCGGTTTGTACAACCCAACTTGGTGCTATATGGTCACCCTGTCCTTCTTCTGCACTAGCTGCTACAGGTATAGCTAATTGCAAAGCCAATACACTTGAAGCTAAAAAACGAAATTTCTTTGATAATCGCATTTACTCTCTCCTCTACTTATAAAATAGTCGTTATTTTCACTATTTTACTAGAGGAACGATAAAAATAGATTAAATTACAACAATCTTTTTGAAACATTTCATTTTTTATCTAATCAACCTGTATCTTTCCATAAATCCCACCACCACCAACTTCAATGGCTAATTGACCCGTTCTCGCTAAATCGATTAAATGGGCTAGTTTATGTGGCACAATTTGTTCAAGCTGGTCGATTGTTACACGATGCAAAATATTCATTTCTGTACCAAATGCTTCGATTAAACGTTCCATCATTTTAGGACCAATACCTGGAATGAAATCAAGTGGTATCTGATGAATATAAGGTGGTCTATTTCGTTTATTGGGAAAGTCTTCAGATAGCTCCTGTATACGGGTAGCTACTCCCTTTATAATTTGAGTACTCCCACATTTTGTACAAATGGTAGCCTCTTTACTTAGCTGTTGACTACATTTTGCACAAACTGTTTGATGATATTTGCCAAGCAAAGGGTTTAGGCCATAATTGGCTATTACCGCTCGTCCCTCTTGCTCATGCAGGGCCATTTTTAATTCTGTAAAATTCGCTTCTGCTAATCGTAACTTTTGATACTCTCGTGCTAATTTCCCAAGCGAATGTGCATCAGAATTGCTAACGAATGTATATGCTTGTAATTCTTTAATATGACTTACCATATTTGTATCAGAGCTTAAACCTAATTCAATACCATCAATAAGCTGCGGATCAAAGACTTCAGTTAAACTTCGACGAACCCCTTTGCCAAACAAGCTTTTAAATGGTGTAAATACATGTGCAGGAATAAAAATACCTCCCAATTCATGTACCTTTTGCTGCAAGGTCTGACCATCACAATAAATACGCTGTGAACTTAAATGGATATTCTTCATATGTTGTGACATCCATTCTGAGAACAGCTTCATGAGCTCTAGTGTAGGAAAGTAAGCAAGCACATGAATAGGACCCTGACAATGTTGATCATAAATTTCGATCTCTGATCCGGGAATTAAAGTTGTTTCCTGAAATCGCAGACCACCTTCTTTAAGTTCTTGTAGTTCTCCGTGTTCAATCATCCTCACCATTTCTTCGATTACTTCAGGTGAGTGACAGTCAATGATCCCAATGATGTCTAATCCCTTTCTTGCACTAGCCGTCTCTAAAATTCGTGCTAATGTTAACGTTTTACTGCCAGTAATTTTCACTGCCCTTCCACTAGAAGTACGTCCAATATGAATATGTAAATCAGCATAGAATTCATTCAATTCAAACACTCCTTTAAATACATTCTATAAAACGAAAATACCTTACATTACTGCAAGGCATTTCTCACTTCATTATGATGGATGATTTGTAGTAGTGCTATTATTTGACTCAAAAGCGCCGGAACCGTGTGATGGTGTGGAGGAAGCATCATAGGCAACTAATGTTACACCAATCTTTTCTTCAAGCTCATTAATTTTTTCTAGTTGCTGCGGGTCTAATTGTGCAAACTTAATTTCTTTCATGGTCATCAATCCTTTCAATTATACAATTCCCCGAAATATAGAAAATATACTCCTTCGCATAATTGTGGAATTACAAACGAACATTGGATAATAAAAATGACTGATAATCAGTCATTTTTATTGACATTATTTTTCTTATTCTATAACATAATAATTAAGTAAGGCAAAAGTGAGGGATTGCATGTCAAAAGAAGAAAAAATTATTCAAGCTGCCATTGAGGTTTTTCGAGAAAAAGGTATAGAAAAAACAAAAGTTTCAGATATCGTTAAAGCTGCTGGGATCGCTCAAGGAACATTTTATCTTTATTTCCCATCACGCCTTTCTGTTATGCCTGCTATTGCAAAAAATATGGTAGAAAGAATTATTGCTACCTTAGATGAAGGTATTTCAAGTCATAAGCCCTTTGAACAGCAACTTGAAGAGGTTGTGGAAATGGTTTTCTTAATCACGAAAGATTATGGAGATATCGTTGCACTTATTTATGCAGGTATTGCGCAAACTGAGCATTTAAAAGAATGGGAAAATATATATGCACCCTATTATGACTGGATGAGTCATTTCTTATTATCTGGCCAGCAACAGGGAATGATACGTGATTCAATTGACCCAACACGTTCTGCTAAACTGATGATTGGTCTAATTGAATCTGCTGCTGAACAAATTTATTTATTTGATGATAGCAAGGACGAAACAATGAAATTGCTCAAGCTTGAGCTTATAGACTTCCTATCTCACGCACTTGGCCTACGTCACCCATAAAAGTGACGTTCTCTTTTACCTCGAAAATGACTGAATGTCAGTCATTGTATTACCTAATAGAAAGGATTTTATTGATGAAAAAAGAATGGATGTACGTCGTTTTAACAAGTTTATTTGAATTGCTTTGGGTATTTGGCTTTAACGTAGCAAGCTCATGGTGGCATTGGATAATTATTGTGACAATCATTGCTATAGATTTTCATTTCTTATCGAAGGCTTGTGAGAGCTTACCTACTGGTACAGTCTACGCTATTTTCGCTGGAGCAGGTGCAATCGGTACCACATTAATGGATATTTTCATTTTCGAAGGAGAATTTAATGCCATTAAAGGACTGTTCATGATTATTTTATTATTAGGTGTGATTGGTCTAAAATTAGCGGATAATTCCTCTAAAGAGCAGATGCAAACGAAAGGAGAGAATGTATAATGGGTTGGATACTTATTATCTTAGCTGCATTGTCTGAAATTATAGGTGTGGTTGGCTTACGCTTCTATAGTCAGCATAAAACATTACGAAACTTAATGTTATATATTGGTGGTTTTGGTGTGTCTTTTGCCCTTTTATATGCATCCTTCAACTATTTGCAGTTAAGCATTGCCTATGTTGTTTGGGTAGGAATTGGTACTGTTGGAGCTGTACTCGTAAATATCATTTTCTTTGGCGAATCTAAAAATCTATCACGTATTATCAGTATCATAGCAATTATCATAGGTGTAGCAGGCTTAAAAGCAGTATCTTAATGGCTTTACAATATAGGACGCCACTCTTAAATCGGAGGCGTCCTGTATTCATTTATTTAAAATGGCATGAAATGGGAGTAATTAAGATAAAAATTCATAAATACCATCCGCTATAAATTCTGCAGGTCCACGCATCCAGATATGGTCATTGTCAGCCCATCGAATGACTAAGTCACCGCCCCTAAGTTGGACTACTATCTCTTCTTCCTTCTGACAAAAACCATTTAATATAGCAGCCACTACCGCTGCACAAGCACCTGTCCCACATGCCTCTGTTATACCCGAACCTCGTTCCCAAACGCAGCATTTTAATGCCTTCTCATGAACAACCTCTACAAACTCAACATTGCAACGATAAGGAAATCTCATATCGTTTGCTATAATACCGCCTAATGTTCTTAATGGTGCTTGCTCGATCGCATTCACAAAAACTACGGTATTGGGATTGCCCAAAAACAAAGCTGTTACTAAAAGAGATTGTTGGGGTAAAGGAAATATTTCATTGATGACAAGCTCATTTGGGTTTCCTAACATCGGAATGTCTTTGCGCAATAAGAGAGGTTTGCCCATATCGACAATCACTTCTATTACACGATTGTCTTGCACCACTACCTGTGCCAGCATAATCCCGGATTTCGTTTCAATCGTAATTAGCTCTTGTCGTACAATATGACGTTCAAAAATATACTTAGCAACACAGCGAAGACCGTTACCACAATTTGTCCCCTCAGATCCATCTTTATTAAATACACGCATACCACAGTCAGCAATTTTAGAGGGTTGGATAATAATCAATCCATCTGAGCCAATACCAGTATGGATATTGGCCATTTTTTGAGCCAATTCACAAAAGATATCTTCCTTGTAATCATGTTGGAAAAGATCAAGGTAGATATAGCTGTTGCCAATACCATGCATTTTCGTAAAGGCTATTTGCATACAGTCACTCCTTAAAGGATGTTTTATGTATCTAATAGAAGATGACACTTTTCTATATTTGGCTAACCCCCTTCGTGAACTGTTCAGGTACATATGTAAGATACGGCTTCCCTGTCATTGGATGTATTTGAATATCCGCAAAAACACCAAATACATCTTGCAGCACTGTTGGCGTAAGTACTTCCTCTGGTGTACCATGACAAACTATTCGCCCTTGCTGTAAAACGTAAATTTGATCGCAATACATAGCAGCAATATTCAAATCATGTAAAGCTGCTACTACGGTTAAATGCAAAGTCTGAATTAAATCCATAAGTTGAAGTTGATGTTGAATATCTAAATGATTCGTCGGCTCATCTAATATTAATATCTGTGCTTGTTGAGCGAGTGCCCTTGCAACCATGACACGTTTTTTCTCGCCACCAGAAAGCGAACTAAAGCTTCGTTTCTCTAAATGCGATATGCCCGTTTGCCTAAGAGCCTCTTTAACAATTTGAAAATCTTTCTCTTGATCAAGCTCTAACAGCTTTTTATGTGGGGTTCTTCCCATACTGACTAAATCATGCACAGTGAAATCAAATAATACGGGTGTCTCTTGGCTTACAACAGCCAAATTTTTCGCAATTGCTTTACTTGATTGCTTTAATATATCTTGCTCATTTAATACTACCGATCCACTTTCAGGTTTTAGGAGACGATACATATTTTTTAACAATGTTGATTTGCCGCTCCCATTAGGACCAATTAATCCAACAAATTGCTTTTCTTTTATTTGAATGCTTACATCATGCAGTATACGCTGATCGTAAATGGAGAATGATACTTGTTTCGCTTCTAATGTCATGGAAGTTAATCTCCTTCACCGAAAGAATAGTTGTTACGACGGAGAAGCCAAATGAAAAATGGTCCTCCACAAAAAGCTGTAATAATACCAATTGGCATTTCCTGAGGAGCAATAATAATTCGAGCAAAAGCATCTGCCCACACTAAGAATATTCCACCTATTAAAGCACTGATAGGTATTACGTATTTATAGTTTGAGCCCACAATTAAACGCACAATATGGGGAATAATCAATCCCACAAATCCTATAGAACCACTAACTGCGACAAGCACACCTGTTAATAGAGATACTAGTAGTATTAACTGAATACGGAATTGCTGAAGATTAACGCCTAATGTCACTGCCGCCTCTTCTCCTAGTAATAATAAATTTAAATTGCGATAGTGTAGCCACAGTAGCCCAAATACAACCAAGAATACGAAAGCTGGAATCACAATATTATTCCATTTGGCTCCAGCTAAACTACCTAGCATCCAAAACATAACAGCCTTTAAGGCCCCTTCTTGCTTTGACATCATTAAAATAAAGTTAGAGATAGCCGTTAAGATAAAGGACACAGCCATGCCTGCCAATAGCAAGCGGAAAATAGAGACACGTCCCCCAACACGTGATAAGAAAAAGACAAGTGCAATGGCAAGTAATGAACCAAGGAATGCGGATACTGAAAGAGCGTAAATACCTAAAAATGAAAAGGCTCCTAAAATAATCACAGAAGTAGCTCCGACAGCTGCCCCTGAAGAAATCCCTAGAATATACGGGTCTGCAATAGAATTACGTACTAGTGCCTGAATGGCCGCCCCTGCAATAGCTAACCCCGCTCCTACTATCGCAGCTAGCAAAACACGAGGTGCTCTTATTTGCCAGATGATGATTTCCTGAGAGCGACTCCAATCTTGCTCGATCGAATTTTGTATAAAAGGAATTTTAGAAAGAATAACTTTCCATACATATAACGGTGTAACTGAAACTGAGCCAACCATTACAGCAAAGGTCATTGAAACAATTAATACCATGAAAAGTACGAAGGAAAATAACATAAATTTTTTATTCATCTGTTTTAAACTCCTACTGAATATTGATGAATGAAGCAATAAAAAAAGGTATCCCATGCGAAAATGCGCATAGAAATACCCAAGATTAAACAAAGTCAGAAAAATATCCAGCTATTGTCCGTAATTGCTTGCATCCTCGTGGGCATTACAGGTATTACTAAATGGCAGGTCTCCTGGCTTCGATTCACTATCCTATAATTGCCTTCCCATTCTTAAACAGTGGCAAATCATATTATAGGATTCATCGTTACAGTTGCGGGACAGCGTCGGACTTCCACCGACTTCCCTTTTAAGTGACATTCAAAATGTCACACCAATAGTATTTGAAGTTATAAAATTGTGACGATTCTATCATACATTTTTATAGATAGATAGTCTACTTCAATTTAATTCAGTAATTGCGTTAACTTATACAAATAATAAAGTTGACACAAATGTATTCGTTTTTTACACTAGCAGTAATAACTTATAAAACGAGGTGAAATCATGGCAACTGTTACACAACATAGTCACCATAAGTTAAGAACTGTCGACATTACCTACATTGGATTATTTACAACGTTAATGATGGTGGGTGCTAATATCACTTCCTTTGCACCTTTTATGGTAGTTGGTGGTGTACCCATTACGCTTCAAACCTTCTTTGCAATTTTAGCAGGGCTTATTCTTGGTAGTAGAAAAGGTGCGCTCGCCTGCACAATTTATATGTGCGTAGGATTGGCAGGAGCTCCTGTCTTTGCTCGTTTCGGTGGTGGAATTGGCCAAATTTTAAGCCCTACCTTTGGGTTTATTATTACATTTATATTTGCGGCATTTGTTGCGGGGTTAATCGTAGAACGAAGCGGAACAAAGAAAAGTTTTATCGTAGCTGCTTTGGTAGCAACGGCTATAAATTATTTGATAGGAACAAATTGGATGTTTTTTGCCTATAAGCTATGGGCAAGTGCGCCAGAGAATTTTTCATATAAGCTCGCTTGGCTTTGGATGATTCCTCCACTACCAAAAGATATTATTTTAGCTATTTTTGCTGGTATCTTCGCCCATAGATTACAAAAAACATTGAAGATCATGCCCATTCAATAGCATATCTCCCCGCCAGACTAAAGAAATGTTTTTCATAGGTTATATCCATCGTTTCTGCACATTTATTTGCTACATTAGGAGCACATAGTGAGGAGGATATCATATGAAATTCAATAAAAGTTGGTCAGTCGGACTATTATCAGTAGTCGCTCTAATTAGTTTATCGGCTTGTACAGAGGATCAAACAAAACCTGCGTCCACTTCTAATGAAGCTGCTGAAGAAATGGATCATTCTACAATGAACCATTCAAGTTCTGGCGAAGTACCAGTAACGTTAAAAAAAGCTGAAAATCCGAAATTTCCTATAGGAAGCACAGCCATTATTACAGATGGACATATGGAAGGTATGAAAGGGGCCGAAGCAACAATAGTAGGTGCCTATACTACAACTGCCTATGTTATTTCCTATGAGCCTACAACTGGTGGAAAGCGAATAGAAAAGCATAAGTGGGTAATTCATGAAGAATTAATTGACCCACAAGAAGCACCACTGGCTCCTGGAACAGAAGTAAAAACGGACGCAACACATATGGAAGGTATGGAAAATGCGACTGTCCTTATTGACGAGGCTGTGCAAACAACTGTATATATGGTTGATTATACTTCCACTACAAGTGGTGAAGCTGTAACAAATCATAAATGGGTAACAGAAGAAGAGCTTAGTCCAAAATAATAGAAATAACCTCTACCTTCAATTCTGGTAGAGGTTAATTTCTAGCTTTTATGTTCCATTTGCTTTCTCTTTGCAGACTTATGCCATTTATAGCCGATGCCCCAAACGGTTTGCAAGTAATCATCCGCCGGAAAACCACTTTTTCTTAATTTTTCTCGTAAATTACGTACATGTGAATCAATGGTACGATCTTCAATCGTTACATCATATCCCCAAACGGCATGTATAAGGTGTTCTCTAGAAAATGCTCTATTTTGATAATCTAAAAATAGGGCGAGCATGGCAAATTCCTTTGGTGTTAATGGAATTGCCTTATGTTGAAAATATACTTCAAAGGACTCTCTATCTAAACAAAGCCCTTCAAAGTTAATCACTTTTTCTTCAGATATCGTTCTTCTTAATACAGCATGTATGCGTGCTAACAATTCTTCCTCATCAAAAGGCTTTAAAACGTAGTCATCAGCACCAAGATTTAAACCTTTTACAATATCAGCGTGTTCTCCTTTTGCAGTAAGCATAATGATAGGAACATCCCAAAACTTCCTAATTTCCTGGCAAACCTGCCACCCATCCATCTCTGGCATCATAATATCCAAAAGAACTAAATCCACATGCTCTTCTTCTAAAAAATCCAATGCCTCTTGTATAGAAGACATTGCTCTACAATTAAATAGTGGTTCCAAATAAAGGGTTAATAAATCTAACATTCTTGGTTCATCATCAATGCATAAAATCGTTTTCACTCGTTTCTACTCCTTTAAATGATAATTCAAAAGTAGTCCCTTTATTTATTTCACTTCTAACCTTTATTTCTCCCCCATGTGCTTGTACAAGCTCCTTGACAATAGCAAGCCCAAGTCCAGATCCACCTAAAGCACGACTACGTGATTTTTCCACTCGATAAAACCGATCAAAAATATACGGTAAATCCTTCTTTGGAATTCCTTTCCCTGTGTCTTCAACGATGATACTTAAAATTCCACTGTCTTGTTTTACAGTGACTGTAGTCATATCTCCTGGTGCACAATAGATTAATGCATTATTTAATAGATTAATCAGAATTTGCTCAAGTCTTGCTTCATCTGCACATAGTGTTAAGCCATTATCACAACGTACAACTAAATAGATACCTTTATCTTGAAAAGCGGGACTTAATTTTTCTTCAATGCTTGTAAAAAACGGCTCTAAATGTAAGCAATGTTTTTCAATTACAAATGAGTTTTCATCCATTTTCGCTAGATCAAATAAATCTTTGATTAATCTAGAAAGTCTATTTGTTTCTTCTATTATAATAGCTAAATACTTTTGACGATCTTGCCCTGTTAAATCCCGTTTAGCAAGAATGTCTGTATAGCCTTTAATAAAAGTTAGCGGTGTACGAAGCTCATGTGCAATACTTGATAAAAACTCCTTACGCTCTTGCCTTAGATGATTTAAATCATTGGATAAAAGCTGGATAGCATTTGATAAATCCCCAAGCTCATCTTTTCCATTCGTAGAAAGAGCAACTGTAAAATCACCCTTACTCATTTTCAATGTAGCCTCTTTCATTTGAATAAGTGGCTTAGCCAGCTTACGAGATAGAACAACAATGACTGCAATACTGACTAGACCAGATACAATACCCACGATGAGAAAATGCTTATTCAGCCGTTTCATTAATGCATGGATGGAATCGGTATTTTGAAACATAAATACATAGCCAATCGTTCCTTGCTGATTTTGAATAGGGCTTATAGTCGCAATTGCTTTAACTTCTTGCCAATTGTCTTGTAAAACCCTTCCTTCATAAGGTATTTCCCCCTCTATTTCACGAATCAGATCACTGATTTCTTGATGTGGCTGTGAGGATGCAAGGATTGTCCCGAAATGGTCAGTCACCACGACATCTGTACTTGCTTCTGATTCCATAAGAACGACATGTGCTAGTGTTTCATTATTGAAGTTCTGTTCTAATATAGTACGATGTGAATTTCCTCTCGCTTGTAAACGCTCTAGTTCCTCTTCCACTCTAGAATTCGTCAAGGAAACATGCAAAAAAAACATCATAAAGGTTTCAATACAAAACAATGTGATGAAGAAGATAATGCCCAGCTTTAATGATAATTTTCTCATCCGTAACCACCATTTTAGAATTTCTTAAAAGTATATCTTGAAAGTGTGAAGATTTCATGCAGAAGTAGCATCTTTCCAAACAAAAAATGCCCATAAGTATATTGTATACCTATGGGTCATAGTATTGAACATTCATTAGAATTTGTATGAAAAAGGCTTGCCGTTTCACAAGAATTACCATCTTAGCAAAGATTTTATGGGTAACTAATCACTTCTCCAAGTGCCTATCCTTTCTCTAATGGGCTATTTTATCCGCTACTGCTAATATGAAAAATAATCTCTTGATGTATGGTTGATGGGAGAGGAGCTAGCGTCACAGAGTAGACCCTAGAGCGAACGGAATTGAGGGAAGCGGCATCGGACGCTAGCGGAACCGAAATCAACCATTCGCCTTAACAAAAGAGCTTTTTTTGCTAGTGACATCCTCTTTTTTTCAACAATATAACCCATAAGTATATTGTATACTTATGGGTTATATTTTAATTAAACGTATTTTTTTGCCCAACTTAAGAAATTATCAATAACTACGTCAAGGAATTTCACTGTACCTTCATCAGTTAAATTGCCTTCTTCATCAAATTTAGTGTGAACAGCACCAATATAAACGTCATTACCGCTAAGTAATGGTGAGTTAATGCCTGGAGAGAATAAAATATCACGTAAATGTAATTGTGCTTTTACAGTACCTAAATTCCCCATTGATGCACCCATAATGATAGATGGTTTGCCAATCATTACTTTATCTACACGAGATAGCCAATCAATAGCATTTACCATAACCCCAGGAACTGTACCATTATATTCAGGTGTAACCCAAAGTACAGCGTCTGCAGCTTTTACTTTTGCTTTAAAATCAAGAACTGCTTGTGGAGCCTCATTTTCAATATCTTGATTATACATTGGTAGGTCCTTTAAGCTTAATACTTCAAGATCTAACTTTTCTGTATAACGTTTTTGAATAAATTGAGCTAATTGCATATTATAAGATTCTTTACGGATACTACCTACGATTGCTACTACTTTCATGATGTTTCCTCCTAAATGTACATTATTCATAGTATTTGTATAGCTATTGTATTTTATACCATTTCAATAATAAATGGCAAATTCTTCAACTGGCTTGCGATACCCACGTAATCGACGACTGCTTTCTTTTTCTTTTCCAATAGTAATCATTAAGGCTATTTCATGTGTTTCTGGCACATTGAAAAGCTCACGCATTTTCTGATTATCAAAGCCAATCATTGGGCAAGTGTCCCAACCACGATTTTTCGCAGCTAGCATGAATAACATTGCAGACAGAGAAGCATTACGAATGGCTTCATCTTTCATGAATCCTTCACCGCGATCCTCATAAAATCTTGTATTCTCTGCTACAATATCCTCTAGTTCACCCGCTGTAATTATGCCTAAATCCACCATGCCCTGACTTAACTCAGCAGTATTTTTATATGCTTCCTTGTCACCTAGTACAAGAATTACACCTGAAGCTGAATGTACTTTATATTGACCATATGCTGCCTCTCTCACCTTTTCTTTCATATCCTCATCCAGCACAACAATATAATTAGCATGCTGTAAGTTAAATGCTGAAGGGGCAAGCTTAACATCCTCCAAAATAGGGCGTATATCTTCTTCAGTCATTTTAACGTCCTTGATAAAATTATTAGCAGAGCGACGCTTATCAATCAGCTTGGAAAATTCCATTTTTTTATCCCCCTATACAGTTATGTATACATCCAGTGGGGCTTTGCTTTCCCAACTGGATGAAATTGTGTTACTCATATTCTTTATCGAACATAATGGAACTTCTTACAGTGTCAATCGGACGAACAAGACTTTCAATCTGTTCACGTTTTGGTTCTAAAAATGGTGGTAATGACAGTTTTTCTCCTAATGTTTCATATGGTTCATCGCCCATAAATCCTGGACCATCTGTAGCCAATTCAAATAAAATCTGCGGAGCTACTCGTGCATACAATGATTCAAAGAAATGACGATTTACATAGCCAGAAGTGTGGAAACCAAAACTTTCGAAACGTGCAGTCCATTCATCTAATACCGAACGATCCTCTACACGAAAGGCAGCATGGTGAACAGTACCAAAACCTTGACGAGCAACGGGTAACACTGTGTTGTGCTCGACAATAATCTGGGCGCCATTTCCTCCCTCACCTACTTCAAATAAATGGAAGTCCTCTTCATCTGCAATCTCTGTAAAGAGCATTACCTTTTCTAAAACATCCTTAAAGTATTTAAAATTAGCGACACGGACAAATACTGGTCCTAAACCTGTAATGGCATACTCAAGTGGGATGGGGCCATCCTGCCAAGGCGTACCTGCCGCCACACCTGTATTGTGCTCATCAGAAATTAACTGATAGTGCTGATCATCAAAATCTACGAAAGATAGTGTTTTCTTACCAAACTGTTCTTTCATACCTGTATGCTTCACATTTAAACGGTCAAAGCGCTTTATCCAATAATCTAAAGCAGCATCCGTTGGTACACGGAAAGAAGTCTTTGAAATTTCATTTGTACCATGTACACCTTTTGGGATATTAGGGAAATCAAAGAACGTCATATCTGTACCCGCACTACCCTTATCATCTGCAAAGAATAAATGGTATGTTTGAATGTCATCCTGATTCACTGTTTTCTTTATTAAGCGCATTCCTAAAACATAGGTAAAGAATTTATAATTTTCTTCAGCACTACTTGTGATAGCCGTTACATGGTGTACACCTTTTAAATGATTCATAGTATGCTCCTCCTATATATCTCGATATCGAGATATATATTTAAATTTTTTTATTGGTTAGTGGCGTTCTTGCCAACTTTTTTAAGTGATAAAATCATGTTGTCCAGCTCCTGAGCTTCCAATACTTCAAATATCTCATTTATTTTCTGTTCATGCTTAGGGAATATTTCCTCCATCAAAACCTGTCCCTCAAGCGTTAGTAATACATATGTAACACGACGATCTCTTGGACATGCCTTACGGTACACATAGCCCTTTTGCTCGAGCTTATCAATCACATAAGTAATACTACTGCTTGCAATTAATATTTTTTTACCAATCATTTGAACTGGTTGTTCTCCATGATGATACAAAAATTCAAGAACCGAAAATTCAGTTTGATTTAAATCGAATTGAAGTAAATCTCTTCTAGTTGCATCTTGAATCGTTTGATATGCTCGGAACAAGACCGTAAATGCTTTTAAGTTACGATTGTTTTGCTTCATACGACTCCCTCTTTTTACTTCGAATTTAATTATCTCTAATTCGAGATAATAATAACATATACATTTTTAAACAGCAAACAATTTGTTTCTTTATGTTTGCCATCTTTTCGTTCGGGTAGAAGGTAGTTGTAACTTATAAAGGAGGATTCTAAATGAAAAAAGATGTCAATCAAAAACAACAACAGCTAGAAGCATTCCGAGTAAGTGATAAAGATCAACCTCTTACAACCAATCAAGGATTAAAAATATCGGAAGATGAACATTCACTAAAAGCAGGTGAGCGAGGACCCACTTTACTAGAGGATTTTCATTTCCGTGAAAAAATGACTCACTTTGACCATGAACGAATTCCTGAACGAGTAGTACACGCACGTGGCTCAGCCGCTCATGGAATTTTTGAAACATATGAATGCGCAAGTGATATTACAAAGGCTCAATTTTTAAATGGAAAAGGCACTAAAACCCCTGTTTTTGTCCGCTTCTCTACCGTTGCTGGGTCTAAAGGCTCTGCAGATACTGTTCGTGATGCACGCGGCTTTGCTACTAAGTTTTATACACAAGAGGGCAATTATGATTTAGTCGGAAATAACATACCAGTATTTTTTATTCAAGATGCTATTAAATTCCCCGATTTTGTACACGCTGTAAAGCCAGAACCAAATAACGAAATACCACAAGCACAAAGTGCCCATGATACTTTTTGGGATTTCATTGCAAATAATCAGGAGTCTGCTCATATGGTTATGTGGCATATGTCAGATAGATCGATTCCACGAAGCTACCGAATGATGGAGGGCTTTGGTGTTAATACTTATCGCTTTATCAATGCCGAAGGAAAAGCCCACTTTGTTAAATTTCATTGGAAACCTGTACTTGGGGTAAAATCATTAGTATGGGATGAAGCACAAATCATTGCTGGAAAAGATCCCGATTTTCACCGCAGAGATTTATGGGAATCCATTGAACGTGGGTATTTCCCAGAGTGGGAGCTTGGTGTGCAACTTATTCCCGTTGAAGATGAATTCAAATTTAGTTTCGATATTCTTGATGCCACGAAAATATGGCCTGAAGAAGAAATTCCAGTACGCATTCTTGGGAAAATGACCTTGAATAAAAATGTGGATAATTTTTTTGCAGAAACGGAACAAGCCGCATTCCATGTCGGGCATGTTGTGCCTGGCATTGATTTTTCAAATGATCCTTTATTACAAGGTCGTTTATTCTCCTACACCGATACACAGTTAATACGACTGGGAGGACCTAATTTCCATGAGCTTCCTATTAATAAACCAATTTGTCCATTTCATAATAACCAACGAGATGGCTATGGCCGACAAACCATTAATGTGGGACAAGTTAGCTACCATAAAAATTCCTTAGCCAATAATACACCACATCCTGTTTCTGAAGCAGATGGTGGATATAAGCATTATGAAGAAAAAGTTGAAGGGCATAAAGTACGTGCACGTAGTGAGAGCTTCAAAGACCATTTTTCTCAAGCAAGATTATTCTGGCTTAGTATGACAGATATTGAGAAAAAGCATATTATCGATGCCTTTAGCTTTGAACTTGGCAAAGTAAAAAATAAAGCGATTCGAAAACAAGTTGTAGACATGTATGCTCATGTCAGTTACTCACTTGCTTCAGCTATCGCTGAGCGTATTGGTATAGTTCCACCTGTAGAAGTGGAAGTACCACATATTCAACAAACTTCTCCTGCTGTTAGCCAAGTAATCAATGCAAAGGAAAGTGTCAAATCTAATAAAGTAGCTGTAATTGTTACAGAAAATAGTAGTGAAAAATTAAATGAACTTATTGCTACATTTTTAAGTGAAGATATCGTAGTTGAACTAGTAAGTAATAAACAAGGCATAGTAAGCGGTTATGAAATTCACGAAACATTTGCTACTACCTCCTCAGTTCTTTATGATGGGGTTTATGTTACAGGAGCCTTTCAGAATTCCTATGAACAAGCAAAAGCAGAACAGTTTATTGAACAAGCCTATCAGCACTGTAAAACAATAGGTTATACGGAAAATGTTTTATTTTTACAGCATATAGCCAATAAACATGGGGTTGCAACCGATCCAAAATCTTTTGTTCATGCCCTTGCTAAACATCGACATTGGGTACGAGAATGTAAATGAATGTAAAGCCAGCTAACTGATTAAATCAGCTAGCTGGCTTGTTTTTATTATTTAATTCGTTTAAATTCCTTTTCATTGCCGTCTACAAATTCGACATCCACTTCAATGGATTGATAGTTATCTTCAATATTAAATACTTTGATTACTTGATCAATCACTTCATCATTAGATGTTGTAGAATCAAAATTCAACTGCTTAAATAACGGCTCTAATTTAGTATAAGCTTCATCGCCCTGCAGTTTTTCATTTTTTCGATCATCTTCTAATTTTGCTTCTATTCCTGTTTTTTTATCCTCATATTCTACCTCATAAGACTCCGTTGCAGAGTAATCAACATCTAAAGAAAACTCTAAAAAATTAAATGTCACTTGGTCAGTTGGCGTCTCACCCGTCTGTTGTGTAGCATTCTGATCTGCTGGAGCATTTGCAGGCACATCTTTTACCTCATCCTTATTACAGCCGTAAAGAATAACAGTCATTAAAGAAATCACTAAAATAAATTTCAATTTCAATTTATTCACTCCTTTCTTTACATATTATTTCCCCATTCTTCTACAAACTAACCTAAAAAGGGCATCTCCTACAAATAAGGAGATACCCTTTTCATGGAATGCGACTTAATAATAGAAGTTACGATCCACTTTATTTTCTTGAATAGCTTTTGCTAAACGAACTGTTGACACAGCTAAATCAGCATATGACACACTCTTGGTAGCATTAAAGTTATTTTGCTGTGTATCAATCAGCCCCATCCCATTTGCTATTGCTATATAGCCTGTATACGCTGGATCAATAGAAGCTGCATCCGCAAAGTTTAATTTGTAAATATCCTTATACTTTGCAACATTCTCCAATTGCATTGCTTTAACAGCCCATACTGCTAGCTCTTGACGAGTCAATGTTTCATCCAAAGTGAATTGGTTTGCTGGCTGTAAAATTCCCATTCTTACAGCTTGTTCAACCACTCCATATAATGGATGGTTTTTATCGATATTGCTGAAGGTTTGCTTTTCACCATCGCCACTACCAAAATGGCCATATGTTAAAGATTTTAGTAGAATCTTTAATGCTTCTCCCTTTGTCACAGCAGCATCAGCATTAAAGTTTGCTATATCTTTTACCTCTAATACATTTTGATGTAAAAGATAATTTAATTCATTGGCTGCTGTTGGGTGTGAAATAGATGGTTTTTCTTTTGAGTCATCTACCTCATACAACCATTCACCAGTAATTGCATCAATCTGATTAACTAAGCTACCGTTGTAAGTTGGAGCATAGACTAGATCATAATGTTGTTTACCTTCAGTATCTTGTTTTATATATTGTAACTGTAATGTAAGGGCCTTACTATATGCTTCTTTTGCTTTATCAGCAGAGATTACCTGACTAAGAGAAGGCCAGTTATTAATCTTTTGCTTATTAACATTCAATGAACGTAATGACCCATCAGAGCCAATACCTACGTTTATTTCATCTCCAACAACCGCAATCCCGTTTACGATGCGTGGGAAGGAGAAGTAATAATCTTTACTATAATCATCATATACAGGATCATCAATTGGCATCGAATACTCATGTAAATAGGATGGAGCCCATTGCTTTAAGTATTCAATCGCCTTTGCTAATGCCGCATCCTTAGAGAGGGTAGTTGTTTTGTCAGTGTTGATAAAATCTCTCATAATATCGTGATACTGCACGATATCGCCTGTTGCCTTATTAATTTCTAAAGAGGTACCAGACCCGCCATTATTGTACATATACATGTAATTTACTGTATAAACTGTTTCACCATTGTCATTTTCTCTTTCGTCAACCATATCAATAGTGAGCTTTGCCTTGTCTTCATCAACTTTTAATAAATTTTTAGCGAATTCCTCAACCTCTGCTACTGTCATACCGCTTTTTCTTGGTGGTAATTGCTGTGAGGATATTTTCTCAGCGCTTTTCGTCTTTGGAACTTGTGTAGAGAAGCCATTCGTTGTTTGCCATTGACCTGTTAAAGCATGTACACCATTAAATCCTGTTGCTGGCATATAGACAAGCTTCACATTACGTTGATCGCTAAAATAGTCAACGTAATAACGAAGTTCAACTGCTAAGTTATCACGTACTTGTGAAACAATTTCTTCCTCATTTTTTTTCTGGCTTGAGCTATCAAAGGTTGCTTTACCAATTGATTCTGTATTTTTATACATTCCTGTTATTTGACCATTAGCAAGAACATCTATAGTGATACTTTGATCGCCAATAAGCACTCCATTATAGGTTGGTGAATAAACAAATGAGTAGGTAATTGGTTGTGATAATGGACGATTAATGACATTGTAATAACCGAAGCCATCTTCACGGAGTTTATAGTTCTCTATTTTCGCAAATTTTCTTAGGAAGTCATCTGCAATTTTTTTTGCTTCAGTCTCTGAATATTTTGCGGGATATACTGCTTCAGCGATATTAGCTGGCTGATAATAGAAATGTTCTAACTCTAAATCTTCACCTTTAAATGTAAAACCACCATATACATCTTTACCATTTACCGTTTTATGGAAGTTTAAATCATAACGGACCGTTGTATCATCTCTAAAGAAATGACCGCCTCCAGAATTAAACTCATTATCAGCTACAAATTTGAACTCTTCAGGGAATAGTGCACGTAATTTGTTAATTAGCATACCTTTTGTCACTTTCGTCTCTGAGGCAGCCAACTGTATTGCAATACGCTCTGAAGGTTCTTTCACATTTGCAGAAGCTTGTGAAACGGGTGCTAGAATACCAACAGAAAATGCAGTAGTGGTTAAAATAATACCTAACTTTTTAAATTTACCCAAAATATACCTCCTAAAATACTATTTACCATAATTATAATATATTTACCCATGATTAGAAATGAATTTTACAGATAATTTCCTCTTCGAAGAAAATACATTGGGCAATCCGTCCTTTTTTCTTCATTTTCTCATTTCTTTACCACATCAAAATTGGCACCAATTAACACCCAGTTCTGAGGGAATGGTAGTCCTAATTTCCAATAACCAATACCACGAAGGTTATATTGTTTAATGAGATTGAATTTAGCTTGAATAGATCTAGCATCTTCAAACCATACCATATGCGCCCTACCTTGCTCATCATAGTATTCAAAAAATGGTGCTTGGGCTCTCCAATCATACTGAATTGCTGCATTATAACGTTTAGCAATTTCAATGGCTCGCTGTGGACTAAGCGCTTCTGCATACGGTCCCCCCTGAACAAAAGGTAACGTCCAATCGTAGCCATATAAATTTTGCCCTAACATAATTTTGCTTGCAGGTATTTCACTCACCGCATATTTTACAACTGCTTCTACCTCTGGGAGAGGTGAAACGGCCATTGGTGGGCCAGCTGAATATCCCCATTCATAAGTCATGAGTAAAACAAAGTCCACGATTTCCCCATGTGCTCTATAATCATGTGCCGCTGTCCATGGTCCTCGTTCACTATCACTTGTTTTAGGAGCTAATGCTGTAGACACTGTATATCCTTGAGCGTGAAATTTTTCTACAGCTCTTCTTAAAAAATTGTTATAGGCTTGTCGTTGATCTGCTGGCAAATTTTCGAAGTCAAAGTGGATATCTTTAACATCCCCAAGTCGCTTTGCTTCTGCAAGAATATTATCAAATAATAAATCTTGAACAGCTGTACTTTGAAAAATATCTCTCGCTAATTCACCACTAAAACTAAAATTCTCCAAATTAGAAATAACCATTGCCATTGATGCTCCCGTATCATTTGCAATTTGTGTCACACCTTGGCTTGGTGGCTTCTGTAAAGTACCATCACGCCTAGCCTCATAGCTAAATAAAGCTAAATATGTTAAATTAGGACCCGCTTCCCTCGCTTGATTCAAGAGTGCTTCACTAACTGATGTTCCTCTCGGCTCTAAATAGGCTAATGTTTCTGCCCTTGTTTTTGGTGGCTGTGGGATATATAATCTCGTTCCAACTGCTAATGGTTGATTTGGATTAATGCCATTTACTTGTGCAAGTGTTACATAATTAATACCGAAACGTTGGCCAATTGACCATAGGCTATCACCTGGCTGTACATAATAAAAGCTTCCGACAATCGGGATTACAAGAGCTTGCCCCACAACTAAACGATTTGGCTCTGGAATTTGATTGGCATCTATAATGCTCTGAACCGTAGCCCCATACGCCTGTGCAATTCCCCATAAAGACTCGCCAGCCCGTACAACGTGTATTTGAATGATTTTGCCTCCTTCTAGCTTTATAAAATCATACCTATAAAGCTTATGAAATCAGAGATGAAAAGATGTCTCTTAACAACTCCACAAAAGTACACCACTATTTATAGCAAATAAATAGTAGGCTGTATTATGTCACCTATTTAATACTAATGAGAATAATCTTCGTTTACGAGATTTCATGAAAGAATGTTCTTTTAAATACGTATGTCTAAAAAGTTACCTGAGTAATATATTCTGCTTCTTCACCGTTATTAGAATAAAAAAACGCAAAATGATACTTATCTTGATAACAATAATCGTACAAATGTTCTATTTTCCGCATAATCTTCAGTAAATTTTTACCCACTTTCTACCCTACAAATCAGTTGTAGCAGGCTACTTTTGATAACACTTTTCCCAAATTTTTTTACGCAACTAGCGTCATATGCCTTATTCTTTTCCCTGTTCTCACTCTTGTATAATGAAATTATTGTAAGGAGGTGTTAGATTGCGTTTATTTTACCAGCAAAAAGTAATCGGTAAGAAGTCTCGTAAACTTGAAAAAATTTCATTTTCAATTGAAGAGCCTGTCATAACGTTACAAGATTTACTTGTTCAGCTTGTTACACAGCAGGTTCAACAATTTAATGAGAAAATGGTAGATACACCACTTCATGTTTATTTATCGGATCAGCAACTAGAAGAAGCTGCTCAATATGGCAAAGTACATTTTGGAGAAAAGAAAAAGGATACTGTACAGTCAGTGGATCAAGCTATTTCCACAATGCTTCAAGCCTTTCAGGACGAGCTGTTTTTAGTCCTTCATAATGAAGAATCTTTAGATTCTCTTTCTACACCATTAAACATACAGGAAGACGATGTCTTTACATTTATTAAACTTACTATGCTTGCAGGACGAATTTGGTAAGGAGGGATTTATATGACACTTTCACATGAACAAAAAATACATTTTCAAAGTATAGTTGATTCTGCACCTATAGCAATACAGCCTTTAGCAGCTGCATTGTTAAAATACATGGACAATAGAGATTATGACATTGAAACGCTTATAGCTGCTCAGCAATATTCCTCACTTGAAGAACTATTTAGTGGACCATTATTTGAAGTGCTTACCATGTTTTCTTCACAAGAACGTGCACTTAAGATCAAGAAACTAGCATTACGCTTTGATGCTACAATGTTCCAAAGAGGTGTTTTACGTCGATCTTTTCGTTCTTCTCAACCAGTGCAAGACCATCTGTTTCAATGTTTACAGTTAATAGAAGAAATGCTGACATTTGAGGAAATTACTTTGCAGGAGTTGTTAACGAATCATCGTCAATATGAGCATGGAACCTATCCAAACTATAGCTCCTATGTCTTAAAGAATGAAAATACAAAAGTAATGGGTTTTAATGTCTTTGAGCAGTTGCTTGCTGAAGAACTATCATTAGAAAACCCGTCAATTGAAGAAGCAGTAGAAGGTATTTTATTTGATGAACATCAAAGTAGCTTTTTCGGCCATCCATTCATTCGAGGTATTTTTAAATCAAGTAATCATCGGATGCATGATGCACTTGGCAAACTCTTATTAGCAGCTGCACGACAAGAAGGTTTACGACAGGCAATAGTAGAAAATATTGACCATGGCAATCTTGATGCACAACTCAACATGATGAAGCTTATTCAGGAACATCGCCTAACACGCTTCTCCTCTGTAATTCGAGCAGTCGATACTTGGATGGGACTTGGCTATAATAGTTTCGAAAATCAAAAAATAACAGAGGAAGTTCTTGCATTAGCCATCCAAGCAATCGAAGAAGACAGCTTTGTTGAGCAATTGTTAACGAGTGAACGTACAATTGATATTTATGTTGTATTATGGGCTACTGCTACAAAGGACTATACGAAGTTAAATGACCTTGTAACAATACTCTTAAAGCGTGACAAGCATATCCAACTTACAACGCTTGCCTTTTTGAAAAACTTATCGAAAATTTCCTTCACTGCGCCATTTGTAAAGGATTTAATCTTATCAACAAAAGATATCGAGTTGTTTGCCTTTGCATGGGGCAATTTTCTTTATGCTAATCACCATATTAATAGTGAGTATGCAAGAGACAATGAATGGGCGCAAATCCTTCAAACCTTCATGCAAGAAAACACACAGTTACAAGGGATTGAATACCTTTTATTTGAACAGCTTGAGTGGGCAAAAAATGAAATTACGAAAGATGGACTTAACATTACAGGTAAACCTCTATCCTTTGTCCATGTCCATTTGTCATTAGAAGATTTAATTTCAACACAAATTATTTTAGCCCATCATGTACAAGACGAGGCATTATTCCAACGAATTATTGAGCATGCAGATTCTTACTCACCATCTAGCAGAATCGGCCTACTGAATATTTATTGTCTTGACCCTGTCACAGAAGGTCAACGTGAATTTTTATTTAATTCATTACGGGATCGCAGTTCCATCAATCGTTCTCTTGCGTTAAAGAAAATACATGCTCTAACACCAACAGAAGAAGAAATAGCAAAAATTGAAGATCTTTTAGCTAATAAATCAGGTGCACTTCGTAAAGAGGCTATTTCACTCTTAAAAGTTCAGGCACAGAATAATCTGTTACAAAGTGCTGAAAGGCTGATAAAAGATAGTAAGCAGTTAAAGAGACTTGGAGGGCTTGAATTACTACTAGTAGCCTCTAAGCAATACAACTTAGCAAGCGAGCAAATTACAGCTTTATGCTCCTTATTACCAAAAGTAACTAAAAACGAGCAAGTTTTGTTAGAGCAATTAATTACAAGGGATGTCCCTGAGTATAACGAGAGTAATGGCTTTGGCTTGTATACACCACATCCCCCTATTCAATATGGCTGTATTTCGGATGGAGCCATTCAAATGAATGGTGTAGAGCCTTGGCAACAGCTTGCTCCACTTTATATACAGGAACCTACACCTTTTGAAAAATTCTTTCAATATGATGTTGATAAGTTATTATCTAAGCTTGAACAGCTTATTCAGGTTTTAGATCAACATGCTGAACTAGACTATGAAACATACCAATGGAATGACACTCCCATTAGCACTACATTAGGACAAAGATATAGTGTAATGGCAACTAAATCGGATAATCAACGACATGCTAGTCTTGATGCTTATCCTATCCCCGAAGAAATTGTTCAATGGATGAAGACAGCATTATTTAGTAATGAGGACTTAGCCTATTTTAATTTTTACCATAATCTATCAGAATACCCTGCTGCTCATGATCTTTCCGAAGCAGCTCATACACTAATCAAACCGTTCTTCCAATACAAAGATTTAAAAGTACGTGTTGCGCAATTTAATTCCTTGAAATATGACGATACAATTCAACAGATTTTCTCAGTGCTATCCCAAGACATCGACAAAATCTCAGGTGATACAGTGCTGCATCAGGAAGCACTTTCATTACTCGAAAAGCATGCACCCGAATTTAATCGCTTCGAACAGGCAGTAGGCATAATGTTACAGCTATTCAAACAAATCCCTGTTGATCAGTGGCAACTTGATGTTCGAGAGAAGGGTTATTATTACTATCGTTCCACTTCTACTATTATCGATTTAGATGTCGTTGAGTCATTCGTTGATCGATGCTGGTCTGATTACTCAACCTATGGTGAATATGTCAAAATGCTAGCTGTTAATGAAGAGCTAACAAAGCGTATGAAAAATGCAAGCTATAGCCCAAACGTCTACAATTTATCTTTGTTCCAATATTTAGACGCCATGAAAGTTGGTTTATTTACGCAAGATCACTTATTTGAAGCCATATTTACCAACACGCTCGCTTCAGAAATATTTAATGAGCCAACTAAGTTACAAGAACGCTATCAACAATCGTTTGAAGATTTAACAGATTTCTTTGCTATTCGTGAACAAGCGATTGATCGTATTTTAGCCATAGAGCTAAAACGTGGTGATACGCCTACTGCTGTAACAAAGCTTGCTAGTAGCATTTCTTATTTTGAGGGTATTGATTATTTCTTACAGATTCTACAGGCACTTGACGGAGAAAAGCTTGCGAGAGGATATATTTGGCAGGCAGAAACGAAAAAGGATGTATTCTCCCGATTGCTAACTAACTGTTACCCCAAAAAAGAAGAAACAGCGCAGCAATTAAAAGAAGCTTGGCAGAAAACAGACATTTCTAAAGAACGATTAATTGAAGCAATGATGTATAACCAGCATTGGATAGACCTTGTCAGTGAAGTGATTGGCTGGGATGGACTAAAAGAATCAGCCTGGTATTTTATTGCTCACACCACAGATTCTTTATCCGACTTTGCCAAAGATCAGATTGCCCTTTTCTCTAGCATCACTGCTGAGGATTTCCGTGATGGTGCATTCGATTTAGCTTGGTTCCAAAGCGCCTATCAAACACTTGGAGCTAAGAAATTCAAACTTGTTTATGATGCTGCAAAATATGCTTCTGAAGGAGCCAACCATCGTCGGGCACAGCTTTATGCCGATACAGCCATCGGTAAACTCAGTCCAAAAACGTTAATGCAAGAAATTCAAGATAAACGCAATAAAGATAAACTGCGCGCACTTGGTCTTATCCCTTTCATAAAATCAGATGACAAAGACGCCCTGACACGCTATCAATTTATTCAACAGTTTTTGAAGGAAAGTAAGCAATTTGGTGCTCAACGCCGCGCAAGTGAGGCTCGAGCAGCAAGTATCGCTCTAGAAAATTTAGCGCGCAATGCAGGGGATGGAGAAGCCACTCGCTTCACATGGCGTATGGAGTTATCTGCCTTTAACGATATGAAGCATTTATTTAAAGCACAACAAATCGAGCAAATTACAGCCCATCTACAAATAGAGGATGATGCCTCTGTAGCTATTATTGTTGAAAAGGATGGTAAACGTCTAAAGAACGTTCCTGCTGCATTAAAAAAGCATGCTGATATTGTAACCTTGCAGGAAGCCCGAAAAGACTTACAAGAACAATATAAACGAGCACGCCCAGCGCTTGAGCAAGCAATGGAATTAGAAACAGTATTTTCGGTCGAGGAGCTCATTCATTTATTAGCTCATCCGATTCTAGCTCCGCTGTTACAAAAACTACTATTTATTAGCGATAATTACGTTGGAATGCTGACATCAGAAGGTTTACAGCTTTTATCGGCTGACATTGTGAACCTTGCTCCTACGTCCTCTATAAAGATTGCTCATCCTTACCATCTTCTAGAGAGCGGTCAATGGAGACAGTGGCAATCCTATATGTTCGAGCACAACATTAAACAGCCATTTAAGCAAGTGTTCCGTGAGTTATATCTCATCAATGCTGATGAAAAAGCACAGAAACATTCATTGCGCTATGCAGGGCATCAAGTAAATCCTTCACAAACAGTAGCCCTGTTGAAAACACGTGGCTGGCAAATCAGCTATGAAACAGGACCACGTAAAGTATATTATAAGGAAAATATTGTGGCATCCTTGTATGCACAGGCAGATTGGTTTACGCCAGCAGAAATTGAAGCACCTGCAATCGAAGGTGTTTACTTCTATGATCGACTAACAGGCAAAGATATCGTTTTAGATGATATTCCAGCTGCGATATTCTCTGAGGTTATGCGAGATATTGATCTTGTTGTCAGCGTAGCTCATGTTGGTGGTGTAGACCCTGAGGCAAGTCATTCTACTGTTGAAATGCGCAGTATTATCGTAGAAGAATTGGCTAAATTATTGAAGCTAAACAATGTGGAAGTGAAAAAGCAACATGCCCTCATAGAAGGTAAGCTAGCAAGTTACTCCTTACATTTAGGAAGTGGTGTGGTGCATCAAATAGGCGGTTCCATGATCCCAATTATTGCTGTCCCATCTCAGCATCGTGGACGAATTTTCTTACCGATGGTGGATGATGATCCACGGACGGCTGAGATCATGACCAAGCTCTTATTACTATGTGAAGATACAAAAATTAAAGATCCAGCTATATTAACTCATATTCGAAGCTATGAGCAAATGCACTAACGTACTCTAGATAAAAACAGGTGACTCCATTCGTCACCTGTTTTTACTTTACATCTGTTTTAATCATTTCAAACAATAGCGGTACATTCGTGCCACGATGCAATGAATGACAGCCTTCCATTAAAAATGACCAACTTTTCTTTATTTTTTCCCTATAAGACAACTCTGAACTAACTGGGAGATAGGTGCTTAAATATTCCTCAATCGTGCATGTCAGATTGTCCATAAATTCATCTGCTTTTTGTATTTTTTCTGTTGGGATTTCATTGCGCTCATTCCATAAGACATGTTCTAAATTCGTAGAAAAATAAAATAATTGATAAGGTACTTTCATACGGTTAATGCTAAAGTGGTCATTGGCAATCAAAATTCTAGCATTCTTAGCCTTCATATCATTGCGTTGTTCTATTTGTTCTTTGCGTTTATCCGACTTCACTAAAATAGCATCCTCTGTATAAAATAAGTTTTGCTCGATACGCTCATCTACCTTGACGCACTCTGGTGCAATAAAGCATCCATCTGCATCTGTAATATGAACAACCGCTGTTAAATCATTGGCTAAAAATTTATATTTTTCAAGATAGCTTTGAATCACTCGTACAACACTGTTTTTAATATTCGGTATTCGTTTGTGCGCATCCCACTTTGTTAAGATATCTTCTCGTTGTACATCAAAACGTATTGTGGAGTTCGCAAAATGAGCATCTAAATAATCCTCTAAAATAATTTGCTCCGTCTGCCCTTCCACAATAATCAAAAGTACTTTTTTAGTCATGTTGAACACCTGCTTTACGAAAAGCCCGCTTTATTTTAAATGTTTTAGTTTCCTTATATATCTCTTCCTCTTGCCCGCCAAGCTGGATAGCACGTAAATAGACATCTCTAGCGTTATTCACTTCTTTGATACCTTTTAGCTGCATATAACGGTGATGTTCATTTGTTGTCGTAAACCATAAATTTTTAATAGCTAGCACCTCTAACACACGTAGATTATGGGAAGTAAAAATAAGTTGCCCTTTTCCATCCTCATCTATCACTGTTAACAACTCACCTAACAAATATTCAAATACACCTGAATCTAATTCATCAATAACCACGCATGCATTCGGATTATTGTATACAGCAATTAATACACTAAGAATAGAAATGATCTTTAAAATTCCCTCTGACTCTGTTCGTAGCGGTAATTCCTGCTCCCCACGCTGAGACAAAAATTCAAAACGAATTCCTTGCTCGCCACTGTCCATCATTTGCTTTGTAATGATATTAATTTTAATCGTCAGACCAGGAATAATTGCTGAGAGCACTTGATTACTTTGTTCAATAACTTCACATAATGCATAGAATGCATCCTCTGGTAATAAAGCTGGTCCATTTAAATCATAAGGAATAAGACCTCTTGTTTTCTCTAAATGAATACTGAATGGCATCATCCGTTCTTCAAATAGTGGGGCAATATTTTGAGTATTAACAACATGTAAGTCTCGACTAAAATCAACAGCAATATTTTGTAGCAACTGCATTTCTAGCTCAGAAAGCCGTTCCTGTAATAATGTCTTTATATCTTTATGGAATAGAAATGACATATATTGTTTTCTTGCTAACTGTTGAATAACCAGTAATTGAATTCGTGCTTGTTCACTCAAATCATCCAGTTTCGATTGACGAATTTGTACATCCCTCTCCGTCACAGCCACTAAAATCTTTGATCGCTTCCCTTTCGTGTTTTCTCGATAGGTAAGGCGCTCCAACGTAGTATATAGTCGATGTTGATCCTCCTGTAGCTCCACATAGTAATTCACAAAAAATGTACCGAATTGATTCTGAACTAGAAATTCTACATCCATGCTAGCTGTTTGCTCTCCTGCCAATATAAGTCGCTTCTTTTGAGAGGGCAACTTCACTTCAGCAAGCCATCCTGATAGAAGTGTCTTCAATAAACTAAATGCATCTACAATGGTTGTCTTTCCAGAGCCATTTTGTCCATATAGGCCAACAACATTCGCTTGTAGAAATGTCTCAAAATTTACTGTGAGAACAATTTCACCCTGTCGTACATTTCGTAAATTTTGTATGTTTATTTTTTTTATCTTAATAATTGCCATGTGCTAAACATCCTTTTAGCTTTTTCCCTTATTATAATGAAAATCGTTTTATTTTATAACAAATTCGAACTTAAGCATCCATAGCCTATAGCCTATGACAAAAATCGTAATAGGCATATGTTAGAAAAAATGAAGAAAGGTGTGTTTCATTGGTTTATCCTAGATTAGCCCCTGATGATTTTAACAGTCAATTTCGCCCAGGTATGAAAATATGGGTAACACTCCCTACTGGTACTTATTCAGGTACATTAATTCGGACATTCGGAACTGGAGGAAGAACTGCTGAAATTCAGTTAGATAATGGTCAAATAGTGACTGTGGATGTTAGTCAAATCACTGCTGCAGGTACAGGAACACCTCCTGGTAGTTCCTATCCGCCGCCATACCCACCACCATATCCACCATATCCACCATATCCGCCTCAACCTTATCCGCCACGTCCTTATCCACCACAGCCTTATCCACCGCAACCTTATCCGCCACGTCCAGGGGGGCAATATCCTGGTTTCCCACCACCATTAATACCTGGACTCCCTAATATTTTACCGGGCATATTTGGTAATCCGCGGCCTTAGCAACAATAGAAAAGGTTATTTCTTTATTTAAGAATAAAGAAATAACCTTTTTTCATTTTATTCCCATAACAATAATCATCAAATTCCTTTACATATAAGTCATGACAAAATAAGTAAAAAGCCCTAACAAGGAATTGGAAATTGGTATTTCAGCCAAATTTTTAATCAACTAAAAATAAGTTAGATCTGAGCATACTTCTTTTTTATACTAGGAAATATATAGCTTTTTGTAAAAATTTAACCTAACCTAAAAAATATATAGACTAAAAAACTATATATCATCATTTATTTATAGAAATCATGACTTGAAATAGTAAGTTTTCTGGGTTGTGAATCAATTTTTTTGGCAGTATAGTAGTTAAATGATAGGGGATAAATAGATTATTTTGCATTTATAAATAGTTAAAACGCATCTGGACTTCTACGAATAACATCAACATCTTCAATGTGTAGTACATTGACTAAATTATCCATTTATAGTCCTTAGCTTGAAATATTTGCTATATCATATTAGGAGGAAAAGCATGAAAACACGCAAGAAGCAGCAAATGTCTATTAGTAAGAAATTAACTGCAATAGTAGTGAGTATTTTATTATTATTTGGATTAGTTACTTTAGGTCTTTCTTATTATATAGTAAGAAATAGTAATTTAACAGACATGAATCAATCTCTTTCTGACAAAGGCATGATCCTAGCCAAAACCATTGATATTACTACACTAAAATCGATATTAGAGAATCCTACAAATAGTAACCCTGATGCTCTACGATTAACTAGTGAAATGGATGCAATCAATGATAATTCAGATAGCATTACCAATCTATTTTTAATTACAGTTAACGGTGAAAATATTAATGCACCTGTTCTATCATCTAGTATACTTGAACTAGGGGCAGAGTATAACCAAGATATGATTGCAATGGGTTTATCTCCAGATTTCCTAGCAAGAATTAAAGAAGTCTTTGATACAAAAAAAGCAACAGCAACAGATATTTATAGCGATGAATATGGTAGCTATAAAACAGGCCTTACACCAATCTTGGATGAGAATGGGAATATGCTGGCTGCTTATGCCATTGACTATGACGTATCAATGGTAACAGGAAAAGCGATGTCTGAAGCCCTATGGACGTTATTAGTAACGGTTATTTTCTTAATTGGTTCATCCATTGCTGTTTACACTCTTTTAAGAAAAAAATTAACACCAATTCAACAACTTTCCTTACAATCTAAAAAAGTCGCAGAAGGTAATTTAGAGCTGGAACCATTACCAGTTACTTCAACAGACGAAGTAGGAATGCTCACACAAAATTTTAATTCTATGATCGATAACTTAAAAAATGTTATTAAGAGTACAACGATTGTTTCTGAGCGTGTTTCAAACACAGCCAATGTTTTATCTGTAAATATGCAAGAAGCTTCCGATTCATATAATAATGTAGCATCTTCCATGCAGGAGATTGCAAGTGGCGCTGATCTTCAAGTACAAAAGGCAAAAGAAAGTACAATTACCATTGAAGAAATGAATATTGGTATTCAACGTATTGCCATGACGTCCAATCAAATTTCAGAATCCTCGATTTTAGCATCAGAGGAAGCTGAAAGAGGGAATGAATCGACAAATAAATCTGTTGCACAAATGAATGCTATTAGCAAAGCTGTTAATCAATCTGCAGCTTCTGTTAAATTACTTGGCGATCATTCTAATAAAATAGAAGAAATCGTAGGAATCATTACAGGGATTGCTTCGCAAACCAATTTACTTGCATTGAATGCGGCAATCGAAGCTGCACGTGCTGGCGAGGCTGGTAGTGGCTTTGCAGTGGTTGCTGATGAGGTACGTAAACTTGCAGAGCAATCTGAGGCATCTGCAAGAGAAATTTCTACACTTATTTCTCATATCCAGCATGATACAAACGAATCTGTAAATATCATGGTTCACGCTGTAGAAGAAGTAGATCATGGTATTGTCATGATCAATGATTCGGAAAAATCATTTAGCCAGATTTTAACTTCCATTCACCATGTGACAGGGCAAATTCAAGAGCTTTCTGCAACAATTGAAGAAATGGCAGCTGGTATGGAAGAAGTAACATCTGCCGTAAAAGATATGGAAGATTTTTCAGTCAATTCAAAGGACAATACAAGAGCAGTAGCAGCAACTTCTGCCTCTCAATTGAATACAGTACAACGAGTTTCTGAAGAAGCTCAAGTATTATCCGAGCTATCTGATGAATTAATGAATGTTGTTAATACCTTTGTAGTGAAATAAAAAATGAAAGGGCTGCCCTTATTAAGGAGAGTTATGTCCGTTAGTTTCTCACAGATCGATTCACTACTGTGGACCTAATGACGATAATCGCTCCTTCATAGGTGTCGGCCCTTTTCTAAAATAGGAGTTGTCATAATTGAATAATAAAAATGAATTTGATGTACACCCATCACAGAATAATACGCTTTCTTTTGACCAACAAACACTTCAATCCAATAGTACACAATTATTAAACAGAGAAGACTTACTCGCATATCAAACGTTAAACCGTACAATAGCTGACTACGATCAAAACACCACAATACCTGACGTATTTTATCAGGCAGCACAAAAATTTGCGGAACGAATCGCATTATCCTATGAAGGTGGAAAACTTACCTACCGTCAGCTAAATGAACAATCCAACCAAGTTGCTCATATGTTAGTTGCCAACGGTCTACAAAAAGGAAACTATGTAGCGATAGTTATGGAACGCTGTAAAGAAACCGTCATTAGTTTGTTAGGTATCCTGAAAGCTGGTGGAGTTTATGTCCCCATTGATCCGAGCTATCCAAAAGAACGTTGTCAGTACCTATTAAACGATACAGGTACTCCATTTATCATAACGAAAAACGAACATACAGCTCTACTGAATGATTTTATACATAATGATTCCCAAACACGCACAGTGTTCACAATCAACCAAATGGAGCAAGGATATTCACAGGAAAATATCCAATGTGAAATTCTTCCATCCGATTTAGCCTATATTATTTATACATCTGGTTCAACAGGTAAGCCAAAAGGCGTCATGCTTAAGCATGAGGCTGTCATTAATTTAATAACAGATAATCAACGAATCTACCATTCAACTAAAGAAGATGTTTATTCCCAGTTTATTTCTTTTAGTTTTGACCCTTCTATAACAGAAACCTTTACTGCTTTATTTTCAGGTGCAAGACTTCATATGCTTACAAGTATAGAGCGTTTGTCCATTGAGGCATTTGCTGATATGATCGACCGTGAGCAAGTAACGACCGCTACTGTTCCAAATGCTTTCTTTACACAGCTAGCTACACATTTACCAGTAAGCTATAGAAAAAAGCTTTCGACATTAAATTATTTATCTGTAGGTGGTGAAGCCCTATTGCCTGCCATTGTTCAAAAATGGCAAGACAAATTTGGACTCTCTACAGAAATTATTAATGTGTATGGACCAACTGAATGTACAGTATTGTCCTCCTATTTTAAGGTGAAAAGTCAGATAACAGACATGCAATCTAGTATCCCTATTGGTAGACCAATCGCCAATTATGAAATGTACGTTATTAACACGGACGATCAGCTATGTCCCGTTAATGTAATCGGAGAATTATGTATTGCTGGTGCTGGTTTAGCAGCAGGTTATTTACATCAGCCTGAAAAAACAGCTGAAGTATTTGTACCTCATCTCTTAAAGCCAGATCAAAAAATGTATCGAACAGGTGATTTAGTTCGACTATTGCCAACTGGTGTCATTGAATTTGTTGGACGTAAAGACTCTCAAATTAAAGTAAGAGGCTTCCGTATTGAACTTGGAGAAATCGAAACAGTATTGAGCAATCATACGAGCATTCAGGAAGCTGTGATCATTGCAAAGAAAATGGCTGATGGGAATAATCATTTATTTGCCTACTATACGGTGGCAAGTGGGATGCAGCTTGAGGAGAATCTTTTAAGGGACTACTTAGCAAATCTTTTACCAGATTATATGGTGCCAGAGCAATTTATTGAATTGCAAGAAATGCCATTATCCCCTACAGGAAAAATTGATCGAAAACACTTAGCTTCATTGGAATTAACTTTATCACGCAGTACTACATATATTGCCCCAGAAAATGATACACAGCGTATGCTTGCTACTGCATGGGAATTTGTACTCGGTATTGAGCCAATTGGCATTCACGATAACTTCTTTCATATCGGAGGGCATTCGCTAAAAGTGCTCGAGATTCTTGTACAAGTGAAAAAACATATACCATTCTTAAAGATTCAGGATTTCTTCCAATATCAAACGATTGCTGAACTGGATCATTATATTCGTCATTATCAACCAGAAGCGATTGAAGATCAAGACGAACCAGCTAAAAGCATTGTATTCAAGGACTTAATGGAGCCTAGTCCTCTAAAAGTCTCCCAAAATGTGAAGCCCTTGCCAATGACATCGGTATTACTAACAGGTGCTACAGGTTATTTAGGTAGTCATGTATTATATGAGCTATTAGCAACAACAACTGCGCACATATATTGCCTTATTCGACCAAGCACCCAAACTACGATTGAAGATAAACTAAGAGAGAGTATGCAATTTTATTTTGGCAATACTATTGCTCAACAGATGAAAGATCGTATTACTGTTATCCAAGGTGACTTAGGGAAGCAACGACTACACTTATCTGATAAAGATGAAAAAATCATTATGAAAGAAATTAATGCTATCATTCATTGTGGTGCAGATGTACGTCATTTTGGTGCAGCTGATCATTTTAATAATGTCAATGTGAATGGAACTCGCTACTTGCTTGAAATAGCCAAACAGAAACCAGGTGTGCATTTCCATTATGTATCGACAATTGGCATTCCAGAGGAGCTAGCCGCCATACAATGGGGACCAAATGAAGCAAAAGGTAACTTCAATTACAATGTTAAGCTTGATAATGTTTATACTCAAAGTAAGCTAGAAGCAGAAAACCTTGTTCGAAACGCTGTACAGGATGCAATCCCTGTCTCCATTTATCGTGTAGGAAATTTAAGCTGTCATTCTGAAACAGGTAAATTCCAACGTAATATCGATGACAATGCCTTTTACCGTATGATTAAATCAATGCTTTATTTAGGTAAAACACCTACCGCACAATGGCATGTTGACTTCACACCAATCAATTATGCTAGTCAGGCACTTGTTTCTTTGGCAAGCCAGCCAGCAACCAACGGCCATGTCTTCCATTTATGTAACCCTGTATCGCTTACTTATTTAGAATTAATCGATATGCTTAAGGAAATTGGTTATGACCTAACAATTGTGTCAACACAAGAGTATACAGATTGGCTATTAAATGGTGATCATTCAAAAGATGTACAGGAATATTTATCGTTAGCCATTGCGCAGCTTGAAGGTGATGGAGCAAGTGACTCCCCATTTATCTTCAATTGCAAAAAAACGATAGAATTTTTAGCTCATACCAAGATTGAATGTGCGGCACCAAATAAAGCCTTTATTTACAGAATGATTCAATATGGCATTGATACAGGCTACTTTCCTGAGCCAAAACAAGTCAATATAAGATGATAAAACAAACTATAAAGTTATTTGCACTTCCTCTAGGAGTACAGTTAGCACCACCAGAACGGGATGCTTTCCTTAAAGTACTCCCTTTTGAGGTGCAAAGAAAAGTTCAGCAATACAAGCACTGGCAGGATCAGCAAAGAGCGTTGCTAGGTAGCACTCTTATTAGATGGGCACTCCTTCCCTATATAGATGACGTTCTGTTACATCTAGCTCATAATGAATTTGGGCGCCCTTATATTGCAGGACATCCTCATTGGCAGGGAGATTTTAATCTCTCTCATTCTGGGGATTGGATAGTGTTAGCAGTCACCACCATCGGACGAGTGGGCATTGATGTTGAAGAAATAAAGCCAGTGAGTGAAGATATGATGATATATGCGCTTTCTGAGACAGAGCGTCAATTGGTCTCTCATCAGCCTTTACATGTTTTTTATGAGTTTTGGACTTTAAAAGAGGCTCTTTTTAAAACAGGCTTATTGCCAATCCTATCGCCATATTTGCTTGATACCACCAACATAAAAAAAACAAGGAAAGACCTTTTTACCCAATTACTCTATCTCGATCCGCAGCATCCTGTATCCGTCTGCTGGAACAATGAAAATTCTAAGTTAATAACCACAATATTATATAAAGAGCAGCTTCTACAGCCATAACAATAATTATTCCTCCGTATTAAGAAAACGCTGCCCTAACGTGTCATTTATTCGACCCGCTAGGACAGCACTTTTTGTTTTATTTAAATAAGTCTGGATACATTTCTTTTGCTAATGCTTCCATTCCATCAATTGTGTTATAGCCATAGCCAAACATGTAATTGTAATCTACAATATACATTTGTTTATTTTTAATAGCCTTCATGCTTGATAGTTTAGGATTCGCATAAATTTCTTCACGTACTTTTGTCAAATCAGAACCGTCCCAGTTAGGAAGAATTAATACATCTGGATCTGCTGCAATTAATGTTTCAACACTTACATCGCCTGTTTCATCTTTAAAAATATTATCTAATTTAACCATTTTAAATGCATCATTAAAGAATGTTTCATCGTGTGCTGAATAAACAAAAAGCTCTTTTGGATCATTTGTATGCAAATAGGCAAATGTTTTTTCTTCTTTTATACTTTCTAATTTTGAGGAAATATCTTGTTGTCGACCTTTTAATTCTTTAATAAAGCTATCTGCTTTGTCTTGAACATTAAAAATTTCACCAATATTCTTTATATCTTTATAAATAGAATCATACGTGCCGCCTGTTACGGATGACTCTAAAACATATGTTTTTACACCCATTTCATTAAGCGAATCTACTGTCCCTACTCCCCATTCAGCATTATCAAATAAGCCACCACGACCAAATACTAAATCAGGATCAGTACCTAATGTAACCTCTTTCCCAACATATTCATCACTTAAAATATTTAGCTTAGCATACTCTTCTTCAACAGCTTTATCAACTGCACCAAAATTTGCACCAACACCAACGATTTTATCGCCTAATCCTAAATGTAATAATAATTCTGCAGCTGGGCGTGTATTTGCCATAATTCTTTCTGGTGCTTTATCAAATACTTGATCTTTCTTTTCCCATGTTGATCCACCTTCAGCCTTTGTAAAGTTCTCAATTGTCAGTGGATAATGCTCTTTTGTTTGAGTTTCCTTAGATGTATCTTTTGATGTGTTACCGCAGGCTGTTAATGTTAATAAAGCTGCTAAACCAATTCCTAATAATAATTTTTTCTTCATGTTTTTCCTCCTACAGTCCATATGCAAAGCCTAATCCATTCGTCACTGGATTAGTAAACGTTTGACATTTGATATGATATAAAGCTTCTATTGTTTCTGGTGTTAAAACTTCTTGGGGTGTACCATGTGCATAGATTTCACCATCTTTTACTGCATAAAGATAATCACAGTAATGTGCTGCCATTTCTAGATCATGAAGAGCTGCTAAAACACCGATGTTTAAACTTTTTACACAGGATAGTATTTCAATTTGATAACGAATATCTAAATGATTTGTTGGTTCATCCAAAATCATAAATTTAGGCTGCTGGGCAATCGTTCTAGCTAAAATAACCCTTTGCTTTTCACCACCAGATAGTGAAAGAAAACTGCGCTCTCTATAAGATTGTAAGTTCGTTCTTGTCAATGCCTCTTCTACGATGTCAAAATCCTTTTGGTTATCTGACTCTAGCATTTTTTTATGAGGTGTTCTACCTAACATCACCATTTGTTGTACCGTTAAATCAAAGTGCATTTCATTGAATTGTCCAACTACACCTAAGTGTTGAGAAATCTTTTTTTCGGCGCTTTTTAAAACATCTAAATCATCTAAGAAGACCATCCCTTTTTGAGGTACTAGGCTTTTATAAATGCTTTTCAGTAAAGTTGATTTTCCGCATCCGTTTGGTCCGATTAAGCCCACAAATTGTTGCTTATTCACATGAATGGATACGTTTTTTACGATTTCCTTTTTGCCGATTTTTACTTCTATTTCCTTTGCTACTAATTCCATTGTTCTACCCTCCGAAGTTGTAACCTTTTTTTACAATCATATAGATAAATAATGGTGACCCAATGACAGAAGTAATAATACCAATCGGTAATTCTACATTTTGGATTAATGTTCTAGACAAAATATCAGCCCAAATCATGAAAAGGCCTCCTAAGAGCAATGTTCCTAACATTAATCGTTTATGATCTGCTCCGAAAATACCTCTTGTGATATGTGGAATAATTAAACCAACAAAACCGATCATACCTGCATAAGCGACCATCGTTCCTGTAATAAGCGAGGTAAGAATCATATATAATTTACGATAAGCACTTAAATTGATCCCTAAGGTGATAGCTGATTCATCCCCAAGTAGCATTGTGTTTAGCACACGATGTTGGAAAAGGAATAATGCAGCTCCTAGTACAATCACGATTGTTAAAATTGGTGTTTTGTCCCAGCTGGCAGATGCTAAACTCCCCATAGACCAGAACGTAACAGTTTTAATGCCCTCTGCATTATTGGCAAAAAAGATGATAAGGCTTGAAAACGAACTACATAATGCACCGATAACAACCCCTGATAAAACCAATTTTACTGAGGTTGCTTTACCTCCAATGCTGGATAAGATAAGCACTGCCATAGAGGTAATCATCGCCCCTGCAAATGCACCAAAGGCTACTCCAAATTGTGCTAACAATGCACTACTCCCAAAACCAACTAGAATAGCAAAGGTTGCACCTAATGACGCTCCTGAAGAAATACCAAGTATGTATGGATCAGCAAGCGGGTTTTGGACAACTGCCTGCATGACAGCCCCACACAATGCAAGACCGACACCAATTAATAAGGCAAAAACCACACGTGGCATTCTGACCTGTAAAATAATATTCAAGTAGGATTCACTTTCCACACTATCAAGGGTGCCAAGTTTTCCATTGGATATAGTATGTAGCAAAATATCCATCGATTGCTTGAAAGGAATGCTGACTTGTCCTATTGATACAGAAAAAACGGCAGATATTAAAATGGAGGCTATTAAAAGCAAGATAATAACATAATAAATATTGCCCGTCCCTATTCTGTTAGCTTCCTGTCTATCCAAAATTTCACCTCTATCTATTAAACTTTTAGTTAATGATAACGATTATCATTTTCATTTTGTATTGTAAGTGATAATCCATTGAAAAACAACAGGAAAATTTTTAATTATAGATTATGCATACATTCAGTAGATAAATATTCCACTACTGGCGGGTTTTAATTCGCTAAAATTATTGTTCCGATAGAAATTAAAACAGCTCATTGTAAATTCCGGATATTATATAGCTAAGAAAATTTAAGGATTTTTATTTAAACTCTGTTCTAATAAAAAATCAAAATAAAAAACCACTTTCCATAAAACTATGGAAAGTGGTCATATTACTTAAAAGATTGTGCTTATAGGCTAACTAAATCTTACATCATTCCTGGCATACCGCCCATGCCGCTCATATCTGGCATTGCTGGTGCTGCTTCAGGGATATCTGCTACAACCGCTTCTGTTGTTAAGAATAGGGCTGCAACTGATGCTGCGTTTTGTAAAGCTGAGCGAGTTACTTTTGCTGGGTCTACTACGCCTGCTTCCATCATGTTTACCCATTCGCCAGTTGCTGCATTGAAACCAATGCCAACTTCTTCACGTTTTAGACGATCTACGATAATTGAGCCTTCAAGACCAGCATTATTAGCAATTTGACGAACTGGTTCTTCTAAAGCACGTAGAACGATTTTCACACCTGTAGCTACATCGCCTTCTACTGCTTCAGCCGCTTTTTCCACTGCTGCATAGACGTTAAGAAGTGCTGTACCACCACCTGATACGATACCTTCTTCAACAGCCGCACGAGTTGAGTTTAAAGCATCCTCAATACGAAGTTTACGCTCTTTCAGCTCTGTTTCTGTTGCAGCACCAACTTTGATAACTGCTACACCACCTGCTAATTTAGCAAGACGTTCTTGTAATTTTTCTTTATCGAACTCTGAAGTAGTTTCAGCAAGTTGTGCACGGATTTGACCAATGCGTGATTCAATCGCGTCTGCTCCGCCTACACCTTCAACGATTGTTGTGTTATCTTTTGTTACAACTACTTTTGCTGCACGACCAAGTGCAGAAATATCAGCGGATTTCAGGTCTAAGCCTAATTCTTCTGTAATCACTTGGCCACCTGTCAGGATAGCAATATCTTCAAGCATTGCTTTACGTCGATCACCGAAACCTGGTGCTTTTACTGCTACAGCATTAAATGTACCACGAAGTTTGTTCACAACAAGTGTTGCAAGAGCTTCACCTTCTACATCTTCAGCAATCATTAAAAGTGGACGACCTTGTTGCACCACTTGTTCTAATAATGGTAATACTTCTTGAATGTTTGTAATTTTTTTATCAGTAATTAAAATGTATGGGTTATCAAGAACCGCTTCCATTTTATCTGTGTCAGTTACCATGTAGTGAGAAGCATAACCACGATCAAACTGCATACCCTCAACTACATCTAACTCTGTTGTGAAGCCTTTTGATTCTTCAATTGTAATAACTCCATCGTTACCAACGCGTTCCATTGCTTCAGCGATTAGTTGTCCAACTTCATCATCTGCAGCAGAAATAGCAGCAACTTGTGCAATTTCTTCCTTATTGCTTACTGGGCGAGAAATAGCGTGTAATTCAGTAAGTGCTGCAGCAACTGCTTTATCGATACCTTTACGGATACCTACTGGATTTGCGCCAGCTGTAACGTTTTTCAAGCCTTCACGAATAATTGCTTGAGCTAATACTGTTGCTGTAGTTGTACCATCACCAGCGATTTCGTTTGTCTTAGAAGCAACTTCTGCTACTAATTTTGCTCCCATGTTTTCGTATGGGTTTTCTAGTTCGATTTCTTTAGCGATTGTCACACCATCATTTGTAATAAGTGGTGAACCGAATTTTTTTTCTAAAACAACATTACGTCCTTTTGGTCCTAATGTTACTTTTACTGCATTTGCTAATTTATCTACACCTTGTAACATTAATGAACGAGCGTCTTCTGAGAATTTAATATCTTTTGCCATGAGAATTTACCCTCCTGAAATGGAATATTCGTTAAGCTTCTTCAATATATTTATATCAATTTCACCTTATTGTCACATTTGTTATGCAAACAATAAGTATTCACCTTACGTAAGGTGCCTTTAAAGTTCTTATTCAATAATTGCAAGAATATCGCTTTCGCGTAAAATTAGGTATTCATTACCTTCAAATTTAACTTCTGTGCCAGCGTATTTAGAGAAAATAATGCGGTCGTCAACTTTAACGTCAAGCTCTACACGTTGCCCGTTCTCTAATACACGACCTGTCCCAACTGCTACTACTTTACCTTCTTGTGGTTTTTCTTTTGCAGAGTCAGGTAGTACAATACCGAATGCAGATTTTTCTTCTACCTCGATTAGTTCAATTACAATACGATCTCCTAGTGGTCTTAACAAGTGAAACAACCTCCTAATAGTTAAATAATTGTTGATATTTATTAGCACTCTATATCAATGAGTGCTAACACAATTATTATGATAATCAATCACTCTTTTTTTTGCAAGTCAGAACTTCAAAAAATTTTGTTTTCTTTCCATATTCCTCTACAATAGAAAGGAAGCATATGAATGGAAAGGATTTTGACTGTGACTAATTCTCAAAAAGTAACGAAACATAAAAAAACAGCCCTGTATGTTTTGCTGATTTATATCTTGATGCAAATCTCTAGCAGATGGTTGCTCTTACCGTTCCATAAGCTCATCATGAAGGTAACTGGTTTAGCTTCTGAACAAGCGGCTCCTATTACTCAAGGTTGGTATATTGCACTAAGTTTTGCAGTAGCGCTCATTTTAAGCTTAATCCTTACATCTCGAGATAAAGCATTTTGGAACATTTATCAAGGAAAAAAAGAAACGATACCTCTTACAATTGTGTGGGGAATCATCGGCTTCTTCCTAGTGTTCTTTGGACAAATGATTGGTGCAGCTATTGAGATGGCTGTTTTCGGTATTGAAGGAGGCTCACAAAATACTGCAGATATTGTCGCGATAGCTAAAGGTGCTCCCATCGCCATATTAGCAATTGTTGTATTCGGGCCAATCTTAGAAGAATTCGTCTTCCGTAGAGTGATCTTTGGCTCGCTTGTCCAAACAACAAATTTCTGGGTGGCAGCAATTGTGAGTGCCATTTTCTTTGCGATTATACACTTCGACTTCTCACATATCTTGCTTTATACCATTTGTGGTTTAATTTTCGCCTTTTTATATCACAAAACAAAGCGCATTTGGACGTCTATTATTGCACACGTCATGCTTAATGGATTTGTGACACTTGTACAATTCTATGCGGAACCATTGCAAAAGTTTCTTCAAGAACTCGAAAAAATGCAATAAATTTTTGTAAAGCGCTTGTAAGATGCAAAAATAACACAAAAGCTCGGTGTCCCATTTAGGGCACCGAGCTTTATTTATTACTGTTGATTCAATTCTTCTATTTGTCGTCGTTGCTGCTCAAGTGCTTCTTCAATCTGGCGCTTTTGCTCCGCTTCCTGTTCTTCTTTTAATCGAATCTCTTCGGATTTAAGATATTTCTTATAGCCAATTCGTGAAATCATAATACTAATTTCATACAAAATAAACAGCGGAACTGAAACCATTAAATGCGAAGCCAACTCAGGTGGTGCAATAATCGCAGCACATACAAATAAACCGAAGTACGAGTATTTACGAATACGAATTAGTAATTCCGGACTTAATATGCCAATTCGTGAAAAGAATAAAACAACAATTGGCAACTGGAAAAGGAAACCGAACGGTATTGTAAGCTTAAACAAGAATGTAAAATACTCATGTATACCAATGGTTTGCTGTATCTCCAAATCATTCGATAAATTCATCATGAATTTGATGACATATGGGAATAGTAAAAAGTACGAAAAAGATAACCCTGCAAGAAACAATAAAAATGAATACGGAATATAGCTTAGAGTTGCTTTACGCTCTACTTCCCTTAATCCAGGGCTAATAAACGACCATAATTGATACATCAACACGGGTGATGAAAGAATAAATGCAATTATAAAAACAACTTGTATATAAATTGCAAGTGGTGTGACTACATCAAATGCATGAAGCTCTATATTATATTTGGCTCCAGTCATTTGAAGGTATTTTACAAGTGGCTTTGCGACAAAAAAGGCGCCGGCCATAGCTAGAACAAAGAAAACGGCAACAATGAACAGCCGTTTTCTTAATTCTTCTATATGCTCAATGACAGTTAGATCTTTTGGATTCATTCCTCAAACATCCTAACTTACTTATCTAGTTCTTTCTTTTTCTTATCATCATCATCTTCGTCGGCTAAACCTTTAGTAGCATTTTTGAATTCACGTAGTGTTGAACCAAATGCCTTACCAAGCTCTGGTAACTTTTTAGGACCAAAAATTAGTAACGCGACAACTCCGATAATAATGAGGCTCATAGGACCAATACCACCCATTACAGCCACCTCCTCTTTATATCCATCATTTTAACGCATATTTCGCCATTTTGCTAACTAATTATATGTGAAAGTTTTTCGTCACACTCACTGATTTGACCTCATTTTATTTAAATTATCTATTTGACAGAAACGGTGAATTACACTAAAAAATATGTATGGTTTTCACTCTTCCTGATTACGAATTAAATAAATAAGCGCTTGCAACTCTACCGATAAATCGATGGTTAAAAGCTGCATTCTATCAGGTACTGTTAATCGCTCTGGCGTAAAGTTTAAAATTCCCTTTGCATTCATGGCTGCTAAGCGATCCGCCATTTTTTGAGCGGAGCGTGGTGAAACGGTTAAAATAGCAAGCTCTGCACCGTATTCTGCATATTTTTCTTCCAATAAATCTGGATGAAAAACCGGAATGTTACTGATCATTTTGCCATCCTTCGGTGCTTTTGAATCGAATGCTACCACAATATGTGTATTATGGTTTTTTTGAAAATTATATTTTAATAATGCACTGCCTAAATTCCCCACACCAATTAACGCTACTTTTGTCGTTTCATGTTGATCAAGCGTCTGGCTAAAAAATTGTAATAGATGCTGCACATCGTAGCCATAACCTTTTTTCCCAAGTGCACCAAAATAAGAAAAATCACGGCGAATAGTTGCAGAATCTATTTTCATCGCTTCACTCAATTCCTTCGACGAAATACGTTCCATACCTTCTTGTGCAAAGTTTTGAATAAATCGATAGTAAAGAGGAAGTCTTTTTGTAGTGGCTTGTGGAATTTTTAATTCTTGTTTCAAACTTTTTCCTCCTTATGATGTACCTCCATCAATTTTACTGTCTTTAACTACTAATTTTAATACATTCATCCTTAACAATATACAACATTTTTGCAATCCCCTGCTGTATTTCTCTTTAGTTAATGGCGCCTTATACGCAGCTAACTAAAAAGAAATCGTTTCAATCTTACATGACTGCTAGGAATAAGTAAAGCACGGACATTGCATGCAAATCGTTCATCCATTACACTAAGGTAGAATTGAGGTGTCAAGAATGATTGTTTTACAGGTCAATCAACTAACTAAATCCTTTCTTGCAGATGAAATTTTAAGTGGTGTTAAATTAGAAGTTCAACACCGTGACCGTGTTGCCTTAGTAGGACGAAACGGTGCAGGTAAATCTACTTTATTAAAAATAATTGCTGGTCAAATGTCTTATGATTCAGGTGATATCATTATCCCAAAGGATATTCAAATAGGCTATTTAGAGCAACATGCAGGATTAAACTCTACGCTAACAATTTGGAATGAAATGATGACTATATTTGAATCTCTTTTAGCCCAAGAACAGCTGCTACGCTCACTTGAACAACAAATGGCTGATCCTACTGTCTATGAAAACCCTACTATGTATGCGAAAGTTATGTCGGAATACGATCATTTACAGCATACGTTTAAAGATGCAGGTGGCTATCAATATGAATCAGACATACGGTCAGTCCTTCATGGTATGCAATTTTATTCCGAAGACTATGACAAACCCATCAGTTCCTTATCTGGTGGACAGCGCACACGTTTAGCACTTGCTAAGCTCTTACTTAGTAAACCAGATCTTTTAATTCTCGATGAGCCAACGAACCATTTAGATATCGAAACACTATCTTGGTTGGAATCCTATTTAAAGGGCTATGAAGGCGCTATTTTAATTGTTTCCCATGACCGCTACTTCTTAGACCAAGTCGTTTCTATTGTCTACGAAGTATCTCGTCATCGCGTTACCAAATATCCGGGTAATTATAGTGCATATTTAGATGAAAAAGCTAAAAATTATGAGCGTGATGTCAAACTCTATGAACGTCAGCAAGATGAAAAGGCCAAGCTAGAGGATTTTATCCAAAAAAATATTGCACGTGCTTCTACAACAAAAATGGCACAAAGTCGACGTAAAATGCTTGAACGTACCGAGTGGATGGAATCGCCAGATGGTGATGAGAAATCCGCTAGTTTCGGTTTCACGATTGAACGTCAAAGTGGAAATGATGTTTTATCTGTTGATGAATTAACGATAGGTTATAACGATCGTACCATTTCTAGTGGGATAAACCTCCGCACTTTTCGTGAGGATCGTATTGCCCTTGTTGGCCCAAACGGAGTTGGTAAATCGACATTATTAAAAACAATTGTAAAAGATTTATCCCCTCTTGGAGGTAGTATTCGTTATGGTACGAATGTACAAATCGGCTACTATGATCAAGAGCAAGCAAAGCTATCGAGCAATAAGAGTGTCCTAAAAGAATTATGGGATGAATGGCCACTCATGAACGAAAAAGATATTCGAACTGTATTAGGGCGTTTTCTTTTTAGTGGTGAAGATGTGGATAAAGCTGTATCCTCTTTATCGGGCGGTGAAAAAGCACGCCTTGCACTCGCAAAGCTAATGATGCAAAAGGCTAATTTCTTAATTCTAGATGAGCCTACCAATCATTTGGACTTAGATAGCAAAGAGGTATTAGAAAATGCCTTGATTGATTATCCAGGTACGCTTCTATTTGTCTCACACGACCGCTACTTCATTAATCGTATCGCAACAAAAGTGGTGGAGTTATCTGGAACGGGTTCATTTGAATATTTAGGTGACTACGATTATTACGTTGAGAAAAAGCAGGAACTATTGGAGCTAGCACAAATGAAGGCTGCCTCCCAACCACAAGTACAGCAAGACCTACCTGATAAAACCTCTACATCAAAAATTGATAAAGAAGCAAAAAAGCGTGAACGTCAAATTAGACGTACGATTGAAGATTTAGAAAGCAAGATGCAAGAAACATCTGCTATTGTTGCAAGACTAGAAGAAGCTCTTTGTGACTCTGCCATTTTTACCGACCATGAAAAAATTTCAATGCTTCAAGCAGAATTAGCAACTGCTAAAGAACAGCATGAGCTATTAGAATTAGAATGGCTTGAGTTAAATGAAGAACTTGAAAATATTAGTATGTAAATGATGTAAGCCATGTGAAAGGTCACATGGCTTTTTCTTTACTTGTCTTCATTTTTCATATATATTGGTCAAGTGCTATTTTTCGACAAAAAATGCCCACAGTTTTATTCACACTACAAATCTAGTAGTACCAACATATCAACAGAGTTTTCCACATTGTCCACAATGAAAATTTATTTTATCCACATTCTATCGGATAAAACCAGCTACTATATATTGAATAATCACAAGTTATACACAAGTTATCAACAATTTGTGCATAAGTACGCGTGTTCGCCATTTAATTCGCTCCTTTACCTGTGGATAATTTTCTGAAAAATTTGTCAATTGTGATGCCTCTACTGACTATTCCCTTAGCACGGTTCTTTTTTATCAACAATTATTCGACAATTAAAAAAAAGAGATATCTAAAAATATAGATACCTCTTTCCTATACTATACCCAGGATTTTAACTCCATTCCTGGACGTCCATTCATCATTAAGTTTCCTCGAATACCAGCCTCAAACATCGGCATAGCTGCTGCCCCAATCATTGCCGCATTATCAGTACACAATTTAAGCGGCGGTACAAAAAACGGGATACCTTCCTCTTCAAATACAGTCTCCAAAGAAATTCGCAAACCCTTATTTGCTGCTACACCTCCAGCTGCAATAACCTGTTTCACCTGATATTCGCGAGCAGCACGTAATGTCTTAGCAGTCAGTACTTCAACAACACTTTCCTGAAAGCCCTTGGCGACAGCTGCTGGTGAAATGGCTTCACCTCGTTGATCCATATTATGTTTATAATTGATGACAGCTGATTTTAAACCGCTAAAGCTAAAATCATATGAATCCTCTTCCAACCATACTCTTGGAAAAGGAACAGCCTCTCCTTCCTCATGAGCAAGACGATCAATATGTGGTCCACCAGGATAAGGTAAATTTAAAACACGCGCCACTTTATCATAAGCTTCACCAGCTGCATCATCTCGTGTTTCACCAATGACTTCAAAAGAGCCATGTTCCTTCATATAGACAAGCTCTGTATGACCGCCTGAAACTACTAGTGCTAATAAAGGGAACTCCATCGGCTGAACAAGCGCATTGGCATAAATATGCCCTGCAATATGATGCACACCTACAATTGGTAGGTTATTCGCAAAGGCAAAAGCCTTCGCTGCATTAATACCAATCAACAATGCCCCTACAAGACCCGGACCCTCTGTAACAGCAACCGCATCCAAATCTACCGGCTTTAAATTTGCTTGAGCTAATGCTTCTTCAATTACCATCGTAATTTGTTCAACGTGATGGCGTGATGCAATTTCAGGAACAACGCCACCAAATCGCTTATGACTCTCTATTTGAGAAGCAACAACATTCGACACGATTTCATGACCATTTCGTATAATCGCTGCAGCTGTTTCATCACAGCTTGATTCTATTGCTAATATCAATCCATTATTCATTATAAATTCACCCACATGACAAGGGCATCCTCCCCGTTATCCGTATAATAACCTTTCCGTATACCACCATCTTGGAATTGGAGCTTACGATAAAGATTTTGTGCAACTGTGTTCGTTACTCGTACCTCCAATGTCATAACCTCCATTCCATGTAAACGAGCTATTTGCATTGCCTCACGCATTAATCCCTCGCCTATACCTCGTCCACGAGCTGCCTCAATAACTGCTACATTCGTAATTTGGGCTGCATCTATAACCATCCACATCCCGCAAAAACCAATAATACTTCCACTTGCATCAACAGCCAGCACATAATGGGCATACTGATTTTCATGTACTTCATAGTAAAAGGAATCCAACGTCCAAGGTACAGGAAATGAAGCTACTTCAATTTCATAAACTGCTGGTACATCATCAGAAACCATTTTACGATAAGTTACATCACTACTCATGTTCTTTCTCCTTCTGTTCTTTCAGCCAATTTGCTTCAGCCTCTGCAATTCGTTTATATTGTGGGACAAAGTGATGAGTAGCTTCAACACTCGGTAATCCCACTTTAGTTCCTACACGAATAACTTCCGTTGCACGTGGCAAGTCAAGACTAAAAGGTGCACGAAAAGCGTTATCGCCAAGCTCCTCTACAATGTTATCCCAAAATAAGCCCACATCTGTTCCTACAAATAAAATAGGTGCATCTAATGCCCTTAAACGCTCTAATAAATCAGCGATATGTGCATGATGATCCTCCACAAGAGCCTCTAGAGTCACTCCTTGATAAACAGCTGTATAAACATTATCTCTTCTTGCATCAAAAATTGGACAAATTAATCCATTATAAAGGGTAGCATTTGCAGCTAATGCTTTTAAGCTAGAGACACCAACTAAAGGTATCTGTAATGTCCATGCTAGGGTTTTCGCTAATGTTACACCTATACGGACCCCTGTATACGAACCTGGCCCTTCAGACACTGCAATAACATCCAAGTCGCCTGCCTTCAAACCTGCTCTTGCTAATACCTCTTCAATAGCGGGCATTGCGCCTGCTGAATGTGTTAATTTTATATTTTGTACCAGCTCAGCTACCACTTTTCCATCCCTCACAATAGCAACGGAAAGTGGTGTATTCGCTGTTTCTATTCCTAACCAAATCATTTCATTAGCTCCTCACATAGTGCCTCATAGCGTTCCCCACTAGGTATTAACACAAATCGTCGTTCATTGTCTCCGATTCGATAAATCTCTATCGCTAATCGATTCTGTGGCAAATCCTGTTCTATTAAATGCGCCCACTCTACCACTGATACTGCATCTCCATAAAATAATTCATCCCAACCAAGGTCCTCGTCACTTTCAGCCAAACGATAAACATCTAAATGATTGAAGGGTAAACGTCCTTCATACTGTTTAATGATTGTAAATGTTGGACTGTTGACCGTTCTTTTCACACCAAGCCCTTTTGCTAAGGCCTTCGTAAACGTTGTCTTGCCTGCACCCAAATCTCCTTCTAATGTAATCGTATCTTGAGCTTCTAGTAATTTTGCAAGTGTCACGGCAAAACGCTCTGTATCATCAACTGAATTCATGATTATTTCATACATTCTCATTTTTCCTCTCATCACTACATTACCTCTAGTTTACCTAAACTAGCGAAAATGTTCAAAGCATCCAATATCATTATATCCTACATAGATTATCTTCGTTAAAAAGCCTAATTTTATGACATGGTAGCCATTTAAATAAAAAAACACGCCTTCTTTTACAAAGACGTGACAACTATTTATCTGTTTGAATGACCTTTCACTGCTATGATTTCTTTGCCAATTAGTTTATCATCCTTAAATTTTACTATATAGGCCTGTGTCATCAAGATTTCATCATTCCAACGATATTCATTATTTTTGATTTTTTTACCTGCGCCGCCTGCTGCTTCTACTACCTCAATATATGACATATCATTTTTTAATTTCTCAAATTCTACTTCGTTCATATTTTTTTGCCAGTGATACGCATTTGATTCTTCAATCTCCATAATAGGATCTCCACAGCCTACCATCATTATCATGGAACCAATAAGCAAAGGGAAATAAATACTTTTAAAAGAATAATCTTTGCTCATATAAACACCTCCGTAGCCAATCCGATTACTTCTACTTTTTTACCCCTAATCTTTATATTAGAAACATCTCTAATTTTACCTTATAGAAACGCTATCATTTATCGGTAATTTTTACTATTTTTAGATAATGTTAAATATATGAAATTCGCTATGCTTATGGCAATATTATCGATCATTTCACAGCGATTTAAGCCATTTTTTAGATATACTTGATATGTTTTAGGGAAATAGATGTTGTTTATGAAATAATAAAGGGAAGTTGGTCTCAAATACTTCACAGAATGTTATGCTTTTAGCCTCTGTGTTTCTACTAGGCAGTGTTGATCCTTTCGACATTATTCATTTGTCATGTAATTTCTACTTAATTTACTGATAAATTCCTGAAAGATGAATTGGATCCATACTCCAATCACATACAAAAAAGTCCCTATGATGTAAAATCATAAGGACTGTAATATCAATTTAAATGGCGGTCCCGACCGGGATCGAACCGGCGATCTCCTGCGTGACAGGCAGGCATGTTAACCGCTACACCACGGGACCTCTTTAAGACATTTATAAATATATCATAGAAAATATAGATATACAATATCTTTTTTCACATTTTTTTAATATATTTTCCAACACTCTTTAATCTAGGGTAGAGGTTATCCTGCAATGCATTTTCCACATAATCAACATCTAATTTCATATAAGCTCTAAACATGATACAAATTTTGCAGTATATTTAACTTTGAAGGGGGAAACATAACATGTCAAAATTAGAACAATTACAAGCAGCCTTACAGCTCCACAATACCGATGCAATTATTATCACAAATGCTCAAAATCGTCTCTATCTAACAGGTTTTACAGGTAGTGCAGGTACAGTTATTGTAACAAAGACACGCGCACTTTTATTAGTAGACTTCCGCTACACACAGCAAGCAACAAATCAGTGTGACACCTTTGAAGTACTAGAGATTGATCGCAACCATTTATATGAAAACATTCAGGAAATTCTTGAACAGGAATTAATTCAAACTGTTGGTTTTGAGCAACATCATGTAACTTATTTTAGCTATCAATTAATGAAGAGCAAATTGACAGCTATATTAAAACCAATGCCTACTATTGTAGAAGATTTACGGATGATTAAAACACCAGAAGAAATTGAAATAATTAAGAAAGCAGCATGGATTTCCGATGAGGCGTTTAATCATATTCTGACATTCATCAAACCAGGTATTTCAGAACTTGAGATTGCCTATGAATTAGAGTCTCATATGCGAAAAAATGGTGCAACAGGTGCAGCCTTCGATATGATTATTGCTTCTGGCCATCGTTCAGCACTCCCACATGGCATAGCATCCTCTAAAATAGTGGAGCAAGGTGACATGTTGACAATGGATTTTGGTGCTTACTACCGAGGTTATCGTTCTGATATGACAAGAACGATTGCTGTTGGAGAACCATTAGAGCAATTAAAAGAAGTATATCAAATAGTTTATGGTGCCTTACAGCATGCCCTTTCCAATATGAAGGCTGGTATAACTGGACAAGAGGCCGATAGTTATTCACGAGACTACATTACTAAAAAGGGATATGGACAAAATTACGGACACGGTGCAGGACATGGTATAGGCTTAGATATCCATGAAAACATATTTATGTCTACCATATGTAAAGACATGTTAGAAGAAAATATGGTACTAACTGTCGAACCGGGTATTTATATACCTAATGTAGGTGGTGTTCGAATCGAGGATGATGTTATCGTTACAAAAGAAGGTGTGGAAGTCATCACTCACTCTCCTAAGGAACTCATTATTTTATAGCCCATTAAAGTGATGTTTTATATGGAGATATCATTAAAGAAGTTTAGCTGCTTACTTTGATATATAACAAATGTTTTAAAGAGTAAGTACAATAAATTCTTTGTACTTACTCTTTTTATAAAAGAAAAAACAGCCAACACACAGCTGACTGTTTTGTTTGCCTAGCGACGTCCTACTCTCACAGGGGGAAGCCCCCAACTACCATCGGCGCTAAAGAGCTTAACTTCCGTGTTCGGTATGGGAACGGGTGTGACCTCTTTGCCATCATCACTAGACTTATGCGACCTCCAATACACGGCGTATTACTGCGTCAGCTGCTCTCGTTCAATCAGTCACGTACAGAAGTACGCTCCTTCAATCACTCGTTTGCTTCCTTGTACTACTTGTGTCTTGAAGCTCTCTTTTTTTGTTGAAAGATTTATTCTTTCAAAACTGGATAAACGGTGCATTGAATGTTTCAAACGTTTTGGTTAAGTCCTCGATCGATTAGTATTCGTCAGCTCCATGTGTCACCACACTTCCACCTCGAACCTATCTACCTCATCGTCTTTGAGGGATCTTACTTACTTGCGTAATGGGAAATCTCATCTTGAGGGGGGCTTCATGCTTAGATGCTTTCAGCACTTATCCCGTCCACACATAGCTACCCAGCGATGCCTTTGGCAAGACAACTGGTACACCAGCGGTGTGTCCATCCCGGTCCTCTCGTACTAAGGACAGCTCCTCTCAAATTTCCTACGCCCACGACGGATAGGGACCGAACTGTCTCACGACGTTCTGAACCCAGCTCGCGTACCGCTTTAATGGGCGAACAGCCCAACCCTTGGGACCGACTACAGCCCCAGGATGCGATGAGCCGACATCGAGGTGCCAAACCTCCCCGTCGATGTGGACTCTTGGGGGAGATAAGCCTGTTATCCCCGGGGTAGCTTTTATCCGTTGAGCGATGGCCCTTCCATGCGGAACCACCGGATCACTAAGCCCGTCTTTCGACCCTGCTCGACTTGTAGGTCTCGCAGTCAAGCTCCCTTGTGCCTTTACACTCTACGAATGATTTCCAACCATTCTGAGGGAACCTTTGGGCGCCTCCGTTACCTTTTAGGAGGCGACCGCCCCAGTCAAACTGTCCGCCTGACACTGTCTCCTGCCCCGCTAAGGGGCATGGGTTAGAATTTCAATACAACCAGGGTAGTATCCCACCGACGCCTCCTTCGAAGCTGGCGCTCCGAGATCTCTGGCTCCTACCTATCCTGTACAAGTTGTACCAAAATTCAATATCAGGCTACAGTAAAGCTCCACGGGGTCTTTCCGTCCTGTCGCGGGTAACCTGCATCTTCACAGGTACTATAATTTCACCGAGTCTCTCGTTGAGACAGTGCCCAGATCGTTACGCCTTTCGTGCGGGTCGGAACTTACCCGACAAGGAATTTCGCTACCTTAGGACCGTTATAGTTACGGCCGCCGTTTACTGGGGCTTCAATTCGCAGCTTCGCTTGCGCTAACCACTCCTCTTAACCTTCCAGCACCGGGCAGGCGTCAGCCCCTATACGTCACCTTACGGTTTTGCAGAGACCTGTGTTTTTGCTAAACAGTCGCCTGGGCCTATTCACTGCGGCTCTCATGCGCTTGCACGCTCAAGAGCACCCCTTCTCCCGAAGTTACGGGGTCATTTTGCCGAGTTCCTTAACGAGAGTTCTCTCGCACACCTTAGGATTCTCTCCTCGACTACCTGTGTCGGTTTGCGGTACGGGCACCTCTCACCTCGATAGAGGCTTTTCTTGGCAGTGTGAAATCAGGAACTTCGTCCATACGGACTCGCCATCACAGCTCAACGTTACAGTGTGCGGATTTGCCTACACACACGCCTTACTGCTTGGACGCGCACAACCAACGGCGCGCTTACCCTATCCTACTGCGTCCCCCCATTTCTCAAACGGTGAGGAGGTGGTACAGGAATATCAACCTGTTGTCCATCGCCTACGCCTATCGGCCTCGGCTTAGGTCCCGACTAACCCTGAGCGGACGAGCCTTCCTCAGGAAACCTTAGTCATACGGTGGACGGGATTCTCACCCGTCTTTCGCTACTCATACCGGCATTCTCACTTCTAAGCGCTCCACCAGTCCTTCCGATCTGACTTCAACGCACTTAGAACGCTCTCCTACCACTGACATCGTAGATGTCAATCCACAGCTTCGGTGAATCGTTTAGCCCCGATACATTTTCGGCGCAGCGTCACTCGACCAGTGAGCTATTACGCACTCTTTAAATGATGGCTGCTTCTAAGCCAACATCCTGGTTGTCTGTGCAACGCCACATCCTTTTCCACTTAACGATTACTTTGGGACCTTAGCTGGTGGTCTGGGCTGTTTCCCTTTTGACTACGGATCTTATCACTCGCAGTCTGACTCCCGTGTATAAATATCTGGCATTCGGAGTTTGTCTGAATTCGGTAAACCGGGATGGCCCCCTAGTCCAAACAGTGCTCTACCTCCAGTATTCTCATCACGAGGCTAGCCCTAAAGCTATTTCGGAGAGAACCAGCTATCTCCAAGTTCGATTGGAATTTCTCCGCTACCCACACCTCATCCCCGCACTTTTCAACGTGCGTGGGTTCGGGCCTCCAGTAAGTGTTACCTCACCTTCACCCTGGACATGGGTAGATCACCTGGTTTCGGGTCTACGACCACGTACTATTTCGCCCTATTCAGACTCGCTTTCGCTGCGGCTCCGCCTTCTAAAGCTTAACCTCGCACGTAATCGTAACTCGCCGGTTCATTCTACAAAAGGCACGCTATCACCCATTAACGGGCTCTAACTACTTGTAGGCACACGGTTTCAGGATCTCTTTCACTCCCCTTCCGGGGTGCTTTTCACCTTTCCCTCACGGTACTGGTTCACTATCGGTCACTAGGTAGTATTTAGCCTTGGGAGATGGTCCTCCCGGATTCCGACGGAATTTCACGTGTTCCGCCGTACTCAGGATCCACTCAGGAGAGAACGAACTTTCGACTACAGGGCTTTTACCTGCTCTGGCGGACCTTTCCAAGTCGCTTCATCTAACTCGCTCTTTTGTAACTCCGTATAGAGTGTCCTACAACCCCAAGAGGCAAGCCTCTTGGTTTGGGCTCTTCCCGTTTCGCTCGCCGCTACTCAGGGAATCGATTTTTCTTTCTCTTCCTCCAGGTACTTAGATGTTTCAGTTCCCTGGGTCTGCCTTCAAGACGCTATGTATTCACGTCAAGATACTACGCGATTAAACGTAGTGGGTTCCCCCATTCGGAAATCTCCGGATCAAAGCTCACTTACAGCTCCCCGAAGCATATCGGTGTTAGTGCCGTCCTTCTTCGGCTCCTAGTGCCAAGGCATTCGCCGTGCGCCCTTAATAACTTAACCAAGTTATTAAGCCTATAAAAAACTTAAAAAATAAATGTGTTTGTTACAATTTCAATGTCGTTTTATCCAGTTTTCAAAGAACAAGTTTTGAAGTGTTTCATTCAGATAGAATGAACCTTCAAAACTGAACGCAAAACGTAATCTTACAAACCCAAGGTTTGTATTCCGAAATAATCCTTAGAAAGGAGGTGATCCAGCCGCACCTTCCGATACGGCTACCTTGTTACGACTTCACCCCAATCATCTATCCCACCTTCGGCGGCTGGCTCCAAAAGGTTACCTCACCGACTTCGGGTGTTACAAACTCTCGTGGTGTGACGGGCGGTGTGTACAAGGCCCGGGAACGTATTCACCGCGGCATGCTGATCCGCGATTACTAGCGATTCCGGCTTCATGTAGGCGAGTTGCAGCCTACAATCCGAACTGAGAACGACTTTATCGGATTAGCTCCCTCTCGCGAGTTGGCAACCGTTTGTATCGTCCATTGTAGCACGTGTGTAGCCCAGGTCATAAGGGGCATGATGATTTGACGTCATCCCCACCTTCCTCCGGTTTGTCACCGGCAGTCACCTTAGAGTGCCCAACTAAATGATGGCAACTAAGATCAAGGGTTGCGCTCGTTGCGGGACTTAACCCAACATCTCACGACACGAGCTGACGACAACCATGCACCACCTGTCACCGTTGCCCCCGAAGGGGAAACTATATCTCTACAGTGGTCAACGGGATGTCAAGACCTGGTAAGGTTCTTCGCGTTGCTTCGAATTAAACCACATGCTCCACCGCTTGTGCGGGCCCCCGTCAATTCCTTTGAGTTTCAGTCTTGCGACCGTACTCCCCAGGCGGAGTGCTTAATGCGTTAGCTGCAGCACTAAGGGGCGGAAACCCCCTAACACTTAGCACTCATTGTTTACGGCGTGGACTACCAGGGTATCTAATCCTGTTTGCTCCCCACGCTTTCGCGCCTCAGCGTCAGTTACAGACCAGAAAGTCGCCTTCGCCACTGGTGTTCCTCCAAATCTCTACGCATTTCACCGCTACACTTGGAATTCCACTTTCCTCTTCTGCACTCAAGTCCCCCAGTTTCCAATGACCCTCCACGGTTGAGCCGTGGGCTTTCACATCAGACTTAAAGGACCGCCTGCGCGCGCTTTACGCCCAATAATTCCGGACAACGCTTGCCACCTACGTATTACCGCGGCTGCTGGCACGTAGTTAGCCGTGGCTTTCTAATAAGGTACCGTCAAGGTACAGCCAGTTACTACTGTACTTGTTCTTCCCTTACAACAGAGTTTTACGATCCGAAAACCTTCTTCACTCACGCGGCGTTGCTCCATCAGGCTTTCGCCCATTGTGGAAGATTCCCTACTGCTGCCTCCCGTAGGAGTCTGGGCCGTGTCTCAGTCCCAGTGTGGCCGATCACCCTCTCAGGTCGGCTACGCATCGTCGCCTTGGTGAGCCGTTACCTCACCAACTAGCTAATGCGCCGCGGGCCCATCCTATAGCGACAGCCGAAACCGTCTTTCAGTCTTTCACCATGAAGCAAAAGAGATTATTCGGTATTAGCCCCGGTTTCCCGGAGTTATCCCAAACTATAGGGTAGGTTGCCCACGTGTTACTCACCCGTCCGCCGCTAACGTCAAAGGAGCAAGCTCCTTTTCTGTTCGCTCGACTTGCATGTATTAGGCACGCCGCCAGCGTTCGTCCTGAGCCAGGATCAAACTCTCCATAAAAGAAATTTGATTAGCTCAAATTGTTTTGCTGGCATCATGTTTGATGTCCAAAATTGTGTTTTGTTCACTAGCAAAACTAGCTACTTAAAACTTTATTGATTACGTTTTGCTTGTTCAGTTTTCAAGGTTCATGTCATCGCCCTTTTGGACAACTATTTAAATTTACCATACAACCAAGAGGTTGTCAACACTTTTTGGAGCGGGTGATGAGAATCGAACTCACGACATCAGCTTGGAAGGCTGAGGTTTTACCATTAAACTACACCCGCATATATTTTCTTGAAAATGGCGCGCCCGGCAGGAGTCGAACCCACAACCTTCTGATCCGTAGTCAGACGCTCTATCCAATTGAGCTACGGGCGCATATGAAATTAATTAATTGACTTGGTGCGGCCGAGAGGACTTGAACCTCCACGGGGTTGCCCCCACTAGGCCCTCAACCTAGCGCGTCTGCCGTTCCGCCACGACCGCATTCAATTAGTAACTTTTTTATTATACTATGATAATTCAAAAAGTCAACTCTTTTTCTTAAAGAGATGAGCCATGAAGGACTCGAACCTTCGACCCTCTGATTAAAAGTCAGATGCTCTACCAACTGAGCTAATGGCTCGAATTAAGAAATGAATGGCTGGGGTACTAGGATTCGAACCTAGGCATGACGGAATCAAAATCCGTTGCCTTACCGCTTGGCTATACCCCAATAAGTGGCGGTCCCGACCGGGATCGAACCGGCGATCTCCTGCGTGACAGGCAGGCATGTTAACCGCTACACCACGGGACCAAAATATTATTTACATTAAATTATGAAAAATGACCCCTACGGGATTCGAACCCGTGTTACCGCCGTGAAAGGGCGGTGTCTTAACCACTTGACCAAGGGGCCATGGCTCCGAAGGCAGGACTCGAACCTGCGACAACCTGATTAACAGTCAGGTGCTACTACCAACTGAGCTACTTCGGAATAATTCATGTTATGTTGTCGTCGTTATCTTGTCGACTTTTACTATTATAGGGACAACTCAACAAAACGTCAACTATTTTTTAAACTTTTTTTACTCTACTAATTTTAATTTCCCCAAACACTTACTGCAACAATACCTTTCAACATTCATTTTTATTTTCCGTATATATAATTGGTGGCAATTGACACAAGTATATGTATAGCGTCGTCGTTGTTTTTTAACTGTAGCTTTCGGGACATGTAAAACTGCGCAAAATCGAGGGGCATCTACTTTCCTTAATAATTCTCTAAAATCTTTATCTCGATGCTGATACCCTTTACCTTCAATATGTAGGTGATAATGGCATAATTCGTGTAAAACAATACCTTGAATCTCTTTCAAACCGTATAACTCATAGGCTTTAGGATTAATCTCAATATTATGGGATTGTAAAAGATATCGTCCTCCCGTTGACCGTAATCTCGGATTAAAGTAGGCTTGATGCAGAAAAGGCCTCTGAAAGTTTTCTAAAGATAAGCGACGAACAAGCTCTTGTAATTCTTGATTGTCCACAGTAATCACCTCTAACAACAAGAATACCACACTGCGTAGTATAGACAGTGTGGCAAAAATTTAGTACTCAAACTAATGCTTGATTTTTAGGAGGAAGCATCGTTAAAGAGATACGTCCTTTCGTTACATCTATTTGTTCAACCCAGACAGTTACAATATCCCCAAGTGCCACAACTTCTAATGGATGCTTAATACGTTTATTTTGGAGTTTAGAAATATGCACAAGTCCATCTTGCTTCACGCCAATGTCAACAAATGCGCCGAAATCTACTACATTTCTTACCGTCCCCTGCAATTCCATACCTACTTTTAAATCTTCCATTTTTAATACATCAGTCTTAAGCAATGGTTGTGGGAATGCATCACGTGGGTCACGACTAGGTTTCATTAAGGTATCCACGATATCTTGAATTGTCACAACTCCTACTCCAAGCACATCACTTAATTTTTGGATATTTAGTGCTGCAATAGCATCCTCTGCCTTCTGTGTCCCTAACTCTTTTTTATCTATTTGAGCCTCTGCTAATATTTGCTCAGCAAGGGCATAGCTCTCAGGATGAATACCTGTAGCATCAAACGGATTTTTTGCTTCTGGGACACGTAGGAAACCAATAGCTTGTTCATACGTTTTGGCGCCTAACCTTGGAATCTTCTTTAATTGCGCACGTGTAGTAAATTGACCATTTTCCTCTCGCGTCTTTACGATATTCTCTGCAACAGTTTTTGATAGACCAGAAACATATTGTAAGAGTGATGATGAAGCCGTATTTACATCTACACCAACTTGGTTAACAGCTGTTTCTACTATAAAAGATAGCGATTCATTTAATTTTTTTTGAGAAACATCATGCTGATACTGACCTACACCCACAGCTTTTGGTTCAATTTTCACTAACTCTGATAAAGGATCCTGTAAGCGACGTGCAATGGAGACAGCACTACGTTGTTCAACCTGTAAATCAGGAAATTCTGTACGTGCAATTTCAGACGCTGAATAAACAGATGCCCCCGCTTCATTGACAATCACATAGGCTATGTCAGTAGTAAGTTCATTTAATACATCCGCGATAAATTGTTCTGTCTCCCGAGATGCTGTACCATTACCAATGGCAATTATACTTATTGGATACTTTGCCAAAATTCCTTTTACAATAGCTTTGGATTTTGCCACATCTGGTTTCGGTGGATGTGGGTAAATAGCTGTAACCTCAAGCATTTTCCCAGTTTCATCTACAACCGCCAGCTTGCAACCTGTACGGTAAGCTGGATCAACCCCTAAAACATATTTACCTTTCATAGGTGGTTGTAGCAATAGGTTACGTAAATTTTCAGAAAAAATATGAATAGCCTGTGCCTCAGCTTTTTCTGTAAGCTCGTTTCGTAATTCCCTTTCAATTGAAGGCTGAATTAAACGCTTGTACGAATCCTCGATTGCTAGTTTAACTTCTGCAATAGCAGGAGACGAACCAGTTGCAGGTATCCATTCTTTCCACATAATCATTAATACTCGGTCCACCGGCACATGAATAGAAACCTTTAAGATTTCTTCTTTCTCTCCTCGGTTTATTGCTAAAATACGGTGTGGTACAATGCGACTAACAGGCTCTTCATATTCGTAATACATTTCAAAAACATTTTTCTCGTCGATTTCTGTATTTTTCACAGACGTCACAAGAATTCCATCTTTCCATGAATAAGCTCGGATTTTTTCACGAATAGAGGCATCGTCCGCAAAACGTTCTGCTAATATATCTCGAGCTCCTATCAGGGCTTCTTCCGTATTAGCAACTTGTTCGTTGTCCACAAAGTCAGTTGCTAATTGCTCTAATGCATCATCACTAAATGCTAACAGGAGATCTGCAAGAGGCTCTAAACCTTTCTCTTTTGCAATCGTCGCCTTTGTACGTCGTTTTTGCTTATAAGGTCTATATAAATCCTCAACACGTTGTAAGATTGTTGCAGAAAGAATAGCCTGCTCTAATTCTGGTGTAAGCTTTTCTTGCTCTTGGATTAATCGTATAACTTCTTCTTTTCGTTGTTCAAGTTGCTGTATGTAGTGATAACGATCTTCTACAGCTTTAATTTGCACCTCATCAAGTGATCCTGTAACCTCTTTTCGATAGCGCGCAATAAATGGTACCGTATTTCCCTCTTCTAATAAGTTAATAACAGCTTCTACTTGCCCTGGTTTGACTGCTACATCCTTTGCAATGAGCTGTAACATTTGCTTTTGCTCCACATCATCACTACCTTTTTCTTTTCATTTTACCATTACACTTTACTAAAAATGCAAAAAAATAGTCTACTCAGACGAATATGAGTAGACTATTTCCATTCATTTTAAAGGTATTTTTCATTAAACACCCACGAAAGATTAGAGCGAAACACTGCCACTTGCTAGAATAGCCTCTTGTAATTTCTTTATTGCTTTCCTTTGTATCCTCGATACATGCATTTGAGAAATCCCTAATCGTTCTCCAGCTTCTTTTTGACTAAGTTGCTCTAGATATGTAAGCTGAATAATTTGTTTTTCCCTCTCATTCAACACAACCAGCGCCTCTGAAACAATCATTCGTTTATTGGTCATTTCATAGCCATCGTCTTCCCTGCCCAAAATATCGAATAACGTGACTGTACTACCATCTGAGTCTGACTCTATCGAATGGTCCATAGAAAGAGCTTGATAACTACGGCTCATTTCCATAGCTTCTAGTACCTCTTCCTCTGCTACTTCTAATCGTTCAGCAATATCTTTAATGGATGGAGAACGCTGTAATTCAATTGTCAGCGCCTCCACAGTTGATTTAATCCTCGGCCCAAGTTCCTTTATACGTCTAGGTACATGCACATCCCATGTTTTATCACGTAAAAAACGTTTGATTTCCCCAACAATTGTTGGCACGGCAAAAGCTTCAAAACTACGACCAACATTCGGATCAAAACGTCTTATTGCACCTAACAATCCCAGCATCCCTACTTGAACAATATCATCATAATAAGATTTACCATTCGAATATTTACGAGCTATAGATTCAACTAGATATCGATAATGAATCACTAAATTGGTTTGTGCTTCATCATCCTCCGTTGACTGGTACAATTCAATCCACTTAAGTACATCTTCTTTAGATGAAGATTTATGTAGTGATTCTTTCGACATTTTTCTCCACCTGCTCCCTAGTGACATACTTTGTCATGAAGACAGTTACGCCACCATCGTTATTGATCATCACCTCATCCATCAAAGTTTCCATTAAATAAAGTCCCAAACCACCTTCTCTTAGCCCTGCAATACTTTCTTCAGGATGATACGGCCCAATCTTAGACTTAATCTCTTCAAAATTAAAACTATTGCCGTAATCCGCAATCATCATTTCCATTTTATTGTCATACAGCGCACACCCGATGACAATTTCACCCTCTTCTTCGTCTTTATAAGCATGGTGAACAACATTTGTCACAGCCTCACTTGCTGCAATTTTTAAATCTTCAATATCATCATAATTAAAACCAATCCTACTCGCTAAGCCCGAGACAGTTAATCGAATGACACTGACAAATTGCGGTTTAGCAGGAACTCTTATTTCAATATAGTCAAATTCCTTCATTATCTTAATTCCACCTTTTTATCAGTTTCGATATCCATCAAATCACTAAGACCAGTAATTTCAAATAATCTTTGTAACCTATTCGATAAACCAACGAGCTTTACTTTACCATTTTCACGTAATGCTCTTTTATAAAAGGCAACAAAAATCCCAAGTCCTGTACTATCCATGTAATTTACCTTTGATAGATCAAGCTCAATTTCTAAACCCTCTGTAATCTTTACAGCTTCTAATTCGTCTCGTAATCCTGAAGCAGTAAACGTATCAATCTCACCCTCAACAAAGCCAAATAATTTATGATCAATTTCTTTAAAATGTATCGTTACGTCCATATAGCACACCTCCACCATATTTGTTAGACTATTTTCTCTACCCTGTTCAATTTAAACTTAAACCTATTTTTTTAAAATAACTACAGTAAAATCATCAAATAGTTTAAAATTTTGCACTCTCTCTATTTCCTTATAAAGGAGCTGACACAATTGCTGGGCAGATAAATGTCTATTTTCTTTTATTAAAGTTGTGATTACCTCTCGCGAATTTAATTCTTCTTTCACTCTAAATTCTGTCACACCGTCGGTCATCATAATAATCAAATCATTCTCTTCTAACACAATTTCATGAAACGTATAGTTTGTTTCAGACAATACACCCAATAGTAAACCTTTAGCCTCTAAGGTAAAGAACTGATCGTTCTTTGCACTATAATGTAAAGCTGGTTCATGGCCTGCCGAAGCATAAGAAAAAATGTTTTGCTCTACATCTAAGCAGCCATAAAACATCGAAACAAACATACTGTCATCCACACCTTTTTCTATTACCCTATTAATAACTTCTAAAACATATGAGGGATCTTTATATGCATATACTAATGTTTCAAGTCCATATTTCACCATCGACATACATAAAGCAGCAGGAACTCCTTTACCGACAACATCTGTCACAGCCACACTCAAATATTCTTCTCCATCATGAAAAAAATGTACATAATCGCCGTTCATTTTTCGAATAGGTACTGAAATCATACCTATATCAATATTTTGCATATTCGGCACATAAGTTTTCAACAATGTTTTTTGGATGTTTGTCGCTATTTTCATTTCCATTTCATATTCAGCTTGCTTTTGAAGTAAACTTTGATGCTCTCTATGTGCCATTCCATAATGCACCATTACTTCAATCAAAAAATCATAAGCAGGCTGTGATTCGTTCATTTGATTCGGAAATATTTGTTCTACAGCATTTTTATGAATGCTAATAACATCCTCGGGAGAGATATTTTTTTGAATTAACTGACGTGTGAAGTTCTGAGCGATATATAAATTTCTTTCTGTTTGGTTGACCATATAATCTGCTAATATTTTTTTATACTGAGCTTCTAATTGTTTCAGTTTTCTTCACGTCCTAACGCAACCATTTTTCCGCTCTTATCGTTGTTCCCTCTCCAACGACAGATTGAATATCTAAACTATCCATCAATCGTTTAACACCTGGCAAACCAGCACCTAGCCCCCCCGAGGTGGAATAACCATCCTCCATTACTTTACGAACATCTTTAATACCAGGCCCTTGATCTGTTGCAACAACAACTATTTTCTTTTCAGTATCTGCTTCAACCCTTTCAATTGCTATGATACCTATACTTGCATATAAATAAATATTTCGTGCTAATTCACTAATTGCTGTGGTGATGCGGGCTTGATCAACAGTGCCAAATCCAAGTGCTTTTGCTTCATTGCGCCCCAGTTGTCTAGCTGCAACAATATCCCACTCTGTAATAATTTCAACCGAAGACCTATATGTCACTGCTGTCCCTCCATTTCCTTTGGAGTTATACTCTTACACTTTTATTCAAACTGCTTGCCATCATTTAAAATGAATGAATTGCCTCTATAAATGGAATATTCTATGTAAATTTTCATATACCTTTTAAGAATTTTTTCAAAAATCTATTTTTATTAAAAATCTTGTGTATATCTTAAAGCTTTTTGTAACATTTATCAATTACACCTTAGCTTAATTATTTCAGGTACTTCATCTTTCGTAGCAAAATCGTTCGTTGAGCAAGATCTATCGTAATTCAAATTATGGTAAAGACATTTCAAGGATATAAGACAAAAAAGCATCGAGATATCATAATCTCGATGCTTCTATACACATATGTATATCAAAATTTAACTAGACCTAAACTAATCATCAACGCACCATCAACTTTTTCCATCACAGCATGATCCAGTTGCGTAATACGATCCGTCAATCTTGACTTATCAATTGTCCGCACTTGTTCTAGCAAAATAACCGAATCACGTTCAAAACCATACTTTTCAGCATTGATTTCAACGTGTGTCGGTAACTTTGCCTTTTGAATCTGTGCAGTGATAGCTGCGATGATGACAGTCGGACTAAATCGATTGCCAATATCATTTTGAATAATCAGCACCGGCCTAGTGCCTCCTTGTTCAGAACCTATTACCGGTGATAAGTCTGCAAAAAAAACGTCACCACGTTTTACATTCAAAGTGTCATCCCCCGCTAACGAGACGCTCCACCATATGTTGTGCTTCATACTCTGCATGCAAGCATTCGCTCGCAATCATTAAATTAATATGAGACATTTCAACATATCCTTTAATCATAGCTTCCCGTATTTGATTTGGTTGCTCCTGCATTAAATTTTTGCGCGCCAAAATACGCACAAAAGATTCACCTTCAATTACTTCCTTTGTTTGTAGAAATAGTCTGTCTTGAACAGCAATTGTAGCTTCTCTTAACTTTTTCTCGTACACAGCAAGCACCTCCAACGGAACCATACACTTTTCATTACTTCCCATTCTATCATTGAAAGATATTGTTGAAAAGACATGAAATGACAAAATATCTGACAATTTGAAGTACAAATTGTAAAAATATGTTGGTTGTCGAAGGTATATGCTGAATAATTATTATTGCAATGTGTTTTCAAATATGAGCCATTACTATGTTTTGGAAAAGAAATAAGTTCTCCAGTGCTAATTTATTTACCAAATTCAACTTGGAACATTGCTCATGACATTACATTGAGATTTGACTTATTCTAATGAAAGACAACTAAAGATATGTTCTAGGAACTCTTGTTGTTATAATGCATGGTATTTCATAATTAATTGTTTCGAGCTTTGTTGCCCATTCATCGATCGATACTCCAGTATTTCCTTGTCGACCAATGAGTGTTACCTTCTCACCTATATCATATGCTTTTGGTAGGGCAACCATACATTGGTCCATACAAATTCGTCCAACAATCGGCATTCTTTGTCCATCAATTAAAACCTCTTGTCCACCTAACTTGCGAATCACGCCATCTGCATAGCCAATTGGAATTGTTCCTATCCACATATCTGTCGGAGCAACATATGTAGCTCCATAGCCAACTGGATCACCTGATTTTATTTGCTTTACATGAACAAGTTCACTTTCAAGCGAGAACGCTGGTAACAAGGGAAAAGGTAATATACTTTTCACATATGAAGAAGGTGATAATCCATACATCGAAATACCAAATCTAACAGCATCATATTGTAAATGCGGATCTTTTACTAATGAGGCGGCTGTATTAGATGCATGAACAAGTCGCGGCTTATTAGGTATTACAGCTAAACATTTCTCAAAAAATTGTACCTGTTGATCAAAATGTAGCGTATCCTCTTCATCAGCTGTCGCAAAGTGTGTAAATATTCCATCCAGCTCCATGTTATCTGCAGACTGTATTGTTTGATAGAGCTCTAATAATTCCTGCTCTGAGCGAATACCTATTCTACCCATTCCGCTATCTATTTTTATATGAAGTCGTAAAGGAAGCGCTTCATCCACTAAAAGAGAAGCAGCTTGCTGAATCCAATCATCGGCAAATGCCGTAAGTATAATACGTTGCTGCGCTGCATAAGGAGCAAACGAAACTGGAGATGCACCTAATATTAATATGTCTGGTTCTTCAAAATGTGCTCGAATATGTAATGCCTCATCGGGCGTTGCCACTGCAAGTACTGTGGCACCAGCTTCAAGAGCTGCCCGTGCAACGGCTACATCTCCATGACCATACGCATTTGCTTTTACTACAGCGATAATTTGAACATTAGGTCGTAAAAATTCTTTTAAGTTTTTTACATTTTGTTGAATTGCTTGTAAGTCTATTATTGCTTTTGTTGGACGAAAAAACTGCTGTGTCTTCATAAGAATACCCTCTTTATTTTTAATTAAAACATTATGTAGGACATACATATTGCAAAGTATGTCGATTTAGCTTGTACACACAAAGTTTTAGTTTTCGGATGAGCCTATACTTTATAGGTTCATTTTAATTATCAATAAGCTACAGCCTCCGTATTCCAGAAGGCTGTAGCCAGAAAAGTTACTTCATACTACTTATCGTCATAGATGTAGCAACTTCAATCATTTCTTCTCGCGTTAATTTACTTGATGCTACAAAGAATTCAACGCCATCTTTTTCCCAACTAATTGATGTATCTGTAATAGCACCAATTGTATAGCCTAAATCAACTGGATCACCAGGTGACGATACAGGTAACATTGAATTTTCCTTCATTACTGGTTGCTGCATAACAGTAAATGCCTTCTCACCATCGTATGTTAAGATTACTCGTTCCATTCCACTTTCCTGCACAACTTTTTCATTCGCTAATTGTGCCCAATTTACAACAGGATAATGTGTTTGGAATTCTTGATATTCAACTTCTGCTCCAACAGCTTCCTTATCCTCATTATCTTCTTGCCCTTCTTTTTCGGCAGGTGTAGCTTGTTCACCTTTCGTGTTATCTTTATCAGTGAATTGTTCAACTGCATACTCTTTTGCAGCATGTTGTACACCTAGCTTAATTTTCTTAAATGTGATTTTGATTTGCTCTTCTTTCACATCATTCATAATAACTACTGAGGTTGGCAATAAAGTTTTCTTATCTACTGTTATAACCTGATGTGGCATACTGTTCTTATAGCTATTTCTAGTAGCCGCTTCAAATATATATGCTTTTTCTTCTTCTTTCATGACAAGATTTTTATCTTCTGCTAAATCTTCTGCTAGCGCTCCAATTAGGTATGCCTGACTATTTTTCTTTGGCCAATCACTTTGGAATTTATACATTTTGTTTAATGTCGGTGTTACGACAAAAACACCATCAGCATTACGTACAATCATTTGAGAAACATCTTTCCCACTTTCAACTACTTCTACTCGATAGAAATCAGGTTTTGTGTGCCATACTGTTACATCATAATTTCTAGGTTCCCCACCCGATTTAATTTCCATCGATGCATTTAATTCATAACCATTCGTCTCTGCCCATTTACCATTCACTTTCTTCAACACTTTTTCCTGTGAGGCTGCACCACATGCCGACAGAAGTAATATCGTACAAAGTAAGACGAGCCATTTAACTATACGGTTGCCCACGCTTTCACCCTTTCTTCTTTCAAATCCACTACGACAATATATGAACCGTATTTGTCAGTTATGTCATTTGAAGAAAGGGCAATATATTTAAATTTACATGCAATCCTTTTAGACAAGTTAAGTACTATTCTAATAAGATTACTTGAGCAGCTGCGTATTGCTTAGAATGCGTAATACTAACAAATCCATTGACAAGTTCATCCTTAAAATATAAAACAGGATTGCCAGCTGCTCCTTTTAACACTTCCAAATCATGAAGCTTACATTGTTCCCCGAGCCCTGTTCCCAGAGCCTTCGAAAACGCTTCTTTTGCAGCAAATCGCCCAGCTAAAAATTCTATTTTGCGAGTTTCCGAATAACCATCAAATATTTTTTTTTCATTTATCGTTAAAATGCGGTCTTTAAATTTATCTGTTCGTTTCATAGCCTTTGCAATACGATCAATCTCTACAATATCGAGGCCAATTCCCTTAATCATGTGAACCTTCTCCTTTACCTATTTCCAACAAGGCATGTATAATAATTGTAAATTGAGGTGGAGCCATGTTTAGTAGAACGGAAAATTTTAAGCAATATACAAAGTATTACCCTGTTGTTTCAACTTTAATAGCAATAAATCTTACTCTTTATGTATTGTCTCTCATACCCAGCATAGGAACACTCTTGTGGAATTATGGAATCCAAGCAAATTTCCTGATTCAAAGTGGTGAATGGTGGCGTGTTTTCTCTGCCATGTTTTTACATGCAGGTTTTATGCATGTGTTTTTTAATATGTTTTCCTTATATCTCTTTGGACCAGAGCTAGAAAAAATCGCAGGGAAAGCACGTTTCATTACAATTTATTTAGTATCAGGTATTGTAGGCAACATGGCAACCTATATATTCTATGATAGTAGTTATGCGAGCCTTGGTGCAAGTGGGGCTATTTTTGGAATTTTTGGTGCATTTGGGGCATTAGTTTACTATACTCGACGTACAATGCCCATGCTTCGTAAGCTCATTTTACCAATCATCGTCATCAGTGTCATTATGACCTTTCTCCAACCAAATGTGAATGTCTTTGCTCATTTAGGCGGTTTAGTAACCGGATTTATCCTTGGACTTGTCTATTTACATCCAAAAAGAATTTTAAGTTGGCGCAAACAAAAGATGGCTGGTAGACCATAACATTAAAAAGAGGAGCTGCTCACCTATAGAGCAGCTCCTCTTTCCTTACAATGACCTCCATTATAAAACCACTGTAGCTTCATTTGACATCTTTATTTTTTTCCATTCAGTTGCTGTTAAACCATAAACAACCTGATCTACGTAGTGATCATATAGCCACTCAGCATCCCTTAAACGCTCTTCTTCATGAAAGCCCAATACCTTTGGGATTGTACGACTACGAATATTACCAACTGCAACACGCACTTCTATACGATTTAACTTCAAATAATTAAAGGCAAAATCAATCAATGCTTTCATGGAATTCGTAACGAGCCCCTTTCCTACAAATTCATTCCCTAGCCAGTAGCCAATACTTGTCCATTTATGTTGCCAGTTAATTTGGTGATAACCAATAACACCCGCAAGCTTTCCATCATAGTAAATCCCTGCTTGTATGCCATTGTGATCAGCATATTGTTGCATAGCATTTTTTACGAATTGCTCAGTATCCTTTACTGTTTTGACATCATCTACAAAGGGCAACCATTCACGTAATGTATCCCTTGAACGGTCAGTTAAAGCGAATAACTCTTCTACATCACTTAAATCCAAAAGCTTTAAATAAGCGCTTTCATTAATGTCATATTTAAACAATGTCTCCACCCCTTTTGTTCTATTTATTTTATTATAAACAGCATCTCTATTTATTTATAGTTAAAAAAGCTAATCCTTCCATAAAATTGAAAGGATTAGCTTTTTAGTTCATTAATGTTCGTACCATGTTAAGATCGTCTCGGCATCTTGTTGCTCTAAGCTGGAAACACTCCCCGTTGTACCAGTTGCTCCTGACATGACGGTTGCTTTTACAGACATAACATTCTTTCTTTTTTGAAAGTACGATTGTGTACTTTCAATAGATTGAATTCGCTTCTTCTCCATGATTAACGTAATTCGACTAAACACTCGATACTGCATAGCCAGTTGCTTGCCATCTATTTGATAGCCTGCTGTTTTATGTTGCCAAATACCAAGTAACATTGTTAATGGAATTAACAGCAACGACAATAGCCCGTATGGATAAAAGAAATAGATAGATGCACCGATAATCGGAACTAGCCAGAAAAAATCAATGCGATAAAAAAATGGTCTTGCCCTTTTTGGTGAGCGAGTAAATGTAGGCTGCCAATTCATTTCTGGGAAAAGCTGTTCTAATGTTTGCATACAATCCGGCTTCTTAATAAGTGGAAATAGCGTAATTTTTTTATCATTTCCATTTTCACCATTACCACCAGCACTTTCAACAACCACTGTAGCATAGCCTGTTAACTGACGTAGTGGATTTTCCACAATACGAATTGCCTGAATTCGATTCAACGGCAAAGTAATACGCTTTTTTTCTAACAGTCCCTTTGTGATAATCAACTTTTCTTCCTCAATGCGGACAGTGTAATCATAATAATTTATCAGTGTGATGACCACTGATACAATCCAAGCAACAATTAAAACAACCATCACCGTCAATGCCACTAAAAATGCGCCGATTTTCACGAAATCAGCTAACTCATGAAATACAGTTTCATAAGGAATAATGTCGGAAAATTGTGAAGCAACGGCTGCAAGACCTGATAACACAACACCAATTCCACCAGATGTTGTTGCTAATACTAGTAAATCTCGCATGGACATATGGTAAATCATCGGAGTTGGTATAGCTTCCTCTACAACCTGCATTTGATCCTGTTGTTGAACTGCTTCGTTTTTAGCATGACGCATTTCTAATTCAATAACATCTGCTGCTGCTTTGCGAATGGCTGTCAGCTCAACCTCAGGTTTTCCCCCTTTACTACCAGCAGTCTCCACCTGAACTTTCACTAAACCAAAAATACGATGAAAAACACCTTCATTGTAATTCAAACTTTGAATACGTTCAAAAGGGATATAACGTTTCTTTTTAACAAATAATCCATATGTCACACGCAACTCCCCATCTTCAAACCAGTAAACAAATGTCCGCCACTTTATGATTCCTCCCACGAGCGCAAGAAGTGCTGCTACTCCCCATACACCGAAAAGTAAAATGGTTTCAAAAAAATGATCACTACGAAAATTCAAAGAAAAATTAAAGCCGTTACTTATGATAATAATGGCAATTGGTAATATCATACTTTTCAATGCTTTTACACTCGTTATAATTGCAGACACTGGGTGTAAACGATTAATTTCCTTAGACATCATCTTCAGCCACCCTTGCTAAATCAGAAATACGCGCACGCAGTACGTCTGCTTCATCCATAACAAGTGCAGGAATCGTATGTACAGTTGCAGCTGTAGAAATAGAGATATTACCTAAGTCGTATTTTTTTAATATCGGCCCTTGTGTTGTATCAACATGTTGCACACGTACCATTGGAATTAATGTGCGTTTCACAACAAATAAACCATGTTGTACTTCGATTTCATGCTCTCGAACTTCATAGCGCCATCTTTCCCATCTTATTTTCGGGAAAATAAAAATAGATAATATCGCACTTAGTAAAACAATTGCACATGCTATGAAGTAAATAAATGAAGGCCATTCAAAATAATAAGTACCATAGCTTACAAGTCCTGCTACAACTAACAGCACCAATGTTTGTATGACTCCATATAAACGCCACACGGTTAGCCCTTTACGAGAAATTTGATGAATCGGTTGTGCTCTCATTGTCGTTCCCCCTCTTTCTTCATTAGGTGTATACGAATTCACTCACCTTTTTGTTTCAACTATAGCCGAAAAAAAACCTTACAGCCATCATGACTGTAAGGTTTACTGTAAAAAATTAAGTGTATTTCGTCTAAAATTATCCTTCGTGACGTCTTGGAGAACGAGAACGACCTTGTCCACCTTCACGACGTCCGCCTTCACGGCGTCCACCCTCTCGACGGCTACTGCTACTGCGACGCTCTCCACTGCGAGCATTGTCACGACGTCCGCCGCCAAAGCCACGGTTACCACGGCCACGATCACCGCCACCACGGTTATTGCTAGAACGTTCACGACGCATTGGTAATGGACGTTCTTCTGTGATTGTTACTGGTGTATCGTCTGGCTCTCTCGTTAATGAACGCAGAGCAGCTGCAACAACATCAACAGCATCATGATTGTCTAATAATTCTGCTGCAAGTGTACGGTAATCACCTAAATTGTTATTAGCAATAAGACCTTCCAGTGTTTCAACAGCTAAGCGTTGTTGACCTTCTAATGCTTCGTCCGTTGTTGGTGGGCGAAGAGGTGTCATACGTTTTTTCGTAGTTTCTTCTACAATACGTAAGTAACCCATTTCACGTGGTGTTACAAATGTTACGGCAAGACCTGATTTACCCGCACGACCTGTACGTCCAATACGGTGAACATATGATTCAGGATCTTGAGGAATATCAAAGTTATAAACGTGTGTCACACCAGAAATATCAAGTCCACGAGCGGCTACATCTGTCGCAACAAGGATATCGATTTTATTTTCTTTAAACTGGCGTAATACTGAGATACGCTTCGCTTGGCTTAAATCACCATGAATACCTTCAGCTAAATAGCCACGAATAGATAGGGCCTGTGCAAGCTCATCTACACGACGTTTTGTACGACCAAAAATAATAGCTAGCTCTGGTTGGTGAACGTTTAATAAACGAGATAAAACATCGAATTTTTCACGTTCAGCAGACTTAACAAAATATTGATCAATATTATCAACAGTTAGTTCTTTAGCTTTAATTTTTACAATCTCTGGATCACGCATAAATGTTTCTGCAATTTTACGGATTGCTGGTGGCATCGTTGCTGAGAACAGTAATGTTTGGCGCTCAGAAGGTACGTTTTCTAAGATTGAATTAATATCATCGATAAAGCCCATGTTTAACATTTCGTCTGCTTCATCCAATACTAATGTTTGAACATCTTCTAATTTTAACGTACGACGATTAATATGATCAATAATACGACCTGGCGTACCAACAATGATTTGAGGTCTATTTTTCAGTGCACGAATTTGACGGCCTATTTCTTGACCACCGTATACTGATAATAATTTTACGCGTTTGTCATAGCCAATTTTATAAAGCTCTTCTGAAACTTGAATCGCTAACTCACGAGTTGGAGCAATGACTAATGCTTGAATATTAGGGTTTTTTGGATCGATTTTTTCAATTAGTGGAATCCCGAAAGCGGCAGTTTTACCAGTACCTGTTTGTGCTTGACCTAATACATCACGGCCTTCAATCGCAAAACGAATAGTACCTTCTTGGATTGGTGTTGCTTCTTCAAATCCCATACGCTTAACTGAGCGTAAAGTAGATTCGCTAATATTTAATTCTGAAAAATTTGTCAAACTTCTCAATCTCCTTTTTTTCCTTTTAAGTTGACAAATGGTTACATTTTCAGATGAAGTTGTCGGCAAATTCGAGCCTGTGTAGTGGAACGTTTCCGTTACTTAAAAATTTTCTCTACATGATAGTCCATATAGAGCTCTCTTATATGAAAAGGAAAGCCCGGTCTTTACCGAGCGGTTCGATTCTGTCGTAATTTTTCACTTTAGAATAAAACCGTTGTGTTCAAAAAAAAGTACTCTTCAACCAAATATGAAGAGTCTTCGCACAAAATGTATCCATTGCTTACACTAGTCTAACATGGCTTTAAATCCTATGCAACGATAACGCATGAGTCGTAATAATCTGACTACTTTATTTACCTTTTAAAAACATTAAAACCTGTGGAAACCATTCAGAGCAATCTTCCTCAAAACATATATGGTGCTTGCCATTATCAGAAAAATACAAAACCTTGTCTGTAGAGGCTAATTCATCAAAAAGAAATTGAGCCGTATGATAAGGCACTATCCCATCCAACTTCCCCTGCACAATATATACAGGAATTTGAATATGCCGATAATATGGCTCCACCATTCTTACCAACTTCATAAATTCTACTGTTGAGGCAAGTGGCACATTGTTAAACTTCTGATGGTATCGTAGATAGAGTTCGTTATTAGTTAAATTATGGTGATAGGCTTCAGTAGCTAACATTTTAAAATCTTTGACTAGCTGTTTAGGGCTCACATACTTTGCAGCAGCACTTAGTAATACAAGCTTTTTCACTTTATAGCGTTTAGCTAAATATAGCGCTATAATTCCTCCCATTGAAAAGCCAACAACGATTACCTCGTCAACTTTTTTTGCCAACGATCGGAAAGCTAATTCGGCATCCATTAACCAGTGTTTCGCCTTAAAACCACTCATATGTAATTCTTCACCATGTCCAGACAATGTTGGCTCTTCAATTATCCAATCTGTATGTGAACGTAAATAACTTGTGAATGGCTTCACCTCATATGGTCCACCTGAAAATCCATGAATACATAGTACACCTACTGACAAATTCTTCACCTCATTTAACAAAGATAAACCTACACAAATAAATCGGTGAGCGTTTCTCTCACCGATTCATTGCTACTATGACGTAAATGCCTTTAAGATTGTCTCTAATTTCATACCACGTGAACCTTTAAGTAAAACAATAGATGATTCATTCGCTTGTTTTAGCTTTTCAATAATAGCCGTATAATCATCTTCTGTATACAATAAACGTTCAGCCTCAAAGCGCTCTTTTAATATTTTGTAAAGATATAGCATCCGAGGGCCAAACAAACAGACATAATCAATTTCATCCTCATTAATATGCTCAGCCAGACCCTCATGGAAACGTTGCTCATTTGGTCCAAGCTCTAGCATATCTCCTAACACAAGCCATTTTTCAGGTCGAATAGTTGATGTAGCCATAAATTGAATGGCAGCTTTTACAGAGGTTGGAGCTGCATTATAGGCATCATTGATAAATAGAGCGCCATTCGTTCCTAGTACCTGTTGCATCCTCATATCAGTTAATACGACATGCTCTAAGGATGTACGTATTTGTTCATTGCTTAAACCTAGCTTATGAGAAATTAACATGGCCACAAGTGTATTTTTTACTTGATGCTTGCCAAGCACTGAAATAAAGAAATCACCCTCGATCATACCGTGTGTAGTGAAGTTGCTGCCATCAGCGTTAGCATGAATATTGTCAGCGTATAAAAGATTATTGGATTCTAACCCGAACGGCACTGACTGTAATTGCTGTTCTTTTGACACTAATTCCTTGAGCAAAGGTTCATCACCATCATAGAATAATAGACCATCTTCTTGCATTCCTTGAATAATTTCAAACTTAGCTTTTGCAATACCTGCACGTGACCCCAAATCCTGCATATGGGCCTCACCAATGTTGGTAATAACCGTCATATGTGGACGAGCAAGCTTCGTTAAAAACTCAATTTCACCAAATCCACTCATGCCCATCTCAAGGACAGCCACATCTGTATCTTCATCAAGCTGTAAGATAGTAATAGGCAAGCCCAATTGATTATTAAAGTTCCCGATCGTTTTTTGTACTTTAAAGAATGGAGCTAGTGTTCCCGCTAAAATATCCTTTGTTGATGTCTTACCATTTGAACCTGTAATGCCTATAAATTTTGCTTTATGTTCATTACGATATGCTCTAGCCATTTCTTGCAAAGCTAATTCTGGATCATCCACAAACAACAACGGGTAACCTTCTGGTGGATTCGGCTCATCCTTTTGCCAAAGAGAAGCTCCGGCACCTTTCTCAAATGCCTGCATTACAAACTTATGCCCATTTGTATGCTCACCACGAAATGGAACAAATAGGTCTCCTTGTTGAATTGTTCTTGTATCAATAGAAATTCCTGACACAACAGTGTCACCCAAAGCCGCCATATCCTCATTTAACCATGCAGCTAATTGTTTTAAAGTTTTTTTCACGATAATCCCACTCAGTCTTTTTTATAGTGAAGCTGTTGTTTTTCTTCATAGCGTTCAATTGCTAGGGTAATTAAACGGTCAATCAGCTCTGGATAACTCACATCTGTATGCTGCCATAATAATGGATACATACTTACAGGCGTAAAACCTGGCATTGTGTTTACTTCATTAATGTAAACGTTATTTTCAGTTGTTACAAAAAAGTCCGCACGAACTAAGCCGCTACCATCTATAGCCTTAAATGCACGCTTTGCCAGTTCTTTTAAGCTTGCCACAGTTTCTACTGGAAGCTCAGCTGGAATAATAAGTGCTGTAGAACCGTCCTTATATTTAGAATCATAATCATAAAAATCAGTAACGGGTTTAATTTCTCCTGGCACTGATACTTCAGGATAGTCATTTCCTAACACCGCTAGTTCAACTTCACGAGCGACAATTCCCTGTTCAACAACGATTTTACGATCATATTGTAAAGCAACCTCAATTGCTTTTACCAATTGCTCGCGATCTGTTGCCTTGCTAATCCCAACACTTGACCCTAAGTTTGCAGGCTTCACAAACATTGGCCAATTCAGGTTATTTTCACAGCGTTCAATGATTGCGTGTTGCTCATTCTTCCACTCACTACGAATAAAATACGTATAGGGCACTTGAGGTAATCCAGCAATTTCAAATAATTGCTTCATTACCACTTTATCCATTCCAGCAGAGGATGCCAATACACCATTTCCTACATACGGTAAATTTAGAACCTCAAGTAAACCTTGCACTGTTCCATCCTCACCATTCGTACCATGTAACAATGGGAAAATGACATCAAACTTTACCTCATTGCCATTTTTATCAAGCAAAAAATCAGTGATATTATTTTCTAAAATTGTAGTATTATCACCAAATTGTAGTTCTTCTATTGCACTGACGGGTTTTTCTAAACGCTCTCCACGGCGCCATTCCCCGTCAGTTGTAATGAAAATCGGATATACTTCATACTCCTCGAAATTCAAAGCTCCTGTGACTGCACGTGCTGTCGATAACGACACTTCGTGCTCCGCTGACTTTCCGCCGTATAATAAACCGATTCTTTTTTTCATTTTTGTGCCCTCCACATACTTCTTGAGTACTATTAGTTTATCATGAAACGTCTTGACAAATGACATAAAAATCTCACCGTATTTTTAACGGTGAGATTTTGCGTGTACATTTCTTCGATTATGCCCCAGCATCAATACTTCCTGCTATTAAATTGTACAGGAATAATGCAACATAAATATTGTCTACCAACATCTTAGTTCTTTGATTGCGTCACCATGAAGTTTAAATAATATAGATTAATTCATCATGCTCTGTTTTTAAAATCGTATTTAAGTCATCCCAAACTTCGTCAGGAAAAGAATATTCAGACAGATTGCGAACTTCTATTCCATACGCTACTTTTGGTTTCTCAATCCGATACAAAGATAGTAACGCTCCATCTTTCGCAAAGGATCGGTAAGAACGTAAAAAATCTGGTGATATAGCAGGAATACTCGCTTTTACTTTTCGACGCCAAAATCCAGTGCTGCGTTCCTTTTCACGAATTAAACTATTAAAAACATTGGCAACCAATAAATCCGAATCACTTAAATGACGAAAATAAATTTTAGTCATTTTCTCTAAGTCTGAAGAATAATAGACGAATCTATTTTGTAATTTATTAAAAAATGCTGACGTAATTGGTTCTTTCTTGTGACTTATGTACAGCAATTCTCCTTGTTCCATCGGTGTTAAATGATCTAGCCTCTTCTCGTCCATAAAATCTACCCAGCATAATTCTTTAGATTCAGCAGATTTTTTCACAAAACGAGGAACATCTTCTTCTAATACATATTCAAATTGTGTATGCATATTAAAAGAACCGTCTTCATAGGAATGTTTTAATAACAGTAAGTGATGTAGTGGTTCAAGTGCAGCCACAAATTGCGAGAATTTTAACCCGCTAAATATAACAAATTTATCGACATCATTCATATGAACATAAATATGATACATAAAATCATCAGCTGACTTTAATTTTTTAGCCACAACCATCACCCCATTCTTCACTACATTATAAGACTAAACATGATTTTTTTGAAACATTTTATGTTAATTGTCGTCACTACTATATACGCAGGCATAAAAGTAATTTTTGCGTTATAATTAGGAATGTTAAACATGCATTTGCATATAAAGTTTAGATTACTCAATGAGTTCAAGTATTTGCTTAAAATTCCATTGACAATATTCAAAGCAAATTGCAAGCTTATCAATAGATATGAGCTATTTTCACACCACTGCTGGTTATTAATTTGCTTTCTTCTTTGACCAATTATAAACGAAATAGGGAGAATCGCATCACATTTACTCATATTGAGATACTATTTTAATTTTAGGTGGCTTTTATGGAAAATAAACGAAATTTCGCAAATCGTTTTGACTGGACACTTGCATTTATACTCTTCACTTTTCTAGTCATTAGTTTGTTAGCTATTGCATCTGCCCAAACTTCAGGACAATATGGCATTAACTACGTACCAAAACAAATGCAATGGTATATGATTGGTGCAGTAATTATTGGTATAGTCATGTTTTTTGAGCCAGATCAATATAAAAAAATGTCATGGTATATGTATGGAGCAGGGATTGCCTTACTGGTACTGCTTATTTTTATGCCAGAAGGAGAAGGTCAAATCGGTGCACCCGTTAATGGTGCTAAAAGCTGGTATCATACGCCGATTGGAAATATTCAGCCTTCTGAGTTTATGAAAACTTTTTACATTTTAGCACTAGCTCGATTAATTAGTAAGCACCATGAAATTTATTCATTACGATCAATTAAAACAGACTTTTTGCTACTAGGTAAAATCGCTATCACCTTAATCGTACCATTAGCTATTATTTTAAAGCAGCCTGACCTAGGCTCAGCACTTGTATTCTTTGCCATTACGGCAGCACTTATCATTGTAGCAGGGATTTCTTGGAAAATCATTCTACCAACATTTTTAGGTGGCATGGTAGCAGGCGGTACCCTACTGTGGATGGCACTCTATATGCAGGACTTTCTAGAAAAAACATTTGGTTTTAAGGCCTATCAATTTGCTCGTATTTATTCTTGGCTAGACCCTTATTCCTATTCATCCAGTGATGGCTATCATTTAATTACCTCTTTAAATGCCATTGGATCAGGTGAAATTTTTGGTAAGGGATTTAGAAATCGTGAAGTATATGTAGCTGAAAACCATACCGATTTCATTTTTACAGTTATCGGCGAGGAATGGGGCTTTATTGGCGCTAGTATTGTTATTTGTATTTTCTTCTTATTAATTTATCATTTAACAAAGACAACCCTATTACTGAAAGATCCCTTCTCGACCTATGTATGTGCTGGGATTATTGCTATGATTACCTTCCACGTTTTCGAAAATATTGGTATGACTATTCAATTATTACCTATAACAGGTATTCCACTTCCGTTCATTAGCTACGGAGGAAGTTCACTTATGGGGAATGCTTTAGCGATTGGGCTAGTCTTTAGTATGCGATTCCATTATCGAACATATATGTTTACCACACATGATGAAGATGAATAACTATAGAAAAAGGGAAGTCTCGCGTATTGAGACCTCCCTTTTTCTATTGGAAACGAGTTAAGCTTGAACTTGCGGAGTTTGCGTTGGTGGTGTTAGCACTTTTAAAAGTTCTAGTCGAGACTTTGTTACAGTGGCTGTTACACCCAACTTAGATAAATTCGAAACAATCTTTTTCAAATCTACTTCTTTTGTCATACATTCCACCTCAATCTTTCCTCGATTTTATATAACGTTTTATTTACGAAAAAGTTTCATTTTTCTACGAGTATGATGTCTGACAAATTTATCATACCATTTAACTTACCTTTAAAATTTTTCAATTTTGTTACATTGTAAATTTTTCACATCATCAAACTTTTCCATCAAACATATTTAAATTACCCAAAATGGCTACATTTTATTCAAAAATCAGAACATAGATTTAAAATATCTAAAATACTTCATTTCTTTCTTTACTAAATTGTTCCACTTTATTCAAGCTTCCCCTCCCCTATTGTTGTAATCGCAAGAACAAGAGAGGTAGAATATACATATTGAAATATCGTATGAAAGCAGGGAACAGTATGAAAAAGGCTATTTTACTATTGATGTCTGTTCAATTCCTCGTTTATCTAGGGTTCGGCATTATTATTCCCGTCTTACCAGAGGTAATTGTGCAGCAAAATTGGCATGATCTCCACGTGGGTGGTTTATTGACCGTTTATTCACTTGCAAGTTTTTTCACAGCACCGTTATGGGGTATGCTATCAGATAAGGTAGGGCGAAAACAACTAATCCTTACTGGTCTAATTGGCTTTAGCCTTAGTTTTGTTATTTTTTCACTATTTATAGATAACCTAGCTATATTGTATGTTTCACGTATTATTGGTGGTTTATTTTCAGGTGCATTATATACAGCAGTAACAGGATTTATCGCCGATATATCTAGTGAAGAGGATCGCAATAAGTATATGGGCTTTATGGGCATGTCCATTGGTCTTGGGTTTATTTTTGGTCCAGCAATCGGGGGAATGCTAGGCCATTATAGCTTGCAGTTACCGTTTACTGCATCAGCATCATTAATTGCACTATTATTTATTTATGCAAGTTTCGTCCTAAAAGAACCTAAAAAACGAAAAGATTCAAATAAACGTGCTATAGTGCCAAAGGGTGCTGCAACAATGTTACAATTCCGTGTGCGCTATCTATTTATGTTTTCTTTTTTAGTAACTTTTATGCTAGCTGGCGTAGAGGCTACATTTCAGCTATTTCAAATCGAAAAAATTCACATTACACCATTACAAATTGGTTACTTGTTCATGTTTAGTGGATTTGTCGATGCTGCTATTCAAGGAGGGGTCGTTCGACGCATAAAAAATGGCAGTGAAACGACATGGTTAATCGGTGCACAAATTGTAACTGCTATCGGCATGCTTTTATTTACATTGACAGCTAATCTTTTTATCGCTGGGCTTGCCCTTTGTGTCTTTACAGCAGGTAATGCACTTGCAAGAACATGTGTTGTATCACTCTCCTCTAAAGAATCTGGAGGACAATATGGAACTGCCGCTGGACTGTCCTATTCAATGGATAACTTAGGACGTATTCTTGGTCCACTCTTTTTTACATGGTTATTTACCGTACAAGCAAGTCTTGGTTATTATATTTCGGCTGCAATAGCCATTTTTTCTATAAGCCTAATCTTTATATATAAGGCATCCCGTAAATCATTACGTCTTCCGTAAAATATAGTAGGTTGCATTTTATGAATTTCTAACTATTAGAGAATTACTAATTAAACCATGCGGATTATTCCTATATATCAAAGGGATAATCCTTTTCCATGCTATCTAGCCATTTCATATCTTCTTTCCGCATTTGAAGTAGGCTATACTAAGTATGTTATTAACAATACAAAGGCAGGTGTAGGAATGAGCATTTTTACAGATATAGAATATTTAGTTCCTTTAACTTTGTTTTTTAATATTTTATTAGCCATGACCATCATTTTCTTAGAACGTAAAGATGCTACCTCTACATGGGCATGGATCCTCGTGTTATTTTTCCTGCCATTAGCTGGATTTATTTTGTACTTATTACTTGGAAGACAATTACGAAGAAAGCACCTATTCCGTTGGGAAGGACGCAAGGATATTGGGATTGATAATCTGATTACCTATCAGATGGAAGCGATTCGTGATGAAACGTTTGAGTTTCGTATTGCTAATGCAGAAAATTATCAAGAGATGATTTATATGCACCTCAGAACAAACAATGCGGTGTTAACACAGGACAACCATCTGGATATTTTTGATGATGGTGCCGATAAGTTTGAGCAGCTCCTTAAAGACATTGAAGCAGCTAAAGATCACATTCACATCCAGTATTATATTTTTAGACTTGATGACTTAGGTACACGTATCGTCAATGCATTGATAAAAAAAGCAAAGCAAGGTGTTAAGGTGCGTCTTCTCTATGATGAAATGGGATCACGTAATGTTAAAAGACGCCATTTTAAAGAGTTGCTGCATGCTGGTGGTGAAGTAGAAGTTTTCTTCCCATCCATTTTGCCACTTCTTAACCCTCGTTTAAATTTTAGAAATCACCGAAAAATCGTTGTCATTGATGGTCGAATTGGCTATATTGGTGGTTTTAACGTCGGTGACGAGTATTTAGGTTTACAAAAAAAGTTTGGTTATTGGCGAGATACACACTTACGTATTGAGGGTAGTGCCGTACATCCTTTGCAAACACGCTTTTTACTCGACTGGAACCAAGCTAGTGCACAACAAAAAATGGGGTACTCTGATCGTTACTTCCCTGCCATCCCACAAAAAGGTGATGTGGGTTTACAGATTGTTTCAAGTGGACCAGACTCAGACTGGGAGCAAATAAAGATCGGTTACTTAAAGCTTATTAATATGGCTCAAAAATATATTTACATTCAAACACCATATTTCATCCCAGATGTTAGTTTTTTAGACGCCATTAAAATTGCCACCTTGTCAGGCATCGATGTACGCATAATGATTCCTAATAAGCCTGATCACATGTTTGTATATTGGGCTACTTATTCTTATGTGGGTCAATTATTACGTGCTGGAGCCAAAGTCTACATCTATGAAAAGGGCTTTATCCATGCTAAAGCTATTATTATTGATGACGAGGCTTCCTCTGTCGGAACAGCGAATATTGATGTACGAAGTTTTAGTCTAAATTTTGAAGTCAATGCCTTCATATATGATGCAAATATATCGCACCAATTGGCAGAACTGTTTGAGAAGGATATTTTTGATTGTACGGAATTAACATGGGAAATGTATAAAAACCGTTCAACACTGATTAAATTTAAAGAATCTATTTCCCGTCTATTAACACCCATTTTATAAAAATAAAAAGGAAGAGAGCCTGTTCACAGAATGGCTTCTCTTCCTTTTATTATTTTACGCCTAAATATTCTTCCAACGTAATGTTTTTCTTTGTTATCTCTTTTGCAATCTCTTTGCCCACATAACGATAGTGCCATGACTCATACATATAACCTGTTATCTCTTCTTTGTTTTGAGGGAAACGCAAAATAAAGCCGTACTCCTGGGCATGTGCAAATAGCCATTGCCCTGCTGGAGTTTCCCCAAACTCTTCTGTCAGCCACACATCTTCTTTTCCACGCTCTCCTATATCAAACGCTAAGCCTGTTTGATGTTCTGAGTAGCCAGGACGAGCACTATATCGATCTGCCGCTGCCTGTCCATCACGTTTAACATAGTTATCATAAAGGGTTGTTTGATATTCAAAAGATCGGTAGCCACTAAATGCAACTAAATCAAATCCTTGCTGCTTGGCAGCTGCTAACATTTGATTTAACGCTTCTCGTGCTTCTGGATTTTCTTCAGGTGCAAAGGTAGATGGAAGCGGATAAATTTTATTAGCTAACAGAATTCCATTGATATAGGTTGGTTCCGTAGGTAATGTTTGATTTGGAAGATACCCATTTTCGTCTGGTTGTTGCTCTGGCTTTGCAGGAGTTTCAGTATTGTCTGGTTTCTCTGTTGCAGTAGAATCTTGTTCAGTTGTTTTGTTTGTTTCTGTTGTTTTTGGCTGCTCATCAGATGCACTATTTACTTGATTATTTTTATAGTTATAGACTACAAAAATTGCTACAATTAACGCGATAGATATGAAAGCACCAACGATAAGCGGAAGACGATTGTTTTTCACTCTTTATACCCCTTTTAAAATATCAGGTATCTAAAAGGATATTTAAAGCATTTCACCTTGAAAATACCTATTTTATTGTATTACTAGTTATAATCTTATTTTAGCACTGTTCACATTTTCAGGTGTAAATTTCCCACGTAAATATTCAATTAATCTGTAAGAACGATGACAAATACTACTATAGATGCAATTGCGAAAAAAACTGCCATATACTGCATCCATTTTGCTTCTTTTACATAACCTTGCTCTTTAAAGCTTTTTGCTCTAAACCCATTTGATAGGGCAAACATGATCGTCATTGCAAGTACGGCAAAATTAAATTTCCCCATAATAATAAATACAAGTGCTGCAATACTAAAAATTGCGACAAGAATAGATGATAGCCATTTTTTGTTCATCTTGCTGTCCTCCTAAAAAAATCGAGGCAGCAAAGGCGCCTCGACATCAATCAATTTATTTTTTTGCTTTCTCAGGATGTTCCGAATAATATTTACGCCCAATATATGTTTGAATAATCAACAATGCACCACTGACAGACCAATACAAAGGCAGTGCTGCCATAGAAGACATGGAGATAAAGACAATCATAATTGGTGAAATATAAATAAACATTTTCATCTGCGCTTTTTGTTGCTCAGGTACCGTCCATAAAGATACACGAGCCTGGATTAGGTAAACAATCCCAGCAACAATAGTCATTACGATATCAGGTGAACCTAAGCTAAACCATAAAAACTCATGGGATTTAACATCGGCAGAATACAAGATCGAGAAATACAGACCCATAATAATCGGCATTTGAATTAACATCGGTAAACAACCCATATTAAGTGGATTAATGCCATGCTTTTGATATAGAGCCATCATTTCTTGTTGATATTGCGTTTGCTCTTCTTTTGTCTTAGCTTCCTTCATTTTTTTCTGAACGGCTTCCATTTCAGGTTTAAAAGCATCCATCTTCGTTTTCATTAATTGCTGTTGACGATAGTTTTTTAGCATAATCGGCATTAATACTAAACGAATTAGAACAGTAATCGCAATGATTGCTAAACCATAGCTCCCTGAAAAGATATCATTCCCGAAAAACTCCAATAAAAATTCCATAGGTTTTACAAAGATACTATAGAAAAAACCTTCTTTGTTTTGCACAGCTTGACAGCCACTAAGAACAAAAACGGCAATACCAAGCATTGAAAATAGCTTCAAATTTTTCATTTTTCCACCTACTATTATTTATCAACTACTGTGAAGTATACCTTATAGGGTCTCTCTTTATCAAATAGCAAGTGCTACTTATTCCTTAAGCTGGTTCCTCAGATGATTCATCAAAAAAGATGCGAGCTTTAGCAACGCTAATATGTTCGCACCTTCTCATTTTCTATGCTCAAAATCTACACATTTTGTAATTCAGCTTCTGCCATTTCAAAACGATAAAATTCATGATGAAGCTCGTCTCTAAAATGTTTTGGCGTAACTCCAGTATATTTTTTGAAAATACGAGTAAAATAACTTTGATTACAGAAATGGAATTGATCTGAGATAGAAGTAATACTTTTGTTTGTATGTCGTAAGTAGTATTGTGATTCTTCTACACGTCTAACATTTAAATACTCAACCAATGTAATGCCCACATGTTCTCTAAAAATACGTGATAAGTGACTAGTACTTATATGAAAGTTATTTGCTATACTTTCAACAGTTAAATCATTTTCAAGCTCGTCATTTATATACATTATCACTTTGTTAACAGTTTGATGTCGGAAAGTCGGTTGTTTGCGATCTGCAATAAAGTAAACAAAGAAATCAATTAAATCATCAGCAAATTGTAAAAACTCTGCGTCTTTCATTTGATTTTCTATCATATCGTTACACGCAATATTGAAAGCAAATGCTTTTTTCGAAGGTACTTGATTGTCCAGCAATTTACGAGCAACAATTGATGACAAAACAGAAAAATAACTTCGAACGATTTTAATGACCTGTTTGCCAAAACGAATTGAGAGAATATCAATTAACTCATGCAAAGATTTTTTCGCTTTTGCAGATTCTAAATGGTAAATTTCAAAAATTAATTTCGACTCAATATTAAAAAATTCTTCGACACCGATATATTGATTAATATTATCGATTTCTTGGAAGTATCTTTTGGATATCGTTTCTGACATAGAATGTTGATGTAGTTGCATAATCTTCCCCATCTTTCCTCAGAGTGCACGAATTGCATGACAATATTTGACACCAATCCCGACGAATTAAAAATAAGAAAATAGTATTTACTTATTCAATATAAGAACTGAGTCCTATTTCACAAATTTTATTAACAAATAAATCAAAAATAACCCTACTAAAACACCAGATATAAAAAAAATAGACTATACAGTGAATTTTACCATATTCTGCGATTTCCTTTCAACCACATTTTAATTGCTACTCTAGTTCTAATTTATCACATATGCATAGTAGAAACCTCGTAAACTTATTCCTAACAATTAAATTTTACCATATACATATCAAAATAAATTAGTCATTTTATAAATTTATTTACAAATTATACAAAACAACTTACATCATTCTAATGGATCATTCGACATTTTTCTATTTTATTCCTAAATCTTCTCTATATAATTTATATGAATATGTAGTAAAATAGATGATAATACTATTTTTAAAAGTTTAGACGAGGTGTTTAAAGTGGATCCAAAACAAATAGAAGAGATCATGGAAATTATTAAGGAATTCTTCCCTGAAAATACGTCCATCGCTATCTCTGATACAAATGAATATTTGTATTACCAACCAAGCAAGAAAGTTGATTTAAAAATTAAACCTGGTGACCCTATCAAAGAAGGTTCAGCCGCACACAAAGCATTAAGCTATGGTCAAAAAATCAGCTCTTATATCGAACCTGATGTATTCGGTGTCGCTTATTATGGCATGAGTATTCCTTTAATGGAGGAAGGCGAAACAAAAGGAGCTATTACTGCTATCTTCCCGCAAAAACCATCAGCATTCTTAACTAACTACATTACAATCAAAATTGATGATTGCTGGTACCCAATCAAACATGATCAAGTTATTTATTTAGAAACACAACTCCGTAAAACATTTGTTAAAACAATGACACGTGAAGGTTATCACCGTTTAAACTTAAGTGATCTAGAGCTATTTTTAGCACCTGACTCATTTATTCGTTGTCACCGCTCTTATATCGTTAACATTGACTACATCGATGAAATTCAACCAGATTCACACTCAACGTTTTTATTAATTATGAAAGATGGTACACGTATTCCTGTTAGCCAACGCTATGCAAGCTATTTCCGTCGTTCTTTAGGTTTCTAATTTGTATGAACAGCGAGCAATTTTTATAATTGCTCGCTGTTCTTTTTTGCGCACAAATCCGCCTCATTTACCTCAACATTTAACTATTTTTGCACTATTTTTAATATAGAAAACAACTAAATTTATACAGCTCTACAATAAAACGTTTTCTCTGTCGAAAAATCATCTTAATGCTCGATTTTCCTTTTTTTACTCAATTTAATGCTAATTCTAAAGTTTTTGTGACAATTTGGTGATAGTATTATTCAAATGGTTGGAGTCATACTACAACTGAATAAACAGAAAATTCTTAAATGTTTTTTCTAGTTTTGTAATCGGTTTCCATCAAAATTATTTAGGGGAGGATTTTTTTATGGATGCAAATGTTCAAAAACGCCTAGGTTTAAAAGAACTTGAGAGTAAAATTGTAACTGCTGAAGAAGCAGCAGCACTTATTTCTAATGGTGATGTAGTTGGGATGAGTGGTTTTACTCGTGCTGGGGATGCAAAAGTTGTTCCAATGGCATTAGTTGAACGCGCAAAAAATGAAGAATTCAAAATTGATGTATATACAGGTGCATCATTAGGACCAGAAGTAGATAAGTACTTAGCAGAAGCTGGTGCCATTCGTAAACGTGGACCATTCCAGGGTGATGCGGGTATCCGTAATTTAATTAATTCTGGGGATATCTTATATGTAGATGCTCATCTTTCTCATAATGCTGAGCTAGTGCGCCAAGGAATTATCGGACCAATCAAGTATTTAATTCTTGAAGCGGTTGCTATTACTGAAGATGGTTTAATCATTCCAACAAACTCTGTAGGTAACTCACCTATCTTTGCAGAATATGCAGAAAATATTATTATCGAGTTAAATATCTCTCATCCAGAAGCTTTAATCGGTATCCATGATATTTATGTACCTGGAGAACAAGGTAAACGTGAAGCTATTCCAATGACAGATGCTATGCAACGCCTTGGTGATATTGGTATCAAAGTAGATCCAGCTAAAATTAAAGCAATTGTTATTTCTGAAGAGCCAGATGCTCCTTCATTAATCGTACCTCCAGATGAAGAAACACAAACGATGGCAAACATTTTATTAGACTTCTTCCGTGATGAAATTAAAGCGGGTCGTTTAACAAATCAATTAATGCCATTGCAATCTGGTGTAGGTTCTGTAGCAAACGCTGTACTTGATGGCTTTGCAGATTCAGAATTTGAAGATTTAATTGTTGCATCTGAAGTACTTCAAGATGCTGTATTTAACTTAATCGATGCTGGTAAAGTTAAATTCGCTGCTGCAACTTCAATCACACTTACTGAAGAATTACAGCAAAAAGTTTATGGTAATTTAGAAAAGTATGCTGATAAAATTTGCTTACGTCCACAAGAAATTTCTAACCACCCTGAGCTTATCCGTCGTTTGGGTCTAATCTCAATCAACACAGCTCTTGAGTTAGATATCTATGGTAACGTTAATTCGACGCATGTTTCTGGTACTCGTATGATGAACGGTATCGGTGGTTCAGGTGACTTCGCACGTAACGCACGCCTTGGTATTTTTGTTACAAAATCATACGCAAAAGGTGGAGCAATTTCTTCTATCGTGCCAATGGTATCTCACGTTGACCATACAGAGCATGACGTTGATGTTATCGTTACAGAACAAGGTATTGCTGACTTACGTGGTCTTGCACCAAAAGAACGTGTACCTTTAATTATTGAAAACTGTGCACACCCAGATTACAAAGAACAATTATGGGATTACTATAACCGTGCAGTTGAAGCAACTGGCAACCACCAAACTCCTCATCTGTTAGAGGAAGCACTTTCTTGGCATGTAAATCTTGCTAAAAACAAAACAATGAAAAAAGAAGTTGCAAAAGCTTAATTATTAAATTCTCTACGTCTAATAAGTTAATACTTATTAGACGTTTTTTATACGTGAAAGCAAAAAACAAGTGAGAAGTATTATCGATTGGAAGATGCTATAATAGGACTATATTAATCTTATTGACTATAATGTTCTATTTATCGGAGGAACCATGAAGAAATTTATCTATGCTATTATTTTCTTTTCGTTTTTCGACCTTTTTACCCAGCTTCCTGTTATGAGTACTTATGCTGAGTCTTTAGGTGCATCGGCATTCCTCACTGGTCTTGCAGTGGGCATGTATTCGCTTTCCAATACATTCGGTAATATCATTTCTGGTTTCTTAACGGATCGCAAAGGACCTTTCATCATACTCATAATAGGTCTTCTCACAACAGGTCTATCATTAACATTTTATAATTTAGTAGAAGAGCCCATTGCTCTATTAATTGTACGTTTTATCCATGGCCTTGTTGCAGGCTTCATTGTTCCTGCTGCCTTTACATTTCTAGCGAACGCTACAGAGCAGGAAAAAAGAGGTAAAGGCAGTGCTATTTCTGGCGCCTTTGTTGGTATTGCAGCCATTATAGGCCCTGCATTTAGTGGCATTTTAGCTAGCCGGACAAGTGTACCATTTGTTTTCAATATCACAGCAAGCTTTATGCTTCTGCTAGGTATCCTTGCGTTCTTTATATTGAAAGCAAATCAAGTAAAAAAAGAGAAGGCTAAACCAAGTAATTACATTCCGATCAGTGTCTTTTTTAATAACACAGGAACATTAAAAGCCTTTTTAGGAGCCTTTTTCTTAATGTTTTCTCAAGGGGTTATTGCGTATCTACTCCCTCTTAAAGTACATTCCTTAGGCTTCGACTCTCGTTTAAGCGGCACTTTAATGAGTACATTTGGTATTATTGCAGTTCTTGTTTTCCTATTACCTACTAATCGTATTTTTGATAAGGTTAATCCACTCAAAACATTGTCTTTTGGTATAGGTTTAATGGGAATAAGCCAGCTATTAATTAGCCAAGCAAATTCTAGCTCTTTACTCTATACAGCAATGGCTTGCTATGGAATCGGATTCGGTTTCCTATTCCCTTCAGTAAATTCGCTGCTAATTGACTCTACAACTGCTGAAGTACGAGGAAAAGCTTACGGCTATTTCTACGCGTTTTTCTCTCTAGGTGTAGTTATAGGCTCTTCTTTATTAGGTTGGCTATCACTTGGTACTGTCAGTGGCTTTGCATTTACTGGCTTTGTATTATTGCTCTTTGCAGGCGCAATTCTTATCCCACACAAAAGACCTTCTCATGCTTAGATGAGAAGGTTTTTTGTTTACTTTTCCTTTTCTTGAATTTCTTCATTATAGAAATGGACACCAGTATGTCCTCCACCTTCAGCTACCATTTCATTCGAGGCAATTTTAGTTGGTGAAGTACCAGCCTCTGTTGCTACCTCTGTAGCTACACGTTCTGCAATATTGTCATGCATATCAGGACCTGTAGTAAGATACGACTCTAATTTTGCTTTCATACTATTAAACATTGTTAGTGCTTTATCACGATTCTCTTTTTTACTGAAATAAGATGCTGCTAGTCCTGCTAATCCTGCAACGACAACACCTGTTCCTTTTCGTTTTGCCATAGTTTATAACCTCCTAAAAATATAGAAACTAGCTCTGTAGTATAGTTTTTCCCTATTCTTAAAAGAATAAACATTATTTTTTTATACCCTCTAGCATATATATTAATGTATGGATAAATACTTGCCCTTTTATCTAGTAAAAACTCCGTCAATCCATTGTAGTTCGTCTAGTTTTTAATGCAGACAATCTCACTCTATTTCCTATTAAAGCCCAGTTATCGTACCCTTATTTTTAGCATTCGTCAAAATTTTGTAACTATTTATGATTATAAAAGGCAAGTAAAGGGAATTAATGAATTAATACTAAAATAGGAGAGTGGTTAAAATGAAAGATTTCGATTTAGCATACGATTGGATAGATATGGCTTCATTAATTGGCGGGGCTGGCTTCTTAACAGTACTAATTTATAGTGTCATTCTATTATAAGGAGCTATTTACATGATTTGCTCTAGCAATTAAAAGGCAATCCGCTTAATTAAAAGCAGATTGCCTTATTTTTTATTGTTTTACATCATTGTATGCATCTGACTTTTCAAATGCTGCCACCACATAGGAACAAACGGCCTTCATTTTATAACCATTTTCGCGTGCATACGATGCTGCTTGATCGAGTAATTGTTTGGCCACACCTTGACCACGGAGCTTATCAGATACATATGTGTGATCCATTACCATTACTGAGCCATTTTGCTGCCAAGTAATTTCTGCTAGTTTTTCCCCTGCTTGCTCATTCAAAAATGCAAACTTATTTTCTGCTAATTGTTGTAATTGGAATTCCATTTCTCACCACTCCTTTTATTCATAGTACCATAGCTTTTTATATTTTCACAAAATTTGTGTACGCTTCTTTTATCAAATCAGCGAAGCTATGTCCAGATATTCGGTTAGCTTTCCTATGTCGAAAACATCACACTTCAAAATCTTTCACTTGTTGCATCAAAAAAATCTGTACACCTTCTCTAGCAAAGTGAGAAGGTATAACAGATTCCTTTCTATCAACTATAAATTTAGTTAAACCATGAAGAAATAGTATCTTTTAAATTAGCAAAAAAGCTTTTTACGCTTTCCCAGAAACCTTTATCTTCCATAAGTGAGCCGAATTTTTCTTGGATTGTATTACTGATATCATTTAATTGATCAGACCATTTACTAAAATCAATGTCCAACTTGCTTATTTTATCCATTAGATCCACTAGCAATTGACGGTCCTTTTCACTTAAATTAATTTCAAGCTTACTTAATTGCTCTTCTACAATTTTCTCCACATCTTCACGTGTTGCTGGCTTTAGCTCTGCAATTTGCTTTTTAATTTCTGTCAGTAATTCCGCAACCTTTGCATCGTCTACCCCTGCAGATTCTGCAATGGATGTTGCTACTGATAATTCTTCGTTTGCTACATCTGTACGATCAATATCCAGTGTTTCCCCTGTAGTGACCTCATATGCCTTGTAAATACCTACTAATGCTGAATGCCCTGTAACGGCTTTCGGTGCAGCTACTTGTACGGATGCATCCTGAATTCCTGCTGTTAACATCGCATTTGCGTACATCTCTGAAGTTACCTGCGTTATATTTGATGGTGTGACAATTTGTATTACTAGACCCTCTCCTGCTTCTCTGCGTGTAATCTTTGCAGAAGAGTACATACGTGAGCTTGAATTACTATCTTTAATGTATTTTACTAGATCCTCACCAGACACAGTAATTTCTTCAATTTCAGGTTCTTCGCTTACTTTTAATGATTTTTTTACAGACTCTTTTTCAGCCTCAGATAAATTTGCTCCATACACGACGATCGGTACGCCTAGTTTTTCATCAATTGCTTTTGGAGGCGTATTGTCAGATGCAAATCCTGTTGCTGGTGCCATCACTCCAAATACTAACATAGTAGCAGTTAGTATTTTAATCCATGTTTTTTTCAAATCGTGTGACCCCTTTCGCTAAAACTTCATAATTAGCAAGTATAATGTATGCCACTATACAATAATTAGTACGAAAAAAAGACGAGAAGGTTTCAAGGATGTCTCTCGTCACTTTTCCTGTTGTAAATGTTTTGCTAGCTAGTCAAACAAACCATCCTTTAAATTTCTTCAGTCCAACCGTCTTGTTGTTTCACTTTACCAGCTTTCATTAACGTTCCTAAGGCACGTTTAAATGCCCCTTTACTCATATTAAACATTTCTTGAATCTCTTCAGGAGACGATTTATCACCAAATGGCATTTTACCGCCCACATCCTGTATATACTTTAATATTTGTTGCGCATCATTTGAAAGACGCTCATGTTTTCTTGGTAAAAGTGAGCCATTCATGGAACCATCGTCTTTTACATCAATAATACGTACAACTACATCTTGTCCTAATCGAGGCTCATTATTTCGCTCAGACTCATGCACAAAAATACGGTAAGGAACCTCTACACCTAGCAAAAATGTCCCGATCGGTAACAAACGATATGGGCGTGCTTGGATATTCTTATTGTGCATATCTTCAAATGCACCTTCATATAGCTCCGAAATTTTTTCCTCTGTGGCTAAACGACCAAATAAATCACCGTTACGATCTGTACGTAGTGTCATAAATAAATGATCGCCTGGTTCTGGCCATACCTCTTTTAATGCAGGTAAATCTTCTGCTCTTACTAATACTTCACGAGATGTACCAATATCCACAAAAGCACCTTCACGTTCCACTACTTTCAAGACACGTGCCCAGCCATATTCACCTTGTGTAAAAGCTGGAATAGCCGTTGTTGCAGCCAAATCTCCACGACGGTCTGCAAATAAAAATACTTCAAGGCGGTCACCTACTGTTAGTGGCTCTGTTACCTCTGAAGCATTTAAAGGTAGTTCTTCAACTCCATTTGTTAAAATCCATTTTGATGCTTGTTGCTCTAATACCGTTAATGTAACGACTTCACCTGATTTTAATGCGTTCATATTGTCTCCCTTTCCTTCACACCATCATTTTAAAGATTGTGCTGTGTCTTAGATGCCTCTAATTTTTTCACGATGTCTGGATTTTCTTCCATTACTTGCACAAGATCTGCAATACGATCGATTGAATTCCAACTTAAATGATGTTCAATTCCCTCTACATCATCATAAATACGTTCTTCATCCACACCAATCATTCGTAAAAACTGCTCGAGCAATTCATGACGCTGCACAAGACGCTTTCCGAGCTTATCCCCTTTAGGCGTCAATGTCAGTCCACGGTACTTTTCATAAACTAAATAACCATCTTTATCTAATTTTTGAACCATTTTTGTAACAGAAGAAGGAAGAACAGATAATGCTTCAGCAATGTCAGACACTCTCGCATATCCCTTGTTGGCAATTAATAAATATATTTGTTCGATATGGTCCTCCATACTAGGTGTTGGCATATCCTTTTCCCTCTCTTTCCTTTTCTTACTCTCTAGTTTACTACAAGCTTGGCTTAAAAGTTAACTGAAAATACATTGCCTAGAAAAACACTTCCTATACAACTTAAATAGAGCCTCTTCTATTAAGAAGTAGGCTCTATTTTGTGTCGAGGATACTTATTTACCACATGTAACGCATGAATAATCTCTTTATTAATACGCTCAATGTTTCCAGGAGTATTCATTTCTTTAAATGCCTCATCTCTAGCTTCCATAGATGTAACATACTTACTTGGCAATGCATTTAGTGTAAGTGCCACCGTGTCTAATTCACAGATTTCGCATTTACAAAATGTTTGATATTCTGGTCCTCGTAGTAAAAAGCTTACTAAACCACGCACAATTTCTTCTGTAACATTTACTAAAATAGGATCTGACATATTCAAACTTTCGCCTCATTTATATTTAATTGTTACATTACTCCTGAAACTATAATAGCCTTAAAAAAAGTCTTTTTCAAGAATCACAAGTAGCATCTATTCACATAAAATCCCTTGTGTCAAAGCAAGATTAATTTCCTACCTTTTCAGATTGTTCTACACCTTACTTACTACTTTTTTGCTCTAATTAGTCTTAATGAATTAAACACAACTAATAGTGTCGCACCCATATCGGCAAAAATTGCTATCCATAATGTTAACCAACCAGGTATGACAAGTAGCAATGCAATTAATTTTAAAACTAGGGCAAATATAATATTCTCTTTAATGATACGTAATGTTTTTCTGCTCAATCCAATAGTGTAAGGAAGCTTTGTTAAATCATCACCCATTAAGGCAATATCTGCTGTCTCAAGAGCTGCATCTGTTCCTGCTCCACCCATGGCAATTCCTACATTTGCAGTGGCCAATGCTGGTGCATCGTTTACACCATCTCCAACCATTGCTACAGCACCAAATTGTTTACGTAAATCCTTAATCGCCTTTAATTTTTCTTCTGGTAACAAGCCAGCGCGCACATCTGTCATCTTTAATGAAGTAGCAATGGCTTGCGCAGTAGGCTCTGCATCGCCTGTTAACATCACCATATGCTTTACTTTTAAGGCATTTAATTTGTTCAATACATCCTTGCTTTCATGACGTAATTGATCAGCAATTGCAACCAGTCCAATAAGTTGATTATTCGAAACAGCTGCTACTACTGTTTTACCCTGTTCTTGCAGATTCTTAACCTGACTTTCTATGTTTTGATCTACAGAAGTTAATGAAGTAGCCCATTTCATGCTACCTACATAAATAATCTGATTATCAACGGTAGCATAGGCACCTTTTCCTGTTACTGATTGGAAATTTGTTGGTATTAGCTCAGATAATTTTTTATCGTGTAATCTATTTAAAATTGCTTTAGCTAAAGGGTGCTGTGACTGTTTTTCTACCGCTGCCACTAGTTGTAACACATAGTCCTCTGACCAGTTTTCAGTCGTTACGATATCTGTTACTGCTGGCTGCCCCTTCGTTAATGTTCCTGTTTTGTCAAAGGCAACAGCTTCAATATGTCCTAGCTGCTCTAAATGAACACCACCTTTGATCAGTACACCTTGCCTTGCTGCATTACCAATGGCTGTAACAATGGCGACGGGCGTAGAGACGACCAGTGCGCAAGGACATCCTACTACTAAAACAGCTAGCCCTTGGTAAATCCAATGCTGCCAATCACCTACTATTAAAGGTGGAATTACAGCTACTAAAAAAGCAATAACCATAATCGCTGGTGTATAATACTTTGCAAAGCGATCTACAAATTGCTGAGAAGGTGCCTTTTCTGCTTGTGCTTCTTCCACTAGATGAATTATTTTAGCGATAGTAGTATCTTCTACACGCTTTGTCACACGTACTTCAAGAGCACCCTCTTCATTTAAAGTCCCAGCAAATACTTCATCATTTACTGTTTTATTTACGGGAATCGACTCACCTGTAATAGCTGCCTGATTGACTGCAGACAACCCACTAATGACTATGCCATCCATCGCAATCTTTTGCCCAGGCTTTACAATCAAAATATCTCCTATTTCTATATCCTCAGTAGGTAACTCAACCTCATGGTAGTGTTCACCGTGGGCTCTTTTGATAATCGCTGTTGGTGGAGCAATATCCATTAGTTGACGAATAGATTGACGTGCCTTATCCATTGAATACGCTTCAAGTGCCTCACTCACAGCAAATAAAAATACGACAACTGCCGCTTCTTCCCATTCACCGATAATAGCAGCTCCAATGATGGCGATTGTCATAAGCGTCTTCATATCAAATTCAAAGCGAACTAAATTACGGAAGCCTATTTTAAAAATACCCACTCCACCCACAAGGATAGCTATAATGAACATGGAAATCGGTAGCGGGCTCGATTCCCCATTCATACCCGCAAATAGATAACCTAGAATGACAAAAAGCAATGAAATTCCTACTAAAACGTTTTCCTTTTTACGATAAAAAGGTGTAGTATTTTCAAGTGCTTTTGCTGCCGATTGTGTAACCTTAATGCCATCAAAGGCACCTGCTTCTTCAATTTGGTCTACACTAATAGCACCGATTACTGTAATTTTAGAAGCACCAAAATTCACTTGTGCATCCTGTACTTCTGGTATAGCCTTTACGTTTTTCTCAAACTTTGCAGCACAACTAGCGCAAGATAAATTTTGCAATCTGTATTCTTGTTTAATTGGTGTCGTTGCCATTCGCAATCCCCTCTTTCGCATGTTCGTAGGCAATTGTTACAATTTGATATACATGCTCATCCGCTAAAGAGTAATACATTTGCTTACCTTTGCGGTGTGATCTCGCTAAATTATTATCTTTCAAATATCGTAAATGATGGGATGCTGTAGCAACTGAAGAACCAATAATAGTTGCAACATCACAAACACATAGTTCATCTTCCACCGTTAAAGCATAGGCAATTTTAAGTCTAGTTTCATCAGCTAACGCTTTTAAAAATTTGGCTACACCTGATAAATCAGGCATTTGTTGTTTCACCTTTGTGACTGCCTCTTCATGTACATGCGTCACCTCACATATTTCTTTCGGCATTTTTCTCACCTCATTCAAATATTCGTTTGATTGTATTCAATGTAACATATTATTCCATCATATTCAAACGAATATTTGAATGTTAGGATGTATATCCTTAAATAAAAAAGTTAGCGCACTTTCTGTACGCTAACTCTTTTATTACTTCGCTATTAATTGTAATGTTTTCCCTTTTATCTCTTCCTGTTTAATAAATGTTTGATGGTAATCACCATTTGCCCAATCCAGCACCTGATCTTGATACCAATCAGATTTTACATGACCACTTTGACCAGGACCAACAATATGATAGGCTGAGCTTAAATCACCTACATCCACCACAAAACGCCAAGATGCACCGTGATCTACATTACCAGCTAAATCATTATCTGCTGCTTGTACGGTAACTTTTGATCCACCAATAGGAACCTTTTTAGCATTAAAATAGGCTGCAAGAATAGGCGATGCACTTCCTAGTGTATGGTCAAAAGTAAGCTGATGGTAATCACCCCATTGCCATTTCGAGGAATTTTTTCCGAATTGATCTTCTAATTGTGCAATTGTTAGCTCAAATGCCTTGTATATGGTTTCATCAATGCCACCCTGCTCCTCAATCCAAATGCTTTTCTCTCCTGAATAGGCTGTACGTAAGAGCTGGTCTGTAATATTAAACTTCCCATACATGATGCCATACATATCTTCAGGCATTTGATCTTTAAACAAAACTTCCTGTAGCTTAATCATTAATGTATGGAACACAAGTGGTGCACCTGATTCCTTTGCGTCTACCATATCCCACTTCTCTAGCATGGCTATAATCTCGGCATACTTCCCATCCTGATCTTTTTCTTTTAAAGATGTTAATAAATCAGGCAGAAATTCTCTTGCATAGAGGTTGTGCTGATCCATTTGCAAAGCCATCATATCTTCTACTGTAATCGCATCATTTGCCTCTAACACTTCTTTAATTCTTTCGAAACGATAAGGTTGCGCCCAGAAATCAGTTATGTGATAAGGGTAGTCCTCTCCTATTACTTGGTTATTTGCCGTTGCAATAAAACCTTCTTTTGGATTTACCAGAGTTGGTAATTCATCCCATGGGATAAAGCCCTCCCAGCCATATTCACTCGAATCACCTGGAACTGGTAATTGGCCCTCACCTTGCTTACGAATAGGTATTTGACCATTAGCTTTATAGGCAATCGTACCGTCTTTTGATGCAAATACAAAATTTTGTGCTGGCGCTTTAAAGTCTTCTAATGCTTTTTCGAAATCACCCCAAGTTTTTGCCTTATTAAAACCAAGCACTGCTCTTAGTTCAGCTGTCGGTTGTAGTGCTGTCCACTGCATCGAAAATTGTGCGGTTGGCTCTGTATCTTTAAAAGCTAAATCTGTCATTATAGGGCCGTGACGTGTAACAACGACTTCAAAATCTACCGTTTCTCCATCTTTTACCTTAATTGATTCGTCGCGCACCTCTGCTTGTTCCCACTTTCCATCGTATCGAAATTGTGTTGGATTATCTGGATTTGGTATTTCAATATATAAATCCTGTACATCTGGACCCACATTGGTTACCCCCCAAGCAATTTCATCATTATGGCCTAAAATAATACCTGGAATCCCTGCAAAGATAACGCCACTAACGTTTTGCTGTGGTGATTGCAGATGCATTTGATACCAAATAGAAGGGGTGCTTAACCCTAAATGTGGGTCATCTGCTAAAATAGGCGTTCCTGATTTCGTTTTATCACCTGAAACTACCCAGTTATTACTTCCGTTAAATTCGTTTGGTAGCATTTCCGCACTGAATTGCCCAGCTACTGCTACAGGATTTTGGATATTGGCCTCGATAATCGCTGAAGCATTTTCTGGGTATTTAATAAATAATTCTTTTGCCTTTTCTTCATCAAAATTCTGTAGTGCCCAATGACGAAAAGCTAACGTATTCCAATTTCCACCCAGATCATAGGCCATATATTTTCCAATGGTTAAGGAATCAACAACTGTCCACTCCTCAGGTTCATAGCCTAACAAAGCGAATTCATAGCTTAGTGTATTGCTTTCCTTTGCCTGTGCAATAAAAGCATTTACTCCTTCGGCATACCATTCAAGTACTTGTTTGCTTTCGTCATCATAGGCAGCTAATGATTTCTCTGCAGCATCTCGTAAGCTAAATGTACGGAAATGTTTGTCAGTATTAATCGTTGCTTCTCCAATAATTTCAGATAGTCGACCACTTGCCTGCCTACGTGCTAAGTCCATTTGAAATAGTCTATCCTGTGCTTGGACATAACCTTGCGCACGATACAAATCCGCATCTGTTTTGGCAAAAATATGCGGAACCCCTTTTTCATCTCTCGTAACTGTCACATCCTGATCCAGAATAGTAACAGCTAATTCACCATCAATCACCGGCTTAGATTTATTCATAAACCATGTAAATCCAATGAAAGCCACAAGAGCCAAAGCAGTTATTATCCCAGCTATGACAATTAGCCACTTTTTCCAATTAAACTTTCTCTTCCCCACTGCATAACCCCCTTTTTGCACTATATTCCCGTACTACCTTCCCAAACCCGCTTTGTAACGCAAAATTTTTTAGCGAAATTTCTTATTTTATGTATATAAAATTGTCTCTAAATACAAAATTTTATATTTATCCGCTATTAGAATAGTATAATCAATAGGAATTATGAAGGCTACTGAGTAATGTTAAAAATTCGTATGTTCATAGAGGTATAATGATTCTATAGAGTATATTTTCTTTTATCTTCTCTCGTGGAGCGGACTTATATGGTGGAAGCGGATTCCCACATGATTGGAGCGTTCTTCCCTACTTTAGGGCGGGTTCCCATGTGATTGTAGCGTCTACTCCTCACTTTGAAGGTACCCCCTGGCATTGCTAAATCTCACATTTTTAAAAGTCACCTTATTAAGTTACAAATACAAAAAATCGTATTTCCATTTAGAAAATACGATTTAAGTACTAGCATTGTAATTGCAATTCAATTGGACAATGATCACTGCCCATAATGTGTGGGTGAATTGTTGCGCTTTCAATTTGTTCCTTCAATTGATTGGATACAACAAAATAATCGATACGCCAACCAATATTACGTTCACGCACTTTATTCATATAGGACCACCATGTGTAGTGGTCAGTTTCCTCGGGATGCTTGTATCTAAAAGAATCTACAAAACCGCTTTCCAATAACGCTGAAAATTTTGCTCTCTCTTCATATGTAAAGCCCGAATTTCCAATATTAGATTTTGCATTTTTTAAATCAATTTCCGTGTGTGCAACATTTAGATCACCACAATAAACCACTGGCTTCTGACTATTTAGTTCTTGTAAATAGCTAGCTAAACGATCCTCCCATTGTAAACGTAATGGTAACCGCGCTAAATCACGCTGTGCATTTGGAGTATAAACATTTACTAAATAGAAATTCTTATATTCTAATGTTATAATTCTGCCTTCATCCTGAGAATCTTCGGCGCCCACCCCATACTTAACAGACAATGGCGTGTGTTTCGTGAAAATTGCTGTTCCAGAATACCCTTTTTTCTGCGCGTAATTCCAATACTGCTCATAACCTTCGATAGAGAGCTCAACTTGTCCAGCCTGACATTTTGTTTCTTGGATACAAAAGAAATCTGCATCTATTTGATGAAAGAACTCTAAAAAGCCTTTACCTAGACATGCTCGTATCCCATTAACATTCCATGATATAAATTTCATTTTATCCACACTCCTAAAAAAACGCCCTTCGGCTTATGCGAAGGGCATCCTATTATAGATCGTCACCAACAATTTTGACTTCCGTCTCTAATTCAATGCCAAATTTTTCTTTCACTACACGTTGAACCATTTGGATTGTCTTAATATAGTCTGAAGCAGTAGCATTTCCTTTGTTGACAATAAATCCTGCATGCTTGGTAGAGACTTCAGCATCACCAACACCTTTACCTTGTAGGCCACTATCTTGAATAAGTTTTCCAGCAAAATGACCAGGTGGGCGTTTAAATACACTTCCAGCAGATGGATATTCTAAAGGCTGTTTTGATTCACGTTGGAAGGTTAAATCAGCAATCTTCGCATCAATTTCCTCCTGTACGCCAACTGCTAATTGAAATTCAGAGGACAGCACATAATAACCCTTTTTGGCAATAATGCTTTGTCGGTATCCTAGCTCAAGGTCTTCTTTACCTAATATTAAAATGTCCCCTTCTTTTGTTAACACCTTCGATGAAACAATAATATCTTTAATCTCACCGCCATAGGCACCTGCGTTCATAGCCATTGCTCCGCCAATTGATCCAGGAATACCACATGCAAATTCAAAACCTGTTAAGGATGCTTGCGCTGATAGCTTTGATACATCTTTGATCAGTGCACCACTTTGAGCATATACATGCTCACCAGTAATACGAATCTCATCTAAGCGTGAAAATGTTACAACGATTCCTCTATGACCGCCATCTCGAACAACCATATTAGATCCGTTACCTAACATTAATAAAGGAATATTATTTATATATGCATAGCGAATAACGGATGCCGCCTCTTCTTCTGTTTCAGGAAGAACAAAAACATCTGCTTTGCCACCTAATTTTGTCATTGTGTATTGTTGTAATGATTCATTTAACTTAATATTGGCAGGATTAATACTTTTTGCTAAATCCATCGCCCATTGTTCTTTTGTCATGAGAGCTAATTCCTTTCTAACGTCCTTCTTACTCTACACCAGTATGGATTTACAACCCCAATTTGACAAGTAAAATGAAGGGTATTTTTATCTCATATTAAAAGACAGGTAAGACCTGTGCAGAGATGATGAATATTATAAAGAAAATTGACAGTCATTCCAAGTGTCGTTTTTAGGACACTATTTCATTGTATTATCTAGTAAAATAATCCATTCACCCTAGAGCCAACTACTTGCCCATGTTTCGATATTGCGGATAGCACCTTCAAGTGCCTGACCTTTATCTGTTAATGAATACTCAACGCGTACCGGTACTTCTGAATATACTTTACGTTCAACAAGCCCCTCTTTTTCAAGCTCCTTTAAACGTTCTGATAATAAACGTCCACTGACAGGTAGTGCAGATTCGATTTCATTAAAGCGCTGTGGTCCATCTAGTAATTGATATAATATTAACCCTGTCCATCGTTTTCCGATTAAATCCATTGCTTTAGCTAAACGAGGACACAAAGTTGTCTCATTCATAATTTTTCACCTCTATGTAACTATTGTAACGATTAATGCACTAAATGTAAATTTGAAGTAACTTATTTACGTAAAATAATCTATTAACTTTTATATATTTAATTACAAATAGTAACTCACAATTTCAATGTTGGACATATCTAACAAGGGAACATAAAATGTCTTAGACTAAACGCTATCTTAATAAAATGCACATATTTCCAATAATATGCCTATTCGATTTTAAATATGTTCTGTTTCATGTTCACAGATTACACTTTTATAGAGGGAAATACTTCCACATTTATAAAAAACTCATTGAATATGCGATTTGTTTACTTTATCATTCGTTGTAGAATGCTGTTTTAGGAGGTTTTCAAATGAAAAAATATGCTATTGATTTCAGTCATTCAACGATCGGGTTTTCCGTAAGACATATGATGATTTCTCGTATTCATGGTACGTTTGAATCGTACAGCGGTGAAATAGTTACATCCAATATCGAACAAATGCAGGATGCAAACATTTCTATCACGATTACAGTGGCTAGTGTCTCCACCAAGAATCATGATCGTGATGTCCACCTTGTGTCTCCTGACTTTTTTGATGCAGACGTCTATCCAAAAATAGTATTTACCTCTACATATATTGATAAACTTGATGATAAAAATTTTGCTATTCATGGTGATTTAACCATCAAAAACATAACAAGACCTATCGTATTTACAACAGTATATACAGGAAAAGGTGTGAATCCATGGGCACAAGAAGTTTTTGGCTTCCAAGCTAAAGCCCAAATTGATCGTCGTGATTTTAATCTAGTCTACAATACCTTTTTAGAAACAGGTGGTGTATTGATTAGCGATGAAATAGACGTGATAGTAGATCTTGAATTAAATCCTCTTTAAGTATTGTTTCTACCTTAAAGAAAGGGAGGAATTTATGTTTTGGTTTGATAATGATTTTTTATTTGGCTCTGCTTTTATTACCATCATCTTCTTTATTGTTTTTGGGAGCATAGCCTTTATGATTGTAAACGGTATTATCACTTGGTCTAAAAACAACCGTTCACCAATATTAACGGTACCCGCTAAGGTTGTGACAAAGCGTACGAATATACGTGGGGGATCTAACAATTCTGGGGCATCTACGTCCTACTACGTTACGTTTGAAGAGCAAAACGGAGAACGGCATGAACTAAAGATGAATGGCTACGATTATGGTCAGCTTGTAGAAGGTGATCTTGGCATTTTAACCTATCAAGGTACACGGTATCATTCATTCAACAGACATAAAAAAGGAGAGTAGCGATTATCGTTACTCTCCTTTTCCTATTCTTTTATTTAATTAAATATTTAGCAAATCCAGCTTCTGTATCTTCTAAATATTCAATACCACTACCTGCTGGTATGAACTTTTGTGCATCTTTTGCAGATAGGTAGATAACCTTTGTATTGGCTGGGAACGGTACAAATGACCAGTTATTATCCGCAGCTGGGTTAATTGTTTTATTCGCCATAATATAATCTACAACAGCTTGTCGATTTTCATAAGCATAGTTAGTTATATTAGAGCCTTCTGCATTTTTAAATGTCGCCCCATATGATCCACCAACACGATAATTGTTTGTAATGATGATGAATTCTTGTTTTAAATCGATTGGTTTACCATTATATTGTACATTCTTAATACGATTTGCCTTTTCATCAGTAAGATTACCGCGGCGGTCATATTTTGCTGGCGATGTGACATCAATTTGATATGTTAAGCCATCTAACACATCAAAGTTATAAGAACGTGCTTCTGCATCGATAATATTTTGCTCTTCTGTTTTAGTCGGATCAATTGTTGCGAAAATACCAGCAGCCATCTCTAACCACTCGATTGCTTGTGCGCCTGTCACTTTAATCGTAGCAACAGTATTGTCATAATGATAAATGTCGGCCATATTTTTAATAGCAAGCGGTCCTACAGGAATATTTGTATAATCTAATGGATTATTACGTGATCCTGCTTTGAAAGGTGCTCCTGCTGAAAGAATTGGTGTCTTTTCATCAGCCGTACCCTTTAGCTCTTGTTCGATAAACCATTTTTGAGCTTGTGTTACGATTTGAATGGATGGATCATCTTGCACCATTGAAAAATAACTATGGATTGGTGCAGTTGTTTCTCCAACAGGCTGACGGATATACGTTAATGTGCCATCATGTGCCTCTTTAATAGCCTCTAAAACCGTTGTGGATGGTTGTAAACCTTCTTGCTTGATCGATTGCAATGAACCTTTACCATCTACCACTACCCACTCAGATCCTTGTTGTTCTAGTTTTAAATCAATTACACCAAGATGACTACCATAGCTACCTGCCATAACAGTAGGAACACCATGAATTGTACCCTTTTCTTGGTCAACATCTTTCAAATCCTTATAGTCACCAGGGAATGTTAAATGAGAGTGTCCTGTAATTAAAGCATCAATACCATCAATTTCTGCTAATTGGTAACCAACATTTTCAGCACCCTTCACATAAGTATCTTCACCGATACCTGAATGTGACAGAACGACAATCACGTCTGCTCCAGCCTTTTGCATTTCTGGTACTACCTCTTTCACAGCTTCGACTGGCTCTTGCATTTCAACTTTACCTGCTAAATGAATGGCATCCCATTCAACAATTTTCGTTGGAACAATCCCTGTTACACCAACTTTAAGTGTATGTTTTTTACCTGAACTGTCTACCACTTCTTTATCAAGAATGACATAAGGTGTAAACATACGTTCTTTTGTTTTTGCATCATAGGTATTAGCATTTACGACTGGATACTTTGCATCGTTTAATACTTCATCTAAAAAGTCTAGACCATAATTAAATTCATGATTTCCTAAAGTTCCACCATCGTATTTCAATGCATTAAGTGCAGCAATAGCTGGATGAACTTCACCTGGCTTTAAAACACTTTCTAATGCTTTATATGAGCCAAGTGGTGTGCCTTGAATTAAATCACCATTATCAAATAGTAATGTGTTTGGATTTTTAGCTCTTGCTTGCTCAATTAGTGTTGCTGTATTAGCTAACCCAAGCTCTGATGATGGAGCATCTAAATAGTAATTGTAATTAGCTAAATTGGTATGAATATCTGTTGTCCCTAAAATCTGAAGATCAACTGATACACCAGTTGAAGGTGCTTTGTATTCTGCTACAAAGCGCTCCACAATACTCTCCATCTGTTCCTTTGTCACATAGTCACGAGGACGAATAGTATTATCCTCAAATGCTTGTAAAATGTTTGCTGCAACAGCATTCGCTAAATCTTGTTTATATGCCGTTGCAATTTGATCTGCATCCTTAAATTGCTCTAAAACTTTGAGGGAAGCGTTTTCACTAACAAGTCCACGAGCAGAGATAACAAATGCTTGCTGACGTGTTAATTTGTCATCTGGGCCAAATGTCGTTGCTGTTTTCCCTTTAATAAGTTTTAATTGAACAGCTTTTTCTACATAAGGTGCTAAATCCTTAGAGACATCGTTAAAGGCAAGCGAAGAGCCGTCACCCATCTCTACATCTAAATTTTCTACTAATTCTTTTACATAATCTGCGCGTGTTACATCATTGGAAGCAGCATCAGCAGAAATTCCAAATGGTATAAACGCGAAAAGGACTAGTAACGTCGCCAAGAAATTAGTTATTAATTTCTTATTCATACAACAACCTCCTTAATAATCTAGTATTTTCCTACAAATTCTATTATATTAAAACCATTCTAATTTTTACTGAATATATAGTCCTAATTATATGTATTTTTAAAAGAATGGTTAATTACTTTCCCTCCAAATCATAGATTTCTACTATTCTTTATTTTTCTATTAAATAGGATGTTAGTAAATGTAAATTCAAAATAATTAGTTACTGTCAATATGTCCGACCTCCATACCACACCATACATCTGTTAACAAAATAAAAAAAGTCCTCCCAAAATTGAGAGGACTTTTAATAAAAAATAATTTTTATGCATTCACAGTTTGTAGTGATTGAGCAACCTTTTTCACTTCTTCTAGGCCATTTGCAATAATTTCTTGCGCTTTATCTGGTGAAGCATTGTGACCTTCAATAATCACTTCTTCAATAACTTTCATCCCGAATACGCCACCTACTACATTTTTAATGTAGTTTACTGACATTTCCATTGGTTGAGCTTCAGGTGATGAATAGTAGCCACCACGAGCATTTAAAATAATCGCTTTTTTGTCAGTCATTAAGCTAATTAATTGACCATTTTCGCCATATTTGAATGTGAATCCTGCTTGGTATACATAGTCAATAAATGTTTGTAAAGGTGCTGGAATTGTTAAGTTCCATAGTGGGAATGCAAATACAACTAAATCAGCAGCAGTTAATGCATCCATTGCTTTTTGTTTTGCAGCTAATAGACGTGATTCAATGTCTGTTAACTCTCCACCATTTTGTACTTTACCAAAAGCATTGAAAAGATCTTGGCCAAAATAAGGCATATCTTCTGCAAATACATCAAAAGTTGTTACGTTGGCACCTTGTACATTTTCCATGAAAGTATCATACATTTTTGTTGAAATACCGTCTGGACGGTTGTTAGCTTTTACTACTAAAACGTTCATTATATAAAATCTCCCTTAAATTTCAAAATCTAATATCTCGAATTCAAGATATGTGTTTATCTTAAAAAATTTCATCTAAAATGTCAATGCTACTTGCCTCAGACTTTTGACTGAAATATTCTATCTTTCATCCATTCTAACAAGAGGAGTTGAAAGCCTTACTCCTCTCTCTAGTAAGCTAAAATTTACAGTTATCGTCAGTACAAATACCCGCATCACCTGTGCCAGCCATCTTTAGCGATGGTTGTAAGCCCTCTTCTTCAGCAACTTTACGCAATGTATCCTCAAATACCTCCTGCGGTTGTGCACCTGAAATACCATATTTACGGTTTAAGACAAAGAACGGTACCCCTCGTACACCAAGCTGGAGACCTTCTTGAATATCCGCTTCTACCTCATTTTTATAAACATCATCAGCAAGAACCTTTGCAACTTCTTCACGCTCTAGGCCCACTTTCTCAGCTATCTCTAATAAAACATCATCTTGACCGATACGCTTTCCTTCAATAAAATGACTGTGTAAAAGTGACTCCACTAGAGCTGTAACATCTCCCTGTTGTTCAGCCCATTTTACAAGCCGATGTGCTTTTAGCGTATTCTCTTCCATCAAATTGCTAAAATCGTAGTTTAGCCCTACTTCTTTCGCACGCTCTGTTACACCCACTGTCATTTCCTTTGCCTTCTCTAAGGACATTCCATATTTCTTTGCCAATGATTCATAGACAGTACTATGCGAATCTATTGGAGTAGTTGGATCTAGTTGGTAGCTTTTATAGACAAGCTCCACCTGCCCCGAATAGCCAGTATCCTCAATCGCTTTCTCTAATTGTTTTTTACCAATATAACAAAATGGGCATACATAGTCAGACCAAATTTCAATTTTCATTTCATACTCACTCCTTTTGCTACATTGTAGCGATAGTTGAAATCACAAGGCAATTTTAATGCCTCACTGCATAAATTTTCAAGTTCTTCTACATACTGAATACAAAAACAATGTGAGGTTTCTATATGACACAATCTCTTTGGCTTGCTACAACTGAGTCTGTCTCTTTATCTTCTCTTACTTCCTCAACAACATGCGATGTATGTATAATCGGTGGTGGCTTAACTGGTTTATATACTGCCTATACTTTAGCAAAAGCAGGTGTGGATGTAGTTCTTCTCGAAGCAAATACCCATTTTGGTCACGGTACGACAGGGCATTCAACAGGAAAATTAACAGCCCAACATAGCATTGTCTATGCAAATCTTTTAGAAAAATTATCTTTAGAAGAGGCACAGCTTTATTATCAACTGAATCAACAAGCCATTGATAAAGCTAGACAAATACTCCCACCAGACAGGGTTCGTTCGGTGGATTCACTGTTATACTGTCAAACAAAAGAAGGCTATGCACAATTATTAAAAGAATGGAATGCCTATAAGGTTTTAAACATTAAGTCTAACCTTACCTCTGACACAGAGCTCCCATTCCCTATTACAAAAGCTTTATGTATGACACAACAAGCACAAATAAATCCTGTTGAAGTAAGTAATTTTCTTGCGAAAGAGGCGCAGAAGATGGGCGCAAAGCTTTATGCAAATACCCGTGTTCAGCAATTAAACATACCACAGAATAACTTATATACCGAAAAAAATATGTCGGTTCAATATAATAAACTTATTTTATGTTCACATTATCCCATTGAAGCATTTAAAGGGCTTAAACTTTTTAAATTATCCAATAGTCGCTCCTATATGGTTGCTAGTAAAACCTCTGAGACTATGCAAGGTCAATATTTATCAGTTGATTTTCCTTCCCGTTCGATACGGACTGCCACGATCAATCAGGAAAATTATTTAGTCTTAGGAGGGGCGAATCATATCGCTGGCGAGACCGTTCATACTGAGCCATATTATGAGGCCATTTCCAATGAAATGAAGGAGCATTTTGAACAACAGCCACTTTATCGATGGTCAGCCCAGGATATAGAAACACCTGATATTGTCCCTTATGTTGGGAGAATTACAAACTCCTTACCTAACGTATTAATTGCCACTGGCTATCGAAAATGGGGAATCTCCAATTCCTTTGTCGCAGGTGATATCTTATCGTCTCTTTTAACAGGCTCAAAGATTGAAGAAGGTGCTATCGCTCTTTATTCACCATCACGTACTAAATTCGGTGCCCAATTCATGCAAATGCTGAAAGTAGGAGGCTTTGTTGCCAAGGAATATATAGCTGGGTATATGAGGAATGCCACTGCTCCAACCTGTACTCATTTAGGCTGCAAAACAAAATGGAATGAAGCTGATGAAACATGGGATTGTCCTTGCCATGGTTCTCGTTTTAACGCTAAGGGTGAGGTGCTTGAAGGCCCTGCTGTACAGCCATTAAAACTTGATTAAAAAAAAGAGGCTGTCTAAATAGACAACCTCTTTTGTATTTTTTATTTTAGAGCTTCTGTTAATACTGGAACAATTTGTTTCTTACGAGAAACAACACCTGGTAATACAACACGGTTATTGATAAGATCAGCACCGAATCCTTTTGCTGCTGCTTCTGCTACTTGCCCTATTGCAACTGCTGTTGAATCATTATTTAAAATGTCAGTCACAACGAAGAAGAATAGATCTAAGCCATTTTCTGCAACATTTTTATTGAGTAGGATTTCTAACTCCTCTTGACGATTAAGAACATCATTAACATCAACTGCATTAACTTGAGCTACAACAGATTTGTACTCACCAAATTGGAACTCTTTTGCATCTAATGATAATAAATCTTCTAATGATTTATCAGATAAATCAGCACCTGCTTTTAGCATTGCTAAGCCATACTCTGCAATTTCCACACCAGCAATTTTTGCTAGCTCTTCACCAGCTTTTACATCTTGCTCTGTGCAAGTCGGTGATTTGAATAATAATGTATCTGAAACAATTGCAGATAACATTAAACCAGCAATGTTCGCAGGAATGTCTAAACCGTTTTCGCTAAAAATTTTCTTAAGAATAGTAGCCGTACAGCCTACTGGTTCTGCACGATAATATAGTGGATCAGCTGTTTGGAAGTTGGCGATGCGGTGGTGATCAATTACCTCTGCAATTTGCACTTCCTCAATACCGTCAGCCGATTGTTGGAATTCATTGTGGTCTACTAGAATAACTTTGTCCGCTTCACCAACTACAGAAGAGATTAAACGAGGCGCTTCAAAGCCAAATTTATCTAATGCAAATTGAGTTTCATTATTAACATCTCCAAGACGTACCGCCTCAGCTTCTTCACCAATTTGCTGTTTTAAATAGGCATATACAATTGCAGACGTGATTGTGTCTGTATCTGGGTTTTTATGTCCAAAAACTAATACTTTACTCATTGAATTAATTCCTCCTAAAATGGCACTTACATTTATATTTTATTTTATCATACCTTATAGCCTGACAAGTGATAAAGTGAAACTTTGGAACAATTTCGCCTCAGCGTATTTGCCATTGACCTTCACTCTCGAAATAACATACAGGCTTAATTGCGGTTAACCTGTATTATGCAAATATAATGATAGCGCTCTAAATACATACTTTTCAAATAAGATATCTATATTATAACTAGCTTAAGTTGCTATGTATACTTTTAATAGGTCTAATTACTTCTATAAAATTCTCTATTTTTACCAACCTATTTTTAACATTCAATAGTAAAAATGCCTCTTTTTTATAAAATAATTAGTTTATATAGATATTTAGTTGGGTTTTCATATTTAAGTCATCATAATTTTATGCTATCATCAGGTAGTCTATATTTTTGGATATTCAGGAAATGGGGATTACGATGACGAAGAAGATAGAAAAAAAGTACATTCCTTTAGCTAACTATTTTGATGTAGCTTTACAACAAGAAATTACTTTATCCTTTGGTGAATTAGAAAACATTATGGGACAAGCATTACCGAACGCTGCCTACTTAAATAAAAGCTGGTGGAAAAAAACTAAGCCCCCTCTCTCACATTATTTATCATGGACAAATGCAGGCTATTATGTCATTGATGTTAAACTAGGTTCTAGTGTATCTTTCTCACGTACGCAAATGAAGTCTACCGAAAACAACACTTCTAATAGTGAGGAGAATTCATCTGCATACATAATACGAGGAATTGAAGCATCTGATGCTAGATCATTCATTCATTTACAAGAGGAGATTTTTCAAGAAACTGACTTCATGTATAATGTTCAAAACGAGCTAGATCTCACTGTCCAACAACTTCGTAAAAATTTAACCTATTGGAAGCAATTAAAAAACCGTACTATACTACTTTGTGTACTAAACGGAATTTTTGCGGGTTATGCGGTTATTCATGGATATAAACAATCAAAAGCTAGACATGTTGCCTCTATTCGTTTAGCTGTGAAAGAAGAGTATCAGCAAAAAGGTATTGGCTCCGCACTGATGAAAGCTGTTGAAAGTTGGTCTAAACAACATGATATTTCCCGTTTAGAGTTATCTGTTATGGAGCATAACAATGTAGCTTTACACCTCTTTACAAAGCTAGGATTTCATCAGGAGGGCATTCGAAAAAATGCCATTAAATTAAATGATACTTATATTAATGAATATAACTTGAGTAAAATTCTATAATTCACTTTTCCTAGATGTCTAAATACTATTTGGACATCTTTTTATATAGAAAATTTCAAAAAAATACGCATAGATAGTGTGTTTCAACAACTATCTATGCGTATTTACATTAAAATACCTGCTTTTCTCTAATAGCATCTAAGAATAATACATTACTTTCTACTTGCTCATACAATTGCTGATATTTATCATAGTGGTCTTTATCCTGGCTTATCATTTCCTCTATCAACGCATGCAAAAATGAAATCAAGACTGGGGCAATGTCTAGAGAAGAATGATTCTTGGTACCGAGGGTAAATAATGCACTGGCATATTCTCGAATAGGCGAAAATGCAGAACCTGTAATGGCAATAATTTTCACTTTCTTTACCTTTGCAATTTCAACAATCGTTTTAATATCCACAATCTGTTTATCAAAAGATAGTACAATTAAAGTCGTATGTTCGCCCATACTGTTTATTTGATTCACTAAATCATCTGAGTCTAAACGAAGCTGCTTAATATTAGCACGAAGTGTTTTCAATGTATTAGATAGCCAATTTGCAACAGATGCATTGTGACGAGTACCTAGAATATAGATATTGTCTGCTTCATGCATCCATTTTGAGCATTTTTGGATCTGCTGATCGTTAATCAAATGAATTGTTTCTTGAATATTTTGGCTATCTCGTTGCATCACCTTACCAAAGCTAGAATTAGTCAGCTTCTTAGCAGTATATGTAGGCTGTAGATTTGCACCTACATCTTGAGACATTATAAAGCCTCTAACTTGCTCTTGTAGTTCTACATACCCTGACAAATCCATAGCATAACAAAATCGAATCACGGTTGATTCACTTACATTAGCCAATCTGCCAACCTCTGCTGCTCCATTAGCAATTACTGTTGTGGGATTATCCATTACAAATTGTGCTACTTTACGCTGGCCCTTTGACAGCCTTACAAACCTTTTCTTTATATCTTCATGAATACTCATTCCTAACAACCTTTCTTTCAATGACCTTATCACGAACGGGAGATTGTTTCCTACTGACTCAAAATTCGATTAAAAATACAGTATCACGATTACAATTTGAATACAATGACTTTTCTGAAAAATCTTCATCGCATTAACCTGCTAATAAAACAATTTGATTTACTCTTTAACCATTTTATATTGATTTGTCATTTTAACAAATAAATCAGTAAAATCGAATAAAAATTAATAAAAGCTAATTTTTATGTATTATTTAAGCGAAATCAGACAAAAACGTCCTGGATCAATTCTTTGATCCAGGACATTCTATTTCATACTATTCTAATTCAAGCTGCTTCGTTTCCTTACCAAGGAAGATGACCCCTACAACACCGATAATAATCGCTCCACAGAAAATGGCAAAGATAAAACCTATATCATAGCCTGCCGTTAATAAAAACCCAACGAGCAACGGCCCAAAAATACCACCAATTCGTCCAACCGCTGCTGCCATACCAGCACCTGTTCCACGTATAACCGATGGGTATTGTTCGGGTGTATAAGCATATAATGCTCCCCAAGCCCCCAAGTTAAAGAAAGATAAAAGCATCCCTGAAGTTAGCAATACGGCTAAAGTATCTGCATTTCCAAAAATATAAGCACTCGCTGCAGTACCAATTAGATAGGAAACAAGGACAAATTTACGCCCAAACTTTTCTATAAACCAAGCGGCTGTAAAGTAACCTGGTAATTGAGCTAAAGTCATGATCAAAACATATTTAAAGCTTGTAATCATGTCAAAGCCCTTCCCTACCATCACACTTGGCAACCATAAAAACATGCCATAATACGAAAATACAACCGTAAACCATAATAGCCACAGCATAAATGTAGAACGAGCATACTTTTTTGACCAAACCTCTTTCATATTTTGACCAATGCTCCGTTTTTTCGCTTCTTCCTTCACCGTAAATTGAGGTGAATCTGGCAAATGCCAACGAAGATAAATAGCATAAAACGCTGGAAGTGCTGTTAGTATAAGGGCTACTCGCCATCCCCATGTGGGAATAACAAAATACGAAATAAGTGCCGCTATTAACCAACCTGCTGCCCAAAAGCTTTCAAGTAATACAACCACACGACCTCTTTCTTTGGCAGCCACACTTTCAGATACAAGTGTTGAAGCTACAGGCAATTCTCCTCCTAGCCCCATCCCTACTAAAAACCGTAAAATTAAAAATGCAGTTAATGTTGTTGTAAAAGCGGATAAACCACTTGCAATAGAAAAAAGGACAAGTGTCCACATAAATATTTGCTTGCGACCTACTTTATCAGCAAACACACCAAAAAAGAGAGCTCCTACAGCCATCCCGATAGAATTTATACTACCAATCCAACCAGATTGACTTGGTGATAGTCCCCACTCAGCGGCCAATGCTGCAATGACAAAGGATAATATACCAACGTCCATTGCATCGAAGAGCCACCCAACCCCCGCTACACCCAATAACTTATTTCTGGAAATGGATTGCTGAGGTTTCTTTGTTACTACTGTATTTATTGTCATTCTAACCACCTGTCTTTACACATGACTTTACATTACAAGATTACTATACAGTTGTTTCAAGAAAGTGACAAGTACTATTCAAATTACCGAATTGTTTCGACAATTAATGAAATGGTATTGAAATAATAGTGCTATTTGCGTTAAAATGTCTTTTATACAAAAACAACTGTTCTTTCTATAAGAACAAAAGGAGATCGTTACGTTATGTGGAAAGGCCTTATTGAAGAATATAAACAATTTTTACCCGTAACTGAAAATACACCTGCTTTAACTTTAAACGAAGGCAATACGCCTCTTATACATTTAGTGAACTTATCTAAGAAACTAGGCATTGAGCTTTACGGAAAAATTGAGGGTGCAAATCCAACTGGCTCATTTAAAGACCGAGGAATGGTATTTGCTGTTGCAAAAGCTATCGAGGATGGAAGTCAATGCGTTATTTGCGCATCTACAGGAAACACTTCCGCTGCTGCGGCTGCCTATGCAACTCGTGCAGGCATCCAATCAATCGTTGTTATTCCAAAAGGTAAAGTTGCTCTTGGAAAGCTAGCACAGGCAACAATGTATGGGGCAAAGATCATTGAAATTGATGGAAACTTTGATGATGCACTCAATATCGTTCGCCAAGTAAGTGAAACGACACCAGTTGCACTTGTTAACTCTGTAAACCCATACCGTATCGAAGGTCAAAAAACGGCTTCGTTTGAAATCGTAGATGCCTTAGGTTCAGCACCTGATTATTTGTGTATTCCAGTTGGGAACGCAGGTAATATTACTGCATATTGGAAAGGGTTTAAAGAATATCACGCTGCAAAAAATTGTGGTCTACCAAAAATGTATGGCTTTGAAGCTGAAGGTGCTGCAGCAATCGTTAAAGGTGAGCCGATTGCTAATCCTGAGACTGTAGCAACTGCCATTCGTATTGGAAATCCTGCGAGCTGGACATTGGCAGAAGCTGCTCGAGATGAATCTGGTGGTATCATTGATTCTGTTACAGATGAAGAAATTGTAGCAGCCTACAAATTAATCGCAAGTACAGAAGGCATTTTTGTTGAGCCTGGCTCTGCTGCTTCTTTAGCTGGTGTTATGAAATCTGTTGCAAATGGAAAAATCCCTCAAGGCGCCAAAGTTGTAACAATCTTTACAGGGAATGGCCTGAAAGATCCTGATACAGCCATGAATGTATCCACTGTAGAGGTCGTATCCCTTAAAAACGATGAAGAAGAAATTCGTGCATATATTGAGGGTGTACTATGAGTAAAATGTGGCAAATCTCAGTTCCTGGAAGCACAGCCAACTTAGGTCCAGGCTTTGATTCAATAGGACTTGGCTTGTCTCTTTACTTACAGCTTTCTGTTACGTCGCAACAACAATGGGAAATTATTCATCTTGATGATAATGGTCCTAAAGAGTTTGAGCTTGAAGAACACTTACTATACGTCATTGCTAAAAAAACTGCAGATCTATATGGTCAACAGCTACCGGCTTGTCGTGTGGAGATGGCTAGTGAACTTCCATTGGCACGTGGACTTGGCAGCAGTGCAGCAGTTATTGTTGCAGGTATTGAGCTTGCTAACCAAGTCTGCGAGCTGGAATTAACAATTCAAGATAAACTCAATCTATCTTCACAAATTGAAGGACATCCAGATAACGCAACTGCTTCAGTTTTAGGAGGATTAACGATTTCTTCGATGGATGACAATGGCATAGTCGATACATTCCACATCAATGATATCGATGCCTCCTTTGTGGTATATGTACCAGATGTTGAATTAAAAACAAGCGAATCCCGTTCTGTTTTACCAGAGCAATTTAACCGTTCCTATGCTGTTCATGCCTCAGCAAATGCAAATATGTTAGCCGCTTCTTTAATGGCGCGAGATTTTGAACGTGCTGGGCGTTATATGGAGGAAGATTTATTCCATGAACCGTTTCGTGCAAAGCTAATTCCTGCTTATGAAGAAATTCGTATGGCTGCAAAATCGAACGGTGCATATGGTACTGCTCTAAGTGGCGCTGGACCAACAATGATTTCTATTATTCCTTCTGCTATTGCCTCTGACTTCGTTGAATTAATGAAAAAGCAATTCCCAGAGCATCAAATTATTTTAACAAATGCTGATGAACATGGTGTACAAGTCAATGAATGTGTGAAACGTCTACTTTAATAGTAGGCGTTTTTTCTTGAAAGCAAGATTGGATAAAACTAATATTATAGAAGTATAGAATTAAACTTTTTATACGCGCTTTCCTAAGGAGGAATTATTTTGAAACCCATTATATTCTGTGATTTCGATGGCACGATAACAGAAACAGATAACATCTTTTCACTTATGACTGAATTTGTACCAGAAGAATCTGAGAAAATTGCTCAAGCGATGATGGAACAAACCATTTCATTTAAAGATGGGCTATCAGCAATGTTTCATCTACTTTCTACTCATCAAAAAGATGAAGTCATTCAATACCTGATGGAGTCGGCAGTCATACGTGAGGGATTTGGTGATTTTGCCCGCTTTGCTCAAAACAACGATATTCCATTTTATATTGTAAGTGGCGGAGTTGATTTTTTCATCGAGCCTTTAGTTGAAAAATTTGGCCCCTTTTCAGGCATTTACTGTAATAGGGCAGATTTCTCTGGTAAACAAATAGAATTGATCTACCCAAATAGCTGCGATGAGGAATGCGCTAAATACAACACACAAGGATGCGGCTGCTGTAAACCAAGCGTGATGCGGAAGGTTGCCAAGGAGGATCATTATAAAATTGTAATTGGTGATTCTCTATCAGATTTTGAGGCAGCTAAACTAGCAGATATTGTTTTAGCTAGAGATCATCTTATCCAACGCTGTGAAGAGCTTCATGTTCCATATAGACCTTTTACCACATTTCATGATTGTCTAAAAATAGTACAAGAGCTAGTGGAGTCAAAAAAAGCTGTTGTTACACGCTAATAGAAAAAAGAAAAAGGAGCCACTTTTACAAAGATGTCTCCCTTTTCCTACTTACTTATGCTAATAATACTAAGCTAATGGCCATGACTGCCATTCCCCCTACTAGACCATACATCGACAAATGTGTTTCATCATATCTTTGTGCAGCTGGTAGCAATTCATCTAGTGAAATAAAGACCATTATCCCTGCAACCCCAGCGAAAACGATTCCAAACATGACATCTGTTAAAAAGGGCATAAGGAGCAAAAAAGCTACTAATGCACCTACAGGCTCTGCCAATCCTGATAAAAAGGATAATTTAAAGGCTTTCCTTCGATTACCTGTTGCAAAGAAAATAGGAACAGATACAGCAATGCCTTCTGGAATATTATGAATAGCAACTGCAATGGCAATAGCAATTCCTACATTCGGATCATTAATAGCTGACATAAATGTAGCGATCCCCTCAGGAAAATTATGAATGCCAATCGCCAGGGCTGTAAAAACGCCCATCTTCATCAAATGTTCTTCATTAACCTGTGGTTTGATGGCATTAACATCCTCTACCAGCTTTACTTCATGAGGATTAGTTGCCTTCGGAATGAATTTATCAATTAAGGCAATAAACAACATCCCACCGAAAAATCCAAGGATTGTCATCCAATAGCCATTAGTTGTACCTAATGCATTGGTTAAAGCATCTTTAGCTTTCACAAATATTTCTACAAGGGATACATAAATCATCACCCCTGCTGAAAACCCCAATGCTAATGATAAAAATTTTGTATTTGTTCTTGATGTAAAAAATGCTATTAAACTACCTACACCTGTTGCAAGTCCAGCAAACAGAGTTAATCCTAATGCCAGTAAAACATTTCCGTCCATACCCTTCTTCCTTTGCTCTTTTTCTTATTGTACTCATCTTAACGTAGAAGTTTCCTATACGCAATTCTTTTTTATGAGGCAAATATCATTCTTTACAATGTCTCGGTAAAATGTAAAAAAGCAGTATCTATCATAGAAATAGATACTGCCTGTCTTTTTATTTATGATTAGATTGAAATAAACGTTTACGACGTTCGTACCAAATGACACAGATGATAAACCAAGTATAGCCGATGCTCCAACCAGCAAGTACATCTGTAGCAAAATGTCGAGCTCCTGCAATACGTGATAAACCAATAAGCACCATTAAAATTGTTGCCCCAAGCCACAGAAGGATTTTACGTCCTTTACTACTATTCTCCGCTAAAATATAAGCAAGTGTAAATAAATAAAGTATACCAGTCATCGAATGTCCAGATGGAAAACTAAAGGATGTCAGTTGATCCTCAATTTCAGGTCGTGGACGCTGCTCCCATTTTTTTAGTAATTGGTTCAGAACATTGCCTGCCGCAAAAGTTAGGACAACAAATAGCATACCTCGATAATTTTTTTCCTTCCAAGCTAAATACACCATTAAAACTACTGCAACACCAACAACAAATTTAGGCTCACCTATATAATGAAAAATCTCAATAAATCGATTACCAAAAAAAAGCTCTGCCATCTTTGCATCAAATGTATTCATCAGCTGGCTTTGATAAGTGGCTCTTAATACAATAAAGACAATTAACGTTAAAACTGCTAATGGATATGCCCATTTTTTCATTTTTTCACCTCAAAAAACATTCATGCTATGTCCTTCACATCATAACACAAATAAATCTTTTCTGAATGAAATATAGGCCTTCATTTTAAGAAAGGTATACACCATTGACCTCTTGATAAATAGTGACTGATTCTTCTTCTGGTTTGTTAAAGTAATTGGAAACGGCCAATGCAACAATGAATAAAATGGCTACTATAGGTAGTATTCTTCTAAACATCCTAAACACTCCCTTATTCTTTTACTAGTCCAAATTTGACTACTTAATTAGCACTGGATCAAAAAGCCAATCTTTTGGACCAAAGTTTGCATCCTTTTCTCCTCTAACCTCACGTGAAATACCATATTTTATAATAGTTTCTCTAAATCTTTTACTAAACAAAGTCTTTCTATATAGATATCTTCCATCATGACTACACTCGGCTGAGTAGAAAACATCCCCTTTTAAGTTTTCCAAATCTTCATGATGATAAATATCAGGACCATTAATGACACCATTTAAACCACAACTGCACGGAGGTTGCTCAGTTGCAAAGTATAATTTAACCCTGTCCTTACTACACTCAGGGAGCATTTGTATAGGAATAATTTGATAAGCTGGCTGTTTGCCTTCTTCCGGACCTTGATGGATCACCTCTAAAAGCTCATAGCCTTCTAGTTTTTCTCTTTTCATTAATGATACTAGTTCCTCAGAAGCTACCCAATAACCATTTACATGCACTAAATGACGATCTTTCATCTGCGTAGTATCGATAACTATTGGTGATAACTGCTCTTTATCCATGAGCCCACAACACTTACAATGTGTACTCAAAGAAAATAGTGTCCCCTTATCTTCTAAGAACATTTCTGGTGAATTACCTGTTGAATTTAAAGTAAATAATGGTGCTCGTTCATACTCTAAATCTGAAAATTCAAAATAAAAACGTTCTCCAATTGAAACGATTCCAAATTCACGCTCTAATGACTCATATAAAGCTGTTACCTGCTCGTATGTTACATCTTCATTTAATGTAAAAATAGGATTAAATTTAGTTTTTAAGTTTCTTTTTCTCAATTCAGGCGCACCAATAGCAATACCATGACGATTATAAACGTTAATAACTTGATCTTGACTAGTTTCATCTATGGAAAACAAATTTTCAAGTTCTACTTTCACAATACACGCCTACCTTTATAAAGTTTTATGGTGAAGTATATTGACTAGCTAGTAACATTCTACAATCTACTAACGCTACTTTATTCATAGATAGTCAGGCTGCTTATTTAATAAAATGATTTATATATTACTCACTAAAGCAAATCTACTTAACCACTGTTAATTTAAGCGTACCAGTAGTTATACCGTTATTTCAACTTCGGGTTTACGCCAATTTTCTGGCGTGATTCAGACAAGTTTTTGGCGTGATTTGGCGGTTACAAAAAAACACCGCCACTTTTTTGGCGGTGTCTATCATATTTTATAGGTAATTTAGTACAGGGATATGGTTTTATTTTACTAAGGAAATATATAGGATATTTAATTCCCATAATGCCCCCTATTAATTGAAAAATATACCAACAGTATAACATAGAAATAGTTTAGAGTAAATTCATTCTCTCTGCAAGATTTACAGCTTCTGTTCGTGAATCTACATTTAACAAAGAAAAGAGTTGAGTTAAATATCTTTCCGTTGTACGTTGAGGAATATTTAATTCAATAGCGATAGCTTTATTTGTATGGCCCTCTGCAATGAGTCTTAGAATTTTCTTTTCCTTTTCATTTAAGTGAATATCTTTAGCACCTTGCAGTTTAAATTTATCATCCAGAAAATCTAAGAAATTTTTAGGTAAAACAATTTCACCGTTTGCAATTGCCCTTACTGTTCTTAATATTTGCTCTTTCGAAGCTGTTTTAGCTAAAATACCTTCTATTTTTCTTTCTAAAATGAGTGGATAATAATCCGTAATATCATCACCTGTGTAAAGAATAACTGAAGCATTTGACTGAATAGCCTTGATATTACGGGCTAGGTTAATTCCATTTTCTAATGGCATATTGATATCTATTAGATAGATATCGTACGGTTTATTCTTTATCCTTTGAATGACACAAGTTGCATCACTTTCCGTATCGATGATAATATCTTCATTCTCTTGAAATAAATTTTTAGTTCCCTCTAACACTATAGGGTGATCATCCACTATGAGCATCGTAATCAAGTGTTTCACTCCCTTCTTTCACCATGATTCTAATAAACATCCCTTCATTGATATTCGAGTCAATAGTAAATTGTCCGTTAAACGCTTTTACACGCTCTTGCATGCCTTGAATGCCCATTGATTCGGCTACTATAATGTCCTCTACATTACAGCCTACACCATCATCTTTATAAATAATTTCGAAACCATCGTTCATTTCTTTTAAGTGAATTTCAACTGATGCTGCATAAGAATGCTTCAACGCATTATTAAGTAACTCTTGGAATAAACGATAAATCATTAAATTCATACGCTCATCCTCTAAATAAAGACGGTCAATGGTGTAAATAAGCACGAAGTTAGCTCTTTCTTGAACTTTCCGAATCAATTTTTCCAAAGCTGCATTTAAACCTAATGTATCTAATAACGGTGGTTTTAGGTTTTCACAATAAGTACGTAATTCATGTAAGGATGCAACCATTTGTTTATGAATTTTCGCAAGCTTTTCTTGAATATCCGTTGTATTTTTTGCATTTACTAGGACATCCACCTCGCGGGCTATATGAAGTTGCTCCTGTAAATTGGTGTCATGTAACTCTTGAGCTAACTGGTATTTTTCTTCTTCAAATCTTAGCCATAATAGCTTATTCAGCCATGGTAACTGACCATCATCAGCTTGCTTCATATGCTTTAGTTCCTCTAGCAGTTCTTCCACCATCTTGGTATTTTCAATAAAATTATTTACATATAATAAGAGCAGTTCAAGCCATAAAAGCTCCTCATCTTTTAAATGAATTGTATTATTATGCCCTAGCACTAAAGCTCTTTTAAAATGTGCATCCTGATGGAGGAATGCTATATAAACTTTGTCAATTTTGCGTATTTCACCTAATCTGATATCTTCCATTATGTCAGGATCTATCGTAATACTTTCACCAGCTATTGGTATGAATTCATTTTTGTCATAGTTATATGTTAAGACAAAAACATCCTCTAACTCCAGATGCATGGAAACCTCATAAGCAAACTTTTCTAAAAGTTCGTCAATTTTAATTGTTTTCCCAATTTTATCTACGGCTGTATATAGCTGATGAATATAGTCACCCTTTGTGGAAAATAATATTTTCCGCTTGCGATAATCGACCTTCTCTTTTACGTAAAAAAGTATGACTAATGAAGAAAATGTAAAGAAAGATACCCCTGACATAACCGTCATGGTTAAATAACGCCCTGCAATAAAATATAGTCCCACTGTAAACCAAACAGTAAAGATTAAAGAGAATATAACATAATAACGTAATCTTGTAATATGGTACTCAATATCAAATAATCTCTCTGCTAATTGCGTAAAAATAAAGCTAAAGGGTATAAGCAATAAAAATAATGAGCTTATCTCAGATGAAAGTATATACGTATGAAAAAAAATTTTAGGGAGTGCATATAAAAAAAGAAATGGTAGAAACGGAATTAATATACTATTTAATAAAATTTTCAACTGAGGTGAGCTGTACTTAAAATAGCTTATTAATAAAATACTAAGGATGATCACTAGGAGAATAAAGAAAATAGCCAATATAACATTGGAAAGAATATCATTTGAAGCAGGATAAATAGTACCCATACATCCTAATACAAAAGCTATGAAAGGAAGTATATAAAAGAGCTTGATATTATTTGTAAACACCCAATTTGTTTTCACAAATGAATAATAATTTCTCAAAAAATGTAACAGTATAACTAAACATAACAGCATACTACTTCGATTTACGATAATGCCAATCGTATCCATTCTACCAGAGACACCACTACTTACATAGGCCAAAGAAACCGTTAACATAAAAAGAATTAGTAAGTCAGCTAATTTTGTATTCCTTTGTTTGAAATGTAAATAAAACGCTATAAATAATGTTAATAAATAGTAACAAGCTGGAATGATTAATACATAGATAAATTGTTGAGGGATATCCAAATGCTTAATATGTATATTGATTAGATCTCCATCGGGCTTCAGTATTGTTATTTCATTAGCAGATAAAATTTTAGATTTATATCTCAGTTGATTTAATTCATTGATGGGTTCATGATCTACAGTTAAAATTGCATCACCAACAGAAATATTTTGACCCTCTGCCCAGTCTTTATAATAAAGTTGAGAAATGACCCATTTGTCATTCTCTTCTTCTACCCCAATCTGTATATAAGGCTCGCTATAATTCACATAATTTAAATAAAAACCAATAATTAAATAGAGAATTATAGCGGGCCAAAACAACTTACTTCGCAACTTTCTTAGTTCCAAATATCACTTTCTGTATTCATTTCACCGTTAAACGCTTCTAAAATTGCTGTTTGCTCTACAGATGAAACTCCAACTAATGAGGCTTTTTGATCTTTTAATAGTGCAACTAGGCTTGGATTTTGCTCTAAATATTGGATTACATTAATCATTCTTATCTCTCCTCATTTCAATAGTTTTTGTAGGTATTCTCTACCTACCTGATTTATAGCTACATTTTCCAGGTAATTCAATGCTTTAAATTTATAGACGTTTTTTATGGTAATGGCATAACGTATCGCCCCACCATTTGTCAACGCGTCTTCTGTTGCATTATTATCCAAATCTGTAACTATATCATTATTATAATAGCTAGAAACAGATTTTGAAACATCATTTTTCTGTGATAATAGATAAATAATAGGAAGAGAATACCTTTTATTTAGCAGATCATTTTTAGGACCCCACGCCTTTAAGCTTTGAATATCATTTTTAATTTGTTGGATGATCCCTATGTATTTCCCATATTCCTCTACTTCTTGAGATATTTCTCCTTTTGCAAGTACTTCGCCAACCAAGCAACCCATCGCTGTTAATGAGCCGGATTTCAAGGTAATCATTTTTACATAGGAATCTTCATCGCGACAACTATTTAATAAGTCTAATTGCTGTCCATTTATACTTTTTAATGCGTATTCATCAACTAGCTTTATAGCCGCTCTTTTATGTTCAAAAGAGGTTTCATCTATTGTTTTAGATGCCATGACCAGCATAGCTAAAGCAACATTTAATGATAATTCAGGTGTTTTGTTCCAACTATAGTCTGAATCTTTATCCTGCAGATCATCAATAATATCAAAAGACAGTATTAAAAGTTCAATTGCAGCAGCTACCTTGTAGATATCTGGATTTATACTACTTGAAAATGCTTCATAATGCCAAAAACACATTTTACCAAAGGAAAAACCTACTGTTGTTTTTTCTTCTTTAAAGCTTTTTAGCATTAATTTTAGCTCTGGTCCAAGTAATAGCTCATTTTCTATAAGGATGTCTAATGATTCATTGATGCGCACATCTAAATCCTTCAATAGTCCTCTCTCCTATCTAGTGTATTAATAGATATTATATAGATTAGTGGGAATTAATACTAGTCACGCAATTATATAATACATTAAATACCATTAATTCCTTTATAAAGAGAGAGACCGCCAAAAAATGGCGTTATTCATACAAATCACGCCAGATTTTTGCTAATTATTACTAAAAAAATGGCGGTAGAGAACCAAGTACCGCCATTAAAGTGGCGTAAACTTACCATTGAAATGGCGCTCTAACAGATGTTACGCTTAGATTAGCAATAAAATATATTTATAAAGTCAGGATAGATTGATGAACATGAAATCTTTTTGTACTGGGAGTGACTTAAAATTGAATGAAACTGTTTTCATACTTACGGCTACTTTTTCATGTAATATCTCTGTCTCAGCTGAAGAAATTACAATTAAACAGCCTAGCAATGATCAACGACGAATTGAACAAATTATTATTCAATCTGAAGTAAAAGCCTATCAAGATACACTGGCTGCATATAAAAATATTTCACCCTATTCAAAATATATTAGTGATATTCCTGGATTTGAGGATACATTTCAACAAAAAAGAGATTATTATATTGAGCAATATGGCATTATTAGAATATCAAACGAAAGTATTTCTACTATGTCATTAGTCAATCCTTTCACTTTTGGATTAAATATAGATTCCCCTATAGTGTATGTAACGCCACATGACACAATTATTAATGCAAGAGGGCTAGTAATAGCGGCTAATGCATCTAATAATAACAATCATTCTGATAGTTTGGATGAGCTCTGTAATACCAGTATCTCAGGCTTGTCCATTAATGAGAACACCATATCCTTTAATATGGATTCGACATTTAGTAAATGGAGAAAACCATCTATTACACATTAACCTATACCCCTAGCTAAGCAGGTCACACTGATTGTGACCTGCTTTTTGAGTAATAAAACGACATCTCTACATAGTGTTGATAAACAAAGCAATCAATAGCATTTTTATAAAAGATGAAAATGAATTTCCGTTGCAGGCTACTTGCTTTCCTGTAGGCGAGCGCCGAATCGCTTCCTCCGCTACTGCTCCGTTTAAAGTTTTGCCTGTCTCGCTATTCCATGGTAGTCCAGTAGCCCACCACTATAAACCGCTTTTTAGCAAAGGTATTCAAATAAAGTGAAGGTGTTCATTACTCTTTATGAAGAGGTGTTGTCACGCATCACTTCTCCACATTGAAAATAAGAGCTTATCCCCTCTAAGAATACAGATAATGGGCTATTTGATTGTTATGCTACTATGAAAAAAGTAAAGACACTTTGCAGAATGGTTGATTGGAGTGGAGCCAACGTCACTCCTAGGGGATTTAGCGTCACTGAGGAGACCCTGGAGCGAGCGCAAGTGAGTGAAGCGGCTCATCGGACGCCCCCTGGAAAGGACGCTGGCGGAACGGAAATCAACCCCTCACCTTGCTAAAAGGGCTTTTTCTGCTAGTGACATTCTTTTTTCAACAATCAGAACCACCAGTCTAACTGGTGGTTTGCTCTACGCGTGAAACGCTGGGGTACTGGCCCATGTCTAAAGACACACTGAAAGGTCCGCCAACCGCACTCCGTTTTCACGCTACCACTAAAGTGGTTTTATTATTTTCGCTTTTTTGCTTGTATTTCTTCTCCTGTAAATGGATCAATGAATTCTTTCATGGTCATTTGATCCTCAAGAATATCCTCTTGCAATTGATTTTTTATATATTCCTGTATGATTTTTCTGTTTCGTCCTACTGTATCTACATAATATCCGCGACACCAAAACTTCCTATTTCCATATTTGTATTTCAGGTTCGCATGCCGATCGAATATCATTAAACTACTCTTCCCTTTCAAATAACCCACAAACGATGAAACACTTATTTTTGGTGGAATACTCACCAACATATGAATGTGATCAGGACAGGCTGTGGCTTCAATGATTTCTACTCCTTTTCTTTCACATAACTGGCGAAGAATTCTACCTATATCTGCTTTGATTTGTCCATAAATAATCTGCCTTCTATATTTTGGCGCAAAGACGATGTGATACTTACAATTCCATGTCGTGTGTGCTAAACTTTTATTATCCATTTGGAGCCCCTTTCGTACGAAGTCGGTTGACCAGACCTGATTTCATTGTACGGCTGGGGTTTTTTTCTTGTCCATAGCTAGAAGCTCTTTGGAACCCCTCGCATAGCAAGGGGTTTTCAAAATATACAACAAGAAAAGGTGTCTCAATCCCTTGAGACACCTTTAGATGATTAACCTTTTACATAATAAACTTCTTGTCCGCTTTCAATGATATGATCAGGCTTCGGTTTACCTGCACTTGCCTTATGGCCTGCAATATGCTCAGGACTCTTCTCCCAATTTTTCCATGCTTCTTCTGATTCCCAACGAACCATCACTAGCACTTCTTCATCACCGCGGCGAACTTTCTTTACAAGTACCTGCTTATCAATGAAGCCAGGTTGTTGTTCAAGTAATGAGGGACCGTTTGGCTTAGCACCAAAACGTTCCACAACCTTATCCGAATTCCCTTCCGTCACAACAATACGTTTAATTTGTACAAACATATTAGTTGAACGCCTTTAATACATCTTCAGCTTTTTGTGTTTCTGATTGTAAACCGCCACCTGAAAGGTACCAAATTTCTGGATCTAAGTAGAATACTTTACCGTTTTTCACAGCGTTTGTTGCACTTACAATTTCGTTTTCAATTGCAGCTTTAGTACCTGATTCACCGTTTTCATTTACAACAGCGTCACGGTCAATAACGAATAAGATATCTGGGTTTTTCTCACGCACAAATTCAAAGCTTGCATTATCACCATGTGATTCGATTTTGAAGCCACTAGCTTCAGCTACAGCTTTTACACCATATACATCATGAATCACACCGAAACGTGAACCAGGACCGAATACTGATAATGAACCTTCACTACCTAAAACGATTAACGCTTTTTCTTCTGTTGCAGTAGCCTTAGCTTTTACTTCTTCTACTTTTGCTTCATATGCAGCAATTGCATCTGCCGCTTCTTTTTCTTTACCAAAGATTTTACCAGCTAATTCTGTATTAGCTTTGAATGACTCTAAGAAGTTAGTATTATCTACACCAATGTATACTGTAGGAGCAATTTTAGATAATTCAGCATAAGCTGCTGAAGCACGACCAGAGATGAAAATAATATCTGGGTTAATTTCAGATAATTTTTCATAATCAGGCTCGAATAATGTACCTGCGTTTACATAAGTACTATCTTTAAACTTGCTTAAATATGCTGGTAATGAGTCTTGTACCACTGCTGTAGGATTAACGCCTAAAGCATCTAATGTATCTAAGAAACCATTATCAAAAACGACAACTTTTTCTGGCATTTTATCAAGTGTTACTTCTTCAAATGTTGTACTACCGTCACGACCTTCAACTGTGCTACCTGGAATTGTTAGTGGATATACTGATGATTCTTCATTTTGTTCCTCAGCTGGTTTGTCAGTTGAAGTACCTTTATCATCTTCTTTTGCTTCATCTTTCGAACCGCAAGCAGCTAATACTAATAGCATCATTGCCATTAATACCGTAAGTAATTTCCATTTTTTCATTGTGAAATTTCTCCTTTAATTAAATGATTTGATAGTTAGATGTTCATCATCTGGAACTATTTTTACGAATTAAAATAAACACAAATTCGACAGCCATCCTGCTCTTGAACAGGAATATCCATATCATAAATTTCCTTCAATGCATGTGAGTTAATAATGTCATTTGTAGGACCATTTTTAACAACACGGCCATCTTTTAATGCAACAATATGGTCAGAGTAAACAGAAGCAAAATTAATATCGTGTAAAACGATAACCACTGTTTTGCCTAACTCATCAACCAACTTACGTAAAATCTTCATAATCTGGACAGAATGCTTCATATCTAAATTATTTAATGGTTCGTCCAGTAAGATATATTCAGTATCTTGGGCAATAACCATTGCGATAAATGCACGCTGACGTTGACCACCTGAAAGCTCATCTAAATAATTATGTTGCATATCTTCTAAATTCATATAGCGAATAGCTTCATCCACTTTTTCTTCGTCTTCAGGTTTTAAGTGTCCTTTTGAGTAAGGGAAACGGCCAAAAGATACAAGCTCACGAATCGTTAGACGAACATTCATAAAGTTTGATTGCTTTAAAATCGATACACGTTTAGCGAAATCATCTGATTTCCAGCTACGTACATCTGCCTTATCGAGTAGTACTTCGCCAGTATCTGCATTCAGTAAACGACTCACCATAGAAAGTAGCGTGGACTTCCCTGCACCATTCGGTCCAATAAACGATGTGATTTTTCCTGAGACAATATCAACACTTACATCTTGAACGACAGGTTTTTTACCAAAAAACTTTGTAATTTCTTTGACTTGTATCATCCTGCTGACCTACTTTCTCTTAATAATAAGTAGATGAAGTAAACCCCACCCACAAAATTAATAATGACACTCAGTGTAGTAGTGAAACTAAATAAACGTTCAACCATCCACTGTCCACCGACTAAAGCTACAACACTCATTACACAGGAGCCAGTAATTAAGATGGAATGCTTGTATGTTCTGAAATACTGATATGATAAATTTGCAACGATTAAACCAAAGAACGTGATCGGACCAACAAGCGCTGTTGAAACAGCAATCAAAATTGAAGCTAAAATTAACATACGTTGTACCAGCTTATCGTAAGGTACACCTAAATTTATAGCTGTGTCTCGTCCTAGAGACATGACGTCTAATTGATTCATGTGACGAGCACCGTAGATAAACGTTATTAAAATGATAACGCCTGCTAGCCAAACTAAATCTGAATTAACATTATTGAAACTTGCAAACATTTTACTTTGTAAGCCTAAAAATTCATTCGGATCTATTAATACTTGGAAGAACGTCGTAATACTTCCTAAAAACGTACCAACAATCATTCCAACAAGCAGTAAAAAATAAATCGGTCGCTTTCCTTCTTTAAACAATACTCGGTAAAAAATTAAAGCGAATAGAATCATCGCCCCAATTGCAAGCGTAAAATTATAGTAGATATTAATAACTAATATGGATGTAGAGCCAAAGAAGAAGTAGATGCATGTTTGAATTAACATATACAAAGCATCTAAACCCATGACACTTGGGGTTAAAATCCGATTATGTGTAATTGTTTGGAAAACTACTGTTGAATAGGCAATCGCTATACCCGTTAATGCCATTGCCACAACCTTTATGACACGGCGTGGAAAAGCATAGTGATAATTACCATTGAGTTCCCAAAATAAATATAGAACAACTGCTATAACAGCGAGACCTAGTAAAATGAACATTTTTGTACGATTACGCATATGCTCTCCCCCTAAACAACATGAATAGGAAGATGGCACTTCCAATTACACCAACAGTCATACTTATTGGTATTTCATAAGGGAAAATCAGTACTCGTCCTAAAATATCACAGAATAACAAGAATGACATACCAAGTAATGCTGTGTGCGGCAAGGTTTTTGCCAGATTATCACCTTTAAACAGGGAAATAATGTTCGGAATAATCAAACCAAGAAATGGAATGATACCGACTGTTAACACCACTGTTGTGGAGATAAGAGCTACCAACACCAAGCCTAAATTGACTACAAATTTATAGGATAGACCAAGATTTTTTGCAAAATCCTCTCCCATCCCAGCTACTGTAAAACGATTTGCGTAAATGTAAGCTAAAATGAGTATTGGTACACTTACGTATAACAGTTCGTAACGGCCTTTCATGATTAATGAGAAATCTCCTTGTAACCATGCAGAAATGTTTTGGATAATATTCGCCTTATATGCAAAGAATGTTGTAACAGAGGACAAAATATTCCCAAACATTAAGCCAATAAGCGGTATAAAAATCGCATCTTTAAACTTAATTCGGTTTAATATTTGCATAAATAGTAATGTGCCGGCTAAAGCAAATATGAAAGCGAAGGAAATTTTTTGGAAATACGTAACGTTCGTAAAGAACATCATGGAAATCAATACACCCAACCGTGTGGCATCTAATGTACCAGCTGTTGTTGGTGAAACGAATTTATTCCTACTTAAGCTTTGCATAATTAAACCAGCAATACTCATACCTGCACCCGCTAGCAAGATTGCAACAAGTCTAGGTACACGACTAATTAAAAATAGTCTAGCTTCTTCTGATTGGAAGTCTAATAGGTCGCTAGGCTTAATATCTACTACTCCGATAAAGAGCGACACAATAGACAGCAAAACAGTTGCTGTTAAAAGATATCTTATTTTCATAGTAATCCCCGGTAGATTTCATTTTTGTGTGTAACTCACTTATTAGTGAAAATGATTATCATTACTCACGATTTCCATTATAAGCATGATTTTATTCTCAGTCAACCAGCAAATGAGAATTATTCTCGTTTTATTAATGATTAACTAAAAAATATGCCAAATTAACGAAATATCAGCATTACCGTAAATTAATCAACAGAAATAATTCACTATTTCTACAATATTTTTATCCAAATAAAAAGGTAATTGAGAATAAAATCTATCCCTCAATTACCATTTCTATATTAGATAATTTTTTTAGTGCCTCTTAACCATGCAGAAATAATGAATATGATTAATACTAACCCAACATAGCCCATCACTGCATATAGTTTAGCTACTAGCGTTGTAAACCCTACAAGACTTGCTAGAAAACCGAGACCACCTATAAATATAACTGCAATCCTAAAGCTTGCTCTACTAGGCTCGAAAAACCTTACCATAAAGGAATATAGCATCCCTACTGCCGTATTATAAATCATTCCCAAAAGAGAAATAGTCATTAATACTCCAACAATCGGATGAATTTCATTCGCTAACGCTAGCATCGGAATGTCTAATCCAACAATGATATTCATCTTTGCTAAAAGGGAGAAATTCACAAGTAAGATTAAAGCACCTAACAAAATCCCACCAATTATACCACCCATGCCAGCTACCTTATGATTGCGTATGGATCCACACATAACAGTCAGTAAAGAGAAGCTAACCCCTACATTGAACGACATGTACAATAAAGCCGTTACCCACCAACTTTTCTCACTTATTTGAGCCTGTTGAGCAATAACAGCTTGCTCTGCAAAGGTAAAATCCATCGTTGCAATAGCATAGATAGCGATGATGGAGACAACGGTTAGTAGATAGGGGGTTGCTAGTGCAATGATATTAATGATGCTTTTCACATCCATCATGACAGTGGCTACTGTAAGCAAGATCATACAAATACTCCCTAGCCAAATAGGCAGTCCAAACATTTGCTGAAATGTTGCACCAGCGCCAGCAAACATGATGACAGCTACACCAAATAAAAAGAGTGATAGCACTAAATCCAAGACAAAGCCCATAGTATTCCCTGAAATTTGATAAATCAAATCCTTATGGGACGATGTGCGAAGCTTAGAGCTCACTTGAGCAACACACATTCCAACAATTGAGAAACCAACCATAGCTAACAATGCTCCATATATTCCTTTAAAGCCATAGCTTGTAAAATAAAGGACAATTTCCTGCCCTGATGCAAATCCTGCTCCAACGATAATCCCCACATAGGCACCACCGATTTGCAAGCTTTTTTTCAATCAGTTCTCTCCTCGTTTTCCTTATACTAAATGATCGACTAAGTACTCCCTTATTGATAGATTTCTTTGCTAATTGTTAATTTATCAATCACAGCCATATTAGGCTTATAACCAATACCTACCGACTGGGGTACCTCAATATAACCATCTTTAACTTTTACTTCAGGATCAATGATATCCTCGTACCAATAATGACTAGAACCTGCTGTATCGCCAGGTAAAATAAATTGACTAAGAGACGTTAAGGCAACATTATGTGCTCGTCCAATTCCAGCCTCTAACATACCACCACACCAAACTGGAATATGGTTTGCTTTACATAGGTCATGGATTCGTATTGCTTCCGTTAAACCACCTACTCGTCCAATCTTGATGTTTATGACACCACAGCTTCCAAGTTCAATTGCTCGTCTGGCATCCTCATATGATGTGATGCTTTCATCTAAGCAAATAGGCGTTTTTAACTTTTTCTGTAATGCTGCATGATCGACAATATCATCAGTAGCTAATGGTTGTTCGATCATTAATAAATTAAAATCATCAAGCTGCTGTAGTATTTCTATATCCTCTAATGTATAAGCAGAGTTTGCATCAACCATCAAGGGTAAATTTGGAAATTCCGCACGAATTGCCTGTACTATCTCTACATCCTCTCCAGGCTTTATCTTGATCTTCACCCTTTTGTAGCCTTCTTCAATATGACCTTTTATTAATGCAATTAACTGAGCAATAGAGGGTTGAATACCCACACTGACTCCTACTTCAATACGTTGTTTTTGACCACCTAACGCCTGTGCAAGTGATTGCTTTGTTTGCTGAGCATAGATATCCCATACAGCACCCTCAATTGAAGCTTTCGCCATGCAGTTTCGCCGAATAGGTGCAAATAATGAGGTTACCTCATCTGGATGCCCAATCTTTTTATGTAACAAGATGGGTATCAAAAAATCTTGTAGCATATGCCATGTTGTCTTTAATGTTTCTTCCGTATACCATGGTGCTACAAAAGCAACAGTTTCTCCCCACCCCGTCGTCCCTGATTCATCTTTTGCTTCTATCAGTAACATTTCCTTTTCATCAACTGTGCCAAAACTCGTAGTAAATGGTGCTTTCATAGGCATTTTTAAATGCCTTAATGTAATCTTTTCTAATCTCACATTGTTCACTCCTTATCATTATTATAAAGCTAATAAGGAGCGTCTGACTAACAGATAGCTATGAACATATTCTGGATGTTTCTTCATGCGTACGATGGCATAATCTTGGTTAAATAATGTTGTTAAGATTGTGCGAATTTTATAACGCCAGTCCTCTGCAAGTTTTGGACTTTCCACTTTCATTTTCTGTAGAGATTGAGGGATCGGTAAAAAATAGGCATCTTTATAAAAGGATTGATTTAACTGAAATGTATTTTCTACATCTAGAACTGGTAATCCGTCTACTGTTAATGTCCAAGGTACAATTTCCTGTGCTACTTCTTCTAATTCATCAAGGCTATCTGCCATTTGATCACGCTCGATCCACCATTCAACGACAAGTCTATCTGAAGGTAGTCCTTCATTAAAGTCATCTCGAAGTGGACCATAATAATCATTTTCATATTGATAACTAGTGGCGTTCAGTTTTAGAAATGCTAGATTCGCTAAACGCGCCTCTAATGGGTCAATTAACCAGCGGACAAGTTGAAAACCATGCTCTTTTGCATATTCTTGTTGGGCATGCTTCAATAATTCACCCACACCTTGTTCACGATATGCTTTTTCTACACCAATCATGTGCGAATGTAAGTACATTTCTCTATTCCGATAGCCAACGAAGCAATAGTTAAAGCCAATTAGCTTTTCATCTAAATACGCTCCTAATACGATTCCCCCATTTTGTACAGCAGCTAGTAATTGATGGGAGGGGATTGCTTGACTGCCCCATATTTCAGCATTTAATTTTTGGATCTCTGCAATTTCTTTCGGTGTCGTTACTTTGTGAATTCGCACTTGCTCTAACATTACGCTGACGCCTCCTTTTTATGCCCTGACTCCAAAGCTAATAAAACTGCTCTTGTAAGTATCTCCACTCCCGTGACAAGTCTTGCTTGTTTAAATTTCATTTTCGGATGATGCAAGCCTGGTGTTAATCCACAACCCAAGCCCAGCATGGTTGTTTTTAAATGCGGCCGTTGTACAGCATAATGGTGAAAATCCTCTCCTCCTGGTGTATGAACAGGCTTTCTTAAATTTGATAATCCAGCAGCCTGTATAATTGCCTGCTCCATTAAATATTGAGCACTTGTATCAACTTCAGCAGCTACGATATTGGCCACCGTACGTAATTCAATTTGTACTTTATGCAACAATTTAGAGGAATCGATCACACGCTTTACGCCTTGTGCTAAATCGTCCATCACCTTGTTTTGCTGTGCACGAATATCAATCGTAAATGAGGCATTACCTGGGATAATATTGCCCGAATCTCCCCCAGCATGGAATTTCGTCATCTTTACAGATACAGGAACCATAGGATCTGTATGAATGGTTCGCAAATCTTCGATGATTGTTGCACCTACTTCAATGGCATTAATACCTAGGTGCGGTCTTGCAGCATGAGCATCCTCTCCGATAATTTCGCCTTCAAGTAAACGAGAGGCACCATGATATAAGGCTGCACAATAAGTGCCGTCCTCTAGCTCATGAACAGGTCTTACATGGACACCAAATAAATAATCTAAGTCATCAATAACACCTTCTTCTAATACAGATAACGCTCCAGTTCCTTTTTCTTCAGCAGGTTGGAAAATAACGCGGATTGTACCATTAATAGATTGCTGTAGTTCTTTTAAAAGTAATAGTGTACCAATAGCCATTGTCATATGACCGTCATGTCCACATGAATGATTCGCACGGAAATGACCATCTACTTCTTGCCATAAGGCATCTATGTCTGTTCTTAGTCCTACTTTTGGGTTACCTTTGCCTACATCAACATATAATCCTGTGGAATTTTTAAATCGTTTAGGGGAAAAGCCTTCCTGCGTTAATAGCTCCACTATATAATTGGTGGTTTCTACTTCATGCCAGCTGATTTCTGGATTTGCATGTAAATACGTAAAAATCTCCATTAATCTTGGCCTCAAATAATCTAACTCTTCCTTCATAGATTCCAACCCCTTAAATTTTCATATTATTAAAATTATTATAACGAAAATGATAATTTTCTACATAGAAACTTATACCCACATTCAACAAAATAACTACTTACGATAATATATTTCGCTCTCAGCCTCTTAGATAGACTTTTATTTAGATACAAAAAAAGATGCAAGCACAGTTTTTTAATAACTGTACTTGCATCTTTCATTTAATTAATACCCTTCATCGCTTTTGAAATAATTGGTGAAAGCACCAATATAATAATCCCGACTACAATAGATAAGGTACCTAAGAAACCAAAGTATGTGAATTCGCTTACAACTTCATAGACCTTAACTAATTGCGCATTAATTGCTTGTGCTGCTGCACTTGTTAAAAACCATAAAGACATCGTTTGCGCTGCGAATGCCTGTGGTGCCAATTTCGTTGTGGCAGATAGACCAACTGGTGATAATAATAACTCACCAACAACCACTAAGAAGAATGACAATACTAACCATAAAGGACTCACTAATGTATCCCCACCAGACAGGTGTGCTGGAATCATCATCACTAAGAATGATAGACCCGCAAAGAACAATGCATATGAGAACTTACGTGGTGTTGTTGGCTGCTTGTCTCCCCATTTAAGCCATAGCATCGCAAATAATGGAGCCATTGTAATAACAAATAATGGGTTCAATGACTGGAACCAAGAAGATTGAAGCTGAATACCACCAAAACTTAGCTGTGTACGCTCATCTGCATAAGTAGCTAAAATAGTTGCTCCTTGTTCTTGAATAGCCCAGAACATTACAGCTGATAAAAATAAAGGAATATAAGCAAGTAGACGAGACTTTTCATCCTTTGTTGTTTTTTTACTGCGATACATATAAATAAAGAATGCAGTTGGAATTAATACACCTAGAGCTGTGATGATTAAACTAAATACATTCATTGTTAAAGTACCAGTTTTAATACCGATAGCACCCAAGATGATAATAAGTAAAGCTGCAACTCCGAATTGCGTAAAGACTTTTTTACGTTCTTCAGGCTTTAATGGGTTGTTTACTTGTAAGCCCGCTAAGCCTAAATATTTTTTCTCTGTTAATTTATAAACAATTAAACCAATAAACATACCCAGACCCGCTAAACCAAAGCCAAGGTGGAAGCTATATTTTTGTCCAATTGTTCCGACAATAAAAGGTGCAATAAATGCTCCCATATTAATACCCATATAGAAAATAGAAAAACCTGCATCACGACGGCTATCTGTTTCAGCATAAATGTCCCCAACAATACTTGAAACGTTCGGTTTTAATAAACCAGTACCCATAACGATAAATGCCATGGAAGCAAATAACATGCTCACACCACCAGGCAATGCTAGCAGTAAATGACCAATCATAATTAACACGCCACCATAAAAAATAGTTTTTCGTGTTCCTAAAACTCGGTCGGCAATCCATCCACCTATAATTCCAGACATATAAACAAGTGAGCCGTAGATGGCCATAATAGAGTTTGCTGTTCCGCGGTCTAGACCTAAGCCCCCGTCATGTAATTCGTAATACATAAAGAAGATAAGAATTGCTCGCATACCATAGTACGAGAAACGTTCCCAAAATTCTGTGAAAAACAAAGTAAAGAGCCCTTTAGGGTGTCCAACAAAACCATTTTGAGGGACAGATTTTACAACTTCATCTTTACTAGACATACAATACCCTCTCCCAATAAAAAATTATTCTACAAAAACACAACTACCCTAATATAAGGATAAAAAAACTTTGTTTCATCATACTAAAGCGTTTTATACACTTTAGCAAGAGTTTTAAAAAATGTTGAAAATTTGTCATTTTTCTATAAATTCTGATTGATTATTAGATAAATTATTAAATCCTTTGATATATCTAAGTTTTCTCACACTTTATACCTAAAAGATTTTTAAATTTACAATGAATTATTCTAAAATATTTAAAATTCAGATTCCTTACTTTACTTGAAAATTAATACAATTTCTTGAGTACACGTTTTACCTTTGTTCTAGATTCTACTATTCCCTCTAATCACAAAAAGCATGCCAAAAATCTTTTGGCATGCTTTGGGAAGTACATTTTTTAATTAATTACATAGTGCTGATACTTTGCGTAATCTGCTGCTTTTACTTCAAGAGACAATAATGTCCCACCCTCTTCATAGGCTGTATTAAAAACAGAGGCATTCTCATTTAAATAAGAAACAACGTTCCCATGATCATAAGGTATTAACATTTCACACGTTACGTAATGCGAGAAGATGTGTTGACGAATTAGCTGTACTAATTCTTCTAAACCAACCCCCTGCTTTGCTGAAATCCAAATATTATCTCCACTTACCACAGGATATGGAACATCTGCTATATCTGCTTTATTGTATACATAGATTGTAGGAATGTCCTCAACACCAACTGCTTTAAGTGTTTCGTTCGTTACATCCATCATAAATCCGTGCTCTGTATTCGAAACATCCACCACATGCAGTAAAAGATCCGCATCTCGCGCCTCTTCCAAAGTGGAACGAAATGCCTTCACTAAATGGTGAGGTAATTTACTAACAAAGCCTACAGTGTCTGTCAGTAAAAAGGTCTTCTTATCAGGTAGTTCAATCTGACGAACAGAAGTTTCAAGGGTAGCAAAAAGCATATCCTTCTCAAAGACTTGTTTGTGCTCTTCTTGTCCTATTTGTGTAAGCAGTTGATTCATAATCGTTGATTTCCCAGCATTTGTATAGCCTACAATCGATACAACCGGAAGAGCGTTTTTACGACGCTGTTTACGCTGCGTTTCTCTCTGTTCCTTAACGTGCTCTAGATCCTTTTTAATTTTAGCAATTTGATCTTCAATTTTTCGTCGATCCAATTCCAGCTTTGTCTCACCAGCACCACGGTTTTTAAAGCCTCCCCCAGTACCTCCACCCTGACGGCTTAAAGAGGCATGCAAACCCACTAAACGAGGTAGCATATATTGAAGCTGTGCTAATTCCACCTGCATTTGGGCTTCACGTGTTTTTGCGCGCCTTCCAAAAATATCTAAAATAAGCATTGTTCGATCAATGACCTTTGTTGCTAAATCACGCTCCAAATTACGGATTTGCGAAGGAGACAGTTCATCATTAAAAATCACGAGGTTTGCATGTGCTTCTTCATAAAAATTTTTGATTTCTTCTATTTTACCTGTACCCACATAATGGGAAGGTGTCACACGTTCCAAATTTTGCGTGACAGTCCCAACCACTTCTACATGCAAGGCCTCAGCTAAATTTTGTAACTCTTCCATAGAATAGTCAAAGTGCTCATCATTTCGTAAATTCACGCCAACTAGTATGGCCTTTTCAATTAATACATCAACTTCCTTAATTCTATCCATTAGAAACCTCCAACCAAAGCTTGGTGTCGCTACGACAAATTTTCTTCATCTTACCATAATATACCCTTTTTCGTATTTGAAGATCATCGTTAACTTTCCTAAAAAATGCGCCTCATGTAAAGGCGCATCTCAACTATTTTCTTTCTTCTTTTAGCAGGGCTTCTGAGCGTGTGAACTCTTCTTCAATTTCTTTATTTGGTTTATATGTCAGTATACTGACAACAACCGCAACAATTAAACAAACAATGAAGCCAGGAACAATTTCGTACAACGCACTTGATAAAGCATCTACTTTACCCCAAATAAACGCAGTTGCAGCCCCTGTTACCATTCCGCTAAGTGCTCCGTAGTTTGTTAGCTTTCTCCAATATAAAGAAAGTAAAATAACAGGTCCGAAGGCTGCACCGAATCCTGCCCAAGCAAAGCCTACTAAGCTTAAGATAGAACTATCTGGATTCCACGCTAGGATTGCTGCAATAATTGCAACAACTAATACAGCCATACGCCCAACAAAAACGTAATGCTTATCGTCTGCTGTTTTATTAAATAATGCTTTATAAATATCCTCTACAAGTGCTGAAGAAGTTACGATTAATTGAGAAGAAATTGTACTCATAACAGCTGCTAAAATAGCCGCCAGCATAATACCTGCTATAAATGGATGGAATAAAATCTGACCAAGTACAATAAATACTGTTTCAGCGTCTTTTAGCTCACCAGCATTTTGCTGATAATAGGCTACACCCACCAAAGCAGTTCCAATAGCTCCAAATAAGCTTAACATCATCCAGCCAATACCAATGCGTCGTGCTTGCTTTGTTTCTTTAACGGAACTAATCGCCATAAAGCGGACGATAATATGAGGCTGTCCAAAATAGCCTAATCCCCAAGCAACTGAAGAAATGATCCCTGCTGCTGTCGCAGTGGCTGGTAATAAATTTAGAAGATCTGGATCAACAGATTTAATAGATGAAATGGTTTCACCTATACCACCTGTTACAAATAAACCAAATAGCGGTACCATAATAAGTGCTAAAAACATAATAAGACCTTGTAAGAAGTCTGTATAACTTACCGCTAAAAATCCGCCAAAAAGAGTGTATGCTACAACTACAGCTGACACAATTAATAAGCCTGTATGGTATTCATAACCAAATGAACTATCGAAAAACTTGCCCCCTGCTACCATTCCTGACGATACATAAAATGTAAAGAATATGAGGATGATGATACCTGAAGCAATTCTAATAAGCTTCGTATGATCACGTAATCGATTATCCAAATAACTTGGAATAGTAATGGAATCATTTGTAACCTGTGTATATACCCGTAAACGTGGTGCCACAAGTAGCCAGTTTAGGTAAGCTCCTATTGTTAATCCAATTGCAATCCAAGCTTCCACAAGACCTGATAAAAATATCGCACCTGGTAAGCCCATTAGGAGCCAGCCAGACATATCCGCAGCACCCGCACTTAGCGCAGTAACCGCTGGACCTAAGGAACGACCGCCAAGCATATAATCTGTTAAATTAGATGTTTTAACAAATGCATACCAGCCAATTGCTAGCATGGCGATCATATAAATAACAATCGCTAATAATTGATACATGTTATCCGACATATTTTCTCCTCCTTATTAATCCTTAGTATCACCAATTCAAAAAGAATTACTGTATTTAAGATACCACGAATATACAATTCCACCTATAAATACTCGGAATTTTTATTAAATTTATTCCGAATACCAAAGATGCCATTGTCTTTTATAAAATGTGTTAAACTAGTGCCATCTATAACACAATAAAGTAGGCGAAAATGTATGACATTTGAAGAAATGAAAGCTCTGCTCACTGAGCAAATTTTGCAACAAAAGCTTGTGACAGCTACAATCAGTCAACCACGTATGAAATCAAATGAAATAAAACGAATAAAATTAAAACCATTAATGTTAAAAAATCAGTACCATATACAAATTGAATACCAATATGAACGGATTTTAAAACATGAAAATATTCTATTGGCTCATTTACCTTCCAAGCTTGACGTGTTTTTTGAGGAGTATCGTCAAGCTCATATTGATTTCGTAGATGAAACAGTACAAGTACAATTATCAAAAAAGAACAAAGTCCTTTGGAAATCAGATAAAACAGCTTCACCTAAACAAGTCCATCTAAGCCATAATCGTAAAAAAAATTATTTACTATCTGATGATCAACCCTATCCATTTTTAATTCGACTGGGGGTACAAACAGAAGAAGGAAAGGTTAAGAAACAAAAGTATGATAAATTTAAACAGATTAACCGCTTCATTGAATTTATAGATGATGCCTTAACCTATTTACCTCAGGATCGACAGGTGAGGATTTTAGATTTTGGTTCAGGAAAATCCTACTTAACCTTTGCTTTGTATCATTATTTAAAAATTGAAAAAGGCTTAGACATTCGTGTTACTGGTTTAGATTTAAAAAAAGAGGTTATTGAAGAGTGCTCAAGAATAGCACAGGATCTAGGCTATGATCAGCTAGAATTTCTTGTAGGAGATATCAATGATTATAATGATGAAAGTGCTGTGGATATGGTGGTGACACTCCATGCATGTGATGTAGCGACAGATATGGCCTTGGCTCGTGCTGTGAAATGGGGAGCAAGTGTCATTCTAAGTGTGCCTTGCTGTCAGCATGAGTTAAATCGTCAACTAAATACACCTGCTCTCGATATTATGTTGCAACATGGACTTATTCGAGAGCGATTTGCGGCACTTGCTACAGATGCTATTCGAGCTGAAATTTTATCGCTTGTTGGCTATGAGGCACAGCTTTTAGAGTTTATCGATATGGAGAATACACCTAAAAACATATTAATTCGAGCCTATCAAACAGGTAAAAAACCAAATGAAGAGCAACGTGCCAGCTATGATGCCTTCTTAAAATTATTGAATGCAACACCATTTTTAGCGAATGAGTTAAAAGAGTATTTATAACATATAGATGTACTTCAATCCAAATAAAAGGCGATCCAATGTTGATTGGACCGCCTTTTTTATTATAACTCTTGTCGTAAAGCTTGAATAACGTCGATTTTTGTTGCTTTACGTGCTGGGCGATAACCTGAAATCATCGCTACCCCAACACTAATGGCTGCTGCAATAATGACTAGTTGCCATGGAATAAGAGAAAATGTTATATCATTTGTTGCAAAAGCTTCCTCCCCTGTTGCCGCCTTAAGAATTAATGGTAATGCTGCATTAGCCGCAAAGCTAATAGCATACGAGATGACAACAGCAATTAGCGTACCAAAAATACCGATAAATGTGCTTTCCATTAAAAATAACCGTTGTATAAGCTTCGGACTTGCCCCAATTGCCTTTAATACACCAATTTCACGTGTTCGCTCTGTCACAGCCATTGTCATTGTATTAAAAATACCAATGGAAGCAATCAACACAGCAATTGTACCAACAAAGATTAAGCCAATTTTTAAGACAAGGAAAAATACATTCATTTGATCTAGTTGCTCTGTTACTGAATATACGCTATAGCCCTTATCTTTTAACTTCTCTAAAATCGGCTTTACGTTTTCTAATGTATCCGCATAAATATTAAATTCAGAGTAAAACAGCTCATCCTCTGCCATGTTACTATCTGTAGATAAATTTTCAACCCATACTGCTTTTTGCTCTTTGTCCATATGAATAGCGTTATCAACCATCCAATCATAAGAAGGTTTCTCCATTACGCCAACAATTGTATAGCTCATTTTTTGCGTTTCATCATTTGTACCCGTGTGAGGAACTAAGGACAGGTCTATGTTCTTTCCAATCAATGATTCTTTATAGCCCTCTTCACTACCATCATAATACGTACCCTCTGCTTCAGCCTTTTTACTTTTTTCCGAAATGACATCACGTTCTCTTTCATTCAATAATGTTTGAGCAAAATGATAGCCTACAACAATTTCATTAGATTTCGTTGGATAACGCCCTTTTGCAAGCTTTCCATTTACCTGTTCAAAGTCCTGCATATCTGACAATATTAAATTAGAAGTAGTATCACGATCTTCAAAAAATGATTGTGCGGTAGCATTGACACTAATTGTTTCAAGCACCGTTTCTACATGTTCCATTTTTTTAATTTCTTGTACTTGTTCTTCAGTTAATTGCTTATCGCCATATACTTGAATTTTTGTAACTGTTTCGTTTGAAAGAATTTCATTACGTAAAGATTCCTGTAAACCAAAACCAACGGATGCTAGCACGATTAAAAAGGCACAGCCCATCGTTGCAGCTAGTATCGTCATAAACACACGCAGCTTATTTTTCTTGATATGCTGTGTTACAAAATCTAATTGATCCTTAAATAACATGTTAAGCTTCCTCCTTTACAAGTTCTCCATCGTACATGCGGAAGCGTCTATGTGCGATAGTAGCTACTTCTTCATCGTGCGTGATAATGACAAAAGTTAGCCCTAATTCACGATTTAAACTTTGAATAAGCAATAAGATATCCTGCTCGGTTTCTGAATCGAGACTCCCTGTTGGCTCATCAGCAAGTAATATAGGAGGATTCGTAATAAGGGCTCGTGCAATGCTGACACGCTGTTGCTGTCCACCTGACAATTCATTGGGATAATGGTCTGCTACTTCTGTCAAACCAACCTTGTCCATTAATTTCTTCACTTTTTCTTTGCGCATAGCCTTACGCAAACCCTGTAGCTTTAAAGGTAATTCGATATTTTCAAAAGCAGTTAAACCAGGCATCAATTGAAAGTTTTGAAAAATAAAACCGAATTGACGTAAACGGAAGGCAGCACTTTCTGTTTCAGTTAGATGGGCTGTTTCCTTTCCATTTACTTTAATAGAGCCCTGTTCAGCCTTCATAAAACCAGCTAGAACTTGTAATAAGGTCGATTTTCCTGAGCCACTTTTACCTACAATGGCAACAATTTCTCCTTTATGGACCTCGAAGTTCACACCTTTCAATACCGGCACTTGCTTTTCCTTCCCTCGTTTTCCAATTAAAAATGTATGTTGTAAGTTTTCAACCTGAATCATTAGTTAATAAACGCTCCTTTCCTCTTCATTTTCCATTGTAGTAAACAATTCTTAATAAAGAGGGAGGATAAAAATGAAGATATTCTTAAGAATAAGAAGGTACTCTTCTGGTTATCAAATGAATTTACAATACCTTTACAATTCGAATGCGCTATTTTTATTACCTTCTATTATCTTTCGTGTCTTAATCTGTACTAATAAGTCACCATTACAGAAGAATAGCCATTTATATCAAGGTTTTATCTGTACTCATAAAAATAAATACAGCTGGATTACCTTATATTTTGTGAACGAATTGTATATTACAGCAATGTAAATTTTCATGTCGATTAGTAAATTTTTATGTAGATAAATTAAAGATTTTGTTATGATAGTAAAGTTTAGAGGTCGATTAATTTATTTATATCCAGGAGGATTCGATTCACATGCTTAACTCAAAAAAACAAGACCCTTTCTTTATTGCATTGCATAAAATTGCTGAAAATATGAGAGAGGCTGTACATTACGCAAATGATTTTCGTATTAACAGTGTAGCTGACCTAAAAGAGATTAGCATTACAATGAAAAATTATGAAACTGCTGGTGATAAGCTTATTCATGAACTGATTGTCATGTTAAACAAATCATTCATGACACCTATTGAACGTGAGGATATTTTAGAGCTCGCCATTCGTATGGATGATGTTTTAGATGGAACAGAACACTGTATTGCACACTTTGAAATGTTTTCGCTCACTGAGATTGATGAATCTATGCGCATTTTCTTAGGGTTTATTTCAAAAAGTGCTGATGAAATAGTCAAAGCGACAGAAGAGTTAAAGAAAAAGAATCTAATTGGCATGCGTCCACACGCAATTCTTATTAAAGACTATGAACGTGAATGTGATGAGGTACAACGTACTTCTATTAAGAAGTTATTTTTAAATGAAAAAGATCCAATCCGCCTCATTAAATTTAAGGATATTTATGAACAACTTGAAGATATCGCTGATCATTGTCAAAACGTAGCAAATACTATGGAAACAATTATCATGCGTAACGCATAATTAGGAGATGGGCACTTTACAATGAACACAATCATTATATTAACCGTACTGGTCGTCATCTTTGCCCTAACATTTGACTTTATCAATGGCTTCCATGATACAGCAAATGCTATTGCAACTTCGGTTTCTACTAGAGCATTGCCGCCACGCACGGCAATCATTATGGCGGCAACTATGAACTTTATTGGTGCTATCACCTTTGTAGGGGTTGCAAAAGCTCTAACAAAAGATATTGTAGATCCTTTTGCATTAAATGCTTTTGAAGGAGACACAACTGGCTCAGTCGTTATTTTAGCTGCATTAATTTCAGCTATAATTTGGAATTTATTGACATGGTATTTCGGTATTCCGTCAAGTTCTTCACACACATTGATTGGGTCTATTGCCGGTGCTGCAATCGCATCCGCTGGTTTTAATGTGTTAAACTATGGCGGCTTTACTAAAATCATCATGGCTTTAGTGTTTTCACCTTTACTTGCTATTTGTGCAGGCTTTATTATGATGACTCTTTTTAAACTATGGTTTAAAAATTTAAATTTATATAGGACGAATAAAGGTTTCCGTACAATGCAAATTTTTACTGCTGCCATCCAATCGTTCACTCATGGTACAAATGATGCGCAAAAAGCGATGGGGATTATGACGATGGCGTTAATCGCTGGTGGTTTGCACACTGGAGATGAAATACCTTTCTGGGTGCGTGCTGCTGCAGCTACAGCAATGGGGCTAGGTACGTCAATTGGTGGTTATAAAATCATTAAAACGGTTGGCGGTAAGATTATGAAAATCCGCCCTGTTAATGGTGTTGCTGCAGATTTAGCATCTGCTACTGTTATTTTTGGCGCTACGCTAATCCACTTACCAGTTTCAACAACACATGTCATTTCTTCCTCCATTATGGGTGTCGGTTCAGCACAGCGTGTGCGTGGTGTAAACTGGGGTATGGCTCGAAAGATTGTTACTACTTGGGTGATTACAATGCCAATTTCTGCCGTTATGGCATCTGTTATTTATTTCATATTATCATTATTCTTTTAATAGTAAGACTCCTGTCCAAAAAGTGGATGGGAGTCTTTACTTTGTCACACGACAAAATGTGACACATCCTTTACACTAATTGAAAAGGGGGATGTATAATCAACTATGAAAACTTTTTCAGCTTTTATTACAGCACATGCGAAAGCAATCGTAGTCATATGGCTTATTATTTTTCTAGCAATGGCGTACTTTGCTTTACAGCTTCCAGGCAAACTTCAAGGTGATGGTTTCTTTGTCGAAGCAGATCATACCTATGTTACCAACGAGCTAGCAGAAAAATTTGATTTACCATCTAATACGATTTTGGTTGTCTTTGATCCAGCTGAAGATCAGAAAATTGAAGACACTTTAAAAAAATTAGATAACATAAAAGAGATTCATTCTATTCAATCACCTTTAGAAGACTCCTCTTTACGGAAAGATGGTATTGCCTATGCTATGGTTCACATAAAGAACGATGTAGAAAACCTTCCTGACATTGTTGAGGAATTCCGTTCATTAATTGAAAAAGACGGAATTAGTATCACTGGAGGGCCTGTTATTTCTGCTGACATAAATACTGCTAGTCAAAAGGATTTGGCATCAGCTGAGGCCATTGGATTGCCAATTGCCATCGTGGTTCTCTTATTAGCGTTCGGTACAGTTGTTGCTTCTATTTTGCCAATCGTCATTGGTGTTGTGACAGTGGTTACCGCCTTTGGTATGATGACACTGCTCAGTGCTAATGTAAATCTATCTATTTTCGTCTTAAATATTGTTCCAATGCTTGGGCTGGCTTTAAGTATTGATTTTGCGTTGCTGTTTATTAATCGTTACAGAGAAGAACGCACACATACTTCTATTGCTCAAGCCATTCAAACTGCTATTCAGACAGCAGGTCGTTCTATCATTTTCTCCGCAGTCTGTGTCATGATTGGCTTAGGTGCGATGATTGTCATTGATGTAGAAATTTTTCATAATATCGCCCTAGGAGGCACTATAGTCGTCCTGTTAGCCGTTCTTTCTGGCTTAACATTACTTCCTGCCACTATGATGCTATTAGGAGATAGACTTAATAAATGGCGCTTAATACGCGTTAAACCAGGTGGGGCAAATCGTTGGCGTGGCTTTGCAGGTTTTGTCATGAAACATCCAGTAGCTATAGTGATTTCAGCATTATTATTACTAGGCATCGGCATGATCCCTTTAAAGGATATCCAATTAACCATTCCACAGGTGGACTCCTTACCTACGAAATATGATGCTCGTGCAGCATACGATAAATTAGATGAAACGTTTGGACTAGGTGAATCTTCTACATTATATTTGTTGGCTGAACGAAAAGATGGCTGGGAGGATACTGAGGGTAGAGAGCTAATTTATACTATTCAAGAAAAGCTATTAAAGGACCCATTAGTGACTAATGTTTCAACTATTTATACAGCTGCTAACATTCAAACACCAGAGGAGCTTTCTGCTTCTTTAGCTATTCCACAGGTTGCTGAACAATTAAAACCTGTTATTAATTCATTTTCAAAGGATACACAGCTATTTGTTCCAATTACAATTGATGCAGCAGGTTCTTCCTCTAAAGCTCAAAAATTTGCCCGAACATGGATGGACAAAGACCTGGGCGTGGATTTTGCACTTGGTGGACCAGCTAAATTCAACCAAGAAATCTTTGATGAAATTGCTAATAAAATTGTTTTAGCTATAGCAATTATTATCGTTTCTACATTCTTTATTTTAATGTTGGCATTCCGTTCTATCTTAATTCCGTTAAAGGCAATAATCATGAACATTATTGGGCTTTCATCTGCATTCGGGATACTCGTTTATATTTTCCAATATGGTCATTTTGGTATTGAAGCAAGCTCCATCGTGCTAATCATTCCAGTTATTGTTTTTTGTCTTGTATTTGGCTTAAGTATGGACTACGAAGTCTTTTTAATTTCTCGTATCCAAGAGGAATATTTAAAGGGTTCCGATAATACGCGTGCAACAATTGATGGCTTAACATCCACTAGCCGAATAATTACATCTGCAGCGCTTATCATGATTGTTATTACAGGTGCATTTGCCTTCACAGATGTAATGCCTGTGAAGCAAATTGGTGTGGGTATCGCTATTGCTGTTGCCATTGATGCAACAATTATTCGTCTTATGCTTGTGCCTAGTCTCATGAAGCTGTTTGGTGATTGGAACTGGTGGCTTCCTTTCTTAAAGAAAAGTAAATAACATAAAGAAAATCCGCCTCCCTTATAAAAGGAGGTGGATTTTTCAATTAAGCGTAGATGCTTTTATACCATTCTTTTGCAGCTTGTACTTCAGGCATTGTTAGTTGATGACCAAAATTAAACCATTTCGTCGTTACTGTTGCACCTGCAGCACTTAAAAGGGTTTCTAAATCCTCAGACTCCTGTGCTGTACACATCGGATCATTCGTACCAGCACCGATAAACACAGGTGTTGGAGAAAGTTGCGGTAATTCAATACCACGTCTTGGTACCATTGGGTGATGCAAAATAGCTCCGGCTAACGCATCATCGTAGTGGAATAATAAGCTTGCTGCAATATTAGCACCATTCGAATACCCTATTGCTACAATTCGTTGACGATCAAAGCCATATTGCTGTGCTGACGTCTGTAAAAATTCATGAAGCTCCTTTGTACGAAAGATTAAATCCTCAATATCAAAGACACCTTCGGCTAATCGGCGGAAAAATCGTGGCATTCCATGCTCAAGTACATTTCCGCGAACACTTAAAATATTGGCTGTTTCATCTATTTCTTTTGCCAGCCCAATAAGACTTTCCTCATTACCACCTGTACCATGTAGCAATAATAATGTCGGCTTCGTTTCGTCTGTACCTTTATAATAAATATGTTGCACTGACAGTCACCTCTCAATTATCTTGAATTCGAGATAATTGTAGCCTGTGGCAAAATTAAATTCAAGCTCTTTGACTTATTAATTTCACGATTTTCACGATTTGGCTGTTCTTCGTGATTTTTATAAAAATTAGTAATGGTATAAACTGAAAATAAACATGCCGCAATCACAACAACAATAACAATTCCCACTAATTTTTTTCCGTTCATCTATCATGATCCCCCGTATTTCTTATTTCTTTGTACGAAAGCCTTCTTCTAGTAAATATTCCTTTGCTGCCTCATACGTACCAAATGCCTCTTCCAGATTGTCTCCATGATACACGTTCCACGAACGTTGCTCAAAAGCTAGCTGTAACTGACTACCATCGCGACTATGCCAAATCTCTACAATTGGCTCCTGCTCTTCTACTTCTTCAGATAAATATTGGATTGCGTCTTCAATAATTTCACGAAGTTGTTGTTCATCGTAATCGCGGATATTTACTAATCCTTTATCATTAGCCTCATTCTCATAACGTAATAAATCTCCTACAAAGACAAAGCCATTGCCGTTTGGATGTAATTTCTCAACTACAATCGTCTTTTCGTAAAGACTGTCCATGTAATGATAATTTAGGCGCTTTAAAGAAATTTCTTTTTTTGTTAGCTCAGAAAACGATTCAATAATCGCTTGTTTTTGTTCAAATGTTAGCATATAAAAAATGCTCCTTTTCTTTACAATCTATCTAACAGTATAACTCATTTTTTCCTATTATATCGTGTCGTTTCTAAATCATTTTTGCGCAAGAAAATAGGACAAGCTAATAGTATAGCTTATCCTATTTAAACTTATGAGGTTTGATTAAATATTTTTTCACGTGTGAATTTTATCACCTGTGCAACATACAATTCCCGATAAGGAACAAATTGTGCAGTACCTACTGGTCTGACAATTCTCACACGTTGACCATCAGGGAAATATTCATACCCTTCAATATTAAGTGTCGTCGTTTCTCCCAAGAAGAAAGCCTCCGCCTCATTTAGCCTCGCTCTAACTACACCCGATACTTCTTCATACTGCAAAGCAAAGGAATCCCAATCATGCTTGAAAGGATATATGTAGACATGGCAAAATTCATTGTCGATCATATTTTCAGAAACGATACTACAAGATGTCATGCCCATTTTGACAACTTCATGGACATCAATATTAAGTCCCAATTCTTCTTTTACTTCTCGAATGCCTGACTCTACTGTCTCAATCGCTAAAAGATGTCCTGCTGCTGTAATATCGAGTAACCCTGGATAATCCTTTTTCTGTGAACTACGTACTTGAAAATAAATATAGTCTTCATTTACAAACCAGCAATGAAAAGTCTCATGCCAAAGCCCCTTTTCATGCACTTCCGCTCTCGTAGCTGTCCCAATTTGCTCATGCTGTTCATTAAATACCTTTACAATTTCTTGTTCCATTGTTTCGACTCCTATACTGACTTCGTCGCTTTTTTCTTAATTGCATTACGTTGATCATAAATATTGGATACGATAACCTTTAAGACTGCATAAAATGGTACAGCGATAATAATACCAATAAAACCTGCTATATTACCTGCCGCTAAAATAATTGTAATAACGGTAAGGGGGTGGATATCAAGTGATTTCCCCATGACATTAGGTGTAATAAAGTTGCTGTCTATTTGCTGAGCAACCAGCGTCACAACCGAAACCCACACCACTAAAATTGGATCTTGAATAACTGCCACAATCAGGGCTGGCGCAAAGGCAATCCAAGGCCCGATAAATGGAATCATATTCATAAAGAATGCAAAAATCACTAGTAATAACGAATAGTCTAATCCGATAATTAAATAGCCTACATACATTATTAGTGCTAATAAAAAACTAATTTGCAGTTGGCCCTGAATGTAGGTACGTAATACATCATCAATTTCACTTAACGTTTTCTTTACCCATTGCTGACGTTCACCACTGAAATATTTATAGATGGATGGAGCAAACTTCTCATGATCCTTCAGCATAAAAATAAAGAAGAACGGAATTAAAATGGCTAATAACGACACAGATACAATGGATTGTAAAAAGGACACAAAACCTTTACTCGCCACTACTGCAATATCTTGAACCGAATTCGCCATTTTTTCGATAACATCATTTAATTGCTCAGGGAAGTTATCCTTATTTTGCGTTACATAGTCTGTTAATTGCTGGATGCTTGTACTAATACTCGTACTAATCATAGGGGCATTTTTCACTAATTTATTGACCTGCTCGGCAATCGGGTTACCAATAATCCAGCCAAAAATACCTACCATTGCTATTAGTCCGAACACAATCGTCAATATACTTCCCCATCGAGGAAATCTACGTTTTTCTAAAAATCTCTGAATTGGTTCCGTCACATAATAGAGAACACCACCAAGTAGTAAAGGCACAAAAATGGCTTTTAATATGATGACAAGCGGTGAAAAAATCCAATGAATTTCTATAAAATATTTAATGATTAATAGTGTAAGTAGTATCCCTACCCCTACTTGAAACCAAACTTTCCTTGTCACTTTCTTTCACTTCCTTTAATAGCAGTTACTGAAAATACTACTGATATATTAACCATTTCGCAAGTATCCTAGTATTTTTTTACAGAACTCCTCTGACAAACTAAAAAATTCGCTCACTTCCCCAATAATAGTTATCGTGGAAGTGAAACGAATTTAAGTCATCAATTATAGAGAAGAATCATCTATGGAATTTAAGAATGTCTCAATTTCTCCAATAACCGATTCAACACAGCCATCCTCAAATGGCGAGATTAAACCTGCCTCTTTTACAAGCTTTGTAAAGGACATAGAGCCACCTAAACCACAAAGATGAATATAGTCTTTCCAAGCCACTTCAAATTCTTCACGTGAACGTTTCCAGAATTGGAAGGCACAAATTTGCGCTAACGTGTAATCAATGTAGTAGAACGGACTTGCATAGATGTGAGCTTGACGTTGCCAAATGCCCCCAGCCTCTAGGTAGCTGTTATGATCATAGTCACGGTGTGGTAAATACGTTTCCTCAATTTTTTTCCATGCAGCTTTACGTTCAGCAGGAGTCATTGTTGGATTTTCATAAATAACATGCTGGAACTCATCTACTGCCACACCATATGGTAAGAATAAAAGACCACTACTTAAATGTGTAAATTTATATTTCTCTGTATCACCTTCAAAGAACAGCTCCATCCAAGGCCAAGTAAAGAATTCCATACTCATCGAGTGAATTTCACAAGATTCGTAGGTAGGCCATAAATACTCAGGAATGCCAATGTTACGACTTGAATAAACTTGGAAAGCATGTCCAGCTTCATGTGTTAATACATCGATGTCACCTGAAGTACCGTTAAAATTTGAGAAAATGAATGGGGAATGATAGTTTTCAATAAACGTACAATAACCGCCACTTTCTTTCCCTTTCTTCGCTACAAGATCCATTAAGTCATGGTCAATCATGAAATTAAAGAACTCTCCTGTTTCAGGTGAAAGTTCCTCATACATTTTTTTACCGTTTGCTACAATCCACTCAGGATTCCCTTTTGGTGTAGCATTACCTGATAAGAAGTTAAGTGCTTCATCATAAAATTTGAAATCTTCAATGCCAATTCGCTTTGCCTGACGCTCGTAAAGCTTCGTTGCAACAGGCACAATTAAATCACGTACCTGATCACGGAATTTTTTAACCATATCAGCATTGTAATCAATCCGATTCATACGAATATAGCCTAGTTCAACATAGTTGTTATAGCCGAGTTTAATCGCAATTTCATGGCGTACCTTGACAAGTTCATCATATAAACGATCGAATTCATCTTCATGCTGTGCAAAGAAGCCAAAGCGAGCATCCGTTGCTGCCTTACGTGTTTCTCGATCCGTTGACTCTGCAAACGGACCAAGTTGAGCGAGTGTTAATGTTTCCCCATTAAAGTCAATTTGTGCAGATGCAACAAGCTTATTGTACTCAGAAACAAGTCTGTTTTCTTTTTGCATCAAATCAATAACTTCTGGTGAGAAGCCTTTAATTTGATAAGTTGCTAGATCAAATAATTGTTGTCCCCATTTTTCTTCTAATTGCTCACGAAATGGTGAATCAATTAGAGCTTTATAGTATTCCGTCGTTACTTCTTCTAGCTCAGGACCTACTTCATCGAAATAATCACGTTCTGCTTGATAAAATTCATCGTTCGTATCGATTGAAGCACGAATATATACTAAATTAGCCATTGTCGCAAAGTCATTACTAATTGCATTGTGCTTTTCAATGATATTACTTTGCTCGTCCATCGATTGTGCTTGTTTAAATTGCTCAATGAGTGCTAACTGCTGCTCTTTCATTGATGCCACATTTGGACGGCTGTATTGATATTCTTTAAACGTTGTCATTAAAGTCCCCTCTTTCTGTCCTATACTCCGTAATATTTCTATTATATGCCAAATAGAATCTATTAAGAAACAATTATCTCTTTTCTGTTCCATGATTTTTTTGAGAAAGAAGCGGTTCCTAAATATAATGGCGTTGTTGTTTTAATAGCCCACAATATATGTTTTTAATAACGCCGCTCTTTCTCTTATTCTTAATTTTGCCTCTACTGATTTGGGTGTTCTTGCCGATAGAACATCTACTTCAAAATCTAACGATTCAGCAAGATATTTTGCACGTTTCAAATGAAAGTCATTTGAAACGATGGTAATTTTCTTTGTTTCTTGTGGTAATAATTCTTTAGAGAATACTAAATTTTCATAAGTAGATGTAGATTGATCTTCTATGATAATTCTCGCGGCATCGATGCCATGCTGTTCCAAATAGTCTTGCATTACAGATGCCTCTGTACGATCTTCATCAGGTCCTTGTCCACCTGACACAATGACCTTAACATGTGGGTATTTTGTTAAGTATGGAACAGCCACCTCTAATCTACTTTTTAATGAAAGCGATGGTACACCACCTGGCCTTACTTTTGCTCCCAATATAATCATATAATCAGCTGAACCATTGGCATTCGGTTCAATACCCTGATCAATTTCTTTTCCCAGCCAAATATAAAGAACGATTCCAATACTGATTAAAATAACACCAATTGTCATCAGCCACCTTCTCACAAATCATTCCTCCTTTACCTTTTATTAACGATGATAAAAAGAAAAGGATGCTTGTTAAGCAAGCACCCTGAAAGATATTATCTCAATATAAATCGTTTAATAGACTCCTGTAAGGCAGATATTTCATCAGTTAAATCATTGGAAGATTCGCTAACGAGTTGTATTGCGCGTTGTTGCTCATCTACAGATGCTGTTACCTCTTCAGACGCAGCAGCATTCTTTTCACTAATCATCGCAATGCTTTCAATCGATTGCATAATCGTATTCTTAGAGCTATTTAAATATTCTACGCTATCTGTTGTATCGCCTATAATGGCTATGATTTTTTCAACAGCTAATTTAATTTCTTTAAAGGATGATTCTGTTACCATGACAGAATCATTTTGTTGACTTACAATGATATGGGTTTTCTGCATTTCTCCATTGACTAAGTTTGTTTCACTTTCAATGCCTTTTAGCGTCGTGCGTACTAGCTCAGTTGCTACAGAGGTTTGATCAGCAAGTTTACGTACCTCTTCCGCGACAACTGCGAATCCTTTACCATGTTCACCCGCTCTTGCTGCTTCAATAGAGGCATTAAGTGCAAGTAAATTCGTTTGATCTGAAATCTCCGTAATCGTCCCCACGATGCCTTCAATTTCACGTACCTTGACAATTAGACTACCAAATACAGACTGAATATTCTGAACGAGAGTTGAAGACTCCCGCGACTTATCCTTTAAGCTTTCTAAATTGACTAGGCCTTCTTCATTTGATTTTTTCATATGCTGTGAGGCATCTAACATTAATTCATTTTTATCATGCAATCCTTCTATTTGCTGCGCAAACTCGATAGCCGTTCGGTTTGTATCCTCTGCATCAGATGCTTGCTTGACTGCACCCTTGGATACTTCATTGATTGCTTTGACGATTTCATCACCATAGGCATTTGTCTCTTCAGCTACTGCGGTTAAATTTGCTGAAGTTGATTGTATTTCTACAATCGCTTCCTCCACATCTGAAATAAGTGTTTTAAGTTGTTGTACCATTTCATTAAAGCCATCATTTAACTGTCCTATTTCATCCGAGCGCTGTAAATGCTCAATTTCAACCGTTAAATTCCCTTTTGCTACTTCACGTACACGTTTAGATAATTTTTGAACTGGTAATGCCAGATGTCTTGATACAAGAATGACAACGATTGTCCCAATAATTATGGCACCTACTAATGTCAAACCAATTACTAGCAATAAAGAATTCGCCTCTGCATTAAAATCCTGCATATATGTACCTGATGCAATAATCCATCCCCAATGTGGATCTTTCTCAGAATAAATAATTTTATCCGCTAAGACATCCTGACCTGGTAGTTCAAATTCATATTGTGTAAAACCACCACCATCAAGTGCCTTTTCAGTTACTTCTCGAATAAAGTAATTGCCACTGCTATCTTGATCATTCCAAAGATTATCTCCTTCTCGTGTTGGATGTGTTGTTAATGTTCCCTTATCATCCAACACATAGATATAGCCATATTCCCCTAAATCACCCGGATAATTAATAGGCCGTTTTCCTTCGCTATCTTTCGGACCAAGAAATGCTTCTCTTACTCGTTCCTGTGCAACCTCTAAGGGTATGTCACCCTTTTCAACACTCTCGTTTGCGAGCTCGATTAATTGCAAAGCAGATTCAACACTATTGTAAAGTACCTGTTCTCCTATATCCTCCATCCCATTCTTAGCCTTACCATAACTAACTATACCAATTATTAAACTTGGAATAATTAGTAGTGCCAATGAAATAATAATCAATTTCCCCTGTATTGAACGTAAAAACTTCATACTTTAGCCCCCCCTATTTTCTTCGTTCAACAATATATTACTTTATATTATGTTATGGTTTGAAAGTTTTCACAATGGGTAAAGCACAAATTATTTTCTTATTTCCCTTAATATGGTTTGTTTTATGCTAATCTCCAGTTAAATTTTTAAATGCCAAAAATAAAAAGAACTATTTCTCCACAAGACATAAGCTTATAGAGAAATAGTTCTAAACTAATCATAATTTAAATGTATTAATCGTTTCTATAACCTCTTTCGATGTTTGATCTAATATTGTTACAACTTCATTTAATTCAGAAACCATCGTTACTTGTAAATCTGAGGCAGTTGCTACTTCCTTTGTTCCTAGGACACTATGCTTCGCAATAGCATTCATCTGTTCGGTAGTAGCTAATACTTCCTCAGAGCCTGCTGACATTTCTTCAATGACAGCAGAGTCATCTTGAATTTTATTATTCACCTCAAGGACAGATTGCAATATTTTCTCTAGACTTTCACCTATGTGTTGCACTGCTTTATTGCCTGCCTGTACATCTATGGTACTACTAGCCATCTCTTGTAACGCTCGATCAGTAATTTTCTTAAAGCTTTCTAAATGCATGTGTATTTCGTCAGCAGATGCTTTAGACATCTCTGCAAGTTTACGAACTTCATCTGCCACGACCGCAAATCCTTTACCAGCTTCTCCTGCTCTAGCTGCTTCTATTGCCGCGTTTAAAGCTAGTAGGTTGGTTTGATCCGCAATACTCGTAATGATGGTCACCATCTCTTCAATTGATCGGAACTTATCACCCATTTCCTCGACATGATTAGCCGTACGTAAAACAGAAGATTCTACGTTTTGAATTTGAGATACAACTTCTTGAGAATGACTAACACTTGTTTCCACAAGTCCCGTCATTGCTGATGATGACTCTGCAATTTCTGAAGTTGTATCAGCCAGTCGTTGAATACCAATCGACATCTCATTCATAGTTAATACAACCTCTTGATTATTTTGCTGCTGTTGCTCACTACCAGCAGCAATTTCAATAATTCGATCTGCAATTTGAGCGTTTGATTCTTCCACATGCTGAGAAGTCTCATCAATTTTTTGAACAACATTTTGTAAAGCAAATGTGCGTTGTTGAATCGTATGGAAAGTTTCTTTTAATTTTTGTAGTGATTCTCTGAAGGATTGTGCAAATATTGTAATTTCATTTGCTCCTTTTAGCTGGATTTTCTCCACTGCTATCGTTGCCTTAGCAATATCACCTTGAGCAAAACTTTGTGCTGCATCACCTAAATGTGCAAGAGGTTTTAACGCTCCATTAATATAACGATATAGGATGAACATAACAATACCTGTTAAAGCTAATATGACAATAATTAATGCAGGTAAAATAGCCGTTAATACGGCATTCGCAACATTGCTTACCTCTGTTGCTTCTATATCGACCCCAACAAAGGCAACAGTATTCCCTGCCTCATCCTTTAATGGAACAGTACCAGATAAATAATCTCCAAAATCACTATGTAAAATAGCGGAATAATAACTTCCTGTATTCTTTACCTTTTCAATATCCTTGTAGTATGTGGTGGAGGACTCATCTCCTATAGCTCCAGCATTTTCTTGATCATCTGCTGGCATACCGTCCACTAAAAAACGTACCTTTTTATCTTCCTGTGGTACTGCGAAAGTATAGGCATAGAGAACACCATTTATTTCACGTAATTCGTTGAGCTCTTCTCGAAGTCGCCAATATAACTCAGATTCTTTTGGTTCCTTTGAGAGTTGCTCATACTCATCAGCATTTAGATGTTTTGCAATATTCTCAGCAACTGCAACTGCCTGTGTTCCCATGGTTTTATTAACAGATAATTTTGCTGTGTAGATAGTTGTTATAACAAAAAAAGATAACAAAGCCACTAACATTACTAATGACATTAACACTATTTTATTGCTTAATTTGCCTGTCGCTCGCATACTTTCCTCCTTTAATATACTGATATACTAATATCTTAATAGTTCCTATTGTACTATTTTTTCAACTATTTCGACAATAATTCTATGATATTAAGCATATCCAAATAATTAATGCAATTAAAGTGGCGAACAGTGTCGGAATGGTAAGAATAACACCGATTTTAAAATATTGTCCCCAGCTAATTTTAATGCCTTTCTGGGCTAATATATGAAGCCATAGCAATGTTGCCAGTGAACCAATCGGTGTCATTTTTGGACCTAAATTCGTACCAATTATATTTGCATAAATCAGTCCCTCTTTCATCATGCCCGATGCGCTTGTTTCTGAAATCGCCAAAGCATCTATCATAACAGTAGGTAAATTGTTCATGACAGCAGACAAAATGGCAGCGACAAATCCCATTGTCATCGTTGCTACTACGAAGCCCTGTTGTATAGCTAGTTCAAATAAATTTGCTAACATTCCTGTCATCCCTACATTTTTTAACCCATAGACAACCACATACATGCCAATTGAGAAGAACACAATATTCCATGGCGCTCCTTTTACAACTCTTTTTGTATCTACCACAGAGCTACGCTGTGCTAGCCATAAGAATATTGCAGCGACCCCACATAAAATAAAAGATACAGGGATGTGTAAAACCTCACCAGCTAAGAAGCCCGCTAATAGAATCCCAATTACATACCAAGCGATCGAAAATAATTTGGGATCTCGGATTGCCTGACTTGGTTGCTCAACTGCCTCAAGAGAATAATGTTGTGGTATGGAACGGCGAAAAACAATGTAAAGTACTACTATACTTGCCACTAACGAAAAGAAATTCGGTACAAGCATATGAACTGCATAATCTATAAAGCCTATATCGAAAAAGTCAGCGGATACGATATTCGTTAAATTGCTAATAACGAACGGTAACGAGGTTGTATCTGCTATAAATCCACTTGCAATAATAAATGGAAAGATCATTTTTTCACTCAAGTTCAGTTTTCTCACCATCGCTAAAACGATTGGCGTTAGAATTAAAGCACCCCCATCGTTCGCAAACAAAGCCGATACAACAGCTCCAAGGCAACTAATATAAACAAATAAGCGAATTCCACTTCCCTTTGCAAGTCGTGCCATATGTAGAGCCGCCCATTCGAAAAAGCCAATTTCATCTAAGATGAGTGAAATTAAAATAATACCAATAAATGATAGCGTTGCATTCCAAACAATCCCCGTTACCTCTAACACATCATGCCAGGTTACTACACCTATTAATAGCGCAATAGCTGCTCCTATACAGGCTGACCAGCCAATTGATAGTTTTCGTGGTTGCACTATGACAAAAAATAATGTGACTAAAAATAAAATAATGGCTAAAGCAGTCTGCATCGTTTTCCTCCCTAATTAAAAACCAGTAGCTTAAATGCTACTGGTTTACTCATTTTGTTAATATTTATTCGCCTAAATCTGCATTGTGGAAAACATTTTGTACATCTTCTAAATCTTCTAATGCATCAATTAGTTTTTCAAACTTCGCTACATCATCGCCAGTTAAAGTCACTTCTGTTTGAGGCAACATAGAAAGCTCTGCTACTGTAAATTCTTCTACGCCCGCAGCCTTTAATGCTTCTTGTGTCGCAAAGAATTGGTCTGGCTCTGCATAAATAATTACCGCTTCTTCCTCTTCTAGAATATCGCGAGCATCAATATCAGCTTCCATTAAAATCTCTAGTACTTCATCAGCCGTTTTACCTTCTAAGCCAATAACTGCTGTTGAATCGAACATATAAGCTACAGATCCACTGACACCCATATTGCCGTTATTTTTACCAAATGCTGCACGTACATCTGATGCTGTACGATTTACATTGTTTGTTAAAGCATCCACGATAATCATTGTGCCGGCTGGTCCAAAGCCTTCATAACGTAATTCATCAAAGCTTTCATCACCGCCACCTTTTGCTTTATCAATGGCTTTTTCTATAATATGTTTTGGAACACTGTATGTTTTTGCGCGTTCAAGCACTACTTTAAGTGCACGGTTTGACTCTGGATCTGGTTCGCCTGATTTAGCTGCCACATAAATTTCTCGCCCAAATTTTGCATTAATACGGCTTGTGCTTTGATCTTTAGACGCTTTCTTTTCTTTAATATTGTTCCACTTACGACCCATTGTTTCCACTCTCTTTCAAAAGATAAATTTATAAAAATAATAGATACACAGTTGTATATCTGTAAATGGTAATTAAATACTTATCGTATCTTTACTCTGCAAATAATAACACAATGATGCTTACAAAGCTAGATATACCAATGTTTAAGGTAGCATTTTTCTAAAAAAATGGCTGTTAAAATTTACGATTTTAGCGCCATCTTATAACAGCTCTTGTTTAATTTTTGCTAGCAATGCCTGACAGCCTTCTTGCACCAATTCATAGGTTTCTTGAAAATCACCTGTATAATAAGGATCCGGGACATCCTTGCGATGCGCTGTTAAATCTAAAAAACGAAAAATCTTTGGTGAGTTTGGATGGCCTAGTATTATGCGAATATTACGAATATTGCTTTCATCCATTCCAATAATATAAGCAAACTTTTCAAAATCAGACTTTTGTAATTGTCGACCTTGCATATCTATTGTAGAAATACCATATTCCCTAAGCTTATCCTGTGTACCTCTATGTGGAGGTTCGCCAATATGCCATGAGCTGGTAGCAGCGGAATCCACTTCAATTTTATCTTCTAAATGTTCTTTCTTCACCATGTCACGCATGACCGCCTCAGCCATGGGTGAGCGACAGATATTACCTAAACATACGAAAAGTACTCGAATCATTTTATTTTCCTCCTACAACAAAGCACTCAAAATCAATTTGATTCTGAGTGCCGTTTGCTTTTATTTTACAGGAATACGTTTCTGTAGTTCTTCTGTTAGAGCAACTAATTCATGCTCAAGGTGTTGAGTAAACTGCTCACGACCTTCTTTACCCTTGCCTGTTACATAAAAAGGCTCACCATAAATTAAATAGCCTTTGCCTCGCTTCATTACATCACCCACATTACGTGCACCAACATAAGCAGCTGGAACAATTTGCGCCTTTGCCAACTGTGCAATGGTAATAGCCCCTTGTTTTAAATCTGTTCCTTCTGCACTACGTGTCCCAGAGGGGAAAATCCCTACAATTTTACCTTCCTTCAATAACTGCGAAGGAATTTTAATCACGCTTGGTCCAGGATTATCACGGTCTACCGGAAAAGCATTTAAATGCTTAACAAGCCAGCCAAGCCCTTTCATTTCAAATAATTGCTTCTTCGCCATAAAGTGAATTTCACGAGGGTACATGGCTACACCAAGGTTTAAAATATCCACATAGCCAGTATGTGTACAAGCTATAATAAACCCACCCTCTTTCGGCAAGTTTTCTTCTCCGTATACACGAGCCTTTGAACCCATTAATTTTAATATTACTTTGACAACATTTGCTGCTAGTTTATACACTGTTACATTCCTACCTTATTCAATAGTTATTCCCATTGTAATCGAAAAGACCAGTATACTGCAATTGCAGGTGACCAACTTAAACCTTCCCTACTAATAGATCCACATCAATCGTGATTTCATTTAGTTCAACGGCTGTTTGTTCTGCTTTATGCCAACCCATTGGTGTCATCTCTAATAGCGCGGGTACTAGCTCTTCTGAAAGCGGTAAAGTATAAGTTACACGTTCTACGTTTACCTCACGAAAACTATCTTGAAAACGAGCTACAATTTGTTCATTAGAGTAAGTTTCCCTGTTTGAATCTGCATATAATTGAGCTCGCAGTTCCCGCAAATAACCACTTTGTGGTACAACCTTCACAAGATAGCCATTCGGTGTAAGAAGTCGTTTAAACTCCTCATAATTTGCTGGTGATAGTATATTTAAAATGGCATCGAAACTCGCTTGAGCAAATGGACTTTTAGCTAAATCCCCTACACACCAAATTTGTTGAGGATAATGACGTGCTGCAGCCAAAATGCCCTCCTTCGCTATGTCAATTCCAACGCCAATACCATGAACTCTATCATTCATAATGCGAGCTAAATGTGAGCCCTCTCCACAACCAGTATCGAGCACCGTTTTTGCAGAACTTATAAGCTCACCGATTCGGGCTTCTACAGCATCATAAATCCCACTATCAATAACAGCCTTGCGGGATTCAAAAAGGCTCTTACTATATTTAGAAGCGGCGTTATGTGTCAGCATATTGACATAGCCTTGTTTCGCAATATCAAAGGAATGGTTAGAAGTACAAACCAATCTCCCCTGCTCATAGACATGCATTGATTGCTGACAGATTGGACAAGCAAAAAGGATGATATGTTGATCCATTAATGCCGCCCCGATAGCACGTTTCGATAATGCGCCCATTTCTATGCCTCCTTTTTGTCGTTCGGTGATACAAGAGCATAACGCTCCCATTTACGACTTTTCCATCTAAAGTATACGATAATTGCCCGCACCCATTCATCTGCTGAAATGGCTAGCCAAATTCCGACCAAGCCCCAATCCAATACAAAGACAAATAAATAGCCAAGTGGCAGGCTCATGCAAACCATTGATAGAAAACCAATTTTCACAGGGAATCTAGCATCCCCAGAAGCGCGTAAAGAGTTAATGACAACGATATTCATTGTGCGACCAGTCTCTAGCAAAATACTTAATGCTAACACGGATGCCCCAATCTTAATGACTTCTGGATTATCAGTAAATACCTGCATAAGTGGCTTACGGAATAGCGTAACGACTGCGACCATAATAATCGTAAAAGCAAATGCTGCACGAACACTTTTCCATAGCTGATGATACGCCTCATCTTTTTCTCCTGCACCTACATGACGACCAATAATAATGGCTGTTCCTGTACCAATGGCAATTGCAAATAAATACGTAAACATCGAAATATTCATAGCATATTGTCGTGCTGCTAGTGTTTCTGCTCCTAAGTAAGTCGCATAATATAAAAAGATGATTTGGCAAAATTGATAAAGTACCTGTTCAAACGCAGATGGTAAACCAATGTTTAGTATTTTTCTCACATATTCCTTTGAATACTCAAAATAATATTGTAACTTTACGCGCACTTCCATTACCTGATACAGCAACCAGAAAAATACTAGGACGGCTAATCCGCGACTAATGACAGAGGAAATAGCCGCTCCTTTCACACCAAGCTCTGGTAAACCTAAATTCCCAAAAATAAGACCGTAGTTTAGCACAACATGTAAGACGTTCATGCCAAGCGAAACGTACATAGTTTGTTTTGTCCAACCATGTACACGAATAATTGCAGCGAGTGCATTAATAATAGCCTGTAGGAAAATAAAACTCCCAATGATGGCTAAGTAACTTTGTGCATAGTGGAGTACTTCTCCCTGCAAGTTCATCATTGTCATTAAATGTCTCGCAAAGAAGAAAAATAAAATACTCATTAAAAGCCCAACGACCAAATTCATCGTGACCGCTAACGCCGAGATCTTGGCCGCTTCAAAAAAGCGTTTAGAGCCTAAATACTGAGAAACAACAATAGATGCACCATTGCCCACTACCTCCAGAATCAAGATGGCAATATGGATATATTGATTGGCTGCACCTACTCCTGATACAGCATTATCTGATAAAGCACTGAGCATAAAAGTATCGGCTAGTCCCATCAACATAAATAGAAAAACTTCTAAAAAGATTGGCCATGTTAAATGGAATAGACTTAACTTATTTGTCTCTTTAATTGTGTCTGCCAATACTTTCACTTCTCCTATTTTTTCTTAAAAATCTATTGTATCTTATCACAAATATTCAGACTGTAAAGAGATTTATAGGAAGACAGCGCTTCCACATAAAAAATCCCTTTCACATCGTGTGAAAGGGCTCATTTTTAAATTAAGCAATAAGATTGTAATTGCTCTCGTTTTTCAATTGTTAGGCCAAATTCCTGCTCTAAAAACCCAGTCTTAGAACCATAGCGACGATCCATCGCATCCAATGCTGCTTGTAAATAGTCTTCACGGGCGGACATTAATGCATAAAATTGCTGTAGTTCTTGCTCATTATACTGATGCTGAATAGCCTGAGCCATTCGTTCTACCATTGGACGTAAATGTATATTAGTATCTAAATAATCCTCCATGATAGTCTCCTCAGGTACATCTAAAGCTAGTAAAATAAGTGCTCCTCCAATACCCGTTCGGTCCTTACCAACTGCGCAATGATGTACAAGACCTAGATTATTAGGATTTTGAATCGTTTGCATTAACTCTTTAAATGAAAGATTGTTAAAAGGCATTTGTGCATAAAAATCCCGAAACATCTCAGGGCTTACCACTTTATAGAAATCTCTACCACCAGCATTGGTTGGCATTTCAAAAGCATGATTACCCTTCGCTGGGATTTGTATATATTGAGCATGCGAGAACACTGGGTTAGGATTATGATACGCCTCATTGTTATCGCGATAATCAAAAATGGTTTTAATCCCTAACGTTTCAAATAGCTCTTTATCCGCCAGTGTCATTTTTCCAAGGGCAGCTGAGCGGTAAAATAAACCGTTCTTTACCCTACGCCCATCTTTTGTTTTATATCCACCCATGTCTCGGAAATTATAGACTGCTTCAAATGGAATTATCTTTGTCTCTAATTGCTCCAATCACTACACCTCCTAAGATTATCAAGCATACTTACTTTTATTTTAAAGAACAAACTACATTAATTCCAATTTTCACGCTAGGTAATAATTTAAACCACATAAAAAATGCTAGCTGAATGGCTGACAGCTAGCATGGAAACATTTCTTATTTAAATAACTCTGGGTACACAGCCTTCGCTACTAATTCTACAGCTTCACCAATACGCGGACCAGGTCGATTAGAGATATCTGTATCAATGGACAATACCGCTTTGTTTTGAATAGCTTTCACAGTATTCCAACCATCTCGCCCAAGAATTTCTCCTATTGGATCTTCTGTATAGTTTACTGTTGTTAAAATAACATCTGGATTTTTCGCAATAACATCTTCCTCATTCACTTTTGCCCAGCTATTCAAGTCAGAAAAAACATTATTAACATTAGCTGTATCTAATATTTCTTGCTGGAAAGTGCTAGAGCCTGCTGTATATATGTCTGGCTTAGGGCTAACCTCTAAATAAACATTTTTCGGCGTTTTGACATCCTTCACCTTCGTTTGTACTTCAGCAATTTTCGCTTTAATCTCTTCGTTTAATTTATTTCCTTTATCAGGAACATCCATCACAGCAGCAATTTGTTCGATATCTCCATAAACATCGTCGAAAGTAGTCGCAGATTGAATAACAAACACTTTAATTCCTGCGTCCTCAAGCGGCTTTAGGGCATCCTTATCACCGATTGTATAAGCAATGACAACATCTGGCTTTAACGCTATAATTCTTTCACTGTTAAAGTTCGTAGTATCAGAGACACGTTCAATTTTTTGTGCTTCCTCTGGGTAAGTATCGTACTCAGTTGCTCCTACAATTTTATCGCCAACACCTAAAGCAAACAAAATTTCAGTATTACTTGGTTGTAAAGATACAACTGTTTTTGGTACTTCATTAAACGCTATTTCCACTCCACGGTCATCTGTCACTTTATAGCTTGTTTTCTCTGCTTGTTGTGTATCTTGCGAAGCATCTTTATTTTTTGTATCTTCAGCAGTGCCACAGCCTGCTAATACCAGTGCAAGTAAGAGCACTGATAGCCATTGGAAATTAAATACTTTTTTCATTGTTATTCTCCTTTTTCTTTTTCATTGGGTAGGATTTACTAATAAACGGTATTTCCGCTATTCCAGCTTGCTGATTCATAAAAACAGCCATGACAAAACATACATTAGCTAATAAACCAAGGTAATCGAAAAGAATAGCTGGAACCTCTCGTTCTTCTGATACTTTGTGTAAAGTACGATATGATTTTTTTGCCTCACTGCGACAAAGATGTAAGGCTGCAGCAGCCTCTGTTCCTTGAGGTAAAACAAAACTTTGAATCTCTTCCTTCACATGGCGAACGTAAAAATCATAACGTTCACTTAACCAAGATAAATCCTCTTCAGTTACTGCTAATTTCCCACGTACTGAGCCATTCACATGATAAGCCATAGGTAACATAAGCAATAAATCCTCAGCAACAACTTGAACATCCTCTTTTTTTACCGCAGCTAATGCAACTCCTAGATGTGTTGTCAGGCTATCTGTTCGAATTTCAAAATCGACCGTTGAAGCTTTCTCACGCATAAATGGATAACAAGAATAACGGGCATCTTTTTTCACTTGCTTCCCCCCTATTTTCTATAATGAAAAATTCTTATTTGAAAGGCATAAAAAAGTCGCTCCTTTTTGCAAAGGAACGACAAAAATAACATAATGAGCCATCAAACTAGACAAAGCCTATGTATTTGCCGTATATCCTCCTAGCTTCCGAGAAGTTTTTATACGTTCAAATAAAGGTCGGTCTCCTGGCTTGTACAGTTCGTCACATGAAACGAATGTGTTATAAAGGACCTTCCCATCTTCTTTGAGACAGTGGTAAATCTTTATAATGGCTGCACTTACAGTTGCGGAAACAGCTCCGGTTTTTCACCGGATTCCCGATTATGCTAATTAGCACCTTTATTCTGCAAGAATATTTCATTTGTAAAGCAGTTTATCATATATGCTTCAGAAAAAATAGCTGTACACAGTTTTAAAATATAGCATTATTTCTATTTGAAGAGAAAACCCTAACAAATTTTTACATTATTAAGAAATTTACTATAATAGTCTTTCAATTGCTTTTTCAATATCGAGCTGTGAATCTGTTGGTTCAAAGCGTGCGACGGTCTTACCATTAGCATCTACTAGAAATTTTGTAAAGTTCCAGCGAATATTACGACCATCTAAAAAGCTTGGGGCAAGTTGAACAATTGCTTCTGCCAACATTTTCTCCTGCATACTTGCCTTCCCAAACTCTCGGTAATCCACTTCATGCTTTAAATAATTAAAGAGTGGATGGGTAGCCTCTCCATTTACCTGTACAAGCTCAAAAATCGGGAATGTGACCCCATAGTTTACCTTGCATAGATGCTTAGTTTCCTCCCCATCTTCAGGATTTTGATGGCCAAATTGATCACAAGGGAATCCAAGAACTACAAAATTCTCTTTTCCATATTTATCATACATTTTCTGTAAGTCTTCAAATTGATATGTAAATCGGCATTGGTTTGCCGTGTTAACAATTAACATTGTTTTTCCACGATATGTTTCCATCGATAAAATTTCGCCATTAGGCTTCCGAACTAGATAATTATAAATGCTCATGCATAATCCCCTTTTTTCATTCATTATAGTTGACTATTCTATCGTTCATCAAAGAATTTGCACAAAAAAACACCACCTCGCTACTTTGAACGGATGGCTGACTTATACTTCTTTTTATATTTAGCATCTTGTTCTTCATTAATTAAACGATGGGCAATATCTAATAATTTCGAGTCATTTGTTTGATCAAATAACTTTTTAAATGACATAATAATATCCTGACGAATAAGAGATGGCTGTTTTTCATCTATACATGTTTGAAATCTTTTAGCTAGATACGATACAACCAAATCTCTTTGTACTGGACCCGCCTGTCCAATTTTCCAAATTGCTTGTAATGCATGCCTTGCCGTAGCAGATTGTTCATCGTAAGTCACAGCCCAAATCTTTAAAAAATCCTCCAAGACCCTTTCTTCTGGATCACTTTTTGCAGCTAAAGCGCATAAAATTTGTGCAGCACGTGCACGAGAATAACCATTATTGTATGTAAGTGCTTTTATTAGCTGTTCCCAAACTGCATATGTCCAATCTACGGGTTCCTGCATAATTTTCATTAATTCCTCGTAAGATTCATATTGAATATCGCGATCATGCTCTGTTAGATTACTAAAAAGTTGCAAAATCTCTTTTTCCATAATTCATCCCTACCTTTATTGTTTCAGAACGTAATAAAATTTGATTTATGGTACACTTAACTTAATTTTTTTCGCAAAGAAGGTGAGTTTATGAATAAATTTAATGCTAGGAAATTGATTTTTCGGTTGATTGTGATAATATCACTACTTCTAGCTGCCTATTTTGTTATCCCAGTGTCCATGCCTTTAATACTTGCTGGGATTAGTGCATTTTTCTTAGAACCGATTGTCATGTTCTTTAAACGGAAATGGAAAATGTCACGGAAAATAGCAGTTGCTTTTATTTACATAGTGAGTGTTATTGTTATATCTATTATTTGTTATCTTTCTATTACACAAATAATGACACAAATAATTTTACTATCTAAGCAAGCTCCCTATTATATTTCCAAGCTATCAGATATGTGGCTTCATATGCAAGAAAATATTTCTAAATACACAGAAGACTTTCCACCTGAAGTAAGTGCTTCGCTTCAAAAAACCACTATGGATTTCATAAAGAAAGTCGAAGAATCCTTTTTAAGCTTCTTTAATTATAGCAAAGTTTCTGCCTTCTTTTCAGAGATACCCAGCCTATTTATCAGTCTTCTCGTTTATATGATTGCGCTATTCCTATTTATGCTTGATTTGCCTAAGTTAAAGCAAATCACTTATAAATATTTAAAGCCCAATACAGCAAAGAAGATAAAAATTATTTTAAATCGCTTAAAAGATGCAACATTTGGCTATATGAAGGCTCACTTATTTGTAAGCTTTATTATTGGAGGCGTCACACTCATTGGACTGCTATTAATCCAACCGAAATATGCAGTAACAATGACGATTATTATCTGGCTAATAGATATTGTACCATTCCTAGGCTCTATCATTATTCTAGCGCCATGGGGACTTTACCACCTGTTGATGGGAAACACCTCTATAGCTGTAAAATTATTCATCTTAGCTGCTATTTTACTTATTATTCGTCGAGTAGTCGAGCCTAAATTAATGGGAGACCATATCGGTTTATCCACTTTACCAACATTAATTTCCATGTTCATAGGTCTACAGTTATTTGGTATTATCGGTTTACTTGTCGGCCCATTCGTTATTATTTTCTTTATTGCCTTGAAAGAGACAGGTGTCATCAAAGTAAATTTTAAAATTTAATATCAATTTAGTATGCAGGAAAGTTTCTTTTGAAAGAATAGCATTCCAAAAACAAAAAAGGTCATCTTTGTATATTTTTCTCTACAAAGATGACCTTTTTCTTATCTCAACCGTCTATATATTAGTGAGGCCTATTGAATACGTCCAAAGCCTACTAAGTATTGATTCCACCAATCAAGTGATTCAATTACGACACCATTGTTTTGAGCGTCGATCATTGTGTTATTACCTAAATAAATACCTACGTGAGCTACACCTGAACCATAGCTGAAGAACACTAAGTCCCCAACGCGTGCTTCACCTGCTGAAATGCGTTGTGTTGCTAAATATTGTTGTGATGCTGTACGAGGTAAAGAAACACCCGCTTGCTTATATGACCATTGTACAAGACCTGAACAGTCAAAACCTGTCGATGGGTTGCTACCACCCCAAACATAAGGACGTCCTAGGAATTGTTTAGCTGTTGAAATGGCATCTCCTGAAGAAACAGTGCCAGCTCCTGACCCAACAATAATTTTTTGTGGTTCGCCTCCACCATTATTCTGAGTTGCTTGTATAACTGGTGTAGCTGCTTGAAGTGCACGTAAACGAGCTGCCTCTTCTTCAGCTGCTTTACGCTCTGCTTCTAAACGTTCTTCTTCTTGTTTCGTTGCAATTTCAGCTTTTAATGCAAGTGATTTCGCTTCGTTCTCAGCTTTCTTCACTTCCATTTCGCTTTCTTTTTGCTGAAGCTCTTGGAATTGTTTTTGAAGTTCCTTTTGTTTTTCATCTAATGTAGCTTTTTGTTGCTCTAAGCTTGCTTTATCTGCTTCCTGTTGATCCACTAATTCTTGGTCAGCATCCATTAATGTTTTTACCGCTACGACACGATCCATTAAATCTGCAAAGCTTTTTGCCTCAAGCACTACATTTAAATAAACACCTACAGTGTTGTCTTGCGCTTGGTATGCAGCCATACGCTCACTTAAAATTTTTGAACGTTGCTCGATACGTTTTTGTGTTTCAACAATACTAGCATCCACTTCTTTAATATCTGCTTGTACTTGTTTAAATACCTTTACTTTTGCGTCGATCTCTTGTTGTAGTTTCGTTAGTTCTTCTTGTAATTTTTTAATTTGTGCATCTATTTCAGCCTTTTTCTCAATCATTTGTTGAGAAGTTTCTTCGGCATGTACTTCTGTTGGTTGAATTGTATTAAATAATAAGCCGCCAGCTAGTGCTAATGCTAGCACCATCGACTTACGCCATTTGTTACGCTTAGCCACGTTACCTTCATTTCCCTTCATCTATCAATTTCGCTCTCGATATTCTATGTAATCACTTGAACGATTTCTATTTTAATTAAATGTTCTTATATTTATTTTAGCCTTTTAAAGTTTAGCATTTTCTACATAACTTTTATACTATTTCATGTCTATTTAATACATTAGTAAAACTCGAAACATTTCTGTAACATTCGCACTTAAACTACATTATTCTACATAATACATTTTTCTTCTACACAGAGAAACTATTAGCTAATTCGACATTAGACCTAACAGATCTTTTGTAATGTTTTTGTAATATTTGAGGATGCCAAAGAAAAAGGTAGGGAAAAAATTCCCTACCTATTGCTTCATCGACCTTAATGCTTGTATAGATAATCTCACTAACAAAATAGCACATAAAAATAAACCTAAATATGCCGCTGTGTTCAAATAGACCGCATAAGAATCGTGGATAAATTGTGAAATAGCTAAAAGAGCAACAGATATAATACCAAAAGTTATACCCACCAGCAGCAAAACAAATTGAGAAAACAAATGTGTAATAAAACGTGAATTATGTTCATCCGAAAAGACATCATGATGTAAAATGATTTTTCCGCTCTCAACTCGCTGAATGAGCTGATCGACTCTTCTAGGCATTTTACGCAAAGTCGGTATTAGCATAGATAATTCTTCTTGCAGCCGCTCCTTAGTTGCCATCGGTTCTTTAAAAGGCTTAAGGAAAGAGGCACGCATATATGTAGCAGAAAAATCCTTTGCCTCAGTAAAGATATCAAAACGTGGGTCTATTACCCGTAATGTGCCATCTAACGTCACTAAGGAACGGAGAGCTAATCCCACTGCTGGATAAAATGCAAGTCCAAAATCTCTTACCACTGTAAATAGCGCGTGAATTAATTCTTCAGTAGGTATACGGTCAACATAGGAAATTTTCAGTAAAATTTGGTCGATTGCCTGCTCCATTCTCGCACGTTCTGCATGATCAGCATTTTCCACTAATAATGTTAAACCATCATATAAAACGCTTGAATCATTTAGTTGAATGCCCATTAAGAATAACTTTAAGCCTTCTTGCTGTGTTGCACCTAAACGTCCTACTGCGCCAAAGTCAAGCAAGACTGGTGTTCCATCTGTTTCATCTATATGGATATTTCCTGGATGTGGATCTGCATGAAAAATACCAGAGAATAGCATCTGCTCAAAAAATGAGTAGAGTACGGTTCTTGCAAATTGCCTACGATCAATCGACAAACGATTAAATTCAGATGCCCCATCTGCCACACTTTGTCCACGAATATACTCCATCACAATAACATTTTCATTACTGTAAGGCGTAAATATTTTAGGAATTCGAACCTTGTAATCGCTTTTCGCCAGTGCATTCTTCACCTGTAGCGTATTACGTACTTCAATATCTAAATGAATCTCCTCACGTAGCCCCTCTGCAAATCCCCCAGCCAACTCTCGAAAGCCTAATGATTCAGCCCAGGTTGATTTTGTGGATAGCCAATTAGCAAATTCCTCTAAAATTTCAAGGTCATCGCGCATAATTCCCTTTACTTCTGGACGCAATAGCTTGACTACCACCTCTTCATAATTTTTAAGCCTTGCTTTATGCACTTGGCCAATAGAGGCTGCTGCAATGGGTTCCATTTGAAATTGGCTAAATATTTCGTCCATTGATTGCGGAAGAGATCTCTCTAAAATTTGTTTCACTTGTTCCTCTGATAAAGGCCTTACTCGGTGTTGAAGCCTTTCTAATTCATCAATAAAAATAGGTGAAAAAAGCTCTTTTCGTGTGGAAAGTACCTGGCCAAATTTGATGAAAATCCCACCACATTGTTCTAACGTTGCGCGCAAAGCAATTGCAAGTTCTTTTTCATTTTCTCGTTGCCTCGCATATTTAATCGTTTGTACGACACCGTTTGTAACAGCAATTTTTAATACCTGACGCAGGCGTTTCTGCTGTCGCCAATAGCTACGCAATCGCAATAGTAAAGATTTTTGGCCGTGACGGCGATCTCCATTCGTAATGCCACTAGGGTCAAAAAGCTCAAATACCAAATAAAGCAACATCGAAATTAGTAGCATACTACCGATCCAAATCAGTGTGCTTACCTCAGTTACTGTTTGCATCATCGTTTCTGATAAAAAATCTGTATGGCGTAGATAAGAATACCAGTACACAAAAGAGGTTAATGTCACACTAATAACGACTGACAGCACTCTTCGCACAAAATTAATATTCGAGCCAATTAATCGTCCACTCACAATATAAATCAAACCCGATACTATGAGGATTTGGGTTAAAAATTTCAAAAAGATCAACAGTGTCACCCCCTGTGCCATTTCCATTTCCTACTTCCGTTAGTATAGCAAATTTGTGCATCAACTTTCTTGAACGAGGAACACCACAGAAAATTTATTAATTTGGCACCTTGATAAAATACCCTTTAGGGTATATTATTTATTTGTAGTATTAAAACTACATAATTCACCTACTTTTAGAAACAAAACCTTTATTTAAGAGACTTTAAATACCCCATTATGTATTTACTATGAAAAGGAGTGTTTACATTGAGTAAAAAATTTTTAGTAGTCGGTGGCGTTGCAGGTGGTGCATCCACAGCGGCTCGTCTTCGTCGTCTAGATGAAAAGGCAGAAATTATTATATTTGAAAAGGGGCCGAATGTTTCATTCTCTAATTGTTCTCTCCCCTTCCATTTAAGCGGGATTGTTGAAAATAGCGACAAATTAATTTTAATGACGCCTCAAGGCTTCCAAACAAAATACAATATAGAGGCTCGTGTTCAGCAAGAAGTTGTACGTATTAACAGAGAGAAAAAAACCATCACCATTAAGGATTTAAAAACGAATAGAGATTATGAGGAAAGTTACGATACGTTAATTTTATCCCCAGGAGCAAGTCCTATCGTCCCTGACTTAGAGGGCATTCATTCTAAGCACGTCTTTACCATTAGAAACGTGGCTGATATTGACCGTTTAAATTGGTATCTACAAACAGATAATGTACAGGATATTGCCGTGGTTGGCGGAGGCTTCATTGGTGTAGAGGTAGCAGAAAATTTGAAGCTAGCAGGCTATAATGTATCTCTAGTTGAATTTGGCCAACAAATTATGGCCCCTTTTGATTATGATATGGCTCAAATCTTACACAAGGAAATGACTGATAAAGGGGTTCAAGTTATTGTCAATGACGGTCTTGCAAAGGTTACACCAAATAATGTGACGTTGAACTCAGGCAAACAATTGAAAGCACAAGCAGTAGTATTAGCAATTGGCGTTCGACCTGAAATCCGCTTAGCCAAAGAGGCCGGGCTAACAATTGGTGAACTCGGAGGTATTCAAGTTGATGCAAATTACGTGACGTCTGATCCTTCCATATATGCTGTGGGAGATGCGATTGAAGTATTCCATCAGCTTACCCATAAACAGACGCGCCTTGCTTTAGCCGGTCCCGCTCAACGACAAGCACGTGCAGCAGCTAATCATATGTATAACATCCCTCATCACAACAAAGGAGTCATTGGATCTTCAAGCGTACAAATTTTCGATCTCGTATGCGCGACAACAGGTTTGAACGAAAAAACAGCCCTAGCAAATGGCTTCCAAGCAAAAAGTGTTTATTTGATAGCTCCAGACAAAGTAGGACTAATGCCAAATAGTAATCCACTTCACTTTAAGCTCGTTTATGAAACACCGACGGGTAAAATACTAGGGGCTCAAGCAATAGGTAAAGGTAATGCAGATAAGAGGATTGATGTTATAGCTACCCTCATCACAATGGGCGGTACATTAGAAGATTTAAAGGAGCTAGAGTTATCCTATTCTCCAATGTTTAGCACTGCCCGTGATATTGTTAATTTGGCAGCTCTTGTAGCTCAAAATCTATTACACGGACACTTTAAGCAGGTAAAAGTTGATGAAGTAAGGGAACTCATTGAAAATCAAGCCTTTTTCTTAGACGTTCGTGAAAAAAATGAATTTGAATCCGGTCACCTTATCAATGCACACAATATTCCTCTAAGTGAACTTCGGGAAAGAATGGATGAAATTCCGAAGGATCAAGCAGTGTATGTGCATTGCCGATCTGGTCAACGTAGCTATAATGCTGTTATGGCCCTTCAAAATAGCGGTTTTTCTAACGTCTTTAATGTAAGTGGGTCATTCCTAGGGATTTGCTTATACGAATATTTTACAGATATCACAACGAACAGAGATAAAATAGTAACTGCTTATAATTTTAAATAAGTTAAAGGGATGCCAATTATCAGCATCCCTTTTCTTCGTTAATTTGTAGACAAAACTTTTTCCCAGTCAATCGTACCATTTTTAACTTGTTCACGTTTTTCCTTAGTCATGATGTCATTTGGACGCCCGCCTTTTGGCCAATCTTTTTCATGGTTTGCCCACTCTGGACGATCTTGCGATAAAATAAAGGCAGCTAAATCTGCAGCTTCTTGATCTGTTAATGTTCCCGCTGCACCTATCGGCATATTATTTTGAATATAGCCAGCCATTTTTGACATACGTGCCATACCTGCGCCATCATTAAATGAATTATCTCCCCATAAAGCTGGGCCAGTATTAGCACCAGTTCCTGCGCCATCAGCTGCATGACAGGCTATACAGGACTGTGCATAAAGCTCCTCACCATCTGCAACATTTGGAATCGGCACATTCTTCATATCACTTGTGCCCGCCCATTCACGTTTTGCTCCAATCGGAACACCTTCAGAAATATAAGCGAAATACGCCACCATAGCCTCTAGTTCATCACTATTCATTTCGAATTTTTTACCATTCATACTCCGAACCATACAGCCATTAATCCGTTCTTCTATTGTAACTACACCACCTGAGCGTCCAATATACTGTGGATAATTTGCCATTACACCTACTAATGATGAGGCTTGCTCGTCATAGCCAGCACCGGCATGACAGCTTGTGCAAGATAATTGGTTGCCCACATATTCATCTGCCGCAACATGTGTGTTATTAACAAGTTCATAGCCCGTTAATATTGCTTCTTTCATTGGACCATCTGGTACTTCTTCAATACTTGGCGGAGCATAGACCATTGACTGAGCAGCTGCTGTTGTTGGTATTTGTGTTTGCACTGTCGCTTCTTTCTCACTCACATTCGAATCAACTGTAATTTTGTCACTGACAAACGTCCCAACAAAAATGGCGCCTGCTAACAGTACTGTTCCTGCTACTCCTGCTACTATAGGTTTCATCTATAATACCCCCCTTTGTATTCTCACTTATATTTTAGCAACATAACAATTTATTGGATGTGATTTTTCTCACACTACCATAAAATAGAACCATTCAGATGATAAAAAAGGATAAATTATACATTTTATTTTGTTCTATAACACAGAAAACAAGACTTAATACCTCTTGCAGTATTCATTTGTTCGAAAAAAAAGCGTCAAGTACACATACGCACTCGACACCTTTAAAGCCTTTTATAGTTTACACTGTCCATCAGCACATACCGATTCTCCATTACCATTTATCATTATCGTTGGCTGAATACCAGCTATTTCTGCAGCTTGATGCAAAGTTCGCACAAACACTTCATTCGGCTCAGCCCCTTTAATACCATAACGATTTTCAAATACAAAGAACGGTACACTTTGTACGCCAAGTTGCTGTGCTTCATAGCGATCCTTGTCTAGCTCTTCACTAAAATCAGTTGAAGCTAATATTCCCGCTGCAACTTCTCTATCCAAATCTAATTGCGCAATAACTTTTAATAAGAACTCATCTTTATTCAAATCTTCACCATCTTTAAAATAACCAGCCATTAGTGCTTCCGTATAAGCTGTCGCTTTACCAAATTGCTGCGTCCATTTAGCTAAACGATGAGCCTTTTCTGTATGCGCTGTTTTCATCTTAGCAAAATCATAATGCAAACCAACTTCCGTTGCTCTCGTAGCTATACCCTCGACCATATCTTTCACTTCATCTAGCGTGACATCATACTTTTTAGCCAGCGCCTCATAAAAAGAGGGTGCATTCACTTTCGGGATATCTGGGCCTATTTGAAATGCTTTATATTCTATTTCCACTAATCCTGTATAGCCTGCGATGCCAATCGCCCGTTCCAGTTCTCGCTTGCCAATATAACAAAATGGACATGTAAAATCAGAGAAAACTTCAATTTTCATTACCATACCCCCTTATAATATATCCATCCAAATTTTAATAGCTGTTGCTAATATAAGAACCGCTAAAATAATTTGTAGGAATTTAGTATTTAACTTGCCCCCTATTCTCGCACCTAGAGGAGCAGCTATTAGACTAGCTACAATCAAGATGAGCGCTGGATAATATTCCACTTGCCCAGTCATTAATTTACCAATAGTTCCTCCTATTGAGGAGATAAACGTAATAGCAAGGCTTGACGCAATGGTCATACGAGTAGGGATTCCTAAGACCACAAGCATGATTGGTACTAATAAAAATCCACCAGCTGCCCCTACTATCCCGGAACCGATACCAACAACGAAAGCTAATAGGGCCGACAATGGTTTATTAAATGTAACAGCCTGCATCGGTTTATCATCAATTTGCTTTTTCGGTATGAACATCATCACAGCTGCAATCAATGCAAGGATTCCATAGACCATGTTAATACCAGACTCAGATAAAAATTTTGAACCGAAGCTACCCACAAAGCTTCCTGCTAATATGGCGCTCCCCATATAGATAATGAGTGATTTATTTAAATACCCACCTTTACGATAGACCCAAACACCTGAAAGAGCAGCAAAAAGTACCTGAATCGCACTTATTCCTGACACCTCATGTGCAGAAAAGGCCGCAAATCCTAGTAATGGCGGTATATATAGTAGCATCGGGAAATTAATGATGGCACCGCCAATACCTAACATCCCTGATACAAATGAACCGAGAAAACCAATAAGTAAAATGGTTAAGATCCATGCAATATCCATTTAGTTTTCCTTCTTTCTGGCTGTATTCAACAAAAGGAAAGAAGGGTTGTTCTACTGTAATAGACAACCCTCAATCAGCCCTATGCTTTCTGAATGAAAAATGTAATAACGCCAGCCTCTTCAGATTGATCTAAAATGATATGACCTCCTGCTTTTGCCCAAGCAGGAATATCCGCTAAAGCTCCTTTATCTGTCACCTGAACTTCTAAAACTTCCCCAGACTTTAGGGAATCTATTGCTTTTTTTGTCTTCACAATAGGCATTGGACAAGAAAGGCCTTTTGCATCTAGTTGTAAACTTGATTTCATCATATTCTCCTTCAACTCGACAAAGGTTGTAAGCGATTTTGCCGGTTCTTCTTGTTTTATATCTTCATGAAGGATGAGCGCCTTCAATTCACGAAATTTACATATAATAAGCATACATGCATACTCATTGCACTTTAGCATGTTTTATCGTACTGCACAGCGATTTGGTCCAATTTCCATTTCTGTTTGCTCATCTAACGCAGGTGTGATTTTCCCCATATTCACCTGACGAATTTCCTGATAAGCATTTGGTTGTGGAGGTAATTCATCTGTTACCACACGTCTAAATTCTTCTTCATCTTGAATATTTAATCCATGGTTTTGTACAAATAAATCCCCTAGTCGTCTAGCAACCGTCCCATCTTCACTCAGCTCATCAATAATCATAAAATGTGCTGGTAAGACAATAAGTTCATCAGACAATTCTCGATAACGCTTGTAAAGCGTGTCTCGTAAATCTCCAACCCAGTCATCAGCAAGGCCAGCTAAATCAGGACGTCCGATTGAATCGATAAATAAAATATCTCCTGTTAATAAATATTTGCTGTCAACAACAAATGAAGTAGAGCCTATCGTATGACCAGGAGAATAGATAGCTCCTACATCTATTTTTGATGCACCGATTTGAACAGTCGTTCCATCAACTAATGGTGTATAGTGGAACACAACTTCCTCAGCGTCCTTAGGTGGCAAATAATAGGTTGCGCCTGTCATCTCTGCAATATGGCGCCCACCTGAAATGTGATCAGCATGTAAGTGTGTATCAAAAACATGTTTAATTTGGACATTTTTATGTTCTGCAAAATTTATAAACACATCTGTAAAACGTACAGCATCAATAATAGCTGCTTCACCTTCAGAAAGGACCATATAAGACAGACAGCCCTTTCCTAAGCGAACAAACTGATAAAGCTCACCACCGCCTGTTAAATCACCTACTTTAATTGGCTCTAAATATTCACTCCAGGATTTCATACCTCCAGCTAAATAGGCAACCTCAATACCTGCCTCAGCTAACATTTCAGCAACCATTAAAGACGATCCTTCTTTAGCACAAACGACTAATACATCTTTATCAGTTGGGATATTCGGTAAAATATTATCAATACCATCTAACAGTTCAAAATACGGTATATTTAAGTACTCAAAACGATGTCCATCGATTTTCCAATCTTCGAATGCATCCGCATTACGAACATCTAAAATAAACAACTCTTCATTGTGAATAACCTTTTTAGCTACTTGTGACGCGCTCCATTTTTGAATTGACATCTCTTTTACCCCCATTGGTATTGTTTTTATGTTTTTTATAGCGGAGAGGGGTGCCCTCTCCGCTTTTATAGGTAGGTCACTAGAATGTAAGTGACGGTGCTGCGTCTTTCGCGAATTCTAGGAACGTTACGGCTCCTCCCACTTCAATACCCTCAATGAAATCTTCAGTAGTTAAACCCATAACATCCATCGTCATCTGACAAGCAATAAATTTCACACCTAATTCTTGTGCCATTTCCACTAGTTGAGGAATAGCTGGCACATTTGCTTTTGTAAACCCTTCAGCATAGTGTTCTGCTCCAGCTGGCATTGGTAATGCATGCATACCTTGCTTATGAATTAAATTCAAACCTTCAAATGTAAAGAAGATAGCTACCTCTTTCTCAGAAGCTGCCGCAGCTGTTGCGATATTAAATACCTTATACGCATCAAATAAACCACCGTTACTTGCAATGATTGCTACTTTGTTCGACATAATAAAATTCCTCCAATTTAAATGTTTTTTGTTAAATCGCCTGACCAGGATGTCATACCTGGTAAGACGTTAAATACTTTCGTAAAACCATGTGAAGCCAGCTTTTGCGCAGCCATGTCACTGCGTTTTCCAGTACGACAAATAACATATATCTCCTGCTCTTTATCAAGCTCAGAAAGTCGTGTCTCCAGTTCGCCCATTGGTATCGATTTTGCTCCCGCAATATGCCCAAAAGCGAATTCCGCTTCCTCACGTACATCTAGAATTAATCCTTTACGACTTGTGATTTGCTCTAAATCAATTGTTTGATCAAACGTCATTTCTTCTATTTGGTCGTTTGTACATTTACGAATATAGTGTTTCAGTACACCATCATCTTCTAAAGTACCAATATACTGATGACCTACAGTTTCAGCCCATGCCGCAATATCAGCTTTAGATCCTTTGTCAGTCGCAGCTACTTCTAAAATTTGACCATCTACTAAATCAGCCATCGCTTTTTTTGTTTTCACAATCGGCATCGGGCAAGAAAGACCCTTGGCATCTAGCTGAAAATCCGCCTTCATACTTTTCACAACCTCCATATACCTATAAGGGTATTATTTTAATCAAAAAAATATAGATTTAACCTATTACTGTACTTTTCCCTCCCAAGCTAACATACCACCAATCATGTTAGTTACATTAAAGCCATTACTTTCTAATAGTTGAGTAGCCCGAGCACTTCGTCCACCTGATCGACAAACCATAATATACGACTCCCTCTTATTTAATTCAGGTAGTCGAAACTCTAATAAACCTAGCGGGATATGAATAATGCCTGGGATGTGGCCAGCCTCTACTTCATCTACCTCTCGCACATCAATAAGATTCAGCTTCCCTCCTTGCTCCATCGTTTGTTGAACTTCTTTTGCTGTAATTTCTTTCACTTTTTTCTCCTCCTAGTATGCACTCATTCCACCACGAACATTAGAAACACGCTCAAAACCTTGCTTTTTAAGTTGCTTACAAGCCTGACTACTTCGCATACCACTCTGACAAATAACTATGATCTCTTTATCCTTCGGAAGGTTTTTAAAGCTCGACCCAAGCGGAACATTTTTAAATTGCGAGATATGCCGACCTTTATACTCAGCAGGCGTGCGTACATCGATAAATATCTTATCCTTATCATTCAGCATATCTTTTAATTGGGCTGTAGAAATTGATTGAACGCCCTTCGCTGGCTTCATTCGCCAAACGAAAAAGGCTGCCACAAGCGCGATAATAATCCATATTTCCATATGACCAGTCCTCCTTTTTATACGATTATGGGTATATCAAGTTATCGACTTTTCACGACCAAGTCCATCGCCTCTTGGATAGCAGCATTCATTTTTTCAGCATTGCCTTCAGCAGTCGATACACAATCTAATAAATTTTCACTTACAATGACACCAATCGTCCGGTCAACAGCAGAACGCACGGCAGATAGCTGTGTAATCACATCTTTACAACTTTGACCTTCTTCCATCATGCGTAAAATACCCCGCATTTGACCTTCCATACGTTTCACACGATTTGCAGTGTTTGAGCCATACGCCATTCTGTTATGCCCCCTTCCAAACGATAGATTGAACTTCCTTACGAGATTTATATTATACCCCTATAGGTATGTTGTCAACATAAAGCTTCTATCTTTTTTAAAATGCTGCAATTGCGAGTTACAATGTTCTCCCTATCGCTTTAACCTCATCTATCTGCTTCCTTATTATTTCAACAAAAAACCCTGCTACGAGTTATTACTCATAGCAGGGAGTTTATTTTTATTTAGCTAATTGCATGGCTGGCCCAAAGAATTCATAGTGAATTTTTTCATCTTTCACGCCAATTTCCTGTAAATTTTTAATAACCGCTTCCATAAAGCCTACAGGGCCACATACATATACATCTGCATTATCAGCTACTTTTTCAGCCAGCAATTCTTTTGTAATAAGCTTGTCTTCATCAGAGTATAAAGCTGTATAGGATGCATTCGGTAAGACGTTTACTTTCTTTTGAATGTCATCACTGAACGCTACAACCTTCTCATTACGAGCACATTGGATAAAGTTCACTTCATTCACTGCATTATCATTTAGAGATTGCAGCATACTGTTTAAAGGTGTTACACCGATACCGCCACTTACAAATGTAATTGGTGCAGCCGTTTCTTCTAACACAAATAATCCGGCTGGAGCACTTACATCTACCAAATCTCCAACTTGTAAGTGATCATGAATATAATTTGACACTTTACCATTTGGCGTATGATCACTTTCACGTTTCACCGAAATACGATAGCCATCTTCTGCACTCGCTTGTGAAAGTGTATATTGACGGTTCATTAAATACTCTTCTCCTGGCACTTTCACTCGAATAGAGATGTATTGACCTGGTTCATAAGTTGGTAGTGGTGATCCATCTTCATTTACAAAATAAATAGAAGTTACTAAGTCACTTTCTACAACTTTTTTTGCCACTTTCAATGGTTTAAATAGACGCCAACCACCATTGTTCTCAGTTTTTTGGTATAACTCTTCTTCTACTTGAATGAAAATATCTGCGATAACGCCATAAGCCTCGGCCCATGCACCAATAATGTCATCAGTTGCTGCATCACCAAGTACTTCTTTAATCGCTTTTAATAAGTTTTCACCCACAATTGGGTAATGTTCAGGTAAAATTCCTAAACTACGGTGTTTATGTGCAATAAGCATTACGGCTGGTAAAATTGCTTCTAAGTTTTCAATATGAACTGCTGCAGCGTAAACAGTATTTGCTAATGCTGTTTGCTGACGGCCTTGTTCTTGGTTCGTGTGATTAAAAATATTTAGTAATTCTGGATGAGCTTGAAACATATTTTTGTAAAACGTCTTTGTGATTTCAACACCATGAACTTCTAATACAGGTACTGTCGCTTTAATAATTTGAATTGTTTCTTGTTTTAACATATCGCTTACCATCCTTTCGTGATTACAATATAACGCTTTCATTCTCTTAAAGCAATATATAAAATACATCTTTAACAAAATAGACATAATTAATGTATTTTAAATACATCTTTAAAAATAGGTTGTAGATATTATACTTCAATGTAAAAATGCTATAATTATTTTGAATTATAGAAAGTAGGGTGTTTAGATGCGCTTAACTTTATACACAGACTACTCTTTGCGCACACTTATTTATTTAGGCGCAAAGGAAGATGGTCAATTATCGACTATTCAAGAGATCTCAGATGCTTATAATATATCGAAAAACCATTTAATGAAGGTGACACACCAACTAGGGTTATTAGGTTACATTGAAACAATCCGTGGACGTGGCGGTGGAATTCGCCTTGCTATCGATCCAAAAACCATTACCATCGGTGAAATTGTTCGTCATACAGAAGAGGATTTTCATCTTGTAGAATGTTTCGATAAAGAAAATAACCTATGTAAAATAGCTCCAGAATGTCAATTAAAGGGTGTACTGTATGAAGCTTTGCAAGCCTATTTGAAAGTATTAGATCAATACACCTTGGACGATTTCCTTCATTCTAAGGAAAAATTAATGGCTCTACTGCTCGGTAAATAAAAATACCCGCTCAACATTTGTTGAACGGGTATTTTTTTTAGAAGTTTGCTTATAATTGCTTTGAAAAGAAAATCATATCCAATGCACGAATACCATTTTCATAAATTGGTTCTGGGTAATGACTGAAGAAGTCCTTTTCAATAGCCTCCATGCGAAAGCCTGCTTTTTGATAAAAAGCGATATTATCAATACTTGAGTTCGCCGTTCCAACTAATACCGTTTGATAACCATCCTTTTGACATTCTTCAGTGAGCTGTCGCAATATCTCTTTGCCTATTCCCTTCCCTTGATACTTTGGTACAATAGCAATATTCTTCAATTCAATTGTAGTATTAGTTTGAGGAATGACTAATGCCACTCCCACCAACAGTTCTCCACAATTAATTTTATATAATGTACCCTTATCTAAATATTTCCGAACTGCCACTTCACTCTCATCAGCTAATAAAAGCTGAGGTAAAAAGGCTTCTCGGTTTCCTTCTACCTTTTCTAGGGATGTTCGATAACGGACATAATCTTCTCGTTCAAAAACATTTAACACACATGGTTGCTTTTCCTTCACTTCTAACCACGAATGCTCCTCAGGATAATCTTTTTCCACCCCTAATCGAACAAAAGGTAGCTTTTCTTGTGCTTTTTGTGAACGGATATTAACCTTTCGGGCTCCTGCAAAAACACGTGATAATCCCAGCTCAAAAAACGCAATATCTAAAATAGCCGTTTTTGCTTCAAGATTATAGCCCTTCCCCCAAAATTGATAGCCAAGCCAAGAGCCGATATGACAGCTCTTTTTATGACGATCGATAAACATTAATGATGTCACACCAATGACTTGCCCCTCCTCATCTAAAATCACACGAGGGACGGTCTTACCTTCTTCTTCATCTATACGTTCACGCTTAATAAAATGAATTGTGTCTTCTACCTTGCCAGCAGGTAAGCCTAGGGCATCTCGAACCTGTGGCATAGAAGACAACGCATGCATAGCCTCAGCATACTTCACATCATGCCTTACTAACGTTACTGCCATCTTCTATTCCCCTTTATTTCTTAGGATTGAAAACTTATTCTTTATATATACTCCATATACTATAGATTATTCAAAAGCCTTGTTTTGCTAGTATAACTGAATATCCATCTACTTTATATAAATATAGAAAAATAAAAATTAAGAAAGTGAGCTTTTACTACACTTTCTCGATTATTTTTATGGTTGAACTGGTATAGTGATCTCTAGTTCAGGTATATATTGAATTTTCGGATAACCGTTTTTATCCAATTGAAACATACCTTTTTCGTTTTCCTTGAAAAGATGGATATAGGGTTTTAAGGTTATTGTTTTTGGAACAGATTCAAAAGGAGTGTACCGAAGATCATCAAGATGAATGTTTCCATTGGTAGCGTTCCAACCGTTTCCTCCAATTAATTCAATTTCACGACCATGCTCATCAATAATAACTATCCCCATTGTTAGTAGTGTTAAATTATCAGTGAACGTTGAATTATCAGTTAAAACCATCCGTGTTGTGATACTTGTTGTAACTGGTGTTAGCTTGACCTTTTCAAGAGTCAAATGAATATTGTCATATTGTCGACTTATATTTGGTGCTAAAGCTACATAGTCTTTCACTTTATTTTTCACAGGAATATCAATTTCAATGGGGTTTTCTATACCTTTGACAAAAGCTTGAATGGTTAAATCAAATTGCTCTGGGAAAGGCTTCCCCCCCTGATTTCTCAGATCCGAAAATTCAATAATAACAGAAGCATTATCTTTACCAGGGTACATAAAACGACTAATAGAATTGGACTCACTCGGAGCAAAAGAATTAATAGGCTCATCATTTATAAACAAATTATAATTACTGATACAATCCATTAAAGCTTCTTTCTGATCTTCTTTATAGGGGCGTTCAATAGCAATTGAAACACGTGTACCGTCATACGCTACTTCCGATACACTTAATGTAAACCCCTCCTGTGTCACACTTGTCTGTGGTTTTGTAGAAAGTCCTTTTTCATCAGCCATCTGCAACCCCAAATCACCAGCGAGACGGAAAATTGAGGATAGTACAGGCACTTGTTTAAGCGTTGCAGCCATTGTTGGTGAAATAAATGATGTAATAAATAGTAAGCTAACTAGCATGGCTGTTGCAAAAGCAACTTTATAGTGCCATTTCTTCTGGTGCTTTACTACTTGTGGCTGCTCGTTACGTTCATATTTACTGATTACACGATCAACCAAATCAATTTCTACAGGTGTTTCTCGAATTAGCAGCTCTATTCGTGCCATTTCTTTATCCTTCTGCTTTGAATGAATGCTCATAAAATCCACCTCCTAACTTATTTTCCTTTATTAATTTTTTGCGTAATCGTTCATATTTTTTTCTTATTGTAGCTGGTTTCATATCCATAATTTCAGAAATCTCTTCAAAGCTATATTCTTCAATAGAACGAAGCAGTAAAATCCTTTTTTCATCTACATGTAAGTTTTCCAGTAGCCTATGCACCATCTCATCATATTCAGGTATCGGTGCTTGCGTCTGCTTCACCTGTTCTCGCTTCACACTTAGCCAAAATTTATAGCCCCTATTTTTTGCTTTTATGACATCAATACAATGGTGGTGAGCGATTTTATAAAGCCACGCCGATAAGGAAACCGTATAAGAAAATTTATGAATATTCTCTAGTCCTTTAATAAAAATATCTTGCGAAGCATCCTCCGCCTCCTCTTTGGTTCCTAGCATATAGTAACAATAAATATAAATTTGCTTTTGAAAACAACGAATGATTTCTGCATAGTCATGCGTGTCCCCTGATTGAACTTGCTCCACGATTGATTGAATATCTATATCAGCTCGCTCTTTTGATGGTTCTCGTGTAGTCAATGTTGTCCCCCCTCTCCAATCTATATAACTGAAATTATTAGAAGTTTGTGATACTAGATAAAAAATCTTAAAAATATTATTGAATGTCATCGAGTTACTTGGAGAAATCTTTTATATCTTCCCTTCTTCGCCTATATAACTGAAATCAACAGCCATTTGTGACACACTATAAAAATTTTTCACAAAAATAAAACGCTTAAGGGTAACCTAAGCGTTTGAGTCTCACTATTTTATTTTGTAGCTTGTTATAAACCCTTTAATAATTGGGATAAATACTCCTATCAATACAATGGGTAGGAACCACCATCCTAATGAATTTACCTCACCAAGACCAATACGAACCATCTGAATCGATATAAAAGCAAATAAAATGAGACAGATATTTTTTACTTGATTTAGTATTTTTCTGCTATTCAAATAAAATACTTTTACATTACTTTCATCCAAACGTGACGGATAATTATGCATATGAGGTGCTTTTTCTAGCAGCCACATAACAATCCATAAAAATAAACCGATGAACGGAAGAATGAATAATTCTATTTTTGATCCCCATCGATCCACCTCACCTAATCCATTAAAATGACCAGGTATTTCATCAGGCAACTTACCCCATGCCAATATAATATAAAAGATGGATAAAATAAATATACTACCACCAATATAGTCCCATATCTTTTCTGATCTTGTTTTAGGTAACTTTAAAATTGGCCTATACATTTTCTCCACCCCTGTTCTTTTCCTTTACTACATCTACGTTATGACTACTATTAAAGTTTCAAAATTTATGAAAATTGACTTAATATTCAACATGCACCATTAATTATCCCTATTATTAGTAGCATTATAGCGATAAAATCTACTTTTTTTATTACTTCATATATAATTTATACCCATTTTCAAACTGCTAATTACTGTAGAAATACTCATAATACTTTGTAAAATTCATATAATCTGATATAAATGATATATATACATATTTCATTATTTTGTAACATTTCTACTAATTACTGAGAAAGGATATTTCAACTATGCGATTTACTATCTACAAGAAATTATTACTCGGTTTTTTTATAGTTATTTTGGTACTCGTTACAACAATCGGCTTAAATATAAAACAGCTTGATTCTGTAAATAAGACCTATCGTACATTATTGGAGGAACAAACTACTAAATCTATAAGTATTCAGGAATTACGGGTGATTGCAAAACAGGAAATTGTCAGCATGCGAGGCTACTTACTACTTGGTGACAAACAAAACTTTCAAAGTAATCAAGCCTCACGCGAGGAATTCAAACAAAAATCTGAAGAATTAATGGCTACTTTAGATTCAGAAAAATCAATTAAGATGCTTGAAGCTATTAATAAAAGTGAGCAAAATGTGCAAGAATTTGCAGATCGTATGTTTGAGTTAAAAGCTGCTGGAGAAACAGAGAAGTACGAAAAATTGGATAGTACTCAAGGACGCTTAATTATTAAACAATTCGATGAACGTGTTGAAAACCTTTCTAATTATCAAAATGAATATGTAGAAGGTAAAATGGCTGCTACATCCAATCAAATTCAAGACATCAAGCTCCAAATGATGCTTCTTGGAGTCTTTGCTGTTGTCATAAGTCTGATAATTGCTATGGTTGTTGGTAGTCTAATGTCTCGTCCAATTAACGGTATGGCTAAAGCTGCGAAAAAAATAGCTGAGGGTGACTTAACAGCTGAACAAATTCGTATAAAAAATCGTGATGAAGTAGGTGATCTAGCGCTTGCGTTTAATCAAATGGCTACAAATTTAAAGGATTTAATTACGAATGTGCGCCAAAACACTGTACAAGTTAGTGGCTCTGCTGCTGAGTTAACAGCTAGTGCAGAGCAAACTATACAGGCTACAGAACAAATCACTTCTTCTATTCAAGAGGTTGCTAGTGGCTCAGAGGCTCAAGGGAAAAACGCAACTGAAAGCTCAGAAGCAATGAAAAACATGACAAAGGGTATACAACAATTAGCTTCTACTACTGCGGCTGTTTCTGAACTGGCAATCGAAACAAATTCAGAGGCTAAGAAAGGGAATGATTCTTTACATCGTGTTATCTCTCAGATGACAACAATCAACACGGCTGTTTTAGAGTCAGCAAGTGTTGTTAAAAATCTAGACGGGCACTCCATTGAAATTGGCAATATCATTGGCATTATTACTGATATTGCAGAACAAACAAACTTATTAGCACTTAATGCTGCCATTGAAGCGGCTCGTGCAGGCGATCATGGACGCGGCTTTGCAGTCGTAGCAGATGAAGTGAAAAAGCTAGCAGAGCAATCAAAAAAATCCGCTGAGCAAATCGCTACCTTGATTTCTGAAATACAGCAGGATACAAACCGTGCTGTAACGGTGATGGATACTGGAACTCAAGAGGTTCAAATTGGTATGCAGGTAGTGAAGGTAGCAGAAGAAGGTTTCTCTAAGATTGTTGAGCTGATTGAGCAAGTATCCATGCAAATCCAAGAAGCAACGACAGTGTCAGAGGAGATGTCCTCTAGTGCAGAGCAAATCTATGCTTCCTTTGATGAAATTGCAACTATTGCACAGATGTCCTCATCTAATTTACAAAATGTTGCTTCTGCTTCCGAGGAACAATTAGCTACTATCGAAGAAGTAGCTGCTTCAGCAGCAACACTTTCAAATATGGCAGAAGAACTTCACACGCAAGTCTCTCGTTTTAAGCTAGAATAAAAAACTGCTCGTTTTCTTTAGGTTTATAGAAAACGAGCAGTTTCTTCATACAAAGAAAAATAGCATGATTTTTCTACCTATCGTATGCTAACCCTATTCACCATTTTCTCCTAGTAAATACATTCTTCACCACTTTATTTTACACTTCACCAAATATCAAATTTTTAATAAAATAGACATTACTTAAGACAGAATTAAATAAATTTTTAGAATATTATTGACAGGCAGTTAATATCCAAGTAATATTGCTTTCAACAACACATTGCAGGCCAAGATTGGAAATAGTAAAAGTGATTGTGTACTTGTAGAGAGCCGATGGTTGGTGTAAATCGGTAGGCACACATTTTGAACTCGTCCATGAGCTACTCCCTGAACTTTTTAGTAAGGGATGTCGGTTTCCCCCGTTAACAGGATAGACAGTGATAGCTGTCGATAAGGGGACTTTTTCTATAAAGAGAAGGTCAATTAGAGTGGTACCGCGAGCATAAACTCGTCTCTATTTTTAAATAGAGACGGGTTTTTTTATTTTTTTAATGACTTATTGGCCTAAGTGTAGATTTTAGATACTAATCACTAAAAAGGAGTGTTTGAAAATGGGAAGAAAAATTTGGGTGTTTGATACAACTTTACGTGATGGCGAACAGGTGCCTGGAGCAAAGCTAAATCTTTATGAAAAAGTAGAGATCGCACAGCAGCTGAAAAAATTAGGTGTCGATATTATTGAGGCTGGATTCCCCGCTTCCTCTCAAGGTGATTTTGATGCCGTCAAAGCTGTAGCTGAAAAGGTTGGCAATACAAACGACATTATGATTACAGCATTAGCACGTGCTGTAAAGGCTGACATTGATGCTGTCTATAATGCTGTGAAGTATGCTCAAAACCCGATGATTCACATGGTACTAGGAACCTCTGATATTCATGTGGAGAAAAAATTCAGCAAGTCAAAAGATCAAATTTTACAAATTGGCGTGGATGCTGTGAAATACGCTAAAACATTATTGCCGCAAGTTCAATATTCCACAGAGGATGCCTCTCGTTCTGACTTTGAATATCTTTGGAAAACAATTGAAGCTGTTATGAGAGCTGGCGCAACGATGATTAACGTTCCTGATACGGTTGGCTTTGCAGAGCCAGAGGAATTTGGAGAAATGATTTTTAAATTAAATGACCGTATGAAAAACTTAGATGATAGCGTTCTTTTAAGCGTTCATTGTCACAATGATCTTGGAATGGCAACGGCTAATACGCTAGCTGCAATTAAAAATGGTGCAGATAAGGTAGAGTGTACAATCAATGGTATCGGTGAACGCGCAGGTAATGCTGCATTAGAAGAAGTTGTCATGGCACTTAAAACTCGTAGCTCCGTCTACAATGCAGAAACACGTATTAATACAAAAGAAATTATGAATACTTCACGTCTTGTTTCTAGCTTTATGGGCTTAGATGTACAGGTCAATAAAGCCATTACAGGAGATAATGCATTTGCCCATTCTTCTGGTATTCACCAAGATGGTTTGTTAAAATCGCGTGATGCTTATGAAATCGTCCATCCTGAGGATGTAGGTCTTGATGATATGGAGCTAGTACTAACAGCTCGATCTGGTCGCCATGCAGTGAAAAATGCTCTTGAAAAATTAGGTTTTACTAATCTTTCAACAGAGGAATTTGAAGGTATTTTCGAAGGATTCTTAAAGCTAGCCGATGCGAAGAAAGAAGTATATGATCACGATTTATATGTTATTGTTGAAAGCTATTATGAAAAACATGATGCCAATAATAAAAATGCTACACATTATAGTGAGCAATTCTTTGATTTTGATGATCTACAAGTCGTCAGCAATACAAGCTTCCCTTCAGCAAGTGTTAAGGTTCGAAAAGGCGGCGAAGTATTTAAAGCTAGTGCAGTAGGCTCTGGTCCAATTGATGCCCTCTATTCAGCCATTGCAGAAATTACAAATATGGATGTAAAACTAGTGGAATATAATATCAATAGTGTTTCACGAGGCAAAGAGGCTTTAGGTAAAGTAAAAATTACGATTGAGCATGAAGGCGAAAAGTATATTGCAAAAGCAGCAGATACAGATATTCTTAAGGCAAGTGCATTAGCCTATATTAATGCGATCAATAGCATTGTAGTGACAAAATTAACACCTGTTATGAATTAAATGAAAATAGCAAGCAGTATGGCACTTGTGCCATACTGCTTTTTCAATCCTAGTGACTATCCCTAACTAGTTTTTGATATTCCTCATCGATTCGTTCGATATCAAGACGTTCAAATAATGGTGTCACCTCTCGAATGACTTTAGTGAGATCTACTTGCTCATGCCACATCATTTCATTTATACCTAACATATTTCTTACTTTCTTTGCTGAAAACGGTAAGAAAGGATGCAGCAGCTGTCCTAAATTCGCAATGATATAGACGCAAGTTGCTAATGTACGATTACCTGCCTCTACGTTTTCTTTTACCTGCAGCCATGGCTGTTGTTCATCAAAATAACGATTAGCACCGCGAATATACTCAAAAATCGATTCTAACGCCTGTTTGAAATGACCACCTTCGATAAGAACACCCGCTTCATTAAACAATTGTACGGTTTGTTTTCGAATGTCGCTATCCACCTCCGCTTGTGGCACCTGACAAGCAAATGATTTCTCAATAAACTTCAATGTACGGTTTACAAAATTGCCATAGGCTCCGAGTAGTTCGCCATTATGGCTATAAATAAATTCCCGCCATGAAAAATCAGTATCACGATTTTCTGGCGCATTCATCGTTAAGAAGTAACGAATAGAGTCCGCATCATAACGGCTTAAAATATAAGGAACCCATACAGCCCAATTCTGACTAGTAGATAATTTGCGTTTTTCTAATGTTAAATACTCATTAGATACGATATGGGTAGGTAAGGCCTTGGATCCAATTCCCATTAAAATGGCTGGCCAAATAACTGTATGGAATGGAATATTATCCTTCCCATGTACATAGTATGAAATGGTCTCTTCATTCCATAAATCTTCAATAGCTATATGATGCTCTTTTGCCCATTCTAAGCTTGCTGTTAAGTACCCTGCTACAGCTTCAATCCATACATATATTTTTTTCCCTTCAAAACCTGGCACTGGAACATCTATGCCATTCGGTAAATCTCTTGTTACTGCTCGGTCGGGAACTCCCTCTGCCAAGTATCGCTCCGTTAACCCTAAAGCATTGTCACGCCAACGTTTCTCGACTTTCGCTTGTGCTAAATAAGACTCCAACCTTCCTTGAAATTGACTAAAGGTAAAATAAAAGTGCTCAGTTTCCCGAATAACAGGTTCGTTCCCACAAATTTTGCAGCGCTTATCAATTAAATCCAATGGGTCTAAAATTTCTGAGCAGTTATCACATTGATCTCCCCTTGCTTTCGCTCCACAATTTGGACAGAGCCCCTCGACAAATCGATCTGGTAGAAATTGTTTATCCGTCTCACAGTAAGCCTGTTCAATTTTCTTCTTGTATAAGAAATTATTAGCCAGTAGCTGTAAGAAAAGGGCCTTAACGGATTCATGGTGGTGCTCCGCATCCGTTCTTGTGTACAAATCATAGGTAAATCCTAAATCATGAAAGCATCTAGTAAACTCCTCATGATAGTGATTAGCTATAGCTTCTGTCGTTGTATTCTCTTGTGCGGCACGTATAGAAATGGGTGTACCATTACAATCACTGCCTGATACATATAAAACCTGCTCACCTTTTTGTCGGTAATATCTAGCCAAAATATCACCTGGTAATAATGCGGCAACATGCCCTAAATGCAAAGAGCCATTTGCATACGGCCAAGCGCCTCCAATAACAATCGTCATTCTAAATTGCTCCCCTCACAGAAAAAATGGTAAAAAAAAATCGCCCTAATCAAATCTGATTAGGACGAGTATACCCGTGTTACCACCTATATTTACAAATAGCTTACACTATTTGCCTCTATCAGTACGTCTTCACTCAAAAAAGAGATACTGCTGCTGTTGTAACGAGTGCCCATCTCGTCGTAATCTACTGGCTAAAAAGCTTTCGGTACGAAGCTCAAAGGTCATTTTCAAAAGGGTTCATTTACCTCATTTCCACCAACAGAGGCTCTCTACAAAATGCTAATCCAATTTACTTTTCCTTCTCAATGCTTTTTCTATAGGATTGGCATTATTTTACGCCTTCTTGTGAGGAAATGCAATGATTGTTGTAAAAGCGTCTTTTTTTTGATTCATTTTCTCGAGTTAATCGAATGTAACCTTTAGCAAATCAGTTAAATCATCAATTACTATATCTGCTTTTTCTAACTCCTTGTCTTGTGCAAAGTCAAAGCGAACACCTATTGATAGTAATTGATTGTCCTGTGCAGCTTGGATATCCGAAGAACGATCTCCTACCACTGCTCCATAATCAATTGTATTTTCATCTACAACTCTTTTGACCAGATCCGATTTATGCCCACTTGCAATTGCTTGAATGCTATAGATTCCCTTTATAAAACGCTCCAACTGATAGGTTTCGACGATTGCTTGTAAATAGTCAATCTGTCCATTACTCGCTATGTATAACGGATAATTCTCTGACAATGTTGCAAGGGTTTGTTCAGCGTTTGGATACAAAGCACCTTTATGTCCACGTATTTGCTCAATCAGCTTTACATGGAATAATACATTGCTCTCTTCTCGTATCTCTAAAGCATGCATAGGACATAATGTTTCCCACACAACAGGTAAAGGAACCCCCATTATTTCTCTATATTTTTCTATAGGTGTTTCTCCCTGCCACAAGCCGTTTGTCCGCAGCACATCAAATGTTGCGTCGAGCGCAGGCTCTAAAATAAGATTGGTTTGAAATAATGTTCCGTCCATATCAAAAATAAACGCTTTATTCATAAAATCTCTCCTTAATTAGTTATCAAAAAACACCATATGCTGCTTTTCTTGCTTATAATAATCCAAACGATCTTGCAAAGTTCCTGTATGAAATTCAAATTTATGACCATCAGGATCTGTAAAGTAAATCGATTTTTTATCCTTTTCATCTCTTTGCCGACCTGCTAAAATATTGACCTTTAGCTGAACCAATCTGTCATACACCTTATCAAAGTCATCCTCAGCGATTGTGAAGGCAATGTGTGTATAGGAATGATGGATGTCATTACGGGGTATATCCTTTTCTACATTCAGAGCTAGCCACAGCCCATTTACATCAAAATAGGCTGTGCTGTTCCCCTTTACTAGCAACTTGGCATCAAATACTCTTTCATAAAAAGTGATGGATTCCTCTAAATTAGAAACTGAAAACAATAAATGATTGATGTTTTTAATTGTCATGGCTGTGCTCCTATTGATTATTTCTTCCCCTTTTTCATTCCCTTGGCTATTTGCTTCCACTTGCGTTGCTCCTCAAGTTTTGCTTGCGTATTTGTTTTGCGCTCCATATAAGCCAATTCTCTTTGCAGCTTAAAATAGCCTTGTAGACGATATTGGTCCAAGTCCCCATCTACAATAGCTTGCTGGACAGCACAATAAGGCTCTTTTTGATGTGTACAATCACGATAACGACAAGCTGTTGCTAGTTCCTCAATATCTTGAAAGCTAGAAGCTAAACTATCCCCTTGATCCCACAGTTGAAGCTCACGCATTCCTGGCGTATCAATTAGACAGCCACCAGCAGGCAATACTACTAGCTCTCGATGGGTTGTTGTATGTCGTCCCTTGGCATCATCCTCACGTATACCCGCTACCTTCATTAGTATCTCACCACATAAAGCATTTGTTAATGTGGATTTCCCTGCTCCAGAAGACCCCAATAGTGCCCCCGTGACCCCCTCTGTGAATAACGTCTGAATTTCCTTTAGACCTTCTCCCGATAGAGCACTCGTTACAAAGATATCCACACCAAAGGCTACAGACTCCACTTCTTGTACTAAGCTCGAAACATCCTCGCATAAATCAGCTTTTGTCAGGACAATAATGGGCTTTGCCCCTGAATCCCAAGCAGCCACTAAATATCTCTCCAAACGTCGAATATTAAAATCTGCGTTCAAGCTCATAACAAGTAACACAATATCGACATTTGATGCGACAATCTGTTCTTGAATTTCCGTTCCTGCAACTTTACGTGAAAATACGGATTTTCGTTGGAATAGCTGATGAATAATTGCTCGTTCCTCTCCGGGCATTTTCTCCACTAGCACCCAATCACCAACTGCTGGATAGTCCTCCCTCGCTAAAGATGTATACGCATAATGACCAGCAATTGTCGCAAGCCATTCTCCCTCTTCAGCTAACACCCGATAAGAATGCTTATGCTCTAAAGTAACCCTTGCAGGCACACAATTTTTTAATTTAGCCTGTTTTTTCATTTCTATCATTTGCTCTTCAAAATATGTTGTAAAACCTAATGTTGTTAAATTCAATTTATTTTCCTCCTAAACGTATGATGCCTCAGCGAAAATAGTTGTCATCCGCAAGAGGCCCTATCGCAATTCACCTTTTGGAACTACAATAAAAAACCTTGTAGCTGCAATTCGGCAGTTACAAGGTTTCACAGGCACGTTTAAAAGATACACAAATACCCCGAGTTATGGCACGGCGTCACTTTGTATATTTTAGGCGTGTGAAATTGAACAAACCGAATTGCAGTTCGCTAATTACAGATCTATTCATCATGTCACATCACCTACTTTCCATTTAGTTGTTATCAATATAGCTAAATTTTCAGAAATTGTCAATTACAATATTATAAGCATTTATTCCAATCATCCACGCATACAATGAACAAAACCATTAAATGCGAGGAGATGTTGGATTGCCTAAAATCATTTCAATTAGCACATATCAACCACCTTACACATTACAGCAAGATAACGCAGAGGAACTAACGAAAGAGCTTTTTTATGCAAAAATTCCAAAACTAGAGCGCTACTTAAAGGTTTTTGAAAATGGTGGCATCGACACACGCCATTTTTGTGTGCCAGCTGAATGGCATCGTACGAATCACTCCTTTGAAGAACGTAATAATTTATATATTGAGTTAGCTACACACTACAGTGTAAGTGTCATTCAAGCATGTTTAGCTAATACAGCTTTTTTATCCTCACCTATTCCTACTGAGGACATCGATGCCATCATTTTTGTTAGCAGTACAGGAATTTCAACACCTAGCATTGACGCACGTGTTATGAACAAGCTTCCCTTTTCAGATCGACTTAAACGCATTCCTCTATGGGGTCTTGGTTGTGCAGGAGGAGCCGCTGGTATAAGCAGAGCCTATGATTTTTGTAAAGCCCATCCACATGCAAAGGTACTTGTCGTTTGTGTCGAGTTATGTAGCCTCACTTTTCAGCCAAATGATTTTTCTAAAAGTAATTTAATTGGTGCTTCTCTTTTTGCCGATGGTGCAGCATGCATACTTGTTGGTGGGGATGAAGCAGCTATCGCAACAAAAAGGCCAACCCCTAATATTCTAGCTACAGGTTCTAAATGGATGCCAGATTCGGAAAATGTAATGGGTTGGGATGTGAAGAACAACGGGCTTCATGTCATTTTCCAAAAAAGTATTCCTTCTATTATTACCAATTGGCTCGGACCTTTCATTGAGCAATTTTTAATGGAACAAAGACTGTACAGCGAACAATTGACTCATTTTATTGCGCATCCGGGAGGAAAAAAGGTATTAAAAGCTTACGAAGATACACTTTATCTATCTCCCAAAAAAACCGACATTTCTCGGGAAATATTGAGACGACATGGTAATATGTCATCACCGACAGTGCTATACGTATTAGAGCAGTTTATGTTAAATGAAGGACAAGTGGAGGATACAGGCTTGCTCGTAGCTCTTGGCCCTGGTTTTTGTGCAGAAGCTGTATTATTAAACTGGAGGGAGTAACATGATCTTCTATTTTATTTTTATCCTTGTCGTTCTACAAAGATTGACAGAAGTTGTCATTGCCAAGCGCAATGAGAAATGGATGCTTTCACAAGGAGCCTATGAAGTAGGTGCTTCACACTACCCCTATATGGTAGCCATGCATATTAGCTTTTTTCTGTTTTTAATAGTGGAAATCGTCACAAACAACAATGGTATCTCGCCCTTATTTCCGTTATTTTTTATATTATTTTTAGCAGTGCAGGCTTTGCGGATCTGGTGTATTCGCTCTTTGGGCACTTTTTGGAATACAAAAATCCTCATTTTACCTGACGCACAAGTTGTTCGTAAAGGGCCATATGAATATATGCGCCACCCCAATTATGCGGTAGTTTGTTTAGAAATCCTTTTGCTACCACTCATGTTTCAGGCTTACTTTACAGCATTTTGTTTTACATTACTCAATATTACAATGCTTTCTGTCCGAATACCTATAGAAGAAAAAGCATTACGAGATGCTACTAATTATAATCGTGTATTTCAAAAGAAGATTTCGGAGTCTTAGCCGAAATCTTCTTTTCTTCTTTATTGCCATTCCCAGTTAAAGGGATCTTGTAGACTTTCCCAAGGGTTCTGAAACTCTTCATTTGTTAACAGACAGTTGTCCAACTGTTTAGTGATGTCTTCTCGATCTAGATCAATGCCAATAATCACAAGTTGTGTCATTCGATCTCCGAACTCTTCATCCCAATCTTCCAATACTTCAGGGCTTTGCTGGAATACATCCTGCTGCTGGGCTTGAGAAAGTGCCGCTACCCAATAAGAGACTGGTTCAATTTTTGCAGATGACCCCGCTTGCGATAATAATAGCGCAACTTCCTGATGTCTTGCACTCCAAATAATACCCTTCGCTCGTACTATTGAATCTGGCATGTGATCACACCACTCAACAAAGCGCATCGGATGAAACGGTCTTTTGCGTTTATAGGTAAAAGAAGAGATCCCGTACTCCTCAGTCTCTGGTGTATGGTTTTCATGACCAAGCTCCAACTCCTTTAACCAACCAGCCGATTCAGAGACACGTTCAAAGTCAAAGCGCCCCGTATTTAAAATTTCAACTGGATCAATAACACCATTTGTTGTACGTATAAGTTTTGCCTCAGGCTGTAATGCACGTAAAATACGTTCTAATCGCTCAAGCTCCTCTGCGGATACTAAATCGCACTTATTTAAAATAAGGACATCACAAAATTCAATTTGATCAATAAGAAGGTCTGCAACATCACGCTCATCTAATTCACCAACAGCTTCCTTCCGCTCCAATAAGCTTTCCCCAGACTGAAAATCATGCCAAAAACGATGGGCATCTACGACAGTAACCATTGTATCTAATCGACAAAACTTCGTTAAATCAATGCCAAGCTCCTCGTCTAAATAACTAAATGTTTGTGCAACTGGAATCGGCTCACTAATCCCTGTCGATTCAATCAAAATGTAATCAATATTGCCTAGCTTCGAAAGACGTTCCACCTCCTGCAATAGATCCTCTCGTAATGTACAGCAAATACAACCATTCGATAGCTCCACAAATTTCTCTTCTGTACGTGATATACCGCTACCATTTGCGATAAGCTCCGCATCAATATTAATTTCACTCATATCATTCACAATAACAGCGACACGTAAATCTTTTTTGTTTTGCAATACATGATTCATCATTGTTGTCTTACCAGAACCTAAATATCCACTCAATACTGTAACAGGAATTTTCTTTGTCATTCTTACAACTCCTTAAATCGTAATCATTACTGTTTACAATTTGTAATTAAATCATATTACTTTGGAAAATGCAAAGCTTTTTATTACTAGTGAAATTAAACTTGACAATCTCCAGTGAGAAATATATTGTTTAAATCGTAATAATTACTATTTAAAAGGAGGTCCTTCAATGCGTGTACAAGTAACACTAGCCTGTACTGAAACAGGTGATAAAAACTATATTACTACTAAAAATAAACGCAATAATCCCGAAAGATTGGAGCTTAAAAAGTACTCCCCTCGCCTGAAGCGTGTAACCCTGCATAGAGAAACAAAATAATATTGGAATGGGGGGTCATGATGAGATCCTCATGAGCGGGTCTGACCTGTTTTAGAGCGGTGTCTTCTACTTTGTGAGCGGGGTTAACCTGCTTTGGAGCGCCTTCCTCTTCTTTGTGAGCGGTTGAACCTTCTTATAAGCTTTTTATGCAAATCAAAAAATGACTGTTTCAAAGGCATATCTTTGAAACAGTCATGATGAAATTTTATAGCTAAAGCTGCTCACTATTGATTTCTAACGCTAGTTCATTCAATTTCTCATCTAATTCATCGAGCATGCGTAATCTAAAATCTATTTGTTCGTCAATATTAACTCCTTGTTTCATTGATGTGCTACCATCCTTAGATTGTTTCTTTAATGCAACTATTTCATTGGATAATCTCTCAATATCTAGATTTTTCGTCTCTAACTCACTTAGTAAATGTCGATGAAGGCTGTCCGATTCTACTTTCTCTCTATGGTATTTTTCTAGTGTCTCTAAAATATTCTCCATTTGTTTACTTGCTATGGTTGTATAGTCACTTAACTTTTTATCTATGCCTTCCACAATAGACCTTTCATTTGAATCGATCGAAACCTCCTTCGATGCTTGAAATTTGTCCATCAATGACTTTTTTTCAGCCCGCAATTCTGCCAATTCCTTTAATAATGCCTCAATGGATGCAATTTGCTTTTTTCTTTGCGCTTCTCTCTTCTGAATTTCTTCATCGTAAGCTTGCAATTCTTTATCAAAGTCTCTTTTCAACTTTAGGAGTTCCATCGAAAGTTCTTTTTTATGCCTTGTTAATTGAACATTTTCTCGTTCAAGTCGAAGAACCAAAGCATAATAATCACTATCTCTAAGTCTTTTTACTTCATTTTTGTACTTGGCTAACTCGGCCCTTAAAAAAATAATCATTTGTTGGAGCTGTATTGGATCATTGTTTTTCACAATATCATTGTCCATCATCACACCCCCCTAGCCTGAATATCTTTTTAGTAAATCGACCACCTCTTCAAGCTGCTCTCTACTTTCCTCTAGTAAATCATCCAGCTGCTTCATCCATTTTTCTTCTAACTTTGAATTCTCTATTTGTTCAACATGACTCTTTTCGTCTGAAACAAGATAGGCTATTAATAGCTGTAATGTACTTTTTTCAAGAAAGGCAAAGCTATTATCTTGTTCATTACGACGACTTAGCTGTTCCTTTACTAATTGTTGAATTACACTACCAAACTCTTGTTTTTCGTTGTCACCCATTGTCTTCCTCCTGTGTTTGGCCCATTCCATTTAGATTAATTGGATTTAAAACAACAACACCTTCTGTGAGCTGATCGCAATATGTAAAACCCATAATCGTGCCTGAATATGATAAATTATGGGACCATTTTATTTGAAAATTGGTAAATGAAATGGTTTCATTCGGTTCGATTGTTGATTTACCAACTGGTCTCAGCCAATACTCCTCTTTGCTTGATTTGTCATTAAAACGCTCCCACTGACTCTGCCCCTGAGTTTTAAAATTCGGAGTGAAATTTTCATGAACATATCTCCCTGAAAAGTAAAACGGTGACTCCTTGGGTATTGTTATACACAAAGATGGGTTCGTGACGGCTGCACTACCAATATTACGAATATGATAGGAGCCTAAACATAAACTCTCTTGCTCAGGATCATAAGAAATATTAAGTGCAGTTGTAAAATAACTAATGAGGTTAATCCTATTCGGAATTGCTAATTCCTCAACCAATCTTTTAATATCATGAACATAGGCATTTGTTTGTTCTTTTAGTGCCTGTATCTTGTCTTCAATACGATCTGCCACTTTAAACCTCCTTGTTATTTCCATTAAAAAAAGAGAGGATTACCCTCTCTTCATAGTATGACTTTCTTCTTTTTGTTATCACAATTAACCAACAGTTGGGAAAATAACTGGGCATTGTTGTGGACGAACCGCAGTTGGACATGAGAATGGTAAGTCTGCTCTTGGTTCGCAGAAAGTTGCTAAAAATTCCACAGTAACTGGGAATGTAGATTGAATACTTTGACAAACAGCAACAGTAATTGTCAACGCAGAGAACGTGATTGTACCTGCTGCAGCACCTGTTCCAACACTAAGTGTTCCAGTTGTACAAACGAAGCAATCTAAATCTGTGTATAAAATTTCAACGTCTGTTCCCTTAGGTGCACATAATGTCACTTGCTCACAGCGAGAAACTGGAATATTATTGCTTGTGAAAACAGTACCATTAGGTAAAGTAACGACAATTGTTAGAATGAAGTTCTTTTGAACATTTAGATGTTGCAGACAAACAGTTGATCCATCAATAGAGAATTGGCGATTCTCACGGTTCAGAATCACAATTGGATTTGTAGTTGCTGGAATTACTCGACAAGTAACAATAGCACCTGTTAAGTCAGTAGTTGCTGTAACACCTGGGAATGTAATTGGTCCAGTAGGTGAAATATCAAACGACATTTCTTTTACAATCCAGTCGTATACCTTATCAACATTTATACAGATTAGTTCCTGCGCCTGGGATGGCATATGCTCTTGCATCCTTTTGACACCTCCATAAAATTTTTATCTTTCGTTTGTAGCATATGTTTTTCAGCTATAAGTGCATGGGCTAACAAATAGTTACATTGGATATTTATTAAAATCAATCAAGATTTGTTTTCATACACTTCCCTCATTAACGATACGAATCAAAATGTTGAAAGAACCGTTATATTTGTAACAGAAAGTCAATATTTTTAATAAACTAATAATGGACTGAAAGGGGTGAACTACAATGGAAGAGTCAAAATTGTATACCACTCAAGAAATTGAAAATTTAAAGGAAAAAATTGAATCTTATAGAGAATCGTTAACCTCGTTAAAAATGGGGAAGTCAATTGAAGATTTCCTTTATATGAAGCAGGAGTTTGATGGACTAAAAACACAGATGGCCCATTTAGAAGGGATTACAGAGACATTGGATACTAAACAAAATTCATATATAAAAGGATACGACGATCAAATTAGGGTTCTTTCAACACAGCTTGAGTCTTTGAATCAAGCCATTGAAGGAATGAACCAAGAGATTTTATCAATTTTAAATAAACTGTTGCCAGTTAAAGGAAATGATACAAAAACCATAATGCCCTCCATTGACATGCCTGCTCAAACCTATTCTAATCTTTTACCTAGACAACCTAGAATGACACAGACAGCAGATCAAACTACAATTACATCAGCACAACCTTCTTATAGACTACTACAAAGTGTGGCAGGTAAAGCCAAAAACCACCAACCAAATGTAAATATCGGGGGTCCCTCTCCTCAGAATGGTCTACCGGAAACTAAACCTGAAGAACGGCATTTTAATCAGCAATATTTCCAATCAATCAATACGCACCCCAGCCAAATATACAATGGTTTATACAGAAACACGACAGTTGAATCCACCTTCCATTTTAAAAATGCCATGGATGCAAAGGAAGTTCCAGTAAGTGTATATGATCCATCTGCCGTACAGCCTGCTTCAAGAGAAGTAAACATCGAGAATGATACTTTACAATCTTCTATAGTTAATGAATCAGATAGCACTAAAACTGAAACATTAAATAATCCTATGGAGGCTGTGAAAATTGAGAATGAACATAACAATCTTGAGAATCCCATTGTAACGAATGAATCGATAGAACAAGTTATCTTGGAGCAAATTAGCGACCCTGTTAGTCAAGACATTGAAGCAATAGCTAGTGAGCCTCTCAACCAAATCATTGCAGAAACAGTAGCAGAACCTGCAGCTATAGATCATTCTCCTTCATTGGAAACAGAAGAATATGTTGAAGTGTATCATGCTGATGCAACCTATGAGGTTCATCTGTCCTTTGAAGAAGAGATCATGCAACTTGAATCTGTAAACAAGCCGATTGAGGAAGAACATAAAAAGGGAAAAAACTCATTTTTCGATTTCTTTAAAAGATGGAGTTAACATTATCTTAAACATCCACTATGTCAAAACATACATAGTGGATGTCTTTATGTGTCAAATAAAAGCAGTCATAAAGAAATCATTGAATTTATAGGTGAAATAGATAATTGCCCTTAACCCCTAATCTGAAATGAATAGAATAATGAAGAAAGGGGGTGTAAAAATGTGTTTGAATAACTCAATGTGTGGCTGTTCAGGTAACGGTCATGGTAACGGGGAGTGTACTGCACTGGGACCTTTTGTTGCAATTGACGCTGCATGTATTACTCCACCAGTAGCTACTGGTTCTATTATCCCATTCTCATCAGGAATAACTCCTGTTGCTTTAGTGTCTCTTGCTACTGGTTTAGTTGGTACTGTAAGTCTTGTTGGATTTGGTACATCTGTTCCAGGAGTTGCTCTTGCTGGCGTTAATATCGATTTAACATCTAGTCTTGCTACTGAAGCATTTACGGTTCCACGTCCAGGTACAATTACATCTATTTCTGCTACAATCTCAGCAACTGCTGCTTTAACTCTAACTGGAACAGCGACTGTCAGAGCACAGATTTACCGCGCAGTTCAAGGAAGCAATGTATTCAGCCCTACTGCAGCATTTGTTGATTTATTACCAGCTTTACCACTAATAGCATTAGCAGTAGGTACGATTGCAAGTGGTAATGCAAACGTTTCAGTACCTGTAAGTACTGGTGATCGTTTACTAATGGTATTCTCTATGACTACTACAGGAGTTGCTGCTACACTTGCTGGTAACGCAAGTGCTGGTATTACTATCGTATAAAATAAACTTAAATAAAAAATGAAAACAAGTGATTTCCTTATTAGCAGAAATCACTTGTTTTTTCATAAAACATCCATATTTATTTAACCAAAGCATTCTGAATATGTGCCAAATGATGCTTACCATGCCATGCATAAAGGCCAATTGCATGCTCAAGAGTCGTCAGGCCTGAATCAGGATGATTAAAGGCTCTTTGTAATTGTTCATCCGATAAGCTTGACAGTAAATAAACCCAACGTTCATGTAAGCTTTCAATTAATTTAAAAGAAATTGCTACTGGCATTTCAGAATCTGGTAGCTGTGCCCATTCTGCCTCATTGTATGGCTTAATGGTTGGTACATCCTCTGTTAACGCTAGCTTAAAACGAATATAGCTATTCATATGACTATCAGCAATATGATGGACTAGCTGTGTCACTGTCCAGCCATTTTCACGATAAGATTTTACTAAGTCTTGCTCGCTTGCACCACTTAATGCCTCTGCAAGTTGTTTTGGTAATAAACGGATTTCATCAATCCACTCTAGTACTTGCTGTGAATTCACTTCTTTTGGGAATTGAAAATGTCCAATGGGATATCGTAAATCTGTCATATTACTCTCCTCCGTTTTATTTTTTATATTACCAATTTAATATTTTTCTTGCTACAACCATGCACTGTAATTATCTATGTTCAATAGCTTTTCGCATTTAAATTTCTGAATGGCGTCTTCAGCATCTTGTGCATTTCAGAAATATGAAAGCAATACACAATGCAAGCTTACATGCGCACACCATACACCTCCTTTCCCAATACATATACAAACATCAAAAACCCTTATTTTATAAGTATAAATACTTACAAAATAAGGGTTTACTATTATTCCTGGATATCGTATATCAACGTATCAAAGTATTTTTCATTTGTATACAGTAGAATAGCCCATTCACCAGGCTTAGGAACTTTCACATGAGAAGGTGTATGAGCATCTGCTCCATTAACAGGTCCTCCGAGTCCTATGCTCCAACCATTCGCTAAAATCGGTTGTATGACTTTAGAGTCTCTATGGTATCCAATAACTGTTAATTCTGTATCTCGTACTTCATCTATTCCCCATAGATGCCACATCCATTTTTGTGTGCTTAGACTAGGCATATTCGCACCAATGACACCCGACTTATCAGCATTACCAATAATGCCTCTATCACCAAATTCCACTGCCTTTTGATTCCAATCAACTGATTCAATATCACTTTCTTTCACAAAATCAGGTAGATCCTCTTGCATTGTAACATTTACTTTGTCTGTACAACCCACTAAAAATAATAGCAATATACATCCAAATACAACTCGTTTCATAACATCCCCCTTTCTTATGAAACGTTTGTTTTAACCAGATTGTTACAGATAATTCTGTAAATTATGAAACTATCATTTTATCGTACTCTTTACAATATCAACTAATGACTTTAATGGATGGAGAATTGTAATCGCCGTGTGATCTTCAAATCGTTGTGCTGCATCCACCATCGATAGCTGGGCAACTGATATGGATTTTTCTTCAGCTGACAAATTATGTAAAGCTCTTAAAATAGCATCATCATAGGCTTTCTTTTTCCCCTGCATAATGAGATTAAATGTATGCTCAATAATTTTTCCCTCTACATCTACTGATACTCCTTGATGCTTAGCATATTGGTGAAGTCTTGCCATCGTTCCTTCGACAGTTGCAGGATTTGTAAAAAGAATAAATTGAGGCTGTTGCTTACATATACTTTCAAAATAGGGCTCATCTATCTTTATGATAGGGATCGAGGGATCGAACAAAGTTTCATCCTCTAATAAAGCAATATAATTTGTACACGTTATTAAAATGGCATCCACATCACAGCTAATCATCCATTCAATTTGCTCCTTAACTTTACGTGCTAAACCATCACTACCTTTAGACACGTGCTGTATCACGCCAGGGTCTACAAAATGGAGTATCTCTATGTCTTCAGCGCTTTGAAAAGCCTGCTCAATGTATTGTATATTGGAATAATGAGCATGCAAGCAGGCGACCTTTTTTCTCAATTAAACTCCTCCTCATTGGAAAGTCTCTTTTCCATTGTTGCTATTACTAGAGAGTTACCATTACGATTCTTCACCATTTCCTCTTTCGTTACAACATAACCTAAAGAACGATATAACTCAATATTACGTGGAACACTCATACGTACTTTGCACTGACTAATTGTAATCCCCTTCGATAGTGTATATTGTTCAAGCCAAGAAATTAGTGTTTTAGCTAAACCTTGTCCCTGTCTTTCTGGGATAACTGAAAGTCTAAAAAAATAAATTCCCTTTGTACTGAGGGTAAACCTTACCATGGCAACTGGCTGTTTTTCGATATAGCCAATAAACGCTTGTTCACTTTGCTGCATTGCCTGCTCAATAAAATCCACCGTTTCACTTAGTGCACTGGATGGTGGAGTGGCTTTTTCATATTCTTGAAACGCCTGTAGCATCACCTGATGTATAACTGGGGCATCCTTGCTCTGTGCTAAAACAATTTCCATCCTAAACCACCTCTTATCGTTTTTTATTCATAATAGTGCATATTAAAACAAAAAGAAACCGTATTATTTCGAATACGGCCTACTACTTAGTATGTTTGTCTTTCACTTTTGCTTCCTTTTCAATATGCTTTCTCGCTATTTTCAAACGTTGGATATCCTTTTTCTTAAGAGGAATAATCTCTTCCTTCATCATCTTAATATAAGAAATCATTAATAAAAGTAACACCACTGTAAAAGGTAATGCAGCGATTAACGAGGCCGTTTGTAATGCTTCAAGACCTCCTGTATACAATAAAACGCCTGAAATAGCTGCCATTAAAACACCCCATACTAGCTTTGATAAAATTGTGGGATTTAAAGAACCTCTGGACGTCATGCTCGCCATAATAAATGTAGCTGAATCAGCAGAAGTGATTAAGAAAGTAAAAATTAACATTATGCCTATAACTGGTGCTAACAGTGATAATGGCAAATGCTCAAGCATTTGAAAAAGTGCAATTGTAACATCATTACTAACTGCTTCAGCTATATGTGCATTTTCATGTAAATCAAACCACATGGCAGTACCACCAAAGACCGCAATCCAAAAACAGGCAATAAGGGGCGGGATAATTAAAACACCTATAATAAATTCTCGAATCGTTCTACCTCTAGATACACGAGCTATAAATGATCCTACAAACGGAGACCAAGCAATAGCCCAAGCCCAATAAAAAATAGTCCAATCTTTTACCCAAGTTCCCCCCACATATGGCTGCATTCGAAGGCTATACTGAATAAAATTTGAAATATAATCCCCTATCGCTAATGTAAAAGTTTCTAGAATGAAAACTGTAGGGCCTGTTATAAATACAAAAAGCAACAGAATAATAGCAAGGCCCATATTAACATTACTTAAAATACGAATCCCTTTTTGAAGACCTGTCGTAGAAGAAAACATATAGCCTACAAACATAATGGCAATAATAGATATTTGTATAAAAAATGTATTTGGCAAGCCAAAGACAAACTTCAATCCCCCATTTGTTTGTAGAACTCCGAGGCCAATAGACGTGGCTACACCCATAACTGTAGCAATAACTGCCAGAATATCAATCGTACTTTTGACTATACGATTTGAACCAGTGACTGGCTCTAAAGCTGTAGAGATTAATAAATTTCGTTTTTTATTAAATTGTACATAGGCCATGACCAGTCCCATAATAGCATATACTGACCATTGGCTTATACCCCAATGAAAGAATGAATATCCCATGGCAAGTCTTGCAGCATCTGTTGTTAAAGGTTCCGTAGAGCTAAAAGGTGGTGAAAAGTAATGACTCATTGGCTCAGCTACTCCCCAAAAGACCAAGCCTACGCCAAGTCCTGCGGAAAAAAGCATGGAAATCCATGTTAGAAAGCTAAATTCAGGTCGACTATCTTCTGTCCCTAAGCGAATGGTACCATATTTGCTAATTGCCAAGCCAAATAAAAAAATAACGATAATAAAGACTGACATTAAATAAAACCAGCCAAAATAATCCGTTGTCATATGAAATACGCTGTTTGCTACGTTCTTAAATTTTTCTGGTATCGTTGCTCCGATAATGACCAAAAGAAAAATTGCTCCACTTGAAATAAGAAATACTGGGTTTCTTAAAATTTTATTTTGCATACAGCGCCTCCATTTATCCCAGACAGATGACCAAATTTCCTTTATTATGCGTATCATTCGTTAATTTTATTAATAAATAAAAAAGAAACCGCATTATCAAAAGACAATGCGGTCTACTATTAATGTGATTTATGCATAAAACGTATGGCTCTACTCATAACAGTTGGTACGATCGAAGCATGATTTTCGTTTAAAGCCTCATAAAATTCAACATTCATTATTTTTTCTAATACTGTCGCCATTTGGCGCGCATCATCCACCATAAAGGTTTCAAGTTCACCAGCGCTCAAAAACAAAGTTTCGTTCATGTCTTGATGCTCGTTCAGAAATACTGAAGCACACTGCACTAATTCATGCTCATTCCACCAAATGGATGGGCTAATAGCTAGATAGCGCTGGAAGCTGGATTGGTGGTGAAATAGTTGCCACAGTGCAAAGTAACCTCCTAGGGAATGACCAAATAAAGCTTGCTGTGCTTGATTTACTGGATATTGTGCCTCAATCGTCGGCTTTAGCTCTTCTTCTATAAAGCGACTAAAATCCACTGCTCCTCCAAGCTTCTCATGACCTTTTCCTTTAAATCTTGCTGGATAAATATAAGACTCCGCAGGTGCTGTAAAATCATAAAATCTTCTTTCACGCATATCGTCGCCATGACCAATTCCAATAACAATAGCTGGAAGGATACCTGTTTTTGGTGCATTACGACTTTGTAGACGCACCGCTTCCTTTACAAGGTTAAAATAGGATGAGCCATCAAGTACATACAAAACTGGAAAGCCATCTTGTGGCGCTTCCTCCTCTGGCACATAGATATTAATCGTGTACAAATAATTTGTCAATTTTGAAGTCATATGTTGTGTAATGTAGTCTACTTTAGTTGTATTCATTAGATATCCTCCTTCAAAATTTCATAGCCATAACATACAGGTGTATTGGTTACAGGATCTTCCATAATGCGTGCATCAATATTAAATACTTTACGCATTACCTCAGCACTTAAAATTTCCTGTGGCGTGCCAGTTTGCATAATAGTACCCTTACGCATTGCAATAAGATGATCTGAATATCTGGCCGCGTGGTTAATATCATGTAGAACCATCACTACTGTACAGCTGTGGTGCTCATTTAAACTTTTAACAATGTCCAATACCTCTAGCTGATGCGCCATATCTAAATAAGTAGTAGGTTCATCCAATAGCAAGATATTTGTTTCTTGTGCTAAGGCCATAGCTAGCCAAACACGCTGACGCTGACCTCCTGAAAGCTGGGCAAGCTCCCTATTTCGATATTCCATCGTATTAGTAACCGTTAAAGCCCATTCAATCATTTCCTCATCCTTATTCGTTAAACGATTGACATTGTTGCGATGTGGATAGCGACCATACGCAATTAACTCCTCCACTTTCAATTGACCAGGAGCTATAGGTGTTTGAGATAATATTGCTAGTTTCTTGGCAATATCTTTGGTCGATAAATTTTGCATATTTTGCTCCTGCAAATATACCGTACCTTGTTGTTTTTTTAAAATACGTCCTATCGTTTTAAGGAGTGTAGATTTACCACAACCATTTGGACCGATGATTGTAGTCACTTTGCCCTCTTCTATCGTTAAATTTAACCCTTCAAAGACACGTACCTGCTCATAACCAGAGGCCAGGTTTTCCATTCTAAATGCAGTTTGCACGCCATTTCCTCCTATGCCTTAGATTTCACCAGTAAATACAAGAAATACGGAATCCCAATAATTGAAACGACAATACCTACAGCCAGTTCCGATGGTGCAAAAACGGTTTTACCAATAAAATCAGCGAGGATTAACAGACCTGCACCAATTAAAGCACTCACTGGCATAACATAACGGTGCTGAATACCAACAAGCTGCTTGGCAATGTGTGGGGCCATTAAACCTATGAAGCCAATACTCCCTGATACAGACACACAAGCACTGACAAGACCTACACTGGCTAGTAACAGCTTCATTTTCTCCTTTTCAACAGCTATTCCTAAACTTGTGATGCTATCCTCTTCAAGCTGAAAATAATCGAGTAAATATGATTTTCTATGCACATATATTCCTAAAATCAAAAGCCAAGGTAGCATCGTAAGCGCAAAGATCCAATTCGCATTATAAATTGAACCTGCCATCCAAAGAGCCGCTGATTCAAAATCTTGTGCACTCATTTTTAAGGATAGGAACAAGGACAAAGCTCCAAATCCACTATTGATAGCTATTCCAGTTAAGATTAATCGCTGCATATCCAGATGACCATTTTTTAAAGCAAATGAAAAAATCAGGATAGCTGCAATTGTTCCACCGATAAAACCGAATAGTGGCATCATTAAAATTGACATCCAGCTGTTCATATCTGCACTCACTAGCTTTACTTGAAAGAAGTACATGAATAGTACGACTGCTGCACCAGCTCCAGCATTAATCCCTAATATTCCTGGATCTGCTAGTCCATTGCGTGTAATCCCCTGTAATACAACACCTGCCATACCTAAGCCAATACCGACAAGTCCAGCAATGACAATCCGAGGTAAACGGAACTCAAATATAACAAGATCAAACTTTGAATTTGACTCGATCCGTAGCAATGTTTTGATGACATCCATTACAGACATATCAAAAACACCATTTGTAATATGTAAATAGCTCGCAACTAAAATCATTAAAACAAGCATCAGCATGGTTAAAAAGAATACACTTGAGGTTTTTTTATGCACGTTTTTCACCTCCGTGCTTACGAACTAAATATAAGAAGAATGGTACACCGACCAATGCGGTTAAGACACCAATTGGCGTTTCAAATGGATAATTGACAACGCGGCTCAGGACATCACAAAGCGCTAAGAAAAAGGCTCCAATGACAGCTGCACAAGGAATAATATAGCGATAATCAACACCAACAAGGAAGCGTGTAATATGTGGTATGACTAGCCCTACAAAGGCGATTTTCCCTACAAGTGCAACCGCTGTCCCTGTCAAACATACGACAGCTAGCATGCTAATAATACGTACTGCTTTTGTTTTCTGTCCTAGCCCCATGGCAATATCTTCACCTAATGAAGTAATGGTAATCGCTTTTGCCGATAATAAAGCCAAGATCAACCCCGTTAAACCAAATGGAATAGAAAGAATCAGCATATCCATATTTACCATATGTACCTTTGTGTTATACCAAGCACTTACTGTTTGTGATACTTGGAAATACATCGCAATGGCAGTAGCAATACTACTTAAAAATGTGCCAATGACCGTTCCAATTATGGCTAGCCTTACTGGAGATAAGCCATTGCGGATTAACGAGCCAAAACCAAAGACAATACCAGCTCCCAATGCAGAACCAAGCATCGATAATAAAATCATTTGATAGTTTGGTAGCCCTGGAAAAAAAACAATGGCTAATGTAATGACAAATGCAGAGCCATCATTGACACCCATTAATGAAGGCGAGGCTAAATAGTTTCGTGTAATCCCCTGCATGACTGCACCGGCAACTGCTAAAAATGCTCCAACTAGTAATACCGCGGCAACTCTTGGAATACGGCCTGTTCTTATAATTTGATGATCGACATCCGATGGATCAAATGCTGTCATCGACTGCCATACTGTAATGGCACTAATATCTTTTGTCCCATACATAACAGAAATAAGTGCCACAAGGGCAATAAGGAAAGGAGATATCGCTAATATTGAAAACGACACTATGTTTGTTTTTTTCAACTTTCACACCTTTTTCTTTATCCATTTTGCGGTACACAATATCAATCACTTAAGTGTATACCCTTAACAACGCCTGCAATGAAAAATGCCACATCTTACAAAAGGCTGGTAATAGCCCGGTGATATCACCAAATCTACTACCAGCCTGTTTATACTATTTAAATAATTTTTCAGCCGCAGCATCTAAGAATTTCACCTTAGACCAAGCAGTACCACCTTGTGCTAATGGCTCAATTGTGTTGACGAAAACTTGATTATTTTGTGTTGCCTTTAAGCTAGTGAAAATTGGATTCTTTTGTAGCTCCTCTAAAGCTTTTGGCGTATCCTTATTCTCGGAATCCTCGAATTGCAGGAAAATCACATCTGGATTTACTTGTGCTAATGTTTCAAGTGATAGTTCCGCTTGCGCCTTAGCTGTTGTAACAACTTCTGGTACAGGTGCTCCTAAATCTTCATATAGAACAGGGTTTAAATAAACGCCTGCTGGATAGATGTACATCACTCCACCACGAACACGGATGATTAATACTTGCTTATCTGCTAATTGCTCCTTGGATTTTACTTGGGCATCAGCAACTTTGGCTTCATAGTCAGAGATGATTTTCTTTGCATCCTCTTCCTTCCCAGCTAATTGTGCAAGCAATGTTAAATTTTCTTTCCAATTTGTTGAAATATGTGAGTATGGAATCATTGTTTGAATTTTGTTGAGCTTTTCAGCCGTTTCTTCAGGGAATTTCGAAGTACCCACAATTACATCAGGATCCAGATTAAGAATGGCTTCTGCATTTGGCTCCATTTTATTTCCTACAAGTGTAGCTCCTTCAAAATCTGTTGCTAGATAGGCAGGAACTTTTCCACCTACTTCTAGAACACCTACTGGCTTAATACCAAGCATTGCCGCATCTTCCATTGATTCAAGACTGGCAGCGACAATGTTCTTTACTTCGGCTGGTAGCTCATATTGCTCGCCTAAGTACGTGATGGTCTGCGTTGATTTAGCTTGCTCTGTCTGTGATTCTGTTGCACTTGTCTCTGCTGTATTAGCTGTTGATGTTGATTCCTCTGCTTTGTCTGTTCCACATGCAGCCAGTGATAATGCTAATAGTGCTGGTGCACACATTTTAAAATATTTATTCATAGATATTCTCCCCTAACGAGCTCATATTGATAATGATAATCGTTTTCATATATAAGTCAATATATAATTGATACTCATTATCATTTACGGATACTATCCTAACAAAGTGAAAAAAGATTGTGAATGGACGATTTCGAAAATGACATGGATTTTTGCCGATTTAAGCAATAAAAAAACTGCTTCTTTTTTATAAGAAACAGTCAATTATACATATCTGGCTTCCTCTATTTTTAACTTGCGATAGGCTGAGGGAGATAAACCCGTACACTTTTTAAATACTCTGCTAAAATAATAACAATCTACATATCCAACACATTCCGCAATTTCAGCTACAGGTATTCCACCATATTCTAGTAAGTCTTTCGCACGTCGTATACGGTATTCTGTTATATATGTACTTGGATTCATACCTGTATGCTGCTCAAATAAATAAGCAAAACGACGACGCTCAATGCCCAATTCCATCGAGATATTTGATACTGAGATTTGCTGTGCATAATTTTCATGTATATACTGTAATGCCTGTTCCATTAATTCGCTGGCACTATCTAAAACCTGCATTTTTGCCGCTACAAGGATATCTTCCAACAAATTCATAAATAATGTCTTAGACTTGAATACAGCCATATTACCAGGAAAGGAATAGCTTTCTACTAATTGCTGAACATGGCTAATAATTTGTGTGTTAAAGCCTGTATTGATTAGAAAATGTTGCTCGGCTAGTGGATATAGATTTATTTCTTCTGTAGGTAGGCTGTAATGAACAACTGCATACTCCCAACCTTTATGGCCAGTCGCTCTCACTTCTATCGGCATCTGGGGGCCAGCATGGGCAATCATTCCTGGCTCCATCATATAGGGGGTTCCATTAAAGCTAAAGATCGCACTCCCTGCAAGTGGCACTACTAAACCACACTTTTCTGGAGCTGTTGTTCTACCAGCATCTACTTCACCTGGCTCCATTTTTTTAGTAAAAACATCTGTAAATTTTACAGAAGCATGTGCAAAGTAATCAATTAAATACTTGATATCCATATGCTAACTCCTATACATGTATAACATTCTGAATCTGTGAAAAATGATGTAAATCATGATTGATTAATCCTACAAAATAGTCGATTATAGTCATTTCTGACTGCCCAATTTTAAATGACTGTTGCCATTGCTCATCTGTCCATTGCTGAATGTCCTGCAATAATTGACGCCTTGTGGAAATAAAATCATTCAATGTTTCCTCCATTGTTTGTTCACGGCTTTTCTTAGCTGCCATAGTATTCAAATGTGCTACATCTGGCCCTTTCGGCAGACGCTCATCTGTAAAGAGAAAAGGAATTCGGTAATTTTGCACAAACTTGTCCCATGGAGGAAGATGCCCAATTACCTCTGCAACCGACCATTTCCCAGGTTCAATGGGCATACGCCATTGTGCCTCAGATAACCCTCGTAAATTATCTATCCAATCTAAAGATTTTATATAGTGTTTAATGACATAGGTTTTATCTTGTTGCAATTGTTCCCCCTCTTTCTTTTTTTATTGAAGATGAATTTTCAATTCTGGCCAACATAAATGCCATTGTTTTTGCTGAATTCTTTGACGATAAATCGCATAGGCATACTTATTTTCTAGGTAAAACGATGTTGGCTCTACTATGCCTGCTCCTAAAAGATGAATACCGTACGGTGCTGCAATCTCTAGTACCCCATCTGATAATTTTACTCCAATTGCCGTTGGGATTTCTGGGAAATGAGAGATTCCATCAACAGCAGACTGATATGGTTTACTACCATTTAGGACATGCATTCGTGCTTGATTTTTCACGGACCAAGGCTCGTTTGGAGATAACTTTCTCAGTTCTCGCTCATACTGCTTCTCTACTTCTTCTGCTAAATTTTCTTTATCAAAATATATCACATCAATATCAGCAATTGGTGTTCTTTCTTTTTTATTATGAAGGTAATCCCATACCTTTGAGCGAATAATTCCTGCGCATATCCACCAATCTGGTAGTTGCAAGTTTTCTACTGTGGATAAAATGCTCATCACCCAGTCATCAGATGCAATTAAGTTCTTCAGCTCTTCCTCCGATTGAAGCAACCTCATTCTGTCAGCCTCCATTAATATAAATTAAATTTATAAATCACTAAAAATTATATATTAGATTTATACATTAACACCATTTACCCTAAAGCTAATAAAAGAAAGGGAGAAGCTTATGAATAAAATGATCATGCTGTTATTATTTGTACTACTTAGCTTAGTTGGACTTTTCTATACAAACATTTCTTTAACACTCATATGTATCGGAATGGTAGCTGCTTTTATTGGTACACTTGCGGGAGGTGGTGGACTAATTACACTTCCTGCCATGATGCTTGTCGGTATCCCTATTCAAACAAGTATTGCCACAAACAAATTTTCGACAGGCATTTCGTCTTTATCCAGTATTTTTTATCTACTCTATCAGAAGGAGCTACATCTCACATCTATCATCAAATATATAGCTCTTGCTATTGTTGGGGGGATTTGCGGCTCACTTTTAGCGGTTTCGCTGTCTGAGCAAACTATGAACTATATGGCCTGTGTACTACTTCTTTTGGCTTTAGTCGTAACTTTAAAAAATAAGGCATGGACGGAAGTTCCTGATTCGCTAGAACATCAAGCACCTCATTTTTGGCAACCATTTTTCATCGCTATGTATGATGGTGGTTTCGGCCCTGGCTCTTCGACATTTAGCATCTTACACTATCTACGTACTCATCATACTTACATAAAGGCTATACAGCTCACTCGAGTACTCCTCTTCGGGAGCTGTACAGGAGCATTTATTGTGTTTTATCACACTGGCTTTATTCAATGGCACTATGCAATTGCTATGGCAGTTGGCTCCATTATAGGCTCCCAATTAGGTCTTATAGTGCTCCCATACATTCCATTAAAAATAGCCAAAACACTACTAACATTGATTATTATATTGTTGCTTGTTCAAGTTACATTGAAAATAATTTAATGACCACTACTCAAATGCTCATGAATTACCTTCCATTGATCGTTAACTAATGTAAAAATATTAGTTGCTCTACCGCTACCTGATACAAATTTTTCGTTATGATAGCCTTCATAGTGATATGTATAAAGACAGGTAGCCGTCGTTTCATCAACGGTTAACCATTTTACATCAGTAGCTGAATAAACCTCTTCTTTAATGACATTCCATGCATGCTTGAAATAAGCCTCAATCTCCTCTGTTGTTGTGCATGTTTTATCAGAGAACCAATAAATTGCTTGTGGATGCAAAATAGCCTTTACTTGATTAAAATCATGGGTATTTGTTGCTTGGATATAATGTTCCAATGCTTGTTGATGTGTCATCTTCACCCCTCCTTTTTTCACAATATTATCCGATAATTAACTTTTTATAAATCACTAGTTCTCTATCCTTTTCTGCTTTGACAGTAAATAGATGGCAGCTATAATTAAGAAAAAACCACAGACCTGAAGATTAGTTATTTTTTCATCCAATAGAATAGAAGATAAAATCATACTACTAATTGGCAATAAGCTAGTAAGTACACCTGCCCAAGATGCTGAAATTACTGCAAGACCCTGTTGCATCAAAAGAAACGCTATGACGGTTACAACAATGCCGAAATACAATACTAATCCCCACTCTGCAGCTGATATTTCTTTAAATTCAAAATATCTGCTTTCAGCTACAGCAAATGGGAAAAATAATATGACGCCAAATAAGCTAACCATAGTTGAGACTGTAAGAGCACTCATACGATAAGAAATTAACTTACCAATGATGATAAATAAAGATTCACAGAATACTGCACCTAAAATGAATAGATTGCCTAATAATGAAGTTGAATAATGGTTAGTAGTAGAATGGTTAGCAATGTTCATAAGGATAGCTCCCACTACGGCAAGAAGTATGCTAATACCCATATTCCTCGTTAATTTCTCCTTCAAAATAAAATAGGATAGGAATGCCGTGCAGACTGGCAGAGTACCAGTAATAATACCAGCTTCCATAGCAGTCGTTTTTGAAAGACCATGGAGCATTAATAGATTAAATAAAAACACTCCTAATAACGCTTGTAAAAAAATCGCTACTAACTCTTTTCTGTTTAATGTTGAAAATCCCTCTATCTTTATCCACAAAGGAATCAAAATAATTGCAGCCACAAGAAATCTTAGTTCATTAGCTAAGAAAATTGGAAAACTTTGAACAACCAATTTGCCCGCAACAACTGAACTACCAACGATACTCATCGCCACAATAACTTTCCCACTACTCCAGATCCACCTATTCATTTTTCTATACTACTCGTTCCATGGATTCATTAATAATATCGGTTACTGCTAAATATAGGTTTTCAGGGTTTTCAGCAATTCGGTGGCAAAGATATAAGTACCACTCATTTCCATACGTTAAATATACTCTACAACGATAATCTTTCCTTCTTAATTCATTGAGTAATGTAGGGCGTACACCATAAAGCATCTCAACTTCAACATTTGAGTTATCAAGATATTGACGTCGCTCTATCTCTTGAATAAGCATTTCATCATGTGTAGCGATTGATAACAGATGATTCGCATTTACTAACTGATCAACATAATCAAGATAATGCTTGTTCAGTTCTTCTGATCTGATCATGGCTATATCGACAGACTCTTGAAAAGCCCCTTTAACAAGTCTTATTTTCCCTGGATATTGCATAAGTTCTTGTAAATCTAACTTTGTACGATAAAGATGCACTTGCAATGTAATTCCAACATTTGTATACTCCGTTGCTATTTTTTTGTAAAGAGTGATAATATCATTAGTCTTAGAGGATTCTTCCATACTTATCATCAAAGTTATTCCATACTGCTGAGCTTTTTGTGTAAGCTCTTCAAGATGCTTATAAGCTATCTCAGCATTAATAGAAAGACCTATATGAGATAAATCGAAAGATACTGTTTGCTTCAAAGATAAAATCCCCATTTCCTCAATTACTTGTAAAAGCTCATCCTTTGCTCTTTGACAATCCCTTAAATTGGTTGTATTTTCCCCAATATATTCAATGGAGATATTATAATTGTCATTAAGATAATTACGTGCAGCAGCGATGGCATCCTCTCTTTTTTCTCCTGTTACATACCTTTTTGCTGCTTTCCATAATAATGGGTAGAGCTCTGTTGATTGCTGCACCGCATATTTCAAGCGCTCGTCTCGTGCCGCGGCTTTTAAGGCCTGAATCACTAATTCTTCTGTTTTCTTCATATTTATTCCCCCTCTTCGGTATTGGTAAGTACTTTATCATGATAAAATTGGTAACTGTAGAACCACTTTAAAGTGATTTTAAAGGTACCACTTTCAAATCGGAGGTATGTAAAATGTTATGGATACCTATAGATCGAGCATTAGATATTCCTTTAAATCGTCAAATCTATCAGCAAATACGGGAAAAAATTTTAAGTGGACAACTTCAGGCAGGAGAAAAATTAGTATCAACACGAGAGCTTTCAGTAGAATTAAAAGTATCAAGAAATGTCATATTAGAAGCTTATGATCAGTTACTTGCCGAAGGATTTTTAATTGCACGAAGAGGAGCTGGTACATTTGTTGCAGAAGGCACATTGTTACCACAACAGACCAAACCTCTTATTACAAATAAAGCAGGAGATCCAATAGTAGGGAAAGAGGTTGTAAACTTACGCTCGGGTATTCCAGCACTCGACTTGTTTCCTCGTAAAACTTGGGCGAGGATAAGTAACCAGCTATGGCACGATAGTGAGTCCTCCATATTAGGATACGGGGTTCCAGAGGGGCGCATAGAATTAAGGCGTACTCTTGCCCACTACTTATTAAGGACAAGGGGCGTTGAATGTCATCCAGAGCAAATTATTATTACATCTGGTGCGACACAGGCAATGATGCTTGTGTCGAGATTATTGCTGTCATCTAATGATATTGCTATTATGGAAGATCCTATAACGAATGATATTCAAACTATCTTTAAAGCTTCTGGTGCTACCATTTATCCGGTACCAGTAGATGATTTCGGGATGAAAACAAGCCTATTACCAGATAATATAGATCCTAAACTTGTCTTTCTAACTCCCTCTCATCAATTTCCTTTAGGAAGTACCTTACCTATTCAGCGTAGAATTCAATTAATTGAGTATGCTAGAAAGAATCATTGCTTTTTAATAGAAGATGATTATGATAGTGAGTTTCGCTACGAAGGGCCACCTGTTAGCTCTTTACAGGGCCTAGATCCAGAGCTAGTTCTCTACATCGGTTCTTTTAGTAAAATTCTCTCTCCCGCATTAAGAATAGGATACATTATCCTTCCAACACAGCTTACTGAAAAATGCCGTCAATTAAAATGGTTTACGGACTTACATACACCTTCCTTAGACCAGCTTATCCTTTCTCGCTTTATACAGGAGGGCTATATGGAAAGACATATCACAAAAATGAAGAAGTTCTATAAAAGCCAACGTGATTTTCTGATTCAATGTTTACAATCCACTTTTTCACATAACATAAAAATATTTGGCTATTCTACAGGTATGCACTTAGTTGCAGAATTTGAGAAGATTGATTTTACCCGAAACTTATTAGTGAAAATAGAACAATTTGGTGTAAAGGTTTACCCAGTAGAGGATCATACAATTAAAAAGGGAAAATATAATAACAGATTGATTATTGGCTATGGTCATTTACAAAAGCATGAAATTGAACTAGGCATCACTAGACTTTTTCAAGCAATTTATCATTAGGAGGATGTCTGTGCTAGCTACTATTGAAAAACAATCAAATTACCATATTGCTACATTCAAACGGCCATTACTATATTCAATAGATGCCGTTTGGGCCGCTATGACTAACAATGAAAACCTACAAAAATGGATGAGTAATTTAGAAATCATTGAGCTACGTAAGAACGGGAAAATACATTTTAATATGAATGATGGAACAGGTAATTTTGAGGAAATAACCATCACAGATTATGTTGAGAAAGAAGTATTAGGATTTGGTTGGGGAACAGATACGGTGAGATTTGAATTATTTTCTACTGAAAAGGGTTCTTTATTGGTATTAGTGGAGACACTTCAAAATCTGACAGAGCATACACCGAAGGATTTAGCAGGATGGCATATTTGTCTTGATATGTTAAAAGATCTACTAAATGGCGTTGACCATCAATATTTCCCAATGGATGAATGGCAGCAAAGATTCAGCGAATACCAAAAAATGCTGAATAGTATAAAGTAAAATAATACAAAAAATCCTAGAGCAGCATTACTCTAGGATTTCTATTATTGATAAAAGGCTGTAGCAATTGCTAGTGCTTTTAAAGGATCTTTGATTGAATCCAGTGTGTAAACAAGCTTTTCATCCTGCCACACAATTAAATTACCTGATTGATAGACATCTAGCTGAGCCATGCCATATTGCCTTGGAATAGGCAGCATGTGGTTTTCTAAATACGCTACTGCCTGCTTAGCAAGTTTGACACCTGCATCAGGATTATCAGTTCGTGTATGAGTGGCAATTGCCCATCGCCCTTCGTTCCAACCAGTCCATAATGAACCAGCGCCTGCATCTTGATAACCTTTTATATTGTAACCAAGATCAACCTCTTGCCCGCCATTTTGATTAAAATTATCAAATGCTATCTGTGTGCTTGCACCTTCCACACTTTTATATTTCTTGACCAGCAATCTTCCAATAACAGTCGCTGATTTCTTTAATCGAATATCGTTAATTGGCATATTCTCTTTGCTCTCATAAAAAATAACTTCAACCTGGTCGCCCTGTGTTCTTGCTGTAGCTGATAAAAATGTACCCTCTGCAATAGGTAACGTTGTTGGCATTTTTATTGGAACATTGAAATGTATCTGCTCCTTTATTTGTTGAAGAGCTTCAGTTGCTTGAACCGTATCAATTTGATCATTATTAGACAGTGCTACAGATGTACTTGTTTCAATCTCATGTTCTTGTGCATTCTTATTTCGTTCAGCACAAGCACTTAAGCTACAAATGCTTAACAATAAAAAGAGAAATACTACCTTTTTCAACATGTTAACCCCCATTTAAGAAATGCCTTCTCTCCATATTTTCCCCTGAAAAAGGTTAACTTAAACGCTTCAGCTATCGAAGTTCATTGATGCGCTTCGTCAGCTCATTAAACTTCTGATCAAGCATGGTGTAGTCCTTATCTTTTACTGTTAGAAAGCTCAGTTTGCCTAAAATCTCTTGTCTTTCCGTTTCAAGCTTTAAACGGAGAGCCGCTGTATCATCCACTTTATTCGGTGTGACTTCTGTCCACTTTTTCTTGATGTGCTGACCGTGAAGCTCCCAAACACTGTTCGTGACTTTTTCTAGAAAGTATCGATCATGTGAAACGACAAGCAATGTTCCATTATATTGAGTAAGAGTATGCTCTAACTGCTCACGAGAAGGTAGATCAAGATGGTTTGTCGGCTCATCTAAAATAAGAACATTTTTATCCTCTAAAATATAAGCCATCAGCTTACACTTTACGCGTTCTCCCATACTCATTTTGCCTATGGGAGATGTCCAATGTGTCAGTGTAAACCCTAAATTCTTCATCAAGTTGCGCACTTTAGCACGCTCTTCAAATGTCTCTTGATAAAAATATTGCTCTGGTGTCTGATCAAGTGGTAAATCAAATACTTCCTGTGTCAGATAACCAATGTTTGCAGCTGGTGATACCCATACTTCACCCTCAGCTTCTAGCTTGCCTAAAAGAACTTTTAAAAAGCTTGTTTTCCCACTTCCATTCTTTCCTGTTATAGCTATCTTATCTCCAAATTGAGCCGTAATATTCACATCGTTAAATAGTATGCGTTCACCAAATTTTAAAGATAAATGCTTGATTTCCAGTAAGCGCTTGCCAACTCGTTGATTCGTGCCTAAAGAAAAACGAATCTCTGCTTCTGGCTCCACTGCTTCCACTCTTGTCTTCGCAAGTTCAGCCTCTAATCGCTTTTTCTTAGATTTCACCTGAGAATCTAAACGCTTTGCTTTCACACGATGGTACTCCTTAAAACCTTCCAGTTTTGTTGACTGGGCGTGGCCCTTTTGTGACCAAGACGTCAGTTCCGACATTTGAGCCTCAATTCGTTCAATGTTTTTTTGCTGCTTCTCGTAGGCACGTTGCTGTGTTAATCGTCGGTGTTCCCTATCAGCCATGTAGCTTGTATAATTGCCATCATGTTCAATCAGGCTTTTTTCCTCAATAGACCAGATTTTTGTGGCAACCTTATCTAAAAAATAGCGATCATGTGATACCACGATGATTGTCCCCTTATAGTTTTGTACTTGTCTGATGAGGAATGCGGTACTTCGTTCATCTAAATGATTCGTTGGTTCATCAAGTAATAAAATTTGAGCATTCTGGGAAAAACCTTCTGCAAGACGCATTTTCAGCTTTTCACCCCCACTTAACGCTGCAAATGACACATTAGGTACCTGCCACTTAGCCAGCAGATCAGCTTCTCTTGCGGATACTTCTAGTTTGTCAAAATGAGCTAGCTCCTGTTCAACAAATGTAATTTTTAAAGCCTGTGCTCCCTGAATTACTCCCATAGTTGGTGATAATGTACCTTGAATCAATTGTAATAATGTCGATTTCCCAGCACCATTCCTCCCTATAATGCCGATGACTTCGCCTTTTTTTACTGTGCCTGTCACATGCTCAAATAACAACATATCCTTTATTTCATAACGTACATCCTGTAATTTTAAAAGTTCCTTCATACTATCCATCCTCTCCAGTTGGAGGGACAAAAAAATCCCTCCAATTCATTTGGAAGGATTAGTCGCTACAATATCATACACAAATAAGCTCCAAAATTATTGTGAAAACAAGCTTTGGAGTAGCTAAATATCGGCAGTGGTTTGCGAATATAAAGCAATTATTATGAAAAATGGGCAGACTAATCCTATTTTTGTTGTTCGTGAAATATAAAATTTCCTATACAAAAATTAAGATTAGTTATTCATTAGCCACCCATCTTCCCTTCATTCATCGTTATCGTCATTGTAACATCATTTTTTTAAAAATAAAACTCCATACCTTGAGCTAAGTCTATCTAAAACATTCATAGGAACGAATTTGGTTTCTAGAAATGGTACGGAAATACCAGCCATATCTTCGACTCCATCTAAAGCCAGCAATGATTTCCCTTCCTACAGCTGTTGGGAAAAACCAAAAACTTCTACCACTATTCATCCAAATATACGTATTTCTAAATAAACAGGAGCGTATACCACTAGAACCTTCTCGCCAAGCAGGAATTGGTGGTGAAAAACCTGGTGGTGTACTCATTGGCATTTGTCCTGCGGGAGGGGGGCCGAAATGAGTTGGCCCAAATGACGTTGTTTCAAAATCATTATAACCTCCCCAACCACCAGGTCTTCTAAAATTATCTTCTCTAAATGGATTATTATACACACAAACCCTCCTTTTACATTATTCAATATATGTAAAAGGGCGATTCACCGTTGAGCCATTGCCCATTTACCAAAGGTAACCTAGTTCCTATTATTGTATAATGGAAGGAAAATCCTTCAAAAAGGAGTACTTATGAAAAAATTATTGATACTCTTATTAGCCCTGCTTATCGCAGGTAGTATGTGGATGCTGCTTGCTAAAAATTCAGTCTCTTCTTCCATAAATATTCAAGCAAAGCTTGCTGATGTGAAAGATTACACATACTACTTAGATAAAGGCAACGATGCCATTGGCAAGAGCATGACGAAGTTAGATTTAGTGATTGTAGAACCTCTTGAAATGCAGCAAAAGTATATCGTCAATGCTCAAAAAAGCGGTACTTTAGTGTACGGCTATATTAATGTGATGGAAGCAGACAAATGGAATACAGCACTCTATCAACAATTAAAGGAAGAAGATTTTTATCGAGACAAACAGGGTGAAAGAATGTATTTTGCCAAATGGGATTCTTTTTTAATGGATTTGACTTCTACGCACTATCAAGACATTTTGCTAGCAGAAATAGAGCAGCAAATTGTTCAGAAAGGCTTAGACGGTGTGTTTTTAGATACGGTTGGTAATATCAATTCCTATTTACCTGAAGATGAACAAAAGTGGCAAAATGAAGCCATGTTATCTTTTATCCAACAAATCAAAAAACGACATCCAAATATATCTGTTGCTCAAAATTGGGGATTTCAAACACTCGCCGATTATACAGCACCATATATTGATTTTATTATGTGGGAGGATTTTTCGTATCCTGTGGTAGGAAAAGATAAATGGTCACTCGATATGATGCAACAGCTTGTCCACATACGCAATAAATTTGGTACACAGGTGATGGCAATTGGTTTTGAAGAAGAATCAAAAAGCCGTGCATTAGCTGAGAAGCATCATTTCAAATTCTTTTACAGTCCTGCTGGTTCTTACTATAATAGCTGGCAATCATCCTTACTTCCCTCTGACAAACGACTGTTTTGAGGGATATTTGTTTAAGAGCTCATCTCAGGGGTAGACTAAAAGAAAATCAGCTTGAGGTGATAGGATTGGATATGACCAATATGTATGAAGAACAAAAACATCAGCATGAAAATCGCTTTCAATATAAGCAGCGTAACATGTGGACTGGGATTTTATTTGGGCTTGGGGTTGTTGCATTTATAGATGAGGTGATTTTTCACCAATTATTACACTGGCATCATTTCTATGATAAGTCTACAGCAGCTATTGGACTAGTTTCAGATGGTTTATTTCATGCATTCAGCTTTTTTGCTACCATTGGATCTGCTTTTTTATTGGCTGATCTAAATAGAAAACATGGGTTTTGGCTAAAAAGATGGCTAGGCGGTATTTTTCTTGGAGCAGGCTCATTTCAGCTTTACGATGGAATTATACAACATAAATTCATGAAACTTCACCAAATTCGTTACAATGTTGAAATACTTCCCTATGATATCGTTTGGAACATATTGGCGGCGCTATTAATAATTATCGGTATTGTCTTACTGCTCCAAACAAATCAAAAAGATCAATAGGAGGTGGCGCATCTTGCATTCTCACGATGTTCATGCTCAAAACTTTCCTATTATGGTTCAGCTTCTACTGGCCTTGCCATTTGTTCTAGCTCTTATAGGCTATATCCTCGCTGTTATTATTTCGAATCAACATAAAAAACAATGGCCTCATTTCCGTACTATCTGTTGGATTGTTGGAAATGTCTGTGCTCTGATTACATTAATCGGCCCATTGGCTGCTCTTAGTCATATTCATTTTGACGCACATATGATAGGACATTTATTGCTTGGCATGCTGGCACCATTACTTATGGCTTTAGCAGCACCAATGACTCTGCTGTTAAGAACCTTACCAGTAAACAGGGCACGTATTCTCTCTCGACTACTAAAAAATCCGTATGTTCGTTTTATTCGTCATCCAATTATTGCATCTATTCTAAATGTAGGAGGCCTATGGTTACTCTATACAACCTCACTTTTCAATTTGATGCATGAACATATACTATTGTATGTATTCATTCATCTCCATATTTTTCTAGCGGGTTATTTGTTTACTATTGCCTTTATTTATATTGATCCTACTCCACATTCATACTCTTATGTTTTTCGATCCCTTACATTAGTAGTAGCATTGGCTGCTCATGCCATATTGGCAAAATTTATTTTTGCAAATCCGCCTCATCATGTACCATCCACTGAGGCAGAACTAGGTGCTAAGATCATGTACTACGGTGGAGATGCTATTGAAATCCTTCTTGTGTATATTCTCTTTTATCAATGGTTTAAAAGCACAAGGAATAGTATTCAACCCAAAGCAGCTACTTCATCACGCTAATCTCGCCCTGTTGATTAGGTTAAATAGGATTGGATAATCTGCCAGTCCTCTAGCTTTTCAGTGAACGTTTTAATATTTTTCCCTGGTATTGGACTTGTTGATGGCATTTTTTTATAGGCTCGTCCTTCTAGAAGCCCTAAGCCAATATGCTTTTTAAAAACCTCAAATGCTTTCGCTCCATTAAAAAGCACTAATTGAATATTAGGGTATTGTTCAAAAAGGGTTTGAAAATCATTGGGCTTTTCATTGCGTATCGCTGCATCTAAACTTCCTTCACGTTCACAAGTTGCAATCGTGTCCCAAAGACCGATTGCATTGTTTTTTAATAAGGCTATTCTCTCTGTATAATCATTTGGAATCGCTATCTGTAATAACTCACCCATAATAGGCCAAAAGTGATTGCGTGGATTGCCATAGTACTGCTGTTTCTCTAACGATTGTTTTCCTGGCATGGATCCAACAATGAGCACCCTTGTTGATGAGTCTACAATTGGTAATAATATATTTTTTAATTCATTGGACACAACAATCACTCCTTTTCTCTATTGTAGCGGAAAATTCGAACCAGTAAGTAAATCTTGGCTTGAAATGAATAAGGGATGTTGGCATAAATGGTTCATTTTATACGACTGCACAATTTTGTAGCCTATACAGTAGCCTATCCAAGGTGGAAGGGCCCCCCCGTATAGAAATGGATGATGTTGTTTGATTCCTTGAAGTTGTAAATTCGGTAAAAAATGATGCTCCCATAAAGCTAAAAGTTCTTTTTCTGAGTAGGATTGTAACCAAGGAGCAATCCACCTTTCTCCGTATAAATCTTTCACCGCATCTTCTGCTAAGCCTTCTAAAATGAGAGAATCCAATAAAGTCATATCATCTAAAGTTTTTTTTAATATGTGTATACGACAAACATGGTTATATTCATGAGCAAATAATGCTTGAAGCTCCTGCTTTTCTAAATCACCCACAAATAAAAAAAGCGAATGAGGATAAGCGACACCATTTTTATTGGTTATCGTTTGCTGCTGAGTAATTGGGAAAATATAAATTGGTATTGATGGGCCATTCCATTTCCTCTGTAAGTATAGGAACTCCTGCTGTACACTGGCCCATACTTTTTGCCTCTTTAATTTTTCAACATCGACTTCCTCATGAGGTAAAAAAAGACCCTGTTGCTGTAATGTATAGTGAATTTCTTCTGGAAGCCCATCTCGAAATAGTTTGACTAATCGACCGCAAAGAATCGAGCATTGTAAGCTTGTTCGCTCATCCTTTCTAGTTGATTTTCTAGCACTTACAAATTCATCTAACCACTTATCCGTTGACACAACTGCCATATTATCACCTCTTCACAGCATATGTCTTGAATAGACAATCGGCTAGTGATAAATGCATCAAATCGCATATATTAGCTTGTAATGACAATGAAAGGAGGGATATGTGTGAATCCAGCTGATGCTTATAGTCTTTGCTGTAAATATCATGGTAAACGTGTTCGAATCTCGGATTCATCTGGTAAAGTACATGTTGGAGAAATCACAAGGGTAGATAGAAGACAGGTATGGATTCTACCTGATAGAAGATATAGTGGTTATGGTTTAGGGTTTTGGGGATTTGGAGGAGAAGGTTTTGGCTATGGAATTGCTCTAGGAACAATTTTAGGTATTGCGCTAGCTCCAATTATTTTCTTCTAATTCAAACCTTTTATTTAAGTGAAAAAGAAGCCATTTCAAACATTCTTGAGATGGCTCATTTTTCATTATTGAACTTGTTCTTGTTGCTGTTTGCTTTCAATCAGCTCGGATATTGTAACAAATGTGTAGCCTTGCTTTTTTAATGCAGGTAGTATTTCTTCTAGTGCTTGAATTGTTTGTGTACGGTTCCCGCCACCATCATGAAATAAAATAACATCTCCAGGCCTTGTTCCCTTCATTACCTTTTGCACAATTTTCCTTACACCAGGCTCTTTCCAATCTTGCGTATCCTGATGCCAGGACCACATTACTACCTTATAGCCGTCCTTAACAGCAGCATTAATCATAGCATCCGTGTAATTTCCACCAACGGGACGGAATAAAATTGGGGAAAAACCAGTAATACTATAAATCGTGTCATTTGTCTGTTGAAGCTCCTCTTGCAATTTTTTGATGGAAACTTTAAATGGATGTGTATACGTATGATTTGCTAATTCATGGCCTTCTGTATAAGAACGTAAAACAAGCTCTGGATATTTTTCTGCATTTTTTCCAATAATAAAAAAGGTGGCTTTTGCATCATATTTTGCTAATAAATCTAGCACAGCAGCTGTGTATTTAGGATGTGGACCATCATCAAAGGTGAGTGCAACAATTTTATCCTCTGTTTTGATATCCCAAACAACTTCACCTGTCTCCTCATAATAAGGACGACCTCTATCTGCGTAGCCTTCCTGCACTAAAAATCCCGAGATGATTAAAAAGAAAACCATAAAAATGAATACGTAATTACGTGTCATAGCATCACCTCCCAAGTCCGAAATCACAGAACTCCGTCAACTTACTATTTACGAATTACCCGGAAATATACTTGTGAAGGATTGTCTGTTTTCTCCTTTTAATTATTTCAAAAAAATTTTAAACGTTCTTTATAATTTTGAACAATATGTGAAAATCTTTGAATAGTACTTTATTTTTTTATTTATTGATGTAAAATTAAATCAAATCTGATATATAACAGTTATTATAAATATATAAATGTTATGCAACACAATAAAGGGGATGACATATATGTGGATTATTACAGTATTTGAAGAAAACACTTATCGCATGTTTGAGTATAGTTCTAAACGTGAGGCAACAAATGCATTACATAAATTTAAAGAAACTGCTTTGCTTTCTTATACAAGATAAGAAAGGATAAAAGGAATCTATTCATTTGAGTAGATTCCTTTTTGTTAAAAAGTACCTCCGATGCTTCCCCTAATTCCTTTCATCCTTATACATCTAGCAACATATTTAGTTTTTTTTTCATGAAAATGTCGAACACCTTGCTAGCCTTCACCATATGTATATAGAGAAAAGGAGTGATTTCAATGGTGACAATTGAACCTATTATGATTAAAGGGCATTTCTTCACTGCAGTAGTTGTTCAATTACCTAAAACAACATTACTAACGATTTCTAATGATACAGGCTACATTATGTGTGGTGCTTTAGATGTCGGCCTATTAAATAGTCGCTTAGTTGATCGAAAAATTATTGCTGGTCGTGCAGTAGGCGTGAAAACAATTGACGAGCTATTAACAGCTCCATTAGAATCTGTAACATATGAAGCAGAACAGCTTGGTATTACAGAAGGAATGACTGGTGTAGAGGCACTTTTAAAAATGATCTAATTGGCTAAAAAAGCGTCAACTAGACGCTTTTCTTTTTTGTTTGCTAACTATTTGAATAAGCAATTTCCCCATTTCCCATACTGTTGGACAAAGGGAGTTGTTAGTATGAATAGTAGGCAACATGTTAAAATACACGCCACATTACTTATTATTGTTTTAATTGTTTTCATCTGGTCTGTTATAAAGCCGTCCTCCTATTTAGATTGGCTAGCTGAAGTTAGTCCTGGAATTGTGGCAATAACAGTCGTTGTTTGCATTTATCATAAATTTCGCTTTACCACATTTTCTTATTTTATTATCGCTCTCTTGTCGATCCTGACATTTATAGGTGGGCATTATACCTATTCGGAAGTCCCTTTTTTTAATTGGATAAAAGATGAATTTCATTTACAACGTAATCACTATGATAGGTTTGGTCATTTTTTAAAAGGTTTATTAGCCATCGTAATAAGGGAAATACTAATCAGGAAAACACCACTTACAAAAGGAGCTTGGCTTACAGGTATTACGATCAGTATTCTGCTCGCAATTGCTGCTTTTTATGAAATCATTGAATGGTTAAGCACAAGAATCTCGAAGGGAAGTAAAGGAGCAAAGGATTTTTTAGGCATGCAGGGAGATAAATGGGATGCACAATGGGACATGTTTTTAGCCTTGCTGGGAGCTATTTTAGCTTTACTTCTATTCACAAAGCTCCATGACAAATTTTTAAAAAGAATAAACAAATCATAAATATTTTTGCATAGCATGATTATATAACCTATGAAAGGTGGTATTAGATGTACTATGCACAGGTCAATCAACAAACACATCATCCATCACGTACTATGATTGTAATCGGCTATGGACAGGTAATGGCTACACCAAGCTCTGTACAATTACAAATTGAAGTCCAAACACAGGGCAACCATGTACAAGGTCCTCAACAGGAAAATGCGGCAATCATGAATGAAGTTATGCAATCACTTATCGCACTTGGTATTCCAAGAGAACAAATTCAAACTGCTAGTTATACAATCACACCACTATATAATTTCGAAGATGGCAAACAAATTTTTAATGGCTATGAAGTAGTCAACGCCATTTCCGTCAACGTTTCGGATACCAATGATTTGGGCTTAATCATTGATACGGCTGTAGAAAATGGGGCAAATCGAATAACCAATATTCAGTTCAAAATGGACCATACCGATGCTTACTATCAGCAAGCATTAAGTTTAGCGCTACAGAATGCTCAATTGAAGGCGAAAACAATAGCAGAAACTATGCACCTGCCTTTGCAGCCACTCCCTGTAGAGATTGTGGAAGAGCAGGCTAACACACCTATCCTTTATCGCTCTATGGCTGTATCCTCGGGAATCACGCCTATAGAACAGGGACAAATTGCTATTGATGCTACTGTTCGTGTGAAATTTCAATACTAAAGTTAGGAGCCTTCCGCTAGTCAAAGTGCAGAAGGCCCTCATTTATTTTACAAGTGTATTTTTTTCAATAAGGATTTCATCATCCTGAGTTTTAATAACCATATCAAAATGTTGGCAATGTGGATGCATAAATAATTCATATTGAATACGTCGCTCATCATGTGATTGTTTTAAATAATTTATATCTGTCCCTCTTTCAAGCACATCACGATCTGATCTTCTTTTAAGTTCTGTAGCCCCATCCGTATAAAAATAAATCTTTAAATCGAATAACTGCGGATCTATAAATGCTACACACATTCCTTCTACTATCGTGATCTGTTTTTTTGAAGAAATTAATGCACTTTTCATATAATGTGTATCGATTGTCATTAAATCGAGTCCTTCTCTTATCATCTGAACATCTCGCTCCAATGATGGTAGATGATGAGCAGCGGGATGACAAGCCGTCATTTTAAAACGATGATGCTCATTTTGATATGTATATTCAAGTATTGATTGTTTGCGAATATCCGAATCCACAATATACGGATCAGTATTTAAATAATTCACTTCATCTTGATCTAAAGCATGTATAAGTTTTTTGGCAAATGTCGTTTTTCCAGCAGCTCCATGACCAGAAATGCCGATTATGATTTTTTTATCAGCTTGTTTAACCCATCTTAAAATTTCTTTTAATATCGTCTCCATCATACTCTCCTTCACTATAAAAGGTATGGCAAGAAACAATTCCTACCATACCACTTAATATTAGCCTTCATTATACGGGGAATCCCATATTCGCTCTATCATTACTCCATTATGCTTAGGGCTTAGTAGAAAAACATCTGGGTTGCTTAAATTTTTCCAACAGTGAAAATCAACATCCTTATCATAATACTTCAATAGCAAAGAGATGATATTGCCATGACTCACAATTAATGTATTATCAACATCCTGAGCAAATGCATCTTTTACAAGGTCTACAATTCGATGCATCGCTTCATTACTGGATTCTCCACCATCATATTTTAAATCCATATCAACAAATGTCGCCTGTAATTTTTCGTACCAATCTGGAAAATCTCTAGTACTTAAAAGCCACTCCGAAAGACGTTCATCAATTTCAATCTTCATACTTTCTCTGCTACTTAATGGTTCAATGGATTGGATTGCTCTTAAGAAAGGGCTAGATACAATTCGATCAATTTTTAGATTCTTGAAAAATTCAGCTAAACTATTTGCTTGCTCTATTCCCTTCTGCGTTAAGGGTGCATCTAGTGATTGTCCTTGTGCTAGACAATGTCTAATAACATAAATTTTCCCCATAAAAACCTCCTAATTTAGAAAGTCATTTATAAACGATTATTATACCCCGTTTACTAAATAGCTCCGATTTAAATGTTCCTATTCATTATCTCACTTGTTCTACATTTTTCCGCCCAAAATAATTCGTCCCTATCACACCAATAATAATCATGATGCCACCAATAAGATGATATAGATGGAAATCTTCCTGTAAAAATAAGACCCCTGCCAAAATAGTAATAAGTGTTGCAAAATTGCTAAAGACACTCATTTTAGATGCTTCCAATTTAGATAAAGCATAATTAGATAAATAGGATGTACCAAGTGAAGATAGTATACCTAAATATAAAATAGCGAAGACAAAATGAGCATGTGTTAATGGCTTAAAAAATTCATTGAGTGTTCCATTCATCATATGACTTCCAAGAGCCATTCCATTAAAAATAACAAATCCACACAATGTCATGACATATGTTAATGCTAGTAAAGAATATTTCTTGGTAAGCCCTCTAGCAAAAATATTATAAAGTGATGTCGCAATCGCTGATAGTAAAATAAATCCACTTCCTATGACATTTCCTATAGTAGTATTTGCTCCATTCATCATTAACAGATAGATGACACCAAGTACGGACAAACTTACAGATACAAGTTGACCCCGAGTAGCTTTTTCCTTTAACAATAAACCTGCCAATGCTAATGTAAAAATAGGAATTGTCGCTTGAATAATTCCCGCCTCTGATGAGGAAATTTTAGCAAGTCCAAGCACTTGAAACGTAAAAAAAGCAATTGGATACAAGATGGCTAACGGTAATATTTTTAGTAGGTCCTGCATGTTCATTATTAGCTTATTTTTTGTCATTACCATGATTATAACAATACCGATGAATGCAAAAGTAAAACGATGTGCAAGTATATCAATAGGACTTGCTACAGTCAACGTAACTTTCACAAACATAAATGAGAGCCCAATGACAAATGCATAAATTATTGCTGCTATATAGGCATTTCTATTTTCTGACATAGGATCGTACTCCTTCTTTAAACATTCCGGCCGGTATAGTTATCGTATTAAATAGAGAACTTATTGACGATATAAAAAAAACACATCTGTACCGATACAGATGTGCTGGAGGTTATGTATGCTTAAATACGAATGGATTTATTCTCAGCTCCTGACTCAGATCCAAACAGGCTCACTTCAAGCAGGGGCAAAACTCCCCTCGATTCGCCAGTTATCACAGCAATTTTCCTGTAGTAAGAGTACGATTTTAGCATCTTTAAAAAAACTGGAGGATCAGCATCTTATCTATTCAATGCTTAAAAGTGGCTACTATGTTGTTGATCATCAACTGCCCATCCAACCAAAAATGAAAAATTACATAGATTTTGCTACATCTTCGCCCAATTGGCATGCATTCCCTTATCAAGATTTTCAGCATTGTATTAATAAGGCCATCGACACATACCAAGCAGATTTATTTAGATATGGGACACCAAAAGGCCTACCGTCATTAATAGCGGAAGCAAAAAAACTATTAACAAGCTATCAACTGTTTACAAAGGAAGAAAATATTTTCATTACTTCAGGTGTCCAACAATCTCTATCCTTGCTAAGTATAATGCCCTTTCCAAATGGTCGCTCAACGATCTTAGTGGAACAACCTAGCTATCATTTGTATATGGATTATTTAAAAACCTATGAACTTCCGGCAATGGGCATCAAAAGAACAACGGATGGCATTGATTTAGATGAATTAGAAAACATTTTTAGTAAACACGACATAAAGTTTTTTTATACGATGCCACGTCTGCACAACCCTCTAGGAACTTCCTATAGTAAAAAAGAAAAGGATTCAATACGAAAACTTGCCTATAAATATAATGTGTATATAGTTGAAGATGATTATTTAGCGGATTTTGAGCAAAATACAAAAATAGATCCCCTATTTACGGAAGATACACAGGATCGGGTTATTTATTTAAAAAGCTTTTCTAAAATTATGTTTCCTGGCTTACGTATCGGACTTGCCGTATTACCAAATGTTTTGATTAATACCTTTCAACAGTATAAAAATACCACTGATATTGATAGCTCCATGATCTCCCAAGCTGCATTAGAGCTCTACTTGAAAAGTGGTATGTTTGAACGTTATCAGAAGAAAGTCAGTGAAGCTTATGCAAGCCGAGCAAATCAACTTCAACAATCTATAGCAACTCATCTGGCAGACTATCAATCCTCAAAGGAAATCTGTATGCATAGCCATATCATTCTACCGAGACAGGTGAATACTTCTAAGATTATTGATCATTTGGCACAACAAAATATTTTGCTAGATCCTATTAAACGCAATTATTTAGATGCATTTTATCGGGAACGTATTATCAAACTAAATGTATCGAATATAGACGAATCCAAGATTGATGTTGGCATAAGGGAAATTGCGCTAGCCCTTCATAACACGAGCAATTATTTCTAAAGAACATTATTCATGAAACCTTATTGTAGCTCATATAATTAGACATCATAAATTGGTTCAATAAGGAGGATTCAATGCAATCTGAGAAATTGCGACTAAGGAAGATTCAACGTCTTGCATATGAAATTATGGATGAGATGCACAAAGAAAAGCATCGCACAGAAATGCACAAATTAATTCCGATTATTGATAACTTGTCGCGGGCAATTGGGGATTTAACAGATTCTGTTGGTAAATACTCACTGGATTATGTAGAAGAAAAAGTAAAAAATGCCCATGCTCTTTTATTTAACAAAGAAAAGGTAGATATTTATTAATAAAGACAGGGAAAAAGGGTAACCATATACATGGCTACCCTTTTGGCATTAATGCGTTTCAGGTTCGAATGTTTTACAGTCTGTTTCCTCGCTGTTGGAAGCATGTTGTCCCTTTTGGCTGACAACATAAATTTTTTCAGCTGTGCATTTGTTACCAGAATCCCAAAATGTGCAGTTATTGACTTCACAAAGAATTTCTTGTGCCATCGTCTCACACCTCCTCCTTGTTATCTTTAACAAATTAGAGGTAATCAATACGTTATTCAAAAAAGTCATCTTGCACTTTTGTCAGTGCTGTCTGATTCACTCCATACTGAAGTCTAGATTAGTAGGATGATTTGATAAATGTTCCTGCGTAAGCATATTAGTTGAGGGTACCTTGTTGTCAACTTCTTCAAAACGGAAGCCATCTGCCCAGACTTTACCCGAACCAATTAGTAACACACCAAAATAAATGGAATTACCTTCTTCAGGTACATCTAAGACAATAGAATAATGATTCCATTCAGTAGAACCTGTCACAGGGCGTTGATCCATATTATCAAATTGAATCGTATCACCTGTACCATTGTCAATACGCATCCATGCACCACACTTTGTAGCATCTGCCGTCTTTAAGTAGCATGACATTTTCAAGCGTTTCCCTTTATAGTCAGCTGCCTGAAAACCCTGCATCATTGTAGCAAATTGACCATGATTTGCTGAGGCAGTTGTGGAATACAATACTCCTGAACGCTTCCCTGAATGAAATACCTTGTCATCTGTATGAAATTTATACAATTCTGGATTAGCACCACTCAACACCCAACCTTTAACCTGTTCAACTGTTTCCATGTAATGTTCCTCCTCCATCATATTTAATGATTGCATTACTTTTCGATACTTCCCTGGTGGTAAAGCATAAACTTCTTTAAAGGCTCTTGTAAAAGCCTCTTGTGATTGAAACTGAAGTGTAACAGCAATCGTTAATATCGATACATTAGAGTACATCAAATAACTCGCTGCCATAGCTAGCCGACGTATACGAATATATTCACCAATCGTAATTCCCGTTTCTTGCTTAAAAACTCGGCTTAGATGGTACTTCGAATAGCCAGCAGTATTAGGAAGACATTCAAAAGAAATTTCTTCCATCAATTGCTCCTCGATATAGGCAATAGTTCTTTGTGTCGCTTGACTATACTCCATGTTACTCACCTCATCTTTATCATAATGGAGAAGGAAACAGATTTTTTGATGGAGGTTGCTAAATTTAGCTTAATCAATTATTTTTGTTGGTGTTGCTTCTTGCACAACGATGAGACCATCATAAGCTTCCTCAGGTGTCATTTTAATGGTGTACTGCATTTGTGTCAGCTTATACCACGGACGAAAATCATCGCCGATATTGCCCATTCTTTGCTTTTTGGAAAGAATATTCGCCAGCTCCTTCGATTGTTTGGCAGCTTCAAAATCCACATAAAAGATGTTATTATCAATGTCACTAAAGGCATCCACTAAAGCATTGTGATGCTCAATTTTATATTCCTTTCGTGCTCCAGACCCATTTTGTGCCTGAAATGTATTTTTCACAAAGTCTGTGCCAATCGCAAAATATTGATCTTTATATATCTCACTTAAATAATGCCCCATCGATTGATAGCCTGCCATCGTAGCAGAAGTTTTCTCAACATGACCATTATGAGCAGACATTAATACTTTATCATGACCTTGTGTTGCTTCATATTCAACAATCCATTGTAAATTTTCAGCTAAATATTCGTCCCGTAAATTCATATAATTACCATCATTTAAAAATAATTGCGTACGCTGCTTCATAATTTGCGCATATTGAACAGCAAATGCGAATTCATCCTTTGAAGATTTTTTCTCATACATCGCTTTGTTTGATTGTAAATCGTTGATTATTGTATCAATCGTTTTATCAAGCTCAAGTAGCTGACTATCCGATAAATCTCTCATCGTTTTGTTGGAAACATGCTCTAGCTTAGTCGTGAATTTTCGTGCATTGTCAGCATGTACCATGGCGTAAAAATCAAGTAACCCCTTTTTGCTGTAATCATAGCGTTGCATATCATTTCCATAAAAGTAAATTTTCTCTTGATCATCAACTGTCTGATTATAGTCATGCATCCACTGCACAAACTCTACCATTTGTTCTGTTTTGTAGATGCCATAGTCTAACGCTTTTATAGCTTCCTCCGCCGTTCCGACACCGTTTTCGATAAATTGATTTATCTGTTGGGCCCCACCAAAATCTCCTTCTAAAACGAAAACATGGACATTTTCATTTTTTATCATCGCTTCAAATACATCTTTTTTTAATGTTTGAAATTCGATATTGCCATGTGTTGCTTCCCCAAAACCAATAATTTTTACATCATCAGGAATGTTGATATCTTTAATTTCATTCGTATATTGTGCGGCATCTTTTACTGCCTCTCTCTGTCCACATCCTACTAAAGCTACTAATAGCATCGATGCAGTTAAAAAACGTAAGCTACGTTTCAGCATTCTCATTCTCCTTTTAGCTTAAATAGATTTTCGCTGGAAATAGTAATATCCTCCGAGGAAAAATACGATGAATCCGCCACCTACTACGGTTAACAATTGCTCCCACGGTACAAAGAATACATCGTCTGTTTTGCCCCCTATATACATCATCGAAAAGGGTTGTGCCCAAGGATAATACGGACCAATTCTTTCAGAATTCACTGCTAAAATTGATGGTAAAGTAAATATGACATTAACAGCAAATGGAGCAGCAAAGCTTTTAAACATAATGGACATCCACAATTGCAAGGCTACTAATGGCAGTGTCGCTACCCAGCCTCCTACTATGCTTTTCCAAACAATCTCCATAGGAAAAGAATCTGTATAGCCTTTTACCATCCCAACAGCAAAGACCGAGCCTAAATACAATATCTGCATTGCTAAAACAAGCAGCATAATCAATATGTATTTAGCTACAAATACTTTCCCTCTTGTTACTGGTAATGCTAAAAGTTGCTTCCATCCACCAGACTGATGTTCATACCTACAAATAAGACTGGTAAAAACACCAGAAATAAGAGGTAAAAATAATAGAGCATATGTTAAATTCATCGAAAATAACGATATATACCACTCATTGATTTCAATCCCCTGCATGTTGTCCTCTAAATTAGCGGATAGTCCTATAAAAAGTCCAATCATGGGTCCTGCTAAAATAATTGGTACCATTTTTGATTTACGTAACTTAAACCACTCAGCTTGAAGTAAAGTAATCATTATTTCACGTCCCTTCTTGCAAAATCAACCATGCCGATAATATAGAGTAAGATACCAATTCCTACGCCTAATAAGACATTGATCACCGGCTCATTCCATTGGTTCATCAATGATGGCCATTTCCATATCATCCAATCTGGAAGAACATAGGAAGAATAGGAAAAAATCACCCCAAAAATGCCTACAGTTATAGGAATCCCTTGATTATGACTTACACTCGCTATCCACAATTGAAGTGCCAAGATAGGTAATGCTGCAAAAGCAGGGAAATAACTATATTTGGCTAGCTCCATGTAAGGTACCGTGTCACCTAATTCTAAAAACAACCCGTAGCTCAGCGTAAAAAACATTAATAACGTTGAGGCGAAGAATAGTAAGATAGCTAACAACGTAAATTTAGACAAATACACGGTTAATTTCGAAACAGGTAATGCAATGAGCTGCTTCCAAGCATTAGTCTCATTTTCAATGCTTGCTATGAATGACGTAAGAATGGCAATACCCAAGACTATGGCAAGCGGTGTAAATGAATGCACATTTAATAAGAAATAGCCCCAATCATCCTCACTTTGCTGTAAGAGATAATCCTTTCTTACTCCATAATTGACCATTTGCAGAGCAACCACCCCTAAAGGGCCAATAAGCGTTAGAAGCCATAATCCTTTACGTTTGATTTTTAAGAAGTCAGCAGTTAATAGCTTTCCCATCATATCTCCTGTTCTCCCATCGTCATTTGGAGGAATATATCCTCCAATGAACGTTTCTCTTCCTCGACTCGGAATACCGATATACCCTCCTGAACAAGAACTTGGACAATATGAGCAACCTTTTCATCCGAGCACTCTTCTAAGAAAATCACACCACCCTGATAATCTGCCTTAATACCATTTGCTAATAAGAAGCGCCATCCTTTTTCACCATTGTTTACTTTAAAGGTAACCTTTGGTTGGGCAAATCGACGCATAGCCTCAATAGAATCTTGGAAAATTAATTTCCCTTTCGAAACAATCCCAACTTGTGTTGCCATTTGATCAATCTCTGATAATAAATGGCTGGAGATTATAATGGTCATGCCATATTCCTCTGGTAATCTTTTAATTAAATTACGAATCTCTATAATGCCTGAAGGATCTAGGCCATTCGTTGGTTCATCTAAAATAAGTAATTCAGGACTATGTAGTAAAGAAGCAGCAATACCAAGACGTTGCTTCATTCCTAAAGAGAAACCTTTGACCTTTTTATGGGCAGCTTCCTTCAAACGGACAATTTCCAAAACTTCATCGATTCGAGTTTTCGGTACACCTAGTATTTTTCTTAGTGCCTCTAGATTCTCATATGCTGTTAAATGTGGATAATAAGAAGGGTTTTCCACCAACGAACCAATCTTAGCTAAAATTTGGATACGTTCCTTCGTAATATTCTTTTCAAAGACTTTAATTGTTCCAGAAGATGGCTTCATTAAACCTAGAAGCATTCGAATTGTAGTCGTTTTACCTGCCCCATTCGGACCTAAAAATCCATATATTTCACCTTTGCGTATTTGCAAGTTCAAATTTGATACAGCTTGCTCTTTTCCAAAGCGTTTTGATAAGTTTTGTGTTTGTACGATATATTCCAATGTCCTCACCTCTTTAACTATCTTAAAAAGGGAAGTTTAAAAAAAGGTATGGGCTAAGTTTAAATTTTGTTTAAAAAATCATTTCTATCATAAAAAAAATCTGCGAAGCATTTATTTCTCAAGCTTCGCAGATTTTTTTATGATAATTTTAGTACCAGAGTGATCGGAATGGATATCCCATTCAAGATGCATGCCCTTTATCATGACATCAACAATTGACAAGCCGATTCCGGCTCCCTTTGCATTCGACTCATTTTTCATCCCTTGACCATGATCCTCAACAATAAATGCTGTATAACACGCCGTCGATTCGGTTTTCACACTTATATATTTACCACTATTCGCGTGGCGCAGTACGTTTTGGAAAATATTATCAAATACTCTCCCTAACCATAATGGATCAACACGCCATTCAACAGGTTCAAATGACTGTAGCTCAATATCGATTGTAAAACCTTCTCGCTCGAAAACTGGATACCATGTCGTTAGATGTTCCCTTACAAATCGGATAACATTGATGTCTTTCGGTTCAAACTTATATTTACTTGCCATAAGCAATGTGTAGGACATCAAATTTTCAATTAAAGCATCAATATTCACTATGGATGTGTCCATAGCCTTTAATGCCTGCTTCCCTTCCTCAGATAACGCTTCTTTGCTAATTGTATAGGATTGAGCTCTTACCTTCGTTAAAGGTGTCCGTAAATCATGTGATAAATTAGCAATCAGTTCACGTCTTAGCTGTTCTTCCTTCTGTTGACGTTGTTTACTGTCTCGCAGTTCACAAACCATTCTGTTAAAACTATGCTCCAATTGCCCAATCTCATCTCGTTTTTTCACCTGAATTTCAATAGGTAGACCATCTACATCACGTATTTCCATCGCCTCTTGCAGATGTAATAGTCTTTTTCGAATTCCCTTGAAAAATAGAAGCGAAACTACAATAAAAAATAAAATAACTGCAATAACACCAAAAAATAAAAAGTTACCATAGTTATCATAGACCTTTATAAGTGGAGGATTAAATGCTACCCTTGGAATCTCTAATACAATAAAGCCATTTGATATATCATCACCTAAGAAGGCAATAACAGTAAATGGATCATCTCCATAACGTTCTTTTATAAATTGAGTTGTATAGGCTGGTGTCCATTTTGCTGGTAACTGATCCTTCACATTCCATGTAGTCAGTAAGTTCCCCTCTTCACTTACCCAAAACATAGAAGCCGTAGGAAATTGCTCTTGCCACTTTTGAAATAACTGCGTAATCGCATCATCTGTTGCATTGGTCATATTTTTAGCCTGTGCATGCCATTGCTCTTCAATATCACTTTCTACAAGTACTCCACTTGAAAAATCTCCTGTCCCTGTCTTTGTAATGCCTAATACGAAAATAGCAACACCCAGATAGGAGATTTGCACAATAGATATGGCTAATATAATAATGAGCATATATTTCGCTAATAATGATCGAAAAAATTTCATTGTTTCACCCTATAGCCAATGCCTCGGATTGTTTCAATAATCATAGGCTTTGCAGGATTGATTTCTATTTTTTCTCTTAAGTAACGAATATGCACCATGAGTGTTTTATCACCTTCTATATAGCTCTCACCCCAAACACCCTCATAGAGTTGTTCCTTCGTTAAAATTTGATTTAAATGACGAATAAAATACTGTAATAAATAAAATTGTTTTCCTGTCAAAAGAATTTCTTCTTCATCAATCGTATTGATTATTTGCATATCTTTCGTATAAATTTTAAGGTGCTGCAATGTCAGTACATCATCACTTTTTTGATATCTTCTTAATAATACTTCCAGTCTTGCTACGAGCTCATCAGGGTGAAATGGCTTTGTTAGGTAATCATCAGCAAAATGCAGCCCTTCAATTTTATCTTCAACAGCTGTTCGTGCTGATAACATTAGAATTGGCAGGTCTTTATTTTCCCGTTTAATTCTTTTACCTAAGGAGAAACCGTCCAATCCAGGTAGCATCACATCCAATATAGCAATATCTTTTGAGTTAATATGTTGCTCAAGCCCCTCCCCTGATTCCAGCCATGTCACGTCATAACCTCGTTCAGTTAATTCCTTGCTTACCCATTGTCCGATTTCTTTTTCATCTTCTATGTACAATATACGAATCAATGTTCAACCTCCTTGATACATTTAACTAAAATTAGAAATTTATAATTTCCATACATGGTTATTATAGGGGAACTGTTATTTATTTTCTTAGGAAATTCAAAAACGTTGATTTATTGAAAAAAGCAACTAATAAAAGTTGCTCTTTTATAGTATACGTTGCTACTTTATCAACTGCTTCAAATTCATTTAGAAAGGTGTAGGGAATCGGTATTACAAGGCAAGCCCCAAAGCATGCAAGAATCATATACTCCTAAGTTGAATTATTTTTTCATCGACGTTGCTCGCTTCACATTTAGGTGCTTGAAAAAAGAAACTTTACTTCTTTTTTCTTTGATAAATATGCTAACATGGCCCTAACTATATTAAAAATATTAGAGAAATATAATTTACTTAGGTTTTACCTATAATAGAGGGGTGTTTATGTTTGGATATAAGACAACTACGCTATTTTATAGCAATTGTGGAGGAAAAAAAGATTTCTGCTGCGGCTGAAAGGTTACATATTTCTCAACCACCGTTAAGTCAGCATTTAAAAACGATGGAGGAAGAACTCGGTTCAAAGTTGGTAGAAAGGAGCGGCAAGTATTTTGAAGTAACTGAAGCGGGAAAGACATTATACAAATATGCGTTGCAGGTTGCACAATTAATGGAAGAGGCAGAAGCAGAGGTTAAGGATATTGGATTAGGCCTTCATGGTCGATTGACATTGGGCATTAATACATTTTCAGTAATTGAGCTACCTCAATTACTACAACAATTTCAACAATATTATCCAAAGGTGACTTATAAAATTCAACAAAACGAATCTTCTTATCTATGTAAATTAGTAAGAGACCGTATTGTAGAACTTGCCATCATTCGCTTACCTTTAGAATTAGATGATTTCTCTGTTCTTCATATGTACACTGAACCATTTTACTTTATACAATCCAAAAAATTCGACTTCTTAGAACACGATGTATCTTTAGTTGACATACAAAATTGGCCAATCCTTTTACCAAGCACTGAAGGCTTAGGCGTACATTATTCGATATTAGAAGCATTTTCTCGCTTCCAGTTGCAGTCCCACATTGTTGGAGAATGCTCAGATACGGCACTGTTAATGAACTTGATTGCTGCTGGCTTTAGCTCCTCTATCGTACCTGAAACTATTTTAAAGCAATATGGAGATTTACCACTTCATACATACAAAATTCCATCAGCAGAATTATCCACCTCAGTAGGACTCGTATGGCTGAAGAATCATTATTTATCTAAAGCCGCTCAAAACTTTGTGGATTTAATGGGGAAGTATTATTGTTAACGATTAATAAAAAAGAGAACAAATTAGAAACGTTAGTTTGCTCTCTTTTTGAACAGTTATTGAATAATCAGCATATCATTCTCATCAAACTGCCACATGTCGCCATAGGCAACTTCCCAATAGTAGCCATTTGGATCTTGAAAATATCCACTATAGCCACCCCAAAATACAGTTACGGGCTCCTTAATAATTTCTGCACCCGCCTTTTTTGCTAATGCAAAGACTCGATCTACTTCTTCTTTTGATTTACCATTATAGGCAAGCGTGATTCCACCAAAGCCTTGGCTAATTTCTGGTGGATTGGATTCATTAATATCTTTGACTAAACGTTCAATTGGAAATAACGATATTTTTGTTCCTCCATTATTAAAGAACATGACATCGGGATTCGTCTCCTCTCCGTATACCACCACTTCAAAACCCAGTCCCTCTCGATAAAAATTTAGAGATTCCACCATATCTTTAACACCTAATGTAATTAAATTTAAACGATTCATCTTCAAAATCCCCTTTTTAAAGTATTACTACTTTAATTCTCTACCGAACGTATATTTCCTTTTATTACCGCAAGAAAAATATTTGTTTAATTGTCTCCAAAGCCTTTTGTAGACTACTCGATATTTTTTACTAGTAGTTAAGACCAATCAGGTGTGACATTTTTATTTAATCGTTCATCATCAATAAATATTTTTATTCCTCTAATCATTGCCAGCTCACAAAAGTTACCTCTACGTTTCTATGACACAAAAAAGTACGTACTTTTTTTGAGAGTTTATTAGCAGCATAATGAGTAAGCAATCCAATAATCACAAAACATGGAGGACTAAAAATGATTACTCATTTACAAGATACAATCACTTTAAATAATGGCCTACAAATGCCTGGTATGGGTTTAGGGGTTTTTCAAGTAGAAAATGACGCTACTGCAGAAATGGTTAAAAATGCTATCGAGGTTGGCTATCGAAGCATCGATACTGCTGCTATTTATGGCAATGAAGCAGGTGTAGGAGAAGGTATTAAACAAGCTCTAGCATCTACTGGCTTACGTCGTGAAGATTTATTTATCACATCTAAAGTATGGAACGATGGTTTAAGCTATGATGAAACAATTGCAGCATATGAAGAGAGCCTAAAAAAATTAGGATTAGATTATTTAGACCTTTATCTAATTCATTGGCCTGGTAAAGATAAATATGCTGAATCGTGGAAAGCACTTGAAGACTTATATGAACAAGGCAAGATCAAAGCAATCGGTGTATGTAACTTTACTGTGGCACACTTGGATAACTTATTATCATTTGCTCATATTAAACCTGTTGTGAACCAAGTGGAATTCCACCCACGCTTACAACAAGTGGAGCTTCGTTCATTCTGTGACAAGCACCAAATTCAACTTGAAGCATGGGCACCTTTAATGCAAGGTGGACTTCTTGAAGATGAAACAATTTCAAAAATCGCAACAAAATACGGAAAATCAAATGCTCAGGTTATTTTACGCTGGGATGTACAAAATGGAGTGATTACAATTCCAAAATCAGTACGTAGAGAGCGTATGATGCAAAACGCTGATATCTTTGACTTTACTTTAACAGACGAAGAAATGGCATTAATCAATGAGATGAATCGTGAACAACGTGTTGGACCAAATCCAGATGAATTTGACTTTGCTCTATAAGCATTAAAAAGAGGAAAGAGACTGTCTTGTATATGACAGTCTCTTTCTCCCCCTCATTATGATGTTTGCTGCATGGCAATATCATCATCACGTTGTTTTAACAGTACATCTTCACCTTTATCCTGTAATAATTCAACATGTTTTTCACCCCACGTACAAAGCATGTTCAGAATTGGTTCCATTCCTTGTCCATAGGCTGTTAATGAATATTCAACTTTTGGTGGTACTTGATTGAAGACCTTTCGATTGATTAACCCAGCCTGCTCCAGTTCCCTTAATTGGTTTGTGAGCATTTTTTGTGAAATACCTGGGATCAATCGTCGAAATTCGTTTGTTCGAATTTTACCATGGTGGTTTAAATGACAAAGAATAACTGGTTTCCATTTACCACCAATAACTTCTAGTGTAGCTTCAACACCAATATTATAAACTTTTTGCATCGTAAACCTCCTGTAATATCCAAAAGTAACTAAAAGTACTCTACATATCTTTTTGGTATGTATGAATATTACTACACATAATAAAAAAAATCAAAGGAGATAGTAGTAAAATGTCAAAATCAAAAAAGCCAAATGCTAAACTTACCTTACTAGCACTTGCTATCAGTGCATTTGGTATAGGGTCCACTGAATTTATCAGTGTCGGACTTTTACCATTAATTACAGATGACTTTGGTATTTCTCTTAGCACAGCTGGCTTAACCGTTTCTATATATGCACTAGGGGTAACTGTTGGGGCTCCCTTACTAACAGCTTTAACATCCCGCCTTAGTCGAAAAACCGTATTATTGCTTGTCATGTCCATTTTTATAGTGGGTAACCTAGCAGTCGCTTTAGCTCCTAATTTCGCATTACTATTAATCGGACGTATTATTTCAGCATTAGCACATGGTGTGTTTATGTCCATCGCTTCTGTTATAGCAGCAGATGTAGTGGAACCAAATAAACGAGCAAGTGCTATCGCCTTTATGTTTACTGGCTTAACATTGGCTACTGTAACAGGTGTCCCACTCGGTACATTTATTGGACAAGTAACAGATTGGCGTATGTCATTCATTTTTATTGTTGTCATTGGAATTGTCGGTTTAATTAGTAATGCATTTTTAGTACCTAGCCAATTATCGAAAGGCAACCCCATCTCTATCCGTGATATTGGCAAAGTATTAGGCAATATTCGAATGATCTTAATACTATTCATTACCGCAATTGGATACGGCGGTGCTTTTGTTGTCTACACATATGTTTCACCTATTTTAGAGCAATATATGGGGTATTCCCCACATACAGTCGTCATTATTCTAGTTGTCTATGGTATTTGTGTAGCTATCGGTAATACTCTTGGAGGTCATTTTGCTAATCATAATCCGCTACGTTCCATCTTTATTATTTTTGTTGGACTTGCATTGGCATTGCTTGGCATTGGCTTTACTCTTGAATCACCTATTATGGGATTAATAATGGTGCTGACAATGGGATTGTTCATGTTTATGAATGTCCCAGGATTGCAGCTATATGCTGTTCTACTATCTGAAAAATATATACCATCAGCAATTTCAATGGCCTCAGCATTGAATATTTCTGCTTTCAATATTGGCATATTTTTAGGCTCATATATCGGAGGCTTTATTATTCGCCACCAATCGTTGGCGCATACGCCTATATACGGATTCCTGATGGTTATGCTAGCTGCAATTGTTACACTTTTATGGTTACTTTTCGATAACAAAAAACAATAACTCTCTGAATTTCATTTTGTATAAAAAAGTAGTAGAGAATGTGTATTGTTTGTTGATATGTAGTATCCTATAATTTACTTGAACCAAACGAGAATGATTATCATTCTAATTTAAGGGAATACCCTTACTGTTTTAGTAAATCTATAGGAGTGAATAAAATGCGTAGAGGTCGATATTTTTCATTTGTAGTTTTCTTTGCACTTATATTCGTATTAGGTGCCTGTGGCTCAAATGAAGTAAAAGAGGATACAGCTACAGAAGAACAATCATCTAAAGATACAAGAATTGTAGAAGACGAGTTTGGAAAAGTAGAAATTCCTACAAATCCACAGCGTGTAGCTGCTATCTATTTGGAAGACTATTTAACTGCTTTGGATGTAAAACCCGTTGTGCAATGGTATCACCCATCTTGGGGAAAACAGGACTATTTAGGATTAGATGTTCCTGAGTTCGACATTACTGGTAGCATGGAAACATTATTACAAGCCAAGCCTGATTTAATCATTGTAGATGGTGCCGCGGACAAGGCAAAGTATGATGAATACTCAAAGGTAGCGCCTACTTACCGCTTGAAAGAAGATATTCTACAAGATCCACGTGAAATTGCGAAAACAATAGCTGATGTTTTAAATATTTCCGATAAAGCAAAAGAAATGGTTGATCAATATGAGCAACGTGTTTCCGATTTAAAAGCAAAACTAGATGAATCAATCGAAGACGAAACAGTTGCTGTTGTACGACTAAATGTAGCAGATAATACATTAGCGTTATTTGGTATTAAAAATCGCTACTCTGGCTATATTTACACAGAGACAGGCTTAACACCACATCCATTAGCCCGTGATATGACAGAGTTTCACGAGGTTTTATCAGAAGAGGCTATCACGGAATTAGATGCGGATCATATCATCCTTTTCCCTTCAAACGGAACATGGGAGTCTAAAGAAAACCAAGAAGCCATTAAATGGTTAGATAGTACACTATGGAAAACACTCCCTGCTGTAAAAAATGGGCATGTTTATATTGCTGATCGCACATATTGGCAATCTGGCGCAATCACAGCCAACTTGCTAAAGTATGATGATTTAGAGAAATGGTTCGTCAAATAATTTTCCAAAGAAAGCTCTTAATGAGGGCTTTCTTTGTGTTGTTCTGCCAATTCAAAAAAAGGGGTGAATTATTAATGGGTAACTTAACACATGTTTATACGTTACAAAATATCTCTTATTCAATTCAACCGTCAAAAAAGTTATTGATTAGTAGTGATTTCTATACACTTTTTATCGTAATGAATGGTAGCGGAAAGCTAGCCATAGATCATGACACCATTCATTTTAGTGAAGAAAAGTGCATATTGATTCCGCCAAATAACACGGTTAGTATCCACATTCAAAGTGAACACCTTTGTTTTTATCAGTTACAATTCAACATTGTCAATCTCAGCAATAGTCAAAATTCATATAGTCATTTTACAAGTATCAGCGAACGACATCTTCTCCCCTTTTCACAATGTCATAGACTGCTAGAAGTCATCTATCAAAACCGGTTAGCGGAGGATGAACACACGATTTTTGAACAGCATGTGCACTTTCAAGAGCTGATGTTATTACTCTTACATCAAACCATACCCAAGCAGATGAAAAAAAATGATCGCCAATCTGTTGAGCAGTCCGTTAACCATTTACAAAAACATTTTGAAAAAGAGTGGACGGTTGAGCAGCTAGCACAGCTAGCTGACGTACCAAGATGGAATTACACGCGCATTTTTAAAGATATTACGGGACAAATTCCTCTTCACTATTTAACTAAACTTCGTATTGAAAAAGCTAAGCATTTATTAATGACAACAAATGATCGAGTATTTGAAATTAGCCAGTCTGTCGGATTTAATAATGAGTATTATTTCAATCGTCGCTTTAAGGAACATGTCGGCATCTCTCCAGGACAATATCGAAGAAATCAAAGCAGCCATATACGTGTATTTGCACCATTCTTAGAAGATTTCTTTGTTGCGCTTGGGATTACGCCAATTGCTCAATTCAGTCATTCAAAATGGGGGAAACAAGACTATTTAGGTCTACAGAAAGTGCCAGATATCGATGTACAAAATAGAGAAATGGATCGACTCTTTTACTATAAGCCAACTTTAATTATGTTAGATTCTGGTGTAGAGCGTTGGGAATCCTTTCAGCACTTAGATGAAGTAGCCCCCGTCTGCCATCTTTCACACCCTGGAGAGAATTGGCAATCTACTTTATTTAAAATTGCAGATCTAACAGGAAAAACCTCCTTGATGCAAGACGTAATCCTACAATATGAAGATAAAGTACAACAAGCAAAAGGAATTCTTAGCAAATCTGTTTATGGGCAAAGTGTAGCATTTCTCCGTATTTCAGCCATTGGCATTACTCTATATGCGGGTCCTGAATGTGGCTATACGGGCCCCATTTTATATCGTGACTTAGGTTTAATGCCACATTCACTAGTATGGAGTATTCCGCACAATCAACGTAAAGCACAACTGACATTTGCTCAATTGTTGCAATTAGATGCTGATCATTTATTTATTACCTTTGATAAACAACATTCCATTTATGAAAATGAGGAACGTGCTATTTTAAAAACTCCTACTTGGAAAAACCTAGCTGCCGTTAAAAGCAACTGTGTCTATGAAGTAGACTTTTTAACATGGATGAATTATGGCATTTTATCACATAGTAAAAAAATTGATGATGTCTTAAATGTACTTGGCTAAAAGGAAGCTTACTTTAGCTTCCTTTTTCAATGATTAGGACAAACATTGCACTGCTAATAACACCGAAAGCCGTTTTGCTACATAAGATAGGATATCAGTTATAGGATAGGAGGAATGACCTTGTATTACAATCCTTATCCGTATTTTGTGCATCCCTATCATTATCCAACATCGCCTATCGCTAATCATTTTGCCATTAGACCCTTTTCGCAACATCTAGCAATGCCGACCAATAATCCTTTTCCACCTGTCGATACACACAAATTAAAAGCTTCAGCATCACGGATAAAGGCAATGATGCAGCAAGCCCAATTACTTACGGATAAAATAGATAGCTCCCAACAATTCGCACATGATTTAATGAATGCTGCTCAACTTTCAAATAAAACAGAGGTTGAAAAATTAATCACATCAACAGGCATTACGATGAAATTTGAAACAAACTATACACCAGACAGTTTTAGAATACGTCTTATTGATAATGATTGTTGTGGAGTCACCTTAAATTTGAATTGGTGAAAATTCCTAGTGAACTTGTAAACTATAAAAAACTATGCTAAAGTGTTTGTATTGTTATTTCTGAAAATTCTTATATTACTTTTCTTATCAAGAGAGACGGAGGGATTGGCCCGATGAAGTCTCAGCAACCAGCTAACAGTATGGTGCTAATTCCAATTGGCAAAATGATCAGCCTTGAAGATGAGAAGAAGAACTACCGTTGTTGCAGCAGGAGTCCTCTTCTATTAGGGGACTCCTTTTTATTTACAACTATTTTTACAGAAAGCAGGGAAATCGATGTCTAATGAACTTTTACAAGCATTGCAATTATTAAAATCGAAACAGTGGGTTGACTTAACACATACATTCGGCCCTAATTCACCACATTTTTTTATGTTTGAGGACGCTAAATTTGAAACGTTATTTTCTCATAAGGACGGTTTCTTCGCTCAACAATTCACGTTCCCTGGTCAATATGGCACACATATCGACCCACCCATTCATTTTGTGCGAGATACTCGCTACTTAGAAGAATTAGAACTAAAAGAGCTTGTTCTTCCCCTTGTTGTTATTGATAAATCACAAGAGGCTGCGAGCAACCATGATTTTTCATTAAGTGTTGAAGATATTCTTGATTTTGAGGACAAGCATGGAGAAATTGAAGCAGGAACATTTGTAGCATTACGCACAGATTGGAGTAAGCGCTGGCCAGATAAAGAGGCTTTCAGTAATAAGGATGCAGATGGACATAACCATATCCCTGGCTGGGGTTTAGAAGCTTTACAGTTTTTACTAAAAGAACGCAAGGTAAGCGCAATTGGTCATGAAACTTTCGATACGGACTCTGCTGCTGATTTTCGTAAAAATGGCAAGCTAGATGGCGAATATTTTGTACTTGACCAAGACACCTATCAAATTGAGCTAATGACGAATTTGGACAAGCTACCTGCGAAAGGCGCTATCATCTTCAATATCGTACCTAAGCCAGAAAAAGCATCTGGCTTCCCTGTGCGCTCATTTGCTATTTTGCCATAACTTAAAAGTCGGTATAGCGTATACCGACTTTTATGTTTGTCCATTTCTTTTTTTGAATAGAAAGTAAACAATGAGCATCCCTACAATAAATAAAAGGATAAGATAGATACTATAATGAGTCAGATAGTATCCAACAAATCGCCATTTCTCTCCAAGCATCTTTCCTAATGATATAAATGTGAACGTCCAGATAAATGCCCCTGTATAGGCAAAAAGCGCAAACTTTCTATAAGGATAATTATTAATAGCCGCAATATACGCTGTCAAATGACGTACCCCGGGGATAAAATAGCCAATTAATAATAGGGTAGGTCCTATTTTTGTAAACATCTTTTTCGTAAAGTCAATTTTTTGCTCTGTAATATGAATTTTAGGCCCATATTTCTGCAATAACGGTAAGCCAAAACGATAACCAATATAGTAACTTAAGGTAATGCCTCCAACCGCACCAATCATTGCACTGACTAAAGCAGGAATATGTTCAAGACTTTCTCGGTAAACACTATAGCCTACATAAGTTAGAAACACCTCATCAGGAAGTGGCACCCCTACAATACCTCCAATTAGAATCACGATAATTCCAAAGTATCCGTAATGTTCAATTAGAGACTGCACGTGATGTGCCATAAATCATCCCACCTAAAATTTATTAAAATCTACCTGCTATATATAGTGTAGCCTCAGCGCTCTAAATGACTTGAAGCTGACGTAAAGCAAAATTGATACCGCCATCCGTAGATGTCTTTGTAACAAAATTCGCAACACTTTTTAGAGCTTTACTACCATTTCCCATGGCAATTCCTACTCCTACATATTCCAACATGTCAATATCATTATCCCCATCCCCAAAGGCAATCGCATTCTTAGGGTCAATATTGAAATGATCAAGCACCGCTTTAATAGCTATAGACTTCGAAACATCCTGCTGTAATACATTCACAATATAAGGATGCCAACGCTGTAAAAATATATTCGAAACTTGGCTAGTATATCTTTTTTCAGCCAGCTCATCCGCATATAGACACATGAGAAAAACCTCTTCATCTACAATTTTTTCATTTATATGTGGAAAATCCCGTAAAGATAAAGTTTCTTGCATCGCTCTTAAAGCTACTGGACTTTGTATGCTATTCATGGATAGCTGCTCTGTAAAAAATGTTAGGCTATGCTGCTGTTCCTGTGCAAACGCCTGTACATTGTGGACAATTTCTTTGGCAATCGGAGTTTTATGTATGACAAGATCCTTATGTTTCACATAGGCCCCATTTGCAGTAATAAAGGTTTCAATCCCCAGCGCTTTTAACTCATAGCACATAGATAAGGGTCTTCCAGTAGCCGCTACAAGATGGATTCCTTTTTCTTGCAATAGCTGAATAGCTTGTTTTGTACTTTCTTCCACACAGCCATCCTCGTAATTAATCAATGTGCCGTCTACATCAAAAAACACGATATTATACTTCATTTCGAGCACCTCCTTCATAGTCATTTAGAACCAATTTATAATTTTTCTCCCATGAAATATGTGAAAGTATTTTGACAAACTTTAAGCAAACTATATAACTTCCTTTTGCGCCACCGATAAAAACTATTACAAGCGTATTTATAATAATATTTAACTAAAAATTCCTTGAATATTTTTATTTAATAATTCTAAAGGAGTATACCAAAGAACACAAAATTGTTAAAATAAAAGATAATATCTTAAATACATTGAACGATAAAATTTTACGTATAAATAGAACAAAAGAAATAAAATTTTAGTGCACGCAAAGGAGTTGATTCTTATGGCATTTAACATTTACTACTATGAAAGTAGTGTGGATTGTAAATTTTGCAAAAAGCAGTTTACAACATATAAAGTTCGCCCTAATCGATATAAAATTATCGAAGAACAGACGGATTTCATGCCTGTTTACGATGGCCTAAACCCTTTGCTATATGAAGTTGCCGTATGTCCACATTGTGGTTATGCCTACCATAAATCTATGACACGGACATATGGACCTTTCATGCTACTCATTGATGAACTATACATTAAAGAGCTCCAGAAACCTATGGATATCTGTCAGGAACGTACAATTGATGATGCCATTATCAGTTTTAAGCTCGCCTATTTAGTATCCCGTGCATCAATGGAAGAATCTCTTTTAATGGCGAATTTCGCTTTAAAAATTGCGTGGCTCTATCGATTAAAAAAGGACGAAGAATCCGAAAAGCGTTATCTTTTTGCAGCTAGAGACTTTTATAGTAAATCCTTTGCCTCTAATCAAGAAGGTGGGGAGAGAATTCAGTTTTTACATGCTGAATTAAGCCTTCGACTTGGTGATATTCCTGAAGCAAAAAAAGGATTTTCACGCTTAATCGCTGATCGAAATGTTTCGCCAAAATATCGCAAGCTTGCACGCAATCGTTGGGAAAATTATAAATATGACGAACAACCCATAACAATTAATGAAATCATTAATTAATGGGACGAGGAGATGATTAATTATGTTGCTATTTCAAAAGAAAATTGATGTGAGAGAAGAGGATATATTTTCAGAGCTACATCATTTTTTATTAAGAAAAAATAATCGCTACCTAACAAACGAAGAAGTTGTCGCTCTAACAGGCGTATCATCTGAGCTGCTTTACAAATGGGTAAAAGCAGGAAAATTAAAAAACTCCATTTTCCCTAATTTAGGGGCTCCATGCGAACGTTGTGGACAGATTACGCAAGCTAAAATTTGCGTGAGCTGCTCTTCCTCCATTGTTGGGACATTAAAACAAGAAGAAAAGGATCGTGCATGGTTTAACCAAATTCAACGTAACCATGTAAGAGCAAGTACGTATCACTATAAATAGCATTCCAACATCTCCATCAATTGGAGGTGTTTTTCTTTTTTACATACTAAATTTAAACTAATTTTAAACAAATTCTTCCTAAACTTTAAACTTGCCTTTCTATAATTAGTATCAATATAAAGTGAAGGGCTGATAATTAATGAGGAAAGCTAGGAAACATAAGGTTTTATTAAGTTTTGCACTGGCAAGTTTAATGACAGTAAGTGGAGTAGTAAATGTCTCTGCTGCTGTCCCTGTAAATGAGCAGATTATTAAAAACGATTCTGCTGTCAAACAAGCTAGGACTTCTAATGAAACATTACTTGATTGGAAAAAATGGGCGAATGACCATGCATACAGCCTGTCATCCATCCAGCCTGAAACGTTTGACGGACAAAAAATTCCCGCTAACAAATTTGACGATTTAGAGATGCTAAAACCTTTATTACATGATAAACGTATTGTCTTTTTAGGGGAAAGCTCTCATGGAGTGGCGCAATTCAATCTAGCGAAAACACGTTTAATACAATTTTTACATCAAGATATGGGCTATAATGTCCTTGCCTTTGAAAGTGGTATGGGTAATGTGATGAATGCTCAAGGACAAATTGATAAACAAGCAGCTCTACAAACAATGAAGGATGCCATTTTCGGCGTTTGGTGGACAAAAGAAACTTTGCCTCTGTTTGACTATGCAAAATCGACTCAAGCAACAGAGCAACCTCTTGTACTTACTGGCTTCGATATTCAACAACAAGGAGCATTTACGAACGGAGATTGGCTGCAAAACCCTAAGTTGGCTCAGCAATTCAATGAAGCTGAGAAGCAACTTGCTGAATGGAGCTCGGGAAAAGATTTGAAGGGCTATCAAAAAGTAAAAGCTACTATAATTGATGTATATAAACAGGTAAAATCACAAATACAATTCAAAGAAAAAGAGCTACAGGCAGCTTATCCAAAAGAGCCTCATATTGTAAAACTAATGGATCGCACTCTAGCAGATCGTATTCGACTAGCAGACGAATATATAGAGTTAACAATTCAGTCCAATATCGACATTGAACAAAATAATATAGAATCATTTTTGCAAACTATGGAATGGCGAGATCAAGCGATGATGGAGAACTTACTTTGGTTAGCTGAAGAGGTGTACCCTACAGAAAAGTTTATTGTATGGGCTCATAACGATCATATTCGTAAAGCACAATCGGATGTAATGGGATCTCCTTACCCAGTTAAATTAATGGGGGAACGTTTACCTGATATCTATAAGAAATATAGCTATGTATTAGGTCTATACATGACTAGTGGAGAGACAGCTAATAATATGGGAGAACCTATGCCTGTTTTACCTCCTGTCAAAGGATCTATTGAAGATATTCTGTCTTCAACAAATAAACCTTACACATTCATCGATTTACGCAATCGACAAAATGAACGAGGCAACTCATGGATGTTTGAACCACGCTTATCCTATAGTTGGGGAATGATACAGGAAAGTCTTGTTCCGCGCGACCAATACGATGGTATACTTTTAATAGATCAGGTGAATAAACCAACTTATATCAAATAATCTCTCTTATTAAACAATAGCAAACTAGATTTCCTAGTTTGCTATTATTTTAAGTATCCATCGATATAGTATCCCATTCTTCGCCTTGATATCCAATCATCCAAAATAAGCCTCTCCTTCTTTCCATCACAACACTTTCATTTAATGCTAAAGGAGCTTCTTGTCCATTGATGCGGCTATCTACACAAGCCCAATGTAATCTGTAAATTTTATCCGCCTCATCCACTATATCTACCTTACTGCGCAGTACCGTTTGACCATAAAATTGCTCAAATGTCTCGCAACGAGAAACTACTTGAATTGCATATTCACAATCACATACATCGTCAGGGAAATATAGCTCTTCCACAAGTCCCAATGCCCAAATAAGTGTCCAATAGGCTTCATATTGCCATGATATATTGACCGCTTCTTGAGCACCAGGATGCTGAGCCTCAAGAAAGAATTTTTCATGCTCCGTTAAAAATTCATGCACCTCATATGTGTGTAGCATATTGGTAAAGAACTCTCTAGACTCCTCAATATCACCCTTCTGTGCTACATCACAAGCGAATTGAATAACAATCAACAGGGCAACTGCTCTTCTTGCAATATCCTCTTGGCTTTTAAATTGAAGATTTTCTACTGGTGGTAGCTGAGGAAGCGATGCCGCATAAGGTATGTCCTTCTCTTTTAAAAAGGCTATCGTTCTAATTTTTCGTGCCTCTCCCTGTGCTGATGTGACCTCTTGTGCATGTATCTTTCTTGTACAAGCATGTGGTTGAAAATCAGATGGACCTGATTCTCCATTAGGATAAACAATAACCATACCGTTCTGATCCAGCAAAGTACCATCTGATAGGAAACCAATCCCCCCTATGCTTGCTAGTAATTTTATAAATTGCTGCATATGGTCTTCTGTCATCTCTTTGTTCATTTCGATTGCAACGACAGTATTGAGCACTGATATTTGAATCATTATACGTTCTTTTAGCTGTTCATCTTTAAATGGAATTTTATCGTAAAAGCCCATCATCCCAGGTATATTTTTTGCAAAATAATCAGGGTTCGTATCTTCAGTTAAAATGTTTATAGAACATCTATATTTATTAAATAAACCTCTTGATTTTAATAAATATTCGTTTTCATCTTTTTCAATAATGAAGCTTTTTGCCAATACATCGGATAGTTTATCCTGAATATCATCTGTATCATTTTTGGAAGCGAATATCGTAAAATGGTTCAATCTACTCTCTCCTTAGTCGCATATAGCATTTTAATAACCAATTTTCCAAACAACTAAGCGCTTGGCTAAACAGCTGTTTATTTTTCCGTAGCACCTCATGTTCAACCCAATACGCCAGCAAAGGACGCCATTTTTCTTCGTCTATCATAGTTGTTGGTGTGATTCCCCGCTGCATCATCTGACAAACAGCTCGGATGGATGTTAGCCTCTCTACTTCGTTGCCATTTAACCACTCGTATAATGTCTCTGCACTTGGTTGTGACTCAGCTAAAAGTGTATCCCACCCATCAATAGGAAACGTGACATAGGATCTCATCCAGTCTATAATATTTGGATGGTGAAATTGGCGTAGACGATATAGGGCAGTATAGGCATCAATTCTATCTTTTTCGATATCCATTAAGATAAAAGATTGTCCTTCATTTACTGGCAAACAATGTACTGTTACATAATCACGCAGCCAGTCAGGTACGTCATTCTGTCCTTGCCAAAGTTCTCTCGCCCAATTTCCCGCCTCACTCGGACATATCTTGACTAAAATTTCACTCCACGCCTTTTGTTCTGATTGAGATTGAGCTCGCTCTAACTTATGTCGAAGAGCCTGATACACCTGTACTCCATCAAAATGCAAAAATGCCTCCTGCACGCTTGTTTTTTTCACACCATGCATGGAAACATAATGAAGTAAAGATGCTAAGCTGGATTGAGCCTGCTGTAAATTAGAGCTTAAATATTGTTCTAGCCAAGTTAGCCATAATTGTGAGCGATACAATTCAATATCCAATCCATTTTCACTACAAAATTGACGATGCTGTCCGCAATCTACGCCAATACAGCCTAAAGCCGTCATATTATCAACGTACGAATGAAAGCTGGCAGCAAGCAAATCAAGCTCATCTTCTTCATGGCTCCAATACCAAACCGTTTCGTCGTCAAGCTTAAGGAGAAGGGCATCTCCATTACCGGCCGTAAAAAATTGTAAATATTGCTGTTCATACGATTCATCATTCTCTCCAAAGTAAGGAAAGTCTAGAGCTTTTAGGCTCCAGCCAAATTCACCAGAAGGCGCATCTAACAATTCAGTGGGAAGTATCGCCTCATCTGGTAATGACCAATAAATACTTACTTGCTTTGAGCAATTTTGCAACAGTTGACGAAACCCATTAGGGATTTGTACACCAAGTCTTTCCTCAACCTGCTGTAACTCTTGCTCGGTAGCGACTGGCCGCATTTCAATCGGATGTACACAAGCTCCCTGCTGCTTCAATCGCTCTACTAAATGATTCCAACGCTCAATCCACATTGTCTCTAACCTCCATATAAGGCTCATGTGATGTCATACTTCTTATTTATCGTCAGGAAATCATTTACTGATTAGGCTAACTTTAAACAGAATGACAAAATGCTATTATTTTACTGCCATCTAAACCTTCGTATATGATAAATGTCTCAGCTATATTCATTCTTTTCTATTACGTCTTAATGAATTATTTTACTTTCTTTACTTCCATCATAATTTTGGTTACATACTCTTCTTCTCGATTTTTCATTACGGCATCATAAATGTATTCCTCGTATACATACTGACCTAGCTCATAACCCTTTTCATGCATGACATTAAATAGCCGTGTGTATGTCTCACCAAGTTTTGAGGAGGGGCCTACATGATAACCAATCACAAATTCACCCTCTATCGCCTTAAAATAAGGATGCCCTTCTCTTGGATGAGGCTGCTCAATATACAAATAACTATAGTTATCGTAATTCCCAGCTAACACTTGCTCTCTTCTTGTTATCCCTCCAATGGGATACCCCGTATCTAATTGAGAGCGATCCAATTCCTCAATAAAGTCAGATACAGCCTTCACAAACTGCTCTTCTGTAGAATTCTCAATATTTTTACTCAAATATAATGTATCTTCAGGAAAATACTCAATCGTGATGTCCTTAAAATTTAGATGCAGTGCTTCCTCTGTCATTTTGATTTTGACATCAATAATATTCTCAATCATTTCTAGTTCTCTACGCTTCTTCGCAACATGCTCTTTTTGTTGGTGCATCAATTCTAAAAAATTTTCAGGTGATTTCTCTGCCATATAATGCTGAATATCCTTTAAGGACATCCCCACTGCCTTTAATAATTCAATAACACCGAAAAAATCATATTGAGCAAGTGAATAATACCTATAATCCTTACTATCTTTCATGATGGGAGATAATAAACCAATTTGATCATAATAAATAAGTGTCTGTTTATTCACCTTACATAATTTAGCAAATTCACCAGTTGTAAAATACTTTACATTTTTATTAAGCATTTTTTGAGTTTCCTCCCTTGACTATATAGTTACTATATACTTTAGATTGTACCTATTCAAAATAAAAATAGAAAGGTTTTGACATTATGTTCACGGAAATTCGTGACATTACAGCTTTTAACAAGAAAGAAATTTTAGCATTACGCATCGCTGACAATCAGCAACATTTTATTGAATCTACAGAACAATGCTTAGCAGAGGCGGAAATGGATCGACGCTTTACGCCTTTAGGTCTGTATAAAGATAACACCGCTATAGGCTTCGCTATGTACGGCTTATTCCCTCATGATGATTACAGTCAACGAGTATGGCTTGATCGCTATCTAATTGCAGAACAATACCAAGGACAAGGTTTGGGAAAACATTTTTTACAGCAACTTATTCAATATTTAACAGTAAAGTTCAACTGTCTTCAGATATATTTAAGTGTTTATGACAATAACGCTGTAGCTATCCAGCTGTATAAACAATTTGGTTTTATATTTAATGGAGAGCTAGATGATAAAGGGGAAAAAGTGATGGTTTTGGAGGTGCATGGTTATGACAACCATTAATCCAATTGAAACAAAGCCACTGAAACCATTATTTTTATCATACTTATTCCCTGCAATGATCGGGATGCTTTTAATGTCCGTCAATATATTGGTAGATGGCATTTTCGTTAGTCATGGCGTGGGACCTACAGCTTTAGCTGGAGTTAATATAGCTGTTCCTATTTTCTCTATTTTGCTTTCTATTTCTCTATGGATTGGCATGGGAGGAGCTACTCTTTTCTCGATTTCTCTAGGAGAGGGCAATAAGCAACGTGCCCATCAACTATTTACATTGGCGTTTTCTACAATGCTAGTGGTTGTGATAACGATTATTGGATTTCTCGCGTTAAATCTAAAGGACATTTCTTATATATTCGGAGCGAGCGATGATACGTATCCGTATGTGCAGGAATATTTACATGTAATTTTGCTCTTTGGGATATTTTACACAATTGAAAATTTATTAAGTATTTTTATTCGGAATGACGGCAACCCAAAATTGGCTATGCTGGGCTTAATTACAACATCGGCTTTGAATATACTCTTAAATTATGTTTTCATCTTCGTACTAGATTATGGCGTGACTGGCTGTGCCTTAGCGACAGCAATAGCTACAATTATAGGTACGTCTGTGCTATGTCTTCATTTTTTCCGTCCTCAATCTGAATTAAAATTTGTCACTTCATTTTTAAATCTATCAGATTTGAAAAAAATTTTTGCTATAGGTTTACCTAGCTTTATTGTTGAAGCTTCCGTTGCAGTTATCGTTATTTTGTATAACGTTACATTTTTACATTATTTGGGTGCGAATGGCGTTACTGCCTATGCAATGGTCAATTATATCCATACTGTCTTGCTGACTATTTTCCTTGGAGTCGGTATGGCTCTACAACCGTTAGTTAGCTATCACCACGGGGCAAGATTACTTGAAAGATTAACTGCTTTATTGAAAATCGGTTTAGCTACCGCATTTATTTTAGGATTAACAACTGCTCTTATAGCTCTTCTTTTCCCTTCTCAATTAATGGCGTTATTTGGAGATAGCTCATTTGAAATTCGCAGTATGGCAGCACAGGGCTTTGTACATTTTGCCATTGGCTATGTATTTTTAGGGATCAACATGGTGTTCGCAGAATTCTTTCAATCCATTGAAAAAATTCGTATTGCTACAACAATTATGTTACTACGTAGTATTATCTTATTTATCCCTACTCTCATCATACTACCCAAGATACTTGGCTCGCAGGCTATTTGGTGGACCTTCCCAGTAGCAGAAGGAATTACAGCATTGCTTATTTACTTGTTCATTAGGAAAAATCCAAGAACCCTTTCATCTCCTGACCATGCTTAAATGAAAGGGGACCTCATCAAGGTCCCCTTTTAATATGTTTGCCTAACAAAATTGCATTTTTAGCGTACCTCTTCCTTCTTCTACTATTACTTCCCCAACTGCTCCATTCACTAGAATTAATTGAGGGGGGACATGTCCAATATCTACTTCATAGAAAACTGGTATTCCCATCTCGTCAAAAATATCCCTTAATGCATCCACCAATGTAAAGTCCCCTAGATTTTCATATAGTCCTGCTCGCCCGATTAGAACACCATTACATTTATTGAACCAACCATTATACTTTAATTGCCACAAAGCTCGGTAGATTTTTGCTGCATCCATACCAACACTTTCTAAATACCATATTGTTCCTTCCTCAGAGCAATATTCGTTAATAAATGATTGAACGTAATCGAAGGGCGTACCTATAAGAATTTGCAATGTATTTAAACAGCCACCTATCAACCTACCTGTCATACGATTACTACGCTCTTGGTTTAGAACTTTCCATTCGGTTTCACTGTCAAAATAAAATCCTGTAGCAGGATTTTTATAAACTTGCTCCCAGCTCGATTGAAAATAGTGAGAAGAGCTTTGAGTTATTGAATGACCAGTCTTACATGTAATTACGTCTATCCATTTAGAAGAAAGTTCATCCCATTGAGGTGCAGATAATTCAGTAAAATTCACCCCATGTGCGGATGCGTACCCCGTCATGGTTGTGTATACAAAAGATAAAGTACTAATATCTGAATACCCCAATATCCATTTGGGTCCCGCTTTTTTTAATTCGTCCCAATCGATTAAAGGTAATAACTCCATTAGAAAACTGCCTCCCCACGGTGGCATGACGACATCTATTCGCTCATCTAATAAATAGTCCATAAGTTCAGAGACTCGCTTTTCTTTTGTTGTACTTCTACCTTTAAGTTGCGTCCAGGTAGTATTTCCAATAATAACTTTCATTCCTCTTTGTATTAATTGTTTTTCAGCTTCTGTTATTAATAGATGAAGATGCTGTTCGACTCCACTAGAGGGTGCTGTCACGCCAATCGTAAGAGGCGTTTTTAAAGTAGGATATTGTATTTTCATTTACCATCTCTCCTTTATGCCTGCAACAAATAATTGTTTTACAACAACAAGATGATTTTGGGTCTCTTAATTAGTTTTGCTATATCAGATTTAGAATGCATTTTAACTAAAAATACAGCTATGAAAGTTTCAACACTATTTCTGTCCTTCACACACAGAAATTTTTACCAATTATACTTGTGTTCAGAAAAAAAACCAACACAAAAATCTGTGCTGGTTAAATTTCTACTTTTGAATTTTCATATATTCATCACGCAACAGACTCATAATGATTTCATCAGAAAATGTATTATTCATAAACAAGGCCTGCCTCAAAACACCTTCTTTTTTAAAGCCGACCTTTTCATAGGATTTAATTGCTCTACTATTGTGTGAATATACCTGTAATTCTAAGCGATTCAGATTTAGCTCCTCAAATGTAAATCTTTGAGCAAGCCTAACTGCTTCTGAACCCATACCTCTGCCACAATTCTCTATATTATGTAAAGCTATACGGAACACTGCCTTTTTATTATCTAAATCAACCTCCATAATCGCCAAATCACCAATTACCTGATCATTATCAACTAAACAAATAGCAAAATCATAGCGAGAAGAATCTGCTTTAAAGCGTTTGATCGCCTCTTTGATTTGTTCCTTTGTTAAAATATTCCGTGTTCCTGTCATATACATGATTTCTTCATTTTGAAAGCATCTTATAATACTATCACTATCATCTTCACGTATTTCTCTTAAATAGACCTGTTGACCTTTTATCAATATAAACACCTCTTGTGCATTAAATAAGGAATCATCATATATGTAGATGATTCCTTTGTTTGGAACTATTCCATTTGTTTTTCAGTGTGTACCTTTACCGATTTCTTCGCAGGGTCTTCCGAGGAGGTTACACCTAGAATATCAAGCAGGAACATAAATAGTGGAATACCTATGATTAGTCCCCATACACCAAGGAAATGCTCAGAAAAGAGAATGACCATAAACGTATAGAAAATCGGTAAATCTGTTTTGGCAGACATAAGCTTTGGATTTAAGAAGTAAGCTTCAATGGCATGTAAAACCATGACAATAACTAAAATATAGACGATGTACATCAAGCCACCAATGCTATATGCGATAATACTTAATGGTATTAATGAGATGATAACTCCCGCGACTGGAACTAAGCCTAAAATAAAGAGCATAATCCCAAGTGCAATCAAATGTGGGAAGCCCATAATAGAAAGGGCAATGACGGATAACACACAGTTAACAGCAGCAATAATAAATTGTGCTTCAATTACTTTACCAAATGAGCGGATGAATATTCTTGAGAAATAATGAAGCTCATCGTAAAGCGGCCCAATTTTACTATCCTTAAACTTAGCTGTAAACTCAATAATACGATTCTTTTCTAACAAGATGAATAAACTCAAAATTAGAGAAATCAATATTTGCATAATGATTTTACCAATATTCGTAATATTTTTAAGAGTTAAATCCACACCTTGCTCTAAATATTTCCCGAGCTCTATTTTCTCAAAAGTCGGTGCTAAGTATCTCGCAATCTCATTGTCATCTGGATCGAGATTAAAACTTGCAATGAGGTCGAAAAGCTGTGTGATCTGCTGGGTCACAATTGGTAAATATTTGTAAATAACAGCTACAATACCCGCAACAAGTAAAAGGTATAATGTTACCGTCACAGCTTTTTCATTCATCGGCGTATATTTTCTTATGCTTTTCGTTGTCTTCGTAGTAAGCTGGTTCATCAAATAAGTAATAATAAACGTAAGTAAAATTAGATTGATCATACTACGCATTAAATATAATGCAAGAGCAATCCCGACTAGAATAATAAAACGCTTAAATCCATTACTCCGAAAGAAATTATTCATTTATTCACTCCTTCTACAAAACGGCCTTGCTGCCTCTGCTACCTAGGGCTACACTATAAAATTGATTTATAACAATACGCATCATTCTTATGTAAAAATTTCCCTCTCATTTAATGAGTATAGCCATCTACCTTCAAAATAAGACGAAATGTATGTTTCTTTTAGAAGTGTCTGTATAAAACCTAAGGCGGGGTTGAAGTGAATTGTATGTCTTGTCAAATTAAAAAGTCGATACTCTTATCCTTTGTGAAAGCTTTACCAGCGTATTAGCCAAAATTCTATAAATCTATTATAACCCTTTAAACCAGCATATCCAATTTGTATGTTCTTTTATAATGGTATTTGTATAGAACTTTTATCAACTATTACTTTATGCTATTTTGATTAGAGATATAAATTAAACAGAGACAAGGACTGATTCTATGAAAATTGCGAGAAACCCTCAGAACATTCATCCACCCGTTGCTCCTTATGTTCATCAAATTGAGGTGACGGGACCTCAGAGATGGTTAACATTATCAGGACAAATTGGCATGATAGCTGATGGATCTATACCTGAAGATGCAATAGCTCAATTGAAGATAGCACTTGAAAATATTAAAAGAAATCTAGATAGTGCCGATATGGAGGTTCAAGATATTACAAAGCTCGTCTTTTATTTAGTGGGGGATATGGATGCTATTCAACGTAAGGAAATTATCAGTGACTTCTTGGAGGAACATCTTCCATGCACAACATTAATGTATGTCGTTGCACTCGCTACGCCAGCTTTAAAGGTTGAGATTGACGCATGGGCTTGTAAGGAATTATAAATTCATCCTATGTTTTATAAACTAAATTTGTGCATTTTTTTCTTATTTTTTCAATACCCCTTTAGCAACGCTAAAGGGGTATTGCCTTATTATTTAAGTAATGTCAGCGTCGTTGCAATGGCATTATCAACAAACGAGCGTTGTGGCTGCGATTTCAGCATAACTGTTAACCCTATTAACGCAACAATTAATGCTTGCGCTAAAGACTTTGAATCCGTGTTCGCCTCTAGTTCTCCTGATTGAATTCCCCGTTCAATTGTCTCCTGAAAAATTACTGATAGATAGAGTTGATGCTCTCTTGTCAAAATCTCGAACTTCTCATCATGTGGAGCTAATTCAACCATTGTATTGATACAAAAACAGCCATTACTAAGATCTTTTGTATATTCAGCAGTAATCACATCTTCAAAAAATATAGAAAACGCCTGTTTTACAGAGGCATAACTTTGAAGTTTAGTCCGTATTTCGGATGCGCGAGTTGTCGTATATCTACGAAGTGCCGCTTCAAATAGTTCCTTTTTATCCCCAAACGTTGAATAAATACTAGGACGCTGAATCCCCATTCTAGTAGTAAGATCACTTAAAGAAGTTGCTTCATACCCCTTCTCCCAAAATAATTGCATTGCTGCCTCTAACACTTTTGCCTCATCAAATTCCCGAGTTCTTGCCATTATAGATACACCCCCATTAGGAAAAAATAGTAAGTTAATCATTAAATTTTACGATACTAAACAGTATGTAATTATTTTATATCTGGCTTTTTTTATTGTCAATTTCATTTCATCAATCGAAATAAAAAGAAAATATATACCAAATAAATATTGACAAATCCAATGTAGTTAAGATATATTTACCAATAATTATTTTGTACCGAACGGTATGTTATAATTACAATTCAATTAGAAAGGGAGGTTACAATGTGAACAATGCAAATGATGATGCAATTCATATAAATCAATCATCTTCTATATCCCGAGCTGTAACATTATTATTCGCTACAGCCTGCGGAATGTCTGTCGCCAATATTTATTTTGCTCAGCCGCTGCTAGATGAATTATCGAATGATTTTGCTATTGATCAATCAATTATTGGTTTGATTATTACTGTCACACAAATTTTCTATGGGCTAGGCTTACTTCTTCTAGTTCCACTTGGAGATTTACTAAACCAACGACGCTTGATTATTGGACAAATGCTATTGTCCTCTGTTGCTTTGCTTCTAGTCGGTACTGCCTCCTATGTTGTAGTGCTATTTGCGGGTATGGCCTTAGTTGGTCTACTTGCAGTCGTGACTCAAACCCTTGTTGCGTTCGCTGCAACTATGGCTTCCTCTACAGAACGTGGTCGTGTCGTAGGCATTGTTACAAGTGGCATTGTCATTGGCATACTACTTGCTCGTACCTTTGCTGGGTTAGTAACAGATCTTGCAGGGTGGCGTTCTGTCTATCTAGCCTCCGCCGCGTTCATGCTTCTAATGAGTGGTATGTTTTTAAAAGTTTTACCAAGGGGCGAACGTGAAGTAAAATCAATCACCTATTCTCAGCTAATTCAATCCGTGTTTACGCTGTTTATTCAAGAGCGAACATTACGTATCCGCTCTATTCTAGCCATGCTAATTTTCGCTGATTTTAGTGTTTTGTGGACGCCCCTTGTTCTGCCACTTAGTTCACCACCATTTTCTCTAGCACACACTGTAATTGGCGCTTTTGGTCTTGTAGGTGTGGCAGGGGCATTAGCTGCTGCACAAGCGGGTAAACTTGCTGACCAAGGCTATGGACAAAGAACGACAGCTATTGCTTTAACGCTTTTACTTATCTCCTGGATATTTATTAATTATTTAGATAAGTCATTCTTGGCATTAATTATTGGCATTGTGTTACTTGACTTGGCAGTACAGGCAGTACATGTCACAAACCAGACGATGATTCTCCCATTACGTATAGAAGCACGAAGTCGACTGACCGCAGGCTATATGGTGTTCTATTCTATTGGTAGTGCTAGCGGTTCAATCGCATCGACTCAGATGTATGCACATTTTGGTTGGGGAGGGGTTTGCTTACTCGGAGCCTCTATTAGTACAATTGCTCTTCTTTTTTGGGCAATAACTAATCGATTTACTAAATAAAATTAGACTTGGAGAGATAACAAATGGAAATAGGAATTACTTCTTTCGTAGAAACAAAACCAGATGTTCACAGTGGTGAAATAATTAGTCATGCACAGCGTTTACGTGAAGTAGTAGAAGAAATCATTCTTGCAGATCAAGTAGGAATGGATGTCTTTGGCATTGGTGAGCATCATCGTGAAGACTATGCCGCCTCTTCTCCAGCAATGGTGCTATCTGCTGCTGCTTCTCAAACGAAAAACATTCGACTCACAAGTGCTGTAACTGTCCTTTCTTCGGCAGATCCTGTGCGTGTTTTTCAGGATTTTGCCACATTGGATGGACTATCAAATGGACGTGCAGAGATCATGGCAGGTCGTGGTTCTTTTATCGAATCCTTCCCCTTATTTGGCTACGATTTACATGATTATGATGAATTATTTGAGGAACATTTAGACTTACTACTTAGCATTCGTCAGTCTGAGAAAGTAGTTTGGGAAGGTAGACATCGTCCAGCAATCAATCATTTAGGTGTGTATCCTAGACCTGTTCAAAAATCTCTCCCAATCTGGGTGGCTAGTGGAGGAAATCAACAATCTGCTATGCGTGCGGGCCTTTTAGGATTACCCCTTATGCTAGCAATAATTGGTGGCAGCCCAATGCAATTTGCACCGATTGTACAGCTATATAAAAAGGCAGCACTTCATGCAGGTCATGATTTATCAAAACTTCAGGTAGGTTCTCATTCAATAGGTTTCGTTGGACCGAATACGGAATGGGCAGCAGACACATTTTTCCCATCAACAATGACTGGTATGAATAAATTAGGCAAGGAAAGAGGCTGGCCTTATTATGACCGTTCTAGTTATGATGCTGCAAGAAGCTTTGAAGGAGCATTATATGTTGGTGATCCAGATACAGTTGCTGAAAAAATTATTCATCTTCGTAAACATGTAGGAATTACACGGTTTATGCTATACGTTCCTTTAAGTACCATGCCGCATGATCAAGTCATGCAAGCTATAGAACTGCTTGGAACAGAAGTTGCTCCCCGTGTACGTGAAGAAGTCGCTAAATGGGAAGCTGAAATGGCTCTAGAAGGAAAGCCATTTCTTTAAGATTCATTATTCAACAGGAGGAGTATATATGACCATCATTAACCGAATTTTACCAGAATTAAGGCAGGCTTACTCAGAATTTCCTGGCTTTCGATTGGAGGAGGATTTAACTTGGAGTCGAGGTCTCTTGTCCAATCCACCTTCAAAAAAATCAGAAGATGTACTTACGACCAACTGTATGATTCCTAGAGGTGACGGGGACGAAATGCTGGTTAAAATCTATGAACCAGCTAAACGGGAGCAGGATAAACTTCCAGCTATGCTTTGGATTCACGGAGGTGGCTTTGTCATGGGGCACCCTGATATGGATGATGTTTTATGTGAACGCTTTGTTGAGACAGCTAACTGCGTTGTCGTATCCATTGATTACCGACTAGCGCCTGAACATCCCTACCCAGCGGCTATTGAAGATTGTTATACTGGATTAGTTTGGTTGACTAATGAGCACCAATCACTTGGTATCGATGTCAAACGGGTGGCAATTGCTGGAGCAAGCGGTGGAGGAGGATTAACAGCAGCACTTGCATTAATGGCTCGTGATAAAGGAGGACCATCAATTATATTCCAGATGCCACTGTATCCGATGCTTGATAACCGAAATGTAACACCTTCCAGCTATGAGATTATTGATGATCATGCAACATGGAGTAGAACAAATAATTTAACTGCTTGGCATTTGTACTTAGGAGAGGAGAAGGACATCAATGCCCGTTCTCCGTATGCGGTCCCTGCAAGAGCTGAAAATTTAACAGGATTACCGCCAGCCTATATATGTATTGGCCAACTTGATTTATTTCGTGATGAAACCATTGATTATTTAACACGTCTTGCGCAGGCAGGAGTGGACGTTGAATTCCACCTCTACCCTGGCAGTTACCATTGCTTTGAGGTCTTTGTGCCTGAAGTAAAAGTAAGTCAACAGGCTATTCAGAACTATTTAGATGCCATGGCACGTGCACTCAATTTTTGATTAGCACTTCGCCTTCTAATAATAAAAAATGCGAAAATGTTGGCTATCAACATTTTCGCATTAATTGAAAATCTATTGTGGACGTTCTATCTCATAAATCCCGCCAACTTTAGCTTAGCTTGATCCTGCAAACCCGCTTAATCAAGCTCACGCACTTTAATCGGGATTAATGTTCTTTCTAGTTGTTCACGATGTTGCTCGTATTGAGGTGGCAACATTAATTGGCTACCCATTGTCTCTGGTGTCTCGTCATGAGCAAATCCAGGAGGATCTGTAGCGATTTCAAATAAGATTTCGCCAGGTTCACGGAAATAAATAGCATTAAAATAATTACGATCTTTTACTTCTGTTACATGTTGTCCATGATTCATCACATACTCTTGCCATTCTAAATGATCTGTATTATCTTGGGCTCTCCACGCAATATGATGCACAGTTCCTACACCCATTTGGCCACGTTGACCTGCAACTGTTTTTAAATCCACTGTATTGCCGATCTCTGCACTAGAAGTAAAACGCGTATAGTCACCTTCCGTCGCTAACTTTTCAAGACCCATTACTTCTGTTAAAACTTTGGCAGTTTCTTCAGGGTGACTTGAGAATAGTGTAGCTCCACCAAATCCTTTGATAGCAACCTCAGGTGTTACTTCACCAAATGACCATTCGTTGTGCCCGCCTTTCGCACGTGCCACGAGTTCAATATGCAAACCATGTGGATCATCGAATTGAATGACTTGCTCACCAAAACGTTCAGCTTTTTGGAAAGGAATCGAGTATTTCGCTAAGCGATTAACCCAAAATGGCAGTGCTCCTTCTGGTACAACATACGTTGTAACCCCAACCTGACCATCACCAATACGTCCTTGATAAGCATTAGCCCAAGGGAAGAAGGTAATGATTGTTCCTGGTTTCCCACCTTTGTCACCGAAATATAAATGATATGTGCCCGGATCATCAAAGTTTACTGTTTGTTTTACTAAACGTAAGCCTAATACTCCCGCATAAAAATCAATATTCTCTTGCGGATGTCCTACGATCGCTGTGATATGGTGTATACCTGCTGTATGTTTTTTCATGTTAACAAGCCCTTTCATGACTATATTTCTCACCTATACTATGCCCTATTTATACCTACCTCAATCTGTAAAAGCTTAGCGAATTGTATACAACGCTTTAGACCATGGGATCAATTGATCTAACATTTGGTTTACTGAATCTATTTGTACTTCTTTTGGTTTAAATTCTGTGCCATTTTCAAAATCTGTGAATAATGATAGTGCTGGATGAACACGCACATCTGCGATTAAAAGCTCACCCATAATCCCACGTAAATGTTCTGCTGCACGAGCACCGCCAACAGAACCATAAGATACGATTCCAGCCGCTTTGTTATTCCATTCAACACGTAAGTAGTCTAGTGCATTTTTTAATGCCCCTGTAATAGAGTGATTGTATTCTTGTACGATGAATACAAAACCATCTTGTTTAGCAATAATTTCTGACCAACCTTGTGCTCCTGAAGCATCCTGTCCTGGCTCACCTAATAATGGTAATTTATAATCAGCAATATCAATCACTGTATAATTGGCATCTCCACGTTGATCTGCAATTTCCTTTACCCACTGTGCTACTTGAGGGCTTACACGCCCCTCACGAGTTGATCCAATAATAATACCGATATTTAATTCTGCCATTGTTTGTTCCTCCTCTTTTTTTGAGCTAAAAAATTTATTAAAAAACCCCATAATTGTACCTCCTAACGAAGCTAAAGGTTCGAATTCATTTATCTTGAATTTATTTATCTTGAATTCGAGATAATAATAACACGATATTTTTATAAACGTCAACAACTTTGTTTTGAAAATTAAAAAGGCAGAGATAATTAATTCTCTGCCTTCCCTAAAAGCTTATAAACTTGTGTTTTTAGATAACGATATTGACTATCATTAGTATCTTGAAAAGCCTCTACCCTATTTGAATCAATATCTTGGTAGTCGATTAGATATGGGAATTGTTCCTCGGAGAAATCCTTTCTTTCTCCATTAATAATATTATAAAAGTGCCAGCCTTCCTCAAGAAATGTCTTCCTAATTTCTCCGCCAAGAATATCCTGCACAACTAATGAAGTGACGCCACATTGTCCTTTTGCAGGGTTGTCCACACTCCATTTAGAACTTGATTGAATGGACCATGATTTTCTTAAGGCATTTAATACGTCTTTTTCCATGCAAAAACTCCTTTCAAACACTTTAAAATGGAACTTCATCCATTCTTATTGGTGTTGACTTCCCTACTACCCAGTCATCTTTAATAGCACCATAGACAATACTATCTGTCACAGTACCATCTTCATTTTCCCAAGTATTTATTTTGCACTAATAAATGTACTAAATCATCAATTTCTTCTTCAAATAATTTGATTTCCATACATATCTCCCTTCATCTAAACGTCCTCACATATATCTGAAAAAATAAAGTTAGTTTTCGTATGTGCATATGGCTGTAATGCATCAATAAACTGCTCTACATCAGGAAAAGATTGAAAATGCCCCTTTAATAAAAAACATGACTCACCTGAAATGCGATAGCAGAAGTCTATATTTGTATAAACCTTCAGATGTTCTTTAAAGTCTGCATAGCGGTTATTTTTGATTGTCGCTTCAACAATAGCGTCAATTGGATAACCCAATGCTTTTTTATTAATATCCAATGTATACCTCTTAATAACGTTCTGTTCCTCTAATTGCCGTATTCTTTCGCGAACTGCTGGTGCAGATAAGTGAACCCTTCTCCCTAGTTCGCTCATAGAAATTCGACTATCTTCTTTTAATTCTTTAAGTATCATTTCGTTAATGAAATCCATTTTGTAAATACCCCTTCTTTTTGAAGGAAAACAATCATATTTCCCTTCGAATTGATATGTTAACTTCGTTATGAACATTTTACACTAATTAATAGAAGGAGGAATGATTGATGACACTTATTCAATTATATGACAAGGACTTAACACCCTTTCAACAATTATTAGGCTACAACAAGGGAATTCAGCTGCACTGGCAGCAGTTGGGGGAGGTACTCGAAAAAGACGGGCATCTATCCGCTTCATTAAAAGAAGAGGTTCGAAAAACTTTAGCTCAAAAAAATGGCTGTCAGTATTGTCAGGCAAAAGGCAAGCCTGATCCCCAGAACTATGATGAGAAAACGGCAGTATGCACAGGTTTTGCGGAAGCATTCTTAGCTGCTAAGGGGCACACCGCCCCCAACGTCACGGCTGTATTAAAGGACTATTTAACAGAAGCCGAGATTAGCGAGCTACTAGCATTTATTTGCTTCACGACAGCACAGCAATATTTTGGCGCACTCATGCAATTAAAATAATAAGGAGCTAGGGGCGAAACCCTAGTTCCTTTCCCAGCTGCTATCCTTTTAATTCCATTTTATTAGCTATATCTATAATAAATTTCCTACTAAGCTCTTCTTTCATATTATTTTCAGCATCCACCATCACTTGTTCAATGAGACAACCTTGATGATGGAAGGAATGATCGTGTTCAGAGGAACAACTAAATAATGAGGTTTGTCCTTCAATTGCATATATCACATCTAAAAACGATATTTCATGGGGGCGCTTAGAAATTCGATAACCACCGTTGACACCTGGGTTCGACTCAATTAAACCTGCCTTCACAAGCTTAGTTAATATTTTGGAAAGATAGGTTGGAGATAATTTTTGCATTTCTGCTAAAGACTCTACACTCATTGATTTCCCTTTAGGATTGAGTGTTAAAAACACCATTGTATGTAAAGCATAATTTGTTGCTTTTGAATACTTCATCATTCATCACCCTTCATTCAGGACCTTTATTATCTGCAATTAAAACACATTCTATCATAATTCAAGAAAAAAGCATGTTTTGTATGAAAACACGCTTTTATGATCCCTAGTCATGCTGTCCATAACCCGCTTCTCCAGCAAGAGCATCAGCCTTTGTTACTTGTACAGTCCCAAATGGATGATTTGGTGGCGCATAAATCGTGTAAAGCTTTAGTGGTTTATCCCCTGTATTCGTAACATTATGCCATGTTCCTGCTGGTACCATAATAGCCGTATCTTCTGCGACATGTCTCTGATAGTTTAAATAATCTCTAGTTGGCCCCATTTGAGTTAATCCATGCCCCTCCTCAATACAAATGAATTGGTCCACATGTGGGTGTACTTCTAAACCAATATCTTCTCCGACATTAAGACTCATCACCGTTACTTGTAAGTTTGACCCTGTCCACAATGCTGTACGATAATTATTATTGCGCTTTGTAGCCTCTTCAATGTCGATAACAAATGGTGTTGGTCCAAAATCATTCTGGACATTACTTCTTGGCGCTCGTTCTGCCTGATTTGGATAGGCCCAATAAACAGGTTGATAACCGTAATGATACGATTGATAATTACCGTAATAAGGGTGGTACATTTATCTCAATCCTCTCATGCTTGATAACGCTATAGTATGCAGTTGAATGAAAGAAGGTACTCACATGTAGTGTGACTTAATTGAGTAATCTTTATATAGAGACTGGAGGTAGATACAGTGTATGCTAGATTAACAGAAAAACTTGCAGGCACTCCTGCAATTAAATAGTTTTCTGGACACGTTGTAAAACATGAATGGATTGTAGAAGTGGAAGCAGAGTTAGGATTTGAATTACCACCACCCTATTGCTGGTGGTTAAAAAATTATGGCAATGGGCAGCTGAATGGTGGATCTATTCTCTCAATCGGTCCACCAGTATACAGAGACATCAATGATCATGATATTCTCTATATACATCGTCTTAACTTGGCTGACGAGGAGTGGTGTAAACAATTTCCGAATAGATTGGATTTATTTATTCCAGACTCTGACGAATTGTACTTCTTTGATCGTTCGTCTAAAGATGAACACGGCGAATTTCCAGTTATGTGCTATGACTTAATGAATGACATGATCTATGAATATGCCTCTTCTTTCTCAGAATTTCTTGAAAAACTGATTGATGAGCGTAGTCAATAGTATGAGTTGCCTTATCTATGGGCAACTCACAACTCGGAAAATTCCTCTTTCAAACGCTTACGAAATTTATCATCTGTAAGAAATTTCAATTGAAAACTATTCATACTATTTGAGAGCTTAATCTGCTCCATTGTATTTAAGTTGTTAGCGAAAAAGGCTATTTCTGTTTGATTTCCATCTTTATCTTCCGCATAGGCTGCTAGTGTTAACACAAATGCCGTCGATCCTCCCTTTTGACCAGCATGTTTTAACCATGCTTGATTTCTAGGATTCTGCATCAATTGCTCCAACACGGGATCTAAATATTTATGTACTTCTGCGCTAAAGAAATTTTTACCATTCATTTTTTCTAAAATAGAGATGTAATCACTTGTTGTGGCCCTTATTAAACGATCAGACCATATCTTTTGAAAATCCATATTGAGCATTTTTTGAGCTTTTGTTTTCTCCTCAATTGTTAAAGGATGTTCTATCCAATTCGAATGAATAGCCAATGCACGCTCACGATATTCAACCATATCCATTTTTCGCAAAGCAGTTAATGTTGCTTTTTTCGTTAAATTTTTTTCCTCCATCAAGTGAATGGGAATATAAAGTGCACTTACAATTGGATACAAAGGTTCATGATCCTCTACATTTAACTGTGTAAGCACATCATTAATTATTTGAAAGTCTAATACATGCATTAAATATTCCGTATTTGCATTGGAGCTATAGGCAATCATGCCATTTGCTACTTCACTTAAAGGTACACTATCTGCACCCTGAAGGTTTAACTGCGCCAACCATGCTTTATGTGCGCCACCATCTGTTTTAGGAATGTAAAATGCCTCTAACTCCTTTAGATTTACTTGCTCTTTAGGATTAATACGGCCATCCGCTGCTTGTTGCGCATAGGCGATGGCTACGATTATTTTAACCGTACTTGCTAACGGTAGCTGTTCCTTGGTGTTTAGCTCCACCCAATGTTGTTGATTATATTGAATGGCTACGGAAATATTTTTATCCTCTTTATGTTCCTTGATAAATTGCACGATATATTCAGGATCGTTCTTCTTGATTTCTTTTTGAAACTTCCAAAAAATAATGCTACATACAAAACCTATACAAACCAAAACACCGCCAATCATCCAATACAACTTTTTCATATTCATCCCTCCATCACTCAGCTGCTTCTAACAACCATTGCTGTAATACTGTAGACGACTGGTTATTTAATCGTAATGCTATTTCTGTTTTTATTTCTGGAGGCATTACTTCAACAAGTATGCATACAGAATCCCTTGCTTGATTCACCTCGAATAACCCTTCTTAGCACAAACTAATTCAGCTCCAATTGCTCGATGATATCGATCGTTGACATACCTCTCCTCCTTAATGAATTAGAGAAGCTCGTAAATTGCTAACCCCATTTTCTAAATATCCTTTGAGGCATGTTAATGTATAGACCCAACCCTCTTTTTGGCCCATCATTTTTGTCACAATTTCTGGGTCATGTGCATTTAACCCAGATTCTACAACAGTAATAATTGTTTCACTTTGTGATTCTTCAAAAGAGACGGTAACCATTGTCACTTCACCATGCTCTTCTCCCCAAACAAACACAATTTTTTTATTCATCTCCATTTCAAGCACAGTGATCACACCCTCTGCACCATACTCCTCATATTTAAGCGTGATTCTTTTACCTTCTGCCCATCTTTCGGAACTGCTAGAAAACCAATAATGACCGATTTCAGTAGGGGAAATAATGGCTTCAAATACTTTATGGGCTGGTTGATTGATTTTTAGTTTCGTCGTCACATCCGTATTTATCATCATTCATCATCCTTTTTCATATTGTCTATCTACACCTTCGCCGAAATTTTCCATTAACCTTCCTTACTAATAAAAATTCACTAAAAAAGGTGCGATTCTCCTAATGGAATCGCACCTTTTCACTTAAAGTATTTTTTTATTATGAACAGTAAACTGAATATCTGCTACATTGTCGATAAAATTTTTATCATGTGTGACAAAGATTATTGTTCCCTCATAAGCAGCTATAAATTGTTCAAGGGCTTCGAGTGCTTGAATATCTAAGAAATTAGTTGGTTCATCCAACAGCAAAATATTATAATTTCCTAAAAATAGCTGACAAAGCTGAAGGCGTATGGCCTCACCACCACTAAGTGTGGTAATTTTCTTTTGTAAATCAGTGCCAGCAAACTGCATGGAATGAAGTACGCTTCGTAATAAACTTTCATCATATTCAGAGCGATTCTTTAAAAATTGTAGCACTGTTTCCTCACCAGCAAATTGGTAGCTCATCTGATGAAAATAACCTATTTTAGCCTTTGGAGAAATAGTTATACCCTCACCATTATTGGCTATATGTTTTAGTAATGTACTTTTACCACTACCATTGTTACCCTTAAGCGCAATTTTTTTACCTAACGGGATTTGGAAGCTCACCTCGTGTAATAGTACCTTATCTTGGGCATGTAAAGTGAATCGATCTGCCATAATGGGATACTTATTATGCAATTCCAAAGCTTTTGATTGTCGAAAAACAATTTTTCTTTCTTCCTGCACCGCTTCTGCTTTATGAAGCTTCCCTATCCGATGTTCGATAGCTTTTGCTGCACGCTGTACGGCTTTTTGACTTGTGCCTTTGGACTTTGTCATAAACATACGATTAGGTTTAGCGTTAGCCTCTCTTTTAGACATATTGCCTGCCTGAGCAATTTTTTCAGCTTTTTTCATTTTTTCATCTACAGCTTTTTCAAGTCTGCTCTTTTCTTTCAAGTATTGTTCATGAGCCTGATTTTGTTGATCTTGCTCTAATTGCTTTTGCATGGCATACTCGTTGTAATTCCCTGAGTAGATCGTTACCTTACCACCATCTACCTCCCATATCGTTGTAACCAGCTCATCTAGTACAGCACGATCATGGCTGATGAGTATGAGGGCCCCATAATAATAACGTAATTCATCTAATAAAAATGAGATGCCGAGTTGATCCAAATGTGTTGTCGGCTCATCAATAAGCAAAGCTTCCTCATAAGTAGTAAATAATTGTGCTAGCTTTAATCTTGTTTGCTCTCCACCACTTAATCCTTCAGAATACGTAGGTACTGCTAATTTCCCTAATAACTGTGGATCTGCCTCTATTAACGTTGGTGCCTCCATCTGTTCAAAGTATCCGAAATGAACATGCCTTTTCAATTTCCCACTTACTGGTTGTATCTTGCCAGCAAGTAACTTCATCAACGTACTTTTACCTGCACCATTTTTACCAACGATTCCTATTCGGTCAAATTGATGCACAGCTAATTTTTCAATATTTAATAGTTCTTTATCTAAATAAGTAACGACTACATTCTCTAACTCAAAGCAAACCTTTTCCATTTTGCTACCTCCCGAAATTGATCATTCCGTACCGATAGCGATGGTATCGATACGAGCTTTTAATCAAAGCTCGTATTAAAAGAATAATAGACTATACATTTCACTTTCCTCCCTACATTCAATAAAAAAACACAGACAAATTTGCCTGTGATGTAAAGTAAAAGAGATTTATTGTAAGACAAGCGTCTCTTTTTTCTCATGATTATGAAGATGATTAAAAAAGGACAGACTATCCCATTTACTCTGGTGTCACAAAACAGCGTTTGGCCCTATTCAGTTACTGGTTCAATATTGGGAAACGTAGTCTCATAGCATGTGTCATTTTTTAATAACCCTCCTAGCATTGTTACGACTATTATAAATTCTGGCTATAATATGTCAAGTTTCCAAAGTTCTCTCTAAAGACACACTAATTACTGTCGATATATCACAAATGAACATTCCAAAAAGTATATCATTTGCTGAAAACCTGATATAGTATGGAATTTAAGAAAAATAAAATTTGATTTGGTGGTGTTATGTGAATGAAGAAATATGTTATCGATATTTTAATGATTATGCTTGGATCACTGCTTTTTGCCCTAGCAGTTAACTTATTTGTTATTCCTAATGATTTAGGTGAAGGTGGCGTAACAGGCTTAACGATTATTGCTTATTATCTGTTCGGATGGTCGCCAAGTATTGTCAGCTTTGTTATGAACGCAGCTTTACTTATCGTTGGTTATAAATTTTTAAATAGACAAACAACAATTTATACAATCATTGCGGTCTCATTCCATTCTTTATTTTTACATTTAACAGAAACGTGGTCTATCTCTTCAGATGAGATTATCGTCAATACAATTTTTGGTGGCGTATTTGCAGGAGTCGGTATTGGCTTGATTATCAGAGTTGGTGGTACAACAGCAGGTTCTACAATTTTAGCGAGAATCACTAACAAATATCTTGGATGGAGTATTAGCTATGGACTTTTATTCTTCGATTTAATTGTTGCTTTTTCATCCTATTTTATCATTGGTGCAGAGGCATTAATGCTAACAATTGTTATGCTGTATGTTGGTACAAAGGTAATGGAGTTTGTTATTGAAGGGGTTAACCCTAAAAAGGCAGTTACCATTATCTCTAAAAAACCTGAAGACATTGCTGGACAAGTAACTGCTTATATGAATCGTGGGGTAACTGTGCTATCAGGTCATGGTTATTACACAAAGGAACAAAAGGAAATCCTGTATATTGTTATTAGTAAGCAAGAAGTTGTAAAGCTTAAAAAAATTGTCAAAGAAGTCGACAAGGATGCCTTTATTGCCATTCATGATGTAAGGGACGTTTTCGGAGAAGGCTTTATTGAATTAGCAAAATCATAAAACAGTCAAAACACCTTTTGTAGGTAACAACAAAAGGTGTTTTATGTTGTTAAAAAAGATTTCACTAGCAGAAAAAGAACTTTTGGCAAAGCGAAGGGTTGATTTACGTTCCGCCAGCGTCACTCAAATCACCATGTGCAAAAGAGTCTTTTCCTTATCTTTCATCCTAACAGTAACGATCGAATAACCAATTAGAAGTAGCTTGGAACGGATGTTCATTTTATCCTTTCACAAAAATTCTATTGGTGGTTTTGTTTTTCGATTTACCTATTTCTATCAATCTGTAAAGAGCTTTGGATAATGCTGTCTAATAGTGCTGAATAGCTGATCCCCGCAGCAAGGGCACTTTTTGGTAGTAGGCTATTTTGCGTCATGCCAGGCAACGTATTAACCTCCAACACATAAGGAACGCCATCCTTAATTAACATATCTACTCTTGCGTAGACACTGCATCTTAAAGCCTTGTAACTGATCATCGCAGCCTTTGCCACTCGGTCATGAATTGCAAGTGGTAGTTCCACAGGCTCCTCCACGGTAGAAGCATCGTCATATTTTGCCTGGTAGTCAAAAAATACTGCTGTATGTTTGATTGACAGGACTGGCAATAGCTGTTCATTGAGTATTGGGCATGTAATTTCGTCACCAATCAAATACTGCTCAATAATGATTTCGTTATCCCACTTAAATACTTCTGCAACCGCAGCCAATAAGGCACTCCGATCATGGACAATTTGAACACCCACACTAGAGCCGCCAGCATTTGGTTTAACTACAAGTGGATAACCCATAAGCTCTATATCCTGCAAGGGCAACTCCTCTTCCTTTATGAGATGCACCCAATCTGGAGTTGCGACACCTTCATATCGAAGGATTTTTTTTGCCATATTTTTATCCATGCACAAACTACTTGCTAGAAGACCGCTTCCTGTATAAGGAATACCCAACGTTTCTAGTACCCCCTGAATCGTACCATCTTCCCCGAACTTACCGTGAAGTGCTAACAAAGCCACATCAATATCACCTACCTTGTCAATTACCTCTTTGTTGTTATCTAATGTGATTGCCACAACTTCGTATTTTTGCTTATCTAATTGAGTGACCATTTCCTTACCTGTCATGATGGAAACCTGCTTTTCAGAGGAAGTACCACCCATAATTACGCCAACCTTCATTTTTTCAACTCCTCATAACGTTTTCAATGTATCACCAATAATTTGAATACCTCGAACAATATCGTCATCTGCTAAACGGGAAAAACCTAAACGAAATGTATTACTACCTCTTCCATTTGTATAAAATACATCACCTGGATAAAATACAACGCCCTTGTCATAGCATTTCTCAAGCAACAATCGTGCATCTACGTCCTCTTTTAGTTCTATAAAAAGGTGAAGCCCCCCATCCCCTGTTATCCTGCTATAGGGAATGTATTGGATACAAGCTTGACGGGCAAGCTCATATTTTTTCTTGTAAACAAATCTTGCTTTCTTTAAATATTTTTCAAAGTAACCATCCTGTAAATATTGATATAATACTGCCTGATCCAGTGTTGATGTATGAATTGTTCGAGCTCTTTTCATACTTTCCAAGCTATCAATTAACTCCCTATCTGCTAAAATCCAGCCAACACGTAAGCCAGGGAAAAGAATTTTAGAAAAGCTACCAATATAGACAATGTTATTACCTATACCGCTAAAAGCGATTAGTGGTGCCAAATGCGAGCTTGAATACCTTAATTCCTCATTAAAACCATCTTCTATAATGGGTATTTGATATTTGGAAAAAAGCTGAAAAATAGCACTCCTTTTCTCGGAGGAAGTGACAATTCCTGTTGGATTATGATAGGACGGGATAAGATAGGCAAAATCAAAGTCCTTATCTGCTAATGTTTTTTCCACCTGTTCCATGTCAATCCCGTCATCTTGCATATCGATGCCATGTACGTCTAACCCATGCAAACGGAAAAGCTTCAATGCTGCATGATGTGTAGGATTTTCACATAGTACACGCCCTGATTTTTTAGCTAAAGAGGACAATAAAATATCTAGACCTTCTGTAAAACCATTTGTAATTAAAATATCTTTATTAGAAATGTCCACACCTTTCATCTCCATATAGCTAAGAAGGTGGTCAATTAAGGGCTTATAGCCCTTGGCATAGCCATAGTTTAAGACAATATCTCCTTCAATGGACATCCTTGTGAGAAATGCCCTTTTGAAATTTTCAACATCAAAAAGCTTTTCTTCTGGAGCTATACTAGTAAATGAAATCATGCCTTTTTTCCAGTGTATATCTTGTCGTATTAAATCAATTTCATCAGCTAACAAAGCTGTTTCATTCAGCCTTTGTTTCCAATTTATTTCAATAGAAGAAGTTTTCAATGTAGTAACCTTTCCGATAAAATGCCCTTTTCCTTTCACTGCATAGATGATGCCATCTAGCTCTAATTCGGCATATGCGTTCAGCACCGTGTTTCTACTGACCGCTAATAACTTACTAAGTTCACGGGTAGATGGAAGCTTTTGATGTTCCAACAGATGCCCCTTGACAATCATGTCTTGAACATAATCCTTCAATTGTACATAAACTGGCCGTTCATCCATAAGCTTAAAATCACTAAACACTTCCTAACCCCCTTGCTTCATTTTTGCATAAACCCTGATAACCAAAAAGGTCCACACATTATGTAATTTCCTGTTAGAGTGGTTGCTCTTCTTTCTATCATATTTCAATATGGTCATAAGCATAAAAAGAAAACTCCTCTTTTGAGAAATATATCAGCAAAAAAGGAGTTTTATTATTATTTTAAAATATCATTCAGACCGTTTTCCTTTTTATCAGGACATACTAAAGACACCACAACTCCAACAATTAAGCAAATAAAGAATGTCGCTGCCTTGGCTGACACTACAGCCTCCATAGGTGACAGGGACCATACAATCGCACTAATAAAACCGACAATAATTGTAGCAATAACCCCAATGCCTGAAACACGTTTCCAGAAAAAGATTAAAAGGATCACAACCGAAAATGTATTGCCAATCCCTGCCCATGCAAAGGATACTAAGCTATAAATTACAGAACCTGATTTGAGTGAAATGATAATACCCACAATCCCACTAATAACAGCCACTAGACGCGAAAGGTGAACTAATTTTTTGCTAGAAATATTCCAACGTAATGTTTTATGAATTATATCCTCACTTATCGATGTTGTGATGACTAACAATTGAGACGAAGCCGTTGACATAATAGCTGCTAAAATACCAGCCACAATAATTCCCGCAACCCAAGGTGGTAAAATTTCAAATACCATATGTGGCAATATCATTTCAGGATCTTCAATAGAACCTTGCTTATACAAAGTGGAGGCGAAAATCGCAGATAAAAAGGCACCCACATAGACAATTAATGTCCAAATAATCGCCATATTACGGCCAGTAATTCGCTCTTTTTCAGTAGTAATAGCCATAAAGCGGGAGCTCAATTGAGGTTGCCCCCCAAGCCAGCCAAAGAACCAGGATAGATTTGTAAATAGCATCGCCCCTAAGGCAAGTCCATTTAAGCCTCCAACCCAACTATCCGCACCATTGCCCATTTGAGCTAGCTCTGTTGAAATGCTTAAACCTTGATGTTGAATTTCCATATAAGCTGCAATTGGTACAATAACAAACGAGATCAGCATTAAAAAACTTTGGATTGTATCTGTCCAAACAACGGACATAAATCCTCCCATACATGAATAGGCAATTATTATTGCTCCAATAATAATTGTTCCCCAAGTGATGTTGAGTCCTGAGAATGAATAAATCGTTTTACCCATCCCGGAAAATTGAGCTGCTAAATAGCAAACAAAGAATAACACCATTACTGCAGAAGCTAACCAACGAATTATATCTGCGTGCTTTGGAAATTTAACAGCAATATAATCTGTTAGGCTATTCACCTTATATTTTTGTTGCTCTGTCATAAAGCGCTTTGATAAAAATAGCCATGATGCAACAACGCCTAAAAGCATGCCAGATAAAATCCAAATGCCTGACAGCCCAGCCACATATATAAAGCCAATTGCCCCTAAAAACATATAGGCGGATTCACCCGTTGCACGTTCAGAAAAGGCTAACGCCCAGCCCGGTAGTTTATTTCCCCCTAGAAAGTAATCATTATGTGATAAATCTTTTTTACTGAAGTATATCCCTACTCCTAGCATAGCGAGTAAATATATAAATATTTCAACATAAACAATTGTATGCATATACCCAAAGTCCTCCATCTGATTAATCTAAACAATCCCAATTGGTTTTATCAGATAATAGTTCGGGTTTTTTTAATTGTCAATAACTAATTTTGTAAAAAGGAGGCAAAGTATTTCGATATTTCTACAAACTTTAAAGCTCCTGGAGAAAGATGAATACTGTGTTTGTGTGCAATTCCAACCTGTCTAATATATGCTTGATAAAATTTTTTTCTAATCAGGTTACTTGGTGCATGTAGTAAAAGCGAATTCGGCACAACAGAAATGCCTAAATTTTCATTGACCATTGTCAAAATGACTTGGTCAACTGATAATTCATAGACTACATTGGGATGGATTTTATGTTTAGCTAAGATCCTTGATACATCTCGATCAATCGTACGTTTAGGCATAATCCAGCGTTCATCCTGCAATTGCTCTAGAGAGAGCATCTCTTCCTTCGCCAATTGATGCTCCTGTGCCATAATGCAAACAAGCTCATCATTAAAAATCGCATCGAATACAAGATGTTTAGAATTTGGTTGCACTAAAAAACCGATATCGACAACGCCATTATGAAGCCATTCTTCGATTTGATCATAATCTCCCTCCATCAAACGTATTTGTAGGTCTGGATGATGCTGTTCGAAATACGCTAAAACCTTTGGTAATAAGACCAGAGAAACACTTGGTAGAATACCAACCGATAACGTCCCCCCGATGAGATTTTTTAAATTTGCTACAGAGGTTTCAAGCTGCTGTTGTTGCTGCAATATTTTTGAGATGTGTTCGTAAACAATTTTCCCCTCACTCGTTAAAACAATATTATTGCGGTTTCGAATAATTAGAGAAAGCCCTAATTCTGCCTCTAAATTACTAATCGTATGACTGATTGAAGACTGTGTGAGATTGAGCTTTAAGCCTGTTTCTGTAAAATTTCCTGTATCGATAAGTGTATGGAAAGCAATATATTGTGCTAATGTAGCCATGCTATTCTGCTCCTTTTATGATTTTTTTTCATAGTTGATTGTGTAAATATTCATTTGATTTAAATTACTAGCCACCTCTATAATAAAAATAAAATCCAAGTAAATCAATATGATTTGTTAATGAGGGGGCTCATAAAATGGCAGAGGAAAGATTAATGATGAAGGCTTTATCTATGGACATAATTACCGCAAAAATGTTTACAGAATTACATCTCTCCATTACAGAGCAGTACGGAGAGCATGGTCGGAGATTAGTACAAAAAGGCTTAGAGGCGTTTGGTTTAAAGGATGCTGAAGCCATGGCGAAAAAAGCAACAGCAGAAGGGGAAAATCATACTTTCTTTGAATACTTACCCCAAATCGTTGTAGGTGAAGAGAAATTTGCTAATTTAACACCGTTTGCTCGATTTTCTAAAATGTTTGCACAGATTGCCAAGCCAGTTGTAGATGAATATGGAGAAGCTGGTGAACAAGTGATTATGCGGGCAGTAGAGCGTTTTGGTCATAAGCGAGGCCAAGGTATTGCTCAACGTGCTCGCACAAACGGTCTAGAAAATTCCGTGGAGCATTATTTAACTAACTATGATATGGGTCGCAGTGATTTGTTTGAAATCGATACAGTTTATAAGGAAAATGAGGTTGAACAAACGTTTACTCACTGCCCATTAGGTCAACAATGGGCAGATGATGATATGGGTAAATATGGAATTTTGTATTGTAAAGTCATCGACCCCTCTATTGCTAAAGGGTACAATAAAAGCCTAGAGGTGGTACATGATCAATTTGTTTTACGTGAAGGACAGTGCCACTTCCAATTCCAAATGAAAGAGTGATGTCATGATTAACGGAGTTAGGCTCGTACAGCATCTTCAAGACTTAAGCCAAATTGGTCGTAATGAAAAGACAGGTGGCATTAACCGCTTCTCGTTCACACCAGAAGAAAAGCAGGCAATTGAGTTAGTTACAACTTATATGGAACAAGCAGGTATGAATGTCACAATCGATGCAGTTGGAAACCTTATTGGTACATATGGTGAAGGAAATGAAACCATTATGCTAGGTTCTCACATCGATACAGTACCAGAGGGTGGCAAATATGATGGAGCATTAGGGGTGCTAGCAGCTATTGAAGTGGTACATACTATGCATGAGCAACAGTTGATACCCTCTAAAAAAATTCAAGTTGTCGCTTTTAAGGATGAGGAAGGAACGAGATTTGGCTTTGGGCTCCTTGGCAGTAGTGCAATGGCTGGTCTTTTAACAGAGGAGCAATTACAGCATACAGATGAAGCTGGCATTTCCATCGAAGAAGCCATGAAAGATTTCCATTTATCACCTTATCCTTTAACACAAGTGCATCGTAATGACATAAAAGCTTATTTAGAAATGCATATCGAGCAAGGAAAAGTGTTAGAAAATGAAGGCCTACCAGTCGGTGTTGTCACAGGTATTGCAGCCCCATTATGGTTAGAGGTAACCGTAACGGGTGTCAGTGAACATGCTGGTGCAACCCCTATGCCGATTCGTCAGGATGCTCTAACTGCAGCAAGTGAAATGATTTTAGCTATTGAGCAACTATTAACCAATACAACAGATTCCGTTGCAACGGTTGGTAAGCTAACGGTCTCCCCAAATGGGACAAACGTTATACCAGGTAAAGTTACGTTCTCGATTGATCTTCGTGATATTGACGAAAATAAAGTAAGTGCATTAGAGCAAGAAATTATGCAACAACTTCAACAAATTGCTGAACGAAGACATGTCTCGTTGGCTTCCAAAGTATTACAGCGCATTAAGCCTGCAAAAACCGATGCCTTACTACAACAGCAACTTACTACAAGTATTGAAAAGCAAGGTATACGTCCTTATTCTCTCATAAGTGGTGCTGGGCATGATGCAATGAATATAGCTGAAATTGCCCCGATTGGGATGCTATTCGTCCGTTCAAAGGATGGTATTAGTCACAATCCTTTAGAATACAGTTCAGATGAGGATATTATTGTAGCAACTAATATTTTTTATGATACAGTTGTTGAACTTGCTAAATAGACTACTATATAGAAGAAAGCCATTCTCTAATTTTTTTTAGAATGGCTTTTTTAATTTTATCCATAACCTTCATTTTTAGCTTGAGTAATCATCTTTTGAATAAAAGGCTCTTTTTTCAGGGTATATGTTGGGCGAATCATATTGAAAAAGATAGCCCAATTTGGTTTATAGTCAGACAATACCACTTCAATTTTTTTCATGTGTCATTCACCTCACTGTTTTGAAATAAGCCAACTATAAATAAAGCGTATTTACCTTAAAATAATAAATCTATTTCGTTTTTAAATTTCCCTTTATATAAGAAGATCTCTCTATTTTTGATTGAACTGGTTTCATTTTAGCATAAGGAATATTATCTCTTTTAATATGATATAGTGTAATTATGGTTAATTTTCCAAAATAATTGAAAGGGGCTATAAAATGGAAGAGATTTTAACAATTACGAATTTAACGAAGAGTTATGGAAACAAGGAAATTTTGAAAGGGATTGACCTTCACGCAGCTAGAGGTGAAATCATCGGTTATATCGGCCCCAATGGCGCGGGTAAAAGTACAACTGTAAAACTTATTCTAGGGCTAGAAGGTGATTATGGTGGCGAAATTAAGCTCTTTGGGAAAAGCATAGGACAAGACCAAATTGATTATAAACGGCGAATTGGTTACGTCCCTGAAATCGCTGATGTTTATGATAACTTAACAGGCTATGAGTATTTAACCTTCATCGGCCAGCTATATGGATTAGAGCTAGAGGAGGCGGCTGACAAATCCAAATCACTAATGGAACTGTTTGGAGTTGGTGAAGCATACCATTCTAGAATTTCTTCCTATTCTAAAGGCATGCGTCAAAAACTACTAATTATTGCAAGCCTTATACATAATCCAGACCTGCTATTTTTAGATGAACCAATCAATGGCCTAGACGCAAACAGTGTCATGATTTTTAAAGAAATCTTAACGCAACTAGCTGCCAATGGAAAGACTATATTTTACTCATCACACATTATGGATGTCGTTGAAAAAATCAGTAGCCGCATCATTTTGCTGTATGATGGAAAAATTGCAGCGGACGGAACATTTGCCCAATTACAAGCAGATAATACTGAAGGAACATTAGAAAGAATTTTTAACCAGTTAACAGGATTTCATGAACATCAGGAAATCGGAGAAAAATTTGTGTCCGTCGTTCGTGGGGGACAATTATGACAGATTTCAAAACGCTACGATTGCTTGATAAGTTCCGATGGCTTTTTATAAAAATGGGCATTGATTATGACATGATGAGAAAAATCCTCCATATAAAATTAACAATGGATGAACGGAAAGTACCTACCCTATTTAATCAAAACAAAAAGAAAGACAATCAAAAGTATGGCTACATTAAGTCTCTATGGATTTATATGTTATTCGGGCTTATACTCATCCCGCTTATGGGATTTGGTCAAAATTTTCTATTTCAGATGAGTATCGCCTTTGCAATGATCATCTTTTTGATTATGACTTCATTGATTTCTGACTTTTCTTCTGTGCTTTTAGATGTACGAGATAAAAGCATACTTTCAACTAAGCCTATTTCAGCTAAAACAATTAATGCAGCAAAATTTATGCATATTTTTATTTATTTATCCTATTTAACATTGGCCCTAACAGCCATCCCTCTAATAGTCAGCCTTTTTACTCAAGGTATTGTGTTTTTTATTTTAACAGGTCTTGAGATTCTATTAATGAATTTATTTATAGTTGCCATCACAGCCATTTTATATATTGCCATTTTACGCTTCTTCGATGGTGAAAAGCTGAAGGATATGATTAATTATGTACAAATCGCTTTATCTCTAATGCTGATGATTGGCTACCAAGTTCTTATTCGATCCTTTGAATTCGTCAATTTAGATATGGTAGTATCGTTTCATTGGTGGAACCTCTTCTTAATACCGATGTGGTTCGCTGCCCCTTATGAACTCATACTGCATGGTGACACATCCTTATTGACAGTCATTTATACCATCTTAGCAGTGATTGTACCTATTATTTCGATTTGGATCTATATTAAACTCATACCAACCTTTGAACGCAATCTCCAAAAACTGCTAAGTACAAGTAAGTCTAAAAAGGAAAAGAACAATCGACTAAAGTCCTTTTTATTAACCATTGTGTGTAGAACACACGAGGAACGAGCTTTCTATCGCTTCGCAGCTCTGATGATGAAGCAAGAGCGAGAGTTTAAGCTAAAGGTCTACCCATCTTTAGGCTTTTCATTTATTATTCCCTTTATTTTCATGTTTACTTTTAGCAGAGGGGAAGAAGTCGATTATGCTAGTAGTATGAGCTATTTAAATATCTATTTTAGTATGATGATTATACCATCCGCTGTCCTTATGCTTGGTCACTCTGCTAAATATAAGGCTGCATGGATTTATAAAACGCTACCGCTTAAAGATTATACAAATTTACAAAAAGGTAGCTTAAAGGCATTTTTAATTAAATTGTATACTCCGTTATTTTTAGTACTAAGTATAGTCTTTAGCTATATTTATAGTATTCGAATTATCCCTGATTTACTAGCTGTTTTGGTAACAAGCTGGTTATATACCATCCTTTGTTTCGTCATGATGACAAACAAATTACCCTTTACCAAACCCTATGATGAAGTTAATGATGCGCAAGGCTGGAAGATTCTTTTGTTATTGCTCCCTTTAGGTTTACTTGTAGGGCTGCACTATGTAATAGCTAGTCAGATAACATACGGCTCTACTATATATTTCATTGTGCTTTTCTTCATCAACATCTTGATATGGAAACTGGTTTTTAAATCGAAAAAATAACCAAAAAACGGCTCAAATCCTATAATAGAGTGGGATCAGCCGTTTTTCCATGCTATGGTGTTTAAAAGATAAATGCAACGATTTCTTCCTCACCGCTTTTCATATCTTTTATTTTATACATATTTTGATTGACCTCGTTATCTCCTAATACAATAACCTTTGGTGTGTTTTCACGATTGGCTTTTTCCATCGCCTTCTTCACTTTTTTCCCACTTAGCTCAACTTCTATCTTATATTTTTCTCGCCGTAATGCAGTTGCTAGCTTTAGTGCCTCTTTTTCTGTTCCCAGAGGAATAATATAAATATCCACGCTAGGAGCGTTTTGCTCTGTTTTTCCCGAAAGCTCCAATGCTGTATAGATGACATCTAAACCAAATGAAATACCAACAGTAGCATAGGTTTGATTTGTCTCTAAAAGGCCACCAATAGCATTGTCATAGCGTCCCCCACTACCAATACTTGAGCGGATTGTTCCATCTGCTAAAAAAATTTCATAAATTGTTCCTGTGTAAATTTCAAGTCCCCTCGCTAAAAATGGATTGAAAATACATTGGTCACTTATTTCAAGTGCCTCTAAATAAGAAGTTAGTTCCATTAATTCCTGTAAACCTTGATGTAAAAAGACATTCTCGGTCGCGAATCCTTCAAAATACGCCATACTTATTTGAGGACGTTCATCTAAAAAGTGCTTTATTTTATGAATACTATTATCTGATAACCCCAATGCCTTCAATTCTGCGAGCATTGTTTTCTCGTCTATTTTTTCAATCTTATCTAATGTTAAAATAACTCGATTCATTTGTTCCTGTTCAACCTCAAATAATTGCAGTAAACCAACTAAAAGCTTGCGATTATTATATTGGAGATTAATTTTAAGTTTAAGCTGATTAAAGGCATCTAGCGCCATCATCATTAGCTCCGCCTCAGCAGCCTGTGATTCTACCCCAACAATATCTACATCACATTGTGTAAATTCGCGAAAACGGCCAGCCTTGATGGGGCCATCTCGAAACACTTTGCCAATCTCATATCGTTTAAATGGCATAGCAATCGCTGGATTCATCGCTACAACTTTTGCAAATGGAATTGTTAAATCATAGCGTAACGCTAAATCTCGCTCACCTCGATCTGTTAATGTATACATCTCCTCTAAAATCTCAGCACCACCAGCATATTTAGAAGCCATCAACTCTGTATAGTTAAGAATAGGTGTTTCTAACGGCTTGCAGCCATAGGCTATAAATGTATCTTCTAACGTACGTCGTATCACACGACGAGTAGCCTCTTGCTCTGGTAAATAATCTTGTGTTCCTCGAACATTCTGATAGTCCATTATTTTTTTCATCATAATCTCCTCCTCATTTTTTGAGCAATAAAAAAACCGTATAGCGATAAAGCTTCAAATCAGCTTTATTTATACGATTACATGAGAAATAGTCTTCCTATTCAATATTAATAAGTTAATAAAGATAGCAAGACTAGTGATGATGATGATGTTTTGTTGTGAATGATTGGACAAGAGTAATGACCATGTTTATTCCCCCTTTTATATTAAGGGTTACTATAAGACACACCCAATAGAATGTCAAATTTTTTCTAAAATTCATACAGTATTTTTTTCATTTTTTCTAGAGTAGCTAACATTTCAGCTAATTCTTCAGTTGTTAAGTTAGCATGGTACTTTTCTGTAATCTGTTGATTAAAGGCTTCAATTTCCTGTTTATATAATAGACCCTTCTCACCCAATTCAATAGAAAATGCACGCTTATCCTCCTCATGCTGCCTTTTCATTATATAGCCATCCTGTTCAAGCTTGGTTAATTGCTGACTCACTGCACTTTTTGTAATAGCCATTTTATCTGCTAGTTCTGAGGGTGAGCAGGATGGATGACGCATCACTAATGTTAAAAGAACATATTGCTGATTATTTAAGGCGAAATTAGTATAAGCCCTTTCCATTTTCTCAAGCATGATCCAAATATCTTCAATGGTTTGATTTATTTGCTCCGCTACCTGGTTATTCTTCATTTTTTTGAGTGTCACCTTTTTCTCGCCATTTTTTAGGATTTAGATAGCTTTTAAATTTGTTGGCTACTTCTTTTCCAACAAGTAAAGCACCAAGCCAAAATAAGATTTCAGCCATAATAATACTTCCTGGTATAATCCCTGCCTTTACTTTTGTAGGTATCGGTGTGAAAGGTGTAATAATTGGGATTAACCATAAAGAAAGTGAAAAGATAATAAAGCCTAGTCCAAGCTTATAAGCAAAAGATTTTTGTGTTTTTTCGTTAGAGGTCATGTATCTTCTCCTGTACAATAATTAATTTATTTAAGTTAACTAAACTATATGATACATTTCTTTTTATGTAAAGCCCTTTAATCTTTATAAGAAATTAAAAAGCCCCATCTATTTGAATAGCGAAGAATCAAATAGATGGGGCTGCTAGTACTGTTATTTTCCAAATGTAAGTGGTATACGAAGCTCTGCATCTGGATAATTCGTAGTATATTTCCAAATATAAATATCAAGATCTTTATCTTTAAAATTCTTATACTCATCCATCTGCTTATTATTTTCATCACCAAGTATGCGAGTCATCATAGGCATTCCATAATTTCGCTCTTTATGATCTAGATAATAAGTCTGAGAGACACCACCAAATGTAGGTTCAGTGCTAAAGGATTCCACATAGAGATTGCTATCTTTCTTATAGTAAGTCCATGTAATTGAATACTCTCCAATCGTAGATGTCTTACTTTGAGGTGTATCTGATATATCAGTCAAATGAATCGGTTGCTCGTCACCGTCTTTTATATCAACACGATGTTTAGCTACCAATGCCACAGTTTGATTCGCTAACGAGGTCACATCCACTCCAGTCAATTCAAAACGAAGTTCGGTTTTATAAGGCTCGTTTTCTATATCCCATCTACCTCCATCCAAAAGTACGCCACCAATATCCAGCTGATAGTCCATGTAAGGAATATGTGCATATTTTTCCTTATGGGTCAGTATTAAACGTACCTGTGTTGGAGTAACTTTCATTTCATGAATTACTATTCCATTAGATGCATTTTCTAAAGGAATATTGACGACTTTTTTAAATGATCCCTTGTTTAATTGTTCTTTGGATAAATTCATCTCTATATTCCAATTATCCTTTGCAATATCTAATGTATGTTCATAAGTTAGTTGGAACTTTGTATCCTTCGCTCGTAAGCTATCTGAAGTGAAAATTTGCTGACTAAAGTATTCACCAGTTGCACCAGGAGTTCCAAAAACAGGTATTTCCGCTTCTTTAATAGTCTGATTTTTATCATCTAGCGCCTTAATTCGTACCCATTTGTTCTTCATTTCAGAATCTGTAAATTGAACCGCTGATTGAAGCATTACTTTCCCGTCTGATTGTTCAAAGGTTTGTAGAATTACATTGTCAATTCCATCCTTTTGAATGGTGAAATTCTGCGTATGAGAGTTATTAGGGTTGTAATTAATAGGCAGTTCTTTATCACCAATAGAATGAATATTCTTCATTAAAAATTTAATGTCTGACTTCTGATTATCTGCCACCCAGTCTGTCTCAAAATACCCTTGGAAAAGACCAAGATCTTCATTCCAGCGATGTGAGTAATTCCCTTGAATAAAATCACCATTAGAATCTTGAAGTCCGATTTCATCAAAACTCACATTCATTCCATCCCAAGTGGCATCAGGTTTCAAACTATATAAAAGAAAGGTTCTGTTATCATCGATAAACGCCGTATGTACGGTCAACGTAAACCCATCCTTCGTAACGGATTTCTCAATCGTCTGCCCTAAGCCCTGGTCTAATGCAGACTGAATACCAGCTCTATAAGATAGAATAGTTGACCAATCATAGTTCAGTGCTGCATAGACAGGTGTAGCCATTAGAGCAACAGCTAATCCTGCGACCAAAACAAATCTCTTCCTTTTTCGAGGTAGAAGTTCGATCGGTTCATTTACCATTTTTAATTCATCCTGCTGGATACCATTCCACATTTGTTCAAAGTCAGGATACTTCATGTTATGGTCTGCGTTCATCTCTTTTTTCAATTTCTTTTCAATGCGTTCCAAATTGATTCTCTCCCTTCAACCATAAATTTTGATTTTTTTCTAGTTTTTTGCGCATGATTTTCAATGCCTTATGGAGTCTCGATTTCACTGTTCCCACTGGAATCTTTAGGGTTTCCGCAATTTCCACTAATGATAGCTCACCAATGTAGCGGAGGGTGACAACAGCCATTAACTTTTCTGGTAACTGTCTGAGTAGTGCCTCCCACTCCTCCTCAGCTGCCTTCTCCAGTACAATGGTGTCTACAGATTTAACTGATGCCGTAGTTTGCTCCTGTAGCAACTGTACCTGACTCACTTTTTTTAACTGAGCCTGCTTTCTTTTAAGCAAATTTAAACATTGATTCATCGCAATCCGTAAAATCCAAGCACGTGTATGCTCTACACTTCTCCAATCCTGACGAAAAACGGTGACAAATACATCATGGCAGAGATCTTCCGCATCTTGGGCATTCCGTAGCATGTAATAACAGGTACGGTAAACATCTTTGTTGTATGAATCGAATAATTCACGTTCTGTCAATCCAAGGCACTCCTTTCTGATGGTTCTACGTTATAAACAAATGACTACTTGAAAAGGTTCATTTCTTTAAGAAATTCATATACGTACTTTTTTAATTTAGTGTTTATGTAAAAAGATCCAGTTAATGTGCAAAAAAAAACAGATGGCAATAGAGGTCCGTTATGGAACATCTAATCCATCTGTTTTTGGCTATTGGGAAATGGTGAGCGAAGGCAATATCATGAATCACATTTGATTCTTCTAGAAACTAATTTTAAACTTCACCTTTTTTTCGTGCTGTCATTTCATCTTTCATTTCATCTTTTAAAGCTTCAATTGACTGTTTACGTCGCTTATTTTTTTCCTTTAGCCTGTTACTTTCTAGAGGATCTGCAAATTCCATACTAATTTCTGCTTCCTGCACTCTCTCCTCAGTATTTTTAACAATATCACGAATGCGTTCAACATTATTGGAGCGATCATCTGGTTTTCGATGTCTTGAATTAGCCATGTTAACCTCCTCAAATTATGACATAAGGTTATTTTGGAATGATTTTATCATTATATGAGTGCTAACTTTTGCTAAAATAACATCCTTTAAGCGCTATCTATCCAATAATTCTACCTTCATTAGAAGCAATTAAGTTTCCACCTGACAGGATTTTAAGACAATCTCTTCCTTCAAACCTTCATAGGCAGATTTTGAATGCATAAATACATATAAAACTAGGGAGAGGAAAATAGCTACAATTCCAAAGACAATGCAGACCATTTGTAGGGAGAGCCATTCCGCTAGCAACCCTAAGGCTAACGTAAAGACAATCTGTAGCACATTAATGACCATCGTTGAAACACTACCAAAACGGCCCATAATTGATGTCGGTACACTTATTTGATAAAAGGTGCTGTAGCCTGCATTACAAAATGACATACATATTCCTAATGCTACAAAGCTAACAATCGCCATTATCACATTCGGTGAAGAGTAAAACAATGTATAGCAAATTGTGGTCAAAAGCAGACCAGAGACAATATATTGTCTTGTTGAAAACCTTTTAGCATAACGAGCAGCCATTGCTCCACCAATAATAGCCCCAATTCCAGCGATACTAACGATGACACCATATAGACTATCTGAAGCTTGAAGGTTTTGTTTAATAAATGTAGCTTCCTGTGAATCTAATGCAAAGGCAATCATCAATGCACCTTGAAAATAAAGAAATACTTTGGCAAAGACTTGCTCTTTTTTTATATAGGCGTAGACAATACCATAATCCTCTTTTAGCATCCTCCAAGTAATGGGTTTTCGGTGCATGTCCTGATGATCTTCTACTGCGGGAAGCTTAAAAATGGAGAGTGCACAGATAAAGAACGTCAAAGCATTAAACCAAAACGCTATAGAAATATTGGAAATGGCAATGATAAACCCAGCCAATGCTGGCCCAATTAAAAATGAGCCTGAGCTAAACATTCCTAATATTGCATTAAAGGATTGTTTATCTTCATCTGGTATATATTTCGAAATATAATAGGTACTACTTGGCCCAAAAAAGCTACTTGCTATATTAGATAAAAATAAAACACAATAGATGAGCCAAATAGAGGACGTAAAAGGTAACAATAAAATCAATATGCCACGAATAATATCACTATAGATCATTAATTTTTGTTTATTCGATCGATCAATGATGGAGCCTGCAAAAAAGCTTGTTAAAATTCGAGCAATCGGTCCTACAATAAATATACTCGCCATAGCAGTAGGCGATTCTGTTAAATGCCAAACTAATAAATTGAGCGCAACTAGATTCACCCAATTTCCTAAATACGAGAAACCAAAGCCAAATAGAATGAGCCAATACTTCCTAGCAATGCTCATAAGTCCCCTTTCTATCACCAAAATGAATGATTGGTCTTTTTTGACATAAAAGTATTCCTTTAGATAATCATATCTATCGATGAATAGCTGTGCAACTAAAAATAGCAACCCTTAGCTAAGTTCATAGCTTTGGGTTGCCTTTTTAGTTAGTTGAATCTCGATCGATTAATATCGGTTTGAAGCGATATAGTTTTTGGTCATCAGCTAGATGTTCTTTTTTAATTTTTGCTAAGAGCAATGATGCCGCTTTCTGTGCCATTGGTAAAATGGGCTGTTGCAATGTTGTAATGGAAGGTGTTAAAAAATTGGCATATGGTACATCATCCACAGCAATTACTTGTACATCATTAGGCACATGTAAGTTTCTTTTTTTAATATAAAGCATTAATTCTTGGAAAATACGATCATTTGCCGCAATGATTCCCCTTGGTGGTTGCTCCAATGTAAACAATTGATTAAAAATCTCTGTCATCTGAGCTGGCTCACCATTTTTTATATAGCGCTCATCGATCAACAGATTCCTATTTCTGAGTGCTTGACGAAACCCTTCTAAACGTTCGACACGAGGAGTAATCGGTAAGGCTAAAGAAGTAGTGATAATGGCTATTGGTTGCTTTCGAAATGTCTCCACTGCCGTATCCATGGCAGAAAAATTATCAAGCAATACAGCAGGAATATCTACTCCCTCAATAAAACGGTCAATAAAAACGATTGGCATTGCTTGTTGATGAAGTCTTATGTAGAGATTTTTGTTTTCTCCTGTTGGAAAAACGATTAAGCCATCCACCTGTTTTTCTAGTAAAGTTTCGATATGCTTTTTCTCTTTTTTAGGGTTATCCGCTGAGTTACACACAATCATATGAAAGCCTTCTTTATCGAACTCTGCTTCCAATGCATTTATTATTTTTGTTGAAAAGTCATGGATAATATTCGCCACAATAATACCAATTGTAAAGGTAGATTTCTGTTTTAAGCTACGAGCCATTAAATTTGGACGATATTGCAATGCTTCAATAGCCTCTTCAATTTTCTTACGAGTCTCTGCACTCATATATTCATATCGCTTATTCAAATATTGCGATACTGTACTATTCGAAACATTTGCATATTGTGCAACATCGGCAATTGTTGTTTTTTTCACTAAAATCAATCTCCTACCTATAATATGAAAACTCTCCTTGGTATTATGTAGCATAGCATACTTTACTGGTTAAATTAACTAGTCAAATAGTTATATACTTGTTCAGGTAAGTCAATGCCCTTATCCATTGTTTCCACACTACGTATCTGTTCAATTTCACCAGGCACTAGTACCTGATCAAAATTTGGTGCTGTTGGCGCATCATGTAATTCATTTATCATTTGCGAGATATTTGCTTTGAATTGATCTACATCTCCAAAAATATTTGGATCTAATACATATAAATATTGTCCTAGATTACGTTTCTGTTCGTAATCACCATACATTTTTGAAATGTGAGGACCAAAAGCTGCACTTGCTAAAATTCCAGAAAGAACATCTACTACAAGTGCCATACCATATCCTTTTGGCCCTGCAAACGGTGTTAAAGATTTTACTTGGTGTGGGTCTGTAGTTGGTGCTCCTTGTGCATCAACTCCCCATGTATTTGGAATTGTCTCCCCTTTTTCACGTGCATATAGAATTTTCCCTAGCGCTACATTGCTTGTTGCCATGTCCAAAATAATCGGTTTATCGTTGGTTGGAAAACCGTAAGCAATTGGATTCGTACCAAAGTAAGGCTCTTTTCCGCCAAAAGGAACAACTGCGGAGTCCGTTTGAGAGCACATAATAGCAATTAAATTTTCACTCGTGGCTTGTTCAAGAAAATAGCCGAGTGCCCCACAATGGCTACTCTCTTGAATAATCGTTGTACATGAGCCATGTTCCTTAGCCACTTTAATGGTTTCATCCATAGCTTCCTTACAAATGACATGCCCAAAGCCATTATCCCCCTTAAAAAGAAGGTGATTTGTGCCTCTTTTTTCTACTGAAAAATGAGGGTTTTTCGTTATTCCACCTGCCTGTAAACGTGTTATATAATGCTCCACGCGCATAACACCGTGAGAACTGACACCACGTAAATCGGCATAAATCAAAACATCTGCTACTTGCGCTGCTGTTTCAGCTTCAACACCTTCAGTTGTGAATTTTTGAACTACTATTTTTTTTAATGCTGGTACAGAAATATTCATTGAAAATCCTCCCCATTATTTAAAATAGATTTGTGCTTTATTTGTGTTGTATTGTTTTGCCTCAAAGTAAGAAATAGCTTCATCGAATGCAATATGCTTCGTAACATAGCCTTTCTTTATAGCTCCTGACTGCATGTAGTTCATAACCGTCTCAAAATCTTCTAACGTAGCATTACGGCTGCTCTTCAATGTTAATTCCTTTGAATGAAATTCAGGATCATTAAATGTAATGGTTTTCTTCATTAAACCAATAAACACTAATGTGCCACTATTTTCTACGTATTGAAATGAGGATTCCATTGATTGTTGATTGCCTGTTGCATCAAAGACAACTGTAGGAAGTTCACCATTAAATTTTTCATGTAACTGCGCCATTATGTCATGGCTACCAACAATCACACCATCCGCTTCCGACCATGCCTGTCCTTCTTTTAAACGTTCTTCGTTCAAATCCATTAATACTGTTTTTGCACCGCGTAACTTAGCAAAACGTGCTGCTCCTAATCCAATTGGCCCTGCACCGATAACAAGTACTGTATCATTTTCTGTTAGTTCCGAACGACGTACTGCATGGGCACCAATAGCTAATGGTTCCACAATGGCTAATTGGTCACCTGACACAGCATTATCAGTAATTACAATACTGTCATCAACTACGATATATTCGCCCATACCACCATCCATATGTACACCTAATACTTTCAAAAATTTACAGCAGTTTGTTTGACCTCGACGACATGCAACACACTCTCCACAATGGATGTATGGAATAACTGTTGCACGATCTCCTACTTGGATGTCCTTAACTGCTTCACCGACTTCTTCCACGATAGCAGCTAGTTCGTGGCCTAACACTCGTGGATAACTAAAGAATGGTTGTTCACCTGCAAAAGCATGTGTGTCTGTTCCACATACACCAATATGCGTGATTTTTAATAAAACATCATGACTTCCTTCAATACTAGGCTTGTCTACTTCACGTTCCACCATTTGAAACGGTTCATTAATGATTAATTGTCGCATGCTATTGCCTCCAATAAACTAGTAATTGTAGATAATTGCTGAATAACCTCTACTGCATCACACTGGAAATTTTGTTCGATAAATTGTTGCATTGGCTCTGACTGACCTTGTTCAAAATAGTTATGGATTTCAGTCAGTTTTTCAATAATTTGATCAGATTCACGCACGGAAAAGCGTGTTGGATTCATTGCATATATCCCTATTGCTAAAGCTTGATAGTATATTTCTGTTTCAGCGTAAGGGGCAATACGTGTTTGCCACTTGGATAACTCATTTAATTGAATATCATATAGCTGATGCTCAATAAATGGGTTTAAAAAACGTTCAAAGACATCTTGCTGATAGTGCTCATCCACTTGGAAGCGTTGGGTAAAATCGTTTGTTACTTTTTCAATAAAGGCTCGAACACCTGCATGTGAAAATGCCTCTCTTACAGTTTTATAGTTAAAAATCTTGCCGAATGCTGAAAGCAAAATATGACTACCATTTAAAATGGCAACTTTGCGTTTTCGATACATGTCTAAATCATCAAAGACAAAAGGGAAATCATGACTTGTTGGCCAATGTTTAAATGGCTCTTTTTGGTCAATTATAAATAAGAAATACGGTTCACAAACTGTGTAAAGGGCATCCTCCCCCTGATAATCCTGTGGATAACCTGTTACAATACGGTCTACAAGTGTATTACAAAAAGTTAACGTAGCAAGCCAATCATTAAATGCTGTAGGCAACTTCCAGTCTTTAGCATGCTGTAGACAAATTGTTTTTAATGTAGAGCCATTCTGTTCTATTAATTCCAAAGGCACAATTGCCACTTGTTTTTCACCTTGAAAATGTTTGTAATATTGTTCTAGAAAGACGGTTAACTTTGCTGCATAGCTTGTTGGACAAGCCGTAGGATAAGGAATATTTTCATAATAAATCCCTGCCTCTGTTGTATTAGACACAATCATTTCTAATGTCTCAGACTGTGCGTATTGTAAAAATGTAGGCCAGTTCTCATATGGAAGAATAGTATCTTGAATAATCTTAACAGTGGTTTCTTCTTCTACGACCTCACCGTTTTTTAGCCCACGTTCCATCACAGTGAATTGCAGCTGTTGTTCTTCTAGCAGTTTAACTGTTTTTCCTCTTGCTGTTGCTGCGACAGAAACAATACTGCAAGGGACTTGTAGTTTTTCAACTGCTAGGTCAAAAAAGCCTCTGATAAAATTCCCATCACCTATTTGCATAATTTTAATAGGATGTTTCATGTCATTTATCTCCTACATCGTCACGCCATCTTTAAAAATGGCGATTTCTTTGAATCCATATTTCTCATTATTCGTTTGCACTTCACCTGAAGCTAGCGCTACTATATAATCCATAAATTCATCGACTAATACATCCATTGGCTTCCCATCCACTAACTGCCCTGCGTTAAAGTCAATCCAATTTTTTTTTCGTTCATAAAGTGGTGTGTTTGTTGAAATTTTGACTGTTGGTGTAGGTCCTCCAAAGGGTGTTCCCCTACCAGTTGAGAAAAGGACGATTTGGCAGCCTGTTGAGGCCAGTGCTGTTGTTGAAACAAGATCATTTCCTGGACCGTTTAGTAAATGTAGCCCCTTTGTTGTCATACGTTCGCCATAATCAAGCACTTCTTTTACCTCTTGAAAACCCCCTTTTTGTATACAGCCAAGTGATTTTTCTTCCAATGTTGTTATTCCACCCGCTTTATTTCCTGGAGAGGGATTTTCATAGACAGGTTGATTATATTTCATAAAATACTGTTTAAAGTCATTTACTAAATGCACAATATCCTCAAAAACAGAGGCATCTTTTGCACGTTCCATTAAAATTTGTTCAGCACCAAACATCTCTGGAACTTCCGTTAACACCGTTGCACCTCCAGCTGAGATCAACTGGTCAGAAAATACACCAATCATCGGATTAGCGGTAATGCCAGAGAAACCATCACTACCACCACATTTCAAACCAATTTTCAGTTCTGAAATAGGTAATGTTTGTCTGTCAAATGTCGTCACATAGTCAAAGGCTTTTTCAAGCAGTTGTTGACCCTCTTCCATTTCATCTGCTGATTCTTGAACATTTAAAAAGGAAACGCGTTGTTCATCATAATCACCAATTGTTTTCTTAAAGAGCTCAATATAATTGTTCTCACATCCTAGCCCTAATACAATGACTGCCCCTGCATTAGGGTGATGAATTAAATTAGCTAAGATTTTTTGTGTATACGTTAAATCATCACCAAGTTGTGAGCAACCATATGGATGAGCGAAATGCTGTACACCATCAAAATTGTCAGCCTTCAATAATTGGTTGCCTAACTTCGCCAAGTTTTCAGCTACTTTGTTAATACATCCAACCGTATTAATAATCCAAATTTCATTTCGTACACCAGCCTGACCATCTTTTCTACGATACCCCTTGAACGTGCGCTGTGCATGACGAGACTCGGCTACGGTATGTGTTTTTGGATTAAATTCATAGCTTAATTCACCCGATAAATTGGTTTTCATGTTATGGGAGTGAACCCAGCTACCTGCTAGGATTTCTTCTGTCGCATGACCAATTGGAAAACCATATTTCGTGATGTGTGCATCTTTAGAAAGAGTCTTGATGGCGATCTTATGCCCACGTAGTACTTGTTGCTGTAACGTTATTTCCTTTCCATCCAATGGAAGTAAAAAGCCTTGAGGAAGATCACTCAAGGCTATGGCAACATTGTCCATCGGATGAATTTTAATAACTGATTGATTGTTCATTTGAATCCATCCTTTCTATTTCTAAGCTATTTCTTTATGAACTATTGGTGTAACAAATTTAATAACTGCTAATGAAGCGATAACCGCTAAGCCGCCTGCAAGTAGGAAAGCTGCGGAGAATGTTCCTGTTCTGTCTACTAGGAAACCTGTTAAAGTTGGCCCAATAATACCAGCTGTGTTTGCAAGGAAGTGCATAAAGCCACCAACAGATCCAACATACTTAGATTCCACCACATCATTAATGATTGCCCAGTAAATAGCCCCTGTTAAATATAAGAAGAAAACAGAGGTAGCAACAAGCGCAACAGCACTAACTGTTGTTGTTACAATACCTGCACAGCCAATCGATACAGCTGCTAAGAATAAACATGTCACTAGAACGACTTTACGAGAGAATAAAACTCCCTTACGCATAAAGCGTTTGTAAATGAAATCTGAGACAATTCCACTCAATGCTAAACCTAGGAATCCTAAAATCCACGGAATAACCGTTACAATACTCATATCTTTTACAGCCATTCCACGAGCTTCTACTAGATAGCTTGGGAACCAAGTTAAGAAAAAGAATAGGATATAGTTATAGGCAAAGAACGAAAAGGCAGTAAATAATACTGTTGGTTGTTTTAAATAATAAGATAGACCACGACTATGATTGATATCTTCTGCTGCAATCTCTAAGTTTGCCATTGATTCTACACTGTCTTCTTTGTTTGGCTTTTCTTTCACCACTTTAAACCATACGATTGCCCAAATAAATCCAAGGATCATGATCGCAATAAATGAATATTTCCATCCATATGCTAATGCAATATAACCAACGATTGGACCTGCGATTGCACCACCAAGTGGCGTACCACTATTGGCTAGCCCTACTACAGAGGCACGTTTATCCGCAGGAAACCAGTTATTCACCATTTTATTTATGGTTGATGACAATGGCCCTTCCGCCATACCAAATACAATACGAACAATAATCAACGATGCGAACCCAACGACTAAAACCATTGCTCCACTAAATAAAGACCATACAATCATCGCTACAAATAGCGTTAACTTGGCACCAAATTTATCGGAAGCCATTCCACCTAAGAAGTTAAAAATGGCATACCCAACAGAGAAGCTACTAAAGATAATCCCTAATTGGGTTGACGTTAGATGAATATCTTCTTGAATAAATGGTGCTGCAATTGATAGTGCTGAACGATCTAAATAGTTAATGACACCCGCTAAAAATAGCATGACAATTACAACCGTTTTGCCGTCTCCAAAAATACCTTGTTGTTTCATATCATTCACCCCTAAATTTGAAATAAATCCCCTTTGTTAAACGCCTGAATAAGCCATAAATCCACCATCAACAGGAATTGTTACGCCAGTGACAAATGCTGAGTATGTATCATCAGCTAAAAATAATAAAGTTCCTAATAAATCTTGTGGTTTTCCAAAACGCTTTTGTGGTGTAGCTGTAATGATTTTTTCTGAACGTGCAGTTAATGAACCATCTTCTGTTAGCAATAAATTACGGTTTTGTTCGGTAATAAAAAATCCAGGTGCAATAGCATTAACACGTAAACCTGCTTCTGCAAAATGCACCGCCATCCATTGCGTAAAGTTATTAATCGCTGCCTTTGCCGCGCTATATGCAGGCACTTTTGTCATAGGGGCATAGGAGCTCATGGATGAAATATTAATAATTGTGCCCTTCGTTCTCAGCAATGCTTCACCAAAAACTTGGGCAGCCAAAAATGTTCCTGTAAAATTATTCGAGAATACGCTTTCAAAACCACTTGGTGTTAATTCAAAGAAATTTGGTGTAGTCGATTGTTCTTTATATACTTCATCAGCCGTAATGGCATCTGGATGATTGCCGCCCGCTCCATTAATCAGTACATCAATTTGACCATATTGCTGTAAAATTGCTTGTCTCGCTGCTATTAACGACTCTTTGTTTAAAACATCCACAGAAAAATTAATTGCTTCTCCGCCATTTTCTGTAATCGATCGGACGACTGCTTCTCCTTTTTGCGCTGTACGATTTAAAATAGCAACTCGCATACCTTGCCTAGCCAATTCCATTGCCATCTCTGAGCAAAGAACACCACTACCACCCGTTACAACAGCCACTTTATTTTGCAATGCTTCATGCACCTTACTCACCTACTTTTAAAATAACTTTACGTACTTCATTTTGGTTTTTTTCTATATATTCAAATGCTTCTTTTGCTTCATGTAATGAGAAAGTATGTGTAATTAAACCTTGATGCTGTAGTTTTCCAGCATCAACAAGCTTCACTACATTTTCAAATTGGAATGTTTGTAAACGTGAGCCTTTTATCGATAATTCCTTTTTCGTAATTGGTAGTGGGGCAAGCTCAATGGCTTCCTCTCCAAAGCTAAGGACTACTACTCTCCCAGCAACTGAAACAGCATCGATAGATTGCTTAAATGTTAGTGGAATACAAACTGCATCAATAGATACATTGACACCTACTCCATCTGTCCATTGGTTAACAGCCTCTAATAAATCTTGCTCGTTTACATTAACAACTACATCTGCACCAAGTTCTTTTGCAAATGAGAGCTTTGCTGGATCCAGATCAGAAATCATCACGCGTGCATCTATTAATTTAGCCATCTTTAAAATACAAATGCCAATCGGTCCGGCCCCTTGAATCAATAGTGTTTCACCAGCCTGTAATTCACCACGATATACTGCCTGCGCGCCAATTGTATAAGGTTCAATTAAGACTGCCTCTTCTAAAGAGGTGTGGTCTGCTACTTTATGCAATTGCTTTTCAGCTACAACAAAACGCTCACGCATGCCTCCATCTTCATGAACACCAAAAACAGAAAGTTGTTCGCAGACATTTGGTTGTCCTTTACGGCAAGCATAGCACTCACCACAATAACGAATTGGTTCGACAACAACCTTGTCACCAGCTTTTAAACCTTGTACGTCTTGACCAACCTCTAACACTCGGCCAGCAACTTCATGCCCAGGTACACGAGGCAATGTCGCTAATGGATTCGAACCATGATAAATATGCATGTCTGAGCCACAAATACCAACATATTCTGTTTGAACAAGGACATCTGTTGACTTTGTTATTACTGGTTCTGCTACGTCAATTAAAGCCATTTCAAAAGGTTTGATTACTTGTAGTGCTTTCATACATGTCACCTATTTCTTCAGATTTTCATAAGCATCCCAAAGTCCATTTAAATACATAATGCCAAGTGCTCGATCATATAAGCCGTAGCCTGGACGACATTGTTCTCCCCAAATATGACGACCATGATCTGGACGTACATAACCTTCATAGTTTTGGTCATTTAATGCACGGACAATATTTTTAATATCGATTGAGCCATCCGATGTAAAATGCGATGTTTCAAAGAAACTACCATTTTCCATAATCTTGACATTGCGGATATGAGCAAACGGAGCACGATATGCATATTTTTCAGCGATGGCTACCATATCATTTTGTGGGTCTGCTCCCATTGAACCTGAGCAGAACGTAAAGCCATTTGCCATGGAATCAGAGATTTTAATTAATTTTTCATAGCTTTCTGCTCCTGTAATAATGCGGGGTAAGCCAAAGATGGTATATGGTGGATCATCTGGATGAATTGCCATTTGAATACCTACCTCTTCCGCAACTGGTAAAATGGCTTGTAAAAAGTAAGCTAAGTTGTCCCAAAGTTTGGCTTCATCTACTTCTTTGTACTGTTCAAATAAATCTGAGAGTCGAGCTAATCGTTCTGGTTCCCATCCTGGAAGGGTTAAATCTGAAGAAGCGCTTACTTCATTCACTAGTTCTTGTGGATCTAAGTTCATGACCTTTTCCTTATCAAAATAGAGAGCCGTTGAGCCATCTTCTAATGGATGGAATAAATCTGTACGTGTCCAATCAAATACGGGCATGAAGTTATAGCAAATAACTTTGACACCCACTTCACCAAGGTTGCGAATAGATTGTTTATAGTTTTCTATATATTGATCACGTGTTGACAATCCTAATTTAATATCTTCATGGACATTGACACTTTCCACGACATCTGTATGGAATCCGAACGATTGAATATAGTCAACTTCATCTTGAATAGCCTCTTTAGTCCATACCTCTCCTGCTGGTAGGTGATGGAGTGCCCAAACAATACCTTTTACATTTGGTATTTGCTTCACATCTTCTAATTTCACTGTATCATTGCCACGACCATACCATCTAAATGTCATATTCATACGTCATTACCTCCTAGTTTGATAGATTTTCGATATATGCTTTGGCACGTTCCACTACACCTGCATAGCCATCTTTTACAAATGCTTTATTTAAATCACTTCCAATCCCAACTGCAACTGCGCCTGCTTCTAACCATTCATTCATATTAGCCAAACCAACACCACCTGTAGGCATAATTGTGATATGTGGTAGAGGCCCTTTAACGGCTTTAATAAAGTTTGGTTCAAATTGATTTCCCGGGAATAGTTTAATAATGTCACTTCCACCTTCAAGTGCTGTCACCATTTCTGTAATGGTCATACAGCCTGGTAAATATGGAATGCTATAGCGATTGCAAAGCCTTGCAATTGCAGCGTTATAGCTTGGACTAACAACAAATTTGGCACCGTTTAAAATCGCATGGCGTGCAGTTTCAACATCCAAAACTGTGCCAGCTCCAATTATTGCATCGCTATTGCGTAATGCTTTAAAAGTTTCTTCAACAAAAGGCGTTGTATACGTTATTTCGATTGCTCGAATGCCACCTGAGATAGCACCTTTTGAAATTTCCGTCGCTTCTTCAGGTGAATCCCCACGAATAACAGCTACAATTTTTGCATCTGACAACGCTTTCAAAATTTCGATTTTTTGCATTCCTGACAACTCCTAACGCTCAATTAGTTTTTCATCACCAATAAATTGCCTTAATTCTTGCAGGGATGGAAGCCCTTCATTATCTCCTTTAATTGTTGCTACCAATGCACCTGCTCCATTAGCTAAACGGAGGCGTTCTACGATATCATCACCATTTAAATAGCTATAGACATAGGCAGCATCAAATGCATCCCCTGCTCCAACTGTATCAATGGCACGAACGGAAAATGCTTCTCGATCGTACTGTTCAGTGGCTGTATAAACCGTGGCGCCTTGTTCACCTTTTTTCACAATAATTTCATCTATTTTATAACTCTCTTGAACGTCTTTCACTGTACGCCCTTCAAATAAAAGCTCAAATTCATCCTGTCCTGTTAACAGAAGATTGATAGATGGATACACTTTTTCGTATACCGCTCGGGCATCTTCTATAGTCCATAGTTTTAAACGTAAATTTGGATCAAAAGATATTGGAATATTTTTCGCCTGTGCTAAAGCAATTAATTTCAATGCAACTTCAATGTTATGTTCACATACTGCTAAATACACGCCGCTAATATGTAATAGGTCCACATCATCCAGTACTGACTCATCTATACGATCTTCTGTCAGCTCAAGTAAAGGTGATGGGTTGCGGTAGTAAAACGATTTACCTGCACCGTCTTCCCGAATCTCCTTAAAGTAGATAGACGTTGGAATATGTGGTGTTCGTAAGACATGTGATACATCAATCCCTTCACCACGCGCAAAGTTATAAATTAATTTGCCAAATTCATCGTCTCCAATACAACTAATCCATTTTGCTTCCATATCTAAACGCGTAACACCTATCGCAAAATTTAATTCTGCACCACCCACAGCTCGCTCAAAGGAAGGAACGAAACGTAGAGGACCTGTCTTAGATGGATTAAAAACGACCATTGCATCCCCAATCGTTGCAATTCGTTTATTTCTCAATATGTTCATCCCCTTCACAAGTAAAACGTTTTAGTAAAACGTTTTACTAATACTAACACGATTTTTTTTACGTTGCAACAATAATCCGATTATTTAGATTGTTAGGGTCAAATGACCATTATTGTCTTACATGCATAAAAAAACCTCGTAAAAGACAGAAAATAATCTATCCTTTTACGAGGGCAATCTATTTTATTGATAAAATGGCTTTACCTTGTAGCCGTTTTTCTCTAAATGATAGCGAATATTTTTATCGATTAGGAAGTGACCTGAACCAACAACAACAAAGTACTTACCTTCTTTTTCTTCCAGTACATTCATGATTTTCTTGGCCATTTTTTCATCACGTAGACCAAATAGCATTTCATTAAATTCAGATGATGTACCTTCCATTGCTTGGAAGCTTTTTGCAAACTCTTCAACATTTCCTTGCTTCCAGCTTGTAAACCACTCTTGAAGTACTTCAGATTGATTTTCTTCCGCTGGATGAATGATACTATCCAGTACAGCGACTAATGACTGCTCCTGTGCATCTGGTGATAATCCTTCAAACATATCAACCTGTGCTCTTGTACCTTCTAATTCAATCACTGGCTTTTGCTGCAACTGTGCATTTAATAAAAAGTAGACATCGATACCGTGCATAGCCATCTCTTGAGGTGTCATACCAAAGGAATCGTCCATAGCTAGCATCGATAATGCACTCGAAAGCATCCACGGCTTTTGAACTGTTAGCTGGTCCATTGGCAGATCATAAAGCTTTGCCACTTGTTCAAGCTTCGCATATGTTTCTGGTGCAACAGCATCTTTCAATGTTGAGCCATCTGTATACATTGCTTTCTCTGAATAGTATTCAAGTGCTTCCGTATCCAAGATATTCGCCTCTACTAGCAGTGCATCAGATTCATCAAATGCCGTTACTAATTTTTTATCGAATGGATATAAGTCTGGTGTTCCTAAATGAATAGAGCCTAATAAGTAGATAAGCGTATCCTCGTCCTCTACTACCCAGGCCACCCCTTTAGAGCCTTGCTCTGCAAGTGCATATGTACTCTGAATGAAACGAACAGCTAGCAAAACAGCCTGTTGAGTGGTTGCCTTTTTCTCTAACTGAAGTCCATTGGGAGAGCCTTGTAATATATTTTGCTCTTTCATAAATTGAACAGCATCTGTACCAACAGGTAAATCATACCGTGCTACAATATTATACAAGCGATTGACAATATCACCACGTGTATTATCGTTTTTCACACTTACTGGTTCGTATTGTTTATTTTCAGCTAAACCTAGAGAGGCAACCTTCTTTTCTGTTAAAGCTAGTAGTTCATTTACTTTGTCCACTGGAATTTCCTGAAGAAAACCATCGAAGTACCATTCAGTTGAGTAAATCCCGTATTTTTCGCCCTCATTTAATGTTTCTATTGCCCATTCGCTTATCGACGGTAATAGGGGTGTTGTTTGCTCTTCAGCATGAATCACAGGGACAACTGTCGTCAGCATTAATGAGGCACCAAGCAACGCTGCACTCGTTCGTTTCATCATCTTTTTCATCAAATTCTTTTCTCTCCCTTTTCCTATTTTATGTATAAGTATCGTATGAAATTATACCATATACTATCCAACTATTTTATAAGTAAAAGTGTAAATATTGACAAATATGTATTGACATTTCTCTATTTTGAAATAGTTATGAAGAGGTCAAATTTAATAAGACGATGACAAATTATTATGTCATCGTCTTTTTCGTTTATTAGTAGAGAAGGTTTATTGAATAAATTTAGGATCTAATATACCTAAACCACTGCCTTCAAGTTCAAACTTCACTTTTGAAACTCCATCTAAATTAACATGAACCTTTACCTTATCTTTGATTGCTCCACTATCATAAACTAATTTCCCATCTGCGTAAATTTTCATGAAACCTATTCCGAAGGAATTAGCTGCTAATTTTTTAATTGGTGCCAAATAGGTTTCGAATCCCTTGTAATTTCCATTGGCTAAGTATTCCACTGTATGGTCTTGAACTGCGCCTCCCCCATGATAACCACCAAGCTGATAGGATCGCTCAAATTTTTCACCTGTACTAATAATGACAGAGCTTGGATTGTGGAAGAAGTGGTCTTCATCACTTCCAATTTTTACATCTTTTAAAGCGATGAATTTTGGAACATCACCAATATAAACGGATTTTGTTTTCCCATCCCATGTTACTTTTTCACCTAAAGATTCAGCAATAAATCGCATTGGGACATATATCGTGCCTTGATAATTAAATCCAGATTGACCTTCTGGCGGTACTTTCTCAACCTTATCTACATAATAATTAATTGGATCCTGAAACACGCTAATCTTTTTCATGTCACTTGCTGCTTCCGTTGTTGAAAAGTAGGTAAAAGTCAAACCTCCTACTATAAAAAACCCTAAGTAACTAGTTATTATAAATAGCTTTTTCATAAAATCACTCCTTAAAATAAACATAGATATATGTAATTATACCAGAAATTTCATACAACCTTTAAAGATTTTTATATCAGGATATTTTTTAAATTTATTTGTGAGCAATTATACGGTTAATGGCAAAAACTCAATCCAATTAATGGATCGAGTTTTACTTTTTAATTATCGAATAACTTTCTTCTTAAAAATAGACGGTAGAACCTCTAATAACCGTTCACGTGTAATGGGATCACAATGATTCCATGTAAAATCTATGAAATGAGTCTTACCAGGAGCAAGCTCAATTAACGTGGCGATTTGTGGGCAGTAAGTAATCGTTAGTAATTCTTTGGGGGAAGCCAAAATAAAATTACGCTCTCCAGCATAGTGATTTATTTGATGCTGCTGAATTTCTATCCATGCTTGCCCTTGCTCGATTAGCTGCATTACCTGAGGAGTAGGACGAAAGCCAAGAGATTCATACAAGCTTGCAGCCAATCCAGTCTGACACATAACATAATATTTAGTATCTAATTTGAGATAAACAGTAGCCGTCTCCCCAGCAACATAAACATCTGCTAATTGCCTACGTACCAATCTTACTTTGTTCTCATATGTAGAAATCCACTTCTCTGCCGCTTTACTCCGTTCAAATAGTTTAGCGATATATCGTAACCGCTCAAATAGACTAAACTTGCTATTCAGTATAATAGTAGGAGCAATCGCATCTAGTTTCTGCAAATCATGTTCAGGATGAAAATAGCTAAGCAATAATAACTCTGGCTGCAGCTGTGCGATTTTATCCGGATCTACCCAATGCCCAATACTATGAATGTTCCTTAATTTATTGTGATAAACCACGTTATCTTTCATGATTGAGATGGCCGCCCCTATAGGAGGTATGCCTAGAACAAGTAATTCCCCAAGTGTAAATTTGCCATCAGTCACAATACGTGTTGCATCTTTAGGAACATGAATCTTTCTACCAAATGAATCGATAACTGTTCTTTCTGGAGTATGAAGTTGAATGTTTGCATATTCACGTGGGGTGTTTCCGGTTAATTTATGAAAGCATCGACTAAAATAATATTCATCCTTAAACCCAATTTGTCGAGCTATTTTTCTCAATGGCTCAGTTGAATTACTTAGAATTTTTTTTGCCTGGTTTATACGTACATGAGTCAAATAATCCGTCGGCTTTTTACCGGTCAATATTTTAAACTTTTGACTATATTGCCATCTTACCATTCCAGCCATGTTAGCTAATTGTTCAACTGTCAAGTCCTCATCATAGTGCTGTTCTATGTACTGTACAGTTTGTTGAACCAATTTTGTCTTTTCTTCGTGCTGTAACTGGTTAGCTTGTTCATCTAACTGAACCATCATAGCTAGTATTTGCTGAAGTCTACCTTGCAACATGGCCATTTCTAATGTGGATAGAGAGGAACAAAATTGATTATTGTTCGATGCTTCATTTCCTAATACCTGCTTGACTTGAGAAAACAACAGATGATAGGGATAACCATGAAGCAGGGGTGGATGAGCAATTCGGTTCAAAGTCATTCCTTCTACTTCAAAGGTTTCAAAGGTAAAGCGAGCAAGCTGTGCCTCTTTGTTACTTGACTCTACCGTGTAGCTTTGTATAGGCAAAATGAGCGTACAGCTTCCTTGTCGTAGATCGATTGCCATTTTGTCTACATACAGTCGTATGGCAGGACTGAGTGCTATCAATAATGTGCATAAATTTGTTTCATGATTATTTATTCCCTCATTATGGCTAGTAGCTGACATTAATCGATCAACTTGAAATCGATCATAGTGTTGTAGTCTAATATATAAGGATGTCAGATTCATAAGCAACTCTCCAAACACTGAAAATGATTCTCATTATCATAATTGTAACATATAATGACCCACTATCGATTGTTCGAGTATGTGCTATTTAGAATACTAGCGGTTTAAAAATTGATTGGACGGATACAATTTTTACTGTTTGCGCATCCACTCTGGTAGCTTTTGGAACAATTGCTTCAAAGCTAATAAATTATCTGTATTCCATTCATTAGGAACAACATAAACTTTTCCCTTTTTGACAGCAGGCAAAGTTCCCCATATCGGGCTTTGTAGCAGCCGATCAGCTTCTGCTTCACTTTCACTATCCTCTTGTACAATTACAAACAAATGATCACCAGCAAACTCAGGAAGCACCTCTTCTGAAACCTCTAGGAAAGATACCCCTTCTACATCAATAATATTCTTTTGTACTGCTGGTGGGACAGCAAAGCCATTTTTCCCATAAATAATAGCACCTAGGCTACGATCACCCATAACATAAAGCGTCTTTCCTAGCTGATAGAAAACTGTTGCGGTTTCCCCTTCTGTTAATTGAAACTTGTCAAACATTTCTTTAGACTCTGTTTCAAACTTAGCAAGCAATTGAGCTACTTCTTCCTGCTTATCTAGGATATTCCCCATCTCTTTTACTCGTTCTGTATAAGGAAGAGCAGGATTAAAGGGAATCGTAGTAGCGATTTTTGACAATTCTTCATTAAGATTTGGATCCGCCTTGTAATAGCCATTAATAATCAAATCAGGTTTTAAAGTCAAAATCGTCTCTAAGTCAGCAGGATTACCAATATCAACGATCCCTTCAAGTTTGCCTTCATAGTAACTAGGAGAATCTTTAGGAAGATTATTACCAACAACCGGAATATCCATCGCCAAGAAATCACCAATTGTCTGACCAATATAAACGACTCGTTTTGGATTTGCAGGTATTTCAACCTGTTCACCTGTAATCGTTGTATATTGAACAGTTGACTCACTTTCCTCTGCTTTCACATCAGATTGAGTTATTTTCTCGTTTTCCTTTTTCTGCGCATCAGATGTGTTGCCATTAGAACTACATGCCGCTAATATCAATAACAACAGGAGGAAACTCCCCCATAGTATAATTCGCTTTCCAATATACTGCTTCATATTTGTTGCCCCTTTCAGATTTATCTTTAATTGAAAATGATTATCATTTACAGAGTTATTATAGATTTTATGAAAGGGCGAAACAATGAAAAAAACGCAATAATTTATTTGGATAAATGTCAATAATCAGGATTATGAAAGCCTTTTGGTTTTTTTTAGTGAAGAATTATTCATTTTAGGGTTTATTCTATTTCGACTATATGATCAATTTAGAATCTCAAGAGAGAAAATGGTGAAATGTAAGCATAAGTATTAGCTCCCTATAGAAAAAAAGAAACCATTTCAGTGGTTTCTTTTCATATTAACAAGCTGTTGATTACTATTCTATTTGATTTCTTCAGCGAGCTCTAAAATAATTCCTTCTGGCCCACGAACATAGCATAATTTATAGGCGTTTTCGTACCTATAAATGTCACTAATAAGTTCTGCGCCCTTCTTTGTCAATTTGTTAACGAGGGCTTCAATATCTTGAACATTGAAGGCAATATGCTGGATACCCAAAGTATTTGCTAAAGGATGCTGGATGCCTATTTCATTTGATGGCGCGTTAAATTTTACTAGTTCAATATTCGTCTCACCGTCTGGCGTTCGCAGCATTACTATTTCTATATTTGCGTCACTATCTGACGTTCGCAATTTTGCAACGTCCTCTTTTATATCTTGAAGCCCTATTACCCGCTCCATCCTCTTCACCCATTCACCCTCCACTTTTCCTTCCCCTAACACCTCAAGGCCAAAGTCAAGAAAAAATGCTTTCGCTGCAGGAAGATCATTGACGATTATCCCCACATGGTCAATCTTACGGATTTTCATATTTCAAACCACCTTTCTCCTATTTGAATAATTTCTTTTTAATTGCAGAATCCTAAGTCTTAATTATTTTTATCGTATATGATGATTGTCCTTTTTACGAATAAAAACGCTTTAAAACCCCTATCTGAAACATCCTTCTAAACAATTTTTAATTTATGGCGGGTACTCGAATAAGAATAGAAAAAAAGAAGCCCATTAAAATAGGCTTCTCTTACATTTATAAATAAAGGATTTTTACTAGGTAATCTTTTTCACCCCATGAACCGTGGCTTTTAAAGGGGGAAAATCCCCAACACTACACAGACAATAATCATGACAATTGTAGAACCGAATGCCCACTTTAAGAAGATACGTTGTAGTGTTCCGAAATCCTCTCCAACCATTCCTACTAATAAATACGTAGAGGGAACAAGCGGACTTAGAAGGTGTACTGGCATACCTAAAAGAGAAGCTCTACCGATTAGGGCTGGATCAATGCCATAAACTGCTCCTGCCTTTGCAAGTAACGGCAGTACTCCATAGTAAAAAGCATCATTAGACATAAAAAATGTAAAAGGTGCGCTGAGAATGGCTGTAACAACCGCAAAATGAGAACCCATTGCATCTGGAATATAATGAATCACTGAGTTTGCCATCGCATCTACCATTGATGTACCTGAAAGAATGCCTGTAAATATCCCAGCTGCAAAAACCATAGAAACAACAGATAATGCATTGTCAGCATAATTCGCAACACGTTCCTTCTGATCTTTCAATTTTGGATAGTTTACAGTAATCGCAATCGCAAAACCAAGCATGAATAATGCAACAGGTGGTAATAACTCCATAATTAACGCTACTAAAAGAACAATTGTCAAAGTATAGTTAAAGATAATTAGTTTTGGACGTTTCAAATAGTCATCTTCGACTGTAGCAGCAGACTGAGCTGCCGCTTCATAATCATATTCTATAATACCAATCCGCTTTCTTTCCTGTCTTCCGAACGTAAATGCCATGAACAGAACAAAGATAGCCCCGCCAATCATCGCTGGAATCACTGGTGTAAAAACCTCAGACATTTCCAGATTCAAGGCTGTCATAACCCTTGCTGTTGGTCCTCCCCAAGGTAGAAGGTTCATCACACCCGAAGCTGAAACGGCAATACCAGCTAATACAATTGGTCGCATGCCAATTCTTTTATAAAGCGGTAGAAAGGCAGAAATAGTAATCATGTATGTTGTCGTACCATCACCATCTAAAGAAATAAAAAGGGCTAATACGGCTGTTCCGATAGCAATTTTTACAGGATCCCCTTTTACTAGCCTAAGAATCGTTTTAATGATTGGATCAAATACACCAGCATCGATCAAAATACCAAAGAAAAGAATTGCAAATAAAATCATAATCCCTGTTGGAGCGACACTTTTAATCCCATCCAACATCATAGGTCCCATTTCACTTCCGAATCCACCAATAACTGCGAACGTAATTGGCACTACAATTAATGCAATCATTGCTGTAAGACGGCCCGTCATAATCAAAATCATAAATACTATTATCATTAAAAAACCTAAAATTGCTAGCATAATACTCCCCCCAAATGCTTCGTGAAGTTATTTATTAATTCGTTAAATAACTAATTTTCCGAATATTACACCTTATAATAAATTAACATCGACCAAATGTAATCGTTTACAAATTAATGTTTATTAATTTCTTTATAGCTATTTTGTACATTTTGTTCACGAAAAGCATTGTATACCTGTCTATTTTTGATAAACAAAAAAAGAGGCTAACCTTGGACTATGTATTCTCTCCAACATCGTATAAGACGATAGAAAGGAAAACACATAGATCTCAATAGTCAACCTAATAAAGCAAATATATTACTATGCATAATAAGAATAAATTTACTCAGTAAATCTCCAATAATTTCTCATATTTCTTATTTTCATCATCAAGAAATCTAGATGTATCTCTACTGTTCATATAAAAATCTTCCCACATATACGTCTGCAAAGTTTGTTTCCATTCTTTAGTTTTGACCATTTTTGCAAATGTCGTCTCCCAAAATTCGATTTCCTTTTTTGACATATTAGGTGGTCCCATAATACCGCGCCAGTGTTTAAAAACTACATCTATTCCCTCTTCCTTCCATGTAGGAATTTCTGGGAGCTCCTTTAAACGTTTCTCCGAGGAAATGACAAGCAATTGTACCTGATTCAAATCATAATATTTTTTAGCCTCGGACAAAGTCATCGTTGCCACATCTATTTGCTTTTTTAATAATGCATCAACAACTTCATCACTATTCTCATAAACTAAAAAATCTAGTTTTTCAGGATGCACTCCTGCCTGTTTACTCGCTAATACAAAAGAAATTTGATCATCATTGCCTAATCTCGGAGAAACTCCTATTTTATACGCTTGAGGTGTTTCTTTGAGCTCTTCCATTAAACCTTTTGCACTTTTTATTTCTGAATCCTTGGAGACAATTACGACATTCCATTCTGTAGCCAAAGTGGCAATGGGTGTAAAATCTTTGTAGGTTAGCTTACTTTGCCCCAACAAATGATTGGTAATGAGTAAGCTTGAATTCATTGCTAGCACATGTTTTTTTTGTTGTTTAGTATATTTCCATCCTAGCTCTCCACCAGCACCTATTTTATTCAGTACATGAATATCCTCATCAATCAAATTGTTACTCAGTAAAATATCCTGTATGGCTCTTGCTGTTTTGTCCCAACCTCCACCAATAGAGCTTGGGGCAATGAATGTTACTGTATCTGTTATTGCTTCATGCCCCTCATCTTGTGAACAACCAAAGCAAAGCATGACAACAAGCACGAAAATAAACATTATTTTTTTTCTCATTGTTCATCCCTTGTCCTTATTTTTAAGTTAACCTTGTTGTTATTCTTTATAGTAATATTTCCTCTCAGGCCTTCCAACAACTCCATATTCATGTTTTGCCGTACAGACATCAATTGAAACAAGAAACTCTAAATACCTTCTAGCAGTTGTTCGAGATGCACCGATTTGTTCACCCATCTCCTCGATGGAAATACCACCTTTTAGTTCCTTCATTACCTCTTTCACTTTTTCTAAAGTATGACGATCAACACCTGAAGGCAAGTCTTTTTGAGATGAGGACAATTGATTGGCAACACCAAAGTATTGATCAATCAATGTTTGGTCGACCTCATCACGATGACTTAGAAGTTTTTTCTTTTTTTTATATTCTTCCACCGCTTCAACAAATTTCTCCATTGTCACAGGCTTCAACAAATAGTTACTCACACCATATCTAACTGCCGTCTCCAACATCGTTTTTTCTGTTGCAGCAGTCACTATAATAATATCGATTGATGGATAATGATCGCGAATTTTTGCTAACAAATTTGTTCCAAGATCATCGGGCATATAGATATCCAAAAAAAGCAAGTCAACTTCATATTTCTCTAGTATGTCCATCGTTTCCTTTGCATTCAATGCCTTCTGAACAACCTTTACATCTGGTACTTTATGCAAAAACTGTTCTTGCACTTGTGCAATACGAAAATCATCTTCCGCAATGACAACCTTAATCATTTTTCCCCTCTCCTTCTTTTATCTCCCTGTGCTGACATTTAGAAACCCAACTTAAAGGGAAGTACCTCCAACATCAGTAGTACTATAGATTATCTCATTGAGTAAGCTTCATTATTTCGGTAGGAATACCGTGAAAATGGCCCCACCGTGTTTGTCATTTTTTACTTCTACTGTTCCACCTAAAGATTCTACAATTTGTTTAACATTAAATAAACCGTACCCCCTATTTTTTCCTTTAGATGAACTACGTAAATCAAATATAAAATCTAACATATCTTCAGCAATTCCCTTTCCATTATCTGCTACTTCTATAATGATATCACTCCCAATTCCTGTAATTGAGAAAGACACCCTTCTCTCTTTTCGATCGGCTACGGCATCAAATGCATTATCAATAAGATTTCCAATGATTGTGATGATATCCGTGATTTCAATGTGACTTGGTAAGACATCTACATAACTATCAGGATCAATTTCAAAGGCAATCTTCTTTTCCGATGCATTGCCCAGTTTCCCTAATAATATAGCTTGAACATTTATATCTTGAATTTGATTAAATAGGATTCGGTTTTGGTGTTGGTGATTGGCTGACTCCTTTTGTATAAATTCAAACGCATCCTGATATCTCTCTAATTGGATTAATCCTGATAATAAGTAAAGTTTATTTGAGTACTCATGCGTTTGCGCACGAAGTCCCTCAGAATATGCGCGAACCTCTGTGATCGTATCAATAAGCTTTTTAAGCTCCGTTTTATCACGAAAACTAGAAACCACACCCATAATCTTTTCATTTTCGATAATGGGAATAAAATTAAAAATAAATACTTTATCATTAATTAATATCTCTACATTATGAATGGGCTTACCTTTCTGTAATACATGATCGATATTAATTGCTGGTAAGACAAATTGAATATGTTCACCAATAGAGGATTCATCCTTGAGGTTCAACATTGAACTAGCAGAATGATTGATTAAGGTTAAGAAACCCTTTTGATCGATTGCAATGATTCCTTCCTTTACTGATAACAGAATGGCACTTCTTTCTCTATATAGTGAGGAGATTTCATGCGGTTCCAATCCCATAGTATCTTTTCTAATACTTTTGGTTAAAAAAATACCACCAATGATTCCTAAAATTAAAACAATTAGAGAAGCAATGAGAATGGACTTAATTCGTTTATAAATATTTTGAAAGATTTCTTTTTCTGCGTATTCAACCGCTACGGTCCCAATTACACGAGTATATTCTCTATTGTCTGCTATGATAGGAACCTTTCCTATTAAAACAGAACCACTCTCTCGTTCCAATTCAAAATTATTAGAACCACCAAATATTAACCCATAATTATTTGTATGATCAAAACTCTTCTGACCAACCTGACTTGGGCTTCTGTGCGAATAAATAATCTTCTCCCGATCTTCAATAATAATATTTTCTGCATTTACCTGATCTATTACTTGCTCAGCAATTGGACGAAAACGTAGCTCTAAATCACTTTTCCCAATGGATTCTTTAAGTTCTGGCATAAGAGAGATTGTCATAGCCGTTTGCAATGCCAATTGTTTAACTTGAGTCCTTGCATCGACATATTGTAAATAAGCAAATATACTGGCGAGCAGAAAAACAATAAAAAGAATTAACGTGCTAATCAGTCCCAATATTTTTGTTTGTAATGGTATCTTTTTTTTGTTCAATATACTTAACCTTCACCCTTTTCAACTAGTATAATTCATATAACTTTCATCCTACTTTTATTTAAATCCCTTTGTTGCCATATTTAAGAGAATATAACTTAGCTCATGGTAATTTGACTGTTATGATTGTCTTAACTAGAAAAATCATAAGAACTTACTAAATATCAGAGGAAAACCTAGTTTGAATCCAGCTTAATTTCTAGATTATACTATATTTCAAAGGAATTTTAGAATGCATAAAATTCTTCCACCAAAATCGGTGGAAGGTTTATGTAAATCAATAATAAAATCTTATAGACACATCAGGAAAAGTCCTGTTGTTAATCCATGCTTATACGCTAAGTCTCCATTTTGTAATTCTTGGTCAAAATAAACTTGTGATTTGATATTGGATTTCGGCGTTCAGGATGAAAATAGAATAAACATGAATTTATTACTATCATTAAAATAAAGATGCTCCTCTTATTACAGAAATGCGCCAATGTCTGATATCTCCCTTGAAACTTCCCCTAATTTTTATTTTTTCCCTCCTTATAGTTTGAAAGAGTTCAAAAAAGGTTATAAAACACTATAACAAAATATTTAAAATACAAAATAGGAGATGGATAGTATGAGTTTCATTTGGTTTTTAATAATTGGCGGGCTTATCGGTTGGCTTGCAGGTATAATTTTGGGTAAAGATATCCCAGGTGGAATTATTGGTAATATTATTGCAGGTATTATCGGAGCATGGATAGGTGGTATGCTTCTTGGAAGTTGGGGTCCTAAAATTTCTGATTTCTATATCTTCCCTGCCCTCATTGGAGCAATTATACTAGTTTTCATTTTGAGTTTAATTCTGAAATCATTGCGTAATGCTTCGTAAGCTAAATAGATCTCTTAATCTATTACTATACGATTAAGTGAATCAGATGTAACCAATAATAAATGGTGACTGTGCTTATAACAAAAAAGCGGCCTTCCACATCATATCTGTGGAGGACCGCTTTTACTTTGTTTTTAATTAACTTAACAATCCTCCGCTTCGTGAATTCAAGAAGAACAGAACAGCCTATACAACAATAGCGCCTGATTGAGGAGGATTATGCCATACAAAGCTTGATAATTAATGTTCTATAGATGTGATCCTCCACTTGCATCGAGCAATTGACCAGTTACCCAACGGCTGTCTGATGAAGCAAGAAAGGCGGCAATATCTGCCACATCCCCGGGTTCTCCCCATCTGTTGAAAATTGAAAGACCAGCCGCATATTTTTGTCCATCAAGGTTTTTCAAAGTCTCAGCATTCATCTCTGTATTAATAATTCCAGGCTGGATGGCGTTTACCGTAATATTCCGGCTCCCTAGTTGTTTGGCTAGAAGACGCGTAAACGTGTCGATTGCACCTTTGGACATACTGTACGTGAAGACACTTGGTGAAGCTGCACGTGTCACAAAAGATGAAATATTAATAATACGTCCCCCATCTTTTAAACGTGGCAAAGCTTGCTGAGTAACAAAAAGTGGTGCTTTAACATTTATCTTCATTACCTCGTCAAATGATACCTCCGTCGTCTCTTCTAAACTGATAATTTGACCAATTCCAGCATTGTTGACAAGAATATCGAATCCGCAACCACCCATATATTCCCGAATAGTATCATCCAAAGTAGTAAATAAGTCTTGAATACCATCTAGTGTACTAAGGTCAGCACCAATCGCCAAAGCATTTCCTCCGCTTTGTTCGATCTGGTGAACAACTGCTTCTGCCTCAGTACGTCTTTTCCCATAATGAACGACGACAAAGGCTCCCTCTTGTGCCAGACGCAATGCAATACTGCGGCCAATTCCTCGACTTGATCCTGTAACTAAAGCGATTTTGCCTGTTAACTTACCCATGCTTCCATCTCCTTGTTCAAACATAGTTAGATTACATAGAGAATTATATCAAGGGACATTATTTGAAATGTTGCTCTCCTATTCGGTTTCAAGGAGTGTTTCGTTATGGATAAAAACACCCCTTTAGATTAATAGTATCCAAAGGGGTAAAATGGTGTAATTTTTTTACAAACGGTATGACTTTATTTAAAATCACCAACACATGTAGGTTTGGAATAAAGTTTGAGCAAAAATACCTCGCAAACCCTTATTTTATGATAAATAAGAAGAATCCCTTTTAAAAAAAGATTGATCAAAAGGGATACCTCTTTAGCAGTTTTAAGCTAGGTTTTTATAAAAAAGTTTGATTGTTTTCTACCTATGTTGCTCCACAATCGCGCCCGATTGTTGAAGATGGTTTTTCAACTAAAGACCCTGTAGTTAAAATATAGGAACGATTAAAAAATGCAGGTATTCACCGCCAAAGAATATGCATGATTTTATTCAGTAATACCTCTAAACCATTACTGTTAATAGCTTTCTACTAGCGTACATAAAAAGCTGTATAAATAATATCATAGGAAAAGTCATGAAACGATGATTTAACAACATTTATGGCTTTTTGGTGATTTCAAACTTTCATTTTGGAACGGTTATTAATTAGGTTGTTTATTTTGTATACGTAATAATTCTTGATGCACTAAAGTATCACGTTAGTGCATCGTATTAAGAACAATTTTTTGTTAATTAGTGACGCTACTTTTAAAGGGTTAAATCTGTTGCTTTAAAAAGATAGACCAACTATAGTTTGAAAGTATAGCTCATTAACATCTATTTCATTTTTTCTTGTTTCATATAGTATTCCATCGCATCATTAAGCCATTTTTGTTCATTTTCTGCAAAGGAAGAAGGTATCATATTTTCAAGTTCTTGAATATCCAGTTCTTCTAAGATATTCAAATTGAAAAAACCACTGTTCCGGGTACAGTTCCTGTCAAAATAAATCATATTCATTTACTTGGTCCAATTGTACAAATTGAGTTACACTGTGAGGATATCGGCGAATTTCTAGAAGCCGAATTGTCAAAAGAACAATTTCTGTCCCTAGAACTTAAAATCGGTGATCAAGTATTTGTAAAACCAAAGCAGCAAAGTCTTTATCCCTGAAGATTTCTCCATCTAAATGTAGCTTACTTTCAAGCCGCTCTTTTTACTAAGAGTAGGCTTATTTTTTATGAGTAGCAATTATATAGGTTCTTTCAACTTAATTTTCCTATTTTACTATTTATTTAACCTAATTTTAACCTTACTCATCTATAGTAATAGACAATCGATTTTACAACTTCAATAAAAGGAAATGAAAATGTTAAAAATTAATCTTGGCAGTAAAGTAATCAATTTTCGTGAATGCAAGTATACAATAAATGCTGCCTGAACAAATAACCGAACACCCTTTTAAATAACCACGTAAACCTTCCCTTATTATTGAAAATGTAGAAGACTATGATCTATAGTTCCGGGAAACCATTCTGCTCACTATATCAAATATATTCGTGGGCAATCACTTACAATACTCTGACAAAAGGAGGAGGACAAAATGGAACGAATCAAGCAAATTATGGCACCGTTATTAGCATCGATAATACTTTTATTCATGCTACTATCTGGACCTATTACAACTGTATCTGCATCTTCAAATCCATGTGTAGCCATCGGGGATCAATCCAACTCAAATTATAGTAGTTTGAATCTCGGTTATTTTGATAGCCTAACACAAACTTTTACAGCGGAACATACGGCTAATTTAACCTCTTTGGAAATTTATTTGCAACATGAACTTGCGGGAAGCGAGGTATGGGTCGATTTATTATCCCTATCCGCAGGTGATTTATCACCTGGAACGGTAATCGCTCAGTCAAGCAGTATGATACAAGGCACTGGTTGGAGAACCATACATTTTCAGACTCCAGTTTCGCTTGTCGCTGGACAGAAATATGCAGTCAAAGTCTATCAGGCTAGTGGAAACAATCTCGTAACTATGCTGTCTGTTTCAGCAAAAGATTATATGGACGGACTCTTTTATGTAGAAAAGGATGCTGTACCCAAGATCAGCGATGGGGAAAACATGAAATTAAGACTGTATATGAGTAAAGGAGATCCAAACAGGGCTACAGCAAATTTGAGCAGCTTAACAATAGCGGACAATGTACTCCGTTCTGAAAGTGATTTAGACAACTTAAAATACTTGGTCATCACTCTTCCAAGTACATCTACTATTACGCTGACACCAATAGTAGAGACCCCCGCGGATTCATATTTGGAGATTAACGGAAGTCCGAGAATAAGTGGAATTCCTTATACAATTTCTGTGAATGAGGGGATAAGCACGATTGATTTCACTGTTATCAAAGGAGATTGTTCTGAAAAGAAAACATATACAGTCAATGTCGTGAAGGATACGATAGCACCTACAATTACGGGCACAATGACACCTCAACCAAACGCAGCAGGATGGAACAACAGTGATGTAACTGTACGCTGGACGGTAAATGATAATGCTTCTGGAATTGATCCTATGACGATACCTAGCGATCAAACTCTAACCACTGAAGGTGACAATCTGCAAGTAACGGGAACTGTGAAAGACAAGGCTGAAAATAGTGCGACCGAAACGGTAAGAATTAAAATTGATCGTACACCTCCAATTATTAATGGAGAGGCAACTATGCCCCCTAATTCTGCTGGCTGGTACAATGGGGATGTAGTTATAAGCTGGATAGTCTCTGATGCGCTTTCAGGAATTGATCCATCTACTTCACCAAGCAACAACATTATTACAGGAGAAGGTGACAATTTATTTGTGACGACAAGCGTGAGCGATAATGCTGGAAACAGCTCGAATGCAACGGTGAGTGGGATTAAGATTGATCGCACTGCACCAATGACGACAATAGCACCGCCTGTCCTTTTGTCAAACGGTACTACGAGGCTGACACTAACTGCAACAGACACCCTGTCCGGCGTAAAGCAGACTTTTTACCAGATTGATAATGGTAATGTAGAATCTGGGAATATTGTCGACTTTCAAACAGATGGAACATTTGTATTAAAGGCTTGGAGCGAAGACAATGCGGGTAACGTGGAGCAGGCACAAAGTATGCAGGTGGATGTGGATCAAACCGCACCCTACTTTATACAAAATTATCCCAAGTTTGGGATAATCGGAGAGACTACTGCCGAGGTGCTTCTTAAAATAAATGAACCAGGTCACATCTATTACACGGTTCTCTCTAACGGAACAGCTCCAACTGCTGCACAGGTTAAGGCAGGAACAGATGCATTAGGAAACTTACTCTCTGCCAACCTGCAAGGAAATGTTGCTATGGCAGGAAATAAAGAAGAAAAAATTAGCCTATCAGGACTGCAAGAATCAATGAAATACAGTATTTATTTAGTAACAGAAGATCAAAAGAGTAATCTTATGCAAAACGTCAAAGTTCTATCGTTAACAACATCTACTCCCCCATCAGCTAATAGCTATACGGTATCCTTCGAGTCAAACGGTGGAAGTATTGTAACCGATCAAAGCGTTTTGTATAATACAACTTTAAAAGAGCCAGTAACTAATAAAGTGGGTTATACATTCGGAGGTTGGTACAAAGATGCAGCTTTTACAAATGCATGGGATTTTGCAAAAGACATTGTAACGGAACGGATCACTTTGTACGCAAAATGGATATTGAACAGTACTTCAGGTGGTGGTAATATTCAAAATCCTGAGCCGAATCCAATACCTATACCCGTTGAACCGCCAAAAACGGAACCAGCTTTACCAACAACTAAAGAACCAGAGCAACCTAAAGGAACGACACCAAATTACCGCTTCACTGATATTTCTAACAATTGGGCAAGGGATATGATTGAGGTCATTGCGGAGCGTGGTATTATCATGGGTTATCCAGATGGCACGTTCCGACCTAATGAATCAATAACAAGACAACATATTGCGGTCATATTTGCACGTGCATTCGAGCTAACAACTAAACGTGAAGCTACGCCATTTAGTGATGTACCCCAAAACCATCCATACTATGATTCTATAACGAAACTTCAACAAGCCGGTATCGTAGATGGATCAAACGGTGCATTTAATCCAAACGCACCGATGACACGGGCTCAAATGGCAAAGATTCTTGTACTTGCATTTGGTTTAACACCTGGAGGAACAAGTACATTCCAAGATGTTCCTGCCACGCATTGGAGCTATGACTATATATGCGCACTCGCCGATTCTGCTATCGCATTAGGCGATAATGGTAACTTCAAACCCGATGAACCAGTGACACGAGCACAATTCGTGGCGTTTATGTATCGGGCACTGAACCTATAATTTGAAATACGCTACAAAGTCTTTGACTAGACTTTGTAGCGTATATTATTTTTTAATCTCTTATTGTTGGTGAAACTCTCTTCCATCATAGAATGCTGTTACATAACCCGCACGAATCACAAAATCTCCGAAATGTTCACCCTCTAACCGTTCTTTGGCAAAGTGCAGAAGAATTGGACGCAACTCTGCTAGCATCTCCTCTTCACCTATATTTTCACGATATATTTTATTGAGTCGATTGCCTGTAAAGCTTGCCCCTAGATACATATTATATTTTCCTGTGCGGTGTTACATTACCAATCATTAAATTCTGGTTTGGCGTTAAACGGAAATCACCTGTATGCACTTTAGCTATTTCACGTAATCCTGTTAACAGCTGATAATCGTCAAAGTCTTTAATGCGGCTATTTTGAAATAAACAACGTATAATGCCATTTCCCCTCTGCCCCTTTAATCCAACCAAACCCATCACCTGTACGTTCAAAGGTAAAAGGACGTGCGTCTTGAATGTCCCAGCCTAAGCGACGCGTTAGTTCTTCGTTAAACCATTCAAGTCCCCGTGCATCAATTGTATATTTAAAGCGTGCATTTTTACGTACGGAGCGATTTCCATAATCGCGCTGAATCGTAATAATTTTCTCCACTGTTTCCAATAGTTTATCTGGTGTGATAAAACCGATAATTCGAGCAAGCTGCGGGTATGTTTCATGATCTCCGTGTGTCATTCCCATTCCACCACCAACTGCCACATTAAAGCCTACTAATTTGCCATCCTCAGCAATGGCAATAAAGCCTATATCTTGTGAAAATACGTCCACATCATTACTTGGAGGATAGCAATACCAATTTTAAATTTACGCGGCAAACACAGCGATCCATATATAGGTTCAATTTCTTCATCCTGACTATCTACAAACATTATGGTTTCCATCCCCACATGCAGCAAGTGAATCCAATAATACATCATTCATTTCCTGCATATATTTTTTGACATTCCGTTTTAAAATACCATGTACTTGAAATGCTTGACGTGTTGTTAATTTTAAGGAGCCATTGCCATACTTTCTTGCCATTTCATCCATTACTAGCCATTGAGCTGGTGTATCTGCTCCACCTGGTGTACGTACTCGTACCATAAATTGATAAGCTGGCTCTAGTTTTTGAAGAGTTGCCTTTCATTACGAAGATCACGGTCATCTTGTAGGTAACTACCATGGAATTTCATTAGACGATTATCATCCTCTGGAATTCCTGAGCTTAATGGATCATTCATCGTACGCTCTAGCGTTCCACGTAGATAATTACTTTCGCTCTTAATACGAACTACATCACTTGGGTTTCCAGGCTGTGGAGGTAAAATTATTTTTCCTGTCATTGTTAATCGCTCCTTTATTAATAAACGTCACGTTGATAGCGGTTCTGTTGTTTTAGTTCATTGACAAAGACTTTCGCTTCCTCTGACGTTTTTTGCCCTTGTTGCTCGATCACACGGTGAATGATGGCATCCACATCCGCTGCCATAGATTTTTCATCTCCACAAACATAAATGACAGCCCCTTAAGAAACTCCCCGTTGCACTTTTCTTAAATCTCAACATGAAGACCTGATTTTCTTTTAAGGTATTATTCAATTAAATGGCCCTTTAATGGTGAAAAGCGCATTCCTTATTAAAGAAATGCGCCCTTTTCTTGAATAATTTAAAAGTGACTTAGTACACGTTCTTCTCGTATTACACACGGTGACCCAGATAATGCAGCTTTCTACTTTGCGGATAATAGGTTAGCTGGTCCCCCTTATAAAAAAAATTTTATGACTGATTCAACACTTACCCTTATGTAAGTACCTGTACTAAAAGTGCGTACTTACATTGTTTTAGCTTGGACTTTATAATAAAAATTAATTCAGTCTAAGGAGGAAGAAACATTGAAAACTCTTGTTATCGTAACACACCCAAACTTAGAAACATCCGTTCTTAATAAGCGATGGGTAGAAGAATTAAAAAAATATCCAGAAAAATATACTGTGCACGAATTGTATAAGGTTTATCCTGATGGGAACATAGATGTGGAAAAAGAACAAAAATTGGTTGAAACTCATGGGAACCTTGTTTTACAATTTCCTGTATATTGGTTCAACTGTCCTCCTCTCTTAAAAAAGTGGCTGGATGATGTCTTTGTTTATGGATGGGCTTATGGTTCAAAAGGAGATAAATTAAAGAATCGCAGAGTTGCTTTAGGGGTATCTGCTGGGATTAAAAATATAGATTATAGAGAATCTGGAAGATACCGTTATACACTTGAACAAGTATTGCTTCCTTTTGAGATGACAGCTATCTATTGTGAAGCAGATTATCGTTCGTTCTTTGCGTTTTATGGGGCAGAATTTGAGCCATCTGTAAGTCAAATAGAAAAAAGTACTAAAGATTATCTTAATTTCATTGATAATATGTAATGGTATAATAGCTAAAAAATGAAGTACCTTCTTGATTAGAAGGTACTTCTTTTTTACACTATGCCTATTTTGTTGCATCTTCTTGAGCTTGAAAACTATTTTTCTCCCCCCACTCGCACATCATATCTAACAATGGTATAAGTGAACAACCACGTTCAGATAATGAATATTCAACTTTTGGAGGTATTTGGGGAAATTCGTTGCGTATAATAAGACCATCTTCCTCAAGCTCTTTTAACATAACACTTAGTGTTTTAAAGGAAATAATCCCAATACATCGCTTCAGCTCATTGAACCTAATAACCTTATTTTCAGACAACCAATACAAAATAATCATTTTATATTTACCATCTATTAAGGATAACGTATATCCAAAATCAGTGCTTTTTAGTTCTACGCCAGTCGGAACACATGTTTTTCGCACAAATTACTCGCTCCTTTTGTAAGGATATGAAATAGATAACTATAAGCTTAATTAATCCAGGTTTTTCCTTATGAATAATAACAATCCCTTGATTGGCTTTTTATATTACGGCGGATACTTACCTTTGCAATATTTAATCCAACTGCCTTGTTTATATGCATTTCAATATTATGATACAGAAAATATTTCTTCTAAATGTCTATCAGTATGATATAATATTTTTCCCATATCAGGTTGTGCAACTGAGTGATTAGAAAGTGTTTTTAATGGCTTTAAACCTATAAATTGATGTGGTTTATGCATTGCTATAAGGACATCGTCCAACTTCTTACCTTCAAAGAAAGGTTCATCAAGAGGGGAAGTGAAAACCTTTTCGTGTGCTGCCCATGTAACAGAAAGCATGTATTTTTTACCTTTTAGTAATCCTCCTGTACCATAGGTATCTGCACTTTTATAAAAAACTCCATGTTCATATACAGAGTCAATATATTTTTTAAATGCAGCAGGATAGCTAAACCAATAAATGGGTGTTTGAAAAATAATAACGTCAGCCCACAAAAACTTTTCTTGTTCCTCTTTAATTTCATAACCATTTTGAACAATTGTCTTTTTTAAATTATAAAAAGGGCTTAATTTATCCACCATTCTTTCTGTTAAAGTTCTATTTAATTGTCCTTTGGCCGTATCATGATATTCATGTGCATTAATAACTAAAATATTCTTCATTGTAATCCTCCTATGTTAATTTTTTCTGAAATAATACTTATATTTATACATATAAAACAATTTTTACATTTCTTTGCCAAAAGTAAGCTTAGTAGTAGTTTTTAAATTTGCAAGAAGAATATTTTTCTATCTAACCCAAGTGTAATGTCAGGTTATAGGTTTATAGATTTAACTACTTTTACCTTAATCATTAGGCTTTTTGGCTGCATGAGAAACAAGACCCGCAATAATAATAATAAAAAGAACGATAATCATTGCATTTAATAAACCAATCTTATCTCCTATCATACCTAGAATAGGTGGTCCTACTAAAAATGCAGTATAGCCGGCTACAGAGACAATTCCTACTCTAGCCACTGCTCCATTGGGGTCATCCCCAGCTGCTGAAAGACCTACAGGAAAGCCTAACGAAGCACCAAGCCCCCAAAAGAAAACACCCATGATTGCAATAGGGAGACTTGAAGTGAAAATGACAAGTGCTAAACCGATTGTAGCTACTCCGGATGCAATTCTAAGGACTGGTACACGACCATACTTATCTAAAAAGAAGCCTCCTCCTATACGCCCTACAAACATAGCTGTTAAAAATACAGTGTAGATGGCAGTCCCTATTGCAGGTTCAACCGTAAAACCATCAACCATTGCTAATGGAAGCCAATCATTAGCTGAGCCTTCCGCAAAAGCCATACCCAGAACGATAAGGCAAATGAACATGGTTCTAGGTTCTTTCCAGACATTCACAACAGTCGTTTTTGTAACAGTCTCTTCTGTGCCTTCATTTACACTTTTACCAGTGTCACCTGGAAGAAAACGATATGCTGACCACAGAATAACCAGTACCAAAAGACAAATAAACAGAAGATGCATCATAACAGAAATATTCAAAGTAATGGCCAATGCTCCCAGGCCAGCTCCAATTAAAGTACCAGCACTAAAGGAAGCATGGAGTGCCGGCAATAATGTTTTTTTCGCTGCATGCTCTAAAGCAGCACCTTCTACATTAATTGCTACTTCTGCAAGACCATATCCAACGCCAAAAATAACAAGCCCCAAGAATACCCCACTACTTGATGCTGCAAAGACACCAACTCCAACAAGAGCAAGTCCTACTTCAATCAAGGTAATACTGCAAACTGCCGTAAACCTTGCTCCCGTCCGCAAAATGACTTTATTTGCACTTAAAAGCCCAATGATGGACCCAAAAGCTAGCCCAAAAATAATCCAGCCCATTGTTGCTGTGGAGACATTGAGAAGGTCTCTTATCTCTGGAGTTCTTGAGATCCACGAGGTAAAGGATAAACCAGGTAGCAGAAATAGAATAAACAGGGCATTACGCCATAAGAGGACTTTTTTTTTAAGTAAATTGTCTCTTTGAGTACTCATAAATTCTGTCCCCTCTCTATCAATTTAATATTAAATTGCAGTGTTTCTAAGGTCAGGGTAATAAGCCCATTGCGATAGTATTCCCGAACATTTTCTAACAAAAAAAGTTTCGGCATATGTTCTTTAGGGATTAATTCACTGCATCTTTCATAAATTTCATCAATAGACATCTTGTTGGATAAACCACCTATCAGAACAATCGCTTCTGGATTCATAATTGATATCGTGGATGCAATCATTTTTACTACGACGGATATTGATGTGTCTGGATTGTATAATTTCTCTAATTGTTCATTCCAAGAACCTTCTAAAGGGAGAAAAGAAATTTCTCCTGCAAAATTGGTAGCCCCTTTTAATGGATGCCCATTCACAATGAATCTAGCACCAGGCGGATTATCCTTAATAAATGCTAGCATAGCAATGGTTTTAGGTTCTTTGTAGTTCTGTTTCTTGTAAAACCCAGACAATGCATAATGTATTTCATTTTCAACATTTACTTTTATAGAATGGCTTGCTTCGATTCTATCTTTAATGGGTATATTTATAAGATTTTTAATATCACATATTCCAATTACTCCGTGACTAACCACACCCGGAATACCTATTCCAACTCCTTGGATATTAGGAAACTCTTTCACAAGTTTACCGACTAAACCTTCAATAACTGAATATGTTATCTCCTCATAGTATAAAGTCTCAGAATGTAGAGGGTCTCCAATCCAATTTGCTACTACCACATCAATTGAATGGATACCGCCTTCATTTGAAACGGCAAGACCTGCTACTTGTTTATAATTTGCGTTTAGTTGAAACTGTCTAGCTCTTCGTCCACCCGTAGAATTTTCAAGTTCTGTTTCTATCACCTCATTGTTAGAAAGTAATTCATTCAAGATATTCCCACATGTTGCTACACTTAACCCAGTTAGTTTGGATAATAAGGCAATGGTAACTCTTCCATTTTGTTTTAAGATCGTCCTTATAGCTTCTTCATTGGTTTTCTTAACAATGTAAGTATTATTAATGACTTTTTTCAATCGCATTACCTTCCTTATACAGATTTCCAATTTAATTTAACTTATTAAAAGACTTATTATAAGTTGTGATAAAATATATAATAATGCACGGACTTTGTCAAACAATTTTAAGCGTTTGATTTAGCTTGCAAATACTAATGAATTCAAATTTACTTAATTTCCCAAACTGATTCTATTGAAAAATTAATCCTATCTTTTATTGAAAACGTTCCTCCACAATCTGGCCCGATTGTGGAATAAGAGTAAAATCTACATATTAACAAATGATTTTTAATTGATTTTTATTATAAATGTTCAAACTTCATTTTATTATCGAACTAATTAAATGAGCCTTTAACTAAGCCGCAATCATTTCATTTGCTCTTTTAATCCAACGTAATCATTGATAGCAAATAATAAAGAATCCAGCTCTCTCTTAGAGCGACGATTAGATAATTCACCTAGCAAATAAACAGTTAATTGATCTTCCTTTATTGCATCTGATTGAACCAATTCTTTTGTCGTGATTCCCATTATCTTTGCAAATTGTTCAATACGTTCTGATTTTAAATTATGTTCTCCTTTTAACATACATCCTACAAGTGATTTACTTACATCTAATTGTTCAGCGAACCATTGATAAGATTTGTTCTCAGCCTCTAACCATTTAATTACTTTGTTTATTACAATGTCGTTAGTTTTCATAACATCCCTTCCCACCTATCTATAAAAATTAGTATGGCTGCCCATGAATTTTTTAATTCTATAAGGCCACTTACGAGGGATTATTATTTGACTGTTTACTGTTTATGTAATCCTCTAATTCCACTCTTATTTCCTTAAAATGTTCCCATCTAGTGCCTCCCTTTATCTGACTAATATAAATTGGATTACCATCTCTTAATAACAAATCTATAATTTTTTTACACCTTCTAATTTGAAATTCTTGTACAGATTCCGTTATTTTATTTAAAAGCTTTTCTGTGTTTGGCATTTTAGATACTCTATCCTTTTGTATACCTCTAAAGATATCTAGTTTTTTACCTATAATTGAACGTGTTATTCTAACTGGCTTATCTAATACTAATAATTCATCATAGAGTTTCTTTATTTTTTCGTAGTACTCTTCGTCTCGCTTGTTCCAATCTACACTTTTTACCTGTACCATTTTTTTTTTTGCTGGAACATTAGCATTGAACCATTCTTTATCATACTTAGATAAAAACCTATAAACCTTCCTAAATTCAGTTAACAAATCAGTCCTGTTATAATTCGGAAATTGCCTCATCACTTCTAATAATTCCATTCGATATCTTTCTATTAAAGTTTCTTGTGTTTCAGAAACATTTACTTTGGTTTTTTTACCTTTTAGTAAATATTTTCTTACTGTAGCTGGAGATTCATCTAAGAGTTCTGCTATTTTTCTTGCACTTAAACCTTTCTTATGTAAATTCTTTACTTTTGTTCTCCAAATCTCCCCATATTCTTTTACACTGTTTTTTCTATATCTATCATCGTTCATTTTGTCTGTTCCCTTCCGAACATAAACATAACCACATGAACATGAAAATTCTCCAACTGGATTTTTACTATAATAATCTCTTTTTATACGTAGCTCGTTAACAACATTTTGCATATAATGAATGGAAGCTTTATTTAAACACGGCCATGGTCCTAAACCATACGGGCCTTGATCTGGAGTAACTAAAAAAAATGATTCAATATCATGATTTAAAAAGTAAATCATTAATATATGTCTAAATGGATGTACATGTCGATTAACATCGCGTGTTATAATTCTTAACCAATTATAACTATCATTTATATCAAGTGAACACTCATATTTATCTAAAAAACCTTTCGGAAATTTCAATTCAAATGCTTTATATAACTTTTTTAACCTCACTGTATTTCTTAGTGTTAATAAATTGTGTTCTCTAAAAAGGGTTCTATATCTTAGTTTAATACATTCTCTGGAGAAATTATTAATTGATATTTGTAATAATTGATATGCCATTTTCGCTAATTTAATCTGAAGAATTGCTATTTCGTCATGTTTAGTTTTTGAAGTTAAATCCATATCCATTTTTCTTTTATCAAATCGAATATATTCACAATTACTTACTAACCTTGGATTTTTAATGTATTTTTTTAATTTCAATTCATGATGTGCACAATATTCTATTCCTTGAAGTTGATGTTCTCGATGAATAAATGGTTCACCATATTTCTCAATATCTTCAGTTACACACTGTGAACAATAATATAGGCCACTCTTTCGACAAATCCCTCCTGCTATCATTCCTAATCTAGGATAAATTCCAGATCCCTTCCCTTTTACATCATTTATAATTTCTAACTGTCTCTTTTTTGAAAGAAAGGGGGAATAATATGGATAAATTGTATGATCAGCAAGTAAATTTTCAACTGAGTAATTTTCTCCTATATTTTGAACTAATGCAGAAAAGTTACTTCCTATTTCTATACTAGAAGTAACTGAACGCGAATTAAATAACTCTTCTAAAGTATCTTTAGTATCAATATTACCAATATAAAAATGATATCGTGCTATTGAAGAATATAGTAATTCATCTTTATATGGCGTAGTGAAAAAAGGTAAGATACCGATTACCTCCTAACTATTTTTAATATCAAATTCATTTCTTTTAGATCTATTAGTGATTTTTTCTTTATATAGTTCTAACACAGGTTTTATTTTTTGAAAACAACCTGTTTTTATTCCTGCATTTCTTTGTACTTTCCAAAGAGTTATCACATCTTTTTCTAGTAACATTCTATCGATTATCTTATAGCATCTGCGAAGTTGATAATCTTGTATATCCTCTGTTATTATTTCCAAGAATCTTTTGGTTTTTGATAACTTATCCAAATGACGCTGTAAATTCGCTAGTATACCAAGTTCTCTTCCAATCGCTGAAACAGTTATACGAATTGGTTGTTGTCGCTCCAATAATTGCTTATGCAACAGTTTTATTTCTCTAACATAAACGTTATCCCGATTAGTCCAATTAACAGTTTTAGTACACTGCTGTTTCTTTTGTTTAGGAGGTAAGTTTTCCATCAGCCATTCCCTATCATGACGATATAAAAAGATATATTGCTTCTTAAATATTTCTCGCAAAGCTGTCCGAGATATATAAGGTAACTCCTTTATTCCAGAAATTATTTCTTTTTTGTATTGTTGAAGTTGGGCTAAATCTATAATATATTTCTTTTCGTCATTTATTTTTTTATATTCTTCCAGATACTTTTTTACTGTTTTAGAATCCACTCCAAGTTCTCTAGCAATCGCTCTTATGCTTAAATTTTCATTCGCTAACTGCTTAAGCTTAGTCCGCCACACCTCACCAAATTCTATTACTCGGCCAATTCGAAATTGTTCTTCTTCTGTATTAGGACCCTTTCTTGCATAAATAAAACCACATGAACAGGTAAATGTACCAATCACATTTTTCGATTTATAATCTCTTGATACTTCTACATTTAGAATAATTAATTGCTTGAAATGAGTTGCAGCTACATTTAAACAGGGAAATGGTCCTTTTCCAAAAGCACCTGTATCATCACTCTGTTCAATAAGACTATCTATATCTTGTTGTAAAAAACAAAGGAAAAGTAAATGGCGAAACGGATGAACATGCCGTTTCATATTGCGAGTTAATATCTTTAACCAATTATATTCATCTTCTTTATTTAAATCGCTTTCATAGCACTTTAAAAAGTCATGGGAAAATATTTTTTTAACAGCTTGATACAACTCATGCTGACGAACCCGATCCGAAGCTGTTATTAAATTATGCTCTCGTAACAATGCTTTATATTTAGAATTAATGTCTTCCCTTGAAAGTGATTGAAACGGTAATTGAAGCAATTTATAGGCCTGCTTTGCTAAATACACTGACATTTCTTTATGTGGATCATTTTCATATAACTCTGATAAATTCATATGGTTTAATTCGAAACGAATATACTCAATTCGACCTTTAATTACGGGGTATTCTCTTAATAGAACTTCATGGTGGGGACAATAATCTATTCCTTGTAGTTGATGCTCCCGATGAATATACGGTTCTCCGTATTGCTCTGTATCTGTTTTTGCACAGTTAGCACAATAATAGATACCGTTTTTAATACAAATGCTTCCAGCGACCATTCCTAGCCTTGCATAAAGTGCCTTACCATCTTCTTTTACATCATTTAATATTTCTTCTTGACGTTGCTTCGATAAAAACGAAGCATAGTAAGGATAAATTGTGTGGTTAGCCAATAGCGATTCTACAGTATATTGAGCACCTAGCTTTTCTGATAAAACAGAAAAATAGCTACCAATTCCTACACTCGGTATCACAGAACGATTGTCAAACAACTCCTCCAACGTATCTTTACAATCAATATTGCCACTATAAAAATGATACCTAGCAATTGCTGAATATATTAATTCATTTGGATAAGGATTTGTAAAAAATGATAACACCTAATGTCCCCCTAGAAATACTCGACTTATTTCTATAATGCCGATATAACTAGCTTTTCAGACATAAGATATACCTTTAGTTATGAAAAAGTATCAAAAATCATTTAATAAACTCCTCTAAAAACGGTTTTATATATCCATCTACTTTTAATAATTCATATGGATGCTTTTTACTTTCTAACGCTTTTGCTCTTAACCTTATTAACGGTAACAATTCGTCTTTATGTGTATGATTTAATTTCCGTTCTTTATTTTTTTGATTTAAAGTCATTGCATTTTGTATAGCTTCTAACTTTAAATTGTTATATTCACTTTCAATTGGCTGGTTATCTACAACTTTGGAAACTAACTTTTTTATATCGTTAGGATTTAAGGTATCGAAAATTCCTAATGAAGCAATCTCATAACTAAGATTTTCAGTTATCTCTAATCGTCTGTACTGAAGAGTATTTTGACGCTCTGCCATAGCTTCCTTGACTTTACCCTCATATTCAGTATTCTTCTTATGATTAATCATAAGATCATCTAGATTGATCATAATATCCTCATATTTATACATTGCCTTTAAGTCATTTGTACGTAATGCATTCATCATTGGTTGGATAATTTTCATATCTTCTCTTGCTGTTTTGTTTATTACTTTAGGCGTAATTCTTTCTTCTCCATTTTCTTCATCAAATAAAGCTCTTTCTTGAGCTAAAATAAACAAGTTAACTGCTACCGAAGTAATTCCTTGGCATTCTTCATAAAATGTTTTTTTCAACTTTTCTGTTAGTTCCGAATGAATCTTTAAACATTGAAATGCCCATAGAGTTTCTAAGAAGAATTCCCACTCCTCACTATCCTCTACCATACGATCCCATATAATTGAACCATCACTTGCTGCACGACGAGCTTGTCGGAAGTTTCCTTTAAATAGTTGTTGTGCTTTCGAGGTACCAATTAATACTGTTGGTATGCCTACTGTGTTTGATAATGTCACAAAGAAATTTAGCATTTCTTCCTGGTCATTTTTTGAATGTAACAAATGCTGAATTTCATCAATGACAAGAACGCCAATCCCGTACATACTCGCTAATGATGTCATGTGTAATAACATTGTTGAGGTAACACGGTTTAAATAACCGAATTTCTCTAAATAACGTGTACCTAATAAATCATCAATTGCTTTGAAAAAACTTTTACATAAGGTCGATAAACTACCGTCATACGGACAATCTATTTTAAGCCAAACGATTTGAGTGCGATTAAAAGGATGACCTCCATACAATTCATGCTTAATGACTTGTGGATACATTAACAACAAACGTTCAATTGCGGTTGTTTTACCGATACCTGAGATGCCAATAATCGATAGACTATCTGCTGTTGAACGAATATGGTTTAAGCGTTCATCAATATATTGATGTGCCTGCTCTTCATCCTCACGTAGGTGATGCAATATTCGAATCCGTTCAAGGAATGATTTATCTAACGGATTTCGGGCTAAATAACCACGACGAATCAAAGTCGATAACCGGCGCTCTACTTCAAAATGTATTGGCAACGGCTGAATAAAGTTTTTCACACGTTTTAAAACATGATAACGAATATTCGCTGCACTCTTCTTATCTTGTTCACTAATACGTGGCGTCACCATAAAACGATCCAACACATCTTCTTCATCAAAGATTGGCGGTAGGGCTTCAATAAAAGGATTATGAGCATATTCAGCAAGCATTTGAGTCTTATAACTTGCTTCTTCCATATCTCCTTTTAAGACGACATTATTCATCTTTTCCAAATTCCTCATCTCGCTTCCTCTTTAATTTTTCCATAAGACGTGAAGGTGATTTCTTTTGCGGTTGCTCTTCTAGTTTTATTCTTGATGTAAAATCTATGATTTCTGTTGATTGTTCAGCTACAGTCGGTGACAAATCAAATTTTTCTTCCTCGCGATTAGCTTGTTTTTCATTCGCTTTATTATCTCGAATTGCAGCTAGTTTTTCTTTTTTACTTGTTGGTTGATGTAGGGCTTGTTTTTTCTTTTGCTCTGCTGCCTTAATAATTTGATCCATCATCGTATCTGTATTAATTGTCAGTTGCACTTGCTTAGAGCGTTCCTCTTCCTCTAATTCATTTCGTAGTTGTTGCTGGAAAACAACTTCTTCTAAAAAGTCCAATTTATATTGCTGGCTAGGCTCTAATAAAATGCACGATTCATAATCCATTCCGTTATCATTCGGGATATAAATTTTGTCTAAATGACGTGGATCATACACAATATCAATACTTTTGTTTTTCAGCTTTACATACCATTGTTCTTCGATTGCTCGCTTTGATCCATATAATAAACTTTTGAACTTGATACCTGCTCGTGAAATTGTGGCTTTACCACGAGGCAACACATTTAAACGTAAAATATCCCTATCTACTGTTCGAAGACGACCTTTCCGATTTTGAATACCCCAGTTCCATAAATTTACAGGAGTTGGCACAATGCCATCTGTAATCATCGCTTTTTCCATTGGATACTTATCAATGATTTTATGGTTATGCTGCAGCATAATCGTAATGATTAATGCCGTAAACTCTTTTAAATTCAGCGTAGCATCGAGCCTATAATCCCTATCTCCACGCTCTTTATATTCTTTTTGAATAGCACCAGGCGCTTTCTGTTTTACTTTGCCATTAATTGTACGAAATTTACGTTCAACGATACCTTTTAAATCCCCTCGATATGCTGTTGTATTTTCGATTTTAATATTTAAATTATTAATAAGTCCAGCTACTGCATAGCCTTCAAACTCGCCTCTGTCAGCGATAATTATTTCGGGTAAATGATACGTTGGCCATTGCTCATCAGTAATCTCAATATCATATTGCTTACAAAATTCAACCTTATCAGCAACCATATTATCTAAAGCCATCATTGCTCCTAGCCAAGACGGGCCTTCCAATCCTACATATACCCCTGTAACGATACGTGAATATACATCAATAATTGCATAAACAACAGGTCTACCTATAATTCGATTTATATCAAAAGAGCTGACCAAATAAATATCCGCAATCGTTGCATCGATTTGAAAGCGTGTGCCAGGTCCGTTTGTTTCTATTTTAGAATTACTTAAAATAGGACGATGTTTTAACTCGTATTCCTTAGCACTTTTACGAAATTCAATATCTTTTTTAGGGTCTTCAAGCTTTTTAAACCAGTAGTAAAATTGATGATATGAAGGAATACGATTTGCTTCCCAAATACGATATTGAATTTCTCCATCTTCTTTATAACGGTCTGCATAAAAATCTCGCAAAATAAAATGGTACACATCTTTTAACGAATAGTTATTGGCTTTACGGTAGTATTTATTAATGGCATGTTCAAATTGCGTCTTAATCTCCTCAGTTATATTAATGCCACTTCGATATTCACCGTTTACAGTTACTCTACGTGGGCGACCAACCTTATCATTGCTAAGATTTTTAGACTTCCCTCGACCACCCGAGTTTGCGTAATCGGGTAACATAGCATTTTTGTTCATCCCACGTTGCCAATAGCGACTTAGCAGCTTTTTCACCTTTGTTTTGCCTAGTCCACTCTCGGCCGTAATCTCTACTATTTTTACTTCACGTCCCTTTTTCTTTAGTAGCTCTTTCATATTAGGGAGGATAAAATTTTCTACAGTTGCCCAGTCCTCATCTCGTTTGCTAATTTGAACAGACGTTAATTCATCATCTGGAATTGCTTTTGCAAAAGGATCGCTTATTCTCAATAATTCACCTTGCTCAAGCTCTATCTCTAAATGGCTATATAGCTCTCTTTTAGGCATAGCACTCGTTGTATCGATATTAACTACATAGGCGTACGATTCTTCAATTTCAATAATACGAATGCGTTGTGAATCTGCTGTATATTGAAGTACTTGATTAATATAAATCATCCATATTTCACCTTCTTCAACTTGCTTTCATCAATTGATTGAATAACAACTATTTGTTCCACGTTTAACGGCTCTAACATATCTACCCGAATAATTTTCTGTGCAAGTAAATGATAGAATAGCGTCATACCACTTCCTAAAGGCATATGTGTCTCTTTATCAAATACACTTGTAACTTCTCTAATGCTTTTGCTTTCACATAATATCCTCTGTAACAGTGCCATTGCTAAATCTTCAATTTGTTGTTGGTTCATATTTTGAAATGCATCATATTGTTGAATATCATAATAATCATGAATATAGCTAATATTCCGAGCCATTTCTTTAGGAATCTCTAGTTCTGTTACAATGCCCCAATCGATTTGTCTTCGCTCCCAATAAACTCGTTCAATCTCAAACTTTTCAATAACTCGTTGTTTTAGTAGCTCGTCTTTCATTTTTATTGTTCGTGCAAGCTCTACTAAACCGTTTCCTTTATCTACAGTTAATAAAAAATCCGTTGTCATTACAACTGGCTCATTCGTTTTAGGGTCTGTAGGATGTTTTAGACCTAATTCATCAGCAATGACAATTGTTTCTTCCAACGGCAATAAAGGAAATTGTTCTCGAATATCAACGACAAAATCCGAATATTCAGTTAAATAAAAGTAGTTTCGTTCCAAATCTGATAAAAATTCGTGCTGCCTTTTTGTTTTAATCCCTTTTAAACGAGTGGATCTTCCCAATGAGGAAACATCTTGAATATTTAACCACGGTTTATAATCGACACCAATTCCCGAGCCACGACCTTCTTTAATCCACTTTTCAACTTTAGATGTTCTAGTTCTTTTAGACATAAAAAACACCCCTTTGGCTAAATAATAACCAAAGGGGTAAAGCTTCGCAACTTTTTTACAATCGTCGCGACTTTATTTTAAACATCGCATCTTTTTTATAAACATCGCGACTTTATTTCAAATCTACAACACATTAAATCTAATTTTTGTTCCTACTCAACAGTTACCGATTTAGCTAGGTTACGTGGTTTATCTACATCACAGCGGCGGTGAAGTGCAGCATAGTAGCTAATTAATTGTAAAGGTACTACTGATACAAGCGGTGTTAGTAATTCATGAACATGTGGAATGACTAAACGGTCGCCATCTTCATCAATGCCTGCCATTGCGATAATACATGGATATGCACCACGAGCCGCTACTTCTTTAACATTACCACGGATGTTTAATCCTACTGAAGCTTGTGTGACAAGCGCAAACACAGGTGTACCTTCTTCGATTAAGGCAATTGTTCCATGCTTCAGTTCTCCACCAGCAAAGCCTTCTGCTTGGATGTACGAAATTTCTTTTAGTTTTAAGGCACCTTCAAGGCTGACATAGAAGTCCATATTACGGCCAATGAAGAATGCGTTGCGTGCGATTTTTAAGTAATCTTCTGCAATGTCTTCTAGCACATCTTTTGAATCAATAATTGTTTGGATGCCATTAGCGGCAATCGCAAGCTCTTGTTTTAAATCAAATTCTAAGCCTTTGCCATTTGCTGTCACATAGGCTGCTAATGCAAGTACTGCTACTTGTGCCACATAAGCTTTTGTAGAAGCTACAGCAATTTCTGGACCTGCATGTAATAACAATGTATGGTCAGCTTCACGTGATAACGTAGAGCCAGGTACATTTGTGATCGTTAATGTTGGATAGCCCAACTCTTTAATTTTTACAAGTACTTGACGACTATCTGCTGTTTCTCCTGATTGTGTAATGAAGATAAATAATGGTCTTTCTGAAAGTAATGGCATGTTATAGCCAAATTCACTAGAAATATGCACTTCTACAGGGATACCGGCCATTTTTTCGAAATATTGTTTACCGATAAGACCCGCATGATAGCTTGTGCCCGCTGCAATAATATATAAACGATCTGCTGCTCGTAAGGCTTCTAAAATCTCCGCATCAATCGTTAAATCACCGTTGTCACCTTCATATGCTTGAATGATTTTACGAATAACTGTAGGCTGCTCATCCATTTCTTTTAACATATAGTGTGGGTATGTGCCTTTTTCAATATCACTCATATCAAGCTCAGCAGTATATGGTGCACGCTCTACTACAGTACCATCTAATTTTGTAATTTCCACACTTGCTTTGTGTACGATAACTACCTCTTTATCGTGAAGCTCTACGTATTGATCTGTTACCTGTAGCATCGCCATTGCATCTGACGCAACAACATTGAAACCTTCACCAATTCCAACTAGAAGTGGTGATTTATTTTTTGCTACAAAGATTGTATCTGCTGCCTCTGCATCTAATAGTGCCAGTGCATAGGAGCCATGTAATAGAGATAATGTTTTACGGAAGGCGTCTGCAGTGCTTAGACCATCTTTCACAAATAACTCTACTAATTGCACAATAACCTCTGTATCTGTATCAGATTTCATTGGAATGCCTTTTAAATATGTTTTTTGCAATAAGTGATAGTTTTCAATAACCCCATTATGCACAAGTGTAAAGCGTCCTGATGCACTTTGATGTGGGTGAGCATTTAAACGATTTGGCACACCATGTGTTGCCCAACGTGTATGACCAATACCAATTTTCGCAGCAACATCTTCATCTACCGCTTCTCGTAAATCTGCAATACGCCCTTTTTCTTTGAAAACCGTTACGCCTTCCTCGTTACGTACTGCAATACCCGCTGAATCATAACCACGGTACTCTAGCTTTTCTAAGCCTTTTAATAGAATTTCCTTTGCATCTGATTCACCAATATATCCTACAATTCCACACATAATTCTCGTCCTCCGATAATGTCAATTTAACGCAATGACAAACTAGGCCTCATCCTATCGAATTTTTTTGAATGTACAGCGAAGCTTTATTTTTATAAAAAATAAAGCACTCCAATACACACAAGCTATTCAGCCAACTGAATAGAGACCTTCGATATGTGAAGCTTCATCTATTTATCTATTGCTTTTACAATACCTTCTCCATTTTCTGTACATTCAATCACTCAAATGCTTTCAAAATGGAAAATGACAATCGGGTATGTCGATTGGGAGGCATCCGCCGAATTTTCGATAAACCTCCACCTCGTCTGCTGAAGATCTTTTCGTCCGATTTCTTCAGCTCAGGCGCTATAATTGTTTTCCGATTTTACGCTTTCTTCCCTCCTTAGGCGTTCGTTAAAGGATAAGGTCGGACCTCATCTTCAACTTCTCCATCATACTCAATCATATGCTATCCGTCAAATTTTCGTTATAAAAAACACCTAGTCCTAAAGCTTTTTCGTGACAAATATGTAGACAAAGCGATACATAAGCACTTTGATAAGCATTGTAATAGAAATTAGGCACAAGCATTTAAAATGCTTGTGCCTATCCTTTATTTACTGTCTAATAATTTAACAATTTCTCTATTAAATGCAGGAAGATCATCTGGCGTTCTACTTGTTACAAGCTGTTTTTGACAGACAAATACTTCTTCATCATGGAAGATTGCCCCTGCATTTTCTAAATCCACTTGGATGGATTTATAACCTGTGGTGTCACGCCCATTTAATGTCTTTGCAGTAATAAGAAGTTGTGGTCCATGACAAATGGCAAAGGTAGGCTTCATTTCATCCATAAAGGACTTTGCAAATGCTACTATACGATCATCCGCACGTAATATATCGGGAGAAAAACCACCAGGAATAAATAATGCATCGTAATCTGTAGCTTTTACTTCATCAATGCCTTTATCAATTTTCACGGACTCTCCATGCTTACCCTTAACTTCCTTGCCTGCTTCGATATCAATTGTTACTAGCTGATGCCCAGCTGCTTCCAAAGCTTCTTTAGGGCTTGTAAACTCAATGTCCTCAAACATATCTGTTATAACTGTAGCAATTTTAGCCATATCAATTAAACACTCCTTGTTATTGTGACTCCTAATTACTGTTCCCCATCTCGCTTATTTAAAACATTCCTTTCAAATAAGTAAACCCGATTTCCTGTTTACGGAAATCGGGTTTACACTCTATTTCTTATTCTGTTAGGCCCATTTCTACACGTACAACATCTGCAATACGCTCGACAAAACGCTCACAATCCGTTTCTGTTGCTGCTTCCACCATGACACGTACTAATGGCTCTGTACCTGAAGGACGTACTAAAACACGACCATTTCCAGCCATTTCAGCTTCTACCTCTGCAATTACTGCAGCTACTTTCGCATTATCAGTCACAGCATGCTTATCTGTTACACGCACATTGACAAGACGCTGAGGGTAGATTTTCATTTCAGCTGCAAGTTCTGAAAGCTTTTTACCCGTCGCTTTCATAATGTTGACAAGCTGAATTCCTGTCAGTAAGCCATCACCTGTTGTATTAAAATCTAGAAAGACGATATGCCCTGATTGCTCGCCACCTAAATTGTATTCATTCGCACGCATTTCTTCCACAACATAACGATCACCTACAGCTGTTTGTACACTTTGCATACCATTGTCAGCCACAGCTTTATAGAAGCCCATATTGCTCATTACTGTTGAAACAATTGTTTGCTTCTTTAAACGCCCTACCGCATTTAAATGCTTACCAATGATAAACATAATTTGGTCACCGTCAACAATTTTTCCGTTTTCATCTACAGCAATTAAACGGTCTCCATCGCCATCAAAGGCTAAACCAACATCTGCACCTTTTTCAGTAACAAATTTAGCTAGTCCTTCTGGATGTGTTGAGCCTACACCATCATTAATATTTAAGCCAGTTGGAGAAGCACCCATTGTAGAAATGTCAGCTTCTAAATCAGCAAATAAATGTGTAGCTAAAGATGAAGTTGCACCATGTGCACAATCAAGCGCTACATGGATACCATCAAATTCTTCATCCACTGTTTGCTTTAAGTATTGAATATATTTTTGACCACCTTCGAAATAGTCACTTACAGATCCTAAATCTGCTCCTATAGGACGTGGTAATGTATCCTCTTGCGCTTCAATTAACGCTTCAATTTCCGCTTCCTGTGCATCTGTTAGCTTAAAGCCATCAGGACCGAAAAATTTAATACCGTTATCTGCAACTGGGTTATGTGAAGCTGAAATCATGACGCCTGCATCTGCGCTCATAATTCGAGTAAGGTATGCCACACCTGGTGTTGAAATAATACCCAGACGCATTACCTCTACCCCAATTGATAAAAGACCAGCCACAAGTGCACCTTCAAGCATCTCGCCTGAAATACGTGTGTCACGACCAATTAAAACCTTTGGACGGTCAGTTGCATCTTTTGTTAAAACATAGCCGCCTATACGACCAAGTTTAAATGCAAATTCTGGTGTTAATTCACTATTCGCGACGCCACGGACGCCATCTGTTCCAAAATATTTACCCATTCTACTTATTCTCTCCTTCAATGCAAGACAGTGCCTAGTGAGTTTCTATCAAGCATTAGACACTTGTCCGCTTACTTTTGGAAAAGTCTGCTTTTGTTCATTCATTGGTAATTATTAATATTCCACTCTGCCAGTTTGTTTGATGAAACCTGAATTACAAACCTGATTGGATTTTTGATTTAGAATCAAAATAAAATTATAGTCACATATTGTTTAAGAATCAATATCTTCCGATTCCTCAGTTGACGTATTTTTATCAGTTGTAGTACTCTCATCTGTCACATCAGGTTCTTCAGTTGGAGGTGGCGTTTCCTCTGTAGAAGCTGGTGTTTTCTGCTGTTCTTCTTGTTCTACCTTTGTAATATCTGCCTTCACTTTTATTTTCTTGTCAGATATTTTTGTCACACCATCTGGTAATTTTACATCAAATTCATAAGTTTTGGACTCAGTAATTTTTGACAGGTCAACTGTTATTGGAATGGATGTTAAACTGTCAATAATTGATTTTCTACCATACACTTTGATCATTTTCGGTGTAAATGTTAATGAGTTAATGGTAATGTCTTCGGCAGCTTGCCCTGTTTCCTTAAGGACAACTGGGATCTCTCGACTATACTCCGCTATATCTACTTGAACTTTCACAATTTCAGGTTCAATAGTCACGTCTAACTTATTTAAATCTCTATCTAATACTTTTACAGCTGCTTCCTGCGTGAATGATTGCTTCAAGCCCTGCTCTCCTGTAACAGTTGCTTTTACATAACTAATGCTTTCAATAGCACTTTTTGCACCTGTTACATAAACAGTTGGCGGGTTGGCCGTCATTTCTTTTAAGATAAAACCTTCTTCGATTAAACGTTTGTTCATTTCAGGGTCCACTCGGAACTCCTGCGTGACCTTTTCCTCAATATTCACATGAACAGTTGCAGGGTCTAATGTCACCTTTAACTTTTCTGAAATATTTTCGTATTGCAGTTTTACATCATGCTCTCCCAGCAATAAATTGCTCAAATCCGCAAATATAGAAAAATCCTTAGCTCCCTTTGCTTTTAAAACCAATGCCATCGGACCTTCTATCGTTACATCCACAGTTTCAGGTAAACCTGTCACAATAAGATTCTCATTATCGTAATAAACATCCACTGGAACATCACGAATAACATCCGTTTGTTCATTTGAGGTAGCTTTATTTAAAGGTGACAACTCAGTACGCACTGAGAAAAAAAGCAAAAACGCTAAAAATAGCGCGATGATTCTAAGTACCCAAGGGCTATCCATCATTTTATCCATTCTTTTTCCCCCTCCAAGTCAACTTAGAGGATGCATTTGATTCTTGTACTGATCCGAACCACATTTTTCTTAATAATGTTTCAAACTCCTCTAGAGATAGATTTCGATGGAGATTACCATTTAATGTTATACTAATTGCGCCTGTTTCTTCTGACACAACAATTGTAATAGCATCTGTAACTTCACTTAAGCCAAGAGCAGCACGGTGGCGTGTCCCTAACTCTTTTGAAATAAATGGGCTTTCAGATAAAGGTAAATAACAAGCCGCTGCTGTAACTTTATCTTTTTGCATAATAACAGCCCCATCATGTAGCGGGGTATTTGGTATAAATATATTAATCAGTAATTCTGATGAAATTTCAGCATTTAGCCCTATACCTGTTTCAATATATTCATTAAGACCTGTTTCTTTTTCAATAGAAATTAACGCACCTATTCGACGTTTAGCCATATAACTTACAGACTTCTTCATAGCCTCAATAAGTCTTGTTTGTTCTTCTTCCTCTTGACTTGATGAACGTTGGAATAGCTTTCCTCGTCCAATTTGTTCTAAACCACGTCTGATTTCAGGTTGGAATATAATAATAATCGCTAGGAAACCAAACTCAATAACTTGTTGTAGCATCCAGCCAAGTGTTTGTAACCCTAAAAGGTCTGTTGCAATTCGTGCAATAATAATGACGAATATTCCCTTAAGTAATTGGACAGCCTTCGTACCTTTAATGAGGGTTAAGACTTTATAAACAACGTACCAAACGAGCAGTACATCAATGAAGTTAATAACAATATTCACAGGTGTTAAATCCGTGAAATGTTCGATAATTTGCACGTGGCATCCCCCACTTTTCATTACGAATCCATACACATTCAAGTATATCACATTCTTATCAAATGTAACTTTTTTCAAATAAAAAGTCTACTCAGAAGAGTAGACCTTTCAGCCTCTCACGTGCACTATTTTTTAGGACGTATAGAGTGTTATTTAGTTTCTTCTTTTTCCTCAAATGTCATGGCTGTCTTAACAGAATTTTTAATTGTATACCATAACCATTCAAATACTTCGTCAATTTCTTCGATTCTCCCTGAAACTACCGCTGAAGATGCCATATATTGCCCGTTGATTACTGTGACGTTGCCATCAACTTCACCTTCAACAATCAAATCGCCATTTTTCACAACAATATCGCCTTTTACCACTTCTCCTTCAGGGACAATCACTGTTTGACCATCCACAACTAAATTAGGTTGCTTGGTCACCGAGAAATGCTGGTCATCCATGAAGCTACCCAATAATGTAGCACTCATGAATAAGCAAAATACTGCTGCTGCCACAAAGAACGGATGCCGGCGAATCCATTTTTGTATACCTACTCGACTTTTTGGTTTTGGTAAACGAGCCATAACTGCTACTTCAAAACTTGGAGGCGCTGTAATGTGGGAAGCACTCTTCACAAAGGCGATTGTTTCACTCAATTCTTGCATCAACTGTTTACAATCATTACATGTATGCAAGTGTTGTTTCAACTCTTGCTCATGCTCACGACTAATGTCACCGTCTAAATAATCATGCATATAGTCTATAATATGCTCTGGACAAGTATTCATGACGCTCCCCCTCCTACAGATTGTTTAATTGCTTACGTAATGCCTCACGTCCGCGGTGAATCCTCGTTTTCACCGTTCCAAGCGGCATATCTAAAATCTCGCTAATCTCTTGTAACGATAACTCTTCTATATATTTCAATACTATAACCGAACGGTATTTATCCGGCAATCGTCCAATTTCATATTGAATGCGATCTTGCAGCTCCATTTGTTCTAACTGCTCCTCTGGTAGCTGGTCATCTGCTGCGATTTGCGAATACATATCAAGCCCTTCTGTACCAGCTACTTCTGCATCTAAATAATAATCCGGTTTCTTTTTTCGAATACGGTCAATGCAGAGGTTTGTCGCTATGCGATAAAGCCACGTTGAAAACTTTCTTTTCTGATCAAATGTATGCAAGTTCATATAAGCTCGCACAAAAGCCTCTTGAGCAATGTCTTCAGACTCTTGTTTGTTGCCTAACATTCGATAGCATACTTGGTACAGTTTGTGCTGATAGAGACTCACAATATCGGCAAATGCGTTTTGATCGCCTTTAAGCACTTGTTTTATTCTCTTATTTACTAACGCATCCATTGTGTTGACTTCTCCACCTTTACAACTGTCTTATACTATACGAAGCACCGATAAGAAAAGTTTCGTTTTAATTCAATTATAGCAAAAGATTTTTATGCAATGTGGCAACAGGCAATTTTTTGTCAAATTTTCTTTAAACTAGTGTTTCACCAAATAAAGATCCCATTAATGCAACAGCAACATTTGCTGTTGTATTCTTTTCATCTAGTATAGGATTTACCTCTACAAACTCTGCTGAAGTTACCATGCCTGATTCTTGTAACATTTCCATTGCTAAATGGCTTTCTCGGTACGTAATTCCACCTGGAACTGGTGTACCCACACCTGGCGTATAAAGTGGATCTAATCCGTCTAAATCAAGTGATAAATGTAAGCCATCAACATTTCGTTCCTTTAAATAAGCAAGTGCATCTTCCATCACACGTGTCATGCCAAGTCGGTCGATTTCATGCATTGTATATACTTTAATTCCTTGTTGACGTATCAATTCACGTTCTCCTGGGTCTACTGAACGAGCTCCAATAATAATCACGTTTTCTGGCTTAATTTTTGGAGCATAGTTGCGAATTTGCACTAAACGTTCATGTCCTAGCCCAATACTAACGGCTAACGGCATCCCATGTATATTGCCTGAAGGTGTTGTTTCAGGTGTATTTAAATCTGCATGAGCGTCATACCAGATAACACCGAGATTTTTGTAATGTTCACCTAATCCAGCTAATGTTCCAATAGCAATGCTATGGTCTCCACCAAATACGAGTGGGAATTTCTTTTGTTCCACTACTTCATGCACACTATTTGCTAATGCAGTACTAACATCTACAACTTCCTCTAAATTTAGTAATTTTTCATCCACAGCTCCGTCAGCAAGCTTTTGACTAACACGAATATCCCCTTGATCCTGTACATCGTGTCCGATAGCCTCTAAACGTTCAACAATACCTGCATATCGAATAGCACTTGGTCCCATATCTACCCCACGGCGTGTTTGTCCGTAATCTGTTGGTACTCCAATAATAGAAATATTAAGTTTATTCATGTTTTTATACCCCCTAAAAGTTATAAGATTATTGTAAAGCCTACATACCACTTGGCTCAACTCAACAAAAAGTTGTATATTTATTCATTTATAAATAACATAAAAAAATCTCCTACTGTTTTCAGCAAGAGATTAGTTATCTGTAGTTAATATAACACTTTTGAATAATTTTCATTCTAAAAAAGTGAGCCATGAAGGACTCGAACCTTCGACCCTCTGATTAAAAGTCAGATGCTCTACCAACTGAGCTAATGGCTCATAAAAGAAAAAATGGCTGGGGTACTAGGATTCGAACCTAGGCATGACGGAATCAAAATCCGTTGCCTTACCGCTTGGCTATACCCCAATCATTTATAAAACTGGTGGAGGGGGACGGATTCGAACCGCCGAACCCTAAGGAGCGGATTTACAGTCCGCCGCGTTTAGCCACTTCGCTACCCCTCCGAAATAACACAATAAGAATGGTGGAGGATGACGGGCTCGAACCGCCGACCCTCTGCTTGTAAGGCAGATGCTCTCCCAGCTGAGCTAATCCTCCATAGAAACAGGTGTTATATCACAGTTTATATTCTTTATAAAGCCTATGTTTTAAATGGTGACCCCTACGGGATTCGAACCCGTGTTACCGCCGTGAAAGGGCGGTGTCTTAACCACTTGACCAAGGGGCCAATATTATGTCTCAAACAAGACAAGAATTATAATAACATTTTTCATTAATAATTGCAATGCTTTTCCACAAATTTTTTTATGTATTATAGCATTTGAAAAAAGGACAAAAAAATGGCTCCGAAGGCAGGACTCGAACCTGCGACAACCTGATTAACAGTCAGGTGCTACTACCAACTGAGCTACTTCGGAACAATGCTATTCACTTTGGTTTTAGACAACCTCTTAAGTACATTTATTATTATAGCAAGCATTATAAATAATGCAACACATTTTGTGAAAATTTTTATATTTTTTGTCGAAGTATGCTCCTAATATTCGTTTGAAAGCATAATAGTTCTCTATTAATTCTAATATTTCTATTTAACGTACTAAATATTCTTGCTGTATATTATTGTAATTGTTAAAATAAAAATAGTTTTATGAATTTTCTATCAAATTTTCTGGGGGAGGATGTTCAAGATGGTATCAAATGATTTAATTGCACCTGAATTTTATAACATCACAGAGGAATTAGAAAAATTTTCGCAAGATAGTGATCGCCAAGCAATACGTTGGTTAAATACACAACAAGAGAGACGTACAGTTTCTTATGTGGAGCTTAACCAAAAAATGAATCAATACGCAAACGCTTTTACGGAGAAGGGGCTTCAAAAAGGTGATCGTGTATTAGTTATTATTCCTCGACTTCCAGAAGCCTATTTCGTTTTTCTAGGCTGCTTAAAGGCTGGTATCGTACCCATTTCATGTTCAGAGATGCTACGTGCAAGCGATTTAGAATATCGGATGGAACATTCTTCTGCTAGTGCAGTTATTGCTTATGAGGCTTTTACTAGTGAAGTTGATCAAATTGCTTCTTCTGTAGACGCATTGAAAAATAAACTAGTGATCGGTTCTGCGAAAGGAGATTGGACTTCTTTAGATGAATTAGCAAGCAGCCAGCCAGCTACATTTACAGCCGTAGCTACTACACGTGATGACATGGCATTCCTTTCTTATACATCTGGTACAACTGGTAAACCTAAAGGCGTTGTTCATTCACATGGCTGGGGATATGCACATATTAGAACTGCAGCTTCAAAATGGCTTTGTGTACGTGAAGGAGACCTCGTGTGGGCAACAGCTGCTCCTGGTTGGCAAAAGTGGATATGGAGTCCTTTTTTATCCACAATCATGCTCGGTGCTACTGCATTTGTCTATCATGGTGGATTCGATGCAAAAACCTATCTTCAATTAATGCAGGATGAAAAAGTTAATGTTCTATGTTGTACACCGACTGAATACCGGATTATGGCGAAAATCGATAATTTACAAGACTACAATCTATCATCTCTACGTAGTGCCGTTTCTGCTGGTGAACCTTTAAATCGTCCAGTTATCGAAACATTTATGAATCATTTTGGACTAAAAGTACGTGACGGCTATGGACAAACAGAAAACACATTATTAATTGGTACACTCGAAAACACAGAATTACGTCCTGGATCTATGGGTGTTCCAACTCCAGGTAATATTGTACGTATTATCGACAATGAAGGGAATGAAGCGCCAGTTGGCGAAGTAGGTGATATTGCTGTTCACAAATCTTCACCAGCTTTATTTAAAGAATATTATAAAGAACCAGAGCGCACACAAGCTGCATTTCGTGGGGATTGGTATATTACAGGTGATCAAGCAAAATGTGATGAAGACGGTTACTTCTGGTTTGAAGGTCGTGGAGACGACATTATTATTTCATCTGGTTATACGATCGGACCATTTGAAGTTGAAGATGCATTAAACAAACATGAAGCTGTACAAGAATGTGCAGTTGTAGCTGCGCCAGATGAAATTAGGGGGCATATTGTAAAGGCATTTGTTATCTTACGAGAAGGCTTCAAAGAATGTAATGAAGAGGAGTTAACAAAGGAGCTACAGGAGCATGTAAAAGCGTTAACAGCCCCTTATAAATACCCTCGTAGTATCGTCTTTCTTGATGAGTTACCAAAAACGACATCAGGGAAAATTCGCCGTATCGAACTACGAGCTACTACAGTTCATACGCATTAAGTTAAGTATCAAAACAAGAAGGCACCCATTGAGGATGCCTTCTTTTATGTATTTATAAATAAATAATCGGCTCAAAAAAAAAAGCCACTACTGAGTGTATCAGTAGCGACTTTTTGCGCCTAGCGACGTCCTACTCTCACAGGGGGAAGCCCCCAACTACCATCGGCGCTAAAGAGCTTAACTTCCGTGTTCGGTATGGGAACGGGTGTGACCTCTTTGCCATCATCACTAGACTTTTTATTTAATTGAAAGATTTATTCTTTCAAAACTGGATAAACGGTGCATTGAATGTTTCAAACTTTTTTGGTTAAGTCCTCGATCGATTAGTATTCGTCAGCTCCATGTGTCACCACACTTCCACCTCGAACCTATCTACCTCATCGTCTTTGAGGGATCTTACTTACTTGCGTAATGGGAAATCTCATCTTGAGGGGGGCTTCATGCTTAGATGCTTTCAGCACTTATCCCGTCCACACATAGCTACCCAGCGATGCCTTTGGCAAGACAACTGGTACACCAGCGGTGTGTCCATCCCGGTCCTCTCGTACTAAGGACAGCTCCTCTCAAATTTCCTACGCCCACGACGGATAGGGACCGAACTGTCTCACGACGTTCTGAACCCAGCTCGCGTACCGCTTTAATGGGCGAACAGCCCAACCCTTGGGACCGACTACAGCCCCAGGATGCGATGAGCCGACATCGAGGTGCCAAACCTCCCCGTCGATGTGGACTCTTGGGGGAGATAAGCCTGTTATCCCCGGGGTAGCTTTTATCCGTTGAGCGATGGCCCTTCCATGCGGAACCACCGGATCACTAAGCCCGTCTTTCGACCCTGCTCGACTTGTAGGTCTCGCAGTCAAGCTCCCTTGTGCCTTTACACTCTACGAATGATTTCCAACCATTCTGAGGGAACCTTTGGGCGCCTCCGTTACCTTTTAGGAGGCGACCGCCCCAGTCAAACTGTCCGCCTGACACTGTCTCCTGCCCCGCTAAGGGGCATGGGTTAGAATTTCAATACAACCAGGGTAGTATCCCACCGACGCCTCCTTCGAAGCTGGCGCTCCGAGATCTCTGGCTCCTACCTATCCTGTACAAGTTGTACCAAAATTCAATATCAGGCTACAGTAAAGCTCCACGGGGTCTTTCCGTCCTGTCGCGGGTAACCTGCATCTTCACAGGTACTATAATTTCACCGAGTCTCTCGTTGAGACAGTGCCCAGATCGTTACGCCTTTCGTGCGGGTCGGAACTTACCCGACAAGGAATTTCGCTACCTTAGGACCGTTATAGTTACGGCCGCCGTTTACTGGGGCTTCAATTCGCAGCTTCGCTTGCGCTAACCACTCCTCTTAACCTTCCAGCACCGGGCAGGCGTCAGCCCCTATACGTCACCTTACGGTTTTGCAGAGACCTGTGTTTTTGCTAAACAGTCGCCTGGGCCTATTCACTGCGGCTCTCATGCGCTTGCACGCTCAAGAGCACCCCTTCTCCCGAAGTTACGGGGTCATTTTGCCGAGTTCCTTAACGAGAGTTCTCTCGCACACCTTAGGATTCTCTCCTCGACTACCTGTGTCGGTTTGCGGTACGGGCACCTCTCACCTCGATAGAGGCTTTTCTTGGCAGTGTGAAATCAGGAACTTCGTCCATACGGACTCGCCATCACAGCTCAACGTTACAGTGTGCGGATTTGCCTACACACACGCCTTACTGCTTGGACGCGCACAACCAACGGCGCGCTTACCCTATCCTACTGCGTCCCCCCATTTCTCAAACGGTGAGGAGGTGGTACAGGAATATCAACCTGTTGTCCATCGCCTACGCCTATCGGCCTCGGCTTAGGTCCCGACTAACCCTGAGCGGACGAGCCTTCCTCAGGAAACCTTAGTCATACGGTGGACGGGATTCTCACCCGTCTTTCGCTACTCATACCGGCATTCTCACTTCTAAGCGCTCCACCAGTCCTTCCGATCTGACTTCAACGCACTTAGAACGCTCTCCTACCACTGACATCGTAGATGTCAATCCACAGCTTCGGTGAATCGTTTAGCCCCGATACATTTTCGGCGCAGCGTCACTCGACCAGTGAGCTATTACGCACTCTTTAAATGATGGCTGCTTCTAAGCCAACATCCTGGTTGTCTGTGCAACGCCACATCCTTTTCCACTTAACGATTACTTTGGGACCTTAGCTGGTGGTCTGGGCTGTTTCCCTTTTGACTACGGATCTTATCACTCGCAGTCTGACTCCCGTGTATAAATATCTGGCATTCGGAGTTTGTCTGAATTCGGTAAACCGGGATGGCCCCCTAGTCCAAACAGTGCTCTACCTCCAGTATTCTCATCACGAGGCTAGCCCTAAAGCTATTTCGGAGAGAACCAGCTATCTCCAAGTTCGATTGGAATTTCTCCGCTACCCACACCTCATCCCCGCACTTTTCAACGTGCGTGGGTTCGGGCCTCCAGTAAGTGTTACCTCACCTTCACCCTGGACATGGGTAGATCACCTGGTTTCGGGTCTACGACCACGTACTATTTCGCCCTATTCAGACTCGCTTTCGCTGCGGCTCCGCCTTCTAAAGCTTAACCTTGCACGTAATCGTAACTCGCCGGTTCATTCTACAAAAGGCACGCTATCACCCATTAACGGGCTCTAACTACTTGTAGGCACACGGTTTCAGGATCTCTTTCACTCCCCTTCCGGGGTGCTTTTCACCTTTCCCTCACGGTACTGGTTCACTATCGGTCACTAGGTAGTATTTAGCCTTGGGAGATGGTCCTCCCGGATTCCGACGGAATTTCACGTGTTCCGCCGTACTCAGGATCCACTCAGGAGAGAACGAACTTTCGACTACAGGGCTTTTACCTGCTCTGGCGGACCTTTCCAAGTCGCTTCATCTAACTCGCTCTTTTGTAACTCCGTATAGAGTGTCCTACAACCCCAAGAGGCAAGCCTCTTGGTTTGGGCTCTTCCCGTTTCGCTCGCCGCTACTCAGGGAATCGATTTTTCTTTCTCTTCCTCCAGGTACTTAGATGTTTCAGTTCCCTGGGTCTGCCTTCAAGACGCTATGTATTCACGTCAAGATACTACGCGATTAAACGTAGTGGGTTCCCCCATTCGGAAATCTCCGGATCAAAGCTCACTTACAGCTCCCCGAAGCATATCGGTGTTAGTGCCGTCCTTCTTCGGCTCCTAGTGCCAAGGCATTCGCCGTGCGCCCTTAATAACTTAACCAAGTTATTAAGCCTATAAAAAACTTAAAAAATAAATGTGTTTGTTACAATTTCAATGTCGTTTTATCCAGTTTTCAAAGAACAAGTTTTGAAGTGTTTCATTCAGATAGAATGAACCTTCAAAACTGAACGCAAAACGTAATCTTACAAACCCAAGGTTTGTATTCCGAAATAATCCTTAGAAAGGAGGTGATCCAGCCGCACCTTCCGATACGGCTACCTTGTTACGACTTCACCCCAATCATCTATCCCACCTTCGGCGGCTGGCTCCAAAAGGTTACCTCACCGACTTCGGGTGTTACAAACTCTCGTGGTGTGACGGGCGGTGTGTACAAGGCCCGGGAACGTATTCACCGCGGCATGCTGATCCGCGATTACTAGCGATTCCGGCTTCATGTAGGCGAGTTGCAGCCTACAATCCGAACTGAGAACGACTTTATCGGATTAGCTCCCTCTCGCGAGTTGGCAACCGTTTGTATCGTCCATTGTAGCACGTGTGTAGCCCAGGTCATAAGGGGCATGATGATTTGACGTCATCCCCACCTTCCTCCGGTTTGTCACCGGCAGTCACCTTAGAGTGCCCAACTAAATGATGGCAACTAAGATCAAGGGTTGCGCTCGTTGCGGGACTTAACCCAACATCTCACGACACGAGCTGACGACAACCATGCACCACCTGTCACCGTTGCCCCCGAAGGGGAAACTATATCTCTACAGTGGTCAACGGGATGTCAAGACCTGGTAAGGTTCTTCGCGTTGCTTCGAATTAAACCACATGCTCCACCGCTTGTGCGGGCCCCCGTCAATTCCTTTGAGTTTCAGTCTTGCGACCGTACTCCCCAGGCGGAGTGCTTAATGCGTTAGCTGCAGCACTAAGGGGCGGAAACCCCCTAACACTTAGCACTCATCGTTTACGGCGTGGACTACCAGGGTATCTAATCCTGTTTGCTCCCCACGCTTTCGCGCCTCAGCGTCAGTTACAGACCAGAAAGTCGCCTTCGCCACTGGTGTTCCTCCAAATCTCTACGCATTTCACCGCTACACTTGGAATTCCACTTTCCTCTTCTGCACTCAAGTCCCCCAGTTTCCAATGACCCTCCACGGTTGAGCCGTGGGCTTTCACATCAGACTTAAAGGACCGCCTGCGCGCGCTTTACGCCCAATAATTCCGGACAACGCTTGCCACCTACGTATTACCGCGGCTGCTGGCACGTAGTTAGCCGTGGCTTTCTAATAAGGTACCGTCAAGGTACAGCCAGTTACTACTGTACTTGTTCTTCCCTTACAACAGAGTTTTACGATCCGAAAACCTTCTTCACTCACGCGGCGTTGCTCCATCAGGCTTTCGCCCATTGTGGAAGATTCCCTACTGCTGCCTCCCGTAGGAGTCTGGGCCGTGTCTCAGTCCCAGTGTGGCCGATCACCCTCTCAGGTCGGCTACGCATCGTCGCCTTGGTGAGCCGTTACCTCACCAACTAGCTAATGCGCCGCGGGCCCATCCTATAGCGACAGCCGAAACCGTCTTTCAGTCTTTCACCATGAAGCAAAAGAGATTATTCGGTATTAGCCCCGGTTTCCCGGAGTTATCCCAAACTATAGGGTAGGTTGCCCACGTGTTACTCACCCGTCCGCCGCTAACGTCAAAGGAGCAAGCTCCTTTTCTGTTCGCTCGACTTGCATGTATTAGGCACGCCGCCAGCGTTCGTCCTGAGCCAGGATCAAACTCTCCATAAAAGAAATTTGATTAGCTCAAATTTTGCTGGCATCATGTTTGATGTCCAAAATTGTGTTTCGTTCACTAGCAAAACTAGCTACTTAAAACTTTATTGATTACGTTTTGCTTGTTCAGTTTTCAAGGTTCA